>NZ_CP171977.1:0-4800000 GCF_044055365.1 Pseudoduganella sp. UC29_106 | reverse complement strand
CCTTCAAACTGTCTGGTCGGTGATTGCCCGGAAACTTGCGCAGACACAGTCGAACAGTTGCTTCATCTTCCCAAACGCTCGCGTCGGCTGACCAGTTTTCGTCTTTAAATGAAAATATGCAGTGGTCACGCTTGACGTCCCATACCGATGGGCTATACACCCATAGCGAGTTCCGAGCTTCCCACACTTCTGTCCGCACCTCAAAGTTCTTTTGGGGTGATACCGACATAATTTCCATAGTAATTCCATTAATGAGCAACGCGGAAAAGCGACCGGCCGCTTGTGGCCGTTTAACGCCGTTCTAGCCATTTGACCATCTAACACGGAAGTTAGGGTGCTACCGCTCCTTCGGTCCGCTAGCGATGGCATCTTTGACATGCGGATTCAACCGGTCGACGCAACACTATAAACTGCTTAGGCAGGAGGAGTGTTGCCATGAAACGCAAGCCACGAATCTATTACACTGACGATCAAAAGGCATTGATGTGGGAACGCTGGCGTCAAGGTGAATCTCTGCAGCATATTGCCCAACTTTTCGGCCGAAGTCACGGCGCAATCCAGGGAATTCTTATTCGTAACCCCGTTGGCCAGGTTAAATTCCTCCACCTTTGGCCAGGTCAAATTCCCCCAGGCAGGACAGTCCGGATTGTAGTTCATGTTCCTGCCGCCGGCCTTGTCAGTCCTGCTTGACGTCGGCAGACGTCAAGCGCGTAAGCCGCGACGCTGCCTCCTTCAGTCGGTAGCTTTTTCCCTCGAACTCCAGGATCTGCGCCCTGTGCATGAGCCGATCCAAGATGGTGGTCGCCATCGTGTTGTCGCCAAGGTACTTGCCCCAGTCCTGCACGACCCGGTTGGAGGTCACCACGATGCTGCGCTTGAGTTTGTAACGCTGGTGCACTAGCGTCTGCAGCAGCTCACCGGCCTTGTCGCCGATACGGCGCGCCAGGAACAGATCGTCGAGGACCAGAAGATCGGCGTCGATCAAGGTACGTAGCTGCTGCCGTTGTTCGGCATCGCCACCCAGCGCATAGGCCGCGAACGCGCCGTCGGCCTCCAGGTAGCGCACGTTGTGCCCCTGCAGCGTGGCCTGGTAGGCCACCGCCTTGGCGATGTGGCTCTTGCCGGTCCCTGGCCTGCCGATGATCAGGGCGTTCTGCCCCTCGGCGACGAACTTGAGGGTGTGCAGCTCGAAGCAGGCGGCCCGTGGCAGCTTGGGGTTGAAACGCCAGTCGAAGTCGGCCAGCGACATCCGTTCATCCAGTCCGCTTTGCTGGAAGCGCCGTTCCATCAGGCGCGAACGGCGCCGGTCCAGTTCATCCTGCAGGATCAGCGAGAAGGTGTCGAGGAAGGGCTCCTGGTTGGCTTGGGCCTGCAAGATGCGGGTGTCGAGAGTGGCGCGGATGCCCGACAGACGCAGCTCGCGCAGGGCGCGCTCGATTTCGTTCATGCTCATGCTCATGGTGCCTCCGTGGTCGGTGTAATGGCGGCGCTGGCGTTCGCCGCGCGCGTGAACAGGTCGGCGTAGTCCTCGCCTTCGCGGATCAGTGGATGGTGCTGCTGCAGGTCCAGTTCGGCCTGGAGCGGCGCGTCGATCTTGGCCAGCGCCTGCGCCAGCAAGCGTTCGGTCAGGACCTTGATCGACTTGTAGTTGCGCACGTTCTCCTGCAAAGCCTGGGCGCAAGCCTGGTCGATCAGACGGCGCGGAAAGCGCTTGGCCAGACCCACCACGCCGCGCAGCTTGCGCTGGCCCACTCGCCCTTCATGCTCGAACCATTGCTGGCACAGGGCCAGCGCGGCGTCGCCGATGTCGCCGGCCTGGGCCAGGATGCGGCGCGTTTCGCGTGAGGGGTTGAAGGGCCGCTCATCGTCGGGCAGCAGCACGCTGCCGGGGCGCTGGGCGCGCGGATGCGTGCGCAATAGGGCCAGCGTGAAGCGGTCGCGGATCTCGACGTGGCGCTCGAACAGGCGCACTAGCACCCGGCTGCCGATCTTCGCCGGGCGCGCCGCGTAGCTGCTATGGTCGATGCGGATGCAGGTGTCGTCGGCGACGGTGCGCTCGCACTCGGTGTAATAGCCGAAGCCCTGCTGCGGCAACGCGCCGAGGTGGGCGCGTTCCTCCTGAAACATGGCCTCGACCTGGCGCTTTGCGCTGCCGTGGATGCGCGGCGCCGCCCACTTGATTTCCCATTGTTCGAGGAAGGCGTTCTGCTCCTCGATGGTCTCGAAGCGGCGTCCCTTGAGCGCGGTGCTCTGGGTGTGCTGGATCGCGTTTTCGACCGTACCCTTGCGGTTTGGGTCACGCACCCTGGCCGGGTCGGCGACGACGCCGTAGTGGGCCAGCACGTCCCTGTAGACGGGGTTCAGCTCCGGTTCGTACAGGTCGGGCTTGATGACGCCTTCCTTGAGGTTGTCGAGCACGACGTAGGCCGTGGTGCCGCCGAAGTACCGGAAGGCCTGCTCGTGCAGTTGGGCCCACGTTTCCTTCGATGATTTCCAGACCACACGCCGGAAGCAGCGCCGCGAGTAACGCAGGGTCATGACGAACAGGCGTGGCCGCCGGTATCGGTCGCTGCCGGCGATGCGCGTCAGCGCGCCCTCGCCGTAGTCGACCTGGGCTTCCTCGCCGGGCGCGAACTCAAGGCGGTCGAACTGCTCCGGATCGCGCTGCACCAGACGGCCGGCGAAGC
The DNA here is from genome assembly GCF_044055365.1 of Pseudoduganella sp. UC29_106. Taxonomy (NCBI): domain Bacteria; kingdom Pseudomonadati; phylum Pseudomonadota; class Betaproteobacteria; order Burkholderiales; family Oxalobacteraceae; genus Pseudoduganella; species Pseudoduganella sp. UC29_106. Next base: position 4,797,313 of record NZ_CP171977.1, on the reverse strand, counting down.
GCTTGACGCTGTTGTAGCGGCCCGTGAAGCCGAATTGGTCGACCAGGTCCTGATAGATCGCCGTGTAGTTGCGGCGAAGGCGCAGCTGGGCCTCGATGAAGGCACGGTGTGGTTCGCACAGGGACTGCGGGCCGGTATCTGGAGCCGGTGGCCGGGGTGGGGGAATTTCAAGCGGGGCGCCGGTGGCCGGGGTGGAGGAATTTGCTGTCGCTGATCCGGCGGCCAGGGTGGGGGAATTTGGTTCCGGCCCGGTCGTGCCCAGCGCCAGGCGGCGGATGGTTTTTCGGTCCACCCCGGTCAGCCGCGCTATCTCGCGCTGGCTGGTGCCGGTTGCCAGCAGCGTGGCGACTGTGGTGCGTTTGTTTGGTTTCAAGACGTTCACCCTCCATGCTCCCCTTCGATGGTCGAAGGGGTAAGGTTACGTCCTGCCAGCGGGATTGCTCTCCGGGGACCGCCAGCCTACAGCAGCGCTACTCGGTCAGGAGGTGGGGGATTTTGACCCGGCCAGGGGTGGGGGATTTTGCCCGGCCAACGGGGTTCGTAACGGTGGGATTAGTCCTGCTCAGCGTTCCCGATCCAGGTTGGCTTTAACCATTGCCGAGCGCGAAGATATCTCGCGTTCGCTGGTAGGCGGCGCATCGATTCGGAAGATTGCCGCTTCGCTGGGTCGAGCCCCATCCACCATCAGCCGGGAAATCAAGCGTAATGGTGGGGAGGCGCTATACCGGGCAAACCAGGCCGACAAGCGCGCCTGGGATCGAGCACGGCGCCCTAAGCGCTGTAGACTGGCAGAGAACCCTGCGCTGGCTGAAACGGTGGCTGCGAAGCTTCAACTGCAATGGTCACCTGAGCAAATTGCTGGATGGCTCAAGCGCGCTTACCTTGGCGATAAGGCTCATCAAGTGTCTCACGAAACGATTTATCGCAGCCTATACATTCAGGCTCGTGGCGCTCTGAAAAAGGAGCTTACCGAGCACTTGCGCCGTACTCGAGTAATGCGTCGCTCGCGCCACCACACGCAGAAGACTGAAGATCACGGCCGAATCGTCGATGCGATTTCGATTAGCGAACGGCCCGCCACGGCTGAAGATCGGGCAGTTCCTGGGCATTGGGAAGGTGATCTCTTATGTGGCAGTCACAACAGCCAGATCATCACGCTGGTTGAGCGGCAGACGCGCTATGTGATGCTAGTGAAGGTGGCGCACAAGGATAGCGAAACAGTCGTGAATGCGTTACTCCAGCATGCGATGAAGCTGCCCCAGAACTCTACAAGTCGCTCACTTGGGATAGAGGTTCAGAGCTGGCAGACCACAAGCGTTTCAAGCTGGCGACCGATATCCAGGTCTTCTTTTGCGATCCAAGAAAACCTTGGCAACGCGGGTCGAATGAGAACACCAATGGCTTGCTGAGACAGTATTTGCCAAAGGGGCTGGATTTATCTAGTTACTCGCAAGGTCAGCTCGACGCCATCGCCAATCGGCTGAATGAACGACCTAGAAAAACGTTAGACTATGAAACGCCGGCTCAACGGTTTTATCAATGTGTTGCGTCGACCGGTTGAATCCGCACAGCATAGTAGACTCCAGCCATAAAATCATATTGATTGTTTTGAACGCGTTTCGCCACGGACGACAATGGAAATGAAACGACTTCATACTTTCTAGCTCGAACAGCTAAGTCTGTTCCATACTCGTCGGTGACCTCAACCCATTCCATATCAAAGTCTTCTGCTAGCCTACTTCCTAAGTAAGCCCCTAGCCTTTCTACTACATCATCTACAGAAAACCGACTAGCTTTGTCTCGCTGCCAAAACCGAAACGCTTCATCGTATGCTTTGAGTGATGGGGTAGCGCCTGGCTGATAAACTGCCAAAAATTGCTTGGCCGCTTTATCAAGTTCATGAATTTGCCTCAGCTTGTGTGGGCCCACAGGGACGATTTGCTGTCGAACTGGGGTAACTGTTTTCGAAGTCATCGAGACAGTCCCCCCAGGCGTACTAATTGTCTTGGATTCTTGCTGCTCAGCCTTAGCGATGAAAGGTGAAAGCAACAGCGATAAAAGCATCCTTCGACGCATCATATGATTTTATTTAGCAGTTAATGGTGAATCAGTAGACTTCCGGTAGGTCTGCTCTTGGCTGCGGATTCAACCGGTCGACGCAACACATTGATAAAACCGTTGAGCCGGCGTTTCATAGTCTAACGTTTTTCTAGGTCGTTCATTCAGCCGATGGCGATGGCGTCGAGCTGACCTTGCGAGTAACTAGATAAATCCAGCCCCTTTGGCAAATACTGTCTCAGCAAGCCATTGGTGTTCTCATTCGACCCGCGTTGCCAAGGTTTTCTTGGATCGCAAAAGAAGACCTGGATATCGGTCGCCAGCTTGAAACGCTTGTGGTCTGCCAGCTCTGAACCTCTATCCCAAGTGAGCGACTTGTAGAGTTCTCGGGGCAGCTTCATCGCATGCTGGAGTAACGCATTCACGACTGTTTCGCTATCCTTGTGCGCCACCTTCACTAGCATCACATAGCGCGTCTGCCGCTCAACCAGCGTGATGATCTGGCTGTTGTGACTGCCACATAAGAGATCACCTTCCCAATGCCCAGGAACTGCCCGATCTTCAGCCGTGGCGGGCCGTTCGCTAATCGAAATCGCATCGACGATTCGGCCGTGATCTTCAGTCTTCTGCGTGTGGTGGCGCGAGCGACGCATTACTCGAGTACGGCGCAAGTGCTCGGTAAGCTCCTTTTTCAGAGCGCCACGAGCCTGAATGTATAGGCTGCGATAAATCGTTTCGTGAGACACTTGATGAGCCTTATCGCCAAGGTAAGCGCGCTTGAGCCATCCAGCAATTTGCTCAGGTGACCATTGCAGTTGAAGCTTCGCAGCCACCGTTTCAGCCAGCGCAGGGTTCTCTGCCAGTCTACAGCGCTTAGGGCGCCGTGCTCGATCCCAGGCGCGCTTGTCGGCCTGGTTTGCCCGGTATAGCGCCTCCCCACCATTACGCTTGATTTCCCGGCTGATGGTGGATGGGCTCGACCCAGCGAAGCGGCAATCTTCCGAATCGATGCGCCGCCTACCAGCGAACGCGAGATATCTTCGCGCTCGGCAATGGTTAAAGCCAACCTGGATCGGGAACGCTGAGCAGGACTAATCCCACCGTTACGAATAAGAATTCCCTGGATTGCGCCGTGACTTCGGCCGAAAAGTTGGGCAATATGCTGCAGAGATTCACCTTGACGCCAGCGTTCCCACATCAATGCCTTTTGATCGTCAGTGTAATAGATTCGTGGCTTGCGTTTCATGGCAACACTCCTCCTGCCTAAGCAGTTTATAGTGTTGCGTCGACCGGTTGAATCCGCAGCCATTACCAGCAATGCCTGTCGGCCATTGCTGGGTCGAACGTGGTTTCACAGACTTCTAACGCTAACTCATATGATGACGATGGCGCAAATGCAGCTCGCAGCCGAATGACATCACCGACAGCCGCCGCATTCAAACGTAGATCCATGGCATCAGCGAGCCTAACTATTTCCCTCAACGGCCCAGCAATCCAGTGTTCTGTGATTACTGAATGTTCGCAAGTTCCGAGCTCTAAATACTTGTACGGTCCGAAGTGTTGGTGCTCCGATGCCAAGTCATTTCGAGGATTCGCTGCATACGCACGCATGGCCTCGGGAAACCGTCGGAGTCCTGCTTTCGAACCTTGAAGACGCCATTCTCTAATTTCATCGTCTCTCTCGTAGAAAAATCCAAGCTCACGCCATTCGCGCTGAGTCACCTCATTGATTCGGTTAGATGGCATCGTAGTTCGGAAGGAATTGAGTATTCAAAAATTGCTCTATGACCGCTTGTCGCCGTTCGCCGACTCCCCATGATGGACGCAAGCGGACCAGAAAGTCGAAATCAATTTGCTCAACCATGCTTTGCGCTTGGACAATCGCCCTCTTGTAGGCGCTCGAACGGGACATATTTGCCGTTTCGCTTTGGATACCAATACCATTCATCCGCAGAATATCCGAACGCCTTCTCCTGGCCAGGTGTATGAATTGCCAACACAAGCATCGGACCACTTTCATCTCCAGCCAACGTGAAGGTTATACCCTTCTCCTTGACGCTCCAGTCGTAGCGATTCTTACCGTTGAAGGACAACGTGTATTCGTACTCTGTGCCAGAAGGGTATCGTTTTTTCACTTCACCCAAGCCACAGGAAGTCGATATCCCATCCTCAGTTCGGAAAGCTGGCGAAGTCGCGTGGACCTCGACGACGTTGCCCTTCGCATATGCCACGAAGAGAAACTGACTTCCCCCTTTCACGCCACCAATCCAAAGGTCAGCTAGGTCAGCAGGCCCAGTTGTCAGTCTATGGCTAATTGGAGGGGAACCGAGGGCCGAAATGATATCTGTCCTCGATTGACCAATGCAAACTCGTCCAATGCACTTACCAGGCTGCACCAAGTCGTTTGCGAAAACCTGCACGGGTTGAAGGCAAGCCCCTAGCACGGCCAATACGCGCAGAACTTTTATCAGGGAATTTCTAAACATTTTAACGACAATAAATTCAAAAAATAAAAGTCAGCTACGAACCTCGTTGACCGTCATGGTTACGAGACTGACTGCTACTGGCCGATTGTTGTCGAGCTCAATGGAGCACGAAGTACAACACAGGAGCGACAACCTCAACCGCAGTCCAGCTCATTGCGATCAAGTGCCAAGATTTAGGGCGCTGCTGATGTCTCACTCGCTTATACATAAAATACACGAGCGCGGCAAGCAGGCTCAGCAACGCCAGACCGTAGGCTAATACCGACATTATCGCCAGACCAATCGCGTCGCCGTTTTGCGGATTTCCCGCATCGAGCGCCGCTGTCAGTTGGAGGAATACGATAATAAACCCTAACAGCGAAATCCCTCTGACAACGGCGACGCCTGCCATGAAGCCAGCAATCTTCCCGTTTGTCGTTTGCATGCGAATTCCAATTCAATGTCTGTTTATGGCCGGTGATGGCCGTTACACGTCAAGCCAAGTAATCGACCTCGACGCCCAAGTCGGCGTACCCAAGAACTCGAAACCCGGTTTCAGTGGACTCTCCTGGAACGTGGACCTTGACCAGCTCGGTCAATACCGCCTGCCGTTGCGCGGGAGATTCGATAGCGATTTCTACCCATTTAATGAATTTATATCCGCCATTCCGGAAGTGGTAAAACCATTCTCCATCCCACTCTGAGAGGTGTCCATTTTCCACGTCCAATGTACGCCATTTGGGTGAGAGTGGCCCAAGCTCATACATCGCCAGCCTCAACTCATCCCACTTCGTATCGTTCATCAATGACAGCATACGACTGTTCTTTCTATGACAAGGTCCGCTTCTGGCCGTTGTCGGCAATCGCAGCATACCAGCTTGCTCGAACGAAAAATACGCAAATTCTCACTAGGTCTGGCCGACCCGCGCCAATGCCGGCCATATTGACGGCGCATAGTGAAACACCTTATGAAAAGGAGATACACCATGGATACTCAAACTTCAGCAGCGGTCGCACACATACCTTGGAACAAGGGCAAACTGGTAGGCCAAAAGGCGCCGCTCCGGATCAGCGAGATCTGGGCCATTCGCGTCCGCCTGGAAATTTTCGGCCGATTGCGGGACTTGGCCTTGTTCAACCTGGCCATCGACAGCAAGCTGCGCGGTTGCGACCTCGTCAAACTGCGCGTGCTCGACATCTGTCATGGCTCGCACGTGGCGCATCGAGCGAGCGTGATTCAGCAGAAGACCAAGCAGCCTGTGCAATTCGAACTCACTGAAGGTACCAGGCAAAGTATCATCACCTGGATTGCAACGTAAGCGTCAACTGAGTACCGTCTAGACGTCGACTCACCGCCTGGCTGATCATCGGTCGTCGGCACAACAAATTTGTGTCCACAAATTATTTATGGACACAAATATTGGATCGAAAGGCGAGCGGCCCATGCGTGGGCCTTACCGCCATCACAGCGAGGAATTCAAGCGCTCCGTTGTGAGGCAGTCGTACCAACCTGGCGTTTCGGTTGCACGGCTGGCGCGCGAAAACGGCATCAACTCGAATCAGATATTCAATTGGCGCAAGCGATACTTCGTCGACCAGCATACAGCGGGGCAGCCTGATACTCCGGCATTATTGTCAGTGACCATTGCCGAAGAGCCGCCATCGTCATGTGCCGATGGCGATGATCGCCGCGACGGCGCGCTCGAATTGACCGTCGGTCATGCCAAGCTACGCATTGAAGGAAATGTCGATCCTGGTCTGTTGGCGCAAGTCCTGGATAGGTGGCTGCGATGATCGGCCTACCTGCGGGAACCAAAGTCTGGTTAGCCGCCGGCGTTACCGATATGCGCAGTGGCTTCGACGGTCTCGCGGCCAAGGTGCAAAGTGCGCTGGCAGAAGATCCGTTCAGCGGCCATGTGTTCGTATTCCGAGGCAAGCGTGGTGATCTAATCAAAGTGTTGTGGTGGACCGGCGACGGCCTATGTTTGCTGGCCAAACGCCTGGAGCGTGGACGCTTCGTCTGGCCGCAGGCCAATAGCGGCAGCGTGGCGCTGACGCAAGCGCAATTATCGATGCTGTTGGAAGGAATCGACTGGCGCCGCCCAGAGCGAACCTGGCGACCTTCATCAGCCTTGTAAACTTGATATGACCTGCGTAAACTGGGCTGCATGCTCAACGCCGCCGACCTACCCAATGACATCGAAGCCTTGAAGGCCATGCTGCTAGCCAGTGAGGCCAGGGTAGCACACCTGAACGCTGAGCTGTCCACGCGCACTGCGGAAATCGAGCACCTCAAACTGGTGCTGGCGAAACTGAAGCGCATGCAGTTTGGCCGCTCTTCGGAGAAGCTCGACCAGCAGATCGAACAACTGGAACTGCAGCTCGAAGATCTGGAAGCGGAAGAGGCAGTGGCGGAGGCACGAGCGACAATGGAGGTGGCGCCACGCAAGAAGGCTGAACGCAAGCCGCTGCCACCGCACCTGCCACGAGATGAGCGTGTGCTGCGTCCGGCGAACGAGTCCTGCCCGGACTGTGGCGGTAAGCTCAAACACCTTGGCGAAGACGTTTCGGAGCAACTGGAATACGTACCGGCGAGCTTCCGCGTCATCCGCCATGTGCGACCGAAGTTGGCTTGTACCTGCTGCGATGCCATCGTGCAGGCGCCGGCAGCAAGCCGGCCCATTGCACGCGGCCTGCCTGGCCCCGGTTTGCTGGCGCATGTGCTGGTGGCGAAATTTGCGGATCATCTGCCGCTGTATCGGCAGAGCACTATCTACGCTCGCGAGGGCGTGGAACTGGAGCGCAGTCTGCTGGCCAGCTGGGTTGGCGCCAGCAGCACGCTATTGCGGCCATTGGTCGATGCGCTGCAGCGCCATGTATTTGCTGCCACCAAATTGCATGCCGACGACACACCACTGCCGGTACTGGCGCCCGGCAACGGCAAGACGCGCACCGCGCGGCTTTGGACCTATGTGCGCGATGACCGCGCCAGTGGCGATGGTGCGCCACCGGCAGTCTGGTTTGCGTATTCGCCCGACCGCAAAGGCGAACACCCACAGGGCCATCTGGCTAACTTCTCTGGTGTGCTGCAGGCCGACGCATATGCCGGCTTCAACGCAGTTTACGAAAGAGGTCGTGTAGCTGAAGCTGCCTGTTGGGCGCATGCCCGTCGCAAGTTTTATGACCTACATGCAGCGCGGCCGTCGCCACTCACTACCGAGGCACTGCGCCGCATCGGCGAACTGTATGCCATCGAAGAAAACATCCGCGGCAAACCACCGGCTGAGCGCTGCACAGTGCGGCGACAACAATCACGGCCGCTACTCGATGACCTGGAACGCTGGCTGAACACTATGCTCGGCACACTATCACGCAAGTCCGATACGGCGGCGGCGATCCTCTACTCGCTCAAGCTGTGGCCGGCGCTGACGCGCTATGTCGATGACGGGCGCATCGAGATCGATAACTCAGCTGCCGAACGCGCGCTACGCGGCGTGGCGCTTGGCCGACGCAACTTCCTCTTTGCTGGTGCCGACAGCGGCGGCGAACGCGCTGCCGCCATGTATGGGCTAATCGGAACGGCCAGGCTGAATGGTGTCGACCCCGAAGCCTGGTTGCGCCATGTGCTGGCGCACATCGCCGATCATCCCGTGAACCGGGTCGACGACTTCCTGCCCTGGAACTGCGCCGACCAACTCTCCGGCGTCTGAACTCCGCCTCCCAGCGGTGTAATCCAAATCATCGCGCTTTCCGCTGCCTGGCTCAATACGGTACGGAGAATACGCTTACCAAATTTCGCCACCAGCACATGCGCCAGCAAACCGGGGCCAGGCAGGCCGCGTGCAATGGGCCGGCTTGCTGCCGGCGCCTGCACGATGGCATCGCAGCAGGTACAAGCCAACTTCGGTCGCACATGGCGGATGACGCGGAAGCTCGCCGGTACGTATTCCAGTTGCTCCGAAACGTCTTCGCCAAGGTGTTTGAGCTTACCGCCACAGTCCGGGCAGGACTCGTTCGCCGGACGCAGCACACGCTCATCTCGTGGCAGGTGCGGTGGCAGCGGCTTGCGTTCAGCCTTCTTGCGTGGCGCCACCTCCATTGTCGCTCGTGCCTCCGCCACTGCCTCTTCCGCTTCCAGATCTTCGAGCTGCAGTTCCAGTTGTTCGATCTGCTGGTCGAGCTTCTCCGAAGAGCGGCCAAACTGCATGCGCTTCAGTTTCGCCAGCACCAGTTTGAGGTGCTCGATTTCCGCAGTGCGCGTGGACAGCTCAGCGTTCAGGTGTGCTACCCTGGCCTCACTGGCTAGCAGCATGGCCTTCAAGGCTTCGATGTCATTGGGTAGGTCGGCGGCGTTGAGCATGCAGCCCAGTTTACGCAGGTCATATCAAGTTTACAAGGCTGATGAAGGTCGCCAGGTTCGCTCTGGGCGGCGCCAGTCGATTCCTTCCAACAGCATCGATAATTGCGCTTGCGTCAGCGCCACGCTGCCGCTATTGGCCTGCGGCCAGACGAAGCGTCCACGCTCCAGGCGTTTGGCCAGCAAACATAGGCCGTCGCCGGTCCACCACAACACTTTGATTAGATCACCACGCTTGCCTCGGAATACGAACGCATGGCCGCTGAACGGATCTTCTGCCAGCGCACTTTGCACCTTGGCCGCGAGACCGTCGAAGCCACTGCGCATATCGGTAACGCCGGCGGCTAACCAGACTTTGGTTCCCGCAGGTAGGCCGATCATCGCAGCCACCTATCCAGGACTTGCGCCAACAGACCAGGATCGACATTTCCTTCAATGCGTAGCTTGGCATGACCGACGGTCAATTCGAGCGCGCCGTCGCGGCGATCATCGCCATCGGCACATGACGATGGCGGCTCTTCGGCAATGGTCACTGACAATAATGCCGGAGTATCAGGCTGCCCCGCTGTATGCTGGTCGACGAAGTATCGCTTGCGCCAATTGAATATCTGATTCGAGTTGATGCCGTTTTCGCGCGCCAGCCGTGCAACCGAAACGCCAGGTTGGTACGACTGCCTCACAACGGAGCGCTTGAATTCCTCGCTGTGATGGCGGTAAGGCCCACGCATGGGCCGCTCGCCTTTCGATCCAATATTTGTGTCCATAAATAATTTGTGGACACAAATTTGTTGTGCCGACGACCGATGATCAGCCAGGCGGTGAGTCGACGTCTAGACGGTACTCAGTTGACGCTTACATTGCAACAGCAAATCTACGAAGCTCTGACTACCTGTTCCCGAGCCGGATCAGCGACTCGCCGCACATCTCGACCAGGCAGTATGCGCGCATCGTCCATCAGTGGTTTGATGAGATAGGGCTCGACCCCACCGCATATAGCACGCACACCATGCGTCGGACAAAGCCGACGCTGATCTACCGACGAACGAAAAACCTGCGAGCCGTCCAACTGCTTCTGGGGCACACCAAGCTTGAAAGCACCGTGCGTTACCTGGGCATCGAAGTTGATGACGCGCTCGAATTGGCCGAGCAGACCGACGCCTAATTCACGTGGGCGGCGCTGTAGCCGCCCCAAAGCGGTACTTCAGGTCCTTCGATCTACGGTCAAATAGACGCGTTCTGGACATGGCACGCCTTGGCTGATCCGATGCAGGTAGACTTCCGCACTACTGGCGTTGGCTACTCGCAGAAGTGAAGTCGGCCACTGGATAGGAAGTCATACAGAACGGCGCTGCATTTCAGGACGAGTACCATGAATCCATGACATGGCGCACAGACCATATCACTGCTGAAAAAGTGTCGATCGCGTTGCTCATCCGGAGTGCATTGGGCGATGAGGCCGGATTGAGCGTCGCCCTACGCTCCGGTATTCCTATTGACTTGGTACGCGCAATCTTTAGTAGAACGGTCGCCGGCATTCGCGTGTCAAGCCCGGGGATAGCCCAGACGCGCGACCGCCGCATTCAGCCTAGACCCGGGTGTGATAACTTCTAGCAACTGCAACTCATCAAATCTGCCGAACTCACTCCCAAGTAACTTCACTTTCTGGCCGCCGACCGGACTATGTGCTGCCACGGAAATTAACTCTGCCGAACAGGGCACGCTGATTTCGCCCTTTACGGCAGCCTAACCGGTCGTCCTGACATCACCCCTTCGTGATCAGTCATAACCGCTCCTATAGAAATGCCTGCATCCGAGATTTCGTAGGCGCGAATTTCCTTGCTATGTCCACTACCGCGCACTTTTATCACGGACAACGCGCGCTTCAGTTCGCCTGCCGTTTCCACATACCGTTGCATGACAATCGCATCCCCCCAGGAAGGCATACCCATGAGAGTTAAAGCTTAAGGCATTATTGCAGTCCTCCAGTTCAACGGTCATCAGTACGGTCACTCCCATTGCACTTAAAGTTGCGATCAATCTATACAGGGATTCTTTGAAGTCTTCGCGGAACATCGGCGCTAATGCCATCTCGAGCCCAGAGATCGAATCGATCACTACTCGCTTAGCATCCATCCGCACAATCATTGCTACCAGTTCGTGCAGAATCTCGTCCAGAGAAAGATCCAGGGTGCGCGTATTAATCACGCCGATATGGCCATCGGCTACTAGTTTGCTGAGCCGCTGGTCACGCAACTGCCGAGAGCTCTTCTCGAAAGCAGCGATCACTCCGGTTTCACCATGTTGTACCCCCTCCGCAAGAAAAGCACTTGCCAGGACAGTCTTGCCAGAACCGGACGGTCCGACTACAAGCAGGGAATACCCCGTCGGTAGCCCACCACCCATCATTTCATCAAGCGTTGCATTCCCGAGAGGGAGACGAGGCAAGTGTTCCGAAGCGGGTACAGCATCTTCCATTGGGTTTACTACCATCCGTGGGAAAATTTCCACTCCATCGGAGTTAATTCGAAATGTGTGAACGCCGAGACGTTGCGCCTGGCCGCGCATTTTGACGACCTGAATCTTGCGCACTAAGGCGTCTCGATGTATCAGCTGCGACATCCACAAGATGCCATCAGCAACTGTAAACACCGGACTCGACTCGGACTCTGGGGCAAGGTATTCCCCAATGAGGAACGTCGTCGCGAGCCAGCTGGTCATCTGCATACCAAGGTGCTGGACGAAGTGCTGCAGTCCGGTCACTCCGGAGTCCATGGCACGTGCCGTCTGCACCACTGAGCGGAAAGAATCCACGAACACGAGGCTCGGTTCAAAGGCCTTCACTTCCTCGTCAATGCGCGCAAGTACCCGTTCAAAGTCTCCCTGCAACAGATCGGCCGCCAAATTGACAAACTTAATTGAATCGTTGACCTTGTCGAAATCGAAGAAGAGAATTGCTGCTGGTAACGCAACATCTTCAACGGCGGCTCGCCTAGCACTGTAAAGAACAAAGCACGACGATTTGGATTAGCCAACGAGAACATAATCTGATGCGCCAGCGTAGTCTTCCCGCTACCTGGCGTCCCAGCTAACAGATTGAAGGAAAACTCGGGCACTCCGCCGCCAAGCAACGTATCCAGGCCAGGAACTCCCGTGGCAAGAAGTTCAATTTCTACTTTCTTCACTTTCGGCACTCCGTTCCTTGGTAATTGGCAATATGTTCGCCCCACGCCTTGCCTAGAATGTTCATTGCCAAGTGCTCCCCAATCAATAGAATCAGGGTATCAATAAACGTATTGAAAAAATCAGCGCTAGCCGCTTCTGCCTCGTCGTTACTCTGGCTTTGCAGGCTCCGCAATAGCAGCTGTAGGAAGTCAGAATCAGCAGATGGCGATGACTGATTTTCTAACCAGGGAAAACGGGAACTTGCCTGATGAAGACACCTCGCATATAGGGACTGGAAGCCCTTGTCCCCTACGATTTTGCTCAATTCAGATCTAAGGCATTCCCAAAGCGCGACGCTTGCCACAGGCACGCCGCCTTCACTACCGCGGATGGCCCGCACCGCAATGCAATGCCGTTCTTCTTCGGTCATGGCTCTCGTTGGCATAGGTCGGGTAGGGAAATTATTCTCGATAATTGCAGTGACCTGAATCGGCTTAGGCGGGCAGCACGCAATTGCCGATAATATCGAGTAGCTGGACCATTGATGTCGGCTTCACCAGATAAAAATCGAAAGATTTGGCTGTTGACCGATCGGCATTATACCCGGAGGTTGCGATAAAGCATGGTAGATGATCAAACAAAATGCGACGCAGTTCTCGAACGACCTCGTGACCGCTCATTCCCGGTAAATTCACGTCAGAAATAACTACGTCAAATTGTGCGTCCTGGGCTGCGCGGACCCCTGACGTTCCATCAGTACACGTCGTCACGGAGTGGCCTTCCTGCCGCAATAGCAGAGCCATACACTCATTGGCATCCTCGTTATCTTCAATAAGCAAAATCTTGCGTGGTATTACGGTGTTCATCGCAACATTGGGTGGTGCAAACGGCTGGTCGGCCAATTTCGCTTTGAATGGTAATGTCACCATAAACTCGCTACCTGCACCCGTGCCCGCACTATTCATCGTAATTGCACCACCATGCATCTCACAGATGGATTTTACAAGGGAAAGACCAATTCCCAGTCCACGCCGGGCTTGCTCTTCAGGTTGGCCGCATTGCGTGAACATGTCGAAGATGTCTAACTGGTGCTCCTTGGCGACACCGATGCCGTTGTCGGCCACAGTAACCTGGACTGTGCAGTCCGACGCGAAAGCCGAGACAACAACTGTGCCCCCCTGTTGAGTGAATTTGCTGGCATTCGACAAGAGATTCGAAAAAATCTGGGACAAGCGAACCGCGTCACCAACGAGCTCCCCTTCCGGCAAGGGGTTGAGCGTCAACTGTTGATTGCGCGCAAAGAACTGGGGGGTGGTGATTTCAACCGCCGCATCAAGCACGTCCTGTAGCCTCACCGCAGCCACTTGGAGCCGAATCTTGCCTGTATTGATGCGCGCAGCATCCAACAGGTCAGCAACCAAGCGATCCAAAGTGGCAAGCTGACGACCAATAACACCGCCAATGCGCTCCAAGTCGGGATGTAAGGAATGGATGTTGTTCAGCATGGTTGTCGCCAGCTGAATGGGCTGCATGGGTCCACGCAACTCGTGGGCCAAAATCGACAGAAACTCCGCATGACGCCTACTAACGCTCTCTGCGGCCGACTGCATCTCGTTGGCATTAAGCGTAGCTATCAACAGGTGCTCATTCGCTTCCCGTAACTCTTCAATTTGGCGTGATAAGTATGCAAGCTGATCTTTGTTTATTTCTGTTTCGACCAATCTCCGCGACTGTAACCGCTGAATCGCCTGTTGCATGCGGGCTATTTCATGAGCATGCAATTCCTCAAGCGCCCTGAGGGTGGACGCAGCTGGCAAGTCTGCTTGCCCCTTGTTTGAATCTGCTTGCCGCTTATTTGCATTGTCCATTGCCGTTCATTTGCCTCCTCAAGCGAGTTCAGCTAACCGACGACCGGTATCAAGTTACATGGCATTGACCCATTGTACGCTTCGGCAGGACTGCATAGTAGCGAATACGGTGGACTTCTCTCGCAGACGCTAGTTGCACTTCCTATGCAGAGCGCAGGATTCGCCTTTTCCGTGAGGAGTCTATGTAGCATGGCACCCAAGCAAGCGGCTCTGTAGTTGCATGCACTAGTGCAACGTCAAAAGCCAGGAGATGTCATGCATGCACAGCATGATTTAGAGGGCAGCTTTTGGCCGCTTTCAGCAGCGTGAGCGGTGAAAGTTCATCTAGTTGCTCACGACACTCCGTGCTCACCGCAGTTTCGCTCCCTATTGCCAAAAAAGTCAGCTTCTCGATTAAGATTGAGACATCATGAGCAATCAAAAGAAAATAATCTGCTTGGCTTTGCTACTCCTGTCATCGGTATGGATCTTTTACAGCGCACGACTGGCAATCAGTCTAGTCCTGCTGACTATTCTTGCAGTTCTCATTTACGCAATGCTGCGAACTCTGTGCTTCTACTTTATAAGTGAGCCCGCACACGCCAAGGTCATTCAGGTAAGAGCTGTCGAGCGGCCGGATTCGGATGGCTATAGTAACTGGACGTATTACGCGACGTTCCAGCTCATGCTCGCAAGCTGCGTGCATGTCTCCGTGGAAGCCGCTACTCTGACTAGACTGGACGTCGGCGATATAGTGAGAGTGCGGTATCGCCGCACCGCTCCGCAGGATATGCATTACGACTATTGGAGCACACTTTTCTGGTTGGCGATATTGCTGGCCATGGTTGCCGCCGGCATCTACATGACATGGAATTGGCCGTGGAGATCGCATAGCTAATTCTTCCAGCACGAATTGTCGCGACATAGGCGACAGACTGCTGTTGGCCGTTTTGAGCCACTACTCATCAACGTTCCATTGCGCCAGGTCATCAACCGGCAACGGAAGTCGTCCTTCAAGCCACTTCGCAGCCGTCCCTGGCCTAAACTCTTTATCTGAACACTCAATAACCCAAGATAAAAAGTCTCGTGGCCCACCGTTCATGTAGGGCGGCGGAGATACCGGCTTAAACGACGTTGGAAGACGCTCGCTTATGGATAGGTAATTCAGCACGTGTCCCAACTCCTGAACGACGTTCCAAGCTAGCGGATTATCAATGTCAATCGCAAATTTTATCCACCAACTCCCATCATCTTCAAGACCAGTTCCAAAAGGCGGCACTACCGCCGGAACCCTTGCGAGATAGCTTTCGAGAGTCTGGAAAAACAGCTCTTTGTTCATCAAATTCCTGTGCTTGTTATCGCTATGTGTCGGCTTCTGGCCGGTAGTGAAATCAGGTTTGGCGAAATTTCTCTGGCGCTGTTAACAACACCCAAGGAATCGCAATTGGGCCAAGCAGGGCTACGAGCATCGCTCGGAGGGTGGTCCGTTTTACATGGCGCCGCTTGGCAATAATAAGGCAAACCACGCCTGAGAGTAACCAAATTAAAGCTGGGATATACGTGGTCATCATGTACTCCAGATATTCGTCACTTGAACGGAATTGCATGCTGAAATGAAAGAAATTTCAACGCAACGTCAGATTGACAGCCGGTGCCGCGGTCCACTCTTGGCCGTTCTCGCTCTCGTTACCTTACATCACGACCCAAAAAGGTCAGCAAGTAGCCGACGCGATTCGACCATGCCCCGTTCAGTCAACTCGACTGACTTCGCCTTCCCAACTGGATCTGAGATTAAACCCTTTGCGTGGAGGCGATTCATCGCGTCCCAATCAAACGATTTCCAAGTACGGTTTCCATCGTGCAGGCCCAACTGTAAGAGCGCAAGCACTGCATTGTCGATTTTATTCGGGTCGAGTGTCATAATGACCTCCGCAAGTTGGTTTGCACTTCCGCTTTTGGCCGGCTGCGGGCCTGTTGATCGCTGTACGACGGCTCATACTCGCATACCAATCCAAATCACTGCCTCTGTGGAGGCTGAGACGATGGGCGACAGCACCCTGGACCAGAAATTACCGCCATCGATATCGGAAGCTGACCGGTCATAATGCTGCCGCTCTTCGGCAACGATTGACTCAATAGCCCTTACCGCAGTTTCGTCGCACCCGTCCAATAAGTTGAGCTGTTGCTCAAGATGGCGAAGCACTACTCGCTCTACCGCCACAGTGGTTGCAGTGATGGCGCCACGCCCGAAAGCCCCGGTCACTAGCCCAAGTATGAAGCCACCAATACCGCAAAGCCAGTAGCTACGGCAACGTGGACGATTTCGGCGTTGAAGTTCCGCCCAGAATACAGCTCGGTGCCTTTCTTCATGAGACTTGAACTCGCTTAGCTCGCCCACGATCTTGGGCGCGGTGATTCGGGCGAGGATTATTTGTGCTGCATATATGTTTACGGCCCCATTTTCCCCCGCATGATTGACCTTTAGCACTCGCGACGCGAATTCGTCTGCTTCGTTAATAGAGGTTGCTGATTTCATAGCGAAATTAGTCTGGTGAGCTTAGCAAACGTTTCGGTGGTCCGCTCTTGGCCGTTTTAGTAAGTCGCTTCGGTAATCAGTTGACGTAGCTGCGCAAGTTGGAGTCTAGCGTATTCGTCGTCCCGCTCTCGAATATCTTCGTCCGCAAGATAGTGAAAGAGAAAGTGCGCCAACCTCATATACTTGGGGCTGACAGGCGTCATCCGAGCTAGCTCGTCTGCAACAGCTTTCGAGGCTCCGGACACTAGTTCTTCTGCTACCCTTAATATCTGTGCATCGACTGTATCCATGGACATTTTCCCGTAAATAGGGGCCGCTCTTGGCTGGTATGGGTCAGACAAAGAAGAGCCCTGCCACAAAGGCAAGAGCCGCAACACTCGAAATCAGAATTATTTCCAGTAGTCGTTTTTTGGGTCTCGGCCGTTCCATTCTGACGTATCCGGCTAAACCGAGTAAAGTGGCGACACCTGAAAGAGTACCGGCAGTCACAACACAAAGCACGAGCAGCGCAAACATCCCAGTTCCGCAAACAAACTCTCCGTTTCTAACGCGCTCCCGTGCCCATTGAGAAAATAGCCAATTTTGATACATGAAGTAGCCGAGCGGTACCAGGGAGATTAGTCCTATCCCCATTGACCAGAATCTAAAGGACCTCATTGAACGAAACATTTTGAATCCTGTATGCTCTTTCAGCGGCAGCTTCTGGCTGAATCGCGTCTTATCAATTTATCCGACGAAACAGCTCCGATGGAAGCGAGTCTGGCTCATCATCATGCCACCACCATTGAATTGCCGTCTCGGCACGGTCCGCCGTGAATGTAAAGACGGTGGATGAATCGTACCGACTGTACGCGACATCAACAAGGCGATAACTTCGCTCGGGTGAAAAACTTCCAGCTTGTCTGTTGATGGGAGCAGAAACCGCATATTCCACTCCCCGGACAAGTGGATGAGTACGCCATGTATTGGTATTAGATGTCATGTTTTGATTGAAAGGCGGTTCCTGGCCGTACTCGGCCGACTTCGCTCAGGATAACACCTTGCCGCCAGGGAAGATTCACACTTTTCCACGCCCGAGGATTGGACAGCTCGCCAACCTACGTTGCACCGTGCACGACCTGCGTCGCGGGCAGCAAATTTGACCTAGATCATGTGCCGTCGACTTTCCGTACAGCACAATTCGTGAACCACATCTTCGGAGAAGTCCATGGATTCCATCATTTTTGGTCCGGACCTGGCACTCGGCATCCCTGTATTGGACCAGTCTCACCGTATTGTCTTCGACCTGCTTCAATCCATGCAGGGTCTGCCCCGCCCCGCCTTTGATGACGCGTGCCGGCGGCTGGCAACCGAACTCGCCGGAGACTTGACCGAGGAAAACCGGCTAATGCGAGACATCAACTACGCGCCAGCTGTTGTCCACCAAGCTGCACATAACAGCCTGCTCGCCGAAATCGACCGAGCACAATGCCTGCTGGCCATCGGCGATGAAACCGGCTCGCGCGAGATTATCCGCTCGCTGCCTGACTGGGTAGAGGCCCACATAAACACCATGGACCTAGCTTTGGCCATTGCGGTCACACTGACCAAATGAAAAAAGCAGCCAGCGCTGTCTTCTTCTTCATGCCTCAATGCTTAATTAAGTTGTGCGTCCGGTTTTGGCCGCATGCGCCCTATGCAACCGAGAATTCAACTTTCGAGTCTTCGGGCCAGATATTGGAGTAAGTTTCGTCCGTCAGCGATCTGAAAGCGGCATTGATGGTTGGAAGCAAGTTGCGCCGCTCGAGAATCGGCTTGGCACGTGAGAAGGCGACTAAAGGGTTTGACGTGATTATGAAAATGTTCGCTTCATCGCGCCCCATGTCGTGGCCATCCACCCCAGCCATATCACTGAGCGCGAGGTTCAACTCATCTTCTAGACTTATCAGTTCGTCAAAGTTTATCAAAGAATGACCTCTCATTTGCAAAACAAGTTGATATTCCATCCTTGCCTCAAAAAATATATCTCTCAAGTTTACGAGCGTCAGTATATGGACTCCTCCTCGTTTGCAAACGTTCCGTCTTTGACTTTGAGGTGCGACTGCTCACGTATATCCGGTCTCTAACTGCGTTGCCTCTCCTGAGGCAAGGACCATAATGGGCTATTCGTATATGGACTCCTCCTCGTTTGCAAACGTTCCGTCTTTGACTTTGAGGTGCGACTGCTCACGTATATCCGGTCTCAACTGCGTTGCCTCTCCTGAGGCAAGGACCATAATGGGCTATTCGCGCGCCAGCTCCCTATTGCTGTTTCGGGCTCGTGGGCCGCAGACATTGCCGGGGTCTGCCAGCGCCGGTTCGACCTGTTGGCCATCAACGTCATGTTTTGCAATCGCGGTTGGAAGCTCCTCTTTTTCTATTCAGTGTGTTGCGGTTCAAGCTGGCAACGTGCCAGGGTGGTAATCAGTGCCTTTGGTCATCATCGCCCAGGCGATGCGCGCCATCTTGTTTGCCAACGCGACGATGGTGCCCCAGGGTGTGGTGTATGAAGAGGTCGCCGGAGTCGGCGTTTAGGAAGGCTGCTTGAGGGCGGCCATTGTGATTCTTAAGGTAATGTTGGGTTTGCGAAGACCTTAACTCAACCTAAGGGAAACACAATGACCAACGCCACTATCGCACTATCCGAGCTCGCCGAAAAGGGGGCGGATGCAGATTTCATCCGTCAGACCTTGCAACATGCCTTGCAGCGGCTCATGGAAATGGACGTGGAAGCGCTTTGCCAGGCCGCCTATGGCGAGCGCAGTGATGAACGCATCAACAGCCGCAACGGCTATCGCGACCGCGCTTATGAAACCCGGGCCGGCAAAGTCGATCTCAAAATACCCAAGCTGCGCAGCGGCAGTTATTTCCCCGGCTTCCTGGAGCCACGGCGCACAGCCGAAAAGGCGCTAACAGCGGTGATTCAGGAGGCCTATATTCAGGGCATCTCCACCCGCTCAGTCGATGAACTGGTCAAGGCTATGGGCATGACCGGCGTCTCCAAGAGCCAGGTCTCGCGGCTGTGCGAAGAGATCGATGAGCGGGTACAAGCTTTCCTTGGTCGGCCTATCGAAGGCGATTGGCCTTACCTGTGGATCGATGCCACCTACGTTAAATCGCGTCAGGCCGGCCGAGTTGTGTCAGTGGCCGTGATAATCGCGGTGGCCGTCAACACTGACGGCGTGCGCGAAATCCTTGGCGTGGCGACCGGCCCTTCCGAGGCTGAGCCTTTCTGGACCGAGTTTCTGCGCGGCCTGACGCGGCGAGGGCTGCGTGGCGTTAAGCTGGTTATCTCGGATGCCCATGAAGGGCTGAAGGCGGCCACCAGCAAGGTGTTGAAGACAACTTGGCAGCGTTGCCGTGTGCACTTTATCCGTAACGCCCTGGCGCATGTTGGTAAAGGCCAGCGCCAGGCCGTACTGGCCATGATCAATACCATCTTTGTGCAGGAAAGCGCCGAGGCAGCCAGCGGGCAGTGGCGAACAGTGGCCGACCAGCTGCGGGCCAAATTCTCCAAGCTGGCTGCCATGATGGATGACGCCGAATATGAGGTTCTATCCTTCATGAGCTTTCCCAAGGCGCACCGAACCCAGATTCACAGCACCAATCCGTTGGAACGCCTGAACGCCGAGGTCAAACGCCGCACTAACGTTATTGGCATCTTCCCCAATGACCGCGCCATCATCCGGCTCGTGGGCGCCTTGATGCTGGAGCAAAATGACGAGTGGTCACTGCAACGCCGATACATGCAGCTTGAAGGATTGCAGTCCTTGAGCGACAATCAGTCCGCACGGCTCTCTGCCGTGATCAACTGATCGGGGACCCAGCCCCTTGAGAATCACTTCTCGTACACCACTCCTGGGGACACCATCAACGCGACTGCTGCAATGTTGTGATGCCTCGTCTGCGCCAAGTGTGTCACCCAACGACTCAATCGATCATCCTTGCTCGCCGCCGTTCGTAACACCGAACGTGCACCGTGGATCAGTAACGTTCGCAACTGCGAGTCGCCCCGCTTGGTAATGCCTAGCAATCGCGTCTTGCCACCCGAGCTGTTTTGTCGTGGTGTCAGCCCAAGCGAGGCCGCCATTTGCCGACCATTGCAGAACTGCTTTGCATCACCTACGTTCGCCACGATCGCCGTTGCAATGACAGGTCCCACGCCGCGCATTTGCTGCAGCCGGCAAGCAACCGGATCGGTATCGGCTGCCACCTGTATATCCTGATCCAGCTCTTTAACCCGCAGATCAAGCCCAAGTAGATCAAGCCCAAGTAGATCAAGCCACAAACCCCGTAGCAACCGACGGAAGCGACTTGTTAATCCATTGTCGAGATCCTCCAACCAACACGGAATGGCGATCCTCAAGTGCAGCAGTTCCCTTGGCGCCACCAGGCCGTACTCAGTGCACAGGCCGCGAATCTGATTTCCCTTTGCCCTGCGCTGGTTACACAGCTCTGCCCTGATACGGTGTATTGCTTGCAGGTCCTGCTGCTCAACCGTTTTGACAGCCACAAAACGCATGTTCGGGCGGCTCATCGCTTCGCAAATTGCCTCGGCATCGTTCGCATCGTTCTTGTTGCTCTTCACGTAAGGCTTCACAAACTGCGGCGCGATTAACTTGACGTCAAAGCCGCGCTTCTGCAACTCGCGTGCCCAGTGATGCGCACCGCCACAAGCCTCCATTCCAATCTCGCATCCTGGCTCAATCTTCTTCAGGAGAGCCATCAGCCATTCTGCCCGGCCCAGCTTCTTACGCCAGACCACCTTTTCGCTACGGTCGACACCGTGGACCTGAAAGACGTTCTTGGCGAGGTCAACGCCGACGCGGATAATCTTCATGGTGGACTCCTTTTCCAAACTGGTTGTGTGGAAACTCCAGTTTAGGTGCCGAGGCGCTTACTAGAGAGGAGGAGTCCATCCCATTGCTTTTGGCCGAATTCTTTCGGAGCTGAGGACTTCATCTGTTTTCAAGAAGGGTTGCCATCCACTAGACTCTTCATTTCTCGAGAAATCGCTTCCATCTTATCAGCTCTGTCGTTGATTTCTGAGGGGCTTTTTAATAACTCCCTCACCGGCGAATTTTCTGGATAGGCTGCATACAACTTTGAGCAGTCGGATCGCAACGTCGCTCTAAGTTTTTTCGTTTTGCGTTCGCGCAGCTCCGCAACCCAACAACTGTCAGCGCAACCGCAAGACCTATAGGTGAGTTGTTCTGACTTATTCTTCCAGGCCAGAACGTAAGTCTCATGGCCTGCAGCAGCCGATGCCGAGATGAGTAAGACGATTATTGTGAGGAAGATTCTTATCAAAATTTGTCTCGTTGTATACCGTTGCAATTGAAGAATCGCAACGTCGGCTCCTGGCCGAATTTTGTCGGTCAGAAATGCGGCCTGAACAGGCTCGGGTCTCCCTCAAGCGCCCTGGTTTAGTCACTTTGACCCGCCACGACGGAAGCGCCGCAATGCAAGGCCGAAGACAGTCAGACCAATTGCCAGTGCTGGCACCAAAGTCACGACGAGGTTGCCATCTGGCGTGGACCACGACACCGCACCGGCTGTGATGAAGGCAGCGATAGACCCGAGGAGGATTGCTACGACTGGCAACTTGGGTGGCAAGCTTTCGCCCTGATCTTCATTACTCATAGCCTTGTCCTCCAGCGTGTTCCAGGTGGCCGCTGCCTCTTGGCGCCGTCGGCAAAGGCGTTAGACAACAGAAGCATCTATACATGCACGGACTGCGAAAGCACTACATGTACCAGTTCTTCAATGCCCGGCGCCACCGAAGCACGCTTGCCGGCCACATTCAAGGTCTTTACATGGTGGAGCGCCAGAAAGCTAGCGACGTATTTCGGATTAACCCCGGGCCGGACGTGCAGCCAAGGTTGGCCCAGTTTCACAGCAATCTTCGCCGTGCGCGCAGAACCACCATCAAGCTGCTCATCCAATGTAAAGATCAAGGTCGCGTCACTATCCCGCACATTCCATTTTGTGCGCTGCAAATAGCCCGAACCAGGCGTCTCCTGCAGCGCATACTTGTCAGGAACGACACCGTCTTCACACGTGCGTCCACTCGGGCACCAGCCGCCATGACGCAAACCATGGGCAATGGCCCAATCCAGACCCGCACGGTCGGCTCCAGTCTGGCCGCCCGATACCACCGTAAAGCCGGGTGCGGCCTGATACCTCTCCTCCATTTTTCTCTCCCTGCTGGTCGAAGCGAGCTCAGCATAGCATTGAGCCCGACACGTGCTGTAGCGCGTACTCTATGCAGAATAGCATTCTTGCCAATTGGAAATTTTCACACTGTGTCTCGTTAAGTATGCTTCAACCGAAAGAGCGCTCTACTGTGCGTGACGAACCCAAGTCAGAGAGCCAGAATTCAGAATGGCCCAGCGTTCACAGGCAGGGCTTTTTGCGTTTCGGGCTGGCACGGTTCAATGATGAATGCTACACAATTTACCTTGCGCTATGATTGATCGGGGCGCTGGCGTGCACTGAACGGCACGCTGGCTCAACAATCAAAGGAGACCAGGTGAAGCTTGGACCACTCCCGCTGGCGGTGTTCGTTGTGGATGCGGCCGGCGCCATCGTAGGATGGAATCGCGCTTGTGAAGAGCTGACCGGGTTTCGACCGGAGGCTTTGCGGGGCAGGACGCTGGACGATTTCGTTGAACTGGACGATGCGGAAAGCCGGGCGGCTCTGCTCAGTGAGCACAACAATGCCGATGCGCCGGGGCAGCTCAAATGCGCCGACGGCCGGCTTGTGTCAGTGCGAATCACTGTCACGTCGCACTCGTTCGATCCCGCCCAGCCCGGACGCTTCAGCATCATCATCGTCCCGCGCGCGAGCCAGTCCCCGTCGCGCTACGGCGTGATCCAGGACTTGCCAGTCGCGGATGTGATCGAGGGGCTGCCGTGCGTGTTTTACGTTATCGACCAGTCCAGCCGGCTGCTGTTATGGAATCACCAGTTGGAAGATACGCTGGAAATGACGAGCGAGGAACTGGCCGCCGAAAGCAGTGTCGACAAGTTCTTTCAGGACAGCACGTGGCCCAACATTCAGCAAAAGATCCGGGAGGCTTTCGAGCAGGGCATGTCCTCGCATGAGGCTGAACTCATCGGCAAGCGCGGCAAGCGCACGACGTGCCTGTTCAATTGCGCGCGAACCAGTCTCGCCGGCGTTCCCGTTGTGTTCGGAACCGGGCTCGATATATCTGCCAGGAAGTCCGCGGAGCAGTCCTTGCGTATCCGCGAGCGTGCGATTTATTCCAGCGTGAACGCGATCGTGATCACTTGCTGTGACGAAGGGGAACATCGGATCGAGTACGTCAACCCGGCGTTCGAGCAGCTTACCGGCTATGCGCTGGCAGAAATCAAGGGCCGCGACCCGCGCTTCATGCGTGTCGAAGACTGTGATGTCGAGGAACACCAGCGCATCCGCGAGGCGCTCAAGCGCAAGCAGAGCGTGCGCGCGATCCTGCGCAACGCGAAGAAGAATGGTGATATTTTCTGGAACGACTTGCGAATCGATCCGGTCACGAATCTTGATGGCGAGGTGACCCATTTCGTTGCCGTGATCAACGACGTCACGGCGGCCAGGCATTACGAACGACGTCTGCACCACCTGGCGCACCACGATCCGCTGACGGGACTGGCGAACCGGACGCTGTTGAATGAGCGCTTGAAGTCCGCGATCAGCTACGCGGTGCGCAACAAGGTAAACGGGGCGCTTGCATTCATCGATCTCGATAATTTCAAGCACGTC
Organism: Pseudoduganella sp. UC29_106; assembly: GCF_044055365.1. Lineage (NCBI taxonomy): Bacteria > Pseudomonadati > Pseudomonadota > Betaproteobacteria > Burkholderiales > Oxalobacteraceae > Pseudoduganella > Pseudoduganella sp. UC29_106. The sequence goes on along the minus strand of NZ_CP171977.1, from coordinate 4,773,105 downwards.
AACGACAGTTTTGGCCACGACGCCGGCGACGCGGTGCTGCTAGAAATCTCGCGTCGCGTGCGCGAAAACATGCGCGGCGACGATACGGTGGCAAGAGTGGGCGGCGATGAATTCGTGGTTGTGATCACGGAGCAACCGAGCTGCGAACACGTGGCCGATCTGGTGGCTCGGATACGCAGCAGCATTGGCGCGCCGGTCGTCGCTGCTGGACATGAAATCCTGACCAGCGCGAGTATAGGCGTCAGCCTGTTCCCGCGGGATGGGGACAATGTTGATCGCATCATGCGGGCTGCCGACGCGGCCATGTATCACGCCAAGACCTTGGGCAAGAACAATTGCCAGTTTTATTCGCCGGCCCTGAACCAGGCGGTGCGCCAGCGTCTGCAGCTGGAGGCTAGTCTCAGCAACGCGATCCAGCACAATCAGCTCGTGCTGGCCTACCAGCCCAAGATCGATATGCGGACCGCGCTGGTAGTTGGCGCCGAGGCGCTGGTACGCTGGAATCATCCTGAGAAGCGCATGATTTCGCCTGACCAGTTCATCCCGATTGCGGAGGAGACGGGCTTGATTGTGCCGCTCGGCGAGTGGGTACTGAACGAGGCGTGCGGGGCGCTCAAGACGCTGAAAGCGGTAGGGATGCAGGATTTCGTGATTTCCGTAAATCTCTCGGCGCGTCAGCTTCGGCATCGCCACTTCGCAGCACGCCTGGCGGACACCTTGCAACGTCACGGGGTGCCGCCGCACATGCTGGAACTGGAAGTGACCGAGAGCCAGCTGATGGACAATCCAACTGAGGCGGGGGAAGCCCTGACGCAGCTGAAAGCGCTGGGTGTGCGCTTGTCCATCGACGATTTCGGCACAGGTTATTCGAGCCTGAGCCATCTGCAGAAATTCCCCGTGGACCATATCAAGATTGACAGGTCCTTCCTGCGTGAAATCGGCGAAGGCGATGCGGTCATTACTCGCGCCATTGTTGCGCTGGGCCATAACCTGAAGCTCAAGGTGATCGCGGAAGGCGTTGAAACCGCGGAACAGCTCGCTTTCCTGCGCGATCTCAGTTGCGACGAGGTGCAGGGCTTTTACTTCAGTCCCGCGCTGCCGCGGGAGGTGTTGCAGGATCTGGTCTGCAGTGGCGCCAGGCAGTTTGAGTAAGGGCTATTGCGGCCAGAATACTTTTGCGGCCAGACCGATGATCAGCACAATCGTCGTCACCTGTAATCGGTACAGCGCGTCAATTTTTCGCTCCAGCCGGTCCGCTGTTTCCTGGATCCTCGCGTTTAGCCGCAGTTCCAGCTCGGCCCGCGCAAGCGCCTGCTCCGCGAAGCCTTTGGCCATCTCAGCGCGCACCAAGGCGAATCCGTCGTTCATTTCGGTGCGCAGCAAAACGAATCCGTCTTCCATCTTTTGTTCCTGCACGCTCACCTTGACCTCCAGCACGCGCGTGCGCGCTTCGAGTTCATGCTCCTGCTGGACGCGCATCTTGTCAAGCGAGCTGGGCTCCATAGCCGCTCCGGCGAGTGTGATGGCTTCAATTTAGCCCGTCCGCAGGCGACGGCTTTGATCTGCATCAGCGGCGCAGAAATGCGTTTTTGCACGAACGCTGGGCCGCTATAGTGAAAAGTGGATCTGGGAGGCGTAATGAAGCTGCGCTGCGTGCTTTTGCTGCTGGTCTTGCTCGCCGGGTGCGAGCGGCGGTCAATCGCGCCGTCGCCGCGGCCGGCACAGCCGGAGGGGCCGGTGGCGGAGCGGCGCGCTGAGGCGCGCATCGACGTCTTCACACAGGCCGGCGGTGGCAAGCCGGGCAAACCGGCCACGCGGACGCTCGAACTGGAAAAGTACAGCGTGACTGTCTCGGCCAATGAAACCCTGCCGATGCCCGGCCCGCCGGGCGAGCTGCGCGTGTGGATCGGGGACGAGCGTCTGGCGCCGCGGGTGCAGCCGGGCATGAACACCCAGACTTTGGCGCTGGAATCCAGGGGAGAGACCGCGCGGGTCAAACCGTTTGCGCTGGGCCTGGAGGTCGAGCCCAGGGAAAGCGTCTGTGAAAAGATCACGCCGACTGGCTCCGAAGTGCGCTTTGCGCTGAAGCCGAGCAAGCTCGGCACCTTCACCGTCGGCGCCAACGTGGAGCTGTTCGGCACGCCGGACTGCAGCGGTGCGCCCGTGCCGAAGACGGCCAAGTCGGTCACCGTGAAGGTGGTCGTCAGCCCGGGCAATCTGGCGCGGGAAAAGGCGGGTGAGGCAGGCGAAATTGTGTGGAAGCGGGTTCTTGAGGTTGTGGGTGGGGTGGCTGGCATCATCTCCGTCGCCGTGTTGTGGCGTGTTCGCAAAAAAATCTTCAAGCTGTTCGGCTATCCTAGCCACGGCACCGGTACCTGAGCCGTTTCAGGCTACACTGGTGGCGGGAGGGACATGCGATGAAACCATGGGTCTTGTTGGCGGCCGCCCTGATTTGCGGCCCGGTGTACGCGCAGCAGCAACCTTTTGTTTGCAGGACGCAGGAATCCGGGCTGGGACAGCCTCAGGTCGATAATCAGGATGGAGTCGGCCATCCGGTATTCGACGGCGACCACAAGACCATCGGCTACAGCCGCAACTGCGCCATCGCGACGCAGTCCAGGCTGTTCTACTACAACGGCACTACCTTCAAAGCCTACGACCCGGCCAGCCCGCCGCCGGACATGAAGACGACCACATGGAACGGCGCGACCGTGCCGTTCGTGGTGAAAGTGGAAGTCGGCACCATCAACCGCTTCCTGTACACGATCGCCATGCTGGAGCCGGCGGCATGGAACAAGAAGCTCGTGTACTGGCTGCGCGGCGGCGTCGGCATTGGACATCAGCAGGGCACGGCCATGTGGTTCAACGAAGCGCTGGGCAGCGCCGAGCGGCGCTTGATGCCGCGCCTGCTGGGGCAGGGCTATGCCGTGGTCACATCGTCCGGCAACGAGACGGGCGTTCACTACAATATGCGCCTGGCCGAGGAAACTGCCGCGCAGACCAAGCAGCATTTCATCGACAAGTATGGCAAGCCGCTGTACACGGTCGGCATTGGCGGCTCGGGCGGTGCGGTGCAGCAGTACATGTTCGCGCAGAACCGTCCTGGGCTGCTCGATGCGGGCATCCCAATTCAGTCATATCCGGACATGGTCACGCAGACCATCCCAATCTCCGACTGTCCCTTGCTCGGACAATACTTCCGCGAGGAGGTGGCGCGCGATCCGTCCTCGCCGTGGGCGCAATGGAGCAGGCAGGCCTGGATCGAGGGCATGAACGCGAGCGATACGGCGCGGAATCCGCTCACGAACGCGCCCGGCTCGACCGAGTGCATCAGCGGCTGGCGCATGGCGATGCCCAATGTGTTGAATCCCTTCTACAAAGATTCGCGTTTCGACAAGGCAGTAAGGTTCTACGGTTATCCGGAAAGCGTGTTCACCAAGGTGAAGTGGACGCACTGGAATGACCTGGCCGATATCTATGGCACGGACGGCGCCGGCTTCGCGCCGATCCCGCTTGATAATGTGGGCGTGCAGTACGGCCTGTCGGCGTTGGTTGATGGGCGGATTGATGCGGACGAATTTTTGCGTATTAATGCCTGCGTGGGGAGTTGGAAGGAACAGGCGGAATTCGTGGCGTGGGATGATAAGGCAGATCCTTTCGATGCGCGGAATATGCGGCGCAGCGCTTCCTGCCGCTCGCCGGAAGGCGCGCCGGCGCCACGGCGGCAGGGTAGTGTGGAGGCGATGCGCAGGGCGTATTTGTCGGGGCATGTGTTCACCGGGCAGCGGCTGGGCATTCCGATGATTGACTTGCGTCCTTATCTGGAGCCGGAGCTGAATATGCATAATGCGCGGCAGTCGTTTTCGGTGCGCGCGCGGCTGGCGCCTGGCGAGGCGGCGCGGCAGGTGATCTGGTTTACGGCGGATGAGGCGAAGCTGGCTGATGCGGTTATGGAGGCGCTGGGCGTGCTGGATCAGGTGCTGGCGGCGCCGGGCGGGATTGGCGGGCAGAGTGTGACGGGCGGGGCGGGCGGGGCGGCGGGGGCTGCAGGCTTCGTGGACAGGTGCTTCGCTGCCACTGGCGCGGTGATCGCGTCCGGCGCGGATGTGTGGGATGGCGTGCTGAACGCGAGGCCTGCGGGCGCCTGCACGCGCGCTTTTCCGATCTACAGCAGCCCCCGCATCGTGGCAGGGGACTCGATCCGCGGCGATATGTTCAAGTGCGCGCTGAAGCCGGTGTCCGTCGCGCTGGCGGACGGCACCTACAAGGCCGGTTTCACGCCCGTACAGCGGGCCTGGCTGGAAAGAATATTCCCTCAAGGCGTATGCGATTACAGCCAGCGCGACCAGGGCAGGCCTGGAAACTGATAAAATAGACAAGTCGAAAAAAGGGGTTTGCAGATCCCGAAACCCTGTATATAATTCGGCCTCCTTTCCCCGATAGCTCAGTCGGTAGAGCGACGGACTGTTAATCCGCAGGTCCCTGGTTCGAGTCCAGGTCGGGGAGCCAGAATTAGAAAAAGCCCAGCCATCCCCGGTTGGGCTTTTTTGCTTTGTGCGTATTGAAGAGGTTTGCTATGGCAAAGAAGAAGGAAGAACTCGATCCGGAAACCCTGGAACTCATCCAGTGGTGCATCGAAGTGGAAGGCTGGCTGGTAAAAGGCGGCGCCACGCAGGAAGAGGCGCAGGAGCATATCGAAGAGCAGGTGGAATGGTTCACGGACCTGTTCTACGAGGGCTTGACGCCAGAGGAAGCGGCCAAGGAAGCGTTGGCCTGAACAGGCGCGTCCTACCCCGGCAATGCGGACAGGATGCGGCCGCCAGCGGGCCGGGCGCCCGCTGGAAAAGTGACGCTTAGAACACGTAGCGTGCGTTCAGGGTGAAGTAGCGCCCCTGGTTGTTGTGCAGGCCCTGCAGATAACCGCTCTGCGGGGTGGCTGCGCTGTTGACGCCGGCGCCTGGGTAGTACGGGGCGGCTTTGTCGAACAGGTTGCGGATGTTCAGGTTCAGCGTAACGTTCCTGAAGCCGGTGTAGGTGTAGCCCAGGCCCACCGTGGTCCAGCTCTTCACTTCGCACTCAGGGAAGTAGTCCTCGTACAGCGGCACGGTGGTGTCGCGGTTCGCTTCCGCGTCCGTGGATTGGCGCTTGCCATAGTGACAGAACGGCTGATCGTACTTCACATCGGCGTTATAACCGCGCATCAGCGAGATCGGACCCACGTAGTTCACCGACGCGTTCACAGCGTGGTCGCCGAAGCTCCAGCTGGAAGCGATGTTGAACTTGAAGCGTGGAATGCGGGTGTTGTTGGACAGGTTCCAGTCCCACAGGCCCGGATCGTGGCCAACCGTGTTGTGCTCGATGTCGCCTGCGTTCTGCGCGATCTTGTAGCTGATCACATAGGTGGCCGACAGCTTGGTGGTCAGCGCGCCGTAAGCACCCAGCTTGTTGCGGAAGCTTGCGTCCAGGTCGATGCCGCTGGTTTCAGTGGCGCCCTGGTTCAGCCATGGCTCACGCACCATCAGCAGCGGGCCGGTGCCCGGGATCTTGTTGCCGTTCGCATCGGTCACGAAGTTGTCCGGATTGGTGTCGCGCACCACGTTGCCCGGGTTCTTGTCTTCGTTCTTCAGCGCGTCGAAGGCCGAGCCCAGGATCACTTCGCCTTCCTTGCGGATGCGGTACCAGTCGACCGTTACGCCGATGTTGGATGCGGGCGCGAGCACGAAGCCGAAGGAGTAGCTGCGGGATTTCTCAGGCTTCAGGTCCGGATTGGCGCCGCCGGTGCCGGCTGCGGACTTGTTGCAATCCTGCTCGGTCGCACCCGGCTTCGGGGTTTCCTCGTCGGTCTGGCAACGCTTCGGATCGTACAGGTTGGACAGGAAGAACTGCGCGCCGCCCGGCGTGGTCTGGTTCAGTGCCGGAGCGCGGAAGCCGCGGCTGTAGGACGCACGAACGGCGAAGGATTCGACCGGCGTCCACTTCGCGCCCAGCTGCGGCACGTAGTTGGTGTCGAGGCCGGTGTACTTGTCGGCGCGGCCGGCGGCGGACAGCTCGACCGTCTTCAGCACGGGGGCGCTCGAATTCGGCGAAGGCGGACTTCACCGTGCGCTGGCCGTGCAGGATGGTGTTGGCCAGGCCCAGGATGTTGCCGCTGGCGACCAGCTCATCCGGCACCAGGTCGATTTCTCCTGGCGCACTTCGCCGCCGAGGGCAACGCCCATGGCGCCGCCCGGCAACTGGCCGAACTGGCGGTTGGCCTTGAAATCCAGCTGGGTGATCGATGCCTTGTTATTCGAGGTGACGTCGCGGCCCAGCGTCGGGTCGGCTGCCAGCTGGGCCAGCGTGGTGCCGCTGTTCAGCTTGCGCAGGGTCGGCAGGTAGAGCTGGCCGTTGGTGGTGTCCTTGCGGCGCGCTTCGTTCCACAGCAGGGCGCTGTCGACGTCCCAGCCACCCAGGTTGCCGCGGATGCCAGCCAGGGCGCGCAGGTTATCGTTGACGTTCTTCGTGCCGCCCGCAGGTTCTCGAAGCGGTAGCCGACCGACGCGCGGGCATCGGTGAACGGGTTGTCCGGATGGCCGATCGGCAGGATCACCTGGAAGGGATCGGCGACGCCGGTAGAGGTGAAGTTGGTGACCGAGGTCTGGCCCAGCGTACGCGGTGCGCCGGTATATTCGCGCTCGCTGCGGTTGAACGAGATTTCGGAATAGGCGCGGAAGTCGCCGCCCAGCTTCAGTTCGCCATGCGACAGGAAGTTGTAATCCTTGCCGGCGCTCTGCGCTTCCAGCGTGGAAGGCAGGTCGTAGTTACAGAACTTGCGGTCGATGAATACGGACGCGGCGGACAGTCCCATGGCACGGCTGCCGGTCAGCTGCTGCGACGGATCGCAGTTCAGGGTGATGCGCAGGCGCTGGTCGCGGGTGGTCTGGGTCACGCCAAAGTTTTTCGTGCCGTTGCCGCTTTCACGGTAGAACACCGGCGAGGCGGAAACGGTGCTGCCGTATGGCGTGGCGAAGCGGCCGTTCAGTTTCTGGTACAGCTCGAATTCCACATCCTTGGCATCGCGCAGGGCGGTGCGCTCGCGCTTGGCAACGTCCAGGGTGGCGAACAGGCTGTAGCCATCTTCTTCCACATCGCCTTTGCCCCACAGAACGCTCACGCCTTTGCGCGCGAACTCGCCATCATCGTTGGCGCCGAAGCGGGCGGCAATTTCCACGCCCTTGTAGCTGGACTTGGTAATGAAGTTGATCACGCCGGCGATGGCGTCGGAACCGTAAATGGCGGACGCGCCTTCCTTCAGCGACTTCCACGCGGTCGATGGCTGAAACGGGAATGCTGTTCAGATCGTACATCGTGGAGTTGCCGTCGTTCGGGTCGGCGTAGGCGCCCGGGGTCATGCGGCGGCCGTTCAGCAGGACGAGGGTGGAAGTGGAGGTCAGGCCGCGCAGCGATGCCGTGGAAGCGCCGCGGGCGAAGCCGCCGTCGGTGGTGTCGAAATTGCCGTCGCTGCCCATTGCCGGGATCAGTTTCATCAGTTCCTGGACGGTGGCCGCGCCGGTGTCCTTGATGTCCTGCGCGGTGATGGTCTGGACGACGCTCGTTGTTTCCTTGGCGGTGCGCTTCAGGTTGGAGCCGGTAACGTAGACAGTTGCGGTTGGCTGGGTGGCTGCTTGTTGAGCCAGGGCCAGATCGCTTGCGCCGAATGCCAGGATGATGGCAAGTGCGCCTTGCTTGAGGCTGGGATGCTTGATCAAAATTACTCCGTGCGATTCATGAATGATTCGCGCCGCGGACGGCGCACGCACGACGGATCATCGATCCGCCGTGTTTGCCCTTTGCAGAGCCGCATGACTATCGCAACAATGTGAAACCAATGCAAAAAAATTGTTAAATTAAGTTAAGAATTGTTGCAGTTCTGTGACACAGTTACCGAAAGGAGTGCGGCGAACAGCGCTCACTGGTTGCGCTGACTTAGCATAGATCGCCAAGCGTCGTATGGCTGAAATCGTATAGCGGGTATATAATGCGCGCTCATTTTTTAAGCTGCTTGATAAGGCAGCATTAAATGTTAAAAAATACCAGTTTTACTCGGCGACAAGACCAGGGAGGACAGGAGACATCACCTTCATGAACAACTAGGAATCAGAATGATCAAACTGTCCAAGATGCACAAACGTCTCCTGGCTCTGTCCGCAGTCATGCCCCTGGCCGCTATCGCGCAGGAAGCACAGCCGGAAGCCGGCAAGCTGGAAGTGGTGACCGTCACCGCTCAGCGCCGCGCTGAAAATATCCGCGAAGTTCCCGTCTCCGTGTCGATGATCAAGGATGAGAAGCTGGACATCCTGCTGTCCGGCGGCCAGGACATTCGCGTACTGGCTGGCAAGACTCCGTCGCTGAATATCGAATCCTCGACCGGCCGCGTGTTCCCACGCTTCTACATCCGCGGCTACGGCAATGCCGACTTCAGCGTCTTTGCATCGCAACCAGTTTCCCTGATTTATGACGACATCGTGCAGGAAAACCCGATCCTGAAGGGCTTCCCGATGTTCGACCTGGCCGGCGTGGAAGTGCTGCGCGGCCCGCAGGGCACGCTGTTCGGCCGCAACACCCCGGCCGGCGTGGTCAAGTTTGAATCCGCCAAGCCTTCGCTGAAGGGCATCGAGGGTTACTACAACCTGTCCTATGGCACCCACGGCACCGCCAATATCGACGGCGCGGCCAATATTCCGCTGTCGAAGGAATGGGCAATGCGCGTTTCCACGCTGCGCGGCCACCGTGACGATTACGTCTCCAACACCTTCACCGGCGAGAAGGATGCGCTGGAAGGCTATAACGAACACGCCGAGCGCGTGCAGTTCCTGTACCAGCCGAACGGCCAGTTCAACGCCCTGTTCAACGTGCACCAGCGCACCACGACCGGCAACTCCCGCCTGTTCCGCGCCAATATCATCAAGAAGGGCACCAACGATTTCGTGGACGGCTACGATGACGAGAAGATCGCCATCAATGGCCAGGAAGGCCAGCGCCTGCAAACCCGCGGCGCCAACGTCCGCCTGAGCTGGGACCTGGGCCAGCACAAGCTGTACTCGATCACCGGCTACGAAACCATCAGCAAGTACGATTCGCGCGGCGACATCGACGGCGGCAACCCGACCAATGCACCGGCCGTGCCGTTCCAGGTGGAGACCGCCAGCTTCGTGCCTGACCTGAAGCAGTACTCGCAGGAATTCCGCGTCGAATCGAAATACGTTGGTCCGCTGAACTGGCAGGCCGGCCTGTACTACTTCGACGAAGACGGCACCGCCGGCCAGGACAACTACAACGTCGCCGGCACCCGTACCAGCCGCGTGCAGTCCCAGCAGAAGAACAAGGCCTGGGCGGCTTTCGGTTCCGTGAACTACGCCGTGAACGACGCGTTCACCGTGCGCGGCGGCCTGCGCTACACCAACGACAAGAAAGAGTTCAACACGCTGGAAGCCACAAATATCGTGCTGGTGGGCCCGCGCGGTGTCGAAGAGAGCAAGCACAAGCTGAACTGGGACCTGAGCGGCACCTACAAGCTGAACAGCGACGTGAGCGTGTACGCCCGCGTTGCGACCGGCTTCCGCGCACCGTCCATCGCTGCCGCTTCGACCTCGGTGCCGATCACCGTGGCTGACGCTGAAACCATCACGTCCTACGAAGCCGGCGTGAAGGCCGACCTGTGGAACCGCCGTGCCCGCGCTTCCCTGAGCGTGTACGACTACGATGTGAAGAACCAGCAGCTGACCGTGGTCGGCGGCAATTCGAACGTGACCCGCCTGATCAACGCAGCCAAGACCAAGGGCCGCGGCGTGGAAGGCGAAATCGAAGGCTTCGTCACCAACGATTTCAAGGTGTCCGCATCGGCTTCCTACAACTTCACCGAACTGCGCGATCCTGCGCTGTCCGTCAACAAGTGCCCGACCTGCACCGTGCTCGATCCGATCAACGCGGCCGGCCGTGTCGTCATCGACGGCAATTCGCTGCCGCAGGCGCCGAAGTGGATCCTGAACGCCACCGCCCGCTACAACTACCCGCTGGCCGACGGCAACCTGTTCGTGCTGACCGACTGGTCCTGGCGCTCGAAAGTGAACTTCTTCCTGTACGAAGCAGCTGAATTCACCGGCAAGCCACTGACCGAAGGCGGCGTCCGCGTGGGCTACAACTGGCAGGGCGGCAAGTATGAAGTGGCTGTCTTCGGCCGCAACATCACCGACCAGCAGCGCATCACCGGCGCCATCGACTTCAACAACCTGACCGGCTTCACCAACGAGCCGCGCCAGTGGGGCGTGCAGTTCAAAGGTTCCTTCTAAAGGACTTGCCGCCTGACACTGGACAGGCGGTTCGAGGCTGTATATGATATGGCCTCTTTTCCCTGATAGCTCAGTCGGTAGAGCGACGGACTGTTAATCCGCAGGTCCCTGGTTCGAGTCCAGGTCGGGGAGCCAGAATTCAAAAGCCTCGTGAGCGATCACGGGGCTTTTTTCATTTCCTTGTCAGTTTGTCCAGTACCTCGGCGGCGTTGGTGTTCTTCGGTTCCAGTTCGACGGCGCGCTGGTAGGCGGCCGTGGCTTTTTCCTTGTCGCCCTGCGCCAGGTAGAGCTCGCCCATCGAGTCGTACAGGTTGCCGTCTTGCGGAAAGAGGCTGGCGGCCAGCTTGAGGACGGCGATGCCGGTTGCGGGCTGGCCGGCTTCCGCATACTGGTAGGCCAGCATGTTCAGGCCGTTGCCATCGTCCGGTTTGCCGCTGCGCGCGAGGAGGGCGGTGACGTTTGCCAGCGCGGCATCGTCGCCTTTGCGGCGGATTTCCGCGGTCAGCAAATCGTGGAGCGACGGCTTGGGTGGCGCGACAGGCTTGCCGTATAGTGCGTCGCTGAAATCGCTGCGCATCCTGTAGATTTCCGGGCCTTTGTTGCCATTGCCTTCGTTGAGGAAGATCAGCACCAGCTTGCCGTCCTCCGGATAGCGCGTAACGAGCGTGCGGAAGCCGTTGGCGTTGCCGCCGTGTTCATGCACCAGGCGGGCTTTGCCGGCAATGGTGCGCGTGCCGATCAGCCATCCGTAGCCGTAGCCAAGGTCGCCCCAGACGTCGTCCTTGACATAAGGCGTAAACATCAGCCGCTTCGATTCGGGTTTGAGCAACTTGTCGCCGGCCAGCGCACGATCAAGCTTGAAGAAGTCGCCGACAGTGCTGGCCACGCCGCCACCGGCGCCCACGTTGGGAATCCAGAGCGGGGCGGCGGGCTGATAGGAGCCAAGCGCGCGCACGTAGCCGGACGCCTTGTGCGGAATGATGCGGTCGGGGGCGTCGTAGGCGGTTTCGCGCATTGCGAGCGGGTGCAGGATCATCTCGTCCAGCGCTGTGCCGAACGGCTTGCCGGTCTGCTTTTCAACCACCCAGCCCAGTAGCGTGTAGTTAGAGCTGCTGTAGTGCCCCTGACTGCCCGGTTCGAATTCCAACGGACGGTTCATGATCGCCAGGAAGTCCGCCTTCGGCACTTTTTCGCCAAGGCGATTGGCCCAGAAGCCGGGGAAGTTGGCGTAATCGACGATGCCTGAGGTGTGGTTCAGCAATTGGTGCAGGGTGACGCGGTTGCCGATTTCCGGCGCGAGCTCCGGCACGTACTGGCCGATCTTGTCGTCGAGGCTTAGCTTGCCTTGTTCGGCCAGTTGCAGGATCAGGGTGGCGGTGAACTGCTTGGTGAGGGAGGCGATCCGGAAGACCGTATGCGTGGTGTGCGGCACGTTCCATTCGCGGTTTGCCAGGCCGAAGGCGCGCTGGTAGACGATCTTGCCATTGTCCGCGACCAGTACGGCGCCATCGAGCTGGCCGAGGGCGTGGTAGCTGGTGGCGATGCGGTCCAGTGCCTGCACGCGCTTGTCGGGCGCTGCTGCCGCGGCGGCGCCCGCCAGGCAAGCGAGCACGGCGGCCAGGGCGATCCGGATAGGCTTCATTGGAAGAGTCCTTGGAGTTGGTATGTGCGTGACTGTACGCGACCGGCCACGGCCAGCCAATTCCTGCGCGACGAAAGCCGGCAAACGAGGAATAGACGGCAAAAATCGGGCCATCCGCGCGCCGCGCCCGTATAGGGAGGGGCACTTGATTTTTCGGTTTTTAGCGTGAAAGAATCAGGTATCAGGGCGAGCTAGTACCTGACTCACCAAAGGCCAGTGTGGTATTAACTCGGACGGCAATCAGGCTTGAACTGGCTTGATGTATCCAAATTTGTTGAGCGCCTTGAACCAGCGCGGGGCATTGCGCTGCACCGACATGGCCTCATAATCGGCACTGCTATCGCGATAAGGTTGTTCGCGCCTGAGGATGTAATAGATGGTGCGCAGCATCTTGTGAGCGACGGCGACGATAGCGCGCTTATACCCTCGTCGCAATTTCATGGCTTGAACTTCAATTTGAAGACGCATTTGGTGCGGCTGGCAGCATGTGCAAACTCGCACAGCAGGCGACGGATGTAGTTGTTGCCTTTGCCGGCCTTGCCAGTTTTCCGCTTACCAGCAGATTCGTTATTGCCCGGACAGATACCCACCCAGGAGGCGAGGCGGTCAGCGCTGTTGAACAGCGACATGTCAGTACCGATTTCTACCAGCAGCATGGCTGCGCCTATTAGATCGATACCGGGCATGGTCTGCAGCAATTTTAGCTTGGGCTGCTCATTGGCCAGTTCGCTGAGCAGGCGTGCGTCGAAGCGAGCGATGCGTGCCTCAATTTCGTCGATATGTCGCATTAGCTCATCCAGTACAAAGCGGTGACTCCGGCTCAAGTCTCCTTGCACAGCGTCGAACAGTTCTTCTCTGCTGGCTTTAAAGCGGCGCCCAGCCAGATCGAGTATTTCATGGGGCGCCTTACCTACAATAATGGCTTTGACCATGGCACGGGCCGATTGTCCAAACACATCGCTGACGACGACACTCAGGCGGATGCCGCCATCGCTCAGTATTTTATGCAGGCGATTCTTTTCCGAAGCTAGTTGGCCAACCAGTTTTTGTCGTTGTCGCGCGATAAGACGCAATTCGCGCAATGCAGTGGGTGGCACGAAAGAGGCGCGTAGCAGGCCTGCCCGCGCCAGCATGGCCAGCCAATGCGCGTCTGCCACATCGGTTTTTCGCCCAGGGACATTCTTGACGTGACGCGCATTGACCACTTTGGCCTGAATGCCCACCATTTCCAGCGCTGCATAAGGGCTCTTCCAGTAAATGCCGGTACTTTCCATCACGACTTCGTCAGGCTTCAGAGCGGCTGCCCAAGCTGCGAGCTCCTGGCGATGTCGCTTGAAGGCACCAAATTGCCGCTGCTCAATCCGTTGCGTACCGTCGGCTTCCTCAATTAAGGCGCAGGCAGTGATTTGGCTCTGGTGCACATCCAGGCCAATCACGCGTTTGTAGAGTGTTTGCAGTTCCACATGACCTCCCGCTGTTTTACACTGATGGAGGAAAGCGGCGGATGTGGCCTGAAGTCTGCCTGAGGGCACCGAAGCGCCCACGGCCTTTTTAGCGTGCGCTCTCTAGGAAGCAATCCGGGGTACGGATCAGGTCAAGGGATCATGTTACTAACGGGGTCTGACCGCCAAAAAACACAACGATCTCGATCCGCCGCTTTCTCTCCCCAGTCTAGTTTCTTTCATCCTCCGGGGCGGCGGTGTGCTCCGCCATGCCTGTTACTAAAACGCGATATCCCTTGCTACTCCGTGCTGGTCGTCGCTATTGCGTCGGAGTTTGCGCTAGTCGGGGAACTAATTCGCGCTGCCCCACTCCAATGAACACAGGCCACAAGCATTTAGTGCCGATTCGCGTTCTGAAGGGAAATTTTAGTAACAGCCAGTACGTTTTAGCAGGCATTGGAAGGAAGTAGTAGCGCTTAGTAAAACCGACTTTTGGAGACCCATCATGTCTACGCTCCATTACCCGATTCGCTTGCCCAGCGATCTGTTGGAAACCCTGGGCGAATTCACCGGCCAATGCTGGTCGGATTCTTTAGCACTGGAGCCGTTTATTTGCGAGGCGATACGCAACTACGTACGGCCGGCAGCGGCGGCCGAGGCGCAGCCAGCGGAACCGTCCGGGACCGGATACCAATGGAAGCAGGTCTTCCTTCCCGATGGAACACGGTTGCGCGCCAGCTTTGGCGGTCACAAATATTTCGCGAAGGTGGAAGGCGGCGAAATCAAGTATGGCGAGCATGCGATGTCGCCGTCGCGCTTTGCAAATCTTCAGGGCAGCGGCAATCGCAATGCATGGAAGGCCGTCTGGCTCTGCTTGCCCGGCAGTGAAGAATGGCTGCTGGCCGATGTCTGCCGGTCAGCGCGAATAGCGGCGATAGCGCGCCTGATTGGAGACAGTGCTCTGGCCGAGCGCCGGTCGCAAGAGCGGGAGCGGCGCGTTGCGGAGCGCCGCGCAGCCCCCGGCGCGGCTGGCGGTAGGCGCAGTTTTGATCTGCGGCCCCCACGCCAAACCAAGCCAGCCGCGCCGGACGCTCCGGTTGCAATGAATAGCAATGGCATGCAGCGCAAGAGCGGCGGCGGACGAGATGGCCGCCGCAAGCGCCGTGCGGCGAACCGTTCTCCCGGCAATCCGTCATGAATCAATTAAAAGCCCGGCCCTGCACTTAGGGTTTTGTACTTTTGGTAATATATTTCTCTCTGAACCTATATTGCCAGGGCTTACTTGCATAAACTCTCGACCTCGATTGCTGATCGCCGCGTCCTGCTTCCGAACGAGGCGCGACTGGTTGATCAATCACGTCAGGCGGTGCTGACTGAGCGGCATCTGTTGCCGGTTCTGACTGAGCTGGAAGCCTTTTTTCTGGCAGTGCGGTCGCAAGTCGATGCGCAATTGGAGTTTTCGCTGCCCATCAAGAAGGGGCGGCCGTATCCCTACGGCCAATGCCTGGAAATCTCCCAGGCCGCCCAGCGGCAGTTGCAGCGGCAGGACTTGCATACGCTGGCGTTGAGCCCATCCGCTCAGTCGGGGCGAACGGCCTTCCTGGCGTTTCGCCGGGCGGGAGGCGAGTTGCGCCAGGTCTGGGGCGATTTGCGCGGCGAATTCTTCCAGAACGCCTTTCAATTGGGAACGCTGTATCTGGATGTCTCCAATGACACCGTGACGCCCACCAAGCCCAAGGTGGAAATACTTCCCTTCACCGAAGCGCGCTTCGTACCGATTGCCGACTACAGGCATTTTGCGCGCGTCGCAGAGCGCTACTGGCAAGTGCAGGTTTATCCGAACCATTTGCTGCCCGAATGGGCGCCGTATTGTCCGCTGCTTTATGTCGCGGTGGACGGCCGGGTGATGCTGGGCGAGGCTACCTTGTATATGGTGTCGCTGACGCAGACGGGGCGGTTCGAGCCGAGCGAGGCGGTGCTGTGCGATGCAGCCATGCCGTCTGATTTGTTCAAAAGAGCCAGGGCAGGGCTGGCAGACATCGCCGGGACGCTGCCGGACAATCCGGAGCATGGGCGCGACCTGGCGTTGCGCGCCTGCCGGGATTATCGCCGCAAGCGGTGGCATGTCTCCGGACGCAGCATTGCTGATGTCATCAGGTCTGTGGCGGCGATCAACGATACTTTGCTTCCCGAGACTGCGCTGCGGCCAATCACGGTTCACTCCACACACATTTCCTTTGCCACGAAGGTCCAGAACATGAGCACCAGTGAATTCATTAAGATCGACGGCGTTGAATATAGCCTGTCCAGCCTCTCCGAAGCGGCGCGCCGAGAACTGGCGATGCTGCAAGCGACCGACGCCAAGCTTGCGGAATTGCAGCGTGATGTGGCGATTAACCAGACTGCACGCAACGCCTATGCAAACGCATTGGCGGCGTTATTGCCGCCGGCATAGTCCTCAGCGGGTAAATGGCGTGTTGTTGATCGACTTTTCCGGGCTCTCGAAGTTGGTGGGCTGGCCTTGCAGATAGTGACGTGCGTTTTCGACGCCGGCGCCGCTGACGACTGCCTGCATGACGCTATCGTTCGCAATCGTCCATTCCTTGAACGCGGCATCCTGCGCGGGCAGGCGGCGCAGTTCGGCCAGCAGTTCGTTGCGGTCTACCCCGGCCAACAGACGCTCCTGCCATTCGGTGGCCCACGCGGCCATGGCGGGATCGCGCCGGTTGTGGGCCAGCATATTGAGAGCCTGGCGCGACTTGGCACTGTTGCCGGCGTAAGCGTGCATGAGTGCGGCGGCGCGGGCGTATTCGCTGACTTCGCGTCCATTGCTCAAGGCTAGCTGCGCGGCCGTCATGGCTGTTTCAGTGAGCTCCTCGCCGGAATCGAGTTCGCTGCGGAGCAATGCATAAGCCGGTTCGGCCGATGCCGCGTCGGCATTGACGGCGTCGACCAGGTGACGGCGGGCAGCTTCCAGCGTGCTGGCCTTGGCGGCGCCCTGTTGCTGGCTCGCGATGCGCAGGTTTGCCAGGCCCAGCAGATAAAGGGCTTCTGAATTGCCTTTGTCTTCGCGGACGAGCGTGCTCAGGTAGGGAATGGCGTCCTGCGGATTGCCCCAGTCGATCTGGGCGCGGCTGAGTGCGGCGCGGGCCAGCGGGTGATTGGGGGTGCCGCCGGGATTGGCGATCATCTTGCGCAGCAGGGCTTCGCCGGTGGCGCGGCTGGGGCAAGCTCTCAGCCTGGCATCCATCATCACATAGCTGGTCACCGCGTCGGGCAGGCCGGTAAATGTAATCTGGGCGGTGGGCAGGGTGGGCACTGCCACCTGCATTACCTGGGCAGAGGTACGGCGATAGCGCCACAGTATCTCGCCGAGCTGGTCCGGCTTGATGCCGTAGGCCGTTTCGAAAGCCTTGGCGTTGGACACGGCGCCGTTGGCCAGGTTGAGGTAGCGCGCCAGCCGGGTGCGGTTCTCTTCCGAAGACAGCATGAAGTGAGTCAGCAGCCACGAACGGGCCGTGAATTCCAGCTTGACCCCGGCCTCGCCTGCGTAATTGTGACCCTTGCTGTCGTTGTCGTCGAACACGTCGGCATAGGTCAGGCTGTAGCGGTGGCCGTCTTCGATGAAGTTCAGGTAGCGCCCGATGTTGAGGGGCGTTTTGCCGACGACCAGTTGATTGTCGGAGAAGCGGGCATTGGCAAAATACTGCGCGAAGCCCTCGATGAACGAGAGCGGCGCGCGGATGTCGGTATGGCGGTACAGGAAGTGGCGGGCATAGCCTTCGAAGAGGAAGGACAGGGTGTCGTTGGCCGGGGCCGTGATCAGGCGCGCATTCTCGATCTGAACAATGGGGTCGAGCTTTACGCCGGCAGCCTGCACGCCCCCGCTGCAACTGTTGTACAGGCCGATGGCGTCGGCGGGCGCCTTGCCGGCGTGCTCGGCCAGGGCGCCGACCTTGTTGTGGTAATACAGGGTGAGCTTGGGTTCGCGCGGTTGGGCCTTGAAGTAGGCGCTGGTATAGACGCGCAGCAGGAAATCCAGGCGCTCCATATTGTGCAAGAGCTCGGCGACGTCCGGCTGGGAAGCGTCGGAATAAACCACGAAGTGCTGGCTTTCTGCCTTGAACCACACGGACGGGTTTTTCTGGCCCTGGACCGTGATGCGCTGCTCTGCCGGCGCCGGGCTGGCCTGCTGGGCGCTGGCCGTGTGCGCGCACAGCAGGGTCAGCGCGGCGATGGCTGTGGCGCCTCGCAAGGCATCGATCACGTCAGGGCGGGGCGGCATGGTGGGATTCTTCATCAGCACAAGTCTTTCCTTTTTAACCAGACGATGCTAAACGACAGGTGCGCAGCCGCAAAGCCCCGTGCCGTGGCGTGAGAAAAAATATAAGTGGCGATGGCGGTTTTCGCTATTGGCGTGGTGCTGTGAATACATAGCATTTTTGGCATAGTTTGCGTGAAATAAGTGATAGGTCTTCGCAGCTGCTTGAGTTGGATAATTTTCGGATTTATAAGATAAGGAGGCAGGATGGGCGTGAATGTGACGCGGCGGCAGTTGATGGTGTCGCTTGGGCTGGCGGCGGCTTTTCCGGGGCTGGCAGGGGCGACGGTGACCGCCACCGCGCGCGGCAATCGCGAGGATCTCGAACTTTGGTACGACAAGCCCGCCGGTCCGTGGCTGGAGGCGCTGCCGGTCGGGAATGGCCGGCTGGGGGTCATGGTCTATGGCCGCGTGGCCCAGGAGCGCCTGCAGCTGAATGAGGACACCTTGTTCGCCGGCGGTCCGAACGATTCGAATCCGACGGACATGCTGGCGGCGCTGCCGCGCGTCCGCGCGCTGATCGATGAAGGCAAGTTCAAGGAAGCGCATGATCTGTGCGGCTCCAAGATGATTGCGCACCAGCAGATGCCTTATGGCGCGGCCGGAGATCTTTTGCTGGACTTTGTGCGTCCGCTCGCTGCCTCCGGCTATCGTCGTTCCCTCAGCCTGGATACGGCGATTTGCCTGACGCGCTTTGCTGCAGGCAGCGCGAAGTATTCACGGGAAGTCTTTGTCAGCCAGCCGGATCAGGTGGTGGTGATGCGCCTGACCGCGTCCGGTGGCGGGACGCTGGACTTTGATGTGGGTTATCGCCATCCGGATAAAGCTAAGTATGGCGAGACCAAGTACGACGGCTCGGGTGGCGCGCAGGCGGCCAGTGCGCCTGGCGCTGCGGGCGCGGCTAGTGAACGCGAGGCGTTGCGGGCGGGGGAACGGCCGGCGGGCCTGGTGGTGCACGCGGACGGGGATGGCGCGCTGCTGATTGAGGGGCGCAATATTGAATCGTCGGGCGTGCTGGCGGCGCTGAAGTATGCGGTGCGCGTGCAGGCTGTGGGCGACGGCAAAGTTACGGTCGAAGGCGACCGCCTTCAAGTGCGGGGCGCGCGCAATGTGACGCTGCTGATCGGCGCAGCTACGAGCTATGTGAACTTTGATGACGTGAGCGGCGATCCGGTTGCCAGGGTGCGCGGCCAGACCAGCGCGGCGGCCCGCAAGACCTATGCGCGCCTGCGCGACGATCACGTGAAGGCTCATCAGGCGCTGTTCCGGCGGCTGTCGATTCGGCTGGGCGGTGCGGGGAGCGCGGCGACTTTGGGCGGCAAGCCGACAAACGAGCGCATCGCGGCAGCGGAGACGGCCGACGATCCGGCGCTGGCCGCACTGTACGTGCAGTACGCGCGCTATCTTCTGATCTCCAGTTCGCGCCCCGGCAGCGAGCCTGCCAACCTGCAGGGACTCTGGAACGAAGGCACCAATCCGCCGTGGGGCAGCAAGTACACCATCAACATCAACACGCAGATGAACTACTGGCCCGCCGGTCCGGCCAACCTCGGCGAATGTGTGGAACCTGTGCTGCGCATGGTCGAAGGCCTGGCCGTCACCGGCGCCGTGACTGCGCAGAAGTGCTACGGCGCGCGCGGCTGGGTCACCCATCACAACACGGACCTGTGGCGCGCTTCGGCGCCGATCGATGGCCCGCTGTGGGTATCTGGCCCAGCGGCGGCGCGTGGCTATGCAAGACGTTGTGGGACCACTACGACTACCACCGCGACGAAGCATGGCTGCGCCGCATTTACCCGCTGCTGAAAGGCGCGTCGCAATTCTTCGTCGATACGCTGGTCGAAGACCCGAAGGGACGCGGCCTGGTCACGTCCCCCTCGATCTCGCCCGAAAACAAACACCCGGCCGATGTGGCCATTTGCGCCGGTCCGGCCATGGACCGCCAGATCCTGCGCGACCTGTTCGCCAATACCTTGACCGCGCACGGCCTGCTGAAGGACAGCGACGCCGAATTCGCCACGGCCGTCGCCGCGGCAAAGTCGCGCCTCCCGGCGGATCGCATCGGTGCCCAGGGCCAGTTCCAGGAATGGCTGGAAGACTGGGACGCCGAAGCGCCGGAGCAACAGCATCGCCACGTATCGCACCTGTACGCCGTGTATCCGTCCGAGCAGGCCAATCTGCGCGACACGCCGGAACTGGTGAAGGCGGCGAAGGTCACGCTCAACACGCGCGGTGACAAGTCCACCGGCTGGGCCACCGCCTGGCGCCTGGCCCTGTGGGCGCGCATGGGCGAAGGCGACCGCGCGCACTCCATCCTGCTTGGCTTGCTCGGCCCGGAGCGCACCTATCCGAATATGTTCGACGCCCACCCGCCGTTCCAGATCGACGGCAACTTCGGCGGCACGGCCGGCATCCTCGAAATGTTCCTGCAATCGTGGGGCGGGGAAGTGCATGTGCTGCCGGCGCTGCCGTCGGCATGGCCGGAAGGCGCCGTGTACGGGGTGCGTGCACGGGGCGGCATCGAGGCGGATGTGGAATGGACTGGCGGGAAGCTGAAGCGGCTGGCGCTGCGCGGTAAGCCCGGCACCACGGTGCCGGTGCGCTATCGGGGCCGCGTCGCCGGCGTGACGCTCGACGCGCGCGGGCGTGCAGAGTTCAGGCCAGCTTGAACACGCGCACCGACTGAGACAGTTCCTGTGAGCGGTCGCGCAGCACGCTGGCGGCGGCCGCCATTTGCTCCACCAGTGCGGCATTCTGCTGGGTGGCGTTGTCCATCTGCGTGACGGCCTCGCCGACCTGGCTCACGCCCGTGCTTTGCTCGCTGCTGGCAACGCTGATTTCGGCCACGATTTCCGTCACGCGGCGGATGCTTTGTACGACTTCGTTCATGGTCTCGCCAGCCTTGTCCACCAGGTTGGCGCCGGATTCCACGCGCTGCACGCTGTCCGTGATCAGGCTCTTGATCTGGCGCGCCGCTTCGGCGCTGCGGCCGGCAAGCGAACGTACCTCGCCTGCCACCACGGCAAAGCCGCGTCCCTGTTCGCCGGCGCGCGCCGCTTCAACCGAGGCATTCAGGGCCAGGATATTGGTCTGGAAGGCGATGCCGTCGATGACGTTGATGATGTCCGCGATCTTGTGGCTGGAGTCGCTGATGCCGCGCATCGTATCGACTACCTGCGACACCACTTCGCCGCCTTGCGCCGCCACCGCGCTGGCCTCCTGCGCCAGCCTGTTGGCCTGGCGCGCATTGTCCGCATTCTGGCGCACCGTGGTGTTCAGCTCTTCCATCGACGCTGCCGTCTCCTGCAGCGCACTGGCCTGGCTTTCGGTGCGCGCACTCAGGTCCTGGTTGCCCTGGGCGATTTCGGTGGAGGCGTTGAGCACGGCATCGGAACCGTCACGCACCTGGCGCACCACGCCGGCCAGCGAGGCCTGCATGTGCTGCAGGGAGTTCAGCAGCTGCGCGATTTCGTCCTTGCCATCGACCTTGATCTGGCGGCCCAGATCGCCCTTTGCCACGGCCTCCGCTGCGTTGACCGCCGCGTGCATGGAGCGCGTGATGTTCTGCACCAGGTGGTAGCCGACAAAGCAGGCGAGGACGATACCGATCACCATAGAGGCGAGGGAGATGGTGTGCAGGGTGGCGCCACGGGCAACGGCGGCGTCGTATTCGTCCTTGGCGATGCTGGTTTGCAGTTTGATTAACGTATCCAGCGTTTCCGCGACGGGTGTATTCAGCTTGCGCAGCTTTTGCACCACGTATTCGCGGGTTTTGTCCAGGTCTCCAGCCTGCAGCGCGGAGATGGCGGGGTTGATGCCCTCGGTGAGCAGCTTGCCGTACGTTTCTTCGAATTTTGCCGCCAGCTTGCCTTCTTCTTCGGTCAGATGGCTGGCGCGGTAGGACTTCCAGGCCTTGTCGATAACATCCATATTTTCGCTGATCTGCTTCAGCGTGGCGGGGATCGCTTCAGGTTTTGCATCGAGTACGGCGTAGGCGAGGGCGATGCGGTTGCGCAGATTCTGGCGGTTGACGGAAGCCAGGTAGGCGGTGGGCACGGTGCGGTCCTCGTACACCGCCCGCAAGGCCTCGTTGGACTTGCTCGTGCCGTACAGCCCAATGCCGCCAAGGATTGCCAGCAGCAGAGACATGAAGCCGACCAGCAGGAACAGACGCACCGAGATCTTCAATTGATTCATTATCTTGTCTCCCCGATAAGTGTTTTCTCTTTGTGCGTTTCAATATACCGCAGGGGCATGGCGATGAGGGATAATTCTGGGTATGAAAAAGCCATCGCTCAAGTTTCTCATTCCCGGCGTGCTGGCTGGTCTGGTGCTGGCCTACACAGGCATCGGCTTTCTCGCCGTGCCGGCCATCGTCAAGTCGCAGGCGGAAAAACTGTCTGCCGAAAAGCTGCATCGCCCGCTAACACTGGGGAAAGTCGAATTCAACCCCTTCACCCTGCGCGCCACCATCCTCGATTTCAGGATGATGGAGCCGGAGGGGAATGCCGTCTTCGCCCGCTTCGAACGCCTGGGTGTCGACGTGTCGTGGCAGTCGCTCACCAAGCTCGCGCCCGTGGTGCAGGAGATACGCCTCACCGGTCCTTATGTGCACCTGGTGCGGCGAGATGAGAATCACTACAGCATCGATGACATTCTGGCACTGATCGCAGCCCAGCCGCCATCGCCGGAGCCGGCCAGGTTCTCGCTGAATAATATCCAGCTGGAGAAGGGCAGCATCGAGTTCGAGGACAAGCCCGCCGGCGTGACGCACAAGGTGGCGGACCTGGCCCTGGGGCTGCCCTTTGTGTCCTCGCTGCCGGCTGACGTAACGCTGTTCGTCGAGCCCCTGTTCAGCGCGCGCGTGAACGGTGCACCGCTGCAGATGAAGGGCAAGGCGCGTCCGTTTGCTGAGCCAAAGGATTACGCGCTGGACCTGACATTGGATGATGTGGACGTGGGCGGCTATCTCGGTTATATGCCGTATAAGCCGGCGTTCAAGCTGAGTGGCGCGCGTCTGAATACGGCGCTGCATCTGGCTTTCGTGCAGCCCAAGGACAAACCTGCAACCATTGTGCTCGACGGCCGCGCTGCGCTCAAATCGCTCATCTTGAGCGATGCGGAGGGCGAGCAGGTGCTGAAGCTGGGCGAATTGTCCGCGCAGTTTGGCAAGATGGATTTGCTGGGGCGCCGGTTCGAGATCACGCGCGTTGGCGTGGACGGGCTGGATCTGTCGGTCCAGCGTGGCCGCGATGGCCGGCTGAATCTCGAACGCATGTTTGCGCCGCCTGCCGCACCGGCTGTTGCGGCGTCCGCGGCGCCCCCGGCAGCGCCAGGGCCGGGCGTGCAGATTGCGCTGAAAGAGCTGGTGATGCGCGATGCTGCATTGCGCTATGCGGACGATCCCATGCAAGCGGCCGTGCGCAAGCTTGGCCTCACCGCCCGCGATTTCACCGCAGACCTGGCGAAGAACACATACGCCATCGGTGCGATCGAATCCAATTCGGCGGATATCGAGTACCGTCAGGGGCGCAGCACCGCCAAGCCGGCCGCAGCGCCGAACAAGTCGCAGGCACAGAAGTACGCGGACAAGCAATCGCTGTTCACGATCGCCAGCCTCGACCTGAGCAACTGGTCCGCGCGGGTGGAGGATGGTTGCTGCCACGCCGACCCGGCCATCTTCAACCTGTCCGCAATCACCCTGGCGATGCAGGACTACTCGACTGCGCCGAAGGCCAGCAGCACGGTGGACCTGAAGGCCACCGTCAACAAGTCCGGCCAGCTGGGTATCAAAGGCAAGCTGGCGTTTGCACCGTTCGACACCGACCTCGCGCTGGACGTGAAGAATTTCGACCTGCTGCCGCTGCAGCCGTACGTGACCGATTACGTGAACCTGCGTCTGAAGCAGGCCGCGATCAGCGGCAAGACCCAGCTGAAGTTCGCGCAGGGTAAAGGCAGCCTGAAAGGCGATGTCAGCGTGAACCGCCTCGATACCGTGGACAAGGCCAGCGCCAACGACTTCCTGAGCTGGAAGTCGCTCGCCTTCGAAGGCATGGACATGCAATTCAGCCCCTTCGCGCTGAACGTGAACCGCGTTGCACTGGCCGACTTCTTCGCGCGCGTGATCATCGACCCGACGGGCCGCATCAATGTGCAGGACGTCACGCGCAAGGAGGGCGAGGCGGAGCGCAGCCTGACCGAGGCCGGCCAGCGCGCCAAAACCGCCAGCGCCGCGCAAGCCGAGCGCAAGGCTGCCGCGGCCGAGCAGGCGAAAGCACCGGCGGCACCGGCTGAACCGCTGCCACCGATCCGCATTGCAAAGCTGGATCTGAGCGGCGGGCGTGTGCGCTTCACGGACAACTTCATCAAACCGAACTACACGGCCAACCTGCGCGAACTTGGCGGCAGCGTCACCGGCCTCTCGTCCGACGCTGCGACCAGCGCCAACGTCAACCTGCGCGGCAATGTAAACAGCGCGCCGCTGTCCATCGCCGGCAAGATCAACCCGCTGAAGCGTGATCTGTCGCTCGACCTGCGCGCCGATGTGCGCGGCATGGAACTGGCGCAGCTGTCGGCTTACTCGGACAAATACGTCGGCTACGGCATCGAGAAGGGCAAGCTGACTTTCGAAGTCGCCTACCAGCTGGAGAACCGGCAACTGAAAGCCGAGAACCGCCTCGTGCTGGACCAGCTCACCTTCGGCAAGGAAAGCACCAACCCGGAAGCGACCAGGCTCCCCGTGAATCTCGCCGTTGCGCTGCTCAGTGACCGCAACGGGGTGATCGACATCAATGTGCCAATCGGCGGCTCGCTCGATGATCCGCAATTTTCGATTGGCGGCATCGTCCTGAAAATTATCGGCAACGCCATCATGAAGACCGTGACCGCGCCGTTTGCGCTGATCGGCTCATTGTTTGGCGGCAGCGGCGAAGAGCTGTCCACGCTCGATTTCGACAGCGGCCGTGCAGTCGTGCTGCCGGCAGGCGAGGGCAAGCTGAAGTCCCTGGCCAAGGCGCTGACCGAGCGTCCTGGCTTGAAGCTCGATATCACGGGCCGCTATGACCCGTCCGAACTGGACGCGATGAAGCACGCCTCGCTGGACCGCAAGCTGCGCGCGCTGAAGAGCAAGGACTTGCAGGCCCGCGGCGGCGCGCTGCCGGAGGGCGGCGTCACGGTCAGCAAGGAAGAGCGCCCGGCGCTGCTGGCTCGCGTGTACAAGGACGAGACCTTCGCCAAGCCGCGCAACGTCATCGGCTTGACAAAGAGCATCCCGCCCGAGGAAATGGAAAAGCTCATTCTCGCCAACACGACGATCGACGACGATGACTTGCTGGCGCTGGGCAACCGCCGCGCCCAGGCCGCGCGCGACTGGCTGATCACCACGGGGCAGGTCCCCGGCGAACGCATCTTCCTGATTGGTGCGAAGCCGGCGTCGAAGGAAGACAAGGGTTCGCCCAGCCGGGTCGACTTCGCGCTGCACTAAGCCCGCGCGGCCTGCGCGCCGCCACCGGTCAATTCACGCAGGATGGCCTGGTTGAACGCCGGCAGGTCATCCGGCTTGCGGCTGGTGACCAGCTTGCCGTCCACCACCACCTGCTCGTCGGTCCAGTCGGCGCCTGCATTGCACAGGTCCACCTGCAGGCTGGGCCAGCTCGTCATGCGCTTGCCCTTGGCAATGTCCGCATCGATCAGGGTCCAGGGGCCGTGGCAAATGGCGGCGATCGGCTTGTCCTCGCGCGCGAATTCGCGGATGAAGGTGATGGCCTCCCTGCTCAGGCGCAGCTGGTCCGGATTGGCCACGCCGCCCGGCAGTACCAGTGCGTCGAATTCCCCGGCCGCGCGTCCCGCACGTCCATTTCAACCTTGAACTTGTCGCCTTGCTTCATGTGATTGAATCCCTGCACTTGCTCTCCCTGCGGCTTGGGTGATACCAGCGTGACTTTGGCGCCGTGTTCCTCGAGGAAGGTATATCGCGCCACAGTGCCATGGCCGGGGGAGGGCGGATGCGCGCGCACGTACAGAAAGCGTGCAACAATAGGTGCTTATTGCCGGGAGAACGCATCATGATGCTGCAACTGGGGGAGGACTCGCTGTACTACGAAACTTTCGACGGCGACGCGGCGCGTCCCGTGCTGGTGTTCCTGCACGAAGGCCTGGGCTGCACGGCCATGTGGAAGGATTTTCCGCGCCGCCTGTGCGAAGCGACGGGCTGCGCCGGGCTGGTATATGACCGTCTGGGCTACGGGCAGTCGTCGCCGATGAGGCAACGCCGCAGTATCCATTACCTGCACGAGTCGGCGCTGATCGAGTTGCCGCAGGTGCTGGCGCGGCTGGTGGCGGGCCGCGACTATGTCCTGGTCGGGCACTCGGACGGCGGCAGCATCGCGCTGATGCACGCGGCGGCGCGCCCGTCCGGCTTGCGCGGCGTGGTCACGGTGGCAGCCCACGTGTTCGTGGAGCCGCTTACGCTGGAGGGTGTGCGCGTGGCACGCGATGCGCATGGCGCGGGCAAGTTGCGCGGGCTGCACCGCTACCACGGCGACAAGGCGGAAGCCGTGTTCTTTGCGTGGGCGGATACCTGGCTGGAGCCGGCGTTCGTGAACTGGAATATCGAATACCTGCTGCCCTCGATCGAGTGTCCTCTGCTGGCGATGCAGGGCAGGGACGACCAGTACGGTTCCTGCTCCCAGCTCGATGCGATTGCCGCCCAGGCGGTCAATGCGAGCAAGCTGGTTGTCGATGATTGTGGACACAGCCCGCATCTGGAACAGCCGGACGCGTTGGTCGATTACATGGCGGAGTTCATTCAGCAACTGTAACGCGGCAGGCGCTGGACTGTCCCCAGTGCCCGGCGCAGGCGCGGGCCTGGCATTGCGTGGCTTGCGCCCCACTGAGACGCGCGCAGCGGCGCAGTTGCGCAGCCGCCGGTCCCGCCACCCCGGCCATATGCCCGCCGGCGTCTGCGCCGCTTGCGTGCGCCATCAACGCGGCCAGCAGGGCGACATCGCTATCTGCCGTCGCCGCCATCCCCGGCGCCCCCGGCGCGCGCCCCGCCGCAGCCTCACCACCCCGCACTGCAACGCGCGCCGGCACTCGCGTCGGCCCGCGGCTCGGCGCCGCGCCCGCCAGAGCGTCTGCCGCTGCAGCGCGCACAGGGGCAGCGCGGTCCGGCTGCCGCGCCTGCGCGAGGGCACGCTGCTGCAAAGGCTCATTCACGATCGCCGCAGCCAGCCGTTCCACTGCCTGCTCGCTCCTGACAGCTTGCGCCGCCACAGGCCTGATAACGGTTCCGCGCGTGGATGCTGGCGGTGAGCCCGCATCCGTTCCCCAGCCAACCACGCCCGCCGCCAGCGCCGACACTACGATCACCAGTCCGCAGGCATAAACAGCGTGGCGCCGCGGCGCTTGAGCAGGCATGGGTCGAGCGCCGCTGTGGCCTTGTTCCAACTGATCGAGTATGCGTTTTGACGGATCCACGTAACACCTCCAGGACTTGATCTGCGCCGAAGCGAAACCTTCTCCCCCGGCCTACGATGAGCAAGTGTCGCGTTTCGCGCGTCGATCCGTTTTGATGGAGCGCACCATGTTGCCAATTATT
This sequence comes from Pseudoduganella sp. UC29_106, assembly GCF_044055365.1. NCBI lineage: Bacteria > Pseudomonadati > Pseudomonadota > Betaproteobacteria > Burkholderiales > Oxalobacteraceae > Pseudoduganella > Pseudoduganella sp. UC29_106. The sequence continues at coordinate 4,745,774 of NZ_CP171977.1, read as the reverse complement.
GTGGGCATGTTGTTTCTGCTGGTCTGCGGCGCCGGCTGGCTGCTGCTGTTCCCGGACGTCGGTGACGCATTGCAGCGCGGCTTTCGCCTGCTGCTGCCGCAGCGTTTGCCGGGCTTCATTCGCCGGCACTACCGGCTGCTGCTGGCTGCAACAGCGCTGATAGTCGCGCCGCCATTGGCCGTCTGGCTTGCTGGCAGCAAGGTCGCCTTGCCTGGCTCGGAAGAGCGCGTGGTCAATGCACACCTTGAATCGCTGCTGCGCGGCGAGCGGCTGGTGCCGCCACCTGCGTTGCCGCCGATGGCTTTCGCATCGGCCGAAGTCACCCTGGTTCGTCCCATGCTCGCCGGCGCCAATCGCAACTGGACGCTGCTCGATGCCGACTTTTCCCGGCGCCTGCTGGCAGTGTTCAAGATCATGCGCGAGCAGCATGGCTACGACATGGCCCTGCTCGAGGGCTACCGCAGCCCGGAGCGGCAGAACCAGCTGGCCGATGCCGGCAGCAGCGTGACGAACGCCCGCGCATTCCAGAGTTATCACCAGTTCGGTCTCGCCGCCGACTGTGCCTTCCTGCGCGATGGGAAGCTGGTGATCTCGGAACGCGATCCGTGGGCGATGCGCGGCTATCAACTGTATGGCGAAGTGGCCGAGTCGCTGGGGCTGAATTGGGGCGGACGCTGGACCATGATGGACTTCGGCCACATCGAGCTGCGCAAACCGCGCAATGGGAATTGAGCTTGCTCAAAGGCGTGGGGCAGGCTTGGTGGCACCATCGACCGGCCTGCCCAACCTTAGCGAGCCATCATGCTGCGACGAATCTGGATCTTCCTGACCGACAGCCGCAATTTCACCGTTATCGGTTTCATCGCGCTCGCCGCCTTCTTCTATCTCGGCGCGGAACTGCTTGAACTGGCGCTGATCTGGGCCGTCGCCGCAATAGCAGCCTGCCTGCTGCTGTGGCTTGCATCGTGGTGGTTGCGGCGCGTGTTCGCGGCACGCAAGGCGGAGAAACTGGCGCAAGCGATGGAGCCGCCGCCATCCGAGCCGGGCCAGCAGCAGCGCGACGATATCGCCGCCATTCGCGAAACGATGCTGAAAGCCATCGGCACGATACGCCAGTCCAGGCTGGGCATCGTGTCCGGCAGTCGCGCCCTTTACGAGCTGCCGTGGTACCAGGTGTTCGACAAGGGTTTCATGGAAGATGCCGAGGGCCGCGCGGTGGACTTCCGCAATACGGTCATCATCATGACCTCCAACCTCGGCTCCGGCGCCATCATGCAGGCTTGCATGAACAAGCCGAAAACAGAGCAGCCTACGCCGGAGGACCTGGACGGACTGGTACGCCCGCAACTGGCGCGTCACTTCAAGCCCGCCTTCCTGGGCCGCGTGGAAGTCGTGCCTTTCTACCCGATCGGCGACGATGTGCTGGCCCAGATCATCGCCCTTAAGCTGGGCCGCATCGGCCAGCGTGTGAACGACAACCACCACGCCGAATTCGGCTGGGACGATGCGCTGCTGGAAGCCGTGCTGGCCCGCTGCACCGAAGTCGATTCCGGCGCGCGCAATGTGGACAGCATCCTGAATTGCACGCTGCTGCCCGATATCGCGGACGCCGTGCTGGCGCGCATGGCCGAGGGCACGGCCGTTTCGAAGATCAAGGCCAGCGCCAACCGGCACGGCCAGTTCAGGCTCACCATCAAATGAGGAGGCATGCATGGCCGGCATCGAACAGCTTCTGATTCCCGTCAGCGTGGCGGAGCCCTGCGGCGAGGACATTTCCTTCAGCGCGGAGCTGGACGCAATTGCCCGCGCCCGACAGCACGATGAACCGGGTCTGGCGCAAGGCGAGTGGGCTGTGGCGCTGAGGGAGGCGGACTGGCCGTTGGTCGCTTCCCAGTGCGCCGCGTTGATCCAGTCGCGCAGCAAAGACCTGAAGCTGGCCGTCTGGCTGGCGGAAGCGCAGGCGCGCACGCTGCACTTTCGTGGGCTGGCCGATGGCTTTGCGCTGATGGCCGGTCTGTGCGAGCGATACTGGGAGCGCCTGCATCCGCTGGGCGAGCCAGGTGACTATGAGCAGCGCGTCGGCAATCTGGCCTGGCTGCTGGCGCAGACGCCACGGCTGGTCAAGCACATGCCGGTCTCGGAGGACGGCGCCGTCACGATGATGGACTTCGACCGGGCGCGCCAGCGGGCGGCACGCGCGGGAGCGTGCCGAGCCTGGCGCTTGGGGCGACAGCACCGCCAGCTCAGCGGACGACGGGCCAACCGTCGCAGAGTTGGACAGCCAGCGCCGGCGCAACTCCGAAGCCTTCAATGCGGGGCTGCTGGCGGATGCCGAGTACTGTTTGTCCGCCCTGCGCGCGCTGGAGCAAGCCGTTGATGCGCGCGTAGGCGTCGATGGTCCCTCGTTCTCGGCGGCACGCGAGGCGCTGCAGCACGCGATCGATTTCATCGGTCTGCTGACGCCTGCCGCGGAGGCCGCAGCCTCCGATGGCGACCTGGCCGACGGCTGGCCGGGCGCTGCTCCCGCCGGCATGGCCATCCGCTCCCGCGCTGCCGGCGGCGCGCCCATGACCCGCGCGCAAGCACTCGCCCAACTGCGCCAGATCGCCGACTTCTTCCGGAAAACCGAACCCCACAGCCCGGTCGCATACCTTGCCGACAAGGCAGCATCCTGGGGCGACATGCCCCTGCACGAATGGCTGCACGCCGTCGTCAAGGACCCCGCGCTGGCCGCGCAACTGGACGAATTGCTCGGCGCCGCCTAGCGTTGTCAGCGGCCGCCTAGTGACGCCTGCGTAATCGGTGCATCGAGCTGGGTCGATGCACGGCGATTCGCTGGTGGTGCTGGCGGCTCACCCAGTGCCATCAGTGCGCGTGCCTCTGACGCGATTTCCTTGTTGATGTCGACGTTGTTCGCTACGGATTCGGCGGCGTCGCCTGTAGCCAGCAGTTGTCCGATACCGAACTTCGCATTCGGGCCCTGTGCATGCGGATCATGTTTTACGTTGCTGTTGTAGATTGCCACCACGGATGGGAACTGTGTAGTGTCCTTACCCTGGGGGATGACGGCGAGCTCCTTGCGTTTGAACCCGAGCACAAAGGTATCGACAGCCGGGCCGGTGAAACCAAATTTGAGGCCCAGCGTCGTGGTGGTGCCGAAGAACATGGCGGGAGGATCTGACGGCGGTGGGGATTGGCTGGCTTGTACCTGGCCCCGCCCGGCCTCGGCCTCGCGCTGCATTGCCCGCTCCCGGAGGCTTTCTGCGGCTTGTGCTCCGGACAGCGCGCTCTGAGCGATCGCCTGATTATCTGCAATGCTCTTCGCGGCTTTGCCGGTCGCATACGTATGTTTGATGTTCCGGTCGACGATGCCGCCATCGGTGTTGAAGGTGGCGTAGACAGGCGGGATATTGCTGTGGTCATAGCGCGGGGCCATATAGCCTTCGAATCGGTCATAAGCGACGCTGACGCCGGGTGTGGTTTGCTCAGCGTCGATGCCCAGCGAAGTCTTTGTGACAAATACCACCTGGCCAGTAGGCGTGCTGCACGCAGCCAGCAGCGCCAGGCAGCTAATGCTGCTGATTGTCTGGATGGGATGCATAGTCTTCTCCTTTGAGTGGCGGCAGCGGCCCTATGAAGGCGCAGCTGTTGTTGCGGACGATAGCCAGCGTGTTGTCGCTATAACCGAACTCCAGCTGGCTGGCGAATTCGGAACGGCTGAGGGCGAAGCCCACGGTCTGTGTACGGATCCAGTCTGCTGCCGGCGGACTGGCGCTCGCGGCAGGCAGCGTCAGTTTGACAAGCCCGATCACATTGCGATTTCCATGGGCATCGATCCATGTGTGTGAGCAGCCGCTGCACATTGCCACCATGGCGAAACCTGGGATGAGCAAGAAACGGCGTGACATCAGCCCTCCGACTGGATGAAAGTAGGATTTCTCCTACGTTGATCATCAATTCTGCTCCTGCATTCCTATCGGAAATCTCTCGAATGTCCACATAGACCAAAAGCGCAACAGGTAGAATGCCGGCATGAAAGCGAAGCGACTTGTCTGCCCCAACTGCCTGCGTCCACAGATGGCGTGTATCTGCCGGTGGGTGGCGCCGGTGCACAGCGCGGCGGAAGTCCTGATCCTGCAACATCCGATGGAAGTGGCGAACGCGAAGAACAGCGGGCGGCTGCTGCATCTGTGCCTGAAGGGCAGCAGGCTGGAAGTGGGGGAAGCGTTCGAGACGCTGCCGACGGGCGGCCGGCGCGCGGTGCTGCTGTATCCGGAAACGCCGGGCGACCGGACGTTGGGGATCGCACCTCCGCCGCCGTTCGACCCGGCGTGGCGGGCGGGGGAGCTGGTGCTGGTCGTGCTGGATGCGACCTGGCGCAAGAGCCGCAAGATGCTGTACCTGAACCCGGCGCTGCAGGCGATGCCGCGCCTGCCCTTGCGCGGCACGCCGCCGTCGCACTACCTGATCCGCAAGGCGCACAAGCCGGACCAGCTTTCCACCCTGGAAGCAACCGCCTACGCGCTGGCGCAACTGGAAGGCGACGAGCACAAATACGATGCGCTGATCGCCGCCTTCGATAATTTCGTCGCGCAGCAGCAGGCGCTGGCTGCGCGCGGCGCGGCCGTCAGCCGAGGAGCTTGAGTCCCGGCGGCAGCGCCTCGCCCAGCATGCGCTGCTCGCTGGCCTGGTCCAGCTGCACCACCTCGCGCACCATGGCGGCCCAGCTGGGCGGAGCGTTGGCGGCTTCGAGACGGCTGACGATTTCGGCGCGCAGCGTGTCATTGATATCGCGCGCGCGGTCGCCCGTCATGCGTGCCAGGTGGGCGGCGGCAAAGCCGGCCGGCTCGATCTTGCGCCAGTCCAGCTTCAGCAGCTCCTGCAGCCATCCTTCAACCGTTACCGCCGGCGCCACATCGTGCGCGCTGCCGTGGAAGGGACGGCGTGCGCCAACGCGGCCCAGCGCCCACAGGTAGCGCGTGTACAGCGCCGCAGCCTTGGCGGCATCCTTGGCCGCCAGCTTGGGTGCCTTGGCTAGTTCGCCCATCATCCAGTCGCCGATTTCAGCCTTGTACGCGGAAGGGATGCGCTCCAGCGATGCGCCCAGGCGCAGCATATCGTCCTCGCTGCCGTTGACCAGCGTTACGGGACGCTTGCCGCGCTCCGAGGCATCGGCCTGCAGGTTGAAGGCGAAATCGTCCAGCAGGCGCAGCTGCGCTTGCGGATCGAGGCCGCCGGACACGCGCCGCCACAGCGTCCACCATTCGGCGGTGACCTGCGGGTCCTTGTGGTGCTGCACGCCTTGCGGGAACAGGGCCCACAGCTGCTCGATGCGGTATTCGTCCAGCGGGTGGCCGAAGCCGGGACGCAGGCAGAAGCCGCTCAGGTTCAACCACGCGCGCTCATGCTCGGGCGAGCGGCGGCGGCCTTTGGCGCGTTCGATCAGTGCATCGAACAGGCCGCGTAGCGTATGGGTTTCCCAGCGTTCGCGGCTGCCCAGCAAGTGTTCGAGCTGGCTGCGCAGCTGGCGCACTTCCTTCACTTCCACCTGCTGGGCGCGTGAGCCGAAGATGCGGTCGATCTTTTCGATGGCGTCGCTGAAGCGCGCGGGCAGGGCAGGGCCTGCGGAGACTTCGTCGGCCGCTTCGTCGCCTGCAGCGGCGCCGGCGCGCAGATCGAACTCCAGCAGCCAGCGCTGCTCGTCGGTGGAGACGCAATGCACCTCCAGCGTGCCCACTTCGCTGAGCGACGCCGCCAGCTGCACCGGGATTTCCTTGCGCGCGGAGGCGTCGCCGCTGTCGCGCAGCACGGTGGCGATCACGGGCAGCTGGACGAAATCATCCGGCTTTAGTTCGGCCAGTTCGCCGGCCAGCGGCTGGTGCTCGTCTGTGATGGTGGAGACGATATGGAAGCGCACCGGCCGCCCCAGACGCAACGCGAAGCTGCGGTCTTCCAGGCGGATTTCGCGGCCCGTTTCGGCGCCGCGCGGCAGGATGCACACGGCGCGGCGCGACACGCCCGGCGCCCGCGGGCCATCCAGCAGCAGGTAATAGCTGCGCGGCGAGCCCCCGCCGATGGTGGGCGAGAGCCCCTGTCTGCCGAGCGCATAGGCGACGCCGCCGCGCGCCACGGCCACGTCCGGATTATCGTTGTGCAGCACGCGTACAGGCGCGCCGCGCCAGCCGGACAGCGTTTCCGCCAGCCGCTGCGCCAGCGCTTCGGCGCGGAACACGCCGCCGTTCAGCAGCAGCGTATCGGGCACGGGCAGCTTGCCGTCATCCGGCAGGCCAAGCGCCTCGCGCGCGGCCGCGGCGTGCTGGCGCAGGAAGCTGGCCAGGTGGCGCGTGACGGCCGGGTCGCTCGCATAGGGCAGGCCGAATTCGACGATGCCGCCGCGCGTGCGCTTGGCGTCTTCCTGCTGCTCGTTGAAGGGGAAGAAACCGTCAACCACAATCTGTGCGGCTTCGGCTCGGGTCAGCGCGGCGGAGCGGCTGCCGCCGATCAGGCGCGAGCCTGAGCCGAGCAGGGTGACGGTGGTTTGCTCCGGCGCGCCAGGTGCGAGCAGCAGCTCCTTGGCGGAGCGGGCGCGTTCGGTCAGCTGCGCCAGCTGGCCGGCAGTGAGACGGGCGCCGGCGCCGGCGCCAGGCAGGCGCGATTCGGCCAGACGCGCCAGGGCCAGGTCCATATTGTCGCCGCCGAGGATCAGGTGGTTGCCCACGCCGATACGCGTCATTTGCGGCTGGCCGTCCAACAGGCTCACGCTGATCAGGCTGAAGTCCGTGGTGCCGCCGCCAACGTCGGCAACCAGCACAAGCCGGGCATCAGCCAGTTCGGTGGCCAGCGAAGCGCGGTGGCGATGCAGCCAGTCGTAGAAGGCCGCCTGCGGTTCTTCCAGCAGTTTTACGGACGGCAGCCCGGCCATGCGCGCCGCCTGCAGCGTCAGCGCACGCGCACCCTCGTCGAAGGAGGCCGGAATGGTCAGCACGATCTGCTGGCGTTCCAGCGGCTGTTTGGGGAAACGCGCATTCCAGGCACTGCGCAGGTGGACGAGGTAGCTGGCGCTCGCCTCGACCGGTGACACCTTGGGCACGTCCGTCTCCGCGCCCCAGGGCAGGATGGGCGCCATGCGATCCACATCCGGATGCGACAGCCAGCTCTTGGCGCTGGCAACCAGGCGTCCCGGCACCTGCGCGCCGAGCTTGCGCGCCAGTTGCCCGATCACAGGCGCGTCGCCGCCGGGAAGTTCGCCCGGCGCCGGGTGATAGCGCAGCGAAGGGAGCAGCGTCTGCGCCGCATATTCGCCGGGGGGCGATCAGCTGCTGGATGGGGAAGAGTTCAATCGCGGCGCCAGGCGCCGCGTAGGCGAGCACCGTGTTCGTGGTGCCCAGGTCGATGCCGACTAAATAGGTCATTGACCTTCCGCAGTGCCGCGCACGTCGAACTCCACCTTCCAGCGTTGGCCGTCGCGGGACACCGCAAGCAGTTCGAGCGTGCCCGCTTCGCTGGCGTAGGCATGCAGGCGCACCTGCACCACATCGCCCGCCTGCCGGCCTTCCGGCGACAGCTCGGCCTGGATTTCATTGAGCTCGATCAGTTCTTCCTGACCCCAGTGATCCAGCACGTCGCCGATCTGGTCCTGGCGGCGCACGGAGGAGCCGAAGAAGCGGAAGTGCACCGGCTCGCCCACCACCAGGCCGAATTCCTGGCCCGGCAGTTCCAGCTCGCTGCCTTCCTCCATGCCGAACGGCGCCACGCACAGCGCCTGGATGGGCGGCTCCATGCCCGGAATGGCCGGCATCGACGACTCGACGGCCACGTAATAGGAACGCGCCGTGCCGCCGCGGATGCGCACGCCGGCGCCGCGCCGCACATAGCTGTAATAAGCCGCGCCGCGCGCTACGGCCAGGTCCAGGTCAGCGCCGCTCAGCATGCGGGCGGGCTCCGAGCCTTCGGAGGCCAGCCAGCCGTTGATGGTGTCAATCACGCGCTGGGCCAGCAGTTCGGACTTGAACACGCCGCCGTTGAACAGCACCGCGCTCGGATGCAGGAAAGTGTGCGCTTCGTTCGGCGTGAAGCCTTCCAGTTCGGCGGTGGCGCCGACCTGGCGGCCGAGGAAGGCGGCCAGGTGACGGGTGATTGCGGCATCCTGCGCATAGGGCAGGCCGAGCTGAGTCAGGCCGGCGCGTGCGCGCTGGGCCGGTCGGGCCGACGCATCGACCACCGGGAAGAAGCCGTCGGTGATGAAGGTGGTGACTTCTTCGCGCGTCAGTTCGGTGCGGATCGAGCCGCCGATCAGCTTCGAGCCCCGGCTCGGCACCACGATAGGCCAGGTCTGGGCGTCGGCATTGGCCAGCAGGTTTTCCTTGGCGGCGCGGCAGCCGTAGGTCAGCGCGCGCAGCTGCCAGGCATCGAGCTGGGTGCCGTTGGCGGACAGCTTGCGCGCCACCAAGTGGGCCAGTGCCAGGTCCATATTGTCGCCGCCCAGCAGGATATGGTCGCCCACGGCCACACGGTGCGGTTCCAGCTTGCCGTCGCGTTCCAGGATGGCGATCAGCGAGAAGTCGCTGGTGCCGCCGCCCACGTCGACCACGAGGATGATGTCGCCCGGCTTCACTTCCTTGCGCCAGCGGCCGTCGCTGCCCTGGATCCAGCTGTACAGGGCGGCCTGCGGTTCTTCCAGCAGGGTCAGGCCTTCATAGCCGGCGGCCTTCGCCGCTTCGGCCGTCAGCTCGCGCGCGGCCGGGTCGAAGGAGGCGGGAATGGTGACGGTGACGGCCTGCTCGATGAAGGGCGCGTCCGGATGGGCGTTGTCCCAGGCCGAACGCAAGTGCTGCAGGTAGCGGGTGGACGCTTCCAGCGGCGACACGCGCGACACTTCTTCCGGCGCATCGCTGGGCAGGATGGCGGCGCGGCGGTCCACGCCAGGGTGGCACAGCCAGCTTTTGGCGCTGGACACCAGGCGGATCGGCGTGGTGGCGCCGCGGCTGCGCGCCATTTCGCCCGTCACCTGGCCTGCGGTGGCCGGCCAGGGCAGGGCCACTTCACCCTCGGCCAGTTCATCGGCGTGCGGCAGGTAGAGGAAGGACGGCAGCAGCGGCAGTTCTTCCACGGTGCCCGGCGCGGTCAGCTGCGGAACCGGCAGCACGCCGTGCTGGGTTTTCTCGCCGTCGCTGCCGCCCAGGTCCACATAGGAAAGGGCGCTGTGCGTGGTGCCAAGGTCGATGCCGATGGCGTAGCGCGGATCGCTCATAATTCCACCTCCGCCGGCGCCAGGACTTTCGCGTCATGCGCTTCGGCCAGTTTCGGCAGGCGCACGCTGGTTGCGCGCCAGCCGCGGTGGCTCAGCGTGCCGGTAAACGGCGCCTTGCCGACCACATTGCCGGTCAAGCGCACGGCTGCCGCGTCGAAGCCTTCCGGCAACGTGACGCGGCTGCCTTCCGCTTCATTGCGGACGGCTTCGATGCTGAAGTGCTCACGCAGCACCTTGGCGCAGCCTTCGTGCACCACGCGCGCGGCGGCGCCGATGTCGGCGTCGGCATAGCCGCTCAGGCTCTCTTGCGTGAAATCGATCAGGCGGGCTTCGCGCTGCAGCAGGCTGAGAAGCTGCAGGGCTGCATCGGGCGTGGCTTCGCGCAGGGGGCGCGGCGGCTGGGGCCGGTGCAGCTTGCGGCGCAACAGGCGCCGGTGCGGGAACTGGGGCTGCGGTGGGCGCCAGGTCGGCGTCACGCACTCGCGCGGCAAATTCGGCATCGCCTAGCGTCCTGAAAAAGGCGCCGATGGCGAGGGAAATCCGGCTCCAGAAGGAGGGCAGCGTAGTGGATTTGGTCATTTATTGCTCTTGGTAGGAGGGAGACATCCCCGGGAAGTGCGAATGATACCAGTTTGACCAGACACCCAGCTTGCAGCCGCCCGCCGGCAGGCATAGAATACTGGATATATATACAGTATCGGGGCAGCTCATGCAGGATGATGAATTTGAAGGGCAGGTGATGTTGCCGCCCCAGTCGCTGAAGGCGCAGAAGGGGCGCGGCGCAGTGACAAATTTGCAAGGGCGCTACGAAGTGTTCGGGCGCGAAGCGTATGACGATGGCTGGGAGCACGAGGTTGAGGAGCCGAAGGCCTGGCGCACCCACGTGACGGACGAAACGGCGAAATCCATCCTGACGCGCAACCAGTCGCCGGACATCCCGTTCAATGTGTCGCTGAACCCCTACCGCGGCTGTGAACACGGCTGCATCTATTGCTTCGCGCGGCCCTCGCACAGTTATCTCGGCCTGTCGCCGGGGCTGGATTTCGAAACGCGGCTGTTCGCCAAGGTGAACGCGCCGAACTGCTGCGCAGCGAACTGGCCAGGCCGGGCTATGTGCCCGAGGCGATCGCCCTCGGCGTGAATACGGACGCTTACCAGCCCTGCGAGCGGCAATACAAGCTCACGCGCCGCGTGCTGGAAGTGTTGCAGGAATGCGAACACCCGGTCGGACTGATCACGAAATCCTCGCTGATCGAGCGCGATGTCGACATTCTCGGCGCCATGGCGCAGCAAAACCTGGCCGCCGCGTCGATCACCGTCACCACGCTGGACAGCAAGATTTCCCGCACCCTGGAGCCGCGCGCCGCCGCGCCCTCGCGCCGCCTGCGCACCATCGAAACCCTGGCGAAGGCCGGCATTCCGGTCGGCGTCAGCATCGCGCCCATCATTCCATTCGTGACCGAGCCGGATATCGAGAAGGTGATGAAGGCCGCCTGCGACGCCGGCGCTGTGATGGCGAGCTATGTGGTGCTGCGCCTGCCGTGGGAAGTGAGCCCGCTGTTCAAGGAATGGCTGGAAGCGCACTTCCCGGACCGCGCGGCGCGCGTGATGAACCGCGTCCGCGATATGCGCGGCGGCAAGGATTACGACGCCACCTTCGGCAACCGCATGCACGGCGAGGGCATCTGGGCGGACCTGATCCACCAGCGCATTGAAAAGTCGGTCAAGCGCCTCGGCATGCTGGGCCGCGGCACCCGTTTCCGCCAGCTCGATTGCACGCGCTTCAAGCGTCCGCTGGTCGTGCCGCCGCTTGGCCCGCGCGCCAAAGCCGCGGCCGCAGCGGGGCAGATGGACCTGTTCTGACGGGCGACAGCAGCTGCGCCAGATCAGCCGTCGGCAAGGGGCTGGAGACGGGCCAGGTGGTCCTCGATGGCGTGCACGTGTTCGTCGTGGTGGCCCATTTCGCGCAGCGACTGGGCCAGGCGTACCAGGTATTCGGTGTTGGGGCCGCTGGGGCCGGAGGCGGCGGCGATGTGGCGGGCGATTTCCTCGATGGGGGCGTCGCCGAGGTAGGCGGCGTTGTCGGCGGTGGCGATGTAGACCAGGCCTTCTTCCGCGCCGCCGTCATCGAAATGGATGTCGATGGCCAGGCGCAGGTAGCCGTTTTTTTCGCGGTGGTCCAGGTGGGCGAATTCCTCGGGTGTGACGAGGTAGGCCGCGCCGTGGCAGACGGCGCCTTCCTCCGGGATCAGCGTGGCAACGCGGCCAGGCGACTCGGGTGTGCCCCGATGGTCGTGCGAGCCTTGCCAGAAGCGGCGCGTCCAGCCATTGATACTGGCGGGGCGGCGCTCGATGAAGGGGAAGTCGGCCTTGTAGATCAGGGACCCGTAACCGAACAGCCACACGCTGTGGTGGCCGTCGAACTTGTCCATGGTCTTGTTGATTGCGCTGGTATCGTGAGACATGCGGCAAATTATACGGCGTGTTCGCCGAGGAAGCTGATGAAGCGTTCCGCAGCGGGTGAGGGCGTGCGCGAGGACTTGGTATAGATGAAAAACTTGCGGGTCAGCTCAGGCTCGATCAGGGGACGCATTTCCAGCCCATAGCGCCGCACCATGGGCGCAGCATAGGGCAGGCAGGCAGTCACGCCAAGGCCGGCGGCGACCATGGCCAGCGCCGTGGTCATGAAGGTCACTTCATTGTAGGGCGACAGCGTGTGCATTTCGCGCAGCAGGCGCTCGGTGAACTGGCCTTGCAGGGCGATCAGCGGATGGGCGTTGAGGTCTTCCCAGCGTACCTCGCTGCGCGAGGCAAGGGGATGGCCGGCCGGGAACACGGCGACAAAGGGCATTTCGAACAGCAGCTGGGCATCCACCTCGGCGCCGATATCGCGTTCCGGACCGATGCCCACGTCCACCTCGCCGCTGGAAACGCGCGGCGAGACATTATCGACCGGCACGTCGATCAGCTGCACCTGGACGCCCGGGTAGGCCTCGCGATAGGCCGCGATTACTTCCGGCAGCAGCGTACAGCACATCATCTGCGGCGCCGCCACGCGCACCATGCCTTTTTTCAGCGCCTTGCGGCTGGCGATATCGGCCATGGCGCCATCCAGGTCCTGCAACATCTTGTCGAACAGGGGAAAGAGCTCGCGGCCCACTTCGGAAAGCTGGACGCGGCGCGTATTGCGCTCCACCACCCGCACGCCCAGCAACTGCTCCAGTTCCTTGATTTGCCCGGAGAGGGCGGACTGGGTCACATGCAGCAGTTCGGCGGCCGAGCGTGAAGCTGCCGGTGCGGGCCACGGCAACGAGGGCGCGCATCTGGCGGACGGTTGGACTCATCGGAAAATCTGATAAATGGGCATGAAAATATCGTTTGTATGATAGCTGAAACGGGAGTTTAATGTCGAAATACAGAGGAGACCCGCCATGAAAATCAAGCAGATCCACCACGTCGCCTATCGCTGCAGGGACGCGAAAGAGACCGTGGAGTGGTACGTGAAGCACCTGGATATGAACTTCGTGCTCGCCATCGCCGAAGACGAGGTGCCGTCCACCAAGGCGCCGGACCCCTATATGCACGTGTTCCTGGACGCCGGCCACGGCAACGTGCTGGCCTTCTTCGAGCTGCCGACCCAGCCCGTGATGGGCCGCGACGAGAACACCCCGGCCTGGGTGCAGCACCTGGCGATGGAAGTGGAGTCCATGGATGAGCTACTGGCGACCAAGGAGCGCCTGATGGCTGCGGGCATCGACGTGATCGGCCCTGTCAACCACACCATCTTCAAGTCCATCTACTTCTTCGACCCGAACGGCCACCGCCTGGAACTGGCCGTCAACACCGGCACGCCGGAGATGATGCAGAAGCTGGACGCGGTAAAGTGGGAAATGCTCGAAGAATGGTCTAAAACGAAAAAGGCGCCCAAGCACGCCGCCTGGATGCACGCTCCGCAAGAATAAGCAAGGAAGAAAATGAAGCTCGCAACCCTGAAAGATGGCAGCCGCGACGGCCGCCTGGTCGTCGTATCGCGCGACCTGAAATTTTGCCAGGCCGTGCCGAATATCGCGCCGACCATGCAGTTCGCGCTGGACAACTGGAATACCGCCGCGCCGCACCTGAAGCAGATCTATGCCCTGCTGAACCAGGGCAGCGCGTCCGGCGCCCAGCCTTTCGACGAGAAGCAGTGCCACTCGCCGCTGCCGCGCGCTTTCCAGTGGGCGGACGGTTCCGCCTACATCAACCACGTGGAGCTGGTGCGCAAGGCGCGCAATGCGGACATGCCGCCGTCCTTCTACACGGACCCGCTGATGTACCAGGGCGGCTCGGATTCCTTCGTGGGCCCGCGCGACCCGGTGTACGCGCTGTCCGAAGACTGGGGCATTGACCTGGAGGCGGAGGTGGCCGTGGTGACCGGCGATGTGAAGATGGGTGCGAGCGTGGAGGAAGCGGCGCAGGCCATCCGACTGGTCATGCTGGTCAACGATGTTTCGCTGCGCAACCTGATCCCGAACGAACTGGCCAAGGGCTTCGGCTTCTTCAACTCCAAACCGGCCAGCGCCTTCTCGCCGGTGGCCGTCACGCCCGATGAGCTGGGGCGCCACTGGGAAGAGAGCAGGCTGCGCCTGCCGCTGCTGGTGCAGATCAACCGCCAGCCTTTCGGCAAGCCGAATGCGGGCGTGGACATGACCTTCAGCTTCGCCCAGCTGGTGGCGCACGCGGCGCAAACACGCGAGCTGTGCGCCGGTTCCGTCATCGGTTCGGGTACCGTCTCCAACAAGCAGGGCGATCTGCACGGATCGAGCATCGCCAATGGCGGCGTGGGTTATTGCTGCCTGGCCGAAGTGCGCATGTATGAGACGATCGAAACGGGCGCGCCGCAAACCAGCTTCCTGAAATTCGGCGACACCGTGCGCATCGAAATGAACGACCAGACGGGCAAGAGCATCTTTGGCGCCATCGAACAGACTGTCCGCAACTATGGGGAGCGTGCATGAAGCTGTACACCTATTTCCGCAGCTCGGCTGCCTACCGCGTGCGCATTGCACTGAACCTGAAGGGCCTGGAGTACGACGCCATACCTGTTCACCTGTTGCGCGACGGCGGCGAGCAGCGCAAGCAAGCCTATACCGATGTGAATCCGAGCGCGCTGATTCCGGCGCTGGAGGATAACGGCGTGGTGCTGACGCAGTCGCTGGCCATCATCGAGTATCTGGACGAGGAGCATCCCATGGTGCCGCTGCTGCCGCAGGATGCAGTCGGCCGCGCTCGCGTGCGCGCGCTGGCCCAGACCATCGCCTGCGACACGCATCCGCTGACCAATCTGCGTGTGTTGAAGCATCTGAAAGGACCGCTGGGCTTTACGGAGGAGGCCAAGAACGAGTGGTGGAAGCACTGGAATATCCTCGGCATGCGCGACCTCGAAGCGCACTTGGAGCGCGACGGCGACATGGGACGCTTCTGCTACGGCGATACGCCGACCATGGCCGATTGCCTGCTCGTGCCGCAAGTCTTCAACGCCCAGCGCTTCAATATCGATATGGCGCAGTTCCCCAATATCGCGCGCATCAACGAGCATTGCGTGAATTTGCCCGCGTTCGTCGCCGCGCATCCGTCCAACCAGCCCGACACCGAAGCGTAAGCCGCGTGACGGCACGCACGGCGGATCAATGATCCGCCCTACACGTTCGGGTGGCGCATGATCTGGCGCACGGCGTAGGGCGGATCATTGATCCGCCGTCTTCACGCAGTTGCGGCCCTCCTTCTTGGCCCGGTACAGCGCCTTATCCGCCCGCACGAGCAGTGACGAAGGCGTATCCTGCGCTCCGCAGGAATCCGCACACGAAACCCCGATACTGACCGTCAGCGCCACCTCCGCCCCGCCATCGGCCGGCACGCGCAAGGCCGACATCGCCTCGCGCAAGCGCTCCGCCGCAAGCGCCGCCACTTCCGCATGCGTTTCCGGCATCAGCAGCACGAATTCCTCGCCGCCGAAGCGCGCCGCGAGGTCAATGCCGCGCATGGTTTGCGTCAGCAGCAGCGACACTGCGAGGATCGCCTTGTCGCCCACCTCATGGCCATAGGTATCGTTGATGCGCTTGAAATGGTCGATATCGATCATCAGCAGAGACAGGGGATGATGGAAGCGCCGCGCGCGTTCCAGCTCGTGCGCGATCTGTTCCGTCATCTTGCGGCGGTTGGCGATGCCGGTCAGCGGATCGGTCGTGGCCAGCTGCTCCAGCTTCTGGTTCGCCATCAGCAGTTCCAGCGTGCGTTGCAGCACGCGGTCTTCCAGGTTGTTGCGTTCATCGGCCAGCGCACCGAGCGTGCGGCGGCGGTCGCGCAGCACCAGCACCAGCGAGGTAATCAGCACGCCCTGCAGCACGATCAGCGTGATGCTGCCGATGATCTGCCAGCGGTACAGGTCCCACACATCTTCCGGCCGGTTGCGCAGCAGCGCTTCCGGCGGCAGGTTACGCAGGTGGAAGCGCTTGAGCGCCGGATAATCGAACAGATAGCCCTGCAGGCGCTCCAGCACCGGCGGCTCGCCCAGCAGGATTTGCGCGATCATGCGCCCCACGTTCTCGCCGCTGACCACATAGCCGCCCACGACGCCGGGCTGCACCATCGACTCCGTATGCGTGAACACGGGCGCCTCGGTGGACGCGGCCAGCGTGCGCGCCAGTTCGCCCGGCGCCATGATGGCGCCAGCGCTGTCGCGGTTCGCCATCAGCAGGAAGAGGGCCGTGTTGCGGTCCAGGCCATGGACGGCGCGCTGCAAGTCTTCGAAGGTCTGGTTATCCCAGTATTCGAAGGCGATGCGCTTGTTGTAATCCCGGGCCACGGCGCGGATCGCTGAAACCCACTCCTGGCAGCGCGCTGACTGGTCGCCCACCACCGCAATGCGCCGCACCTGCGGCGCCACCTGCGGGATCACCCCAATGGCGCGCGCGAAATCGGAACGCACCTCGTAGCCGGCGCCGTCGGAAGGCTGCCAGCCCAGGTGGCCGTGGTTGACGTAATGGCGCGGCACGCTGGGAAAGAGTTCGGGATGGGCGGCCAGGAAAGCCGCGGCGACAGCGTTTTCGGTAATGATGGCGTCGAACCTGACGGCGGCATACTTCGTGCGCAGGTAAGGCGCCATGCCCTCCAGCGCCTGCGACTCGCCCACCAAGTTGGCGTCGAAGCGTTCTTCGAAGATGGCCGGGATGCTGCCCAGATTGCGCCGGCCCAGTTCATCGTACAGGCCCTTGTGCACCAGCTTCTGCCAGGTCGACACCGAATCCGATCCCAGTGAATACAGGATCAGGACCTGGCGCTCCCCGTAGGCCCCAGCTGCCTGCACCGGTGCCGGCAGCGCGCACGCGAGCCAGCAGCAGAGCGCCAGCAGGCGCAGCAGCGGGACAGGAATGCACATTTTTGCCATATGGGAAAAGTGTAGCACGATTTATTTCCTGCAAGGCAATGTTAGTGGCAGTAAAACAACAATTTTGACAATGAATTATCAGGCGGCGCGTAGCGCGTCCACGATTTTCAGTCGGGCCGCACGCACGGCCGGCAGGAAGCCGCCAATAAAGCCCATCAGAAGGGAGAACAGGATGGTCTTGATCACGATGGCGGAATTCAGCTTGAAGCCGAAAGCCAGTTCGGAGAAGGACTGGAAATTCGTCGTGGAGAAGGACAGGAACTGCATGAAGGAGGCGCAGAACAGGCCCACCCCGCCGCCGACCAGGGCCAGCAGCATGGCTTCGGCCAGGAAAGCAGCCAGGATGCTGCGGCGCTGGAAGCCGAGGGCGCGCAGCGTGCCGATTTCGCCCACGCGGTTGGCGACCGAGGCGTACATGGTGATGGTGGCGCCGATCATGGCGCCGATGGAGAAGATGATGGAGAGCGCCAGGCCCAGGTAGCTGATGAAGTTGGACAGGGCTTTCGACTGGTCCGCATAGAACACCTGTTCGCGCTTGGCTTCCAGCGTGAGGCGGGGATCGGATTCGATGTCCTTCTTGAAGCGTTCGAACTCGCGCGTATCGTTGAGGCGCACGATCACCGAGGAGAAAGCGGTGCGGCGGAAGGCCTGCATCAGTTGCTCGGCATCGCCCCAGATCTCGGAATCGAAACCGCTGTTCTGCGCATCGAACAGGCCAACCACCGTCCATTCGCGCTGGCCAAAGCGCAGCGTTTCGCCGATGCCCGCGCCCACGAAACGGCGCGCAATGCTGGCGCCGGCGATGATTTCGGACGCGCCGGGCGCAAACATGCGGCCTTCGCTCAGTTTCACCTGCGGCCGCATCAGCGCGCCGCGATCGCTCACGCCGCGGATCACGATATTGGAGGGCTTGTCCGAACCGCGCTTGGGCAGGGAAATCAGCACGACGGTTTCCTTGGAGACCAGCGGCTGTCCATCGGCGCCCAGCGCAATGGCGGGATGGCTGGCGACCACCGACGCCTGCTTGCGGTCCACGCCGCTCTGCACCTCGGTTTCCGCCGAGCGGCGGATCACCACCACATTGTTGTATTCGCCCGTGGTGACGAGCGTTGTGCGCAAGCCTTCATCCAGCATCAGCACCGTGGCGAACACGAAGACGACGAGGGCCAGGCCGCCGGAAGTGAGCACGGTGGTCAGGCGCCGCGTCCACAGATTGCGGGCGATATAGGAGAAGGGGATTTTCATCAGCCTATGCTCCGCAAGCCTTCAACGATGTTCACCCTTGTGGCGCGCAGCGTCGGCGCAATGGCGGCCACGGCGCCGACGGCCAGCGCCGCAATGATCTGCTGCAGCACCGTCCATAGCGAGACTTCGAAGACAGGGAACATGGTGCCCATCAGCCTGGCGAAGCCGCTGGCCAGCGGGAAGAGCAGCCCAACGCCCAGCAGGCAGCCGACCATGGCCAGCAGCAGGGATTCGCCGAAGATCAGGATGGTCAGGAAGCCGGGCCCGAAGCCCAGTACTTTCAGCGTTGCATATTCGGACAGGCGTTCGCGCGCGCTCATCGCCATCGTGTTCGCCATCACCGCCATGATGATGACGATGACCACGAAGGACACGACGCGGATCGCCACCACGATCGCTTCGGACATGGACACGAAGCCGAGCTGGAATGCCTTTTCCGTCTCCGTCAGGGTTTCGGCCAGGGAGTTGCGGAACTGGGCGTCGATGGCGTTCGAGATCATGGCCGCATCCTCCGGCTGGCGGATCCCGATTACAAACACACCGACCTGGTTGCCTCGGCGCGGCGCCTGGCGCTTGATCGACTCGTTGATGTAATCCCAGTGGAAGAACATGGTGGCCGTATTGGTGGTGGTCTTGGCGCCGTCGTAGATGCCTCTTAGCACAAACTCCCAGGTGCCGGGATAGATGGTGCCCTTGATGGGGATGACGTCGCCGACCTTGAAGCCGTACTGGTCGGCCAGCTTGCGGCCCACGATGGCGCCCTTGCGGTCGCGCAGGAAGGCGGTACGGTCGGCTTCGGGAAGCAGGTAGTCGCTGTAGATGTCGAAATAGCTTTCGGCGGAGACTGCGAACTGGGCGAAGAAGTTCTTCGGGTCCTGGTAAATGCCGCCGAACCAGTTGGCGTGGGCCACACCCGTTACGCCGTTGACGGCGCGGATGCGCGCCTCGTAGGAAAGGGGCAGGGGGAACACCAGCGAGGTGGCGTTGCGCGTGACCAGCGTGGTGGCAGCCGCGCCTTCCGCGCCGGCATACCAGGCGTTGACAACGGTTTGCAGGAAGCCGAAGGAAATGGTCGCCACCATCAAGCCAAGCACCGTGAGGATGGTGCGCAGCTTGTGGCGCATGGCGTTGCGGGCGATCAGCTTCAGCAGATACATGGCAGGCGTCAGGCCGCTGCGTCCAGCAGCTCGCCTTTTTCCAGGTGGACCAGCTTGCGCGCCTGCTGGGCGGCATGGGCGTCGTGCGTGACCATGATGATGGTCTTGTCCAGTTCCCGGTTCAGCTGGTTGAGCAGGGACAGCACCTCGGCGGCGGAATGGCGATCGAGGTCGCCCGTGGGTTCGTCCGCCACGATCAGCACGGGATCGGTGACGATGGCGCGCGCGATGGCCACGCGCTGTTGCTGGCCGCCGGACAGTTCGTTCGGCGTGTGGTCCATGCGGTCCGACAGGCCGACCATGGACAACGTCAGCTCCACGCGCTCGCGCCGTTCGCGCCGGCTGAGGGACGTCAGCAGCAGCGGCAATTCCACGTTCTCGTAAGCGGTCAGCACGGGCATCAGGTTATAGAACTGGAAGATGAATCCCACATTGGAGGCGCGCCACGCCGCCAGCGCGCTTTCGGACATGGCCGCGATATCCAGGCCGGCGACGCGCAGCACGCCGCTGTCCGGCTTGTCGATGCCGGCGATGAGGTTGAGCAGGGTGCTCTTGCCCGAGCCCGGAAGGGCCCATCAGGGCCGTGAAGTCGCCGCGCTGGATGTCCAGCGTGATATCGGTCAGCACGGGCACGACCTGGCCGCCGCGCTGGTAGGATTTCACCAGATGCTCAATCTGGACCAGGGCGTTCATTTTTTCGTGACGGCGACCGGCTGGCCGTTCTGCAGTTTGTCGGAAGGCTTGAGCACCACCTTGTCGCCCGGTTTCAGGCCTCGCACTTCGACCAGTTCGCCCACCTTGCGGCCCGCCATGACGGGCATCAGCCTGGCCTTGTCGTCGGTCACGACGAAGACGACGGACTTGCCTTCGCGCTGCACGATGGCCGCAGGCTGCACGGCGGTGACGGGAATGCGGTCTTCCGGCGGGACGGCCTTGGACAGGAAAGCCACCTTGGCGCTCATGTCCGGCAGCACGCGCGGATCGCGGTCGTTGAAGCGCACTTTGACCAGCAGAGTGGCCTTGCTGCGGTCCACCGTTGGCACCATGCGCGACACCGTGCCGGAGAGGCGCAGCTCGGGGAAGGCATCGAGCTGGATTTCGGCCGGCTGGTCGATGCGGATCTTCGACAGGCTGGATTCGGAAACGTCGGCCTCCACTTCCAGGGTACCCATGTCGGCAATGGTCACCACCGCGCCCTTGCTGTCGGCGGCGGATGAAAAAGGCGTGATGTTGTCGCCCACATTGGCGTTCTTGGTCAGGATCACGCCGTCGAAGGGGGCGCGGATCACGGTCTGGTCGACCGCCACCTGGGCCGCGCGGGCATTGGCCTGGGCCGCCGTGATGGCCGCGCGCTGGGCGCTGATGGCCGCCTTGGCCTTGTTGTAGCGGGCCAGCGCGGAATCGTAGGCCGCGGCGGCAATGAATTTCTGCTGCAGCAGGTCCTGCGCGCGCTGCCAGGCGTTGCGCGCGTCCGCCAGTTCGGCCTCGCCCTGCAGCAGGTTGGCCTGGGCCAGCTTGACGTTGGCCTCGGCCTGGCCCAGGGTGGCGCTGACGTCGCGGTTTTCCAGGCGCGCCACCACTTCATCCTTCTTCACGCGGCTGCCTTCCAGCACGCCCAGCCACTCCAGGCGCCCGGTGGCCTTGGAGGACAGCGCCGCCTTGCGCTGGGCCACCACATAGCCGGTGGCATTGAGCAGGGTGTAGTTCTGGGAAGGCCAGGCCTGGGCCACGGTGACGATGTCCACATCCGCCTTGCCGCCGCCGACGCGCGCCACGAGCGCCCCGGCCACGGCCAGCACGACAGCGCCGATGGCCAGCCATTTCCAGCGGCGTGGCCGCCGCAGCGGCGCCGAAGGAGTGGCGCCGCGTTCGATCTTCAGCTTTGAAATATCAGGTGCCGCCACATCCGCCTCACTGGGAAGTCGCTATGGTTGCCAATAGTGCTACACAATTGCCCCGTCCGCAAGCGCCCCTGCCACGGGCCGGTCCGGTCAAACGGGCTCGTTCAGCAGGGCGTACAGCTGGCTGGCGCTGACCGGCTTCACGAGATGGGCGGCGAAGCCTGCAGCGCGCGAGCGCTTGCGGTCGGCCGGCTGCCCGTAGCCCGTCAGCGCCACCATATGGGTGGACGCAAAGCCTGGCTGCAGGCGCAGTTCGGCGGCCAGTTCGTAGCCGTCCATGCCGGGCAGGCCGATGTCGAGAATGGCGATGTCCGGCGCGAAGTGCTGGCTGGTGCGCAGGGCGCTGGCCGGATCGGCCGCCGTTTCCACCTGGTGGCCATGCACCTCGAGCAGGGTACGCAAGCCCTCCAGCACGTCCGGATTGTCGTCCACCAGCAGCACGCGGCGGCGCTGCGGCCTGGATGCGCCATCGCCGTCAAGCATTGTAACCGGCGCGGCCCTGGCCGCCTGGGCTGGCCGCACGGCGGGCGCCAGCGGCATGCGCAGCACGAACTCGCTGCCTTTGCCGATGCCGTCGCTGCTTGCGGACACCGTACCGCCGTGCAGACCGGCGATGCTGCGCGCAATCGCCAGGCCCAGGCCAAGGCCGCCGCGCGAGCGGTCCAGCGCCTGGCGCTCCTGGACGAATTTGTCGAACAGCTGCGACAGCATGTCCGGCGCGATGCCGATGCCGTTATCGCGCACGCGCACCACGGCATCGCCGGTTTCCGCGCTGGCGCTGACCGAAATCTGGCCGCCGTTATTGGTGTACTTGGCCGCATTGGTGAGCAGGTTGCTCAGCACCTGGGTGAAGCGCAGCGGGTCGGCCGTCACTTCCATGCCCGTCACCGGCACATCGACCTTGAGGAAGTGCTGGCGCTCTTCCAGCAGCGGGCTCACGGTTTCCACCGCCTGCGCCACCAGCTTCGCCAGTTCCACGCGCTCGGGACGCAGCGTGATCTTGCCCTGGGCGATGCGCGCCACGTCCAGCAGGTCGTCCACCATGCGCACCAGGTGCTGGGCCTGGCGCTCGATCACGGCGTGCTCCTTGGTCAGGGCGCCGATGCCTTTCAGGCGCATCAGCTCCAGGGCAATCAGGATGGGCGAGAGCGGATTGCGCAGCTCGTGGCCCAGCATGGCAAGGAAATCGTCCTTGGTGCGGTTGGCGATTTCGGCGTCGCGCCGCGCGCGCACCAGTTCCGTCACTTCGAAGGCGACCAGGGCCACACGGTCGATGGCGCCGTGGCCGTCGCGGATAGGCTGGTGCACGTAATCGAAATAACATTCCTGGGTTTCGCCGTGCGGACCGCGCGCCAGCATCACGCGCCGCGCACGGCCCTCGGCCGCCTGCCCCGTCGCCAGCACGCCCTCCAGCTCCTCGCACAGGCCCTGGCTCTCCAGTTCCGGGAAGGCCTGGCGCAGCGGCATGCCCAGTACCTCGCGGCCGCCAATGATTTCGCAGTAGCGCTCATTGATCAATTCATACACCAGGCTGGGACCGCGCAGGATGGCAATGGCGGCCGGTACCTGCATGAAGACGGACGCCATGCGGGTGGCGTGGGAGCGCTCGATCTGGCGGATGCGCGAGCGCACCAGCTGGTTATCGACGCGGGTCAGCAGTTCGCGGGCGGAGAAGGGCTTGACCAGGTAATCGTCCGCACCGGCGTTCAGGCCTTCGATGCGCGCTTCCTCGCCGGCGCGGGCGGAGAGCAGCATCACCGGCACGTCGTGCAGGATTTCGCTTTCGTGCAGGGCGGCAATCAGGCCGAAGCCATCCAGCTCCGGCATCATCACGTCCGAGATGATCAGGTCCGGCCTGCTGTTCCCGGCCTCGGCCAGCGCTTCGCGGCCGTTGCTGACGGCGGTCACGCGCCAGCGCTGGCGCAGCAGGCGCGCCAGGTAGTCGCGCATATCGGTATTGTCGTCGGCCACCAGTACGTGGGCGCCCACGGTCAGCACGCTGCGGTCGTCCGCCAGGTCGAGGAAAGGCTGCTGGGGAATGGCTTCGGGCAGCCAGCGCATGGCTTCCAGCGTGTAGGCTTCGCGCGCGCCGCGGTTGCTGGCGTCCGGCTGGGCGCTGATTTCCTCGTCGCTCAAATGGGCGCGGCCCAGCGGCAGCTTGACGGTGAACGTGGCGCCGGCGCCGGGCTCGCTGGCCACTGCTATGCTGCCGTGATGCAGCTCGACCAGGTCGCGCACCAGGGCCAGGCCGATGCCCGAGCCTTCATGGGTGCGTGAGCGCGTGCCCTCCACGCGCTGGAAGCGTTCGAAAATGCGGTCCAGGTGCTCGGGCGCGATGCCCACGCCCGTGTCGCGCACTTCAACCACGGCCTGGCCATCCTGCTCGCGCACCTGGACGGTGATGCCGCCCTCGAAGGTGAACTTGAAGGCGTTGGAGAGCAGGTTGAGGATGATCTTTTCCCATAGTCCCACATCCACCCATGCCGGCGAGGAGAGGGGCGGGCAATCCGTCGTGAGGGTGAGATCCGCACTTTCGAGCACGGAGCGGAAGCTGCTGGCAAGGTCGCAGGTGAGGGCGGCCAGGTCGGTCTCGACGAAGGCCACGTGCATGCGGTTGGCCTGTACGCGGGAGAAGTCGAGCAGGGTGTTCACCAGCTTTTGCAGGCGCAGCGCATTGCGGTGGGCCAGCTGCAGGCGCTCGTGCTGGGCGGCGGAGAGACGGTTCTCGCTGTCTTCGATGGCGTCCTCGATGGGCGCCAGCATCAGCGTGAGCGGCGTGCGGAACTCGTGGCTCACATTGCTGAAGAAAGCCGTCTTGGCGCGGTCCAGCTCCGCCAGCGCTTCGGCGCGGCGCCGCTGCTCTTCGACGGCGGTGGCGTTCTGCAGCGCGGCGCCGAACTGGCCCGCCACCATCTCGAGAAAACTGCGATAGTGTTCATCGAGCCGGCACGCGGGGCTGACACCCAGCACCAGCACGCCCGCATCATGCGCCTGGCCGGGCAGTACCAACGGCAGGGCAAGGGCTTCGTTCACGCGCTGCCTGGCGGGGCCGGGCGGCAAGTCCTGCAGATGGCCGACGCGCAGCAGTTCAGCGGCGCCGGCCAGCGTCATCTGGTCCGGCAGCGGCGATGGAGCGGGCAGGCGAACCGTTTGCTGCGCGCGTGCGGGGCCGCCTTCCCCGTCGCATAAATACAGGGCGGCGAAGGGAATATCGTTCGGATTGGCGGCGATGGCGGCCATCGCGCTGTCGCAGGCGCTGGCTATGGTGTGCTCGCCCAGCGCAGAAGCGGACAGCGACGACAGGGTCGCCAGCCGGCGTGCATTCAGCTTGCTGCTGGTGACATCCGCGGACGGGCAGAACAGCCCGCCCACGCCGCCCGTTTCATCCACGATCGGGCTATAGGAAAACGTGAAGTACTTCTCTTCCAGCCAGCCGCCGCGGTTCATGAACAGCTGCTCTTCGCCGACATAGGTGGCCTCGGCCTGTTGGAAGACCTTGTCGACCAGCGGCTGGCAATAGTCCCAGATCTCGGACCACACTTCGCTGGCAGGCCGGCCGAGCGCCCACGGATGCTTGGCCTCGCCCAGCACCGCAATATAGGCGTCGTTGTAGAGGAAAGTCGTTTCCGGTCCCCCAGCCGATCCAGATCGGGTGGGTGGTGTTGAGCATCAGGCTGACGGTGGTGCGCAGGCTTTGCGGCCAGTTCTCCAGCGGCCCGAGAGGCGTGGCCGACCAGTCGAATTCCCCGATCAGACGGCCCAGCGTACCGGGGGCGGCAAGAAACTGCGGAAGTTGGCTCACGTTGTTACCGTCTTTATCAATCCAATGGACGAACAGCTACTGTATGACAGGAATGCACCACGGACAAGCGGGGGGTTTGACAGCAGCGGCCCATGCAAAGGATACTTGTCCGATCTGCTGCCGAAGCCTGAATTCATTGTGCATTCACCTGCTTTTCCAATCCGCAAAGAGTGTCCGCCCGGCGCCTGCGTGTGCGAGCGCGAATCGCTGCTGGGCGACCCGCAAGCCGACCTGCGCATCCTGCGACTGACGAAGGAGGAGGAGAAACGGCTGGTCGAAAGAATCGAGGCCATTGCCACCTACGCGGAATTGATGCGTATTGGCCAGCGCTTGGAGGAACAGTTGGGCATAAACGTAAGCATACTGCCGGGTACGAACGAAGTGCGCACGGTACGCGGTTTCCAGATCGAGCTGGAACAGAAACCTGGCCTGTGCCGCAAGACGCGGCAAGCCATTCCCGCAGCAATTCGCCGTTGCCTGGACAAACACCCCGAGATCGCCTGGGCGATTCTTAATGCCAACGATTTGCTTTCAGGACTGTGATAAAGTTGCCTGATCCTTTCGAGGGGAGGCAGACATGTGTGCATATCGCAGGCGGGACTTCCTCAAACATGCCGGCTGGGCCGGCGCGGCCTCGGTCCTCGGCGGCCATGGCCTTGCAGCGCTGGCGGACACGGCGCGAATAAAATTGCCGTTCGACAACGGCGAGCGCGAGTTGGCGGCGTTTCCGCAGAAGCGTCCCCTGATCGTGCTGACCAGCAGGCCGCCCCAGCTGGAAACACCTTTCGCAGTCTTCAGTGAAGGTGTGCTGACTCCCAACGATGCCTTCTTCGTGCGCTACCACTGGAGCGCGATTCCCACCTCCATCGATCCGGACGCATACCGGCTCAAGGTGGGCGGGCACGTGAACACGCCGCTGGACCTGTCGCTGGCGGATCTGCGCCAGCTCGGCGACGCGGTGGAGATCGTGGCCGTCAACCAGTGCTCGGGCAACAGCCGCGCGCATTTCGCGCCGCGCGCCAATGGCGGCCAATTGTCGAATGGTGCGATGGGCAATGCGCGCTGGAAGGGTTTGCCGCTCAGGACCCTGCTGGAGAAGGCCGGCGTGAAGGCGGGCGCGGTGCAGGTGGCCTTCAACGGCCTGGATACGCCGCCGGCCGGCGACGGTCCGGATTTCGTCAAGGCGCTGAACATCGACCATGCGCTGGATGGCGAGGTGATGCTGGCCTGGCAGATGAATGGCGCCGATCTGCCCATGCTCAACGGCTATCCATTGCGCCTGGTGGTGCCGGGTTATTACGGCACTTACTGGATCAAGCATCTGTCCGACATCACGGTGCTGGATAAACCGTATGACGGTTTCTGGATGGCCTCGGCCTACCGCATTCCGGACAATCCCTGCGCCTGCGTGCAGCCAGGCACCGCGCCGGCGCGCACGGTGCCGATCGCGCGCTTCAATGTGCGTTCCTTCATCACCAGCCTGCCGGACGGCGCCCGGGTGAAGGCGGGCAAGGCGCTGGTGGTCAAAGGAATTGCCTTCGACGGCGGCCAGGGTATTACCGAAGTCGCCTTCTCCGCCGACGGCGGCAAGACCTGGCAAGCGGCCACGCTGGGCCAGGACCTGGGGCGCTATTCCTTCCGCGAATGGAGCGCGCCGTTCAAGCCGTCCAAAGGCACGCATGAGCTGATGGTGCGCGCAGTCAACCGCATCGGACAGAGCCAGCCGATGGCGGGGCTGTGGAATGCGGCGGGCTATATGCGCAATACCGTTGAAACCACGCGCATCGTGGCGGCCTGAGGGAGGGACCATGAAAGCTTTGCTTGCTCTTGCTCTTGCCGCCGGCTGCTGCGTGGCTTCGGCCGCCGAGATCGTGCTGCCACCCGAAACGGCCGCGTACAAGCCCAGCCAGCTGCCGGGCTATCAGCTGGTGCAGACCAACTGCCTGCTGTGCCATTCCGCGCACTACTCCCAGATGCAGCCGCCATCGTCGGCGCGGGCCTACTGGGAGGCGACCGTGAAGAAGATGAAGAAACCGTTCGGCGCACAGTTCGCTGATGAGGATATTCCCGCCATGGTCGACTACCTGGTCAAGACTTACGGCGCCGAGAAAGCCAAATAGAACCAAAGGCGTAAAACAGGTGTCAGCCACGATGTGGCTGACACCAGGTTTTGGCCGTGGGTTTACAGCAAGCGCCGCCAGCACGCATGCGCTACAATCTCACGTTTCCCCGTAGATAAAGCTGTCCGAATGACCATCCCACCGCAAATCCTGCAGGCGCTCGACCGCGCCGACTCGTCCTGGCACGCCGTTTTGAAAGACGGACTGGAAGCGATGGCGAAGGCGAACCCGTCCTATCTGCCCGAGCTGGCGCTGGATAGCTACCTGCCTACCGAGCTGCGCCTCTTCGCGGCCTTCTCCCAGCCGCTGGACAAGGTGCGCTATGTGCTGGTCGGCGAGGGCCCTTATCCGCGCGCCGAGAGCGCGACCGGCGTCTGCTTCATGGATGGCGCGGTGAAGGGCTTGTGGTCGGACGAGGAGGGCGGGGGGCTGTCGAAGCCCGTCAACAAGGCGACCTCGCTGCGCAACTTCATGAAAATGCTGCTGGTCGCCGATGGCCAGCTTAGCGAGGACAAGACCAATGGCGAAGCGCTGGCTGCCGTGGCCAGCCGCGCCCGCTCCGGTGCAGCGATCCAGACCCTGGCCGAGGTGCAGCAGCGGCTGATCGGGCACGGGTTCCTGCTGCTGAATGCATCGCTGGTGTTTCGCCCGCACGTGGCGCCCGTCAAGGATGCGAAAGCCTGGCTGCCTTTGTTCGAGACCGTGCTGCGCGCGCTGGCCGCGAAGCAGCCGACGTTAGTGCTGTGGGGGAAGATTGCGGAGCAGCTCAACAAGCTGCCGGAGGTGCAGGCGCTGCCGCAGATCGCCTGCGAGCATCCGTACAATGTGTCGTTTATTGCCAATAAGCAAATGCACGCGTTGTTCGGGCCAATGAAGTTGTTGAAGCCAACAATGGCGGCGGATCAATATTTTGGCCCCGCAGGGGCTGTAGGGCGATCATTGATCCGCCGAATGCATGCGCCCCCACAGGCGCTTCGAAGCGCGTCTGACAAGGAAATCCCAAGTCTGTTATACTTGACTAAATCGTTCAAGTAATCGGGAAATGAATCTCGTGAACAGAACGATATTTTAACTGAGTTGAACCGAGGTTGTGATGCGTCTGACTACCAAAGGCCGTTTTGCTGTGACTGCGATGATTGACCTGGCCATGCGCCAGGGCAAGGGTCCTGTGACGCTCTCTGGCATCAGCCAGCGGCAGTCGATATCGCTGTCCTATCTTGAGCAGCTGTTCGGCAAGCTGCGCCGCCATGAAATCGTGGAATCGATCCCGCGGCCCGGGCGGCGGCTACAGCCTGGCGCGCCGGGCGGACAAGGTAACGGTGGCCGACATCATCATCGCCGTCGATGAGCCGCTCGATGCAACCCAGTGCGGCGGCAAGGAAAACTGCCACGGCGCCGATCACGCGAGCGGCGCCCGCTGCATGACCCACGAACTGTGGGCCACCCTGAATGAAAAAATGGTCGACTACCTGGATTCCGTGTCCCTGCAAGACCTGGTCGATCAGCAAAAAGCAAAGAACGCTGAACAGAATGTCGTGGTCATGCACCGCAACAATCAGGCAGCCCTCGGTTAACCGAATTGGAGTAAATAGATGAACGCCCCCGAAAAGAATGTCGCCCAGGTAGCACCGGTAGAGTTCCACACTGCACCGCACTTCCCGATCTACATGGACTACTCGGCCACCACGCCGATCGATCCACGCGTTGCGGACAAAATGATTCCTTACCTGCGCGAACAATTCGGCAACCCGGCCTCCCGCAGCCATATGTACGGCTGGACCGCGGAAGCGGCCGTGGAAGAGGCGCGCGGCCATGTGGCCGCCCTGATCAACGCCGACCCGCGCGAGATCATCTGGACCTCCGGCGCCACCGAATCGAACAACCTCGCCATCAAGGGCGCGGCCAACTTCTACAAGACCAAGGGCAAGCACATCATCACCGTGAAGACCGAGCACAAGGCAGTGCTGGACACGGTGCGTGAACTGGAACGCCAGGGCTTCGACGCCACCTACCTGGACCCGCAGGATAATGGCCTGGTTTCCGTCGAGCAGATCGCTGCCGCCGTGCGTCCGGACACCATTCTGGTCTCCGTGATGATGGTCAATAACGAAATTGGCGTGATCCAGCCGATCAAGGAAATCGCCGCCTTCTGCCGCAGCAAGGGCATCATCTTCCACTGCGACGCCGCCCAGGCCACCGGCAAGATCAAGATCGACCTGCAGGACCTGAAAGTGGACCTGATGACCTTTACCGCCCACAAGACCTACGGTCCGAAAGGCATTGGCGCGCTGTATGTCTGCCGCAAGCCGCGCGTGCGCATCGAAGCGCAGATGCATGGCGGCGGCCATGAGCGCGGCCTGCGCTCCGGCACGCTGCCGGTGCACCAGATCGTGGGCATGGGCGAAGCCTTCCGCCTCGCCAAGGAAGAGATGGACAGCGAAACCAGCCGCATCAAGGCGCTGCGCGACCGTCTGGCCAAGGGCCTGCAGGAAATCGAAGAGACTTACGTCAATGGCGACATGGAACACCGCGTGCCGCACAACCTGAACGTGAGCTTCAACTTCGTGGAAGGCGAATCGCTGATCATGGCCGTGAAGGACATCGCCGTGTCCTCCGGTTCGGCTTGCACTTCGGCTTCCCTGGAACCATCTTATGTGCTGCGTGCCCTGGGCCGCAGCGACGAACTGGCGCACAGCTCCATCCGTTTCACCATCGGCCGCTTCACCACCGAGAAGGACATCGACTTTGCCGTCGAACTGCTGAAGTCCAAGGTGGGCAAGCTGCGCGAGCTGTCCCCGCTGTGGGAAATGTACAAGGACGGGATCGACCTGAACTCGATCCAGTGGGCCGCGCACTAAGCGCGAAGCGTGACCAATTAAACTAGGAGCATCAAATGTCTTACTCGGAAAAAGTTCTCGACCACTACGAAAACCCGCGCAACGTCGGTTCCTTTGAAAAGGGCGACGATACCGTAGGTACGGGCATGGTCGGCGCACCGGCTTGCGGCGACGTGATGAAGCTGCAGATCAAGGTCGGCGCCGACGGCAAGATCGAGGACGCAAAGTTCAAGACCTACGGTTGCGGTTCGGCGATCGCTTCCAGCTCGCTGATCACCGAATGGGTGAAGGGCAAGTCGCTGGACGAAGCACTGGCCATCAAGA
Organism: Pseudoduganella sp. UC29_106; assembly: GCF_044055365.1. NCBI lineage: Bacteria > Pseudomonadati > Pseudomonadota > Betaproteobacteria > Burkholderiales > Oxalobacteraceae > Pseudoduganella > Pseudoduganella sp. UC29_106. The sequence continues at coordinate 4,715,712 of NZ_CP171977.1, read as the reverse complement.
ACACCCAGATCGCTGAAGAACTGGCCCTGCCGCCAGTGAAGATCCACTGCTCCATCCTGGCGGAAGACGCCATCAAGGCAGCTGTGAACGACTACAAGGCAAAGCACGGCGCTTAATCTGCACCAGGCAGCCGCGGAGGAATTATGGCAATCACATTGACCGAAAAAGCAGCCAAGCATATCAACCGCTATATGGAGCGCCGCGGTAAGGGCATCGGCCTGCGCTTTGGCGTTCGCACGACCGGCTGCTCCGGTCTGGCCTACAAACTGGAGTACGTGGACGAAAAGGCGGACGAGGATGCAGTCTTCGAGTCGCATGGCGTGAAGGTTTTCGTTGATCCGAAAAGCCTGCCGTACATCGATGGCACGGAGCTGGACTTCGCCCGCGAAGGCCTGAACGAAGGCTTCAAGTTCAACAACCCGAACGAGAAAGACGCCTGCGGCTGCGGCGAAAGCTTCCGCGTATAAGCATCGTGCAAAACCACTTCGACCTCTTCCATCTTCCCCAGCAATTCGCCGTCGATATGGCCGCCCTGGATGCGGCCTATCGCGAGGTGCAGGCCCAGGTCCATCCCGACCGCTTTGTGAACGCGACCGATGCAGAAAAGCGCGTCGCCATGCAATGGGCCACGCGCGCCAACGAGGCTTACCAGACGCTGAAGAACCCGCAAAAGCGCGCGACCTACCTGTGCGAGCTGAATGGCACGGACTTGAAGGTCGAGTCCAACACGGCCATGCCGATGGACTTCCTGATGCAGCAGATGGAGTGGCGCGAGGAGCTGGAAGAGGCGCGCGCCAACAAGGACGGCGATCTGCTTGACAAGCTGGATGGCCAGCTGCGCGCAGCGCGCAAGCAGCAGCTGCACGATGTCGAGCAGCATCTGAACGAGCGTGATTTCCACGCGGCCGCCACCGGCGTGCGGGCGCTGATGTTCCTCGAAAAATTCGGCGAAGAAGTCCGCTTCGCTTACGACGCGCTTGAGGCCTGAGCCTCGGCGTAGAAAAAACAAGACAGGTTTCACAATGGCTCTTCTGCAGATTTCCGAACCGGGCATGTCCACCGCCCCGCACCAGCATCGCCTGGCGGTAGGCATTGACCTCGGCACCACCAACTCGCTGGTTGCGACCGTGCGCAGCAGCATCCCCGAAGTGTTGAACGACGAGGATGGCCACCCGCTGCTGCCTTCCGTGGTGCGTTATCTGCCGAATGGCCACGCCAATATCGGCTACAAGGCCCAGGTCCACCAGACCACCGATCCGAAGAACACCGTGGTGTCCGTGAAGCGTTTCATGGGCCGCGGCCTGAAGGACATCGCCTACGCCGAGAACCTGCCTTACGACTTTGTCGATGGTGACCGCGAGAGCGGTCACGGCATGGTCAAAATTAAGACCGTGGCCGGCGTAAAATCGCCGGTCGAAGTGTCGGCCCAGATCCTGGCCACGCTGCGCCAGCGCGCCGAAGATGCATTGGGCGACGACCTGGTGGGCGCCGTGATCACGGTGCCGGCTTATTTCGACGAAGCCCAGCGCCAGGCCACGAAAGACGCGGCCCAGCTGGCGGGCCTGAACGTGCTGCGCCTGCTGAGCGAACCGACTGCCGCGGCCATTGCCTATGGCCTGGATAATGAGTCCGAAGGCCGATTTGCGGTCTATGACCTGGGCGGCGGCACCTTCGACATCTCCATTCTGAAGTTGACCAAGGGCGTGTTCGAGGTGCTGTCCACCGGCGGCGATTCCGCGCTGGGCGGCGACGACTTCGACCACCGCCTGTTCTGCTGGATTCACGAGCAGGAAAAACTGTCCCCGCTGAACGACGAGGATACGGCGACGCTGATGGTAAAGGCGCGCGAAGCGAAGGAACTGCTGTCGACCAAGTCCGAAGTGACCGTGGATGCGGCCCTGCGCTCCGGCGAGGAAGTGCACATCACGATCACGGCCGAGAAATTCGCCGAGATCACGAAGCACCTCGTCGCCAAGACCATGAACGCTGTGAAGAAAGCCTTGCGCGACGCCGACCTCGATGCCGACGATATTGACGGCGTGGTGATGGTGGGCGGCGCCACGCGCATGCCGCACGTGCAGCGCGCCGTGGGCGAATACTTCCACACCATCCCGCACGCGAACATCGATCCGGACAAGGTGGTGGCGCTGGGCGCCGCCATCCAGGCCAATCTGCTGGCGGGCAACCGTGCGCCGGGCGATGACTGGCTGCTGCTGGATGTGATCCCGCTGTCGCTGGGCATTGAAACCATGGGCGGCCTGGTCGAGAAGATCATCCCGCGCAATTCCACCATTCCTTGCGCCCGCGCCCAGGAGTTCACCACCTTCAAGGACGGGCAAACCGCGCTGGCTGTGCACGTGCTGCAGGGTGAGCGCGAACTGGTGAGCGATTGCCGCTCCCTGGCGCGCTTCGAGCTGCGCGGCATTCCGCCGATGGCGGCCGGCGCGGCGCGCATCCGCATCACCTACCAGGTGGACGCGGACGGCCTGCTGTCCGTCTCCGCGCGCGAACTGCGCTCGAACGTGGAAGCGTCGATCACCGTCAAGCCTTCCTATGGCCTGGGCGACGACGAAGTGGCGCGCATGCTGCAGGAATCGTATGCCTCCGCCGACGACGACATGAAAGCCCGCGCCCTGCGCGAAGAGCAGGTGGAAGCCGAACGCATCATGCTGGCGACCCAGTCCGCGCTGGATGAGGATGGCGAACTGCTGTCCGACGAAGAGCGCGCGGACATCGACGCGCTGATGGCCGCCACGATGGACGTGCTGGTCAAGTCCGGCGGCGGCGAGGCCGACCACTACGCCGTGAAGTCCGCGTACGAAGCGCTGGCCCGCGGCACCGAAGAATTCGCATCGCGCCGCATGGACCGCAGCGTGCGCAAGGCCTTGTCCGGCAAGACGCTGGACCAGGTCGTAGAAGGCTAAACGGACAGGCCCAAAGGGCTGCAGGGCGGATCATTGATCCGCCGAGCTCCGCCGACAACGCATAAACCGAGGAAAAGAAGTGCCACAAATCGTCATCCTGCCACACGCCAAGCTGTGCCCTGAAGGCGCCGTGATCGAAACCGAATCCGGCAAATCCATTTGCGATGTCCTGCTGGACAACGATGTCCATATCGAACACGCCTGCGAAAAATCGTGCGCCTGCACGACCTGCCACGTGCTGGTGCGCGAGGGCTTCAATTCGCTGAACGAAGCGTCCGAAACGGAAGAGGACCTGCTGGACAAGGCCTGGGGCCTGGAAGCGGTGTCGCGCCTGTCCTGCCAGGCCATCGTGGCCGATGAAGACCTCGTGATCGAGATTCCGAAATACACCATCAACCACGCCAGCGAAGGCGGCCACTGATCGCGGAGCGCACCATGCTGAAATGGACTGATATCACGGCCATCGCCGAAGCCCTGTACGACAAGTACCCGGACATTGACCCCACCACCATCCGCTTCACCGATCTGCACAACAAGATCGTCGACCTGGAAGACTTCGACGACGATCACAAGCGCGGCGGCGAGAAGGTGCTGGAAGCGATCCAGCAGGCGTGGATCGATGAAGCGCAATAAGACTACCGGCGGCGCGAAAGGCGCCGCTGCCGTTTCTGCGGCCGCTTCGCCTCGCGCACCGCTGCCCACCACGGTCACCGATATCCCCGAAGTGAAGCCTGGCCAGTCGGTCGCGCTGCTGCAGGAGCTGCACATCCTCACGCGCGACGGCAAGCTGAACCAGGATTCGCGGCGCAAGCTGAAGCAGGTTTATCACCTGTATCAGTTCATCGAGCCGCTGCTGAATGACGTGCTGTCGGAGAAGGGTTCGGTCTCGCTGGTCGATCACGGGGCAGGGAAGTCCTACCTCGGCTTCATCATCTATGACCTGTTCTTCAAGGCGCTGCAGGATTCTTCGCACATCTACGGCATCGAGACGCGCGAGGAACTGGTCGCACGCTCGGAAGAGCTGGCGCGCAAGTTCGATTTTCCTGGCATGAGCTTTTTGCCGCTGTCGGTTGCCGAGTCCACGACTTCATCGGCGCTGCCGGAGCAGATCGACATCGTCACCGCGCTCCACGCCTGCAATACCGCGACCGATGACGCGATCGACTTCGCGCTGAAGAAGCACGCCAAACATATCGTGCTGGTGCCTTGCTGCCAGGCGGAAGTGGCGTCCGTGCTGCGCAAGAACAAGGGACAGTCGCTGGGCAAGAATGTGCTGACCGAATTGTGGCGCCATCCGATCCATACGCGTGAATTCGGCAGCCAGATCACCAATGTGCTGCGCTGCCTGCAGCTGGAAGCGCACGGCTATCAGGTCACCGTGACCGAGCTGGTTGGCTGGGAACACTCGATGAAGAATGAGTTGATCGTGGCGACGTACAAGAATCTGCCGCGCCGCCGTCCGGCCGAACGGCTGGCCGAAGTGCTGTCGACCGTCGGCCTGCAGGAAATGTCCGATCGCTTCTACACCGGCGAGCCCGCCCCTGCCGCGCCGGTGGCCGACGTCGCCGGGCAGCCCGCCGCGACGCCCGAGGTGACGCCATGAGCGCCGGCTACCCGGCTGCCGCGCCGAGCGGCGCCGGCAGCCTGTCCGCGCTGGAGGCCGGCGAACGCTGGCTCGACCTGCGCAGCGACACGGTCACCCAGCCCAGCGCCGCCATGCGCGACGCCATGCACGCCGCGCCCGTCGGCGATGACGTTTACGGCGACGACCCTACGGTCAATGCCCTGCAAGACTACGCCGCCGAACAATTCGGCTACGAAGCCGCCCTGTTCGCGGCATCGGGCACGCAAACCAACCTGATCGCGCTTCTGGCCCATTGCGGCCGTGGCGACGAATACATCGTCGGCCAGGAAGCGCACACCTACAAATATGAAGGCGGCGGCGCGGCCGTGCTGGGCAGCATCCAGCCGCAACCCCTGACCAATCGCGCCGACGGCAGCATCGCCCTGGAAGACATCGAAGCCGCTATCAAGCCGATCGACGTGCACTTCGCCCGCAGCAAGCTGCTGGCGCTGGAAAACACGATCGGCGGCCGCGTGCTGCCGCGTGAATACGTGGCGCAGGCTACCGCGCTGGCCCATGCGCGCGGACTGGCAACGCACCTCGACGGCGCGCGCGTCTGCAATGCCGCGGTGAAGCAGGGCATCAGCCTGCGCGAAGCGGTGCAAGGCTTCGACAGCGTGTCCGTGTGCCTGTCGAAAGGCCTCGGCGCCCCGGTCGGCTCCGTGCTGTGCGGCACAAAAGAATTGATAGAAGAAGCCAAGCGCTGGCGCAAGATGGTTGGCGGCGGCATGCGCCAGGCCGGCGTGATTGCAGCAGGGGGCTTGTACGCCCTGCAGAACAATGTCCAGCGCCTCGCTGAGGACCATGACAACGCCGCCTGGCTTGCCGGCGCACTGGGCCGGATTGGCGCGATCCAGGTCAGCCAGCCGCAAACGAACATTCTCTTCGTCACACTACCGCGCGAAGCCTGCGAGGGCCTGAACAAGGCACTACAGGCGGAGCGCATCCGCGTCTCCATGGCGCCCACGCTGCGCCTCGTCACCCACCTGGACGTCAACCGCCAGGACGTCGAGCGCGTTGCTGCTGTATTCACCGATTACTTCAAATGACTGAAGATACGACAATCCGCCTCGCCAAGCGCGTGGCGGAAATGGTTCCCTGTTCGCGGCGCGAAGCCGAGATCTATATCGAAGGCGCTTTTGTCAGCGTGGACGGTATGGTCGTCGAAGAGCCGGGCGCGCGCGTCGCTCCGCACCAGCAAGTCACGCTGGCGCCGGATGCTACGCTGCTCGAAATCGCCCCGGCCACCATCCTGCTGCACAAGCCCGCAGGCGTGGATGCCCTGGCCTGCCTGACGCCCGAAGCGCGCAGCGCCGAAGCCCAGCGTACGCGTTTCCTGCAGCGCCACCTGCGCAACCTGACCGCCTGCCTGCCGCTCGACGCCGCAGCGAGCGGCCTGTTCGTGTTCACGCAGGACTATCGCGTGCAGCGCAAGCTGGTGGAAGAGGGCGCGACGATGGAGCAGGAGATCATCGTGGACGTCGAGGGGAAAATCGCTGAAGGCGGCCTGCAGCTGCTGAACCAGGGGAGCGGCAAAGTGAGCTGGCAAAACGAAAATCGCCTGCGTTTCGCCGTGAAGCCGCCAAAGCCGGCACTGATCGCCAAGCTGTGCGCCGAGGCGGGCCTGCGCGCCACCGCCCAGAAGCGCCTGCGCATCGGCCGCATTGCGCTCTCCGGCCTGCCGGAAGGGCAGTGGCGCTACCTGCACAATCACGAGCGTTTCTGAGCAGGCTGTAAGCGGCGAAACAGAATGTAAGTCTTGCGATGGCGCGCTTTGTGGCTGGCTAATATGGAATCGTCAAACAGGAGATTGCGATGAGCTACAGCACGATTCCTTACTACGCCGACCTGACCCCGCACGAAATGGCGACCGCGCCCAGGCTGTCGCTGACGCCGTACAACGGCAGCGTGCCGGGTTACGACAATGCCGCGCAATACAGCGCCAATTATGCCGGCGCGGATTATCACCCCGTGTTCAGCTTCACCGCCGTTGCCGGCGCCATCTACTCGCTGGAATCCTCGAGTTACAGAGACCCCGGCGTGCTGCTGGTGTTTGACGACAATGGCCGCGCCATCGCGGAAGACGACGGCACCGGCGAGTGGGGCACCGACCACGTAAGCTTTGTTGCGCCCTATAGCGGCACTTACTACGTCGATGCCTGGTGGGTGCAGGGCGCGCACAGCGGCCAGCAAGCCGTCAGCCTGACGATACGCGAGGACCTGGCGACGCTGAACGGCAACAATATCGACGGCAGCCGGTTCGGCGAACAGCTCGATGGCACGGCCGGCAACGACAATATCTTCGGCTACGGCGGCAACGACTCGCTGTTCGGCGGCCGCGGCGATGATTACCTCGACGGCGGTGCGGGCCTCGACGAAGCCTTCTACAACGGCAACCGTTCCGAATTCTCCATCCATGCCTATGGCGACCGCTTCATCGTCACCGGCCTGGCTGGAAATAACGGCACCGACATACTCTCCAATATCGAACGCGCCAGCTTCAAGGACGTGGATGTCGCTTTCGATATCGACGGCGCTGCCGGTGAAGCCTACCGGCTGTACCAGGCCGCCTTTGACCGCAAGCCCGACTTGCCTGGCCTGGGCTTCTGGATCGCACAACTCGATCACGGCGAGCCGCTGAAGTCGGTCGCGAATGGCTTTGTCTATTCGGACGAATTCCACCGCTTATATGGCGCTCAGCCGAGCAACCTCGATTTCGTTACCCAGCTTTACTACAACGTGCTGCACCGCGCGCCGGACCAGGAAGGCCTGAATTTCTGGGTGCACGTACTCGACTCCAGGGAAGACTCGAAGGCCGGCGTGCTGCTGGGCTTCAGCGAAAGCCAGGAAAACTATGCGCACCTGATCGGCAGCATGCAGAACGGGATTGACTATATCCACTGGGGTTGACTCGCGCTTGTGATATCTTGTCCGCAGGGAGGGGACAGTATGCACAGCGAATTTTGCACGGTGGCGCGCTACCTGATTCCGACGGAAGCGCATGTCGTCTGCGGCTGCCTGCAGGCGGCGGGCATTGCGGCCGTGGTGGTGGACGATCAGTATGTCCAGTCCAATCTGCTGCTGGCGCCCGCCATTGGCGGCGTTCGGGTGCTGGTGCCGGAGCAGGACCTGCCGGCGGCGCAGGAGGTCCTGCAGGCGTTCGAACGCGGCGATCTTGCCCTCGGCGACGATGCCGACGTCGGCGGCACCAACGTTTATCCGTTCACGCCACGCAACTGAACACAATGGCCTGGATCTGGCCTTCGATGATGCCATTGCCGAAGCGCCGCTCCAGCGCGCATTCAACCGCTCCCGTTGTCTCGTCCAGATTGCCGCGCGCTTCGATTTCGGCGCGCAGCGGCGTCGCCTGGCAGAAGGCTGTGGCAGGAATGCGGGCCGACGGCGCATGGCTGCGCGAGGACACGACCGCATGGTCGATCGATGTGAATCCGCCCTCCGCCAGGTCGCGCCGGATGGTGGCGAGATCGTTGTAACCATAAGGGGTGCGCGCGAGGAAGCGCGGCGGGTCGTGCGGGAAGCGGGCGGCTACGGTGTCGTGCACGGTGCGGGCGAACTCGTTGCGCTCGAGCGTGTCCCACACATTGAACAGGAAGGCGCCGCGCGGCCGCAGCACGCGATGCGCCTCGCCAAAGGCGCGCGCCTTATCGGGAAAAAACATGGCGCCGAACTGGCAAACCACCAGGTCGAAACTGGCGTCGGGGAAGGGCAGCTTCATTGCGTCGGCCTGCCGCCATTCGATGTTTGCCGCCTTGCACTGGCGGCGCGCCTGGTCAATCATGCCCTGGTTCAAATCCGTGGCCATGATATGGGTATCCGTGGGCAGGCGCAGCATCATCTTTCGTGTGACCGCTCCGGTCCCTGCCGCCACTTCCAGCACGCTCGCAGGTGTGCGCTGCACAATGCGCCGGATCAAGTCTTCAGCGTAGGGATCGAAGATGAGCGGCAGCAAAAAGCGCTCATACAATTCAGGAATGGAGCCGGCGAATAGTGCATCCTCAGTTGCCATGATCGTCTCCTATTATGGTGGCCTTATTCGTTCAGAATAGGCACGCACGATAGGATGGGCAAGCGGGGAAGGCGCCCGCTTTCGTTAAGACCAGGCACGCACGATAGGTTGGGCAAGCGAGTCAGGCGGCGGTTTTTTTCTTCTTCTCGGGCTTGGGCAGCTGGACCAGGCGGGTGCCGGACAGGCGGTCGTGCAGGAACTGGCGGTCCTTGTCGAAGAAGGCCGTCAGGGACCACAGCAGGACGCCGGCAATCAGTGCATAAAGCGCATACCAGTGCTCCAGTTTGAGCACAAAGGAAACCAGCACCGCCGGCAATACCCACATCCAGCTAAGCAGGTAGCGCACCACGGCGGCGTGCAGGGGCACATGGTCGCGCCCCGGCATGACCAGCTTGATGCGCCAGGTCTGCATGGCGAGGGTCTGGCCCTTGCGCGTCCACTGGTGGACGAAATAGGCGGCCAGCACGAGGAAGGTGGTTGCCTGGCGGGCATGCCATGCGAAAGGCGTGACCGCGGCACGGGTAGCGAATTCGACAATCAGCAGGGGCAGGAACAGCACGGCAAACGCCAGCAGGATCTCGTAGATCATCGAGATCAGGCGGCGTTTGACGGTGGGAGTGGTAATGCCGGACGAAGCGTTATTTGCTGACATTCGGTTGTGCAGTCTGGGCCGGAGCGGCCGTTTGTACGGAGCCGGAGGCCGGAATCTGCGGCGCGGCCGGGTCCATTGGCGTGCTGCCCGGCGGCATTGGCACCACCGCGGCGCCGGCGGCGCCCGGCGTTACCGTCGCAGAACCCGGCATCGGGGCATTCGGATCGGCAGCCGGCGGCGTGCTCACCACCGGCGGCGTGAGCGGTCCAGGGGCAACAATGCCCGCCGGCACGGTGCCTGGCGCGGGCACCAGGCCCTGGCCGTGCGGCTTGACCGGCGGCGGCGTAACAATCTTGGCCTGCGCCGGAGTCGGCGGCTTGGCGACTTGCGGGCGCTTGGCAGCGGCAGCGTCCGCCAGGGCTTTCTTCTGCTCTTCAGTCAGCTGCTGGTACAGTTCCCACTGCGCCGATTTCTGGCTTGGCGTAATTTTCTGGGTGCGGGCGTAATTCTCGCGCACGGCCTTGCGCTCGGCCGGGCTCAGCTTGACCCACTCGGCCATGCGTTCCTGCACGCGCTCCTTTTCGCTGGGCTTCATCTTGCCCAGGCGGTTGGCGATTTCGATCCACTTCTGCTTGCGTACCGGGCCCAGCTCTTCCCAGCTGTCCTTCAGCGGGGCCAGGGCTTGCTGCTGTGCCGGTTTCAGGTCATCCCAATGCGGTTTTTCGCCGACCACGGCAGACGCCGGCGCGGCGGCAGGCGCCGCCACGGGGGCCGGTTGCGCGGCTTCCTGGCGCGAACACGCCGCCAGGGCCAGGGTCAGGCCGACGGCGCCGGCAATCCAGATTGTCCGACCGCTCACACGCGCCATTTATTGCTCGCGGGTTTCGAGGTAGGCGTTGAAGCCGTGATCCAGGTAAGCGGACAGCGGCAGTTCATCCGACAACACGGCCGCATCCATTTCGGCCAGCTCGGCGATCGATTGCTGCTGTTCAAATTGATAGACACCGACCATGCCGCCCATCACGAGCAGCAGGGGCAGGGCCACGCCCACATTCTTGATCCAGGCAAAAGGATTGCTGAAGAAAGCAGCGCCACCGGCGACGGCCGGGGCAGTTCGGGTGACGCGCACGCGCGCAGGCGCGTCCGCCTTCTTCCGGGCCAGCGCGGCTTTGCGCGCAGCAGCCAGACGGTCGGTAGTCGAGGCCGGCAGATCGTCTAGCTTTTCGTTGAGCGCGTGGCGCACCCGGTAGGCAAAGTTGATGTCTTCGGTGTTCATAGTTTAATTCCCTTGGCTTTGAGCGCTGCGGCGAGAGTGTGAGTTGCTCGTGAGCAATGCGTTTTCACGCTCCCTTCGGAACATCCCATTGCTTCGGCCGTTTCAGCCACATCCATATCCTGCCAGTAACGCATGAGGAAGGCTTCCCGTTGACGCGCCGGAAGCTTTTGCACTTCATCTTCAATTAATTGCAAGATTTGTGCGCGCTCAACCTGGTCAGCGCTCGACTCCGCTGCCTGGGTGCCTTCTTCGGCCTCGTACGACTCAAGTATATCAAAGTCCTCGTGCTCATCATTCGAGGGGCCGAGGCCGGAAAACAAAGAAACCCAGGTGTTGCGAACTTTTTCGCGACGGAAAAAATCCAGGATGGTGGTTTGCAGAATCCGCTGGAACAGCAGGGGCAGCTCGGCCGCGGGGCGGTCCCCGTACTTTTCGGCCAGCTTGATCATTGCATCTTGAACAATATCCAGTGCCGCTTCATCCCGCCGGACTGCATACACGGCTTGTTTGAATGCACGCCGCTCGACGTTCTCGAGAAAATCCGATAATTCTTTGTCTGTGGCCATGCGTCAGGAAGGTTGCAGCGCGGATGAGATCTGTTAGGACAATCCGCAATGTTAGCAAAGAAATGCTGTTTCCCGCAGGTTTTTATACTGTTTTGCACCAAAAATGAACTTTTAGCATAATAATTCTTGACCAGAATGGTGCAACGCAGTACCGTATGGAACGCTTTGCATACCACGAAGCTCCCCGGTCATTCGGCACAGGCACACAAAGCCGTGTTGATGCGACCAGCTTTCATTTGTCAGCAGTTTGCTCTAACCCGTGCCACAAGCGCGAGAGGTAGGTACAAAACCGCTGCATAGACCTCGGCCAAACGAGTTGCGTTTAGCCCCGGCTTGTACTCCAGCTACGCATGGGGGAAGGGTCGGTGTGACCGCAGAAAGAAGGGACGCTTGGGGTAGTGCAACGGGAACACCTGCTTCGCTAGGCAAGAGCATCCGATCAATCTCCTATGGACCTTGAAAGGAATGTTTCATGAATACCGAAGCTCCCATCACGGGCGCCGAGATCGTTGTCCGTTGCCTCGCAGAAGAGGGCGTTGAACACGTCTTTGGCTATCCCGGCGGCGCCGTCCTGTACATCTACGACGCCATCTTCAAGCAGGACAAATTCCAGCACATCCTCGTTCGCCATGAGCAGGCCGCGATCCACGCAGCCGATGCGTATTCGCGCAGCTCGAACAAAGTCGGCGTGGCCCTCGTGACCTCCGGCCCGGGCGTGACCAATGCCGTGACTGGCCTGTCCACCGCCTACATGGACTCCATCCCCATGGTTGTGATCTCCGGCCAGGTGCCGAGCCACGCCATTGGTCAGGACGCCTTCCAGGAATGCGATACCGTCGGCATCACCCGTCCGGTCGTCAAGCACAACTTCCTCGTGAAGGATGTGAAAGACCTGGCCGAGACCATCAAGAAGGCGTTCTTCATCGCACGTACCGGTCGCCCCGGTCCGGTGCTGGTCGATATCCCGAAGGATATCTCCATGCACAAGCACGTATTCAACTACCCCAAAGAGATCGAGATGCGTTCCTACCGTCCGGTCGACAAGGGGCATGCGGGCCAGATCCGCAAGGCGGTCCAGCTGCTGCTGGCTGCCGAGCGTCCGATGATCTACACGGGCGGCGGCGTGATCCTGGCGCACGCATCGAATGAACTGAATCGCATGGTCGAGAAGCTCGGCTTCCCGGTCACCAACACCCTGATGGGCCTGGGCGGTTCGCGCGCTTCCGATCCGAACTTCGTCGGGATGCCGGGCATGCACGGCACCTATGAAGCGAACATGGCGATGCAGAACTGCGACGTCCTGATCGCCATCGGCGCCCGCTTCGACGACCGCGTGATCGGCAATCCGAAGCACTTCAGCACCAACCCGCGCAAGATCATCCATATCGACATCGACCCGTCTTCCATCTCGAAGCGCGTGAAAGTCGACATTCCTATCGTCGGCAACGTGAAGGATGTGCTGATCGAGCTGCTGTCCCAGCTGGACGCAGGCGACGCCAAGCCGAACGCGCCGGCGCTGAAGAAGTGGTGGGCGCAGATCGACGAATGGCGCGGCCGCAAGTGTCTGGCCTATTCGACTTCCGACCTGGTGATCAAGCCGCAGCAGGTTGTCGAATCGTTGTTCGACATCACCAAAGGTGACGCCTTCATCACTTCGGACGTGGGCCAGCACCAGATGTGGGCAGCCCAGTACTACAAGTTCGACAAGCCGCGCCGCTGGATCAATTCCGGCGGCCTGGGCACGATGGGCGTGGGCCTGCCTTACGCCATGGGCGTGCAGATGGCCAACCCCGGCGCCACCGTGGCCTGCATCACGGGTGAAGGCTCGATCCAGATGAATATCCAGGAACTGGCCACCTGCAAGCAGTACCACCTGACGCCGAAGATCATCCTGCTGAACAACCGCTTCCTCGGCATGGTCCGCCAGTGGCAGCAGATCGACTACGGCTCGCGCTACTCCGAGTCCTATATGGATTCGCTGCCGGACTTCGAAAAGCTGGCCGAGGCCTATGGCCACGTCGGCATGCGCATCGAGAAGCCGGGCGATGTGGACGGCGCGCTGAAAGAAGCGTTTGGCATGAAGGACCGCCTGGTCTTCATGAACTTCATTACCGACCAGAGTGAAAACGTGTGGCCGATGGTGAAGGCTGGCAAGGGCCTCTCCGAAATGCTGCTTGGCTCGGAGGACCTGTAATCATGCGACATATTATTTCTGTACTTCTGGAAAACGAAGCAGGCGCACTGTCGCGCGTGGTGGGCCTGTTCTCGGCGCGCGGCTACAACATCGAAACGCTGACCGTGGCGCCGACCGAGGATGCAACCCTGTCCCGTATGACGATCGTGACCACCGGGTCCGATGACATCATCGAGCAGATCACCAAGCACCTGAACCGCCTGATTGAAGTGGTGAAGGTGGTGGACCTGACCGAAGGCCAGCATATCGAGCGCGAGCTGATGCTGATCAAGGTCAGGGCTGTGGGCAAGGAGCGCGAAGAAATGAAGCGCACCGCCGACATCTTCCGCGGCCGCATCATCGACGTGACCGAAAAGACCTACACCATCGAGCTGACCGGCGCGAAGAGCAAGCTTGACGCCTTTATCGACGCCATCGATCGTGCAGCGATCCTCGAGACCGTCCGTACCGGCGGCTCGGGCATCGGCCGCGGCGAACGCATCCTCAAAGTTTAATTGAACCGAATTCACACCAAGGAATGACCATGAAAGTTTTCTACGACAAAGACGCTGACCTCTCCCTCATCAAAGGCAAGAACGTTGCCATCATCGGCTACGGTTCCCAGGGCCACGCCCACGCACAGAACCTGACCGAATCCGGCGTGAACGTGACTGTCGGCCTGCGCCGCGGCGGCGCTTCCTGGCAGAAGGTTGAGAAGGCCGGCCTGAAGGTCGCCGAAGTGAACGAGGCAGTGAAGGCCGCCGACGTTGTGATGATCCTGCTGCCGGACGAGAACATCGCCCAGGTGTACAAGGAAAACGTGGAGCCGAACATCAAGCAGGGCGCCGTGCTGGCCTTCGCCCACGGCTTCAACGTGCACTACGGCCAGGTTGTGCCGCGCGCCGACCTGGACGTGATCATGGTCGCACCGAAGGCCCCGGGCCACACCGTGCGCGGCACCTACACCCAGGGTGGCGGCGTGCCGCACCTGATCGCCGTGTACCAGGACAAGTCCGGCGCCGCCCGTGACATCGCCCTGTCCTACGCTTCCGCCAACGGCGGCGGCAAGGCCGGCATCATCGAAACCAACTTCCGCGAAGAGACCGAGACCGACCTGTTCGGCGAACAGGCCGTGCTGTGCGGCGGTACCGTTGAACTGATCAAGGCAGGTTTCGAGACCCTGGTGGAAGCCGGCTACGCGCCTGAAATGGCTTACTTCGAGTGCCTGCACGAGCTGAAGCTGATCGTTGACCTGATCTACGAAGGCGGCATCGCCAACATGAACTACTCGATCTCCAACAACGCGGAGTACGGCGAGTATGTGACCGGTCCGAAGGTCGTGACTGCGGAAACCAAGGAAGCGATGCGCCAGTGCCTGAAGGATATCCAGACCGGCGAATACGCGAAGAGCTTCATCCTCGAGAACAAGGCCGGCGCCCCGACCCTGATCTCCCGCCGCCGCCTGACCGCCGAGCACCAGATCGAAGAAGTCGGCGCCAAACTGCGCGCAATGATGCCCTGGATCGCCAAGAACAAGCTGGTCGATCAGTCCAAGAACTGATTGTCCCGAGCAGGAATTAACGGCCCTTCGGGGCCGTTTTTTTTATGCTTGCGCGCCGTTGGGCTTGCAAAAACCAGAGGCGCGAAGCTGGTGTCTGCCACGATGTGGCAGACACCTGGTGTATGCCGTGGGTTTTAGCGAAGGACTTCGGACAGCACGCGCCCTTCGGCGCCGGCCGGCGGCCGCACGCGCAGCAGGAAGGAGAGGGTAGGCGCGATGTCCACCACCTCCGCGTACTGGGAATAAGCGCCCGGCTTCACCCACTGCTTGCCCATCATGATCAGCGGCACATTGGTATCGTAAGCATACGGCGCGCCGTGCGAGGTGCCGCTGGTGCCGCTGCCGAAGTACCAGTAGGGCTTCACGACCAGCATCAGGTCGCCCGACAGCTCGCGGTTCCAGCCGCGCCGCATCAGCGTTGCAATGCGGGTGCCGGTCACGGCGCCGTTTTCGAATTGCGTACGAGTGAACACGTCGGCGATGCCCGTTTGCTTCAGCACGAAGCGCGCCGCCTCGTTCTCGACTTCTTCACGCGACAGCTTGCCCGCTGCGATCTGAGCGTAGTCCAGGTGAATGTTCGGCATCAGATAGGCTGACACCATCTTGTCGATGCCGTACTTCGCGGTCAGGTGGGCATTCAGCTCGGCCACCAGCTTCTTGCTGTCGATCCGCTGCGCCTCGATGTGCTGGGTGCCGGACGAGAACTCGGGCACGTTCGGGAAACCATGGTCGGCGGTCAGCACGACCAGCACGTTATCCATGCCGAGGCGCTTGTCCAGGTAGGAGAAGAAGCCGGCCAGCATGCGGTCCAGGCGCTGCAGGTGGTCGTGCGAGATCTTGCTCTCCGGGCCCTGTGCGTGGTTCGCCAGGTCGTGCGCCGAGAAGCTCACGCCCAGCAGGTCCGGCACGCCCGCAGGATTCCTGCCCAGGTTTTCGCCCTCGATCGCGGCTTTCGCGAAGTCGACGGTCAACTCGTCGAGGAAGGGGCTTTCCTTCAGGCGCTTGTAGTACACCGCATCCGGTGCGCCGCTCTCGCTGTACATGGCCAGATTCGGCAGCTCGCCCGCGTCGCCCGCGTAGGCGGAATCGGCCAGCATCGGACGCCAGGTCCTGCCGTAATAGCGCTCCTGCGGCTTGCCGGCCTGGTAGGTTTGCACCCATTGCGGATGCTGCTGCATGTAGTACGTGGAGCTGGCGAAGTTGCCCGACTTTTCCATATACATGTAGGCGGTGCCGTTCTTGCCCGCCATCAGGATCGCGCCGCGGTCCTTGCCGGACACGGTGATCACTTTCGCTTTCTGGCCGGTGGCGTAGCGCAGCTGGTCGCCCAGGGTGTCGACACGCAGGTTCTTTGGCGAGGTGCCGTCGGAAGGCTCGGTGACCTCACTGCCGATGTATTTGTGGGCGGTGTCCTCGGTGCAGTAGACGCTCTTCAGCGTAACCGGGTCGATCCAGTTATTGCCGATGATGCCGTGCTGGTAGGGGTAAGCGCCGCTCAGGATGGCGGCGTGGCCGACAGCCGTCACGGTCACGCCGTGCGCCTGGTGCGCATTATTGAACCATGCGCCGTGGTCCAGCAGGCGGCGGAACCCACCTTCGCCGAACTGGCTGCGGTAGCGGGTCACCTGCTCCTGCGGCAGGCCGTCCACGGCAATGACGAGGACGAGTTTCGGTTGCGGTTCTTGTTTGGCCGGCGCGGCATGCGCACCGAGGCTGGCGGCCAGCGCCAGGGTAGGCAGGAGATATTTGCTCATAGGGTTTATTGTTAAGGAAAAGCGACTGCGATGATGCCATGAGCATGAGGCGTAATCATTTCATGCCTGTTACAAACGTTCACTATCTTGGAGTTGGGGCCAGGAAAATTTCGGTTAAAGTGCGCCCATTACCACTTGGGAGAACAATAATGAGCTTACTCAAAACCGCCGCCGCTGCCGCCCTGGTACTGGGCGCCTCGGCCGCCACCGCGCAATCCGTGCCGACCAGTGGCGCCACCGTGATCGTACCGGCCTACGGACAGGTCACCGCGCCGAACGACCAGGCCGTGGCCACCTTCGCCATCGAGGAACAGGACAAGGACAAGTCCGCCGCCGCCTCCCGCGTCAACCAGAAAATGAAGCAGGGCCTGGAAATCCTGAAAAAGGAAGACCCGCAGGCGCAGCTCAAGACCCAGGGCTATTACACTTACCCGGTCTATCCGGAAGAGCCGCCGCGTCCCATGACGTCGCCGCAGAAGCCCCGTGTGCCGACGGCCTGGCGCGTCGGCCAATATGTGCAGTTGACCACGACCAGCCTGGGCGGGCTGCCGAAGACGGTGTCCTCGGCGCAGAAAATCCTCACGCTGAACGGCATCCACTTCGGCCTGAGCCCGGCCGCCACGCGCAAGCTGGAGGACCAGCGCATTGCGGCGACCTACAAGAACCTGAATGAGCGCATTGCGTCGATCGCCAATGCGATGGGGCGTCCGCTGGGCGATGCGCAGCTGGATACCATCGATTTCGAGGGCTCGGGCAATTACGCCCGCGGCGAGGTCGCTGCCGCCGCGCCGATGATGGCGCGCTCGTTTGCCAAGGATGCCGCGCAGGAGGTGGCGGAGCCGAGTTTTGAGCCGGGCGAGACCACCCTGGACATGCGCGTCGTGGGCAAGGTCAAGTTTAAGTAGTACGCACACACGGCGGATCAATGATCCGCCCTACACGCCGCGACGGCTCTCGGCCCCGCAGGGGCTGTAGGGCGGATCATTGATCCGCCGTGCATGCTCCTCCACTATAATAGGCGACACCCCGGCGCGTTGCCGGGCAATAACAAAATGGAAGAGTATGGCCAAATTCCCCCGTCGCCGAGCCAAGCAGCCTGGCGGCAAGTCGCTGTTCAGCCGATTTGCGCGTCGTCATCAAGGCGAAGGCGCACGTCCCCGCTCGCGCGGCATTTACCTGCTGCCGAATGCCTTCACCACCGGCGCACTGTTTTGCGGCTTCTTCGCGATCGTCATGGCCATGAACCAGCGTTTCGAGCACGCCGCCTGGGCCATCTTCGTGGCCATGCTGCTGGACGGCCTCGATGGCCGCGTCGCCCGCCTGACCAATACCCAGAGCGAATTCGGCGCGCAATATGATTCCCTTTCCGACATGGTCTCCTTCGGCGCCGCCCCGGCGCTGGTGATCTACGAATTCGCGCTGCGCGGCCTGGGCAAGCTGGGCTGGATCGCCGCCTTCGTCTACTGCGCCGGCGCCGCGCTGCGCCTGGCCCGCTTCAACACCAATATCGAGGTCGTGGACAAGCGCTACTTCCAGGGCCTGCCCAGCCCCGCGGCCGCGGCCCTGGTGGCCGGTTTCGTGCTGCTGCTGGTCGACCTCGAAGTGGACGGCGTCATCTATCCGTGGCAGGCCTGGACCATCGCGATCTTCGCCGGCCTGACCATGGTCACCAATGTGCCGTTCTACAGCTTCAAGGACATCAACTTCCGCAAGTCCGTGCCCTTCATCGCCGTGTTCCTGATCGCGCTGTTCTTCGCGCTGATCTCGATCGACCCGCCGAAGGTGCTGTTCCCGCTCTTCGTGCTGTATGGCCTGTCCGGCTATGTCGTGTACTTCGTGCGGCTGGCCAAGGGCAAGCCCGTGAGCATCGTGCAGACGGCGCACGAACCCGTAGACCAAAGCGAACGCCGCTAACGCCAACCGAGGCGGCTTTTTCATCCGGGAGAATGAACCATGACCAACCGCCTCATCATCTTCGATACCACGCTGCGCGACGGCGAGCAGTCGCCCGGCGCATCGATGACCCGCGAAGAAAAGGTCCGCATCGCCAAGCAGCTCGAACGCCTGCGCGTGGACGTGATCGAAGCGGGCTTCGCTGCCGCCTCGCAAGGCGACTTCGAATCGATCCGCGCCATTGCCTCCACCATCCGCGAATCCACCGTCTGCTCCCTGTCGCGCGCCAATGACCGCGACATCGCCCGCGCCGCCGAAGCGCTGGAGCCGGCGGCACGCAAGCGCATCCACACCTTCATCGCCACCTCGCCGCTGCACATGAAAATGAAGCTGCGCATGGAGCCGGACCAGGTGCTGGAACAGGCGACGCAGGCCATCCGCTTCGCCCGCAAGTTCACTGACGATATCGAATTCAGCCCGGAAGACGGCAGCCGTTCGGAAGAGGAGTTCCTGTGCCGCGTGCTGGAGACGGTGATTGCCGAAGGCGCGACCACGATCAACTTCCCGGACACCGTCGGCTACGCCGTGCCCGAACTCTTCGGCGAATCCATTCGCCGCCTGCGCGAGCGCATCCCCAATTCGGACAAGGCCATCTGGTCGGTCCACTGCCACAATGACCTCGGCCTGGCCGTGGCGAACTCGCTGGCAGGCGTAATGATCGGCGGCGCGCGCCAGATCGAGTGCACCATCAACGGCCTGGGCGAGCGGGCAGGGAATACGGCGCTGGAGGAAGTCGTGATGGCGCTGCGCACGCGCGGCGGCTACTACAACCTCGAATGCGGCATCGACACCACGCAGATCGTGGCGGCGTCGAAGATGGTGTCCCAGATCACCGGCTTTGCCGTGCAGCCAAACAAGGCGGTCGTTGGCGCCAATGCTTTTGCGCACGCATCCGGCATCCACCAGGACGGCATCCTGAAAGCGCGCGAAACCTACGAGATCATGCGCGCCGAAGACGTGGGCTGGACCGCCAACAAGATCGTGCTAGGCAAGCTGTCCGGCCGCAACGCCTTCAAGCAGCGCCTGCAGGAGCTGGGCATCGAACTCGATTCCGAAGCCGAGATCAACGCGGCCTTCAGCCGCTTCAAGGAGCTGGCCGACCGCAAGTCCGAAATCTTCGACGAGGACATCATGGCGCTGGTGTCGGATGAAGAGCAGGCGGCCGAGGGCGAGCATTACCGCTTCGTGTCACTGTCGCAGCGTTCGGAAACGGGCGAGCTGCCCAGCGCCAAAGTCGTGTTCTCGATGGAGGGCCACGAATACACCTGCGAAGGCACGGGCGACGGTCCGGTGGACGCGGTGGTCAACGCCATCGAATGCAAGGCCCAGAGCGGCGCCGAGCTGGTGCTGTTCGCCATCAACGGCATCAGCCCCGGCACGCAGTCGCAGGGCGAAGTGACGATGCGCCTCTCCCTCGCGGGCCGCATCGTCAACGGCGTGGGTGCCGACCCGGACATCATCGTGGCCAGCGCCAAGGCATATCTTTCCGGACTGAATAAGTTGCACTCAAAAAACGAACGGGTGAATCCGCAACTGTAGGAGCGCTTCCCTTGCTGAGTTGGTTGTGTATGCTAAGTCATCATAGTATATTGACAACGAGCCAATGCAAGCAGGGGAAGTCCCATGCTGTTCAATTCCTATGGTTTCGTATTCATATACCTGCCGATAGCGCTATTGGTTTACAGCTTGCTGGGATGGGTTGGCCTGCGCGCCGCGATGGCCTGGCTGGCCTTCATGTCGCTGGTCTTTTACGCGTGGTGGGACGTCAGATTCCTGCCGCTGCTCCTGCTCTCGATCTGCTTCAACTTCCAGGCGGCGCGCGCCATCCTTTCCGCGCAGGGCTTGCGGCGCAAGCGCCTGATGCAGGCCGGCGTGGCCGTCAACCTGCTGGCGCTGGCCTGGTTCAAATACGCGAACTTCCTGTTCAGTACCAGCTTCGATATCACGCTGCCGATAGGCATATCCTTCTTCACCTTCACGCAGATCGCATTTCTCGTTGACTGCGCACGCGGTGAAGCGCGCGAAACCGACCCGGTGCAGTACACGCTCTTCGTCAGCTATTTCCCGCACCTGGTGGCCGGTCCGGTGCTGCATCACAAGGAAATGATGCCGCAGTTTTCCGCGCCGGAGAACGCGCGGCTGCGGATCGAAAACCTGGCGCTGGGCATGTCGATCTTTATCGTCGGCCTGGCCAAGAAAGTGCTGATCGCAGATAACCTGTCGCCCATGGTCGGCCCGGCATTCAGCGCCGGCGCCCATCCCCAGTTGACGGAAGCCTGGCTGGCAACGCTGGCCTACACCTTCCAGCTCTACTTCGATTTCTCCGGCTATTCGGACATGGCTATCGGCCTCTCGCTGCTGTTCGGCGTGCGGCTGCCGCTGAACTTCAATTCGCCCTACAAGTCGCGCAATATCAGCGAATTCTGGCGGCGCTGGCATATGACGCTGTCGCGCTTCCTGCGCGACTATCTCTACATCCCATTGGGCGGCAACCGCCAGGGGCCGGCGCGCCGGCTGTGCAACCTGATGATCACCATGCTGCTGGGAGGTTTGTGGCACGGCGCCGGCTGGACCTTCGTGCTGTGGGGCGGCCTGCACGGGCTTTATCTCGTGATTCATCACAGCTGGCATGCGCGCTTCCCCAACGCGGGCCCGCGCTGGTGGCATTGGCCGCTGACCTTCCTCGTCGTGTTGCTGGCATGGGTGCCGTTCCGCGCGCCGAATATGGATGTCACCTGGGACATGCTGCGCGGCCTGGCGGGCCTCAACGGCCTGGCGCTGCCCCGTCAACTGGGAGGGGAGGGCATACGCTGGCTGACGCTCGATACGGCCGGCCTGCCCATGCTGGCGCTGGCCATGCTGCTGGCCTTCTTCGCACCGAATACGCAGGAGCTGTTTGCGCGCGGCGAGGCGGGCCGCTGGCGCTGGCAGCCCAGCACGCGCTGGGCGCTGGGCTGCGCGGCATTGCTGACCGTCTGCCTGTTCAGCATGAATCGCAGCAGCGAATTCCTCTACTTCCAGTTCTGACATGCGCGCCTACCTCGCCATCGCCTGCGGTTTGCCCGTGCTGCTTGCCGGCGCAACTGGGGCGCTGAACTACAGCGTCGACCCCTACCTGCTGCATCAGTGGGATAGCCCCAAGCTCGAACGGCTTGGGCCGCATATCGAAAAGCTGACAGCCTGGGGCAAGGTGTACGCGCTGTCGCGTTACCAGCCGCAGGTCCTGTATGTTGGCAATTCGCGCACTGAGGTTGGCTTGCCGGTCGATGCGCCGCAATTTGCCGGGCGCCGCGTATTCAATGGCGCTCTGTCCGGCGCCAACCTGGGCGACGAGATCAAGATTGTGCGCTACGCCTCGAACGTGGGCCCGCTCACGACGGTGGTGTGGGGCCTGGATCTGCCTTCATTTACGCTGGCAGTCGGCAATACGGATGTGGATGACGCACTGGCCGGCGGCGGACCCGCTTATATGTGGCGCCGCAGCGCGCGCGACCTGAAGCGCAGCATCAGCCTCGATATGACGCAGGATTCCCTGCTCATGCTTGCAGGCCAATACCCGGGCGTGTGCGCGCACAGCCTCTCAAGAAACGGACAGAAGGATCACAACTGTGTGCGCATGGCCGTGGTGCGCAATGGCGGCACCAGCGGCAGCGTGCTGCCGCGCACGGCCGACTTCCTGAGACTGTATGGCAGCGGCCATGCTGCCATGCCGGCATTCATGCAGGTGCTGGAAGACCTGTGCAGCTCCCGCTTGCGGCTCTACGTCAATCCTACGCATGCGATCACCATCGATGCGCTGTACCGCATGGGACGCGGCAGGGAAATGGAGGAATGGCTGCGTGCATTGGCCGCCACAGCGGCCCAATTGCGGGCACGGGGTTGCGACACGCGGGTCTACGATTTTTCCGGCTTCAACAGCGTGACCACGGAGCCCCTGCCGCAGACCAGCGGCCAGCCGGAGATGCGCTACTTCTGGGAGCCATCGCATTACCGCGAAAATGTGGGCCGCATGGTGCTGGCGCGGCTGGAAGGCGGTGGCGAGGCGGCGGATGGATTCGGCGCCGAACTGCTGCCCGAAAGAATGGACGACCATCTCGCACGCCTGCGCACAGCATTGTGGCGCTACCGTGACGATCACCCGCGCGATAGCGCACTCGCCGGCGCCGCCAGCGCAAGAGCATCCCGCTAAGTCGTTGCAATTGCTTACACTCGCGCGTCTGCGGTTGCGGCGCCGCGCGCGTTAATTGCACATGGGCGCTCCGCCCGCTTCGAAAGGGACCAGAAAATGAAAAAGCTTCTCCTGACCGCAGTGATCTCCGCCATCGCCCTGCCTGTTTTCGCGCAGACTGCCACGCCGCGTCTGGATGCGCGCGAAGCGCATCAGCAGGAACGTATCGCGCAAGGCGTCCGCTCCGGCGAACTGACCGCCAAAGAAACCCAGAGCCTCGAGCGCCGCGAAGCGAAGCTGCAGCATGACGAGAAGGTCGCCAAGGCCGATGGCGTGGTGACGAAGAAGGAGCGCCGCGCGCTGGAGCGCGAAGCGGACCGCGACAGCCGCGCCATCGCACGCAAGAAGCACAATGAACGTACCCAGTAAGTCTTAAATCGTAAGTCTTCCTCCTGGCAGCACCGATGCCCGTTCCCGCCTCCAAAACGGGGCGGGCATCACCTGTTTTCCTCCCCTCAGCGCGCCGCGAAATTATTCTGCATCGTGTAGTTGGCAGACGCCCTGCCAAGTTCCGCTCCCGCCAGCGTCGAATAGCGGAAGTGCATGCCGCCCCAGATGCGGGCCATCGTGACTTCATCCGCGAGCGCATCGGTGCTCGTGTAGGTTCGCGTGGTGTTGGTGACCAGGCTGTTGAGCGTGAAAGTCACCGACCTGGTGCCGTAGTACTGGCGCAGCAGCTCGCCCAGGGCGCCGGCAGTGCAGGAATGCGCGGCGGGATATTCCGGATGGTTGGGCGTCGGCACGACGGGCGTCCAGGTCGCGTCGGCTGCTGTGGCGGCGTTATTGTCGGTGTCGGCCAGCGGGATTGCGCTGAGCGGACGCCAGGCTTCGTAAAAGTACTTCGCCTCGAAGCAGGCATTGCTGGCATCCGAGAAGCCGACGTAGATGATGGCCATCAGCCGGGCTGCTTCCGGGATGCCGTCCGTGGTGCGCGCGAAGCGGCCGAAATTCCGCGTCAGGAAAACAGGTGGCGGCTCCGTATGGAAGCGCGCCACCTCGAGTTGCTCGGCCGTGCGGCTCGAGCTGACCGTTCCGCCCAGCGACTTGACTTCGTTGAAGTCCGTCGCGTAGGCGGCGCTGTCCAGCGCAGGCGGTGCGGGGGAGCGGAACTGCGATGCGCTGGTCAGCGTGAACGGTTTGATATACGGCGAAAAGCGGCTGACGGGATTGGCGCCACGGAACTTGCCGGGCGCTGTGCCGGGCACATAAGGCGCCAGCACCACAGCGCGTCCGTCATTGGCGCGATTGGCCACCACGGCCGCGGCCACTTCCGCGCCGATAGCCAGGCCCTTATCTTTTGCGTCGCCCGCCGGGATGGTTGCAATATGATTGTCGTACGCGGTTTGATATTGCGCGCTGCGATTCGGGGAATAATGCCCGCAATACGCCGTAGGCCGCTGCACTGGCTGCCGCTTCCATCGACGCGCCGGCAGCCGGGGATTTTGGCGTAACGATCAAGGGTTTATGACGGCCGTCAATGGCATTTACGGCATCGTAAATCGCCGCGTGCATCGTGGCCAGGTCGGTCTGCAATACCGGACGCGCTTCCTCCGGCGTGGTGCTTGTCGTTGAACTGGCGTTGACGGTGGCGGCGCCAATATCGGTCCAATAAGCCACGACATTATTGCTGGTGGCTGCCAGCGTAACGCTGGGTGGTGCGCTTGGCACGGTCGGACTTTCTATCCCGCTTCCCCGCAGGCTACGACCAGGAATAACGGCGGCACAGCAGTAGCCACCACTCTGCATCGATTCAGAATGTTCATAACGCGCTCCTTCTTTTTGTTGCCCTTGTGGAGCGATATCAAAAAAGTAATTTCAGGATAGGCAGAGCGGAAAAATATACAAGCTATATTTAATTAAGTGAGCTTGCATAAAAAATACCGGTGTTTGCACCGATAATATATTTGAGGTTATTGGGGTAATCAAAAATTACCAGCCGAAACGGCGTTCCTCGCGCTCCGGGTCGGGACCACTAAGCATTTCCCGTACAACGCCGTCGTGGTCGAAATGAATGTGCATCATTGAATACCAGACGTCGGACTGCCGATAACGGTAACTCCACACCTGCAAATCACGCAGGCGCAGGTACATGGTTTCGTCCGGCGGGCCGAAAGTGGCGAGGATGGTATCCTTGGTGGCTTTGCCGATCGGGACAGCGGCGAAGGCAGCGTCCGTGCGGGGCACATAAGGGGAGGGGGCGGTGGCGCAACCGCTCAGTAATGCTGCTGAAATGACAACGGCGAAGAAAAAATTGGTCCCCATGGAGCACATTCTAGCCATAAAGCGTAGCCATGGACGCCTAATCCGGTTATACTTCCGCGTCCGGCCATCCGGCTGGAGTTTCATTAACGAAGTTCACGATGTGCAGGGTTGCGACTCCGTGCATCGCATGTGAAAGGTAAATCATGACTGTTGAAAACATCAACAAGGCAGCTATCATCGCCGACAACGCCCGTGGCCAAAACGACACCGGCTCCCCAGAAGTTCAGGTTGCTCTGCTGACCGCACGTATCAACGAGCTGAACACCCACTTCAAAGAGCACACCAAAGACCACCACTCCCGTCGTGGCCTGATCAAGATGGTGAACCGTCGTAAGTCCCTGCTGTCCTACCTGAAAGGCAAGGACGCAAACCGTTATCGCGACCTGATCGCTAAACTCGGTCTCGCGTAAGTAATACTTGCGTTACCCGGTTTAAGAAGATGCCTGCGTCAGTTCGCTGTCGCAGGCATTTTGCCTTTTTGGACCGTTAATTTTTTTGCAGTAAAGGCGGCCACAAGCTGCCCGTGGTGAGGTGCAACGACAGCTCCTGAAAATCTGTCGGCAAATAGAAAGGGATTACCCATGTTTAACAAAGTAACGAAGACCTTCCAGTACGGCCAACATACCGTGACGCTGGAAACTGGCGAAATCGCTCGCCAGGCTTCCGGCGCGGTGATGGTGTCGATGGACGACACCGTCGTGCTGGCTACCGTGGTGGCGCGCAAAGACGCCAAGCCGGGCCAGGACTTTTTCCCGTTGACCGTTGACTACCTCGAGAAGACCTACGCAGCGGGCAAAATCCCTGGCGGTTTCTTCAAGCGCGAAGGCCGCCCTTCGGAGAAGGAGACACTGACTTCCCGTCTGATCGACCGTCCTATCCGTCCTCTGTTCCCAGAGGGCTACATGAACGAAGTGCAGGTGATCGTGCACGTTCTGTCCGTGAATCCTGAGATCGATCCGGACATCGCTTCCATGATCGGCGCCTCCGCCGCCCTGTGCGTGGCTGGCGTACCGTTCAACGGCCCAATCGGCGCCGCGCGCGTGGGTTACCAGAACGGCCAGTACATCCTGAACCCGACTGCCTCCCAGCTGAAAGACTCCCAGATGGACCTGGTGGTGGCCGGTACCGAATCCGCCGTACTGATGGTGGAATCCGAAGCGCAGCAGCTGTCCGAAGAAATCATGCTGGGCGCCGTGGTATATGGCCACGAACAGATGAAAGTCGTGATCGACGCGATCCACGAACTGGTGCGCGACGGCGGCAAGCCTGAGCAGGAGTGGACCGCTCCGGCCAAGAACGAAGCCCTGATCGGCCGCGTGGCGCACTTCGCCGAAACCAAGATCCGCGAAGCCTACCAGACCAAGGACAAGCAGGCCCGTACCGAAAAGCTGCGCGCCATGTCCTCCGAAGTGCAGGCTGACCTGACTGCCGAGGCAGCCGCTGCCGGCGCCGAAGCACCGGATTCCGTTGAAGTTGGCAACATCCTGTTCGAAATGGAAGCCAAGGTTGTGCGTTCGCAGATTCTGGAAGGCGAGCCGCGTATCGACGGCCGCGACACCAAGACTGTGCGTCCGATCTCGATTCGTACCTCCGTCCTGCCGCGTACCCACGGTTCCGCCCTGTTTACCCGCGGCGAAACCCAGGCACTGGTCGTAGCGACCCTGGGCACCGCCCGCGACTCGCAGAAGATCGACGCGCTGATGGGCGAATACACCGACGACTTCATGCTGCACTACAACATGCCTCCGTTCGCCACCGGCGAAACCGGCCGTGTTGGCACGCCGAAGCGCCGTGAAATCGGCCACGGCCGCCTGGCCAAGCGCGCGCTGGTTGCCGCTCTGCCGGCGCCGGAAGAGTTCTCCTACTCGGTGCGCCTGGTGTCCGAAATCACCGAATCGAACGGTTCCTCGTCCATGGCTTCCGTCTGCGGCGGCTGCCTGGCGCTGATGGATGCCGGCGTGCCGATGAAGGCGCACGTGGCCGGTATCGCCATGGGCCTGATCAAGGAAGGCGGCCGTTTCGCCGTCCTGTCCGACATCCTGGGCGATGAAGACCACCTGGGCGACATGGACTTCAAGGTAGCCGGTACCGCCAATGGCATTACCGCGCTGCAGATGGACATCAAGATCCAGGGCATCACCAAGGAAATCATGCAGGTTGCACTGGCTCAGGCAAAAGAAGGCCGCCAGCACATCCTGGGCGAAATGCAGAAGGCCATGCCGAATGTGAAGACCGAGCTGTCGGACTTCGCACCGCGCCTGATCACCATCCGCATCAACCCTGAGAAGATCCGCGACGTGATCGGCAAGGGCGGCGCTGTCATCCGCGCGCTGACCGAAGAGACCGGCACCCAGATCGACATTACCGACGAAGGCATCGTGACCATCGCTTCGGTGGACGCCGCCGCCGGCCAGGAAGCCAAGCGCCGCATCGAAGAGCTGACCGCTTCCGTGGAAGTGGGCAAGTGCTACGACGGCACCGTCCTGAAGCTGCTGGACTTCGGCGCCATCGTGCAAGTGATGCCGGGCAAAGACGGCCTGCTGCACATCTCTCAGATCGCCAACGAGCGCGTGAACGCCGTTGCCGACTACCTGAAAGAAGGCCAGCAGGTACGCGTGAAGGTCCTCGAGACTGACGACCGCGGACGCCTGAAACTGTCCATGAAAGCTGCTGCTGAAGAAGCCGCTGCCGCCGCTGCACAGTAATCCCAGCCTTACCGCTGTAAAAAAGCCGCCAGTGCGCAAGCCTGGCGGCTTTTTTATAACCGGGCTAGGGAACGTTCAGGCTGGCAACTGTCCGGCTGGGCGCCTCCTCGTCCAGGTAGGAAATGGTGCCGCTGACATGGCCGCGCCGCGAGATTTCTATGTGCAGCGACATGCTGCCGTCCACGGCCTCGAATTTGTGCTCAGCAACGGGCCGGATCTCGTGCTCGCGCTGGCGTCCGACCTGTGCAAACAGGCGTTTATCTAACCTGCTGATATACATCCGTTTGCCGTTGGACAGGAAATATTCGCCCTTGTAGTTGTCCAGGTCATCCGGAAAGATGAAGTAGGGCGGAGCATCTGCCCGGGTAGCGGGCACCAGCACGCGCTCCGGCGTGTTTTGTTGCTGTGCGTAGGCGCCGGCGGCCAGCAGGCCGCAGGCAAGCAGTGGAAGTGCGCGTAACATGGCGCACCCTAGCGCATGGCTACCGAGACGATCGCGGCTTCCGGTGGCAGGCCGGCCGTTTTCTGGATGTCTTCATCGATATAAGTCATGTTGCCATTGATATCGCCGTTGTCCTGTTCGTTAAGGTGCATTTCCATGGTCTTATCCAGCGCCACAAATTTTCCGTTTCCGGTGCGGACAATTTCATGCCTGGTCTGAGATCCCACCTGGGCATACATGCGGGTCTGGAAACGGCTGAGCGTCATGGTTTTTCCATTAGACAGCGCATACTCCCCTTTATAAACTTTGAAGTCGGATTGCGAAGTGAAATAACCTTTAATTTCGGCACTTTTTAATGCCGGAATCACCACCCGTTCCACATCGGTTTGCGCCCACAGTGACGTGGTGAGCGCGCAAAAACACAGGCCCATCAGGGCTATCTTCCCTTTCATGGCGACCCCCTTCTTTATGATTTGTCTTCAACTGGACTTATTGCATCCAGCTTTTTCAATATAGGGCGAGGGAGCACAGCAGGGCATTAATATTTTTTTATAGGGGAGCGTAGAGCGATTCGTCAATTAATAAGCTGAAAATGAGTCAGATTAACTGAACAGGGACGCCGCTGCGAATCGTGTTATGTATTTCAGCTATCGAATCGGTACGTCGCAATAAATCCTCGATGACGTCGTCTGGAGCGGTGGAGAGAACGCGGGCGGAATAGCGGATATTTGTCGCGGCAAGTCCCGGACCTGGGAAGTCGGCGCTGGCTTCCACTTCGATACTATTAATTGCTATTTGTAAGCGTTCTGCTTCGCGGTAAAGGTCATTGCAATAGCAGGTGGCGATGGCCAGCATCAGAAACTCTCCGCCATTAATCCCCGACCCTTTGCCGGCGCTTTTCATCGGCACATCCAGGGATTGCGCAACGCCGTCTGTGCTCACGCGCGTCTCGTGGATCTTGTATGAGTTGCGGACGGTAGCTGAGATTTTCACGCGATGCTCCAACGGAGAGGTGCCCTTATTCTAAACCGCGGCGCCCGGCGTGGAGGCACCGGGCGCGCTGGCTGATCAGGGTTTGTAGGTAATGCGGTAAATGCGGTTGGCGTGGTCGTCCGAGACCAGCATCGAGCCGTCGGCCAGCACGGCGATATCGACCGGGCGACCGCTGACTTCCTCGCCCTGCAGGAAGCCGTCGATGAAGGCGGTGTCGCTCACCACCTGGTTGCCGTACAGCGTGATCAGGCGCACCTGGTAGCCGATCTTGTTGGCGCGGTTCCAGGACCCGTGCTCGGCCACGAACAGCTGGTTGCGGTAAGCCTGCGGGAAGGCGGTGCCGGTGTAGAAGGCCATGCCCAGCGGCGCCACGTGGGGGCCGAGCTTGGCCACCGGCGGGGTGAACTCTTCGCAGGTGCGTCCCTTGGCGAAGTCGGGGTCCGGCACCACGCCGCCGTGGCAATAGGGGAAGCCGAAGTGCATGCCCAGCTTGGGCGCGACATTCAGTTCGCAGGATGGCGTGTTGTCGCCCATCTCATCGCGGCCATTATCGGTGAACCACAGTTCCTTCGTCTCCGGATGCCAGTTAAAGCCCACGGTATTGCGCACGCCGCGCGCCACCAGCTCCCAGTTGCTGCCGTCCGGATTCATGCGCCAGATCTTGGAGTAGGCTTCGTCTTCCTTATTGCAGACGTTGCAGGGTGCGCCGATCGGCACATACAGCTTGCCATCCGGCCCGGCCTTGATGTACTTCTCGCCGTGCCAGCCTTCCTTTGGCAGGTCGTCCTTGATCACCTTGTAGGAAGGCTTGGACGCGTAGGTGCGGTCGATGTCCGCAAACTTGATGATGCGCGAGATCTCGCCCACATACAGGTCGCCGTTCAGCAAGGCCACGCCGTTCGGCTTGTCCAGGCCTTCGGCCACGGTCACGATCCTGTCGACCACACCGTCCTTGTTTTCATCGATCAGCGCGTAGACCTTGCCCGGCTTGCGCGAGCCCACGTACACGATGCCGCTTGGCGACACGGCCATCTCGCGCGCGCTCTCCACCTTGTCCGCATAGATCGAGATGCTGAAGCCCTTCGGCAGCTTCAGGCCCGCCAGCGGATTGGCGGCAGCGGCAGGCTTGGCGGCCTTGCGCGCGGCGGCGGACTTGGGCGAAACGTAATCAGCAACTTGAGCGATCTGCTCCTTGGTCAGCACGCCCGCCCAAGCCGGCATGCCCTTGTCGGGCACGCCCTTGCTGATGATCTTCACCAGATTCGCCTTGGTCGGCTCGCCGTGGATCCATTTGGCGTCGGTCAGGCTGGGACCTTCGGCGCCTTGCAGCTCAACGCCATGGCAGGAGGCGCAATAGGTCTGGTACAGTTTCGCCGACGCCGCGATGTCGGCGGCATGGGCGGACACTCCAAGGAACAGCAAGGCTGCACCGACGAGCGCTTTGTTCATTATTTTTCTCCGGCTGTGATTTGCAATGCCCCGCATCATAAAGGAAAAAGGATAGAGAATGAGGAAGATGCTTACGTTGTTGGCCTGCCTGTTTGCGCTGAACGCAGCGGCCGCGGATTTCGTCAGGGTCAAGGGGACGCACTTCGAGCGCGAGGGCAGGGCGTACTACGTCGCCGGCGCCAACCTCTGGTATGGCGGCTACCTGGGCGCGGCCGGCAAGCCGGGCGACCGTGCACGGCTGGCGAAGGAACTGGATGCGTTGAAGGCGCTGGGTATCAATAATGTGCGCGTGCTGGCCGTGTCCGAACGGACGGCGATGCCGAGCGCCGTGAAGCCCGCCACCACCAGCGCGCCGGGCCGCTACGACGAGCAGCTGCTGCAAGGCCTGGACTTCCTCATGGCCGAACTGGCGAAGCGCGATATGACGGTGGTGCTCTACCTGAACAACTTCTGGCAATGGTCCGGCGGCATGACCCAGTACCTGAACTGGTTCGAGGGCACGCCGGCCATCGACCCGAACATCACCAAGGACTACGAAGGCTTCATCGCGGCGACCGCGCGCTTCTACCAGAGCACGAAGGCCCAGGAGGAGTATCGCCGCGTGATACGCGCCATCGTGCAGCGCACGAACACTGTCACCGGCAAGCGCTATGCGGAAGACACGGCCATCATGGCCTGGCAGCTGGCCAACGAGCCGCGGCCCGGCAACAGCAAGGCCGGTATGGAAGAGAAGGCGAGTTATGTGCAGTGGATCGCCGACACCTCCGCCTACATCCACGGCCTGGACCCGAACCATCTGGTCAGCACCGGCAGCGAGGGCGTGATCGGCTCGGCGCGCGATGCGGAGCTGTTCGAGCGCGCCCACCGTGCGCCGGGCGTCGATTACCTGACCTACCACCTGTGGCCAAAGAACTGGGGCTGGGTCACAAGCTGGGATAACGCCTGGGCCAAAAGCAGCGCTTACCTGAACGCGCATATCGACGCCGCGAAGCGGCTGGGCAAGCCCATCGTCCTGGAAGAATTCGGCTGGGACCGCGACGGCGGCGCCTTCGCCCTGAGCGCCGGCACCACCCAGCGCGACCGCTTCTACCGCGAGGTGCTGGAAACCGTCGCCAGCCGTGCCGCCAAAGGCGACCCCATCGCCGGCTTTAATTTCTGGGCCTGGAGCGGGGCAGGGCGGGCCGCCAATGCCGATTTCTGGTGGAAGGAGGGCAACGACTTCCTCGGTGACCCGCCGCAGGAGGAGCAGGGCCTGTTCTCCGTCTTCGATTCGGACGCCGGCACCCTGGCCGTGCTGCGCGAGTATTCGGCGCGCCTGACACGGCTGAGTAAGCCCCTTATGCCCTAAAACACCGGTTTTTGACGCCTGATCCGCGTTTTTTGCATTTCGTCGCAATTCCAGTGATGGGGCGGAGCGATATCGATAAGATGCAAGCATAGAAAAACTGGTTATAAAGAAAGGGGGATTCAAGATGAAAACCGCAAAAAATACCCTGGTCGTCGCTGTCGCCACGATAGGCAGCGTCGTGCTGGTCGCCTTGAGCGCGCTTGAACTCCCTTACATGATGGTTGCCGCCAACCTCTGACGCTGACAACCAAAAGGATTTCGAGATGAAGATGACTTTCACCATTGGCCTGCTGTTCACTACCCTGTGTACCTTCCTGGGAGTGGCCCAAGCCGCCGATGAGACCACCACGGAAAACCGTGTGATCGATGCCCGGGTCGTGCGCGTCAAGCTGGATGGCGTGATCGACCTGAAGTTGCGACAAGGTTCGACCCCGCAGCTCAACATCATCGGCGACAAGCGCTACGTGACCAAGGTCACTGCCGTGCAGACGGGCGACACCCTGCACCTGGATACCGAA
The DNA here is from genome assembly GCF_044055365.1 of Pseudoduganella sp. UC29_106. Lineage (NCBI taxonomy): Bacteria > Pseudomonadati > Pseudomonadota > Betaproteobacteria > Burkholderiales > Oxalobacteraceae > Pseudoduganella > Pseudoduganella sp. UC29_106. The sequence goes on along the minus strand of NZ_CP171977.1, from coordinate 4,683,317 downwards.
ACCCATGGCGTCAAGCTGAACCGGCAGTCCACCGTGCGTGTCGAACTGGTGCTGCCGCAGCTGAGGGAGCTGGTTTCGGAAGGGGTGGGCACGACGGAAGTCAGCGGCTTCACCGGCGACAAGATCGACCTGACCCTGGACGGGGCGGGCAGCATGAAAGTGGTCTGTGACTACAAGCAGCTGAAGGCCAACCTGGGCGGCGTCGGCAGCATGCATGTGTGGGTGACTGAAAACGATAACGTGGATCTGGATTTGCAGGGCGCCGGCTACATCACAATCGGCGGCCGCAGCAAGCAGCTGAAGGCGACACTAGGCGGGCTGGGCGGACTGAATGCGCAGCAGTTCCAGGTGGACGATGTGAACCTTGAATTGAGCGGACTGGGCAACGCCACCGTCAACGCCAGGAGCAACGCAACGTTGAACCTGAGCGGACTGGGATCGGTGACCGTGTACGGCAAGCCTCAGAACCGTAACGTCAGCGTGGATGGGCTGGGCAAGGTCAGCTGGAAGTAGCGGCCCGCGCGGGGCAGAGACAGATTCAGCAGTGCAAAGAACGGATAAATACAAAGCACCATGAAAAAATTAAGAGGCGTTTTACTTGGCGATCGGCATCGTGCTGGGGCTACAGTTCCCGGCCATGGCCGGCTTTGCCGAAGGGGCCATGGCGTATAACAACAAGAACTATACGCTGGCCTACAAGGAGATTCTGCCGCTGGCCAAGGCGGGGAATGCGGATGCCGAGCACTTGCTCGGCCTGATGTATTACATGGGCCGCGGCGTGCCGCAGGACTATAAGCAGGCGCTGGCCTGGCACCGCAAGGCCGCTGCCAAGGGCAAGGCCGATGCGCAGTATGTGGTGGGCGCCATGTACTACACGGGCAATGCCGTGATCCAGGACCATAAGCAGGCCGTGGTGTGGTTCCGCAAGGCGGCCGAGCAGGGGCATGCGGACGCGCAGCAGGTGCTGGGGCTGATGTACCGGTATCACATCGGCGGCATGCCGCAGGATAATGTGATTGCTTATATGCTGTGGAACCTGGCGGCGGCCAATGGCTCGGCGAATGCGGCCGAGCAGCGCGCGGCCGTTGTGAAGGCGATGACGCCGGAGCAGATCGAGGAGGGGCAGGCGCTCTCCTCGAGCTGGAAGCCGGGGACGCCGCTGCCGCGCGCCTCCCGAACTGGCGGCGGCTGACAAAACCCACGGCGTAACCCTAGTGTCTGCCACATCGTGGCAGACACTTGTTTTATGCCGTGGGTTTCTTTTGACTATGGCGGCACACTGATTTAAAATCTCGCCCGTCATTGGGGAGTAGCCGCTCTTCGTCTCCCGAAGAGGCATGCGTCAACACACTTGGCCCACAGGCCATGGCGTATGCGGTCCCGAAACTTGGCAAGACCTTTGACCACAACGCCGCCGATTTTTAGGCCGGGGGCGTGTTGTGGTCATTCGTCCGTGCCCGGCCTGGGAAATATCAATGGAAGCACTCCTCGTCTCCACCGGCGTTGTCGCCCTTGCTGAAATCGGCGACAAGACCCAGCTCCTCGCACTCCTGCTCGCCGCCCGATTCCGCAAACCCGTGCCCATTGTGCTCGGCATCCTGGCCGCCACCCTCGTCAACCACGGTATTGCCGGGGCGCTGGGCGCCTGGATCACGTCCGTGCTGACGCCGGAAGTGCTGCGCTGGGTACTCGGCCTGGGCTTCCTCGGCATGGCGGCCTGGACCCTGATCCCGGACAAGATCGACGAAGACGAAGACAGCACGCCTGCGACCCGCTTCGGCGTCTTCGGCGCCACCCTGGTCGCCTTCTTCCTTGCCGAAATGGGCGACAAGACGCAGATTGCCACCGTGGCCATGGCCGCCCATTACGGCGCGCCCCTGATTGTCGTGGCCGGCACCACCCTCGGCATGCTGATTGCGGATGTGCCTGCCGTTTTCGTGGGCGACCGCCTGTCGCGCAAGATCCCGATGAAGCTGGTGCATGGCGTGGCCGCCGTCATGTTCGCACTGCTGGGCATTGCCACCCTGACGGGCATGGGAGAACGCTTCGGTTTCTGACGCGGTAAAATTGTCGCTTTACTCATGGGAGGGCAGGCGATGATGCGCGCAATCGAAATCAGCAAACCCGGGGCGGCCGACGTGCTGCGGCTGTGCGAACGTCCGCTGCCGGTGGCCAGGGAAGGGGAGGTGCGCATCCGCGTGCACGCGGCCGGCGTCAACCGCCCGGACGTGTTCCAGCGCCTGGGCTCCTATAACCCGCCGCCGGGCGCCAGCGACCTGCCGGGCCTGGAAGTGGCGGGCGAGATTGTCGATGGCGACTTGGGCGCCACCGGCTTCAAGATCGGCGACATGGTCTGCGCCCTGGTCCAGGGTGGCGGCTATGCCGAGTACGTAACCGCGCCTGTCGAGCAGTGCCTGCCTGTGCCGCGCGGCATGTCGCCGCTGGAGGCGGCCTCGCTGCCGGAGACTTTCTTTACCGTCTGGAGCAATGTGTTCGATCGCGCCCAGCTGGGCAAGGGCGAATCCCTGCTGGTGCAGGGTGGCACCTCCGGCATCGGCGTGACGGCCATTCAGCTGGCCAGCGCCCTCGGCCACCGTGTGTTTGCCACCGCGGGGAGCGACGAGAAGGCGCGCGCTTGCGAAGCCCTGGGCGCCGAGCGCGGCATCAATTACCGCAGCGAGGATTTCGCTGCCGTGGTCAAGCAGCTGACGGGCGATATCGGCGTCGATGTGATCCTGGATATGGTGGGCGGCGACTACCTGCCGCGCGAAATCAACTGCCTGGCCGACGATGGCCGCATCGCCATCATTGCGCTGCTGGGCGGCGGCAAGTCCCAGATTGATCTCGGCCAGGTGCTGCGCCGCCGGCTGACCGTGACCGGTTCCACCCTGCGGCCCCGTTCCGTGGCTTTCAAGGCGGCCATCGCGCGCCAGTTGAAGGAAAAGGTGTGGCCGCTGCTGGAAGCGGGGGATGTCAAGCCCGTAATCTATGAAAGCTTCCCGCTGGAGCAGGCGGCGGCCGCGCATGCGCTGATGGAGTCGAGCCAACACGTGGGCAAGATCATGTTGCAGGTGGTTTGACCGGTCTTCCCCAGGCGGGCTACAATTGCGGGTTATTAAATTTTAGGCAGTCATGCGACGCAAACTTGTTATCGGCAACTGGAAGATGAATGGCTCCCGCGCCGCGAATTCCGTCCTGCTGTCCGGCATCGTGGCCGGTTTCAAATCTGGCAAGGCCGATGCGGCCGTCTGCGTTCCGGCTCCCTATCTGGCACAATGTGAGGCTGAACTGGCTGAAACGCCGGTCGCCTGGGGCGGGCAGGACGTTTCCGCCTACGCTGCCGGCGCCTATACCGGCGAGGTGGCGGCGTCGATGTTGCTGGATTTTGGCAGCAAGTTTGCCATCGTTGGCCACTCCGAGCGCCGCGCCTACCACGGCGAGAACAATGAGCTGGTGGCGCAGAAGGCGCTGGCTGCCGTGAACGCCGGCCTGGTGCCGGTGGTCTGCGTCGGCGAAACGCTGCAGCAGCGCGAAGCGGGCAAGACGGCCGTGACCGTCTGCCTGCAGCTGCAGGCTGTGCTGGACGTGCTGGACACGGCCGCGCTGGAAAAGATTGTGCTGGCCTATGAGCCCGTGTGGGCCATCGGTACCGGCAAGACGGCTACCCCGGCCATGGCGCAGGAAGTGCACGCACTGCTGCGCAAGCAGGTGGCTGAACGGAATGCGGCGGCGGCCGCCGGCATGCAGATCCTGTATGGCGGCAGCATGAAGCCGGAGAATGCGAAGGATTTGCTGGCTCAGCCTGATATTGACGGCGGGTTGATCGGCGGCGCGGCCCTCAAGGCCGAGGATTTCCTGGGCATTATCGAGGCCGCGTGACGGGAAAACACGGCGGATCAATGATCCGCCCTACGCAACGGTGGATTAATCACGCTGTTGATTGTTTGAGGGCGCGTGACGGATGGCTTGTCCGCGCCGTTGAATGGATTAGGGCGCGTGACGGGTGGATTGTCCGCGCCGTTGGATGGTTTGAGGCCGCGTGGCTGGTGAATTGTCCGCGCCTTGGATGGTTTAAGGCCGCAGGCTGTAGGGGGATCATTGATCCGCCGTGAGCGGCCGGGGTGTTTCCGAAGTTGGATGAGCCCCAAGTAATTGGCTTGTAATTTCTTTAATTGAGAATGGAATAGCATGAACTCTTTGTTCAATCTGATCATCGTAGTGCAGGTCCTGTCCGCGATTGCCATTATCGGCCTCGTGCTGCTTCAGCACGGCAAGGGTGCCGACATGGGCGCGGCCTTCGGTTCCGGCGCTTCGGGCAGCCTGTTCGGCGCCACCGGCTCGTCGAACTTCCTGTCCAAGTCCACCGCACTGGCGGCAGCGATCTTCTTCGCCGCCACCCTGGGCCTGTCGATGCTGGCGAACCAGCGCGGCGTGAGCGCCGGCGGCGGCGTGATGGAAAACGTGACCGTGCCGGCGCCGGTCAAGGGTTCGGCTGCCATTCCGTCGGCAGCTCCGGCTGCTGCTCCGGCAGCAGCAGCGCCTGCGGGTGAGGCGGCTCCGGCTGCTGCGCCTGCAGCTTCGGCTCCGGCGGCGCCCGCCCCGGCTCCGGCGAAGTAAAACTGGCAATTTTGAAATTTTTGCCGCTTTTCTTCTTGATATTGCGCAATACGCATTAACAACGGCGTGAAAGAAGAGTAGAATAGCGGCCTTATGCCGACGTGGTGAAATTGGTAGACACGCTATCTTGAGGGGGTAGTGGCGCAAGCTGTACGAGTTCGAGTCTCGTCGTCGGCACCAGAAATTCAGAAAAGCCAGCAAGGGCACATGGGCTCCAATCCATGGCTAAGCTGGTTTTTTTACGAGGATGTGTCGTTTGATCCTGGTCTCAGCATTTGATTGGGGTCGAGCGTTAAATGCACCGCAAATCATCGCAGTGCTTCTCCCCAACCGATCGTTCAACAAAAGCTGCAGACCATATCGTGAACCTCGAAAATTATTTCCCCGTCCTCCTGTTCCTCTTAGTCGGCCTCGGTGTCGGCGTAGTTCCGCAAGTACTGGGCCATATCCTTGGTCCCAACAAGCCCGATGCGGCGAAATTGTCTCCCTACGAGTGCGGCTTCGAAGCCTTCGAAGACGCGCGCATGAAATTCGACGTGCGTTACTACCTCGTCGCAATTCTGTTCATTCTGTTCGACCTTGAAACGGCATTCTTCTTCCCCTGGGGCGTATCCATGCGCGAACTGGGCTGGCAGGGTTACGTGACGATGATGGTGTTCATCGCTGAATTCGTGGTCGGTTTTTGGTATATCTGGAAGAAAGGTGCCCTTGATTGGGAATAAGCCATGGCTATTGAAGGCGTATTGAACGAAGGCTTCATCACCACGACTGCCGACAAGCTGATTAACTGGGCGCGTACGGGTTCTATGTACCCGATGACGTTCGGTCTGGCTTGCTGCGCGGTGGAGATGATGCATGCTGGTGCGGCCCGTTACGACCTGGAGCGTTTCGGTTTCATGTTCCGTCCGTCGCCACGTCAGTCCGACGTGATGATCGTGGCAGGCACCCTGTGCAACAAGATGGCCCCTGCGCTGCGCAAGGTCTATGACCAGATGCCGGATCCGCGCTGGGTGATCTCGATGGGCTCCTGCGCCAACGGCGGCGGCTACTACCACTACTCCTACTCCGTGGTGCGCGGCTGCGACCGTATCGTGCCGGTGGACGTGTATGTGCCGGGCTGCCCGCCAACCGCGGAAGCGCTGCTGTACGGCATCCTGCAGCTGCATAACAAGATCAAGAAGACCAACACGATCGCGCGCTAAGGGCTGTACAACATATGACTACACATCTGGAAAACCTGGTCGCCGCCCTCGAAACCACGCTGGGCGAGCGGGCCAAAATCGTTGTCGCGCTGGGCGAGGTGACGATCACTGTCAAATCTGGTGACTACTACCGGGTAATGCAAGAGCTGCGCGACGACGCAGCTTTGCGTTTTGAAGAACTGATCGACCTGTGCGGCGTTGACTACCAGAGCTACGGCGAAGGCACCTGGGATGGCCTGCGTTTCGCAGCCGTGACCCACCTGCTGTCCGTGGAAAAGAACTGGCGCCTGCGCGTGCGCGTGTTCGCGCCGGACGATGAGCTGCCTATCGTGGCCTCCGTGACCCCGATCTGGCGTGCCGCCAACTGGTTCGAGCGCGAAGCGTTCGACCTGTACGGCATCATCTTCGAAGGCCACAACGACCTGCGCCGCATCCTGACCGACTATGGCTTCATCGGCCACCCGTTCCGCAAGGACTTCCCGGTGTCCGGCTACGTGGAAATGCGCTATGACCAGGAGCAGAAGCGCGTGGTCTACCAGCCTGTGACGATCGAACCGCGCGAAAACGTACCGCGCGTGATCCGCGAAGAAAACTACGGGATGAAATAATGGCTGAGATTAAGAATTACACCCTGAACTTTGGTCCGCAGCACCCGGCAGCGCACGGCGTGCTGCGCCTGGTGCTGGAGCTGGACGGTGAGGTGATCCAGCGTGCCGACCCGCATATCGGCCTGCTGCACCGCGCCACCGAAAAGCTGGCCGAACAGAAGACCTACCTGCAGTCCGTGCCTTACATGGACCGCCTCGACTACGTGTCGATGATGTGCAATGAGCACGCCTATGTGATGGCGATCGAGAAGCTGCTCGGCCTGGAAGTGCCGATCCGCGCCCCAGTACATCCGCGTGATGTTCGACGAAATCACCCGTCTGCTGAATCACCTGCTGTGGCTGGGCGCGCACGCGCTGGACGTGGGCGCCATGGGCCCCTTCCTGTACGCCTTCCGCGACCGCGAAGACCTGATGGACTGCTACGAAGCGGTATCGGGCGCGCGCATGCACGCCGGCTTACTACCGTCCGGGCGGCGTCTACCGCGACCTGCCGGAAGCGATGCCGCAGTACAAGGCCTCGCTGATCCGCAACGCAAAGGCGCTGGCCGAGCGTAACGAGAACCGCCAGGGCTCGATGCTGGACTTCATTGAAGACTTCACCAAGCGTTTCCCGACCTATGTCGACGAATACGAAACCCTGCTGACCGATAACCGTATCTGGAAGCAGCGTACCGTGGGCATCGGCGTGGTTTCGCCGGAAGACGCGAAAGCCATGGGCTTCACCGGCGCCATGCTGCGTGGCTCGGGCGTGCTGTGGGACCTGCGCAAGAACCAGCCGTACGAAGTGTATGACAAGATGGACTTCGACATCCCGATCGGCACCAACGGCGACTCGTATGACCGCTACCTGGTGCGTATCGAAGAGATGCGCCAGTCGAACAAGATCATCAAGCAGTGCGTGGCCTGGCTGCGCGCGAACCAGGGTCCTGTCATGACCAGCAACCGCAAGGTGGCGCCGCCGTCGCGCGTGGACATGAAGACCAATATGGAATCGCTGATCCACCACTTCAAGCTGTTCACCGAAGGCTTCCACGTGCCGCCGGGCGAAGCGTACAGCGCGGTGGAGCACCCGAAGGGCGAATTCGGCATCTACCTGATTTCCGATGGCGCCAACAAGCCGTACCGCATGAAGATCCGCGCACCGGGCTTCGCCCACCTGCAGGGTCTGGACGAAATGTCGCGTGGCCACATGATTGCCGACGCAGTGACCATCATCGGTACCCAGGACATCGTTTTCGGCGAAATCGACCGATAAGGGAAGAAGAATGCTGTTATCCCAAGAATGCTATAAAAAAATCGACCGCGAGTTGGCCAAGTATCCGGCCGACCAGCGCCAGTCGGCCGTGATGGCCGCACTGGCCCACGCCCAGGTGGAACTGGGCTGGGTTTCTCCGGAAGTGATGAAGGAACTGGCTGACTACATCCGCATGCCGGCCATCGCCGTGCAGGAAGTGGCCACCTTCTACAATATGTACAACCTGAAGCCGGTCGGCAAGCACAAGATCACCGTGTGTACCAACCTGCCGTGCGCGCTGTCCGGCGGCGTGAAGGCGGCCGAGCACCTGAAACAGAAGTGGGGCATCGACTTCCGCGGCACCACCGAAGACGGCCAGTTCACGCTGATGGAAGGCGAGTGCATGGGCGCCTGCGGCGACGCACCCGTCATGCTGGTCAATAACCACCGTATGTGCTCCTTCATGAGCAACGACAAGATCGACGCCCTGGTGGAGGAACTGAAGAAATGACCTCGCTGCACGACCGTCACATCAATCCCCTGATCCTGAAAGACCTGAACGGCGACAACTGGCACCTGGCCGACTACGTGAAGCGTGGCGGCTACTCGGCGCTGCGCCGCATCCTGGAAGAGAAGATCCCGCCCGAGCAGATCATTGCCGAGCTGAAGACCTCCGGCCTGCGCGGCCGCGGCGGTGCGGGCTTCCCGACCGGCCTGAAATCGTCCTTCATGCCGCGCCAGTTCCCGGGCCAGAAATACCTCGTCTGCAATACCGACGAAGGCGAACCGGGCACGTTCAAGGATCGCGACATCATCCGTTACAACCCTCACTCGCTGATCGAAGGCATGGCCATCGGCGCTTACGCCATGGGCATCACCGTGGGCTACAACTACATCCACGGCGAGATCTTCCAGGAATACCTGCGCTTTGAAGAAGCGCTGGAAGAGGCGCGCGCCGCCGGCTTCCTGGGCGACAAGATCATGGGTTCGGAGTTCAGCTTCCAGCTGCACGCGCACCACGGCTACGGCGCCTACATCTGCGGCGAAGAAACCGCGCTGCTCGAATCGCTGGAAGGCAAGAAGGGCCAGCCGCGCTTCAAGCCGCCGTTCCCGGCGTCCTTCGGCCTGTACGGCAAGCCGACCACCATCAACAACACCGAGACCTTCGCGGCCGTTCCGTTCATCCTGAACATGGGCGCCGAGAACTACCTCGCGCTGGGCAAGCCGAACAACGGCGGCACCAAGATCTTCTCGATCTCGGGCGACGTCGAGCGTCCGGGTAACTACGAAGTCCCGCTGGGCACTCCGTTTGCCAAGCTGATGGAACTGGCCGGCGGCATGCGCGGCGGCAAGAAGATCAAGGCCGTGATCCCGGGCGGGTCCTCCGCGCCGGTGATCCGCGGCGAGATCATGATGCAGACCGACCTCGATTACGACGCGATCGCCAAAGCCGGCTCCATGCTCGGTTCGGGCGCCGTGATCGTGATGGACGAGACGCGCTGCATGGTGAAGGCGCTGGAACGCCTGGCCTACTTCTACTACGAAGAGTCCTGCGGCCAGTGCACGCCGTGCCGTGAAGGCACCGGCTGGATGTACCGCATGGTCCATCGCATCGAGAACGGCCAGGGCCGCGCCTCCGATCTGGACATGCTGAACTCCATCGCCGACAACATCCAGGGCCGCACCATCTGCGCGCTGGGCGATGCTGCCGCAATGCCGGTCCGCGCCTTCGTCAAGCAGTTCCGCGAAGAATTTGAATATCACGTCGAACACAAGCACTGCCTGGTGCCTGTATCGGCTTACTAAGCTGCGATTATCATGGTTGAAATCGAAATTGACGGCAAAAAGGTAGAAGTCCCTGCGGGCAGCATGGTGATGGACGCCGCCAACAAGCTGGGCACCTACATCCCGCACTTCTGCTATCACAAGAAATTGTCGATCGCAGCAAACTGCCGCATGTGCCTCGTTGAAGTGGAAAAGGCTCCCAAGCCTCTGCCAGCATGCGCCACGCCGGTCACGGCGGGCATGGTGGTCAAGTCCCACTCGGACAAGGCCGTGCAGGCCCAGAAGTCCGTGATGGAATTCCTGCTGATTAACCACCCCCTGGATTGCCCGATCTGCGACCAGGGCGGCGAGTGCCAGCTGCAAGACCTGGCCGTGGGCTACGGCAAGAACGAATCGCGCTACGAAGAAGAAAAGCGCGTCGTGCATCCGAAGGACGCCGGTCCGCTGGTGTCGATGCAGGAAATGTCGCGCTGCATCCACTGCACCCGCTGCGTGCGCTTTGGCCAGGAAGTGGCCGGCGTAATGGAGCTGGGCATGCTGGGCCGCGGCGAACACTCCGAGATCACCACCTTCGTGGGCGAAGCGGTGAACTCCGAGATGTCCGGTAATATGATCGACCTGTGCCCGGTCGGCGCACTGACCTCCAAGCCGTTCCGCTACAGCGCCCGTACCTGGGAACTGTCGCGCCGCAAATCTGTATCGCCGCACGATTCGACCGGCGCCAACCTGATCGTCCAGGTCAAGCAGGGCAAGGTCAAGCGCGTGCTGCCGCTGGAGAACGACGCCGTCAACGAGTGCTGGATCTCCGACAAGGACCGCTTCTCCTACGAAGGCCTGGAGTCCGCCGAACGCCTGACCCAGCCGATGCTGAAGCAGGGCGGCGAGTGGAAGGAAGTGGACTGGCAAGTGGCGCTGGAATACGTGGCGCACGGCCTGAAGAACATCAAGCATGAACACGGCGCCGATGCGCTGGCTGCCTACGGCACCGGCCAGGCCACCGTGGAAGAACTGGCGCTGCTGAAGAAGGTCATGCACGGCGTGGGTTCCGAGAACATCGATTTCCGCCTGCGCCAGAGCGACTTCGCACTGGACGGCGAGATCAAGCCGTGGCTGGGCATGCCGATCGCCGAGATCAGCAAGCTGAAGTCCATGTTCGTCATCGGTTCCTTCCTGCGCAAGGATCACCCGCTGTTCGCGACCCGCATCCGCGCCGCCGTGAAGGCTGGCGCCAAGCTGTCCGTGCTGCATGGCGCCAATGAAGAAAACCTGATCAACACCGCCAACACCATCACCGCTGCGCCTTCCGACTGGCTGGCCGCGCTGTCCGGCGTGGTGGCTGCCGTGGCCAAGGCCAAGGGCGTGGCCGCTCCGGCCGGCTTCGACGGCGCTGCCGTTTCCGCTGAAGCGGAAGCGATTGCCGCTTCGCTGGCCGCAGGCGATGCAGCCAAGGCCGTCTTCCTGGGCAATGCCGCTGCCGCGCATCCGCAGGCTTCGGCGCTGCACGCTGCTGCGCAGTGGATCGCCGAGCAGACCGGCGCCAAGCTGGGCTACCTGACCGAAGCTGCCAACACTGTGGGCGGCTACGTGGTGGGCGCCGTGGCGAAGAACGCCGCGCCGGCCTTCTCCGCACCGAAGAAAGCTTACGTGCTGCTGCACGCCGAGCCGGAACTGGATGCCGCGAATCCGCAGGCTGCCGTTGCTGCGCTGAAGGGCGCGGAAATGGTGGTGGTCATGTCCGCCTTCAAGCACGGCATGGACTATGCCGACGTGCTGCTGCCGGTTGCGCCTTTCGCCGAGACTTCGGGCTCCTTCATCAACGCCGAAGGCCGCCTGCAAAGCTTCAACGGCACCGTCAAGCCGCTGGGCGAAGCCCGTCCGGCCTGGAAGGTGCTGCGCGTGCTGGGCAACATCCTGGGCCTGGGCGGTTTCGACTACGAAACCTCGGAAGCGATCCGCGACGAGCTGTTCGAGAACGGCGTGACCGACCTGTCGGCCCAGCTGAACAACACTGCGAAGAAAGCACCGGTAGCCGCCGTTGCCGGCGCCGGCGACAAGCTGGAACGCCTGGCCGATGTGCCGATCTACTTCGCCGACGCGCTGGCCCGCCGTTCCGGCCCGCTGCAGGCAACCGCCGACGCAGCCGCGCCGAAAGCGCGCCTGTCCGTGGCAGCCGCCGAGAAGCTGGGCATCAAGTCCGGCGACAAGGTGCAGGTGACCCAGGGCTCCGGCTCGGCCATCCTGGAAGCCGCCATCGACGCCGCGCTGCCGGCCAATGTCGTGCGCGTAGCTGCCGCACACGTATCGACCGCCGCACTGGGCGATATGTTCGGTCCGATTACCGTTGCTAAAGCAGGGGAGGGCAAGTAATGGCTCTGCCAGAAATGATTGATTCGATTAAAGCCGCGGGCGAAGCCAACCTGGGTACCTTCTGGACCTTCATCTGGACGATGATCAAGATCCTGTGTGTGACCCTGCCGCTGATGGGCCTCGTGGCTTACCTGACGCTGTGGGAGCGCAAGCTGCTGGGCTGGATCCAGATCCGTATCGGCCCGAACCGCGTGGGCCCGAACGGCCTGCTGCAGCCGATCGCCGACGCGCTGAAACTGCTCTTCAAAGAGATCATCACCCCGACCAAGTCGAACAAGTCCCTGTTCTTCATCGGTCCGGTGATGACCATCATGCCGGCGCTGGCCTGCTGGTCGGTGGTGCCGTTCGCGCCGGGCGCCGCCCTGGCGGACGTCAATGCCGGCCTGCTGCTGGTCATGGCGATCGCCTCGATGGAAGTGTACGGCATCATCATCGCCGGCTGGGCTTCCAACTCGAAGTACTCCTTCATGGGTGCGATGCGTGCATCGGCGCAGATGGTGTCCTACGAAATCGCGATGGGCTTCGCGCTGGTGATCGTGCTGATGGTTTCCGGCTCGCTGAACTTCTCCGAAATCGTGGCCGGCCAGCAGAAGGGCACCATGGCTGCCATGGGCATCAACTTCCTGTCCTGGAACTGGCTGCCGCTGCTGCCGATCTTCGTGGTCTACCTGGTTTCCGGCCTGGCCGAATGTAACCGCCACCCGTTCGACGTGGTGGAAGGCGAATCCGAGATCGTCGGCGGCCACATGGTCGAATACGGCGGCATGGCTTACGCGATGTTCTTCCTGGCGGAATACGCCAACATGATCCTGATCGGCCTGCTGGCATCGGTCATGTTCCTGGGCGGCTGGTCCGCTCCGATCGCGGCGCTGGAAATCGGCGGCGTGTTCGGCGGCTTCTTCTGGCTGTTCATCAAGACCTTCTTCATCGTGTCTCTGTTCATCTGGACCCGCGGTACGTTCCCGCGCTACCGCTATGACCAGATCATGCGTTTGGGCTGGAAAGTGTTCATCCCCCTGACCCTGGTGTACCTGGTGTTCGTGGCGACCTGGATGCAGACCTCCTGGAATATTTGGAAGTAAGAGAGCGAATACAGAATGGACCGATTGAAAGATTTCTTCGGCAGCTTCATGCTGACCGAATTGTTCAAGGGGATGGCGCTGACCGGCAAATACATGTTTGCCAAGAAGATCACCGTCCAGTTCCCTGAAGAGAAGACGCCGATTTCGCCGCGTTTCCGCGGCCTGCACGCACTGCGCCGTTATCCGAACGGCGAAGAGCGCTGCATCGCTTGCAAACTGTGCGAAGCGGTGTGTCCGGCGATGGCCATCACCATCGAGTCGGAGCAGCGTGACGACGGTTCGCGCCGCACCACGCGCTACGACATCGACCTGACCAAGTGCATCTTCTGCGGCTTCTGCGAAGAGTCCTGCCCGGTCGACTCGATCGTGGAAACCCACGTACTGGAATACCACGGCGAAAAGCGTGGCGACCTGTACTACACCAAGGAAATGCTGCTGGCCGTGGGCGACCGCTACGAAGCGGAAATCGCCGCCAACCGCGCTGCCGACGCTCCTTACCGCTGATCGCCGAGGCTAAACTAATGAACTTCACAACCGTATTGTTCTACGTGTTCGCTGCCATCCTGGTGCTGGCATCGATGCGCGTCATCACGGCCCGCAACCCGGTACATGCTGCACTGTACCTGGTGCTGGCCTTCTTCCAGGCGGCCGGCATCTGGATGCTGCTGAAAGCCGAATTCCTGTCCATCGTGCTGGTGCTGGTGTATGTCGGCGCCGTGATGGTGCTGTTCCTGTTCGTCGTGATGATGATCGACATCGACCTCGACAAGCTGAGGGCAGGGTTCTGGAACTATCTGCCGCTCGCTTCCATCATCGGCGGCGTGATCGTGCTGGAGATGGCTTCCGTGCTGTGGCGCTCCTTCGGCGTGGCAAGCGCCCAGGCGCCTGCGGCGTCGAACACCATCGGCCAGACCAAGGCACTGGGCCTGGCGATTTTCACTGAATACATCTATGCGTTCGAAGTTGCAGCGGTGGTCCTGCTGGTGGCAATCGTTGCCGCCGTGGCCCTGACCCTGCGCCGCCGCAAAGACACCAAGCACTTCGACCCGGCCGATGCGGTCCGCGTCAAGCGTAACGACCGCCTGAAGATCGTGAAGATGGACGCTGTCGTCCACGCTCCGGTCGAAGCGGCCACGAAGGAGGCACCATGACTTTATCGCTCGCACACTACCTGGTCCTGGGCGCGATCCTGTTCGCGATCTCGATCGTCGGTATTTTCCTGAACCGCAAGAACGTCATCATCCTGCTGATGGCCATCGAACTGATGCTGCTGGCAGTGAACATGAACTTCATCGCGTTCTCGCATTACCTGGGCGATGCGGCCGGGCAGATCTTTGTCTTCTTCATCCTGACCGTGGCCGCCGCCGAATCGGCGATCGGCCTCGCGATCCTGGTGGTGCTGTTCCGTAATCTGGACACCATCAATGTGGAAGACCTGGATAGCCTTAAAGGCTGAGTTAGTAACCTCGAAGAATAGACATAAGGTTAATCATGACGGGGCAACTTAACCCAACCCTCCTACTGGCCGTACCACTGGCGCCGCTGGCAGGTTCCGCAATCGCGGGCCTGCTGGGCACCAAGTTCTTCGGCAATGTCGTCGGCCGCAAGGTGTCGCACACTGCGACCATCCTCGGCGTGCTGATCGCTTTCCTGATTTCCTTCCAGACCCTGCTGCAGGTGATGGATGGCGCGACCTTCAACGGTGACGTGTACCGCTGGATGACCGTGGCCGGCGTCAAGCTGGCCGTCGGTTTCCAGATCGATGCGCTGACCGCGATGATGATGAACGTGGTGACCTTCGTGTCGCTGATGGTGCACATCTATACCATCGGCTACATGGAGCATGACGAAGGCTACAACCGCTTCTTCTCCTACATCTCGCTGTTCACCTTCTCGATGCTGATGCTGGTGATGTCCAACAACTTCCTGCAGCTGTTCTTCGGCTGGGAAGCTGTGGGCCTGGTGTCCTACCTGCTGATCGGCTTCTGGTACACCCGCCCGACCGCGATCTTCGCCAATATGAAGGCCTTCCTGGTCAACCGCGTGGGCGACTTCGGCTTCATCCTGGGCATCGGCCTGCTGCTGGCTTATTCCGGTTCGATGGATTACCAGGAAGTGTTCGCCAAGCGCGAATACCTGGCGACCCTGCACCTGCCGGGCAGCAGCTGGATGCTGATCACCGTGGCCTGCATCTGCCTGTTCATCGGCGCAATGGGCAAGTCGGCCCAGTTCCCGCTGCACGTCTGGCTGCCGGACTCGATGGAAGGCCCGACCCCGATCTCCGCACTGATCCACGCGGCGACCATGGTGACCGCCGGCATCTTCATGGTGACCCGCATGTCGCCGCTGTTCGAACTGTCCGATACCGCACTGTCCTTCGTGATGGTGATCGGCGCCATCACCGCGCTGTTCATGGGCTTCCTGGGCATTATCCAGAATGACATCAAGCGCGTGGTCGCTTACTCGACTCTGTCGCAGCTGGGCTACATGACCGTGGCGCTGGGCGCTTCGGCCTACTCGGTGGCCGTGTTCCACCTGATGACCCACGCCTTCTTCAAGGCGCTGCTGTTCCTGGGCGCAGGCTCCGTCATCATCGGCATGCACCACGACCAGGACATCCGCAATATGGGCGGCCTGTCGAAGTACATGAAGATCACCTGGATCACCTCGCTGCTGGGTTCCCTGGCGCTGATCGGTACGCCGTTCTTCTCCGGCTTCTACTCGAAGGATTCGATCATCGAAGCCACGATGCTGAGCCACCTGCCGGGCGCCGGCTTCGCCAAGTTTGCCGTGCTGGCCGGCGTGTTCGTGACCGCCTTCTATTCCTTCCGCATGTACTTCCTGGTCTTCCACGGCAAGGAGCGCTTCGGCCAGGAACACCACCACGCGCACGAGTCGCACCACGCGGGACGAAGCGGATGAAGATCCGGACCATCACCACGGCCTGGCGCCGGGCGAGAAGCCGCACGAGTCGCCATGGGTGGTGACGCTGCCGCTGATCCTGCTGGCGATTCCTTCCGTGATCATCGGCTACCTGACCATCGGCCCGATGCTGTACGGCGACTTCTTCAAGGGCGTGATCTTCATTGGTGAAAACCACCATGCGATGCACGAACTGGCGGAAGAATTCCCTGGCGCGCTGCAGATGGCGATCCACTCGCTGACTTCGCTGCCGCTGTGGCTGGCGATTGCTGGCGTGGCTTCGGCTTACTACTGCTACATGATCAATCCGAAAGTACCGGAAGCGTTCTACAACGCGCTGAAGCCGCTGCACACGCTGCTGGACAACAAGTACTACATGGACAAGTTCAACGAAGCCTTCTTCGCCCGCGGCGCACGCCTGCTGGGTGAGGGCCTGTGGAATGTGGGCGACCGCACCCTGATCGACGGCCTGGTGGTGAACGGCTCGGCGAAAGTGGTGGGCTGGTTCTCCTCGCTGACCCGGGTGCTGCAGACCGGTTACATCTATCACTACGCGTTCGTGATGATCATCGGTATCCTGGGCTTCCTGGTGTACTTCCTGCCGTTTTGGCACGCTTAACAGCTGACGCAAAGAGATAAAAGATGCAGTCAACGATTAATAATCTTCCTCCTTACCTCAGCCTGTCCATCTGGCTGCCGGTATTGTTCGGCCTGATCGTGCTGGCGATCGGCCGCGATTCCCGTGCCGGCATGGTGCGCGTGCTGTCGCTGGTCGGCTCGGTGGTTTCCCTGCTGCCGACCATTCCGCTGTTCACGCAGTTCGACAAGACGGCGCACGGCCTGCAGTTCGTCGAAAAATCGGCCTGGATCGAGCGCTTCAACATTTACTACACGCTGGGCATCGATGGCCTGTCGATGTGGTTCATCCCGCTGACGGCTTTCATCACCATTATCGTGGTGATCTCCGCCTGGGAAGTGATTACCGAGCGCGTGGCCCAGTACATGGGCGCGTTCCTGATCCTGTCCGGCCTGATGATCGGCGTGTTCGCCGCCATGGACGGCCTGCTGTTCTACTTCTTCTTTGAAGCGACCCTGATCCCGATGTACATCATCATCGGCGTCTGGGGTGGTTCGAACCGCATTTACGCAGCGTTCAAGTTCTTCCTCTACACCTTCTTCGGCTCGCTGCTGACGCTGGTCGCACTGATCTACCTGTACAACAAGTCCGGCAGTTGGGACATCCTGGCGTGGCACAAGCTGCCGCTGAACATGACCGAGCAGGTAGCCATCTTCTTCGCCTTCTTCATGGCCTTCGCCGTGAAGGTGCCGATGTTCCCGGTCCACACTTGGCTGCCGGACGTGCACGTGGAAGCGCCGACCGGCGGCTCCGCCGTGCTGGCCGCGATCATGCTGAAGCTGGGCGCCTACGGTTTCCTGCGATTCTCGCTGCCGATCGTGCCTGACGCGTCGAAAGACCTGGCCGGCTTCGTGATCGTGCTGTCCCTGATCGCCGTGATCTACGTTGGCCTTGTGGCCATGGTGCAGAAGGACATGAAGAAACTGGTGGCATATTCGTCCATCGCCCACATGGGCTTCGTGACCCTGGGCTTCTTCATGTTCAACGACATGTCGATGCAGGGCGGTATCATGCAAATGGTGTCGCACGGCTTCGTGTCCGGCGCAATGTTCCTTTGCATCGGCGTGATGTACGACCGCATGCACTCGCGCCAGATCGCCGACTACGGTGGCGTGGTGAACAAGATGCCGAAGTTCGCAGCCCTGTTCATCCTGTTCTCGATGGCCAACTGCGGCCTGCCGGCCACTTCCGGCTTCGTCGGCGAATTCATGGTCATCCTGGGCGCCGTGCAGTTCAACTTCGTGACCGGCATCCTGGCCGCCACCGCCCTGATCCTGGGCGCGGCTTACTCGCTGTGGATGGCCAAGCGCGTGATCTTCGGCGCCATCACCAACCCGCATGTGGAAGAAATGACCGACCTGAATGGCCGCGAATTCCTGATGCTGGGCATCCTTGCGGTGGCCACCCTGTACATGGGCCTCTACCCGGCGCCGTTCACCGACGTGATGCAAGTTTCCGTGGCCGACCTGCTGCAGCATGTCGCACAGAGCAAGCTGGCTGCCGTCGCAGCACACTGATTGCAAATAGGACCAAGTTTTCATGAATAACACTAACCTGATCCCGCTCTCCGCAGAGGTCTTTCTGCTGGTCGCCGCTTCGGCGATCCTGCTGATCGATATGTTCCTGAACGAGAGCAAACGCGCGATCACCTACGGCCTGTCGCTGGCGACGCTGCTTGGCTGCGCCTTCTTCACCTTCGCTGATTTCAGCGCAGGCACCACGGTGTACGCGTTCTCGAACATGTTCATCAACGACCCGATGGGCAACCTGCTCAAGCTGTTCACCTACCTGGTGACCGGCATGACCCTGGTGTATTCCCGCCAGTACGCGCATGACCGCGGCATGCTGGGCGGCACCCTGGGCGGCGAGTTCTACGTGCTGGCCCTGTTCTCCGTGATGGGGCAGATGGTCATGATCTCGGCGAACAGCTTCCTGTCGGTCTACCTCGGCCTGGAACTGATGTCGCTGGCCCTGTACGCCCTGGTGGCTCTGCGCCGCGACAATGCCCGCGCTACCGAAGCGGCAATGAAGTACTTCATCCTGGGTGCGCTGGCTTCCGGCTTCCTACTGTACGGCATGTCCATGCTGTACGGCGCGACCGGCACGCTGGAAATCACCGAGGTGGCCAAGAAGATCGGCTCCGGCACCGTGAACCCGACCATCCTGGTGTTCGGCCTGGTGTTCCTGGTGGCCGGCCTGGCCTTCAAGCTGGGCGCCGTGCCCTTCCACATGTGGGTGCCTGACGTCTACCAGGGTTCGCCGACCGGCGTGACCCTGCTGCTGGGCGGCGCGCCGAAGCTGGCGACCTTCGCCATCTGCGTGCGCCTGCTGGTGGAAGGCATGCTGCCGATGGCATTCGACTGGCAGCAGATGCTGATGATCCTGGCCGTGCTGTCCCTGGCCATCGGCAACCTGACCGCAATCGCCCAGACCAACCTGAAGCGCATGCTGGCTTACTCCACCATCGCGCAGATGGGCTTCGTGCTGCTCGGCCTGATGGCCGGCGTGGTGGGCCAGTCCCCGGCCAACGCCGCCGCGGCTTACAGCGCCGCCATGTACTACTCGATCACCTATGTGCTGACCACCGTCGGCACCTTCGGCCTGATCATGGTGCTGGCGCGCCAGGGCTTCGAAGCGGAAGAACTGGAAGACTTCAAGGGCCTGTCCAAGCGCAGCCCGGGCTATGCACTGCTGATGTCCGTGCTGATGTTCTCGCTGGCCGGCGTGCCGCCGATGATGGGCTTTGCCGCCAAGTTCGCCGTGCTGCAGTCCGTGCTGGCCACCGGCCAGGTGTGGCTGACCGTGTTCGCCGTGATGTTCTCGCTGGTGGGTGCGTTCTACTACATCCGCGTGGTGAAGAATATGTGGTTCGATGAGCCGTCCGAGAATGCGCCGATCATCGTCTACGGCGACAAGGCAATCGTGCTGGGACTGAACGGCCTGGCCGTGGTGGCACTGGGTATGATCCCTGGTCCGCTGCTGAACGCCTGCATGACCGCCATGGCCAAGACCCTGGCTTCGTAATGGATGTAAATGCTTCAAGCTGGCTGGTCATCCTGCTCGCAGTGGTGGCCGCCAACCTGCCTTTCGTGAACGAAAAGGTATTCGCCCTCATCCCGGTGTCCCGCAAGCTGTTCGTGGTGCGCCTGGGTGAGCTGGCGGTCTACTACCTGATCGTCGGCGCGATCGGCATGGCCCTCGATCCCGCATCGGCACCGGTTTCCCGCAAACGTGGGAGTTCTACTGGATCGGCGCCTTCGTCTTCCTCGTCCTGGCTTTCCCCGGCTTCGTGGTACGCTACCTGCGTAAACACCACAAGACCTGAAAATCTGGTGGCTGCCACGCCGTGGCAGCCACTTGGGTTTGCGGTTGTGGCATTAATTGGAGTCAGCGTGGATAAACACCTCGAAGAAACCAGAATCGACGGCCAGCTCGCCTATGACGGCGGCTTCCTGAAAGTCCACCGCGACCGCGTGTCGCTGCCGGACGGCGAAATCACTTCGCGCGAATACATCAAGCATCCCGGCGCCGTGGTCGTGCTGCCAGTGCTGGATAACGGCCACGTGCTGCTGGAGCGCCAGTTCCGCTACCCGCTGGACCGCGTGTTCATCGAACTCCCGGCCGGCAAGATCGATCCGGGCGAGGACCCGCTGGCCTGCGCCATCCGCGAGCTGGAAGAGGAAACCGGCTATACCGCCAACGACTGGCAATTCGTCGCCACCATCCACAACGCCATCGCCTATTCGGACGAGCACCTGGACATCTACCTGGCGCGCGGCCTGACCGAAGGCAAGACGAAACTGGACGACGGCGAATTCATCGAACTGATTACGGCCAGCGTGGACGACATGCTGGACTGGGTCCGCAGCGGCAAGATCACCGACGTCAAGACCGTCATCGGCGCCTTCTGGCTGGACAAGCTGCGCACCGGAAGCTGGAAACTGGACTGAGGCGATGAAGCCGTGGCGCCTGCTGCTGCTTGCGGCGCTGCTCGCAACGGGCAGCGCAGGGGCGGCCGAGCGCACGCCCTTCCAGGTTCGCTGCGAGGACACCATCAGCAAGACCGTCTCCGTGCTGTCCGCCCGCCAGAACGGCTACTCCGTCAACACCCAGCTGTCCTACAAGGCCCTGAGCCGCATGAAAGGCGGCGTGCTGCCGCCTAACGGTTATGTGCTGGGCCTGACCAAGACCGAATCGCGCGTGCAGATCGGCCTCGATGGCCCCATGCTGCAGGACCCCGCCAGTGGCTACGAATGCGTGGCGCCGCAGATCAAGGTGGAGCTCACTTATGCGCCGGTGCGCGTGTATGTCGGCAACGAGTTCCCGCCGGGGACTTGCGGCTATGAGGTGATCCTGGCGCACGAGATGCGGCATATGCAGACTTATATGGACCAGCTGCCCAAGGTCGAAAAGGTTGTGCGCGATGCGCTGGCCAAACGTTTCGAGGGCAAGCCCTTGTATGCACCGTCCGGCACGGCGCGTTCGGCGCTGGCCCATGAAATCGACAGCGGCTGGATGCCCTTCATCAAGGCCGAAATGAACAAGGTCGAACTGCTGCAGGCGCAGATCGATTCGCCGGCCGAATATGCGCGGCTGAGCAAGGCCTGCAACGGCGAGATTCAAACCATCCTGAAAAAGACGCGCCGCCCCGGCGGGCGCGCCAACTGAGAATGACAGAGACACCACGCTATATCGCCCTGATCCCTGCCGCCGGCGTCGGCGCACGCATGGCGGCGGCCAGCCCGAAGCAGTACCTGCCGCTGCTCGGCAAGCCGATGCTGCAACACACCGCCGCGGCGTTTGCCGCCAGCGAGCTGGTGGCGCATACGTACATCGTCGTCAGCCCCGACGACGGCTACGTTGGCGCAATCACGCTGCCGCCGCGCGTGACCGTATTGCGCTGCGGCGGCGCCACGCGCATGGATTCCATCCTGAACGGCCTGCGCGCATTGGCGGGGCAGGTGGGCGATCAGGACATGGTGCTGGTGCACGACGCAGCGCGTCCCGGCCTCACGCCGGCCCTGATCCGCAAGCTGATCGGGGAGGTGGGCAACAATCCAGCCGGCGGCCTGCTCGCGCTGCCGGTGGTGGACACGGTGAAGACCACGCGCGGCGGCAAGGTCCAGACCACGCCGCGAGACGGCCTGTGGCTGGCGCAGACGCCGCAGATGTTCAGCTATGAGCTGCTGCTGCGCGCCCTCGGCTCGGCGCCCGATCCGAACGCCATTACCGACGATGCCAGCGCCGTCGAAATGCTTGGCCTGTCGCCGCAGCTGGTCGAAGGCCACCCGCGTAACCTGAAGGTCACGCTGCCGTCGGACATCCGTATCGCTGAAATGTATCTGAAGGAAGAAGAACAATGACCCAACTGCCATTCCGCATCGGCCAGGGCTATGACAGCCACCGCCTGGTCGAAGGCCGCAAGCTGATTCTCGGCGGCGTCGACATCCCGCACGAGCGCGGCCTGCTCGGCCACTCGGATGCCGATGCGCTGCTGCACGCCATCACCGACGCCATCCTCGGCGCCGCTGCCCTGGGCGATATCGGCAAGCATTTCCCGGACACCGCCGAGGAATTCCGCGGCGCCGATTCGCGCGTGCTGCTGCGCGAAGCGGCCAAGCGCGTGCGGGCCACCGGCTATGACATCGGTAATATCGACTGCACCATCATCGCCCAGCGGCCGAAGATGGCGCCGCATATCGCGACCATGGCCGCCAACATCGCCGCCGACCTGGGCGTGCCGGTGGGTCATGTGAATGTGAAGGCCAAGACCAATGAGAAATTGGGGTACCTGGGGCGGGAGGAGGGGATCAACGCGGGAAGCGGTGGCGCTGCTGGTGCTGAAAACCTGATGCAAAAGCTGGTGTCAGGCACGATGTGCCTGACACCCTGGCACGCGGCCCCGGATAGGTGTCAGGCACGTTGTGCCTGACACCAGCTTCTGCCTTGGGTTCTAGATAGGAAAAATCAGGCAGGTAGTCGTAGCATGGGCATACAGCTTGCCGTTGGCATCCGTGATGCGGCCTTCGGCCACGGCCACCTGCTTACCGGCCGTGATCACCTTGCCCTCGGCGCGCACCGGCCCGGTCTTGTCCGTCATCGCGCGCACATAGTTCACCTTCAGCTCCAGCGTGGTAAAGCCCATGCCGGCGGGTAGCGTGCTGTGCACCGCGCAGCCGACGGCCGAATCGAGCAAGGTGGCCGCGTAGCCGCCGTGCACCGCGCCGCTCGGGTTGTAATGCTGCGGGCCCGGCGTGCCCTGGAAAATGATGCGGCCGTGTTCCACCTCGATCGGCACAAAGCCCATCAGCTCCGCGATCGGGGGCGGAGGCAGTTCGCCGTCGCCGATCTTCTGCAGGAAGTCCAGGCCCGCGTTGCCGCGCAACTGTTCGCGGTCCGCCACGCCGGCCGGCGCCACGCGCTGGCGCATCGCCGCTTCTTCATCCATCCAGTTTTCCAGTGTGCTCTTGCCTTCCATGCCCGGCTCCTAAAATACGTGTAATTACACTATACTACAGCAATGGACCCTACCTGCACCTGCTATGCATTGCGCAAACTGGCCCGCTCGGTCACGCGCCTGTACGACCAGCACCTGGCCGCTGCCGGCATCAAGGCCACGCAGTTCGCGCTGCTGCGCCACGTCGAGCACGAAGCGTTGCCGATCACCCATCTGGCTACCCTGATGGGCATGGAACGCACGACGCTGACGCGCAACCTGCGGCCGCTGGCCGATGCCGGTTGGGTGGCGCAAGCTGCGGGCAAGGATGCGCGCGTGCGCGTCATCACGATCACGGCAGAGGGCCGGTCGAAGATCCGCGAGGCGAAGGCGGCCTGGCGCAAGGCGCAGGCGGAGCTGGAGCAGGCGCTGGGCGACGAGGGCACGAAATCCCTGCACGCCGAAATTGGTTTCGCCATGGCGCGCGTCGCGCCTCTGCTGCAGCAGTGATAACATTGTCGCCATGCGCGACATCTATGCTTACCGCGACATCGCGGTTGAATCCTTTCTTGACGACGATGGGCAGGTGCGCGTGCGCCCGCTCAATGGCCAGGCCTACAGTTCCGAGCTGCGCGTGCAATGCCCGCGGGCGCTGCGCGAGGACTATCCGGCGGGCACGCAATTCCTCGTTTCAGCCAAGCTGACCGACCGCCTCGGCGGCCAGCAATATCTTTACGTGTACCACGGCGATCCGTTCAAGGTGCTCACGCCGCAGCAGACCCAGACCTTCCTCGACGACCGCCGCCGCGTCCGCATCTGATCAAGGAGCCCTTATGCTTCGCATGCTTGCCTCCGCCGTCCTCGCTGTCGCCATTCCCGCCGCGGCGCAAGCGCCGGAGGAGGACATGCCTTCGATGGGCGACCTGATTGCGGTCGCCTTCCCGAAATGGGCGGACGATACCGAGGGGCGCGTGCAGACCATTCCGCTGACAAAACTCACCCAGCGCTGGACGTCCGATACGCCATCGAAAGCAAAGCAGCGCAAGGTCATCGTCGCGCCCACGCTGGTGCTGCGCGCCGCGCCCGGGCGCTACGTGCTGCTGGCCACGATGCAGCCGGCAGCCGACGATGGCATGGCGCAGTGGTCGCATGCCACGCCCGCCGGGCTGGCCGCCTATACCTTCAGCACCACCCCCTCCGGCTGGAAGCTGCTGAAGCGCCAGGAACCCTTCGACCTGAAGGGCTTCGAGGGCGCAGCCCATATGGAGCCGGTGCGTCTGTCGGCCGCTGTGCAGGGGCTGGTGGCGGAATACGGCAGTTGCTGGCAGGGCTATTGCGGACGCTGGATTTCCGTCTACGAAGTGAGCAAGGATGGCGTGAAGCCGGCCGGCATCGCCGACATGCCGCTGGCGGCGGACAATGTCTATGCCCGCCCCGACTGCGTGCAGCGCCTGCGGCCCGAGCTGCCCGGCCTGCGTCCCGGTGATCCGGCGGCGAACGCCGTCATGGCGCCGCCGGGCGACTGCTTCAAGATCGAGGGCCATTGGAACATCGAGGAAGCGCAGGCGATGCCGGGCGCCTTTATCGTCGACTTCAGCGGCGCCCACAGCGCCAGGGACAATCCCGCACAGCGCATATTCGAGCGCTTGCGTTACCAGTGGCGCGGCACCAGATATGAACCGGGCTCCGGGGTCAACCCGGTGCCGAAAATCTGAAAAGGAGACTGCAT
The DNA here is from genome assembly GCF_044055365.1 of Pseudoduganella sp. UC29_106. NCBI lineage: Bacteria > Pseudomonadati > Pseudomonadota > Betaproteobacteria > Burkholderiales > Oxalobacteraceae > Pseudoduganella > Pseudoduganella sp. UC29_106. The sequence continues at coordinate 4,658,698 of NZ_CP171977.1, read as the reverse complement.
TGATCAAGATCCGCGAAATCGACCACATCGTGCTGCGCGTAGTGGACCTGGACAGGATGATCCGCTTCTACACCGAAGTCCTCGGCTGCACCATCGAGCGCCGCCAGGATGCGATTGGCCTGGTCCAGCTGCGTGCCGGCAGCTCATTGGTGGACCTGGTGCCGGTGGACCAGAAACTGGGCCGCATGGGCGGCGCTCCGCCCGGCAAGGAAGGCCGCAACGTCGACCATTTCTGCTTCCGCGTTGAACCGTTCGATGAGGCGGCGATCAGCGCGCACCTGACGCAGCACGACGTGCCGCATGGGCCGGCCGAATCGCGCTACGGCGCCGAAGGGGAGGGGCCGTCGATCTACGTCAACGACCCGGAAGGGAATACGGTCGAACTCAAAGGGCCGCCGGTGCATCCTTAAACCAACGGCAAAAAGCAGGTGTCAGGCACGATGTGCCTGACACCGGGTTCACGCCGTGGGTTTTAATCCTCGTCGTCGTTATCGTCGTTCTTGACCGAGCGTCTGCGGTCCGCATCCGCTTCCGCCTTCAGCCGGGCCGCGTTGCCCATGAATTCATCCAAGCTGTGGTCGGGGCTCTGGCGCAGCGACGGCGGCAGCAGAACGGACATATACAACTCGTCCGACAGCCGTCCGGTCGACTGGTAATTGCTCATCAGGACCACGCCCGAGCCCAGCGCCATCATGATGCCGATGGTGCGCACGAAGCTGCGCCGGCGGTGCGGGCGTATGGTCCCCACGTGGAACCAGATCATGATGCACAGGATCAGGATCGCGACATGGTTGCCGAAGCGCGTGAAGACCTCCGCCGACCAGGCATAGGCCAGCACGCTGCTGATGGCTTTCCACGCGCCCAGCGCAATCAGGCCTGAGCCGAGGATGAACAGGTGGCGTCCCAGGCGCGCATGGCCGCCGAACAGGCGGTTGGCCAGAGCCCACAGGCCGCTCCACACCAGGCCCACGCCCAGCGCGCTGGCGATGACCAGCAGATAATTCACGGCCTGGAAATTGCCCGCGTCCGACAGCGCTTCTTCGGCGCTGGTGAACAGGGCGATCAGCGCCAGGCCCGCAATGGCGGGCACGCCGCCTTCCCAGGCGTGCATCGTGGTGTCGGTGACTTCCGGCTCCACCGGATAATCGGCATCGCGGATGCGCAGGCGGGTATGGCCCAGGCGGACGACGGTCGTGCCGTCGATCGGCGAAATGCGGTATTTCTTGCCCTGGACGACGATGCCATTTTCGCTGCCCAGGTCGCGCATCACGAGACCGCCGTCTTCACCCACATCCACTACCGCGTGGCGCGCCGCCGTGTGGGCATCGTCCAGGATGAAATCATTGTTGTAGCCGCGGCCCAGCGTGATCGGCAGTTCGGCCACGCGATGCCGGTGCAGCACATCGCCGTTACGGGCCAGCGTCTCGATGAAGTACGGCCCCTTCATTTCTTGCCTCCGCGCGCCACCGATTTGAGGAAGGCGCGCGAGGCACGCATGCCGTTTTCGTAGGATACGCCACGCGCATCCATCCGGCTCTGCAGGTTCATCATGCTGTCATCCGTGCTGCCGATCAGCAGGGAAAAGTCGTACAAGCCTTCGAACTTGCGGTAAGCCTTCACGCACAGCACGGCGCGCATGGGAAGGGTGTCGTTGCGGATGAATTCTTCGGTGCAGGTGGGACCGGTCAGGCGGCTGTCCCGGTGGCTGCCGAAGGCTTCGTTCTTGAACGATGCGGAAGAAAGCTGGGCGAAGCGGATCGGGTCAAGGCCGGCGCTGCGCATGTACTGGTGCTGGATGGAGACGGCGCCCGTCTGCAGCGAACCGGAGACGAAGATGGCCGACTCCATCGAGCAGTTGGTGATGTCCACCGAGAAGGGCTTGTCGCCGCGCACGTTGGAGCGCCCCCAGCAGCGCATCTGTTCCGATTCGCGCACCGGCACTTCATAAGGCCCCATGGCCTTCATGGTCAGCGGCGTGGAGAACAGCTGGTCGATCATGGCCTTCTGGTGCGCCAGCAGCTGCTGCGCCACGACGGCCGTGAAATCCTTGGGCGGCTTCAGGTCCGGCGTGACCTTCTTCAGCAATTCCTGCGCGTAGCGGGCCGGCACCAGGAAGCTCACCAGCTCCCCGTCGAGACGCTTGGACACGTTCACGCCGACCACTTCGCCATTGGCCGTCACGCTCGGGCCGCCGCTCATGCCCGCGTTGATCGGGCCCGTGAACAGCAGCTGGTCGTAGAAACTGCGCGTGATCACGCCGTTGTAAGCGCCTTCGGAGATGGCGAAGCCCAGGTCCAGCGGATTGCCCAGCGAGTAGAGGTACTGGCCCTGCGACAGCTGCACCGGCTTCTCCGGCACCGAGAACACGCCGGTGCCGTAGCGGTTCACGCGCACCACGGCCAGGTCGTGCAGCACGTCCACCGCCAGCAGTTCGATATTGCCGCGCTGGCCTGCCGTGTCCACCCATTCGCCGATGTAGGTTTCCGGATCGAGGGCGAATTGCGAGACCACGTGGTAATTGGTGAGCACCAGATTCGAGGTGCCGACCAGGAAGCCGGAGCCGACGGAGGACTGGGTGCGGCCGCTTTTCAGCAGCGAGCGCACCTGCAGCAGGTCGGCCTTGGCGCTGGAATACAGTTTCTGGGCTGAGCTGGAAGGCGTTGGAAGCGCAGCTTCGTCACCGGCTTGCTGCTGCGGGCGCGGCGCTTGCGGCGGCTGGCCGGGGAGGGGAGGCGGGGCGGCCAGTGCGCTGGCGCAGCCCCAGGTCAAAGTCAGTGATAAAGCAAGCTTGGTGAAGTTCATGCCTTAGAGTTCGCCGTCTTCGGCAGCAGGTGGAGTGGTGGCATGCATCATATGCCCCAGCTTGAGCGCCTTGGTATCGAGATAGCGCTGATTGAAGGCATTGCGATTGACCAGCAGCGGCACACGTTCGACCACATCGACACCCAGGTTGCCCATGGCGGCGATCTTGCGTGGGTTGTTGGTCATCAGGCGCAGGGCCGTCACGCCGAACTGCTTCAGCATCGGTTCCACCAGCGCGTAGTTGCGCTGGTCCGGCTTGAAGCCCAGTTGTTCGTTGGCCTGCACGGTGTCCAGGCCCGCTTCCTGCAGGCGGTAGGCGCGCATCTTGTTGATCAGGCCAATGCCGCGGCCTTCCTGGCGCAGGTAGAGCAGCACGCCGCGGCCTTCGTCCGCAATGCGTTTCAGCGCGCCTTCCAGCTGGGCGCCGCAGTCGCAGCGCTGCGAGAACAGCACGTCGCCGGTCAGGCATTCGGAATGGACGCGCGCCAGCACCGGCTGGCCGTTGCCGATATCGCCGAGCACCATGGCCAGGTGTTCCTTGCCCGTTGCATGCTCAACGAAGGCGTGCAGCGTGAACTGGGCCCATGGCGTAGGCAGCGCGCAGGAGGTCACATAGTCCAGTTCTTCTTTTTCTACGGCGGGCAGCATGAGTATCTTTCCAAAACGAGTAAAGGGCGTACCAATCTTTACAGACTGGTACGCCCTGCGATCATAGCATTTCTTAGCTCGGCAGGTCGAAGAGCAGGAGCTCTACAGCCTTGCCCTCTTTCAGCGTTATGAGGTTGTCATCGGTGATTTTCAAGGCATCGCCACCCCGCAGCGGCGTGCCGTTGACATTCACCGTGCCGCGGATCACGTGCACATAAGCCTGGCGTCCCGTTTCCAGCTTGTGTTCCAGATCGGTCGAACCATCCAGGATGGCGGCGTAGATCGACGCATTCTGGTGGATCAGCACCGAGCCTCCACGGCCGTCGCTGGAGGCGATCAGGCGCAGCGTATTGGTCTTGCTCTCCGGCGTGAAGTGCTTTTCCTCATACGAAGGCTGGATGCCGACCTGGTCCGGCTGGATCCAGATCTGCAGGAAGTGCACGCCTTCATCGTGCGAGTGATTGAACTCGCTGTGGCGCACGCCGGTACCCGCGCTCATGCGCTGCACGTCGCCGTAGTGCAGCACCGAACCGTTGCCCATGCTGTCCTTGTGCTCCAGCGCGCCGCTCAGCACGTAGGAAATGATTTCCATGTCGCGGTGGCCGTGCGTGCCGAAGCCCTGGGCCGGAGTCACCTTGTCTTCATTGATGACGAGCAGGGGGCCGAACCCGGTGTGCTTCGGGTCATAGTAATGGCCGAAGGAAAAGGTGTGGCGGGAGTCGAGCCAGCCAAAGTTGGCGATACCGCGTTCTTCACTTTTACGAATTTGCAACATGATCAGCTCCTTGTGCGATAATTTCGAATGGATGATTCACAGTATATGTGCCCCTTCCGAGATTAAAAAACGGAAAATTTGCCGAGCTATCATCGAAAAAATCGAACATGCTGAGACTGAGCCTGGATGCCCTGCTGATCATGGACGCCATCGACCGCCGCGGGTCCTTTTCCGCCGCCGCCAAGGAGATGCACCGTGTGCCTTCGACCATTTCCTATACTGTCGCCAAGCTGGAAGACGATATGGGCGTGCAGCTGTTCGAGCGCATCGGCCCGCGCGTTGAATTGACCCGGGCCGGACGCGAGCTGCTGAAGGAGGGGCGCTACCTGCTGAAGGCGGCGCAGGACCTGGAATCGCGCGTGCGCCGCGTCGCTTCGGGCTGGGAAACGGAAATCGCCGTCGGCATCGATTCCATGTTCACGGCCGCCGTGCTGCGCGAGGACGTCAAGGCCTTCTACCAGGTGGCCCAGCAGACGCGCCTGCGTGTGGTGCAGGAAGCCTTGTCCGGCAGCTGGGAAGCCCTGCTGGACCGGCGCGTGGACCTGATCGTGGGCGCGCCCGGCGACGGCCCGGCCGGCGGCGGCTATATCTCGCAGCCGATCGGCAGCCTGAAATGGAACTTCTGCGTGGCGCCTTCCCATCCGCTGGCGAAGGAGCAGGGCGTGCTGGGGCGCGAGCAGCTGCAATACCACCGCGCCGTCGTGATGGCGGACTCCTCGCGCCAGTCCGCGGCGCGCACCGTGGGCGTGCTGATGGGGCAGGACAGCCTGACCGTGCCCACCATGCAGGCCAAGTTCGATTACCAGATCGGCGGCCTGGGCTTCGGCTTCCTGCCCGAGCAATGCGCGCGCGCCGCGATACTTGCCGGGCTGCTGGTCGAAAAGCAGGTGGAGGAACCGAAGCCGGACGAAACCTTCTACCTGGCCTGGCGCACGGGCGAAACGGGCGCCGCGCTGGAGTGGTGGCTGAGCCGCATGCAGGGACCGGGCCTGTTCGAACGTCTCTGCCTGCACTTGCCAGGTATTGCTTTTAGTCAAGGTGCTGTTGTCTGAGCTGTGCATCTACCCAGAGTAGTGTTGACGAGTGCCAACTGTTTCGGAGTACCATACCGGGATGAATGCTTCCCTGGCCGTGTCTCCCGTTTTCCTGAACCTGTTGGCGAACCGCCAGGGCAAACCCGCAGCGCTGGTGTTTTCCGGTGCGCCGCAGGATGGCTTGCCGCAAGCGCTGGCCGAGCTGGCGCAGAAATTGCCCTGCTATTACCGCGGTGAGGCGGCCTCGCTGGCTGCCGCCGGGTGGCAGCCACTGCCGGCGCAGCGCGTGCTGCGCACCGACGACAGCGTGCTGCTGCCGGCGCCGGAAATCGACTGGATCGAGGGCGACTGGGCCCTGCAGCCGCCGGAGCGTCCAAGCGGATCGCAGGCCGCTTCGCGCGCGCTGGCGCTGCAGTTGGTCCAGCTGGTCGGCAACGACGCGGAAAACCATGAAATCGAGGCGCTGCTGCGGCGCGACCCCACGTTGTCCTACCATCTGCTCAAGCTGGTCAATTCGCTGGGCATGGGCACGGGACGCAGGATCACCAGCTTCAACCAGGCCATCCTCATCCTCGGCCGCGCCCAGCTGCGGCGCTGGCTGAACCTGATGCTGTTCGCGGCGCGCGACGGCGACTTGCGCTCGGCCATGCTGCTGGCGCGCGTGTCCGTGCGGGCGCGCATGCTGGAGCTGCTGGCGCGCGCGACGGGGCAGGGCAAGGCGGCCCAGGAGCAGGCCTTCATGGCCGGCATGTTCTCGCTGCTCGGCATCCTGTTCGGCATGCCGCTGGAGCAGTTGCTGGCGCCCCTGAACATCGGCGACGCTGCCCAGCAGGCGCTGCTGCACAAGCAGGGCGAACTGGGCGAATTGCTGTCCATCGTGGAAGCGGCGGAGCGCGGCGACTTTGCCGAGGCGGCGCGCCGCCTGGAAGAGCTGCAACTGTCGCCGGCTGAATTCAACGCCATCGTGGCGGACGCCAACCTGTGGATGCTGGAAGTGACCAGCGAGGTTGGGGCACATGGCTGACGACGCCATCGCCCGCTGCCAGGCCCTGGCCCGGCTGGCGCAAGGCCAGCAAGGCGAGGCGCTGGCCGCCACGCTGCGCGAACTGGATGCGGCGCTGGCCGCGCTGCGGACCGGTCCGGCCGCCGCGGCTGCACCCGAACTGGAGATGGACCTGGCCGGCTACATCACGGGCTGGAACGCGGGCGTGGAAGCCATGTTCGGCTACACGGCGCGGGAAGCGCTGGGCCAGCACATCCTCTTCCTGTACACGGATGACGATGAAGGCGGCAATATCGCGGAGCTGGTGCTGGAAGCGGATAACGCCGTCACCGAAGTCCGCCGCCGCAAGAAGTCCGGCGAAGTGATTTGGGTGCGGGCGGCGATCTCGCTGGCGCATGACGACACGGGCAATGCAGTCGGCATGCGGGTCAAGCTGTCGCCTGTCAATGAGGGCCTGTCGCCGGACGAGAAGAACAGCCTGCATGCGCGCATCATCGAGGACAGCGACCAGGGCGTGCTGATTACCGATGCCCGCGAGCGCATCGTGTCCATCAACGGCGCCTTCACCCGCATTACCGGCTACACGCCGGCCGAAGCGATCGGCCAGACGCCGGACCTGCTGCGCTCCGGCGTGCACGACGCCGAATTCCGCGCCAAGGTGCGCGCCGCCATGGCCGGCGCCGGTCCGTGGCGCGGCGAGATTATCGGCAAGCGCAAGAACGGCGAACTGTTCCCGCAATCCGTCACCATCAGCGCCGTGCGCGATGAAGCGGGCGTCATCAGCCACACTTTCTCCCTGTTCTCGGACATCAGCGTGCACAAGGATGCCGAAGCGCGCCTGCAGCGCATGGCGAACTACGACAACCTGACCGGCCTGCCCAACCTCGGCCTGCTGACCCAGTTGCTGGAACAGGCGATGACGGAGGCGCGCCGCAACAGTGAGCATGGCGCGCTGCTGGTGATTGAACTGAGCCGCCTTGGCGCCATCAGCGACACGCTGGGCTACGAGACGGGCAATGCGCTGCTGGTGGAAATCGGCCGCGTGTTCCGCCAGGTGCTGCGCGATGAAGACATCCTGGCGCGGCTCGATGGCGGCAAGTTCGCCGCGGCCTTGCCGCAGATCGGGAAACGCGAGCACGCGGCCATCGTCGCGCAGAAGCTGATGACGGCGCTGTCCGCGCCGATCCAGGTCGGCCCGCACAGCCTGCAGGTCAACGCCCATATCGGCATCGCTGTATGGCCGGAGGATGCGCAGGATGCGCGCGGGCTGGTGCGCGGCGCGGAAACGGCCATGGCGCGGGCCGCGCAGACGCCCGATCCGACCCTGCTGTTCTACAGCGAAGAAATGAACCAGCGCGCCAAGGAACACCTGCGCATCGAGAGCGAGCTGCGGCAGGCGCTGGCGAACAAGGAACTGCTGCTGTACTACCAGCCCAAGGTCAGCCTGCGCAGCGGCCGCATCGTGGGCGCGGAAGCGCTGCTGCGCTGGCGCCACCCGGTGCGCGGGCTGGTGTCGCCGGGCGTGTTCATCCCGGTGGCGGAAGAGACGGGGCTCATCCTGGAACTGGGCAACTGGGTGCTGGATGAAGCCTGCCGCCAGATCCGCCAGTGGAAGGATGCCAACCTGATGATGCCGCCGGTGGCCGTCAACCTGTCGGCCCGCCAGTTCGACGATGCGCTGCCCGAGCGCGTGGCCGATGTCATGGCGCGCCACGGCGTGCAGGCCGAGCACCTGATGTTGGAGATTACGGAAAGCCTGCTGGTGCGCGGCGCGGACAAGGTGGCCCTGATCATGAACCAGCTGGTGGCGATGGGCGTGGCGCTGGCGCTGGACGATTTCGGCACCGGCTATTCGAGCCTGGCCTACCTGAAGAAATTCCCCATCGGGACGCTGAAGATCGACCGCGCCTTCGTCATCGGCCTGCCTTACGAGGAAAACGACTGCGCCATTGCGCGCGCGATCGTCACCATGGCCCAGCAGTTGCGCCAGGAAATAGTGGCCGAGGGTGTGGAAACGGCCGAGCAGATGGCCTTCCTGCGCGAGCTGGGTTGCGACCAGCTGCAGGGCTATCTCTTCAGCCAGCCCGTGCCGGCGGCCGACTTCGAACGCATGCTGCGCGAGGGTAAACGCCTCGCGTTTGGCAGCCGCCAGGCTTCCCTGGCCCTATGATTTTTACCATTCCTGGTTCTTCTATGGAGCCAGGCTAAAGTTCAGAATGTGTCCATATTCGCAATGGAGGACATATGCTGGACGTATACGACCTCGGCCGCCTCGTGTCGGTCGCCGCCATCTGGGGCGCTTCCTATCTCTTCATCCGCGTCGGTGCGCCGGAATTCGGCGTGGCCGCCATGGCGGGCGTACGGGCAGTCACGGCCACGCTGCTGATGCTGCCGCTGCTGCTGTGGCGCGGCCAGTGGCGCGCGCTGTGGGCCAACTGGAAGCCGATCGCGTTTGTCGGCCTGACCAATGCGGCCCTACCTTTCCTGCTTTTCAATTTCGCGGCGCTGAGCCTGCCGGCCGGGCTGTCCTCGATCCTGAGCTCGACCACGCCGCTGTTCGCGGCCCTGATCGGCGCCATCTGGCTGGGAGAAACGCTGAGCGTGCAGCGCATGGCGGGACTGTGCATCGGCTTTGGCGGCGTGGTGCTGCTGGTCAGCGGCAAGCTGCATCTTGGCGTCGCAGGGACGGCTTCCACGCTGGCGGCGGCGCTGGCCTGCCTGTGCGCGACGCTGCTGTACGGCGTGTCCGGGAATTTCAGCAAGCGTTTCCTGTCCCAGGTTCCGCCGCTCGCCGTAGCGACGGGCAGCCAGCTGTTTGCGGCCGTGCTGCTGGTGCTGCCGGCCATGCTGCTGTGGCCGGCGCATGCGCCGTCCGCCAGGGCGTGGGGCGCAGTGCTGGCGCTGTCCGCACTGTGCACGACGTTTGCTTATGTGCTGTTCTTTGGCCTGATTGCGAAGCTGGGCGCCAGCCGCGCCATGAGCGCGCTGTTCCTGATTCCGGCCTTTGGTGTGCTGTGGGGGACGCTGTTCCTGCATGAGCCATTCAACTGGCAGATGGCGGGCAGCTGTGCGGTGATCCTGCTGGGCTGTGCTCTGACTACCGGGATGCTGGAACGCCGCCCCGGCAGGGCGGCGACCAGAGTTCACTTTATCTGTGAACTCATGCGCCTTGGCGCATCGATGGCGAGGCGTGTTTAACGCTTGTCATCGTTCTTGTGGCTCTGGCGGCCTGCTTCGGCATGCTGTTCAGGCGTGCCGCCGCGGGTGCCGCCGCCGCTGCTCTGGCGGCTGCCGGAGCTGCCGCGGTTGTCCGAGTCGATCGAGCCGGATTGGCGATTGCCGTCGTTCTTGTGGCTCATGCTGCCGGCTTTGCGGGCCTCTTCCGAGGTGAATTCGTGAGCGTTGCCCGATGCGTGGGCGGCTTTACCGCCCTCGCTGGCGATCTCACGCTGTTTTTGCGGGTCCATTGAAGCGAAACCGCGGTTGCTGGTGTCGCCGCTCTGTTTGTTGCCACCGCCTTGATTCGATGATGCCATGATTCTCTCCTTTGCTAGTCGATAAACATTGCATTCCTTCGCCGATTTCTGTCACCAATCATTGAAAGAGGGCTCCATGTTAGGCGGGGTGGAGCGGGGCTTTAATAAGACCACGCGACTGTGGTTTGTAGGACAATGGCTCACTGAAAAGTAACACGACAGGGGAGCCAAAATGGACGACTTTAATCTCCAGCGCTTCGTGGATGCGCAGCAGCCGGTATATGAAACCGTGCGCGCGGAACTGTCCGCAGGACGCAAGCGCAGTCACTGGATCTGGTACATCTTCCCGCAGATCGAAGGCCTCGGCTTCAGCGCCATGGCCGAACGCTACGCGATCTCGGGACTGGCGGAAGCGCGCGCCTACCTGGCGCATCCACTGCTCGGCGCCAGGCTGCGCGAGTGCTGTGCCCTTGTGCTCGCGAGCGACAGCGCCAGCGCCCACGCCATCTTCGGCTCGCCCGACGATATGAAGTTGCGCTCCTCGCTGACCCTGTTCGCGCAAGCCGCCCCGGAGGAGACGCTGTTTGCCGATTGCCTGCAGAAGTACTACGGCGGCCAGCCCGACCCGGCGACGCTGGACAGGCTGTAAACCTCGGGCTACATTGTCGGCATAACCACTTCCTCCGGAGCCCGCATGAACCGCAAGATCCTCGACGACGCCCACATCCATCCCGCCATCCGCGAACGCGTGGCGCGCAACCATGCCGAGGTGGTGGAGCAGGTGCAGGAAGCGGTGGCGGCGAACGCCGTGGTGGTGGTCGGCATGCGCCAGAATCCCTTCCCGCGCAAGGCGCGCCGCATGCTCGATGGCCTGAACGTGCAGTACACCTACCTCGAGTACGGCAGTTACCTGAGCGAATGGAAGCGCCGCCTGGCGCTGAAGATGTGGACGGGCTGGCCCACCTTCCCGATGATCTTCGTGCACGGCGTGCTGATCGGCGGCGCGCAGGACTTGCAGCGCCTGGTCGAGGGCGGCGAGTTCAAGACCCTGCTGAACACGCCACGTCTGCCGGCCTGAGCATGGAAGCACTGCCGCTGCGCCTCTCGCCCGGCGACGACTTGCGCGCCGGTGTGGAAGCCGCCCTGCAGGGGCGGGCGGGCTACCTTTTGCAGGGTATTGGCAGCCTGAGCGTGGCGCGCCTGCGCTACGCCGGCCAGCCCGAGCCGGAGGAACTGCGTGGTGACCTGGAAATCCTGACGGTGGCGGGATCGGTGTCGCCGGACGGCGCCCACCTGCATATGTCGGTATCGGATGCGGCAGGCCGTGTGTATGACGGCCATGTGGCGGCGGGCTGCATCGTGCGCACCACCGCCGAACTGCTGCTGGTGCTGCTGCCCGCGCACGATTTCGCGCGCGAGCATGATCCGGCCACGGGTTTTACTGAACTTGTGGTGCGCCCACTGAATAGTGGCGGCCGATGATCAGCAGCATGCAGCCGGCAACCATCAGGCCGAACATGACGATGGTCGCGTTCAGGCCCACATCCATCTTCAGCATGGCGGCGTAGAGCAGCAGGCTGCAGAGGATGGAGACGTTCTCGTTGAAGTTCTGCACCGCGATCGAATTCCCTGCGCTCATCAGGGTGTGGCCGCGGTGTTGCAGCAGGGCGTTCATCGGCACCACGAAGAAGCCGGCCAGCGCGCCGATGAAGATCAGCAGCGGATAGGCCACCCACAGGCTGTGCACCAGCGTCATCAGGGTGACGGCGCCGCCCATCAGCGCACCGACCCACATCACGGACAGCGATCGCTTCAGCGAAATGAAGCGCGCCGCAAGCACGGCGCCGGCGGCGACGCCGATGGCGAACACGCCCTGCAGCACGGCAGCCTTGTCCAGCGTGAGGCCAAGCGCTTCCTCGCCCCAGCGCAGCACGATAATCTTCAGCACCATGCCCGCGCCCCAGAACAGGGTGGTCACGGCCAGCGTGACCTGGCCCAGGCGGTCGTTCCACAGCACGCTGCAGGCATTGCTGAAACTGGAGACCAGGTGGCGGAAATTCATCGCCTGTTTGGCATAGCGCGCCTTGGTGTCCGCGATCTTCAGGTTGAACAGCGCGGCCAGCACATACAGGCCCATGATGACGGCGATGCCCGCCTCGGCGGCCGAATCGAAAAAGGTCACGCCCGGCACGTCGAAATACATCAGCATCGCGGCCACGTGGGGATTGGCGGACAGCAGGCCGCCCAGCACCACGCCGAAGATGGTGGAGGAAATCGTCAGCCCTTCGATCCAGCCATTGGCCGCCACCAGCTGTTCAGGCGGCAGCAGTTCGGTGAGGATGCCGTACTTGGCCGGCGAGTAGGCCGCCGCGCCCAGGCCCACGATGCCGTAGGCGATCAACGGGTGCGCGTGCATGAACATGGCGGCGCAGCCGGCCAGCTTCACCAGGTTGGTGACGAACATGACCTTGCCCTTCGGATAAGCGTCGGCAAAGGCGCCCACGAAAGCGGCCAGCAGCACATAGGACAGCACGAAGGACAGTTGCAGCAGGGGCGTCATCCATCCCGGCGAATTGAGCGCCGCCAGGAAGGCGACACAGGCGATGAACAGGGCGTTGTCGGCCAGCGAAGAAAAGAACTGCGCCGCCATGATGGTGTAGAAGCCACGCTTCATCGGGCTACCGCCTTGGCGTCCGCCGTGGTTACGGTGGCCAGGCTCGGGCTGCGCTCCTTCTGCAGTTTGGCCGCGACTTTCTCCGCCTGGGCGAAGGCGCGGACCAGGTTACCGCCGGCCAGCCTGGCCAGGTCCTTGTCGCTCCAGCCGCGGCGGATCAGCTCCGCGAACAGGGCAGGGTAGGTGGACACGTCTTCCAGGCCCACCGGGTTTTCGGCGCCGTAGTAGTCGCCGGCGATGCCCACATGGTCGTGGCCGGCCACCTTGGCGACATGCTCGATATGGTCCGCCACCTGGGCCAGCGTGGCCTTCGGCGCCGGGCCGGCTTCCCGTTCATAGGCCGCGCGGCGCGCTGCGAATTCCGGCGTATCGGGCTTGGCGTCGCCCACGGCCTTCTGCAGGCCGGAGCGCCAGGCGTACACCGCCGGCGACACGAAACCAGGCACGAAAGTCACCATCACCACGCCGCCGTTGGCCGGCATGCGCTTCAGCACTTCGTCCGGCACATTGCGCGGATGGTCGTTCAGCGCGCGGGCGCTGGAATGGGAAAAGATCACCGGCGCCTCGCTCACGTCCAGCGCCTGGTTCATCACTTCCGGGCTCACATGGCTCAGGTCCACCAGCATGCCGAGGCGGTTCATCTCGCGCACCACTTCCTTGCCGAAGGGCGTCAGGCCGCCGTGCTTGCGCTCGCCCATCGCCGCGTCGGCCCAGTCCAGGGTGGAGTTGTGGGTCAGCGTCATATAGCGTGCGCCGAGATCATAGTAGGCGCGCAGGGCGCCCAGGCTGTTCTCGATCACGTGGCCGCCCTCCATGCCGATGAAGCTGGCTATCTTGCCCTGTTTGCGGGCCTTCTCGATATCGCTGCTGCGGGTGGCGAACACCAGGCGCTCCGGATAGCGCGCAATCAGGCGGCGCGCCAGGTCGATCTGCTCCAGCTGCGTCTTTGCCCAGCCTTCCTTCAGTTCGCCCGGCACGTAGACGCTCCAGAACTGCGCCGCCAGCTTGCCCTGCTTCAGGCGCGCCAGGTCGGTTTCCTGGGGCGTGTGCCGGCGCAGGTCATAGGCTTCGATATCCATCGGATGCTCGTGCGATTCGCGGATGGTCCAGGGCAGGTCGTTGTGGCCATCGATCAGCGGCGCGCGGTCCAGCAGCGCCTTGGCGTGGCGCAGGGCGGCATCCTCGGCCGGGGCGGCGGAAGCGGCGCACGCCAGGTTTGCCACACCGAGGGGCAAGGCCAGCGTGAGCAGCAGGGCACGTTTCAACAGCATCGGGTGAGTCTCCTATCGTTTCGGACGCAGCGGATCGATCAGGCTGCGCAGATTGTTGTGGTCGAGTTCGTACATCAGCGCCAGCAGCGCGCCCAGCTCTCCCCTGGGAAAGCCTTCACGGGCGAACCAGCCCAGGTAATGACCGGGCAGTTCGGCCAGGAGGCGTCCCTTGTACTTGCCGTAAGGCATCTCGCGGGCCCATAACAGTGCGAGGGATTCGGAATTCATGGCTATTCTTGCGTCTGAGTCAGAAATCTTATGCTCGGTGGCATCTTTTTCGACAAAAGAAGCACAGGATACTGCACGGCATCGACTTTTATAAGGAGTTTTTGCCATGCCCATTGCTTTGCTGGCGCTGACCATCAGCGCATTTGCCATCGGAACAACGGAATTTGTCATAGTCGGGCTTTTGCCCACCATCGCCGCGGATCTTGGCGTCACCTTGCCGTCGGCCGGCCTGCTGGTCAGCCTGTACGCCATCGGCGTGGCCGTCGGCGCCCCGGTCCTGACCGCGCTGACCGGCAAGCTGCCGCGCAAATTGCTGCTGCTGTCGCTGATGGTGCTGTTCACGGCCGGTAACCTGCTGGCCTGGAAATCGCCCGGCTACGAGTCGCTGATCGTGGCGCGCATCCTGACCGGGCTGGCGCACGGCGTCTTCTTCTCCATCGGTTCGACCATCGCCACTTCGCTGGTGCCGAAGGAAAAAGCCGCCAGCGCCATCGCCATCATGTTCACGGGCCTGACCGTGGCCCTCGTGACCGGCGTGCCGCTGGGGACCTTCATCGGCCAGCATTTCGGCTGGCGCGAGACTTTCCTGGCCGTGTCCCTGCTGGGAGTGATCGCCTTCATCGGCAGCCTGTTGTTCGTGCCGCGTAATATCCAGCACCAGAAGCCCGCTTCGCTGCTGCAGCAGATGCAGGTGCTGGGCCAGCCGCGCCTGCTGCTGGTGTACGCCATGACGGCGGTCGGCTACGGCGGCTCCTTCATCGCCTTCACCTACCTGGCGCCAATCCTGGAGCGCGTGACGGGCTTCGGTTCAAACGCCGTGGGCCTGGTGATGCTGGTGTACGGCGTCTCGGTTGCCGTCGGCAATATCTGGGGCGGCAAGCTGGCCGACAAACGGGGCCCGATCAGCGCCCTGAAGATCATCTTCCTCGGCCTGGCCGCCGTGCTGCTGGTGCTGACCTTCACCGCGCCGAGCAAGCCCCTGGTGGTGCTGACCGTGCTGCTGTGGGGCGCCGTCGCCTTCGGCAACGTGGCCGGCCTGCAGGTCTACGTGGTGCAGCAGGCGGAACACTTCACGCCGCGCGCCGTGGACGTGGCGTCGGGCCTGAATATCGCAGCCTTCAACCTGGGCATCGCCGGCGGCGCCTGGGGCGGCGGCCTGATTGTCGATGCACTGGGCCTGGTGCATACGGGCTGGATCGGCGCGCTGATCGTGCTGGGCGCCTTTGGGCTGACGGCGCTGAGCGGCCGCCTGGATGCGCTGAATCCCCGTCCCGCTGCGGCCCATGGCGTGCGCCGTGAGCCGCGAGTGGCGGCGCACTAAGCCTATGGCTGCAGGTGCTCCTTCAGCAGCTTGTACTGGGCCGCGACCAGGGTGGGATTGGGATCGTGGCCGACGCGGGGCAGCAGGATGAATTCCTTTTGCGGGGCGCTGATGCTGTCGAAATAGCGCCGGGCCACGTCCGGCGTGGTGAGCAGGTCTTCCTCGCCCTGCAGCAGGTAGAAGGGCACCTTGAAACTGGTGCCCAGCTTGGGCAGGTCGACGCGCGAATACATGCCGTCGCCCCGCATGCCCACAAACTGGATGTACGAATAATCCTCGCCGCCCTCGTAATTGGCCATCGCTTCCGGCGTGGCGTATTCGGGGGAGGGCTTCCACCACGCTTTCGGCGCCGGCTCAGTGACCTGGGCTTCGTACTTGCGGATCACGCGGCGCATGATGCCGAAGTTGTGCGGGTCGGTCCAGGGCGGGGTGCCGAGCGCTTCCAGCTGCTTCACGGCTTCCGTGTCGTTGGCCCTGCGCGTGACTGCCAGCAGGCGCTGGTAAGCGGCGTGCGGATTCTCCCGGTAGCTGACGATCTGCGCCGCGCCTACATAGGCCTCGAACAGGTCGGGACGGGCCTTGATCATGTGCACGGCGAGAACGGAGCTCCAGGAGCCGCCGATGAGCGTGATTTTCTGTTTGTCGAATTTCTTCGCCAGGTATTCGGCGAGGGCGATGCCATCGTCGCGCATCTGCTCGATGGTGAGGGGCTCATCTTCGGCCGGCTTGCTGGCGCCATAGGTCATGCCGGCGCCGCGCTGGTCCCACTGCACGATGGTGAATTCCTTCTCCCAGCCGCCATACAGCGCCTTGCTGTAGGGGCTGAGCGGGTTGCCCGGTCCGCCGTGCAGCACCAGCACCACGGGATTGGCGCAATTGCGGCCGCTGATCGTCACCCACTGCTGTATGCCGCCGATCGGCACCAGTCCCTTCTCCTGCACCTTCTGTCCCGCTGCGCACGCGGCGCTCGCGAGGGCCGGCATGGCTGCGGTGGCGATCAAGGCAGCGGCAAGCAGGGGACGTAGCATGGGCAACCCTCCTATGATGGGATTCAGTCCATCATAGCCATGTCAGCCGCAGGCGTCCACATTCCGGAATCTATTGGACTGGGTCCAGCCGCTTTTCCCGGCCTGGTTCCGGACCAGCTTCCACCAGACCACTTTTGCCCCTTTTCCCTCGACACCGGGCATGGCAGCCATGTCCGGGCCACTTTGATAGACTTTGCCCTGATACCAGTACAGGTAAGCACCCTCGCCCAGCGGGGTGAGCGCATACACAACATCGCCCGGCTTGAGCGTGAGTTGCGGCTCCGCGCTGCCCTCGATATAGCCATCCCGCACGGGCCGGTCCACGTGCACGGCCCAGGGGCGCCAGGTCATCACCACGCCCGTCGGCGCGGCAACCGTTTCGCCTCGCCGCAGCCGGAACACGACCGGCGAGCGCTCGCTGCGGCTGGCATGGACAGGCAGGTCCGCCTCGGCAGTCCAGTCGCGGTAAGTGCAGCATTCGAACGGGCACACGCCCCAGCTCTCATAGCCGGCTGGCGGCCGCTCTTGCGCCATCCCCGGCCGGGCTGCCAGCACAAGAGCGGCGGCGATCACGGTGCGCAGCATGGAGGCTCCCTTCCGCATTGTCATAATCGTGCATACTATCGCGAATTGTTGCGAGGCGGATGCATGATGAAGGTGCTGGTTGAACCGAAAGGACTCGGATTCGAGACGGACGAGCAGTCCACGCTGCTGGAAGCCGCGCTGCGGGGCGGCGTGATGTTGCCGAACTCCTGCCGCAACGGGACTTGCCGCACCTGCATCTGCCTGATGCGCAGCGGCAGTGTGAGCTACCGCGTCGAGTGGCCGGGGCTGAGCTTCGATGAGAAGCGCGAGGGATATATCCTGCCTTGCGTGGCCGTGGCGCAGGAGGACCTGGTGATCGAGTCGCCGGCGGCGAAGCGCAAGGACGCCTAGCCGGCCAGCAGCGCAGCGGCGGCGCGCAGGTCGGCCGTGCCGTGGCCTTCGGTGAAGCGCTCGTGGACGGCGCGCAGCAGCGACAACCCTTCGCCGGCGCGCGGCGTAGCGCGCCACAGCCGGGCGAGGCTGCAGGCCACGCGCAGTTCCCAGGCGGGCACCTGCTGCGCCTGCGCGATGCGCAGCGCGCGCAGGAACAGCTCCTCGGCCCGCGCGTGTGCGCCGGCGCGCAGCAACGATTCGCCCCAGGCGCGCAGAACCTCGGCCTCGCACCAGCCGGCCAGGCATTGTTCGGCGCGGGCGATGGCGCGCGGCGTGAGCAGGGCAGGGTGCAGCGTGGCCAGCACGTCGATATGCCAGTCGCCGCAACAGGGGTTCTGGGTCAGCACGGGCAGGCTGTCGCGCGCGCACTCGCCGTGATCGTGGCAGCGCTGTGCGGCCTGGAAAGCCACCGTCCAGAATTCCCATTTCGGCATCACGCAGCGGCGCGACACCTGCTGCAGCACTGCCGCGTAGTGCGTGACGGCGGCGCGCTCGCCACGCCAGGCAGACAGCGTGCATATCAGCTGCAATGCATAGCAGTGCGAGATGCCATGGTCCATCCGCTCCGCCTCTGCCAAAGCTTCGCGCGCGACGCGCATGGCCTGGTCGGGATAGCCCTGCAGCCAGAGCGTGCGGGCGAGCAAGGCCTGGTTGCCAAGACGGGACAGCAGCTGGTGTTCCGGCGGCAGCGGCGGCGGCACGGCATTCAGCGGGTGGTTGGACAGGAATTCCGCCAGGCTGCGCGCATCGGCCTGCATGCCCAGGTAATGCTGGGCGCGCGCCAGCAGGCTGGCGTGATTGACGGCGGCCAGTTCGCTGTCCAGCCCCGCACCCTCCATGCCATAGCACTCGGCATAATCCAGGGCTGCGTGGTAGTCGCCGGCGCAAATGGCGTCCGAATAGCAGCCGCTCAGGGCGCGCAGGCGCAGCGTCACGTCTTCGCCCAGTTGCGCCAGTTCCAGCGCGCGCAGATAGGCCGCCTGGCGCGGCGCGTAGGCGGCGCCGCCCACATGCACCAGCGTGTCGCCCAGCGCCAGCTGCAGCAGCAGCTCCAGGCACGGATCTTCCGGCAGGCCGGGCGCCAGCGCCTGCGCCAGCCGGCCGCGGTATTCCTCCACCAGCGACAGCTGGTGCCACCACGGCGCCGAGACCGCGCACAGGCGCTGCCCGAGCCGTATATTGCCGCCGGGAGCGAAGGCCCAGTCCAGGCCCGATGCGATATGTTCGATGAAGCGGCCGTATAGCGTCAGCCAGTCCGCCGCCGGCATTTGCCCGCGCTCGCCGTTGGCCTGCTCCAGTATGGCGATCAGCTCCGTGGTATAGCGCAGCCCCACCGTCCGCAGCTCGCCGCTTTCAACCAGCTTTTCATAGGCGTAGGCTGCCGTGGTGGACAGCAGGCGGTAGCAGGCCGGGTCGCCATTCACTTCCACCGCCAGCAGCGACTTGGCCACCAGGTTGGCTATGCTCTCCAGCACTTCCGCACGCGGGAAACGCTCGCAGTGTACGACTTCGATGGCGCACTCCAGCCGGAACGGGGCGCGGAACAGCGACAGGCGGCGGAACACGGTGCGGTCGCGCTCGGACAGCATGTCATGGCTCCAGTCCAGTGTGGCGCGCAGCGTCTGGTGGCGCGGCAGGGCGGTGCGGCATCCGCCGGTCAGCACCGAGAAGCAGTCCTCCAGGTGATCGGCCAGACCGTGCAGCCCGAGCAGGCCGGCGCGGCCGGCGGCCAGTTCGATCGCCAGCGGAATGCCGTCCAGCCGGCGGCAGATATCGACCACGGACGCCAGCCCCGCCGGGTCCAGCGCCAGCCCGCCCGCACCCGCGCTGGCCCGCTCGATGAAGAGCTGCACCGCGGGGAAGGTGGCCATGGCCTCGGGCGGCAGCAGCTCCGGCGCGATATTGGGCGGCGGGACCGCCAGCGGCGACAGGCGGTACACCCATTCTGCGTCGATGCGCAAGGCTTCGCGGCTGGTGGCCAGCACGTGCGCGCCCGGCGCCTCGCGCAGCAGTCGCTGTACCAGCTTCGCCACTTCGTCGACCAGATGCTCGCAATTATCAAACAGCAGCAGGGCCGGCTGCTGCCGCAGATAGTCCAGCGCGCAGCCGACGGCATCGCCGCCCGCCAGCGGAATGCCCAGCGCCAGGCCCAGCGCCATCGGCACCTGGGCGGGATCGGCCGCGGCGGAGAGGTCGACGAAATATACGCGTTCCCCAAAACAGGCGCCCAGCCGGTGCCCGGCCGCCACGGCCAGGGTCGTCTTGCCCATGCCGCCGGGGCCAACCACCGTGACCAGCCGGCGCGAACAGGCCTGTTCCGCCAGTTCGGTCAGCACATCGTCGCGCCCGATGAGACGGTTGTGCTGCACCGGCAGCTGCACCTTGGCCGCCGCGCCCGGGCGCGCACCGGATTTGGTCACCGGCGCCACAAAGCTGTAGCCGCGGCCGGCGACCGTCTCGACAAAAGGACGGCCTTCGGCGCTGGTGCCCAGCAGTTTGCGCAGTGCCACGATGTGCACGCGCAGGTTGCCTTCCTCGACAAAGCTGCGCGGCCAGGCGCGGGCGATCAGCTCATGCTTGCTGATGATTTCGCCCGGCCGCTCGAGCAGGGCCAGCAGCAAGTCGAAGGCGCGGCCGGTGATGCGCACCGGCCTCTCGCTGTGGAAGAGGGCGCGTTCGGACGGGACCAGACGGAAATTGTCGAACAACAGGGTGGTGTCGGCGACGGGGGCGCTGGGAAAGATTTCAAAGTCGCTAACAGCCATGCACGGAACTTGCTGAATTACGGAATTGGATGTCAATCATAATTCAAAGTCTGGAGCGGCGCTTGGGGGCGGATCAATCCGCTTTCCGACGCTACAACAACTACGTGCGTACGCGCCTTGGCGTGCAATTTCGTCATCAGGCCGCGCACATGGGTTTTCACCGTGCCCACGCCGATGCCGAGTTGCTGCGCAATGGTCTTGTTGCAACTGCCTTGCGCCAGCAGCGTCAGCACGTCCGTCTCGCGCGCCGTCAGGGATTCGCGGCGCAGGCTGTCGGCCAGGCGCAGGCTGACGGCGTCCGCCATATAGCGCACGCCCCTGGACAGCGCCTGGATGGCTTTCAGCAATTCCTCGACCGAGGCGTCCTGCAGCACATAGCCGTACACCCCAGCCTCCATCGCCTGGCGCACTTCCACTTCCCTTGCGCTGCGTGCGACGATCAGTATGCGCGGCGGGGGAGTAATTTGCTCCAGCGTATCGCTGTGCGCCAGGTCGATCGCGCTTTCATAGTCCGCAACGACGATCTGGGCGGTGTTCAGGGCCAGCGGACACTGCGCATGCAGAGTGACGTTCAGTTCGGCCTGCGCGCCAAGGATGGTTTGCAGGCCGGCGGTCAATACGGCTTCGCCGCGCATGATATGGACATTGGTCTTACTAAGCAGCATCGGTTCCTCCAACATCAACTTGTATATGAACAAATGATGTCCCGAGGCTAGCGGCAGCGGCAAGTTAAGCGATGTTAATTCTTGCTAATTTTTGCGCTGCAGGACGTAGTCAAGCGAAACCGGACCGCCGCCGTGGGCTACCAGGGTCAGCAGCAAACCCGCCCAGGTCAGGTGGGTCGGCCATGCATCCGGTGCTATGAAGACATCCATGGCCAGCGTAATCCCCAGCAGAACCAGCGCGGAGGCGCGTGTGAATAGGCCCACCAGCACCAGCACTGGCAAGAGGTGCTCGGCCAGCGTAATCGTTTGCGCGGCCACCTCCGGCGGAAAGGCCAGCGGATAGTCGAAGCGGAACATGGCGTAGGTGGAGGGCTTCAGCGTGGCCAGCCCTTCAACCCTGGTGCGTCCGGATGCCAGGAATACCGCCGCCATGGCGGTACGCGCCACCAGCTGCAACAGCGCCTGCGGCAACAGGCAGGCGGAACGACTGCGGGTGGGAATGGTGACTGTTGTCGGCAAGGGGGCCCCCAGTTCAGCTGGTGGGGATGCTGCAGGGCGGTCACCAGTTCGTCGCCGATCCAGTGGGCGAGCAAGCCGATGGCGCGCTGCACGCCGTCTTCTTCGCCAACGCGCCCGGCCAGCATGGCGCACAGGCCGGCAAAGCTGCCGACGCTCTGCACGCAGCTGATCGCTTCCAGTTCCAGCGCATCCACGCCGCGCAGGCAGGATACATAGCCGCGCTGCCAGACCAGCAGGCCCGCGGGTTCCGCCAGCATGCGGCCACGCGGACTGGGCTTGCCCCGGGCCAGCGCCGACCAGACGTCGGCTGCATTGGTCGTGGCCGGCGCAATCACCAGTGATGGCGCAAGGCGCACGTGCACGGTATCCCAGTTGATGGCCGCCAGGCCGCAAGGCATCACGGGCCACGGATCATGGGGCACGAAGGCGTTGTCCACGGCGCGCTCGATCCAGGCCAGTTCCAGCAGGGCGGGGCGGTCGGGAAAGAGTTCGTTCAGGGTCAGGCTGAAATCGTCGGCGCAGGCATCGTGTGTCCACGCGTAGGATGGGTTGTGTTCAAGGTGCCGGATCGCGGCCCGCTCGAAGCGTTCTTCCCCCAGCCAGGCGCGCACGCGCGGATAAGTGGCCTCCAGGGTGTTCAGGAGCTGGGGCAAAGAAGTATCCATAACGATCTCCCGGGTTAACAATACCAGTGAGATCTTGCAGCAAGACGGCGCCTTGCGCCTCCCCCGGAAGTAGTAACAAAAACTACTTCCGATAGATCACATCGAGGCTGCCCTGGCCAAAGTACTTCTCGTACTCCTGGGCGGCGAAGGAATCCATCATGCCGGCGATATAGTCGATCACCAGGCGCTCGCGGCTATCCTTCAGGCAGCGGATCTCGGGCGGCAGCAGGATGCCGTTGCGGTTGTACTGCCTGTCGCTCAGGACTTCGAACAGGCCGCGGATGATTTTCTCGCCGCGCTTCTCGTACAGTTGCACGTCCTTCTTGCGCAGGATGGCCCGCCACAGCAGGCTTTTCAGGCCGCGCGCCAGCAGGGCCTTGGTCCGGTAGCCCAGCTGGCCGTCGACCACGCCGATATCCTGGCACAGCTCATGGACGATCTGCGAAGTCAGCTCCTTGCGCAGCACGATCGAATATTCTTCCGAGCTTTCCTGCGCCTCGCACTTCAGCGCTTCTTCGTGCGCATGGTGGGCGATGGCGGAGAACTGGTCGAAGGCGCCGGCGAATTCCTTGCTGATCCTGAACTCGTGCAGGATCTCGCCCCAGGTAATGATGCCAAAGCTCAGCGCATCTTCGACATCGTGGGCGGCGTAGGCGATTTCGTCGGCCAGGTCCATGATCTGGGCGTCGATGCCCTTGCGAACGGTGATGCCATGCCTGGCCAGCTCGCTGGTCAGAAAATCGTAGTCATCGTCGTACAGGAATTTCTTTACCGTGGGCGTATCGCGGCGCTGGAAGTACTTGGTGATGCCGAACAGCGTACGCACCGTGAGGTTCAGGCCCGCATAGGCGTGGTGCTTCTTTTCCAGCGTGCGCAGGATGCGGAAGGCTTGCGCATTGCCTTCGAAACCGCCGGCATCGGCCGCGAGCTCGTTCAGGATCTTCTCGCCGTAATGGCCGAAGGGGGGATTGCCGATGTCGTGCGCCAGCGAGCAGGTTTCGGATACGACCGTGCGCTCCAGGCCCAGGTCCGCGGCAATCGAGCGCGCGATCTGCGCCACTTCCAGGCTGTGCGTGAGCCGGTTGCGGTTGAAATGGTTGGCGTCCACGCCCAGCAACTGCATCTTGCCCTGCAGGCGGCGGAAGGAGGCGGAGTAGAGCACGCGCGCATAATCGCGCATGCATTCCTCGCGGCCGGCGCCGCGTCCGTCGGACTGGGCGTGCACGCGGTACTCCAGTGGCAGCACGAGGGTTTCCTGTTCCCTGGCGAAGGCGATGGTGTCGTCTGAATACATGATTGTCCTTAGGTTTGCTGGCATTCTATTCGAGCCGCTGTGCCAAAGGTGTATATTGCACGCGGATTCGAATTCACGTTGGATGAAAAAATGTCACCAGTCTCACTCTTTCTCGTAGTCCTCGCTTACTTTGGCCTGCTGCTCGGCGTGGCGTGGTGGACTTCCCGCAATGCCAATAACGACAGCTTCTTCATCGGGAACAAGAACTCGAACTGGATGCTGGTGGCCTTCGGCATGGTCGGCACCACGCTCAGCGGCGTGACCTTCATCAGCGTGCCGGGCGCGGTCGGCAAGGATGGTTTTGGTTATCTCCAGATCACCCTGGGTTATGTGCTCGGCTACCTCACTGTGGCCTTCGTGCTGCTGCCGCTGTACTACCGCCTGAAACTGACCTCGATCTACCACTACCTGGACGTGCGCCTGGGCCGCCGTTCCTACCAGAGCGGTGCGGCCTTCTTCATCCTTTCGCGCACGCTGGGCGCCACGGCGCGCCTCTACCTGGTGGTGAACATTCTGCAGGCGACGATCCTGGACAGCCTGGGCGTGCCGTTCTGGCTCACCAACCTGATCATCCTGGCGATGATCCTGCTCTATACCTACGAGGGCGGCGTGAAGACCATCGTCTGGACCGACACGCTGCAAACCACCGGCATGCTGCTCGGCCTCGTGACCTGCGTGGTCTTCCTGATGAATGAGATGCAGCTGGACCTGGCGGGCAGCCTGGCGCAGATGGAAGCGCATGGCCTGTCGAAGATCTTCACGATGGACGTGGACAGCCCGAACTACTTCTGGAAGCAGGTGCTGGCCGGCGCCGCGATCACCATCGCCATGACGGGCATGGACCAGGAAATGATGCAGAAGAATATCTCGGTCAAGACCCTGGGCGGCGCTCAGAAAAACATGGTCACGCTGACCATCATCCTGACCGGCGTGCTGACTTTATTTCTCTTCCTCGGCGGCCTGCTGTACCTGTACGCGCCGCAGGCCGGCATAGCCGCCACCGGCGACAAGATCTTCCCGGCCGTGGTCATGGGCCACCTGCCGGCCGCCGTGCAGATGATCTTCTTTATCGCCCTCGTCAGCGCGCTGTTCCCCAGCGCGGACGGCGCGATCACCGCGCTCACGTCCTCCTTCTGCATCGATATCCTGGGCCTGAAGCGCCGCGAAGACCTGCAGGAAGCGCAGCGCACCAGCATCCGCCATCGCGTGCACCTGGGCTTCTGCGCGCTGTTCCTGGTGCTGGTAATGGTCTTCAAATGGATCGACAGCGCCAGCATGATCGGCGTGATCCTGAAGCTGGCCGGCTATACCTACGGCCCGCTGCTAGGCCTGTTTGCCTTCGGCATCCTGAGCAAGCGCAGGGTGCAGGACCGGTGGGTGCCCGCCATCGCGCTGGCCGGTCCGCTGGTCTGCGCCCTGATTGAGCACTATCAAGGCCTGCTGTTTGGCGGCTATCGCCTGGGTCTTGAACTGCTTGTCGTCAACGGACTGCTGGTGATGGGCGGCCTGTTCCTGATTTCGTCGCCGGAACGCAGCAAACCGCTGGATGCCGTTGTCAGCGGAAGTGCGGTACAGTGATGAATGAATATTAATCTCACCCAGGAGTATTGATGTCCCGATCCGTGTTTTCCTATGTCCGCAGCGGTTTCACCTGGCTGTGGAATGCAGTGGACAGCACCCGCCGCTTCACCCTGAACCTGATCTTCCTGATCATCGTGGTGGCCCTGCTGGTGCTGATCTTCGGCGGCGGCGTGAAGCCGCTGGGCGACAAGACCATGCTGGTGCTGAACCTGGATGGCACGCTGGTTGAGCAGTCCGCCGGCAATGCGCGCGAAGCGCTGTTGGCAAACCTGAGCGGCAGCGATGCGCGCAAGTCGATCCAGTTGCGCGATGTGCTGAATGTGCTGGATTCGGCCGCCAAGGACCCCCATATCGCCGGCGCCGTGCTGGTGCTGGATGAAATGGGTGGCGGCGGCCAGGCCATGCTGCGCGAAATCGGCGGCGCCGTGGACCGCTTCAAGGCCAGCGGGAAGAAAGTCGTGGCCTGGGGTTCCAGCTATAACCAGCGCCAGTACCAGGTGGCCATTCACGCGGATGAAGTTTACCTGCATCCGATGGGCGCTGTGGTGCTCGATGGTTTCGGCCGCTACCGCAATTACTACCGCGATGCGCTGGACAAGGTGGGCGTGACCGTCAATGTCATGCGCGTCGGCACCTACAAGAGCTTTGCCGAGCCGTTCATCGCCAATGGCCCGTCGCAGGCGGCCGCCGAGGCGGATGCCTATCTGAATAATGACCTGTGGGCGCGCTATACGCAGCAGGTGGAGACGGCGCGCAAGCTGCCGGAAGGTGCGCTGATGAAGGCCATCAACAACCTGCCGGAGCTGGTGAAGAACGCCGATGGCGACCTGGCCAAGGTGTCGCTGCAGGCCAAGCTGGTGGACGGCCTGAAAACCAAGGACGAATTGCGTGAGCGCATGCTGAAGCTGGGCGAGTCCGACCCGGCCGTGAAGTCCTTCCGCCAGGTAAGTTTCGAGGATTACCTGGCCCGCCAGCATCCGAAGCTGACGGGCGATGCCATTGGCGTGGTGATGGCGGTGGGCGAGATCGGCGACGGCGTGGCTGCGCCGGGCGCCATCGGCGGCCAGTCGACCTCCAAGCTGATTCGCATGGCGCGCGAGGATTCCAGCATCAAGGCCATCGTGCTGCGCGTGGATTCGCCCGGCGGCAGCGCCTTCGGCTCCGAACTGATTCGCCGCGAACTGGAACTGACGCGCGCTGCCGGCAAGCCGGTGGTGGTCTCGATGGGCAATGTGGCCGCTTCCGGCGGCTACTGGATTTCGATGTCTTCCGACGAGGTGATTGCCGATCCGGCGACCATCACGGGCTCGATCGGCGTGTTCGCGCTATTCCCGACCGTGGACAAGGTGATCGACAAGCTGGGCATCCACACCGCCGGCCAGACGACGACCTGGCTGGGCGATGCGGTCAACCCGCTGCGTCCGATGGACCCGCGCCTGGGGCAGGTGATCCAGGGCGCCATCAGCCATACGTATTCCGAGTTCACGTCCAAGGCCGCCAAGGCGCGCAATACGACGCCGGACAAGATCGATGCCGTGGCCCAGGGCCGCGTGTGGACGGGCGCCCAGGCGAAGGAGCGCGGGCTGGTCGATACGCTGGGCAGCTATGGCGATGCGCTGCGCTCGGCTGCGCGGCGCGCGAAGATCGAGGGGGAGCCTCGAATCGTTTACATCGAACGCGAAACCTCGCGCTTCGAGCGGCTGGTGGAGTTCTTTGGCGGGTCGACGGCCAAGGTGGTCAGCGAGCAAGTGAAGCTGGCCTTGTTGCCTACGGGTATGCCGTTGGGCGTGGCGAGGGATGTCGCCCAGGACCTGAACTGGCTGAACGACCTCACCGCCCAGCGCAAGCCCTTCATGGCCCTGACCCATTGCCTCTGCAGCTCGCCCGACTGAGCTAACACGGCGGATCAATGATCCGCCCTACGCGTCGGGGGCGCCATCGGGACCGTTGGCCCGCCAATCTCCGGCGCATCTGATTTGGCCCCGCAGGGGCTGTAGGCGGATCATTGATCCGCCGCTGCGCCGCCCGCGGCCCGTCCGGCCAGGAGATTTGTATCAAGTTTGTAAGCGAGTATGACACTGAACGCCGCCGCCATCACTGGCGGCGTTTTTGTTTCCGCCCCGCGAACCCGTTTTTTGCTGAGTTGCCGTGTCTCAATTGTATCCACCGTGACGCATTGCCGGAAATAGGCCGTGATAGAGTCATTCTGACACCAAATAATAAGAGGATCAGTAATGGACTCACCATCCGCCCAACGCCGCCCGAGCCGGCGCACGAAGATTATTGGCGGCCTGCTGGCGCTGGCTGCGATGGCCGGCCTGGGCTGGCTGGCCTGGTACCTGACACACCCTTCTGCCGAAACGGGCGCACCGGGCGCGATGGGCGCTGCCGGTGGCCCGCCAGGCGCCCCTGGGGCCGGTGGACCGGGCGGGGCAGGCGGGCGGAGCGGCGGCCGTGGTGGCCGCGGCGGCCCGCCAAGCACCGTAGGCGTGGCGGCAGCCGAGAAGTCGGACTTGCCGGTGACCCTGGACGCCCTCGGCACCGTCACTGCCGCCGCGACGGCGACCGTGCGGCCGCAGGTGTCCGGCATCCTGCAGAAGGTGCTGTTCAAGGAAGGCCAGATGGTCAAGGCGGGGCAGGTTCTGGCGCAGATCGACCCGCGTCCCTTCGAGCTGGCCCTGATGCAGGCCACCGGCCAGCGTCAGCGCGATGAGGCGCAGCTGGAAAACGCCCGGCTCACCCTGGAGCGCTACCAGACCTTGCTGTCCCAGGACTCGATTGCGCGCCAGGATGTGGACACGCAGGCGGCCCTGGTCAAGCAGCTGCAGGGCACCGTGATGACGGACCGCGCCAATGAAGGCACGGCGCGGCTGAATCTTGGCTACTCCAGGGTCGTGGCGCCGATCAGCGGCCGCGTGGGCTTGCGCGTGGTCGATATCGGCAACCTGGTGGGCTCGGGCGATTCGGGCGGCATTGCCGTGATCACCCAGCTGTCTCCAATCGACGTGGAGTTCGCCGTGCCGCAGGACCGCGTGCCCGAGCTGATGAAGCGCATGAACGAAGGCGCTTCGCTGTCCGCGCTGGCCTTTGACCGTACGCGCGTGAACCTGCTGGAAAAAGGACGCTTCTCGGCGCTGGATAACCAGGTCGACACGCAGACCGGCACGGTGATGGCGAAGGCGCGCTTCGACAACGCGCAGTTCGGCCTGTTCCCGTCCCAGTTCGTCAATGTGCGGCTGGAGCTGCGCACGGTCAAGGATGCCGTGATGGTGCCGGTGACGGCATTGCGTCACGGCGCCACGGGCGATTATGTGTATGTGCTGAATTCGGACAAGACCGTGTCCCTGCGCATGGTCACGCGCGGCCAGGCGACCGTTGAGAAGGTGCAGATTGCCAGCGGGCTGAATGTGGGCGAGCAGGTGATCACCGAGGGCGCCGACCGTCTGAAGGATGGCGCCCGCGTCATGCTGCCCTCCGAGCGCGGACAGGGCGGCCCCGGCGGACGCCGCAACCGCGCCGGCGCCACCGCAGGCGGCCCAGCCGCTGCGCCCGATGCAACCGCCAACGCGTCCGGCGACGCCGCCACGCCGGCCGGCGAAGGTCGCCGCTGGCGCGACCGCGCAGCCGCCGGAGCCGCGGCCGGAGCAGGGGCAGGATCGGCCAGCGCGCAGCCGCAACAAGCCCAGGGAGGCGGCGCGCGATGAGCCCCTCCGCGCCGTTCATCCAGCGTCCGGTAGCGACTTCGCTGCTGATGCTGGCGATCGTCCTCGCCGGCCTGGTTGGATTCAAGTTCCTGCCGCTGTCCGCGCTGCCGCAGGTCGACTTCCCGACCATCCAGGTGCAGACGCTGTACCCCGGCGCCAGCCCGGAAGTGATGGGGCAGACCGTGACCGCTCCGCTGGAAAGACAGTTCGGCCAGATGGCCGGACTGCAGCGCATGAGCTCCACCAGCGCCGCCGGCGTCTCCATCATCACCCTGCAATTCGGCCTCGGCCAAACCCTGGACGTGGCCGAGCAGGAAGTGCAGGCCGCCATCAACGCCGGCGCCAGCCTGCTGCCGACCGACCTGCCTGCGCCCCCGGTGTACGCCAAGGTCAATCCGGCCGACGCGCCCGTGCTCACGCTGGCCATCACCTCCGACACGATGCCGCTGACCGAAGTGCAGAACATCGTCAACACCCGGCTGGCGCTGAAGATCAGCCAGGTCACCGGCGTCGGGCTGGTCACGCTGAGCGGCGGCCAGCGTCCGGCCGTGCGCATCCAGGCCGACACGCAAGCCCTGGCCAGCTACGGCCTGGGACTCGATAACCTTCGCACCGCCATCACCGGCGCCAACGCCAATAGCGCCAAGGGCAGCTTCGACGGCCCCACGCGCGCCTTCTCGATCAATGCCAACGACCAGCTGGTCACGGCCGACGATTACAAGAACCTGATCATCGCCTACCGCAACGGCGCACCCGTGCGCCTGAGTAATGTGGCCCAGGTGGTGGACAGCGCGGAAAACGTGAAGCTGGGCGCCTGGTCCGGCATGAAGCCGGCCATCATCCTGAACGTGCAGCGCCAGCCCGGCGCCAACGTCATCGCCACGGTGGACGCGATCAAGGACCGCCTGCCGGAGCTGCAAGCCGGCCTGCCCGGCGCGCTGAAGGTGGACATCCTGAGCGACCGCACCACCGGCATCCGCGCCTCCGTCAAGCACGTGGAAATGGAACTGATCCTGGCCGTGGTGCTGGTGGTGCTGGTGATCTTCTTCTTCCTGCACAGCCTGCGCGCCACCGTGATCGCCAGCCTGGCCGTGCCGATCTCGCTGATCGGCACTTTCGGCGTAATGTACCTGCTAGGCTACAGCCTGAATAACCTCAGCCTGATGGCGCTGACCATCGCCACCGGCTTCGTGGTCGACGATGCGATCGTGATGATCGAGAATATCTCGCGCTACATCGAGGAAGGCGAGAAGCCGATGGCGGCGGCGCTGAAAGGCGCCACCCAGATCGGCTTCACCATCATCTCGCTGACGGTGTCGCTGATTGCCGTGCTGATTCCGCTGCTGTTCATGGGCGACGTGGTGGGCCGCCTGTTCCGCGAATTCGCCGTCACGCTGGCCATCACCATCCTGATTTCGGCCGTGGTCTCGCTGACGCTGGTGCCGATGATGTCCGGCCGTTGGCTGAACAAGCCACCACGACGACCCGCCCGGCAGCCTCGGATCGCGCATCCAGCGTGGCTTCGACAAGGTGATCCATCACTACGACCGCAGCCTGAAATGGGTGTTCGACCACCAGGGCCTCACCCTGATCATCGCGCTGGCCACGCTGGCGCTGACCGCGCTGCTCTATATCCTGATCCCGAAAGGCCTGTTCCCGACCCAGGACACGGGCCAGCTGCAGGCCCGCATCGAAACCGCGCAAGCCGTGTCGTATTCACGGATGGCCGAATTGCAGCAGCAGGCGGCGCAAGCCATCCTGAACGATCACGACGTGCAGTCGCTCAGTTCCGTGGTCGGCGTGGATGCGGCCAACAACTCCATGCTGCACACCGGCCGCATGCTGATCAACCTGAAGGAAAGCCACGACAAGCAGGCCGACATCATGGAGCGCCTGCGCCGCAGCGTGAACGCCGTCCCGGGAGTGACGATCTACCTGCAGCCGACCCAGGACCTGACCATCGACGCCGAATCCGGCCCCACGCAATACCGCGTGTCGCTGGAAGGCGCCGATAACGCCACCGTGACCCAGTGGGCGAACCGCCTGGCCGAGCGCATGGC
Source organism: Pseudoduganella sp. UC29_106 (assembly GCF_044055365.1). Taxonomy (NCBI): domain Bacteria; kingdom Pseudomonadati; phylum Pseudomonadota; class Betaproteobacteria; order Burkholderiales; family Oxalobacteraceae; genus Pseudoduganella; species Pseudoduganella sp. UC29_106. The sequence continues at coordinate 4,628,207 of NZ_CP171977.1, read as the reverse complement.
GACCAAGAAGGAGTTGCGTAATGTGGTGTCCGATGCCGGCGCCACCGGGGCGGCGGCTTATGTGAACATCGACCGCGATACGGCTTCGCGCCTGTCCGTCACGGCAGCGGCCATCGACGACGCGCTGTACAGTGCCTTCGGCCAGCGTATCGTGTCCACCATCTTCACCGAAACCAACCAGTACCGCGTGATCCTCGAAGCGCGCCAGGATGGCCTGAGCACGCCCGATGCGCTGGGCAACCTGCAGATCCGCACCGGCAGCGGCAAGGCTACGCCGCTTTCCGCCGTGGCCAGCGTGACTGAAAAGGCGGCGCCGCTGCAGATCACCCACGTGGCGCAGTATCCGGCCACTACCCTCGGCTTCGACGCGGCGCCCGGCGTGGCGCTGGGCGATGCGGTGGATGCGATCCGCGAAGCGGCCAAGGATATCCAGCTGCCGGCCTCCGTCACGCTGACCTTCCTTGGCGCTTCCGGCGCCTACCAGGCTTCGCTCAGCAACCAGCTGTGGCTGATCCTGGCGGCCGTGGTGTGCGTCTACATTGTGCTGGGCGTGCTGTATGAGAGTTATATCCATCCGCTGACCATCCTCTCAACGCTGCCGTCCGCCGGCGTGGGCGCCTTGCTGGCGCTGATGATCACCGGCCAGGAGCTGGGCGTGATCGGCATCATCGGCATCATCCTGCTGATCGGCATCGTGAAGAAGAACGCGATCATGATGATCGACTTCGCTATCGAGGCCGAACGCGACGAAGGCAAGCCGCCGCTGGAGGCGATTCACCAGGCCGCGCTGCTGCGCTTCCGTCCTATCATCATGACCACGCTGGCGGCGCTGTTCGCGGCCATCCCGCTGATGCTGGGCTTTGGCGAGGGCGCGGAACTGCGCCGTCCGCTGGGCCTCTCCATCTTCGGCGGCCTGATCGTGAGCCAGATGCTCACGCTGTACACCACGCCGGTGATTTACCTGGCGTTTGACCGCATGGGCCAGCGCTGGCGCAAACGGCGCGGCGCGGCCGAACCGGCACAAGGGGAGGGCGCCAAGCCATGAACCTGTCCGAGCCCTTTGTCCGCCGTCCCATCGCCACGGTCCTGCTGACGATCGGGCTGGCGCTGGCGGGCATCGCGGCCTTCTTCGTGCTGCCGGTGTCGCCGCTGCCCCAGGTCGATTACCCATCGATCTCGGTCAGCGCTAACCTGCCCGGCGCCAGCCCGGACACGATGGCCACCAGCGTGGCCACCCCGCTGGAACGGCGGCTGGGCGTGATCGCGGGCGTGAACGAGATGACGTCCAATTCCGGCAGCGGATCGACCCGCATCAACCTGCAGTTCGACCTGAACCGCAAGATCGATTCCGCCGCGCGCGAAGTGCAGGCGGCGATCAATGCCACCCGCGTGGACCTGCCGGCCACGCTGAAACAGAACCCGACCTACCGCAAGGCCAACCCGTCGGATGCGCCGGTGATGATCCTGGCGCTGACTTCGCCGACGCGCAGCCCGGGGCAGATCTACGAAGCCGTGTCCAATATCGTGCAGCAGAAGCTGGCGCAGGTGCAGGGTGTGGGTGACGTAGAGATCGGCGGCGGCTCGCTGCCGGCCGTGCGCGTGGAACTGCTGCCGTATGCGATGAACCGCTACGGGCTGTCGTCCGAGGATGTGCGCGCGGCCGTCCAGGCCAGCAATGCGAACCGCCCGAAAGGCGCGCTGGAAGGCGATGAGCGCCGCCTGCAGATTTATTCCGGCCACGGCGAAACGGGCAAGCGCCCGATGGCCGTCGATTACCGCAACCTGGTCGTGGCCTGGCGCGGCGACGCCGCCATTCGCCTGGGCGACGTGGCGACCGTGACCGATGGCGCGGAAAACCGCAATACCCTGGGCCTCTACAACGGCGACCCCGCCGTGATCGTACTGATCACGCGCCAGCCCGGCGCCAACGTGATCGAAACGGTAGACAGCGTGCGCGAACTGCTGCCGCAACTGCGCGCCCAACTGCCGCAGGACATCAAGCTGGAAGTGGCTTCGGACAGCACGAATTCCATCCGCTCCTCGCTGCGCGAAATCGAGATCACGCTGTTGATTTCCATCGCGCTGGTGGTGCTGGTGGTGAGCGCCTTCCTGCGCAGCGCGCGCGCCACGATCATTCCCGCCATTGCGACGGTCGTGTCCCTGCTGGGCACTTTCGGCGTGATGTACTTCCTCGGCTTCAGCCTGAATAACCTGAGCCTGATGGCGCTGACCGTGGCCACCGGCTTCGTGGTCGATGACGCCATCGTGGTGCTGGAAAACACGGCGCGCCACGTGGAGCAGGGCATGGACCGCTTCAAGGCAGCGCTGCTGGGCGCGCGCGAAGTGGGCTTCACGGTGCTGTCCATCAGCCTGTCGCTGGTGGCGGTCTTCATCCCGCTGCTGTTCATGGGCGGCCAGGTGGGGCGGCTGTTCCGCGAATTCGCCGTCACGCTGTCCGCCGCGGTGCTGATTTCGCTGGTGATTTCGCTGACCACCACGCCCATGATGTGCGCCTGGCTGCTGAAGCCGGGCCATGACCACAAGCCGGCTGGCCGCATCTCGCGTTTCTTCGAGCGCGCTTTCGTGGCCGTGCTGCGCACCTACGAGCATTCGCTGGACTGGGCCCTGCATTCGCTGTGGCTGGTGATGGCCATCCTGCTGTTTGTCATTGGCCTCAACGTCTACCTGTTTGCGGCATCGCCCAAGGGCTTCTTCCCGCAGCAGGACACGGGCCAGATCAATGGCGGCATCCGCGCCGACCAGAGCATTTCCTTCCAGGCCATGCAGCAGAAGCTGCGCCAGCTGGTCAACATCATCAAGCGCGACCCGGCCGTGGCCACGGTGGTCGGCTTCACCGGCGGTTCGCGCGCGGGCGGCGGCTTCATGTTCGTGAACCTGAAACCGGCTTCCGAACGCACGGATTCGGGCCAGGCGGTGATTGCGCGCCTGCGTCCGCAACTGCAGCGGGTGACGGGCGTGTCCCTGTTCCTGAATCCCGTGCAGGATTTGCGCATGGGCGGCCGCCAGAGCAATTCGACTTACCAGTACACGCTGAAGAGCGATAACCGCGCCGACCTGAAGGACTGGGCGAGCCGGCTGGCCGATGCGATGAAGGCGCAGAAGGCGCTGGTGGATGTGGATACCGACCAGGCGGACAACGGCGTGGAGACCTTCGTCACCATCGACAAGGATACGACTTCGCGGCTTGGCATGACCGTGAAGGATGTCGATAACGCCTTGTACAACGCTTTCGGGCAGCGGCAGGTGGCGACCATCTACGATGAGCTGAACCAGTACAAGGTGGTGATGGAAGTGGCGCCCGAGTTTGCGCAGAGTCCAGAGGCGCTCAGGGACGTCTATGTGCCGCGCAAGGGTGCGGCCGCCAGCACGGCCACCGCGGCGCGCGGTGCAGCTTCGGGCGGCGCGGCCACAGGCGGTGGCACGTCCGCAACTGCGAGCGGCGCCGGCGCGCCGGCCGGCCTGGTAGGCGGCGCCACGACGCAGGCAGGCGCCCTGGGCACGACGGCCTCCACCTCCAGCAACAACGTACAGGCCGCGCGCGACGCATCCTCCGGCAATGCGCTGAGCACCTCGGCCTCGACCATGGTCCCCCTGAGCGCGATCTCGACTTTCGCGGAGAGCTCCACGCCAACCTCGGTCAACCACCAGGACGGCGAGCTGGCAACTACGATCTCCTTCAACCTGGCGCAGGGCTTCAGCCTGAGCCAGGCGCAGGAAGCGGTGAAACAGGCCGAGGCCGACATCGGCATGCCGAACAATGTGCGCGGCAGTTTCCAGGGCACGGCGCGCAGCGCGCAGGAAAGCAACCAGCAGCAGCCCTTGCTGATCGTGGCCGCACTGGTGGTGATCTATATCGTGCTGGGCATCCTGTACGAAAGCCTGGTGCACCCGGTGACGGTGCTGTCCACGCTGCCCTCGGCCGGCGTGGGCGCCGTGCTGGCGCTGTTGATGTTCAAGCTGGAATTCTCGATCATCGCCCTCATCGGCGTGTTCCTGCTGATCGGCATCGTGAAGAAGAACGCCATCCTGATCATCGACTTCGCGCTGGAGGCGGAGCGGTCCAGGGGGCTCAGCTCCGTCGAGGCGGTGCGCGAAGCCTGCCTGCTGCGCTTCCGCCCCATCCTGATGACGACGCTGGCCGCCGCCCTCGGCGCGCTGCCGCTGGCCATCGGCTTCGGCGAAGGCTCGGAGCTGCGCCAGCCGCTGGGCATCGCCATCATCGGCGGCCTGATTGCCAGCCAGCTTCTGACCTTGCTGACCACGCCCGTGGTCTACGTGCTGATGGACAAGCTGCGCAAGCGCAGCCCCGACGAACACCTGCTCAGCCGCACAGGCGGCGCGCAGCCAACACCAACAACGACATGAACAAGCACGCCATCCTCCGCCGCGCCGCAGCGGCAGCGGCCATCAGCACGGCGCTCGCTGCCCTGGGCGGCTGCGCGCTGACGCCTACTTACGAAGTCCCGACAACGCCGCAGCCCGCCGGCTTCAAGGAAGCCCAGGGCTGGCAGCCCGCCGCCCCGGCCGACGCGCTGGAGCGCGGCCCGTGGTGGGAACTGTTCGGCGATCCGGTGCTGAACGAGCTGGCCGCGTCGATCGAAGTGAACAACCAGAATGTGGCCGCCGCCGCCGCATCGTATGCGCAGGCGCGTGCCATCGTGGCCGAGCAGCGCGCCGCCATGTTCCCGGTCGTGAACCTGAACGCCAGCGCCGACCGCTCCGGCGGCGGTGGCGACACCCGCACGGCCAGCCAGTACCGCGTGAACATTGGCGGCAGCTGGGAGCCCGATATCTGGGGCCGGCTGCGCGCTGGAGTGAGCGGAGCGCAGGCCAGCGCGCAGGCCAGCGCAGCGGAACTGGCGGCGGCGAAGCTGTCCGCGCAGGGCGAGCTGGCCGCCAATTACATTTCGCTACGCCAGGCTGACGCCACGAAGCAGTTGCTGGAAACTACGGTGGCCGGCTACGAGCGCGTGCAGCAGATCACGCAGAACCGCTTCAATGCCGGCATCGCCGCCAAGTCGGACCTGCTGCAGGCCCAGACCCAGCTGGCCAACGCCCGTGCGGACTTGCTGACCGTCACGCGCCAGCGCGCCCAGTTCGAGCACGCGATAGCCGTCCTGCTGGGCAAGGCGCCGGCCGACTTCACGCTGGCGCCGGCCGCGTGGTCTCTGAAGGCGCCGGAAGTGCCAGTCGGCGTGCCCTCCACGCTGCTGGAGCGCCGGCCGGACATCGCCGCCGCCGAGCGCCGCGTCGCTTCCGCCAATACCCAGATCGGCATCGCGCGCGCCGCCTATTTCCCCAGCCTAAACCTGAGCGCCAGCGGCGGCTACGCGGCCGGCGCCGTCGGCGGCCTGTTCAGCGCATCAAACAGCTTGTGGGCGCTCGGCCTGTCCGCTGCGCAGACCGTGTTCAACGCCGGCGCCACCGGCGCTCGGGTTGACCAGGCCAGGGCCGGGCGCGATATCGCCATTGCGCAGTATCGCCAGACCGTGCTGAGCGCGTTCGCCGACGTGGAAAACCAGCTGGCGGCCACCCGCGTCTTGGGCGAGCAGCAGGCCTTGCGCCGCGTGGCATCGGAAGCGGCCGACCAGGTCGAGCAGCAGCTGGAAAACCGCTACCGGGCGGGCCAGGTTAGCTACACCGAAGTGGTCACGGCCCAGGTCACGGCGCTGAATGCGCGTCGGGCCCTGGTGCAGGCCCAAGCCGACCAGCAAACAGCAGCCGTGGCACTGATCCAGGCGCTGGGAGGGGGCTGGCACGCCCGTTAGCAATGGGATGGACTCCTTCTCTCCAATAAGCGCCTCGGCGCCTGAACTGGAGTTTTCACACAACCAGTTTGGAGAAGGAGTCCACCATGAAGATTGTTCGCGTCGGCGTCGACCTAGCCAAGAACGTCATTCAGGTCCACGGTGCAAATCGTTGCGAAAAGGTTGTTTGGCGTAAGAAGCTGCGTAGAGCCGAGTGGCTGGCGGCATTGCTGGAGAAAATTGAGCCAGGGTGCGAGATCGGTATGGAAACTTGTAAAAGCTGATCCCAACCGACCTGGACCGCTCGCTGGGCGATATCGTCAACGACCTGGCTTGTGCTTGACTGGAAAAGGATGCGCTGGAAGGGCTGCGGACTCTGGTATCCTGTGAAAAACAGATCCCGACCCGCGACGGCCGCTGGTTCATGGTGCGCATCGTTCCTTACCGGACGTTAGCTAATGTGATCGACGGGCGGGTGGCCACTTTCATCAATCTTACCGAGCTGAAGTCGCTGGAGGCGTGCCGGATGCCCCCGGCGGAGGCGGCCAAAATATCGCGCAATGAAAATCGTTCCCACCCAGACTGCGGCCCAGACGGACATGCTGAAGCAATGGCATGAGCTGCAGGTCAGCCAGATCGAGCTCGAAATCCAGAGCGCGGCGCTGGCGGAACTGGAGCTGCAAAAGCGGCAGGTGGAAGAGGGCTTGCAGCGTTATGCGGGCCTGTACGACAAGGCGCCCGTCAGCTACCTGTCCCTGTCGCCGGAAGGTTGTATCGTTGGCGCCAACCGCGCCGCCGCCGGGCTGCTGCAGTCCGAGCGCGTGCGCCTGCAGGGCGAGCCCTTCGAGCGCTTCGTGGCGCCGGAAAGCCAGCCGGCCCTGCGCAGCTTCCTGGAGCATATACCGCTGGACGGCGAATCGGCCGTGATGGAAGCGCACCTGTTCGATGGCGTGGGCGCAGGCCGCATCCGCCTGGAAGCGAACTATGACGCTGCGGACAAGGTGATCCGCGTCATCGTCAGCGACATCACTGAATGGCAGGCGCGCGAAACTGCGCTGCGCCGCGCCTTCGTGGTAATGGACAACCTGGATGAAGGCGTGGTGATGATTGATCCGTCGGGCCACATCCAGTCCGTCAATCCTGCCTTCAGCGCGATCACCGGTTATCCGGCGTCGGTGGCGCAGGGGCTGCCCCTGCGCGTGCTGCGCCATCCGCGCCAGCGTCCGGAGTTCTATGGCACGCTGTGGGCGGAAGTGCTGGCGGGCGTGAGCTGGCAGGGCGAGCTGCTGGCGCGCCGGCGTGATGGTTCCGAATTCATCGCCTCGCTGTCGCTGCGGCCCATGATGGGCTCGGATGGCAATGTGAACAGCGTGGTGGCGGTGTTCTCCGACATCAGCCAGCGCCGCCAGGCAGAACACGCGCTGCAGGAATTGCACCACAAGCTGGAGGTGCGCGTGGTGCAGCGCACGGCCGAACTGCTGCATGCGAACGGCCAGCTGCGCCAGCTTTCGGCCCATATGGCCTCGGTCAAGGAAGAAGAGCGCAAGCGCATCGCGCGCGAAATCCACGATGAACTGGGACAGAACCTGCTGGCGCTGCGCATGGATATCTCGCAGCTGCACGCGCGCGTCGGCCATCGTGACACACGCCTGGGCCAGCGCGTGACAGCGGCCCTTTCCACTATCGATGCCACGCTGCGCAGCGTGCGCGGCATCATGAACGACTTGCGTCCCGCCGTGCTGGACCTGGGCTTGGCGGCGGCGCTGGAATGGCTGGTCAACGATTTCCGCAACCGCAGCAGCATTGACTGCCGCCTGCGCATGCCGCGCGACATGATCTTTTCCCGCGTCGACAATGAAACTGGCATAGTGCTCTTCCGCATCGTGCAGGAATCCCTGCAAAATGTACTGCGCCATGCCCGGGCCAGCTATGTGGAAGTGGCGCTTGAAGAGCAGGGCGATGAGATCACGCTGTCGGTGGAGGATAACGGCATCGGCATCGCGCCCCAGAACCGCAATAAACCGGGTTCCTTTGGCCTGATCGGCATCGCCGAGCGGGTGGATGCGCTGCGCGGCGTGCTGCATCTGCATGACTATGAACCGGGTGGTGGGACGAGCTTGTCCGTGCGCCTCCCGCTGCCGCCTGGTTGACAGTTCGTCCATAGTCAGGGTTCCCCTTAAGCCTTATACTGCCGGGGCTTTTTCCATAACAGGGGACTATGTTGATCAAAAATCTTATCATCCCGGCCATGCTGCTGGCGGTGTACCCATCCGTACACGCCGACGAAGGCCAATGGCAGCCGCACCAGCTGCCGCAGTTGAAGGCGGAACTGAAACGCATCGGCATCACCATTCCGGCCGAACAGCTGGCCGACCTGTCGAAGCATCCCATGAGCGCCATCGTCTCGCTGGCCGGCTGCTCGGCCTCCTTCGTGTCCCCTGATGGCCTGGTGGTGACCAACCACCACTGCGCCTATGGCGCCATCCAGCGCAATTCGACCGCTGAAAAGAATTACATTGCCAACGGCTTCCTGGCCAAAACCCGCGCCGAGGAACTGCCGGGCGGCCCGACTTCCCACGTGTACGTGACCGACAAGGTGGAGAACGTGACGGCGCGCGTGCTGGAAGGCCTGGACAAGCTGTCCGGCCGCGCGCGCCATGAAGCCGTGGAATCGCGCATCAAGACCCTGATCGCCGAATGCGAAACCGACAAGAGCTACCGCTGCTCCGTGCCGGCCTTCCACCGCGGCGCCGAGTACTACCGCATCCGCCAGATGATGATCCGCGACGTGCGCCTGGTGTATGCTCCGGCTGAATCCATCGGCAACTACGGCGGCGATATCGACAACTACGAGTGGCCGCGCCATACCGGCGACTATTCCTTCCTGCGCGCCTATGTGGGCAAGGATGGCAAGCCTGCCGACCCGTCGCCGGACAATGTGCCATACAAGTCGAAGGACTTCCTGGTGGTGTCCGCCGAAGGCCTGAAGAATGGCGATCCTATCCTGCTGGCCGGTTATCCGGGCCGCACCAGCCGCTACAAGCTGCCGTCCGAGATCCGCTACGCGCGCGACCTGAGCTACCCGCAGCAAGTGGCCGAATTCCAGGCCGACCTGGATACCATTGATGCCGCCACCAAGGGCAACGAAGGCAATGTGGTGCGCTATGCGTCCGTGGTCAAGTCCATCAACAACCGCATGAAGAAGACCCAGGGCCTGCTGGACGGCTTCGCGCGCAAGGACATCGCCGCCATCAAGGATGTGCAGGATGCCGATTTCCGCGCCTGGTACGCGAAGCAGCCTGGCGTGTCGAAGTCCATGCTGGCCGAACTGGATGCCGTGATCGCGGCCGACATGGCGCTGTCCGACGAGGAATTCGCCTGGAACGTGGCGACCAACAGCGATCTGTTCAAGAGCGCACGCACCCTGTACCGCCTGGCGCTGCAGCGCAAGAAGCCGGACGCCGAGCGTGAATCCGGCTACCAGCAGCGCGACGTGAGCTTCATCAAGGCGCGCCTGGCCCGCCTGGAACAATCCTATGTCGGCTCCGTGGACCAGGCGCGCTATGCGGCCGGCCTGCAGCGCTACGCGAAGCTGAAGGCCCATCCGCAAGGCCTGGACGCTCTGCTGCCTGTCGCTGCCGACGTGCCCGCGCTGTACAGCGCTTCGAAGCTGGGCGACACCGCCACCCGCCTGGCGCTGATGGACAAGGATGTGGAAGCCTTTACCCAGTCCGACGACCCCTGCATCAAGTTGGCGGTCAAGCTGAACGCCGTCGGCCAGTCGCTGGAAGACCGCCGCAAGGAAGTGGACGGCAACCTGGAAAAGGTGATCCCGCAATACATGGGCGCCGTGATCGCATGGAAGAAGTCCCAGGGCAAGCCTGTGTATCCGGACGCGAACTCCACCCTGCGCGTGACCTACGGCACCGTGGCGCCTTACTCGCCGCGTGACGGCGTGACCAAGGGCCCGTTCACCACCGTGGAAGGCATCGTCGAGAAGCACACCGGCAAGGAGCCGTTCAATGCGCCGTCCGCACTGCTGCAAGCGGTCAAGGGCAAGCGCTACGGCGTGTTCAAGGACCCGGTGCTGGGCACCGTGCCGGTCAACTTCCTGTCCAGTGCCGACACCACCGGCGGCAACTCCGGCTCCGCTATCGTCAACAAACGCGGCGAGCTGATCGGCCTGAACTTCGATTCGACCTACGAGTCCATCACCAAGGACTGGTACTTCGACCCGCAGATCACCCGCGCCATCCACCTGGATATCCGCTACATGCTGTGGGTCATGAAGGAAGTCGACCATGCCGACAACCTGCTGCAGGAAATGAAGATCAAGTATCCTAAGAAGTAATTAAAAAAACGGGACCTTCGCGGTCCCGTTTTTTATTTGGCGCCGATGTGGCGCTTCAGGAAGTCTTCAAGTTTCTGGTACATGGCGATGGAGTTCTCTGTGTCGTAGAAACCGTGCCCCTCATAGTCGATGTACATCCACTCCGGCGCCTTGCCCGCCGCGGCCAGCGCATCGCGCATGCGGAAAGCGTGCTCCTTCGGCGCGACCTTGTCCTTGCCGCCGTGGATCAGCAATACCGGAGCCTTGATGCCTGAGGCCTGGCGCACGGGGGGAAAAGCGCTCCAGTTCATCCTTGTCCTCGCCAATGAACTTTTGCAGCCAGCCCTTGCTGCGGATGTTGGTGCGGGCGCGGTCTTCCTGGTACAGGTAGGGCAGGTCGTACACGCCTGCATAACCGATTGCGCATTTGAACAGATCCGGCTCGCGTGCAGCCAGCATCAGCGCCGCATAGCCACCGAAACTGCCGCCGTACACGCACATGCGCTTGCCATCGATTTCGCCCTGTGCACTGGCCCATTTCACACCGTCGACCAGGTCGTTCATGATCTTGCCGCCCCACTGGCGGAAGCCCAGCGTTTCGAAGGCCGGACCACGCCCGCCGGATCCGCGGAAATTCACCTGCAGCACGGCATAGCCGCGCGAGGCCAGGAACTGCGCATCCGCATCAAAGTACCAGGAATCGAAGGGGCCGTGCGGGCCGCCGTGAGGGATCAGCACCAGTGGCAATTTCTGCTGCGGCGCATGCTTCGGCATCGTCAGGTAGCCGTGCAGCACCAGGCCGTCGCGCGCTCTGAAGCTGATGGGGCGGCGCTCTGCCATCTGCTCTGGATCGATCTGTTCCATCGCCAGCATCAGCATGTCGGCGCGATTGGTCTTGCGGTCGAACAGATAGTAGGCGCCGGGATCCCTGTCGCTGCGGACCGAGAACAGCAGCTTGCTGCCGTCACTGGTGGAGTCGATGAAGAACACCATGCTGTCCGGGAACTGCGCACTCAGGGTCTTGTGCAGCTTGACGTCCGCATCATTCTCATCGAAATAGATTACGCGAGGGCGCCCAGTTCGCGTAGTGGCGGCAATGGGCAGGTCGGCATGCGTGCCGTACATGAGGCCAAGCGTACCGTTCGGATCCGATGCGACGGTACGGCGTTCGCCGCTGGCCAGGTTTTCGCGGACGACGGCCTCCGGTTCGCCCCTTGCGGAATGGAAGGCCATGAATTCGTGGTTGTCCGCCGAAATGGTGATGGGGCGCAGCTCGCTGCCGATGCGCGAGGGATCGACCGTGTTCCAGTTACCCTCAGTGCCATTGTTGCGCATCAGGACGAATTGATTGTCTTCCTTGTAGCCGTAGGCGAAGCGCGGCGTGCCGTCCCACTGCGTGATGAAGCGCATGTGGGCGATTGGCAGGCTGGCGCGCTCCTTGCGGATGCCAGTACGCGAATCGATGTCGATCAGCGTGGACCGTTCGACGCGCCACAACTGGCTGCTGACCAGCACGTGGCCATTGTTCGGTTCCGGAATCCGGCTGACATAACCGTTGCCATAATCATCGTCGTGCCGGTTGCTGGTCGCGTACTTGAACATGTCGTAGCCGTACAGGTACTCCTGCTTCGTGCCGTTGAAGTCCATGGCCATGATTTCGCCCGTCAGCAAAGGCTTCTCGCGCGTGCCGACTTCCTCCGCCTTCTCCAGCACGATACGGGTGTCGCTGACCCAGTAGTAATCGGCGGGCACTTCGAAGGCTTTCAGGCGCACCGTACTTTCCAGCTTGAGGTCGGGCAGGCTGTAGAAGGTAACCATGGGGACGAGCCGCTTGCCGACCGGCGTGCGGACTGTGACGGCCAGATGTTTGCCTTCGGGCGACATGCGCGGATTGTAGAACTGGTCCAGGGAAGCAAAGCTGGCGGCCGGCACGAGAGGAGGGGCGCCAGGCGCAGTTTGGGCGGCGCAGGGCAGAGCGGCGGCCAGGCAGGCTGCCAGGACGGCTAAACGCATGCAAATTCTCCTGAAATGTTATTGCACAAAATGCTAGCATGTGAAGTAATATTTCTCAATTGCAATATTTGGTGAGAATTTGCAGCCGTGTCATAATCGCGCGTTACCCCAGCCCCTGTCCTATGAACGAATCCCTTTCGCTGTTTGGCCTGGCGACGACTACGCCGCTGGAGATCCTGTCTTTTGCGCTGTCGGTTGCGACGGTGTGGCTGAATATCCGCCAGAACCACTGGGCGTGGCTGTTCGCGATCCTGTCGTCGGCAATGTACGGCGTGGTGTTCTTCGAGTCGAAACTGTATGGCGATATGGCGCTGCAGCTGGTGTTCATCACCGTGTCGTTCTGGGGCTGGTATCAGTGGCTGCATGGCCCGGGCGAGGATCACACGCTGCCGGTGAGCGTGCTGGATGCGCGCAGCCGCATCGCTTCGGGCCTGGCCTGGGCGGGCGGTTATCTGTTCCTGGCCTGGTTCCTGAAGTCCTTCACCGACACCGACGTGCCGCATGCGGACGGCTTCCTGACCGCCGGCAGCCTGGTTGGCCAGGCCCTCCTGTCGCGCAAGAAGATCGAGAACTGGCATGTGTGGATCATCGTGGATGTGCTCTACGTGGCGCTCTACATCCACAAGGGCCTGATGCTGACGGCCGTGCTGTACGGGATGTTCGTGCTGATGGCCATGGCCGGCCTGCGTGCCTGGCAGCGCTCGTCATACGATGATGCGCAGGCGATGGTGCTGAAATGAGGACGCCTTTCCGTGTTGCCCTGGTGGGCAGCCCGGCGTCCGGCAAGACCACGCTGGCGCAGGCGCTGGCGAAGGAGTACGGCGCGCTGTGGGTGCCCGAGTACTTGCGGGAGTTCGTCGACCAGCAACAGCGCGTGCCTGTCGAAGAGGACCAGATCCACATAGCGACCACGCAGGCTGCGCGCGAGGACGCAATTGCCGCACAGGGCGGGCGCTTCCTGTTCTGCGACACCACGCCGCTGATGACGGCCGTGTACAGCCGCCACTACTTTGGACGCTTGCAGGATGATCTCGCCACGTTGCTAGCGTCGCGCCAATACGACATTACCCTGGTCTGCGACCACGATATTCCATGGATTCCTGATGGTTTGCATCGCGAACCTGAGGATGTAGGCGGTATTATTCACGAGATCCTGCATGAGGAACTGGCGGCGCGTGCGATCCCTTATTCGCGCATCCACGGTCCGCTCGATGAACGCATAGAACAGGTTAAACAACTGCTTGGAACATAACGCATGAAGAAAACGCTGATCGCGACGCTCGCTGCCTTGCTTCCGCAATTTGCCTGCGCCGAGACCGGCTACTACCTGGTGTCTGTCTACGATGTCGAGGGACAGGCGGCAGTCGACTATAAATACTGGAATGCCCACTTCAAGGACCGCGCCACGCGCGCCGCGCCGGAAATCGGCTTCAGCTACGGCGTCACTTCGCGCTGGTACACGGAATTGAGCGCTAGCTGGTTCCAGATCGGTGGCAAGCAGACGCGCTATACGGGCGTCGAATGGCAGAACGATTTCCTGCTCACGCAAGGCCAGTACAACTGGGACGTGGCGCTGCACACCGTCATCGAGCGCCCGCGCGACCGCGCCGACGGCTATTTCGTGGAGATTGGACCGGTGTTCCAGACGGAGTACTGGCGCACTCAGTTCAACTTCAACGTCTTCTTCCAGCGCGAGTTCGACAACGGCGAGAAGAACGACACGGAACTGGTCTACCAGTGGCAGATCAAGCACCGTTGGAAAAGCTGGCTGCAGCCGGGCTTGCAGGGCTTTGGCGAAGTGGGGAAGTGGAATGAATGGCTGCCGCAAGGCCGTCAATCGCACCGCGCGGGGCCGGCCGTTTTCGGTTACGTCGACGCAGGCCCGCACGGGCATCAGATCAAGTACGAAGCAGCGTATCTGATTGGCCAGAATTCGAACCGGCCGGCGAAGACCTTCTCGATGCGGGTCCAGTATATTTTCTAGGCGACGCACGCACGGCGGATCAAAACGATCCGCCCTACGCACCGTCGATGAGTTGGCCCCGCAGGGGCTGTAGGGCGGATCATTGATCCGCCGTGTGTGATCAGAAGTCGACTTGCGCCGAAAGCCGGAACGTCCGCGGCGCCCCCGGGAACAGATACCCCCCCAGATCCGGCGTCACATCACGCCAGTAAAACTTATCCAGCGCATTGCGCACCTGCGCGCGCACCACAAGCGGCATGCCGCCCACCTTGGTGGCGTAGGAACCGCCCAGATTCAGCACATGATACTTCGGCACAAAGGTCGTGTTCATCGCGTCGAAAGCCTTCTTGCCCGCGAACTGCCAGTCTGCATCCAGCTTCAGGCCAGGCACTTCAGCCACGGCGTAATCCGCGAATACGGAAGAACGGAAGGCCGGCACATTGGTCACGCGTTTGCCATCGTAGAAGTCCTGTCCGGTGCCGCTTTGCTCGGTGTGCAGCGCGGCTACGGAGGCGCCAACGTTCAGCTGCCTCGTCACCTTGCCCTGTGCCGACAGTTCCAGTCCGCGATGGCGCTCCTGGCCATTGCGCACGAAGGTGTTGGAGGTGTCGATATACTCCAGGCCCTGCTCGATCTGGAACAGCGCAGCGGTGGCGCTGATGCCGCCGATAACGGTCTTCACGCCCACTTCCACCTGTTTGGACTTGCCCGGCTCCAGCGCGCGGTTCTGGTTGGTGGTCTCGATCGGCGCCACACCGCCGTGCTGCAGGCCCTGCGAGTACGAAGCGTAGGCCGACAGGTCGGCGCGCGGGCTGTACACCAGCGCCACGTTCGGCAGCCAGAAGTTGTGGCTCGACGGCTCGACGCCCACTTCATCGCGCTTCACTTGCACATAGCGCGCGCCGGCATGCAGGGCCAGGTCGTTGGTCAGGCCAACGATATCCTGCAGGTAGACGGCACGTTCGGTGTCATGGCGGCGCACGGAAACAGGACCGCTGGTGCCTGGCACGGGGGCGACCACGAGAGGATGGTAGATATTCGAAACGCCGGCCCAGTCATACTGGTAATCGCCCCAGCTTTCCTTGTTGCGGAAGAAGGACAGGCCGCCCGTCACCTCATGGCGAATGGCGCCGGTCGCGAACTTGCCGTGGATCTGCGCGCGCGCCGAGAAAGGCTTCTTCTCTTCGCCCAGACTCTTGTAATCGTAGACGTCGTAGTCGCCATTGGCGCAGAAGCCTGGCCACAGCTCTTCGCTGCTGCAGCCGTAAGGGAAGGCGGTGTAGTCATCGCGCTTGAAGATGTGCTGGTTGGCCGACACCGTCGCCTGCCAGTCCGGCGAGAACTGGTACTTGAAGGTGGCGCCGAAGTTGCTGGACTCGGTCTTCACCGGCTTGGCCCAGGGCTGGTCGTTCAGCAGCACGTCGGCATCGACATCAGGCAGCTTGAAGCCGCTGATCAGCTGATAGCCGGGCGCGGTGAGCTGGGACTTGTTCTGGTAATCGGCATCGATCTGCAGCAGCGCCTGTGGCGTGATCTGCCAGTCGAAGGCGCCGGAGATGAAGGAGCGGTGGCCGTCCGCCCCCTTGACGTAGGAGCGCAGGCGCTCGCCGGCTGCATTGATGCGGTAGCCGAAGCGGCGGTCTTCGAAGCGGCCGCCCAGGTCCAGGGCGCCGTACAGCGTGCCGCGCTCGCTCACTTCGAACAGCGCGGAGCGCAGCGTGTTCTCGGTCGGACGCTTGGTCACGTAGTTGACGATGCCGCCCGGCGCGGACACGCCCATCTGCAGGCCGGACAGGCCCTTCAGCACTTCGATGCTTTCCTTGTTCTCCAGCGGGATCTGGGTGTCGCCCGAAATCGCGTGGCCGTCCTTGCGGTAGGAGCTGGCGTTATCCAGCTTGAAGCCGCGGATCGAGAATTGCTCGGCGTAGCCGACGGCATTGTAGGCGTCGCCGATGCTGGCGTCGTACTTCGATGCGTCGGTGGTGCTGCGGATTTGCAGATCCTGCATCTGCTCGCGCGTGATCACGCTGACGGAGGCTGGAGTCTGGATCAGCGGCGCGTCGGAAAAGCCCGCCACGGAGGAGCGTTCGGCGATGGCGCGGTTGGCGGTGATGACCACTTCGGTCATCTTCGTTTCAGTGGTCTGTGCGTTCGCAAGCTGCGCGGCAGCCAGCGCGATGGCGGTCAGGGCGGTGCGGGATTGATTCATGTTGTGCTCTTATGGTTCTTGACGACCAACTCGGGAGCACTCAAAGGAGGGGTTCAGACAACTTTGCGCTTTCCTTCGCTGGCATTATCCAGATCAGGTACGGAGGGTATTTCTCACCCGGGCAAAGCCCAGGACCCCTAGCGATGGCGGATTCTATCACACCAATGGGGTCAGGCACGAAATGGAACATGAGCCCGCTTCCCGAAGCGGGCTCATGTTCCATTTCGTGCCTGACCCCAAAGCGTTTAAAGGCTGAGTTGAAGTGCAGCGCGTGCGACGGATGGCGTCACGTCCCGGTGCTCGCCAAGCTTGACGAGGCCGCCAGCCTCCAGGGCCGAGGCCACAGCGTCAATGGCGGAGGCGTCGAGCTGGTAGGAGGAAAGCTGCGTAGGCACGCCCATCTGTTCAAAGAAGGCGCGCGTGCGCTCGATGGCCGCGTCAATCCGCGCATCCTCCGACCCCTCGCGCAGGCCCCAGACCCGCTCGGCATACTGCAGCAGCTTGCCGCGCTTGGCCTCGCGCTTGACGGACAGGATGCCCGGCAGCACAACGGCCAGCGTCTGCGCATGATCCAGGCCATACAAAGCCGTCAGCTCGTGCCCGATCATGTGGGTGGACCAGTCCTGCGGCACGCCCACGCCGATCAGGCCGTTCAGCGCCATGGTGGCTGTCCACATGATGTTGGCGCGCACGGACAAGTCTTCCGGCGCAGCCAGCACGCGCGGACCCTGTTCGATCAGCGTCAGCAGCAGGCCTTCGGCGAAGCGGTCCTGCACCGGCGCGTCGGCCGGATAGGTCATGTACTGCTCCATCACGTGCACGAAAGCGTCGACCACGCCGTTGCCGACCTGGCGCAGGGGCAGGGTGAAGGTCTTGGACGGATCCAGCACGGAGAACTGCGGATACACGTGCGGGCTGGCGAAAGCGCGCTTTTCGCGGGTGGCGGCGCGGGTGATCACGCTGGCGCTGTTCATCTCGGAACCGGTGGCCGGCAGCGTCAGCACGGCGCCGAAGGGCAGGGCGCCCTGGACGACCTTGCCGCCCTTGGCCAGGATATCCCACGGTTCGCCATCGAAAACGGCGGCCGCGGCCACGAACTTGCTGCCATCGATGACGGAACCGCCGCCCACGGCCACCAGGAAATCGATTTTCTCGGATTTGACCAGCTCCACAGCCCGCATCAGCGTTTCATAATGCGGATTGGGTTCGATGCCGCCGAATTCGACCACGAAATGGCCGGCCAGTGCGGCCTTGACTTCGTCGTAAGTGCCATTAGCCTTGATACTGCCACCGCCAAACAGCATCAGCACACGGGCGGTGGGTGGAATATGGTTCGCCACGGAGGCGATCTGGCCCGCGCCGAAGAGGATGCGGGTCGGATTCAGGTATTCAAAATTGTTCATGCAGGGGATTATACGTTCCGTGCGACACCCTTGCCGGCGACCGGCTACACTTGAGAAATCCGCGCCGCAGGCAGACAATGCGTGTACCCGCATGCCTAAGGAGACTGGAATGACGCAGGAACACGTTGTCGAACCGCGCGACTATCTGAACGCCCAGGTGCTGGACATGCACCGTGCGCTCACCTCGCTCAGCGAAAAGATAGAAATGCTGGATTTGCAAAACCAGCGCATCGAAGTCTGCACGGACCGGAGCTGAAGCTGGTCATGGCCAGCCAACGGGACGGCACGCGCAAGCATATTGCGATGCTGCTGGAGTGGGTACGCCGCCGTGATCCAAAACTAGACAAGGAAATGAAGGAAGCGCTGTTCAAGGCGGGTCCCATCGCTGCGCAGTTCCACTACGATTAGTAGGCGGAACGGTGTGGCGCGCACTGAAAGGATGTGAATGAAGTTGCAGCCGTACCGGGAAGGAAGCTGGTTTGCCATTCCCTTAAAAAACGGCGGTTACGCCACCGGACTGGTGGCGCGCCTGTCGCCGCAGGGCAAGGTCATGCTGGCCTACCTGTTTGGCCCCACGCACTGGACGCTGCCGACCCTGGCCGACGTCCAGGAGCTGAAGCCGGCTGATGCGCTCAAGGTTATCCGCACCGGCGATGTGGCCGTGGCGAACGGGCGCTGGCCGGTGATCGGCAATATGGTGAACTACCGGCGCGAGGACTGGCCCGTGCCCATGTTCATCCGACGAGCCGACGCGCTGAAGCGCGCCTGGCAGGCTACGTATGCGGACGATCCGGCCAAGCCGGAACGCGAGGTGTCCGTGCCCTATGAAACCCAGGGCCTGGAGAGCGATTCTTTGTACGGCTACGGTTCGACCGAGCTGCTGATGACTAAACTTCTGGAGTAGGCATCATGTACAGGGGCGGCTGTTTGTGTGGGGCGGTGCGCTATGAAGCGGAGGGCCCGGCCTTCCACAGCACCTTGTGTCATTGTTCCATGTGCCGCCGCGCGGCCGGCGCGCCCGCCGTGGCCTGGTTCAGCGTGCGGCGCTCGGGGGTGCGGTTTGCAGGCACGCCGGTGTCATATGCGTCGAGCCCGGGCATCACGCGCCAATTCTGCCCGCAATGCGGCACCCAGCTGACCTTTGCGGACGCGCGCACGCCGGAGGAAATCGATATCACCACCGCTACGCTGGATGATCCGGAACAGCTGCCGCCGGAGGATCATACGTTTTCCGAGAATCGCCTGCATTGGATGCATCTGGGGGACCAGCTGCCGCGCTATCTGCGCACGCGTGGCGACGGGGCGCTTGAAAGCGCTTAGAAACCACCCCGAAAGCTGGTGGCAGCCACGATGTGGCAGACACCAGGTCCCTGTCGCGGGTCATTGGGATTTGGGCGACTAGATGGGCGTAGGGCGGATCATTGATCCGCCGCCTGCGTGCAGGCCCCCGGCGCGTGCCATAAGAAGGATGCGTTCGCGGTCATTCTGCGTCAGCCGCGCCGCCCGCTCGAATTCAGCCTGCGCCTCCCCAAAGCGCCGCAGCTTATACAGGAAATCCCCGCGCACGCTGGGCAGCAGGTGGTAATTCTTCAGCGCCGGTTCATCCATCAGCGCATCGACCAGCTCCAACCCCGCCGCCGGCCCGAAGGCCATCGACACCGCCACTGCGCGATTCAACTCCACCACCGGCGAAGGCTGCAGCCCCGCCAGCGCCTCGTATAAAGCCGCGATCTGCTGCCAGTCCGTCTGCCCGGCCGTGCGGGCCCGCGCATGGCAAGCCGCGATGGCCGCCTGCAGCGCATACGGACCCAACCCCCGCCCCAGTTTCGCCGCGCGTTCCAGCGCCGTGAAGCCGCGGCGGATCAGCAACTGGTCCCAGCGCGAGCGGTCCTGGTCCAGCAGCAGCACCGGATTGCCTTGTGCATCCGTGCGAGCGCGGGCGCGGGAGGACTCGGATTTCCATCAGCGCCACCAGCCCGTGGACTTCCGGCTCGCCGGGCGCCAGCTCGGCCAGGATGCGTCCCAGGCGCAGCGCTTCCTCACACAGGGCCGGGCGCATCCAGTCCGCGCCCGCGCTGGCCGAATAGCCCTCGTTGTAGATCAGGTAGATCACCTGCAGCACGGCGGACAGCCGCTCCACCAGCTCCTGTCCGCGCGGTACTTCGAACGGCACCTGGGCCTCGCTCAGCGACCGCTTGGCGCGCACGATGCGCTGGGCGACAGTCGGCTCGGCCACGAAGAAGGCGCGCGCGATTTCGTCCGTGGTGAGCCGCCCAGCAGGCGTAGGGTAAGCGCCACGCGCGCTTCCATCGACAGCACCGGGTGGCAGGAAATGAAGATCAGGCGCAGCAGGTCGTCGCCGATATTGTCGTCGAGCGTGCGTTCCAGGTTGGGCGCCGCGTCTTCCAGCAGTCCTTCGATTTCGTAGGTAAGTTCGGCTTCCTTGTCCTGCTCCAGCTTCTTGTGGCGCAGGAAGTCCAGGGCCTTGTTCTTGGCGGCCGTCATCAGCCAGGCCGCGGGACGGTCCGGGGTCGTTTTCAGGCCAGGTTTCGAGCGCGCTGACGAGGGCTTCCTGGGCCATTTCCTCGGCCAGGCCCACATCACGCAGCATGCGCGTGAGCACCGCGATGATCTTGGCTGACTCGATGCGCCAGACAGCCTCGATCGCGCGGTGGGTGGCGTCCGCCTTCACAGCGCGACTTTGCGCAGTTCGACTTCCATGGTGCCCACATTGGGGTAGGGATAGGCCTTGACCCAGGCGATGGCATCATCCAGCGAGGCGACGTCGATCAGCCAGTAGCCGGCAATCAGTTCCTTCACTTCGGCGAAGGGGCCGTCCACCACCAGCGGCTTGCCGGCGCTGAACTTCACGCGCGAACCCTTGGCGGTGGACTTCAGGCCTTCGCCCGAGATCGCGGTGCCGGCCTGGATGGCGGCGCGGTTGGCGCGGTTCATGATGTCGATGATTTCGGCGGGGGGCGCGAAATCGGCTTCGTTCACTTCATCGGAACGCAGCAGGATGGCGTAGCCGGTCTTCTGCGGCGCGGCGCCCGTATCGAAGCCTACGCAGCCGCCGGGGCAGCCCGCCTCGCGCACTTCCAGCACGGCTTCGCCTTCGGCATCGGCGCCCGGCCATTTGCTCACCAGCGCCTCGGCGGCGCGGCGGTCCGGCGCTTCGACCATCATGAAGCCGGCGACGGCGACATCGTCGAAGGGGCCTTCGCTGAAGCTCCACTCGCCGTCGCTGCGCTTCATGCGCACGGCGCCGGCACTATGCTCCAGCCACTTCCCGTTCGGCACGGCTGCTTTCAGTTCCGCGGACGGGAAGTCTGCCGTTTCCGACGTGTGGTCGGCACGGCGCAAGATCATGTATTGCATGGCTTGTCCTTTAAAGAGGCGGGCCTCCCGGCCCGCCAACCATTAATGGCGCTGCTGCTCGGCCGCCTTGGCCATGATGCGTTGTTCCTGCTCGCGCAGTTCAGGCGTGAACTCGGCGCCGAAATCCTCGGCCTCGAAGACCTGGCGGATTTCGATGTCGCTGTCGCTCTCCATCGGATTGGGGCAGCGCTTGACCCACTCGATGGCTTCTTCCAGAGACTTTACCTGAATCAGCCAGAAGCCCGCAATCAGCTCCTTGGTTTCGGAGAAGGGACCGTCGACGATGGTGCGCTTGGTGCCCGAGAAGTGGACACGCACACCGCGCGAGGAAGGATGCAGCCCTTCGCCCGCCAGCAGCACGCCGGCGTTGACCAGCTCCTCGTTGTACTTGCCCATCGCCGTCAGGAGTTCGGTGCTGGGCATCTTGCCTGCCTCGGATTCGGGGCTGGCCTTCACGATGATCATGAATCGCATGGCAGGCTCCTTTATTGTCCGCAGCCCGGGGTCTGCTTCATCATTTCTTCCTGCATCTGCTCAGGCGTCATATCGCGCTTGTGCGTAGCCAGCGACCAGCTGTGGCCGAACGGATCGATGACCTGGCCGTAGCGGTCGCCCCAGAACATGTCCGCAGGCGGCATCTTGGCGGTGGCGCCGGCATCGACTGCCTGCTTGAAGGCGGCGTCCACGTCGTTCACATACAGGTGCAGGGTCACCGGCGTGCCCTTCAGGTGCTTGGGACCGAAGCCTCCCCACTCAGGGAAGTCGTCCACCAGCATCAGGTTTGAGTCGCCGATCTTCAGCATCGCGTGCATGATCTTGCCGCCCGGGCCCGGCATGCGGCCTCCCTCGACGGCGTTGAAGGCTTTCTTGTAGAACTCGATCGCTTCCGCTGCGCCTTCGCAGATGATGTGCGGGGTCAGGGTGTGCATGCCTTCTGGAATTGGTTTCACGCTCATGGTTAATCTCCGTTGTGTTGAGGAAATTGGACGCCCTCGTTTTTGCGGCTTCCATATCCCACGACGGGTGGGCGAATGCCAGATCGACAGGGTTTGCAAAAATATTTTTGCGACGCGGCGGGATGGTTGTACGATGACTGGCATGATTAAAACCGAGACCAAAAACAGGTGTCTGCCACGATGTGGCAGACACCAGCTTTATGCCGTGGGTTTTGTGCTTGCCGCCGGCACTTCCGCGGCGTCCGGCATCCGTGCCGAGGCGTATGGCGTAACCCCAGCAGGCGCCCCCCGTCGAGCGCGTAACGCTGAGCAACGACCGCGGCATGCAGCTCTCCTATATCGACTACGGCGCCATCCTGGTCGCCGCCACGGTCGCCGACCGTCACGGCAAGCGCGCGAACATTGTCCTGGGTGCGCCCGATCTGGCGGCGTATATGCGTTCGAATCGCCGCTATGGCGCGGTGATGGGGCGCTACGCGGGCCGCATCGGCAACGCGCGCTTCACGCTGGACGGCAAGGAGTACACGCTCACGCCGAACCGCAACGGCCTCGCCATCCACGGCGATCCGGATGGCTTCGACCGGCGTGTGTGGGCGCGCACCGATTTTGCGGACCGCGAGTCCGTGGGCTCAACGTACCGCCTGGTCAGCCCGGATGGCGACCAGGGCATGCCGGGGCGGCTGGAGTTATCCGTGACCTATCGCCTGATGCGCAAGCGGGACGAGTTCCGCATCGAGTACGTCGCGCGCTCCGATGCGGCGACGGTGCTGAATGTGACGAATCACGCCTACTTCAACCTGGCAGGGGCGGGCAGCAGCGGACTCGCCTCGCATCGCTTCCAGATCGATGCGGACCGCTATGTGGCGGCCGACGGCAAGAAGGTGCCGACCGGCGGTTTGCCGGACGTAGCGGGGACGGCGCTCGATTTTCGCCGGGCGGCCAGTGTGGCGGGGCGGCTCGAAGGCGGCTACGACCACGGCTTCGTGTTCAGCAAGCCTGCCGGCGCGCTGGCGCGCGTGGCGGTGATCGACGAACTGGAAAGCGGGCGGCGGATGGAGGTCAGCACCACCGAGCCGTCGGCGCAGCTCTATACCGCCAACGGCTTCGATGGCAGCGAGATGGGCGCCGAGGGCAGGGCGTATGAACGCTACGACGGCTTTGCCTTCGAAACCCAGCACCTCGCCGACAGCCCGAACAAGCCGCAATTCCCCACCACGGTGCTGCGCCCGGGCGAGGAATTCCGGTCGGTGACGGTGTTCAGCTTCAGTCGTACATCGGACCGGCGGTGACGAAGGGCCCGCCCTGGAAGATCGAAGTCTGATCGTCCGGGGCAGGGCGTTCGGCGCTGTCCGGGAAGCGGCCGGCAAATTCGCTGGAGCTGAGCTTGGGCTTGTAGCCGAGGTGGGAAGCCTTGCGGTTGTCCACCAGCGCGTGGCATTGTCCGAAGTGCCAAAGGTGATGGTGTGGCCGACGCGCGGCGTAAACAGTGCGCAGCGCAACAGTTCCACCAGGTCGTCGTAGGCAAGGTAGGTGGTCATCATGCGCTGGTTGCGCGGCTCGGGGAAGGAGGAGCCGATGCGCAGGCAGACCGTTTCGATGCCGAAGCGGTCGTAGTAATAGCGCGACAGGGCTTCGCCGGAAGCATTTGCTCACGCCGTAGAAGCCGTCAGGGCGCAGAGGCATGTCCGCATCGACCAGCTGCGTGGTCGGGTAGAAGCCCACGGTGTGGCTGGAGCTGGCGTACACCACGCGCTTTACGCCGGCCTTATATACGGCTTCATACAGGTGGTGCAGGCCGAGGATATTGGCCTGCATGATGGGCTCGAACTTGTCTTCCACCGAGATGCCGCCGAAGTGCAGCACGGCCTCCACCCCTGCATCATCGACATCACCGCCTCGCGGTTGGACAGGTTGCACTGGACGATCTCCTCGCCCTCGGCAGCTGCGCCCATGTCCGCAATGTCGTTCAGGCGAACCACGTCCGCCCAAGGCTTGATGCGTTCGCGCAGGACTTTGCCAAGGCCGCCGGCGGCTCCGGTCAGCAGCAATCGTTTGAAGGGTTTGCTCATGTGGTTTTTCCGTGATAAGTTAAACGTTTAACCGAAGTATATCGGAAATTTTTTGCGAGTCAATCGCTTCTCCAGCGTGTTAAGATCGGCTCCCAAACCAACGGACCTATAACAATGAAGAAAACCGTTTCCACGATTCGCGATGTAGCAGCTGCTGCGGGCGTCTCGACCGCCACCGTGTCCAAGTTCATCAACGGGACGCAGCGTTCTCACCGGCCGTGGAAGCGAAGATCGAACAGTCCATCAAGCAATTGGGCTACCGCTCTAACCCGATGGCGCAGTCCATGATTACGGGGAAGACGAAGACGGTCGGCCTGGCCGTGCTGGACATCGCCAATCCCCATTTCTCCAGTATCGTCAAGGGCGCCAACCGCGTCGCGCAGGCGCACGGCTATACGCTGCTGCTGGTGGACACGGAAGAAAATCCGGCCGCGAGCGCCAAGTTGCTGGAAGCCCTCGAGCCGCCGCGTGGACGGCATGATCATCTTCACGCGTATGCAGGAAAGCGAAATGGACTGGCTGGTGGAGCTGGATCATCCGCTCGTCATCTTCAGGCAAGCTGGAACACATCCAGCTGCCTACCGTCGCCAGCGACGATTTCCCGCGGCGGCTCATGGCAGCACGCCACCTGGTCACGCAAGGCAGGCACAAGCGCTTTGCCTATATGGGTTTCCCCCAGGTCGCGCCGCGATGCGGAGCGCATGGGGCGGCGTCGCGATTGCCTGCTGGCGCATGGCATGGAGCTGGCCGTGCTTGAGGCGGCCCAGCCTTCCGCCGCGGAAGGGGAGCGCCTGTGTTCGACCATCATGCTGGGCGCCGAGCATCCAGATGCGCTCATCTGCTGCAACGACCTGATGGCGCTGGGCTTCATGAAGGCCGCGCAGACCCTGGGTTTCCGCCTTCCGGCCGATATCTCGGTCGCGGGCTTCGACAATATCCAGTACGGTGACTTACACCTCACCCGCACTGACTTCGGTCGACCTGCAAAGTGAGCGCATGGGCATGGCGGCGATGGAGAAGATCGCTTGCCATCATCAATGGCAAGGATGTCGATCACTTTCACGGTGATCAACCCGCAGCTGGTGCTGCACGCTTCGACCATGCGGGGGCCAACTGAGGCCGGTCGGCCTCGCATACCGCAAAGACCACTTTACCTTTTCCGCAAACTCCACTACCATCAGGTTAAACGTTTAACAAAGGCGTAAATAATGATCAGAGCGGCGGAGGCTCGCAAGCCGCTGGCCGCAATCGTGTGATCGCGCTGGCCAGCACAAGCGTGCAGGCGCAGGTTCAGGCGCCGGCGCCGATGAACCGTTGTCGTCCAGGCACAATGCATACGGCCAGCTCGAATACTTCTTCGATCTGCTGGTGAAGGAGAAGGAAGGACTGGTCATCGACGGCTCGGCGCCGTTCAAGAGCGGCGACAAATTCCTGCCCGGGAGGATCGCCGCAGCGCCTCGGCTATATTTGCTGACGCATATGGATAAAGGCGATCCGCGCCTGTCGCAGCGCCTGGCCGATTACCGCGCCATCGCGGAGCCTTGCCTTCGGCGTGGACGAGCAATCACACCTCGGGGCATCTACTACTATCTCGGCGCGCTGTACCGCCTGAAGCAGGCGGGCTTGCTGGAGCAGGCGGTGAGCCCGCGGGAGAGCGCTGGCGAAGCTGCGCGAGAAGCTGGATCTGGCGCCATTTAGTACCGCCAGCCGGAGTGCGGGAGCTGATCAACCTGCCGACCAATTACTTACGGCGTGGCCTTCAGCATCGCACGCCTGCGTATGCTGCTGGGATGGGAGGATGACAGCACGTCCAGGGTCCTGATGGACAAGATGCTCAAGCGCTACGCAGCCTGTCGGGCCAGTACGGCTTCAGCGACGAAACGGCCGGCAAAGGGCATTTCGACCGTTACAGCATCCTGCTGATTGCGGAGATTTGCGAGCGTTACGTGGAGACGGGCCTGGAAGTCACGCCGGACCTGAAGGCCATGCTGCGCAAGGCTGCAACGCTGGCGCTGAATGTCGCCAATTCCAAGGGGCAGGGCTGCAGTTTCGGCCGCAGCCTGGGGCCGTATGGCGAAACGGCGATGCTGGAGATCCTGTCCATCTCCGGCTACCTGGGCGTGCTCACGCCGGAGGAGAAGGATGCGCTTACGCCTACTCTTCGCGCATCGCGCAGCGCTGTATGGATGCGTCGATGCAGCTGCGCTCCGTCGATATGTGGAACCAGGGGCGCCGCACGGACGCTTACCGCGGCAAGCACCGCATCCTCGGCGAGAATTTCTCGCTGCTGCATCAGCTGATCTTCACCAATGAGCAGTGGAATATGGCCGGCATGGAGGACAAGGCGCCGCGCCAGGACCTGCAAGCCTGGCTCGATCGCACGCAGCCGCGCTTCAGCCTGACCACGTATGCAAAGGGTGAATACGACCGCGCGCTGGCCGTTTATCGGGACAAGGGACATGTGTCAGCCTGTCCATGATCAACGGCGGGGCGGGGAGCACGCGAACAGTCCTTATTACCCGCTGCCGTTTGCGCCGGGGCTTGTGTCCGGCGTGGCGGACAGCGGCGCTGCGCATCCGCAGCTGCTGCCCAAGTTCACCATGGCCGACGGCAGCGAGCTGCTGGCCACGGCGTGGATCAAGGATCTCGGACCAGCGCAGGACGGGCAGCGCTACACGTCAGCTATCGGCAGGATGAAGCTGGATCGCCTCGGCAAGGGCGCGCCGCAGAAGATGCGCGCATCCGCGTACAGACCGAGTACACGCTGGAGCCGGGTCGCATCGTGCGCAAGGATGTCTACACACCGCAGGGCGGCCAGGAGGTCAGGCGCCTGTCGCTGGAGTTCGGCTCGTTCTCCTCGGCCGGGCGCGCGGACGGCAACACGGTGCGCTTTGGCGAGGGCGATGTAACGGAATTCAGCGTGGAAGGGCTGCAGGGCTGCACCGTAGCGGCTACGGACGGCAACGATGGATGGAAGGCGCCCTATGGCGCGATGCGCAGCGTGGTCAGTCGCACCAGCGGCGCCTTCACGATGGACAAGCCCCTCACCGTCACCTGGAGCTTGCGCTACCGCTGAGCCGACGCTTCAATTTCGCTACTGTTGCGGACGTGGCGTATGTGAGTTTGCGAGAGATTGTCGGTTAAAAACCGGGCGCACAATTGTCAGGCTGTAGATGGCGCTGAAGTGCTCACGAGGCACTTTGGCAGGTCACTAATTTGCCCAAACGAGGGGTGCATAGCATACCAATATCAGGTCGCAGGCCAAACCGTCACTCTGGAAGAGCAGAACAATCTGGTAGCAGTACGATTCACCGAGCCCGCGCCGCATAGTGCGCGGGCGAACCTGGCGCGGCGCGCCGGCGCGGACTTCAGCGATCGCTTTGAAGTCCCTAACGAAAAATTTACCGTGCTGAAGACAGACACAGGACGATGATGAATCGGGGCCCATAGCGCAGAGGATTGAGCAGCAGGCGCCTTCCGATGATTCCGCCCGCGCGGGTGCTGCGCACCACGCCCGTGTTCAGGCTGGGCGATGTCAACGTGCTTGCCACAGACCGCGTGTGATCGGCCTGAAGGACCACGACAAACAGCCGTCAGCGCTGCTGAAGAAATACAAAACCACCGACATCGAATCGCGCGGCAACGGCGAATTCACCGTGCACCTGGCGGAAGATGTCGATCCCCTGCAGGTCGCCCAGGAGTTGGCGGGCCAGCCCCAATTTGCCTACGCGGAGCCGGACTTCGTCAGACATCGGCTTCGATTCGGCCCTCAAGCATTCTTCCGACGTCAACGTGCCCACCGCTGAAACGGAGGAACTCCAGGACCCGGCTTTGTATGACGATGCGCCGGCCGGCGGGCATCTCGAACCTGCCCAATGACCTGACCATCGATATCCGGGAACGGGTTGGGGCATCCGCATGTAAAGCGGGAATACCCGCGTGACCATTAATGGCGCCGGACAGCTTGCGAGCCTCAATCAGCGGGCGCCAGGTGCGCAGGGCCTGCCGCCCAACTTCCCGCCGGTGCTGCAGCCCATTCCATTCCCGCCGGTACAGCTGCCGGTGCGCCGCTGTTCGACCCGCTGCTCGGGCAGCAGTATGCGATGACGCTGATCAAGGCCAGCAGGCGTGGAAGTGCGTGCGCGGGCAGCCAGGCCATCAAGATCGCCATCCTGGATGAAGGTGTCGATACGAGGCACGAGGACCTCAAGCACGCCATCGTCGGCGGCTATAACGGCTGCGATAACGACAACTACCAGGAACCCAATGCCTGGGATGGGCACGGCACCGCCTGCGCGGCCTGGCCGCGGCGACGCCGACAACCTGAAAGGCATCCGCGGCGTGGCCGGAGGGTGCTCGCTGCTGGCGGTGCGTATCGCATACTCCAACGGGCCAAACAGCGGCTGGGTCACCACCAACGGTGTGATTGCCCGCGCGGTCGACTGGGCCTGGCAGCACGGCGCCGATGTGCTGAGCAACAGCTGGGGTGGCGGGGCGCCGTCGAATGCGATCATCCTGGCCTTCGAGCGCGCACGTATCCTGGGCCGGCAGGGCAAGGGATGTGTGATCGTGGTCGCTGCGGGCAATGGCTCGGGGCCGGTCTCTTTCCCGGCGAAGCTGCCCAACGTGCTGGCCGTTTCCGCCACCAACGAGAAGGACGAATTCAAGACCAAAACCAGCAGTGATGGCGAGTACTGGTGGGGCTCGAACTTCGGTCCGGAAGTCGATATCAGTGCGCCGGGCGTGCAGAACTACACCACGGATCATGGGCGGGCGGCTACAACCAGGCGGGGCCATTACTACTCGAAGTTCAACGGGACGTCGTCGTCCACGCCGCTGGTGGCGGGTGCGGCTGCATTGCTGCTCAGTGCAAATCCCGGCTTGACGGAAGCGCGCGTCCGCCAGATCCTGTGCAGCACGGCCATCAGGTTGGTCCATACCCATACGTGAACGGCCGCAACGACCAGTATCGGCCACGGGCGCCTGAACGTGCACGGGCGGTCCGCAAGGTCTGCCCCTGCCCATAGCTCATGAAGAAGTAAGGTTCTTCTCGCAGCCAGTCGGGTTGAACAGCCGGGCCGCGTAAATGCCGCCGCGGTCACACAGGAGGGTACAATGGTATGGCCCGGCCCTAGCTGGCGCGCCAGTTCGGCGGCGGCGGCGACGTCGATGCCGCTGCTGCCGCCAACATACAGGCCTTCCTCGCGCAGCAGGCGATAGACCATGTTCACGCAAGTCTGATCATCGATGCGCAAGGCATCGTCGATAACGGCGCCTTCCAGGTTCGCGGTCACGCGGCTATTGCCGATGCCTTCCGTGATCGAGCTGCCTTCGCTGACCAGCTGGCCCGTCTTCACATAGCTGTATAAGGCACTGCCATAAGGATCGGCCAGCACGATGCGCACGCGCGGCTTCTGCTGCTTCAGGTAGCGCGACACGCCCGCCAGTGTACCGCCGGTACCCACTGCGCACACGAAGGCATCCATATGCCCGCCCGTATCGCGCCAGATTTCGGGACCGGTGGTGTGGTAATGGGCATCGCGGTTGGCGGTATTGTCGAACTGCCGGGCCCAGATGGCGTTGGGCAGCTCTTCGGCCAAGCGTCCCGCGACCTTCTGGTAATTGCCGGATTGGCGTAAGGGACGGCGGGCACGGGACGCACCTCGGGCGCCGAGGGTGCGCAACAGGTCCATCTTTTCGGGCGACTGCGTTTCCGGCAATCACGATCACACAGCGGTAGCCGCGTGCCGCACACAGATGGGCGAGGCCGATGCCGGTATTGCCGGCCGTGCCTTCGACCACGGTGCCGCCCGGGCGCAGCGCGCCGGACGCTTCGGCCGCTTGCAGGATGGCCAGGGCCGCGCGGTCCTTGACCGACCCGCCGGGATTGAGGAACTCCGCCTTGCCCAGGATATTGCAGCCCGTTTCTTCGGACAGCCGGGTCAGGCGGATCAGCGGCGTATTGCCGATCGTTTCAGCGAAACCGTGGCGGACGTTCATGGTGCACCTCCGCCTTCCACTGCTCAGCACTTCAGGCGATGGCGGGCAGGGTAATCCTGAATTCCAGGCCGCCGCCATCGCGGTTGGCCAGGTGCAGCTCGGCGCCGTGGCGCTGCAGCACGCGGTCGACAATGGCCAGGCCGAGGCCGGCCCCGTTGGCCTGGCTGCGCGCGGTGTCCAGGCGGGTGAAGGGTTTCAGCAGCTGGCCAATCTGCTCTTCCGGCACGCCCACGCCATGGTCCTGGACCTCGACAATGACCCGCTTGGCCGTGTGCATGCCCTTGACGCTGCAGCGGATGTCGATCTCGGCCACGTCGGTGCCCGGCGTCTTGCCGTAGCGGCGCGCGTTCTCGACCAGGTTGTTGATCACGCGCTTCAGGTCCGTCGAGTTGCCGAGGATGTGGCAGCGGTCGGACAGTTCGGTGTTGACCTTCACGTCCGGCAGACGGCTCGCCTCGTGCGCCGTTTCATCCAGCAGGGCGCCCATGTCCACATTGATGAAGCTGGAGGCTTCGGTCGGTTTCGCATAGTCGAGGAACTGGGCGATGATGGCGTCCATCTGCGCGATATCGGACTGCATGCCTTCGCGCGCCTCGTTGCTCAGGCGGGCCATTTCCACTTCCAGCTGCATGCGCGCGAGCGGCGTGCGCAGGTCGTGCGAAATGCCGGCCAGGATCACGGCGCGGTCGGACTCCAGCTGCGCCAGGTCGTCCACCATCTGGTTGAAGCTGCGGTTGGCCTGGCGGATTTCGCGCGGACCCTGTTCCGGCAGGGGATCGGGACGGCGTCCCTGGGCGATGGCGGTGGCGGCGGCGGCCAGGCGTTTCAGCGGCAGGTTGATCAGGCTGGAAATCAGCGCCGCGCCCAGCAGGGACACTAGCGACACCACGCCGGCCCAGCCCAGCCACTGCACCGGCCCTTGCAGACGCTCGCGTTCCAGCATCAGCCAGTAGCGGTCATCGTCGATCTTGAAGCTGACCCAGAAACCGGGGACATCGTTGACGGCGCCGAAAAGCGGGTGTCGGCGCCCAGCTTGGCCTGCACGATGGCGGCGATGTCCGGCATCAGGCCATTGTCTGTCGGGGGATCGACCTGGTCGGTGTCCTCCATCGGGAACACGCGGATGCCTTCATTCGATACCAGTTCGAACAGCAGCTCGCGCCGCAGGTCGGGCGCGGAGTGGGTGAGGGCGGCGCGGGTGATGGTGACCACCGAAATCACTTGCGCGGCGGTCTGCTGCGCCTGCGGCTCGCGCTGCACGAGGCTGATCATGCCGATCCAGGCGGACATGCTCAGGGTGGTCAGGACGCTGAGCAGCAGGAAGGTGCGCCAGAATAGGCCGCTGCGGAACCAGTTGAGGCGGGGGAGGCGCATTTTTCATTTGGTGTTATCGGCGGAGCATGGACGGCGGAGTCGATGATCCGCCATACGCGGCGGTGGTGAATCGAACCGCCGCGGCGCGGGTTATCGCGGCTGTCCCTCCGGGATAAACACGTAGCCCAGGCCCCATACGGTCTGGATATACAGCGGGCTCGATGGATCCGGTTCGATCAGCTTGCGCAGGCGGGAGATCTGCACGTCCAGGCTGCGGTCGAACACTTCGTATTCCCGGCCGCGAGCCAGTTCCATCGAGCTTCTCGCGCGAGAGCGGCTGGCGCGCATGGCGGGCGAACACTTTCAGCACCAGAATTCGCCCGTGGTCAGCGGCACGGTTTCGCCGTTCTTCTTCAGGGTGCGCGTGCCCAGGTCCAGCACGAACTGGCCGAACTCGAAGATTTGCGGGGTCTCGGAAGGAGCGCCGGGATTTCGTCCGGCTGCTTGCGGCGCAGCACGGCGCCGATGCGGGCCACCAGTTCGCGCGGGTTGAAAGGCTTGGGCAGGTAATCGTCCGCACCCATTTCCAGGCCGACGATGCGGTCCACATCCTCGCCCTTCGCGGTCAGCATGATGATCGGGGTCTGGTCGCCGGCGCCACGCAGGCGGCGGCAGATGGACAGGCCATCTTCGCCCGGCAGCATCAGGTCCAGGACCAGCAGGTCGTAGCGCTCGCGCAGCCACAGCTTGTTCATGGCCGTGGCGTTTTCCGCCGTGACGACGTTGAAGCCTTGTTCGGTCAGGTAGCGGCGCAGCAGGTCGCGCAGGCGCACGTCGTCGTCCACCACCATGATCTTGGCCGCGTGGCCATGCTGGTTTGCCGGCGCGGTGTTGCCGGATTCCGGAGAAGTGTTGGTCATAAGACTATCGCAATTGTCAAAAACTATGTCGCTATGGTAACGTCTTAACGCCCGAGGGAATACCCCCGCACAAAGGCATTACACATTGTTACAAACTTTACCCCCTGTCTATTACAGTGCCGGGTAAAGCCGCATACACTGCGGTCATAGAAGTAAAGCTTATACCAGATGGCAGTAAGACGAGGAACGGCAATGAACGAGGCAGTCAACCCGATGAAGAGCAAGGCTGGTGTGGTCGCCGCGTCGATCGCCGCATGCTGCTTCCTATGCTGCTCCTTGCTGGCCGCGAGCGCCCTGGCCGCTGGTGATCCTCCCAACAATCCCCCCGCCCAAAAAGAGCGCAACTCGCGTGATTACCGCGACAGCCGCTGGGGCGATGCGCGCGACCCGCGCTCTTTCGAAGCCCGCGCCGAAGAACAGCGGCGTATGATGGAAGAGAGCAGCAATAACGCCGAAATGAATCGCCGCATCGGCCGCATGACGCCCGATGAACGTCGCGACCTGCGCCGCCAGATTAATGAGGCGGGCCAGGAAGTGTATGCTTTGCCCCCAAGACGTTAATTGCTTCGACAGAAAATCTCAACAGTTTTCATGTTTTGCGTGTAATATTGATTGCTCGCAAGACATTGCTTTGCCATGTGTGCAAGATGGCAGCTGGAGGGTTTTTATGTCGCAAGACGGCCTACAAATGGAAGGTTTGCTCGGCAGGGACGATGGCGTCTATCTGGACGCACGCCTCGCCACGCCTGCTTTGCTTTCCACCGTCGACCGCGTGTTCGCCTCCGGCCATTTGCTGGCGGGCCTGAACTATCCGCCTTCAGCAAGCTGCTAGTATGGCGCGGGGCCTGAGCTGCCGCCGCATCCGGAGATGCTGGTGCGCGTGGCCGACCGTGTGCAGCCCTTCGATCCCAAACGCAAAGCCCTGTACCGGCCGTGAAAATCGTGGACGGCGATGCCGAATACTTCTTCGAGCCGCAGTTCCTCGAAGCGGAAGAACTGTCTGATGGGACGCTGCTGCCGGAGCGGCCGGTGTCCCTGGACTTCGATGAATTCGTGGCCGATTTGTGGAGCAAAGGCGTGCGCTTCGGCCTCCAGGAGGCGGCGGTACGGGCTGCGATGGCCAATCCGCGTGGCGAACGTACAGAACAGCTGCGCGCCGGCTGGAACCCCTCTCCGGCCATCGATGCTCAGGTCGTGGAAGTGTCGCGCGACCTCCATCGCAGCAATGCGCCGCGCGAAAGGTCCGATGGACGCGTGGACCTTACCAGCTTCCAGAACCGCTTCCCGCAAATGAAGCACGGCCAGCGCCTGCTGCAGAAGCTGCCCGGTGCGCCGGGCGAGCAGGGACGCGAGATATCGGGCGCGCCAATCCCGCCCAATCAGCCGGCGGACGTGAACTTCAGCCGCTACGCCGGCGCGGGCACGCTGATCGTGCGCGAACCCGAGGGCGAATTCCTGGTCGCGAACCAGGACGGCTTCCTGAATGTCGATACCAAGAGCGGCCAGATCTCCGTCAGCGAGAAGATCGTGAGTCGCGAAGGCGTCAGCGGCCGCACCACGGGCAACCTGGAGCTGATGGGCGCCTTCGAGGAATTTGGCGACGTGCAGGAACTGCGCGACGTGATCGGCAGCGACATCACGGTCCACGGCGATGTGTACGGCAATATCAAATCCAGCGGCGGGGCGGTGGTCCTGGGCCGCAACCTCGTTGGCGGCAGCGTGGCGAGCGCCGGCGGCACCATCCGCATTGTCGGCGTGGCCTCCGGCTCCAGCATCCAGTGCCCTGGCGGCGAAGTGCGCATCGAAGGCCGCGCCAGAGCTGCGTGATCACGGGCTCGAAGATCGTGATCGCCGAGGCGTCCAACTGCGAGATCTTTGGCGACGAGGTGACCATCGAACTGGCTGTGGGCTGCGCCGTTTCCGGCCGCCGCGTGGAAATCGAAAGCGCGGGTCCGCGCAGGAACAGTGAGATGCTCGTATACGTGCAGGTGAAGGACGTCAGCGGCCATGACAAGGAACTGGCCGCGCTGGCCGAGCAGGATGCTGCGCTGGCAGCGGAACTGGACAAGCTGAAAACCGAGCATGCCGCGCGCTGGCGGCGCAGGCGGAAGTGCGCACCTATCTGGCGCTGGCCGATCGCCTGCGCAAGGGCGAGCTGCAGCTGACGCCAGCGCAGGTACCGCAGTTGAAGAAGCTGGCGTCTTCGGTGGCGCCGCAGATGAAGCAGGTCGGCATCCTGATCCAGGCTATCAAGACAGCTGAAGTCAGGCAGGAACAGGCAGCCAAACGGCGCGGCGAACTGGAAGCGCTCAAGCGCGACGCGGCGGCCCGCTCGTCCTGCACGATCAAGATGGTGGATGGAGATACGCTGGTGCGCACCATCCCGCTCACCGATGCGGCGGCTGCGGCGTATGACTTGCCGTCCAAGGACTACAAGGCCATGCTGCGCGGGCCGAGGCTGGATAGCGAGACACTGTTCACGGACAGCAGCGGCGCTGTGAACTGGCACGGGGGCGCAAGTGTTTCATGATGCTTCAGCGGCCGGCCAGTCTACGGGCGAGCTGCCCTCATCACTGGTCCAGCGCGAAGACGAAATTTATTTCAAGGCCGATGCGCCGGCAGCGCTGCTCCAGGCGGCGGTTAACCAGGTGTATCTGTCCAGCGCTTACTTCTCCGGACTGGATTATGGCGTGTTCCTGCGCGCGCTTTACAATGCCGGCCCTGAGCTCCCGGATGGCATCAAGGGCCAGCCGCTGCTGCGCTTTGCGGACAATATCCTGCCATTCAACCCTGACCGGCGCGACCTGTACAAATCCGTGCGCATCGTGAACGGCGAGGCGGAGTATTACTTCGAGCCGGTGTTCGTTGAAGTGGAGGGGCAGGCTGCCCAGCAGGCGCAGCTCGATTTCGGCGAGTTCGTGGCCGATATGTGGGTCAAGGGCATACGCTTCGGCATCGATGCGCCGGTCGTGAAGGAAGCCATCGCTTCCGGCAAGCCGGTGCGGCTGGTGGTGGCGCGCAAGCTGCCGCCCGCACCGGGGCGCGACGCGGCCATCGTCGAAGTCTCCGAGACATCCACCGCTCGAACGCGCCGCGCATGCTGGCCAATGGCCGCTTCGATCTGCACACTTTCCAGAACCGCTTCCCGCAGGTGCCGGCCCGCACCCGGCTGCTGAAGAAGGAGCCGCCGACGCCGGGCGTGCGCGGCTTCGAGCTGTCCGGCATCGTGCTGGAGCCGCCGGCGCCGCGCGACCTGGAGATGTCCAGCGTGGCCGGCGAGGGCACGGTGGTCGAGCATATCGATGGCGACGATTACCTGGTGTCCTCCGTGGAAGGCTTCCTGAACGTGGACAGTTCGTCGAAGCGCATTTCGATCGGCCCCAAGATCATCAGCCGCGAAGGCGTGAGCGTGCGCACCACGGGCAACCTGCAATTGAAGGGCGAGTTCGAGGAATTCGGCGACGTGCAGGAACAGCGCCTGGTCGAAGGCCTGAACATCACGGTGCATGGCGATGTGTTCGGCAACATCAGTTCGCGCGGCGGTTCGATCTCGCTGCAAAAGAACCTGATGGGCGGCTCGGCCAGCAATGCGGATGGCGATATTCGCGTCAAGGGCGTGGCCTCGGGCGCGGTCGTGCAGACGAAGAATGGCGAGGTGGTGCTGAACAAGGCGCAGAATTGCGTGATCACAGGCACCCGCGTGGTGATAACGGAAGCCTACAACTGCGAGATCATGGCGGACGAAGTGCTGATCCGCGTCTGCGAAGGCTGCGCGGTCGCGGCGCGCAAGGTGGAGATCGAGAATGCAGGCCCGCGCAAGCAGGCCGAGATGCTGGTGCATGTGCTGGTGCCGGATACGGTCAAGTACGACCAGAAGATGCAGGAGCTGCGCCAGAAGGCGGCGCAGTTCGCAGCGCAGGCCGACAAGCGACAGGCGGAGCTCGATGCGATCACCGGCGAACCGGATGTGCGCAATTACCTGACGCTGGCGAGCAAGGTGCGCAAACAGGAGGTGGCGCTGACGGCGGAGCAGCTGCCGCTGTTCGAGAAGATGGCGGTGCAGGTGGGGCCTTCACTGCGCGTTGTCGGCAAGCTCTCGCTGGCGGTAAAGGAAGCGCGCGTGCAGCAGCAACAGATGGAGGAGCAGGTCGCGCTGGTGCAGAAGCAGAAGCTGAGTGTGATCGGCACGGCGCGCTGCACGATACGCCATATCACCGGCGATACGGTGGTGCGCAAGACGGTCTTCAATCCGGACCTTGGGCCGGCCTACCATTACACGCCGAAGGAAGTGAAGGCGCGGCTGCGGGCGGCCGTGGCTGCGGATGCGCCGCTGTTCAGCGGGGCTTTTGGCGCGGTCGACTGGAGCGCGACCGCGGACCTTAACTGATCGCGGACAGCGCGGCGTAGCAGGGCATGGCGCCCAGCGGCAGGCGGTCGAACAGGTTGCCTTCCATTTCGTCGATGGCGCCGTGTTCGGACGATAGTTTGATCTTTCCCAGGTAGTCGCCCAGCGCGAGCACGCGCCCCATCGGCGACAGTAGGGCGCCTTTTCTCATTTCGTCCTGTTCGCGGATCGCGTCCACGATGGTGGACGGAAGCGCCACTCTTCAGCGATGCCGGCCGAGATCAGTCGGCCCAGGCGCGCCAGGCGGGCGCAGAAGATGGTGCTGCCCAGCGAACGGCTTTCGCCCGCCACCTGGTCCATCAGGCGCAGCGCCGTTTGCAGGCCGGCGTTCTGCACGAGCCCAGCGAGGAAGGCTTCGAATGGATCGGCGCCGAATTCGGGCGCCAGCATGCGGCACGCCACGGCGGCGCGCTCGGACTGCTCCCAGATGCGCGGCGCTAGCAGCTTGGTGTAATAACCGGAGTTCAGGTCGATGATGGGGCGGAAGGCGACGGACGTGATCAGCTGGCGCAAGCCTTCCTGTCCGATCACGATCACCGCGTGCTCCACGCTGCCTATCGTTGCGGCTTCGCCGCCGGGCTGCTTGATGGCGTTGCTGGCGAGGCGTGTGACGGCGGCTACCAGCACTACGTCGCTCGAGATTTTCCTGGCGATCTCGGCGCCGGCGAAGTTTTCGCTGCGCAGGGTTTGCAGCAGCTGGGGAATCAGGCCGGGCATACGGCGCAGCATGTCGGCGGCGGTACGGCCGTTGCTTGCGGCATCCTCAAGCTGCTTCAGCACGCGGGCTTCGGCTTCGTTCAGGTCCAGCTGGTCTTCGTGCTGGAGGGCGAAGAGCCAGTGGTTGAAGGCTGTGTTGACCAGGTCGCGCTGTGCGAAATCGGGGCCGCCTTCGGTCGCTGGCGATAGCTGCGCGGCGGGCGCTGCCAGCGGCACGTCTTGCGCCGCCGCGGACCAGTCGGCGGACAGCGCGCCGGCAG
Organism: Pseudoduganella sp. UC29_106; assembly: GCF_044055365.1. Lineage (NCBI taxonomy): Bacteria > Pseudomonadati > Pseudomonadota > Betaproteobacteria > Burkholderiales > Oxalobacteraceae > Pseudoduganella > Pseudoduganella sp. UC29_106. The sequence goes on along the minus strand of NZ_CP171977.1, from coordinate 4,590,502 downwards.
GAGCGGATTCCGCGCGCGCGGAGGACGCTGGGAGCCCGGCGGCTGTGGCGGGGCCGGATGCGTGGCGGGCTAGCAGGCGCCTGAGCCATTCGTACATTGCTGTGGTTTCCCCTGAGGACAGTCTTGGCCGCATTGTAGCCCAGGCGGCAATGATTGAGGCCGCTCAACGCAGGCAGTGTTGCATAACGGTACGATGATTCAGCCACATGCTGCGAAGAAAGGATCATCATGCAATCGACTAAGCCAGATCGCGCGCCGGTCGTGGATACCGGGCTGCGGCAATACCTGACCTTCCGTCTCGGCGGCCTTGAATATGCGCTGGATTACGACCGCGTGCGGGAACTGCGTCCACTGAAGTCGCTCGAACGGGTCGCGTCGGGCGGAGAACTGGTGCCTGGCGTGGCCTTGTCGCACGGGATGATCATGCCGATCGTCGACATGCGCGTAGCGTTCGGACCGCGTCCGCCGCAGCATGATCCGCGGACGGATGTCATCATTCTCAAGCTTTCCACCTGTGTGATGGGCATGGTGACTGATGGCGTGAGCGATATCGTTACGCTGGCGCCGGAAGAGATCTTGCCGTTCGGGAGCGTGGGCAAGGATGTGGATTATTTGCTCGGCATCGGCGCGCAGGGCGCGCGGCGCATGATCGTACTCGACATCGACAAACTGATGGCGATAAAGGCAGCGCAACTACGGCGGGCCTCGGCGGCCCCCATACGATCCGCCCTACGCGCCGGCTGACAGCATGCGTCACGATACAGCGTAGGGCGGATCGTTTTGATCCGCCGTGCTTATGCCGCCAGCGCCTCCAACTGTTCGTGCAACTCCAGCCACTCCATCTCCAGCGCCTCCAGCTCCTTCGCGCATTCGACCTGGTCCGCCAACAAAGTCTTGAGCTTAGGCTTGTTCTCCGCATCATAGATGGCAGGATCGCCCAGCGCCGCATCGATATCCGACTTCTGCGCGCCGCGCTTGGCCATCAGATCTTCGACCTTCTTCAGCCGATTCTCCAGCGGCTTGCGCTGGGCGGACAGGCGCTGGCGCTGCTCCGCTTCCAGGCGCTTCTGCTCCTTGCGGTCCGCCGCCGACACCGGCGCGGCTTCCGCGCTCGCTTCGGCCCCGTTGCCGCCGGCTGGCGCAGACGCTGGAGCCGCGCCAGGCGCCGGCTTGGCCAGCTTGGTCTGGAACAGCCAGTCCTTATAGTCATCGAGGTCGCCATCGAATTCGCGCAGGCGTCCGCTCTCGACGATGATGAACTGCTCGGTGGTGGCGCGCAGCAGATGGCGGTCGTGCGACACGACCACCAGCGTGCCCTCGAACTGGGCCAGCGCATCGGTCAGTGCTTCGCGGGTTTCCAGGTCCAGGTGGTTGGTCGGTTCGTCCAGCAGCAGCAGGTTAGGGCGCTGCCACACGATCAGGGCCAGCGCCAGTCGGGCTTTCTCGCCGCCGGAGAAAGGCGCGATCTTGCTGGTCACCATATCGCCCGGGAAGTTGAAGCTGCCGAGGAAATTGCGCAGCTCCTGTTCGCGCGTGGTCGGCGCCAGCTTCTGCAAGTGCCACAGCGGCGACTCCTCGTGACGCAGCATCTCTACCTGGTGCTGGGCGAAGTAGCCGATGATCAGGCCCTTGCCGGTGGTGGCCTTGCCGGCCAGCGGTTCCAGGTCGCCCGCAATGGTCTTGATCAGCGTCGACTTGCCGGCGCCGTTCACGCCCAGCAGGCCGATACGCTGGCCCGTCTGCAGCGAGAAGTTGATGCTGCGGACGATCAGCTTGTCGCCCTGGTCGGTGTGATAGCCGGCATCCACGTCTTCCATCACCAGCAGCGGATTCGGCGCCGACACTGGGTCGCGGAACTCAAAGGAGAATTCAGCGGCCGCGCGCAGCGGCGCCAGTTCTTCCATCTTCGCCAGCTGCTTCATGCGGCTCTGTGCCTGGCGCGCCTTGGTGGCCTTGGCCTTGAAGCGGTCGATGAAGGATTGCAGGTGGGCGCGGGCGCGCTGCTGCTTCTCGATGGCGGCCTGCTGCAGCACCAGGTGCGCGGCGCGCTGGCGCTCGAAGGCGGAGTAGTTGCCCGAGTAGCGTTTCAGCTTGCGGTCGTCGATGTGCACGATCACGTTCACGATCTCGTCGAGGAAATCGCGGTCGTGGGAAATGATGATCAGCGTGCCGGGATAGCGTTTCAGCCAGTCTTCCAGCCAGATGATCGCATCCAGGTCCAGGTGGTTGGTCGGTTCGTCCAGCAGCAGCAGGTCGGACGGCGACATCAGCGCCTGCGCCAGGTTCAGGCGCATGCGCCAGCCGCCCGAGAAGGAGGCCACGGGCTGCTGCATCTGCTCCAGCGTGAAGCCGAGGCCCAGCAGCAGCTGTTCGCCGCGCGATTGCGCCGTGTAGGCGTCGGCATCGGCCAGCTCCGTGTGGACATGGGCGATGGCGATGCCGTTGTCGTGCGACTCCGGCAGCGCTTCCAGGCGCGCCAGTTCGGCCTGCAGTTCGCGCAGGTGCACGTCGCCGTCGATGGCGTAGTCGAGGGCGGCGCGCGGCAGAGGCGGCGTTCCTGCGCAACGTAGGCCATGCGCCATTTGGCGGGGAAGTCGATGCTGCCCTGGTCCGGATGCAGTTCGTCGCGCAGCATGGCGAACAGGCTCGATTTGCCGGCGCCATTGGCGCCGATCAGGCCGATCTTGTCGCCAGGGTTCAGGGTCAGGTCGGCGCCTTCCAGCAGCGGCTTCAGGCCGCGCATCAGGCTTACGTTGCTCAGTCTAATCATGGGTAGATTTAAAACCAGAGGCTTAAACCAGGTGTCTGCCACGATGTGGCAGACACCAGCTTCATGCCGTGGGTTTTCAAAGGATCATGCGGCTCGCTTAAATCTTCAGTTGATCCGCAGTCAGCAGGAACACCATATCATCGCCCTGGCTGGTGGTCAGCCAGGTCAGGCCCAGATGGCCGAAGGCCGCTTCCGCGAATTCCTTCTCGTTGCCGATTTCAACGATCAGCAGCCCATCGTCGGTCAGGCGTTCGGCAGCGCCGGCGATGATCTTGCGCACCAGGTCCATGCCGTCCGCGCCACCATCGAGGGCGAGTTGCGGTTCGTGCAGGTATTCCTGCGGCAGCTTCTTCATCGAACCCGAATTCACGTACGGCGGATTGGTGATGATCAGGTCATACTTCTTCGGCTGCAGGTTGGAGTACAGGTCCGACTGGACCAGCGTCACGCGGTCTTGCAGGCCGTAAGTGTCCACATTGCGCTTCGCCACCTCTAGCGCGTCACCAGAAATATCGACGGCGTCGACCGCCGCATCCGGGAATGCATCCGCCATCATGATGGCGAGGCAGCCCGAGCCCGTGCACAGTTCGAGGATGTTCGAAAATGCCTTCCGGCTCGTTGACCCATGGCGCGAAGTAATTCGGGATCAGTTCCGCGATATACGAACGCGGCACGATGGTGCGCTCGTCCACGTAGAAATTGTAGGTGCCCAGCCAGGCTTCATTGGTGATGTAGGCGGCCGGCACGCGCTCGGTGGCGCGGCGCTCGATCACGGCCAGCACCTGCTGCACTTCTTCCGGCTGCAGGCGCGCATCGAGGAAGGGGTCCAGCTTGTCCAGCGGGAGCTTCAGGGTGTGCAGGATCAGGTAAGCCGCTTCGTCGAAGGCTTCGGCGCTGCCGTGGCCGAAGAACAGCTTGGCCGTGTTGAAACGGGTGACGGCGTGGCGCAGCAGGTCGCGCGGCGTGGTGTACAGGGTGGTGTCCATTGTTATTCTCAGCGCAGGAGGTTTTCGAGGGTGCGGCGATAGATGTTCTTCAGCGGATCGATGAAGCGCACCTCGACATGTTCGTCGATCTTGTGGATGCTCGCATTCGGGGGGCAAATTCTATCACCTGGGGGCAGATCCGGGCGATGAAGCGGCCGTCCGAAGTGCCGCCGGTGGTGGAGAGTTCCGTGTCCACGCCCGTTTCGTCCTTGATCGCCTCGCAGATCGCGGTGCTCAGCGTGCCGCGTGGGGTCAGGAAGGGCAGGCCGCTCAAAATCCATTCCAGATCGTATTCGAGGCCGTGCTTATCCAGGATGGCGTGCACGCGCTCGCGCAGGCTTTCGTGCGTGCTGGCGGTGGAGAAGCGGAAGTTGAAGTCGATATGCAGCTCGCCCGGGATCACATTGTTCGCGCCCGTGCCGCCCTTGATGTTCGACATCTGCCAGGACGTGGGCAGGTAGTACTCGTTGCCTTCGTCCCAGACTTCGGCCACCAGCTCGGCCAGCGCGGGCGCGGCCATGTGGATGGGGTTCTTTGCCAGTTGCGGATAAGCGATGTGGCCTTGCACGCCCTTGATATTCAGGTTTGCCGGACAGGCTGCCGCGGCGGCCGTTCTTGATCATGTCACCCAGCGTCTGGGCGGACGTCGGCTCGCCGACGATGCAGTAGTCCAGAGTTTCGCCGCGTTCCTTCAGCTTGTTGCAGACGACGACCGTGCCGTCCGTGGCCGGGCCTTCTTCATCGCTGGTGATCAGGAAGGCGATCGAGCCCTTATGGCCGGGATGGGCCGCGATGAATTCCTCGCAGGCCACCACCATGGCGGCGATGGAGGTTTTCATGTCGGGCCGCGCCGCGGCCATACAGCTTGCCGTCGCGGATCGCGGGCAGGAAGGGCTCGGAGGTCCACTTCTCGACCGGGCCTGTCGGCACCACGTCGGTGTGGCCGGCGAAGACCAGCAGCGGGCTTTCCGTGCCCTTGCGCGCCCACAGGTTGGTAACGTCGCCGGAGACGATGGTCTCGCACTTGAAGCCCAGTGGTTCTAGCAACATGATCAGCTGGTCCTGGCAGCCCTTGTCCTCGGGCGTGACGGATTCGCGGCCGATCAGTTTTTCAGCGAGGAGAAGGGTGCGCGATTCCATGGCGCTCACAGGCCGAAGATCTGGCGGTATTGGGCGTCCGAGAAGCCGACGTGGCTGCCGTTCGCGCGCTGCAGCACGGGGCGCTTGATCACGGACGGATTTTCCAGCATCAGCGCGATGGCGCTGTTGGCATCGACGATTTGCGCCTTGCGCTCGTCGCTGCGGGCGCGCCAGGTCGTGCCCTTTTGTTGACCAGCACTTCCCAGTCCACGCTATTCAGCCAGTGCTTCACCTGTTCTGCGGTCAGGCCCTGCTTCTTGAAGTCATGGAAGTTGAAGTCCTGCTGCTGGTCAGCGAGCCAGGTGCGCGCTTTCTTGACAGTGTCGCAGTTGGGGATGCCGTAGAGAGTAATCATTGGGTTATGTGATCAGGTGCATGGCCGCTGCGGCCGAAGGACGACATTATATCCCGGTGTACCATCCTCCTCACCGGGGAATTGGCGGCGCCCGCTGGGCAGGCGTTGGGCGGTAGCGCCCCTAAATTGCCGCAGCGAAACGTGTACATTTTGTCGCCGACTTCTAACAACGGGCAACACTGTTAAATCGCTCGCTTCAGCGCGAAAACTTGTTGTCCCGTATCAAAATGCGCGCACGATTGAAAACACGATTGACCCTAGCTGATGAGCTGGGAAATACTGGCCTTCCCGACTGACTTTGATCTCGAAAGCCATGGCAACTGTCTCCCAAGTTCGCAGCACCACTCTTTCCGGCCTTAACCACATCGACGCCTTGCTCGGCAATCTGCCAAACTGGAATTACCAGACCGGCAGCGGCAACACCCTGTATTACACTTTTTCCGTCAGCAGTGGCACTGAAGGCGGCAACGCCGCGCTGCTGAGCGGACCGTCCCGCATTCAGCGCTTCGCAACAGGCGGCTGCCCGCAGCGCCATGACCTATGTGTCCAAGCTGACCGGCATTAATTTTGTTGAAACCGCTACCGGTTCGTCGGCGCAAGTGCACTTTGCCAACGCGAACATCAACGGCTCCAACACGACCGGCCTCACCAGCTCCAAGTACAGCTATTCCTACATGGGCGACCAGACGGTGACGAAGTTCGCCGCCCAGTCCTTCGTTTATCTGGACAATAAGGAATGGGCTGGCATGGAACGCCAACCTGAGCGCAGGCACCCAGGGCTATGAAACCCTGCTGCACGAAATCGGCCACATGCTGGGCCTGAAACATTCGTTCGAAGGCACCGTTCGACTGCCGTCGGCGCAGGAGAATACCAACTACACGCTGATGTCCTACACCCATGCGGGCGGCGTGCACTCGACCTTCAGCGAGTACGACGTGGCTGCGTTGAAGTGGCTGTACGGCGGCGATGGCCTGGCCGGCAACTACGGCGTGAACTCCACCACCGGCGGCCGTTATTTCACCGGCACCAGCCTGGCTGATACGCTGACCGGCACTTCCGTGGCAGACAAGCTGGAAGGCGGCAAGGGCAACGACGTGCTGAACGGCGGCGGCGGCCTCGATACGGCAGTCTTCAACGGCCTCAGCTCCGCTTACACCGTGCTGCGCACTGGCACTTCGACCTGGAACGTGACCGGCGCCGATGGCGCGGACAAGTTAAGCAATATCGAACTGCTACAGTTTGCGGACAAGACGATTACCCTGAGCACCACGCCGCTGACCGGCGCGGCCGCCGCGTCGGCCTCGACTTCCGTGATCACTGCCCCCGTGACCAGCGGCGCCGACGTCGCCTACGCGTCCGACTCGCACCCCCACGGCCACGACGACTTCGTCCAACTGATCGGCCACCGCGGCCACATCATCGACCACAGCATCGCCTGATCGCCCCTCCGCGCGCCGCCGACGCCATAAGAACCCACGGCCCAAAGCAGGTGTCTGCCACATCGTGGCAGAGCACCAGTTCACGCCTCTGGTTTTAGCAAGCTACCCCTCCCGCGCAAATTTTTGCGCCAGCACCGCACAAACCATCAGCTGAATCTGATGAAACAGCATCAGCGGCAAGATCACCATCCCGAGCGAGCCCGAAGCAAACAGCACCTTCGCCATCGGCACCCCGCTCGCCAGGCTCTTCTTCGACCCGCAGAACACAATCGTCACCTCATCCTCGCGGCTAAACCCGAAACGCCGGCTCAACCACGCAGTCGCCGCCAGCGCGACAGCCAGCAGCAAGCAGCTCACCATCACCAGCGCCACCAACGACGACAACGGCACCTTATGCCAAAGTCCGCCCGTGACCGCGTCACTAAAGGCCGTATAAACCACCAACAGAATCGACCCCTGGTCCACGAACTTGAGCATCGACTTGTGCCCGTCGATCCACTTGCCGATTGCTGGACGCAGCAGCTGTCCCGCAACGAAGGGCAGCAGTAGTTGGTAAACAATCGGCAGCACCGTATCCGCCGCACTGCGCCCCGCTACAGAACCTTTAACTACCAGCGTCCCAACCAGCAACGGCGTAAAGAAGATCCCCAGCAGGCTCGATGCTGACGCGCTGCACACGGCCGCAGCCACATTACCTTTGCCCATCGCCGTAAAGCCAATCGACGATTGCACCGTCGACGGCAGCATGCACAGGAAAAGGATACCCACATACAGCTCGGGCGCCATCACGGCCAGCGCGAGCGGCTTGATCATCAGTCCCAGCAAGGGAAACATCACGAAAGTGCAGCTCAGGACCAGCAGGTGCAGGCGCCAGTGCGTCAGGCCCGCGACAATCGCCTCGCGCGGCAGCTTCGCGCCGTGCAGGAAGAACAGGGCGCCGATGGCAAAGGCAGTGAACTGGCCGAATCCAACCGCCACCGCGCCAGTGCAGGGCAGGATGGTGGCAATGGCAACAGTTATCAGCAGAGCGAGGGTGAAACTGTCAGGCAGGAGGCGTTGTACGGGGGCGGGGATTGCAGGCATCTGGCCATTTTATCAGCGGCCTTGCCACCGCGCTTGAGCCGCCTCCGGCCCCTTGGCCGCGCCGCTGGCAAGGGTATGCAAAATCCCGACCCGGTCTAAAGCACTCTAAATCGATCCGTTTCGATCCAATTCGGTCCCAATTCTGGATCCGAAAGTCTAAAACAGCCCCAAAAATGAGAGCCAAAGTCTAATTCGCTCTGGTTTTCACCGCCAAAAGACTAAATTGAACTACTTTCCCGTTCCATGCTCCAATTTTTAGACTCTTTTCGGCTGGCGCGTATCCCGATACACTGGGCTGTAGCGCTACCAAAGGAAAATGGCGGCACGGTAGGAACGCCGACCTACCATCGACTCCAAGCTGAAGGAAAAATGCCCCGATATGAAAAAACTAAATCTGTTACCCATCGGTCTGGTAATCGCCGCCATCACAGGCAACCTGCACGCCCAGATGCGGATTGAGATTTCCGGCGTTGGCAGCAACCAGATCCCGGTGGCCGTGGCCGGCTTTGCCAACGAAGGCGTATCGCCGCAGAAGATTTCCGAAGTCATCAAGGCCGACCTGGAGCGCAGCGGCGCCTTCAAGATCATCGACGCTGGCGTCATCAACGACGTCAACAACATCGACTACAGCGGCTGGAAAGCCAGGGGCGCCGACGCACTGGTGGTCGGCACTGTCGACGCCTTAGCCGACGGCCGCTACGACGTGCGCTACAAGCTTCTGGACACCATCAAGCAAACCAGGATCTCCAACCTGGACAAGTCCGTTACCGCCCAGTTCACCCGCCTGTCAGCCCACCTGATCGCCGACGACGTGTACTTCAAGCTGACCGGCACCCGCGGCGTGTTCTCGACCCGCCTGTCCTACGTCAAGCAGGAAGGCCGCAACCACTTGCTGATGGTCGCCGATGCCGACGGCGAGAACGAACTGCTGGCGCTGCGCTCGAACGAATCGATCATCTCTCCATCGTGGTCGCCGGATGGCACCAAAGTGGCCTACGTGTCGTTCGAGCAAAAAAAGCCCGTGATCTACGTGCAAAACCTGATCACCCGCGCCCGCACCGTGGTGGCAAATGAAAAAGGCAACAATTCGGCGCCTGCCTGGGCGCCAGGCGGCGATAAGCTTGCGGTGGCGCTGTCGAAAGACGGCCACTATCAGGTCTACACCGTCAACGCTGATGGCAGCAACCTGCGCCGTATTTCCAACAGTGCCGGCATCGACACCGAACCGCGATGGTCGTCGGACGGCCAGAGCATTTACTTTACGAGCGACCGTAGCGGCGGCCCGCAAATCTACCGCATGAACCCGGATGGTAGCGACGCCAAGCGCCTCACCTTTACAGGTAGCTTCAACACCAGCCCGCGCATCTCGCCCGACGGCAGGACGCTCGGCTTATATCTCACGCCGTGACGGCAACTACCAGCTGTTCGTGCTGGATCTGGCCAGCGGCCAGGAGCAGCGTCTTTCCGACGCCACCGACGACGAATCTCCCAGTTTTGCCCCCAACGGCAAATACATCATGTATGCCACCCGCGCCGGTGATCGCAAATCGCTGGCTGTGGTCTCAGTGGACGGCCGTGTAAAACAACTCTTGACCACTCAGGCAGGCAATATCAAGGAGCCAGCCTGGGGACCATTCATGCAATAGCGCTACTTGCGAAGCTCGTCCAGAATTATTGACGCGGCGCGTTCAGCTTCTGCCTCGGCAACGTGCTGATCCAGAAAGGTGAGGTCAGCTGAAACGCGTCGTTTGGGGCAAACATTATTCATGTGCATCGGGTTCGCGGAGGGAGCGAATATGGAAACGTACGCTCCCCATTGCGCGGTGCCCTCCAGCTTTTCGCCCGTAAACTCCACCTCAAAGCCATCTATGCTTTTAGTTGGCATTTTCTCTCCAGTGTTCCGCGTAAGGGCAATCGCACCTTGCGTAGACAGTTCCTCTTTCTATACTGACTTAGCGCGCCGTTATTCAAACGCTAACTCTAACAAAAAGGAACGAGCATATGAACACTTCATTGATGCTGCGCCGCGGTGCCTGGGTGATTGCGGCTGTGGTGGCTACCGCCGCCTTGTCCGCGTTTGCCGGAGACAAGGGCGACCGGGAGGACAGGGACGACGATGGCGGGAGCAATAGCTACGTGCAACACGGATTCGAGCTGGTCCCGAAGGGCGTCAAGCTGGATTTGATGGGCAAGAACCGGGCCCTGGTCGGTTTGGGCAGCTACATTGTCAATACCAGCGGCTGCATCGAATGTCACAGTCATCCGGCCTACGCGCCGGGCGGCAATCCCTTCAAAGGCGAACCCGAGATGATCGATTCAACGGTGTATCTGTCCGGCGGCCGCAAGTTCGGTCCGGTCATCACGTCAGCGAACATAACGCCGGATAATGCCGGCAATCCAGCCGGCCTCACACGGGCCCAGTTCATCCAGACGCTACGCACCGGACACAATCCGAATGACCCCGCCGGTGAAATCCTGCAGATTATGCCCTGGCCGGCCATTGGCAAGAAAACCGACCGCGACTTGAGCGCGATCTACGAATACCTGCGTTCGATCCCCTCGCTCCCCGACAACCCGAATCCCGGCCCTTGATGTTGGCCGCAGAGGTCGCCGCGGCGCTTAGCGGCGACGCGCGGACGCACACGCCAGCGCATGGTTCGCCTTGCGCTCGCGGATGACTTCCTGGCGCTGCGCCTCGGTCAGTTGCTGCGGCGCGTTATTGCCGTGGCCGATTGCCAGGTTTGGGGTTTTTTCGGCAAATTCGATCTGCTGCCGGTCGCGGGTGCACATTTCCTCGTCGCTTAGCGGTCTGTTTGAACGGTTGGCACTGGGGTTGAACGGCTCTTGTTTTGACCGGGCTGCGTCCTCGGCGGAGGCCAGTCGGCGCTCGGCTTCGGCCTGGTGGACGCGGTTTTCGCGGGAAATGCGCTCGCGGTCGCGCCAGTTGTCGCTGCCAGGCGATGGAGCGGCCTGTGGACGCGCAGGCGCCAGTTCACGGGCGCTGGCGCCGTCCTGAGGTCGGTCCGAGTATTGGACTTTTCCGTTGGCATCGGTCCACTTGTAGACCTGGGCGTGGACGGGAAGCGTGGCGAGGGCCAGCATTAAGGGCAGCAAAGTTTTCATGTGGCAACTATATGTCACCCGGACACCATTAAGGTTCACACATTGTCACCCGTGCCGGAAAATCAGCGGCGCTTGAGGATGGAGCCGAGCACCCCGCGGATGATTTCGCGGCCGACCTGCGAGCCAATGCTGCGGGCGGCGGATTTGACCATGGCCTGGACGGCGGTATCGCGCTTGCCGGGCTTGCCGAAGATGCCGCCAAGGACATCGCCGAACATGCCGCCGCCTTCGGATGGCGCGTCGGCGGAAGCCGGAGCAGGGGGACGCCCGGCGCCGGTGCGGGGAGAGGCGGGAGGCTCATCGTCAGCGGGGCGGGCGTTGGACGCGGTACGCTGCGTCAGCTTTTCGTAGGCGGATTCGCGGTCCACAGCTTTATCATAGACGCCCGCGACCACGGAGCGGGACATCGCGGCTTTGCGCTCGTCCGGCGAAATCGGGCCAATCTGCGAGGCCGGCGGCAGAATGAAGGCGCGTTCGACCATGCGCGGCGTGCCTTTCTCGTCAAGGAAGGACACCAGCGCTTCGCCCACGCCAAGCTCGGTGATCACCTGTCCGATATCCAGCTTGGGATCGGGCCGGAAAGTTTCGGCGGCGGCCTTTACGGCTTTCTGGTCGCGCGGCGTATAGGCGCGCAGCGCGTGCTGGACGCGGTTGCCCAACTGTCCGAGCACCGTATCCGGAATATCCAGGGGATTCTGGGTGATGAAAAAGACGCCCACGCCCTTGGAGCGGATCAGGCGCACGACCTGTTCGATCTTTTGCAGCAAGGCCTTGGGTGCTTCGGCAAACAGCAGATGGGCTTCGTCGAAGAAGAACACCAGCTTGGGCTTATCGAGGTCGCCGACTTCGGGCAGATTTTCGAACAGCTCGGACAGCATCCATAGCAGGAACACCGCGTAGATGCGGGGCGCGTTCATCAGCTTGTCCGCAGCGAGGATGTTGACGACGCCTTTGCCCTGAGCGTCAGTCTGGATCAGGTCATCGATGTTCAGCATCGGCTCGCCGAAGAATTGGTCGCCGCCTTGCTCCTCGATGGTCAGCAGGCCGCGCTGGATGGCGCCGATGGACGCGGCCGAGATGTTGCCGTAGCTGGTCTTGTAGTCGGCGGCGTTGTCGCCCACGTGCTGCAGCATGGCGCGCAGGTCCTTGGTGTCGAGCAGGAGCAGGCCGTTGTCGTCGGCGATCTTGAAGACCAGTTGCAGCACGCCTTCCTGCGTGTCGTTCAGGTTCAGCATACGGGCCAGCAGCAGCGGGCCGAGGTCGGAGATCGTGGCGCGCACCGGGTGGCCGTTTTCGCCGAAGACGTCCCAGAAGGTGGTGGGGCTGGCGGACCATTGGGGTGCCGCCTCGCCTATGGCTTCCAACCGCTTGGCCATCTTGTCCGACAGAGCGCCCGGTTTGGCGAGCCCGGAGAGGTCGCCCTTTATGTCAGCCATGAACACGGGAACGCCGATGTTGGACAGCGATTGCGCGATGGTCTGCAGCGTGACCGTTTTGCCGGTGCCTGTGGCGCCTGTGATGCACCCGTGGCGGTTGACCAGGTTGGACAGCAGTTCGAGCGTTTGCGCCGGCTTCGCGGCGGTGTCCTTTGCAATCGGCAGGGCGGTCGACATGGCGGCATTCCGTTGGATGTGGCTGGAATGCCAATCATACATCAGGGTAAGGTGGGCTCGGCGGGGGCTTCATAGAGTCGAGACGCTTTGTCCGCCAATAGTGCTATTTCGTTGGCCATGCATTGCAGGCGATACCAGCCAAGCGATGGCTCTGCGAGCCGATCCACAAGTTCGCCGTCACGTACTACCAATAGTTCACCTACCGATTCTTCGGTTCCCAAAAACAGATCTTCCTCAACATAGAGGCGCTTTTCCACGCACAGGAGCTTGTAATTGATCCCGTAGCGTTGAAACGCTGTTTCGAACTGTCTCACGACGCTGAGCGAATCCAGAATAATGTCCGCATTGTCTCCTCGGCCGATCTGGCGCCAATGAAGTGTTCCATCACGTGATTGGCCCATTACTTCATCGTATAGTTTCAGATAGGGATTCATGCTTCCTCCCAGAAAGTTTTGAGATCTTTCAGTGCTTCGCGAAGTCCGTCCAGGTCCTTTGCTTCGATCAGACGATGCACTTCAATCAGGACTTTGTCCCGCGCAGTAAACTTCGACCACGGATAAATTGGAAGGTTCCTTTGGAGCGAGGCCAGCTTGCTTTCGAGTTCTCTCGATGCGGAAGTGCCAGTGCACCATGAATGGTCGACTTCACTGATAAGTTTGCGCAAACGCACCTTTCGGCGGAATTTGATGATGTTCGCTTTGATGCTGCGCAAGTAGAGCAGCGAAATGGTGGACACGACCAGGGAGATGATCGAGGCCCAGGAGGCGAGCAGGTTGAGGTGGTCGGTGGGCATGCGGCGTCCCCGAACGTAGCGCGATGCTACGTTTTAGCCCGGGGACGCGTCGGCGGCTTTGTGGGCCGTCAGGTATTGAGGGTGAACTCGGTGAAGGACGTTTCGGCCGCGGCCGCCGGGGTTTCTTCGTCGGTGGGCTTGGCTTCGAGACCGTGGTTCAGGAGCCAGAGCAGGTTGGTGGCCGAGTCGGCGTTGGCGAGCGCTTCTTCCTGCGAAATCAGGCCTTCCTGCACCAGGCGGTACAGCGCCTGCTCGAAGGACTGGGAGCCGGGCGACAGCGATTTTTCCAGCGCTTCCTTGATCTGCGAGATCTCGCCTTTTTCGACCAATTCCGCGATGTAGCGCGTGTTGACCATCACTTCGACCGCGGGCGTGCGCGTGCCGCCGCCGGCGGAGCGGATCAGGCGCTGGGAGACGATGGCCTTGATCGTCGAGGACAAGTCCTGCAGCAGTGCCGGGCGGTTCTCGATCGGATAGAAGGAGATGATGCGGTTCAGCGCGTTGTAGGAGTTATTGGCGTGCAGCGTCGCCAGCACGAGGTGGCCCGACTGCGCGTAGGCCAGCGCCGCGGCCATGGTTTCCTTGTCGCGGATTTCGCCGATCAGGATGCAGTCCGGCGCCTGGCGCATGGAGTTGCGCAGCGCGGTGTAGAAGTCCTTGGCGTCGGCGCCGATTTCGCGCTGGTTGACGATGGACTTTCTTGTTCTTGAACAGATATTCGATCGGGTCCTCGAGCGTGAGGATATGACCCGAGCGTAGTTCGTTGCGGTGATCGAGCATGGCCGCGATCGTGGTGGACTTGCCGGAGCCGGTCGCGCCGACCAGCAGCACCAGGCCGCGCTTTTCCATGATCAGGTCTGCCAGCACTGGCGGCAGTTGCAGCTCGTTCAGCGGCGGGATGCTGGCGGGGACGAAGCGGAACACCGCCGATATCGTGCCGCGCTGGCGGAATGCGGACAAACGGAAGCGTCCCAGGTTCGGGACGCCGATGCCCATGTTCAGTTCATTGGTCTCGTCCAGCTCGGCCATCTGCTCGGGAGAGCAGACTTCGGCCAGCAGGGCGCGCAGATTGTCCGGTTCAAGTTTTTGCTGATTGATCGGAATCAGCAGCCCGTTGATCTTGAGGTGGACGGGAGAACCCACGGCGAAGAACATGTCCGAGGCGTTCTTTTCTTTCATCAGCTGGAACAGGCGGTCCATTGCCATACGTGTCGTTCTCCTTTTTAAACCAGAGGCATAAATCTAGTGTCTGCCACATCGTGGCAGACACTTGTTTTCTGCCGTGGGTTTTTAAACGCCGCGCAGCAGTTCGTTGATGCCGGTCTTGGCGCGGGTCTGTGCATCCACGCGCTTCACGATCACAGCGCAATACAGGCTGTACTTGCCATCGGCCGAAGGCAGCGAGCCGGAAACGACCACGGAGCCGGAAGGGATGCGGCCGTAGGACACTTCGCCGGTAGCGCGGTCATAGATCTTGGTCGACTGGCCGATATACACGCCCATCGAAATCACCGAGTTCTCTTCCACGATCACGCCTTCCACGATTTCGGAACGGGCGCCGATGAAGCAATTGTCTTCGATGATGGTCGGGTTGGCCTGCATCGGCTCCAGCACGCCGCCGATGCCAACGCCGCCGGACAGGTGCACGTTCTTGCCGATCTGTGCGCAGGAACCCACGGTGGCCCAGGTGTCGACCATCGCGCCTTCGTCAACGTAGGCGCCGATGTTCACGTAGGACGGCATCAGCACCACGTTCTTGGCGATGAAGGAGCCGCGGCGGGCAACGGCCGGCGGCACCACGCGGAAGCCGCCCTTGGCGAAATCTTCAGGCGTGTAGTTGGCGAACTTGGTCGGTACCTTGTCGTAGAACTGCATGGTGCCGTCGGACGGCATGGCCACGTTGTTCTCCAGGCGGAACGACAGCAGCACGGCCTTCTTGATCCACTGGTTCACGATCCAGGCGCCGTTTTCCTTCTGCGCCACGCGCAGGGAACCGTTGTCCAGGCCTGCCAGCACGTGGCTGACGGCGTCGCGAATCTCGGCCGAGGCGTTGGACGGGTTCAGTTCAGCGCGGTTGTCCCACGCGGTTTCGATGATTTGCTGGATGCTCATGGTGGTCTTTACTGGTTCAGGTTTTTGCAAAATTGGACAATGCGGCGCGCCGCTTCCAGCCCTTCCGCCGCTTCGGCAACCAGCGCCATGCGGATGCGGTTGCGGCCAGGGTTGATGCCGTGGGCGTCGCGCGCCAGGAAAGATCCCGGCAGGACGGTCACATTATATTCGGCGTACAGGCGGCGGGCGAATTCCGTATCCGACAGCCCGGTGCGCGACACGTCGGCCCACAGGTAGAAAGCCGCGTCGGGCAGCGCCACGTCCAGCACCTCCTGGATCAGGGGCGTGATGGCGGCGAACTTGGCGCGGTATTCGGCGCGGTTGGCTTCGACATGGGTTTCGTCGTTCCAGGCCGCTGCCGACGCAGCCTGCACGGCGGGGCTCATGGCGCTGCCGTGGTAGGTGCGGTACAACAGGAATTTTTTCAGCACGTCCGCGTCGCCGGCCACGAAGCCCGAGCGCATGCCCGGCACGTTGGAGCGTTTGGAGAGGCTGGAGAACACGATCAGGCGTTCATACGGCTTGCCCACGGTGTTCAGGCCCAGCTTGTGGACCGCTTCCATGGCGCCCAGCGGCGGCTCGGCGCCGAAGTAGATCTCGGAATAGCACTCGTCGGCGGCGATGATGAAGCCGTAGCGCTCGGACAGGGCAAACAGCTGCTCCCAATCCGTCAGCGTGAGCACGGCGCCGGTCGGATTGCCCGGCGAGCAGACGTAGAGCAGGCGCACGCGCTGCCAGACTTCTTCCGGCACGCTGTCGAAATCCGGCGCGAAATTGCGCGCCGGGTCGGAATTGACGAAGTACGGCTCGGCGCCCGCCAGGTAGGCGGCGCCTTCATAGATCTGGTAGAACGGGTTCGGGCTCACCACCAGCGCGCCCGTATCCGGCGCGATCACCGTTTGCGCCAGCGCAAACAGGGCTTCGCGCGAGCCGCTCACCGGCAGCACCTGGGTGGCCGGGTCGAGGGCCGGGATGCCGTAGCGGCGCTCCAGCCAGCCGGCGATGGACGTGCGCAGCGCTTCCGAACCGATGGTGGTCGGGTAGCTGGCCAGGCCGGCCAGGTTGTCGATCAGGGTTTGCTTGATGAAGCCCGGAGTAGGGTGCTTTGGCTCGCCGATGCCAAGGCTGATTGGGGAATAGGCCGGGTTGGGCGTCTCGGACGCAAACAACTGGCGCAGCTTTTCAAACGGATAGGATTGCAGCTTGTCGAGATGAGGGTTCACGGCCGGTCTGGTTCTGTTGCGGGAATCGGGACCATCCATTATAGCGCCTCGCGCAACAGTGGCGTTGCTGCAACAATAACTAGGCGCTATCATCGTTCCACCGCCGAGGAGGAACCATGCCTGCTTCGCCTTCCGATCCGAATGTGCTGCTGCGCGACGCTGCCGTCACGCGGCGTGTAGGCCAGCAGCGCCTGGCCGCTGGGCTGGTGCAGGGCGCCCTCCTGTATCTCCTTTACCACGCCCAGCGCGGCAAGGTCTGGCCGTCCACCGAGCCGCTGCTGTTTTACCCCCTGGTGCTGCTGTCCCTGATCCTACCTATCGTGCTGATTTCGGGCCTGGGCCACCTGTCGCGGCGCCAGTTGGGGCAGTGGATGGGCGCCGCGGCGCTGGTCGTCGTGGTCTTCGGCTTGCATGACGCGTGGCGCATGGTGGCGCCGCCGCCGGGCGTGCCGCGCCAGTCGTCCTTCTTCGTGCTGGTCTTCAGCGTGGCCTTTTTCTACATCGCTCACACGCTGGTGCTGGCCGGCGCACAGGATGGGCAGCGGGTGGCGCGTTACTCGACTTATTTCGAGACGGCGTGGAAGGTCTTCATCCAGCTGCTGTTCTCTGCCTTCTTTGTAGGCGGCTACTGGCTGGTGATGTGGCTGGGCGCCACCCTGTTCCAGCTGCTGGAGCTGCGTTTCCTGCGCCGCCTGATCGAGGAGGCGTGGTTTTCCGTGCCGGTGACCTGTTTCGCCTTTTCCTGCGCCATGCACGTGACGGACGTGCGACCCGCCATCGTGCGCGGCATCCGCACGCTGCTGCTGGTGCTGATGGCCTGGATTCTGCCGGTGGCGTCGCTGCTGGCGCTGGGATTCCTGCTTAGCTTGCCGTTCACGGGCCTGGAAGTGCTGTGGAAGACGCGCCATGCAACGGCCGTTCTGCTGTCCACCAGCGCGGTGCTGGTGGTGCTGGTGAATGCGGCGTTCCAGACCGGCGAAGGGTCGCCGGGTGTGGCGCGCACGGTGCGGCTGGCGGCGCGCGTGTCCTGCGTGCTGCTGCTGCCCTTGACGGCGCTCGGCATCCACGCCCTCAGCCTGCGCGTGGCCGATTATGGCTGGACGCCGGACCGGGTGATCGGCGCCTCCTGCCTGCTGGTGGCCGTCTGCTACGCTGTGGGTTATGCCTGGGCGTCGCTGCGCAAGGGGCCGTGGCTGGAACCGGTGCGCGAGGTGAATATCTGCGCGGCTTTGCTGGTGCTGGCTGTGCTGTTTGCGCTGTTCACGCCGATCGCGGACCCGGCGCGTATTTCCGTGTCCAGCCAGATGGCGCGCCTGGAGCAGGGCAAGGTCGCGGCGGACAAGTTCGATTACTACTTCCTGCGCTTCCGTGGTGAACGCTATGGCGAGGCGGCGCTGCGCCAGCTGGCTGCGCGGCCGGCGGGCGACGTGGCCCGCGAACGGGCGGTGCGCATCATGAAGCAGCAATATCCGGGCGACCTGTCCACCATGCCGGGCGTGGATATCGCATCCAACCTCAAGGTGTGGCCGGAGGGCGCGAAGCTGCCTTCGTCGTTTCCCCTGCGCGACTGGAACCTGAGCCGCGAGGCGCCGCGCCTGCCTTTGTGCCTGACGAAGCCGGACCGGGTGTGCGATACCTTCCTGGTCGATATGGATGGGGATGGGCACGATGATGTGCTGGTGGTTGGGGAGGCCAGCTTTATCGGCGCCGTCGTGCTGACGGAGGGCGAGGGCGGTCGCTGGTCCGTGATGGCGCGCCTGCCTTACGACGTAGCCGGTTGCGAGCCGTTGCTGCAAAAGCTGCGCAAGGGAGAGTTTGCGCTCGTGCCCACGCGCATGCGCGAGATCGAGATTGGCGGGATGCGCCTGGCGGTGCAAAAGGACGCATCCGTCCCTCTGCAGCCCGGCGTCTGCGCCGGTTTGACGGCGGGGCCGTAAACCGCGAAAGGCTGGTGTCTGCCACGATGTGGCAGACACCTATCACGCGCCGCCGACCAGGTGTCTGCCACATCGTGGCAGACACCAGCATCACCCGGTTTCACTTCGCTTTAACGAGCCGCACCTGCTTATCAAGCTCATTAAACGACGGCCGCTCCGAAGCCGAAATCACCTTCCGTCCAAACTCCACGGCCAGCGCCGGCGAATACCCATTCAAGCTGGCCAGCAGCGTCACCTTCACGCACTGATACATCTTGGCCGACTCCTGGTGTTTGCGCTTCAGAAGGCTGGCCAGCGGCCCGATAAAGCCGTAGGCAATCAAAATTCCGAGGAACGTCCCCACCAGCGCGCTGGCAATGAGAATGCCCAGTTCCGCCGGCGGCAGTCCCACCGAGCCCATTGTATGCACCACGCCCACCACCGCCGCCACGATGCCGAAAGCCGGCATGGCCTCGGCCATCTGCTGGATGGTGTGGATCGGGATCTCGGCATCCTCGTTATGGGTTTCGATCTCGTTGTCCATCAGGTTCTCGATCTGGAAGGCGTCCATATTCCCCGAGATCATCAGGCGCAGATAATCGGTGATGAATTCAAGCAGATGATAGTCATGCAGGATGCGCGGATATTTGGTGAAGATCGGGCTCTCGAAGGGGCCGTCCACATCGCTCTCGATGGTCATCAAGCCTTCCTTGCGCACCTTGGTCAACAGCTCAAACATCAGCGACATCAGCTCCATGTACAGCGACTTGGTGTACTTCGAAGTATGGAACAGGGTAGGCAGGGCGTTCAGCGTGGCGCTGATGGCCTTCCTGTCATTGGCGACAAAGAAGGCGCCGATGGCTGCGCCGCCGATGATCAGCAGTTCCGTGGGCTGGAACAGGGCAGCCAGATGGCCGCCCTGCAGGGCGAAGCCGCCCAGCACTGAGGCGACCACGACGATGAATCCGACGATGACGAGCACGGTAATTCTCCTCAAATGATGCCGTATGGCAACATTTTAACCTGATTTGGAATTGCCGCTAAGAAATCTGATCGAGGAGGGCGCACATGCGCTTCCAGTGCGAGCCTTTCCAGAACACGCCGTGGCAGTGGTCGCAGGTGAGGAATTCGGTTCGGGCGACGCGCACCGAGGGAGGCAGGCGCTCGAGCACGTCCGCCTTGTCGACATGGCGCAGCGGCGTGTTGCAGGCGAGACACAAAGTGAAGGGCTTCGCACTGCGGGACAGGTCCAGGCGCTGGAAAATCTCGGCCAGTTGCAGGGCAGGTTTCAGAGCCCGCACATAGCAGCCGTGCGTGACGCCTGAACGCTTCAGTAGCTCGCGGTCACGGGTGAGCGCAACCCGGTGCTCGTGTTCGGACAACGCCTCGACCTCGGCGTCATGGATATTGTTGTCGTAGATCGTGTCGAAACCGGCCATGCGCAGCAGGCGGGCCAAGCCGCCGAGGTGGGCGTCCGCCACGAAGCGCAGTTCACGCAGGGGCTGTTCGCGCACGCGCAGTTCGGGCGTGATGTCGAAGGTTTCGAACTTGGGATAGACGGCTACCCGGTCGCCGTCCTGCAGGATGCGGTGGAAGTCCGCCGACTCGCCGTTCACGAGGATCAGTTCCACCTCGGTATGCGGCACGCCCAGCGCCTCGATCATGTGCTTGGTGGTGGCGGCGCGCGCGCAGTCGCAACTGAATTCCACCTTGCGCCGCTGGCGGGGCAGGAAATCGTTCAATTCCTCGTAGAAGCGGAAGGTGGCCATGACCATGCGATTTATTTTACGCGCGCTGTCGATTTGTGCGCCCCCCGCACGTCGTGTTGTTACCATAACCCATCTTAGAAGGAGGCGACCATGAAAGACATCACTCCATGCCTGTGGTTCGACGGCCAGGCGGAAGAAGCTGCAAAGTTCTACACCGGGATCTTCAAGAATTCACGCATCACGCAGACCAGCTATTACACCGAGGCAGGCAAGGAGCAGCACGGCCACAAGGCCGGCGAAGTGCTGGTGGTGGCCTTCGAAATCAACGGCCAGCCCTATACGGCGCTGAACGGCGGTCCCATGTTCAAGTTCAACGAAGCGATATCGCTGCAGGTGCCCTGCGACTCGCAAGATGAAATCGATTACTACTGGGACAAGCTGACCAGCGAGGGCGGCATGCCCTGGGACTGCGGCTGGCTGAAGGACAAGTACGGCATCGCCTGGCAAGTCTTCCCGCATGAGCTCAACGATATGATCGCCGACAAGGACAGGGACAAGGCCGAGCGCGCGATGGCCGCCATGATGAAGATGCAGAAGATGGACCTGGCGGCGCTGCGCAAGGCCTACAACGGCGACTGAGCCAGCAGCTCTTTCAGGAATTCGCTGAACAGTTTCACCTTGGTGGAGGTTGCTCGGCCG
Source organism: Pseudoduganella sp. UC29_106 (assembly GCF_044055365.1). Classification (NCBI taxonomy): domain Bacteria; kingdom Pseudomonadati; phylum Pseudomonadota; class Betaproteobacteria; order Burkholderiales; family Oxalobacteraceae; genus Pseudoduganella; species Pseudoduganella sp. UC29_106. Next base: position 4,569,540 of record NZ_CP171977.1, on the reverse strand, counting down.
CCGGGATAGACGGCATGCACCTCCACAGGTTCCGGCGCGAAATCAGGCAGCACCTGCTGCAGCCGGCCGGAATTCAGTCCGGCCGCGCAGAACGGTGTCGCCACGCGGCGCGATGCCCAGCCCCGCCGTGGCGGCCGCGATGGCGCCATCGGCCGAGTCGAACATGAAGCGCGGCTCGATTCGCGCGTGGAAACTTTCGTCTTGCCGGGTGAATGCCCAGGGCCAGATCTGCGGAGTCAGGGGGCCGACAATGATGTCGTGCGTCAGCAGCGCTTCAGGCGACTCGGGCATGCCGCGCGCCGCAATATAGTCCGGCGAGGCCACCAGGATTCGCGCCAGCGATGCGAGCTGGCGCGCCACGAATCCCGAGTCTTTCAGACGTCCGAATCGAATCGCGACGTCCACCCGGTCCGCCACCAGGTTTTGCAGGCTGTCCGAAGTCATGAACTCCATCTTGAGCCGCGGATGGCGCGCTGTGAACTTGCCAATCTGCGGAATCAGGAGCTGATGGCAGAGAATGGACGGCGATGCCACGCGCAATACGCCCTCAAGGCTGTCCATATTCCTCGCCAGCTCGTCCGCCCGCTCCAGGTCGGCCAGGATCTGGCCTGCATGCTGCAGGAATGATTCGCCCGCGTCGGTAGGCGCCACCTTGCGCGTACTGCGCAGCAAAAGCCGCACGCCGAGGCGGTCTTCCAGTTCGGAGATGATGCGTGAAACGGATGGCTGCGACAGGCCCAACTCGCGCGCGGCCGCGGAAAAACTGCCGGTTGTCGCGGCACGCACAAAAACCGTCAGCTCCTGGAAGCGGTCATTCATTTGAATTTCAAATATATCTAATTCGGACGCAGACCATAGTAGCACGCCATTTCATCGCCTAGACTTGGATCAGTCGGGCGGCATTCGCCGCCAGCAATTATCTGAAAGATGAATATGAACACTTATCCAAGTCAAACCACCGCCATCGTTCTGGTCGACGTGCTGAACGATTTCCTCGCCGAAGAAGGCAAGCTGCACGGCATGATCGCGCCAATGGTCGAGCAGACCCAACTGGTATCGAAATTGCAGCACCTGTTGCAGGGCGCCCGCGCTGCCGGCGTCAAAGTCTTCTATTCGCCGCACGGCGTGGATGAACACAGCTTCGACGACGTTCGCCATGTCCATCCGCGCTTCCAGTTCGGACTGGAAAAGCAGGTCTTCTGGAAAGGCAGCTGGGGCGCCGATTTCTATGAACCGCTGAAGCCCCAGGAGGGCGACGTCATCATCAGCCAGCACCGCATGTTCGACTCCTTCATCGGTACCGATCTTGAGCAGCAGCTGAGGGCCAACGGCATCGAACACGTTGTGCTCGCGGGCCTGACCTCGCACACCTGCGTTGAAGGCACCGGCCGCCATGCGCTGGAAGCGGGCTTCCATGTGACCTTCCTCTCGGACGGCGTGGCTGAATTCACCGAGGCCGCGCACCGCGCCGCGCTGGATATTTCCTATCCGACCTTTGGCCACGCGACCATCACGATTGACGAATTCCTGGGCTCCGTAAAATGAAGAAGATCGCCATTGTTTATCACAGCGGTTACGGGCACACCGCCCGCCAGGCGGAGGCGGTGCTCGCCGGTGCGCAAGCGATCGAAGGCGTGCAGGCGAAGCTCTATTCTGTCGAGGCCCTGGATGACGCGCGCTGGCAGGAGCTGGGCGACGCTGACGCCATGATCTTCGGCGCGCCGACCTATATGGGCAGCGTATCCGCCCCGTTCAAGCAGTTCATGGATACGAGCGCAAAAGCCTGGTTTGGCCAGGCGTGGCGGAACAAGGTAGCCGGCGGTTTCACCACTTCGGCTTCGCAGTCCGGCGACAAGCTTAATTCGCTGCTGCAGATGATGGTCTTCGCTAATCAGCACGCGATGATCTGGGTCGGGCTCGATGTCCCGCCGGGCAATAACAACAGCCAGGGCTCGGTGAACGACCTGAATCGCCTGGGTAGTTTTTCCGGGGCGATGGCGCAGGCCAATGCCGATCAGGGTGCGGATGCGATGCTGGAGTCGGATCTCCAGACCGCGGCAAGACTCGGGCGCCGCATTGCTGAAATCAGCATGAGCTTTCAATCATGACCGCGTTCGTCATTGTCGAATTCAACGTAAGCGACGCGGCGGCGCTGGCAGAATATGTGTCGGACGCCGGTCCGCTGATGCCCGCTTGCACGCCAAACGCGACCTGGCAATGAGCGCAGAATTCAAATTGCTCGGATAAGGGAGGCACCATGCCATTAGCAAAAATCGATGTCCCGGCACACGCAACGCAGGAATTCATGCGCGCGGTAGGCGATGCCATTTACAAGGCGATGGTGGACATTGCCTCTGTCCCGAAGAGCGACCGCTTCCAGGTCTTCACCCGGCACCGGGCGGACGAAATCGTCTATCCGGCGGAGGGCTACCTGGGAATCCAGTACACATCGGACCTCGTCATCATCCAGATCACCTGGGTGGCTGGCCGCTCCACCGATGTGAAGAAAGCGTTCTACCGGCGGATAGCGGACGATATCCACGCCGCCACCGGCTTGCGCAAGGAGGATATCTGGATCAGCCTCGTAGAATCTCAGCGGGAGGACTGGTCCTTCGGAAATGGCGAAATGCAGTACGCACCGCTGGCTTAGGTACGGTCCGGCTCCGGCCGCAGCGGGCATTCCGCCATCGGCGCGTCCAGCCGGCGCGCAAGTTCGCCGCGCAGCGCGTGCAGGCCGGCGATGCGGCGGTCGATTTCTTCGAGCTTGGCGGACAGCACGCCGCGCAGCGCTTCGGCCGAGGCGTCCGGTGCGGACAGCAGCGGCAGGTCGGCCTCGATCTCGGCCAGGCTGAAGCCCAGCGACTGGGCAGTGCGGATATAGCAAAGCCACTCCACGGCTTCCGGCGGATAGTCGCGGTAGCCGTTGCTGCTGCGCCGTGCGCGAAGCAAGCCCCGTTTCTCGTAGAAGCGCAGGGTGTCGCGGCTGATGCCGGTAGCTTCCGCGATGGCTCCGATTTGCATGGCTTGCTCCAGAAAATGCTTGACCCTGGAGTGTACTCCAAGGCCTAGCATGCCGTCATGAAAACCGAAACCTACTCCCGCATTGTGCGCGCCAGCGCGCTGTACGACCTGATCGTCACTCTTCCTTTTGCCACGCCGTGGACCTTTGCCATCGCTCACGGGCACCTTTCGGCCGTCAACGCCGCGCTGGGCGGCGACACGCTGCCGCCTTTTCTCGCCGCTCCACGTCTTGTTCGCCTGCCTGCTGGGCAGCGTGGTGCTGGTGTGGTCGGTGTTGCGCCTGCGCGATCCTCAGCCGCTCTATGGCCGCTACGACGGCACGGCGCGCTTCATGTTCAGCACATGGATGGCCTGGGCGCTCGCGCAAACGGGCGCGCCGATGTTGTGGCTTTTCCTCGTCCCGGAGATTTCGTGGGGCGTGGCGCAGTGGTATCCTGATGTCTCGTCCGTCAAAAGGAGTGTGCCATGCAACCGCAACCTTTGATCGCCGTTAACAACGTCGAGGCCAGCAGCCGCTGGTACCAGAAGGCGCTCGGACTGAAGAGCGGACACGGCGGGAACGAGTACGAGATGCTGATGCATGACGGACGCCTGGTGTTGCAGCTGCACCACTGGGAAGCGCACAACCATCCGCAGATGGGTGATCCCAAGACCATGCCATACGGCAACGGCCTGTTGCTGTGGTTCTGGACGGACGATTTCGATGACGCCGTGGAGCGCGCGGTCGGCGCGGGCGCATCCGTGGTCGAAGGGCCGAAGGAAAACGTCAGCGCCCAGCACCGCGAAATCTGGCTGCGCGACCCCGGATGGCTATGTGGTTGTCCTTGCGGGACCGTATGGCGACGTAGGCATGTAGCTTTTGTCGATTTCGCGCATTGCGATTCGTCGTAGCGGTAACAGACCGCTGGGAGAATGCGATGCGCAAGCTGATACTGACGATGTCCCTGTCCGCCGACGGATTCGTGGCGGGCATCAATGGAGAAACCGACTGGATTGCGCCGGGGCTGGACGATGATGTCCAGTACTGGCTGGCCGACGGCCTGGCGGACGCCGGCGCGCATCTGGTGGGCAGCGACTCCCTGCTGGAGATTACCGCGCGCTGGGCCGACGGGCCTTGCGCTGCCTCCTTGCGCGCTGCGCCCCTGCTGGTGCTGTCGCGCAGCGGTGGAGTCTTGGAGCAGCGTGTGGCGCGGCTCAGGCGAGAGCCGGGCGGCGCGATAGTTGCACATGGCGGCGCCAGCGTGGCACAGGCGCTGATCCGGGCCGGGCTGGTGGACGAGTACCGCCTGCTCGTGCATCCGGTTGCGCTGGGCAGCGGCCTGCCGCTGTTCCCGATTCTGGATGAGCCGTTAAGGCTGTCGCTGCTGCAGCTGCGGCATTTTCGCAACGGCGTGGTGGGGCAGGTCTATCGCCCCGCGGCGGACTAGCAGCCGCCGGTTGGGCTGGTGGCGATGAGCGTCCATTTGCCGCGCACGCGCGACAGCACTTCATACCACCACTTTTCCTTGCCGGTGGCGGCCAGCACCAGTTCATCGCTGCCGTCGCCATTCAGGTCGGCGCTGGCGAGGAAGGTGCGCGTGTTGCCGCTGCTTTCGCCCTCGGTCTGGTCGAAGTCCTGCCAGCCGATCAGGTAAGTGCCGGCTTTATTCGGCTCGGCGATGAAGCTGAGCGTGATGCTGCCGCGGCGCTTGTCCAGCGACCAGTCCAGTGCATAGCTGGCGAACAGGCGCGGCTCGGGATTGTCCGGCAGCTGCAGAGCGGCCAGCGACTGGCGGCGCTGCACGCCGTGGCCTTCGCTGTCCAGCATGCGGGCGATGTAGTAGGCGGGATGCCCTGGCGGCGCAGCTGCTGCTTGGCCATCAGCTTGATCAGCTTGCGCTCATCGGCGGTTGGTGCGCGGGCCGCGGCGCGCTGCGGGCCCAAGGGAAAGTTGGACAGCACGCCGTTGGCATCCGCGCCCGCGACAACCTTCACGGTGCCGGCGCGCGTACCGCAGCCGACGTCCTTTTCGCCGCCGGCCATCGCCTCGCCGGCGCCGCCCGCACTGTACAGATAGTAGATGCGCCCCGCTGCAAAATAGTTACGTGCAGAGCCTTCGAAGGGTTCGATGTGGCCGCCGTTGATGACGGCCAGCGGCGTCATGATCGGGCCGTCCTTGACGAAGAGGGCCTGGTCTTCGCCGGGGTAGAGGCGGACGGTGTTGTTGTGCGCAGGGGCGAAGTGGGCCGGCGCAGCGGCGCATAAGGCCAGCAGCGCCGCCGCCCCGCGCATTACGAACCCCAGGTGGCGCCCGCCACGCGCAGCATATTGCGGCCCAGGACCTGTTCGATCTCGGCGGGCGCCATGCCCAGCTTGCGCAATTCTCCCGGCAGTTCGCGCCACACAGTCACCGGGGTGAAGCTGGGCTGGCGCTCGGCGCTGTAGCCGGCGGACGCGGGCCACCACCACGCGGGATCGAAGTCGCCGGGCGGCGTGTCATCCAGGTCGGGCTGGGACACGCAAATGTCCAGCCCTACGCCCACGTGCGCGATGCCGGCAATGTCGGCCACGTAGGCGATATGGCGCGCCACGTCAGTAGCGCCCGGGATCTCCTTGCCGACAAACCAGGACAGGCCGGACACGCACACCACGCCGCCCGTTTCCGCGCAGGCTTGGATCTGTTCATCGGTCACATTGCGGCCGTGCTGCACCAGCGTGAAGGGATTGGCATGGCTGAACACCACGGGCTTGGTGGAAGCGGCCATGATGTCCAGGCTGGCCGTGCGGCCCGTATGCGCGCAGTCGACAATGATCCCGGCCTCGTTCACTGCCGCAAGTACGCGCTGGCCCAGCGGCGTGAGTCCCTGCGGGTTGTCGTGGCAGCCGCCCGCTACGCTGTTGTTGCGGTTGTAGGCGAAGTGCATCTGGCGCACACCCAGGCGGGGCGTAGAGGGCGGCCATTTCCGGCTGGTCCATCAGCGGCATCGAGCCTTCCAGGTCGAAGCCGATGGCCAGCTTGCCGTCGGCTGCGGCCTGGATGATTTCGTCCGCGGAGGAGACAAGGGCATAGCGTTCCGGATTGGCTTCGATCGTGGCGCGGTAGCTCGCGATCACGGACATCACCTGGGACACTGGATTCATATCCGCGCCCACGTTGATCGATACGTAGTTGACGCCAGCCGAATGCAGCCGGTTCAGCGGCGAGAAGTCGGCCTGCGGATGCTGCGGCAGGCAGAAGTGAGCGTCCCAGTTAATCATTGTTATACGTTTTTTGTTAATGAGTCCTTATGGTCGCACGAATGGCGGGCCAAGGTATACTGCTGCCTTGCCCAGATTTATACCGTTTATGTCCTTCACCTCTCTCGGCCTTGCGCCAACCCTGCTGAACGCCGTTGCCGCCATCGGCTACGAAACGCCGACCGCCATCCAGTCCGCGGCCATTCCTGCCGCCTTGCGCGGGGAGGATGTGCTGGGCCAGGCCCAGACCGGGTCCGGCAAGACGGCCGCTTTTGCCTTGCCGATGCTGCATGCCTTGATTTCGCGCGGCGGTTCGCGTTCAGGTCTGCAAGGGCTGGTGCTGGTGCCGACGCGCGAGCTGGCGGCGCAGGTGGGGGAGGCGATTCGCGTATTGGTGTCGCATCTGCCGGTGCCGGTGAAGGTGTCGATAGCGTTTGGCGGCGTGTCCATCAATCCGCAGATGATGGCCTTGCGCGGCGGGACCGACATCATGGTCGCCACGCCGGGGCGCTTGCTGGACCTGGTCGAGCACAATGCGCTGAAGCTGGACCGCTGCGCCGCCCTGGTGCTGGATGAGGCGGACAAAGCTGCTGGACATGGGCTTCAGCGATGAGATTTCGCGGGTGCTGTCGCTGCTGCCTTCTACACGCCAGAATCTGTTTTTCTCGGCGACCTTCCCGCCTGCCGTGCAGGCACTGGCTGCCGGGATGCTGCGCAATCCAGTGCGGATCGAGACCGCGAGCGAGGCTGCACACGAGCCGGATATCCTGCAGCGCGCGATCGAGGTGGACGAAGGACGCCGCACCCAGCTGCTGCGTCATCTGATCCGCGAGGAGAAGTGGCAGCAGGTGCTGGTGTTCGTGGCGACCAAGTACGCGTCCGAGCACGTGGCGGACAAGTTGCGGCGCAATGGCGTGTCGGCCGAGGCGTTTCATGGTGATTTCAGCCAGGGCGCCCGCACCGAGGTGCTTTCCGATTTCCGTGCAGGACGCTTGCACGTGCTGGTCGCCACCGACGTTGCCGCGCGCGGGATCGATATTGCTGATTTGCCTGTGGTGGTCAATTACGACTTGCCGCGCTCACCGGCTGACTACGTGCACCGCATCGGCCGCACTGGCCGCGCCGGGGCCAGCGGCCTGTCCGTCAGCTTCGTGACGCCGGAGATGGAGCCGCATTTCCGCCTGATCGAGAAGCGTCAGGACAAGCGCGTTTCCCGCGAGCGCATCCCGGGCTTCGAGCCGTCCGCTCTTGCTTCCGCCGCTCCTGCCGCCGGCGTCGCCGCCAGTCCTGCGGCTGATCCCAATGGCGGCATCAAGGGCAAGCGCAAGAGCAAGAAGGACAAGCTGCGCGAAGCTGCCGCCGCCGCGAACGACGCCGCCATCGCCAAGCGCTGACCCGTTCCCCCGTCCCCGCCGCGCCGCCCGATCCGCCGCGTCCCGGCCGCCGCCAGCGACGGGGCTTGGCGCCATGCCCGCCGTCTCGCCTGCTGGCGGCGGTTTCGGACGCTACGGGTGACGTGCGGGGCTCGGCGCACAGAGGACTCGCGCGCTCGGTCGCTCTGGAAGACGGGTTTACTGGGTGGGCGCGACGCGAAAGCCAACTCCGAAGTGGTTCCAGGCCAGCGCAACGTTGATCGCCAGGGTAAGCGCGCCCTGTTCGCAGGGCGAGAACTCGGCGGCGAGCGAGGCGTAATCGCTGTCGGGAGCCTGGGTGACCGAAAGCCGCGCGAGGGACTCGGCCCACGCAAGCGCCGCCCGTTCGCGTGGGCTGAAGCAGTCCGCCTCGCGCCACCCGGCAACGGCGTCGAGTCGCGTGGACGACTCGCCGCAAGCCAGTGCATCGCCGGAATGCAGGTCCACGCAAAACGCGCAGCCGTTGATCTGCGAGCAGCGCAGCTTGACCAGGTAGAGCAGGGACGCCTTGAGCCCCAGCCGCTCGACGGCAATCTCCATGCCCATCATGGCCTGCATGGCAGCCGGCGACGCGGCGTAGTAGTCCAGGCGCTGCATGGCATTACTTCTTCAGCGGCGACACCGGCGCTTCGCCATCGGCCGTCAGCAGCCACACGAGCAGCCTGGCCGGCTTGCTCTTGCTGGTATTGCGCGCCAGGACGTGCGGATGATTGGGCGCTTCATACCAGGACTGGCCCGCCTTGTAGCGGACCGGCTGCTCGCCCTCCATCTGCGATTCCACTTCGCCTTCCAGCACATAGGCGAACACGGAACCGGGATGCACGTGGGGCACCGAAGTCTGTCCCGGCGCGAAGGTCACGGTCAGCATATGGCCGGTGCGGCCGGCGGCATCGGGCAGGCGCTGCTCCTGCAGCACGTCCAGTCGCTCCTGGCCTGGGGCGCCGTGGCCGCCTGGCACATCATGGGCTTGCGCCGGCATCACAGCCGCCGCGAAGGCCGCCGCGCCGATCAGCGGCAAAAGTAACTTCTTCAGCATGTCCGCTCCTCCTCAAGCCTTCGGCACAGCGCGGAAGCCCACGCCAAAGCGGTTCCACGCATTGATGGTAGCAATGGCCAGCGTCAGGTTGACCTGTTCGGCGGGCGTGAACTCGCGCGAGATGGCGGCATAGTCCTCGTCCGGCGCGTGGGTCTGGGGCAGCAGGGTCAGCGCCTCGGTCCAGGCCAGGGCGGCACGTTCGCGCGGCGTGAAGAAGGGCGTTTCGCGCCAGACGGACACGCCCATCAGGCGGCGCTCTGACTCGCCCGCCTTGCGTGCATCGCTGGCGTGCATGTCCACGCAGAAGGCGCAGCCGTTGATTTGCGAGGCGCGCAGCTTGACCAGTTCCATCAGCGATTTTTCCAGGCCCAGGTTGGCGGTGGCGTTCTCCAGCGCCATCATGGCCTTCATCGCTTCGGGGGACGAGGTGTAGTAATTGATACGTTCCATTTGATTTCTCCAGGTATTGGGTTGTCGATGGAGTCCATTGTAGGCAGTCCGCCGCCCCGCGAAGGGGCCAATTCCGGGAGAAATCAGGTGTCAACTTCCGGCCTGCTGGCCCTCCACCAAGGCCATGCGGCGGCGCAGGCGAGCCGCTTCGGCCGAATCGCCCGCCTTCTCGGCGCGCAGGGCCTGCACATTCAGCCACGCCAGCAGGGGACGGCGCCAGCCCTGGGCCGAGGCGGTGTCCACGGCTGCCGTCAGCACGGCTGGCGTAGCGCGGTTGGCGCGGAACACGGCGCCCGCCGCCACCAGCTTGGACAGCGGATCGGCGATGCCCGCCACGGCCGCCGCCGCAGCTTCGTCGCTGCCGGCAGCCAGCACGGCGCGCTGCGGCTCCGGCAGCAGGGGAGCATCGGCCGGCGTGGCGCGGCCGGCCAGGTAGTTGGCGTAGGCGATGTCCGCCGGTGCAGCGTCAGCCCGCAAGGCTTCGAAGCCGGGGCAGTCGCCAAAGGCCAGCGATGCCACACGCGTGGCGCAGCGCGCCAGTTCGATGCGGATCACCAGGTCGATCTTGCCGGTGCCGGCGATCTGCTCGCGAGCGCGGACAAACTCATTCTTCTCGATCTGGTCCTTGCCGGACAGGTAGGCCGACTGTGCCCGGTCCAGCGACTGCTTCGCGTTCATTTGCCAGTCGGGCACGCGCGGGCCGCCACCGCAGGCGGCAAGCAGGGCCGCCACTGCCAATGCGGGAAGTGCGAATCGTGTCATGGCAGCTTGATCTCCGTATCGCGTTTGAACGGCCACTTGCGGTTGATTTCATTCACCAGTTGCTCGATCTGGCGCAGGTTGCTGTCGATTTCCGCGCGCAAGGCGCCCAGGTCCTCGGTGGCGGCGCGGGCGTTCTTGCCCACCACCTGGGCATCGGCCAGGATCGCGTCCATTTTCTTCAGGCTGGTGCGCGCATCGGCCAGCAGGGCATTCAACTGCTGCACGGTGGCCTGGGCGTCGGTGGCGATGCCCTTGTCGCCGAAGACGCGCTTGTCCGCATTGCCGACCAGGCTATCGGCCTTCACGATCAGCGAGTTCGCATTGCGCAGCAGCTCGCGCGCTTTCTGGTCCTCGCCGACAAACAGGCCATAGGCGCCGCCAGGGCCGTTCAGCTTCTCGGTCGCGCCCTGCAGGTTGCGCAGGCTGGCGCCCAGCGGGCCAGTGTCGGACGTGAGCGCAGAGAGATTCTCCAGCACGTCCTTCGCCGCCTGCACGACCTTCGGGATCTCGCCGGCCGTGTCGCCCACCAGCAGGCCGCGCGTGGCGTCTTCCGGCAGCGGCGGATCGGTGGGAATGCCGGAGTAGGCGCGCAACTTGGATCCGCCGACCAGGCCCTTCTCCAGCGTGAAGATGCTGGTGCTGCGCAGCCAGTGCGCATCTTTCTTCGGCACATCGATCAGCACGCGGGCCTTGCCGTCCGCACCAAGCTCGATACGCTGCACGCGGCCGATGGGGAAGCCGGCGAAAGTCATGTCCATGCCCACGCTCACGCCTTCCGAATCGTCGGCGGTCAGGATCAGGCGCTGGGTGGGCTCGAAGGCCCCGCGCGCATACATCAGGTAAAGGATGATGCCGACGACCAGGGCGCCCAGCAGCGCGAGCAGCATGAGCGCCTTGAATTCCGCGTTGCGCATTGGCGGCGGCTCGTGCGAGGCGGGGGATGTGGTGGAGGAGTGTTTTCGTTCATGTCAGTAGTAATTGCCCATCAGGGAGGCCGCTTCAACGAGCAGGATCACGGAAAACATGCGCACCATGTCCGCCAGGCCGTGTGCCGCGCCCATGCGGCGCAGCAGCGGATTTTGTGTACCGGTGTAGTAGGAAGATGCGAGCGGAATAACGGCCACTGCAAGGCTGAACAGCACGATCTTCAGGATCAGGATCATGGCGACGCCGGGATTGAAGATCTGTCCCACCACGCGCGTGTAGCCGGGCAGGGCCCAGGGGGTGAAACCGTAGATCATGATATAGGCCAGGATCAGCGTCGTGACGCAGCTCACGGCTGCCAGCAGCCACACGGCAAATATCCCTGCCACCGCGCGCGGGAAGAACTGAGTGCGCAGCGCCACGTAGGGCGAGGGCTGCTCGCCGGCCGCGCGCAGCTGGGCGATTCCACGCCGGCCGGCAGCGTGGTGCGCAGGGCGACGAAGAGAGCGGCTGTCAGCGGCACCAGTTCCAGCACCAGCACGCGCACCACCATTTCCAGCGCATAGCGCGACAGGCCATAGCTGATGGACGTGACCACCACGATGCGGATGATCACCACGCTGATCAGGGAAGTCAGCATGGTGAACCACACCAGGTTTTCGGCCGACGCCAGCACCACCTGTTCGGACAGGGAGCGCCAGTTGTCGCGCCGGTAGGTGGATGGCAGGAAGGCGCGCGACACCAGCAGGGCGGCAAATTGCAGCAGCCGCCACCAGCTGATCAGCCAGGCCAGCGCCCATAGTTGCAGGCGCCGCCCCGAGGGGATATGCGATGCATGAACGTTCATCTTGCAATGTTAGCATCAACTATCGCATCTGCGACGGCGCGCACGCGTGCGCTGCGTGCCAGGTCGGCGTGCATGACCAGGTACATGTCGTAGCGGTACTCGCGCTCGGGCCAGATGCGGCGCAGGCCAGCGTTCGTTTCCGCAATGTGGATGGGCAGCTCGCCGATGCCGATACCTGCCTGCACGGCTTCGATCAGGGTCATGCCGGTATTGACTTCCATGGCCACGCGGGCATTGGTGGTGGGCTCGCCGACCAGCTTCTCCGCCTGGCGGGTCAACACGCTGGAGTGATAGATCACGATGTCGTGGCCCTTGAAGGCTTCACCGGGTTGGGGTTCGCCGCGCTTTTCCAGGTATTCGGGCGTGGCATACAGGCCGGCCGCGCGTTTCGCCAGGTGGCGCGAAATCAGGTCCGGGCTGGTGGGGCGCACCGTGCGCACGGCCAGGTCGGATTCGCGCCGCGTGAGGCTGGCGAGCTGGGTGTTCACTTGCAGGATAACGCGGATGTCCGGATGCTGGTCGTGCAGGCGGCGCATGGCGTCGATGACGAAGGCGTGGGCGATGGTGTCCGTGGTGGCAAGGCGCACGGTGCCGGACAGGCGGTTGTCGATGCCGGACATTTCCCGTTCCAGCTGCAGCGCGGCTTCCTCCATCTGCTGCGCCGACTTTGCCGCGACCTCGCCGGCGGGCGTGGGTACGTAGCCGTTCGGCGTGCGCAGAAACAGTTTTGCGTTGAGGGCCGCCTCCATCGCATTCAGGCGGCGGCCGACGGTGGCCTGGTCGATGTCCAGCAGGGCGGCGGCGCCGCGCAGGGTGCCGGCGCGGTAGATGCCGAGAAAGATGCGGGTGTTGTCCCAGTCCATTTGCTCTCCTGTTGATGCAATTTTGCATCAGAGTGCTGAGGGTATGCATGTTTACTGCATCAGGCAAGCGCGCGCATCATGGCGGCATGCTGATACTTACACTTGCCATAGGCTTCGTGATGGCCATGATCGACGTCACGGCCGTCAATACCGCGCTTGCCGCCATCGCTTCCGATCTCCACGTGCCGCTTTCCGGACTGGTATGGGTGGTGGACGGTTACACCCTCACTTTCGCCGCGCTGCTGCTGGCGGGCGGCGCGCTGGCGGATCGCTTCGGGCCGCGCCAGGTTTACCAGGGTGGGCTGGCCCTTTTTCTCTTCGCTTCCGTGCTGTGTGCGCTGGCGCCGACCGGTTCCACTTTGATTGCAGCGCGCCTGCTGCAGGGCGCGGGCGCGGCGCTGTTCATGCCCAGTTCACTGAGTCTGCTCACCCATTCCTTCGATGGACCGCAGCGTACGCGCATGGTCGCCATCTGGTCCGGCCTGGTCGGCGTGGCGGCGACGGCTGGTCCGCTGGTTGGCGGCTTATTGGTTCAGGCTTATGGCTGGCGCGCTGTGTTCTGGATCAATGTGCCGGTCGGCCTGCTTGGCATTGCGCTGGCGCAGTGGCGCGTGCCGGCGCCCGCCGCGTCGCCCCGGCGCCTGTCGCTGTTCAGCCATCTGCTCGCGGTGGCCGCGCTGGGGGCGCTGAGCTTTGTGCTGATCGAAGGGCAGGGGCGGGGCTGGACTTCGCCGTCGGTCCTGGGTGCTGCCGCCGCCGCCGTGGTGTTAGGTGCCGGGCTTGTGCTGCGCGAACGCGGCGCCGCTCAACCCATGCTGCCGCGCGCCCTGTTCGCCGCCCCTGGCTTCAGCGCGGCGGTCGTCACCGGTTTCCTGATCAACTTCAGCGTGTTCGGGCAGCTTTTTCTTTACAGCCTGTACTTGCAGCAGGCGCTGGGCCGCGACCCATTGCACACGGGCCTGTTGCTGCTGCCCATGATGGCGTCAAGCACCGTGACCAACCTGCTGTCCGGCCGCGTCATTGCGCGCTTCGGCACACGTGGGCCGCTGCTCGGCGGTCTGCTGGTCGCCGCCGCCGTGGCCGCGTTGCTTACCGCCTCCCCCGACCACACGCCCTACCGTTTCCTGCTGGCCGGCGCCATGGCCATTTTCCTCGCCATAGGCATCGCCATCCCCGCCATGACCAACACCGTCATCCAGGCATCGGGACGCGAGCACGCCAACAGCGCCGCCGCCGCGCTGAACGCCAACCGCCAGATCGGCGCCCTGGTTGGCGTAGCGGTAGTCGGCGCCATCCTCCACGCCGCCCCGGCCTGGAACCTGCGCCTGCCGCTGGCCTTCGCCGCCCTCGCCGCCGCCTACGCCCTCGCCGCTACGCTAGTTTTCCTCTCCATCCCCCGCACCACCGCCCCCAAACCATGGGGTCAGATCCGACATTCGGACATTTAAGTTGATAGCTTCCGCCACTATTGGCGCGCCTTCGGAATATTTTGCACTACTGCAGCGGCCGGTGTTGCACGAGCAGTTCCGAATGAGATTAAGACGATAGGGACGAGGTCGTGTCCGAATGTCGGATCTGACCCCATGGTGGTGCTGGTGGCACGGTGTGGTATCGTGTGAAAATGTCAACCTTGCTGATGCCTATGAAATATCTGAAAGCCGTTCTCGCCGCTGCGCTGTTGAGCTGCTCGATGCTCGCGCAGGCGGATTTTGATCCTGCTGCCCAGTTGCCGGTTTCGCCCCAGGTCCGCGTCGGCAAGTTGCCGAATGGGCTGACTTACTATATCCAGCGCAATCCGAAGCCGCAGCAAAGGGTGGAGCTGCGCCTGGCGGTGAAGGCGGGCTCGATCCTGGAGGACGAGGACCAGCTCGGCCTGGCACACTTCACCGAACACATGGCTTTCAACGGCAGCACCCATTTCAAGCGACATGAGCTGGTGTCCTGGCTGCAGTCCATCGGCGTGAAGTTCGGCGCCGACCTGAATGCTTATACGGGCGTCGACGAAACCGTCTACATGCTGCCGATTCCCGTGGACCGCAAGGAAAACCTGGACAAGGGCCTACTGGTGCTGGAAGACTGGGCCGGCGGCGTGCAGTTCAACGATGACGACGTGGAAAGCGAGCGCAATATCGTGCTCGAAGAATGGCGCCTGGGTCGCGGCGCGGCCGACCGCATGAACAAGGTCCTGCTGCCCAAGCTGTTCAACGGCTCGCGCTATGCCGAGCGCCTGCCGATCGGCAAGCCGGAAGTGCTGCGTACCTTCAAGCCGGCGGCGATCAAGCGCTTCTACAAGGACTGGTACCGTCCCGACCTGATGGCCGTCTTCGTGGTCGGCGACATCGATCCGGCCGAAGCGGAAAAGCTGGTAATCAGCCACTTCAGCAACCTGAAGAATCCTGAGAATCCGCGCCCGCGCGCTGTATGCCGAGATCCCGGAGCGCACCACGTCCGAAGCGCTGGTGATCACGGACCGCGAAGCGACCACCAATGTGCTGCATATCCGCTACCCGATCCTGCGCAAGCCGGAGGGCGACACCTTCGGCGAATACCGCGAACGCTTGCTGGAGAACCTGGGCGCCCTGATGCTCAGCCAGCGCATTTTCGAGCTGACGCAGCAGGCCAATCCTCCCTTCATCCAGGGCACCTCGACGATGGGCCGCGTGGTGCGCGGCTATCGCTCCTTCAATTCCGTGGCCCTGCTGGGACGCGACGGTCCGGTCCCGGCCATCAATGCGCTGGTGCAGGAAGGTGAGCGCGTGCGCCAGTTCGGCTTCACGCCAGCGGAGCTGGACCGCGCCAAGAAGGCCATGCTGCGCAATATCGAGCGCCTGTATAACGAACGCGAAAAGTCCGACTCGTCGATGTACGTGTCCGAATACCTGCGCAACTTCCTCGAAGGCGAAGCCATGCCGGGTATCGAGAACGAGTACAACTACCTGAACGAGATGGTGCCGAAGGTCACGCTGGAGGAGGTGAACGCCACGCTGCGCGGCGCCATCCCGGACGGCAAGAGCAAGCTCGTGATCTATATGGGCAATGACAAGGTCGATGTGCCGCCCGCGACCGAGTTGCTGGCCGCCGTGGATGCGGCGCAGAAGACGGAACTCAAGGCGCGCGAGGACAAAGCCTACACCGCCAGCCTGCTGGCCGCCACGCCAAAGCCGGGCAAGATCGTGAAGGAGGGCGGCAACAAGGCGCTGGGCACGACCGAGCTGACTTTCGCCAATGGCGCGCGCGTGGTGCTGAAGCCCACTGACTTCCGTAACGACCAGGTGCTGATCGGCGCCGTGCGCTTCGGCGGCCAGTCCGTATTCGAAGAGCAGGACATTTTCAATGCCCGCTATACCACCGCCATCATGTCGCAGATGGGCATGGGCAGTTTCACGCCGCTCGACCTGCAGCGCACCCTGGCCGGCAAGACCGCCAACCTTGGCATGGCGCTGAGCCCCATGTCCGAAGGCTTGAGCGCCAGTTCCGGCAGCGCGGACGTGGAAACCGTGCTGCAGCTGGTGCATCTCGCTTTCACCCAGCCGCGCCGCGACGAGGCGCTGTTCCATTCCTTCATCGGCAAGCAGCAGGACCTGGCACGCAATTCGCTGTCGCGTCCCGAATCGGTGCTGGCCGACACCCTGCGCAGCACCTTGTACAGCAACCATCCGCGTATCGCGCTGATCCCGCGTCCCGAGGAATTCGAGGGCATTCCACTGGACCGCGTGATCGGCATGTACAAGGAGCGCTTCAGCAGCGTAAAAGGCATGACTTTCTTCATCGTCGGCAGCTTTGAGGTGGCGAAGATCAAGCCGCTGCTGGCGAGCTATATCGGCAGCCTGCCTGGCACGCCGGTCAGCAACCAGTTCAAGGATCGCGGCGTGCGTCCGGTGCGCGGCGTGGTGACCAAGGAAGTCCGCCGCGGCAAGGATTCCAAGAGCACGGTCAACCTGAACTTCTCCGGCGACGCGGCGTTCTCGCTGGACGAGCAAATGCGCGTGCAGGCCCTGATCGATATCCTCAACATCAAGCTGATTGATACGCTGCGCGAGAAGGAAGCGCTGATCTACGGAGGCGGCGCCAGCGGCGCCCTGGCACGCTACCCCTACAGCAATTACACGATCAGCATTTCGCTGCCGACCGGGCCGGAAAATGTCGAGAAGGTGCTGAACGCGACATTTGCCGAGATCCGCAAGCTGCAGAACGATGGTCCGGACGAAGCCGACCTGGCCAAGGTGAAGGAAAACTGGACCAGCAACCACCGCCGTATGATCCGCGAGAATAGTTACTGGCTGGGCGCTTTGCAGGGCGCCTACATCAATGGTGTCGATCCGCTGAACATCCTGCGCCATGCCGAGCGCGTGGCGGCGGTCAAGGCGGCAGACGTGCAGGCTGCTGCGCGGCGCTACTTCGACTTCAGGAATTACGTGCAAGTCGTGCTGTATCCGGAGACGAAGGCCGAGCAAAAGGCCGAGCAGAAGGTCGAACCTAAACCCGAAGCTGGTAAACTGCCACCTGGTTAATTTTCGGTTGGTAGTAAAGTGGCAATGATGGCAGAACAGCAGGAAGCGCAAGGCTTCCGTCGGGACCTGGCGCGCTGGCGCCAGCTGCTGCATCCTGCCTGGCTGGATCAGTTGCTGCGCGGCCGCCCGGTGCTGGCCGCGCCATCCTCGGCGTGGCTCTTGTTCGAAGTGGGCTGCGGCGGCGAGGAGGCGTTCGCCGGCGCCCACATTCCCGGCGCCTCCTATCTGGACACCAACCGCCTCGAAATCCAGCCGCTCTGGAACAAGGTCGCCGACTGCGCCTTGCTGTCCCTGTTGCTGGAACACGGCATCCAGCACGACATCACCGTCATCCTGTATGGCCGCAGCACGCTGGCCGCGGCGCGCGCCGCGCACCTGATGCTGTATGCGGGCGTGGCCGACGTGCGCCTGCTCGACGGCGGCTTCGATGGCTGGCTGCGCGCCGGCTATCCGCTTGAATCAGGGCCGGGCATGAAGCCAGTGCCGGCAAACAGCTTTGGCGCGCCATTCCCCGCGCGCCCGGACTACCTGATCGGCACGGCCGAAGCCAAGGCCCTGCTGCAGAGCTCAGACGGAGCCCTGGTCAGCATCAGGACGTTGTCTGAGCACGTTGGCCAAACTTCCGGCTATAGTTATATAGACGCCATCGGCGATATTCCGGGCGCACGCTGGGGACGTGCAGGCCAGGACGGCGATGTGCACAGTATGAGCGAATATCATCATGCCGACGGCACCATGAAATCCGCTCATGAAATCCACCGCCTGTGGTGGGAGGCGGGCATTCGTCCCGGGCAGCAGAATGCGTTTTACTGCGGCACGGGCTGGCGCGCTTCGCTGGCGTTCTTTTACGCCTGGCTGATGAACTGGCCGCGCATCAGCGTGTACGACGGCGGCTGGTGCGAATGGAGCCGGGATCCCGGCAACCCTGTAATACGGAAAGCGGGCTGATCATGGACGACCGCGGCAGCAAGTTGGAATACCAGCCATTTGATGCCGCCCGCAGCGTGGACAGCCTGCCAGGCCCGCGTCCCTTGCCCCTGATCGGCAATCTCACCCAGCTGGACCCCGTCCACTTCCACAGCATGCTGGAAGACTTTGCGCGCCAGTATGGTCCCATCTTCAAGCTGCGCATCATGAACAGCGTTTTCGTCGCCACGGCGAGGCGCGAAGATGTCAGCCATATGCTGCATGACCGGCCCGACCTGTGGCGCCGCACCGAGCGCACCAACCTGCTGGAGGAACTGGGCGCGCGCGGCCTGTTCACCGCCGAGGGCCAGGAATGGCGGCGCCAGCGCAAGCTGGTGATGCACGCTCTCACGCCGGAAGTGATCCATCGTTTCTTCCCGCAGATGGTCCGCTTGACGGAGCGGCTGCAGCGGCGCTGGATGAAGGCTGTGGAAGAGGGGCGCGAACCCGATATCCTGCGCGACCTGAAAGCCTTCACGCTGGACGTGACGGTCGGCCTGGCCATGGGGCAGGACCTGAATGTGCTGGAAAACGAGTCCGACCCTTTGCAGCGCGATGTGGAGTTCCTGTTCACCCGTCTGGCGCGCCGCCTTACGACGCCGGTGCCTTACTGGCGCGTGTTCCGTTTGCCGGTAGACCGCGAAACCGATGCCGCGGTGGCGCGCGTCCGGCATGCCGTGGCGGGCTTCGTGGCGCGGGCTCGCGAGCGCCTGGCGGCCGTTCCCGCGCGCAGGGAAAAGCCGGCCGATATGCTGGAAGCGATGGTGATCGACCGGGATACCCCCGGCTCCGGCATGACGGATGAAGACTTGATCGGCAACGCCGTGCTGATGGTCTTTGCCGGCGAGGATACAACGTCCAACACCATCGCCTGGCTGCTGCATTTGCTAAGCTCCGCGCCGTCCGCCTGGGAAAAGCTGGCGGAGGAAGCGAAGGAGGCATTGGGTGCCGATACGGTGCTGCGCGAGTTCCGCGCTCTCGACAAGCTGCCCTGGCTGGACCTGTGCACGCGCGAAGCGATGCGCCTGAAGCCTGTGGCGCCCATGCTTGGTTTCGAGCCGACGCAGGACCTGGTGCTGGGCGACGTGCGCCTGCCGGCGGGGATTCTCGTCTTTGCCCTGATGCGCCATGCGTTCACGCTCGATACGCAGCTGGAGCGCTCGGACGAATTCCTGCCCGAACGCTGGTTATCCGAACCGGGGCAGGAGCAGGATGATCCTTCGCGCAAGCTGCTGCCCTTCGGCGGCGGTCCGCGCTTCTGCCCGGGGCGTTACCTGGCGATGACGGAGATCCGCATGGTGGTGTCCATGCTGGCGCGCTGCTTCACGCTGGCGCCCAAGTCCGGCGCGCCGCCGGTGGACGAGGTTTACACTTTCACGATGACGCCCAGTGCCTTGCCGGTGCTTTTGCAGCGCCGCACCCTGTGATAGTCTTGCGCGCATACCAACCACAATAAGAGGCGCAAATTGAAGAAACTCTTCATCATAGCCGTGGTGATCGTGGCTGCCGTTCTTGGCCTGGCACTCACGCAACCGGACAGCTTCACCGTCACCCGCACCGCCACCATCAAGGCGCCGCCGGAAAAAATCATCGGCTACCTGAATGACTTCCACCAGTGGACCGCCTGGTCGCCGTGGGAGAAGCTGGACCCGAACATGAAGCGCACTTTTGAAGGCCCGGTCAGCGGGCAGGGCGCCGTCTACGGCTGGAGCGGCAACGATGAAGTGGGGCAGGGGCGCATGGAGATCACGGAAAACACGCCGCCGTCCAAGGTCGGCATCAAGCTCGATTTCATCAAGCCTTTCAAGTCCACCAACCAGACTACCTTTACGCTGCAGCCGCAGGGCGACAGCACGCTCGTCACCTGGACCATGAACGGCCCGGCTGAATTCATCACGAAGCTGATGGGCGTGTTCGTCAGCATGGACAAGATGATCGGCAAGGACTTCGAGAAGGGCCTGTCGCAACTGAAGGCGGTGGCGGAGAAATGAGGCTGGGCGGCGCAGCCTTGCTGCTTGCCTTTGCCGCTGCGGCGGCATGGGCGCAGCCGCCGGCGTCCACGCCGCCCGTCCCCCAGATGCGCCTGGACGACCAGGCGATCCGCGAAGCGGTCAAGGCCACCGTGGCCGAAATGCCCACGCTGCCGCCGGCCGACGCCGAACCGGATTTTCGGCGGCGGCGCAGCGCCGGGCAGTGCGCCGGGCACCGGAGGGCAGGCCGCGATCGACCGCGCCTTCATCGCCGCCGAAGTGGGAAGCTGCTGGGGCAGCGATGCCCTGAGGCATACTCCGCCCGTCATCATGGTGGGTGGATTGCCCGTTGTCCTGGGTGGGCTGCTTGCCCTGCCGCACGTCTTCTACGCTGCAGCAAGCGGAAAATGCAAATAATTTAGGCGGGATATACTGTAGTTAAATACTCCGGGGAGCCGCCATGATTACCCTCTTGCTCCGTCTGACGGCCGCTGCGGCGGCCCTTGCCGCTAGCTGCGCCATGGCCGGCCCCATGCGCACCGATCACCCGATCGTCGGCACCTGGCGTTTCGTGTTGCCGGATGGTTCCTGTCACGAAATCTACCGGATACGCTCCGACGGCTCAGCCCTGATCACCAGCGCCAAGGAAGTGGCGGAATCCGAATTCAATATCGACGACCAGCCCGACACGGAGGGCTATTACCAGTCCGACGACAAGATCGTGAAGGATAACGGCAAGGAAGACTGCACCGGCGAGGTCACCAAGGTCGGACATATCATCAAGAGCTATATCCTGTTCCACCCCTCCGGCAATATGTTCCTCATGTGCCAGCGGCGCGATACCGACAGTTGCATCGGCCCGTTCGTCCGCGTGCGCGGAAGCGATACGTGAACGCACGCACGGCGGATCAATGATCCGCCCTACGCCAGCCGACCGGCATACGGTGCCTGCCGCCGCACCGACCGGCCAACACCGTGTACGCGGGCGCGTCGAAACCTCCACTACTGCGTAGGGCGGATCATTGATCCGCCGCTGTGTCCCGCCACGCGCCCGGATTCATGCCCGACCACTCGCGAAACGCGTGGTTGAAGGCGCTCTGTTCCTGATACCCCAGCAAAAACGCAATATCCACCAGGCTCAACCCCGGCTGCCGCAAATAATTGCGTGCCAGTTCAAAGCGCGACTGATCGAGCACCTGTTGGAAGCTCGCCCCCGCGTCCGACAATTTGCGCTGCAAGGTCCGCGTGGTCAGTCCCAATTCCTCAGCCACCGACGCCAGCCTCACCTGCCCATGTGACAAACGCCGCACGATCACCCCATGCACCTGCGCCACGATGCCCGCCTCCGGCTGCACGCGCTGCGCCAGCAATTGCTCGGCGTGCTGCTGCAGCACCGGATAAAGGCTCACGTCCGCATTCGGCACCGGCCATCGCAGCATGGCCGCGTCAAAGCTGGCCGTGTTGGACAGCGCACCGAAACGGGGCATGGCGCCGAACACGCGCGCATATTCCTTCCGCTGCGCCGCATCGCCGCCATCGTGCATCAGCTGCAGATCGGCCGGCGGCAGCGGCATACCGGCCAGCCAGTTGCCGAACACCCGGATGCCGGCGAAGACGCTGTCCGCCAGATGGCGATGCTGCGGCGGATAGTTGCTGTGCCAGGTGTATTGCGCCACGCCCTCGCGGACCTGCAGCTCGGAGCGGCCCAGGTCATGCGCCAGCTGCTCATAGCGCATGGTTTGCTCAAAGGCCTGGCCGAAGTCGCGGCAGCTCAGCAGAATCAGGCCGTACACGGTATAGGTGCCCAGTTTCACGCGCTCGCCCACGTGCAGGCCGAAATGCGGGTCCTGCGCCAGCCTGGCAGCGAGGTCCAGCAGCTGCACGTATTGGTCGGCAGGGAATTGCTCGGGCAGCGGATCGAGCGCGTCGGACGCCAGCCCCGCGGCGGCTGCCAGCGCCTGCGCCGTCACACCGCGTGCGGCGGCCGCCTCCAGCAGTGGCTGGAGGTAGGAGCCCGCCACGCGGGCTAGCCTGGCATGATCGAACAAGTCTGCTGGCATGAATGCGCAAGACCGGCGGACGCCGGCCGGTTTAGTCTACTTGCTCGAAGTATAACAAGGGACAAGCATGAGAAGATGGAACGGTTGGGGCGATGAGACAGTCGATTTTCCCCTGCATGAGGATGCGCTGGCCTTCCTGGCGCAGCGCGTGGGCAGGGCAGCAAGGTGCAGGACGCGTCCTTCGACCAGGCCTGCGCCAGCCTGCCGCCTTCGCGCCTGCCAATGCAGCGCGCCGCCGACGCCGCTCCGGCCGGCTCGTGGCGCCACGCGTCCGGCCTGATCGACACGCGTCCCGAAACGCGCCTGCGCAACGCGCTCGGACAAAGCCTGCCCGACTGGCTCAAGCTGCGCTTCGGCCGCATCGATGCCGCGCCGGATGGCGTGGCCTATCCCGAAAGCCCGGAAGACGTGCGCGCCTTGCTGGATTACGCAGCCGCGCACAAGGTCGCCCTGATCCCGCAAGGCGGCGGCACCAGCGTGGCCGGACACCTGACGGCGCCGTCCAATGGCAGCCCGGTGCTGGCCGTGAACATGACCCGCATGAACCGCCTGCATTACCTGGACAAGGAAGCGCAACTGGCCACCTTTGGCGCGGGTGTGCTGGGCCCCGACCTGGAAGCCCAACTGCGCGCCCACGGCTATATGCTGGGCCACTTCCCGCAGTCCTTCGAATATTCGACGCTGGGCGGCTGGGTGGTCACGCGCTCGTCCGGCCAGCAATCGCTGCGCTATGGGCGCATCGAGCAAATGTTCGCGGGCGGCGTGGTCGAAACACCGCAAGGGCGGCTGGATATCCCGACCTTTCCCGCATCCGCTGCCGGCACCGACCTGCGCGAGATCGTGCTGGGCTCCGAGGGCCGCATGGGCATCCTCACCGAGGCGACGGTGCGCGTGACGCCCATGCCCGAGCATGAAGCCTTCCACGCCGTCTTCTTCCCGGACTGGGAGCGCGCCGAGGCAGCCGTGCGCGTGCTGGCCCAGGGGCGGCTGGGCCTCTCCATGCTGCGCCTCTCGAACCCTCTGGAAACGGTGACCATGCTGGCGCTGGCAGGCCACAAGCGCCTGATCGGCGCGCTTGAGTCCTGGCTGCGCTGGCGCGGCTGCGGCGAGGGCAAGTGCATGCTGATGCTGGGTGTGAGCGGCCCGCGCGCGCAGGCAGCCGGCGCCCTGCGTGCCGCACTGTCCGTGTGCCGCGCGCATCGCGGCGTGCATGTGGGCCGCCGCATGGGCGAGAAGTGGAAGCAGGGGCGCTTCCGCAATGTCTACCTGCGCAACGCGGCCTGGCAGCACGGCTATGTGATCGACACGGTAGAAACGGCGGTCGACTGGCCGCGCGTGGGCACGATGATGCGGGCCGTAGAGGGCGCAGCTTCCTCCGCTTTGGGTGCGCTGAACGAAAAGGTTCACGCGTACACACATCTATCGCACCTGTATGCGCAGGGCGCGAGCGTCTATACGACCTTCGTCTACCGGCTGGCGGGGGACTTTGAACAGAATATGGCGCGCTGGCAGGCATTGAAGCACGCGGTCAGCACGGCCATCGTCGATCATGGCGGAACAATCAGCCATCAGCATGGCGTCGGGAGCGATCACGCGCCATATCTTGCGGCGGAAAAAGGTGCGGCGGGGATTGCGGCGATGCAGGCGCTGTTCCGCCATTTCGATCCGCACGGGATCATGAACCCGGGCAAGCTGGTGCAGCCATGACGGCCGCGCATTGGCGCCCTCAGGGCCGGGAACTGTTGGGCGACCTGCTGGAGCTGGAATGGGACCTGCTGGTGATCGGCGGCGGCATCACAGGCGCCGGCATCCTGCTGGAAGCGTCCCGCCGCGGCCTGCGCGCACTGCTGGTCGAACAGCGTGACTTCGCCTGGGGCACATCCAGCCGCTCATCGAAGCTGGTGCACGGCGGCCTGCGCTACCTGAAGGAAGGCCGGTTCGGCCTCACGCGCGAGTCCGTGCATGAACGCGAAAGCCTGCTGCGCGAGGCGGCCGGCCTGGTCGAGCCGCAAAGCTTTGCCTTTGGCGACTACGAAGGCCGCAAGCCCGGCAAGCGCTCCATGTTGCTGGGCCTTGCCATCTACGACCGCATGGCCGGCCAGCGCGAACGCCACTATCACACGGCCGACGAATTCCTGCGCCTCGCGCCACACATCCGCACTGACGGCCTGCGCGGCGGCATCTGCTACCACGATGCCAAGACTGACGATGCGCGCCTGGTGCTGCGCGTGCTGCATGAGGCTCAGTCGCATGGCGGCGCGGCGCTGAACTACCTGTCCGTGCGCTCGCTTGTGCGCGACGGCAGCCGGGTCACCGGCGCCGTGCTGCGCGACGAGCTGTCCGGCACCTGCCACACCTTGCGGGCAAAAGCCACGATCAGCGCCACCGGCGCCTGGGCCGACCAGCTGCGCGTTCACAATGGCGCCGCGCCGCGCCTGCGTCCCCTGCGCGGCAGCCATCTCGTGCTGCCGGCCTGGCGCCTGCCGCTGGCGCAGGCCGTGAGCCTGATGCATCCGCACGACGGCCGTCCCGTTTTCGCCTTCCCCTGGGAGGGCGTAACCCTGATCGGCACGACGGACGTCGACCACGGCGAGCACCTGTCGCGCGAAGCCGCCATCACGCAGCAGGAAACCGACTACCTGCTGGCCGCACTGAACGACCAGTTTCCCTCGCTGGCGATTAGCGAGAACGACGTCATCGCCACCTACGCCGGCGTGCGCCCCGTCATCGATACCGGCAAGGCCGATCCATCGAAGGAGGCCCGCGACCACGCCCTGTGGCTGGAAGACGGCCTGCTGACCGTCACCGGCGGCAAGCTGACCACCTTCCGCGTGATTGCGCTGGACGCGCTGAAGCAGGCGAGGGCGCTGCTGCCGCACTGGCAAGCCGACCTCGCGCCCCAGCCCATCTTCCGCGCGGCTGGCGCGCTGCACAACGCCCACCGCCTGCCGCCCGGCCAGGCGCGCCGCATCCAAGGCCGCTACGGCTTCCACGCCCAGTCGCTGGCCGAAGCAGCGGGCGAGGGGGAGCTGCAACTGGTGCCAGGCACCGAAACGCTGTGGGCGCAGCTGCGCTGGGCGACGCGCCACGAATCGGTGCAGCGGCTGGACGACCTGCTGCTGCGCCGCACGCGCATCGGCATCCAGTTGCGCCGCGGCGGCGCCGATATCCTGCCGCGCGTACGCGCCATCTGCCAGCCGGAACTGGGCTGGAGCGATGAACGCTGGACTGACGAAGAAGCCGCATATCTGGCATTATGGAAGAATCACTACAGCTTGCCGCGAGAGCGAGCATCAGAAAGATAAGAGACACCATGTCCGAGCCTTACATCCTGTCCATCGACAACGGCACGCAAAGCGTGCGCGCGCTGCTGTTCGACCTGCGCGGCAACCTCGCCGCGAAAACCCAGGTGCATCTGCAGCCTTACTACTCCGACCAGCCGGGATGGGCCGAGCACACGGCCGAAGGGTATTGGCAGGCCGTCTGCATGGCGTGCCAGAAGCTGTGGGCGACCACCAGCATCAGCAAGTCGCAGATCAAGGGCGTGGCCGTCACCACCCAGCGCGGCACCGTGGTCAACGTGGACCGCGACGGCAAGCCGCTGCGCGCAGCCATCACCTGGCTCGACCAGCGACGCACCGACCAGGTGCCGCCGCTGAACAGCCTGTGGAAGGCGGCCTTCAAGGTGGCGGGCGTGGACGGCACCATCGATTACTTTCGCCGTGAAGCGGAGATCAACTGGATCAAGGCGAATCAGCCGGACGTGTGGGAGCGCACGGGCAAGTTCCTGCTGCTGTCCGGCTACCTGAATTACTGCCTGAGCGGGCGCTACGCCGATTCCACCGGTTCCCAGGTCGCCTACGTGCCCTTCGATTACAAGCGCCACAAGTGGGCGGCTTCCTACGACTGGAAATGGCAGGCGCTGGCGATCCGGCCGGACATGCTGCCCGAACTGGTGGAACCCGGTACTGCCATCGGCGTGATCACCGAAAAAGCGTCGCAGGAGACGGGCATACCGCAAGGGTTGCCGCTGGTAGCCGCCGCAGCGGACAAGGCCTGTGAAGTCATCGGCGCCGGCTGCCTGGAGCCGCACATCGGCTGCCTGAGCTACGGCACAACGGCCACCATCAACACCACCAGCAGGAAGTACGTGGAAGTCACGCCCTTCATTCCGCCTTATCCTGCGGCCATTCCGGGCGCCTACAGCACCGAGGTACAGATCTTCCGCGGCTACTGGATGGTCAACTGGTTCAAGGAACAGTTCGGCGACCGTGAACAGGCCGTCGCAACGGAGCGCGGCATGGCGCCGGAAGCGCTGTTCGACCGTCTCGTGAACGCTGTGCCGCCCGGTTCGATGGGTCTGATGCTGCAGCCCTACTGGAGTCCTGGCATCAAGGTGCCGGGGCCGGAAGCGAAGGGCGCCATGATCGGCTTCGGCGACGTGCACACGCGCGCCCATATGTACCGCGCCATCCTGGAAGGTCTGGCCTATGCGCTGAGGGAAGGGAAGGAGCGCATCGAAAAGCGCAGCGGCGTGCCGATCACGGAATTGCGCGTGGCCGGCGGCGGCTCGCAAAGCGACGCGGCCATGCAGCTGACGGCCGACATCTTCGGCCTGCCGGCCGCGCGCGCCCACATCTACGAAACCTCCGGCCTTGGCGCGGCGATTGCGGTGGCAGCAGGCCTTGGCCTGTACGGCAGCTTCGCCGAAGCCATCGCCGCGATGACGCGCCCCGGCCGCGTCTTCCAGCCCGATCCCGCGCACTGCAAGATCTACGACCAGCTATACAAGCGCGTCTACCTGAAAATGTACAAGCGCCTCCAGCCCATGTACGAAGCCATCGCCGACATCACCGGCTACCCCCAAGCCCTTTAAATCGGGGTCAGGCACGAAACGTTACATGAGGCCGCTTCGCGAAGCGGCCTCATGTAACGTTTCGTGCCTGACCCCATTCTAGGCGCGGATGGCGGTGCGGCTGTCGTGGCGGGTGGCGCGGACCTGGTTGCGGCCGCCTTCCTTGGCCACGTACATGGCCCGGTCGGCAGCGACGAACAGGGTTTCGATATTGTCCGAAGGCTGGGGATGCATGGTCGCCACGCCGATGCTGACCGTGATCCAGGCCGACGTGGGCGATTTCGGATGCGGCAGCTGCAGCGATTCCACGTGGGAGCGGATCGATTCGGCCAGCAAGTACGCCGAATCGGCCTCGGTCTCGGCGAACAGCAGCACGAATTCCTCGCCGCCGTAGCGCGCCGCCAGGTCCGTCACGCGCAAGGCATGGGTACTGATGGCCTGTGCCACCTGCTGCAGGCAGACGTCGCCCGCGGCGTGGCCCAGCGTGTCGTTATACAGCTTGAAGTGGTCCACATCCAGCACCACCAGCGACAGCGCCGAACCGTTGCGCATGGCGCGCTGCCATTCCTTTTCAAGGAAGCTGTCGAAATGGCGCCGGTTGGCGATCTTGGTCAGCGGGTCGATCATGGCCGCGCGCTGCAGCGCGTCCTCGGACATCTTATGGTGCGTGATATCGTGCAGCAGCCCGATGAACAGCGGCTGGCGCAGGAACATCGGCGTCAGCGTCAGGTCCATGCACACGGACTTGCCCGTGCGATGGCGGATGATCACTTCGCGCGTGCCGTGACTGTGTGCCGTTTCGGGCGAAGCCGTATAGCGCGAGAAATACTCCAGGTACTCCTGCGCCACCAAGGGATTCAGCAGGTCGGAAATCGACTTGCCTGCCAGCTCGTGCGCCATATAGCCAAGATAGCTGTCGCAGGCTGGATTGGTGAACTGGATGCGCCCATCCGGCTCGATGATCAGCAAGCCCTCCGCCATATTATTGACGATGGTGCGCAGGCGTTCGGCCTGTTCCTGCTGGCTCTCTGTGGCGTAGCGGATCTGCAGCTGCGTGCGCACGCGCGCACACACTTCGGCCATGCGCAGCGGCTTGCTGATGTAGTCGACGGCGCCCAGTTCGAAGCCCTGGACGACATCGTCCTGGCCATTGCGGGCGCTCATGAACAGCACGGGAATGGATTGGGTGACGGGATTGGCCTTCAGCTGGCGGCAGGTTTCGAAGCCGTCCATGCCGGGCATGATCACATCCAGCAGAATCAGGTCGGGGAGCACGCGGCGCGCAATGTCCAGCGCCCGTTCGCCGGAGTTGGCGACGAAAGTCTGGTAACCCTGTTCGACCATCAGCTTGCGCAGGACACTCAGGTTGTCCGGCGCGTCATCGACGATGAGAATCGCGGCGTCCCGCCGCGTCGTAAAGCTGGTACCGCCTGGATTCATGCTGGCCTAGGGTCCATAGTGACTGTGTCCAGATGATACCGGCTTGCCAACAGGAATTGTAAAAAATCATGACCTGTTTTGCCGAAAAAAGACGGCGGAATACTATCAGTTAAGCAATTATTGCCGATGGTCAATACAATTGGTGACAATTGGAGATAATCGCCGGCCAGCGGGGCGGCCGGCGATTGAGAAGGCTTACAGGCGGGCCTTGATCAGCTTGCCCAGGATCTCGATGCCCTGGCGGATGCGCTCCGGCGGCACCGTCACGAAGGACAGGCGCAGCGTGTTTGTTTCCGGTTCGTTGGCGTAGAACGGGGAGCCCGGCACGAAGGCGACCTTGTGCTTGATCGCCTCATCCAGCAGTTCCATGGCGTTGATCTGCTTCGGCAGGTCGACCCAGATGAACATGCCGCCTTCCGGCTTGGTCCAGGTGGCGGAAGCAGGGAAGTGCTCGGCCATCGCATCCAGCATCGCCTGGCACTGGTTGCCATACAGTTCGCGGATGGTGGGGATGTGCTGGTCCAGGAAGCCGTCCTTCACCACTTCGTGCACGACCATCTGGGTCAGCTGCGCGGTGTGTAGGTCGGCGGCCTGCTTGGCCAGCTCCAGGCGGCGCACCATCGGCAGCGGCGCTACGACGTAGCCGAGGCGGATGCCAGGGGTCAGCACCTTGGAGAAGGAACCCATGTAGATCACGCCGTCCGGATTCATGGCGATCATCTTCGGGCTTGGCTCCCCCTTGTAGCTCAGGGCGCCGTACGGATCGTCCTCGATCAGCGGAAGGTTCAGGCGGGCGCAGGTCTCGACCAGTTCCTGGCGGCGTTCGACGGACAGCGAGCGGCCGGTCGGGTTCTGGAAGTTCGGCAGCGCATACAGCAGGCGTGCGCCGGCGGCGATGCGGTCCAGCGAGGACGGCACCAGGCCATGTTCGTCGGTATCGACCGACACGAATTCAGGACGGTACACCGAGAACGCCTGCAGTGCGCCCAGGTAGGACGGAGTCTCCACCAGCACCTTGCTGCCCTCGTCGATCAGCACCTTGCCGATCAGGTCCAGCGCCTGCTGCGAGCCGGACACCATCAGCACCTGCTCCGGCGCGATGCGCGCGCCGTTCTGGGAAATCGAGTCTGCGATCCACTGGCGCAGCGGCATATAGCCGTCGGTCGGACCGTATTGCAGCGCGGTCTTGCCGTTGGTCGACAGCACCTTGTCGAACGCTTTCTGCATCACTTCGACCGGGAAGGTGGCAGGCGATGGGAGGCCGCCGGCGAAGGAGATGATTTCAGGCTGCTGCGTCACCTTCAGGATTTCGCGGATGAAGGAGCTTTGCATCTGCATGGCACGTTCGGAGAAGTGCCACTGGAGCGGGTTCGGTGTCTCGATTTTCATAGAGTTCTCTCAAAGGTGGGACAGGGCGGGCCTGGCCTTGTGACAAGCGCGCTTGTGGCGGCTTTTGAATAGACGCCGCCGGATAGGCGCCGCCTGAATAAAATATTTTTGCCTCAGCGCCGCGGCGGATCGAATGATCCGCCCTACGCTGTGCGGTTGTTTATGAGCCGTCGCTACGGCGTAGGGCGGATCATTGATCCGCCGTGCATGCGATTACGCGACTTCCGCGATCAACTCGATCTCAACGCACGCGCCGCGCGGAATCTGCGCCACGCCGAATGCCGAGCGCGCGTGCTTGCCCGCGTCGCCGAACACCTCGCCCAGCAACTCGGAGCAGCCGTTGGTGACCAGGTGCTGCTCGGTGTAATCAGGCGTCGAATTGACCAGGCTCATAACCTTCACGATACGCTTCACGCGATTCAGGTCGCCGCCGCAGGCTTCCTGCAGGGTGCCCATCAGGTCGATCGCGATGGCGCGCGCAGCCTGCTGGCCTTCAGCGGTCTCGATATTCTTGCCCAACTGGCCGACCCACGGAGTGCCGTCTGGCTTCTGGCGATGTGGCCGGAGATGAACACCAGGTTACCGGTCTGCACGTACATCACGTAAGCGGCAACAGGAGCGGCAGGAGGAGCCAGGGTGATATCGAGCGACTTCAGTTTTTCGTAGACGGACATGTTTTTTCCCGGATAAGTGGTTCGGTAAGACCGCTATTGTACTCTGGGCCTCTCCGAATAAGCGACGGTCAGCGCCTCACTTTCATGCGTTTTCCTGCGCTGACGACCGCAATAACGGCCACTGCGAACAGGATATGCTCAGATTGCAGCGGCTCGCCCAGCAGCAGGGCAGCGCCCAGCAGCGACAGGAAGGGTTGCACCAGTTGAACCTGGCCCACCCGCGCCACGCCGCCCAACGCCATGCCCCGGTACCAGAAGAAGAACCCGATGAACATCGAAAACACGCAGGTATAGGCAAAACCGCCCCAGGCGCGCCAGCCCGCCGCGGCCAGCGCCGGCGCATCGGTCCAGCCCTGCCACAGGGCGAGCGGCAGCGCCACTGGCAGCGACAGCACCAGTCCCCAGGCGATGACCTGTTCGCCGCCCATGTCCTGCGAAAGCCGTCCTCCTTCGGCATAGCCTGCGCCGGCGCACAATACCGCCGCGAACACGGCCAGGTCGGCCATATGCAGGCTGCCGCCGCTCTGGCGCAGCGCAAAGCCCACCACCAGCGCGCTGCCCAGCAAGGCCATGATCCAGAAACCGAGCGACGGCCGCTCATGCCCGCGCAGCGCCGAGATCAGGGCCGTTGCCAGCGGCAGCACGCCCACCAGCACCGCGCCGTGCGAGGCGGGCAGGGTGCGCATGGCGATGGACGTCAGTAGCGGAAAGCCGATTACGCAACCGGCGCCCACCATCAGCAGCGCCGGGATCTGGGCGCGTTGCGGCCGCGCGGAGCGCTTCCACAGCAGCCACGCGGCGGACAGTATTGCCGCCACCACGGCGCGGCCCATGGCCACGAATACAGGATTAAGGTCGGCCACCGCCATGCGCGTGAAGGGCAGGGTGAGACTGAAGATGGCCACGCCGGCGAGGCCGAGCAGCATGCCGCGCGTGTCGTCGCCAACTCCCAGTGACGCAGTAGCGGTATTCATCGCAGCGGCTCCTCGCCAAGCACGCGGCGCAGCATCTCCGCATCAAGGTTGGCCCCGGTGAGTGGAATGCCCAGCTTTCTGCCCTGCACACGCGGATCGTGCTTCAGCTTCAGCGCAGCCGCCAGCGCTGCGGCGCCCGCGCCTTCGGCTACATTGTGCGTGGAGCGGTAGTAGAGGCGGATGGCGCGCGCGATTTCATCGTCGCTGACATCGATCACATCGTCCGCGTACCGCATCACGATAGGCAGCGACGACGGATCGGGACGTCGGCAGGCCATGCCATCAGCAATCGCGGTATCCACCGGCGATTCGATGGCTTCGCCGGCGCGGAAGGAAAGCTGGTAGCCCAGCGCGCCGGATGAAACGACGCCGATCACGCGGGCACGCAAGCCCAGTGCCTCGCGTGCAGCGATGGCGGCGCTGAAGCCGGAGCCCTGTCCAATGGGCACGAAGATGGTATCGATGTCCGGTTGGGCGCGCAGCAGTTCCATCCAGTAGCTGGCCACGCCGGCCACCAGGTCCTCGTGGCAGGGCGGCACCATGTGCAGCCCGTCGCGTTCCGCGAGCATCAATGCATGTTCGCGGCTGGCCTGGAAATCGTGGCCGTGAGCGATTGTGTCCGCGCCCAGCGAGCGCATGGCGGCCGTGACTTCGGCGCCATTCCCGTGCGGGAAAACGATGGTGGCTTTCAGGCCGTTGCGGCGGGCCGCATAGGCGACGGACACGCCGTGGTTGCCGCGCGTTGCCGTGATTACGCCCAGTGTGTGCGGCGCATGTTCCAGCAGGCGGCGCATATAGACCAGGCCACCGCGCACCTTGAAAGCGGAAGTCGCCGTGTGGTTCTCGTGCTTGATCCAGGCTTCGGTGCCCAGCGCCTCGTTCAGTAGGGGCCAGGACGTCTGGGGCGTGGGCTGCATCACCGAGTACACAATCTCGGAGGCAGCGGCAATGTCGGCGGCGGTCGGGAGTTTCATGGCACTGGATTTAGTAAGTTGACAGGTGTATCGTAGGGCATAGAACCAGTACAGGGCCAATACACTTTTTCGGATAAATTTACGTACTGTGATGGTGATATGACCGATACACTCACTCCAGCCACCCGCGCGCCCCGCAGCTCCCCGCCGATGGCCCTCCTGTCACGCGAGTCCGGCGAATCGCTGATCGACCAGATCGTGCGCTCCGTGTCCGCCCGCATCGATGACCGCGTGCTGCGCAGCGGGGCGCGCATGCCGTCCATCCGCCAGTTCGCCGCCACGCATGGCGTATCCGCCTTCACGGTGGTTGCCGCTTACGACAAGCTGGTGGCACGCGGCTACCTGGAATCGCGGCGCGGCGCCGGCTTCTTCATCCGCGAGCGCTCCACCATGAATGCGGCGTCCGAACCGCGCGGTCCCGCACCGTTCCCTGACGGGCAAACGCTGGATGTGGTCTGGCTGGTGCGGAATATGTTCCGTCCCATGGCGCACCAGCACACTCCCGGTACAGGCGTGCTGCCGGCCGACTGGCTGGACGGCACCGCCATCGCCAACGCCCTGCGCGCCGTCAGCCGTCAGCACAGCGGCCTGCTGATGAATTACGGCGTGCCGCAAGGCTTCCTGCCGCTGCGCCAGCAGTTGCAGCACAAGCT
Organism: Pseudoduganella sp. UC29_106; assembly: GCF_044055365.1. Taxonomy (NCBI): domain Bacteria; kingdom Pseudomonadati; phylum Pseudomonadota; class Betaproteobacteria; order Burkholderiales; family Oxalobacteraceae; genus Pseudoduganella; species Pseudoduganella sp. UC29_106. The sequence goes on along the minus strand of NZ_CP171977.1, from coordinate 4,536,543 downwards.
GGCGGAGCTGGAAATCGCCGCCACGCCGGAGCAGTTCGTGACCACGGCGGGCGTGACCCAGGGGCTGGACATGGTGGCGCGTGAGTTCACGCGTCCCGGCGACACGATCTTTGTCGACGATCCGGCCTGGTTCCTGATGTTCGGTTCATTCGCAGCGCTGGGCGCCAAGGTGGTCGGCATACCGCGCCTGGCCGACGGTCCCGATATCGCGCGCCTGGCGGAGCTGGCAGCGCTGCACAAGCCGCGTCTCTACGTAATCAACTCGGTGCTGCACAACCCATCATCGACCTCGCTGTCCGCCGCCAAGGCCTTCCAGATCCTGCGCATCGCCGAAGAGCACGACATCATGATCGTCGAAGACGACATCTACTGCGACCTGCATCCCGGCAGCGCCGTGCAGCCCGCCACGCGCCTCGCCGCGCTCGATCAGCTGCAGCGCGTGATCTACCTCGGCGGCTTCTCGAAGACGATGGCCGCCAATCTGCGCGTCGGCTTCATCGCCACCTCGCCGGACCTGGCGCAGCGCCTGGCCGACCGCAAGATGCTGCAAACGCTGACCACCAGCGATATCGGCGAGCGTGTGGTGTACAAGATTCTGTCGGAAGGCTTATACCGCAAGCACGTAGAGCGCATGCGCAACCGCCTCGACACGATCCGCGCCCGCGCGGTGCGTCAGATGGAGCAGGTGGGATTGAAGGTCGAAGTCGCCCCACCAGCCGGCATGTTCGTCTGGGCGAACGCGGGGCGCGATACCAATGTTCTGACCGAACACGCGATGGCCGAAGGCCTGCTGCTGGCGCCCGGCAGCCTGTTCTCGCCGAGCCAGCTGCCGTCGACCTACATGCGCCTGAACGTCGCCGCGCTGCAGGGACCGGAAATCTGGCGGTTCCTGCAGCGCGAGCTGGGGGCTTAGTTGATGGGGACGTTTGCAGTTGTCACTACACCGCTCGGCGACCGAACGTTCACAGTGAATTGACCGGTTGCGCCGGCGGCCGGGCAAGCCACGTTAATAGCATATGTGGGAATGCCGAGAGGTGAACCTATACCCAAGACGACATTGGGCACAGTTGCAGCCAGTGGCGACGTAGCGAGAGGGAATGCACCGACTGTGGCGGTAAAGGTGAGGCCTGTGCCGGCCGGCATCCATACTCCGTTCAAGTCCTTGACAGTAACCTGAGCGGTCACCGAGGGGGCGCCGCCGCAGGTCAGTGTCGACGGCGAGATGGTGATGCTGGCACCGCTGGTCGAGAACTGCTGTACAAGCTGTCCCGACACGTACAGCGCCTGGGCGCTCTTCACTTGCGGAATGCGCAGCACGCCATTGTAGACGCCATCACCAGCTGCGCTGCAGCCCGGTGGCGGGTTGACGCCAATACAAGGCTCTCCGGCGCTCCACGAATTGCTTTCATTATCGTCACGGAAGATATTCGGCTGCAAGTCCGCGAATGGTTCTCCCGGATCGTACACATTATTGCCGTTCGAGTCCGTGAACGTTTCCTCGCCCAGCGCATAAGCCAACACCGTAATCCGGCTTTCGGGACGCGGTTGCGCGGAGAATAGCGGCACCGTGCAAACACCGCCACTGGTCTGGCAGGACGCACCGATCACGCCACCTTCTGTAGAGAAGTTGACGGCGGTGCCATCCGGTACCGGATTGCCAAAGTGATCGCCGACCGTGACCTTTACGGTGCTACACACCTGATCGATGCTCCAGCCCTCGCAATTGCCAGTGGAAGTCGACAGCGAAAAATGAGCCTGATCCGGTACTCCACTTGAGACGACCAACTGGCTAGAGACGGAAGTCAGCGGCGGATTCGAGCCGTCAACCGTGGCGACTACGCGCACCGAAGTAGGAATCGTGCCGTCGAACACTGCCGTAGTGATCGTGCCATCTGCAGCACTGGTTGCAGTGGCGGGGCTTAGTTTGAGGCCACCGGTAGTAGAGGTGCTATTGCTGTCGGCGAAGACGAAGGTCACTTGCTTACCAACGACCGGGCTGCCGTTTTTGTCAAACAACTGGAACTTCACGGTTGCATATTCCGGGCGATTCGGTCCGCCAGTGCCTTTGAGCGCGATGTTGGCGGTATCAACGCCCACGTACTTGATTGATCCTATTGTTGCGGGCAAGACTGTGATGGTGGTGGACTTGGTGAGAGTCGCACTTGGCAACACGACCGTTGCGGTCAAAGTATCGGAAGTGCCACATCCCTTATCGGTATAGCTGGCGACGGCTACACCATTCTGCGTGGTGACAGGCGTGCCAATTGCAGCCTTGCCCGCGACGATACATGCGGAGGTGAAGTTGACTGCAACCGGAATCGTATAGGCCGTGCTGCCGTTCATAACGCTGACTGTGACACTGGCATTGCCTCCGGCCGAGAGTGTTGTTGGCAACACCTGGATTGCGCTCAGCGTCAATGTCGGGAAAGTGACTGTGTAGTTGGCGGAGCCCTTGACTGAGGTGGTTCCGACTGTCGCTGTCGCGCTCACTGTAAATGCGCCTGCTTGAGTACCAGCCGCCAATGCAATGGAGGCGTTGCCGCTCGCATCGGTCATTGCAGTGCGCGACGAAGGGGAGAACACGCCGGAGTTGTCGGTTGTGGAGAAAGTCACAACCGTATTGGCGACAGCGGCGCCATTGGTGTCCTTCAGGGTCACTTTCACGACAATGCCATTGTCGGGCGTCAGATTCATCGTCGTTGCACCGCTGCTGTCAGTCAGTAACATGGTCATTGAAGGGGCCGACGTGCCGGAGCCCGGACTCGTGCTGGCGCCGCAGCCGGGCAGAACCGGGCTACGGGTAGGGTCAACGTTGACGCAGCTGCCACCAGGGCCGCCGCTGCTGCCGCCGCAGGCAACCAGCAGGTTGGCGAGCAGGAAGGCCCCCGCCAAGAAGACCAGGCTTTTCCAAGAGAATTTATTCGTCATCGCGGGTTCTCCTTATTTTTCATCGCTAATAGCCGCCACCAGTTGCAGGCCGGCGGCTTCGGCGGCTGCAGCCAAGCTTTGTTTGGCATCCTTTCCGAGCACCAGCCGCACATCACTGTTTTGCAGTTGGCGGCTGGCCAGTTGGGCCTTGCCTTGCAATGCCTTCTGCAGACTGGCTGCCTGGGTTTCGAAGCCCGGGCTGTACTGGATAGTCGTGACCAACTGGCGGTACGGTTTATCGTTGCTCAGACGTTCTACAGGAATGCCCATTTGGCCAAGCAGGGCGCGGAAGTGCTTGGCCATGCCGGTTACGCCATTGCCGTTCGAGACTTCCAGGCGCGCCATCTGCACCTTGTTCGCTTTCGGCACTGCAGCCAGCGCGGCTTGCGTCACGGCTTCCGGTGCCCGTTTGCTCGTTGGCGTGGTCGGCGCGGTGGACATCGCTGCGATGTCGCGCTGTTTCAGCTCGAAGACGTTGGGCGAGAGCTGCACCAGTTCCATGCGGCTGGCGATTTGCTGCGCGTCCGGCGCAATAGACATTGTCGGCCTCGGCGAGCGCGGCACATAGGCCGACGATTCGGGCTCCGCGACAGCGACCGCGGCGGCAGGAGCGGGGCCTGACGCTGCAGCTGGCGCTACTTGTACTGCCGGAGTCGGAGCAGGAACTGCAGTTGGTGCGGGAACTGGGGCCAGGCTCGCGGCTGCCGCGATCATCGGCTGCTCCGCACCAGCGGGACGAACGGCTGCCTCGGCCAATTGCAAGTTCTGGAAGGCTTTCGCGCCAGCGCCGAGCGCCATGGCGCGGCGCAGCGTCTGCACAGCAGCGGCATTGTCACCTATCAGGTATTGAACATAGCCAAGATTGGTGTGTGGCTGTGCCTCAGCTGGATAATCGTTGACCAGCGCCACCAGTGCTTTGCGTGCGCCTTCCAGATTACCCTGCTGGGCCTCGATCACAGCCACCGCATTGCGCGCCTCCAGTTGGCTGGCATCCAGGGCCAATGACTGCGCATAAGCGCCAAGCGCCAGAGCCAATTGGCCTCGTTCATGGTGGTAGCGGGCGAGCTGGTTCCATTCCGTCGTACGGTTGCCTGGTTGGGCGACCCGCAGTACCGGCTCTATCCTGTGCGCCTGCTGAACTGGCGGCACAGTGCAGCCTTGCAGGATTCCGCAGCTGGCAACGGCGAGTAATAATGGCTTATGGTTAGACATGGCGCCTCCTTTATTGTTAGTTGCCGCCACCCATACTGGGCAGCAGCACGCGGGTAATCTGGATAACAGCCGGTCCCATAAGCACGACCAGCAGCGATGGGAAAATGAAGAAGATCAGTGGGAACAGCAGCTTTAGTGCAATCTTGGCGGCGGCTTCTTCTGCACGCTGGCGGCGGCGAGTGCGCAACTGGTCGGACTGTACACGTAGGGAATCGGCAATGCTGGTCCCAAACCGCTCGGCCTGGATTAGCATCGCCACAAGCGCGTCCACATCCTCCACACCAGTGCGCATCGCCAGGTTGCGCAAGGCTCGGTCTTTCGACAGCCCGGCACGCAGCTCCAGGGTGACCAGATTCAGTTCCTCGCTCAGCACTTTGCTACCGATTTTCATTTCGTCGGCGACACGCATCAATGCGGCGTCCATGGCCAGGCCGGCTTCCACGCAGACGGTCATCAAGTCCAGCGCATCGGGAAAGGACTCGAAAATTTCACGCTGGCGCCGCTTGATAAGCGATTCCAGCACCTTGTTGGGCAGGTAGTAGCCGGCGGCGGCCGACGATAGCAGATAGAACAGCAGCGAGTTGCCGGTGGCATGAGAATGGCTGAGTGATAGATACATGAAACTCAGAGCGGGGAAGAGTAGTGCAAAGCCGGTCTTGGCTGCGAAATACAGGATCGGCGCGCTGGCGCCGCGCATGCCTGCGTTCATGAAGCGGATGCGCAGCAGCGACTGCTCCTCGTCCTTGTCTGATGCCGAGAGCTTGGCCAGACCGGACAAACGTTTTGCGAGCGCGGACGCCAGCCGGCTGACGGGGCGATTGGGACTGGCCGCAGCTGAATTAGCCACCATGTCCAGGCGCTGCTGGAGCGGATTGCCGGACAGGCGCATCATCAGAGCCCAGATCACCCCAAACACGGCCAGGAAAATCAGGAACAGGAAACCGATTTGTAGCATCGACATGGCAGCCTCCTCAGGTCAGACACGGATCTGGATGATTTTGCGCATGACCAGGACGCCGGTCACCATCATGAACACGCAGCTCATAACCATCTTTTTGCCCATCGGGTCCGTCAGAAGAATGGTCAGATAGCCCGGATTGGTGGCCCAGATCATGAAGCCGGCGCCAAAGGGCAGCAGGCTGAGCACCCATGCCGACATTCGGCCCTCCGCCGACAACACGCGCACCTGGCCCAGCAGCTTCATGCGGGCCCGGATGATGCCGCTGATGTTGTCCAGTAGCTCTCCGAGATTACCGCCGGTTTCGCGCTGGATAGTGACGGCGATCACGAAGTAGCGCAGGTCGGTGCTTGGCACGCGGGTTGCCAGGTTAAGCAGCGCATCCTGCATGGAGATGCCGAAGTTGACCTCGTCGAAAGTGGTGCGGAATTCCGCGGCAATCGGATCGCTCATTTCGTCCCCCCACCATTTTCAGGGCAGTGGGAAAAGCGTGGCCGGCGCGCACAGCGCGGCCGATCAGGTCCAGGGCATCCGGCAGTTGGGCGGCTATGCGCTCGAGCCGTCGTCCTTTGGCATGCAGAACAATTAACAGCGGCAGGAGTGCCATGCCAGCGCTCGCCGGCAGGTAAAGCACCGCAGGCAGATGCAGCCATGCGCAGCCGATGAAGCCAATGAAGAATCCCAGCAGGCTAATGCCGGCGAAGTCGGCGACGCTCCAGGACATGCCGGATTGCTCGAGCAGGCGATCGAGCTGGCTTACCCGCGGCAGGCGCAGCAGCAAATTTTGCAAGCCGGGGATTCTGCGAGTAGTCGCTCCTTGATCATCGATGATGTCGCGCGGTCTGCGTGGGCGCCGGCTGACATCATGCGTAGCCGGCGTGCCACTCGTTCTGCCTCAGGACCCTTGGTCGAGTTCCAGCTCAGGTAGACGCCCTCGATCAGCAATACTACGGCAATGAAGATGAGAATGCCGAAGAAGTAGTAGAGATAGTCCATGATCAGCGACGCTCCATAGGGTCGAACATCTTGTCTGAAACGGTGATGCCAAAGGTGCGCAGGCGCTCGCCGAAGCGCGGCCGCACGCCAGTGGCGCTGAAGTAACCTTGCACCGCGCCGTTGACATCCATGCCAGTCTGCTTGAAGCAGAAGATCTCCTGCATGGTAATGATTTCGCCTTCCATGCCGGTCACCTCCTGTACCGAGACCAGCTTGCGTTTGCCGTCAGTCAGGCGTGCCACCTGCACCACTACGCCGATGGCGGAAACTTATCTGCTGGCGCATTGCCTTGGTGGGAAGGCCGGCGGACGCCATGCTGATCATGTTTTCAAGACGGGTCAGCGCGTCACGCGGAGTGTTAGCGTGGATCGTGGCCATTGAGCCTTCGTGACCGGTGTTCATTGCCTGCAGCATGTCCAGCGCCTCCGCACCGCGCACCTCGCCGAGGATGATGCGATCAGGTCGCATGCGCAGTGCGTTGCGTACTAGCGCGCGCTGCGTAACTTCTCCGCGTCCCTCCAGGTTCGGGGGGCGCGTTCGAGGCGCACCACGTGCGGCTGTTGCAGTTGCAGTTCTGCTGCGTCTTCGATGGTCACAATGCGCTCCGTGTCACGGATGTAGCCCGAGATGGCGTTCAGCATGGTAGTCTTGCCGCTGCCGGTACCCCCTGAAATCAGAATATTGACCTTCGAATGTCCTAGCGCCTGCAGGATAGCGGACATGCTCTCGGTCATGCTCTCAAGATCCACCAGATTCTGCAGCCTCAGTGGGTCGGCGGAAAAGCGGCGGATCGACAGGATCGGTCCATCAATCGCCAGTGGGGGGATGATGGCATTCACTCGCGAGCCATCAGGCAAGCGGGCATCGACCATGGGGCTCGATTCGTCAATGCGCCGGCCGACGCGCGATACGATCTTGTCGATGATTTTCAACAGGTGCGCGTCATCGACAAAAGTGATATCGCTCAATTCCAGGCGACCGCCTCGTTCCACATAGACTTGCTTGGCAGTGTTCACCAGGATGTCGGACACGGTGGGATCGTTGAGCAGAGGCTCCAGCGGGCCGAAGCCGAGCACTTCATGCTGAATGTCGCGCGTGAGGGTGCGCCGTTCGCTGTCGTTGATGACCACCATGCTTTCGTCGAGCAGACGTTCGACAAGAATGCGCAGTTCATCGCGGATTTGCTCTTGAGTCAGGCGTTGCATGCCTTCCAGGTCAACACGGTCCAGCAAAGTTCGATGAATGCGGAATTTCAGCTGTTGGTAGGCGTGATTGTCAATCTCCGATACCGGACGGAGGTTCGGTGCCGCGCCGCCATTGCCTGTACTTCCGAGGCGATCCCGTAAGTTCTGTGACGATTGCATGATGGGTTCTCCAGATAGGGTATATAGGATCAGGTTCGTTGCAGGATGCGGGCCAGCCAACCTTTCTGTTCGGCAGCGCCATCACCGACCAGCGTGCGGGCCATGTCCTGCAGGGCGCGCGAAATCGGGCTGTTGCGAGCCAACTGCAGTACTGGTACGCCCTGATTGACAGAGGCCGCAGCAGCTTCGTAGTGATTGGGAATCGTGCGGTAAATTTTGGTGCCATAAGCTTGTTCGCAGTCAGCCAGCCGGATGTCGCCAGTGTTGGAGTGGCGATTTACGATCAGGTGGATCTTCTCCTTGCGGTAATCGAGCGAGCGGAACACGGAGAGCAGGCGCTTGCCATCGCGCACGTAGGGTAGGGTCGCCTGCAGGATCGGAAAGATCAGGTCGGACTGATCGAGCGCGCGCACACTCACCGCGTCGAGGTTGCGCCCGACATCAAGGAGAACATAGTCATAGTTCAAGCGCGCCAGCTTGAGCAGCACGTCGATGTGTTCGGGATGGACGTCATTGCTGGAGATCGGGTCTTCAGGCGCGGCCAGTACGCCAAAGGTGGGGCTGACCTGGATCATGCTCGAAGCCAGGAAGGAGGCGTCCAGGCGGTGGATCTGCTGTGCGACCTGGGCCAGCGTGGCCATCGGCTTTTGGTCCGAAACGAACAGGGCGGCATCGCCAAACTGCAGGTTTAGGTCAAATAGGGCAACCCGTTTATTTTCAAGGGCTGCGAGTGTGAAACCGAGGTTAGCTGCGAGAAAGTGGCGCCGCTGCCGCCTTTGCAGGATACGAAGGATAGCACCTTGCCCATACCCTGCGGTTGGCTGCTCCGTTTGGTTTCCAGTCGGCGTACGGCGAGCAGCAATTGAGCCGGGTCGGCCTGCAGAGTCAATACTTCACGCACGCCGGCGCGCATTGCGCGAAGCAGGAAATCTGGCGATTGCTGTTGGCAGATCAGAATGATCGCCATGGCCGGGTTCTGGATGCTGAGGCTTTCCAGGCGCTCCAGTTCATCGGCGTTGAGCAGTGGCTGCGACAGGATCAACAGCGATGGCGCGGAGTGAGAATCGATGCTGGCCAGCTTGTCGATGCTGCCTGTGATGGCTTCGATTTCGTCCGAGTTGTTCCGGCCGCGCATCAGCCGTGCTGTGTCAAGCAGTTCCTTCGTTGGCGGAGACGATGGTAATTTTCATGATGGCTCCCGAGAGTCAGTTGCACATGGGATTGGCCGTTCCACCGACTGTGCTTTGCAGGCTTTCACGCGGCAGGGTGGTGCTGAAGTCAGGCATGGACAAATTCAGTGGGATCAAGGGGATAAGCGTGGGGACTGTCACGCTCTGTACCTTGACTGTCACATAACGGCAGGTATCGATAGTGCAGCCGCTCGGATCGTAGGTGACGCTGATTGAACTGGCGGGCAATAGCGATAACATGTTCGTCATTTTTGCTTTGATATCGGTGTCGTCGATATCGCACACGGCTGCAATGCGCGCGCCCAGACGGGTCGCTTCAGACGCCGTGTTCCAGTAGAAGAGGATGCGTCCCATCTCCATCATGCCGATCAGCAGCGTAAAGAAGAGGGTTGACACGAGCGCGAATTCAACCGCGGTCGCGCCGCGCTGCCGGCGCCAGTCTTGGGAGCGAAGTAGGATTTTCATAAATATCTGCCGCATGGTGGTACTAATGGCATTGAAGGTGACGCTGGGCGCAACCAGCGGAACCATCGAGTCGAAGTTGTAGCCGGTGATCGTTACCGTGACCAGGTTCATCACGCCGCTGCCAGTAGCCTGGTTGAGGTGGGTGCTGGGGCAGGTGGCGCTGTCGCACACGGTCACCATCGTCGCATCCAGGTTGGGCAGCAAGGGCGATCCGGTACAGGTGGTATTGCCATACACCGCCAGGCATTTAGCGACGGCCAGGTCGGCGGGGTCGCCCGGCCCCTGGCCGGACAGGAAGCGCGCGGCATCCCGGCTTGCCTTGACCAGGGTGTTGTACTGGTAGACTGCGCGGCCATATTCGGTGGTGCCGAATGTCAGCAGCACGAGGGGCAGCAGCATGATCCCCAATTCGACAGCGGCAACACCGCGTTGGAGTGACAATCGCTTCATGGCGCTTCTCCTATTGGACCAGGGCGGGTACCTGCGGACCAATCCCGCCCGTACCGCCGACCGAACCTGAAGTGGCACAGGGTGAAGAGGGATCGCTGGCTTTGCCGCGGTACTCCAGCCAGACTTCGTCGTCGTCCTTGCCCATTGGGTGCAGCATCAGGACGCAGGCGTAGGCTAGAACTGGCACTTGCTGCGACCCGGTGCCGCCGGCCCAGGCCTGGCAATCGACAATCGGCGCGGTGACCAGGCGCCGGTCCGCACCATACTGTTTGTGCTGGGCCACTGACAGCGGGGCGCTAGTGCCACCGGGCAGGGTGACCCCGGTATTGGTGCCGTCATACCCCAGGTTCTGATTGCGGGCGCTGGTAAAATTGGGCGGATCGAGCGCGCTGCCGCTCGTGCCGGAATATGCGTTGAACTTGCTGGGCCAGTTGCTGGCCGTATAACCGTATCCAGTAGAGTCGGGGGCAGCGGTCGAGACGCTTTCGCTTCCCTTGTAGAGGCCAAAGCGTGTGTTCCATGCCGCGGAGAGGCTGGATTTATTGCCCTGCTCGCCAACTTGGGTAGGGGGCGGAGGTACACTGCAGGCCCCGGTACCCTTTATCAGGTTGGCCAATTCGTTGGCACCGCCGCCGGGGGGCGTGAAATCGATCCAGTCGAAACTACCGGTGGCGGAGGCCGACAGCTTGCTGGTGACCCATTGGCCAACTGTCAGGCCATTAAAGGGATCAGTCGAGGCGCCGGGAATCTTGCACATCCCGATCGGGATAGCGCAATTGATCTGCGCTGGGCGCAGGGTGGCAATCGCCGAGGCAGCCACATCCTGGTCGCCAATGCCCAGCACTTTCATAAACCACGGCGTGATGCCGGTCTGGTGGGTAATACACATGGCATACTTGGAGGAAGTGCTGGCGCCGCCAGAACGCGAGACATAAGCACTGTTGGGGCCATACGTAGTGCTGAACTTGACGTCATCCGGCCCGATCTGGGTGGTCGAGATGGCATTGCCCTGGAAGTCGACGGCATTGCGATAAGCCACAGCCAGGCCGCTGTTCTCCGCGTTGACCAGGTAAGAAGCGGCGCAGGCGCCGGCCGCCGGATCGCAGGTTAGTTCGCGCGATGCGGCTAGCGCGCAGGCGTCGGCCGCATTTTGCAGCTCGGTTTTCTGAACGTATAGGCGGCCGCTGTCGATCGCAAGGCCGGCGAAGCCGATCAGTACCGGCAGCGTGATGGCGGCCAGGATGGCAACTGCGCCGCGTTCGCGCAAGTGTGTAAAGTGGATAAGCTTCATGGCCGCGGCTCCGCTTATTTGCCCCCGGCCGAGCTGCCGATGCCGATGGTGAAGGCTTGTGGCTGGGGTTCCGGCGCGCGATAGGACTTCTGGTATTGCTCATAAGCGCTGTGCGCCGTCTTGCCGTCCATGCCCAGCGGAGCGCTTGCCTTTGATGCCGCCTGCGCATCCAGGGTCTGCTGGCTGCGCGCCTGCAGGACAGCGTGGCCGAACTGGGCATCCATCTGCGGCGCCCTGGAAACGCAGCCCGATACGACGGCCAGCGCGACGGTGGCGAGGATCAGTTTTTTCATGACGGTCTCCTATTTCAGGTCGAAGCCACCGGCGGCTTTATTTTCCGCAGCCGCGGCGTCTTTTGGCGTGCCCTCGAGCTTGCCTTGCAAGAAGAATTCGCCACGGCTCGGTTCGATATATCCATCGGTGGGCAGACGGTAATCCGGCGGCAGCGGCTTAACCAAGCGAGGTGTGACGATGAAGACGAGCTCGGAACGGTCGGTCTGGAAATCGCTGCTGCGGAACAAGGCGCCCAATACCGGAACTTCGCCCAGGAAGGGCAGCGCTTTGATATTGGTGGTGACATTGTTTTTGATCAGGCCGCCGATTGCGAAGCTCTGGCCATCGAACAGTTGGACCACGGTGGCCGCGCGGCGCGTCGTAAACGATGGCAACAATGCGGTGGTCGAAATGCCGGTAGCGCTGATGCCAATGCCGTCCTTATTAAGTTCCGAGACCTCGGGCGCCACTTTGAGGTTTATGCGGCCGCCTTCCAGCACAGTGGGAGTGAATTTGACGGCGACGCCGAACTCCTTTTCCTCCAGCGTGATCGTGGCTACGCTGCCGGCGTTGGCCTGGGCCACGGGAATGAAGATCTTGCCGCCGGCCAGGAAGCTGGCCTCCTGGCCGCTGATGGCCATGATGGTCGGTTCCGCCAGCACCTTGAGCAGTCCGTCGCGCTTCTGGGCGTCGATCGTCAAGAAGTTGCCATTGCGCCGGTTGAAGGCATCCACCACGCCAGGATTGCCGGTCAGCAGATTGGACAGCACGGTATAGGTCCAGTTGCCGGCGGTGTGGCTGGCGCCGAGGCTGGCGCCCAGCTGGTCTACCAGGGTCTTGGAGACTTCGGCTACTTTTACTTCCAGCATCACTTGTTGAGGAGCGGCTATCGACAATAAGTTGACCACCTTCGGTGAGAGCGTGGCGGCTTGACTACCGCTGGCGTTATTACCGGCGCTGCTGCCCTGTTCCTTGCCGCCGCGTTGGACATAGGCATTGGCCAGCGCCAGCACGCGCTCGGCTTTGACGATGTCGGCTACAGTGCCGGTTAGGATCAGCGAGTCGGCGGTGCTGCTGACCTGGACTTCCTTCTCGTCGGCCACCAGCTGCTTCAGATGGGCTTGCAGCGGGGCCACATTCATGTCGACTGTCATGTCGATAATGGTGGCGTCATTATTGCGGTTCCACACGATCAGGTTGGTCGAACCGATGGTTCGGCCCAGCATATACAGCTCGGTCGGCTTGATGAGGATCACATCGGCGACCTTGGGATCCCCCACCGATACGCGAGTGGCTGCAAATGGCAGGCGCATCAGCGTAGACTTGCCCTCCGCCAAGCGCACCGCCGGCGCAAGCTCAACCTGGCCAACGTTCTCGGTGCGGGCGGAGGCAGGGCCAGCCTTGCCGGTGCGAGCAGTCTGTTCCGGTGCTGTGGCGGCAGAAACCAGGGCCGGGGCAATAACCAGCATGCAGCAGTACAGCAGCGTTTGTTTGGACGTCTTCATTAGGCGCTCCTGGTGGGGTTCTTTTTAAAATTGCTGGGTGCTGCGTTCCAGCCCCTTGATGACTTCAATGCGTTCCACTTTTATCTGCGGGGCGGTGACGGCGATGCGTTTTGGGGCTTGCGGGCGTGCGTCCGGCGTCTTCGGTTCTGGCGTGACTTCCTTACCCAGCAGGCTGGCTTTGGTGGCGCCGGCGGTCTTGGATGGGTCAGGATCGACCTGATTGCGTAATACCAGCGACAGGGTGCCCACGCTGCGTGCCAGGTCCAGTTTTTCAGCTTGGTCCGGCGTCACTTCGAGCGTGACGGCATTCACTACCTTGGGCTTTGTCTCGTCGCGGCTCGATTCCTGGGCGACAGCCAGTACCATGATGCGTTCCAGGACGATTTTGGAAATGCTGGGGTCGCGCGCCGTCTGGTTGCGCATGCCTTCTTCCTGAGTGTTCACCAGAATGTCGACGAAGTTGCCGGGCAACGCGAAGCCGGCCACGCCGACCACATCATTGACACGCACGGTGATGGCGCGCTTGCCTTCTGGGACTACGGCGGAGAGGCCGCCCTGGGTGCCTGGCGGGGCTAGCTTGCTTTCCAGGATAGGCTCGCCGCGCACGATGCTGGCGCGGCTGACGCGTGAAGCCAGCGCGCTGGCGTCGCTGATCGCCCCAGGTGGCATCGCATTGGCCGGCCAATCGGTAAGGCGCACCATTTCGGGCGTGATGCGCGCGCCCAGTCCGATATCGAGTTGGGCGACGGCTACCTTGGCAGTATTTCCGGCGGCTTGGGCATTGATCCACTGCGCGGCGACGACAACCGCACCAAAGGCCAGCACGATTGCCAATGCCAGCATGATTAATGATCGAGTGTTGCGCATGTTTGTCCCCTCTGGCTACTGGATGATGAAACGGATCTGCTAGTTGGCGAAGTAATTGCTCCAGGCCCATTCAATGGCGCCTGGGTTAAGCTGCGGCAGGCGCCCCTCATAGCGCGCCAGATCGCGTACCTGGGACAGCAGGTCGCGCGGGTGGCAGGCCATCAACGGCCGCTGCGCACCCTGGTAAAGCTCCAACAGGCGCTCATAGGCATCGGCCGTGAAATGCATGGTGTACTGCTCACAAACCTGGCGGAATACCTGTTCATACTGTTGGGTGTTCAGCTCGCCAATGTGGATTTTGTAAGCCAGTCGGCGCAGGAAGGAGCCGTCGGCTAAGTCTTCGGGTGCCATATATCGAGGAGAACACCAGCTGCACGTCGAACGGCACCGGGAAGCTGTAGCCATTCTGCAGCAAGAGAAAATCAATGCGGCGATCCATCGGCACGATCCAGCGATTCATTAGCGATATTGCGGAGCAGCGCTGGCGTCCCAAGTCATCGATGATCAGCACGCCGCCGTTGGCTTTCAGATGGGGGGGCGCCTGGTACAGCCGGGTGGCACTGTCGAATTGCAGGTCCAGCATTTCAAGCGTGAGCTCGCCGCCGCACATGACCAGCGGCCGTTGTGTGCGCACCCAGCGCTGGTCGCGCGGTGTGCGGCGATCGAACAGCATGCCGGGCGGCATATGTTCCTGGACCACCTGATGCACGGCAGGGTCGAAGAGGGGCACGACTTCACCATCAATTAGCAAGGTGTACGGCAAGGCGATGTGGCCGCTCAGCAGCCCGCCCAGGCGTTCAGCCAGGTACGATTTACCGCTGCCGGCCGGACCGTAGATGAACATGGCGCGGCCCGAATTCATCGCGGCGCCCATTTGGTCCAAAATACTCGGCTTAATCACCACATTGCGGTAGGCCTGGTCCATGTGTTGGCGGTTGGTCAGCATGCCGTTCAGGCTTTGCAGCTGCACACGTTCAACATAGGCCGCAAACGAAACCGGGGCGGGGCCGGCATAGCTGTTGCGCCGCACGAATTCTGCCGCCCTGTCGCGGCCCAGCTCAGTCAAGTTGTAAACAATGTCAGCGTCCGTACCGCTGTTGCCGCGGCGCTGGACTTCGCATAACTTCTCGGCCCGCATGAAGCCAATGACGGCATCAAGTACGCTGACAGTCAACTTGGCATGCGTGGCCAGCTGCGCTCAGACGTATCTGGCCACGTTGGAACAGGATTTTACTAAGCAGCTCGACCAAGAACAGGAAGGGCAGACCGGTTTCCTCCACAGTGCGCGGGGCACTGACACGCAGCGGATCTTCGGACCAGTTGCGCTGGCGGGTTTCATCGTAATCAGCGGACATGGCAGCCTCGCTCAAAAGATCAGGGGAATCAGGCGGTAGGGCACACGACGCATATAGGCGCGGTAGGCAGGGTCCTGTTGTAGCAGGCGCTCTTCGCGTACTATTCGTGCCAGCAACAGCAGCGTGACCACTACTGCAACGGCCAGGTTGCGCATACTCGTGTTAGACAATACGTAGCCCACAAAGCCGAGCATATAGCTGGCGTACAGCGGGTGCCGCACCAGGCGATACATGCCGCCCGTCTTGATTTCGCGCTGAGCAGCGACCAGAGCAAAGCTGCGGTTCAGGGACAGCAAGCCGGCGATCTGCAGCAGGCAGCCAAGCAAGAGCAGCAGTTTTGCGGGGGGAAGCAGTCCATAACCCGCCGGGACGAACATGAAGACGCCGAAAGTGCCCGCGATGCCGATCAACCAGTCGCCGGCGTGAGCCGAAACGGCGACGGGCTTGGAACGCAGAAGGAACAATGCCGCCGCCAGCGTCTCCGCCATGCAGAACACAAGGTAGGTCAGGTCGCCGCCCCCCGATATAAGCTCTGATATGGGCCACGGCAAACATGGCCCACAGCGCGGCCAAAGCCACACTTGCGCCGACGGTAACGGGCCGGGAGCCGAGCAAGGAAATGGTGGTGGACATGATGTTCTTTCTGATCTGGTTAGTACTGCAGGCGGATCAGCAGCAGATCAATGACCGTGCCGACTGCAATCGCTATGGCATAAGGCAGTTTGCCGGTGGGTGCCGGCGGCGCAACCAAGCGCGCATCGGCGCCGGACAAGCCGCGCAGGCAAGAGTTCCACGTCATGATTCCGATGTTCCTGAGTACTTGGCGCAAGGCGCCTTGCCAGCATGCGGCGGCGAGCGCCAGGATGCCGCCGGCAATCATGGTGGTCAGGGCTGCCCGCACGGCTTCGTGAGGGCCGAGGAAGATACCAGCCATGGCCAGTAATTTCACATCGCCGGCACCCATTACGCCGAGCATGTACATGGGTAGCAGCAGCAGCAGGCCGATGCCAAGGCCGCCCAGAGCGCCCACGAAGCCCAGGCTGCCGTAATTGATGCTGAACAGGCCAGCTCCGGCAGGCAAGAAAATCTGCAGGGCCATGCCGCCCATCATGCCCACCAATACCAGCTGATTTGGGATACGCCGCTCCCCGGATGTCACTGCGCACGGCCAGTGCCATCAGCAACATCAGAATGGCGGCGGGGGCCAGCCAGCGCAGATCGCCAGTCGTACGGCCTCCTGCAGCGGCGTGGGCACCGGAATGTGCACAGAATGTCGGGAAGCCGAAGTAATAAAGCCCGTCACGCGCCAGATCAGGCAGGCTCCGGCGGCGCCGACATAGCCGTCCAGTGCGTAGTGCCGGCCCAGGTGGACTGAGCCGATCAGGATGAGCAGTGCGAAGATGGTACCGGCGACGCCCAGCGCTCGGTTGACGCGCCATCCGAGCAGGGCTATCAGAGCACTGGAGGCAACATGCAGTGCTGGGCATCGCGGCAATGCCCAGTGCGCTGCTGCCAAAGCTTTCCTTGTAATTCGACCACAGGATGTCTTGAACATTCAGCGCCCAGACCGGAAAGTGATGGTTAGCCTCCTGCAGGTACGCAATGAGGGGCGCATAAGGATCGGCGCCCGGCACAATGCGGCCGTAATAGCAGGGGCCGGCAGACGAAGCCACCATTGCCAACACATTGCCAGAGGATGATCCAGCTCAGCACAAAGCTAAGCAGGAATTGCATACGCAGCTGGGGACGCTCGGTGGAGAACGCCAGAAAATACAGGGTTCCCATGATCACGAAGTACCACAAGTGATAAACCACGTTGATGGCGGCAGTGAGCAAGGGATATCCGAAAACATGCTGCAGCAACATCCAGGGTGCGACACCGCCATGGATAACCTGGTCCAGGTGGTTGAGCTGGGCGTCCAGAGCGTAGGGATGAATTACGGGCACCGCCGCTTTGATCGTGGCGAAGCTGTAAGTAAATACGGGTATAAACAACAGCACTGGCAAGGCTTGCGCCAGGCGGTGCATAGTCTGCGGGCTGACAATGTAAGCATAAAGATGGGCAATCAGGCGCTTCGGGCGAATTTTCACCATCACATATAGCGCGTAGAAACAGAACATGTAGCAGGGGCCCAGCAGCAGTGTAGTTCCGATGGCTGCGGTGATGCCGGTATCATCTGCAAGCGAGGGATGGCGCAGAATCAGGGCGATGGCAGCAGCCGCATGCAACAAGATGACGGCCAGCAGAACGCGGTGCTGGCGGAACGCCAGTGACAGTTCCTGGAGCGTCACGGCCGCTGATAATTGGCGAGGCGTATACATGATGTCAGGCCGCCACTTGCTGAACCTTGCTCGAGACGCGTTGATACAGCGTGCTGAGTTGGCTTCCGACGTTAGTGACGGTCCCCACGATGACAACAGCGATGAGAGCAGCAATCAGGGCGTATTCGATGGCGGTTACGCCAGATTCGTCACGCATCAGGTTAATCAGCTTAATGTACATGATGGCCTCCCGGACTAAATTGATGGAGATGTCGGAAAACTTGCCTTCCGCCGCCGTGAAAGCGGCGGAAGGTGCGGAAGCTTAGGCCGCTGCTGTGCTCAGCTTGGTCTTGACCGTGCTGAATACCTTGTTCAGGTTGGTGCCGACATTGGTCACGGTGCCGACGATGACCACTGCGATCAGTGCCGCAATCAGGCCATTTCGATTGCAGTGACGCCGTCTTCTTCGCGAATGAATTTTTGAATGGCTTTCATGATGAATCCCTTTCAGGTTTTAGTTAAAGATCTCAGTGCACTACATTTGTTTGCCGATCCGCGGTAAAGCAGGTCCGCTTCACATGCTCTTTCCAAGCGCCAGAAGCACGATGATTCCGACGACAACTGTCAGTGAGGCTACAAGCACATATTCGTAGAACGAGCCGCCATCTTCTTCTTCAAGAAAATTCTTGCTGTCGGTAGTTGGTTGCTGATCCTTGCGCATTCTGTGCTCCGGACATGGTTGTGTTGGCCTTGCCTGGTTTAGTCTCAGCCGACAGTGTTTGCCGTGCTGATGAGTTCACTTTAGTGACTCAACAGGCGCGCCACATCGGACAGGCGTCCTTTTGTGTTCAGGACACCGTGCGCGATTTGACTGTGAGAATCCGTGACAATTGTCACGGGTGAAGAGGAGCTGCCGAGGCGAAATCCTTTAGAGATCAGCCTGGTCGACGGTGCTTGGTGGCGAAAACGTAGAGGTCCAGGCGATTGCTGACGCCCAGTTTGTGGTAAATCTGCGTCAGGTGATTGCGCAGCGTGTGTTCGGAAATGAACAGCTGCTGTGCCAACGCCTTATTGACAGCGCCTCCGCCGCCCGCAATCAGGTTGCAGATGCGGCGTTCCTTGGCTGTCAGTTGGGCAATCTTGTCCAGGTCAGGGTCCTGGCGTCGCGAGGACTGCGGATTGCGCATGGCATCGAAAACGCGGCTCGGGCCACGCCATCGAGCCATAGTTCGCCTTCATGGACTTTCTCGATCGCTTTCAGCACGGCTTCGGCCGGTTCATCCTTGCTGACCACGCCGCGCGCACCGCGCATGACGGCAGTATCCAGCATGTCGCGGTCGCGCGTGCCGGAAAGGATCAGGATGCGCGAGCCGCTGCTCTTTTGCGTCAGGGCAGGAATGATATCGATGGAGCTGCAGCCAGCGAGGTCGATATCCAGCAGGATGACATCGGGTTGCAATTCGCTAGCGAGTTCGAGCGCGCCGTCGCAATCGCGCGCCGTGCCGGCCACCACCATGTGGCCCGCGTCGCTTTCAATCAGCTTGCTCAAACCCCAGAGCAAGGTTTTGTGGTCATCGACCAGCAAGATGCGAATGCGCTTCATAGCTTGCGCCATACGAGCCTCCTACACGGGAATGACGATCTGCACCGCAGTGTTCTGTGCCGTCCCTGCTGGACTCGCGCTACACCTCCAAGGGCGGCAGCGCGCTCGGCGATGGAACTCGGCGTAAAGTCTAGCACTGGATGGCCATTGCATTCGTTCTCTATGCGCACAGAAAGCTGGCCAGCGGAGCAGGCCAGTTCGATGTAACCGTGGCGCGCCGTGGTGTGCTTGCAGATATTGCTCATGCCCTCGTTGACGATCTGGAAAATTTCAGCTGCCAGGCGGTCGCTCATGTTCAATTCACCTTGCGTATCAACTGCGATGTGGACGTCGTAGAATTGCCGCATCTGTGAGGCTTGCCGGCGCAGCGCAATCAGCAATTCCGGCTCCTTCATTTCCAGGCCGCCGCGCAGGCTCCTGGCGTAGTTGCGCAGATCGCGAATGACTTGCTGCGTCATGTCGATAAGGTTATCAAGATCCCCGTTCAATGGGTTGCCGGGTTCGGCCCGCTTGCGTATCGCGCTGACGCCGTGGCGCAGGCCGATGTATGGCTGGATTGTGGTGTCATGCAAGTCGCGCGCAATGCGTTCGCGCTCGCGCAGCACAGCTTCGGAAGCCATGCGGTCCAGCAGTTCGATGTTCTCGATCACGGGGAAGGCCTGGGCGGCGATGCGTTGCAGAAAAATAGCCTCGGATTTGCTGAACTGATGGTGCTGGGAGATCACGTACAGCCGGCCGCTGCCTCGCCGCAGCGGGAGCGGTACGGCAACCAGGGAGGAGGCATCGAGCAGGTCGGCCAGTGCCTGCCCCGGCGCGGGATCGCGCACGCTCCAGCGCTGCGTGGCGGCGCTGAAGGCGCTCAGTTGCGGCGCCCGGCTCAGCCAGCCTCGGAAGCGCTGGCGCAGCAGCAGGATGTCGTCGGCCTGGCCCACCAGCAGGGGGGCGGCGGCATCGGCACTGAGAATGCTGGGATGGACTGGGCGGGTGGCGCTGTCGGCGTTGGCTGTGCGCAGGCTCCAGCTTTCGGCGCCATTATCCTGCATCAGGAGGATGCAGCTTTCGGCATGGTAGAAGCGGCGCGTGTGATCCAGCACGCTGGCAATAGTGCGGTCCACGCCGAAGCGGGGATTGGCGAGCTGGCTGACGGCATGCATCAGCTCCAGGCGCTGGCGCTGTATCATCGCGAGGCCGCCCCAGTGCGCAATCATATAGCCAAGGGCCAATAGAAACGTGGCGCGCAGCATCACTCGCGCCATGTCGATGTCCGATTGAGTGGTCAGCGAGGTCAGGGCCACGGCTGCGGCCGAAACCAGGGTAATGCGGGCGCCTTCTTCATGGCCGTGGCTGAAGGAGGATGTGAGCACGGCGAAGAAGAACAGAAGGTAGAAGAAGCTGCTGTCGCCGCCCGTGAAATACGTCATCAGGGTGAACCAGCACACATCCAGCCAGGACACGACCTTGGCGTGCACGTAGATGGAGCGGCTCGCCAGCACGAGCAAAAGCAGGCTCTGCGCCGTATAAGCGATAAAAACGAACATCGATGCCGTGCTACGGCGGCCGACGACCTCCGGATCGATCATCAGTGTCAGCAGGCATGCGATGGCCAAAACCAGCCGCATCCACCTGACCATAGAGGCATCAGAAGTGTCCTTGTCGTTATCCACGCTCGCACCCGGCTGAACTACCTGTTGTAATGACGCCTGTATGACTGAGTTTAAGCGTGGAATTTATTAAATGTCAACACGATAGGTTGTTTTTTTGTAACTAAGACTGCACCCTTGAAAACCTGCAAGTTGCCCCTATCTGGCAGTCCAAGCGCCAGTCACGCTGGCATTTTTATAAGACTATGGAGTAAAGATGGCTGACCACAAAGAAACTCTGGGCTTCCAGGCCGAAGTCAAGCAACTGCTGCAACTGATGATCCATTCCTTGTATTCGAACAAGGAGATCTTCCTGCGCGAGCTGATTTCGAATGCCTCCGACGCGGCGGACAAGCTACGCTTCGAAGCAATCAACAACGACGCACTGTATGGCAACGATCACGAGTTAAAAATCAAGGTCAGCTTCGACAAGGCTGCGCGTACGATCACTATTTCCGACAACGGCATCGGCATGAGCCGCGATGAGGCCATCGCCCACCTGGGTACGATCGCCAAGTCGGGCACCAAGGAATTCTTCGGCCGCCTGTCCGGCGACCAGCAGAAAGACGCAGCCCTGATTGGCCAGTTCGGCGTGGGCTTCTACTCCGGCTTCATCGTGGCCGACAGGATCACCGTGGAATCGCGCCGTGCCGGCTTGGAAGCCGGGCAGGGCGCGCGCTGGGAGTCGGGCGGTGAGGGCGATTACACCGTCGAGGATATCGAGAAGCCGAACCGCGGCACGGATATCATCCTGCATCTGCGCGAGGGCGAGGATGAGCTGCTGTCCGGCTGGAAGCTGAAATCCATCATTCGCAAATACTCCGACCACATCTCGCTGCCAATCCAGATGCAGAAGGAAGAGTGGGACGAGGAAAAGAAGGAAAATGTCCTGAAGGACGAGCTGGAAACTATCAACCAGGCCAGCGCTCTGTGGGCCCGCAGCAAGAACGACATCACGCAGGAGCAGTACGAAGAGTTCTACAAGCACGTGTCGCACGACTTCGCAGCGCCGCTGACCCATACCCACAACCGCGTGGAAGGGCGTAGCGAATACACCCAGCTGCTGTACATCCCGGCCAAGGCGCCGTTTGACCTGTGGGACCGCAACAAGCGCGGCGGCATCAAGCTGTACGTGAAACGCGTGTTCATCATGGACGATGCCGAGCAGCTGATGCCGACTTATCTGCGCTTCGTGAAAGGCGTGATCGATTCGGCCGACCTGCCGCTGAACGTGTCGCGTGAAATACTGCAGGAATCGCGTGACGTGAAAGCCATCCGCGAAGGCTCGACCAAGCGCGTGATCGGCATGCTGGAAGAACTGGCGAACTCGGACGAGCAGGACAAGAAGGACAAGTACACCACCTTCTGGAACGAATTCGGCCAGGTGCTGAAGGAAGGCGTGGGCGAGGACTTCGCCAACAAGGACCGCCTGGCCAAGCTGCTGCGCTTCGCTTCCACCAATGGCGACAATGCCGACCAGACCGTGTCGCTGGCCGACTATGTGAGCCGCATGAAGGAAGGTCAGGACAAGATTTACTACGTGACCGCCGACAGCTACACGGCTGCGAAGAACTCGCCCCACCTGGAAATCTTCCGCAAGAAGGGTGTGGAAGTGTTGCTGCTGACGGACCGCGTGGACGAATGGATGCTGTCCTTCTTCACTGAGTTCGAAGGCAAGGAACTGGTTTCCGTCGCCAAGGGCGGCCTGGACCTGGGCCAGCTGGAAGACGAGGCCGAGAAGAAGCAGCACGAGGAAACCGAGACCGAGTACAAGGACCTGGTCGTGAAGATGAAGGAAGCGCTGGGCGACAAGGCCAAGGAAGTGCGCGTGACCTTCCGCCTGACCGATTCGCCGGCCTGCCTGGTGGCGGACGAGCACGAGCTGTCCGGCAACCTGCTGCGCATGCTGAAAGCCGCAGGCCAGAGCGCGCCGGAGTCCAAGCCCATCCTCGAAATCAACCCGAACCACCCACTGGTCACGCGCCTGAAGTACGAAGACGCGGCCGGCGCGAAGTTCAAGGATTGGTCGCACATCCTGTTTGACCAGGCCATGCTGGCCGAGGGCGGCACGCTGGCCGATCCGGCTGCCTTCGTCAAGCGCCTCAACGAGATGCTGTTGTCGAAGTAATACGGCAGGACATTGCACGAGTCAATTCGCTGGGTGTAGTATCGGCAACTATAAATGCCTAATTACCTAGCGAGGGCTCGTGCTCGTGAACGAAGCAAACCTACAAACAGAGGTGTGCGGCTTGTGTGGTGCAGCGTCCGATCTGGTGTTGCGCGACCATTGGGGCTTCAAGGCGCCGACCACCTTTAACATTTTCCATTGCGTGAATTGCGACACGCGCTTCGCCGCACCTATGCAGGTGGACTCGCAGGTCTACGATCTGATCTATCGTAACGCTGCTCAAGTTCCTGGCTATGATCGCTACGCGCGCTATCGCCACCAACTGACGCAGGCCAGCAATCCTTTGAGTTACCTTGCTCAGCGCGAGGATATCTATTGGTCCATCGCACATGTGTTGGCGGCGCAGTCACGGGAGAGCCTGCGCATTTTGGAAGTCGGTTCTGGTCTGGGCTATCTGACCTATGCTCTGAATCGGGCAGGCTATCAATGCGACGGCATTGATATTTCCAGCGAAGCGGTTGCAGCGGCGCGGAGAGAGTTCGGCGAATTTTATTCAGTTCGCGACTTGGCGAGCATGGAATCGGTCGGTGAAGGTTACGATGTCGTTATTGCCACCGAACTGATCGAGCACGTGCCAGATCCTCAAGCAATGCTGGGCCATATGCAGCGGCTCCTGAAACCCGGAGGCAGCGTGGTCCTGACCACGCCCGATATGGAACTATACTCGCGGCGCTATGCTTGGCACACTGATCCGGCGCCAGTGCATTTCTGGTGGTTTTCCAAAACATCACTGAGGCGCATGGCATGGCAAGCCGGAATGGAGGTCCGCTTCGTGGATTTTCACCACTATTTTGGCGTCCGCCGGCGGCCTGCCGTCGCGAGCAAGCCGCAAACCTTTGGGGCTGATGGGGCGATCGTATTTCGTGATTCGTGGCTGAACGGCTTTGCGCGCCGCTGCGTAGCGCGCTGGCCGAGCGTCTTCAAGCGTTTGGCGCAGATGTACATCGCCGCGCGCGCGTTAGGCAAGCTGCGTAGCGATCTATATAACGACAGCATGATCTTGTGTGTCGTTTTGCGGCAGCCCGGCCGCGGCTGAAAAGCGGGCGTCAGAACCTGGCCTTACGCTTCCTTTTCTTGTCGTTCAGGTTAGACTTGGCTACACCTATTGTGCTGATGCGAAGGAGAATCTGTCTTGATCGTCTCTGTCTGCATTCCGACCTACAATGGCGCGACTTATCTCAGACAAGCGGTGGATTCCGTTTTGTCGCAAACCTTTACCGACTTTGAGCTCCTAATTGTTGATGACTGTTCATCAGATGACACGGCGCAGGTTGTGGCCGGCTACAGCGATCCTCGTATCCGGTTTCTGCGGAACCAGCATAATCTAGGCGCACAAGAGAATTGGAATCGATGCTTGGCCGAGGCACGGGGACGCTATTTCAAGTTGCTTCCACAGGATGACGTGCTGGCGCCTGCTTGCCTTGCACGTCAGGTGGACGTTCTTGAAACCGACAGCGCCTTGAGCGTAGCGCTAGTCTTCTGCGCACGCACGATTGTCGGTAATGACGGTACACCCATAATGACACGAGGCTATCCTGGTGCGCAGGAGGGAACACTTTCAGCCCGTCGCATACTTCGTAGCTGCGTGCGCCGTGGCACCAATCTCTTGGGGGAGCCCGGAGGCGTGCTATTTAGGCGCGACCTTGCTATGCGGGTGGGAAGTTTTAATGCGAGTGAGCCTTACGTGATTGATCTTGATTACTGGTGGCGCTTGCTTGCAAATGGTGATGCTTACTATCTGTCGGAATCGTTAGTTTCTTTCCGAATATCGCGACAATCCTGGAGCGTCGCAATAGGCACGCGACAAGCGGGGGAATATCAACGCTTTATTGGCCGCATGATGGAATCGAGTCACGTTGGTGCAACGGTGATGGATCGGTGGACAGGCGCGCTAATGGCAAGGGTGAATGGGTTGCTTAGGCTGGTCTTCTATCGCCTTGTGTTGAAGTGAGATTCCGATGACGCATAGCCACGCCACGAAAGGATCGGCTCGTTCAATTAGGCGGTGGTGGTCATTGCGGTGGGTTCGATTTTGTTTGGTCGGTGTGTTGAACACCGCAGCCAGCTACGGTTTGTACTGCTTGCTGTTGGCAGTTGGTCTGAATTACGTTTTTGCCAGTCTCGGCTCGCTGGCATTGGGCATTATCTTCAGCTATACGACTCACTCGGCGCTCGTGTTTCGACAGACCAGCCGTGATCGCTTTCTCCGTTATCTAGCGCTCTGGGCGGCGCTGTATGGGCTGAACGTGGCAATACTTACCGTGTTACTAGATGTGGGTTTCGGCCCATATCTGGCTGGCGCGATTAATCTGCCGTTGATGGTGCTTCTGTCCTATTTTGCGCAACGTTTTTTTGTATTCCGTGGAGCGAGAATGTCATGAGCGATCTGGCCGTGGTAGTACCATGCTTCAACGAAGAGGAGGTGTTTCCGGAAACGGCAAGGCAACTGCTTGAACTGCTAGATCGCCTCCAATTGGCTGGCAAAGCCGGGCCAGGAAGCCGCTTGTATTTCGTGGATGATGGCAGCCGTGATCAGACCTGGCTGCTGATTGAGGCGGCGGCAATCGCTGACCCACGCGTGCACGGGATCAAGTTGGCGCGCAACAGTGGTCACCAGAATGCGCTGCTGGCGGGACTTTTCACTGCCCACGCTGACGTCATCGTATCCATCGATGCTGACTTGCAAGATGATCCAAACGTGATGGAAGCCATGCTTGACCATCACGCCAAAGGCTGTGACATCGTTTACGGCGTACGACAGTCACGGGCCACCGACAGTGCCTTCAAACGCAGCACCGCTCGCGGCTACTATCGCCTGCTCGAGTTGCTGGGTGTCGAAATCGTCTACGATCATGCTGATTACCGGTTGCTCAGCAAGCGGGCAATCTGCGAACTGCGGCAATACACAGAGGTCAATATGTTCCTGCGCGCAGTGATTCCTCTGCTTGGTTTTCGTAGCGCTGTGGTGTACTACGAGCGCGCCGCGCGCGTTTGCCGGTGAAACCAAGTACCCCTTACGCCGTATGGTGGCATTGGCAGTGACTGGTGTAACGTCGTTCAGTATCGCGCCGCTTCGGTTCATTACATTTTTCGGCATCTTGACTTGGCTGTTCAGTTTCGCCATGGTTGGCTGGGTTCTGTATGGTAAGTTGGTGCTCGATTCGGTTATTCCCGGCTGGGCGTCCTCCGTCATACCAGTGTATTTCCTGGGCGGCGCTCAATTGCTTAGTATCGGTGTGGTCGGCGAATATGTGGCAAAGGCCTATCTGGAAACCAAGCGCCGCCCCCGATTCGTCATCGAAAAGGAGACTTGAGCATGGTGGACGACCGTACGGCCGCTAGCCGGTGGCTGCCGCAGTTATTGCTGCTCGTCTCGCTGGCAGCTGGAATCTGGTCTGTGTTTGCTACAACCATGAACCACGATGTGTCTTACCTCCTGTTTTGTCGCAGGCCGAGTGGCTAAAGGTGCCACGCTGTACGTGGACTTCCCTGAAGTGAATCCGCCACTGATTATCTGGCTGAACATGCCGTGCGCCTGGCTGGCGCAGCATCTTGGCGTAGCCGACGCGACTGTTTTTCGGCTGATGATTGCGACGCTGGGATTGGTGTCCGTGGCTTGGTCGGGCGCCATCCTGTGCCGCACCCTGGACAAGAATGACGTCTGGGCTTGGCTGGCGATTGGCATTTACACGGTGGTGGTCCTTCCAGGTTATGAGTTTGGACAGCGCGAACACATCGCTTACCTAAGTGTGCTGCCTTACTTGGCCGAAGCTGCATGTCGCTTGAGTGGCAAAAGGGGCAGTATGGTAGAGCATGTTGCGGTTGCGCTGCTGGCCGTAATCGGCGTCGCGATCAAGCCCCACTTCCTGTTGGTGCCGCTCCTGGTAGAGGGCGCAATAATCTCGATGACTCGGAGGATGCCCGGTACTGGCGTGGTGGTAGCAATGACTTTGTTGGTATGTTACGCGGCGTCGGTCCATTGGCTTGCGCCGGAATACTTCAATATGCTGCAGCTACTGGCTGGTTCATACTGGCGTAACTCGGAACCTTGGCTAGGATTTGTGGCTTTGCCACAGTTTTATTGCGTTGCAATTCTGCTGGCCATCACCTGGTTTGTCCGGACGAAGTCCAGGCCCGTGGCTTGCGTAATCTCATTCGCAGTATTGGGTTTCGCACTGGCAGCAATTTTGCAGCATAAGGGCTGGTCCTATCATTGGATTCCCGCAATGGCATTGGGTTGGATTCTGTTCGGTTTGGCGGTGAGCAAGGCGGTGGCACACCGCGGCGCTGCAGTGCCGTTGATTATTACTGTATTAGTTGCAGCGTTAGCGTCCTGGAATTTGCTGGGCGCCTTCCGGAAGGGCGAGAAAATTAATCCTTACCCAGCTCTGCTGGCACCGGTCATTCGGGAAATGGGCGGCGGCCCTGTGATCGTGTTTTCAAATTTCGAAGCATCATTTCCGTTGGTTACCTTACCCGGCATCGGAACATCGTCGCGTTTTCCGACCATGACCATCTTAGGCGCCGTTGCCCTAGACGACAATCTGAAGGCCCGAAAATGGATTGAGAGATCCTTTGTGACGGACTTTCGGAAACAGCCTCCCCGCTTGCTGCTGGTTGAAACGGATGAGCGCGGCATTCCCGTATTCGACTTCGTGGCATACTTCGCACCGCTGGTGCCAGAAATAAGTGCCTACCATAAGGTCAGGCAAGTAGATAAATTCCAGGTTCTGGAAGCGCCGGACGCGCATCAGAGAAAATTTGGAATTGGACTTTGATCTATCGGTAGGTTTAGGTGGCCGTGAAATTATTTGGGGATTCCCCAATTCGCCGGCTTGCCTCCTGGCGGACGAGCATGAGTTGTCTGGCAACTGCTGGTCACCCGTCTGAAGTATGAAGATGCGGCCAGCGCCAAGTTCAAGGACTGTTCGCACATGTTCGACCGGGCCATGCCGGCCGAGAGCGGTACGCTGGTGGATGCTGCTGAACGCCTAAGCGGCTGGACGGCTTGCTCGGCGCCAGATCAGCCGCAGCAAGTCGTTCAGCAGGGAAGGTTTACCTCTTTCTGTTGCGCAGAGCCTATCGGCTCTCCCTGTAAGTCACACAACTGATACTTTTTGTTCCAACCGTTAGATTGTGTGAGTATTCCCGCCGGAATCAGGCGGCATAATCGTCGCAAGGTATCGCCGCCGCGAGGACTTGCATGACGGTAGACGGAAACCAAGCCCGTATCCTGATCGTCGACGACCAGGCCGCCCATATGGGGGCCTTGTGCGACATTCTGCGCCAGTACAAATACGATACCGTGGGTTTCGCCTCGGGCGAAGCCGCATTGGGCAGGCTGCGCAGGGAGCGCTTCGATATCCTGCTGGCAGACCTGAACATGCCCGGCATCGATGGCATCGCACTGGTCGAGGAAGCACGGGAGATAGACCCAGACCTGGCCTGCATCATCATGACGGGCGAGGGCAGCATTGCTTCGGCCGTGCGCGCCATGCAGAGCGGTGCGCTGGATTACATCGTCAAGCCTTTCAAGCCGTCCGGCCTGCTGCCTACGCTGGCGCGTGCACTGGCCACGCGCGAGCTGCGCCAGCAGAACGCGGAACTGGAACAGCAGCTACGCCAGCACGTGGCGGAGCTGGCGGCCATCAACCGCGACCTGGTGCAGGCGCGGGCGGAGGCCGATCACGCGAATGCGGAAAAGTCGCACTTCCTTTCGAATATGAGCCACGAGCTGCGCACGCCGCTGAACGGCATTCTTGGCTTCGCGCAGATCCTCGCATCGGACACGCTGCCCGCTTCGCCGGAAGAGAAGCGCAAGTTCGCGGGCCACATCGTCCAGTCGGGCAAGCACCTGCTCAAACTGATCAACGAAATCCTCGACCTGGCGAAGGTCGAAGCGGGCAAGATCATCCTGGCGATGGAGAGCGTGCCGCTGGCGGGGGTGGTGCAGGAATGCCACATGATGGTCACTCCGCAGGCGGAAGGGCGCGGCATCTCCCTCGAATTCCGCTGCAAGACGGACTTGAATGTCTTTGCCGACAAGACGCGGCTGGTGCAGGTGCTGATCAATCTCCTGTCCAACGCCATCAAGTACAACCGCGAGCACGGCAAGGTGGTGCTGGACTGCCGGCGCGCGGGAAGGAACCGGGTACGCGTGTCCGTGCAGGACACGGGCCCGGGCCTGGATCGCGAACAGCTGCAGGCGATCTTTCAGCCCTTCAACCGCCTCGGCCGCGAGGATAGCGGCGAAGAAGGCACGGGCCTGGGCCTGACGCTGACCAAGCGCGTGGTGGAAGCCATGCAGGGCGAGATCGGCGTGGAGAGTATACCGGGACAGGGCAGCACGTTCTGGGTCGAACTCGGCCTGCATTCGAACAGCGTTACGGAGGCCGAACATGCGTAGTAAATTTGCCATCGCCGCAGTGCTGCTCGTCCTGCTGCTGGGTGCGGCCTATGTGGTCAGCCAGCGCAGCCCATCGAAGGCGCTGCCGCTGGAAAAACTGGTGATTGCCGTGAACACGGAATACGTGGGGGTGTGCGGCGTGGTGGCGGCGCAGCGCCAGGGCTATTTCGCGGACGAGAACCTGACCGTGGTGGTGCAGCCGCACTCCAGCGGCAAGTCATCGATGCAGGCCGTGCTGGAAAACCGCGCGGACCTGGGAACGGTGGCCGACATTCCCGTGATGTTCGCCGCCGTCGCCGGCACGCCGGTGCGCGTGGTGGCCACGCTGTTCCGCACCGAGAAAGACCACGGCCTGGTGGGGCGGCGCGACCGCGGAATCACGGGGCCTGCCAGCCTGAAAGGCAAGCGGGTGGGCGTTACGCAAGGCACTTCCGCCCATTTCACGCTGGACGTGTTCCTGAACTGGCAGCGCCTGTCCGCCAACGACATCACCATCGTCAACTACAAGCCGGAAGCCCTGCCCGAGGCGCTGTACAAGGGCGAGGTGGACGCGGTGGCAAGCTGGGAGCCCTTCCTCGGCGAGATCCGCAGCCATTTGGGGGACAATGCCGTGAGCTTTTCCGGCGAGGATGTCTATGAAAGCATCTACAACATAGTGGGCATGCAGCAGTATGTGCTGGCCCATCCGGAAACGGTGCGCCGTGTGCTGCGCGCCCTGATGAGCGGCAACCGCTACTGCCGCGACAATCCCGAAGTGATGCAGCCGCTGCTGGCTGCCACGGCGAAGCAGACCAAGGAAGCCGTGCTGGCGGCCTGGCCCTCCTACCACTTTGAAATTGAACTGGACCAGGGCCTGGTGCTGGCGCTGGAAGACCGCGCGCGCTGGGCGATCCGCAACCGCATGGCGGCCAGCGACCAGATGCCCAACTTCCTGGAATACATTTACCTGGACGGCCTGAGCGCCGTGGCGCCTTCTTCCGTCACGATCATCCACTGAAAGGGCAACGTGAGAATCATCACCCGCCTGAAAATGGCGCAACTGCTGTGCATTGTGGTAGCTGCCGCCGTTGGCGTGCTGCTGCTGGTGACTACGGCACAGATGCGCCATGAACTCACACGCAACGAAAAGGCGGGCGAGATCCTGCGCGCCGTCGTCTCGCTGCGCTACCTGGCGATGGAGTATGCGCTGGGCCATGAAGCGCGCACCCGCACGCAATGGGTGTTGCGCAAGGAATCGCTGGCGGCCCTGCTGGCGAACGACGAGGAATTCCGTGATGGCCCCGAAGCGGGCATCTACCTCGGCTTGCGCCAGCAGCTGCCGCACCTGCACAAGTACTTTACCGATGCCCTGCAGCTGCAGGAAGACTTGCGCGCGACGCCAGATCGCGTGGAAATCCTGAGGCGGCTGGAAGGAAGGCTGCATGGGCAGATCATGAACAAGGCGCAGGCCATGATCAGCGACGCCGAGGACCTGGCCGCGCGCAGCCGGGAAGGGGCGCTGGCGGCCCAGCACCGCGCCAATATCGCGGCAGGAACGCTCGGCCTGTTGCTGACACTCGCCGTGCTGGGCGCGCTGTACATGACGATACGCAGCGTGGCGCGTCCGCTGGAGCGGCTGCGCCACGGCACGGAGCTGGTCGGCGCCGGCAAGCTGGATTTCGCCCTCAACCTGAAGGGCGGCGATGAAGTAGGCGACCTGGCGCGCGCCTTCGACAGCATGACGGAAAAACTGCGCCAGACGACCGTGTCGCGCGATGAGCTGGGGCAGGCCAACAAGGCGTTGCAGGATGAAGTGACGGTGCGCAAGGAGGCCGAGCTGAAGGTGCAGTCGCAGCTGGCGCGCATGTCGCTGCTGCACCAGATCACGCGCTCGATCGGCGACCGCCAGGATTTGCGCAGCATTTTCCAGGTGGTGGTGCGTAGCCTGGAAGACCAGCTGCCGGTGGATTTCGGCTGCGTGTGCCTGTACCGGGATAATGAGCTGACCGTGAGCAGCGTAGGCTTGGCCAGCGAGATGCTGTCCACCGAGTTCGCGATGCGCGAGCAGTCCCGCATTCCCATTGACGAAAACGGCCTGTCGCGCTGCGTGCGCGGCCAGCTGGTCTACGAGCCCGACATCAGCGAGGTGCCCTATCCCTTCCCGAAGCGGCTGGCGCGCGGCGGCCTGAATGCCCTGGTGCTGGCGCCGCTGCTGGCCGAGAGCACCGTGTTCGGCGTGCTGATCGTGGCGCGGCGAGCGCCCAACAGCTTCAGCAGCGGCGAGTGCGAATTCCTGCGCCAGCTGAGCGAGCACGTAGCGCTGGCGGCCAACCAGGCGCGCCTGTACGCGGACCTGCAGCGCGCCTATAACGAGCTGCACGAGACCCAGCAATCGGTGACCAAGCAGGAACGCCTGCGGGCGCTGGGCCAGATGGCCAGCGGCATCGCGCATGACATCAACAACGCCATCTCGCCGGTGGCCCTGTACACGGAATCGCTGCTGGAAACGGAGCCGGCCCTGAGCAATGATGGCCGCAACTGCCTGCGCGTGATCGCGCGCGCCATCGACGATGTGGCGGCCACCGTGGCGCGCATGCGCGAGCTGTACCGCCAGCGCGAGCCGGAACTGTCGCTGGGCTCCGTCAGCCTCAACACCCTGGTGCCGCAGGTGGTGGACCTGACCCGCGCGCGCTGGAGCGATATGCCGCAGCAGCGCGGCGTGGTGATCGAATTGCGCCAGGAGCTGGCCGAACGCCTGCCGCCGCTGCTGGGCGCCGAGGGCGAAATTCGCGAAGCGCTGACCAACCTGATTTTCAACGGCGTGGACGCGATGCCGGAAGGCGGCGAACTCACCGTTCGCACCCGCCATGCCAATGGCCACGTGGTGCTGGAAGTGAGCGACAGCGGCGTCGGCATGGACGAAGCCACGCTGAAGCGCTGCCTCGATCCCTTCTTCACCACCAAGGGCGATCGCGGCACGGGCCTGGGCCTGGCCACGGTATGCGGCATGGTCGAACGGCATAGCGGGACCATTGCCGTCGATTCGAAGCTGGGGCAGGGCACGACGGTGCGCATCAGCTTCCCGGTAGCTGACCAGCCGGCCGAGGATGCGCCACCGCCCGCGGCTGCCGCGCCGCTGATGCGCATGCGTCTGCTGATCGTGGACGACGACCCCACCGTGCTGGCCTCGCTGCGCGCCATCCTGCTGCGCGACGGGCACGAGGTGACGGCGGCCGACGGCGGCCAGGCCGGCATCGAGGCCTTCAAGGCATCGGTAGAAGGCGGGCCGGCCTTTACCGCCGTGTTCACGGATCTCGGCATGCCTTATGTGGATGGACGCCGCGTGGCCGAGACCATCAAGGCGCTGTCGCCGGCCACGCCCATCATCCTGCTGACCGGCTGGGGCCAGCGATTGATCCCCGACAGCGGAGAGTTGCCGGTTAACGTAGACTATGTACTCAGCAAGCCACCCCGCTTGCGCGAGTTGCGCGAGGTACTGACCAGGGTGGCGCAATCGACCACCCTGGAAGCAAGTAAATGAGCCAGACCGACGCAGAAGTATTTGCCGCTCACCGCAAGCGGCTGTTTTCCATCGCCTACCGTATGCTCGGCGTGCGGGCCGATGCCGAAGATATCGTGCAGGATGCGTGGCTGCGCTGGCATGGCAGCGACCGCACCGGCGTGCTATCCGTCGAAGCGTGGCTGGTGACCGTGACCACCCGCCTTGCCATCGACCGCCTGCGCGCGCTGAAGGCGGAGCGCGAAGCCTATTCGGGCTTCTGGCTGCCCGAGCCCATCGTTGAAATGGATGAGCACACGCCCGAGTCGCAGGCGGAGATGGCTAGCGACCTGTCGATGGCCTTCATGTGGGTGCTGGAGCGCCTGTCGCCCGAGGAGCGCGCCGCCTTCCTGATGCGCCAGGTGTTCGACTACGAATACGCGGAAGTGGCTGAAATGCTGGGCAAGAGCGAGGCGGCGTGCCGGCAGATGGTGAGCCGGGCCAGTGAAAGGGTGCAGCAGGAGAAGGTGCGCTTCGAGGTCAGGCGCGAAGACCATCGCAACATCCTGCAGCGCTTTGTGGCGGCCGCCCATAGCGGCCAGCAGGACGCGATCCGTGCCTTCATCTCTGACGATATGCAGTTCGTCGGCGACGGCGGCGGCAAAGTGCCATCCTACCCCTACATCGTACGCGATCCGGATATGATCGCCGAGCTTTATGCCAAGTTCTCGAAGTCGGGCAAGACCCGCTACGAGCTGGTGCTGCTCAACGGACAACCCGGCTTGCTGCGCTACATTGGCAGCAAGCTGGAGTCCATCCAATGCCTGGAGACGGACGGCGAGCGTATCACGGGCTTCTACGTCATCCGCAACCCGGACAAGCTGGCTAAGCTTGCTTCTTCGAGCGGCGCCGTCCGATAGCCAGTACGGCGGGGATGCCCAACAACAGCATGCCTGCCATGCCGGGCTCCGGCACAGGGGCCAGCAGGAAGCCGCGGATTTCACCCCCCGGATATGCGCTGCTGTGGATATTGAAGTAGGCGCTGCCGCCATTCAATCCCGCCAGCAGGGCTGCCTCCGCGCCGGAGGTGGTGCCGCCATTGGCCGTGATGAAGGCAGGATTCCAGAAGGAAGCCAGCGAGGTGTCGAAAGTGTGGTCATAGGTACCGAAGTGCACGGCCGTCGGGAAGTCGGTGAAGGTCGGAATCATGGTGGATACACCGGCCGCCCCGGTGCCAGGATCGGTCGTGCAGCAATGGATATGGGCTGCTGCCGATTCTCCTTGCAGGAGGGCGAAAATGCTCTGCACGTGCATGCTATGCGCGCCCATGTCATAAGTCACGATGACAGCGCCCGTGCCGGGCGAGGCATTCGGAGTGGCTTCAGCGGCACCGCTCAGGGTGGCGCTGTAGGTGGTTGGGGCGGCCAGGGCTGCCCCGCAAGCTGCGCCGAGGGCCAATGCAAGCAGGCCTTTGGCAAACACAGGTTTCATCACAGGCTCCTTTCAAGAAACGAGAGGCGCCTCATTGTCGCGCCGTGCGGCCGCAGCCATGCGCACGATACGACCAGGAAGTTTGCATTGCGGGCGAGATAGAGGCTTATGGGTAACTGGTCGCGATCTGGCGAAGGACACGGGGCCAAGCCGCAGTTGATATGCCCCACCGCGTTGAGCGTTCTGTGACCTGTAAGCCAACAAACACAATGCCGTGATGTAGTGGCGCTTGGCCGCCTTCGCGAGCATCCGACGCATATCGGTGTCGGGACGTCACTTGCAAAAGCGCACCCTCTCATAAATGCCACAGTGCGCGGAAAGTCTTGTTTCCGTGGGAAATAGATATAAGCTACGGAAACAAGTGAGAGGGAACGAAAATGGACGTTACAACTACTGTGATCACTATCGCGATTTTCCTGACTGTCGTCATTGCAGGCCTGATCCTGGAGCGCTTGGCACCAGCCCAAAAGCAGACGTTTTCTGCCAGCAGGTTCAATCTCGGCTACACAGCGATTTATTTGTCGATTCAGTCGCTGATGGTTCCGCACTTTCGATCGTTACTGTCGCCGCCGTGAATGCTGTCGGCGGCGGTTGGATAAAGCTTCCAGCTTCCGGGGCGGAATTCTGGCTAGCCTTCGTCTTTTATGTCTTAACGGTAGATCTGATGGAGTATCTTTTTCACAGGGCTCAACACCGAATTCCAGCTCTCTGGTCCATGCACTCACTCCACCATAGCGACATCACGTTGAATGCTTCAACCACGAGTCGCCATTACTGGGCCGAGCACGGCATCAAAATGCTTTCGATCTATATGGTTGTGGGACTGTTGTTCAAGGCGCCACCAGAGATTCTTGGCGCATATGTCGTACTGAGCTACTACAACGTGTTCCTTCATATGAACGTCCGCGTTGGGTTTGGGCGCCTTTCGTTCTTGCTAAATTCGCCCCAATACCACCGCCTACATCACTCAGTGCTGCCGGAGCACTACGGATCAGAATTTCGCAGCCTTGTTCCCCGTCTTTGACCTGCTGTTCGGCACATACTGTCGCCCGCACCTGAATGAATACCCGCCGACTGGATTGGAAACCGGCGAACAACCAACTGGCTATGTGAGTGCGATACTTTGGCCGGCTCGCGAACTTATAAATTCGAGAGCGATGCAATGAAAGCGGCATCGGCTGATCATGTCGCCATCATGAAGGAACAGCCGTCCGAAATGCGATAGCGCGAGACGTACTGTCCCAATCCGTCCGGTATTGATGATCTGAATGCCTTAGCGCCAAGGTGGTGACGATAGTCGTCATTTCACGTTTTTAAGGAGGAAGGATGCCTGGCCGCAGCTTTTTTGCGAGCGCTTGATTTCATCGGTGGCGCAACTGCGCGAGGCGCCGTCCTTGCTGTAGCAGACGTGGACTTCGCGCAGGAAGCGTCCGCCGCCGGTGCAGTAGGGCAGCACGGAGTCCTTGGCCAGCCAGAGGTTGGCCTGCTTGAAGGATTGCTCGAATTCGCCCGGTGTCACGCGCACGGGTTGCGGCGGACGCTGGAAGGCGGCGGGGATCTTCAGGCCTTCCTTCAGCTTGGATGAAAGCGCCAGGTAGGCTTCCGGCGACAGGCCGGAGCAGGTGCCGTGCTTTTGCCATTCGTGGCCGATCAGCTTGGGCGCCGGGTACATGTCCGCATAGCGTTCGCGCACAGACGGCGGCAGCTTGGCGCGCGAGCAGGAATCCGGATAGCCCTTCTCGAACTGCGGCCACAGTCCATGCAGCACAAAGCCAAGCTGGCGGCCATCGGCGCACTGCACGGGATCGTCGCGGCTGGCGCAGTATTCAGGCGACCAGCTCAGGGACAGGGCGTAGTAATCGAAGATGCCGGGCCGGTCGTCGCGCGCGAAGGCGGACGAGGCGAGCAGGCTGGCGGCAGCGAGAAGGGCAATCCGTATTTTCACAGGGCGGTCCTCAGGGCGAACAGTTCGGGGAAGAGTACCACGTCCAGCATCTTGCGCAGATAGCTGACGCCCGCAGTGCCGCCGGTGCCCGTCTTGAAGCCGATGATGCGTTCGACCGTGGTCACATGGCGGAAGCGCCAGAAGCGGAAGGCCGTTTCCAGGTCCACCAGCTTTTCGGCCAGTTCGTACAGCGCCCAGTGGTGTTCGGTGTCGCGGTAGACCTCGAGCCAGGCTTCCTTCACCGATTCATTGGCGGTGGTGGGCTGGGTCCAGTCGCCGTCCAGGCGCGCTGCATCGATCTTCAGTCCCTTGCGCGCCAGCAGGCGGATTGCTTCGTCGTACAGCGAGGGCGCGCGCAGGGCGGCGTCCAGCAAGGCGTGCGTCGGCGTGTGTTCGTGGACCGCCAGCATATTGGCGTTCTTGTTCCCGAGGATGAATTCGATCTCGCGGTACTGGTGCGACTGGAAGCCGGACGAGGCGCCGAGATAGGGACGGATGGCCGTGTACTCGGGCGGGGTCATGGTCGCCAGCACATCCCAGGCGTGCACCAGCTGGTCCATGATGCGGGCCACGCGAGCCAGCATCTTGAAGGCGGGCGGCAGGTCGTCGCGGCGGATATGGTCGCACACGGCGTGCAGCTCGTGCAGCATCAGTTTCATCCACAATTCGCTGGTCTGGTGCTGCACGATGAACAGCATTTCGTTGTGGTTGGGCGAGAGCGGGTGCTGGGCATTGAGGATCTGCTCCAGGCCCAGGTAGTCGCCATAGCTCATGGACTTGCTGAAGTCCATCTGGGCGCCATGCCATTCGGCGCCGGGTTTTTTAGGTTCGGTCATGGTGGTTCAGGTTACAGCGCCGCGCTCGGCGGCAATATCGTAGGCTTTGTCGTCCAGGATCTGCTTCAGGATTTCGACAGCATCCCACACGTCGGCAAAGCTGGTGTAGAGCGGGGTGAAGCCGAAGCGCATGATCTCCGGCTCGCGGTAGTCGCCGATAACGCCGCGCGCGATCAGGGCCTGCATCACGGCATAGCCGTGCGGGTGGGTGAAGCTGACCTGGCTGCCGCGCTGTGCATGGTGGCGCGGCGTGACCAGGCCCAGCGGGTGGCTGGCGCAGCGGCTTTCGACGAGGGCGATGAACAGGTCTGTCAGGGCCAGCGATTTTTCGCGGATGGCGGACATGGTGGTCTGCTCAAATACGTCCAGTCCGCATTCGACCATGGCCAGCGAGGCGATGGGCTGGGTGCCGCACAGGGCGCGGCCGATGCCTTCAGTGGGCGCGAAGTCGGGCGCCATGGCGAAGGGATTGGCGTGGCCCCACCAGCCGGACAGCGGGTGGGCAAAGGCGGCCTGGTGGCGCTTGGGCACCCAGATGAAGGCCGGCGAGCCGGGACCGCCGTTCAGGTATTTATAGGTGCAGCCGACGGCCAGGTCGGCGCCGTCGCGCTGCAGGTCCACCGGCACGGCGCCGGCGGAGTGGCACAGGTCCCACAGCGCCAGGGCGCCATGCTGGTGGGCGAGGGCGCTGACGGTGGCCATGTCGTGCTGGTAGCCGGTGCGGTAGTTCACATGGGTCAGCATGAGGACGGCCGTATCGGCGCCGATGGCGGCCGGCAGGTCGGCCGGGCTGTCCACCAGCTTGACCTGGTAGCCCTGGTCGAGCCAGGACGACAAGCCCTGTGCCATATATATATCAGTGGGGAAGTTGCTGCGCTCGGTGACGATGGTGCGGCGGCCGGAGCCGGCCTGCATCTGGAGGGCGGCGGCGAGAGCCTTGAACAGGTTGATCGAGGTAGTGTCCGTGACAACGACTTCGCCCGGCGCCGCGCCGACCAGGGGCGCCAGCTTATCGCCCAGGCGTTTCGGCATGGCGAACCAGCCGGCCGTGTTCCAGCTGGTGATCAGGTCTTTGCCCCATTCCTTCGTGATGACTTCGGTGGCGCGGGTCAGCGCGGCCTTGGGGCGGGCGCCGAGGGAGTTGCCATCCAGATAAATCACGCCGGCGGGCAGGTCGAACTGTTCGCGCAGCGCGGCCAGCGGGTCTGCAGCGTCGCGTGCGAGGCATTCGGTACGGGAGATCATGATTTCCTTGAAGCCTAAAGAAAGTGAGAGTGTAGCAACTTTTTGCCTTGTGGCCGGACGAGTGGCCGGGGAGGGTCGGAAATATTTGAAAGAATTTGAAAAAATTTTTGCCCGAACCCTAAAGTTCCCCGAAACTCAGCCGTAACCCATCTCAGATAGCCGGTAAAAGGCTTGCTGTTCGATAGTTCGAAAGGGAGCAAAAAAACTTAAAATTTTTTGCATGGAACCCTAAAGTTCCTCAAAACCCTGCCGATAACAGCTCAGATGTCGCAAAAAAGCATCGTTGCGATATCGCGTTTTTACCTCAGGCTGCTGGCTTTCCGGTGTGCCTGAACATCTCGCAAACCCGCATGAACACTGGGGTCTAGCCCCTGTCACCCGGCGCTTGTCAGACAAAGTCTGACACGGCGTCCCGTCGCTATTCCGACCCAAAATACAGAGTGTTACCTCTTTGTGCATCTGGGCGTCTCCTGCAAAATGTATCTCAACAGCAATCAAATTGCTTTCAAGATAGAACCTACCCCTGGAGATGGACATGACCGCAAACGACATGATGGCTGAAATCCGCGACGCGAACCTGAGCTACCTGATGCTGGCTCAGCAGATGATCCGCGCGGACAAGGTCACCGCAATTTTCCGTCTGGGTATCTCGGCCGACATCGCCGATCTGATCGAAGGCATGAGCAATGCGCAGATCCTCAAGCTGGCTGGCGGCAATATGATGCTGGCGCGCTTCCGCTTCGATGACAGCGCGATCCTGGGCATGCTGACCAATTACAACAAGGATCGTTCG
This sequence comes from Pseudoduganella sp. UC29_106, assembly GCF_044055365.1. Taxonomy (NCBI): domain Bacteria; kingdom Pseudomonadati; phylum Pseudomonadota; class Betaproteobacteria; order Burkholderiales; family Oxalobacteraceae; genus Pseudoduganella; species Pseudoduganella sp. UC29_106. Next base: position 4,497,802 of record NZ_CP171977.1, on the reverse strand, counting down.
CTGGCGCAGTCGCATGCGGCGATTTTGATGGCGGGGCAGGGCGTCGAAGAGATCGCGTAAGCCGACGGCGGCACAGCGGCGGATCAATGATCCGCCCTACGCCGCACGGGGAATCATCGGTTTGAGGCCCGAAGGGCTGTAGGGCGGATCATTGATCCGCCGTGCCGGAGGAGCCGGCGGCGCTGGATAAAAATTGCGGAGCAGAGAAAAATGAGCAAAAAGAGCGTAGTAAGCGAAGCACAAGAGATCCAGCTGGCTATCGAGCTGATCAACCTGGGTGCGCGCCTGCAGTTGCTGGAGAACGAAGTGTCGCTGTCCCGCGAGCGCCTGCTGAAGCTGTACAAGGAACTGAAAGGGGTGTCGCCGCCGAAGGGCATGCTGCCGTTTTCGACCGACTGGTTCCTGACCTGGCAGCCGAACATTCATTCCTCGCTGTTCCTGAACATCCATAACTTCCTGGTCGAGCATGCCGGCGCCAGCGGCATCCAGGCCGTGATGAAGGCTTACCAGCTCTACCTGGAGCAAATGCCGCCGGAGCCGGGCGAAGAGCCGCTGCTGTCGCTGACCCGCGCCTGGACCCTGGTCCGTTTCACCAGCAACCGCATGCTGGAGCTGAAACCCTGCAAGTGCTGCCAGGGCAAGTTCGTGGTCGACGGCATGGACCTGAACCGCGACTACCGCTGCGGCCTGTGCCACATGCCTTCCCGCGCCGGCAAGACCCGCAAGGCCAAGGAAGCCGAGACGGCCGCCGCCTGAGCGTGCGCCCCGCGCCGATCGCGCCCCGCCTGCTGCGCGCGCCCGCCGTCAAGGCCCTGCTGATCCAGCTGGGCGCGCTGCCCCTCACCGCCACGCTCGCCATTGCGCTCGACACGCTCGGCGCCGAACCCACCATCTTCAGCGCGGCCCTGATCCAGGGCCTGCTTGCCATGCTCATCACATGGAAGCTGGGCCTGGCCCGCTGGTGGCGTCCCATCCAGTTGCTGTTTCCCGTCGCCGTGCTGGCCGCCAGCGCGCTGCGGCTGCCGCCCACACTTTATTTAGTAGTGTTCCTCGGTTTTCTGGCCGTGTACTGGTCGACCTTCCGCACCCAGGTCCCGTATTACCCCTCCAATGAAAGCGTATGGCGCGCGGTGGAGGAGTTGCTGCCGCGCGACCGCGAGCTGAAAGTCATCGATATCGGCAGTGGGCTGGGTGGTATGGCCATGCACCTGGCGGCTGCCCGGCCGCGCGCGGAAGTGACGGGCATCGAGCTGGCGCCGCTGCCCTGGCTGGTGTCCCGGCTGCGCGCCGCGATCTCCGGCAGTCGGGCACACTTCATGCGCGGCGATTATGAAGATCTCGATTTCGGCGCCTACGACCTGGTGTTCGCCTACCTGTCTCCGGCTGCCATGCCGGGGCTGTGGGACAAGGCGCGGCGGGAAATGCGGGCTGGCAGTTTGCTAGTCAGTTACGAGTTCGAGATCCCCGCTGGACAATCCGTCAAGACCATCCATACCACAGAGGGTGGCCCACTCTTGTTCTGCTGGCAGTTTTAGGCGCGTTTTACTTGCCTGAGAGCGATTGTCACGCTATTGTAGTTCCGCTGTGGAACATTGTTGCTTTTAGCGGATATTTATAAGGGAGTCGGGACGCTTGTTAGTCATCATTGGTTATGTCGTTGTCATGGCCTCCGTGTTCGGGGGCTTTGCGCTGAGTGGGGGACACCTCGCAGCGCTGTTCCAGCCGTTGGAACTTCTGATGATTGGCGGCGCCGCAGCCGGCGCCTTCTTCGTCGGGAATAACGGCAAATCCATCAAGGCGACTCTCGCGGCGATTCCGACCCTGTTCAAGGGCTCGCGCTATACCAAGGACCTGTACATGGAGCTGATGTCGCTGCTCTTCGATGTGCTGTCCAAGGTGCGCAAGGAGGGCCTGATGTCGATCGAAGGCGATATCGACAAGCCGGAGGAAAGTCCGTTATTCAGCAAATACCCGGCCGTGCTGGAAGACCACCATATCGTCGAGTTCATGACCGATTACCTGCGCCTGATGGTGTCGGGGAATATGGATGCCTTTCAGATCGAGAACCTGATGGACAATGAAATCGACACCCACCACCAGGAAGGCCATGTGCCGGCACACTGCATCGCCAAGCTGGGCGACGGCTTGCCGGCTTTCGGTATCGTGGCGGCGGTGATGGGCGTGGTGCACACCATGGAATCGGTGGGCATTCCGCCGTCCGAGCTGGGCATGCTGATCGCGCACGCGCTGGTCGGCACCTTCCTCGGTATTCTGCTGGCATACGGCTTTGTCGGCCCGCTGGCCAGCCTGCTGGAGCAGAAGCTGGAAGAGTCGACCAAGATGTTCCAATGCGTGAAAGTGACGCTGCTGGCCAGCCTGAACGGCTATGCGCCGGCGCTGGCCGTGGAATTCGGCCGCAAGGTGCTGTACTCGACAGAACGCCCGAGCTTTGCCGAGCTGGAAGACCATATCAAGAAATCGAAGTCGAAGTAATGATGGAAACAAGGAACCGCCATGGCTGAAGAGGGACTGCGGCCGATCATCGTCAAGCGCATCAAGAAGAACGGCGGCGGCCATCACGGCGGCGCCTGGAAGATTGCGTACGCCGACTTCGTGACCGCGATGATGGCGTTCTTCCTGCTGATGTGGCTGCTGGGTTCCACCACCAAGGGCGACCTGAACGGCATCTCGGAATACTTCAAGACTCCGCTGAAGGTGGCCATGCAGGGCGGCGCCGGCAGCGGCGATTCCTCATCCGTGATCCAGGGCGGCGGCAACGACCTGACGCGCCGCACCGGCCAGGTGCGCGCCAGCGATGACCCGACCATCAAGAAGACCTACAACCTGACGGCCGCCAAGGCCGCGCTGGAAGCGGAAGAGAAGGCGCGCCTGCAAACGCTGCGCCAGCGTATCGAAATGACCATCGATACCAGCGCCCAGCTGCAGAAATTCAAGAACCAGCTGCTGCTCGATTTCACCAGCGAAGGCTTGCGCATCCAGATCGTGGACGAGAAGAACCGCCCGATGTTCGCGTTGGCCAAGGCTGACTTGCAGCCTTATACGAGGGAAATCCTGGAAGCGATCGCACCGGTGCTGAACGATGTGCCGAACAAGATCGGCCTGTCGGGCCACACCGATTCCACGCCGTATTTCAGCGAAACGGGGTACAGTAACTGGGAACTGTCCGCCGACCGCGCCAATGCTCGCGCCGCGCCCTGGTCCACGGCGGCCTGGCGGACAACAAGATCCTGCGCGTGGTGGGCCTGGCCGGCGCCGCCCACCTGGACCGCCAGGATCCCTTCAGCCCGATCAACCGCCGCATCAGCATCATCGTGATGAACAAGAAGACGGAAGAGAACGTGATGCGCGACGGCGGCAAACTGGAGGTTGGCGCCGACACGGAAGCCACCCGCGAGGCGCTGGAAAAACCGGCCGCGCCGCCGCCAGCCAAGAAATAAGCAGAGCCCATCTGCCTGCATATCCTGAGACTGTCATGACGAGAAAAAAAATCCTGGGCTCCCATGTGAAGCGCTTGCTGTCCGGCGTGTCGGACCACGGCAAGCGCCATCTGACGGAAGTCGAAACCGACCTGCTGCAGACCAATCTGCTGCTGGAAGAGGCGATCGACAAGCTGACGCGCAACTTCATGGCCATCCATGATGCCGTCAATGCCCAGCAAGCCACCATCGACCTGCTGCTGGCCGGCGGCAATCCCACGCCGGAGCAGAAGGAAAAGCTGCAGGCCATGAACGAGCAGGTGAGCACCTATGTGAACGCGGCCATTACCAGCATGCAGTTCCAGGACATGACCAGCCAGCTGATCGACCGCACGCTGAAGCGCGTCACCGGCTTGCGCGAATTCCTCGGCACCCTGGGCAGCCACAGCGAAGAAGTGACGCAGGAAAGCGGCAGCGAGGAAATCGTCGACCTGCTGGGCAAAGTGAGCATGGCGCTGGCCATCCAGAGCCTGGAGCTGCGCAGCGTGCTGCGCAAGGCGGTGAGCCAGAAGCACCTCGAAAGCGGCGACATCGAACTATTCTAATAAATACACCTAAGCAAAGTGAGAAACCATAATGGCTAAAACTATTCTTGCAGTCGACGATTCTTCCTCGCTGCGGCAGATGGTGGCGTTCAGCCTGAAAGCCGCGGGCTATCAGGTGGTGGAAGCGGTCGATGGCCAGGATGGCCTGGAAAAGGCCAAGCAGCAGACCGTGGACCTGGTGCTGACCGACCAGAACATGCCGCGCATGGATGGCCTGCAGCTGATCAAGCTGTTGCGCGAACAGCCTTCCTATGCCAAGGTGCCTATCCTGATGCTGACTACCGAATCGTCCGACGAGATGAAAGCCAAGGGCCGCGCCGCCGGCGCCAACGGCTGGCTGGTCAAGCCATTCGACCCGCAACGCCTGATCGAGGTAGTGAAAAAGGTCATCGGCTAAGGGGCTGCCATGTGCTTTGTACTTGATGGAGTCGCGCCATGACCATCGATATTAGCCAGTTCTACCAGGTCTTCTTCGACGAGGCCGAGGAGCTGCTGGCGGAAATGGAGCGGCTGCTGCTGGCGGTGGACGTGGAGTCGCCCAACGAGGAAGACCTGAATGCGATCTTCCGCACGGCCCACTCGGTCAAGGGCGGCGCGTCCACCTTCGGCGTGAGCGATATGAGCGAGGTCACCCACGTGCTGGAGACCCTGCTGGACCGCATCCGCAAGGGCGAGATGGCGCTCACCTCCACCCATGTGGATGCCTTCCTGGCCGCCAAGGATATCCTGAAGATGCAGCTGGACGGCCACCGCAACGGTGCGGCCGTGGACCAGGAAGCGGTGGGCGACGTGCGCATGATGCTGCAGGAGCTGGCGCAGGACGTGCACATCGCCGCCATGGCGCCGGTAGCGCCGGCTTTCACCTCCGCGCAGGAAGCGGCGCCGGTGGACCACGCGGGCGGCCGCCGCTACCGGCTCGAACTGCCGAAGATGGTGCACCGCGAAGTGGAAGCGCTGGCGGCCGAACTGGGTTTGCTGGGCAAGGTGGAGCTGTCGCCGCTGGACGCCGAGCGCCATGCGATGGTGGTCACCACCCATGAAAGCCTGGACGATATCATCGCCATCTGCTCTTTCGTCATCGATGCCGACCAGATGCAGGTGTCCGAACTGCCGGCGCTGACGCCGACGCAGGAAGCGCGCGAGCAGGGCGCGCGTGCGCGCCAGGAGGCGGAGCAGGGCTATGGCTTCTTCGACCCCGTCACGCCGGGCAATCCTGCCGCGGGTGAGCAGGGCCAGGGCTACGGCTTCTTCCAGCCGCTGGACGAGATCCGCGCCAATGCGCAGAACGCAGAAGACGATGCGCGCGGTTATGGCTTCTTCCAGCCGGTCGAGCAGATCCGCGCGGCCGCCGGCATCAAGGAAGCGCCGGCGCCGGTAGAGCACAAGCTCACCGAAGAACAGGAAAAGAAACAGGCGCGCAAGGAAGCCGAGAAGGCCGCGCATGTGCCGAATGCCGAATCGTCGTCGATCCGCGTGTCGGTGGAGAAGGTGGATCAGCTGATCAACCTGGTGGGCGAACTGGTGATCACGCAGGCGATGATCGAGCAGCGCGCCGGCACGCTGGACCCGATGCTGCACGAGCGCCTGCTGAGCGGCATTTCGCAATTGACGCGCAACACGCGCGACCTGCAGGAAGCGGTGATGTCGATCCGCATGATGCCGATGGACTTCGTGTTCTCGCGCTTCCCGCGCATGGTGCGCGACCTGGCGGCCAAGCTGGGCAAGAAAGTCGACTTCATCACCAGCGGCGCCGCGACGGAACTGGACAAGGGCCTGATCGAGCGCATCGTCGATCCGCTGACCCACCTGGTGCGCAACAGCATCGACCACGGCATCGAAATGCCGGACGTGCGGCGCGCCGCGGGCAAGACCGATGCTGGACGCCTGTTCCTGTCGGCTTCGCACCAGGGCGGCAATATCGTCATCGAAGTGTCGGACGATGGCGGCGGCCTGAATCGAGAGCGGATCCTGGCGAAGGCGAGGCAGAACGGCCTGCCGGTGTCGGACAATATGGCCGATGCCGATGTGTGGCAGCTGATCTTCGCGCCGGGCTTCTCGACCGCCGAGCAGGTGACCGATGTTTCCGGCCGCGGCGTCGGCATGGACGTGGTCAAGCGCAATATCACGGCCATGGGCGGCACGGTGGACATCCGTTCGGCCAAGGGCTTCGGCACCACCATCTCCATTTCGCTGCCGCTGACGCTGGCCATCCTGGATGGCATGACGATTCGCAGCGGCGAGGAAATCTACATCCTGCCGCTGGGCTTCGTGATCGAATCGCTGCAGCCGGCGCCGGAAGACGTGAAGGAAATCAGCGGCAAGGGCAAGGTGGTCAAGGTGCGCGGCGAATACCTGCCGCTGATCCCCCCTGTACCAGATCTTCGACATCGTGCCGCGCTATACCGATCCATGCCAGGGCATCCTCGTGATCGTGGAAACGGAAGGCCGCAAGGCTTGCCTGTTCATCGATGAACTGGTGGGGCAGCAGCAGGTGGTGGTCAAAAATCTTGAATCGAACTATCGCAAGGTAGCGGGTATCTCCGGCGCCACCATCCTTGGTGACGGCAATGTATCCCTGATCCTGGACGTGGCGGCGTTGATCCGCTCCTCGCGCCAGCTGGTCGATGAATCCATATTTTCGTAAAGGAAGGCAATCATGACTGACGCAGCAAACAACGCCGTCGCCACCGACAACGGCCGCGAGTTCCTCGCCTTCAAGCTGGGTTCCGAGGAATACGGCATCGATATCCTGAAGGTGCAGGAAATCCGCGGCTACGAAGCGGTGACCCGCATCGCCAACGCGCCGGAATTCATCAAGGGCGTGATCAACCTGCGCGGCATCATCATCCCGGTGGTGGACATGCGCATCAAGTTCAAACTGGGCGAGCCGGTGTACGACCAGTTCACCGTGGTCATCATCCTCAACATCAACGGCCGCGTGGTCGGCATGGTGGTCGACAGCGTGTCCGACGTGACCACGCTGACCCCGGACCAGATCAAGCAGGCGCCGGACATGGGCACCGTCTTCAGCACCGAGTACATGATCGGCCTGGGCACGGTCGATGAGCGCATGCTGATCCTGGTGGACATCGACCGCCTGATGTCCAGCCCGGAAATGGGCCTGATCGACAAGATCGCCGCGTAAAAAGACGGCGGCTGCACCGACCCCGCCGCATAGAGCGGGGCGGTACACCACTTATGAAAACAGGGAGATCACTATGAACGTTCGCGACTACAAGATTGGTACGCGATTGGGATTCGGTTTTGGCGTCATTCTTTTGATCCTGGTCAGCGTGGTCCTATTGGCCAATGTACTGAACTACCGTAACAAGTCGCAGCTGATGGCGGGCCTGGACCTGACTTCGGCCAAGACCCTGCAGGCGCAGGCCATGAAAAGCGCCATGCTGGAAACCGGTATCGCCATGCGCAATATCGGCCTGCAGTCGGACGTGAGCCTGATGCAGAAGGAAGAGGAGAAGGTCAAGGCCAACCGCGCCCGCTATGACGCGGCACGCGCGAAGCTGCAGGGGCTGGGGCTGGACGACGGCGAGAAGAAGGTGCTGGGCGAGATCACGGCCCTGGACCAGGACCTGGACAAGGCCTTCAAGGAAGCGCTGGGCCAGGTGATGGCCTTTAACAGCGAAGGCGCGGCCAAGGTCATTGCCACCCGCATCGATCCGCTGAACCAGCAGACGCTGGCGGCCCTGAACAAGCTGGTGGACCAGCAGCATGGCGCATCGGCCGCGTTGAAGGAAAGCTCGAACGCCAGCGACAAGAGCCTGATGTCCATGCTGTTCGTGCTGAGCGCCGTGGCGGTGGCCGTGGGCGTGGTGTGTGCGCTGTTTATCACCCGTTCCATCACGGGGCCGCTGAAGTTTGCCGTGTCCGTGGCGCAGAAGGTGGCTGGCGGCGAGCTCACTTCGCAGGTTAAGGCAGAGGGCAAGGACGAGACTTCCGAACTGCTGCAGGCGCTGAAGGACATGAACGATTCCCTGGTGGCGACCGTGGGCCAGGTGCGCACCAGCACCGAGACCATCACCACCGCCTCGCATGAAATCGCCACCGGCAATGCCGACCTGTCGGCGCGCACGGAATCGCAGGCTTCCTCGCTGGAGGAAACCGCTTCCTCGATGGAAGAACTGACGTCGACCGTGAAGCAGAACGCGGACAACGCGCGCCAGGCCAACCAGCTGGCGGTGTCGGCATCGTCGATCGCCGAAAAAGGCGGCAACGTGGTGTCACAGGTGGTCGATACCATGGGTTCGATCAAGGAATCCTCGGCGCGCATCGTGGATATTATCGGGGTGATCGACGGCATCGCCTTCCAGACCAATATCCTGGCGCTGAACGCCGCGGTGGAAGCGGCGCGTGCGGGCGAGCAGGGCCGCGGCTTTGCGGTAGTGGCTTCCGAGGTGCGCAACCTGGCGCAGCGCTCGGCCGGCGCGGCCAAGGAAATCAAGGCCCTGATCGACGATTCGGTGCAGAAGGTCGATACAGGCGGGCGCCTGGTCGATGAAGCCGGCCAGACCATGGGCCTGATCGTGACCTCGATCAAGCAGGTGGCCGACATCATGGGCGAGATCACTGCCGCCACGCTGGAGCAGAGCCACGGCATCGAGGAAGTGAACCAGGCGATCACGCAGATGGATGAAATGACGCAGCAGAATGCGGCCCTGGTCGAAGAAGCGGCAGCGGCGGCGGAAAGCATGCAGGAGCAGGCCAACAAGCTGGCCTCCGCGGTCGCCATCTTCAAGTTGGCGGGCGACGAGTTCAGCCAGCGCCGCGCCGCACCGGCGGCGGCGCCCAAGCGCGCCGTGGCAGCACCGGTGCGTACGACCGCCGTGGCCACGCGCCCGGCAGCGGGCAAGCCCGTGCCGCCACCGCAGCCGAAGAAAGTGGCTGCAGCGACGCCTTCAGGCGATGACTGGGAAGAGTTTTAATCCCCGGCGGGGACATCAGCAGTCCCCGCCAGACGTATAGGGAAGAGAAGAAATGGCGCTGACTAAAGACACCGTTAAAGAGTTTGAGTTCAACGGGAAGGATTTTGAACGAGTCCGCGCGATGATCTACAAGCGGGCCGGCATTGCGCTGGCCGACAGCAAGCAGGAAATGGTCTACAGCCGCCTGGCGCGCCGCCTGCGCGCCACCGGCATCAATTCCTTCGTCAGGTACCTGGACGACCTGGAAGGCGGAAAGCTCGGCGCCCCCGAGTGGGAAGCCTTCACCAACGCGCTGACCACCAACCTGACCTCGTTTTTCCGGGAAGCCCACCACTTCCCGCTGCTGGCCGAACACCTGAAGCAGCGGCGCGGCGGCGAGGCGATCAACATCTGGTGCTCCGCCAGTTCCACCGGCGAGGAACCGTATTCGATCGCGATGACGGCCTGCGAGGCGTTCAACACGCTGACGCCGCCGGTGCACATCCTGGCCACCGATATCGACACCAATGTGCTGGCCACGGCCGCCAATGGCGTGTATCCGATCGAGCGCATCGAAAAGCTGTCGCCGGAACGGCAGCGGCGCTTCTTCCTGAGAGGGAAGGGCGACAAGGCCGGCCTGGTGCGGGTGCGCGAAGAGTTGCGAAAACTGATCACCTACCGCCAGATCAACCTGCTCGACGAGCATTGGGAGATCCGTCCCGGCTTCGATGCGATATTCTGTCGTAATGTGATGATCTATTTCGACAAGGCGACCCAGCGCCGCATCCTGGCGCGCTTTGTCCCCCTGATGAAACCGGATGCCCTGCTGTTTGCCGGGCATTCGGAGAATTTCCTGTATGTGTCCGACTCATTGAAGCTACGCGGCAAAACGGTGTACGAACTGGATGAGCGCAAGGCGGCCGGTTTCAGGGCAGCACAACGATAGTGAGAGTGACATGGACAAAGAACAATTCGCCACCAACGTCTATTACGACCGGACGTTCGACTGCGACGCTGCCAAGATCCTGCCCGGCGAGTACTACTACACCAGCAAGGACATGCTGATCGTGACCGTGCTGGGCTCCTGCGTGTCGGCCTGCATCCGCGACCGCGCCACGGGCCTGGGCGGCATGAACCATTTCATGCTGCCGGACGGCGGCTCGGACGCCAACAGCCCGATTTCGGCGTCGGCGCGCTATGGCTCCTACGCGATGGAAGTGCTGATCAACGACCTGCTGAAGGCGGGCGCGCGGCGCGAGAACCTGGAAGCGAAGGTGTTCGGCGGCGGCGCGGTGCTGAAAGGCTTCACGGCCATCAACGTGGGCGAGCGCAATGCGGCCTTCGTGCAGAACTTCCTGCGCAACGAGAAGATCCGCATCCTGGCCGAGGACCTGAACGATATCTACCCGCGCAAGGTGTACTTCTTCCCGCGCACCGGCAAGGTGCTGGTCAAGAAGCTGATGCAGACCCATAACGATACCCTGGCCAAACGCGAAATCGAATATGCCAGCCGGCTCAAGGTGCAGCCGGTGGGAGGCGAAGTCGAACTGTTCTAGAACGAAAGTAAGAAAGCATGAACAAGATCAAAGTCCTGATCGTGGACGACTCTGCGCTCATCCGCAGCGTCATGAGCGAAATCATCAAGTCGCAGCCGGACATGGAAGTGGTCGGCGTGGCGCCCGATCCCCTGGTGGCGCGCGAACTGATCAAGCAGACCAACCCGGATGTGCTGACCCTGGACGTCGAAATGCCGAAGATGGATGGCCTCGACTTCCTGGAGCGGCTGATGCGGCTGCGGCCGATGCCGGTGGTGATGGTGTCCTCGCTGACCGAGCGCGGTTCGGAAATCACCCTGCGCGCGCTGGAGCTGGGCGCCGTCGATTTCGTCACGAAACCCAAGATTTCCATCCAGAGCGGCATGCGCGAGTATGCCGACGATGATTTCCGACAAGATCCGCGCCGCCGCCAAGGCCCGCATCCGCGCGCGCACCTTGCCGCAAGCGAGCGCCGAAGGGGGCGCGCAACTGCCACAATTGCGAAATCCGCTCATGTCATCCGAAAAACTGATCATCGTGGGGGCGTCGACCGGGGGCACAGAAGCCATCCGGGAATTCCTGATGCAGATGCCGTCCGACTGCCCGGGCATCCTGATCGCCCCAGCATATGCCGGAGGGCTTCACACGCTCCTTCGCCAAGCGCCTCGATTCGCTATGCCGGATTTCGGTGGGCGAAGCGGAAGGCAACGAGCGCGTGCTGCCGGGCCACGCCTACATCGCGCCCGGCCACTCGCACCTGACGCTGACGCGCTCGGGCGCCAACTATATGACGCGGCTGGACCAGGGCGAACCGGTCAACCGCCACCGGCCGTCGGTGGACGTACTGTTCCGCTCGGCGGCCCAGAGCGCGGGCAAGAACGCGGTGGGCGTGATCCTGACTGGCATGGGCAAGGATGGCGCGGCGGGCATGCTGGAGATGAAAAATGCCGGCGCGTATAATTTCGCGCAGGATGAAGCCAGTTGCGTGGTGTTCGGCATGCCGCGCGAGGCCATTGCCGTCGGCGCGACGCATGAAGTGGGCGCGCTGCAGGCGCTGCCGGGCATGGTGCTCGGCTACCTGGCCCAGCATGGCTCGCGTGCATTGCGCGTTTGATACGGTCAGGGGTAGTTTTATCGCCTTTAGGCAACGAAAATGCTATCCTTTGATTGTTGAACCAAATCAACATTATTAATAACCGCCTAGGTAGAAACAACGGAGTAATTCATGGCTGATCCAAAGATGAAATTTTTGGTTGTTGACGATTTCTCGACGATGCGCCGCATCGTGCGAAATCTCTTGAAGGAACTGGGTTATGCCAATGTGGACGAGGCGGAAGACGGCGTGATGGCGCTGGCCAAGCTGCGCTCCGAGCAGTTCGATTTCGTCGTGTCCGACTGGAATATGCCGAACATGGACGGCCTGACCATGCTGCAGAATATCCGTGCCGACCCCGCGCTGGCCAAGCTGCCGGTGCTGATGGTGACCGCGGAAGCGAAAAAGGAAAACATCATCGCGGCTGCGCAGGCAGGCGCCAACGGCTATGTCGTGAAGCCATTCACGGCGGCCACCCTGGATGAAAAGCTGAACAAGATCTTCGAGAAACTCGGAGCTTGAGCATGGGTGAGCAACAAGGCGGCGCGCCAGGGGCAGCGTCCGCAGTCCAGAACGAGGAGTTCCTGGCACGCATCGGCCATATGACCCGTGCGCTGCACGAGAACCTGCGTGCGCTGGGCCTGGATAAGCTGATCGAAAAGGCGGCGGAGGATATCCCCGATGCCCGCGACCGGCTCGATTACGTGGCGCGCCTGAGCGAAGACGCGGCGCAGAAGGTGCTGAACGCCACCGACGAGGCCGGCCCGCTGCAGGATGACATCGCCAGCAATGCAAAATCGCTGGGCGCTTCCTGGGAAGTGCTGCTGGCGGGGCAGCCGTCCGATGCGGAATGGCGTGCGCTGGCGGCGCAGACGGTCGCCGCCCTGGGTGCGGCGCAGGCCGGCACAGCCGCCACCAAGGGCCACCTGATGGACATCATGATGGCGCAGGATTTCCAGGACCTGACGGGCCAGGTGATCAAGAAGGTCACGGCCATCGCCCAGAACCTGGAGCAGCAGCTGGTGCAAACCCTGATCGACTTCGCTCCCGAACAACTGAAGAAGGAAATCGACAACGGCCTGCTGAATGGCCCGCAGATTGACCCCTCGAAGGAAGGCGTGGTCGCCGACCAGGGGCAGGTAGACGATCTGCTCGACAGCCTCGGCTTCTGAACCATGCATCAATCCCACTTCCTGGTACGCGAACCGCTGCTGGACCCCCAGCAGCGCGTGGTTGGCTATGAAATCACCTGGCAGCAGGACCCGGCGCACAAGCCGTCGCTGGAAGACCTGGAAGACCTGGTCGGCTTCGTCGCCGCTCAGGTCAACGATGCCGAAAGGGGCTGGCTGCTGAAGGACAAGACGCTGTTCCTGCAGGCGGTGCCGGGCATGCTGTCGACGGACGCCATGTACGAAATGCCGCCCGAGCACACGGTGCTGTCGCTGAAGACTTCCGAGCTGGCCAATCCGGATACCCTGTCGGCCGTGCAGGCGCTGCGCGCCGGCGGCGTCGGCATCCTGCTGCGCGAGGCCGACCTGGCGCGCGTGGGCAGCCGCCTCGGCACCATCTGTTCCTTTGTCGAAGTGCGCTTTACGGGCGCCGATGTGGCGTCGCAGGCGCGCACGTATGCGGCGCTGCGCACGTCCAATGTGCGCATGGTGGGCCGGCCGGTGACGACCTGGGCCGACTTTGACGCCTGCGCGCTGCTGGGGCTGGACGCCTTTGTCGGCAAGCTGCACCTGACGCCGCGTCCCGGCACGGAAGGGCAGGGCCTGAACCCGTCGCAGACCATCATCCTGCAACTGATGCAGATGGTGCAGGCGAATGCGGATGTGGCGCAGCTGGAGAGCATGCTGAAACGCGATGCGGCGCTGTCGTACAAGCTGCTGCGCTATATCAATTCGGCCGGCTTCGGCGCGGGCCGCGAAGTGCAGTCGCTGAAGCAGGCCATCCAGCTGCTGGGCTACCAGCCCATGTACCGTTGGCTGACCCTGCTGCTGGCCACTGCCAGCACGAGCGGCTTCTCGCCGGTGCTGCTGGAAACGGCCGTGGTGCGCGGCCGCCTGGCCGAACTGCTGGGACAGAAGGCGCTGGGCAAGGCCGATGCGGAGAATATCTTCGTGGCCGGCATGTTCTCGCTGCTGGATCGCCTGCTGGGGCTGCCGATGAAGGAAGTGCTGGAGACCATCCAGCTGTCGGAGGAAGTGGTGCGCGCACTGCTGACGCGCGGCGGCAAGTACGGGCCGTATCTGGCGCTGGCCGAGGCTTGCGAACTCAATTCCAACCTGGTCAGCTCGCTGGCCGCGGCGGTCAACTTGACGCCCGAAGACGTCAACAAGGCCCACCTCTCGGCGCTGGCCTGGACGCAGAACGTCACCACCTGACCAGCCGATGCCGCCCCGCGCCGGATGACCATCCGCGGCGCGTAGGGCGGATCATTGATCCGCCGTGTTCGCGCCGTCGGCAGCGCCTCAAATCTCCAGATTATCGATCAAGCGCGTCGTGCCCAGCTTGGCGGCGGCCAGCACCACCAGCGGCGTGCCCTGCGCCAGGTCGCCCGCGTTAGGCGGCTGCAGGTCCGAACGCTTGCGGATCGAAATATAGTCCGGTTTCCAGCCGCGGGCGCGCAGGTCGTCCATCGCCTTGTGTTCAAGCTGGAAGATATCCAGATGACCGGAACGCATCTCATTGGCGACGAAATTCAGCGTCTGGTACAGCGCCGGCGCCTCTGCGCGTTCTTCTGCGGACAAATACATATTGCGCGAAGACAGCGCCAGGCCATCGTCCGCGCGCCAGGTTTCGGCGGCCACGATCTGGGTCGGCAGCGCGAACTGGTGCGCCATGCCGCGCACGATCATCAGCTGCTGGTAATCCTTCTTGCCGAACACGGCGACCTTTGGCTGCACGCAGGAGAACAGCTTGGTCACCACGGTGCACACGCCATTGAAGAAGCCGGGGCGGAACTCGCCTTCCAGGATATTGCCGATGCCATCCGGCGGCTGCACGCGGTATTCCTGCGGCTCGGGATAGAGGTCCTTCTCGGTCGGCGCGAACAGCACGTACACGCCTTCCTTTTCCAGCTTTTCCACGTCGGCCTGGAAGGTGCGCGGGTATTTGTCGAAGTCTTCGTTCGGGCCGAACTGCAGGCGGTTGACGAAGATCGACGCTACCACCGGGTCGCCATGCTTGCGCGCCAGGCGCATCAGGGACAGGTGGCCTTCGTGCAGGTTGCCCATGGTGGGCACAAAGGCAGTGCGCAGTTGGCCGCTCAGCTGGTCGCGCAGCTCTTCGATATTGGAAATGATTTTCATGGTTGTTAGAGTTGTTATGCGGGCGAATACGCGAGGCGCACGTAAATCGGTGCGAACGGTTCCGCCTGGGTGATTTCGATCAGGGTTTCCTTGGCCAGTTCCAGCATCGCCACAAAATTCACCACGACGACGGGCGGGGTCGATTCCGCGTCGAACAGGTCGGCAAACTCGACGAAACGGCTGGACTGCAGCTTGCGCAGGATGGCCGTCATGTGTTCACGCACCGAGAGTTCCTCGCGCGTGATTCTGTGGTGCTGTTTGAGTTTGGCGCGCTTCATCAGGTCGCGCCAGGCTGCCTGCAAGTCGTCCACGTTCACGTCCGGCCAGATCGGCACCAGGCTTTGCTCGATAAAGATCTGGGTGCGGACGAAATCGCGGCCGACCTGGGGCAGGGTGCCGAGGTCGTAGGCGGCCAGCTTGATCTGCTCGTATTCGAGCAGGCGGCGCACCAGTTCGGCACGCGGGTCTTCCGCTTCCAGTTCGATATCGTGGTGGCGCTGCGGCAGCAGCATGCGCGATTTGATTTCGATCAGCATCGCGGCCATGAGCAGGTACTCGGCCGCCAGTTCCAGGTTGGATAGGCGGATCTGGTCCACATACTTCAGGTATTGAAGCGTGACCTGGGCCATCGGGATATCGAGGATGTTGAAGTTCTGCTTGCGGATCAGGTACAGCAGCAGGTCAAGCGGACCTTCGAACGCTTCCAGGAAAATTTCCAGGGCGTCCGGTGGAATATAGAGGTCATTGGGCAGACGCAGCAGAGGTTCGCCGTACAGGCGCGCCAAAGCGGCGCCATCGGCTTCAGCCGGGGCGCCGGCGCCGCCTGCGTCAGGCGGCACATCCGCGGCGACGTCGAGTGCTGCGGAGCCTGGCTCCGCGTTCTCGTCCTGCGTCGCGTCTTTTGGCGACATGCGCTGTCGTCCTGGCTGGGTTTATACCTTGTTCTGGTATACGTAAGCTTGCTGCTTGACGGTCGAGGTGCGCACGCGCTCCTGCTCGTCCAGGGTGCGGGACGCCTGGTCCCACAGGATGGCGCGGCCGGCTTGCTGGCCTGCTTCGATCTGAGGGTTCTTTTCCTTCAGCGACTTGATGAACAGGGTGTGGTCGGACTCGTACTTGTGGTTCTGTTTGAGGAATTTCATATCGTGAAAATGAAAGGTTCGGCAGCGGATATTTTACCGGATTTCATCTTAGTAACGATGGCGGATGCCTGCTACGAAGGTGTTTCCGTTGCTGCCGGTACTCAGTTTGTCGCGCATGAAGACCGTGTACAGGTCGGTACGGAGGGAAAGATTGTGGTCGTAACCGATGGCGCCGGTGTCGCGGTGGAAGTCGGCCCTGCCGCTGGCGGTCTCTTCCAGGCGCGAAACGGCGAACATCCAGCGCCCCAGGCCCTGGTAGGTGGGCACGGTGAAGCCGCCGTGCGTAATGCGGCCGGTGCGGTTGCTGATGTCGGTGTCGTGGTGGCTGTAGGAGGCGAAGAGCTTGATGGCCTTGAAGTCGTAGGAGGCGGCGGCCAGCCAGGTTTTCTGGCTGGGGCCGGCGGCGGTGATGCCGGTGCCGGTCTTCACATTCTGCGCGCCCAGCGTGACGGCCAGCGTGGGGCCGGCATATTTCGCCACGGCCGCCCAGTTATTGTTCGTCTGGCCGGGCGTTTCGCCGAGCGAATACTGGGCGACGACGGTGGTGTCATGGATGGTCGGCGAGGTGTAGCCGATGGCGTTGCTCCAGCCGGTGTCGCCAAAGGTGGCGTTGCCGCCGGCCACCGTGAACATCTGGTTGATCATCGGCGACAGGCGGGTCGACGGACCGAAAGGGTTGATCTGGCCGACGGCCACGAACAGCGGGTTGACTACGCGGCCCATGCGCACCAGGCCGAAGTCACCGCTGAAGCCGACGTTGGCGGCGCGGGCGAACATGGCTTCGTTGGGGAAGCGGCCAGCTTCGCCAGTGTCGGCGCGGTAAAAGCCTTCCAGCGCGAAATTGGCCTTCAGGCCATTGCCCAGCGACTCGCTGCCGCCGAAGCCATAATAGGAAGTGATCATGCCGCCGCTGGTCAGCACAGGGGTGCTTTGTGGCGCGGAGGCGGTGGCGTTGCGGCCGGCGAACAGGTCGATGACGCCGTAGATATTGATGGCCGTTTGCGCCATGGCGGCGCAGGGGAGGGCCAGCAAGCCAGCCAGCACTAACTTGTTTTTCATGAGTGACTTCTAATATTGTTAGTTCAGTCAATTGTTGCAGTGCATCGAGACCCGCACAAGCGAAACTTGGCCGTTTTTGACGTCTTGTGCGAGATCGCCACGAATGGCGTATCCTTCCCGACAACTTTATTTTGCTCGCTGAACATGTCCCATCGCCTCACGCCGCGTGTCGCCCTTCTGCTGACCATCCCACCGATCCTTCGGGCGGGCAATGCCATCGTGGGACGCATGGTGCATGAGATGGTGCCGCCCATCCTGCTGAATTTCCTGCGCTGGGCGATTGCGCTCGTGTTGTTGCTGCCGCTGGCCGGTCCTGTGTTTGGCGCGGGCAGCTCGCTGTGGCCGCACTGGCGCCGCTACGCGGTGCTGGGCCTGCTCGGCATCGGCATGTACAACGCCTTGCAATACCTGGCCCTGCAAAGTTCGACCCCGATTAATGTGACGCTGGTCGCGTCCGGCATGCCGGTCTGGATGATGCTGACCGGCTGGCTATTCTTCGGCGCCGGCGTTTCCCGCCGCCAGGTCACGGGCGCGGTTTTGTCCATTGCCGGCGTATTGCTCGTTCTGGCACGTGGCGAATTTGCACATTTAATGGAATTGCGCCTGGTGGCCGGCGATATATTCATGATTCTCGCCACCATTGCCTGGTCTCTATATAGCTGGCTTTTGATCCGGACTTCCGGCCCGTCTGATATTCGGGGACATTGGGCGAATTTCCTTGTCGCGCAAGTTGGATTTGGCGCGGTCTGGTCCGGATTATTTGCGGCGGGCGAGTGGGCTTTATCACCGGCAACCGTTCATTGGAGCTGGACTTTAATTGCGGCCCTGTTATATGTCGCAATCGGTCCTGCCATTATTGCTTTCCGTTGCTGGGGCGCCGGAGTTCAGGCGGCCGGCCCGGCCATCGGAGCGTTTTTCGTTAATCTCACGCCTTTATTTACTGCGCTGCTGTCTTCGTTGTTTCTCGGCGAGGCGCCGCAGCTTTATCACGGGCTGGCCTTTATGCTGATTGTCGGCGGCATTATCGTTTCGTCCCGCCGTTAATATCTTCCGCGTCGCTTGTCGGCCGCGCTACCTGGCCGCGCTTTTTGCCCGTGCGCCGCTGTCCGGCGCAATCTGCCACTATGGCCCCATCTGGAGGCCATCATGCCCAAGCTCATCCTCGCTCTCGCCCTCGCCGCACCTCTCCTCGCAGCCTGCGAAAAGCCCATCCCGAAGCCGCCCAAACCCGTCGCCTCCGTCCTCATTGCGCCAACTATTAGTGCGATCACGCCACAAGCGAGCACGTAAGCGACGATCGCTGCCCTTCGGCCCCCGAGCGGCCCGCCCGCCGCGCTCGCCCGCCCACGCTCCGCGCGCGGCCGCGGCGATAAAGGGTGTCCTATGTCGATCCAAGTCAGTCGCCAGAACTGCCTATTTCGGGTGCCTATTCCTGCCTATTTTTGTCTATTTTTGCCTATAGCACGCGTCACGGGAAAAATAGACAAAAATAGGCAGAAATAGGCAAGAATAGGCGGCCAAAATAGACAATTCTGGCGACTGACTCGGGAACTTATAGCACCCTCCATTCTCTAAAGATGAAGGAGGGCGGTGAAATGGACAATCAAAATCCGATGCCGTTTGCGAGTTATTCTGAACTTGCGCTTTTCTTGCATACTTCGGGCAGTTCGCTCAGTATTACGGAAGCGATTGCCCGCGCGGTCGGACAGTGGATAAGAGCCGAGCAGGCGGCGGACGTTTCCTCGACCGGTTATCAGTGGAAATGTCTTCTTCTTCCCAGCGGCACCCGCTTGCGAATGCGCTGCGCCGATCAATTGTTTTACGGCGAGATTGTGGATGACAGGCTGAAATTTCGCGGAAAGATAATGTCGCCAAGTCAAATGGCCGCCACGGCGGCTGGCGAGCCTCGTAATGCGTGGCGCGACCTTTGGATACGCCGGCCGCTGGATAAGGAATGGTCACCGGCGGACAAATTGAGGCGGGAAATAAATAATCGGATCAAGCCGCCCGAGCTTTCGCCAGTTGAGGCAATGCAGCTGGCCGCCAAAAGCATGAGCGAAGCACTGCAAACCGCGCTCTTGCTGGTTGACCAAACCCGGATGCGCGCCGAGCAGCAGGTCGAGCGCCGCGTCCCTAAGCATCGCCGCCTTGACGACCAGCTTGCCGACGCCTGCTGGAAGAGTGATTCGCCACCCTGGCCAAAATCACACCTAGCAGGTAATATCCGTGTAAACGCGAATCATTCGCATTTTGTGCGCACATCGACTGCAACTTTGGAGTTAAAACGTGAATATGAAAATGTGGAGCGCCCCGATCGCGCTTCGCCTCTTCACCTCAATCGGCCTGATTTCCGCGCTCCTCGGCGACGGCCTGTGGGACACCATTTCCGCCATCACTCTCGGCGCCCCTGTCGCCGTCTGCGCCTGGTACGCCCTCCGCCGCAACTAATTGCCTACTCGTCGTCGCGTTCCAGGTTGAACGGATATTTTTTGGGAGCATAGACAATATTCCAAATGGATACGCCGAGCCCGACTGTTACGCCGATAAAACCAATGATATAAGCAAGAACGTCCAGCATATGGGGCCTACTTAGAAAGTCTGATCGCTACGGTTACGCCGATCAAAGCTGATGCAAAGGCAAGTGACATGCTCATGAAGAGTACAGTCCTTGCGTCCACTACGCCCGGGGCATTATCTCCAATGATAGCCAAAGTACAGAGCGCACCGTACAAAGCAATGAACAACAATGCCGTACCGCTCTGTATGGATTTCCAGTCTTTGAGTGCGGCCGGCAAATGCTCAAGTTCATTGATGACCGACACATGAAATACGAGTCCTCAGGGCGATGAGGTCTGGCGTGGAGACAGGATCAATGCTGTCGGCAGCGGCCGTCGTCCACACCAGCAGCCTGGTGAGCATCGGTATCAGTCCGACCAGGAATGTATATGCGAGCCATTTGCTCGCTGAGAATTTCATCCGATGAATCTATCGGATTTTGACGCACGGCGCCTTGAGGCGGATCAGTAGCGCAGCAGGCGGCGCATGACGAGGGGCGCGGGTTCGAGCGGATTGGCGTGCGAGTATTCGAGCTCGGCGGCGAGTTCGAATTCGTAAGCAGTGTAAAAGTCGATCAGCTTGGGCTGGTCGCTGCGTACGGCGAGGCGCAGTTCCTCGATGCCGGCCGCGAGGGCGTGGTGGATCACGGCTTCCAGCAGGTGCTGCGATAAATTGGTACCGCGGTACTCGGGCAGCACGCCCATGCGCAGGATTTCCCACACATCCGGCTCGGCATCCCGCGGCAGCCAGCGCACGGAGCCGATCGGCTTATCCCCGTCCAGCAAGATAAAACCGCCGCCGTCGCGGAGGTGATCCGCGACCTTGACGGCGGTTTCCCGGTGTCCACTGGAAGTGACGCTGACCTTGCCGGCCCACGCCGCGCGCGTGAGGTCGGCAATCAGCTGCGCATCGTCCGCAGTCGCTTCCCGAACCAGTATGTCCATGATGGTTTAGCGGATGCGCATGCCCGGTTCGGCGCCCGGCCACGGATTCAGGATGTAGATGCCCGGATTGGCCTTCTCATCGGCCGCCGACGCCGCCAGCACCATCCCTTCGGACACGCCGAACTTCATCTTGCGCGGCGCCAGGTTGGCCACCATCACGGTCAGCTTGCCGACCAGGTCTTCCGGCTTGTACATCGACTTGATGCCGGAGAAGACGTTGCGGTGACGGCCTTCGCCCACGTCCAGCGTCAGGCGCAGCAGCTTGCCCGCGCCTTCCACGTGCTCGCAGTTGACGATCTTCGCAATGCGCAGGTCGACCTTGGCGAAATCGTCGATCGAGATCTCGGGCGCCAGTTCCTCCATGCCGTCGGCAGCAGCGCCGGCTTCCGCGGCGGCCGGTGCGGCGGCGCTTGCGGCGGCAGCAGGGGCGGCAGCCGGAGCGGCCGGCGTCGCAGGCTCGAACAGATCCTCGATCATTTTCGGGTCCACGCGCGTCATCAGGTGGCTGTAGGCACCGATGGTACGGCCCAGCATCGGCTTCCATGCCGCGCCGGACGCCACGTCGGTATCGGCCCACGCGAAGCTATCATCGTTCAGGAAGCCGCGCACATTGGCCGCCACGTGCGGCAGCACCGGCGACAGCAGGATGGACAGCTGACGGAACAGGATCAGCGCCGTGGTGCAGACGTCGTGCAGTTCCGCGACCTTGGACTCGTCCTTGGCCAGGATCCACGGCTTGTTCTCGTCCACGAAGCGGTTCGCCACGTCGGCGATTTCCATGATTTCGCGCAGGGCCTTGCCGAATTCGCGCGCTTCGAAATGCGCCGCAATCGACGCCTGGCGCTCGGAGCCGTCCGCTGCCAGCAGGGCCTTGTTGATCCACTCCAGCGAAGAGGAAGACAGCGAACCAGCCAGCTTGCCATCGAACTTCTTGGCAATGAAGCCCGCGCAGCGCGAAGCGATGTTCACGTACTTGCCGATCAGGTCCGAATTCACACGCGCCACGAAATCTTCGCCGGTGAAGTCCAGGTCTTCCACCTTGGAGTTCAGCTTGAAGGCGATGTAGTAGCGCAGCCATTCCGGATTCATGCCCCAGGTTCAGGTAGCGCAGTGGCGAAATGCCGGTGCCGCGCGACTTGGACATCTTTTCATCGTTCACGGTCAGGTGGCCGTGCACCGCCACGCGCATGTGCTCGATGGTCGGGTGGTCGGCGAACTTCAGCATCGCAGGCCAGAACAGCAGGTGGAAGGACACAATATCCTTGCCGATGAAGTGAATCTGCTCGGCGCCCGGATCGCGCAGGAAAGCGTCGTAGTCGATGCCTTTCTTGCCGAAGTAATTCTTCAGCGATGCCAGGTAGCCGACCGGCGCGTCCAGCCAGACGTAGAAGTACTTGCCCGGCGCATCGGGAATCGGGATGCCGAAGTAGGGCGCATCGCGCGAGATGTCCCAGTCCGCCAGCTTCTCGCCCGCTTCGCCCAGCCACTCGGACACTTTATTGACCATTTCCGGCTGCAGGCGCCCCGGCGTGTTCAGCCAGTCGCGCAGGAATTCGAAGCAGCGCGGGTCGGACAGCTTGAAGAAGTACTGCTCCGAAGGCTTCAGGATCGGCGTGGCGTTGGTGAACACCGAGTACGGGTTCACCAGGTCGGTCGGCTGGTAGGCCGCGCCGCACACTTCGCAGTTGTCGCCATACTGGTCCTTGGCGCCGCACTTCGGGCACTCGCCCTTGATATTGCGGTCGGCCAGGAACATGCCCTTGACCGGGTCGAAGAAGCGGTCCACGGTCTTGGTCTGGATCAGGCCAGCGTCGCGCAGCTTGCGGTAGATGCCCTGCGACAGCTCGACGTTTTCCTGCGAATCGGTCGAATACCAATTGTCGAAGGCGATATGGAAACCGTCCAGGTATTGCGCGCGGCCGGCGGCGATCTTGGCCACGAATTCCTGCGGCGTGATGCCTTCCTTTCCGCCGCGATCATGATCGGCGTGCCGTGGGTATCGTCGGCGCCCACGAAGTGCACTTCGCGCAGGCCATTGCCCTCGGCCTGCATTCGCTGGAAACGGACCCAGATGTCGGCCTGGATGTATTCCATCATATGGCCAATATGGAAGGCAGCGTTAGCGTATGGCAGTGCAGTGGTGACAAACAGCTTGCGAGTCATGATTGATGCGCGATTAAGGTGTTGGAAAAGTAGGCATTTTACCAGCGTAAGGGACTCCCGGGCAGCCGGGAGGGTTTTGCGATGTATTTCTGTCCATTTTGCGCTAGACTGCGGCATCACTTACGGAGAAATACATGAGCATCACAGCAGAAGACGTCAAGGCAGCACTGGTCAAGGTGCTGGACCCGAATACCGGCAAGGATGACGTGACGTCCAAATCCGTGCGCAACCTGAAGGTCGACGGCAGCGATATCGCGCTGGACATTGAACTGGGCTACCCGGCCAAGAGCCAGATCGAGGGCATCCGCGCCGCCGTGCTGGCCGCGCTGGCCCCGCTGGGCGGCAAGGTGACGCTGAACATCAGCACCAGGATCATTTCCCACACCGTACAGCGCGGCCTGAAGCTGCTGCCGAACGTGAAGAACATCATCGCCGTGGCCTCGGGCAAGGGCGGTGTTGGCAAATCGACCACGGCCGTCAACCTGGCGCTGGCGCTGGCCGCCGAAGGCGCGTCGGTCGGCGTGCTGGACGCCGACATCTACGGCCCCTCGCAGCCGATGATGCTGGGCGTGAGCGGCCGTCCCGTCACCAACGACGGCAAGACCATGGAGCCGATGGAAAACCACGGCGTGCAGGTGACCTCGATGGGCTTCCTCATCGATCCGGACGAGCCGATGGTGTGGCGCGGCCCGATGGTCACCCAGGCCATGCAGCAGCTGCTGGAGCAGACCAACTGGCGCGACCTGGATTACCTGATCGTCGATATGCCGCCGGGAACCGGCGATATCCAGCTGACGCTGTCGCAGAAAGTGCCGGTCACCGGCGCCGTGATCGTGACCACCCCGCAGGACATCGCTCTGCTGGACGCGCGCAAGGGCCTGAAGATGTTCGAGAAGGTCGGCATCCCTATCCTGGGCGTGGTGGAGAATATGAGCACCCATATTTGTTCGAACTGCGGCCATACCGAGGCGATCTTCGGCGAGGGCGGCGGCGCCAAGATGTGCGCGGACTTCGGCGCCGAGTTCCTGGGCGCGCTGCCGCTGAAGCTGTCCATCCGCGAGCAGACCGATTCGGGCAAGCCGACCGTGGTCGCCGAACCGGACGGCCCGGTTGCGGCCATCTACAAGGAAATCGCGCGCAAGATCGCGGTCAAGGTGGCGGAGAAGGCGAAGGATATGAGCAGCAAGTTCCCGTCCATCGTGGTCAAGAACGACTGATGGTGACGCGCGCACTCGCCGCCGTACTTGGTGTCCTGGCCTGCGCCGCAGCGCTGGCGCAAAGCACGCTGGCCGCGCAGGCGGGGCCGGGGCAGGGCACGGCGGTGTCCGCGCCTCTGTCGTGGGCGCCGCAGGCCAGCGGCAGCGAGGCCGAATTGCGCGGCATTGCGCCCGTCAGTGCGTCCGTTGCCTGGGCCAGCGGAGCCAAAGGCACGGGTGCTGCGCACACTCGATGGCGGCAAAACCTGGCAACGCCTGCCGGTGCCGGAGGCCGACGCGCTCGACTTCCGCGATATCCAGGCTTTTCGACGCCAACACGGCCATCATCATGTCCGCCGGCCCCGGCGACGCGTCGCGCCTGTACCGCACCAAGGACGGTGGCGCCACCTGGCAGCTGCTGATCACCAATCCGGACAAGGACGGCTTCTGGGACGCCATCGCCTTCTGGGATGCGCGCAACGGCATCCTGTTCGGCGACCCGGTCAACGGCGCCTTCCGCATCTTCACCACGTCCGACGGCGGCGACAGCTGGCAGCCAGCCAGCGACCCGCACGGACTTGCGGCGCTGAAGAGCGAGGGCGCGTTTGCGGCCAGCGGTACCTGCCTGTCCGTTTCCGGCAGCAGCGATGCCTGGTTCGCCACCGGCGGCGCGCAAACGGCGCGCGTGTTCCATTCGGCCGACCGTGGCCGGACCTGGCGCGCGGCGCCGCTGCCAATCCCGGCGGGTGCCGCAAGCAAGGGCATTTTCTCCGTCGGCTTCCGCGACGGCCGCACCGGCATTGCCGTTGGCGGTGATTACAAGGAGCCGGCGCTGTCCACACTGAACGGCGCGCGCAGCGACGATGGCGGCGCCACGTGGACGGCGGCCTCCGTGCTGCCGGCCGGCTATATGTCGGCTGTGGCCCCCGTGCCGGGCGCGCCGCAGGCGTTCGTGGCGGGCGGCCTGGCCGGTTCGGGCATCTCGCGCGATGCGGGCAAGACCTGGGTGTGGCTGGATGGCACGCCGGTCAATGCGGTAGCTTTTGCGTCGCCTGGCGCTGGCTGGGCGGTTGGCCCGAAGGGCTGGTGATGAAGTATGTAGGACCTTCAATCCTGGGAGAGACACATGCAAATCGTTAAACGCGCCATGCTGGCCATGGCACTCGGCAGCATCGCTTTCGGCGCGGCTGCACAATCCGTATCCTTCGTCGAGCCGCAGGACGGCGCCACCGTCACCAGCCCGTTCAAGGTGAAGTTCGCCGTGAATGGCATGGACGTGAAGCCGGCCGGCGACATGAGCGCCAATACCGGCCACCACCACCTGCTCATCAACGCCGAAAGCATGAAGGCCGGCGAGGCGATTCCTTTCGACGAAACCCATATGCACTTCGGTAAGGGACAGACCGAGACCGAGGTGAAGCTCCCGCCGGGCAAGTACAAGCTGACCATGCAGTTCGCCAACGGCGCCCACCAGTCGTACGGCCAGGGTCTGAGCAAGACGATCAACGTCACGGTCAAATAAACCGCCGGCGCCGCGGTGTGTGGGCCGTCGGGGTGCGTAGGGCGGATCATTGATCCGCCGTGCGTGCGTGTCCCGCGGCGCGAACCTTGTCCCGCGCCGCGAAGCTTACTTAGCCCGCGTGAACGGCATCTCGAACCCCGGCGCCACCAATCGCCCCTTGCCCGCGCCATCAAACCGCAACTCATAATCGCGCCACAAAATAAACCACGTTTCGCCAACGCCCGGGTATAAAGGCTCGCGCTGCCCGTCAACCATCTCCACCACTAACCCATCGCCCTCGCGGCTGATGGTGAAATCGCCCGCCGCGCCGACGGAATACTTGCCCGGCATCGTCGCCAGCATGGCCGCGCTGGCCGCCACCGCGCGCTTCTCCTTCATGCGCTGCGTAGGCCAGTTATAAGCCGCCGCCACCGCGCGCACCACTTCGCCCGCCAGCTCGTCGCCACGGTCGCCGTTGGTCATCACCACCACGCCGTCGCCGCGTTCTGTGTAGGCCACCATCGTGGTGCGGTAGCCCGCATTGGAGCCGCCGTGGCTGAAGGTCTGCGCCTGGCCATCGCCCTCCACATGCAGGCCCAGGCCGAAGTTGGCCATCACCGGCGACAGCATCAGCTGCGTCATCGATTGCGACAGCACCTTATTCGACTGTCCCGCGGCCGACTGCCGCACTTCGATCGCAAAGCGCGCCAGATCGCTCGGTGTGGTCCACAGGCCGGCCGCCGCCTGCTCCGGATAGATGTGCGGGCCACCGGCGACAGGCTTGCCCTTGCCGTCATGCGGCAGCGCCGCGCGCGCCAGCAGGGCAGGGGGCAGCGGCTGGGCATAGGTGCTGTCCTGCACGCCGACCGGCTGCAGCACCGTCTCCTGCATCAGCGCCGCGAAATCGGCCTTGCCGCGCTCCTGCATCATGTACTGCACCACTTCATAGCCGCCGCCCGAATAGCGCCAGGTGCTGCCGGGGCGAGTGCTGACATGCACGCCGCGCGTATTGGACGGCGTCGCCCCGTTCAGCAGCTGCAGCAGCGTCGGCACCGCTTGCCGACTTCGTAGCCTGGGAAGCCGTGCACCGTGATGCCGGCAGTATGCGACAGCAGCTGGCGCAGCGTGGCCGGCGTGCCGCTCGGATCATTATTCGGCAGCTTCCAGCGCGAGCTGTAGCTGTTGATGTCCTGGTCCAGCGCGAACCGGCCCCGTTCGACCATATTCAGCGCCGCCATCGCCGTCACCGGCTTGCTGATGGACGCGGCCTGGAACAGCGTGCCAGCCGTGACCGGCGCGCCGCCCGGGGTCACCACGCCATAGCCCTTGGCCCATTCGATGCCGCCACCGTGGATCACCGCGACGCTGATGCCGGGCACCGCCAGCCGCGCCATCTCGTCGGCCAGCTTGCGCTTGACCGGCTGCGTGCCCTGCAGCGCGACGGCGGGCAGCAAACCCTGCTCGACGGCGAGGCGGCTGTCCTGGGCGAAAGCGGGAAGGGCGGCCAGCAGGCCGGCGGCGGCAAAAGAGGCAAGTCGAAGGTCTCAAGGTCGTCTCCATTTTTATTGTCCGGTTCGAGTATAAGGGCTTTGCAGGTAAAATATCTGCCTTTACATCTTTGCTTTCCGACTGAAATGACCGCACCCGCCACTCCAGTACGTACCCGATTCGCACCCAGCCCGACCGGCTTCCTGCACGTGGGCGGCGCCCGCACGGCGCTGTATTCCTGGGCCTTTGCCCGTCACTTTGGCGGCACCTTCGTGCTGCGCATCGAGGATACCGACCTGGAACGTTCGACTCCCGGAAGCCGTGCAGGCCATCCTGGACGGCATGAAGTGGCTGGGCCTGGACCATGACGAAGGTCCGTTCTACCAGATGCAGCGCATGGACCGCTACCGCGAAGTGATCGCGCAGATGCTGGCGGCCGGCACCGCTTATTACTGCTACTCGTCGCCGGAAGAAGTGCAGGCCATGCGCGACCGCGCCACCGCCGCCGGCGAGAAGCCGCGCTACGACGGCACCTGGCGTCCGGAAGAGGGCAAGACCCTGCCGCCCGTGCCGGTTGAGCGCAAGCCCGTGGTGCGCTTCAAGAATCCGCTGGATGGCGACGTGACCTGGAACGACGTGGTGAAGGGCACCATTACCATCTCCAACAAGGAGCTGGATGACCTGGTGATCGCCCGTCCGGACGGCACGCCGACCTACAACTTTTGCGTCGCGGTCGACGACTGGGACATGAAGATCACCCACGTGCTGCGCGGCGACGACCACGTCAACAACACCCCGCGCCAGATCAACATCCTGCGCGCGATCGGCGCACCGCTGCCGGAATACGGCCATCTGCCGATGATCCTCGGCTCGGACGGCCAGAAGTTGTCCAAGCGCCACGGCGCCGTCAGCGTGATGGAATACCCGGCCCAGGGCTACCTGCCGGAAGCCATGCTGAACTATCTGGCCCGCCTGGGCTGGTCGCACGGCGACGATGAAATCTTCTCGATCCAGCAGTTCTGCGAGTGGTTCAACCTGGAGAGCCTGACCGCGTCCGCCGCCCAGTTCAACTACGAAAAGCTGGCCTGGCTGAACAACTACTGGATCAAGCAGGCCGACAACGCCCGCCTGGCCGAGCTGGTCAAGCCGAAGCTGATCGCCGACGGCGGCAAGCTGGAAGGCGCGCCTGAGCTGCCGCTGGTGCTGGCGTTGCTGAAGGACCGCACCAACACCATCAACGAGCTGGCCGACGCGTCCATGCTGTTCTACCGTGAGCCGAAACCGGAAGCGGAGCTGCTGGCCCAGCACTACACGGACGCCGTGAAGCCGGCTGTGGCCATGTTCGCCGAGCGCATCAAGACGGTGGAGTGGACCAAGGAAGCGATTGCGGCCATGATCAAGGAAGTGCTGGCCGCCAACGGCCTGAAAATGCCGCAGCTGGCCATGCCACTGCGCCTCTTCGTTGCTGGCCAGCTGCAGACGCCGGCGATTGATGCTGTGCTGCAGCTGTTCGGCCGCGACGTCGTCTCCGCGCGCCTGGCTGCTTACCTGTAAAACCCACCCCAACCCCTGGTGGCAGGCACGATGTGCCAGCCACCTGTTATGTGCCGCAGGCCCAAATTTGCACCTGCGGCCCAAAACCGGTGGCTGGCACATCGTGCCTGCCACCAGGGTCTGCCGTGGGTTTAGAATTTTTCGACAATCTTGCAAATTGGCATTTGCAATTCACGGAAGGGCTGCTATACTTCTGTCTCTTCGCGAAACGGGGGTATAGCTCAGCTGGGAGAGCGCTTGCATGGCATGCAAGAGGTCAGCGGTTCGATCCCGCTTACCTCCACCAGTTCAGCGAAGAGAAGCAGTAAAAAGTAAGTCCAGGGTCCCCATCGTCTAGAGGCCTAGGACATCACCCTTTCACGGTGAGTACCGGGGTTCGAATCCCCGTGGGGACGCCAAGAGCAGTAACAATCTGTGCCCGCATACGGGGGTATAGCTCAGCTGGGAGAGCGCTTGCATGGCATGCAAGAGGTCAGCGGTTCGATCCCGCTTACCTCCACCAAGCAGCACGGGTTGATAGTAGTGTGTAGTACCAGTCCAACAGGTCCCCATCGTCTAGAGGCCTAGGACATCACCCTTTCACGGTGAGTACCGGGGTTCGAATCCCCGTGGGGACGCCAGTTAGATTATTCTGTGCCAGCGGGGGTATAGCTCAGCTGGGAGAGCGCTTGCATGGCATGCAAGGGGTCAGCGGTTCGATCCCGCTTACCTCCACCAAAAATGCGGCACAGAGACAACAGTCCATCAGGTCCCCATCGTCTAGAGGCCTAGGACATCACCCTTTCACGGTGAGTACCGGGGTTCGAATCCCGTGGGGACGCCACGATTTTCCTTCCTTCATTGGCCTTTGGTCTGTCGCAAAGCTGCCTAAATTATCACCAAGCTTGTTTCCTTTGCATGTTGCGAAATCCGTACTAAGATGGATTACGGACCCCGCACAGGAGGAAGTCATGGAACTTCGCATGCATTCGCATCGCTGGGTGGCGCGCCAGGGTGACTGGACCGCCGCTGCCATTGCCGGTTTCGGAGCCGGCGGTATCCTGATGTTGCTGGAGTTGGCCTACACGGCCATCCGAGGCGGCGACCCCTGGCTGATCTCACGCATGGTTGCGGCCATGGTGATGGGCTGGGAGGTGCTGGAAACATCCGGGTACAGCCTCAGCATTGTGATTGCGGCCCTCGTGGTCCACTATATCCTGGGCATTACCTTTGCACTGATGCTGGCGGCGATCATCGCGCCTTTCCAGCTCGACTCGAGTAATGGCATGGTCATCATGACCGGCGCCGCCTTTGGCGTGCTGCTCTATGTACTGAACTTCTACGGCATGTCCGGCGCCTTCTCCTGGTTTGCCGACCTGCGCGGCTGGCCCGCCTTTATCGGCCACATCGCGTTCGGCGCTTGTGCCGCATGGTTCTACCGACTGCTGGAACGGCCAGACAAGACCTGAATAAATGTAGCCCCTTGCGCCTCGTCCCTTGCTCGGGCGAGGCGTTCCCGTAGTTTCCCTATAACTTATCGGGCTCATTTATCATGGCGTTGGCACTCTCACTCATACTGATTGTTCTTGGCGCGATTATCTTCCACTTCCTCAGCCCCTGGTGGCTGACGCCCATCGCCTCCAACTGGCAGGAGATGGACGATGCCCTGATGATCACCCTGGTCATCACCGCCGCGCTATTCATCATCCTCCACATCTTCGTCGCCTATGCCGTGGTCAGAGTCCCGGCACCGGGAAGGGCACCGGGCGGCAGCCGAATCCCATAACCGCAAGCTGGAATGGTGGCTGATCGCCGGCACCTCGGTGGGCATCATCGCCATGCTGGCGCCGGGCCTGTCCGTGTACGCCAAGCTGATCACTCCGCCGCCGGATGCGATGGTGTTCGAAGTCATGGGCCAGCAATGGCAATGGCACTACCGCCTGCCGGGCAAGGACGGCAAGATGGGCAAGACGGACGTGCGCTTCATGAACCCCACCAATCCTTTCGGCATCGATCCGCAGGACCCGGCCGGCCAGGATGATGTGCTGGTCGATGGCCAGGAAATCCACCTGCCGGTCGACAAGCCGGTCAAGGCCAACCTGCGCGCCCAGGATGTGCTGCACGACTTCTACGTGCCGCAGTTCCGCACCCGCATGAATATGCGTGCCCGGCATCGTCACCCACTTCTGGCTGACCCCGACCAAGATCGGCCGCTACGAAGTGCTGTGCGCCCAGCTGTGCGGCGTGGGCACTCGAATATGCGCAGCGCTGTCGTGGTCGATGATGCGCCAAGCTACGCGGCCTGGCTGGCCAAGCAGCCGACCTTTGGCGGCGGCGTGCCGGGCGGGGTGGGCGGACCCGCCGAGCCGGGCAAGCAGGGCCGTCTGATCGCCCAGTCCAAGGGCTGCATCGCCTGCCATAGCGTGGATGGCTCGCCGGGCGTGGGCCCCAGCTGGAAAGGCCTGTACGGCAAGACGGAGACGCTGGAAGGCGGCGGCACCGTGACGGCCGACGATGCCTACCTGAAGCACTCGATCACCGATCCGAAGGCGCAGATCGTCAAGGGCTTCCCGCCCGTGATGCCGCCCACTCCGATGAGCGAGGAAGATCTGACGGCGCTGGTTGATTACATCAAGACGGTCCGCTGAGGAGAACGCGCATGGCATACGGCGAAGAGCATGCAACCGAGCACGGGCAGGAGCACGACCATGGCCCGCAAAGCTTCTGGACCAAGTATGTCTGGAGCCAGGACCACAAGGTCATCGCCATCCAGTACACGCTGACGGCCGTTTTCGTCGGCGTGATTGGCCTGGTGCTGTCCGACCTGATGCGCCTGCAGCTCGGCTTCCCGGGCAAGTTCCAGTTCATCGATCCGGCCAGCTATTACCAGTTCATTACCATGCACGGCATGATCATGGTGATCTACCTGCTGACGGCGCTGTTCCTGGGCGGCTTCGGCAACTACCTGATCCCGCTGATGGTGGGCGCGCGCGACATGGTGTTCCCCTTCCTGAACATGCTCAGCTACTGGTTCTACCTGCTGGCGGTCGTGATCCTGTGCGCCAGCTTCTTCGTCCCCGGCGGCCCCACCGGCGCCGGCTGGACGCTGTATCCTCCGCAAGCCATCCTGCCCGGCACGCCGGGCGTGGAGGGCGGCATCATCGTGATGCTGGTTTCGCTGATCGTGTTCATCGTGGCCGCCACCATGGGCGGCCTGAATTACGTCACCACCGTGCTGCAGGCGCGCACGCGCGGCATGACGCTGATGCGCATGCCGCTGACGGTGTGGGGCATTTTCATCGCCACCGTACTGGCCCTGCTGGCCTTCCCCGCGCTCTTCGTCAGCGGCGTAATGATGCTCCTCGATAAGGCGCTCGGCACCAGCTTCTTCATGCCCGCCATCCTGTCCATGGGCCAGCAACTGGGCTACAAGGGCGGCAGCCCCTTGCTGTTCCAGCACCTGTTCTGGTTCTTCGGCCACCCCGAGGTGTACATCGTGGCGCTTCCGGCCTTCGGCGTGATTTCGGACCTGATCAGCGTGCACGCCCGCAAGCAGATCTTCGGCTACCGCATGATGGTGTGGGCGATCGTTATCATCGGCGGCCTGAGTTTCGTCGTGTGGGCCCACCACATGTATGTGAGCGGCATGCATCCCTGGTTCGGCTTCTTCTTCGCCACCACCACGCTGATCATCGCGGTGCCCACCGCGCTCAAGGTCTATAACTGGACGCTGACCCTGTGGCGCGGCGACATTCATTTAACGGTCCCCATGCTGTTCGCGCTCGGCTTCATCTCGACCTTCCTGATAGGCGGGCTGACTGGCCTCTTCCTCGGCAATGTCAGCGTGGATATCCCGCTGTCCAACACTTACTTCGTGGTTGCGCACTTCCATATGGTGATGGGTGTGTCGCCGGTGCTGGCGGTCTTCGGCGGTATCTACCACTGGTATCCGAAAGCCACAGGGCGCATGTACAACGAAGTGATGGGCAAGCTGCACTTCTGGGTCACCTTCCTGGGCGCCTACGCCATCTTCTTCCCCATGCACTACCTGGGCATCCTCGGCATGCCGCGCCGCTATTACGCCTACGAGAACTACAACTTCATCCCGGCGTCCGCCCATGCGATGAACGAATTCATCACTGTGGCTGCGCTGGTGGTCGGCGTGACGCAACTGGTCTTCCTGTTCAACATGGCATGGAGCGTCTGGAACGGCAAGCCGGCCGGCTGTAATCCGTGGCGCGCGGCCAGCCTGGAATGGTTCACGCCGCACACGCCGCCACAGCACGGCAACTGGGGCCCCGAACTGCCGGTGGCCTACCGTGGCGCCTACGACTACGGCCGCGATGCGCCGAACGGCGAGGACTACTTCCCGCAGAACGTGGGACCGGAGCAGCACGAACACGGCGCGCCGCCGCATACGCCGCCGCCACGTCCGCCGAGCGTGCCAAGCCGTGAGGATGTGGAGGTGCCGAAATGAACGGCGCCACACTCCGCACCAGCAATGGCTTCCCCGGATGCCGGAAGGGCAGGGCGCCCACAATGGCGGGCCGGCCGCGCCGCATGGCGCGCGCAAGGTCGGGCTGTGGGTGTTCATGGGCGTGGTGTCCGCGCTGTTCATGCTGTTCGCCTTTGCCTACGCAATGCGCATGGCCTATGAGGACTGGCGCAGCCTGAATTACATCCCCTGGCAGCTGTGGCTCAGCACAGCCCTGCTGCTGGCCGGCAGCGTTACCTGGGAGGCGGCGCGCCGCCAGGCCGAAGCGGGCCGCCGTGAATCGGCCCGCAAGGTCAGCGCCTTTGCACTACTGCTCGCGCTGTGCTTCATCGCGTCCCAGCTGGCAGCCTGGCAGGCCATGACGGACGGCGACTACGGCCTGCGTGCCAATCCCGCCAACAGCTTCTTCTATATGATCACCGGCCTGCACGGCCTGCACGTGCTGGGCGGCCTGGGTCGCCGGCATGCTGGTCGCGGCGGGTTTCCTGCGTGGCCGCGCCACCGAGCGGGTAGGCGAGGGCATCGCGCTGTGCGCCCAGTACTGGCATTTCCTGTTCTTCCTGTGGCTCGCAGTGTTCGCGCTGCTGTTCTACGTGACGCCCGAAGTGGTCCGGGCATTCTGCACGACGGTTGGCATACCAGTGAGGTGAACCATGGAGACGCAAACACAGTCAGCCCAAGGCTGGCAAGGCTTCGTCAACGACTGGGCGGGCGACAAGGTCGCGTTCCACGTCCCGTGGGGCAAGGCCATGATGTGGATCTTCCTCCTCAGCGACACCTTCATCTTCGGCACCTTCCTCACCGGCTACATGTCGGTGCGCATCTGGCCACCACCGCCTGGCCCAACCCCAGTGAAGTGTTTTCGCTGACCATCGCCGGCACCCAGCTGCCGCTGATCCTGATCGCCATCATGACCTTCGTGCTGATCACCAGCAGCGGCACGATGGCGCTCGCGGTCAACTATGGCTATCGGCGCGACAAGAAAAAAGCCGGCATCCTGATGCTGGTAACCGCGCTGTTCGGCGCCACCTTTGTCGGCATGCAGGCCTTCGAATGGAGCAAGCTGATTCA
Organism: Pseudoduganella sp. UC29_106; assembly: GCF_044055365.1. Classification (NCBI taxonomy): domain Bacteria; kingdom Pseudomonadati; phylum Pseudomonadota; class Betaproteobacteria; order Burkholderiales; family Oxalobacteraceae; genus Pseudoduganella; species Pseudoduganella sp. UC29_106. The sequence goes on along the minus strand of NZ_CP171977.1, from coordinate 4,463,754 downwards.
CGAAGGCGTGCGGCCCTGGGGCAATCCCATGGGCGCGGCGCAATTCGGCTCCTGCTTCTTCATGATCACCGGCTTCCACGGCCTGCACGTGTCGGCGGGCGTCATCTATCTTTCCATCATTGCCAAGCGCGTGATGTCCGGTTTCTATGACAAGAAGGGTTACGACATCGTCGAGATCACGGGCCTGTACTGGCACTTCGTGGATCTTGTGTGGGTGTTCATCTTTGCATTCTTCTATCTGTGGTAGGAGGCGACCATGTCCGGCGCAACTGCACAACAGCACCCGCTTGGGGTGTACTTCAAGGTCTGGATCCTGCTCTTCGTACTGAGCACGTTTTCCTACCTGGTCGACTTCTTCCACGTGCAGGGCTTGCTGCGCTGGGGGCTGATCATCACCCTGATGATCCTGAAGGCCGGCTTCATTGTCGCGATCTTCATGCACCTGAAGTGGGAGAGGCTGGCGCTGAAGTACGCCATCATCATTCCGCCGTGGCAATCCTCGTTCTGTGCGCCATGATGTTCTATGAATCAGACTACGTGTTCGCAAACCGGCTGACGTTCTTCTCCTTGAAATAGCGGGGAACCGCTGATATAATGCGCGCACGCTTTTACGACGTCCCCATCGTCTAGAGGCCTAGGACATCACCCTTTCACGGTGAGTACCGGGGTTCGAATCCCCGTGGGGACGCCAAGTCAAATCTTTCAAGCGCAGTGCACGTCCCGGTCCCCATCGTCTAGAGGCCTAGGACATCACCCTTTCACGGTGAGTACCGGGGTTCGAATCCCCGTGGGGACGCCAAAACACTTCCTTCCTCCGCATTGACCACTTCTCTTGCCATTTTCTGCAAAGTTGTCGACAACTTTGGCGACATCGGTATTTGCTGGCGGCTCTCGAAGCAGCTCCGGCAGGAGCACGGCATTGCCGTCACGCTCTGGGTAGACGACCTGGCAAGCTTCCGCCGCATCTGTCCGGAAGTCGATACCTCCGCTGAAACGCAGTCGCTGCAAGGCGTCATCGTGCGTCACTGGCGCGACCAGGAAGGCGTGTTCACGCCGGACGACGTAGCGGACATCGTCATCGAATTCTTTGCCGTCGATATTCCGCCCGGCTATGTGGAAGCGATGGCGCAGCGTTCGCGCAAGCCCGTGTGGTTCAACCTGGAAGGCCTGACGGCGGAAGAGTGGGTGGAAGGCTGCCATCGCCTGCCGTCCATGCATCCGCGCCTGCCGCTGACCAAGCATTTCTTCTTCCCCGGCTTCACGCAGCGCACCGGCGGCCTGCTGGTCGAGCGCGAACTCGAAACGCAGCGCCAGGCTTTTGACGCCGTCGATGTCGCAGCCTTTATGGCGCGCCTCGGCGTCACGCCTGCCGAACAGGCGGCGCTGAAAGTCTCGCTGTTCTGCTACCCGTATGCGCCAGTTGCCGAACTGTTCACCGCATGGGCGGCAGCCGGCGACGCGATCGTATGCCTGGCCCCTGAAGGCGTTGCCGACAATGCCGTCCGTGACTTCCTCGGCGACGAAGCTGCGCCCCGGTGCCGTGCGCACCCACGGCGCGCTGACCGTGCGCGTGATCCCCTTCGTGCCGCAGCCGGATTATGACAAGCTGCTCTGGTCCTGCGACCTGAACTTTGTCCGTGGCGAAGATTCCTGGGTGCGCGCACAATGGGCTTGTAAACCCTTCGTCTGGCACATCTATTCGCAGGACGAAAACTTGCACCACAAGAAGTTGCGGGCCTTCCTGCAGCGTTACGCGGCTGGCAACGTCAGCCTGCCCGAATTCTCACTGGCCTGGAACGGCGCCAGCGAAAACCAGGACTGGAATTCGCTGTGGCCGGGCCTGATGGCCGACCTGCCAACGTTGACGCAACGCGCTGTCGACTGGCAGCAACAGATGCGGTCCCTATGGGGATCTCGCTACCAATCTACTGGAGTTTGCCCGATCGCTCCAGTACGCCTAATGAGAAAAGTGAGCTATAATGATCGGTTACTGCAACCCCCCTTTATAAGCGTAGAGTTTTTATGAAACCAGCAAAAGAAATTCGTGTCGGCAACATCATCATGGTTGAGGGCAAGCCGTTCATCGTCCTGCGCTCCGACGTCAACGGTTCCAGCCGCACCGGCTTCACTTACAAGTGGAAGATGAAGAACCTGCTGACCAACGCTCCGCTGGAAAACGTATTCCGCGGCGACGACAAGTTCGACGTGGTGATCCTGGACAAGAAGCCAGTGACCTACTCGTACTTCGCTGATCCTCTGTACGTCTTCATGGACGAAGAGTACAACCAGTACGAAATCGAGAAGAAAACATGGGTGAAGCCGTCAACTTCCTGAAGGATGGCATGGAATGCGAAGCAGTGTTCTACGATGGCAAAGCTATCTCCGTAGAACTGCCGATCACCATCGCTCGCCAGATCGTATACTCGGAGCCTGCAGTGAAGGGCAACACCTCCGGTAACGTGATGAAAGAAGCGAAGATCGAAAACGCGATCGAATCCAAGCAATTCACCATCCAGGTTCCGCTGTTCGTGAGCCAGGACGACGTGATCGAGATCGACACCCGCACCAACGAATTCAAAAAAGTCGTTCGCAACTAATTCTCGGCCCCTCCGCCGACCGAAAAAAGCCCGCCCGCCGCGGGCTTTTTTTTATCCCGCGCCTCCGACCAGGTGTCAGCCACATCGTGGCTGACACCAGCCTTTGCCCTTGGTTTTCCTGAAAATGTGCAATTGGGCAACAATTTGTATTTTTTGATAGCAATTTTTAATAACCCACTGGTATGCTACCGGTTTGCGTCTTTTCGGCAATATTGCAGCATCGTTCATCAGCGGGGATGGCATGGATCGCAGGAATTTTGTTCGGATGGGAATATTCGCGGGTGGCGCGGCCACGCTGGCCCGTCCAGAAGCAGCGCTGGCTGCACCGAAACCCAATAGTGGCGGCATCCTCGACGCAGGGGTGCAGCTGCAGCAGGAGCTGATGGCTTCCAACAAGCTGACCTCCCACTCGCTGACCTCGCAATACCTGGCCCGCATCAACAACATCGACAAGGCCGGCCCCCGCCTCAACGCCGTCATCGAAATCAATCCCGAAGCGCTTAAAATCGCCCGCGAAATGGACCGCGAGCGCCTGCAGCGTCGCCTGCGGGGACCGCTGCACGGCATCCCCGTCCTGCTCAAAGACAACATCGCCACCGCGGACCGCATGAGTACCACTGCCGGATCGCTGGCGCTGGCCGGCGTGCGCGCCGCCAGGGATTCCCACGTCGCCGCCCAGTTGCGCGCCGCCGGCGCCGTCATCATCGGCAAGACCAATCTGAGCGAGTGGGCCGATATGCGCTCCTCGCATTCCGTCAGCGGCTGGAGCGCGCGCGGCGGCCTGACCCGCAATCCTTATTCGCTGGACCGCAACTGCAGCGGTTCCAGTCCGGTTGCCGGCGCCGCCATCGCAGCCGGACTGGCCACGCTCGCTGTGGGTACCGAAACCGACGGCTCGATTGTGTCGCCTGCCTCGATCTGCGGCCTGGTCGGCATCAAGCCCACCATCGGCCTCGTCTCGCGCAGCGGCATCATCCCCATCGCCCACTCGCAGGACACCGCCGGCCCCATGGCCCGCAGCGTGACCGACGCCGCCCTGATGCTGGCCGCCATGGCCGGTGTCGACCCCGCCGATCCGATCACGCAGGAAGGCTCCGGCAAAGCCGCCGACTACGTCAAGGCGCTGGACAAGAACGCCTTGCAAGGGAAGCGCCTCGGCGTCGCCCGCCAACTTCTTCGGCGGCAGCGATGCGATCGATGCCGAGATGGAGAAAGCGCTGTCCGCGCTGAAAGCACAGGGCGCCGTGCTGATTGACGTGCAAGTGCCGAACACCGACAAATACGGCGACAGCGAGACCGAAGTCCTGCTCTACGAATTCAAGTCCGACCTCGCCGCCTACCTCAAGACCTACGCGCCGGACGCCCAGGTCAGGAACATGGCCGACCTGATCGCCTTCAACAAAAAAGAACGCCCAGCTCGAGCTGCCATACTTTGGCCAGGAATACCTCGAACGCGCCGAAGCGAAGGAAGGCCTGGATAGCCTAAGCCTACATCGACGCGCTGGCCAACAACCGCCGCTACTCGCGCGAAGAGGGCATAGATAAAGTCCTGCAAGAGCATCAGCTCGACGCCCTGGTCGCACCCACCGACGGCCCCGCCTGGCTGACGGACTTCATCGACGGCGACCACTACGGCCGCAGCTTCTCCTCGCCCGCCGCCGTCGCCGGCTACCCGCACGTGACGGTCCCCGCCGGCCACGTGCAAGGCCTGCCCGTCGGCCTCAGCTTCGTCGGCACCGCCTACAGCGACGCCTCCCTGATCGGCATGGCCTACGCCTACGAGCAAGCCACGATGGCCCGCCGCGCCCCGCAATTCCGCGCCTCGGTATCTCCTGCTGTGAAGTAGGCTGAGCGAGGGGCGCTCGGCCCGACGCTTTCGTTGCACATGCGCGGACACGGCGCAGAGCTCATTGGGCGCTCGCGGACGTAGCGTGCCTAAGTTCGGGTTTTTTTAATGTTGCAGCAATCGGCTGCAGTACTTCCTCTTGACAACATTCTTGTCCGCGTTACAAAGTGTGAATTTTTTCCTCCGGCAAAATGCTATGCTGCGCTGGGTCGGCTGAGGTCGGCAAAGAAAGACCTTTCACATAAAATCGGCTGCACCCCATGTTCCAAGTCTCATCCCTGTTCAGGTCGCGTCTCGCCAATTTCATTGGCGGCCTGGCGCTCGCCGCGCTCTGGGGTCTATTCGCACTCTCCCACATCGACAGCTGGCGCGTCTTTGACGACTGGACATACCTGATCTTCTGCGCCGCCGAAACGCTGGCGGCGTTCCTGTTCCTGATGCGCAGCAATCCAGTGGCCGTCTCAAGTAATCCCTGGGACTGGCTGGCCGGCGTTGTCGGCACTTTCAGCCCGTTGCTGTTTGAACCCGCCGAATGGGGACTGCTGTCCGAAGCCAGGCATCTGATGGTGCTCGGTTGCGTAATGCAGATCGCTGGACTGCTGTCGCTGAACCGGAGCTTCGGCCTCGTCCCGGCGCGCCGAATCATCAAGACTGCAGGCTTGTACCGCATAGTGCGTCATCCGCTGTACTCCAGTTACCTTTTGGGCGGCATCGGATACGCGCTGTCAAACAGCAGCTGGCGCAATCTTGCCGTCGCCTGCGCTGTGATACTGCTGATGCTCCTGCGTCTCGTGCGCGAGGAGCGCGTGCTTCGGCAGGACGCTGCATATCGCACCTATATGGAGCAGGTGCCATATAGACTAATTCCCCTTGTCTATTGAACAGGCGGTCAGTGGTGGCTGGACCCGGCCAACAGCCGACGCTCCGATGAATCCTTCTGTAACGCTATGCAAAAATACCTCCTAATTCTCCCGGCCCTTACTTTGTTCACAAGTGCGCTTGCGGGTAAGCAGGAAATTTCATTGAAGAAGGGCATGTCTTACAAAGCTGCAATGACAGAATTGCGCCGTGGGGGCTGGTCTCCCCGAAAGATGCATGTAAAGAACGAGTATGCGTACATCGGAATCGAGAATACTATGCGCACACATGGCGTGAAGGGCATTGAAAGCTGTGCGGTTGACCGGCCGGTATGCATACTCAACTATGCGAAGGCTAATATGTGCCTCCGAGTCGTTACATGGGGCGAAGAATTCAAAGACCTTAAGATTGATTACTGGGACCGGGAATGCCCCCCACAAGACGCACTTTGAGGCGCCTCGACCTGAAACTAAAATCGGCCAAAGGCAGACAATGTGTTCTGAAAAAAAACCAAGACCAAAATGAAACCATACAAGATTTATTTTTTGATATTAACACTGACAAGCTGTATTGCTCTGATTACGGTGATGTGGTTTTTCCTGCCGCCGGAGGTTGTATCCGACGGAGCAGCGATATTCGCCATAGCTTTTTTGATGGGAATCGCTGCCATTTACAAATATTGTCAATTAAATAAGGATAAAATTGCTGCAAGGATGGACGAAATTCGGAAAAGTTAGTTTCAAGGGCTTCCGTCTTGTCGAGACGCGAACGGCTGCTGGTGCCGTCAGGCCGAACCAGCCACCGAAAGCGAAGCCGGCGCGAAATACTCGGTGGGCGAAAGCTGCCACCCAAGTCGCCGGTCGTAGCAATCCTCCTCGGGTCTATCGCTGCCTTCATCACAGTTGGTGCGGTGTCGTGGTCCACGCCAGATGGCAACCTCGTGGTGACTTTGGTGCCAGCACTGGCAATTGGTCTGACTGTCTTCGGCCTTGCATTGCGGCGCTTCCGTCGTGGCGGGTCAAAGTGACTAAACCAGGGCGCTTGAGGGAGACACGGACGTGTTCAGGCCGCATTTCTGACCGACAAAATTCGGCCAGAAGCAATGGGATGGACTCCTCCTCTCTAGAAGCGCCTCGGCACCTAAACTGGAGTTTCCACACAACCAGTTTGGAAAAGGAGTCCACCATGAAGATTATCCGCGTCGGCGTCGACCTCGCCAAGAATGTTTTTCAGGTCCACGGTGTCGATCGTTGTGAGAAGGTTGTCTGGCGTAAGAAGCTGGGCCGGGCAGATTGGCTCACGGCGCTCCTGGGGAGAATTGAGCCAGGATGCGAGATCGGAATGGAGGCTTGTGGCGGTGCACATCACTGGGCACGCGAGTTGCAGAAGCGAGGCTTTGTCGTAAGACTGATCGCGCCGCAGTTTGTGAAGCCGTACGTGAAGAGCAACAAGAATGATGCGAACGATGCCGAGGCAATTTGCGAAGCGATGAGCCGGCCGAACATGCGTTTCGTCGCAGTCAAAACGGTCGAGCAGCAAGACCTGCAAGCAATACACCGCATCAGAGCGGAACTGTGCAGTCAGCGCACCGCAAAGGGCAACCAGATTCGCGGGCTGTGCGCTGAGTACGGCCTGGTCGCAGCAAGAGACCTGCTGCAATTGAGGGTCGCCATCCCTTGTTGGCTGGAGGATCTCGACAATGGATTAACGAACCGCTTCCGTCGACTGTTACGCGCTTTATGGCTTGATTTACTTGGGCTCGATCTACGCGTTAAGGAGCTAGATCAGGATATACAGGTGGCGGCCGATACCGATCCGGTTGCCAGCAGGCTGCAGCAAATGCGCGGCGTGGGACCCGTCATTGCAACGGCGATCGTGGCGAACGTTGGTGACGCCAAGCAGTTCTGCAATGGTCGGCAAATGGCGGCGTCGCTTGGGCTGACACCACGGCAAAACAGCTCGGGCGGCAAGACGCGATTGCTGGGCATTACCAAGCGCGGGGATTCGCAGTTACGAACGTTGCTGATCCACGGTGCACGTTCAGTCTTGCGAACTGCGGCGAACAAAGATGATCGATTAAGTCGTTGGGTGACACACTTGGCACAGACGAGGCATCACAACATTGCAGCAGTAGCGTTAGCAAACAAGATGGCGCGCATCGCTTGGGCGATGATGACCAAAGGCACTGATTACCATCCTGGCATGTTGCCAGCTTGAACCGCAACACACTGAATAGAAAAAAGAGGAGCTTCCAACCGCGATTGCAAAGCATGCCGTTGATGGCCAACAGGTCGAACCGGCGCTGGCAAAACCCGACAACGTCCGAGGTCTCTGAGCCCGAAGAAGCAATTGGGAGCCGGCGCGCGAACAGCCCATTATGGTCCTTGTCTCAAGAGAGACAACGCAGTTAGAGACCGGATATACGTGAGCAGTCGCACCTAGTGTTCAAAAACGGAGTGTTTGCAAACGAGGAGGAGTCCATATACAGACGCTTAATTATCGTCAAGGAGTACTTTTCTATTAAATCCATAGTTAGAGCTATCGTCTCTTTGCTTCTGTTAGGTGCAATTTTGAGCGGCGCTGCAGTAGCAACTGATTTTCAAAACCTAGAAACAAGGTACGGAAAAATCGATGCCACTAATAGCCTCGGCAAGGTTTCCATTCGCTATCGCGATAAAGTGATTTTAAAGGCGGAGGCAGACGGGGGGAGTCTATTCCGCATAACGTCAGATGCAGGCAACGAATTCGTCGTAGTGAACTTCGAGCATGGCGGCCTCAATTGCCGTGGTTTCTTTCACTTGATAGAGATCTCACCGAGTGGTGTCGTCAAGGTTTCCCGAGATTTTGGTGAATGTTATGAACTTGGCGGTGCGGGCTTCGTTGCGGGTACTCCGGTGGTGCACCTTAAGAAAATCATTGATGGCAATCCCCCTGAAATGGTTAGCTTCCTTTGGCGAGACGGGACGATCAGCAAGATTTTCGAATCGACCGATAGTTGCCGTTCACTGAGCTTTTCAGCGACGAGTGTTTCCAAGAAAGTGAATTCCAACAATATGGAAAATCAGGTTGGTGGCGCAGGAAGATTACAGATCTATTCGGCGCCTAGTGACGCCTGTGCAAAGAAAGGTGTTTTCGTCCTTGCTGGAGAAAGGCTCAAGTCATCATTGAGATTTGAAGACTTCGCATACGTGACTTACACAAATCCAAAGACTGGTAAAAAGGCTGAGGGATGGGTGTACGTTGACCGGCTCTCTCCCGCAAATAAGTGACCTTCCGCGGCGGGCCGAATACGATAATAGGCGCGACGGTCCGAGATGGGGCGAGAGTTACCATACACTTGGCGTAACACCCGGCCGGGAGCGGATTGCGGGCGACTTCATCGACCTCGCTCGACACTTGATCATGACCACCAATTTTTTTTCCACGCCATTAATCGCCTGGTTGTCTCTCCTGATCTGGGTCGTTTTGCTGGTGGCTCGCGGTGGGTTCTGGCGCGCGCAGCCAGCGCGCGCGCTTTTCTGCGACCACCATCAAGGCCGTCGGCAACGACGAAGTCAGCCGTCGCGGTGCATGGCCCGCGCTGGTGGCGGTCGTGCCGGCACGCAATGAAGCCGATGTCATCGGCCGTGCGGTCGGTTCGTTGCTCAAGCAGGACTATCCGGGTGCTTTTCACGTAATTGTCATCGATGACGACAGCACGGACGGTACGGCGACCGCTGCCGCGGCCACGGCACGCGACCTCGATCTTAAAGACCGCCTGACTGTGTGGACCGCAAAGCCGCTGCCACCAGGCTGGTCGGGCAAAGTTTGGGCGCAGTCGCAGGGCATCGGCGCGGTCGCTAAGCTCGACCTTCCCGCCGAGTTTCTGCTGTTGACAGACGCCGACATCCATCATCCGGCCAATGCCGCCACGCAGCTCGTTGCGCGTGCAATTCTCGAAGACCGTGATCTCGTCTCACTGATGGTGCGCTTGCGTTGCGATTCGTTGTCGGAGAAGGCGCTGATTCCTGCGTTCGTCTTCTTCTTTGCAAAGCTCTATCCGTTCGCGTGGGTAAGCGACGTCAAGAAGGCGACTTCGGGCGCGGCTGGCGGCTGCATGCTCTTGCGACGGTCGGCGCTGGCAGAAGCGGGCGGTATCGAATCGATCCGGCACGAACTCATCGACGATTGCAGCCTCGCGGAACGTATCAAGCATCGTCGCGGTAGAGGCAATGCGCGGCCTATTCGTTTGGATCTGGCGGAATCGAGCGAATCGCTGCGTCCGTACGATTCGTGGCGCGACATCTGGAACATGATCGCGCGCACGGCGTTCACGCAATTGCGCTATTCGCCCCTCCTGCTGGCCGGCACGGTAACCGGCATGTTCTTGATTTATCTCGTTCCACCGCTATTCGCGCTGGCGATGGGGACGCTTGCCTGGCCGGCCTGGGCGGCGTGGATTCTCATGTGTATCGCGTATGCGCCGATGCTGCGTTATTACCGCAGGTCGATACTGTGGGCGCCGACGTTACCGTTGATCGCCTTGTTTTACGTGAGTGCGACGATTGGATCGGCGGTGCGCTATTGGACCGGCAAGGGTGGGCAGTGGAAGTCGCGCGTGCAAGCGCCCAGCCAAAGCGATTCCTGAAGCCTCTTCTTTATATCAGCCGAACATTCTTGGCCATCAGGGGAAGGTCAAGTCCAGGCCGAGCATCCTGCTAAGGACGAAGGTGACGAGCCCCAGGCCCACGAGCAATAGCACGAAGACTGCGGCCACCTTGCCGCTTGCACGTAGCACCGCACGGTTCTCCATCGCTTTCTCCTTCTCCTTCTTCCCTTGATCGTAATGCCACTTGATGGCGAAGAACATGCCGATGCCGAGTACGACAAACTTGAACGTAACTAAGACTACAGGGATCCAATCCATCTTTTTGATATTTCCAGGCTATTACTGACACTATCTATCGTGCTGCTGCACGTTCCGAGGCATACTACCGAAAAGCAAAATCCATACATTGAGACATAATGTCCCAGTTGAAAACCATACAAGATAAAAATTCGCCGATCTGGTTGCCGCGGCTGGCCGTGAACGGCGGGCCACGTTTTTTGCAGATTGCGGATGCCTTGCAGGCGGCGGTGGTAGACGGATCGCTGAAACCGGGTGACCGTCTGCCTCCGCAGCGCCAGTTGGCCGTACAGCTGGACGTCGACCTGACGACGATCACGCGCGCATACGACGAAGCCAGGCGCCGCAACTTGTTGGAGGGCCGTGGCGCTCGCGGCACGTATGTCGCGGCGCCGAAAGTCGAATTGACCTCGATCCTCGACCTGAGCATGAATACCCCACCGCCGCCGCATGGCGTGGACTTCGACGATATGTTGAAACAGGGTTTGTCTCAAGTATTGATGAGGGCAGATAGTGAATTGCTGATGACTTACCACCTGGGCGGGGGAAGCGACTCCGATCGCAAGGCTGGCACCAAATGGCTCGAACCGATGTTTGGATATCTGGACTCTCCACAGGTCGTTGTCTGTCCGGGTGCGCAAGCGGCGATCGCCGCCTTGATCCTTGCTCTGACGGCGCCTGGCGATATCATCCTGGCAGAGCCAACGACTTATCCCGGCTTGCGTGCCGCAGCGACCCAGTTCGGCCGGCGCATCATTGCGGTGGAAGCGGACCAGCACGGAATGCTGCCTGAGATGCTTGAGGAAGCGTGCCGCCAGCACAAGCCCGGGCTGGTCTACCTCAATCCGACATTACAGAACCCGACCGCCGTCACCATGCCGGAACGCCGGCGCAAGGAGCTCGCCGGCATCGCAAAGCGCTGCAATGTACGTATCGTCGAGGACGATCCCTACTGGCTGCTTGCCGATGCCCCGCCACCGCCTATTGCCACCTTTGCCCCGGAACAGGTGTACTACATCTCAACCCTGTCGAAATGCCTGACGCCGGGCTTGCGTGTCGCGTTCGTGCTAATACGCGACGCGGACGAACGCGAACGTTTCCTGGTCGCGTTAAGATCATTTGCGCTGATGGTCGCTCCTCTGACGGCCGCACTGGCCACGCAGTGGATCCTCGACGGTTCGGCTGACGCATTGATGGAAGGCGTACGCAAGGAGGCGCGCCTGCGCCACCGCATGGCTCGGGATATTCTGGCGGGGCGGTACGGCGGCGCCGGAGACGGCCTGCATGTATGGCTCGAGTTGCCGGCGTATTGGAACTCCTCACAGCTCGCGCGTGCAGCAGACAACGAGGGCATCGCAGTCACGCCGGCGGAGGCATTCGCAACTGGCAGCGGATCCGTGAATGCGATTCGAATCTCTTTGGGCAGCATCAAGGACCGTCGACGCTTACAAGCAGGTCTTCAACGGCTGTCTGATCTGCTTGCGCGGCGGCCCGAGTCGTTCGGCGTGGCTGTGGTTTAGGCAGGGCGGGCTGCGGATCAGACCTCGATAAAGCGCATCTTGAAGTTGCGGCCCTTGAACGAGCCGAAGTCGCCGCCGAGGCGACTGGCGGCGTTGAGGCGGGCGAAGGCGTCGTAGGCGATGCGGCGATCGAGGGCGACGTAGGTCTGGAATTCGGTGACGTTGATCTTGCCCACGTGTTCCTTGGCCAGCTTGCCGTCGCCGGTGAGGGCGCCGAGGACGTCGCCTGGGCGCAGTTTGTCTTTCTTGCCGCCGGCGATGCAGAGAGTCATCATGGGTGCGGGATCGCCGTGTTCGTCGTCAGCAGACAGTTCCTTGATGGAGTGCCATTCGGCAGTCACGCCCTGATATTCTTCGATCGCTTTCACCCACTTCTTTTCGTTGGGCGCGCACAGGGTCAGCGCCAGGCCCTGATCGCCGGCGCGGCCGGTGCGGCCTACGCGGTGGACGTGGACTTCGCTGTCTTTCGATACGTCCGCATTGATCACGGCTTCCAGGCCGCTGATATCGAGGCCGCGGGCGGCGACGTCGGTAGCGATCAGGATCGAGCAGCTGCGGTTGGAGAACAGCACGAGGATCTCGTCGCGCTCGCGCTGTTCCAGTTCGCCGTAGAGGGCGAGGGCGGAGAAGCCATCGGCGCGCAGGGTGTCGAGCAGTTCGCGGCAGTGCGCCTTGGTGTTGCAGAACACGATGGCGGAGCCGGGACGGTAGTGTCCCAACAGGCGTGCGACGCCAGCGTCGCGCTCATCGAAGCCGATTTCGTAGAAGCGCTGCTCGATCTGGGCGGAGCTGTGCTGCGCCTCGATGATCACTTCCACCGGATCGTAGAGGAAGGACTCGGTCGCGGCGCGGAAGTCGTCCGGATAGGTGGCGGAGAAGAGCAGGGTCTGGCGGCGCTTCGGGCATTCGCGGACAATTGCCGCGATCTCGTCGTAGAAGCCCATGTCCGTCATGCGGTCCGCCTCGTCGAGCACCAGCATTTGCACGGTCGAGAGGTCGATGGTCTGGCGTGAGATGTGGTCGCGGATGCGGCCCGGCGTGCCGACCACGATGTGCGCGCCATGCTCCAGCGACGCGATCTGCGGGCGCATCGGCGCGCCGCCCGTGAGCACAAGAATCTTCACATTCCCCATGCTGCGCGCCAGTCGGCGCAACTCATTCGCCACCTGGTCCGCCAGTTCGCGGGTAGGGCAGAGCACCAGGCCCTGGGTGGCGAACCATGCGGGATTGATCTTTTGCAGCAGGCCGATGCCGAAAGCCGCGGTCTTGCCGCTGCCGGTTTTCGCCTGGGCGATCAGGTCGCACCCCTGCAGCACGGATGGCAGGCTCTGAGCCTGGATCGGCGTCATCTCCTTATAGCCCAGCGACTCGAGGTTCGCGAGGAAGGAATCGGAAAGGGGCAGGGTAGAGAAAGAAGTCATGGCGTCAGTCACGGCGCCAGATGGGTAGGCCCGTTAAATCAAGATTGGGATCATTCTGCCAGATTGGCAGGCCGGATGTATCGGTTGGCTCGAGCAGTTCCATTTGTTCCTGCTTCATGGCCGGACGGCGCTTGCGCGGCGGCGCCGAAAGCTTAGGCTCCGGTTCCATTGGCGCGGCTGAGCCAAAGCCCGGCAGATCCAATGTTGCGTTGTCTTTTTTATCTCTCATTTGCCGTCACAGAAAACAAAAGCCCGGCTGAAACAGTCGGGCTTCGATACTAAAACGGCACGCAGTGTAACACAGGCAACTGCTTTAACGGAAGGCAAGCGCGCCGGTCAGGTCGCCCGGCGGCAACGCACCCCGGTCGATAAAGGCCTTGTTGCGCTCGGCCAGGCCTTCCAGCAGCGGCAGGTCGTGCAGGCGCGAGATGAATCGCAGAATGGACGTGGTGTCGTAGAAACTGTGGTCCACCGCGCCTTTCTTGGCGAAGGGCGACACGATGATGGCCGGGATGCGCGAACCTGGACCCCAGCGATCGCCCTTGGGCGGCGCCACGTGGTCCCACCAGCCGCCGTTTTCGTCGAAGGTGACCACGACGACCATGTCCTTCCACTGCGGCGATTTCTTCAGGTGCTCCAGCACATTGACGATGTGCTGGTCGCCGGACTCCACGTCCGAATAGCCCGCATGCAGGTTCAGGTTGCCCTGCGGCTTGTAGAAAGTCACTGCCGGCAGCTTGCCCGTCACCACATCGGCCAGGAATTTGTTCGAGATCGGGCTGTCGCCCAGGCCACCGTCGCGCAAGTGCTCGGCGCGCTCCTTCGTGCCCGGCGCGAACTGCTTGAAGTAGTTGAGGGGCTGGTGATGGTACTGGAAGTTCGGCTTCGGGCCGCCGCCCTTTGCGTCCAATGCCGCTTGCCACGCGCCGCCGTACCACGCCCAGCTCACACCTTTGCGGGACAGCAGGTCGCCGATCGTGTCATAGGTTTGCGGCGGCAGCAGGCTGGCGTCGCCCGGATCGCCCAGTGCCGGATCGCCTCCCGGTGCGGGACGCACCCAGGTCGGCTGGTAGGGAGGGGCCATGGTGTTGACCGCAAAACCGTCCGGCGTGATGGCGCCATCCTGCACGTAGACCGGCTTGCCCTCCAGCGCGGACTTGGGCGACTCCGCCGACACGGCCAGGCGCACGCCGGTCGGGCCATCGGCCAGCGCAGCGATCTTCTTTTCGCCGGACTGTTGGCGGCGTCCGGATAGACGGGCGTGCGGCCCGAGATCAGGAACTGGTGGTTCAGGTAGGAGCCGCCGAAGGCCGCCATGAAGAAGTTGTCGCACAGCGTGTATTCGCGGGCGACTTGCCACAGGCCGAGGTTCTTGCAGGTCTCGCCGTAATAGCCCATCACCATGCCGCCGGTATTGCCCCAGGCGGCGAAGCCATCGTTCTTGCCGCCGTTGATCTGCATCTGGTTCTGGTAGAACAGGTGCCACAGGTCGCGCGTGATCACGGATTCCGGCAGCGGCTTGCCCTCGGCATCGGTCAGCTTGAAAGGTGCGTTCGGCAGGTTGACGATGTGCTCTTCCTTCACTTCATAGCGCTTGCCGCCGATGTCCTGCGGCGTGGGCACCATGCCGCCCCAGATCTTCGGCAAAGTAGGCAGCACGCTGCCGTCGAAGTCGCGCTGCAGGTAGTCGGCCGGCTTCAGGGCGGACAGCGGCGACGCCAGGCCGGGGAAATCCGCAAACAGGTTATTGAAGCTGCGGTTCTCCAGGTAGATCACCACGACGTTTTTCACATGCGCTTTCAGCTTCGCATCCAGTGAGCCGCGCTTCGGCGCCGGTTTGGCTTCGGCCATGGCGCCCGGCAGCGTGGTCGCAATGCCGGTGGCGGCAGCCGCGCGGAAGATCTTGCGGCGGGATGGATTGCTTGGCTGATCGTTCATTGAGTGCTTCCTTATTCTTTGTTGAATTGTGCTTCGAAGTCTGGCGAGGCAACCCAGTCCAGCATGCGGCGCAACTCGCGGGCCTGGTCGGCGCCGACCAATTGTTCGAATCGCTGGTGCGCGGTTGACCAGCGCTCCGCGCCTTCCGCCAGCTTTTGCTTGCCGGCCTGGGTCAGCGAGACGACCTTGGCGCGCTTGTCCTGCGCGTGCGGGGATAGCGACACATAGCCGTCGCGGATCAGGGGCTTGAGGGTGTGGCTGAGGGCGGAGAGGTCCATCACCAGGTTGTCGGCCAGCGCGCGCAGCGTGGGACGTTCCATTCGACTGATCTGGCTCAGCAGGCCGAGCTGGGTGGCCTTCAGGCCGATCGGCTCGATCGCATCGTCATAGAGCTGGCCGAGGCGACGCACCGCGCGGCGCATGGCGGCGTTGGTGCAGATCGATTCGTCGGCGGGTAGGTTGGGTTTCATCGCCGAGCATTATCCCACTTGATTTCCAAAGATCAAGCACATATAGTGGCATATGCCAGTATATTTTGAATGGAGTTTTGACAATGAGCGATAAAAACCTTGGTAAGGCCCTCATCACGGGCGCTTCCGCCGGACTCGGCGCGATCTTACGCCGACCGTCTGGCCCGCCGCGGCTATGACTTAGTCCTGGTCGCGCGCCGCGCCGACAAGCTGGAACTGCTGGCCGACAAGCTGGCCCGCGAATATGGCGTGAACGTGCAAGTGGTGGGCGCCGACCTGTCCGCCTCGGCCGACCTGGAGCGCGTGGCCACTTTGGCGGGGTCTGACCCCGACATTACATTACTGGTGAATAACGCGGGCACGGCGACACTGGCGCCGATCGCGGGCACGCAGCCGGCGCAGCATGATGCGATGGTGGACTTGAACGCGTCCGCACTGTCGCGCCTGAGCATGGCGGCGCTGAGTGCTTTCAAGGCGCGCGACAAGGGCACGATTGTGAATATCGGCTCCGTGCTGGGCTTCGCCGTGCTGCCGGTCAGCAGCATCTACAGCGCGACCAAGGGCTTTGTGATCAATTTCACCCAGGGCCTGCAGGGCGAGGTGCAGGGGACCAATGTGTTTGTGCAGCTGGTGCTGCCGGCTGCCAGCGCTACCGATATCTGGGAAACGGCAGGCCTGCCGCTGTCGCATCTGGACCCGGCGACAGTGATGCAGCCGGAAGACGTGGTCGACGCCGCGCTGGCGGGGCTGGACCAGCGCGAACTGGTTACGCTGCCGTCGCTGGAAGATGCGCAGCTGTGGTCGGATTTCGTTGAGCTGCGCGGACGCATGTTCGCGGCGGCCCAGCGCAGCAAGCCGGCTTCGCGTTACGCCGTGCGCTGAGGCTCAGTCTTCCAGGCACGCATCGGCGAGCTGATCGTCGCGGCGCCGATGCTTCGACACGCGCCGTTCAACCTGCTGCTCTGCGCGCATCCGGCTTTGGTCAACCAGCATGAGCGCAGTCTGCAACGCCTCGCTCATGCTCTTCGCGGCCAATTGAATTGCCTCGGTGGGCGAAGGCTCCGGCGGGTTGATCCGGTTTTGCATTTCGCGCCGCAGTTTGCTGGCAGGCGACCATTCATCGTCTTGCGGCCGGCGTATCCAGAGATCGCGCCAGGCGTTTCGCGGCGCACCGGTCGCCGCAGCAACCATCTGACTCGGCGACATTATTTGTCCGCGATAGACCAGGTTGTCATGCACTATTTCCGCGTAAAACAGCTGCTCGGCGCAGCGCAGGCGTAGCCGCGTGCCGCTTGGCAGGAAAAGGCATTTCCATTGATAGCCGGTCGGCGGCGACTCGGCTTCCTGTGCGGCCTTCAGCCATTGCTGGAGTGCGCGGACGATCGCGTCCGACATGCTCAGTGTGCTGCCCGAGGTTCGCAGGAATAGCGCCAACTCCGCATAGATCGCAAAAGGCATTGCATTTTGATGGTCCATTATCTGGCCCTCCCTGATCTATAGACCAGGTGTATGCATAGTGGTTCCCGAGTCAGTCGCCAGAATTGTCTATTTCGTGTGTCGCTTTCTGCCTATTTTTGTCTATTTTTGTCTATTTTCGGGCGCTCGAAAAAATAGACAAAAATAGGCAAGATAGATAGGAATAGGCGGGCGAAATAGACAATTCTGGCGACTGACTCGGACGAGCATAGAACCCCCGGTGTGGGGCGAGTGCGGCGGGCGCGGCCGAGTAGGGGCGGCGCGGAAAATAAAAAAAGCCGCTGGGAAGCGGCTTTTTTGGAATTTGGTTGCGGGGACAGGATTTGAACCTGTGACCTTCGGGTTATGAGCCCGACGAGCTGCCAGACTGCTCCACCCCGCGTCTGAGGCAAGCATTATATACCGTGCTCGCGGCTTTCGCAAGGTTGCATTTATGCCGCGCCTAAACGCCAGAGAGAAGTCAGCTCGGCGGAGCGTGCGGCGTGCAGGGGATCGGACGCGTCGGCGGCGCGCGGGTGCACAGGACGCGCATCGGTGCGGCCGAGCACTTTCAGGCCGGCGTCGGCAATCCAGCCCAGCAATTGCTCGCGGGGACGCAGTCCCAGGTGCTCGGCCAGGTCGGACATGATGAGCCAGCCTTCGCCGTTCGGCGTCAGGTGGTCTTTCAGGCCGGCGAGGAAGCCGCGCAGCATGCGGCTGTCCGGATCGTAGACGGCGTACTCGATCGACGAGCTCGGCCGGGCTGGTACCCAGGGTGGGTTGCACACCACCAGCGGCGCGCGGCCTTCCGGGAACAGGTCGGCTTCGATCAGCTCGACCTGGTCGTGCAGGTCGAGGCGGGCGACGTTGTCGCGGGCGCAAGAAAGCGCACGCTGGTCCATGTCCGTAGCGACGATGTGCGGGATGCCGCGCTTTGCCAGCACGGCGGACAGCACGCCGGTGCCGGCGCCGATGTCGAATGCCAGGTTGGTACCCTTTGGCAGGGGCGTATCCGCCACCAGCTGGACATATTCTCCGCGCACGGGCGAGAACACGCCGTAGTGCGGGTGAATGTGCTCGCCGTCCAGCGCGAGAATCGGCACGCCGGCCTTGCGCCATTCGTGGGCGCCGATCAGGCCTTGCAGCTCGCGCAGAGAGATGACGAAGGCATCTTCGCCGCGTCCATAGGCTTCGTTACAGGCCAGTTTCACGTCCGGCGCGCGACGCAGGGGGATGGCGTAGCCCGGTTCGAAGGGGATCAGCAGCATCGCCAGGGTGCGGGCGCGCTGGGACTGGGCCTGGCGGTGCAGGTGGAAAGCTTCCGTCGGCGTGGCGGGGGCTTTGGCGGGCTTCTTCTTGCCCTTGCCATGTTTATGATCGGCGCGACGGGCCAGCGCCTGCAGCAGCTGGCGCGCGTTCTGGAAGTCGCCGCGCCAGAGCAGGGCCGTGCCTTCGCAGGCGAGGCGGTAGGCCGTGTCGGCGTTCATGGTGTCGTCCGCGACCTGCACGCGCTTGGGCGGAGGATTGCCGGCTTCCGAATGCCAGCGCGCGGAACGCGGCTGGCCTTGTTCGGTCCAGTGGATGGTTTGTTCTTGTGGGGATAGCATGGGGCGCCATTATACGTGGCGCCGGGACTTATTCGGCGGGTTTGCGCGCGGAGTCGGTCGATGCGATCGGCACGGCGTCTGCCACCGGCGCGTCTTCCGGCGTTGCGGCCGCCGGTGCGGGCGTTGCAGGGACGGCAGGTTTGGCGCCATACGCATTGGCGACTTCCTTCGCCTTGCCCGGCAAATAAGTGTCCATCTGGCTCTCGCTGTTCACCAGCTTCATCAGCCGCATGGACAGTTTGCCAAGCTCGTTCTCCTTGCCTTCGTTGTCCTTCTGCTTGACCGAAATCTCGTGATTGCGCTCCATCAGCTTGAACAGGTCCGCCAGGCTGCCCGGGAAGTCGATGTCCGGGAATTCGACGGTCGGCAGCGGCATGGCCGGATTCTGGTCAGCCTGCTCCTGGCGGCGCGACGGCACGCTGGATGCAGCGCCGGCCTGCAGCGAAGCTTCGTACTGGATCTCGATCTCGAAATCGAACTTGCGGCCGTCGGCCGTCGTGATCGTGCCCTTGCCGAGGAAGTGCGAGCTGTCGGTCAGGCTCAGCGCGGCCGCGTCGGTCACGCCGTTGGCGCCTTCCGAGTGCATCGCGCCGGCGGCGAAGGTGGAGCTGGACTCCAGGGTGATCGAATCGAAGGAGAAGGTCGCGCCCTTGGCCGCATCGCCGAACAGGTCCTGGGTGAAGGAGCCGAGCAGGTGCTGCGCCAGGTCCACGGTCGAATTGCCAAGATCGGCAACGCGCTTCTGCATGTCCAGCGCCTGGCTGGACAGGGATACGGCGTCGCTCCCTGCGGCATTTTTCACCGAATTGGTGCGCGCCTGCCGGGCGTCAGTCTGCTGGGCAGTTGGGACAGTCTGGTAGGCGCGGGAGCCGAGTGGAGTGAGCGAGTTCATACCAAGTATTACGGCCATGCCGCAAAAAACTTGAGGCGGATCAGTGGTGGTGCGTCCACAGGCCGTTCGATTCCAGGTAGGACTTGACTGCGTCCGCCTGGCCGATGGCGTGCAGCTTCACTTCGCCGCAGGCGCAGACGCCGGAGTACGGAGTGATATGCGAGCAGGCAGATACTTTTTGCAAGGAAACCTTTACTGCCTTGGAGCATTTAACACATTTGAAAGTGAGGGTGCGGGGAGCTTTCAGCATGATTTTTTCGGCGGCAAAAGCGCGATTTTATCAGGCAAAGACGCTGATCGTGGATTGCTTCTCGTCAACACCGTAGGCGTTGCGCACTTTGGCGTCGCGCATCTCGTCGATCTGCTGTTGCGCTTCCTGGGCCATTTGCTGGGCGCGTGCCGCCACGGCGCGGTCCTGGCCGGACGGATCGGCCGGCGCCAGCGCGGCGGCCTGGATGGTGCGCGCGCGTTCCAGGGATTCTTCGGGCGTGCGTCCCGGGGATGTATCGATATTCACTTCGCCCGCGACCGCGTAACTGACGCCGTTCGGCCCTTTTTCATAGGTATAGCTGGCGCCGGAAGTGGCGAGTCCACCGGCGGCGGCCAGGTGGGCCTGTTCGTGCAGGCGCACCTTGGTGTCGGAGGCTTTCAGCTGGTCGATCCTGGCCTGGTCTTCCTGCGAGTAGGCGCGCGCGGACGAGGCCTGATAGGCCGCTTGCGTGCCGCTGCTTGCGGAGGAAAGGGCGCCGATGCTCATGGCCCCATGATAGCAAATTGTTTCAAATTCACCGGGCGTAGGCGTCAACTGAAGGCGCGGGCCGGCGTTGATGGCATATCCAGTCCCACCACGTGAGGAACCCGATATGGACCAAAGCAAGCAACCGAGCAAGGAAGCTGTTCGCGAGTGGCTGCAGGCGCAGGTCGAAGGACGCCGCCCGCCGCCGGATCCGCAGCAGATCCGCCGTGAGCTCGGGTGGGAGATGTGCCGGCAGGAGCGGGGCGAAGACCCCTACCGCCTAGCCGACTGACACCACACTGCGGCCGCCCGCCGCAGGTTGCACCAGGATTCTTGTCGAAATCCTCTCCGTCATCTCCTGCACATGGGAGATGACGCCCACCTTCCTCCCCATCGATTGCAGCCCGTCCAGCGCGTCCATCGCCACGCGCAGCGTTTCCGCATCGAGGCTGCCGAAGCCTTCGTCGATGAACAGCGATTCC
Organism: Pseudoduganella sp. UC29_106; assembly: GCF_044055365.1. Classification (NCBI taxonomy): domain Bacteria; kingdom Pseudomonadati; phylum Pseudomonadota; class Betaproteobacteria; order Burkholderiales; family Oxalobacteraceae; genus Pseudoduganella; species Pseudoduganella sp. UC29_106. Next base: position 4,443,047 of record NZ_CP171977.1, on the reverse strand, counting down.
ACTTTCACGCGGTTGGACGAGAGCGAGGCCAGTCCCAGCGCCAGTGCCAGCGACACCAGGAAGGATTCGCCGCCGGACAGCGAGTGCACCGAGCGCATTTCGTCGCCCATGTGCAGGTCGCGCACCAGCAGGCCGAGTGAGGGCTGCAGCGGATTGTCGATGCGCTGCAACTGGTAGCGCGGCGCCAGTTGCGCGAGGTGGGCGTTGGCGTAGCCGAGCAGCACGTCCAGCGTGAATTGCTGGGCGAAATTGCGGAAACGCTTGCCGTCGCTGGAGCCGATCAGCTCATCGAGCCTTGCCCAGCGGCGTTCAATTTCTTCCTGTTGCTCGATCTCGGCCAGCATCGATTGCGCGGCGCGGCGCCTTGCGTCGTCCTGCGCCAGCTGCAGTTTGAGGGCGGTGGCGTGGTCGTGGGCTTGTTTGCGCTCTTCCTGGAGTGCGGTTGCCGCCGCCTCCAGCGTAGCGGCGTCGCGTTGTTCGCCCTGCGGGGCGCTTTGCTGGTGCTCGGCCAGCTGCGCTTCGCGCTCGGCGAGCACGGTGTGTGCGGTGGACATGGCGCGCTCCAGCGCCTGCAGGGATTCGCGTTCGGCGCGGATGCTTTCCACCGGCTCGGCGAGCATGGCGCGCAGGGCGGCCAGCGTGAGACCTGCCGCGTCGCCGGTGGCGAAGTTCGCCTCGTCCGGCTGCAAGGCGGTCGTCGCGGCGACCCGGGCATCGGACGCAGCGCTTTCGGCGGCGGGCGGAGGTGCGGGGGGGCGGAAGGACGCGAGCCAGGCGGCGAGGCGGGCGTCGGCGTCCTGGGCGTCGCTGTCGAGCGTGGCAAGGCGCGCGCGCGAGTGGGCGACGGCTTCGTCGGCGCGGACGCGCTGCTGCGCGGCTTGCTGGAGGCGCATTTGCTGCGCGTCGAGGGCAGCGCGTGCATTGGTGACGCCCTCGCGCAGACGGGCTTCGACCACCTGCACGGCCTCACCCTGCCATAGCGCCTGGCGCTGCGCCTGCGTCTCATGCAAGGCCGCAGCCGAGCGCTCATGCGCCTCGCTCGCGGCAGACAGCTCGGCGCCCGTGCGCGCCAGCGCCGCCTGCAAGGCCTGCAGCTCGATGGCGGCGGCGCCCAGCGCGGCGGCCCGCTCGTCGCAGGCAGTGCGCTGCGCCAGCCATTGCTTGCTCTCGGCCCGGCGCTGCTCATAAAAGCGCGCCGGACCGGATTTCCAGTGATCCTGCCACCCTTCATGAGGGGTATCGGCGCGGTTGAAGGCCGCGTCCAGCTCATCGAGTAGGGAGGCCAGGTCCAGTGCAGTCTCGGTGCGCTGCAGCTCGAGCGCTTCGCGTTGCGAGGTGACCTGCGCCAGCGCCGTGTGCGCGGCGGACAGCGCCTGCTGCTGCCTGTTGTGCTCAGCCGCGGCCTGCTCGCAAGCCTGCTGCGCCAGGTCACGGCGCCCGGCCGCGCTGCGCAGTTCCTTCTCTTTCGCTTCCAGCCCGCGCAGCGCCGACTGCACGGCGGACAGCTGGCCCGACAGCCAGTCGCCACGCTCGTCAGCGTCGACGGCGTCCAGCGCATCGCCGGCCGCCAGCGGTTCAAACGGCGCTAGGGCGGCTACCGCAGCATCCCAACGCGGCGTGAGCCGGGCGAAAGAGACGTCAATCGCATGCCGCTCCGATGCCAGGGACGCCAGCTGTTCGAGACTGCTCTGCAGCACGGCGCGTTGCCCGGCCTCGTGCTCCATGTGCCGGTGCAACTGATCGCGGCAGGAAGCCACTTCCGCCCGCAGGCCGTCCAGCATCGCCTGCAGCTTGCTGTCCATATGGCGGTAGGGATGATCGGTCGCGCCGCAGACAGGGCAGGGCGCCTCGTCTTCCAGCGTGGCGCGCAGCTGTTCGACGCTTTCGCCGCACGCCGCCTCGGCCAGTTTGAGCGAGCGTTCGGCCTGGGTGGAGGCGGCCACCAGCTCCAGATTCTTGTGCCTGGCCGCGTCCACCTGCTGCGAGGCTGCATCACGCGCCTGTTGCAACTGCGCGGACTGCCCGTCCAGCGCCTGCCGGCGCGAATGGCTGACGGACAATTCCAGCCACGCTTTCTCCGCCTCGGCCAGCAGCTCGCGGCGCTGATCGAACGTCGCGCGCTGTGCATGCAATTCCTCGGCATTGAAGCCGGACAGCGCTTCGAGCGCCAGCTGGCGCTGGTGTTCCGCCGTGCTGAGGCGGTCGCCCGCCGCCGCCAGCGCCGTGCGCGCATGCGCTTCATCGGCGCGCAGTTCAGCACTGGTCTGCAGCACATTGTGCAGCGACTGCGACAGCTTGTCCGCCCGCGCCGCCGCCTGGCCGGATTGCTGGAACAGCACATCCCAGCGCGGCCAATCCTGCGCCAGCGCCGCCCAGTCCTGGTGGGCGTCCAGCCACGCCGCTCCGGCCGCCTGCTCGCTTTCCAGTTGCGCGGCCGCAGCCTGCTTCGCTTGCAGCGACGCCAGCGCAGCGGCATCGGACAGCGCCGCCGTGTCGCGCGTGACGGCGAGCTGGCGCAAGGCGGCCTGCATGGCATCGATACGGGCATCGAGCGCTTTGGCCTGGTCCAGCTGCGGCGCAGCCGCCTGCAGCGCCGCCCTCGGCCGCCGCCAAGGCCTCGCCGGCCGTAGTGGAAGACGCGGTAGCCTGCTCCTGCGCGGCGCGCGCGCCATCGGCTTCGCGCAGCCCGTGCTCGATCGCGGACTGCGTGGCCGACCGCTCGGCGGCAATGCGCGTCACCGCGTCATCCAGCGGGCGGGCTTCCTGCACGGCTTCCAGTTCCTCGAGCCGTGCGCGGCGCGGCGCAGCGGCTTCCAGATCGGCGGCGCATCCGCCGACCGACGCGCGCGCCTGCTCCACGCCGGCCGCAAGGCGCGCCGCCTGCTGGTGCCAGCGCAATTCCGCCTCCAGCACCGCCTTGCGTTGGTCGACCGCCGCCAGCGCCGCTTCGGCTGCAACGCTTTGCGCCTCCGTCTCCGCCCGTGCATCCGTATCGAGCGGACGCTGGTCGGCCAGTCGCCCCAGCAGGCGTTGCAGCGCCTGCGCTTCCAGCTTCGCGCGTTCGTGGGCGCGCATCGAAATCTCGCTGTAGATCGCGCTGCCGGTCAGCGTTTCCAGCAGCGTGCCGCGTTCGTCGTCGGCGGCTTTCAGGAAAGTGGCGAACTCGTTCTGCGCCAGCAGCACGGCGCGCGTGAACTGGCCGAAGGAGAGGCCGATGCGGCGCTCGATCTCGGCCTTCACTTCCGTCTTGGTGCCGCCGATCGGGTGCAGCTCCGGCAGCTTGTGCAGCGACATCGACGTCGGCTGCAGCGCGCCGGCCGCCTTGGTGCGGGCGCGGCGCACATTCCAGCGCGCGCGGTAGGGCGTGCCGTCATTGCCGACAAAGTCCACTTCCGCGTAGCCCTCGGCGGCGCCGCGACGCAGCAGGGTGCGCGGGTCCTGCGAGGAGATATGGTCGCCCGTGTCGGGCGTCTTCCCGGTGGCCGTCAACAGGCGCGGCGTGGCGTCGTACAAGGCCAGGCACAGGGCATCGAGCAAGGTGCTCTTGCCTGCGCCCGTCGGGCCGCTGATGGCGAACAGGCCGGAGGATGCCAGCGGCTGGCTTTCGAAATCGACCGAGAATTCGTCGGCCAGCGAGGCGAGGTTCTTGCCGCCAATGCGCAGGATCTTCATGGCTGCATCAACTCCGCAAAGGCGCTTAACTGGTCGGGCGGCGCTTCGCTGCGGTATTTTTGCTGGTACAGGCGGCGGAAGATATCGTCCGGCTTCAGACGGTCCAGCTGGTCGAGCGAGATTGCCGCGTCTTCCAGCGACGCGCGCGCCGCGCTGCTGGTTTCGATTTTCGCCAGGCGTACCGGCTTGCCTTGCAGGGCTTCCTCGATGCGCGCACGCAGGCCGGGTTCCGGCGCGTCCAGGCGCACGCGGACTTCAATGAGCGGATGCTCTTCGGCAGGCGCTTCCGGCACGTCCAGTTCCGCCAGCGCCTGCAGCACGTCCGCCAACGCTGCGGGGCGCGGCGGCACGCGCATCAACTGTACGGCGCGCGGCACCTGAATGGGCGCGATATCGCGCACGGCGCCGCCATCGAGGTCGATGCGCAGGATCTGGTGCTTGTAATCGACTTCGGCGAAGGACAGCGGAATCGGACTGCCGCAGTAGCGCAGGTGCTGGTGCGGGCCGACTTGCTGCGCCAGGTGCAGGTGGCCCAGCGCAGCGTAGGCGATGGGTGGCGCGAATATCCCGGCCGGCAGCATTTCCGTGCCGCCGATGACGATGCGGCGCTCGGAATCCTGCGACATTTGTCCATCGACCATGTGGCAGTGGCCCATGGCGACGATGGCCTGGCCGGGCTGGCAGACCGTTTGCGCGTGCGCCAGCGCCTGGCGGTACAGCTCCGCAATGCCGGCCAGGTAGGGATCGGGTCGCGCGGCGTTCGCCTCGGCGTCAGAGCTGCCGTCCGCGCCGCCATCCGGCACGCCGGCGTCCACGCGCGGCACATCGCCGGGGCGCAGGAAGGGCAGGGCCAGGCACCATGCGGCGACCGAGCCGTCGTGCCGGGTCAGCGGCAGCACCATGCGCGCCACATCGATCGCGCCCTCGGCATCGCGCGCCACGTTGCCGACCACCTGAGTGCCGTGCGCTTCCAGCAGCGGCCCCGGCGCCTCCAGGCGGCCGGGCGAATCGTGGTTGCCGGCGATGACCACGAGGTCCAGCTGCGGCGCCCGCGCGCGGGCCTGCTGCAGGAATCCATACAGCTGCCGCTGCGAGGCTGCCGAGGGATTGGCGTTGTCAAAAATATCGCCGGCGATCAGCAGCGCGTCCGCCTGCTCGGCGACGATGGTGTCCAGCAGCCAGTCGAGGAAACGCTGGTGCTCGTAATGGCGGTCAAAATTGTGGAGCGACTGGCCAAGATGCCAATCCGAGGTGTGCAGCAGACGCATGGGATTTCAGGTTGCGTGAGAAGGTGTGAATATAACGCATCCGGGCCGCGCCCGGTTTGATGCGCGCCAAGTTCAGGCGGCGTTGGGGGGCGCGCATTTCGGGGCGGGGCGGCCCGCTGCGGAAGGTGTTGCGGCCCGCTTGCTTGGCTTCGTACAGCAGCACGTCGGCCCGCTTCAGCAATTCCGCCGGGTTCACGTCTTCGTCGCGGTAGAAGGTCACGCCAATGCTGGTGGACACGCTGACCACGATGCCTTCCAGTTCGAACGGCGCCTGCATTGCGGTGACGATCTTGGCGGCGGCTGTTTTCGCGTCCTCCGCCTTGCCGATGCGCTCCATGATGACGGTGAATTCGTCGCCGCCCAGCCGCGCCACGGTATCGCTGGCGCGCAGCGCGTGCGACAGGCGCGACGAGAAGGACTTGAGCAACGCATCGCCCACGGCATGACCGTAGGTATCGTTGACCGGCTTGAAGCGGTCGATATCGAGGTACATCACGGACATCATCGTGCCGTGCTCGCGGCAATAGTCCATGCTGTCGCTCAGTTTCTGCAGGAAGCCCGAGCGATTGGTCAGTCCCGTCAGCGCATCGACCTGCGACAGGCGCAGCAGGCGCTGCTTCTCGCGCTTTTGCGCCGTCACATCCTGCCGCATCACGTGGAAGCCGATCACGGTGATGCCATCCTCGTCGAACTGAGGGATGTAGACCACCTCAAAGGTGCGCAGCACGCCATCCGCCTCGTCTTCCTCCTCGAAGGTCAGCGTTTCGCCGGCCAGCGCGCGCATGACAAAGGGTTGCAGGAAGGCATAGCGCTTCTCGCCCACGGTTTCCAGGATGCTGCGGCCGCTGACATGCACGCCGGCCTTGCTGAATTCGCGCTCATAGGCCAGGTTGTGGAAGCGGTAGATTTCATCGAAGTCGATGTAGGCGATCATCGCCGGCAGGGTGTCCGCAATGGTGCGCAGGCGAGCTTCGCTTTCGCGCAGCGCCATCACGGACTTGCGCACCAGCGTGATGTCGTCCAGCGTGCCCACGTAGCCGTCGATCTGGCCGTCGATGACGATGGGCGCCACCTTGATCGAAGTCCAGACGATCTTGCCGTCCGGGTGCACGCAGCGCAGCGTTTCCTGGAAGGGTTCATGGGTGTGGTTCAGCTGCGTCATGCCGGCCTGCAGCAGCTCGCGATCGTTCGGGTGCACGCAATCGAGCCAGCCGCTGCCCAGTGCCGACTGGCGCGTCAGGCCGGAGATGATTTCGAAGGTGCGGTTCACATAGGTGCACATGCCGCGGCTGTCCGCGCGGATCAGGCCAAGCGGTGAAGCGTCGGTGACGGCTGCCAGCTCCGCCTGGTTTTTGCGCACCGCCAGTTCGGCGCGCTTGCGTTCCGTGATATTGCGGATGGTGACTGCCACGCCGTCCTCGATCGGCACGATCTGGTGGCGCAGCCAGTGCATCTCCCCGCCCAGCCTGGCCTCGAATTCTTCCTCGACGTTCTGGCCGGTCTCCATCACGGCCAGGTACTTCTCGAAGTAGCCGCCGCTGCGCCACTCCGGCACCAGCTCGCTCATGCGCCGTCCCAGCGCCTGTTCGCGCGGAATGCCGAGCAGCGCGGCGCCGCGCTCGTTGACGTCCACCAGCACATAGTCCGTCACTTCATTGGCAACGGCGCCGTTGCGGCAAGCCTTCAGCAGGAACAGCGCATCCAGGCTGGCGTCCGCCGCGGCGCGCATCTTTGCCTGCGCCTCATTGGCGGCCTGCATGCTGGAGCGCAGGCGGCGGCTTTGCTGGGTGAGCAGGGCGGCAAAAATCAGCACGATCAGCGAAGCCAGGATGGCGGCGCCGAAATACATGCGGCGCTGGCGCTCGAATCTGGCCATGGCGTGTCCGGCGGCGTTGCCGACGACGGCCGTCAGCGAGAAGCGCGGCATGTCGCGGTAGCTGTAAATGCGCTCCACGCTGTCGATCGGGCGTTTCAGCAGCAGCTCGTCGGCCGTGCGGCCCGGATCCAGGGGCGTGACGAAATCGATGGTGTCGGTGATGAACAGGCGCTCGTCCACGCGGCCGATGGCCAGGCCGGTATCGCGGCTGACCAGCATCACCAGTCCTTGCGGCTCGATGTGCATGCGGTCGTAGTCCTCCACGAAATACGCGGGGTCGATCATCATCAGGATCACGCCGCCGAAAGCGCCGTGCTTGTCGTCCAGGCGCCGGGCGATCTGAATCTGCCATTTCTTCGTCACCGGATCGACCATCGGATTGGTGGCCAGGGCCAGGTCGTCGATGCTGGTGGAGAGAGTCTTGAAAAAGGCCTGGTTGGCAAAATTGACATCGAAATAACCGTTGCGGCTTTCGACCAGGCGGCCGTGCGCGTCCACCAGCGCAATCGGCAGTTCCAGCCGGGCCGGCATCACCGAATCGAGCAGGCCGCCGCGGCGCGTGAATTCGGCCAGGCGCAGGGCGCCGTCGGTTTCCTCGTATTTGAGCTTGAACAGCTGGGTGGCGTGGTCCGCCTGGCGCAGCAGGTAGCTGGAATGTTCGGCCAGGGTGCGCGCCAGGGACTGGCTCTGCTGCACGGCTTCGTGGTGCGCGCCCGCTTCCTCCTGCCGGATTTGCCAGACCACGGCCGACCACATCGCCACCAGCAGGGCCAACGTAAACGATGGCAACAGTATCATGCGATACAGCTTGCGCGAAACGCGGCGGGCGTGGGAGAGGAAAGTGCTCACTAAGGCGGTCTCCAGTCTGCTTATTCTGCCATGGGACTGTGCAAAAAAGTAACGAAAAGTGGACAGTTCGAGATTAGAATAGTCGTTCGTTTTCCGGGGGATTCCACACTTGACCGAACTCACTCTCAGCCTGCCTGCCGCGCGCTCCCTGCACCTGGCCGCCCAGGGCCTATTGCAAGCCCGGCGCCGCAAGGCGCAAAAGGCCGACGTGCTGGAAGCCATCCGGCGCATGGGCGTGCTGCAGATCGACACGATTCACGTGGTGGCGCGCAGTCCCTATCTGGTATTGTGGAGCCGCTTGGGCGACTATCCCCAACCCTGGCTGGAGGAACATCTGGCCGAGGGCGCGCTGTTCGAGTATTGGGCGCATGAAGCCTGCTTCGTTCCCATCGAAGACTACCGCCTGATGCGCCACCGGATGGTGGACCCTTCCGCAATGGGCTGGAAGTATAACGAAAAGTGGCTGCGCGAGAAACGGAAAGAAGTCGATTCCGTACTGGCCCATATCCGCGCCAACGGCGCCGTGCGCTCCTCGGACTTCGAACGCACGGAAGGGCAGGGCGGCGGCTGGTGGGAATGGAAGCCGGAAAAGCGTTCGCTGGAAGTGCTGTTTACCACCGGCGAACTGATGATCGCGCGCCGCCACAACTTTCAGCGCGTGTACGACCTGGCCGAGCGCGTGCTGCCGGACTGGGACGACAGGCACATGCCCGGCATGGAGGAAACCCGGCGCGAGCTGGCCCTGAAAACCGTGCGCGCGCTCGGCCTGGCGCGTGCCGCCTGGGGTGCCGGACTATTACCGCACCAAGCCACCGCGGCCCGATCTCGATGCGCTGGCCGACGAAGGCCTGCTGCTGCGCGCCCGCGTCGAAGGCTGGAAGGAGCCTGTCTATATCCACCACGAGCTGGCGGACCTGGCGCAAAGCGCGGCCGACGGCGGCCTTTCGGCCACGCTGACCACCATCCTGTCGCCTTTCGACCCGGTAGTGTGGGACCGCCGCCGTGCGCTGGAACTGTTCAACTTCGATTACCGACTGGAGTGCTACACGCCGGCCGAAAAGCGGCGCTACGGCTATTTCACCCTGCCCATTCTGCGCCGCGGCGCGCTGGTGGGCCGGCTGGACGCCAAGGCGCACCGCCGCAGCGGCATCTTCGAGGTCAAGTCGGTGGCGCTGGAGCCGGGCGTGCGCGTCAGCGACCGCTTCGTGCGCGAAGTGGCGGGCGCGCTGCAGCGGCTGGCCGGCTGGCATGGCTGTCCGCAAGTCCAGGTGGCGCGCTCCGAACCGGACGATTTCGCCGAACTGCTGCAAGCGGTGCTGGACGCCCAGGCGGTCGAAGAATGATGCTCGCCGCCGCTCCCCAGCGGATTGTCGGCGCGGACGGCCAGCCCATGCTGGGCCGCTTCGCCGGCGCCGCGCAATCCTTCGACTGGCACAGGCTCTCGGCGCCGCACGGGCGCAGCGCCCTGTGGCGCCGTTTCCACCACAAGAAATGGCATTACGTGTCCCTGGTCAGCGAGCAGGTGATGGCGGCAGTCGCCATCGTGGACCTGGGCTGGACCAGCACCTGCTTCGCCTACGCCTACGACCGCAGGGATAGCGATATCGTCGCCAACTTCTCGCAGGATGGCTTGCCGGGCCGCCTGTCCGTCGGCGTGGCGGACAATGTGGCAGGCCGCAGCTGGTTCAAGGCGCGCGGCACGACGATAGCGATCGAGGCCATCGAGGGCGGCAGGCAGCGCCTGGCGCTGCGCTGCCCCTATCTTGAAATCGATGCCGAATTCGGCCCGCCCATCGGCCCGCTGCTGCTGGCCACCGGCCCGGTGCAGGGCGGGGCGCTGCACGGCACGCAAAAGTCGCCCGGCATGCCCCTGAGCGGTGAAGTGCGCACCTGGCGCGACGAATATCCGCTGGCCGGCGGTGTCGCAAGTTTCGACTATTCGAACGGTCTGCTGGCGCGCGAAACGTCGTGGCGCTGGGCTTCCGGGCATAATCTGGAAATGGGCTTCAACCTGCAGGCCGGCTATTTCGGCGCCAATGAAAACGCCCTGTGGCTGGACGGCCAGGTGCTGCCGCTTGGCCCCGCGCATTTCATCTACGATCCGAAGGACCCGATGGAGCGCTGGCATATCTTTACCGAGGACGACCAGCTGGAGCTGTTCTTCACGCCGGAAGGCGCGCGCCGCCAGGACCGTAATATGGTTGTCGCAGCGAGCCGCTATATTCAGCCGATCGGTACGTTCAGCGGCTGGGTGCGCAGTGCGCCGGACGCACCGAAACGCATCGTCACCCAGCTGGCCGGCGTGACGGAGGACCATTACTCGCGCTGGTGAAGCGCAGCGCAGCGCGCGGAAGGGGCAGGCCATGAGCGTCAGGAATGTTGAAAGTCTGTTCGAACCTTCGTCGGTGGCCATTCTCGGCGCATCGCAGCGGCCGGACCGCATGGGCACCCAGGTCATGAACAATATGGCCGAAAGCGGCTTTGCGGGCGCCATCTGGCCTGTCAATCCGAAATACGACCAGCTGCTCGGCATTTCCTGCTATCCGAAGATATCGGCGCTGCCGCGCGTGCCGGACCTGGCCATCATCTGCACGCCGCCGGGACACCATCCCCGGCCTGATCGCGGACCTGGGCAAGCGCGGCACGCGCGGCGCCATCGTGCTCACGCCCGTGTCGGACAGCGTGCGCCAGGCCTTGCTGAAAGCGGCGCGTCCCTATCTGATGCGCATCCTCGGTCCCGGCGGCATAGGCCTGGTGGCGCCGCTGGCGGGCCTGAACGCCAGCGTGGCCCATGTGGGCGCCAAGCCGGGCAAGCTGGCCTTCATATCGCAATCGGCCACTGTGATGACGGCGGTGCTGGACTGGGCGCGGCGCCAGGGCATAGGCTTCTCGCGCGTGGTGTCGTTGGTGGAAGGCGGCGATATCGACCTGGGCGACATGCTTGATTTCCTCGCCGCGGATGACGACACCAACGCCATCCTGATGCACATCGAAACGGTAAGCTGCGCGCGCAAGTTCATGTCCGCGGCGCGGCTGGCGGCGCGCGGCAAGCAGGTGGTGGTGCTGAAGGCGGGGCGCGGCGGCGACGACCGCGTGTACGACGCCGTGATCCGGCGCGCCGGCATGCTGCGCGTGTTCTCGTCCTCCGATCTGTTCGACGCGGTGCAAACCCTGGCGCGTGCGCGGCCCACGCGCGGCGAGCGCCTCGGCATCATCTGCAATGGCGCCGGCCCCGGCCAGCTGGCGGCCGATGCGCTGGACTGGGTGCACGGCAGCCTGGCGCCGCTGTCACCCGATACGCTGAAGCGGCTGCAATCGCAGCTGCCCGCGCGGCTGGCGGCCACCAACCCTATCGACATCGGCGGCGAGGCGGACGGCGAACGCTACGCCGCCGTGCTGGAAACGCTGCTGAAGGAACCGCAGGCCGATGCGCTGCTGATCGTGCACGGGCCTTCGTCCGCGACCGGCAGCACGGAAGTGGCGCAGGCGCTGGCGCCGCTGATCAAGGCCAGCGGCCGCAGCGTGTTCGCCAGCTGGGTGGGTGGCGATGCGGTGGCCGGTGCGCGCCAGGTGTTCGCGCAGGCCGAGTTGCCGGCATATGACACGCCGGAAAAAGCCGTGCGCGCCTTCAGCCAGGTCGTGGCCTGGCACCGCAATCAGGCGCTGCTGATCGAAGTGCCGGCGCAGGCGCCGATGGCTTCCGCGCCGGAACGCCAGGCTGCGCGCGCCGTGGTCGAAGCGGCGCAGGCGCAGGGCTTGCCGCAGCTGGCGCCGGAGCCTTTGCGCGCGGTGCTGGCCGCCTATGGCGTCACGCTTGCCGATAGCGCTAACGCGGATTGCGGCGACAGCCAGCAACTGCGCATCGCGATGAATGTGGACCCGGTGTTTGGTCCCGTGATCAGCATCGGACTTGGCGGCAGCGCAGGCAAGGTGGTGGACGATCGCGCCGTCGGCCTGCCGCCCTTGAATATGGTGCTGGCGCGCGAGATGCTTGAACGCACCCGTGTTTCGCGTGCGCTGAAGCCACACAGCGATGCGGTTTGCCGCATGCTGATCCAGGTCGCCGAACTCGTTGCGGACATCGGCGAAGTGGCCAGCCTCGAAATCAATCCGCTGGTGGCGGGCGAGGACGGCCTGTCCCCGCGGGCCGCGCGCATTGCACTGGGACCGAAACGGCCAGAGTCCGCGATGGCAATCCGCCCGTATCCGCAGGCGTTGGAAGAAGAAATTGAATGGCAGGGCAGCCCCTTGCTGCTGCGGCCGATCCGTCCCGAAGATGCGCCGGCCCATGTGCGTTTCTTTGCGCGCCTCACGCCCGACGATGTGCGCCTGCGCTTCTTTTCGGCGATGAAAGAACTGCCGCCGGCACAATTAGCGCGGCTCACGCAAATCGACTATGACCGCGCAATGGCATTCATCGCGACCCAAACCGGTATGGATGGCGAAGCCGAAACTTTGGGCGTGGTGCGCGCCGTGGCGGACCCTGATAATCAGCACGCCGAATTCGCCATCATCATCCGTTCCGACCTGAAAGGAAAAGGCCTGGGCAATATCTTGTTCCGCAAGCTCATCGACTATTTCACTAGTCGCGGTACGCGCGAGTTGGTCGGTGAAGCGCTGGCGGAGAATACAGGAATGCAACACTTGATGCGCAGATTCGGCGGAACCGTGACGTCGTCGCGGGAAACTGGTATGGTTGATCTTCGCCTTGAACTACGGCCGAAATCGCCGTAAATTATTAGCACACCGCCGATCCATGTTTGATTTTGATCAAGGCGGGTCTGTCGGGCTTATTTACACTTGTACTTCCGTTCCGCCAACAGCGTCATTTGGGAGCAAGAATGTTAACGGCCACTTACACACTCGTTGCCCTGTCCGTCGAACAGGCCAACGTGCGCCTGAGCCTGCTATCGTTCCAGAAATACGTGCAATCGACGTTCGTACGCCAGCAAAGCATTACGCTGTCCCAGCTTGAGTACGCATGCGAAACACTGGAGCGTCTTTACCAGGCTTGCCACTGGCGCAAAATAGAGCTGTACCTGATTCCTGCATTACGCGAGGCCACCGAGCAGGCCAATCAATTGCTCGATGAATTGAGCCGCCTGAACCAGAATGCACTGGCGATGATCCGCCGCTTGCAGAAGGAACTCGATAGCGCCAATGCGCGCAGCGAGGAACAGGTGACCGAAATTTGCGAGGCAATCGAAGCCTTCTGCGGTGCGCTGTTGCAGCGCCTGGAGAAAGAAGAGAAGGAACTGTTTGCGATGGCGCGCGCCGTCATCAGTGGCGAAGCGTGGTTTGCGATCGCCAACCAGTTCCTCGCTCACGATGCGGAGATGGTGGAAGCGCGCCGCGTGCAGTGCGCCAAGCCGGCCTTGCCTGTGAAGGATGGGAGATCCACCGTGGAAGCGCGCCGGGCCCTTGAGGCTGTGCGCGAAGAACCGGAGAATGTCCTGCCCATGCCGGAGCTGCGCTACCACCGTCGCCAGCATTCGGCTCACCGCGCCGCGGCCGAGTAGAGCGGGCCATCGGCTCACCAGTGATGAGTGAGCCGTTCTGCCGCCGACAAAGAAGTCGGCGCTGCGCTATGATGGTGGTTTTGATCCAATCATAGCTATCATGTTCGAATTCCTCTTCAAGCGGCCCGGTGAAAAGGGCGCCGATACGCAGGCAGATGCTCCCGCCCAGAACGGGCAGGACGCCGCCGGCAATGGCGCGCCCAACGGCGCCGCGGACCGCCGCAGCGCCCAGGCCGAACTGGCGCGCAGCCTGGCCGGTAATGAAGAGACAGCCGTCGAACTCATCCTCAACAGCGAATTTGCCGACGTACGCCTGGCTGCGGCCGAGCACGTGCATTCGCAGCCGGCGCTGGAAAAAGTCCAGCAGGCCATGCGCAACACGGACCGCCGCGTGGCCAAGCTGATGCAAGGCCGCATCGATGCCATCCGCCATCAGCAGGCGGAACAGCGCCAGGCCGACGCGTGCATTGCTCAAGCGCAGCGTCTGTTGCAGGATGAAAAGCTTACCCCTAATCAGGTCGCGGACCTGGACCGGCAGTGGAAGGTGATTGCCGCCGCGCCGGATCCGGCCGCGCAATTTCAGCGGCATCCGCGAAGCGCTCGGCCACCGGCTGGAGGCGCAGGTCGCTTTGCAGCGCGGCATGATCGATGCGCTGGCTGCCGTGCGCAAGCTGACGTCTTCCGCCGACGCTGTCGCAGCGCTGGCGGAACTGGAGCGTTTTGCAAGCGAGCATGAGGCCCAGTTGGCTTCGCCCGAGCTTGCATCGTTGCCGCGGCATTTGCTGAGCGATTTCGAACTGGCGCTCGGTGAGGCGCGCAGCAAGCTGACGCCGAAGCAGCCGGCGCCGGAGCCGGCCCCAGCCCCAGCCCCGGTTCACACGCCTGCGCCAGCTGCCGCCGCCGCCGAGCCTTCCGCGCAAGCCGAGTCTGCCGCGCCTGCCGCCGATGCCGAGCCGGAAGCCGCCGCCGAGGCCGCGGGCGAGTCCGGTCACGATGCCGCGGCGCCAGCCGTAGCGGAAGGCGAAGCGGCTGCGCCTGCCGAACACGCCGCGCGCCCGTCGCGCGATAAGCACAAGCCGACCGCGGCCGAGAAAGAAGCCAACAAGCAATTCATGGAAATGGTCGAGCAGTTGTCCGCCGCGCTGGACCAGGGCCACCTGCACATCGCCGCCGACCTCGACAAGAAACTGAAGGAAACCAGGACCGGCCGCCTGAATCCGCACCAGGCCGACCGCCTGTCCCATGTGCGAGCCGAACTGAAGCGCATGAACGACTGGGCGCGCTGGGGCGGCAATATCTCGCGCGAGGAACTGGTGAAAGCGGTGGAAGAACTGCCGAAGCAGGGCCTGCCGATGAGCGACCTGGCCAAGAAGGTCAGCGCGATGCGCGAACGCTGGAAGCAGCTGGATGGCGTGTCCGGCGCGGCGCCGAAGAGCCTGTGGGAAAAGTTCGACGCCGCCTGCACCGCCGCCTACGCTCCTGCCGCCGCCCACTTCAAGCACCTGGCCGACGAACGCCACACGAACGCCGCCAAGGCGCAAGCCCTGGTCGATGAAGCCAATGCCTTGATCGCGAAGGATGAAGCCCAGCGCGAGGCGGCCGGCGGCGACCTGGCCGACAAGCGCGACGCCGCCAGCGGTACGCTGCCGCACACCCACGACTGGCGCACGCTGGCTTCGTCCACGCAGCGCCTGCGCCAGGCCTGGAGTCGCCTCGGCACCATCGACCGCAAGGACAAGAAGCGCCTGGACGCCGCCTTCAACAAGGCCATGGATGCCCTGATGTCGCCGCTGGACGGACAGCGCCGTATCGAAGTCGCACGCCGCGAGCAGCTGATCGAGGAAGTCGGCAAGCTCAATCCAAGCGACCGCCACACCATCGACACCCTGCGCGGCCTGCAGGAAGCCTGGCAGGAGCACGCCCGCGCGCTGCCGCTGGAGCGCAAGTCCGAGCAAGCCCTGTGGCAGAAATTCCGCGCCGCCTGCGACGCGATCTTCGCCAAGCGCAAGGAAGTCGCCCACGCCGCCGACCATGAACGCAAGTCCCACCTGCATGCGCGCGAAGCCATTTGCGCCGGCCTGGAGTCGGCCACCTTCGAGGGCGACGATAAGGCCGTGCAGGCCGCCATCGCCCGCACGCTGAAGGAAGCGTCACAGGCCTGGCATGCGTCCGGCTCCGTGCCGCGCGCTTCCGAGCAGAAAATCGAGTCGCGCTACAAGGCCGCCGTGGCCGCCCTGCAATCGAAGGCGGATGGCCTGCGCAAGAAAGCCGGCGCGGCCCAGGCCAATGCGTTGCGCGAAAAGCTGCGCCTGGTCCAGTCGCTGGAAACCACGATCGCTGCGCCCGAGGAAGTCAGCGCGGACGACTGGAACAGCCGCTGGCAAGCCTTGCCCGCGCTGCCCAACGATTACGAGCGCACGCTGCGCGCCCGCTTCGACGCCGCGCTGAAGGCGGTGGAAGAGGGCCCGTCCGCCCGTTCCGCCTATGCCGGCGAGCTGGAAGCGAACCGCGAACGACTGCTGTCCGAAGTGCTGCGCCTGGAAATCGTGTCCGGCATCGACAGCGGCCCGGAATTCGCCCGCGACCGCCTGAAGATGCAGGTCGAAGTGCTGCAGTCTTCGCTGAAGTCCGGCCAGAAGCCGGGCAGCCAGGCTGCCCAGTTCCTCGCCCTGTGCGCCATGCCGGCGCTGGCGGATGCCCGCACGGCCAGCCGTATCGAGCAGCTGTTCCGCCGCATCGGCGCCGCGGAGGCGTAATGACGGTTCGCGTTCAGACCGGGGATTTCGACCTCGCCCAGGAAGTCAGGCAACTGCGCGCCGGGAACGGGAAAGTTGGCGGTATAGTCACCTTCGTCGGTACCGTGCGCGACCTGAACGAGGGCGCGAACGTATCGGAAATGGAGCTGGAGCACTATCCAGGCATGACAGAGCAGTCGATCGAGGCCATCATCGGCCAGGCAAAAGAGCGCTGGCCTGTGTATGACGCCCTGGTGATCCACCGCGTCGGCCCTTTGAAGCCGCTAGACCAGATTGTGCTGGTCGCGGTGACCTCCGCCCACCGCGGCGAAGCCTTCGCAGCCTGCGAATTCATCATCGACTACCTGAAGACCGAGGCGCCGTTCTGGAAAAAGGAACAGACGCCGGAGGGTGCCCGCTGGGTCGATGCCCGCGTCAGCGACGATGTCGCCCTGAAGAAATGGGAGATGTGACCTTCATCACATTTTCCTCTTGAAAACTCGTCGCGCAGCCCAATTTTGTCTTACAAGATAAATCAGGAGCGTTAAAAATGCGCCAAGACAAACTCACGACGAAACTTCAGGAAGCACTGGCCGATGCCCAAAGCCTGGCAGTCGGCAATGACAACCAATATATCGAACCGGTCCACCTGCTGGTCGCCCTGCTGAACCAGGAAGATGGCGGGGCGCGTTCGCTCCTGCAGCGCGCCGGCGTCAATGTTGGTGGGCTGAGCAATGCGCTCAAATCGGCGCTGGAACGCCTGCCGAAGGTGTCCGGCACTGGCGGCGACACGCAAGTGAGCCGCGAATTCGTCAATATGCTGAACCTGGCGGACAAGGAAGCCCAGAAGCGCGGCGACCAGTTCGTCTCCAGCGAAATGGTCCTGCTGGCCCTGACCGATGACAAGTCGGAAGCCGGCAAGCTGGCGCGCGAGGCCGGCCTGGCCCGCAAGTCGCTGGAAGCGGCCATCGCCACCGTGCGCGGCGGCGGCAAGGTCGATTCGCAGGAAGCGGAAGGCCAGCGCGAAGCCCTCAAGAAATACACCCTCGACCTCACCGAGCGCGCCCGCATGGGCAAGCTGGACCCCGTGATCGGCCGCGACGACGAGATTCGCCGCGCCATCCAGGTGCTGCAGCGCCGTACCAAGAACAATCCCGTGCTGATCGGTGAACCGGGCGTGGGCAAGACTGCCATCGTGGAAGGCCTGGCCCAGCGCATCGTCAACAACGAAGTGCCGGACTCGCTGCGTGGCAAGCGCGTGCTGTCGCTCGACATGGCCGCCCTGCTGGCCGGCGCCAAGTACCGCGGTGAATTCGAAGAGCGCCTGAAGTCCGTGCTGAAGGAACTGGCGCACGACGAAGGCCAGACCATCGTCTTCATCGACGAGCTGCACACCATGGTGGGCGCGGGCAAGGCCGAAGGCGCAATGGACGCGGGCAATATGCTGAAGCCGGCGCTGGCGCGCGGCGAACTGCACTGCCTGGGCGCGACCACGCTGGACGAGTACCGCAAATACATCGAGAAGGATGCCGCGCTGGAGCGCCGCTTCCAGAAGATCCTCGTCGACGAGCCGAGCGTGGAAGCGACCATCGCCATCCTGCGCGGCCTGCAGGACAAGTACGAGCTGCACCACAAGGTCGAAATCACGGACGCCGCCATCATCGCGGCGGCCGAGCTGTCGCACCGCTATATCACGGACCGCTTCCTGCCCGACAAGGCGATCGACCTGATCGACGAAGCCGCGTCCAAGATCAAGATCGAGATCGACTCCAAGCCGGAGGTGATGGACAAGCTCGAACGCCGCCTGATCCAGCTGAAGATCGAGAAGGAAGCCGTGAAGCGCGAGAAGGATGAAGCGTCGCGCCGCCGCCTCGACCTGATCGACGAGGAAATCGCCAAGCTGCAGCGCGAGTACAACGACTTCGAGGAAATCCTGAAGGCCGAGAAGGCCAATGTGCAGGGCACCACGCACATCAAGGAGGAAATCGAGCGCATCAAGCAGCAGATGGAAGAGGCGACCGAGCTTCCAACTGGCAGCGCGTGTCCGAACTCCAGTATGGCAAGCTGCCGGAACTGGAATCGCAGCTGAAGCAGGCCGAAGCCGCAGGCGCCAACGCGCAGGCGAGCGACAAGCCGAAGCTGCTGCGCACCCAGGTTGGCGCGGAAGAGATTGCGGAAGTGGTGTCACGCGCGACCGGCATTCCCGTGTCGCGCATGATGCAGGGCGAGCGCGACAAGCTGCTGCACATCGAAGAGAAGCTGCACGAGCGCGTGGTGGGGCAGGACGAAGCGATCAACGCGGTGGCCGACGCCATCCGCCGTTCGCGCGCCGGCCTGGCCGATCCGAACCGTCCGTATGGCTCCTTCATGTTCCTCGGTCCGACGGGCGTCGGCAAGACCGAGCTGACGAAGGCGCTGGCGTCCTTCCTGTTCGATACCGAGGAATCGCTGATCCGCATCGACATGAGCGAATTCATGGAGAAGCATTCGGTGGCCCGCCTGATCGGCGCGCCGCCGGGCTATGTGGGGTATGACGAAGGCGGCTACCTGACGGAAGCCGTGCGGCGCAAGCCTTACAGCGTGATCCTGCTGGACGAGATCGAGAAGGCGCATCCGGACGTGTTTAACGTGCTGTTGCAAGTGCTTGATGACGGCCGCATGACCGATGGCCAGGGCCGCACCGTGGACTTCAAGAACACCGTGGTGATCATGACGTCCAACCTCGGCTCACAGAAGATCCAGTCGCTGGATGAATCCGATCCGGGCGTGGTGAAGCTGGCCGTGATGGCCGAGGTACGCGGACATTTCCGCCCCGAGTTCATCAACCGTATCGACGAGATCGTGGTGTTCCACGGCCTGGACGACAAGAACATCGGCGCGATCGCCAAGATCCAGCTCAACATCCTGCGCCAGCGCCTGCAGCGCATGGATATGGATCTGGATGTGACGGAAGACGCACTGCAGAAGATTGCGGAAGCAGGTTACGATCCGGTGTATGGTGCGCGTCCGCTGAAGCGCGCAGTGCAGCAGCAGATCGAGAATCCGCTGTCGAAGCAGATCCTGGAAGGCAAGTTCGGCCCGAAGGATACGATCCGCGTCGACGCACAGGGCAACGACCTTGTCTTCAGCAAGGCCTGACCTGTCCGCCCGCCTCGCGTTCCTGCGCGAGGCGGAGCGTCTCAAGAACGTGCTGCGCAGCGGCCACACCTCCGGTGGCCGCCGCGAGAGCACGGCCGAACACAGCTGGCGCCTGTGCCTGATGGCGCTCACCTTTGCCGATGAATTGCCGGACCTGGACATGCTGCGCCTACTCAAGCTCTGCGTCGTGCACGATCTCGGGGAAGCCATTCATGGCGATATTCCTGCCATCGAACAGCATGCGCATCCCGACAAGAGTGCGCAGGAGCGGCTCGACCTGCTCACGCTGACATCCTCGCTCGACGCGCCGCTGCGCGCTGAGATACTTGCTTTATGGGATGAATACGAAGCCGCGTCCACACCCGAGGCGCGCGCCGTGAAAGCCTTTGACAAACTGGAGACCATGCTCCAGCATAACCAGGGGGCCAACCCGCCCGACTTTGACTACGACTGGAATCTCGGTTACGGTACGAAGTACACGACTGGCCGGCCGCTGTTCGATGCGCTGCGGGCGCTGATCGACGACGAGACGCGTCGCCACGTCCGCACACGCCAGCATAAGGAGCCTTCCGCATGACCCCCGTTGACCAATTCCTGTCCGACTACCGCGCCGCCGTCCTTGCCAAGGACGCCAACGCTTTTGCCGCGCTGTATGATGAAGAAGTGGAAGTGTTCGACATGTGGGGCAGTTGGTCGATGCAGGGCCTGCCCGCCTGGCGCCGCATGGCCGAGGAGTGGTTTGCATCGCTTGGCGACGAGATGGTATTGGTCGATGCGCAGGAAGTCTCCTGCACCGAAACCGCCGACCTCACGCTTGGCACCGCCATCCTCACCTACACCGCGCGTTCCGCCGCCGGCGAAACCCTGCGCTCGCTCAGCAACCGCATCACCGTCGTCCTGCGCCGCCAGCGCAACGGCTGGTGCGTCATCCACGAACACACCTCCGCACCCGTCCAGCACCAGACCGGCAAAGCCATCCTCGCCTACCGCGCCCCATGAGCCGCCTGGGGCTTGCGCTGCCACTTGCACAGCTCCTCCCCCGAATTCGGGGTCAGCTCTGTCATTCGGACAGCTAGCGCTAGCTTTTGATCTTCCTCAATACGTAAATAGACCGCTTTTCGCGTATTGATATCGCTCAAACTTTTAGCTCGCGCGTCCGAATGACAGAGCTGACCCCGAATTAGGCGGTGTCCGAATGACAGAGCTGACCCCGAATTAGGCGCCGAATTAGCGCTTGTGAAAGAAGGCTGTGGGCGTGGAGCCGAAGGTTTTCTTGAACATGGCGGAGAAGGCGGACTGGCTGGCGTAGCCGAGCTGCTCGGCGACTTGGGAGAGGGGGACGCCGCGGGCGATCAGGGGCGCGGCGTGGGCGAGCCTGACCTGCTGGCGCCATTGGCCGAAGCTGAGGCCCAGCTCGCGCTCGAACAGTCGGGCCAGCGTGCGTTCGGAGGCGCCGACCTGGCGCGCCCAGTCTTCCAGCGTTTGCGGCGAGCCGGGCGCGTCGAGCAAGCCTTCGCATAGGGTTTTCAGGCGCTTGTCCGAAGGCAGGGGAACGCGGATGGGGCGGATGGCGCTGCGCGGCAGTTCGTCCAGGATCAGCTCGGACAGCAGCCGCGACCGCGGCGAAGTATCGCCAACGCCCATCTGCCCCAGCGCCTCGATCGATTCGCGCAGCAGGGGCGACACTTCCACCACTTCCAGGTCCTGCGCAAACGGTGCGCGCGCCATGTCCACGCACAGCAGCCGCATGCGCGCGGATTCGAGCACCGTCACGCCGTGCATGGTGCCGGCGGCGATCCAGATCGCCCGCAGCGGCGGCACGATCCAGCTGCTGTTGGCGGCGGACACGCGCAGCACGCCATCGAGTGCATAGGTGAACTGCCCCCAGGTGTGGGTATGCAAGCCGGTAGCCTCGTCGGTCTCCAGCTGGCGCGACACCACGGTCACGGGCCGCACGCCGCCCGGGGCCTCCTGGCGCGGTGTAATCCCTACGTGGCGGACGGTAGCAGTCGGCATGGCGGAATCTCGACAAATAATGTCCGGCTATCTTAAACCAGACGCGGCCGTGATGCTTAAACTATTCAGCATGGATACTCAAAATGACAAGGCGCTGCTGCGCCAGGATGCCCGCGTGATCGGCCTGGTTGGCCTCGCCCATGGCACCTCCCACTTCTACCACCTGATCCTGGCTGCGCTGTTTCCCTGGCTGAAGCCGGCATTCAACCTCAGCTACGCCGAGCTGGCGATGCTGATGACGGTATTCTTCGTCGTCTCTGGCATTGGACAGGCAATGGCCGGCTTCGTGGTCGACAAGGTCGGCGCGCGCCGCGTACTGTTCTTTGGCATCAGCATGCTGGGCGTGTCCGCGCTGCTGCTAAGCGCCGCCAACAGCTACGCCACGCTGATGCTGGGCGCGCTGGTGGCCGGCGTCGGCAACAGCATCTTCCACCCGGCGGACTATACGATCCTGAACCAGCGCGTGTCGAAAGCCCGCCTGGCGCATGGATTCTCGGTGCACGGCATCAGCGGCAATATCGGCTGGGCCGCCTCGCCGCTGTTCCTGACCGCGATTGCCGCTGCCGGCAGCTGGCGTACGGCCTTGCTGTGCGCGTCTGTGCTGCCGTTTGCCGTGCTGGCCATCCTCTTCGTGCAGCGCGATGCAATACGTCCGGAGCCGATCGTGCAGCACGCCGAGAAGCAGCAGGGCGGCACGCTGGACTTCCTGAAGCTGCCTTCAGTCTGGATGTGCTTTGCCTTCTTCTTCCTGACCGCGCTGGCGCTGGGCGGCATCCAGAGCTTCGCGTCGACCGGCCTGGTCAAGCTGTATGGCATGACGCTGACGCTTGCCACCAGCTCCTACACGGCTTATATGCTGGCCTCCGCCGGCGGCATGCTGCTGGGCGGCTTCCTTGGCGCCGGCGCGAAGAATCACGATCGCACCGTTGCCGCCGCCTTTACCGTGGCAGCCATACTCGCGCTACTGCTGTCGGCCGCCGTGCTGCCCGCCTGGTGCGCCTTCCTGTTGATGGGACTGATCGGCTTCTTCTCCGGCATCGCCGGCCCATCGCGCGACCTGATGATCCGCGCCGCGGCTCCGAAAAATGCGACGGGACGCGTGTATGGCGTGGTCTATTCCGGCCTGGATAGCGGCCTGGCCCTTGGTCCGCCGATCTTCGGCCTGATGATGGACGCCAACCAACCGTCCTGGGTCTTCATCGGCATCGCGGTCTTCCAGTTCATGGCGATTGCAACAGCGGTCGGTGTGGGCGGCAGCACCCGTGCCATGCGCCTGAAAAGTGCTTAGAATCGGAATCATCCAAACACTTATCAGGATTGACCATGACTTTCGCCACCACCGATATCTGCGACGACAATCCCGGCTTGCTGGAAGATGGCCGCCTGGCCGTGCTGCCGCCGGTATTCAAGCACTACGGCCTGCACACGAAATTCTGCGGCCCCGCTGTCACGCTGAAAGTCTTTGAAGACAATGTGCTGGTGCGCGCCACGCTGGAAACGCCGGGCAACGGCAGCGTGCTGGTGGTGGACGGCGGCGGCAGCATCCGCCGTGCCCTGGTCGGCGGCCAACTGGCCGTGCTGGCGCAAAACAATGGCTGGGCGGGCATCATCGTCAACGGCTGCGTGCGCGACACGGATGAAATCAACACCTGCAGTGTGGGCGTGCGCGCCCTCGGCGCGCATCCCCAGCGCAGCGCGCGCAAAGGGGAGGGCGAGCGCAACCTGCGCGTGAACATCGCCGGCGTGCCGGTGAGCCCCGGCAACTGGATTTATGCGGACAACGATGGCGTTGTTGTCGCAGAACAGCAACTAATCTGAGCCTGATCCGCTTCAACACAGTGCCCCGCCCGCCGGGGCATTATCTTTTTCTGCTGCGGACGTGTGTATTTTTCACGATGCGGAATATTCATCTCACGTTTTGAAAAGTGCACAAAAATAAGCATGCCCCTTTCTTTCATGCCGAGAAATGGCTTTCCGTATCATGGAAATTTTAACTTAAGCCATTGAATTATATAAGAATATATTTGCTCATATGTCTTATATAAGACTATTGTTGCGGTGAACAACACGGCATATGATGTGTCTAACGGATTTCGTTTTTCATTTCGAACAAAGGAGAACATCATGGCCTCTCGTGCAGAACAAGTCGCAGCGCTGCAAAAGGAATGGGACACCAACCCGCGCTGGAAAGGCGTCACCCGCACCTATACCGCGGAAGATGTGGTGCGACTGCGCGGCTCGCTGCAGATCGAGCACACCATCGCCAAGCGCGGCGCCGAGAAGCTGTGGGACCTGGTGAACAACGAACCCTTCGTGAACGCCCTGGGCGCACTGACCGGCAACCAGGCCATGCAGCAGGTGAAGGCCGGCCTGAAGGCCATCTACCTGTCCGGCTGGCAGGTGGCGGGCGACGCCAACCTGGCCGGCGAAATGTATCCCGACCAGTCACTGTATCCGGCCAATTCGGTGCCGATGGTGGTCAAGCGCATCAACAATACCTTCCAGCGCGCCGACCAGATCCAGTGGTCCGAGGGTAAGGACGATATCGACTACTTCGCGCCGATCGTGGCGGATGCGGAAGCCGGCTTCGGCGGCGTGCTGAACGCCTTTGAGCTGATGAAGTCCATGATCGAAGCGGGCGCTTCCGGCGTGCACTTCGAAGACCAGCTGGCTTCGGTGAAGAAGTGCGGCCACATGGGCGGCAAGGTGCTGGTGCCGACCCGCGAAGCGGTCGAGAAGCTGTCCGCAGCACGCCTGGCGGCTGACGTGATGGGTACCTCGACCCTGGTCATCGCCCGCACCGACGCGGAAGCGGCCGACCTGCTGACCTCGGATGTCGACGACAATGACAAGCCTTTCTGCACCGGCGAGCGCACCGTGGAAGGCTTCTACAAGGTGCGCAACGGCCTGGAGCAGTCGATCTCGCGCGCCCTGGCTTATGCGCCGTATGCTGACCTGGTGTGGTGCGAAACCGGCAAGCCGGACCTGGCTTTCGCCAAGAAATTCGCGGACGCGGTGCACGCCAGGTTCCCGGGCAAGATGCTGGCCTACAACTGCTCGCCGTCCTTCAACTGGAAAAAGAACCTGGACGACGCGACCATCGCCAAGTTCCAGAAGGAGCTGGGCGCCATGGGCTACAAGTTCCAGTTCATCACGCTGGCCGGCTTCCACTCGCTGAACTACGGCATGTTCAACCTGGCCCACGGCTATGCGCGCCGTCAGATGTCCGCCTTCGTGGAGCTGCAGGAAGCCGAATTCGCCGCCGCCGAAAAAGGCTTCACCGCCGTCAAGCACCAGCGCGAAGTGGGCACCGGCTACTTCGACGCGGTCACCCAGACCATTCAGCAAGGCCAGTCCTCGACCACGGCCCTGCACGGCTCAACCGAAGACGAACAGTTCTTCGACGACAAGAAGAAAGCAGCAGCTTAAGTAGTACCGGCGGGTCGTTGACCCTTTGCACGCCCGGCCCCTCTGGTGGCCGGGCTTTTTTATTGGTGCGTCCGCCATGCGATAATGGCGGCTTGAAACACCCATAAGACCAATCCATGTTCAGTTACCGCCACGCCTTCCACGCCGGCAATCACGCCGATGTCCTCAAGCATTTCGTCCAGATCCAGGTGCTCAATTACCTGAACCAGAAGGACGTCGCCTACACCTACATCGACACCCACGCCGGCGCGGGCGTGTATCAGCTGGACAGCGTCCAGGCCACCAAGACCGCCGAATTCGAAACCGGCATCGCCCCGCTGTGGGAGCGCGACGACCTGCCGGCGCCACTGGCCGAGTACGTGAACCTGGTCAAGGGCATGAACCCGAGCGGCAAGATGCGCTATTACCCGGGCTCGCCATACTGCGCCGAAAAGGTAGCGCGCGACGAAGACCGCATCCGCCTGTTCGAGCTGCACCCGTCCGACGCAAAGATCCTTGATGACAATTTCAACGACCTGGCGAAGCATGAGGCCGCGCAGGGCCGCCGTCCGCAAGGGCGCGGCAAGCGCGTGATCGTCAACAAGGCTGATGGCTTCCTCGGCGTGAAAGCGCTGCTGCCGCCGCCGTCGCGCCGCGGCTTCGTGTTGTGCGATCCGCCGTACGAGGACAAGCAGGACTACAAGAAAGTCACGGACATGCTGGGCGATGCGCTGAAGCGTTTCCCGAGCGGCACTTACGCCGTCTGGTATCCGGTGCTCCAGCGCATTGAGGCGCGCAACTTCGCCGAGCGCATGAAGCACCTGGCCACGGGGTCCTGGCTGAACGTCACGCTGACCATCAGCACGCCCACGCCGGACGGCATCGCGCTGCACACCAGCGGCATGTTCCTGCTTAATCCGCCATACACGCTGGAGCCCGTGCTGAAGGAAGTGATGCCCTATCTGGTGAAGGTTCTGGGTCGGGATTCTGGCGCAAAATTTACACTGGAGAGTGGTGAGGTGACCACAAGTAAAAAGGGCAATGCGAAGCGCGCTTGAAAAAACATTGTCAAGATCGTAAATCGGCGTTAGTCTGACAGTAATGAGTCCAGCAGTGGGGAAACCCATGAATGTCGCATTGCATCAAGACGCAGCCCAGCTTCCTCTTCCATATGCCAATCAATTTTTCCTGGCAAGGCAACCCATCCTCAATCGAAACCAGCGGCTTGTAGCATACGAGCTGCTGTACCGGAATGCAGAAGTCCACGAAGCCAGAGTGACTAACGGTACGCAAGCCACTGCGGCCGTGATCGCCCACGCCTCCGAACTGGGCATGGAGCAGGTCGTGGGCGACCAGCTTGCCTTTGTGAATGTAGACACCATCGGCCTGATGAGCGACTTCATTCGCTTCCTGCCGAACGATAAGGTAATCCTCGAAGTCCTCGAATCCGTAGAGCCAACGCCGGACGTGCTGACGCGCCTGCGCGAACTGAAGCAGGCCGGTTTCAAGTTCGCGCTGGATGACGTGGCCGGCGAATCCGAAGCAGTCGAAAAGCTGCGTCCGCTGATGGACGTGATCAAGGTCGATATCAAGCAGATCGCACCCGGCAGCCTGCCCGCCCTCGCCGCTTCGCTCAAATCGCCGGGCCAGAAGCTGCTGGCCGAGAAGGTGGAAACGGTCGAGGAATTCCGCGAATGCATGGACCTGGGCTTCGAATACTTTCAGGGCTATTACTTCGCCCGGCCGGTCATCCTCAGTGGCAAGAAAATAGCGCCGTCACAGATGGCGATCATGAACCTGCTGAACCTGCTCAACCAGGACGCTGACCAGCGCGAGGTCGAACGCAGCGTCAAGCACGACCCGCTGATTTCGCTGAACCTGCTGCGACTGGTCAACACACCGGCCGTTGGCGCGCGCTTCCGCATCAATTCCGTCGGCCATGCGCTAATTGTTTTGGGCCGCCGACAATTGCAGCGCTGGCTGCAGATCCTGCTCTACGTAAAAGGCGCCGAGTTCGATTCACCGCTGCTGCAGATGGCGACCACGCGCGGCAAGACCATGGAGCTGATGATGGAAAAGGTGCGGCCGGGCGAGCGCATCGCGCCCGATATCGGCTTCACGGTGGGCATCATGTCCCTGATGGACGCGCTGTTCTCCGTGCGCATGGGCGAGATTCTCGACTGCGTCAACGTGCTGGACGAAGTGCGTGATGCCTTGCTGCATCGCGTGGGCGAGTATGGCGACGTGCTGCACCTGATCGAGCTGATCGAGCGCGCCCAGGAGGGGCCGGAGCTGACCGGCATCCTGCACAAGCTGGAGGTGGCGCCTTCCGAGCTTTACGCGATCCAGCTGGCGGCCTTCGACTGGGTCAACGACTACGCGCAATCCATTCAGTGAGCCAGTAGCAGGAAGACGGTCGGCTTCTTGTGGAAGTCCGGCGTCTTGCCTGCGGTAAGCAGGCTCTTCCACTGGGCGCCCGTCAAGGTGCGGATGCTTTCCGATGGCAGGCTGATATCGGTCGCCACACAGATCAGCGTATTGCCATTGCAGCTGTTCACCAGCGCTTCCAGCATGGCCGCGTTGCGGTAGGGTGTTTCGATAAAGAGCTGGGTCTGCTTTTCGTGACGCGAGCGGCCTTCCAGGTCCTTGATGCGCTTGGCGCGCGCGGCGGCGTCGGTCGGCAGGTAGCCGTTGAAGGCGAAGCTCTGACCATTCAGGCCGCTGGCCATGACCGACATCAGGATGGAGCTGGGTCCCACCAGCGGACGGACGGGGATGCCGTGCTGATGCGCCAGGCGCACCAGGTCGGCGCCGGGATCGGCCACTGCCGGCACTCCGGCTTCGGACAGCAGGCCCGCATCCTGCCCGGCTTTCAGCGGCTCCAGCAAGCCCGCCAGCGCGGCCGCCGGTGTATTCACATTCAGCTCGCTGATTGTGATTTCCTGCAGCGGACGCGCCAGCGGATGCGTCGCCCCGACCAGCTTCAGGAAGGCCCGCGCCGTCTTCGCGTTTTCCGCGACGAAGTAGGGCAGTTGCGCGGTCAGCGCCTGCACGTGCGTCGGAATCACGTGGTCCAGCGACTCCGTCGCGCCAAGAGTATTAGGAATCAAAAATAAAGTGCCGGTCATGTATTTAAAACCCAAGGCTAAGAACTAGTGGCTGCCACGACGTGGCAGCCACTTGGGGTTACGGTTTCTGGAAAAAGCTTACGCCCGCGGCGCGCAGCATGCCCGTCAGCGCAATCAATGGCAGCCCGGTGAGCGCCGTCGGATCGCTCGAATCGATCCGTTCCAGGATCGCAATTCCGAGCGCCTCATTTTTGGCGCTTCCGGCACAATCGTAAGGCTGCTCGATACGCAGATAAGCATCCAGCTCCTCATCCGGCAAATCGCGGAACTTCACGACGGTCCGGATGTCTTCCAGCTGGTGCGTATTGTTGCGACCATCCCACAGGCACAGCGCCGTGTGGAAGAGCACTTCGCGGCCGCGCATTTTCTGCAGCTGGGCGAGGGCGGCGGCGTGGTTGCCCGGCTTGCCGATTTGTTCATCGTCCAGCGTGGCGACCTGATCGGAGCCGATCACCAGCGCATCCGGATGGCGCGCTGCGACGGCGGCAGCCTTCTCGCGCGCCAGGCGCAAGGCAGTGGCCGAAGGCGATTCGCCGGGCAGGGGGCTTTCATCGATGTCCGGCACATCCACCTCGAACGGCAACTGCAGGCGCGACAACAGTTCGCGGCGGTAGGCGGAGCTGGAAGCGAGGATGAGTCGAGTTGTTTTCATCAGGGAAATGTTATATGCTTGTGCGCCGTCGAAATGCAGCGAAATATCGCGCAAGTCTTTGACGCGACGACGAAAATCCTGCTATTATCGCAGGTTTTCGAGGGAAATTTTAGCCAATGAACGCTTTTGAGATCGACGCCTTTGAGTTCTGTCGGACCAACAGCACCCGCGAAGGCGTAACGCCCGTGGCTGAAATGACCCGACTGAGCAAGGAATGTGCTGACACTTCCGGTGAAGTCGCCTGGAAGGCCGAGGGCGGCACGAGCAAACAGGGCTATCCGCAGCTGCGCCTGACCGTTGCCGGCAAAGTGCAACTGGTGTGCCAGCGATGCCTGGGCCCGTTTGAATATGAAATGGATTCCTCGACCCTGCTGATGCTGGGTAAAGATGACGAGGAAGCCGATGAAATCGAGGAAATCATCGACGACGAAAGTATCGACGTAATCGTCGGCACCCGTTCGATGAACCTGATGGATCTGATTGAAGACGAGGCCCTGCTGGCCTTGCCGCAAGCGCCGAAGCATGAGGTGTGCCCTGACACATCGCTGCTCGACAAAGCGAAAAGCGCGAAGGAGTCGCCCTTCGCCACCCTCAAGGGTCTGAAAGCGGATCAATAAGAATTTTGGCGGATTGGATCCGCCATCCCGGGCGAGTTTGTTGTCCCGGGCGGAACTTCGGCGGATCAATGATCCGCCCTACGCTGTGTCGATATGTTGGCGCGTAGGGCGGGTCATTGACCCGCCGTGTTAGAACGTGTCAAAACGCGTGTTGTTAATCGAGTATTGGCATGGATGTAGCAGTACGTGGCGGCCGGTTTGCCGCTGGGATACTCGATACGCATGTTTTTGCGCATCGGATGTGTTAAAATCTTAGAACTTTAGTATTAGGAGTCATCATGGCTGTTCAACAGAATAAGAAGTCCCCATCGAAGCGCGGCATGCACCGTTCGCACGATTTCCTGGTTGCCCCGAACCTGGCCGTTGAGCCAACCACCGGCGAAACCCACCTGCGTCACCACATCAGCCCGAACGGCTTCTATCGTGGTCGCAAGGTACTGAAGACCAAGAACGACGAGTAATCGACGTTTTTGCTTCAGTCTAGACAAAGCGGTGCAACGCAGGTCCCCTGTCGTCGCGCCGCTTTTTCTTTAGGATTTAAGCAACCCGGCAATGACAATCAAAATCTCTATCGACTGCATGGGTGGCGATCATGGCCCATCTGTCACTATTCCTGCCGCACTCTCTTTCCTCAAGCACGAACCTGACGCAGAGCTCATCCTTGTGGGCCTGGAAGACGTCATCCGCGCTGAACTGAAGAAGCACCACGCCGAAACGCAGCCCCGCATTTCCATCCTTCACGCATCCGAACAGGTCACCATGGATGACCCGCTCGAGGTCGCCTTGCGCCGCAAGAAGGATTCGTCGATGCGCGTGGCGATCGAACAAGTCAAGGAAGGCAAGGCGCACGCCAGCGTTTCCGCGGGCAATACCGCTGCATTGATGGCGGTGTCGCGCTATGTACTGAAAACCATGCCTGGCGTGGACCGCCCGGCTATCTGCTCCATCCTGCCCAACCAGAAGGGCAAGCCCACCTATACCCTCGACCTTGGCGCCAATGTGGACTGCGAACCGCACCACCTGCACCAGTTCGCCATCATGGGTTATGTGCTGGTGCAAGCGGTGGAGGGCATCGAACGCCCGACCATCGGCCTGCTCAACGTGGGTACGGAGGACATCAAGGGCAACGAAGTGGTCAAGGCTACGGCCAAGCTGCTGCAGGCCGACCATGACCGCGGGGCCCTGAACTTCCATGGCAACGTGGAAGGCAACGACATCTTCAAAGGTACGACCGACATCGTGGTGTGCGACGGCTTCGTCGGCAACGTCACGCTGAAGGCGGTGGAAGGCCTGGCGCGCTTCGTGAAGGACGTGCTGAACACCGAATTCCGGCGCAGTCCGCTGACCATGCTGGGCGCGCTGATCGCCCGCAGTGCCCTGAAGATGATTGGCAAACGCCTCAATCCTTCCCGCTACAACGGCGCCAGCCTGCTTGGTTTGCGTGGCCTGGTGCTGAAATCGCACGGCGGCGCGGATGCGGAAGGTTATGAGTGGGCGATCCGCAGAGCGTATGATGCTGCAAAAAATGATGTACAAGAGCATCTGTCGGCAATGATTGCCGAACTCATGCCCCAGGAAAACCCTATCGAGCCGTCTAACGGCGGAAGAGACACGCATGACCCTGTACAGCAAAATCATCGGCACGGGCAGCTATCTGCCTGAAAAGCGCGTAACGAACAATGAACTGGCTGCCCAGCTGGCGGCCAAGGGCATCGAAACCTCGGACGAGTGGATCGTGTCGCGCAGCGGCATCTCCGCGCGCCACTACGCGGAGCCGGAACAGGCTTCGTCCGACCTCGGCGTGCTGGCCGCGCGCCAGGCGCTGGATGCGGCCGGCCTGCAGCCGGACGATATCGACTTGATTATCGTCGCCAGCTCCACCCCCGATTTCTTCGGCTCCTTCCCCAGCACCGCCTGCATCGTGCAGAAGAAGCTGGGCATGACCAACAACTGCGCCGCCGTGGACGTGCAAGCCGTTTGCTCCGGCTTCGTGTACGCGATGGCCAGCGCGGATTCCTTCATCAAGTCCGGCCTGCACAAGAATGTGCTGGTGATCGGTGCTGAAGTGTTCTCGCGCATTCTGAATTTCGAAGACCGCACCACCTGTGTGCTGTTCGGCGACGGCGCCGGCGCCATTGTCATGACGGCGTCAGAAGAGCCCGGCATCCTCTCGTGCAAACTGCACGCGGACGGCCGCCATTCGGACATCCTGAGCATCCCCGGCAATGTGGCCGGCGGCGCGGTGGCCGGCTCGGCCTACCTGTATATGGATGGCCAGGCCGTGTTCAAGCTGGCCGTGAGCGTGCTGGAGAAGGTGGCCTACGAGGCGCTGGAAGCAGCCGACATGACCGCCGACAAGATCGACTGGCTGATTCCGCACCAGGCCAATATCCGCATCATGAACGGCACCGCCAGGAAGCTGGGCATGTCGCCGGAGAAGATGGTGGTGACCGTCGACCAGCACGGCAATACTTCCGCCGCTTCGATCCCGCTGGCGCTGGACGCCGCGGTGCGCGATGGCCGCGTGAAGAAGGGCGACATCGTGCTGATGGAAGGCGTGGGCGGCGGCTTCACCTGGGGCGCTGTCCTGGCGCGCATGTAAGCCCGCGTGTAAAATTCGACCGTTTTTAGAATAAGAGCTCTAAATAATGACCAAATTCGCATTCGTTTTCCCGGGCCAGGGTTCGCAAGCTGTCGGCATGATGGACGGCTTCGCCGGCAACCCGGTCGTGGCGCAAACCATCGCTGAAGCGTCCGACGCGCTGCAGTTCGACCTCGGCAAGCTGATGGCCGAAGGCCCGAAAAGAAGAACTGGACCTGACCACCAATACTCAGCCCGTCATGCTGACCGCTGCCGTGGCTGCCTATCGCGCCTGGATCGCCGCCGGCGGTCCCGTGCCTTCCGTGGTAGCCGGCCACAGCCTGGGCGAATACTCCGCCCTGGTCGCCGCTGGCGTGATCGATTTCAAGGATGCCGTGCCGCTGGTGCGCTTCCGCGCGCAAGCGATGCAGGAAGCTGTGCCGGTGGGGCAGGGCACGATGGCTGTCGTGCTGGGCCTGTCCGACGATGATGTGCGCGCCGCCTGCGCTGAGGCGCTGGCTGCCATCCCCGGCGAAGTCGTGGAAGCCGTCAACTTCAACGCGCCGGCCCAGGTCGTGATCGCCGGGCACAGCGCCGCTGTCGACAAGGCCTGCGAATTCGCCAAAGCCAAGGGCGCCAAGCGCGCCATGCGCCTGCCGGTCTCCGCACCGTTCCACAGCTCGCTGTTGAAGCCGGCTTCGGACCGCCTGCGCGACTACATGGCCAATATCCATTTCAACGCGCCGCAAATCCCGCTAATCAACAACGTGGATGTGGCCGTGCTGAACGATCCGGCATCCATCAAGGATGCGCTGGTGCGCCAGGCGGCAAGCCCGGTGCGCTGGGTGGAGACCATGCAAAAGGTCGCCGCGGACGGCATCACCAATGTGATCGAATGCGGCCCGGGCAAGGTCCTGATGGGCCTGGCCAAGCGCATCGACACCAATCTGGTGGGTGACGCGATCTTCGATCAGGCTTCCCTGGAACGCCTGCTGGCAACCTTCAAATAAGAAAAGGACAAGAATGACTCTGGCTAATCAAGTTGCCCTGGTAACGGGCGCATCGCGCGGTATCGGCAAGGCCATCGCGCAGGAACTGGCAAAACAGGGCGCGAAAGTCATCGGCACCGCCACCACCGAAGCGGGCGCGCAAGCCATCTCCGCCTACCTGGCCGAGATCGGTGCGGACGCCGGCAAGGGCATGGTACTGAACGTGACCGACGCGGAGCGCTGCGCGGCCGTGATCGATGAGATCGGCAAGGAATTCGGCGCCGTCGGCATCCTCGTCAACAATGCCGGCATCACCCAGGATCAGCTGGCGATGCGCATGAAGGATGAGGAATGGGACAGCGTGATCGCCACCAACCTGAGCTCCGTCGGCCGCCTGTCGCGCGCCGTCCTGCGGGGCATGATGAAAGCGAAAACCGGGCGTATTATTAATATCACCTCGGTGGTGGCCTCGGCTGGCAATCCCGGCCAGATGAACTATGCTGCCGCCAAGGCGGGCGTGGAGGGCATGACCCGCGCGCTGGCGCGTGAAATCGGCAGCCGCAACATTACCGTCAACAGTGTTGCGCCGGGTTTCATCGACACCGATATGACCAAGGCACTGGGCGAAGACCAGCACACTGCGCTGCTGACGCAGATCCCGCTGGGGCGTCTCGGCAAGCCTGAAGATATTGCTGCGGCGGTCGCCTTCCTGGCATCGCCGCAGGCCGCTTATATTACCGGCACCACCCTGCATGTAAATGGTGGTATGTATATGAATTGATGAGTTCATGCGGCATAATGGCCGCGTGTTCAAGTCTTTTAATAGCGATTTCGGCGCAGATCAAATCAAGCACCGAAATTAGTTTTTCGGCGCGCAAACCTGCTAAAATGCGCGCTTTCCGTAACAAACATAATGGAGCCATAACATGTCGGATATCGAACAACGCGTTAAGAAAATCGTCGCTGAACAACTGGGCGTCGCTGAAGCGGACATCAAGAACGAGTCTTCCTTCGTGGACGACCTGGGCGCCGATTCCCTCGACACCGTTGAGCTGGTAATGGCACTGGAAGACGAGTTCGAGATGGAAATCCCTGACGAACAGGCTGAAAAGATCACCACCGTGCAGCAAGCGATCGACTACGCGACTGCACACGTCAAGGCCTGATAAGCCCTGGCATTGATCCACTCCAGGAGATTCGCTTGAGTTCTAAGAACCGTCGTGTAGTGGTTACCGGCCTTGGCTGTGTTTCCCCGGTCGGCAACACGGTTGCTGATGCGTGGAAAGCACTTACCGAGGGCAAGTCCGGGATCGCTACCATCACCCGATTTGACGCGTCGGCTTTCTCCACCCGTTTTGCGGGTGAAGTCAAAGGCTTCAACGTCGAGGACTATCTCGACGCCAAGGAAGCGCGCCATATGGATATCTTTATCCATTACGGCATGGCGGCTGGTATCCAGGCGATCCAGGATTCCGGTATTACGGTTACCGAAGAGAACGCCGATCGCATCGGCGTGATCATCGGCTCCGGCATCGGCGGTCTGCCGATGATCGAAGAACAGAAGGAAGACTACGACAAGCGCGGCCCGCGCCGCATTTCGCCGTTCTTCGTGCCGTCGTCGATCATCAACATGATCTCCGGTAACCTGTCGATCAAGTACGGCATGCGCGGTCCCAACCTGGCGATCGTGACGGCCTGCACCACCGGCCTGCACTGCATCGGCGCTGCGGCCCGCCTGATCGAATACGGCGATGCCGACATGATGGTTGCCGGCGGCTCGGAATCGACCGTGTCGCCGCTGGGCCTGGGCGGCTTCGCCTCGGCTCGCGCCCTGTCCGCTCGCAACGACGACCCGGCGACCTCGTCCCGTCCATGGGACAAGGACCGCGATGGTTTCGTGCTGGGCGAAGGCGCCGGCGTCATGGTGCTGGAAGAGTATGAACACGCCAAAGCGCGCGGCGCGAAGATCTATGCGGAACTGCATGGCTTCGGCATGAGCGCGGACGCATACCACATGACCTCGCCTCTGGAAGATGGCGCAGGCGGCAGCAAGTCGGCTCAGTCCGCAATGCGCAACGCCGGCATCAATCCGGACCAGGTGCAATACGTGAATGCACACGGCACGTCGACCCCGCTGGGCGATGTGGCGGAAGTGCAGGGCATCAAGCGCACCTTCGGCGAGCATTCGAAGAATCTGGTCGTGAGTTCCACCAAGTCGATGACCGGTCACCTGCTGGGTGGCGCGGGCGGCCTGGAGTCGGTGTTCACTGTGCTGGCGCTCCACCATCAGGTGATCCCGCCGACCATCAATATCTTCAACCAGGACCCGGCCTGCGATCTGGACTTCTGCGCGAACATCGCGCGTGATGCCAAGATCCAGTACGCCGTCAAGAACTCCTTCGGGTTCGGCGGCACCAACGGCAGCCTGGTGTTCGGCAAGGTCTGATAGTTTGAACTTTTCTGCCTCGCTCCGGTCACAACCGGAGTGAGCGCTAAACGCCGGCGCTCGCCGGCGTTTTTGTTTCCCCTTTCAATGCATCGTGCGCCATGTCGATCGCGGCATCCATTGTGGTCCGGCCGTCGCTGTTCCTGTACCTGTTGCGGGTGGGCCTGTGCGCGTCCCTGCTGGCGGTCGGGTTGTGGCGGGAGCCCGTCCTCGCCGTGGCAGGCGCGGCAGGTTTCGCATGGCGGCGCGATGTCAATCCCTGTCGCATTGATGTATCTGGACGCGGGCAACTCCGCCTGACGGTATACCAGCAGACAGGGGCTGCGATATTGCTGCCCGGCTGCACGGTATGGCCCGGCCTGATGCTGCTGCGCCTGGAGCAGGGCGGTCGGCGCCGCTGGCTCGCCGTGCTGCCGGACAGCGCCCCGCCTGATGCGCGGCGCCGGCTGGCCATTGCCGTGCAGGCGCTGGCGGAAAAAGCGTGAACCAATTTTGCCGTGGTCCATCCAAGAAAAGGACCGAGTGTGACGACAGACCGCGAAGGCGACCAGTTGCTGGTCGAGCGGGCCCGGGCAGGTGAGCGGGCTGCGTTCGACCTGCTCGTTGCGAAGTATCAGCGCCGGCTGATGCGCCTGCTTGCGCGCTTGCTGAACGACCCTGCCGAAGCGGAGGACGTGGTGCAGGAAACCTTCATCAAGGCTTACCGCGCGCTGCGCCATTTCCGCGGCGATGCCGCCTTCTATACCTGGCTGTACCGGATCGGCATCAATACCGCCAAGAATGCGCTGCTGATGCGCAAGCGGCTCGCGGCTTCCAGTCCGGTCGAGCCGGCCGTCATCAAGCCGGACGGCGGCGGGGAAGAAGAGCGCCTGCGCGACATCAACACGCCCGAGTCCATGTTGGCGAGCAAGCAGATCGCCCAGACCGTCAACGCGGCCATGGATGCGCTGCCCATCGATTTGCGCACGGCCATCGCCCTGCGCGAGATCGAAGGCCTGAGCTACGAGGAGATCGCGCAAATCATGGGCTGCCCGATCGGCACGGTACGCAGCCGGATTTTCCGGGCGCGGGAAGCGATTGCCCGCAAGCTGCGTCCGCTGCTGGATTTGCCGGTTGACAAGCGCTGGTAACAAGCCAACACTCAAGCAATGGAAGGGGACATGGAAAAATTATCGGCCCTGATGGATGGTGAATTGCCGCAGGACGACGCCGAGCTGGCGCTGGCGGCGCTGGCCGGCGCCGATGCCCAGGCCAGCTGGCGCGTGTGGCAAGCCATTGGCGAAGCGCTGCGCGAAGGGGAGGACGGGGTGCCGCCCGGTTTCGCCGAGCGCCTGGCGGCGCGGCTGGATGCGGAAAGCGTGCCCTCGGCCGAAGCCTTGCCTTGAAAAGTGTGAAGACGGGCGCAACATATCGTCACAAATTCCCTACTGTTGTAAGGCGTTATAGTGGTCTACTATTGCGCGTATTCATTCACTTTTACTAAAGCAACCATGAAGAACATGTTCTCTGCTGGAGCTAAAGTACTGCCGGCACTGCTGCTCAGCGTAGCAACCCTGGGCCTGCCTGCCGTAGCGGGCCTGGCCCCTGTGCACGCCGCCCCTGCCGCCGCCGTGGCCGGCCTGCCCGATTTCACCGACCTGATCGACCGCGTCGGTCCTGCCGTCGTCAATATCCGCACCACCGAGCGCATCAAGCAGCGCGACAACCAGATGGGCGACGAGGAAATGCAGGAATTCTTCCGCCGCTTCTTTGGCGGCCAGATGCCGCAGATTCCGCGTGGCCAGGGGCCGCGTGGCCGCCGTGCGCCAGGTGAGGAAGTGCAGCGCGGCGTCGGTTCCGGCTTCATCACGTCGGCCGATGGCTATGTGCTGACCAATGCCCATGTGGTCGATGGCGCCGATGAAGTCTATGTGACGCTGACCGACAAGCGCGAATTCAAGGCCAAGGTGCTCGGCCAGGATGCGCGCACCGACGTCGCCGTACTGAAGATCGATGGCAGCAAGCTGCCTTACCTGACCATCGGCGATT
Source organism: Pseudoduganella sp. UC29_106 (assembly GCF_044055365.1). Lineage (NCBI taxonomy): Bacteria > Pseudomonadati > Pseudomonadota > Betaproteobacteria > Burkholderiales > Oxalobacteraceae > Pseudoduganella > Pseudoduganella sp. UC29_106. The sequence goes on along the minus strand of NZ_CP171977.1, from coordinate 4,406,125 downwards.
CCTCTAAGATCCGCGTGGGCGAATGGGTGATTGCGATCGGCTCGCCGTTCAACCTGGAGAGCACGGTCACGGCCGGCATCATTTCGGCCAAGGCGCGCGATACCGGCGATTACCTGCCGCTGATCCAGAGCGATGTGGCGGTCAATCCCGGCAACTCGGGCGGTCCGCTGATCAATATGCGCGGCGAGGTGATCGGCATCAACTCGCAGATCGCCACGCTGTCCGGCGGCTATAACGGCATTTCCTTTGCGGTGCCGATCGACGAAGCCATGCGCGTGGCCGACCAGCTGAAGAAGTCCGGCAAGGTGACGCGCGGCCGCATCGGCGTCCAGATCTCCGAACTGAACAAGGAAGTGGCCGAGTCGCTGGGCCTGAAGAATAACAAGGGCGCCGAAGTGTCCCAGGTGGAAGCGGGCGGCCCGGCCGACAAGGCGGGCATACGCGCCGGCGACATCATCCTCAAGTTCGACGGCAAGGATATCGACAAATGGTCCGACCTGACCCGCGTGGTCGGCGGCACCGGCGTCGGCAGTCACTCGAAAGTGACTGTGTGGCGCAAGGGCGCGCCGGTCGAGCTGACGGTGGTGGTGGCCGAGGCCGATGTGGACAAGCCGGCCAAGGCTGAAGGCAAGGAGCGCGGTTCCGCCAAGCCGAAGGCCGACACGCCGTCCAACGCGCTCGGCTTCAAGGTCAGCGACCTGACGGCCGCGCAGAAGAAGGAGCTGGGCGTGAATGGCGGCGTGGTGGTCGAAGCCGCCGAAGGCGCCGCTGCTGCTGCCGGCCTGCGCCAGGGCGACATCGTGCTCCAGCTGAACAACACGGAAATCACGGACAGCAAGCAGTTCAACGCCGCCGTGGCCAAGCTGGACCGCAACAAGGCCTCCGTCGTCCTCGTGCGCCGCGGCGACCAGTCCCAGTTCATCTCGCTCAAGCCCGCCGCGAAGTAATCCCCTATCCGCCGCCGCTTGCCGCGCCTCAAGGCGCAGCGCGGCGGCGGGTGTAGAGTCGGCGCATGGAATCCGGCCTGCCTCCATCACCTGAGTTTGACAACGACAATCGTGCGTCCGAAGATGGGCGTATGAATAACCGTGTTTCCAGGCTCGAAGTCATCGCCGCCGACGTCCTCGCCTGCCTCGCGAAAATCGAGGCGACGATGGCGACCAGGGATGATCTGCATCGCCTGGAGGTCACTTTGATCAAGTGGGTGGTCGGCACAGTGGGCGGGGTGGGCATAGCGTTGGCAACTGTGATGACGTTCGTGCTGAACAACGCGGGGCCCCGCCCGGCGCCATCGTCCGCGGTCGCGCCGGCGGCACAAGCGCTGGCGACTCCGCCCATCGTTATCGTCATTCCGCCCGGCGCGTTACAATGGCAGGCTCAGCCCCCCAAATGATGCCGGATGCACTTCACGCTCTATTCCCGTTCCTACTGCCACCTCTGCGAGGACATGTTGAATGCCCTCAACGCCCTGCAAACCCCGGAAAAACCGTTCACCGTCGAGGTGATCGACGTGGATGCGGATGAAGCGCTGGTGGCGAAATACGATGAACTGGTGCCGGTACTGTATGGCGACCTGGGCGAACCCGAACTGTGCCACTATTTCCTGGATGAAGAAAAAGTCCGTGCAGTGTTGTCGAAATAATTAATATTTAAACATTATTTCACACCCGTCATCTCAGAAATCGGGCTTTCCCCTCTGAAATCCGGTAAAATGCCGGGGATTATCCTTGCATCGATTGTTACAAAAGGCGCTCGCCCGGGCGCTTTTTTGCTATAGCTCGCTTTGAATTTTAATGAACAACATTCGCAATTTCTCCATCATCGCCCACATTGACCACGGCAAGTCCACGCTGGCAGACCGCATTATCCAGCTGTGCGGCGGCTTGTCCGACCGCGAGATGGAGGCGCAGGTGCTCGACTCGATGGACCTGGAACGTGAGCGCGGCATCACCATCAAGGCCCAGACCGCAGCCCTGAAATACAAGGCGCGCAACGGCGAAATCTACAACCTGAACCTGATCGATACTCCGGGTCACGTCGACTTCTCCTATGAGGTGAGCCGTTCGCTGTCCGCCTGCGAAGGCGCGCTGCTGGTGGTGGACGCTTCGCAAGGCGTGGAAGCCCAGACCGTGGCCAACTGCTATACCGCGCTGGACCTGGGCGTGGAAGTGGTGCCGGTGCTGAACAAGATCGACCTGCCGAACGCCGACCCGCCATCCGCCATCGCCGAAATCGAAGACGTGATCGGCATTGAAGCGGGCGACGCCGTGCACTGCTCGGCCAAGACCGGCCTCGGCGTGGAAGACGTGCTCGAATCCATCATCGCCAAGGTGCCGCCGCCAAAAGGCGATCCGGAAGCGCCGCTGCAGGCCCTGATCATCGACTCCTGGTACGACGCCTACGTGGGCGTGGTGATGCTGGTGCGCGTGGTCAACGGCACCATGCGTCCGAAGGAAAAGATCCGCCTGATGGCCACCGACTCGGTGCAGCTGGTGGAAGACATCGGCATCTTCTCGCCGCGCTCCGTCTCCCTGCCCGAGCTGTCCGCCGGCCAGGTGGGCTTCGTGATCGCCGGCATCAAGGAATTGAAGGCCGCCCGCGTGGGCGACACCATCACCTCCGTGGCCAAGCCGGCGCCGGAACCACTGCCAGGCTTCAAGGAAGTCCAGCCGCAGGTGTTCGCCGGCCTGTTCCCGGTGGAAGCGAACCAGTACGACGCGCTGCGTGACTCGCTGGAAAAGCTGAAGCTGAATGACGCGGCGCTGCAGTACGAGCCGGAAGTGTCGCAGGCGCTGGGCTTCGGTTTCCGCTGCGGCTTCCTCGGCCTGCTGCACATGGAAATCGTGCAGGAGCGCCTGGAGCGCGAATTCGACATGGACCTGATCACCACGGCGCCAACGGTGGTGTATGAGGTCGAGCGCCGCGATGGCAGCGTGATCTACGTCGATAATCCGTCGCGCATGCCGGAGCCGAGCCACATCAACGAAGTGCGCGAACCGATCGTGACGGTGAACCTGTACATGCCGCAAGAGTATGTGGGTTCCGTGATCACCCTGTGTATCGCCAAGCGTGGCATCCAGATGGACATGAGCTACCACGGCCGCCAGGTCAAGCTGGTCTACGAAATCCCGATGGCCGAGATCGTGCTGGACTTCTTCGACAAGCTGAAGTCCACCTCGCGCGGCTATGCCTCGATGGACTATGAGTTCAAGGAAAACCGCCCCGCCGACGTGGTCAAGGTCGACATGCTGATCAACAGCGAAAAGGTCGATGCGCTGGCCATCATCGTGCACCGCGCCAATGCGCCTTACCGCGGCCGCGCCGTGGCGGCCAAAGATGCGCGAACTGATCCCGCGCCAGATGTTCGACGTGGCGATCCAGGCGGCGATCGGCTCCAACATCATCTCGCGCGAGAACGTGAAGGCGATGCGCAAGAACGTGCTGGCCAAGTGCTACGGCGGCGACATCACGCGTAAGAAGAAACTGCTGGAGAAGCAGAAAGCAGGTAAGAGGCGCATGAAGCAAGTGGGCTCCGTGGAGATCCCGCAAGAGGCATTCCTGGCAATCCTTCAAGTGGAAGAGAAATGACACTGCAATCCATCCTGGGCAATTTCGCACTGATCCTTTTCGTCCTGATGGTGGTCACCGGTGTCATCTGGTGCCTCGATGTGTTCTACCTGGCAAAGCAGCGCCGCCTGGCCGCCAACAAGGCGCTGGCGGACTACGACGCCCACACGGCGCGCCTGACGGCCGACGGCATCAAGACCGACGCCACCACCAGCAAGCGCGCGCAGATCGAGTCCGCGCTGCTGCGCCAGCCGACCTGGATCGAATACTCGGGCAGCTTCTTCCCCGTGATTGCCCTGGTGTTCTTCCTGCGCTCCTTCCTGTGGGAGCCGTTCAAGATCCCGTCCTCGTCGATGGTGCCGACCCTGCTGGTGGGCGACCTCATCCTCGTGAACAAATACACCTACGGTATCCGTCTGCCGATCATCAACAAGAAGATCGTGCAGATCAATGATCCGCAGCGTGGCGATGTCATGGTGTTCAAATATCCGCAGGATATGAGCCAGGATTACATCAAACGGGTGATCGGTGTGCCCGGTGATAAAATCACCTATGAAAACAAGAAGTTAACCGTCAATGGCCAGGTTGTCAGCTACACCCCGCTGGATGACTACCTGGATGACGAAAGTCTTGTTTATAAAAAGCAATTCACCGAGAACCTGAAAGGCGTTGCCCATCGCATCCTGAACGACGAGCGCGCACCGACGCTGAACCTGGCCGAGGTGAAGGAGTTTCCGCAACACGAAGCCTGCACGTACAACTATGAAGGCTTTACGTGCGTGGTTCCGGCAGGAAACTACTTTATGATGGGCGATAACCGGGATAACAGTGCCGACAGCCGCTATTGGGGCTTCGTGCCGGACAGGAACATCGTCGGCAAGGCATTCTTCGTGTGGATGAACACGAGCCTGGGTAATATCAAGCGCATCGGCAGTATTCATTAATTAATGCACTTTTTGCGGGGAGAGTGGATTTATGCAAGTAAAGGCACTGAAGCAGCAGGCCGGCATTTCGCTGGTGGGTCTGATCGTGGTTCTGGCGATTCTCGGCTTTATCGGCGTGATCGCGATGAAGATCGTACCGACCTACAGCGAATACCGTGCGATCAGCTCCGCCATCGTGAAGGCCAAGTCGGCCGGCGAGTCGGTGAAGGCCATCCAGGATTCCTTCGATCGCAGCGCGGAAGTGAATTACATCAGTACCCTGCATGGCCGTGACCTGATCATCGAGCGCGTGAACGGCGAAATGGAAGTGAGCTTCGCCTACGAGAAGAAGATTCCGCTGTTCGGTCCCGCAAGCCTGTTGCTGGAATATGCCGGATCCACGTCCAAAAACGGACCACCAGTTAAAAACGACCAATAAGACACAATGAAATTAGAGTTATTGCAAACCAGATTAGGCTACACGTTCAAGGATGCCGGGTTGCTCCAGCAGGCCTTGACGCACCGTAGCCATAGCAGTTTGCATAACGAACGCCTGGAATTCCTGGGCGCACTCCATCCTGAACTGCGTGGTCGCCAACATCCTCTACGAACGCTATAACGCGATCGACGAGGGCGACCTGTCGCGGCTGCGCGCCAACCTGGTCAAGCAGCAGTCGCTGTACGAAATCGCCCAGAAGCTGGAACTCTCGCAATTCCTGCGCCTGGGCGAGGGCGAGCTGAAATCAGGTGGCTTCCGCCGTCCTTCCATCCTGGCCGACACGCTGGAAGCCCTGCTGGGCGCGGTGTTCCTCGATGGCGGCTTCGATGCCGCCAGCAAGGCGATCCGCTCCTTCTACATCCCCATCCTGGACACGGTCGATCCGCAAACCCTGGGCAAGGACGCCAAGACCCTGCTGCAGGAATTCCTGCAGTCGAAGAAGATCTCGCTGCCGACCTATAACGTGGTGGCCACGCACGGCGCTGCGCACAGCCAGGAATTCGAGATCGAATGCCTGGTGCCCAAGCTGGGCATCCAGGTCTATGGCCGCGGCGGCAGCCGCCGTGCCGGTGAACAGGCAGCGGCCAAGCTGGCGCTCGAAGTGGCCGAGCAGGCGCTGCAAAAGTCGCCATCCTCCTCGCGCAAATCCAAGCCGCGCGCCACGCAGCTGAAGCTGGCGGGAATCGCCACGGTCCAGAGTGACCAGCCGGCGGAAAAAAAGCTGGCAAAACAGTAATCAAAGAGTCCGTATCATGACGAATGCACCCACTCCCGCCGGTTTCCGCTGCGGTTATATCGCCATCGTTGGCCGCCCGAATGTGGGCAAGTCGACCCTGATGAACACACTGATCGGCGCCAAGGTCAGCATCACCTCGCGCAAGGCGCAGACCACGCGCCACCGCATTACCGGCATCCAGACCCTGAGCGATGCCCAGTTCATCTACGTCGACACGCCAGGCTTCCAGACCCGCCACTCGAATGCGCTGAACAAGACGCTGAACAAGACCGTCACCAACACCCTCGATTCCTCCGATGTGATCCTGTTCATCGTGGAAGCGGGCACTTTCGGCCAGGCCGACCAGCAAGTGCTGGACCTGCTGCCGAAGAATGTGCCGGTGGTCCTGGTGATCAACAAGTCCGACCGCGTGAAGGACAAGGCGGTGCTGATGCCCTTCGCCCAGCAGGTGGCCGAGAAGTTCACCTTCGCCGCCATCGTGCCGGTCAGCGCCAAGCTGCGCTTCCAGCTGGACGGCCTGCAGAACGAGATCAAGCGCTTCCTGCCCGAGAATGAACCGGTCTTCGGCGAGGACGACATCACCGACCGCAGCGAGAAATTCCTGGCGTCCGAAATCGTGCGCGAGAAGCTGTTCCGCTTCGTGGGCGACGAGCTGCCTTACACCAGCACGGTCCTGATCGAGAAGTTCGAACAGGAAGGCAATCTGCGCCGCATCTTCGCCGCCATCCTGGTGGAGCGCGATTCGCACAAGTCCATGATCATCGGGAACAAGGGCGCGCGCCTGAAAGAGGTCAGCAGCCAGGCCCGCCTGGACATGGAAAAGCTGTTCGGCGGCCCGGTCTATCTCGAAATCTGGGTCAAGGTTAAATCCGGCTGGGCGGACAACGAGGCAGGCCTGCGCGCCTACGGCTACGAATAATGTCCTCTGTAGCAGCCGAGCCCGTCGCAGCGCCGTCCCAGCGGCGGCGGTCGGCTGCGCAGGAACGCACGGTCGGCACGCGGGTGCAGGGCCAGCCGGCCTTTGTGCTGCATAGCTACCCCTACAAGGAAACCTCCCTGATTGTCGACATGTTCACGCGCGATTTCGGCCGCGTGGCACTGATCGCCAAGGGTGCCAAGCGCCCGCACTCGCAGCTGCGTGGCGTGCTGCAAACTTTTCAACCCCTTGCCGCCAGCTGGACCGGCAAGAATGAGCTGCGCACGCTGACCGATGCCGAATGGGGTCGGCGGCATGCTGCCGCTGGAGCGCACCGCGCTGCTGTGCGGCTTCTACCTTAACGAACTGCTGGTCAAGCTGACCGCGCGCGACGATGCCCATCCGGCATTGTTCGATCATTACGTGTCCACGCTCAACCAGCTGGCGCACAACGAACCTGCGCCCATCGTCTTGCGCAAATTCGAAATGGCCTTACTTAGGGCTACGGGCGTCGCTGCCGACCTCACGCGCTGCCTGGACACGCGCGAAAAAGTCCTGCCCGGGTTACATTACGTAGTAGATCCCGAACGCGGCCCGCGAGCCGAACGCGCCGGCGATAACGCCCCGCGCGTGCTGGGCCAGACCCTGCTGGACATGGACTGCGAGGATTACCACGACGCCACTACGCAAGCGCAAAGCAAGCAGCTGATGCGCTTCCTGCTGGCTCACCATTTGGGTGGCGCGCCGCTGAACACGCGCCAGATTCTGATCGACCTGATGCAACTGTAAAAAGAACATGAGCTTCCTGCACACAACCGGCCCGGTGATCGACCTGGGCGTCAATATCGACCACGTCGCAACCCTGCGCAATGCGGCGCGGAACCAAGTATCCGGGACCCGATCCGCGCAGCGCTGCTGGCTGAGCAGGCCGGCGCCGACTGCATCACGCTGCACCTGCGCGAAGACCGCCGCCACATCAAGGATGCGGACGTGATCGCAATGGCGCCGCAGCTGATCACGCGCATGAACCTGGAAGCGGCCGTCACGCAGGAAATGATCGACTTCGCCTGCCGCATCAAGCCGGCGGACGTATGCCTGGTGCCGGAGAAGCGCACCGAAGTGACTACCGAGGGCGGCCTGGACGTGATCCGCTACCATAAGGAAGTCGCCGCGGCCGTGAAGCAGTTGCAAGGGGAGGGCATCCGCGTCTCCCTGTTCATCGATGCCGATGAAGACCAGATTGCCGCCGCCGCCGACGTGGGCGCGCCCGTCATCGAACTGCACACCGGCGCCTATGCCGACGCCGAAGGCGAGGCGCAGCTGGCGGAACTGGAACGCGTGAAGAACGGCGTGCGCTGGGGCGTGGCGAAAGGCCTGAAGGTCAACGCCGGCCACGGCCTGCACTACACCAATGTGCAGGCGATTGCCGCCATTCCGGACATCGCTGAACTGAACATCGGGCACGCCATCGTCGCCCATTCGATCTTCGCCGGCTGGGAAAACGCCGTGCGCGAAATGAAGGCCATCATGGTCTCGACCCGCCTGGGAGCAAAATGATCTACGGGATCGGCACCGACGTCTGCAAAGTCCCGCGCATCGCCGCCGCGCTCGAACGCAGCGGCGAGCGCTTCGCGCGCAAGATACTCGGTCCGGACGAACTGAAGGTCTATCATGAGCGCTGCGAGCGCAATCCCGTGCGCGGCGTGCGCTACGCGGCCACGCGCTTTGCGGCTAAGGAAGCGTTTTCCAAGGCGCTGGGCCTGGGACTGACGCCGCCGATGTCCTGGCACACCGCGCAGATGCTGAATACCGAGAAGGGCAAGCCGGTGATAGTCTGCAGCGGCGCGCTGGCCGACTATATGAAGGAACACAGGCTGACCGTGCACATCTCGGTCAGCGATGAAGAGGATTACGCGGTCGCCTATGCGATCGTCGAGCAAGCGAATGACTGAACAGAGCAACGATCCGCGCGAACAGGTGCTGGCCACCGTCGCCAAGCTGCCCAACCTGCCGGGCGTGTACCGGTATTTCGACGCAGAGGACAAGGTGCTCTACGTCGGCAAGGCGCGCGACCTGAAGAAACGCGTATCGAGCTACTTCCAGAAGAACCTGGCCAGCCCGCGCATCGCCATGATGGTCGAGCGCATCGCGCGCCTGGAAACCACGGTCACGCACAGCGAGGCCGAAGCGCTGATCCTGGAAAATAACCTGATCAAGACACTGCAACCGCGCTTCAACATCCTGTTCAGGGATGACAAGTCCTATCCCTACCTGAAGATTACGGGCGACGATTTCCCGCGCATGGTCTATTACCGCGGCGCGGTGGATAAGAAGAACCAGTACTTCGGCCCTTTCCCGTCTGCCTGGGCGGTGAAAGAGTCGATGCAGATCCTGCAGAAGGTCTTCCTGCTGCGCACCTGCGAGGACAGCGTCTACCAGAACCGCACACGCCCCTGCCTGCTGCACCAGATCGGCCGCTGCAGCGCGCCCTGCGTGGACCTGATCAGCGCCGAGGATTACCGCAACGACGTCAATAACGCGGCGCGCTTCCTGCGCGGGCGCCAGACCGAGGTAATGGAGGAACTGGAGCAGAAGATGCTCGCCTATGCCTCGGACCTGAAGTTCGAGCAGGCGGCCTCGGTGCGCAACCAGATCCAGTCGCTGTCCAAGGTGCTGCACCAGCAGAGCATGGAAACCACCGGCGACCAGGACGTGGATATCCTGGCCGTGGTGGTGCAGGGCGGCCGCGCCTGCGTCAACCTCGCCATGGTGCGCGGTGGACGCCACCTGGGCGACCGCGCTTACTTCCCGAGCCATGTGATGGATGCCGAAGCCGTGGCCGAACAGGCGATCGAAGTCGAAGTGCTGGCTGCCTTCCTGGTCCAGCATTACACGGAAAAGTACATCCCCGGCACCCTGATCCTGAACATCGAGTTCGATCAGCCGGAGCTGATGATCGCGCTGCAGGAGCAGTGCGGCCACCGCATCAACCTGATCTTCCAGCCGCAGGGCCAGCGCCGCCAGTGGCTGGAGCTGGCGCAGAAGGGCGCCGAGATTTCGCTGGCGCGGCTGCTGTCCGAACAGGGCTCGCAGCAATCGCGCACGCGCGCGCTGGCCGATGCGCTGGGCCTCGAAAACGAAGACTTGGATGTGCTGCGCGTCGAGTGCTTCGACATCAGCCACACCCAGGGCGAGGCGACGCAGGCTTCCTGCGTGGTGTTCCATCACCACCAGATGCAGAACGGCGAATACCGCCGCTACAACATCAACGACATCACGCCCGGCGACGATTACGCCGCCATGCGCCAGGTGCTCACGCGCCGCTACGAGAAAGTGGCCGGCGGCGACGGCGTGATGCCGGACGTGGTACTGATCGACGGCGGCAAAGGCCAGGTCGAGATGGCGCGCCAGGTCTTCGTCGAACTGGGCCTGGATATCAGCCTGATCGTCGGCGTGGCGAAAGGCGAGGGCAGGCGCGTGGGCCTGGAAACGCTGGTCTTTGTCGACGGCCGCGCGCCGCAGGAACTGGGCAAGGAGTCGGCGGCGCTGATGCTGGTCGCCATGATCCGCGACGAAGCCCATCGCTTCGCTATCACCGGCATGCGCGCCAAGCGCGCCAAGGCTCGCCAGACCTCGCGGCTGGAGGAGATTGAAGGCATCGGCGTCAAGCGCCGGCAGAAGCTTCTGGCGCGCTTCGGCGGCCTGCGCGGCGTGATGAACGCCAGCGTGGAGGATTTGATGTCGGTGGACGGCATATCGAGCACGCTGGCGGAAGAAATCTACAGGCAGCTCCACTGAGCACGCATGGCGGATCAATGATCCGCCCTACAGGGCGCTCTGCGCCCCAACACTCCGTCGAAACTGGCCTTACCACTATCTCGTGATATACACTAACGGCGCATAACTACAATTCAACAAGATCGCCTATGCCCTTCAATATTCCGATTCTGCTAACCTGGCTCCGCGTAGCACTGATTCCCCTGGTAGTAGGCGTCTTCTATCTCCCCGAAAACTGGCTTCCCCTGCACGACCGCAATTTCACGGCAACCCTGGTCTTTATCGTCGCCGCTATCACCGACTGGTTCGACGGCTTCCTTGCCCGTCGCTGGAACCAGACCTCGGCCTTCGGCGCCTTCCTCGATCCGGTGGCGGACAAGCTGATGGTCGCCGGCGCCTTGCTGGTGCTGGTCCAGCTGGACCGCTGCAACGCCATCCTGGCCTTCATCATCATCGGCCGCGAAATCACGATTTCCGCCCTGCGCGAGTGGATGGCCCAGATCGGCGCCTCCAAATCGGTGGCCGTCAGCTCCCTCGGCAAGATCAAGACCGCCGCCCAGATGGTGGCGATTCCCATGCTGCTGTACTACGAAGTCGTGTTCGGCGCCATCGACACCCGCTACTGGGGCGAGAAGCTGCTGTGGCTGGCGTCCGTGCTGACAGTCTGGTCGATGTGCTACTACCTGCAGAAGGCCTGGCCGCTCATCAAGGAAAAAGCGGGCAGTCTGACCTAAATGCAAATGTTGCCCTTGACAGGGTATTTGGATCATCTATAATGCTGGCCTGCTGTTGATGACAGCGAGCAGTAAGAGCAAAGCGGGAGTAGCTCAGTTGGTAGAGCGCAACCTTGCCAAGGTTGAGGTCGAGAGTTCGAGACTCTTCTCCCGCTCCAGTCATCAGCAACAATCGCTGGAAAGTTAGGAATGTTTCTGCGATAATACGGTTCCTTTGAAATGCGGGAGTAGCTCAGTTGGTAGAGCGCAACCTTGCCAAGGTTGAGGTCGAGAGTTCGAGACTCTTCTCCCGCTCCAGTTCATCGGAGCAGTAAGTAGTAAAAGTTGTCACTCCAAGCGGGAGTAGCTCAGTTGGTAGAGCGCAACCTTGCCAAGGTTGAGGTCGAGAGTTCGAGACTCTTCTCCCGCTCCAGTAGTTCACCCAATGCGGGAATAGCTCAGTTGGTAGAGCGCAACCTTGCCAAGGTTGAGGTCGAGAGTTCGAGACTCTTTTCCCGCTCCAGAATTCCGAACGGCAGACAGTAACCGGCTGCCGTTGTCGATCAGGTTGCCTCTGGCGAGGTAGCAAAGCGGTTATGCAGCGGCCTGCAAAGCCGTCTAGACGGGTTCGACTCCCGTCCTCGCCTCCAAAACATCAAGGGTTTGCTGCCGTGATCGGCAAATCTGATAAGAATCCCCGCTCAGTCGGGGATTTTTTTATGCGGGATGGAGATGGGATTGTGTTAATGGCTGTGTCAACCTGGGCCATTTTTTTTGATATCCCTCAAAAGCCGGTGATGATTTGTCGGTAGCGCAGGTTGATCGCGATGCCCGTTCGCTGGTCAGCGAGCATATGTCTGGACCGTCACATCTCGCGCTATTCCTCCTGTTTGAATACGGGTGAGCAGTCGGGAGCGAGCGATATGATTTCGTTAGCCTGGGCGGCTATCTTTATCGAATTGATTGCCTTCTGCTCGGACACCCCCTGGCGAGCAATCAATCGTCCTGCGCAATAGTCTGTTTCTTCTCACAAGGTTCTCATTGGAAATGCATCGCGCTACAGTGCATGCATTTTCAGCCCATCGGAGAACCACATGAAGAAGACTTTGGCCGCCGCAGCCCTGGTAACTCTCGCAGGCGTTGCGCAATCCGCACCGGTTGCTTATCGCAACGTGACTGTAGATGGAATCAACATCGCCTATCGAGAGGCAGGGGACGCGAGCAAGCCGGCCCTATTGCTGCTGCATGGCGTACCAAGCTCTTCTCGGATGTACGACGGCTTGCTGCGCAAGCTCGGCGACCAATATCATTTAGTGGCGCCTGACTATCCAGGGTTCGGTAACAGCGACGCCCCTGATGCCTCGAGGTTCACCTACACATTTGATAACCTGGCAAACGTGATGCAAAAATTTGCTGACGTTTTGGGAATGCAGAGGTATGTCTTGCTGATGCAGGATTATGGTGCGCCCGTAGGGATGCGCATGGTGACAGCGCGGCCTGATTCTGTGCGCGCGCTGATCTTCCAGAACGGGAACGTCTATGAGGAAGGACTCGGCCCGATGTGGGAGAAGCGCAAGCCGTTCTGGGCGGACCGTGCAGCTCACGAAAGGGATGTAATCACGGCGCATCAATCCATCGCGGTCACAAAAGCTCGACATATCGGGACTGACCCAATTGTTGAAGCCTACGACCCCGACCTTTGGATGGACGAGCATGCGTACTTAAATCGTCCTGGGCAGGCCAAGATACAAGCCGACCTGATTTATGACTACCAAAACAACCTCGCAGCTTACCCACGGTGGCAAGCGTGGCTCAACCAGCACAAGCGTCCGACTCTCGTCATTTGGGGCAAGTACGATCCGGCCTTTATCGTGCCAGGGGCGCATGCCTTCAAACGGGACAATCCCGCGGCAGAAGTGCATATTCTCGATGGCGGCCACTTTGTGATGGATACCAAGCTCGACGACGTTGCGAACATCACGTCGTCCTTCATGCGCACACTTCCTAAGTGATGCCTCGATGGCGTGTGGTGACTGCTCCTCGCCATGCGCCATCCATTCTTGTTGGTTCGAACCAGATGTCTTTTGGGGCCACAGGCTCAAACGGCCTGCATAGCCGTCTAGAAGGGTTCGACTCCCTTTCTCGCCTCAGAAAAGTCAAGCACTTAGCTTGTGGAATGCCCGGAACCCCCGTGCTTTTTTGCGTTCAGATGGCCTCAAAGCGGTCTCGTGCAGGACGCATGTAGTCGACTGGTGACTGCATGGCAGAGGCAGAGACCGACGCGGCCGCCCGGGGGCGGCCGCTGGCTTCGGGTCAGAATCGATAGGTCAGGCTGACGCGGAAGGTACGTCCGAACAGCGGACGGGCGACGCCGCGATTGCGGGTGCCGTCCGGTGTCGTCAGGTCGACGAACAGGGGATCGCCTTCGGTGAAGGACAGCTGGTTGGTCGCGTTGGCCACGAACAGCTGGCCGGTCAGGCGCTCGGAGAACTGGTACTGCGCGCCGAGGTTCAGGACGTAATAGGACGGATAGAGCGTGACATTGGTATCCGTCGCTTCCGAGAAGCGCGAGCCCGTGTACTGGTACTGGCCGTAGACGGTCAGCGGCACACCGGTCGCATGTTTGAAATCATAGGAAGGCATGAAGTTGGCCATCAGCTTGGCGAGGCGGCGCGGACGGCGGCCGTCTTCGCTGACCTGCACATAGTGGTAGCCGGTGATCACGCCCTGCGAGTCGCGGTCTGCCTGGGTGAAGGTGTAATTTGCACCTTTGATTTCAGGCTTCTGCGCCAGCACACTGCCTTTCAGCTCGAGTCCTTCCGCGAAGCCGGGGCGCCAGGACAGCTCGATCTCGGTGCCCAGGTTCTTCACTCCGCGCTTGTACAGCTGCGCCACATCCGGGCAGGAATTGATCTGGGTAACGCCGCCCAGCGTAGCGCAGGAGGGCGAGTTGAGGTCCTTGTACACGTTCACCGCGCTGCGTGGCGTGAAGTCGTTGTAGAACACGGCCACCGCGGCGCCGAATTCGCGGGTCAGGTAGCGCAAGCCCGTTTCGTACTGGCGAATATGTTCAATCGCCTCGATTTCCACCGGCTTGCCGTTCACCACCGGCGGCGTGGCGGTCGCGAGATTGTTCAGGTCCTCCAGGCTGGGGAGGCGGAAAGCGCGCGACACCAGGCCGTATACCGCAAACGGCTTGCTGAAGCTGTAGTTGGCGCCGAGGGACCAGCCAAGTCCATGGTATTTCCTGTTCAGCAGGTAGGGCTTGCCGGGGACGAGAATCGCGTCGTCGGCCGCCGTATCCTGGGTCGACCCGACAACCACGCCGGCCGGCGTCATGTCGACCGAGGTATCGCGGTCGCGGCGATTGACGCTGGCCTTGACTTCCTGCCAGCGCACCCCGCCATCGATCTTCAGCTTGCCGCCCATCGTTTCCCAGTGATCGAGGAAGTAGGCGGCGCGGCCATCGGCCTTCACATGGCTGTCGAAGCCGAACCAGCCGGGCAGGATGGCGCTGTCCCTGGTCAGCGAGGGGCCGACCTGCTTGCCGCTGGCATCGACTGCCTTCAGGTCGGCCAGGCGCGAATTGGCTGCGCTTTCGCCCACCATCAGCGAGGCCTGGAAGTTGGGGTCAAAGGTATAGCGGCTGCCGTACACACCCATCGTCAGGTCATGCGTGCCGAATGCCTCGAAGGTCTTTTGCGCCTTCAGGTCCAGGATGTCGCTCCTGGCTTCAACCCGCGCCACGAAAGGAATCAGGAAGTTCAGGTAGTCATTCGGCTTTACGGCCGATCCGTCATTCAGCCAGGCGCCCGCCACGCCGGTGACTTTGGCGTAGTTGCGTACGAAGTCGTCGCGGCTGATATTGGCGAAAGCCCCGCAGGGATTGCTGGACGGGATCTTGAAATAGCCGATCAGCTTTGCGTTCGTGAGATTGCAGCTCAGGGCCGCCGAATGTGCCGGCGAGATCACATCGTTCTGGAAGCGCGCGTTGAGGAAGTTGGTGGCGCTGTTGGTGTCGTTGCCCGTGAAGACGGCGTTGAAGCCATTGCTGCCGCCCGTATGGCGCGCGCCGGCGGAAAGGCGCAGGCCCGATTCCAGGTCCTTGGTCACCTTCAGCGTCAGCATCTTGAAGTCGGGGTGGATGCCGTCCGCCTGGTCGATGGTGCGCGTGCCGTACTCGCCGATCATATTGAAGAAGCGGTTGTTGGGCGACGCGGTGGTGCCGTGCGCGAAGTCGATGCCGAGTGGCTGCACCGTGTCCTGGTTGATCACGGTGGGATCGGACGGCGTGCCGCTCTTGCTCAGGCGCGGCACGGAGATCGGCAGGTTCTGGTAGAAGGCCGTGCGGTCGTTGATGGCCAGACCATCGACGCGTGCCGTGAGCGTACGGTCGTCGCTGGTGTAGACCAGGTTGCCGCGAATCTGGCCACCGCGGTCGGCGGTGTATCCGGTATCGCGGATGCCGTTGCTGCGCCGGTAGAAGCCGCCTACTGCGCCCGTCACGTTCCTGTTCAGCGGGCCGGACACGAAAGCGTCCTGGCGGATGAAGCCATAGTCCGCATACTCGATCTTGTAGCCGCCCTCGAGACGGTCGCCGCCCGTGCGCGAAATATGGTTGACGGTGGCGCCCAGGCCGTTGGAATACAGGATGCCGCCGGGACCGCCCTTGACCGCTTCAATGCTTTCCGTCATCAGGTCGTCGCGGATAAAGACGTCGTTGTTCATCAGCGGCGCTTCCGGCTCCTCGTAGGCCGGCAGGCCGTCGATCAGCTGTGGCGCGAAGCGGTAGCCGCCCACCACGGGCAGGCCGCGCACCGTGATGTTGTTGCTCGCTTCGCCGGCGGTGCTGCCTTCGGCATAGATGCCGGGCAGGTTGGACAGCAGGTCGGCCGTGCTCATGGGCGCGACGCGCTGGATATCTTCAGCGCTCATGGTATTGATGGAGAAGGTCGCATTCTTCTTGGTGGTGACGCGGGTGACGCCGGTAACGATCACCACGTTCTGCGGTTCCTCCGTCTTCTGCACTTTTTCGCTGGCGCCGCCCAGTTCGGCGGGCGGATTGGCGGCATCGGCATTCTGCTGGCCGAATGCGAGCGCCGGTAACAGACAGATTGCGAGGGCGGCGGACTGGCCGATGTAGCGGGAAATCGAATAACGCATAAGGGTATCTCCGTAATTGTTCTGTAAGTCGGGGCGGCCTTGCTCCGGGCTGGCCGCTCTCATGTCGCTTTACGTTGATCGTATCTGCTTCGACTGCACCTCCTGTCCATCGTTGTCATATTAAGGCTGCGGAATCCCGCTGTCCATCGTTGTCATTAAAGGGCCGAGTTAAGCTCGGCCAGCGTTGGCAAATTGGCCCCGCGCCGGGAGCAGGTCATCGCAGCGGCCCGGCTGGCGAAGGCCAGCACGTGCGCCAGGCTGTCGCGGTCCATTGCTTCCAGCGCTGCTCGCCGCAACTGGCCTGCGCGGGACAGGCCGGCCAGTAGCGCTGCCTGGAAGGTGTCACCCGCGCCGACGGTATCGACTACGTCCACCCGCGTTGCAGGCAGTTCGAGGCGGCCCGCCGTGGCTGTACGCGCCACCACGCCTTGCGCGCCGCGTGTGACCACGGTCAGCGCCACGCCGGAAAGCATGGCCTGCTCGATGAAGGCGTCAATGGAGAGCGAGGGGTAGAGCGCTTGAATGTCTTCCTCGCTGATCTTGATGATGTCGCTGCGGCCCAGCATCCATTGCAGCGCATCGCGCCAACGCTGCACGCGCGGCTCGATGGTCAGGCGCACATTGGGGTCGTAGGCGATCAGGCTGCGGCCATGCTGGCGCTCGATCAGCGCGCGCAGCGTCGATGCCACCGGCTCGGCCACCATGCAGTAGGAGCCGACGTGCACGGCGCGTACATCGGAAGGCAGCAGCGCCAGGTGCGGCAGCTGCACCTGGCATTCGGCGGTATTGCTGCCGTAGAAGGCGTAGGCGGGATGGCCGGTGTCGTCCAGGCTGACGATGACCAGCGGGGAGGGCGCGTCCGAACGCGGCGCAGCGTCCAGGTTCACGCCTTCCGCCAGCAGCGCAGCTTGCAGCCGCTGGCCGAACACATCGCGCGAGAGGCCGCCAAAGAACATCGGTGCTTCGCCCAGACGCGCCAGTCCGACGGCGAGATTGAAAGGCGAACCGCCGTTGCGCGCCGAAAGTTCGAGGCCCGTAGCGGTTTGCTGCTGGGGGAAAGACGTCGAACAGCGCTTCTCCACATACGGCGATCATACGGCCTCCAGTCGGTTGGGCATTGCCGGCGCCATGCGCTGCCCGTTTTCGTCAAAGACATGCACGCGGCCCGTGGCGGGCGAACGGCCAGGATGGCATCGTCGCGCGGCGCATCCTCCTTGCAGGTCACGACCAGCGGCCGCTCCAGGCCCGGCACGGAAAGGTGGACATGGGATTCGGCGCCGAGGCGTTCGACCAGCAGCACGTTGCCGCGAATCGGGCCCGAGGGGTCCGGCGCCAGATGCTCGGCGCGAATGCCGACCGTCACCGGGCCACTAAGGGCGCCGGCGCCCGCCCAATCGATGGCGATGCCATTGCCGATCAGCAGGCGGCCCGCCGCATCGATCCGGCCCGGTACCAGATTCATTTTCGGGCTGCCGATAAAGCCCGCCACGAAGGTATTGGCCGGCTCGTCGTACAGTTCGAGCGGGCGGCCGATCTGCTGCACGCCGGAAGGGCCGAGGACCACGATGCGGTCCGCCAGCGTCATGGCTTCCACCTGGTCATGCGTTACGTAGATCATGGTTGCACCGAGCTGCTTGTGCAGGCGCGCGATCTCGACCCGCATGTCAGCCCGCAGCGCGGCATCGAGGTTGGACAGCGGCTCGTCGAACAGGAAGGCGCGCGGCTGGCGTACGATGGCGCGCCCGATCGCCACGCGCTGGCGCTGGCCGCCCGAGAGCTGCGGCGGCCGGCGCTCCAGCAGGTGCTCGAGCTGCAGCATCTTCGCCACGCCGCGCACGGCGGTGTCGATCTGGGCACGGGGTACCCGTGCCAGCTTCAGGCCGAAGGCGATGTTTTCGAACACGCTCATATGGGCATACAAGGCGTAGTTCTGGAACACCATGGACAGGCCGCGCTTTGCCGGCGGCGCCTCGTTGACGCGCTCGCCGTCGATGAGGATGTCGCCGCCCGATATTTCCTCCAGGCCTGCGATCATGCGCAGCAAGGTCGATTTGCCGCAGCCGGACGGACCGACCAGCACCACGAACTCGCCGCTGGCGATGTCGAAGGAAACATCCTTCATGATGTAAGTGCTGTCCTTGCCCGGATAGGTCTTGGCGACCCGGTTCAGTGTGATGGATGCCATTGCGATTCCTGTTCTATCGTGCGGGCGCGGCGGGCTGCCCGGTCAGGGACAGCATGCGCCACACCTGGAGGCTGACAATGCGGTCCTCGGGACCGGCCAGCAGGGCAAGGCCGGTGGCGTCGAGGCGCGAAGGGTAGACGCGGCTGGTCAGGCTCTTGCGGCCATTCAGGTAAGCCTCAACCATCGAACGGTCCAGCAGCACGCGCAGCCGGACATTCTCGCCGCGCAGGTCGAACGGCCCGCCCTGCACGCCACGCGACAGCGCTTCCGCATCGAGCGTGGTGCGCTGGCGGTCAATTTCGAAGCGGGCGCCCGCACTGTCCACATACAACTCGGTGCGCTCGGCGTGATCCGGCGTGCGGCGCAGGACCAGGCCGCGTTTCGCGGCGCTGCCCGGTGCGGGCGCCAGTTCGAGCTCGATGTCCAGCATGTCGCCGCCCACGGCTGCAAGTGCACGGCCGGCCTCGGCGGCCGTGGAGTCGCGCAGGTCCAGCAATTGACTACCGCGCAGCGACTTGATTTCCTCGATCGGGGCCAGGCGGAGGTCGCCATCCTCCCCCAGCGACATCGTCACCGGCAGCCCGGCGTTGTGGGCCCAGCCGCTCGCCCACTCGGCCCGCAGCGTGCGCTCGCCCTGTGCGATGGAGAACACGATGCTGCGGCCCGTCCTGGGGTCGACCATGCCGCTCGGGCCGGAGAAATGGCGTTCGCCAAGGTCGAACACGCGCGGCGCTTCGCCTTCGGGGACGAAACGTGCCGTGGCGGGATCGAATACCCCGACCCAGTAGTAGGCCTGGGCGCCCACGTCGGCCAGGAACACATGGCGCTGGCGGCCATCCTTGCCGGCGCCGATCGGCAGCAGTACCGGCAGTTCGAAGGTGCGCGCGAAGGCGGGGTATTTCGCGGGATCGATGGAGAACAGCGGGCCGCGGTAACGCCAGTTCTTCAGGTCCTGCGATTCGTACACCAGCGCGGAACCGCTGCCGGCCGGCAGCAGCGCGCCCACCAGCTGGAACCAGCTGCCGCGCTGTTCGTCGCGGAATACGAAGGGATCGCGGAAATTGCCGCCGCTGGTGGCGCCGGGTTCCGGCAGCGTTACCGGCACCGGATGCATTTTCCACGCAAGCAGGTCAGGATCATTGACGTTCGCCGGCACCGCAAGGCCGGTCCGCTCGCGCGTGGCGGCGCTGTCGTTGCCCGCAGTGAAGAACAGCGCAGGCGTGCCGTCTGCCGCGTAGCTGGCGCTGCCGGACCAGATGCCGTCCGGCGCGCAGCTCGCCGTTCTCCGGCGCCAGCGCCATCGGCAGCTCGCGCCAGCGCACCATGTCCGGGCTGGTCCAGTGACCCCAGTGGATCTGGTGCCAGAAAGGGCCAAAGGGATTCTTCTGGAAGAAGAGGTGATAGTTGCCTTTGTAATAGAAGGGCGCGTGCGGTTCATTCATCCAGCCGTAGTTGGGCATGGCGTGGAACTGGGGGCGGTGGCGGTCCCCATCGAATACTTCCCGGCCCACGCTGACATCGCTCATCGTCAATGCGGGCGGCTTGCCGCCATGCGCCCCCAGGTCGGCTGCCATGCTGCGCTTGAGTTCACCCGCGCTCGCCGCGCCGGCGCTGATGCGCACTTCGTCCATCAGGCCGAGGAAGCTGTTCAGGCGGAACACGCCTTCCAGCATTACAGACTGCGAATGGCTGCCGACGACCAGGGGGCGCTGTGGCAACGTGAACGTTGCGCCGGCCGGCGCCGCGGCATTGGCCACCTGCTCGCCGTTCAGGTAGAGGCGCACCTGGCGTGCGGCAGGGTCATAACTGGCGGCGACAAAGGACCAGGCATCGCGCGGCAGCACGGCGCCGCGCACGCGCACATCGATGTTCTCGCTGCCGAAGCCGAGGCGGATGCCCCAGGTGCCGAAGCGGTACATGCCTAAGGAAAAGCCCTGCCTGGACTGCTCGTCGAACTGGCTGAGGAAGGCCGAGTAATTGCCGCCATCGCCCCATTCGAAGGCATGCGGCGCTACCCAGGCGCTCAGGGTCCAGCCATTCTGCAGCTGCGCCACGGAGAGTGCGGGCACGGTCATCTTGGTCGAATAGCCGTCGAACAACAGGCAGCCGCCGCGGATGCAGGCCGGGGCGGGGCGCCACAGCGGATCGGAGGATGGCTTGTAGCGCGCCGTGTTGAAGACGTATTCGATCTTGTCGGCGCGGCCCGATACCGACTCCAGTGCCGTGCTGCCGCGCTGTTCATCGAAAGACCAGTGCGCGATGTCGGCGGCAGGCCTCGTGCTGTCAGCCGCCGCTTTTACGCCGCCGCAGCTGGCCGCCGCCAGCGCTGCCAGCAACGCCGCAGCCGTCGCTCTACGCATATTGTCCATCGTTGTCATTATTGGCCCCGAAAAAAGTCATCCAGGCGGTACAGGCCATCCTCCCGGCGCAGGGGAATGGGACCGCTGATCGCGCCGACGAAGTTGCCGTCCGGGCCCGTATCGAGGAAGGCCAGCAGGCAGTCACGCCCCGTCACAGGATCGGGCAGGATCTTGCCCGCGTAACGCCTGCACGGCACGTCGCCATCGAGGAAGCCCGGCGCGGGACGCCATGGGCCCAGCGGGTGTTCCGCCACCAGATAGTGCGTGCCGGAGACGCCGCCATCCATCTGTTCGCGCTGCGCGTCGGTCCAGTGTTCACGGATATTGCAGAACACGCAGTACCAGCGGCCGTCCCGTTCAAACACCTGCGGCACTTCGAGCTGGCCGTAATGACCACCAGCGTACACCGGTTCGGTTGCCGTCCACGTGACCAGGTCGGGGGACACGGCATGGCCGATCACGCCGCGCGCGAATTTGTCGCCGTCCTTGCGGCGGGCAGTGAAGAACATGTGATATATGCCGTCCAGCTTTTGCGGCAGCACCCAGGGATCGCGCCAGGCGCGGTCGTGCCAGCGTCCTTCCGCGTGCTCCTCGTAATAGCGCTCGTCGATATCGAGCGCCAGGCCATCGCCCACGCGCTGCCACGGACCATCCAGGCTGTCGGCGGTCGCATGGCCGATGCGCTGGCGCATGCCGTTCTCGGCGCGGCAGGTGCCGGTGTAGAAGAGGTGGTAGCGTCCCTCGGCGCGGATCACGGAGCCGGTCCAGGTGGTGTAGTCGTCCCACGACGGCGAGGCGGCCGGCGCGAACACCGTGCCGCGGTAATCCCACTGGCGCAGGTCGCGCGACACGGCGTGGCCAACGGATACGTTCCAGTGCCGCAGGTTGGGATCGCCGATGGAGCGGTCGGCCTGCAGGAAGAACAGGTGCTGCAGGCCGTCTTCGGCGTAGTGCCAGAAGTCCCAGATGAATTTGTCGTCGAGTTTGAGTGTCATAGTGAACGTCGCATGAATTAGCCCTTGATGCCCGAGCCCACCACCGAGGCGACGAATTGCCGCTGGAAGGCCAGGAACACCGCAAGCACTGGAAGGGTGACGACCGTTGCATAAGCCATGATCTGTCCCCACGATTCGGACCGGCCGAAGAATTGCTGGATGCCCGGCTGCACGGGGCGCGCGCCCGTGCCCTGCACAACCATGATGGGCCACAGGTACTGGTTCCAGGCGGCGATGAACAGCACGATGGCGGCCGTGGCGATCACCGGTCCGCTATTGGGCATGATGATGCGCCAGTACAGGGTCCATGGCCCGGCGCCATCCATCTTGGCCGCTTCATCCAGCTCCTGCGGAATATCGCGGAAGAACTGGTAGAACAGGAAGACGCAGAAGGCATTGGCCAGGAAGGGGATAATCTGCACATGCAGGCTGTTGAACCAGCCGGTCTGCAGCGTCAACGCGCCATGCTCGATGGCCGGCCAGGGCAGGCGGGCGACCAGCGACAGCAGCGGAATGGCAATGACTTCGAAGGGCACGACCAGCAGTGCAACCACAAAGGCAAGCACCGCCTGCCGGCCGCCCCAGCGCAGCCGGCACAGGGCAAAGGCCAGCATGCTGTTCAGCAGCACGCCGCCCACCACCACCGAGCTGGCGATGATGGCGGAATTGAGCAGGAAGGACGGCAGCTGGCTGCGGCTGAAGATTTCGCGGTAATTGTCCAGCGACCAGCTCTCTGACGGCATATAGGCCGACAGGCTGGCGATATTGCTGAAAATGGCATCCTCGCTCTTGAAAGAGGAAGCGACCATGAACAGCAGCGGTGTGACGAACACGATGGCCAGCGCGCTCATGGCCAGCAGCATCAGGATACGGTGGGCGATCTTCATTGCTTGCCTCCTTTGGCCGCCAGCAGGCGCTGCACGGCCGATGCGCCGAGCACCACGCCGAAGAACACGAGTGCGATGGTGGAACCGTAGCCGATGTCCTGTTCGCGGAATCCGCTGCGCACGGCATGGTAGACGACGGTGGATGTCGAGTCGAGCGGGCCGCCGCTGGTCATCACATCTACCTGGGTGAACAGGCCGAAAGCCATGAGCGTGGTGGACACCAGCACGAACACGATGGTGTTGCGCAGGCCGGGCAGCGTAACGTGCACAAAGCGTTGCCAGGCGTTGGCGCCCATCAGCGTGGCTGCCTCGTACAGCTCCGGCGAAATCGACTGCAGGCCCGCCAGGAATACCAGCATCTGGAAGCCGCAGCCCTGCCAGGCCGACATCAGCGCCACGGCCGGCAAAGCGTAGTGACGGTCACCCAGCCAGTCCGGTCCTGCGTTCGGATCGCCGATCACGGCGCGGAAAACCTCATTGAGCAGGCCACGGTCCGTATTCAGCATGAAGGCCCAGACGATCGAGGCCACCACCATCGAGGTGACAACCGGCACGAAGTACACGGTGCGGAAGAAGATGCGTCCCTTGATGCGCTGGTTCACCAGCAGGGCCAGCCCCAGCGCCACGCCGCATTGCAGCGGCATCACAAGTAGCGCAAACAGGAAGGTGTTCACCAGCGAGCGATAGAAAACCGGGTCGGTGGCCGCCAGCACCAGCTTTTTCTCGCCGATGCGGAAGGAGAAGGCTTCGCGGTAACCTGCCAGTTGCGGATGCTGCTGGCGGGCCTGGCGCCAGGTCGGGAAACGGAGGCCGTCTTCATCGCGCAGCGGGGCGCCGCGCTGGTCGCGCAGGGGTTCGATGACGATGGATTGCAGCGACAGCAGGCGCTTGTAGTTTTCCAGGCCCACAAAGCTCGTGGGCTCGGGCGACAGCAGGCGCAGATTGGTGAGCGTGGCGCCGCCTGCCAGCAGCAGCGGCAACACGATGAAGGCGGCGAACAGCAGCAGCGCGGGACCCGCGAAACCGCCTACCGCAAGCAGGCTATCCTGTCCAAGCCGGGTTTTCATTTGCGCACCGCCACCGATTGAGTTGAAAAGCCGTAGCCATTGTTACGGGCCAGATTGCGTTCGATCGCTTCCACCGCTTCGTCCATCGCCTCGGCGGGGTCCTTGCCCCCGCGCAGATCGGACATGGCCTTGTCGAAGGCGGCGGATATCGCGGGATAGGCCGGCGTGGCCGGGCGGGGCAGCGCATAGCGCGCCGCGAAATCGAAGTAAATGCGCCAGTCGCCGCCGGGGCGGTAATGCTCGGTCAGCGCGGCGGCTTCCTCGCTGACGGGAATCAGGCCCGTGGCTCGTGATACTTCTGCCGTCTCCCTGGGGGAAATCAGGTGCTGCACAAAGGCCGCCGCGCCTTCCGGCGTCGGGCAGCTGCGCGTAATCGCCCACTGCCACGATGCTGCGCCGGCGCGCGGCCCCTGGCCAAAGTCCGGCGGCGGCATCACCACAAGATCGCTGCCGAAGCGTGCCACGTAGGAGCGCGCCTTCCAGGAACCCGTGTACTGGAACAACGAGCGGCCCATTTCGAAACCGTGGTCGTCCGCGGGATTGCGCTCGGCCAGCTTTTCGTTGAACAGATGGCTGTAGTAGCGCGCCACGCCGAGCGCCGCGTCGCTATTGAGCACGCCGTCCACGCGCAGATAGTCGCGGCGGTCGATCAGGTCCGCACCGGCGCTCTGGAACCACGGCGCGAAGCCATAGCTGACCCATTCGCCCTTGGCCTTGCCGTTCAGGTCCACCGGGAAGCGGTATTTGCCAGTCTTGCGCACGCGCGCCAGGATGTCGTGGAATTCCCTGGCCGTGTAGGGCTGCTGCATGGTCGCGATACGCACACCGTGGGCTTCAAGCTGCGAGCGCAGCGCATACAGCACCAGCACGACGTCGAACTGGCCGACGCTGTACAACTTGCCCTGATAGGTGCCGCGCCCGCCGGGCAGCAGCTTGCTCACTGCGGCCTTGGGAAGCAGCTCGTCCAGTGGACGGACATGGCCGGTCCACGCGAAGTTGGGCACCGTGGGCTGGTCAATCGCCAGCACGCAGGGTAGCTGGCCAACGAGAGACGCCGCGGTAATCGATTCCGTATAGGAGCCCTGGGGTATCGCTTCGACGACGACCTTCCATTTGTCCTGGGAACGGTTGAAGCGCTCGACCGAAGCCTTGCTGGCCACCATTTCGGAGTCGCCGGTGTCATGGCGCCAGACCCGTATCTCGACCGGCTCCGCCAGGCAGGAAGCTGCCGGCAAGCCCAGTACCGCTGCCAGTGCGAGCCGCTTCATTTGTGCCGTCCTTTCGGCGGCGGCGCCACGGTGCCGCGCATGATGGGGCGGCACGGCATGCGCACGGTCGCCGCGGAAGCTTCCTCTCCGGCCAGCGCCTGCCGCGCGGCCAGCTCGCCAATCTCGCGATAGGGCAGGCCGACCGTGGTCAGAGCTGGATCGAGGGCTTCCGAGATGATGCGGAAATCGTCGAAGCCGACGACGGACACATCGTCCGGCACGCGCAAGCCGCGCCGCTGCAGGATGAAGATAACGCGCATGGCCATCTTATCGTTGCCGCACAGGATGGCGGTGGGGCGGTTGGCCTGCGCGAAAAGGCTGTCTATCGCTTCTTCCAGGTGTTCGAACTCGTTGCCGTCGACAGCTGCGGCGCCGTGCTTCAGCCATTTCGGATTGACCGGCACCTCGTGCTCCTGCATGGCGCGGTGGAAGCCCTGCAGGCGCAGACGGGTTGCTGTCATGCCCTCGATCAGCTGCAGGAAGGCGATCTTGCGGTGGCCCGCCTGCAGCACGATCTTTGCCGCGTCATAGCCGCCGCCCTCGTCGTCGGGTACTACCTGGGCATAGCGCGGATCGGACTGGAAGCAGTTTGCCAGCACAGCGGGCGTCTGGCCCAGAACGTGGTCCAGCGTGACTTCGCGGTGGAAGGGCGTGGCGAAGATGATGGCTTCCACGCGGCGCTCGCGCATGTCCGCCACCAGGCGGCTGCCCGTTTCGGCCACGCCGCCGGTTTCGCCGATCAGCAGTATCTTGCCGTGTTCCTCGCAGACGGACTGGATGCCTTTGATGATTTCCGCCGAGTCGGGCGTGGTGGTCAGCTGTTCGGCGATGACGGCTACCAGGCCGGTGGGCCGTCCGCGCAGCATGCGCGCCACTGCGGAAGGGGCGAAATCGAGCGATTCCATGGCCTTTTCGATGCGCAGGCGCGTCTTCTCTTCACGGTGCCGGGGTCGTTCAGCACGCGTGAGACGGTCTTGATCGAAACGCCCGCCTTTTCGGCGACGTCATGGATAGTTGGCACTTAGTCTCCTTCGGACTTTTGGGCTTTGCCTCGAAATGTCCATCGTTGTCATTTTTAGGAAAGCATAAAGACTTCCGGCTGGCAGGTCAACTACATGTTGGAAATTTGTGCTGTTGCGCGACGGCGCTGCCAATTCAGCCGCCCAGCGCCAAGAACGCAGCGACGGCGGCGTGGCCGGACTCGGTTAAGGCCTGGGCCTGTATGTTGGATGCGCGGAGCAGGTTTTCATCGGCCTGCAGTCTTCGACCAGGCTGACCACGCCTTCGTGACCGGCGCCGACCGAGGCTGCACGCGCCTGAGTAAGCGGATCCACGCCGACGGCCGGGAAGCCGGCTTCCTGTTCGCGCTTCACCAGCCCCGAGAAAGCAATTTCCACGTCCTCCACCGCGTGCAGCACCGATAGCCGGTAGGCAGCCAATACTTCGGTCTCGCGTCTCTTGGCTGCATGGATCTGCGCCTCGATGCGAGCCACCAAGGTCGATGGCGGTGTAGGTCGCTGCACGCGCCTCGGGCAGTGGGGCCATTCTCCGAGCGCCAAGCGAGGTTGTCGAATGCTGCATCGTAGGTCGTATGCGATGCCGCTGCGCGGCGGAACACGCGGCGGCGGCCCGGTTGCCGCCAGCACAGTCGCTATTGTCCAGGCGTGGGCAGGGGCAGCGTGTCGGGGTAGCGCTGCAAGACGCGTCGATTGAGTCTCTGCGACTGTTCTTGCACTTACTACGCTCAGCTATTGGCAGCTAATTTTCGGCTAGGTAGCATGACATGGCCGCGCTGTAAGGTCTTGAATACGCAAGCGCTAAACGGCTTGCGCAGCCGTCAATGTGGAGCGCGTTGTTCCGGGGACGGCGCACCTTCTCTCGTTAAATGCCGAATAAAGGCCACTCCTCGCCGTTTTTAACGTTGGGATGAAGCGGGCCGACGGTCGACAAGTAAAGACCGTTGGTTCCACCCTGGCGTTGCCGTTAACCTCAGCATTAGGGCCGTTGCCCGTATGGACAATTACGATTCGCGCGACTGGATCGATAAAAATGTTTTGCCCGTTTATCCGCCGAAGGCCGATTGCGGCCGCCAGCTACAGCCGTCGCCGCCTGCCTGCGTCGACTGCACGTGAAACCTAATTCTGAATTCCACTTAACGCCCCTCGCTCCGCGCCTTTAGCCAGACATCACCCTGTATGCGGGCAAGTTTGACGAGGTTACCTAAGGTATATTCCAAGTCGGCATCATGCAGGCCCCAACTGTTCAGCCACGTCATGCCGATGTAGACTGCGCCAGGCATTTTGCTTGTCCGCTGATCATCAGGTTTTCTGGTCATGCTGATGGCAAGATAGGAAATGCGCCCTGCCTGTATGCAACGCGCTTTGAATAATGCCGGGAAGCTGACAAGCGGCGTGCTAATTGGTGTCCCGTTCTTGAGCCATGGCCACCGCGCATTTGCAGGGTCTCCATCCACATGTCGGGACGAATCGAAATACGGGCGCAGCCCACTACCATCCCCTGATAGTTCCGCAGGATTGGAGCAGTTGTTGACCATACCCGGCAGATCAGTGGCGCCAAAGCCTGTGCTCCATTCCGGCGGCGGACTAGCGGCTGGAAATGCGGACCAGGAAACGACGCAACCCGCTTGACCTTGTCGGCGGCACACAGGAATGGATTTGAGAGTCCCGCCGACATCTTTCTCAGCCGGTACTGATAGGACCACACCGCCGAGGTGTGCAGCAATAAGTTGTTTCTGCAGCGGTTTGCCGTCAATTTCCTTGCGAAGCAGATCTAGCAGAATGAAAGATCCCTGGCTATGCCCTACCAGAATCACGCCCCGCCCTTTGTTGTCGTTTTTGAGGTAGTAGCGCCACGCCGCCAGCACATCTTCATATCCGACGGCATACGCCGGCGATGCGGGTAGCTGGGTGCGGGGATTAAAGCTCCTCTGATCGACAACAAGGGGGGCCATGGCGGTTAGAGTCAGCTGGCTGTACATTGGCGCATACAACCGGCACACCGACCCATAACGCGCAAACTGGGTACGGATGCGATTAAATTCCTCGCTTTCCTGGACCATATTACTGTTCGCTTTGTTCTGCAGTGAGACAGTTGGATAAATGTAAAAGCAATCAAAACTCGGGTCCTGTGCCGTGCCGACGTACGGCTCAATTCGACTTTGCCCGGTAGCTGATATCACTGTCGCTGTAAGGTCAATCGAGCAGGCGTCTACCCGCCCCGGCCGGCATAGCCAGTTCTGCCCTTCTGAGTAATCATTGGCTGAGGAGCGAGCGATAGGTATTTCCTGAGCAGATTCCCTTGCAGCGGCAATACTCGATGCGGCCGACATTACTAATCCTACGGCAGCAATAAGGCGTATCCACGTGAGTTGCATCTTGCCTCCACTACGGTCTTAGGTCCCAGCGTCCGTACTGCAGCCTGATGCCGTGCGACGATGATCCCCAGTGGAGGATAAACATTTGAGCCGCCTGGTCGTCGCCGTGACTGTATTGGCGTGCGTCTTCGTGAGCGCACTGCCAGGATTGTACTTGCGCGTTCTGCTGCCAGACCACCACCTTAAGGGAGATTCCATCGGTGCCATAAATCTGGTAATGCCCGAGGCGAACCATATGTGCGATCGCTCGCTTCATGGCTGGCACGGAGAGCTTTCAGCAACCGCCCATTTTCACGCTGCCGCTCGCTTGGTGGCCGCCCCAGCTGATTCTTAATGGAATTTAACGACCCCGTCCTCGCCTCCAGAAAAATCAAGCACTTAGCTTGCGAAAAGCCCGGAATTTC
Organism: Pseudoduganella sp. UC29_106; assembly: GCF_044055365.1. Classification (NCBI taxonomy): domain Bacteria; kingdom Pseudomonadati; phylum Pseudomonadota; class Betaproteobacteria; order Burkholderiales; family Oxalobacteraceae; genus Pseudoduganella; species Pseudoduganella sp. UC29_106. The sequence goes on along the minus strand of NZ_CP171977.1, from coordinate 4,377,271 downwards.
CGGGCTTTTTTGCGTTCAAATGGGCTGACGCAGGCCGAGCGCGTGTTTGCGCAGGAAGGGCCTTTTCTACGACATGTGTCGCGAGCCAACGTTGAATGTGTTGTAACTCCAAAGTTTTTGTTCTAAGATATAACAAATATGCTTAATAACTAAACTTCGGAGACTTAACTTGGCGACCTTTCCTCTGCATTTCCCGAGTAGCGTGCCGTTGGGGCACGCATGCGGCTACGGGCCAGCACCTCAACGGATGACAGCCGTGGCCTTCGCTGTTTTCTGCCTGGCCAGCGGTATCACGGCCCCGGCCTTCGCGCAAAGCGCCGCCGATACGCCGCCAGCCAGCGGCGCCGAAAAGCTGCAACAGGTTGTTGTGACCGGGTCCAGTATTCGTGGCGTTGGAGCGGTTGGCTCGCCAAGCCTGAACCTGAATCGCGACGCAATTGCCGCGAGTGGCGCCACAAACAGCAGCGAGATAGCCCGCACGCTGCCGCAAGTTATTACCCTGGGGGCGGACGAAAGCAGATTGAGCGGCGCCCAGGACGCTGGCGCAAATACTACCCGCACCTCAGGGATCAATTTGCGAGGGATCGGCAACGAAGCCACCTTGTTGCTGGTGAATGGTCGCCGTGTGGCCGCAAGCGGTGTGGTTAAGTCGCTCGCCGATCCGAACCAGATACCTGCCGCGGCAATTCAGCGGATGGAAGTGGTCCTGGATGGGGCATCGGCAATCTACGGCTCGGATGCAGTCGCCGGCGTGGTCAACATCATTACCCGCAGCAATGTGGATACGGCCGAAACGACGCTGCGCTATGGCAAGGCCGACGGCATGAACCAAAAGATTTTCAGCCAGACCTTCGGCAAGAAGTGGGACGAGGGTAGCGCCTTCGTCGCTTTCGAACACAATGATCGCAGCAACCTGTCCGCTGCCGCGCGGCCATTTTTCTCGAATGATTTGCGTCCCTATGGTGGGACAGACCAGCGGTCGACACAGGCTGCCCCTGGCAACGTCCTGATCGGCAGCACGATTTACGCCATACCGGCTAATCAGAACGGCATCGGGCTTACTCCCCGCGCAGCTGGTCGCCTCGTCAGGGAACCGATTTGACGCAGGCGCCGATGGCGACTTCCTGCCGTCGCAGAAGCGGGATACGATTTACGGGAATCTGTACCATCGATTCAACGATCAACTCGAGGTGTACTACGAAGGATTGTATTCCAGGCGAGACTTCAACCAGCTGATGTCCGCATTGGGCGCCAACCTGAATGTTCCGAGCAGCAGCCCCTATTTCGTCCGTCCGGCAGGTGCCGCTCCAGCATCAAGCGAAACCGTGGCCTATCGCTTTGTGTTTGACGACACCGACAGGAACATGGGCGGGCGTGAAAATAATAGTCTGAATACAGTCGGATTGACGTATGACCTTGATGGCGGATGGGCGATCAACAGCTCGCTGACTCACGCAAAGAGTGATGCGTTTGTGCACCGTGTCGGCCTGATTAATTCGGTATCGTTAGCCGGTGCTCTTGCCAGCGGCCGCCTCAATCCATTCAGTGCGACTGCCGGCAGTAACCCGGGATTTGCCTCACTGGCTGCCCACCGCGATCAGACAGGGACAAATACTGACTCCTCTTTCGCCATCAAGCTCGATGGGCCGATATACAGGATTTCTGGAGGCGATGTCCGGCTCGCAGTAGGTGCCGAGATACGCCACGTCGGCTTCGAGCAAAGCTTGACTCGAGAATGTAACCACGCCGACGCCAACGCCCGCCTTTTCGGAAGTCGAGAACAGCAGGAATGTAAAGTCGATCTACTCCGAACTGTTTGTTCCGCTCGTAGGAAGCACGAACGAACGTCCATTCATCAAGCGGCTGGAGCTTTCCCTGGCAGGGCGCTATGAGCGTTACTCCGATTTCGGAAGTACAAGCAATCCGAAGGTCGGCGTACGCTGGTCGCCGAACGACGTTGTGAGCTTGAATTCGACCTACGGCACCTCATTCCGTGCGCCTTCTCTGGTGGATAATCTGGGCTCGCTGACCAACCTCTCGCTGACGAACGTTTTCATTCAGAACATTGCTGATCCGACTGCGCCCGGTGGCGTGCGCCGCGGCATTCTTGTCAACGGCGCCAATCCTGACCTCAAGCCAGAGGAAGCAAAGACCTGGTCGCTCGGTGCCGAAATCAAGCCGGCACGTGGCATGAACCTGTCCGCAAGCTACTACAAGATCGACTACAGCAACCGCATTGATGTGGTGCCCAGCGCGAGTGCACTGGGGCAGGAGTCGCTGTACTCTGCGTACATTCAGCGCAATCCATCAGTCGCAGTCGTCAACAGCTACTTTGCCAGCCCAAACCTGCAAAGTCCCCTCGAGAATCCGTCGAACATCCTCGTCATCATCGACGGGCGGCGCAATAATCTGGGTACTCTGAAGCAGCAGGGCATTGACCTCGACGGCCGCTATTCGTTCAACAGCTCGATTGGTAACTGGATGCTTGGAGTGAACGTCGCAAAGATTTTGAAACTGACCCGTTCCGGTGCGCCAGGCCTTCCTTATGTCGACGTCCTCGACAAATTCGGCAATCCGGTCAGCCTGCGGGTGCGGGCCACGGCTGGCTGGAAATCCGGAAACTGGACCGCAAACGTGTTTGCCAACTATACCGGCGGCTATACCAACACCGCTGTGGTGCCAAACGTTGAAGTGTCCAGCTTGACGACCACGGATGCTTCGGTCTCGTATGCTTTCGATAAGGACGCGTCATTTGGCCTGGGCGGAATGGTGCTGAGCGCGAGTGCGCAAAATCTGTTCGATCGCGCTCCGCCAGTTGTCATCAATGGTACTTCGTCCTGGGACTCCCAGAACGCGTCGGCTATCGGACGCTTTATTTCGGTTTCGCTGATGAAGAAGTGGTAGTGCGCCGCGATGCCGCAAACCAGGCAGGCATTGCCTGCTTGTAGCTGAGCTGTGCACTGATGTTCTCCTGTTACTTCGGTCTGTCTCTGGCGCTCTCGCTGCGAGGGAAGACTGGAGCTCTTTTTTTGCTAATTGGGTCGACGCTATTTTGCACCGAGCAAACGGGGTGCCATGGGATTGCGTTGCCAGGCAGAGGCGCCTTCGATCTGAACTTAGGGTGATCGCCGTGTCAGGGCAAAGGCTTGAATAAGCCCACGAGCAAGTCCGCGACTTTGCGCACGCGCGCGGACTTGCGCACGTCGTCGTGAATCACCATCCATAGCTGGCGCTGGACCGGGCAATCGGTGCCGGGCAGCGCTGGCGGGCCTTCGAGGTAGTCCGGCAGCACGGCCACTCCCGCGCCAGCGCGCGCTGCGCTGTGAATCGTGGCAAGGTCATTCGAACGCAGGATGAAGCGGCGGCCGTTGGCGAATTCCTCCAGCCATTGCTGCTGCGGCGTTTCGGACAGGCTGTCGTCATAGCCGATGAATTCCCAATTCTCCTGCTCGTGGCTGGCGAGATAGCCGGACGTCGCGCATATGCGGTACCGTATCTGCGCGATGGCGCGCACTGCCATGTCCGGCGCGGTTGGGCGCTGATAGCGCAGGGCGATGTCGGCCTCGCGGCGCGACAGGTCGGCATGGCCCGCCTCGGCCGCCAGCTCGATATCGATGCCACCCAGCTGCGGCCGCAGCGCCGCCAGGCGCGGGGCGATCGCGTGCGCGGCAATGGCCGGTGGCGCCGAGATGCGCACGGTGCCGCTCGCACTGTCGGACGCGCTGCTTGCCTGGCGCAGCAGGCCGACGACGTTCTCCTCGATGCGGCGGGCTTGCGGCAGCAGGGACTGGCCTGCATCCGTCAGCGCCCAGCCGCGCGCAAAGCGGTCGAACAGGCGCAGGCCAAGCACCTGTTCCAGCGCTTCAATACGACGCGCGACTGTGGTGTGTTCGACGCTGAGCGCGCGTGCCGCGCCGGACAGCGAACCAGCATCGATCACGGAGAGGAAGTAGCGGAGGTCGTTCCAGTCTGGGGTGTTCATAGGTGCAATTATGCACGGGGGAGGCGAAGTTTTTGCCATTTCGCGGCAAGTGCGCTGCATTTATCGTAGACGCCATGTCCAACAAATGGAGTCCGCAATGAAGAAACTCGTGCTTGCCCTATTGTGCCTGCCCGGCCTCGTGCAGGCAGCCGACCTGGCCGGTAACTGGGAGCTGATCGGTGCCTATCGTGAGCATGCCGATGGGACGCGTAGCGATGACTACGGCAGCAAGCCGCGCGGCACGCTGACCATGTCGAACGACGGCCTTTACGCGCTGCAGATCTACCATATGGAACGTCCGCCGTTCGAAGGCGACTATCGAGCCGGGCCCGCGCCGGAATACAAGCGCCTGCTGCTCGCCATGAGCACGCACTATGGCCATTACAGCGTGGATGCGGCAACGCTGACCTTTACGATCACGGCTGCGTCGAATCCGCAGTGGGACGGCGCCGTGCAGAAGCGCCCGTATCGATTGACGGGGGATGTGCTGGAGTGGCGCGTCCCGCCGCGGCCGGATGGCGACGTGCCAATATCAGTGTGGCGCCGTGCCCAGCGTTAGTCACTTAGCGTTCCGGCTTCGCCTGCAGTGTGATGTGGGCGATGCCGAGTGGCGGATAGGAGTTGGCGCTCGTATCCGCCCGACGCTTGGGCATCAGTTGGCGCTGGCGGTCACGCCTGCCGACGTCATCACCACGCGCACGCCATCCGTGCCCAGGATCTGGCGCCACGGCATTGCGCGCTGGCCATCGAATCGAGTTGAACGCGCAGTCGGCCAGGCCCGGCAGTGGGGGACGGAAGACCTGGCTGCCGGTCGCCAACACGAAGCGTCAGAAGTCCCAGATGACTGGTACGTAACGGAAAGCGTCGCCGTCAATGGCTACGCGGCCGACAGATGGGAACGGCAGGTGCGATGCCACCAGCATGCCGCCGTTCGCCGCCAACTCCCGGAACAGGCGGATACGAACGTTGACCGACTCTACGGGGTCATGCTCGAAGCCGTTATGCCAGTCGACGTGGTCGAAGGCGACCGGGAACATGGCGTCGCCTGCGAACAGCAGGCGTTCACCGCCGGACGCAAGGTCGACCACGCAATGCCCTGGGGTGTGGCCACCGGTGAGGCGGGCGACGACGCCTGGCGCGACCTCGACCTTCTCCTTGAAGATGCACAGCTTGTCGCGGTATTCGTTATAGAAGCTGGTGGCGGTGGAACGGAGTACATTCGGCACCGGCTTTGGCATGTCTGTGTGTTCGAAGTCCGGCTCTGCCCAGAACTTGACTTCGGCTTCGGACACGTGAATGCGCACGTCCTTGCGCAAGCGTTCCTTCATGCCGTCGACCAGCAGGCCTCCGACGTGATCCATGTGCATATGGGTGATGACCACGTCGGTGACGGATTCCAGCGCAATGCCGGCTGCCTCCAGGCGCTGAGGGAACTGACCGGCGCGGGGGAAACCGGGGAACTGGCCGCCCAGGCCGGCATCGACGAGGATGGTCTGTTCGCCGCTGCGCACCACCATCACATTCAGCGGCCAGTCGAACGCTTCGGACGGCAGGAAGTTTTGCTTCAGCCATTCTTGCAGGTCCGCCGGATCGGCATTGGTGGCCATCGTTGCGGTGGGCAGCGGCAGCACGCCATCGCTGACCACCAAAACGCCAATCTCGCCAACCTGCAGGGCGTAACGGGATGGAACCAGTTCGGTGGGTGCATGGGCGGTTGAGCGCGCGTTGCTGTCTACGGTAAACATAATGAATTCTCCAGATAATGTGGTCCGATTGCCCGGACCAGGCCAGGCGCCTTCAACACAGAGCTTGAGAGGCGCGGACACGGTAGAGACCGTGTGACCACATCGTAGTCAGAAGGGAGGCGCGTCGGTAGGGATGCAAATGGACTCACACTGTTACCTGATTTGCACCAATCTCTCTACCGGGGCAAGGCAAAGAGGCGCTGCGAGTCATCACAGCTGCCACCGCGAAGGGGTAGCCATGAGGGCGGGCAATGCTCGGGTACGCCGAGCGCGTGATGGTTGTAGCCGGGCGGCTGGCAATTGAGGGGTTGCGTCTTAATGCAGGCCCACGATTGGCCCCGGGTATGCTTCACCCGCAAAGATTTCTCCATTTCTCAGCGCATCCATCAGTTCCTGCCGAACCTGGGCGCGGGTCTTGGTGGATACGAAGCTCGTATAGCCCTGATATCCTTCGCCGCTGTTGGGGCCGGTGAAGGTACCTGCTGTGATAGCCACGGTCGGCATATCGACAGAGGCGGCGGGCGCAGCCAGCGCGCTTCCTGTTGCCGCAACGAAGAGTGCGGCGAGGGCAGCTTGTGTGCTTTTCATGATCATTCCTTTCAAGCGTTATCAACCCAGTCAGGATCAATCTGCTAGTCTCAGTCTAGGCAACCGTGGCCCGTGGAGGATGGATTCCTTCTATCGACGCATTAGGCAGGAGCTATGCCTGAACCGTTTGCCGAGGAGGCGCGGCGGAAAGAAAAACGCCACCGCGAGGGTGGCGTTTGAGGCTAGTGCTTGAGTTGTATTAGAACTGGTTCATCGTATTATCTTTGCCCGCCGCCTTCAGCGCGGACTCGCCACTGAAGTATTCCTTGTGGTCGTCTCCAATGTCCGAGCCGGACATGTTCTGGTGCTTGACGCAGGCGATGCCCTGGCGGATTTCCTTGCGCTGCACGCCGGCCACATAACCCAGCATGCCTTGCTCGCCGAAGTATTCCTTGGCCAGGTTGTCGGTGGACAGGGCCGCAGTGTGGTAGGTCGGCAGGGTGATCAGGTGGTGGAAGATGCCTGCTTCGCGCGCTGCGTCGGCCTGGAAGGTGCGGATCTTCTCATCCGCTTCCGCTGCCAGCGGAGTGGCGTCGTATTCGGCGTTCATGAGGGCTGCGCGGTCGTAGGCCGACACGTCCTGGCCTTCGTTCTTCATGCGGTCATAGGTTTGCTGGCGGAAGTTCAGGGTCCAGTTGAAGGACGGGCTGTTGTTGTAGACCAGCTTGGCGTTCGGAATCACCTTGCGGATTTCCTTGACCATGCCGCCGATCTGGCCGATGTGCGGCTTCTCGGTTTCGATCCACAGCAGGTCGGCGCCGTTCTGCAGCGAGGTGATGCAGTCGAGTACGCAGCGCTCTTCGCCGGTGCCGGAGCGGAACTGGAACAGGTTGCTCGGCAGGCGCTTCGGACGCAGCAGCTTGCCGTCGCGCTTGATCAGCACGTCGCCACTGCTGACGGAATCGGCAGTCACTTCTTCGCAATCGAGGAAGGCGTTGTACTGGTCGCCCAGGTCGCCAGGCTCGCGGGTGAAGGCGATCTGCTTGGTCAGGCCGGCGCCCAGCGAATCGGTACGGGCCACAATGACGCCATCGTCCACTCCCAGTTCGAGGAAGGCGTAGCGCACGGCGCGGATCTTGGCCAGGAAGTCTTCATGCGGCACGGTGACCTTGCCATCCTGGTGGCCGCACTGCTTCTCGTCGGACACCTGGTTTTCCAGCTGGATGCAGCAGGCGCCCGCTTCAATCATCTGCTTGGCCAGCAGGTAGGTCGCCTCGGCGTTGCCGAAGCCGGCGTCGATGTCGGCAATGATCGGCACCACGTGGGTAATGTGGTTGTCGATCTTGTCCTGGATCGCTTGCTTGGCATCGCCCTGGGCGGCGTCCAGCTGGCGGAACAGGCCGCCCAGCTCGCGCGCATCGGCCTGGCGCAGGAAGGTGTACAGCTCCTTGATCAGGGCCGACACGGCAGTCTTCTCGTGCATGGACTGATCCGGCAGCGGGCCGAATTCAGAGCGCAGCGCGGCAATCATCCAGCCGGACAGGTAGAGGTAGCGGCGGTCGGTGCTGTTGAAGTGCTTCTTCACCGAGATCATCTTCTGCTGTCCGATGAAACCGTGCCAGCAGCCGAGGGATTGGGTGTACTGGGAGGGATCGGCATCGTATCGGGCCATGTCGGCGCGCATGATCTTCGCGGTGTAGCGGGCGATATCCAGACCCGTCTTGAAGCGGTTCTGGGCGCGCATGCGGGCAGCCGCTTCCGGGCTGATCGCGTTCCAGGCGCTGCCGTTCTTGTTCTTCAGGCCTGCGATAGCCTGGATGTCATCTTGATATTGGGACATGGTCATATTCCTAGCAAAAAGCGGTTAAGAAAAGGGAAGCAGTTGGAATAATGATAGGCCATCTTTTTGCTTTGCTCCATGTCTTATATAAGACATATAACTTAAATTTTATCCTTTAAGTTCAAGGTGTTAGTAATAATTTTTCGGGATGCGAAATTGGCTTTCGCGGAATGAACTGGAGAGTATGGTGCGCCGCAATGTGATTTTCTGCGATGTGAGAATCGCTTTTCACAATGTGGTAGAGGGGCGGGTGCGCAGCGATCACTCCAGGTTTTCGTGGTGCATTTGAACGCCTTGTTTCCAGTAAGCGGCGATGCGCATGGCGTTCTTGGGATGTTGCTTTTCATTGCTTAGCACATCGCGCAACTGTTTCATGGCGGCGGCTTCGCCCGCGCACCAGCAGTAACCCAATCCAGCCGGCACGAGCAGGGCGCGGACGGCTGCGGCCATTTCCTCTTCGCCTGCAACCCGGTGGACCTGGAGGAATTGTGAAGAAAGGGGCAGCAAGGACGCGTTGTCGTCGCCGCTGGCGATGACGATCACTTTCGCGCTGTCAGGCAACTCCGCCAGGCGGCGGCGAATAGCCGGCAGTGCGGTGGCGTCACCTGCGAGCAAATGCCAGTCGTAATCGGTGGGGATCATCATGGAGCCGCGCGGACCGGCAATCGTGACGGACGTGCCTACCGTCGCCGCACGCGCCCAGTCCGTTGCGGCGCCATCATGATGCAGGGCGAATTCCAGCGTCAGCTCGCGCTTGGCCGGATCGAAGTGCCGCGGCGTGTAGTCGCGCCAGACACGTGATTCCTCGTCATTGGAGAGGATGAATTTCAGGTGATCGTCAAAAGAAAGCGAAGTGAAGCCCTCCAGCGCCTCGCCGCTGAAGGTGATGCTCAGGTAATCAGGCGCCAGTTGTTCAATGCGCGTGACCGTAATGTCGCGCTGACGGATTTCATGGCGCACGCGCTGAACGCCGGTTTTGGCGGAAAGTTCCATATTTGTCCCAGATGGTTGATAATGTCATCCATTATTCCGATATTAGTTGATTATGTCAACCAAATCCAGATCATCCGCCGCCAGCGAAATTTTCGAAACCATCCATTCGATCACTCATCTTTACCGATCGCAGCAGTTCCGTTCCCTGCGTGAAGGTCCGCACGAATTAGGGCCTATGGAGTTTCGGGCGCTGCACTTCATCGCACGCCATTCGGCTTGCACGCAAAGCGATCTGGTCGCCCATTCAGGGCGGGACAAGGGCCAGGTCGCCAGGCTGCTGCGCGGCCTGCGCGACGCCGGGCTGGTTGACGCCGACGCTGACCCCGTGGATCGGCGCATCACGCGCCTCTCGCTGTCGCGGCAAGGGCAGGCGATGTTTGATGAAGTGCATGTGCAGGGTGATCGCTTGTCCGAACTGGCACTCGCCGGATTGAGCGCGGAGGATCGCACCATGCTGCAGTCGCTGCTGCAGCACGTGCGTGAAAACCTCACAGGGAAGTCCGGCGCGGACTAGGCAAGTCCCCGCTTTTCCAAACGCGGAATGGTGCTTGAAAAATAGCGAATATTCAAAGCGGGCGAGTACTCCTAATATTGCTTGCGCGACTAAAGCCCGGCCGGGCTGACGAGTCGCTTACGCAGAACTACAACCAGGAGACTCCTTTGAATACTCTTCGCATACAGCGCATGCGCGCTGTGGTGCAGGCCCTTTTCGTCCTTAGCGCAGCCAACGCCAGCGCGCAATCGAACGTCAACGTTTATGGCTTGCTGGACGTGAACCTCGGCGCCAACGACAAGGCCGATAGCGCCGGCCACACGGTCTGGCGTGTCAGCTCCGGTGGCATGAACACTTCACGACTCGGCTTCAGGGGCAGCGAGGAGATTGGCGGCGGCCTGAAGGCCGTGTTCCAGCTGGAAGCAGCGGTGCAGACCGATACCGGCGCTTCGGACGCAGCGCTTTTCAAGCGCCAGGCCAACGTCGGCTTCGAGGGTGGGTTCGGGCGCATCGTCTTTGGACGTTCTTTCACTTCCGTCTACGACTTCATGATCCGCTACGACCCGATGGGCTTCGCTCCCTTCTATTCATGGGGAACGTCCGGCAGTGCCAGCGGCGCGAGCAAATACGGTATGACCACCGGTTTCGACAATATGGTCAAGTACACGGGCAAGGTCGGCGGCCTCACCGTCGGCGCATCGTATGGTGCGGGTGAAGTGGCCGGCAGTACGGCTGATGGCGCGAAGGGCGCCGTGGCGCTCGAATATGCGTACGGTCCCTGGTCCGTGGTGGGCACGTGGGAGCGCAGCAATGGCACGACGGTCGCCGCGACTGGGCAGCGCGACGTTAACACCGTGTGGCATGCCGGCGGCATGTACAACTCGGGTCCCTACAAGTTCCAGCTCGCCGCGCGCGACTACAAACTCACCGCGGGCAAGGCCGGTGTGCCGGTAGTCCGGGCCGTGCTGTACTGGGTCGGTGCGAACTGGCGCGTAACGCCGGCGAATACCTTGATCGGCGCGGTCTACTACCAGGACGTGCGCAATGTTGCGCCGCCTGCCGATGCGGACCCGATCATGTATGTGGCTTCGCTGCGACATGCGCTCTCGAAGCGCACCGACCTGTACCTGACCGCGGCCTACGCGAAAGCAAAAAATACGCGGCTGGTCGCCATTTCGCGCGACGATCCAGGCTTCGCCGATACCCAGCGCGGCGTGGTGGCTGGCATCCAGCACCGCTTCTGACAAATAAAAAGCCGGGACGAACCCGGCTTTTGTGGCGTCGCGAAGGGGCGCGGCTTAGTTCTTGATGTCCAGCGCCCGGTTCAGGCTCAGGGCCGCCAGCGAGCAGACTGCGCCGGACAGCAGGTAGAGGCCGACATAAGCCAGGCCGAACTTGGCCGATACGCCCAGCGCGACCAGCGGCGCGAAGCCCGCGCCGACCAGCCATGCCAGGTCGGATGTCAGCGCCGCACCGGTGTAGCGGAACTTGGCCGGGAAGTTGGCAGTCACAGCGCCGGCGGCCTGTCCGTAAGACAGGCCGAGCAGGGTGAAGCCGAGCAGGATGAAGGCATCCTGTCCCGCTTCGCCGCCATTCAGCAGCATCGGCACGAAGGCGCTGAACAGGGCGATCAGCATCGCCAGCGTGCCCAGCGTGCGGCGTCGGCCAAAGCGGTCGGCAATCAGGCCGGACGCCACCACGGCGACGGCCATCAGGCCAACGCCAATCATCTCGGTTGCCAGGAAACCTTCCACCGAACGCGGCGAATACAGGCTGATCCAGGACAGCGGGAACACCGTCACCAGATGGAACAGCGCATAGCTGGCCAACGCAGCCAGGGCGCCGATGAGTACGTTGCGGCCCTGCGAGTGCGTCATTTCGCTGATGCTGACAGGCTGCAGTTCGCGTTCTTCCAGCAGGTGCGTGAATTCGTTGGTGGAAATCAGGCGAAGGCGGGCGAACAGCGCGACCACGTTAATGGCGAAGGCCACATAGAAGGGATAGCGCCAGCCCCATTCCATGAAGTCCAGGTTGTCCAGCGCGGAGATCAGGTACCAGAAGAGGCCGGCGGCGATGAAGAAGCCCACCGGCGCGCCCAGCTGGCCCAGCATCGCATACCAGCCGCGCTTGTTTTCCGGCGCATTCAGGGCCAGCAGCGACGGCAGGCCGTCCCAGGAACCGCCCAGGGCCAGGCCTTGCCCGATGCGCAACAGCGACAGGATGATGATCGCGTTAAAGCCCAGTTCCGAATAGGGCGGCAGGAAAGCGATGCCGGCCGTCGTCGAGCCCAGCAGGAAGAGGGCGATCGTCAGTTTGACTTCGCGCCCGTAGCGCCGCTGGATCGCCATCGACAGCACGGTGCCGATCGGCCTTGCAATAAAGGCAAACGAGAAAATGGTAAATGCGTACAGCGTTCCTTCCAGCCGTCCTTCGAAGGGGAAGAACAGGGAAGGGAACACCAGTACCGAAGCGATGGCATAAACAAAGAAATCAAAATATTCGGAAGCGCGCCCGATAACGACGCCGACCGCTATTTCACCCGGTGAAATGGGACGATTGTCCGTATTGATGCGCCGTGCGTCTTCTGCGCTGGCACGAGGTGGAAAATCGGCAGGAATGCTGCCTCCATGCGTGGTATTCATGCTGGCCATATCTTTGTCTCACTCATCTCTGTCTTTTAATAATGCTGCTTTCGCCTGATCATGGCCTTGGACACAGTGGGTAGGACAAAGTGTCCAATGTCCAAAATCAGACGGTAGAGCTACATTGGCAGGTTTTGCCCGCTCTGTACAGTACTTTATCGCAGGTAAACATTGCCTTTGTGTCGCGCCTGACGCGCCTTCTCCGCCCCGGGGAGGACAAAGTGTCCAATGTCCAAATACTGTCTGGAGAGTTACAGTGCGCTGTTTCTCTCAATCCACATAGCACTCAACCGCATGTTATCTACCTTCCTTCGACGCGGGCTGTTCGCTGCACCACTTATCGCGCTTGCTGGCTGCGATACCGTGGTGATGAACCCCTCCGGCGATATCGCCGCACAGCAGGCGCACCTTGTTACGGTGTCAACACTGCTGATGCTGCTGATCATCGTGCCTGTTATCGCTTTGACCATTCTGTTCGCCTGGCGTTATCGCCAGAGTAACAAGGCCGCCAAATACGAGCCGGACTGGGATCACTCGACCCGCCTGGAACTCGTGATCTGGGGCGCGCCGCTGCTCATCATCATCGTCCTTGGCCTGCTGACCTGGATCAGCACCCATACGCTGGACCCATACCGCCCGCTGCAGCGCATCGACGCGCAGCGCCCGGTTGCCGCGTCCGTCAAGCCGCTGGAAGTGCAAGTGGTGGCGATGGACTGGAAGTGGCTGTTCATCTATCCGGAGCAGGGCATCGCGACCGTAAATGAACTGGCGGCTCCAGTCGATGTGCCGGTGCGCTTCAAGATCACCGCTTCGACCGTGATGAACTCCTTCTATGTTCCCGCGCTGGCCGGCCAGATCTACGCCATGGCCGGCATGGAAACCCAGCTGAACGCGGTCATCAACAAGCCGGGCGTGTACGAAGGCTTCTCCGCCAACTACAGCGGCGCCGGTTTCTCGGACATGCGCTTCAAGTTCCACGGCATGACTCAGGCTGATTTTGACAAGTGGGTGCAGAGCACGAAGGCCAGCGCCGAGCAGCTGGACCGCGCCAGCTACACCGTGCTGGAAAAGCCCAGCATCAAAGACAAAGTACGCCACTTCGGTTCCGTTGATCACGAGCTGTACGACGCTATCGTCAACCGCTGCGTGGACCGCAACGCCACCTGCATCCGCGACATGATGGCCGAGGACGCAGAGCGCGCCCGCGGCGCCAGCACCGAGGCCCTGGCCGCCAAGCGCACCGAGCGCCGCCTGGCAGTGGCCGGCACCGAAGAAGTGTGCCTCACCCCTGAAACGAAGAAGAACTGACCATGCAAGACCTGAATTTGACGCAGCTGATATTCGGACGGCTAAGCTGGGAAGCGATTCCGTTCCATGAGCCCATCCTGCTGGGCACCTTCATTATGGTGGCACTGGGCGGCGCAGCTTTGCTGGCCCTGATCACCAAGTACCAACTGTGGGGCACCCTGTGGCGCGACTGGATCACCAGCATCGACCACAAGAAGATCGGCATCATGTACATGATCTTCGGCCTGATCATGCTGCTGCGCGGCTTTGCCGACGCGCTGATGATGCGCGCACAGCAGGCGATGTCCTTTGGCGACGCCGCCGGCTTCCTGCCGCCGCACCACTACGACCAGATCTTCACCGCCCACGGCGTGATCATGATCTTCTTCGTGGCGATGCCGCTGGTGACTGGCCTGATGAACTACGTGGTGCCGCTGCAGATTGGCGCTCGCGACGTGGCTTTCCCGTTCCTGAACAACTTCTCGTTCTGGATGTCGGTGTTCGGCGGCATGCTGACCATGGCTTCCCTGTTCGTGGGTGAATTCGCCCGTACCGGCTGGCTGGCGTATCCGCCGCTGTCCGGCATCCTGGCAAGTCCGGACGTCGGGGTCGACTACTATATCTGGTCGCTACAGATTGCCGGGGTGGGCACACTGCTATCCGGTATCAACCTGGTCGTCACCATCGTGAAGATGCGCGCGCCGGGTATGTCCATGATGAAGATGCCTGTGTTCACCTGGACCTCGCTGTGCACCAACGTGCTGATCGTTGCTGCTTTCCCGGTACTGACCGCCGTCCTGGCCATGCTGTCCCTGGACCGCATGTTCGGCACCAATTTCTTCACCAATGACCTGGGCGGCAACGCCATGGTGTACGTGAACCTGATCTGGATCTGGGGCCACCCCGAGGTCTACATCCTGGTGCTGCCGGCCTTCGGCATCTTCTCGGAAGTCGTATCGACCTACTGCGGCAAGCGCCTGTTCGGCTACACCTCCATGGTGTATGCGACCGTCGTGATCACCATCCTGTCCTACCTGGTATGGCTGCACCACTTCTTCACCATGGGTTCGGGCGCCAGCGTCAACTCGTTCTTCGGCATCACTACGATGATCATCTCGATCCCGACCGGCGCCAAGATCTTCAACTGGCTGTTCACCATGTATCGCGGCCGCATCCGCTTCGAACTGCCGATGATGTGGACCATTGCGTTCATGATCACCTTCGTCATCGGCGGCATGACTGGCGTGCTGCTGGCCGTGCCACCTGCGGACTTCGTGCTGCATAACTCGCTGTTCCTGATCGCCCACTTCCACAACGTGATCATCGGCGGCGTGCTGTTTGGCCTGTTCGCCGGCATCAACTACTGGTTCCCGAAGGCCTTCGGCTTCAAGCTGGACGAGTTCTGGGGCAAGATTTCCTTCTGGTGCTGGACCATCGGCTTCTACCTGGCCTTCATGCCGCTGTACGTGCTGGGCCTGATGGGCGTGACCCGCCGCATGAGCCACTTCGAAGATCCTTCGCTGCAGATCTGGTTCGTGATCGCCGCCGCCGGCGCGGTGCTGATCGCCGTCGGTATTGGCGCGATGATCGTGCAGTTCGCCGTCAGCTACATGCGCCGCGAGCAGCTGCGCGATATCACCGGCGACCCGTGGAATGGCCGTACCCTGGAGTGGTCGACTTCGTCGCCACCACCGGACTACAACTTCGCCTTCACCCCGCGCGTGCATGACAACGACACCTGGGCCGACATGAAGAAGAATGGCTACCAGCGTCCGCTGAAAGGCTTCGTGTCCATCCACATGCCGAAGAATACCGGCGCCGGCTTCATCATCTCGGCCCTGAGCTTCGTGGTCGGCTTCGCGCTGATCTGGCAAATGTGGCTGCCGGCCGTGCTGGGCTTTGTTGTGCTGATGGCTGCAATCATCATCCACACCTTTAACTACAAGCGCGATTACTACATCCCTGCGGAAGAAGTCACCCGCACGGAAGATGCGCGCACCCGTCTGCTGGAAGCTGCATAACGCCATGACCACGAAAACTCCAACTGTTGACGGCGCGCTGGTTGCCGATCAAAGCTCGCGCTTCTTCGTGCGCGAGCACCATCCGGAGAACGGCACCCTGCTGGGCTTCTGGATCTACCTGATGAGCGACTGCCTGATCTTCGCAGTGCTGTTCGCGACTTACGCGGTCCTGGGCCGCAACTACGCCGGCGGCCCGTCCGGCGCGGAACTGTTCGACCTGCCGCTGGTGGCGATCAACACCTCGCTGCTGCTGCTGTCGTCGATCACCTATGGCTTCGCCATGCTGGAAATGCAAAAGAAGAAGCTGAAGCCGACCATGTTCTGGCTGGCCGTTACCGGCCTGCTGGGCGCTGGCTTCATCTACTTCGAACTGTATGAATTCATGCACCTGATCCACGAAGGCGCAGGCCCGCAGCGCAGCGGCTTCCTGACCTCCTTCTTCGCCCTGGTCGGCACCCACGGCCTGCACGTTAGCTTCGGCATCGTATGGCTGGTCACGCTGATGTTCCAGCTGAAGAAGCACGGCCTGACCCATGAAAACGGCCGCCGCCTGATGTGCCTCTCCATGTTCTGGCACTTCCTGGACGTGGTCTGGATCGGCGTCTTCACCTTTGTCTACCTGATGGGAGTCCTGCCATGAGCGAGCATAACCACCACGACCACGGCGCGCACGACGACCACGGTCACGGCCACCATGGCCACGACGATCACGATCACGGCAGCATGAAGAGCTATGTAACCGGCTTCGTTCTGGCAGTGATCCTGACCGCCATTCCATTCTGGCTAGTGATGGGCAAAGTCATCGACAAGTCCAGCACCGCCGGCCTGGTGCTGCTCGGCCTGGCCGCCGTGCAGATCGTGGTCCACATGGTCTACTTCCTGCACATGAATTCGAAGTCGGAAGGCGGCTGGAATATGCTGGCGCTGATCTTCACGGTCATGCTGGTGGTGATCATGTTGAGCGGTTCGATCTGGGTCATGTACCATATGAATCACAATATGATGCCGGGGATGATGCCCGGGATGACTCACGAGATGCCATGATGAACAGACCGCAAGGCCCGGCAGAGCAAGCCGCGCCGCAACCGGATGCCGCTGCGGCGGCGCTGGATGCGGCGCCGCGGCGCCGTTCGGCCGGCCTGCGGTACCTCCTGCTAGCGATCGGAAGCCTGCTGTTTGCGGGCTTTTTCGCTTTAGGGACGTGGCAGGTGCAGCGCCTGCAATGGAAAGAGGCGCTGATCGCACGCGTGGAACAGCGCGTGCACGCCACGCCCGTCGAAGCTCCCGCCGTGGCCGAATGGCCGGGCGTGAGCGTCGAGAAGGATGAGTACCGCCATGTGCGCCTCAGCGGCGTATTTCTTCATGAGCTGACCGCGCGCGTTCAGGCGTCCACGGCCCTGGGCAGCGGCTACTGGCTGCTGACACCCATGTGCCGCGACGATGGCAGCGTCGTGCTGGTCAACCGCGGCTTTGTCGCTGCGAGCGGCCCGGCCGGTGCGCATCCGGCTGCCTCGGTCTCCTGCGCGCAGGCGCAGGGCGCTGCCACCTCGGTCACCGGGCTGCTGCGCATCAGCGAAGCGAAAGGCGGCTTCCTGCGCAAGAACGACCCGGCGGGCGACCGCTGGTACTCGCGTGATGTGCAAGCCATTGCCGACTCGCGCCAGCTGGCGCAAGTGGCGCCGTATTTTGTCGATGCCGACGCCGCGACCGGCGCCGCCGTCGGCGAACCGGTGGGGGGACTGACTGTCGTTTCCTTCCATAACAACCATTTGGTTTATGCTCTCACCTGGTATGCGCTGGCGCTGATGGTGGCATGGGCCTGTTACTGGGTTGTCCGCAACGAGCGCGCGCTGCGCAAGAAGGGTGCTTGAACTGATTTTGAAAGGTGGAAATGGCAAGTGGCAATGAGAGCCAGGCGATAGGCGAAGTAGGCGGAGCAGCGCGCGCCGCCGCCAATGTCGTCAGCAATATCACGCACGCGGCGGGCCACAAGAACATGCAGCAGCTGATTCAGCTGCGCTGGCTGGCCGTGGTAGGGCAGGTCGTTACCATCTCCGTGACGGCGCTGGTCTTCGGCGTGCAGTTGCCGCTGCCTGCCATGTTGAGCGTGCTGGTCTGCCTGGTCGCCTTCAACATCGCCAGCACCTTGCGCTGGCAGGAAAACCTGCCGGTGTCCAACAACGAACTGCTGCTGGCATTGCTGGTGGACGTTGCCAGCCTGACCCTGCAGTTGTACCAGAGCGGCGGCACCACCAATCCCTTCGTCTTCCTCTACCTGTTGCAGGTCATTCTCAGCGTGGTCCTGCTGGAGAAAAAATCCACCTGGCTGATTGTCGGCGTGACCACGGCCTGCGTGGCCGGGCTGGCGATCTTCTCCAAGCCGCTGGAAGTCCCGCTTGACCATGAACGCGGCATCTTCAGCCTTTATATCCAGGGCATGCTGCTGTGCTTTGTGCTCAATGCCGCGCTGCTGGTGTTCTTCACCGGCCGCATCATGGAGAACTCGCGCGCCAGTGCCAGCAAGTTGGCCGACCTGCGCCAGCGCGCCGCGGAGGAAGAGCACATCGTCCGGATGGGGCTTCTGGCGTCCGGCGCCGCGCACGAACTGGGTACGCCGCTGGCCACGCTGGCCGTGATCCTGGGTGACTGGCGGCGCATGCCCGAATTCAGCCGCAGTCCGGACCTGCTGGAAGAGATTGCGGAAATGCAGACCCAGCTCCAGCGCTGCAAATCCATTGTCAGCGGCATTCTGCTGTCGGCCGGGGAGACGCGCGGCGAATCGTCCGAAGCGACCACCATCAACACCTTCCTGTCCGAACTGGTGGACGAATGGCGCGCCAGCCGGCCGGTGGCTTCCTTCGAATTCGAGAACCAGATCGAGCAGGATGTTCGCGTGGTGGCTGATTCGACGCTGCAGCAGATGATCTGCAATGTGCTCGACAATGCGCTGGAAGCGTCGCCCGAGTGGCTGCGCATGCAGGCTCGCATTAATGGCGATATGCTGGAGCTTCTGGTGACGGACGCCGGCCCCGGCTTCGATCCGGCCATGCTGGCGCAATTCGGCAAGCCCTACCAGTCCAGCAAAGGCCAGCCGGGCCGCGGACTGGGGCTGTTCCTGGTGGTGAACGTGGCGCGCATGCTGGGCGGCTCGGTCACGGCCAGCAACCGCGCCGAAGGCGGCGCCAATGTGCGCCTCACGCTGCCGTTGTCCGCCATCGCTTTACCTGAGGAATACGACGAATGACGACTGAAGAAGAACGTGTTCTGCTGATCGTGGAAGACGATGCGGCCTTCGCCCGCACGCTGGGCCGTTCATTCGAGCGCCGCGGCTACAAGGTGCTGCTGGCGCAAAACGTGGACGAAGCGAGCGCGCTGCTGGCCGACCATTCGCCCGGCTACGCCGTGGTTGACCTGAAACTGAAGGGCAATTCATCGGGGCTGGTCTGCGTGCAGGCGCTGCACGCCCACGATCCGGACATGCTCATCGTCGTGCTGACCGGCTTCGCCAGCATCAATACGGCGGTCGAAGCCATCAAGCTCGGCGCCATCCAGTACCTCGCCAAACCGTCCACCACCGACGACATCGAAGCCGCCTTCGACCACGTCGCCGGCGCCTCGGACATCGAAGTCACCAACCGCACCACGTCGGTCAAGACGCTCGAGTGGGAGCACATCCACGCCGTGCTCGCCGAAACCGACTTCAACATCTCCGAAGCCGCCCGCCGCCTCGGCATGCACCGCCGCACCCTCGCCCGCAAGCTCGAAAAGCAGCGCGTCAAATAACCCCCAATTCGGGGTCAGCTCTGTCATTCGGACAGCCAGCGCTACCATTTGATCCAGATCAATACGCCGAATCGAGCGATTTCGCGTATTGAGCTGGATCAAAGGGATTGCTCGCGTGTCCGAATGACAGAGCTGACCCCGGTTTTTGGCGGTTAATTGTTAACAGAATTTGTGGACAAGTCTGTTAACAATGGGCGTTGCTAAATTGCAAGTCAATGATTTGTAAGGGGAAAGTTTTGCTGCGTAATTTATGGGCAGCTTACTTTTCCACAGAGCGGTTGAGCGTGCCAGGGAGGGCGGCGAGGTCGTGGTTCTTTCATCTTGCATCAAGGCCGGAATGGTGGGATTTACGTCCCATTTAACAGGTGGCGTTCTGAGAACATTGGACGGTGTTTTCATAGCGAGGAATGAAAATGAATGTGAATGGCAAGAACCACAAGGTCGACGTCGATGGTGATACGCCGGTGCTGTGGGTGCTGCGCGATGTGCTGGGCATGACCGGTACCAAATTCGGCTGCGGCCAGGGCCTGTGCGGCGCCTGCACGGTGCATGTCGACGGCCAGCCGACCCGCTCGTGCCTGACCAGCGTGGACATGGTCGGCAACAAGAAGATCAGTACCATCGAAGCGCTGGGTGATTCGAAGATCGGCACGGCCCTGCAGAATGCCTGGCTGGCGCTGGACGTGGTGCAGTGCGGCTATTGCCAGTCCGGCCAGCTGATGTCGGCGGCGGCCCTGCTGAAGACGAACAGGGCGCCTACGGACACCGATATTGATGCGGCGATGAACGGCAATATCTGCCGCTGCGGCACTTATCCACGCATCCGCGAAGGCATCAAGGCGGCTGCCAAAGCACTGGGAGGCAAGCATGCGTAAGGACGACCAGCCCAATCTGTCGCGCCGCTCCTTCCTGGCGGCCAGCGCCGCGGGCGGCGGCCTGTTGCTCGGAATCTCCTTCGGCATTACGCCGAGCGTCGCCGCGGCTGCCCAGGCCGCAGATGCGCATGCGAGGTTCGAACCGAACGCATTCGTCCTGCTTGGGGCGGACGGCCAGGTCACGATCACCATGCCCTATATCGAGATGGGGCAGGGCACATATACTTCCGTGCCGATGCTGGTGGCCGAGGAGCTTGAAGTGGACATGAAGCACGTCAGGCTGCGCCACGCTCCCGCCAGCGACAAGTTGTATGCCAACCCGATCTTCCAGCTGCAAATGACCGGCGGTTCGACGACGATGCGCGGCGCCTACCTGCCGATGCGCCAGGCCGGTGCTGCCGCGCGCGTGATGCTGATCGAGGCGGCGGCGGGGCAGTGGAAAGCCAATCCGTCGGACTGCTACGCGGAGCATGGCGAAGTGGTGCATCGCCCCAGCGGCAAGCGCCTGAAGTATGGCGCGTTGGCGGCCAGGGCCGCCGCCCTGCCGGTGCCGAAGGATGTCCCCCTCAAGCAACCGGCCGACTTCAAGCTGCTCGGCAAGCCGGTCAAACGCCTGGACTCGCCGCTCAAGGTGAATGGCAGCGCCAAATACGGCATCGATGCAATGGTGCCGGGCATGAAGTTCGCGGCGCTGGCTCAGGCGCCAGCCTTCGGCGGAAAGCTGCGCAGCGTGGACGACAGCAAGGCGCTGGCGGTCAAGGGCGTGCGCCAGGTAGTAAAGCTGGATGACTGCGTGGCCGTGATCGCCGACCACACGGGCGCGGCGCGCAAGGGCCTGGCCGCTTTGGTCATTGAGTGGGACGCGGGCCCCAACGCGGGCGTCAGCAACGCCTCCATCCTGGACGCGATGATGGCTGCATCCGAATCGCCGGGCGCGAAAGTGAAGCAGGAAGGCGATCCCGCCAGCGCGGCCGGCAAGCGGATTGCGGCCGTCTACCAGCAGCCTTTCCTGATCCACGCCGCAATGGAGCCGGTCAACTGCACCGTTCACGTGAAGGAAGACAGCTGCGAAATCTGGGTTGGCACGCAGATCATGACGATCGCGCAGGCGGTGGCGGCAAAAGTTGCCGGCCTGCCGACCGATAAAGTCGTGGTGCACAACCATTATCTCGGCGGCAGCTTTGGGAGGCGCCTGGAGCCGGACATGGTGGCACGGGCCGTACAGATCGGCAAGCAGGTCAAAGGCCCCGTCAAAGTGACCTGGAGCAGGGAAGAAGACATCCAGCACGACATCTATCGCGGCGCTTTTGTCGACAAGCTCAGTGCCGTGGTCGATGCGGAAGGGATGCCTGTGGCATGGAGCCATCGCATGACCGGGCCTTCAACCCTGAAGCGCTTCTTCCCGCCAGCCTTCGTCAACGGTTTCGATTCCGAGACGGTGGAAGGCGCCGCCGAGATTCCTTATGCGGTGCCAAACTTCCTGGTCGAATATGTGAGCTACGAACCGCCGGTGCCGACCGGCTTCTGGCGCGGCGTGGGTCCGGCCCACAATGTGTTCGTGGTCGAGAGCTTCATGGACGAACTGGCGGCAGCGGCAAACAAGGACCCGGTTGCCTACCGTGCGGCGCTGCTGGACAAAAATCCACGGGCCAGGACGGTGCTGCAGCTGGCGGCCGAAAAATCCGCCTGGAGCAAGCCGCTGCCGGCCGGCCAGGGACGCGGCGTATCGCTGCAATATGTATTTGGCACGTATCTGTCGCTGATCACGGAAGTGGCGGTCGGCGCGGACGGGGAAGTGACCGTCAAGCGCGTAGTGGCAGCCGTTGACCCGGGCGTCGCGGTGAATCCGGATACCATCAAGGCCCAGATCACCAGCGCTGTGATCTACGGTATCTCGGCCGCCCTGTGGGGCGAGGCGACAGTGGAGCAGGGCCGCGTGCTGCAGTCGAACTTCCACGACGTGCGGGTGATGCGGATGGGCGAAACGCCGGCGATCGAAGTGCATATCGTGCCGAGCACCGAAGCGCCGGGCGGCATGGGCGAGCCTGGAACGGCTGCACTGTTCCCTTCGCTGGTCAACGCGGTGCATGCCGCAACGGGCAAGCGCCTGCGTAAGCTGCCCGTCGGCGAACAGCTGCGCAGCGCCTGATTCAGGCGCTGCGCGCCGCGGCACGCGGATTATTCCGCGTGTTCGTCGGCGAAAGCGTTGGTTGGCTTGGCGCCCCACATAGCGTAGAACAGCACATACAGTTCGCACGCAGCGGTCAGCAGGAAGGAGATCTGCAGGCCGAAGGTGTCTGCCAGCCAGCCCTGCACCACGACCAGCGCGCCGCCGGCGATGGCCATGATCAGCAGGCCGGCGCCTTCTTCGGTCAGCGGGCCGAGGCCCTTGATGCCGAGGGTGAAGATGGTGGGGAACATCACGGAGTGGAACAGGCCCACGGAAATCAGCGCCCACATGGCGAGGTGTCCGGTGCCCAGGGCGGCGACCAGCATGACGACGCAGGCGCCGATGCTGCAGAAGGCGAGCACGCGTTCGGCGCTGGTCTTGCGCATTGCCGCGCTGCCGATGAAGCGTCCCACCATCATGCCGCCCCACAGCAGGAACAGGTAGTGCGCGCCCTGTTCGTGATTGACGTTGCCAATCTCCGGCTGCGACACGAAGTTGATGAACAGGTTGGCGACGCCGATTTCAGCGATCAGGTAAATGAAGATGGCCGGCACACCGAACACCAGGTTGCGGTGGCGCCACAGCGACATCTTCGCGCGTTCCTCTTTCGAAGCGCGGTTCATCGCAGCGTGGTGCAGCGACGGCAGCGGGAAGCGCGCGATCACGATTGCCAGCACCACCAGCACGGCGGCCACGATCAGGTAGGGCAGCTGCACGGCCTGCGCGTCCGCCAGGCGCTCGGCCTGGGTCAGCACGCGGCTCGCTTCAGCGGTGCCGGAGTTGGAACGCCCCAGGATCAGGTAGGCGCCGAACAGGGGCGCCAGCGTGGTGCCCAGCGAATTAAACGCCTGCACAAGGTTCAGTCGCGAGGACGCCGTCTGCGGCGATCCGACCACGGTCACATAAGGATTCGCCGAAACCTGCAGCAGCGTGATGCCGCAGGCGATCACGAACAGGGCGCACAGCGTGACCACATAGGATGGCAAACGCGCCGCCGGAATCATCATCAGCGCGCCGACTGCCATGATTGCCAGGCCGGTGACCAGCGATTTCTTGTAGCCGACTCGCTCGATCAGCTTTGCGGACGGGATGGAGGCGACGAAGTAGGCGATGAACCACACCGATTCGATCAGCGTGGTCTGCGTGTAATTCAGTTCGAACACGCTGCGCAGGTGCGGCAGCAGCGTATTGTTAATGACGGTGATGAAGCCCCAGGTGAAGAACAGGCTCGCCAGCAGGGACATCACGGCGGCATAGCTGGCTTTCGCGGCGGACTGGGACTCGAGCACGGGGGAGGAGGCGGAAACTGGACCTGGCATACAAATAAACTCCGAACGCGGTGGGGGTGCCGGTCATCGTACATCCTTCCCCGTTTCATTCCCAATAACTAAAACCGGTTGAGCTATATCGTTTTTGATATACGTCGCGATCTGGTTGGCAGGAAAAGTGGCACTTTGATCACAATCTGACCCGTTCCGTGGTGCATACTGCATGAATGCTGGCATCCGAGGAGGGCGAAAAAGAATGGGATCGCTACCTGTAACGCGCTGGTCGACCGATGATGTGCCGGCCTTGCAACGTCTGGATTATTACGCGGCGGCGCTGAGCACTGCCATCGTTCCCGCGCAATTGGCGGCCCCTGGCGCCGATCATTTTGCCGCGCATATGGATGCCCTGGAGCTGGGCGGCCTTTCCTGCATCCGGCAGCAGGGCAGCGCCCACCGTTGTTTTACGGACAGCGGCGATATCGCCCGCAGCAGCGGCCGCAACTTCCACCTGATCCTGAACCGCGAGACCTCCTGGAATGTCGAGCATCGCGGTCGCATGCGCATGGAGCGCGGCGATGCGCTTTTCGTCGATTCCCAATTCGTCGTCGATTTCGACAGTCCCTCTGACTACGATTACCTGCACCTGAAATTGTCGGAAGGCTGGGTGCGGCAATGGCTGCCGTCGCCATCCGCGCTGACTGGCGCCCGCATCTCGTCGGCCACTGCCTGGGGACGTGCGCTGATCGCCTACGCGGCGGCAATGACGCCGCAGTTCCTGCAGCAATCCCCGCTGCCCCTGTCGCTGATCGTAGACCAGCTGGGATCGCTGTTGGCCCTGACCGCGCAGGAGATGAGCGGGGCGCCAGCCGAGAAGCAAAAGCCGGCATTGCCCCAAATCGACCGTATCCGTGACGCGATGTGGCAGCTGTGCTGCTCGCCCGCGCTGACTGCATCCGATGTAGCCACGGCTGTCGGCATGCCGCTGCGCACTTTCCATCGATGCTTTACGCGCTCCGGAACGACATTTGGCCGCACGTTAACCGATATGCGTTGCACCAATGCTGTCCGCATGCTGCAGTCGCCCTTGTACAAAAGGCTGACCATCGGCGAGATCGCCTTCCGTGCAGGATTCTGCGATGCCTCTCACCTGAGCGCCGTGGTGCACTCGCGCACCGGGCATACGCCCAGCCAGATCCGGCGCACGGGGGATTCCGGCGCCAGGACAAACAGCGAGGAGCAGGTATGATGAAAGCTATGGAACAGCCGCCCGTTGCGAGATGGTCGACGGATCTCCTGCCGCAGCAGGACCGCTGCACCAGCGTGGTCGAGGCGTTGGGCAAGGCCATCGTGCCGGTCAATGTCTCCATCGACGATCCGCGCGACTTCGAGTTTCATATGGCGTGCATGGAGCTGGAAGAGGGCGTCTCCTTCCTGCACCAGACCGGCTCCGCGCATCAATCCTTTCGCGGCCGGAGCGAGCTTGCCCGCAGCGAGGCGCACACTTACCACTTCCTCATCAACCGTGCCGCCGGCTGGACGCTCAGCCATCATGGCGATATAAGGCTCGCTGCCGGCGAGGGTATCCTGGTCGATTCGGCTTACGCCTTCCATCTCTCCATGCCGGCCGATTTCGAAGTGGTCCATATCAAGATGAGCGAGGAATGGCTGCAGCGATGGGTTCCTCAAGGCGCTGACCTGGCCGGCTGCCAGTTTACCCGCGATTCAGGGCTGGGACGCGCCCTGAATCTGTTTGCGGCGCAGTTGTCGCCTCACACCTTGCTGGCGTCGCCCCTTCCGGCGGCGGACCTGGCGGAGCAGTTCGGCGCCATGCTGGCCTTGGCGGGCAGCGACCGCACCGGGGGCACTCGCCGCCCGGTTGCCGGCCTGCGTGATGCCATCGAGGCCGTCATGCGCCAGCGCTGCGCGGAACCCGGCTTGCGTTCCGGCGATGTGGCCAGCGATCTGCGGATTCCCCTGCATGAGTTGCACGATGCGCTGGCGGCAAGCGGACAAATTTTCGCGGACTTGTTGAACCGGATGCGCGGCGAAATCTCGCTGCGCATGCTGCGCGCCCCATCGTTCCGGCATTTGTCCCTGCAGGAGATCAGCGATAGAGCTGGCTTCCCGAATGTGCAGTCGATGCTGCAGTGCGTGACGAGGCTGCCCGGCCCGCATTAAGTGCGCACCGGGCAGGCTGCCGTTTCATGGCTGGGCAATCTCGCTTCGCCGGCGTGCCAGCGAAATCGCGTAAGCCAGTTTGCGGGCGGCGAAGATTTCGTCCGGCGGTTCAGCGACGCCTGCAGCCAGGGTGCCGGGATTGAAGATGGTTTCGTCGCATGGCTCGTTATCGCTCAGGGCGTTGAGTTCGATCGTGCCGAGCGTGACTTGCTGGCGATCGTCTTCACCCGGCCAGCGCAACGTGACGTCCATGGTCGGATCGCCCGGCTGGTCCAGCAGCGCGACCATCCTGAATTTGATGCCGCCGCCAACAATCCTGGCCTTCAAGTCCTGCTGCAGGAAGTCATCGGCTTTGGTTTTCGCTTCCTCGTCGGAGAGGCTGATTTCGCCTCCGGCCGGGATCAGCTCGAATTTGACGAAGCGCGTAAGGCCGCGGGCGTTCGTCACCGGAAAGGCGTGGATGCCGAAATATGTGACGCCTGCAAAACTGCCGGGTACCGGCTTGCCGGCGACGTAGTTGGCCTGGTTGAGGGTTTCCGGATTGGCAGCGGAAAAGGCTTTGACCTTCTGGGCGTCGGGCTTGCCGTCGGGGCCCGGCGCGCGCACGGTCAGGAATTCAAGCATCTGCCCCGTCGATTTTGCAAAGTGGACCGGGGCATTCTCGAACAACATGTCGGTGGCGTCCTTTCCGTTGCCGATGTGAAGACTGAGCCCGCGCAGCACAACGCGATTACTGTCCGCAACTTTCGGATTGCCGCCGCCAACTGAAAAGCGGCCCAGCACTTTCGAGGGCGCGGTAAAGCTTTTTGATTTCGTCACGCTGGCCGCTTCCCTGGCGGAAGTGAAGCGGCCAAGCACGCATTGACCCTTGGCGAAACTGGCGCGCACGCCTTTGGGATTTCCTGCATTGGTCTTGAGTGCGGCAACGATTGCTGCCGGTTCGGCCACTTGGGCCGGGGCGGATTGAATGGTGGCGTCCATGGTCATGCCTTTCTGAGATCAATTGTTACGGCGACGGGTGAGTGATACCGCATAGGCGCCTGGCCGCGCGGCAAGGATGGGGTCATCGGATGGTTCAATGCCCTTGGGCAGATTCAGCGGCATAAAGCTCATGCCGTCGCAAGCGTCGGGCGCGTGCATTTCCTGGACGAGCAGCGTGCCCATCTCGATGCGGCGCTGGCCTTGCCATTCCTGGCTGGGATCGAGCAAGGAATCCTGCGGGTCGGGGAGCTGGGCGAACAGCGTGAAGGCCAGCGGCCCTCCCGCAAGGCGGTGCTGCAGCTCGGTGCTCATATAATCCGGAGCGAAAGACTTCTCTTCCTGCTCGCTGAGATAATGCACGCCGGTCTGTGGTTCCATGACAAGGCGGGCCGTGGTCACGGCGCCATTCGCAGCCCGGAAGCAGAAGGCATTGTTGGAGAAGTAGCTGGATGTCGCAAACGACGCGCTGGGCGGATGCGATGCCAGCATTGCAGGCTGACGGGCGCCGTCCGGGTAGCGGGCATTATGGCCGGCGATTTTTGCCGGATCGGGCTTGCCGGTTTCCGGATCGGGAACGCGGGCTGCCAGGAAGCTGAAGAAGGATTCCGTGGTGGCGGCAAAGAACACGGGTTCGGAAAGCATGATCAGGTCATAGCGTTCGGCGTGGTCCGATACCGAGATGGCCAGGCCGCGGATCACGCGTGCCGTGTCTGACACATTCGGGTTGCCGCCGCCGATGGAGAATCGCACTACGGCGGGCAGGGAGTTCGCACGGAACAGCGGTGCGTCCACCAATTCCTCTAGCGAACGCGCGGGTATGAACTTGCCTTTGCAGCAGACTCCTTTGGGGTGCGAAGCACGCTTCGCTTCGTGCCGCCCGAAGGTCTGGTTGAGGGCGTCGATGAAAGCGGCGCCGGATACAGGTGTTGCCATGATGATCCCCCTCTGATCAGATGTTGTAGGTGGCTTTGATGATTTCCGCGGCGCGCTCGCCGATCACCACGCAAGGCGCCATCGTGTTACCGCTGGTGACATGAGGCATGATCGAAGCATCCGCCAGGCGCAGTCCCTGGATGCCATAGACGGCCAGGCGGTTGTCAACGACGGCAAGCGCGTCGCGTCCCATCCTGGCGGTGCAGGACTGATGCCAGTAGGTGACGGCTGCGTTGCGGGCAAAATTCTGCATTTCGACGGCGCTCAGGCGGCCGGGCAGCGCCTCTCCCTTCACCAGCTTGCCGAACGCGCGGTGGTTGCCGAGCGCGCGGCAAAGCTCGATGTTGGCGAGCGCGTTCGCCATGTCGTCCGGATGGGAGAGCGTGTTGGCTTCGATGCGTATCGGGTCGCAATGGTCCGGGCCGGAAAGGCGCAAGACGCCACGGCTTTTCGGATGCGCCAGCCCTGCAAACATTGTCCAGCCATGCTCCGGGACGCCGCCTGCGGCAGTTTCCGCGCTGGGGACGGGGAACTCGAGCTGGCAGTGGAACATGTCGGGCAAGCGCAGGGACGGGTCGCTGCTCCAGTACAGCGTCGCCTCCGAGCCGCCTGCGCCCACTGCCTGCGGCTGCGTGTATTCGAAGATGCAGCCGAAGGCCACGTGATCCTGATGGTTCTGGCCGACGCCCGGCAGATGCTGGACCACGTCGATGCCATGCGCCTGCAGCTCCACCGCCGGGCCTATGCCGGACTGCATCAGGACTTTTGGTGTATGTACCGCTCCAAGCGAGAGTACAACCTCCTGGTCGGCGTAATAGTTATGCCGCTGCCCGTTGCGGACAGTTTCTACGCCGATGACAGTGGAGCCGCGCAAAAGGAGGCGCGTTACCAGCGTGTTGCTGAGCACCGTGAGGTTGGCGGCCGCAATCATCGGCCGTACGTAAGCGCGAAAGATGGAGTTGCGCTGGCCATCCTTGATAATGAGGTCATTGATCGCGACGCCGCCGCGCCCCTCCATCATGGCGCCATTCGGGCTTTCGAAGGCGGGAATGCCGATGCCTTGTGCTGCTTCCAGCAAAGCCAGTGCGACCGGCTGCGGCTGCGGGGCCGGAATCACATGAACGGGGCCGCCCGCGCCGCGCCTGGCCGGGTCCGGGCTGCCTTGCCAGTTTTCGATGCGGCGATAGATCTCCAGCACGGACTGGTAGCCCCAGGCCGGATCGTCTGCTTCGGCCGCGAAGTCGTCCCAGTCGTTCTGATGGCCGCGTGCCCACAGCATCACGTTGATGCTGGAGCCTGCCGCCCAGCACTTTGCCCATATTCATGGGAATTGCGCGTCCATTCAGGCAGGGATTGGCGGCGGCGGTGAAGCCCCAGTCCCGCTCCGAGTCGAGATTGTGCGGCCAGAGGGCGGGTTCCATCACCTCAGGAACTTCGTCCGTGCCACCCGCCTCGATGAGCAGCACGCGCACTGCCGGATTTTCCGCTAGCCGCGCGGCGACCACGCTGCCCGCGGAGCCGGCGCCGCAGATGATGAAGTCATAGTCCATGGACGACTCCATACACCGGCAGCAGGAACAGGGCGAGGCCCGCCAGCCACAATAAGCTTAAGCAGAGATTCTGCGAGAGTTTCATTTTGCGTCCTCCTTACATTGCCTGCGTTAGGCACAATGTAAGGCGAACGCTTTGTTGGGATTTTTGTGAGTATGCCTTGGGCGCGGAAAGTCTGGTGTCAGCGTGCCACGCCTGGCGTTGGGCTCATCAGCGCCGTCAACTCCGCCTCGATCTGCTGTGCCAGTTGGTGGATGTGGAAGCCGTCGACGAAGCCGTGGTGGGCCTGGACGGAGAAGGGAAGTTGCATGCGCCCGTCAGGCGCGTCGCGGAATCTGCCCGAGGCGAGGGAGGGGATGTCCGGCGAAGCCAGGCTGGCGGTTGGGTGCTGGATGGAAGTGAAGTCGAGCCAGGGGATGCAGGTGATGAAGATCTGCTCCTTGGCCGCGCGCGGGGACATGGTGCGGTATTTCTGGTTCAGTTCCAGCATGTTGGACGCTTCCTCGCGCGCTGCCTGGCCACGTGCGGCGAATTCGCGCAGGTCGTCGGTCCATTCGAATTGCGCGAAATTCAGGTCGTTGTTCTGGTTTTTTACCGTGAAGGAGGGCGTGAGGTGGTCGACGCAGATCACTTCGCCGTCGAGGATGCGGTAGCGGAAGTTCTCGATCTTCTTTATTGCGCACAGGACGGCGTAGAGCATCACGTGGAAGGGCGGCAGGGTGTGAGCTTTGCACCAGGGACGGAAGTCAGGCAGGTCCAGCGTGAAGGTGATATTGAGGGCGGGGCTGTCCATGTTGTTGAACAGCTCAAAACGGTCGCGCCGTTGGTCGAATAGTTTCATGGCGCGATTGTCGCATACGTGCGCAAAACGTATGCGGGTCGAGGTGCGTAGGGCGGATCATTGATCCGCCGTGCATGCTCAGTTAGAAAGTCCCATCCACCCGCACCCCGAAATAGCGGTGGAAGTCGCGTGGCGGCAGCCACTCGGTGGTATTCACGACCACCACCGGATTTGGCGCGCGGCTGCTCCAGTTGCTGTTGGCGATGCCGTTGTTCAGCCCCGCAGCATAGCGCTTGTCGAACAGGTTATTCATCAGCAGCGAGATCTTGTAGCGGTCGCGCACATCCTTCACGCCCAGCGTGAGGTTGGTGATGCTGTAGGCCCCCTGCACGGTCATCGGATCCTGGCTCAGCGAATACTGGGTGCGGCTCTGGAAGCGGGTGTTGAAGGACGCGAAGGGCTTGAAACTGCGGCCCTCCAGCGGCAGGTCATACTGGCCGCCCAGCGACAGGCGCACCTTCGGCGCGTTCGGCAGTGTCTTGCCGGCCAGGTTCTGCACATTGGTATTGTTGAAGCGCGGGTCCTTCACGCAGCCCGGACCCGGCATCGAACCCGTGCCCTGCGGATTCAGCACGTTGTAGCACGGCCCATTCTCAAAGGAGCGGATGGTCGCCTCGGTGTAGGCAAAGCTGCCGTTCAGCTGCAGGTCGCGGTTCACGCGCACGCTGCCCTCCAGCTCCACACCCTGTGTGCGCAGGCCGCCGATGCTGTTCAGGCCGGTGCGGAAGGTACCGTCTGCATCGAAGAAGCTGGACGATTGCTGGAAGTGCTTGAAGTTGGTGCGGAACAGGGCCAGCGAATACATGATGCGGTTGCCCAGCAGGCTTTGCTTCAGCCCCAGCTCGTAGCTGCGCGCGCTTTCCGGCGCTACGGCGGGGAGCTTGGCGGTGGCCGCGGTGAAGCCGCTGGTCAGGTCATAGGCCACGCCTTTGTGGCCGGTGGACGCCATGCCATAGACCATCGTGTCCGCATTGATGCGGTGTTCAAGACCCAGCTTGCCCGTACGGCTGCTGTTCGAATCGTCCTTGGTATAGAACTCGGTCAGCGCGAAGGCTTGTGGCGGCACCGTGTATCGGCGGAACACATAGCCCGTGTCCTCCAGGTTGAAGCGGGCGCCGAAGATCAGGCTCGTATCGGGACGGAAATCCCAGCTACCCTGGCCGAAGATGGCCTTGTTGGTGTTGTAGGCGTCCGCACCGTAGGACGTGCCGTAGGACTGGATCAGCGGCACCTTGGTCAGTTCGCGGGTCAGCGCATTCTTGCCGTACCAAAGACCGGCCACATAGCGCAGCGGACCTTTGTCCGGCGATGTCAGGCGCAGTTCGTGGGTGACCGAAGCCACATCGAAGAAGCCGTACTGATACAGGCCGCCATGCATGCCGGTGGGCTGGCCGTTCGGCAGCAGCAGGAAGGGAAGGATGTCGACATCGGTATTGTCGTTGTCCTGGTAATCGTCCATATGGTATTTGTCGTAGGACGAGATCATGCTCAGCGTGTGGCCGTTCTCGAAACCCCAATCGGCCTTGATGCCGGTGCCGGCATCGTGGAATTTGCCGCCGGTGGGATAGTCGTTGCGCACGGAGCGGTTGCCGGGGCCGATATTGATCCCGGCCAGCACCAGCGAGGCTGGAAGCTGCGGCGCGTTGCGGTAGATCGCGCCGGGCGACATCGCCGTGTAGGCCGTCGAGCAGCAGAATTTCTCGGTGCGGTTGTAGTGCGGCGTCATGGTCAGCGTGAGCTGGTCGAGCGGGCGCCATTCCAGCTTGCCGCTGATGTTGTCGCCCTTGCTGCCATTCAGTTTGCCGCCGGTGGTGAGGTCGTTCAGCGTGCCGCCATAACTGGTCTTGCTGGCGGCAAGGCGCATGCGCAGCGTATCGGACACGGCGCCGGAGATGCTGAAGCCCCCGCGCCATTCATCGTCATTGGTCGCGTAGGCATAGGCGGTGGCCTTAATCGGGCCGCCAATGGGCTTGGTCGTGATATTCAGCGCGCCGGCAATCGAGCTTTTGCCATACAGGGTGCTTTGCGGGCCTTTCAGCACTTCGATGCGGTAGACGTCCGCCAGGTCGCGGAAGGCGTTGGCCTGCATCCCCAGCGGCACATCGTCCACGATCACGGCCACGTCGGCCTCCACGCCGATGCCCAGCGAGAAAGTGCCGATGCCGCGCATATTGATGCTGAAGTTACCGGGCTGCGTGCCGTAGGACAGGGTCAGCGCCGGCGACAGCGAGGGCACGTCTTCCAGGTCGCGCACGTTATTGCGCTGCAGGGCCGCGTCGTCCAGTACGGTGATCGAGGCTGGCACGTCCTGCAGGTTCTGGGCGCGCTTGTTGGCGGTAACCACGACAGTTTCCAGCCTGGTTTCGTCGGCATGGGAGGGCAGGGCGAGCGTGAGGAATGCCAGCGCAAGAGCGGCTGGTAATGGGCGAAGGGTGGGGTAGGGGCGCATGTGGGTCTCCGGTTTTATGATTGGTAACGTTTCCAATTTCGATTTTTAAAAAGGCCGGAGGTGGTCTTCCGGCCCGGGTACTGCTATTTGCTGATGCTGACCTTCAGTGGCTGCTGCAGGCGTTGGGCATAGGAGCGCACATAGGTTTGCCATGCAGCCCCGTCCGCAAAGTCGCCGCTCTTGCTCCAGCCGGCGCCGAGGTAATAGACGAAGGGCTTGCCCGGCTGCGCGTTGCCGAGCGTGAGCTGCTGGCCTTCTGCTTCGGCAATGCCGCTGGCGCCGGACGGCAGGATCACCGCGCAGCCGGTGCTGCCGTCCTCGCCGTGTGCGGGCTCCCAGTAGCTGCTCCAGCCTTGCGCCGCGTCGCTGGCGTAACTGCCGTCGCCATCGCGCTTGACGATGCCAACTCCGACCGTCAGCGGCGCTTTGCCGGTGAAGCGGCTTTCCACGCGCGTCATGTTCGAGCCGGCGTCGATCGAGAAGCGCTTCACTTCCGATACCTGGCGGCCCTGGCCTGCATCCCAGCCGGCAAAGCGCAGTTCGAATACGGAGCGCAGCGGACCGTCCGCCAATACCTTCCAGCCGGTGAAGTTGGAGGAGTTGTGCAGCTTGCCGTCCGCATAGATGGTGGTGCCGCCGCAGCCGCGTGCCGGGCCAACCTTGTAGTAATCGAGGCCTTCGCCATTGTCCTTGTGATAGTCACCGCTGCGGTACCACTTGTCCACCACCGGGTAGCGCACGCGCTTGACCCATACGTCCACGCCGCTGCTGACCAGTTGCTCCTTCGGGTCCTTGATGATGGCAGGGCCGTACACGCGGTGCGCGATGCGGTCGCTCTCCCAGGCGAAATCGTCCAGTCGCTCGGGCACGAAGCGGGCGTGAGTTTTTACGTCCGGCGGCGGCACGGCCGGCAGGCGGTTCGACGGCAGCAACAGGTAGCGGCGCGAGTCGTGGGCAGGCACGTTCACGCTGAAGAGCAGGTTGGAGCCGATCTGCTGGGACGTCAGCACGGCGGAGGTGGACGCGTCCATCACCACCGGCTTTGCGCCGCGGCCCAGCGCGACTTCGGCCAGTTCGTCGCCGCGCAATACATCGCTGTCGTTGCGCACGGTGACCACGCGCGGCTTAGCGCCATCCAGCACGGCCATGCGATACATCTCGCTGCCCGCCAGCAGGAAGGCGCCCACGCCATAGACCTCGGTCAGCTCATTGTCGAAGATCTTGGGCGCTGCGCCGATCGGCTGCACGTGGGTCAGCTTGCCGTCCGCATTCACGTTCGCCACCAGCGCCTGCCAGGCCTTGTGCACGGCCGGGCCGTAGCGCTTCGCGTCCAGCATGCCCTGGTTCACGCCCCAGGCCAGCGCGTAGGTGTACAGGCCGGAACCGCTGGACTCCTTCATCGGATAGCTGGCAGGATCGAGCAGGCTGGCGCGCCACAGGCCGTCGTCCTGCTGCAGCGACAGGATCTTTTCCGCCATCTCGCGGTACTGCTGCTCGAAGCGTGCTCGTTCTGGGTGTTTGCCCGGCAGGTATTGCAGCATGCGCACCAGGCCGCCCATCACCCAGCCATTGCCGCGGCTCCAGAACACCTTCTTGCCATTGGCTTCGCGCTTGGCGAAGTAGGTGGAGTCGCGGTAGTAGAGATGTTCTTCCTTGTCGTACAGGTAGTCGGAGGTGACCCACCACTCGCTGACAGCGAAGTCCAGGTAGCGCTGGTCGCCGGTGGAGGCCCACAGGCGCAGCCAGGAGGGCGGCCCCATATACAGCGCGTCACACCACGACCAGCGGTCCTGGTTTCCCTTGACGGTGAAGTCCAGCGTGCCGTTGCGGCGGTTGACGAGGATGTCGTCCATATGCGCCCGCATCGGCGCGATCATCTTCGGTTCGCGCAGATCCAGGTAAAGCTCGGCGTAAGTCTGGCCAACGATATGGTCGTCCGCGTGGTAGTGATTGGGGCCGAGCTTCCAGCCATTCTTTTCGCCCATCTGCACCATCGCATCGCGGTACTTGCGGTCGCCCGAGATGCCGACGAGGGCCATCATGCCGTTGTAGCCTACGGCCTGGGTCCAGTCGTTCGGCCGGTGCTTGCTGGCATTGGCCAGCTGCCAGTCGGCCACCCGCTCCATCACGGAGAGCACGGCCTTCGGCGCTTCGGCGGAAGCCTGCTGCGTGGCGGAGGTGACGCCCGCCGCATGCGCGGCATAAGAGGGAAGCATTACGGACAGCGCCGCGAGCACGGCGGCGCGCAGCAGCACAGGATGATGGCCCATCGTTTGGTGTCTCCAGTTATAGTTAAACGTTTTACTAAAGTTAGCACTAAAATCCCGGGCGCGTCAACAGATGCCGCTTTACGTCTGTGGTCAAATAAACTACCATCCGTTAAACGTTTTCCAAGTGAAAGGTGGCGCACATGCGTTGTTTCCCCTTGAAGTCCCTGTTGCTGGCGGCTGTTTTCATATGCGGCAGCGCGTCCGCCGACCCTACGCTGCATAACATCTACGGCCGCCAGCACCAGTTGCTGGATGGGCGCTGGAGCTATATCGTGGATCCGTATGAAACGGGCTACTTCAACTATCGGCGCCAGCCCTACGACCAGCTGGAAGGAGGCAGCGGCGGTTTTTACGACGACCGCAAGCCGAAGGACAAAGGGGATATCGTCGAATACAGCTTCGATGGCTCGCCCACAATGGCCATCCCGGGCGACTGGAATTCGCAGGACCCGAAGCTGGAGAATTACGAAGGCACGGTGTGGATGCGCCAGCAGTTCAACGCCGCGCCCAGGGACGGCAAGCGCTACTTCCTTTACTTCGGCGCCGTCAATTACGAGGCGCACGTCTACCTGAACGGGAAGAAGCTGGGCAGCCACAAGGGCGGCTTCACGCCTTTCCAGTTTGACGTGACGGGCAAGCTGAAGCCGGGCCAGAACACTGTGATCGTCAAGGCGGACAATACGCGCCATCAGGATGACATACCGACCGTGAGCACGGACTGGTGGAATTACGGCGGCATCACGCGCGATGTGCTGCTGGCCGAGGTGCCGGAAACGCATATTGCGGATTACCAGATCCAGCTGGCGAAAGGCGATATGCGCCGCATCGAGGGCTTCGTGCAGGTGGATGGGCCGCAGCGCGCGCAGGAGATCACGGTGTCCATTCCCGAAGCCGGCATCAGGACGACGGTGCGCACCGGCGCAGATGGCCGCGCTGCGATCAGCATTCCGCTCGCGGGCCGGCAGCTGCGCTATTGGTCGCCAGACGATCCGAAGCTGTATGGCGTAACGCTGGCTGCTGCGGGCGACCGCGTCGAGGACCGCATCGGCTTCCGCACTATCGTCACGAAGGGGCAGGACATCCTGCTGAACGGGAAGTCGGTCTTCCTGCGCGGCGTATCGGTGCATGACGAGAATCCCCTGATTCCAGGCCGCCTGCGTGGCACAGGCGATATGCGCATGCTGCTGCAATGGGCCAAGGAGATGAACTGCAATTACGTGCGACTGGCCCACTATCCGCACAGCGAGGAGATGACGCGGCTGGCCGATGAAATGGGCCTGCTGGTATGGGCGGAGGTCCCGGTTTACTGGACGATCTCCTGGCAGAACCCCGCGGTGTTCGACAATGCGAAGCAGCAGCTGACGGACATGATCGTGCGCGACCGCAACCGCGCCAGCGTCGTGATCTGGTCCATCGGCAATGAAACGCCTGTTAGCCCGGTGCGTACGGACTTCATGGGCCGCCTGGCCGATACCGTGCGCTCGCTGGATACTACGCGCCTGGTCGGCGCCGCGCTGGAGGTGCACCGCAAGGGCGCCGAAATCACGCTGGAAGATCCGCTGGCGGACAAGCTGGATCTCGTCAGCTTCAACGAGTATGCGGGCTGGTACTGGGCCAGCAATGCGGACATGCTGAATTACCGCTTCAATATCGTTGCCAACAAGCCGGTGCTGATCACGGAATTCGGCGCCGATGCGCTGGGCGGCTATCACGGCGACTCGGATACGCGCTGGAGCGAGGAATACCAGGACCAGCTCTATCGCAACCAGTTCAAGATGCTGGACGCGATTCCGGGCCTGCGCGGCATGACGCCGTGGGTGCTGGTCGATTTCCGTTCGCCACGCCGGCCGCATCCCTATTTCCAGGACTTCTGGAACCGCAAGGGCCTGCTGACCCAGAGCGGCAAGAAGAAGATGGCCTTCGATACGCTGAAGGCTTACTACGACAAGAAACAGCAACAATACAAATGAAAACTTCTCCTCACGTTGCACTGGCCCGCGCCGCGGCGAGCTTGTTGCTGGCCGCGCCATTGCTGGCGTCCGCGCAGGATGCGCAAATCGAGCGCAAGGTTGCAGCCTTGCTGAAGCAGATGACGCTAGCCGAAAAAGTGGGGCAACTGCACCAGCTGTCCGGCCGCCAGTTCACCGGCCCGACCAGCAGCGATTATGCGGACAAGCTGGCCGATATCCGCGCCGGCCGCGTGGGCTCGATGCTGAACGTGAAGGGCGTGGCGGACACGCGCGAGATCCAGGCGCTGGCTTTGCAGTCGCGCCTGAAAATCCCGCTGCTGTTCGGGCTGGACGTGATCCATGGCTACCAGACGGTGTTCCCGGTGCCGCTGGGCGAGTCGGCGTCCTGGGATATGGACGCGATCCGGCAATCCGCCCACATCGCGGCGCGCGAGGCCGCTGCCTCGGGAATCCACTGGACTTTCGCTCCGATGGTGGATGTGTCGCGCGATCCGCGCTGGGGCAGGGTGATGGAGGGGGCGGGCGAGGATACTTATCTCGGCTCGCAGATTGCGCGTGCGCGGGTGCTGGGCTTCCAGGGCGCGAAGCTGGGCGGCACCGACGCGGTGATGGCGACGGCCAAGCACTTCGCGGCTTATGGCGCCGCCATTGCTGGGCGCGATTACAACGCTGTCGATATGAGCGAGCACCAGCTGTTCGAAGTCTATCTGCCGCCGTTCAAGGCGGCTTTGGACGCGGGCGTGGCCACCTTCATGAACTCCTTCAATACGCTGAACGGCGTGCCGGCTACCGGCAGCGCGTGGCTGCAGCGCGATATCCTCAAGGGTTCATGGGGCTTCCGCGGCTTTGTTGTCAGCGATTGGGGATCGGTGCGGGAGATGGTGCCGCATGGGTATGCGTCCGACTTATCTGACGCCGCGGTGAAGGCGATGAATGCGGGCAGCGACATGGATATGGAGGGGTATGCTTACTCGGCCCACCTGGAGCAGGCCGTCAAGTCGGGCAAGGTGAAGATGTCGGCCGTGGACGAGGCGGCGGGGCGGGTGTTGTACAAGAAGTTCGAGTTGGGGCTGTTCGACGATCCGTACAAGTTCTCCGATGCCGCGCGCGAGAAGGCCGTGCTGGCGGATTCTTCGCACCGGGCGGCAGCGCTGGAGATGGCGCAAAAGTCGATCGTGCTGCTCAAGAACGGCCCACGGCCGCTGGCTGGTGCGGCGGTGCCGGGGCCGCTGCCGCTGGCGCGCGGCTTGAAGCGGATCGCGGTCATCGGCCCGCTCGCCGACTCGCAGCGCGACCTGGAGGGCGGCTGGGTGGTGCAGGGCGAGCGCGCGCCCGTGGTGAGTATCCTGCAAGGCATTCGCCGCCGCGCCGGCGCGACGGAAATCGTCCACGCCCAGGCCTGCGCGCCCGGTTGCGCCACGCTGGACGCCGCCTCGCTGGAGCAGGCAGTGAAGGTCGCGCAGCAGTCGGACGTGATCGTACTGGCCGTCGGCGAAACCTGGGACATGAGCGGTGAAGCCAAGTCGCGCACGGACATTTCCTTGCCAGGTCAGCAGGAAAAGCTGTTCGAAGCGCTGAAAGCGACCGGCAAGCCGATCGTGGCGGTGATGCTGGCCGGACGTCCGCTGGTCTTCAACACGATTGCCGATCAGGCGGATGCCATCGTCTATGCCTGGTTCCCCGGCAGCGAAGGCGGCAACGCCGTGGCGAGCGTGCTGTTTGGCGACTACAACCCGTCCGGCAAGCTGCCGATCACTTTCCCGCGCAGCGTGGGCCAGATTCCGCTCTCCTACGCGCAGTACCAGACCGGGCGGCCGGTTACGGACGAAAACAATGTGGTCTACAAGTCCGCCTACATCGATTCGCCCAACACGCCGCGCTACGCGTTCGGACATGGCCTGAGCTACACCAGCTTTGCCTACACCGACCTGAAACTTCAGCGCAGCGGCGCCGGTTCCATGCTGTCCTTCGACCTCGCCAACACCGGCGCGCGCTCGGGCGAAGAAGTCGTGCAGCTCTATGTGCGCGACATGGTCGCTTCGGTCGTGCGTCCGCTGAAGGAGCTGAAGAGCTTCCAGAAAGTGCTGCTCAAGCCCGGCGAGCATAAGCGCATCCAGTTTGCCATCGGCCCGGAGCAGCTCGCGTTCTTCAATCGCCAGCTGAAATGGGGCGTCGAGCCAGGCGAGTTCCGCCTGATGGTCGGCAGCGCATCCGACGACATCCGGCTCGAGGCGCCACTGACGATCCCTTGATCCGCCGCGCGTGCGCGCGGGCTCCGATGCCGCGCGGTGCTCCGTCGAGGTGCGTAGGGCGGATCATTGATCCGCCGTGCATGCGTCGCCGGCGCCGCGAGCGGTGGACGAAGGCGGCGTCTAATCCAGCCGATACTTCTCGCTGGCCCTTGCCTCCGCCGGCATCGGCAACCCGCACAACTCCAGCACGGAACGCTCGATCGTGCAACTGATCGCCCCCAGGGCCAAACTGTTGGACGCACGCCCGAAGGGATCGCCAATCTCCTGCGCAATCGCCTCCAGCGCAAACAGCGTATAGGCCACAAACACCGAAATCAGCGGCGTAGCCGCGCCGATGGCGTGCACCAGCCCAAACGGCAGCAGGAAGCAATAAGCGTAGATCGTACGGTGCAGCAGCACGCCGTAGGGATAAGGAATCGGCGTGCTGGCGATCCGCTCGCAGCCGCCCACCGACTCGGACAGGCAATTCAGCTGTGCATCCAGCATCCACAGCGTCTGCCCATCCGGCGCCGCCTGATGCACCGTATGGCGCAACTCATTCAGCACAGCGATGGGACGATAAGCATGCTGCGTCAGGTCATCGACGGCCTCCGGTGGGAGCAGACGCTCCAGGTCCTGCCGTGGATCGCTGCCGCGTAGTTGGTGGCGCAGCAGGTGAGCAAAAGCGATCACGCGGAAAGCGAAGCCGCGGTAGTCCAGGCGGTTGGCCGGCAGGTAGGCCAGCGCCTGCGACGTCAGCGTGCGCGTCGCGATCAGCACGCGTCCCCACAGCTGGCGCGCTTCCAGGTAGCGCTGGTAGCTCGCGTTATTGCGGAAGGCGAGGAAGATCGCGAGGCTCACGCCCAGCAGGGGAAACGGTTCGGTGTCGAGCGGAATGCGCTCGCCGAACACGCGTCCGTCCCCCAGCAGCGCCACAAGGCTGATCACGAGGATCACGCCAAGCTGCGGCAGGATGGATGGCAGCACCGAGCCATTCCACACCAGCAGCATGCGGAACCAGTTGCTTTGAGGACGGACAATCACGACAACTCCTTAGTGCTGGACTTGAACACGGCCACGGAACACGTAGTACTGATACAGGTTGTAGCCGATCATGACCGGGAACACGAGGGCGATACCGCACAACATGAAGGTCATGGTGGCGCTGTCGGACGCCGCCTCGGCCAGAGAGAGCTTGCCAGGTACCAGGTCCGGGAAGAGGCTGACCGCCAGGCCCGTGAACGATGCCAGGAACAGTCCGATGGCGCCGCGGAAGGGGCCATGGCTGGAGCCGATATGCAGCGCATACAGGATGTAGGCGCCGGCAAAGGCGGCCAGCAGGGCGAGCGGAATCAGGAAGGCCAGCACGTTCGCCTGCATCCAGCGTTCATGGCCGATTTCGCTGTACAGCATCGTGCCGGCAGACAGCAGAATGGCCGCAGCGACCGTCGCCATCAGCGCGCCCACGGCCTGGCGGCGCGATACTTCCACCAGCTCGCCATGCGCCTTCTTCACCAGGTAAGTCGCGCCAAGCAGCGCATAGCCGGCGATCACGCCCAGCGCGCACAGGGCCGTGAAGGAGTTGGCGAGAGCGCCCGGCTGCAGGCCGGTGATGACCTTGCCCAGCACTACACCCTGGCAGGCGGCGACGCCAAGGCTGCCGAGACCAAACACGATATCCCAGCCGCGTTTGTTCGAGGCCGCATGGCGGAACTCGATCGCCGCGCCGCGCATGATCAGGGTAGCGATCAGCAGCATAACGGGCACGTACAGCTGCTCCATCAACACCGAGTAGGCAAGCGGGAAGGCGCCGAACATGGCGCCGCCCAGGCACACCAGCCAGGTCTCGTTCGCATCCCAAACATGGCCGATGGACGCGTAGATCTGGTCGCGGTCCTCTTCGCGCCGCGTAAAGAGGCTAAGGATGCCCACGCCGAGGTCGAAACCGTCGGTAATCACATAGAACACCAGCATCAGGCCCATGAGGCCGAACCAGGCGTTGGTCAGAATTTCATGCATGATGACTCCTTAGATAGCAGGAGGTTGCAGCGCCAGATCGGGACCGGTGCGCAGCCACTTGCGGGCAAAAGTGAAGAACGCGGCAAGGAGCACGGCGTAGAAGACGATAAACATGGCGGAGCTGGAAAGCACGGCTCCTGAAGCTACCGAGGATGCGGCGTCGCTGGTACGCAGCAGGCCGTACACCGACCAGGGCTGGCGGCCGACTTCGCGCACTATCCAGCCGCATTCCACGGCGATATAGGGCAGGGGAATCGCCAGCGTCCAGGCCAGCAGCAGCTTGCGGCTGGAGAGCAGGGCGCTCAGCTGGCCACGTGCGCGGCGCATCGCCCATGCCGTCCACAGGGCCAGAGCCGCAAACAGCACACCAATACCGGCCATCACGCGGAAGGCGTAGTACAGCAGCGGAATCGCGGGAGGCTGGTCCTGCAGCGGAATATCGCGCATGCCCGTGACCTTGCCGTCCACCGTGTGCGTGGCCAGCATGCTCAGTGCATTCGGTACTTCGATCGACCAGTCATTGCGCTGTTCGGCCTTGTTCGGCCAGGCCAGCAGGGACCAGGAAGCGCCCTTGCCCGGAGCATTGGTCTCCCAGTGGCCTTCGATGGCTGCGCCCTTGGCCGGCTGGTTTTCGAAGATGGCCGCGCCGGCGGAGTCGCCCACCAGCACCTGCAGCGGCGCCACCACGGCCAGCATGCCCAGGGCGATCTTAAACGAGCGGGCAAAGAAGCCCATATTGCGGTGGCGGTAGAGATGCCATGCCGAGATGCCGGCCACAACACACAGGCCCGTTTCCATCGCGGCCAGCCACATATGGGCCACGCCATGCGCCATGCCGGGATTGAAGATCGCAGCCAGGTAATCCACCACGACCACGCGGCCGTTTTCAACGACCACGCCGGCCGGCGTCTGCATCCAGGAGTTTGCGACCATGATCCAGAAAGACGAGATGCTGGAGCCGAGCGCCACCATCGCCGTCGCGAACAGGTGCACGCCGCGCGGCACCTTGCCCCAGCCCCACAGCATCACGCCGATGAAGCCCGCCTCCAGCATGAAGGCCATCGCGCCTTCGAAGCCGAGGATATTGCCGATGAAGGCGCCGGTGAACTTGGAGAAGGGCGCCCAGTTGGTGCCGAACTGGAATTCCATGGGAATGCCGCTGACCACGCCCACCGCAAAGTTAAGCACCAGCAGCTTGCTCCAGTAGCGCACGTGATGGTAGTAGACCACTTCGCCCTTGCGTATCCACAGCGCTTCCATCACGAGAATGAAGGCGGACAGGCTGATGGTCAGGATGGGCCACAGGATATGGAAGATGGCGGTCAGCGCGAATTGGGCGCGCGACAGCAGCAGCGTAGTTTCATGCATTATCGCCTCCCTTGGCTGGGTGCAGCAGCACAGGGATGGACTTGGACGTTGGGGTGCCTGCGCCGACCGCCACGCTGGCCAGCGGCACCAGCGGATTGGTCTCCGGGTAGTAGGCGCCCACGCAGCCGCGCGGGATGTCGTATTCGACGAGCAGGAAATTGTCCGCCCGGCGCTCGACGCCGTCGTCCCACACGCTGGTGATGTCGACACGGTCGCCAGCCTTAAACCCCAGCATTGCCAGGTCGTCCTTGTTGATGAAGACCACGCGGCGCAGGCCGAACACACCGCGGTAGCGATCATCCAGGCCATAGATCGTGGTGTTGTACTGGTCGTGCGAGCGCGTGGTCATCATGGTCAACAGCTTCTTGCCGTGGATGGCGCGGGCGCGGTGCACGGCCGTATCGCGGTCGACGGCATTGACCACGAATTGCGCCTTGGCGCTGTCCGTCACCCATTCGCGCTCGCGCGAAGCCACTTTCAGATGGAAGCCGCCGGGCTTGGACACGCGCTCGTTGTAGTCGTAGAAGTCATCGAAGACTTTCTCGATATCGTCGCGGATCAGCGCATAGTCATTCACGCGGGACATCCAGTCGAACTTTTCGCTGCCCAGCGTGGCCTGGGCCATGCGCCCCACGATGGCGATTTCGGACAGAAGTTGCGGCGATGCCGGCTGGTTGATGCCGAAGGAAATGTGCACCATGCTCATCGAATCCTCGACGGTCACGCCTTGCGCCACGCCCTGTTGCAGGTCAATCTCGGTGCGGCCCAGCGTGGGCAGGATCAGCGCGTCGCGGCCGTGCACCAGGTGGCTGCGATTCAGCTTGGTCGAAATATGCACGGTCAGCTCGCACTGGCGCAGGCCGGCCCAGGTGAAGGGCGTATCCGGCGTGGCGCTGGAGAAGTTGCCGCCCAGGCCAACGAAGACCTTCACGCGGCCATCGATCATGGCCTGGATGGTGGAGACCACATCGTAGCCGTGATGGCGCGGCGGCTCGAAGCCGAATACATGCTGCAGGCGGTCGAGGAAGGCCTGTGTCGGTTGTTCCTCGATCCCCACGGTGCGGTCGCCCTGCACATTGGAGTGGCCGCGCACGGGACACAGGCCCGCGCCGGGGCGGCCGATATTCCCGCGCATCATCATCAGGTTGGACAGCATCTGGATGGTCGCCAGCGAATTCTTGTGCTGGGTCAGGCCCATGCCCCAGCAGGCAATCACGCGCTCGCTGCTGACGTAAAGGCGGGTCAGACGCTCGATCTGCTCGCGCTCAACG
The DNA here is from genome assembly GCF_044055365.1 of Pseudoduganella sp. UC29_106. NCBI lineage: Bacteria > Pseudomonadati > Pseudomonadota > Betaproteobacteria > Burkholderiales > Oxalobacteraceae > Pseudoduganella > Pseudoduganella sp. UC29_106. The sequence continues at coordinate 4,333,582 of NZ_CP171977.1, read as the reverse complement.
CCCGATTCCTCCAGCAGCACGTGCCAGCTTTCGTCGCGCAGGTCGCGTGCGAATTCGTGGAAGCCAATGGTGTGGCTCGCGATAAAGTCCGTATCCAGCACGCGCGGACGGCCGGCGGCCACCGCTTCATCATCCAGTTCCACGACGCGCTTGGCGACGGCCTTGATCAGGGCGAAGTCGCCGCTCAGTTTCGGCTGCACGAACATGGAGCTGATGCGGGTGGCGCCATTGGTCATCATTTCGAGAGGGCTTTGCGGGTCCTGGAAGCGCTCCAGGCCGCGCTCCTTCAGCGGATTGATGGACACAATGGAAGTGCCGCGCTTGGCGCACTCGCGCAGTTCGCCCATCATGCGCGGGTGATTGGTGGCCGGGTTCTGGCCGAAGATCATGATGGTGTCCGCTAGTTCGAAATCATCCAGCGTCACGGTGCCTTTGCCGATGCCCACGGTGCCAGGCAGGCCGCGGCTGGTGGCTTCGTGGCACATATTCGAGCAGTCGGGGAAGTTGTTAGTGCCGTACATGCGCACGAAAAGCTGGTACAGGAAGGCCGCCTCGTTGCTGGCGCGGCCTGAGGTGTAAAACGCAGCCTGGTTCGGATCTTCCAGCGCGTTCAGGTGGCGCCCGATCAGGGCGAAGGCTTCGTCCCATGCGATGGGCACGTATTTGTCGCTGCTGCTGTCGTAGACCATCGGATCGGTCAGGCGGCCGTGCTGCTCCAGTTCATAATCGGTCTGCTGCATCAGTTCCGTTACCGTGTGTTTCGCGAAGAACTCAGGACGCACGCGCTTGCTGGTGGCTTCGGCTGCGACGGCCTTCACGCCGTTCTCGCAGAACTCGAAGGTGGAAGCATGGTGGCGGTCGGGCCATGCGCAGCCGGGGCAGTCGAAGCCATCCGGCTGGTTCTGCGACAGCAGGGTGTTCAGGTTGCCGGCGCTGACGCGCTCGCGGTACAGGTTGAGGGCCACATATTTCAGCGCGCCCCAGCCGCCGGCGGCGTTGTGGTAAGGGGCGACATAGCCCTCGTTTTCTTTGTAAGCCATTTGATACGACTCCTTTCGCTAGGTGTCGCCAGTGTCCCTCCTGGGGGTGTTTCGCGGCGTGTACAGAATTGCGAGCGCCTGGGGAATACAGTGGCAGCCATCCGCAGGAAACTGTACTGCTGCGTTATACTGATTTTCATGAACCTGTATGAAACCCTAGCTGCCGACATTGAAGGCCAGGTCGCACGCGGTGTGCTGCTGGAAGGCGAAAAGCTGCCGTCCGTGCGGCAGACCAGTCAGCGCCGCAGCCTTAGCATCAGCACCGTGCTGCGCGCCTACTCGCTGCTGGAAAGCCGCGGCGTGATCGAGAGCCGCCCGCAATCGGGCTTCTTCGTGCGGCCGCGGCCCAAGGCGTCGGCGCGTCCGGCGGAAGCGCCGAAAGCGCTGGTGCTGTCTTCCGAAGTGGACGTGAGCCGCCTTGTGCTCTCCACGCTGCGCACGATCCGCACGCAGAATGCTGTACCCCTTGGCTCGCCATATCCGGACCCGGCGCCTTTTCCCTGGACGCGCATCAGCCAGTACGCGAACGCCATCGCGCGCCGCAACCAGCACTGGTCGGTGATGGATGACCTGCCGCCGGGGAATCCGCAACTGATCCGCCAGATCGCGCGGCGCCACCTGGAGAATGGACTGGCCATCGACCCGTCCGAAATCATCGTGACAGTGGGCGCCACGGAAGCGATCAATCTGTGCCTGCAGGCCGTGGCAAAGCCGGGCGACACCATCGTGGTCGAGTCGCCAACGTTTTACGCCATGCTGCACGCGATCGAGCGCATGGGCATGCGCGCGCTGGAGGCGCCCACCGATCCGAACGAAGGCATCAATATCGAAGCGCTGCGCAGCATTCTTTCCCAGCAGCGCGTGGCGGCCTGCATGGTCATGCCGAACTTCCAGAATCCGCTGGGCTTCCTGATGCCGGATGCGCGCAAGCGCGAACTGGTGGAGCTCCTGTCCCAGCACGATATTCCCGTCATCGAGAACGGCGTGTATGACGAGCTGTATTACGGCGACAGCCATCCGGTTTCGCTCAAGGCCTACGATACCAAGGGCCTGGTGCTGTACTGTTCTTCCTTCTCAAAGAGCCTGACCGCCAACTACCGCATCGGCTGGGCACTGCCGGGACGCTATACCGCCCAAGTGGAAAAGCTGAAGTTCCTCAACACGCTGACCACGCCCTCGCTGCCGCAGCTGGCCATCGCCGACTACCTGCAGCACGACGGTTACGACCGCCACCTGCGCCAGGTGCGCAAGGGCTATGCGCAGCGGGCGCGCATGATGGCGGCTGCCGTGCTGCGCTTCTTCCCGGAAGGGACGAGCGTGTCCGATCCGCAGGGCGGCTATGTGCTGTGGGTGGAACTGCCGGCCGGCGTGGACGCGATGCAGCTGTACGCGAAGGCGCTGGAACGCAAGATCACGGTCGGTCCCGGCCATATGTTCTCGGCGCGCGGCAGCTACACGAATTACATTCGGCTCAACTACAGCTATCCGTGGTCGAAGGAGATCGAGGATGCCTTGCGCACGCTGGGGCGCGTGATTGGGGAATTGTTATGAACGAAGACGCGTTGATGGCGCTGACGGAGTTGCTGGTGAAGCTGGCGGAGCTGGAGGCGGAGCGTCCCTGTTCGCTGGCGCGGCTGGCCAAGCAGTCGGGAAGGCCGATGAGCGGGCTGCTGCGGGAGCTGGCGGCGCTGGAGGAAATGGGGTTGGTGGAGCGGGATCTGGAGGCGTCGACTGTTCGGCTGAGCGGTGAGGGGCGGCGGTTTTGCGCTGACCTGCCGCGGAACTGATTAGAACCCACGGCAAAGAGCAGGTGTCTGCCACGATGTGGCAGACACCAGTTTTACGCCGTGGGTTTTTAACCGCCGGTGACCGGCGGGAAGAAGGCGACTTCGCAGTCGCGGGTGAGCTCGAATTCAGGACCGCACATGCGGTAATCGACAGACACGCGCAGCAGGCGCTGCGCCACAAAGGCCTCGGCCAGCGCTGGACTGCGCCCAGCAAGCCGTTCCTGCAACTGCGCCACGCTCAGGCGCGGCTCGGCAATTTCAATCTGGTCCGTGCTCATTCCGGCCTGCTCGCGCAAGCCGGCAAAGTAACGGATTCGTACTAGCATTCAACCTCCTACCAAAGACATGCGCACAACCCGGTGCGCGCGGGCGGCTGGGCCGCGCAATTCTGAGTAACGGTCGCCGCGCGCCTGCCACAGCGTGCGTACGCGCTCGGCCAGCGCCGCTTCCTGGCCGGAGCCCAGCCAGGGGCGCAGGTCCGTGCCTTCGATGGCGAACAGGCAGAGATAGATCTTGCCGTCCGCCGCCACGCGGGCGCGCGTGCAGTCGCCGCAGAAGGGATGGGACATGCTGGCGATGAAGCCAACGCTGCCCGAACCGTCGGCGTGGTGCCAGACTTCGGCCGTGTCGTGGCCGCGTGCCGCGCTGTCCGGCACCAGCGGGTAGTGCTGCTGGACGATGGCGCGGATGGCGTCCGCCGTGAGCACCTGGCCGGAATTCCAGCGGCTGGCGCCGCCGACGTCCATGTATTCGATGAAGCGCAACTGCACGCCGCTGTCGCGGAAGTGGTGGACCAGCGGCAGGATCTGACTCTCGTTCACGCCGCGCTCGATCACCGTGTTCACTTTCACAGGCGCCAGGCCTACGCGCTGCGCCGCCGCAATGCCTTCCAGGACGCGCGCCACGGGGAAATCGACGCCGTTCATGCGGCCTGCCAGCTTGTCGTCCAGCGCATCCAGGCTGACCGTGATGCGCTTCAGTCCCGCATCCTTGAGCGACTGCGCCTGACGCGCCAGCAGGGAACCGTTGGTGGTCAGCGCAATATCCAGTTCGCGGCCGGACGGCGTGCGCATGGCGGCCAAGGTTTCGATCAGCCTTGGCAAGTCCTTGCGCAGCAGGGGCTCGCCGCCGGTGAGCCGGATTTTCTCCACGCCGAGGCTGACGAAAGTGCGCGCCAGGCGGGCCAGTTCGTCGAAAGACAGGCGTTCGGACGATGTCATGAAAGGGAAATCCGGCCCGTAGCTTTCCTTCGGCATGCAGTAGGGGCAGCGGAAATTACACTGGTCGATCACTGACAAGCGCAGGTCTTTCAGCGGACGGCCACGGCTATCGAGGAGTTCTGGGGTTTTCATGGGGTACAGATTAGCCCCGGGACCAGTGGACCGGGCAGTACAGTCTGGGGGCTGGGGGAGGGATACAGCTTTGAAGTGCCGCTGCGGCTAGCAAAAACCCACGGCGTAAAGCTGGTGTCTGCCACATCGTGGCAGACACCTGGTTCACGCCTTGGGTTCTAAAGGGAGCCTGCGGCGCTTCAGGTGTACTGGTACGGCTTAACCGGCTCAATTTCGCTCGGAATCGGCCGCCCGCGCAGTTCGAGGACCGACCGCTCGATGGTGCGCGTCATCGCATCCAGCGCCAGGGCATTGGGCGCGAGGCTGAAAGGTTCTGCCACTTCATTGGCGATCGCCTCCAGCGCGATCAGGGTGTAGGAAATGAACAAGCACAGCAGGGGCGTGAAGAATTCCGTGGAATCGACCAGGGCGAAGGGGAGCAGTGCGCAGTAGGCGTAGACGGTCCGGTGCAGGAGCACGCTATAGGCGAAGGGAATGGGCGTGGAGGCGATCCGCTCGCAGCCGCCCAGGCATTTCTGCAGTTCGTTGACCTGGGCGTCCATCATCCAGCGCACCCCATCCGGGCCGGGTGCGAGGAGAGTGCGGATGTCGCTGAGGATGACAGCGCCCAGGTACTGCTTGCCGCGCAATTCAGCGGCACGCTCGGCACCAAGGCAGCGGGCGAGATCGGCGCCAGGGTCGGTGCCGCGCAGCTGGTGCTTCAGCACATAGGCAAAGGCGATCAGGTGGTCGGCCACGCGGATCTGCTGCGGCAGGTAGCTGAGGGATTGCGACACCAGTATGCGCGAGGACACCAGAATGCCACCCCACAGCAGCCGCGCTTCCGTGTAGCGCGCATAGCTGGCGTTGTTGCGGAAAGCGAGGAAGATGGCGAGCGTGAGGCCGAACAGCGTAAAGGGCGCGGGGCTGAGAGGAATCTTTTCCCCGAACACCCGGCCATGCGTGAACGCTGCGATGGTGCTCAGTATCGCCACCACGATCAGCTGCGGAATGATCGACAGCAGCACCGAGCCATTCCAGATGAACAGCATCCGAAACCAGTTTTGCATAGGCCGAACGATCATGATCTTCCCCGCAAGGATCAGGCGAGGCTCTCCAGCTCCTCGGAGATCACCTCCTGCCCGTGCTGCACGATGAATTCCTGGAACGAGGCGGCCACGGTCGGCATCGGGCGGTCGATCTTGTGGATCACGTGCCAGTCCGCCTGCACCGACATGCCCGGCACGGGCAGGGGCGTCAGCAGCCAGTTCTTGAGTTCCAGTGTACACGCATGCAGGGACAGGAAGGCCACGCCCAGCCCCGCCGCCGTCATGCGCTTGATTGCCTCGTTGCTGGACAGCTCGGAGCCGATCGACAGCGGCAGGCCCGCCGTGCTGAACAGCCTTTCGATGGCCGTGCGCGTGCCCGAACCGCGCTCGCGCACCAGCAGGTTGTAGTCCGCCAGGTCGGACAGCGCCAGATCCTTTTTCGTCAGCAGTGGATGCGTCGGCGCCACGAAGAAAGCCATGGGGTGGCGTGCAAAACGCGCCGCATGGGTGGGGAATTCGCGCGGTGGCGTGCCCATGATGGCGAGGTCGATCTCATTGCGGCTCAACATGCCGATCACTTCCGGCCGCGATCCCACCTGCAGCTTGATGCGCACATGCGGACGGCCCGTGGTGAAGCGCACCAGCATGGCCGGCAGCAGGTGCTCCGCCGTCATCACCGCGCCGATGCGCAAGGTACCGGAGGTCACGCCTTTCAGTGCCGCGATTTCGTCGCCCGCTTCCTCCCACAGCGTGAGCAGGCGCTCGGCGTAGCCGGCCAGGACTTCGCCGGCCGCCGTCATCTGGATGTTGCGTCCCTGCTTGCGCGTGAGCGGCATACCGGCCGCTTCCTCCAGCAGTTTCAGGTGAAGCGAGATCGCGGGCTGGGTCACGTGCAGTGCTTCGGCGGCGCGCGAAAACGCTCTCGTGGCGGGCCACCTGGACCAGGGCCTGCAGCTGTTTGAAGCTCGTCGGATACATAAGTCAAACCTTATTAATGTTCAGAGATTTTTTATTTTTATTTTATGGGATATTCCCCTATAGTCAAATCGTTATCACTACAGGCGAGGGAGTCGGTTATGGCAACACAGGCGGTAATTTTCGATTTGGCGACATTCAAACCCGGCATGCTGCAGCAGGCGCAGGACGATGGTTCCCATTGCGCACTGATCTCCGAACTGCCCCATCGCGAAGCCGATCAGCGGCTGCAATCGATGTTCGGCGATTCGGCGCACCACATTTTCTCGGTCGTGCTGGCGGGCGCCAATTTCAACAGCAGCGCACCCTTTGAAACCGTGCTGCGCATCCTGGACGTGGCGCCGGAAGACGCCCTGGCCGTTACCGATTCACCCCTGGCGCGCAAGGCAGCCCATAGCGCGCGCCTGAATATCAGCGGACCTTAAAGCAAACCAACCCGTGGAGGACAGCATGCAATCTATCGTTATCGTTGGTGGCGGTGTAGCGGGACTCGAACTGGCAACCCGGCTGGGACGCACTCTCGGCAAGAAAGGCCAGGGCCGCGTTGTGCTGGTGGATCGCGCTCCCACTCATTTCTGGAAACCCTTGCTGCATTCGGTGGCTGCCGGGACGATCGATCCCGCCGTGCACCACATAGACTATGCGCGGCAGGCGATGGATAACGGCTTCGAGTTTGTGTGCGGCGATGTGATGAATGTGGACAGGAACGGCCAGTCGGTAACCGTGCGCCGCCACCTGCCGCATGCGGCATCGACCGAGATTGTGCTGGCCTATGACCGTCTCGTGCTGTCCTACGGCGCGGTGACGAATTTCTTCGGCGTGCCCGGCGCCGCCGATCACTGCCTGTCGCTGGACACGGTGGCGCAGGCGGAGGCATTCCGCAAGCGCTTCCTGGACCGCTGCCTGTCCGCCGACATGGCGCGCCAGAGCCTGGACATCGTCATCGTCGGCGCCGGCCCCACCGGCGTCGAGCTGGCGGCGGACTTGCGCCACACCGTGGAAACGCTGGTGCGCTTCCGTGTGAGCCACTCGGAATTCAAGCGTGACGTGCGCATCCGCATCGTGGAGCGCGCCAACCGTGTGCTGCCGGGCCTCGATCCGGAAGTGTCGGCCGAAGTGGCGCGCAAGCTGGCCTCGATCGGCGTGGAGATCTGCACGGATACCGCAGTCGCGGAAGTGACCGACAACGCCGTCTACACGACGGACGGGCGCCGCTTCGCATCGGCCATCACCGTGTGGGCGGCGGGCGTGCAGGGTGCGGCGCTGGCCGGGCATCTGGGCCTGGCCCTGAGCCGCAACCAGCAGATCCTGGTCGACAAGCACCTGCAAACGATGGACGACGCGAAGGTATTCGCGATGGGCGACTGCTCGAATATCGTCAATCCGCAACGGCGCGCGATGGTGCCGCCCAGCGCGCAGGCCGCGCGCCAGCAGGCGATCTACCTGGCCGGCCACCTGCTGCGGCCGGAGGGCAAGCGCATGCGCTCCTTCCGCTACCGCGACTATGGCGCCATGGTTTCGCTCGGCCCGTTCGGCACGGTGGGCATCCTGCTGCGCGCGATCGGCAGCCGCAACGTGCATGTCAGCGGCGCTGTGGCAAAGCTGGCCTACCTGTGGTCCTACCAGCGCTATGTGATGTTCAACGTCGGCACCGTGCGCATGCTGGGGCAGATGCTGGGACGCTGGATGCTGTCCAAGACGGCCACGCCGATCAAGTGGCAGTAGGGCCGAGCGCCTCGGCGAGCGTATCGAGCAGGATTTCGCTGAGGCGCCGCACCGCCGGATTGGCGTCGCTGCCGGCGCGGTGCAGGGACAGGGAAACGCGGGGCAGGGCGGGCAGGCCGTAGGTGGCCGGGTCCAGCGCCTGCAGGGACTTGGGCATGCCGAAGGCGGTGCGCAAAGTGATGCCCAGTCCCGCTTCCGCCGCTGCATACAGGCCCGCCAGGCTGGCGCTGACAAACACCAGCTGCCACGGTATGCCCGCCGCATCCAGCGCGGCGATGCCCGCGCTGCGGAATTCGCAGGGCTGGTCGAAAGCCAGCAAGGGCAATTTTTCTCCCGGCGCCAGGCGCCAGTCCGGCCGGCCGACCCAGACGATCGGCAGCTCGGCGACCTTGACCGCATTGGGCGCGATCTCGCCGCTGCCCCAGCCGAGGGCCAGATCGAGTTCGCCCTTGCGCATCTGCTCCCCCAGGTGGGCGTTGCGCTCGGCGCGCACTTCCACCCGCACTTTCGGATGGGCGCGCGTGAAGCGCGCCAGCACAGCCGGCAGCCAGGTTTCGGCAAAGTCCTGCGGCATGCCGAATCGAACCCAGCCTTCCACTTCGCCGCCGCGCACCGTTTCCACCGCTTCGTCGTTCAGGTCCAGGATGCGTTTGGCGTAGCTGAACATGGCTTCGCCGGCGGTGGTCAGCACCAGCCCACGCCCGGATTTTTGCACGAGGTCCTGGCCGACCTGTTCCTCCAGCCGCCGCAGCTGGGTGCTGACGGCCGACTGCGAACGGCCCAGCCGGTCGGCGGCGCGGGCGAAGCTGCCTAGCTCAAAGGCGGTGGCAAAAGTGCGCAGCACATCCATGTCGAGATTGGTGCGGCTAGCCATTGTTCGATTTCCGTGAAGTATTGGTTTTAAAATTTCAAATTTACGAAAGTATTGTTCTCTTCTACGATGCAGTTGTCAACCAACCGCAGGAGAAAACATCATGCCTCTCGTTCAGATCAACCTCATCAAGGGCAAGTCCCGTGAATACATCAAGGCCGTCGCCGACGGCGTCCACAAGGCGCTGGCCGATGCCTTCAACGTGCCGGCCGACGACCGCTTCCAGCTGATCCACCAGCACGACGCGGACAGTTTCATCTATGACGCCGACTATTTCGGCATCCACCGCACCGACGATCTCGTCATCATCCAGATCAGCGCGGGCAACTGGCGCGATATCCCGACCAAGGAAAAGTTGTACGCGGCGATTGCGAACAACCTGTTCCAGGCGCCGGGCCTGCGCAAGGAGGACGTGATGATTTCGCTGATCCCGGTCGGCAAGGAAGATTGGTCGTTCGGGAATGGCCTGGCGTCCTATGTTACCGACAGGAGCAAATCATGAACGGCCTCGCAGCCCGTGGGCTGCTGCTGGTGGTGCTGGCGCTGGCCCTGCTGGTCGTCGCCGCATCAGGGCTGGTGGGCGCCGTGGCCGCACACAGCGTGTTCGACCCCGGCACAGGCGTGGCCATCCTCAGCTTCGCGCTGATGCTGATCACCCTGAACCAGGGCCTGGAAAGGCTGGGGAGGGTGCTGGCTCAGAAGTGATATTCCGCGCGCAGCATCGGCGTTTTCGCCGTGCTGCCCGGTATGCGGTGCGGGTTGCCGAACTTGTTGCGCCAGTACTGGTATTCGAAGCCGGCCTTCACTCGCCCCGGCTTCATTCCCACCGCGTTGCTGAAGTCATACATCAGCTGCGCATCGATATTCAGCTCGGGCGACGTCTGCGTGCCGAATTCGTCCAGCCCCTTGGCGGCGATATAGTTCATATAGCCTTCGAAGGTCCAGCCGCTCTCCACCGGCAGCGCCCACACGGCGTTCAGCATCGGATGCGTGTCGTAGTGGTAGCGCTCCGTGACGCCGACCGGGCGGTTGCTTTCCCACAGGGCGTAGATGCTCACGTTCAGCAGCCCGTTCACGGGCACCTTCAGTGTGGGGCCCAGCACCAGCATGCGCTTCTTCGAGCCATAGCCCGGATCGTTCTTCCAGTTGAAATCGGCGCCGGCGGTCAGACCGAAGCGCTCGCCGAGACTGAAGGTGTGCCGGTACAACAGATAGGCCTCGGTGGCGTGGCTGTCCACGTGGTCGGACTTCAGCACATCCAGGTTCACATAGTCGCTGCCATAGGCGCCGCCCCGCACGTGGGTGAGGCTGACAATATTCTTGCCTATATAAGAGGGGTTGAAGGGCTCGGCATAGTGACGGCCCACGCGGTAGCCCAGTGCGGTATCGCTCCAGTCGGCGGCGCAGGCGGGAGCGGCGCACAGCGCGCAAAGCAGGAAGGGAGATATTTTTGTCAACATATCTGGACACTATATCACCGCATGTCATGTTCCTGACATTCGGCGCGCCTATGATGCGCCACATTTGCGTGCCGTTGTTACCCGATGTCAAAACTTATTTCCGACCGCTATTGGCCCCTGGCCTGGCCCGTTCTGGCGCTGCTGGCGGTTGCCGCTTTCTGGCTGCTGGCGTTCAGCCGCGCCAGTAATGTGGCGACGCAGGCGGAACAGGCTGCGCGGCGCGAGGTCAGCGCACACGCCGACGCTTATGAGCAGTACCTGACCCGCACCATCGCCCAGATGGACCAGGTCACCATGCAGCTGAAGCACAGCTGGGAAAAGTCGGACGGCAAGCTGCAACTGGAAGCGCTGTACCGGGATGGCATGTTCACCGACCCTGCGTTCATCGAAGCGAGCGTGTTCGACCGGGAAGGCAAGCTGCTGAGCAGCGCGGGCCACAGCCGCCGCGGCGAGAACCTGCCTTCGTCGTTCAGCTACCACCAGAAGAATATTTCGAGCGCCTTGCGCATCGATGTCCCGGCCGGGAATGTGCGCGCCAACCAGCCCCTCGTGCAGTTCACGCGCCGCCTGGACGATGCGCAGGATGGTTTCGCCGGCGTACTGGCCCTTTACGTGGATGCGCGTTACCTGACGTCTTTTTACAACCGCCGCGTGCTGGGCAACGGCGGCTTCATTGCCGTCTCCGGCGACAACTCTGGCCTGCGCCTGGAGCAGCACGGCGGCAGCGTCCACATACAGGCGGGCGAATCGCTGTTCAGCATGGCGCCGGACTTCGGTGGCGCCAGCGGCATTTCGCTGGTCCAGGGTTCGGCCTTCCACGACGGCGCGGAGCGCATTCTCAGCTGGCGCCATTCGAGCGCCTATCCGGTGCTGGCGATGGCGGGCATGACGGCGGACGAAGCGCTGGCCCCGGCCCGCGCCGACTGGTCCGCGCGCAGGGAAGGGGCCTGGTGGTTCACCGCGCTGGCGCTGGCCGTGGGCGCGCTGGGATGGCGCCATGCCGCGCGCAGCGTGCGTTCGCGCCGCCGTGACGAGGAGGTGCAGCTCGCCTACCGCACCGCCACCGAACAGGCCAACGACGGTTTCTACCTCGCCAGCGCTATCCGCAACAGTCGCGATGAAGTGGTCGATTTCGAAGTGGCCGACTGCAATGAGCGCGGCGCCTTTTTCTATGGCCTGAACCGCGGCGAGCTGGTTGGCCGCCGCGTGTCGGAACTCGATGCGGCGGTGTTCGGCAGCTCGCTGCTGCCCATTTACCAGGCCGCGATGGCGTCTGGCTTCTACGAGGACGAGCGCCAGATGGCGCCCGGCGCCCACATGAACATCAGCTGGGGCTACCGCCGCATCATCCGCGTCGGCGACAGCCTGGCCATCACCTTGCAGGACATGAGCGCCCGCAAGCTGTACGAAAGCGACCTGGAACGCATGGCCAATCAGGACATGCTGACCGGCCTCGCCAACCGCCATTGGCTGCAGCGCTTCATGCCGCGCGCTATTGCCGCGGCGGCCGACCGCCAGGCGCAGCTTGGCCTGCTCTTCATCGGCCTGGACGACTTCAAGCAAGTCAACGACACCCTGGGCCACGCCGCCGGCGACCTGGTGCTGCAGACCGCGGCGCGCCGCCTGGAAGCTTTGCTGCGTGCGGGCAGCCAACTGGCGCGCGTGGGTGGCGACGAATTCGTCGTGCTGCTCGATCCGTTGGCGAACGAAGACGAAGCGGCCGGCATGGCCGAGCGCGTGCTGGCAGCGTTTGCCCGCCCGTTCTCGGTGGACGGCGGCACGGTCAGCGTGGGCGCCTCGGTTGGCATTTCGCTCTATCCGCGCGACGGCAGGGACCACGAAACCCTGCTGCGCCACGGCGACATCGCCATGTACTCCAGCAAGAACGAAAACAAGGGCAAGTACCGCTTCTTCGACCCCGTGCAGTACGTGGTGCTGACGGCGCGCGCGCAGTTGCAGCACAGTCTGCGCGCCGCCATCGACTCCGACCAGCTGCAGCTGCACTACCAGGCGCGCGTGGAATTGTCCACGGGCCGCCTGGCCAGTATGGAGGCGCTGCTGCGCTGGCAGCATCCGGAGCTGGGCATGGTGCCGCTGGCCAAATTCATCCCGCTGGCCGAAAGCAGCGGCCTGATCGTGCGCATCGGCGAACTGGTGATGGAGCGCGCCTGCGCCCAGCTGGCCGCATGGCGCGAGCAGGGCTTGCCGCTGGTGCCGGTGTCGGTGAATGTGTCGCCGCGGCAGTTCAGCTATGGCAGCATCCATTCGCAACTGGCGCTGCAACTGGCGCGCTATGCGATTCCGGCCCACTTGATTGAGGTAGAGATCACCGAGTCCGCCATGGTGGCCGACCAGCCGGAAGTGCAGGCCGAACTGGCGGCGATCCGCTCGCTGGGCGTGCGGGTGTATGTGGACGATTTCGGCACCGGCTATTCCTCGCTGTCCCAGCTGCAGAAGCTGCGCCTGGACGGCCTGAAGGTGGACAAGGCTTTCACCAGCGAGCTGGAACGTTCATCCGAGGGTAAGGTTTTCTTCCAGGCCATCATTTCAATGGCGCGTGCGCTGGGCATGGTGGTCGTGGCGGAAGGTGTGGAGACGGCACAACAGCTGTCCTTGCTGAAGGAACTGGGCTGCAACGAAGCCCAGGGCTACCACGTGGGACGGCCGGAACCCGCGGCGGACATGGCCCTGCGCCTGGCGACCACGGAATTGCCTGTGCTGGCTGATATTGGCTGAACGGAAACTCAATTTACTTCTCGTCATCTTCTCGTCACATACGAGAGATATGATGACGCTCGCCAGTTAACTCTGATCCCCTGCCGTGGACTTCGACGCTTCCCGCCGCCACCTGCCGCGCTTCCGCCAATCGACTGCCGCCGACCTGTGCGTGGCGACGGTCGCCGTGCCTTCGGACACCAGCAACAGCGCTGTGCACGAATTATTTACTGAACGACGTGACCTGATGAGCCTGCCCGTGCTGGAAGAGGGCAGGCCGATCGGGCTTATCAGCCGCAACATCTTCATGTCGCAGATGTCCAAGCCTTACTACCACGAGCTGTACGGCAAGAAGAGCTGCATCGCCTTCATGGACAAGGACCCGCTGATCGTCGATGCGGAGCTGAGCATCGAATCCCTGACTTTCCGCGCCGTGGAATCCGGGGAGAAAGCGCTGGCCGACGGTTTTATCATCACCCGCGACGGCGGCGAACTGGCCGGCGTAGGTTTCGGCCTGCAGCTGATGAACGTGGTCGCCAATATGCAGGCCGAGCGCAACCGCCAGATCATGCACAGCATCGAATATGCGAGCGTGATCCAGCGTTCGCTGCTGCGCAGCTCGCGCGAAGCCATTGCCACCGCGATGACGGACGCCCACCTTGAATGGCAGCCGCGCGATATGGTCGGCGGCGACTTCTTCCTGGTGCAGGAGCACCCGGAAGGGTGGTTCGCCGCCATTGCCGACTGTACCGGCCACGGCGTGCCGGGCGCCTTCATGACCCTGATCGCATCGTCCGTGCTGACCCAGGCCTTGCAGCAGATGGGCCCGAAAGATCCGGGCGCTTTGATGACTGAAACGAGCCGCGGCGTGAAAGCCATGCTGGGCCAGACCGAGGAACGCCGCTCGATGGCGGAATCGGACGATGGCCTCGATGCTGCCTTCCTCTGGTATGACCGCGCCGAGCGCCGCCTCAGTTATGCGGGCGCGCGGCTGGCGCTGCAGGTATTCACGCCGGAGCAGGAAGTCTCCAGCATCTGGGAAGGCGAGCGCGCGGGCCTCGGTTACGTCGATACGCCGGCGCAGCAGGTCTGGCCCAACCACACGATCCAGCTGGCCCCGGGCAGCATGGTCTTCGTGACCACCGACGGCCTGACCGACCAGATCGGCGGCCCCAAGGCCATCGCCTACGGCAAGCGGCGCGTGCGCGAACAATTGCTGGCGCGCCGCACCGAGTCCGCCGCTGTCGCCTCCGAAGGCTTGCTCAACGACTTGCGCGACTGGCAGGGCGAACAGCCGCGCCGCGACGACCTCACGTTCTTCTGTTTCCGCCCATGAGGAGCATTCCCTTGTTGTACGAAGAGTTCGAAGATTTCTGGCAGGTGGCGCAAAAGCGCCACGTTATTTTCTTTTACACTGGGTATTTCTCCCAGCACGTTGTCGCCGCGATCTCCGAAACCATCCGCGCCCGCCTGGATACGGCCGGCGCCGCGGGGCCGACGCGCCGCCGCATTTTCTCGGCTTTCGTGGAAATGTCGCAGAACATCATGCACTACTCGTCCGAGGCGCTGACGCCGCCGGCGGAGCGCGAGCACCAGATGCGCCGCGGCTCCTTCTGCATCGGCAACCGCGAAGACCACTTCTTCCTGCTCAGTGCCAATCCGGTGCGGACGGAAAAGGTTGAATCGATCCGGGCGCGCCTGGAGCCCCTGCGCACGATGACGGTCGATGAAATCAAGAGCGCCTACAAGAAGGCGCTGCGCGATCCCGCGCCCGAGGACAGCAAAGGCGCAGGCCTGGGCTTCCTGACGATGGCGCGCGAAGCCAGCGAGCCACTGGAATTTGAATTTGTCCCGGCGCCCAACGACCCGGACACCACCATCTTTTGCATCAAAGCGATCATCTGAACCATGGAATCCCTGTTCATCGCCGCCTCGCCAGCCTCCCCGGAAGTCGACTTCCGCTTTGCAGAGAACACGCTGTCGCTCAAGGGCGAGTCCTATCCCGAAAACGCGGCCGCCTTCTATGGCCCGGTCATCGAGCGCCTGCGTGCCTACTTGGCCGAGTGCAATGACGCCGACATCACCGTCAACGTCTCCCTGGCCTATTTCAACAGCTCCAGCACCAAGATGCTGTTCTCCCTGTTCGAAGCGCTGAACGATGCCGCGCAGGCCGGCAACTCGGTTGAACTGAACTGGTATCGCGACGAGGAAGACGACACCATCCAGGAATTCGGCGAAGAGCTGCGTGACGATTTCCCCGCGCTGCAATTCAACGACCGGCCCATATGATGAGAGCTGTAAGCGCCGTGGCGTCTGACGCGCCGGACCTGTTCGCCAGTGAGCAGGCCGCGCTGGATGCCGCACGCGCCGCGCATGCCGGCAACGGCGATGCGCAGCAGGCGCTGGGCGAGCTGCTGCTGCATTACGAAAGGCTGCTGCGCGAAACGCGCCGTCTGGTGCAGCGCAGCGACCGCGCCGAACGCAATATGAATCTGCTGAACCTGCGCCTGCAGGAGCTGGCCAGCCAGCTGGAGTACCGCGCAAGCCACGATCCGCTCACGGGCGCCCTGAACCGCGCCGCGGTGATCGAACACGCCAGCGAACTGCTGATGCAGGAAGACGTGGTGCTGATCGTGCTGGACATCGACCACTTCAAGCAAGTCAACGACACCTTCGGCCACCCGGCCGGCGACGCCGTGATCCAGACCGTGGTGTGCTGCCTGAGCGAGCTGCTGGGCGATGGCGCGGCCATCGGCAGGGTAGGGGGCGAAGAGTTTTCCGTCGTGTGGTCCGGGCTGACCGCCACCGAAGGCCGCCTGCTGGCCGAACTCATCCGCGCCGCGATCGAAGCCCAGCTTCACCCCGCGCCTATCTTCCGCCCCGTTACGGCCAGCGTTGGCGTCAGCTGGAATGCGCGCGGCAGCACCTTCGAGCAAGCCTACAGCCGCGCCGACCAGGCCCTGTACCGCGCCAAGCGCAGTGGCCGCAACTGCGTGTGCCTGTCTGATTAAGGACTCACCATGAACCCGCCCGTCAAATACACCCGCTTCGTCCCTGTCTTCCCCGAGCAGGACAGCGAAGCCATCGTCTGCAAGGCCCAGGCCCTGCAGGAATCGATCGGCACCCGCGCCGCCGTCGAATACATGAAGTCCGCCGGCGTCGGCGCCGACCTGATCTCCGCCGCACTGCACCCCACCACCCACACCGCCTGAGGCGGCGTTCCCTGACCGGGGTCTAGACCGGGGTCAGATCGACATTCGGACACGAACTCGTCCGCGCATCGTCTGGCCTGACCAGGCGGCGATAGCGCGCTTGATTCGGCCGCACTGGGCCGGCCACTTGCTCGCCGCAAGAGGGGGAGCATGGCGTTGCGGAACGCCGTACATCCTCGTTAAAGCGGGGCATGTTCAGTTCGCATCACTGCAAAACCACGGAAGGTGGTAAGGCCAGGTGATTCGACCGGGTGCAGGTTTGACACACCTGCGGCACAGCAACTGCTACACGCGACTCCGATTGGGTGGTGCAAAAACGCAACGAATTGATTGGATCTGGTCCGGCCAGACCGAGAGTTGTAATTTTCGCTTGTTCAAAGTGGTCCGGCCAGTTTAGTATTTGGCTGTACCAGAGAAAATAAGTGATCGAGCCAATTCGATCGTCAACCGGAGGAGACAAATGAATTCTGCACGCCGACCCGATTTCCAACGTGCTGCGCTGGCGTCTGCCGTCGCTGCCGCCGTCCTGCAAATGGCCGGCCAGGCACACGCCCAGACCGAGACCAAGGCTGAGCCGGTCCAGGCAGTGGTGGTGACGGGCTCGCTGATTCGCCGCGTAGCTGACGAAGGCGCAACCCCTCTCGTTACCACCAAGGCGTCCGACCTGGAAGCCCGCGGTAACGTTGAACTGAAGGACTTCGTGCTGGAGCAGCCGCAATCGCTGTCCCTGGGCACCAACTCCGGCGCTGCCGGTCCGATCACCAACCTGCGCGGCCTTGGCCCGATGCGTACGCTGACCCTGCTGAACGGCCGCCGCCTGGCGAACGAGCCGCTGCAGGACCAGTATGTGTCCGTGAACGTGATTCCGCGCATGGCGCTGGACCGCGTTGAAACCCTGAACGGCGGCGCGGCATCGACCTACGGTGCGGACGCGATCGGCGGTGTGCAAAACTACCTGACCAAGCGCGGCTTCAAGGGCTTCAATATCAAGGGCGAATACGCCACGCCGGAAATGAGCGGCGGCGGCACCACCAAGAGCATTGGCGCCATCGCCGGTTTCGGTAACCTGAGCTCCGACGGCTGGAACGCCTACATTGCGGTCGACCACCAGGAAAAGAATGCGCTGTTCCAGAAGGACCGTCCGGAGCAGCATGACCCGGCCATCCTGCGCACGCTGGGCCTGGGCATCACGCCGGACGCGCGCAATGCTTCGCCGATCGCCAACTTCGGCTTCACCCGCGCTGCCAACACCAACTACAACCCGACCTTCGCCTCCGGTTGCGTCGCGCCTTACTCGATGGCGACCCTGGGCAATAACAGTACCGCCGCAACGCCAACCTATGCGCCGGGCTGCGCACGCAATCCGCTGTACTGGACCGCTGTTACCGACGGCAGCGACATCACCACCGTCAGCAGCCGCGCCAGCCTGAATCTGCCGGGCGGCCACAAGATCGACCTGGACCTGCTGCACGCGAACTTCACCGTGCAGAAGTACCGCGGCATGCAAGTTCCGGGTTCCACTAATCCGTTCACCACGTATTCGCTGTCCCCGACCAACAAGTACTATCCGGGCAATGGCATCACCCCGGCCGTGCAGGTGGTGGGCAGCAATACCGGCAGCAACACGCCAACCATGTTCATCGACCAGGCCAAGACTCCGGGCACGGTCAGCAATCTGAACATGAACAACCGCAGCATCTACTTCCAATGGGGTCCTGCTGAACTGGGCCCGGCCTACCGTAACGATGAACAGACCAACGACCGTATCGTGCTGTCCGCGGAAGGCGAGGTGCTGGGCTGGGATTACCGCGTGGGCCTGAACTACGGCCAGTCCAAGCGCGATACCCGCGCTGGCGAAGGCTATGTGCTGTACTCCAAGATCCAGCAGGGCTTCGACCAGGGCATCCTGAATCCATTCGGCCTGCAGGACGCCGCCGGCACGGAATACCTGAAGAATGCGCAGGCGCTGGACTATACCTACCGCCTGAACAAGGCCTACAACAAGAGCGTCGATGCCACCGTAACCCGCAAGGTGTGGGAACTGCCGGGCGGCGACGTGATGCTGGCAGTGTCCGCCGAAGCGCGTGAAGACTCTGCACGTACTTTCGACGCTCCGCTGGACTATGTGCTGAAGAAGGCCGATGGTTCCTACAACATCGACAAGGCCGGCAACGTGGTGCAGTCCGACCTGGTGGGCGAAACCCCGCAGGGCGTAGGCAAGAAGATCAAGCGCCAGATTACTTCGCTGATGTTCGAGGTCGATGCTCCGATCACCGACAAGTTCCTCGTCAACGGCGCCGTGCGTGCCGACCACTACGATGACCTGAAGCAGACCACCGTCAATCCGAAGCTGGCCTTGCGTTACCAGCCGATCCAGCCGCTGGTGCTGCGCGGCTCCGTATCGACCGGCTTCCGTGCGCCGTCCATCATCGATATCCAGAACCCGACGCCGGAAGTGCGTACCCAGGTGATGGACGATCCGGTGCTGTGCCCAAGCTCGCAGCCGACCGTTGCCGGCACCGGTACGCCAAAGGCGCCGTTCACCGCGGACCAGGTCTGCAACGTGGAAACCGCCTACTGGACCAAGTCGCCGAACAACTCCTTCCTGAAGCCGGAAAAATCGCGCGGCTTCTCCTTCGGCTTCGCTCTGGAGCCGGTGAAGGATCTGTCGATCACCGTCGACTACTGGGGCATCAAGCTGCGCGACGTGCTGGGCGCCGTAACCATCGCGGAAGTGCAGCAGAATCCGGCCAAGTACGCCGAATTCTTCGTGCGCAAGGCCGACGGCACCATCGATCACATTGTGGCCAGCCAGGCGAACCGCGGGCAGACCCGCATCCGCGGTGCTGACGTGTCGGCAAGCTACCGCTTCCCGAAAACCAGCTGGGGTACTTTCGATGCGCAGCTGGACGGCACCTGGTATCACAAATATGAGTTCCAGTCCGAGAAGGATGGTGCATGGCTGTCGAACGTCGGCATCATCACCAACGATGGCCGTTATGGTGGCGCAGGTCCGAACTCCGGCCTGGCAGGCATGCCGCAGATTAACCCGCGCTGGAAGCACACTGCGTCGCTGACCTACGGCTACGGCGACTGGAAGGGCACGCTGTCGCAGCGCTATAACACTGGCCTGACCGACCTGACCCCGCGCGCCGGCTCGACCTACACCAAGGTGGATGCATACAGCCAGTTCAACGTGAACGTGCGTTACAGCGGCATCAAGAACACCGTGGTCTCGTTCGGCGTGAATAACATCACGCAGGAATGGCCGCCGCTGACCGCCAACACCATCTACAGCGGTGGTTACGTCACCAGCCTGGCCGATATGCTCGGTCGCGTTTATCGCCTCTCCGTGGAATACAAGTTCTAAGACTTGTGTCCCTTCGCCGCGGGCCCGGTTTGCCGGGTCCGCGGCATCTTCCTCTGAGCGCCCTATGACGCTACGCCTGCTCGTTTGTGTCTCAGTGTTTGCCCTGTCCGCCAGCTTTGCCGCTGCCGCTGCTGACATCGACCGCCGCGCGCTGGTCACTCGCCACAATCCCCACCTTACGGCCATCGACACAATGGCGCCGCTCAGCGTAGGCAATGGCCGCTTCGCCTTCACCGCCGACGTCACCGGCCTGCAGTCGCTGCCGGACCACTACTGGAAAACCGGCACGCCAGTCGAAACCCAGGCGCGCTGGTCGTGGCACAGCAACGCCAACCCGAACCGCTACAAGTTGTCCGACGCCAACCGCGACTACACCGCCTATGGCCGCACCCTTGGCTACGCCACGCAACAGAATTCCCCAGCCGGCCAGTGGCTGCGCCAGAACCCCCACACCCAGCCGCTGCCGCAGATCGGCTTCGTCATTCCCGCGCCCGCCGGGCGCCCGCTGACGCTGGCCGACATCACCGCCGTAGACCAGCGCCTCGACCTCTGGTCCGGCCGCCTGACCAGCCGCACCGCGCTGCTCGGCCATCCGGTCATCGTCACCAGCGCCGCAAGCCCCGACAGCGACACACTGGCGCTCCGCATCAAATCAAGCGCACTGGCTGCAGGCAAACTGGCCGTCCGCATCGCCCTCCCATTGGGCTACGACTTAGGCGTCCGCCACAACCCACCCCGCGACTGGTCGCAGCCCGACGCCCACAGCACCACCATCCTTGACCAGACCGCGCGAACGCTGGTCATCGAACACCGCCGCGACGCCAGCCGTTACTTCATGACCCTGTCCGCCGCCGCGCCAATAAAAATCAGCCGCACCAGCGACCACACCTTCGAAATCCTGCCCGCCAAAGGCGACACGCTGGACCTCACGCTAGCCTTCGCGGAAAACGCCCGCGCCCCTGTACAAAACGCCGAAGCAGTCTTCTCCAACAGTGACAAGCACTGGCGCGCCTACTGGCAATCCGGCGCCGCCGTAGACTTCAGAGGCAGCACCGACCCGCGCGCGAAGGAACTCGAACGCCGCGTCGTGCTATCCCAATACCTGACAGCGCTGCAACTGGGCGACACCATCCCCGCCCAGGAAAGCGGCCTGACCACCGCCACCTGGTACGGCAAGCACCACACGGAAATGGTCTGGTGGCACACCGCCCATTTCGCCCTGTGGGGACGCCCGCAATACACGGCGCGCACGCTGAGCTGGTACCAGCGCATCCTGCCATCCGCCCGAGCCGTGGCGGAAGAGCGCGGCCTGAAAGGCGCCCGTTGGATGAAGATGACAGGCCCTGAGGGCAGGGAGAGCCCGGGCGGTAACCCGCTCATCGTTTGGAACCAGCCGCACGTCATCCATCTTGCGGAGCTGATGTACCGCGCCGACCCGTCGCCCGCCACGCTCGAGCGCTACCGCGAGCTGGTATTCGAAACGACGGATGCCATGTCGTCCATGCTGCACTGGGACGCCGACGGCAAGCGCTACGTGCTTGGTCCGCCCCTATGGATCGCACAGGAAATCTACGACCAGTCCACCAGCATGAACCCCGCGTATGAATTGAGCTATTGGGCCTGGGGCCTGGAAACCGCCCAGCGCTGGCGCGAACGCCTGGGCATGGCGCGCAATCCCGAGTGGGAAGATCGCCGCATGCATCTCTCAGCGCTGCCGCAGAAGGACGGCAAATACGTCGCCCTGGAATCGCACCCCGACACCTGGGACAACGTCGACAGCCGCCACGACCACCCATCCTTCCTGATGGCGCTCGGACAACTGCCGGGTGACGGCGTCGATCCCGCCATCATGCGCCGCACGCTGGACGCGGTGCTTGCCAACTGGGACTGGGCTACCAAGATCTGGGGCTGGGACTACCCGATGATTGCCATGACCGCCGCGCGCCTGGGCGAAACGCAGAAGGCTGTCGACGTGCTGCTCAAGTCCGATGGGCCGAATAATGGCTACACGGCCGCCGGCCATAATCCCAACAAGGGCCTGCCCGTCTACCTGCCCGGTAACGGCGCGCTGCTCGCCGCCGTCGCGCTGATGGCCGGCGGCTGGGACGGCGCCCCCAACCGGCCCGCACCCGGCTTCCCCTCCGACGGCCGCTGGACCGTGCGCGCCGAAGGCTTCAAACGACTGCCATGAGAGCCACCATGAATCGCCTGCTCCCCCTTCGCCAGCTCCTCCCGCTGCTGCTAGCCCTCAGCGCCGCCCCCGCGCCAGCCGGCGCCTCTGCGCCCGCCGCCACCGCCACCTCCGCCGCCACCATCGCGTTCGTGCCCGCCGGATCTGCGGCAGCGACAGTCGTAGCGGCCGCCGCTGCATCCGCGCCTGCCGCCGTCGAGCGCTGGTCGAGCACCGACATCGTGCTGTCCGGCCCGAGCACCGGCAGCCCATTCCTGGAAGTCGACCTCTCGGCCACTTTCCGCAACGGCGACCGCACGCTGAAAGTCCCTGGCTTCTACGATGGCGACGGCCGCTACATCGTCCGCTTCATGCCAGACAAAGAAGGCGCTTGGACCTACGAGACGCGAAGCAACGCCCCAAGCCTGAACGGCCAAAAAGGCACAATCACCGCGACGCCAGCAAGTAAAAGCAACCACGGCCCGGTCAGAGTCAAGAACACCTGGCACTTTGCCTACGAAGACGGCACGCCGTACTGGCAAGTCGGCACCACGAGTTACGCCTGGACCCACCAGACCGAAGAACTCGAGCAGCAAACCCTGCGCACGCTGGCAGCCGCGCCCTTCAACAAGTTGCGTATGGGCGTCTTCCCCAAGCACTACGAATACAACAAGAATGAACCGCGCTACTACCCCTTCGAAGGCCAGCCACCGAAAACCTGGAACTTCAACCGCTTCAATCCGGAATTTTTCCGCCATCTCGAACAGCGCGTAGCGCAATTGCGCGAGCTCGGCATCGAAGCGGACATCATCCTCTTCCACCCTTACGATAAGGGTGCCTGGGGCTTCGACAGCATGCCGCCCGAAGTCAATGAGCGCTACCTGCGCTACGTCGTCGCGCGCCTGGCCGCCTACCGCAACGTATGGTGGTCGATGGCCAACGAATTCGACTTCGTGAAGAGCAAGACCATGTCCGAGTGGGACAGCTACTTCAAAATTGTGCAGGCCACCGACCCGTGGCAGCACCTGCGCTCCATCCATAACGCCTTCGTTTTCTACAATCACACCCAGCCCTGGGTCACGCACGTGAGCGTGCAAAGCGGCGCCATCACCGAAGACTTCGAACGCGCGGTGCTGTTCCGCGACGTCTACAACAAGCCTGTCGTCTACGACGAAGTGAAGTACGAGGGCGACTTCAAGCAGCGCTGGGGCCAGCTCACGCCGGAGGAAATGGTGCTGCGCTTCTGGGAAGGCGCCATCGCCGGCACTTACGTTGGCCACAGCGAAACCTACCAGGACCCGAACGAAATCGCATGGTGGTCGAAAGGCGGCGTGCTGAAAGGACAAAGCCCGCAGCGCCTGGCTTTCTTCCGCAAGATCCTGAGCGAGAGCCCGTCCGAAGGACTCAACCCCATCGACAAATGGCAGGACTATCCCTTCGCCGGCAAGCACGCCGAATACTATCTTGGCTACTTCGGCGCCGAAAAGCCGACGTCCTGGCCCTTCGTGCTGTTCAAGACCGGCCTGAAAGACGGCATGAAATTCCGCGCCGAAGTGATCGACACCTGGAACATGACGGTCACGCCAGTCGATGGCGTATTCGAAATCAGGAAGCGTGACGAATACACCTTCGCCGACAGGAACCAGCGCAGCATCAACTTGCCGGGCCGTCCCTACATGGCCCTGCGCATCATTCGCATTCCATGAACCTGAAACTGATCGCCGCGGCATTCGCGGCAACGCTGTCTTTCGCCGCCGGCGCGGCATGTCCCGGCGGCGCCAGCTGGTGCCGCGACTTCGAACAGGGCAGCGGCACGTGGGACACCGCCGCGCCCGCGCCCTCGACTCGCGCCCAATCCGAAGCGCCCAACAAGCTGCTGCTCTCCCGCGCCGACGGCGTTGCGCACCTGGTCCCGGCCGCCGAAACGCAGGCGGTGAGCCAGGGCGCGCACTTTGTCGAAGCTCGCCTGCGGCCAGCCCAGGGCATAGGACAGGGCCTGATCATCGCCGCCTACGCCGACGAACGTAACTGGCTCGGATTCGGCCTGGACGTCAAGCCGGGCAGCGACCGTCTCAATCTCGTGGTCGTGCGCATGGAGGATGGCAAGCTGCGCTCCCTGAAGCGTGTTGGCCGCGAAGCCGATCCCGCAGGCAGCTTTTACACCATGCGCCTGGACCGGGACGGCAATCTGCTCACGCTGCATGTGAACGGCTTCCGCACCATCGGCATGGACGAACCCTCGCTACCGCCCGCTCGGGTTGGCGTTATGTCCACCGGCGGCGATTTCGAAGTGGACGATTTGCGTATTGGCGACATGAAGGTAGCTCCGGTCAGCATCGGCCTCGCGCGGCGCGGCCTGCAACTGAGCCTGCAGGCGGGCGGAGCCACCCAGCGCTACCCGGTGCGAACCCTGACGCGCGACGGCATCGCCGCCAGCGCGTTCACCGCACGCTCCTCCGACCCCGCCATCGCCGGCGTGGCAGTGCAGGGCCATATGCTGGTCGTCACACCCAAGCGCGGCGGCAAGGCGGCCATTACGCTGAGGGCCGTCAACGACGCCAATGTGGGACTCACGCTCAGCGCAAACGTGGCGCCGCCATTCGCGGAGTCGCGCCAGTCCTACGCGCTGCAAGGCCGGGTCGAGCCGGCAGTGGGCGCGCGCGATGTGCCGGTGGACAGCGTGCTGCGGCTCCGGTTCGACGGCGCGCCCACGCTGGGCGCCACAGGCACCGTACGCGTCTGGCGCGCATCCGACAACAAGCTGGTTGACGAAATCCATGTCGGCCACGAAGTCAACGCCATCGGCGACACGCCGGACGGCTATCAGCGCGTGGTGCGCTGGCAGCCCATCCAGCTGGACGGCAACAAGGCCACCATCCGCCTGCACGACAACCGACTCGCGTATGGCGCCGAATACTACGCCTCCGTTGACGGCAAGCTGTTCGCCAACGCCAGCCTGGCGGGCAAGCGTTTCGACGGCATCGGCAAGGCTGCCGGCTGGCGCTTCCGCACCCGCGCCGCCGCACCGAAAGGCCGCTCGTTCAGTGTGGACGACGACGGCCAGGCCGACTTCCGCACCGTGCAGGGCGCCCTGAACCACGTGATGAAGAATGTGCCGCGGGCCGAGCCGGTGACGATCCGCATCGCCAATGGCCGCTATGAAGAGCTGCTTTACTTGCGCGGCAAGGACAATGTAACGCTGCGCGGCGAGAGCCGCGACGGCGTGGTGATCGCCGCCGAGAACAGCGACGGCCGCAACGCAGGCAGCGGCACCGGCCTTGCGCCGCTGGCGCCCGGCGCAAGCGGCGGCCGCTCGGTCTTCCTCGTGGAAGACACGGACATGCTGCAGCTGGACACGCTGACCGTCCACAATACGACCTGGAACAGCAAGACCATCGGCGGCCAGGCCGAAGCCGTGAACTTCAACAGCGAGGGGCGTTTCGTAGCCACTTATTCGAACTTCATCAGCGAGCAGGATACGATCCGCACCAACGGCTACGCATGGTTCTACCGCAGCCTGATCGCGGGAACCATCGATTTCATCTGGGGCTACAACCGTGCAGCGCTGTTCGAGGAATGCGAACTGCGCTCGCTTGGCCACAGCGGCGGCTCGGAGAAGGGCGGCTATGTGGTGCAGGCGCGCACGGTCGGCGCCGACGATCCTGGCTTCGTCTTCCTGAACAGCCGCTTCACGCACGGTCCCGGCCCGGCCGGCAACGACACGCTACCCGCTTCGATCTACCTGGCCCGCTTCGGCGTGCCGACGGCGTGGGACAAGGTCGTCCACATCAACAGCCGTATCGACAGGCACATTGCGCCCGCCGGCTGGCAGGGCGAGCCGCGCGGCGGTACGGGCTGGTTCGAGTACAACAGCATGGACCTGGGCGGCAAGCCGCTCGACCTGTCCGCGCGCAAGGGCGGTAGTGCGCTGAGCGCCGCCGAAGCCGAGCGCTTCTCCTCGCGCGCAGCCGTGTTTGCGGGCTTCGATAATGGCAAGGGCTGGAATCCGCGGGTGGACGAATACCGCAATCCGATCCTGCACGCGGACTATTCGGACCCGGATGCGATCCGCGTCGGTGATACCTATTACATGACTGCGTCCAGCTTCAACAGCGTTCCTGGATTGCCGCTGCTGACGTCAAAAGACCTCGTGCACTGGTCCCTGGTTGGCCACGCCTTGCCGCGTCTTGTGCCCGAAGCGCATTTCTCCACGCCGCGCTATGGCGATGGCGTGTGGGCGCCGTGCCTGCGCTATCACGATGGCAAGTTCTGGATCTTCTATCCCGATCCGGATTTCGGCGTGTATGTGATCACGGCCGAGAATTTCGCCGGTCCCTGGAGCGCGCCGCACCTGCTCTTGCCGGGCAAAGGCATCATCGATCCCACGCCGTTGTGGGACGACGATGGCCGCGCCTATCTCTTGCACGCCTGGGCCAAGAGCCGCGCCGGCTTCAACAATGTGCTGACCGTGCGCCAGATGTCGCCTGATGGGCGCCGCCTGCTGGACGACAAGGGTCCCGTGGTCATCGATGGCAACAAGCTCGCCGGCTACAAGACGCTTGAGGGCCCCAAGTTCTATAAGCACGAGGGCTGGTACTACGTGTTCGCGCCGGCCGGCGGCGTGGAGGAGGGCTGGCAGGCCGTATTCCGTTCGCGCAGCATCTACGGTCCCTACGAGGACCGCGTCGTCATGGAGCAGGGCGCCGCTTCCACGAACGGCCCGCACCAGGGCGCCTGGGTCCGCGCGCAGGATGGCAGCGACTGGTTCATCCACTTCCAGGACAAGAAGGCCTACGGCCGCATCACCCACCTTCAACCCATGCAGTGGCGCGACGGCTGGCCCCTGATCGGCGCCCCGGGCCCTAAACCCGGCACCGGCAACCCAGTCGCCGCCTGGCGCTCCCCCGTCCCCGCGTCCGCCCCTCTGACCGCGTTCGCTCGTGCGCCCGTGTCCGCGCAGCCCTCCGCGGCGATCGCGCCAACGCCTGCATCAGCTGGCGCCATCGCAGCCGCGCCAACAGCGACGCCGACCGACCGTCCTCGCGCGCCGGCTGTCCTGCGAGCCGACGCAGCTCTCAACGCGCCGGCCGATGCTCCGGCGGCGAGCGACGAATTCAGTGAAACGGGTCTCGGCCCGCAATGGCAATGGAACGCCAACCCGCAGCAAAACTGGGCCTCGCTGACCGTCCATCCCGGCTGGCTGCGCCTTCCAGTGCAGGCGGCGCCCGCGGCCAACGATTATGTGCGGGCCGCTCCGAACATCCTCACGCAAAAACTCCCGGCCGAAGAATTTACCGTCGACACGCGCATAGAACTCGCAAAAGCAGAAAACGGCGACCGCGCCGGCTTGATCCTGAACGCCATGAGCTACGCCTGGCTCGGCCTGCGCAAGCATGAAGGACGCAATCAGCTGGTCTACACAACGTGCACGCCAGCCGCGATGCGCTGCACGGAGCAGGCAACAGTCGTCATGGACAACGCCCCGGCAGCGCTTCACCTGCGCATGCAAATCAAGCCAGGCGCCCAGGCCGAATTCGCCTACAGCACTGACGGACAAACCTACACGCCGGCCGGCCAACAATTCGGCGCCTCCAAAGGACGCTGGGTCGGTGCGCAGATGGGACTTTTCAGCACCGGCGTCCAACCTGGCGCCGGCTACCTTGACGTTGACTACTTCCGAGTAAGGCCATGACCACAACCCGCCGCACCATCCTGAAAGCCGCCGCCAGCGCCGGCGCGATCGCCAGCACCGGCTGGCCCGCCCTGGCCGCCGCACAGGCCGCGCAAGCCGCCGACCCGTGGGCCCGCGCCCAGCAGATCATCGACCGCTTCGCCAAGCCGCTCAGCTTCCCGAACAAGGATTTCCCGATCACCGATTTCGGCGCCAAACCCTGCAAACGGGTAAAAATCCAGGGCCTGGTCGAAGTGAAAGTCAAAGGCGAACTCGAAACGCCCGCGCCGCAATCGCCGGACGCCTACCCGGCGATTAAAGCCGCCATCGCCGCAGCGAGCAAGGCCGGAGGAGGGCGGGTGCTGATCCCTGCCGGCAACTGGTACTGCAAAGGTCCCATCGTGCTGCTGTCCGACGTGCACGTGCACCTTGCCAAGGGCGCGCAAGTCTACTTCAGCGCTAACGCCAAGGACTTCGCCCGCGACGGCGACTACGATTGCGGCGACCACGGAAAGCTGGTGCTCTCGCGCTGGCAAGGCAATGACTGCCTGAACTTCTCGCCCATGGTCTACGCGCGCGGACAAAAGAATATCGCCATTACCGGTGAAGACTGGACCAGCATCCTGAACGGCCAGGCCGGCGTGCCCTTCGAAGACGGCAGCGGCAACGGCTGGTGGGGCATGAACCCTGCCGGCGCGGCGCCCGGCAGCACCACGCACCAGGGCGCGGCCAATCCGAACAACGCCGAGGAGCCGATCGCCAGACTGCCCACGCGCCACGCCAACTGGAGCGCCGACGACAAGTACCTGCCGCTGCTGTCCGAAGCCGGCGTGCCCGCCGAGCGCCGCGTATTCGGCCTGGGCCACTACCTGCGCCCGTCGATGGTCGAATTCGTCGACTGCGAGGATGTGCTGATGCAGGGCTACCAGGTCATCAACACGCCGTTCTGGATTCACCATCCGGTCAACTCGCGCAACATCCACTTCTCCAAAGTGCGCATGGAAAGCATCGGCCCGAATTCGGACGGTTTCGATCCCGAGTCCTGCGACACCATCCTCGTCGAAGGCTGCCTGTTCAACACCGGCGATGATTGCATCGCCATCAAATCCGGCAAGAACCGCGACTCGCAATACGGCCCAACGCGCAATATGGTGGTCCAGAACTGCATCATGAACCGCGGCCACGGCGGCGTTACGCTGGGCAGCGAAATGGCGGGCGGTATCGAGCATATCTATGCGCAGAAGATCGAATTCCGCAACGCGTTCTGGGACCACGACCCGCTGGGCACTGCCATCCGCATGAAAACGAACATGAATCGTGGCGGCTACCTGCGCCACTTCTATGTGCGCGATGTGACGCTGCCGAACGGCGTGCGCACCAAGGGCGGCTTCTACAAAACCCTGCCGGGATCTCCGCTGGCAGGCAAGGTCTCCACCAGCGGCGGCGCCGTGATCACCATCGACTGCGATTACGCGCCCAATGACGACAGCGTGCGCGTGCGGCCGCCGCAGGTGTCCGACGTGCATATCTCGAATGTCCGCGTCAGCAATGTGAAAGTGGCCGAAGGGTCGTTCTCCTGCTATCAGGCCATGGTGCTGCTCGGTCCCGTGGCGGCCAGCTTCAACGGCGCGCCCGGCACAGCCATCCTGCCGATCACGAATGTCACCGTCAGCGACTCGGACTTCGGCACGCCGCGCAACGGCGCTGAGCCCTGGTTCGCCTACAACGTGCAGGGACTCAAGCTGCGCAATGTGCGCATCGATGGCAAGGAGTACAACGTATGAAGCGGCTGCGTCTTTTGCTTCTGGCCCTGTGCGGGCTGGTACTCTGCGGCCTTGCCCGCGCGGCTCCCGTCGAGCGCTGGGGCACCGCCCGAGATTACGCTGTCCGGTCCCAGCGCCGGCAACCCGTTCATGGAAGTCGATTTCGCGGCGACCTTCCGCCAGGGCAGCCGCACCGTCAAGGTGCCGGGCTTCTATGACGGCGACGGCAAATACATCATCCGTTTCATGCCGGACGCCCTCGGCGAATGGCAGTACGAAACGCAGAGCAATCGTCCCGAGCTGAATGGCAAGAAGGGCAGCGTTACCGCCGTCGCGCCTTCTGCAGGCAACCACGGTCCGGTGCGCGTGAAGAACACCTGGCACTTCGCCTACGAAGACGGCACCCCATACTGGCAGGTCGGCACTACGAGTTATGCGTGGACGCACCAGCCCGAGGCGCTGCAGCAGCAAACCCTGCGCACCCTGGCCGCATCCCCGTTCAACAAGATCCGCATGGCCGTGTTCCCGAACCATGACGACAAGAGCGTTCCGCCGCGCTACCCCTTTGCTGGCCAGCCGCCGAAAGCCTGGGATTTCACGCGCTTCAACCCGGAGTTTTTCCGCAACTTTGAGCAGCGCGTGGCGCAGTTGCGCGATATCGGCATTGAAGCGGACCTGATCCTCTTCCACCCTTACGACAAAGGCTACTGGGGCTTTGACCGGATGCCCGCCGCTGTCAATGAGCGCTACCTGAAGTACGTCGTCGCGCGCCTGTCGGCCTATCGCAATGTGTGGTGGTCGATGGCGAACGAGTTCGACTTCCTGAAAGAGAAGACGATGGCGGACTGGGACAGCTACTTCCAGATCGTGCAGTCCAGCGACCCATACAACCACCTGCGTTCCATCCACAATGCCTTCGTGATCTACAACCACACCAAGCCGTGGGTGACGCACGTGAGCGTGCAAAGCGGTGCGATTGCCGAAGACTTCGAGCGTGCGGTGCTGTTCCGCGATGTGTACAACAAACCTGTGGTGTATGACGAAGTCAAATACGAAGGCGACTTTACGCGCCGCTGGGGGGCAACTGAAGCCGGAGGAGCTGGTGCTGCGCTTCTGGGAAGGCGCGATTGCCGGCACCTATGTCGGCCACAGCGAAAGCTACCAGGAGCCGAATGGCATGATGTGGCTTGGGCGCGGCGGAACGATGCGCGGACAAAGCCCGCCGCGGCTGGCTTTCTTCCGCAAGATCCTCAGCGAGAGCCCAGCCGAGGGGCTGGAGCCGATCGACAAGTGGCAGAATTATCCGTTTGCAGGCAAACACGCCCAGTACTACCTTGGCTACTTCGGTACGCAGAAACCTGCGAGCTGGCCGGTAATGCTGTTCAAGACCGATTTGAAGGATGGGATGAAGTTCCGGGCCGAAGTCATCGACACCTGGAATATGACGGTGGCGCCGGTTGATGGCGTGTTCGAGATCCGTAAGCATGACGATTACTACTTCGCCGATAAGGACGGGCGCAGCATTCCGCTGCCGGGGCGTCCTTATATGGCGGTGCGGCTGGTGAGGGTGCCATGAACCGTGGCGTGATCGTTCTGCTGGCCGCCGCTCCGGCTGCGGCGCATGGCGCAGTGCTGGGGTATATGACGCCTGCGCAGCCGCTGACCGAAGCGCGCATTGCTGCGCTGCCGGCGTCGGAGCAGGGCGCCTGGCAGGCCTACCTCGCTCGCTCCCGCGCGGCCATGGACGCCGACAAGGGCGCGCTGGCCGCTGAACGCGCGGACATGCCGGCTGCGGCGATCCCGCCCGCGCCGCCGCACGGTGGCGGCGATGGCGGGATGGCGCGCAACCGTCCGGCTGCGTGGTATGGGACGCCGGAAGCGCGGCATGTTGCAGATAATATCGTCAGCTTCCAGACCCCTTCCGGCGGCTGGGGCAAGAACGTGGACCGCACGGGACCCGTGCGCCAGCGCGGACAGCACTACGTCTCCTTTGATGGCAAGGAATCCTGGAACTTCATCGGCACCATCGACAACAACGCCACTACGAGTGAGCTGAAATTCCTCGCGCGCGTCCAGGCGCAAACGCCCGGCGCTGCAGGCGACGAATACCGGAAGGCAGCCCTGCGCGGCGTCAGCTACCTGTTGAACTCACAATATCCCAACGGCGGCTTCCCGCAAGTCTATCCGCTGCAAGGCGGCTACCACGACGCCATCACCTTCAACGACGATGCCTTCGCCAATGTCCTGCAAGTGCTGCTGGAAGTGGCGAACCGCAGGAGCGACTATGCCTTCGTACCTGAGACTGTAGCGGCGGATGCCCGCACGGCCGCTGACAAGGCGATCCGAGTCCTGCTGGCGAGCCAGATCATGGTTGACGGCGTGCGCACCGCCTGGTGCCAGCAGCATGACGCAATCACGCTGGCCCCGGTCGGCGCGCGCAATTTCGAACCGGCCGCGCTGACCAGCACGGAAAGCGCGCGCCTGCTGGTGCTGCTGATGCAGCTGTCCGATCCTAGCCCGGAGCTGAAGGCGTCAATCGATGCGGGGATGTCCTGGCTGCAGAAGGTGGCGCTGCCGGGGAATGTCTGGGCGCGCTACTATGACCTGAAGACGATGAGGCCGATCTTTGGGGATCGTGACCGCAGCATCCACGATGATGTGAAGGAACTGAGCGAGGAGAGGCAAAAAGGCTATGGCTGGTTCAGTAACGGACCAGCCAAAGCTAAACAGGCTTTTGAGGCCTGGACGCGCAAACCTTGAACCAGGGGCGGAAGCTGGTGGCTGCCACGATGTGGCAGCCACCTGGGGTAACGCCGCGGATTTTAGTGGTGCTCGCGGTAGTCGGCCTGGGTGCCCTTGTCCATGTAATGGTAGGTGCGTACCTTGTAGTCGACGGCGATCTTCGGATTCGTGATGAGGCGGATCATCTCGGCGCCAGCCAGGAGCGTGGGACCATAACCATGCAGGGCGTGCACGCTGGTTGGACGGTTGTAGTAGTAGGTCTGGTCGCCCGCGAAGGTGGTGCCGACGCAGGTGCCTTCCACCTGGCCTTCGGCGTTAATGCGGGCTGAGAGGGCGTTCCACCCTGCTTGCGCAATCGAACCGTAGGTGGTCGGGTTGATCCAGCCTTCATTGATCGCGTGCGCGATCACATAGGTGAACATCGCGCTGGCCGAAGTCTCCAGGTAGGAGTCGTTACGGTCGATCATCTGGTGCCACAGGCCCGCGCCGGATTGCAGTTCGGCGATGCCCTTGATGGACTTGCGCAGCTGCGCCAGCACTTTCAGATAGCCGGGGTGATTCTTCGGCAGCACGTCCAGCAGGTCGGACATCGCCAGCACCGCCCAGCCATTGGCGCGCGCCCAGTAGAAGCGCGGCGCATCCGTATGGTTGGCGTTCCAGCCGTGGGTGTAGAGGTTCAGCTGATCGTTGAACAGGTACTTCGACATGTTCAGCACATTCTTCACGGCGTCATCGTAGTAAGCCTGCTTGCCGGTCAGGTGGCCCGCTTCGGCCAGCGCCGGCACGCCCATGTAGAAGTCATCGCCCCACAGCGACCAGGCTTGCGGACGGTTGCGCGCCAGCGTGCCATCCTTCAGGCGCACCTGCTTGTTGGCCACCCAGTCCGTGCAGCTCGAAATGATGGGCGACAGGTCCGGCCCGATCTGGTTCAGGCGGGAGCGGATCATGGCCGCGCAGTAGGAACCGGCATCGTCCAGCGAGCGAGGGTCGATCAGGCGCGAGAAAGCGTTGTTGCGTTCCAGCTTGAACTGCTCCTCCTGCTTCTTGAAGTAGGGGTACATCTGGCCGATGAAGTTCAGGTGGCGCTCCGTCATCGCGGTAAAGCGCGCGTCACCAGTGACCTGGCGCGCCTTGATCAGGCCCGCGTGCACCACACCCATTTCATATACCATGATGCCGAAATCGCCCTTGGACGGCTCGATCGTGGCATCCGCCACCGGCGTGCCAAAGTCCGTGATCGGCTGGCCGGTCTTCTTGCTGACCACCTGGGTCGGCGTGACCTTGTCCAGGTAGGCGCGCACGCGATTCAGCGATTCCGTGATCTCGGCCACCTGCGGCATCTTGTAGGGAATTGGATAAGTGCCTTCGCCGGCATCGTTCTGGTTCTTGTTGTCCGGATTGCGGTACGGACCTTCAGC
The DNA here is from genome assembly GCF_044055365.1 of Pseudoduganella sp. UC29_106. Lineage (NCBI taxonomy): Bacteria > Pseudomonadati > Pseudomonadota > Betaproteobacteria > Burkholderiales > Oxalobacteraceae > Pseudoduganella > Pseudoduganella sp. UC29_106. The sequence goes on along the minus strand of NZ_CP171977.1, from coordinate 4,300,283 downwards.
GAAGGCGGTGCTTGCCGACATGCCCAGCACGGCGGCCATCACGATAAGACTGGTTTTCAGTTTCAAGGCATTCCTCACTATCAGGCCGACAGGGCGGCATCCACGCGTTTGCCGGAGATGGTCACATTCTCCAGTTTCAGATTCTGCACGTTGTACAGGTAAAGCGGCTGGTCCTTGTTGACGGGATTGCCGAAGTCGCAGTCCCTGATGGTCACGCGGCGCACCGGCAGCACGCTCGGCATCGGTTGCGGGCCGTTGTAGTCGGAAGCCACAGGACCGAGGATCACTACGGCCTGGTAGCAGGAACCGCTCTTGCCGCCCTTGCTGATATTGCCCACGGTCACGTTGGAAATATGGACATCCGAAACTTCCGGCGGCCGCACGCGGATATTGTCCGCAGTCGGCGTGTAATCGCAGTCGAAGGTGACAACTGCGCCGGCGGCCGTGGCCACGGTGCGCGAAGCGATCGGCGATCCGGGCAGGGAAGCATAGAACGATGGGCTGATCTGCACGCCGTTCGGAATGCGCACATTCTTCACGTAGAAGTGGCGCAGGTAGCCGCCGCGGTTCATATTTGTTTTCAGGCGGATCGCCGTGTTCAGCGGATTGGAGGCCCAGTTCTTGTTCTCGAAGACCAGGTCGCGCGCAAACACGTTCTCGATGCCGCCGGCCATTTCGGAGCCCAGCGTCACGGCGCCATGGCCGCTCTGCATGGTGCAGCCCTGGATCACGATGTTCTGCGACGGGCCGAATTGCGTGTCCCGGTTCTTGCCGGCCTTGATGGCGATGCAGTCGTCGCCCGTATCGAAGGTGCAGCGGTCCACCAGCACATGGTCGCAGGCTTCCGGGTCGAAGCCGTCGCTGTTGGGGCCCAGGCTCTCCGCATGTACATTGCGGATCACCAGGTTGCGGCAATGGACAGGGTGGTGCTGCCAGAACGGCGTGTTGATCACATGGTAGTTCTCCAGCAGCACATTGGTGCAGCCGACGATGTGGATCATGGGCGGACGCAGGTAGTGGCCCTTGCCGAAGGCGCGCTGGCCGATCGGCACGCCCGCCTCGGACAGCGCCGGCAAGTATTGCTCGTCATGGCTCCACTTGTTGCCTTCACCCTCGATATGCTTGCGTTCGGCCTCGCTCAGCCAGGGTGCTACCTGCGCCAGCGGCTTATTGCTCGGGTTTGGCGTAACCTGCGACAGCTGGCCCGCGCGATGGCCGGGAATGGTGTTCTGCGACACCGCATTCATCGTGCGGTTGCGGCCCTTCCACGTCCACCAGCATTCGCCCTCGGCGTTGAATGGCACGCCGCCCTGGCCATCCAGCACGGAAGTCCAGTCCTCGCCGGTGAGGGCGATATTGTCCTCGTTGAAGGCGTAGATCATGGACGAGTAATTCAGGCAATCATTGCTCTGCCAGCGCGACAGAGTCAGCTTGCCATTCGGCCCGCAGTCGTAGTCGCCGTACCTGGCATAGTCGTCCGGCTTCTGCGAGAAGAAAATGTGGGCTCCAGCCTGCAGGTGCACGTGCACGTTCGAGCGCAGCACGATCGGGCCGGCGCAGAACCAGTCGCCCTTCGGAATCACCACGCGGCCGCCGCCTGCCGCCACGCAGGCGTCGATAGCGGCCTTGAAGGCGGCATAGCAATCCTTCGCGTTTTCAGCCTGGGTCGGCAGCATTTCCTGGTCATCGTGCGAAGCCCAGGCTTTCACCTTGCGCGTGGCGCAGGGCGCCGCGCCGAACTCGGTGACCACGAAGTCGCGCTTGGGGAAGTTCATGGGCCGCTTCAGGCGGTTGACAATGGCGTCGGCCACCAGCCAGGGATCGCCGGAAACGCCTGCACGCACGGGCAGTGCGAGCGCTGCGCCGGCGCCGGCGGCGAGTTTCAGCATCCCGCGGCGGGAAAAATTCGAAACCTGCATGTGTCTCCTCAGTTGTAGTATTTATTCAGTGCCGGCACCGCGCGGTGCAATTCATCGGCCACGATGCCCGAGAACAGGCGCGCGCCTTTGTCGCCGAGATGGGTGCGGTCGAACTTCGGTTCAGGCTTCGGGGCTTCGGCCAGCGTGTCGGCTTCCGCTTCGCCCATCGCTTGCACGGCGGCCTGGCTGTCCGTGTTCAGGTCGAGCAGCGGCGCCTTCGTTTCGCCCGCGGCGAGCCGCGTGGCGGCAGCCCAGGGGGCGAGGTCATTGCTCAGCCACTGGCCCTTGAACTGGCGTCGGGTGAGGGGAGTCACCAGCACCGGCGTTCCGCCCGCTTCCTGCACTTCGCGCGCATAGCGGGCCATATTGATGGGGAATTCCTTCACCAGGTCGGTGGAGCGGCCAGGCTTGCCTGGCTGGTCGTTGTGGCCGAACTGGATCAAAACATAGGTCGGCTTGCCGGCGGATTCTCGCACCAGCTGCAGCGCCTTGTCCCACAGGCCTTCGGCGCGGAAGGACGAAGTGGAGCGGCCGCCCTTGGCGAGGTTGATGCAGTCGACAGCGGCTGTGAAGCGAGCGCAGAGGGCGTCGCCATAGCCGCTGCGGGTGGCCATGGTCGAATCGCCGACAAGGATTACCCGGACATCAGCCGCGGAGGCAGAGCCGGCGAAACCGGAGGAGGCGGCAAGGGCCAGGCCGAACGTGGCCAGCCAGCGCGTAGAACGCGAGGTCATAAGTCAGAGTCTCCATCTGTTTTATGTAGAGCACCTCGCGTACTCCGTGCCGTTATCGACAGGGGCCGCGCGCAGGCGGCCGTGGTCTCACGGTCAATCTTATTGTTATCAACCGCGCGAGAAGGTGCGCGTAACCCGTTCAAGGTGAGCCCGCATGGCCTGGCGTGCACCGGCGGGATCGTGATTGGCAATGGCAAGGAAGATCTGGCGGTGGTCGCTCAGGGTTTCCTTGCGCAGTTCTTCGGTACGGAAGTGTTCCTTCAGCTTGTGCCACAGGCGGCCGCGCTGATCCCACAGATAAGTCATCACGCCTACCAGCGCGCTGTTGCCGGTGGCGGCGGCGATCGCCAGGTGGAAGTTGCGGTCAAGGTGTTCGTTGGTGGAGTAATTGTCGTGGTGCTTTTCCATCTCTTCCACGGCGCGCAGGATCGCGTCGATCGCGCCGTCGGTGGCTACCCGCGCAGCAATGGCGGCGACTTCGGACTCGATCAGGCGGCGCGCGGACAGCACTTCAAACGGGCCGGGTCCTTCTTCGGAGAGGGATTTCGGTTCTTCCGACTTGGCGGCGACATAAACGCCCGAACCGCCGCGCACTTCCACGACACCCGAGAGTTCCAGCGCAATCAGCGCTTCGCGCAGTGAAGCACGGCTGACGGCCAGCTTGGCGGAAAGGTCGCGCTCGGAGGGCAGGCGCTCGCCGGCGGCAATGCCTTCCTCGGCAATCATGACCTGGATCTTGTCCGCCACCTGGCGGTACAGGCGGGTTTCCGGTGCGACCAGTTCTGGCAATTTTTTTGGTGTCGCGTTCATCTGCATTCTTTTCGCGTAAGTGGTATGTTGGATTCTAAAGCGGTCAGACCAAATAAGCAATGCGGACTAGCCAAAATGATTTATTTCGGCCATACTGAATTTAAGAAAACCCACAGTTCCGGTCCTGCCGCCCCTGAAAATCAACAGTTTATGACATCTTCCGTCCCCGCATCATTCTGATGCATGACAATGATAATGTTGCAATCGTGGTAAATGACGGTGGCCTGACCAGTGGCACAGTGCTCGAAAGCGGCCTGGTTCTGAAGGATGGCGTGCCGCAGGGTCACAAGGTGGCCCTGGCCGACCTGAAAGAGAACGACCCGATCCGCCGCTACAACGTCACCATTGGCTTCGCCGCGCGCGACATCCCGGCCGGCAGCTGGATCAGCGAAGCGCTGGTGAAAATGCCTGAAGCGCGCGCCCTCGACGATCTGCCCATTGCCAACGCACCCGCGCCCCATATGGCGCCGCTCGAAGGCTATACCTTCCAGGGCTACCGCAATCCGGATGGCAGCGTGGGCACGCGCAATCTGCTGGCTATTACGACCACCGTGCAATGTGTGGCGGGCGTAGTGGAACACGCGGCGCGCCGCATTCGCACCGAACTGCTGCCCAAGTATCCAAATGTGGAAGACGTGGTGGCGCTGGAGCACAGCTACGGCTGCGGCGTGGCCATCGATGCGCCGGACGGCGTGATCCCCATCCGCACGCTGCGCAATATCAGCCTGAATCCGAATTTCGGCGGCCAAGCCATGATCGTGAGCCTGGGCTGCGAGAAGCTGCAGCCGCAACGCCTGCTGCCGCGCGGCGTGATTCCCATCAAGGGCAGCCTGGATGCGGACGTGCCGGTGGTCTGCCTGCAGGATGCGGCGCATGTCGGCTTCGAATCCATGATCCAGTCCATCATGGCGCAGGCGGAGGAACACCTGAAAGTGCTGGATCAGCGCCGTCGCGAAACCGTGCCTGCCTCCGAGCTGGTGGTCGGCGTGCAGTGCGGCGGCAGCGATGCGTTTTCCGGCGTGACTGCGAATCCGGCCGTCGGCTATGCTACCGACCTGCTGGTGCGCGCCGGCGCCGCCGTAATGTTCTCGGAAACGACGGAAGTGCGCGACGGGATCGACCAGCTGACTTCGCGCGCCGTGTCGCCGGAAGTGGCCGAAGCCATGATCCGCGAGATGGCCTGGTACGACGAATACCTGAAGCGCGGCGGGGTTGACCGCAGCGCCAATACCACGCCGGGCAACAAGAAGGGCGGGCTGTCGAACATCGTGGAGAAGGCCATGGGTTCGATCGTGAAGTCCGGCTCCGCGCCGATTGCGGGTGTGCTGCCGCCGGGCGAGAAGCTGAAGCAGAAGGGCCTGATCTACGCCGCCACGCCGGCTTCGGACTTCATCTGCGGCACGCTGCAGGCGGCGGCAGGCATGAACCTCCATATCTTTACCACGGGGCGCGGCACGCCATATGGCCTGGCGCCTGTCCCCGTGATCAAGGTCGCCACCCGCGACGACCTGGCGCGCCGCTGGCACGACCTGATGGACGTGAACGCGGGCCGCATCGCCAGCGGCGAGGCATCCATCGCGGACGTCGGCTGGGAACTCTTCCACTTGATGCTCGATGTGGCGAGCGGGAAGAAGACCTGGGCCGAACATCATCGGCTTCATAACGCGCTGGTGCTCTTCAACCCGGCGCCCATAACCTGAGAGACAAACGATGCGCAGAAAACTCTTCCTGGTCCTGTCAATCGCCGCCGGCGCCGTGGGTACCGCAAATGCCGCTGAGCGCATGACGATCACCGTCAGCCACGATCTCGATGCGGCGCGGCCGTCCGAAACCATCTCCGTGCCTTGGACGTCCGTGAACGCGGCGCTGCCCGGCGCGCGCCTGCAGCAGATTGTGGTGAAGGATGCAAAGGGCCAGGCGCTGCCTTACCAGGTCACGAATGTGGCGCCGCAGCTGAAGGACCCGAAGAATGTGGGCGCGGCTTATGGCGAGCTGCTGTTCCAGCACAATTTCGCAAAGGGCGAGAAATCCGCGCGCTTCACGGTCGAGAAGATCGAAGGCATGGCGCCGGTGTTCCCGGCGAAGACCTTCGGCCGCTACGTGCCGGAGCGCCTGGACGATTTCGCCTGGGAGAACGACCGCATCGGCCACCGCATGTATGGCCCGGCGCTTGCCGCCCCGGCGCCCGCCGGTTCCGGCAAGGAGGTGCTGGTCACCAGCGGCATCGATATCTGGTTCAAGAAGGTCAGCTATCCGATCGTGGACCGCTGGTACAACAAGGGCCATGACCATTACCACGTCGATGAAGGCGAGGGCATGGACATGTACAACGTGGGCACCACGCGCGGCCTGGGCGGCACCGGCATCTGGGATGGCCAGCGCCTGTGGACTGGCCGTAACTACGCCACCTGGAAAGTGCTGGCGAACGGCCCCGTGCGCACGGTGTTCGAAGTCACCTACGACACCTGGGATGGCGGCGGCGTGGCCGTTTCCGAAACCAAGCGCATTTCGCTGGACGCGGGCCAGCAGTTCGACCGCGTCAGCAGCACCTTCCAGTTCGGCGGTCGTCCGGAGTTGACGGTGGCCGTCGGCGTCAACAAGACGCCTGCCGACAAGGGGCAGGAAGCCAGGGTGGATGCCGCCAACGACGCTGCCAGCGGCGCTGTGCTGCAGTGGGTGCACCAGAAGTCCAACGGCGATTTCGGCACGGCCGTTGCCATTCCTTCCGGCGGCGCCACCTTTGCCGAGGACGAGCGGAATTCGCTGGTGCTGGCCAAGGTGAAGTCGGGCGAACCTCTGCGCTACCTGATGGGCGCTGCGTGGGATCGCGCTTCAGAGTTCAAGCGCATGGACCAGTGGCGGGCCGCGGTGGCGGAGTTTATTGCCCGCGAGCGCAGTCCGCTGAAGGTTGCGGTGGACGGCCAGTAAGAACCCACGGCAAACCCGGGTGTCAGGCACGATGTGCCTGACACCCGTTACGCGCCTCGGACCAGGTGGCTGGCACATCGTGCCTGCCACCAGCATCTGCCTTGGGTTTCAAGCCTTGGCCGGAGCCGCAGCCTTCTGCGATCCCATCGCCACCTGCACCACCGAAGCCACCGCCACATTAATCAGCAATGCCACCAGGCCGGTGTAGATGGTGTACCCCACGCCCCCGACCATATAGGTATGCACCGGCTTGATGCCATCAGCCAGTGCCAGCCAGCTGCCGGAAATCAGTCCGGCCGCCCAGCCGGCCAGCAGGGCCGGGGCGCGATACCAACCGACCCACAGCCCGAACACCACGGCAGGGAAGGTCTGCAGGATCCACACGCCGCCCAGCAACTGCAGATCCAGCGCAAACTTGGTCGGCAGGAAGATGATGAAGACCAGCGCGCCCACCTTCACCACCAGGGACACCATCTTCGCCACTTTCGCTTCGCCCTCAGGGGTCACATTCGAATTGACGTAAGGCTTCCAGAAATTGCGCGTGAACAGATTGGCTGCGCCGATCGACATCACGGCAGCCGGCACCAGCGCACCGATGGCAATCGCCGCAAAGGCGAAGCCCGCGAACCAGCTGGGGAAGAGGGCGTTGAAGAGCGCCGGGACCACATCGTTATTGGTGGCGATCGGCAGGTGGGCCGCGTGAGCCATGAAGCCCAGCAGCGCGATCAGGCCAAGCAGGATGGTATAGGCCGGCAGGAAGACAGCGTTCTTGCGGATCGTGTCCGCGCTGTTGGCCGCGAAGATGCCGGTCAGCGTGTGCGGATACATGAAGGCGGCCAGCGCGGAGCCCAGCGCCAGGGTGGCGTAAGGCAGCAATTGCGACTGCTTCAACGTGACGCCGGTGGCGCCGCCCTTGGCTGCGAATGCGTCCTGCGCGGCGCTGAACACCGCGCCATAGCCGCCCAGCTTCGCCGGCACCAGCACCACGGCCACCAGCACCACGACATAGATCATCAGGTCCTTGACGAAGGCGATCAGCGCCGGCGCTCGCAGGCCGGCGGAGTAGGTGTACAGGGCCAGCACGATGAAGGCCGCCGCCAGCGGCAGCTCGCCCGTGAGGCCGAGGGCCTTGATCACCACTTCCATGCCCACCAGCTGCAGCGCAATATAGGGCATGGTCGCCACCACGCCCGTCAGCGCGACGGCGAATTCCAGTGCGCGCGAACTGTAGCGACCGTAGACCACGTCAGCCGCCGTCACGTGTTCGGCACGCTGGGCGGCCTGCCAGAGCTTGGGCATGATGATGAAGACGATGGGGTAGACAATGATCGTATAGGGCAGGGCGAAGAAACCGTAGGCGCCCACCGCATACACCAGCGCGGGAACCGCGATCACCGTGTACGCCGTGTAGAAGTCGCCGCCGACGAGGAACCAGGTGATCCAGGCGCCGAAGTTGCGGCCGCCCAGGCCCCACTCCTGCAGGTCGCCGCCGCCATGCTCGGTGCCGCCGCCTTGCCAGCGCGAGGCCAGGAAGCCCATTACGGTGACGAGCACAAAGAAGAAGATGAAGACGCCAAGCGCCGTCCAGTTGATCTGCATGTCCATCATTCTTCTCCCTTGTTCTTGCCGTTCTTGTAGACGAGCCAGATCAGCAGGGAAGTCACCGGTACCCAGGCGAACTGGTACCAGTAGAAGAAGGGGAAGCCGAATAGCCTGGGATTTTCGAAATTGTAGAGCGGCGTAAGGAGCAGCCCGATGAAGGGCAGCAGGAGCAGGATGCGCATGGCGTATCTCCTTTGCAGAGTTATTGTTCAGTCGACGACCACGATCCGCCCTGACATTTCCTCATGCCCGCTGCCACAGAAGTTATCGCATAAAAAATCGAACCTGCCGGTCTTCTGCGGAGTAAAGCGCACCTCGGTCACCCTGCCAGGCGGCAGGTCAACGCGGATTCCCAGTTCCGGCACTTTGAAGCCATGCACGAAGTCCAGGGACGTAATCGCCAACACCACCGGTGTGCCCCGCTTTACTGTTATCTCATCAGGACTGTAATGAAAGCGCTGGGCAGTGATCTGGATTGTAGTCTCATCCCCAGGTTCGTGCAGACGATGGCGCGCGCCGGCGCCCGCCAGAAGGGCGCCGCTCAGCAGCACCGCTGTTAAAGCCTTGATCCCGTTCATGATTTACACCGTCAGCTCGTTCAGGGTGAAGGGCAGCGGCTGGGCAGTGCGCACTTCGCGGAATCCCAGGCCCCGGTATGGGTGCTCCGCGTCCCACGGCAGGGGCACGCGCTTGTCCTGCGACCCTGGTGCCGGCAGGGGGAAGATCAGCGACTTCGACGCATGATGTTGGATGTGGGCCGTCTGGTGATGGTGTTCCTGGTGAATGTGGCCGTAGAATATGGTGACGTTCTGATAAGGCAGCAGCGCGGCCATGACTTTTTCGCCATCGCGCGTGGCCCAGTCCCACTTCGGGGCCAGGTCGAACAAGGGGCGGTGGGTCAGGATCACGATAGGCGCGCCGGTGGGTACTTTGGCCAGTTCGCCCTGCAGCCAGGCGATCTGCTCGTCGCCGACGCTGGCGCCGGGATCCGAGACATTGTCGACTGCGATGAAATGCACGCCGCGGTGGGCGAAGCTGTAGTGAGTGGGGCCGAACAATTCGATGAAGGCGGCGCCATGGTCCAGCGAGGCGTCATGTTCGCCGGGCAGGTAGTAGTGCTGTTTTACCTTGAGATCGGCGACGATCTGGCGGAATTCGCGCATGCGGCGGCGGCGCTCGTCCTGGTCGTCGGTGGTGTGGGTCAGGTCGCCGGTGAAGACGATGAAGTCGGGCTGCACCGGCAGGGCATTCACTGCCGCCACCGCCTTGGGCAAGGTGACGGCGGCGTCAGGATTGGCGGCGCCCTTGAAGCCCCAGTGGGTGTCCGACAGCTGGACGAAATAGAAATCGGCGTTGCCGCCGCGCGCCGTTTGCGCGCAGCCGGCAAGGCCGGAAGCAAACACCGCTCCGCCGCCAAGGGCGGCAAGCTGAAGGAAGTCGCGTCGCGTGATCATGGCATGCTCCTTAAGAGGGGGGACATGACTATCAGACGCGTGAGCGCCGTGAAATATTCCCGGCCTTCGACGGGAATAAACTGAGGGTTCACTACGTCTGGTTGAAGAAGGAGGACTCTTTGACTGCCAACAGGCCGCGATTCGAAGCGACAGTGCTGCCGCACCTGGATGCGGCATACAACCTCGCTTGCTGGCTGCTGCACGATGAGCAGGCTGCCCAGGACGTGGTGCAGGATGCCTGCCTGCGCGCCTGGCGTTTCTTCGACAGCCTGCGCGGCGAAGCGGTCAAGCCCTGGCTGCTGAGCATCGTACGCCACGCCTGCTTCGACTACCTACGCGCCCGCAAGCATGAGATGCTGCCGCTCGACGAAGAAGTTGAAGCGCAGTACCCCGACGAGGCGGACGGGCCGGAACAGCTGCTGCTCGTGCGCGTGCGCCGCGAACAGGTGGACGGCGCGATACGCGGCTTGCCCTGGGCTTTCCGCGAGGCGCTCGTGCTGCGCGAACTGGAGGCGCTATCGTATGAGGACATCGCCCGCATCACCGGCGTGCCGCTGGGGACCGTGATGTCGCGGCTGTCGCGCGCGCGGAAATTGTTGCGCCAGTCGCTGGGCGGACTGGATGAGGAACAGGCATCATGAAGCCGACAGACGATGAACTGAGCGCCCTGCTGCGCGAGCGGGCCAGCTATCACACCGCGCCGACTGCGCTGCGCCAGGCGATCCTGAAGCAGATCGGCGAATCGGCGCCGCCGCCGCGCTCCTGGCGCTGGCCCGAGCTGCTGCGCGCCCGCGCGGCCTGGCTGGCGGGCGGTTTCGCCTCCGGTGCGCTGGCCCTGTGGCTCGCGCTGCTCTGGTTGGCACCGGCGCCTGCCGATACGGCAGCGCTGCTGGTGGACAGCCATCTGCGTTCGCTGCAAGTGGATCACCTGACTGACGTGGCGTCCACGGACCAGCACACCGTCAAGCCCTGGTTCGCCGGCAAGCTCGATTACACCCCGCCCGTGCGCGACTTCGCAGCGCAAGGCTTCCCGCTGGCCGGCGCGCGGCTCGAAGTCCTGCAGGGCCGCACGGTGGCGGTGCTGGTGTACCGCCACCGCCTGCACTGGATCAATATGTTCATCCAGCCGACGGCCGCTGCAAACGCGCCGCCCCGCCATCTTGCCAGCCGGCGCGGCTTCCAGCTGGTGCAGTGGCATGGAGAGGGCATGCAGTACACGCTGGTGTCCGACCTGAACGCGCAGGAGCTGATGCAGCTGGCCGCGCACGCCGCCGCGCACTAGGCGCGGCCCTCAGCGGGCTCCGTGCCACAGCAGCGCGGCCAACACCAGCAAGGCAAGGAACAGCGTTTCCGCCAGCATCAGCAGCACCGGCTTGATGCCGACGCTGACGATTTCCTGCAGCCGCGTGCGCACGCCGATGGCTGCGATGGCCGTGACCAGGCACCAGCGCGCGAGGGCGTTGCCGCCGTCCTGCACGATGTGGGGAATCCAGCCGGTACTGTTGATGGCCACCAGCACGGCGAAGGCCACGGCGAACCAGGGCAGCATCGGCACCTTGCTGCCCGTGCCGTCGCTGCGCATGCGGATCACCACGGAAACGGTGAAGATCACCGGCAATAGCATGGCCACGCGCAGCAGCTTGACCACGGTGGCCGTGTCGCCTGTTTCAGTGGACATGCTGTAGCCCGCTCCACCACCTGGGCCACGTCGTGGATGGTGGCGCCGAGGAAGATGCCGGCCTGCTGCGGGTCCAGGCCCAGCGCGTTGACGATGGGCGGATAGGCCACCATCGCCACCGTGGAAAGCAGCGATACGCCGATTACCGTGAAGATGGTGGCGCGCTCGCGTAGCGGGTGGGCGGGCAATGCGGCCGCGATGGCCAGCGCCGCGGACGCGCCGCAGATGGCGGTGGCGCCGCCGCTGAGCATGCCGAAGGCGTATTTGAAGCCGGCCAGGCGCGCGCCCAGCAGCCCGAAGGCAATCGTCAGTACCACGCTGCCCAGCACAAGCAGCAGCGGAAAACTGCCCAGCTGCCCGATCTGGCCGAAGGTGATGCGCATGCCCAGCAGGGCGACGCCTGTGCGCAGCACGCCTTTGGCTGCCAGCTCCAGGCCTGGTATGCAGCGGCCCTCCTGCGAGAGGAAGTTGACCGCCATCCCCAACAGGAGAGCGAACAGCATGGCCGAGGCGCCGTAGTGGTCGGACAGGAAGGTGGATGCCGCCGCAATGATCCCGCTCACCAGCAGGCCGGGCGAGTAGCGGTCGAAGGCGGCGCGCAGGCGGGAGGTGGAGGCGGGGACGGCGAGAGTGGTGTCGTTCATGGTGGGCTCGCAAATGGCTCTGTAGACGGGCCGATTGTGCGCGCCGGCGGGGAGGGCGGCCCCCCTCGGCGGTGGGGGGGCGTTGGCGCGCGAATTCTTTGAGGATGGCAGTAACGATTCGTCCCACTTACCCAATCAGCAAAGGATTCCCCATGAATTTCCTCGACGGTTCCCTGTTCCCCGAAAACCAGGAAAAGCTGGTCATCACCTGCGCACCCTATGGACCGGAATGGATGCCGGCCGACTTCCCGGAAGATATTCCGCTGACCATGGAAGAGCAGATCCAGAAAGCGGTGGACTGCTACAACGCCGGCGCCACTGTGTTGCACCTGCATGTGCGCGAAATGGACGGCCACGGCTCCAAGCGCCTGTCCAAGTTCAATGAGCTGATTGCCGGCGTGCGCGCCCGCGTGCCGGACATGATCATCCAGGTCGGCGGTTCGATTTCCTTCGCCCCCGAGAGCGAGGGCGAAGCGGCCAAGTGGCTGAGCGACGATACGCGCCACATGCTGGCCGAGCTGACCCCGGCGCCGGACCAGGTGACGGTGGCCGTCAATTCCAACCAGATGAACATCGTCGAGCAGATGTGCGATGCGGACCTGCGCGGCACTTCGATCGCCGATCCGGCCCTGTACCAGGCGTACCGTGAAATGACGATTCCGGCCGGCCCCGGATGGCTGGAGGAGCACATCCGCCGCCTGTCGGCCAAGGGCATCCAGGCGCACTTTCAGCTGGCGAACATCACCCAGCTGGAAACCGTGGAGCGCATGATGCGCCGCGGCGCGGCCAATGTGCCGCTGATCCTGACCTGGGTCGCCATCGGCGGCGGCTTCGATGCGCCGAACATCTACAACCTGGCCAATTTCGTGCGCGCCTGCCCAGATGGTTCCGTGCTGACGCTGGAATCGTCGATGCTGAATGTCCTGCCGATCAATATGATGGCGATCGCCATGGGTTTGCATGTGCGCTGCGGCATCGAGGACAATATCTGGACCCAGGACCGCAAGGAGAAGATGAGCTCCGTGCGCCAGATCGAGCAGCTGGTGCGTATCTCGCGCGAATTCGGCCGCGAAATCGCGGACGGCAACGAAGCGCGCCGCATCTACCGCATCGGCGAGTTCTATCGGAACGCGGACGAGGCCCTGGCGCGCAATGGCTTTGCCCCTAACCGCCGCAAGGTGGCCTGATGTCGCTGGCTACCGTGTTGATTGTGCCGGGGCTGCGCGACCATGTGGAAGCCCACTGGCAGACTTTGCTGGCCGCCCGTCTGGAAGCCGCCGGCCAGCCGGTGCACACGGTGCCGCCGATGGGGCGGGCGGACCTTTCCTGTGCGGCGCGCGTGGAGGCGATCGAACAGGCGGTTGCCGGCATCGACGGCGAGCCGATCCTCGTTGCACACAGCGGCGGGTGCATCATGGTCGCGCACTGGGCGCAGCAGAGCCGGCGCCCGGTGCAGGGCGTGCTGATGGCGACACCGCCCGATTTCGAGGAGGCGATGCCACCGGGGTTTTCCTACGCTCGATGAACTGGGTCAGGCGGGCTGGCTGCCGGTGCCGCGAGGGCCTCTGCCGTTTCCCAGCATTGCGGCGATCAGCAGCAATGATCCGCTGGGACGTTTGGCGCGGGTTGAGGAGCTGGCGCTGGGGTGGGGGGAGTCATATTGTGCCGCTGGGCGAGGTGGGGCACCTCAACCCGGCGTCCGGCTATGGCGAATGGCGGCTGGCCGAGGGGTTGATTGCGGCGCTGCGCGTATCCTGATCAGAACCGTTGCCACCGCTGAACCATTGCCACTTCTGAACCAATGCCACTGCTGAACCGTTGCCACTGCCGCGTAGGGCGGATCATCGATCCGCCGTGTTTGCGTCTCGACGGCACATGCACGGCGGATCAATGATCCGCCCTACGCGCAGCGGTCGGGACATAGCAATCGGCGTACAGCAATCGGGGCACGGCAATCGGGGCAGGGCAATCGGCGCGCAGCAATCGGCGCACAGCATCGGCGCGCAGCATCGGAGAGCAGTTTCGACGCGTACCAGCCGCGCGGACCGTCGGTGCGCGGCATTGGCGCTTCGAATCGGCGCATGGTAATCGGCGCGGAGGAGCGGCGCACGGTATGCGTCGGCGGTCAGACGCCTTCCAGGAGGCCGAGCAGCTGGGCGCGGCGCACGACGTGCTTGCGCGAGGCTGCGTCCAGCTTGCCGAACAGGTTCTTCAGGTGCCACTTCACCGTCTCCTCGCCCACTCCAAGGGCGAGGGCGATTTCCTTGTTGGACAGGTTGCGCGCCAATAGTTCGAGAATTTCCCTTTCCTTGGGCGTCAGCACCATGCTGGGCAAGGCGCGCGGCGAGGCGGCCGGCGCACGCGGCGCGGACACGGCGGCGGTGACGGGCGCCGGCGCGGCCGGGTTGACGGCGCCGGCGCGGCGCGCCACCCAGTCCGCCAGCAGAGGATGCGTATCCGTCACCGCCCGCTGCAAGCCGTAGGTGCACGCCAGGTTAAGCGCCTCGTCGAGCAAGGGCGCGCCATCCTCGCCCAGTTGCTGGCGTGCCAGTGCACGCAATGCCATCAGCTCCACCCCGTGTCGCCCCAGCCGCACGGCGGACGCCGTGTCGGCCGCGGCAGCCAGCGGCGCCTGGGCGCCCCGCCAGTCGCGGCAGGCGATGGCGGCATAGGCAGTGCCCACTGACTGGAACAAGGCGATCCACTGCCGCCACAAGGGACCGGCGCCGTCCGGCGTGACGGATTCCAGGCGTGGCAACAGGGCGCGCGCACTTTCGCAGCGTCCGTGGGCCGCGTGCAGGCGGATCTGCTCAACCGCGGCCGCGGCGCACAGGCGTGGCGCCTTGCGTGCCGCGCCGAGGGCGTGCAGCGCCTCCAGCAAGTCCAGCGCGCGGTGCTCCCGGCCTTCGGCGGCAGCGCAGCGGGCGGCGGTGCGATAGGCCAGCAGCAGGCTGTCCGGCGTGCCGGTGCGCTCCAGCACATCTAGGCGGTTGGCCAGCAGGGCCTGGGCCTCCTCCACCTCACCCGTGTCGAACACGATGGCCGCCAGCAGGGCTGCAAACATGGCGGACAGGGGATGGCGCCGTCCCAGGTCGGCATCGGCGCGCAGCAATGCGGGGCGCACGGTGTCCTGCGCCAGCCGCACCTGGCCCTCCCACAAATAGCTGTGACCGACGATGAATTCGCCCCAGCGCCGCACATAGCTGCTGTCCTGTGCCAGGGATTGCGGGGCGCGCTGCTGCTGGCGCCGCGCCAGCGCCGGGTCGCCGCGATAGAGGGCGCTGGCCGCGAGCCGGTTGGCATGGGCCTGCAGCAGCCACGGATCGCTGGTGGGTGGCGGTTGCGAGGCCCAGGGCTCGAACAGGTCGACGAAGCGGTCGATCTCGTCGGCATAGAAAGCGGCGGCGCAAGCGATCAGCGTGCATTCATAGCGCAGCGCCGTATTGTCGCCCGCCCCGGCGAGGATGTGCGCCACCTGGCGCTCGCTGTCGCGGTGATGCTCGCCCAGCGCCTGCACCCAGGCGGCGGCAAGACGCAGGCGGGACGGCGCTCCAGTTCCTCTTCCGGCAACAGGGCGCGCCACTGCTCCAGCGCCTGCAGCTGCCCCTGGCGCACGGCCTCCATCAGGCATTGCTCGGCCCAGTCGTAGGCCTGGGCGTGTTCGCCGCCGGCCAGCGCGTGATGGGCCGCTTCCTGCAGCATGCCATGGTCGGCCAGCCAGTGCGCGGCGCGCAAATGCAGCTGGCGCAACTGGTCCGGGTCACGGTCGGCCAGGCGGCGCCGCAGCAGATCGCGCGCCAGCGTATGGATGCGGCACCAGGCGCTGTCCTCCGCAACCACGAAGACCGGCGTTTCGCGCGCCAGCCGCGCCAGCCGGGCGGCCGAGTCGGCGTGGCCGGTCAGGGCGCTGCACAGCTCCGGATGGAGCGTGTCCGTGATCGACGCGGTGACGAGAAAATCCTTGTCTTCCGGCGCCAAGCGCGCCAGCAGCATGCCGATCACGCGCTCGCGCAGGTCGCCGCTGCCCTCCACCAGCCCGGCCAGTGCTGCGCCGGGATCACGGCCCTGTTCCATGGCAGCTAGCGCTAGTTGCAAGCCCAGGGGCCAGCCTTCCGTCAGCTCATGCAGGCGCGCGCTGCTGTCCGCATCGATCGCGGTGCCGAAGCGCACGGCCACCAGCTTGCGCGTCTCATCGTAGGAAAAACGCAACAGTTCCGGGCCCACGGTCACGCAATCGCCGTAAGCCATCAAGTCTTCCGCCAGCGGCTGCAGGCCGCTGCGCCCGGCCGCGACCACGCGCAGGTTCTGCGGCGTGTTGTGCAGGAGGTAGCCCAGCAACTCGGCGCTGGCGGGCGGCAGGTGCTCGGCATCGTCCACCATCAGTACCAGGTCCAGTGAGGTGGCGGCCACTTCGGCCAGGAAGGCGGTCAGCGCATCGAGGGGATTGGCCGATGCGGCAGCGCCGTCGACGAGCTGGCGCCCGAAAGCGGGGCGCGCGCAGCCGGCGCGCACCGCCTGCACCAGCGCGCGCACGAAGCGCTGCGGCTCATCTCCCTCGTCGGCCAGCAGCCAGGCCACGGCGGCGCCTGAGCCCAGGGCCTCGCGCCGCCACTGCGCCAGCATGGACGTTTTACCGAAGCCGGCCGGCGACTGCAGGGCGATCACGGGGCAGCCGCTGAACTGCGGGTCGGCCAGCTGCAGGCGGGAACGCGTGAGCATATGGCGCGGCGCGCGGGGCGGCGTCGTTTTCAGAACGAGTTCGGTGGCGGTGTCGCTGGCGCCGGATTGAAAGAGCATGTCGGTCGGTTCGGCAGTCGTTGTGCGTTTGATTATACGGCGGCATTTCGGGGGGAGGGTGGGGTGTTCCCCCTCTTATGGGGTGGGGGCGGCGGGACGGGAGCGGCCTAGGATGAAATCCAACAAGAACGGGAAAAACCCGCACACACAAAAAAAATCCATTGGAGGAGAACCCGCAGCATGAGCAAGCTTCCACACCAGCGCAGCTTCGCGCGCAGCGCCCTGGCCTTGGCCGCGGCATTGTGCGCCCAGGGCGGCACCGCGTTTGCGACGGAGATCGAAACCGGAAATCCGGACCTGTCTGTACGATTCGACAATACTGTCAAATATAACTACGCCAACCGCCTGAACGCGCAGCACCAGGGCATCCTGAAGAATCCGAATTTCGACGACGGCGACCGCAATTTCGGACGCGGCACCGTGTCCAACCGCTTCGACCTGCTATCCGAGCTGGACGTGGTCTGGCAAAAGTCCATGGGCATGCGCGTTTCCGGCGCGGCCTGGCGCGATTTTGCCTATGACAGCCTGGATAACAACAATGTCGCCACCTCCAACCACCTGGAGAACGGCAAGCCGGCGCTGGGCCTGTCGAATTACACGAAGCGCTATCACAAGGGCAGCGGCGAACTGCTGGATGCTTTCGTCTTCTACAACACGGAGATCGCCGAACGCCCGCTGAACCTGAAGCTGGGCCGCCATACCCAGGTGTGGGGCGAGAGCCTGCTGACGCCTGTGCATGGCGTGAACTATGGCCAGTCCGCGCTGGACCTGATCAAGGCTTATACGGTGCCGGGAACGGAAGCGAAGGAACTGTTCCTGCCGCGTTCCGCCGCCTACGCCCAGTTTTCGCCGGCCGAAGGCTGGTCGGTGGGCGCCCAGTATTTCTTCAAATGGAAGCCGGCGCGCTTGCCGGAGTCGGGTTCCTTCCTTGGCTTCTATGACTACGGCTTCCAGGGCGCGGAAAGCTTTAACCTCGGCGCCCTCGGCGTGGCCGGCAAGATTGCGGACAGCGAACCAAAGCAGCGCGGCGACTGGGGCGTGAACGTGCGCTGGAGCCCGGACTGGCTGGACGGCACCAT
Source organism: Pseudoduganella sp. UC29_106 (assembly GCF_044055365.1). Classification (NCBI taxonomy): domain Bacteria; kingdom Pseudomonadati; phylum Pseudomonadota; class Betaproteobacteria; order Burkholderiales; family Oxalobacteraceae; genus Pseudoduganella; species Pseudoduganella sp. UC29_106. Next base: position 4,282,638 of record NZ_CP171977.1, on the reverse strand, counting down.
CGGCCTGTATGCCCGCCGCACCGGCGACCTGCTGCCGCAGGCGAACCTGCGCCTGGCCGGCCTGCCGCTGCCCATGCTGGGCGGGGCGGGCGGCGCAACGGCCGGCAATGCCGTGTGCCGCAACTTCATCCCCGGCGCCGCGGTGGCGGGCAATAACTGCCTGTTCTATCCGGCCGCGCTGGGCGCATCGAGCAAATACCAGCTGGAATACGGCGGTGATGTGGACGTGTTTGGCCTATCCCTGGCCAAGAGCATTGCCGGTGTTTCGGTGGGCGCGGAAGTCTCCTATCGCCGCAATATGCCGCTGACCAGTTCTCCCGTGCTGCTGATGCCAGCCGGGACGGCCGCACCGGTGGTCGCGGCGCTGAACGGCGCCCTCGGCAAGACCACGCCGCTGGTCGTCACCGCGGCAGGCTTGCCGGGCCAGGGCGAAGTCAGCGGCGCCGTGGGCAATACCTTGCACGGCGTGCTGAATGTCTTCGGCGTGACAGCAAAGACCCCGCTGTTCGATGCCGCCACCTGGATTGGTGAACTGACCTGGAACCGCGCCACCAGCGTGAAGCGCGGCGCCCAGTTCTACAAGGGCCGCGCCGACTATACGGGCGTGGACAAGGTCGATGGCGACTACGTCGGCCTGGCCGTCAACTTCACGCCGACCTGGTACCAGGTGCTGCCGGGCGTGGACCTTTCGGCGCCGCTGGCCGTGAGCTATGGCCTGAAGGGCAATTCGCCCATTCTCGTCGGCGGCAACAAGAACGCCGGCAATTACAGCGTGGGCCTGAGCTTCGATGTAAGGGCCAAGTACAAGATCGAGATCAAGTGGAGCGATTTCTTCGGCCCGCTGGGCTTCGACGCCAACGGCGCCGTGGCCTCCAATGCCGGCGTGTCGCCGATGCTGAAAGACCGCGGTTTCATTTCCGCTTCCATCAAGACCACCTTCTGAGGGGAAGATCATGAAGATCAAGCACATCGCAATGGCCGCCATGCTGCTGGCCGCCACCGCAGCGCAGGCCGCGGTTTCGCCGGACGAGGCAAAGCAACTGGGCCAGTCCCTGACTGCCGTCGGCGCCGAAAAGACCGGCAACAAGGACGGCACCATCCCCGAATACACGGGCGGCCTGACCAACGGCCCCGCCGTGGCCAAGGGCAGCGGCATGCGTGAAGACCCCTTCGCAGCAGACAAGCCGCGCCTGAGCATCACCGGCAAGAACCTGGCCGGCCAGGAGGACAAGCTCACCGCCGGCACCAAGGAGCTGTTGAAGCGCTTCGCCACCTTTCGCGTCGACGTTTATCCGACTCACCGCAGCGTGGTGCTGCCCAAGCAGCAACTGGACAACACGGCAAAGAATGCCCTGAGCGCCAAGACTACCGATGGCGGCGTGGGCGTGGAGGGCGCATTGGCTGGCGTGCCTTTCCCGATCCCGAAGAGCGGCAATGAGGTGATGTGGAACCACCTGCTGCGCTACCAGGGCCATGCCTTCGCCACCAAGTTCGATTCCTGGAACGTGGATGCCTCCGGTGTGCCGACCCTGGCCTCCACCGGCGAGATCTTCCAGGAGTTCCCGCTGTCCGATCCCAAGGTCAGCGAGCCGGCGAAGCAGAACGATGTCTTCTTCCGCATCAAGCTGTCCTACTCGGCGCCTGCACGCCGCGCCGGCGAAGCCCTGCTGACGCTGGACGCGGTCAATCCGGCGGTCCAGCCGCGCAAGGTGTGGCAATACCTGCCGGGCCAGCGCCGCGTGAAGCTGGCGCCGGACGTGGCCTACGACACGCCGAATCCGGCCTCGGTCGGCACCTCGACCTATGACGATGCCTGGGTCTTCAATGGTGCGCTGGACCGCTACGACTTCAAGCTGGTGGGCAAGAAGGAGATGATCGTCCCTTACAACAACTACAAGATCACCTACCACAAGAATCCTGCGGACATCGTCAAGCCCAATCACGTGAATCCGGACATGGTGCGCTGGGAACTGCACCGCGTGTGGGTGGTGGAAGCGGTGCTGAAGCCGGGCAAGCGCCACATCTACAGCAAGCGCGTGTTCTACATCGACGAAGACAGCTGGACCGCGCTGGCTTCCGATGCCTACGATGCGCGCGGCCAGCTGTACCGCGCCTCCTTCGATCACATGACCTTCAGCTACGACGTGCAGGCGCTGCAGACGGGTAACCACATGATCTACGACTTCGTCAGCGGCACCTACAACATCACCGGTGTGGCAGGCCCGCATGGCGGCACGCGCTACATCGCGCCACTGAAAGCGGCCGAATGGTCGCCCGACAGCCTGGCTGGAGCGGGTATCCGTTAAGGGGCCGGACAGGTGTCTCGTTCACTGCCGGGACGGTTTGCCTGACCCTTTCCCGTTCCGGCAGTCTTTTTTCGGTGAGCGCAATATGAAACGAATTCTCTCTTCGCTGGCCGCCTGCCTGTGCCTCTGCGGCCACGCAGCAGCCTTCGACGATCCGCTGGCAAGGCCGGCACGGCCCAGTGCACTGGCGGCCCATGCGCCCGTCAACGGCCTGGCCATGGCGGGCCGCCGCATCGTGGCGGTGGGCCAGCGTGGGCACATCCTGTACAGCGACGACGCGGGCCGCAACTGGCGCCAGGCCAGTGTGCCCGTCAGCGTGGACCTGACGGCCGTCAGCTTCGCCACGCCGCAGGAGGGCTGGGCGGTGGGCCACGATGGCGCCATCCTGCACAGCGCGGACGGTGGCGAAACCTGGCTGTTGCAGGCCGATGGCCGCAACGGTGGCAGCGGCAAAGTGGACGACCGTCCCTTGCTCGATATCCGTATGGCGGACAAGCTGCGCGGCATGGCCGTCGGCGCCTTCGGCCTGGCGCGCTGCACCGGGGACGGCGGCAGGCAATGGCTGGCCTGCGAGGATCGGCTGGACAACCCGCAAGGCCTGCACCTGAATGCCATCCGCGCCATTGGCGACAACCTCTACATCGCGGGCGAGCAAGGCCTGCTGCTGCGCAGCGCCGGCGGGGCGGGGCGCTTCTCTGCGCTGGCCTTGCCTTACCGCGGCAGCCTGTTTGGGGTGGTCGGCGACGGCCCGCGCCTGCTGGCTTTCGGCCTGCGCGGCAATGCCTGGTTCAGCGCCGACAGCGGCGCCACCTGGGAGCAGTCGACGACCGGCCTGCGCAGCGGCCTGGCTGCCGGCCTGGCGCTGCCGAACGGCTTTGTGCTGGTCAGCCAGACGGGCCAGCTCCTGTTCAGCGAAAGCGGCCGCCAGTTCGCGCCGCAGCCGGCCCCGCAGCCCGAACCCGTGACCGCGGCGCTGTTGGGCGCGACGGGCGAAATGGTAACGGGCGGCGTGCGCGGAGTGCGCGTGCATGTCCTGCAGCGCCGCTAACCGGAAAGGCAAGAAAATGCATATGGAATCCCCCGTCCAGCAAGCGATGCCGGTGGTGCGCACGCTGGACCAGTTCGACCGCCGCTCCGGCAACCTGCTGGAACGCCTGGTCTTCAATCACCGCCTCTGGCTGGTGCTGCTGTGCACCGCGCTCACGCTGCTGTTCGCGCAGCAGGCCTTCACGAAGCTGACGCTGAACGCCAGCTTCGAGAAGATGCTGCCGCAGTCACATCCCTACATCCAGAACTACCTGCAGAACAAGGCCGGCCTGCGTGGCCTGGGCAATGCGCTGCGCGTTGTGGTGGAAAACCCGAAGGGCGACATCTTCGACGCCGGCTACCTGGAAACCTTGAAGCAGATCAACGACGAACTGTTCCTGACGCCAGGCGTGGATCGCGCCTGGATGAAATCGATGTGGACCCCGTCCGTGCGCTGGAACGAAGTCACGGAAGACGGGTACACGGGAGGCCCCGTCATGCCGGACAGTTATGACGGCAGCGCGCGCAGCGTGGAGCAGCTGCGCCTGAACATCGCCCGCGCCGGCATCGTCGGCCGCCTGGTGGCGAACGACTTCAAATCCGCCCTGATCTTCGTGCCGCTGCTGGACAAGGACCCTGCCACCGGCCAGGCCATCGACTACAGCGCGCTGTCCGCCGCCATCGACGCCACCGTGGCACGCCATGCCACGTCCGCTCATCCTGTACGCATCCACGTCATCGGCTTTGCGCGCCTGGTGGGCGAGCTGCTGGCGGGCATGCAGCAGGTATTGGCTTACTTCGGTGTGGCTGCCCTGGTGGCTGCGGCGGTAATTTTCGCCTACACCCGCTGCGTGCGTTCGACCCTGCTGGTGGTGGCCTGCTCGCTGGTGGCCGTGATCTGGCAGCTGGGCATCGTGGCCATGCTGGGCTATGTGCTGGACCCGTTCTCCATCCTCGTGCCATTCCTCGTATTTGCCATCGGCGTGTCGCACGGCGCGCAGAAAATGAATGGCATCATGCAGGACGTGGGCCGCGGAATCCACCAGCTGGTGGCCGCGCGCTACACTTTCCGCCGCCTGTTCCTGGCCGGCCTGACCGCGCTGCTGGCGGACGCTGTGGGCTTTGCCGTGTTGATGGTCATCGACATCCCCGTGATCCGCGACCTGGCGCTGACGGCGTCCATCGGCGTGGCGGTGCTGATCTTCACCAACCTCATGCTGCTGCCCGTGCTGCTGTCCTATTTGGGCGTGTCGCAGGCGGCGGCGGAGCGCAGCATGCAGCTGGACCGCAAGGCCGACGCAGGACGTGGTCTCGGCAAATTGTGGCTGTTGCTGGACCGCTTCACCGAACGGCGCTGGGCCGTGGTCGCGCTGACGGTGGCCGTGCTGCTGGCCGCCGGTGGCCTGGCTGCCAGCTTCCGCCTGCAGATCGGCGACCTCGATCCGGGCGCGCCGGAGCTGCGTGCCGACTCGCGCTACAACCAGGACAATGCCTATATCACCAGGAACTACTCGCTGTCCTCCGATCAGTTTGCGGTGATGGTCAAGACCGCGCCCGAAGGCTGCCTGAAATATGAAACCCTGGTCGCGGCGGACCGCCTGGCCTGGGAGCTGCGCCAGATCCCTGGCGTGCAAACCACCGTGTCGCTGGCGGACGCTGTGCGCCGGGTGACGGCCGGCGCCGCCGAGGGCAATGCCAAGTGGCTGACCTTGTCGCGCAACCAGGATGTGCTGAACTACGGCGCCCAGCAGGCGTCCACCAGCAATCCGGACCTGTTCGACCGCGCTTGTTCTCTGATGCCGGTGATCGCCTACCTGGCCGACCACAAGGCGGGCACGCTGGAGCAAGTGGTGGCCGGCGCCGCCGCCTTCGCCAGGGAGCATGGCAGCGGCGAGCGCCAGTTCCTTCTGGCGGCCGGCAGCGCGGGTATCGAGGCCGCTACCAATATCGTCGTCAGACAGGCCAACCGTACGATGCTGCTGTGGGTGTATGGCGCGGTTGTTCTGCTGTGCTTTGTGACCTTCCGCAGCTGGCGCGCCGTGCTGGTAGCGGTGCTGCCGCTGGCGCTGACGTCCATCCTGTGCGAAGCGCTGATGGTGGCTCTGGGCATGGGCGTGAAGGTGGCCACGCTGCCGGTGATTGCGCTGGGCGTGGGCATCGGCGTGGACTATGCGCTCTACCTGCTGTCCGTCCAGCTGGCGCAGCAGCGCGCCGGCGTGCCGCTGGCCGAAGCCTACCGCCACGCAGTGCAGTTCACGGGCAAGGTGGTCGCCCTGGTGGGCGTCACGCTGGCCGCGGGCGTGGTGTGCTGGGCCGCTTCGCCAATCAAATTCCAGGCCGACATGGGCATCCTGCTGACCTTCATGTTCGTGCTGAACATGGTTGGCGCACTGGTGCTGATTCCGGCCCTGTCCCATTTCCTGTTGCGTAACGTAAGGAGCATTCCATGCGCGGATTGATGCAAGAGCAGCCCCTGGTGATTTCGTCGCTGATTGAACACGCGGCGCGCAGCCACCCCGAGCGCGAAATCGTGTCGCGCAGCCCGGAAGGCCTGGTGCGCACGAACTATGGTGCTGTCAGTGAACGCGCCCGGCGCCTGGCGGCTGCGTTGCAGCGCATGGGCATCGACCGCGGCGAACGCGTGGCCACGCTGGCGTGGAATGACCATCGCCATATGGAGCTGTACTACGCGGTGTCCGGCATGGGCGCCGTGCTGCATACGATCAATCCACGCCTGTTCGCGGAGCAGGTCGAATACATCGTCAACCACGCCGAGGACCGCATCATCTTCTTCGCACCCGGCTTCGCGCCGCTGCTGGAGAAGCTGGGGCCAAGACTGCCCACGGTGCGCGCCTTTGTCGCCATGTGTCCACGCGAGCACATGCCGGATGCCGATTTGCCTGATCTGCTTTGCTACGAAGACCTGCTGGACATCCAGCCTGTCGACTGGCCTGAGGTGGAGGAGAACGCGGCGGCCACGCTGTGCTACACCTCCGGCACCACGGGCGATCCGAAGGGCGTGCTGTATTCGCACCGTTCCACCGTGCTGCATGCCTTCGCCGCCTGCGGTGTGGATGGCCTGGGCGTGGGCTCCGCCGATACGGCCCTGCTGGTGGTGCCGATGTTCCATGTGAATGCCTGGGGCATGCCGTATGCAGGCGCCATGAGCGGGGCAAAGCTGGTGTTGCCAGGACCTGCGCTGGACGGCGCCAGCGTGTATGCGCTGCTGCGCGATGAAAAGGTGACGCTGGCCCTCGGCGTGCCCACCGTGTGGCTGATGCTGTTCCGCCACGTCGACGAGCAGCGCCTGGCGCCGCAGCGCGAGCTGGTGCTGCAGCGCTGCATTATTGGCGGTTCGGCTGCGCCGCAGGCCATGATCGAGCGTTTCGAGCAGGACTTCGGCTGCGAAGCGATCCAGGCCTGGGGCATGACGGAACTGAGTCCGCTGGGGACGGTGAGCCGCCTGCGACCCGAGCACGCGGCACTTCCGCCGGAAGCGCGCCGCCAGATCCAGCTCAAGCAGGGCAGGGCGGTCTTCGGCGTGCGCATGAAGATTGTGGACGACGAGGGGCGTGAGCTGCCGCGCGATGGAGCCAGCGCCGGCCTGCTGAAGGTCAAAGGGCCGTGGGTGGCCGGCTCCTACTACGGCTGCGGCCACGCCACGGACGCCGACGGCTGGTTCGACACGGGCGACGTCGCCACCATCGATGCCGAAGGCTATATGCAGATCACCGACCGAGCCAAGGACGTGATCAAGTCCGGCGGCGAATGGATTTCCTCCATCGACCTGGAAAACGCGGCCATGGGCCATCCGGCCGTTGCGGAAGCGGCCGTGATCGGCCTGCACCACCCTCAATGGCAGGAACGTCCGCTGCTGGTGGTCGTGCGCAAGCAGGGGCAGGCACTGGAACGCGAGGAAATGCTGGCATTCCTGGTCGGGAAGGTAGCGAAATGGTGGCTGCCGGACGACGTGGCCTTTGTCGACAGCCTGCCGCATACGGCCACCGGCAAGCTGCAGAAAGCCACCCTGCGGCGGCAGTTCGGCCATTACCGCTGGCCGGAAATCTGAGCCCCCCGTCAGGGGTGGGGCGGTCCGCCGGGAGCGGACTAACATGGGATTACACTATCAATATTGGAGACGAAAATGGCCCACAGGGTAACAATGTACAAGACCGGCGCACCGGATGTGCTGCAATTCGAGCAATATGAACCGGGCGAGCCGGGGGCGGGCGAAGTGCGCGTGCGCCACGCCGCCGTGGGGCTGAACATGGCCGACACCTATTTCCGAACCGGCATGTACCCGGCGGCCCTGCCGGCCGGCATGGGCGTGGAAGGCGCGGGCACTATCGAAGCCGTGGGGCCGGGCGTCAGCGGCTTTGCCGTCGGCGACCGCGTGACTTACACCGGCAGCCCCCTCGGCGCCTACAGCGATGTGCGGGTCATGCCGGTGGCGTCGCTGATCAAGCTCCCGGACGGGATTTCCTTTGAAACGGCGGCTGCGATGACGATGCGCGGCCTGACCTCGGCCTACCTGATGCGCAGCATCTATCGCTGGCAGGCCGGCGACACCTTCCTGCTGCATGCGGCGGCCGGCGGTGTGGGCCTGATCGTCACTCAGTGGGCCAAGCTGCTCGGGCTGAATGTGATCGGCACCGTGTCCAGCGAAGAAAAAGGCGAAGTGGCGCGTGCCCACGGCTGCGACCATGTGATTTACTACCGCCGCGAAGACGTGGCCCAGCGCGTGCGCGACCTGACCGGCGGCGAAGGCGTGAAGGTGGTGATCGACAGCGTGGGCAAGGACACTTACCAGGCTTCGCTCAATTCCCTGAAGCGGCGCGGCCTGCTGATTGGCGTGGGCACTTCCTCCGGCCCCTTCCCGCCGATCGAGGCGCTGCAGCTGGCGATTCGCGGCTCGCTGTTCTTCACGCGCCCGGCGCTGGCCGACTATATCGCCGACCCGATGGAGCGCGCCGAACTGTCCGGCGAACTGTTCGAGCATGTGATGGCCGGCCGCATCAAGATCGGCATCAACCAGCGCTATGAGCTGAGCGACGCGGTGCGGGCGCACGAGGATATGGAAGCGGGGCGCACGGTAGGTTCATCCATCTTTGTCATCTGAGGAGAGCGGGATGCGTGTCGAACAACTGACCTGCAGTATCGGCGCTGAAGTGATGGGCGTGAACCTGGGCGATGCAGCGCGCGACGACGGCCTCTTTGGCGAACTGCGCATGCTGCTGCTGAAGCACAAGGTGCTGTTCCTGCGCGACCAGGAAATCAGCCGCGCCGAGCATGTGGCCTTCGCGCGCCGCTTCGGCGAACTGGAAGACCATCCGGTGGCCGGCAGCGACCCTGAACATCCAGGCCTGGTGCGCATTTACAAGGACCTGGACTCCAAGCCCGAGCACTACGAGAACGCCTATCATTGCGACGCCACCTGGCGCCAGGCGCCGCCCTTCGGCTGCGTCCTGCGCTGCATCGAAACGCCGGCCGTGGGCGGCGATACGATCTGGGTCAATATGGTCGAAGCCTACCGGCGCCTGCCGGAAGACGTAAAGCGCCGCATCGACGGGCTGCGCGCAAAGCACAGCATCGAACATACCTTCGGCGCCGCGATGGAGCCGGAACAGCGCGCGAAACTTGCCGCAACCTATCCCGTGGCCGAGCATCCGGTGGTACGCACGCATCCGGATACGGGCGAGAAAATCCTGTTCGTGAACGCCTTCACTTCCCACTTCGTCAACTACCACACGCCGGCCAATGTGCGCTTCGGCCAGGACTTTGCACCGGGCGCCAGCGACCTGCTGAACTACCTTGTCAGCCAGGCCGCGATTCCGGAGTACCAGGTGCGCTGGCGCTGGCAGAAGAACAGCGTGGCGATCTGGGATAACCGCTGCACCCAGCACTACGCCGTGCAGGATTACTGGCCCGCCGTGCGCAAGATGGAGCGCGCGGGCATTATCGGCGACATGCCGTTCTGAGGAGGCGCCATGGGCCTGTCCGTTCACCAGCCGGCGTCGCCGGAGGGCGCCACGCTGCCGCCGCGCGGCTATGCATGGATCGTATTTGCCTGCACCTTCGGCCTGCTGCTGTCCGACTATATGTCGCGCCAGGTGCTGAATGCCGTATTCCCGCTGCTGAAGCAGGACTGGGGGCTGTCGGATACCGAACTGGGGGCGCTGTCCGGCGTGGTCGCGCTGATGGTGGGGCTGCTCACGTTGCCGCTGTCCATCCTGGCCGACCGCTGGGGCAGGGTGCGCAGCATCGTTGTGATGGCGGCCCTATGGTCGCTGGCGACGCTGGGCTGCGCGATGGCCACCGGCTATGGCAGCATGCTGGCGGCGCGCCTGTGCGTGGGCATCGGCGAGGCGGCTTATGGCAGCGTCGGCATTGCGCTGATCCTCTCCATCTTCCCGGCGCACCTGCGGGCCACGCTGACCGGCGCCTTCATGGCCGGCGGCGCTTTCGGCTCCGTGTTGGGCATGGGATTGGGCGGCGCAGTGGCCAAGGTGCTGGGATGGCGCTGGTCCTTCGGCGCGATGGCGCTGTTTGGCATGGTGCTGGTGCTGCTCTACCTGCTGATCGTTTCCGAGCGCCGGCTCGGCGTGGCGCGACCCGCGGCCCGGGCGCAAAGCCAGGGCTGGCGCGACACGCTGCGTCAGCTGGGGGGCAGCCGCGCCGTGCTGTGCGCCTACGCGGGCAGTGGCCTGCAGCTGTTTGTGATGGGCAGCGCGCTGGCCTGGATTCCCAGCTTCCTCAACCGTTATTACGCGCTGGACGCAGCCCGGGGCGGCGCAGCGGCAGCCGTCTTCGTGCTGCTGGGCGGCACGGGGATGATCGCTTGCGGCATGATCACGGACCGCGTGGGCCGCGATAACCCGCGCCGGAAATGGGATTGCGCGATCGCCTTCTGCCTGCTGTGCTGCCTGCTGCTGGGCGCAGCCTTCAGTGTCGGGCCGGGACCGCTGCAGCTGGCGTTGCTGGGCGCCGGCATGCTGGTCGCCGCCGGCACCTCGGGTCCCGCCGGCGCCATGGTCGCCGGTCTCACGCCGCCAGCCCGCCACGGCGCGGCCTTTGCCCTGCTCACGTTGGTGAACAATCTGCTTGGCCTGGCGCCCGGCCCCTTCGTCACTGGCGCGCTGGCCGACCGCCTCGGCCTGGCCGGCGCGCTGCAGCTGGCGGCCCTGGTGGCGCTGGCGGCGGCAGTGGTTTTCGCCCTGGGACGCCGCCATTACCAGGCCGCGATGAGCGGCGTGGCGGCACGGCCGGAGGCGGCATGAAGGTGCTGCGCCTGGCTTTCTATTTCGACCTGGTCTGCCCATGGTGCTGGATCGCACTGCGTCAGCTTGAGAGCGCGAAAGCGCGCCTGAAGGAGACGCATCCTGGGATCGACGTCCAGGTGGATTTCCGCTCCTATCCGTTGCTGCCGGAACTGCCTGCGGCCGGTGTCGATTACCACGAGTTCTATTCGCTCCGCTTCCGCGATCCAGCGGCGCTGGCGCATCGGCGGGCGCAAGTCCAGCGTGCGGGGAGGGCATCGTACCGCCGTTCGGCTTCGACAGGATCAGGCTGATGCCGAATACCCTGCTGGCCCACCGGCTGGTGGACTTCGCCCGCGAGCGGGGCGGTGCGGCTGCGCTGCTCGAGGCCCTGTTCAGCGCCTACTTCAACGAGGGCAAGGATATCGGCAACCGTCTGTCGCTGCTGGAAATCGCGGGCGTCAGCCTGCCGTCCACCGCCGGCCTGCCAGGCTGGCTGGAAGACGAGGCGGCACGCGCCCGCCTGCCGCATAAGGCCCGGCGGGAAGCGCCAGCCGGCCTGGGCGGCGTGCCATACCTGACAGCGGAGGGCGGCGAGAACCTGTCCGGCGTCAGCTCGGTCGACTACTTGCATTACTGGCTGGGCGCAGCCGCGGGCTGACTGCTACACTCGTGTCCACTCAACCATAACAAGAGGGGACATGTATGAAGCTGATTTTCCGGCCGGCCGCACTGCTGGCGGGCGTTTCATTGAGCCTGGCGGCGGTGGCCGCGCCATTCGACGACTGGTCCGACAGGCTCGCGAACGAGAAGATGCGCAACAACCCGCAGCAGGCCACGCAGAAGCAGTACTTCAGCGGCAGCGAGCAGGACCAGCTGGATCGCAAGCTCACCGACAATTCGCGCGCTTTCCGCGCTAAGGAGGTGGCCTCCGCCACCAAGGCCCTGGCCGACCTGGCGCGCATCGACCAGCGCAGCCTGACGCCGCAGCAGCGCGCCAGCGCCGCCACCATCGCCTGGAGCATGAATGGCGCGATCGATAGTGATCCTTACGCCGATTACGACTTCGTGTTTAATCAGTTCAACGGCCTGCATGTGCAGCTGGTGAACTTCCTGACCCAGACTCACCCGATTCGCAGCGGCCGCGATGCGGAGAACTACCTGGTGCGCCTGGGCGCCGTGGCGGGCAAGATTGACACGGGCATCGGCCTGTCCAAAGAGGCTGCCGCGAAGGGTATCCTGATGCCGGATTTCCTCACGCAGGCAGCTATCGGGCAGCTGGACCGCTTCCTGGCCGCCAAACCGGAGGAAAACGTCTTTGTCGTCACGCTTGCCCAGCGCCTGGAGGCGCTGAAGGATGTGCCGCAAGCGGACAAGGCCAACCTGGTCAAGGCTGCAACCATCGTCGTGAGCCGTTCGGTCATCCCGGCCTACCAGCGCGTACGTGCACTGCTCCAGGAGCAGCTGCCGCGCACCACCGGCGACGCGGGCCTGTGGCGCCTGCCGAAGGGCGACAAGGCCTATGCCGTGCTGCTGCGCCAGATGACATCAACCAATTACACGCCGGAGCAGATCCACCAGATCGGCCTGCAGGAAGTGGCGCGCATCGAAAAGCAGATGGACGGCATGCTTACCGCGCTGGGTTACACCCAGGGCAGTATCAAGGAACGCTTCGCCCGCCTGGAGTCTGATTCGCAGCCTAAGGAAGCCGACCCGCGTGCGGCCCTGCTGGCGCGCTACGACTCTGTACTGCGCGACGCCGAGGAACGTGCGAAACCGCTGTTCGATATCCGCCCGAAGCCGCCGGTGATCGTCCAGCGCGAACCGCTCTTCACCGAGAAGACCGCCGCCGCTCATTACACGCCGCCCGCGGCGGACGGCACGCGCCCCGGCATCTTCTGGGCGCCTCTGCCTGGACCGCAGTTCCGCATCAATACCATGCGCACCCTGGTCTATCACGAGGGCGTGCCCGGCCACCACTTCCAGCTCGCGCTGCAGCAGGAGAACGCCGCCTTGCCGCGCTACCGCCGCGAGCGTGTGTTCCCGGCCGGATCCGCCTATTCTGAGGGGTGGGCGCTGTATGCCGAGCAGCTGGCGGCGGAAAATGGCTGGTACGAGGGCGACGTGAAAGGTCATCTGGGCCAGCTGGACCAGGAACTGTTCCGAGCCCGCCGTCTGGTGGCTGACACCGGCCTGCACGCGATGAAGTGGACGCGCCAGCAAGCGATCGACTACGGGGTGCCGCCTGCGGAGGTGGACCGCTACGTGGCCATGCCCGGCCAGGCCTGCGCTTATAAAATTGGCATGATGCGCATCCTGGAACTGCGCGCCAAGGCGCAGCGCGCCCTGGGAGAGCGCTTCAACATCAAGGAGTTCCACAACACCGTGCTCTCCACGGGCAGCGTGCCGCTGCCGGTGCTGGAGCAGGTCGTCGATGAGTGGATCGCCGCGCATTAGGCGGCGCATCGTACTTTGGGTCAGGTTCGTCTAGCTCTTTTGGGGGACGACGAAGGGGTATCGCTGCTGGTCTAATAAGACATCAGTTAAGGAGAGCAGCGATGAAACCTCACCCGGACGAAAAAATCGATGTCACCCAAATCCGTATCACCCAGGCCGGCTGCCACAACGCCGTGCTGGGTGAGTTCCGTGCGGCCGACAGGCTGCTTTCCGCCTGGGCCGACGGGGTCAAGGATTTCGCAGTCGACTTTGAAGTGAAGTTCGAAGACGGCTACGCCTACCGCGGACATTACGCCTACCGCCGCCGTTCGCGCGGCCGTCCATCGCTGAGCAAGTTCGTGCTGCGCGAATTCTCGGGCCGCGGACAGGCCAGCGGCGAGCTGCCGCCGCGCCCCGATCTCTACCTCATCGAAGGATTCTGACTTCCTCTGCCCGCTGCCACGGGCTTCCCCTCGCCAGCGGCACTGCCGCTGGCTTTTTTTTTAAACCAGAGGCAAAAAGCAGGTGTCAGGCACATCGTGCCTGACACCAGGTCCACGCTTCGGGTTTTCAGGCCGACAGGTCGATCAGCCCGCGCTTCATCGCCTCGCGCACGGCCTCGGTGCGGGTGCTGACACCCATCTTGGAAAAGATATTCCTGACGTGGCATTTGACCGTGCCCTCGGCGATGCCGGTTGCGCGCGCGATCAGCTTGTTGCACAACCCTTTGCTGAGGTGGCACAGGATGTCCTGTTCGCGCGGGGACAGGCGCTCGCCGCCCACGCCTGCCGCCAGCCTGGCGGAAATCGCTGCAGGGATGAATTTTCGGCCATCCATCACGGCAGCCAGGCATTCGCTGACCTGCTGTTCCGGCGCATCTTTCAGCAGATAGGCGCTGGCGCCGGCGTGCAGGCCGCGGTAGATGTGCTCTTCGCCATCGGAGCTGCTCAGGATGACCACGCGCGCGTGGGGATCGGCGCTGCGAATCAGGCGTGTGGCGTCGATGCCGTTCATCACGGGCATCATCACATCCATCAGCACCAGGTCGGGGCGAAGGCGCAGGAAGGCCTCCACCGCCTCTTGGCCGTTGGATGCCTCGGCGACCACGTCGTAGCGCGCGTCGTGCCCAAGCAGCATGGCAAGGCCCAGCCGCACCAGCGGATGATCGTCGACCAGCAGGATGGAGACAGGCTTCATGATGCGAGTGGGAGGCGCAGGCGCACCATGGTGCCGCTGCCCGGAACGCTGTGCACGGCCAGTGCGCCGCCCCAGCAGCGCGGCGCGTTCGCTCATGCCGCGCAGGCCGTAGCCGCCGTTGCGGCGGCCGGGCAGGAATCCCCGTCCGTCATCGCTGACGCGCAGTTCGAACATGTCACGCTGCGGCAGCAGCTCGCACACAATCTCGCGCGCCTGCGCATGCCGCAGCGCGTTGGACAGCGCCTCCCGCATCACCAGCGCAACCTCGTCGCAGACGAATGGCGGCTGCTCGATGCCCTCGCTGAATTCGCACAGGACCGAGGCTTCACTGCTACGCGGCACGAAGCTTGCCGCCTCATGCAGCATCGGCGCCAGCGCGACGCAGCCATAGCTTCGCGCCGCCGGCCTCTCGCAACGCAGCTCGCGCAGCAGTTTGCGCGCGCTGGCGAGTCCCTGTTCGGCGGCACTGGTGGCCTGTCCCAGATAGCCGCTCTGGCTGTCCGTGCAGGGATTGCGGCTGGCGGCCCGCAGTTGAAGCAGGACGGCGGTCAGATCCTGCAACACCAGGTCGTGAAGATTGCGCGCAACGCGCAGCCGCTCCTGGTGGAGGGCGGTCACTAAAACGTCATCGGCTAGGGAGGTCATGTCTGGCTCCGCTGTATCGTATGACATTGAATGTAGTGCTTCCACCAATTGCGCGGCAACTATACCTTCGTATGGTCGCCTGGCCGCCGCGTTCCAGCGCGATTGCCGGCACTGTGAAATAATGACGATATTTGAGAAGCCGTCAATTTATTGCTCAAATCGCATTATTGAGAAAATCAACATGGAACCCGAAGTCAGATCGCTCAGGGACTTGCTCGCCCTGTTCGCCCGTGCATGCCGTGCAGCCAGCGGATATTTCAAGAGCATAGAGGTGTGGCTGATGATCGCCATGGCCGCCGCCACAGTGGGCGGCGTATTCCTGGCCTTCATGGGCGAGCCGTCGGCGCTGGCCGCGTTCGGCCTTGTCATCGCCTACTTCACGGCCCGCCCGATCCTGCATGTGAAGGGCATCCTGCGCTGGCCCTTCTTCTGATTCAGCGTTGCTTGCGTGCCTGGATTGTAGCGACGGCGCCACGTAATCCCTCGGCGCTGGCGCGCACGGTGATTGCGCCGTCCGCGCCGGGTTTGGCGCGGATGATGGCGAGGACCATGCCGTTGAAGGCTGCGCGTTCCGGGGACTGGAAGGATTCGAAGCTGGTCGGGTCGCCGTTGTCGGTGGAAACCAGCTCACCCGTGCCTTCCACCGTGAAGCGGACACGGTTTTTTGCTCGCGGCGAGAGAATGCCGTCCTTGTCCACGATGCGCACGCTGACGAAGGAGAGGTCGCGGCCGTCGCCATCGATGGCGCTGCGGTCGGCGCTGGCTTGCAGGGCTGCGGCGTCGCCGGCCGTCTTCACCGACGAACGCGCCCATTCCTTGCCATCCTTGTAAGCGACGACCGAGATCTCGCCCGGCTCGTACACCACATAATCCCAGCGCAGCCGATAGGCGTAAGGCGCCTTCTTCAGGCGGCCCTGCGATTTGCCGTTGACGAACAGTTCCGCCTCGTCGCCGGAAGTGAACACGTGCACCGGCGTGACTTCGCCAACGCGGTCCGGCCACGTCCAGTGCGGCAGGATGTGCACCATCGGCAGCTCGGGGCGCCAGCGCGACTGGTAGATGTAATAGCGATCCTTCCTGAAGCCGGCCAGGTCGATGATGCCGGAGTAGGAGCTGCGCGCGCCGTAGTAGGGCGTGGGTTCGCCGATGTAATCCCAGCCGGTCCAGACGAATTCACCGGCCGTGTAAGGGTTCTGGTCCAGCGATGCGAAGGAGCGGTCGGCTGAGCTGCCGAAGTCCGCGGCGAACAGTTCATAGGCGGACACCTGCTGCGTCTTCGGATCGCCGCCGGCGCCGGGACGCACGGCTGCACTGGTTACGCCCGGGACGGGGAACTGGTACTCGCCACGGCTGGACAACGCCGACGCGCTTTCCGTGTGCAGGATGGCTTTGTCCGGGAATTTTTCGTGGAAGGCGGGGAACTGGCCGGGCAGGGTGCGGATGCCCGAGCCCTGGTAATTCAGGCTGATCACGTCCATCGCTGCCGGCAACGGCATGTCGGCCTTGGCCCAGTTCATCGCATTGGTGGCGGGACGGCTGCTGTCTTCTTCGCGCGTGATCTGCACCAGGCGCTTGCCGATCGCGGCGCCGGCTTCGCCGCCATACTGTTCGCCCACCTCGTTCCCCACGCTCCACATGACGATGGACGGGTGGTTGCGGTCGCGGCGCAGCATGGCACGCAAATCCTGTTCATGCCAGTCGGGGAAGGTCAGGTGGAAGTCGAGCGGTGTTTTCTTGCGCTCCCAGGAGTCGAATACTTCGTCCACCACCAGCATGCCCATGCGGTCGGTCAGCTCCAGCAGTTGCGGGTCCGGCGGATTGTGGCTCATGCGGACGGCGTTTGCGCCCATTTCCTGCAGTATTTCCAACTGGCGTTCGGCGGCGCGCACATTGAATGCCGCGCCCAGCGAACCGAGGTCGTGGTGGTTGTTCACGCCCTGGATCTTTATCTTCTCGCCGTTCACGGACAGGCCGGTTTCGCCGTCCCAGCGAATGGTTCGGATACCGAATGGCGTGGTGTAGCGGTCGACAACGCGGCTGCCCTGGCGCACCGTGGTCACGGCCGTATAGCGGTTAGGTTTCTGCGTGGGCAGCGGACCCCACAGGCGCGGATTGGCGAGCGTGGCGTCGCCGGACAGGGTGGCGCTGGCGCCAGCGGCCACACTGGTGCGCGGCGAGGCGACAGTGGCGACGGCATTGCCGGTGGTACGCCCTTGCTCGTCCAGCGCGTAGAGCTGGGTGGTCACGTCCACTTCGGCGGCGGCGCTGCCATCGTTGTCCAGCGTGACCTGCCAGGCCACCTGCGCCGATTCGCGCGAGACCTTGGGAGTGGAGACATGCACGCCCCATTGGCCGACGTGCACCGGTTCGGTCTTCGTCAACCACACATTGCGGTAAAGGCCTGCGCCCGGATACCAGCGCGCCGATTCGGCCGGATTATCGAGGCGGATCGCGATCTGGTTGTCCGCGCCCGGCTTCACATAAGGCGTGAGATTGATGCGGAAGGAGTTGTAGCCGTAAGGCCAGCCCCCGGCCAACTGCCCGTTGACCCACACGCTGGCGTAGGACATGGCGCCATCCACATCGAGGAAGATGGATTTGCCCTTGTCGCCCGCGGGCAGGGTGAGCTTCTTGCGGTACCAGGCCGGGCCCCAGGTTTTCAGGCGGCCCATGCCGCCGTATGGACCAGTGGTCAGGAAGGGGCCTTCGATGGCCCAGTCATGGGGCAGTTGCACGGAGCGCCAGGCGCTGTCGTTGAAATCCAGCCTTGCGTAGGGCGCCTCAACGGCGGGCGGCTGCGCGGGACGCGTATAACGTTTGGACGGGTCCTTGATGAAGGCATTGCCGGTCGGGAGTATCCATGCGCGCAGCAGCGGCGTGTTGGCGCGCGCCACGCGAACGGCTTCCTCCGGCATCGCGTCCGCTTCCTTGCCGTCGGCGGACTTCTTGACTTCGGGCCGGATGTCGTAGAGGTAAGGTGCGGAATTGCCGTCAGGGTCGCCCAGCTGGAAACGCCAGCCGTCGTTGAACAGGATGCGCTGGCGCGGCACGAGATTGTCGGCGGACTGCTGCGGTGCAGCCAATACCTGGTGGAAGGCGCCGGGCGCAACGCCCAGCATTGCGGCGGCCAGCACCAGGCCGGGCCACCGTTGACGCAGTTGTTTCAAGTCTCCTCCGAACAACAGTTAGATTGCGGGTACGCTATCTTAAAAGCTGTCCAGAAGTCTTATCTATTCTTTATCGGCATACTGCCATGGTTATTTCGTATAGCTTGGCTTGAAGCGAATCACGCCGCCGCTGACCCGCTGGCCGGCGCGCATGCCGCCAAACAGGCCATATTCGCCGCCGCCAAGTGGAATCAGGCCGCGGAAGTCCATGCCGGATTCCGGCAGCGGCTCATGCGACAGCCATGCGCCGCGCGCCGGATCGTAGCTGAAGACCGCGTCGGACGGTTCGGATGGCTGCTTGTCGTAGCCGATGCCGTTGTAGTTGTACGGTCGGCTGCTGCCGCCTGCGAACAGGATGCGGCCTTCATCGCCGACAGCACCAGCGCGGTACAGCGGTGCGCCGGGATGGGCGGGCAATTGGCGCCAGCTGATGCGGCCCAGTTGCTGCGCATCCAGCGTGCTTGCCAGCATTCGTTCGAGATTGCAAACTGGTTCTTGCCGCCCGGCCCCTTGGCGGAAGTCACGCCGTCGCAGACGACCATCGTGTCCTGAACCAGGCCGCCGGCGTGGCCGAATACAGGTTTACCGGGGTAGGGCGTGGCGGCGCTCCATTGCCTTGTCTGCGTATCGTAGATCTGCACGTCGGCGACGTTGCCCGTGTCGTGCCAGCCGCTGACCAGCACTATCCAGCGGTCGCGCCATGGCAGGGCCACGGAATCGTCCACCGCCACGGGCATGCGCGATTCGACTTCGAAGCGGCCGTTGTCCGGCGTGAAGCGCATGACTTCAGGCGTGGATACTTCCTCGCCTTTAGCGGACACCGTGTAGCCGCCGATCAGGTAGACCGAGCCGGCCACCGTGACCGCAGCGCTGGCAAGGCGGCCTTGTTCGACGGGGATGTCTCCCACCTTGCTCCATTTACCGCTGCGCAGGTCCAGCGCATGCACATCGCGCTCGATGTCGCTATATGCTTTGCCGGCGCCCAGGCCGTAGAAGGTGTACACATTGCCGCCGGCGCGTGCGACTGCCCAGTTGGCACGTGCCACAGGGGCTTCCTGGGCCAGAGCCTGGCTCGCGGCAAGCGCCGCCACAAGAATCAGTTTTTTCATAGGCCCGCATTGTAGCGAAAGCCGCCTTACTGCGTGATGAGGCGCCTTTCAGCAGTAGGGCGCTGCCGCGAGGGCGGGGCACTGCCGGCCAGCGTGAACACCTGCACCAGGTCCGACAGCCGACTCGCCTGTTCCTCCATTGCGCTGGCGGCGGCCGCTGCCTGTTCCACCAGGGCCGCATTCTGCTGCGTGACCTGTTCCATCTGGATGATTGCGGCGTTGACCTGTTCGATGCCGGCCTGCTGCTCGTCGCTGGCGGAGGAAATGCCGTTGATGATATCGCTCACCCTCCGCACGCTGTCCACCACTTCGCCCATGGTGTCGCCCGCCATGCCTACCAGCCTGCTGCCCGCTTCAACTTCGCCGACGGAGGTATCGATCAAGGCCTTGATCTCCCTGGCGGCCGTGGCCGAGCGCTGCGCCAGGTTGCGCACTTCGGATGCGACAACGGCAAAGCCGCGCCCCTGTTCGCCGGCACGCGCTGCTTCAACGGCGGCATTCAGCGCGAGGATATTGGTCTGGAAAGCGATGCCATCGATCACGGCGATGATGTCCACGATTTTCTGCGCCGACTCATTGATCGCCGCCATCTTCTGCACGACCTGCGACACGACCTCGCCACCGCGCGTTGCTACTTCGGAAGCGGTGCGCGCAAGCCTGTCCGCGTGGCGCGCGTTTTCCGCATTCTGCCTGACGGTGCTGGTCAGCTCCTCCATCGAGGATGCCGTTTCCTCCAGCGCGCTGGCTTGCTGTTCGGTGCGATTGGACAGATCGTTATTGCCGCTGGCGATTTCGCCGGCCGCTGTATTGATCATGCCGGTGCCGCCGCGCACTTCCTGCACGATCTTCACCAGCGACTGGTTCATGTCGCCCAGCGCCTTCATCAGCGTGCCCGTTTCATCCCGGCTCTGGACTTCGATGCTGCTGGTAAGGTCGCCGCGCGCCACGCGCTGCGAAAAGCCCACCGCTTCCTGCAGCGGTCCGGTGATATTCCTCTCCAGCCAGAGCGCCAGCCAGAAGGCCAGACCCGCCGCCAGCAGGCCTCCGATGGCCAGGGTATTTTCGGTCAGCGCCTGCAGGTGCAGCGCTTCCTCGCTGCGCTTCGTGAGCAGGGAGCGTTCGTCGCTCTCGAGATCGCCGAGCAGCGAGCGCATCGCGTCCATGCTGGTCTTGCCGGCGCCTTTCGATTCCAGCGCCAAAACGGCATCGATGCCGGCGGCGCCGGCAACCACCTGCTTGCGCAACTGGATCACGGGATCGATGGCCCCGGAAAGCCAGCCGCGGTAAGCCTCCTCGATGCTGGCGAGGCGCTTTTGCTGCGCGGGATTGTCGGCCGTGAGCTTGCGCAGCTTGCCGAGATGTTCGGTGACCTCGGCCTGGCCCTTGTTGTAAGGGTCCAGCCATGCATCCTTGCCGGTGAGGGCGAAACCGCGCTCGCCGGTTTCCACGTTGATCAGGGCTTCCAGCACCTGGTGCGATTCGGCCAGCACTTCGTAAGTGTGCACATTCCATTCGTTGGCGCTCGCTGTGCGGCGGCCATTGAGGAACGATACGGAAGCGAGGATCACAAGCATTGCGACAATCGCGCCGAAGCCAAAGCGCAGACGGGTTCCAATGCTAAAGTCGGACAAGCGCGCCATGACCATTCCTCCGGGGAATTCAGACTACGGGATCATAGACTTCTGCCGGCGCGATGGAAAGAACTGAGTTTTTATGAAAGTAACCGTGCGGCCCGCCATGCAGCATGAGCAGGGCGGGCCGAGGGGAGCGCTTAGTGGCCGGCGATCTGGCCGCCGTCAACGTGCAGGGTTTCGCCGGTGACGAAAGGCGCGTTTTCGAGATAGATCACGGCTTGCGCGATGTCGCTCATTTCGCCCATATGGCCCACGGGATGCAGGGCGCCCAGCGCGGCATGGGTTTCCGGCGCATGCATCGGGGTCTTGATGATGCCGGGAGCAACAGCGTTCACACGGATGCCGCGCTTCGCGTATTCGATCGCCAGCGAACGGGTGGCAGCGCTGATGCCGCCCTTGGTCAGCGAGGCCAGCACGGAAGGCACGCCGTCGATTGCATGTTCGATCAGTGTGGTGGTGATGTTGACGACGTGGCCGCTCTTTGGTTTCTCCATTTCGGCAATCGCCAGCTGGGTGATATGGAAGAAGCCATTCAGGTTGGTGCTGGTGATCGCGTCATAGTCTTCCTGTGTATAAGCAGTGAAAGGCTTGGCGATGAAGATGCCGGCATTGTTGACCAGTGCATCGACGCGGCCGAAGCGGGAAACGGCTTCACTGACCACGCGCTGTGCGGTTTCGCGCTGGCCGATATCGCCGGCCACGGCGATCACGTTCGGATCATCTGATTGCTGGATGTTGCGCGAGGTGGCGATCACGCGGTAGCCCTGCTCGCGATAGGCTTTGACGATTGCTGCGCCGAGGCCTTGCGATGCACCGGTAACGATTGCGACTTTTTGGGAAGAGCTCATTTTGTTCTCCATCAGTGTGGGTTGCGATGGGTCCAATGTAGGCTTTCCCTGTCTGCGTTTGAAGAGACGCGGCGGATCAAGACTTTTGCGTGCATGTTACAAATCGCACGTCATCAAGGCGTAATAGTTACTCACTACGCTGCCTGTCGTTGTGTTTACCTACACCTTAATCGATAGGCAATCCTCATGAAAAAGAAGATCAGCGCGGCCGCCGTCGCATCCGTGTTCGCGTACATTCCTGTGCTGGCGCACGCGCAAGCCGACAGCTCCGCAGACAGCGAAATCGCCGCTGCCGCAGCCGGCCCCGTGGCTACCGTGGAAATCGCCACCCATAAGACCCGTTCCGCCGTCGCCATGACGAAGAGCGATATGCAGAAGATCCTGCCGGGCATTAACCCGCTGAAGGCCCTGCAAACCCTGCCAGGCGTGAGCTTCCAGACCGCCGACCCGTGGGGCAACAATGAACAGAACCTGTCCCTGTTCGTGCACGGCTTCAATGGCCAGCAACTGGGCTATACGCTGGATGGCGTGCCGCTGGGCGACCAGCAGTACGGCAACTACAACGGCCTGTCGCCGCAGCGCGCCGTGACCAGCGAGAACGTAGCGAGCGTGATCCTCTCCACCGGCGCGGGCGACCTGTCCACCGCGTCCACCAGCAACCTGGGTGGCACGATCGAGACCTTCACCAGCGATCCGCTCAGCCAGCGCAACTTCGCGGCGCAGCAGACCGTAGGCAGCTACAGGACTTCGCGCACCTTCCTGCGCTACGACACGGGCGATCTCGGTGGCGGCAACAGCGCCTATGTATCCGCCATGCACCAGGAACAGCGCGCCTGGGACTTCCGCGGCCGTCAGGGCGGCGACCAGTTCAACGCCAAGTGGGTGCACCAGGGCGACAGCGGCAAGCTGACTTTCTACTACAATTTCAACGACAAGATCGAGCCGAACGAGGATGCGATCGTGCACGTGGCGGGCGAGAAGAGCACGCCGTACACCCGTCCCTTCATCTATCCTGACTTCCAGACTGCGCTGTCCTACCTGTCGCCCACTGGCGCCACGCCGGCCGCCGACGGCAACAACTACCGCAACTACTACAGCGACGCCCAGCGCACCGACCACCTGGCCTACCTGAAGTACGACTGGAACATCGACGACACGACCACCTGGAGCAACCAGGTCTACTACCACAACGACCAGGGCGTAGGCGTGGTGGCCGGTCCGATCGGCGTGGCCGGCCTGCCTGCGTTGTTTGCCGTGTATTACCCGAACCAGGACCTGAAAAAGGTGTTCGGCAATGCCGGCTATGCGACCCGCACTACCGAGTACAAAATCAACCGCGCCGGTTTCCTCTCCACGCTGCGCAAGGAAATCGGCGACCACCAGCTGCAGGGCGGCATCTGGTTCGAGAAGAATGAGTCCTCGGCCTACCGCCGCTGGTATGCGCTGGATGTGAACAATCCTTCTTCGCCATACGATCGTCCGGTCAATCCGCTGATCACCCAGTACGGCAGCGAAATCGACAACAAAGTCGTTCAGCTGCACCTGCAGGATGAATGGCGCGTGCGCCCGGACCTGGTGCTGCAGGCCGGCTTCAAATCCAGCCTGCAGTTCGCCAGCGGCGCCTTCCCCGTGCAGCCGAAAGTGGGGGCCATCGCGGGCGGCTCGACCGCGCTGCCGGTGGGCGATATCGATACGAAGAAGTGGTTCCTGCCGCAACTGGGCGGCCGTTGGGACATCACCAACCGCGACCAGGCCTTCTTCAATGTGCAGAAGAATATGCGCCAGTTCGTGACTTATGGCGGTGGCGGCACCTCGCCATGGAGCCTGTCCAACCAGGGCGCATTCGACCTGTTCAAGGCCAGCGCCAAACCTGAAACCTCGGTGACCTATGAAGCAGGCCTGCGCACCAGCCGCCAGCTGGACTGGGGCATGGTGACAGGCTTCGACGGCCAGGTCAACCTGTACCGCGTGGACTTCCGCGACCGCCTGTTGCAGATCAGCCCAACGCCGGTGATCACCTCCATCATCGGTGGTAACCTGGCCGTGCTGTCCAACGTGGGCAATGTGAAGACCAATGGCATCGACCTCTCCGGCACACTGCACTTCGGCCGCACCTTCTCGTTCTACGATGCGATTTCCTACAACCGCTCCGAGTACGAAGACGACTACGCGACCGGCACGTCGATCGTGCGCACTGCCGGCAAGTCCGTGCCGGGCAGCCCGGAATGGATGAACAAGTTCGTCGCCACGCTGAACGTGGCCGACACCGAATTCCAATTGATCGGCGATTACGTCGGCAAGCGCTACGCAACCTATACCAATGACCTCAAGGTGTCGAGCTACTTCCTGATGAGCCTTGGCGTGTCCGGCAAGCTGCCCTTCCTGGACGGCGGCTGGATCAAGAATGCGCGTTATCGTGTTAATGTGAGCAACCTGGCGGACCGCAAGGGCGACCTGCAGGTGGTCGTGGGCGCCGCCAGCGGCACCTACAACACCTATCCGATCGCGCCACGCCAGGGCTTCGTCACCATTTCGGCAGACTTCTGATGAAATCCATCCACCGTTATCTGTCGCGCCGCCGCTTTGTCGGTGGCATGGCTGCAACCGCGGGCGCGCTGGCGCTCGCACCGTCGGCGCTGTTTGCCGCAGCGGGGCAGGGCGCCCGCCCGCTGGTGTTCGCCCACCGCGGCGCCAGCGCGCTGCGTCCCGAGCACACGCTGGCATCCTATGCCCGCGCCATTGCCGACGGCGCCGACTACATCGAGCCGGACCTGGTCTGCACCAGGGATGGCGTGCTGGTGGCGCGTCATGAGGCCAACCTGAGCGAAACCACGGATGTCGCACGGCGCCCGGAATTCGCCAGCCGCCGCACGCGCAAGGCGCCGGACGGCGAAGCGCATGAAGGCTGGTTCGTGGATGACTTCAAGCTGGCCGAGCTGAAGACGCTGCGCGCCATCGAGCGCCTGCCGCAGGACCGTCCCGGCAGCGCCGCCTACGACGGCATGTTCCAGGTGCTGACTTTCGAAGAGATCATCGACTTCGTGGCCGCGCAATCGGCCACGATCGGTCGCGTGATCGGCCTCGTTCCAGAGCTGAAGAGTTCCACCTACTTCGCCGGCGTCGGACTGCCGCTGGAGGACCGCTTCATCGCCACGCTGGCGGCGCATGAATACACACGCCGTGCGCCGGTGGAGATCCAGTCCTTCGAGATCGCTAACCTGAAATATGTGCGCGAGAAGCTGGGCAGGCGTGCCAATGTACGCCTGATGCAGCTGGTGGGCGTTGGCGATGTGCGGCCGCGTGATGTGGTGGCCGCCGGCGGCAGCCTGACCTACGCCCAGATGTGCACCCCGGCCGGCCTGCGCGACATCGCAAAGTACGCGGACGTTGTAGCGCCGCCTACGCGCGGCGTGATCCCGCTGCAGAAGGATGGCCGCCTGGCCGAGCCCTTGCCGATTGTGGCGGATGCCCACGCCGCGGGCCTGCGCCTGGAAACCTGGACTTTCCGTCCGGAGAACCGCTTCCTTGCGGCAGACTTCCGCGATGGCCGCGGCGAGCATGCGCGCAACGAAGCGGGTTCCATCGCCGAGATCCGCCGTTACCTTGCCACCGGCATCGACGGATTCTTCACCGACGATCCGGCGCTGGGTGTTGCCGCATTGGCCGCTGCCGGAACCTGATGGATCAGGGTGCGCTCGGGATACAGCGAGCGCTCGGCGGCTGCCGTATCGAAGGTGCCCGACCACTTCGCGATCACCACGGTCGCCACGCTGTTGCCGATGGTGTTGCAGGTGGCGATGGCCATCGACATGAAGCGGTAGACGCCGAAGATCACGGCCAGGCCTTCGATCGGCAGGATGCCGGTGGACGTTACCGTGGCCGCGAACACCACGAAGGAGCCGCCGGATACGGTTGCTGCGCCTTTTGACGTCAACAGCATCAGCAGCAGGATACCGATCTGCTGGTCGAGCGAGATGGGCACGCCCCAGGCGTGGGCGATGAACATCACGCCCATGGACATGAAGATCGAAGTGCCATCCAGGTTGAAGGCATAGCCCGTCGGCAGCACCAGGCCCACGGTCTGCTTGGCGCAACCGAGCCGCTCCAGCTTGACCAGCAGGCGTGGCAGGGCGCTTTCGGAGGACGCGGTGCCGATTACGATGATGATTTCGTCTTTGATGTACTTCAGGAAGCGCCACAGGCTGAAGCCCGCCAGGCGTGCGACCAGGCCAAGCACGGCGAAGATGAACACGGCCACCACCGCATAGAAGCTCAGTACCAATTGGGTCAGCGCGATCAGCACCGCCGCACCGCTGCTGCCCACCGAGTAGGCGACGGCGCCGAAGGTGCCGATGGGCGCCAGCTTCATCACCAGGTTAATGAAGGAGAACAGCACTTCGGAGATCTGGTCAAGGCCCGCATTGACGGCTGTACGGCGATGCTCGGGAATGGCCAGGATGCCAATGCCGACCATCACGGCCAGCACCACCACTTGCAACAGCTCGCCCTTGGTGAAGGCGCCGATGAAATTGTCCGGCACGATGTGGGCCATGAACTCCAGGAAGCCTTGCGGCGCCGCCTTGGCCGCCGCAGCAGGGAGGGCAGCGCTGCCGGCGGTTGCAGCCATGCCCTTGCCCGTTTCGAGCAGATTGCCCGCGCCCAGGCCGAGGATGAGGGCAAAGGTGGACACCACTTCGAAGTAGACGATGGCGCGCCAGCCGACGCGGCCCGCGCTCTTCACATCGCCGGCCGAGGCAATGCCGTGCACGATGGTAAGGAACACCAGCGGCGCCACGCCGCACTTGATCAGCGACAGGAACATATCGCCCAGCAGCTTCAGTTTCGCGGCAAAGCCCGGAAATACGAAGCCGGTCACGATGCCCAGTATCAGTGCTGCCAGGACTTGCATGCCCAGCTTGCGGTACCACGGTAGTTTGTTCTGTGCGGTGCTCATTGCTGTCTCCTCTTTATGCTGGCTCAGGCGTCGATCTGCGTCGACTTTTCGATGGCGCGGTCCACCATCTGCGGAGCCAGGCCAAGGTAATTGGCCGGGTCGGTCAGGCGCTCGATGGCGGCGCGGTCAAAGTGGCGCGTCACTTCCGGCGACGCAGCCAGCGCTTCGGCCAGCGTGCCGCCCTGCTCATTGACCACGCGGCAGGCGTCGTAGACCACGTCGTGCGCATTCTGACGGCCGATGTGCGGCGCCACGCCCATCATCACGGCTTCGGCCACGATCAGGCCCTTGCTGATGCCGAGGTTGGACTTCATTTTTTCGGTGTCGACAATCAGGCCGCCCAGGGCGAACTTCGCCTGGTGCAGTGCGCCGGCCGTGAGGATGAAGCTCTCGGGGATGGCGATCCATTCCGCGTGCCATGGACCGGTGGCGCGCTCGAAATCCTGCACCATGGCGTCCACCATCAGACCCGCATGC
Organism: Pseudoduganella sp. UC29_106; assembly: GCF_044055365.1. Taxonomy (NCBI): domain Bacteria; kingdom Pseudomonadati; phylum Pseudomonadota; class Betaproteobacteria; order Burkholderiales; family Oxalobacteraceae; genus Pseudoduganella; species Pseudoduganella sp. UC29_106. Next base: position 4,255,583 of record NZ_CP171977.1, on the reverse strand, counting down.
TGGCGCACGGCCTTCGATGCGGCCAGCATCAGTTCACTGGAGATCGGATTGCGCTTCTGCGGCATGGTGCTGCTGGCGCCGCGGCCCTTCACGAAGGGCTCATACACCTCGGCGAATTCGGTGGAGGCCATGATCATGATGTCCAACGCGATCTTGCCCAGGGAGCCGGTGACCAGTGCCAGCAGGTTGACAGCTTCGGCAAAGCCGTCGCGCGCCACATGCCAGGTGGTGGCCGGGACGCCCAGGCCCAGTTCTTCCGCCAGCGCCTGCTGCACTTCGAAGCCCTTGTCGCCCAAAGAGGCAAGGGTGCCCGCCGCGCCGGCAAATTCGACCACGGCCACGCGGGGACGCAGTTCGGCGATGCGCTGCTGGTGGCGGTCGAACATGGCGAGCCAGATGGCGACCTTGTAGCCGAAGGTCACGGGCAGCGCCTGCTGCAAGTGGGTGCGGCCGGCCATTGGCGTATCGCGGTGCTTGACGGCCAGGTCGGCCAGGATCTTGCGCAGGTCGCGGATTTCACGGTCGATTACGTCGAGGGCGTCGCGCACCTGCAGGGCGACGGCGGTATCCATGATGTCCTGCGTGGTCGCACCCCAGTGCACATAACGTCCCGCTTCGCCGCACATCTTTGAGAGCTGGTGCACCAGCGGCAGGATCGGGGTAGCCGACGATGTCGGTTTCGTGGCGCATATGGTCGAAGTCCAGGCGCTCCAGGCGCGACTCCTGGGCGATGATGTCCGCCGCTTCGCGCGGGATGACGCCGACACGGGCTTCGGCCTTCGCCAGCGCCACCTCGGTATCGATATAGCGCTGAATCAGGGCCTGGTCGGAAAACAGGGTGCGCATTTCGGCGGTGCCGAAGGCGTCGCGGAACAGGATGGAATCGACTACGGTGCTGGCGGCGGGAATGAAGTTGCTCATCAGAATCTCCTTTTTGGTTAGATATGTTCGTACATATGAGTCCAATGTAAATGTCCGAACATATTTTGCAAGGACTCATTTGATGTAAAATCCGCCACCATGAAGAATCCCCAAGCCAAGCCCCATTTCGCCGACATCGCGCAGGACCTGACGCAAGCCATCGCTGCCGGCCGCTATCCGGTCGGCTCGGTGTTGCCGGGCGAGCTGGAACTGTGTGAGATGTACAACACCAGCCGCCACACGATCCGGGCGGCGCTGCACGAGCTGCAGCAGCTGGGGCTTGTGTCGCGCAAGAAAAATGCGGGAACCCGCGTGGAGTCGGCAGAGCCGCGCAACGAGTTCCGGCCTTCGCTCGATTCGCTGGAAGACCTGATCCAGTTCGGCAGCAGCAATGTGCGCGAGGTGCAGGCTATCGAAACGGTCACGCTGGACGCCGACCTGGCGCGAGGCCTTGGCGCCACGCGGGGCAGTAGCTGGTTGAAGATTTCAAGCCTGCGCGTGGACAGCGGCAAGCAGCAGCCGGTCGGCTGGACGGATGTTTACCTGGATTCGCAGTACGCGGAAATCGCCGAAACCGTGCGCTCCGAGCCGGATGCGCTGATCAGCACCCTGATCGAGCGCCGTTTCGGCCGCCGCGTGGCCGAGATCCGCCAGGTAGTGCGCGCGATTGCTATCGCGGGACCGGTGGCGGAGATGTTGAAAGTGCAGCCGGGCATGCCCGGCCTGGAAATCGTACGTCAATACCTGGACGCGGCCGGCCAGATGTTCGAAGTCTCAGTTACTGTGCACCCGGCCGACCGCTTTGCGGTGGCTATGCGCTTGCAGCGCTCTGCATCTTGATCGAGGGCTTGACCGCCCGCATGCCCATGGCGGCCATCGCGGCGCTGGCAAACAAGGCGGGTACCCCAACGATGAGGAAGACCGTGGAAAGCGGCAGGTCCATCGACAGCATGACTCCTCCGCCCACCGAACCCAGGATCGAGCCGATGCGCCCCACGCCATTGGCCCAGCTGACGCCCGTGGCGCGGCAGTCGGTCGGGTAGAAGCTGGCGGAAAAGGCGTTCGCGCCGACCTGCGAGCCGGAGATGCAGAAGCCGGCGCAGAACACCACGAGTCCCATCAGCCAGGCGGAGTGGCTGGTGCTGCCGATGGCGGCCGTGAACAGCGCAGCCAGGACATAGCTGCTTGCCAGCACGCGGTGCGGCTTGAAGCGGTCCATCAGCCAGCCGAGGATGATGGCGCCCACGGTGCCACCAACCTGGAACATGGCCGTCACCAGGGACGCCGTTTTCAGCGAGGCGCCGGTGCTCTTGATCAACGTGGGCAGCCAGCTGGAGAGCAGGTAGATGATGAGAAGGCTCATGAAGAAGGTCAGCCAGAGCAGCATGGTGCCTCGCACCAGGTCGGCGCTGAACAGGTGGCTGACCGAGAAACCTTTCGCCTTTTGCGTGGGCAGCTCGAAGGTCGCCTTGTCGAGGTTCGCCTGGGGCGCGATGCGCTTCAGCGTGGCGGCAACGCGATGCAGTGATTTGCCTTGCTGGACCAGGTAGCGCACCGATTCCGGCAGCTTCCACAGCATCAGCGGCAGCAGTAACAGGGGCAGTACGCCGCCCAGCAGCAGCACCGAGCGCCAGCCGTAGGCCTCGACCATATGAGCCGACGCCAGCCCGCCCAGCGCGGAGCCGATGGTGAAGCCGCAAAACATGGTCGTCACAAGGAACAACCGGTGCTTCTCGGGCAGTATTCGGACGTCAGCGTGACAGCGTTCGGCATCGCGCCGCCCAGACCCAGGCCCGTGAGGAAGCGCAGCAGGACCAGCACCCACAGCGACGGCGACCAGGCGGACAGCAGGCTGGCGGCGCCGAAGAACAGCACGCAGCACAGCAGGATGGTCTTGCGCCCGTATTTCTCTGCCAGGGGCCCGAACAGGAAGGCGCCAGCCATCAGGCCTGCCAGTCCGGCGCCGAACAGGGGCGCCAGCTGGGCCGGCGTGAGGTTCCAGTCGGCACGGATGGCCGGCGCGAGGAAGCCGATGGCGGCGGTATCGAAGCCGTCAATGGCGACGATCAGAAAGCAAAGCGCAACGATCAGGATCTGGAAGGGCGCCAGCTTGTGCGAGTTGATGAAATCGCTGACATTGATGGATGGGGCGTGCATGATGTCTCCTCGTATTCTTTTGAGGCTTCAGATGGCGTCCGGCTGCATGGCCGGCGCCGCCAGGCGAAAGGCTTCCAGTTCGCTGCAGGCCGCGTCTACCGCGCGGATATGCGGCCATGGCGACAGGTCCACTTCGAAGCGGCGCGCGCGTCTCGACCTGCGGCACAAGGTAAATGTCGGCGATGGTGGGCGCATCGCCGAAGCAGAAGGCGCCACGCCGGGTGTCAACCGCCAGCAGGGCTTCCAGCGCATCGAAACCGGCGCTGATCCAGTGTGCGCACCAGGCTTTCACAGCCGTTTCGTCGCGTCCCAGGTGCAAGCGCAGGTATTCCAGTATTCGCTTGTTGTTGACCGGGTGGATATCGCAGCCGATGATGGCTGCCAGCGCACGCACCCGGGCGCGGTCGTCCGGATTCGCCGGCAGCAGCGGCGGCTCGGGATAGCGCTCGTCCAGCCATTCGATGATGGCAGGGGACTGGATCAGCACCTGGTCCTCATGCTGCAGCGCGGGTACCAGCGCCTGCGGATTCAGCGCCCGGTATTGCGACGACTGGTGCTGGCCGCTGCGCAGGTCTACCGTCATGTACTCGGCGTCGAGCCCCTTCAGGCGCAGGGCGATGCGCAGACGGTGCGAGCTGCCGCTGCGGAAAAAGCTGTAGAGCTTCATTAGGCCGGCCCGATGTGCAGCACGATTTCGCCGACGCCGGCGATATGGCCGTCGATACGGTCGCCCGGCTTCACGGCGCCCACGCCTTCCGGCGTGCCTGTGAAAATCAGGTCGCCGGGCTGGAGGTGGTAGAACTTCGAGAGGTCGGCGATGATCTCGCGCACATTCCAGATCAGCATATCCAGGTCGGACTTCTGGCGCGGCTCGCGGTTGACCGTCATCGCGAGTTCGCCCCGTTCCAGCACCGTTCCGGGCATCGGCACGATTTCGGATACCACGGACGATTGCTCGACATCCTTGCCCAGATCCCAAGGGCGGCCCTTGTCGCGCGCCACCAGTTGCAGGTCGCGGCGGGTCATATCGAGGCCGCAGGCGTAGCCGTAGATCAGCGTGTGCGCGTCCGATTCGGTAACGCGGAAGCCGGGCGCGCCAATCGCTACCACCAGTTCCATCTCGTGGTGGAAGTTGGCGGTTTCGGGAGGGTAGGCGACCGTGGCGCCCGATTCCACGAGGGTTTGCGGCGACTTGGTGAAGTAGAAGGGGCGTTCGACGGCCTTGTCCACCGGGCGGCCCATCTCGACGGCGTGCGCATGGTAGTTGCGGCCGACGAAGAACAGGCGGTTGACGGGCAGGCGCTCCTGCTTGCCGCGCACTGGCAGGGATTGAATGGCAGGGGGATTCCAGAGATAGGTCATGACTTTTCCTTGTGATGAATTCAGCCGCGGTTCTCGAACACGCCCAGCTTGCGGTGCAGTGGCGTTTCGTCGGCGATGAAGATAAAGGCGGGCGTGCTTGCCGAACCGTTGCGCAGCGTGACGGCGCTGTAGCCGGGCGCGCAGCAGGTGTCGGCCTCGGACAGCATGAAAGCCTGGTCTTCGATGCGCGTTTCGGCGCTGCCCTCGATAAGGTGCAGCACCATGGCGGGCGAACGCACCGGCAGTTGCAGGCTCTGGCCGGGGCGCAGCATCAGGGCGTAGTAGCCGAGGATATTCTGCGCATCGCCTCCCGTTTCGGGATTGACGTAGGTGACCTGCACTGCTTCGCGTTCCGGCTGGTCCGCTGCCAGCGCTTCCAGTGCGTCACGCACATCCGACCAGGCGTAGCGCAGCATCGGGTAAGCCTTGCGCTCTCGTTCGAAGACGGGAGTGGGCAGCACGCCACCGCTGGCGTAGGCGCGGCTGCTGTCGCCCGGATTCACGGTCTGGCGCGGTTCCGTCCACGTGATAGGAAGCCTCCATGTAATACACCAGCGGCAGGTCGAGGACATCGAGCCAGACCACGGGCTGGTCGCCATCGTGGCCATGTTCATGCCACAGCCCCGTGGGCGTGAGAATCAGGTCCCCGCGGCGCATCGGGCACTTTTCGCCATCGACCGTGGTGTAGGCGCCTTCACCTTCAACGATCATGCGCACCGCATTCGGCGTGTGGCGGTGCGACGGCGCCCATTCGCCGGGCAGCAGCAGCTGCATGCCGAGGTACATCGCGGCGCTGGCCTGCATCTTTTCCAGTCCGTGGCCGGGATTGGCCAGCACCAGCACGCGGCGCTCGGCTTTCTCGATGGGCGTCAGCTCGCCGGCGCGCAGCAGCAGCGGGCGCAGTGCTTCGTAGGACCAGTGCGTGGCCCGCGTGTTCGGACGCGGTTTTCCCGGCGGGAGCAGGGCGCGCAGGCTGGGCCACAACGGCACCAGGTTCTGCTGCGCGAGAGCGTTGCGGTAATCCTCGGGCAAGTCTTCGAGGCGGCCAAGTTCTTGCATGGCGCTTTCTCCTTCTTTGATTGTATGGTTGTCTCAGGCGGCGAGGCAGTTGTCCACGGTCCAGCCGTAAAGCCACTCCATGGCGTCGTAGAAGCGCTCGGGCGTGCGGCCCTTCCACAGGTCGTTGCGCACCAGGCGTTCGACGCCCTTGGCGTGGAAGATGCGGCCCATCTCACGGGCGGACAGCACCACCCGCGCCGTGCGGGCTACGCGGGCCTGCTGGTAGGCGGAAAAGGCTGCATCCAGGTCGTTGCCGTGGCGGCGCAGCGCTGCGCCCAGCGTGACCGCGTCCTCGATCGCCATGCAGGCGCCCTGGGCCAGGTATTGCAGCGTGGGGTGGGCGGCGTCACCCAGCAGGGCGACGCGGCCGAAGGTCCATTGGCCGATCGGTTCGCGGTCGGCCGTGGCCCAGCGCTTCCAGTCCTTCGGCAGCTCGATCAGGCGGCGCGCAAGCGGGCAGATGCCTTCGAAGTAGCTCTGCACTTCCTCGCGGCTGCCCTCGCGCACGCTCCATTCTTCCTTGTCCCGGCTGTGGAAGGTAACGACCACGTTGTATTGCTCGCCGCCGCGCAGCGGGTAGTGCACCAGGTGGCAGTTGGGGCCGACCCAGATGCTGGCGGCGTTCCAGCGCAAGTCTTCAGGAAAGTCCTTCTTATCGACCACGGCACGGTACACCACGTGGCCGGAGACGCGCGCCTCGTCGCCCACATACTGGCTGCGCACGGCCGATTTCACGCCGTCCGCGCCGATCAGGGCGATACCGCGATGCGTGCCGCCTTTGCTGTCGTGGACGACCACGCCATGTTCATCCTGCTCGATGCTTTGCACGACCGTGGAGGTGAGCACTTGCACGCGGTCCGATTCGCGCGCCGCTTCCAGCAGGGCCATGTGCACGTCGGCACGGTGGATCACGGCGTAGGGATTGCCGAAGCGCTGGCGGAAGGCTTCGCCGGTGGGAATGCGCGCAACCAGCGCCGCGTCCAGCGCGTCGTGCATCACCATTTCGTCCGTGTAGACGGCGCGGCTGCGCGCCTTGTCGCCGATGCCCAGTGCATCGAATGCCGCGAAAGCGTTGGGGCCGAGCTGGATGCCGGCGCCGATCTCGCCCAGCTGGGGCGCCTGTTCCAGCACGGTGACTGCGAAGCCCTGGCGTACCAGAGCGAGCGCCGCAGCCAGGCCGCCGATGCCGCCGCCTGCGATGAGAATGGGGAGGGGGGTGGTGTTCATAGTGTCTCCTTGCTTGAAGTTCTGTCGCCTGGACCTAAGTTTCGGCCTGGAGTACTATTTCAGCAAGCGCGTAGCGGAATTCTGCGTATTGCGTTTTTCAATAATGGGGTGGCGATGGCGGCGCTGGATGTGGAATGGCTGTATCTCTTCGATGAGATCTACAAGACGGGCAGCGTGTCGCGCGCGGCCGAGCGGCGCGGCCTGGCGCAGGGAACGGCCAGCATTGCGCTGAACAAGCTGCGCACGCATTTTGCGGACAAGCTGTTCAGCCGCACGTCCAGGGGCATGGAGCCCACGCCGCATGCGCAAAAGCTGTATCCGTCGCTGCGCGCGATGCTGGATCTGCTGGAGCAGGCCCGCGGCGAGCGCGATGAATTCGATCCCGCCACGGCGGAGCGCAAATTCTGCATTTCGATGACGGACATCAGCGAAATCGTGATGCTGCCCACGCTGCTCAACCATCTGCGCCGCATTGCACCGAAGGTGCAGATCGGGATTGAGAAGATTTCGCCCGAGAGTCCGCGGCGGCTGGAAAGCGGCGAGGTCGATATCGCGGTCGGTTTCATGCCGCAGCTGGAAGCCGGCTTTTACCAGCACACCCTGTTCAGGCAGGATTTCGTGTGCCTGGCTGCGGCCAGCCATCCTCGTATCAGGGATTCAGTCAGTAAGGCGGCCTATCTGAAGGAAGCTCATATCATCGTGAGCAGTTCCGGCACGGGCCACTCCATTGTCGACAAGACGCTGGACAAGCACGGCATCCGGCGCGAAGTGGCGCTGACTTTGCCCAGCTTCCTCGGCGTGGCGCGCATCGTGGCCCAGACCGAGCTGCTGGTGATCGTGCCGCGCCGGCTGGGCGAGATGCTGGCGTCCCAGGAAAACATCCAGCTGCTCGATCCGCCGATCAAGCTGCCTTCCTACTCAGTCAAGCAGCACTGGCATGAGCGGTATCACGCGGACGCGGGCAACGTCTGGCTGCGGCGCACGGTGGCCGAGCTGTTTTCGCAGACCCGCAAGCCCTGATTTCCTGTTGCAACGCAACAACGAGCAGCGGGCAGCCACCACGCTGCGGCGGTTCGAATTCGCCAGCCAAATCAACATCTTGCAAATTTTTAAGCAGATAATGCTTTAAGGAAACTTTCTTTTTGATAGTTATATTAAATATTTGCTAATCTTGCATAACGTGCTAGCCTCCCACGCTGATCGGAATATTGTCTATTGGCATCATTGCCTTTTTAGCAAAGGGACGAATCGTGACGCAGATTTTTGCGAGATGTTTGAGCGCCATACTTGCCTTGCTGGTCCTGACCGCAGCAGGGACCGTGCTGGCGCAAAACGATACTGCCGTAACCCGTGGCCTGGCCTGGCTCCAGGCGCAGGTTCAACCGGCCGGCAGTATCGCGAATGAGAATGCGAGCGCCGCCACGGCCACGCAAGTGCGGACCGAGGTGGGCCAGACGCTGAAAGGCCTGGCCACGATGCCTGCCGGGTTGGCGGGCAACCTCGCGGCGGATGTCGACGACAACACGGAATACCTGGCGCGGCGTCTTATCGTGCAGGCCGATTCCGGCAGCGACGCGGCGCCGCTTGTGGCCGCACTGCTGGCACGCCAGAACCAGGACGGTAGCTTTGCCAATGCGCCCGGCTACGCCGGCAGTGCGCTGGACACCTCCTGGGCCCTGCTCGCGCTGCAAGCGGCAAAGCAGTCCCGGCACGGACGCGCAAGCGCGCGGCCAGGCCTACCTGTTGGCGGAGCAGCAGGCGGACGGGGGCTATGGCCTGATTGACGGCGCCTCCCAGGCTTATGTCACGGCACTGGCCATGCTTGCGCTGGAAGGCGGCAACCAGACGCCGGCCGTGCTGAATACGCTGCAGCGCGCATCGTCCTGGCTGTTGTCCCGCCAGCAGGCGGATGCCGGCTGGGGCAGCGCCATCGACACCAGCCTGGCCCACCTGGCGCTGCTTGGCGCCGGCAATGATTCCAGCCAGCAGGCGGCGATCCGCGCCAACCTGTTGGCGCAGCAGGGGGCGGACGGCGCCTGGTCCGGAGATCCTTACGTCACGGCCCTGGCCCTGCGCGCGGTAGCCGCGCAGCCCAAGCCGGTGCCCACTACCGGCGCGGTGACGCTGCAGGCCATCGATGCCCAGGCCGGTGCTGGCATTGCGGGCGCCATTGCCCAATTCGTCGGCAGCAGCATTGCGCCGGCCGTGGCCGATGCCCGCGGCCGCATCGTCTTCAACGACGTGCCGGCCGGTCCTTACACTGTGGCCGTGAGCGCACCCGGCTACGGTGGCCTGAGCATGCCGTTCACGCTGCGTGCTGGAACCACCAGCGACCTTGGGGTGTTCTCGATGACCGTTGCGCCAACGACCGGCGTGCTGAAAGGCGTGGTGAAGGACGGCAGCGGCAATCCCGTCAGTGACGCGACCGTTGCCATCAGCGGCGCAGCGGCAGCTACCGCCGCTACGGGTGTGGACGGCAGCTATGCGTTCAGCGGCCTGACCCCGGGTGCACTGGCCATCGTCGTCAGCAAGCCTGGCTTCGCCACCATCAGCGCCGGCGGTACGCTTGCCGCCGGCATGACGATGGTGTTCAGTCCAACGCTGCCGCCTGCAGGCCAGGGCGGCGACAGCAAAGGTTCCATGATTGGCCAGGTGGTGGACAGCGTCTCTGGTTCGCCGCTGGCGGGCGTCGCGGTGGTCACGGCCATCGGCGCCAGCGCCGTCACCGGCGCCGATGGCCGCTTCCTGCTGGCGGGCCTGGCGCCGGACGCCTATGCCGTGCGTTTCGCGGCGGCCGGTTATGCCGAGCGCAATTACAGCGCCGTGCTGGTGGCTGCGGGCAGCGCTACCGATTTCCAGCAGGTGCCGCTTGCGAAAGCGCTTACCAGCATCAGCTTGGTGGGCACTGTCAGCGACAAGGTAAGCGGCAAGCCTGTTGCGCAGGCCACCGTTGCCGTCAGCGGCGCGCAGGCCGTCGTACCGATGCGGCGGGCGGCTACCGCGTGGACGCCCTGGCAGCCGGCGACGCCACCATCCGCTTCAGCGCACCGGGCTACGGCACGGAAACCGTCAGCGCCACATTCAGTGCAGCCGGCGAATACCGGCTGGACAAGACGCTGCAACTCGATAGCGGCGCCAATCCATCGTTCTCGATGCTGGCGACCGACAAGCCAAGCTACCGCGCTTTCGAGCCGGTCACCGTGCAAATGGAAGTGAGCAATAGCGCGGCGCAGCCGGTGCAGGATGCGGTGGTGGACGTGACCATCTTCGGGCCGGACGGCCAGGTTGTCAGCACGCAGCAGGCAATCCGCATCGATGCCGATGGCGTGGCGCAGAACCTGTTCACCTTCCCGGCCGGCGGCAGCACTGCGATCGCCGTGAAGTGGTCGACCCAGTCGTATGCGCCCGGCCAGTACCTGGTGAAGGTCCGCACCATGACTGAAAACGTGGCCAGCGGATCGCGTTCCATCCTTTCCGAACGCACTGCAGCCTTCACCATTGAACCTACGACCCGAGTACTGCGCCTGGGCGTAACGCCGCTGCCGGCTTACAGCAACCTTGGCGCATCGGAGCAACTGCGCTTCCGCGTCGAGGCTACGCAGCAGTCGAACCTGCCGGCCAGCACCAGTTTCAGGCTGGCGCTCAAGGCGCCGGACGGCTCGCTGATCCGGGAAGAGACGGGCGCCGTGAGCATGCTGGCGCACGAGGTGCTCGGCAGCGTCGAGCTGGGGCCGTTCACCCAGCAGTTCAACGCCAGCGGCATTTACCGCCTGGAGCTGAGCCCTGCCGGCGGCGCGGAAGCCGAGACGCTGGCTGGCAGCCAGATCGAGGTGGCGCCTGGCATTCGCGTTGAAGCGAGCCAGCAGGTCACTCCCAATACGGTGACCCCGGATGGCGACAAGCGCATCCGCATCCAACTGCAACTGAAAGGGGTGGAGCAAAAATGAGGAAGCTGTTGACCGCAACTCTCGCCGCTATCGGCTGCTTCGCGCTGCTGCCCCTGGCGGCGCATGCCGCGCCTTTGATCACAGGGCTGGGCGGCACCTCCGGCTTTGGCCAGCTGGCCATGGGACGCAACGACGACGGCTCGTCGGCCGTCATCCAGATGGGGAGCGGCTTCCCCTACGGGATCAAGCTGTTCTCCGGCAGCTACAACACCCTGTATATCAACAACAACGGCAATATCACTTTCCGCGGAGCGCTCGGCACCTACACGCCCTCGCCGTTCCCGATCACCAACCTGCCGATGCTGGCCGCATGGTGGGGTGACGTGGACACGCGCGGTGGGACCGCCGACCCGGCGCAGAACAATGTGTACTACAGCACCGCGGTGCCGGGGAAGTTCATCGTCACCTGGAACTATGTGGGCTATTACTCCGGCGCGACGAACAAGCTGAACTCCTTCCAGATCATCCTGACCGACCGCAGCGACGTGGGGCAGGGCGATTTCGACATCGAATACCGCTACGAGCAGCTGCAATGGACCACGGGCAGCGCCAGTGGCGGCTCCAACGGCCTGGGCGGCACGCCGGCCCAGATGGGGTATGACGCCGGCGACGGCAAGAATTTCTACCGCCATCCGGATTCCAGCACCGCGGCCATCCTGCAACTGGTCGACAGCAGCAATGCCGGCCAGCCCGGCGTGTGGCGTTTCGAAGTTCGCGGCGGAACGCCGACGCCGCCGCGCACGCCGAACCTGGTCAATGTGCACCTGACGGAAACGCTGAACGCCAGCGACATTACGCTGGACATGGCCTCGTTCCAGACGGCGCCCACCAGCGTGACCAGCGCCAACGGGCAAACCCGTATCGAATGGGAGTTCCCCTCCTTCCCGGCCGACCTGACCAAGGATCTCAGCTTCGATGTGATGTTCCGTAATCCCGTGCCGGGCGAACGGCGCCAGCTGGTGGCCAGACTGGAGCTGCAGTACAAGGACGTCAACGGCAATCCGGTACGTTCCGAACTGGGGCAGGAATTCATCACGGTCTACCCGTCGGTATTCCAGGTCGCACCGAGCAGCGACAAGCCGGTCTATGGCCCTGGCGAAACCGTGCTGATTTCCAACCTGGTGAAGAATCTCGGCGTGGCGGAGGGCAGCGGCGCCGTGCGCGTGACTGTGCTCGATGCAAACAATGCGGCAGTAGCCGTTGCGGGTGTCACGGCGGCCGACGCCATTGCGGCAGGCGGCAGCAAATTGTTCCCGAACCTGCAATTCCTGACCGCCTCGCTGTATGCAGGCAGCTACACACTGCTGGCAGAACTGGTGGACGGCGCAGGCAGGGTACAGGCGACAGGACGCCAGAGCTTCAGTGTTGCGGCCGCGCCAGGCCCGCAGGCCGAGGTGCGCGTTGCGACCGACAAGCCGGCCTACAATCCGAATGAGACCGTGCGCGTCAGCGACCATGTGCGCAACCTGCTTGGCAATGCCAGCCTGGATGGCGTCACGCTGCGCACCACGCTGCTGAATGCGGACGGCACGGCGCGCGCCGGCAAATCCGAAGCGCTGGCCCAACTGCCGGCCGGCGGCAGCAGGGAGCTCGCCTACGCCTTCCCGCTGGGCGCTGCAGTGCCCGGCGACTACAGCGTTTTGCTTGAACTGCTGCGCGCCGATGGCAGCGTGATGGCGCAGGCGTCCGCCGGATTCAAGGTCGCGTCCAGCGCCGAAAACGCGGCGGGCGTGACGGGTGTGCTGAGCGCATCGCCGTCGGCGCCGAATGCAGGCCAGACGGTCCGCCTGTCGTTCACAGCCACCAACGGCGGCAATGCGTCACTGGCGAACCTGCCGCTCACGCTGTCAATCGTGGAGCCGGATACGGAGCGCGTAGTGGCGCGCTTCACTTATGCCGCCACGCTGGCCGTGGGCGCGGGCTATAGCGGCAGCGCCGAATGGAAGGCGGCCGGCGGCGACAGCGGGCGCCTCGCCGCCGTGCTGAGTGCGGCTGTCGGCGGCAAAGATCTGGTGCTGGCGCAGGCGCCCCTGACGGTATATACGCTGGAAGCGAGCCAGGAACTGCGCGCGGCCGGCCGCGTTCTTGGCATGGTGTCCTGCGACGTGGAGCAGTCCGGCGCAAACTGCAGCAGCGAGCGCGCAGCGATCATGGACAAGGCGCTGGACGATGCCGGCCTGGCACACACGATCGCCGGCGATGCCGATGCATTCCGCCGCGCCTTCCGCTCCGGCCAGTACAACATCTACTGGGTGTCCGGCAAGCAGGACAAACTGCAGGGCACACTGGCCAGCGAGTTGCGCGAAGCCGTGTTCGCCGGCGACGGCATCCTGATAGACGGCGAGCATGACCAGCGCAACAAGGATCTGGACGCACTGGCCGGTGTGCGCTGGCGCGGCAAGTTCGGTCCGACCAACTTGGCCGTGGACCTGGGCGGCAGCATGGGCCTGACCGGCCGCTTGCTGACTAGCGGGCGATCCGACCGCATGGACCTGACCGGCGGTGCGGCGCAGGGCTTGCTCGATGCGGGCGGCAAGAAGGACCAGACGCCGGCCATCGTCAGCAACGGCTACGGCGCGGGCAAGGCGCTGCAGTATGCCTTCGACCTGCCGGCCAGCCTGCAAGCAGTGCCGGAGTGGCAGGGCGTGCTGACTGGCAGCATGCAGTATCTGCTGCCTGCGCTGCAAGCGACGTTGACGCCGGGTGCGTTGCTGCCGGTGCGCCTTGCCGTCAGCAACCGCGGCCCGGCCACGGCGATCGCTGTGGAAAGCGTGCTGCCTTCAGGCTCGACGTATGCGGACGCCGACCCGCAGCCGAGGTACGACGCCGAACTCCACGCGCTGGCGTGGCAGCAGCCGCTCGCGGTGCAGCAGCAGTGGAAGGGCGCGTTCGGCCTGCAGCTGCCACAGGAGGCCGGCAATTTCACGCTGCGCACAGTCGTCAGCACCATGGACGAAGCGACCGGCACGCGCAACCCGTATGGCGCACCGCTGCAGCAGCAGTTCGTCGTGGTGTCCGCATCGGCGAGCGCCAACAACGCCATCGATGCGTTGAACGCGATGGCCTCGCTCAGCCGCCAGGACGACCGCCTGCGCGACCAGATGGTGGAAGACATCCGTGCCGCCCTGGCCGCATTCCAGCTCAACACGCCGGCCGGCTATGAAAGCGCCATCGGCAAGCTGGTGGGAGTGGCCGATGCGCTGCCGGGGCTCACGACGGTCGACACCCGCGCCGCGCACGATGCCATGGGCCGCGTGCTGCGTGAAGCCCAGTGGCGCTGGAGCCTGGCCCAGTAATGAAATACTGATTCGAGTGGAAAGAGACCATGTTACGAAACCGTAAATTCCAGCGTTCCACGGCCGCCGCCGTGCTCGTGACCTTTACCAGCCTGGTGCTGTCGCCGCTGGCCCATGCGCGCCAGCTGCTGGCCGGCGAAGGCGAATCGGCCGGCAGCGCCCAGGTAGCCGATGCCGACCAGCGCTTCTCCTTGCTGCTGCAGGAAGTGGCCGGCGAACTGCGGGGCGCCGGCGGCGCCGCCGCGCAGCAGGCAAAAGCCGCGCCGCCGGGGCAGGACAACGCCAGGCGAGCCCAGGGCATCCGCAAGCGCTACAAGGATCTCAAGGCCCTGTATGCGACGGTGGACCTGGGCTTTGAAGACAGCAACCGCCGCCTGCGCGAAGCGAAGCTGCCGCAGGAAATGCTGGACCGGCAGGCACTGGCCCAGTCGCGCTGGCAGGCGCGCCGGGCCGAGTTCGACAGCCTCGCGGCGCGCGTGGATGCCAGCGTGGATGGCAGCGCGGAGCAGGCGGACGCCTTGTCCGCGCTCGCGGCCTTCATGACGAAGTACCAGCACGGACGGCGCCACCAGTTCACCAATCCGGACAAGCTGCCGTTCGGCGCCCCGGACAGCAAGGTGCGCGCGCCGTACGTGAGCCCGTCGGAATTCCAGGCCAGCCTGTTCCAGCCGCGCTTCAAGGATGTGCAACTGGCTGGGGCCATCCCACAGGGCCTGTCGCTCTCCGCTGCCGCGCCGGCCGCCACGCCGGAAGCGGCCGACCTGGCTGAAACCGTGGATGTGCAGCTGACGCCGGCCATCCGCAGCCAGGCTGCGGCGCTGGGCAACAATCCCGTGCGAATTTATTCATGGGTGCGCAACAATATCGCCTTCATTCCTTCCTACGGCAGTATCCAGGGCAGCGAGCTGACTTTGCAGAACCGGCGCGGCAACGCATTCGACACGGCCTCGCTGCTGGTGGCGCTGTATCGCGCGAGCGGCATCCCCGCGCGCTATGTCTATGGCACGATCGAGGTCCCTGCGGACAAGGTCATGAACTGGGTGGGCGGCGTGAGCAAGCCTGAGGCGGCGCAGGGTTTGCTGGGGCAGGGCGGCATTCCGAATGTGGGCCTGGTCTCGGGCGGCCGCATCGATGCGATCCGCATGGAACATGTGTGGGTCCAGGCGCACGTGGACCTATCGCCCAGCCGGGGCGCAGCCGGCCACGCGGGCAATGGCTGGGTACCGATGGATGCCAGTTTCAAGCAGTATCAGTATTCGCGCGGCATGGACCTGGCGAGCAATGTGCAGGTCGATGGCGCCGCACTGCTGGCAGATCTGACCCAGGGCGGTGTGCTGAATCCCGCCCAGGGCACCATGCAGAACCTGAATCTGGCGAAACTGCAGTCGGCGTACGCCGCATACCAGAACCGCGCCATTGCCTATATGGATAGCCAGAAGTCCAACGCCACAGTGACCGAAGCGCTGGGCGCGCAAACGGTGCTGCCTGAGAACCGGCCGTTGCTGCAAGGCGCGCTGCCTTACAAGACGGTGGCGGTGGGTAGCACCATGGCCGCTTTGCCGGACCGCCTGCGCTGGCGCTTCCGCACCAATATTTATCCGGCTGACGGCTTCAGCGACAGCAGCAGCCCGCTGATCGAGATCAACCAGCCGACCGCTCAACTGGCGGGAAGGAAGATCACGCTGAGCTTCGTACCGGCCTCGAAGGCCGACCAGGACCTGGTCAACACCTACATGCCCAAGGCCCACGCCGACGGCAGCCCGATCCAGCTCAGCGAACTGCCGGCGACGCTGCCGGGCTACCTGCTGAATATGAAGGCGGAGTTGCGGGTCGACGGGCAACTGGCTGCGCAATCGGCAGGCAGCATGAGCATGGGCAGCGACGTACGCCAGTCCAACGCCTACTTCAATCCCTCGCGCGGCGACTGGGAAGGCGGCGACGACAGCGACATCACTGTCGGTGAATACAATGCCATCGGGGTGGACCTGCAGGGCGTGGGCCAGGCGCAGCTGAAGTCGCTGCAGACCAAGCTGGAGGGCCTGCGCGCCCGCTTGATGCAATACCAGGCCAACCCCGGCGACCAGTCGCCATTGGCTGGCCTGAGCAAAGAGGACTTTACCGGCGATATGGTCTACAACGGCATCCT
The DNA here is from genome assembly GCF_044055365.1 of Pseudoduganella sp. UC29_106. Classification (NCBI taxonomy): domain Bacteria; kingdom Pseudomonadati; phylum Pseudomonadota; class Betaproteobacteria; order Burkholderiales; family Oxalobacteraceae; genus Pseudoduganella; species Pseudoduganella sp. UC29_106. The sequence goes on along the minus strand of NZ_CP171977.1, from coordinate 4,239,468 downwards.
GACTTACTTCGCCCAGGTGGATGCCACCGATAACCGCCTGGCGCGCATGTCCGGCGCAGTAACCACATACAGGCTGCCGAGCTACGGCCGCTATTTCACCACCGCGGCGCCGCGCTATTTCTTCGGCATCGTACGCAGCGTGGGCTTCAGCGGCGTGGGCATGGACGTGGACTACCTGCGCTATCACGTGGAAGCGAACAATGGCGACAACGCCGTGCGCCGCGATTACCTGCGCCAGGCCGGCATGGCCGGTTCGCTGGCCGAAGGCAGCGTTCCCGTGCAGCTGCTGCGCAAACCTGCCTTGCCGCCAACCGACCCAAGCCAGCCGCTTGGCTATTCCGCCGTGTCGGCGCTGCAGATAGCAGCGCGCGAGGGCCAGCGCATCTTCAGCCTGGATCACAACAACACCGCGCAGCATGGGGCGATCCTGGCCGCCCTGAGCATCGATTCCGGCTCGCGGGCGGAAATCGAGGCGGCTGTGGCGGTCGGGCGAGACGTGGTCGTCCACGAAAAGAACGTGACAGTCAAAGGCTGGACCGGCGCCGGCTACATCATCCTTGACCAGGATACCGGCGCGGGCGCCTACAAGGTAGCCGGCGGTACCAACGGCGGCGGCTCCGATGCTGCCGGCGATGCGATCACGCAAGCTATTATGGGACTGAACCTCGCACTTGGGCTGTTGCCATTTGGCCTGATGCTGGCTGTGCTCACCGGCCCTGTCATCGCGCTCGCGATTACCATCATTCTCGTCTGGTCGCTGGTACTATACGAGATCCAGTCGATGGATGAAGGACCGGCGCGCAGCATTATCGCCAACCTGGCCTGGGGCGCTTTCGGCATTGCGGTGGGCGCGTTGACGGGATCGATCTGGGTCGCGCTGGCGGCCTGGATACTGGGGGCGATCGGCAACGCATTCATTGCGCTTGCGCCGACTGACCAAAGGAGATACCAGATTGCTTGAACTGATTGCAGGATTGCTGATTGCGTCGCCGGCCGCCCTGATCGGGAGCAGGGCGCAGAACGGCCGCGGCGCGGGCTGGTTTGTGTTGTATGCCTGGCTGGCCGGAGCGGCCAGTTACGGGTTCTTTGGCCTGGCCGGCTTTGCCGCATGCGTTGCGGGCCTGGCCGCAGCCGGCTTCACATGGCGCCAGCGGCTTCAGTTCGGGCGCTGGCTCTCCGGCAGGTCGGGAGACTGAGAGAGGGCTGCCAGTTCGGCTTCGGTGAAGCCCGCGCGGCGGCGGGCTTCCATGTTGAAGGGACCGCGCACGGTGGCCTTGTATTGCACCCACCAGCCCATCATAGGTCGCAATCGGATCGAGCCCGCGCAGGCGGCACGTATGGGCATACCAGCGGTTGCCGATTTCGACGTGGCCAACTTCATCGCGCAGGATGATATCCAGGATCTTCGCGGCATCTTCATCGCCGGCCTGCGCCAGTTTGGCGCGCAGGGGAGGGATGGCGTCCAGCCCTCGCGCTTCCAGCGTGCGCGGCACCAGGGCCATGCGCGCCATCACATCGCCTGTTGTCTTTTCGACCATCTCCCACAGGCTGCCGTGGGCGGAATAATCGCCATACGCGCTGCCCAGCGTCTGCAAATGGGCGGACAGCAGCGAGAAGTGATATGCCTCTTCCTTCGCCACGCGCAGCCAGTCCAGATAATACTGCTCCGGCATGCCGGGGAAGCGCCACATCGCATCCAGCGCCAGGTTGACGGCGTTGAACTCGATGTGGGCGAGGGCGTGGACGAGCATCGCGCGGCCTTCCACGGTCGCCATCGAGCGGCGGCCAACGAGGCGCGGCGCCACCAGTTCAGGGCGCGCGGGGCGGCCGGGGATCTCGCCGGTAGCTTGCAGCGTAACGGCGGCATCGAGCGCACAGCGGCCCTCCGCGCTGGCTGCGGCCATCGCGGCGACGGCAGCCACTTTACTGGCAGGATCGGGCTCAATCAGGCATTGCAGCGCCCAGCCGCGTAATTCCATTTTCGAATCTCAAACAGGCAAAGGGCGCAGTTTAGCAAATCCCGGAGTTGTTAACGGTTTCTGTGGACAAGTCTGTTAACAAGGCACCCGCACAAATCACAAGTGCCTGATTCGTCACGGGAATTCTACCGTGCTCACGATTTGCGCAGCGGCTTGTTGAGGTGGGCAACCAGGAATTCGACGAAAGTGCGGGCACGCAACGAGAGGTGCCTTGCGTGCGGATAGAGCAGGATGAAGGGACGCGAAGTGCCGCTGTGTTCGGGCAGCAGCTCGACAAGGTCGCCGCGCGCCAGGTCCAGTTCCACGATGAAGCGGTAGGTCTGCACGATGCCGGCGCCGGTGCGCGCCAGCGTAACGATGCCCAGCACGTCTTCCGCGCAGCACAAGCCGCCTTCGGTGAGGATCTCTTCGCGTTCGCCATTGCGCATGAAGGGCCAGGGGATGCGCTTGCCGGTGCTGGGCAGCTCGAACTGGATGCATTCGTGCTTCGCCAGCTCATCCAGCGTCTTCGGACGGCCGGCGCGCTTCAGATAGGCAGGGGAGGCGACAAGCACCAGTTCCGCATCTTCCAGCTTGCGCGCGACCAGGCTGGAGTCGGGCGGCGTGCGGCCGCGGATCGCGAGGTCGAAGCCTTCGTCGGCGAAGTCGATATTGCGGTTGCTGACGTGGATATCCAGCGTGACCTCGGGATAGAGCGAGCGGAATTCGCCGAGCAGGGGCAGCAGGCGGTAATGGGCGTAGGGCGTGGGGGCGCTGATGCGCAGCGGGCCGGCGGGCATGGCCTGGCCGCCGGTCACTTCACGCTCGGCATCCGCCAACTGGTTCAGCGCCTGGCGGCATTGCTCGAAATAGGTGCGTCCTCCATCAGTCAGGCGGATCTGCCTGGTGGTGCGCACGAACAGGCGCACGCCCAGCCTCTGTTCGAGCCGGGCCACCGAGCGGCTGACAGCCGCCGGCGTTACGCCCGCAGAAGTGGCGGCCGCCGTAAATCCCCCCAGCTCGGCCGCGAGACAGAACAGTTCAATGCTCCCCAGCAGCACGTCATCGAATTGACGTTTCATCTTTCGCTCCCTGATTCATTACATCATGTACTTATTGTCTTGCATGTTGCCTCATTTATCAACCGCAGGCGCATAAGTATAGTGAGCTCATCGAACACCTCACCAGGAGCATCAAAATGAGCAAGAAAACTGTCATCGTTACCGGCGCATCGAGTGGCCTCGGTTTTGCCATCGCGGAAGCCTATCTGAAACGCGGCTATAACGTTGTCGGCAATGCCCGCACCGTCGAACGACTCAAGGAAGCCGCCGCCCGCCTGGGCAACCCGGCCAACTTCATCACGGTGGCTGGCGACATCGCCAAACCTTCCACCGCCAAGGAACTGTTTGCCCGTGCCGTTGACGCCTTCGGCAAGGTGGACATCCTGATCAACAACGCCGGCGTCTTCATTCCGAAGCCAATCACCGAGTACACGGAAGACGATGTGAACACCATCGTCGGCACCAACCTGATGGGCTTCTTCTACCCGTCGCAGGCGGCGGCAGAGCATATGGCGGCGAACAAGTCCGGCCATATCGTGAACATCACCGCCAGCATCAGTCTGAACCCGAACATGAAAGTGCCGGCCATCCTGCCGGTGCTGATCAAGGGTGGCCTGAACCAGGCGACGCGCGGCCTGGCGCTTGAACTTGCTGCTTCCGGCGTGAAGGTGAACGCCGTGGCTCCCGGCATCATCCAGACCCCGATGCACGGCAAGGATGAAGGCACGCAGAACTTCCTGAAGGCGCTGTCCCCGACCAATACCATCGGCAGCGACCAGGACATCGTCGACGCAGTGCTCTACCTGACCGATTCGAATTTCACCACCGGCGCAGTGCTGGCTGTAGACGGCGGCATGGCCACCGGCACTTGGTAATCAATAAAGGAATACAGATCATGAAACTGATTTATGTGGCAGACCCAATGTGCTCCTGGTGCTACGGCTTCGGCAAGGAGATGACGGAGCTGAAGGCCATGCATCCGGACCTGCAGCTCGAAATCGTGGTGGGTGGCCTGCGCGCCGGCGGCACCGAGTTGCTGACCAACGAAGGCAAGCAATTCCGCCTGATGCACTGGGCGCGCGTGGAAGCGGCGAGCGGCCTGCCGTTCAACCGCGAAGCCTTCATGGCGCTGGAAGACTTCGTGTACGACACCGAACCTGTGTGCCGCGCCGTCGTCACCGCCCGCCGCCTGCATCCTGATGCCGACGTGCTGGCCGTATTCCGCGCGCTGCAGAACGCTTTCTATGCCGAAGGCCGTAATACGACCGACGGCAAGGTGTTGTCCGAAGTCGGTTCCGCGGCGCTGCGCAAGCAAGGCTTTGACGTCAGCGCAGAGTCCTTCTTCGCTGAGTTCAGCGACGCGGCCACCATCGCGGAAGCGCGTAATGACTTCGTCAAGGCACGCCGCCTGGGTGTGAACAGCTTCCCGGCGCTGCTGCTGGACACCGGCAAGGAAATCGTTGAAGTAAGCCCCGGCTACGCACACGCACAGCAGGTTGACCAGCAGCTGCGCGCAGCCATGGCCCGTAATTAAACGGAGAAAGTCATGAAACTGAAGTCCATCATCGCGGCAGTTGCCGCAGGCGTGGCCCTCTCGGCAACTGGTGCGGCGCTGGCTGAAAGTGCTCCGGCGCAGAAGGCGTCCGCCGCTTCGGAGGCATCCGCCAGGATCCAGTTGATCAAGAAAAGCCCGGCCTACTGGAAGATCACGCTGAACAATCCGCCGCTGAATATCGTCGGCCCGACCGAAGTGCGTGAGCTGGTGAAGATCCTGGAACAGATCGAAGCCGATCCGAATGTGCAGGTGGTGGTTGTAGACAGCGCCGTGCCGGACCAGTTCATAGCGCACTACGACCTGTTGAAGCCACTGGAAGATTCCACCGGCATGGCGCCCGGCCCGACCGGCATGCATCCTGTGCCTGACTTCATGGTGCGCTTCGCCCGCCTGGCGCCGGTGACGATCGTGTCCATCCGTGGCCGCGCCACCGGCATCGGCAGCGAGCTGGCCCTGGCGGCGGACATGCGCTTCGCCAGCCGCGAGAAGGCCGTGCTGTCGCAATGGGAAGTAGGCGCGGGCTTTGCGCCCGGCGGCGGCCCGATGGCTCGCTTGCCGCGACTCGTCGGCCGCGGCCGCGCGATGGAAATCCTGATCGGCTCGGACGACATCAACGGTGATCTGGCCGAAAAATACGGCTACGTGAACCGCGCGCTGCCCGACGCAGAACTCGATGGTTTCGTCGACGCCCTGGCTACCCGCATCGCCGGTTTCGACCGCACCGCCGTAGTCGAAACCAAGAAGCTGGTGAACCTGGCCAGCCTGCCGCCCGATTCGGAAATGACGCCGAACTGGAATGCCTTCATCAGCACCGTGCAGCGTCCCGCCGCGCAGGAACGAGTTGGCGCGCTGGTGAAGCAGGGCCTGCAGAAGGACTCGTCCATCTACAAGGATCTCGGCAAACGCACCGCCGCGTTCAAGAAGTAGGAGAGTACCGTCTTAATCCCCCTTGTCCCGGCTGCGGCCGGGATTTTTTCAGTTCTTCACGGATTTCCGGCAAGGCCGTTTGTCGCAAGGTGGCGCTTTCGCGCTCGGCGGGCTGACGGCGGTCACAGGGGCGCTTGGTGTTAGCCGTGCCGCGGGCCGTGCGGCGTTCCGCAATGCGCCGCTCGCGCGCTCGCTCTTGTGACTGGCGCTCGGCCGGAGCAATGTCTCCAATCAGGCGCGCTATCGCCGCATTCCGCGCTGCCCGGCAGACATCGGCCAGCAGCCATTCCTCACTGCCGGGAAGGCAGAGCCAGACGGCCTTCCACGCATTGCGGTTACCGCTGCCCTGAAGGTTGGCAAAGCGCGACGGCGACATCGCATGCTCGCCGTATTTGATCTCGCCGCCCTCCACCTGGGCGAAATAGTTGTGGCCGCCAAAACTGGCGCGCAGCCGTGTTCCATCGGGGAGGAAGACCTGCTTCCATTGGTATCCCGTCCCGGAAGCTGCCGCTGGCTGCGCCTCGGCCGCGGCTGCCGGCCGTACGTAGTTGCGTATCGCCTCGCAAATAAATGGCTCCAGGGATAAAGAAGTCCGACCAGCATTGGCCGGTGAATTCGCCCAGGGCTTCAAGCACGTCGCTGGGCACGCGAATCGGGTAATGGAGCTTAGACATGGTGGGTCTCCGAAATTCGGTTTTTACTAAGCGGTACTACTTCCTTCCAAGGCCTGCTAGAACGCCCTGGTTGTTACTAAAATTGCGCTTCAGAACGCGAATCGGCACTAAATGTTCGTGGCCTGTGTTCGTTGGAGGGGGCAGCGCGAATTCGTTCCCCGGATCGCGAAAACCCCGACGAAATAGCGACAACCAGCATGGAGTAGTAAGGGATATCGCGTTTTAGTAAAAACCGAAAAACCAAGTACCCCTCCCTATACACGCAATGCGGGTGTGGGGTGATGGGCGAGCCTGCAGGCGTTTCCCCGTGCATCCGCGAAGAGCCTTTTTTCTTCAGTCGAGTGGGCGCTTGCGGCCGGTGAGCATTGCCTTGGGCAAGTTCTCTTTATGCCGCACGCTGGTGGCGATAACAGCCGTGACGTGGATGGCGACGCAGCCGAGCAGGCTCCATGCGAGCAGGGCGTGGATGTCCTCCAGCCATTCGTCGCCCCAGAACATGTCCAATCCCATCATCCAGCCACTGGCTGCAAGCAGCAGGATCAGCGACCAAATCAGCAGGGCCATACAGGCGCCGAGCGGATTCAGGCCCAGCATGCGCGGCGCGCGGCCATGGCGGGCGGCGCGCAGATAGGTCTTTATCCGAGTCACTGAAGGCAGCCACTTGGAATAGTGCGCAAAGCCGGACGCGCGCGTACTCCACGCCAGCCGCAAGAGAACCAGGGCGCCGGCCAGGTAGCCGGCGTAGCGATGCAGCGCTGCGCCGTCCTCGTTCAGGAACTGAAAAAAGACCAGCGCGGCAACGCTCCAATGGGTGCAGCGCACAACGCGGTCCCAGACCTTGACCATGATGATGCGCGGCGGCCCTTACTTTTCGATTTCCGCTTTAACGATGGCCAGGGTCTTGGTGTCGAAATAGATTTCGACCTTCTTGCCTTCCTTGTTATGGCCGTAGATCTCGTAGCACTGGCCATCGACCTTGAATTTCTTGATCTTGTAGCCTTCCGCTTCCAGCTTGGCCTTCGCGTCAGCTTCCTTCATCCATTCTTCCTTGGGGTGCTTCTCGCACTTGGCGCCTGCGAGCGCGCTTCCGGCGCTGACGGCCAGCAGAGAGGCAAACAGGATTCTAAACATAGGTCAGCTCCGTTCGTCGATTGTTCGAAGTGGGCATATTAGCATGCAGTATTTTGAGTCTACCGCCGCTCGCTCTCGAAAGCCGCCGCAGCGCATACAGCACTTTAAGAGGTGGGATTCTGCGCATTTTCAAATGGGCAAGATGGTATGCTCATGATCAGGCCATACGACTGGAGGAGCAAAAACGATGGCAAGTGCGAAATCATGTACAGAATGTGGTGGCAACGAGCATTTTTCGAAAGAAATCGCTCCTGGCGCAAATGGTGAACTACTCCCCGTTGGCAGCCTCCATGGCGCTAAATATCGAATAGTCGTCTGCGGAACTTGCGGCTTCACGCGATGGTTTGTAGCCGAACGTTTCCTGTCGCTGGTAAAAGAGAAATTTGAAGCAGATCTTTGATATATGTGTAGGTGATCGGACTGCGTTGCTAAGCTGACCGGACCCGGCCGAAAGCGGACATGGAGCCAGGATAGCCACGTGGAGTTGGCGCCACAGCCTGCTAGACCAATGTGCATTGTCGCTTAGGCATTCGAGGCAGGCGCAAGCCGCGCTGGTTTGAAATGCGCACTAGAATCGGCCCTAGCTAACAGACCTTCTCGACACGTTGTTCTTGCATGCAGCATCACCTTCGATGCGGCAAGATGGGCTACGGCACATCCGCCCTGGCAATCAAAAAACATACCCAAATTTCACAACGAGTCCACCAGCGGGTGTACCCTATGACCTCCATTCCGAGTGCTCAATCATAGGCCGATTCTTGTATTCGATGCGTTCAGGCGCCAGGAGCACCAACACTTCAATCACTCTCTTATTGGAGGTACCAGCGATGCCTACGATCACCACTCCGGACGGCGTAAAGATCTCTATAAGGACTGGGGGACCGGTCAGCCGATCGTCTTCAGCCACGGCTGGCCTCTGTCGGCCGACGACTGGGACGCCCAGATGATGTTTTTCCTTCAGCACGGCTACCGGGTGATCGCCCATGACCGGCGTGGGCACGGTCGGTCCGAGCAAGTCGGCACCGGCAACGACATGGACCACTGGGTCGCCGACCTCGCTGCATTGACCGAACACCTCGGCCTCCGCGACGCGATCCACATCGGGCACTCCACCGGCGGCGGCGAGGTGGCCCGCTACGTCGCTCGCCACCAGGAGCGGGTCGCTAAGGCAGTGCTGGTGGCCTCGTTGACGCCGAACATGGTGAAAACCAACGAGAATCCTGCCGGTCAGCCGAGGGAGTGGTTCGACGCGGTTAAGTCAGGAATGCTTGGCAACCGGTCGGAGTTTTACCGGGCAGTCCCGGAGGGTCCGTTCTACGGATTCAACCGTCCGGGTGCCAAGCCGTCTGAGGCGGTGATCGCCAACTGGTGGCGCCAGGGCATGGCCGGCGGCGCCCTGGCCCATTACGAGACCGTCTCCTCCTGGCTGGAGGACTACACCGAAGATCTGAAGAAGATCACTGTGCCAGTCCTGGTTATGCATGGCGAAGACGACCAGATCGTCCCGTTCGCCAGTGCGGTGCCGCGCGCGGTCGACCTGCTCGCGAACGGTAAGCTGAAGGCATACCCTGGCTTCCCGCATGGCATGCTGACCACCCACGCAGACGTACTCAACCCCGACCTCCTCGCGTTTATCAAATCTTGACGGGACGCCAGCCCGAACTAGAAACAGGCAATTCGAGTGGCGCGCTCCATGGGTGCGGGTGTCGGCCTTTAGCGAGGGGCGGGGAGGGGGAGGCAGGTTTACTATTAACCTGCCGTTTCTGGATGCGTAAAACCCAAGGCGTGAACCTAGTGTCAGGCACGATGTGCCTGACACTTGATTTTTGCCTTGGGTTCTAAGGGGGCTGGGGGCGCTTCAGCGTTAGACTACGCTGCCAGGCGCTGGGCGGCGGCGGCGATGCGCTCGCCGAACAGCTTCGCGGTGGCCAGGTCGCCCTGCGGCACTTCATCCACCGAAGCGTCGGAAGGCGAAGCGGTGGCTAGTCCGGCGAAGGAGGACAGATAGTTGATGTCGTCACGCTTGGCCGCCTTGGCGTTGCTGGGCATCATGCCGGTGCCGGCCCACAGCATGCCGTGCTGCTGCGCCAGGGTGAACATGGTGTACAGCGTGGTTTGCTTGTCGCCAGCCACGGAGGCGGAATTGGTGAAGGCGGCGCCCAGCTTGTCCTTCCAGCCCTGGCTGAACCACACCTTGGACGACTGGTCGGCAAACTTCTTGAACTGCCAGCTCACATTGCCCATATAGGTCGGGCTGCCGAAGATGATGGCCTTGGCGCTGTCCAGCACTTCCCAGCCGCCTTCCGGCAGGTTGCCGTCGGCGTCGATGGCGAGCAGCTTGCCGCCGCTCCCTGCGGCCACTGCCTCGGCCACTTTGGAGGTGTGGCCGTAGCCACTGTGATAAACGATGACGATGTTCGACTTCATGGTGATGTCCTTATTGCGGAAGAAATCAAGGAAGCTCATTCTATTTGGCCTTCGCGGCGGCTGCTTGCGCGCGCAGGGTCGTGACGTTGTCGTAGCCGATGCCCCAGTTGTCGGTTTCCACTTCATCGATGATCACGAAGGTGGTGGCCGGGTTCTTGTTCAGAACGCGCTGCAGCAGTTCGGTGGAGCCTTTGATCAGTTCCAGTTTCTGTTCGGGGGTCACGCCTTCCTTGGTGACGCGGATGTTTACGTATGGCATGGTGAATCTCCTTGATTAGTTTGAAGAGGGATGAGTAAAGGTTTTGTTCACGATTTTCCAGCCATCCTGGCGCTTGGCCAGCGTCAGGTACAGGTGGTAATCGAAGCCCAGCATCGGGGAGTGCAGGCGGACATTTGCGATGTCGCCGAGTACATCCACCGCCAGGGTACGCATGCGGTAGGGTTCGCCCAGCGAGGCCGGGCTCTGGCGCTTGGCTACGCCAGCCATGTAGTCAAAAGCAGTCTTGTGGTAAGGCGCACCGTCGATCACGCCGTAGACCTGGGCAGCCGGATCGAACAGGGTGGCCAGCAGTTCAGTGTCGCCGTTGAAGACGCCGGTGAAGTAGCGGTCAACCAGGTTCATGATTTCAGGGTGAGTAGCCATTTTTGCTTGCTCCTGCGAAGTGTGTTTCGTTGGATTCACTATATGACCGACTCACCCATCAATAAAGATGGAATTGCGCACTTCACTTGCTACCTGATGTAATAAGTGGGGCCTGCGCGCGCGGCGCGGCGATCGAATGCCAGGCGACGAGGGCGCCCAGCAGCAGCAGGCTGGTGGAGATCACGAGGGCCAGCTGAATGCCGTGGATCGCCGTGTCGGGGTCAGACCCCGCAATCAGGGCTCCATAGATGGCCACGCCCATGGCGCCGCCCACCTGGCGCGCGGTATTCAGCACGGCCGAGGCGGTGCCGGCCTGGCTCTTGTCCACGGCTGAAAGAATGGACGTGGTCATCGCGGGCACGGCGAGACCCATGCCGGCAGGGATCAGGGCCAGTCCCGGCAGCATTTCGAGGAAGCTGGCATTGGCGGATACGCCGAACACGCCCAGCAGCGCATAGCCCGCGCCACCAATCAGACCGCCCACGATCATCGGAACGCGCGAGCCCATCTTTCCCTGCAGTTTGCCGCTGGCGATATTCGAGAAGATGAAGGTGCCCGTCAGTGGCAGAAAGATCAGGCCCGCGTGCAGCACAGAAAAGCCGCGCACTTTCTGCAGGTAGAAGCTGAGCACGAAGATGATGCCGTAGTAGGCAAAGTTGACGAAGACGCCAAAAAGCACGGCGCCGGAAAAGCCGATCTGGCGGAACAGGCCAAGCGGCAGCATGGGCGCGGCGCTGCGCTGCTCTACGCGGATGAACAGCGCGCCCGCCACCAGGGCGACCAGCAGCGCGCCCTGCACCAGATGGCTGGACAGGCCCAGTTCATTGAATTCGATCACGGCGCCGATGAAGGCTGTCAGCGCGATAATGGCGAGCACCTGGCCCGGCAGGTCGAAAGTGCGGCCGGGGTCCTTGCCGCGCAGGGCAGGCACCACGCGTAAAGTCAGCCAGAAGCCGATGATGGAGATCGGCACATTGACCCAGAAGATGCTGCGCCAGCCGGAGAAGGACATCAGTACGCCGCCCAGCACCGGGCCGGCCGCGATGGAGACGCCACCGGCCGCCGTCCACAATGCGATGGCCTTGGCCAGCTGGGCGCGGTCATGCGCATACGTGGTGTTCAGGATCGCGAGCGAGCTGGGAACCAGCAGCGCCGCGCCTACGCCCTGGACGGCGCGCGCCAGGTTGAGCGCCAGCACGCTGGGCGCCACGGCACAGGCAAGGGAAGCCATCGCGAACAGAGCGAAACCGCCGAGGAAGACGCGGCGCGAGCCGAAGCGGTCGCCCAGCACGCCGGCAGAGAGCAGGAAGACGGCGAAGCCCAGCGTGTAAGCGTCGACTACCCATTGCAGCTGGCTCACGTCCGCCCCCAGTTCCCGGCCGATTTCCGGAAGGGCCACGTTGACGATGGTGACGTCCAGCTGGACGATGATGAAGGCGAAACTGGTCGCCAATAGGACTGCGAGGGAAGGCTTTTTCATGGTGAACTCCCGATTTCTATTGATAGCACTATAGGGGGTTTCACCTATCAATAAAAATGAATAATAATGAAGGAATCCATCTTCAATGGAGAACGAAATGGAACTTTCCTCCCTGCGCATTTTCAAGACGGTTGCCGAAGAGGGCAGCGTGACCCAGGCTGCGGCACGGCTGCACCGCGTGCAGTCGAACGTGTCGGCGCGCCTGAACCAGCTGGAAGAGTCGCTGGGGGTGACGCTGTTTCACCGCTCCGGGCGGCGCATGCTGATCACACCCGAAGGCACGCGGCTGCTGGAGTATGCCGACCGTCTGCTGGCGTTGGCCGATGAGGCGCAATCCTCGGTGCGCGGCGAGCAGGAGCCTTCGGGGCAACTGCGCATCGGGTCGATGGAAACCACGGCCGCGGCGCGCCTGCCGCGGATACTCGGCGGCTACCACCGCAAGTATCCGCAGGTGGACCTGGTGCTCGATACAGGGCCGACGGATTACCTGGTGCAGGCAGTGCTCAACCATAAGGTGGACGTGGCGCTGGTGGCCGCGCCGATCGAAAGGCCGGAGCTGGAACAGGTGCCGGTGTTTGTCGAAGAATTGGTGCTGCTGACGGATGCTCTGCAGGGGCCGGTCACGCAACCGTCCGACGTGGCGCGGCGCACGCTGCTGGGGTTCCGCAGCGGCTGCTCTTACCGGCGACGGCTGGAGTGGTGGTTTGCCGATGCGGGCATCGCGCCGGCGCGGGTGTCGGAGTTTGGGACGTTTGAGGCCATCATCGGGTGCGTTGCCGCCGGCATGGGCGTGGCCATGATGCCGCGCGAAGTGCTCAGGCAGCGTGGGCTGGGACGGACCGTTCAGTGCCACACCTTGCCGCCGGAGGTGGCCGAAGTGGAAACCTTGCTCGTGTGGCGCCGCGATATTCCGCATCATGCGGCTCGCGATGCGTTTATTGCCAGTTTTGGCGAGAAGCCGGTGGGAGGAGGTGACGTCGTCGTCGACGCACACACGGCGGATCAATGATCCGCCCTACAGCCCTTCGGGCCAAAAAAGGTGATGTTATCGACGGTGCGTAGGGCGGATCATTGATCCGCCGTGTGTGCGTGTCCGCGGCTTAAACCGCACCCTCGAAAATCCGGAAATCCCTCTCCGTCCCCGGCGCAAACATTTCGAGGGTGGCCAGATAAGCCGGATCGTTATAGGCCTCGCGCGCCTTCTGCACATTGTCGAATTCCACGATCACCGACAACAGCGGCATCCCCTGTTCATGTACCACAATATCGTCGCCCGCAAACCCCAGCACCTTCCCGCCATAAGATGCGATGATCGGATTGGCAGCAGCCGCATAGGCCTTCACGGATGCAAAATCCGGAATATTGCGGTAAGCGACGGTCCAGTATCCCTTTTTCATGATTCTTCCTTTCGGTTAGTGAAGTTGGTGAGTCCACTATAGGCCGGCGGACAATAACGATAAACGGGCCGGCGGGCAAAGCACTTGCTACGCCATGTAATCAATCACCATCATGCTCAAATACAGCGCAAAAGCTGTATTACCATCCCCCGCATGACCCGAAAACCGCTCCTCGCCGCGCTGGCCGCCAGCGCCTTCCTCGTGCTGCCCGCATGGGCGGCGGACGTGATCAACCTGTCCGGCACCTGGCGCTTCGCGCTGGACCGCGAAGACCAGGGCGAGAGCCAGCGCTGGTATGGCCGCACGCTCGATGAGCGCATCCAGTTGCCCGGCATCCTGAACGCGCAAGGCTATGGCGACGAGATCAGCACGCAAACGCCGTGGGTGCTCTCCCTGTACGACAAGAGCTGGAGCCTGCGCGAGGATTACAAGGCCTACACCACACCCGGCAAGGTCAAGGTGCCTTTCCTCAGCCAGCCCCCGCGCCACTACCTCGGCGCCGCCTGGTACCAACGTGAGGTCGACGTGCCGGCCGCGTGGAAAGGCAAGCGCGTGCAGCTGTTCATGGAGCGTCCACGCTGGGGATCGACGGTGTGGGTGGACGACCGCCAGATCGGCATCAATCGCAGCCTGGTGGCGGAACACGCCTATGAACTGGGCCAGCTCACGCCGGGCAAGCACCGCATCTCGGTGCGCGTGGACAGCCGCTTGTTGATGAAGTACCGTCCGGATGCGCACAGCGTGTCCGACTCGCTGGGCATGAGCTGGAACGGGATTGTCGGCAAGGTGGAGCTGCGCGCGACCACGCCGGTGTATATCGATGACGCGCAAGTCTATCCGCGCGTTGAAGACCGCTCGGCACTCGTTCGCGTGCGCATCGCCAATGCCGGCGGCCGTGCTGGCGCTGGTGCGCTAACCGCGAATGGAAAGCGTATTCCGGTGACGTGGACGGAGCAGGGCGGCAGCGCCGAATTCCGCGTGCAGTACCCGAAGAACGCGAAAACCTGGGATGAATTCCAGCCCGTGCTGCAGAAGCTCTCCTTGCGCCTTAGCGGCGCGGGAGCGGACGACAAACGCGAACTCTCCTTCGGCTTTGTCGAAATCAAGACCGCGGGCATGGACATTCTCGTCAACGGCCGCCCGACCTTCTGGCGCGGCACCCACCACGGCGGCGACTTCCCGCTGACCGGCTACCCGCCGACCGACGTCGCCTACTGGAAGAAGATCTTCCGCATCAATAAGGACTGGGGCATCAACCACGTGCGATTCCACTCCTTCACGCCACCCGAAGCGGCCTTCCAGGCAGCGGACGAAGTGGGCATCTACCTGCAGCCGGAGCCCGGCATGTGGAATAACTTCTCGGCGCCGGAAAACGAAACGATGCTGTACGAAGAGACGGAGCGCATGATCCGCACTTACGGCAACCACCCGTCCTTCCTGCTGCTTAGTCCCAGCAATGAGCCGTCCGGCCCCTGGAAGCCGATCTTCGACAAATGGATCGCGCATTACCGGTCGGAAGATCCGCGTCGCCTCTACACCAACGGCACCGGCCACACCGAGCCTTCCGTGCCGGATGTGGACAAAGGCACCGACTATCTCGCTATCCAGCGCATCGGACCGAAGCCACTGCGCAACAAGACCGGCTGGTTCGGCCGCGATTACTCGGCCTCGCTGGAGGGCATCACCGTGCCCGTGCTGTCGCATGAAACGGGGCAGTGGGTGGCGTATCCCGACTTCAGCGTGATCGACAAATTCACCGGCTATCTGCGTCCCGGGAATTACGAAATCTTCCGCGATTCGGCTCGCGCCCATGGTGTGCTGGAAAAGAACCGGGAATTCGCGCTGGCATCCGGCCGCTACCAGTACCTGTGCTACAAGGAAGAAATCGAAGCCACCCTGCGCACGCGCGGCATGAGTGGCTACCAGCTGCTTGACCTGCACGATTATCTGGGCCAGGGTACGGCGTTGGTCGGTCTGCTTGATACGTTCTGGGAGCCGAAAGGCTATGCGACGGCCGAAGAATTCAGGCGCTTCAATGGCGAGACCGTGCCGCTGGCGCGCCTGACCCGTGCCACGTGGACCACGCGCGAGACGCTCGACGTGCCGGTCGAAATCGCGCATTACGGCGCTGTGCCTTTGGTTGCGGCCCGTCCTTACTGGCGCGTGCTGGATGCGCAGGGCAGGGCGGTTGCTTCCGGATCGTTTGCCGCCACATCTATCCCGATCGGAAAGAACACGATGCTGGGCCGCATCAACGTGCCGCTGGCGTCTCTGCCTGCACCGGCGCAGTACAAGCTCGAAGTCGGACTCGAAGGCGGTCGCGTGAGCAATGACTGGACGTTCTGGCTTTATCCCTCCGAAGTGGCTGAATCTGTACCGCCGTCAGTCCTGGTCACGCACTCCTGGGACGAAGCCGAGCAGCGCTTGTCTGCCGGCGGCACGGTGCTCTACATGCCGCACAAGGCGGACCTCGACTGGACCTCGCCGCCGCTGGCCGACGTCCCCGTGTTCTGGAATCGCCTGATGAACCCGGGCTGGGGGCGCATGCTCGGGCTTTGGATCGACCGCAGACATCCAGCGCTGGCGGGCTTCCCGAGCGAATCCAATTTCACCTGGCAGTGGACCGAGCTGGCGGCCGGCGCGCGGGCCGTGAACCTCGACCGCCTGCCGCGCGGCCTGCAGCCCATCGTGCAACCGATCGACGACTGGAACCGCAACTACAAACTGGGCATGCTGTTCGAAGCGCGGGTGGGCAATGGGCGCCTGATGGTGTCCACCGCCGACCTGGAAAACAAACTGGACGAGCGCGTGGTGGCGCGCCAGTTGCGCAAGTCAGTGCTCGACTACATGGCAAGCGCCGCGTTCCAGCCCTCCGTGCAGGTGGCGCCGTCCGAGTTCCGCGCTTCCCTGTTCGATACGCGCGTGATGAAGAAGCTGGGCGCCAAAGCCAGTGGCTGGCCGGATGCGGCCAACACCATCGATGGCGATCCGAATACCTACTCGCTGGTGAAGGCCGCCGATCCTCGTCCCCAGCCCGAGCTGAATATCGAGTTCGCGCGCTCCGTGCCGTTTGCGGGGCTGGTCCTGATGCCGCGCCAGAACCACCGCGACCACGAAGGCGACGTGCGCGAGTGGCTGGTGCAAGTCAGCGGCGACGGCCAGCAATGGCGCGAAGCCGCGCGCGCCACGTTGGGCTCCACTTTCGACCCGCAAACCATCCGCTTCGCGCAGCCCGTCACCGCGCGCCACCTGCGCCTGACGTCGCTCTCCGGCTTCGGTGCCGACCGCAGCAGCGCCCTGGCCGACGTGGCGGTGCTCTACACCGGCCCCGCACTCCCCGAAGACACCAGCGCCCTCGAATACAAGCGCTCCCGCTCCTCCTCTCCCGACGTCGACGAAGCCGGCATGGACGACCGCCGCCCCGCCAAACGCTAACCCAATTCGGGGTCAGCTCTGTCATTCGGACAGCTAGCGCTAACGTTTGAGATAGATCAATACGCGAAAATGGCCGAAATCGCGTATTGAGAAAGATCAAAGAGCGTGCGCGCGTGTCCGAATGACAGAGCTGACCCCGAATTTAGGCCGCGGGTTTAGGCGGCGGTGGTTACGCGGTCGCGGCCTTCGCGCTTGGAGGCGTAGAGGGCGGTGTCGGCGCGCTCGATGAGGGTGCGCAGGGATTCGCCGTGGCGGTGCTCGGTCACGCCGACGCTCACCGTGACGGAGAGCCCGGCCAGCTCGCCTTCAAACTGCAGCGCGGCGCAGGCGTTGCGCATGCGCTCGGCGAAGACGGCGCAGGCGGATTGTCCGACGCCGGCCAGGAAGATGAGGAATTCGTCGCCGCCCAGGCGAACCGGCACGTCCACCTTGCGCATCTGGCCAAGGAAGAGGCTTGCCACGCGCTGCAGGACGGTGTCGCCGGCCAGGTGGCCATACGTGTCGTTGATGGCCTTGAAATTGTCGATGTCGAAAGCCAGCACGCCCAGCTTGTCGGAGTCGCTGCGCTCGTGCAACTCGATCATGCGCGTGACGGTATCTTCCATGTAGTAGCGCGTGAACATATTGGTCAGTGGGTCGCGTACTGCAAGCTGGTAGTACTTGCTGCGGTCCTGCTGCAGGGCCGCGTTGCCGTCCAGCGCCATGCGCAGGTCGGAGAGCGCCGTCAGCAGTTCGTTGTTTTTCGATTCCAGCTGGTCCTTGTAGCGCTTTTCGGTGGTGACGTCCTGATAGATAGTGACGAAGCCGACGGGGTCTCCGCCGGGGCCAGCGATGGGACGGCCCATGATTTCCAGGACGACGCCGTCGGCGCGCGTGCGCACGAAGTGGTGCGGTTCGAATTTCAGCGCGAGGGCGATGCGCTGGTTGACTTGTTGTTCGGTGTCGCCGGGACCGTAGTCGCCGCGGCGGGCTATGTAGCGGAACAGGTCTGCCATCGGCACGCCGGGACGCATCAGTTCAGCCGGGAAGTCCTGCACTGCGCAGAAGGCGCGGTTCCAGAAGCGTACCGAGAGCTGGCGGTCGATCAGCGTTATGCCTACGGGGACATACTGTAGTGCTGATGCCAGTTCGGGAGCACCCAGGCTCCCGGAGTCGTCGTGCGTGGAGTTCATGGCGCCCTTCGATAGCAGGTGGAACGAACTGGACGGCTTGGTTCAATTCTAGCATCGGAGGTGGGGTTTTTTGTCAACATGACGCAAACACGGCGGATCAATGATCCGCCCTACGCGTCGGTGGGTAACCACCGAACCGTTGGAACGTACGGTGGATCGATGGCGCGAAGGGCCGTGTGGCGGATCTGGCCCCGCAGGGCTGTAGGGCGGATCATTGATCCGCCGTGAGCAGTGTTGGCTTAAACCGACGTGATGGGGAGTGCGCGGCGGCGGGCGCCAGTAGCGTTGGCGAGGGCGTTGGCGATGGCGGGGGCAAGGGGCGGGACGCCGGGCTCGCCAATGCCGGTCGGCGCTTCGGCCGAGGGCACGATGTGGACTTCGACCACCGGCATCTCCGTAATGCGGATCGGCTGATAATCGTGGAAGTTGGACTGGTCCACCTGCCCATCGGTCAGCGTAATCGCACCATGTAGCACGGCGGACAGCGCATAGCCAATCCCGCCTTCGATCTGTGCCTTCACCACATCCGGATTGACCACTATACCGCAATCCACCGCGCATACAACACGGTCAACACGATAGCTGCCATCCGCCTTCACCGTCACCTCGGCCACCTGCGCAACAAAGGTGCCGAATGCCTTGTGCACAGCCACGCCGTGCCCGCGACGCTCGCCGGAGATCGTGGAAGCGCGCAGCGGTTGCCCCCAGCCGGCTTTGTCGGCAGCCAGTTTCAGCACGCCCGCATGGCGCGGCTGCTTCTCCAGCATGGCCAAACGCCACGCTACCGGGTCCTTGCCCGCGGCAGCGGCCAGTTCGTCGATGAAAGCCTCGGTGGAGAAAGCGGTGTGAGTCGAACCCACGGAGCGCCACCACTGCACCGGCACGCCGATATCGGTCGGCGTATGCAGCTCGACCTGCACGTTCGGAATCGCATACGGCAGGTTGGAGGCGCCTTCCACCGAAGTATCGTCAATGCCATCCTTCACCCGCGCGGCAAACGGCGAATTGGCGAGAATGGATTGGCCCACCAGCCGGTGTTTCCAGCCGGTGAGATTGCCCTGCGCGTCGAGCGACGCCCACAGGCGGTGATGGAACATGGGACGATAATAGCCGCCGCGCATATCATCCTCGCGCGTCCATACCAGCTTGACCGGCGCCCGGCCGCCGATGGCTTTGACGATCTGCGCGGCTTCGAGGATGTAGTCCGAATCCTTGGCGGCGCGGCGGCCAAAGCTGCCGCCCGCGTAAAGGGTGTTGATGCGTACATTCTCCGGCGCGAGGCCGAAGAATTCAGCCAGGCGCGCCTGGTCCACGGTCTGTAATTGCTCGCCGTTCCAGACAGTGCAGCCTTCCTTGTCCAGCCGGATTACGCAGTTCAGCGGCTCCATTGACGCATGCGCAAGGAAGGGGAAATCATAGCTTGCTTCCAGCACCTTAGCGCCACCGGCGATCGCGCCATCCGCATCGCCGTTGCGGACGGCCGGCATGCCAGGTGTCTTCGCCAGCTCGCGGTAGCGAGACATGATTTCGGCGGACCCCAGCTTGAAAGCCGCGCTTTCGTCCCATTCGACGGCGAGCGCATCGCGGGCCTTGCGCGCTGTCCATGTGTCCCTCGCCAGCACGGCCATGCCGGACGGAATCTGCACCACGTCCACCACGCCCTTGATGGCCTTGGCCTTCGAGGCATCGAAGGATTTTACTTTCGCGCCAAAACGAGGAGGGTGGGCGACAACCGCGGTCAGCATGCCGGGCAGGTGCACGTCCTGCGTGAAGACGGCTTTGCCGGTGGTCTTGGCCTGGCTGTCGCGCCGCGGAATGTGCTTGCCGATCAGGCGGAAGTCTTTCGGGTCTTTCAGCTTTACGTCCACCGGCGGCGTTTCGGCGGCAGCGGCATGCGCGAGCTGGCCGAACGTCGCCTTGCGGCCGGAAGCCTTGTGCAGCACCACGCCGTTGTCGACGGTGATCTGCGCCGCGGGCACTTTCCACTGGCGCGCGGCGGCGGCAACCAGCATGGCGCGGGCCGAGGCGCCCGCCGTGCGCAGCTGCTTCCAGGAGTTGGCGATGGCCGAGCTGCCGCCCGTGCCTTGCGCGCCCCAGTTCAGGTTTGCGTAGCGCTTGTTGTCGGCTGGCGCGGATTCGACGTGCACGCGCGACCAGTCGGCGTCCAGCTCTTCGGCCACGATGGTGGCGAGGCCGGTGTAGGCACCCTGGCCCATTTCGAGGTGCTTGGAAGTCACCGTCACGATGCCATCCTCGCCGATGCGCAGGAAGGCATTTGGTTCGAAGGACGCGGTGGCGCCTTGCGCGGACGGCGCGGCCAGGGCGCCCGGGAGATAGATGGCCAGCGTGAGGCCGGCGGCATTATGGAAGAAGCGGCGGCGGCTTACGTTTTCGATCGTCATGGCTTGTTCCTCATCAGGCCAGCGATCTGGCGGCTTCATGGATGGCGGCGCGGATGCGCACATAGGTCGCGCAGCGGCAGATATTGCCGGCCATGGCGCCGTCGATGTCGGCATCGGTGGGTTTGCGGTTTTTCTCCAGCAGGGCCACGGCGCTCATGATCTGGCCGGACTGACAGTAGCCGCACTGCACCACGTCCAGGCGCTGCCAGGCTTCCTGCATGGCCTTGCCGACACGGGCCTTGTCCACGCCTTCGATGGTGGTGATGCGCTTGCCGGCCACGGCGGAGATGGGCGTGCTGCAGGAACGGATCGGCTCACCGTCCATGTGCACGGTGCAGGCGCCGCAGAGCGCCATGCCGCAGCCGTATTTGGTGCCGGTCATCTGCAGTTCGTCGCGCAGGACCCACAGCAGAGGGGTGTCTGGATCGGCATCCACCTTGGTGGCTTTGCCGTTGATGGTCAACGTGGTCATGCTTGCTCCCGGGTTTATCGCAAAACG
This sequence comes from Pseudoduganella sp. UC29_106, assembly GCF_044055365.1. Classification (NCBI taxonomy): domain Bacteria; kingdom Pseudomonadati; phylum Pseudomonadota; class Betaproteobacteria; order Burkholderiales; family Oxalobacteraceae; genus Pseudoduganella; species Pseudoduganella sp. UC29_106. Next base: position 4,218,707 of record NZ_CP171977.1, on the reverse strand, counting down.
GAGCAATTTTATGCAGGCCCCGGGAGCTGGGTTTGCCAATTCCCATCAAATGATTGCCTGAATCTATATCCGACTGCGCCTTCGTGCCACGCCACCGACCAGTCCCAGCCCGGCGGCCAGCATGGCGTAGTTTCCGGGCTCCGGAACGCTGCTGACGAACTGGAAGGTCGAGGGCCAGAGCATTACCCGCGCCGCTTCCTCTCCGCCTTCATAATCCTTAAGGTAAATATCCGCCGTGTAGAGATCACCCTGCGTGAGCGTGCGCGGGACCGTCATGTCAGTGAGGTCGCCCAGCGGTTTGTTCCATCCCAGCAGGAGCGTGACTTGGTGGTAGGCGCCTGAATAGGTATCCAGGTATGCGGTCAGGTACATATAGTCGCTGTAGCCCCACAAGGGCACGGAACCTGTACCGTGATACCAGCCGAAGCGGGCCGGACGCGCGCTTCCGAAGTCAAAGCTGCCATTGTCGGATGTGATGGCGTAGCGGCCGCTCCCGTTGGCGACTTTTCCATCATGGTGTCGGCCCACGCAAGCAGGGGCAACAAAGGGAAAAGCAGGGTAAGCAGTCTGGAGTGCATGGGGGCACCTCCTGTAGGTGAACCGCCACGTTAGCACGATGCAGGTGGCGCACGATTCAGAAGGTCGCAGACTGGATGAAATCGCAACGGATGGCTGCCGTGCAATTGAGGGGTTTAGAATAGCGGCTTCAGCTTCCTTAGGAGCCCGCCATGTCTGTCGATATGCTGAAGTCCCTGTTCGCTTTCAAGCGCTGGTCAGACAAGGAGCTGTTCGATACGCTGGCCGGTCTGCCGGCGACCGCTGAGCTGACGCCGATGCTGCGCAGTCTGGGGCATATCTATGTGACCGACCGCATCTTCCGCGCCCACCTCACGGGCGAGCCGCATGCTTTCACTTCGCCGCACCTGCAGGAGATTCCCGCGCTGGCGGAGCTGCGCCGCGAGGTGGAGGAGACGGACGAGTGGTACCTGCAATACGTGTCCGCCCTGAAGCCGGAGCAGCTGGAGGAAAAGATCCACTTCCGCTTCACGGATGGCGACACGGGCACGATGTCGCGTGAAGAGATCCTGCAGCACATCACAACGCATGGCTGCTATCACCGCGGCAATGTGGGACAGATGCTGCGCGACCGGGGCGTACCCCCGCCGCGCGACCTGTTCACCCGCTTCCTGCACCAGATGGAGCCTGCACGGCGCGGTTGACGGGTCAGGCGGCGGCGCCCGCCGGCACTGCGCGGCGCCGTGCGCGTACCTGCAGCCATGCCACTACTAGGAAGCCGAGGAAGAGCAGGCCGGCGGCGGCCTGGAGCCAGGGCTCGTCCGGGCTGGACGCCAGCGGCGCGCCGAGCGGCAGCCGCAGCGAAGTCTCGGTGATGCCCGGAATAAGGTGGAAGTAGAAAGTGAGGGACAGGGCCACCGTCTCCACGGCGCCCGAGCGCGCGCCGAACTTGCAGCTTGCCCCGGCCCAGGCTACGCCCAGCACCAGCAAGGTCACGACGCCCAGCGCATGCGCTTCATTGAAGCCGCCCCGGTTGAAGACGCCGAAGCCGGTGAGGGCGGTGATGGCCGTGGCCCAGATATAAAGCTTGCCGGTTACGCTGTTCCAGGCGATCGCGCCGGAGCGGAAAAGGGACGTGATGCCTGCCGCAAGTGCTATCAGGCTGATAGCGGTGTGCACGGCGCCGAGGGGGCTGAGTCCTAGCATGATGTTCTCCATGGTGGGAAGCGCCGGCCAGTCCGGCGCGCATGGAAATCATGTTAGTCGTCATCTTTCGCTGGCAGAAGGCCGAAATCCGCAATGATGTATTGCAGTTTTGCAGAGGGGCCGTGGACGCTCTTAGAACCAAAGGCAAGGAGCAGGTGTCTGCCACGATGTGGCAGACACCAGGGTTACGCCGTGGGTTCTAAGTACTGGCGCGGTGCACGAGCTGGAAGCCGGTGTCAGTGACGGCGGCCACTTTGGTGTCGGATTGGGGATTCAAGCGCTGCAGGATCGCCTTCGCCGCCAGCGTCCCGATCATCTCCCCATCCACCCGCACGGTGGAGAGAGCCGGGTGCACATGTGCCGCAAAATTCTGGTCGCCGAAGCCGATGACCGCCAGCTGCTGTGGCACCTGGAGTCCGCGCGCGGCAGCCTCGATCAGCACACCGTGCGCCAGCGTGTCGGAACTTGCCACGATCACATCGATATCCGGTCGGGCCGCCAGCAGCCGCGCCGTGCCTTCGCGTCCCCGTTGCAAGGTCGCCGCGCCGGGCATGATCTCGCTCGCCACCACGGACAGGCCCTGCTTCGCCAGCGCCACCTGCAAACCCTGGCGGCGGCGTGCGGCGCGGCCATCGTCCATAGAGAGAATGGCGATACGGCGATAGCCGCGTTCTATCAGGTGGCCGGCCACGGCGCGTCCCACTTCCTCGTGGGAGAAGCCGATTACCATATCGATAGGCGCCGGCGTCATGTCCCAGGTCTCCACGACGGGGATGCCGGACTTCTGCAAGCGGTGGCGAGTGCTGTCTGTATGCAGGGTGCCGGTGAGGATCACGCCATCGGGACGGCGGCTGAGGATTGTCTCCACCAGCAGCTCTTCGCGCCAGGTTTCGTAGCCGGAGAGGCCCAGCAGCACCTGGTAACCGGCGTCGGTGAGGGTATCGCTGGCCGCCTGCACCATATCTGCAAAGATCGGGTTGGCCACATTGGGCATTACCACGGAAACCAGTTTGCTGCGGCTCATGGCCAGCGCGCCGGCCAGCATATTCTTGATATAGCCGGTTTCCTCGATCGCCGCCTGAACCTTGGCCAGGGTGTTGGGGCGCACGAGCTGCGGCTGGTTCAGGGCGCGCGACACAGTAATCGGCGACACCCCCGCCACGCGGGCCACGTCGATCAGGGTGGCCCCGCTGACGGGAAGATCACCGGTATCGGTCTTGAGAAGGCGCAATTCTGGTTTCTTTGGTTTCATGCGCAGATTGTAACCTGCGCCGCCGGCTCAACGCACTCCCGCGCCGCTCGGCTGGGGCGCCGCTGCGCCGTCTTCCATCGGCTTCAGTTCCACACGCTTGATTTCACCCACCATGCACAGGTAGCACAGGATGGCCACCAGGGCGTTGGCGCCAACGAAGACCAGGGCGCCGGCGAAGGAGCCCGTGCCTTCGATGATGTAGCCGATGACGATGGGCGTGGTGATGCCGGCGGTATTGCCGAAGGTGTTGAACAGGCCACCGCTCAGGCCACCCGCTTCCTTCGGCGAGGTGTCGGACACCACGGCCCAGCCCAGCGCGCCGATGCCCTTGCCGAAGAAGGCCAGCGACATGATGGCGACCACCAGCCAGTCCTGCGTCACATAGTTACAGAACACCATGCTCATGGCCAGCAGCATGCCTGCCACGATAGGCGTCTTGCGGGCTTTGGACAGCGAGGAGCCGCCTTTCAGCATGCGGTCCGAAATATAGCCGCCGAGGATGCCGCCCAGGAAGCCTGCCACTGCCGGCAGTGCGGCCACGAAGCCGGCCTTCAGGATGGTCATATGGCGCTCGCTGACCAGGTACACGGGGAACCAGGTCAGGAAGAAATAGGTGAGGGTGGTGATGCAGTACTGGCCGATGTACACGCCCAGCAGCATGCGGTTGCCCAGCAACTGCCTGATAACGGGGCCGGTGGCCATGCGCGGCGCGGTGGACGGCTTGCCGCCGCCTTCCACGTCCACAAGAGCGCCGCCGGCTTCGATGAAATCGAGTTCCGCCTTGTTGATGCGCGGGTGCAGGCGCGGGCCATAGATCGTTTTCATCCAGACGAAGGACATGACGATGCCCAGGCTGCCCATCACATAGAACACGCTCTGCCAGCCGAAGCTGTGCACCAGCCATCCCATCAGGGGTGCGAACAGGACGGTGGCAAAATACTGGGCGGAGTTGAAGATCGCCGCAGCCGTGCCCCGTTCACGCGTGGGGAACCAGGCGGACGTGATGCGGCTGTTGCCGGGGAAGGAGGGCGCCTCGGCCGCACCCACCAGCAGGCGCAAGCAAAACAGCACAGCCACCGCCGCGCCGCCGGTGAAGAAGCCCACCCAACCCATCGCCACCGTAAAAAGGGACCAGAAGAATATGCTGAAGAAGTAGGTGATCTTGGAGCCGAAGCGGTCCAGCAGCCAGCCGCCCGGTAGCTGGGCGATCACATAGGACCAGGCGAAGGCCGAGAATACATAGCCCATCTGGACGGAGCTCAGTCCCAGCACCTTCTTCAATTCCGGACCGGCGATCGAAATCGTGGCGCGGTCGGCGTAATTGATGGTGGTGATGAGGAAGAGGATGGCGAGGATGGTCCAGCGGACCCGGGTGGCCTTGGCGGTGCTCATGCGATCTCCAATTGATTTTAATTTGTAAGAAAATGATAGCGTCTATCAAAAAGTAAACGCAAGCTAATTTGCGGCGTTGTTGCAGCGTTTCTTTGGCGAAAGTTGCGCTATGACTGATGGGTATGTATCATTGAAAGCACAGAAATGCGCACTAAATATCATTTTCAATCATTATCGGAGTGAGATAGTCATGAATTCCACACCCACCGTCGTATCGCTGCGCGTCATCCCTGTCGCGGGCCGTGATTCCATGCTGCTGAACCTGAGCGGCGCCCACGGTCCCTACTTCACCCGCAACCTGGTGATCCTGACGGACAGCAGCGGCAACACCGGCGTGGGTGAGGTGCCTGGCGGCGAGGCGATCCGCCAGACGCTGGAAGATGCGCGCACCCTGCTGGTGGGCCAGTCCATCGGCAACTACCAGGCCGTGCTGAACGCCATGCGCGCCGCCTTCGCCAATCGCGACTCCGGCGGCCGCGGCCTGCAAACCTTTGACCTCCGCATCGCGATTCATGCCGTCACCGCAATGGAAGCGGCGCTGCTCGACCTGCTGGGCAAATTCCTCGGGGTGCCGGTTTGCGCACTGCTGGGCGAGGGCCAGCAGCGCACGGAAGTGGAGATGCTGGGTTATCTGTTCTACGTGGGCGACCGCAATGTCACGAAGGACCTGCCATATGACAGCGCGCCGGAAGAGAAGGATGACTGGCTGCGCCTGCGCCACGAGGAAGCCGTAACACCGGAAGCGGTGGTGCGCCTGGCCGAAGCGGCACGCGCGCGCTATGGCTTTAACGATTTCAAGCTGAAGGGCGGCGTGTTCCGCGGCGAAGAGGAAATTGCAGCGGTGACCGCGCTGGCGGAGCGCTTCCCCGATGCGCGCATCACGCTGGACCCGAACGGCGCCTGGAGCCTGGAAGAAGCGATCCGCCTGTGCCGCGATCAGCACCACGTGCTGGCCTATGCGGAAGATCCCTGCGGTGCGGAGAACGGTTATTCGGGCCGCGAAGTGATGGCCGAATTCCGCCGCGCCACCGGCCTGCCGACCGCCACCAATATGATCGCGACCGACTGGCGCCAGATGGGCCATGCGATCTCGCTGCAGTCAGTGGATATTCCGCTGGCCGACCCGCACTTCTGGACCATGCAGGGTTCCGTGCGCGTGGCTCAGATGTGCCGCGACTGGGGCCTGACCTGGGGCTCGCACTCGAACAACCACTTCGACGTGTCGCTGGCGATGTTCACCCAGGTGGCTGCTGCTGCGCCGGGCAAGATCACGGCAATCGACACCCACTGGATCTGGCAGGATGGCCAGTACCTGACGAAGAACCCGATGCAGATCGTGGGCGGCAAGGTCGCCGTGCCGACGACCCCGGGCCTGGGCGTGGAGCTCGACATGGACGCCGTCGAAGCCGCCCATGAGCGCTACAAGAACATGGGCCTGGGCTCGCGCGACGACGCCGTGGCGATGCAGTACTTCTTCCCGGGCTGGAAGTTCGACAACAAGCGCCCGAGCTTCGTGCGCTGAAAATAGCAGGACTAGTTCGTGCTCGCATGCCGCAGGTGATCCAGTAGCTTTACTGCCTCCGGCATGAGCGCCGCCGTCGCTCGCACCCCCAGCCAGAGCGAGCGCAGGGCCCAGGGATCGCTGAGCGGAATTGCGCGCAATCCAGTAACCGCAATCCTTACCGCCCCATCCGGCAGCACGCCTATGCCGAGGCCAGCTTCAATCATGCGGCACATTGCATCAAAGCTGGAAACCTGGATGCGCAGGCGCATGGTCCGCTCCAGCGCGCCCGCCGCGTCATTCAAGCGCTGCAACAGGGAACTGCCCTGGTTCAGACCGACGAAATCGTAGTCCAGCGTTTCGGCAAACGAGACTTGATCCAGCGTTGCCAAGGGATGATCGGCAGGGACCACCAGCACCAGATGGTCCTGCCGGTATAAATACTTTTCCAGGCCGACTGAAGGAACGTTGTCGGCGAAAATACCGATATCCGCCTCACCCGAGGCAATCGCCGAAATCACCTGCTCACTCAGCTTTTCCTCAAGGCTGATGCGGATCAGGGGCTGTTCGCGGCCGAACGTGGCAAGGTCCCGCGGCAGGAACTGAGTGATTGCGGAAGTGTTGGCCCAAATGCGTACATGTCCACGCACGCCGATGGCAAAGTCGCCCATCGCATCAGCCATTCGGGCGACGGAATTCAGCACCGAGCGTGCGTGGTGGATCAGTTCCACACCCGCAGGCGTCAACTCCAGGCCCCTCGGCAGCCTCACGAACAGGGCACAGTCGGCGATCCTTTCCAGCTCCGCTATACGTTTGCTCAGGGCGGACAGGGTCATATGCGACTTTTCCGCAGCCTTGGTCAGGCTCCCGGTTTGCGCCACCTGAAGAAAGACACGCAGCGACTGCAGATCGAAGTGGTTTGGGTTGATCACAGATTGCACCCGGGTATGAAATGCTTAAGAGGCTAAATCCCGGCGCCTGCCCTTGTCAATGGCGCATCCTGCTTTTCCGGAATGGAAAGGATGCTTGAGTAATCGCCGATGTCCAAAGCTCCTGCCGGGTCCTAACATTGATTCCACGATGTGAACCACTTAGGAGACAAGGATGGCAAGACCATTAGATGGCCTGCGGGTCATTGAGCTCGGGCAGCTTATCGCAGGCCCGTTTGCAGGAAAGATGCTTGCTGAATTCGGTGCGCATGTCGTCAAGATCGAACCTCCCGGCACCGGCGATCCCTTGCGCAAATGGCGCCTGCTGCATGAGGGAACTTCAGTGTGGTGGGCGGTGCAGTCGCGGAACAAGCAATCGGTGTCGCTGGATCTGCGGACACCGGAAGGCCAGGAAGTCGTGCGCAGGCTGGTGGCTGAAAGCGATGTCCTGATCGAGAATTTCCGCCCCGGCACAATGGAAGTCTGGAACCTTGGCTGGGATGTCCTGAAAGAGATTAATCCCCGACTGGTGATGCTGCGAGTTTCCGGCTACGGTCAGACTGGCCCATACCGCGACCGTCCCGGCTTTGGCGTGGTGGGCGAGGCGATGGGAGGCTTGCGGCACTTGTGCGGCGAACCGGGGCATACCCCGGTCCGCGCCGGCGTCTCGATCGGCGATTCGCTCTCCGCCCTGCACGGCGTGATCGGCATCTTGCTGGCATTGCGGCACCGCGACCAGAATGGCGGCGAGGGACAGGTGATCGATGTGGCGCTGTACGAGTCGGTGTTCAACATGATGGAGAGCCTGCTGCCGGAATATTCGGTATTTGGCGCTGTGCGCCAGCCGGCCGGCAGCAGCCTGCCGGGTATCGCGCCGACCAATGCTTACCATTGTGCGGACGGCAAATATGCGCTGATCGCCGGCAATGGCGACGGCATCTTCCGCCGCTTGATGGAACTGATCGGCCGTGAAGACTTGCGTGACGATCCGGAACTCGCACAGAACGATGGACGGGTCAGGCAGGTGCAGCGCCTGGATGCGGCAATCGGCGACTGGGCGCGTGAACGTACGCTGGATGATGTCCTCAACCAGCTGAATGAGGCGCGCATCCCCGCCGGAAGGATCTACGACATCGCCGATATCGCCGCCGATCCCCACTACAAGGCGCGCGGCATGATCCTCGACACGCAGCTTGAGGATGGCACGCCCGTGCAGGTGCCGGGCATCGTCCCCAAATTAAGCGCGACTCCCGGCGGAGTGCGGCACGCAGCGCCGTCGCTTGGTGAGCACACCGATGCGGTGCTGGGTGATATCGGCATCGATTCCAATACCCGCCGCGCGTGGCGCGAGCAGGGCATCATCTGAACGGTGGACAACATGAGCAAACAACGTTTGTACATCCAGGAAGTCGCGACCCGTGACGGCTTCCAGAACGAAGCCGTATTCGTGGATACGGATGCGAAGGTCGCTTTGATCAATGAGTTGAGCGAGTGCGGCTATGCCAAGATTGAAGTGACGTCCTTCACTTCACCCAGGGCCATTCCTGCCTTGAAGGACGCGGAGGCGGTCATGCACCGCATCGTGCGCAAGGAAGGTGTCGTCTACACGGTGCTTGTGCCGAACATCCGGGGTGCCGAGCGGGCCTTGTCATGCAGTGTGGACGAGGTGAACCTGGTGATGTCGGTCAGCGAGTCGCACAATCGCCGTAACCTGCGCATGACACGGGAGGACTCGTTCGCGCAGTTGCGCGAGGTGATCGGCGTGGTCAGGCAATCGCCGGTGGCCATCAATGTTTCCCTATCCACCGCCATGGGCTGCCCCATGGAGGGCGATGTGCCGGCGGCCGAGGTGCTCGGCTGGATGCAGCGCTTCGCCGACCTGGGCGTGCACGGCGTCACGCTGTGCGACACCACAGGCATGGCATATCCCTCGCAGGTGAAGGCACTGAGTACGATGGCGCGTGAGCGTTTCGCTGCGCTGGAATTGACCCTGCACTTCCATAACACGCGCGGGCTTGCGCTGGCCAACACGCTGGCCGCGCTTTCCGCAGGCGTGGACCGTTTCGACTCGTCGCTGGGCGGGCTTGGCGGCTGCCCATATGCGCCGGGCGCCACCGGCAATGTCTGCACCGAAGAACTGGTGCACATGCTCGAGCTGGAAGGTTTCGATACCGGTGTGGACCTGGAGGGAATCCTGACTGCGGCATCGCAGTTGCCGGGACTGATCGGCCACGACGTCCCGAGCCAGTTGCTGAAGGCGGGCCGGCGCCTGGACCTGCATGGCATGCCGGAATGCGACGGCATGCCCAAGCAACGTGCATTCGCGTGAAAGGGGAAATGATGATTTCCCACCTCGATCACCTGGTGCTGACCTGCACCGACGTAGATGCCACCACGGATTTCTATACCAGGGTCTTGCAATTGCGGAAGGAAGTGTTCGGCGCAGGCCGGATCGCTTTCTGCTTCGGCAACCAGAAGATCAACCTGCACCAACGCGGGGCCGAGTTCGAACCAAAGGCGCATCTGCCGGTGCCGGGAGCGCTCGACCTGTGCTTCATCGCCTCCGTGCCGCTCGAAGCGGTAATCCGCCATCTGCGCGATTGCAACTGGCCCATCAAGGAAGGGCCGGTTGAACGTACGGGCGCCACAGGCAGGATTCGGTCGGTCTACATACGCGATCCTGACCTGAACCTCATAGAAATATCGGAAATGATCAGTTGACCAGCGCATCAGGCAAACATCTATAACGGAGACAATCGCATGGACACTATTACTCAATCCGCCATGCCCATCGCGGTGGCAAGCAGAAAGAAGTGGTATCGGCACCTGTACGTGCAGGTGCTGGTCGCCGTCGCACTGGGCATCGCCCTGGGGCACTACTACCCCGAGCTGGGAACGGCGATGAAGCCGCTGGGCGACAACTTCCTGAAGCTGGTCAAGCTGATGGTGGCGCCGCTGATCTTTTGCACGGTGGTGCATGGCATCGCCAGCATGAGCGATATCAAGGCGGTCGGGCGCATCGGAGTGAAGTCGCTGATCTACTTTGAGGTGATGACCACGCTGGCCTTGGTGTTGGGCCTCGTCATCGTGAACGTCCTGAAGCCGGGGGAGGGCATGCACATCGATCCGGCGACGCTGGACGTCTCGGCGATCTCCGCCTACACCAAGGCCGCGCACGACCAGTCCGTGGTGGGTTTCCTGTCCAATATCATCCCCAAGACTGTATTTGGCGCCTTCGCTGATGGCGACCTGCTGCAGGTGCTGTTCATCTCGATCGTGCTGGCCTTCGGACTGCAAATGCTGGGTGAGCGCGGCAAGCCCCTGCTGAATGTGATCGATGTTACCGCGCACACCTTCTTCAATATGGTGCGTATCGTGATGTACTTGTCGCCCATCGGCGCCTTTGGCGCGATCGCTTTCACGATCGGGAAATATGGCGTGTCCTCGCTGGCCGCCTATGGGCAGTTGCTGGGAACTTATTACCTGACCGCCGTGCTGTTCGTGGTGGTCGTTCTCGGCACCATGTGCCGGCTGGCCGGCTTCAGCCTGTGGAGGTTCCTGCGCTATATCCGCGAAGAGTTGCTGGTGGTGCTGGGCACATCTTCGTCGGAATCCGTGCTGCCCCGCATGATGGCGAAGCTGGAACGCCTGGGCTGCGCCAAATCGGCAGTGGGCCTGGTTATTCCGGCGGGCTATTCCTTCAATCTCGACGGCAGCTGCATCAATATGACCGTCCTGGCAGTGTTCATCGCACAGGCGACCGATACCTATCTGTCGCTTGGCCAGCAAGTCTCGCTATTGTTGATTCTCCTTCTGACGTCGAAAGGCGCGGCAAGCGTGAGCGGGGGCGCCTTCATCGTGCTGGCTGCGACGCTCGGCTCGATGCCCGGATTCCCGGTGGCCGGCCTGGTGCTGGTGCTCGGAGTCTACCGCTTCATCTCAGAGGGCGGGGCGCTGGTCAATGTGATCGGCAACGGCATCGCCACCATCGTGATCTCCAAATGGGACAAGCAGTTCGACGAAGCCACCTTCCAGCGTGAGCTGTCCCGTTCCGCCTAAGCAGCACCATCTCTTGATCGAGGAAAAGAACATGAAAGTAGTTTTTCTGGATGCTGCGACGCTGCCCACTGCGCTGTCCTTCGCCAACCCGGCAATTGAGTACCTGCCTTACTCGTCGACCAGCCCTGATAGTGTCATCAGCCGCATCTGCGAAGCGACGGCCGTGATCACCAACAAGGTCCGACTGGGCGCCGAGGAATTGCGCGCCGCCAAACAATTGCGTCTGGTCGCCGTCGCGGCGGCCGGCACGGACAATATCGACCTGGATACCGCCGCGCAGCTGGGCATCCGGGTTGCGAACGTGCCTGATTACGGTTCGGATTCGGTGGCGGAGCATGTCATCGCCACTTTGTTCGCACTGCGGCGTCACGTCGTCACCTATGCCGCGGCCGCACTGGATGGACGCTGGACGGCATCCGAGCATTTCTGCTGGAACGGGCCACGCATCCGCGATGTGGGTGGCAGCGTCTTTGGTGTGGTGGGACGAGGACGGATCGGGGAGGCGGCCGCCAGGCTGGCCCGTGGCCTGGGCATGGAGGTGCGGTTTGCGCAAACGCCCGGTATGGCCTGCCGCATCGATGAACTGCCGCTGGAGGAGTTGCTGATGGTCGCTGATGCGCTTACCCTGCATGTGCCACTGACCCCGGCCACGCTGGGCATGATTGGCAGGGAAGCGCTGGCGCGCATGAAACCCGGCGCGGTGATCATCAATACCGGCCGCGGCGCGCTGGTCGATGCTTCCGCGCTGGTGGCCGCCTTGCGCGAGGGAAGCCTTGCTGGCGCAGCAATCGATGTGCTGGATGTGGAGCCGCCGCCGGCCGATCACGTGCTGCTCGCGGCGGATATTCCGAATTTGCTGGTCACACCTCACGTGGCCTGGGCCAGCGAGAATGCCCAGGCGCGCCTTGCGGCCAGGCTGGAACAGCTAATCGGGCAGCAATTTGCTTGAATCGACGGGCGCGGGCGTGCGGCCGCCCCCTGTCCTTATTCGTCCTGGGGCAGGAAGATCTTCTGGAGGAGATGCAGCAACTGGCTGCGCTCCTCTACGTTCAGCATGGAAGTCGCATCGGCTTCGAGTTCGCTGACAGTCTTCTCGGCGCGGCCGCACAGGCGGGTGCCTTCGGGCGTCAGGATCAGGGTCTGCGAGCGCTTGTCCAGCGGATTGCGCTGGCGCATGATCAATCCCCGCTCTTCCAGCTTGTCCAGCAGGATGGCCAGGTTGGGCGGCGACACGTTGACCGCCTGGGACAGGCGCTTCTGCGTCATGTTAGGATTGGCGTTCACCAGGCTGAGGACGGAAAAGTCCACGGCCCGCAGGTCGAACTTCTTCATCCGCGCATCGAAGTGCGGGATGATGGTGAGGTAGGCGCGGCGGCAATTGTAGCCGACCAGGCTTAATAGCAGGTCCTGGTTGAGCGGCTGGCCGGCGGCTTCCTGCACCGCCTCGGCCAGCTTAGAGTCTTTTGATTTCGGTGGCATGCGTTCTATATGCTGATCAAAAGAAACTATTATATTTCAAAGCCTGTCGGCACGCCGCAAATTAGACGTGCCCCTCCATGATCGCAGCCAGCCCGCCCCAGGTTGGCCGGAACAGGCCTTCGTCCATGCGCTGCACATCGCGCATGATGGGTTTGAAGTCCATATGGGCCAGCACATCGCGTTCGATATCGACCCCGGGCGCCACTTCGGTCAGTTCCAGGCCATCGGGCGTGAGCCTGAAGACGGCGCGTTCGGTGACAAACAGTACCTGCTGGCCGCGGCGGGCCGCATCGGCGCCGTTGAAGGTGATCTGCTCGACCTGGCCGATGAATTTCTTCGCGCGGCCCTCTTTCACAATGCGCAGCGCGCCATCCTCGATGGCCACTTCCAGTCCGCCCGCGGTGAATGTGCCGCAGAAGACCAGCTTTTCGGTGGAGCGGGTGATGTTGATGAAGCCACCGCAGCCCACGGGACTGCCATTGAACATGCTGACGTTGACGTTGCCCTGGTTGTCCGTCTGCGCCAGGCCGAGGAAGCTGGCATCGAGGCCGCCGCCGTCGTAGAAATCGAATTGCGCCGACTGCTCGATGATGGATTCCGCGTTGTAGGCGAGGGCGAAATCGCCGCCTTGGGCGGGAATGCCGCCATTCACGCCGCTTTCGATCGAGAGCGTGAGCAAATCCGCCACGCCTTCCTCGGCCGCGATGGAAGGAATGCCGGCCGGGATGCCGATGCCCAGGTTAGTCACGGCGCCGGGGCGCAGTTCGAGGGCTGCGCGCCGGGCGATGACCTTGCGTTCGTCCAGCGCCATCGGCTTCAGTGAGCTGACGGGCACGCGGATGTCGCCGCACAAGGCCGGGTTGTACTGGGTGGTGATGGTTTGCATATGGTGCTGCGGCTGACCCAGCACCACAAAATCGACAAGATAGCCCGGCACTTTCACCGCCTTCGGATGCAGGCTGCCCGATTGCACAACGCGCTCGACCTGGGCGATCACGATGCCGCCGCAGGCACGGGCTGCCTGCGCCAGTGCCAGCTGCTCGAGGTGCACACCTTCCTTGTCCAGCGTGATGTTGCCGTCTTCATCGGCCAGCGTGCCGCGGATGATGGCCACGTTCACGTGCGGGCAAGGGTAGTGCAGCCACTCTTCGCCATTGAATTCCACCAGCCGCACCAGGTCTTCGCGCGCGCTGGCATTCAGCTTGCCGCCTTGTTGGCGCGGATCGACAAAGGTGCCCAGGCCGATCTTGGTCAGCAGGCCCGGACCCTTGCTGGCGATCTGGCGCGTCAGGTGGGAGAGGGAGCCCTGGGGGAAGTTGTAGGCTTCCACCTTGTCCTCATAAATCATGCCCATCAATTCCTTGCCGGTCTGGCCGAAGTGGCCTGCCACGGTGCGGCGCAACATGCCCTGGTGGGCAAAGTGCACCATGCCGCCGTCGCCGCTGTTGCCGATTGCGCCACAGGCCCAGGTGGTCAGGTCGCGTGGATGGCTGGTCGACAGGAAGCGCTGCTCGATGCCGCGCAGGACTTCCTCGGCAAGGCTCATCATGGCGAGCCCGCCCAGGAAGATGGTGTCGCCGTCCTTGATCAGATTACCCGCCTCGCTGGCTGTGATGACTTTCATTGCTTCCTCTCCAAATTCAAATGATTATTAAGTATAACTATGTCGCCGCATAAGTAAAGCGACGATTTCGCTTGCGCGTCTCAAAATATCGTTATAAGGTATAACCATTAAATTTGTTGGTTAATTGCGGGCAGCGGGAGCGAGCATGATGAAAGAACTACAAGAGTTGAACCTGGTGAAAGTGGAGATGGTGGGGGCGGTCGCGAAGGTGACGATCTGCAGGGAGAACAAGCGCAATGCCCTGAGCGATGAATTAGTTGCTGAGCTCCAATGGTGCTTCGACAACCTGCCGCCCGAAGCGCGCGCCGCCGTGCTGACGGGGCAGGGCAGCGCCTTCTGCGCCGGGCTGGATCTGTCGGCCGTGCGTGAACTGAGCACGCCGGAATCGGTGCATCACTCGCGCATGTGGCATGCGGCCTTCGAGCGCATCAGTTTCGGCCGCGTGCCGGTCGTGGTGGTGCTGCACGGCGCCGTGGTGGGCGGCGGCCTGGAACTGGCCAGTGCCTGCCATGTGCGCGTGGCTGAATCTTCCGCCTTCTACGCGCTGCCGGAAGGTTCGCGCGGCCTGTTCGTGGGCGGCGGCGGTTCGGCGCGCATTTCGCGCCTGATCGGCGTGTCGCGCATGACGGACCTGATGCTGACGGGCCGTGTGCTCACCGCCGAGGAGGGTCATGCGGCCGGCATCAGCCAGTACCTGGTGGGCGAGGGTGAAGGCCTGGAGCGCGCGATGGCACTGGCCGGGAAAATCGCGGGCAATTCGCAGATGACCAATTACGGCGTAATGCATGTGCTGCCGCGTATCGCCGATCAGTCGGTACAGGATGGCCTGATGACGGAAGCGCTGATGGCAGCTGTCGCATCCAGCGACCCCGCCACGCGCGACCGCCTGGCCGCATTCCTGGATGCGAAAACCAACAAGGTCCGCGCGGGCAACTAAGGAGCCGACCATCATGGCAATCCATAAGCGCTATCGCGAGCTGCTTTTCGGCGATCCTTCGGTGAAGGTGCGCACGGATGGCAAGGTCGCTTATGTCGCTTCCACCCAGCCGCTGCACCATTATGCCGAGCGCACTACTGATCGTCTGCTGCACTGGGCCAGCGTGGCGCCGGACCGCACTTTCATGGCTGCGCGCGGCCCTGACGGGAAGTGGCGCCACCTGAGCTATGCGCAGGCGCTGCAGGCCGCGCGTTCGCTGGGCCAGGCGCTGCTCGACCGCGGACTGGGCGTTACGCGGCCGGTCGCTATCCTGTCCGGCAATGACCTGGAACATGCGATGCTGTCGCTGGCCTGCCAGTATGTGGGCGTGCCTTACGCGGCGGTGTCCCCGGCGTATTCCCTGATGGCGGACGATTTCTCCAAGCTGCGCCATGTGATGTCGGTGCTGCAGCCAGGCCTGGTGTTCGCTGCGGACGGCAAGGCTTTCGGTCCGGCGATGCGTGCAGCCTGCGGTGGCGCCGAATGGCTGCTGTCGCGCCAGGTGAATGCCGACCGGGCCGTCAGCCTGTTTGGCGACCTGCTGCAAACGAAGCCAACGCCGGCCGTGGACCAGGCGCGCAATGCCACGGGACCGGACACAATCGTCAAGTTCCTGTTCACCTCCGGTTCGACCAAGCTGCCCAAGGCCGTGGTGACGACCCAGCGCATGTTGTGCAGCAATATGCAGATGCTGCAGCAATCCTGGCCCTTCCTGGCCGAGGAGCCGCCCGTGCTGCTCGACTGGCTGCCCTGGAACCACACGTTCGGCGGCAACAAGATCTTTAACATGGTGCTGTTCAGCGGCGGCACGATGTACATCGACGAGGGCAAACCCACGGCGCAGGGCATTGCCGCCACGCTGGCCAACCTGCGCGAAATTGCACCAACGATCTACTTCAACGTGCCCAAAGGCTGGGAAGAAATCGCCCAGGCGCTGCTGAAGGATGAAGGCTTGCGCCGCAACTACTACAGCCGCCTGAAAATGCAGTTCTATGGTGGAGCGGCCCTGTCCCAGCCGGTATGGGACCAGTTGCACGCCAGCGCCGAACTCGAATGCGGCGAGCGCGTGGTGATGACCACGGGCCTGGGCATGACGGAAACCGCACCCTGCGCGCTGTTTGTGCTGCGCAATGAAGCGAAAGCGGGTGAATTGGGCACGCCTTCCCCCGGCATCGAAGTGAAGCTGGTGCCATGCGGCGACAAGACGGAAATCCGTTATCGCGGCCCGAACGTCATGCCCGGCTACTGGCGCGCGCCGCAGGAAACGGCCGCCATGTTCGACGAGGAAGGCTTCCTCTGCTCGGGCGACGCCATCAAGTGGCTGGACAGCGAGCATCCGGAACTGGGCTTTGTCTTCGATGGCCGCGTGGCCGAGGATTTCAAGCTGAATACCGGTACCTGGGTCAGCGTGGGGCCGCTGCGCGAACGCGCCATCCGCGAAGGCGCGCCTTACCTGCAGGATGTGGTCATCACCGGCCACGATCTTTCCGAAGTCGGCCTGCTGATCATCCCCCGCCTGAGCCTCTGCCATGAACTGAGTACCTTGAGCCCGGATGCGGATGCGAAGGAAGTGCTGGCCGCGCCGCCCGTGCGAGCCTTCTTCCAGGCCCTGGTCGACCGCCTGTATGCGCAGGGCACGGGGAGCGCGACCCGCGTGGCGCGCGCCTTGCTGCTGGCGGAGGTACCGTCCCTCGACCGGGGCGAAATCACGGACAAGGGCTCGATCAACCAGCGCGCCATGCTGACCCACCGCGCTGCAGCGGTCACCGAACTGTATGCAGGTTCGCCTGCCGTCATTCAACCGAACAGGATCAAATCATGAACAAGGGATTTTTCGCCTCGTATGACAGTGTCTGGATGCTGGATGGCGTCCGCACGCCCTTCATCGACTACTGCACCGGGCTTTCCAGCGTATCGCCGACGGACATGGGCATCAAAGTGGCGCGCGAGATCTTCGCCCGCACCGGAGTGGCGCCTTCCGACATCGGCACCGTCATCACCGGCAATATGGCGCCCGGCGACTGCTTCCAGTACTTCCTGCCGCGCCATGTGGGCATGTATTCCGGTGTGCCGCAGGCCGTGCCGGCAGTGAACGTGCAGCGCATCTGCGGCACCGGCTTCGAATTGTTCCGCCAGGCCGCCGACCAGATCCAGCTGGGCTACACCCAGACCGCGCTGGTGGTCGGCAGCGAATCGATGACGCGCAACCCGATCGCTTCCTTCAGCCACCGCACCGGTTTCCGTCTCGGCGTGCCGGTCGACTTCAAGGACTTCATGTGGGAAGCCCTGTTCGATCCGGCCGCCCTGGTCACGATGCCGCAGACGGCGGAAAACCTGGCCGTGCGCTACGGCATCCGCCGCGAAGAAGTGGATGCCTACGCCTCGCAATCCTTCGCGCGCGCCGTGGAGGCGCAGGAGCGCGGCTTCCATGCCGGCGAGATCGTCGCCCTGCACAACGAGAAGTTCGAGCTGGACGGCTATGCGCCACGTGAAATGCGTGTGACCGGAAAGCAGAAAGAGCTTGCAACCGACACACACGCCCGTCCGTCGCCGGTGGAAGTGCTGGCGGGCCTGAAAGCCCTGTACCCGAACGGCGTACAGACGGCCGGCAACAGCTCGGCCCTGGTGGACGGCGCGGCGGCGGCCATCGTGGCCGGTGGCGACTATGTGCGCAGCACCGGCGTCAAACCGCTGGCCCGCATCGTGGCCTGCGCGGTGGTCGGCGTGCCGCCCGAAATCATGGGCATCGGCCCGGCGCCGGCGATCCGCCTGCTGCTGGAACGCAGCGGCCTGTCGCTGGGCGACATCGGCCTGTTCGAAATCAATGAAGCGCAAGGTGCGCAGGTGCTTGCGGTTGCCCGTGAGCTGGAACTGGACATCGGCCGCCTGAACGTGAATGGCGGCGCCATCGCCCTGGGCCACCCGCTGGCCGCCACCGGCGTGCGCCTGACCATCACGCTGGCGCGTGCACTGCAGGAACGCAAGCTGCGCTACGGCGTGGCCTCCGCCTGCATTGGCGGCGGACAGGGCATCGCCGTGCTGGTCGAGAACACTGAATACAAAGGAGACTGAAATGCAAATCGCAGGAAAGGCAGTACTCGTTACCGGCGGCGCTTCCGGCCTGGGCGCGGAAACCGTGCGCCAGCTGGCGGCCGCTGGCGCCAAAAGTGGCGATACTGGACATCAATATGGAAGCCGGCCAGGCGCTGGCCGAGGAAGTGGGCGGCATCGCGCTGCGCTGCGACATCGGCGACACCGCCAGCATCGAGCAGGCGCTGGCCGCGGCAGCTGAGGCCCACGGTCCGGCGCGCGCCCTGGTCAACTGTGCCGGCGTCGGCGGCGCCAAGCGCATCGTCGGCCGCGATGGCACAGCCATGCCGCTGGAAGACTTCAGCCGCGTGATCCAGGTGAACCTGATCGGCACCTTCAACGTGATCCGCCTGGCCGCAGCCGCCATGACGGCGCTGGAGCCGATGGAAGACGGGGAGCGCGGCGTGATCGTTATGACATCGTCGGTAGCCGCCTATGACGGCCAGGTAGGGCAGGAGGCCTATGCCGCGTCCAAGGGCGGCCTGACATCGCTCACGCTGCCGCTGGCGCGCGACCTGGCGCAGTTTGGCGTGCGCGTAATGACCATCGCGCCGGGCCTGTTCCTCACGCCGCTGCTTTACAAGCTTCCGGAAGAAGTGCAGCAGTCGCTGGCGGCCTCGATCCCGTTCCCGAAACGGCTTGGCCAGCCGGCCGAATATGCGTCTTTGGCGCTACACATCCTGCAGAATCTGTCGCTGAACGGCGAGGTTATCCGCCTGGATGGGGCCCTGCGCCTGCCGCCTCGATAAGAGGCAGCGAAAGCGCTTGTACTCGACAAAAATTAGTTATAAAGTAGAAGCATTAAAAAATAAAAATAACACCATGCCTTTGCAAACTTAAGGACGCGCCCCGCGCGGAGGAGACGAAATGGCAACAGCAGCACAGGTGGGAAAGAACAGCGGCAATCCGCGCATGCACGTCATTGCTCAGGCAGTGGCCATGCTGTGCGCATTCGGTGCGATGGCGCCGGCAATTGCCCAATCGGAAGCGGCACCGGTAGCCGCACCGGCGGTGGAAGCGGCGCCGGCACCGGCTCAGGAAGCAGCGCCTGAAGTGGTGATCACGGGCAGCCGCATTCGCGGCATCGCCCCGGTGGGCTCCTCGGTCGTGACACTCGGCCGCAGCGACATCGAACAGTCGGGCGCCGTGTCCACGGCCAAGATCCTGCAGGAAGTGCCGCAGGTGTTCAATCTGGGCGTGTCCGAAAACTCGCGCGGCCAGGCCGGCGGCGCAGGCAATATCACCTTCGCATCCGCCATCAACCTGCGCGGCATTGGTCCTTTCGCAACCCTGACCCTGGTGGACGGCCACCGTGTAGTCGCGCAGGGCACCACCGGCGCCACGGTGGATCCTTCGATCATCCCGGCGCTGGCCCTGCAGCGCGTTGAAATCATCGCGGACGGCGCGTCCGCAATCTACGGTTCGGATGCGGTGGCCGGCGTGGCCAACCTGATCCTGCGCCGTAACCAGGAAGCACTGGAGGCGACAGTTCGTTACGGTCATGCCGACGGTTACAACGAGCGCATGGCGGGTGCGTTGTGGGGCCACAAATGGAAGGGCGGGCAGGTCACCGCCGCCATCGAGCACACCTATCACTCGGCACTGAACGGCCAGGACCGCGATTTTTACACTGGCGACCTGCGGGCGTTCGGTGGCGGCGACTTCCGGTCGACCCAGTGCGCACCGGGCAATATCGTCATTGCTGGCACCAGCTACGCAATTCCGCAGGGCGGCGTGACCAAGGCCACCGCAGGCTCCCTGGCGCCGAATACGTCGAACAAGTGCGACAACCTGAAATATGCGGACCTGTTCCCGCGCCAGGAGCGCAACAGCGGCGTGATCACCTTCAACCAGGAACTCACCAAGGGCATCAAGTTCTTTGCCGACGGCTTCGCAACCCGCCGCACCTATCGCCTCAGCCCGACCATTCTGGCTGCCAACCTGACCGTGCCGCAGGCGAACCCCTTCTACGTGCGTCCTCCCGGCGCGCCGGCCGGTACCAACGAAACCGTTGCATATTCCTTCCTGAACGACCTGCCGCCCAATATCGCCCGCGGCAAGTCGCGCACGGTTGAACTGACCACCGGCCTCGATATCGCGCTGCCGATGGACTGGAAGACCACGGTGCTCTATACCTGGGGCAAGAACGAGGACCTGGCCGAGAGCCTGCATGGCCTGAACAACGCCGCCATCAGCACGGCGCTGGCGGACACGAATCCGTCCACGGCGCTGAATGTGTTCGGCGGCGCGAATAACCCGGCTACGCTGGCGAAGATCTCCAACAATATCGGCCTGTCTCCGGGCGAAACCATCTTCAAGAACGCCGCCGTCAAGGCGGACGGTCCCCTGTTCCAGCTCCCGGCGGGCAAGCTGCGCGCGGCAGTGGGTTTTGAGCACCAGGATGTGCGCACCGAAGGCGGCCAGACCACCGGCCCCGCGGACAATCCGAGCACGGGTTCGGTAGTCATTACCCGTACCGTGAAGTCCGCGTTCGCCGAACTGGCAGCTCCCATCATCGGTTCCGCCAACGCGTTGCCGGGCGTGGAAAAGCTGGACCTGAACGCCGCCATCCGCTACGACAAGTACAGCGACGTGGGCTCGACCAACAATCCGAAGTATGGCGTGAACTGGGTGCCGTTCCAGGGCCTGACCGTGCGCGGCAGCTACGGCACATCCTTCCGCGCGCCGGGCCTGACGAATATCCAGGGCTTCACCAACGGCGGCCGCGGCGGCCTGTTCGTGCAGAACTACTCCGACCCGACCATCGGCGGCGCCTTGCGCGTTGGCCTGACACTGTCCGCCGGCCGCAACCCGGACCTGAAGCCTGAAACGGCCACCACCCGCTCGCTGGGCGTGGAATGGGAGCCGGCCTTCCTGGAGCGCACCAAGTTCGGCCTGACCTACTTCACGATCAATTACGACAACCAGATCGTGGGCTACCTGTCCGACCTGACGATCCTGAACCGCGAAGGTCAGCTGGCCGGCACCGGCATCATCCAGCGCAATCCGTCGCCGGCCTTCATCGCCCAGATGCTGGCCCAGTACCCGGTCAATAACGTCGTTCCGCAGAACGTGACCCTGTTCGTGGACGGCAGCCCGAAGAACCTGGGCCAGTCCATCAGCAAGGGCTTCGACTTCAGCGCCACCCACCGCATGCAGACCGAGAACTGGGGCGACTTTACCTTCGGCTTGAATGGCACGTACTTCACCAAGTACGCCTACGCCATCGCGCCGGGCGCGCCGATGGTGGACCAGCTGAACACGATCTTCAACCCGCTGCGCCTGAAGGCCCGCCTGAATACGACCTGGAACTACGGTCCGTATAACGCCAGTGTGTTCGTCAACTACATCAATGCGTATGACAACAACCTGGCCGCTCCGACGCAGAAGGTTGCGTCCAGCACCACCTTCGACCTGCGCTTCAACTACGACATGGGCTCCGCCTTCAACGGCCGCTGGGCCAAGGACCTGACCCTGTCCGCCGGCGTGGTGAACCTGTTCGACAAGAATCCGCCTTTCGTCAACATCGCCCAGAGCACCAACGGCGGCGGCGGCTTCGATCCGACCCTGACCAACCCGACCGGCCGCATCATCTCGGTTGGCCTGACCAAGCGCTTCTGAGGAGAGTATTGATGACGAAATCGTCGATCCTGACCGTGCTCGGCGTGGCGGCCCTGCTGCCCGCCGCCGCGCAGAACGCCTACGTAGCGCCGGCTACCCCGATGGGCACCGGTCCGTACAAGGCGTTGATGGAAGCCGATTCCGGCCTGCCAACCCATACCGTCTACCGGCCAGCCGACCTGGCTGCGCCAGGCAAGGAAAAGCTGCCCATCATCGTGTGGGGCAACGGCGCCTGCGTCAATGTGGGCAACCGTTTCCGGCCTTTCCTGACCGAGCTGGCTTCCTACGGGTTCGTGGCCCTGGCCATCGGCCCGATCGGGCCGCCGGAAGCGGAAGGCACAACGCCCAGCAGCTCCGTGCGCGGCAAGCCGGCGGCCAACTCGCCTGCCGCGAAGCTGGACCCGAACGGCCCGAAGCCGAGCTACATCCCGGCCGATACCACCGCATCGCAGCTGGTGGACGCGATCGACTGGGCGGTGGCGGAAAAACAGCCGCGCCGGCAGCAAATATTACGGCAAGCTCGATACCACGAAGATCGCTGTGATGGGCCAGTCCTGCGGCGGCCTGCAGGCCATCGACGCCGCCCACGATCCGCGCGCCACCGTACTCGGCGTATGGAACAGCGGCTTGTTCACCGATGCCCAGCACGTAAGGGATATCGCTGCCGCCAACGGTCCGAAGTCCAGCATCAAGACCCTGCGCACGCCAGCCATCTGGGTGACGGGCGATTCCAGCGACCAGGCCTTCAAGAATGCGGACGACGACTTCGAACGCGTCGACGGCTTGCCGGCCGTGCGCCTGTGGCGCGAAAAAACGCCGCACGCCGGCACCTACCGCGAGCCGAACGGCGGCGCCTTCGGCCCCGTAGCCGTGGCCTGGCTGCGCTGGCAGCTGAAAGGCGACCCGCAGGCGGCAAAGATGTTCACAGGGCCGGACTGCGGCCTGTGCAAGCAACCCGAGTGGCATATCCGAAAAAAGAATATTGACTGAGCGCCCATGAAACTGATTCTTGCATCCATCGCCGCGACCCTGGTCGCGACAGGCAGCGCGGCTGCCGCCCAGGGCGGATTCGGCCAGCCGCTGCCGCCGGACCAGAACGAAGCGGTGCGCACCTCCTTCTATATCCCGATGGCGGACGGCACGCGCCTTGCGGCCGACCTGTACCGGCCGGCGAAGAACGGCGTGCCGCTGCCCGGCAAATTTCCGGTGATCCTGCACGCGGCTGCAGCCCGTAGCCGCCTGGACGACAAGGCGGACCGCTCGGGCGCTGGCCGGTTCTCTTCCCAGATGATCAACCTGGCCAACCACGGCTACAACTATATGGTGGTCGAGCGGCGCGGCCTGGGCGCCTCCTTCGGCGTGCGCCGCGGCTACCATGACCGCACCGAAGCGGGCGACTCGCGCTACCTGACCGAATGGGCGGCCAGCCAGCCCTGGTCGACCGGCAAGGTGGGTGTATATGGCTGCTCGAATACCGGCGACGCGGCCATGCACTTCCTGACCAATGCGGCCCCACAGCTGAAAGCCGTCTTCGCGGGCTGCTTCAACTGGGACAAGTACAGCGGCGGACGCCGCGGCGGCGTGCTGGCCAACTGGGGCACCGGTCCGCAATCGAGCTTCGAGCAGGACATGAAGGCCACGCCTGTCGATGGCGACGAAGAACGCGTGCTGCTGCGCCAGGCGGCGATGCAGCACAGCGCCAACACACCGCTGCTGGACCTGTGGTCCGGCATGCCATATCGCGATACCGTGTCGCCGCTGACCAAGACCGCATTCTGGGAAGAGGGCAGCATCGGCACCTACGCGGACAAGGTGCGCGAATCCGGTGTGCCGGTCTATATCCAGGGCGGCTGGCAGGATGACTTCAACGCCCAGGGCTTCATCACCTTCGTCAACCTGAAGCAGCCGGTCAAGCTCATTGTCGGCAACTGGAAGCACTGCACCAGCGACGATTTCGCGATGACGGCCGAAGCGCTGCGCTACTTCAACTACTGGCTGAAGGGCGAGGCGAACGGCATCATGGACGAGCCGCGCATCCATTACGAAACCGTGAACGCGGCGCCGGCCGGTTCCCACGCCTGGCGCACGACCAATGTGTGGCCGCTGGCTGCAGCCGCCCGCGATACCGTGTATCTGTCCGATGGCAAGGCGCTCGCCACCCAGGTGCCATCCACCGCAGCCGGCAAGGCGACCTTCCAGGTCGACTACAAGGTGAGCTGCGCGCAAGGCACCGGCCTTGGCCCAACTTGCCCGCAGGACGACAAAGGCGCCACCTTTACCAGCGCCCCGCTGGCGGCGGACATGGAAGTCACAGGCCACCCGCTGGCTGACCTGTGGGTCTCCTCCAGTGCGACAGACGGCCCGGTTTTCGCCTATCTTGAAGATATTGCTCCGGATGGCGCCATCACGATGGTCAGCGAAGGCCGCCTGCAGGCTTCGCAGCGCAAGCTGTCCGCGCCGCCGTACGCCTTGCCGGGCATCCCCTGGCACAGCTTCCGCGCTGCCGATGCGGAGCCGATGGTTCCCGGCCAGCCCGCTCGCCTGGTGTTCGACATGCTGCCCATATCCTATGTGTTCAAGGCCGGCCACCGCTACCGGGTGACGGTGACGGGCGCCGACCCGCGCGAGAAGCTGCGCCACGAAGTTGCGCCTGCACCGGTATTGACAGTCTATCTACGACCGCGCGCATCCTTCGCGCATCGAACTGCCCGTCGTGAGGTAAGCGCAATGGCTGACGTAAAACTGCTCATGGTCGGCGACCTGGTGATGGACGAGCCGGATCCGGACTTTTTTTTCGCGCCTTCACGCGAAACGCTGCTGTCCGGCGACCTGGTGGTCGGCCATGTCGAAACGCCATATACGCGGCGCGGCACCGAGCTGAAGTCCGATATCCCGGCCGAAGCGGCCGATCCGGACAAGCTCTCGGCCTTGTCCCGTGCCGGCTTCCACGCCGCCAGCCTGGCCGGCAACCATGTGTACGACTGCGGCGATGAAGGCGTGGCGGACACCGTCGCCGGCCTGCGCGCCAACGGCATCGCGCCATTTGGCGCCGGTTCCAACCTGGAAGAAGCGCGCTTGCCGGCGGTGCTGGAAAAGCGCGGTGTGCGCTTCGGATTCCTCAGTTATAACTGCGTGGGGCCGAAGGATTCCTGGGCCGGTCCGAAGAAGGGCGGCTGCGCCTATGTGCATGTGATTTCGCACTATGAGCAGGAAGGCGCGAACCCGGGTGGCCCGCCGCTGACTTATACCTTCCCCGTGCCCGCCACGATCGACGCCATGCAGCAGGATATCGAGCGCCTGCGCGGACAGGTCGACGTACTGGTCGTCGCCTTGCACAAGGGTCTGGTGCATACGCCTGCTACGCTGGCCATGTACGAGCGTCCTGTGGCCAAAGCCGCCATCGAAGCCGGGGCGGACGTGGTGATCGGCCACCATCCTCACATTGCACGCGGCATTGAAATCTACAAAGGCAAGCCGGTGTTCCACGGTTTAGGCAACTTCGTGACGGTCACGCGCGCGCTGAATGTGGAGGGCAACGATCATCCGGCGCGCCGCGCCTGGGCCGAGCGCCGCAAGAAGCTGTTCGGCTTCGAGCCGGACCCGCGCATGCCTTGCTATCCCTTCCATCCGGAGTCGCGCAATACGATGATCGCCGATGTGCGTGTGCGCGCCGACGGGTCTCTCAGCGCCGGTTTCCTGCCGTGCTGGATCATGGAGAGCGGGCAAGCGGAAGTGCTGGGGCCAGATGCCCGCGGCGAGTCCGTCGTGAACTACTTCCGCGACATTTCGCGTGCTGCCGGTTTCCAGACCGGCTTCCACTGGGATGGCGACCGCGTTGTCGTCACTCCGAACTGAAGAGAATAATGAATACACATCGCACAACGGAGATCTCGCCCGCCGACGCGCGTGCTGCCTTGCGCGCCGCCTGCGCCGATCCCTATGCCTCCGCCCGCGCCGCCCGCGCGGCCGGACGCAAAGTGGTCGGCTACATCAGCCATTCCGTCCCGGTGGAGCTGATCGAAGCCGCCGGGTGCTTCCCGGTGATGCTGTCCGGCGACCCGACGCAGCCGACCGAGCTCGCCGACCGCTTCCTCGACGATGACTTCGACGGCGCCACACGCTCGCTGCTGCAGCAGCTGCTGGCCGGCCAGTGCGACTTCCTCGACCTGCTCATCGTGCCCCGCGCCTCCAACGAGCTGCTGCACCTCTACTACTTCCTGCTGGAGATCGCCCGCATCGAGCCCTCGCTGCCTGTCCCGCGCGTGGAACTTTTCGACGTGCTCAACACGCCGTTCCATTCCACCGGCGTCTACCTCCAGGGCCGCATCACCGCGCTCGCCGCAACGCTCGCATCCCTCGCCGATGCGCCCGGCCGCCCCGCGTCCGACGGCGCCGAATCCGCCGCCGCGCTAGACGCTGCCGCGCTGCGCGCCGCTGTCTCGTCCAGCAACGCCACCCGCCGCCGGCTGCAGACGCTGAATGCGCTGCGCCGCCAGTCGGAGCCGTGCTTCTCCGGCAGCGACATGCTGCTCGCCATCCGCGCCGGCGGCGCCATGGACCTCGCCACCCACGCCGGCCTGCTCGACGCGCTGGCCGGCGCCGCGCCCGAGCCAGCCGTCGCCCCGCAAGGCCCGCGCCTGATGATCAAGGGTGCCGCCCACGACAACACCGCTTTCTACGACCTGGTCGAAGCGCAGGGCGCCGCGATCGTCGCCGACGACCACTTCTCTGGCGAGCGGGTTTTCGAAAAGATGATCAGCGAGGACGCCGACCCCGTGACAGCACTCGCCGAGCACTACCAGCTGAACGTCCCAACGATCCGGTCGTACCCGCAAGCCAGGCAGGACCAGCGCTTCGAAGAGCTGCTGGAAGAAGCGAAAGTGCAGGGCGTGATCATCCTGCACGACGAATTCGACGACACCATGGGCTGGGACTGGCCCGCCCAGAAGCGCATCCTGGAAGACCGCGGCATCCCATACGTAATGCTCGACCGCCAGTCCTACCACCGCCCCGACCGCGAAGCGCAACAAGCCGCCGTCGCCAACCTGATTGCGAGGATCGCCAAATGAGCCGGCCTGCCAACGACCGCCTGCAATCGACGCTGGCCGCCAACGAGCACCAGAAGCAGGACTTCATCAACTTCCGCAAGCGCGTGCTGGAAGCGGGGGAGCCGTATGTAATCTCGGACGCCGTGGCGCCGGCAGAAATCCTGCACGCGATGGACATCCCCGCGGTGCCGGTAGTCTGGTACTCGGCCATTATCGCCGCCAAGCAGCTGTCGCCGCATTACTTCTCGCTGATGGACAATCTGGGTTACCACGACCGCCTGCCGCGCTACACCAGCCTGCCGCTGATGACCACACTGGACGGCGACCCGGAACGCGCACCCTACGGCGGCCTGCCGAAGCCGATGATGTTCCTGTCCCGCTTCCGCGACGACTACTGCCAGCGCATCACCGAAACCTGGTCGCGCGCCTTCGGTGGCGTGCCCGTGTTCCCGCTGGAGTCCTCGTCCAGTACGAAGCTCGGCCCAGAATGGTGGCGCCGCTCCTTTCACGACTGGGAAACGCTGTACGAAACCCACCGCCTGGACTTCCAGGTGGCGCAGCTGGAGCAGTTGATCCGCACGGTGGAAACCCTGTCCGGCCGCAGTTTCAGCCAGTCCGAGTTCGTGCGCCAGATGCACCGCATTAACGAAGCGGGCGAAATCGTGGAAGAGATCCGCGACATGATCGCCCAGGCCCGTCCGCTGCCGGTGCCGCTGACGGAGCAGCTGTCCAATGTGATGGCGCCGACCTGGGACCGCGGCAGCGAGTGGTCGGTGAACCACCTGAAAGCCTATCGC
The DNA here is from genome assembly GCF_044055365.1 of Pseudoduganella sp. UC29_106. NCBI lineage: Bacteria > Pseudomonadati > Pseudomonadota > Betaproteobacteria > Burkholderiales > Oxalobacteraceae > Pseudoduganella > Pseudoduganella sp. UC29_106. Next base: position 4,191,217 of record NZ_CP171977.1, on the reverse strand, counting down.
GACGAAGTAAAGCAGCGCATCGCTGAAGGTGTCGGCGCCTGCCCGAACGAGAAGTACCGCCTGCTGTGGGTGGGCAATGGCCTGTGGTTCAACACCAGCTTCTACCGCGCCTTCGAGGAAAAATACGGCGCCGTGTTCGTGTGGTCCATGTACTCGAACTTCCTGTCGGACGGCTACCGCCGCTACTTCGGCGAAGGGCAGGGCGATGCGCTGCGCGCGCTGGCTTCGCGCCACATCAGCATGAACGAGCAATTGCACCAGCCGCCGTGGATGGCGGACTGGGTGGTCGAACAGGCCCGCATCTACGGCGCGGACGGCGCCGTGATGCTGGTGCCGCAGCACGACCGCATGGCCTCCTTCGGCTCCCGGTTGACGCGCATGGCGCTGGAGAAGGCCGGCATTCCCGTGGTGGAACTGCACGCCAATATGGTCGATGCCCGCCTGTGGGATGACGAGAAGATGAAACGCACCGTCGAAGAATTCATAGAAACGCGCCTGGCGCAAAAGTGAGAGAGACATGAACGAAGAGATTTCAGCACTGCCCCGGCCACTCGAGGGCATCACCATCCTGGACCTGACGACCGCGCTGGCCGGCCCGTACGCCACGCTGATCCTGGCCGGCCTGGGCGCACGCGTGATCAAGGTCGAGAACCCGAAGAACCCGGATTCGGCCCGCACCAACTCGCCCTACCTGGGGCGCGACGGTATCAAGGTGGCGCGCGAACATGAGGACGACTACTCGCTGGCTATGCTGGAACGGGGCCGCAACAAGGAAGCGATTACGCTTAACATGAAGCATCCGGAGGGCCGCGCGATCTTCCTTGACCTGGTCAAGCACGCGGACGCGGTGGTGGAAAACTTCAGCGCCGGCGTGGCGGACCGCCTGGGCATCGGCTATGAAGACTGCGCCAAGGTGAATCCGCGCATCGTGTTCACCGCCATCAGCGGCTTCGGCGCCAACGTGAATCCGAAGCAGAACAAGGCGATGGATAATATCGTGCAGGCGATGAGCGGCATGATGATGGCGTCCGGGAATCCGGGCGAACCGCCGGTGCGCGTGGGCATCCCGTTCGGCGACCTGAGTGCGCCGCTGTTTGCCGCTATCGGCACGCTGGCCGCGCTCATGCAGGCGCGCCAGACGGGCCGCGGCCAGCATGTGGACGTGTCCCTGCTGGGCGCCTTGTCCGCCCTGGTGGCGGCCGAGCCTTTCGACATGATGCAGAAGCTGGGCCGCGAAACGCGTTCCGGCAATTTCATGGCCCGCCTGGCGCCGTTCGGCGTGTTCCCTACAAGCGACGGCTATATCTCGATCTGTGCGCCGAAGGATGAATTCGTGCGTGGCCTGTTCCGCGCCATGCAGCGCGAAGAACTGCTTGGCGACGAGCGCTACGGCACGCGCGATGCCCGCGTCCGCAACCACATCGAGCTTCATGACATGGTCAGCCAGTGGACCCGCACCATGACCACCGAACAGGCAGCCGACTTGCTTGCCGATTACGATGTGCCGAGTGGTCCAGTGCGCAATCCGGGCGACGCAATGCGCGATCCGAACTTGCTGATGCGCGGCGAAACGACCAAGCTGGAACACCCGCAATACGGCGCGGTGGAGGATATCGTGGTCGGCGGGCTGCCGATCCGCATGTCCGGCGCCTTCACGGGCTTCGACAAGCCGGCGGTGACGCTGGGCGCCAGCAACGAGGACGTGTACCGCACCATGCTCGGTTACAGCGACGAACAACTGGCCGAGCTGAAACGCGACGGCGTAGTCTGACCAGGGAGACAAGACATCATGATGACCGACGATTCCGTTTCTCAAATGGCCGTCCACCGGCGATGGGTAGTGTTCTACCTGGCGACCGTATTTGCCATGATGACGATGCAGATGTCCAGCCTGGGCTTCTCTCCGCTGCTGCCGGACATCCAGCGCGAATTCGAGATGAGCTTCTCGCAGATGGGCATGTTTACCGGCATCTACGGCATCGTGGCGCTGATCGTCAGCATCCCGGCCGGCATCATGGCCAAGCAGTATGGCGAGAAGAAGGTGCTGGCTGTCGGCCTGTTCATCCTCGCGCTCGGCCTGTTGGGACTTTCGTTCGCGGAGAATTTCGGTGAAGCGATCACGGCGCGCGCCGTGTGGATCTTCGGCTACCGCCTGGCATTCGTCTGTGTGATGACGGCCATTGCGCTGACCGCGCCGCCGAACCTGAAGGGCAGGGCAATGGGCGTCCTCGGCGCTGCGTCCGCGCTGGCGACCGTGGTTGGCGCGCCGTTCTGCGCCGAGATTGCGAAGACCCTTGGCTGGCGCCACGCCATCATGGGCTTCGGCGCGATGGCGATCGTGGGCATGCTGGTCTTTGTGTCCTTCTACAAGCAGCGCGCTGAAGTGACGAAGCCGGGCGCCGGCGGCAGCGAGCAAAAGCGCGGCGCGTTCTCCGCCTTCCGTGTGCCCATCGTCTGGACGATTCCCCTGCTGGGCCTGACCAATGCCGGCGGCTTCGCTGCGACCTTCTTCCTGCCTTCGGTGCTGAAGGCGGAATTCAATATGGACGCCACGGCCGCGGCAGGGGTGATCAGCATCGCTTATATCGTCGCGATCTTCGTCAACCCGCTGTGCGGCTACCTGGCTGACCGCTTCAACCGCTGGCTGGTCCTGGCGGGCATGATGCTGATGATGATTCCCGCCTCGCTGGGCATGATGTCGCACAATATCCTCGTGTTCCAGATCTGCGCCACTGGCCTGATCTCGCTGGGCCTGGCCTCGACCAACCAGCTGTATCCGACCATCGCCGAGTTGATGCGCGGCCGCGACGTCGGCCCGCTGATGGGCATTACCGCGCTGGGCGGCGGCATCTTCGGCTATCTCGGCCCGCAGGCGCTGGGCTGGCTGCGCGACTGGTCCGGCGGTTTCACGGCCGGCTGGTATGCGCTGACCGGCGTGGCAGCCTTCGCCGCTTGCCTGATCCTGTTCCTCAAGGGTTACGCGGACCGCAACAACGCACGCCTGGCGCGCCACGCTGCGATGATGGAGGCCAAGCAATGCTGAAATCCCTGCCTACCCGCGCCGTGTCCGGTCTCGCCTCTGCCCTCGCATTTGCGAGCTCGTTCGCCGCCACTTCGGCATCCGCCCAGCCGGCGTCCGCTGCGTCGCCTGCACCAGCCGCTTCGGCCACGGCTGCCATCCCGGCTGCCGTGCAGACTACGCAGGGTGCGCTGCGCGACGGCACGCCTTACCGCATCGACTATCCCGAGCGCTGGAATGGCGTGGTGCTGATCGGCCTCGATTACGCATCCCGTCCGCCTGGCGCGGATGCAACGGCGCTGCTGGCCGAGGGCTATGCGCTGGCCGGCACCACGCGCACCGTCACCGGCTGGGCGATCCACCGGTCGGCCGCCAACGCGATCGAGACCCTGGATCTCTTCGAAGCGAAGTACGGCAAGGCCAAGCACGCCGTCGAACTGGGCCAGTCGCAGGGCGGCCATACGGCTGCCGTGTCGATGCAGGCCTACCCGGCGCGCTGGGCGGGTGCCGTGGTCAAATGCGGCGGCCTGTCCGGCTCCGTCGGCCAGTGGCAGGCCAAGCTGGACGGCCTGTTCGTCGCAAAAATGCTGATCGCGCCGCAATCGTCGCTGCCGGTGACCGGCATCGCAGCCGACTGGCAGCAGACCGCGCTGCCCGCGTGGACGGAGGCCCTTAACGCGGCCGAAAAAACGCCCGCCGGCCTGGCCCGCATCGCTCTGGCTGCGCGCATCGCCCAGCTGCCCGAATGGTCCGATCCGGCCAAGCCGCAGCCGGCGTCCGGCGACGCACACGCCCGCGCACAAGGCCTTGCAGACAGCCTGGTACGCAGCCTGCTGCGCCAGGCCATGAGCAGCCGCTCCGAGATCGAGCGCCTTAGCGGCGGCAATATCTCGTCCAACGAAGGTGTTGACTATGGCGCGCTGCTGGCAGCGCTGGATGGCGATGGACTGATTGCCTCGCTGTACCGCGAGGCCGGCCTCGATCTGGCCGACGACCTTGCCCGTCTGGCCCGCGCGCCCCGCCTGCGCGCCGATCCGGCGGCCAAGGCCTTCGTCGCCACCGGCGTGTTCGATGGCCGCCTCGCCATGCCCGTTCTTACGCTGAGCGCTCTCGGCGACGCGATCTCGCCGCCGGCCTCGCAGTCCTTCTACGAAGGCGCCGTGGGCGCGGCGGGGAAGGGCGCCTTGCTGCGCCAGGTCTATACCAACAGCGCCGGGCATTGCGGCTTTACGCCGGCGGAAACGGTCGCCAGCGTGCACACGCTGATGCAGCGGATTGACAGCGGCAAATGGCCCGAGACCAATGCTTCGTCGATGACGCAGGCGGCTCAAGCCACACAGCTTGGCGCGTCCCGCTTCGTCGACTACACCCCGCCGCGCTTCCAGCGCAGCTACGACAGCTGCCAGCTCCTGCGCGACCTGCAGCAAGCCAAGGCCGATCCCGTGCGCTTGCCCGGGCAGGCCCTGCCCGCGTGCGTCGCCCCTCAGACAGCGGCGGGCCGCTGACTCTTTAGAACCCAAGGCCCAAAGCAGGTGTCTGCCACGATGTGGCAGACACCAGGTTCCCGCCGTGGGTTTTCGCTAGCGGGTCAAGATTTCACGCGCAAGGCTATCGAGCAAAACCAGCATCGCCTTCTGCGTATCCGTCGCTGGCCGCCGCGACGGCGTCGCCAGCGACAAGCGCGACATCAACGGCGGATCCCCCACCCGCCGCACCGCAAACCGTTCCGGCTGCGGCGCGGTACTGACGGCGTTGCGGGGCAGGACAGCCACTCCAGCGCCATCGGCGACCAGCTCCAGGATCGCCGCCACGCCATCAATCTCCACCGCAATCCTGGGACGCAGCCCCAGTTCCAGCATGCGCGCCTCCACCACCATGCGAATGGCATTGGGACGGCTGGGAATCACCAGCGCCATCTCCGCAATCTGCGCCAATTTGACGGGAGCGGCGCCGGCGGCGCATCAACGGCGCGCTGCACCAGCAGCAGCTCCTCGTCGATAACAGGCTGCAGGTCCAGGTCAGGCGAAGAATTCGCGTTATACAGCATTGCGATATCAAGCCGTCCCGAAAGCAGCGATTCCTGCATGGTCGTGGACAAGCCCTCGGTAATCGACAACGTCGCATCCGGCAGCTGCTTGCGGAACGCGCGCGTGATCGGTACCGTGAGTATTTTGGCAATAGTTGGCGGCAAGCCAACGGCCACGCTCCCCGCCAGCGACCCCCGCACGCGGGACAATTCCTCGCGCAGCCGCTCCACCTGATGCAGCACCCCGCGCGAATGCTCGAGCAGCACCTTGCCGGCCTCGGTCAGCGTGACGCCGCGGCCATTGCGTACCAAAAGTGTTTGCCGCAGCTCGACTTCCAGTAAGCGCACGTGGCGGCTCAGTGCCGGCTGGGCAATATCCAGCAGGGTGGCGGCGCGGCTGAAACTACCGAGTTCCGCCACGCGCACGAAATAGCTAAGCTGTTTGAGGTCCATCCGATTGCATGAAAAGTTGAGGGCAGTTCAGATGATATAACAAAATGCGATAACAGCTAGAAGCGCCGCCCTCTGGGACATCACGGCGTCCAGGCGCAGAATGAAACCATGCAAAAACCTCTCAAAACCCTCTTCATGCGCGGCGGCACTTCCCGCGGACCTTCTTCCTGGAGTCCGACCTGCCCGCCGATACCGCAGCCCGCGATCGCGTGCTGCTGGCGGTGATGGGATCGCCCGATCCGCGCCAGATCGACGGCATGGGTGGCGCCCACCCGCTGACCAGCAAGGTTGGCATCGTGCGCAAGAGCACTGTGCCTGGAGTGGATCTCGACTTCCTGTTCGCCCAGCTGCAGCCGAACAAGGATACCGTGGACACCACGCCGAACTGCGGCAATATGCTCGCCGCCGTCGTGCCCTTCGCGCTGGAGACCGGCCTGGTGCCGCCGCAGGGCGATACCACCACCTTGCGCGTGCTGACCCTGAACACGGATATGCAGTGCGATATCACGGTGCAGACGCCCGGCGGCCAGGTGAGCTATGAAGGCGAGGCGCGCATCGACGGCGTGCCCGGCACCTCCGCCCCGATCACCATCAATTTCCTGGACACCGAGGGCTCCGTCTGTTCCAGCCTGCTGCCGACGGGGAATGTGCGCGACGAGATCGATGGCGTTGAAGTCACCTGCATCGACAACGGCATGCCGCTGGTGCTGTTCCGCGCCGAAGCCGTTGGCCGCACGGGCTACGAAAGCGTGGACGCATTGAATGCGGACACCGAACTGAAAGCCCGCATCGAACGCCTGCGCATCGCCTGCGGCCACGCCATGGGCCTGGGCGACGTCACCAGCAAGAACTACCCGAAGATGACGCTGATCGCCCCACCGCGCGATGGCGGCAACCTGTGCACGCGCAGCTTCATCCCCCACGTTTGCCACGACGCGATCGGCGTGCTGGCGGCTGTCACCGTGGGCACGGCCTGCGTGCTGCCGGGCACCGTGGCCGATGGCGTTGCGGTGGTGCCGGCCGGCCAGCGCCGCACCATCTCGGTCGAGCATCCGACCGGTGAATTCAGCGTGGAACTGGAAACCGATCCGGAACGGGAAGGCAAGGTCACGCGCGCCGCACTGCTGCGCACCGCAAGACTGATCATGCGTGGTGAAGTGATGGTGCCCGCCGCGGCCTGGCAGTAAATATAAAGAGACGGAGGAGACAATATGGATAATCAGCGCGCCTTAGACGTGCAGGAGTTCCTGGACCAGCAGCCTTTCTCGGCCTATCAGTGGCTGGTGTTCGCACTGTGCTTCGCAGTGGTCCTGCTGGACGGCTTCGATACCGCGGCCATCGGCTATATCGCGCCATCGCTGATGGGCGAGTGGGGCCTGAGCAAGCCGCAGCTGGCGCCCGTGCTGAGCGCCGCCCTGATCGGCCTGACCTGCGGTTCGCTGACGGCGGGTCCGCTGGCCGACCGTTTCGGCCGCCGGCGTCCCCTGGCCGGTTCCGTCCTGCTGTTTGCAATAGCCAGCCTGTTTGCCGCCGAGGCGCAAAGCCTGGAACAGTTGACCATCTTCCGCTTCATTACCGGCATTGGCCTCGGCGCCGCCATGCCGAACGCCGTCACCCTGATGAGCGAATACTGCCCGCGTGCGCGCCGCGCCACGCTGACCAATGCCATGTTCTGCGGCTTCCCGCTTGGCGCAGCGCTGGGCGGCTTCATCGCGGCCTGGATGATTCCGCAGTGGGGCTGGCGCAGCATCCTGCTGGCTGGCGGCGTGATGCCGCTGGTGCTGGCGGTGGCGCTGCTCCTCAGCCTTCCCGAGTCGGTGCGATTCATGGTGGCGCGCGCCTGGCCCGCTGAACAGATCAAAAACGTGTTGTCGCGTATCGGTGAAATCGCATCCTTCCAGTCCTTCTACCTGGCCGAAACCCGCGCCGCGGAAGACAAGCAGGGCGGCGTGCGCGTGATCTTCTCCCGCCGCTACGCCTTCGGCACCGTCATGCTGTGGCTGACCTACTTCATGGGCCTGGTGATCTTCTACGCCCTGGTGAACTGGATGCCTATCCTGTTCAAGGAAGCCGGCCTGTCGCCGAAGGACGCAACCATGGTGGCAGCGCTGTTCCCGCTGGGCGGCGTCGGCGCCGTGGCTTTCGGCTGGCTGATGGACCGCTACAACCCGGACAAGGTGATCGCCATCGGCTTCGCCCTCACCGCCTTCGCCATCTTCGCCATCGGCCAGGTGGTCGGTGAATTGGGCGCCCTGGTGGTCGTGGTGCTGGTCGCCGGCACGCTGATGAACACTTCCCGATCCTCGCTGCCGGCCCTGGCCGCGCAGTATTACCCGACCTCGGGCCGCGCCACCGGCGTGGCCTGGATGCTGGGGGCAGGGCGCGTTGGCGGCATCGCCGGCTCCTTCCTCGTCGCCCAGCTGGCCGCCATGCAGCTTGGCTTCAGCGCCATCCTGACGGTGCTGGCCATTCCCGGCCTGCTGGCAGCGGCCGCACTGATCGCAAAACAGAACTTCATCTCCAAAGGCAAACAATGAGCAAGCCATTGATCATCGATATCCACGGCCACTACACCACCGCCCCGAAGGCGCTGGAAGACTGGCGCAACCAGCAGATCGCCGGCATCAAGGATCCATCCGCCAAACCGCGCGTGTCCGACCTGCGCATCAGCGACGACGAGCTGCGCGAGACCATTGAAGCCAACCAGCTGCGCCTGATGAAGGAACGCGGTTCGGACCTGACGATCTTCTCGCCGCGCGCCAGCTTCATGGCCCACCATATCGGCGACTTTGAAGTCTCGTCCACCTGGGCCGCTATCTGCAATGAGCTGTGCTACCGCGTGAGCCAGCTGTTCCCGGACAGCTTCATCCCGGCGGCCATGCTGCCGCAGTCGCCCGGCGTCGATCCGGCCACCTGCATCCCTGAGCTGGAAAAGTGCGTGAAGGAATATGGCGCGGTCGCCATCAACCTGAATCCGGACCCGAGCGGCGGCCACTGGAATTCCCCGCCGCTGACCGACCCGCACTGGTTCCCCATCTACGAAAAGATGGTGGAGTACGACCTGCCAGCCATGATCCACGTCAGCACCAGCTGCAACAGCTGCTTCCACACTACGGGCGCCCACTACATCAATGCCGACACCACGGCCTTCATGCAATGCCTGACCGGTGACCTGTTCAGCCGCTTCCCTACGCTGAAGTTCATCATCCCGCACGGCGGCGGCGCGGCGCCTTATCACTGGGGCCGTTACCGCGGCCTGGCGCAGGAGATGAAGAAGCCGCTGCTGAAGGACCACCTGCTGAACAACATCTTCTTCGACACCTGCGTCTACCACCAGCCTGGCATCGACCTGCTGACCAAGGTGATCCCGGTCGAGAACGTGCTGTTCGCCTCCGAAATGATCGGCGCCGTGCGTGGCATCGATCCGGAAACCGGCAACTACTACGACGACACGAAACGCTATATCGACTCGGCCGCCCTGAGCGACGAGGACCGCTTCAAGATTTTCGAAGGCAATGCACGCCGCGTATATCCGCGCCTGGATGCAGCCCTGAAACAGAAAGGACGTTGAAATGACCACCCCATCCTACAACCAGCTTGGCATCGTCAAGCGCAGTATCGAGCGCGCCGACGGCGCCGTGGCCGAGAAACTGGGCCAGCTGGGCAGCGCCACCGTGCACGAGGCGATGGGCCGCATGGGCCTGATGAAGCCTTATATGCGCCCGATCTACGCCGGTGCAGCGGTCGGCGGCACGGCCGTGACCGTGCTGCTGCACCCGGGCGACAACTGGATGATGCACGTGGCGGCGGAGCAGATCCAGCCGGGCGACATCGTGGTCGCCGCCATCACCGCCGAATGCACGGACGGCTATTTCGGCGACCTGCTGGCCACCAGCTTCATGGCGCGCGGCGCCAAGGCACTGATCATCGATGCCGGCGTGCGCGATGTGCGCGTGCTGACTGAGATGGGCTTCCCGGTGTGGAGCAAGTGCATCAGCGCCAAGGGCACGATCAAGGCCACCATCGGTTCGGTGAACATCCCGGTGCTGTGCGCCGGCGCCCTGGTCAACCCGGGCGACGTGGTCGTGGCCGATGACGACGGTGTCACCGTGGTGCCGGCGGCCGATGCGGCCCGCGTGCTGGAAGTGGCGACCAAGCGCGAGGCGCTGGAAAGCGAGAAGCGCGCCAAGCTGGCCTCCGGCGTGCTGGGGCTCGATATGTACAATATGCGCGGCCCGCTGGCCGAAGCAGGGCTGAAGTATGTCGACTGATTCGAAAACCTGGCGCATCGGCCTGGTCGGATACGGTGAAGTCGGCCGCATCCTGGCCGAGGACCTGCGCGCCCAGGGCTTCGAAGTCGCGGCTTACGACCTGCGCCAGGACGCTGCCGCCGGCGCGGCCATGCGCGAGCATGCGCAGCGCCACGGCGTTGCGTTGGCCGCCAGCCACGCCGCACTGGCCGACCGGGCGGACCTGATCGTTTCCGCAGTCACCGCCAGCCAGACCGAGGCCGTGGCGCAAGCCGTGGCAGCGGGCGTGCGGCAGGGCGCCATTTTCCTCGACTTTAATTCCGCTTCACCGAACGCCAAGCAGCGTGCCGCAGCGTCGATCGAGGCGGCGGGCGGCCGCTACGTGGAAGGCGCCGTGATGACCTCCGTGCCGCCATATCGCATCGCCGTGCCAATGTTGCTGGGCGGCCCGCACGCAGCGGATGTGTTGCCGCAGCTGAACGCCATCGGCTTCAAGGCGAAGCACGCATCGGACAGGCTGGGTGTCGCCTCGGCCACCAAGATGTGCCGCAGCGTGATGATCAAGGGCCTGGAAGCGTTGGTCATCGAAAGCTTCAGCACCGCCCGCGCCTATGGCGTGGAAGACGAAGTGATCGCCTCCCTGTACGAAACCTTCCCCGGCATGGACTGGGAAAAGCAGGGCAGCTATTTCTTCCAGCGCGTGATCGAGCATGGCCGCCGCCGCGCCGAGGAATTGCGCGAAGTGGCAAATACCGTGCGCGACGCAGGCATGGAGCCGCACGCCGCAGCGGCCATCTCCAAACGCCAGGACTGGGTTGCCGACCTGGCGGACGAAGGGCTTTTCGGCGAGCGCGGCACGCCGCAGTTTGCCCGCAGCGCCGACTGGCGCGATGAAGCCGACCGATTACTCAAACATGTGAAAGCCCAATCGTGAAACAGGAAACCCCATTCACCAAGACACCCGGCTGGCTGGACTGGTACGAAGGCCCGTCCCGCCCCGAATTCAAGGTGCCGGCAGGCGCCGTCGACGCGCACTGCCACGTGTTCGGCCCCGGCGACGAATTCCCGTTCGCGCCCGAGCGCAAGTACACCCCCTGCGACGCAAGCAAGGCCCAGCTGTTCGCCCTGCGCGACCACCTCGGCTTCAGCCGCAACGTGATCGTGCAGGCCACCTGCCACGGCGCCGACAACCGCGCCATGGTCGATGCCTGCCTTTCCTCCGGCGGCAAGGCGCGCGGCGTGGCTACGGTGCGCCGCAGTGTCACCGATGAAGAACTGCAGTCCCTGCACGAAGCCGGCGTGCGCGGCGTGCGCTTCAACTTCGTCAAGCGCCTGGTCGATTTCACGCCGCGCGATGAGCTGATGGAAATCGCGGGCCGCGTGGCGAAGCTGGGATGGCACGTGGTGATCTATTTCGAAGCCGTGGACCTGCCGGAACTGTGGGACTTCTTCACCTCTCTGCCGACGACCGTGGTGGTGGACCACATGGGCCGCCCGGACGTGAGCAAGGATATCGACGGCCCGGAATTCCAGCTCTTCCTGAAGTTCATGCGCGAGAATCCGAACGTGTGGAGCAAGGTAAGCTGCCCGGAACGACTGTCGGTTACCGGCCCCAAGGCGCTCGATGGTGAGCGCATGGCTTATCGCGACGTGATCCCGTTTGCCCGCCGCGTGGTCGAGGAATTCCCGGACCGCGTGCTGTGGGGCACCGACTGGCCACACCCGAACCTGAAAGACCATATGCCGGACGATGGATTGCTGGTGGACCTGATTCCGCATATCGCCCCAGCCGCCGAACTTCAGCATAAACTACTGGTGGAGAACCCAATGCGCCTGTACTGGCCGGAGGAGACGAGCAATGGCGCTCGATAAGCCCTACCTGGATATTCCGGGAACCATTATTTTCGATGCTGAGCAGTCCCGCAAGGGCTACTGGCTCAATCAATTCTGCATGTCGCTGATGAAGGCGGAGAACCGCGAGCGCTTCAAGGCGAACGAGAAAGCCTACCTGGACGAATGGCCGATGACGGAGGAACAGAAGCAGGCCGTGCTGGCGCGTGACCTGAACTGGTGCATGCGCACCGGCGGCAACATCTACTTCCTGGCCAAGCTGGGCGCCACGGACGGCAAGAGTTTCCAGCAGATGGCCGGCAGCATGACCGGCATGACGGAAGAGGAATACCGCAATATGATGATCCACGGCGGCCGATCGGCCGAAGGCAACCGCTACGTCGGCGAAGAAGGCGACGCGCAGGAAAAGAACCAGCCGCAGGGGAAGCACTGATATGGCCCGCATTACCGCCTCCGTTTATACCTCCCATGTGCCGGCCGTCGGCGCCGCCATCGACCTGGGCAAGACCCAGGAGCCATACTGGCAGCCGCTGTTCGAGGGCTATGAGTATTCCAAGCAGTGGATGAAGGATAACAAGCCGGACGTGATCTTCCTCGTCTACAACGACCACGCCACGGCCTTCAGCCTGGACATGATTCCCACCTTCGCCATCGGCACTGCGGCGAACTACAAGCCCGCCGACGAAGGCTGGGGCCCGCGCCCCGTACCGGCGGTGGAAGGCCAGCCGGAACTGGCCTCGCACATCGCGCAGAGCGTGATCCAGGACGATTTCGACCTGACCATCGTCAACCGCATGGAAGTGGACCACGGTCTCACCGTGCCGCTGTCGCTGATGTGCGGCCAGCCCGATGCCTGGCCTTGCCCGGTGATTCCGTTTGCCGTGAACGTGGTGCAGTACCCCGCACCGTCCGGCCGCCGCTGCTTCCAGCTGGGCCAGGCCATCCGCCGCGCCGTTGAATCCTTCGATGCGGACCTGAATGTGCAGATCTGGGGCACGGGCGGCATGAGCCACCAGCTGCAAGGTCCGCGCGCTGGCCTGATCAACCGCGAATGGGACAACGCCTTCCTCGACAAGCTGATCGCCGATCCTGAAGCCGCAGCCGCCATTCCGCATATCGACTATGTGCGCGAAGCCGGCTCGGAAGGCATCGAACTGGTGATGTGGCTGATCGCGCGCGGCGCCATGGCGGACGTCAAGGGCGGCCCCGCACCTGTGGTCAAGCACCGTTTCTATCATGTGCCGGCATCGAATACTGCCGTCGGCCATCTGATTATGGAGAATCCTGAATGAAAACCATCAAAGTGGCACTGGCTGGCGCCGGCGCTTTCGGCATCAAGCACCTGGACGCGATCGCGAAGATCGACGGCGTCGAAGTCGTGTCCCTCATCAGCCGCGATCTGGAAAAGACTGCGGCCGTTGCGAAGCAGTACGGCATCCCGCACGTGACCACCGATCTGGAGGCGTCGCTGGCGCTGCCTGAAGTGGATGCGGTGATCCTGTGCACGCCGACCCAGATGCACGCGCAGCAGGCCATCGCCTGCATGAAGGCGGGCAAGCACGTGCAGGTCGAGATTCCGCTGTGCGACGCCTTCGCCGATGGCGAGGCCGTGATTGCCGCCCAGCGCGAGAGCGGCAAGGTCGCCATGTGCGGCCACACCCGCCGCTTCAACCCGAGCCACCAGTGGGTGCACAAGAAGATCGAAGCGGGCGAGTTCAATATCCAGCAGATGGATGTGCAGACCTACTTCTTCCGCCGTACGAACATGAACGCGCTGGGCCAGGCGCGCAGCTGGACCGACCACCTGCTGTGGCACCATGCCGCGCACACCGTCGACCTGTTCGCCTACCAGTGCGGCAGCCCGATCGTGAAGGCCAACGCCGTCCAGGGCCCGATCCATCCGGAGCTGGGCATTGCCATGGACATGTCCATCCAGCTGAAGGCCGCCAATGGCGCGATCTGCACGCTGTCGCTGTCCTTCAATAACGATGGTCCGCTGGGTACCTTCTTCCGCTATATCGGCGACACGGGCACCTATATCGCCCGCTATGACGACCTGGTGAACGGCAAGGAAGAGAAGATCGACGTGTCGAAAGTGGACGTGTCGATGAACGGCATCGAACTGCAGGACCGCGAATTCTTCGCCGCCATCCGCGAAGGCCGCGAGCCGAATGCCAGTGTGGCGCAGGTGCTGCCTTGCTACGCCGTGCTGCATCAGCTGGAACAGCAGCTGAAGGCTGACTGAGATGGAACAGCGCGCGCTCGGTCCCTTCCGCGTCGGCGCCATTGGCCTCGGCTGCATGAATCTGTGCCATGCCTATGGCGAGCCGCTGTCCGATGCGGAAGCCGAACGCCTGCTGCTCGGCGCCCTGGAGCTGGGCGTCGACCATTTCGATACCGCTGCGCTGTATGGCTTCGGCGCCAGTGAAACGCAGGTGGGGCGGGCTCTGGCCCGTCACCGTTCGCGCTTCACACTGGCCAGCAAGTGCGCGCTGGAGGGCAGGGCCGGCGACGATGGCGTGAAGCGCCGCGTGATCGATGGCCGTCCTGAGGCGATCAGGCGCACCTGCGAGGAAGCCTTGCGCCGCCTGCAGACCGATATCATCGATCTCTATTACCTGCACCGCTGGGACAAGGCCGTGCCCATCGAGGACAGCATGGGCGCCATGGCGGACCTGGTCCGCGAGGGCAAGATCCGCGCGGTTGGCCTGTCCGAAGTATCGGCCGTCACGCTGCGCCGCGCGCACGCCGTGCATCCGATTGCGGCCGTGCAGTCGGAATATTCGCTGTGGTCGCGCAATGCCGAAATCGCGGTGCTGGACGCATGCCGTGACGTTGGCGCGGCTTTCGTCGCGTTCAGCCCATTGGCGCGCGGCTTCCTTGCCGGCGCGATACGCGATGCCGGCGCCGTCGATGCGTGGACTGCTAAGGACCTGCGCCGCGGCATGCCGCGTTTCCAGCGCGAGCATCTGGAAGCCAATCTGCGCTGGCTGCCGGATTACCTGTCGCTGGCGGCCGAAGCCGACTGCACGCCCGCCCAGCTGGCCCTGGCCTGGCTGCTGCATAAGGCGCCGCATATCCTGCCAATCCCTGGCACCACGAAGCTCGCGCACCTCGAAGAAAATTTGCACGCGGCGCGCGTATCGCTCACGCCGGACCTGTTCGCGCGACTTGAAGCGCTGGTCAACGAGCGCACCGTGTCCGGCCCGCGCTACAGTGCGGCCACGCAGGCGGAAATCGATACCGAGGAATTTACTGCCAGTGCTCGCGGATAAAGGTCCCGGCCGACCTTAGCGCCGCTGCCGCGGCGGGCAGGCGGCTATGCCAGATATGCCACTTGTGGATCATATGGGGCCACACCTTCAGCGTCACTTCGACCTTGGCCGTTCCGGCCGCTGCCGCCAGACGCAGGGAATCGTCAAGCAGCACTTCTTCACTGCCGACGTGAATGAGCAGCGGCGGCAGGCCGCGCAGGTCGCCGAATATGGGCGATACCGACGGATCGCGCGCATTGGCGCCATGCAGGTATTGCGTAGCATAGAAGGCTAACGCTGCGGGTGTAACGACCGGGTCCACGCCGGCCTTGCTGTGCAGCGTCGTCCCGCTCATGGTCAGGTCAGCCCAGGGGGACATCAGAAAGGCGGAGCGGGGCTCGGCGGCGCCATGTTTCCTGCAGCGCAGCATCAGGGCCAGCGCCAGGCCGCCGCCGGCGGAGTCGCCGGCGATGGCGACTTCTGCGCCGTGCTGGCTGCGGCGCAGCCATTGGTAGGCTGCCAGCGCATCTTCCAGGGCCGCGGGATACGGCGCCTCCGGCGCCCGCCGGTATTGCAGCGCGAATACGTCCACGCCCGTTTCGAGGCAGAGCTGGCCGGTCAGCATCCTGTATTGGTTTGGCGAGTTGAGGACATAGCCGCCACCGTGCAGGTACAGGATCACCGCATTGCGTTCGCGTTCAGGAGGGCGGGACCACAGGCCGGGCGGGTCGGACGATTCCGTGAATTGCACATTTTCGGGCAGGGGCAGGCTGTCGTGCAGGGCGATGGAGCATGCGCGCATCTGCTCCACCGTCGGCGACGAAGGAAGCTTCGCGCTGGCTTGGCGTATCAGGCTGGCGATGGCGTCGATTTCCATTTTGTGCTCCAAACCCAAGGCAACCCCTGGTGGCTGCCACGATGTGGCAGCCACCTGGTTTAATGCGCTGGCGATGAGCCGCTGCAGCAATTACTCCACGTCCGCTGAACAGGTGGCTGCCACATCGTGGCAGCCACCAGCTTCTCCGGTTTTGGCAGAAGCTCAGACCTGCAGCGTCCCCGCCTGCTGCCGGAACTCGCGCGGCGACATGCCGACTTCGCGCTTGAAGAAACGCGTGAAATAGGCCGGGTCCGCAAATCCCGCCGTATCCGCCACCACGCTGACCGTCATGGACGTGTAAACCAGATTGCGCTTGGCCTCCAGGATCATGCGCTCGTGGATCAGCTCCAGCGCCGAGCGGTCCACCACCTGGCGGCACAGGGAATTCAGGTGGGCCGCGGTCACGCCAAGCTTGCTCGCATAGAAGGACACCGGCTTGTGCTCCGCATAGTGCTTCTCGATCAGTTCACAGAAGGCCGGGAAGCAATCGGCGCGGCGGGCGAGGGCGGTTGGCGGCTGCGTCTGCGCGCAACGGCGTGACACCATGAGCAGGATGACGGACAGCAGCGACTCCACCAGCTGGTTGCGGTGCGGCGCTGCACCGCGGTACTCCGTCTCCAGCGCCTCGAAGGCGTCCGGCAGGTAAGCCTCGCCATCCCCGAGTGTGCACGCCACGGGACTGGTCAATCCAACCAGCGCATCGCCAGCCTGCGGAGCCAGTTTCCGTATCAGAGGATAAGCGAGTGTCACTACGCAGCCCTGCGCGTTTTTTTCGAAGCGGAAACCGTGGATGCACATCTGCGGCACCAGCATCAGCTGACCCGCGACCAGGCGATTGCTGTTGCCGTCGATATGCACCTCGGCGCTCCCGGCTGCCAGGTAGAGAATCTGGAACAGGCCGCTGTGGCGGTGTGGGGTGATTTGCCAGTTATGCGAAGCGCTGCGGGCCGCGATGGACTCGCAGTGCAGCATTTCCGGCGTAGGCCAGGGCGCCTGTTCGCCGAACAGCTTGTAAGTTGGAACGCTGGCTTGTTGCGCGTGCTGCATATCTTCTCCGTGCTGTACTTGCATTGTTGCACATTCGGCGCATGGTGGGGACGCCATGCGGATTTGTCGTTGCTTTTCCCTCCAATCTGATTATAGACTATAAGCATTATATAAATTAAACAAATGGAGGCATTCGATGGCGGTTCAACGCAACAAGTTGGCTCAGGTGATTACGGCGCTCGTGGCAGGTGGTGCATTCGGTGGCGTGCAGGCGCAGGAAAAGATGCAGTCCGTCGAAGTAACGGGTACGCTGATTCGCGGGGCGGCGCCGGTTGGCGCACCCGTGCAGCGGCTGGACCGGGCAGCCATCGAGAAGTCCGGTGTGGCCAGCACGGGCGAACTGCTGCGCCTTCTGCCGCAGATCCAGAATCTCGGCGCGGATGAAGGCCATACCAACGCAGCGCAGAACGCCAACCAGAACATTACGCTCGGCTCCGGCATCAACCTGCGCGGCCTCGGACCGGAATCCACGTTGACCCTGGTCAGTGGCCAGCGCATGGCGCCTGGCGGCCTGGCGGCGCAATACACGGATCCTTCAACGATTCCCGCCATCGCCATCGAACGCATTGAAGTCATCACGGACGGCGGTTCCGCCACCTACGGCTCGGATGCGGTAGGCGGCGTGGTGAACATCCGCCTGCGCAAGCGCTACGACGGCATCGGCATCTCGGCCCGTCACGGCGCGGCCGATGGCATGACGCAGAATCAGGTCGGCGTCATTGCCGGTAAGTCGTGGGAGGGCGGCAACGTCATGATCGCTGGCGAGAAGTACCGCCGCAGCAATCTCGCCGCCGGCGACCGCGAGTTCTATACCGATGATATGCGCCGCTGGGGCGGACCGGACCTGCGTAGTTTCAATGCAAGCCCCGGCAATATCCAGGTAGGCAGCGCGCGTTACGCCATCCCGGCTGGCCAGAATGGGGTCGGCCTGCAGCGCAGCGCCCTGGTGGCCGGCTCGCCCAACCTGCAAAGCATCTACAAGGGCGTGGACGCATTGCCGGGGCAGGAGCGCGAAAGCCTGGCCGGCAGCGTGAGCCAGCAACTGGGAGAGAGTGCGCGCCTGAGCGTGGAAGCCTTCTATTCGCAGCGCGATTACCTGCGCCACACGTCGGCTCAGACCACCAATGCCACGGTGCGCAACACGAACCCATTCTTCGTGAGTCCGAACGCCACGGCGACATCCGCGGCAGTGAACTATTCCTTTATCAATGACCTCGGCATTTCGATCAGCAATGGCTTCGAACGTACGCACCGCGTATCGGCCAATCTCGAATTCGACGTATCCGAAACGTGGAGCGGCAATGCCTTCCTCGCCCGCAGCGGCACGACGGAAAAGGCGATGAGCCAGAACCTGAACGGCAATGCGCTCAATGCCGCGCTGGCCGACCGCAATCCTGCCACCGCATTGAACCTGTTCTGCGATGCGGCGGCGTTCACCTGCAACAACCCGGCAACGCTGGCCAAGATCAAGGCCTTCAACGACCGCAACTCGCAATACCGCATGATCGACGGCGGCGTGAAGTTCGACGGTCCCTTGTTCGACCTGCCGGCCGGCAAGGTTAAGCTGGCAATCGGCGGCGAGGTCCATCACGATACGATCGACTACTACGAGGACCGCAACAACTCCACGCCGGACAACGCCACCGTCTTCCACATCGATAACTCTTCCGCGCGTCCTCAGCGCACTGTACGCTCGCTGTATGCGGAAGCGCAGGTGCCGGTGGTGAACAAGCTGAATATGTCGCTGGCTGTGCGTACCGACGATTACAGCGATTTCGGCCGCACCACCAATCCGCGCGTCGGCGTGGACTGGACAGCGGCGCCGGGCAACAAGATCTATGCGAGCTATGGCGAAGCTTTCCGCGCCCCGACCCTCGGCGACCTGGATCCGGTCAACGCTGGCCTGATCAATGTGGTAGACCGCATCGGTGCGGATGGCAAGACGATGATCCACGGCCTGGTGCTGCTGGGTGGCCGCGACGGCCTGAAGCCGGAAACAGCGAAGATCTTCACGCTCGGCGGCGCATTGAAACCGGCGGCTGTGCAAGGACTGAGCGTGACGGTGGACTACTTCAACGTCAAGTACGAAAACCGTATCCTAACGCCGGGCAACGATTCCGCGATTTTCCAGAAGCCTGAACTGGCGCCTTACCTGAACGGCGCGCCCACAACGGCGCAGGTAGCGGCACTGCTGGCCATGCCTACCTTCACCGGCAATGCCGCCGAACCGGTGGGCGGCATCCGCTTCATCCAGGACGGACGCCGTTACAATGCCGGCCTTGTGAAGACCAGCGGCGTGGACGTGGCCGTGCGCTACGACTGGACGACCGGCATCGGCCGCCTGACTTCGGGTCTGACCACGAACTATGTGCTCACCTACAAGCAGCAGTTCACGCCCACCACGCCGGTGGTCGATGGCCTGTTGAACACCCTGAACAACCCGGTGCGCCTGCGTGCGCGCGGCGAGTTTGGCTGGAGCGGCGCGGATGTACGTGTGACCGCTTTCGCCAACTTCACCAACTCGTACAAGAATACGACGCTGGCCGGCACGCCGAAGATCGCCTCCTCGACGACCTGGGACCTGACCGCGCAGTACGACATCGGCAAGCTGTTTGGCGGCCGTCTGGAAACCCTGCGTGCTTCGCTCAGCATCCAGAACGTGTTCGACCGCAAGCCGCCTTATGTGCAGAACTCCACCCTGGCCTTCGACCCGCAAAACTTCAGCGCGATCGGCCGCTTCGGCGCTTTCACGCTGGACTACCGGTTCTGAGGAGGGGCCATGCGCACCGCAATCTGCGTGCTGGCCGCGCTGCCGCTGCTGGCCGCCGCCCAGCCGGCGGCCAGCCACCTGGAAGGCCGCCTGCCCAGTGGCGCGGCCTATGTGATCGATGTGCCGGCCGATTGGAACGGCCGCCTGCTGCTGTTCAGTCACGGCTACGCGCGCGGCCCGGCGAACCCGGCGCGCAATGTGTCGCGCAACGAAAAGGACGATCTGCTGAAACAGGGCTATGCGCTGGCCGGTTCCTCGTACGCGTCGGTCGGCTGGGCGCTGGAGGAGGCGGTGCCCGACCAGCTGGCGACCCTGGATGCTTTCGCCACCCAGGTCGGCAAGCCGCAGCGCACCTATGCCTGGGGCAGTTCGATGGGCGGACTGGTGACGATCGCCCTGCTGGAGCGCGCGCCGCAGCGCTTCGACGGCGGTATCGTGATGTGCGCGTCCGCAGGCGGTGCGCCGGCCATGATGAATGCGGCGCTGGACGGGCCGTGGGTGCTGCGCACGCTGGCGGGTCTGCCGCCAGAACTGCCCGTGCTGCTGGCCAGTGGCGGCGATGGGATGCGCGCCGACCTGGCGGCATGGCAGGCGGCGTTGGACCGCGAACAGTCCACGCCTGCCGGGCGCGCCCGCATCGCGCTGGCGGCAACCCTGGCGCAGGTGCCGCTGTGGCGCGAAGGCACAGGCGCTCCGCCACAGGACGCCGCCGCCCAGCAGGAAGCGCTGTACCGCGGCTTCGTGGCGGCCACGCTGCTGCCGCGCGACGACCAGCAGCGCCGCGCAGGCGGCAACTTCTCATGGAACACCGGCATCGACTATGCGCAGTTGCTGGACCGTTCTGGCCGGGCGGATTTCGTCCGGGCCCAGTACCGGGCTGCCGGCGTGGATCTGGAGACGGACCTGGCCCGACTCGCCGCCGCGCCGCGCGTGGGCGCCGATCCTGCTGCGCGCGCCTACATGCAGCGCAACTACGCCCCTACCGGGCGGGTGCAGGCGCCGGTGCTGGTGATGCAGACGGTGGCGGACCCTGTCACCCTGGTCGAGATGAGCGGCGACTACGCAGCCCGCATAGCGCGCCGCAGCGGCGCATCGCTGGTGCGCGAAGCCTATATCGGCCGCGTAGGCCACTGCAATTTCACCACGGAGGAAACGGTAGCCGCCGTGCGCGCGCTGGAACGGCGCCGCGAGCAGGGCAACTGGGACACCACCATCCCCGGCACGGTGGACTTCCGCCCCGCGCCTTTCCTGCGCTCGGAGCAATAGCAAGCGCCTTGCTTATTGTCCCGCAAGGGCGTAGGGCGGATCATTGATCCGCCGTGTGTCCTGTCACGCGGCTTCTGGCGCTACGGCGTGACAACAATCGTCGCGCGCCGCCTGGACACGTCGCGCAATGCGGGCGGCGCATCGGCCAGCGGCTGCGGATGCGTGTCCTCCCGCACCACAATGGACGCTGCGGGCACGCCGAGCCGCAGCAGCGCCTCACGCACCATGCCCGCGCGCGCGGCCGCCAGCCGCCCCGGCTCGCGCATTGGGCGATGCGACGCCGTGAAGCCCGGCGTGTCCGCGCGGCCGATTACTTCGACCCGCCCCGCCTTGCTGGCCTGCGCATAGAGCGCCGCGCGCTCGATAGTCGTCTCGACGTGCTGGTACATCAGCCGGTCATCGCCGAAGCTGAATTCGATCTCATACTGCTGGCGCGAATAAGGGCCGGGGGGCAACACGCGCGGGACGCTGGATGGGGCCATCACGTCCTTGGGAAGCACCGAGGGTTTGCTGGGATAGCCTTCAGCTGGGATAAGCACCTCCGCGCAAGTCTCCTCCAGCACCGCCACGCGCACGGGCGCTAAAGGCACGCCGCCGCAGATATCGGGGGAGTCCGCAGGCTGGCCTTCGACCAGGATCATGCGGCCTATCCATGGCTTGTAAGGCGCATCGCTGACATCGTAGCGCGTGCCGGTGGCGCCGTCCGTGGCGAGCCAGCAACCGGACTTGCGGCCGGCATCCGTATCGCGATAGACCGGACAGGCGACGAAGCGCACAGGTTCGGCCGCAATCGCGGCAGCGCAGGTCAATGCACTGGCCGCGGCCAGTGCCGCGGGAACAAATTTGCGCATCAGAGCACTTTCATCAGGTTGATCAGGTCTTCCCGTTCCTGCTCGGTCAGGCCGATGTTGTAGCGGCGGTTGTAGATGTCGACCAGTTCGCGCAAGTCGCGCGCGGAGCCGTTGGCGAAGTAGGGCGCGCGGCCGGAAAGTCCGCGCATCTGCTGCGTGGTGATCTTGCCGATGTCCTCGCAGCGGCCGGTGCTCAGTGCATAGCCGGGGTCCTGGGTATACACGACGCGGCCGAGGAAAGGATGCGGCTTGGCGCCCGGCTTGCACGTCAGCTTGAACAAAGGCAGGTCCGGTGAAGGCTTGGCGTAGGGTTCATTGGTCGTGCCGAGGTCGATGCGGCCCGGCGCCACATCGATGCCGGAACCGTGCATATTGTGGCACATGGCGCAGGAATTACGTACCGGGTTGCCGAAACCCATGGAGTTGATGCCCGCCGTATCCTTGACGAGGAACTGGCGCTTGCTGAACAGCTCCGCGCCGCGCGCGACCGATTCGCGGAACTTGCGCTGCTCCTCGCTGCCGCCGGCCGGGGCCTTTTTCCACCCGTAGAACTCGCGGAAGATGGGCGCCTTCGACGATTGCAGCTCACCTGCCGGCGCGGCCGCCAGCGCTTCCGGCCCGCCCTGGGCGCCATCCGCCGCCAGGCTGCCGCCCCACTGGTCGTGGCTTTGTGCGCTCGTGAGGCCTGACTCAAACACCACAATCTGCCTGATCTGCTCCGGCGTCGGATTGCCGTTCATCTGCAAGTGGGTGCGCATCGCATCGCCGGCCTGGCCCTCCAGCGTCAGCACGCGCGCGTCGCCCATCAGCGCTTCGCTCACCATCCTGCCGTCCGCGCTTTGCAGCGGCAGTCCGCTCTTGGGATCGAAGGGGAAGCCCACGGCCATGATGTAGCGCAAATTGGTGGCGGGACGCGGCCGGCGGTAAACAGAGATATGTGGATCGGCGGACGTGAGCCCATATTGCGGGCTGCGGTTGCAACCGGTCGGATCGCGCACTACCTCGATCGTGAATTCCGGATCGATCCTGCGGCCCTTGCTGTCGCGTGCAGGCCACGGGAGGGGGATGCGGAACACGCCGCGCGTCAGCAGCAGGGAGTGCGATTCCTCGCGCTCGGGCGGCAGGTTGGGGCAGTTGGCGCCGTCGATGGACGCGAACAGTGGATCCCTGTAACCGAGCGTCTTCCAGCGCTGCTGGATGGTGTTGACGGAGAGCGCCATGCCGTCCGAGGGCTGGTGGCAGGTGATGCATGCGCGCCCGTTCCCGCCCAGCGCCGTGAAGAAGGGATGGCCCTTGGTGGGCGTGGCGCCGGATGCATTAAGCGTGGTCAGCGTGCCGTTGGCATTCGGCGCCGATACGGCCTGCGGAAATTCCCGGTTCTCGTTGGCTTCCCACCATGTCACGTAATCCTGGGCCGTGGCGAGCAGCCCGCAGCCCAGCAGCGACAGAGTCAGTACTGTTGCAATTCGTCTCATTGTCCTTGCATCCATGTGCAAATGATTATAAATTAAAACTACTATAGTTCATAAGCGAAGGAGACGCAATGCGAGCAGATGTTCTGGTTCTGGCAATGATGGCGGTAGCGCCACTGGCGATGGCGGAAGTACCCGGGGGCACTGGCGCCCATCCGGCCCTGATGGAAATGGACAAGGGCCTGCCGACGCACACGGTATATCGGCCGGCCAGCCTGGCTGCACTCAATGGCAATAAGCTGCCCATCGTCGCCTTTGCCAACGGCGGCTGCCGCAATCTGGGAAACCGTTTCCGTCCTTTCTTGACGGAAATTGCTTCACACGGCTATCTGGCCATCGCCATCGGTCCCATCGGAACGGAGAGCGCGGAAGCGCCGCCGGCGCCGGGCGCCGAGCAGGCTAGCGGTGAACCTGCGCCTGGCTCGCCGGCCGCCCTGCGTCCCGAACTGGCGCACAGGACATCGCTGGCGCCAGGCGAAACGCGCCCACCCTTCACATATGCGAAGCAGCTGATTCACGCGATCGACTGGGCCATCGCCGAGAACAGCCGCGCTGGCAGCCCGTATTTCGGCAAGATCGACACCACGAAGATCGCGGTGTTCGGCCAGTCCTGCGGCGGCCTGCAGGCGATCGACGCGGCGCACGATCCGCGCGTGACCACGCTGGGCGTCTGGAACAGCGGGGTCTTCCCGGCCACGGGGCGCAGCTGGGAAATTGCGGCAGCCCATGCGGACAAGGCGGACCTGGCCTCGCTGCACGGCAGTGTGCTGTATGTGTCCGGCGACCCGACCGACGTCGCCTTCGACAACGCGGAAGATGACTTCAAGCGCATCAACCACATCCCCGTGGTCCGCGCCTGGCGCGAAAAGACGCCGCATGCCGGCACCTACCGCGAGCCGAACGGCGGCGCGTTTTCGCCCGTGGCCGTGGCCTGGCTGGACTGGCAGCTGAAAGGTGACCAGAACGCGGCGAAGATGTTTGCCGGCAGCGACTGCGGATTGTGCAAGAAATCCGAGTGGCACGTGTCCCGCAAGGGCATCGCGCAATAAGGAATCTGCGAAAAGTACAAATATTCGCGGAAAAAGTCCATTCCTTTGCAGGGGCCCGGCTCGCACAATGGAAGCACGAACAATCAGGAGACATTGCATGAAAACGAAAGTAGCCATTATCGGTGCAGGGCCCTCCGGCCTGCTGCTGGGCCAGTTGCTGCACAAGTACGGCATCGACAACGTGATCCTCGAAGCGCGCACGCCGGAGTATGTGCTGGGCCGCATCCGCGCCGGTGTGCTGGAGCAGGGCATGGTGGACATGCTGCACGAAGCCGGCGCCGCCGAACGCATGGACCGCGAAGGCCATGTGCATGAAGGCTTCACGCTGTCCTTCAACGGCCGCGAAGAGCGCATCGACCTGAAGGAACTCACGGGCGGCAAGACCGTGATGGTCTATGGCCAGACCGAAGTCACGCGCGACCTGATGGATGCGCGCAAGGCTGCCGTCGCAGTCACCGTGTACGAAGCGGAGAATGTGCAGCTGCACGACTTTTATAGCGACAAGCCGCGCGTCACCTTCACCAAGGATGGCGAAGAGTGCACGCTGGAGTGCGATTACATCGCAGGCTGCGACGGCTTCCATGGCGTGTCGCGCAAGTCGGCGCCGGCCGACAAGATCAAGTGCTTCGAGCGTGTGTATCCGTTTGGCTGGCTGGGCGTGCTGTCCCGCACGCGCCCCGTGGCGCCGGAACTGATCTACGCCAACCACGAGCGCGGGTTTGCGCTGTGCAGCATGCGCAACGATCACCTGAGCCGCTACTACGTGCAATGCTCGCTGGACGACAAGGTCGAGGATTGGTCCGATGAGCGCTTCTGGAATGAGCTGAAAGCGCGCCTGCCGGAGCATGTGGCTGCGCGCCTGGAAACAGGTCCTTCAATTGAGAAAAGCATCGCGCCGCTGCGCAGCTTTGTGGCGGAACCGATGCAGTTCGGCCGCATGTTCCTGGTCGGCGATGCCGCCCACATCGTGCCGCCGACCGGCGCCAAGGGCCTGAACCTGGCCGCCAGCGATGTGCATACGCTGTCCACGGTGTTGCGTAAGCGGTACGAATCCGGCGACGAAAACGTGTTGGCGCAGTATTCCGAACTGGCCCTGCGCCGCATCTGGAAGGCCGAGCGATTCTCCTGGTGGATGACCAGCCTGCTGCACAAGTTCGGCGACGACCCGTTCACCCAGCGCATCCAGCTGGCGGACCTGGATTACTTCACGAATTCTGAAGCAGGGCGCCGTACCATCGCCGAAAATTACGTGGGCCTGCCATACGAAAAAGTCCACTGATACGGTATACAATGGGCGCACCATGGATACGCCCGAATACCAAACCGTCTGGGAATACCGCGTGCCTGAAAGCACGCGGGAAGTCTTCGCGCGCCAATACGGTCCCGAAGGCAGCTGGGCCCATTTGTTTGCCAAGGCCGAAGGTTACCTCGGCACCGAACTGCTGCAGGACGCCACCGATCCTGCACGCTTCCTCACCATCGACCACTGGGCCAGCCAGGCCGATTTCGATGCCTTCAAATCGCGCTATTCCAGCGAATACGATGCGCTGGATACCCTGTGCGAATCGCTGACCGAGTCCGAAAACCTCATCGGCCGCTTCTACATCACGTAATACCAGTTTCACCTCTTCTGCATTATCGGTATCCGATTTGGTGATTTTCGCAATTGCCGGGCTAGTCGCGTGCATAGCAGAATGAGCGTCGAGAAAACGTAAAATGAAAGCATTGCTCAATGGAGACTGAAGACAATGCTGATGCCAAAATCGCATCGAATCGCCCTGTTATTTAACGCTAATAAGATATTCGACCGGGAAGTGCTGGCCGGAATTGCCGCCTATCTGTCGAGCACTCGCAAGTCCTGGGACCTCTTCCTGGAAGAGGACTTTCGCCTGCGCCTGCCCGGCATCGAGAAGTGGCAAGGGGACGGCATCATCGCGGATTTCGACGATCCCGCCGTGGCGGCCGCGCTGGAGCGCAGCTCGATTCCGGTGGTCGCGGTGGGCGGTTCGTATGAGGACGAATCCAACTATCCGGCCGGCGTGCCCTATGTGGCCACCGATAATTTCAAGCTGGTGAAGCTGGCCTACGAACACCTGATCGACGCCGGGCTGCGCCAGTTCGCGCTGTTCAGCCTTCCCGAAGCGCGCGAAAACCGCTGGGCGCAGGAGCGCGAGAATGCCTTCCGCCGCCTGATGGAGCGCGACCGCATCGAGGGCGAGATCTACCGCGGCCAGGGCACCAGCGCCCCGTCCTGGGATGAAGCGTTGCAGCAGCAGATCGCCTGGCTGAACAGCCTTCCCAAGCCAGTGGGCATTATTGCCGTCACCGACGCGCGCGCCCGCCAACTGATGCAGGCTTGCCTGATCGCCGGCATCGAAGTGCCGGAGCAGGTGGCTTTGATCGGCATCGACAACGATCCGCTGGCGCGCATGCTGACCCGCATCCCACTGAGCTCCGTGATCCAGGGCGCACAGGAAATGGGCCGCGCCGCCGCCCACTTGCTGGACCAGGCCATGCACGGCGTGCGCCTGGCCGATACGCGCATCCTGGTGCCGCCGGCCGGCATCAATGTGCTCGCGTCCAGCAAGCATGAACCGGCCAAGCACCCGCATGTGATGCGGGCGCGCCACTTCATCCGCCAGTTCGCCTGCCAGGGCATCAAGACCGAGCAGGTGGCCGATTATGTGGGCATTTCGCGCTCTTCCCTCGAATCGCATTTCCGCCAGGAGCTTGGCTGCAGCGTCCACGATGAGATCCTGCGCCTGCGCCTGGAAGCAGCCACCTCGATCCTTGAGCGGGGCGAATGCAACCTGAATGATGTTGCGCTGAGCTGCGGCTTCACGTCCAGCCAGTATATGCATTCCGTATTCAAGCGCGAGCTTGGCCTGACGCCGCGCGCCTACCAGGACCGCGCCATCCAGGCAAGGCGCGCCCTGGGCGAAGATTCACCACTTAGAAAAAACGACAACGATGATGATCAACCAATCGCTAGCCAGCATTCCGACGCGCTCGGAGGATAGGCTTTACACGCTGCGCAATGCCGAAGGCATGAGCGTGACGATCAGCGAACGCGGCGCCGCGCTCGTATCCTGGCTCGCGCCCGACCGCTATGGGCGCATGGCCGACATCCTCCTTGGCTATCGTGATTCGCAAGGCTATCGCGACAACCAGGCTTACTTCGGCGCCGTGATCGGGCGCTGGGCCAACCGCATCGCAGGCGGCAAATACATATTGGACGGCCGCCCGATGCAGGCGCCCGTCAACGACCGCGGCAATCACCTGCACGGCGGGCCGGAAGGCTTTCACGCGGCGCAGTGGCAGGCCACGCGTTCCCCGTCCGGCATCTCGCTGCACCTGGCGTCGCCGGACGGCAGCGCGGGCTTCCCGGGCAACCTCGAAGTGCAGGTGCATTACCAGCTGGATGACGATGGCAGCCTGACCATCGACTACCAGGCGATTTCCGATGCGCCCACACCCATCAACCTGACTGCCCACCCATACTTCAACCTGAACGGCGGCAGCGCGGATGTGGGCGACCACATGCTGCAGATCGATGCGGACTATTACATGGAGATCGATCCGAGCGGCATTCCCGTCGGCGTCTCCGGCGTCGGCGGCACGCCGTTCGACTTCCGCCAGCCTGCCGCCATCGGCCCGCGTCTGCGCTGGCCCGATGCCCAGATCCGCACCGCCGGCGGTTTCGATCACTGCTATTGCATAAAGGAGCACGTGAAGGGACGTTCCGGCCCGCTGCGTGAAGTGGCGCGCGTCTACGACCCGGGTTCCGGCCGCCGCCTGCAGGTATCGACCACCGAAGCGGGCCTGCAGTTCTACAGCGGCAACGCGTTGGAAGGCGTGCAGGGCCGCGGCGAGAACCCGTATGCGCGGCACGCGGGCTTCTGCCTTGAAGCGAATGCTTATCCGGACCAGTTGAACAGCGAGCACGCCGCCGCCGTGATCCTGCGACCCGGCCAGGTGTACCGACAGACCACTATTTATCGACTTTCCCTGCAAGGAGACAAAGCATGAGGCAATACGCGAGCTATCCGGACCTGAAGGACCAGTGCGTGGTCGTTACAGGGGGAGGCAGCGGCATCGGCGCGGGCATGGTGAATGCCTTCGCGCTGCAGGGAGCGCGCGTGTTCTACATCGACCTCGTCGATGAACACGTGCACGCGGCATACGGTGGCCACGCGCCAACCTTCGTGCGCTGCGACCTGACCGACACCGGTGCGCTGCAGTCGGCATTCCGCCGCATCGAAGGCGAAGCAGGCAAGGTGGACGTCCTGGTCAACAATGCCGCCAACGACGACCGCCATGAAGTCGATGCCGTCACGGTCAATTACTGGGACGACCGGCTGGCAGTCAACCTGCGCCACCAGTTCTTCTGCGCCCAGGCCGTGGCGCCGCGCATGCGCGAGCAGGGCAGGGGCGTGATCCTGAATCTCGGTTCGATCTCCTGGCACCTGGCTTTGCCGAAGCTCACGCTGTACATGACCGCCAAGGCGGGCATCGAGGGTCTCACGCGCGGACTGGCGCGCGACCTGGGCCCGGACGGCATCCGCGTGAACTGCATCGTGCCGGGCGCGGTGCGCACTCCGCGCCAGATGAAGCTGTGGCATAACCCGGAAGAAGAGAAGCGCATCCTGGCCGGTCAATGCCTGCCGAAGCGCGTGGAAGTTGAAGATGTTGCATCACTTGCCTTGTTTCTTGCGTCGGATAGCGCCGCACTGTGTACAGGACGCGACTATTTTGTAGACGCCGGCTGGTATGGCGCTTAAACTGGTAAAAGAATTGAAAACGATTTCAGGAGACGAGGTAATGAGGAAGACCCTGAGCGCAGCCGTCCTTGCGGCCGTGACGATGCTGTCTGCCGGGGCGGCGTCCGCGCAGGCTGATTTGCCGCTGTTTGCCGCCAAACCTGCCGACGGCCTGCGGGTGGCGGCCGTGAATCCGGACGCTTCGAAGCCGCTGGAGGGCGCCAGCGCCGCCATCGAGTCGCCGCGCAATTCCGTGCGCGTTGCCCGCGCCGGCCGCGCCGCGGCCGATGATGCGCTGGACCTGAGCTGGAAGGACGCCTGGTATTCGGCGCTGCGCATCGAAGGCAAGCCGGTGGACCTGCGGCCCTATGCGGCACAAGGCGTGCTGTCGTTTGACCTGAATGTGAAGGACCTGTCGAACGGCGGCCTGTCCGTGCGCATGGATTGCGGCGAGCGCTGCGAGCGCAAGGTGCCGTTCCTGCTGCCGGCCCGTGCTATGGAAGGCAAGGGCTGGCAGCGTGTGGCGCTGCCGGTGTCCTGCTTCATGCGCGAGGGCGACGATTTCAGCGCTGTGAGCAAGCCGTTCTCGCTGGACGGCATGGGCAGCGGCGAAGTCGAAGTGGCGAATGTACGCGTCGAGAAGTCCGGCACGCCAACGGCGAGCTGCCCGGACTACCGCACCGTGTCGGTAACGCCCGATACGCTGAACGAATCGTGGTCCATCAGCTGGTGGATGCCGCGCCACCTGGCCAAGCTCGAAGCGAATCAGAAGCTGAAGGCCGAGGGCAAGCGCAGCGAGGTGATCTTCATCGGCGACTCGATCACCGAGGGCTGGGAGAAGGATGGCAAGAACGTCTGGGCGAACCACTACGCGAAGTACAACGCCGTGGCGCTGGGCTTTGGCGGCGACCGCACGGAGAACGTGCTGTGGCGCCTGCAGCATGGCGAAGTCGATGGCACGTCGCCGAAAGTGGTGGTGCTGATGTTCGGCACCAATAACACCGGCCACCGCCAGGAAGCGCCGAAGTACACGGCCGCCGGCATCAAGCGCAATATCGACGAACTGCGCGCGCGCCTGCCGGACGCGAAGATCCTGCTGCTGGGGATTTTCCCTCGCGATGAGAAGCCGAGCGACTTCCTGCGCCAGATCAATGAGGGCGTGAACGGCATCATCTCCGGCTTTGCGGACAACAAGCATGTCTACTACCTGAACATCAACCAGGCCTTCCTCGACAAGAACGGCGTGCTGTCGCGCGACATCATGCCGGACCTGCTGCATCCGAACGAGAAGGGTTACGCCATCTGGGCCAAGGCCATGGCGCCTCAGTTGAACAAGATGCTGCGGGAGTAAGCGCATGAAGCCGATGTTCTCGCTCGCTGCGCTGACTGCGGCGCTGGGCTGCTGCATTGGTGCCGCGCCGTTCGCTGCGGCGGGCAACGTGGCGCCGCGTGCGTCGGCGCCTTATGTCTGGGACAGCGTGGCCATCGGCGGCGGCGGGTTCGTCTCCGCCGTGATCCCCAGCCGCAGCGAGGCCGGGGTGGTCTATGCCCGCACGGACGTGGGCGGCGCCTACCGCTGGGACAAGTCCGC
This sequence comes from Pseudoduganella sp. UC29_106, assembly GCF_044055365.1. Taxonomy (NCBI): domain Bacteria; kingdom Pseudomonadati; phylum Pseudomonadota; class Betaproteobacteria; order Burkholderiales; family Oxalobacteraceae; genus Pseudoduganella; species Pseudoduganella sp. UC29_106. The sequence continues at coordinate 4,160,681 of NZ_CP171977.1, read as the reverse complement.
CGGGCGCTGGGTGCCCATGCTCGACTGGCTGTCCGACGCCGACACCGGCCTGCTCGGCATCGACTCCCTGGCCATCGATCCGCACAACGCCGGCAAAGTCTATCTGCTGGCCGGCATCAGCTACCTGCAGAACGGGCGCACCGCCATCCTGCGCTCGAAGGACTACGGCAAGACCTGGGCGGTCACCGAGACCACCAACCAGTTCAAGACCCACGGCAACGGCATGGGCCGCAACAACGGCGAGCGCCTGGCCGTCGATCCGGGCAATGGCGATGTGCTGTATGTCGGCACGCGCTGGAATGGCCTGTTCAAGAGTACCGACGCCGGCGCGAGCTGGCAGCGTATGCCCGGCCTGGACGTCACAAGCTCGCCCAACGGCGCCGGCATCAGCTTCGTGCTGCCCGATCCCGCCAGCGTGAAGAACGGCGTCGCGCAGCGCCTGTACATCGGCGTCTCGCGCTACGGCTCCGTAGGCCCCAGCTTCTACCGCAGCAACGACGCCGGCGCCACCTTCGCCCCGGTCGCAGGCGCCCCGACCACGCTGATGCCCCAGCGCGCCGCCTTCGACGGCGCCGGCAAGCTATACATCACCTACGCCAACGGCGCCGGCCCCCACCCCAACAACAGACAACCCGAGCCCATGGACCGGGGTCAGATCTGGCAATACGCCATTGACAGCGGCAGCTGGAAGAATGTGACGCCATCCGGCTTCACTACTCCATTCAGCGGAATCAGCGTGGACCCCCGCAATCCGCGCCGCCTGGCCGCATCGACCATCAGCACCTATATGCCGCAGGGCGATGGCAAGGGCGACCGCCTGTTCGTCTCCAATGACGGCGGCGAGAGCTGGACCGACGTGATTGCGCGCGGCTTCGCGAAGGATTTGCAGGGCGCGTCCTGGATGAAGGGGCATGGCATCCACTGGGCCAGCATCCTCGAATTCGATCCCTTCGATCCGAAGGCGGCCTGGGTCACGTCCGGCAACGGCATTTTCCGCACGGCGGACATTGATGCCACGCCGGCCGTTTGGTCTTTCCATGTGCGCGGCCTGGAGGAAACGGTGCCGCTGAATGCGGTCAGCCTGCCTGGAGGCCCGTTGGTGTCGGCGATCGGCGATATCGACGGCTTCATGCACGCCGATTCGTCGAAGTATTCGCCGATTCATCAGCCGCAAATGGGCACGACGTTTGGCCTGGCGGTTGCCGGGCGCAAGCCGGGTGCAATGGTCCGCGCCGGCAAGGTGGTCTACACGACGACTGATGGCGGTGCACACTGGTCACTGGCCGGCTCGGTCAAGGGTGAGCAGGGACAGGTTGCCTTGTCGGCCGACGGCGCGGTGATCCTGCACGCGCCGCGCGGCAGCAGCGAGGTTTTCCGCTCCACCGATGCCGGCGCCAGCTGGACTTCCGTGCGCGGCCTTGGCGCCGCCAATCTGCGGCCCGTCGCGGACCCGGTGGCGGCGAATGTCTTCTACGCCTACGACAACGGAGTGATGCAGGTCAGTACGGACGGCGGCGTTTCGTTCGCGCCGCGCGCGCGGCTCGCGGCCGGCGGCTCGCGCGTGATCCGCGTGGCGCCGGGTAGGGAAGGGGACGTATGGGTGCCGCTTTACGGCGGCGGCCTGGCGCGCTCCACCGATGGCGGGGCGAGCTTCGTTTCTATTGCCAACGTTTCGTATTGCGCCGCCGTGGGCTTCGGCAAAGCCGCGCCGGGCGCTGCCTATCCTGCGGTCTATGTCTGGGGCAGTGTCGGCGGCGTACGCGGCGTGCACCGCTCGGTCGACGGCGGCTCGACCTGGGTCCGCATCAACGATGACGCACACCAGTACGGCGGGCCTGGCGACGGGCAGTTCATCGTCGGCGACATGAACCGCTACGGCGTGGTCTACATGAGCACCGCCGGACGTGGCATTGTCTATGGCGTGCCGGCCGAGGGTGCGCAATGACCCGCCTCCCGCGCCGCACCGCATTGTGGCTGGTGGCCGGCCTCGCCGCCGCCCTGTTCGCGCCGACCGCTACGGCGTCCAGCATCACCGCACCGGCTGGCGTGGGCGTTGCGTCCATGGCGACCGGAGTGACGGGCATGGTTGCGCGCGGCGCCATTGCGGGGCCAGAGATGGTGTTGCGCTATGAGCGTCCCGCTGCGGACACGCCCCAGGGTTGGGAGAAGGAGGCGCTGCCGATCGGGAACGGACGCATTGGCGCCATGCTGTTCGGCCAGCCGGCGCGCGAGCATGTGCAGTTCAACGACATCACCCTGTGGTCGGGCGACAGCAGCAAGATGGGGGCGTTCCAGCCATTCGGCGACCTGTACGTCAATCTGCCGGCGCATGCGGCGGCGAGCGGCTACGAGCGCCGGCTGGACATCGCCAGCGGCGTGCACGCAGTGCGTTATCAGCACAATGGCGTGGTCTTCCAGCGCGAGGCGTTTGCCAGCAATCCGGCGCAGGTGATTGCGCTGCGCCTCAGTGCGGACAAGCCGGGGCAGTACACCGGCAGCATCGAGCTGACCGACATGCACGGCGCGCGCATCGCCGCGTCGGCAGGCCGCGATCTGGCCCCGTCAGGCTCCAACCAGGGCGCGGCGGAACGCGTTGGCGCAGCGGCGACCGGCGCCCATGGCGCGTCCGGCGGAGCGCAGCCAGGCCGCGGTGGCGAGCTGACGGCCGTGGGTACGATGCCGGCGTCGACGATGCACTACGCGAGCCGGGTACGGGTGCTGAACGAGGGCGGCAGCGTGGCCGTCGAAGGCGACAGGATCGTGTTCACGGATTGCGACGCACTGACCATCGTGCTGGGCGCGGGGACGAGCTATGTGCTGGACCCTGCGAAGAACTTCAATGGCGGCGACCCAGGCGCGCGTGTGGCGGCGCAGGTGGAAGCAGCGGCCAAGCGTGGCTGGCAGGCCCTGAAAGCCGAGCATGAAACCGATTTCGCGGCGCTGACGGGCCGGGTGCAGCTGGACCTGGGCAAGGCAGGGGAGGCGCGCGCAGCGCTGCCGACGGATAAGCGCATCGAGGCCTACACGGCAAAGGGCGAAGACCCGGTGCTCGAAGCGCAGTTCTTCCAGTTCGGCCGCTACCTGCTGGCGTCCAGCTCACGCGGCTCGCTGCCGGCGAACCTGCAGGGACTGTGGAACAACAGCCCCACGCCGCCCTGGAACTCGGACTACCACACGAATATCAATGTCCAGATGAATTACTGGCCCGCCGAGCCGGCGAACATGAGCGAGCTGGCGGTCCCATTCCTGGACTTCGTGCAGAAACTGAGCCCGCTCTACAAGCAGCAGACGGAAAACGAAGAGCAGCGCCCCGTGCGCGGCTGGGCGCTGCGCACGGAGTCGAATCCGTTCGGCGCCATGGGCTGGAAATGGAACAAGACCGGCAATGCGTGGTACGCCCGCCACTTCTGGGAGCACTACGCCTACACGCAGGATAAGCAATTCCTGCGCAGCGTCGCCTACCCGCTGATGAAGGATATCGCCGCCTACTGGCAGGATCACCTGAAGCAGCTGCCCGACGGCCGCCTGGTCGCGCCGAACGGCTGGTCGCCCGAGCATGGCCCGGAAGAAGATGGCGTCAGCTACGACCAGCAAATCATCTGGGACCTGTTCAACAACACGGTTGAAGCGGCGGACGTGCTGAGCGTCGACAAGCCCCTGCGCAAGCAGCTGGCGCAAACGCGCGACAGACTGGCGGCGCCGAAAATCGGCAGCTGGGGCCAGCTGCTGGAGTGGATGGACGAAAAACACGATCCGGTGCTGGATACCCCCAACGACACACACCGCCACGTGTCGCACCTGTTCGCGCTGTATCCCGGCCGCCAGATCTCGCCCACGACAACGCCGCAACTGGCCGCGGCCGCGAAGCGCACGCTGGAAGCGCGAGGCGATGCCGGCACTGGCTGGTCGATGGCCTGGAAGATCGCTTTCTGGGCCCGCCTGCACGACGGCGACCACGCCCACAAGATGCTGCGCGGCCTGCTTGCCACGCCGGGCGCGCGTGCGGCAGAGCAAAGCAGCACCCATTCAGAAATGAATAACGCCGGCGGTACCTATGCAAATATGTTTGACGCCCATCCGCCGTTCCAGATCGACGGCAACTTCGGCGCCACCGCTGCGATATGCGAGATGTTGTTGCAATCCCACACAGGGGAGCTGCACCTGCTGCCAGCCTTGCCGTCTGCCTGGCGCAACGGCTCAGTAAGGGGTCTGCGCGCAAGGGGCGGCTTCGAAGTAGACCTTGTGTGGACTGAAGGAATGCTGGAAAGCGCTACGGTGCGTGCGGTAGCGGGGCAGGGCAAGGGCAAGCTCCGTTACGGCTCAAAAGTAGTTGCATTTCAGTTAAAACCGGGAGAGTCGCGCCACTTCAGGCGCGAGCTTCTTTGAAAACGTTTTCGCGGTTGGTGAATTTCATAATTGCGGCAGCGTAATTGAAGAAGCAAACTGTGAACATATCGTGGCAAAAGCTACGTGGATAACGACAAGACAGAGGAGACAGAAGAGTGAACCAGTATCAGCTCAAGAAAACCGCCATCGCCATCGCCGCAGCGCAGTTCGCGCTGCTTGCAGCTGGCGCGGCCATGGCGCAAACTGAATCCGCCGCACCGGCAGCCGCGAAAACCGACTCCGCCGTGGTGGTCGTGACCGGCCAGCGCGCAGCGCTGCAATCGGCCCAGAACATCAAACGTAATTCCGACGAGATCGTCGATTCCATCGTTGCCGACGATATCGGCAAGCTGCCCGACCGCTCCGTGACCGAAGTGCTGCAGCGCGTGGTCGGCGTGGCCATCGACCGCACCATGGCCAAGGGTGACCCGGAACACTACTCGGTGGAAGGCTCCGGCGTGACCATCCGCGGCCTGACCTATGTGCGTTCCGAACTGAATGGCCGCGACTCCTTCTCCGCCAACGGCGGCCGTTCGCTGAACTTCGAAGACGTTCCGCCGGAACTGATGGCCGGTGTGGACGTGTACAAGAACCCGTCCGCCGAACAGATCGAAGGTTCGATCGGCGGCCTAGTCAACCTGCGCACCGCGCTGCCTTTCGACTTCAAGGGCCCCAAGCTGTCCCTGAGCGCGGACTATACCTACAATGAGCTGGGCGGCAAGAAGAAGCCGGGCGGCTCCGTGATGGCATCGAACCGCTGGAAGACCGCCTACGGCGAATTCGGCGCCCTGATCGACCTCGCCTACTCCGAGAGCGCCACACGTACCGACGCCTTCCAGGTCGAGCCATATTATCCGCGCAACGACGTCGTCAATGGCAAGACCGTGTGGGTGCCGAAGGGCGCGCAATGGCGTACCCTGGAATTCGACCGCAAGCGCGAAGGCTACTACGGCGCGCTGCAATGGAAGAAGGACGCCAGCCTGCAGTCGCACCTGACCTACTTCAAGTCCAAGTACCAGATGCAGTGGGATGAGCGCGCAATCTTCTCGCAGGCCAGCCCCTACAACATCAAGGTCAGCCCGGACGCGACGTATGGCCCGAACGGCAACCTGCTGACCGGCACCATGAGCGACCCGGCCGACGGCGGCATCAACTTCGGCGGCGATACCCGTACCTCCAACCGCAAGTCCGACACCACCGATATCGGCTGGAACATCACCTGGCGCCCGGCCGACCGCTGGACCCTGAAATCCGATCTGCAATACATCAAGGCCAAGACCCACAGCTTCGATTCCACTGTGGCGACCGGCGTGCAGATGGCGAAAAGAGAAGATCGACCTGAGCGGCGACGTGCCGCGCCTGATCTTCGACCAGAGCGACCTGGCTTACCTGGCAGACCCGAAGAATTACTACTGGGCCTTCACCATGGAACACCTGGACCGCGCAAAGGCCACCGGCAAGTCCTGGAAGGGCGATGCGATCTATGACTTCGAAGACCACCCCTTCCTGAAGGACATCCGCTTCGGCGTCCGCCTGTCCGACAAGGATTCGGTGACGATGAATTCCAACCCGAGCTACAACTGGTCGGCGGTTTCGCAACCGTGGCAGGTGGGCTGGGACATCAGCAAGCTGGCGTCGCTGGGCGATCCTCGCTTCAACAACAACACCGAGCTGCACACCTTCAACAACTTCTTCAACAGCAATATGGCTGTGCCGTCGCTGGTGTTCCCGTCGGTAGCGCTGGCGAACGGCTATCCGAGCTCCTACGCAGCCCTGCACAAGTACCACGACATCCTGTGTGCAGAAGCGCATGGCGGTGATTCTTCCAGCTGCGCACCGTGGACTCCTGCCACCTTCGGCACCGATCCGGCCGGTACCAACGACCAGTCGGAAAAGAGCAAGGCCTTCTACACCCAGGTGCGTTTCGGCTTTGATGACCTGAAGTTCCCGATCGACGGTAACCTCGGCGTGCGCTATGTGAAGACGGACATGACCGCGCACGGCTACACCACCTTCACGCCGAGCATCAATATCCCGACCGGCAATACCGTGACTGGCCAGAAGTTCGCGAACATCCCGGCCTTCAAGCAGGTGCAGGACTTCGAGAACGATTACCACAATGTGCTGCCTAGCCTGAACCTGCGCATGAAGGCGACCGACCAGCTGCAGTTCCGCTTCGGCTTCGCAGGCGCCATGTCCCGTCCGGACTTCTCGCAGCTGCAGGCTTACACTACGCTGTCGCAGACCGCCGATATCACCAACACCGGCACCAGCACCGTCATCAACAGCGTGAACCAGTCGGGCGACGCGGCGGGCAATCCGAAGCTGAAGCCGATCACCTCCAAGCAGACCGACCTGACCGCGGAATGGTACTTCTCGCCAGTTGGCTCGTTCACCGTGGCGGTGTTCAACAAGCAGCTGAAAGATGTCATCATCAACCAGACGTTCAACTTCCAGATTCCGGACGTCGCCGGCAATATGCAGAACTTTGCTGTCACCGGTCCTGTGAACGGCGCCAAGGGCCACGCCCGCGGCATCGAGCTGGCTTACCAGCAGTACTTCGACAAGCTGCCAGGCTGGATGTCCGGTATCGGCCTGCAGGCGAACTACACCTACGTGGACAGCAAGCAGAAGCTGTACAGCCCAGTGTTCTCGGCATACTGCAACGGCTCCGGCCAGACGGCTACGCTGAACACCAATATGAACGGTTGCGACACCAATGGCCAGACCTTCGGCGACCTGCCGCTGCCGCTGCTGTCGAAGAATGCCTACAACATCGCCCTGCTGTACGACAAGGGCCCATGGTCCGCCCGCATGGCATACAGCTGGCGTTCGAAGAACCTGCAGGCTGTGAACGTGAACGGCACCAATGGCGGCGACGCTACGGACACCAATCCGAACAGCCCGACCTTTGGCCAGCACGTGGTGCGCTGGGCGCTCCCGACCTGGGCCGATTCCTACGGCACGCTGGATGCATCGGTGTTCTACCAGGTCAACGAGAAGATGTCGATCGGCCTGGAAGGTACCAACCTGACGGACGCCAAATACCGCCAGCTGATGCAGCAGCACACCGGCTTGATGGGTCGTGCATGGTTCGTCTCCGGCCCGCGTTATTCCGTGAAAATGCGCTACTCGTTCTAAGGAGACGGATGCATGAAGCGAATTTTTCGTCGCGTCCTGCTCTCCGTCTGCATCGCCAGCCTGGCCGGAAGCGGCCTGGCTGGTGAGCTGCCGCGCCTCGTAACCAAGGATGGGCGCCACGCCCTGATGGTCGATGGCGCGCCGTTCCTGATGCTGGGCGGGCAGGCCCACAATTCCAGTAACTACCCGGCGGCGCTCAAGCCGCTGTGGACGGCGGCCGCCGACGCGGGCGCCAACACCGTTGAAGTGCCGGTGGCGTGGGAGCAGATCGAAGCCACGGAAGGGCGCTTCGACTTCAGTTTCGTCGACACGCTCGTAAAAGAGGCGCGCCAGAACAAGGTGCGCCTTGTGCTGTTATGGTTTGGCACCTGGAAGAACACGAGCGCCACCTATTCGCCGGAATGGGTGAAATTCAATAACCAGCGCTTCCCGCGCATGCTGGACAAGGAAGGCAAGGACATCTACTGCCTGTCCCCGTTTGGCGAGGAAACGCTGAAGGCCGACCGCAAGGCCTTCGTCGAGCTGATGAAGCACATCAAGAAGATCGACGAAAAGCAGCAGACCGTGATCATGGTGCAGGTCGAGAACGAAGTCGGCACCTATAACCTGGTGCGCGACTATGGCGCGAAGGCGCAGGCGGCGTTTGCCCAGCCTGTGCCGCAGGCCGTGCTGGCGCGCAAGAAGTCGCCGCTGCCCGGCGCCGCTTCGGGCACCTGGTCCGAAGTCTATGGCCCATATGCGGAAGAGTACTTCCACGCCTGGGCCGTGGCCAGCTATATCGAGGAAATCGCCAAGGCCGGCCGCGCCGTCTATGACCTGCCGATGTATGTGAACAATGCGCTGCGCGACCCGCTGGCGCCGATGGCGCCGTGGAAGGACAACTTCGCCAGCGGCGGGCCGACCTTCGACGTGATCGACATCTACAAGGCGGCCGCGCCGCACATCGATGTGGCCGCACCGGACATCTACATGCCCGAGTGGGCTAAGGTTACGGCCACGGTGGAGAAGTTCCAGCGTCCGGACAATGCGCTGATGGTGCCGGAAATCGGCAACGCCGAGAATTACGCGCGCTACGCTTACCTGGTGTTTGGCCGAGGCGGCATCGGCTTCGCGCCTTTCGGGCTGGATTACGCGGACTACAGCAACTTTCCGCTGGGTTCCAAGCTGAAGGACAAGAAGATGGCCGAGCCTTTCGGCAAGGTGTTCAAGGTCTTCCGTCCTATGCAGCGCCAGTGGGCGAAATGGGCTTTCGAGGGCCGCACCTATGGCGTGGCCGAGAGCGAGGAGCGTACGCCGCAGACCATCGAAATGAAGGGCTGGAAGGCGACGGTGTCCTTCCGCGAGTGGCAGATGGGCGAGAAGCACTTCTTCCCGAACCTGAAGGATCTGCCGGCCGATACCGAGTCGCCCAACGGCGGCGTGGCCATCGCGCAGATTGCAGACAATGAATTTATCATCGTCGGCCAGTACGCCCGCGTGAAGATCAGCGGCGAGAACAAGCGGTCCATGTATGCTCGCGTGGAGGAAGGCTATTTCGACGCCTCCGGCAAATGGGTCATGGAACGCAACTGGAACGGCGACCAGACGGACTATGGACTGAATTTCACCGGCAATCCGGTGGTCTTGAAAGTCCGCCTGGGAATGTATTAAGCAAAAGCGCCGTTAGCGGCAAAGAAAACCCAAGGCCAAAATCTAGTGGCTGCCACATCGTGGCAGCCACTTGGGTTACGCGGTTTTGGGTGCGCAAAGAAAAAGCGAAGGAGACTTAATGAGCAAGGTATTCATCCGCGGTACGCTGATCGCTCTCGCGGCCGCCGGCAGCGCCGTTGCCGGCACGTTCGAGCAGACGGCCAATGGCCTCGTGGTCAAGCCGGACAGCGGCGCGGCGAAGGAAATCCGCCTGGAGCTGATGGACGATAACATCATCCACGTCCTCAAGCTCGATCAAAGCGGCAAGGCGCTCACACCGTCGCTGATGACGGTTGCCAAGCCTTGCAGCTGCACGTTCACCGTCAACCGCAAGGGCGATACGGTCACGCTGAAGGCCAACAAGATCGCGGCCGCCGTGTCGCTGGCCACGGGCAGCCTGCAGTTCTCGGACGCGGGCGGCAAGCCATTCCTGAACCAGGCGTCGGAATCGATCCAGCCGATCGAAGTGGGCGGCAAGCCATTCGTCGCCATCAAGCAGGGCTTCAATTACGGGACGAAGGACGCCTTCTACGGCCTGGGCCAGCATCAGAACGCCCAGATGAACCTGAACGGCGAAGACGTGCTGCTGGCCCAGCACAATATGATCGCCTCCGTGCCCTTCGTGGTCTCGGACAAGAACTACGGCCTGCTGTGGGATAACAACGCCATCTCCCGCTTCGGCAATCCGCGGCCCTATGGTCCGATGCAGCGCGACCTGAAGCTGGTGGACGCCGAGGGCAAGCCAGGCGGCCTGACCGCGCGCTACTACGTGGATGGCAAGCTGGCCCTGACACGCCGGGAATCCGATATCGCCTACCAGTACCTGAAGGACGTGGCCGAGAACTGGCCCAAGGAACTGGGCTCGATCAAGAACCTGAAGGACGTGAAAGTGGTCTGGGAAGGCACGATGGCGAGCGACAAGCCGGGCGTGCACAAGATGCAGCTGTACGCGTCCGACTACGCCACGCTGACCGTCGACGGCAAGCAGGTGATGGACGTATGGCGCCAGGGCTGGAATCCCTGGTATCACAACTTCGAAGTGAAGTTCGAGAAGAACAAGCCGGTGAAGCTGAAGCTGGAGTGGAAGCCATCGGGCGGCATGGTCGCCATGACCCACAGCGATCCGCTGCCGGATGCCGAGCGCCATTCGCTGACGCTGTCCTCCGAGATCGCGCAGGGCATCGATTACTACGTGATCCGCGGCGAGAACATGGACAAGGTCATCGCCGGCTACCGTCAACTGACCGGTCAGGCGCCGATGATGCCGAAGTGGGCCTACGGCTTCTGGCAGTCGCGCCAGCGCTACGAGACCCAGCAGCAGCTGCTGGACACGCTGAGCGAATACCGCAAGCGCCAGTGGCCGCTCGATAATATCGTGCAGGACTGGTTCTACTGGCCGGAAAACGGCTGGGGCTCGCACGATTTCGACAAGGTCCGTTTCCCCGATCCGAAAGGCATGGTGGACGAGGTGCACCGCCAGCACGCGCGCATCATGATTTCCATCTGGGGCAAATTCTACGACACCACGGACAACTACAAGGAATTCGCGTCCAAGGGCCATATGTGGACCAAGAACGTGGAAGACGGCGCGCTGGACTGGGTCGGCCCCGGCTACAAGAACAGCCATTACAGCCCGTATGCGCCGGAAGCGCGCGAAATCTACTACCGCCAGATGAAGCACAAGCTGGTGGACATGGGCTTTGACGCCTGGTGGATGGACAATACCGAGCCGGATGTGCTGTCCAACACGCGTCCCGAAGACTTCAAGAAGCTGATCGGCCCCACCGTTTACGGCCCGGGCGAAGTCACCTTCAATCCGTACAGCCTTGTGCACACCCAAGGCATGTACGATGGCCTGAAGCACGACCAGCCGGACAAGCGCCAGTTCATCCTGTCCCGCTCCGGCTTTGCGGGCATCCAGCGCAACGCCACCGCCGTCTGGAGCGGCGACGTTGCCAGCCGCTGGAACAATCTGTATGACCAGATCGCGTCCGGCGTAAACATGTCCATGTCCGGCATCCCGAACTGGACCCACGATATCGGCGGCTACGCCCAGGAAAACCGCTACCAGTACGGCGACGTAGGCTCGGCCCAGGAAAACCGCAGCACCACCGGCGGCAAGATCGACCCGGCCGACCTGAAGGAATGGCAGGAATTGAACCTGCGCTGGTTCCAGTTCGGCGCCTTCTCGCCGCTGTTCCGCTCCCACGGCGAAGTGGTCAAGCGCGAGATCTACAATATCGCGCCGGAAGGGTCGGAAATGCGCGACTCTATGGTGTCCTACCTGAAGCTGCGCTACCGCCTGATGCCGTATATTTACGCGACCGCGTCCGAAACTTACTACAAGTCCGGCACGATCATGCGCGGCATGGTGATGGACTTCCCGAACGACGACCGCGTGAAGAACATCAAGGACCAGTACCTGTTCGGCCATGACTTCCTGGTGGCCCCGGTGACCAGCTATGGCGCGCGCGAACGCAGTGTCTACTTCCCGAAAGGCGCTTCCTGGTACGACTTCGACAGCGGCGCGCTGCATAAGGGCGGCAGCACCATTACCGCCGCCGCGCCGGCCGCGCGCATCCCGGTGTACGTGAAGGCCGGCGCCATCGTGCCGACCTTGCCGGTGCAGCAGTATGTGGACGAGCATCCGGATGCGCCGGTCACGCTCAAGGTCTATACGGGCGCCAACGGCGAGTTCTCGCTGTATGAGGACGATGGCGTGAGCAACGGCTACACCCGCGGCGAATACAGCCGCATCCCGCTGCGCTACGACGACAAGTCCGGCACCGTCACCATCGGCAACCGCGAAGGCCAGTACCAGGGCATGGTCGCCAAGCGCACGTTCAGGGTCCACTTCATCAAGCCGGGTGTTTCCACCTCGGGCAGCATGGATGTCGCGGACAAAGAAGTCACCTACGAAGGCAAGGAAGTCACGATCAAACGATGAAAGTACTCGCATTTTCTATCGCGGCGGCACTGAGCCTGCCGCTGCACGCGGCCCCGGCCGACCCCGATCAGCGCGCGGCACAACTGGTGTCGCAGATGACGCTCGATGAAAAGATCGGCACCGTCTTCGGATATTTCGCAACGGACTTCAAGGACACGAAGCATCCCAAGGAAAGCGTCAACCACACGGCCGGTTTCATCTACGGCGTGCCGCGCCTGAACCTGCCGAACCAGTGGCAGACCGATTCCGGCATCGGCGTGTCCACCCAGCCTTCGGGCTCGAAGCGCGAGCGCACCTCGCTGCCATCGGGCCTGCTGGTGGCGGCGAGCTGGAATCCACAAGTCGCCTTCAATGGCGGCGCGATGATCGGCAAGGAAGCGCGCCTGTCCGGCCACAACGTAATGCTGGCCGGCAGCGTGAACCTGATGCGCGAACCGCGCAACGGCCGCAACTTCGAGTATACGGGCGAAGATCCCTTGCTGGCGGGCGTGATTGCCGGCGAGGCGATCCGCGGCATCCAGTCCAACCACGTGATCTCCACCGTGAAGCACTTCGCCTTCAACGATCAGGAGACCAACCGCAACACCATCGATACGATCATTGCCGACGCGCCGGGCCGCATGTCCGACCTGCTGGCCTTCCAGATCGCCATCGAGCGCGGCAATCCGGGTTCGGTGATGTGCTCTTATAACCTGGTCAACGGCCACTACGCCTGCGAGAACGACTACCTGCTGAACAAGGTGCTGAAGGGCGACTGGGGCTACAAGGGCTATGTGATGTCCGACTGGGGCGCGACCCATTCGACCATCCCGGCCGCGATGAATGGCCTGGACCAGCAATCCGGCTGGCCCTTCGACCAGTCGCCATATTTCCAGGGCGCGCTGAAGGAAGCGGTGCAGAACGGCCATGTGCCGCAGGCACGGCTGGACGATATGGTGCACCGCATCGTGCGCACGATGGCGGTCAACGGCCTGCTGGATCAGCCGCAGCCGAAGGAAGAGGGCGACAAGATCGACTTCAAGGCCAGCGCCAAGGTCGCACAAGGTGCGGCGGAGGAAGGCATCGTCCTGCTGCGCAACGAGAAGAACCTGCTGCCGCTGGCGGCGGGCCTGAAGAAGGTTGCCATCATCGGCGGCCATGCCGACGTGGGCGTATTGTCCGGCGGCGGCTCGGCCCAGGTATATCCGGTGGGCGGCAGCGCCGTGCCGAACGAAGGTCCGGAGCACTTCCCGGGCCCGATCGTGTATCACCCATCTTCGCCGATGAAGTCGCTGGCGGCGCGCAGCAAGGCGCAGTTCAGCTTCAACAACGGCAAGGACGCCGCGGCTGCGGCGAAGCTGGCAGCCGGCAGCGATGTGGCCATCGTTTTTGCCACCCAATGGACGGCGGAAAGCATCGACGCGCCGAATCTCAGCCTGCCCAATGCGCAGGATGCGCTGATCGCGGCCGTGGCAGCAGCCAACCCGAACACCATCGTGGTGCTGGAAACGGGCGGTCCGGTCACTATGCCGTGGCTGGACAAGGTCGGCGCCGTGGTCGAAGCCTGGTATCCCGGCACGGCCGGCGGCGAAGCGATTGCGCGCGTGCTGACGGGCGAGGTCGATGCATCCGGCCGCCTGCCCGCCACCTTCCCGATGGCGGAATCGCAGCTGCCGCGCCCGAAGGTCGATGGTGATCCGAACAGCAAGGATGGCCGCTTCAAGACGGACTACAACATCGAAGGCGCAGCCGTCGGCTACAAGTGGTTCGACCTGAAGCAGCACAAGCCGCTGTTCGCCTTCGGCCATGGCCTGTCCTATACCAGCTTTGGTTACGGCGGGCTGGCTGCGAAGGCGGAAGCGGGCGGCATCAGCGTCAGCTTCAATGTCAGCAACACGGGCAAGCGCGCCGGCAAGGCCGTGCCGCAGGTGTATGTATCGCCGGCCAAGGGCGGCTGGGAAGCGCCCAAGCGCCTGGGCGGCTGGGACAAGCTGGCCCTGAACGCGGGCGAAAGCCGCGACGCCAAGGTGCAGATCGATCCGCGCATGCTGGCCGTGTTCAGCGACGGCAAGTGGAAGATCGCCCCGGGCGACTACATCGTCACCCTGGCCGAGGCATCCGACAAGCCGCTGCAGAAGGTCACCGTGCACCTGCAAGGCCGTGAATTTGCGGCCGGAGCGAAGGGCGGCCAGTAATGACCGGCATGCCGCCGCAGCAGCAGGTATCCGCGCAGCGCCTGGCACTGCCGGACGCGCTGCGCGGCTTTGCCATCGTGTCGATCATGCTGCTCCATAATATCGAGCATTTTGATCTTTACTTCACTCCGCAAGGCTGGCCGGCCTGGCTGTCCACACTGGACAAAGGCGTCTGGAACACGCTGTTCTTCCTCTTCGGCGGCAAGTCCTACGCCATCTTCGCGCTGCTGTTCGGCCTGACCTTCCAGCTGCAGGACAGCCGCCGCGCCGCCCGTGGCGAAGACTTCCGCGCCCGTTTCGCCTGGCGCATGGCGCTGCTGCTCGGCTTCGGCACTATCAACTCGATGTTCTACGAGGGCGACATTCTCTCCATGTACGCGGTGCTCGGCCTGGCGCTGATTCCCGTTTGCCGCCTGAGCGACCGCAGCGTCTTCCTGATAGCCGTGGCGCTCACGCTGCAGCCGTTCGCGTGGTACGAACTGCTGCGCGCCTTGCCGGACCCCGCGCTGAAACTGCCGGACCCTGCCTCCTGGGCCTACTTCGGCCGCGCCGAAACCTACCTGAAAGGCAGTTCGATACTCGATGAGTGGTGGGGCAATCTCACCAACGGCAAAGTCGGCGTGATCCGCTGGAGCTGGGAGATGGGCCGCATCTTCCAGATTCCGGCCCTGTTTATGTTCGGCATGCTGGCCGGCCGGCGCAATCTCTTCGCCCTCGAACCGGCCGCGCGCCGCTTCTGGGCGCGCACGCTGCTGCTCGCCGCGCTGGCCTTCGTGCCGCTCTACTTCGCGAAAGACGCCGCCTGGTTTACCGCCGACGGCCTGCGCCGCCCCGCATCCACCATCCTGATCGCCTGGAAGAATCTGGCCTTCATGCTGGTCCTGGTTTCCGCCTTCGCGCTGCTTTATCGCCGTACCCTGGACTTCTTCGCGCCGCTGGGGCGCATGAGCCTTACCAGCTACATGATGCAATCGGTCGCCGGCACCGTGATCTACCACGGCTTCGGGCTCGGCATGTATCAATACACGGGCGCCACCTTCAGCCTGCTGATCGGCGTCGCCCTGGCGCTGGCGCAGGGCTGGTTCAGCGCATGGTGGCTGCGCCGCCACAGCCAGGGTCCGCTGGAAGCAATTTGGCATCGTTTAACTTGGGGAAACAGTTTCCGCATGGCATAATTTCTTCGTGTTAATAAAAATATTATATGAGACATGAAGAAATTCACCCTGGCTTGTGCGCTCCTGGGCGCCGCGGCCTGCGCGGCGCATGCCACGCCTCAACCGGGCATGTGGGACGGCCTGATCGGGAAGAGCTATGCCAAGGCGCGCAAGGAAGTCATCGACGCCGGCTGGCGACCTGACCACCGCAAGGCGCAGTCGGCATGGGAGCAGCAGATCCAGCTGCAATACGCGGAGCTGCGCTCCTGCACCGTGGAGCGGCCGTCCTGTACTTTTTACTTCGTTGACTACGACGGCGCCTGCCTGAAAGTGGTGGCCGAGGGTGAGAAAGTGAACGCCTTCACGGTGCGCAGCGTCCGCAACGAATGCGCCGCGCGCCAGTGATCAGCGGTTGCTCAGGGCGCGGTTGTCGACCTTGATCTCCAGCTGCGCCAGGTGGGCCTGCAGGATGCGCAGGTTGATTTCGGCTTTCACCAGCTCTTTCAGCCGGGCATCGAACGCTTCCGCATAGCGCGCGCAGGGGCTGCCCTTGACGAAGGCGAAATAATTCTTTTCGTTTGACACGAAGGGACGCACGGCCATGTAGCGGTCGGAAAGGCCATGCTGTGCCAGCCAGGTTTCTCCGGTCAGCAGGCCGGTGACCAGGTAATCCAGGCGGCCCATGGCCAGCTTGCGGAAATTGCTGTCCACCGTGCCGGACTCGTGCAGCTGCAGGTTTTCTTCGGCGAAGCGGTCGAAGGCACCGCCGGAACGGTTGCCCATGGCCACGCCGCCGCGCTTGTCCTTCAGGTCGTGCCAGTGGTGATAGACGAAGCCCTGCTGTCGGTCAATGAAGATCGCGATGGGATTGGGAAAGGCGGCCGTCGGAATATAGCTGAGGTAGCGCTCGCGTTCGGGCAGGCGCTTGAGGGTGGCGACCATATCGATGTCGCCCGCAGCGGCGGACGCGAGCACTCTTTTCCAGGGCCCGAGGTAGCGCACTTCGTAGGGAACCTGCAGGTCGTCCAGGATGCGGGTGGCGAGGTCGATGCTGGCGCCGCGCAACTGGGCACCATCGTACCAATGCAAGGGCTGATAATCGGGATCAGCCGACAGCACCAACTTGCCGCACTCGCTGCGGCATGGCAGGGCCAGAACAAGCAAGGCAGCTGCCGCCGACAAGCGTAACCAGGAAACCATGGGGCGATACTACTACCGGTCGCCGGACTGGTAAAGTAGCGGCTATGAATTTGCAACTTCGTCCCGCCATCCCCGCCGACTTGCCGAAATCATGCGTCTCGAACGTGCCGGCTTCGCATCTGAAATCCAGGAAACTGAAGTTACTTTCGGCGAAAGGCTCGCAGCCGCGCCCGAAGGCTGCTGGGTCCTCGATGACGGGGCAGGGCGGCTCTACGGCTACCTGTGTGCCGAGTTCTGGTCCCTCGATGCGGCAGCGCCGGCCGCGCGCTTTGCCCGAGACCACGGCGCCGCCGCCTTGCACCGGCTGGATGGCGAGGAAGTCTATGTGTCGTCCATGGTGGTCGACCCCGCCACCCGGGGCACTGGCTGGGGCCGCCGCCTGTTCCGCGATGCGGTGTCGGCGATGTTTGCGCGCCACAGTTCCCTGCGCAGCGCTATCCTGATCGTCCATCCCGAATGGCAGGCCGCGCGGCGCATCTACCACTCGGAAGGCTTTGCCGAAATCGGCGCCGTGCCCGATTATTTTGCCGCGCACGACAAAAGGCTGCCGGCCATCGTGATGCGCCGGTCCGGAGTATCATGTGCCGATGAGAATCGCGACCTTTAACATCAATGGCATGAATGCCCGCCTGCCGGCGCTGCTGCAATGGCTCGATGAAACGAAGCCGGATGTGGTCTGCCTGCAGGAATTGAAAACCCCCCACGAGAAATTTCCCGAGGAAGCCCTGAAGGACGCCGGCTATGGCGCCATCTGGCACGGCCAGAAAAGCTGGAATGGCGTGGCCATCCTGGCGCGCGGCACGCAGCCGGTGGAAATGGGACGGGGCCTGCCCGGCGATCCGGAAGATGTGCAAAGCCGCTACATCGAGTGCATGGTCGATGGCGTGATGATCTGCTGCCTCTACCTGCCGAACGGCAATCCTGCGCCCGGTCCCAAGTTCGACTACAAGCTGAAATGGTTCGACCGCCTGATTGCGCGCGGCACGGAGCTGATCGGCAAGAAGGAGCCAGTGGTGATGGCCGGCGACTACAATGTGATGCCGACCGACATCGACGTCTACAAGCCCGAGCGCTGGCTGACCGATGCGCTGTTCCGTCCCGAAACGCGCGCCGCCTTCCACAAGCTGCTGGAGCAGGGCTGGACGGACGCGATCCGCCACCTGCATCCGGACGAAGTCATCTACACCTTTTGGGATTACTTCCGCGACGCCTTCGGCCGCAACGCGGGCCTGCGCATCGACCATTTCCTGCTGAATGCGCCAGCCGCCAGGCGCCTGCTGGCGGCCGAGGTGGACCGCGAAGTGCGCGGCCGCGAAAAGCCGAGCGACCATGCGCCGGTGTGGATCGAACTGAAGTAGACGCTACAGCAGCAGGCGCACGCCCGGCGGCGGCTCGTCGCTGAGGATCTCGAAGGCGGCGCCGTGGGCGCTGCGGTAATGGCGCGGCGGCTCGCCAGCGCGCTCCACGCTCAGCTCGCAGGTCGCGAGTTTTGAATTGAGGCAAATCTTCTGCGGCCGGCCGGGATTGTCGTAGTGCAGTGCGGCAAACGCTTCGCGCGGCGCGCCGAGTTGGATCGTCACACGCACGCCTCGCTCCTGCGCTTCAATGCGCCAGTCGAAGTCCTTCAGGTCGCCCCGGTTGCGCAGCGCGCGCAGCATGCCGTTCAGTCGATATTCCTCCTCGCCGATGCGCAGCACGACCAGGGTCATTGGCGGTGTCCACATACTGCCAACGCGCAGGCGTGCGGTCGCGCATTCGAGGAATACATCCGGAGCGTTATCAAAGCCCGCCACCTGGCCCCAGGCGTAGCGGTCGGTGTGGCGGCGTCCCCAGTTGTGATTCAGGCTGCCGCGCCAGTCATGCACGGGCACCTGGCGTCCTCCGACGTCGATATTGCCGGTGAAGCGGGCATCCGGCAGCGTAACGAGGGACTTGGCGGCGGGGAGGCGGGTTTCATAGAGTGCGGGCGGCAGGAGCAGGAGTGGCCGGGTGCCGCCCGTGACCGAGAGCGACCACGACAGGCCGCCTTCGGCGCCGTCCGCGCTGCCCGATACGGTGGCCGCCGACAGCGTGCTGTAGCCGATGGCCAGCGTCTCACTGCCGAGCAGGCAGTCATGCAAGGGGAAGCGCTGCTTGCTGGCGTGCACGCGCTGGCGTTCGCCGTCGAAGTAGATGGCCCAGACTTCGCCGACCGCCTCATCGGGGCGGCCGGGCGGCTGGAACAGCGTATAGCGAAGCCAGAGTGCCAGCGGGCGCTCGGGATGGTTGGCGCGCTGGAACCAGCTTTCGTAGTGTCCGCCCTCCATGCCGGGGCGATAGCGGCAGCGGTTGGCGGTCGCGTAGTCCATGCAGCAACGATACAGTTTCCCGCTGTGAAGTCAACTTGCCGCGTTGCTTATTGGTCAGTTATCGTTCAAACTATGGTGTGAGAATCAGTGAGTTTTAAGAATGAACGAAGCAAACCTGAGCCCGGCGCTGCTGCTGGAAGTCATCAAGACCCAGACGGAAATCGCGCGCCTTGGCGTCGACCTTGGCAGCGTGATGCAGCTGGTGTGCCAGCGCGCGAGCGGCCTGATTGCAGCCGGTGGCGCCGTGGTCGAGCTGGCCGAAGGCGAGGAAATGGTCTACCGCGCGGCTGCGGGGTTTGCCGAGTCCACGCTGGGGCTGCGGCTGAAGCGCAATGGCAGCCTGTCTGGCCTGTGCGTCGCCCAGGACCACATCCTGCGCTGCGACGATTCCGAGCTGGACGACCGCGTGGACCGCGCTGCCTGCCGCAAGGTCGGCCTGCGCTCGATGCTGGTGGTGCCGCTGCGGCATGACGAGGAGACGGTAGGCGTGCTGAAGGTGATGTCGGCGAAGGTGTCGGCATTCGGCGAGCAGGACGAGCAATTGCTTGGTTTGCTGTCCGACCTGATCGGCGCCGCCATTCACCACGCCGTGAAGTTCGCATCCGACGACCTGTACTACCGCGCCACCCACGACGCGCTCACCACGCTCGCCAACCGGGCGCTGTTCTTCGACCGCCTGCGCCAGCAACTGGCGCACTCCAGCCGCAAGCACTGCAAGGTGGGCATCCTGAACATCGATATGGATGGGCTGAAAGCGATCAACGACAATCTGGGTCACCGCGCGGGCGACGCCGCCATCTGCGAAGTGGCCTCGCGCATCTCGGCCGAGCTGCGCGCGGACGACCTGGCCGCCCGCATGGGCGGCGATGAATTTGGCGTGATCCTGTCCGGCGTGCGGGACCGGGTGAGCGTGGAGCAGAAGTGTGCGCTCATGGCTGAGCGTATCCGCACGCCGTTCGAGTTCGAAGGACGTCCGCTGTGCCTGGGCGCCAGCATCGGGCTGGCCATCAGCCCGGAAGACGGCACGCAGATGGAGCAACTGATCGAAATCGCCGACCAGGCCATGTATTCCGTCAAACACGCACGGCGCGGTGCGGCTGCGGGCGTGCCAGTGGCACTGGCCTAACTCAGCGCCTGGACCAGTTCCTCGCTGCTCAGGATGGCATGAGCGAAGGTCGGGCCGTTCAGCTCATGGGCTGCGTGCATGGCTTCGTGCGACATGGCGGCGGTGGCGTCCCTGACCAGCGTCACGTGGTAGCCCAGCTCCTGGGCGAAGCGTCCCGTCGCTTCGATGCAGGTATTGGCGATCATGCCGATCAGGATCACGTGGCTGATCCTGCGCTGCTTGAGCAGCATGTCCAGGTCAGTGTTGGCGAAGCCACTGGAACTCCAGTGTTCCTTGACGATAGTGTCGCCCGGCTGCGGCGCGAATTCGGGGAAACCATTCGCCGCCCCAGCCATCCTTGGCGAAGACTTGCCCCTGCTTGCTGCGCAATTGATAGGGCGTTGGGTGGTCCCAGCCTTCGAAATCGCTGGGCTCGGAGCGATGGTGAGGCACGATGAAGACGGGCAGGCCTGCGGCGCGGGCGGCCTGGCTTACTTTGCGCAGGTTTTCGTGCAGCCGGACTTCGCCGGCCACTTCCGCCACCCGCGGCCAGATCTTGCCTTTTTCGTCCAGGAAGTCGTTGTAGGGATCGACGAACAGCAGCGCCGTGTGCTGGCGGGGGTAGGAGGGGAGAGACATGGCGGCTCCTTAAAGATTTCAGGGTAGCCGTGGATTGGGGGGATTGCGATCACTCTAAAGAGGGGGGAGTTGGCATCTCGACTGAGCTGCGGCGGATCAATGATCCGCCCTACAGCCCCTTCGGGGCCAAACATCGGACGTTTGCGGCCGCGCAGCGTGCGGGGTGGATCGTTACACGGGACATTTGAGGGCGCGTAGCGTGTAGGGCGGATCATTGATCCGCCGTGCTGGCGCAGCCTGCGGCGCTGGAAAATGCGCCCCGCGCGCCAAGGGGAGGCGCGAAGGGCGGAGAGGGCTTAGAAGAAGTGGCGGAGGCCGAGGGCGGCGCCGCGGAGCTTGGCGCCGGGGCTGACCGTCAGGGCGTTGATCGGGAAATCGTAGACGCCGTTCGCTTCGTTCTTCAGGTGCGTGTAATACAGGAACACGCTGGTGCGCTTGGACAGGCTGTAGTCGTCGCCAAGCGTGAACTGCGTCGCGCCGGTGGCGGAACCCTTTTTCACGAAGCCGATCTTCGCCGTCGAGCTGCCCTTGCCGTCGTTGGCGCGGGTGGCCGTCAGGCGCAGGTTGTGTGCGCCCAGCTGGTGGGTGAGGGCGACGAAGAAGGCGTTGCGATTCAGGTCGCCCGTGGCGGTTTCATACTCCAGCCGCTCACCAACCACGGCGATGCGCGTATCCCCGAAGCGGTAGGCGACGCCAAGCTTGGCGCCCTGGTCGTTGAATCCCTTGCCCTGGTACTCGTGATGGCGCTCGTAGGCGGCAGTCACATACCACGGACCCTGTTCCCAGATGCCGGCGGCGGAAGTCAGCGAAGGATGGGCTCCGCTGGCCGGACGCTCCTCGCTCAGGCCGTGCGTCACGCGCAGCTGGAAGCCGTTCCATTGCGGCGACCAGTAATGCACGCTGTTGGCCTGGCGGCGGTCGAAGGATGATACGTTGCTGACATTGTCCACCGAAGAACCGGCGCCGTTGGCCATCAGGTTCATATAGCCCGCCGTGGTCGGATACCAGGGATCGAGGCTGGAAGTGGAGCCGTTGTAGGCAGTCACCCAGTGGCCGGCAAAGGCCGTGCCCCAGGCGCCTTCCAGGCCAACGCGCGTATCGCGCCGGGCAATCTCGCCTTCACCGGTGTCCGGCGACACGGTGCCCTCGATCTGGAACAGCGCCTTGTTGCCGCCGCCCAGATCCTCGGTGCCCTTGAAGCCAATAACGGAGCGGTTGTTCACCTCGCGCGTGATGGTCACGCCCTTGCCGGCGGAGTTGGCGGAGGTGCGCATGTTTTCGATGGCGATGTTCAGGCGTCCATAGATCTGGACGTTGGAACCCTGGGCATACGCGCCACCGGCGCAGGTGGCCAGCAGTGCGGCCGTCAGTACTTTCTTTTTCATTCTCTCAAATCCCTTTTATCGAATTACAGACAGCTTGTCGCGATTCAGTTCGCCTTCCCAGCGCGCCATCACCACCGTGGCGACGCCGTTGCCAATCATGTTCACCAGGGCGCGCGCTTCGCTCATGAAGCGGTCGATGCCGAGGATCAGGGCCATGCCCGCCACCGGCACGGACGGCACCACGGCCAGCGTTCCCACCAGCGCGATAAACGAAGCACCCTGCACGCCGCTGGCGCCCTTGGACGTCAGCATGGCCACGCCGAAGATGGCAAACTGCTGCGCCAGCGACAGGTCGGTATTGGTCGCCTGCGCCACGAACAGGGCCGCCATCGTCATATAGATGCTGGTGCCGTCCGTGTTGAAGGTGTAGCCGGTTGGGACGATCAGGCCTACCAGCGGCTTGGAGCAGCCCAGCTTCTCCAGCTTGGACATCAGGGTCGGCAACGCCGTATCCGACGAACTGGTTCCCAGCACCAGGAAGATCTCCTCCCTGATATAGGCAAGGAATTTTACAATGCTGAATCCAGACAGGCGCGCGATGACACCCAGCACCAGGAACACGAACAGGAAGGACGTGAGGTAGAACGTGCCGATCAGCTTTACCAACGGGCCAAGCGAGACCACGCCGTACTTGCCGACCGTGAAGGCCATGGCGCCAAATGCGCCGATCGGGGCGAAGCGCATGATGAAGTTGATGACGCCGAAGATGGCTTGCGAGCCCGTTTCGATCAGCGAAGTAATCGGCTTGGCGCGCTCGCCCAGGGCGGACAGCGCAAAACCGAACAGCAGGGAGATCAACAGCACCTGCAGCACGTCGCCCTTGGTGAAGGCGTCCGCCACGGTTGTGGGGACGATGTTCAGCAGGAATTCGCTGGTGGTCAGGGTCTTGGCCTTGCCGACGTATTCGCTGATTGCCTTGCCGTCCAGCGTTGCCGGGTTGACGTTGAAGCCGTCGCCGGGGCGAATCCAGTTACCGACCGCCATGCCGATGAACAGGGCCAGCGTGGAGACGATCTCGAAGTAGAGCAGGGCCTTGCAGCCGATGCGGCCGACCTTGCGGATGTCCTGCATGCCGGCGATGCCGTGCACCACCGTGCAGAAGACGATGGGGCCGATCAGCATCTTGATCATCTTGATGAAGCCGTCGCCGAAGGGCTTCATGTCGATGGCCAGCTTGGCATTGTAGTGGCCGAGCAGGATGCCGATCGCGATGGCGATCAGGACCTGGATGTACAGGATTTTGTAGAAGGGCTTGCGCGGCGGGGCGGCCGCGGTGACCGATGCGTCGGTGGTTATCATGGTGCTTCTCCTCCAAAGAAACGTTAGTGGTGTGCACGGCGGATCAATGATCCGCCCTACGCGTCGTGGTTAATTGACGGCAGGTTGCGTTGCGTCGATGCTGGCGTAGGGCGGATCATTGATCCGCCGTGTGTGCGCTGCGTTACTGGCTATTTTTGTGTTGCATACGGCATCGCGAGCAAAACGGTGGCTGGCTGGTTGCTTTTGTTTTTCAGCGCCCGCTTCTCATTCGGCGCGAGCCGGCACGAGTCGTATTTGTGCAGCGTGTGTTCCCCTCCTTCAGTAATGATGGTTACCTCCCCCTCCAGCACGACGTAGAACTTTTCGACGCCGGACCCGTCGAGGGTGGTACCGCCGCCGGGCAGCAGGTGGGACATGCCCAGCCACAGCGTGTCCGACGGCCCCGCCTCATGGCCCTGCAGCCGCAGGCAGCGCATGTCCTCGTGATTCGGCGGGAAATAGGCTTGCGCCTCCGCGAAACGGGTGACGTTCATTCGGACAGCGCCGGCTGCAGCACCACACGCTCGCGCGCTCCGCCCAGCACGGCGCGGTAACCCTTGGCAGCGTCGGACAGCTGGAAGATCGTTTCCTGTGGCACGGGGAAGGGCTTCAGCGTGCCGTCCTCGAAGCCCGGCTTGAGCTGGTCCAGGATGCGTGCGCAGGCCAGCGAATCCAGCGCCAGGGTGTCGATGCCGACATAGGTATGCTGGCCGCGGTAGAAGGCGAAGATGTCGAAGGGCACGGCGCGGTCGATGGTCGAGATGAAGATCTGGCGGCCGCCGATAGCCAGCGCATTGTTGGCCGCTTCGAAGTAAGGGCTGCCGACGGTGTTGTAGACGATGTCCGCACCGTGGCCATTGGTCTGCGCGCGCACGTAGGCCGCGATATCGGTATGCTCGGCCGCGATCATGTCCACCTGACCGTTCACGTGGCCGATATAAGGCTCTGCGCCGCGTTCGACAGCAACCACGCGGGCGCCGGCGCGGCTGGCCAGCTGCACGGTGGCCTGGCCGACCTTGCCGTTGCCGCCCATGACCAGCACCACGTCGCCCTTTTGCGGCAGGCCGGCGCGGCGCAGGCCTTCGTAGGCCGTGATGAAAGGCACGCCGACAGCGCCCGCTTCCAGCAGGGAGATATTCTTCGGCTTGATGCGCACGGCCTCGGCGTCCAGCACCAGGTAGCGCGCGTGGGTGCCGTCGCGGCGGATACCGAGTTCGCCGCCGCTGCCCCAGACTTCCTGGCCGACCAGTGCTTCCGGGCCGTCGATGACGATGCCCGCATAATCGCGACCCGGCGTGCGCGGCCACACGGCGTGCGGCATGGCGCCCAGGGCGGCCTTCACGTCGCTCGGATTGATGCCGGCGCTGTGCACTTCAATCACGCACTGGCCAGGCTGCGCCTTCGGGCGCGCAGTGTTCAGCAGTACAGGTTCGAGCAGGTCGATATGTGGTGCTTTTTCGTTGACGCGGATGGTGTTCATTACTGCTCCTTGGTGATAAATCAGAATTGTTTGAGGCCGAGCATGTCGCGCGCTTCCTGCGGCGAGGCGATGGCGCCGCCCAGCGATTCGACGATGAGGCGCGCGCGGCTGACCAGTTCGGCGTTGTCCTTTGCCAGCTGGCCTTTGGAGATGAAGAGGTTGTCCTCGAAGCCGACGCGCACATGGCCGCCCAGCAGCCAGGCCTGGGCCACCATGGGGAAGGCCTGGCGGCCGATGCCGAAGCCCGTCCACTGCGCGCCTTGCGGCAGCTGGCTGGCGGCGTAGGCCATGGTGGCGGGTGTGGCGGAGAAGCCATATTTCACGCCCAGCACAAAGCTGAACAGGCCCGGACCTTCCAGCACGCCTTCCTTGATCAGGTCATGCGCCATATTCAGGTCGCCCGAATCGAAGATCTCGATTTCCGGCTTCACGCCGGCATCGCGGATCACCTTTGCCATGCGCGCCACGTTGGCGGGCGTATTGATCACCACATCTGACCCGGAATTCATGGTGTTCAGGTCCAGCGTGGCGATATCCGGGCGCAGGGCCGCGATATGCTCGACGCGGCGCTCCGGCAGCATCAAGGTGCTGCCCGACGCGGCCACTTGCGGGTTGTCCGCGCTGGGGATGAAGCGGCCGCCGGGTCCCGTGGTCAGGTTGATGATCAGGTGGCGGTTGCGCGAGCGGATGCGTTCCATCACTTCCGCGTAAAGCCCTAGTTCCATCGAGGGCATCCCGGTCTGCGGATCGCGCACGTGGATGTGCACGGCCGCGGCGCCGGCGTCCGCCGCGTCGAGGCAGGCTTTCGCGATCTGTTCGGGCGTGATCGGCAGGTCCGGATGCATGCCCGGCTTGACGATATTGCCGGTGATGGCGCAGGTGATGATGGTGCTCATGGCCTGGCTCCCAGGTGGCGGCCGCCATCGACCTGGATCACGCTGCCGGTGGTGAAGAGCAGGGTGGTGGCGCAGGCTTCCACGGCAGCGGCGATATCGTCCGGCAGGCCCACGCGCTGCAGCGGCGTGGTGGCGGCCTGCTTGTCGTTGAAGTTCGCGTCGCGGCCGGGGACAAAGGGGCTGTCCACCACGCCGGGCGACACATTGATCATGCGGATCTGCGGCGAGAGAGCGCGCGCCAGGGACGTGCACATAGCGTCCAGGCCAGCCTTGGCGCCCACATAGGCCACGTTGCTGCCGATGCCCGTGGTGCCGGCGATAGAGGAAAGATTCACCACCAGCCCCTTGCCGCTTTCGTTCAGCATCGGTGCGAAGGCGCGGATGGTGGAGAACACGCCGCGCCAGTTGGCGACAAAGATTTCGTCGATGATTTCATCGGTCAGCGCTTCCAGGTCGTGGTGCGGAATGGCGCGCGTCATGCCGGCCGAGTTGACGAGGATGTCGCAGCGGCCGTAGCGCTCGCGGACGATGGCTGCCGCATCGCGCAGGCTGGCGCCGACGCCGGTATCGGCCTGCACGCCGGCATGGCCCTGGCCGGGCAGGGCGTCAGCCTTCTCCTGCAGCGCGGCGACGTTCTCGCGGCCGAGCAGCGCGACCTGGGCGCCGAGGCGGGCGAAGCGCTGCGCGCTGGCGTAGCCGATGGCGCCTGCACCGCCGGCGATGACGGCCACCTGGCCTTCAAGCGGGCCATGGATCTTGTCGTTCATGGGAATTCCTTATTTGATCGGTGGTTCGGGGAAGCAGCACACGCCGCGCTCGAGCACGAAGTCGTACTGCAGGGTGTAGTGGGGTTCATTGCTGCCGGGCGCCGGCTGGTGCGGCTCGAACCGGCCCACCAGGCGTTTGGTGACGCCGAAGACCACGTCGCT
The DNA here is from genome assembly GCF_044055365.1 of Pseudoduganella sp. UC29_106. Classification (NCBI taxonomy): domain Bacteria; kingdom Pseudomonadati; phylum Pseudomonadota; class Betaproteobacteria; order Burkholderiales; family Oxalobacteraceae; genus Pseudoduganella; species Pseudoduganella sp. UC29_106. The sequence continues at coordinate 4,133,909 of NZ_CP171977.1, read as the reverse complement.
GTGCAGGTGCTCGGCATCGTCGGCGAAGACCTGGGTAATCAGGGTCTTGAAGCCTTCGTGCGACACCATGAAATGCACGTGGGCGGGGCGCATGCAGTGGCGGTTCTGGGCGCGCAGCAGCACGCCGGTCGGGCCGTGGGTCGGCACCGGATAGCCGGCCGGGCGCACGGTGCGGAAGTGGTAGCGGCCCTCGGCATCGGTGGTGAACTGGCCGCGCAGGTTCATTTCGGGCTGGTGCTCGTCCTGGTTCTCGTACATGCCGACGGGCGAGGCTTGCCACACATCGACCTTGGCGCCGGCGACCGGCTTGCCGTCAATATCGCGCACCTGGCCGGAGACCAGCATCGTCGGCCCCGGCAAATCGCAGCGCGCGATATCGTCGCCGTTCCGGCAGACCGGCGAATTGGCGCGCCAGAAGGGGCCGAGTAGGGCTGCTGCGGTCTGGCCTTCCTGTTCCGGGTTGTTGCGCAGGGCGACCAGGGTCGAGATGCCCAGCACGTCCGCCGCCAGGATCACTTCGTTGTGGCAGTCGTTGGTGGCCTGGCCGATGTCGACCAGGAAGCGCACCGCGCGCTCGAATTCGGCCTCGGTCAGGTGCACGTCGCGGATGAAGGCATGCATGTGCTGCACGAAGCTGGCCATCACCTGGCGCAGGCGCGGGTCCGTGGTTTGCGCCATCGCCGCGATGGCGATGGGGGTGATCGACGCTTCCCCGTCGATGAGATGGTTGGTGCTCATGTGTCTCCTCTTTGCATTCTTCCTGCAATCTTTATGCGATCGTTCGCATAAATCTAGATTAGCATTTCTACAGGTTGAGTCAACACAGTATTTTTACCGTTCGTCGAAAAACGTTGTTTATTGGTGCGATCGTTCGCATGTGCGACAATTGGCAATATTGCAGGTACACAAGAGAGAATGCGCATGGAGCAGAAGAAGATGACGCTGAAGGGCCTGGCCCAGATTCTCGGCGTCCATCCCTCGACGGTCGGCCGGGTCATGGACCCGGACACACGCCACATGGTCGGCGAGGCCGTGGCCCAGCGCGTGCTGAAGGAGGCGGCCAAGCATGGCTACCGACCGAACAAGATCGCCGCCGCCCTGCGCACGCGCCGCTCCAATGTCGTTGGCGTGATTCTGCCGGACATCACCAACCCCGTGTTCCCGCCCATCGTGCTGGGCATCGAGGATGAACTGCGCAAGCACGGCTACGTGGCCCTCGTGACCAATGCCGGCGAAGACCCGGCGCAGCAGCGCTTCGTGGTGGACCAGCTGCTGGCGCGCCAGTGCGATGCGCTGATCCTGGCCACGGCCACACGCGACGATCCCGTGGTGTCGCACTGCCTGGAAGCGGGCATCTCGGTGGTGACGGTGAACCGCGGCGAAGATGCTGGCCGCGTCTCCAGCGTGGTGAATGACGAGATGGCCGGCATGCGCATGGCCGTCGATTACCTGTTCAACCTGGGCCACCGCCGCATCGTGCACCTGGTCGGCCCGCAGAATCTCTCCACCGGCCACCTGCGCCGCGAAGGCTACGTGCGGGCCATGGAAGCGCAGGGCGTGAAGCGCGAGGACCTGTGGATGGTCGATTGCAGCGCCTACTCGCGCGACGCAGGCAAGGCCGCCTGCGACGAGGCGCTGGCGCGCTATCCGAAAGCTACCGCCATCCTGGCCGGCAACGACCTGCTGGCACTGGGCTGCTACGACAGCCTGCGCGCGGCCGGCAAGCGCTGCCCGGAAGACGTGTCGGTCATCGGCCACAACGACATGCCCTTCGTGGACATGGTCAATCCGCCACTGACCACCATCCGCATCTCCCACCATGCCATGGGCGTGCAGGCCGCCCAGCTGATTTTGCAGCGCCTGAACCAGTCCGCCGGCACGGACATGGAAATCCGCATGAAACCGGAACTCGTGGGTCCGCGCCTCCACCGCCGCCGCAACTGTCTGATTCGCGTCGTCCTTCGCGGCAAGATACGTTACTTTTTTTGCAAACTGTGAGAAACTATTGCTGCATTGCGGCAAGCAACTTGCGCTTGCAAAAATCATCAACAATACTTGTACATCCGGCGTCCAAAAAAGACCAAAACCATGACTATCACGAAGCGATTAACCCTGACCCTGGCGGTCGCCTTGCTCGCCCTGATTTTTGTCGGCGCGAACGGCATCTGGCAGATTTCTGCTGCGCAGCAGCGCTTGACACTCGTGCAGTCGCGCCTCATTCCCAGCATCGCCGGCCTGAATGAAGCGAAAGGCGCGCTGGCCGACAGCCGCCTGGCCGGCTACCGCCTGTCCGTCTTCTCCAACCTGCCGGACAAGACGGCGCTGGACAAAGCCTATAACGACGCCCACGCCAAGTTCGACCAGATCATCGCGTCCTACGAAAAAGAGCGTCTCTACGACGAGACCGACCGCAAGATGCTGGAGCAGGACAAGGCCAATATGGCGACCTACCGCCAGGCCCTGATTCCTTTCCTGGCCGGTTCGCACGCCGGCGACATGGATGCCGTGCGCGCCACGCTGCAGCCGGGCACGCCGCTGGCTGTCGGCGCGGCGGGCGTGAAGAAAGGCCTGGACGACCACATCGCCTATAACAACAAGCTGATCGAACAGGTGCGCACCGAAAGCGATGCGGCCTACAAGTCCGCCCAGACCACGCTGATTGTCGTGATCGTGCTGGCCGTGCTGGTGACGGCGGCCCTGGGCTACCAGCTGTTCCGCATCATCAGCGGCAGCCTGACTACAATCCGCGGCACGCTGGAAGACGTGAGCGAGTCGCTGGACCTGACCCACCAGGTGCCGGTGCAGCGCATGGACGAAATCGGCCACACGGCCGTGGCCTTCAACAAGCTGCTGGCGCAGATCGCCGGCGTGGTGGGCACGGCGCGTGCATCCGCCGATGCGGTGAGCTCGGCTTCGCACCAGATCGCGGCCGGCACGGGCGACCTGTCCTCGCGCACTTCGCAGCAGGCGGCCTCGCTGGAGGAAACCGCGTCCTCAATGGAAGAACTGACTTCCACGGTGAGCCAGAACTCGGACAACGCCCGCCAGGCCAACCAGCTGGCGCAGTCGGCATCCGAAGTGGCAGTGCAGGGCGGCTCGGTGGTGGAGCAGGTGATCGTGACGATGGACTCGATCAATGAATCCTCGCGCAAGATCGTGGACATCATTTCCGTCATCGACGGCATCGCTTTCCAGACCAATATCCTGGCGCTGAATGCCGCCGTGGAAGCGGCGCGCGCCGGTGAGCAGGGCCGCGGCTTCGCCGTGGTGGCGACCGAGGTGCGCAACCTGGCGCAGCGCTCCGCCGCCGCGGCCAAGGAAATCAAGGTGCTGATCGGCGACTCGGTGGACAAGGTCGAATCGGGCACGAAGCTGGTGCAGCAGGCCGGTTCCACCATGAGCGACGTGGTGGCCAGCATAAAGCAGGTCACGGACATCGTGGCCGAGATCAGCGCCGCCACCACCGAGCAGAATGCGGGCATCGCCCAGGTGCACCAGGCCATCACGCAGATGGACCAGGTGACGCAGCAGAACGCGGCCCTGGTCGAGGAAAACGGCTGCCGCTTCCGAAGCGATGCGCGAGCAGGCGGCTGGCTTGTCCCAGGCGGTAAGCGCGTTCAAGATCGGCAATATTGCCCCGTCGGCAGCGCCGGCACGGGCGCCAGCGCGGCCGGCCGTGAAGCGGTCTACAGCCGTCGCGGTGCGGCCACCGCAAGTTAAAAAAGGTGGCGAACGCACCACGTTCCGAGAGTGAATGGGAAGAGTTCTGATCTCAGCTGCGCTGCAGCATTGATACTTTACGCGGCGCATCAGATAACGGGTTAGAATTGCGAACCCAAAAGTCACCCACGAGGCTGACTTTTTGCCCATTACGCAATCTGATCCATGTTGCATCTTCGTTGGACCCTCTCGTCCTGGCTGGACAAGCTCACTACGCCGATGGCGCAGTCGCTGGCGCGCACCACCCTGGTGGCGGCCGCGCTGTGCCTGTTCGCACTAACCGGCATGGCCGACCTCAAGGCGCTGGCGAAATCACTCTTTTTTATTCTGCTGGCAAACACCGGCCTGGTGGCGTTGCTGGCGATGGCGGGCGGGCGCAAGCTGGCCTCGCGCTTTGCGTTGGCGGCTAATGCGGCCATCGTCATCCACTCCTGTATCGAAGGCTTCCTCTATTTTCAGTACGGGCTGACCTTCAAGGACTCCGTGGTAGCGGACGCGCTGGGCGCGACCAACACGGACGAAGTCCTCGAATTCTTCGTGCATTACTGGCCTTCGATGGCCATGGTGAGCGCGTTCGGGCTCACCGCGCTTGCGCTGCTGGCGTGGCTGGAAAAGCGTCTGCCTGAAACTGCGCCGTCCGATGCATGGGCGCGCGCCACCAGTGGCAGCATTGCGCTGCTGTTCATCGCGCTGCACTTCAATCCGACGATGCGCGCCGAGAACCCGTTCTTCTATTGGCCGCGCTATTACACGACGTATCACGACTCGGTCGCCCAGCTGGAGGCGATGCGCGTGCAGATGGCGGGCCAGCAGGATACCGAAGATCTTACTTACTCTGGTCCCGAGAAGCATACGGTGGTGCTGGTGGTGGGCGAGAGCGTGAACCGCGCCAACCTGTCGCTGTATGGCTACCAGCGCAAGACCACGCCGCATCTCGATGCGCAGCGCAAGGACTTGCTGGTGTTCGGCGATGTGGTGTCGTCAGACGCGGCGACCATCCAGTCCGTGGTGAAGATGCTGACGCCGGCCACGCTGAATAATCCCCGGTTCAATCCCTCCAAGCCCACGGTGCTCACGCAGGCACGCCAGGCCGGCTACGAAGTGCACTGGATCTCGAACCAGCAGCGCAACGATGGGCCGATCCAGATGCTGGCCGAGCAGGCCGATCACGCGGTGTTCATCAACCAGCGCACGGGGCGCAACGCGACCAGCCTGGATGAAGGGCTGATTCCGCATCTGAAGAATGTGCTGCATCGTCCCGCGCCGAAGAAATTCATCGTCGTCCACCTGATGGGCGCGCACCTGCACTACGACCTGCGCTACCCGAAGCGCTTCGCCAAGTTCAAGGATGCGGACGATCGCGTGCATGCGTCGATGAAGCAGGCGTCACGGCCGTTCTGGATCCGCAATGCGCGCAATGAGTACGACAACGCGATCCTGTACGGCGACCACGTGCTGAATGCGCTGCTCAGCAACCTGCAGCGGTCCGTTGGGCCTGAGCCGGCCACTTTCCTCTACGTTTCGGATCACGGCCAGGAGGTGGGGCACAGCCGCAATTTCTCCGGCCACTCGGCCACGGACGCCAGCGGCTACGAAATCCCGCTGATCATGTGGACCAACCGCGAAGACAAGGTGACCGCCGCCGCGCGCGACTCGCTGGAAGCGCGTCCCTACCAGGCGGACGTGCTCGACCACACCATCGTCGGCCTGCTCGACATCCGCACCGCCTCCTACCAGCCCGACCGCGACCTGCTGAGCGCCGACTTCAGGCCCCCCGTCCGCACCCTGAACGGCCGCAGCTACACCCCCCACCGCGCCCCCTCACCGCCAACCTCGCCTGCCCCGCCTGCACCCCCGAATAACCGTGGGGTCAGATCCGACATTCGGACACGAACTTGGCCGTATGGCCAAATGCAGCAAATAATTGCGGCAAATATGCCGAATCGGGGCAGATTTCGCGCGAGATGGGCAAGCTCGACAGCTTGAGCTGCAGACGACTCTCCCTCTGAACCCCGGCCATTGCTCAGATCGTGTCCGAATGTCGGATCTGACCCCATGGTGGCGCCGGGTGGGCGGGGGGGGGTAGACTGAGGGTGAGGAGAGGGGGCGACATGCAGCGGCTGGTGTCGGTTAAGCTCAGCGCAGGCTTGGTTGAGGGCATGCTGGAGGTGCCGGATGGCGCCAGCAGGGTCGTGCTGTTTGCGCACGGCAGCGGCAGCGGCCGCTTCAGCTCGCGCAACAATTATGTGGCCGGCGAGCTGCGCAAGGCGGGCATCGGCACGCTGCTGATGGATTTGCTGACGCCTGCCGAGGAAGCCGACTATCCCGTTCGCTTCGATATACCGCTGCTGACCGACCGCCTGGGACTGGCCTGCGATCTGCTGCGAACGGAACCGGCGACACTGTCCCTGCCCATCGGCCTGTTCGGCGCCAGCACCGGCGCCGCAGCCGCACTGCAACTGGCGGCGCTGCGGCTGGGCGATATCGCAGCCCTTGTGTCGCGCGGCGGCAGGCCGGACCTGGCCGGCGCGGCGGCGCTGGCAAAAGTCACGGCGCCAACCCTGCTCATCGTTGGCGGCAACGACCACGAAGTGATCACGCTCAACCAGCAAGCCTTCTCCGCCCTGCAGTGCGAGAAACGCATCGATATCATCCCCGGCGCCACCCATCTGTTCGAAGAGATGGGCACGCTTGAGCAAGTGGCTCTTCTGGCACAGCAGTGGTTCAGCAATCACTAGCATTGAATTCCACGGGCGTATCATTGCCCAACGGAGGAATGCACAGTGAAAAGACCAGTCCATGCCCGGCCCCTTGAGCTGCAGGACGATATGACGGTCGAACAGGCCGCCCACGCCATCCTGCTTAATTGCCTCAACCAGATCGAAGGTAACCGCGAACAAGTCGCGGGCGGGCATTCGCCGAATCAGTGCACCAGATGCGCGTCGGCCTGCGCCGATTTCGCTCGGCGCTCGACCTTTTCGAGGATGTGATACGGCCCGGTTCCCGCCTCAGCCGCGAGATCGAGTGGCTGGGCAATGAATTGGGGCCGGCGCGCGACTGGGATGTGCTGGGCACGCATCTTCCGCAGAATGACGAACTGCGTCCATTGCGCAAAGCGGTGCGCTCGCATGCGCGGCAGATGCGCAGCGCGGCGGGCAGCGCGGTGTCGTCCAAGCGTTTCGAGACGCTGCTGCATTCGCTCCACCATTTCATCGAGACCGCCGCCTGGCGCAAAGCCGCCAGCGATATCCAGGTCAAGGGACTGGCCCGTGCGGCGCCGAAGTTCGCGGACAATGCGCTGAAACAGGCGCGCAAGCGGGTCGAAAAGCGCGGTGGCAAGCTGCAGAACGGTACGCCCCGTTCGCGCCACCGCCTGCGCATTGCGATGAAGAAGCTACGGTATGCGACCGAGTTCTTTGCTTGCCTGGAGAAGCGCAAGCGCGTGCGACGGGCGCTGCAAGGAATGTCGGCGCTGCAGGATGAGCTGGGTGGATCAATGACGTGGCCGTGGCGGATGGGCTGCTGCAGCATTTTCATCGGACCGATCCGCAGCTGGATCAGCAGGCGGGGTTTGCGCGGGGGTATCTGGCGGCGGAGCTGGAGGGGCGGGTGCGGCAACTTGAGCGAACCTGGAAGAGGACGTCGTCGGCCGCGTTGGCGCATTAGCCGGCAGGCTGCCGGCAATAGTTGTTTCTGCGGCGCCTACCTCGTTCGGGGGAGGCGGCGTGTGCCCAAATCGGGGATTCGCGGCCGACTCCATGCTCCTATGATGACTGGGCATCTCACCCCACTTCAGGAGCAATACATGGAAGAACAAAACAAGACGGCCATCCCGAACACGCGCCGCCGCAAAGTCCTGCTGGGCGCCGCTACCGTGGCTGCCGTTGCCGGCGTCGCGGTGGAAGCGGCAGCCGCACAGAAGCCCGCACCATCGAAGTCCGCCGTCGGCGCAACGCTCACCACGCGCGACGGCGTGGAAATCTATTACAAGGACTGGGGCCCGCGCAACGGCCAGCCCATCGTCTTCAGCCACGGCTGGCCACTGAGCTCGGACAGCTGGGAATCGCAGATGATCTTCCTGGCGTCCAAGGGCTACCGCTGCATCGCCCATGACCGCCGCGGCCACGGCCGCTCCAGCCAGCCGTGGGACGGCAACGATATGGACCACTACGCCGACGACCTGGCCGCCGTGATCAATCACCTGGACCTGAAGAAGGCCGTGCTGATCGGCTTCTCGACCGGCGGCGGCGAAGTGGCGCGCTACATCGGCCGTCACGGCACCAGCCGCGTGGCCAAGGCGGGCCTGATTTCCGCCGTGCCGCCGCTGATGGTGCAAACCCCGAACAATCCCGGCGGCCTGCCGAAGAAAGTGTTCGACGATATCCGCGCCGCCGCGCTGGCCGACCGCTCCCAGCTCTACCTGAACATCGCCAGCGGCCCGTTCTTCGGCTTCAACCGCCCGGGCGCCAAGCTGTCGCAAGGCCTGGTCAACAGCTGGTGGATGCAGGGCATGATGGGCGGCCACAAGAACACCTATGATTCCATCGCCGCATTCTCGGAAACCGACTTCACCGAAGACCTCAAGAAAATCAATGTGCCGACACTGATCGTGCACGGCGACGATGACCAGATCGTTCCCATCGACGCATCCGGCCGTGCATCGGCCAAACTGGTGAAGAACTCGAAGCTGATCGTGTATCCAGGCGCGCCGCACGGCCTGACCGATACGCACAAGGATAAACTCAACGAAGACCTGCTGGCCTTCATCCAAGCCTGAAAGGAGCAATCATGACTGTGAACGCAACCCCAACCCCCGGCAAACTGCTGCTGACCCCAAAGGACCACACGCTGATCCTGATCGACCACCAGTCGCAGATGGCTTTCGCCACCCACTCGATCGACGCGACCACGCTGCGCACCAATGCGGCGCTGGTGGCGCACGCCGCTGCGGGCTTCGGCGTATCGACCATCCTGACCACCGTGGCGGAGAAGAGCTTCTCCGGCCCGATCTTCGATGAGATCAAGGACGCCTTCCCGAAAGCGGAAATCACCGACCGCACTTCGATGAACACCTGGGAAGATGCGAACGTGATCGCCCGCGTGAACGCGATCGGCAAGAAGCGCCTGGTGTTCGGCGGCCTGTGGACTTCGGTCTGCATCGTTGGCCCGACCCTGTCCGCGCTGGACCAGGGCTTTGAAGTGTATGTGATCGCCGACGCCTGCGGCGACGTGTCCACCGAAGCCCACGAGCGCGCGATGGAGCGCATGATCCAGGCCGGCGTGCGTCCTATGACCTCGCTGCAGTACATGCTGGAACTGCAGCGCGACTGGGCCCGCACCGAGACCTATGAAATGACCACCGGCATCGCCAAGAAATACGGCGGCGCCTACGGCCTTGGCATCATCTACGCCAAGTCCATGTTCAACGCCCACGAGGGCTAAGGGCCAGCCGGGGAGGGTATCATGAAGATGTATATCGTATCGCTGGCCGCCGGCGTCCTGGTGGGCCTGATCTACGGCTTTCTCAACGTGCGCTCCCCGGCGCCGCCCATCGTTGCGCTGGTCGGCCTGCTGGGGATCCTGGCAGGAGAGCAGCTGCCGCCGCTGATCCGTCAGCTGTGGCAGCCCGGCCAGACGCAAACGTCGTGGCTGGATAAGCAGGTCAAGCCGCACTGCTTCGGCGAGCTGCCGCATGGCCCCGACTGCAACAAATCATTAAACGGAGTCGCAGCAAATGAGCAAACATCAAAGTCCTGACCTGATCCTGCACAACGGCCAGTTCACCACGCTGGACCGCGCCAATCCGCGCGCCGCGGCCGTGGCCATCCAGGATGGCCGCTTCACCGCTGTCGGCAGCAATGAGGAAGTGATGGCGCTGGCGGGACCGGCCACCCGCAAGATCGACCTGGGCGGCCGTTCCGTGCTGCCAGGCCTGATCGACAATCACCTGCACATCATCCGCGGCGGCCTGAATTTCAACCTCGAACTGCGCTGGGATGGCGTCACCTCGCTGGCCGACGCGATGGCCATGCTGAAGGCGCAAGTGGCGGTCACGCCGGCGCCGCAGTGGGTGCGCATCGTGGGCGGCTTCACCGAGCACCAGTTTGCCGAGAAGCGCCTGCCGACGCTGGAAGAGATCAATGCGGTGGCGCCGGATACCCCGGTGTTCATCCTGCACCTGTACGACCGTGCCCTGCTGAATGGCGCCGCGCTGCGCGCCGTCGGCTACACCAAGGACACACCCGAGCCGCCCGGCGGCCAGATCCTGCGCGACGGCCAGGGCAACCCCACCGGCCTGCTGCTGGCCAAGCCGAATGCGGCGATCCTGTATTCCACCTTGGCGAAAGGCCCGAAGCTGCCGCCGGAATACCAGGCCAATTCCACCCGCCACTTCATGCGCGAACTGAATCGCCTCGGCGTGACGGGCGCCATCGACGCGGGCGGCGGCAACCAGAATTATCCCGAGGATTACCAGATCATCGATCAGCTGGCGCGCGACAAGCAGCTGACCATCCGCCTGGCCTACAACTTGTTCACGCAAAAGCCCAAGCAGGAGAAGGAAGACTTCCTGAACTGGACCCAGGCCGTGAAGTACCAGCAGGGCGACGACTATTTCCGCCACAATGGCGCCGGCGAGATGCTGACCTTCAGCGCCGCCGACTTCGAGGACTTCCGCCAGCCTCGCCCGGATATGCCGGCGAATATGGAAGACGACCTGGAAGGCGTGGTGCGCATCCTGGCCCAGAACCGCTGGCCGTGGCGCATGCACGCGACCTATGACGAGACCATCAGCCGCGCGCTGGACGTTTTCGAGAAGGTCAACAAGGATATTCCGCTGACGGGCCTGAACTGGTTCTTCGACCACGCCGAAACCATTTCGCAGCGTTCCATCGACCGCGTAGCGGCGCTGGGTGGCGGCGTGGCCGTGCAGCACCGCATGGCTTACCAGGGCGAGTACTTCGTCGAGCGCTATGGCGCAGCTGCGGCCGAAGCCACGCCGCCGGTGAAGAAACTGCTGGAATCGGGCGTGCGCACTTCGGCCGGCACGGATGCGACCCGCGTCGCTTCCTACAATCCATGGGTGTCGCTGTCCTGGCTCGTCACCGGCAAGACGGTTGGCGGCGCCCAGCTCTACCCGCGTGCGAACTGCCTGGACCGCGACCAGGCGCTGCGCATGTGGACCGAGAACGTCACCTGGTTCTCCAACGAGGAGGGCAACAAGGGCCGTATCGCGGCCGGCCAGCTGGCCGACGTGATCGTGCCTGACCGGGACTTCTTCAATTGCCCGGAATCCGATATCGCCGACACCACGTCGCTGTTCACGATGGTGGGCGGCAAGGTGGTGTACGCGGCGGGACCATTCAGCGATTACGATCAGGCGCCGCCACCAGCGATGCCTGACTGGTCGCCCGTCCGACAGTACGGCGGCTACGCAGCCTGGGGCAAGCGCAAGTCCGCCGGCGGCGCCGCTGCCGCCGCCAATGCCGCTGCGGCAGCCTGCGCCTGCGCCCACTCCTGCAATGTGCACGGCCACCGTCACGCCACGGCCTGGGCCAGCAAGATTCCGGTCGCCGACCTGAAGGACTTCTGGGGCGCGCTGGGTTGTGCATGCTGGGCGGTCTGGTAACGGTGCGTCTGTTTTTGCTGATGCTCTGCGCTGCCTATATCCAGGGCAGCGTGGAGAAGCTGCTGGATTTCCATGGCGCGGTGGCCGAGATGCAGCACTTCGGCCTGCCGCTGCCGGCGCCGATGGCCGCCGCCGTCATCGCCTTCGAGCTGGCGGCGTCGGCGATGGTGGTCTCCGGCTGGAAGCGCTGGCTGGGCGCGAGCGCGCTGGCCGTGTTCACCGTCATGGCCACCTTCCTGGCAAACCGCTTCTGGGAGCTGGGCGGCCACGAGCGCATGATGAGTGAAAACGGCTTCTTCGAACATATCGGGCTGGCCGGCGCATTTCTGCTGGTCGCCTGGCAGGACTGGAAAGGAGGGCAGCATGGCTGAACCGCGCCCATTGCAGGCAACGTCCCTCGGCTTCATCGCCGGCTATGTGGACACACTGGGCTTCATCGGCCTGGCGGGGCTGTTCACGGCCCACGTGACGGGCAACTTCGTGATGATAGGCCGCACCCTGGTCGATCCTTCGCAGGACCTGCTGATGAAGCTTCTGGTCTTCCCCGTCTTCATTCTCTCCGTGATGGTCACGCGCCTGCTGGTGCTGGGCTGGCAGCAGGGCGGCAAGCCTGCGCTGCGCAATGCGATGCTGCTGCAACTGGCGCTGCTGCTTGGCTGCATGGCGCTTGGGCTGGCGGCGGGTCCGGTCAGCGCTTTCAATAACCCGGAGATCGTCGCCGCGGGCATGCTGGGCGCGGCGGGCATGGCGGTACAGAATGCCTACGGCAGCTGCTGCAGGGGAAGGAGGACGCCACCACCGTCATGACTGGCAATGTGACGATGATGTCCATCGCCCTGATCGACGCGATGCGCGGTGATGCCGAGGCGAAGTCGCGGGCGCGCCGCCTGGCGTGGCCGATCTGCGGTTTCGGCATCGGCGCCCTGGCCGGCGCGGCAGCCTGGCTGATGGCCGGCTTCCTCGGCCTGCTGCCGGTTGCGCTGGTGCTGGTGGCTCTCGCATGGCAGGCGGGCCGCGACGCAGCGTCCGCCGCTGCAGCCGCGCCGCAAAAGGCGGGGTAGGCATGCAGCGCCTGTATCCGATCTTTCCCTCCGGCTGGCCGGGCGCAGGCCTGGCCCTGCTGCGGGGAACGGTATCGGTGCATCTGTGCGCGCTCGCTGCGGCGCACGACCACGCGGCACTGGCGTCGCTGGCCCTGCTGCTGCTCGCCGGTCTCCTGCTGCTGGGGCTTGTGACGCCGCTCGCCAGCGCCGCCGCAATGCTGGCGGAACTGGCGGTAACGTCACTGGGCGGGGCGTGGACGCTGTCGGGCGCGCTGCTGCTGGCCGATCCCGTGCTGCTCCTGCTGCTCGGTCCCGGCGCCTATTCCTGCGATGCTCGCCTGTACGGGCGCCGCCTGCTCACGCTGCCCGACTAAAGGGTGATGATGCCGCGCCGCAGTGCGATGGTCACGGCGTGGGTGCGGTCATTGGCCATCAGCTTGGACAGGATGCTCTTCATATGAGCTTTCACGGTCTCTTCCGAAATTTCCATCTTCAGCGCGATGCGCTTGTTCGAGTTGCCGCCGGCGGCGTGCTTCAGCACTTCCGTTTCGCGGCCGCTGAGGAGGTCCTGGCCCATGTACTGCGCCAGCTCCATCACGATATCGGGCGGAATGCGGCGCAGGCCGGCGTGCACGTCGCGGATCGTGTCCAGCAAATCCTTGCGCAGGGTGCTTTTCAGCAGGAAGCCCGTGGCGCCCGCCTGCACGGCGCGCAGGATCTGGGCGTCGCCCTTGAAGGTGGTGAGCATCACGAAGCGCGCATCCGGCGCATGGCGGCGGATTTCCTGCATCGCCGTCACGCCGCACATTTCCGGCATGGCGATGTCCATCACCGTCACATCCGGCCTGACCTCCAGGAAGCGCTGCACGGCTTCGCGGCCGTTGCTGGCTTCCCCTGAAATTTCCATGTCCGCCTGACTGGCGATTGCTTCCGCCAGTCCGGCACGCAGCAAGGGGTGGTCGTCTACCACCATTACGCGGATAGGTCTTACTTCCGCCATCGCTTCCATCATCATCCCTCGCATTATCAGAAGTGCCTGAACAAAATCCGGTCCAGCCACTGATTGGTTCCTGCGGTGGCGCCCTGGCCATATGCGAGCGGGCCGTCCAGCGTGAGCACGATTTCCGTGCCCCTGCCCATGCCGCTCCAGATGTCGAGCTGGCCACCGATGCAGGCCGCGCGTTCGCGCATGCCCGTCAGCCCCCAGTGGCCGCGCCGGCCGCCAATACCGAGAGTTTGTTCATCGATTCCGCGCCCATTATCGCGCACATGCAAGCGAAATGCACCGCGTCCGTAACTGAGCATCACTTCCACCAGCGTAGCGTCGCCATGGCGGAAGGCGTTGGACAGGGCTTCGCGCGCGATGCAGTAGATGTCGTCGCTGACCAGCGGGTGCAGGTGCACAGGCGCCCCTTCGACGGTGAATTTGTACTTCATGCCGTTTTCGGCCGCCATGGCCTGCACGGCCGCGCGCAGGGTGGAGGCCAGGTCGCTGCCGAATTCCATGCCGGCGCGCAGGTCCATCACCTGGTCGCGCCCGGCCACGACCATCTGGTCGGCTTCATCGAGGATGCCTTCGATCGCCACGCGCACCGGGTCTTTCGGCGGCAGGGGATTGATCACGGTCTGCAGGCGCAGCGTCAGGCTCTGCAGGCCCTGCAGCAGGGTGTCGTGCAGGGCGCGTGCAATGCGTTCGCGCTCCATCTGGCGGGCCCGGATCTGGGCATGGCTGCGCGCGCGCGAGCGCAGGGCGCGCCATAGCAGGATGCCCAGCGCCAGGGCGATAGTGGCCAGCGCCAGGATGACCGCGAGCCAGGCTGGCGTTGGAATTGAAATTGCTTCTTGGGGCATGTCGGACCAACGTTGATTACAGGTAGTTATTTTCCTTGGAAACAAGTTTCTTCGCTTCCCTCGTTTGAGGGAGGCAATATCGGCCACTGCTGTCTAAAATGAAATTCCCCCCTCTGTGCAGTATCCCATTAACTACTGCGAATGCAAGCCATGACGACACCAATCACAACCGCCTCCGGCATTCCCGTTGCCGACAACCAGAACTCCATCAGCGCCGGCCCGCGCGGCCCGCTGCTGCTGCAGGATTTCCACCTGATCGAGAAACTCCAGCACTTCAACCGTGAGCGCATCCCCGAGCGGGTGGTGCACGCCAAGGGCTCCGGCGCCTATGGCACGTTTACGGTGACGCACGACATCAGAAAGTACACGAAGGCAAAACTGTTTTCCGAAATCGGCAAGACCACCGAAACCTTCCTGCGCTTTTCCACGGTCGGCGGCGAAAGGGCAGCGCCGATACCGAGCGCGATCCGCGCGGCTTCGCGCTGCGCTTTTACACCGAAGAGGGCAACTGGGACATGGTCGGCAATAACACGCCGATGTTCTTCATCAAGGACGGCATCAAGTTCCCGGACTTCATCCATACCCAGAAACGCTGCCCGCAATCCAACCTGAAGTCGCCCACGATGATGTTCGATTTCTGGAGCAAGGCGCCGGAAAGCCTGCACCAGGTGACCATGCTGTTCTCCGACCGCGGCACGCCGGACGGCTACCGCCATATGGACGGTTTCAGCAGCCATACCTTCAGCCTGGTCAACGAAGCCGGCGAGCGCGTTTTCGTGAAATGGCACTTCAAGACCCAGCAGGGCATCAGGAACCTGGCGGCGGCCGACGCTGTGCGCCTGGCGGGCGAGGATCCCGACTATGCGCAGCGCGACCTATTCGAAGCGATCGCGCGCGGCGACTGCCCCAAATGGGACGTGAAGCTGCAAGTCGCCACGCCGGCCGAACTGGATGCGTGGAGCAAGCGCACCGGCTGGAATCCCTTCGACCTGACCAAGATCTGGCCCCCATGCCGATTTCCCGCTGATTCCAGTCGGCGTTCTGGAACTGAATCGCAATCCTGTCAATTATCACGCGGAAGTCGAGCAGGCCGCGCTTTCGCCGGCAAACGTGGTGCCGGGCATGGGCTTCTCGCCGGACAAGATGCTGCAGGCGCGCCTGTTTGCCTATCACGACGCGCAGCTTTACCGCGTTGGCACCAACCACCAGCAGCTGCCGGTGAATGCGCCGCGCTGCCCGGTACATCACCAGCAGCGCGACGGCTTCATGGCCGTTGCCAATGGCGGGGCTGAGGATAATTATGCGACGGTGGAGTCGCAGGGCGTCGGGTCGGGCGACCTGGGGCTGGGCGAGCCGGCCCTGGCGCTGGAGGGTGCTGCGGCGCGCTACGATGAACGCGGCCAGGATGACTGGTGGACGCAGCCGGGGAATCTGTTCCGGCTGATGCCGCAGCAGGAGAAGGATAATCTGTGCGCGAACCTGGCCGGGCCTTTGAGCCAGGTGCCGCAGGAGATCCTGCAGCGGCAGCTGGCCTTGTTTGACAAGGCTGATCCGGCCTACGGCGCCGGCGTGCGCGCGGCGCTCAAGCTGCGCGGCGCCAACGTCGATTAAAACCCAAGGCGTGACCCTGGTGGCTGCCACGTCGTGGCAGCCACCTGCTTTAAGCCGTAGGTTTTATGGACCCGCCAACGGCCCCGTTATTGCGCTTGCTGCGATACCCGATCCACAGCGCAATCAGCCACACCGGAATCAGATAAACCGAAATTCGCAATTCCGGCGTCAGAAACATCACCACCAGGATCCCAGCCAGGAAAACCAGGCACAGGTAGTTGGTGATCGGGTAGCCCAGGCTCTGGAAGGCGGTCACCTTGCCTTCGGCCTTCTTCTGCGCGCGGAAGCGCAGGTGGATCCAGCTGATCATGCCCCAGTTGATGATCAGGGACGACACCACAAGCCCCATCAGCACTTCGAACGCCTTGCCCGGGATGATGTAGTTAACGACCACGCAAATGCCGGTGGCGAAGGCGGACACGCCCAGCGCCGCCAGCGGCACGCCGCGCTTGTTCACGGTCAGCAGGAACTTCGGCGCATTGCCCTGCCGGGCGAGGCCGAACAGCATGCGGCTATTGCTGTACACGCCGCTGTTATAGACCGACAGCGCCGCCGTCAGCACGACGATATTCAGCACCGTGGCGATCACATTGCTGTTCAGCGCATGGAAGATCAGCACGAAGGGGCTGCCGCCGGTGACGACCTTTTCCCACGGATAGAGCGACAGCAGCACACCCAGTGCGCCGATGTAGAAGATCAGGATGCGGTAAATGGCCTGGTTGGTGGCCTTCGGAATGGTCACGGAAGGATTGTCCGCTTCCGCCGCCGTGATGCCGATCAGTTCCAGCCCGCCGAAGGAGAACATGATCACGGCCATCGCCATCACCAGTCCGTTCACGCCGTTGGGGAAGAAGCCGCCGTGCTGCCACAGGTTGGCGACAGTCGCTTCGGGACCGGCAGCGCCGGAAATCAGCAGCCAGGCGCCGAAGCCGATCATGCCGACGATGGCAATCACCTTGATGATGGCGAACCAGAATTCCATTTCGCCGAAGGCCTTCACGTTGGCCAGGCTGATGGAATTGATGATCAGGAAGAAGGCGAGGGCGGAGACCCAGGTCGGAATCGACGGCCACCAGTACTGTACATAAATACCGACCGCGGACAGTTCGGCCATGCTGACCAGCACATACAGCACCCAGTAATTCCAGCCGGACATGAAGCCGGCCAGGTGGCCGCAGTATTGTCCGCGAAATGGCTGAAGGAGCCGGCGACCGGCTCGTCCACTACCATCTCGCCCAGCTGGCGCATGATCAGGAAGGCGATGACGCCCGCGACTGCATAGCCTAAGAGTACGGAAGGGCCGGCCATCTTGATCGTCTGGGCGATACCCAGGAAGAGGCCCGTGCCAATAGCCCCGCCCAGCGCGATAAGCTGGATATGGCGGCTCTTGAGTCCCCGTTTCAGTTCACTCATGTCTCTTTCCGCTAGTTATAAAAATGCCTGATTCTACGTCAGTGCGCGGAGCGCAGGCCATAGCATGGTATATTGCACCGCAACATAGCATGCTGGAGGTGATATGGCCAAGCTTGCGCCAGGCGTGCGCTTGCTGCGCAGTCTGACCCGCGCCGGCAAGGCGCAGCAGAAGATGGTGACGAATATGCTGGCCGCCGCGGTGCCCAAGCCGGCCAAGCCGGCGCGCAAGTCCGCAGCGAAAAGCAGCCCCGCGCCGGTGCTGAAGATCCGCGAGCATAACCGGCCCGACCTGCCGCCGCCCGTGCCCGGCAAGTGGCTGATGGCGCAGTATCCGCTGCCGATCCAACCGGGGCACGCCGCCGGCCAGCAAATGAGCTACTGGCTGTACCTGCCGGACCAGGTGCCGGACACAGTGAAGCGGGATGGCTGGCCGCTGCTCGTCATGCTGCACGGCTGCTACCAGACGGCCACCCAATTTGCCCAAGGCACGCGCATGAACCGGCTGGCCGAGGACAATGGCTACGCGGTGCTGTATCCGCAGCAGCTGGTCAGCGCGCAGGCGCAGCGCTGCTGGCGCTGGTATGTGCAGTCGAACCAGCAGGGCGGCGGCGAAACCGCCGTGCTGGCGGGACTGATCGAAAAAATGTGTGAACAGCATGCCATCGACCGCCGCCGCATCTATGTCTGCGGCATATCGGCCGGCGCCGGCATGGCGGCGGTGCTGGCGCTGAACCATCCGGAGCTGATTGCCGCCGTCGGCCTGCATTCCGGGCCCGTGTTCGGCGCGGGACATACGCCGGTGGGCGCACTGCATGTAATGCGCCATGGCGCCGGGACACAGGCCGATGAGGCGATCCGCAGCCTGCTGCGGCGGCGGGCAATATCGGCGCCGCAGCCGATGCCGCCGATGCCCGCGCTCCTCATCCAGGGCGACGACGACCAGGTCGTCCATCCCGTCAACCAGCAGCAGCTGGCGCGCCAGTGGCTGAAGCTGAACGGCATTCCCCTCAGCGCGGTGGCCAGGGTCACGTCCAGGCCTGCGGGGCGGGGTGGCAGCCGCAATGCGCACGAAATCCGGGATTATCTGGTCGGCCGCAAGGTATTGCTGCGCGTGGCCCGCATTGCCGGCCTGGGCCATGCCTGGAGCGGCGGCGATCCGGCCCTGAAATTCAATGCGAAAGCGGGGCCGGACGCGAGCCGCATGATGCTGGAGTTTTTCGGCAAGCACCGGCGCGCGTAGTCACAGGTGGGCGCCGGTAAGGTAGGGCTTTAGCGTCTGTTGAACATCGTTGCTGACGGCGTCACGGAAAGCGCGCTTGCGCCTTGTCCGGGCGCGGTGTTTGGCCGGGATCAGCGCCAGCTCTTTTCTCTGTAGCGGCACCCGGATCAGATGCGCATTCACTTTTTGATCAAGCGCGCCATACTCGTCGAAAAAGCTGTCGTACGAAAAGTAGGTACGTCCCGAGTTGCATATCTGCTGGTCGTCGCGAATGCCTACCATGGTGGCAATCCCCAGCGAGGTCGCAATGCCTTGCACGACTGCCATCAGGACATCGGCTGGGTGGACATCGTTGCACTCCGCCGTAATGCCCCGCAGTGTCGCCTGGTTGGTCAAGCCTTGCACGCAAGTGATGAAGATGACGTTCTGCTCGCCGAGGCCAAAGGTCGCCCCGCTGCTCAGAATGAAGACCATGCGGTAGACCTCGCGATCCCCCCAGCCTCATGGTGGCGCACAAATCGCCTTCGGTGTGGAAGGGGGCGGGAAAGTCGAGATCGATCGAGAGGGGGAAATCCGGCTGCGACGACTTCCACAGGCTTAATCTGTCGCCATATACCTCATCGGAAAATGCGTCGTTGAAAAACTTTTGCACCAGAGAATAATGCGAAGTGACCAGCGCGAGGCGGCAACGGGTTGCCAGATTCAGCGCAGCATATTTAACCAGGTATTTATAGGCTATTTTCGGATGGCGTCTTACAAGAGGTCGTGTACGCGGGTGGGACATTACCCGCATTAATTTAATATGCTTGTGGAAATGAAAAACAATCAGGCTGACGCTGAGAAAATTGCCGAGATTATGAACGACATCCCTGAACAGCATAAGTTGGGTCGCCATGGTAGGTTTTCCAGTTCGAAAGTCGCGTCTGGCCGAAAGCAACAAGAATTAGCTCATGGTTAATTCTACGTTAAAAATGGCGGCTTTTTAGCTGTCGGTAGCTGTCAGATGTTGCCTGAAAAACTGCAGATATTAACCGTTTGCAATCGGTATGTGCCCAGAATAAACTAAAAGTAAATGCAAGTGATTGATTTATTGGGAGTTACTATTAATTTGATAGAAAAGCAATTTTGATAGCCGACTAAGTAATGTAACGATAGTGTTACGCCCTGCAATGTGGTGCGCGTTGTTTTTTTGAAAATTACTTTTTATTTGTGAAGCTGTGCTTGCGCGGGCGATCTTTTGGCATTTGGAAATGTTCCACGAGAAAATCGATAAATGCGCGCGCGCGGATAGTCTGGTTGCGCCGGCTGGGGTAATAGACGTATAAGTCAGCCGACGGCAGGGCGAACTCCGGCAGCACGACTTTCAGCCGGCCGCTGTCCAGGTAACGGGCAAGGTCCCACTCCGAGCGGATCAGGATGCCGTGGCCGTCCAGCGCCCAACCGAGCACGATGTCGCCATCATTACTCGACAGCATGCTGTGCACCTTGATGACTTCGGACTGGTCCTGGTGCATGAAGCGCCAGATGCCGTAGGCGTCATCGTTCTGGCGGTGGATGATGCAGCGGTGCCGGGCCAGGTCGGCCAGGCTGGACGGGGTCCCGTTGCGCTCAAGGTAGGCCGGCGACGCGCACAGGAAGCGCCGGTTCGACATGATGCGGCGGGCATTCAGGCGCTTGTCCGGCAAGGCGCCAAAGCGGATCGCCAGGTCGAAGCCGCTCTCCACGAGATCGATTGGCCGGTCCGTCACTTCCATCTGCACCTCGACTTCGGGGTAGCGCGCCGCAAACGCGGACACCAGCGGGGCGATCGTGGTGCGGCCGAAACCCAGGGTCGCATTCACGCGCAGCAGGCCGCGCGGGGTGCTGCGCGCTTGCGATACCGCGTCTTCCATTTCCTTTATTTCGGCCAGGATGCGCGTTGCGTGCTGCAGATAGGTTTCGCCTTCGCTGGTCAGGCTGATGCTGCGTGTGGTCCGGTTGAGCAGGCGCACGCCCAGGCGGCTTTCCAGGGCGGCCAGGCGCTTGGTGGCCGCCGGCGGCGTCAGGTCGATGGCGCGCGCGGCGGCGGCAAGGCTGCCGTGGCGGGCTACCAGCACGAAGAACTGCATGTCCGAAGTCGGTTCGGTTTTCACTTATTTTCACTTGAGAATTGAATTTAAGTGAATTATAGGCCGCTGGGAGCGGATTAATCTACGGCTTTCCCAACACCTGCCCGCCCTGGAGACTCCCTTGAAGATCGTAGAAATCCGCGAAAAAACCGTTCCCATCAGCTCGCCAATCCGCAACGCCTATATCGACTTCAGCAAGATGACGCTGAGCCTGGTCGCCGTGGTCACCGACGTGATCCGCGACGGCAAGCCCGTGGTCGGCTATGGTTTCAACTCGAACGGCCGCTACGGCCAGGGCACCCTGATGCGCGAGCGCTTCATCCCGCGCATCCTGGAAGCCGACCCGGCCTCGCTGGTCAACGACGCGGGCGCCAACCTGGATCCGCACAAGATCTGGAACTGCATGTTCACCAACGAAAAGCCGGGCGGCCACGGCGAGCGCTCGGTCGCCATCGGCACCATCGACATGGCCATCTGGGATGCGGTCGCCAAGATCGAGGGCAAGCCGCTGTTCCAGCTGCTGGCCGACCGCTACGGCAACGGCAAGCCGGACCGCAAGATTTTCGTCTACGCGGCCGGCGGCTATTACTACCCGGGCCAGGACCACGAAAAGCTGAAGGATGAAATGCGCAGCTATATCGACCGTGGCTACACGGTGGTCAAGAAGAAGATCGGCGGCGCTTCGCTGGACGAGGACCTGCGCCGCATCGACAGCATCCTGTCCGTGCTTCAGGATGGCCAAAAGCTGGCGGTGGACGCCAACGGCCGCTTCGACCTCGATACCGCGATCAAGTACGCGAAAGCGCTGTCGCAGTACGACCTGTTCTGGTACGAGGAACCAGGCGATCCGCTCGACTTCGAGCTGCAGGCCACGCTGCGCAACTACTACAAGAATCCGATGGCGACGGGCGAAGACCTGTTCTCGATGCAGGATGCGCGTAACCTGATTCGCTACGGCGGCATGCGCGCCGACCGCGACTGGCTGCAGTTCGACTGCGCGCTGTCCTATGGCCTGGTCGAATACCTGCGCACGCTGGACATGCTGCGCGAACACGGCTGGTCGCCGAGCCGCTGCATCCCGCACGGCGGACACCAGATGTCGCTGAACATCGCCGCCGGCCTGGGCCTGGGCGGCAACGAATCCTACCCGGACCTGTTCCAGCCCTACGGCGGCTTCCCGGACGGCGTGAAGGTCGACAACGGCTACATCACCATGCCCGATTTGCCGGGCATCGGCTTCGAAGGCAAGGCGGATCTGTACGCGGAGATGCAGAAGCTGTCCGCGTGATCAGCCGGCGGCGCGCTGGAGCTGGCGCAGGAAGCGCTCGGGCGGCATGTAGCCGATCACGCGGGCCTGGGGGACTTCCTTGCCGCTGGCGTCGAAGAGGATGATGCCGGGCGGTCCGAAGAGCTGGAAGCGCTTCATCAGGGCTTTGTCGTCGGCGTTGTTGGCGGTGACGTCGACCTGCAGCAAGTGCATGCCCTGCATGGCGCTGCGCACGGGCTGGGAGGGGAAGGTCATGCGCTCCATTTCCTTGCACGAGACGCACCAGTCGGCGTAGAAGTCGAGCATGACTGGTTTGTCGGTGGACGCCAGCGCGGCATCCAGTTCCGCCAAAGTGCGGATGCGGGTGAAGCGGGGGCCGCCGTGCGCGGTGGACGTTGCGTCCGTGCTGGTCGCGGCTGTGCCGGAAGGGGCGCCGCCGCGCAGGTGGGCGAGTGGCTGCAGCACATCCTGTCCGGAGCTGGCGGCGCCGATCAGTTCGAACAGGCCGGCCAGCAGGAACAGCACGCCGAGCGCCTTGCTGGCGTAACCGCCCAAGCCCGCGCCTTGTGCAACCGCCTCGCCGACGCGCAGGAAGGCCGCGCACAGGATGGCGAAGGCGCCCCACAGGGCCATGTTGGCGGTGACGGGCAGCACGGGCGAGATCATCCAGATAGCGGTGGCAATCAGCAGCAGGCCGAAGATCTTCTTCACATTGTTCATCCAGCCGCCGGCGCGCGGCAGCAGGCTGCCGGCCGAGAGGCCTGTCAGCAGCAGGGGAACGCTCATGCCGCAGGCCATCGCAAACAGCGCGCCGCCTCCGGTGACGGCGTTGCCGGTCTGGCTGATGTAGAGCAGGGCGCCGGCCAGCGGACCCGCCACGCACGGCCCGACGATCAGCGCCGACAGGGCGCCCATCGCGAATACGCCGCGAGCTTGCCGCCGGACTGTTTGCCGCTCGATTCGGTCAGTTTCGTCTGCAGGGCGCTTGGGAGCTGGAGCTGGTAGACATCGAACATGCTCAGGGCCAGCGCGAAAAGCAGGGCGCCGAAGGTGAGCAGGACCCACGGTTTTTGCAGCGCGCCTGCCAGGCCTTCGCCCGCCAGTCCGGCCGCCACGCCGAGCGCCGTGTAGACCAGGGCCATGCCCAGGCTGTAGGCGGCGGC
Source organism: Pseudoduganella sp. UC29_106 (assembly GCF_044055365.1). Lineage (NCBI taxonomy): Bacteria > Pseudomonadati > Pseudomonadota > Betaproteobacteria > Burkholderiales > Oxalobacteraceae > Pseudoduganella > Pseudoduganella sp. UC29_106. Next base: position 4,110,887 of record NZ_CP171977.1, on the reverse strand, counting down.
CAGCATCAGGCCCCGTTGCCGCGTGACTTCCTTCTCGCCGACGATGATCGAGGAGAGGATGGGCACCATCGGCAGGACGCAGGGCGTGAACGAGAGCAGCAGGCCGAATAGCAGGAAGGCGCCGCCGATTTTCAGGACGCTGCCTGACTGGAGCGTCTTTTGGGCGAGCGAGGTGTCGTCTTCGGGCGCTGCGGGTGCGCCGGCGTTGGGCTGGCCGGCAGAAGGTAGCGTTTCCGCGGCGTTGGCGGGGGCGGACGTCGCGTCGGGACGCGGCTCTGAAGCGCTGTTGCCCGGGGGCGTGGCGGCCGCGCTGGTCGGGGCGGGCACGCCGGCGTATGGACTGGCCGTGTCCGGCGCGGCGGACGCCAGGCTGGGCGCCGCGGCGAAAGGCGCATCGGCGGCGGGCGGCAGGGCGGCGAGGGCGCCGGGGCGCGCCGGATCGATGCGGAATACGGTGGTGACGGGCGGGTAGCAGAGGCCAGCGTCGGCACAGCCCTGATAGCCGACGGTAAGGGTGAAAGGCCCGTCGCCGCGCACCGGTACGCTCAGGTCGAGCGAGCGGTAATAAGTCTCCATCCCCTTGCCGAAATTCTCGTCGAACTTGCGCACGCCCGCCGGCAGGGAAGGCTGCTGCACGCCGGAACCGCTGAAGGACAGCCGCTCGCGGTACAGGTGATACCCCGGCGGCATCACCCAGTGCAGCGATACCGAACGCGCAGCGCGCAATTCGGCCTTGAGTACAAAGGCCTGCTCCGGCGGCAGGAAATCCTCCGCCAGGGCAGGGCTAAAGCCAGGCACGAGCAGGCTCGCGCAAAGCCAGGAGAGAAGGTGCCGCATCGTGTGCTCCTACCAAAGGCGCGTCACGCCCAGTTGCACGCTGACGGCGCGCAACGGTTCCAGTCCGGGGCTGCCGCTGCCGAACATGCGCCAGGAACCGCGTTGCTCGTAGCGTTCCAGCTTCAGGTCCACGCTCCAGTCGCGGTCGATCTGCTTCGCCAGCTTGAAGCCGACCGTCACCGCGCCGAATGCGGACAGGCGCTGGTCCGGCGAGCTGAATACCTCGCTGCCGATCACATAGCCGCGCGGGAAGGGTGGTCCGAACACCGGGTCATAGACCGGATCGAAATAGAAGTCCGCCTTGCCCTGCGAGTACAGGCGCACGGATGGCGTGAGCGTCCAGCCGCCCGCCAGCGACTGCACCCACTCCGCGCCCAGCGTGTGCGCCTGGATGCCGAAGCTGTCGCGGTAGAAGCGGTAGCTCAGGCGGCTGGTGGCGTCCTGCGCCATGAAGCGATGGTTCCATTGCAGCAGCGCCGTGCTCTGGTCGCGGCTGCGCGGACGGTTGTCCAGCAATTTATACGGGTCGGAATAATAGCCATGGCCGCTGCTGTGGGTCAGCGTCAGCGCCGCGATATCGACCGGCGTGAGCACGCGCGTCACACCCGCCAGGAAGCTGACCGTCTGCCGGCTCTCGTTGACGACCAGGCGGTTGACCGGATCGATCGCATCGTCGGTGCCGCTGATGCCGAAGGCCCAGGTGGTGTTCTTGTCGTCGCTGCTGTAGGTACCCTGCAGCGACAGGGCGCGCGAACGGTAATCGTGCTCTTTCGAGTAGGCGCCGCCCACGCTGACCGTGCCATGCGGCAGATAGCGCGTCACCATCACGTCGCCCGCCTTGCGCAAGTCGTCCATCCGGGAGGCGCCGGAAATGGCGGTGTGGTAGCGCGGCGTGGCGCCGGACACATCGTCCACCGTCGCGCTGCCCGCAATCGTCCATTCGCCGGCCACGGGCGCCAGCACGGAGACGGAAGGGGAGCGTACCGAGATGCGGTCCAGGCCCGGCTGGTCTTCCTTGTAATACAGTGCTTTCACGCTGACCGAGCCGCGCTCCGGCGGGGTTTCGGCATGCACGGCGCCCATCCCGGGCAGCAGCATGGCTGCCGCCAGCAGGGCCTGGGGGGAATTATTCTTAGGCTTGTCCATTCTCTTCCCTGTCAATTGCAGCCGCAGCCCGCCGCCGCCGATGGCCGCGCCTCCCGACGAGGCTTCCTTGCTGGCGTAGATGTGTTCATTGAATCGCGTTTCGAGCGCTTCGCCCTGGATCAGCATGTCCGTCCGGGCCATCTCGCCCTTTTCCCAGGACTGGACCGGCGCCAGGGCGCAGCCAGAGAGGCCCGCCACGGCGGCGCAAGCACTAAGCAGGATGCGCGCCTTCATTTGACCGTCCCCAGTGCCGCCTTGATGCGGCTCTCCAGCGCTTCGCGGTCCGCCGGACGGAAGCCGCTGTGTTCGAACAGAACCTTGCCGTCCGGCCCAATCAGTACGCTGCTCGGCATGCCCTTGATGCCATAGCTGCGCGGCGCGACGCCGCTCGGGTCGAAAGCGATGGTGAAACGGGCCGGCGTGGTGGCGAGGAAGCTCTGCGCCTCTTCGGCCCTGGCATCCACATTGATGCCGACAATTTGCAGGCCCTGCTTGCCGTAGCGGGCCTGCATTTCATTCATCCAGGGAAAGGACTGGCGGCAGGGGCCGCACCAGGACGCCCAGAAGTCCACGTACACCAGCTTGCCCTGATATTGTTCGAGTTTGATCGTGCCTTCGGGGCCGTTCAGGGCGAAGGCGGGTGCCGGCTTGCCCGGTTCCAGGGCGGATGCCTGCTGGGCCACAAGCGCCGCCAGCGCGGCAAGGAAGACGGTTGTAATGCGTTTCATCGGTTCTCCAGGCGAAAAAATGTGCCCTGCGTCTGCTGCATGCAGGCCGCAGGGCCGCTGAGGGCGATTTGCACACGCACAGTTGATTAATTTATCAATGTTGTACCGGTCAATACCCGCCCGCCGGAAAATGGTTCAAAATCTGTAGAGAATATTTCCAGGAATTTTTTGCCTGGGTGATTGAACCTTTTCTCCCAAGCCGTGTATTCACGGCAAACAAGGAGACGGGTGGATGCGGAATGGCTGGAGGACGGCAGTGGCGGATGAGCTGGATGAGGGAGAACTGGTACGCCTGGTCGGGGCAGGGGACCGCCTGGCCTTCCAGAGCCTGTACCGCGCCTATTTCCCCCGGCTGGCCCGCTTCCTCGACCGCATGACCCGCAACGTGCCCCTGCTGGAAGAAGTCATCAACGACACCATGCTGGTGGTCTGGCAGAAGGCGGCAAGCTATGACGGCAGCAGCAAAGTCTCCACCTGGATCTTCGGCATCGCCTACCGCCAGGCTCTGAAAGCCCTGCGGGGTCACGACGAGCCGGTGGAAGCGCCGGAGGAGCCGCCCGGCGAGGAATGGAATGAGCCGGAACACGCAATGGCCGCGCGCGAGCTGCAGCGCGGGGTGAGCAAGGCGCTCGATGCGCTGCCCATGGAACAGCGCGTGGTGGTCAGCCTGACCTACTACCACGGCATGGCCTACCAGGAGATCGCCGAAACCATGGGCTGCCCGGTCAATACCGTGAAGACGCGTATGTTCCATGCGCGCCAGCGCCTGAGGGACATGCTGTCCGATCATATGGAAGAGACGAAATGAATACGCAAAAACCATCGGCCGACCCCGGCCACCAGGCCATGCAGGACATGCTGCCCTGGTACGCGGCGGGCTCGCTGCAGGAAAGCGAAGCGGCGCGCGTGCAGGAACATTTGCGCAGCTGCGCCGCCTGCCGGCGGGACCTGGCCTGGCAGCGCAAGCTGCTCGAAACCGAGCCGCCGCTGCCCGCCGGCCTCGACCCGGAAGGCGCGCTGGCGCGCCTGATGCCGCGCCTGGATACAGCGCCGTCCCTACCGGCCAGCCCCGCCACGCCGCTGGCTCGCCTGCCAGGGATTCTACTCACCTGGCTGCGTGCACACGCCGGCTGGCAGGGCTGGGCGCTGGCCGGCCAGTTTGCCGTGATCTGCGTGCTGGCCGTGCTGGCGCTGCCGCGCAACGACGCTCCCGCCTATCAAGCCCTGGGCCGCGGCCAGGCCGCCACGCCGGACGTGCTGGTGGTCTTCAAGCCGGAAGCGCGCATGCAGGATGTGCAGCATCTCCTGCAGGCCCAGGGCGCCCGCATCGTGGGCGGCCCCACGGTGACCGGCGCTTACATGCTGGATGTGGACGAGGCGCGCCACGCGCAATTGCTGGCCGCGCTGCGCGGCGCCCCGTCCGTGGAGCTGGCTGAATCGCTGGCGGGGAGCCAGCCGTGATGATCCGATTTGCGCTGGCCCTGTGCCTGCTGGCCGGGACGGCGTTCGCCCAGACGTCGCCGGGGGCCCCCACCGCGCAACCTTCCGCGGTCGCCCCGGCGCCGAAAGATAACGCGGCCGAGGGCGCCGAAATCCTCGTTATGCTGCACTTGCCGCCGCCGCACTTCCGCGCCGATGGCTATGGCGGCGCCAGTTACCGCGACGATGCCGGCCGCGTCGCGCGCCAGCGCATTGCAGCCGCCGTGGCGCGCGAGTACAAGCTGGAGCTGGTGGAAGACTGGGCCATGCCCGTCGTGAACGTGGACTGCTTCCGCATGCGCGTCCCCGCCGGCAAGACGGCGGAAGCGGTGCTGACCGCACTGGGCCAGGATAGGCGCGTGGCCTGGGCCCAGGCCATCCAGGAATTCGACGCGCAGGCGGGCCCCGATCCCCTGTACCGCGTGCAGCCGGCCGCCGCCCCGTGGCAGCTGGCCGAACTGCGCAAGACCACGACCGGGCGCAAGGTGCTGGTGGCCGTGGTGGACAGCGGCATCGAAAGCAAACACCCGGATCTGGAAGGCCAGGTCGCCGTGGAAGAAAACTTCGTCGACGGCCAGTCCTATACGCCGGAGATGCACGGCACGGCGGTGGCGGGCGTGATCGCCGGGCGCGCCGGCAATGGCGTGGGCATCGAAGGCATCGCACCGGACGCACGGCTGATGGCGCTGCGCGCCTGCTGGCAGGCGTCCAGCGCAACCCGCTGCAACAGCTTCACCCTGGCCAAGGCGCTCAACTTCGCCTTGCTGCACGATGCCCAGGTAATCAATATGAGCCTATCCGGCCCGCAGGACCGTCTGCTGCAGCAGCTGGTGGATGTGGCCCGTGCGCGCGGCGTGCGCGTGGTCGGCGCAGTCGACCCGGCCAAGGCCGACGGCGGCTTCCCCGCCAACTGGCCGGGCGTATTTGCCGTGGCGGCGGACGGCACGCCGCAATCGGCGCTGCACCCGCTGCTGGCGCCGGGGCGCGATATTCCGACCACCATGCCCGGCGGGCGCTGGGGCATGGTGTCCGGCTCCTCGTATGCCGCCGCCCATGTTTCCGGCATGCTGGCCCTGCTGGGGGAGCTGAAACCGCAGATGGCGCCGGCCCAGCTGAAGGAAAGCATCGTTCTCAATGAAGGCAACGCACCGTTGACGGGAATTGATCTTTGCGCCACCATCATGCGCATTATAGGAAAATGTTCATGCGCATGCCAGTCAAGCTCCGTCAATCGTTACGTGCGCTCCCCCTGATCTGCCTTTTCTCGCCTGCCGCCCATGCCCAGTTGAGCGGCAGCGCAGGCATCCTCTCCAATTATATGTATCGCGGCGTCAGTCTCAGCGCCGACAAGCCCGCAGCGCGCCTGGCCCTGAACTATGACGCGGCCAGCGGCTGGTATGCGGGCGGCCAGGTGGTCAGCGGCCAGCTGGGCGTGGAGTCCCACCGCTACGCGCAATGGCTTGGCTATGCGGGCTATGCGCAGCGGCTGTCCTCCGGCCTGTCGTGGGAAGTGGGCGGTACGGCCTATGCCTATTCCGGCACACCGTCCTGGAATTTCCGCGAGCTGTATGTGGGCCTGGCAGGCGAAAAGCTCAGCGTGCGCCTGCATTACGCGCCGGACTACCTGGGCTTCGGCGAGCGCACCCTGTATGCGGAAGCGAATGGCGGCACGCCGCTGATGCAGCGTCTGAACTTCTTCTGGCACGCCGGTTATCTCTATTCGCGCGACAATGCGCTGACCAGTCGTCCGGAGGCGCGGGTGGGCCTGGCGGCATCGAGCAATGGCTGGCAGGCGCAGCTCTCGCTGGACATGGTGCGCCTGCGCAGCGTGAGCAGCGGCTACTACGGTGAGGCCAGCGAGAGCAGGAGCAAGGTGCGGCACGAAGTCGTGCTGGCGCTGGCGCGCAGCTTCTGATTGTCGGGAAGTCCTGACGCGAGAATCAGGATGGCCTGATGGCCGCTGCGGCAGGGGATCACTATCCTGAAACGCGGGATAGGGAGAACCGCCAATGAAAAAAAGGATCATCACCGCAGCCATGCTGCTCACGCTGACCGCCGCCGCGGCGGCCGATGAATACGCCACGCCGCGCGAAGCGGAAAAACTCGTAGGAAAAGCCGTCGCCGCGATCCGCAAGGAGGGGGCGCCCAAGGTGTACGCGGGCATTACCGCCAAGGATGCGGCCTGGGTGCGTGGCGACCTGTATCCAGTCGTCTACGACATGCAGGGGAAAGTGCTGGCGCACGGACAGACCGCGAAAATGGTGGGCAAGGACTTGATCGAGCTGCGCGACGCGGACGGCAAATACTTCATCCGCGAGCGCATCGAGCAGGCCAGGGCGAAACCGAATTTCTGGCAGGACTACAGCTTTGTCGACCCCGTGAGCAAATCCATCCTGCCCAAGCGCATGTACTGCGAGCGCCTGGACGAGACGGTGGTGTGCGCCGGGGTCTACAAGCGCTGACTTACTCGCTTTCCAGCACGGTGCGGCCATTCAGCGGCTGCACCGGACGGGCATTGTGCCTGTACAGCTGCGTGAAGCGCTTCAGCTGGGCGTCGGACAGTTCCACCGGCTGCTTCAGCACGAACCAGTTCACTTCCTCGCTGCAGGGCGGGGTGGTGAGCGAGCCCGGGAAGTTGTAATAGCCATGGGCTTGCGGCAGCAGCGAGGCGATGTCGATGCTCGCGCCTTCCGGTTCCTGCTGCCGGCCCTTTTCCTTCGGCAGCGCATTCCACACCGTGCCGATCAGGGGATTCTCGGCGCCCTTGCGGAACAGCACGGCCACCACGGCCAGCCTGCCTTCCGCGTTCCTGTGCACCAGGTGGGCAACCAGCGGGTAATTGCGGCCCTTGATGCGTTCCTCGCTCGGAGTATGGAAATGGAATTGCAGCAGCTCGTAGCGCACGCCGTCGATGGCGACGCCGCTGCCCGGTGCGTAATTGACCTGGATGGTGTGGCCGTTGTCGATGATCTTCAACGGCGAAGGCTGGTAGGCGAATGCCAGCGCCGGCAGGTTTTCCTTCTTCGTTTTGACGATATCGATCGGCGATTGCTGGTGGCCCAGCTTGCAGGCGCTGAAATCGGATTGCAGCTTGCTCCAGTTGGCCGGGCCGTGCGCGCCTTCATAGCTCCAGTGGGCGGGGGCGTCGGCGGCAAAGGCGCTGGCGGACAGGAAGAGGGCGCCGGAGGCGATCAGATGGGTGAATTTCATAGAGCTCCTTATCGTTGACCTGAGTGCCGATTGTGCCCGAAGATTGTTGGATAAAGATTGCCTGAACAAATGAAAATTATCGGGGTAGTGCATGGCTGACAGGGAAAACTGCGCGGTGGTGTGGCTGGCGCTGTCGGGGTGTCTCGCAGGCGCGGCGCGCGCTCAGGAAGTGCCGCCGGAAATGCCGACGGTTGTGGTAACGGGCCAACGCGCGAGCCTGGAAACCGCGAGCAGGATCCGCCGCAACGCCGATGCCATCGTGGATGCGGTTGTAGCCGACGATATAGATAAGTTGCCTGACTTCACCGTCAACGATGCGCTGCAGCGCGTGCCGGGCGTGCAGATCGGGCGCGACCGCGGCGAGGGCACGGCCGTCGCCATCCGCGGCCTGACGCAGATGGAAACCACGATCAATGGCCGCGAAGTGTTCACCGCTGGCACCGGCCGCACGGTGGACTTCGCCGACCTGCCGGCCGATATGGTGGCTGCGATCTCTGTCTACAAAACCGCCACGGCGGACCAGCTGGAAGGCGGCGTCGGCGGCCTGGTCGATTTGCGCACGCGCCGGCCCTTCGATTTTGACGGACGGGTGCTGGCGGCCACCGCGCGCACCGTGTATGGCAACCTGGTCGGTGGCAGCGCGCCCCAGTTCAGCGTGCTGGGCAGCCAGCGCTGGCAACTGGGCGGCGGCGAATTCGGCGCGCTGCTCAGCCTGTCGAGCCAGCGCCGCGCCTGGCGCGAAGACCAGAAAAGCACGGCCGAACCGCGGCTGCGCAACGATCTGCTGCCGGGCCAGACGGTGCTGGCGCCCAATGGCGACACCGAGACGTCCAGCTTCGGCCGGCGGCGGCGCGAGGCCGCCAGCCTGGTCCTGCAGTGGCGCCCGCAGCCGGATTTGGAGCTTTACGCCGAAGGCAACTACGCGCAATTCGAAGACCCTGCAGGACAGCTACCAGATCAACGTGGCCGCCTCGCCGGCCTTCGTCGCCGGCAGCCCGGCGGTCTTCGACGGCAGCAATTTCCTGCAGCGCATCAGCTGGAGCAACGCGCCCGTATCGCTGCTGAGCTTTGCGCGCGATACGGTGGACCGCAATCGCCAGCTGGCCGTCGGCGGCAGCTGGCGCAGCGGCGCCCTGACGCTGAAGGCCGACCTCAGCCGGACCACCAGCTTCAATAACCTGTTCTTTTCCGGTCCCATCGTGGCGGCCACGGCCTCGCAGTTCAGCGAGGAATTCAGCACTGGCGGCATTCCTTCCACTTCGGCCCAGCTCGACCGCAGCAATCCGGCCAGCTACCGCTACACCGGCATGGCCTACCGCCTGCGTCCGTTCGAAGGCGCATTGAATGCGGCGCGCTTCGATGCCGAATGGTCGCGCCCCGGCAGTTTCCTGCAGTCGATCACGGCCGGCCTGCGCGAGGCGCGGCGCGCGGCGGACAATGGCAATGGGACAGTGTTCGCCGACGCGTCCGCCACGGTGACCACCCTGCCGGGCACGCTGGCGCCCAATCCAGCAGGCACCTTGTTCCCCGGCGAAGGCGCGACGCACCTGGACGGCCTGCTGTTCGGCAGCCTGGCGCTGGCACGCGATCCGCTGGCGCTGCGCCGCCAGCTCGGCATCACGGCCGCCGTCCCGGCCGGCGCCAATCCGCTTACGTTGTGGTCGCTGAGCGAGCGCAGCACGGCGGCCTGGCTGAAGGGCAGCTTCCGCGCCGCCAGCCTGCCGCTGGACGGCAATGTGGGTGTGCGCGCCGTGCACAACCGGGAAGAGGCGAACGGCTTCCGCTCTGTCACGGGCGGCACGGGGCCGATTGCCACCGCCGGCAGCGACACCGACTGGCTGCCCAGCGCCAACCTGCGCTACCGGCCCGATGCCGACACGGCCTGGCGCGCGGCCGTGTCGCGCACGATCACCCGGCCCAACTTCGACCAGCTGTCGCCTTCGTTGACGCTGATCCCCAACAGCATCAACCCGGCTGCCAACACGGGCAGTGCCGGCAATCCCGCGCTGGGGCCGGTGCGCTCGGACAACCTGGACCTGGCTTGGGAACGCTATCTGCCCGGCCAGGGCATGCTGGTGGCCACGCTGTTCTGGAAGCATGTGGACGGCTTCGTCACCAGTGTCAGTGCGCCCGAGATTATCGATGGCGTGCGCTACCAGATCACCCGTCCGCAAAATGCCAACCCGGCGCGCATCAAGGGCGCCGAACTGGCTTACCAGCAATTCTTCGACCGCCTGCCAGGCGCCTGGCGCGGCCTGGGCGTGCAGCTCAACTTCACCTGGGTGGACAGCCGCACCCCCAGCACCATCCTGGGTGGCGAAGTGCCGCTGCAGAACCTTTCGCGCCAGAGCGCTAACGCCGTGCTGATGTATGACTACGGTCCCTGGTCGGCGCGGGCGGCCTATAACTGGCGTGCGCGCTTCCTGAGCAGCGTCAGCAATTTCGTCGGCATCGGCGCGGTGCCGGTGTATACCAAAGCTTATGGCTGGCTGGATGCCTCGCTGCGCTATAAAGTGAATGAGCAGTGGACGCTGGCGCTCGAGGCCAACAACCTGCTGGGCACGGTGCGCCAGGCCTGGTACGGTGTGCCCGAGCGCCACCAGAGCAGCTGGATGAATGACCGCCAGCTTGTGTTCAGCGCAACAATGCGTTACTAGTGGAAATAGAAAATAGGGATTTCCTTATAGGCAGGCTCAGAAGAGTCTGTCATCCTGACCCTTGTGAAGGGACAACAGGGCGTGGCGGCAAGCATGGGCATGACAAGGGGACTGCTATTGTGCTGGGCGCTGGCTTGCCCGGCCGGCGCCATGCCGCTGGCCGAGTGGCGCAGCGAAGCCCAGCGCGTGCGCATGCTGGCGGAAAACGACACGGCGCAGGCAGCAGCAGCGGCGGCCGGCCTGTTCGCCATGTTCCCGGCCGATGCCGGCGCGGCGGACCGGGTGCGCCTGCTGAATGTGCGCGCCCGCATTGCCCTGTACCAGGCGGAGACGCCGCTGGCCGGCAAGCTGGCGGACGAGGCGCTGGCCGAGGCCGAGCGCATCGGCGACCGCGTGGGCCAGGCCGAGGCGGATCTGGTGATCTCGCTGAATACCGTCAATGAAGGCCGCTTCGAACGCCTGATCAGCGTGACCAACCATGCGGTCAAGGTGCTGGAAGGGGTGGACCGGCCGACCTGCTGGCCGAAGCGATGCTGCGCCTGGCCATGACCTATACCCGTTTCGGCAAGTTGGAGGAATCGGTCGACGCCTGCCAGCGCGCGCTGGAGCTGGCGCGCCGCAGCCGCAATGCGCTGGCCCTGGCCTACGGCCACCAGTGCATGGCCAGTTCCTATAACGCCAGCGACAATTTTGTCGAATCGCTGCAGCACTACCGTGCGATGCAGGTCCAGGCGCGGGCCGCCGGCTCGCGTCTGCTGGAGGCGCTGGCCCTGAGCGGGCAGGGCGGGGTGGTGTCCTCGCAGGGCGACGTGGCGCGCGGCGACGCGATGATACGCCAGGCCAGCGGCCTGTACCGCGCCATCGGCCTGCCGTTCTACCTGTCGGCCAGCCTGTATGCGGAAGCCAGCCAGGCGCGCATGCAGGGCGACCTGCCGCGCGCAGTGCGGCTGCTGGACGAAACGGTGGCAACCTACCAGCGCCTGCCCAACAAGACCGGCCAGTGGTGGGCGCTGACGGCGCGCGCCGGCGACTACCTGTCGCTGAAGAAGCTGGCGGCGGCGGAGGAAGACCTGAAGCAGGCCCTGGCCATCGCGCGCGATCTGAACCTGCCGCTCTACCTGAGCGAAACGGAACGCCAGCTGGGCAAGGTGGACGCGGCGCGCGGCGAGTTCCGGGCAAGCCTATGAGCATTTCGCTGGCGGCGGCCGAGATGGTAGCCCAGGCCAACCGCAAGAAGATTTCCACGCGCGTGCTGGAACTGGCCGAGCGCTACCAGCAGGAGGCGCGCCAGCGGGAAATCGCGGAACTGACGCGCCGTTATGACGGGCAGCAGGCCGAGCTGCGTGAGCGCACCTTGCAGCAGCGCTGGCTGTGGACGGTGCTGGGCGGCATTGCCCTGGTGCTGACCGTGCTGGCCTTCTTCATGCTGCGCCTGCGCCGCTCGCACCGCATGCTGGCGGCCGCCAACAGCGGCTTGCGCCTGTCGCAGGAAGCCCTGCAGCGCCAGTCCGGCATTCTGCAGTCGGTGCTGGACAGCATGAGCGATGGCGTGGCGGTGACCGACCAGGCCGGCCGGCTGACCCTGGTCAACCCGGCGGCCGAGCGCATCGTCGGCATCACGCGCGATGAAGACGGCGCGCACTGGCCGGACGACCGCCGCTTCTATCGGCCCGACCGCATCACGCCCTATTTCCGCGAAGAGCTGCCGCTGCAGCGCGCCGTACGCGGCGCCATGGGCGAGGGCGGGGCCAGCGCGGAAATCTTCATGGCGGGCGAGGCGCTGCCGGAGCAGGGGCGCTGGCTGCGCATGACGGCGCGGCCCCTGTCCGGGCTGCAGACGGGCGCGGTGGCGGTGATCTCGGATATCAGCGAGCGCAAGCGGGCCGAGGATGAGATCCGCGCCCTGAACGCCAACCTGGAATTCATGGTGCAGCAGCGCACCGCCCAGCTGCGCCAGCAGAACGCGCTACCTGCGCGTGCTGATCGATACCATTCCCTGGTGGGTCTGGTTCAAGGATACGCAAAGCCGCTACCTTGCCGTCAACCGCGCCACCGCGCTGATCCTCGGCACCGAGGTGGATGCGATGGTGGGCAAGTCCGATTTCGATGTGAAGCCTGCCGATGTGGCCCAGGTTTTCCAGGAGGATGACAAAAAGGTGATGGCGAGCCGGCGCCCGCAAACGGTGGAGGAAGTGCAGATCGGTCCGCAGGGGCCGGTATGGGTGGAAATCTTCAAGACGCCCGTGATCGACGACGATGGCAGCGTGCTGGGCACAGTGGGGCTGGCGCGCGACATCAGTTCACGCAAGGAAGCGGAGGCGGCGCGCGATGCGGCCCTGCTGGAAGCGCAGCGCCTGGCGCGCATGCGCAGCGACTTCCTGGCCCAGATGAGCCATGAATTGCGCACGCCGCTGAACGCCGTGCTGGGTTTTGTCCAGTTGCTGCAGCGCGATGGCGGACTGACGCCACATCAGCTGTCCAGCGTGAAAGGCATCGGCCACAGCGGTGAGCACCTGCTGCGGCTGATCAATAATGTGCTCGACTCGGCCAAGCTGGAAGCGAGCAAGCTGCAGCTGTATCCGGAGCGCTTTGCGCTGGCGCCCTTCCTCGAGAGTATTGCCGTCATGATGCGGCTGCGCATGGCGGACAAAGGCCTGGACTTCGCCTGCGAAGCGGCGCCGACCTGCCGCCGGATGTGCTGACCGATGAACAGCGGCTGCGCCAGGTGCTGCTCAACCTGCTGTCCAACGCCATCAAGTTCACCGACCGTGGCGCGGTGCGGCTGAAGGTGACGGTGAGCAGCCCGGGCTGGCTGCGCTTCAGCGTGCAGGACAGCGGCGTGGGCATCGAGCCGGGCCAGCTGGAAACCGATTTTCCAGCCTTTCGAGCAGGTGGGGGAGGCGCAGCGGCGCTTTGGCGGCACCGGGCTGGGCCTGGCCATCAGCCGCCAGCTGGTGCGCTTGATGGGCAGCGAGATCCGCGTCGAAAGCCAGCCGGGCGTGGGCAGCCTGTTCTGGTTCGAACTACCGGTGCCGGAGGCCGCCGCGCCGCCCGCGGAAGCGCTGCCGGCGCCGGCCGAGGCGGCCGTGACGGAACCGCTGACGCTGCCGCCGCCGGCGGAGTTGGAGCAATTGATGCACCTGGTCCGGATCGGCAATATGCGCGCCATTCTGCGCCATGCCGAGCATCTGGAACGGCTCGACCCACGCTACCAGCCCTTTGCTGCGGAGCTCAGCCGGCTGGCGCGCAGCTACCAGTCCAAGGCCTTGCGCCGCCTGGTGGAACGGCACTGGCATCCGGATGCTGCCTGAGGGGCCGATCCGGCGCATACTGAATACAGGAGAAAAAGAAATGATCAGAGTCTTGATAGCGGACGACCATGCCATCGTGCGGGAAGGCTTGCGCCAGTTGTTTGCGCTGTGCAGCGACCTTGAGGTGGCCGGCGAGGCGATCAACGGCGCCCAGGTGCTGTCGCATGTGCGCACGGGCGGCGTCGACCTGGTGCTGCTGGACATGGCCATGCCCGGCATCAGCGGCGTGGACCTGATCAAACGGTTGCGCCTGCACCACAGCGAGCTGCCGGTGCTGGTGCTGAGCATGCACAATGAATTGCAGATCGCGCGCCGCGCACTGGCGGCCGGCGCCAGCGGCTACCTGACCAAGGATTGCGGCGGAGAAATGCTGGCCATGGCCATCCGCAAGGTGGCGGCGGGCGGGCGCTTCATCGATCCGCGCCTGGTCGAGCGCATGGTGTTCGCCGGCGAGGAAGAGCAGTCGGCGGCGCCGCACGAGCAGCTCTCCTCGCGCGAGCAGCGCATCCTCAGCCTGCTGGACAGGGCGCACCGTCAATGAAATCGCCGCCGAGCTTTCCATCAGCAACAAGACGGCCAGCACGCACAAGGCGCGCTTGATGCAGAAAATGAGCTTTGCCAACAACGCCGAACTGATGCGCTACGTCTTCACCCACGATGTGCCGGGCTGACACGTCAGGATATCCCTACATCTTCGCGCCCATCCCTACCCGGAAATCAGCCGGGCCTGATATGGATGGCGCCGCCCGCTTCCTATCCTGAAGTCAGGGAGGAGGGGCCTCCCGCAACGAGGGAGACGGGGCATGAGAATCGCAAATTTCCGGATCGGGCTGCGGCTGTGGTGCAGCTTCGGCATTGTGCTGGCGCTGCTGGTGGCGATCGGCCTGGCCGGGCATTTCCTGCACGAGCAGCACAAGGAAGAACTGCTGGCCGGCCTGAGCCGCAGCGACCGCCTGGAAGACTACGATGTGGCCATGAAAACCGCCATCCTGGAAGGCGGCATCGCCATCCGCAACATTGGCCTGTCCAGCGATGTGGCGGCCATGCAACGCGAACACCGGAATGTGGCCGCGCAAAAGGCCCGCTTCGAAACGGCGCGCCAGGGCATGATGGCGTTTGAGCTGGTTCCGGAAGAGCGTGCCAGCGTCGAGCGCCTGCGCCGCATCATGCTGGAAATGGATGCGCCGGCCAGGCAGGCGCTGGAACTGGCCATGGCCTTCAGCAATGAAAAAGCGGCGGCGCTGATCAGCGGCAAGATCGATCCGCTCAACCAGGCGGCGCTGCGCGAACTGGAGCAGCTGGAAACCCTGCTGCGCGCCGATGCACAGCGGGTGATCGCCACGGTGGCCATTGCCGACCGCAAGCTGGCCATGATGCTGCTGACGGTGGGCCTGGTGGCGCTGGCCGTGGGCAGCGGCTGCGCCTGGGGCGCGACGGTGAGCATCACGCGTCCACTGGCCCAGGCCGTGGCGCTGGCCGAGCGGGTGGCGGAGGGCGACCTCGGCACCCAGATCCGGCAGGATGGCCGCGATGAAATTGCCCAGCTGATGGGGGCGCTGGCCCGCATGAATGCCGGCCTGGCGCGCATCGTGGGCCAGGTGCGCGACGGCACGCACAGCATCCATGCCGCTTCCGACGCGATCGCCGCCGGCAACGCCGACCTGTCGCGCCGCACGGAATCGCAGGCTGCAGCGCTGGAAGAGACGGCGGCCTCGATGGTGGAGCTGAACGGCACGGTGAAACAGAACGCGGGCAACGCCCGCCGCGCCGATGAGCTGGCCCAGTCGGCCTGCACCGTGGCGCGCAAGGGCGAAGCGGTAACGGCCCGGGTGGTCGACACCATGAGCGCCATCAATGCCGCCTCGCGCCGCATCGGCGACATCATCGGCGTCATCGACGGCATCGCCTTCCAGACCAATATCCTGGCCCTGAACGCGGCCGTGGAAGCGGCCCGCGCCGGCGAACAGGGGCGCGGCTTTGCCGTCGTGGCGGCCGAAGTGCGCAACCTGGCCCAGCGCAGCGCGGCCGCCGCCCGCGAAATCAAGGGCTTGATCGGCGATTCGGTCGCCCAGGCCGAGGCCGGCGCCCGGCTGGTGGACGGCGCCGGCGCCACCATGCGCGAAATCGTCGGCAGCATCGAGACGGTCACCGCCCTGATGGGCGAGATCACCCTTGCCACGCAAGAGCAGACCGAAGGCATTTCCCAGGTCAGCCAGGCGCTGCAGCAGATGGACGAGGTGACGCAGCAGAATGCCGGCCTGGTCGAGGAAGCGGCCGGCGCCGCCGGCAGCCTGCGCGAACAGGCCGGCGACCTGGCGCGCCTGGTCAGCGTGTTCCAGCTGGGCGCGGCGGAGGCGCCGCAAGCGGCAATGGCCGGCCGCGCCGCTCCGGCGTCGCGCAGCGCGGCCCTGGCGCTCCCCGTGGCGGGAGCGTGAAACGATGCAGGAGGCAGCCATGGGACGCAAGGCGCCCATCACGATCCGGCAAATGCTCAGCCTGCTGATGCCGGCCGCACTCTTGCTGGGCCTGTGCCTGCTGGCGGACACGGAACTGGAGGCCGCGCTGACGGCCCTGCTGTCCCACGCCGATGCCGGCCAGCGCCTGCTGGTGCTGCTGAACCTCATGCTGGGCGCGCTCGCCTTGCCCGCACTCGGCGCGGCAGGGTTGCTGCTGACGGCGCGCCACCGGCGCCACAAGGATGGCGCCAGGGATTTCCCTACAGAGGCAGGGAAATCCTGACCCCAGTATCAAGAAGTGCTGATTCCGGCCGCCAGCCCAGGCTGGCATGCTGTTAAAAAAGAAAGATGCCGGGCGCGTCCCGGCGACGAGAGAGCAAGATCATGCCGCAACGCAAGTTTCATCCCGTATGGACCCTCGGCACGCTGGGCGTGCTTACCGCGCTGGCCCTGTGGCCGGCGCTGCAGGGCAATCGCCAGCTGCACGACGCGCACGCCGATTGGCGCGCGCTCACCGAAGAGAGCGCCCGCAAGCAGGCCGCCATTGCGCGCGCCGGCAATGTGCTGGGCGACGCCGACCTGATGCTGCTCGCGCCGCATGCTGCGCCGGCCGCCGGCACTGCGGCCCTGGAACGCGTGGGCCGGGCGCTGGACAGCGTGCAGCGCGCCTACCGCGCCAATGCCGGGCTGTCGTTGCAGGACGAGCGCCTGCTGGCCGAACTGGAAGATGCCGGCGCCGCCTACCGGGCAGCGATGCTGCGCCTGCAACGGCTGCCGGCCGTGCAGGATGACGCCACGCTCGACAGCCGTGCTGGTGCACGGTGCAGCCGGCGCCAGCGCGCCGGTATCGATGGCGCTGGCCGCGCTCACGCAAGCCACTGTGGAAGGCCAGCGCCGCGCCGATGGCGCGCTGGCCGACAGCAGCCGCGCGGGGCGGCGCCTGCTGACCGGCGCCCTGGTGTCGGCCATGGCAACGATGCTGCTGGCCTGTGCCTTCACCTGGCACACCGTGCTGCGGAGCGAGCGCCATGGCTAACGGCGCCAGCCTGCAGGTCGTGCGCGACGACCAGCCCTCATCCTCCACCGTGCGCGACGAACTGCACGCCGAGTACAGCCGCCTGCAATACACCTGCGATACGCTGGAACGCCGCCTGCGCGAGACGGAGGAGCAGCTGGCCGCCAGCCAGCGCAGCGAAGCGGCCCTGCGCGAAGGGGCGCGCGTCTACCAGGACGTGGTGGAGCACGCCACCGATGCGATCTTCCTGCTCGACTGCACGGAAGAGGGCCCGCGCTTCGTCACCGTCAACACCAGCTTTGAGAAGGCGGTGGGCGTGCACCGCACGGTGCTGGCCGGGCGCCGCGTGGAGGAGGTGCTGCCGCCGGAACTGGGCATGGAATTCCTGGTGCACTGGCGCCGCTGCGTGGCGACGGGGAAGGCCCTGCATTACGAGGGCACACTGAAGCGTCCGGTGCGCCGCCGCGCCTTTGCCGTGGCCATCGTGCCGCTGTTCGACGAGCAGGGCGAAATCTGCCGCGTGGCCGGCATCGCCCACGACATCACCGTGCGCAAGGCGGCCGAGGCGGTGCTGCGTGCGCGCGAAGAGGAAATGGCGGTGATGGTGGAGCATTCACCGGACCATATCCTGCGCATGGACCGGCAGGGCAAGGTCATCTACATCAACCCCGCCATGCTGCGCACGCTGAACCTGGCGCGCCACCAGGTGTGGGGCCGTCCCGTCGAGGAACTGCTGGCGGGCCAGAACCATCCTTCCATCGAGCGCTATATGCGTGCGCTGTGGCAGGTGATCGCCACCGGCAAGCCGGTGGAACTGGACATCGTCAGCGGCCCGGACAACCGTGGGCGCTGCCGCCACGAGCACGTGCACCTCGTGCCGGAGCCGGATGCCCAGGGCAATACCCGCAGCGTGATCTCGCTGGGCCGCGATTTCACCGAGCAGAAGGAGCTGGAGCACCAGTTGCAGCAGCGCGAAGCTACCTTCCGCGAACTGGTGGAGAATTCGCCCGACAGCATCTGCCGCTATGACCGCGGCCTGCGCCGGGTGTACGCCAATCCCGCGCTGCTTGGGCTGCTGGGCGATAAGGCCGCGATGGCCATCGGCAGCACGCCCAGCGAGGTGCCGGGCGGCGCGCATACGGCGCCGTATGAGCAGGAGCTGAGCGCGGTCTTTGCCGACGGCCAGGAGCGCGAGATGGAGCTGCGCTGGCATACCCGCGAGCAGCCGCTTTGCACGCTGGTGCGCATGCGGCCCGAGTTCGACGTCAACGGCCGCGTGGCCCATGTGCTGGCCGTGGGGCGCGACATCACGGAAATCGACGACTACCGCCGCACCATCCACCGCCAGGCCTTCTACGACGCGCTGACCGGGCTGCCCAACCGCACCCTGCTCAGCGAGCGGATCCAGCAGGCGATCACGGCGCCGGCCGGCCAGAGCCGCGCCTTCGGCCTGATGATCATGGACCTGGACCACTTCAAGGAAATCAACGACACGTTGGGCCATTCGGCCGGCGACCAGCTGCTGTGCGAAGTGGGGCGGCGCCTGCAGGCCTGCGCCCGCGCCGAAGACACCGTGGCGCGCCTGGGCGGCGACGAATTTGCCATGCTGCTGCAGGTGCCGCGCGTGGGCCTGGCGCGCATCGCGGCCAAGTTCCTGGCAGCCCTGAACGAGCCTTTCGTGATCGAGGGACGCGAGCTGTTCGTCCCGGGCAGCATCGGCATCGCCGTCTATCCGGACGACAGCTGGGACATTCCCACCCTGTACAAGCACGCCGATTCGGCCATGTATTACGCCAAGCGCCAGGGCCGCAACCATTACCAGTTCTATATGCAGGAGCTGACGGCGCAGGCGGCCGAACGGCTGGAAACCGAGGCGGCGCTGCGCAAGGCGCTGCGGCACGGGAATTCGAACTGTATTACCAGCCGCAGATCGAGATCCGCACCGGCCGCACGGTGGGCGCGGAAGCGCTGCTGCGCTGGAACCGGCCCGGCCACGGCGTGGTCTCGCCGCAGTACTTCGTCGGCATCGCCGAGGCCTGCGGCCTGATCATCGACATCGGCGAATGGGTGCTGGCCGCCGCCTGTTCCACCGCCGCCAGCTGGAACCGGGGCAGGGCGGAACCGCTGCAGCTCTCGGTCAACCTGTCGCCGCGCCAGTTCCTGCGTAACGACCTGGTGGGCACAGTACGCCGCCACCTGCAGCTGACCGGCTGCCAGGCCTCGTGGCTGAAGCTGGAAATCACGGAAAGCCTGCTGCTCGATGGCGACAAGGCGGTGGCCGGCATGCTGGCCGAGCTGACCGCCATGGGGCTGCCGATCTCGATCGACGATTTCGGCACCGGCTACTCGGCCCTGAGCTACCTGCACCGCTTCCCCGTGAGCCAGCTGAAGATCGACCGCTCCTTTGTCTGCGATGTGCCGGCCGACCGCAGCAAGAGTGAGCTGGTGAAAGCCATGCTGTCCATCGCCGCCGCGCTGCGCCTGGAAACAGTCGCCGAAGGCGTGGAGACGGAGGAGCAGGCCGACTACCTGGCGGAGCATGGCTGCTGCCAGGCCCAGGGCTATTTGTTCGGCAAGCCAATGCCGCGCGAAGCCTTCGACGCATTGCTGGCGCTACCCGCCTGCAACGCGGACAGGGTATGATGACAACGTGAGAAAACCTGTACCGGCAAGGCCGGCTTGAGTGCCATGAACGCTTCTCCATCCACCGTGCTGATCGTCGACGATACGCCCGCCAATGTGCGGGTGCTCGCCGAATATCTCGATGGCCACGGCTTTACCGTGACGGTGGCCCAGGATGGAGAAGAAGGCCTGGAACGGGCCCGTTTCGGCTGCCCGGACCTGATCCTGCTCGATGCGATGATGCCGGGCTGGGATGGCTTCGAGACGTGCCGCCGGCTGAAGGCCGAACCGGCCACCAGCACCATTCCCGTGATCTTCATGACGGCGCTGTCCGATATCGGCGACAAGGTGCGCGCCTACGAAGCGGGCGGCGTCGATTACATCACCAAGCCTTTCCACGCCGAGGAAGTACTGGCGCGCATCAACACCCATCTGAGCCTGCGCAATATGCAGCGCCAGTTGCAGGAACAGAACGAGGCGCTGCAGCGCGAGGTGCAGGAGCGCCAGCGCGCCGAGCAGGTGCTGGCCGAGCGCTCGCGCGAGCTGGCCCGTTCGAATGCGGAGCTGGAACGCATGGCCTATATCGCCTCGCACGACCTGCAGGAACCGCTGCGCATGGTGGCCAGCTATGTACAGCTGCTGGAGCGGCGCTATGTGGGCCAGCTCGATGCGGATGCGCATGAATTCATCGGCTTTGCCGTGGATGGCGCCAAGCGCATGCAGGCCCTGATCGATGATTTGCTGACCATCTCGCGCGTCGATACCAAGGCGCGCCCCATGCAGCCGGTGGATCTGGGACAGTCGCTGGCCTCGGCCCTGCATTCGCTGCGCATCGCGGTCGAGGAGAGCCAGGCCGTGGTGGAGGCGGATGCGCTGCCCGTGGTGCGCGGCGACGGCGCCCAGCTGACGCAGGTGTTCCAGAACCTGCTGTCCAACGCCATCAAGTTCTGCCAGGAGCCGCCCCGTATCCGCCTGTCGGCGCAGCGCGAAGGCCGCATGTGGCGCATCGGGGTGGCCGACAACGGCATCGGCGTGCCGGCCGAGTACCGCGAACGCATTTTCGGCATGTTCCAGCGCCTGCATGGCCGGCGCGAATATGCCGGCACAGGCATAGGCCTGGCGATCTGCCAGAAGATCGTGGAGCGCCACGGCGGCGCCATCTGGGTGGAAGACGCGGCGGGTGGCGGCACGCAGTTCGTGTTTACCGTGCCTGCCTGCGACACGGAGAAAAAATCATGAGCGCGCGCCCGGTGGAAATCCTGGTGGTGGAAGACAGTCCCGGCGCGGTGCGCCTGACCGTGGAGGCGCTGCGCGAGGCGGAACTGGAGAACCACCTCAGCGTGGTCGAGGATGGTGAAGGCGCCCTCGACTTCCTGTACCGGCGCGCGCCCTACAGCGACGTGCCGCGGCCCGACCTGATCCTGCTCGACCTCAACCTGCCGCGCCGGAACGGGCGCGAGGTGCTGGATGTGATCAAGCACGATCCCTCCCTGAGCAGCATCCCCGTCGTGGTGCTGAGCACTTCGCATGCGGAAAGTGACGTCAACCACTGCTACCACCTGCATGCCAACTGCTATATCGTGAAGCCGGTCGAATATGCCGAATTCCTCGGCATGATCCGCGGCCTGGAACAATTCTGGCTGCACGTTGCCACCTTGCCGGTGCATTAGCCATGCAGCGCAATCCTGTCCGCATCCTGCTGATCGAAGACAACCGCGGCGATGCGCGCCTGCTGGAGCAGCTGCTGCGCGAAGCGGCGGGGCTGCGCTGGGAGCTGTGCTGGATCGATGACCTGGAGAACGGCGTCGCCACGCTGCAGCAGGGCGGCTTCGACCTGGTGCTGCTGGACCTGCATCTGCCCGGCAGCAGCGGCATCGAGACCGTGCTGCGCCTGCGCGGCTGCGGCGCGGCCCTGCCGGCCCTGATCGTGATGAGCGGGCTGAATGACGAGGATGTGGCGATCCAGGCGGTGCAGGCCGGCGCCGAAGATTACCTGGTCAAGGGGCAGGTGGACAGCCGCATGCTGGCGCGCGCCATCCGCTATGCATTGGAGCGCAGCCAGTCGCGCGCCGCGCTGCGCCAGGCGCATGACGAACTGGAAGCGCGCGTGGTGGAGCGCACGGCCGAACTGCGCCGGCGCGAGCAGGAATTCCGCACCCTGGCCGAAAACGCGCCGGACATGGTGATCCGCTACGACACCGAATGCCGCCGCACCTATGTCAATCCGGCCTTCGTGCGCGAAACCGGCATTCCCGCCGAAGAGGCGCTGTACATGGAACCGAACAAGATGGTGCAGTGGCAGGCGGACATGCAGATCGAGGATTACAAGGTCATCCTGCAGCAGGTGATGGACAGCGGTAGCGGCACTGAGGTCTTCGTGCGCAATATCAAGGGGCGGCGCGACGCCAGGGATTACGCCTTCCACCTGGTGCCGGAGCGGAATACGGAAGGACAGGTGGTGGGCGTGCTGGCGATCGGCCGCAATATCACGGCGCTCAAGGAGAGTGAACGGCGCCTGAGCGAGTCGCAGCAGCAGCTGCGCCAGCTTGCCCTGCACAGCGACGCCGTGCGCGAGGAGGAACGCAAATACCTGACGCGAGAAATCCACGACGAACTGGGACAGTATCTATCCGCGCTGCGCATGGGCGTGTCCGTGCTGGAGATGCAGTTCGGTTCCGATAACCCGGCGCTGGCCGAGCGCACGCGCGCGCTCACCGGCCTGGTCGATTCCACCATCCAGGTGGTGCGCAACGTGGTGTCGCGCCTGCGTCCCGGCGCGCTGTCGATGGGCATCGTGCCGGCGCTGGAATGGCTGATCGAGCAATTCATGGAAAACGACGGCGCCAGCTGCCAGCTGCATGTGGATGAAACCCGCATCGAGCTCGATGAAGCGCGCGCCGTGGAGCTGTTCCGCATCGTGCAGGAATCGCTGACCAATGTACGGCGCCATGCGGCGGCCAGCCGTGTCGATGTCACCCTGGCGCGGGACGATGAACGTTATGTGCTCGAAGTGCGCGACAATGGCCTTGGCTTCGACCAGCAGGAGCGCAAGCATCAGTCTTTCGGCCTGGTGGGCATCCGCGAACGGGCGCTGAAGCTCGGTGGAAGCGTGGACATCAGCAGCGCGCCGGGCCGCGGCACCCGGGTGCGCGTCCAATTCCCGGTGCGCAGCGCACTGGCTCCGGACTAGCGGCGCTTCCTCACTTCGGCGTGCGCGCCGCAATGGCGCGGTTCAGCCGGTCCATCGTATCGGCCGGGACGTCGCGGCTGCAGACGATATAGCGTTTCAGGCCGGCCGGCATGTCGGCAAAATCGAGCGGCACCAGCGCCTGCAGCTGGTTTTCCCTGCCGCGCATGTGATACCAGTCTTCCCGGTCCACAAAGATATAGGAAGCGCGGCCTGCGGCCACCATGCGTATCATCGTGGCGGTATCGACGGTGCGGCGCATCACGCGGTTGCTGCTGGCGGCGATCAGGGCATCCAGTTCCGCGCCGTAGGAGACGCCATCGATCAGGCCCAGCGTCAGTTCGCGGTCGCCGAGCAGGGGATTTGAGCGAAGCATGTTCACGCACGCGCGCCAGCGCGGCGGGCCGCACCAGCACCACATGCGGCTGGTCCATATGCGTCGCCATGCTGTACTGCGCGACGGCCTCGCGCTCGGCCAGGCGGTACCAGCCGAACGAACAATAATTGCGGGCGCTGTGCTGGAAGTTTGCCCAGATGCGTTTCTGCGGCTCATTGACGAAGCGCGCGGGAATCCCGGCGGCTTCGAAAATCTGGCGCGCCTGCTCCAGCAGGAAGCCTTTGGATACGCCATTTTCCGTGTAGGAGTAGGGCGGCTTCTCGCGCCACGCGACCGTGAGCGGCGCGGTGAGCGATTCGGCGCCGAACACACCGGCTGCCGCGCCCAGTCCCACACAAGCGGCGAGAAAATGTCGGTTCATTGCGCAAATCCGTAATACTCTTGAAGTGATTATAGATGATAGTATGGAGCAACCAGAAAGGAGTTGTACCATGCAGAGCCGTCCCTATGTTGAGCCTACCTTGCATGACGATGCCGCCTCGGCGTTTGCACGGGTCAAGGCGATTTATGACGATAGCATTTCTTACCTGAGGGAGTCGCTGCAGCGCTTTGTGGAGGGCGAAACGCCGGCCGAGCGCATTCGCGCCTGCTACCCCTATGTGCGGGTGCAGACCGATACCGTGGCGCGCGCGGACTCGCGCCTGTCCTTCGGTTTCGTGGCCGGCCCCGGCGTGTTCGAGACCACGCTCACGCGTCCCGACCTGTTTGAAGTCTATTACCGCGAACAATTCCGCCTGCTGCTGAAGAATCACGGCCAGCAGCATATGCAGCTGGAAGTGGGCATGAGCGCCCAGCCTATCCCCATCCATTTTTCCTTTGCCGAGCATGACCACATCGAAGGCAATATGAGCGCCGAGCGGCGCATGCTGATGCGCGATGTGTTCGACCTGCCGAATCTGGCGGCGATGGATGATGGCATCGCCAACGGCACCTTCGAGCCGGCGCCGGGCGAGCCGATGCCGCTGTCGCTGTTCACGGCGCCGCGTGTCGACTACTCGCTGCAACGCCTGCGCCATTATTCCGGCACCTCGCCCACGCACTTCCAGAAATTCGTGCTGTTCACGAACTATCAGTTCTACATCGATGAATTCGTGAAGCTGGGCCATGAGCTGATGTCCCAGCCGGGCGACGACGGCTATATCGCTTTCATCGAACCGGGCAATATCGTGTCGCGCCGCGCCGGCCAGCCTGCCGAACCGATGGACGCCTTCGGCGCCGTGCCGCCACGCCTGCCGCAGATGCCTGCCTATCATTTGATCCGCGCCGACGGCGCCGGCATCACAATGGTCAATATCGGCGTGGGCCCGGCCAATGCGAAGACGGCCACCGACCATATCGCCGTGCTGCGTCCGCACGCCTGGCTGATGCTCGGGCACTGCGCGGGCCTGCGCAATACGCAGCAGTTGGGCGACTACGTGCTGGCCCACGGCTATGTGCGCGAGGACCATGTGCTGGATGAAGATCTGCCGCTGTGGGTGCCGATTCCGGCGCTGGCCGAAATACAGGTGGCGATCGAAAGCGCGGTGGCCGAGGTCACGCAGCTGGATGGCCATGAGCTGAAGCGCGTGATGCGCACGGGGACGGTGGCCAGCACCGACAACCGCAACTGGGAGCTGCTGCCGCAGCGTACGCCGGAGCGCCGCTTCAGCCAGAGCCGCGCCGTGGCGCTGGACATGGAAAGCGCCACCATCGCCGCCAACGGCTTCCGCTTCCGCGTCCCGTATGGCACGCTGCTGTGCGTCAGCGACAAGCCGATGCACGGCGAGATCAAGCTGCCCGGCATGGCCAACCAGTTCTACCGCGACCGCGTGGACCAGCACCTGCGCATCGGCATCCTCGCGCTGGAGCGCCTGCGCTCGCAGGGCTCCGAGAAGCTGCACAGCCGCAAGCTGCGCAGCTTTACGGAGGTGGCGTTTCAGTGACGCCGACAAAACCCACGGCATAAAACAGGTGTCTGCCACATCGTGGCAGACACCAGCTTTAAGGTGTTGGTTCTGCTTACTCCCACGGCGCGCCGGCGTCGCGGGAATCGACAATCTTCACGGCATAAAGTCCGAAGATATCGATGACCGCATGCGCGGCGATGGCCGCGATCAGGCCCACGTGCTCGAAGACGAGCCCCAGCGCCACGCCCATTGCAAACACGCCGCCCGCCTGCATCCAGCTGACGCGATCGGCTATCTTGAAATCATAAACGCGCAGGTGCAGCACCGTGAAGAGCAGGGCGGCCGGCCACAGGCCGAGCAGGGGCTGCAGTCCGGCGCGGAACAGCGTTTCTTCGCCGATGCCGGCGGCAAGGGAGATCCAGACGGGATTGAGGCCGCGCAGGTCGAGCAGCGCATAACTTTCGGCGGTGCGGCGGGCCAGCTTGTGCCGGGACTGGAAAAGCGCCGTGTACAGCGATCCCGCACCAACCACCGCGCCGCCCGCAGCGCCAAGCCCCAGCTGCAGCGGCCAGTCCATGCCCGCCACCAGCGCCTGCGGCAAGGGCGCGTGCTGCGCAAAGCGCATCAGCAGCAGGCCCACTGCGCACATGATCGCGCAGACCAGCCATTGCGAGCCTGGGCCGTACCGTTCCTCCATCGCCGCTCCGTCGTGGTGAGAGGCCACCACTATAACGCGGCTGCGCGGCAATCAGCGCGATGGACGGCGGCGCGCCAGGGCGAGCCCGGTCAGTCCGAGGCCGACGATGGCGATGGACAGCGGCTCCGGCACTTCCGCAGCCGGCGCCACGGCGTTTTCCAGCGGGTCATAATAAATCGTGCCGTTCCAGACGCGCGGCGCAAGACTGAAGCTGAAGTCATACTGCTTGCCGAGTCCTTCGAAAATGCGCATGTCCCCATTTTCGGAAGCGATGCTGCCAACGTCGCTGCCATTGGTGTAAGCGGTCGAGCGTCAACACATTGAAGGCAAACATGCCGCAACGATACTCTTCATCATGCTTCCGAGAAATTTAATGAATTTTGTTAATGGCTCCTCCCTGTCACGCAACAATCATGCCATTCGCGCATTTCACTAGTGAATCACCGCTGTTGTAAAAGTTTCCGACAGCTGGCGATCATTTCTTCAGCCAGTCTTCGTAGCGGATCGTACCCAGGCGCGGGTTGGGACCGGAAGGCACCAGGCTCTGGTCGTTAAGTTCCGTGCCGAAGTAGGGCGCTTTCGGATCGACGACGATGGCGCGCTTGTCGCCGGCAGCTTCCATTGCGCGGCCCACGATCTGGTACAGCTTGAATTGCTCGGGTCCGGCCAGTTCGACCATGCCATTGACCGGAGGAGCCAGCGTCACATCGGCCACCGCAGCGGCCACGTCGTCGGAGGCGACCGGCTGGATCAGCGCTTCGGACAGGCGGATCGCGTCGCCCTGCACCGAGGATTGCCCGATCGCCGCCATGAACTCGAAGAACTGGGTGGCGCGCAGGATGGTGTAGGGGATGCCCGCTTCCCTGATCATCTCTTCCTGCCGCATCTTGGCACGGAAGTAGCCGCTGGCGAGCAGGCGCTCGGTGCCCACGACGGACAGCGCCACGTGCTGCTTCACGCCAGCTTCCTTCTCGGCCCTGGCCAGATTGCGCGCGGAGTTCTCAAAGAAGGCCATCACGTCCGCATCGGCAAAGGATGGCGAGTTGGAGACGTCCACCACAATGTCGGCGCCTGCCAGCGCTGCGGCAAGGCCTTCGCCGGTGACCGCATTCACGCCCGATGCGGGGGAGGCGGCACGCACATCGTGCCCCTTCTGCTGCAGGATCCTGACCGTTTTGCTGCCGATCAGGCCAGTACCGCCAATAACGACGATCTTCATCTTTCATTCTCCTTTATTCGAGGCCGGCCTTGTCGAGGCCGAAGGCTTTGTCGTGGGAACCCGGGACCATGGTGAAGCCGATATTGATGCGGTTCCAGGCATTGATACTCATGACTACGAACGAGAGGTCGGACAGTTCCTTCTCCGACAGCTGCGTGCGCACGCGTTCATAGATCTCTTCCGGAACGCCGCCTTCGGGCAGGCGCGTCAGGACGTCGGTCCAGGCCAGGCAGGCGCGCTCGCGCGGCGAGAACAGCGTCGATTCGCGCCAGGCCGAAAGGTGATAGATGCGCAGTTCGCGCTCGCCGAAGATGCGGGCCTGCTTGATGTGCATGTCCAGGCAGAAGGCGCAGCCATTGATCTGCGAGGCGCGGATTTCCACCAGGTGACGAATGCTTTCTTCGATGGCGCAATTCTGGATCGCGTTGTTCAGATCCAGCATCTTCTTGACGAGCTCCGGAGACTGCTGGAAGTAATTGATACGTTGGCTCATGGTCTATCCTTTAGAAGTGGATGTCGTGTTGACAGTTCATATTAGGACTGTAACAATCGGTCGAGATGACGAATAACCCTGAATTCCTGCCAGCTTCGCGCCTCATACTTTTCCTCGCCTACGAGGAAGTCGGACTGCTCGATCTCACCGGTCCTCAGACCGTGTTCTGGGCCGCAGACAAGCGCATGCGCGAGCGCTCCCTGGCTGGCTACGAGCGCCGCACGGCCAGCCTGCAAGGCGGCATGGTGCAGACCGCCGAGGGCATGGCGGTGGAGACCGAAGCGCTATCGTCGTTCGCTCCCGGTTCAATCGACACTATCATCGTGCCCGGCTCACCCCATATGCCGCGCGTGCAAACCCTGCTGAAGGATTTGACGGACTGGCTGAATGTGGCGTCGAGCCTTTCGCGCCGCACGGCGTCCGTCTGCAGCGGCACCTTCCTGCTGGCGCAGGCGGGCCTGCTGAACGGCAAACGCGCGGCCACTCACTGGGCCATGTGCGATCTGCTGGGCGAGCGTTTTCCGGATATTCGGGTCGACAGCGATGCGATCTTTGTCAAGGAACAGTCGGTGTGGACCTCGGCCGGCGTGAGCGCCGGCATCGACCTCGCGCTGGCGCTGGTGGAAGCCGACTGCGGGCACAATGTGGCCATGCAGGTCGCGCGCGAACTGGTGGTCTTCCTCAAGCGGCCCGGCGGGCAGGCACAATTCAGCGAGCTGCTGGAGTCGCAGGAAGAGGGCGTCGATACCTTCGGCCGCCTGCACCTGTGGATCATGGATAACCTGGCGCTGGAACCGCTGACTGTGGAAGTGCTGGCGGAGCAGGTCAATATGAGCCCGCGCAATTTCGCCCGCGTCTACAAGCAGAAGACGGGACGCACGCCGGCCAAGGGCGTCGAGGTCCTGCGCCTGGAAGCGGCGCGGCGCATGCTGGAAAGCTCGCCCCGCAAGGTGGACCAGATCGCACGCCTGTGCGGCTTCGGCAATGAGGAACGCCTGCGCACCGTGTTCCAGCGCACGCTCGGCGTGGCCCCGCGCGATTACCGCAAGCGTTTCGCCGTAAGGGCTAACGCAGCCGTATAATCCCAGCAGGAGTGCAACCCCGGGGAGCTTGCATGGAACGCCGGACGGAATGCTTGCCGCGTGGCGCGGCATGGTTGGCGATGGCCGCCGCGTTGTCTGCGGCGCTCGTGGCATGCGGCGGAGGAGGCGGTGGCGGCCCCGCCCCGGCCAGCCCTGCGCCGCCCGCAACACCGCCCGTGACCACGCCCCCCGACGGCTCGCTGGCGGACACGGTCGTCTACTCCGGCGCCGCCACATCCTCGCTGCCGACCGCCCAGGAGCGCGCGGCTACGGTGCGCGCCTCGCTCACGCTGAACGGCTCGCGCATCGACTACACGGCAACCACCGGCCACCTGACCGCCACTGATGCGCGCACCGGCCAGCCCATCGCGTCATTCTTCTACGTCGCCTACACGGCGGACAACCAGCCGGCAGCGAGCCGGCCCGTCACCTTCCTCTACAACGGCGGCCCGGGCTCATCGACCTTGTGGCTGCACCTGGGCTCCTTCGGCCCGCGCCGCATCGTGGCCGGCCAACCCGCGACCTCGGTACCGCAGCCGGTGCAACTGGTGGACAACCAGGAAAGCCTGCTCGATACCACCGATCTCGTATTCGTGGACGCCATCGGCACCGGCTATTCGCAGGCGATTGCGCCTGCATCCAACCAGGACTTCTGGAGCGTGGATGCGGACGCCGCCAGCCTGCGCGATTTCGTGCAGCGCTATGTGGCGGCCAACGGGCGCCAGGCCTCGCCGAAATTCCTCTTCGGCGAATCCTACGGCGGACCGCGCGCGGCCGTGATGGCGAACCTGCTGGAGAGCGCGGGCGTGAAGCTGAGCGGCGTCGTGGTGCTGTCGCCGGTGCTGGACTACAACGCGAACTGCGGCGTGTTCGATCCGAACACCGTCAGTTGCGAAGGCTATGTGCCGACTTACGCCGCCATCGGCGCCTACCACCGCGTGGCCAGTCCGCTGCCGACGGATTTCAGCAGCTACATCCAGCAGGCGCGCGACTTTGCGGCCGGCGCCTACCGCAATGCGATGACGCCCTGGCTGGCGAACCGCACGCAACCCGTGGCGGGCGTAACGTCCCAGCTCACCAGCTTCACCGGCATCCCGATACTGACCTGGCAGCAGGATTTCGACATGCAGCCCGGCTCTTTCCAGTCGCGCGTGGTTTCAGGCCAGCTCACGGGCCGCTACGATGCCCGTGTGATCGCGCCGCAGGGCAGCCCGCTGGCCTCCGGCGGTGATCCCTCGCTGGCTGCCATCAGCGATGCCTTCGTGAGCACCACGCGCAGCTATATTGCCAATACCCTGCGCTATACGGCGGGATCGGCCTACCTCACATCCAACGACATCATCAACCGCTGGAACTTCAGCCACGATGGCAAGACCGTGCCGGATACCATCCCCGATCTCGCGTCCGCGATGACGCTGAATCCCGCGTTGAAGGTGTTGTCGCTGAGCGGCTACTACGACCTGGCCACCCCCTTCCACCAGACCGAGCGCGATCTGGCGCGGCTGGGCACCAACCCGAACATCACGGTGCGCAACTATCACAGCGGCCATATGGCTTACCTGGACGATGCGGCGCGCCGCGCACTCAAGGCCGATCTCGCGGCCTTCTACCAGTCCGCGCGCTGAAGGAGCCGATATGAATCAGATTTTCGCCGCCGCCGTTCTCGTCGCCGCGCTTGCGTGTAGCGGCTGCGCGTGCGCCGAGCCGCAGCTTCCGCAGCAACCTTACGTGCCGAAAGAACAGCGCATCCCGTCGCGCGAGCCCCCTGCCTCGGGCGACGCATTGCACGCCCAGGTGGCGCAAAAGCTGCGCGAACGGTTCGACGCCGCCGACACGGACCGCAGCGGCAAGCTCACGCAGCAGGAAGCGCAGCGCGCGGGGCTGGGTTATGTGTCCGAGAATTTCGCGGCCATTGATACCGGCCGCCGCGGAGAAGTGAGCTTCGAGCAGGTGCAGGCCTGGCTGGACAAGCGCGCTGCGGCGGCCCGCAAGCCTTAGATCAGGCCTTCGAACACGATCTTCCAGTCCTTGCCTTCGCGCGCCCAGTACTGGCGCTTGCGCAGGGAGCTTTTGTTCTTACCGATCAGCGTTTCCATCGTAAAGGTGGAGACCAGCATGTCGTCGCGGCCCGGATAGCGGAACAGGGTCACGTCGCTCAGCTTGACCGTCAGGCCGATTACGTCCACGAGGGCGCGCATGTCCTTCTCATACCAGGTGTTCAGGTCTTCGCCGTTGGCGGACTTGAATCTGGCCGAGTAGTTCTTCAGTACGCGCGTGCGGTCCATGCTGGAAATGTCGCCGCGCCAACTGTCGATCAGCTTTGAGGCGGTATCGCGCTCGGCATCCCATTTGGCCTTGCTGACGAATTCCAGCTTGTCCGCAATGACCACGGGGGTCTTGCCGATATCGACCGTGCCTTCCAGCTTCTTCAGGTCCGCATTGGTTAACACCACGCAGCCGTCGGAGGCGAGAGGAGGGCGGCTGTAGCTGTCGGACGGCGTGCCGTGCAGGAAAATGCCGGAGCCGCCGCGTCCCTGCACGCGGTCCCACTCGTTCGGGTAGTTGATGCGCAGGGCGCTGGCGCCGTAGAAGTCCGGCAGCTTGCGGCCCGCTACGCGGCCGGTAATGTAATAGACGCCGACCGGCGTTTTCTGGTCGCCTTCGCGCACTTTGTTGATGCCCAGCTTGCCCTGGGTGATGTAGTAGTCCGTGACGAACTTCAGGCTGCCGTTCTGGTTCTGGTAGACGTAGAGGCGCGATTGCGCGGCGTCCACCACGAGAACGTGTTTCTGGTCGGTGCGCAGTTGCAGCACGGAGCGCGGCGCCAGGCCGGTGGCGGGGCGCGCAGTCAGCGCCTGCAGGCGCACGCGCGCTTCGTCGCGCAGGTCCTTCAGGCGGTCGGGCGGCGCGTTGGAGGGCACGCCGGCGCCCAGTGCCGTCACGGGCTGGGTGTGCATCAGCAGCAGGTCGCCGCGGATCAGGTGTCCGACGCGGAAGTTCGGATAGGCTTGCACGAGGGCGTCGGCCTTGGCCTGGGCGTCATTCAGCTGGCTGGCGCGCAAGTCCTTGTAGATGTCGATGAGCAGCAGTTCGGGGTCCTGTTTTGCCGGCGCGCTGTCGCGCGGGGCAATGGACTTTGCCTGTCCCGGCGGCGCCCAAGGCACGAGCAGGGCGCACGCTGCCAGGGCAGCGGCTGCGGCCTTGATGCGCTGTTTGTGCTTCGCGGCTCTCATCAGCCCCCCGATTGTTCCTGCTTGATCAGCCATTTGCCGCCGTGTTTTTCCATGACCAGGGTCTTGCGGCTGTTCGCTTTCAGCTTGTCCGACACGTAGATCTGGCGAAATTTCACCGTCGCCGTGCTGCCGTTGACCGTGACCTGCGGCGCTTCCACCGTGACCTTGATGTGCTCCTTGCCCTCGATCCGCGCACTGCGGTCGGCTTCCCCAGGCCTTGCGGTTCTGGCCGCGCGGGGTCTGGAAGTTGCTGCCATAGGCGGAGAGGTAGCCTTTCATGTCCTGGGCGCTCCAGGCTTTGGCCCATTGGTCGACGGCCTTGCTGACATCATCCTTTTCATTGCTGTCGGTTTTCGCTGGCTCGGCTTTTGCCAATTGTACCGCTGGTGCGCTTGCTGCCGGTGCGGACTGGCCGGGTTTCACATGCACGAGCTCCGACGCCGGCTGGGTAGATACTGCCGCTTTCGGCGGCGACGTGTTTGCTGCTGGCGCCGCGGGCTTGTTTGGCGTTGCTGCGGCAAGCAAAGTAGTGTTCTGCGCCGCGGGCGGGGCGACAGGCTTCGCCGCCATAGCTCCAGCCGTCGCCGTCGCCACCGTCGCTGCCTGTGTGGGCGCAACCGCTGGCGCCGCCGGCTTTGGCGCGACGGCGGCGGGCGCGGCGCGTGGCGCGACCGGACTGGCGGCGGCGACGGTCGGCGCAGGCGCAGGCGCAGCGGCTGGGGGGGCGGCCGGTTTCGGCGCGACAGCAGCGGGCGTCGGGCGCGATGCGGCGGGGGCGCTGGCGGCGACGGTCGGCGCAGGCGCAGCGGCTGGCGCGGGTGCAGGGGCGGCCGGGCGCGGGGCGGCTGCGGGGGCGCTGGCTGGCGGCGGGGTGGCCGCGGCTTGCGCCGGGGCGGGCGCGGACGGCGCGGTGGCGGCGAGGACAGGCGCGCTCGCCTGGCTGGCCGGCGTTTTCAGCGTGCGCACCATGGCCAGCTTCGACTTGGGCGGCGGCGTCTGAGCAGGAGAGTCGAGCAGTTGCATCGCCTTGTCATAAGACTGCGACGCCAGCTTCGCGTACACATCCCCCAGATTCTCGTGCGCCGTCGCATAAGTCGGATTGGTGCGGATGGCCCGCTCCAGGGCCGCGCGCGCCTTGTCGTACTGTCCCGAACCGGCATACAGAACAGCCAGATTGTTATATGGCTCCGGCAGCTCAGGAAAATCCTCGGTCAGCTTCTGGAAAACAACAATCGCTTCAGCGCTCCGCCCCTGCTCGCTGAAGATCATTCCCTTGAGGAAGCGTAACTGCGCATCCTTGGGATGTTGCGTCAGGGCGACATCAACCTTGGCCAGCGCGGCCGGAAGCTGTCCTGCGCGTAACAACTTGTTGATTTCGGCGGCTTCGTCAGCGCGCACTGATGCACAGCACAACAGTGCCGCGAGACCAAAAACACGGGCCAAGCGCGAGGAAACGGACGGACGCTGCATTTGGGTTTTTGCCGCAAGGAAAGAAACCAACATTCTATCAAATCGGATTGTAATCAATAAGCAGTGACCGACCAGTTGAACTTTTGTTGCTTTGCACACAGCGAACCGATATCCAATTTGATATTGAAACCACGGAAAAATTAATTGGATTGAATTGCTTTCAAACCCTAACATGGGTCTCAGACAAACGTCGTAGTAGCTTTAATAACAACATCGGGAGACCTATGAAGCACTCTTCATTGGGCCAAATTGCGCCCATCAATAGCACTTTTGTTTTGAAAGTAACCGTGGCCAGCCTGCTGGCTGCCGGCATGCTGACCAGTGCGTCCGTCTGGGCGCAGGAAGCGGCAGATCCAAACGTCAGCGTTGTTACCGTGAGTGGCGTGCGCAAGGCGGCTGAAAGCGCACAGAAGATCAAACAAGACTCGGACAACGTCATCGACTCCATCGTGGCCGACGACATCGGCAAGTTCCCGGACACGAACGTGGCCGAGACCCTGGCCCGCGTGACCGGCATCCAGGTGCGCCGCGACGCTGGCGAAGCCAACACCACGCTGATCCGCGGCCTGCCAGGCATCGCGACCTTCCTGAACGGCCGTGAAATGTTCACCACCACCGGCCGCTATATCCAGTTGCGCGACATCCCATCGACCATGCTCCAGCGCGCCGACGTATACAAGTCGCAGAGCGCAGAGCAGGTGGAAGGCGGCATCGCCGGCGCAATCGACGTGCGCACCAACCGTCCATTCGACTTCAAGGGCTTCCAGGCCAGCGCGCAGGTCGGCGCCAAGAACAAGGACAAGGCCAAGGCCACCGATCCTGAAGTGGCGGGCATGATCTCCAACCGCTGGAAGACCGACGCCGGCGAATTCGGCGCGCTGCTTGGCGTATCCCACATCGCCGACCGCTTCCACGAAGAGCGCGGCTTCGAAACCTTCCCGATCGATAAATTCTTCGCCGCGCCGAACCTGACCGGTCCGGACCTGGTCGGCATCCAGGACATCTTCGGCAAGCGTACCCGCCAGGCCGCCAACTTCGCCCTGCAGTGGAAGCCGAACAAGGACTTCGACATGTATGCGGAAGGCCTGTACTCGAAATTCAAGGGCCACGATGAAACCGATTTCTTTGTCGGCCTGCCGTGGGCAACCTCGCCGGACCAGATCAAGGTCACCAAGATCCCGGGCACGAACCAGACCGACACCATCGATTCGACCAATACCTTCACCATCCTCTCGACGCAGGCGCGCGCCTCGACCAGCATCGCGCAGCAGTACGCGATCGGCGGCAACTGGCGTCCGACCCAAGGCCTGAAGGTAAGCAGTGAAATCGCCCGTACCATCAGCTCCAACGACTGGGTGAACCCGATCCTGGACACCAACCTGAACGTGGATAAAGTGCACGTGAAGACCGTGGTGGACGGCGGCGCCTTCGCCCAGTACCAGGGCGCGGGCCTGAACGACCCGACCAAGATCTACCTGTTCCAGTTCTTCGACCGTTACGGCCAGGACCGCGGCAGCTCCACCGACTGGCGCGCCGATGTGAGCTGGACGCCGGAGTCGGACGGCTTCTTCAAGGAGTTCAGCGGCGGCGTGCGCGTGAACGACCGCAAGGCCAATTCCATCAAGTCGCTGGAAGGCAGCGTGGGCGCCGCTCCAAACGTGACCATGGCCAGCATCCCGGGCCTGTCCTGCTCCACCCAGCCGTTCTCGTCGGACTACGGCACGCCGAAGTGGAGCACCCCGTGCCCTGACTTCATGGTTGCCCAGACCGGTGTTGTGCGCAAGGCCGTTACCGGCAACGCCGCCGCCAAGGCCCTCGATCCGGCTTCCTTCTTCGAGGACAAGGAAAAGAACTACGCCTTCTACGCCAAGACCAAGGTGGGCATGGACCTGGGTGCTTACCCGCTGGACGGCGTGCTGGGCGTGCGCGTGACCAAGACCGACGCTGACCTGGTTGGCAATAACATCGTCAACGGCGTGTATGTGCCGATCAATACCAGCAGCTCCGGCACCGATGTCCTGCCAAGCGCGAACTTCAAGCTGACGCTGCGCCCGGATCTGATGGCCCGCCTGGCCCTGACCAAGACGCTGACCCGTCCGGACTTCGCCCAGCTGAACCCGGCCACGGCCTACGTCAACTCGAACGGCACCACCACGCAGTCCACCGCTTCCGGCGGCAATCCGGACCTGAAGCCCTTCACCGGCAAGAACGCGGATGCGTCGCTGGAGTGGTACTTCTCGCGTTCCGGCTATGCCAGCGCCACCGTGTTCCGTCATAACTTCGACGGCTACATCATGAACAAGTCGGTACCGGAAGTGTTCCAGGGCGTGACTTACCAGACCAGCCGTCCATTCAATACGGACAAGGGCCACCTGCAGGGCGTTGAGCTGGCATACCGCCAGTTCTACGACGGCCTGCCGGGCATCCTGCAAGGCCTGGGCCTGGAAGCCAACTTCACCTACACCGAAGGCGGCGTGACGTCGTCCATCGATCCGACCCTGGTCGGCAAGCCTTTCGCCGGCATGTCGCGCCAGTCCTACAACGTCGTGGTGCTGTATGAGCGCGATGCGTGGTCGGGCCGCCTGGCTTACAACTGGCGCTCGAAGTTCACCCAGGTGTACAACGACCGTCCGGGCAATGCGGGCACTTCGCCTGCGCGTGATCTGATCGCGGCGCCGATGTCCACGCTGGATGGTTCGGTCAGCTACAAGATTGCGCCGAATATGTCGGTGAACCTGACCGGGACCAACCTGCTGAACTTCAAGTACCAGGATTATTGGCAGGATCCGGTGGTTTATCCGCGCGATACGCGCCGGTATGACCGCACGATCGGGCTGTCGTTGAGCTGGAGGAACTGAGCACGCACGGCGGATCAATGATCCGCCCTACGCGGCCCGGCGGATCAACGTTTCGCCGCGCCGCGTGGCGTTCCAATAATGCGTAGGGCGGATCATTGATCCGCCGTTTTTGCTGTAAGAGGTAATCAATGTCGAATCAAAAATTGTCGGTGCTGGAAAAGGTGGGGTTTGGCGCCGGGGACATGGCGC
Source organism: Pseudoduganella sp. UC29_106 (assembly GCF_044055365.1). Classification (NCBI taxonomy): domain Bacteria; kingdom Pseudomonadati; phylum Pseudomonadota; class Betaproteobacteria; order Burkholderiales; family Oxalobacteraceae; genus Pseudoduganella; species Pseudoduganella sp. UC29_106. The sequence goes on along the minus strand of NZ_CP171977.1, from coordinate 4,074,715 downwards.
TGAATGTGGTGATCTCGTCGATGATGCTGATCATTACATTCTTCTACACCGATATCTACGGTCTGCACACGGCCGACCTGGCGCTGCTGTTCGTGGCCGTGAAAATCGTGGGCGCCATCGCCGACCTGGTCATGGGCCAGCTGACGGACCGCTTCAACGCAGCCATGGGGCGCTACCGTCCCTGGCTGCTGTTCCTCGCCGTCCCTTACGGCGTGAGCATCTTCTTCGCCTTCACCACGCCGCAACTGGCTTATGACGCCAAGCTGGTGTGGGCGTACACGACCTACATCCTGGCGACGCTGATGACGGCCGGCGTAGGCATTCCTTATATCTCCCTGATCTCGGGGCTGACCAGCGATCCGAAGGAACGCCTGTCCGCCAACGGCTACCGCCTGTTCTTCGCCAAGATCGGCGCCTTCATGGTCACCATCATCGTGCCCATCCTGGCGCAGCGCTGGGGCAACGGCAATGCGGCGGCGGGCTACCAGGCTGCGATGGGCGTGATGGCTGCCGTGGGCGTGGCCATGTTCCTGTTCTGCTTTTTCACCACCACCGAGCGCGTGCGCCATGTGGTGGAGCGCCAGTCCATCGCCGAGCAGCTGAAAGTGCTGATGAAGAACGACCAGTGGCTGATCCTGTGCGGCGTCTGCGTGACGGGCACGGTGGGCTACGTGATCCGCGGCTCGGTGGCGATCTATTACGCCAAGTACTACCTGGGCGGCGACACGGGCATGGTGTCGGCCTTCCTGTCCACCGGCGTGGCGGCGGCCATCCTCTCCATGGTCGCGTCGACCTGGATCACCAAGAGTTATTGCAAAGTCAAGCTGTTCCGCTATACGCAGATCATGGTGGCGGCGCTGAGCGTGGCGATCTACCTGTTCGTGAAGCCGGGCGATACCGTGCTGGCTTTCGTGCTGTACTTCCTGCTGTCCTTCATCGTGGACCTGCATGCGCCCGTGTTCTGGTCGGCGATTGCCGAGACCATCGACTACGGCCAGGTGAAAACCGGCAAGCGCGTGTCCGGCTTCGCCTTCGGCGGCATCTCCGTCTGCCAGAAGGCGGGCATGGCGATCGCCGGCGGCCTGGTGGGCATCCTGCTGACGTATTTCGATTACCGGCCCAACGCAGAGCAGACGGCTTTTGCGCTGAACGGCATTGCGCTGATGCTGTCCGTGATCTCGGGTTTCTTCCACCTGGTCATGGGCCTGCTGATGTTCAAGTACCGCATCAGCGACAAGTATTACGACGAAGTGAAGGCCGAAATGCGTACGCACGGCTATGTGGCAAGCTGAATTTTACGAATTGGAGAATCAATTGGGCGATATCCTGACACCGCTGATCGAGCAGCGCGCGGACCCCTATATCTACCGCCATACCGATGGCTATTACTACTTCACCGCGTCGGTGCCGCAGTACGACCGCATCGAACTGCGCCGCGCCAAGACCATCGAGGGGCTGGTCAGCGCGCAAACCCGCGACGTATGGCGCAAGCCTGACCGGGGGCCATACAGTGAACTGATCTGGGCGCCGGAAATCCACTTCAACCAGGGCGCCTGGTATATCTATTTCGCCGCCGCGCCAAGCCGCGAAATCAAGGACAAGCTGTTCCAGCACCGCATGTACGCGCTGCGCAACGAGAGCCCCAATCCGCTGGAAGGCGAATGGGAGTTCAAGGGGCAGGTCGATACCGGCATCGACAGCTTCTGCCTCGATGCGACCACTTTCACCCACAAGGGCAAGCTGTACTACCTGTGGGCGCAGAAGGACAAGGAAATCGAGGGCAATTCCAACCTCTATATCGCGGCCATGAAAACGCCGTGGCAGATCGAGGGCAAGCCCGTCATGCTGAGCAAGCCGGAATACGACTGGGAGATCCGCGGTTTTTGGGTCAACGAAGGCCCGTCCGTGCTGAAGAAGAACGGCAAGATCTTCATCAGCTATTCGGCCAGCGCGACCGACGAAAACTACGCCATGGGCCTGCTGTGGGCGGACGAGAAGGCGGACCTGCTGGATCCGGCCTCGTGGCACAAGTCCGGACAGCCGGTGCTGCAAACCTGCTTCGAGCACAAGGTATACGGCCCCGGCCACAACAGCTTCACCGTGGCGGAAGACGGGGCAACTGTGCTCCTCGTATATCATGCCAGGACTTATACTGAAATCGTCGGCGATCCGCTGTGGAATCCGGACCGCCATACCTTTGTCAAACCCTTGCGCTGGGACGAGCAGGGCATGCCGGTCTTCGGCCGCCCATCGATTGCATAAATGGAACTGAGCATCACACAAGAGCCGTTCGGTGAAACGCCTGAGGGGTTGCCGCTCAGCCTGTACACTCTGCGCAACCGCAACGGCATGACCGTCAAGATCACCAATTACGGCGGCATCATCACCGAACTGCATGTGCCGGACAAGCACGGCCGCCTGGCGGACGTGACTTGCGGCTATGCGAAAGCCGACTCCTATTTCGACGACAAGACCTACTTCGGCGCCCTGATCGGCCGCTATGGCAACCGCATCGCGCGCGGCCGCTTCGTGCTGGATGGCGAGTCGGTGCAGCTGGATATCAACGACGGCGAAAACCACCTGCACGGCGGTCCGCGCGGCTTCAACAAGCTGGCCTGGCATGCGGTGCCCGTCGTGGGTGACCTGCTGATCGGGCTGAAGCTGACTTGCCGCAGCCGCGATGGCGACCAGGGTTTCCCGGGCAACCTGGATGTGACGGTGACTTATGAGCTGAATGATGCGAACGAGCTGCTGGTCAAGTACCACGCCGTGACGGACAAGGCCACGCCCGTCAACCTGACCCACCACGCCTACTTCAACCTGGCGGGGGAGGGCAGCATCCTCGATCACCAATTGCTTATCAATGCGGAGCGCTATACGCCTATCGATTCGAAGTCGATTCCGCTCGGGCCACTGCTCGATGTGGCGGGCACGCCCTTCGATTTCCGCACCACGCACACCATCGGCGAGCGTATCAACGATGAGGATGAGCAGCTGGATAATGGGCTGGGCTATGACCATAACTTCGTGCTGAACAAGGCGGAGCCGCATACCATGTCCCTGGCCTGCCTCCTGCGCGAGCCGGAATCGGGCCGCGTGCTGGAGATTTATACCCAGGAGCCGGGCCTGCAGTTTTATAGCGGGAATTTCCTGGATGGGTCACTCGTTGGCAAGGGCTGGCAGTACAGCTACCGCTGCGGCCTTTGCCTGGAACCGCAGCATTATCCGGATTCGCCGAATCGGGCGGAGTATCCGAATACTATTCTGCGGCCGGGGGGAAGTGTACGAAAGCCAGTCCCTCTATCGGTTCACCGTCCAACCCTGAACCCACCCCAAACCCTGGTGGCTGGCACGATGTGCCAGCCACCTGTTCGGAGTCCGCGGCAATAAATAAGTGGCTGGCACATCGTGCCAGCCACTAGCTTTTGGGTGGGTTTGATATCTTTTTTCGTATCAATCCCAATTTTTAATTCATTGGATCGCTATCATTAATCCTCTTAACATTCTTCCATCGCAATGGAGGAATGCATGTCTGAAAAAAAGAAGGAGATTAAACTGCGCTCGGCCGAATGGTTCGGCACGCAGGATAAAAACGGCTTCATGTACCGAAGCTGGATGAAAAACCAGGGCATTCCAGATCACGAATTCCAGGGCAAGCCGATCATCGGCATCTGCAACACCTGGTCCGAACTCACCCCCCTGCAACGCCCACTTCCGCAAGCTTGCCGAGCACGTGAAGAAGGGCATTTTGGAGGCAGGCGGCTATCCGGTTGAATTCCCCGTTTTCTCGAACGGCGAATCGAACCTGCGCCCGACCGCCATGCTGACCCGTAACCTGGCCAGCATGGACGTGGAAGAATCCATCCGCGGCAACCCGATGGACGCTGTCGTCCTGCTGGTCGGCTGCGACAAGACCACCCCGGCCCTGCTGATGGGCGCAGCATCCTGCGACATCCCGGCCATCGTCGTTACCGGCGGCCCCATGCTGAACGGTAAGCTGAATGGCAAGAGCATCGGCTCCGGCACCGCCGTCTGGCAGCTGCACGAGCAGGTGAAGGCCGGTGAAATCAGCATGCACGACTTCCTCGCCGCGGAAGCGGGCCACTCCCGTTCCGCCGGTACCTGCAACACCATGGGCACCGCATCGACCATGGCCTGCATGGCCGAATCGCTGGGCACCTCGCTGCCGCACAACGCCGCCATCCCGGCCGTGGACGCGCGCCGCTATGTGCTGGCCCACATGTCCGGCATGCGCATCGTGGAAATGGTGTGGGAAGACCTGCGCCTGTCCAAGATCCTGACCAAGGAAGCGTTCGAAAACGCCATCCGCACCAACGCCGCCATCGGCGGTTCCACCAACGCCGTGATCCACCTGAAGGCCATCGCCGGCCGTATCGGCGTGGACCTGGAACTGGAAGACTGGACCCGCGTCGGCCGCGGCACGCCGACCGTGGTTGACCTGCTGCCGTCCGGCCGCTTCCTGATGGAAGAGTTCTATTACGCCGGCGGCCTGCCGGGCGTGCTGCGCCGCCTGGGCGAGAACAACCTGCTGCCGCACAAGGATGCGCTGACCGTCAACGGCAAGACCCTGTGGGAAAACGTGCAGGATGCGCCGATCTATGACGAAGAAGTAATCCGCCCGATCGACAAGCCGCTGATCGAGGATGGCGGCATCTGCATCCTGCGCGGCAATCTGGCGCCGCGCGGCGCCGTGCTGAAGCCGTCCGCCGCTTCGCCGCACCTGATGCAGCACCGCGGCAAGGCCGTGGTGTTCGAGGACTTCGACGATTACAAGAAGCGCATCGTCGATCCGGAGCTGGATGTGGATGAGCACTCCATCCTGGTGATGAAGAATTGCGGCCCGAAAGGTTATCCGGGCATGGCCGAAGTGGGCAATATGGGTCTGCCTCCCAAGCTGCTGGCCAAGGGTATCAAGGACATGGTCCGCATCTCGGACGCCCGCATGAGCGGCACCGCCTACGGTACCGTGGTGCTGCACGTGGCGCCGGAAGCGATGGCCGGCGGTCCGCTGGGCGTGGTGCAGGAGGGCGATTACATTTCGCTGGATTGCGCTGGCGGGAAACTGAATCTGGAAGTGTCGGATGAGGAACTGGCGCAGCGCCTGAAGGCGCGTGCTGAGCTGCCGAGCGATCGTCCGAAGTCGGGTTATGCGCAGCTGTATGTGGATCACGTGCTGCAGGCGGATGAGGGCTGCGATTTTGACTTCCTCGTCGGCACCCGCGGGGCGGCTGTGCCTAAGCATTCGCACTGAAACCCAAGGCAAACCCTGGTGTCTGCCACGATGTGGCAGACACCCGATCGAAGCCCCAGGCCCCAAACAGGTGTCTGCCACATCGTGGCTGACACCAGATTCACGCATTGGGTTTTAAAAAAAAGGAGACAACAAAATGTTGATCGTACAATTCAAAAACGCATCCGGCGAGCGTGCCGTAGGCCTGCTGGAAGCAGCGGGCATTCGCGTCATCGAAGGTTTCAAGACCACTTACGCGCTGGCCAAAGCAGCCATCGCCGAAAAGAAATCCCTCGCCGCGCTGGCCGATGCCAGCGCCGGCAGCACCATTGTCAGCCCGGCCTCCGTCACCTGGCTTGCACCGCTGGACCACGAAGACCCGGCCCACTGCTACGTCACCGGCACCGGCCTGACCCACCTGGGCAGCGCGGACACCCGCGACGCCATGCACAAGAAAATCGGCGGCGACGTTGAAGCGCTGAGCGATTCCATGAAAATGTTCCGCCTGGGCGTGGAAGGCGGCAAGCCGGCAGAAGGCACGGCCGGCGTGCAGCCGGAATGGTTCTACAAGGGCGACGGCTCGGTGGTCTGCGCCAGCGGCGAAGCGCTGAAGATGCCGGACTTTGCCCTGGACGGCGGCGAAGAGCCTGAAATCGCGGGCCTCTACATCATCGGCGACGATGGCCAGCCTTACCGCCTCGGTTTCGCCATCGGCAACGAATTCTCGGACCACGTGACCGAACGCCAGAACTACCTCTACCTCGCGCACTCCAAGCTGCGCGCCTGCGGCGTGGGCCCGGCCCTGCTGGTGGGCGAACTGCCCGAGCATATCGATGGCGTATCCCGTGTGTACGGCGCCGACGGCAAAGTGCGCTGGGAAAAAGCTTTTGTCAGCGGTGAACAGAACATGAGCCACACCATCGCCAACCTGGAACATCACCACTTCAAATACGATTTGTTCAAGCGAAAAGGCGACGTGCATATTCACTTCTTTGGCACAGCTACGTTAAGCTTCGCAGACGGCATCAGCGTGCAGCCCGGCGAGACCTTCGAAATCGAAGCCCCGGCATTTGGACCAGCGCTGCGCAATCCGCTGGCCGTTCTCGAAACCTCTTATGCGAAAGTGAAAGCACTATGACGATTACCGGAGAAGCACTCATCGGCGGCGTTGCCGTCAAAGGCGAAGGCAGCAGCGTCAAAGCCTTCGATCCAAGCAAGCGTGACTACCTGGAACCGGCGTTCAACGCCGTGAGCGAAGCACAGATCGACGCAGCCTGCCGCCTGGCCGGCGCCGCTTTCGACACTTTCCGCGCCACCTCCGACGGCGAGCGCGCCAAGTTCCTCGATACTATCGGCGAAGAAATCCTGGCCATCGGCGATGAGCTGATCGAACGCGCCATGGCGGAGAGCGGCCTGCCGCGCGCCCGCCTGGAGGGCGAGCGTGGCCGTACCGTGAACCAGCTGAAGATGTTCGCCGACCTGCTGCGTGAAGGTTCCTGGCGCGACGCGCGCCTGGACAGCCCGATCCCTGACCGCACCCCGCCGCGTCCCGACCTGCGCATGCGCCTGATCGGCGTTGGTCCTGTTGCCGTTTTCGCCGCATCGAACTTCCCGCTGGCCTTCTCGGTTGCCGGCGGCGATACCGCATCCGCCTTTGCCGCCGGCTGCCCGGTGGTGCTGAAGGCGCACTCCGCGCACCCCGGCACTTCCGAACTGGTTGGCCGCGCCGTTGCCAAGGCCGTTGAGCGCTGCGGCCTGCCGAAGGGTACTTTCGCACTGCTGACCGGCACCGGCCGCCACATCGGCACCACGCTGGTCGCGCATCCGGCCATCCAGGCCGTGGGCTTCACCGGCTCGCGCGCCGGCGGTACCGCACTGATGGCGGTTGCCGCAGCACGTCCGCAGCCGATCCCGGTCTATGCCGAGATGAGCTCCATCAATCCTGTGGTCCTGCTGCCGAACGCCCTGAAAGCACGCGGCGACAGCATTGCACAGCAGTTCGCCGGCTCGCTGACGATGGGCGTCGGCCAGTTCTGCACCAATCCGGGCATGGTGGTTGGCCTGGCTGGTCCTGAGCTGGACAAGTTCGCCGTGGACGCAGCCGCCGCACTGGCCGGCACCGGCCCTGCAACCATGCTGACCCCGGGCATCGCCGGCGCTTACCAGGAAGGCGTGGCCAAGCTGGCCGGCCAGTCCTGCGTGAAGACCGTGGCGCTGGCGAACCAGGAAGAAGGCAAGGGCGCACCGGCGCTGTTCCAGTCCGGCGCTTCGGACTTCCTGAAGACGCATGCGCTGCAGGATGAAGTGTTCGGCCCGGCGTCCCTGATCGTGGCTTGCCAATCCCTGGATGAAGTGCGCCAGGTGATCGAGAACCTGGAAGGCCAGCTGACCGCAACCCTGCAGATGGACGAAGCCGACTACCCGGCCGCTGCCCAGTTGCTGCCTGTGCTGGAGCGCAAAGTGGGCCGCATCCTGGCCAACGGATTCCCGACCGGCGTTGAAGTGTCGACCGCCATGGTGCACGGCGGCCCGTTCCCGTCCACGGCCGATGGCCGCAGCACTTCGGTCGGTACCGGAGCGATCAGCCGCTTCCTGCGTCCGGTGTGCTACCAGAACATCCCGCAAGCCTTGCTGCCTGAGGCCCTGCGCGATGGCAATCCTCTGCAGATCTGGCGCCGCCGCGATGGCGCGCTGACCAAAGAGTAATCAGCGTCAATACGTAACAAGCGATAAGAACAGTACGGAGACAAAGCATGACTGAATTGGCCAAGTTTGGCAGCTTGCGTGGCAAGCGGGTATTTGTGACTGGCGGCGGCAGCGGCATCGGCGAGGCACTCGTCACCGCTTTCGCGGAGCAGGGCGCCCAGGTGGCGTTCGTGGACATCGTCCGCGAACCTTCCGAAGCGCTGGTGGAAAAGATCAAGGCGGCCGGCCATCCGGCGCCGCTGTTCCGCCACTGCGACATCACCGATATCCCTGCGCTGCAAAAGACCATTGCCGACCTGGCCGCCGACATAGGCGACTTTGATGTGCTGGTCAACAATGCAGCCAACGACCAGCGCCACAATGCCGAGGAAGTCACGCTCGAGTACTGGAACAACCGTATCGCCATCAACCAGCGCCCGATGTTCTTCACCTGCCAGTCCGTCATCCCTGGCATGAAGAAGAAGGGCACTGGTTCCATCATCAACATCAGCTCCATTTCCTTCCACGCCAAGGGCGCGGGCTATCCGGTGTACGCGACCTGCAAGTCCGCCGTGATCGGCCTGACCCGTTCCCTGGCGCGTGACCTGGGCGGCTCCGGCATCCGCGTGAACACCGTCACGCCGGGCTGGGTGATGACCCAGCGTCAGCTCGACCTGTGGGTGGACGATGCGGCCAAGCAGGAAATCACCCGCATGCAGTGCCTGCCGGGCATGCTGATGCCGCAACATATCGCTTCCATGGTCCTCTTCCTCGCCGCCGACGACAGCGCCATGTGCACCGCACAGGAGTTCATCGTCGACGCCGGCTGGGTATAAGCCATGCGCGCCCCATACCTTAACGCCGCGGCAGTGCTGGCGTTGTGCGCTGCTGTCCCTGCGGCCTATGCCGCGCCGCTCGCCAGCCCCGATGGCCATCTTTCCGTCGACGTGAGCGTGTCTCCCGACGGCGCGGCAACCTATGCCGTGCGCCGCGATGGCGCGCAAGTGCTGTTGCCCTCCGCGCTGGGCATGACGCTGGAAGGGGCGGAACTGTCGCGCCAGTTGGCCCTCGCCGCGGCGTCGCCGGTGCGCCCCGTGCGCGACAGCTACACGCTGGCGACCGGCAAGCGCTCGCATATCACTTACGCGGCCAACGAACAGACCTACACGCTGCGCAACCCGCAGCAGCAAGCCATCGACGTCACCTTCCGCGTGTCGAACGACGGCGTCGCTTTCCGCTACACCGTGCGCGGCGCGCAGCTGAAGTTCCAGTCCGAAGCGACAGCTTTCGCCTTCGCGCCGGATGCGCGGGCGTGGCTGCAGCCGATGGCGGTCGCCAAGTCCGGCTGGGGGCGCACCAATCCCTCGTATGAAGAATTCTGGCAGAAGGACGTCCCGGTTGGCACGCCATCGCCGATGGCCGGCTGGATTTTCCCAGCCCTGTTCCGCACCGGAGATACCTGGGTAGCGCTAACGGAAGCGGGCATGGACGGCAGCTTCCACGCTTCCCGCCTTGCCGCGCAAAGCGAAGGCGGCGTCTATCGCATCGCCGGTCCCGCACCGGAAGAGGTGAAGCCGGGCGGTGCGCTGCTGGCGCATGCCGAAGGCGAACTGGTTTCGCCATGGCGCGTGATGGCCATCGGCGGCCTGGACACCGTCGTCAACTCGACCCTCGGCACCGATCTGGCGCCGCCGGCCGCGCGCCCGATGGCAGGCTGGATCAAGCCGGGTCATTCGAGCTGGAGCTGGGCCATCCTGAAGGATGACTTCACCGTCTACGATACGCAGAAGAAGTTCATCGACTACGCAGCCGATATGCACTGGGACTACACGCTGATCGATGCGTACTGGGACCAGAAGATCGGCTACGACAAGGTGCGTGAACTGGCCGCCTATGCGAAGACGAAAGGCATCGGCATCCTGGTCTGGTACAACTCCGCCGGTCCGTGGAACGATACCGACATGACGCCCAAGGACAAGCTGCTCACCCGCGAATCGCGCGTGGCCGAGTTCAAGCGCCTGCACGAGATGGGCGTCAAGGGCGTGAAGGTGGACTTCTTCGGCGGCGATGGCCAGTCGATGATCGCCTACTACGTCGACATCCTGAAGGATGCCTACGACGCCGGCCTGCTGGTGAACTTCCACGGCGCCACGCTGCCGCGCGGCTGGTCGCGCACCTGGCCGAACCTGATGACAATGGAAGCGATCCGCGGCTTCGAGTTCACCACCTTCGACCAGCCGGGCCAGGACGCGATCCCGGCGCACGCCGCGATGATTCCGTTCACCCGCAACCTGTTCGATCCGATGGATTTCACGCCGATGGCCTTCGGCGACATCCCTAAGATCAAGCGCGTGACCCGTAACGGCTTCGAGCTGGCGGAATCGGTGCTGTTTGTCTCCGGCATCCAGCACTTTGCCGAGATCCCGGAAGGCATGGCCACAGCGCCTGGTTACGTGAAGCGCTTCCTGCAGGAGCTGCCGCGCAGCTGGGACGACAGCAAGTTCGTCGACGGCTATCCGGGCCAGTACGCCGTGATCGCACGCCGCGCCGGCAAGACCTGGTACGTGGCCGGCTTCAATGCAGGCGACAGCGACAAGACCCTTACCCTCGATCTCAGCTTCATCGCCAAACGCGGGAAGCTCATCTCGGATGGCGCGACAGAGCGTGCCTTCAGCCAGTCCGATATCAGCGCGGCCAAGGCCACGCAAATTGTCATCAAGCCTCATGGCGGCTTCGTCGCCACATTCAAATAAAATCAGGAGACAGCATGATCAAAAAGACTATCCTCGCCCTCAGCATCGCCGCCAGCGGCGCCGCTTTCGCACAGGTCAGCGTGACCATCGACGCGGCCAAGCCGGGTCCCGTCATCAGCAAGAATATCTACGGCCAGTTCGCCGAGCACCTGGGTACGGGTATCTACGAAGGCATGTGGGTCGGTACCGATTCGAAGATCCCGAACACCAAGGGCTGGCGCAACGACGTGGTCGGCGCGCTGAAAGATATGCACGTTCCGCTGGTGCGCTGGCCGGGCGGCTGCTTTGCCGATGAATACCACTGGCGCGATGGCGTTGGCCCGCGCGCGCAGCGTCCGGTGAAGGTCAATACCAACTGGGGCGGCGTGGAAGAGAGCAATGCCGTCGGCACCCATGAGTTCTTCGACCTGGCCGAGCTGCTGGGCGCTGAAGTCTATGTGAACGGCAACCTGGGTACCGGCTCCGCACAGGAAATGTCGGAATGGGTCGAGTACATGACGTCGGACAGCAAGTCCACGCTGGCTGAAATGCGCCGCAAGAACGGCCGCGACAAGCCATGGAAGGTCGACTATTTTGCGGTCGGTAACGAAGCCTGGGGCTGCGGCGGCGAGATGTCGCCTGAGCACTACACGCAGCTGTACAAGACCACGACTGCCTTCCTGAAGGCGCCGCCCGCCAACCGCCCGAAATTCATTGCCAGCGGCGGCAACGATAGCGACACCAAGTGGACCGATAGCCTGAGCAAGGTGAAGAGCAACATCAGCGGCATCAGCTTCCACTACTACACGATCCCGACCGGTGTATGGGAGAAGAAGGGCGCCGCTACCGGCTTCGCCGAGGATCAGTGGATCTCCACCATGAAGAATACGCTGAAGATGGATGACTTCATCCGGAAGAATACCGAGGTGATGGACAAGAACGATCCGCAGAAGAAGATCGGTTTCCTGGTCGATGAATGGGGCACCTGGTACGACGTGGAGCCAGGCACCAACGCGGGCTTCCTGTACCAGCAGAACTCCCTGCGCGACGCGGTCGTGGCAGCGCTCAACTTCAACATCTTCCACGCCCACGCTGATCGCGTGCGCATGACCAATATCGCGCAGATGGTCAACGTGCTGCAGGCTATGATCCTGACCGACAAGGACAAGATGCTGCTGACGCCGACCTACCACGCCTACAAGATGTATGTGCCGTTCCAGGACGCGACCTCGCTGCCGCTGACCATTTCGAACAATGGCGCCTACAGCATGGGCAAGACCACGGTGCCGCAGGTGAGTGCTTCGGCGGCTAAGGCCAAGGACGGCAAAATCTACGTGGCGCTGGTCAACACCAACCCGAACAAGCCGGTGGACGTGACGGTGAATCTGTCCGGTGCCAAGGCCGGTAAGCTGAATGGCCAGGTATTGACTGCCGCCGCCATGGACGCGCATAACACCTTTGCCAATCCTGAAGCCGTGAAGCCTGCGCCGTTCAGCGCAACAGCCAGCGGTGGCAAGGTCGTGGTAAAGCTGCCTGCGAAGTCGGTCGTCGTCGCCGCCGTCGAGTAAGCTTCCATGAAGCTCAGTGCAATCTCCTGCGGCCTGGCCGCAGCGGGGCTGCTCGTCCTTACGGCCTGTGGTGGTGGTAGCGGCGGTTCCGGCGCCGCCACCACGGCGCCGGTGACGCAGACTCCCGTACCTGCCACGCCGGCTACCCCGGTGCAGGCGGCGCTGACTTTCGCCAACGCGTCCGTGCACGATCCTTCGGTCGTGCGCACCGGCGAAAGCTACTACATCTTCGGTTCGCACCTCGCTGCCGCGAAGACCACGGACCTGATGAACTGGACGAAAATCGCCGACGGCGTCACGGCCACGAATCCCCTGTTTGCGGACGTTACGAAGCAGCTGGCTGACACCTTCGCCTGGTCCCAGGTCACCGATCTGTGGGCGCCGGACGTGATCCAGCTTGGCGACGGCAAGTTCTATATGTACTACGACTCTTGCAAGGGCGATTCGCCGCGCTCCGCGCTGGGCGTGGCCGTGGCGGACAAGATCGAAGGCCCCTACGTCAACAAGCAGTTGCTGCTGAAGTCCGGCATGTGGGGCGAGGCGAGCCCGGATGGCACGGTCTACGATGCGACGAAGCACCCGAACGTGGTTGATCCGAACGTCTTCCGCGACAAGGATGGCAAGCTGTGGATGATTTACGGCTCCTATTCAGGCGGCATCTTCATCATGGCGATGGACGCGGCCACCGGCCTGCCGCTGGCGGGGCAGGGCTATGGCAAGCATCTGATGGGCGGCAACCATGCGCGCATCGAGGGCGCTTATGCACTATATAGCCCGCAGTCCGGCTATTACTATATGTTCACGTCCTTCGGCGGGCTGGATGCGACTGGCGGCTACAACCTGCGCGTTGCACGCTCGAAGTCGCCGGACGGCCCTTATGTCGATGCAAAAGGAACGGACATGGCGAACGTGAAGGGTGCGCCCAACACGGTGTTTGATGACGCCAGCATCGCGCCGTATGGCCAGAAGCTGATGGGCAATCACCAGTTCGCGCTGGCGGACGGCGAGAGCGGCACGCCGCTGGGCTATGTGTCGCCGGGCCATAACTCGGCCTATTACGACGCTGCGTCCGGCAAGTACTACCTGATCTTCCATACCCGCTTCCCGGGCCAGGGCGAGGTGCATGAAGTGCGCGTGCACGAGATGTTCATCAACGACGATGGCTGGCCGGTGGTGGCGCCGCTGCGCTATGCGCCTTTGAGCAAGGCGGCGCCTGCGGTTGCCGCAGCGGTCACGTCTGCTGATACGGCGGGTGCGTACAAGATGGTCAACCACGGCAAGGACATCTCCGCGACGATCAAGCCGTCGACGGCAATCCGGCTGGCTTCGGACGGCACGGTCAACGGCGCGGTGACGGGCAAGTGGACCTATAAGGACGCCAACAAGGTCACCATCACGATCGACGGCACGGCTGCGGTCTATAACGGCGTGCTCTCGCGGCAGTGGAATACAAATGCGAATGCTTTCGTGGTTACGTTCACAGCGCAGAACAGCGACGGCGTGTCGATCTGGGGCATCCGCACGGGCAATTGAAAGGGCAAAGATGAAAGTTCTCGCAGGCGTGTTCGCCGCGCTCACGGCGGCGGCGACCTTTGCCGCGCTCCCCGCCTCGGCGCAGGCCGCGCAGGTACAGGTCCATGACCCGGTAATGGCGAAGGAGGGCAATACGTACTACGTCTTCAGCACGGGGCCGGGCATCACCTTCTACTCGTCCACGGACATGCAGAACTGGCGCCGCGAAGGCCGCGTTTTCCCTGGCGAGCCTTCCTGGGCGAAGGGCGTGGCGAAGAGTTTCGACGGCCACGTGTGGGCGCCGGATGTGCAGCATCATAACGGCAAGTACTACCTGTACTACTCTGTGTCGGCGTTCGGCAAGAACACGTCGGCGATCGGCGTCACGGTCAATAAGACGCTGAATCCCCGCTCGCCGGATTACAAGTGGGAGGACCAGGGGATTGTCGTGCAGTCCGTGCCGGGGCGCGATAACTGGAACGCGATCGATCCGAATGTGATCGAGGACGCTGCCGGCAATGGCTGGATGTCCTTCGGCTCCTTCTGGTCGGGAATCAAGATGTTCAAGCTGAATGCCGACTGGACGCGTCCCGCCGAGCCGCAGGAGTGGAAGACGATCGCGGCCCGCGAGCGCCCACCGTTCTCGCCGGACGCTGCGCCGGAGCCGGCCGAGATCGAGGCGCCGTTCATCTTCCGCAAGGGCGATTATTACTATCTCTTCGTTTCCTGGGGGCTGTGCTGCCAGAAGGAGAAGAGCACCTATCACGTGGTCGTCGGCCGTTCGCGCGATGCCACTGGGCCTTATCTGGACAAGGATGGCAAGGATATGGCCAAAGGCGGCGGCTCGCACGTGATCCGCGGCGACAGCGCCTGGAAAGCGCTCGGGCATAATTCGGCTTATACCTTCGACGGCAAGGACTACATGGTCTTGCATGCCTATGAGACGGCGGACAAGTATGTCCAGAAGCTGAAAGTCCTCGAAATGAAGTGGGACGCCAGCGGCTGGCCGGTGGTCGACCCGTCCAACCTCAATCGCTACCAGAGCAACCTCCTTCCCGCGCAGCCATGACCACCTTCGCCGCACGCCCATCCTCCCCCCGCCGCACCGCGTCTCCCTCGCCGCGCCGCGCCTCCGCCCCCCATCCCGCCTCCGCCGTGCAGCGTCCGACGGCGGTGCCGCAGCCGGCGCCGGGCGCGCCGCACCGGCCTCCTGCTGGACGCCGGTCGGGCGTGCGTGCATTCGCAGCCGCGGCGCTCGCCGCGCTGGTGGCGATGGCGGGGCAGGGGACAGCAACGGCGGCGGACTTGTTCCCGCTGCAGGACGTCCGCCTGCTGCCAAGCCCCTTCCTGGAAGCACAGGACAAGGACCTGCGCTACATCCTCGCGCTGGACGCCGACAAACTGCTTGCGCCATTCCGCCGCGAAGGCGGGCAGCCGCAGTTAAAACCATCCTACGGCAACTGGGAATCGAGCGGCCTGGATGGCCACATGGGCGGCCACTACCTGTCCGCCCTCGCGCTGATGTACGCATCGACCGGCGACGAGGAAATCCTGCGCCGCCTGAACTACTTCGTCGATGAGCTGCACAAGTGCCAGCAGAAAGACGGCTACCTGGGCGGTATCCCCGGCGGCGCGCAAGCGTGGAACGACATCGCCAACGGCAAGCTCCACGCCGACAATTTCGGCGTCAACGGCAAATGGGTACCCTGGTACAACCTGCACAAGCTCTACGCCGGCCTGCGCGACGCCTGGAAATACGCGCATAACGAGCAGGCGAAACAGATGCTGATAGCCCTCTCCGATTGGGCGCTGAAGCTAAGCCAGCACCTGAGCGATGAGCAAATGCAGCAAATGCTGCGCGCCGAGCATGGCGGCATGAACGAGGTCCTGGCCGACGTCGCCGAAATCACCAAAGACAGGAAATACCTCGACCTGGCCATCCGTTTCAGCCACCAGGCCATCCTGCGCCCGCTGGAAGAAAAGCGCGACCAGCTCACGGGCCTGCATGCCAACACACAGATCCCGAAAGTGATCGGCTTCCAGCGCATCGCCGAAATGACCGGCGATACTAAATACCATGACGCTGCCGCCTTCTTCTGGCAGACCGTCCACGACCACCGCACGGTCGCCATCGGCGGCAACAGCGTCAGGGAGCACTTCCACGACGACAAGGATTTCTCGTCCATGGCCAGCGAAGTCGAAGGCCCGGAAACCTGCAACACCTACAATATGCTGAAGCTGACCGAGCGCCTGTTCATGCAGACGCCGAAAGCCGGCTACGGCGACTACTACGAGCGGGCGCTCTACAACCACATCCTCGGTTCGCAGAATCCGGAGACGGGAGGTCTGGTCTACTTCACGCCGATGCGCGCGAACCACTACCGCGTATACTCGGAAGTCGACAAGGGCATGTGGTGCTGCGTAGGTTCCGGCATCGAAAGCCACGCCAAGTACGGTGAATTCATCTACGCCCACGAAGGCGACGCCCTGTTCGTCAACCTGTTCATCCCTTCGCGCCTGAACTGGAAGGAGCGCGGCATCAGCATCACCCAGGCCAACAGCTTTCCGGACAGCGACACCACGCGCCTGACCGTCGGCGGCAGCGGCAAATTCACGATGAAGATCCGCTATCCTTCGTGGGTCGCCAAAGGCGCGCTGACAGTAAGGGTCAACGGCAAGCCGCAAACCGTGCGCGCCACGCCGGGCGGCTATGTGGATCTAGCGGGCAACTGGAAGGATGGCGACAAGGTCGAAGTACGCCTGCCGATGCGCACCACGCTCGAACAGATGCCCGACCGCTCGAATTACTACGCCGTGCTGCACGGCCCCATCGTGCTGGCCGCCAAGACCCAGCCCTTTGCGAACGAAAAGCTGAACTTCTTCGCCGACGACTCGCGCATGGGCCACATCGCCAACGGGCCGGTCTGTCCTCAGGAAGCCGCGCCACTGTTCGTCAGCGATTCGAAGAACTTCCTGGACAAGTTCAAGCCCGTGAAAGGCCAACCCCTGACCTTCACGGCCACGGGCCTCGTGCAGGGCAAGGATGCCGCCGCCATCCGCTTCATTCCCTTCTTCCGCCTGCATGACTCGCGCTACATGCTGTACTGGCAGACCGCGACCAATGCCGGGCTGGCGGAAATGAAGAAGGCCACGGCCGCCGCCGAAGCCGAGCGCCTGGCGCTGGACGCCCAGACCATCGACCAGGTGGCGCCCGGCGAGCAGCAGCCCGAGTCCGACCACTTCTTCAAGGGCGAGGGGGCGGATGCGGGCATCAACAGCGGCCGCCACTGGCGCCACGCCAGCAAGTGGTTCAGTTACCAGTTGAACGACCGGGAAGCGGCGGCACGCACCCTGCGCCTGACTTTCTCGTCCGCCGACGCGGGCCGAAAATTCGATATCCTGCTGAACGGCCAGCCATTGCAGACCGTGGAACTGGCGCGCGAAGCCACCTCGTTCTATACGCGCGACATCGTTCTGCCGCCCGGTGCGGCCCAAAACGGCAAGCTGGAAGTCAGATTCGTCGCCCATCCCGGCTCAATGGCGGGCGGTTTATATGGTTTGAGACTGCTGCGATAACAAAAAAGTTATTGATCGACTCAAAAAAATGATTAGTTAGGTATAGTAGTTTCTTCTACCATAGCCAAAGAATAATTCAGGAGACCGGCATGACATTTACTCGCAGGACCTTTATCGCCAGCGCAATCGCCCTGGGCCTGGCCAGCAGCAGCGCCTTCGCTGCCAAACCCCTCGTCATCGGCTTCTCCCAGGTTGGCGCCGAAAGCGAATGGCGCACCGCCAACACCACGTCCATCAAGGACGCCGCCAAGAAGGAAGGCGTTACGCTGAAATTCGCGGACGCGCAGCAGCGCCAGGAAAACCAGGTCAAGGCGATCCGCTCCTTCATCGCCCAGCGCGTGGACGTGATCGCGTTTTCGCCGGTCGTTGAATCGGGCTGGGACACGGTGCTGCGCGAAGCCAAGCGCGCCAACATCCCCGTGATCCTGACGGACCGCGACGTAAATGTATCCGACAAGTCGCTCTACGTGACCCTGATCGGCTCCGATTTCGTGGAAGAGGGCCGCCGCGCCGGCCGCTGGCTGGCCGATTACGCCGCCAAGTCCCCGAAAAAAGTACTGAACATCGTTGAACTGCAGGGCACCGTGGGTTCCGCTCCCGCCATCGACCGCAAGGCGGGCTTCGAGGAAGTCATCAAGGGCAATCCGAAGCTGAAGGTGATCCGCACCCAGACCGCCGACTTCACCCGCGCCAAGGGTAAGGAAGTGATGGAAGCCTTTCTGAAGGCCCAGGGCAAGGACATCAATGTGCTGTTCGCGCACAATGACGATATGGCCATCGGCGCCATCCAGGCCATCGAGGAAGCGGGCCTGAAACCGGGCAAGGACATCATCATCGTCTCCATCGACGGCGTGAAGGGCGCGTTTGAAGCCATGATTGCCGGTAAGCTGAACGTGTCCGTCGAATGCAGCCCGTTGCTTGGCCCGCAGCTGATGCAGGCCGCGCGCGACGTGGTGGCCGGCAAGCCGGTGCCGAAGCGCATCGTGACCGAAGAACGCGTGTTCCCAGCTGAAGTGGCGGCGAAAGAACTCCCGAACCGCAAATACTGATGGCGTCCGCGATCACGCCGGTACTGGAGCTGACCGGTATCCATAAAGAGTTCCCCGGCGTGAAAGCGCTGAACGACGCGGGCTTGCGGCTCTATCCCGGCGAGGTGCACACCTTGATGGGGCAGAACGGGGCCGGCAAGTCCACCCTGATCAAAGTGCTGACCGGCGTGCATGCCCCGGACCGCGGCCGCATGGTGCTTGAAGGCCGCGACATTTCGCCGGCCTCCACACTGGAGGCGCAGGAGCTGGGCATCAGCACCGTCTATCAGGAAGTCAACCTCTGCCCGAATCTTTCGGTCGCGGAGAATATCTTCATCGGGCGCTATCCGCGCAAGTGGGGCATGGTCGACTGGCGCGGCATGCGCGAGCAGGCGCGCAAGCTGCTGCTGGACCTGGAAGTCGATATCGACGTAGCCGCACCCTTGTCGCGCTATCCGCTGGCGATCCAGCAGATGGTGGCGATTTCGCGCGCCTTGAACATTTCCTCCCGCGTGCTGATCCTCGACGAGCCCACGTCCAGCCTGGACGAAGCCGAGGTGCAGCTGCTGTTCCGCGTGCTGCGCCGCCTGCGCGAGCAGGGCATGGCGATCCTGTTCGTGACCCACTTCCTCGACCAGACCTATGCGATCTCGGATCGGATTACGGTCATGCGCAATGGTGAGCGCGAGGGCGAATATGCCTGCAGCGAGCTGTCGCGGCTTGCGCTGGTCAACAAGATGATTGGTGCGCCCGCCGATGCAGCGCCGCTCGATGCGCCGGCCGCCGAGCCGGTCGTCGAGACGGCCCAGGGCGAGCTGCCACTGGCTCCGGCGCAGACGGCGACCGTGCTGCGCGCGCAAGGCCTGAAACGCCGCGGCGTGCTGCAGCCGATCGATATGGAGGTGCGCGAAGGCGAAGTCCTCGGCCTGGCCGGCCTGCTGGGCTCCGGCCGCACCGAGCTGGCGCGCCTGCTGTTCGGCGCCGACAAGGCCGACGGCGGCAGCATCCGCATCGGCAACCATGAAGGCGTCTTCCTCACGCCACGCGAAGCGATCGGCGCCGGCATCGGCTTCTGCAGCGAGGACCGCAAGCTGGAAGGCGCGATCCTGTCGCTGTCGGTGCGGGAAAACCTGATCCTGGCGATGCAGGCCCGCGCCGGCATGCTGCGCGCCATTCCGATGAAACGCCAGCAGCAACTGGCGACAGAATACGTGAAAGCGCTGGGCATCAAGACGGCCAGCATCGAAACGCCGATCGGCTCCCTGTCCGGCGGCAACCAGCAGAAGGTGCTGCTGGCGCGCTGGCTGGCGACGGAACCGAAGCTGATGATCCTGGATGAACCGACGCGCGGCATCGACGTGCGGGCCAAGCAGGAAATCATGGATTACGTGACGGCGCTGTGCCGCAAGGGCATGTCCATCCTGTTCATCTCCTCCGAACTGCCGGAAGTCCTGCGCTGCAGCGACCGCATGGTCATCATGCGCGACCGCGCCGCCTGCGGCGAATACACCCGTGGACAGCTGGACGAGGAATCCGTCCTGCACGTCATCGCAGGGGAGGCCGCATGAACACCCGCTCCATCGCCGCTCCGTCGGCATCGTCCATTCCCGGCGCCATCATGAATCACCAACTCTTCAAGCCGTCCGCAGCGCTGCTCGCTTTGCTGCTGGTGGACCTGATCTTCATTCCCGGCTTCTTCAGCCTGGAAGTCAAGGAAGGCCACCTGTACGGCGCTGTCATCGACATCATCAACCGCGCCGCACCGCTGATGCTGGCGGCGCTTGGCATGACCGTGGTTATCGCCACCCGCGGCATCGACATTTCGGTCGGCGCGCAAGTCGCGCTGTCCGGCACCGTAGCCTGCATGCTGATCGCAGGCGGCACGTCCATGCCCGCTGCGCTGGCCGCCGCCATGGGCGCGGCCCTGCTGTGCGGCGCCTGGAACGGCCTGCTGGTGGCCGCACTGAAGCTGCAGCCCATCGTCGCCACGCTGATCCTGATGGTGGCGGGGCGCGGCCTGGCCCAGCTGCTGACGGATGGCCAGATCATCACCGTCTATTACGAACCCTTCTTCTTCATCGGCAGCGGCTACCTGCTTGGCCTGCCGTTCTCGCTCTACATCGTGGCCGTGGTGTTCGCCGTCGTGGCGCTGATGATGAAGAAAACGGCACTTGGCCTGTTCATCCAGTCGGTCGGCATCAATCCCGTAGCCTCGCGCCTGGCCGGCCTGCGCACGGCCACGCTGATCTTCTTCACCTATGTGTTCTGTGCCGCCTGCGCCGGACTGGCGGGCCTGATGATCAGCTCCAATATCAAGAGCGCGGACGCTAACAACGCCGGCCTGCTGCTGGAACTGGACGCCATCCTGGCCGTCACGCTGGGCGGCACTTCGCTGGCGGGCGGCAAATTCAGCCTGGCGGGCAGCGTGATCGGCGCCCTGATCATCCAGACACTGACTTATACGATCTACTCGCTGGGCGTGCCGCCTGAAGTGAACATGGTCGTCAAATCGCTGGTTGTCTTTGCTGTCTGCCTGTCGCAATCGGCCGAGTTCAAGAATCTGTGGAAGCGCCGCAAATGAGCACCATCATCGCCAATGCGCGACGCCTGCCGTCCGCGCCTTATTTCACTGCCCTGGTCACCGTGGTCCTGCTGCTGGCGCTGCTGCTGGCCGGCGGCGCGGCCTATCCGGGTTTCCTGTCCCTGCAGGTGATGCTCAATCTGCTGATCGATAATGCCTTCCTGCTGGTGATCGCCATCGGCATGAGCTTCGTGATCCTGTCCGGCGGCATCGACCTGTCGGTCGGCTCGGTGCTGGCGCTGACGACGATGGTAGCCGCCTGGCTGCTGCAGACGGCGCACTGGCCGCCGGCCGCAGTGATCGTGGCCGTGCTGGCCATGGGCGCGGCATTCGGCGCGCTGCAGGGCGCCCTGATCCACTTCTTCAAGCTGCAGGCCTTCATCGTCACGCTGGGCGGCATGTTCCTGGCGCGCGGCCTGTGCTACCTGATCAGCATCAATTCGATCACGATCGAGGACCCGACCTTTGTCGCGCTGTCGCAATTCCAGGTCGGCATCTTCGATGGCTTCGTATCGACCGGCGTGCTGATCGCCGTCGCCATGCTGGTGCTGGCCATCTTCGTGGCCCACTTCACGCCCTTCGGCCGCGCCGTGTATGCGATCGGCGGCAATGAGCAGTCGGCGCACATGATGGGCCTGGCCGTGGGCCGCACCCGCGTCGTGATCTACGCCATCAGCGGCTTCTGCGCGGCGCTGGGCGGCGTGCTGTTCTCGTTTTATATGCTGTCCGGCTATGGCCTGCATGCGCAGGGCACGGAGCTGGACGCGATTGCGGCCGTCGTCATCGGCGGCACGCTGCTGAGCGGCGGCTATGGCTATGTGGCCGGCGCGCTGTCCGGCGTGCTGGTACTGGGCGCCATCCAGACCCTGATCGCTTTCGACGGCACGCTCAGCTCGTGGTGGACGAAGATCGTCATCGGCGCGCTGCTGTTCATTTTCTGCGTGGTGCAGCGCCTGCTGTCCGTGCGCTCCAAGGAGACTTCATGATCCGCAAGACCCTGATGGCGGCCGCTCTCGGCGCGGCCAGCCTCGTTGCGCACGCCGGCAACCCGCTGTTCAAGGATATCTTCACCGCCGACCCGTTCGCGCTGGTGGACAATGGCCGCGTCTACCTCTACGTGGGCAAGGACGATACGCCCGAAGGCGGCAAGGATTATGTGATGAAGGAGTGGCGCGTCTACTCCAGCTGCGACATGGTCAACTGGCAGTCGCACGGCTCGCCGCTGGATGTGAAAGCTTTCGCCTGGGCCAAGAAGGATGCCTGGGCCGGCGATATTGCCAAGGTGGGAGGCAAGTACTATATTTACGCGCCGGTCGAACATGCGACCATTCCGGGTAAGTCGATCGGCGTGGCGGTGTCGGACAGCCCGACCGGTCCGTTCAAGGATGCCCGCGGCTCGGCCCTGATCACCAACGACATGACGAAGCAGGTCAGCATCTCCTGGGACGATATCGATCCCGGCGTCTTCGTCGACGACGATGGCCAGGCCTATCTGTACTGGGGCAACCAGGTGCTGAAATGGGCGAAGCTGAAGCGGAACATGATCGAGCTGGATGGCCCCATCAATGTGGTGCCGATGGAGCGCTTCACCGAAGCGCCTTACCTGCACAAGCACAAGGGTACGTATTACCTGACCTGGTCGCGCGACTTCCCGGAGGAGACGGTGTACGCCACCGGCCCAAGCGCCACCGGTCCCTGGACCCAGCACGGCGTGATCATGGACAAGAACCGCGTGGTCAAGACGATCCACCAGGCCATCATCGATTTCAACGGCAAGTCCTACATCTTCTATCACAATGACAAGCTGCCGACCGGCGGCGAATACCGTCGCTCGGTGGCCGTGGAGGAACTGCATTACAACGCGGATGGCACGATCAAGCACGTGCCGCAAACGGAGAAGGGCCGGCCCCGAATCCGAGTCCGGCCTGCGGTCGATGATATCATCCGGGAATGGACACACTTAACCCGAACTGGTTTCTTCGCGCCCGACTCAAAACCCGCCAGCTGCTCCTGCTCATCGCCCTCGATGAGCAACGCAATATCCATCGTGCCGCCGAAGCGCTGCACATGACCCAGCCAGCCGCCTCCAAGCAGATCAAGGACCTGGAGGAGATGCTGGGCGTGAAGCTTTTCGAGCGCCTGCCGCGCGGCATGGAACCCACCATTTACGGTGAAACCATGATCCGCCATGCCCGCATGGCGCTCACCAGCCTGTCGCTGGCGCACGACGACGTGGTCGCACTGAAGCAGGGCCTCGTCGGCCAGGTGGAAGTAGGCGTGATCATGACGCCGGCCATGTCCCTGCTGCCGCGCGCCATTGCCCGCATCAAGCAGCATGCGCCGCTGCTGCGCATCGGCGTGCATGTGGAACCGTCCAATGTGCTGCTGGATATGCTGGAGCGCGGCACGCTGGACTTCATGATCGGCCGCATCGTGGAGCGGGACGGCGCCACCGGCCTGATTTACGAGGAACTGACCGAGGAACCGGCCTGCGCCGTGGTGCGCAACGGCCATCCGCTGCTGGAGAACAAGACCCTGCAGGTGAAGGACCTGGCGGGTCAACCCTGGATCCTGCCGCCGCAGGGCAGCATCCTGCGCCACCGCTGCGACATGATGTTCCGCCGCGCCGGCCTGGAGCCGCCCGCAAATACAGTTGATACGACCGCGCTGCTGCTGATCACTTCCTTGTTGCAGCAGACCGACTCCCTGCACGTAATGCCGCTGGAAGTGGCACAATATTACGCATCGCTGAACGTTTTTAGTATTCTTCCGATCGAACTGCCGTTCAAGATGGACGCATTCGGTATCATCCGCCAGCACGACCACTTGCTGTCGCCGGGCGCCAACCTGCTGTTGCAGGCGGTGCGCAAGGCGGCAAAGGAAATCTACTGACATGAGCATCGTTTTCGCCAGCCTGAATCACGCGCAGCGCGTTCCCCTTGCCGCGGAAATCCATTCGCGGCCTTTCCTGAAGCTGGAGGCGCCTTCGGTGGTGTCCCATCTGGCGATCTATGGCGATCCCGCGCCCCATGCGTCCAATGCGGAAGCCCAGCTTGCGCTGCTGACGGAGCTGTGCGGCCACTTCGGCGTGTCGCCGCCGGCTGCCGATGCGAATTACTTCACCCATGATTTCGGCCGCTTCCGCCTGAAGTGGGAGCTGCACACCGAGTTCGCGACCTTTACGTTTGCGGAACGTGTGCAGAAGATGCCGCTGCCCGAGGAAGCTTTCCAGGCCATGCCCACGCGCCATCTGCCGGAGCAGTGGCTGCTTGGCCTGCAGGGCAAGGTGCTGGTGGCGGCCCATGTGGTGCTGGACCGCTCCAGCCCCACGCCGGATGCCTTTGCGGCCAGCCTGTCGCGCGTGTTCGACGGCGGCACCGTCGCCGGCAGCCAGGTGATGCAGGGCGGCGAGCTGTGGTCGGACTTCGCCATCCATTCGGACGGCTTCTCGCGCTTCGTGATCTGCGACGTGGGCATGCGCATGCAGCAGGCCGGCCGTTTGGTGCAGCGTGTGCTGGAGATCGAGACTTATCGCATGATGGCGCTGCTTGGCCTGCCGTCGGCGCAAAGCGCCACGCCGGAGCTGAACGCTGTCGAATCCGAGCTGGCCGGCCTGGCCCGCGCCCTGGTCGAGGCGGATGGCCGTGTGGACGATGGCACCATCGAGCAGATGCTGCTGGACCAGATTACCCACCTGGCGGCGCGCATCGAGAAGCTGTCGCTGGAAACCAGTTACCGCTTTGCCGCGTCGAAGGCTTATTTCGGACTGGTAAACGCCCGCATCGATGAATTGCGCGAGCTGCGCATCGAGGGCACGCCGACCGTGGAGGAGTTCATGGAGCGCCGCCTGGCGCCTGCCATGAAGACTTGCGAGGCCGTGGCTGCGCGCCAGGAAGCGCTGGCGCGGCGCATCGCCAACAACAACGACCTGCTGCGCACGCGCGTGGGCATCGTGCAGGAGGCGCACAACCGCCACATCCTGCAGTCGATGAACCAGCGCGCGCTGCAGCAGTTGCGGCTGCAACAGGCGGTGGAAGGCTTGTCCGTGGCGGCAATTTCTTATTACGTGATTGGCCTGATCGGCTATGCGGCCAAGGGCGGCAAGGCCGTGGGCGTTGTCGGCAATCCGGACGTCGTGATGGGCGTGCTGGTGCCGGTCGTCGCGGCGGGCGTGTGGCTTGGCCTGCGCAGCATGCACAAGAAGCTGCACCATGCGTAATCTGGTGTTCGCGGCGGCGGGCTTGCTGCTCGCCGGCTGCGCTGCGTTGCCCGGGCCGGGGGCGCCGGCGGTTGCATCGGCGGGCGCGGCGGAATACAGCGTCGCCAGCCTGCGCTTCATCGGCGAACAGCGCATTCCGCTGCGGATGGAAGTGGAGGGCACCACGGCAGGCGGCTTCTCGGGCATCGATTACGATCCCGCCAGCCAGACCTGGTTCATCGAGTCCGACGACCGTTCCAATATCAATCCTGCGCGCTTCTACACGGCGAAGCTGGATTACGACGCGCAGGCGTTCCGCTCCGTCACGCTGACCGGCGTGCGCTTTTTCCGCCAGGCCGACGGCAGCGTCTATCCCGGCCCTACCAAGGGAGGGGACGTGCCCGATATCGAGACCATCCGCATCGATCCGCTCGATGGGAGCATCTGGTATGCCAGCGAGGGCGATCGCCGTTACGGCCTGAATCCCTGGCTGCGGCAGGCCACACGCGAAGGGGCGTTTATCGGCGAGATGCCGCTGCCGGAGAACTTCAAGGTGTGGAAGGATGCGCAGAAGGGCTCGCGCAATAATCTGTCGCTGGAGGGGCTCACCTTTGCGCCGGATGGGCAGTCGCTGTGGCTGTCGCTGGAGGCGCCGCTGTATGAGGACGGGCCGGAGCCGACGCCTTCGCATGGCGCAGTCACGCGCATTACCCGGTTCGCCCGCGATGGGCGGGTGCTGGGGCAGTATGCCTATGAGATCGATGCTATCCCGGCTGCGCCGGCGCCAGGGAAGGCTGCGGATAATGGCGTGTCCGAGATCCTGGCTGTGAATTCGCATGAAGTGCTGGTGCTGGAGCGGGCGGCGGTGCAGGGCGCGGATGGGCTGTATAAGAACTATATCCGCGTGTATGCGATGGATATCGATGGCGCGACCGATGTGCGCGACATTCCTGCGCTGGTTGGCGCCCGGTTCACGCCCGCGCGCAAGCGGCTGGTGCTGGACCTGAATACCTTGGGCTTGCCGGCGCTGGATAATGTCGAGGGGATTTCTTGGGGGGCGGTGCTCGAAAACGGCCGCCGCAGCCTCGTGCTCATCTCCGACGATAATTTCGGCGCGAAGCAGGTGACGCAGTTGTTGTTGTTCGAGGTCCGCGCGGCCGATTGAAGCGCCGCGTGTCCGCCGCACACGCGGCCCGTGCGCTGGCCGTTTGCGGGTGGATTATTCCAAAAAACGGAATAAACTCTTGTGGTCAACGGTGATTCTCATCACCTGGATGATGATGCAAACTTCGGATTCACACAATTCGAAAGGAGCATCAGATGAAACTCTACCGTCACGCCATCTCCGGCCACTGCCACCGTGTTGAGCTGTTTCTTGGCCTGCTGGGCCAGAAAGTCGAGCTGGTCGACGTGGACCTGATGAAGGCCGAGCACAAGCAGCCGGAATTCCTGGCCAGGAACGCCTTCGGCCAGGTGCCGGTGCTGGAAGACGAGGGCCACATCATCAGCGACTCAAACGCCATCCTGGTCTACCTGGCCAAACGCTACGCCAATGCGCGCTGGCTGCCTGAAGACGCGCTGGGCGCGGCGGCCGTGCAGCGCTGGCTGTCCGTGGCAGCGGGCGAGATCGCGTCCGGCCCCGCGGCCGCGCGCATCATCAAGTTGTTCAACCGTCCGCAAGACCCGGCCGACTCGATCGCGCGCGCCCATCGCATCCTGGCGCTGATCGACGGCCAGCTCCAGGGCCGCAACTGGATCGCCGCGGAAGAGCCGACCATCGCTGACGTCGGCCCTGTACAGCTACATCGTCCGCGCCCCGGAAGGCGATGTGAACCTCGCCGACTATGCGAACGTGAACGCCTGGCTGGCGCGCGTGGAAGCGCTGCCCGGCTTCGTGCCCTTCGTGAAAACCATCTAAGGAGCCTGACATGGAAGCCCTGCGCAGCGAATCACCCTGGCATGCCGGCGAGCTGGCCATCCAGTCCAGCGTCGGCATGGCGGCAAAAATGGACGCCATCGGCCGCAAGGTCATACGCGAATTCATGCCCGACCAGCACCGCCAGTTCTTCGAACAATTGCCCTTCGCCGTGTTCGGCGCGGTCGATGCGCAGGGCGATGTGTGGGCCACGCTGCGCGCGGGCGAAGAGGGCTTCCTGTATTCGCCGGACCCGCAACGCCTGCTTGCCGCCTTGCCGCGCGTGGCCGACGATCCCGCCGACGCGGGCATGGGCCATGGGGCCGCCATCGGCATGCTCGGCATCGAACTGCACACCCGGCGCCGCAACCGTCTTAACGGCACACTGCTGCGCAAAGAGGGCGGCGAAGCCGAGATCCTGGTGGACGAATCCTTCGGCAACTGCCCGCAATACATCCACGTGCGCGACTACCGCTACGAGCGCAGCGTGGACGAGCCCTCGGGACTGCCGCCCGTCAGCACCCAAAAGCTGGACTCGATGGCGCGCCGCCTGATCGAAAGCGCCGGCACCTTCTTCGTCGCCAGCTATTCGGACGAAGGCCCGCGGCGCGTGGACGTGTCGCACCGCGGCGGCATGCCCGGCTTCGTGCGCGTGGACGACGATGGCGCGCTGACCATTCCCGACTATTCGGGCAATCGCTTCTTCAGCACCCTCGGCAACATCCTGCTGAACGGGAAAGCGGGCCTGGTCTTTCCGGACTTCGCCAGCGGCGGCCTGCTGCAAATGAGCGGCGATGCCGAGGTGGTGCTGGACGGCCCGGAACTGGCGCGGTTCGAAGGCGCCGAGCGACTGTGGCGCTTCAGGCCGCGCCGCATCGTCTGGCGCGAGGATGCGCTGCCATTGCGCTGGGCAAATCGTGCGTGATCGGAAGTAGCAGTGGTGCTAACATCCCGGCATGGAGCCCGGACCACAGCAGGAGGCATTCGCCGCGCTGTTTGGCGACAGTCCCTATCTCGCTTTCATTATGGATGCCAGCGGTGCGCTGCTGGCGCTCAACGCGCGCGCCCGCGCCTATTGCGAAGAAACCGGGCAGACTCGAAAACGCGTTCAAGCTGTACCTGCCGTGGGCGGCTTGCGAACTGCGCGATGAGGCGCTGCCTCAGGCGCGCGCGCACGGCGTGTGGCGCGGTGAGCTGGTGTTGCGCGGTATCGCCAGCCAGGAGTGGGCGGCCTCGCACACGGTCGACTTTCAGCCCGGCAGCGACAGTGAACAGGACAGCTACCGCGTAACCCTGCACGAGCGGCGCGAATACGACACCTATGGCTCGCGCCTGCGCTTCAAGCGCCTGTTCGAGCAGCATCCGCACCCTGCCTGGGTGTTTGACGTGGAAACGCTGCGCTTCCTTGTCGTAAACAAGGCGATGATCGATACCTACGGCTATTCCGAAGATGAACTCCTCGGCATGACCATACGCGACATCCGTCCCGGCAGCGAGCTTGCGCGGCTGGAGCAGAGCCTGCGCGACACGCCGCCCGGTGCGCCCGACTTTTCGCGCTACTGGACGCACCGGCGCAAGGATGGCAGCGTGCTTAGCGTGGAAGTCTCTTCCCACCCGCTGGTACTGGCCGGCCGCAATGCGCGCTTCGTGATCGCCCATGATGTCACGGAAAAACTGAGGATCGAGCGCGCACTGCATGCGTCCGAAGAGATGAACCGGCTGGTCATCGATCACATCCCGCACCAGATCTTTTGGAAAGGGCTGGACTTGCGCTATCGTGGCTGCAACGATGTTTTCGCCCGCGCCGCCGGCTTGCGCACGCGTGAGGAAGTGGCCGGCAAGAGCGACGACGATTTCCCCTGGGCGCACAACGCGGAACGCATCCGCGCCGAGGACCGGGAAATCATCCGCACCGGCCAGCCGTTGCTGAATCGGGAAGATCATTTGCCGTTCGCCGACGGCACCCAGCACTGGTTCCTGATCAACAAGCTGCCGATGCATGGCGTGGATGGAGAAACGATCGGCGTGCTGGGAACGATCGAGGACGTTTCGGAGCGCAAGCAGGTCGAGCACGTGCTGCGCATGCATGACCGGGCACTGGACGCCAGTGCCAGCGCCATTGCCATCACGGCTGTCGGCGGCGACAGCGACGCCATCGAATATGCCAATGCCGCGTTCTTCCAGCTGTGCGGCTACGACCGTGAGGAAGTGCAGGGGCGCAGCCTGGAGCGGCTGCTGGCGACCGAAGGCGACGGCCACATGGCCGCCCTGCACGAGGCCATGCGCGCCCAGTGTGAAATCTCGCTGATGGTGCGGGCCCCGCATCGCGACGGGTCGCTGTACTGGGCCCAGCTGCGCGTGGCGCCGGTGCGCGGCGAGGACGGCGAGATCAGCCACCGCGTCTGCGTGTTGACGGACATGACGGCGACCATGGATTACCAGTCGCAGCTCGAGCACCAGGCCAGCCATGATGCGCTCACCGGCCTGCCGAACCGCAACCTGTGCAGCGACCGCCTGGTCCAGGCCATCGGTTACGCCCAGCGCTATGGCCACACGGTGTGGGTGGTGTTCCTTGACCTGGACAATTTCAAGCTGGTCAACGATAACCTGGGCCACGCCGCCGGCGACGAGCTGCTGTGCACCATCGCGGGCCGGCTGCGCAGCTCCTTGCGCGAGACGGACACCGTGGCGCGCCTCGGCGGCGACGAATTCGTGCTGGTCCTGCTGACCGGCGCCCAGGCTGCGCCATCGCAATCCATGTTGCAGCAGATCCTGGCCACGGTGTCCGAACCGGTGCAGCTGGCGGGACGGGAAGTCGCCGTCAGCTGCTCGATGGGCGTCAGTCTGTACCCGACCGACGGCACGGACGCGCAGGTGCTGATGCGCCATGCGGACATTGCCATGTACCGGGCCAAGGAAGCGGGCCGCAACCAGGTGCAGTTCTACGAAGCGGCCATGCATGCGCGCATCGTGGAGCGTGCGGAAATCGAGAGCGAATTGCGCGGCGCCCTGGCGCGCGGCGAGTTTTTCCTGCAATACCAGCCCAAGGCCCGCGTGGACAATGGCGAAGTCACGGGCGTGGAAGCGCTGATCCGCTGGCGCCATCCGCTGCTGGGTCTCGTGTCCCCGGGGCGCTTCATCGGCGTGGCGGAGGAAACGGGGCTGATCGTCGCGATTGGGCGCTGGGTGATCCGGACTGCCTGCGCCCAGTGCAAGGCGTGGCAGGATGCGGGCTTGCCGCCGGTGCGCGTGGCGGTGAATGTGTCCGCGCGCCAGTTCCGCGACCACGGTCTGCTCGACGACGTGGTGGAGGCGCTGCAGGAAACGGGGCTGGAATCGAAGTGCCTGGAGCTGGAACTGACCGAGAGCATGATGATGCACGATGCCGAAACGTCGGTGGCCACGATCGGGCGCCTGAAGAAAGTTGGCGTGGCCCTGTCGATCGACGATTTCGGCACCGGCTATTCGTCGCTGGCCTATCTGAAGCTGTTCCCCATCGATTACCTGAAGATCGACCAGAGTTTTGTGCGCGAAATGCTCGGCGCGCCCGCCGTGGCGGCCATCGTGCGCAGCGTGATCGCGCTTGGCCACAGCCTGGATTTCCGCGTGGTGGCCGAGGGCGTGGAAACGGAAGCCCAACTGGCTTATCTGCGGCGCTGCCATTGCGACGAGGTGCAAGGCTTTCACCTCAGCCGCCCACTGGACGCCGGCGATTTATCCGAATTCCTGGCCCGCGACGCGGCGCGGGCCGATGCTCCTGTCATGCCCGCACCGAACGGCACCTTACTGCTGCTGGATGATGAACCAAATGTCGTCGCCGCCCTGGTGCGCCTGCTGCGGCGCGAGGGCTACCGTATCCTCACTGCCAACACGGCAGAAGAGGCGTTCGCCCTGCTGGCCATCAACGACGTGCAGGTGGTCATCAGCGACCAGCGCATGCCCACCATGAACGGTACCGATTTCCTGAGCCGCGTCAAGAAGCTCTATCCGGGCACGGTGCGGATTATCCTGTCCGGCTACACGGAACTGGACACGGTGCTGAATGCCATCAACCGAGGCGAGATCTACCGCTTCTATACCAAGCCCTGGGATGACCAGACCCTGCGCGAAAACGTGCGCGAAGCATTCCGTTATCACGCGCTGATGCGCGGCGCCACTTCGGAACCCGCCTGAGCATCCCCACGCCGCTGTGGCGTTGGCAACAGCGCTGTTGGGCGTTTGCGCCTGGCGCAGCAGATTTGCGGCGCACTGGCCTTCAAATAGCGTGGCACGCTTCCTGCTGCTGTCATGGCAAAGGAGGTTTTGCCATGACTACGCTTACCTATGATAGCTTTGCCCGTTCCGCAGGCACCCACCATCGCCCGTCGCGTCGCGCGCAGCCGGCGCCGCACACCCCTGCCGTCGCGCCGCCTGCGGCGCCGCTGGCAGTATCCGCGCCGGCCGGGGCGCGCCTGCCTGGACGCCGCGCAGCAACGATTGGGCTGGTGGCCGCGATTGCCGCGCTGCACGGCGGCGCCATTGTCGCCCTGAGCGGCGGGGCGCGGACGCAGCCCGTGCATGCGCCGCCGGCGCCGATTGCCATTGCCCTCGTCACGCCGCGCGTGGAGCCACCGCCGCCGCCCAAGCCGCAGGTACAGCCGCCGCGGCCGAAGGCCGTGTCGCCCACGCCGCGTCCGGCCGCACCGCGCCCCGCTGCGTCGCCCGTCGCGCCGTCCATGCCCGTGGTGGCGAGCGACACGCCTATGGTGGCAGCATCGGCGGACACGGTGCAGGTGGCGACTGCGCCGGCCAGCGTGCCCGCCCCGCCGGCGACCGCGCCGGTGGAAAAGCTCACCGAGCCGCGCGGCTATGCCGGCTATCTGAACAACCCGCCGCCCAACTATCCCGCCGCCGCGCAGAAGCGGGGCCTGGAGGGCCAGGTCGTGCTGAAAGTGCATGTGCTGCCAAGCGGACATCCGGACAACGTCACCGTGGCGCGCTCCAGCGGCCACGCCATTCTCGACGACGCGGCGCTGAAGGCCGTCGCGCAATGGACTTTCGATCCCGCGCGCCGTGGCCAGACCGCGGTCGATGGCTGGGTCCAGGTCCCGCTCAATTTTAAAATCTGAAAGGAAGTCAATGAACGATACTTACCTCAAGCTGATCGTCCAGGGTTCGCTGTATGCCCTGGTGCTGTTTTCCATCGTGACCTGGGCGC
Source organism: Pseudoduganella sp. UC29_106 (assembly GCF_044055365.1). Classification (NCBI taxonomy): domain Bacteria; kingdom Pseudomonadati; phylum Pseudomonadota; class Betaproteobacteria; order Burkholderiales; family Oxalobacteraceae; genus Pseudoduganella; species Pseudoduganella sp. UC29_106. The sequence goes on along the minus strand of NZ_CP171977.1, from coordinate 4,042,472 downwards.
TGATTGCGATAAAAGGCATCCAGCACTGGCGGGTCGGACGGCAGGACCGTGCATTTGCAGGCCAATTCTGGAGTGCGCCCAGCCTGGACGCGGCCGCGGCCCTGCCGCGCGACGCCGGCCCGAAATCGCGCCTGGCCGCGACCGGCTTCGACGCGCTGTACGTAAGCGACGCCGACGCCAGCCATGACCTCGAACACAGCTGGGACAGGAAGGAACTGCTGGAGCGGCACCTGCGCCAGCAGATCCAGCGCGAGCACGCTTCGCTGGAGAGCGGCCTTGCCGTGCTGGCCTCGGTCGGCAGCACGGCGCCATTCGTCGGCCTGTTCGGCACCGTGTTCGGCATCATTCACGCGCTGACCGCGATCAGCGCGTCCGCGTCCGCCAGCATCGACGTGGTGGCCGGTCCGATCGGCGAGGCGTTGATTGCCACCGGCGTCGGCATCGCCGTTGCCGTGCCGGCCGTGCTGGCCTATAACTTCTATGTGCGCCGGCTGAAAGTGGCGGCGCTGTCGCTGGACGACTATGCCAACGACCTGGTGAACCTGGCGCAGAAGAGCGCTTACCGCGTCACCCGGCCGTCGACGCAGGCCGCACGTCCGCACGCCGGCGGTGCGCAACAGCGGGAGGCGTTCGCATAATGGCCATTTCAACCGGAAGCGGAAACGCGGAAGTGCTGGGCGAAATCAATATCACGCCGCTGGTGGACGTGATGCTGGTACTGATGGTGGTTTTCATCCTCACAGCGCCGCTGCTGAACAATGCCGTGCGCATCAACCTGCCGAAAACGGCGACCACCGCGGCGCCGGATGCGGTGAAAGCCGTCACAGTCAGCCTCGATGGCGAGGGCAGGGTGTTCATCGACAAGCGCGAGGTGGCGGCCGAACAGCTGGAGCAGGAACTGAAGCAGCTGGCGGCGGCCAATCCCGAGCTGGCACTGAGCCTGCAGGCCGATGAAGCGGTGCCTTACAAACCCGTCGCCAAGGCGATGGCCGCCATCTCGCGCGCCGGCATCAGCAAGCTGTCGGTGCTGACGGCGACAGGCGGCTGATATGGCCGTGCACCCGGTTCAGGCCGCGGCGCTTTCGGACTCCGTGCCGATCATGCCGAAGCGCTTGAGCTGGGGTGCGCAGGATGTTGCGGCTGATGCCCAGTGCGCGCGCGGCCTGCACCTGGTTCTGGCGGCAGTGTTCGAATGCCGTGCGTACCACCGTCTCCTCCACCCGCTCGTACAATTGCGCTTCGTCCGCGTCCATCATTTCCTCCACCAGGCTTTCAAGGCGGGCCTGCCAGCCCTGGGGGCCGGCCGACTGCGCCGCATACGACGCATCGCTCTCGCGCTGCAGGACGCCAACCAGGTTGAGGTCCGCCTCCCGTATCTGACCGTCGGTGCAGACGATCAGTGCGTAATGGATCGCATTTTCCAGCTCGCGGATATTCCCCGGCCACTCATAGTTCAGCAAGGCGGCGCGCGCATCGGCCGCCAGCGCGATGCCCGACAGCTGCATCTTTTCGCTGTAGACGCCAATGAAGTGGCGCGCCAGCGGCAGGATGTCGCCAGGGCGCTGGTGCAGCGGCGGCAGCGCGAGCGGCGCCACGTTCAGGCGGTAATACAGGTCGGCGCGGAAGCGGCCCGCCGCCACGGCCTTGCGCAGGTCGACGTTGGTTGCCGCCACCAGGCGCACGTCCAGCGGGATGGGCTTGCGCGCGCCGAGGCGCACCACCTGGCGTTCCTGCAGCACGCGCAACAGCTTGACTTGCAGGTTCAGCGACAGGTCACCGATTTCGTCGAGGAAGAGGGTGCCGCCGTTGGCTGCTTCGAACCAGCCCGCGCGCGCCTGGGTAGCGCCGGTGAAGGCGCCCGACTCATGGCCGAACAGTTCGGCGTCGATCAGCGATTCGCTGAAGGCGCCGCAGTTGACGGCGATAAAGGCGCCGGTGCGCCCGCTCTGGGTATGGATATGGCGCGCGATTAGCTCCTTGCCGGTACCGGTCTGGCCGATGACAAGCACGGTGGCCTCGGTGCGGGCAATGCGCTCGACCTGGTCGAGCAGGCGCGATGACAGGGGATCGTGGAACAGCAGTGCCTTGGCACGGATGGACAGCGCCATGCCGGCGCTGTCCGGGAAGGTCAGTAATTTATTCATTTTAGCCCCGCTTTATAGAGCTTCCCAGCCTACGCAAAGCGGGCGCTGAACTGAACGAATTAATTCGGCCTAGCTTATAGAAATCTCACATAAACTATCAGGCCAGCTTCTGTTTGAAGAAGTCCACCGTGCGCTGCCAGGCCAGTTTCGCTGCCGCCTCGTCATAGCGCGGCGTGGTGTCGTTATTGAAGCCGTGCTCCGTGCCGGGGTAGACGTAATACTGGTATTGCACCCCGGCCGCCTTCAGCGCGGCCTCGTATGCCGGCCAGCCGGCGCGGATGCGCTGGTCGTTCTCGGCGTCGTGAATTAACAACGGCGCCTTGATCTTTGCCACTTCGCTGGCCGGCGGCTGGGACCCATAGAACGGCACGGCCGCCGCCAGGTCCGGCACTGCGGTCGCCAGGTAGTTGGCAACGCCGCCGCCGTAGCAGAAGCCGACCACGCCCACCTTGCCGTTGCCGGCCGGATGGGTTTTCAGGATCTGCTCGGCCGCCACGAAATCGGCGCGGGTCTTGCTCTGGTCCAGTTTCGGGAAGAGTTCGCGCGCCTTGTCCTCGTTGCCGGGATAGCCGCCCAGCGGGAAGAGCGCGTCCGGCGCGAAGGCCAGGAAGCCGTCCACGGCGAGGCGGCGGGCGATGTCCTCGATATGCGGGTTCAGGCCGCGGTTCTCGTGCACCACCAGCACGGCCGGCAGCTTGTCCTTGGCATTGGCCGGCTGCACCAGGTAGCCGCGCAGCGTGCCATAGCCCTGCGGCGACGGATATTCCACATAGCCGCCCTTGATGCGCGCATCCGTGGGCGCCACCTGCTGCGCCGCGAAGGCCGGCGAGAGCTGGGCCAGCAGGCTGACGCCGGTGGCGCCGGCCACCGCATAGCGCGCGGCCGAGGAAATGAAATCGCGGCGGCTAAGCTGGCCGTGTACGTATTGGTCAAACAGCTTCAGTACTTCCGGGTCAAAATCTTTTGCAGTCAATCGTGTCATCGTGTCGGTCTCCATCAGAGGCGTGCGCGGAATACCGCGGCCAACGCGCGCTCATATCCTGGTTGAATCGTCACCGCCCCCGAACTGCTGAAGGTGCCGGCGCCGGTCGCATACGCTTTGTTAAACAGGTTTTTCGCTACCACCGAGAATTCATAGCGTCCATTCTGGCTGCCGATCGAGATGCCGCCGTCGGTCAGGGAATAGGCGCGCTGGTAAGTGTACTCCGACTGGTTGGATGCGAGGTAGGAGCCGGAGCGGTAGGAATTGTTCAGGAAAACGCGCCCCAGCAGGCTGCCCACCGGATGCGTATAGTCGAAGCCCGCGTTGACGATGACCTTGGGCGCGCCGTGCAGCTGGCGCCCGGCAAAGTTGACGATGGTCGTGACCGACGTATCGGGCGCCGTAGTGGTGAAATCCAGGTAGATGGCGCGGTTCCAGGATGCGTTCAGATTCAGCTTGAGGTTGCGCGTGGCGGCGTAGTTGGCTTCCAGCTCCAGGCCGCGTGCGCGCACGCCGGGGATGTTGCCCAGATAGGTGCGCGTGCCGCTGCTGGAGGTAGGATCCTCCACCGTCAGGTTGGCCTGGTAGTCCGTGACCTTGGTCTGGTACAGGTTGGCGTTCAGCAGCAGGCTGCGTCCCAGCAGCAGGGATTTCACGCCCAGCTCATAGTCGCGCGCCTTTTCCGGGTTCACATTCTGCGGCGTGCCAAGCAGCGCGCCGGAAGCCGTGACGAATTCCACCGCGCCCGACTTCTCGCCCTGCGAGGCCGATGCGTACAGCAGCACGTTGTCGTTCAGCTTGTAGCTGGGGCTGAGGAGCCAGGACAGGGAATTGGCGCTGATGGCCTGACCCTCCTTCCAGTCGTAGATCGCACCGGAGCCACCGATGGCATTGGTGTACAGGGCCTTCGCCGCGTTCCAGGCCGCCAGGTCGGCGGCGTTGTTCAGGTTCAGGCCATACAGTGCGGCTTTCGAGTTGTCGCTGCCCGCCGCATTGGTCAGGCCCGTACCGGCGCGGTCCAGTTCCCTGCGGTTGCGGCCCGTCTTGCGTTCATGCGTTTCGCGCAGGCCGGCCGTCAAGGTGGTCTTGTCGTCCACATGCCAGTTCAGCTGGCCGAAGGCGGCCAGGCTGGTGGTCTTCGGCTCCAGCACATAGGAGCGGTAAACGCCATCCTGCGAGGCGCGCAGCAGGCCACGGTACTGTGGCGCGCTGAGGGCCGCGTACTGTGCGTTGCTGGCGTTGAAGGCGCCCGCATCGGCGCCGAAGGATGTCGGGTCGTCGCTGTAGACTTTGGCGCGCAGGCCGTACAGGCCGACCTGATAGTCGATGGCGGCGCCGAGCGGGGAAGTCAGCCGCAGTTCCTGCGAACTCTGGTTGTTCCACAGTTGCTGGCCGCCGTTGCCGATATCGAAGCGGGTCACGCCGCCGTTCTTGATGTCGAAGTGCTGGTTGCGATGGGCCGTGATGGAGGTCAGCGTATATCCCCCAGTTGCGCGTTGATCTCGGCCGAAATACCGTTCTGGCGCGTGCGCTGGGGACGGGCCTGCGAATCCTCGATCTCATTGTTGCCATACACCGGCCGGTAAGGCGTACCGTCCGCGTTGTTGAAGTAGCTGCGTGCGAGGCGGCTCGCAAACGTCGTGGTGCGGGCCGGCCCGTCGGCGAAGTTGGCCGGGCCGTTGCCGACCAGCAGCGACTTGTTGCCATTCTCCGAGGACTGGATCTCGTCCAGGATGATGCGGGCCGAAAGATCTTGTTCGGCGTGAGCAGGAATTGCAGGCGGCCGCCGACGCGGTAAGTCTCGTTCCAGGTTTCCGGCCGGACTGCCACACGTTTTTCAGTACGCCATCCTTCTTGTTGATGAAGAAGGAGCCGCGATAGGCCAGCACGCCATCCTCGATCGGGCCCGTGGCGGAGACCTTGCCTTCCAGGTCGTTGTAGCTGCCGACGCGGGCTTCATAGGTGTAGCCCGGCGTGAAGCTGGGCGCCTTGGTCGTGATATTGATGACGCCCAGGGTGGTGTTCTTGCCAGCAGCGTGCCCTGCGGGCCACGAATCACTTCGATGCGGTCCAGGTCCACCCAGTCGGTCCAGTTCTGGCCCACATAGCTGCTGGCCACGCCGTCCACGATCACGCCGACGCTGGGCTCCATTGTGTCGTTGGCGGTGTTCTTGCCGATGCCGCGCAGCGAAATGCTGGTCTGGCGCGGATTGCTGCCGAACAGGCCGAGGTTGGGCACCTTCTGCGTCAGGCCGGCGATGCCGACCACATTGTCGCGCTCGAGCGTGGCGCCGCTGACCACGGACACCGGGACCGGCACATCCTGCGCCAGTTCTTCGCGGTTGCGCGAGGTGACAGTCACGTTGTCGAGGGTGACGACCTTGTCGTCGTCGGCTGGCGCCTGCTGTCCCGCTGCCAGCGCCGGCGCCCCGGCGGCCATGGCGCACAGCGCGATGGCGGCTGCTGCGGCGGCGCGCAGATTCGAGATTGGGGACAGTCGCTGGTTGAATAGTCTTTCGCATTGGCTGGCTTTCTATAGGTTGATGAAATCAGAAGGTGTTGCGCAAGGTGAGGCGCACAGTGCGCGGCTCCACCGGATGGACCAGGCGGCCGTCGATGCCGCCGTTGCAGGCGCCGCTGGCTTGCTCGTTGCGGCTGCAGGCGGCGCCCCGAATACTCGATGTCGTTGCCGGCGCGGTTGAACAGGTTCAGGATGTCGGCAGACAGTTGCAGGCTGCGGCTGAAGCGGTAGCCGGCGCGGATATTGGTGGTGAACAGGGGGTGCGATCTTTCGCGGCCCGTTTCTTCCAGCGCGTAGGCGCCGATATAGCGTGCATGCAGGCCACCGAACCAGCGCCCGCCCGGATCGGCGCTGACGCCCAGCGAGGCGGTGAAGGGAATGGCGTTCGGCACGCGATCGCCACCGCCTTCGACCGGCTCCTTGAAGCGCGCCCGCGACAGCGCCAGGTCGGCATCGATCACAATGCCGTCGCGGGGACGGAAATAGTTGGACCACTCGACGCCCCGGCGGCGGGAGGCGCCACGCGGCTCGGTCACGCCTTCGTCGCCGACGAAGACCAGTTCGGAGGCAAGCGCCAGTCGCCAGAGCGTGACGCTGCTGGTCCAGCCGGGCAGGGGCTCGGTACGCAGACCCAGTTCAGCGCCGTTGGCGCGGGCGAACAGGCCCAGTTTTTCAGCGGGCGAGCCATCGGCGGGATTGACTTTCGACGTTGCGCCGCGCCCATCGTTGCTGTGGAAGCCATAGCCCCAGTTCGCGTACAGCTCGGTGCGCGCCGATGGCGCCAGCACGATGGCCAGCTTGGGGCTGGTCTGGCTGGCCGAGGCGTCGCCACCGTTCTGCAGGTTGTAGACTCCTCCCGTGGCGGTGGTGCTGGCGCGGATATGGTCCTGGCGCAGGCCGAGCGTGGTGCGCAGCCAGGAAGTCCAGCTGCTGCGCAGTTCCGCGAAGGCTGCCGCTTCAGTTTCGCGCAGGCGGTCCTGCCGCACCGTGCCGGTACGCTGCCGGTTGACGGTCGTGTATAGCCCCAGCGTGCCTGCCCGGTCATGGCGCAGCTGCAGGCCTGCCGTCACTTCGTGCGGGCCGGCTTGCCAGGATCGCTGGATCTCGCCACCCCACAGATTGCGGCGGTCTTCCTGTTCGTGCTGGTCGCCTTCAGGTCCGCCGATGAAGCCGGAGGCCGAGGAGAACAGGTTCAGGCCGTAATGCACCAGGTAGGCTGCCAGCCGCAGGGCGCCCGCATCGTCGTCGCGCGCCCACTGACCGGACAGGTTATAGCGATAAGTTTCGCCGCCGTCGCCGCCGGACAAGGCGCCAAAGCGCCCGATCTCGCCGCTGTCGATGGCGCGCTCGGGAACGTGCTCGGTGGCGTCCCAGCGAGAGCGGTAAGCTTGCGCGGTCAGCGCATAGCCGTTCGCGCTGCTGCCTTCGGACCAGCGCAGCAGGCCGTTCGCCTTGCGCAGTCTCTCGGGCTGGTCCCACGGCCCATTGTTTTCAGCCAGTTCCAGGGCGCCGAGCAGGGCCGGACCTGCGCCGCTGCTGCTGCCGGCCAGCAGCGCGCGGCGGAAGCCATGCGGGCCGGCGGCCAGCTCGGCAAGCGGCGCATCCAGCCTGCGCTGGTAGTCGATGCGCGCCGTGCCGGTCGTGGCGAAGTCGCCATCCTCAGCCGCATAAACGCCTTTGCGGTAGCGCACCGAGGCCACCAGTTCCGGGATCAGGAAGTTCAGGTCCATATAGCCCTGGCCGTGGGCATGGCTGACGATATTGACCGGCACGCCCGCGACGCTGGTAGCGAAGTCGCTGCCATGATCGAGATTGAAGCCGCGCAGGAAGTACTGGTTGGCCTTGCCGTCGCCGGAGTGCTGGGTGACGATCATGCCCGGCACCGTTTCCAGCACTTCCGCGGCCCGCAGCAGCGGGCGCCCCGCCAGTTGCCCAGCGCCCAGCGTGCCTTCGCCCGCCGAATCAGCCACGCCCAGCAGGGCGCCGTGGCCGGCGGTCACGGTGATTTGCTGGAGCAGGGGAGCGGCATCGTTGGCGGAGGCTGCAAGCGGCAGGGTAAGTGCGGCCGTTACTGCGAGGTGAAGGAAAGAACTGCGCTGCATAAATCCTTTCGTGTTATTGCAATCGGTCCTGTACTTTCGCCAGTCCGGCCTGGGCGCAGGCTTCGTCCACGTCGCTGCCGCGTGCACCGCCCACGCCGATGGCGCCGATCACGGTGCCGGCGACCGAGATCGTCAGGCCGCCCCCGCGTGCATTGAAGGACGGGTTGGCTGCCAGCTTGTCGGCCAGGGCCTTGTCGCTCTTTGCCTGTTCGCCCAGCTTGCTGGTGGCGCTGCCGAATGTCAGTGCGGTGATGGCCTTGTTCGTGCTGGAGGCCACGCCGCGCGCGTGGGCGCCGTCCGTTGCCAGCAGGGCTTTCAGCACGCCGGCCGAATCGACCACGCTCACGCTGACTTTCTGCTGCCGGGCCGTACAGGTATCGAGGGCGGTGCGCGCCGCTTCCAGCGCCAGTTCGAGTGCCGGGCCGCGTGCCGGCGGCGCAGGAGGTGCGGGCTGGGTCTGGGCGATGGCTGGCATGAGGGGAAAGGCGAGGACGATCAGGATTTTTTTCACGACGGTTTCCTTGGAAATGGACGAATTAAACGAAGCCGATGGCGCGGCCGGCGAGGCCGACGCCGAACCACAGCGTCAAGCCCAGGGCGGCGCTGCCGCGGGCCAGCAGGGGAGGCAGAGGCGCATCGCTGGCGAGTCGCCGGGCGAGGCCGGCCTGCAGCGCCAGGGCGGCAAGCAGCAGCGCAATCTTGGGCACGAAGGCCGGGTTGGCGATGTAGCTGACGGGCGCAGTCAGGAACAGCAGGCTGCCGGAACCGATGGTCAGCACCAACCCGAGGCGCAGCGCCCAGCGCGTGCCCCGCACCACGTCGCGCAGCGGCTGCCGGCGCAGGCCCCAGCCCAGCAGGTGCAGGTTCACCAGCAGCAGGGCGGTCAATAGCAGGATCAGGCCCAGTACATGGCCGATCTGGATCAGCAGCACGGTGGCCGGCGTGGCGTCGCGCAGGGCGGCGCCGAGCGCGGTGGATTGCAGGGTGGTGGCGAAATCAACAAGCGGCATGGGCTTTCCTCAGGCAGAGTAGTAAGGGATCAGGCGGCCGCTGATGGTGACCACGCCCCACAGCGAGAGCGACAGCCAGCCGGCCAGCCTTGCTGCGCGGGGCGTGGCGGCCTGGTCGACCCAGACTGCGCCCAGCTTGCCCCACCTGAATTCGAACAGCAGGGCATTGATCACGGCCGCCACCAGGGCAAGGACCTTGACCAGGAAGGCCGGGTTCTTTACCAGCGAGTCCGCCTCGGCCCAGAACAGCAGGATGCCGGTGGCAAAGGTCAGCGCGAAGCCGGTGAAAATCCAGCGCCGCAGCTGCGTGAGGATCTGCGACACCGGGACCTGCGGCAGGAATACGCCGATCAGCCGCAGGTCGGTGAAGAAGATCAGGCCGAAGGACAGTGCCAGGCCAAGCAGATGGATGCCTTCGATCAGCGGGAACAGGATGGAGCGACTCGCGCAGGTAAGTGCCGAAGGCGGATTCGCTCAACTGAAGGGCCAGCTCGTTCATGGCAACGCGGCCTGCTGGTTGGCGCTGGCAACCTTCGGCTGCGGCGGCGCGATCTTCGTCAGCTTGCCGCCTTCGGCCTCATAGTCCTGCGCTCCCGCGGCGCCGGCGACCTTGTAGCCCTTGGCGATCAGCAGGTCGGCGGCCTTGGTGGCGCGGCCTGCGTGATTGGACAAGGTGATGATGGTGCGGTCGTGTGGAATGAAGGCGAGGTTGGCTTCGAGGTCCTTGGCCTGGATGCTCAGATACGGAAGGGAAGCCGCCGATGCTGCTGATTTCATCCGGACGGCGCACGTCCAGTATCAGGATCTGGTCGGATAGGTGAGGAAGCCATCGAGCTGCTGGCGCGTGAGCTTGGCGGCCAGCGACTTGCTGCTCGGCGGCCGGTGCGGACGATGCGGCCGGCGCCTGCTGGGCGTATGCGGAGCCGGTTGCAAACAGCAGCGCGGCGGCGATCAGGGTGGCGGTCTTCTTCATGTGAACTCCTTGAGTTGGTGTTGGGTTGCATCTTCAATAGCAGGCGCCGTGCCAGCGCCGCGCCGTGCCCCGCGGCACACCGGCAAGTGCTTGATTTGTCACGCCGAAGCCCTGTTTTCGCTGCTGCTGCGGGGCGCGCACAGCGGGCGCCGCATTGCTGCCGGTGCAGCAGGCGTGCGCGGGTCCTGTTGCGCGATCAGCAGAAAAGGCGCAGGAATGCCGCCAAACCGCGTGGCACGAAGGTTGCAAACGAAAGGGGTACGTTCAACAACTGGAGTCATCAATGCGTATCTCGAGGTTCATTCCCGTCCTGCTGGCGCTTGCAGCGGCGGGCGCGTTGCACAGCGCGCAGGCGCACCATGCGTTTGCCGCCGAATTCGATGCCAATCAGCCGATCGAGCTGAAAGGCACGATCACCAAGGCCAAGTGGGTCAACCCACATAGCTGGCTTTATTTCGACGTGAAGGGGCCGGACGGCAAGGTCACCAACTGGGGCGTGGAGTTCGGTGCGCCGAATGCGCTGGCCAACAAGGGCTTGACCAAGTCCGACCTGAAAGCGGGCGACGAAGTGCAGATCAAGGGTTACCGCTCCAAGAGCGGCGAAGCCTTTGGCTACAGCGTGTATGTGACGCTGGCCGACGGGCGCACTTTCCAGACCGGCGGCGCGCAGGATGCTCCGACCGCCGCGGCGCCCCTTGCACGCTGAGAGGGGACGCCATTGAATAACAAGTCACTGATTTCGGCAGGCTTGCTGGCGGCCCTGCTGGCCGGCGGAGCGGAGGCTGCCGGCAAGATACCGCGCGCGGCCAACGGCAAGCCCGATTTCTCCGGCATCTGGCAAACCACCAGCGCGGCGGACTATGACCTGGAACCGCATTCGGCGCGCAAGGATGCGCCGCCGGGGCCGGGCATCGTGGAAGGCGGCGCCATTCCCTACCTGCCTGCGGCGCTGGAGCAAAAGAAGAAAAATTTCGATGCCCGCGACAAGGCCGATCCGCGCAGCAAGGGCTGGACCCTTGGCACACCGCGCGCCGTGTATTACCCGGAACCCTTCCAGATCTTCCAGCGCGGGCGCGACCTGACCCTGGTCCACCAGTTCGGCCATTCGGTGCGCACTATCCACACCAACGGCACGCCGCACCCGGAAGGCGAGAACAAGGAATTCTGGCTGGGCGACTCGCGCGGGCGCTGGGAGGGCGATACCCTGGTGGTCGATGTCACGCACTTCAACGACGAGACCTGGCTGGACCGCGCCGGCAATTTCCACAGCGATGCGCTGCACGTGGTCGAGCGCTGGAAGTATCTCGATGAGAACACCGTCGAATACAAGGCCCGCATCGAAGACCCGAAGGTATTCAGCGCGCCATGGGATATCGCCGTGGTCCTGTACCGCCACCGCGAGAAGAACTTCCAGCTGATCGAAGACTACCGCTACACGCTCGACTACGAGCAGTACTATCCACCCAAGCCGTAAAGGACACCATGAAGAAAACTCTGCTCTACGCCGCCCTCGCCGTGGCGCCGGCCGTGGCAACCGCCCAGGATGCCGCCCCGCGCCGCATCGGCTTCGAATCCTCGTACACCGATATCTCTTCAGGGAAGTGGACCGGACCGCGCACGTCGGACGGCCAACCCGATGTGCAGGGCCACTGGTCCAACACCATCGCCAACCACAGCAACTTCACCGACCCGCAAGGCGGCGTGCCGGGTGACCCGAAGCCGTCCCGCCGCGCCGTGGAGCCGCGCGACACGCGGGCGCCCAGTCGCGTTACCGACCCGCCGGACGGCCAGGTGCCGTTCCAATCGTGGGCGCGCGCCAAGCAGCAGGAGTTCGTGGCCAACTTCCACAATCCAACCGCGCCGCAGTACATCGAGCCGCTGGCCCGTTGCGCGCCGGGCGGCGTGCCGAAATCCTTCATGTGGCACGGCTACGAGATCCGCCAGTACCCCGGCTATGTGCTGTTCCTGTTCGATTCGGGCACGCGCATCATCCACCTGGACGGCAAGCCCCACCTGGACAAGAAGATCAAGCTGTGGAACGCCGATTCGCGCGGCCACTGGGAGGGCAATACGCTGGTGGTTGACGCGACCAATAACAACGGCAAGGCGCTGTTCGGCCGCTCGGGGGAGTTCTTCAGCGAGAATGCGCAGGTGACGGAGCGCTATGTCTTCGCGCCGGACGGGCAGCGCTACAACTACAAGGCAACCATTACCGACCCCACGGTCTACACGCGGCCCTGGACGGCCACGATTCCGGCGCGCCGCCACACCGATCCTTCCACGGCGGACGGCTGGCACTACCAGGTGGCGCTCGATCACGCCGGCAAGACGCCGGTGGTCGAGCATTACGAGAGGATCTGCGCCGAGAACAATATCGGCTTCGGCAACGTGTCCACGGCGCAGGCCGGCCAGGCGCGTTAGGTTCAGCGGCCCCCGCGCCGCTTCAGGGCTGGCCGGCGGCCTTCAAGGGCGCCGGCCATTTTGCTTTTGGCCCCTCGGCGGATGGATACCAGAAGGATTGGTGGCAGCGCTCGCAAGCCTGGTCGATCTGGCCGCCGGCAAGCAGCAGGCGGTCGGCATTGCGGGCCTCGATGGCCGCCAGCGCTTCGCCTGCCGCCTGTTGCAGGTCGCGCGCGCGTGCCTGAAAGCCGGGGCGGTCTGACTTGATGGCCTGTTCGACCTCATGTGCCTTCAGCACGCCCGCCACATGGGCATCTTCCACCTGTTTGCCGCCATGCGTGACCGGCCGTTCCTGGGCCGCCAGCAGTTTTGCGCCCTCGATCAGTGTGGCGGCACGGGCACGCAGGGCGCGCCACTCGGCGTCGCCGTGCGGCCGTTTTTCTTCCACGCCAAGCTTGGTGACTTCAGTGCTGACCGAGTCCACAGCGCATCGGCCGAGGGATCGACTATGGTGGCCATGATGTCCTGTATCGATGGCTGTGGCGCTTCGCTGGGCGTGCAGGCGGCCAGCAGGGCCAGTGCGGCGGATGCCGCGGCTGCGGCGTAAAGGCGTGGATTCATGGGATGGTCGTCGGGTAGCTTCGGATCCTGAAGCTTAAGCCGGCGGCGCTTGGCGGCGAACTAATCAAATCCGCTATGGATATGCGCTTTCCGGCGCTTCAGCCCTGGGCCAGGGCGGCGAAGGTATCGAGCAGGGCGCGGGCGCGGAAAGGCTTGATGATGATGCGGTTGACGCCGCGCTCGCGCAGCGCTTCCAGCAACACGCTGTCGCATCGCGCGGCCAGCACGGCGACCGGGATGCTGGCCTTGCTGATGGTGCGGCCCTGGCGCAGCTGGTCCAGCAGGGCCAGGTCATGGCCGCCGTTGGCGTCGATGGACAGAATGGCGCCGTCGAAGCGCTGCTGGCGCAGCAGATCGCGCGCCGCCACCACGCTGGCGGCTTCGTGGACATTGGCCATGCCGAGCGAGCGCGCGGTGAGCGCCACGGTCCGGCGCAGCATGGTTTCCGGCTCCACCAGCAGCATGTTCAGTTCAGGCATGTTCGCCCTCCAGTTCCTGCATCAGCAGGCCGCGCAGCGTGGAGAAGATGGCCATTTCCACGTCGTCCAGCCGGCGCGGGCGGGTATCGATCAGGCACAGGGTGCCCAGCGCATAGCCGTTGCGCAGGATGAGCGGAGCACCGGCGTAAAAACGGATGTGGGGCGCGCCGCTGACCAGCGGATTGTCGGAAAAACGGGTATCGGCCAGCGCATCGGGTACGACCATGATATCGCTGCGCATGATGGCGTGGCCGCAGAATGAAATGTCGCGCCCCGTTTCGCAAACATCGCCCAGGCCCACGGCCGCCTTGAACCACTGGCGCTCGCTATCGATCAGGGAAATGAGCGCAATGGGAACGTCGAACTCGCGCGCCGCAAATTCAACGATCCGGTCGAAGCGCTCTTCGCGCGGCGTATCGAGCAACAGCAGGAGATACAGGGCCGCGATGCGGCCGGCTTCATTTTCAGGAGTCGGAGCTGGAATCATGTCATCAAATGTAGCATGGGAAATCTGTTAAAGGCGCTTACACTTTTTTACTTCCTGTTCCAATTGGATTTCTGGCAAGATTCGCGGCAAGACGATAACAACGAGGGTGGCATGGGAAAGCTGGGCATCTGGATCAAACGGATCTTGATGGGAGTATTGGCATTGCTGGCACTGGTGCTGCTGGTGCTTTGGTTCTTCTTGCGCGGCAGTCTGGCCGAACTGGATGGGCGGCGCAATGTTCCTGGCCTGAGCGGCACGGTGACCGTGTCGCGCGATGCCCTCGGCGTGCCGTCCGTGGCGGGCGGCGACCGCGACGACGTAGCCTATGCCACCGGCTTTGTCCACGCCCAGGACCGCTTTTTCCAGATGGACCTGCTGCGCCGCACGGCGGCCGGCGAACTGGCCGAACTGTTTGGCGAGAAGGCCGTCAAAATCGACAAGGGCCACCGCCTGCACCGTTTCCGCGCGCGTGCCGCACTGGCCCTGATTGGGCTGCCGCAGTCCGACCGCCGGCTGCTGGAGCGCTATACGGCTGGCGTCAACGATGGCCTGAACGCGCTGGGCACCCGGCCATTTGAATATGGCCTGATCGGCGTCTCGCCGCGTTCCTGGGAGCCCGAGGATTCGCTGCTCGTGGTCTGGGCCATGTATTTCGACCTGCAAGGCGCCACACCGGCGCGCGAACTGGCGCGCGGCTGGTTCCGCGACCATGGCAGTGCCGAACAACTGGCCTTCCTGCTGCCCGAATCCACTAAATGGGATGCCCCGCTCGATGCGGCCGAGGCGCCGCCTGCCGCGCCGATGCCAGCCGAAGCGCCCGCATGGTGGGGCCAGAATGTGCCCAAGGACCCCATGCAGATCGCAATGATCGACTTCGTGGATGGCGTAGGCAGCAACAACTGGGCGGTGGCGGGCAGCCGCAGCGCCAATGGCGCGGCCATCGTGTCCGACGATATGCACCTGGGGATCCGCCTGCCCAACACCTGGTACCGCATGCAGTTGCAGATCCCTGGCGACAATGGCGGCACGCGCCGCGTGGTCGGCGTGACCCTGCCCGGCGTGCCGGCCGTGGTGGCGGGCAGCAACGGCCACGTGGCCTGGGGTTTCACCAACAGCTATGGCGACTTCATGGACCTGGTGCCGGTGGGCGAGGACAAGGGCCGCCCCGGCGAAGTGCGCCTGGCCACGGGCTGGGAAAAGCCCGCCATGCATGAAGAAAGCATCGCCGTGAAGGGGGGGGCGCCGGTGACGATGACCGTGCGCGAAAGCTCGCAGGGCCCGCTGCTGGAAACGGACGGCAAGCTGTATGCGGTGCACTGGGTGGCGCACGAACTGCTGGCCGTGAACCTCAACCTGCGCCGCATGGAACTTGTGACCACCGTGGACCAGGCTCTGGCCCTGGCGCCGACGGCCGGCATCCCGGCGCAGAACATCGTGGTGGGCGACGCAGCAGGCAATATCGGCTGGACCATCGCCGGCCCCTTGCCGCGCCGCGCGAAAGCGGGCGCCGATGCCAGCTTCCCGCTGGCGGACGGCGGTGCAGGCGGCTGGCAAGGCTTGCTCGCGCCGGAGGACTACCCTGTGCTGCGCAACCCCTCCAGCGGCCAACTGGTAACGGCCAACAACCGCCAGTTGCTGGGCGCCGGCTCGGAGCTGCTGGGCGACGGCGGCTTCGATCTCGGGGCGCGGGCGCGCCAGGCGCGTGACAGCCTGGCGGCGCTGGGCGGGAAAACCAATGAACAGGGCGTCTACGGCGTGTCGCTGGATGATCGGGCCATCTTCATGACGCATTGGCGCGACCGAGCGCTGGCCGTGCTGGACGAGCAGGCGCTGGCCGGCAAGCCGCAGCGCGCCGAACTGGCCGGCCTGCTGAAAACCGGCTGGACCGGTCATGCCAGCGTGGATTCCACCGGCTACCGCGCGGCGCGCAGCTTCATGTGGTCACTGTATGAATTGCTGTATGGCGGCGCCAACGGGGAGCTGGCCCACTTCGAGGGCGAGGCCAATGCCGCCGCGGCCACGCGCCGCTGGCCGGCCGTCGTGGCGCGCCTGCTGGACGAGCAGCCGGCCGGGTGGCTGCCGAAACAGTACCCGGACTGGAAAGCCTTGCAGCTTGCTGCCGTCGACCGTACCATCGCCAACCTGGGGCGCGACGGCAAGCCGCTGGCGGGCCGCAGCTGGGGCGAGCGCAATACCGCCGCCTTCGCGCATCCGATCGCAGGGGCGGCGCCGGCGCTGCGCAAGTGGCTGTCCGTGCCGGCGGACCAGCTGGCGGGCGACAGCAATATGCCGCGCGTGGCCGGTCCAACCTTCGGCCAGTCCGAGCGCATGACGGTCAGTCCGGGCAAGGAGGAGCAGGGCCTGTTCAATATGCCGGGCGGGCAGAGCGGCCATCCGCTGTCCCCATTTTTCCTGGCGGGACACGAGGATTGGGTGGCCGGACGCGCCGGTCCGTTGCTCCCGGGACCGGCCCGTCACGTGCTGACGTTCACTAAGTAGTTCCGTACGCCCTTTTTGGGTGCATAATGGGGGTCCGTCTTCGCAAGTCCAACCCAATGGATGAGGCAAGCATGATCAACGATTTCGCGACAGCGTCCCGGGCCACGATGCAGTTCCTGCGCCAGCGCCTGGGCTTCAAATTATGGATGGTCACCCGTACCGACGGGGATGACTGGATTGTCCTGTACGCGGACGATCACGGTTATGGCGTCCAGCCTGGGAAAGTTTTCAGCTGGGCCGAGTCCCTTTGCTCACGCATGGTGGAAGGCTCGGGCCCGAATATCGCACCCGATGCAATGAGGGAGGCAGCCTATGCGGAGGCCCCCATCAGCAAGAAAATGGACATTGGCGCCTATGTGGGCGTGCCCCTGCGGCGCGCGGACGGCACCCTGTTCGGCACCCTGTGCGCCATCGATCCCGAGCCGCAGCCCGAACGCATCCGCGAGGACCGCGACATGCTGGTGCTGATGGCGGACTTGCTCGGTGTGTTGCTGGAATCGGAGCTGAGCGCCGCCGAGGCCCAGCGCATGGCCGAACACGCGGATGTCGATGCGACCCGCGACGAGCTTACGGGTCTGTACAACCGGCGCGGCTGGGAGATGCTGATTTCACGGGAAGAGGAGCGCTGCCGGCGCTACGGCCACCAGGCTTGCGTGGTGTCCATCGACCTCGACGACCTGAAGTTCTATAACGATACCCAGGGCTATGCATCCGGCGATGCGCTGCTGATCCGCTGCAGCAAGGCGCTCAAGGATGTCACCCGCGGCTCCGACGTCGTCGCCCGCATGGGCGGGGACGAGTTTGCGATGCTGATGGTCGAATGCGATTACTTCGATGCGCAGGCCATGCTGCTGCGCGTGCAGGAGACTCTCGCCGGGTACGATGTGCGCGCTTCCCTGGGCATGGCCATGCGCAAGGCGGGCTATGACCTGGAAGAGGCCCTGGCCATTGCCGATGCGGAGATGTACCGGTCCAAGCGCACGCGCAAGGTGCTGAATTAAGACGGCGGATCAATGATCCGCCCTACGCTGTGCGGCGGAACATATTTACGTTTCAACATTACTCAGGCGTGTAGGGCGGATCATTGATCCGCCGTGCGTCCGGTCACGCGGCGCCATCGGCAGCCCGAACAGCGGCCGCAGCACGGCCACCCTCCGCACCACCTCAAAGACCCCAAAGCTGACCGTCACAGTCAGCACCACCAGCACCAGCCCCTCGGTCGCCGGAGCGATCCCGGCCACCTTCAGCCCATGCGCAAAGCGGACAATCAGCGTCTGATGCAGGATATAGACCGGAAACACCGCCTCCGTCAGGTACTGCCGCTTCGGGCTATCGAAGTCGAGATGCCGCCGCGCAAACCCGCACACCGTCACGATCGCACTCCACTGCAGCAGCGCATACGCCACGCGCTGCAAGTTCAGGTGCGCCTGCATCGCCTCCGGCAGCGAATAGTAGGAGACCAGCCCCGCCCAGCAAGCCAGCGCAATGCCCAGTGACGCAAACCTTGCGCGCTCCGTCTGCTCCCAGAACAAGGGCTGCTTCGCCAGCAGCGCGCCGGCCAGGAAGATGGGAAAGTACGTGGCATGGTTATGCCAGTCCGCGACCAGGTTGTTCGTATGCGGCCAGTAGGGAAGCAGCACGATGCGGGCAGCAGCCAGCAGCGCCGCCGGCAGCACGATCAGGCGCCAGCCTTGCAGCGCGTGGGCCAGCTTGTCGCCGGCGCGGCTCACGCGGGCAGCGCCGATCGCGGCCAGGATCATCGTGTAGAGCCACAGATAGGGCAGGAACCACAGGTGGTTCCAGGTGGGCAGGGTGAGGCAGCCGTCCTGGTTGCAGAAGCCGTGGTAGGCGCGCACATAGAGTTGCATGAAGTCGGCGTAGCTGCCGGCGTAGGCGACTTTTTCGACGACTTCGAAATAGGGCTGCGGCGGCACGATGACCAGCATGCCGAAGACGAGCGGCAGCAGAAGGCGAAAGCTGCGCTGGCGCGCGAGGGTGGCCGAACCCAGTTTGTCCAGCAGGAAGGCGGCCGCCACGCCGGACACGAGGAAGAGCAGGCTCATACGCCAGGGATTGGTCAGCATCATCAGCGGCTCGATGGCGTCGCTGGCGTGCGGGCTTTTCACGTGCCAGCCCCATGTCACGTAGTACATGCCGACGTGGTAGAGGATCAACAGGAAGAAGGCGATGATCCGTATCCAGTCGAGGAAGTAGAGTCTCTTGGTTTGCATTGCCGCGGCCCCGGTTGTTGTTGGTAGGGCCAGAGTACGCGCGCCCTGCGCGCCGGGCGAGCAAAATGGGGCGAGAAGGGCGGGCGGCGGGGCGAGCCGGAGAGGTCAGCCGAGGGCGGCGAGCAGGTCCTGGCGAAACTGCCGGCTGAGCGGGACACGCGCGCCGCCGCGCAGCAGGACTTCGCCGTCGCCCTTGGCCCCGGCTTCGATGCGCTCGATCCATTGCAGCTGCACCGCCGCGCGGCGGTGGCAGCGCTGGAAGGCCGGGCCCAGCGCGTCCAGCAAGCCCGCCAGCGTCTGGCGCAGCAGCGGGGCGCCGGTGGACGTGTGCAGGACGACGTAGTTGTCGGCGGTCTCCAGCCATAAGATGTCGGCGACGCGCACCACATGGGTGACGCCCCGCTCCGTGACCATCAATTGAGCCGGCGGCGGCAGGCTGGGGCTGCGGCCGGGCGCGGGGCGGGCCGCGAAGCGGTCGCGCAGGGCGTATTCGTCGTAGGCGGTCGCGAAGACGATCAGCGGGGCGGGATCGGGCAGGGAGGCGGCGACTTCCAGGCCGCTGACTTCGGGCATCTGCACGTCGAGGAAGATGGCATCCGGCGCGAAGGTGGCGGCGCGTTCGATGGCTTCAATGCCGTCGCGCGCTTCCTCGATGTCCGTGACATCCGGCTCCTGCGCGAGCATGCGGCGCAGCTTGTCGCGGGCGGGGCGCTCGTCGTCAACGATCAGGATGCGCATGGGAGCCTCAGTTCGGCGCGCACGCCTGCCGGTTCGAGCTGGGTCAGCGCCAGCGTGGCCTTGCCGGCATAGAGGGCTTCCAGCCGCTCGCGAACGTTCTTCAGGCCGACGCCGTCGCCGGCCCGCAATGCGTGCGCGTCCGCGCCGTGGGGTGCGGCGAACGTGGCGCTGGGCAGCGGGAGCCGGCCGGCGTCGTCCTCGATGGCGAGGACGAGGGCAGCTGGTGCGGTGCGGCGGACGGTGATGGCGATGCGGGTCAGGTCGCGCCGGCGTTCAACGGTGTGCTTGAAGACGTTTTCCAGGAGCGGCTGCAGGCTCATGACGGGCACGGGGCAGTCAGCGAGGGACTCGTCCACCGACCATGAAATCGCCACGCGGTCGGCGAAGCGCTCCTCCATCAGCCGCGCATAGCCGCGCAGCAGGCGCAGTTCGGTGGCCAGCGGCGCGGTCTGGGAACCGCTGACTTCGAGCGTCGCGCGCAGCATGTCGGATAGCTGGATCAGCACCGCATCGGCGCGCGCCACATCGGTGTGCATCAGCGAGGAAACCGTGTTCAGGGCATTGAACAGGAAATGCGGCTGGATCTGCTGCGTCAACTGTGCCAGCTGTGCCTCGCGCAGGGATGCGCGCGTCTGCTCGGCGCGGATGAAGGACAGCACGCCGAACGTCACCAGGGTAAACAGCGAAAGGAAGACGGTGATCTTCACATCCTCATAGAGATAAGTCTGCGGCCACGGTTCGTGCTGGTACTGGCGGCCGGCCAGGGCATACACACCATGGCGGATGCCGAAGGCCATAGGCACGAACAGCGTCCACCACATCAGCAGCCAGGGCGCCTGCCGCAGGAACCAGCGCCGCGGCGACGCGACCAGGTGGTCGTCGCGCGCTGTAAAGTAGCGCTGCACCGCCAGCAGCGCCGTGGCGACAAGCAGCGAAGAGCTCTCCCACAGGAAGGGCTGCCACAGGGGGCCAGCGTCGTGGCGCAGGAAATCCTGCACCGC
Organism: Pseudoduganella sp. UC29_106; assembly: GCF_044055365.1. Classification (NCBI taxonomy): domain Bacteria; kingdom Pseudomonadati; phylum Pseudomonadota; class Betaproteobacteria; order Burkholderiales; family Oxalobacteraceae; genus Pseudoduganella; species Pseudoduganella sp. UC29_106. Next base: position 4,022,284 of record NZ_CP171977.1, on the reverse strand, counting down.
CGTCGCGATCATCATCGCCCAGAACAGCAGCCAGGCGATGACCAGCGAAAGGCGGGCGCGCGATTTCATCAGCGGTGACGCGCCTCGACCAGGTCGATCTCGCGCACGATCTTGCGCGCGATCTCGTCCGAGATGTGATAGTGCTGCGCCAGTTCGAAGATGGCGCGGCGCTCGGCCTTGATGGCGGCCAGGCGCAGCACGCGCTCGGCCTTGTCCAGGTCGCGGTAATGGGCGGCGCTGTCGTCCTCCGACTGGCTGGCCACGTTCAGGCGATGCTCATACAGCGAAATCACGCGCTCGGCCGCCTGCGGGAAGCATTCCGGCGTTTCGGATGCCGGCAGCAAGTCGAATTGCGCCTTTTCGATGGCTGCAATGGCGGCGGTGGCGGCGGCCCGCCGCGCCAGGTCTTCCTGCTGGCGCTCAGCCGGCTCCTCGGGGAAGCTCATGCCGCCCAGCAGGCGCGGCAGGCCGACGCCGGCCGCGATCAGCGAAATCAGGATCACGGTGCTGGCCAGCAGGATGGTCAGGTCGCGGGCGGGGAAGGGCTCGCCGTTGGGCAGCACCAGGGGCAGGGTCATCACGCCGGCCAGCGTGATCGAGCCGCGCACGCCGGCCAGCGATGTCGCCAGCAGCAGGCGCCAGTGCGGACGTTCACTCTTGTCCGGATCGTTCTTGTTGCGGCGGTACAGGGTAATGCGCAGCGTGGTCCAGACCCAGGCGAAGCGCAGCAGGATCAGGCCCGCGCTGAGGGCGAAGGCGTAATACACCAGCCACCAGCGGCTCTCATGGCCCACTTCCTCGATCGAGTTGCCGGCGCCGCGCAGGATATCCGGCAGCTGCTCGCCGAGCAGCACGAACATCACGCCGTGCAGCGCGAACTGCATGGTGTCCCACACGGCGGAGCGCTGCAGGCGGGTAGCGGCCAGCACCTGGCCGCCCAGTTCCATGAAGCTCATCGTGATGCCGGCCGCCACCGCGGCCAGGATGCCGGAAGCGTGGACAAGTTCGGCCAGCATATAAGCGCCAAAGGGGATGAGCAGGCTGATAAGGATGGGCGAACCGGAAGGCTCGCCGAAGCGCATCGCCAGTTTGCCCTGCAGGACACTCACCGTCCAGGTCAGGCCGGCGCCGATCGCCACACCGGCCACCGCCAGCCAGGCGAAGGTCAGGGAGGCATCGGCCACCGAAAAGGTGCCGGTGGCGACCGCCGCCACGGCAAAGCGGAAGCATACCAGGCCGCTGGCATCGTTCAGCAGCGCTTCGCCTTCCAGGATGTGCATCAGGCGCTTGGGCATGGGCGCGCGCGGACTTCATGGCCGACACTGCCACCGGATCGGTCGGCGACACCACGGCCGCCAGCGCAAACGCGACCGGCAGCGGCATGGCGGGAATCAGCAGGTGGATCAGGTAGCCCGCCCCCAGCACGGTAAACAGCACAAGGCCGAACGCCAGCTCCAGGATCATCACCCGGTCGCGGAACAGGCCGCTGTTCGGGATGCGCCAGCCATCCAGGAACAGCAGCGGCGGCAGGAACAGCAGGAAGAATAGTTCGGGGTCGAGCTGTACGCCGTGGCCGGTGAAGGCGGAGATGACAAAACCCAGGCCAATCTGCACGAGAGGCAATGGGAGCGAGACCGGCAGCAGCCGGACCATGTAAGCGCTGGCAATCACAGCCAGCAGCATCGCCAAGACAATTTCAATGGAATCCATCGCTAGATTATAGTGGGAAATGTTTCCATTCCTGCCAGCTTGAAAGAGCTAGTATTTTCGAAATAGTTCTGTCATAATCGTGCCTCTTCTGCGGGAATAGCTCAGTTGGTAGAGCGCAACCTTGCCAAGGTTGAGGTCGAGAGTTCGAGACTCTTTTCCCCGCTCCAGGATTTCAGAAAAGGACGCTGCGTGCGTCCTTTTTGCTTTCCAGCGTTGTATCCGCCCCTCACCGCTCCGATTTTGCCCGGCATCCCCGCTATACTGCCGGAACCCCGTTAAATATTGGAGCATAGCAAGATGAATTCCGTTCAACAGGAAGTTGACGAGCGCAGTAACCTGACCAACTCCAATAAATTCGAACTGCTGCTGTTCCGCCTGGGCGCCGACCACAAGGGCGAGCATTCCGAGCTGTACGGCATCAATGTCTTCAAGATCCGCGAGATCGTGGCGATGCCGCAGGTGACTGCGGTGGCGGCTCGCAACCGTACATGCTGGGCGTGGTAAACCTGCGCGGCCAGATCATTCCCGTGATGGACTTGCCGTCCATCGTTGGCGTGAAACCGAAGACGGGTCTGAACATCATGCTGGTGACGGAATTCGCGCGCACCACCCAGGCCTTCGCCGTTGAATCGGTGGACGAAATCGTGCGCCTGGACTGGAGCCAGGTGCTGAGCGCCGAAGGCAGCAACGCCGGCGGCATGGTCACCAGCATCGCGCGCCTGGACGGCGACGTGAACAGCACCCGCCTGGCCCAGGTGCTCGACGTGGAAACCATCCTGCGCCGCATGATGCCAACGGAAGGCGACGACATCAATGAAGACGCCGTCGGCAAGCTGCCGATGAAGCCCGGCACCATGATCGTCGCCGCGGACGACTCCGTGGTGGCGCGCAACCTGATCGAGCGCGGCCTGGAAGCGATGGGGCGCGCCCTTCGTGATGCTGAAGACCGGCAAGGAAGCGTGGGAGAAGCTGCAAAGCATCGCCGACGGCTGCAAGGCCGAAGGCATCCCCGTCGAGGATCGCGTAGCCCTGGTGCTGACCGACCTCGAAATGCCCGAGATGGATGGCTTCACGCTGACCCGCCTGGTGAAGCAGGATGCGCGCTTTGCGAAGATCCCGGTCGTGATCCATTCCTCGCTGTCCGGCAAGACCAACGAAGACCACGTTCGCGGCGTGGGCGCCGACGCCTACGTGGCCAAGTTCGTGGCTGAAGACCTGGCCGAGACCATCCGCAAGGTCATGTCCAAGTAACTCAGAGCGCCTTCAGTTGCCGGCTGTGGAAACGCAGATGGTCGGCAATGAAGGTGGAAATGAAGTAGTAGCCGTGGTCGTAGCCGGCATGCCGGCGCAGTTCCAGCGGCTGGCCCACCTTCGCGCAAGCCTCCTCGAACATTTCCGGATACAGCTGCTCGGCCAGGAATTTGTCGCTCATGCCCTGGTCGATCAGGATGCCCTGCGGGAACGGTGCGGCTTCGGCGCGCGCCATCAGGATGCTGGCGTCATGCTGTGCCCACTGCGCGCTGTCCTCGCCGAAGTAGCCGCGGAAAGCCTTGTGGCCCCAGGGGCAGAGCGTGGGCGCGGCAATCGGTGCAAAGGCTGACACGCTGCGGAACAGTTGCGGGTGGCGCTGGGCCAGCGTGAGCGCGCCGTGGCCGCCCATCGAGTGGCCAAAGATGCCGACGCGCGTATCGTCCACCGGCAGCTCGTCGCATACCATCGCACGCAGCTCCAGGATATAACTCTCCATGCGGTAATTGCGCGACCACGGGTCTTGCGTGGCATCCAGGTAGAAGCCGGCGCCAACACCGAAATCCCACGAATCCGTTTCACCCGGCACGCCGGCGCCGCGCGGGCTGGTATCGGGCGACACCAGGATGATGCCTTCCTCGGCGGCGAAGCGCTGGGCACCGGCCTTGGTGGGAAAGGTCTCTTCAGTGCAGGTCAGCCCCGCCAGGTAGAACAGCGCCGGCAGGCGCGTGCCCTGGGCCTGGCCGGGTATGAAAACGGAGAAGCGCATCGGCAGGCCGATCGCATCGGAATCGTGCTTGTAGAAACGCTGGATGCCGCCGAAGCAGGCATGTTCGCTGGTGAGTTCCATGCAGTTTTTCTCCTCATTTCGTGCGGCGGTTCTTGCGCACGATGGCTATCAGTATCAGGCCATAGGATAACAGGCGAATCAGGTAGAGCTGGGGCACGTCTTCGCTGGTGAGCCGGAACTGCCATGCCAGCAGGCGCTCCAGCGCCATCAGCGTGAAGGCCAGCGCGAATAGGCGGAAGAAATTGTCGCCCGTCGCGCGCCAGAAGCGCAGGAAGAACAGCGCAATCGTCAGCGCGGCCATGACGATGGCGCCGGACAGCAGGGAGTTTATATCCATCAGTCGTCCTCCCACACCAGGCCATACAGCAGCGGCAGCAGCGAGGCCAGGCTGGCGCACAGACGCAGCGTGGCCAGGTCATAGTCCGGGATGAATATGCGGTCGGCGATCAGCAGCATGTTCGCGATGAAAAGCCCCGTGAAACACAGGCCGCTCCACAGCAGCAGGCGTTCCCGCGACTGGCGGTAGGCGCGCAACAGCAGCCAGGCGCAGGCGAGGGCAGTGATCGCGCACAGCGTATAGGTAATGGCGGACATTCTATTTATCCTTTCGCCAGACGAAGGCGTCGGCGAACAGCCGCGCCTTGCGGTTACTCTTCGAATGAACCAGGGTGCTGACTTCGACCAGATGGCGCGCATAGATATCGACCACGCGCGCCAGCAATTCCGCCAGTTGCGGAGAGGAGGGCGCATAACGCCAGCGGCCGTCCGCATCGGCCGTGGCAATGCCCGCTGCGCGCAACTCCTGCAGCAGCGTCTCGGCGCGCGGCTCGTCCAGGTAGAGCCGCTGCGCCAGCAGCCGCGCATCCCACGTGGCCTCGGCATTCGCCGACATCAGCGTGATCGCTTCCAGATAAGGGACGGACGGCACGCACTGCACGATATAGCGGCGCACGTCGTCCGGAATGTTGGATGCATCCATCTCGGCATGGAGATATCGAAAGGCGCCCAGTCTAACGCAATCATTCAGAAAAGGTGTTTTCGATTGGAAATAGGAGCGACATGATTTTTCAAAATGAAATATAGTGCTCGGCGGAGGTACCAATGCAACCAGACATTTTCATCATTTCTGCGGAACTTGCATGGCCACTCGCCGTGCTGCTTGCGTGGCTGGCAGGCGAGTTTGTTCACCGTTGGACCGGCGTACCGCGCATCAGCGTATACGGCTTGGCTGGCTTTCTGCTGGCACAGGCTTTCCCCGATCTGTTCGCCACGGACAGCGCCAGTTCCATCACCATGCTGGCCAATGTGGCCTTCGGCCTGATCCTGTTCGAGTTCGGCTATCGCGTCAACCTGCACTGGCTGCGCGTCAATCCCTGGATCGCCATCAGCGGCCTGGTCGAATCGGTCGCCACCTTTGCCGTGGTCTACCTGATCGCCAGCTGGCAGGACATGCCGCCATTGACCGCGCTGCTACTGGCTTCGCTGGCCATGTCCAGTTCACCGGCCGGCGTGCTGCGCGTGATCAACGAGGAGCGCAGCTCCGGCCAGGTGACGGAACGCGTACTGCACCTGGTGGCGATGAACAGCGTGCTCGCTGTCTTCGTGTTCAAGGTGATTGTCGGTTTCTGGGTGTTCCAGACTTCCGGCAGCCTGCCGCAGGCGGTCTCGCACAGCCTGATCGAACTGGTGGCGTCGGCCTTGCTGGGCGCAGTCTTCGGCATGCTGGTGCCGGCCGTGCTGCGCAGTCTCGGTACGCTGGCGCGCGACGGCACGGTGGCCTTTGCCCTGGTGGTCGTGCTGCTGGTGGCAATCACGCATGCCTATGATTTGTCGCCCGTGCTGGCGACGCTGACCTTTGGCCTGACGGCGCGCCACCGCCGCGTGAGCTTCGCGCGCACCCAGCGCAATTTCGGCGCGATCGGCGAGCTGCTGACGGTGCTGCTGTTCGTGTTTGCCGTGTCCACGCTGGATTGGGCGCGTGTGGTGTCCGGCGCCACGCTGGGTTGCTTCCTGCTGCTGGCGCGCTTCCTGGTCAAGACGCTGGCCGTGGCCGTGTTCTCGCACGCCGGCGGCATCACCTGGCGCAAGGGCGCACTGATTGGCGTGGCGATGTCGCCGATGTCGGTGTTCGTGATCCTGCTGCTGGAGCAGACCAAGTCCATGGGCATCGTGCTGGTCGATGAACTGGCGGCGCTGGCCGCGATGACGCTGTTCATGGAAGTGATCGGCCCCATCATCACGCAGTGGGCCCTGATCTGGGCCCGCGAAACCGCCAAGGAGGAAGACTGATGGCGCTCGAACCCTTCAAGCAATCGCAACCCCTGACCATGGGCGTGGAGCTGGAGATGCAACTGGTCAGCCTGTCCGACCACGACCTGACGGGCGCCAGCCCGGACCTGCTGCACCTGCTGGAACGCAAGCCGTTCCCCGGCCACGTGACGCCCGAGATTACGGAAAGCATGATCGAGATTAATACCGACGTGCACACGAAGCACGGCGAGCTGCTGGCGCAACTGCACCAGACACGCGACACGCTGGTGCAGGCGGCCGACAAGCTGAATATCGGCATTTGCGGCGGCGGCACCCACCCCTTCCAGAAATGGCGCGAGCGGCGCATCTTTGCCAAGCCGCGCTTCAAGGAAGTCTCCGCGCTGTACGGCTACCTGGCCAAGCAGTTCACCATTTTCGGCCAGCACGTGCACATTGGCTGCGGCAACGGCGACGATGCGCTGTTCCTGCTGCATTCGCTTAGCCGCTATGTGCCGCACTTTATCGCGCTGTCCGCCTCGTCGCCCTATGTGCAGGGCGCCGACACGCTGTTCAATTCCGCGCGCCTGAATTCCGTGTTTGCTTTCCCCATGAGCGGCCGCGCGCCGTTCCTGCTGAGCTGGGACGAGTTCGAGCACAGTTTCTTCTCCAAGATGGAGCACACGGGCGTGATCAAGTCCATGAAGGACTTTTACTGGGATATCCGTCCCAAGCCGGAATACGGCACCATCGAACTGCGCGTGTGCGATACGCCGCTGACGGTGGAAAGGGCGGCGGCCCTGGCCTGCTATCTGCAAGCCCTGTGCGCCTACCTGCTGGACCGGCGCGAACCGCCGCCGGCGGAAGACGACTATCTTGTATACAACTACAACCGTTTCCAGGCTTGCCGCTTCGGGCTGGATGGCACCATCGTCCACCCGAAAACCTATGAAAGTCTTTCCTTACGAGAAGATATCCTCACCACGTTGCGCCGGATGGACGTTTATGCAGAGAATCTGGGCGGCGGTGCTGCATTGAATCATCTTGTCCAGGTAACCCATACGGGCAGCGATGCCCACTACCTGCGCGAGGAATTCAATTCCAGCGGCAGCGTGGAGGGCGTGGTGGATGCTGCGCTGCGGCGGTTCCGCGGTTTTGCCTGACGACAAACAAGTACAAATTTTCCTCAACCAAGGATCGTCTCCGGGTGTAAAATTTTTCGACAGCTACTGTTCGTGTTCGAACAGAAGGGACATGCAGAAGCCTCTACGCTGTACAGCAGTTTGAAGGAGAGGTCTTATGGATGTTACGTTGAAAAGCTTGTCCGTCCGCTTGCCAGACTCGGAGGACGAAAACCACAATCCAAAGCGTGGTGATAGGTTGAATGTCTACGTCAATGCTCGCTATGAAACGGAGCATGAGAAACCGGAACTACCCGATGTCACGTTGGGCCGGTTGCGCAAGTTGCGCAAACGCGCCAAGGCCAAAGCCACCTGAGGGCAGCGGTCAGAAGCGCGTCTCGCGCGCCACGCGCAGGAAATTGTCCAGGATGGCGGTGCAGTCCAGCAGTTCCACACCCCCTGCGCGGTGGAACTCTGGGTGCCATTGCAGGCCCATGACGAATGGCGCCTTGCGGTAGCGGATCGCCTCGATCATCTTGTCGGGCCACGAGAGGGCTTCGACCTGCATATCCTTGCCCAGCGTTTTCACGGCCTGGTGGTGGATGGAGTTCACCAGCCCGCGCTCCTGGCCGCGGAACATGCGCGCCAGCGAGGAATCCTCGGGAAAAGTGACTTCATGGCGGTGCCGGTCATAGAGGTCGGATACGTGTTCGTGCGCTTCCGGCACGTCCGTTGCAATGTCCTGGTACAGCGTGCCGCCGAAGGCCACATTGATCAACTGGCAGCCGCGGCAGATGCCCAGCACCGGCTTGCCCGCTTCCACGAATTCATGCAGCAGTTCCAGCTCGTACATATCGCGCGCGCGGTCGCCGCTCCATTCCGGGCGGGTCGGCGCTTCGGCATAGCTGGTGGGGGACACGTCGGCGCCGCCCTGCAGCACCAGGCCATCCAGGTGCTTGGCGTAGTCGCGCAGGCGGATATTGGACGGGTGGAGCAGGCCTTCCGTGTTCACGGTGGGCACCATGAACACCAGCACGTCGCGCGACATCACCCACTGCGCAATGGACTCCTCCAGGTATTGCAGGTTCTTCGAACGCAGGCCGGTGGCGCCCGGCTCGGGATGGTAGATGCGGGCTGAAATGCCGATGCGCAGGGGGCGCTGCATCACATGGCGCGTGGCGCGCGCCGCGATGCGCTGGTAGCGCGCCTTGATCACCCGCCACCACAGGCTCCATGGCGTGTCGCCGGGATCCAGGTAGCGCGGCGTGTCGTCCCTGCGGCGATTGTGTTCGCGGTCGCTGGCGCGGCGGTCATGCCGGCGCGGCTCGTGGTCTCCTGTGCTCATCACCTGCTCCTTTTTACGCAGTGTTTTACCACATGACGGGGCGCTGAGTCGCCCGATTATGGAGTAGACTTGCTATCTCAGCACCTTTGACGAAAACGATATGCCCCAAAGCGACGATGGCCGCCCGCGCAATACGCAGCAACTGACTCCGAGCCATCTCAATTTCCCGGTCGTGGGACTGGGCGCCTCCGCCGGCGGGTTGCCCGCCCTGATCAAATTCCTGGAGCACATGCCGGCCAATAACGGCATGGCTTTCGTCGTCATCCTGCATCTCTCGCCCACGCACCAGAGTTCGGCCGACAATGTATTGCAGCGCGCCACCAGCATGCCGGTAGTGCAGGTGACGGAGCGCGTGGCGATCGAGCGCGAGCACGTGTACGTGATTCCGCCCAACCAGCACCTGTCGATGAACGACGGCATGCTGACCCTGAGTGAACTGGTGAAGCCGCGCGGACAGTACATCGCCATCGATGTATTCTTCCGCACGCTGGCCGAAGTGCACCGCGAGCGCGCAATGGCGGTGGTGCTTTCCGGCACGGGCTCGGATGGCGCCGTGGGCCTGGAACGCATCAAGGAGCAGGGCGGCGTCACCATCGCCCAGGACCCCGCGGAAGCCGAGCACGAAGGCATGCCCGCCGCGGCCATCGCCACCGAAATGGTGGACTTCGTGCTGCCCGTGGCGGATATCCCGCAAAAGCTGGTCGACCTGTGGCGCACCGCGCGCCACATCCATTTGCCGGACGTGGGCGATGGCGACGGCGCCGTGGCCGCCGAGCCGATGGACGAAGCCCGCCAGGACGACGAGGAAGCGCTGCAGCGCGTGATCACCATGCTGTGCGCGAACACCGGCCATGACTTCCGCCACTACAAGCGGGCCACCGTGCTGCGCCGCATTGAGCGCCGCCTGCAGGTGCGCGGCGTGACGTCGCTGCCGGACTATTGCATGCTGCTGGAAAAAGACCAGGGCGAATTCAAGGCCCTGCTGCAGGACATGCTGATCGGCGTGACCAACTTCTTCCGCGACCGCGAATCGTTCGAAGCACTGGAGCGCGATGTCGTGCCGCTGCTGTTCAGGGACAAGCTGCCCTCCGAACAGGTGCGCGTGTGGGTGGCCGCCTGCGCCAGCGGCCAGGAAGCCTACTCGATGACGATGATGCTGGCCGATCATGCGGCGCAGCTGGCCAAGCCGGCCGAGATCCAGGTCTTCGCTTCCGACATCGACGAGCATGCGATTGCCGTGGCGCGCGCCGGCGTCTACCCGGCCTCCATTGTGATGGACGTGCCCACTTCGCGCATGCGCCAGTTCTTCACCAAGGAGGAAGACCGCTACCGCATCCGCAAGGCGGTGCGCGACCGCATCCTCTTTGCGTCACACAACCTGTTGCGCGATCCGCCGTTCTCCAAGCTGGACATGATCTCCTGCCGCAACCTGCTGATCTACCTGAACCGGGATGTGCAGCTGCGTGTGATGGAAATGTTCCACTCGGCCCTGAAGCCGGACGGTTTCCTGTTCCTGGGCAGTTCCGAATCGGCCGACGCGGCCTCCGAATTCTTCGTGCCCTTCGATAAGAAGAACCGCATCTACCGCGCCCGCCCGCTGTCGCGCTCCATGCGCTATCTGCCGGCGCTGACCACGGGCCCGGTCAACCGCGTGCCCGAGCTGCTGATGCCCGTCAGCTCCGGCCGCCGTCAGTTTTCGTACTCGGACGTTCACCAGCGCGCCCTGAGCAAGTTTGCCCCGCCCAGCGTGGTGGTGGACCAGGAGTCGAACATCGTGCACATGTCCGATTCCGCGGGCCGCTTCCTGCGCCATGTAGGCGGCGAGCCATCGCGCAACGTGCTGGCGCTGGTGCTGCCGGAGCTGCGGCTGGAAGTGCGCACGGCGCTGTACCAGGCGATGCAGACCCGCAATAGCGTGGAAGGCCAGCGCGTGCTGGTCAAGCGCGAAGACAACAAGGGCTTCATCGTCAACGTTATCGTGCCGCCCGTTTACCGACGAAGTGGCAGGGTCCGACTTCGCCCTGGTCCTGTTCGAGGAAATCGAACAGACCATGAACGAAATGCCGCAGGAGGCGAAGGAGCAGCACGAGGACGTGGTGCTGAACCAGCTGGAGGCGGAACTCCAGCGCAGCAAGGAAAAGCTGCAGGAAACCATCGAGCATGCGGAAATCTCGAATGAGGAGCTGCGCGCCTCCAACGAGGAAATGCAGGCCATTAACGAGGAATTGCGTTCGGCCACCGAGGAGCTGGAAACCAGCAAGGAAGAACTGCAGTCGGTGAACGAAGAGCTCATCACCGTCAACTACGAACTGAAGGTCAAGGTCGAGGAAACGGGCAAGGCCAACGATGACCTGAACAACCTGATCGCCTCCACCGACATCGCCACCATCTTCGTCGACCGCGCCTTGCGCATCAAGCGCTTCACGCCGCGCGCCGCCGATATCTTCAGCATCATCCCGTCCGACATCGGGCGCTCGTTGCTGGATATTACGCACCGGCTGGATTACGCCAACCTGGCCGAAGACGTGTCGGCCACCTTCGAGACCCTGCGCCCGGTCGAGCGCGAAGTGCGCAGCAACGATGGCCGCTGGTACATCGTGCGCCTGCTGCCTTACCGCACCACGGAGGACAAGATCGAAGGCGCGGTGATGACCTTCTTCGATATCACTACCCGCAAGGAAGCCGAGGAGAAGTTGCGCGCCAGCGAGGAATGGGTACGCCGCGTGGCGGCCGGCAGGGCCGGCGCCGAAGGAGTGCCGCTGCACACGATGGCCGAAGCGCGCGACGAATTCCTGGCCGTGATGTCGCAGGAGCTGCGCCATCCGCTCAACCTCATTTATATCAATGCCGAACTGCTGGCGCGCATGCCCGCCGTGCAGCAGTCGTCGCCGGCGCTGCGCTCGGCGGCCATCATCCGCAATGCCGTGGCCAACCAGGCGCGCATCATCGACGATTTGCTGGATATGTCGCGCCTGCACACGGGCAGGCTGGCCATGTCCTGCCACGATGAAGACCTGGGCCAGATTTCCCAGCGCCTGATTGGCCTGCTGCGCTCCGGCCGAGAAACGGAAACCGTGGACCTGCGCTACGAGTGCCCGGCCACGCCAGCCGTCGTCTATGTGGATGCGGTGCGCATCGAACAGGTGCTGCTCAACCTGCTGCATAATGCGCTGCGCTTCACGCCGGCCGGCGGCACGGCCACCGTGGCGCTGGCGGTGGAGGAGGGCGAGGCGCGCGTGGATGTGCGCGATACGGGCGAAGGCATCGCCGCGGAAGCGCTGCCCCACATCTTCGATATGTACAGCCTTAGCAGCGCGGCGGCCGCGCGCAACAAGGGCGGCCTGGGCATCGGCCTGGCCCTGGTGCGCCAGATCGTCGAGCTGCATGGCGGCCGGGTGGACGCCAGTTCGCCGGGCCTGGGCGAGGGCAGCACCTTTACCGTATGGCTGCCGCTGTCGCGCACGGCCGCGCAGCCGGTGAGCGGCGAGATGTCGCCGCTGGTGTCCTGCGTGTCCGGCCGCAACATCCTGCTGCTCGATGGCCAGGCCGATGCCGCCGTCATGTTCAAGACCTTGCTGGAGCTGGACGGCGGCGCCGTGTGGCTGGCGGGCACGCCGGCCGACGCGCTGGCGCTGCTGGAGCTGGAGCGTTTCGACCTGCTGATGGCGGACGTCGCCCTGCCGGGCATGGACAGCCATGACTTTATCCGCGAAGTGCGCGCCATGCCGGGCATGGCCACGCTGACCGCCATCGCCACCGGCGGCGTCGGGCGCGACAAGGATATGCAGGCGGCGCTGGCGGCCGGCTACTCGGCCCATATGAACAAGCCGCTGTCGCTCGATGTCCTGTGCGGCAAGCTGGCGGGGTTGCTGCCGCCCATGGCTTGAGCGCCGGCCTGGCAGACGGCCGTCACGAGGGGTCTGTGCGCTGCCGCACAGACCGGCACATCCGCGGGACGCAGTATGAGGAATGACTCCCTCGGCACAATTCACGGATGACATTGTCGTCATCGGGGCCTCCACCGGAGGCCAACAACCATTGCAGCAAGTCCTTTCCGGCCTACCCGCCGGATTTCCCGCCGCAGTTCTCATTGTCATGCATATTGGCGTGCGCGACAGCATCCTGCCTTCGGTGCTGGCGCAGCAATGCCAGCTGCCCATCAAGCATGCGCATAGCCATGAAGCGCTGCTGCCCGGCCGGGTGCTGGTGGCGCCGCCGGACCGGCACCTGATGGTGCTGCGGGACGGCCACGGCGCGTATGCGCTGCTGAGCCGATCCGCGCGCGAGAACCATTGCCGCCCCGCCATCGATCCGCTGTTCCGCTCCGCGGCGGCGGCCTTCGGGCCGCGCGCCATCGGCGTGATCCTCAGCGGCCGGCTGGATGACGGCACCATTGGCATGCAGGCCATCAAGACTTGCGGCGGCCAGGCCATCGTCCAGTTGCCGGAAGACGCAGCGGCGCCGGACATGCCGGCCAGCGCCATTGAATTCGCTGACGTGGATCGGGTGATGCGCGCCAGGGAAATCGCCCCGATACTGTCGGCCATCGTGGATGCCAACCGCGCCGGCGCGCAACTCGCGGCGCCGGTGCCCGAGTGGGTCAATGTTGAGAACCGTTTTGTGTCGGAGGACATGGGCATGGACGAACTTGCAAAGATCGGCCAACCATCCGCTTTCACCTGTCCGGACTGTAACGGCGCCCTGTTCCAGATCAATGGCACGCTGCCGCCGCATTACCGCTGTCATACCGGCCACGCATTCTCGGAACGCAACCTGTCCAACTCCATGCTCAGCAAGGTCGAGGATGCGTTGTGGAGCGCGGTGCGCGCCCTGCACGAGAAAGAAAAGCTGTATCGCCAGATGGCGCGCAGCGCACACGGGGGACCGCATACGCGGGCTGCGGAGGAATATGTCGAACAGGCGCTGGATGCGCAGCGCAAGGCTGAGGTGCTGCGTACCCTGATCGGGAGCGGCACCCTGGTTTAGGCGTTGAGGAGCCGGAGCACTTCCTCTTCCTCCACCTGGGGGAAGGACTTGTAGTGGCGGCTGACGGACATGAAATTCATCGGCGTGGCCAGGCATACGATGTCGTCGGCCAGTGGCGCGATCACGTCCAGCGAATCCTCGGCGGCCACCGGCACGGCGGCGACCAGCTTTTGCGGATGCTGCTTGCGAAGCGCGCGCAGGGCGGCGGCCATGGTGGAGCCCGTGGCCAGGCCATCGTCGACAATGATGACGATGCGGCCTGCCGGATCGGCGGCCGGCCGCGCGGCGCCATAGCTTTCACGGCGCCGCCGCATCAGTTCCATCTGTTCCTTCGTCTGGACTTCCACCCATTCCATGCTGGTGTAGGTGCGCGAGAAGTAGGGCGCCAGTTCGCGGTTGCCGTGTTCGTCGACGGCGCCTACGGCCAGTTCCGGATCGATTGCGGACGGTATCTTGCGCACCAGGACCACATCCAGTTCACCGTCCAGCTGGTCGGCCAGCACGCGGCCCATCGGCACGGCGCCGCGCGGGATCGCCAGGATCAGCGGGTTCCTGCCCCGGTATTCAGCCAGGCGTTCGGCCAGCAGCTCAGCCGCCTGCTGGCGGTCCTTCAGGGGAAGTGCGAAGTCCATTCCGTCAGCATAGCGCGGACGGAGGGCCGCGTCATGCCTTGATGTCCAGGAGTGTGCCGATGCGCTCATCGGCAGCCTGGACCACCTTGGCGGACAGCTCGAAACCGGCTTTGTAGACGAGGGAATTGGTGAGGGAGCTGGCCGGATCGGTGCCGGAAGGCGCTTGCGTGGCGCCTTCCGATGCCGCCATGCCGCGCGCGGCGGTGGAAATGGTGACCGCCGTCCCGTTGCCGGCCGGCGCGGCTTCCTGGAAGCTGGCTTGCTGCGGCTGGAAATTCTGGGTATTCAGATTGGCAACGTTATGCGCCTCAACATTGAGCGCCTGCTGATTGGCCTGGAGACCGGACAGACCGGCGCTGAGTGCTGAGATAGCCATGATCGAATTTCCCTTCGGCAAGAGGCCTCAGTTTACCCGATTCCGCATGGCAACGCCGCGGTTCAGTACCCGTTTTTATACAGAGGGTTGCGGGCCACATACACTTTGACGCCTTTGGCTGCCGGGATGATCTGGTCCAGTGTCAGGACGTTCACATTCGGGAAGGTCTGGAAGTGCCACAGATAGCTCTGGCCGCCGATGACGAATTCGACCACGTCGCCGTCCGTCACGTTGACGCTGCGGGTGTCCGGCCCGACGGTGATGCGCTGGCTGGCTGGACCATTCGCCACGGCCGCGCCGTAGTCGGTCGCGGTGTTACTGGGACCCGCCGCGCTGGCCGCACCGGCCGCTGCCGCGAGCAGGATGCTTATCAGAAATTTATTCATGGCTGCCTCTGTCAAAAGTTTTACATTGCGACTGCAATTAAATGTATCATAGTGACTGCAATTATTAAGGTCAAGGAGTTTTCCGCATGAAGATCAGCAAGGAGAAGGCAGCCGAGAACCGGCAGGCGCTGATTGAGGCAGCGTCGCGGCTGTTCAAGGAAAAAGGTATCGACGGCGTGGGCGTGGCTGAAATCAGCAAGGCCGCCGGCCTCACGCACGGTGCGCTGTATGCGCATTTTTCCTCGAAAGATGAGCTGGCGGCCGAGGCGATGGGCTATAACGCGGCCCAGGCACGCGAGCGCCTGTACTCGACGCCGCGCACGCTGGAGCAAGTGATGGATTTCTATTTGTCCGGCAGCCAGCGCGACAACCTCAGCGGCGGATGCGCCATGGCCGCCGCCGCCAGCGAAGTCGCGCGCCAGGACGAGGCCGTCAGCGGCAAGTTCCGGGAAGGCTATCTGCAGATGGTGCGCTTTGTGGAGAAGGAACTGGGCGGCAAGCTCGGCGACGAGGAAGCCCATGCGCGTGCGCTGACCATCGTCGCGGCCATGGTTGGCGGCGTGGCGGTGTCGCGCTCGGTGATGAAATCCGACCTCGCTTTATCCGACGAGATCCTGGCCGCCATGCGCAAGGTTATCGGCGAGTTGGCGCAGTAAATTAGAACCCAAGGCGTGAACCTGGTGTCTGCCACATCGTGGCAGACACCTGTTTTGCGCCGTTGGTTTTTTCACAAGTAAATAGCTCGTCAGCAGCATTGAAATTTTGGGATTGCAATCGCTGAGCAAGAACCCCAAAATCTGGACTCTTTCCTCGTGCAAAGTGTTCCGGAGCGAATCATCAAATTCCTGCTTTCCAGTCTCGCCAGCCTGGCTGTGGCCGGTTTGTTCCTGCTGCCTGCCGCTGCCCAGCAACTCCCGCTGGATTCGCGCCTGCACGAACAGGTGATCATGGTGCCGGCCAGCCGCCAGCAGAGCGTCCAGCTGGAAACGACGGTATACAAGCCCGCCGGCGATGGCCCATTCCCCCTGCTGATCATCAACCACGGCAAGGCGCCTGGCGATCCCAAGCTGCAGAACCGAGACCGCTTTGTCTATATGGCCACGCATTTCGTGCGCAAGGGCTATGCCGTCGTGGTGCCGATGCGCGCCGGCTTTGCCCATTCGACCGGCAAATTCATCGAGTACGGCTGCAACATGACGGCCAACGGCTATGTGCAGGCCGGCGATATCGCGGATGTGGTGGCCTGGGCGCGACAGCAGGACTGGATCGACCGTGAGCGCATCGTCATCGCCGGGCAATCCTTTGGCGGCCTGGCCAGCGTGGCGCTGAGCACGCAGGACTTGCCCGGCGTGCGCGGCATCATGAACTTTGCCGGCGGCCTGAAAGTCCACGGCAATGCCTGCGACTGGAAAAGCCAGCTGGTAAAAGCCTTCGGCGAATATGGCCGCAAGAACAAGATCGAATCGATGTGGATGTATGGCGCCAACGACAGCTACTTCGGCCCAGAACTGGTCAGCCGCATGCACGGCGCCTTCACGGCGGCCGGCGGCCACGCCCAGCTGATCGCCTACGGCCCCTTCAAGCACGACGCCCACACCATGCTGGGCAGCCGCGACGGCCAGCCGATCTGGCAGCCGGAGGTGGACCGGTTCCTGGCCCATATCGGCATGCCGGTGAAAGAGGTCTATGCCGTGGCTGAACCGCCACCGCAGCGGCCGACCAATTACGCCGCGCTGGATGACGCCGGCGCCGTGCCTTATCTGCCGGAGCGTGGCCGCCAGCAGTACCTGGACTTCCTGAAGAAAGACTCGCCGCGCGCCTTCGCCGTGTCGCCGACCGGCGCCTGGGGCTGGGCCGAGGAGGGCGAGGGCACCAATGAGCGCGCGCTGGCCGCCTGCAATGCGGCCAGCAAGCTGCCCTGCCAGCTGTACACGGTGGATAACGATATCGTCTGGCCCGAGCGCGGCGCAAGCAGCGCGGCGGGTGGTGGCATGCAGTAAGATGTCCGCATGTGCGGACGATTCGACCAGAACGATATTGCAAGACGCTACATCGCAGCCTTTGGCTGGGCCGATGCGGCTTACCGTAGCGCGGCCGAGCCAACCTACAACGCGGCGCCGGGCACCTACCGCCCCGTGATGCACATGACGGGCGGCGAGCCCCAGGTGGACGACCTGCACTGGGGCTACCGCGCCGCCTGGGCCGCCGGCAAGATCCCGATCGCCGTCAACGCCCGCCTGGAAAAGATCACCAATAACTACTGGGGCAAGCTGCTCAGGACCGGCCGCGCCGTGGTGCCCGCCCATGGCTGGTACGAATGGACCGGTGAAAAAGGCGCGCGCCAGCCCTGGCACATCCACCGCAAGGACGGCGAACCGCTGTTCATGCTGGCGCTGGCCAACTTCGGCCCCTTCAAGGAACACAAGGCGGAATCGGGCTTCGTGCTGATCACGGCCGACGCGTCCGGCGGCATGGTCGATATCCACGACCGCCGTCCCCTGGTGCTGAACGCGGCGGACGCCGCCACCTGGCTCGATCCGGACCTGAGCACCGAGCAGGCCGAGATGCTGGCCCGCACCATGGCCCTCGGTCCTGAACACTTCGAGTGGCACCGCGTCAGCCCGGAGCTGAACCGCGCCGGCAACGACGGCGCCCACCTCATCGTTCCACTGGCCGATTAAAGCAGGCCGAAGGCGGCGATGCCCGCCACCGCCGAAAATACGGAACTCAGCACCGCCAGCGGCTTCACGCCGCCATACATGCGCTGCGCCAGCACGGCGCTGGGACGGTGCAGGCGCACAAAGGCGTAGGACGCCAGCAGATTCTGGATTGCCAGATAGAGGTGCAGCAGCACGCCCGCGCCCAGCCAGTCCGACACGGAGCGCAGGTCGCGCGGCATTTCCTGGATGGCGATGATGATGACGAAGCCTTGCGCAATCCCCAGCATCATTCCGAGCATGGTCCGCCGCAGCAGGCGCGGATGGAAGTAGTGGCGCTGCCACTGCGGCACGAGGGCCAGCGCGTGCAGTGCCAGGATGACGGTGACTGCGAGCTGGAGGGATCGCATGGCCGCCTCCTCACCTTGCAGATTCTGCGTGTCCGCCAAACGCCTGCGCCAGCGTGAGGATGGCGCCGGTGGCCCTGGCGTCATAGCCGGGCAGCGCGTCCACCACCTGATGGTAGCCGGGCGATTGCAGGACGGCGATCAGCTGCTGCAGCATTGGATCGTCGGCGGCAGTCAGGGGCAAGGCGAAGAAATAGCGCTCGCTGACCAGGGGGATGAAGTCCAGGCCGAAGCGCTGGGCGGCGGTGCGCACGCCGATGCCCACGTCCGCCATGCCGCTGGCGATGTAGGCGGCAACAGCCGAATGCGTGAATTCGGCGCTGGCGTAGCCGTTGATGTCATGCGGGGAGATGCCCGCTTCGGCAAGCATCATTTCCAGCAGCATGCGTGTGCCGGAGCCAGCCTGGCGGTTCACGAAGCGCACCTGGCGCCGCGCCAGGTCCTCAAGCCGGCCGATGCCGAGCGGATTGCCCGCCGCGACGAAGAGGCCCTGCTGGCGTTCGGCCAGGTGGATCAGGCAATGCTTGTGCGGGTCCAGCCAGCGCAGGTACCAAGCCACCGTGGCCTGCTCGTGGCGGCCGGTGGGCACGTGGAAGCCGGCCAGGTCGCACTCCTTGCGCGAGAGGGCGGCTACCGCGTCCGTGCTATTACGGTAGCGCAGTTCGACGGGCAGGCGGATTTCCTGCAGGTGGTTGAGCAGTTCGGCGACTGCGAAGCCGTGGCTGGCGTCCATGCGCACGGTGCGCAGCTTGTCGGTGGCGATCTTGCCCAGTTCGGCTTCCAGTTCGGAAGCCAGTGAGTCCAGCGTGGGAGAGAGGCGGGCGCTGATGCGCTTGTCCGCCCACACCAGTTTCTCGGCCAGGGCCGTGAGATGGGTGCCCCGGCCCCGTCCCGTGGCCAGCAAAGGTTCGCTGAACTGGTGTTCGGCATCGCGCAGCAGTCCCCACGCATAGCGGTAGGACAGGCCGACCGATTTGGCGGCTTGGGCGATGGAGCCGGTTTCCTGGATTTCCTTCAGCAATCCCAGCAGGGCGGCCGTGTCCAGCGGCGCTTCTGCATTGAAGGCAATTTCCCAGTGCGGCTGGATTCTCACTTTAAACATAATATGTTCAAAATAGCATATTCCTGCCCGAGGTCGCGCATGATACGCTCAGTCAACAGGAGCGGAGTCAGCAATATGCTGTGCAGAGCATAATCAGAATGGGGACGTTTCAGTGAATCATCCGGTAATTCCGATTGCAGTGCAGGGCGGCGGTCCAAGCCGCGAACGAAAACGGCAGGCGCCCAAGGGGCGGCGCGTCGATCCCCTGGCCCTGGCGCAGGTGCAGGTGCTGCTCGGCTCTTCGCCGCGGCGGCGCGATCTGCTGATCGAGCATCTGCATCTGATCCAGGACGCTTACGGTTGCCTGTCCACGACGCACCTGGCGGCGCTGGCGCAGGAAATGCGGCTGTCGCAGGCCGAGGTCTTCGAAGTCGCTTCCTTCTACCATCACTTCGATATCGTCCGCGAGGACGCTTCTGCCGCTTCGCCTGCCGCCACCACCGCCTCAGCCTCCGCCTCGCTTGATCGGCCGTCACTGACCGTGCGCGTGTGCGACGGCCTCTCGTGCGAGCTCGCCGGCGCCGCTTCGCTGCTCGAGCGCCTGCCCGCGCTGCTCGGCCCTTCGGTGCGCGTGATTCCCGCGCCCTGCATCGGCCGCTGCGAGCAGGCGCCCGCCGCCCTCGTCGGCCAGCGCGCGATTCCCCACGCCACCTGCGCGTCTCTCGCCGACGCCGCCCGCGATGCTACCGCCCAAGCGGCTTCCCAGAGCCCGCCCGTTGCCCGCCCCGCCGCCGCGACCTGCGAAGCCGCCGCCACGCGCGAAGCCGCCGCCGCGCCATCCGGCCACGCAGCCGGCACATCGCCGGCCAACCCAGGCGCCGCGCCATCCGCCAACGCGACCGCCGCCTCGCGCGCGGACGCAGTTGTCGGTCCGCGCGTCGATACCGCCGGCCCGACTGGCGTGGCGTCCGAAGCGCGGCCCGCCGGCGGGGACAACGCCGCGGCCTCCGTGCTGCAGGCGGCTGAGCCCCGCGAAGAGTACATCGTCGGCGGCAGCGGGGCGCCTGCTGTGACGACTGGGCCGGCGGCCAGCGGACATGACGGTGCGGCGCTGGAAGCGGGTGGCACGCTTGCGGGGGCGCCGAAGGATGTGGACCGCGCTGGCGGCGAGGGCGCGGTAGACGCGTCGGACGCGGAGGTCGCGCACATCGGGCTGGAAAGCTATCTGGCGAACGGTGGCTATGCGCTGCTGCGCGAGTGCGTTACGGGTATGCGCGCACCGGAGGGGATCATTGGCGAACTCGAACACTCCGGCCTGCGCGGCCTGGGTGGTGCGGGCTTCCCGGCGGGCCGCAAGTGGCGCATCGTGCGCGCCGAAGAGGGGCCAAGGCTGATGGCCGTGAATATTGACGAAGGCGAACCGGGCACGTTCAAGGACCGTCACTACCTGGAACGCGACCCGCACCGCTTCATTGAAGGCATGCTGATCGCCGCCTGGGCCGTCGGCATCGACGAAATCTACATCTACCTGCGCGACGAATACCACGCCGCGCGCGCCATGCTGCAGGATGAGCTGGACAAGCTGCGCGCGAACCCGCCGTTCGCGCCACTGCCGGCAATCCATTTAAGAAGAGGCGCCGGCGCTTACATCTGCGGCGAAGAATCGGCCATGATCGAGTCGATCGAAGGCAAGCGCGGCATGCCGCGCCTGCGTCCGCCGTACGTGGCGCAAGTCGGCCTGTTCGGACGGCCGACGCTGGAGCACAACTTCGAAACTCTTTACTGGGTACGTGAAATCATCGAGCGCGGCGCGGACTGGTTCGCAAGCCAGGGCCGCAACGGCCGCAAAGGCCTGCGCAGCTTCTCGGTGTCAGGCCGCGTAAAGCAGCCCGGCGTCAAGCTGGCGCCCGCCGGCATCACGGTGCAGGAACTGATCGACGAATACTGCGGCGGCATGCAGGACCCGGCCCACAAGCTCTACGCCTACCTGCCAGGCGGCGCCTCCGGCGGCATCCTCCCTGCCAGCATGAACAACATCCCGCTCGACTTCGACACGTTGCAGCCCTACGGCTGCTTCATTGGCTCCGCCGCCGTGATCATCCTCGATGAACGCGACACCGCCGCCGCGGCCGCGCGCAATATGATGAAATTCTTCCGCAACGAATCCTGCGGCCAGTGCACCCCATGCCGCGCGGGCACGGCCAAGGCGGTGGAGCTGATCGAGCATGAGCAATGGGATACCGATCTGCTGGCGGAACTGAGCCAGGTGATGCGCGACGCCTCGATCTGCGGCCTGGGGCAGGCGGCGCCGAACCCCGTCGACTGCGTCATCAAATACTTCCCCCACGAGGCCGGCCTATGATCGCCTTCGAACTGAATGGCCGGGAGGTAGCAGCAGGCGAGGGCGAGACCCTGATCCAGGCCGCGCAGCGGGAAGGCATCGCCATCCCGCACCTGTGCTACAAGGAAGGCATGGATACGGCCGGCAACTGCCGTGCGTGCATGGTCGAAATCGATGGCGAGCGCGTGCTCGCCCCATCCTGCTGCCGCGCGCCTGCGCAAGGCATGAAGGTGCGCAGCGACAGTCCGCGTGCGCTGGCGGCACAGAAAATGGTGCTGGAACTGCTGCAGTCGGACATGCCAGAAGCTGGCCACACCCGCCACAATGAAGTGGACGAATGGGCCGCGCGCCTGAACTTAGGCAAGCCGCGCTTCGCCCCGCGCGCCCAGCCGCGACAGGATGCCTCGCACGCCGCCATCACCGTCAACCTGGACGCCTGCATCCAGTGCACCCGCTGCGTGCGCGCCTGCCGCGACGAGCAGATGAACGACGTGATCGGCTTGGCCTACCGCGGCGACCAGGCGAAAATCGTGTTCGATATGGACGACGCCATGGGCGGCTCCACCTGCGTAGCCTGCGGCGAATGCGTGCAAGCCTGCCCGACCGGTGCGCTGATGCCGGCCCGCGATGCCGCGCTGGCCGCGCCGGAGCGCAAGGTCGATTCCGTGTGCCCGTACTGCGGCGTCGGCTGCCAGCTGACCTACAACATCCGCAACGACCGCATCCAGTACGTCGAAGGCCGCGACGGTCCCGCCAACAGCAGTCGGCTGTGCGTGAAAGGCCGCTACGGTTTCGACTACGCCCATCACCCGCACCGCCTGACCAAACCCCTGATCCGCCGTGAGGATGCGCCGCCCAAGTCCGGCGACTTCACCATGGACCCCGACCGCGTGCTGGAAGTCTTCCGTGAAGCGAGCTGGGAAGAGGCGCTGGCGCTGGCCGGCGGCGGCCTGGCGAAGATCCGCGACACGCATGGGGGCAAGGCGCTCGCCGGCTTCGGCTCCGCCAAAGGCAGCAACGAGGAAGCCTACCTGTTCCAGAAACTGGTGCGCACGGGCTTCGGCAGCAATAACGTCGATCACTGCACGCGCCTGTGCCACGCATCCTCGGTGGCAGCGCTGCTGGAGGGCATAGGATCCGGCGCCGTCTCCAACCCGGTGCGGGACGTGATGAAGGCTGAAGTGGTGATCCTGATCGGCGCCAATCCAACGGTGAACCATCCGGTGGCAGCGACCTGGATCAAGAACGCGGCGCGCGAAGGCATGAAGCTGGTCGTCTGCGATCCGCGCCGTTCCGACCTGGCGCGGACGGCCCATCGCTACCTGCAGTTCACGCCGGACACCGACGTGGCCCTGCTGAACGCCATGATGCACGTGATCGTGACGGAGGGCCTGGTGGACAAGGATTTCATCGCCAGCCGCACCATCGGCTACGAAGAGCTGGCGAGGAACGTGGAAGGCTACAGCCCGGAAGCGATGGCCCCTATTTGCGGCATCGATGCGGAGACCATCCGTTACGTGGCGCGGCTTTACGCGACGTCCAAAGCGGCCATGATCCTCTGGGGCATGGGCATTTCCCAGCACGTGCACGGCACCGACAATGCGCGTTGCCTGATCGCGCTGGCGCTGATGACGGGCCAGATCGGCCGTCCCGGCACCGGCCTGCACCCGCTGCGGGGGCAGAACAATGTGCAGGGCGCGTCCGACGCGGGCCTGATTCCAATGATGTTCCCGGATTACCAGCGTGTGACCGATCCCGCCGTGCAGGAACGTTTCTCGCGGGCGTGGGGCGTGGCGCCGGGAACGCTGGACGACCAGCCCGGCCTGACGGTGGTCGAAGTGATGAACGCCATCAAGGCCGGCTCGGTGCGCGGCATGTACATCATGGGCGAGAATCCGGCGATGTCCGACCCCGATGCCGACCATGCGCGCGCCGCGCTGGCCGCGCTGGACCACCTCGTGGTGCAGGACATCTTCCTCACCGAAACCGCTTACCTGGCGGACGTGATCCTGCCCGCCAGCGCCTTCCCCGAAAAGACGGGCAGTTTCACCAACACCGACCGGCTGGTGCAGATCGGCCGCCAGGCCGTGCCGCCGCCGGGCGATGCACGGCAGGACCTGTGGATCGTCCAGGAGGTCGCGCGCCGCGTGGGGTTGGAGTGGAATTATGCAGGCCCGGCCGAAGTGTTCGATGAAATGCGCAAGGTCATGCCCAGCATTGCCGGCATCACCTGGCAGCGCCTGGAGCGCGAGCACGCCGTCACCTATCCCTGCACGGAAGAAGGCGACCCGGGCACGCCCGTCGTGTTCACGGACAGCTTCCCGCGCGAATCGGGCCGCGCGCGTTTCGTCCCGGCGGACATCATCCCCGCCGATGAACGCCCCGACCACGACTATCCGCTGGTACTGATCACCGGCCGCCAGCTGGAGCACTGGCACACGGGCAGCATGACGCGCCGCGCCGCCGTGCTGGACTCCATCGAACCCGATCCTGTGGCCCTGGTCCATCCCTTCGACCTGGCGCAGATGGGCGCACAGGCCGGTGACGTGATCACCATCGCCTCGCGCCGCGGCAGTGTGAGCCTGTATGCGCGCGCCGACGAGAGCTCGCCGCGTGGCGCCGTGTTCGTGCCGTTCTGCTATTACGAAGCGGCCATCAACAAGCTGACCAACCCGGTGCTCGATCCCTTTGGCAAGATCCCGGAATTCAAGTACTGCGCGGTGCGCGTGACGCGCGGCGGCACGCTGGCGGAGCAGGGTAGCTTCGGCGGCGGACAACTGCTGGAGGGCGCGCACTGATGGCGCTGCTGAATGCGGTGCAAGCCGCCTTCATCATGCTTTTTACCGGAGACCCTGTGCTGTGGCGCATCATCTGGGTCTCCGTCAGCACCAGCGTGCTTGGCCTGCTGATCGCAACGCCGTTTGCCATCATCGGCGGCTACGCCATCGCCATGAAGCAGTTTACCGGGCGGCGCCTCGTGATCTGGCTGGTGCAGGCGGCGCTGTCGCTGCCGACGGTGCTGATTGGGCTGCTGCTCTACATGCTTCTATCGCGCCACGGTCCGATGGGCGGATTGCAATGGCTGTTTTCCCAGTCCGGCATTGTGGCCGGACAGGTCGTGATCGCGATGCCGGTGCTGCTGGCGTTCACGCTGTCCGCCGTGCAGGCCGCCGATCCGCGCTACGCCGAAACGGCCATCGCCCACGGCGCCTCGCGCTGGCGGGTGATGACGACGCTGCTGTATGAAGTGCGTTTCGGTGTGATGGCGGCCGTGATCAGCGGCTTCGGACGCGTGATTTCAGAAGTCGGCTGCGCCATGATGGTGGGCGGGAACATCGCCGGCGAGACCCGCACCATCACCACGGCCATCGCGCTGGAGACCAGCAAGGGCGAGTTCGCGCAGGGCATTGCGCTGGGCATCGTGCTGATCACGATTGCGCTGGCGATGAATGGCGCGCTGATGCTGCTGCAGGGCGATGCCCACGCGGCGAAAGGGCGGCCATGAGTGCGCTGCTTTCGATCGGCCGCCTCGTCAAGCGCTACGACAGCCATACGCTGTTTGACCTGGACGGCTTCGCGCTGGACCGGGCCAGCGCCTATGTGCTGACGGGCGTGAACGGCGCCGGCAAGAGCACCCTGCTGCGCGTGCTGGCCGGCCTGGCCACGGCGGAGGCGGAGGATGTGCAGTTCGACGGCCAGCCCGTAAGCCTGTCGCCATACCCGGCCGCGCTGCGCAAGGCCATCGTCTACGTGCACCAGCATCCGATCATGTTCAGCACCAGCGTGGCGGACAATATCGCATATGGCCTGAAGGCGCGCGGCGATGCGCGCGGCGCCATCGCGCAGGCGGTGCACGAAGCGATGGCATGGGCGGGTGTGCGCCATCTGGCGGCCAGCAACCCGGTTACACTGTCCGGCGGAGAAAAGCAGCGCGTGGCGCTGGCCCGCGCACGTGTCCTGCAACCGCGCCTGCTGCTGCTTGACGAGCCGACCGCCAATCTCGATGGTGAAGCACGCGAGCAGGTGATCGCGCTGATTCCGACGCTGATCCACGCCGGCAGCAGCGTGGTGATGGCCTGCCATGACCGTGATTTGATCAACTTGCCCGAGGTGCGGCGGCTCAAGCTGCGCGAGGGCAGACTGGAGATAAGATGAAGAAGATACTGTCCATCCTTGCCGCCGCGCTGGTCTTTTGCGGCTCCGCCCACGCCCAGCAGGTGATCCGTCTTTCCACGACCACCAGCACGGAGAACTCGGGAATGCTGGCCTACCTTTTGCCGGCGTTCGAGCAAAAGACGGGCAGCAAGGTGCACGTGATTTCCGTCGGCACCGGCAAGGCGCTGGAGCTCTCGAAAAACGGCGACGTGGACGTGACCCTGGTGCATGCGCGCCAGGCCGAGGACAAGTTCGTGGCCGAAGGCTGGGGCATCGACCGCCGTGACGTGATGTACAACGACTTCATCATCGTCGGCCCTTCCAATGACCCGGACCGCATCAAGGGCGGCAAGGACGTGCTGACTGCCTTCCGCAAGCTGGCCGAAGGCCCGGCGAAGTTCATTTCGCGCGGCGACAATTCGGGCACGGACATCATGGAGAGGGCTTACTGGAAGCAGGTCGGAACGCAGCCGCCGCAGGCGCTGTACGTGTCTGCCGGCGTTGGCATGGGCGAGGTGCTGACGATGGCGGGCGAAATGCAGGCATACACGCTGACCGACCGCGCTACCTATGGCGCCTATCGCGTCAAGACGGCGCTGGAAGTGATGGTGGAGGGCGATCCGAAAATGTTCAACCCATACGGCATTATCGCGACCAACCCGGCGAAGCATCCCGGCATCAATTACAAGGGCGCGCGCGAGCTGATCGACTGGATCACGTCGCCGGAAGGGCAGGCGAAAATCGCGGCATTCAAGCCTGCGGGCCAGCAACTGTTCTTCCCGTCGGCGAAATGATTCGCATGGCGCACTATTGATAAATATCAAGCGCGGCAGGATCGCATGACCGTAGTCTTGGATCTTTCACCGGTCCACCTTCCACCTGTAGGGAGAGAATAAAATGTATCCAGACTACCTGATCGAGATGTCCCGCGCTTCCTTGCAGTCCGCCCTGCAAGCCAGCACCCTGAACATGCAACTGGCGCAGGCGCTGCTGGATATGAGCATGCGGCTGATGCGCGTTGCCATTGAAAACCAGCTCGGGATAATGCACAACGCCAGGCAGCGGGTGCCCGTGCTGGTGGAGCAGCACACCGGCATGGCGGCTTAATACTGGTCCAGCCACTCCACAATGGCTGATGCGACGGCGTCGGGAGCTTCGCGCTGCGGGAAATGACCGACGCCGCTCAGCAGGATGCGCTGGTAGGTGGCGCTGAACAAGTGCTCCTTGTGTTCCGAGGTTTGCGGCGAATTGGCGCCGTCTTCCGTGCCGTGCAGCACCAGGGTCGGCACCTTGATGACGGATTCGTGGCGCAGGCGTTCCTCCTGCTCCGAGTAATAAGGATCGGATGGCGCCAGGCCCCAGCGGTGGCGGTAGGAATGGATGGTCACCGCAGCCCAGTCGGGATTATCGAAGGCGTGCATGGTGTCATGGAACTCGCCCTCCGTGAAATGCCATGAGGGCGACCAGGTGCGCCACAGCAGATGGGCGAATTCCCGGCGTTCCTTGCGCAAGGCTTCGGCGCCGCGCTCCGTGGCCATATACCAGTGATACCAGTAATTGCGTGCCTGGACCAGGCTGATAGCCTGCCCCGGGTCGTTGGTGCCCCAGCCAACCGAGATGGCCACGCAGCTTTTTACCCGCTCCGGTTCGAGCAGGCTGGCGTTGTAGGCGGCCCGCGCACCCCAGTCATGGCCGGCCACGTGGAAGCGGCGGATGCCCATGGCTTCGGCAAGGTCCAGCACATCCTGGGCGAGGGCGCTCAGCTGGCCGCTGCGGGGCGTGTCCGGCTGCAGGAAGCGGGTTTCGCCATAGCCGCGCAGGCTGGGCATGATCACGCGCCAGCGTTCCAGCCTGGGGAGGATGGGATTCCAGGTGTGGACATCGTCCGGCCAGCCGTGCAGCAGGATCAGCGGCTCGCCATCGGGGTTGCCATGCTCACGATAGGCCACGCGCAAACGCTCGGTATTCACGAACAGCATGTTCCCTCCGGTATCCGGTGCACTCAGCGATTATATGCCTGCCGAGCCATGCGCCGCCGATTCACGTGCTGCGCTATCCTCGTTTCATGAGCGATCTGATCGACTTGCTGCAATGGCCGGCGATGGCGGCGTCCCTGCTGGCCGCGTGGCTGGTCGGTTCGCGTTCGGCGCAGCGGCGCATGCTGGGCTTCCGGGTCTTCCTGGGCAGTAACGTGCTGTGGGTAGTGTGGGGCTGGCAGGATGACGCCTGGGCGCTGATCGTATTAAACTGCTGCCTGGCCGTGACCAATATACGCGGCATCCTGAAGAACGAAAGCGGATAAATCATGGAAAACCTGCACATCGTCTGTCCGCATTGCGACGCGGTCAACCGCGTGCCGTCGGCACGCTTGCGCGAAAGTCCGACTTGCGGCAAGTGCAGCAAGGAGCTGTTCACCGGCCATCCGGTCGATCTTTCCACGTCGCGTTTCCTCAAGCATGTGGAGCGCAGCGATATTCCGGTACTGGTGGATTTCTGGGCTCCGTGGTGCGGACCTTGCCGTACGATGGCGCCTTTCTACGAGCAGGCAGCCGTGCGGCTGGAGCCGTCTTACCGCGTGGTGAAGGTGAATACGGAGGCCGAGCAGCAATTGGCTGGCCAGTTCGCCATTCGCAGCATCCCCACCTTGGCCCTGTTCCGCAATGGCCGCGAGATCGCGCGCCAGCCGGGCGCAATGGACGCCACCAATATCGTGGCGTGGGTGCAGCAGAACGACCGCCGCTAAGCCATCCTTTCCAGCCAGCGCCTGATGCCGTCCAGCGTGCGGAAGTCCGCCGCCGAGCGGCACTCAATGTGCGCATGGCGGGCTGACAGCATCTTCGACAGCGCGCTGCCGGGGCCGAGCTCCAGGGCGGCCGTGATGCCCTGTTCGGCGATGGCGTCCATGCAATCCATCCATCTGACCGGCTCGGCCAACTGGCGGGCGAGATGCTCGATCGCATCCTCCACTCCCGCGCCGCCGGCGCGCGCCAGCATCGGCTGCGCGTCGATGCCGGCGACCACCGGCGCGTTCATGGCTGCCCATCTGGCATCCAGCAGCGTTTCCGCGAAGGGAACGACTGCGCCGGCCATCATGGGCGTGTGCGACGCCACGGCCACTGGCAATACCTGCACCCGCGCGACCGGCCCCGCCGCGGCCGTGAGGGCGGGGATGGCGGAAGCCGGGCCGCCGGCGATGATGCTGTCTTCGGACGTCTGGATCGCCGCCCGGAAGCCGTGCGGCAACAGCAGCGGCGGCAGGGTGGCCGCGAGGGGGCCGGTGATGGCGACCATCGCCTGGGGCTCGCCGACGCATTCGTCCATCAATTCTGCGCGCCGGACGGCCAGTGCGACGGCGGTATCAGCGCTGAACGCACCGGCGACGCCGTAGGCGGTCAGCTCGCCGATGCTGTAGCCGGCAACCAGCGCCGGCGTGGGACAATCGTCGCGCAGGGCCGTCCACATTGCCAGCCCGGCGGCGACAATGGCCGGCTGCGCGCGGCGGTTGCTGAAGATGTCCCCGTCTGCCGGCAGGGCCAGCGCGTCGAGCAGCGCGGCGGCGCGTGCGTCGCCGCGGGCCAGGTCGAACATGGCCGCGCTCTGGCCGCCCTGGCCGGGACAGAGGATGAGCAGGCGGCTTCTCATGGCGGCAGGCTCACCAGGCTGTGAACGAAGCAGGTGGCAGCCAGCAGGTCCGCCGCGCCGCCGGGCGACAGGCGGCGTTCGACGAAGCGCTGATGGCAATCCAGCGCCGCCTCGCGCCATTGCGGATGTTCGGTTCCGCCGCGCCCGATGAAGCGTTCGGCGCAGTCGCGGACTGTGCGCGCTCCTTCTGCGCCGCCACGGTGGTAGACATTGGTGTCGCTGATGTGGGCCATCAGCGTGAACAGCGCGTCGATGCGGGCGTGCAGCATGGGCGCGCCGCGGGACAGCGTGCGTTGCAGCGCGGGCAGAGCGACTTCGAAAACGGACGGGAAGCCCAGCGCGCCTTCTTCGCGCGCCCCGGACGCTGAGTGCTGCGCCGCCGCTTGCAGGCCGTGCGAGTCGCCGCTGGCCTGCGTGTGGGCTGACAGTTCCTCGCTCCAGTGCAGCAGCAGGGCGGTGCGCAGGGCGGCCGGCGTGAGCGTCATGTTCTGGGCGCGCAGCCGTCCCATGGCCGCGCACAGCAGGCCGACGCAGAAGATCGCGCCGCGGTGGGTGTTGATGCCGCGGGTGGCGGCGAGCATGCGCTTTTCGGCTTCCATGCCCAGTTTCTTCAGTTCCGCGAACGGCGCGCCTTCATGGCCGGCTTCGCAGATGCGCGCAAAGTAGTGACGCAGCGAAAACAGGCTGCGCAGGAAGGTTTGCGCGTTCATGTCCGTGTGGCTGCCGGTGTCGATGAAGGAGACCAGGCCGGGCTTCGGGTAGAGCGCGAGTTCGATATACAGGGCGCGCACGGCGCGCAGGGCGACTTCGCGGGACAAGGCGCGCACGGTGCGGCGGCGCGCGGTGGCTTCAGAGGCCGTCAGCGCGGCGTGGGGGCGAGTCGCGCCTGCTGCCGCGGCCTGCGTCGTGCGGACGCTGGTCGTAGTGGCGATGCTGGCGGTGGTCATGCGGGCTCCAGTTCGGCGCGCAGCGCTTCCGGCGTGCGCAGGTGCACGGCGCTGGCGGCCTTGACCAGCACGCGCGCGGCGCTGTCGCTGGCGGCGTGCCATTCTTTCCAGGACACGGCCTGGCCGCTGGGGAAGATGATTTCGCCGTCCAGCGGCAGATGGGCGGCGGAGGCGGCCAGCAGGGTGACGCCTGCGTCCAGTTGCGCAGCATTGCGCGGGTAGAAGGCAATGTCGATGTCCGAGCTGGGGCGCAGGTAGGGCAGGCCGGTGAGGGCCTGCAGGGCGAACGAGCCGTAGACGCGCATGTCATAGCCGGCCGCGCGGTCGGCCAGCGTGGCGAACGCGGACTGCCAGGCGGACGGCGCGGCATGCAGGGCGGCGAGCAGGGCCAGCGGGCGCTCGTGGCGGGCGATGTGGCTGGCGTTGACGCGCAACGGAATGCGCAGCTTGGCGCCGGTAGCCGGTTCGGGCGGGGCGGCGAGGCCGGCGCAGACGATGTCGGCGGCCGCATCCGGCTCGCGGCGGCGGACGATCAGCGGCCAGTCATTGTCGCGCCAGCGCAGCAGCGCGTCGGGCGCAGCACCGGCGGGGGACGCGGGGGAGGAGGACGCGACGGGCGACAGGGCCGCCAGCTGGGCGGACCAGCCGGCGGCGGAGAGCCAGATCAGGTCATGCCGCGCGAACATGGTTGCCGCTCATGATGGCGTCGATGACCGGCTGGGCCATCTTGCGGCCGCCGCGGGCCAGGCCGAGGGCGCTGCGCTCGTCGGCGCGGGGAGCGCCGGCCAGAGCGGACGCCAGGGAGGCAGCGAGATCGCTGTCCCAGATCGCCTGCAAGCCGCCCATGCGCAGGTAATTCTCCGGCCCCGGCGCGAAGACGGGATTGCTCTTCGCCAGTTCGACCAGCGTTTCTTCCGGCACCTTGGTGATGCGCGCCATGGCGGGCAAGCCCATCACGCGGATGGTGGCGTCAGGCAGTGCGTAGCAGGCATCGGCCATCAGTCCGCTGGTGATAAAGCCGCCGGACAAGGCCTGGTCGTACACCAGACCGATCACGCGATGCCCGCGGCGGCGCGCGAGATCCACGCACCTGCCCAGGTGGGCCATATAGCTGTTGATGCCCAACATCTCGTCGCGATGGCGCAGGCGCTGGCCCTGGGTATCGACCAGCATCACGATCGCGCGGCCTGGATGCGAGCGCACAGTGGCGAGGATGGCCTTGGCCTGCGCCAGTGCGATTTCCACGCCGATCGGCGCGTGTTCGGTGGTGCCGATCACGGTCACAGTGTCGCCGTTCACGCGCGCGGTGCCGCTCAGGAAGTGCTCATGTTCGACAATATCGTGCCCCTGCGGGAAGAGCGCGTTTGCCAGTGTTTTCCAGTCCATCGTCATACTCCCTGGCGGTGTGGGTTGGCGGCGGCCGTGAAGGCTGCGACGTCGAGCATCGGCACGTCGGCGGGCGAGGACACGCCCATTGCGCCCCAGACGTCCAGCGGATCGGGCAGGGCGCCGAAGCGGGCGATGCGCTGCTCCAGCATGGCCTGTTCGGCTTCCATTGCCTCCAGCGTGAGTTCGACCGTGCCGTTGCGGGCGGCTGCGATGGCTTCGATGGCGGCAGCGCGGAAGGCCGGGATGCTGTCGTCGACGATGCGATGCACATCGCCCATCAGGTAGCGGTGCTTGCCGCCCGTCGTGCGCCATACCAGCGCACGGTCGCGCGAATCGAATTCCTCGACGCCGTTGGCAGTCTCGATCACTTCCGGGCCGGACATGGCCAGGCGGCCTTCCTCCGAAATGATCAGCGTGTTCGCGCAGCGGGCCACAATGCCCATGCCGCCAAAAGCCCCGTTCGAACCGCCAATCAGCACGATCACGGGAATGCCCGCCTCGCGTGCATCCAGCACGGCGCGCATCACTTCGGACACCGCGATCAGGCCCGCATTGGCTTCGTGCAGGCGCACGCCGCCGGTTTCCAGCAGTAGCACGACCGCGTCCGGCTTCTCGATAACTGCGCGCCGCAGCATGCCTACCAGCTTGGCGCCGTGCACTTCGCCGACAGCGCCGCCCATGAAGCCGCCTTCCTGCGCGGCGGCGAACACGGTCGACCCGGCCAGCGTGGCGCGGCCGACGACCACGCCGTCATCGAAGGACACGGGCGCATTCAGCTGCCCCAGGTGCGGGCTGACCACGCGTTGCGCCGGCCCGATGAATTCCTCGAAAGAGTCGAAGAGCGACAGCCGCTCGCGCGCATTCGCTTCCAGGTAGCTGCTCATTTGGCCTCTCCCAGCATGGTTTCCACCGCCTGGTCCAGGCGCAGGCTGACCACGGCCGGCGTGGCGCCCATATCGTTGATGGCGATGCGCGTATCGGCCAGCTGCCAGCGCTGCTGGAAGTCCTGCATTACGGCTTGCCAGATCGGGCCGAAGCCCACGGCGGCCGTCTGGATCGCGATCTCGCAGCCGCCATTCAGCGCGGCGCTTTCGATCAGCACTTCCAGGTTGCCCGAGCTGACGACGCCGACAACCTTTGGCTCGGCCGCCAGCTTGCGCGTGCCCTGTTCGAATCGGTAATTCAGAGTTTCCATATCGGCTCCTACCAGTTGCGGAAGCGCTTGGGCGGGTCATACAGGCCGCCGGAGGCACGCACCAGGTCTTTCATGTTTTTCGCGGCCAGCAGGTCGCGCGTGGCCAGGCGCTTGTCGATGCCCAGGTCTTCGGCGCGCTGGATGATGCCGCGGTCGCGCAGGTTCTCGACCATGCGCTTGTCGCGCGCCAGGCCCACCGGCGTATAGCCCGCCACGCCGCGGATCGCCTGTTCGCGTTCTTCGGCCGTGCGGCACAGCAGCAGGTTGGCGATGCCTTCCTCGGTAAGGATGTGGGTGACATCGTCGCCGTAGATCATCACGGGCGGGATGGCCATTTTCGCCTGCTCGGCCAGTTCCCAGGCGTCCAGCTTCTCGACAAAGGCCGGCTGCATATGCTCGCGGAAGGTCTCGACCATCTGCACCACCAGCTTCTGGCCGCGCGGGATGGCGCCGGTGCCGGCGCGCGCCTGCTCGCCGGCTTTCAGCCATGCCGGGCTGGCGTGGCGCCGTCCGCGCGCATCGGCGCCCATGTTCGGTGCGCCGCCGAAGCCGGCGATGCGGCCCAGTGTGGCGGTGGACGAGTTGCCCTGCAAGTCGATCTGCAGGGTGGAGCCGATGAACATATCGCAGGCATAGTGGCCCGCCGCCTGGCAGTAGGCGCGGTTGCTGCGCATCGAACCATCGGGACCGACGGCAAACACGTCCGGCCGGGCGCGGATATAGTTTTCCATGCCCAGTTCGGAGCCGAAGGAATGGATGGAGTCCACGAAGCCTGCCTCGATCGCCGGGATCAGGGCAGGGTGCGGGTTCAGAGCCCAGTTGGTGGCGATCTTGCCGCGCAGGCCCAGCGACTCGGCATAGGTCGGCAGCAGCAGCTCGATGGCGGCTGTGTCGAAGCCGATGCCGTGGTTCAGGCGCTGGATCTGGTATTCGGCATAGATGCCCTTGATCGCCATCATGGCCATCAGCACCTGGATCTCGGATATCTGGGCCGGGTCGCGCGTGAACAGCGGCTCAATATAGTAGGGCGAGGGCGACTCCACGACGAAATCGACCCAGTCGCCCGGGATATCGATGCGCGGCAGTTCGTCCATGATCCTGTTGACCTGGACGATGACGATGCCATTCTTGAAGCTGGTGGCTTCCACGATGACGGGCGTATCTTCCGTGTTCGGGCCGGTGTAGATATTGCCCTTGCGGTCGGCCGCTTCGGCTGCCACCAGCGACACGCGCGGGCGGCAGGTCGATGAAGTAGCGGCCGAACAGTTCCAGGTAAGTGTGGATGGCGCCGATATTCAGCTTGCCGGCCGAAGCCAGCTTCGCCACGCGGCCCGCCTGCGGGCCGGAGAAGGAAAAGTCCAGCTTCGAGGCGACGCCGCGGTCGAATACATCGAGGTGTTCGGGCAGCGTCAGCACCGATTGCAGCATGTGCAGGTTGTTGATGCGCTGCGGGTCCAGGCGGCACAGGGCGCCGGCCAGGAAGTCCGCCTGCTTCTGGTTATTGCCTTCGATGCAGACGCGGTCGCCGCATTCCAGCACGGCGTGCAGCAAGTCTTCGATGCGCGCGGCCGGCAGGGCCTTGCCCGCCAGGTCGCTGCCGAGAGCCGACTGCGCCCGCGCCAGGCGATCGGCGCGGTTACGCTGCAACGAGTCCCATACACGTGTCGGGGCATTCATTATTTCGCTCCCATCACCATATCAGGCAGGCCGGTGGCGATGCCGGGGAACATGCACAGCAGGACTACCGCGGCCACCATCAGCAGCAGGAAAGGCATCACGCCCCAGATCACATCCTTCAGCGGTATATCCGGCGCAATGTTCTTGATGACGAAGATGTTCAGGCCCACCGGCGGGTGGATCAGGCCCATTTCCATCACGATGGTCATGACGACGCCGAACCAGATCAGGTCAAAGCCCGCTTCACGCAGCGGCGGCAGGATGATGGGGGCGGTCATCAGGATGATGGACACGGGCGGCAGGAAGAAGCCCAGCACGATCACCAGCAGCAGGATGGTCGCCAGCAGCACCCACTTCGACAGGTGCATGCCCACCACCCAGCTGGCGGCGGCCTGGCTGATGTGCAGGTAGCTCATCACATAGGAATACAGCAGCGACATGCCGATGATCAGCAACAGCATTGTCGATTCCTTGATGGTCGAAGTCAGGATCGGCGACAGTTCCTTCGGTCTCCACGCGCCGTAGACGATGGCAATCAGCACGATGGCCAGCAGGGCGCCCAGGCCCGCCGTTTCGGACGGGGTGGCAAAGCCGCCATACAGGGCAATCATCACGCCGATCAA
Source organism: Pseudoduganella sp. UC29_106 (assembly GCF_044055365.1). NCBI lineage: Bacteria > Pseudomonadati > Pseudomonadota > Betaproteobacteria > Burkholderiales > Oxalobacteraceae > Pseudoduganella > Pseudoduganella sp. UC29_106. Next base: position 3,987,368 of record NZ_CP171977.1, on the reverse strand, counting down.
CAGCACGATGAAGGGCAGCACGCGCGGCAGCATTTCCACTTTCTCGCGCAGCGTGAAGTGTTCGTCCTCGAGGTAGGCCGACTTCACGCCGCCTTTTTCGTAGATCTCTTTTGCCAGCTTGTATTCGGTGCGGGCACGGTAGACGGCATAGCCGGCAAACAGCAGCACCAGCAGGACGCCCGGGCCGATGCCGGCCAGGAACAGGCGGCCCAGCGACTGCTCGGCAGCCACGGCGTACAGGATCATGGTGATGGACGGCGGCAGCAGGATGCCCAGCGTGCCGCCGGCGGCGATGATGCCGGCCGCGAAACCGGGCGAATAGCCGCGCTTGCGCATCTCGGGAATGCCGGCCGAACCGATGGCCGAGCAGGTGGCCGGCGAGGAGCCGGCCATGGCGGCAAACAGGGCGCAGGCAAACACATTGGCGATACCCAGGCCGCCCGGCACCTTGTGCAGCCAGGTGTGGATGGCGGAGTAGAGGTCCTTACCGGCCGGCGATTTGCCGATGGCTGCGCCCTTCAGGATGAACAGCGGAATCGACAGCAGCGTGATCGACGCCATTTCCTCGTACACGTTCTGCGTGATCGTGTCCAGGGAAGAGGCGGGCATGAAGAAGTACATGAAGGACGTAGCCACCACGCCGAGCGCGAACGCGATCGGCATGCCGGAGAACATCACGACCAGGGTGACGGCGCCGTACAGGGCGCCCAGGGACAGCTCGCTCATGATGCACTTCCTTTATCGGTGATGCGTGCGAGAACCTGCAGCAGGATTTGCAGGGACAGCAGGGTCATGCCGGCGGCCATCATGGAATAGGGAATCCACAGCGGCGGCGCGAAAGTGGAGGTGGTGGTCTGGCCATCCACCCCAGGCTTCGTGCCACAGCGTCCAGGATTTCCACGAGAAGAAGGCGCAGAACACGAAGGACAGCAGGTCCACGAAGAACATGCGCACGGCATTGACCTTCGGCGGCAGGATGGACGCCAGCGCTTCGATGCCGATATGGCCGCGATACGACTGCACATAGGCGCAGCAGAAGAAGGTCACGCCGACCAGCATGAAGATGGAGGCTTCATCCTGCCAGTCGGTTGGCGCGTGGAAGAAGTAGCGCGAGACGACCGAGTAGGTCAGGATCAGCGCCGTCAGCACCATGGCGATCATGGACAAGGCCACCAGCCCGTTATTGACCTTGTTGATAAAACCACCCACTGCGGACAGCCCGGGCGCTGTCGGCAGGGCCGGCCCTTTGGCCGGGTTCAGCTCGAAACCGTGGCTCACAGCGTCTTCTCCGCGAGTTTGAGCAGCCTGGCGCAGTTCTCGTTACGTTCGCCGTAGTCCTTCCAGGCGGTGGTGCGCGCGATGTCCTGCCATTTCTTGACGGTGGCCTTGTCCAGGTCCACCACTTTGGCGCCGGCCTTCTGGTACACGGCGGCGACCTGGTCGTCGTCGGCCTTGGCGGCGGTGAGCGCGAATTTTTCCAGGTCGGCGCCGACCGCCATGATGGCGGCCTGCTGGTCCTTCGGCAGGCGCTCGTAGGCGGCGCGCGACATCATCAGCGGTTCGAACATGAACCAGTAGGCGCCGCCACGGCCGGTGGTCAGCGCTTTCGACACTTCTTCCAGGCGGAAGGAGATCAGGGAAGTGGAGGAGGTCAGGGCCGCGTCCATCGCGCCGGTCTGCATGGCGGCATAGATTTCATTGGACGGCAGCGACACCACGGCGGCGCCGGCGGCCTTCAAGATCAGGTCCATCTCGCGCGAACCACCGCGGATCTTCATGCCTTTCGCGTCTTCCGGGGCAACCACGGCCTTCGTGCGCGAGGCCACGCCGCCAGCCTGCCAGATCCAGCTGACCAGCACCACGCCCTTGTCCCACAGGAGCTTGGTCAGTTCCTTGCCGATTTCCGCGTTCTTCCAGCCGTAGCCCTGTTCATAGGAAGTCACGAGGCCGGGCATCAGGCCGATATTCACTTCAGGTACTTCGCCGCCGGCATAGGACAGCGGCACCAGCGACATGTCCAGCGCCCCCTTGCGCATGGCGGAGAACTGGGCGTTGGTCTTCATCAGCGAAGAGCCGGGATAGATTGCGAACTTCAGCGCGCCCTTGGTGCGCTTTTCAACTTCCGCTGCGAACATGCGGGTCAGGCGGTCGCGGAAGTCCCCCTCGGTGAGGGTGCCGCCGGGAAACTGGTGGGAAATCTTGATGTTCGCGCTCTGGGCCCAGGCCGTTTGCAGCCACAGGGGGCTGGTTGCGAGCGCGCCAAGAATTGCCCTACGGGTCATATTCGTCATGTCATCCTCCAAGGAGTGGGTAAGTATGCGGTTACGCTTTTTATGTATACAAGAATATATTCACTGCATACGTTGTCAAGCGATATTTACGTCTTATAATGAGCTTACATATACAGAGTAACGGCCAGTATCATGACGAAACACTCATCCACCCTGAGAGAAACCATCGAGGAAATGATCGCGATGGGCGAGCTGCAGCCGGGGCAGCACCTGGACGAAACCGAGCTGGCGACGCGCTTTGGCGTGTCCCGCACCCCCATCCGCGAGACGCTGATCCAGCTGGAGTCGATGGGACTTGTGGTTATCCGGCCACGCCGCGGTGCGATTGTTGCTGAGCTGGGGCCGCAGCAGTTGCTGGAAATGTTCGAGGTGATGTCCGAGCTGGAGGCAACCTGCGGACGGCTGGCGGCTCGCCGCATGACGCCCGAGGACCAGGCGGTGCTGCTGGCGGCGCACGAGGCTTGCAAGGCCGCGGCCGAAGCGCAGGAGCCGGATGACTATTACTATCGCAACGAGGCTTTCCACGAGGCGATCTACGCCTGCTCACATAACCAGTTCCTGATGGAGCAGACGCGCAGCCTGTACCGCCGGCTGCGTCCTTACCGCCGATTGCAGCTACGCGTGCGCAACCGGATCGGGCATTCGTATTCGGAGCATGATGGGGTGGTCAAGGCCATTTTGTCCGGCGACGGCGAACGCGCGGCGGAGTTGTTGCGCGATCATGTGATGATTCAGGGGCAGCGGTTTTCGGATTTGATGGCGTCGTTGCCGCAATTGACGCGCAGCGCCGCGTGACCGCACGCACGGCGGATCAATGATCCGCCCTACGCACCATCGATTCGCATAATAATTACGGAGCGCGCGGCCGATTAGCAAAATGATCCCGGGACGCGCGACCGAATCGAAAATGATCGCGGTACGCGTGGCCGAATCGCAAATGATCACGGGACGCGCGGCCGATTCGAAATGTTCACGGGACGCGTAGGGCGGATCATTGATCCGCCGTGCCTCCCAATTGGCGCAATATATCCCTGACGCGCAGCAATGCCGTCTCGATATCCATCGTATCAATCGCCCCATACCCCATGAACAGCCCCGCGCGCGGCGGCAGGTCGTGGTAAAAGACCGAAAGCGGATACAAGCCCACCTCCGCCCGATGCGCCAGGCGGATCAGCAAATTAATGTCCACGTCCGCCACCGCCAGCGCCGACAAGTGATACCCCGCCGTTGCCGGCACAACGCGGAACCATTCTGACAGCTCCCGTTCGAACACCTGCAGCAAGCGCGCGCGGCGCGAGCTGTAAATATCGTGGCAGCGCCGGATATGCTTCTGCAGGTAGCCGTCCTCAATGAACTTGGCCAGCGCATGCTGGTTCAGGGTGTTCGTATGCCAGTCCTGCAGGTGCTTCGCATTCAGCACGGCATTCTGCAGCGCCGGCGGCAGCACCACATAGCCCAGCCGCAGCTCCGGCAGCAGGACTTTAGAGAACGTGCCGACAAAGGCGACCACGCCCTGCGTGTCCATGCTTTGCAGCGAATCGGTGGGACGGCCCTCGTAGCGGAATTCGCTGTCGTAATCGTCCTCGATGACGATGGCGCCGATCCGTGCGGCGCGCTCCAGCAGCGCCTGGCGGCGCTCCCCGCTCATGGGCATCCCGAGCGGGAGCTGGTGGGCGGGCGTTGCGTAGATCAGGCGCGCATCGGCGGGTATCTGATCGACCACCATGCCCTCATCGTCCACCGGCACGCTGGCGATACGGGCGCCGTGGCTGGCCAGCAGCTGGCGCGCGACGGGGTAGGTGGGGTCTTCCATCGCGACCACGCTGCCCGGTTCCAGCAGCACGCGGGCGAGCAGGTCGAGCGCCTGCTGGGCGCCGTTGGTGACGACGATGTCGGCCGCCGTGCAGCGCACGCCACGTGAAAAGGAGATGTGGCGTGCGATGGCTTCGCGCAGCGCAGGCAGACCGGCCGTACTGCTGTAACGGCCACGCATCGTTTCTTCCTCGCGCAGGGCGTGCAGCACACAGCGGCGCCATTCTTCTTTCGGGAAGTGTCCCGGCGTGGAGCGGCCGCCGACAAAGTCGTAGCGGGAGCGGCTTTCGGGCGGCTGGCGCAGGGGCGTGGACAGTTCTTCCCACTTGCGGATGGTTTCGGCGGCCGACAGCTTGGTTGTGGCCTCGGGCCTGGTGCGTGTCCCGGCCGGCGCGCGCACATAGCTGCCGGCGCCGATGCGGCCTTCCAGCAGCTTGTCCAGCGTTAGCCGGCTGTATGCTTCGGAGACGGTCTTGCGCGAGATGCCAAGCTGCTCTGCCAGCAGGCGCGAGGGCGGCAGCTGCTGCCCGTCCGCCAGGCGGCCGGTCTTGATGGCGTCGGCCAGTTGACGGTAAAGCTGACCCGCCAGATCCTTGCGGCCTTCGATGGTGATGTGGAGTTCCATGGCGCCACATTGCCTACTGTGGAGCGGTTTGGCAAGGCTGTTAAAACCCAAGGCGTGAACCTGGTGTCAGCCACATCGTGGCTGACACCTGCTTTTTGCCGTTGGTTTAAGGATGCTGCGGCGGCGCTTTGATATTAAGTAATCTATTTTGTTTACTTATTGTGGGTTGTCGCCTATAGTGGACCCCATGAACAACATCCTCCTCATCGCCGCCACCTGCCTGCTGGCGCTGTTATCGACCGTGGGCGCGTCGCTGCCGTATCCGATTTTGCCGCCGCTGTTTGCAGGCGATGCGCCGAATGCGCTGAATAATTTCCTGGGCCTGCCGCCCAAGCTGCTGTTCGGGATTGCGCTGACCATCAACCCGATCGGGCTGCTGATCGGCACCGCGCTGACCGGTCCCCTGTCGGACCGTTTCGGGCGTCGTCCGCTGTTGCTGGTGACGGCGCTCGGCGCGGCGGTGGGGCACGCGCTGACCGCCGCCGCGCTGGTGGCGCAGTCGTATCCGCTGTTCGTGCTGGCGCGCTTCGTGACCGGCCTGCTGGAAGGGAATGCCGCCGTGGCGCGGGCCTTGATTGCCGAGCGCCTGGAAGGACCGCTGCGCTTGCGCGCACTGTCGCTGGTGAATGGCGCGCTGCATCTGGGCTGGCTGGTGGGGCCGGTGATGGCGGGCTTCACGCTGGGCTTCGGCATTGCGGTGCCGTTCCTGGCGGCCGTCGCCGCGCTGGTGCTGGCGGCCGTGCTGGTCGCGGTAACCGTGCCGCGGCAGGAAGCCGCGGCGGAAGGTCCGTCGTGGTGGCAGGTGGCGCGCGACCGGCATGTGGTCAAGCTGCTGCGCCACACCGACCTGCGCACGCTGTTCATCATCCAGCTTGCCGCCACCTGCGGCGTAACGGCCTTCTATGAATACTACCCGCTCTGGCTGGTGGAGCAGGGCGGCTACGATGCGCGCGGCATCGCCACCACCAATATGGCGCTGTGCGCGATCATGACGCTGGCCGCTGTGATCGCGGGCCGTCCGAGCAAGGCCGATCCGCTCAAGCGCGCCAGCGTGTTTGCGCTGCTGGTCGGCGCGGCGGTGGCCGGCGTCGCCCTCGGTAATATGTGGACAGGCCTGGTCGCCATCGCGTTGTTCGGCATCCCGAACGCCTTCTATAACGCCACGCTGCAAGCCTGGTGCGCCGAGCGTTTCGCCGCGCACGGGCAGGGCGCGGTCATGGGATTGCTGTCGATGACCTTCTGTTTTGCTAATATCCTGATGGCGCTTGCCGGCTCCGTGCTGACGCTGGCCGACACACGCCTGATCCTGGTGCTCGGCGCGGTGCTGAGCATCTGGGCCGGCTGGCGCCTGCGCGGATGGCGCGGGGAGCTGGCGCCGTCACCCGCCGGCGCAAAAGCAAACGAAAACGTAACCGGAGCAAGTATTTGAACACCGCCGACCAAATCCTCTTCCTGCTGAAAACGCGCGGCCCGAAGACCGCCCAGCAACTGGCGGACATGCTGGAACTGACCTCGATGGGCGCGCGCCGCCATCTCGAAGCGGCCCAGGAAAAAGGCCTGGTGAGCTATGAAGACGTGGCCGAGAAAGTGGGGCGCCCGTCGCGCCGCTGGCTGCTGACGGAAGCGGGCCACGCGCGCTTCCCCGACCGCCACGCCGATCTCACGCTGCAGCTGATCACGCAAGTGCGCTCGCTGTTCGGCGAGCAGGGCATGGAAAAGCTGATCACCGCGCGCGAGCAGGCCAGCGAGGCCTTCTACCGTGAATCCATCGACGATAACGCCGCCCTGCCTGAACGGGTGAACGCGCTGGCCCTGGCGCGCGACGTGGAAGGCTATATGGCTGAAGTGGAGAAGCGCGACGACGGCACGCTGCTGCTGGTCGAAAACCATTGCCCGATCTGCGCCGCCGCCCGCGAATGCCAGCAATTCTGCCGCTCGGAGCTGGACGTGTTCCGGCGCGTGCTCGGCCCGGACTGCAGCGTCGAGCGCGCGGAGCACATCCTGTCCGGCGCGCGCCGCTGCGCCTATGTGATCAAGCCGGTTTGAAGAGCGTGATGGTGCGCTGGAAGTACATGACCACCGCCATCACGGCGGACATCAGGGCCAGCATATGGAAGTATTCCAGCTGGGACAGCAGGGCCGCCTGCTGATTCAGCAACTGCGCGAGCTGGCCAAGCGCCACCGCGCCGGCTTGCGCACCCTGTGAAGCGCTGAAGGCGCCCGTCAACTGTTCCAGTAAATGCCCCAGTTCCGGGTCGCCGGTGGCGAAGCGCTGGTTCAGCACGGACAAATGCTCCGCCGTACGCCATTGCTGCAGCAGCGTGGCGCCGACAATGCCCAGCGCGCTGCCGAATTGCACCAGCATGTTCTTCACCTGCTGGCCGTGCATGAAGGCCACTTCATCGTGCGCCAGTTCCGCGAAGCCGTGGATCGCGGTCGTGGCCTGCACCACCACGACAAACATGCCGAAGAAGGCGATGGCCGGCAGCACATTGCGCCACAGGCTGGCCTCCGTGGTCAGGCCGGACAGCAGCCAGCCGCTGATCGCGAGGAAGGCGAAGGACGCGGCATAGAACTTCTGCGGCGCCGGCGAAACCTTGAGGATGCGAATCTTCACGATGAAGATGAAGAAGGCGGACGTCAGCCCGATCGACTGCACCATGCCCGCCGAATGCCAGCTGAAGCCCATGGCGCGCTGCATCAGCGAAGGCAGCATCACATTGTTGGCGCCCAGGACGACATAAGCCAGCGTGAACACGCCCAGCGCCGCCAGGTAGCGCTTCTGCACCAGGCGCTTCAGCATCAGCAGCGGACGTTCACTGTCGTGCTGGTGGCGCACGAACCACAGCACCGCCGCAAGCCCGGCCGCGCCCAGCACCAGCAGGTAGGGCAGGCTGCTGTAAAAGTCATACAGCGCACGCTGGAAAGCGAACAGCAAGAGGAAGCTGCCGGCGGCGACAGCCAGCAGGGGGCCGAAATGCGAGGCGCTGTGCTCGGACTCGGGCAGCGGCTCGTCCGGTGCGCCAAAGGCGGCCAGCAGCGCGGCCAGCAGGGCCAGCGTAATCAGCACGATGAAGATGCCGGCAAACCAGTCCGCCTCGAACAGTTCGGCCACGGTCCATGCGCCGGCGGCGTTGGCAATGGTCAGCCCGGTGACGAAGGCGAGAATGCCCTTCATGCGCGCCGGAGTGGGAGGAATCACATTGACCAGCATGCGCGCGCTGGTCATGAAGGCGCCGCCGCCCAGGGCCATGACCAGGCGCCCCAGCAGGAATTGCGGGAAGGTTTCGCTCAGCGCGCAGATCACGGCGCCGGCGATATAGATGACGATGGAACCGTGAATGAACTTGCGCCAGCCCAGGCGTTCGATGAACCAGCGCATATTGGCGATGACGGCGATGGCCACGGCGGCATAGGCGGCGGTGACGATGCTGTATTCCTCGGGCGAGGCATTGACCTGGCCCTGGATGGCGCTGGCGCCGAAGGACATCATGCCCGTCTGCAGGAACTCGATGAAGTTCAGCACCAGGATCGTAGCCAGCAGGAGCTTCATGCGCGGGGCCGGAGCGGCGGCGTTCATTTCAGTTCACCCGGGCGAGCTTGTTGCCGCCGACGTTGGCAGCGATGATGCGGGCAATCGCCACATCCGCATCCTGCAGTTCGTGCTCAAATACGTCGGTGCGGTAGGCGGTCGTGGCGGCAGGCGGCGTGGCGCTGCCAGGCTGCGAGGTGTCCACTTCCACATGCATGGACAGGCCGATCTTCAAAGGGTGCTCGGCCAGCTGCTTCGGGTCGAGGGCGATGCGCACCGGCACGCGCTGCACCACCTTGATCCAGTTGCCGCTGGCGTTCTGCGCCGGCAGCAGGGAGAAGGCACTGCCGGTGCCGGCTTCCTGGCCGATCACGCGGCCCGTGTAGCGCACGCTCTTGCCATACACGTCCGCCACCAGCTGCACCGGCTGGCCGATGCGGATGCGGCGCAGCTGCGATTCCTTGAAATTCGCATTGACCCACATCTGCTCGGGCGGCACGATGGACATCACGGCGCTGCCCGCATTCACGCGCTGGCCGATCTGCACATTGCGCTTGCTGACATAGCCGCTGGCCGGGGCGCGCACCGTGGTCCGGGCAGCCGTCACGTAAGCGTCGCGCAGCTGGGACACGGCGGCCTGCACATCGGGGTGGCTGGTGATCGAGGTATCGTCCACAAGCGCCTGCGAGCTGGCCAGCTGTTGCTCCGCGACGGTGAGCGCGGCTTGCGCGGTCTTCACGGCGTCCTCGGCGTGGTGCACGTCTTCACCGGAAACGGCGCCGCTTTGCGACAGCTGCCTGCGGCGCGCCAGGTCGGCCTGTACGCGGGCCAGTTCGGTGGCGCGCAGCGTCACATTGGCCTTGTTCTGCGTGGCATTCGCAAACTGCACGCGCACCTGGCGCACGGCGCGCGAGAGCTGGGCTTCGGCGCGCGACACGGCCAGCTGCGAGTCCACGTCGTTCAGGCGCACCAGCGGCTGGCCGGCCTTCACGAAGTCCGTATTGTCGGCCGCGATCTGGGTCACGCTGCCTCCCACCTGCGGTGTGACCTGGATGATATTGCCCTCGACGTAGGCGTCCTCGGTCGATTGCCTGGCCGGCTCGGTGTTCATCAGCCATGCTGCGCCGGCGATGCTGGCCACGAGAACGGCCGCGGCGCCTGCAAAGATCTGCTTTTTCATGATGTGCTCCTTTCAGTAGCCGCCGCCAAGCGCGCGGACGAGATTCATATCGAGGTCAAAAGCGCGGGCGTCGAAATCGATCTGGCTGCGCTGCTGGGACAGGACCTGGCTTTCCGCCGCCAGCACCTGCAGGTAGTTGCCGACGCCCGATTCGTAGCGGCGCACGGCGAGGTCGTAGGCCTGCTTCGCGGTAGCCAGCGCTTCCGCCTGTTGCGCGGCGCGCTCCTGCAGCCACTGGATGGACGTCAGCTGGCTGACCACATCGCGCAGGGCATCGACCAGGGTCTGGTTGTATTGTTCGACGGCCACGTCGTAATCGGCGTTGCGCAGCGCGAGGCTGCTGCGCAGGCGGCCGCCGTCGAAGATGGGTAGGGACAGGCCGGCGCCCAGCGCGGAAACCTGGCTGCCGCCCTGCAGGAATTTGCCGAAGCCCAGGCTTTGCAGGCCAATCAGGCCGGCCAGGTTGAAGCTGGGGTAGAACTGGGCGCGGGCGGCCTTGATGTCCTGCAGCTGGGTTTCCACGCGCCAGCGCTGGGCCACCACGTCCGGACGGCGCGCCAGCAGTTCGCTGGGCAGGGCGGACGGCAGCCCTGCAGGCTTGATGGCCTGCAGCTGCGGACGTGAAATCGTGAGGCCTCGGTCCGGGCCGGCGCCGGTCAGCGCGGCGAGCTGGGTTTGCAGCAGGGCGATGGACTCCTTCGCCGCGGCGATCTGCTCGCGGGCGACGGGAATCGCAAACGCCGCCTGTTTCAGGTCCACGCTGGAGTCGATCTGCGCGTTCACGCGCTGGCGGGTCAGGTCCAGCACGTGTTCGCGCTGCTTCAGCACCTGCTGCGCCAGTTCCAGCTGGGCGTGGGCTTGCGACAGGCGCAGATACGTTTGCGTGATGCCGACGATGAGGACCAGGCGCGTGGCGTGTTCGTCGATCTGGGCGGCGTTCTTGCGGCCGATGGCGGCCTGCAGGCTGGCTTCGTTCTTGCCCCAGAAATCCAGCTCGTAGGAGAAGTTGAGTGTCGCTTCGTTCGGCCCATTGCCAGCTGCCGGCCAACGGCTTGGGCACATTGCTGTTTTCGCTGTACAGCTGGCGCGTGCTGCGCGCGTTGGCGGACAGCTGGGGCGCGAGGTTGGCATTGGCCAGGCCCTCGATGGCCACGGCCTGGCGTACGCGCGCTTCGGCAATGCGCAGGGTGGGGCTGCCCTTCAGCGCTTCATCCACCAGGCGGTCCAGCTGGGCGTCGCCATAGCGTGTCCACCATTCGGCGGCCGGCCAGGCGGCGGGAGTGACGCTGGCCTGGGCCAGGGTGGCGCTGGCGGCCAGCGCATCGGCCCTGACGACAGTCGCCTGCGATTTCAGGCCGCCGTCGCTGGCGCAGCCGGCTGCAAGGGCCGCGATGGCAGCCATGCCGGCAAGGGAGAAGGGGGCTTTCATGGTCTTTCCTTTGGGAATAACGCTGCCTAGGCAGATATATGATTAAAAAAAATCAACGCTCGGCGTTGGCCGTAATTTTTTGCAGGAAGTATTGCAGCTGGGTTTCCTCGACCGGGGACAGGCCTTCCAGCATGCGCTGGTGCACGCGCGTCACGACCGCCATGATCTCGGGATAGATGGAGCGGCCGGCTTCGGTCAGCTCCAGGATCAGGGTGCGGCGATCGTTCGGGCAGCGGGTGCGGCGAATCCAGCCTTTTTCTTCGACGCGGTCCAGCAGGCGCTTCATGGCGCCGGTATCGATGTCCAGGAAGCGGGCGAACTCGCTCAGGGTGCGGGCGCGGTCGTGGGCGATGCCGACCACTACGCGGAACTGGGCGTTGGTAATGCCGATCGGCGCCAGTTCCTTGTCCAGTTCGCGCATGACAGCGTTTCTCGACTCGTTCAGCAGATAGGCCAGAAAGCCTCCGCGCATCGTGTTCCAGCTTGCTTCCATTTTGGATACCCTTCAGAGATGAACTAAAGTATATTGCCTAGGCAGAGAATGTCAAGGCAAACCGGCGGCGCAGTTGGCGTCCTTGGTGTAGAGTAGACAAAACTGCAAGGGAGGCTGCAATGGATTTCGAGGAAGAACGCCGCAAATTCGTCGCGGAGGCATGGCGGCGCTTTGAAGAGGTGCAGAACTGGGCGATCGCCAACTGGCCGGACAAGGAGCATCCGCTGACCACGTCCGACTTCGTGGAGGGCCGCAAGGAGATCCTGGGCCTGGGCCTGCCGCCGGCGCAGCGCCTCAGCCAGCCGCCGCCACAGGCCGCGCCGGAACCGGAGCAGGGCGGCCCGCAGTATATCGAGGTGACGCCGGCGCCCTGGCCGTGATCAGGCTTTGTTGGGATGGGCCAGCGCGTAGGCGGCCCAGCTGAGGAGCAGGAGCACGAGCACGCCACCCGCCAGGTGCAGCGCGCTGTCGAACAGCAGCGGCGCGACCAGGCCGGATACCAGCGCAAACAGCAGCATCTGGATGAAGGACTGCATCGACGCAGCCAGCCCGCTGTTATTCGGGAAGAGCTCCATCGCGATCACCGTCAGCGGCGGCATGGCAATCGCCAGCGAGAAGGAATACAGGAACAGCGGCAGCACGGCCCACGGTACTTCGGCCGCAAAGAACCAGTTGTAGCCGACATTGATCAGCGCCGCCACGAACATCAGGCAGTAGCTGAGGCGAACCAGCGCGCTGCGCGACATTCTGTGCGCCAGCTTCCCGCTCAGCATCGCGCCCAGCACATGTCCCGAAATCAGGGGAATGAACAGCCAGGCGAAGGCGGTCTCCGGCAAATGCAGGATATTCATGATGAAATAGGCTGCGGAACCGATGTAAAGCGCAAAGCCGCCAAAGGCCAGGCCCAGGGCGACGGAGAGCAGCAGGAACTGGCGGTGGCGCAGCACTTTCCAGTAGTTGGCGGCGATCTGGCCGAGATGCAGTGGATGGCGCTTTTCCGGCGCCAGGCTTTCCGGCAGCCAGCGCCACACGGCCAGGAACATGACGATGCCGAAGGCCGTGAGGAACCAGAAGATCGAGCGCCAGCCGAAGGACACTTGCAGCCAGCCGCCAAGCACCGGCGCCAGCGCGGGCGCCAGGCCGAACACCATCATGATGTTGCCGAGGATTTTCTGGGCTTCCAGGCCGTCGAAGCGGTCCTGCACGATGGCGCGGCTGATCACGGAACCGGCGCCGGACGAGAGGCCCTGCAGCACGCGGCAGGTGAGCAGGAAGCCGAAGTTGGCGGCCAGTGCGCCGCCCAGCGATGCCAGCACATAGAGCACCAGCGACCACAGGATCACGGGACGGCGTCCGAACGAGTCGGACAGCGTGCCGTAGAACAGCATCATCGAGGCAAAGGTGAACAGGAAGAGGCTCAGCGTCTGCTGGATGGCCATCGGGCTGGCGTTGAAGGTTTGCGCAATGGCGGGGAAGGATGGCAGGTAGGTGTCGATGGCGAGCGGGCCGACCATCGTCAATCCCGCCAGCAGCAGGGTAAGCAGGAGATTCTTCATTCAGGGCCTTGTTCTTGTGAGGCCGATATTTTAAGTGAAACTCGTTATATATGCTTGAGGCATAAGCTTCTGCGAATTTATTCTTTCAATTCCGTGCAGGCGCTCGGTAAGCTGAACGATTGCACAAGAATTCCGACCCACCATGGCTATCGACTCTTATGGCGCCGCCAGCGGCGCAGCGCGCTGGGACCTGGACGAGGTTGTCCGCCAGCTGCGCACGTCGCGCGAGGCGACGCACAATATCCGTCATCAGCGCCGCGTGCGCGAGCTGCCTTCGCGGGCGGCCCTGGAGCAGATCCTGAATGGCCTGGCGGCGGCGCTGTTCCCCACGCATTACGGACGGCCCAACCTGACGGACGAGAGCATCGACTATTTCGTCGGCGATACGCTGAACACGACGCTCGATCTGCTGGCCGACCAGGTGCGGCGCGGGCTGCTGTTCACCGCCGATCCGGCCGATTGCAATGAAGAGTACCAGGGGCAGTGCGCAATCGAAATCACGCGCAAGTTCGCCGCGTCGCTGCCGGCGATCCGCGCGCTGATCGTGTCAGACGTGCACGCGGCCTATGCCGGCGACCCGGCGGCGACCTCGATTGCCGAGATCATGCTGTGCTATCCGGGTACGATCGCGATCCTGTATTACCGCCTGGCGCACAGCCTGCATCGCCTCGGCTCGCCCTTTATCGCGCGCATGATCAGCGATATCGCGCATTCGCTGACCGGCATCGACATCCACCCCGCCGCCCAGATCGGCGCCAGCTTCTTCATCGACCACGGCACCGGCGTGGTGATCGGCGAGACCGCCATCCTCGGCGAGCGCGTGCGCTTGTACCAGCACGTGACCCTCGGCGCCAAGCGCTTCCCGGCGGACGATTCCGGCAACCTGATCAAGGGTACGCCGCGCCACCCCGATCGTCGAGGACGATGTGGTCATTTACGCCGGCGCCACCGTGCTGGGACGCATCACCATCGGCGCGGGCTCCACCATCGGCGGCAACGTCTGGCTCACGCAGAGCGTGCCGGCCAACAGCAACGTTTCCCAGGCCCAGTCGCGCAGCGATTAGTTTTCCAGGCATTCATCCGCCAACTGGTCCTCGCGCCGCCGGTGCTTGGGCACGCGGCGCTCGACCTGCTGTTCCGCCTGCCGCCTGCTCTGGTCCACAAGCAGCAAGGCGGTCTGCAATGCTTCGCTCATGCTCTTCGCCGCAAGCTGAATCGCTTCCGTTGGCGACGGAGCGGACACGGTTGCAGCTTCCTGCCTGCACGCCGCGCGCCGCATTGCGTCCGCCTGCGTCCATGCGTGGTCCTGTGGACGGCGAACCCACAAATCCCGCCAGGCATTGCGTGGCTCGCCTGCCGCCGCAGTCACCATCTGTCGCGGCGACACCGCGCGTCCACGGAAAACGATCTCGTCGCCCACTATTTCAGCGTAAAACAATTGCTCCGCGCAGCGCATGCGCAGGCGTGTGCCGGTGGGTAGGAAGAGGCACTTCCACTGGTAGCCGGTCAACGGAGCCTCCGCCTCTTGCTGCGTTTTGATCCAAAGCTGCACTGCTCGCGCCAGGGCGTCTGAGATGCTCAGCGTGCTGCCGGAAGTTCGTAAGAACATAGCCAGCTGCGAATAGCTGGCATACGGCAAAGGATCGCGGTTCGTCTCGTCCATGATGGCTCCCTCCCTGACCGTAAGACTTCAGGTATGCCGATTGGTTCCGGAGTCAGTCGGCCGTCTTGTCTCTTTTGCCCTTCCCATCCTGTCTCTTCTTGTCTCTTTTTGTCTCTTTTTCCGGCGGCGAGGACCCGAGACAAAAAGAGACAGAAAGAGACACGATAAACAGCCCAAAAGAGACAAGACGGCCGACTGACTCGGATCGACATAGCACCCCCTCAACCGCCAGCGAACGTGTTAATCTATTAATAACCATAAGTTTCGTTCCGGTGTAAACCAGCAAGGAGGCGGAGATGGGTAATGTGAAGAAGTGGTCGGCGGAGTTCCTGGGGACTTTCTGGCTGACCTTGGGCGGCTGCGGCAGCGCGGTGCTGGCGGCAGCGTTTCCGGGCCTGGGCATTGGGCTGCTCGGCGTGTCGCTGGCGTTCGGCTTGACGGTCGTTACCGGCGCCTATGCATTCGGCCCGATTTCGGGTGGACACTTCAACCCGGCCGTCTCGGTCGGACTGGTGATCGGCAAGCGCTTCCCGGCGGCTGAATTGCCGGGCTATATCATCGCGCAGGTGCTGGGCGCGATTGCAGCGGCGGCAGTGCTGTACCTGATCGCTTCGGGCAAGCCGGGATTTGCGGGCGCCGGCGGCTTTGCGTCCAACGGCTATGGCGCCAATTCGCCGGGCGGCTACAGCATGGCCGCCGTGTTTGTCTGCGAACTGGTGATGACGGCGATCTTCCTGCTCGTGATCCTTGGCGCAACGGCCAGGAACGCGGCGCCGGGCTTCGGTGGCCTGGCAATCGGACTTTGCCTGACCCTGATCCACCTGGTGTCGATACCGGTATCCAACACCTCGGTGAATCCGGCCCGCAGCACCGGCCCGGCGCTGTTTGCACAGACTGGCGCGCTGGGAGATCTGTGGCTATTCTGGGTGGCGCCCATCGCAGGCGCAATCGTCGGCGCGGCGATTTATAACGTGCTGCTGGCGGAAGAGGTGACCAGCGTGAGCAAGAGCGTGCCGCCGGCCGGCGTCTCGCCGGCGCAGTAATTAGAACCCAAGGCGTGAATCTGGTGTCTGCCACATCGTGGCAGACACCTGTTTTAGGCCGTGGGTGTGCGGCAAATCCGCCACTACGTCACTTGACGTATGGGCCTCCCAGCCTGTCCTCGTTAATCTCGTTCACAAGAAGCAACACTTTCAAACTTGTGAAACGAGGACAGGCATGCACACAAAGTTCAAGCTCTCCATTCTGCTCGGCGCAATCGCGGCGTCGCAGGCCCACGCCGGAGCGACGATCCCCATCGGCGAAGATAAATCCGTCACCGTGGGCTTCGGCGCGCGCGGCAGCTATTCCAGCGTCGAAGACGGCGCGCCGAACGGCACGTCGCGTTCGAACGACTTCAACCTGGACAGCGCCCGCCTGTTCTTCGGCGCCTCGCTGAACAAGAACATCAAGGGCATGCTCAACACCGAGTGGGACGGCGACCAGATCCGCGTGCTGGACGCCGCGGCGCAATTTGCCTTTTCGCCGGAGCTGAACGTGTGGGCGGGCCGCCTGCTGTCGCCGAGCGACCGCGCCAATATGGCCGGCCCCTACTATTCGCTGGGCGGCGGCTACTGGGCGGGCGTGGCATCGCGCTACGGCTACAACGGCGGCATCTTCCGCGGCCGCGACGATGGCGTAGTCGGTGTGGGGCAACGCCGCCGAGGGCAAGCTGGGTTATTCCTTCGGCGCCTTTGAAGGCCACACCTTCGGCATCGGCAGCCTGACGCAGAACCAGGCCAAGGCGGCAGGCGTCAACGCCAAGGACAACCTGATGTACGCCGGCCGTGTGCAGTACTGACTTCTGGGATGCGGAACCGGGCTACTACGGCACCGGCAACTACCTGGGCAGCAACGATATTCTCGCCATCGGCCTCGCGGGCCGTTACCAGAAGGATGGCGTGCTGACCGTGGCGAAGACCGGCAACTACAGCGCGTGGAACGTCGACTTCCTGCTGGAGAAGCGCCTGCCCGGCGGCGCCGTGTCGGTGGAAGCGGCTTACTACAAATACCGCAATGGCGACGTGATCCTGGCCGAGCAGGGCAAGGCATGGTCGACGGGCCTCGGCTACGTATTCAACCTGGCGCCGGGCCAGGGCAAGGTGCAGCCCTTCGCGCGCTACCAGAAATTCAACCCGGATACGAACCTCGACGTCAAACAGTACGACGCCGGCGTCAACTACATCACCGACGCCTACAACGCCCAGTTAAGCGCAACGTATTCGAAGACCAAGACCGTGGCCGCCGCCGACCAGTCGAAGTTCGTCGTAGCGCTGCAAGTCCAGTACTGACCACATCCATCTACAAAACAGAAGAGGGCAATATCATGCAAAACCGCCGTCATTTCATCGCCACCCTGACCCGTATCGCCGCCGGCGCCGCGCTGCTGGGCGGGAGCTTCGCCGCGCAGGCCGCCGACACCATCAAGGTGGGCATCCTGCATTCCCTGTCCGGCACCATGGCCATCTCCGAAACCTCGCTGAAGGACGTGGCCCTGATGACGATCGACGAAATCAACGCCAAGGGTGGAGTGCTGGGCAAGAAGCTGGAACCCGTAGTCGTGGACCCCGCCTCGAACTGGCCGCTGTTCGCCGAAAAGGCACGCCAGCTGATCGCCAAGGACAAGGTGGCCGCAGTCTTCGGCTGCTGGACTTCGGTGTCGCGCAAGTCCGTGCTGCCCGTGTTCAAGGAGCTGAACGGCCTGCTGTTCTATCCGGTGCAGTATGAAGGAGAGGAACTGGAGAAGAATGTGTTCTACACCGGCGCCGCGCCGAACCAGCAGGCCATCCCCGCCGTCGAATACCTGATGAGCAAGGAAGGCGGCGGTGCCAAGCGCTTCGTGCTGCTCGGCACGGACTACGTCTACCCACGCACCACCAACAAGATCCTGCGCGCCTTCCTGAAAAGCAAAGGCGTGAAGGACAGCGACATCCAGGAAACCTACACCCCGTTCGGCCACGCCGATTACCAGACCATCGTCGCCAACATCAAGAAGTTTGCCGCCGGCGGCAAGACCGCGGTGATCTCGACCATCAATGGCGACTCCAACGTGCCGTTCTACAAGGAGCTTGGCAATGCCGGCCTGAAGGCGACGGACGTGCCGGTGGTGGCCTTCTCCGTCGGCGAAGAGGAATTGCGCGGCGTGGACACCAAGCCGCTGATCGGCCACCTGGCGGCATGGAATTATTTTGAGTCGGTGAAGAACCCGGTCAACTCGGAGTTCATCAAGAAGTGGAAGACCTATGCCGCCGCCAAGAAACTGCCGAACGCCGAATCGGCCGTGACCAACGATCCGATGGAGGCGACCTATGTGGGCATCCACATGTGGGCGCAGGCCGTCGAGAAAGCCAAGTCTACCGATACGGACAAGGTGATCGCGGCCATGGGCGGCCAGTCCTTCAGCGCGCCGTCCGGCTTCACCCTGACGATGGACCCGACCAACCACCACCTGCACAAGCCGGTGATGATCGGCGAAATCAAGGGCGACGGCCAGTTCAGCGTGGTGTGGAAGACCAAGGAACCGATCCGCGCCCAGCCCTGGAGCCCCTTCATTCCGGGTAACGAAGGCAAGCAGAAGCTGTAAGGCGTCACACGGCCGGGCGGCCCGGCGCCGCCCGGTGGTCTGGATCACCGGAGATTTTCCTTATGATGTATTCCGCTTTGCGCCGGCTGCTGGCCGGCATTGCGCTGATCGTGCTGGCCGGCGCCGCGCAGGCGGCCATTGCGCCGTCCCTGCTGCAGCCGCTGGCCGGCGACGATCCCGAAGCGCGGGTCGCAGCCGTCGCGGCGATTGGGGCGCTGGGCACGCCGGAAGCGGCGGCAGTGCTGCGTGCCTTGCAGGACGGCGCGCTGTATGCCGCAGCCGATGGACAAGTGATCGTCGCCAGCCCGTCCGCCACGGCGCCCGCCGGCGCGGAAGCGATCGTCGTCAACAACCGCCTGCGCGCGGCCATTGCGGCAGCCTTGTCCGGCATGGACCTGCTGGCGCCGCAGCCGGAGCGCCGCCTGGCCGCAGCCCGCGCCTGGCTGGGCGAGGAACTGGACGCCGCCCAGCTGGCGCTGGCGCGGCGCGTCATGGCGGCCGAGCAGGATGCAGATGTGCGGCAGGTATTGCAGTTGCTGGTCGCCATCGCGGACCTGCACGCGCCTGACCCCGCGGTGCGCCGCGCCGCCGCCACGGTGCTGGCAGAGCAGGGCGGCAGCGCCCAGCGTCCGCTGCTGCAGGCCATGCTGGACAAGGGCGCCGACGGCGGCCCGGCCGAAGCTGATGCATCCGTGCGCAGCGCCGCGGAAGTGGCGCTGAATGCGATCGACGGGCGTCAGGCGCGCACTGAGCTGGTGGGCAACCTGTTCTACGGGATTTCGCTGGGCAGCGTGCTGCTGCTGGCGGCACTGGGCCTGGCCATCACCTTCGGCCTGATGGGCATCATCAATATGGCGCATGGCGAGCTGCTGATGATCGGCGCCTACGCCACCTACCTGATCCAGTCGCTGTTCCGGCGCTACCTGCCGGAAGCGGCGGACCTGTACCTGCTGGCGGCGCTGCCGGCGGCCTTCGTCGTGGCGGCGCTGGTTGGCATGGCGCTGGAGCGCACCGTGATCCGCTGGCTGTACGGCCGTCCGCTGGAAACCCTGCTGGCCACCTGGGGCATCAGCCTGGTGCTGATGCAGGCCGTGCGCACCCTGTTCGGCGCGCAGAACGTGGAAGTGGCCAACCCGGCCTGGATGTCCGGCGGGGTGACGGTGCTTGGCTCGCTGGTCCTGCCCTATAACCGCATTGCCATCATCGTGTTCGCTGTGCTGGTGACGGCCGGCGTCTGGCTGCTGCTGAACGGCACCCGGCTTGGCCTGTTCGTGCGCGCCGTCATGCAGAACCGCCGCATGGCCGGCTGCGTCGGCGTGCCGACCGGGCGCATCGACATGCTCACTTTCGGCCTGGGCTCCGGCATCGCCGGCCTGGGCGGCGTGGCGCTGTCCCAGCTGGGCAATGTTGGGCCGGACCTGGGGCAGTCCTACATCATCGATTCCTTCATGGTGGTGGTGCTGGGCGGCGTTGGCCAGCTGGCCGGCACCGTGATCGCCGCGCTGGGGCTGGGCGAAGTCAACAAGCTGCTGGAACCGGTGGCGGGCGCCGTGCTGGCCAAGATCGGCATCCTGGTCTTCATCGTGATCTTCATCCAGCGCCGGCCGCAAGGGCTGTTCGCTGTCAAAGGCAGGAGTGTCGAATGACTACATCGCTGTTTTCCCGTCCCGCCTGGTGCGCGGTTGCCGGCTTTACGCTGCTGGCGGCCCTGCTGCCGGCGCTGAATCTTGCCTTCCCGGCCGGCCATGCGCTGCACGTGCCGGGCTATATGATCGCGCTGGTCGGCAAGTTCATGTGCTATGCGCTGGCGGCCCTGGCGCTGGACCTGGTATGGGGCTACACGGGCATCCTGTCGCTCGGGCATGGCCTGTTCTTCGCGCTGGGCGGCTATGCGCACGGCATGTACCTGATGCGCGCGATTGGCCGCGAGGGCGTCTATCAGAGCACGCTGCCTGACTTCATGGTCTTCCTCGACTGGAAGGAGTACCCGTGGTACTGGGCGATGACGGACAGTTTCTGGTACTGCCTGGCCCTGGTGATCCTGGTGCCGGGTGTGCTGGCCTTCGTGTTCGGCTATTTCGCCTTCCGCTCGCGTATCAAGGGCGTGTACTTCTCGATCATCACGCAAGCGCTGACCTATGCCGCCATGCTGCTGTTCTTCCGCAACGATACCGGCTTCGGCGGCAACAACGGCTTCACCGATTTCAAGCGCATCCTCGGCTACGGCATCACCGCACCGGGCACCAAGGCCGTGCTGTACCTGGTCACGCTGGCCTGCCTGCTGGGCGCCTTGCTGCTGTGCCGCTGGATCGTGACCACGCGCCTGGGGCGCGTGCTGCAGGCGGTGCGCGACTCGGAATCGCGCCTCATGTTCATCGGCTATAACCCGCTGTGGTTCAAGCTTTTCGTGTGGACGCTGTCCGCCATCCTGTGCGGCATCGCCGGCGCGCTGTACGTGCCGCAGGTCGGCATCATCAACCCTTCCGAAATGTCGCCGGCGAATTCGATCGAGATGGTGATCTGGGTGGCTGTCGGCGGGCGCGGCACGCTGCTGGGGGCCATCCTTGGCGCCTTCACGGTGAACGGGCTGAAAAGCTGGTTCACCGCCGCCTTCCCGGACCTGTGGCTGTTCGCGCTTGGCATGCTGTTCATCCTGGTCACGCTGCTGATGCAAAAAGGCATGCTTGGCCTGCGCCTGCCCGGACGCCGCGCCGCGCCAAAGGAAGAGAAGAAAGAACTGGAGAAAGCAGCATGAAGGTCGCACAGAACACAGGGCTGGACACCAGCCACGGCGCCATCCTCTACCTGGAGGACGTGACGGTCAGCTTCGATGGCTTCCGCGCGCTGAACAAGCTGACTCTCGATATCTCGGTGGGCGAGCTGCGTTGCATCATCGGCCCCAATGGCGCGGGCAAGACCACGATGATGGATGTCATCACCGGCAAGACCCGGCCCAGCTCCGGCAGCGCGTGGTTCGGCCAGCGCCATGACCTGTCGGCGCTGACGGAATACGAGATCGCGCAGGCCGGCATCGGCCGCAAGTTCCAGCGCCCCACCGTGTTCGAGTCGCACACCGTCTTCGAAAACCTGGAACTGGCCATGAAGATGGACAAGCGTGTGCGGCCCACGCTGTTAGCGCGCCTGAGCGGCGAGCAGCGCGACAAGATCGGCGCCATCCTGCGCCTGATCCGGCTGGAAGGGGAGGCGCAGCGCCTGGCCGGCCTGCTGTCGCACGGCCAGAAACAGTGGCTGGAAATCGGCATGCTGCTGATCCAGGATCCGCAACTGATCCTGCTCGACGAACCGGTGGCTGGCATGTCCGATGCCGAAACGGCGCGCACGGCGGAATTGCTGAATGAGCTGCGGGGCAAGCATTCCATCATGGTGGTGGAACACGATATGGGCTTTGTCGCCGAGATCGCGCAGCAAGGCAAGGTGACCGTGCTGCACGAAGGCGCGGTGCTGGCCCAGGGACGCATGGACGAGGTACAGGCCGATGAACGTGTTATTGAAGTCTATCTGGGACGCTAGGACGATGATGCTGCAAGCCGATAATCTGAACCAGTACTACGGTTCTTCCCATACCTTGCGCGGCGTGTCGCTGGGGCTTGAGCGCGGCCAGTGCCTGGCGCTGCTGGGCCGCAATGGCGTCGGCAAGACCACGCTGCTGAAATGCCTGATGGGGGTGCTGCCGCTGGCGGCGGGCACCGTGCGTTTCGCCGGCCGCGACATCACGCGGCTCGCGCCCCATGCCCGCGCCGCGGCGGGTATCGCCTATGTACCTCAAGGGCGCGAAATCTTTGCCCGGCTCAGCGTGGAAGACAATCTGCGCATGGGCATGGCCACGCTGTCGGGGCGCGAGGCGGCGCGCATCAGCGGCGAGGTCTATGAACTGTTCCCGGTGCTGAAGGACATGCTGCAGCGGCGCGGCGGCGACCTGTCCGGCGGCCAGCAGCAGCAACTGGCCATTGCCCGCGCGCTGCTGCAGCGGCCCAAGCTGCTGATCCTGGATGAACCGACCGAGGGCATCCAGCCCTCCATCATCAAGGATATCGAGCGCGTCATCCGCCTGCTGCGCGAACGGGGCGACATGGCCATCCTGCTGTGCGAGCAGTACTTTGATTTCGCGCACGCGCTGGCCGACCGCTTCGTGGTGCTGTCGCGCGGTGAAGTGGTGGCGGCCGGCCAGCAGGCCCAGATGGACAGCGACGACGTCAAGCGCCACCTGTCGGTCTAGGCCGCAGCATGGCCAGCGAAGCGGCCGCCGTGCGCGTCTCCACGCCCAGCTTCGAAAACACGTGCTCCAGGTGCTTGTTGACCGTGCGCGGACTGGTGCCGAGGATGTCGCCGATGTCGCGGTTGGTCTTGCCCTTGCTGACCCAGTGCAGCACTTCGGCCTCGCGCTGCGTCAGGGAGAAACGGGCCATCAGCGACTGGACCTGGGCCGCGTCCGACTCTTCGCGCAGCACGATGGTCCACTGCGCCGCTTCCACTTCTTCGGCCAGGGTGAGGATCAGGCGCCGCGTGCCTTGCGCGATCACCAGGGGCAGCGGCTCATCCCCCAGCGCGATCGAGCGCACTGCGCCCTGCAGCCAGGGCGACACGTGGGGCGGCATGAAAGCGTTGCCCTGCGATGGGAAATAACTCGTCATCCATTGCCGCGCGAGCGGCGTCTGCCAGATGATGCGCTCGTCCTCGCCGACCGCCAGTGCTGCATAGCCGAAGGCGTCGAGGGCGCTGCGCGCCTGCGTGACCAGGCGCGCGGTCTGCATATGCGTCTGGATCCTGGCCAGCATTTCGTTCTGGCGTATCGGTTTGGTCACATAGTCGGTGCCGCCGGCCTGGAAGGCCGCCAGCACATGCTCGGTTTCCGTCAGGCCCGTCATGAAGATCACGGGAATGGGGCGGGTCTGCTCATCGCTTTTCAGGCGCCGGCAAACTTCGAAGCCGTCCATGCCGGGCATCACGGCGTCCAGCAGCACGATGTCCGGCGCCAGGGCATGCGCCTGTTCCAGCGCGGTGGCGCCATTGCTGGCGACCACCACAGAGTACCCCGATTCGTCCAGCGCGTCGTGCAGCACGGCGAGATTCTCGGGCATGTCGTCCACCACCAGCACCAGTTGGCCGGGTGGTCTTTCAATCGGCTGTAGCATGGCAGGCTCCTTGTTCGAGCAGGCGCGCCATCGCTTCGAGTTCGAAGCGCAGGGCGTGGGCTCGCATGATGTCGACAAAATCCTGATAGGGGGCGCCCAGGGCGGCGATGTCGTCCAGCTGGCGGCTGATGCCGCGCACATAGCCGGCCTTTACCATCGCGCGCAGCGGGTCGAGCTGGGCGGGCGGCGGCAAGACAGGCGAGGCGGAGGCGCGGGTAGGCGGCGCGGCATGCGCCATAGGGCCGCTGCCAGCCGCCGCCTGGCCAAGCCAGTCAAGCTGCAGCCGCCGCCCGATCCATTCCAGCAGTTCGGCCACCTGCACCGGCTTGGTGAAAAAGTCGTCCGCGCCGATGCCGGCGGGATTGGGCAAGCCCTTGTCGTAGGCGTTGGCGGAAACGATGCCGATCGGCGCCTGGCACTGGTGTTCGGTGCGCAGCAGGTGGCTGGCTTCCCAGCCATCCATGCCCGGCATGGCCAGGTCCATCAGGATCAGGTCGGGCGCGAACGTGGCATGGTGCTGCAGGCATTCCTGGCCCGAGGCGACCTGGCCGACGATGAAGCCCAGTGGCGTCAGGATCTCGGCCAGCAGCTCGCGGTCGTTGCGGTCATTGTCCACCACCAGGATGCGGCGCCGCCGCCCCGCGTAAGCAAAGCGCTGGACCGGCGCCGGTTCGCCCTCGGGCGCCTCGCCGTGCACGCGCGGCAGCAGCAGGCGCACGCTGAACGTGCTGCCGCTGCCCACGGTGCTGCGCACACTGAGTTCACCGCCCATCAGTTCGGTCAGCAGTTTGCTGATCGGCAGCCCGAGCCCGGTGCCGGTGCTGTCGGCCCCATTGCCCGCGCTGCCGCGCGAGAAGGGCTCGAAGATGCGCTCCATTTCCTCTTCGAGAATGCCGGGACCGGAATCTTCCACTTCGAAATGGGCGATGTCGCGCTGATAGCGCAGCCGGAACACGATGCTGCCCTGGCGGGTGAACTTGACCGCATTGCCCAGGATATTGATCAGGATTTGCCCCAGCCGCTTGCGGTCGGCCCGCACCACGGCAGGGATGGCGCCCTGCGTCTCGTAGCGGAAGGCCAGGCCTTTGCTCGCCGCCTGCTGTTCAAACATGCGCACCAGCTGGCCGATGAAGTCTTCGAAGCGCAGCGGCCGGATGTCGACACTGAGCTTGCCGCCTTCGATCCGGGCGATATCCAGCGTGCCCTCGATCAGCGACAGCAGATGCTCGCCGCTGCCGCGGATCACGCGGATGGCTTGCTGCCGGTGCGCCGGCATGGCTGGATCGTTGTCCAGCAGCTGCGCGTAGCCCAGGATGCTGTTGAGGGGAGTGCGGATTTCATGGCTGATGCCGGCGATGTAGCGGCTCTTTGCCTGGTTCGCCTGGTCCGCCAGCTTTTTCGCCTGCTGCGCTTCCTCCTGCGCCACGCGGCGGCTTTCGCTGTTCAGCACCAGCCACCAGGCCACAATGCCGCTGACCAGCAGCAGCGCGCCGAACAGCTTGAGGAAAGCCAGCTGCAGCGGCGGCAGCAAGCCTGTGTCGCCGGCCTGGATCAGGGCGGACGATTCATGCAGGTAGAGCAGACCTAGCAGGCTGCTAAGGAAGAGCAGCGTGACGGCCATCAGCAGCAGGTAGTGGCCAAGGCCGCTCACCAGATAAGGCCAGGCGGACTTCGGCAGCAGCCAGCGCATCGCCGCCAGCCACTGCACCGAGATGCGCGCATGCGGCTTGCAGGCATCGTCGCAGCGCGCGTCGAGGCAGCAGCACAGGGAGCAGATGGAGCCCTGGTAAGCGGGGCAATGCGCCATGTCTTCCTGTTCGTATTCCTTTTCGCAGATGCTGCAGGTATTGCTGCGCGCCGCCGGGTGATGCGGCTGGCGGGCCATGTAGTAGCGGCCGCGCGTCAGGACGGCAATGAGCGGCGAGGCAATGAGGGCGGTGCCGAGGGCGATGAAGGCCGAGAAAGCCTGCGCCGTGGCGCCGAACATGCCAATGAAGGCGGCTACCGAGAGCAGGGAAGCCAGGAGCATGGCGCCAACGCCAACCGGATTGATGTCGTACAGGTAGGCGCGGCGGAACTCGATGCCGGCGGGACTCAGACCCAGGGGCTTGTTGATCACAAGGTCCGCCACCACGGCCGCAATCCACGCGATGGCGACATTGGAAAACAGCCCGAGCACCTGGTCCAGCGCCTGGAATACGTTCAGCTCCATCAGCAGCACCGCAATGAGCGCATTGAAGAACGCCCACACCACGCGGCCCGGATGGCTGTGCGTCAGCCGGGCGAAGAAGTTGGACCACGCCAGCGAACCCGCATAGGCATTGGTCATATTGATCTTGATCTGCGAGACGACCACGAACACCACGGTTGCCAGCAGGGCGGCCCACGTGCCGCCAAAGAATTCCCTGAAGCCGGCCAGGTACATCTGGGGTCGGATTGACTGCTTGTGCCAGCGAGGCGCCGCCCTCAATGGCCAGCAGGGCCAGGAGGGCGCCGGCCAGCATCTTCAGGATGCCGAGCACGATCCAGCCCGGGCCTGCCGCCAGAACGCCCAGGTGCCAGCGCAGCCGCCGGCCCTGTGGCGGCGGCATGAAGCGCAGGAAGTCCACCTGTTCGCCGATCTGCGTGATCAGGGCCACGCCGACAGCGGTGGCGGCGCCGAAGGCGAGGGTATTGAAGTGGGCGTTTGACGGATCCGTCCCGGCAAATTGCAGCAGCTCGGCCGGCAGCTCCGGGCGTTTGATGGCGATGGCGATGAAGGGCAGGGCCATCAGCGCGAGCCAGATGGGCTGGGTCAGCATCTGGATGCGGCTGATCAGGGTCACTCCATGGGTCACCAGCGGCACCACCGCCAGCGCGCTGACCAGGTAGCCCAGCCACAGGGGCAGGCCGAAATACAGTTCCAGCGCATAAGCCATGATGGCCGCTTCCAGCGCAAACAGGATGAAGGTGAAGGAGGCGTAGACAAAGGAGGAAATGGTGGACCCGATGTAGCCGAAGCCGGCGCCGCGCGTCAGCAGGTCCATGTCCACGCCATATCTGGCGGCGTAATAGCTGATGGGCAGGCCGGTCAGGAAGATGATCAGTCCCACCGCGAGGATGGCCCAGAAAGCGTTGATGAAGCCGTAGTGCACGGCGATGGTGCCGCCGATCGCTTCCAGCACAAGGAAGGAGATGGCGCCGAAGGCAGTGTTCGCGACCCGGAACACGGACCATTTGCGGAAGGCGCGCGGCGTGAAGCGCAGGGCGTAGTCCTCGATGGTTTCATTGGCCACCCAGGTGTTGTAGTCGCGCCTTATCTTGACGATGCGTTGAACCGGCGCGGAGCCGTTAGTGCCCATGTTTGGTGCAGAAGCGCTCATTTTGGTGATAATTTGGGTCTGATTGTCTCCTGTGTGCAATTACTGTGCCCGTCCTTCACAGCATCCCCCGAACGGGGAATTGCCGCCGCGGTGGCCCTGCTTTACTATCGATTTATTCGATTGATAGAAGGCAATTTATGCGTTTTACACGCAATCAGGCCGCATGCATAATCCGCTCCATCCTTCAACTAGTGGAGCACTTAACAATGAAAAAACTGATCGCCCTGGCCCTCGCCGCCGGTTTCTCGCTCGCCGCCAACGCCGCCAACGAAACCTATGTCATCGACAACACTCACTCGTTCTCGCGCTTCGAGTACAGCCACTTCGGCTACTCGAACCAGCTGAGCCGCTTTGATAGCACCAGCGGCAAGATCCAGATCGACCGCGCCGCCAAGACCGGTTCCGTGGACGTGACCATCGACGCCAAGTCCGTCAGCACCGGCTCGCAGGTATTCAATGGCCATATCCAGGGCGAAGACTTCCTGGACACCGCCAAGTTCCCGACCATCACCTACAAGTCGACCAAGTTCAACTTCAACGGCGACAAGCTGGCTTCGGTGGAAGGCAACCTGACCATTAAGGGCGTGACCAAGCCGGTGAAGCTGGAAGTGACCTCCTTCCAGTGCATGGCCCATCCTATCCTGAAGAAAGACGCTTGCGGCGCCAACGCAGTTGCCACCATCAAGCGTTCCGAATTCAACGCCGGCAAGTACGCACCGTACGTGGCCGATGAACTGTCCCTGACGTTCGCTATCGAATCGATCAAGGAGTAACCCTCCCGGCCTGCGCGCCGGGAATGCAGAGGAGAGTAATGTGAAACGACTGATACTATCCGCTGCCTTGCTGGCAGCAGGCCTGTCCCAGGCGATGGCGACAGACCTGATCGTCACTAACGCCAAGGTGGCAACCATGGTGAAGGAGGGCGCTTTCGCGCAGGCCGTCGCCATGAAGGACGGCATGATCACGGCCGTCGGCAGCAATGCCCAGGTGATGAAACTGAAGAAGCAGGGCACCCAGGTGATCGATGCGGGCGGCCGCACCGTGATCCCCGGCCTGAACGACTCCCACCTGCACATCATCCGCGAAGGCCTGAACTACAACGCCGAGCTGCGTTGGGACGGCGTCACCTCGCTCAAGAAAGCGCTGTCCATGCTGAAGGAGCAGGCCGCGCGCACGCCGGACGGCGCCTGGATCAAGGTCGTCGGCGGCTGGAACGAATTCCAGTTCGAGGAAAAGCGCCTGCCTACGCTGGCCGAAATCAATGAAGCGGTGCCGGACAAGCCGGTCTTCATCCTCTATCTCTATGGCCTCGGCTTCCTGAACAAGAAGGGCATCGAGGTCCTCAAGTATGACAAGACCACCCAGTACAAGGACGGCGTCGTCGAGCTGGACGCGGCGGGCAATCCCACCGGCCTGCTGATCGCCAAGCCGAATGCCCTGATCCTGTACTCCACGCTGGCCAAGACCGGCGCATTGCCGCGCGAGCAGCAGGTCAACTCCACCCAGCACTACTACGCCGAAATGAACCGCCTCGGCGTGACCAGCGCCATCGATGCGGGCGGCGGCGGGCAAGCCTATCCGGACGATTACTCCGTGAGCCTGGAGCTGGCGAAGAACGGCAAGCTGACTGTGCGCACCTCCTACTATCTGTTCGCGCAAAAGCCGGGCAAGGAGCTGGAGGATTACCAGCGCTGGCTCACGCTGACGAAGCCGGACAAGAACGAGCATATGTTCTACGCCAACGGCTACGTGACCGAAGGCGGCGGCGAGAACCTGGTCTGGAGCGCGGCCGACTTCGAGAACTTCCTCGAACCCCGTCCGGACATGCCGCCGCAGATGGAAAACGAGATGGAAGCCGTACTGCGCCTGCTGATCAAGAACCGCTGGCCGTTCCGCATTCACGCCACCTACGGCGAATCGATCGAACGCGACCTGGCTGTGATCGAAAAGGTCAACAAGGACATCCCGCTGAACGGCCTGCGCTGGTTCTTCGACCACGCCGAAACCATCACGGACGCGCAACTGGAACGTGTGAAGAAGCTGGGCGGCGGCGTCGCCGTGCAGAACCGCATGTACTTCCAGGGTGAGCATTACTGGAAGCAGTATGGCGCCCCAGCAGCGCCAGATGCCGCCGATCCGCAAGATGCTGCAGATGCAGATTCCCGTGGGCCTGGGCACCGATGGCACGCGCGTGTCCAGCTACGGACCGTGGCCGTCGATCTACTGGGCCGTGACCGGCAAGACGGCGGGCGGGCTGCAGATCTGGCAGAGCAGGGATGTTCTGTCCCGCTACGAGGCGCTGAAGCTGATGACGCAGGGCAGCGCGTGGATGAGCGGCGAGGAAAAGCTGAAGGGCACCATCGCCAAGGGCCAGTATGCCGATCTCGTGATCCTGCCGAAGGATTACTTCAGCATCCCGAGCATCGAGATCCGCGACCTCGAAAGCGCGCTCACCATCGTCAATGGCAAGGTGGTCTACGCCAGCAAGGACTTCGGCCAGTTCGCGCCGGAAATGCCGCCCGTGTTGCCGGAGTGGAGCCCGGTCAATACGTACGGCGGTTACCAGAACGCCAAATAAACGGGCCGCGTGACCGCATGCACGGCGGATCAATGATCCGCCCTACGCACCGCGGTCGGTCAAGCGCAGCCGAGGACCGCCGTACGGTGATCGTGCGTGCGATGTATTCCCATACCGGGTGCCGTCCGGTGCACCGGTCCGTGGGGCGTGTCAACCTGGATTCGGTCGCGTGCGCCGCCGGGCGCATGACGGTCGCGGGCGCCGACGAGGCGTGTAGGGCGGATCATTGATCCGCCGTGCATCCCGTCACGCGGCGCCGGTCACACCCACCCCGACCCACCCCGAAAACCGCCCCCACCGCCAGCAGCCAAAGCAAATGCACGCGCGTGCGCCAGATCACCACCCCGGCCACGATCGACAGCACCCACAGCCGCCAATCCGCCGCAAAATCCCGATCCACCGCCCCCAGCACAATCCCGGTCGACACCAGCAGCGCAATCACCAGCGGCGCCATGCCCTGCTTGAACGCGCGCACGGCGCGCAGCTCGCGGTTACGGTGTCCCCATGCGGACGCCAGCAGCGTAATCGCGCTGCTCGGCACCAGGATGCCCGTCATCGTGCACAGCACCCCCAGCACAGCCGCCGCGTGGCTCCCCGCATCGAGCCCCACATTCCACCCCATCAGCGCCACGAACAGCACGTTCGGTCCCGGCGCCGCCTGGGCGATCGCAATCGACTCATTGAACTGCGCCTGCGTCAGCCAGCCGTGCTGCTCCACCAGGTAGCGGTGCATCTCGGCCGTGGTCGAGATCGCGCCGCCCACGCTCATGAAGGACAGCAGGAAGTAATGCCAGAACAGGTCCAGCCAGTCGTGCCAGGCCAGCACGATGTGCAGCGGCGCGCTCAGGGCAGCCTCCTATAGGTCAGCCAGCAGCCAAGGCCGCCAACCACCAACAAAGTAGGAAGCAGGGGCAGGCGCAGCCAGGCGCCCGCCGCCACGCCCGCAACGACCAGCGGCAACGTGATCCACAAAGGCAGGGGATGACGCGTCAGCGTCGGCAGCATCTTGATGCCGGTGGCCGCAATCATGCCGGCCGCCACGGCCGCCATGCCGCGCAGCGCGCCGACCAGGTGCGGATTGTTCGAGTGATGGGTATAAATGGTCGCCGCGGCCAGCACGACCAGGCTGGGCACGGCCAGCAAGCCGGCGAGCGCCGCCAGCGCGCCGCGCAGTCCGAAGTGGCGATGACCCAGCATCAGCGACAGGTTGACCACGTTTGGTCCCGGCATGATCTGGGCCACCGCCCATTCTTCGAGGAATTCCTCGTCCGTCATCCAGCGCTTGCGCTCGACCAGCTCGCGCTGAGCCACAGAAAGTACTCCGCCGAAACCTTGCAGCGCCAACACGGTGAAGGAGAAAAACAAGTCAGCCAGAGATTTCGGCCGTTGAAGTTGGGAGCCTGTCATTGACTTTCAGTATTAATAGGCAATACTAGCACCACCCAACCCTGACGCCAAAGGATTCCCATGGACACCCTGCAACTTCAGACCCAGCGGGCAGACCGCTTCAGCAGCCAGATCGTGGACCGCGGTATCAAGGTTCAGGAGAGTTTCAGCACGCTTTGCGCCATCGAGTACATGAAATCCCACAACATCCAGCCCGACGTCATTGAACGCGTACTGCTCCAGCCGGCCCAGCGCCGGAAAAATTCTCACTGAATTCCCCTCCGTCGCTCCCATCTTGTAATGCTGCAATGCAAACAGCGGCAACGGGTGGTTATGCACAGCGCTTGACTGTCAGCAATGTCCGCGGTGGCTCTGCCATTGTATCCGTGTAACAATTGGTGAGAATATAAGCCATTGATTTTAATGGGAAAGTTTTCTGCCTGCGCAACGTGCAGTTTGTTGAAAAGGCCGCCATTAAAGCCTGTTTGCCTTGTCAATAGCACCTTATCAACAAAGATATCCACAAACAGTGTGGATAATCGCAGAAAACCTTTACAATCAGCAACTTAGCTCAGGATTTTGCCCTGGACGGAAAAATCGCCGGGTTCGGCGCCAGGCCGCGCCTGGATGCTGACGCTGGTCGCCGGCAGGCCGACCGATAGCTCACCGGACCAGCTTTCGCCATGTTGCAGTGCGTTCAGCACTTTGGCCGCATCTTCCTGCTGCTCCGTCAAGTTCTTCAGCTCGGCATAATTGCGCAGCGAAGAAATCACTGTGGTGAACAGCTTGCGCGTGGTGAGGTCCGTCTTGCACCAGAAATCGTTGATGTCGTAGTCGAGGATGATGCCGTGCTCCAGCGCCTGGCCGGGCTGGCCCGTGCGCAGGACAATGCGCACCAGCTGGTTCTTCAGGTCAGAGCGGATCTGGTTGGCGACGCGCAGTCCGGCATCGCTGGTTTCCATGATCACGTCCAGCAAAATCAGGGCCACGTCCGGGTTATTACGCAGCGTGCTCAGCGCTTCCTCGCCGCTATAGGCGTGCAGGAAGCTGAGGCGGCGGCCCTGGAAGCAGGCATTGCTCAGGGAGAATTTGGTGACCACGTGCACGTCGACATCGTCGTCGACGATCAGCACGCGCCACGGCGCCGGCGTGGCAGCTTGCGCCTGCTCGTCGGGGGAGGAATGGGCATCGTCTTCAATCATCCAGCCTTCGCTGGAATCTTCTTCAGGAACTTTTACGTCCATGCGTTTTTCCCGCAATATAGTCATCATCAATGCGTCTTCCTACTGCCCACACTATTCCTCAGCAGCATTTTTGTCAAAGTAAACAAAGGCGCGAATTGTATCGCTTATTAAAATATTTTTCAGCAGTTTGAAGTGTTGCAGTGGAGCATACAAATGCCTGTGCTAAGTCATTGATTTTATGGGTGAAAATTTATGCCTTTGAAATGGGCAATCTGTAGGAATCCGCGCAGTTAAGGGCGAAATCGCTTGTCAAGGCCCCGTTTTCCACATGCTTATCCACAGGCGGAGTGGATAAGTCATGAAAAGCCTTTTAAAACAAGCAGCCTACCACGTCTTTGTGAGAAAGGTTGTGAATGATAGTGATTCGCATTTATAATGACTGAATGATCTCAGGCTCCCTGCGCAGCTGGCTGCGCGATATCCACCTCTATCTCGCGCTGCTGTTCGGCGTCCTGTTCGTCTCCGCAGGTTCGACCGGCGTGCTGCTGGCATGGAATCACGAGCTCGACGCGGCGCTCAACCCGTCGCTGCTGCAGTCGCGCGCTGTGCCGGCCAATGCGGCACCGGTCACGCCGGAAAAGGTGGAAGCCGCGCTGTCCCGCCTGTCGAAGCTCCCTGGCTACGGCAAGCCGACCAACCTGATGCTGCCGGACGATGAGCATGATGTCTTCGTCGCCTGGTACCGTCCCGCCGCGCGTCAGAAGACCCTGTTCGGCACCGACCTGCAGCGCCAGGTGATGCTGGACCAATATACGCTTGAAGTGCTTGGTGAGCGCAATTATGGCGAGTTTGGCCTGTCGCGGCCGCTGTTGATGCCCACCTTGTTCCACCTGCACCGCTACCTGCTGGCGGGCGAGGGCGGCAAATGGGTGACCGGCGTAACAGGCTGCATGCTGTTCCTGACCTCCGTGATGGGCCTCGCGCTGTGGTGGCCGAAGGCGAACTGGACATCCTTCCGCAAGTCGCTGACCGTGCGCGGCCATCTCACCTCGCGCCAGTTCAATTACAGCTTCCACCGCGCGGCCGGCTTCTTCGTGACGCCCATGCTGGCCATGCTCGGCTTCTCCGGCATGGTGATGAACTTGCCGGACGTGGTGCGCCCCGTGATCGGCGCCGTGTCCACCCTGGAGGCGAACGAGAAGTTGGCCAACGGCGACGCTGACGGACGCAAACTTATTTCCGCTTCGGCCGCCATGGCCGCCGCGCAAAGCGCCGTGCCCGAAGGCCGCATCTCGCGCGTCACCCTCGGAACGGTCAAGGCGCCCTTCGAAATCCGCATGCGCCAGGCGGCAGAAGTGCGCAAGGGCGACGGCAATACCCGCATCAGCGTGGACGCTTACAGCGGCTCCGTCCTGCGTGTGCGCAACCCGCTGACCGCGCCGTCCGGCGACACCTTCCTGAACTGGATGTTCCCGCTGCATACCGGAGAAGCCTTCCACCTGCCGGGGCGTATACTGATCTCCATTACCGGCCTTACGCCCTTGCTCTTCATGATCACCGGCCTCGTGCTCTGGCTGGGCCGCCGCGCCATGCACCGCAGGGCGCGCCAACTTGCGGAATCCGCCGCGCCTCTGCCGGAGCGTGTGCAAAAAGTCGGCTGAAGCCGGCCACAGGGAGCCGTCATGGCCAACAACGAGTTCGATGCGCAGCCACCGCTGCCGACCGAGGATCTTGAGAGGCGCCGTCGCCAGGTCTATCCCACTCTGAACGAGCAGCAGATGCGGCATGTGCGGCGCTACGCCATCGAGCGCCGCTTCGCTGATGGCGAGACCGTATTCCGGGCCGGCCGCCTGACCTCGGGCATCATGGTCGTGCTGCAGGGAGCAATCCGCGACTATTGCCACGATGGCTTCGACAACGACCAGTTGATGGTGACCCTGCTGCCCGGCCAGTTCACCGGCGACGTGGGCCAGCTTTCCGACCGTCCTGCCATGAGCGATGGCGTGGCGGTGGGCGAGCTGCATGTGCTGCATGTGTCCTGCGATGCCTTCCGCGCGCTGGTGCTGGCCTTCCCTGAATTGGGCGAGCTGCTGGTGCGGGCGCTGATCCTGCGCAGCGTATCCTGGCTGGCGCGCAATTCCGGCGGCCCGGTCATCATCGGCCCGCGCGGCCTTGGCCGCATCCACGCGCTGCAAAGTTTTCTCGACTTTGAATGGCCATCCGCATACCGTTCTCGATCCGGCGGACGATGAGCGCGCCGCGCAAGTAGCGGCCCGGGTATGCGCCCACGCCGGAAGAATGGCCGCTGGTTATCGTTCCGGAGTTCGGCGTCAGGAAAAATCCCACGGTGGTGGAACTGGGCCGCTGCGTGGGCGCCTTGCGGCCCATGAGTGAAGACAAGGTATGGGACGTAATCGTGGTCGGCGCCGGGCCGGCTGGACTGGCCACGGCCGTGTACGCAGCGTCCGAGGGCTTGTCGGTGCTGGCGCTGGAAGGCCGCGCCTACGGCGGCCAGGCCGGCGCCAGCGCGCGCATCGAGAATTACCTCGGCTTCCCGACCGGCATTTCGGGTGCTGCGCTGACTGGCCGTGCCTATGTACAGGCGGAGCGCTTTGGAGTGGAGATCGCATCCCCGCGCCGGCGGGTCGTCTGCTCACTGACGGCGCAACCTTGCGCGTGGAACTGTGCGGCAGCCTTGCGGGTCTGCAGGCACGTACCGTCGTCCTTTCCTGCGGCGCGCGCTACCGCAAGCTGGCGCTGGACAACCTGGCGCAGTTCGAAGGGAAGGGCGTCTACTACTGGGCTTCCTCCGTGGAGGCGCAGCTGTGCAAGTCCGAGGAAGTGGTGGTGGTCGGCGGCGGCAACTCGGCGGGACAAGCGGCGGTCTATTTTGTCCGGCCATGCCGCGAAAGTGCATATGCTGATCCGCAAGGATAGCCTGGCCTCGACCATGTCCAGCTACCTGATTGAGCGTGTCCAGTCCATTCCCAATATCGTGGTGCACACCCATGCGGAAATCGCCGCGCTCGAAGGCGATGAAAACGGCTTGCAAAGGTTGCGCATTCGCGATCTGCGCAGCAAGGACGAGGCCAGCTACCCGGTGCGCCGCGTCTTCCTGTTCATCGGCGCCGAACCGAATACCGGCTGGCTGGCCGGCTCCGACGTGGCCGTCGACCGCAATGGTTTCATCCTTACCGGCGAAGTCTGCGGACCCGATGCACAAGCGCGCCTCGCGCTGGAAACCAGCGTGTCCGGCGTGTTCGCCATCGGCGACGTGCGCGCAGGGTCGACCAAGCGCGTGTCCGCAGCGGTCGGCGAAGGCGCCGCCGTCGTCGCGCAAATTCACCAGTTCCTGGCCGACCTGCCTGTTCTGTCCTGACCGACTTCAACTGTGGCGCGTAAGGTGCAGCGAACCGCAGTCTAGGCAGTCTAAAAGTCAAATCGAGCTCTCTAACACGGTCCCATTCCGAACGGTCGAAAATCCAAAGCGGTCGAGAAGTTTCTTTGCAGGGACGAATTCGGTCTACAAAACCGTGCGCCCCTGCCAGTCGAGCCCTCTTTAGACCGATCCATTGCCATTTATGGCAAATTAGACCGAAGCATCGAAGTGATATGGCGGGCTTGGAGCCCTGGGCTGCCCCAAATCCGAGTGCTTGGCAACTCTTGGCCGATTGCTCTCCGTCCTGGCCGTCCGCTCCCGGCCTCTTGGCGGAAATTGATAGGCGGGGCGCTTCTGATGTCCCGTAGTAGTATAATGAAATATTAATAAAATGGTATTGTAATCAATTAATGTATTGGAATAGCCTTTAATCTGTTCTCATATAATAAAATTTGGCCCGTCGCTATTTTCAGCGACGCTTGATGCACACGCATGTTTTGCGCGTACGTCTCTTGTGAACGCTCTCCTAATTTCGCTTTTGCCCAGGAGTTCAATGCCTTCAGGAATTCGTCGCTAGCCATCAGTAGATTTTGATCTTCACCACCGCTACGTTTGTATTGATCCAAAACTTGTGTGAGGTTTGCGACGTTTTTTGCAAAGATGGGGAAATTGTTATCGGAATGCACTGACGCTGAAACTTCCTTCAGCTGTTTATAGAGCTTCTGTTCGTAAATGTTGCCCGCGAACGAATATTTAAACGCTAATAGCATCGATATCAGTAGAAATACTTTTTTCATGATTGCCTTGTATGGCCAAACTTCTGTTATCGTCTGCGGATTCAACCGGCCGCTCCCGCCCCATTGCGGAAGTTCGCACCATTGGCCGCACCCTACGACGATTTGCAACGTGCGATAGTGAAGATTTTCTTGTCTCGAAGCGTCTTTTCGCTGTTCTAGCTTTTCATCTTCCCGTGAGCTTTGCGTTTATTGAATGCGGGTGTCGCCATTGCCCTCAAGCTTGGTCATATGCTTAGTGAAGAAGTCAAAGTAACGGCTTCCGTTCTCAAGGAAGATCACCACGTTTTCCTTTGCACGGGTCAAGCCAGTGAAGACCATTTCAGGGGCGTCATTATTATTGACGAGCAAAAAGATCAGCGGGGACTCAAAGCCCTTGAAGCTATGCGTTGAACTGAGCTTCAAAACGCCGCTGTTGAGATTGAAACCTTTCTTTTTTGAGGCACTGATTTCCTGATATTTCTTGACATATTTCGGGTGCTCTGATACTTCCAGTGAAGGAAATGTACACAGGGTGCGCTCCTTGTGCGAATTAGAGTTTCTTAGGACATAGTCAAGTTCTCGCAAGACAATCTCTTGGGAAGAAATGACGGAGATGTCATTGGGGTGAATGCTGTACTCTTTAGCAATCTTAATGATATGAGCAGCGAGCTCGGCTATTTTTTTCCGATCAAACGTGGTGTAAGCCTGCAATCCAATGCTGGTAAGGCTCAGTTGAAAGGACTCGTCTGAATCAAGCTGGTAGTCTTTAAGCAGGAATGATTTTTGAAATGAGTCAACCAAAGGAATGATCGGGGATTGGAAGGTATATCGATAGCTCTTGGTCAACTTGATCCACGTGCCAAAACCTTCTACGACTTTAGAACGTCGCTCTCCATCCAAAGCACGATTGTAGATGTTTTGCTTCTCATCACCGAAAAGAAGCATTTCTCCATCTTCAGCGAGGAAGTTTGAACGGATAATCTTGATCCACTCTGGCTTGTAGTCTTGGATTTCGTCAATCAGGATGGTGTTATAGATCGTCTTGATTTCATCGCGTTCAAAGACCTGCTGGTTGCTGTAGTAGGTTGCCTCTAGGTAGTGATCGCGCTCCGTGGCAATCCGCCGTGCAGTAATAGGATCTTTGCCTTCATATTGCAGGTGTTCAGGAATGACGACATCAATTCCCGAATTGTTCAATGCGATTGTGATGAATCGGTGGTAGTTGTTGATGTCAAAGGCAGACCAGGGAAAGTCTTCTCTTCACTGCACTGATCTTGTCGTGGATGTAGCTGCCCAATGTGATGTTGAAGGTCAGCACCAACACTCTACCGCCGTGCCTCTTGTGAGCATTGACGGCCCTCCCAGCGAGCACAACGGTTTTTCCCGATCCCGCAAGGCCGCAAATCTTAGCTCGTGCTTTGGATTCGCTTTGAATCAACTTGGCTTGTTTGTCTGAGTAGCTGGGGGGCTTGCCTTCGCTGGCATAGTGATAAGGCGGGTTGAGCAGCCGTTTGAACTCCGTGTAGACGGACTCTTCAAAAAGGCTGCCTTTGGCTGCAATAGGGAAGGCAATCTTCTTGAGCTTGTCTCTATGGAGTGACAAAGCTAGATCGCGTTCAAACCTGAACTTGCCGCGTTCAATCCACTTACGCGACTTCTCGTAGGAGTCAAAGTAATCGGGATTGGCTTTGAGCCGTTGCTCATTCTCACGGGCTTGCTCGTGAAGGCGATCCAGGTGCGGTTGATATAGGCGCTCAAGATCTACTTTGCTTCCATTATGAAAGTAAACGTATGTCTTGATCAGCCTGAAAAATTTCTCATTCTTTAGGCTCTTTTCCAAAAGTCCGTTGACGTGGATTTCAAAGAAATTTTTCTTGTAGCGGTAAGCCTGCTGGAATGGCGACTTGATCTGTTTTGGGCGATCAGAAAGGCTAACGACCCACCTGTTGTTCGTGTCAATGCTGTAGAGGTCTAGATTCCAGTCTTTGACCTCAATGATGATGACACCCATAGTGGGCGACATGAGGACAATGTCCGGCCTATCTCCATTGAAACAGGGTTGAAAGTACACCTCTACTTGGTCGTCAAAATGCGTTTCCAAGAATTCCAGGAGAAATACTTCGCCTTCTGTGGGTTTCTGT
Organism: Pseudoduganella sp. UC29_106; assembly: GCF_044055365.1. Taxonomy (NCBI): domain Bacteria; kingdom Pseudomonadati; phylum Pseudomonadota; class Betaproteobacteria; order Burkholderiales; family Oxalobacteraceae; genus Pseudoduganella; species Pseudoduganella sp. UC29_106. The sequence continues at coordinate 3,949,206 of NZ_CP171977.1, read as the reverse complement.
TTTGCAGCTTTAGCTGCTTCCAAATCGGGAAATAGCACCGCCATAAGTTTTATCGCTCTTCAATGCTTTTGGCTTTTGGACCGAAACAGTAATTTTCAATCTCTCCATTGGTTGGTATGTTGCCTGCGCAGCGATCACGCCATAGGAGGGAATTAAATGACATTGAATCATCCAGAAAATTAGACGACCACGTCTTATTAAATCTTTGAAAATTCGTCTCGGTTTTAAGTCTGTGGTTCCAAATCAACCCTTTTTTACTTTCCAGCCGGCCACGCCTGGAAGGATTCGGTGGATGCCCAATGCTAAATATCCATGGTAACGGAAGATAGATATTCAATAGTGCTTTCACCCGTGTTTATCAGCACCTTGGATTTTTCGCCTTTCCAATACCGCAAATGACCAACTGTCAGAATGTTCTGACCGCCATCCTCGATGATTCGAGCTAGGCCCGTCTCAAATCTACACCTCAACCATTTGTCATCGCTGCTGTTGCCTGTCACTGGAAGTTCGGCAAAAAATATCCAAGACTCCTGAATAAACTTGCGATTAAATTCTCCCGCGTCGATGTGAGAAAATTTATGAAGCATCCCTTCGGCCGCTCTATGCATCAGAACTTTGATATTTTCCCGCAGACGCTCCGGACAGTGCGCAATGTATTTCCCGTTCAGTTGATATTGCAAATGGACGTTCATTCTTACGTTGATGTTCTCAGCTTCGCCAACATAGTAAACCCGAAATACCTTGTCACTGCTTTTCACGCACCAGAGATATACGCCGTTAACTTTGTGACCTGCATCAAATATGCATGGCTCGCCAACGAATTTGAAGGGGCCTTTAAAAGAAATTTCTTCTGTCATCCGTTATTCTTTTCTTTTCGTCGTGAATGGAAGGGGTGAAATAAGCACAGACTTTATCCCAAACCAAACGGTGCGGGTCAGTACCAAACGATTGGCGTCAACGACCACTCCTGGCCGGTCTGGGCCGGCCGACATTGGATGCTACGGGCCCTAAGCTAATTTATGTGGCATTGACCATCGGGATGCACTTTGAGCTCCTCAGCGTCCTGTAAGTCAATGGCGCAAGATCTATGCACTTTATAGCGCCAACCATCAAATTTAAGCCATGCATCTGAATAATGTCCAGCCGTCCCACTAGGCATTCTCAAGTCACGAAGTCCATTTGCCTCCGATTTCAACAGGATTACGCCTTGACCACCACTGTCTAGCACAACACGATAGCCGGCATTCTCTCTTTTCAAAACCCAAATTTTCGCTGTCGCGGCTCCCCAAGCACATCCATCCGCTGTTTTCACAATCCAGTCCCCTTTCTGACCGAAGCCCACCAGGTCGACAGCGGTTCCGACAAACTTCCCCTGCGCACATTCTTTGTAGTCGGTGCGTCGGACATGTTCACTTAAGGCCTTGGATACGGCTCGCGGCACCGCGCGCAAGTTTATGTCTTCAATTCCGAAGTCGTCGTCGGCGCGAACTGGGCGAGGTTGGGCACAGGTTACAAGTGATGCCGCAACTAGGGCCAAATGCATATATTTTGTCGTGAAAGCCATGTCCGATGTAACTCATTCGATCTTGCGGTGGTCGTCCGCTACTGGCCGGCTTCAGCCGGAAACAATTCGTCTGCCACCTCACACCCCTAGCTAGGTTGCCCTGAAAGGAATTTCTGAAGCAACGACTCGCTCCGCCAATTTATGTTCCCCGACATTCCTTAACATTTGTCGCAGAGAATTCGCGGCGAGCACGCTGGATATGGACGGACCAAGTATTATTCGATCAACCAAAGTCTCAAGAGAAATATCTTCTGCTTTTAGTTCAGGTATTGGTTGGATGGGAAGCTTAAGTTTAGGCTCAATTCCTCTGTTGGTTGCAAGGTGGCCGAAGTATTTTTTGAAGATTTGGTCATTATCCCTATCGTTCATATAGACAATACGCCATTCTCGCTCTTCATGAAATCCGTGATGCTTCGTGAAAAGGGAGAACGTCTTTAAACGATGAAGCCAAGCCCAAGCTGCGTTATAGAAGTCATCTTTTGATTCCGCGTAAGTCGAGATCACCTCTGCAAGACTATCTAACTTTTCGCTTATCCATCGTTTTCGCTCGGCCTTTGATGCGTAATGTACCTTGCCAACAATAAGCGGCGAATCAAGGTTTGCGTTCATGTTCGCAGTATTGATTACGAGTGCAGCGCCTGAGCCTGAATTTCCGTAGCCACGCCACATGGAGAGTAATCCGTCGTTGTCGTCGGCGTTGTGCTCTGAAAAGCAAAGTATGTATGTGTTTAGAACGTGCTTGGACTCATAATCATTGAAGAAGGAATCAAAGCTTTCTAAAAGTTTCTTGTGGTTTTCAGGCGTGCGGCATGCAGTGCGAATTGCTTCGCTTTTACGCAGCTCGCTTGCGCCTTCGATCATGCCAAACTTCAGCTCTTCAAGATCATTCATGAAAAGAGGGTTGGAAAACCAGAACTCCCGTCTAGTAACGACCTGTTCGAATGTTTGGATGGAGGTATAGTGAGCAAGTAATGGGCGTGATGATGGAAAAGATAATTCTTCTTGAAAGTCGGCCCAAAGCGCGTTGGACGCAAGGTCATAGAAAGTGGAATCGCTCATATTTTTTGGATAGTTCTAGCTATTGTCTATCTGGTACCATATCGGGCGGTGGGTCCAGCAGACGAGCGCTGGTGTAAGGACAAATTTAGGCAGATTAAGCTGCATATAACTTCAAAATAATCATTACGTCGGCAATTGGGCGTTGCGGGCCTCAAGTTAGTTCAAATGGCATTGCCCATCGGGATGCCTCTTGTTTTCCTCAGGATCCTGCAAATCAATGACGCACGACCTGAACACTGTGTATCGCCTACCATCGAACTTTAGTATCGCATCTGAATAATGTCCGGCCGTACCGCTAGGCATTCTGAGGTCTCGAAGTCCATACGTCTTGGTATTTAACAGGACTACGCTTTGCCCGCCATCGTCAAGCACGACGCGATATCGAGCCTTGTCATGTTTTAGTATCCAAATTTTTGCAGTGGCAGCCCCCCAGGCGCATCCATCAGCTGTCTTCGCAATCCAGTCGGGTTTTCGAGCGCTCCCCTTTAGGTTCACTGCGCTTCCGATGAACTTTCCATTTGCGCATTCTTCGTAGTCCGTATTCCTAAGATGAATGCGCAGAGCCGCGGCTACGGCAGATGGCACTGGCCGCAAGTTGCCGTCATCAATGCCAAAACTGTCCTCCGCATGAACAGAATGCGGTGCAGTAGACATGGCAAGCGAAGCCGCCAAAAGCGGGATAAGCAGTTGTCTAGTCATTGAATTGCAGTGCGTCGTTCTTACGTTAGGCTAATGCGGTAACTGCTCCTGGCCGCTATCCGCAAGTGTGGTATCGCATGATTTGTTCAACTTCGATGTTGTCCGTCGCCAAATCGGTCTTGAAAGGCGTATTCTCCGAACTGCTTACAACAAGTGAACGACCATCCAAAGCGGAAAATTTGATTCCTGCCAATACCTTAACTATATTTTCGTTTCCGGCTGGTGCTGTTCCAAGCGCAGCTGCATGCTGGGGGAATCCTGGCCCCGTTCCCAGAAAACCTGCATTATCAGAAGCTGGTTCCAGCCACTCCTCTCTCCACAACAATTCGCTAGAGACAACAGTAAACGAAATGCTCAGTTCTGTCCAAGTGAAAGGGTAATTCTCCCCTAAGTTCATGGAGGCAGAGCGGGAATACTTCGAACCACCTTCCCACTGAGACTTCTTCGACAGCAAAGCAAGTAATATCATCATTATCGAACCGAAGTGCTGCAAAACTGTACTCGGTATGAACAGCTTTTATCGTTCGACCGGCAAGCGTCACCGACTTGTCGTAACAGTTTACGATTCTCGAATAACTCATTCTTAGCGTTGATGCTTCATGTGTCAGCGCCGGCGTCCGTTCCTGGCCGAACACGGCCAAGCACGCACACCGGCGTTAATCGTTGCAAGTCATCCCCAAAAGCAGGCGTAGGTGTCTGCGTCAATTGCAGCAATGACCTCTTCAATGGAGCGTGCCTCCGGCAATGGTTCGTAAATATGCCACTTCATATCCTGGCGTTGCCAATACAGTTGCCATACGCCGCGCGTTCTCACAAAGGTCGCCTTGGCGATTGGAATTTCACGCATCTCGCCATCGCCTTGCCACACTGGCCGGATCTCGAATATTTCGACGCTCTGGCCCCGGAGCCGGAAATCAAGATCAACTTCTTTTCGTAAAATGCAAAGGCGGACGTCGACGCGCAATGAAGGCTCCTACAACGTTATCGATCCTCTTTGTCTCAAGCTCATTAAGCATAGTAGGGTCCGTAAGGCTCACATACTCAGGTGTACGTTAATGGCCGGTCTCGGCCTATTAGCCGCTATGACAACCGAATGGAAGAATAATACTTCTAGGTTTTGATCGATCCTTAAACTTGGCTGTTTTTGCACTTGCTTCGAACTGCAAGCGAGAACATCCGATCTCAGGGTAGAGAAATGCGACATGAGAAATCCCGGTCCTATCGAATGCTCCTGTACTACGAACTTGACGTAGCATTACCTTCTTTGTATCCAAATCAGTGACGATAAGCTCGACGTCACCGAATGCATCCTCGCCAGCGGGAAGTGAAACGGATACATCGACGATTGCGGTATTAGAAGGCTCGACCGCTTTGTCATTTTCTAGAGAGTATTCACCAATAAAAACATTAACCAAATAATCAGATTCCAACAAAGGCGGCGACAATCTGCCGCTGTGCTGATAGAACAACTTAACTGCAACAGAGTCCACCGCTATTGCGTGCTCAGCGATTGCCGACCGAGCTATCAACACCAAGAGAAGAACCAAATATCGCTTCATGAAATGCTTGTTCAAAAGAAAATCGGAAAGTTCGCAAATGGCCGAACTGAGTCGATTAGCGACCATCGACAAGTCGCTGCAAGAGTTGCTCAGCTTCACCGGCCAGACCGTCGGGTAAGCCAGGTCCAAAATCTCGACGCACTTCATCGCTGTCGAATAACCATAAGTCCCAAGCGATGTCAGGCACGACGCGCGTCGGCAGCATTTTCTCGCTACTCCAGATGCGATTAGTCAGCTTTGCGATTTCGAGCAGATCTGACTCCGACACGTGCCGACTAACCTGCTCGACGGCGCTCTGCTTTGGCGTGGAAGTATCTACGCGGACGCGAAGCTGAATCACCACTCCTTGTTGGATATCAACTAAATACCACCAGGTGCTGTCACTCATTAAAGCACTACGCGCAAATACCATACCTTGACGCGGCAATGCAACAGGAATGCCGGGCATCGCGCAGGGCTTGCACAGCCGATGCTTATGGAACGCATATTCTGGCTCCGCAGCGTTCGCGGGCAAAGCGAAGAGCATGCTGATCGACCATATGAATACAACCACAATGGCAAACTTGAAAGGCAATTTAGCAATTTGCATGAACATTAATGTCCGTACCTGCGCGGGTGACTGAAGTAGGTTGTCCGGTTCTGGCCGTACTCGGCCGACGTGATACAGCGTACCATCTTGCCCATCTGAAAGGTTCACACTTTGTCACTCCAAGTGCTTTGCCCCATAGCCGACGGGACTTGAATCCCGCCTGTTTGAAATATTTTTGCTGAGATCTCCTTGGCTTACATCGCCGGAATGATGGCGGCGAAGGAACAAATGACTAATTCTGGTGTGCCGCCTGGTGGTTCGCGTGCGTGCGCTGGGACCTCCGCAACCGCATGGACTGCAGTGGGATTCGGTCAAGGATTCCAGCGCCTACGATTTCACCAGGAACGCGAAGATATTGACCGCGACCTGGGACGTGTTGTTCTGACTTATCGGTCCTGTGCGCCATTGACTGTAAGTATTCGATATATTTAATTTAACAGCCCATCCGGCGACATCGCTGGAGGAATCCTCAATTGGTGGCGAAGGACATGAAGAAATCGAGGAACGGTTTCGAACCGCGCCGGTGCGCCGGCGTAGCGCTATTGGCGCTGGCCGCCGGCTCCGGTAATGCCACGTCCGCCGACGATCCGCAGCAGGACATCGTGCGGGACGCCGCGCCGGCTCCGCCGCAGAATGATCGTCTGTATAAAAGTTATGGCGCGGCGGCACTGGAGATCTTGGGATTCCAGCTTGTGTTGAACCGGGTCGACCATGCGTTCGTCCGGCCGGACGACTATGACGTGAGCGTCGGATCGATCCGACGCAACCTGCGCAGCAGCTGGGGTCGTCGACCGGGACCCGTTCGAGATCAACCAACTCGGCCATCCTTACCAGGGCTCCGTCTACTTCGGCCTCGCGCGCAGTAACGGGCTGACGTTCTGGGAATCGATGGGCTTTGCCTTCGCCGGCAGCGCCGTCTGGGAAATCGCCGGTGAGACGACGACGCCGTCACGCAACGACCAGATCACGACCAGCTTCGGCGGCAGCTTCCTGGGCGAAGCCTTATACCGGATGGCGAACCTGGTGCTGGACGAGGGGTATGGACTCTCGCCGCAATGGCGCGAAGCCGCGGCCGCCGCAGTATCGCCGCCGCTCGGATTCAACCGCCATGTCGCCGGAGGCCGTCGCGCCGCGCCGTGGGTGAGCAAAAGCCCGGCCATCTGGGGCCGCCTGCAGCTGGGCGTAGGCGGAATCACGAGCAACAACGTCGGCCCCTCGCTGGCGCCTCGGCGCAACGAGGTCGCGGCCGACTTCGCGCTCGACTACGGCTTGCCGGGCCAGCCCGACTATACCTGGCGCCGGCCTTTCGATTACTTCCTGTTCCGCGTCAGGATGTCGAACGTGCAGGGTGTCGAAAGCCTTACGTCACGGGGCATGCTGTTCGGCGCGTCCTACGGGTCCGGCAGGAACCTGCGCGGCATCGCGGGGCTGTACGGCAGCTACGATTATCTGGCGCCGCAGGTGTTCCGGGTGGCAAGCACAGGACTGTCACTGGGCAGCAATGCGCAGTTGTGGCTGAGCGACCACTACGCGCTGCAAGGCCATGTATCGGCCGGCATCGGCTACACCTCCATCGGTACCAATCTCGCCAGCACGAGCGGGCAATACCATTACGGTTTCGCGCCGCAAGCGATGCTGACGCTGCGCCTGATCGGCATCGACAGGTTCGCCTTCGAACTCGCGGCGCTTGAATTCTTCGACGGCAAGCTGACCAGTCCGGGGCCGGACGGGGCGGACCGCGTGTTCCGCGGCGACGCCTCGCTGACCTGGCGGGTCTCTGGCCACCATGCTGTCACGCTCAAATACCTGACGTCGCGCCGGACGTTCGCGTTCGAGAGCGTCCCGGAACGGCAGCAGCGGCGCGACACGGTCGGCCTCTACTACACCTACCAGTTCGCGCGGGGCTTCGGTGCCGTGAACTGGTGACCGCCGGGGGCTGCACGCAGTCCGCTCCTGGCCACAAGCGAGCGGTGCCTTAAATCACCCAGCAGCAAGAGCTCTGGTCTTTCAGTTCAGTGAGTAGCGCAGATTTCTGAATTGAAACCACTCTCATAAATACTCCTGAGTCATAATTTAGGCTACCGTTATCCGCTGGGATTTCATAGGCAATTTGTGCCCGAGAATTCGGTCGGCCTTATCCGCGTGTGGCAGCCGACTACAGCCAGATGTTCTTGAAGCCAGCTAAACTCTGTCACCTGCAAAGTGAGATTAGGCTACATCCGCAGCATTCTTGCACTCCTCATAGGCTAACGCATCCCCTGTGGAACGCGCGGTAGCAAGAGCCATCGTGCCGACGGCGGCGGCGCTCCTCTTGTCGGAGAGCGATATGGCGCCAGCAACTATAAGCGAGGCTAGCGCTGAGCCGAATGCAATGCTAGCGAAAATAAGCAGCCTAAGGGAATGGGTCTCTAAGGGCCAGAAGTCGGCACCGGGATGATAGGTCGCGAGGCCAGCAGCGAGCGCCATGCTTGCGAGACCGCTGCTGGTGAACACTATCGCAAGCATCAACAACAACCAGCATCCGAACATGGCCACGAGAGGTGTCTTCTTTGCACTGTGAATGTCGACGATCTTCTCAGAAAACGTGATTGACGCCACAAGTGCTGCCGACAGAAGGGTAAGGAAAGTCTTCGCCAGATCTTTGACTTCGGCATAGTCCTTTTCCAGGAATAGCTTTGCCGTGTAATTCACGCAGTTTTGAAAGGCGACCGCGTCGGCGCTGCTCCTTTTCAGCTCACTATAATCCGGCATCCGGCACATGTCTCTTTGTGGAACGGATTCAAACCAAGGCGCCATTACCCAGATAGCGATACCCAACGAAGACGCAACAAGCATGAGGAGGGCGAGCACTTTGACTTTCGCGTTCATACCAAAATCTCCGAGTTTGCGGTTTTAGATAACTCTAGCATCCTGATTCAGCACCAACACCGATTTGCTAAACGTCCCGGCTCGCTTATTGGAGGGAATCATCTGCAAAAAATCTCTCTGATTACACCTGGCGCAACAGTTGGATGACCAGGCCTTTGCCCTTCGAAGTACGTAGTTAATGTAGTTCCAATGGCCAACAACGCTAGTTAGGTCGCTACATATCTGAACGTATACCTCAGGATTTACACTCCGATCGCATCACTTTCTGAAATACCGACAAGTGCAACGCGCAATGCTGCATCCAATGCGGCCATCGCATTAGTGCCGCCATCTCTCATAGCAAGTGCAAATTCAAGATTTTGTGGGGCCACCGTTAGCCTTTTAAGGGGATGTTTGCCTATCCTCGGATTCTCGCGGAGTGCTAACTCCACAAAATAACATACCGCCCATCTGCAAAATTCATTCTTTGTCACCCGAGAGACGAATTGTGCCGTCGTTCTCGCGATGATTATTTTGTTCATCTTGCTGATTATTTATTGCGAAGCAAGAAACACGCGCGCTCCGATGTTAATCTTGCAACTCCTAAATGCTATTAATATTTCCTTGGCAGGCATCATCTGCACCGCTATCGATTGTAATTCCATTTTTTGCCAGGTTTTTTGTAAGGGCGGGGCAGTGATTCCGCGGCTGGGGCTACCGTGCTTTCCGTATCTGCAGTTTGCTACTGGATCAGATAAATAAATTGCCACGCAATGACGTCATCGATGAATTCCTCCAGTTCCGTTAGGCGCTTCTTGCTGCTTGTTAGCCTTATCGGCCAGCCAAGTTTTGCGCCGATGGCGCAAGCGCAGTCCCAAGATTCGGCTACGTCGCGGCAAGTTCTAAGGAATTCCGGTGGTGAGCCTGCTGCTGCGGCATCTGATGCTAAGGGCGCCGCGCCCGCTGTCAGGGCCACGTCGGCTGAGCAAAAGAAGGGCGATCCCGCGCCTCAAGGGGTCGAAAGCCGCGAGATGCGGACAGTGACCGTGACGGCCAGGCGAGCAACCGAGCAAATCGACCGCTCCGTCTTTGATGTGCAATCGGAAGTGATTACGCCGAACGCATCGGTGGCGGACGTGATTGCCAACGTCCCGAACGTGAGTGTCGATCTGGATGGAAAAGTGTCGATCCGCGGCAACCAGAACGTCCAGGTGTTCGTTGATGGAAAACCCTCGGCCATGTTCTCGGGCCCGAACGCCGGCAATGCCTTGAACAGCTATCCCGCCGCAGCGCTGAAAAGCGTCGAGGTGATTACGACGCCGGGTGCAGAGTTCGGCTCCCAGGGGGGCGGCGGGCCGATCCTGAACCTGGTGACGCGGCGAGAGCGTCCGCCTGCCGCGCACGGCGTGGTTTCGATCAATGTTGGAGCGGAAGGTCGGGGCGGCTCGATGCTGAGTGGCAGCTATGTGACTGGCCGGGCGCAGTTGGAGGGCGTTGTTAGCTTGATGCGCAATGTGTTCGATCGGCAAGGCTCGTCGGTCAGCAGCCGTGACGATGGAATCTCCGTGTGGAAGACTCAGCGCGAATACACGAGTCATTCCCCTTCGACCATGCTCGCCGTGAGTCCGACATTCCGCTACAACCTGGGCGAGACAAACCGGCTTACTGCCGCGTTAAACTTCAGCAGAACAAGATTCGGCGGCAATTCGGAAGGCCACTACCGCACTTACCTCGACGGCATCATCCCCTACGAAGCCTACACGCGCCACAGTGACTCGCACTCGGAATACACCAGCTACCAGGCGGCACTTGGCTGGGAGCGCAAATTCAGCGCCTCCGAGGAACTCAAGGTCGACCTGCGCAATTCGGGTTCGGACTCGGATAACAGCAATCGCAATCGCGACAGCTATCTGATAGCGCCGCCAGCGGGCCTGCGGCCGGATAGCATCTACGGTAACGATACAACGAGCCGGCTGACCGAGCTGAGTGCCGATTACACTAAACGAATCAGTAGCGCCCTCAATGCCAAACTGGGAGCCAAGCTGGGATGGAGCAGGGGCCGGACGGATGCCGACTTCTTCAACATTGATCCGCTGACGGGCGAGGAAGTGTTCGACCAGGCCCGCAACAGCGGTTTCAATTCTACTGAGCGCTCGTACGCCTTGTACTTCGCTCCGAATCTGCGCATCAGTGAACACTGGCGCCTGGATCCGGGCCTGCGCTACGAGGAGGTACGGCGTCAGATTGACTATCTGAATCAGGTCAAATTGGTGCAGGACAGCACCAGCTCAATGCTGCCCAGTCTGCACCTGCAATATGGCTGGGGCGAGCGTGGCGCAGCTGTGACGGGGGCATACTCGCGCCGGATTACCCGCCCATCGCCAGGCGACCTTTACCCGAGCCTGCAGTATGTGAACGAGCAGAATTACAATCAGGGTGACCCGCGGCTGGCGCCTACGCACAACGACAAATACGAGATCAAATATACGGACTCATGGTCCTGGGTCAACAGCAATTTGTCGCTTTTCCGGGAAAATGACAGCCCGTTGCTGGGCCGCGTTTACGTCGCGGTGCCGGACAGTGTGACCCTCATTAACAAGGCGGTCAACTTCGGCGCCAAGAGTAATGGCGGCATCAGCTGGAACCTGCAAGTCAAACCATCGCGTGACTGGCAGCTCGATGCCACGGCCAGCTTCAGGCGCATGACGCAAATCTTCCTGGCTTCGCTCGAGACCGAGCACAAGGTCGCTTCGCGGAACCTGCAATTGAGGGCGCAATACCACGGCTTCAAGGACCATACGATGCAACTGGATGGCAACTATTCAGGCCGTCAGTTGCTTGGCCTCAGCGAGAGTGAACCGAATTGGCAGGCGAATGCGTCGTGGAGTTGGCGCCTGGCGCCTAAGCTAACGCTGAGGTCCAGCATTCGCGACATCTTTGACAGCTACCGGGCGAGGAACACACTGATCACCGGCACGGTACGGCAGTACAACTACAGCAGGCAGCAGGGCCGGATACTAACCGTTGCGTTCTCCTACATCTTCGGCGGCGTGAGCGGCGATGCACAGTTGCGCAACAAAGTTACCTCAGCTCCTGTGCAAGCCCGATGAGAATGCCTTCGGGACCGCGAATGTAGCAGAGCCGATAGATGTCTTCATACTGGACCACTTCCCCAACCAGCTGCGCGCCGCGCTTGCCGAGCCGGGCGAGCGTATCGTCAATGTCCTCCACGGCGAACATCACGCGCAGGTAGCCAAGAGCATTGACCGGGGCGACGCGGTGATCGGCCACCACGGGCGGCGCGAGAAAGCGGGACAGTTCGAGCCGGCTATGGCCGTCCGGCGTACGCATCATGGCAATCTCGACGCGCATGCCCCGCAGTCCGGTGACGCCATCCGCCCAGTCTCCCTGGATCGGGGCGCGTCCTTCGAGCTGGAGGCCAAGTTCGGTAAAGAACTCAATGGCGGCATCGAGGTCTTCCACCACGATGCCGATATTGTCCATGCGTTTGACTGTCATGTGTATCAGCCTTTAAGTTTGCCCAGCAGCGCATGCAGCTCGGCGAGGAAGCGCTCGCAGGCGAGGGTGGGGGGCCAGGGCTCCCAGGCGGTGCCGCCATAGGCTGCCTGCAGGGGATCGCGCTCCAGCGGATCGACGGTGATCTTCAGGGTTTTGCGGACTTCCGTCGGCGTCCACCCCACCACATGCACTGCCTCGCTGGCAGCGGCAAGGCGGTCCGCCACTTTGTGCAGGCGGTGTTCGGTGGCAGTCCAGGCGGGCAAGCCGTAGCGCAGGAAGACGGCATGTTCGAGGCGCGAGGTCAGCACCTTGAAGCCTTCGCCCAGGAAGGGCTTGATCACGGAAATCGCGTCGAAACCGACCAGGCCTTCCTCCGCATCGTGCAGCAGCTCGCGCAATTCCTGCAGGGGCGACAGCGGCTCTGTCGACGCGGCGCGGCGCAGCAGCATCACGGTAATAGAGTGCTGCGCCACGGACAGCGGCAGCGGCCACTTCGAATGGCCGCCCCAGCGATAGGTGCGGGCCAGGCCGAGGGCGAGGTCGGAATCGTCCCAGTCGAAGGGAGTCGGATCGAGAAGGTCAAGGCGCCGCCCGGATGGCATGCGCACCCAGGCGCGTTGTGTCGTCATATGCCTATCGTAGCCGCGCGGCCGCATCGGGCGCAAGGGGAGCGCGGTTCCGGGTCCCGCCGGCGCACTGGTATCATGCGGCTTCGATAAAAATAAAGGGGTGTCCATGCTGATCTCGCCAGAACAATTTGCCGGCTTCCTCGCAGCCGCCTTGCTGATTACCGTTTCCCCGGGGCCGGACAACCTGATGGTGCTGGGCATGGGCATGTCGCGTGGACGCAAGCAGGGCATGGTCTTCGGCCTTGGCTGCGCCCTGGGCTGCCTCAGTCACACCATCCTTGCCACGCTGGGGGTTTCCGCGCTGATTGCCGCGTCGCCGCTGGCCTTTACGGCGCTGAAAGTGTTCGGCGGCCTGTATCTGATCTGGCTCGGCATCGGCGCCCTGCGCAGCCGCGGCGGCGCACGCGTGGAGGGCAGCGGCATGCCGGACGACTCGCTGCTGCGTCTTTTTGGCAAGGGCCTGTTCGCCAATGCGATCAATCCGAAGGTCGTGCTGTTCTTCCTGTCGTTCCTGCCGCAGTTTGTCGTCACCGCACGCGGCGATGCCAGTTGGCAAACAGCCCAGCTGGGACTGATCTTCACACTGCAGGCCTGCATCCTGTTTGGCTTGCTGGGCTATTTCTCCGGCGCTGTGGGCAAATGGATCAATCGCAATCCGCGCGCCGGCATGTGGCTGGACCGTGTGGCCGGCGCCATCTTCGTGGGACTCGGCCTGCGCCTGATTATCGCGCGCTGATATCGAAACGCAGCTCGACCTGGTCCTGTACCACCATCGCGCCGCCCATTACGGAAAATGGCTTGATGCCGAAATCCGTTTGCTTCACGTTGAACGAGCCGGTGGCGCGCAGCGTGCCATCCTTGCGCTCCAGCGTTACCGGCACGCTGTAGCGGCGCGTTTCCCCGTGCAGCGTGATGTCCGCATTCAGCAGCGCCGGATTGCCGGGCGCCTGCTCGGCCTGCACCAGCAGCCAGGGATACTTTTCCGCCTCCAACACATGCTCCAGCATATTGCGCCGCGTGGCGAAGATCGCGTCCGCCGACGGTGGCGGCGGCAGGCCCGCCTGGGCGCGCAGCGGGGCCTCGTCGACCGACATTTCGCTCAGCTTGAATCGCAGCACCGCCTTCAGCATGCCGGCCGCCACATAGCCGTCCAGCGTGTGCGACGCGATCACATGGTCGTGCCCAAGGCGCGCCAGCGTGCCGCCGCGCCGCACCGTAATTGCCACCACCGATTTCACGTGATCGATGGCCAGCACCTCCTGGCCGGCAGCGCGCGCTTGTTCGAATGCGGCAAAGGGATCGGCGGAAGAGGGCGGAGCAACGCTGCTTGACGGCTGCGCCGGAGCGGTCGCCGGCGCCTGGATGATAGTTGGTCCAGTGCAAGATGAAAGCGCCAAAACCGTGGATAGCATGGCACCAGCGTTAACTACCCAAATTATTTTTCGCATCTGTGACTATTGGAGAGTTTATATTAACAAAGTTGTACTATCTTAATGACTGGAATTCTTGTTTTTCCCCGGTCATTGGCCCGTCACAATGATGAGTCATGATCTCTGTGCACTTTCAAATCTCTCCCGATTTGAATCCCTTCAGCCCGCCTCAAAAGCGGGCTTTTTTTTATTTGGGGTCAGGCACGAAATGGAACATGAGTTCGCTTACGAAGCAGACTCATGTTCCATTTCGTGCCTGACCCCGAGTGTAAAACTTTCCTTAATTGAATTCTAAGGAAGTCCTAAGCATTCTCTAAGGAACGGCTGGCAAAGTCTAACCCGTAGCGAGAGGTTATTTACTGAGTCACCTCTTTCTTCCTCCAATCCCCGCGCCCTAAAAAGCGTTTTTGACCGGCTTCCTCCAGAGTTGCCGGTTTTTTTTGTCCATATGCTTGATATGCCTGCCTGGAGCAGGTAATAATGTGCCATGAGCACACAAAATCTTGCCGAAGGAGTACGGCACTTCAATCGTTTCTACACGCGCCAGATCGGGCTGCTGGACGAGCACCTGCTGGCCAGCGAATTCTCCCTGACGGAAGCCCGCATCCTCTACGAGCTGGCGCATCGGCCGCCGCTGACCACGTCCATCCTGTGCCGCGAGCTGGGGTTGGATTCAGGATACCTCAGCCGTGTCATCGCACGATTCGAAAAGAAGGGCTTGGTCGAGAAGTCGCGCGCGCCGGATGATGCGCGTGCCACCCAGCTGCAGCTGACGGCTGCCGGCCGCGCCGCTTTCGTGCCACTGAACGAAGCGTCGCGGCGTGAAGTGACGGCGATGCTGGAGCGGCTGTCCGCCGGCGGTCGGCAGCAGCTGGTCGACGCGATGATGCGCATCCAGGGCTTGCTGGGCGATGGGACGCCCGGCTGGCTGCTGCGCGATCCGCAGCCGGGCGATATGGGCTGGGTGGTGCACCGGCACGGCGCCCTGTACGCCCAGGAATACGGCTGGAGCGCGGAATTCGAAGCGCTGGTGGCGGAAATCGTCGCGAAGTATGTGCGCGAATTCGACCCTCGCTCGGACCGTTGCTGGATCGCGGAGAAGGATGGCCAGGTGGCCGGCTCCGTCTTCGTGGTCCGCCACGACGCGGAAACGGCCAAACTGCGCCTGCTCTACGTCGAACCGTCTGCGCGCGGGTTGGGCATCGGCCGCCGCCTGGTCGAGGAGTGCCTGCGCTTCGCTCGCAATGCCGGCTATCGCCGGATGATCCTGTGGACCAACAGCGTGCTGCTGGACGCGCGCCGGATTTACGAGCAGGCCGGCTTTGAGCTCATCGAGGAAGAACCGCACCACAGCTTTGGCAAGGACCTGGTCGGCCAGACCTGGGCACGAGTGCTCTGAACGCGAATTCCGGAATCGGGCTAAGATCTGGCGATCATTTCGTGAGGGATTGCCATGATCGATTTCTACACCGCCGCCACGCCGAATGGCCACAAGATTTCCATCGCATTGGAAGAGCTGGAGCTGCCATACAACATGAAGGTGCTCGACCTCGGAAGCAATGAGCAGAAGCTGGACTGGTACACCGCCATCAATCCGAACGGCCGCATTCCTGCCATCGTGGACCGCGCCAATGGCGACTTCGCCGTGTTCGAGTCCGGCGCTATCCTGATCTATCTGGCCGAGAAGACGGGGCGCCTGATGCCGTCCGACCCCAAGGGGCGTTCGCTGGTGCTGCAATGGCTGATGTTCCAGATGGGCGGCATTGGACCGATGATGGGCCAGGCCAATGTGTTCTTCCGCTACTTCCCCGAAAAGCTGCAGGGCGCGATCGACCGCTACCAGGGCGAAGTGCGCCGCCTGTTCCGCGTGCTGGATCACCGGCTGGCAGACAACGAATACCTGGCCGGCGATTATTCGATCGCTGATATCGCGAACTGGGCCTGGGTGCGTACTTACCGCTGGTCCGGCGTGGACACGGATGGCATGCCGCACCTGCAGCGCTGGATCGACCAGGTGCGTGAGCGTCCCCGCCGTGCAGCGCGGCATCGAACTGCCGCCGTCGAATGTGCTGGACCGTGCGGACAGCGCGGAAAAAGCCGAGCAATTTGCGGCCGAAGCGCGCAAAATGCTGGAAACGGGGCAATCCCGATAACAGCAGACGGAGACCGCATGAAACTGTACATGGCGCACCGCGCGCCCAACCCGCGCCGTGTGGCGATGTTCATGGCCGAGAAGGGCTTGCAGATCGAGGAAGTGATGATCGACATCGGCAAGGGCGAGCATCGCGGCGAGGCGTATTTGTCCCGCAATCCCTTTGGCCGCGTGCCAGCGCTGGAGCTGGACGATGGCCGTTATCTGTGCGAGACGCGGGCGATCTGTACTTACCTTGAAGGCTTGCAGCCGGAGCCGAATTTGATGGGCGAGGATTTCGCGGAGCGGGCCTTCATTGAAATGGCGGACCGGCGCATGGAGCTGGATCTGTTCATGGCTGCGTCGAATTGCATTCGCCATACGCATCGGGGTTTTGCTTCGCTTGAACAGCCGCAGGTGCCGGAGTTTGGCGCGGCGCAGGGGGAGCGGTTTCGGTCTTCCGCGCGCTGGCTGGATACGGTGCTTGGCCGGCAGGAGTATGTCGCCGGGCAGCGCTTTACCATCGCCGACATCACGGCCTTTTGCGCCCACGAATTTGCCCGCGGCCTGATGAAGTTCCGCGCGGCGGAGGAGGGCATGCACAACCTCCAGGCCTGGCGCGACCGCATCGCCGGCCGCCCCAGCGCCACCGCCGGCGCGTGAGAGGCGCCGCGCGCACCGCGTCCGTCCCGACCGCCGCGTCGCCCTCACGCACGGCGGATCAATGATCCGCCCTACGCGCCGTTAACGGATCTGGCCCCCGAAGGGGCTGTAGGGCGGATCATTGATCCGCCGTGCATGCGCGCCGGCGACGTCAAACCTTGACGCGACGCTGGCCGGCCGTCGCGCGCCGGGCCAACGTCCTGCCGCTGCGCAACCGACCCACAATCCCGGACGGGAAAAAATAAATCGCAAGCACAAACAAAACCCCCAGCCACAGCAACCACCGATCCGGATGCAGCGCCGCCGCCAGCACCGGCACGCCCGCAAGCGCCTCGGACGCCTGCCCCATCAACACCTTCAGATAATTCTGCGCCAGGATAAACAGCACCGCTCCCAGCACCGCTCCATACATGGTCCCCATACCGCCGATCACGACGATCAGCAGAATATCCGTCATCACCTCAAATCCCAGCGTCGTCTTCGGCCCCACATAGCGCAGCCACAAGGCCAGCAGCGCGCCCGCCAGCGCCGCAGCCAGCGCCCCGATTACATTGGCCCAGATGCGATACACGACCGTGCGATACCCCAGCGCCTCCGCTCGAAACTCATTCTCGCGAATCGCCTGCAACACCCGCCCAAACGGCGAGTTCACCACCCGCAGCAGCGCCAGAAACAGCAGCACGCAACCGAAAAACACGATGTAATAAGTAATCAGCTTTCCATCAACCGACCGACCGAACAGCTCTCCGTCCATCAGCTGGAAGCCCGGCGACAGCAGTTCCGGCACGCTGAACGTCTTGCCATCCTCGCCACCGGTCCAGTCGGACAGCTGCGAAGCCAGCACCGCGAACGCCGACGCCACCGCCAGCGTGATCATCGCGTAAAAGATGGCCCGCACCCGCAGCGCGAACAGGCCGATCAGCAATGCCAGCACCAGCGTCAGCGCCAGCGCGGCGCACAGTCCCAGCGCCATGCTGCCCCATCCGGCCTCCTCGCCGGACAAGCCCAGGCCAACGCCATAAGCGCCAATCCCGAAGAACATCGTATGTGCAAAGCTCACAATGCCCGTATAGCCAAGCAGCAGGTCATAGGACGCGACCAGCACTATATACACGCAGATCGTTGCCGCAGTATTCAAGGGCCGCGCGCCGGAAGTGAAGAAAGGCGCCAGCGCCAGTCCCAGCAAGCAAAACACCAGCAGACCGCCCAGCACGCGGCTGCGCGGCAGATCGCCGGACAGAATTGAATGCAGCATCTTATTTCCTCATCAGCCCCGCCGGGCGCCACAGCAGCACGGCAATCATCAGAACGATATGGGACACCAGCGCCAGTTTCGGCGCCAGGAAGCCCGCGTAATTGGTGGTCAGCGCCATCAGCAGCGCGCCAATGAAGCAGCCGGTGACGGAACCCAGGCCGCCGATAATGACGGTGATGAACACCATCACAATCACTTCCGCGCCCATCGACGCCGTCAGCGTTTCCTTGTACAGCCCCCACATCACGCCGCCCAGCCCC
This sequence comes from Pseudoduganella sp. UC29_106, assembly GCF_044055365.1. Lineage (NCBI taxonomy): Bacteria > Pseudomonadati > Pseudomonadota > Betaproteobacteria > Burkholderiales > Oxalobacteraceae > Pseudoduganella > Pseudoduganella sp. UC29_106. The sequence goes on along the minus strand of NZ_CP171977.1, from coordinate 3,931,002 downwards.
GCCAGCGCGGACCCCGTCGCGAACACGGCCACGAATAGCCTGCGAATGCGATAGCCCAGCGCCTCCACCATCTCGCCATTCTCCACGCCGGCTCGGATCAGCAGGCCGATCTTGGTCCGGTTCAGCACCAGCAGCAACGCCACGAACACGACGAGGCCAACAACGACCGCCAGCAGGCGGTATTTTTCGATCGCGAAGTCGCCCATCAGCAGCGCGCCGCGCAAGGCCGTCGGCAGCGGCATGGGCAGATGCTCCGGCCCCCACAGCACGCCAATCAGCTGTTCGACCACGATCATCCCGCCCATCGTGATCAGGATCTGCTTCAGGTGCTGTCCATAGACGGGCATGATGATCAGGCGTTCGAAAAGCCAGCCCAGCACCGCCGTCACCGCCATCGCCAGCAGCGCGGCGAGTCCCAGCGCACCCAGGTTCGCGGCCAGCGAATCGGCATCCAGCCAGCCGCGCATCGGTATCAGCACCAGCGTGGCCGCAAAAGCGCCGACGGAAACGAAAGCGCCGTGGCCAAAATTGAGTACGTCCATCAGGCCGAACACCAGCGTCAGCCCGCTGGACATAATGAAGATCATCATCCCCATCGCCAGCCCCGCCACGGTCAGCGTGGCCCAGGTGGGCATGCTGCCGACAAAGGGCAGGGTGGCCAGCATCAGGGCCGGCACCAGCAGCATCGGCGCAATATCGCGCGGGACGGCAGGCAGCGTTGTGTCGCTCATGGACGCTCCTTATTGGTGTGAATCGAGGGCCAGTCCCAGCAGGCGTTCCTGCAGGGCGCGGTCCTGCGCCAGTTCGGCCATCGCGCCGGCGTGGACGATGCGGCCATCGTCCATCACGGCCACGCTGTCGCCCAGCCGGCGCACGAAATTGAAGTTCTGCTCGACCAGCAGCACAGTGGTATTGCTCTCCTTGAGCTGGCGGAAGGCATCGGCCAGGCTCTGGATGATGGCCGGCGCGAGTCCCTTGGTCGGCTCGTCCACCAACAGCAGCTCGCGCGGCTCGATGATGGCGCGCGCAATCGCGACCATCTGCTTCTGACCGCCGGACAGGTTGCCCGCCGGGTAGTTCCAGAACTTCTTCAGCGCCGGGAAGAAACCGAAGATCCATTCCAGGCGGGCCGTGTCCATCGGCCCGCTGCGCGCCGCGAGGTAGAGGTTCTCGCGCACCGTCAGCGCCGAAAACACAGCCATCGATTCGGGCACATAGGCGATGCCGCCCTGCGCGATAGCAGGCGTGGACATGCCGCCGATCTCACGGCCCTTGAAGCTGATGCTGCCGCGGCTGGGCTTCCACAGGCCCATGATGGTGCGCAGCGTGGTGCTCTTGCCCGCGCCGTTGCGGCCGAGGAGAACCGTGAGGCCGCCGCGCGGCACCGCGAGATCGACGCCTTGCAGGATGTGATACTCGCCGATATGCGTGTGCACGCCGGAGAGCTTGAGCAGTGCGTCAGTCATGGCTTGCGCTTCCCAGGTAGGCTTCCTGCACGATGTCCGAGGACATCACGGCTGCCGGCTCGCCGTCCGCGACCAGGGCGCCGTTGTGCAGCACGATGATGCGGTCGGCCAGCGAGCGCACCACATCCATCTTGTGTTCGACCAGCAGCACGGCCTTGTTGCGCTGTTCCTTCACCTGGCGGATCAGGTCCAGCACTACGGGCACTTCGTCCACGCTCATGCCTGCGGTGGGTTCGTCGAACATCATCACATCAGGTTCCAGCGCAAGCATGATGGCCACTTCCAGCTTGCGCTTGTCGCCGTGGGGCAGGGCGGCGACGGCTGTGTCGCGCCGCGATGCGAGGTTCACGCGCTCCAGAAAGTGGTCGGCGCGCTCGATCAGGGCGCGGTGCGCGGACCAGATCGACCAGAGCTTCATGCCCGCTTTGGCGCGCGCCTGCACGGCCAGCCGTACGTTCTCGTGCACGCTCAGGTTAGGGAACAGATTGGTCAGCTGGAAGGCGCGGCCAATACCGGCCTGCGTGCGGTGGGCCGGACCGTGGCGCGTGATGTCCTCGCCGCGCAGCAACACCTGGCCGCTCGTTGCGGGCAGTTGGCCGGACATCAGGTTGAAATAGGTGGTCTTGCCCGCGCCATTGGGGCCGACGATCACGGTCAGCTGGCCGGCGTGGAAATCAGCGGTAACGCCGTCCACTGCCACATGCCCGCCGAAACGGATCGTCAGCCCGCGCGTGGCGAGCAGGGGATGCTCAAGCGCCATCGTTCAGCGCTTGTTCTTGATGGGCAGGGGCAGCTCGGAAGCCGGAATCTCGCGCACCAGTTCCAGCAAGTCCCATTCATTCTTCTGGTCCTTCTTGATGCGGAAGTGGTACATCGGCTGCATGGCCTGGTGGTCTTCCTTGCGGAAGTTCATCCTGCCCTTGGGCGTATCGAACTCCATGCCTTCCATCGCGGCGATCAGCTTGTCCGTGTTGCCGCCGCCGGCTTTTTGCAGTGCGGTGACGACGGCGCTGGCCGCGGTAAAGCCGCCGGCGGTGAACATGTCAGGCGGGGCCTTGAAGCGCTTCATGTGCTCGGCCACCAGCCAGTCGTTCATATTGTTCTTCGGGAAGTCGTAGTAGTAATAGATCGTGCCTTCCGTACCCGCGTACGCCTTCCACGTCTTGAGCACGGGCAGGATGTTGCCGCCGGGGGCGAGGGCGATGCCGTAGCGCTCGGGCTTCATGTCCGCGATCTTGTTCAGCGGATTGGGGCCGGCCCACACAATGGCCAGCACCCGCGGCTGGGGCTTGTCCTTCAGCGCATCGAACAGGCGCTGGGCCGGCGCGGTGAAGTCGGTTGCGTTCTGCGGCGCGTATTCTTCGGCCACCACCTTGGCCTTGCTGCCTGTTGCGGCCAGCGCCTCCTTGCCGGCCTTGATGGCGTCCTTGCCGAAGGCGTAGTCCTGGGCCAGGAAGCCCACGCTGCCGGACTTCAGCGTGGTCGCCGCGGCCAGGCCATCCTGCATGGAGCTGCGCGCGGTGCGGAACACATAGCGGTTCCACTTCTCGGCCGTGATCGCGTCCGCCACGGCTGGTTCCACGACCAGTACCTTCTTGTATTCTGCGGCCACCGGCAGCATGGCGATGGCGGAGCCGGAGGAGGAAGTGCCGACGGCGATATCGACCTTGTCGTCGCCATAGGCTTCGGCCAGCATGGCGCGGCCCAGGTCAGGCTTGCTCTGGTCATCCTTCACGATAACCTTCAGCTTGCGGCCATTGATTTCCATCTTGCCGCCGGTGAGATATTCGAGGCCCATCATGAAGCCGGTCTCGGTTTCCTTCGCATACGGTTCGAGGATGCCGGTCTTGCCGGCGATGAGGGCGACCTTGAGGTCCTGGGCGGCGGCGAACAGCGGTGCGAGCGCCAGCACGATGGGCAGTAGTTTCTTCATGAAGTCTCCGTCTGTGTTTTTTTTGTGCCACAACTATAGTTCAATCCACCTGCGCGAGGAAGGCGCGCAGCGCATCCTGCGCGGCCGGTTCGCTGAGCATCGGCGCGTGGCCCACGCCGGGCACCTCCGCGTACAGCATATTCGGCGCAGCGGCGCGCATGGCGGCTGCCTGTTCCGGCTCGATCAGGTCGGACAGCGCGCCGCGTATCAGCAGCGTGGGACGCTTGCGCGCCAGGCGGCGGAAAGCCATGCGCGCGGCGAAGGAATCCGCTTTTAATTTCTGGTTGCGAATCGGCAGCGCTATATTGGCGTCGTAACGCGGGCGCAGCTTGCCATTCTCTGTTTCGGCGAAGGCGCGGCGCGCCCAGCGTTGCCATTCGTCGTCGCTATTGTCCGGGAAGGCAGGGCGGTTGATGCCGGCCATGTAGTCTGCCGCTTCGGCCCATGTGGTCAGCTCGCCGCCACGGCCCGCATAGGATGCGATGCGCTGCAGGCCACGCGTGGACAGCGTGGGGCCCACATCGTTCAGCACCGCCGCTGCAATCAGGCTGGAATGGCGCAGGCACAGGGTCATGGTGATGATGCCGCCCATCGAGGTGCCGATGAAGACGGCGCGCGCGATGCCGAGATCGTGAGCCAGCTTGGCCACGTCGTTCGCGTACACCATCGGGTGGTAGCGGTCGGGGTTCTTGTCGTATTCCGAGTTGCCGCGGCCGCGCACGTCCACGGCCAGCACGCGGCGGCCTTGCGACGCGATCCATGGCGCCACGTCTTCGAAGTCCGCCGAGTTGCGCGTGAGGCCGTGGATGCAGATCACCGGCAGGCGCGCTTCGCCGCCGCTGCCTGCGTAGTCGCGCGCATACAGGCGCAGTCCGTCGCTGCTGTGGAAGCTGATGTTGGAATACATGTGGCGCAAGCCCTCCGCATGATTAGGTTGGCGCAGTGTGCGGGATTTGCCGGCCGCTTTGAAGAGACGGCAGCGCCCAATGCGTGTGCAATTTTGCACAGCCGCCACGGACCGGGCGTAAAAATATTGTCATTACAATGTGCATTGATGCACAATTGCGCAATATGAAATCCCTCCCTGAATGGACCGACCTGCGTTTCTTCCTGGAGCTGGCCCGCTCCGGCACTTTGTCCGGCGCTTCGCGGCGCCTGGAAGTCGAGCACACCACGGTGGCGCGCCGCATCGACCGGCTGGAACAGCAGCTGGGCGCGACCCTGTTCGACCGCTCACGTGAGGGCTATGAGCTGACCGAGATGGGACAGGCGGTCCTGCCGCACGCGGAATCGATGGAGGCGGCCGTCCTGGCTGCACAGGACCAGTTGAGCGGCAATGACGTGGCGGTGCGCGGCGTGGTGCGCCTGGGCGTGCCGGAGGTGCTGGGCGTGCGCGTGATCACGCCCTTGCTGGCGCGCTTCCTGCAGGACCAGCCGGATCTTTCGGTGGACTTGCTGGTGCAGCCGCGCTTTGCCAACCTGGCCAACCGCGAGGCGGACCTGGGCGTGACGCTGGACCCGCCCAATACGGGACGCTACATGATGACGCGCCTGGCGTCCTTCCGCCTTACCTTGTACGCTTCGCGTTCGTATCTGGAGCGGCATGCGCCGATCCGCTCGCGCGCGGACCTGGAGGGGCATGATTTTGTCGATTATGTGCAGGACCGGCTGGCGTCCAATGAGCTGAACTTCATCGATGAATTGGGCGTGGTGCCGAGGCGGCGCTTGTGCTGTACGGGGATGATGGCGCAGGCGGAGGCGGCCGCGGCGGGGCTGGGGCTCTTTATGGCCCCGCCTTACGCGGTGCCGAATGATGGGCGGCTGGTGCCGGTGCTGCAGGATGAGGTGTTTGCGGAACGGGCGTATTGGCTGGTGGCGCCTGTGGATCTGTACCGATTGCCGCGCGTGCGCGCGGTGTGGAATCTGTTGCGCGATTTCGCGGATGCGCGGCCGGAATTGTTTGGGATGCCGGCCGACGCGCCCGCGGCCCCCGCGAAGGCCGCGTGACGGGACGCACGGCGGATCAATGATCCCGCCCTACGCACCCCGGCCGATTCATTGTTTGGGCCCCGAAGGGGCTGTAGGGCGGATCATTGATCCGCCGCCCACGCGGCCTAAAACTTGTACGCCAACGTCGCCTTCACGGTCCGCGGATCGCCGTAATACGTGGTTACGGTGTTGAAGAACCCGCCGAACGCATACCCCGCCACCTTATACCGCTTGTCGTTGATATTGCGCACGTGCAGGCCGGCCTGGAGGCGGCGGTCGGAGCTGGTCCACACCATGCCCGCATCCCACAGCGAGAACCCGCCCTGTGCCAGCATCTGGTTCTGCGCCACCAGCGGATCGAGCGAGGCCACGCCGCTGGGCCGGATGATCTCGGCCTGGTACACCTTGCTCTTGTACGATAGCGTGCCGGCGAAAGACAGCGTACCGCCCTTGCCGCCCAGAGCCAGCGGCCAGTCGTAGCCCGCCGTGACGCTGCCGGACTTCTTCGGCGTGTTCTGGAATTCCGCGCTGCTCGCGATATTCACCAGGTTCGCGCCGCTGGCGACCATCCATTCCTTGTACTCGGCATCGATGTAGCTCAGCATGCCGCTCAGGGTGAAGGCATCCGTCACGCGCGCGATGGCTTCCAGTTCCAGGCCCTTGATCTTGGCCTTGCCGGCGTTGGTCAGCGTGCCCGCGAAACCGTTCACCTGGCCGTTCGCGCCGAAGGTCGGGATCGAGCCGGGGATCTGCACATTCTTGTAGTCGGTGTAGAAGATCGCCGCATTGGTCTGCAGGCGTCCGCCGTTCATCGACGACTTCACGCCCAGTTCGACCGAGTCCACTTCCTCGGGATCGACGCCGCGGCGCTTTTCCAGCGAGGCCGGGGTATTCGGGCCGCCGGTCGCCGCCAGGTCCATGCGCGGATCGTACATGCCGCCCTTGAAGCCGGACGAATAAGTGCCGTACAGATTATGCTCCGGCGCGAACCTCCAGCCGAAGCCCAGCTTGGGCGTGAATTTCGAGTCGGTGCGGTTCAGGTCACCCTTGCCCAGGTCCGTGTTGGCTGGCAGGCCGACGGCGGCGGGATTGCCCAGGGTCGGCGAGCCCGCCAGGCCCAGGTAGGTTCGCTTGAAGATACGCGCCTCGCGTTCGTCGCGGGTATAACGGCCGCCCACGTTGACGTTGAAGGTCGGCGTGACGTTGTAGCTGGCGTCCGCGAACACGGCCCAGTTCTTCGAATCGATATCGTCCAGCGTGTACAGCGACAGGCCGCCCGCCGCGTTGTACAGCACGTCGAATTCATTGAAGGCATTGGTCTTCATCCAGAACACGCCGGCCACGCCCTGGATTTTGTCGCCGGTATAGGTCAGCTGGAATTCCTGGCTGTCCTGCTTGTCCCTATAAATGGCCGGCGCTTCGAACAGCGGGGTTTCCAGCGAGTCGAAGTCGATCGGCGCGATCGATTCCGAGGAGCGGTGGGCCGTGATGGACTTGAAGGCCAGTACCGGCGAGATGTTGTACTCGACCAGCAGCGACGCGCCTTTGGTAATGACGGACTGCTCGCGCCCATTCACCTTGTACAGGTTGGCGCGCGTATCGTAGTCGCCAGCCAGCGGCTGGATATTGGCCGGGGCCGGGCCCGGCGTCAGGCGGTAGCCCTGCTTGGGCTGGGTATCGTCTTCCGTGCGGTCGGCCGCGAAGCGCACGAACAGGTCGGCGTTCGGCGTGAATTCGGCCGTTATTCGGCCGGCCTTCACATCCTTGTCGTAGTTTTCGCGGCCATTCAGCACATTCTTGCCGAAGCCATCGCGGTTGAAGGTGGCCAGCGTAGCGCCGATGCGGAAGGAATCGGAGAACTGGCGAGCTGGCTTTGACCACCAGGTCGCGCGTGCTGTAGTTACCAAAGGTCAGCTTGGCGTCCAGCGTCGGCTTGTTGGAGAGCTTGCGCGTCACATACTTCACGGCGCCGCCGATCGTGTTGCGGCCATACAACGTGCCCTGCGGGCCGCGCAGCACTTCGATGCGTTCCAGGTCGTAGATATCGGTCAGCGCACCTTGCGGACGGGCGAGATAGACATCGTCCAGGTAGATGCCCACACCCTGTTCATAGCCGGCCACCGGGTCCTGCTGGCCGATGCCGCGGATGAAGGCGGTCAGCGTGGTGTTGGTGCCGCGCGAAGCCTTCAGCGTGGTGTTGGGGACGATGTCAGTCAGCGCCGTGATGTCGGGCAGGGCCAGCTTCTCCAGCTGCGCGCCGGACAGCGCGGTCACTGAGCCCGGCACATCCTGGATCAGTTCCTCGCGGCGGCGTGCCGTCACGACCACCCTGTCGATGTCGCCGGTGGCTGTTTCGCCAGCTGCGGTCTGGGCTTGCGCCAGGCCCGCCGAAAAGCCGGGCAGGGCCATCATCACGACGGCGACGGAACGCTTCAGCACGAACTTCCGAGTCTGCATCAAAGTCTCCTATGGTTGTTTTCCGGCGAGTGTGCACCGTTTGACAATCCAGTTAAAGACGTGGGCATGCACGAACGTTGTGCAAAATTGCACATGGACGCCGCGAGGCTGCGGCGCCGCGCACAGCGCCATCAATACAGGCGCTTGTACCAGGGGTGGGGCGGGATGAGCAACTGATAGTCCCTGGCCAGTTCGTCGGTGTCATCGAGCTTGCGGTCGATGCCGAGCACGCCGAACAGGGACAGGCTCTCGTGGAAGAGATTGAGTACGCGCGCCCGCAGCAGCGGTCCGAAGGCGGGCATGGCGCGCTGGCAGGCGATCATCTGGAATTCATTGAAGGAGGCGTCCGTCACCAGGTTGTACTGCGCCCAGCTGATGCGGCAGCGCATGGCCGGCAGCAGCACGGCGCGCCCGTCGTGGATCGTGAAGTAGTCGGACAACTCGCCCTTGCCGCCGGCCTGCACATAATGCTGCTGCGCCGCTGCCAGCGCCTCGGCCGGCAGCGATGCGTCGGCTGCTTCGTTCAGCAGTTCATCGTTGGACACGGTGGCGTGGATTTCGGTGCGCGCCAGCAGTCCCAGTTCATGCAGGATGATGGCCAGCGTCCACGCCTGGCCGGCGCCGGCGCAATCGGCCAGCCACACGCGCGGCAGGGCGGTGGCGCAGCAGGCTGGCCTGCGCCGCTTCGCGCAGCAGCACGGCTTCAGCCGGATCATCGAACAGGGTGGCGGTCGGCACGGAGAGGCTGCGCAGCAGCGCGCTGCAGGTGGCCGGGTCGTGCAGCACCCGGTCCAGCAGCTGCGACAGCGTGCGCAGGCCGCGCTGCTGCATCAGCGCATACAGCCTGCGTTTGAGCTGGCTCCGTTCGTGCATGCGGAAGTCGTGGCCATAGCGGCGGACCATCCCTTCCAGCAGCAGTTCCAGTTCCAGCTCTTCGAGTTCGGGCGCTGTGCTGCGCCGCAGCCGGTCTATCGCTCCCATATCTCCCGCCATCAAGACAGTCCGTCAATGCAGCCAGACGCGCATCAGCGACAACAGCTGCGCCACGTCCACCGGCTTGGTGATGTAGTCCGATGCGCCCGCAGCAATACATTTGTCGCGGTCGCCTTTCATGGCCTTCGCCGTCAGCGTGATGATGGGCAGCGAACGGAACTTCGGAATGCGGCGGATCGCGCGCATCGTGTCGTAGCCGTCCATCTCCGGCATCATGATGTCCATCAGGACGATCTCGATCGTAGGATCTCGCTCCAGCACCTCGATGCCGTCGCGGCCGTTCTCGGCGAACGACACCTGCATCTTCTGGCGCTCCAGCAGCGTGGACAGCGCGAAGATATGCGCAGGTCATCGTCGACGATCAGCACCTTGCGGCCCGCCAGGCCGCCATCGGCCGCGTGCACTTCCTCCAGCATGCGGCGCTGGGCCTCCGGCAGGCTGGCCTGCGAACGGTGCAGGAACAGCGCCGTTTCATCCAGCAGGCGTTCCGGCGAGCGCGCATCCTTCATGACGATGGTCTTGGCGTAGCGCTTCAGCTTTGTCACTTCCTTGCGGTTCAGGTCCTTGGCCGTGTTGATCACGATTGGCAGGTCGCGCAGCTTGGTATCCTTGCCGATGATGTCCAGCAGGTCGAAACCGGTGATGTCGGGCAGGGTCAGGTCCAGCACCATGCAGTCGAAGCGGCTATTGTGCAGCGCCGCCAGGGCTTCCTCGCCCGTGCCGACGGCCGTGATGTCCACGTCCGTATCGCCGATCAGGCTGACGATGGAATCGCGCTGCGCCTCTTCGTCATCCACCACAAGCAGGCTGCGCTTGCCGCCCATCAGGAAGCGCTGGATGCGCATGAACTCTTCGTTCAGCGCTTCCTTGCTGACCGGTTTGTTCAGGTAGGAGATGGCGCCGCAGCGCAGGGCGCGTTCCCGCTCGCGCATGCTGGACATCACATGCACCGGAATATGGCGCGTGCTCGGATCGCGCTTCAGGCGGTCCAGCACCGTGAAGCCGTCGATGTCCGGCAGGTCGAGGTCGAGCAGGATGGCGGACGGCAGATAGTCGCGCGCCAGGCTCAGGGCCGAATCGCCCTGGTGCGTGACGATGCCCTTGAAGTTCTTCTCGCGGGCGAAGTCCAGCACCACTTTGGCGAAACGTTCATCGTCTTCGATGATCAGCACCGACGGGTCGCCGGGCGTTGTGATGTTGCGGTCGTCGAGTGTGGTGCCGTAGGATTCGTCGGATTCCGCATATCCGGCAGCGGGCGCCGACTCGGCTTCCTGCGCCGGCGAATAGATCACCTTGGGCGGCTGCGGCAGGGCAGGCGCGCGCTGCGGCTGCTGGCGGCTGGTCTCGTAATATACGAAGCCGGAGCGGTTATACGGCAGGAACAGCGTAAAGGTCGAACCGCTGCCCACTACCGATTCCACGCGGATCTCGCCGCCCAGCAGACGGGCCAGTTCGCGCGAAATCGACAGGCCCAGGCCCGTACCGCCGTATTTACGTGCGGTGGAACCGTCGGCCTGCTGGAATGCCTCGAAGATCAGTTGCAGCTTGTCGGACGCGATACCCACGCCCGTGTCGCTGACAGCGAAGGACAGCACGGCATCGGCATGCGCCAGGTTCGGGTGGTCGCTGCTCCAGCCGGCGGTCACCGTGCCGATGACCAGGGACACCTGGCCGTGGTTGGTGAACTTGAAGGCGTTGGACAGCAGGTTTTTCAGCACCTGCTGCAGGCGCGTCACGTCCGTCATCAGGGAAGTAGGCAGGTTCTCGCCCAGGTCCACCGTGAAGCCGAGGTGCTTGGCTTCGGCCATGTGGCGGAAGGTACGGTCCACATAGCTGCGCAGGTTGGCGAAGCGGTACTCCGACACGTCCAGCGTGACGGTACCGGATTCGATCTTGGACAGGTCCAGGATGTCGTTAATCAGCGTCAGCAGGTCGGAGCCCGAGCCGTGGATGGTCTTGGCGAATTCCACCTGCTTGGACGACAGGTTGCCTTCCGGGTTGTCGCCCAGCTGCTGCGCCAGGATCAGCAGGGAATTCAGCGGCGTACGCAGCTCGTGCGACATATTCGCCAGGAACTCGGACTTGTACTTGGAGGACAGGGCCAGCTGGGTCGCCTTTTCTTCCAGCGCCAGTTTCGCCTGTTCCACTTCGCGGTTCTTGCGTTCAACCTCGATGTTCTGCTCGGACAGCAGGCGCGCCTTCTCCGCCAGCTCCTGGTTGGTCTGCTGCAGCTCCTGCGCCAGCGACTGGGACTGGGTCAGCAGCGATTCGGTACGGCTGTTCGCCTCGATGGTGTTCAGCACCACGCCGATCGATTCCATCAGCTGGTCGAGGAAGGACAGGTGGGTTTCCGTAAAGCGGTCCAGCGACGCGATCTCGATCACCGCCTTCACCTGCTGTTCGAACAGGATAGGCAGCACGACGATATTGGTCGGCGGCGCGGCGCCCAGGCCTGAGCTCACCACGATGTAATCGCGCGGCACGTCGGTCAGCCAGATACGCACCTTCTCCAGCGCGCACTGGCCCACCAGGCCTTCGCCCGGCAGGAAGGAGGTCGGCAGCTTGCGCGACGAACGGTAGCCGTAGCTGGCGATCATGCGCAGGCGCGCGTCGGCAGTCTGCGAGTCCATCATGTAGAACACACCGTGGTGAGCGGACACCAGCGGCGCCAGCTCGGACAGAATCAGCTTGGTCACCGCCTGCAGGTCGCGCTGGCCTTGCAGCAGTCGCGTGAAGCGCGCCAGGTTGGTCTTCAGCCAGTCCTGCTGCGCGTTCTTCTGCGTGGTTTCCTTCAGGTTGCGGATCATCTCATTGATGTTGTCCTTCAGGTAGGACACCTCGCCGCGCGCTTCCACCTGGATGGAACGGGACAAGTCACCGCGCGTCACGGCGGTCGCCACCTCCGCAATGGCTCGCACCTGGTTGGTCAGGTTTGCCGCCAGCTGGTTCACGTTCTCGGTCAAGTCCTTCCACGTACCCGCCACACCGGACACGTTTGCCTGCCCGCCCAGCTTACCCTCGGTACCCACCTCACGCGCCACACGGGTCACTTCCGATGCGAAGGACGACAGCTGGTCCACCATCACGTTGATGGTGTCTTTTAGTTCCAGGATCTCGCCCTTCACGTCCACGGTAATCTTCTTGGACAGGTCGCCGCGCGCCACGGCGGTGGTCACGGCCGCGATATTACGCACCTGGCCCGTCAGGTTGGACGCCATGAAGTTCACGTTGTCGGTCAAGTCCTTCCAGGTGCCGCCGACGCCCGGCACATACGCCTGGCCGCCCAGCTTACCTTCGGTACCCACCTCACGCGCCACACGCGTCACCTCCGACGCGAAGGAGGACAACTGGTCCACCATCACGTTAATGGTGTTTTTCAGTTCGAGAATCTCACCCTTCACGTCCACGGTGATCTTCTTCGACAGGTCGCCGTTTGCCACGGCGGTGGTCACCTCCGCGATATTACGCACCTGGCCCGTCAGGTTACCCGCCATCGAGTTCACGCCATCGGTCAAGTCCTTCCAGGTACCCGCAACGCCCGGCACGTTTGCCTGGCCGCCCAGCTTGCCCTCGGTACCCACCTCACGCGCCACACGCGTCACTTCCGATGCGAATGAGTTCAGCTGGTCCACCATCACGTTGATGGTGTTCTTCAGTTCGAGGATCTCGCCCTTCACGTCCACGGTAATCTTCTTGGACAAGTCGCCGTTCGCCACGGCGGTGGTCACCTCCGCGATGTTACGCACCTGGCCGGTCAGGTTACCTGCCATCGAGTTCACGGAATCGGTCAAGTCCTTCCACGTACCGGCCACGCCCTTCACCTGCGCCTGGCCGCCCAGCTTGCCCTCGGTACCCACCTCGCGCGCCACACGCGTCACTTCCGATGCGAAGGAGGAAAGCTGGTCCACCATCACGTTGATGGTGTTTTTCAGTTCCAGAATCTCGCCCTTCACGTCCACGGTAATCTTCTTGGACAGGTCGCCGTTTGCCACCGCGGTCGTCACCGCCGCGATGTTACGCACCTGGCCCGTCAGGTTGGACGCCATGAAGTTCACGTTGTCGGTCAAGTCCTTCCAGGTGCCGCCCACGCCCGGCACATATGCCTGGCCGCCCAGCTTGCCCTCGGTACCCACCTCGCGCGCCACGCGGGTCACTTCCGATGCGAAGGAACGCAGCTGGTCCACCATCACGTTGATGGTGTCCTTCAGCTGCAGGATCTCGCCGCGCACGTCCACGGTAATCTTCTTGGACAAGTCGCCGTTCGCCACCGCGGTCGTCACCTCTGCGATATTACGCACCTGCGATGTCAGGTTGCCCGCCATCGAGTTCACGGAGTCGGTCAAGTCCTTCCACGTGCCCGCCACGCCCTTCACCTGCGCCTGGCCGCCCAGTTTGCCCTCGGTACCCACTTCGCGCGCCACGCGCGTCACCTCGGAGGAGAAGGACAACAGCTGTTCCACCATCGTGTTCGCCGTCATTGCCGCGCGCAGGTACTGGCCCTTCAGCGGGTGGCCGTCCACTTCCAACGCCATGGTCTGGGACAGGTCGCCCTTTGCCACGGCGCCGATCACGCGCGCCATCTCGGTGGTAGGGCGCACCAGGTCATCGATCAGCGTGTTGACGGAGCTGATGATCGTCTGCCAGCCACCGGACACATTCGGTACTGCTGCGCGCTGCGTCAGGCGGCCTTCGCGGCCTACCACGCGGCTCACGTCCGTCACCGCTTTCACGATGCGTTCATTGTTTTCGATGATTTCGTTGAGGGTGTCGGCGATCTTGCCGGAGACGCCCGTCCAGTCGGAGGGCATGCGGGCGGAGAAATCGCCCCTTCTTGAGTGCCATCAGAGTCGAGAGGATCAGGCGCAGATCCAACTCTTCTGGCAGTTCGGTCATATCGTTCATTTGCGGGATCCTTCTTTATACCGGGTTGGGCGCCGCGAAGTTAACAAAAGTGTCAGTAAGGCAATTTTGTGTAGTTTAGCCGAACAAGCCTAAAACAATTCAAGTACGCCCTGCGCACGTTTGCACAGGGTGTTGTTTTATTTCAGCTGTTGTAACAGGAAGGTATAAGTCAGGGCCCACATTTGTGCCTGTTGGTCGTTATTTGCCGCGCCGGCGTGGCCGCCTTCCGTGTTTTCCCAGTACAGGACATCATGCCCCTGCGCCTGCATTTTGGCTACCATCTTGCGCGCATGGCCCGGGTGGACACGGTCGTCGCGCGTGGAGGTCGTGAACAGCACGCGCGGATAGTGCTTGTCCTGGAACACGTTCTGGTAGGGCGAGTATTTGCTGATATAGGCCCATTGCTTCGGATCGTCCGGATTGCCGTATTCGCCCATCCACGACGCCCCGGCCAGCAGCTTGCTGTAGCGCTGCATGTCCAGCAGTGGCACCTGGCACACGACAGCGTTGAACAGGTCCGGCCGCTGCGTCAGCGCCGCGCCCACCAGCAGGCCGCCGTTGGAGCCGCCCATGATGCCGAGGTGGCGCGGGCTGCTCACTTTGCGCTTGATCAGGTCCTGGGCCACGGCTATGAAATCGTCGAAAGCCTTCTGGCGGTTTTCCTTCAGCGCCGCCTGGTGCCAGCGCGGGCCGAACTCGCCGCCGCCGCGGATATTCGCCAGCACGTATACTCCGCCTTGCTTCAGCCAGGCCTCGCCCGTGGTCCCGCTGTAGAAGGGCTTCATGGATACTTCAAAGCCGCCGTAGCCATACAGCACCGTGGGGTTCTTGCCGTTTAATTTGGCTTCCTTGTTCATGACCACGAAGTAGGGCACCTGCGTGCCATCCCTGGACGTAGCCTGGAACTGCTTCACCGTGTAAGGCCTGGCGTCGAAGAAGCCGGGCAGGGACTTCAGCGCGCTGCGCTCGTCGCTGCCGCTGTGGGCCAGGTACATCGTGGTCGGATTCAGGAAATCGGTCACGGTGAGGAAGTAGTCGTCGGAAGCGATGGCATCCACCGAATGCACTTCCAGCGTGCCGAAAGCGGGCGCGTTGACCGTGCGCTGTATCCACTTGCCATCGGCGCGCGTGTATTCGACCAGGCGGTTCTTTACATTATCGAGAACGTTCAGCAACAGGCTGGCCTTCGTGGCGGCCACGCCGTCCAGCGAAGTGGTGGGCGTGGGCGTGAACAGCACTTCGAACTGGCGCTCGCCGGCCAGGAATTTGCGGAAGTCCATGGCCAGCAGGGCGCCTTGCGGGTAGCGCTGGCCGCCCACGTCCAGTCCGAACGCAATTCGACGATCACCTGGTCGCGCACGGTGTAGGCGGTGGCGTCGTCCGGCTTGTCGATCTTCGTCAGCTTGTCGCCTTCGCGCAGGAAGAGTTCACTGCTGTAGAAGCCGATCTGACGCGAGATGAACTGGTGGTCGTATTCGGGCGTGAAATCCTTGTAGGCGCCCACGCCAAGATCCTCCGGCTTTGCTTCGTACAAGGTGCGCGCGGAGGCGAGTGGTGTGCCGCGCTTCCATTCCTTCACGATGCGCGGATAGCCGGACGTGGTCAGCGAGCCTTCGCCGAAATCGGTGGAAACAAAGATGGTGTCGTTGTCGATCCAGCCGATATCGCTTTTCGCTTCGGCCAGCGTAAAGCCATCCTTGACGAAGCTGCGCGTGGTGGTGTCGAACTCGCGCACCACGTGCGCATCGCCGCCGCCGCGCGACAGCGAAATCAGGCAGCGGTCGCCCTTCGGATACATGCAGTGCGCACCATGCCACACCCAGTTTTCCTTTTCATCGGCGGCCAGCTTGTCCAGGTCGATCACGGTTTCCCATTCGGGCTCCGGCTTCTGGTACTGCTGCATGGTGGTGCGGCGCCAGATGCCGCGCGCGTGATCGGCGTCGCGCCAGAAGTTGTACAGGTAGTCGCCATGTTTGGCGACGAAGGGAATGCGCTCCTTGGAATTGAGGATGGTGCGCAGGCGAGCGTTGACGGCCGGGTATTCGGGCCGCGTTTGCAACTCCTTCAACGCGATTGCGTTCTGCTCCTTCACCCAGGCCATCGGCTTTTCGCCGCTCACGTCTTCCAGCCACTGATAGGGGTCTGTTTTCTGGGCGTGGGCCTGGCCCAAAGCCGCCAGTCCCAGTACCATGCCGCCGGCCAGTTTTCGGTACGAACGCATGCTTTCTCCTTCGCGATTCAGAGTGTGTACTGTACACCAATCTTGCCAATTTGCACTCAGCGGCATAGACTGGTCCGCATGAAAACACCCACCCTTATTCTCCTCGCCGCCGCAGGAACCGCGGCCGCCGCGGCGCAGGCGCAGACCGTGGTCACGCACCAGAAATCGGCGTCCGGCGAGCGTGTGCTGCTGGTCGAGGCGACAGTCGCCCAGCCGCCCGAACGCGTGTGGAAGGCGTTTTCAACCGAGGAGGGCGCGCGCTGCTGGGTGGCGCCGGCCGTGAAGCTCGATTTCCGCAACGGCGGCAGCATGCAGTCGAATTACGACGCCAAGGTGGGCGTGGGCGGGCCGGGCACGATCCGCCTGGGCATCACCAATGTGATCGAAAACGAGCTCCTGACCTACAAGATCAAGCTGACGGACAGCTTCAGCAAGCAGTTGCAGGCCGAAGACGGGAACCTGCAGGAAGTGGTCCGCCTGGAACGCCAGCCGGACGGCGGCACGCGCGTGGTGGCACAGATGCTGGGCTGGGGCACGGGGCCGGAATGGGATAAGACCTATGACTTCTTCGCCAAGGGAAATGACTGGTCGCTGAAGCAGCTTGTGAACTGCCTGGCCGGGCCGCCCGGCGCTGCCGCGCCGTCGGCATCGGTCGCACCGGTCGCGCTGGCAGTGGCTGGTGGCGCGGGTGCGCCGTCATCCAAACTGGCCCCAATGGCCTTCCTCGCCGGCCAATGCTGGCGCGGCACCATGCCCGACGGGAAAACTACCGATACGCATTGCTTCGACTGGCTGCTGAACGGCCACTACCTGCGCGACCACCACGTGGTGCGCTCGGCCGGCCGTCCGGATTATGTGGGCGAGTCGCTCTACTACTATGACCATGAGCGCAAGCAGGTTGCCTATATCTACTACGAGAACAACGGCAATTATTCGCGGGGCCTGATGATGGGCGACGACAAGCGCCTGGTCTTCCCGGATGCCCAGTTCCAGATGCCCAATGCGAAGCTGACCTATCGCGCCAGCTGGACGCGCATCGACGACAACAGCTACCAGGCCACCAGTGAATTTCTCAAGGGCGGCAAGTGGGAGTTGGAACAGACCGTTAGATTCAGCAAGGTTCCGCGCTGACGGTCAGGGGCCGCGGCGCAATCAGAGCTGACGCGCTTCGAAGGTATTGCACTGGGCGATATCGCCCGTCTTGATACCCTTGGTGAACCAGCGCACACGCTGTTCGGAGGTGCCGTGGGTGAAGGAATCCGGCACCACCTCGCCGCCGGCCTGGCGCTGCAGCGTATCGTCGCCGATGGCGGTGGCGGCGGAAAGCGCCGTTTCGATGTCGCCCTGTTCCAGGATAGAGCGAGCGCGGTTGGCGTGATAGCCCCACACACCGGCGAAGCAGTCTGCCTGCAATTCCATGCGCACCGACAGCGCATTTGCCTGGCGTTCCGAGCCACGGCTGCGCGCCGCATCGACTTTCGCGGCAATGCCCATCAGGTTCTGCACGTGATGACCCACTTCATGCGCGATCACATAGGCTTTCGCAAACTCGCCCGATACGCCGAAGCGCTCCTCCATCAGGCGATAGAAGCTCAGGTCGATGTACACCTTGTGGTCGGCCGGACAGTAGAACGGGCCGGTGGCGGTCAGGCCTGCGCCGCAGGATGTCTGCGTGCGGCCGCTAAACAGCTGCAGCTTCGGACGCTCATATTGCGCGCCTTGCTGCTTGAACAGTTCGCCCCAGGTGTCTTCCGTGTCGGCCAGCACCACGCGCACGAACTTGGCCTGGCGGTCGTTCGGATCGGTTGCATGCGGACGCTGTTGCTGCTGCACGGCCACCGGACCGCCGCCGCTGAGCAGGTTCAGCAGCGTTGCCGGGCTTACGCCAAGGAAGTATGAGCCGACCAGGGCGATCAGCAGCGTGCCGATGCCGATGGACCTGCCGCCGAAGCCGAAACCACCGCGTCCGCCGCCGCCATCGCCGCGCACATCTTCCACATTATCACTCTCCCTGTTGCCGTCCCAACGCATTTGCTGCTCCTTTGTTTGTCTGGTTTCACTATATAGCACGGGCACCAAGCGTGGCGCAGCGTTTGTTGAAAATCTTTACAATTGGCATTTTTGCTTACTGTTGGGGGACGTGTGAAATCATGGCACTGGGGCGTGGCCCTGCTGGGCGTTGTCGCGGTCATTGGCGGGCTGGTGTTTGCCCTGCGCGAACCGGAGCCCGATTGTCCCCGCCTTGCCCCGGAAAAGTACCCGCCGAAATGCGTCGCGTTTGCCGAACAGCAGGCCAAGGCTGGCGACACGGCCGCCATGTTGCGCCTGTCCCAGCATTTTGAATCGCGCGACCGTGCCGCCGCCGCCAACTGGACGCGCCAGGCCGCCCGGGCGGGCGTCCCTGCCGCGATCCGTCGCATACTCGACAATTGCGGCGATGGCCAGCAATTCACGATCGCCGACGCCGAAGCGCTGCTGCCGCGCGCAGGCGAGCTGGAGCAGGCCTATTTCAAGCTGGGCGGCTCCTGCAAGCCCGCCGACACTGCCTGGGCCGCGAAGCTGCCGGCGTCAGATTTGCTGGCGAACGCGGACACGGCGGGCCTGTGCCGGGTTGCCGTGAAGTTCGGCCAGCTTGCCGTGTCGCCCGCAGGCGCAAAGCTGGACGCTGGTGTCGCGCGCAAGCTGCTCGGCGAATGCGAGCGCCGCGCGGGCGCCGGCAGCGAAGCCGCGCAGCAGGCCCATTCCGTGCAGCAGGTGCTCGATCGCCAGATCCGTCCCGTGCATCTGGAGTAGGACTATTCGAGCTGGTTCACCCACACCGGCGCGGACCATAACTGCCGGCCATCGTCCTGCGTGATCCGTGCATAGTAGAAATGCTGGCCGGGCGAGGGCGTGATGGTGGTCTCGCCACGGGCCACGCCCGGCAGCGACTTCACCTCGCCATTGCGGCCCGGCACGCCTTCCATGATTTCCAGCGCCGCCACGCTGCGGCCGCTGCTGCTGGCGAAGCGGATGGACAGCGTCAGCACGCCGCGGTTGTCGAAGCGCTCGCCCATGATGTGCCCGTTGGCTGTGAGGGCGAGTAGGGAGTTTTTGTCCATGGTCGCGAACACGCGGCGCGCGGCGATGGCTTCGAGCAGGCTGGCGGGCGTCAGAGCCGTGCCTTGCGGCAGCAGTACGCCGGTGCGGTTGCCGTAGTCTGCGCCCCAGTTGGCGCAGTGATTGTCCTGATTGCTGCTGAAGGCGATGTGATAGCCCGCTTCCAGCAGGCGGTTGCAGCTGTCCTCGTAGAAGCTGTGGCGGGTTTCGCCCTCGTTCATGCTGGCGGAAAAGGCGGAGCTGTTCATTACTTCGCACAAGGCCATCGCCGCATCGCCATCCTCGGTCCACGCCAGCGGCTTGCCGTCGACGCGGAACTGATTCTGCGCGGGATGATTGAATTGCCCGAGCCAGCCGCGCTGCCGCATCAGCGTGTACAGCGCGCCATAGTCGCCTTTGGCCGCGAATAGGTCGCCGATCACGTCGCCCGCGCCGGTGCGCTCCCAGTTCAGCAGCACTGGGCTGTTCAGGATGTTCAGGTGGCCGCCATTGGCGATCACGCCCCATTCCATGCCGTACAGTGCGGCGAAGCCCGGGTGCGCAACATTGAAACCCGTGGCCTGCGCCAGTCCGTCGCTGTACAGTTCCCGCGCCTGCTCCGGATCGGCATTGGCGTCTGTGCCTTCGCTGCCGTCGTACATGTGGTTGTGCTCGGACGTGAGCAGGAAGTCCAGCCCGTGGCGCAGCGCGAAGCCATATGCCTCCGCCGGACGCGCCGCCGCGCTTTGCGGTTCTTGCGCGCCATGGCAGCCGGGGATGGCGCCGCCGCCGTCGCTGTGGCCGGTCTGGCTATGCAGGTTGCCCAGCACGACATCGAACTCGTCCGACTCCGCCGCCGTCATTTCCCCCGCCACCTGCGCCGGCCGCGCCGCCTGCGCCGTCCCAGTCGTCGCATCTCGCGGCTCCGCCGTCGCACCCAGCGCCCCTGTCGCCTGCGCCGTGACCTGGCCTGTTGTGGAAACCCGCACGCCGACCAGCCCCGCGACAGCCAAGGGCCGCAGCTTGCCAACCGCTACCGGCCTTTTCTGCTCAACTTCTTCAGGGCCTGAGCGCGCAAGCAGCCTCAGCGTATACACCCCCGCCGTCAGCATGCGCGGCGGCGTCCATCGCAACGGCACCCTGGCAGCGCCCTGCGTCAGGCGCGCCGTGCCTTGCCAGCGCCTGGCCAGCCGGCCGTCTTGAGAAAGCAATTCGAGCGTCCAAACCACAGCCGCGCGCTGCGTCCCAGGCCAGGTAAAGTGCATGGTGATAGTCCGCGCGCCCGCGCCAGGCGCGGAAAATGGCGCGACGAGCACGGCGTCCAGCTCCTGATGGTCGATCGGAGCCGCAAAACTACCGCCTGTCAATAACGAAAATGCCGCAGTGCAAAGAACATACCGGGAGCGCCCGCTTGCCGGTAATATAGGGGTTCTGGCTCGCATGATCATTCCCTCCTGCCTGGTCGTTGGAGCAGTGAGGGCTGAAGAGGTTCGTTCCCGGCCGCTTTAATAGTATGCTGCTGCAATGCAATATAAATTGAACTTTTCCTGATGCGAACACTTGGGGACCTGAGTAAGGGCTGGCTGTCGACACGCTCGTTGCTGTGGGGCGTTGGCCTGACCCTGGCCCTGATCATGGGCATGACTTTCTACGCGGCGGCAGCCAATAGCGAGGAGGACGACGCGCAACTGCGCTTCGATAACCTCACGCGCGCCACGCAATACAGCATTTCCGCGCGCGTGAAGTCCTACTCGGATGTGGTGCGCGGCCTCGTCGCGCTGTTCCAGACCACGGACAAGCTGAGCCGGCTGCAATTCCGTCAATACGTCGCCAGCCTGAACATCGGCCAGCACTTCCCCGCGATCGAAGCCATTAACTACGCGCCCGACGTGTCGGAAGCGGAACGCGCCGCCTTTGTCGCCGGCGTGCGCGCCGACACCAGCCTGACGCCCGAGGGTTATCCCAAATTTGACATCAAACCGGGCGGCAAGCGCGCACATTACTCGCCGTTGGTCTACCTGGAGCCGATGGGCATGCTGATGGAGAAATTCGGCGTGGACATCACGGCCAACCCGAACATCGATCGCGCCATGCAACTGTCGCGCGATACGGGCCAGATCAGCGCTTCGGGCCAGCCGGTGATCGTGCAGAATCCGCAGCCGCACATCGGCCTCGGCATGCGCCTGCCGGTGTACAAGCGCGGCATGCCGGTGGACGACGTGTCCAGCCGCCGCGCTGCTTACCTCGGTTCGGTCGGCATCGGCTTTGCGGTCGCCAAGCTGGTGCAGGGCGCCATCGACGAGATGGCCGACCGCCAGGTGCACATGATCCTGTACGCGGATTCCTCCACCGATCCGGAAAAGCGCCGCCTGCAGATCGAGAAGGACGACCGCCTGCTGTTCAACGATAACGGCTCGATCGACAAGCCGGCCGCGCTGCCGGGCGATCCCGAGGATTACTTCATCGCCGTGCTGCCCATCGATTTCAACGGCAGCCTGTGGAAGGCCCAGTTCTACGCCCGCAAGGATGCGATGATCACCGGCTTTGACCGCTGGCTGCCGCTGGTGGCGTTTGCCACGGGCTTCATGGGCACGATGCTCATTTACAGTTACTTCTTCTCGCTGTACTCGCAGCGCCGCAACGCGGTGGAGCAGCGCCGCCTGCTGGACAGCGTGCTCGATAACGTCGACGCCCACGTCTACATGAAAGACCAGGACCGCCGCTTCATCTATGCCAACGCGAAGATGGCCGAAGTGATTGGGTTGCCGGTCGAGGAGATCGTCGGCAAATTCGACCGCGAAGTGATGCCGGCGGCCGCAGCTGATGACGCCTGGATCGAGGACCGCGCGGTGCTGGCCGATGGCCTGCGGCGCTCCGGCGAAGACAAGTACAGCGACAAGGAAGGCGTCGTGCATCACCTGTGGACCGTGAAGGCGCCCGTGCACCTGGACAAGGATACGGCCGTCGTCATCGCGCTCTCGACCGACGTGACCGAGCTGCACAAGCTGAAGGAGCAGGCGCAGGCGGCCAACCAGGCCAAGAGCGATTTCCTGTCCAATATGAGCCACGAAATCCGCACGCCGATGAATTCCGTCATCGGCATGGCCCACCTGGCGCTGAAGTCCGTGACCAATCCGAAGCAGAAGGATTACCTGCAGAAGATTTATCACTCCGGCCAGCACCTGCTGGGCATCATCAACGATATCCTGGACTTCTCCAAGATCGAAGCCGGCAAGCTGGATCTGGAAGTGCTGGACTTCGCCCTGGAATCGCTGCTCACCAATATCTCGAACCAGCTGGGCGATGCGGCCGCGCGCAAGGACCTGGAGCTGGTGTTCGAGATCTGGCCCGGCCTGTCGCACCAGTTGCGCGGCGATCCGTTGCGCCTGGAGCAGGTGCTGCTGAACTTTGTCAGCAACGCCATCAAGTTTTCCGAGAACGGCCGCATCTTCATCCGCGCCCGCCCAGTGGAAGACCGCGACAACACGACCGTCGTGCGCTTCGAAGTGCAGGATAACGGCATCGGCATGACGCCGACCCAGGTGGCGAGCCTGTTCCAGTCCTTCCACCAGGCCGATACCTCGACCACGCGCCGCTACGGCGGCACGGGCCTGGGCCTGGTGATCAGCAAGCAGCTGGCGGAGCTGATGGGCGGCGCCGTGGGCGTGGACAGCGAACCGGGTCACGGTTCGACCTTCTGGTTCACCGCGCGCCTGATGAAGGGCACGCACCTGCTGCAGGCGACGGACACCAATGCCATCCAGCCGGACGTTCTGGCCTCGATCCATGGCGCTTCCATCCTGCTGGTCGAGGACAATATCTTCAGCCAGCAGGTGGGCCAGGAATTGCTGGAAGACGCCGGTGCCACCGTGGTCGTGGCCAACAACGGCAAGGAAGCCATCGACCTGCTGCTGAAAGAGCATTTCGATTGCGTGCTGATGGACGTGCAGATGCCGGTGATGGATGGCTACGAGGCCACCCGCATCATCCGCGCACACCCGAAGCTGTCCGGCACGCTGGTGATCGCGATGACGGCGAATGCCGGCCGCGAAGACCAGGCGCGCTGCCTGGCGGCTGGCATGGACGAATTCGTGACCAAGCCGATTGCGCCTAACCTGCTGTTCTCGGTGCTGGCCAAGTGGATGAGCCAGCGCGCCGCCGAGGGGCGCACGCCGCCGGTGAGCGGTGGCGCTGCGACCGCGTCCGCAGCCGCGCCCTTGCCAGCGCCATTGTCTGCGCCTGCGCTCACGCCGGTGGCGCCGGAGCCCGCCGCGGCGCCGAGCGGACCAGGCGAGCTGCTGGACATGCGCGCGTTGGCTCAGACCTTTGGCAACAAGCCTGAAAAGATGCGTAAGTACGCGAATATGTTCCTCGATTCGGCGCGCGATGGGCTGGTCGAGGTGCGCGCGGCGCTGGAGCAGGGAGATATGAAGCGGCTGTCCGAACTGGGGCACCGCATCAAGTCTTCCGCGCGCGCCGTTGGGGCCATGAGTTTCGCGGAGCTGTGCCTGCAGCTGGAACATTTGAAGCCGGAGGATGACGTCGCCATCGCGCGGGACATCGTGGGGCGCATGCAGCCGTTGCTGGATAAGCTGCGGGAGCATATCGGCGCCGAGTTGAATGCCAACGTCCCCGGCTGATCACGCACGGCGGATCATTGATCCGCCGCTGCATGCTCCGCTTATAATGTACGCTTCTGCCACCGGCCCAAATCTCGATGACAATAACCCCCGGCCTCCTGGTCCTGCACGGCAACCAACTGGAACAACTGCGCGCGGCCGTATTTGAATGGCTGCGCAGCCATCCGCTGGACCCGCTCGAGCCGGAAATCGTCCTGGTGCAATCGAACGGTGTGGCCGAATGGCTGAAGATTGCGCTGGCCGAGGAAACGGGCATCTGCGCCGCCACCCGCGTCGCGCTGCCGGCGCGCTTCCTGTGGGACGCCTACCGCGGCATGCTCGGCCGTGAGCAGGTCCCGCCGGTTTCGGCCTTCGACAAAGCCCCGCTGACCTGGCGCCTGATGCGCCTCCTGCCAACATTGCTCTGCGACGATGTCTTCGCGCCCCTGCGCCATTTCCTCGGCGACGGCGACCCTGAACGCCGCCTGCAGCTCGCCGAGCGCCTGGCCGACCTGTATGACCAGTACCAGGTGTACCGCGCCGACTGGCTGGATGACTGGGCGGCTGGCCGCGACCAGCTGCGCAGCGCGCGCGGCGAAGCGCTGGCTCTCGCGCCGGATCAAAAGTGGCAGGCCGCCTTGTGGCGTGCCGTGATCGACAGCGTGCCGCAGCACGAACGCGAACTGGGGCGCGCCAGCGTGCACCAGGCCTTCGTGCGTGCGGTCGAAGCGGGCGCCCAGCCGCTGGGACGGCTGCCGCGCCGCATCGTGCTGTTCGGCGTGTCCGCGCTGCCGTACCAGACCTTGCAGGCGCTGGCCACGCTGGCCCGCTTCACGCAGGTGGTGCTGGCTGTGCCGAATCCCTGCAAATACTACTGGGGCGACATCATCGAAGGCCGCGACCTGCTGCGCGCTGCGCACCGCCGCCAGTCGCTGCGCAAGGGCGTGGACCTTGGCGCGATCCCGCTGGAAGAATTGCATGCCCACAGCCATCCGCTGCTGGCGGGCTGGGGGCGCCAGGGCCGTGACTATATCCGCATGCTCGATGAATTCGACGAAGCGTCCGCCGGCGCGGGCCGCAGCGATAACCTGCGCGTGGACCTGTTCAGCGACGGCGAGGGCGATACGCTGCTAGGCCAGTTGCAGGCGGCCGTGCGCGAGCTGCTGCCTTTGTCTGAACATCCGGCCGCGCGCGAAGAGGCGCCGCCGGACGCCGCCGACCGCTCCATCGAATTCCATATCGCGCACAGCGTGCAGCGCGAAGTCGAGGTGCTGCACGACCAGCTGCTGGCCATGTTCGCCGCAGATCCCTCGCTGCGTCCCGCGCGACGTCGTAGTGATGGTGCCGGATATCGACGTCTTCACCGCCGCCATTCACGCCGTGTTCGGCCAGCACCGCCGCAACGACCCGCGCCATATTCCCTTCGAAATCGGCGACGTGAACGACCGCAGCGTGAATCCCTTGCTGGTGGCGCTGGAATGGCTGCTGCGCCTGCCGCAGCAGCGCTGCCGACAAAGCGAAGTGCGCGATCTGCTGGATGTGCCGGCGCTGGCGTCGCGCTTCGGCCTGACGGTGGATGACTTGCCGACGCTGGGCCTGTGGATCGAAGGCGCCGGCGTGCGTTGGGGCCTGGACCGCGAGCACCGCGCGGGCCTCGGCCTGGCGCCGGCGGGCGAACAGAATGCCTGGATCTTCGGCATCCGCCGCATGCTGCTTGGCTACGCCAGCGGTAATGGTTCCAGCTTCGATGGTATCGAGCCCTATGGCGAAGTGGGCGGCCTCGATGCGGCGCTGGCTGGATCCCTGGCGCAGATGATCGAGGCACTGCTGTACTGGCGCGCGCAATTGTCGGTTCCGCGCGCGCCTGCCGAGTGGGCGGAGCAGGCGCGCCTGCTGCTGTCTTCCTTCTTCGATGCGAAGGAGGAGGGCGACCGTCTCACGCTCAATCAGTTGAACGATACCCTGAACAAGTGGCTGGAAACCTGCGACGGCGCGGGCTTTGACGAGGAAGTACCGCTGGCCGTGCTGCGCGAAGCCTGGCTGGGCGCGCTGGACGAGCCTTCGCTGGAGCACCAGTTCGTGTCCGGCGGTGTGACCTTCTGCACACTGATGCCGATGCGCGCGGTGCCTTTCCGCGTGGTCTGCCTGCTGGGCATGAACGATGGCGACTTCCCGCGCCGCGCCTCGCGCGCCGATTTCGATCTGCTGGCCCTGCCGGGCATGGCGCGTCCCGGCGACCGCTCGCGCCGCGACGACGACCGCTACCTGATGCTGGAAGCCGTGCTGGCCGCGCGCGACAAGCTGTATATCAGCTGGGTAGGGCGCAATGTGCGCGACAACAGCGAGCAGCCGCCTTCCGTACTCGTCTCGCAGCTGTGCGATTATCTGCGCGCCGGTTGGGCGCTGGACCTGTCCGACCGCACCACCGAACACGCGCTCCAGCCCTTCAGCCGCCGCTACTTCGAGCAGGACGGCCTGCTCACCTACGCCGCCGAATGGCGCGCCGCCCACGCCACCCCCGCGCCCACCGCCGCCGCGTCCCCCAGTGCCCCCGCCGCCGCGGCGCCTGCGTCCGGACACGCCAGCTCGCACGTCGCTCCTGCCGACGCTTCTGCAGCAAGCGCATTGCCGCCCTATGAGCTCGAAGCAGGCTTCCGCCTGAAACTGTCCATGCTCGCCGCCTTCCTGCGCCAGCCGGTCAAATACTTCTTCCGCCAGCGCCTGGGCGTCATCTTCGGCGACGCGGCCATGGTAGGCGAAGATGAGGAACCGTTCGCCCTGGATGGCCTCGACCGCTACCAGCTGGAAGACGCCATGCTCGACGACAGCGGTGGGCAAGAGCCGCTGGAGCAGGTGCGCCCCAGCCTGGAAGCGCGCGCGGAAAAGCTGCAGCGCGAGGGCCTGCTACCGATCGGCCTGATCGGCGAGCGCAAGCGCGACGAGCTGGTCGAAGGACTGGTGCCCGTGCGCACCGCCTGGCTCACGCTCTGCACGCAATACCGCGATATCGCGCCCAAGCTCGCGCTGCACCTGCAACTGGCCGGCGTCACACTGGAGGACTGGATCGACCAACTGCGCACCGGCGAAGCCGATACCGCATGGCTGATGCAAATGTCGTCCAAGGTCCTGGAAAAGGGCGGCGCCGTGCGCGGCGATAAACTGATTCCCATGTGGCTGCGCCAACTGGCCGCCGCCGCCCAGGGCCACCCCGTCACCGGCTTCCTCGTCGCGCGTGACGCCATCGTCATCATGAACCCGCTCGGCCAGCAGGATGCACATCAGACCCTGGAAGACCTGGTGCGCATCTGGTGCGACGGCATGAACCGTCCGCTGCCCACCGCCTGCAAGACCGCGCTCGCGCTGGTAGCAGGCGACGACCCGCGTCCCGTCTACGATGGCGGTTTTGAACTAAGCGGCGAAGTGGACGATCTCTGCCTGGCCCGCCTGTGGCCGGAATACGCCGCGCTGCGCGCAGAGCCCGACCACGAAGATGTGAGCCGGGCGCTTTACCAGCCGCTGGCCGACTGGCTGGCCAGTGCCATCACGGTCGCGCCCATCGAAGGCGAGGAAGAACAATGACCCAGCAGCTCAAACCGCTGACTTTTCCGCTGCACGGCTCGCGCCTGATCGAAGCCAGCGCCGGTACCGGCAAGACCTGGACCATTGCCGCGCTCTACGTGCGGCTGGTGCTGGGCCACGGCGGCGACCATGGCTATCCGCGTCCGCTGCTGCCCAGCGAAATCCTGGTGATGACCTTTACCCGCGCCGCCACGCGCGAGCTGTCCAACCGCGTGCGCGAGCGTCTGGTGGAAGCGGCGTCCTACTTCCGCAACGAGCACGCCACAGGCGACGACTATCTCGACGCAGTCCTGCAGGACTCCCCGGCCACAGCGAGCGCCTGCAGGCCGCTCACCGCCTGATGCTGGCCGCCGAAACGATGGACGAAGCCGCGATCTTCACGATTGACGCCTGGTGCCAGCGCATGCTGCGCGAGCACGCCTTCGACAGCGGCAGCCTGTTCGACGAAGAACTGGTCAGCGACGAAGCCGCCCTCTTTGAAGATGCCGCCCACGACTACTGGCGCCAGCAAGTCTACCCGCTGCCCGAGCCGGCGCTTAACGCGCTGCTGGACACCTGGCGCGATGTGCACGCGCTGGAGCGCAGCGTGCGCGACCTGGCACGGCGTCCCGAGTCTGCACAGGGCGCCGCGCCCGAGCCTTTGGCGCAACTGATCGGCCGCGTGCAGCGCGAGCAGCAGGCCGCGCTGGCGGGCCTCAAGCAAGGCTGGGCCGAGCGGGCCGACAGGATGGAGCAATGGATTGTGTCGCACCGCGAAGCCCAGCCCAAGTGCTTCCACGGCGCGAAAATGAAGCCCGAGAATGTGGCGAAATGGTTCCAGGCGCTGCGTGACTGGGCGAACGACCCAGCGCAGGTGCAGCCGGCGCTGAACGACACCGCCTGGCGCCGCCTGACTAGCGAAGGCATCGCCGACGCCTGCGCCAAGGGCTTTACGCCCGCCATCCCCGCCGATTTCGACGCCATCGCCCCGCTGGCCGAAGCGCTGCGCGAGATTCAGCCCCTGAGCCACGCGCTGTACAGGAACGCTGCGGCGACCATCGCGCGCCGCATGGAAGAACTGAAGCGCCAGAAACGCCAGTTCGGCTTTGCCGACATGCTGGAACGCCTGCGCCTCGCCCTGCAAGGCGCCAGACGGCGCCGCGCTGCGCAAGCGCATCACCGATCAATATCCGGTCGCGCTGGTGGACGAATTCCAGGATACGGCGCCCAGCCAGTACGAGATCTTCAACCTGCTGTACCGCGTGGCGGAGAACAACCGCGAGCTTGGCCTGTTCCTGATCGGCGATCCGAAGCAATCGATCTACGGCTTCCGCGGCGCGGACATTCACAGCTATCTGTCCGCCCGCCGCGCCACCCACGGCCGCCACTATCAGCTGGGCACCAACTACCGCTCCACCAAGGAAGTGGTGCATGCGGTGAACCGCGTCTTCCTGCACGCCGAAAGCCTGGCGAACGAGGGCAGCGGCTTTGCCCGTGGCGCCTTCCGCTTCCGCAATGGTGACGGCAATCCGCTGCCCTTCGATGCGGTGGATGCCAAGGGCCGCGCCGAGGTGCTGGTGGGCGTGGAGGGCGAACTGCAGGCGCTGACCGTGTCCTGCACGGCGGAAGAACTGAGCGCTGACGGCTACCGCGATTTCTTCGCCCAGCACTGCGCCGAGCATATAGTCGGCCTGCTTAACGATGAAACCACGGGCTTCAAGGGACCGGAGGGCTTCAAGCGCCTGCAGCCG
The DNA here is from genome assembly GCF_044055365.1 of Pseudoduganella sp. UC29_106. Classification (NCBI taxonomy): domain Bacteria; kingdom Pseudomonadati; phylum Pseudomonadota; class Betaproteobacteria; order Burkholderiales; family Oxalobacteraceae; genus Pseudoduganella; species Pseudoduganella sp. UC29_106. The sequence goes on along the minus strand of NZ_CP171977.1, from coordinate 3,902,035 downwards.
GCCGATATCGCCATCCTCGTGCGCGACCGGCGTGAAGCGGCTGCCGTGCGCAAGGCGCTGCAGCGGCGCGGCGTGCCAAGCGTGTATTTGTCGGACAAGGACTCGGTGCTGGCGAGCGCGGAAGCGGCGGATGTGCTGCGCTGGCTGTCCGCGCTGGCCAATCCGCTGGATGGCGCTCTGGCCCGCGCCGCCTTTGCCACGCGCACGGCCAATCTGCCGCTGGCCGAACTGGCGCAATTCTCGTCCGATGAACTGGCGTGGGAACGCCGTGTGGAGCAGCTGAAATCCCTGCACGTGGTCTGGCAGCGCCAGGGCGTGCTGGCCATGTTGCGCCGCTTCATCCACGAACTGGGCCTGCCCGCCGCGCTGCTGGCGGAAGCGGGCGGGGAGCGCCGCCTGACCAATCTGCTGCACCTGGCCGAACTGCTGCAATCGGCCAGCCGCCAGCTGGATGGCGAGCAGGCGCTGATCCGCTGGCTGGCGGAGCAGATCGAGAACGAGACGGACAGCGGCGAAGAGCGTGTGCTGCGCCTGGAATCGGATGCAGAGCTGGTCAAGGTCGTCACAGTGCACAAGTCCAAGGGTCTGGAGTATCCGCTGGTGTACCTGCCGTTTGCCGTCACGGCGCGCAAGGTGGACAAGCGCAATCGCAGCTTCTTCGAATACACCGACAGCGAAGGCAAGCGCCAGATCGACATGACCTTGTCCGAGGATGCCCAGGCCGCGGCGGAAGCGGCACGCATCGAGGAAGACCTGCGCCTGCTTTATGTGGCGCTGACCCGCGCACGCCACTTCCTGTGGCTGGGCGTGGCCGCGCTGCCGGCCCGCAAATCGGGCGAGAACACCCTGCACGATTCGGCGCTGGGCTATTTGCTGACTGGCGGCGAGCCCACGCCGTCCGGACAACTGCTGGAGCGCTGGCAGGAACTGCGCGGCGAGTGCGGCGCAATCGGCATCACCACGCTGGGCGCGGCGCAGCATGTGACGATGCTGAACCGCGTGGAGCAGCTGGCGCCATTGCCGCCGCCACGTTTGTTCGATGCGGACTTCGAGCGCGACTGGGCTGTCGGCAGCTTTACTTCGCTGGTGCGCCGCACCGGCGGCCCGGCGTCGTCGCCAGGCGTGTTCGCTTCCGATGCGCCGCCGGTGCCGCGCGATGCCGGCGAGGAGAAACTGCTGGAGGCTGAGGATTCTGTCGCTTCGCCACTGCGCATCGAGGACGCGCCCTGGCACCGCTTCCCGCGCGGTTCGGTGCCCGGCAATTTCCTGCACGAGCAGCTGGAGTGGCTGGGGCAGGAGGGCTTCGGCAGCGTGCACGAGACGTCCTTCGACCAGCGCATCACGCGCCGCATCGAGCGCGCAGGCTGGGCGCACCGGCAGGAAGACACGATTGCCTGGGTGCGCGCGATTGCGAGCACCGTGCTGCCGCCGCTGGGCGCTTCGCTGGACGGCATCGGCCATGTGCTGCCCGAGATGGAGTTCTGGTTCCCCCAGCGAGCGCCTGGCCACGGGCGCGCTGGACCGGCTGTGCCGCGCGCACCTCCTCGATGGCATGGCGCGTCCCGCGCTGCCGGAGCGCCAGCTGCACGGCATGCTGAAAGGCTTCAGCGACCTGGTGTTCGAGCATGAGGGGCGCTACTGGGTGCTGGACTACAAGTCGAACACCCTGGGTGGTTCCGACGCTTCGTATCACAAGTCGGCGCTGGCGCATGGCATGGCGGAGCATCGCTACGATGTGCAGGGCGCCATCTATATGCTGGCCGTGCACCGCCTGCTGCGCGCACGCCTGGGCGAGGCGTACGATCCTTCGCTGCACCTCGGCGGCGCGATTTTCTTCTTCCTGCGCGGCGTCGCCAACGAGAGCACGCACGGCTGCTATCTGCTGCCGCCCGACCCCGCGCTCCTCGATGGCCTGGACGCGCTGCTGGAGGAGGCCGCACAGCCGGAATATGACCATGATGATTGAACACCCACTGCTCGCCCAGGCCGATGCGCTGACTGCTGCCGGCAAAATGCGCCGGCTCGCTCCCGCCTTCGCGCGCTTCATCGCGTCCCTCGACGACACCGCCGCTACGTCATCGTATGCAGCCGCCGCGTCGCCGTCGGGCGCGCTGATCCTGGCCTGCCTGCTGCTGTCCGAGCTCGAGGGCCGGGGCCATAGCTGCCTGCTGCTGGAAGACCTTGCCGACCCCTCGGCCATGCTCGGCTGGTCGGACGAAGAATGGGCGGCCCTGCGCGACGCCGCCGGCGAGCTCCCGGCCAGCGCGAAGGAATGGAGCCGGCTGCTGCACGCCCTCCGCCAGGTACGCGGCGCGGGAGCGGGAGACGACGGCCAGCCCCTCGTGCTGGCGGCAAACCGCCTCTACCTGCGCCGCTACTGGCGCGACGAAAACGTGGTGGCCGACGCCGTGCGCCAGCGTACGACAAGCGGAGAGGGCGCCGCCATGCCGGACGCCGCCGCGGCCCGCGCATGGCTGGATGTGCTGTTCGACCATGCGCCGCGCGAAGGCGGAGCCGACTGGCAAAAGATCGCCTGCGCCATCGCCCTGCGCGGCAAGCTGGCCGTGATTACGGGCGGTCCCGGCACCGGCAAGACTTACACCGTTGCGCGCCTGCTCGCCCTGCTGTTCGCCATGCAGGGCGAGGCGGCCGGCAATCTGCGTGTGGCATTGGCCGCACCAACCGGCAAGGCCGCCGCACGCCTGAAGCAGTCGATCGACCACGCGCTGGACCAGCTCTCCGGCAAGGTCGGCGGGCAGCTGCCGCTGCGCGAACTGGCCGAGCGCATGGGCGGCGCGCGCACGCTGCACAGCCTCCTGGGCGCGCGTCCCGACACGCGCAGCTTCCAGCACAACGCCGGCAACCCGCTGGATGTGGATGTGCTGATTGTCGACGAAGCGTCGATGGTCCACCTCGAAATGATGGCGGCCCTGCTGGATGCGTTGCCGGATGACGCGCATCTGATCCTGCTGGGCGACAAGGACCAGCTGGCGTCCGTGGAAGCCGGCGCGGTGCTCGGGGACTTGTGTTACAACGCCCAGCGCGGCGGCTACAGCCAGTCCACGCTGGCCTATGTCGAAGCGTCCACCGGCCAGCATATCCCACCGGATTTTCATGGCGACCTGGGCGCGCTGGCCCAGCAAACCGTAATGCTGCGCCAGAGCCGCCGCTTCAGCGGACCGATCGGCCAGCTGGCGACGGCAGTCAATATTGGTGACACCGAGGCTGCGCGCGTGGTGCTGCGCAACGATGCTTCCGGCCAGCTGCTGTGGAACGACGGCGCGCAGCAGGAAGACGTGCTGCGGCTCGCCGTCGATGGACGCGCGGGCGCGGAAGGCGGTTACCGCACCTACCTGAAGCTCGTGAAGGCCGGTCCGCGCGCCGGTCAGGCTCATGAGGACTGGGTGGCCGGGGTCCTGCGGGCCTTCGAGGCTTTCCGCCTGCTGTGTGCCGTGCGCGAGGGAGAGTGGGGCGTGTCCGGCCTGAACGAAGCCATTGCACTGCGGCTGGAGGCGGCGCGGCTGATCCGCCGCCGGGGCGAGTGGTATGTGGGGCGGCCGGTCATGATCACGCGCAACGACTATGCGACCGGCGTGTATAACGGCGATATCGGGCTGACGCTGGCGGATCCGGAGCGGCCGGGCTCATTGCGCGTGTATTTCTCGGACGGGGAAGCAGTGCGCAGCGTGCTGGCGACCCGCCTGCGCGATGTGGAGACGGCGTTCGCCATGACCGTGCACAAGTCGCAGGGCTCGGAGTTCAGACACACGGCGCTGGTGCTGCCGCGCGAGGCGAGCAGCGTCATGGCGCGCGAGTTGATTTATACGGGTATTACGCGGGCGCGGGAGTTCTTTACGCTGGTGACGCCGAATGGGGGTGTGTTGCCGGAGGCGATTGCGATGCGGACGCATCGCGCAAGCGGCTTGCGGGAGCTTATTGGCGGAGCACGCACGGCGGATCAATGATCCGCCCTACGCGCCGTCGAAACATTTGGACCCGCATTTATGCCGCGCGGCGGCGGCGGGGTTTGGCGGCGCTCGGCGCCTTCTTGCGGCCGTTGGAGGCGCGCATGACTTTCGGTTCGCCCTCGTCGCCGGAAATCATGCGGCGGATGTTCAAGGCGTCCATCAGGCGGGCGGAATTGGCCTTGGCGTTCAGCAGCACCAGGGTCGCGTTGCGGCCGGCGGAGGTGATGCGCATGATCAGGCAGCGGCCCGCTTCCTCGGTGTAGCCGGTCTTGGACAGGCCGATATCCCAGCCCTTGGCTCCTACGAGGCGGTTGGTGTTGTGATATTCGACGTCGCGGCCCTTGACCTTGATCACTTCCGCCTTGTCGGTGGTGATGCGGCGGATTTCGGGGTAGTTGCCGGCGGCGGTGGCCATCTTCACCAGGTCGGCGGCGGTCGAGGTGTTGTGCGGCGACAGGCCGGTCGGCTCCTCGATGGTGGTATTGGTCATGCCCAGCGCCTTGATCTTGGCCTGCACGGCAGCCTTGAACGCCGTCGGACCGCCCGGATAGGTACGGGACAGGGAAGCGGCGGCGCGATTGTCCGAAGACATCAGGGCCAGCTGCAGGATTTCGCTGCGCGAGAACTTGGCGCCGACGGGCACGCGCGAGGTGCTGTGCTTCAGGGTGTCGACGTCTTCACGGTCGATCGCGATCTCTTCTTCCATATCCAGCTTGGAATCGAGCACGACCATGGCGGTCATCAATTTGGTGAGGGAGGCGATCGGAACAACGTCATTCGCGTTTTTCTCGACCAGGACCTTGCCCGTCTCATCCTCAACGACGAGCACGGACTGCGAGCCCAGCGAGGGCGCGGCGAGTACGGCTGCGGAGGTCGACATCAGCAAGATGGCGGCGATTTTCTTGATCATAGTGGTTGGGAAACTTTTAACAAACTTGGATGATAGACTTAAAGTGAATTCTAGCCTAGCTGCGGCCTCCAGCGCGACAGCGGCACGAAAAAAAGGGGCCGCAGCCCCTTTTTTTCACGTTTATGTCTTTATTTGGTCGCGTAGATCTTGTCGAATTCACCACCATCGTCGAAGTGGCGCTTCTGCGCGGCGCGCCAGCCACCGAAGACATCGTCCACCGTGAACAGCGTGATCGGCTTGAAGCTGGCCGCGTATTTCTTGTACACGGCTTCCGAACGGGGGCGCAGGTAGTGCTTGGCGATGATTTCCTGGCCGGCGTCCGAATACAGGAAGTTCAGGTAGGCGGTGGCTTCCTTGCGGATGCCGCGCTTGTCGACCACCTTGTCCACCACGGCCACCGGATTTTCGGCGACCACCGAGATGGACGGGTACACGACCTCGAAGTTGTCGCCGAATTCAGCGCGCACCAGGTTCACTTCATTCTCGAAGGTCACCAGCACATCGCCGATCTGGCGCTGGGTGAACGTGGTGGTGGCGGCGCGGCCGCCGGCGTCCAGGATCGGCACGTTCTTGAAGATCTTGGTGACCAGTTCGCGCGCCTGGGCTTCAGTGCCGCCTTTTTTCACGACGGAGCCCCAGGCGGCCAGGTAGGTATAGCGGCCATTGCCGGCGGTCTTCGGGTTCGGGATGATCACGGCCACGCCGGGCTTGGCCAGGTCGGCCCAGTCCTTCACGCCCTTCGGATTGCCCTTACGCACCAGGTAGACCATGGTTGAATAGGAGGGCGCTGCATTGTTGGGGAACTTCTTGGCCCAGTCCGGCGCTACCACGCCGCGGTCGGCCAGCATATCGATGTCGTTGGCCTGGTTCATGGTGACCACGGAAGCTTCCAGACCATCGGCTACGGCTCGCGCCTGCTTGGAGGAGCCGCCGTGCGACATCTTGACGTTGACGTCGTGGCCGGTGCTCTTCTTATAGGCGGCTTCGAAAGCCGGGTTGATATCCTTGTACAATTCGCGCGCCACGTCGTAGGAGACGTTGAGCAGTTGCGTCTCGGCGGCAGATGCCAGCGGAGCCGCGCCAAAGGCTGCTGCGGCGAAAATGAGGCTTAATGCGAAATTCTTATTAGTCATGGCGGTCTCTATAGGGAAATCACATATGCATGGTCTAAAATATTGCGCAAAAAGAAAACTATTTTCTGGTTATATGCTTAGACGGTCCGTGCTCCGCAAGGTTCGGCCGGTTGTTGTATAGTCGGCCTGTGATTGGGTTATTTGTGAGCATACATGAGTTTTGAAATTCGCCTGGCTGCATCGTCGGACGCCCCTGCGGCGTGCAATGTGCTACGCCGCTCGATCGCGGAGTGCTGTGTACTCGATCACCAGAACGATCCCGCCATCCTGCAAGCCTGGCTGGGGAACAAAACGCCCGAGATGGTGGCCAGCTGGTTTGCTTCGCCCACCAATTTTTCCATCGTCGCTGTTGAAGAAGGCCATGTTGTCGGCGTGGCCCTGCTGACGGGGGCCGGCAAGCTGGCCCTGTGCTACCTGCTGCCGGAAGCGCGCCGCAAGGGCTTGGGCAAGGCGCTGCTGAGCCGCGTCGAAGAGCAGGCCTGCAGCTGGGGCGTGAAAGCCCTGCAACTGCACAGTACGGCGACCGGCGAGGACTTCTTTGCCCGGCAGGGGTATCTGCGCTCGGGCAATGTACGTTCGCCTTATGGGGTGGAAACCGTGTTCTTCTGGAAGCAGCTGGACGGCAGCGTCTGCGACGTGCCGGAAGGGAAGCGCAAGCGCTTCTGCGGCTGCAGCGCTACTTAAATTTAGCTTAATTACTTAAAGAGCTTTCTCAACTCCCCCTGCTATACGCTATAGTATTCCTTGGTGCAATTGACAGGTTTGCTATGGCCAATCGACGCGACTTCCTTCATCGGAGCCTGGGCATGACCGGCGCCGCCCTGCTGGGCGTGCCGCTGATCGGCCAGGCCCGCCAGCAGGAGCTGGCTCCTCCTCCCGACATTTTTGACTCTCAGTCGCTGGACCTTGACTTCTGGCTCAAGCCCCGCACCCTGAGCGTGACCCGTCCCCAGAGCGGCGAAAAGGCGCGCGTGACTTACTGGCGCGATGGCGACATCATCGATACTGCCTACCAGGAGCTGTGCCACCTGCTGCGCGACGTGAACGGCAAGGAAACCATCCCGATCGATCCCAAGCTGCTGGAAACGCTGTGGAGCGCGCAAGCCTTTGTACAGCGCTTCGGCATCGAAAGCCCGGTGGAAATCCTGTCCGGCTACCGTACGCCGGCCTCGAACCAGAAGCTGCGCGAGCAGGGCATTCCGGCCGCGCGCCAGTCGCTGCATATGGATGGCAAGGCGGCGGACATTCGGATCAGCAACCTGAACCCGGAAGTCCTGGGTGGACTGGTGAAAAGCTTCCGCGGCGGCGGTGTCGGTTTCTATTACCGCGAGGGCCCGCGCGGCGGCTGGATCCACGCGGATACGGGGCTGCAAAGGACCTGGAAAGGCTGAGTTCTCTCAACCATATCAAAACGCAACACACCCTGCGCACGATCCGGTTTCGGCTTGGTAGTTGAACAGTGTGGGCGTAAGATGAACTGGTGAGCAAGCTCACCGGCGAGAGAAAAATGAAAAAACAGCTCTTATGCGTAGCCCTTGAGTGGGTTTCGCAAGAGGAGTTGAGTGCCTATCTCCGAGATTGGGAAATTTGCCAGGTTTCCTGCCTGAATGAGGCGAGAGCCGTACTACGTGCCAGGCCATTTCTTGTTGGCCTGTTGCTGGTTGACGTGCGGCGTCTTTCGGTAGATGCGCTCGACAGCTTCCTGCGGGAACACTGGAGGGTCAAATGGGTGGCGGCTTTTAATCCCGCTGCCTTAAAGCACCAGGCATTTTGTCAAACGATGGTCGAGCAATGCTTCGACTTTCATACTTCTCCCATTGATTTCCAGCGCCTTGGTCATACGCTCGGGCACGTGCACGGACTGGCATCGCTGCAGGCCGAGCCCGAGTTCGAAGCGGCCGATTCGATGTCGCTGGTGGGAGTCAGCCCGGCGCTGGCGGCGCTGCGGCAGAATATCCGAAAGGTCAGCAGCGTACCGGCGCCTGTGCTGATCTGGGGCGAAAGCGGCACCGGCAAGGAATTGGTGGCGCGCGCCGTGCACAAGCATTCACAGCGCGCCTCCGCGCCGTTTGTGCCCGTCAATTGCGGCGCGATTCCTGCCAGCCTGATACAGGCCGAACTGTTCGGCTATGAGCGCGGCGCGTTTACCGGCGCCAGCCGGGACAAGTGCGGCCTGATCGAGGCCGCATCCAGCGGCACTATTTTCTTCGATGAAATCGGCGACCTGCCGCTGGACATGCAATCCAACCTGCTGCGCTTCCTGCAGGAGCGTACCATCCACCGGCTCGGCGCTACCCGCAGCCGCCAGGTCGATGTGCGTGTGATTGCCGCCAGCCACGTGCGCCTGGTCGATGCCGTACGGGCAGGGCGTTTCCGCGAAGACCTGTTCTACCGCCTGAACGTGCTGACTCTGGAAACGCCGCCCCTGAGGCAGCGGCGCGAAGATATCGTGCCGCTGGCCCAGCACTACTTCAGCGTGTTTGCCGCCGAGCGCGCGGCGGGCGTCAAGGGTTTCGCGCGCGATGCCTTGCGCGCCATCAGCGAATACACCTGGCCGGGCAATGTGCGCGAACTGGTGAACCGGGTGCGGCGCGCGTCCGTCATGGCGGAAGGGCGGCTGATCCGCGCTTCCGACCTCGGCCTGGACGGCGCCCAGGCGCGAAATAGTGCCGAAGACCTCGATTGCGCGGTCACGCGCGCCGAGCGGCTCGCCATCGAGACCCGCCTCGATGCAGGCAAGAGCATGACCTCGGTGGCGCGCGAACTGGGCGTGTCACGGATGACGCTGTACCGCCTGATGTCCAAGCACGGCATCGAACTGCCGACGCGGCGCTCAGCGACGGTAGTGTCAGCCTAGTGATAGTAGTAGGGCGGTGTCGGCACGGCGTCGGTCCGTGCCAGCCGTTCTGCCTCCAGGTTCACCTGGTGGTCCCCACCAGATATTCCATCCCTTCTGCTGATCTGCCACATATTCGGGATGGTCGGCCAGCAAGTGGCCGAAGAATTCCTCGAACTCCGACACATATCCCTTAACTTTCATTGTGATTTCCCTCCGTTCGGTTACACTGGCGGCCGAGCAATATTTCCAGTGGATGACAATGCAGGACAACCAGGACCAAGATAAACCGCGCTTCCGGCCTGTACCGTGGACGGCGCTGGAAACGCCTGCCGACGTCGAGCTATGGATCGCCGAACATGATCTGGCGCTGAAAGAGCATGTCGGCAAGCAGGAAACCGGCTACGGCGTGTGCTTCAGCCTGGCCGCCGGCGGTGAAATTTACATGCAGACCGCCGATGGCGCTGTCATCCTCGATGTTACTCCTGACGCGGACTGGGTGTCGCCCCTGATTGTCGCCGTCGCCCAGGCTGAGCCGCCCAAGGGCTCGCAGTGGGTGCTGCCGGACGATAAGCTGGTGCAGCTGATCATCGGCCTGTCCAGCCTGATTGTCACCTCGACACTCGTGGTCGGCCATAACTTTGGCCGCCGCCGTCATTTCTGAAGCGAAGGAAGACCGCATGATGCGCAAACCCCTGATGTCCCTGTTCGCGGCGGCCCTGCTGGCTGGCGCCTCCCTGCATGCGTCGGCTGCCGACCTGCTGCAAACGGTTAAGTCGCGCGGCACGCTGAAGGTGGCGATGGAAGGTACTTATCCGCCGTTCAATTTCAAGGACCAGAAAACGGGCGAGCTGGTCGGCTATGACGTGGACGTGGCCAAGCTGCTGGCTGGCAAACTGGGCGTGAAGCCGGAATTCGTGACTACCGAGTGGGCCTCCATCCTGGCCGGCCTGGCCAGCAACAAGTACGACGTGATCATTTCCCAGGTTGGCATCAACCCCAAGCGCGAACAGGTATTCGATTTTTCCAGCCCCTACATCTATTCCTCGCCGATGCTGATCGTGCGCAAGGATGAGAAGAATAACTGGACTTCGCTGGAGCAGCTGAAAGGCAAGCGCATCGGCGCGGGGCAGGGCAGCGTGTATGAGGCACAGGCCAAGGCGGTGCCGGGCATCGAGGTGAAGAGCTACCCGGCGGCGCCGGAAAACCTGGCGGACCTGGCCGCCGGCCGCATCGATGCGGCGCTGAACGACAGCCTGCTCGCGGCCTGGCTGTTGAAGTCGACCAAGCTGCCGATCAAGGCGGGCGCACGCGTCGGCGCGGTTGAGCGCATGGGCATTCCCTTCCAGAAGAACAACCCGCAATTCAAGGCTGCGCTGGAAAAGGCGTTGGCCGATGCCGCCGCCGATGGCAGCCTGAAAGCGATTTCAATGAAGTGGTTCGGCAGCGACGTCAGCAAGGCGCCGTAAGCGATGGACTGGTTTGAATTGCTGCAGGAGGCGGCGCCCGTGATGCTGAAGGGCGCCGGCTATACGCTGGTGTTTGCCGTGGCGTCCATGCTGGGCGGACTGGTGATCGGTTTTCCGACTGCCGTCATGCGCATCCTGCCGTGGAAGCTCGTCAACTGGCCTGCCAGCGTGTATGTGAGCCTGATGCGCGGCACGCCGCTGCTGGTGCAGATGTTCGTGATCTACTATGGCCTGCCCAGCGTGGGCATCGAATTCACGCCGGTGACGGCGGGCATCCTGGCGCTGAGCCTGAATGCGGGCGCCTATCTGTCCGAAAGCCTGCGCGGGGCGATGCTCAGCGTGGCCAGGGGACAGTGGTCGGCAAGCTATAGCCTGGGCATGGGCTATGGCCAGACCTTGCGCCATGTGATCCTGCCGCAGGCCCTGCGCGTGGCTGTGCCTTCGATGAGCAATACCCTGATTTCGCTGATCAAGGATACGTCGCTGGTGTCCGTGATTACGATGACGGAGCTGATGCTTTCTACCAAGGAGGTGATCGCGGCGACCTTCCGGCCCTTGCCTCTCTACCTCGCTGCCGCGGCGATCTACTGGGTGTTGAGTTTGCTGTTCGAGCAGGTCCAGCGCTACGCCGAAGCGCGCCTCAACCGTTCGCATCGCCAGGCGTAAGCCTCAGGCGGCGCATCGACGGCGGATCAATGATCCGCCCTACACCCTTCGGGCCATTCGCGTTGGATCACCCGTCCCGTGACCCGCCGGGCCACCGCGTCGAATCACCGACCGATCGCCCGTGCGAACTTGCCCGCAGGGTGTAGGGCGGATCATTGATCCGCCGTGCGTGCAGGCCCGCGGCGCATAACTCGACATTGTCATAATTGCATGCTAGTCTAACTCCATAACAATAGGCGGGGCGATATGGAAAAAGACCAGTATGCACCGCCCGCCGAAGAGAAGGCGGGCCCTTTGAAGGGGGGGCAGGCACTACATGGCATGATGCCGCATGAAGCCATGCTGGCAGCCATGGGCGGCACGCCGCCGTCCGTTCGCCAGGACAGCGACGCGCGCCTGCAGTTCGAGCGCGAGCAGGACTACTTCAACGACCTGTATCTGCTGGCGCCCGTCGGCTACTTCGTGCTGGCGGCCGACACCACCGTGCTGCAAATGAACCTGGTCGGCGCCGACCTGCTGGGTCTGCCGCGCCACAATCCCGAACGCGTTCCTTTCCGCCAATACATCGCGCAGCGTTTCGTGGCGGACTTCGAAGCCTTCGTGCGCAATGCCCTGCACAGCAGCGAACCGCAGCGCTGTTCGCTGCAGATGACGCGCGGACGCGGCGACCGCGGCTTCCCCGTCACCCTGCTGGCCAGCGGCGCCCCCGGCGCACCCAGCTTCCGCGTGGTGCTGGAACTGGCGGAAGGCAAGCTGGCTGCGCTGGAGAAGAGCGAGGAACGCTTCCGCCGCATCGTGCATTCGGCCGAGGAGGGCATCTGGGAAATCGACGCTTCTGCCATGACCAGTTTCGTCAACCCGAAGATGGCCAATATGCTTGGCTACACCATCGAGGAGATGCTGGACCAGCCCCTGGTGCATTTCATGGACGAGGAGGGCCGCTCGATCCTCGAACGCAATATCGCGCGCCGCCAGCACGGCGTTGCTGAACGCCACGAATTCAAGTTCATCCGCCGAGACGGCAGCGAGATGTGGGCCACGCTGGCCACCAATCCCATCTTCGACGCCGACGGCAGTTACCTGGGCGCGCTGGCGCTGGTGAGCGATATCACCGAGCACAAGCTGTCGTCCGAGCTGATCTGGCACCAGGCCAACTACGATGCGCTGACGGCCCTGCCGAACCGCAATATGTTCCACGACCGGCTGGCCCAGGAAATGAAGAAATCCAAGCGCGACGGGCTCTTCCTCGCGCTGCTGTTCATCGACCTCGATCAGTTCAAGGAAGTCAACGACCGCCTTGGCCACGAGATGGGCGACAAGCTGCTGGTCGAAGCGGCTGAGCGCATCACGTCCTGCGTGCGCGCCTCGGACACGCTGGCCCGCCTCGGCGGCGACGAATTCGTCGTGATCCTGCCGGGGCTGGACCATGTAAGCAGCGTGGAGCGCGTTGCGCAGCAAATTATCGCCATGCTGAACAAGCCTTTCCAGCTTGGCGTGCATACGGGTTCCGTGTCGGCCAGCGTCGGCATCGCGCTCTATCCTTCGGACGCCGCCGATTCCGAACAGCTGCTGCGCCATGCGGACCAGGCCATGTATGCGGCCAAGAACGGCGGCCGCAACCGCTACTCCTATTTCACGCCGGACATGCAGGCGGCGGCCCAGCTGCGCCTGCGCCTTGCCGCCGACCTGACGATGGCCGTGACGAACAATCAGTTCGAGCTGCATTACCAGCCCATCGTACACCTGGCTACCGGCCGCATCGAACGCGCCGAGGCGCTGCTGCGCTGGCGCCATCCGGAGCGGGGCCTGCTGAACCCGGCCGATTTCATGGGCAGCGCCGAAGCGAGCGGGCTGATGCTGGATATCGGCGACTGGGTCTTCCGCACCGCCGCCGACCAGGCCGCCCGCTGGCAGAAAGAGCTGGGCACTGCATTCCAGATCAGCGTGAACCAGTCGCCCGTGCAATTCCGCGCCGGTACACGCCAGCTGGATGAGTGGATGAAATATGTGGAGGGCTTGCAGCTCGCGCCGCGCAGCATCGTGGTGGAAATCACCGAACGCCTGCTGCTGGACCAGAGCAGCACCGTGGTCGAACGCCTGCGCCAGTACCATGCGATGGGACTGCAGGTGGCGCTGGAGGATTTCGGCACCGGGCATTCCGTGCTGTCCCACCTGAAGAAGGTGGAAATCGATTACCTGAAGATAGACCGCAGCTTCGTCATGGATCTGGCCGGCGATTCAGGCGACCTGGCGCTGTGCGAGGGGATTATCGTGATGGCGCACAAGCTGGGGCTCAAGGTGGTTGCCGAGGGCGTCGAGACGGAGGCGCAGCTTAATCTGCTGAAGGCGGCGGGGTGCGATTATGTGCAGGGGTTTGTGTATGCGCCACCGTTGCCGGCGGGCGAACTGGCCAAAATGGCAGCGCGGCCTGCGAGCACGGCGGATCAATGATCCGCCCTGACGCGCCAACGGGCGGCCTTGCCCGTCAGCCGAGGCGGAGGAGGGAGATGACGCGGTCGCGGTTGATGCCGACCAGGGCCGAGGTGAGGGATACGAGCTGCTGGTAGCCGGGTTCTTTGGACAGGTTGGCGAATACTTCGGCCATCTGGCCCATGCCCACCAGCTCCATGTCCGGCAGGCTTTCCTCGGCGCGGCGGCTGGCGTTGGCCAGTTCCAGGCGTACTTTGGCGAGCGCTTCTTCCACATGGGCCAGCGCCTGCGTTACCTGCTGCAGGGTGGCGCGCATCGATTCGATATCGGAAGTGCCCCAGTTTTCCGGCACGATGGCCGGTGCTTCGGCTTCCGCGCGCACGTGGTTCAGTTGGCCCGCCGGGAAGCGGATGCCGCCACCCTGGACTGCCAGCGCTTCGCGCACGGCCGGCCAGTTGCCTTCGGCGGTGGAGAACACCAGCTCGCCATCCTTGTTGACAGAAACACGCACACCAGCCGGAGCCAGCGCCTGGTCGAAGCGGTTGACGATTTCGTTGTCGGTCAGGCCGGGGCCGAGGTGGACCGAGCGCAGGCCGGCGGTGCCGCCGCTGACCGAAATGGCCAGGGTTTCACGCGCGCCATTGCGCAAGTTGGCCAGGTTCATGCCGCGCACGGTGAAGCGCTGGCTGGACGGGGCTGCCGAGAAATTCAGTTGCGCATCCAGCGTGCCGCCGGATGCGGCGCTGCGCGTTTTCCAATTATCGGTGAACTGGCGTACGCGCTGTTCCACCTGGCCGTCGCGCATCTGGCGCACTGCCAGCTTGGCGGCGATATCTGTTTTCAGCGCACGCAGCTGGGCGGCGCTCTGTTCCAGGAAGTCGACGGCTTGCTGCGCGCCCGAGATATCGTTCTGCAGCGGCTGGTCCCACTTGGTCAGGCCGCGGCGCAGGGGAACGGGCTTGCTGTCGGCAGCAACGCCGTTCTGCACTTCGGTGGACGCGCCGGCATCGGCCAGCGCAGCCTCGACCTGGCTGGCGCTGGGGGCCGCCGAACCGGACGTGCCGGTCGCGGACGGGCCGGTCGCATAGCCGGTAGTGGTTGAGCGCTGGACGATTTCCATATGTCTTACAGTACGTTGAAGAGCGACAGATTGGCGATTTTGGAATAAGCCTGGTAAGTCGCTTGCAGGGCGTTATTGTAGCCGTTCAATTCGGTTGCGGCGACGCCATAATCGAGCTGGCCCATGTCCGTCATCGCAATCTTGTTGGACAGGCTCACATTGCTGTGGTTATTCGACAGCGTTTCCATCACGTTTTGCGCGCCGCCGAAGGAAGCGATCTTCTGCGTGATCAGGCCGAGGGCGGCATCCGAACCGTCGAGGGCGGTCGTCAGGATGGCGCGCGTGGCAGGATTGTTCGGGTCGGCGCCGGGCGTGCCCAGGGCCGTGATGGCGTCGTCGATCTGGTTCAGCCAGGTCTCGATGCCTTGCGCGTCCACGTTCGCCACCTGGGTGATGCCATTGCCCACCACGACCTTTTGCTGGCCGTTGTTGCCGACATACTGGTACTTCGATCCGGCGGGGCCGATATCGGTGATGGCCGCGGTGCCGGTCAGGGTGCCGGAGAAGATGTATTTGCCTTCCTGGTCGCGGGTATTGGTGTTGTAGAACACGGAATCGCGCAGCGCGGTCAGGCTGTTGACCATGGAGTTCAGGTCGGCCGGCGTGTTCGAGCCATCCGCGGACCAGACCAGCAGGTCGCGCGCGGCGTTGATGTCGCCCACCATGCCGTCCAGGTAGGTTTCGTTCTTGCTCAGGCGGACCTTGACTGCCGCGATATTGTCCACGTATTGGTTCAGGATGGCTTCTTCGCGCGTCAGGCGCGACAGGCGCACATTGGTGATCGGGTCGTCCGACGGCACCAGCAGCTTGTTGCCGGTCGCCATTTTCTCGGTCAGCTGGGCCAGCGAGCCCTGGTTGAGACCCAGCGAACGGTTCATCGTCGCCTGGAATTGCATGGATGCGATACGCATGGGCTCTCCTTAACCGAACATCGCCAGCGTGGCGTCGAACAACTGGTTGGCGACGGCGATCACCTTCATGTTCGCCTGGTACATATTCTGGTACTCGACCAGGTTGATCGCTTCCTCGTCCTTGTTCACCGAGCTGGTGGCGGACCAGTCATCTTCCGACTGCTGGCGGATGGTGGTCGAGGTTTTCAGCAGGGCCTGGTTCTGGGCGCTGTCGATGCCGAGCTTGCCGACCAGCTGGGTATCGGCGTCGCCCAGCAGCACGCTGCCGACCGAAGTCAGGTTCACCGACTGGTTCTTGATATCGATAATGGCTTGCAGGTTGCCGCTGTCGCCCGGCGTGCCATCGGCCGAGAAAGCCAGGTCGGACGCCTTGAAGCCGGCCGTGATCGACATCAGGCCGCCGAAGCCGGTCGGGTTGAAGTTAAACAGTGGCACGCCGCTGGGCGGCGGGTTGACGCCGTCCGATCCGAGCGCCAGCTGGGCGTTCACCTTTTGCGCCATCTGGTCGGCCATGTCGTAGATCGAGCGCTGCAGCGGCAGCAGGGTGTTCTTTTCGTAATCGCCGAGGCCGCCGAGCTGGCCGCCCAGCTTCGTGTCGTCCAGCGCGAAGGCGGTGCCGGCGAAACCGACGGTCAGCACCGGGCTGCCGCTGCTGGTATCGATGCTCAGGCTGCCCGCCACCTTGCCCATCACCAGCGGCTGGCCGCCTTTCAGCGAAACGCTGCGCGTGCCGTCGGTCTGCTCCAGCACTTCGATGGAGGCGAAATTGGCCAGCTGGTCGATCTGCTGGTCGCGCTCGTCGATCAGGGCCGAGGTATTGGTGCCGAGGGCGCCCGCGGTCTGGATGCGCTCGTTCAAGCTGGCGATATTTTTCACCAGGGTGTTGAACTGCGGGACGATCGATTCGCGCTGCTGGATGACGGACAGCTGCTGGTTGCGCGTCACTGCGTAAATGCTGTTGAAGCTCTGGGCCAGCGCATCGGCGGCCGTCACCACCTGCTGGCGCAGCGGGGTGGAGGTGGGATCGACGCCGGCCGCGTTCAGGGCCGAAAAGAATTTGTCGATGCCGTTGGACAGGCTGGTCTTGTCGTCGCCCATCACGCGCTCGAGCTGCGTCATGTACGGCTGGGTCTGGGTGTAGCGGCCGAGGTCGGAATTGGCGCGCCATAGCTGCTGGGTCTTGTACGTATCGGAGAAACGCAGCAGGCTGCTGATCTGCACGCCATAACCTGCCGTCATCGTGCCAATACCCGGCGCGACGGCCGTCAGCAGCACACCCTGGCGGGTGTAGCCCTTCGTTTGCAGGTTTGCAATGTTCTGGCTGGTCGTGTTCAGGGCCGCCTGGGCAGCGAGCGAACCGGTCAGTGCATTGTTGATAATGGACATGGGCGATCTGTTCCTGTAAATCCGTTATTCGTTAAAGGCGACCGCGTCTTGCGATACATTAAGCCGGCGGTGACTTTTTATCTGGAGAGGCGGGCAGCAGCTGCCGCAGGATAGCGTCGGCGATGCCGAAAGCGTGGCGGCCGGCCAGCTGGTCGGCCACCATATTGTCGGCCATGTCCAGCATGTCGCTGTTGACGGACTCGTCCTGCTTGTCGTGCTCGCCCACCGAACGGGCGGACTCGCGCATCTTGTGCAGCATCTGGCCGATGAAGAAGCTTTCAAACTTGACAGCGGCCTCGGTGGCCTTGGCGCGGTAGGCCGGATCGTCGGCCTGGCTGGCGGCCGGTGCCGGCTGGGCCGGCAGCTCTGCGTCGGCCGCGCGCATGAGCAGGGGATCGAAACGGGCAACGTCCATCAGATCACCACCAATTCGCCTTCGATGGCGCCGGCCTGGTCCAGCGCCTGCAGGATGGCCATGATGTCATCCGGCGTGGCGCCCAGGCTGTTGACCACGTCGATAATCGATTGCAGCTTGGCGCCGGCCGGCCACTTGAACATTTGCGGCGTGCCCTGGTCAACGCTGACGTTGGACTGCGGCGTGACCGTGGTCTGGCCGCGGCTGAACGGCGCCGGCTGGCTGACCTTGGAGCTTTCGGAAATCACCACTTTCAGCGAACCGTGGGTGACGGCGGCCGCCTTCACGCGCAAGCCGTCGGCGATGACCACCGTGCCGGTGCGCGAGTTGAACACCACTTTCGGATTTTCCGCGCCCACTTCGATGGGCAGCGATTCCAGCTTGGCCATGAAGGCTACGCGCTGGGTGGGATTCTCTGGCGCGACCACGTCGATGCCGGTGCCGTCGGCCGTGGTGGCGACTTCACCGAACTTGCGGTTGATTGATTCCACGATATTGGTCGCGGTCTGGAAATTCGGCGTCTTCAGCGACAGGTGCACGCTCGGCTTGCTGGCGAAATCGGTGGGAATTTCGCGTTCGATCATGGCGCCGTTCGGGATGCGGCCGGCGGTTGGCGTGTTCACGGTCACGGAGGAGCCGCTCTTGCCGGAGGCGTTCAGGCCGCCCACCACCACATTGCCCTGGGCCATGGCATAGACTTCATTGTCCGCCGCGCGCAGCGGCGTCAGCAGCAGGGAGCCGCCTCGCAGGCTTTTCGCATCGCCCAGCGAGGACACGGTGACGTCGATCGGCTGGCCGCGGCGGTAGCCGGGCGGGAACACGGCCGACACCATCACGGCTGCCACGTTCTTGGACTTGGCGTCCTGGCCGTCGGGCATTTTCACGCCGAACTGCTTGAGCATATTGACCACGGACTGGCTGGCGAACTTGACTTGGGTCGAGTCGCCGGAACCGTTCAGGCCGACTACCAGGCCGTAGCCCACCAGCGGGTTTTCGCGCACGCCTTCGATCGACACCAGGTTGCGCAGCGTTTGCGCCGCCGAAGCGGGCAGGGCGGCACCGAGCAGGGCGGCGGTGGCGAGGACGGGGAGCATCCAGCGTTTCATTCATTCACCTCAGAAGGGCATCAGGGGGCCGAGGAAAAAGCGGGTCAGCCAGCCAGGCTGGTTGGAATCGGCCAGCGTGCCCTGCGCCGAGTAGGCGATGCGGGCGTTGGCGATGCGCAGCGAGGACACCTGGTTGTTGGCGTCGATATCGGCCGGGCGCAGGTAGCCTTTCAGGCGCACGAATTCCTCGCCATTGTTCAGGGTCAGCGCCTTTTCGCCGGCCACGCGCAGCAGGCCGTTGGGCAGCACTTCCTGCACGATCACCGTGATGGCGCCGGACAGGGCGTTCTGCTGGGTGGCGCTGGCGTCGCCCTTGAAGGAATTGCTGCCGGACAGGTCGATGCCGGCTTTCGGGAAAGTCTTGCCCAGCAGGCCGGGCGGGGCGATCGACGTGGAGGAATCTTTGCCGATCGTGGTGCCCGCGCTCTTCGACGCTTGCGTGGTTTCCTGCAGGATTACGGTGACCACGTCGCCGACGCGGAAGGCGCGGCTGTCCGAGGTCAGCGAAATGTTGACGTCCGGGCTGAAGACGCCGCCCGAGGTGCCGCGCGGGGTGCTGCTGCGCGAGGCGATGGGCGGTTCGTCGATGGGGCCGGGGCGCACGGCCGCCGGCTGGAGGGATGCGCAACCGGCCAGCAGCAACGCGGCCATTGCGCCCAGTTGCGCTTTCATTATCGTGCCGCCTGTGCCAGGTATTGCAGCATATTGTCGGCTGCGGACAGAACTTTCGTGTTCATCTCATAGGTGCGCTGGGCTGCGATCATGTCGACCATTTCTTCCACCACCTGGACGTTGGAGCCTTCCAGGGCGCCTTGCTTCAGCTTGCCGAACTGGGCGTCGCCGGGACGGCCTTCGGTCGGTGCGCCGGAAGCCTGGGTTTCCTGGAACAGGTTCTCGCCCAGGGCCAGCAGGCCGGTCGGGTTGATGAAGGAGCTCAGCGTCAGCTGGCCAACTTCCTGCGGGATCGTATTGCCCTGGGTGGTCACGGACACGGTGCCGTTCTCGGCGATCGTGATGCTGGTGGCCGTGGCCGGGATGGTGACTTGCGGCACCAGGGGCAGGCCCTGTGCGTTGATCAGCACGCCGTTCTGGTCCACGCCCAGCTGGCCGGCGCGGGTATAGCCCGATTCGCCGTTCGGGCGGCGCACCTGCAGGAAGCCGTTGCCGATCACGGCCACGTCCATCTTGTTGTTGGTGATCTGGGTGGCGCCGTCCGTGAACACTTTCTGCGTGCCGGTCATGTGCGTGCCGTTACCCAACTGGACGCCGGTCGGCGACAGGGTATTGTTGTCGGCGCGCTGGGTGCCCGGCTGCTGCTCGACGGAATAGAACAGGTCTTCGAAGACCACGCGGTCCTTCTTGAAGCCCACGGTGTTGGCATTGGCCAGGTTGTTGGCGATAGCCTGCAGCTTCGCGTCCTGCGCCTGCACACCGGTCTTGCTGATCCACATTGCTGGATTCATATTTTCCTCTGGATTTTGTGTTGTCGCGTAGGGCGGATCATTGATCCGCCGTCTATGCTCAGCCGCTAATTAACCGGTTGCCAACCTCATTCATCGAATCGCTGGCCTTGAACAACTTCATCTGGATCTCAAACGTGCGATTGAGGCTCATGGTCGCCACCATCTCCTCGATGGCCGACACATTCGACCCTTCGAGATGGCCGGCGCGCACCTGCACCGTGTTATCCACCTGCAGCGGCTGTCCATCGCGCGCCACCAGCAAACCGGCCTCGTTCTTGGTCAGTTCCGACCCTTCGGCCTTGACCAGCTTGAGCTTGTCGATCACCTGCATTTCGGCCGTGGTGCCCTGGCCGAGGATGGACACGGTCCCGTCCTGGCCGATTTCGATCTTGCGGAAAGGCGGCAGGGTGATCGGGCCGCCTTCGCCCAGCAGCTGCATGCCGTTGACGGTCATGGTGCCATCCGCGTCCAGCGTGATGGCGCCGGCGCGGGTATAGGCTTCACCGGTCGGCCCCTGGACGGCAAAGAAGCCGTCGCCGGAAATGGCCACGTCCAGCTCGCGGCCGGTGGCCTTCAGCGTGCCCTGGCGGGTGTTGACGGCGTTCGCCTGCAACTGGGTCATATGGCGGTCGTCGTAGCCATAGCCGGGCAGCTTGCTGGCGGTGGCCAGTTCCATATTGGCGCGGAAGCCGGCCGTGTCCATATTCGCCAGGTTGTTGGCGTGGACCTGCTGGCCGCGCAGGGCCCGCTCGGCCCCGCTCATCGCAGTGTAGATCAGCGCATCCATCTAAGCCTCTTACAGCGCCTGCATCAACGACTGCAGCATCTGATTCTCGGTCGTGATGACCTTCGAGTTCGCCTGGTAGTTGCGTTGCGAAGTCATCAGGCTCACCAGTTCCGAAGTGATGTCCACGTTCGACTGCTCCAGCGTGGTCACCGACAGGCTGCCGGCCACGCCCTTGCCCGGCTCCGAGTAGTTCGGCGTACCCGTGTTGTTGTTGGCGATCCATGCCGTATCGTTGACCGGGGTCAGCGCTTCTTCATCCGGGAAGGTGGCCAGGGCAACGCGGCCAATGGTCTGCTTCTCGCCGTTCGAGTACTTGGTGATCACCGAACCGTCATCGGCGAGGTCGACGCCGATATACGAACCGGCAGCGTAGCCGTCCGCGCGGTTGGTCGAGGTGGTCGACTCGCCTTTCTGCATGGTCGTGCCAGTCCAGTCCAGTTTCACGCTCATTGCGGTAGCGGGTGCTGCAGAGAATCCGACGTTAAAGGTGTACGGCCCACCGCCGGCGATGGCCGGATTGCTTGACTCGTCGAGTTTGCCGTTGGAGTCGAAAACCAGGGCGTACGATGGATTGTTCGGTGGCGTGGTCACGCTCAGGTCGACGCCATCGACCGAAACCCAGACATTGACTTGAAGAGGATTGGTGCTGTCTTTGATGAAATATTGCGTGACGGTGTGCTCGTTGCCCAGAGAATCGTGCACCAGGGTCACCTTGGACATATTGTAGGAGTCGGGGTCCGGCACTACCGGCGTAGCAGCCGTTGCGTCGGCCGGATTGAAGGTGCCGGTCGGCGGAGTCCAGTCGGCGGACAGGTTGGCAACGAAGTCGATCGAGGTGGTGGCCTTGGCCGGCAGCAGGCCGGTCGGGACCTTGATGTCGCCCATGGGCCCGAGCACGGTGCTCGGCGGCGTCAGGCTGTAACCCTGGACCTTGCGGCCGGCCGCGTCGACCAGGTAGTCGGTGGCATCCTTGTTGAAGATGCCGACGCGGGTGTAGGTGGTTTGTCCGGTGGCGTCCTTGGCCACGAAGAAGCCGCGGCCGTTGATGGATGCGTCCAGCGAGCGGCCGGTGTTCAGCACGCCACCGTTCAAGCCGATGCTCTGGCTCACGGAGCCGATCTGGGTGCCGGTCGGCTGCGAACCCGCGTACATGGACGCGAAGTTGGCGCGGCTGGACTTGAAGCCGAAAGTGCCGGCATTGGCGATATTGTTACTGATGGTGTTCAGCTGATCGTTGATGGCCTGAATGCCAGACAGTGCGATATCAAAGCTCATGACGGTACCTTTCTCAGAGTACGGAAGTGGCGGCAGCGCTGGACTTGCCGTTGAATGCAGTAATAGCGGCCGGAGCAACTTCGCCCACATTGGCCACGTTCAGGATGATGGCGCCGCCGGCGCCCAGGCGCACGCTGTTCAGGCGGCCGGCGACATCGATCGACGCCTGTTCGCCACCGCTGGTGACGACCTTGATCTTGTAGCTGCCTTCGGGCAGGCCCATGGCTTGCGGATCGACCGCGAACGGCACCGTGCCGGCGGCCAGCGTGCCGAGCGCGACCGAGTGCTCGACGCCATTGCTGCCGGTCAGCACCAGCGAGGTCTTGGCACTGGAAGCGGGCAGGGTGATTTCGCCCTTGACCTTGGTCGAGCCGTCCAGCGTGACGGTATCGGTGCTGGTCATCACGTCGGAGCCGACCTGCGCGCCCAGGGCCAGCACCTGCATGGACTGCAGCACGGAAGCGTTGTTGCTGGTCAGGTTCGCCAGGTTCTGCAGCGCCTCGGTCTGGGACAGCTGGGTCAGCTGCTGCACGAACTGCGACGGATCCTGCGGCGACAGCGGGTCCTGGTTCTTGATCTGCGCCACCAGCAGCTTGGTGAACATGTCCTGGCCGGCGCTGGTGGCGCCGTTGACAGCGGTGCTGCCGTTGGTGCCGCTAGCCTGCGAAGCCAGGTTGGAGAACATATTGGTTTGCATCGATTAGCCTTCGCCGAGTTTCAGGAGAGATTGCTGCATGCCGCGGATGCGTCCCAGCACTTCCACGTTGGTTTCAAAGGCGCGCGAGGCCGACATCATGTCGGTCATCTCGGCCACCTGGTTGACGTTGGGGTAGAACACCATGCCGTCGGCATTGGCCAGCGGATTGCCCGGGTCGTAGACCTTGCGCAGCGGCTCGGCGCTTTCGACCACGTCCAGCACCTGCACGCGGCCGCCGTTGTCGGCGTTCGGGCCTTCATTCATCACGGCCGCAAACACGGGCTTGCGGGCGCGGTAGGTTTCGTTTTCGCTGCCAGCCACGGAATCGGCGTTGGCCAGGTTGGATGCGACGGTGTTCAGGCGCACGGTCTGGGCGGCCATGGCGGAACCGGCGATCTGGGAAATGTCCTTGAAGCTCATGGGGGAGGGCCTTATTGTCCGTTGATCGCTTTGGCGATGCCGCGCAGCTTCATGTTGATGAAGGTCAGGCTGGTCTGGAAATCGGTGGCATTCTGCGAGAAGGCTGCCTGCTCCACGCCGATCTCGACGGTGTTGCCGTCGCCGGTCGGGTGGTAGGGCACGCGGTACAGCGGCGCGCTGTCGCCATCCAGGGCCAGCTCGCCATTGGCTTCGGCTTGCACTTGGGCAAGGGACGATGCAAAGTCGATATCCTGGGCCTGGAAGCCCGGAGTGTTCTCATTTGCAATATTCGATGCCAGGATGCGCGTGCGCTCGGCCCGCAGATGGAGTGCGTCGGCGTGCAGGCCAACCGCGTCTTTGAAATTGATGCTCATTGTTGCTTCTCCGTGGGCCCCTGCGGGTAGAATGCGTCCGTGCGTTTCAGCGGAAGACTATTCATAAAGGCATTGCCTATGTTCAACAAACTTATTGTACCCGGTTTTAGCGCTTTGTTGCTCACTGGCATTATTCAATCCACTGCTTTTTCTGCGACTTTCTCAGAGCTAACCTTGGCGAAAGTGCAAGAAGCGGCGACAACAACGTTGACAAAACAGTCAGAGATCGCCGGTTACCTTGAGCCGAAATTCGATGTCGAAGTGGTCAAAACCAGTCGTCCGCTGCCGGCCTGTCCCACTGCGGTAAACGTGGAAACCCTTGATGCGCGCAGCCTTTCGCGCATGCGCTTCGTGGTAGTCTGCGGTGCGTCGCCGGGGTGGCGCTACGAGTTCGTGGTGCGTGCAAAAATTTCAGCAAAGGTGGTCGTTGCTGCAACGGATTTAATGCCGGGGAAGTTTTTGTCGCCTTCTGATGTGTTGCTTGAGCGCCACGACATCAGCGGCATGCCTGATAGTTTCTCCGACCTGACCGCGGTCGAGGGCATGTCCACCCGCCGCAGCGTGCGCGCGGGCGATGTGCTGCGGCAGAATATGCTCGTCGCGCCTGCGTTGGTGAAACGTGGCGACCAGGTACGCATCGTGGCGCGGCGTGAGCAGATTGAAGTCAGTATGTCCGGCGAGGCGCTGGACACCGGCGCGCGCGGCGCATCCGTACGCGTGCGCAACAGCAGCGGCACCATCATCCGCGCCCGCGTCACCGACGCCGGCACCGTCGAACCGGCCGATTTGCCTCATTAAAACCCACGGCCTAAAACAGGTGTCTGCCACGACGTGGCAGACACCAGGGTTACGCCGTGGGTTTTATTTGCGTGCGATGCGCGCCGCCAGGCCCGCCAGCTTCTCCGCATAGGACGGATCCGTCGCATACCCTCCCGCCGCCAGCCCGCGCGCAAACGCCCGCGCATCCGTGCCGGCGTTAAGCGCCGCCTGATAGCGCGGATTATCCGTCAGCACATCCGCATAATCGCGGAAAGCAGCCGCCTGGTCCGGGTAGCTGCGGAAACGCTCCACGCGCTTCACAGCCGCGCCGTGTTCATATTCGGTGGTGGTGCTGGCAGCCACATCGCCCTGCCACTGTCCGCTGGCTTTGATGCCAAACAGGTTGTTGCTGTCGCCGCCATTGGCGGTGCGCACCGGGCGCTGTCCCCAGCCCGATTCCAGCGCCGCGTGGGCGGCCACGATATCGGGCGACACGCCCAGCCGCTGTCCCGTCTCTTCCGCATACGGCCGGATCGCCTCCAGGAACTCCAGCTGCGAAGCATTATCGACGCCCTCGGTGGTGCCGCCGATGGCGCGGCCGGCCTGCAGGCGGGCGCGCAGGGCGGCGCCGTCAGCATTCAGCGAAGCGCCGGCGGGCGCGCTGGTGGAATTGCTGCTGCCGTTTGCCAGATAGGCCGACACATCGGCCTGCACCGCGCGGAACGTGGCCGAGAAGCCAGCCGAGGGCACGGCGCCGGACGGGGCGCTGCTGAACGCCGGCAGCGCAGGGCGCGCCGACGTCATGTTCGACTGCGTTGCGGCAGTGGCCGCGGTAGCGCGCGTGGGCGCGGTAAAGAAATCAGGCCGGCTCATAAGTCTGGTCGTCGCCATGCAGCACGCGCTGCATGATGGTGAATTGTTCGGCCAGCAGCTCGGCGTTGCGCTTGCCCAGTTCCTTGGCGGTGCGCACCAGCACTTCCAGCTGGCGCCAGTCCGCTTCCAGCTTCGCGCGCGGCTCGGGACGGAGCAGGGCGAATACCTGGGTCATGGCAGGATTGGGGCCCGTCAGGCGGGTCGCCAGCTCCAGGCGCTGGGCGCGGCGCGCTTCCAGCAGGGGAACGGCGGCGCCGATGGCGTCGGCGATTTCGCCCAGGCGCGCGCTCTGGTGGCGGATGGCGGCCTCGAACTGCTGTTCGATCAGGCCCAGCAGCTGCTGGTAGTCCGCCAGGTCGGCGGTAATCCCCTCCAGCAGCAGCTTCATCGCGTCCTGGCGCGACAGGGACGAAAAGGGTGTCGTCACTTCTCGCCCCGGTGGAAACGCTGGATCAGGCCGGCCAGCTTGCCGGCGTCGAAGGGCAGCTCGCCCTTGGCCAGCGCATCGCGCAGCTGGGCCACGCGCTCGTGGTCGATGTCCGGCATATCCTTCATGGCCTGCAGCGCAGGCTGCATCACGGCCGACTGCAGTTCGCCCTGGGCGGCGGCGGGCGCGGTGGAGCGGACCGGTTCGGCCGGCGCCGTCTCGGCGACAGTCTGGACGGCCACGCCGCCCGGCGTGGAAGTGCTGATTCTCATGCGGTTGCCTCTCGTCTTCTCAATTGCCATTGCGATTGCTCCTGCCCTCGAGGAGTTTGTCGCGCAGCTGCTTCAGCACGTTCACATCCGGTAAGGCTTCATCGATATTCTTCACCGGCGACTGCTCGCCCGGCATGCCGAACATGTCGGCAATCGCCTTGGCCTGGCCCTTGGTCAGGATCAGGATCTCAATGCGGCGATTGACGCCGGCGTCGGCACGCTTCGGGTCGAGCGGGGCGCGGTCGGCCATGCCCACCACCTGCAGCACGCTATCCTTCGGCATGGTGCCGGCCAACAGCTGGGCGCGTGCCGCCATGGCGCGGTTAGACGACAGGTTCCAGTTCGAGAACGCGGAATGGCTGGTATCCGCATATTGTAACGAATCCGTGTGACCGACGATCAGCATCTGGTTTTCCATCTTCGCAAACAGCGGCCCCATCTGGTTGAGCAGCTTGGCGAATCTGCCGGTGGGAACAGCGCTGCCGCGCACGAACATGCCCTGGTTATCGGTATCGTGCATCATCACGCGCAGGCCGTAAGGGGTGACCACCGACTCCAGGTTGCTGGACAGGCCCGCATCGGCGCTCATCTTGGCCAGGGTGCGGGACAGCAGGGTCAGGTCTTCCGGCGTTTCGTAGCGGATGCGTTGCTCGGCTGTTTGCTGCGGCACCTTGTTGAAGCCCTTGGTGGCAGTGCCGTCAACATCGGTCGAACCCGTGCGCGGCATGGGGAAGCGCTCGATCAGGCTGCCGCGCGGGCCGCCGATCTGCTGCGGCATCACGCCCTTGCCCTGGTCGGTCTTGTTGCCGTCCGCCTCGGTCAGGATCTGTTCCAGGCTTTCCGTATTGCGCGACGCCATCAGCCACAGCACGAGGAACAGGCACATCAGCGCCAGGCAGAAGTCCGCGAAGGCTACTTTCCAGGCGCCGCCGTGCTCGTCGTGTGCATGCTTGCCACCGCCGCGCTTGACGATGGTTTGCTCATGCTTGTCATGCGGCTTTAGCACGGCCACCTCCACGGCGCGAATCAGGCTCGGCGTCGCGCCCTTCCAGGGCATTGATCCAGCCTTCCAGCTGGGCAAAGCTCGGTTTGATGTTCAGCTGCACCAGGCGGCGGCCGGCGTCGATCGCCAGCAGGGGCGGCTTGCCGGCCACATGCGTGACCAGCACCACCTTCACGCATTCCATGGTGGACGCTTCCTGGTTCACCAGCTGCTTCAGCATATTCGAAATCGGGTCCAGCACGCCATAGCAGAAGAAGATGCCAATGAAGGTGCCGACCATCGCCGCGCCGACGTGCTCGGCAATCTCGGCCGAGGTGGCGCCTTCGCCCACGCCGCCCATGGTGATCACGATGCCCAGCACCGCGGCCAGGATACCGAAGCCCGGCATCGCTTCCGCGATCTTGTTGAGGGACTTGGCCGGCTGGGTCAGTTCTTCGTGGATGGCTTCCAGTTCCTGCTCCAGCACGCCCTCCAGTTCGTGGGCGTTGATCTTGCCCATGGCCATCAGGCGGAAATTGTCGACGATGAAGGCCAGCAGTTTCGGCTCTTCCAGCACCTGCGGGTAGCGCTGGAACAGCGGGCTTTCCTTCGGCGCTTCCACGTGCGCGTCCAGCGCTTTCAGACCGCCGGCGGCCAGCTGCAGCAGCTCATACATCAGCAGCAGCAACTGGCGCTGGAACTCGGAATCGTATTTCTTGCGCGAGATGATGTGCTTGATCTGCGTGAAGGTCTCGGCCAGCACGTGGCGCGGATTACCCAGCACGAAGGCGCCGGTGCCCGCGCCGGCAATCACGATCAGTTCCATCGGTTGCCAGATAGCGTGGAAGGCGCCGCCCATCATGGCATAGCCGCCGAAGATACTGCCGAACACGATCAGGATGCCGAATAATTGCTGCATGATTCTCTACCTTGGTAATTGTTGTCCCGTGGGGCGCGGCGCTTACGCCTGCAGCACCGCCTTCATCTTGTTCAGCGCTGCCTTGTTCAGCTGGCAGACGCGCGCATCGGTCAGGTCCAGCACCGCCGCGATTTCCTTGTAGCTCAGCTCGAACTCGTAATACATCTGCACCACGCGCTGCTCGCGCTCGTCCAGGCCGTTCAGCGCCTGCTCCAGGCTGCGGCGCAGCAGGAGCTGCTCCTCGGGGCCCGGCATGGAACCGGTATCGGCCATCGTGTCCTGCAGCAGTTCGTCGAAGCTGGCGATCAGCTCGGCGTTTTCATCCAGCTGGTAAGTCATGTATTCGTCCGCCGAGATGCCGAGGCCGGCGATGGCTTCCTTCTCGCTTGGCTCGCGGCCCAGCTTGCGCGTCAGCTCACGCACGGCGTCGCGCAGCTTGTGGCTTTGCTGGCGCACGGCGCGTGGACGCCAGTCCTGGCGGCGCAGCTCGTCCAGGATGGCGCCGCGGATGCGCAGGCTGGCATAGCTGCCGAAGGCGGCATCCGGCTCGCCGTAGCGGCGCAGCGCTTCGAGCAGACCCATCAGGCCAATCTGCTCCATATCATCGCGGTCGATGGCGCCCGCGACCTGCGAGTTCAGCTGGCGCACGATGCGCTTGACCAGCGGCGCGTACGCCAGCAGGTGCCTGCTTTCCTCGGCCGGGGTGAGCGCGTGGGCGGCGCTCGTTTCGCCGTAGCCCTCCGCGTATGCCACCTCTTCTACGTAGCCCATGGCTGTGTTTACTCCAGGATCAGCTTGCCAATCATGACTTCCCGGAACGGGCGTTCACGCTGCTCTTTTGCATACACTTCATCGAAGGCTTTGTTCAGTTCTTCCGCAAACTGGTCGATCGTCATGGTGGACGCCTTTTCCATCGGCAGGGCCGACAGCGTGCGCACGGCCACGCTGCGCAGCATCGGCAGCTGTTCCTTGGTTTCCTTTTCCTGTTCCAGCGGCGTGGTCACCACCAGGTCGGCCGACATATAGTGGGTCACGGTATCGCCCGGATTACGGCGCAGCATGACGATGACTTTTTCCACCGTCAGGTATTTGACCGGCTTGGCCTCTTCCTTCTTCGCTTCGCTCTTGACCGTACCGGCCTTGCCGCCATCGGACTTCAGCAGCCAGACAGCGCCGCCGGCGGCGCCCGCCGCGACCAGGCCAACAACTGCCAGGATGACCACCAGTTTCTTATTCATCTATCGCTTACTCCCGCTCATTCATGGCAAAGGTGGCGGGCGAGTCGTCGCCCTCGTTGAGCGCCCGGCCGGGGCCGCGCTCCTGCTGTTCACGTTCCTGGCGCCCACCGCCGCCGTTGTCGGCCAGGCTGCGGCCGGCGCTTGCGCTGACCGTCACCGCTACTTCGGTGAACTGGCGCTGGGACAGGTCCTGGCGCATGCTGTCGCCGATATTGTTCAGCTGGCGCAGCACATCGCTGTTGCTGGCCGACAGGTTCACCTGCAGCGCGCCGGCGCTGTGGCGGATGGAAATCTCGATGCTGCCCATGTTCGGCGGTTCCAGGCGGATTACCGCGTGTTCGTTATTACGCTGCAGTTGCAGCTGCAGGCGCTCGCCCAGGGCGGAGCGCAGCGGCTGCTGCCATTGCTCGGGGCTGCCGGCCAGCTTGATCGTGTCGCTGTTCTGGGCGCCGGCGCCTGCCGCCATCAGGTTGCGGAAAGCGGGTGCGTCGGTGGCGGGGGCGCCCGGCGTGGAATCGGCGCCGGCTTTGGCTAATTTGCCGCTGGTCGAGGCCAGCGAGTCGCCCTTCAGCGCGGCGGCCGACTGGCTATCGATCTGGGCGGCGAGCTGGCCGGTAGATACGGCGGGCGCTGGGCCTGCGCCGGCAGGACCTGCGGCCTGGCCGGGGACTGCGGTGGCCGCGGCCTGGCTGGCGAGCGCGTCGGCGGCATTGCGCGCAGCAGCGCCGGCGGTGATGGCGTTGGCTGCGGCCTGGCGGGCGCTGTCGGCGGCGATGCCGGCTTGCGCGGACGCGGCGTTCGCGGCAGCGGCAGCTTGCGCGGCCAGCAGCGCGGCGGCATTGCTGGCGCCGGCGGACAGGGCGAAGGCGGCGCTGCCCTGTGCCCCTTGCTGGCCGGCGATGGCAGTTGCGCCGCTGTCCTGTGCACTGCCCTGGCCGGAACCGTCGCCTTGCGTGGCGCCGTTATTGGTCGACAGCGGCAGCACGGCGAAGCTGGGAAGCATGGCGGCCAGTGATTCGGGCGTGTCGGCGCCATCCGCAGCGGCCTGGGCTTCGTGTTCGGCGCCTGGCTCGTGCGCGTCTTCAGCCTGCAGGGCGGACAGGTCCAGCAGCTGGGCGAAAGCGGGCAGGGCGGCCGGTTCAGCCGGGCGGGCAACGTTGCGTGCGTCGGTACGGACCGGGGAGCCGGGCGGCGTCGCGCGCCTCGCTGCTGGCGTCGGCGCGGTTGTCGGCGCTGCTGCGAGTATCGGCGCCTTGCTGGCGGACGGCGGACTGCGCGTCGGACGCGCGGGCGCCGCTTGCGCTGGCCGGACGGGCGCCGGCCGCGGCGGTTTTCGCGCCATCGGCCTTGCGTGCGTCCGCGCGCGCGGCGTTCGCGCGTGCGGCGGCCTGGGCGGCTGTCTGTGCAGCGCTGGTGGCGCTACCTTTGGCGGTGGACGCGGCGTGCGCGGCAGCGGGCGCCGGGGCAGGGGAGACCGGAAGGGTGGTGAAAGCCTTGCCGGTTGCGCCGGCTGGGTTATGGGTACTCATGTTCAGGCTCATGCTTCTGTTCCGGTAACGACGTTTTCATTGTCGAGGGCATAAGCGATAAAGCCCTCGCGGTTGTTCTGCAAATCGTGCAAATGCTTGTCCAGCTCGTCCGTTGCGCTGCTGACCTTTGCCAGCGCGGCGCGGTGCTGGCCGCGCAGCGCATTGAGTGCGGCGCGCTCGGCCGGTGTCCAGCGGCCCTGGGCGGCCAGGGCGGGCAGCGCGTTCGACACCAGAGCGTCAATCGCCGCCAGCGCTTGCCAGTCGGAGGCAGCGGTGGCGGCGCTCAGCTTTTGAGCCAGCTGTAGCAGCGTCGCCTGTCTATCCATTCTTGTCCTGCACGCCCTGCCAGCCGGCGCGGATCGTGGTCAGCAGGCCCACCACCTCATCGATGACGGCCGGGTCCATGTCCACGCCCGCGCGGTACAGGCGGCCGGCGCAGTAGTCGTACAGGCGGCCCAGGTTGGCCACCACTTCACCGCCGGTGTCGAAGTCCAGCGAGCTGGACAGGCCGTTGATGATCTGGGTGCATTTGTCCAGGCTGTTCGCCTTCAGCTCGTAGCGCTTGCCAACGATGTGGCCACGGGCCCGCGCCAGCTCCTCCAGCAAGCCGTCGGTGAGGACCAGCACCAGTTCGACAGGGGAGGCGCGCGCGGTCTGCGCGTCCAGGTTGGTCGAGTGGTAGCTGGCGTAGGCGTCGTAGTCCATCATTTAATCTCTTCAGTTATCGCTGCTTTTGCTGAACAGCGCGTCGAAGATGCTGCCGGTATTGCTCATCTGCGACTGCAGGGCCTGCAGCTGGGTGAATTGGGTCAGGTAACGCTTGTAGGCGTTGTCGTATTGGGTCGAAAGCGCTGCCTGGCGGGTCGTGATCGAGGCCTGCAGCTTGGTATTGCTGTCCTTGCGCGCCGTGATCTGGCCCTTGGTGGTATCGGTCCACTGGTCCATCAGCTTGGACAGGCCGCCCAGCACGCCGGTGCCGGCGATATCGTTGCCGAACACGCTGTCCAGGCCGGTCGGGTCGATTGCCAGCTTTTTGTTCAGGCGGGCCGTATCCAGCGCCAGGGTGCCGTCACGCTGCAGGGTGATGCCGAAGGTGGCCAGGCTTTCGTTGCCGCTGGCCTTGCGCAGCATGGTAGCCATGCTGTTGCGCAGCGTCGTCAGGCCCGCGTCGCTGGCGAAGATGGCAGGGGCCTTGCCGGCGGCGGCGTCGCCGTGGTCGCCCAGGTCCTTGAACGTGGCCAGCAGCTTGTTCCAGCCATCGACGAAGGCTTGCACATTGGCGGCCGTGCCGCTCGGATCGTTGGCGACCGTCAGCGTGACCGGCGCGGCGCCCACTGCCTGGGCCTTGGTAAAGGTCATCGAGACGCCATCGACCACCGTGAAGGTGTTCGACGCTTGCGTCAGCTGGGTGCTGCCGGGCTGGTTCGGGTCGCCCACCCACACGCTGGCATCCTGCGGCGTCACAACGCGGGTCTGGTTGCTCACATCGAGCTGGGCTGCCAGGGCGGGATCGGTAATGCCGCTGACGTCCAGCGACACATCATTGAGCGCACCGGTTTTTGCCGAGGTCAGCACCAGGGTCGAAGCGCCATTGATCGTCATCGTGGACGCGGTCACGCGCGAGTTATTGCCGGCGGCGCCATTGATGGCGGCGGCGATTTCCTTGGCGCTGATCTTGTTGTCCAGGTTCTTGTCGGCGTTGGCCAGCGTCACCACGAAATTGGTGCCGTCGGCCAGGGTCACGGTCAGGTCGCCGGCCGTGGCCGAGTCCGCGTCCGTCACGCCGCCATAGGACACCTGGCCGGCCGTGGCCAGCTGTTCGACATAGAAGTTATAGGTGCCGGCGCTGGCCGTCGCGCTGGCGGTCGCCGTCCCCACATCGGAGCTGAAGGTGGCGGTATTGGCCAGTACGGACTTCTTGGTGCCCATGCTGCTCAGCACGCTCTGGAAGGTCGACAGCGAGCCGCCCAGCTTGGTCAGTGCGCTGCTAGTGGCGGTTGCCACCTTGCCCTGGGCGTCGACCAGGTCCTGGCGGCCCTGGATGTAGAGCTGCGCCAGCTGCTTAGCTGTGGTCTGGGGATCGTATGTCGGGACGGAAGACGTTGCCATTTCATGCTCCGAGGAAATTAATTGAAGTGTACCAAGGTAAGGGGCGACCTAACGAGGGACTTCATGAAATTATTTTCCTTGACTGCCTCATTTTTGACCGCGGAACCACAACTGGGTTGCCAATTCATCATGGTTCTTGCGTTCCTTGGCATTCAGCGCATTGGCCACCGACTGCTGTTCTTTCATCAGCACCTGGCTCAGCACTTCACGCTTGGCATAGGCCGCGTTCAAGGCGCGCTTGGACACGGCCATATCCGCTTCATGCATGTTCAGGTCGACGCGGTGGCTGTCGGCCATCGCCATCACGGCCTGCTTGTAGTCGCCGCAATTAGTGGCCAGGGCCATCGGCAGGCGGCCGGTTGGCCCCGAGCTTTCGTACAGCGTGGTGAGGCGGTCCAGCGTTTTCTGGTAGCGGTCGCGCAGGTTCTCCTTGGCGGCCAGTTCGGACTGCAGCTTCTCGACTTCGTTATCGCGCAAGGTCACCAGGGTGGACAGGTTGCGGATGGTGTGCTCGTTCTTCATGCCATCAGCCTTTCAAGTTGCGCCACGCACGGCTCATAGGGAGCCGCTTCCTTGGTGCCCTGGCACAGGAATTCCTCGATGTGCGGATGCAGGTTGACGGCCTTGTCCGTCACAGGATCGGCGCCGGGCACATATGCGCCGAGGGGAATCAGGTCGCGCACGCGCTCGTGGCGCGCCATCGACGCTTTCAGCGCGCGTGCGGCCAGCATGTGCTCCTTGGTGATCACATGGTTCATGCAGCGGCTGATGGAAGCGGCGATATTGATCGCGGGGTAGTGGCCGCGCTCGGCCAGCTCGCGCGTGAGCACGATGTGCCCATCCAGGATGGCGCGCGCGGTATCGACCACCGGGTCTTGCTGGTCATCGCCTTCGGCCAGCACGGTGTAGATCGCGCTCATGTGGCCGGCCTGGTTTTCGCCATTGCCGGCCGATTCCACCAGCTGCGGCAGGTTGGAGAACACGGAGGGCGGATAGCCTTTGGTGGCGGGCGGTTCGCCCAGGGCCAGCGCCACTTCGCGCAGGGCCATCGCATAACGGGTCAGCGAATCGACCAGCAGCAGCACGTTCTTGCCCTGGTCGCGGTAATGCGCCGCGATCGAGTGGCACAATTCGGTCGCCATGATGCGCATCAGCGGCGATTCATCGGCTGGCGCAATCACCAGCACGGCTTTCTTCAAGCCTTCCGGGCCGAGCGACATTTCAACGAACTCGCGCACTTCGCGCGAACGCTCGCCGATCAGGCCCACGACGACCACGTCCGCCACGGTCTGGCGCGTGATCAGCCCGAGCAGCACCGACTTGCCGACGCCGGAACCGGCCATCAGGCCCACGCGCTGGCCCTTGCCCAAAGTGAGCATGCTGTTAATCGCGCGCACGCCCACATCGAGCGGCTCGGTCACGGGCTTCTTCTTCAGGGGATTGACGCGCGGCGGCTGCGCGTCCAGCAGATGCTCGCCGCCCAGCTTGCCCATGCCATCGATCGGTTCACCCAGGCCGTTGACCATGCGGCCCAGCCACGAAGGGCCGATTTGCAAGATGGTCTTGTCGTTTGACGGCAGCACGCGCGCGCCGGTGGTCAGGCCTACGGCCTTCTTGAAGGGCATCAGGAATGAAAGCTTGTCGCGAAAGCCGACCACCTGCGCGTCGAGCCATTCGCCCGACACTGTCTCGATCTGGCAACGCTGGCCGGTATGCAGCTTGCAACCCGCAGCTTCAAGCAACAGGCCGGATGCACCCACCAGCCGCCCGGTCGGCGTGGCCAGCGGAACTTCATCCAGCTCCAGCTTGCGCAGTGCCTCTGCAATCATGCTTCGCCCATGTCCTCTTCATCGCCGCCATCGGCGACCTGCAGCTGATTATCGACCTGTTCCATGACAGCAGCAAGACGCTGATGGCAGCCGGCATCGACTTCACTATCGCCAGCCCGGATGCGGCATTCGCCGAAGTCCATGCTGGCATCGGCAATCATGTTCCAACGCTTGGCGCGCTTGGGATCGAGCTCCACGATGCGGCGCAATTCTTCCGGGTTCAGGTAGACATCGATCTCTTCACGCGTAGGCGGCATCGATGCCAGCGTCTCATCGACGAGGGCCATGATCTGCACCGGCTGCAGCGCCAGTTCGGCGCGGATGACCTGGCGTGCGACTTTCGCGACGAGATCAACAACTTCCTTGCGCTGCGCGGCGCGGTAATCGGCGCGCAGCTTCTTCAGGCTTTTCAGCATCGCATCGACAGGACGCGCCAGCTGGTCGAAGCCCACCAGCGTTTCCTGCCTGCCTTCCTCGCGGCCCTGTTCGAAGCCGGCCGTGCGGCCCGCTTCAAAACCGTCTTCCTGGCCGCGCTGCAGGCCGATCTCGTAACCGTCGCGCTGG
This sequence comes from Pseudoduganella sp. UC29_106, assembly GCF_044055365.1. Classification (NCBI taxonomy): domain Bacteria; kingdom Pseudomonadati; phylum Pseudomonadota; class Betaproteobacteria; order Burkholderiales; family Oxalobacteraceae; genus Pseudoduganella; species Pseudoduganella sp. UC29_106. The sequence continues at coordinate 3,867,168 of NZ_CP171977.1, read as the reverse complement.
CCCTGTTCGAAGCCTTCGGACAACGAAGCCTGCCACTGCGCGGCATCGGCCGCGGCATTGCCCGAGCCGTTGACGCGTCCGGCCGGCGGCACGAACTGCGACAGCGGCGGGAAGCGGTAGGGGCGGAATTGCTTCATTACTCGACCACCGTTTCGGCGAACAGCTGCACTTCGACTTCGCCCGCGTCGGCCAGCGCCTTGACGGTGGCCATGATTTCGCTGCGCGTCGATTCGATGCGCGACATCGGCACCGGACCGGCGCGGCGCATCATGTCTTCGAATGCCTGCGCCTGGCGCTTCGGCATGGTCTTCAGCACGGCATCGCGGATCGACATCTCGGCGCCCTTCAGTGCGATCGCCCACATTTCCAGCGGCACTTCCTCGATGATGCGGGTGAGGGTGACTTCGGTCTGGGGTCGAGAGGATGAGGAAGTCGTACATCGACAGCTCGATCTGCGCCACCACTTCGGGGTCGTGGGCGCGCAGCAGTTCGACGATCTGCGCGCGGTTGCCCGGCAGGCGGTTCAGGATCTCGGCCACCTGGCGCACGCCTTCCACGCTGGTGCTTTGCGAGTCGAAGGACGACAGGCAGCGGCCCACCAGTTCATCGAGTTCGATCAGCAGGTCGCGGTCGATCTCGTCCAGGCGCGCCATGTTCAGCAGGATCAGGTCGCGGCCGTCGAGCGGCAGCGCATCCAGGATCTGGCCGGCCAGGGTCGGCGGCAGGAAGGCCAGGAAGACAGCCTGCATCTGTACGTGTTCATTGGCGATGTAGTCTGCCAGCCACTTCGGCGAAGCCCACTGCAGGCGCGCCATCTTCGGACGCAGCTCGTCGCCGTAGATGCTGTTCAGCACGCTGTTCGCGATATCGCCGCCCAGCGCCAGGTCCAGCGAGCGCTTCAGGTAGGAGCGCGACGCGCCATGCACGCCGGATTGCTGGCGGTAGTCGTCGAAGAAGGTTTGCATGGCGTGCTTGACCTGCTCGACCTTGATGCCGCTCATGCGCGACATGACCTGGGTCACTTCCAGCAGTTCCTCGCGCGACAGGCAGCGCAGCACGGCGGCCGCGCCTTCCTCGCCGATCGACAGCAGCACGATGGCGGCCTGTTCGACCGGGTTCAGGCCGTTATCAACGTCCAGGTTCTCGGGATTATTGTTGAGATCTGCCATTTTTCTGCATCCATTGTTTGACGACTTCGGCCACGCGCTCCGGTTCCTTCTCGGCCAGTACCTTCAGGTGGTCGACCATCACATCGACAGCGGAACCAGCTGGCGGCAGGTCGTAATTCTCGAGCAGCGGCACCACGGGGCTGGCGCCGGCATGCATGGTTTCGCCGGTTGCTTCGGCCGTCGCGCCCTCTGGTGCGGCCAGTGCGGCGGCTGCGGTGGCGCCCGGCAGGGCAGGGGCGGCGCCGGCGGCGCCCGGCAGCGCGCTGCCATTGCCGCCCAGCGGCTGGCCATTCGGCGCCAGCGTCGCTTCGATGCGGGCCGTGCTGCGTGGCGCTGCGGCCGGAGCGAAGCGCGCGGTCAGCAGGCGCATCAGCGGACGCAGGATCAGCAGGTAGCCCAGGATGGCGGCCACTGCGTAACTGAGCCAGCTGGATGCATCGACCACTGTGTCGCGCTCCTGCCACCATGGCGTCGGCGCGGCCTTGGCCGGGAAGTTCATGGCACTGACGACCAGCGTGTCGCCGCGCTCGGCGTTGATGCCCAGACCGTTGCGCAACACCTTGTCGATGTTGGCGATTTCGGCGGCGGACCAGCCGGTCTTCGGATTGACTGCCGCGGCGTGCGCCAGCACCACAGCCACGCTCTGGCGCTCCAGGCGGCCGCGGGCGCGCTTGGTCTGGGTGATGCTGCGGTCATAGGCGTACTGGCGGCTGGTGGCGTTCTTGGCGCCGTGCCTTCCGGCTGGTTCTGGCCTTCGCCGGACTGGCCGGCATTGGTGGCGGCCTGGGCTGGAGGAGGGCGGTTGGACAGCGTGCCCGGCACGCCCATGGCGATGCGGTTGCGGTCCTGCTCTTCGCGCATGGCTTCGCTGGTCACCTTCGGATCGGCGCCGTATTTTTCGATCGTCTCTTCGACCTTGTCGTTATCGACGGCCGCGGTCACGCTGATCTTGAAATTGTCGTCGCCGACGATGGGACCGAGCAGGCCCTTGATATTGGCCTTGATCTCGTCCTGGAAGCGCTTGGCGTTCTCGTTGGTCGCGCTGGAGGCATCGAAGCCGTCGGCCAGGTCAACGTGGGATGAGAGCAGGTTGCCGCTCTGGTCCACCAGGCTCACGCGTGCCGGGCTCAGCGAAGCAACGCTGCCGGACACCATGTTCACGATGGCGGCGATATGCTCCGGCGCCAGCGTGCGGCCCGGCTTGGTCTGCACCACCACCGAAGCGGACGACTTTTCGCCGTCGGAAGAAACGAAGGAAGTGGACTTGGCGATCGACAGGTGGACGCGGGCATGCGAGATCGCATCCAGCGTCATGATGGACTGCGCCAGTTCACCTTCCAGGCCGCGGCGGAAGCGCACGTCCTGCACGAACTGGGAAACGCCCAGCGGGTCGTTCTTGTCCATCAGCTCCAGGCCGGCCGGCAGCTGCGCGGTCACGCCCTTGGCGGCGAGCAGCATGCGCACCTTGCCCAGCTGGGATTCAGGGACCAGGACCTGGCCGCTGTCCGGGTGGATGCGGTAGGAAATCTTCTCGGCGTCCAGCACGCTCATCATGTCGGACACGGCGACTTTTTCACGCGCACCGAACACGGGCTTGTAGCCGCTCTGGTCCTTCCACAGGAACATCAGGACCAGCGCCGTGAGGCCAATGGCCAGCAGCAGCAGGGGATACAGGTTCTTCAGGACAGCCGGGTTGACGGCAGGCGTGGCGGTGGCGCCGGAGCGCCAGCGCCCGAAGGCGGACTTGAGGGTGGTGATCACGTCAGGAACTTTCGTGGCTTACAGCGGAAGCTTGATGAGCTCATCTACGGCGCCCATCACTTTATTACGGACCTGCATCAGCATCGAGAAGGACAGGCTGGCTTCCTGGCTGGCCAGCATGGCGCCCACCAGGTCGTCGCTGCGGCCGGCGTCGACATCGGCCATCCTGGCGCCGGCTGCAACATCGGCAGCGTTGACGCCGTCCACGGCGTCCTTCATCGATTGGGCGAAGAGAAATGCTGCGGCGCAGCAGAATTGCCGAACTGGGCGGCCGGGGCGATGGTGCCGGCTTGCTGGGCCAGGTCGGCGGCCGCGTTACTGAGGGAGGCGAGGTCGGCCCTGATCAGGCCCGCGAATTCATTTGCCATTGCTTTCTCCATTTCCGGCCGGGACGTGCAGCTCATCCATTACTTTTAGTTGCATGCTTGCCCAGGAGCCCGCCGGGGCGCGGTGAAATGTAAAATCCAAAGCAAGAGCCTGTCACTTTGAGTATTGGTTTCAGCGCAATGTTGTTATCACTACTAACATTTGCTCTTTTTCAAAAAGTGCTTATTAATCAGATAGTAAGCGCTTTTAAAATGCAATTTGCTGCACTCGCGAAATCCCCTGAAGCTTACCCGCTAGCAACTTTCCTGTAAAGTCTTTTTGCAGAGGCGTTGTATTGTTCCGTGGCAATATCGCCGAATTTCGGTTATTCTACGGTCCCGAGATCCTCCTGTACGGCGTGGTATTGCGCTAGGATGTAGCGAGGAAGGATGACCATTCGAATGACCATCACCAAGACCACAGTGCGACACGAAGTCCTTGACCCCTCTTTGTTGGGGCGCCCGGTGCATCGCCTGCCTGTTTTTGCAGCGCAGCTAAGGGATGACCTGACCCAGGCCATGCGCCTGAACGTCAACCGCCGCTACTGGGGCAGCTTCCAGGTGGACGAGGTGGAATTTGGCCGCCTCGACGGCAGTGAAGCACGTACGCGCTGGCTCAATTTTGCAGCCCCTGCGGGCAATATCGCCTTCTCGCTCGAACGCAAAGTGTTGCTGCGCGTACTCAATTTCCGTTACGGCCGCAGCGCCAGGGCGGGCGACAATGCGGTGGCCGTGGTGGACGAAAATGCCCGCGTCACGGCAACGGAAGAGCGTCTTTCTGTGGCGCTGGGGCAACAGTTGGCCGCCACGCTGGCGGGCCGCATCGAATCGAATCTGCCAGCCGGCGCCACCCGTGAAGCGGACGGCGAGGCTATTAAATATGGAGTTGGCACCCATCCGCCGAAAGGCACCTGGGTCATCACCGTCCACCTCAGCGATGGCGAACTGCAAGGCAAGTGCTGGTTCGCACTCGACAAGAATCTGATGTCCGATGTGCTGCGCGGCGTCTTGCCCGAGCGCGACGCGACGAGGAAGAGTAGTAAGAACCTTGGGCCGCTGGCGGCGCGGCTCCAGGTCGGCCTGAATGGCCGGCTGGTCAGCAAGGAAGTCACCCTGGGCATGCTGTTTGACTTGCGTGTCGGGGATGTGATTCCGGTCAGCCTGCACAGAGCAGATGTATTGCTCGAAGACTCCCGCCTGTTTACAGCTGCGGTTACCGAGCACAAGGGCAAACTCTGCTTAACCTCTTTTGAAGATACCGAATGAATATGATGAATGTGAATCCGAACGGCACCAATGATGCGCTGCTGGAGGATATGGGCGAAGAGATGATCATCGATACGGTGAACAGCGACCTGTCCGAGCTGCCGCAAGCGCGCGCGCCGCGCCGCGATTTACCGGCGATGATGCGCAAGATTCCCGTCACCCTGACCCTGGAAGTGGGTTCGGCCCGCCTGTCGCTGGAAGACTTGATGAACATCGGCCCGGACAGCGTGGTGGAGCTCGATGTGCTGGCCGGCGAGCCGCTGGTGATCAAGGTGAACGGCACCGCCATCGGCCGCGCCGAAGTGGTGGTAGCCGGTGAAAACTATGGTCTCAAGGTCATCGATCTGGATGGTTTGAACTTGGACATGATGGCGCCATGACTGTGCGCCGTCTGATGCCCGGCCTGCTGGCCGGTGCATTGCTTTTCGGGCGCCTGCACGGCCGTGCAGGCGCAGGATCTGCTGGCCGGGGTGGTCCCCGGCGCCAAGACCGAGCTCTCGGTGAAGATGCAGATCCTCATCATCATGACGCTGCTGGGCCTGCTGCCCATCATGGTCATGATGATGACGAGCTTTACCCGTTTCGTCATTGTGCTCGCGCTGCTGCGTCAGGCCCTGGGCCTGCAGCAGGGCCTGCCCAACCGCATCATCACGGGCGTGGCGCTGATCCTGACCCTGCTGGTGATGAAGCCGATTGGCGACCAGGTGTGGAAGGATGCCTTCCTGCCGTATGACCAGGACAAGATCGGCCTGCAGGAAGCGCTGAAGATTGCCGAGCGCCCCGTGTCGAAATTCATGCTGGCCCAGACCAGCAAGGCGGCGCTGAAGCAGATTGCCCACCTGGCGGGAGAAGACAACGTCGCCACGCCGGCCGACCATGCCTTCACCGTCAAGCTGGCGGCCTTCGTGCTGTCGGAACTGAAAACGGCTTTCCAGATCGGCGCGCTGCTCTTCATTCCCTTCCTGATCATTGACCTTGTCGTGTCGTCGGTGCTGATGGCGATGGGTATGATGATGCTGTCGCCGCTGGTGATTTCGCTGCCGTTCAAGCTGCTGCTGTTCGTGCTGGTGGATGGCTGGACCCTGACTGTCAACACGCTCGTCACGAGCATACAGGCGTATTAGCATGCTGACCCCGGACGTCGCCGTCGATCTCGTCATCGAGGCGCTGCACATCGTGATGATCCTTGTGATGGTACTGGTGGTGCCGGGCCTCGTTGCGGGCCTGGTAGTAGCCTTCATCCAGGCCGCTACGCAGATCAACGAGCAGACGCTGAGCTTCCTGCCGCGCCTGCTGATCACGCTGCTGGCCATCGTCCTTACCGGGCGCTGGATGACGGGCTATCTCATGGACTACTGTGTGTCCATCTTCACGCGAGCGGCGACACTGGTCGGCTAGGCCATGGAACAGGTCCTCGCCAATTTCGTTCCCCTGCTGAGCGCCTTGTGGTGGCCCTTCGTGCGCGCCATGGCGATGCTGTCGGCCGCGCCGGTGATTGGCGAAGCGATGGTGCCGGTGACGGTGCGCATTCTCGTTTCCGTGGTGCTGGCTATTTTGATGGCGCCGGTGTCCGGCAGCCAGGGCATGGCGATCGAACCGATTTCCATGGCAGGTGTGGCGGCAACCGTAGAGCAGGCCGTCATTGGCGGCGTGCTGGGGCTGGCTTTCCATTTCGCCATGTCGGTGATTGCCACGCTGGGCTTCGTGGTATCGAGCCAGGTAGGCTTCTCGCTGGCGGTGATGAACGATCCGCTGAACGGCACTTCCTCCGACGTGATTTCGGCCCTGCTGGCGATGCTGGCCATCCTCGTCTTCTTCGGCATCGATGGCCACCTTGTCATCACCGGCGTGCTGGGCGCCAGTTTCAAGGCCTGGCCGCTGGGCGGCGGCTATGGCCCGCTGCTGCTGCAGACCGTGGCCTGGAACGTGGCCTGGATATTCTCGGCCGCCATGCTGCTGGCCATTCCCATCGTGTTTTCGACGATGGTGGTGCAACTGGGCTTCGGCTTCCTGAACCGCGTGGCGCCGACCCTGAACCTTTTCGCGCTGGGATTCTCGATGATCACCATCTTCGGCCTGCTGATGCTGGGCCAGGTGGTGCGCTTCATCCCGGCGCATTACATCCGCATGTCGAACCAGGTGCTCGACATGATCCAGCAACAGATGCGGGCGACTGGCCATGGCTGACGATACCGGCGGCGACAAGTCAGAAAAGGCTTCACAACAGAAGCTGAGGAAATCCCGCCAGGAAGGCCAGGTGGTGCGTTCGCGCGACCTGGCGACGGCCATTGGCATCCTCGTCAGCCTGAAGCTGTTCGCCTGGCTGCTGCCGACCTATGTGGCCGAATTCCGCGAGATCTTCCACCAGAGCTTTGCGCCGCTGGACAGCGAAGGCGCCATCGACAATATCGTCACCACCGTCTTCCTCAGCGCGGGTCTGCTGCTGCTGAAGATGGTGATGCCGCTGTTCACCGTGCCGCTCTTCATCGTGCTGGGCGCGATGGTACCTGGCGGCTGGGTCGCCAGCGCCAAGAACCTGGAGCCGAAATTCGAGCGCCTCAACCCGATGAGCAATATCGGCCGCCTGTTCAGCGGCAAGCATGGCTTCGAGCTGGCGATCTCCGTCGGCAAGGCCGCGGTGCTGGCCTGGGTGCTGGTGCATGTGGCGCGTGGCGCCGTCAGCGACTATACGCGCCTGCAAGGCCTGCCGCTCGGCGACGCCATCGTGCTCGGCTCGGGCCAGATGATGGATGGTTTGATGGCCATGGTCGCCGTCTTCATCATCTTCGCCATCATCGACGTGCCGGCGCAGGCCTTCTTCTTCGCCAAGCAGCAGCGCATGAGCAAGCAGGAGCTGAAGGAAGAACACAAGAGCAATGAAGGCCGGCCCGAAGTGCGCCAGCGCATCCGCCAGCTGCAGCGCGCGCTGGCCCAGCGTAGCGCGCGCAAGTCGGTGCCGACGGCGGACGTCGTCATCGTCAACCCCGAGCACTATGCGGTGGCGCTGAAATACGACGAGAAGCGCGCCGAGGCGCCGTTCGTGATCGCCAAGGGTGTGGACGAAATGGCACTCTACATCCGCCAGATCGCCACCGAGCACCGTGTGGAGGTCATGACTTTGCCGCCGCTGGCGCGCGCGATTTACAATACCAGCCAGGTCAACCAGCAGATCCCCGTGCAGCTGTATCAGGCCGTGTCCATGGTCCTGAACTACGTGCTGCAATTGAAAGCATTCCGCGACGGACGGCGTAAGGCCGAGCCGGCGTTCCCGGGACCAGGTTCCAGTACCAACCAGTATGAGTGAGGTTACCCCGTCATGAATTTCCTGACCAGGTTGATCGCAGAGATGCGTCGCCATAAATTCGCCACGCCAGCGTTCCTGCTGACGATCCTGGCGATGATCATCCTGCCGCTGCCGCCCATCCTGCTGGATGTACTGTTCACGTTTAACATCGTCCTCGCGCTGATCGTCATCCTGGTCAGCGTGAACGCCAAGCGGCCGCTGGACTTCTCGGTCTTCCCGACCGTGATCCTGGCGACAACCTTGCTGCGCCTGACACTGAACGTTGCCTCCACCCGCGTGGTGCTGTTGCACGGCCACGAGGGCACGCATGCCGCGGGCCGCGTGATTGAAGCCTTCGGCCAGGTGGTCATCGGCGGTAACTATGTCGTTGGCCTGGTGGTGTTCGTGATCCTGATGATCATCAACTTCGCCGTGGTGACCAAGGGTGCGGAACGTATTTCCGAAGTGTCTGCGCGCTTCACGCTGGACGCCTTGCCCGGCAAGCAGATGGCGATCGACGCCGACCTGAACGCGGGCCTGATCGACCAGGAGAAAGCCACCCTGCGCCGCAAGGAAGTGGCGATGGAAGCGGACTTCTATGGCGCCATGGATGGTGCGGCCAAGTTCGTGCGCGGCGACGCGATCGCATCCATCCTGATCCTGATCATCAATATCGTCGGCGGCGTGGCCATCGGCGCCCTGATGCAGGACATGAGCTTTGGCGACGCCTTCCGCCAGTACGCGCTGCTGACCATCGGTGACGGCCTCGTCGCTCAGATCCCGGCGCTGCTGCTGTCCGCCGCGGCTGCGATCATCGTGACCCGCGTGTCCGACTCGGGCGACTTCGAAAAGCAGGTGGGCAGCCAGCTGCTGGCCAATCCGAACGTCCTGTTCAGCGCATCGGCCGTGATGGTCATCCTCGGCCTGGTGCCGGGCATGCCGTGGCTGATGTTCCTCACCTTTGCCGGCGTGCTGGCCTATGTGGCCTACCGCATGAACCAGATCCAGGTGGCGCCGCCGCCGGACAACCTGGCCGCCATCGAAGCCGCGCTGCGCGACGAAAAGGCGCCGGAGCTGGAGTGGCATAGCTTGCCGGCCGTACAGCAGCTGCAGGTGATGCTGGGCTATAAGCTGGTCGGCATGATCGACAAGGCGCATGGCGAGGTGCTGACCAAGCGCCTGCGCGGGGTGCGCCAGAGCGTGTCCGAAGGCATGGGCATGGTGATCCCCAATATCCATGTGCGCGACGACCTGGGGCTGAAGCCCTCGCAGTATTCCGTTGTCTTGAGCGGCACCGTGGTGGCGCAATCCGAAGTGTTTGCCGAGCGCCTGATGGCGATTCCGTCGCCCAATGTGTACGGCGATATCGACGGCATCCCGGGCGTGGAGCCGGCCTACGGCATGCCCGTGACCTGGATCGAGCCGAAGGACAAGGCGCACGCGCTGGGCATGGGCTACCAGGTGGTGGAGGCGCCGAGCGCGATCGCCACCCACGTCTCCAAGCTGGTTCGCGAATACCTGCCGGAGCTGTTCCGCCACGAGGACGTGCCGGCCATCCTGGAACGCCTGACGGCGATGTCGCCCAAGCTGGCCGACGCGCTGGGCAAGGCGCTCACGCACACCCAGCTGCTGCGCGTGTTCCGCGTGCTGCTGGCGGAGAATGTGTCGCTGAAGGACATCGTGCCGATTGCGACCACGCTGCTGGATTCGTCCGAAACCACCAAGGACCCGATCCTGCTGGCGGCGGAGGTGCGCTGCGCGCTGCGGCGCCAGATCGTATCCGGGCTGTTCGGGCAAAAATCCGAGCTGCTCGCCTTCAACCTGGGCGGCGAGCTGGAAAACATGCTGCTCGGCTCACTGAACCAGGCGCGCCAGACCGGCAAGGTCGTGCTCGACAACTACCCGATCGACCCGCACCTGCTGGCGCAGTTGCAAGTCAACATGCCGGTGGCGCGCGAGCAGATGAAGCAACAGGCCACGCCGCCGCTGCTGCTCGTGCTGCCGCAGATCCGTCCGCTGCTCGCGCGCTACGCCCGCCTGTTCGCGCCGGGGCTGCATGTGCTGTCCTACAACGAAGTCCCCGAAAACCGCGAAGTCTCCATCATCGGCACCGTCGGCTAAAATTCGGAGTCAAAATTCGGGGTCAGCTCTGTCATTCGGACATCCGCGCCACACCTTTGATCCAGATCAAAACACCCGCCACAGCGTAATTGCGTGGCGGGTGTTTTCTTTTCGTGCGAAAAGTATTGAGAAATCTCAAAGGTGCGTCAGTCGTGTCCGAATGACAGAGCTGACCCCGAATTTTTGGCGGCGGAGCGAGCTGGGCGGTGCAGCCAGTTGAAGATTGCTGTTGCGGCGATGGTACCGAGGAGTTGGGCGGCGATGTAGGCGGGGACGTCGCCTGGGCGGATTCCGGCGATAGTGTTGCTCGCCATGCGCGCCAGCGTGAGGGCTGGGTTGGCGAACGATGAAGAGGCGGTGAACCAGTAGGCGGACGTGATGTAAGCGGCGGCTGCGAAGGGCGTGAGGTCCGGCCGCTTGCGCGAGCAGCCGATGATTACGGCGATCAGGCCGAAGGTGGCCAGGAACTCGCTTAGCCACAACGATGCGCCAGCGCGGGCGACGCTGGCGGCGGTAATCGGCGGCTCGCCGAACATGAGATGCGCTGCTGCCACGCCGGCGAAAGCGCCGAGCACCTGCGCGGAGGCGTAGGGCAGTGCCTCGCGCCAGTCCATCTTGCCTTGCAATGCCTGGGACAAGGTGAGGGCAGGGTTGAAGTGCGCGCCGGAGATGTCGCCGAACGCCAGGACCAGCGCGAGCAGCCCCGCGCCGGAGGCGATCGAGTTGGCGAGCAGGGCGAGGGCGGCATTGCCGCCGGCCAGGCGGTTGGCCATGATGGCGGAACCCACCACCATGGCCAGCAGCAGCGCTGTGCCAAGGGCTTCAGCGCTGAGACGGCGCGCCAGCGTCATGCCAGAGCGCGCACGGCGTCCACTGCATCCAGGATCGCCTCGCCGGTTGCCGGAGCGCGCAGAGGCGGGTTGACGCGGTAGTCGGCCACCGAGGCGATGGCGTCGCGGATGGCCAGGAACACGGAGAACGGCAGCAGCAGCGGCGGCTCGCCGACCGCTTTCGAGCGGTGGATGCTGTCGAAGGGATTGCGGTTCTTGAACAGGCGCACATTGAAGTTTTCCGGACAGTCGGATACGCCCGGAATCTTGTAGGTGGACGGCGCGTGCGTCATCAGCTTGCCCTGCGGGTTCCACCACAATTCTTCCGTCGTCAGCCAGCCCATGCCCTGGATGAAGGCGCCTTCCACCTGGCCCACGTCGATGGCCGGGTTCAGTGAATTGCCCGCGTCGTACAGGGCATCCGCCTTCAGCAGCTTCCATTCGCCGGTCAGCGTATCGACGATCACTTCCGCCACCGCCGCGCCGTATGCGTAGTAGCCGAAGGGATTGCCGCTCATGGATTCACGGTCCCAGCTCAGGCCCGGCGTGGCGTAGAAGCCGTCGGACCATAGCTGCACGCGCGCCAGGTAGGCTTTCTGCACCAGGTCGGCGAAAGGCACGGCCAGCTCGCCGGCGAACACGGTGCCGTTGGCCAGCATCACCTCGTCGGACGCGCAGCCGTAGGTGCGCGCAGCGAATTCCACCAGCCGCTTGCGCAGCGTTCCCGCGGCATCCTGCGCGGCCTTGCCGTTCAGGTCCGCGCCGGTCGATGCGGCAGTGGCGGAAGTGTTGGCGACCTTGCTGGTATCGGTGGCGCTGGCGCGCACGCGGGACAGCGGAATGCCCAGTTCATGCGCCACCACCTGGCACACCTTGGTATTAATGCCCTGGCCCATTTCCGTGCCGCCGTGGTTCACCAGCACCGAGCCGTCGGTATAGATGTGCACCAGCGCGCCGGCCTGGTTGAAGTGGGTGACATTGAAGGCGATGCCGAACTTCACCGGCGTCAGCGCCAGGCCTTTCTTCAGCACCGGGCTGGTGGCATTGAAGGCGCGGATGGCTTCGCGGCGGGCGCGGTAAGCGGATTCGTTCTCCAACTGGCCCACCAGCTCGTGGATCACATTGTCCACCACCTTCTGGCCGTACTGCGTGACATTGCGGCCTTCCTCGTCGTTGCGGCCGTAGAAGTTCAGCTTGCGCACGTCCAGCGCGTCCTTGCCCAGGTTGCGGGCGATTTCATCGATGATGTATTCGATCGCAATCGCTCCCTGCGGTCCGCCAAAGCCACGGAAGGCCGTGTTGGACTGGGTATTCGTCTTGCCCGCCATGGCGCGGATATCACAGTCGCTCAGGTAGTAGGTATTGTCGAAGTGGCAGATGGCGCGCGTGGCGACCGGCGCGGACAGGTCGGCCGAGAAGCCGGCGCGGCTCACCATCTGCACCTTGGCGGCGGTGATCAGGCCCTGCTCGTCGTAGCCGATCTCGTATTCATAATAGAAGCAGTGGCGCTTGCCGGTCACCATCATGTCGTCGTCGCGGTCGGCGCGCAGCTTCACCGGGCGCTTCAGGTGCGCGGCGCTGACGGCGGCACAAGCAGCCCACAGCGCGGACTGCGATTCCTTGCCGCCGAAGCCGCCGCCCATGCGGCGGCATTCCACCACTACGGCGTGCGACGGGTAGTGCAGGGCGTGCGACACCACGTGCTGCATCTCGGTCGGGTGCTGGGTGGAGCAGTAGACATGCATGCCGTTGCCTTCCTTGGGCACGGCATAGGAAATCTGGCCTTCCAGGTAGAACTGCTCCTGGCCGCCCACGTTCAGCGTGCCCTTCAGGATGTTGGGCGAGCGTTCGAAAGCCGCCTGTGCATCGCCGCGCGTCAGCCGCATCGGCGGCACGACGAAGGATTCGGCATCGCGCGCCGCTTGCGGCGTGAGGATGGCGGGCAGCTCTTCGTACTGGATATCGGCCTTGCGCGCGGCGTGGCGCGCGTGGTCGTGCGTGTCCGCCACAACCACGAAGATGGGCTGGCCGATGTATTCCACTTTTTCCTCGGCGAGGATTGGGTCGTCGTGGATGATCGGGCCGCAGTCGTTGGTGCCGGGGATATCCTTGTAGGTGTACACGGCCACCACGCCCGGCATCGCTTTCACCGGCTCCAGGTTGATGGACAGGATGCGCGCGTGCGCCTTGGCGGACAGGCCCAGCGCGGCATGCAGCGTGCCCTGCGCCTCCGGGATATCGTCGGTGTAGACGGCTTCACCCAGCACGTGCAGGATGGCCGATTCGTGCGGATGGCTCTGGCCCACTTCGGCCCAGCCCTTGGCGGCGCCGATGGTCATGAACGATTCGGACTTGCTGTTCATGCTGCGGCTCCTTCCTTGTATGCGTATGCGTTGACATAGGTGTTCGGTACGGCGTCCTCCACGCGCGACTCCATCCAGAAGCGGCGCAGCAGGTTCTGCGCAGTGCGCATGCGGTAGTTGGCCGAAGCGCGCATATCGGTCAGCGGCGTGTAATCGCGGGCCAGCGCTTCCATGCCGGCGCGCATGGCGTCTTCGTTCCATGGCTGGCCGTTGATGGCGGCTTCCGCCTGCGGCGCGCGGCGCGAGGTGGCGGCCATGCCTCCGTAGGCGATGCGCGCATTGCGCACGATGCCGTTTTCCAGTTCGATGGCAAAGGCGGCGCAGACGGCGGAAATGTCCTGGTCGTAGCGCTTGGCCAGTTTGTAGGTGCGGAATTGCTGGTCTTTTTTCGGCAGCGGGATGCGCACGGCTTCCACGAATTCGCCCGGCTGCCAATCCTTCTTCATGTAATCCAGGTAGAAGTCCTGCAGCAGCAGCACGCGCTGGCCCTTGTCCGAACGCAGCACGATTTCGGCGCCCAGCACGATCATCCACGGCGCGGAGTCGCCGATGGGCGACCCGTTGGCCACGCTGCCGCCCAGGGTGCCGGTGCTGCGGATAGGCTGGGAAGCGAAACGCTGCCACATTTCGTGCAGCGAGTCATTCTGGTACAGATTATTGACGGCGCGGTAGGCGTCGTCCAGCGACACGGCGGCGCCGATTTCGAGCTTGCCATCCGCGATGGCGATGCGATGCAGTTCCGCAACCTGGCGCGTGTAGATCACATCGCCCAGGTTGCGCATCTGCTTGGTCACCCACAGGCCGACGTCGGTGGAACCGGCCAGGATGGTGGCGGTGGGCTTGGCGGCGCGCAGCGCCGTCATTTCGGCCAGGGTGCGCGGCGCGTGGAAAGTCTGGCCGTCGTGGGTGTAGCTGAACATGGTGTCTCGTTGCAAGTCCTGCAGGGTAGCCTTCAGGGCTTCCCGGTCGAAGCTGACGGCCGGCAGCTCGCCCATGCGGGCGGCGGCGTCGATAATGGGGCGGTAGCCGGTGCAGCGGCACAGGTTACCGGAAAGGGCTTCATCGATCTCCTTGCGGCAGGGCGGCGCGGCTTTGCCTTCCTGCTTCAGGTACAGGGTCCACAGCGACATCGCGAAGCCAGGCGTACAGAAGCCGCATTGGGAACCGTGACACTCCACCAGGGCTTCCTGCACCGGATGCAGCCCGCCGTCCGGCTGCTTCAGGTCCTCCACCGAGAAGACAGCCTTGCCGTCCAGCGTAGGCAGGAACTGGATGCAGGAATTCACATTGCGCATTTCCAGTTCGCCGTCCACCAGCGAGGCAATCACCACGGTGCAGGCGCCGCAGTCGCCCTCGGCGCAGCCCTCCTTGGTGCCGGTGCAGTGCAGGTCTTCGCGCAGATGCTGGAGCACCGTGCGGGTAGGCGACGCGGAATCGACTTCCTGTACGCGGCCCTGGTAAAAAGAATCGTATCTTGCTAGTGCTCATTTCGTATTTCCCTTTTTGCGCCCACTGCCAGGGCCAGGTCGCGAGCCAGCGCATTGTGCTGTTCGATCACCAGCGGCAGGTCCACCGTTTGCAGCAGGCCGTCGCGCACGACGATCCTGCCATTGATAATGCTGTTCGTTACATTGGACGGCGTGCAGAACACCAGGGCGGCGACCGGGTCGTGCAGGGCGCCGGCCAGGCCAACCTGGTCCAGCCTGAAGCTGATGATGTCGGCCGACATGCCGGGCTTCAAAGCGCCGATGTCGTCGCGGTTCAGTACTTTGGCGCCGCCCAGGGTGGCCAGTTCCAGCGCCTGGCGCGCGGTCATCGCATCCGGGCCGAAGCCCACCCGCTGCAGCAGCATGGCCTGGCGCACTTCGCCCAGCATGTGGGCGCCGTCGTTGGAGGCGCTGCCGTCCACGCCAAGGCCCACCGGCACACCGGCGTCCACCATCTTGCGCACCGGCGCGATGCCGGACGCCAGACGCATATTCGAGCAGGGGCAGTGGGCAACGCCGGTGCCCGTGCGGGCGAACATATTGATGCCGGCGTCGTCCAGCTGCACGCAATGGGCGTGCCAGACGTCGTGGCCCACCCAGCCGCAATCCTCGGCGTACTGCGCCGGCGTCATGCCGAACTTCTCGCGGCTGTAGGCGATGTCGTTGACGTTTTCCGCCAAGTGGGTGTGCAGCGACACGCCATAGCTGCGCGCCATATTGGCCGCTTCCTTCATCAGGTCGCGCGACACGGAGAAAGGGGAGCAGGGCGCCGCTACCACGCGCAGCATGGCGTGGCGGTCGGCATCATGATAAGACTCGATCAGGCGCTGCGTATCCTTCAGGATGGCCGCTTCCTCTTCCACCACGCAGTCCGGCGGCAGCCCGCCCTTGGACTGGCCCACGCTCATGGCGCCCCGCGCGGCATGGAAGCGCATGCCGATCTGCTGGGCGGCTTCGATGCTGTCGTCGAGGCGGCAATCGTTGGGATAGATGTACAGGTGGTCGCTCGACGTGGTGCAGCCGGACAGGATCAGTTCCGACATTGCCGTCAGCGTGGACACCTTCACCATCTTGCCCGTCAGGTTGGCCCAGATCGGATACAGGTTGGTGAGCCAGTTGAACAGCTCCCCGTCCTGGGCCGCAGGGATTACGCGGGTCAGGCTCTGGTACATATGGTGATGGGTGTTCACCAGGCCGGGCATCACTACCTGGCCGGCGGCATCGATCACCTGGTCCGCTTCCTGCGGCAATTCCGCAGTCGGACCCACCTGTTCGATCACATTCCCACGCACGAATACTGCGCCGTTGTCGATTTCGCGGCGCTGCTCGTCCATCGTGACGAGCACGCGCGCATTCCTGATCAAGAGAGTCTTAGTCATTTTTCTGATTACGCTTTATCCAAATCCCTTACCAGCATTGGCTGGAGCAAATCTTCTTCCACTTCGTCTTCCTGCACCACCTGCGGGCGATCCGGCAGCACGAGGTTCAGGGCCACGGCCACGATGGCGCTGGTGCTGATGCCGGAGCCGAAGACTTCATGCACGAAGGCGGGCAGCTTGGACAGCAGTTCCGGGCGCACCGTCACTGCCAGGCCGCAGCCCACCGACACGGCGATGATCAGGCAGGTGCGCTTGTCGTGTTCCACCTTGGCCAGCATCTGCACGCCTGCTGCGAAAATCATGGCGAACATCATCAGGCCTGCACCGCCCAGCACCGGCTGCGGAATGGTCACGACCAGGGCGCCGAGCACCGGGAACAGGCCGGCCAATGCCAGCAGCAGGCCGGTGAGCGCCACCACGTGTCGGCTGGCGACGCCGGTCAGCGTGATCACGCCCACGTTCTGGGCGAAGGTCGATACCGGAGGGCTGGAAAGCACGGCGGCAAAAGCCGAACCCACGCCATCGCACAGCATGCCGCGCGCCAGCGTCTTGCCGCGGATCTTGGTGTGGGTGGCATTCCCCAGCGCCATGAAGGTACCGGTGGTTTCCACCATCGTGACTACAAAGGCCAGGCCCATGGCGACGATGCCGGAGGCCGGGAAGGTCATGCCGAAGTGCAGGGGCTTGGGCAGCGCGATCACTTCCGCATTGACGACCGGAGCAAAGTTGACCAGGCCGAGGCCGATGCACACCAGGTAGCCGACGAACATGCTGATCACGATGGCGGCGGCTGAAATCATGCCTTTGCCGAACTGCACCAGCAGGATCACGCCCACCAGCACGAACAGCGCGATGCCCAGGTTGGTCGGGTCGCCGTACAGCGGACCGGCGTTGCGGCCGCCGGCCGCCCAGTCCACGGCTACCGGCACCAGGGTCAGTCCGATCATCGTCACCACCACGGCTGTCACGGCTTCCGGGAACAGCTTGCGGATCTGCGGCATGAAGCAGCTGCCCACGATCATCACCACGGAGCCGGCCAGGGCCGACCCCATGATGCCGGGCACGCCGTGCTCGAGCCCCACGCTGATGGCGGCGCCAACGAAGGCGAAGCTGGTGCCCATCACGCACGGCAGGCGGATGCCCACCGGCCCCACGCCCTTGCACTGGATGATGGTGACGATGCCGGAACCCAGCAGCGCTGCATTGACAAGGGCCACCATCTCTTCAGCCGGGAGCTTCAGTACGGCGCCAATCACGAGAGGCACGGCGATGATGCCACCGAGCGCGGCCAACAGGTGCTGCAAGGCGAGGATGCCGCTGGTCAGCAGCGGCGGACGGTCCTCCACCTGGTATAGCAGGTTGTTCATGCGCGTCTCCAAGAGTTTTTATGTGAACTGCTTAGCCTGCGATGTAGATGGTCTTGAACAGGAATACGCCGGCGACGCACCAGATCATGGCGCTGACTTCCTTGTATTTACCGGTCAGCAGCTTCAGGCCGGCGTAGCTGATGAAGCCCAGCGCCAGGCCGTTGGCGATCGAGTACGTGAACGGCATCACCAGCGCCGTGACGACGGCCGGGATGCTTTCCGTGGTTTCGGCCCAGTTGATTTCCGCCAGTTCTCGCAGCATCAGGCAAGCAACGAAGAACAGGGCGGGAGCGGTGGCGTAGGCCGGTACCACGCCGGCCAGCGGCGCGATGAACAGGGCGGCCAGGAACAGCACGGCCACGGTGACGGCGGTGAGGCCGGTGCGGCCGCCTGCCTGCACGCCGGCGGCGCTTTCGATGTAGGCGGTGGTGCTGGAAGTACCCATCAGGGAACCGGCGATGATGGCGCCGGAGTCGGCCAGCAGGGCCTTGTTCATGGCGGCGGGGATTTTGCCGTCCTTCATCAGGCCGGCGCGCTGGGCCACGCCCATCAGGGTGCCGGTGGCGTCGAACAGTTCGACCAGGAAGAAGACCATCACGACGTTGAACAGGCCGTGCGACATGGCGCCGACGATGTCGAGCTCCAGGGCGGTAGGCGAGATGGAAGGTGGAGCGGAAACGATGCCGTGGAATTGGTTACCGCCGAAGAAGAAGCTCAGCACCGTCACGGCCATGATGCCGATCAGCAGGGCGCCGGTGACGCGCAGGCGGTCCAGGGCGACGATGACGAGGAAGCCCACGATTGCCAGTACGGGAGCCGGCTTGTGCAGGTCGCCCATGGTGACGAAGGTGGCCGGGCTGGAGACGACGATGCCTGCGTTTTTCAGCGAGATCAGCGCCAGGAACAGACCCACGCCGGCCGGGATGGCGATGCGCAGCGAGGGCGGAATCGCGTTCATGATTTTTTCACGGATGCGCAGCAGGCTGACGATCATGAAGCAGCAGCCCGAAATGAACACGGCGCCCAGTGCGGCCTGCCATGGGAAGCCCATGCCCGCCACTACGCCATAGGCGAAGTAGGCATTCAGGCCCATGCCCGGCGCGAGGCCGATGGGGAAGTTGGCATACAGGCCCATGATGATGGTGCCGACGGCGGCCGCAACGCAGGTGGCCACAAAGACTGCGTCCTTGGGCATGCCGGCGTCGCCGAGGATGGAGGGGTTGACGAAGATGATGTACGCCATCGTCAGGAAGGTGGTAATGCCTGCCAATACCTCGGTGCGCACGTTCGTGCCGTGCTCGCCGAGCTTGAAATAGTTTTCCAAAAAGTTCATTTGCTGTGTCTCCGTTTAGTTTTTTCCGCCCGAAATTCCGCCTCTGTGGGCGGACAAATATGGCGTCCCGCGCTGCTCCGTCTTACTGAATGTCGTCGATGGCCTCCTTTTCGGCGTGTTTGCCGGGATGGGCGCGGCGGGGACCGGCCTTGAAATTGCGAAGGAAGTCGAGCAGGATGCGGGCGGCGACATCGGCGTCGTCGTCCCGTCATGGTTTCCAGTGGATTGTGGCTGATGCCGCCGTTGCCGCAGCGCGTGAACAGCATGGCGACATCGGTCACGCGCGCCATCAGCATGGCGTCGTGGCCGGCGCCGGAGGCCAGGCGGAAGGCCGGTACGCCGGTGCGCTCCGTGGCCGCCGCCAGCTGGTCCATCAGCCAGGGGGCGCATGGTGCGCAGTTGGCGGAAACGGTCTGCTCGATCGCGAAGCTGATGTGGCGCGTATGGCACACTTTTTCGATATGGGCCAGGATGTCGGCCACCGCGGCGTCGCGCGCCGTGTCATTGGCGGCACGGATATCAAGCGACAGGGTGCAGGCGCCGGGAATCACATTGGTGGAACCGTTGGGTACCTGCAGCTGGCCGACGGTGCCGACCAGGGCCGAGTCCTGGTCTTTGCAGCAGCGCTGCTCCACGTAGAGGATGATTTCGGCGGCAGCGGCGGCGGCGTCCTTGCGCATGGGCATAGGGGTCGTGCCGGCGTGGCTGGCGACGCCTTTCAGCTCCACCAGGTAGCGCTTGCTGCCAGCGATGGACGTCACCACGCCCACCGGCAAGCCGCGCTCCAGCAGCACCGGGCCCTGTTCAATATGGATTTCCACATAGCCCAGCAAATCGGCCGGGTCGCGCGCGATGGCAGCAATGCTGTTCGGATCCTGGCCGGCGGCGGCCATCACTTCGCGCAGTGCCACGCCGTCGCGGTCGCGCAGCTCCAGCAGGCGCGGGTCGAACTGGCCGATCACGGCGCTGCTGCCGAGGAAGGTGCTCTTGAAGCGCACGCCTTCCTCTTCGGAGAACGCGATCACCTCGAAATGGAAGGGCAGGGTTTCGCCGCTTTCGTGCAGCTTTTTGACCACGGCAATGGCGGTCAGGATGCCCTGGCGGCCGTCGTACTTGCCGCCATTACGGACCGTATCGTAGTGGGAGCCGGTGAGCAGGGTGCGCGCCTGCGGGTCGGTGGACAGATAGCGGCCCACGACATTGCCGACAGCGTCGATATGCACATGCATGCCCGCTTCGCTCATCCATTGCGCCAGTTGGTTGGCGGTGGCGCGATGGGTGGGAGTCATATAGGTGCAGGTCAGACCTTGCGCATCCTCGCTCAGGGCGCCGATCTGTTCGGCCCATTGCATGATGGACTGGCCCATCGCCGGCGTGTGCTGCAGCAGTGCGTTCAGGCGCATTTCGGCAATGCGGTGGATCTGGCGCAACGCTTCGCGGTGCTCATCGTCCACCTGGTTCAGCAGGCGGCGGCGGAAGGCGGCGATGATGGCCTGGCGCGTCAGGCCCTTGCCGTCGGCGCCTTTCACCGCCAGGATGAAGGGGAAGCCGAATTTGCTGTTGTAGGCCGAATTCATTTCCTGCAGCGCTGCGAATTCCTCCGGGGTGCACAGGTTCAGGCCCGCCTTCGCCTGTTCACCGGTGGATTCGGGCGTCAGTTCGCCTGCTACGGCGGCCTTGCCTGCCAGTTCCGGGGTGGGCGCGGATCAGGCCCAGCTGCTCATCGTGCGTCGCTTCAGCTACGACTTGCTGCAGGCCCAGTTTCAGCGCCTCGATGCTGCGGAAAGGGCGCTGTGCGGCGGCGCGCTGCGGAATCCACGGGGAATGTTCGTACAGGCCATGCAGGATATCGGCGAATGCGCCAGCGTCGCAGGTGTTCAGTTGCTTCAGGCTCGTCATCGTGCAATCAGGCCGCCGCCGGCGGCCCGCTCCAAAAAGGTTGATCTGGGAAATGGCAATTCGATATTAGGGGCGCGGCCCGCCGGATATATAGCTCTGGACCTATATCTGCTAATCCCTGGACTGATATCTACTTGGCCAGCAGGCGTGCTGCGGCGCTGACCTGGGCGCGCAGCCATTTGTGTTCCGTGCCGTGCTGGGAACGTTCATGCCACAGCTGGTAGAAGCGCAGCGGCGGGAAGTTCAGCGGCACCTTGTACGATTTCAGGCCCAGCAGGTTCTCGTAGAAACTGGCGAACTGCTGGCCTGCTGTCAGCACCAGGTCCGTCTGCGCGACAACGTAGGGCAGCATGCGGAAGTGTGCCGATTCCACCACGATATTGCGCTGCAGGTTCTGGTGTTCCAGGAACGAATCGATATTGCCGTGGTAGCCGGGCAGGATCTGAGCCGGCGCGACCTGGGGCAGCGTCAGGAAGTCCTCGGGCGTCATGCCCTCCTTCCCTGTGCGGCGGGCGTAGGCCGTGTTCGCGCGCATCAGGCAGACGATGGGATCGTCAAACAGCTTGGAAATGTGCAGGTGCTGCGGCGGCTCGTCCCAGTTGCCGACCACCAGGTCCAGTTCGCCATCCGCCAGCAGGCGCACATAGTCGACGTCCGGCACCAGCGAATGGATGACCAGCCGGCTCTTCGGCGATTCACGGCGCAGGCGGGCGATCACCTCGGTGAAGAACTGGTTATTCATATAGTCCGGTGCGGCGATATGGAAGGTGCGAGCCTGCTCCAGCGGCACGAAGGCCGTCTTGGGGCTGAACAGGCCTTCCGTTTCGTCAAGGATGCGCTTGGCGGCCTTCAGCAGGCTCTCGCCGTGCTGGGTCGGCACCATACCGCGTCCGCCACGCACCAGCAGAGGATCGCCGGTCAGGTCGCGCAGTTTGCGCAGCGAACCGGAGATGGAAGGCTGGGGCTGGTTCAGTTTGAGGGCCACGCGCGACACGCTCTTTTCGCAAAGCAACAAGTAGAGGATGCGTATCAGGTGGATATCCAGGTGCTCGGGCATTCTGGTCATCATGGTCTCCGAATATTAATTATCTGGCTTTATGGATGACAGGGTCGCACTAACCGGGCCCTCGATATATACGTCTGCGTATATGCGACTTATATCTGTAGCGAAAGGATAGACGCGTCCTAAGCCGATATCGTTTCACCCAAGCTGATGGCAGGGTGCTCCCATGCCATCGCGGTCGTAGCGGCGGCGACACAACGACCGTTTCTGAGGTGAAACTCCTCGCTCATCTGAAGTGCCCGCCAGAGGCAGATGAACAGACTTAATGGAAAAATCATGGAGACTTTATTCGGTTCCTACGGAGTGGAGTGGCTTAACCTGCTGGTACGCTGGCTGCACCTGATTACCGGCATCGCGTGGATTGGCGCATCGTTTTATTTCGTCTGGCTGGACAATTCGATCCGGCCGCCCAAGCCCGGCAGTCCGCTGGCCAAGAAAGGCGTGATGGGCGAACTGTGGGCCGTGCACGGTGGCGGCTTCTACAACCCACAGAAATACCTGGTGGCGCCGGCTGAACTGCCGGAAGACCTGCACTGGTTCAAATGGGAAGCCTATGCCACGTGGCTGAGCGGCTTCGCCATGCTGTTCATCGTGTATTACTTCAATGCGTCGGCGATGATGATCGACCGGAACGTGGCCGACCTGACTTCGCTGCAAGCCGTAGCAGTAGGCGTCGGCACGCTCGTGGGCGGTTGGCTGGTGTACGACACGCTGTGCAAGACGCCGCTGTCCGAGAAGCCCGCCGTGCTGGGCACCGTGCTGTTCCTGCTGATCGTGGCTGCAGCCTATGTGCTGACCCACACCTTGAGCGGCCGCGCCGCCTACATCCACGTCGGCGCCATGATGGGCACCATGATGGTGGGTAATGTGCTGTTTGTGATCATTCCCGGCCAGCGCAAGCTGGTGGACGCGATGGCGAAGGGCCAGTCGCCCGACCCGATCTACGGCAAGCGCGCCAAGGTGCGTTCGGTGCACAACAACTATTTCACGCTGCCCGTGCTGCTGATCATGATCAGCAACCACTACGCAATGACCTACAGCCACGCCTACAGCTGGCTGGTGCTGGCCGCCATCATGGCTGCTGGTGTACTGATCCGCCACTTCTTCAACCTGCGCCATGCGGGCAAGGTGTCGCCGGCGTATCCGATTGCCGGCGTGGCCCTGCTGATCGCCGTGGCCATTGCCATCGCTCCCGCACCACGCAAGGCTGTTGCCGCACCGGCCGCCGCCGCTGCAGCCGTTGATGCGGACGGCCATGCTGCCGAAGGCACTGCTCCGGCCGCACAAGCCAGTCTCGCGGGCGTGCAGCACGTTGTGGCGCAGCGCTGCG
Organism: Pseudoduganella sp. UC29_106; assembly: GCF_044055365.1. Taxonomy (NCBI): domain Bacteria; kingdom Pseudomonadati; phylum Pseudomonadota; class Betaproteobacteria; order Burkholderiales; family Oxalobacteraceae; genus Pseudoduganella; species Pseudoduganella sp. UC29_106. The sequence continues at coordinate 3,844,152 of NZ_CP171977.1, read as the reverse complement.
TGTCCTGCCACTCCTCGGCGCCCACCCAGGCGGGTTTCGCATCAGCCCCGGGCGGCGTGATGCTCGATACCCCCGAACTGACCAGGCAGCACGCCGCCAAGATCTACCAGCGCGCCGTGCAGAACAAGGACATGCCGCTGGCAAACATGACCCACATGACTGACGACGAACGCCAGCTGATCGGCACCTGGTTCGAGTCCGGCGCCAACTGAAACTAAAGGAATTAAAAAATGAGCACCGTAACTATCGACGGATTCAATCTCACCGCGGAAGAAGTACTGGCGGTCGCACGCGGCGGCGCCAAGGTGGAACTGTCCGCGACCTCGCGCGCCGCGCTGAAGGAAAGCCGCGACTACATCGAATCGACCTGGATGCACGACGAAGCGCCAATGATGTACAGCTTTAACACCGGCGTGGGCCTGCTGAAGGATACCCGCATCAAGGTGGAGCACATCGAACTGTTCCAGACGCAGCTGATCAAGGCCCACAGTGGCGGCATCGGCGAACCGTTCTCGGAAGAGGTGAGCCGCGCCACCATGCTGCTGCGTGCGAACGCCTTCGCCAGTAATTACTCGGCGCCGCGCGTGGAAGTGGTGGACCGTCTGCTGGCCTTCATCAACGCCGGCATTCATCCGATCATGCCGCAGAAGGGTTCTGTCGGCGCATCGGGCGACCTGGCGCCGCTGGCTTACCAGGCGGCCGCGATTGCCGGTTTCGACGAGGCGGAGGTGATGTACAAGGGGCAGCGCATGTCTGCACCAGAGGCCATCACCCGGGCGGAAATCGGCCCAGTCAAGTTCGACCTGAAGGCCAAGGATGCGTCGGCCCTTATCAATGGCTGCACGGCCTCGCTCGCGGTGGCCGTGCTGGCTGCGAAGGATGCACGTGATCTGCTGACGGATGCCTGCCTGTCCCTTGGACTGACGCTGGAAGCGATGCGGGCCGAGATGTCCGCCTTCGATCCGCGCATCCAGCAGGCACGCCCGCACCCGGGCCAGATCAAGACGGCTGCGGTAGTGCGCAAGCTGCTGAAGGGTTCAACCCGCACTACGCATGAAGCGCGCGCCGTGCAGTTCCCGGATGAATTGCGCCGCACGGATATTCCTTATACGCCGCGTATCCAGGACGTGTATTCGCTGCGCTGCACGCCGCAGGTGTACGGTCCCGTGTTCGATGCGCTGGACTACATCGACACCATCGTCAGGAACGAGATCAATTCGGCCACGGACAACCCGCTGATCTTTGGCAAGGACGGCGGCGGTTTCGAAATCATCTCGGGCGGTATTTCCACGGCCAGTACCTGGCGCAGGCGATGGATCTGCTGGCGATGGCGATCACGGACCTTGGCAGCATTTGCGAACGCCGCGTGGCGCGCCTGATCGATCCGACGCTGTCCTGGGGCTTGCCGCGTAATTTGATGTCCGGCCTGCGCGGCGTGAACACCGGCTATCCGGTCGTGCAATGCTCGCTCAGTTCCCTGGTGATGGAAAACCGCACCTTGTCGATGCCCGGCAGTGTCGATTCGATCCCGTCCAAGGCGAATAGCGAAGACCATATCTCCAACTCCACGTGGTGTGCGCGCAAGGCGCATACCGTGGTGCAGAACACCCAGTACATCGTGGGCGTGGAGATGCTGCTGGCAGCGCAGGCGCTGACCATGACCGAGCAGCTGCTGCCGGGCTTCGCGCTGGGCGAGGGCACGCAAGCGGCTTATGACGAGATCCGCCGGCAGATCCCAGCCTGCCTGGACGGCGACCGCTGGTTCCACAACGACATCCAGGTCGCGCACAGCTTCGTCACCAGCGGTTCGGTACGCGAAGCAGTAACAGCCAGGGTTGGCGAGTTCGTATAAAAGAAAACGGCCCGCAAGGGCCGTTTTTTTGCACCGCAATTCGGGGTCAGCTCTGTCAATCGGACACCCAGAACGAAGCTTTGATCTGGATCAATACGCGAAATCAGAGGATTTTGCGTATTGAGCTAAATCAAACAATGTGCCTGCGTGTCCGAATGACAGAGCTGACCCCGAATTAGTTGTTAGAAGTGGTACTCAGCGCGGATCATCGGCGTCTTGGCGGTGCTGCCGGGGATGTTGTGGGGGACGCTGAATTTGTTGCGCCAGTATTGGTACTCCAGGCCGAGCTTGAAGGTGTTCGGCTTGGCGCCGAGGTGGGCGCTCAGGTCGTACATCACTTGCATGTCGACGTTCACTTCAGGCGCGGTGGGGCCGCCGAATTCGTCGATGCCCTTTTTGCCGATCCAGTTGGCATAGCCTTCAAAGCTGAAGCCCGAGCCCAGCGGGATGCCCCAGGCGGTGCTGAGCATCGGGCGGGTGTCGTAGGAATAGCGCTTGGAGACGCCCAGCGGCTGGTTGCTCTCCCATACGGCGTACAGGCTGATATTCAGGAAGCCCGGCACGTCCATCATCAGGGTGGGGCCGAGGACCGCCATGCGCTTGCGCGAGTTGTAAGTATCGTCGTTCTTGGCGTTCCAGTCGAATCCTGCCGTGACGCCGAAGCCGCGCACCGGGCCGACCTTGAGGTCCTTGCCCATGACCTTTCCCAGGTCCAGCGTGTGGCGATACAAGACATAGGCTTCGTGCGCGCTGTTGTCGGTGCTGTCGGACGTGAGGAAGTCCACGTTCATGTAATTGCCGCCGTACTTATAACCGTCGGCATAAGTCCAGCTCACGATGTGCTTCTTGATGTCGTTGGGATTATACGGCTCTGCGAATTTCGTCCCGTAGCGGTAGCCGATGGCGGTATCGCTCCAGTCAGCGGCGCTGGCTTGCTGGACAACCGTGGCCAAAGCCAGGACAGCTAGTTTCTTGTACATCGTGGGTCTCCTGATTTATAGATATGGAAGCTTGATTATGTCCACACGGCTCATGATTAGTATTCGCTGCCGTGAATAATACGCAATCGCCAGCCGTATAAGATCGTCTCCATCATTAGAGGAGGCAATATGGGTAAGCTGAGTACACACGTCCTGGATATCACGCAGGGCAAGCCCGGCGCAGGCGTGCAGGTAAAACTGTTCCGCGTGGACGGCAACGAGAAGATGCTGTTGAAGACAGCGGTCACCAACCTGGATGGACGCTGCGAACAGCCTTTGCTGGCGGGAGAAGAAGTAAAGCGGGGCAAATATGAGCTGGTGTTCGCGGCGGGCGACTACTTTGCGTCGCAAGGCGTGAATCTGCCGGAGCCGCGCTTTGTCGATGAAGTGATCATCGCCTTCGGCATCGCGGATGCCACGGCCAATTATCACGTGCCTATCGTGGTTTCGCCTTGGGCCTATTCCACCTACCGGGGTAGCTGAACATGCAGAGCGAAGCAAGCATCAAGGCCTTCCGCGCCAGCATCCTGCATTTCACCGCCGATCCGGCCATCAGCGACAAGGCCTGTCAGTGGCATGAGGATGGCCTGCTGGTGCTGAAGGACGGCCACGTGCAGGCTGCCGGCGATTACGCGCAGCTGAAGGACACCCTGCCACCCGATACGCCGGTGCGCGATTACCGCGGCAAGATCATCATGCCCGGCTTTATCGACACTCACATCCACTATCCGCAGACGGACATGATCGCCTCGCCGGCGCCAGGCCTGCTGCCGTGGCTGGACACCTACACTTTCCCAACGGAGCGCCAGTTCAGCGATCCGGAACACGCGCGCGGCGTGGCCGATTTCTTCGTCAGGGAGCTGCTGCGTTGTGGCACCACCACAGCCATGGTGTACTGCACCGTGCACCCGGAATCGGTGGACGCCTTCTTCGGCGCCGCCGAAGCGCATAACCTGCGCATGGCAGCGGGCAAGGTGATGATGGACCGCCACTGCCCGGACTTCCTGCAGGATACGGCCGAGCGCAGCGCCCGCGAAAGCGAGGAGCTGATCCGGCGCTGGCACAAGAAGGGCCGCAATATGTACGCGCTGACGCCGCGCTTTGCGCCCACGTCCACCGAGGCGCAGCTGCAGGTCTGCGGCGAACTGGCGCGTGCCTTGCCGGACACTTATGTGCAGACTCACGTGGCCGAAAACACGGATGAAGTGGCGTGGGTGAAGTCGCTCTTCCCCGATGCGCGCAGCTACCTGGACGTGTACGACAAGTACGGCCTGCTGCGCCCGCGCTCGATGTATGCCCACTGCATCTGGCTGGATAATGAAGATCGCGCGCGCATGGCGGCCACCGGCGCCGCCGTGTCGATGTGCGCCACGTCCAACCTGTTCCTGGGCAGCGGGCTGTTCGACTTCGCCGCCGCCGACCGGCAACAGGTGGCGCTGTCCCTGGCGACGGACGTGGGCGGCGGCACGTCCTTCTCGATGCTGCAGACGATGAACGAAACCTATAAGGTGGCGCGCATGGGCGGCACCTATCTGCCGGCGCTGCGCATGTTCTATCTCGCCACCCTGGGCGGCGCGCGCAGCATGCAGCTGGAGGGGACGGTTGGCAATTTTGTGGCAGGTGCGGAAGCGGACTTCATTGTTGTCGATCCGAAGGCTACGGCGTTGCTGGAGCGTCGCACGACGCGGACCAATAGCCTGGAGGAGCTGCTGTTTGCGCTGGCGCTGCTGGGCGATGACCGGGCTATCGCCGCTACCTATGCGGCCGGCAAGCAGGTCCACCAGCGCGGCGAATAGTCAAAGCGCCGCTGCATTCCCTTAAAACCAACGGCATAAATCAGGTGTCTGCCACGATGTGGCAGACACCAGCTTTTGGTCTTGGGTTCTAAGAACGTCCACGGCGCTTCGGCAAAAAAAGACGCCGGCATGCGCCGGCGTTAAAGTAGGTATTCCTGATTCTTATGCTGATTCTTACGGCGCCCATATCTCCGCCAGGCGCAGCAGGTTGGTGCTGCCGGGCTGGCCGAACGGGCTGCCGGCCGCGATGGCAATCTGGTCGCCCGGCTGCACGAAGCCCTCGCGCAGCGCCGTGTTGCAGGCAGCAGCCACCATTTCCTCGACATTGCGTACGTCACGGCTGACGGTGCTGTGCACGCCCCAGGCCAACGACAGGCGGCGCGCCGTTTCATCTTTCGGCGTGATGCTCACGATCGGCGCCATCGGACGCTCGCGTGCCGTGCGCAGGCTGCTGTGGCCTGAGGTGGTGTAGGCCACCATCGCCTTCGCACCCATGATCTTGGCCGCGTCGCGCATGGCGGCGCTGATGGCGTCGCCCTTGTTCGGCAGCGGCGCCTGGTGCTGGGCCTCGATCATGGCCGGATACAGCGGGTCGCGTTCCACCTCGGAGATGATGCGGTTCATGATGGAGACGGCGTGCACCGGATAGCCGCCGCTGGCCGATTCGGCCGACAGCATGACCGCGTCTGCGCCTTCATACACGGCATTGGCCACGTCGGAAGCTTCGGCGCGGGTCGGTACCGGAGCGGTAACCATGGATTCCAGCATTTGCGTGGCAACCACCACCGGCTTGCCGTGCTTGCGGCACATGCGCACGATAAGCTTCTGTACGCCCGGCACGCGCTCGGGCGGCAGTTCCACGCCCAGGTCGCCGCGCGCCACCATGATGGCGTCCGACACGGCCACGATCTGTTCCAGCCTTTCCAGGGCAGCCGGCTTTTCGAGCTTGGACATCACGCCCGCGCGGCCCTGGATCAGTTCCTTGGCCTGCGTCACGTCTTCCGGCAGCTGCACGAAGGACAGGGCGACCCAGTCCACACCGAGGCTCAGGGCGAATTCGAGGTCGGCCTTGTCCTTTGCGGTGAGGGCCGGGATGGGCAGCACGGCGTCCGGCACATTCACGCCCTTGCGGTCGGACAGCACGCCGCCATTTACGACGCGGGTGCGGATTACGCCGTCTTCATTGGCCAGCACCTCGAGGCGGATGCGGCCGTCATCGAGCAGCAGCCATTGGCCGGCGCCAACGGCGGCAAACAGCTCAGGGTGGGGCAGGCAGACACGCGCGTCACTGCCCGGCGCGGGCGCCTGGTCCAGCTGGAACTCGGCGCCCGGGCGCAGCGTGACCTTGCCTTCGCTGAACTGGCCGATGCGCAGCTTGGGGCCTTGCAGGTCGGCCAGGATGGCGATCGGCCGGCCCATTTCCTTTTCGATGGTGCGCACGATGTCGTGGCGCGCCTTGTGGTCGGCCTGGCTGCCGTGGCTGAAATTGAGGCGGAAAACGTCCGCACCCGCTTCGAACAATGCCTTGATGGTGGCGTATTCGCTGCTGGCGGGACCCAGGGTTGCGACGATCTTTGCTTTGCGTTCGCGGCGCATAGTGGAAGTCTCTCTTATTTAAAGAATCAGGATGGCGCGGAAATCATTGACATTGGTGCGCGTAGGGCCGCTGACGACCAGGTCGTCCAGCGCGCTGAAGAAGCTGTAGGCGTCGTTGTTGGCCAGCAGGTGCTTGCCGCTCACGCCTTTTGTTTTTGCGCGGGCCAGCGAATCCGGTCCGTACACGGCGCCCGCGTTGTCTTCCGAGCCGTCGATGCCGTCGGTATCGCAGGCGATGGCGTGCACGTCCTGCGCGCCTTCCATGGCGAGGGCAAAGCTGAGCAGGAATTCAACATTGCGGCCGCCGCGCCCGTTGCCGCGCACCGTGACCGTGGTTTCGCCGCCGGACAGGATTACGCAAGGACGCTGGAAGGGCTGGCCATGCGCCAGCACCTGGCGCGCCATGGCGGCGTGCATCAAGCCGATGTCGCGCGCTTCGCCTTCGATGCCGTCGGACAGGATGTAGGGCGTGATGCCTACGCTGCGCGCCTTGGCGGCAGCTGCTTCCAACGCATTCTGCGCCGTGGCGATGACATGGTGCCTGTGGGCCGCGAAGCGTACGTCGCCCGGTTTCGGGGTTTCGCTGGCGGGCGATTCGAGGTGGGCCTGCACGCTTGCAGGAATCCCGATTTCGTATTTGCGCAGGATGGCCAGCGCCTCGTCGCTCGACGTGGCGTCGGGCAGGGTAGGGCCGCTGGCGATCACGCGCGGGTCGTCGCCCGGCACGTCGGAGATCAGCAGCGTCACCACGCGCGCCTTGCCGCAGGCGAGCGCCAGGCGACCGCCCTTGATTGCGGACAGGTGCTTGCGCACGCAATTCATTTCGCCGATGGTGGCGCCGCTTTTCAGCAGGGCCTTGTTCAGCGCCTGCTTCTCGGCCAGCGTAATGCCCGCGGCGGGCAAGGCCAACAGGGCCGAGCCGCCGCCGGAAATCAGGCACAGGACCAGATCATCCTCACCCAGGCCCTGCACCATTTCCAGCATGCGCGCGGCCGCCTTCTGGCCCGCATCGTCAGGCACGGGATGGGACGCTTCCACCACTTCGATGTGCTTCGTTTCAGCGCCGTGGCCGTAGCGGGTGACGACTAGGCCGGACAGCGGGCCGGTCCAGCTGCGCTCGACCGCCTGCGCCATCGCCGCCGCGCCCTTGCCCGCGCCGATCACGAGGGTCCTGCCGTTCACCGGTGGCGGCGGCAGGAAGTCCTGCACCAGGTTGCGCGGATGAACCGCGCCCACTGCTGCGTCGTAGAGGTCCAGCAAGAGCTGGCGAGGTTGTGGCGCGGTCATGGTACTTAGCCCTGTGCGATCTTATGGTTGGACATCAGTTCGATAGCCTGGCACAGCGCGGAGTGATCCAGGCCGGACAAACCATTGGCAGCGCAGGCATTCATCAGCTCCTGGGTGGCCGCGGTATTCGGCAGCGACACGCCCAGCGCCTTGGCGCCTTGCAGGGCCAGGTTCAGGTCCTTCTGGTGCAGGGCGATGCGGAAGCCGGGGTTGAAGGTTCGCTTCACCATGCGCTCGCCGTGCACTTCCAGGATGCGCGAGGAAGCGAAACCGCCCATCAGCGCTTCACGCACCTTGGCCGGGTTGGCGCCTGCTTTCGACGCGAACAGCAGCGCTTCGGATACGGCCTGGATGTTCAGCGCCACGATGATCTGGTTGGCCACCTTGGTGGTCTGGCCGTCGCCATTGCCGCCGACCAGGGTGATGTTCTTGCCCATCAGGTCAAACAGGGGCTTCACGGTGTCGAAGGCTTCCTGCGGGCCGCCCACCATGATGGTCAGCGAGGCCGCCTTGGCGCCCACTTCGCCGCCGGACACCGGTGCGTCCAGGTAGGCGCAGCTTTTCTTGTTGATCTTCTTGGCGAATTCCTTGGTGGCGATCGGCGAGATGGAGCTCATGTCCACCACGATCTTGCCGGCGGTGAGGCCGGCCGCCACGCCGTCGGCGGAGAACAGCACTTCCTCGACGTGCGGGGTATCCGGCACCATCAGGAAGATAATGTCGGCGCGCTTGGCCACTTCCATGGCGGAGGTGCAGACGGTGGCGCCAGCTTCGACCAGGTTGGCCGGCGGGTTCTTCACGTCGTGCAGATAGAGTTTGTGGCCGGCAGCCTGCAGATGGCCTGCCATAGGTCCGCCCATGATGCCCAGGCCGATGAATCCGAGTTTTTGCATGATTTAGTCTCCGTATGGTGTTGTTGATTTACGCTGCCAGCTGCTGGCGCCAGCCCAAGCCTTCTGCCGTCGTGGTCTGCGGCTTGTATTCGCAGCCCACCCAGCCGTCGTAGCCGATGTCGTCCAGCAGTTTCGAGCAGGTAGCGGTAATTGATCTCGCCCGTGCCCGGCTCGAAGCGGCCGGGATTGTCGGCCAGCTGGATATGCTTGATGACGGACTTGTGGTTGCGGATCGTGTTCGCCAGTTCGCCTTCCATGCGCTGCATGTGGTAGATGTCGTACTGCAGGAACAGGTTGTCCGAGCCGACTTCCTCGATCAGTTCCAGGCCCTGGCGGGTGCCGGACAGGAAGAAGCCCGGGATGTCGTAGGTGTTGATCGGTTCAATCAGCAGCGGAACGCCGGCATCCTTCAGGGCGGAAGCTGCGAACTTCAGGTTGCGCACCAGGGTGGCCTGGGCTTCGGCGCGTTCCACCTTGGCCGGCTGGATGCCGACCAGGCAGTTGATGCGCTGGGTGCCCAGCACCTTGGCGTAGCGCACAGCGGACAGCACGCCTTCTTCGAATTCCGCCACGCGGTCCGGGTGGCAGGCGATGCCGCGCTCACCAGCTTCCCAGCGGCCAGCCGGCAGATTCTGCAGGACCATCTCCAGCTGGAACTCTTCCAGCTTTTCCTGGATCTGCTGCGGCTCGAAGACGTAGGGAAAGAGGAATTCCACACCTTTGAATCCGCTTTGTGCGGCGGCTGCAAAACGGTCCAGGAAAGGCACGTCGTTATACAGCATGGTCAGGTTGGCGGCGTATTTTGGCATTGCGGTCTCCTTCAAGCTGCGTCGATGATGTCGTTGAATTCGTTGATGGCGTTGATCTCGGTGCCCATCGCGATATTGGTCACGCGCTCCAGGATCACTTCCACCACCACCGGCACGCTGTACTTGGCCATCAGCTCGCGCGCCTGTTCGAAGGCGGGGATGATGTCGTCCGGCTTGTGCACGCGGATTGCCTTGCAGCCCAGGCCTTCCACCACGGCCACGTGGTCCACGCCATAGCCGTTCAGTTCCGGCGCGTTCACGTTCTCGAAGGCCAGCTGCACGCAGTAGTCCATGTCGAAGCCGCGCTGGGACTGGCGGATCAGGCCCAGGTAGGAGTTATTCACCAGCACGTGGATGTAGGGCAGCTTGAACTGCGCGCCCACGGCCAGTTCTTCGATCAGGAACTGGAAGTCGTAGTCGCCCGAGATGGCCACGATGTCGGTGGTCGGATCGGCGGCACGCACGCCCAGCGCTGCGGGAATGGTCCAGCCCAGAGGACCGGCCTGGCCGCAGTTGATCCAGTTGCGCGGCTGGTAGACGTGCAGGAATTGCGCGGCTGCAATCTGCGACAGGCCGATGGCGGACACATAGCGCGTATTGCGGCCGAAGTAGTTGTTCATCTCCTCGTACACGCGCAGCGGCTTCACCGGCACTTCGTTGTAGTGCGTCTTGCGCAGCATGGTGCGTTTGCGTTCCTGGCACTGGTGCACCCAGCCGGTACGGTCGCGCAGCTTGCCGGCGGCCTTCCATTCCTTCGCCACTTCCACGAACAGTTCCAGCGCGTAGCCGGCGTCGGACACGATGCCCAGGTCAGGGCCGAACACGCGGCCGATCTGGGTCGGTTCGATATCGACGTGCACGAAGGTGCGTCCTTCGGTGAACACGTCCACGGAGCCGGTGTGGCGGTTTGCCCAGCGGTTGCCGATGCCGATGATGAAGTCGGAAGCCAGCACTGTGGCGTTGCCGTAGCGGTGGCTGGTCTGCAGGCCGGCCATGCCCGCCATCAGCGGGTGGTCATCAGGGATCGTGCCCCAGCCCATCAGGGTCGGGATCACAGGCACATTGACGATTTCGGCGAATTCCTGCAACAGGGCGGAAGCATTGGCGTTGATGATGCCGCCGCCGGCGGTGATCAGCGGATGCTCCGCATCGTTCATCATTTCCAGTGCCTTCTCGACCTGGGCGCGCGAGGCGCGCGGCTTGAAGGCGTCCAGCGGCGTGTAGGTTTCCGGATCGAACTCGATCTGGGCCATCATCACGTCGAACGGCAGGTCGATCAGGACCGGGCCCGGACGGCCGGAGCGCATCAGGTGGAAGGCCTGCTGGAACACGCGCGGCACCTGGGCCGGCTCCAGCACGGTGGTGGCCATCTTGGTGACCGGCTTGGCGATGGAGGCGATGTCCACGGCCTGGAAGTCTTCCTTGTGCAGGCGGGCGCGCGGGGCCTGGCCGGTGATGCACAGGATGGGGATCGAGTCGGCCTGGGCGGAGTAGAGGCCGGTGATCATGTCGGTGCCGGCAGGACCTGAAGTGCCGATGCAGACGCCGATATTGCCCGGTGCTGCGCGGGTGTAGCCTTCGGCCATGTGGGACGCGCCTTCCACGTGGCGGCCCAGGATATGCTTGATCTTGCCGACCTTCTTGAGGGCCGCATACAGCGGATTGATGGCAGCACCGGGCACCCCGAATGCGACCGAAATGCCTTCCTTCTGAAGTACGTGAACAGCTGCTTCAGCTGCCGTCATCTTAGCCATGGTTATCTCCTGTCGAGCGTGTTATTGATGTTTTGTATGCTATCGAGGATGGACCTCCCTGATAAGACGACAAAAAATCCGTTTATTCGATACTCTGGGTATGGAATAATGGTGGCATGGATAAATTGAAGCAAATCGAGGCCTTCGTGGCCGTGGTGGAGAAGGGCAGCCTGGCGCGCGCGGCGCTGGTGCAGAACATCACACCGGTCATGCTGGGGCGTCGCATCGACGCGCTGGAGAAGCGCCTGGGCGTGAAGCTGATGCACCGGACCACGCGCCATCTGACGCTGACGGAGCAGGGCAATGTCTACCTGGAGGATTGCCGCAAGCTGTTGTCCGATATGGACATCGCCGAGCGCAATATCTCGGAGGGGCGGCACAAGGCGACCGGGCACCTGATCGTGTCAGCGCCGGCGTCGTTCGGCCGCAAGCATGTGGCGCCGCACGGGCCGGCTTTCCTCGCTGCGAATCCGGACGTGCAGATTTCCTTCAACCTCACGGACCAGGTGATCGACCTGGTGCGCGAGGGCTATGACCTGGGCATCCGCATTGGCGGCGTGATCGATCCCAGTTTCGTGGCGGTGCGGCTGGCGAAGAACCGGCGTGTCGTCTGCGGCACGCCGGACTACTTCGACCGCAACGGCGTGCCACGCACCCTGGACGACCTGGCCGACCACAACTGCCTGGCCTTCAACCTGCAGGGCGGCCAGCAGCGCGGCTGGTACTTCCAGCAGGGCGGCAAGCCTGTGACGGTCAGGGTGCAGGGCAACCTGGACTGCAACGATGGCGAGTTGCTGCATCGCTGGGCGTGCGAAGGGCTTGGACTGGCATGGCGCTCAACGTGGGAGATCCAGGCCCAGCTGGCGGAAGGGAGCCTGATCACAGTGCTGGACGACTTCGCGCTGCCGGATTACGACATTATGGCCGTCTACCTCCAGCAGCGCCACCTGCCGGCCAAAATTCGCTTCTTCATCGACGAGCTCAAGTCAATCTACGCCCAGCCCGGGTACTGGACCCGGGGGTAGGTCTGACTCCAATGTCGACACCGCGGGCCGTTCGCGGCGGATCAATGATCCGCCCTACGCGATGGTGGGCCGCCAACGCCGGGTGATTGCGTCGGACGGACGGCCACCACGCGTGATCGATGTGTCGCAGGTGCCCACCATGGCGGCGGCGGGTGCCGCCGATGCGGCGTAGGGCGGATCATTCGATCCGCCGTGTCTCCGGGAGTCGCGGCTGCGAGAGGAGCACGGCCACTTCGGCCAGGGCCTTAAAGATGGACTGCGAAAGCATGGCAATCTGCAGCCGCGTAGGATGATTGTCCGCCGCGCTGACGGGGGTGAGATCGCGCATCAGCCGCGCGCGCACGATTTGCAGGCCGCTGTTGCCAACCACATTGGCGATCTGCGGCAGCATGTCGCGCATCAGCTGCATGGCTTCGTTTTTCATGGCCCCGATTTCCAGCAGCACCCCTCCATCGGCCGGCTCCAGCTGCACGACCACCTTGCCCACGTCAGGCAGATTTAATTCCAGCCGCACGGCGACGCGGGGACGGCGACGTTGCTGTCCTGGCCCCGGCTGGCCGGGATCGCGCGCGACCACGCGCAGGGTCAGTTTCTCGGCGCCCCAGGCATAGACGGCGAAACGCCAGGCATCCTCTTCGTGCGTGAGCGGCGGGTAGCCGCGTCCCTCGCGCAGGGCAGCGGGCGAAGAATCGGCCATGAACAGGGAGGCTGGAAGATGCTTGCCTTCAGCCTGGTCCATCAGCGCGCGCCGCTGTTCGCTGTAAGTGCGCACCATGACCTGCCAGGAGGCGGCCATCACATTGGTATCGGGGTTGTGCCACACCATCTGGCGCGACATGAAAAGCTGATTCGGCTGCATGGCTGCCGGTTCGGCGTCAACCAGTGCGCGCGCGCCAAGTACAGCGGCGGTTTGAACGGCGGTGGAGGCGGTGCCCTGGCCCAGGCCTTCGGCAGCTTCGAGCAGGGCGCCGACTGAGGCCGGCAAACCTGGCTGCAGGGCGAAGTCGGGCGCATCGCCGGGCGGCTGGGCCACTGGCGGCACCGGCTGGGCGTGCGCCTGGCCCGGGGCCTCGCGGACCTGCCGGTCGTGGATGCTGAGCGCCGGATTGGACGCCGTGACTCGATCTATCGCCATGAAAGCCAATGGTAATACGGCGGTAATAAAAAAGCCAACCGAGTGTCCGGTTGGCTCCTGATCCGCCCGACCGCTGGGCGGTCAGGCATCGTCTGCGCTTATTACTGCAGCAGGGACAGAACCAGCGAGGACTGGCTGTTGGTCTGCTTCAGCATGGCGGTGCCAGCTTGCAGCAGCATCTGGGACGAAGTCATGGTTGCGGATTCGGAAGCGAAGTCCACGTCCATGATGCGGCCGGATGCGTTCTTGGTGTTGGTCGAGATGTTGGACAAGTTGTTGTACACGTGGTCCAGACGGTTGGACACGGCACCCAGCTTGGAGCGCAGTGCGCCAACGGTGTCGATCGCGGTGGTCAGGGTGCCGATGGTGGCGTTGGCCGAAGCGGTCAGTTCGGTGCCGGCAGCGGCGCCGGTACCGGTGGTCACGAAGCCAGTTGCGGCTGCAACGATGTCGGTGCCAACCTGGGTCAGTTCCGTGGTGAAGTCGCCAGTCATGGTTTCGGACGAGTCAGCACCGATCTGGAAGGTCAGGGCGCTGGTCAGCTTGCCGCCAGCGCTGTTGAACAGTGCGGTGCCGCCGAACTTGGTGTTCGAGAAGATGTTCGACAGTTCGTCGGACAGGGTGTTGAATTCCTTCTGCATCGCGGTCTGGTCAGCAGAGGTGGAGGAACCGTCAGCAGCCTGGGTTGCCAGGTCTTTCATGCGGTTCAGGATGTTGGTGGTCTCGTCCAGAGCGCCTTCGGCGGTCTGCATCAGGGAGATGGAGTTCTGGGTGTTGCGCATGGCAACGCCCATACCGGAGGTCTGGGTCTTCAGACGGGTTGCGATCTGCAGGCCAGCAGCATCATCCATTGCGGAGTTGATGCGGTAGCCGGTGCTCAGACGGGTCATCGAAGTCGACAGCGAATTCTGAGTGCGGGTGATCGAGTTTTGAGCGGAAAGGGCCGCTGCGTTGGTGTGAAGGCTCAGCATGGATTACTCCTGTTGGGTTAGTTCAAATAGAGCAGCGGGTCTGTTTTGCGCTCTCAAAAGTACAAGACGACCGTTTACCTGAGAGCATTAAATGCCGAGTGGAAATTTTTTTGATTTTTTTGATTTTTCGATTGTGCAATGCAATATAAGCAAACCAGAGGCGTAACCCACCAGCTTTTGGCCTTGGGTGTAAAAAAGGGCCCGCAGGCCCTTTGAAGATTACATGTTTGGATAGTTCGGCCCGCCGCCACCTTCCGGCGTCACCCAGACAATGTTCTGAGTCGGATCCTTGATATCGCAAGTCTTGCAATGAACACAATTCTGCGCATTGATCTGCAGGCGGTCCTGGCCTTCGTCCGTTTTCACGAACTCGTACACGCCGGCCGGGCAGTAGCGCGACTCGGGACCCGCATACTTGGACAGGTTGATCTGCACCGGCACCGAATTGTCTTTCAGCGTCAGGTGGATAGGCTGGTCTTCCGCGTGGTTGGTATTCGAGATGAACACCGAGGACAGGCGGTCGAAGGTCAGCTTGCCATCCGGCTTGGGGTAGGTGATTGGGGTGAAGTCCGAAGCCGGGCGCAGGCAGGCGTGGTCCGGGGTCGAGTGGTGCAAGGTCCAGGGCGCCTTGCCCTTGAAGACGATCTGGTCGATGCCCGTCATGATCGAGCCCAGGTACAGTCCCTTCTTCAGCCATGGCTTTACATTGCGCGCCACGTGCAGCTCTTCCTTCAGCCAGGACTGCTCGAAGGCGACCGGATAAGCGGCCAGCTCATCGCCCGTGCGGCCGGCGCCCAGCGCCTCGGCCACGGCGTCCGCCGCCATCATGCCGGACTTGATCGCCGCGTGGGAACCCTTGATGCGGCTCATGTTCAGGAAGCCCGCGTCGCAGCCGATCAGCGCGCCGCCCGGGAAGACCAGCTTCGGCAGCGACTGCAGACCGCCCGCCGTGATGGCGCGCGCGCCGTCAGGAAATGCGCTTGCCGCCTTCGAAGAAGCCGCGGATTGCCGGGTGGGTCTTGTAGCGCTGGAATTCTTCGTACGGGGACAGGTAAGGGTTCTCATAGTCGAGGCCCACCACGTAGCCAACCACAACCTGGTTGTTTTCCAGGTGGTAGAGGAAGGAACCGCCATAGGTCTTGGTGTCCAGCGGCCAGCCGGTGGTGTGGATGACCAGGCCCGGCTTGTGCTTGGACGGGTCGATTTCCCACAGTTCCTTGATACCGATGCCGTAGGACTGAGGATCCTTGCCCTTGTTCAGGTCGTACTTGGCCATCAGCTGCTTGCCCAGGTGGCCGCGCGCGCCTTCGGCAAACAGGGTGTACTTGCCGTGCAGTTCCATGCCCAGCTGGAATTCCGGACCCGCTTCGCCGTCGCGCTTTACGCCCATATTGCCGGTAGCAACGCCTTTGACGGAGCCGTCGTCGTTGTATAGCACTTCAGCCGCCGCGAAGCCCGGGAAGATTTCCACGCCCATCGCTTCGGCCTGCTGACCCAGCCAGCGCACCACATTGCCCAGCGAAATCACATAATTGCCGTGGTTCTGGAAGCAGGCCGGCAGCATGAAGTTCGGGGTCTTGTAAGCCTTGGACTCGGTCAGGAAGAGCATGCGGTCTTCGGTGACCTCGGTGTTCAGCGGTGCGCCTTTTTCCTTCCAATCCGGGATAAGCTCGGTGATCGCGCGCGGGTCCATCACCGCCCCCGACAGGATATGTGCGCCCAGTTCGCCGCCCTTTTCGAGGACGACAACGGAAATTTCAGGGTTGATCTGCTTCAGGCGGATAGCCGCCGACAGGCCGGCCGGGCCGCCGCCCACGATCACTACGTCGTACTCCATCGCCTCGCGTGGACCGTACTGCTCAAGAAGGTTCGTCATAATTTGTTATAGGAATCAGAAAACGAAAATTAGCACGAGTGTGCTCTTTTTTGCACGGGAATGCAATGGTGGCTGCATTGTGAGGGACAATATTAGTGTTCGCAATCTAATACGTGGTTTTTTGTGTAATCATTATGCTTCAGCATGCGAAGGAGCAGTCCCGTGGGTATCGAAGTCAATTTTGAGGGCAGGATCGCCCTGATCACCGGCGCTTCCAGCGGACTCGGTGCACGATTCGCCAAAGTGCTGGCCAAGGCCGGCTGTCAGGTGGTGCTGGCTTCGCGCCGCATCGAGCGCCTGAAGGAACTGCGCGCCGAGATCGAAGCAGACGGCGGGGCGGCCCACGTGGTCGCGCTCGACGTGACGGATTACGCGAGCATCAAGTCCGCCATCGCGCACGCCGAGACCGAGGCGGGGCCGATTGATATTCTGGTCAACAATTCCGGTGTATCCACCACGCAACGCCTGGTCGATGTCACTCCGGAGGACTACAACTTCGTGATGGATACGAATCTGCGCGGGGCTTTCTTCGTCGCGCAGGAAACGGCCAAACGCATGATCGCGCGCACCAAGGGCGATCCGCGCAAGCAGCACCGCATCATCAACGTGGCGTCCGTCGCGGGCCTGCGCGTGCTGCCGCAGATCGGCGTCTACTGCATGAGCAAGGCCGGCGTGGTGCATATGACGAAGGCGATGGCGGTGGAGTGGGGCAAATACAATATCAACACCAATGCCATCTGCCCGGGCTATATCGAAACCGAGATCAACGAGGATTACTTCGCCAGCGAGCAGGGCAAGCGGCTGGTTGAACTGCTGCCGCGCAAGCGGCCGGGGGAAGCCGGAGGATCTGGATGGTTTGCTGTTGCTGTTGGCGGGCGAAGAATCGCACTTTATCAACGGTGCGATCATCTCCGCCGACGACGGGATGCTGGCTCAGTAGCGGCGGATCAATGATCCGCCCTACAGCCCCTTCGGGGCCCGATTGAATGCGTCGAGATGCAGCGTAGGGCGGATCATTGATCCGCCGTGCATGCGTCAACGCGGCGCGCCCACACCCATTAGCTTATGAACGAGCTCCGACGAGGTTGAAGCATTAAACTTGCGCATCAACTTCGCCCGGTGCATCTCCACCGTGCGCGGGGACAAATCGGTCTCGCGCGCAATCGCCTTGCTGGTCTTGCCTTCGACAAGGAAGGCCGCGATCTCGCGTTCGCGCGGCGTGAGCTCCGCCGATACCGGCCGCTTCTCCGACACATCCTCGAAAGTCCACACGCCCGCGCCCAAAGGCTCCTGCGGATTCAGCGCGCGTCCGGACACATGGCACCAGAACAGCTCACCATTTGAGCGGCGCATGATGCGCTCGTCCGAATAACGGCCCTTGGTATTCATGATGGGGATGATGCGGTCGCCCGTGCGCAGGAATTCATCGAGCGTAGGGTAGAGTACCTGGAAGGATTGTCCATCGAGCGCGCCATGTTCATAGCCGAACATCGAGGTCAGCGCGTCGTTGCAGGACTGGATGACGCGGTTGACGGAAATGCACATGCCAACCGGCGCGAACTTGAAGATTGTCTCGTAATTAATGGCGTATGATGCGTTCATCTTCAGGTTCAGTTCTAGCGGTATTTCTACGGTATTGTACTTTGTCTCTCCGTATTCTATTCTCGGAAAGCATCTGTGCAAAAGTGCAAGCTTATCAAAATAGAGGAGCGCCATGAATAAAATCTACCCCGATGCCAAGGCTGCTTTGGCCGGCATCGTTGCGGACGGCCAAACCATCGCCGTCGGCGGCTTCGGCCTGTGCGGCATTCCTGAAGCGCTGATCGCAGCGCTGCGTGATTCCGGCGTCAAGGGCCTGACCGCGATCTCCAACAATGCAGGCGTGGACGGCTTCGGCCTGGGCCAACTGCTGGAGACCCGCCAGATCAAGAAAATGATTTCGTCCTACGTGGGTGAAAACAAGGAATTCGCGCGCCAATACCTGGCCGGCGAACTGGAACTGGAATTCACCCCGCAGGGCACGCTGGCCGAGAAGCTGCGCGCCGGCGGCGCGGGCATTCCGGCCTTCTTCACCAAGACCGGTGTGGGTACCATCGTGGCCGACGGCAAGGAAATCCGTGAATTCGACGGCGAGCAGTATGTGATGGAGCGCGCGCTGGTGGCAGACGTGTCCCTGGTCAAGGCCTGGAAGGCCGACAAGGCCGGCAACCTAGTGTTCCGCAAGACCGCGCGCAACTTCAACCCGAACGTGGCGACTGCCGGCAAGGTCTGCGTTGTGGAAGTCGAGCAGATCGTGGAAACCGGCGAAATCGATCCGGATTCCGTCCACCTGCCGGGCATCTTCGTGCACCGCCTTGTGCTGAACGCGACCCCGGAAAAACGCATCGAGCAGCGCACCGTGCGTGCGGGCTGAGGAGACAGACATGGCATGGACTCGTGATGAAATGGCCGCGCGCGCGGCAAAAGAACTGCAGGACGGCTTCTACGTGAACCTGGGCATCGGCTTGCCGACCCTGGTCGCCAACTATGTGCGGGATGACATCGAGGTGTACCTCCAGTCCGAAAACGGCCTGCTGGGCATTGGTCCTTTCCCGACCGAAGCCGAGATCGACGCTGACCTGATCAACGCCGGCAAGCAGACTGTGACCGCGCTGCCGGGCTCCGCCTACTTCAGCTCCGCCGATTCCTTCGGCATGATCCGCGGCGGCAAGATCAACCTGGCGATCCTGGGCGCAATGCAGGTGTCGGAAAAGGGCGACCTGGCCAACTGGATGATTCCAGGGAAGATGGTCAAGGGCATGGGCGGCGCGATGGACCTGGTGGCCGGCGTGAAAAAGGTCGTGGTGCTGATGGAGCACGTGGCGACCGCCAAGGATGGCTCCACCTCGCACAAGATCCTGAAGAAATGCGACCTGCCGCTGACCGGCGTTGGCGTGGTGGACATGATCATCACCGACCTCGGTGTGATGGAAGTGTCCGACACCGGCATCAAGGTCACCGAACTGGCGCCCGGCGTCAGCAAAGAGCAGATCATTGCTGCATCCGGCGTTGAGCTGGACTTCTCCTCGCTGTAACTTCCCACCGCAAACCATGAAAAGGTGTCTGCCACGATGTGGCAGACACCTGGTTTATGCCTTTGGTTTTAACAAGGCCAGCAACCCTACAATGAAAAAAAGCCCCGGGCCTTGCGGCGCGGGGCTTGAGGGTACAACTGGTATTACTTGGCGAGCGCTGCTTCTTCTTCCGCAGCAGCGTCGGATTCCGCGTGCAGGTTGTCGGTCAGCGGGGTCGGGTGAGCCAGTTCCTTGCTCATCTGTTCGCGGTCCAGCTCACCTTCCCAGTTCGCCACCACGATCGAGGCGACGCCGTTGCCGACGAAGTTGGTCAGCGCGCGGCACTCGGACATGAAGCGGTCGATGCCCAGGATCAGCGCCATGCCGGCCACTGGAATCGTCGGCACCACGGCCAGGGTTGCCGCCAGGGTGATGAAGCCGGCGCCGGTGATGCCCGATGCGCCTTTCGAAGTCAGCATGGCCACGCCGAGGATGGTCAGTTCCTGGGTCAGGGTCAAATCGGTGTTGGTCGCCTGGGCTACGAACAGGGCAGCCATCGTCATGTAGATATTGGTGCCGTCCAGGTTGAAGGAGTAGCCGGTCGGAACCACCAGGCCAACCACGGACTTCGAAGCCCCAGTTTTTCCAGCTTGCGCATCAGCGAAGGCAGGGCGGATTCGGAGGACGAAGTACCCAGCACGATCAGCAGTTCTTCCTTGATGTACAGGATGAAGCGGCCGATGGAGAAGCCGGTCAGCTTGGCGATGGTGCCCAGCACGATGAACACGAACAGGAAGCAGGTCAGGTAGAAGGAGCCCATCAGTTTTGCCAGCGGCAGCAGGGACGCGATGCCGTACTTGCCGATGGTGAACGCCATGGCGCCGAAAGCACCCAGCGGAGCAACCTTCATGATGATGTTGACCATGCCGAAGAAGGCGTGCGACACCTCGTCAATCAGTTTAGTCACCGGACGGCCGCGTTCACCCAACAGGGACAGCGCGAAGCCGAACAGAATGGCGACCAGCAGCACCTGCAGGATGTCGCCCTTGGCGAATGCGTCAAACACGGTGTTCGGGATGATGTTCATCACGAAGTCCACGGTGGACTGGTGCTTGGCTTTTTCCGTGTATTGGGCGATGGCCTTGGTGTCCAGGGTTGCCGGATCGGCATTGAAGCCATGGCCAGGCTGGATGATGTTGGCCACGAACAGGCCAATAACCAGGGCGAAGGTGGAAACAACTTCAAAGTAGATCAGTGCCTTGCCGCCCACGCGGCCGATCTTTTTGACGTCCTGCATATTGGCAATGCCGGAAACGACGGTACAGAAGATCACCGGTGCGATGATCATCTTGATCAGTTTGATGAAGCCATCGCCGAGCGGCTTCATGGCTACTGCGTCGTCCGGTAGATAGATACCGAGCAGAACGCCGAGTGCAATTGCAAACAGCACTTGCACGTAAAGAATCTTGTAGAAGGGTTTTTTCATGATGAGCCTCTTTAGTCTCCAATGGTCTCATCATCGCAAACGATCTGCGATATCACCATTGTGATTATCCGCATTGTGGAAAACCACAATATAATCATGGCATGCCACTCCAAGCTTACCTCGACACCTTCCCGAGCTCGCCGAAGGCGTGTTCTCCCATGACTCTGCGCAGATTATCGGTGATGTAACCATCGGCCGTGAATCATCCGTTTGGTGTAATACCGTACTGCGCGGCGATGTGAACCGCATCACGATCGGCGATTGCAGCAATGTGCAGGACTTCGCCATGTGCCACGTGTCGCACAGGACGCCTTCCAAACCCGAGGGCTCGCCTCTAAGGATAGGAAATTACGTGACGATCGGCCACTCCGCGCTGCTGCACGGCTGCACCATCGGCGACGAATGCCTGATCGGCATGGGCGCCATCATCATGGATGATGTGGTGATTGAGAAAAATGTCATGGTCGGCGCGGGCAGCCTGGTCTCCCCAGGCAAGGTGCTCAGGAGCGGCGGCCTGTACATCGGCCGCCCCGCAATCCGCGTGCGCGACCTCACCGATGCCGAAATCGCCTATCTCCGCTACTCGGCTGAGCACTATGTGCGGGTCAAGAACAATTATCTGAAATAAGAAGCCCGCAGCGAGCCGCGGGCGGTACCGCATCAACCTGCGGTGAGTTCGGTGATGTCGTCAGCCGTCAGCAGGGGCGTGCGGGTGGACGGGAACGGGAGGGCGGTGGCGTGGCCGGCTAAGGCGTCGACCTTGAAGAAGCTGACGAGCTGGGTCAGCTTGTTGGCTTCCTTGTGCATGGCTTCCGCCATGGCAGCGGCTTCCTCCACCAGGGCGGCGTTCTGCTGGGTGACGCTGTCCATGTCGCCAATGGCGCCATTGATCTCGTGGATGCCCGCTTCCTGTTCCGAGCTGGCTGAGCTGATTTCGGCCATGATGTTCGTGACGCGGCCGATGCTGGTCAGGATCTCTGCCATTGTGTCGCCCGCTGCGTGGGCGAGGGTGGTGCCGACTTCGATGCGCTCGGCCGAATTATTGATCAGTCCCTTGATTTCCTTGGCGGCGGTCGCGGAGCGCTGCGCGAGATTGCGCGCTTCCGTTGCCACGACGGCAAAGCCGCGGCCCTGCTCGCCCGCGCGGGCAGCTTCCACGGCTGCGTTCAAGGCCAGGATATTGGTCTGGAAAGCGATGCCATCGATGACGGAAATGATGTCCACGATCTTCTTCGCGGCTGCGCTGATCTCGTCCATGGTCTGGACCACTTCATCGACCACCTTGCCGCCCTTGCCGGCCACATCCGACGCCGACAGCGCGAGGTCATTGGCAGTGCGTGCATTGGTCGAATTCTGGCGCACGGCCGAAGTCAGCTCTTCCATCGACGAAGCGGTTTCTTCCAGCGCGCTTGCCTGATGTTCGGTGCGGCGCGAAAGGTCGCTGTTGCCGGCGGCCAGTTCGTTGGACGCGTCATCGATCAGATGCGCACCATCGCGTACCTGCTTGACCGTGGCCGCCAGGCGCACGGTCATATTGTTCAGTGCATCGAGCAGCTGGCCGATTCGTCGTCGCGCTTCTCGCGGTGCACGGCGCGCAGGTCGCCTTCGGAAACGCGCGTCGCCAGCTCCACCGCATGATTCAGCGGCACTACCACGCTGCGCGTAATGAACCAGGCGAATACGCCGCCCAGCGCCAAGGCCAGCACGCCAAAGGCGATCAGCGTGGCGCGGCTGCTGCGGTACTCGCTCGCCGAGTCCTCGGCCATCGCCTGGGCTTCCCTGGTCTGGTAGCTCAGCAGCTCTTCCAGCGCCGTGGTGTAGGTGGCGAAGGTGGTTTTCAAGGTAGTGTTGGCCAGTTGCTCGACTTCCATCGTGCGGCCCTGGTCCTTGAAGGTGAACACCTGTTTGCGGACGTTGAGATAAGCCTGTTCCTTTTCCGCGACCGAACGCAGCATCGCGGTTTCGCGCTCATCGCCCGGTTTCGTGAGCAGCTTCTTCTCGATCGCATCGGCCACCTTGTCCCCTTCGGCCAGTTGCGACTGGAAAAAGTCCGCAACCTCCAGGCTGTCACTCTTGGCAATCGAAATCGCACGCACGCCATTCAGCTTGGCGGCGCCCAGCCAGTCCGACGCAAGCTGCTGTTTCGCCAACTTGTCGCTGACGAGGAAATCCGTCATCAGATAGGCCGAGTGCAGGCGCCACAGCGCCACACCAGTAATACAAGCCATGATGAAGAGGATGAGGGCGAAAAGAGGACAGGACTTTGGGACCTGTCTTGAGATGCAATAAGGACATGACTATGAACGCTGAAGCAAGTTTGGAAGGACAGCCGAGTGTTCCCTGCAGCCCTATTTGAGGCTGCAGAGAATCATAACGACGAATTGTTACCGGCGTTTGACTTGCAAGTCGGGGTCAGCTCTGTCATTCGGACAGCTAGCGCTAGCATTTGAGCCAGCTCAATACGCAAAATCGCCCGAATTTGCGTATTGATATCGATCAAAGATTGGGCCGCGTGTCCGAATGACAGAGCTGACCCCGAATTGGACGCGGAATCGGGTTAGGGGCGGCGGGCGAGCCAGTGGGCGATGTTGCTGACGTAGCGGTGCACGGCGCGCATGGCGCCGGGAGTGGTGGCGAGGGTGTTGCCGGGGGCTTCGCTGACGAAGTCGGGGCAGCCGGTGGCCGGGTCCCAGTTGTAGTCGGCGAAATGGTGGAAGGTGGACTCGGCGATCACGGGGCCTCCGCTGGCCGATGGCTCGACCGCTACCGCAATGTTGAAGCGATTGCCTGTGGCCTTGCTGACGCCGGTGGCGATCACGCGCGCCAGCGGATTGTCGGCCGGTGCAGCGACCGCGCCTTCGTGGGGATGCGCGGGCAGGTACTGTATCGCGCCGTCGTCCGAATCAGGATCGCGCAGCACCGGATGGATGTCGCCGTTGATGGTGACGCGCTGCGCGTCGCCGTTTGCGCCGGAGTGGAAATTGGGCCAGAGGATCTGCGGCGTGCCGCGGTCGTCCCGGCGCGCAGCGGGGATCACCGGTGACGCCGTCGCGCGTGTGGAAGAGGTGCAGGGCGCCGATGCCGGCGATGGAGCAAAGCGAACAGCCGAGGTCCATGTGGTCGCGCGTGACCATCATGCCGCCGCCCTTGCGGTGGAAGGCGGACAGGCCTGCGCAATCCTCGGCATGCAGGCCGTTGCCGGTATCGACCGCGAACAGCCAGACCTCGTCGTAGTCGGACGATCCCAAGGTCGAGATCACGGGATCCGGTTGCCCGACCGCAGCGCGGTCGCGCGCCGTCACCTCGAACAGCGGCGCGCCATCCGACCCGCGTTGGCTTGCGAGGAAGTCGCGCAGCATCGAAAACCGGCCGATGTGCCAGTCATTGGCGGCGGTCTCGATGGTCGTCTGCAGCAGGACCCTGATCGGCGCGCCCATGATTACTGCGCCACCCAGCCGCCGTCCATATTCCACGCCACGCCGCGTACCTGCTTGGCCGCGTCGCTGCACAGGAAGACAGCGAGGCCGCCCAGTTCTTCGGGTGTGACGAATTCGCCGGACGGCTGCTTGTCCGCGAGCAGGGCGCGCTTGGCTTCATCATTGCTGATGCCTTGCTGCGAGGCGCGTGCGTCGATCTGCTTTTGCACCAGCGGCGTGAGCACCCAGCCCGGACAGATCGCGTTGCAGGTCACGCCCGTTTGGGCAAGTTCCAGCGCGGTGGCCTTGGTCAGGCCCACCAGGCCATGCTTGGCGGCGACATAGGCGGACTTGCCGGCCGAGGCGACCAGGCCGTGCGTGGAAGCGAGATTGATGATGCGTCCCCAGCCCTTTTTCTTCATGCCGTGGATGGCCAGGCGCGAAGTGTGGAAGGCCGAGGTCAGGTTGATGGCGAGGATGGCGTCCCACTTCTCGACCGGGAATTCCTCGACATTGGCCACGTGCTGGATGCCGGCGTTATTTACCAGCACATCGACGCCGCCGAAACGCGCGGCCGCATAAGCCATCATGTCTTCGATTTCGGCCGGCTTGGACATGTCCGCGCCATGGTAGGCGCACTGCACGCCGAATTCCTTTGCCACCTCGTTCTGCAGCTTCTCGATCTCGGCCGCGTCGCCGAAACCGTTGAATACAATATTGGCGCCTTCAGCCGCCAGCGAGCGCGCGATGCCCAGGCCGATGCCGGATGTGGAGCCGGTAACCAGGGCAGTCTTGCCGCGCAGCGTGGATGTAGTCATGGGGTCCTCTGAGGGTTAAGTTGTCTGGTGGGTTACACTTCAGCAGATTTTAAGTGCAAGCCAAGGTAGAATGTAGCCCAAAAAGTAACACCTTGCGAGGAATAGCAGAATGATTGAGGCAAAAATAAAGTCTGTTCAATGTATCTCCATGGCCGGCCTGCACCAGATGGCCTACAAGGAGTGGGGTGAGGCGGACAATCCGAATGTGCTGCTCTGCGTGCACGGCGTCACCCGCGTGTCGGACGACTTTGACAACCTCGCGCGCGCCCTGTGCAAGGACTACCGCGTGGTCTGCCCCGATGTGGTGGGCCGCGGCCGTTCGGGCAAGCTGCGCAATCCCCAGCTCTATCGCATTCCCCAATACGTGAGCGATATGGTGACCCTGCTGGCGCGCGTGCTGGCCAATGGCGAGCGGCAGACCGTTGACTGGTTCGGCACCTCGATGGGTGGCCTGATCGGCATGGGACTGGCTTCGCTGCCGGATAGCCCGAATCAGCAAGCTTGTATTAAATGACATTGGCCCCACATTGGATGCTGTTGCCGTGCAGCGCATCGGCGATTACATCGGCCAGGAAGTGCGCTTCCCCCAGCTTTGAAGCGGGAGCCAAGTTCGTGCGCGATGTGTCCCTGACCTTCGGCGAACACACGGACGAAGAATGGCGCAAGCTGGCAAGCGACGTGCTGCGCCAGGATAAGGATGGCAGCTGGGTGCGTCATTACGATATGGGGCTGGCGCTGCCGTTCCAGTCCGTGACGCCGGAATCGGCCAAGGCCGACGAAGCGATGCTGTGGGCCGCCTACGATGCCATCAAGTGCCCGACGCTGCTGGTGCGCGGCGCCGATTCGGACCTGCTGTCACGCGAGACTGCAATGGCCATGACCCAGCGTGGCCCGCGCGCCAGGCTGGTGGAAATTCCGAACGTCGGCCACGCGCCGACCTTCCTGCATGACGACCAGATCGCCATCGCCAAAGATTTTTTGTTGAACCACTAAGAGAACCAAATGGAAATCAAACGCTTTCACGTAGGTAAACGCCTGTCCGAAATCGCTGTTCACAACGGCACCGTCTACCTGGCCGGCCAGATCGCTGAAAAGACCGATGGCGACATCAAGGAACAAACCCGCGAAGTGCTGGGCCACATCGACCGCCTGCTGGAAGAAGCGGGCAGCGACAAGTCCCGCATCCTGTCCACCGCGATCTACATCACCGACATGGCCAACTTCGCCGGCATGAACGAAGTGTGGGAAGCCTGGGTCGTGCAAGGCGCAACCCCGCCGCGCGCTACCGTGGAAGCCAAGCTGGCCAACCCGGCCTGCCTCGTCGAATTCGTTATCGTGGCAGCCCAGAAGTAAAGCAATCCCCTTAGTTTTTCAAAGGTTTCATCATGGTTTCAATCGCGGCTCTCAATAGCGCAACGTCGGACCAGCTCGTCCAGGGCTTGTCCGCAGACGATGGGGCTCGCATGCTGTCAGCGCTGGATTTCGCCAGCGAGGCATATGCGGGCAGGAAGAATATCTACGGCCAGGACGCTTTCGAGTTCTCCGTTGGCATCGCCAGCACGCTGGCCTTCCTGCGCAGCGATGTTGAAACCCGTATTGCCGGTCTGGTGTTCGAGCTGACCCTGCTCGATGCCGACACCGCCCCGACCATCGAGCCCCGCTTCGGCAAGGAAGTGGGCGAACTGGTGACGGGCGTGCGCCAACTGATACGCCTGCGCGAACTTACCCTGAGCGCGCCGGGCGCCGCGGGCCGCAGCAAGACTGCGGTCCAGCAGGCAGTGGCCCAGGTGGAATCGCTGCGCAAGATGTTGCTGGCGATGGCCACCGATATGCGAGTAGTCCTGGTGCGGCTGGCCTCCTGCTGCACCACCTTGCGCTACTTCGCCGACATCAAGCTGTTCAACGAAATGACGCGCGCCTACGGCCGCGAAACGCTGGACCTGTACGCGCCGCTGGCCAACCGCCTGGGCATCTGGCAGATCAAGTGGGAACTGGAGGATCTCTCCTTCCGCTTCATCGAGCCGGAAACCTACAAGCGCGTGGCGAAGATGCTGGAAGAGAAGCGCATGAGCCGCGAAAGCTTTGTCTCCGCGTCGATCGAGCGCCTGCAGTCCGAACTGCAATCCGCCGGCATCCAGGCTGAAGTATCGGGCCGACCGAAGCACATCTACTCGATCTGGAACAAGATGCGCGGCAAGGACCTGGACTTCGCGGAACTCTTACCGATGTGCGCGCCTTCCGCGTGATAGTGCCGGACGTGAAGACCTGCTACACCGTGTTGGGCGTGATCCACAATATCTGGACCCCGATCCCGAAAGAATTCGACGATTACATTTCGCGTCCCAAGCCGAACGGCTACCAGTCACTGCACACGGTGGTGACGGCGGACGATGGCCGTCCCCTCGAAGTGCAGATCCGTACCCAGGAGATGCACAACTTTGCCGAATACGGCGTGGCCGCGCACTGGCGCTACAAGGAGGAGGGCGGCTCCAATTTCAGAGGCGCACAGTACGACGAGAAGATCGCCTGGCTGCGCCAGCTGCTGGCCTGGAAGACCGACGTGGCGGACGCCGTGGTTGGCAATGAGGAACAGCAGCGCGAATGGGTGGAAAAGCTGAAGGCCACTTCGCTCGATGACCGCATCTTCGTGCTGACGCCGCAGGCGCGTGTGATCGAGCTGCCGGTGGGCGCCACGCCGATCGACTTCGCCTACCACCTGCACAGCGATGTAGGCCACCGCTGCCGCGGCGCCAAGATCGACGGCGTAATGGTGCCGCTGAATACGCCGCTGAAAAGCGGGCAGTCCTGCGAGATCATCACGGCCAAGGGCGCGCCCGGCACGGCCGGCCCTTCGCGCCGACTGGCTGAGCCCAGGCTATACCGTCAGCAACCGCACGCGCTCCAAGGTGCGCGCCTGGTTCCATGCGATCGATATGGAGACCACGCTGTCGGCCGGCAGGTCCGCAGTGGAAAAAGCGCTGCAGCGCGAAGGCAAGACCGCCGTCAACCTGGAAACGCTGGCGCAAAAGCTGGGCTTCTCCAAGGTCGATGATCTCTTCCTGGCCGTGGGCAAGGATGAATTAGCCTGCGCCACGTCGAACAGGCCTTGCACGAGCCGGTTGAGCCGGAAGCCACGGACGACCAGGTTTCCGTCAACAAGAGCCGCGCTTCGAGCGTGGAGCAGGGCGCCAAGTCTGGCGTGCTGGTCGTGGGCACGGATGGCTTGATGACGCAGCTGGCCAAATGCTGCAAGCCGGCGCCGCCGGACCCGATAGTGGGCTTCGTCACGCGCGGCAAGGGCGTCTCCATCCACCGCGCCTCGTGCAAGAACTTCGCCGAGATGCGCGCGAAGGCGCCTGAGCGTGTAATTGTGACCGCCTGGGGCAGCGCGAAGTCGGATACCGTGTATCCGGTGGACCTGTTCGTGCTGGCAGGCGACCGCCAGGGGCTGCTGCGCGATATCTCGGAAATCTTCTCACGCGAGAAGATCAATGTGATCGGTGTGAATACGCAGTCGGCGAAAGGCCAGGCGCGCATGACCTTTACCGCCGAAGTGGGCGCCACCGCGCAGCTGCAGAAAGCACTGGCGGCGATCGCCGAAGTCACGGGCGTGATCGAGGCGCGCCGCGCCTGATCAGCACAATGATGTGATGTAGCGCGCGTCCACCTGGGCGCAGTAATTGGCGCAAGCCTGGCGCGCTGCATTCGCGGCAGCATGCACCAGCCGCGTGGCATCGGCGGGCATGCACATCGACACGATGATCGAGGGCAGCCGCGGATGGACCGGCAATTCGATGAACTCACCGTTGTCGAGGAAACTGGCCACGAACAGGCTGGGAATGGCCGCCACGCCGTAACCATCGCGCACCAATTGCACAATCGCCGCCACAGAGGGCGAGCAGGTGATGCGCGTTTCTTCCAGCGGCACGGCGGCCAGGTTGGCCATCTTGCGCACCGCGTCCTCCAGTGCCAGTTGCGGCGGCGTGCCGCGTGCAAAGGTCAGGATGGGCAGATGCAGGAGGCGCTGGTTCAGGCCTTCCTTGCGCGTGTCGACCAGGCCTTTGCGGGCGATCCAGTGCAGCGGGTAAGTGGCCAGCGCTTCGGAGACGATGTCCGCACTCTCAATTCCTTCCACTTTGAAGACCATGTCCAGTTCCCGGGCATGCAGGCGCCGTTCCAGTACGTGGCTGGTATCCACCGCCAGGTCCACATCGAGTTCCGGATACAACACATTCAGCTCGCGGATGTACTGCGCCAGCCAGCTGTGCACCACTGATTCGATGACGCCGAGGCGCAATCGGCCGCAGATTGCACTGCTCTGGTGCGCCGCCGCCTGCAGCCGGCGTGTGGCATCGACCACCGCCTTGGCATGGCCCAGCAGGTACTCGGCCTGCGCCGTCAGGCGGAATTCCTTGCTGTTGCGGTCGACCAGTTCCGTCTGCAATTCTTCTTCCAAGGTCTTGATTCGCAAGGAAATTGCGGCCGGCGTGGCGTGCAGGGCGCGGGCCGTGGCGCGGAAACTGCGCAACTGGCTCAGCGTAACGAAGGTCTCGAGAAATCGGGTATTCATGGAAGAATAGCTTAACCAGTTGCGCGCCTTTGGTGCAAGCTGTTCAGAAAATCTTAACACGTAAGGAAATAATAACTAGATAGCCGCGATGGGGTGTTCCTGACTATTCTTAGCTCATACACTGGAAAACGGAGATGAGATGAACCCATTCGAATTACGCCACCAGGTCCGCAGCGGCGCTTTCCGCCAGCCGACGGCCGGCTATTGCGGCGACTACGCCCAGGCCAACCTGGTGATCCTGCCGGCACAGCATGCCAGTGACTTCCTGCTGTTCTGCCAGCGTAATCCGCGCGCCTGTCCACTGCTGGCGGTGGGTGAGCCGGGCCAGTGGCAGATCGACAGGCTGGGCGCGGACCTGGACTTGCGCAGCGATACGCCGGGCTACAACATCTACCGTCACGGCGAACTGGCGGAGCAGGTGCATAACCTCTATGAGGTCTGGCGCGACGACCTGGTGGCTTTTGCCATTGGCTGCTCCTTCTCTTTCGAGCACATGCTGATGGCGGCCGGCATACCGCTGCGCCACATCGAACAGCGCCGCAATGTGGCGATGTACCGCACCAATATCGCCAACGCCGCCGCCGGTCCCTTTGCCGGCCAGATGGTGGTGTCCATGCGCCCCATGAAGGCGGCCGATGCGATCCGCGCTGTGCAGATCACCAGCCGCTTCCCGGCCGTGCACGGGGCGCCGGTGCATCTGGGCGACCCTGCGCTGATCGGCATTGCCGACATTTCCCGGCCCGATTACGGCGACCCGGTCGAGATCATGCCCGATGAGATTCCCGTTTTCTGGGCTTGCGGCGTAACGCCCCAGGAAGCGATCCGCCACGCGCGGCTGCCCCTGGTGATCACCCACCAGCCGGGTTACATGCTGGTGACTGACATCCTGAACGCCTCGCTGGCCGCGTTCTAACTTTCTACACTTAATCATTAGCGGTGGCAGAGGGGACTGCGCGTTCCCGGGAGAAGTACTGCCCCAACGACAGGAGAAGACGATGAACACAAGAGCACTAGAGACGGCCGGGCAGGAAGGGCATTTCGCCTGGTACCACGCGCTGACCGGCAAGGAGCGCCGCACCTTCTGGAGTTGCAAGGTCGGTTATGCGCTGGACGCGATGGATACCCAGTTCCTCAGCTTTGTCATTCCGACGCTGATCGCGACCTGGGGCCTGTCCAAAGGCGACGCAGGCCTGATCGGCACCGTGACCCTGCTGACTTCCGCCGCCGGCGGCTGGATCGCGGGCATCCTGTCCGACCGCATCGGCCGCGTGAAGGCGCTGCAAATTACCATCCTGTGGTTCGCCCTGTTCACGGTGCTGTGCGGCGTAGCGCAAGACTTCACGCAGTTGCTGATAGCGCGCGGCCTGATGGGCTTTGGCATGGGCGGCGAATGGACGGCAGGCGCCATCCTGATCGGTGAAGTGATCCCGCGCCAGGGACCGCGGCAAGGCTGTCGGTATGGTGCAGGCGGATGGGCGCTGGGCTGGGGTGTTTCGGCCATCCTGTATGCGCTGATGTTTTCGCTGCTGCCACCGGAGTGGGCGTGGCGTGCACTATTCCTGTTGGGCGTTCTGCCGGCGCTGTTTGTGATCTTCGTGCGCCGCTTCGTCGAGGAGCCGGAAGTGTTCGTGGCCCAGCAGAAGAAGGAAGCTGCAAGCGCCGAGCGCACGTCGTTCTGGGAAATCTTCTCGCCGAAGTTGCTGAGCGTGACGCTGCGCGCCGTGCTGCTGACCACCGGCGCCCAGGGCGGCTATTACGCCATCACCACCTGGCTGCCCACCTTCCTGAAAAATGAGCGCCACCTGACGGTGCTGGGCACGGGCGGCTATCTGGCCATGGTCATTTTCGGCTCCTATGTCGGCTATATCGTCAGCGCCTTCCTGACCGATTACCTGGGCCGCAAGAAGAATTTCATCCTGTTTGGCGCCGGTTCGATGGCCATCGCACTCGCTTACACCCATCTGCCGGTCAACGACAGCGTCATGCTGTTCCTGGGATTCCCGCTGGGCTTCTGCGTGTCCGGCGTGTTCAGCGGCATGGGCTCCTTCCTCACCGAGCTGTTCCCGACCCGCATCCGCGGCTCCGGACAGGGCTTCAGCTACAACATGGGCCGCGCAATCGGCGCGCTGTTCCCGCTGATGATCGGCTTGAGCAGCCAGTCCATGTCCCTGGGTTATGCGATTGGCGTGTTTGCCGGCGTGGCCTACGGCGTGATGATCCTCGCCGCACTCACGCTGCCCGAAACGGCCGGCAAGAAACTGGAATCCTGATTTTTACTGAATAACGAATAGAGGCAAGAGCATGAAGAACGATATCCCCACCAATCAACTGCGCTGGCAATTCTGGGTCGACCGCGGCGGCACTTTCACCGACATCGTGGCGCGCCGCCCGGATGGCAAGCTGGTGACGCACAAGCTGCTCTCCGAATCGCCAGAGCGCTACAGCGACGCCGTCACCCAGGGCATGCGTGACCTGCTGGGCCTGAAGTCGGATGAGCCGCTGCCGGCCGACCAGATCGAAGTGATCAAGATGGGGACCACCGTGGCGACCAATGCGCTGCTCGAGCGCAAAGGCGCCCGCACGGCGCTGGCCATCACGCGCGGTTTCGCCGACCAGCTGCGCATCGGTTACCAGGACCGTCCCGATATTTTTGCCATGCGCATCGACTTGCCGGACCTGATCTATGAGGAAGTGATCGAAGTCGATGAGCGCATCGGCGCACACGGCGAAGTGCTGCAGGCGCCGGACGAAGCGCTGCTGCGCCGCCAGTTCCGTGCTCTGCGCGAAAAGGGTATCGACGCCATCGCCATCGCGCTGATGCACGCCTATCGCTATCCGCGCCACGAACAGCGCCTGCGCGCACTGGCGGAAGACGCCGGCTTCACGCAGATTTCGGTCAGCCACCTGGTCAGCCCCCTGATGAAGATTGTGGGCCGCGGCGATACCACGGTGGTGGACGCCTACCTGTCGCCGGTGCTGCGCGATTATGTTTCCCGCGTTTCCCGCGACACGGGCGGCGTGCGCATCATGTTCATGCAGTCGAACGGCGGCCTGACCGATGCGGGCCGCTTCCAGGGCAAGGACGCCATTCTCTCCGGCCCGGCCGGCGGCATCGTGGGCGCCGTCAAGAGCTGCGAGGCGCTTGGCCTGCGCCAGGTGATCGGCTTTGATATGGGCGGCACCTCGACCGACGTGGCGCACTACGACGGCAGCTATGAGCGTGTGTTCGAAACTGTGGTGGCCGGCGTGCGGGTGCGCGCGCCGATGATGCACATTCATACCGTGGCTGCCGGCGGCGGCTCGGTTTGCAGCTTCGAGAATGGCCGTTTCAAGGTCGGCCCGGAGTCCGCTGGCGCCAATCCGGGCCCGGCCAGCTACCGCAAGGGCGGCCCGCTGACGGTCACGGACTGCAATGTGATGCTGGGCCGCGTGCAGCCTGAACACTTCCCGCACGTGTTCGGCCCGAACGGCGACCTGCCGCTGGACCGGGAAGTCGTGGAACAGAAATTTGCCGCCCTGGCCGAGCGGATCGCCGCGGAGACGGGCACGCGCATGTCGCCCGCTGCCGTGGCGGATGGCTTCCTGGCCGTCGCCGTGGACAATATGGCGCAAGCCATCAAGGCCATCTCCGTCGAGCGTGGCTATGACGTGAGCCGCTACGCCATGTGCTGTTTCGGCGGCGCCGGCGGCCAGCATGCCTGCCGCGTGGCGGACGTGCTGGGCATGACCCAGATCGTGATCCACCCGTTCGCCGGTGTGCTGTCAGCCTTCGGCATGGGCCTGGCCGATATCCGCGCCATGCGCGAAGGTGCGGTCGAGCAGCCTTTGGACGCGGCCACGCTGCAAGCCCTGCAGCCGCAGCTGAATGACCTGTCGGGCGATGCGCGTGCCGAATTGCTGGCCCAGCAAGTAGCGGCCAGCGATATCCGCGTCGAACTGTGTGCCCGCCTGAAATACGAGGGCAGCGACTCGGCTTTCGTAATTCCGCTCGGCAGCGCCGAAGCGATGGCTGCAGCCTTCGCCGAGCAGTATCGCAGCCGTTTCGGCTTCGTGATGGAAGACCACCCGCTGGTGATCGAATCGGTGTCGGCCGAGGCGATTGGCGCCGGCGGCGGTGCGGACTATGTGATCGAAGTGCCGGCCGGTGAGGGCGGCGCGGTCGCTGGCCAGGTGCCGAGCTATGTCGACGGCGAGCCGGCGCAGATCGCCATGCATGTGCGCGCCGCGCTGCCAATTGGCGCGCGTGTGGCCGGCCCGGCGCTGATTCGCGAGGAAATCGCCACCACCGTGCTGGAGCCGGGTTGGACGGCGCGCGTGCTGCCCGACTACTCGCTGCTGCTGGAGCGCAGTGAAGCGGCTGGCAGCACGCACAAGGTCACCACGGCCGTCCATCCCATCCACCTGGAGATCTTCAACAACCTGTTCATGGCAATTGCGCGCCAGATGGGCAGCACGCTGGAAAATACGGCCTACTCGGTCAATATGAAGGAGCGCCTGGACTTTTCCTGCGCCGTGTTCGACCGCCACGGCAACCTGATCGCCAACGCGCCGCACATCCCCGTGCACCTGGGATCGATGAGCGACAGCGTGCAGTGCGTGATCCGCCAGCACCGCGACACCATGGCGCCGGGCGACGCGTATGCGCTGAACGTGCCCTACAACGGCGGCACCCATCTGCCGGACATCACGGTGGTCAGCCCAGTCTATGGCGCACAGGCCGGCGCCGGCCCGCTGTTCTACGTCGCTGCGCGCGGCCACCACGGCGACGCGGGGGGCATCACCCCGGGTTCCATGCCGCCCAACAGCACGGTGATCGACGAGGAGGGCGTATTGCTCGACAACGTAAAGATCGTCGAAGGCGGCGTATTCCTGGAAGAGAAAGTGCGCGGCCTGTTTGGCGCCGGCCCCTTGCCAAGCCGCAATATCGACCAGAACATCGCCGACCTGATCGCTCAGCTGGGCGCCTGCGAGACCGGCGCCAACGAGCTGCTGAAGGCCGCTTCTACCTATGGGCAGGATGTGGTGCTGGCCTATATGCAGCATGTGCAGGACAACGCCGAAGCCGCGGTACGCAAGGCCATCGGCGGCCTGCGCGACGGCAGATTTGCCTACGAGATGGATGATGGTGCGGTAGTGCAGGTCAGCGTGACCGTGGACCACACCAGCCGCAGCGCCACGGTGGACTTCACAGGCACCAGCGCCCAGCGGCCGACGAACTTCAATGCGCCGCTGTCCGTGTGCAAGGCGGCCGTGCTGTACGTGTTCCGCACCTTGCTCGATTGCGATATTCCGATGAACGAAGGCGTGCTGAAGCCGCTGAACCTGATCGTGCCGGAGGGCTCGATGCTGAATCCCCGCTACCCTGCCGCCGTGGTGGCGGGCAATGTGGAAGTGTCTCAGTACGTGACTGACGCCTTGTACGGCGCGCTGGGTGTGATGGCGGCGTCTCAAGGCACGATGAACAACTTCACCTTCGGCAATGAAGAGCACCAGTACTACGAGACCATCGCCGGCGGTTCCGGCGCAGGGCCGGGCTTCTCTGGCACGGCTGCGGTGCAGACCCATATGACCAACTCGCGCATGACCGATCCTGAAGTTCTGGAGTGGCGTTTCCCGGTGCGCGTGGGAAACCCACGCCATTCGGCGCGGCAGTGGCGGCGCGGGCGCGCAGCAGGGCGGGGATGGCGCGGTGCGCCGCATCCGCTTCCTGCAGGATATGACCGCCAGCATCCTGGCAGGCCATCGCCGTGTGCCGCCATTTGGCCTGAACGGCGGCGCGGCCGGCGCCCTGGGACGCAACTGGGTCGAACGCAGCGACGGCACGGTGGAGGAATTCGGCGCCACGCACAGCACCGAGATGCGCGCCGGCGACGTGTTCGCGATCGAGACTCCGGGAGGCGGCGGCTTCGGCGCCTGACACTTTATGACCAAAAAATTGTTGATGCTCATGCTGGGCGCATGGGCAGGGGCGGCTGCTGCCCAAGCAGCGTGCTGATGTACGGTATTGTCGATATGGGGCTGGTACGTGAGAGTGGCGGTACGGCGTCCGTTACCAAGGTGACGAGCGGCGTGGAGTCCGGATCGCGCCTTGGTTTCAAAGGCACCGAAGACCTGGGCGATGGCATGGCTGCAATCTTCCTGCTGGAGAGCGGCTACCAGGCCGACACGGGAGCAATGGGGCAGGGCGGCCTGCTGTTCGGGCGCCAGGCCTACGTTGGCCTGCAAAGCCGGGCCGGCACGGTCACGCTGGGCCGCCAGTACACGCCGCAGTATGTGGCAGTGGTGACGGCCGATCCCTTCGGTTCCGGCACGGCGGGCGACACCAAAAACCTGATGGCGGCAACCGGCAACAGCGCCAGCCGCATGGACAACGCGGTGAAGTACACGTCGCCCACGCTGCAAGGTGCGCAGCTGGAGCTGGTTTTACGGCGCGGGCGAGGTGGCCGGCAACAATAGCGGCAACCGCCAACTGGGTGGCGCGCTGGGCTATGTGAACGGTCCGCTGGTGCTGCGCCTGGCCCATCACCGGCGCAACAACGACACCGGCACGGCCAGCGCGCGCAATACGGTGCTGGTAGCGGTCTATGACTTCGGCATGGCGAAGGCGCACTTCGCCTACGGCGTGGACAAGGGGCCGAACAGCGCGCCGCGGCGTAATAGCGGCAATCCCTTCGGCTATGCAGTCGCGCCGACGCCCAGCACGGACAGCAATGTGCTGCTGCTCGGTCTCACCGTGCCGCAGGGCGCCGGCGCCTGGCTCGCGTCCTATATCCGCAAGAACGACAGGACCCGTTTCAACCAGGATGCCGAGCAGCTGGCCGCCGGCTATCGCTACTTCCTGTCGCGGCGCACCGACCTGTATGGCGTGTACGGTTACATCCGCAACCACAATGGTGCCGGCTACACGGTGGGCAGTTCAATTGAAGGGGGAAGCGGCAACCGCGCGGTGAACCTGGGCGTGCGCCATACGTTTTAAGGCGTGACGAACTTCAGGCCGAGGGTGAGGGCGCGCTCGGGGTGGCTGTGGTGCACGCGGTCGCTCAGCGAGCCGTCCAGCTGGATGCGGTCCTGCACCAGCCACATGCGCGCGCCCACCTGGTAGGACGGACGGCCGTCATTGCGGCCGAAAGACTCCAGGCTTAGCCAGCCGTTCTCCGCCACCTGGGCTTCGGCGCCCAGCGCCCACGTTGCGAAATCGCGCTGCGTGGCTTTCTCGCGCAGCCAGCCCAGGTTGGTGTGGAGCTGCAGGCGGTCGTCGTTCAGCGACCAGCTGATGGGGACATAGGCATAGCGGTCGCCGCTCAGGCCCTTGCGTGTGTCGAACTGGGTGCCGAAGGCCAGGCCGATGCCCCAGTCGTTGACGTCCAGCGGTTTGAATACCGTCTTGGCCTGCAAGACGCCATAGGTCTTCCTGGCGTCGGACGTCCCCGCGCGGCCTGCACCTGCCGCCAGTTCGAACTCGCCGACGCGGCAGGCAGGCATCGCCCAGAATTCATTGCTGGCGCGGCTGCGCAGTGTCCAGGTTTCGAGCTGACAGCTGTTCGGGTCGAGGATGCTGGCGTCATCCGTCGTCATGGGACGGCCGGCGTGCGCCTGGGTGCAGGCGAGAGCGAGCAGCGGCAAAGGGTGGAGCCGGCGCATATCAGGAATGGGCTACTTCGGCCTGCAAGGTGATGTGGTCGATGCCGTGCCGCGCCAGCAGCATGGCTTTCACGTTGTGCAGGATGCGAGGCCATTCCTGCAGGTCGCGGATTTCGAGATGGCCGATCAGGGCAGGGTGGCCGGGGGACATGTCCCATACGTGCAGGTCGTGCACGGAAACCACGCCATCCATCGCGGCCAGGTCCGCGCCGATCTGCAGATAGTCCGCGCCGTCCGGCACCGCTTCCATCAGGTGATGATAGGACTCGCGCAGCACGCTCACGGTGGACTTCAGGATCAGCAGCGACACCAGCACCGAAAGCAGCGGGTCGATCTGCATCCATCCGGTCCACATGATCACTCCGCCGGCCGCCAGCGCAGCCACGGAGCCGAGCAGGTCGCCCATCACGTGCACCAGGGCGGCGCGGGTATTCATGCTGCCCTGGTCGCGCGACAGCGTCCATGCCACAACCAGGTTGATGGCGAGGCCGATGCCCGCCACCAGCAGGACGGTATTGCCCTGTACCGGCTTCGGATCGGCAAAGCGTTGTACGGCTTCGACAAAAATCCAGGCCACGACCGCCAGCATTGCCAGGCCGTTGACGAAAGCGGCCAGCGCCTCGGCGCGGCCATAGCCAAAGGAATAGCGGGCGGACGGGCGGCGTTTGGCGATCAGTTGCGCCAGCAGGGCCAGGCCGAGCGAGGCGGCGTCGGTCACCATATGGCCGGCGTCCGAGATCAGGGCGAGCGAATTGGCGATGAAGCCGGCGGCGACTTCGACAAAGGCAAATCCCAGTGTCAGCGCGAGGGCGATGGCCAGCGCGGTCTGGCTGCGGTGTTCGGCAAAATGGGCGTGTTCAGCATCGCCATCCAGGTGGGCGTGCAAGTGGGCGGAGGGGGAGGGATTCTTGGTCTGCATAGCCCGGCGACTATAACATGGGAATATTTCACAATGTTTTCATAGGAAAATACTTGTCACAGGAGGGCGGCCTCTCTATAATGCGAGTCCTCGGGCGGTTAGTTCAGCTGGTTAGAATACTTGGTCGACATCCAAGGGGTCGGGGATTCGAATTCCTCACCGCCCACCAGAACATGTAGTACGATTGCAAAAGACAACGGGCGGTTAGTTCAGCTGGTTAGAATACCTGGTCGACATCCAGGGGGTCGCAGATTCGAATTCTGCACCGCCCACCAGACACTTTGTAAGAGCGAGAAAGGCACACCGGTTATGACACCGCGAACTACCATGACGGTTGGTGAGTGACGCTAGTCGATCGGCTTTCTTTTGCTTGTTCAAATTGAAGAAAAAACGCGGCTAGTCCGCGTTTTTTTTCGTCCCGATTTTTCCCGAATTAATTTTCAAACTGGAGATCATGATGGTTTCAGTCCGACTGCCCGACGGCTCCATCCGTCAATTCGAAGCGCCCGTCACCGTGGCACAGGTGGCGTCCAATATCAGCACCAGCCTGGGCAAAGCCGCGCTGGCAGGCAAGGTCGATGGCAAGGTGGTCGACACTTCCTTCCTGATCGACAAGGATTCCGATGTCGCCATCGTGACCGAGCGCGATCCGGAAGGCCTGGAAGTCATCCGTCACTCCACCGCCCACCTGCTGGCCTACGCCGTCAAGGAACTGTTCCCTGACGCGCAAGTGACCATCGGTCCGGTCATCGAGAACGGCTTCTACTACGACTTCAGCTACAAGCGTCCGTTCACCCCGGAAGACCTGGTGGCGATCGAGAAGAAGATGGGCGAGCTGGCGAAGAAGGACGAGCAGGTGACCCGCAAGGTGCTGCCGCGCGACGAGGCCGTGGCCTATTTCAAGTCCATCAATGAACACTACAAGGCCGAGATCATCGCCTCGATTCCGGCCAATGAAGACGTTTCCCTGTACAGCGAAGGCGGCTTCACCGACCTGTGCCGCGGCCCGCACGTGCCGTCCACCGGCAAGCTGAAAGTCTTCAAGCTGATGAAGCTGGCTGGCGCCTACTGGCGTGGCGACTCCAAGAATGAAATGCTGCAGCGTGTGTACGGCACCGCCTGGGCGAAGAAGGAAGACCAGGAGCAGTACCTGCACATGCTTGAAGAAGCCGAGAAGCGCGATCACCGCAAGCTGGGCAAGCAGCTGGACCTGTTCCACTTCCAGGATGAAGCACCGGGCCTGATCTTCTGGCATCCGAAGGGCTGGACCATCTGGCAGCAGGTGGAGCAGTACATGCGCCGCAAGTACCAGGAAAACGGCTACCAGGAAGTGAAGGCGCCGCAGATCCTGGACCGCACCCTGTGGGAAAAGACCGGCCACTGGGAGAACTATCGCGAGAATATGTTCACGACCGAGTCCGAGAACCGTTCCTACGCGCTGAAGCCGATGAACTGCCCGGGCCATGTGCAGATTTACAACTCCGGCCTGCATTCCTATCGCGACCTGCCGCTGCGCTACGGCGAGTTTGGTCAGTGCCACCGCAATGAATCGTCCGGCGCGCTGCACGGCGTGATGCGCGTGCGCGGCTTTACCCAGGATGATGGCCACATCTTCTGCACCGAAGAGCAGATCGAGTCCGAAGTGACGGACTTCCACGCCCAGGCGATGGATGTCTACAAGGACTTCAAGTTCGAACACATCGACGTGAAGATTGCGCTGCGTCCGGATAACCGCATCGGTTCCGACGAGGTGTGGGATGCCGCTGAAGAAGCGTTGCGCTCTGCACTGCGCGCGTGCGGCGTGACCTGGACTGAGCTGCCGGGCGAGGGCGCTTTCTACGGCCCGAAGATCGAGTATCACCTGAAGGATTCGCTGGGCCGTCCGTGGCAGGTTGGCACCATGCAGGTGGACTTCTCCATGCCGGGCCGCCTGGGCGCCGAGTATGTGGCGGTCGACAACACCCGCAAGACGCCGGTGATGCTGCACCGTGCAATCGTCGGTTCGCTGGAGCGCTTCATCGGCATCCTGATCGAGAACCACGCCGGCGCGATGCCGATGTGGCTTGCACCTGTGCAAGTATCGATTCTCAACATCAGCGATGCACAGGCGGAATACTGCAGGGACCTCGCTGCCAAGCTGCGCAAGCTGGGCTTCCGCGTTGATGCTGATTTGCGCAACGAGAAGATCACGTATAAAATACGCGAACATTCCGTCCAAAAACTGCCGTACATTCTGGTTGTCGGCGATAAAGAGCGGGATGCCAACACCGTGGCCGTGCGTGCCCGGGGCAATGTCGATCTGGGCGTCATGTCCATCGATGCCCTGGTGGAGCGACTCCAGCAAGACGTCGCTACCAAAGCCTGATGCGGGACTACTCCGCAACCGGCCAGCAAACAAACATTAAAGGAAACTGCAATAGCTACTGAAAAGTCACATCGCATCAATGGCGAGATCACCTATCCCGAAATGCGTCTGTCGGGTGTGGAAAATGAACCGCTGGGCATCGTGAGCCTGGCCGAAGCTTTCCGCCTGGCGGAAGAGGCGAACGTGGACCTCGTGGAAATCGCTCCCAACGCGACTCCGCCGGTGTGCCGCCTGATGGACTACGGCAAGTTCAAGTATTCGGAACAGAAAAAGGCGCACGAAGCCAAGTTGAAGCAGAAGGTAATCTCCGTGAAGGAAGTCAAATTCCGTCCGGGTACCGACGATGGCGACTACAACATCAAGCTGCGCAACCTGATCAAGTTCCTGGAAGAGGGTGACAAGACCAAAATCACCCTGCGTTTCCGCGGCCGTGAAATGGCCCACCAGGACATCGGTATGCGCATGCTCGAGCGTCTGAAAGCCGACCTGGAGCCGCATGGCCAGGTCGAGCAGTTCCCGAAAATGGAAGGCCGCCAGATGATCATGGTCCTGGCGCCGAAAAAGAAGAAGTAATTCTTCCTCCTCCTTCCCCAAAAGGGCCGGCAAATCGCCGGCCCTTTTTATTTCCTCCTGCTCCGGACAGGTGGCTGCCACATCGTGGCTGCCACCAGCTTCTGCCTTGGGTTTTAATCGGCATTCCCCTCAAAAAAAATCTTCCGCACACAAGTTCCGGCAATTTGGCCCACAGGTCAATTCCCAACTCCTTTTTAATGTTTTCGGCCGTAATATGGTTCCTCACCAAATATGCCTCCCCAAGATGCGCCGCAGCCACCATCTTCTTATTATCGTCGTCTAGCGCAATAACCAGAGTAACGTCTGGTTCCGGCATAAACTGATAAGTCTCGACATCGCCCCCCCTCGGCCGGGTGAAAACTTCGCATCGACGCGCATACTCTTCCTGAGGCATTTCCTGCGCACGGGCTGCGAGGGTTGCGCACGCCATCGCTGATCCCGCGACATAACCATCAGTCTGCGATTCATTCTTCCTCCAGGTCCGCCACATTCTGGCATTATCGCGCCAAATCCTTGCGCGATCAGTGTTAAGCTTCCGGGGGGGGGCAAGCTCATGTTGGGAAAATCATGATCGTTGACGCACAGCTAAATATTAACGGCTCCAGGCCGGCTGTATGGGCCGCAATAAGCGATATCGAAAATGCCGCCAAAATCATCAGCGGCATTCTCTCCGTTGAAATCGTGAATAAACCGGCTGATGGCCTGGTCGGCTTGCGTTGGCGTGAAACGCGGATGATGTTTGGCCAACCGGCTACTGTCGAAAAATGGATAACCGAAGCCGTTGAAAATGAGTCCTATAAAACCCGCGCGGAAAGCGATGGGTATATTTTCCTCACTACGAACCGAATTTCCGACACCGCAGGCGGCGTCATCTATCAAGTCCGCCATTGAGCAGGACTAACGTCCCGCAATTCGGGGTCAGCTCTGTCA
Source organism: Pseudoduganella sp. UC29_106 (assembly GCF_044055365.1). Taxonomy (NCBI): domain Bacteria; kingdom Pseudomonadati; phylum Pseudomonadota; class Betaproteobacteria; order Burkholderiales; family Oxalobacteraceae; genus Pseudoduganella; species Pseudoduganella sp. UC29_106. Next base: position 3,802,407 of record NZ_CP171977.1, on the reverse strand, counting down.
TTCGGACATGCGACGCCTGTCTTTGATCGAGATCAATACGAAAAATCCAGGGAATTTGCGTATTGATCTGGCTCAAACATCCGGCTTGGATGTCCGAATGACAGAGCTGACCCCGAACTTTGGCGGGGTGGTGATGTGCCCTACATTTCCCGAAGGCTTTGTGCTACAATCCGAGGTTCCCGTGAGAGCAGGCACCGAAAGCGCAGCGTAGGGCTGCCACCTGCAATCCGGTCATGTTTGGAGCATTCACATGCCAAAAATGAAAACCAAGAGCAGCGCGAAGAAGCGTTTCCGCGTTCGCCCAGGTGGCACCGTTAAGTCCGGTATGGCGTTCAAGCGTCACATCCTGACCAAGAAGACCACCAAAAACAAGCGTCAACTGCGTGGCACCCGTAACATCAATGCGTCGGACGTAACGAGCGTCTACCGCATGATGCCGTCCGCTTAATCTCACACTCATTTAAGGAGCTACTATGCCTCGAGTAAAACGTGGGGTTACTGCGCGTGCCCGTCATAAGAAAGTACTGAACCTGGCCAAGGGTTACCGCGGTCGTCGCAGCAAGGTTTACCGTATTGCCAAGCAAGCAGTTATGCGCGCTGGCCAGTACGCATACCGCGACCGTCGTAACAAGAAGCGCGTCTTCCGCGCCCTGTGGATCACCCGTATCAACGCGGCTTCCCGCGAGCACGGTCTGACCTACAGCGTGTTCATGAATGGTCTGAAGAAGGCCGCGATTGAACTGGACCGCAAGGTCCTGGCTGATATGGCTGTGATGGACAAGCCTGCATTTGCAGCGATTGTCAACGTCGTCAAAGCCAAGATCGCTGCTTAATTGCCAGTGATGCGCGCTGCCTTCGGGCGGCGCTCATAAGAAGCGGGACATGGTGCGAGCCAGGTCCCGTTTTTAATTTCCAAAACAGGAAAACAGTCGGATGAACTCCCTCGAAGAACTTGTCGTCTCCGCGCAGGCTGACTTTATCGCCGCCGCAGACGCTGCCGCACTTGAAAACGCCAAAGCCAAGTATCTTGGCAAGACCGGCCAGATCACCGAAATGATGAAGGGCCTGGGCAAGCTGACTCCGGAAGAGAAGAAGACCCAGGGCGCCCTGATCAATGCAGCCAAGGTGCAGATCGAGAACGCGCTGAACGCGCGCCGTGACGCCATGGCCGAAGCCCAGCTCCAGCAACGCCTGAATGCCGAAGCCATCGACGTGACGATGCCCGGCCGCGGCCGTGCTCCGGGCGGCATCCACCCCGTGATGCGCACCTGGGAACGCGTGGAAGCGATCTTCCGATCCATCGGTTTCGACGTTGCCGGCGGTCCCGAGATCGAGAACGACTGGACCAATTTTACCGCACTGAATTCGCCGGAAAACCATCCGGCCCGTTCGATGCAGGATACCTTCTACATCGAAGGCAACGACAGCGAAGGCAAGCCGCTGCTGCTGCGTACCCATACCTCGCCGATGCAGGTGCGCTATGCGCGCAGCCATACGCCGCCGATCAAGGTGATCGCGCCGGGCCGCACCTATCGCGTCGACAGCGATGCCACGCACTCGCCGATGTTCCACCAGGTCGAGGGCCTGTGGATCGCCGAGAACATTTCCTTCGCCGACCTGAAGGGCGTGTACCTGAATTTTGTGAAGGCTTTCTTTGAGACGGACGACCTGCAGGTGCGCTTCCGTCCTTCGTATTTCCCGTTTACCGAACCGTCGGCGGAGATTGATATCGCTTTCGGCAGCGGCCCGCTCAAGGGGCGCTGGCTGGAAGTCTCCGGCTCGGGACAGGTGCATCCTAACGTTGTGCGCAACTTCGGACTCGATCCGGAGAAGTACATCGGCTTCGCGTTCGGCTCCGGCCTTGAGCGCCTGACCATGCTGCGCTATGGCGTTAACGATCTGCGCCTGTTCTATGAAGGCGATTTGCGCTTCCTGAAACAGTTCAACTAAACCAACGGCGCGAAGCAGGTGTCGGGCACGCCGTGCCGGACACCAGATTTCCGCCCAGGGTTTTAAACAAGATAACGAAGAAGGCACCAATACTATGCAATTCTCCGAAAACTGGCTCCGCACCATGGTCGATCCGAAGATGACTTCGGACGAGCTGGCGCATCTGCTGACCATGTCCGGCCTCGAAGTGGAAGAGGTTGATCCTGTCGCTCCGCCGTTCACGAATGTGGTCGTGGGCCACGTGCGCGAAATGGCCAAGCATCCGAACGCCGACCGCCTGAACGTCTGCCAGGTGGACGTGGGCACCGGCACGTTGCTGAACATCGTGTGCGGCGCGCCGAACGTGCGCCCCGGCCTGAAGGTCGTGTGCGCGATGGCGGGCGCCGTGCTGCCTCCGGGCGCGGATGGCAAGCCGTTTGAAATCAGGGTGGGCCAGCTGCGCGGCGTGGAGTCGCAGGGCATGCTGTGCTCCGCGCGCGAACTGCATCTGTCCGAAGACCACGCCGGCCTGATCGAGCTGCCGGACGACGCACCGGTCGGCAAGAACTTCCGCGACTACTGGGCCCTGAACGACCTGAAATTCACCATCAAGCTGACGCCGAACAAGGCGGATTGCCTGTCCGTGCTGGGCGTGGCGCGTGAAGTGTCCGCGCTCACCGGATCGACGCTGAGCGTGCCGCAGTACCGCACGGTGCCCGTCAACACGGACGAAAAGCTGCGCGCCAAAGTGAGCGCGCCGGACCTGTGCGGCCGCTTCGCGGGCCGTGTGATCCGCGGCCTGAACGCGAAGGCGCAGACGCCGGAGTGGATGAAGCAGCGCCTGGAGCGCTCGGGCCAGCGCCCGGTGTCCGCCCTGGTGGACATCTCCAACTACGTGATGCTGGAACTGGGCCGTCCTTCCCACGTCTTCGACCTGGACAAGATCCACGGCGGCCTCGATGTGCGCTGGGGCCGCAAGGGCGAGCAGCTCAAGCTCCTGAACGGCAACACCGTCGAAGTCGATGAGTGGGTTGGCGTGATTGCCGACGACAAGGAACTGGAATCGCTGGCCGGCGTCATGGGCGGCGACGCTACCGCCGTGTCGGACGACACGACCAACATCTATCTGGAAGCCGCATTCTGGTGGCCGAACGCCATCCAGGGCCGCGCGCGCCGCTACAACTTCTCGACCGATGCCCGCGCACCGCTTCGAGCGCGGCGTGGATTACGCGTCCATTCCGGAGCACCTGGAGCGCATTACTTCTCTGCTGCTGGAAATCTGCGGCACGCAGAGCACCAAGGTCGGCCCGATCGATGACCAGATTGTCAATCTGCCGCAGCGCGCTCCGGTGATCATGCGCACCGCCCGCGCCTCGAAAGTGATCGGTGTGGCGCTGACCGATGAAGTCATCGCGGACATCTTCAAGCGCCTGGCGCTGCCGTTCACGCTGGAAAACGGTGTATTCAGCGTGACCGCGCCGTCCTACCGCTTCGACATCGAAATCGAGGAAGACCTGATCGAGGAAGTGGCCCGTGTCTACGGCTTCGAGAACATCCCGACCCGGCCGCCGGTTGCCGCCAACGAGATGCGCATCGAAGACGAAGACACCCGCTCCATCTTCGCCGTGCGCCACCAGCTGGCCGACCTGGGCTTCCAGGAAGTGGTGAACATGAGCTTTGTGGAAGCCCAGTGGGAACTGGACTTCAACGACAACGACAGCCCGATCAAGCTGCAGAATCCGATCGCCAGTCAGATGTCCGTGATGCGTTCCTCGCTGATCGGCAGCCTGGTCGCGAACGTGCGCTACAACGTCAATCGCAAGCAGCCGCGCGTGCGCGTGTTTGAAGTCGGCGCGGTGTACAAGCGCGATACGTCCGTGGCCGACGGCCCGCTGACCGTGGCCGGCTACGACCAGCCGCAGCGTGTGGCCGCCATGGCTTACGGCCCGGTGGCTGACGAGCAGTGGGGCATGGATACCCGCGAGGTGGACTTCTTCGACGTGAAAGCCGACCTGGAAGCGCTGTTCGCGCCGGCCCAACTGCGCTTCGCCAAGCTGTCGCACCCGGCCCTGCATCCGGGCCGTGCCGCATCGGTCGAGCTGAATGGCAAGGTCGTTGGTTTCCTCGGTGAACTGCATCCACGCTGGCTGCAGAAATACGATCTGCCGAAGGCGCCCGTGCTGTTCGAAGTTGACGCTGTTGCGTTACAGCAACGCGCTGTGCCAAAATATGAAGAGATCTCCAAGTTCCCAGGCGCCACGCGCGACCTGGCCCTGGTGGTCAAACATGAGGTGGCGGCACAGGATCTGCTCGACGCTTTCAAAGGCGCGGCAGCCTCCCACGCCGCAGGCCGCATCGTGCAAGCCATTGTTTTGTTTGACGAATATCGCGGCAAAGGTCTGGAAAACGACGAAAAATCGCTTGCTTTCCGCTTTAGCTTGCAAGATACTCAAAACACCCTGCAGGACGATGTCGTTGATAGTCTGATGGCAAGTTTTGCTGCTGCGGCGACTGAAAAAGCAGGGGCACGGGTTCGCAGCTGAGCATGCACGGCGGATCAATGATCCGCCCTACGCGGCGCGACGGATCGTCGGCTGGAACGGTGTGTGTTCCGGCAACATTTAACACTTGGATACATCTTTTAGAGTCCGGTTCACCCGGACTCGTGTACTTTAGAAGGCAGGGCAGCAAAATTAACAACAACGACATCGATTCCGCCGTACTCGATTCCGCATTGGATGCCGAACTGCATAGCGCCATCAATAGCGCGAAGGTACGCCAGGAAGCTGAAAAAGATTTGCCTACGCTGACCAAGGCGGAGCTGGCTGAACTATTGTTCGAACAGGTCGGCCTGAACAAGCGCGAGGCCAAGGATATGGTTGAGACCTTTTTTGACGAGATCCGCAATGCGCTCGAACGAGGCGAGGCGGTGAAGCTGTCTGGTTTCGGCAATTTCCAGCTGCGCGACAAGCCGCAACGTCCGGGCCGCAATCCGAAGACTGGCGAGGAAATCCCGATCACGGCGCGCCGCGTGGTGACCTTCCACGCCAGCCAGAAGCTGAAAGGCATGGTCGAAGATAGCACCGGCCTGCCACGCGCAGCCTGATCCGCAGGTGCGTGAATGAACGACCGCGCAGGCAAGGCTGAACTGGTAGTGCTGCCGCCGATTCCGGCGAAGCGCTACTTCACCATTGGAGAAGTAAGCGAGCTGTGTGGTGTGAAGCCGCACGTGCTGCGCTACTGGGAGCAGGAATTCACCCAGCTCAAGCCCGTCAAGCGCCGCGGCAACCGCCGCTATTACCAGCACCATGAAGTGCTCCTGATCCGCCGCATCCGTGAGCTGCTGTACGAGCAGGGCTTCACTATCAGCGGCGCCCGCAACAAGCTCGATAGCCGTGCAACCGATTCTGTCCAGGGAGAGTATGATGAAAATCAGGCGCTCAATGGCGTGGTCCGGGAGCAGACAGCGCCGCCGCTGGACCGCGAGATGATCCGCAGTGAACTGCAGGCCATTCTTGAGCTCCTGAAATAAGGCGGGGGAGGCGCTTTGCTGCCTCTTTTTTTTCGCCTAAACTGTTAAAAGTTTGGTGCTACAATATTAATGTTAAGGTTTTTGCTAGTGATAATGCAGACGCTGGCTTCGTTCCCAAACTAGGAAACACACGAGGGAAAACAATGATACGCGTAGCCATCTGTGACGACCACCAGATTGTACGAGCAGGGTTCAAGCAGATATTTTCGTCGTCGGACGAATTCAGTGTGGTGGCAGAGGGTAGTACCGGCCGCGAAGCGCTTGATATTGCCCGCAAAGAGATATGTGATGTCCTCCTGCTGGACATCGCGATGCCCGACCAGAGCGGCATCGACACCCTGCGCACGATCCGCCAGGGACAACCGGACCTGCCGGTCCTGATTCTGTCGGGCTACCCAGCCCAGCAATACGCACTGAACCTGTTCAAGATGGGCGCCAACGGCTATCTGAACAAGGAATGCGATGCGGACGAGCTGATCACCGCCGTGCGCACTGTTTTCCAGGGCCGTCGTTACGTCAGTTCGCAAGTGGGCGAACTGCTGGCGCAAAGCTTCGACCGTGATCCGAACACGGCCCTGCACACCGAATTGTCGGACCGCGAGTTCCAGGTTTTCCTGCGCCTGGCGCGTGGCGCCACCGTGTCGGACATCGGCCAGGCGCTCTCGCTGAGTATCAAGACTGTCAGTACTTATCGGACGCGCATCATGGAAAAGATGGGCCTGCAGTCGAACAGTGACCTGACTTACTATGCGATGAAAAACAACCTGTTGGACTGAAACGACTCGTTACATCTTTCTGCTGCTGCACTGCAGAATTACCTGACAGCAGTACATTGCCATGGGTCTATAATGGGCAGGATGTACTTCACTGTTGAACCAGCCCAACACAGGCTTCCGTTTTACAAGACACTTCTCTGCGTGACCTGCGCATTGATCCTGATTGTTAACGGCTTCAGCCTGTTCAAGAACCTGCAGTCGCTGAAGGGCGCCAACGAACAGCTTGCAAGCAGCGCGAAGGTGACGGAGCGCTTGCAATACCTGAACGTGCTGGTGCTCGATGCCGACAGCAGCGCGCGCGGCTATTTCATTTCAGGCAATGAAATATACCTCGGACCTACGCGCACCGTGGTGTCCGAGACCGAAGCCGAATTTCGCGAGCTGGAAAAACTGCTGGCCGACGATCCGGCCCAGCTGAAGAACCTGACGCACCTGCAATCGCTGGTGCGCAAGCGCCTGGCCACCATCAACCAGACCATCGACGTCTACCGCCAGGCGGGGCTTGATGAAGTCGTCAATATTGCCCGTGTCAGCGACGAGCGCAGCGGCATGGATGAAATCCGCCTGCAAGCGGTAATCATGTCGCGCGAGCAGAGCGAAGCATCGGCTGCCCGCAGCGCCAGCTTCTACCAGGAATACCAGAAGGCCGTCATCATGGGCGCCGGCATCAATGCCGTCGCCATCGTGGTGCTGATCATGTTCTACCAGCTGGTGCGGCGCAGTTTCGTGCACCGCGCGGCAGTCGAGCATCAGTTGCAGCTTTCGAACGAGAGCCTGGAATCGCAGGTTGCCAAGCGTACCGAGCAGCTATCCGTGCTGTCGCGCCACCTGATTTCGATCAGCGAAGAAGAGAAGAAGCGGCTGTCGCGCGAATTGCATGACGAGATGGGCGCCAACCTGACCTCGATCAGCATGGATATCGCGGCCGTCGTCCAGCAGTTGCAGAAGACCCAGCCGGAGTTGGCGGATCAGCTGCGCCGCGCGCGCAGCACCCTGGTCGATACGGTGGAACTGAAGCGCCGCATCATCGAAAACCTGCGTCCCAGCCTCTTGGATAACCTGGGCCTGTGCGCGGCGATCGACAGTTATTGTGAAGAGTTCGGCCGCCTGTCCAACATCCCGGTCGAGACCCAGATCGGGCCCGAGGTGGATGGGATTGCCAAGGCGGGCGAGGCGACCTTGTCCATCGCGCTGTTCCGTATCGTGCAGGAATCGCTGACCAATATCCGCAAGTACGCACGCGCCGGCAGCGTCTCGGTGTCGCTGCGCCGCAATAACGATCAGCTGGTGTTGCGCATTATCGACGATGGCATCGGCATCGCGCCCCATACGCTGGCCAAGCCGATGTCGCATGGATTGCTGGGAATGCGGGAGAGGGCCTTGCTGTTGGGCGGTTCGCTGAACATCCGCCGCGGGAGGGAGGACCGGGGCACCTGCATCGAGGTATTCATACCCTTGAAGGGCGTCCCGGTCGGGGAGAAGACTAGCAGCACGCTACATCAGCGAGCAGGCGATCGTATTCCGTTTTCGCCACCTTATAGCACTCACCCGCGTAGCGTTCCAGACCTTCACGATCAAGCACGGTGATATTGCCGCGGCGGTAGGTGATCATGCCGTCTTCCTGCAGCTTGCCGGCGGCGGCGGTGATCGATTCGCGGCGTACACCCAGCATGATCGAAATCATTTCCTGAGTCACTTTCAATTCGTTCGACGGCGAGCGGTCCAGGCGGTCCAGCAGCCAGCGGCAGAGTTTCTGCTCTATCGAGCTGTGGCGGCCGCCGACAGCGTTCTGCGCCATCTGGGCAAACAGCGCGGTGTTGTAGCGCATCAGCAGCTGGGGCAGGGCGCCGCCCTGGTTGAACGCATCGCGCAGGGCCTGGGCCTTCAGCCGGTAGCCATAGCCGGCGCTTTGCACGACAGCGGAGCTCATCGCACGCTCGCCGGCAAACAGGGACACGCCCACCACGCCTTCGTGGCCGACCACCGCAATCTCGGTGGTGGCGCCGTCTTCCATCACATACAGCAGCGAGATAATGGCCGTCGTGGGGAAGTACACGTATTCGAGCTTGCTGCCGAATTCAAAGAGTTCCTTGCCGAACGGCAGCTGAACCAGTTCAAGGTGTTCAAACAGCGACTCCAGGACATCGCGAGGCAGGGCCGCCAGCAACTCATTCTGCTGGGTGCCGCTGTAGCTGACAACGGGACGGGACGCAACTTTAAATTCCTGGGAACCAACGGGCATCGCATGGGTCAGCGAGCTCTTTACGGAAGCGCCAAGTTGAGTGTTGTTCATGTTTTCCTCACAGTACTTAAAGTAATCTGATGCTTCGGCACCCGGTTTTGGACATCGCGGGGTGTGAATTCGTTCCACACAAAGCCGATCGCGTTGGTATTACTTTAATTTCCTATGTCGTCCGCGAACATAAGACGGGCTTCCGCCCAAATGTAGGCTGGTAACATAAGGATTTGTGAGCATAGTCCTACAGCAACTCTCTAATTCAATACCGCAAAGCGATTTTTGGCGGCGCACTATTGGGACGGCGCCCCTGATTGCCCCATAATGGCGCTCATCTGAACTCAAGGCATGCCCCAATGCACGTAATACTGGTGGAAGACGATGCCGTGCTGGCCGACGGCCTGGCGCGGGTGCTGCAGGGCCACGGCATGGCCGTCGACGTGCTGCGCAACGGCAGCGAAGCGGACCTGGCGTTGCAGCGCCCCGATGCGGCCGACGTAGCCGTACTCGATATCGGCCTGCCGGGCATTGATGGTTTCGAAGTGGTGCGCCGCCTGCGGGCGCGCGGCAGCCAGTTGCCCGTGCTCCTGCTGACGGCGCGCGATGCCGTTGAAGACCGCGTGCGCGGCCTCGAAACGGGGGCGGACGATTACCTTGTCAAACCTTTTGCCACGCCCGAACTGGTGGCGCGCGTGCGCGCACTGGCGCGGCGCAATGCGCCCAAGCCTTCCGTGCTGGCGATCGGCGACCTGGTGCTGGATACCGGCGCCAAGCGCGCCCGCGTGCGCGACAAGGTGATCGACCTTTCCGTGCGCGAGTGGGCCGTGCTCGAATACCTGCTGCAGCACGTCTCGCGCGTGGTCAGCAAACAGCAGATCATCGACGCCATCCTGCCCTGGGGCGAAGATGTGACGCCGAATGCCGTCGAAGTCTATATCTCCCGCGTGCGCCAGAAAACCGCCGATGCGGGCATCACCATCAAGACGATCCGCGGCTTCGGCTACATGCTGGAACCTGCCAGCCATGCCTAGCATCCGGCTGCGGCTGCTCAAGTGGCTGATCGGCCCCATCCTGCTGCTGAATCTGGCAGGTGGCGCGCTGGTCTATGGCCTGGCCTGGCTGCCGGCCCAGATGGCGTTTGACCAGAGTCTGGCGGACGCGGCCAGCGCCCTAGGCGCGCGCCTGCAGCTGCGCGGCGAGCGGCTGGAAGTAGACTTGCCGCGCCAGGCCGAACAGGTGCTGCGCAATGACGATACCGATGCCGTCTATTTTGCCGTGCGCGATGCGGGCGGCAGGCTGGTGGCGGGCGACGCGCAGCTGCCGCCGCAAGCGGCCCGCTCCACGCCGCAAGGCTTCGACAGCGAAATTAATGGCGAGCCGGTGCGCATGGTATCGGTCGCCGAGTCGGTAGGTGGGCAGCGCGCCACCATCATGGTCGCCAAGACCCTGCGCAAGCGCACCCAGACCCGCGCCGCCATCGTGCGCGCCATGCTGCCGCTGGCGGCGCTGCTGACGCTGGCTTCCGCCGGGCTGGCCTGGTTTGCCGTCACGCGCGGCCTGCAGCCCCTGCAGCGCCTGCGGGCCGATATCAAGGCCCGTGCGGCCGATGATGTGTCGCCGATTCCGCCGGCCGACGTGCCGCAGGAACTGGCGCCCGTAGTGAGCGCTTTCAATGGACTGCTGGACCGGGTGCAGGAAGGCGCGAAATCGCAGCAGGACTTTCTCGCCAATGTCGCGCATCAGCTGCGCACGCCGCTGGCGGGATTGCGCACCCAGCTCGAATGGCTGGAGCAGCATCACAGCTCGCCCGCCACCGCGCATTCGCTGGACCTGATGCTGTCCTCCACCGAACGCATGATCCGCCAGGTCAACCAGCTGCTGGCGCTGGCGCGCGCCGAGCCTGCGCATTTCGAGAAGCGGCGGCTGGAGCCGCTGTCGCTGGACCAGCTGGTGGGCGAATCGATCCAGCATTTCGTCGAGCAGGCCGGGCGCAAGGAGATCGACCTCGGTTTCGAGCTGCAGCCCACCAGGGTGCGCGGCGACCGCTTTCTGCTGCGCGACCTGATCGACAACCTGGTCGACAATGCGCTGCGTTATACGCCGCCGCATGGCACGGTGACCGTGTCCTGCTTCCCGCACAAGGGCGGCGGTTTGCTGACGGTGGAAGATTCCGGGCCCGGCATCCCGCCGGCCAAGCGCGAGGCCGTGTTCAGCCGCTTTGTGCGGCTGGATGAAAAGACCACAGGCAGCGGCCTGGGGCTGGCGATCGTGCGGGATATCGCTTCCGCTCACGGCGGCAGCGTCAATGTGGATGCCGCCCCGGGCGGCGAGGGCGCGCTGTTCACCGTCCGCTTCCCTTCTTAGAACCCAAGGCGTAACCCTAGTGTCAGGCACGACGTGCCTGACACTTGCATCTGCCGTGGGGGTAAAAAAAGTGACATTGTCAGCCTTTTGTCAGGGTTTCCTCAGGGAAATGCAAGCTTCGCTGGCTAGACTACGCTCATCAAAGTCCAGCCCGGAGCAAAAGGATGAAACGCGCACAACAAGGTTTTACGCTGATAGAAGTGATGATCACGGTGGCCATTGTGGCCATTCTGTCGGCGGTGGCGATCCCGGCCTATACCGACTACGTCACGCGCGGCCGCCTGACGGAAGCGTTCACCGGCCTGGGCGGCGCGCAGGCGGCGGCCGAGCAGTTCTGGGCCAATAACCGCACCTACGCCGGCTTCGGTTTGAGCGCCAGCTTCCCGCGCAACAGCAGCAATTTCACGTACGCGATCGCCAACGACACCGCCTCCGGCTACACCATCACGGCCACCGGCATCGGCAAGATGAATGGCTTTGTCTACACGATCGACCAGAGCGGCACCCGCAAGACCACCGGCAGCCCCACCGGCTGGGGCACCAACACCAACTGCTGGGTGGACAAGAAGGGCGGCGCATGTTCCAACTAAGGGCACAGCGCGGCTTCACCGTCACCGAGCTGATGATCGGCGTGGCCATTCTCGGCCTGCTGCTCGCGGTCGGCATCCCGTCGATGGGACAGTGGATGGTGGCCAACAAGGCGCGCGGCGCGTCCGAATTCTATGCGGAGGGCCTCAGCATGGCGCGCCGCCAGGCCGTGAACCATAATGCGCGCAGCCGTTTCGTGCTGACCCCGAATGCCACCAATGGCCAGATGGACTGGCAGGTCGATATCTGCTTCCCGACCGCGACCGTGCAATGCAATGCCGACACCGGTGTCTGGTCCACCACGGCCGCCATCGCCACCGGCGATCCGGAAGGCGCCAACGGCTTCAAGTCCGTATTCCGTTCGGCCGACCGCCTGCCGACGACGGACGTGATCTCTCCGGTGCTGGAACCTGAAGGCACGACCACGGTCTATTTCACCGAGGTGGGTTGGGTGGACACCACCGACCCCGACCGCATGCGCCGCATCCGCCTCAACCCGAATGCCCGCTACCAGGGCGACGTTCCCACTGTGGCGCTCGCTATCTCGCTGGCCGGCATGGCATCCAAATGCGACCCCACCAAGACCGGTACCGATTCGAGGGCCTGCCCACCATGAAAAAGCCATTGCGTACGACCAAGCAGCAGCAGGGTGTAGCCCTGCTGGAAGCCCTGATCGCCGCTGTCATCCTCGCGATTGGCCTGCTGGGCACGGTGGGCCTGCAGGCGCGTTCCTATGCCGCCATCTCCGACGCGGGCCAGCGTGCGGAAGCGACCCTGGCGGCCGAGGAGCTGCTGGGCATCATGAACAATGACCAGGCCAATATCGCGGCCTATGCCGTCGCCGAGAACGCCACGCCGCCGGCCGCGCTGGCACCCTGGGCCACCAAGACCAATGGCCGCATTCCAGGCGCCAAATACAGTGTGGTGGTCACGCCCGGCGCGGTAGGCGCCCGCGTCGATGTCACGATCCGCTGGACGCGCCGGCAGGGCGACCAGCAGAACCAGCACCTGGTCACCTCCTACATCATGTGAGCACCATGCGCCTTTCCTACACCATTCGCCGCGCACGCGGCTTCTCCCTGATCGAACTGATGGTCGCCGTCGTGGTGGGCATGCTGGCGGTGATCTTTGCCACGCGCTTGCTGGTGACGTCCGAACAGCAAAAGTCCGCAGCGGTCGGCGGCTCGGACAGCATGCAGAACGGCATGCTGGCCATGTTCCAGATTAATACCGATGCGGCGCAGGCAGGGTGGGGCATCAATGATGCGCTGGTCAACGGCTGCAACACGGTGATGTCGGATACCGATGGCTTCCAGCTGACCCAGGCCACGCGCGGCGGCGCCAACATCACGCCGCTGGCGCCCATCGTCATCCAGAGCAATGCCACGCGCTCGGACGTGATCAGCATCTATTCGGGCAGCGCCATCAGCGGCGTGGGCAATGTGGGCGTGGGCGCGGCCTACACGGGTGGCTCCTCGATCACCATCAACGTCAACACGCCGTTCAACTTCCTGCAGGGTGACGTGCTGCTGGTGGCGCCGGAGCCGGCCGGCGGCAACTGCAGCCTGGCCCAGCTCGACGCCACGCCCACCACCAATGTGCTGGGCTTCGTCAACAACGCCAGCTTCCGCTTCAATTCCGGCTCCCTGCAGGGCGGCAATTACCAGTCGGGCCAGGCCCGCGTGTTCAACCTGGGGCAGCCGCAGAAACTGGCCTTCCACACCTGGTCCGTGACCAACGGCGTGCTGATGCTGCGCGCGACCGACCTGGCGGGCACCGCGCGCAATCCGCAGTCGGTGATCGACAATGTGGTGGCCATCAAGGCCCAGTACGGATTTGACACGCGCCTGCCGGCCGCCGTGATTGCCGATCCGCGTCCACAAGTGACGCAATGGAGCGCCACCATGGTCGATGCCGACAACGACGGCCTGGTGGGCGGCGCCAGCGATTACCAGCGCATCGCCGGCATCCGGCTGGCTGTCATTGCCCGTAGCAGCGTGGCGGAAAAGCCCGATCCCACTTCCGGCCAGTGCACCGCCACTACCGCGGGCCTCCAAGTGTTTGCCGGCGCCGCGCCCGCCGGCGTGGCCGCCGTGCCGGTCACCGTGGCGCTCGATGTGGCCAATGACCCGATCAGCTGGACCTGCTATCGCTACCGCGCTTTTGAAACCATCGTCCCGATCCGCAATTCGGGGTGGAGACCATGATGCAGTACCGTTCCCGCTTCCAGGCCGGCGTGGCCATGCCGGTCATGATGATCATCCTGGTCGTCATGATGGTCAGCAGTATCTTCCTGCTGCGCTCCAGCACTTCGACCACGCTGACCACGGCCAACCTGGCCTATGAATCGGCGCTGAGCAAGGCGGCCGACCTCGGCATCAATACGGCCTACCAGTATCTCAGCACCGTTCCCAACCGCAATATGCTGTGGAACGACGACGCCCCCAATGGCTACGTGGCCACGATGGCGGTCGGCGCCACCCAGGGCGTCAGCAATCCCGCCTTCTGGAATGGCTCGCGCACCCTGGTCGACAACGCCGGCAACCGCATCGAATACGTGATTCACCGGCTGTGCGCCTTCACCGGTCCGTTCACTGCACCGAATAATTGCGCCACCACGGCAGCCAAGCAGAATGTGGCGGCCAAGACGCCGATCGGCTCTTCGCTGTCGACCTCGTCCCAGGTCTTCCAGGGCTCGCCGCAATTGCACTATGTAATCACCGCACGCATCGCCGGCGCGCGCGGTGGCAATGTCATGAATCAGGCAGTAGTAATGATGGGGCCGTAAGGCGCCGCGACCACGATGGATACCAATATGAACAAAATCTTGAGCAAGCTGGCGGCGCCCATCGCCGCGCTGGCACTGGCCGTCCTGCCTGCGGCCACCTTTGCCGCTCCCACCAATATCGCCCAGGTGCCGCTGCTGAATATCTCTGGCACCGGCTCGGTGAAGCCGAACCTGATGCTGTTGTTCGATAACTCCGGCTCGATGGAGCAGACGTATACGCCGGACTACATCAACGACAATATCTGCCGCTCCCGGGCCACGCTGGCGCTGGGCGTTACCGGTTGCAATGTCGGCCATCCGCCGTTCATGAGCTCCGACTTCAACCGCCAGTACTACAACCCGGCCATCCGCTACCAGCCGCCGGTGTATTGGGACGGCAGCTCCTATCCGGAGAAGAACGCCACCAACACCACCAACTGGACCAGTGTCGTCAGCGATGGCTTCGGCAAGCAGAACACCAATTTGTATGGCAACAGCGACACCGCCATCAACCTCACCACCGAGTTCCCGGACCTGAAGTGGTGCGATCCAAGCAACTCGTCCAGCTGCCGGACCAATACCAGCTACAGCTATCCGGACAACACGTTTTACAACGCGACCCAGATTTCGACCCAGCCTTACTACTATGTGATCAATGTCTCCGAGTACTGCACGGATGACTCGATGACCCGCTGCCAGTCGGTGGCCATTGGCGGCGCCGCACCTAGCGGCTATCCGGTGCCGGCCAAGATCCGCTGGTGCAATTCCACTTCGCTGATGAACTGCCAGGCCAAGCACGTTGGCGCCTACATCTATCCGAAGTATTCCACGCCGGCCGGCGCTTCCGTCGCCTATGGCACGCTCACGATCGGCCAGTCCTACGGCGCCAGCGCGCTGAGCGTGACCTCGGTATCCATCACGGACCCGCTGACCAATACTTCAAAAGTCATCACGAACGGCACCGTCAGTGCACCGACCGGCACTGATACCGCGATCAAGCAGCAGACCCTGGCGACCGCGCTGGCCGCCAGCATCAACGCCAATACCACGCTTGGCACCGATGCCTACTGGGCATGCGTGAAGACCCCGATCAGCGGCTACGGCGTAACTGCCTGCTCGGCCTCGCCCTTCAACCTGACGCTGACGGCCGATAACGTCGTGGCGGTGATCCCGATTAACTGCCCGACCAGCACCAAGAATATGTCGGCCTGCACGGCGATCAATGACAGCAGCAATAACCCGCGCGCGGGCTGGACGCTGTCGGCCGTCACCCCCAGCACTACTCCAGCCGGTTCGAGCACGAACCGTCCCACGGCCATCATCCAGGTGCCAAGCGGCAAGGCGAGCAAGGACGGTACCGTGGACGGTGTGAAGCTCGGTTCTTCGACGGTTGGCAATTCCTTCACGATTACCAAGAACAGCACGGACAATAACGACCTCGTCGCCAAAATTGTCAGCGCCATCGGCACCGGCAATACGGTGAAGGCCTACACCGGCGGCAACTCGGTCACGCCGCGCTGCGCGCTGGAGCCCACGACCTCTGTTTGTATCGTTGATAACGGCTCGCTGTCGAGCGGCGCGGTACCTTCGTTCACCAGTTCGCCCACCGGCCTGGGCGGCTATACGATCAACTTTATCGCTGCCGCCCCGGCTCAGGACCTGGTGCCGATCACCACGATTCCTTTGTCCAGCGGCGCCAGCGCGCCGAGCGCTTTCTCGCGCGTGAATATCGTCTCCGGCCAGACCTATCCGAAAGGCCTGAACCGCAGCGACTGCGTGGCGCAGGCTGGCGTGTGCACCTACAACGAGGAAATGACCAACTTCGCGAACTGGTACTCGTATTACAAAACCCGTTTGCAAATGATGAAGACTTCGGTGGGCATCGCTTTCTCGGCCGTCACGGGCAATTATCGCGTTGGCTATTCGCGCCTGTCCCTGCTGGGCGCTGGCGGCGCTGTTGACCAGAAGCCGAAGGACTTCACCGGTACCAACCGCTCCGACTGGTACACCTTCTTGTACAACACCACGACCAGCGGTTCCACGCCTACCCGTACCGCGATGGACAACGTGGGCCGCATGTTCGCCAACCTGGGCCCGTACAACTACCCGGCAGGCGAGGAAGTGGTGCAGTACCCGTGCCAGCAGAACTTCATGATCCTGACCACGGACGGCTACTGGAACGGCGCGTCGACCAATAACGTTGTCAACAACGATAATGTGGAGAGTACCAGCCGCTTCTGCACCAAGGCGCGCGGCTGCGTCGATACGCGCTCCCAGACCCAGCCCTCGATCTCGGACGTGGCCCTGCACTGGTACAACGGCGGTTCCTCGACCGGCACCGTGTCGCTGCGTCCCGGCCTGGAGCCGGATATGACCAAGCCTGGCCAGGTGCCGGCGCAGGCCGGCGAAAACACCCACCTGCACGTGAACACCTTCACCCTGGGCCTGGGCATGGACGGCGTGATGACCTATGACCCGAACTACGACACTTCGCCCAAGGCGAATGGCGACTTCTACAACCTGATCACCGGCGTGACCACGGGCTGCCCGTGGAATGGCGGCGGTGCTTATGTGTGGCCGAACCCGGACACCACCAACACCGGCAGCACCGTGCAGGAACGCGTGGACGACCTGTGGCACGCGGCCGTCAATGGCCACGGCCGCTACTTCAGCGCCAACCAGCCGAAGGAAGTCGTGGATGGCCTGAGCGCCGCGCTGGCCAAGATGCAGATCAGCCCTGGCGCCGCGGCAGCGGCGGCAACGTCCACCCCGAACATCACGCAGCAGGACAACGACATCTTTTCCGATACCTTCACCACCGTGAAATGGTATGGCGAACTGACGGCGCGCAAGCTCGATCCGACCACCGGCGATGTGGGCACCACGGCCGTCTGGACCAGCTCCAATATCGTAGGCAAGAAAGTCGGCGCCAGCACGGATACGCGCAATATCTACACTATCAACGATTCCGGCACGGTTGTCGCGTTCAAGTACGCCAATATGAGCGCGATGATGAAGGGCTGGTTCGACAATAAGTGCGCCTCGCTGGCCCAGTGCACGATGCTTGGCCTAACCGATCGCGCCATCGTCAACAGCGGTGACAACCTGGTGAACTGGCTGCGCGGCCAGCAACAATATTCGGACGACACCCGCTTCCGTGCCTATACGATGACGCCGAACACACCGCCCGGCGCCACCGGCCCGATCCCGATCGTGTTGGGCGACATCGCGTCGTCCAAGCCGGCCTATGTGCGCGAACCGCGCAAGAATTACACGGAAGCCAGCTACCAGACCTTCAAAACGGCTAAGGCGGGCCGCAAGCCCATCGTGTACACCGCAGCCAATGACGGCATGCTGCATGCATTCGATGCCGCCACTGGCGAAGAGCTGATGGCCTACGTGCCGCGCATTACGATGAAGAAGCTGTGGCAGCTGGCCAGCACGACCTACGGCACCAACCATATCTTCACCACCGATGGTTCGCCCGAAGTGGCGGATGTGCAGATTGGCGGCAACTGGCGCACCATGCTGGTTGCTGGCCTGAACGGCGGCGGCCGTGGCTACTATGCGCTGGACGTGACGGACGAACCCACCGCGACCGGCACTCCGACCGTGAAATGGGAATTGTGTGCCGATCCGGCCATCTGCTCGAACAGCGACCCGGATATCGGTCTTACTTTCGGCAATCCGCAATTCGGCAAATGGCAGGGCAAGTGGGTGGTGTTCATCACCTCCGGCTACAACAATGTCCCGGGCGTGGACGGCGTCAACAGCGGCAACGGCCAGGGCTATCTCTTCATCGTGGACGTGGCCACCGGCCAGATCCTGAAGAAAGTCGGGACGGGCTCCGGCGACGCGGCCACGCCATCAGGCTTTGCCAAGATCACGGCCATCACGGAAGATCCGAACACCGACCCGGTGGTGACCTACATCTACGGCGGTGACAACCTCGGCCAGATGTGGCGCTTCGACCTGACCGATACCTCGTCCACCAATGTGGGCGTGCTGAAGCTGGGCGATGCCGGCACGACCCAGCCGATCACGGCCCGTCCGGACGTGACCCTGTGCGCGGTCAAGCAGCCGAACGGCAGCCTGCAGGCGCAGCGCGTGGTGTTGTTCGGCACCGGCCGCCTGCTGGACGTGCCGGATACCACCAACACCGATATCCAGAGCCTCTATTTGGTCAAGGATACCGGCGTGGCCGTCAATATCCGCGGCACGGGCATGGTTGAGCAGGTGCTGTCCGCTACCGGCTCGAATACCCAGGTCTTCACCAGCACCAACAAGCCGGTCGACTTGCGCACGCAGAACGGTTGGTTCTTCGACTGGAAACTGACGGCCGGTGAGCGTATGAACCTGGATCCGCAGATCGTCAGCGGTGTGGCGGGCGTGGTCACCAACATCCCGAGCTCCTCGTCCGCCTGTTCGGTGGGCGGCACCAGTAACTTGTACGCGCTGGATGTCTGCACTGGTAATGGCGTGAATGACAACGTGGTGGGCGGTACGCTGTCCAACACCTCGGCAGCGGTGGGTTACATCATCATCCGTCTGCCGGGCGGCGAGAAGAAGATCATTACCACCACGGCAAAAGGCGACATGCTGAAGGATAACTTCCCGGATGGCGATGCCGAGCCGGCCCACCCCGTCGGATGGCGCCGCGTGAAGGGGGATTGAGGTAAAATAGCGGGTTTTCCCGCTTTGCCTCACCCCCGAACATGACCGACGAAACCGCAGTTGATCAGAATGAAAGCGCTGCCTCCAGCAGCAAGACGCCCGCGCTGATTGCGAAGGAGGTGCAGCGCCGCCGCACCTTCGGCATCATTTCCCACCCGGACGCGGGTAAAACCACGCTGACCGAAAAGCTGCTGCTGTTCTCGGGCGCGATCCAGATGGCCGGCACCGTGAAGGCGCGCAAGAGCGCGCGCCACGCCACGTCCGACTGGATGGAGATCGAAAAGCAGCGCGGCATTTCCGTGGCTTCGTCGGTGATGCAGTTCGATTTCCGCGATCACATCATCAACCTGCTCGACACCCCCGGCCACCAGGACTTCTCCGAAGACACCTATCGCGTGCTGACCGCCGTCGACTCCGGCCTGATGGTGATCGACGCCGCAAAAGGCGTTGAAGCGCAGACCATCAAGCTGCTGGACGTTTGCCGCATGCGCAACACGCCCATCGTCACCTTCATGAACAAGCTGGACCGCGAATGTCGCGATCCGCTGGAACTGTTGGACGAAGTCGAGTCCGTGCTGAAGATCCAGTGCGCGCCGGTGACCTGGCCGATTGGCATGGGCAAGAACTTCCGCGGCGTGTACCACCTGCTGCGCGATGAAGTGCTGCTGTTCCGCGCCGGCGAGGAAAGCGCCAGCCAGACCTTCGAAGTGGTGAAGGGCATCGACAATCCCAAGCTGCAGGAAATGTTCCCGCAGGAGATGGACCAGCTGCGCATGGAAGTGGAACTGGTGCATGGCGCCTCCCATCCCTTCAAGCTGGAAGACTTCCTGGCCGGTGTGCAGACGCCGGTGTTCTTCGGCTCCGCGATCAACAACTTCGGCGTGCGCGAAATCCTGTCCGCCCTGGTGGATTGGGCGCCTGCGCCGGGCAGCCGCGACGCCTCTGTGCGCACCGTGCAGCCGACCGAAACGCCGTTCTCCGGCTTCGTGTTCAAGATCCAGGCCAATATGGACCCGGCCCACCGCGACCGTATCGCCTTCCTGCGCGTCTGCTCCGGTCGTTTCGAGCGCGGCATGAAGATCAAGCACCTGCGCCTGGGGCGCGAGGTGAAGGTATCGTCCGTGGTGACGTTCATGGCGTCTTCACGCGAACAAGTGGAAGAGGCTTACGCAGGCGACATCATCGGCCTGCCGAACCACGGCAATATGCAGATCGGCGATTCCTTCTCCGAAGGCGAAATGCTGCAGTTCACCGGCATCCCGTACTTCGCGCCGGACTTCTTCCGCTCAGTGCGTATCCGCAACCCGCTGAAACTCAAGCAGCTGCAGAAAGGTTTGCAGCAGCTGGGCGAGGAGGGCGCTGTCCAGGTCTTCAAACCCGTTAGCGGCGGTGACGTCGTGCTGGGCGCAGTCGGCGTGCTGCAGTTTGAAGTGGTGGCGAGCCGCCTGATGAACGAATACGGCGTGGACGCCGTGTTCGAAGGCACCAGCATCAGCACCGCGCGCTGGGTCTCCAGCGACGACAAGAAAGCCCTGTCGGACTTCGAAGCGGCCCTCGGCCACAACGTCGCCTACGACGCAGCCGGCAACCTGGCCTACCTCGCCACTTCCGGCGTCAACCTGCGCCTCACGCAAGAGCGCTGGCCCAAGCTGACCTTCCACGCCACGCGCGAGCACGCCACCAAGCTCGATTAAATCCGCGGCCTAAAACAGGTGGCAGCCACATCGTGGCTGCCACCAGCTTCTGCCCTGGGTTTTAGTCACTTCGCCGGCGTCGCCAACGGCTTCCCCTTCTCGACGATATAGGTCCCAATCAACCTCATCGTCCCCGGTCCTGAGTTCCGCGCATCATGCACCTTCCCAGCCGGGATCACAAACGCCTCCCCAGCCTTCACCTTGCGCGGCGGTTCTCCATCGATCAGCAACTCCCCTTCACCCTCGAGAATGTAGCTGATCTCGTCCCCCGGATGCGAATGGCGTCCCGCCATCACCCCCGGTTCCAGTTCCACCTTCGCCACCACCGCCTCGCGGCCCTCGACCGATACATCCGCCCTGGTGACGACAGTCCGCTTGATGCCCTGAGCCTGAGCGACGCCCAGGCCCATTACCACTAACGCAGCCGCAGCTGCCAGCAATTGACGGGCATTCATGATAGATCAGGGCGGATCGTTACTAATTTCTGGATACAGACCACCCATTACACCCATCTTCGCAGCGGCAACCGCCAGCTTTTCGCCCTTCTTGCTTCCGTAAGTGAAGTCCAGGTGGAAGGTGTCGCGCTGGGTGTTCACGTCGCTAAGGGTGACGTGATTGCCGTGCCGGCTGATGGATGGCGTGCTCAATTGATCCTGATCTTCCGGATTGATGGACACGGAACGGATAATGACGTCGGCCGGCGCTTGTACCAGCTTGAAACTGAGAATGGTGTCATTATCGGTGACGGTGATTACCTTGGGCTCGTAACTCGCTTCATAGCTGCCGTCATCGAGCTTAGTTACCGTGATCTCGCAATGCTTGATAGGCGGATCTTCCTGCTTATTTTTATTCATCTTCTATCTTTCATCGAAGGTTGTTGGAAACGTACTGCCTGTAACGTGCTTCCCGATAGCCCATTGAATCGAGCTGCCGGATTTGATTGGCAACCAGCTTTCCGTCGCCAATGCAAATTTTGGCCCGTACTTGCAGGGCAAGCAGGGAATAGTCTGTGGTGTCGGTGAGCAAGGGGTGCAGCACATCCAATGCACGGTTGCAGTAGTCGATCATTGGTCCTTCCACGCCGGCGCGTTGGGCGATTTCAGCGCGTGCCAGCAGCGCGTCTGCCAGAATGGAGACGGCGGCGCTATCTGTCTTCGCCTTTGCATATTGCGCTTCCAAGGCTTGGATCACGCTCTCCATATTCTGCAGTGCTTCATTCTGGCGGCCGAGCTTTTGCAACAACGGCGTCTGGGCCTGCCTGAACTTGAGAGATTGGAAAGCAAGCGTGCTGTTCTTGGGATCGAGAGCGCTGAGTGCAGCCATCTTTTCGATAATAGCCTGCAGGCGCTGCAGCATCTCGCGTGGATCGCCAGTTTGCTCGAACAATTCGAATTGCCTGCCTTTCGCCGCATACAAGCGTGCTTGCCACTGGCGGTTGGTTGGATCGATGTCTACTAGCTTCTGCTGAACACTTTCAGCCGCTTCGAGTTTTTCGAGCGAATTGGTGCGCTGGCCCAAGGCTGCATAGAGCATGCCTTGGCGCATTAGTGCTAGTGCCAGGCGCGACGCCGCGTGCGCGTCTTTTTCATGATCTGGCTGTAGCAAGCGTTCTTCTTCACGGTAGAGGCGCATTGCTTCTTCCAGATGGCCTTGTTTGAGCTTGCTTTCCGCTAGCCAGGAGTAACCGTTGGCCAAGTCAGAGTGCAGGCCGGACTTATTGGGCTTCTGCGCCAGCACACGCTGCTTGAGTTGCAGGGAGAGTTCGAATTCTTTGCTGGCTTCCTGGTAGCGGCTGCGCTTCATGGCGATGACGCCTAGCGTGTTGTGTGCGTAGGATTGCTCCATCCATCCATCGGCATCGGTCGGATCCGCTGCGGCAAAGCGGTCGCTGAATTCACGGTACTCTTGCATCAGAGGCTCGGCTGAGTCGAGCTCGATTTTGCGACAAGTGGTATTGCCCCAGCAAAAAGGCGGTAATACCGTGCTCGCGCAGTAGCACGCGATCCTGGCCTGACCCCAGCTTGCGCATTATTTCCAGCCCCGTGGTCCAGGAGGCCCGGGCCTCATCCAGGCGGGACCGGCTCATATTCACTTCGCCGATGATGCGCAATGCCCGGGCCCTTTGGATCAGCGTCGCTTCACTTGCGTCGGAGTCTCCGGGTTTGCCCAGGTAATCCATTGCCTTCTTGCTGATGTCGTCCAGTAGGGCGAGCTTGCCGATTGGCCGCAGCTTTTCCACGAAGTCGCCGAGCATGTAGGTCATCAGGCCTTCGGCTTCGCTGCGGTTGTGCTCGGCGTCGCGCTGGGCGCTGCGGGCCATGAGGCCGAGGGTGGTGGCGAGGATGGCGAGGAGGGCGATAAGGCCGACCACGGCGTTGCGGATGCGCTCGCCAAGGCGGGCGCGGGCGATGGAGGCGCGGACGTATTCGGCTTCCAACGGCGCGAGGGAGAAGTCTTCGAGCGTCAGCAGCTCGGCTGCCTGGCTGACCTGGCTGCCGCGGGGGATGAGCAGGTCGCGGGCGCGGCGGGAGGCGACCCAGCGGGTGGCTTGCCCGCTGAGGCGGGTGCGCAGCTGGAGGGCGTGGCGGTAGCGCTCGATCCAGTCGGCCACGCGCGGCCAGCGGCGCAGCAGGGCTTCGTGGGCGACGCCGAAGCTGGGCACGTCGCCTGCCAGTTCGCTGACGAACAGGCGCGCTTCGACCATCGCGCGCACGAGCTCTTTCTCTGCATCGCTGCGCAGCAAGGACCAGGGGCTGCGGCGGGCAGTAACGGCGGCCTGCTCGTCGCCGATATTCACCAGCAGGGACAGTACATGGGGCAGTGCCGCCACCTGCTCAGGCTTGAGGGCGGCGACGACTTGCTCGGCACGAATGCCGATGGCGCCTTCGATGCCGCCCAGTTCATGGAAAGCATCGAAGCGCAGGACGCCATCATCGCTGCGCAAGCGGTAGAGCTCGTTCAGGCAGTATTGCAGCAGGGGCAGGGTGTCCGGACTGCCGCGGGCGGCATCGCACAGCACGTCATCCAGGCTGGCGCCGCTTTTTGCATCCTGCTCGAAAGTCAGTTGGGCGGCGCGGGCGGGCTGGCGGACGATCTGGGCGATGTCGGCGCCGTCGGGCGTGGTCAGGTCGTAGTGGCCGCCGCGCGCCTTGAGCGCCATCAGCGACGGCAGGGCGACGATGTCAGGATAGAAGTCGTTGCGGCAGGCCATCACGACCAGCATGCCGCCGCTGCGCGCCAGCGTTTCGAGCGCGTCCACGAAAGCGGTGCGCTCGGCCGCCGGGCTGCGGAAGATTGCCTCCAGCCGGTCGACGAATACGGCGATGCGTAGCTTGGGGCCGGCCCTGCTGGCGACGTCGGCGCCTACGCCGGCGGCATCCTGCGCCAGGCGTCGGCCGAGAGTGGCGGCGCTTTCGCCGTCGAACAGGGGCTGGTTATCCAGCTCGGCATCGAGCAGGGCGGCGGCCAGGCACTGGAACAGATTGCTTCCGCCGAGGTCGGCGCAATCAAGATAAGTGTTGCTGGATAGAACGATCGGTTCGTCCGGACGGGCGACGCCCTCGGTCAGTTGCGGCAGCAGGCCGGCGCGCACCAGGGATGTTTTGCCGGAACCGGAGGGGCCGAGCACGAGGGCCATCGCGCAGCCGGCCGCAGCCTGGGCAGTTGCAATTGCGCGCAAGTGTGCCGTGGCGGTGACGCGGCCAAAGAAGATGGCGGCGTGGTTTTCCTGAAAGGCTTCCAGGCCGCGGAATGGCGAGCCGCCTGTCCAGCCCACCGGCGCCGCCTCAGCAGCCTCGACCACGGTGGCGATGGCGCGGTAGCCGCGTTTGCGGATCGTTTCGATATATCGCGGATCGGTGCTGGAATCGCCGAGCGCGCGGCGCAACTGGGTGATGGCCTTGTGGACGGGGTTGTCGCCCAATTCATTGCTTCCCCAGCAAGCCTGCAGCAACTCTTCCGCCGGGATTACCGCCCCCGGATGGCGGCAGAGATAGCGCAGAACGGCCATCACTCGCGGCTCCAGCGCCGTGCGAACATTGCCGTCGCTGACCGCGTTGCCTGCCGGATCCACATCCCAGTCGCCGAAGCGAAAGCCCGTATTTCCCATACCGTTCACCACAATTGTTCTTTTTAATCAGTAGCTTAGGGAAACCTTCCGGACGCGAAGAAGAAATCTTCCGGTCCGGAAGAATTCCGGAAGGCATCGGAAGAAAGGCTTGTATAAAGTTCATCCCGTACCGTTCGGCAAATATTAACATTCCTGATAGCAAATATGTTCACTACTGAAGCTGCTTTTTTTGTTTCCGACGAAACAGTATCCGAATTGCCTGGGTTGATTGCCAAGTGGCAATCTTCCGGCCAATTGTTGAGCGCTGAACTTGTCAAAATGCAAAAGGATGGCAGCCTGCCCGACAACGTCGATGTGGACCAGCTCATGACGAAAGCAGGGATGGCGCTCGGCGGCGATGGCGTCGACCGCGTGCTGATCCAGCCCATCCGGGTGGACACCGACCCGGCAAATCCGGAGGCGGCGCGCGTGATTATCGAAGTGTTATCCGGCAACTTGCGTTTCCTGAATGGGTACGGGCCGAAGGGCCAGCTGCTGCGTCAGAACGTTGCTGGTTGGAAGATAGAGTTCGCCGCACGCATCAGCGACCGCGGCGGCCTGGCAC
The DNA here is from genome assembly GCF_044055365.1 of Pseudoduganella sp. UC29_106. Classification (NCBI taxonomy): domain Bacteria; kingdom Pseudomonadati; phylum Pseudomonadota; class Betaproteobacteria; order Burkholderiales; family Oxalobacteraceae; genus Pseudoduganella; species Pseudoduganella sp. UC29_106. The sequence continues at coordinate 3,777,174 of NZ_CP171977.1, read as the reverse complement.
TGGCGGAAGCGGAGGCGAATCCGGAACAGGGCCAGCTTTCATGCGACAACGTGTTGTTAAAGAACTACTTTGTCGCGGCGATGACTGAATGGTTGCGCGGCCAGGCCCAGAATGTGCTGGCGCGTACCGAAGGACGTTTCGCCGTGATCCCGCGCAATGAGTTCCTGCGCTGCTATCTGCGGCCCCTGTTGCTGGAACCGTTGCAGGTCCGGCTCGACGAACTGCCCGATTTCATCCATTCCCGCGAGGGGCTGGCGGGCGAACTGAAGGCATCGGAATGTCTGAACGAGAAGTCCGGCGTCGAAGCGACGCTGTACAACGGGGCGCGCGCGGAATTCGTGCCGACCAAGGCCGGCTGGCAGTATCGCGATCACGTACTGCTGCACTGGCAGGAAGCGAACCGCACGCTGCACGACCGGGAATCGGAGCAGGACGTGCACTGCACGCTGGCGCTGGCCACCCAACCGGGAGAGGATGGCCGCCCGCATGCGACGCTGGACATCATCTCCACGCTTACACGCTATGAATGGGACAGCGTGAAGCAGGAGCTGCCCGCGTCGCGGCAACGCACTTATATGGGCAAGGCGTGGGCACGGGCCACGCTGCAATGGTCGCTGCGGATTCAATGGCTGGCGGCCGCGGATGGCAGCATCCGCATGACGGTTCAAGAGCGCAAGGGCATGCCGCGCACAGACGCGGGCACCACGGGCATCTATGTGGTCTCTGATCCCTTGCCTCACCTGATTAATGTGCACCGCATTTGCCAGTGGTGGGAGAACCATTCCGCCAGCCTGGCGCCGGTGAGAAGCGAACTGGCCGAGCCCCTGGCTGCGGCTACCACGACCGTCTTCGAACGGATCGTGCAAGCGCTGGCGCCTGACGGCAACCGCCACTGCCGCGGCCTGCGCATCAATGAACGTGGCGACATCGAAATGGAATTGGGGGAGTAAGCAATGTCTGGCCTGATCACTACCATGCCCGGCGCGCCTGTGCGCCAGTGGGGCACGGCGTGCGCCTCGGGGGCGCAAAGTTATGCAGCGGCGCGCGTGGCGCGCATCGTGCTGCAGCGCGAACCGCTGGCGTCCGAAGCGCTTTCGTGGACCACCTTGTACAGCTGCCAGGCCGATCCGGTGCGCGGCCGCGCCGAGCTGGCCCTGTGCCTGCTGAACCGCGCCGAGGCCGAGGAGCTGGATGACGCCACGCGCATGGCACGCGTCTACAACGCCGTGTTCGACCGCTACGATGCGAGCCGTCCGCCGGATCTGGCGTATTGGGTCAGCCAGCTGCGCGCCGGCGAGAAGATGGAAAACCTGGTGCGCCGCCAGCTGGTGCCGCTGTGCGAGTCCGGCTACCGTGCCGCCGCCTGTGGTGCGCCTGCCGCCGCGCGCCGTCCGCTGTTCGCCGTGCGCGATGCCGCCGGCCTGCCGCTGGTGTTCTCGCTGGCCGCCAATGGCCGCCTGTATATGTTCCGCCGCACGCCTTTTGGCCGGTGGTCGCAGACGGACCTGAGCTCCAGGCTGCCCATGAATGGCGCGCGCCGCATCCAGTGTGCGGACGTGAAGCAGGCGCCGGACGGCAGCATCGCCATTGCGCTGGCCGTGGCGCCGCGCGCAGGCGAGGAGTCGGCGTCGCTGCACGTGGCGGTGGGCATTTCGAATGCGCTGGACGAAACAGGCTGGGTCGAAGTCTTCAACGGCATGGAGGGCCGCAGCGCCGGCTCGGCCGGCCCGCTGATCGCGCAGATCGAATTCGGCTTGCTGCAATCGGGAGCCGCGCCACTGGTGCTGGTTGACGGCGACGGCTGCTGGTATTTCAATGCCGCATCCAGTGGCGCACTGACTTTGCTGGCGCTGAAGGACGGTCCGCTGCCGTCCTGGGGCTGCGCCATTGGCAGTTACCGCGTGCCGGGCGCCTGGCTGCTGCAGGATGGCGCCAAGGGCCGCGCCCTGCGCTTTGAAGCTTTTGCCGTGCCGGCCGGACGCAACACGCAGATCGACTACAGCGGCCTGCCGCGCCGCGCCAACAGCGTGTACCTGGCCGCAAGCGCGGTGCCGAATGTACCGGACGTGTTTGTGGCCGGGGATGGCATCGTGGTCTACCGCGGCGGGCAGGCAGTGCCGCAGCATGTGGTGAATGTGACTGGCGGGCGCCTGGTGTGGTGCGAGTCCGGGCCTTCGGGTGAGTATCTGGCGTACGGCGACGCGGGCGGTGAGCTGTGGCTTGTGATGCGCCAGCCAGGCGAGGCGTGGGGCAAACCGGTTGCCGTGGCGGGTTCGCTGGTGATGGCGACCCTGCTTGGCACGGCCTTGCATGGGGGCGTGCATGCGATCGGGGTGACGCCGGGCGGCGCGCTGGCGTGGCTGCGCTTCAATGCTCAGGGGGCGCAGGTGGGGGCGGAGGAGATTGCGCAGTGCGCTGTGTGGGAGGAGGAGTCGGTGGATCTGGAGACGCTGGCGGGGCCGGTTGCTGCTTAGGCGCCGCTGGCCTTTTTAGAACCAAAGACAGAAAGCAAGTGTCTGCCACGATGTGGCAGACACTAGTTTTACGCCGTGGGTTTTATTCGCGCGTCAGCAACGCATCGGCGATGCTGGCGATCCAGCACACCAGCAGCACCAGTGAGGCCATGCCCACGCCCGCGCCGCCGCTGGCCGACATCTGCTCGGCCATCGCCACCGGGTCCATTGGCGCGCGGCCGGACGCGGCCTGGTCCAGCAAGTCAGTGGCGCCGATCACCATGCCGCGCATGATCCACAGCAGGGCTGCGCCGGAGGGCGCCATGAACAGCAGCCCGCGCAGCCAGCGCTTGAATACGACCATCTGGCCCAGGCCCGGCAACACGAGCCCGGAAAGCAGGGCGGCGACAACTGAACGTTTCATGCAAGTCTCCCGATAAAGAAAAAACGCCGGCACCTCGCGGTGGCCGGCGTTCTGTGCCCGAGGCGAGCTACAGTTTACTCGTAATCGCTCACTGGGATGCAGGAGCAGAACAGGTTGCGGTCGCCATACACATTGTCGGCGCGGCCAACCGGCGGCCAGTACTTCTGCTTGCGCAGCGACGCCACAGGGTAGGCTGCCACTTCGCGACTGTACTTGCGCTCCCACTTGTCGGCGGTCAGCACTTCAGCGGTGTGCGGCGCGAACTTCAGCGGATTGTCCGCCTTGTCGAAATCGCCCGATTCCACTTTGGCGATTTCGGCGCGGATGGCGATCATCGCGTCGATGAAGCGGTCCAGTTCTGCCAGCGATTCGGATTCGGTCGGCTCGATCATCAGCGTGCCCGGCACCGGGAAGCTCATGGTCGGGGCGTGGAAGCCGAAGTCCATCAGGCGCTTGGCGACGTCTTCGTTGCTGATGCCGGTAGCATCGGTCAGCGGACGCAGGTCCAGGATGCACTCGTGCGCCACCAGGCCGTCGTGGCCCGAGTACAGCACAGGGAAGTGCGGCGCCAGGCGGCGCGCCATGTAGTTCGCGTTCAGGATTGCGACTTCGGTGGCGGCGGTCAGCCCGGCGTCGCCCATCATGGCGATGTACATCCAGGAGATCGGCAGGATGGAAGCCGAGCCGAAAGGCGCAGCCGAGATCGAGCCCACACCGTCTTCACCGCGCACATAGCCGTTGGAGCGCTGGTTCGGCAGGAATTTCGCCAGGTGAGCGCCGACGCCGATCGGGCCGACGCCCGGGCCGCCACCGCCGTGCGGAATGCAGAAGGTCTTGTGCAGGTTCAGGTGGGACACGTCGCCGCCGAAGGAGCCCGGGCCGGCCACGCCGACCATCGCGTTCATGTTGGCGCCGTCCACGTACACCTGGCCGCCGTGCTTGTGGATGATGTCGCACAGTTCCTGGATGCCGTCTTCGAACACGCCGTGGGTGGATGGGTAGGTCACCATCACGCAGGACAGGTTCTTCGAGTGCAGTTCGGCCTTGGCTTTCAGGTCGGCCAGGTCAACGTTGCCCTTGTCGTCGCAGGCGGTCACCACCACCTGCATGCCCACCATCGCGGCGGACGCCGGGTTGGTGCCGTGCGCAGACGAAGGAATCAGGCAGATATTGCGGTGACCTTCGCCGCGGGATTCGTGGTACTTCTTGATCACCAGCAGGCCGGCGTATTCGCCCTGCGAGCCGGCGTTAGGCTGCAGCGACACGGCCGCGTAGCCGGTTACGGCGCACAGCATGGCTTCCAGCTGGTCGATCATTTCGCGGTAGCCCACGGTCTGGTCCGCCGGCGCGTATGGGTGGATGGTCGAGAACTCGGGCCAGGTCACCGGGATCATTTCGCTGGTAGCGTTCAGCTTCATGGTGCAGGAGCCCAGCGGGATCATGGTGCGGTCCAGCGCCAGGTCCTTGTCGGCCAGGGAGCGCAGGTAGCGCAGCATCTCGGTTTCGCTGTGGTAGCGGTTGAAGACCGGGTGGGTCAGGTAAGCCGAGGTGCGGCCCAGCGACTCGGGGATGTTGCGCTCGACGGTGGCTTCCACGGCGTCGAAGTCCGGCTCGGCGGCGCCGTTGCCGAACACTGCCCACAGGGCGGACAGGGTGGAGCGGTCGCAGGTTTCGTCCAGCGACACGCCAACGTGGTGCGCGTCGATCTTGCGCAGGTTGATGCCGTTGGCAACTGCGGCTGCGTGCAGCGCGTCGGCCTTATCGGTCTTGACGGTCAGCGTGTCGAAGAAGGTTTCGTTGAAGTTGTAGCCGGCCGTGCGCAGGTAGGCTGCCAGCACGCCGGTGTAGCGGTGCACGCGCTTGGCGATGTTGTGCAGGCCTTGCGGGCCGTGGTAGACGGTGTACATGGAGGCCATCACGGCCAGCAGCACTTGTGCGGTACAGATATTGGAGGTCGCCTTTTCGCGGCGGATGTGCTGTTCGCGCGTTTGCAGGGCCAGCCGGTAAGCCTTGTTGCCGTTCTGGTCGACGGTCACGCCGACCAGGCGGCCCGGCATGGAGCGCTTGTATTCGTCACGGGTAGCCATGTAGCCGGCGTGCGGGCCGCCAAAGCCCAGCGGGACGCCGAAGCGCTGCGAGTTGCCGACAACGACGTCCGCGCCCCATTCGCCCGGAGGCGTGAGCATGGTCAGGGCCAGCAGGTCGGCGGCAACCACCACCATCGCGCCGGTGGCCTTCACGGCTTCCACGTCGGCGCGGTAGTCGCGCACTACGCCGTTGGCGCCCGGGTACTGCAGCAGCACGCCGAATGCATCGGTCACGCCTGCCAGTTCGGCCGGGTTGAAAGTCTTCACGGTGATGCCCAGCGGCTCGGCGCGGGTCTGCACCACTTCCAGGGTTTGCGGCAGCACGTCGTTGGCGACGTAGAAGGTGTTCGACTTGGACTTGCCCACGCGCTGGATCAGCGTCATCGCTTCGGCGGCGGACGTGCCTTCGTCCAGCATGGACGCGTTGGCGATGTTCATGCCGGTCAGGTCGGTCACGGCCTGCTGGAAGTTCAGGATCGCTTCCAGGCGGCCCTGGGAGATCTCCGGCTGGTACGGGGTGTAGGCGGTGTACCAGGCCGGGTTTTCGAAGATGTTACGCAGTACCACGCCCGGGGTGTAGGCGTTGTAGTAGCCCTGGCCGATCAGCGATTTCAGCACCTTGTTCTTGCCGGCGATGCCCTTCAGTTTGGCCAGCGCTTCCTGTTCCGGCATCGGCTCGGAGAACTGGCCGAGGGGCAGGGCGCTCTTGTTGCGGATGCCTGGCGGGACGATGGCATCGATCAGCGCGGCGCGCGAGGCGTAGCCGAGTACTTCGAGCATTTGCTGCTGTTCGGCGGCGTCCGGGCCGATGTGGCGGGCGATGAAGGCATCGCGGGCTTCAAGTTGGGTCAGGCTGGTGCGGGTCATGGTGGAGAAATCTCAGGGCCAGATTGGGAAAGCTCGTTGGGCAGCGCCGCGTAGGGCGGATCATTGATCCGCCGTGCATGCATCGCGGCGGCGCTATGGCGGATCAATGATCCGCCCTACGCGTCAACAATGGTGATACGTTGTTATGCGCCGGTGGTGTTGCCGTAAGCGGCGGCGTCCAGCAGGCCGTTGACGGCGTTGGCGTCGCTCGGCTTCATCTTGAACATCCAGTTGGCGTAGGCGTCGGCGTTGATCGACTCAGGCGAAGCCACAACGGCGTCGTTCACGGCGGTCACTTCGCCGGAAACCGGAGCGTAGATGTCGGAAGCGGCCTTCACGGATTCCACCACGGCGGCGTCGTCGCCGGCGGTGTAGGTGGCACCGACCTTCGGCAGTTCGACGAACACGATGTCGCCCAGCGCTTCCTGCGCGTACTCGGTGATGCCCACGGTGATGGTGCCGTCGGCTTCTACGCGTACCCACTCATGGGACTCGGTGTACTTCAGGTCTGCAGGAATGTTGCTCATGTTTTGCTCCAGTAGGGTTGTTGTTCGGGGTCAGGCAGCCAGGATTTTACCGTTGCGCACGAAAGGCAGCTTGACAACGCCTGCCGCCAGTTTCTTGTCGCGGATCTCGACGTGCACGGTGTCGCCCACTTGCACGCTCATTGGCAGGCGCGCCAGCGCGATGGCCTGCTGCATGGTGGGGGAGAAGGTGCCGGAAGTGATTTCGCCGGTGTCGCCATTGGCGGCGATGACTTTCTGGTGCGAGCGCAGCACGCCGCCTTTTTCGCGCAGGATCAGGCCCAGGAACTGCTGGTTCTGGCCCTTGGCCTGCAGGGCTGCCTTGCCGATGAAGTCGCGCTCGGAAACCAGGTCGATGGTCCAGGCCAGGCCTGCGTCCAGCGGGTTTACGGTTTCGTCCATGTCGGAGCCGTACAGGTTCATGCCGGCTTCCAGGCGCAGGGTGTCGCGCGCGCCCAGGCCGGCCGGCTTCACGCCTGCCGCGGCCAGCGCATTCCACAGGGCTTCCGCCTGTTCCGCCGCCACGCCGATCTCGAAGCCGTCTTCGCCGGTGTAGCCGGTGCGGGCAACCATGGCTTCGCCGAAAGCGGTGCCTGGCACCAGGGCCACATTGAAGGGCTTCATTTCAGCGGTGGCTTCCTTGGCCTGCGGGATCACTTCCCATACCTTGGCGCGGGCGTTCGGGCCTTGCACGGCGATCAGGGCCATCGCATTGGCGCCATCGCGGCGCTGGGTGATGGTCAGGCCGGCGCCGGTGGCTTCGTTATGCTTCTGCATCCAGGCTACGTCCTTTTCGGCGGTGCCGGCGTTGACGACGATGCGGAACCAGTCTTCGGTCAGGAAGTAGACGATCAGGTCGTCGATCACGGTGCCATCCGGGGTCAGCATGCAGGAGTAGAGGGCCTTGCCCGATACCTGCAGCTTGTCGACGTTATTGGCCAGCAGGCCGCGCAGGAAGCCGCGCACGTTTGCGCCTTTGACATCGACAACGCACATGTGGGCAACGTCGAACATGCCGACGTCGCTGCGCACTGCGTGGTGTTCCTCGATCTGGGAGCCGTAGTTGACGGGCATGTCCCAGCCGCCGAAATCGACCATACGGGCGCCGAGGGCACGGTGAGCGTTGTTAAGTGGGGTTGCTTTGAGCGTCATGGTACCTCGGTGCCGAAAAGAGTAGGGTTAACTGAACATAGATACGCCTACCCCTCTGTCCTTGGTACCTGAGAGATAGCAGGAAGGTAATCCTGCACGCCCCTTCGGTGGGCTGCTCGTGGCGGCAGCCGCTCTCCAGAGTTTGGGCCAATGCTGGCCCCTTGACCGGTCCTTTTGCCTGAGAGTTTTTGGGTGGTGCCCCTTCGGCGGCAGACGTTTCTGCGCTCTCCCGATCAAGACTCGGGACTATATGGCAAGAGGGTCATAATGTCAATCTGAGCAGAACCCACGGCAGGAGCAGGTGGCTGCCACGATGTGGCCGCCACCAGGGTTACGCCGTCGGTTTTGGGCGTGCGTCCCGGGCACGCGAGCTTTGATAGAATATTCTTATCAACTCAGCGAGCGCATACCATGGATAACGACAAGCAAAAGCTTGATGGGGCGGCCTGGTTCACCCTGTCCGGCGATGTAAACAGCGATATGGTGCACCGTGTGTTCGATGCGGTGGCGGACATGACGGAGGACGGGGTGGAGACAGCCCACATCCTGATCCAGTCCAATGGCGGCTATGTGAGCGACGGTTTGTGCCTGCACAACTACCTGCGCAACCTGCCGATCAAGATCGTCACTTATAACGGCGGGGCCGTGGCTTCGATTGCAGTGATCCTGTTCCTGGCCGGCGAGGAGCGCTATGCCAGCGAGACGGCGCGCTTCATGATCCACAAGTCGCATGCCAGTGCACCGTCTGGCGCGCGGCCGGACGCTTTGCGGATCATTGTCGAGGGCCTGCAGGCGGACGATGCCCGCACCGAGTCCATCCTGCGCCAGTACGTGAACCTGACAGACGACCACTGGCTGGTGCATTCGATGTCCGACCTGCACCTGACGGCGCGCGATGCGGAGAAGGTGGCGCTGGTGCAGGCGATCAAGGATTTCACGCCGCCCAAGGGCAAGCGGGTCACCAATATCTAGATAGAGAAAGAGCCTAGTGCGCATATGCGGCCAGGCCCTGTTCATGGTACGGCGGCGGCATCATGTCCGCGCCGCGGTGTAGCCGCGCTTAGCGGCTGCTGCGAGAACGCTTGTTGTCGTTCTTGTGGCTTTGGCGGCCGGCTTCCACATGCTGCTCGTGGGTGCCCCCTTGGGTTCCGGTGCGCGAGCCCTGACTTCCCGACTGCTTGCTGCCTGCGGAGGAACTTTGTTTGCTGCCGCTGCTGCTGCTCTTGGCTTTCGTTTTCATGTGGAACTCCTTTCCGTTTGAATAAACGCCGGCACTGCGCTGATTGGCCGTCCGGTAGGGGCATGATGCGGATTTGCCGAACAATCTTCTATCAGAATTATCCGGGGGCGCATGTAGGACTTGGCCTTGCACTATCCTGGTGCAACTCGACAGTTGCATACAATTTCCCAACATTTTCACGAATTCTTTCCAAATGCCTATTGCCTTGTGGAAAGAATCTGCCACAATAGGTACAAGCCTTAAACCCAGGTCCCATCATGCTTCCAGAGCCTCCCAAGCCATCGCTGCCGAAAAATGCGGTCACGCCGCGGCATGCGCTATTGGAGAACCTGATCAGCATCGCGATCAAGCACGTCAGCGAACAATTCCACGATTTCTCGATCAACCTCGCCGGCGCCCTGGTCGACAGCGAGAACATGAACGGCGATGTGAAGGAAGTCCAGGCGCGCATCCGCGCCGGCAATCTGCTGCGCAGCAATCACTTCGCCTACATGAACCTGGTGTCCAGGGAGCTCGAGCGCAGCATCCGCGAGGACCTGGCCGACCTGGCGCCGGGACGCAAGGCTGCGCCGCGCGTGATGGAAGATGCCCTGTCCCTGGTGCCATTCGAGGAGATGGACAATAAGGTCACCATGGGCGCGATCGCCAAGCCCTTCGAAGTCAGGAATTCCGATGTGCTGGCTACGCTCAACGTGCGACTGGCTTTCCTGCTGGACCGGGACATCCTGCGCGTGAGCCAGAATCCCTTCCGTCCGGAAGTGTTCCTGAATGCGGTGAATACGGCATGGACGGAATTCGTCAATGACGAGGCTTGCAAGGATTTCCTAACGCCCTTGCTGAAGCCGGATTCCTTCTTCGAAATGGGGCCGCTGCTGGAAGCGCTGAATCTTGGCCTGGAGCGCAAGGGCGCGGGTCCCGGCGGGGAAGGACGCATGAAGATGCGCAGGGCGGATTCGCATGACGCGTCCATGGCGCCTTCGCGCAAGAAGAATCAGCAGGCGGCGCTGGCGGAGCAGTTGCGCCAGTTCTTCGCCGGCTCGGCCGGGTCCGAGGCGCCATCCAAGTCACCGACCGGCTTTGACCAGCTGGGCGACCTGGATCTGAGCTTGCCCACGTTGGCTGTGGCGCCGGGTCTGTATGGCGCGCCAGGACATCTGGCCGATGGCCGGTCCGCCGCGGCGCCCGCTGCGTCCAGTGCTCCCGGCGCGGCGGCAACAGCCGCCGGCGTGCAGCCAGGGATGGCCGTAGGCGCGCCAGGAGTGGCGCTCGGCGCGCATGCGGGCGCGGCTGGCACGGCCGGCATGGCGGTCGGCCAAGTCGGCGGGGCAGGGTTGGCGGCTGGCGGACCAGCAGGCGTTGTTGGCGCGGCCGCGTATGTCGGAGGGCATCCTGGCGGCGCAGCGCCGGCCGGGATGATGTTTGCGGCGCCGGCAGTTGCTGGTGAGATGATGACGGGAATCGCCGTGCCGGGCGTGCAGGGCGGCGTCGCGGTGCCGGCCGGCGGTTGGGTGCAAGGTCCCGCGCAGGGCTTCCACGGCGGCGCGAATAATGAAGTGGCGCAGCAGCTCTCGATGCTGAGCGCCAAAGAGCCGCTGATGAATTATTTGGCCCAGGTGCAGCGCGGCGCCGTGATGGCAGTCGGCGACGGCGGCACGGCCATTGGCGGGCTGCCGGGCTTTGTGTTCAGTGGAACAGGTGAGGGCGCGGGTCCGTCCGGTGGTAGCGCCCCGGCGGGGGCCGTGAGCGCAGGCACGGCGGATGTGACTTCCACGGGTAACGTATTTTTCCTGCCGCAGATCAAGCAGCACGCCCCCCAAGGCAGCCTTACGCGCGCCGACGAAAGCACGATCGACCTGCTGTCCGCGGTGTTCGACACGGTCTTCCGCGACCAGACCATCAGTCCCGAAACGCGCAACCTGATCCGCTTCCTGCAGATCCCCGTGTTGAAGGCCGCCCTGGTTGACAAGAACTTCTTCTTCCAGGAGGCGCACCCGGCCCGCCGAATGATCGACCTGATGTCGCGCATGGGCTGGGAGCAGAAGAAAGGCCCGGATGATCCGCTCTACCAGGCCATGCAGAAGAGCGTGGAAAAGGTAGGCAAGGACTACGAACAGGAACTGTCGGTTTTCACCGAAGCCGTGAACGAGCTGGAAGCCTCGCTGAAAGCCGAGGAAACCGCAGCGGCGGCCGCGATTGCGGAGCCGATCGCCGCGGCGCTGAAGCAGGAAAAGATGGCGGTGGCCGCGAAATCCGCCAAGGACGCCGTCGCCCTGCGTATCGGCACCGGTGAAGTGGTCGCCATCGTCGAAGCCTTCCTGGAGAACAAATGGGTCTCGGTGCTGACCATCGCCTACAGCGTGGAAGACGAGCGCCCCGGCGCCGTGAAGAACGCCACCGATACGATGGAAGACCTGATCTGGTCCGTGCGCCCGAAGATCACGCCGGACGATCGCAAGAAACTGATCGCCAAGCTGCCAGGCCTGTTGTCCACCCTGAACAAGTGGCTGGATGTGATCAAGTGGCAGGACGCCGACCGCCTGCAATTCTTCGCCGAACTGGCAGAATGCCACGCGTCCATCGTGCGCGCGCCGCTGGAGATCTCGCCGGAACGCCAGGTTGAAATCGCGATGGAAGTGGCGCGCAAGGACGCCGAACGCCGCCTGGAATTGCAGGCCAAAGCCGAATCCGATGCGCCGCTGCCGGAGGATGACGACGCATCCATCGAAGTGGATTCGCTGGCGCGCGGCATGTGGCTGGAATTCGACCAGGAAGAGGGCTCGCGCAAGGTCAAGCTGGCCTGGATCAGCCCACTCAAGACCCTGTATATCTTCTCCACCAGTTCACGCCAGGAAGCGTTCTCCATATCCGGCGAGGCGCTGGCGCAGCAGTTCCGCGACGGGACCGTGCGGCTGATCCGCGCTGAGGGAGTGGTGGCGCAGGCGCTGTCCGTAGCCATGGGCGCCATGGCCGCCGTCAACGACCCAAGCCACGATCAGGCCGGCGTGGCCTGACGGAGGACGGCAATCAGCCCGTCCGCCGCATCCTCGATATAGTCCAGCACCATATCAAACCCCTGCGCGCCGCCGTAATAGGGATCGGGCACGATTTCCGAAGAAGAGCGCGTGGCGTAGCGCATGAACAGGCCCACCTTGTGCCGGTACTGTGGCGGGCAGGAACGCAGCAGGATCTCCAGGTTTTCATGATCCATGGCCAGCACATGGTCGAAGCGCTCGAAATCGGCGGCGGCGACCTTGCGCGCCCGTTGCGTGCTCAGGTCATAGCCGCGCTGGGCGGCATGGCGGGTGGAGCGGGCGTCCGGCGCCTCGCCGATGTGGTAGGCGTGGGTGCCCGCCGAATCGATATGCAGCTCCAGGCCCGCGGCCTCGGCGCGGTGCCGGAAAACGCCTTCTGCGGTGGGGGAACGGCAGATATTGCCCATGCAAACGAAGAGTATGGAAGTTTTACTTTGCGGCATTTGGTTCGGTAAAAGTCGGGGTTTGTGTTTCAATATAGCATCGATAACCCTGGGAGCGCTCACGGATGATGAGTTGGTGGAACGGCTTGAGCATGCTTGGCAGCCTGCCCGTAACGGGCCCGATCGGCGTCGCCATCGCCGCCTGGCTGCTGGCGGGACGTTCCTGGCGACTGAGCCTGAGCTGGTGCCTGCTGTTTGGGCTGGGCATGCTGCTGGTAGTCGCCACCAAGGTGGCTTGGATAGGCTGGGCGTGGGTGTGCCGGAAATGAAGTTCGGTGGTCTGAGCGGCCATTCCATGCGGGCCTGCGCCGTTTTCCCGGTCGCGTTTTACCTGGCTTTTCATGCCGCCGAGGAGTCCACCCGGCGCCTCGCCACAGTCGGCGGCGTGGTCCTGGCCCTGCTGGTCAGCGCGTCGCGCGTGCCGGTGCTGGCCCATTCCTGGTCGGAGGTGGTGCTGGGCGCCGTGGTGGGGCTGGCGGTGTCCGCGGCCTTCATTTCGATCGCCCACAGCCCACGTCCGTTGCAGTTCGGCCGGGTGCTGGCCGGGGTGGTGCTGCCGGTGCTGCTGGTCGTGCCGCACGCCGAGCCGCTGCCCACGGAACGCTGGATGACACGGCTGGCGCTCTATCTGTCCGGCCACGAAAAACCCTTCGAGCGCCGCTGGTAGAAATGTTATGATTAGCCACTTTTGAAACTATGCCTGTGCGGGCGAAGAACTGATACAACGTGCGTCTATCTTCCATTAAATTGTCGGGATTTAAGTCGTTCGTCGATCCAACCAATTTCCAGGTGCCCGGCCAGTTGGTCGGCGTGGTAGGGCCCAACGGCTGCGGAAAGTCGAACATCATCGACGCCGTGCGCTGGGTGCTGGGCGAGTCCAAGGCTTCGGAGCTGCGCGGCGAGTCCATGCAGGACGTGATCTTCAACGGTTCCACGCTGCGCAAGCCCGCCGGCCGCGCCTCCGTTGAGCTGGTGTTCGACAACCACGAAGGCCGCGCTTCCGGCCAGTGGGGTCAGTACGCCGAAATCGCCGTCAAGCGCACGCTGACGCGCGACGGCACGTCGACCTACTACATCAACGGCCAGCCGGTGCGCCGCCGCGACATCCAGGACATCTTCCTCGGCACCGGCCTCGGTCCGCGCGCCTACGCAATCATCGGCCAGGGCATGATCGCCCGCATCATCGAATCCCGCCCGGAAGAACTGCGCGTGTTCCTGGAAGAGGCAGCGGGCGTGTCCAGTACAAGGAACGCCGCCGCGAAACGGAAAACCGCCTACAGGATACGCGCGAAAACCTGCTGCGCGTGGAAGACATCCTGCGCGAGCTGAATACCAACCTGGAAAAGCTGGAGGCGCAGGCCGTTGTCGCCAACAAGTTCCACCAGCTGCAGTCGGACCAGGACGAGAAGCAGAAGCTGCTCTGGCTGCTGCGCAAGACCGAGGCCCAGAACGAGCAGGCCAAGTACTTCCGCGAGATGGAACAGGCGCAGAACGACCTGGAAGAGCAGACCGCCAAGCTGCGCAACGTGGAGTTGTCGCTGGAGCAGATGCGCCAGGCTCACTTTGCCGTCGGCGACCGCCTGCACCAGGCACAGGGTCACCTGTACCAGACCAACTCCGAGATCGGCAGCCTGGAGGCGCAGATCAAGTTCGTCATCGAGTCCCGCACCCGCCTGCAGAACCAGTTGACGGCGCTGGGCGCACAGCGCGACCAGTGGGCGCAGCAGGCGGAGGACTATTCCTCGCAGGTCGAGGAAGCCGAGATCAATCTGGAGGAGCTGTCCGCCAAGGTGGAAGAAGCCAGGATGGTCGCGGAGCAGAAGTCCGAGCTGCTGCCGGTGCTGGAAGCCGAGTGGCGCGAGGCGCAGACCAAGTCCACCGAATCGCGTGCGCGCATCATGCAGGCGCAGCAGCAGCTGGAGCTGGAGTCGGCCCACCAGCGCAACGCGTCGAACATCCTTTCCGGACTGGCGACGCGCCGCGAACGCCTGCAGCAGGAGAAGAACGGCTTGTCCATGCCGGATTCCACGCATCTCGATAACCTCAAGATGCAGCTGGAGGAGAAGCAGCACACGCTGGAAGAGCAGAATTTCATGCTCGAAGAGGCCAATGAGCTCCAGCCTCGCCTGGAAGAGGAACGCCAGGCGGCGCAGGCTGCCGTGCAGGCCGAAACGGCCGCCAACCACCAGCTGGAAGCGCGCCTGAACGCGCTGCGCCAGCTGCAGGAACGCGTGCAGACCGAGGGCAAGATCACGCCGTGGCTGCAGAAGCATGAACTGAACGAGCTGCCGCGCCTGTGGCAGAAGCTGGATATCGAGCAGGGCTGGGAAACGGCGCTCGAAGCCATCCTGCGCGAGCGCACGTCGGCGCTGCAGGTGTCCAATATCGAGTGGGCGAAGCACTTTTTCAGCGACGCGCCGCCGGCCAAGCTGGCGCTGTTCGCGCCGATGACCGCCGCTGCCGTGTCGACCGCACCCGCCGGTCCCGGCGCCGCGCTGCGCCCCTTCATCGACCTGCTGAAGCTGAACGACCCCGGCCTGCGCGGCGTGCTGCAGGACTGGCTGCACAACGCCTTCTACGCCGACGACAACGCCGCGGCCTTCGCAGCACGGGCCCAGCTTCCCGCCGGCGGCTGCTTCGTCACGAAACAAGGCCACATCATCAGCCAGTCCAGCGTGCGCTTCTACGCAGCAGATGACGAGCAAGCCGGCATGCTGGGACGTCAGCACGAAATCGACAACATCACCAAGCAGCTGCGCGCGCAATCGATGCTGGCCGAGGAGGCAAGGGCGCGCGCGGTGCGTGCCGATGCGGCGGTGTCGAACCACACGCGCCAGGTCGCGGAACTGCGCCAGAAGGTCCAGAGCCTGACCGCCAGCGTGCATACGCTGCAGCTGGAAGTGGTCAAGCTGTCCGAAGTGCAGGCGCGCTTCAACCAGCGCAGCAACCAGATCGAGACCGACCTCGCCGAAATCGCCGCGCAGGAAGCGGAGCAGATGCAGGTCAAGCTCGAGTCGGAAGAAAAGTTCGAGCAGCTGGACATGGAACTGGGCAACCTGCAAGGCGAGCACGAAGAGGGTCAGACCGCCTTCCTGCTCAAGGAACAGCGCCTGGCCGACGCCCGCGAAGCCCTGCGCGAACTGGAACGCAAGGCCCAGGAAGCGGAATTCGCCGAAAAGTCCGCGCGCAACCGCATCGACGAACTGCGGCGCAGCATCGCCACCGCCACCGCGCAAGTCGCGCAGGTGACGGAAAGCCTGAGGGCCGGCGAGGCGGAACTGGCGGGCCTGGAGTCCGGCACGGCCAACGAAGGTTTGCAGGACCTGCTGGACCGTCGCACGCAGCAGGAGCGCGCCCTGGCCGACGCCCGCCACGAACTCGACCAGATCACGCAGCAGCTGCGCCATCACGAAGAAGGCCGCATGTCGGCCGAACGCAGCCTGCAGCCGCAGCGCGACAGGATCACGGAAATGCAGCTGAAGGAACAGGCTGCGCGCCTGAACCAGGAACAGTTCGCGCAGCAGCTGGCGGAAGTGCAGGCCGACGAAGCCGCGCTGGCCGAGAAGCTGCACCCGGACATGAAAGCGTCCTACCTGCAGGGCGAAGTCACGCGCCTCACCAACGCCATCTCCGCCCTGGGCGCGGTCAACCTGGCCGCGCTGGACGAATTGGCGACGGCCTCCGAGCGCAAGAACTTCCTCGACGCGCAGAACAAGGACCTGACGGAAGCCATCAACACGCTGGAAGACGCGATCGCCAAGATCGACAAGGAAACCCGCGACCTGCTGCAGGATACCTTCGACCGCGTCAACCAGAGCTTCTCCGAGCTGTTCCCGATCCTGTTCGGCGGCGGCCAGGCCAAGCTGACCATGACGGGCGAGGAAATCCTCGACTCCGGCGTGCAGGTCATGGCCCAGCCGCCGGGCAAGAAGAACGCCACCATCCACCTGTTGTCCGGCGGCGAAAAAGCGCTGACCGCAACGGCCCTGGTGTTCTCGATGTTCCGCCTGAACCCGGCGCCATTCTGCCTGCTGGACGAGGTGGACGCGCCACTGGACGACGCCAACACGGAGCGCTTCTGCCGCATGGTGAAGCGCATGTCCGACCAGACCCAATTCCTCTTCATCTCGCACAACAAGATTGCGATGGAGATGGCCAATCAACTGATCGGTGTGACGATGCAGGAGCAGGGCGTATCGCGCATCGTGGCGGTGGACATGGAAGCCGCCGCATCTTTTGCTACTGAGGCCCAAGCAGCATGACAGATTTTCAAATGAGCTTGATCGCCGCCGGCGGCGTGTTTATCGCCGGCGTTTTCACCTACAACAAATGGCAGGAGTACAAGGCCCGCAAGAGCATGGAGCGCGTGTTCGGCGTCGAACATGACGATGTGCTGATGCGCCAGGGCGATGTACCCGCGGAACGCGCCGAGCCAAGCTTCCACCTGGGCGACGTGCCGATGCCCGACGCCGGCTCCGGCGCCTACGCTGCGCCCGACCATCCGGCCGGCGCCGTGCCCGGGCCAAGCGTAACCCCCGACGATGACACGCCGCCCGTCCCTGTGCGCAGCGCCGACGCTTCGGTGCCGCCGGCCGAACTGGCGACTTGCCTGGTCGATCCCCTGATCGATTGCCTGTTGCCGCTGGAACTGGAAGCCCCGATCCGCGGCGATAAGCTGCTGCCCGTGCTGCAAAAGCTGCGCTTTGTGGGCAGCAAGCCGGTGCACTTCATCGGCCTGGCCGTCAGCGGCGACTGGGAACCAATCCGCCACGGCACCGTTTACACCAAGCTGCAGGGCGGCGTGCAGCTGGCCAGCCGCACGACGGCGCTGAACGAACTTGAATACTCGGAGCTGATCACCCGCCTGCGCGCGGTGGCAGATGAAATCGCCGCCGAACCGCAAATTCCGGACATGATCGAAGTCATGCAGGAAGCGAAAAACCTGCACCGCTTCGTCGCCAACCACGACGCCCAGCTGGGCGTGAACCTGGCCAGCAATGGCGCTCCCTGGGCGATTTCGACCCTGCTCGGGGCACTGGAAAAGCTGGGCTTCGATGTGCGTCCCGATGGCCGCTACGCGATGCCGGACGGCGAGGGCGGCTATCTGTTCACGCTGTCCACCAACGTCACCCTGGCCGAGGAAACCACGTCGCGCCTGACGCTGTTGCTGGATGTGCCCTGCGTCTCGCCGGCGCGTGACGGTTTCGGTTCCATGATCGGCTGCGCCAAGTCGCTGATGGGCCGCCTGGATGCGACCATCGTCGACGATTACAACCAGCCGCTGTCCGACGAAGCGCTGGCCAGCATCGCCGACCAGGTCAAGGATTTTTACGCCGACATGGAAGCCTCCGATATTCCTGCCGGTTCCACCCGCGCACTGCGCCTGTTCAGCTAAGCAGTAATGAGCAACAAAGAACAACAACAAACCCCAGCCGAACGCGCCGCCTGGCTGACGGCAGAACTGAATCGCCACCTGCACGCCTACCATGTGCTGGACGCACCAACCATTCCGGACGCGGAGTACGACAAGCTCTTCGCCGAACTGCAGCAAATCGAAGCGGCCCACCCTGAACTGGTGGCGCCGGACTCGCCGACCTTCCGCGTCGGCGCGCCCCCGCTGGCCGCCTTCGATGCGGTTACCCATGCGGTGCCGATGCTGTCCCTGAATAACGGCTTCACCGATGAGGACATCGACAACTTCGACCGCCGCGTGCGCGAAGGCCTTGATGAAGTGCAGGTCGAATACGCGGCCGAAGTGAAGTTCGATGGCCTGGCCATCAACCTGCGCTACGAAGACGGCGTGTTCGTGCAGGCAGCCACCCGCGGCGACGGCTATACCGGTGAGGATGTCAGCACCAATATCCGCACCATCAAGGCCATCCCGCTGCGCCTGAAAGGCAAGAACCATCCATCCGTACTCGAAGTGCGCGGGGAAGTATTGATGTTCAAGGCTGATTTCGCGGCCATGAATGCGCGCCAGCGCGAGCAGGGGCAGAAGGAATTCGTCAATCCGCGCAATGCGGCGGCGGGCAGCCTGCGCCAACTGGATTCGCGCATCACGGCGCAGCGCAAGCTGAGCTTTTTTGCCTACGGCATCGGCGAGCTGGTTGGCGCGGATATGCCCGAGTCCCATTCCGCGCTGCTGGACTGGTACGAGCAGCTAGGCTTGCCCGTGAACGACCTGCGCGCCGTAGTGCGCGGCAGGGACGGCCTGCTGGGCTATTACGAAAACATCGGCAAGGCCCGTCCCACGCTGCCCTTCGAGATCGACGGCGTGGTGTACAAGACCAATAATGTGGAAGACCAGCGCACGCTGGGCTTCGTGTCGCGGGCGCCGCGCTTTGCGCTGGCCCACAAGTTCCCCGCCGAGGAAGCGACAACCACGGTGCAGGCCATCGAAGTGCAGGTGGGCCGCACCGGCGCCATCACGCCGGTGGCGCGCCTGCAGCCGGTGTTCGTGGGCGGCGTGACCGTCACCAACGCCACGCTGCACAATGAGGACGAGGTGCGCCGCAAGGATGTGCGCGTGGGCGATACGGTGATCGTGCGCCGCGCTGGCGATGTGATTCCGGAAGTGCTGTCCGTGGTGCTGGAGCGCCGCCCCGCGCCGGAACCGATGGCATGGTCGCTGCCCAAGACTTGTCCCGTCTGCGGCTCGCATGTGGTGCGCGAGGAAGATGAAGCCGTGGCACGCTGCTCGGGCGGCCTGTTCTGCTCCGCCCAGCGCAAGGAAGCGATCCGCCACTTCTCCGGCCGCCGCATGATGGATATCGAAGGCTTAGGCGACCGCTATATCGACAATCTGGTCGAGTGCAACCTGGTGCACGGCGTGGCGGACCTCTACAAGCTCACGCTGGACGACTTGCTGAAAATGAAGCGCCTGGCCGACGAGCGCGATGGCACAACGCCGGAAACGGTCGCGCAGGGCAAGGTCGCCACCAAGTGGGCCGATAACCTGTTGGAAGCCATCGGTGCCAGCAAGAATCCGCCACTGGAGCGCCTGCTGTTCGCGCTGGGTATCCGCCACGTTGGCGAGTCCACCGCGAAAACCCTGGCCGACTGGCTGGGCAAGCTTGAGCTGATCCGCAAGGCGCCGGCCGCGCTGCTGCGCGTGCTGCCGGATATCGGCGGCACGGTGGCCGAGTCGATTGCCGACTTCTTTGCCGAGCCGAAGAACCAGCAGGCGATCGATGCGCTGCTGCAGCATGTGTCGCCCAAGGGCGAACACGCGCCGAAAGCCCAGCTGCGTGAGAAGCTGGAGCTGGTGAAGCTGCTGGCCGCGCTGGACATCCCGAAGCTCACCGAACCGCGCGCCAGGCAGCTGATCCAGGAAGGGTTGACGCTGGCGGCGATCGCGCACCTCGGCGTATTCAATGTCTTCGGCCTGCCCGCCAATGTGGCGGAGTCGCTGGAGCAGTGGGTGCGCACGCCGGGCAACGCTGCCAAGCTGGAAGCGTTGGAGGAACTGCGCGCCGAGCTGCTGGCGCAGCTGCCTGAAGTGGAAGATACGGAAGGCGCGATGAGCGGCAAGACCTTCGTGCTGACCGGCACGCTGCCGAACATGGGCCGCGACGAAGCGCAGGCCATGATCGAGGCTGCGGGCGGCAAGGTTTCCGGTTCCGTATCGAAGAAGACTTCTTATGTCGTAGCGGGCGCCGAAGCCGGCAGCAAGCTGGCCAAGGCGGAAGAATTGGGCATTACGATCCTTGATGAAGCGGGCTTGCTCGCTCTACTGAAAATATGACGCGCATTCGCAAAGCCGTATTCCCCGTCGCAGGCCTCGGCAGCCGCTTCCTCCCCGCGACCAAGGCGCAGCCGAAGGAGATGCTGCCCATCGTCGACCGGCCGCTGATCCAGTATGCCGTTGAAGAAGCCGTTGCAGCCGGCATCACGGAGCTGATCTTTGTCACGGGCCGCAACAAGCGCGCCATCGAGGACCATTTCGACAAGGCCTACGAGCTGGAATCCGAGCTGGAGGCGTCGAACAAGCAGCAGTTGCTGGAGATCGTGCGCAACGTGATCCCGAAAAATGTGAACTGCATCTACACGCGCCAGCCTGCGGCGCTGGGCCTTGGCCATGCCGTGCTGTGTGCGCGTTCGATCGTGGGCAACGAGCCCTTCGCGGTGGTGCTGGCGGACGATTTCATGGATGCGAGCAAGCCGGTGCTGGCGCAGATGACGGAACGCTACGACTACGAGCGCGCCAGCCTGCTGGCCGTGCAGGACGTCCCGCGCGAACACACGCGGCAGTATGGCATCGTCAGCGCCGCGCCTTATCGCGAGCAGATGGAGATCGTGAACGGCATCGTGGAAAAGCCGAACCCCGAGGTGGCGCCGTCCACGCTGGCGGTGGTGGGCCGCTATGTGCTGTCCAACCGCATCTTCGAATTCCTGGAAAACCTGGGCGCCGGCGCTGGCGGCGAGATCCAGCTGACCGATGGCATTGCCGCGCTGCTCAAGGCGGAACGCGTGCTGGCCTACCGTTATGAAGGACAGCGTTATGATTGTGGTTCCAAGCTCGGTTACCTGAAGGCCACCGTGGCGATGGGCATGAAGCATCCGGAAACTGGCGAAGGCTTCCGCCAATACCTGAGCGAACTTGAGGTCTGCAAATGACGGTACGCGAAATCCTGAAGATGGGCGATCCGCGCCTGCTGCGCGTGGCGCAGCCGGTTGCGGAGTTCAACACGCCCGAGCTGCATGCGCTGGTCCACGACATGTTCGATACCATGCACGCCGCCAACGGCGCCGGTCTGGCCGCGCCGCAGATCGGCGTCGATCTCCAGGTCGTGATATTCGGCTTCAAGTCGAACACGCGTTATCCGGACGCGCCCCAGGTGCCGGAAACAGTATTGATCAATCCCGTCCTCACGCCGGTGGGCGAGGCGATGGAGGATGGCTGGGAAGGCTGCCTCTCGGTGCCCGGCCTGCGCGGCGTGGTGCCGCGTCACGCGCGCCTGCATTACGAGGGCTTCGACCAGTTCGGCAATCGCATCGTGCGCGATGCGGAAGAGTTCCACGCGCGCGTGGTGCAGCACGAGGTTGACCACCTGCTGGGCATCCTCTACCCGATGCGCATCCGCGACTTCAGCAAGTTCGGCTACACCTCGGTGTTGTTCCCCGACCTCGATCCGAACGAGGACGACTGAGAGCGTTGGCGGCGGTCCGATTCTGGCGTAATATCCGTGCAAGTTTAATTACCCAAGAACTAATATGGACAAAACAAACCGCAACAACCCGGTGGAATTTACTGTCCGTGGCATCGTGCTTGGCGTGCTGATCACACTGGTCTTCACTGCCGCCCAGGTCTACCTCGGCCTGAAAGTCGGTCTCACTTTCGCTACTTCCATTCCCGCCGCCGTGATTTCCATGGCCCTGCTGAGCGCATTCAAGGATGCGACGATCCAGGAAAACAATATCGTCCAGACCATCGCATCGGCAGCGGGCACGCTGGCCTCGGTGATCTTCGTGCTGCCAGGCCTGCTGATGATCGGCTGGTGGTCCAAGATCCCGTTCTGGCCTACCTTCGGCGCCTGCGCCGTGGGCGGCGTGCTGGGCGTGATGTACACCATGCCGCTGCGCCGCGCCCTCGTTTCCCAATCGGACCTGCCCTATCCTGAAGGGGTGGCCGCTGCGGAAGTGCTGAAGGTCGGCACCGCAACGCGCTCCGGCGCCCAGGAAGGCAAGGCTGGCCTGTGGGCCGTGATCTGGGGCTCGGTCGCTTCCGCATTGTTCGCATTCCTCGCCGCCGCCAAGCTGATTGCAGCGGAAGTGGCGGCCTTTGTCCGAGTCGGCAATGGCGCCACCGGCATCGGTGCTTCCAGCTCGCTGGCCCTGGTCGGCGCCGGCCACCTGATGGGCATCACCGTCGGCATCGCCATGCTGGTGGGCCTGGTCATCGCCTGGGGCGTGCTGGTGCCGCTGCTGACCAACTGGGCCGGCATGCCGGCCGGCGCTGAAGTGGGCGCGTTCGCGACCAAGATCTGGCGCACCGATGTGCGCATGATCGGCGCGGGCACCATCGGCGCTGCCGCCATCGTCACGCTGGCTACACTGGTCAAGCCGGTGGTGGGCGGCCTGAAGTCGGCGCTGGAAGCTTCGAAGCGCGCCAGGCATGGCGGCGCCGAAGTGCCGCGCGAAGACCAGGACTTGCCGCTCTTCGTTGTCGGCCTGGTGACCCTGGTTTCCATGGTGCCTGCGGGCTGGCTGCTGGCCTCCTTCCTGGAAGGCGGCCCTCTCGGTTCCATCTCTACGCCGCTGGTGGCCGTCGGTATCGGCTACGTGCTGATAGCGGGCCTGCTGGCTGCCGCCGTCTGCGGCTATATGGCGGGCCTGATCGGTTCTTCCAATTCGCCGGTTTCCGGCCTGGCTATCCTGACCATCCTCGGTGCCGCAACCACCGTAGGCATGGTGGGCCGCCACGTGATGGGGCCGGACACTGCGAACGCCCTGATCGCGTACGCGCTGTTCGTCACTACCGTCGTGCTGGCGGTGGCCGTGATCGGTAACGACAACCTGCAGGACCTGAAGACCGGCCAGCTGGTGGGCGCAACGCCGTGGAAGCAGCAGGTCGCGCTGATCATCGGCGTGTTTGCCGGTTCCTGCGTGGTGCCGCAAGTGCTGGAACTGCTGAATCATGCGAACGGTTTTGCCGGCGCGCCAAACGTGAATGCGATTTCGGACCAGCCGCTGGCTGCGCCGCAGGCCACGCTGATTTCCACGCTGGCCAAGGGGGTGGTAGGCGGCGACCTGCAGTGGCACCTGATCGGTTATGGCGCCCTGATCGGCCTGGGCCTGGTGGCCATCGATTTCCTGCTGAAGACGGTCAGCAACAAGAAATACAGCCTGCCCCCGCTGGGCGTGGGCCTGGCGATCTACCTGCCGTCGGCCGTGACGGCGCCGGTGGTGGTGGGCGCCGTAGCCGGCTACTTCTTCGAGAAGGCCATGCACGGCAAGAAGCACGGCGAAGCGGCTTCGCGCCTCGGTGTGCTGATCATGTCCGGCTTCATCGTGGGCGAAAGCCTGTTCAATGTGGCGCTGGCCGGCCTGATCGTGCTGACCAACAAAGGCGAGCCGCTGGCCATTGCCAATAACCTCAGCGAGGCTGCCGGCATGCTGATCGCCATTGCCGTCGGCGCTGCCGTGGTGGTGGGCCTGTACCGCTGGTCGGCCAATTCGGCCCGCGCCATCGAGGCCTGAGCGGGGAGGGCCCATGAGCGCCCTCGACATCTTCCGCAGCGCGGCTGAAGCCTTCGGGCTCCTGGCCGCGTTCCCCCTGCGCCTGCTGCTGGCCACCATCGTGTTCATCATGGTGTCCGAGGCGCTGATGCTGATTCCCCGCGTGGGCTTCATCCTCAAGTTCTGCGTGGCCAGCCTGCTGGCCGCGCAGATGCTGGTGGTGCTGCGTGTGGCGGCCATGGGCGAAGTGCCCAAGCTGCGCATCCTGGCCGAAGCGGTGTACCTGCCGCCATCGTCCATGCTGGTGCTGTTCGGCTGCGCGCTGCTGCCTTTCTTCATCGGCCTTTCCTATTTCGCGCTGACGCGCCGGGCGGACGGTTTCCGCTTCTTCTTCGGCAATGTGTTCCGCACCAAGCCGCCCGAGGCGAAGCACTTCCTCATCTTCAAGATCATCATGCTGCTCGGCGCTGTGCCCTTCACTTATGTAGCGCCGGCCATGGTGCTGAAGGGCCAGATCGGCGGCAACGCGCTGGAACAGGGATTGGTCGCCGGGCTGCTGTACTGGCCCTCGCTGCTGGCAATCATGCTGCTGTCGGCCGCCTTCGAGTTCATGATGGGGCGCCTGCCGGCAGTCCTGCCGCGCAAGGTAGCGGCCACGCTGTCCATCCCCTTGCTGGTGCTGTTCATGGACTTTCTTTTCGCATTTACCTATACACTAAGTATCCGGGCCTTCGGCCTTTGAAACGGGAGCGGATGATGAATTCGGTACTGGGGCAGGGCACATGGAATATGGGCGAAGTTCCCGCGAACAAGGCGCAGGAGGTGAGGGCGCTGCAGCTGGGGGCGGATCTGGGCATGACGGTGATCGACACCGCAGAAATGTATGCCGATGGCGGTTCGGAGCGCGTGGTCGGCGAAGCGATTGCCGGACGGCGCAGCGAGATTTACCTGGTCAGCAAGGTGCTGCCGCAGAACGCCAGCCGCAAGGGGGTGATCGCGGCCTGCGAGCGCAGCTTGCAGCGGATGAAGGTCGACCACATTGACCTGTACCTGCTGCACTGGCAGGGATCGCACCCGCTGCAGGATACCCTGTCGGGTTTCCTGGAGCTGAAAAAGGCCGGCAAGATCCGCGAATTCGGCGTCAGTAATTTCGATGCGCACGATATGCGCGATGCGGCGCAGCTGCGCGGCGGCGACGAGATGGCTGCGAACCAGGTGCTGTACAACCTGCGCCGGCGCGGCATCGAATGGGATTTGCTGCCTTGGTGCCGCGAGCGCGATATCCCGCTGATGGCCTATTCGCCGCTGGAATCGGACCGCAACGAGCAGCGCGCGCTGCTGAAACGATCCGGCGCTGCTGGCGGTGGCCGCGCACCACAAGGCCACGCCGGCCCAGATCGCGCTCGCCTGGCTGATGCGCGATCCCATAGTGGTGCCGATCCCGAAGGCGGCCAGCGAGGAGCATGTGAAGGAAAACGCGGGCGCGATGGCGATCACGCTGCGGCAGGAAGACTTTGCCACCTTGGACAAGTCCTTCCCGCCACCACGCCGCGCGACGCCGCTGGATGTGATATAGCGCTCAATAGCTGTAACTGGCATACACCGCGGCGGTCGGCGAATGGTCGCGCGGGGTGATCGGGCTTTTGGCCGCATCGCGCACCAGGGTGCTGAAACCCGCCATGGCGGTCACGGACCAGCGCTCGTCCAGCTTGTGGCGCCAGCTCATATTGAACGTGGCTTCATGCATGCCCGCCTTGGGCGTGAACTGCTTGAACGCGGTACGCGCGGCTTGAGTAGCGGACACGCCATAATAGGTCTGGGCGTATTTGCGGTCCGAGAAATTTGCTCCCAGGCTGATGGTTACCTGGTCGGTCTTGTCTTCGATCAGGGTGCCGGTCAGCGCAATGCCGCCGCTGCGGCCGTTTTCGCGGTGGGACAGCGGCATTTCCACCTGGCCGCTCAAGACCAGCCCATCGACAATGCTGTAGCCGGCGCCCAGCAGGCCGGTGGCGCTGCCCTTCACCACGCCCATGCCTTTCAGCTTATCGCTGCCGCGGCGGGCGCCGAAGGTGGTTTCCTCCTTGTCCGTGCGCTCGCCGCGGTAGCCGATGGCGGCGTTCACACTGAGCTTGCCGAATTGCCGGCCATAGCCCAGGCCGCGCATGGTGCTGGCGTAGAAGCCGTTGGCCATCTGGTAGTCGATGGCGATGATGGGGGCGGCCTGCAGTTCGTCCGAACCGGAGTAGCGGGCCACGGCGGCCACCCCGCCACCCAGGGTGAGTAAGTTATCGTCGGCAGCGGAAGCCGCTCCAGCGGCCAGCAGCAGGGAAAGCAGTGCGTATTTCATGATCAGGTACTAAAGAGTTGTTGGAGCCGCAAGTATCGTCAGGCTGGATGAAGGAAATCTGATCCCTTGATGAAGATTGGATGAAGGCCGGTCTTTAGCTGATCTTCAGGCAAGGGTGGTTAAATAGAGCCCATGAAAATCCTGTTGATAGAAGACGATCTGGATCTGGGGAACGGCGTGCGCATTGCCCTGAGCGACCAGGGCATGGACGTGGTCTGGGTGCGCCAGCTCACCGATGCCGAAGCCCACCTGCTGACGGGCGGCTGCGACCTGGTGCTGCTGGACCTGAACCTGCCCGACGGCGATGGCTTGCAGCTGCTGGCCCGCCTGCGCCGCGAACGGCAGTCGCTGCCGGTGCTGATCCTGAGTGCGCGCGACGCGCTGAACGACCGCCTGCGCGGCCTCGACACGGGCGCGGACGATTACCTGGTCAAGCCATTCGAGCTGGCCGAGCTGCTGTCCCGGGTGCGGGCACTGGCCCGCCGCAGTTATGGCTTCGACGGCGAAACGCTGGAACTGCGCGGCATCGTGCTGCACGTGCCCACGCGGCGCGTGACGGTGCACGGCAAGCCCGTGGACCTGACCGCCAGCGAGTACGAGCTGCTGAAAACCCTGTTGATGCGCGCCGACCGGGTCGTGACGCGCCGCAGCCTGGAAGAACAGGCGCTTCCCGGCTCGCAAGCCATCGCCAGCAATTCGCTGGACGTGCACATGGCCAACCTGCGCCGCAAGATCGGCGAGGGCTATGTGCGCACGGTGCGCGGCGTAGGCTACGTGATCGACCAGAAGGAGCCGTCCAGATGATCCGCCGAATGTGGGCCGCTGTGGCCGAGCCAAGCATGATGCGGCGATCGATGCTGGCCCAGATGGCTGTGCTCTGCCTTCTTTGGCTGCTGCTGGTGGTCTTCCTGGTGTACGACGCAAGCAAGGACGTAACCACCCTGCGGCAAAACGCCCTCTATGAGGCCATGTTCTCGGCGGCGGAGAATCTGGAGGGGCAACCGGAGAAGATGCACGCGACGATGGCCGCCATGGAGCGCGCCATGCGCACTGCGACCGGCACGGAGGCCGATCCGGCGCTGGGTCCGACGCTGGTTGTCGAGCGCGCCGGGCAGGCCCTGTACCGCTCGCAGGGTGCGCCGGCCGGTGTGGCTGCCGAAAGCCTGGACCGCATCGAAACCCGGAATGTGGACGGGCGGCGCTGGCGCACCCGCGCGCTGGAATCGCCCCGTTCCGGCGTGCGGGTGACCATGATCGTGCCGGCCGACGGCATGAATATCTTCCTGACACTGGGCTCGCGCGGCACGCTGCTCCTGCCGCTGCTGGTCAGCCTGCCGTTCCTCATCCTGCCGGCCTGGGGTGGCGGCACGGGTCGCACAGGGGCCGTGGAGCCGCGCCATGGCGGAACTGGGCACGCGCGGGCCGAACAACCTGACGCCGCTGGTGCTGCACGACCGCCAGCGCGAGCTGAAAGGCATGCTGAAGACCATCAATGCTTTGCTGCTGCGCGTGAGCGAAAGCGCGGAGCGTGAGCGCGCCTTCATCGCGGACGCGGCGCACGAACTGCGTACGCCGCTGGCCGCCATGCGGGTCAACGTGGAAGCGCTGCAGCGGCAGGCCGCCGATCCGCGCCAGCAGCAGCTGTTGGACGGCATCATCAGCAGCGCTACGCGCGCCACCCGGCTGGTGAGCCAGTTGCTGCGGCTGATGCGCAGCGACGCCACGGCCGGTGAGATGGAAGAGGCGCTATCCTTCGATGGGCTGGTGCAGGAGCGCATGGCGGCGCTGTCCGGCATTGCCGATGCACGCGGCGTCGAACTTGAGCTGAGTGGCGACAGCGGGCTGACTGTGGCCGGCCACAAGGAAAGCCTGGTGTCGCTGGTCGATAATCTGCTGGATAACGCCATCAAGTACAGTCGCGACCAGGGCGCCGTGCATGTGGACTTGCGGCGCGAGGGAAGCGGCGCCGTGCTGCGCATCGCCGATCAGGGGCCGGGCATCGCGCCGGAGCTGAGGGAGCGGGTGTTCGACCGCTTCTTCCGCGATCCGCGCCAGACGCAGAGCGGCAGCGGTCTTGGACTGGCGATCGCACGCGCGGTGGCCGTGCAGTACGGCGGGGAAATCGTCCTGGATTCGGTGGATGGCGGCGCCGGCCTGCTGGTGGCCGTGCGCCTGCCGCTGGCGCAGCACGCGCCGGGCGGCGCTTAGCGCGTGATGCGCGTGGCGTTCAACTGGTCCAGCGCCTTGCGCAGCTGTTCCTGGGTATTGGCGGGCATGTTCTGGAACTGGCAGCCGATCTGCACCTGTTCGCCCAGCAGGAAGGAGCGGTACTGGCGCACCAGGCGGATATCCAGGTCGCAGATGACCACGGTGTCCTGGCCCAACTCAAGGCGCACACGCTGCAGCCTGCGTCCCACATGCAGGCCCTGGGCCTCGCGCGGTGCGCAACGCATGCCCACGCCGCCGACGGAAAAATCGTAGAGCTGGAGCTCGAAAGGCTTGCCGTTCAGGACGAATGACGCCGTGTAATAGGTGCCGAGCGGTGTTTCCAGGCGCGGCGCGGAACGGCGGTTCAGCACCTGGGCGCGCTCTGGAAACTGGGCCGGAATCAGCGTGGGGTGTTCGGGCAGGGCGTTCCAGTGCGGGTCGTTCAGGCGGAACTGGAATTTGGCATTATTCAGCCAGCAGACGAAAGTGCACTCGCCGGGCGGCAGCTCGCCGCCCTCATTCAGCTGGATGACGAAATGGGGCAGTTCCGGATCGACGGACAGGATACGGGCCATCACCACCTCGCGCGTCGACTCCGGATAGACGGATACAGCATCGCCGCGCTCGGCCAGCTGGCTCAGGGCGTCGGCGATTGCTTCGGGATCGACGATGTCGTGCGGCTGGGCATTGCCCAGCATCGGCTCGACAGCCTCCTCGATACGGGGCGGACCTTTGCGGGTGTCGATAGGCATAGGTTTATTCATGCGCGTACTTTACCGTGTTTACTCGGCCAGTGTTTGCCCTGCAGCAAGAAAAATCTATATTCTTGTTGTAAATTGCACTACTTAAAAGCGTTCTGTTGGGAGAAGGTAACGCCACTTTCCTTGTGGTAGTTCCCCCAGCTTAACCTTGCCAATTCGTACACGCTTCAGGCCGATCACCTTCAGGCCCACCATTTCGCACATGCGGCGGATCTGGCGCTTCTTGCCTTCGCGCAGGGTAAAGCTCAACTGATCATCATTTTGCCAGCGGACTTTCGCCGGCAGCAGCGGTTTACCATCCATCCACAGCCCGTGGTTCAGCTTTTTCAGCGATTCGTCCGGCAGCGTGCCGGGTTTGGTGTACTGCACGCGGACGAGGTATTCCTTGTCCACATTCGTATCTTCGCCGATCAGCTGCTTGGCCACGCGGCCATCCTGGGTCAGCACCAGCAGGCCGACGGAGTCGATGTCCAGGCGGCCGGCCGGCACCAGGCTGCGCAGCTGCTTGGGGTGGAAGATTTCGGTCGAGGTGTCCTCTTCCCAGTGGTTTTCCGGCGTCACCAGCACCACGGCGGGCTTGTAGCCGTCCTCCGCCTGACCGCTGACATAGCCGACCGGCTTGTTGATCAGGATGGTCACGCGCTTGGACTGCTCGGCTGCGGCCTGGCGCTCCACGGTGATTTTCTGGCTGGGGTAGACCTTCACTCCCAGTTCGGACACGACCTGGCCGTCCACGCGCACCCAGCCCTTGGCAATCCATTCATCGGCCTCACGGCGGGAGCACAGGCCCAGTTCGGACATGCGCTTGGACAGGCGTAACAATTCTTCAGACATCAGACTTTCAAAGCTTCCAGTAATTCGGTTTCGAGTTGCAGCTGCACACGCGTATTGGCCAGCGGAGCGCCATCGATGATGAACACGTCTTCCACGCGCTCGCCCAGCGTCATGATTTTTGCGGTGTGCAGGTTGATCTTGTATTTGGTGAGCACCGTCGCGATCGAATACAGCAGGCCGGTGCGGTCGTTGGCCGCCACCGACAGCAGGTAGTACTGGCCTTTTTCGTCCGGACGCAGGTCCACGATGGGTTGCATCGGGAAGGTGCGCGACAGGCGCGACAGGCGTCCCTTGGTCGGCGCCTGCAGCGGCGCCTGCGACTGCAGCAGCTCGCACAGCTCGTGCTCGATCAGGCTGATGATGTCGCGGTAGCTCTTGGCGAAACTCTGCTCGGTGACCAGGAAGGTATCCAGCGCATAGCCGTGCTTCGTCGTATGGATCTTCGCATCCAGGATGCTGAAGTTCTTGCGGTCGAAGTAGGAGCAGATGCGGGCGAACAGGTCGGGCTGGTCCTTGATATAGACGGCGATCTGCAAGCCTTCGCCGATCGGCGCCAGGCGGCACTTGACCACGGGCTGTTCGCTGTTCAGGCGGTCCCACAGGGCGCGCGTCTGCCAGGCGATGTCGCTGGCGTCGTGGCGCAGGAAGTAGGCCATGTCGAGCTGCTTCCACAGCGCCTCGTGGGCGTCCGGCGGCAGGCCATACAGGCGCAGCGTGGCCAGCGCTTCCTGCTGGCGGTTCTTCAGCTCGCGGTCGGCGGAATGCGGCTCGCCGCCCAGCACGCGCAGGGTCATCTTGTACAGGTCTTCCAGCAGCTTGGCCTTCCAGGCGTTCCACACCTTGGGGCTGGTGCCGCGGATATCGGACACAGTCAGCAGGTAGAGGCCGGTCAGGTGGCGCTCGTCGCGCACGGTGGTGGCGAAGGCCTTGATCACGTCCGGATCGGAGAGGTCCTGCTTCTGCGCCACCTGGGACATGGTCAGGTGGTGCTCGACGAGGAAGGCGACCAGTTCGGTCTCCTCGGCGCTCATGCCATGCTCCTGGCAGAACTGGGTTACGTCGCCCACGCCCAGCTTGGAGTGGTCGCCGCCGCGGCCCTTGGCGATGTCGTGGAACAGTGCCGCGACATACAGCAGCCAGTGCTGCGGGTAGTTCGCCATCAGCTGCGAGCAGAAGGGATATTCGTGGGCATGCTCCGTCATCGTGAAGCGGCGCATATTCCGCAGCACCATCATGATGTGCTGGTCCACCGTGTAGACGTGGAACAGGTCGTGCTGCATCTGGCCCACGATCTTGCGGAAGCTTGGCAGGTAGCGGCCCAGGATGGACAGCTCGTTCATGCGCCGCATATTGTGGATGATGCCTTGGGGCGCTTGCAGGATGCGCAGGAAGTAAGCCTTGTTCACGGGATCGGCGCGGAAGGCGGCGTCGATCTTGAAGCGCTCATGCCACAGGGCGCGCATGGTGCGCGCCGTCATGCCTTTCAGGGCAGGGCGCTCGCACAGCAGCACGAAGATTTCCATGATGGCGGACGGCGTGCGGATGAAGGTGTCGTCCGCATTCATGTCGATGAAGCCATTCACTTCGCAGAAGCGGGCGTTGATCGGCGCCGGTTCTTCGTCGTGCGGGAACAGCTGGCCTTCGATGTTCTGCAGCAGGATGGTGTTCAGCTGCACCACCGTCTTTGCGGCCCAGTAATAGCGCTGCATCAGGTATTCGCTGGCGCGGCGCATGTGGACGCCGCTGCCGGTCGCCTTCAGTCCCAGGGTTTCGGCGACGGCGGTCTGCACGTCGAACACCAGGCGGTCTTCGCGGCGGCCGGCCACCAGGTGCAGGCGCACGCGGATGTCCTTGAAGGCGCGTTCCTTTTCCATCAGCTGGCGCGCCTCGGTCTGGGTGATCAGGCCGCGCACGGCCAGGGTGCGCCAGGAATTGGCCAGGCCGGCCGCCTTGGCCAGCCACAGGATCACATGCAGGTCGCGCAGGCCGCCCGGGCTTTCCTTGACGTTGGGCTCCAGGCTGAAAGGCGTGTCCTCGTACTTGGCGTGGCGCTGGCGCATCTCGATGGTCTTGGCCTCGAAGAAGGCGCGCGGATCCATTGCCTTGTCGTAGGCTTCCTCCAGCTGGCCGAAGAGGACCATATTGCCGGTGATGAGGCGCGCTTCCAGCAGGCTGGTTTGCACCGTGATGTCGGCCTTCGATTCGGTGATGCATTCGTCCACGGTGCGGATGCTGTGGCCGACGTCCAGGCCCAGGTCCCACAGCAGCTGGACGAATTCCTCCAGCCGGGCGCGGGTTTGCTGGTCCGGCGCTTGATGCAGCAGGATCAGCACGTCGACGTCCGAATACGGGAACAGTTCGCCGCGGCCGTAGCCGCCCACCGCCACCAGCGAGGATTGCGGAGGCAGGTCGGCGTTTTCCCACGCCGAGATCAGCACGTCGTCTACGCTCTGGCGCAGGCAGCGCAAGAGCTTTTCGGGCTTGCCGTCTTCGTGGAAGGTGGCAATGATGCGCTGGCGGTCGGCCTTCAGCCGTGTCTTCAGCGATTCCCGAAGGTCCTTCTTCATCGAGGCGTGGGGCATGCGCGTAATGGGGAATTAAGCTGCTGCTTTTTCGGTGACGAAAGCCGGCGGCGGCGGGCTGCCGGCCGACAGGGTCAGTACTTCATAGCCCGTTTCGGTGACCAGCACGGTGTGCTCCCATTGGGCGGACAGGCTGCGGTCCTTGGTCTTGATGGTCCAGCCGTCCGGCATTTCCTTGATTTCGCGGCGGCCGGCGTTGATCATCGGCTCAATGGTGAAGATCATGCCCGCTTCCAGCTTTGGACCGGTGCCCCGGCTTGCCGTAGTGGAGGATTTGCGGCTCTTCATGGAAGCCCTTGCCGATACCGTGGCCGCAGAATTCGCGCACCACGCTGTAGCCGGCTTTTTCGGCGTGCACCTGGATGGCGTGGCCGATGTCGCCCAGGGTGGCGCCCGGCTTCACCTGCTCGATGCCCAGCCACATGCACTCATAGGTCACGTCGGACAGGCGCTTGGCCAGGATGGACGGGGCGCCGATGAAGAACATGCGGCTGTTGTCGCCGTGGTAGCCGTCCTTGGTGATGACGGTGATGTCCAGGTTGACCACGTCACCGTTCTCAGCACCTTGTCGCCCGGGATGCCGTGGCAGATCACGTCGTTGACAGAAGTGCAGATGGCTTTGGGGTAGGGCGTGTAGCCCGGCGGGCAGTAGTTCAACGGCGCCGGGATGGTGCCCTGGACATTGACCATGTACTCATGGCACAGCCGGTCCAGTTCGCCGGTAGTGACGCCGGCCTTGACGAAGGGGGTGATGTAATCGAGCACCTCGGACCCAAGGCGGCCTGCCAGGCGCATGCCTTCGATGTCTTCGGGCGTTTTGATGGAAATGGTCATTTTTTATGCTTTGCCGGTAATGCTGCTCTTTGAAGTACACGATTATAAACGACCGGCAAACATCGGGCGCAGAGGGTGGTGCCGCCCGGCAGGGCTATTTTTTCTGAGGCCGCGGCGCAAACTGTCCGTTCAGGTTTTCAATTTGTCCTTGCATTGAAATCACGGCCTTGTTTGTGTCCTCGACCCTCGCCCGAGGGTTTTAAGCGCACTGTCGGTTTCGCGGACCTGGCGTTGAATGTCGGCCTGCACGGCTGAAACGAGCCGGCCAGACTCGAATGCGGATTGCAGATTGACAGCAGGGCGGCGTTGAACGCTGCGACGCCGAAGACTGTGCTGAGCGTGGCGGTAATGCAGGAAATGACCACCGTTCTTTTTACCGATGTCATTTCGCGTTCAATATTGTCCATTCGCGCTCGATGCTCCGGTTGACCCGTATGAATTCCGCCTGGGACGCGGCAAACCACTTTTCCATCGCCTCGAGATGGGCTTTGTTGTCCTGCGAAGATGCCCAGGCGCGCACTCAACGGCGCCGTCGCGGGAGTCGATATAGTCTTCGGCGCCAGGATCCATGTGTACCATCTTCCGCCTGTCGGTCCGCAAGTTCAAGCGGCCGCGGGCGGAAGGTTGCGGTGGATCAGGGCCGTTTCAACTGGTTCTCGACCAGCAGGCCCAGCTGGATGAGGGACTGGTGCCAGCCCAGGTAGCACTGCTCGGCCGGGATCACGGCCGGACGCCTTCCTGCACGATGTGGATCTCGGTGCCGCAGGAAACGGCCTTCAGCTCGACGGTGGTGCGCATTTCGCCCGGCAGGTTCGGGTCGTCGAACACGGCCGTGTAGCTGAGGCGCTCGTTCTGATTGAGTTCCTTGTATTCGCCGCCGAAGGAGTGGGTGAAGCCGGTGCCGATGTCGGTGAAGGACATGCGGTATCTGCCGCCGACCTTCAGGTCCAGTTCATGGACTTCGCCGACATAGCCGAACGGCGGCAGCCACTTGTTCAGGCGGCGGCCGTGGTCCAGGCCTTGTAGACCTTGTCCGGAGTCGTGCGCAGTACGCGGTGCAGGCGGATGGTATTCGTGGACATGGCGGAACCTTTCGTGAAAGTTGAGGGGTTTGTAACTCCACGACGAGGCAGAATACTGGAAATCGACACGAAATGTAAAAATATTATCGCCGGCCGCCTGGTGGGGGCGCAGTCGGCGGCGCCTCGGCCGTCTGGCGCGCTTCGAGCCGCTTCAGGGTGGCGTTGATGTCCCGCAATCCGGCGCTGCAGTTCGGCGTGCGTGCCGCCAATGTCGCGTCCCGAGTCGAAAGATGTGACCATGCCGGCACAACAAAGTCGCGTCGAATGCCGCGACACCAAAGATCGTCGTCAGCGCGGCGGTAATTGCCGTGACGATAACGGTCGCCCGCAGGCGCGCCATGGCTTGCACCAGATCTCGAATCGCTTGTTCGATGGTTGCGAAGCGCGCATCGATGGCGGCGAAGCGCGTGTCGTAGGCATGGTCGCGGTCGGCCAGGCGCTGGTCGATAACGGCAGAGTGCCGCGAATCTCGGCCATGTGCGCCTCCGTTCGCGCCTCGGTGGCGGCGATCTGGAGCGACACGCGTTCTTGTCCTCGGGACTCATGCTGGAATCCTCGGCGTCCGGATTGTCTCTGTCAAGCAAGCTCATGGCAGCGCGCGACGGGTTGGAAGTCCATTTTGCGCCGGGCAGAGCGAGGGCATCGTGAGCGGCATCAACGGTCGCCGAACTTGCCCGGGAGGGTAATTCCAGAGTAGAAATCTATGGTTGCCTGACCTCGTGTCTTGCAATGTTGTAAAATTTCTCATTTATAAACCCGAATCCCCCCAAAAAGGGTGCCCGCAAGGGTGACTGGGAGGATTCGAGACCCAACCCTGGAGTAAAAAATGTCTGTAACGATGCGCGAAATGCTGGAAGCCGGCGTCCACTTCGGTCACCAAACCCGTTTTCTGGAACCCAAAGATGGCTCCGTTATCTTCGGCCACCGCAACAAGATTCACATCATCAACCTGGAAAAGACCCTGGCCATGTACCAGGAAGCGATGAAGACCGTGCGTCAAATCGCTGCCAGCCGTGGCACCATCCTGATGGTGGGCACCAAGCGTCAGGCCCGCGACATCATCGCCGCTGAAGCACAGCGCGCTGGTGTTCCGTTTGTTGACCAGCGTTGGCTGGGCGGCATGCTGACCAACTTCAAGACCATCAAGACCTCGATCAAGCGCCTGAAAGACATGGAAGCCGCGATCGAAGACGGTTCCGTGGAAAAGCTGACCAAGAAAGACGCGCTGCTGTTCCGTCGCGAACTGGAAAAACTGCAAAAGTCCATCGGCGGTATCAAGGACATGGGCGGTGTTCCTGACGCGATCTTCGTGGTGGACGTTGGCTACCACAAGGGCGCAATCACCGAAGCTGCCAAGCTGGGCATCCCGGTGATCGGCGTGGTCGACACCAACCACTCCCCAGAAGGCGTGACCTACGTCATCCCTGGTAACGACGACTCCTCCAAAGCGATCACCCTGTACGCCCGCGGCGTGGCAGATGCGATCCTGGAAGGCCGTGCAAACGCGTCGACCGAAGTGCTGGAGTCCATCAAGGCTGCAGCCGGCGACGAGTTCGTGGAAGTGAACGAGCAGGCGTAATTGTCCATCCGCCGCAAGGCGGATAACAGCTTGAAAAGGGGTGGCCCGACAGCTCCCCTTTTTTTTAAACGAGATTCCGCCGCGCTGCAGCCAAAAGCGGGCAGCGCGGCAAAAACAGTACCCACCGAATACAGGAGAAACACATGGCAGCAA
This sequence comes from Pseudoduganella sp. UC29_106, assembly GCF_044055365.1. Lineage (NCBI taxonomy): Bacteria > Pseudomonadati > Pseudomonadota > Betaproteobacteria > Burkholderiales > Oxalobacteraceae > Pseudoduganella > Pseudoduganella sp. UC29_106. The sequence continues at coordinate 3,741,394 of NZ_CP171977.1, read as the reverse complement.
TTACTGCAGCAATGGTTGGCGAACTGCGCGCAAAGACCGACGCGCCAATGATGGAGTGCAAGAAGGCACTGACCGAAGCCGACGGCGACATGAACAAGGCAGAAGAGATTCTGCGCGTTAAGCTGGGCGGCAAGGCTGCCAAGGCATCCGCACGTATCACCGCCGAAGGCGTGGTCGCAGCTTACATCGCCGGCAACGTTGGCGCGCTGGTCGAAGTGAACTCCGAAACCGACTTCGTGGCAAAGAACGACGACTTCCTGTCGATGGCTAACCTGGCTGCCAAGCTGGTTGCCGAAAACAACCCGGCTGACGTGGCTGCCCTGGGCGCCCTGCAGTCCGGCAACGGCCAGACCCTGGAAGAAGTGCGCTCCGCCCTGGTTGGCAAGATTGGCGAGAACATGTCCATCCGTCGCTTCCAGCGTTTCGAAACCACCGGCAAGCTGGCTTCCTACCTGCACGGCACCAAGATCGGCGTGATCGTTGAGTTCGACGGCGGCGACGAGCAAGTTGGCAAGGACGTGGCCATGCACATCGCTGCAATGAAGCCGGTCGCTCTGTCCTCCGAGCAAGTTCCTGCTGACCTGATCGCCAAGGAGCGTTCGGTTGCCCAGGCCAAGTCCGACGAAGATGCGGCTAAGGCTGCTGCCGAAGGCAAGCCAGCCCAGTCCGCCGACATCGTTGCCAAGCGCATCGATGGCGCCGTGGCCAAGTACCTGAAAGAAGTGTCGCTGATGAACCAGGCTTTCGTGAAGAACGACAAGCAGTCCGTTGAGCAGATGCTGAAAGCCGCCGACACCACCGTCAAGGGCTTCACCATGTACGTGGTTGGCGAAGGTATCGAAAAGAAAGTAGACGATTTCGCAGCAGAAGTTGCAGCCCAGATGGCTGCCTCCAAAGGCGCTTAATCAAGAAAACGGGCCGCAAGGCCCGTTTTTTTTAACCCAGGGCAGAAGCGGGTGTCTGCCACATCGTGGCAGACACCAGGTTTAAGCCTCGGGTTTTAGGTTTGTTAAGCCTTTTTTAAGCCTTGCAAACCGGAATTTCCCGGCGGTTTGTGGTATTTCCGTTATCATTGCCGCCGTAGCCTCACCGAATACATTGAAAAGGAGCCCCAGCTCATGTCTAAACCTGCCTACAAGCGCGTCCTCCTCAAATTGTCTGGCGAAGCCCTGATGGGTGACGATCCCTACGGCATCAACCGGGGTACGATCGAGCGGATGGTGGCTGATGTGGCCGAGGTCGCGAAACTGGGCGTGGAAGTCGCTGTCGTGATCGGCGGCGGCAACATCTTCCGCGGCGTGGCGCCTGGCGCCCAAGGCATGGACCGTGCCACCGCGGACTACATGGGCATGCTGGCCACCGTGATGAACGCACTGGCCCTGGCCGATGCGATGCGCCATATCGGCGTGACTGCGCGCGTGATGTCCGCGATCAGCATCGAGCAGGTGGTCGAGCCGTACGTGCGCCCGAAGGCACTGCAGTACCTGGAAGAAGGCAAGGTCGTGATCTTCGCCGCCGGTACCGGCAATCCGTTCTTCACCACCGACACCGCCGCAGCGCTGCGCGGTTCGGAAATGAGCGCGGAAATCGTGCTGAAGGCCACCAAGGTGGACGGCGTGTACACCGCCGATCCGAAGAAAGACCCGAACGCCACCCTGTATCACAAGATCAGCTTTGACGAAGCCATCGCCAAGCACCTGCAAGTGATGGACGCCACCGCCTTCGCGCTGTGCCGCGACCAGAAATTGCCGATCAAAGTGTTTTCCATTACCAAGCCTGGCGCGTTGATGAACGTGATCATGGGTGCGGAAGAGGGTACACTTGTTCACGTATAAACAATATTAAGCAAATCCAAGTAACAGGAGAGCAGCAATGTCTACCGCTGACATCAAGAAAAACGCACAGGATAAGATGGGTAAATCGCTGGAGACGCTGAAGAGCGATCTGGCCAAGGTACGTACCGGCCGTGCCCACACCGGCATCCTGGACCACGTAATGGTCGATTATTACGGCAACCCGACCGCGATCAACCAGGTCGCCAACCTGACCCTGCTGGACGCGCGCACCATCGGCGTGACCCCGTTCGAGAAGAAGATGGGCGCCGCGATCGAGAAGGCCATCCGTGATGCCGACCTGGGCCTGAACCCGTCCGCCATGGGGGACACCATCCGCGTGCCGACCCCGCCGCTGACCGAAGAGCGCCGCAAGGAAATGGTCAAGCTGTGCAAGGGCGAGGGCGAGGACGCCAAGGTTGCCGTGCGCAACATCCGCCGCGACGCCAACGAAGGCCTGAAGAAACTGGTGAAGGACAAGGCCATCTCGGAAGACGAAGAGCGCCGCACCGGTGACGAAGTGCAGAAGCTGACCGAGCAAGTTCATCGCCGATATCGACAAGGTCGTCGCTGAAAAAGAAAAGGAAGTCCTGACCGTCTAAAGGTTGCGAAACCGGGGACAGGCGAGGGCATTGCCCCCGCCGTCCCCGGTTTTTTAAGTATACGAATCTATGAAATATTCGAGTTCGACGACTGCGGTTCCAGAAGCGCCCAAGGTGCCTCGCCATGTGGCGGTCATCATGGACGGCAATGGACGCTGGGCAACCAAGCGCTTCCTGCCGCGCGTTGCCGGCCACGTCAAAGGCGTGGAAGCCGTGCGGACGGTGGTGGAAGCCTGCGCCACGCGCGGTATCGAGTACCTGACGGTGTTTGCCTTCAGTTCCGAGAACTGGCGCCGTCCGGAAGAGGAAGTTTCCCTGCTGATGAAACTGTTCGTCACCGCGCTGGAGCGCGAAGTGGCGAAGATGCATGCCAACAATATCCGCCTCAAGGTGGTGGGCGACCTGAGCCGCTTCGACAGCAAGCTGCAGGACATGATTGCCTCCGCCGAACGCAAGACCGCCGCCAACACCCGCATGACGGTCACCGTGTGCGCCAACTATGGCGGACGCTGGGATATCATGCAAGCCATCGGCAAGATGGTGAAGGAGCATCCGGGGCAGTCCGATTTCTCCGAAGAACAGCTGGCGCCTTACCTCTCCATGGCCTATGCACCGGAGCCGGACCTGTTCATCCGCACCGGCGGCGAAGAGCGCATCTCGAATTTCCTGCTGTGGCAGCTCGCCTATACGGAGCTGTATTTCACGGATACCTACTGGCCCGATTTCGATGCCGACCGCCTGGACGCGGCCATCGAGTCCTACCAGAACCGCGAGCGCCGCTTCGGCCGCACCGGCGACCAAGTAGCAAAGAAATAATAAAAAACTATGCTGAAGACCCGAGTCATCACGGCCGTACTGCTGCTGGCGGTGCTGCTGCCAGTACTCTTCGCCAACTACTACCCGGCCGTGGCCGTGGTGGTCACGCTGTTCTTCGGCGCCGCGGCCTGGGAGGCATTCCGCCTCTTTAAGAACCGCGCCGCCATCGTCATTGCCCTGTTCTGGGCGGGCGCCTTCGCCTACACCTTCTTCTTCAATAATGGCCTGGAGCAGGCCCGCTTCTGGGTCTCCATCGGCGCCGCCATCTGGCTGCTGCGCTTTGCGCCGTCGCTGAAGCTGGGACTGCCGCCGCTGGAAGGCGTGGGCAACCTGATGCTGAGCATGGTGTATGTGGTGACCCTGGTGTCCTGCTTCGTCGCCATCCTGGTGCTGTACCAGCGCTCGCCGGTCTACCTGATCTCGGCGATGGCGCTGGTGTGGATCGCCGATATAGGCGCATACTTTGCAGGGAAGGCTTTCGGCAAGCGCAAGCTGGCGCCCTCGATTTCTCCGGGCAAGTCCTGGGAGGGCGCGATCGGCGGCTGGATCGCCGTGCTGGTGATCGCCTGCGCCACCGTGCTGGCGGCGCCGTCCGTGCCGCTGCTGCAGGATACGTTTGCCGTAAAGCTGCAAAACAAGATGGGCTGGTTCGTCACGCTGGCCGTGCTGACTGTGATTGTCGCCGCTTCGATCATCGGCGACCTGTTTGAATCCATGCTCAAGCGCCGCGCGGGCCTGAAGGACAGCAGCAATCTGCTGCCGGGCCACGGCGGGGGTGCTTGACCGTATCGATGCGCTGGTGCCGGTGCTGCCGGTGGCAGCCCTGATCAGCGGCTGGCTGTAAAAGGAAGACCATGCAACGCATTACCATTCTCGGCGCCACCGGTTCCATCGGCGCCTCAACGCTGGACGTGATCGCCCGCCATCCGGACCGCTATTCGGTCTACGCGCTGACGGCGCACAGCCGCGTCGAGGCGCTGGCTGCACAGTGCATCCAGTTCAAGCCGGCGCGCGCCGTGGTCGGCTCGGCCGAGGCGGCAACCCAATTGACCGCGCTGCTGCAGGCGGCCGGTTCGCGTACGGAAGTGGAGTGGGCGAGCAGTCGCTGTGCGATGTGGCGTCCGCCGCCGGTACCGATGCCGTGATGGCCGCCATCGTGGGCGGCGCCGGCCTGGCGCCAACGCTGGCTGCGGCCCGCGCCGGCAAGAAGGTGCTGCTGGCGAACAAGGAAGCGCTGGTCATGTCCGGCCAGCTGTTCATGGATGCCATCGCGCAAAGCGGCGCAGCCCTGCTGCCCATCGACTCCGAACACAATGCGATCTTCCAGTGCCTGCCGGCCGGCTATGGACGTGTGCCGTCTGCCGCCGGCGTGAGCAAGATCCTGCTGACCGCTTCGGGCGGCCCCTTCTGAAGCGCGATGTCGCCACCCTGGAAAACGTGACGCCGGACGAAGCCTGCAAGCATCCGAAGTGGGTCATGGGACGCAAGATTTCGGTCGATTCCGCCACCATGATGAACAAGGGCCTGGAAGTGATCGAGGCGCACTGGCTGTTCGGCGCGCCGTCTTCGCAGATCGAAGTCGTGATCCACCCGCAATCCGTGGTGCACTCGATGGTGTCCTACGAGGATGGCTCGGTGCTGGCGGAACTGGGCAACCCGGACATGCGCACGCCGATCGCGCAGGCCCTGGCCTACCCGGAGCGCATCGCCTCCGGCGTGGCCCAGCTGGACCTGACCCAGGTCGGCACGCTGCAGTTCGAGAAGCCGGACTTCAACCGCTTCCCCTGCCTGAAGCTGGCCTACGACGCACTGAATGCAGGCGGCACCGCGCCGGCCCTGCTGAATGCGGCCAACGAGGTGGCGGTTGCCGCCTTCCTCGCGGAGCGTATCGGCTTCCGCCAGATCGACCGAGTGATTGCGGCCGTCATGGATGAACTGCCGCACGGTGCGGCATCCAGCATCGAGGCCGTGATGGCGCAGGATGCGCTGGCCCGAGCTGCCGCCGAACGTCATATCGCCGCATTGCCGGCGCGCGCCGCCTGACGGGCGCCGGCGCACCGCGAGGGGAGATTCCATGGAACTGATCCGAACCCTGATCGCCTTCATCTTCTGCCTTGGCACGCTGATCGTCTTCCACGAGCTGGGCCACTACCTGGTGGCGCGCTGGTGCGGCGTGAAGGTGCTGCGCTTCTCGGTCGGCATGGGCAAGGTAGTGTGGATGCGCAAGGTCGGCCCCGACCAGACGGAATGGGCGATCTCCGCGCTGCCCCTGGGCGGCTACGTCAAAATGCTCGACGGCCGCGAGACCGACCTGCAGGGCCTGCCCGAAGCGGACCTGAAGCGCGAGTTCACGCGCCAGAACGTGTGGAAGCGTATCGCCATCGTGGCCGCCGGCCCGATCGCCAACTTCCTGCTGGCCATCGCGCTGTTTGCCGGCCTGTTCATGTACGGCATCGAAGAACCAAGCAGCAAGATCAGCGCGCCCACCGCCAGCTCGCCGGCTGCCATGGCGGGCCTGCAGCGCGGCGACATGGTCACGTCCATCAACGGCAATGCCGTGCATGGCTGGTCCGAGCTGCGCTGGCAGCTGATCCAGGCCGCCATCAACAAGCAGGGCGCGCGCGTGGAAGTGGACCGCCCCGGCTACGGCGGCTTTACGGCCACCATCCCCGTCGATGCCTTTGCCAGGGTCGACCTGGAAGGCGACGTGCCGGGCACCCTCGGCATCGGCTTCGCCCGTCCGCCGGCCGTGCTGGGCAAGGTGATCGAAGGCGGCCCGGCCGCCCGCGCCGGCCTGCAGGCGGGTGACCGCATCACCGCAGTCGACGGCCAGCCGGTCCCGGACAGCACTGCCTTCCTGACTGAAATCCGCAAGGCGCCCGGCCGCAACGTAACCGTCGCCGGTGTGCGCAATGGCCAGCCTTTCGAGCTGCAGATCACGCCGGAAGCCGTGTCCGACGGCTCCAGTAAAGGCCTTGTAACAATAGGTAAGATCAAGGCGGAGGTCATCGGCATGCCCGATATGATCGTCGTGCGCTCCGGCCCCATCGAGGCGCTGGACAAGGCCGTCGTGAAGGTATGGGATACCAGCGTGCTGACCATCCGCATGATCGGCAAGATGATCACGGGCGAGGTCTCATGGAAGAACGTGACCGGCCCGATCACCATCGCCGACTACGCAGGGCAGACCGCCAGCATAGGCGCCGTAAGCTACCTGAGCTTCATCGCCTTCATCAGCATCAGCCTCGGCGTTATGAATTTGCTGCCAATTCCTGTTCTGGATGGGGGGCATTTGTTGTATTATTCGCTGGAAGTTTTGACCGGGCGACCCGTTTCGGAGCGTTTTGGGGAGATTGCGCAGCGCCTGGGTGTGGGTTTGCTGGTGACTTTGATGGCACTGGCTGTCTTCAACGACGTGGCGCGGCTCCTTTAAATCCTGGCAGTCGCATGTTTTAAGCCCTTGAATTTGCCGATGAAATTATATTCTGACCGTATCGCCTTGCCTTCTTTCCGCCGTAGCCTGATCGGCGTCGCCGTCCTGGCAATCTGCTCCGGCAGTGCTCTGGCCATCGAACCATTCCAAGTCAAGGACATCCGTGTCGAGGGTATCCAGCGTACCGAAGCCGGTACCGTGTTCAGCTACCTGCCTGTGCGCGTCGGCGAAGTATTCAGTGAAGACAAGAGCGTTGCGGCCATCAAGGCCCTGTATGCGACCGGTATTTTCAAGGATGTGAAGCTGGAGAAGGACGGCGATGTGCTGGTGGTGATCGTCGAGGAACGTCCCGCCATCGCCAAGGTCGATTTCGACGGCACCCATGAATTCGAGAAGGACATGCTGGTCAAGGCGCTGAAGGATATCGGCGTCGGCGAAGCCAAGACCTTCGACAAAGCCTCGGTCGACCGCGCCGAGCAGGAATTGAAGCGCCAGTACCTGTCGCGCGGCCTGTACGGCGTGAAGGTGGTGACCACCGTGACCCCGCTGGAGCGCAACCGCGTCAACATCACCTTCAAGGTGGACGAGGGCGAAGTCGCCCGCATCAAGCAGATCAACATCGTCGGCAACAAGGCCTTCCCGGACAAGGACCTGCGCGACCAGATGGCGCTGAATACCGGCGGCTGGTTCAGCTGGTACACCAAGGCCGACCAGTACTCCAAGACCAAGCTGACCGGCGACATCGAAGCGCTGAAGTCCTACTACCTGGACCGCGGCTATATCGAGATGAACGTGGATTCCACCCAGGTCTCGATCACCCCGGACAAGAAGGACATCTACATCACCATCAACATCACCGAGGGTGAAAAGTACAAGGTCTCGGACATCAAGTTCGAAGGCGAGATGTTCGGCCGCGAAGACGAGCTGCGCCAGCTGGTGCTGCTGCGCCGCGGCGAAACCTATTCCGGTACCGCGCTGACCGGCACCAACAAGCTGATCACCGACCGCCTGGGCACCTTCGGCTTCGCCTTCGCCAACGTGAACGCCAACCCCGAGATCGACCGCGACAAGCGGGAAGTGGCCTTCACCTTCTTCATCGACCCGGGCAAGCGCGCCTACGTGCGCCACATGAACATCTCCGGCAACACGACCACCCGCGATGAGGTGATCCGCCGCGAATTCCGCCAGTTCGAATCGAGCTGGTACGACGCCGACAAGATCAAGCTCTCGCGCGACCGCGTCGATCGCCTGGGCTACTTCAAGGACGTGACCATCGACACGCCGGAAGCGCAGGGCACTTCCGACCAGGTGGACGTGAACCTGACCGTGGTCGAGAAGCCGACCGGTAACTTCCAGATCGGCGGCGCCTTCTCGCAGGCCGAGAAGTTCAGCTTCAACGCCGCGATCCAGCAGGCCAACTTCGCCGGTTCGGGCAATACCGTGGGCCTGGAACTGAATACCTCGAAGTACAGCCGCACCATCGCCTTCTCGCACACCAACCCGTACTTCACGGACGATGGCGTGTCGCGCAGCTATGAACTCTACCTGCGTACCGTGCGCCCGCCCGCAGTGAACATCGGCGCGTACAACATCAAGCAGACCGGCGGCCGCATCAGCTTCGGCGTGCCGTTCTCGGAACTGGACACCATCTTCTTCGGTATCGGCCTGGAGAAATCCAGCGTGGAAACCGACGTCACGTCGCCGGCCTACTTCAAGAAGTATGTGCGCGACCTGGGCGGCCCATCCGATGGTATCGGCCGTGTGAACGCCTACTCGGTGCCGCTGACCGCAGCCTGGGCGCGCGACAGCCGCGACAGCGCGCTGACCCCGACCATGGGCCGCCTGCAGCGCGTGAACCTGGAACTGGACGCCATCGGCGATTCGCGCTACTTCCGCGCCGTGTACGAACACCAGTGGTACAAGCCGCTGACTTCCAAGATCACGCTGGCCATGCGCGGCGAGATCGACTATGGCCACGGCATCGGCAACAAGGCCTATCCGGTGTTCAAGAACTTCTACGCGGGCGGCATCGGCTCGGTGCGCGGCTATTACAGCTCCTCGCTGGGTGCGGTCGACCCGACCAGCTTCGACGCCCTGGGCGGCGCTTCGCGCCTGATCGGCAGCACCGAATTGCAGATGCCGTTCCCGGGCCAGGGCCAGGACCGCTCCGCTGCGCTGGTTCGGTTTCCTGGACGGCGGCCAGGTCTACCAGGAAGGCCAGAAGATGCGCCTCTCGGAGCTGCGCTTCTCGACCGGCCTTGGCATCAGCTGGATTTCGCCGGTGGGCCCCCTCAAGTTGAGTTATGCTAAGCCCCTGAACGCCAAGTATGGCGACCGCCTGGAACGCTTCCAGTTCCAGATGGGTACCGGCTTCTAATTGCATTAAAAGCAACAAAAGTATCATTTCACGGAGAGTTAAGTTGAAGACTGCAACCGCTACCTTGAGCAAGTTTGCTGCCGGTCTGGCGCTGGGCTGGCTGGCCCTGGCGCCGGTGCACGCGCAGTCCTCGCGCATAGCGTGGCTCAGTTCCGAGCGCATCTACAATGAATCCAGACTGGCCAAGCTGGCGGGCGACAAGCTGGCAGAGGAATTCTCCAGGCGCGAAAAGGCGTTGCAGGACATGGCAAACCGCCTGAAAGGCGCCAACGCCAGGCTGGAAAAGGATGGCATGACGATGCAGGAAGCGGAACGGGTGAAACTGCAGAAGGAAGCCTTTGAACTGGACCGCGACTTCCAGCGCCGCCAGCGCGAATTCCGTGAAGACCTGAACCAGCGCACCAACGAGGAGCGTGCCGCGATCGCCGACAAGGCGACGAGGATCATCAAGCAGCTGGCGCAGACTGAAGGCTTCGATATCGTCCTGCAGGACGCGGTCTGGGCCAGCCCGCGCATCGACATCACCAACAAGGTGCTGGAAGCGCTGGATAAAGACAAATAACAGCAAGTAAATCAAAGATTGGAACACCCGATGGGCTTTCGACTAGGAGAATTGGTCGAGCGCCTGGGCGGACAACTGGAGGGCGACCCGAATATCGAGGTGATCGGCATCGCTCCATTGTCCGACGCCGGCGCTTCGCACATCAGCTTTCTCAGTAACAGCAAATTCCGCGCACAGGCGGGGCAGAGCCTGGCGGCAGCCCTGATCGTGTCCGCCAACGATGACGCCACCGTGGCCGAGAGCTACAAGGGCGCGCGCATCGTGGTCAAGAACCCCTATGTGTACTTCGCCCGCGCCGCGCAGCTGTTCGAGGCGCAAACGGCCGTCATCAAGCCGGCCGGCGTGCACCCGACCGCCTTCGTGGACCCGAGCGCACAAATCGACGCCAGCGCTCACATTGGACCCAAGGTCACCGTGGATGCCGGCGCGGTCATTGGCGCCGGCGTGATCATCGATGCCGGCTGCTACATCGGCCTCGAAGCACAAATCGGCGAGGGCACGCATTTCTTCGCCAACGTGACTTTCCAGGCGAAGTGCGTGATCGGCAAGCGCGGCATCATCCACTCGGGCGCCGTGATCGGCACCGACGGCTTCGGCTTCGCCAACGAGGGCGGCGTCTATGTGCGCATCCCGCAAACGGGCCGCGTGGTGATCGGCGACGATGTGGACATCGGCGCCAACACCACCGTGGACCGCGGCGCCCTGGCCGATACGATTATTGAAGACGGCGTGAAGCTGGACAACCAGATCCAGATCGGCCACAACTGTGTGATCGGCGCGCATACCGCCATGGCCGGCTGCGTCGGCGTGGCAGGCAGCGCGAAGATCGGCAAGTATTGCACTTTCGGCGGCGCGGCAATGGTGCTGGGCCACCTGACCATCGCCGATAACGTGCACATCTCCTCCGGCAGCCTGGTATCGCGATCGATCCATGAGCCGGGGCAGTACACGGGCTTCTATCCGCTGGCGAAAAACAGCGACTGGGAGAAGTCCGCCGTCATCGTCCGCAACCTGGAAACGATGCGCGATAAAATCCGGTCGCTGGAAAAGACCATTAAAACGATAACGAAACACGAAGAATCATGACCACTTCTACCGAAAAAAATACGATGGACATCTGCGAGATCAAGGCCTACCTGCCGCATCGCTACCCGCTGCTGCTGGTTGACCGCGTTCTCAACTACGAAGTCAACAAGTCCATCACCGCCATCAAGAACGTCACCGTCAACGAAGAATTCTTCAACGGCCACTTCCCGCACAAGCCGGTGATGCCGGGCGTGCTGATGATCGAAGCGATGGCCCAGACCGCGGCCCTGCTGTCGTTCAAGACCATGAACCTGATGCCGGACGAGAATTCGGTGGTGTATTTCGTGGGCATCGACAATGCACGCTTCAAGCGTCCGGTAGGCCCTGGCGACCAGCTGAAGATGGACGTGGAAATCCTGCGCGTGGCGCGCGGCATCTGGAAGTACAAGGCAGTGGGCTCCGTGGACGGCCAGGTGGCCGTGGAAGCTGAACTGATGTGCACCATCCGCAGCTCCGCCGACGCCAGCCAGCCGGCAGCCTGATCATGGCGAGCGTTCATCCAACCGCCGTTGTCGACCCGAAGGCCGAACTGGCCGCGGGCGTCGAGATCGGCCCGTATACGATCGTTGGTCCGAACGTGGTGATCGGCGAGAACACCGTCGTGGGTCCGCACGTGGTCATCGAAGGCTACACGACCATCGGCAAGGACAACAAGTTCTTCCAGTTCTCGTCCATCGGCGCCGCGCCGCAGGACAAGAAGTGGAGCGGCGAGCCGACCCGCCTGGAAATCGGCGACGGCAATACCATCCGCGAATTCTGCACCTTCAACACCGGCACAGTGCAGGACAAGGGCGTCACGAAGCTGGGCAACAACAACTGGATCTCGGCCTACGTGCACCTGGCGCACGACTGCATCGTCGGCTCCAACACGATCTTCTCCAACAATGCCCAGATCGCGGGCCACGTGGAGATCGGCGACTGGGTCATCATGAGCGGCTTCGCCAATGTGCACCAGTTCTGCAAGATCGGTCCCGCACGCCTTCGTCGGCATGAGCACCAGCCTGACCCAGGACGTGCCGCCTTTCGTTCTCCTGAACGGCAATCCGGCATCGGCCCACGGCGTGAATATCGAAGGCCTGAAGCGCCGCGGCTTCACGCGCGAGCAAATCAACGCCATCCGCAACGCCTACAAGACGCTGTACCGCTCCGGCCTTACGCTGGACGAGGCGAAAGCCGCCATGATCGAGCAGGAAGCCGCTCTGCCGGAAGACTGCGCGCTGCACGCCCGCGCCATGCGCGAGTTCCTCGATACGTCGACCCGTGGCATCGTCCGCTGACGTATCGATAGCAGTCGTTGCCGGGGAACCTTCCGGCGACCTGCTTGCAGGCCGCCTGCTGGGCGGCCTGCGCCAGCACCTGCCTGAAGCGCATTTCCACGGTATCGGCGGCCCCGCCATGGGCACCCACGGCTTCGAGTCGCACTGGCCGATGGACAAGCTCACCGTACGCGGGCTGTTCGAAGTCATCCCACGCTACCGCGAGCTGAAAGGCATCCAGAACGAATTGCGCGACCGCCTGCTGGCGGAACGTCCTGATTGTTTTCATCGGCGCCGACTACCCAGGCTTCAACCTGGGACTGGAAGCGCAGCTGAAGGTTGCGGGCATTCCGACCGTGCACTAGTATTGGCCCGCAGATCTGGGCCTGGCGCGGCGGCCGCATCAAGAAAATCGTCAAGTCCGTGTCGCACATGCTGGTGATCTTCCCCTTCGAGGAAGAGATTTACCGCAAGGCCGGCGTGCCCGTGACCTACGTCGGCCATCCGCTGGCTGAAGTGATTCCTGTGCAGCCGGATGAAGCGGCAGCACGCCGCCAGCTCGGCATACCGGAAGACGCGAATGTGGTCTGCGTGATGCCCGGCAGCCGCATGGGCGAGATCAAATACAATACCGCCGCTTTTGTCGGCGCCTGCAAGCTGCTGCAGGAGCGCGACCGCTCGCTGCGCTTCATCGTGCCGATGGCGAACGAGAAGCTGCGCCAGTATTTCCTCGACATCGTGGCGAAGGAAGGCCTGCAGGACGTGGAAATCACGCTGCTGGACGGCCAGTCGCACACCGCGATCTGCGCGGCGGACGCCGTGCTGGTCGCTTCCGGCACCGCGTCGCTGGAAGTGGCGCTGTTCAAGAAGCCGATGGTGATCGCCTACAAGATCTTGGCCGCTTCCTGGCATATCATGAAGCATATGGGCTACCAGCCGTGGATCGGCCTGCCGAACATCCTGTCGCGTGAATTCGTTGTGCCTGAGCTGCTGCAGAATGCGGCCACGCCGGAAGCGCTGGCGGACGCCATGTGGAAGCAGCTGAGCGACGCGCCGCACCGCCTGCAGCTGGCGCAGCGCTTCACCGACATGCATTACAGCCTGCTGCGCAATAGTGCGCAGGAAGGCGCGGCCGCAGTCCTGAAAGTGATTAACAAATCGACGTCCCCACAACCCGGGACTGTTCGACGACTTGCCGTACTCGCTGGAAGAGATCATCTGCGGCGTGGACGAGGCAGGGCGTGGCCCGCTGGCCGGCCCGGTCTACGCGGCCGCCGTGATCCTGCACCGCGAACGTCCGATTCCCGGCCTGCGCGATTCCAAGAAGCTGACGGAAGCCAGGCGCGATGAGCTGGCGCCGCTGATCCGCGAGCATTGCATCGCCTGGGCCGTGGCGAAAGCGTCCGAGGCCGAGATTGACCGCCTGAACATCCTGCAGGCCAGCATGCTGGCCATGAAGCGGGCTGTGTACGCGCTTGCCACTGTCCCCACGCTGGCACTCATCGACGGCAACAAGTGCCCGGTGATGAAGATCCAGACCATTGCCATTATCGATGGTGACGACAAGATTGAATCCATTTCAGCCGCTTCCATCCTCGCGAAAACCGCGCGCGACGAAGCGCTGCTGAAGCTGCACAAGAAATACCCGCAATACGGTTTCGACCAGCACAAGGGCTACGGCACCGCGCTGCACCTGGAGCGCCTGCGCGAGCATGGCCCGTGTCCGGTGCACCGCCGCTCCTTTGCGCCGGTGCGCGAACTGATCGAGCGGGATGCCTTCCTATGAAACACATCACTTCGCGCGACAACGCGCAGTACAAGGATCTCAAGCACCTCGCCACCAGCTCGCAGGCCCGCCGCAAGGCCGGCCGCTCGCTGCTGGACGGCGTGCACTTGTGCGAAACCTGGCTGGAGCTGCGCGGCCATCCGGAACAATGCATCGTCAGCGAATCGGCGCTGCATAATCCTGAAGTCGCGGCCATCGTGGCGCGGCTGGAAGCGGAGCATGCGCACGTTCTCGGCATGCCGGATGCGATGTACAACGCGCTGAGCCAGGTCGAACACGGCGTCGGCGTGATGTTCCTGGTCTCAACTCCGCAAGATGCCGTGCCGGCGGCGCTGACCGTCAATGCCGTACTGCTCGACAATGTGCAGGACCCCGGCAATGTCGGCACCATCCTGCGCAGCGCTGCGGCGGCGGGCATCAAGGAAGTGTATTGCGGTCCCGGCACGGCCTTCTGCTGGTCGCCCAAAGTGCTGCGCGCTGCGATGGGTGCGCACTTCGTGCTCGATATCTACGAGAATGTCGAACTGGCGCCGCTCGTGGCCAGCGCGCGCATCGCCACGCTCGCCACCAGCGGCTACGCGGCCGAGCGGCTGTACGACCTCGACCTGCGCCAGCCCGTTGCCTGGATTTTCGGACACGAGGGGCAGGGCGTTTCCGATGAATTGCTTTCTTCGGCGAAACATAAGGTCGTCATCCCACACCTCGGCAAAGTCGAATCGTTGAATGTTGCCGCATGTGCATCGGTATGCTTTTTTGAACAAGTAAGGCAAAATCTCGGGTAGCGCAGACACGGCGGATCAATGATCCGCCCTACGCTTCACCACAGATCATCGGCCGACCGTCACGACGGATCGGCGGCCGCTTGGGCCGCCTGCGGCGCTCGCGGAATGTTTGAAACGCCTTGGCGTGTAGGGCGGATCATTGATCCGCCGTGCATGAACAGAGAGAAAAAAGACCATGGACATCGCAAGTTTGCATTTTTTGGTAGCGGAAGGTGAGCCTGTCCAGCGCGAGCTGATGGTCGGGATGCTGCGGCACATGGGTGCGCAGCAGGTGACCACGGTGTCAGACGGCCCAAGCGCCCTGCGCCTGCTGGAAAACGGCGTGAACGCGCCGGTAAGCATCGTGCTGATGGACCTCTTCCTGCCCGGCATGGATGGTCTGGAACTGATCCGCCGCCTTGGAGAAAGCAACAACAAGGCCGGCGTGATCGTGGTCGGCGGCCAGAACACCGACGTGATGTTCTCCGTCGAAACGATGGCGCAGGCCTACGGCGTCAACATGCTCGGCACCGCTGGAAGGCCGCTCAGCGCCGCCAAGCTCGAATCCCTGATCGAAAACTACGCGCCGCCCGCGCCCACCAGCGCCGAACCATTCCCGCCCGAATTCACCTTCGCCGAAGTCGGCCGCGGCCTGCAGGCGGACGAATTCGATCCCTTCTTCCAGCCCAAGATCGAGCTGGAAACGGGCCAGATCAAGGGCCTGGAAATGTTCGCCCGCTGGCGTCATCCGCAGCACGGCGTGCTGGGTCCGGGCGCCTTCGTGCCTGTGCTGGAAAAGGCCCGCCGCATCGACTTCCTCGACTGGAACATGATCGAGAAGTCCGTCGCCGCCTGCCGCAAGCTGCACGACAAGGGCATTCCGATTTCCTTCTCGATCAACGTGGCGCCGACCACGCTGCAGCATCCGCAGTTCATTGCGCAGATCACGGCCTGCATGGAGCGCCACCGCATCCTGGCGGATTACATCACTTTTGAGATCACCGAGTCCGCCGTGCTGACAGCCAATCCGCACTTCCTTGAACGCCTGCTGCGCCTGCGCATGATGGGCTTCGGCCTGGCGGTGGATGATTACGGGACGGGACGCTCGAACCTGCAGCTGCTGGCGGCGATTCCCTTCTCGGAGTTGAAAATCGACCGCAGCTTTGTGGACGGGGCTTCGAAGCGACGCGCGCTGAGCACGGTGCTGAAGTCGTACCTCGGACTGGCGCGCAGCCTGGATCGCCGTTCCACCGCCGTTGGCGTGGAGACGAAGCAGGATTGGGATTTCCTGCAGGGGCTGGGGTGTACTTATGCGCAGGGCTTTTACATCGCGGCGCCGATGCCGGTGGAGGAGATTCCTACCTGGCTCAATGAGTGGCGGCATTTCTTCTAAACCCACCCCGAAGGCTAGTGTCAGGCACTAAAGTGCCAGACACTCGGTCGGAGTCCGCGGCAATAAACAGGTGGCTGGCACTTCAGTGCCTGCCACCAGCCTTTGCCTTGGGTTCTAATACTGCGACCGATTCGGTTTAATCTCTTGCAGAATCGTCGTCGAAATCTCCTCAATCGACTTGGTCGTGGAGGAAAGCCAGCGAATCCCCTCGCGCCGCATCATCGCCTCCGCCTCATTCACCTCATACCGGCAATTCTCCAGCGACGCATACTTCGACCCCGCCCGCCGCTCATTGCGGATTTCGGATAAACGATTTGCCTCAATACTGAGGCCGAAGATTTTCGATTTATACGGATACAGCGCCGAGGGCAGCTTGCCGCGTTCGAAATCGTCGGGAATCAGCGGATAGTTGGCCGCCTTGATCCCAGTACTGCATCGCCAGATACAGGGAGGTCGGCGTCTTGCCCGAGCGCGAAACGCCCACCAGGATCACGTCCGCCGAAGAAAGATTCTTGTTCGATTGACCATCATCATGCGCCAGCGAGAAGTTGATGGCCTCGATGCGGTTCTTGTATTCCTCGCTGTCTACCACATTGTGCGAGCGGCCGATCGTGTGCGTGGACTTCACGCACAGCTCCTGTTCCAACGGGACCACAAAAGACTGGAACAGGTCCATATGCATCGCATTGGCGCGGTGGATCATGCTGGAAAGCTCAGTCTTCACCAGCGTTGAGAACAGGATCGGACGCGCGCCATCCTCATCCGCCACTTCGTTGATCTTGCGGACCGCATCGTAAGCCTTGTCCTCGCTGTCGATAAACGGCAGCCGGAACTGGCGGAATTTCATGTCGAACTGCGTGAGGACGGAGTGACCGAAAGTCTCGGCCGTAATGCCGGTACCGTCGGACACGAAGAATACAGTGCGTGCGCAAGTAGGTGGAGTAGGGCGTTGCTCTTGTGACATCAGAACGGTCTTTTCAGGTTTGCGAATCGTCAATTTGCTCGACAGGCTGTAAAATGCTTGCCAACGGTAAGATTGTGCTGCACGGCGCTAAGAATGACAAGAATGAATGCCGGCATGCCTGCGTAAAGATTTCTATCATCAAAAAGGTGTTTTTATGTCCAACGCAGCATTGAAGGAGCAGAACGACGAGGCCGTTTACGTGGCTTCGTTCGAAAACTTGCGAATGACGGATGTCGAATCCGTCGGCGGCAAGAACGCATCGCTGGGTGAAATGATTTCCCAGCTGGCTGGTGCAGGCGTGCGTGTGCCTGGTGGTTTCGCTACCACCGCTCAGGCTTTCCGTGACTTCCTGTCGCACAAGGCAGACGGCGCCCAGTCCCTGGCCGACCGTATCGCCGCGCGTCTGGATGGCCTGGATATCGACGATGTCCGTTCGCTGGCGGCAGCCGGCGCGGAAATCCGCCAGTGGATCGTAGATACCCCGTTCCAGCCTCGCCTGGCATCCGAGATCCGCGCTTTCTACGACCGCCTGGTCGCCGACTCCACCTCCGAAGTTTCGTTTGCCGTGCGTTCCTCCGCCACCGCGGAAGACCTGCCGGACGCTTCGTTCGCAGGCCAGCAGGAAACCTTCCTGAACGTGGTCGGCATCGACAACGTGCTGGACGCAATGAAGCACGTGTTCGCCTCCCTCTACAACGACCGCGCGATTTCCTACCGTGTGCACAAGGGCTTCACCCACGCTGAAGTGGCGCTGTCCGCCGGCGTGCAGCGCATGGTGCGTTCCGACGTGGGCGCGGCAGGCGTGATGTTCACCATCGATACCGAATCCGGCTTCAAGGATGTGGTCTTCATCACCTCCAGCTACGGCCTCGGTGAAACCGTGGTGCAGGGCGCCGTGAATCCGGACGAGTTCTACGTCCACAAGCCGATGCTGGAGCAGGGCAAGTCGCCTGTGATCCGCCGCAATATCGGCTCGAAGCTGATCAAGATGGAATTCACCAACGAAGCCAAGGCCGGCCGTTCCGTGAAGACTGTCGACGTGCCAATCGAACTGCGCAACCGCTACTCGCTGACCGATGCTGAAATCGTTGAACTGGCCAAGTACGCCGTGATCATCGAAAAGCACTACCAGCGTCCGATGGACATCGAGTGGGGCAAGGATGGCCGTGACGGCAAACTGTACATCCTGCAGGCGCGTCCTGAAACCGTGAAGTCGCAGCAGAAAGCCACCGATTCGCAGCAGCGCTTCAAGCTGAAGTCCTCCGGCACCGTGCTGACCTCCGGCCGCGCCATCGGCCAGAAGATCGGCGCCGGTCCGGTGCGCGTGATCCACGACCCAAGCGAAATGGAGCGCGTGCAGCCAGGCGACGTGCTGGTAGCCGACATGACCGACCCGAACTGGGAGCCGGTGATGAAGCGCGCTTCCGCCATCGTGACCAACCGCGGCGGCCGTACCTGCCACGCGGCGATCATCGCCCGCGAGCTGGGCGTGCCGGCTGTTGTGGGTTGCGGCGATGCGACGGAGATCCTGAAGGACGGTACTTTTCGTGACCGTGTCTTGCGCCGAAGGCGACGAAGGCAAGATCTACGACGGCCTGCTGGAAACTGAAGTATCCGAAGTGGTGCGCGGCGAGCTGCCGGAACTGAAGACCAAGATCATGCTGAACGTGGGTAACCCGCAGCTGGCCTTCGACTTCCAGTCCGTGCCGAACGCCGGTGTGGGCCTGGCCCGCCTGGAGTTCATCATCAACAACAACATCGGCGTGCACCCGAAGGCGATCCTCGAGTACCCGAACATCGACGCGGACCTGAAGAAAGCCGTGGAATCGGTGGCGCGCGGCCACGCTTCGCCGAAGCAGTTCTACATCGACAAGCTGGCCGAAGGTATTGCGACCATCGCTGCCGCTTTCTGGCCGAAGAAAGTGATTGTGCGCATGTCCGACTTCAAGTCGAACGAGTACAAGAAGCTGATCGGCGGTTCGCGCTACGAGCCGGATGAGGAAAACCCGATGCTGGGCTTCCGCGGCGCGGCGCGCTACCTGTCCGCGGACTTCGCCCAGGCCTTCGAGATGGAGTGCGTCGCCATGAAGCGTGTGCGCGAAGAAATGGGCCTGACCAACGTCGAGATCATGGTGCCGTTCGTGCGTACCCTGGGCCAGGCCGAGAAGGTGGTGAACCTGCTCGCCAAGAATGGCCTGAAGCGCGGCGAAAACGGCCTGCGCCTGATCATGATGTGCGAAGTGCCTTCCAATGCAGTACTCGCTGAGCAGTTCCTGCAGTACTTCGACGGCTTCTCCATCGGCTCCAACGACCTGACCCAGCTGACCCTGGGACTGGACCGCGACTCCGGCATGGAGCTGCTGGCCGCCGACTTCGACGAGCGCGATCCTGCCGTCCAGGCCCTGCTGGGCATGGCGATCCAGGCTTGCCGCAAGCTGGACAAGTACATCGGCATCTGCGGCCAGGGCCCATCCGATCATCCTGAGCTAGCCATCTGGCTGATGCAGCAGGGTATCGAGTCGATGTCCCTCAATCCGGACTCGGTTGTGGACACTTGGCAGAAACTGGCAGAAATGCAAAAATAAACCAACGACAAGCCTCGTTGCTTAGAAACCCCCGTGGCCTGTTGGCTGCGGGGGTTTTTTGTTTGCAGAACCCAAGGCGTAAAACAGGTGTCTGACACGTCGTGTCAGACACCAGGTTCACGCCGTGGGTTCTAACAAAGGAGACCAAATGGCAGACTGGATCATGTGGCTGATCGGCGCGGGCGTGCTGGTCATCCTCGAGCTGTTCTCAGGTACCTTCTACCTGCTGATGATCGCCATCGGCATGGCAGCGGGCGCCGCGACTGCGCTGATGCGTATCGACCTGCCCGGCCAGACCCTGGCGGCGGCGGTGGTGGGCGTGATCGCCACCATGCTGCTGCGCCGCAGCCGCTTCGGCAAATTCCAGCGCACAAATGCCGCCGCCGACCCCAACGTCAACATCGACATCGGCCAAAGCGTGCATGTCCCCGAATGGCAGGAACGTTCCGCGCGCGTGATGTACCGCGGCGCGATGTGGGACGTGGAACTGGCGCCGGGCGTACCGGCGCAACCCGGCACCTTCCGCATCTGCGAGATACGCGGCAGCCGGCTCATTGTAGGCGCATAAACAGGAGATCTCATGGAATTCACCGTTGGCACCCTTACGCTTATTGTCTTCATCGTTGCGCTGGTTTTCGTCTTCAAGACCATCAATGTCGTGCCGCAGCAGCACGCCTGGGTGGTCGAGCGTCTCGGCAAGTACCACGCCACGCTGGGGCCGGGACTGAACATCGTCGTTCCCTTCATCGACCGCATCGCCTACAAGCACGTGCTGAAGGAAATCCCGCTGGACGTGCCGTCGCAGGTCTGCATCACGAAGGACAATACGCAGTTGCAGGTGGACGGCATCCTCTACTTCCAGGTCACGGATGCCATGCGCGCCTCCTACGGCTCCTCCAACTACATCGCCGCCATCACCCAGTTGGCGCAGACCACGCTGCGTTCCGTGATCGGCCGCATGGAGCTGGACAAGACTTTCGAGGAGCGCGACCACATCAACTCCACCGTGGTGAACGCGATCGACGAATCGGCCAACAACTGGGGCGTGAAGGTGCTGCGATACGAGATCAAGGACCTCACGCCGCCGCAGGAAATCCTGCACGCGATGCAGGCGCAGATCACGGCGGAGCGGGGCAAGCGCGCGCTGATCGCCGCGTCCGAGGGACGCAAGCAGGAACAGATCAATATCGCTACCGGCGAGCGCGAAGCCGCGATTGCCCGCTCGGAGGGCGACAAGCAGGCCGCCATCAACCGCGCGCAGGGCGAGGCTGCAGCTATCCTGGCCATCGCAGAGGCTACTTCCGGCGCGCTGAAACAGGTCGGTAATGCGATCCAGTCGCCGGGCGGCGAGGAAGCCATGAACCTGAAGGTCGCCGAGCAGTACGTGGGCGCGTTCGCGCATCTGGCCAAGGCGAACAACTCGCTGATCGTTCCCGCCAACCTGGGCGATATTAGCGGCTTGATCGCCACCGCTTTGCAAGTCGTGAAGACGCAGAAGTAGGTACAATGCGCCTCAATTGAACTGGAGGTAGATGTGGGAACTTGGGCCGTAGGACCGTTCGGCAATGACTTCGCGCAGGACTGGGCGGAGGATCTGCAGGAATCGAAGGATCTGTATTTCATCGAAGAGACCCTGAACAATGTGCTTCAGGCGGAGACTACCGAGTACCTCGAGGCGCCGTTTGGCGCCGAGGCGCTGGCGGCGGTCGAAACGCTTTCGCGCCTGTATGGCCGCGGCGGCGCTGCCGACGAAGACTCCGCGGCTGTTGACGAGTGGGTTGCTACCGTCCTGCCCAAGTTCAAGTCCCGTCCCGACATCGCTGACAAAGCGCGCCGCGCGCTCGTGCTCGTGCTGTCGGACGCATCCGAACTGCGCGAGCTCTGGGAGGACAGCGAGCATTTCGCCGAATGGCGCGCTTCCGTGGACAACCTGAGCGCCAGGATGTCCGCATGACCTCGCGCCTGCGTGCCGCTTCTGCGCCCCGCGCTGCAGCCATCGTCACCGCGCTCGCCCTGATTGCATCGCCGCTCGTCGTCGCTGCCCCGGATGTCGTCGCTGCGCTGGCCGCTGGCGGCGCGGGGCAGGGGACGCAAGCCGGCGAGGCTGACGTCCTCGCCCGCCTTGCCCAAATCCGCGCGATGCAGGCGCCAGCGAACGACGCCGCCGCGCGCGAGCAAAACCGCGCCCTGGACAACGCCTGGCGCTTCTTCGGTGATAACAAACCTGCGTCACTGCCTGTGCTGCGCAGAGAGCTCGCCGCCGAGCTGCGCAAGCCGCAGCCAAACCAGCTGCTACTACTTGACGCCGGCCACTTCCTGCAACGGCAGGGCGAAGCGCAGGATGCAGCGCTATCCATGCAAGCCCTGCTCGCGATTGACCCCGATGCGCCACTGGTGAAGTCCAGCGCCGAACAGCTGTTCCGCTTCGTCCACGCCGCCGCAGCGAGCAAGAACGAACGCCTGTTCCCGTTGATGGACAATGCCTTCATCAAAAACAAAGTCACCGTCTTCGTCCCGCAGCATGCGTTCACGGTGGACGAATCCAGCGTCGCCGCCCTGATCTACGGCCAATACGGCGCCAAAGGTGAGGCTCACCTGCGCGGTCTGCTCAGCGACGGGGCGGTCGTCAACAAAGTCCTGGAAACGCTGATTTCGATCGGCTCGCCGGACAGCGTCCCTGCCGTGGCCAGGCTGTTGAGTACCGAAGACCCGGACACGTTCATGCGCGCCGTCACTTTCCTCGCCCGCACCGGCGGCCCGCAAGGCCGCGACGCGCTGCTGGCCTTTGATCCGAAGGCGCTGCTAGGCAAGTCCCGCGAAAACTTCCTGCCCCTGCGCGAGCGGCTGAAGGGCATGAACTTCGAGCAGATGCGCGGCCAGCGCAGCGAAACGCCGATCAGCGATGATGAAGTCCGCCGGAGGCTGCAATCGCTGGACGAGCGCTATGGGCAGCACGACGATTTGCAGCCGTCGGATATCTTCTATTCGAACCTGCCGAAGCAGTTCCTGATCGACGAGCTGACCCGCATCCGCGAGCGCACGCTGCTGCGGGTGAATGATGAGGCGCTGGCGGATCTGGAGCTGACCAATTCCGTATTGAACACGCTGCGTTATCGGGCGGAGTAGGGCGCCAGTCGACCCTCAGCCGAGGTGCCTCCCGTGGGAGCGCGCGCCCGGGCCGCCGGCTTCGCGATGCGGCGCCGGGACGCGGGCACGGCGGATCAATGATCCGCCCTACAGCCGGGTGCCCCGGCCGCTTGGCTCGGCGGCGGGGTTTCGCGATGCGGCGCCTGGACGCAAACACGGCGGATCAATCGATCCGCCCTACGCTGCGGTGGTGAGGCAACGTTGGTGGCGGGGAGCGTTGTCGCCGTGTGCGGTGGTGGGGCGCGGTCGGTGGGCGGGGCCGCCGCCGTCTTGTGCGGTGGCGGGTTATTCGCGCGGGTATGGCCCCGCCTTGATCGCCGCGTCGTGCATGGCTTGAATGGGCGCGGCTGGGAGGCCCGCTCGGCGCGCGAAATCGGTCACGCTGGTGAAATACCCATCCTTATCGCGACTCACCATCGCGCGCTCCGCAATGGCTGCTGATACGCCCGGCAGCGTCATCAACTGCTCGCGCTCCGCAGTGTTCAGATCTACTGTACGCACCGCCAGCACCGCATTCGCGCGCGATGGCCGCGAAGCATTGTGCGCCACGGCCGGCAGCATCCACAACGCCGCCCCAATCTGCGATTCCAGCCTGGCAGGATCCGCCTGCACCGCCGAAACCTCAGCCGCCATCGCCTTGCGCGCCGCCTGCAGCAGCGGGACGAAAGCATCGCCATCGCCAAAGCGTCCCGCAACAGCGAGCTGCTCGGCTTGCGCAGCCAGCGCCGGGGAGGTGAGGGCGCCATAACTGGTTTCGACCAGCACTTTGATAAAGCGCTTGCCATCGTCCTCCGACTGCGTGGCTAACAGGCGCGCCACGGTCGGCAGAAGCGGCGTGGCAACTGAAGGCTTCTGCGCGCGCAGAGCGTGGAAAGCCCTGAACATCGGCTCATACCGCGCCTTCAGAGCGTCCGCCCCGCCCAAGCCCGGCCCAAGATGGCGGAAGAAGAAAGTCGCCACCACACCTTCCGACGCCAACATCTGTGACGCATTCTTCAAGCGCGCCCGGTCAAACATCGTGCTCAGCTCACGTCGCTCAACGGCATCGCCCGCGCCGGGCAAGGTCACCGCGCGATGCACGAAGAGATTCTGCCGAACGCCTTCAACGCGATAGTGACGGTCCAGATGGTGCATCCACAGCGGCACATAACTGCGCGTCTCGACGCCCTGATCCTGTGCCAGTAGACGCTCGTTGCGCGTGAAGCGCCGCACCAGCGGCTGGAAGTGCGTCGCCCATCCTTCATCGAAAGCGGTCTGCTGATCGGTGATGCTGACGGAATGATGCGGCGTGCGCGAATGGCCTTCAGGCAGGTCACCAATCAGGCGACGCAGGAAAACGTG
Source organism: Pseudoduganella sp. UC29_106 (assembly GCF_044055365.1). Classification (NCBI taxonomy): domain Bacteria; kingdom Pseudomonadati; phylum Pseudomonadota; class Betaproteobacteria; order Burkholderiales; family Oxalobacteraceae; genus Pseudoduganella; species Pseudoduganella sp. UC29_106. Next base: position 3,717,453 of record NZ_CP171977.1, on the reverse strand, counting down.
GCCCAATTCGTGAGCGAAGATCTCTTCGAAGCTGCCGTCGGCGGCGGAGTCGGCATCCACGACCAGGTCCACATAGGGCTCGGCCACCCAGCGCGTGCCGCCGGATTCCTGCAGCCAGAAGCCCTGCCGCGGAAAGCCGCCTTCTTCGAGCGACAGCAGCAGCCATGTATTCTTCCCGCTGCCCGAGATCTGCATCGCCAGATCGTCCAGCGCCAGCATATCGGCCGTGAATCCGCTTGTCGCTTCCTTCTGCAGCGCTTCGTAGAGCGCGCCGCTGGTAACGCGCGACAGCACCGGCGCGCTACCCGTGCCGCCTGGCCGCGCCTTCACTACAGGCGCCTTGTCGGCCATTACCGGCGCCAGCACGCCCAGTTCCGCGGCCGACGCAAGCGTGGCCGAACACGCCAGCGCAAGGCCGGCAAAAATCGCTCCCCAGTTCTTCATTTTTTCTCCTTTTGGGCATACTATCGCGGTTCCCTGTAGCGAACTATGGAGAAAATGTATGTTGCAAATGCGTCCAGGTTGCGAATGCTGCGACCGTGATCTTCCACCCGATTCCAAGGACGCGCGCATCTGCTCCTTCGAATGCACCTTCTGCGTCGATTGCGTGGACACGAAACTGAAAGGCGTTTGCCCGAACTGCGGCGGCGACCTGATGCCGCGGCCCACTCGCGCCGCCAGCAAGCTTGCCAAGAATCCTGCGTCCACCACACGCATCTACAAGCCCGAAGGCTGCGCGACGCGTGATTAAGCCCGTCGGCGCGTTCGCGGCGGTCAGCCTGGCGCTAGCCGCCAGCGCATCGTCCGCCACCGCGCCGATGACCGCGCCCTGCGCCTTCGCCCAAGCCCTGCGCGACTCAACCAGCACGCTCGCCGAGGACCTGCCCGTCACGGAGCGTCCACCAATCCTGGATACGGCGGATGCCAACCTCACCATCCTGGACCTCGCGACCAACCTCTTGATCGACCATCCCTACATCTACCGCGCCGTAATCGACCTCGATCGTAGCGAAGTGTGGTTGCGGCGCAGCGGCGGCTACACCGGCCAGGAAGAGTGGCGCGGGCCGCTCGCACTGGCACGCAACGCCGATCTCGCGGGCTGCAAAGGCAAGAAACGCGGCGAAGTGCTAATGTAGCGGGCATGGAAAGTCAGCTTGTAGAATTTTTGCGCCACCACCAGCGCGTGCTGGTGCTGACCGGTGCGGGCCTGAGCACTGCGTCCGGCATCCCCGGCTATCGCGACAAGGACGGCATCAGGCGAGGGCGCGCGCCAATCGAGGGCCCCGAATTCCGCCGCCACGAAGCAGTGCGCCGGCGCTACTGGGCGCGCAGCATGGTCGGCTGGTCAACGCTTTCGGGGGCGCACCCGAACGAGGGCCACCGTGCATTGGCGGAACTGGAAGCGTCCGGCCACATCTCGGCCGTGATCACGCAGAACGTGGACGGCCTGCACCAGCGCGCAGGCGCCCGCAATCTCATCGAACTGCATGGGAATATCCACCAGGTAGTCTGCCTCAATTGCGGCAGGCGAGTGCCACGCGCCGCGCTGCAGCAGCGGCTGAACGCACTCAATCCTGAATTCTCCAATCTGCTCGCCCATCCACTGCCGGACGGCGACGCCCAGCTGGAACCGGATTCCCTGGAAGATTTCCACGTACCGGCCTGCGAAGCCTGCGGCGGCATGCTGCAGCCGGACGTCGTCTTCTTCGGCGATAACGTGCCCAAGGAACGTACCGAAGCCGCTTTCGCGCACATGGCGGAGGCGGACGCCCTGCTCGTCGTGGGATCTTCGCTGATGGTCTTCTCAGGCTACCGCTTCTGCCGCATGGCCGCGCAGGACGGCAAGCCTATCGCCGCCGTCAACGCCGGCAAAACCCGCGCCGACGACCTTCTGGCCTTCAAGCTGGAAGCGGCCGCGCAGGAGGTGCTGCCGCGCGTGGTTCAGCTGCTCAGTTCTGCGGCAGCATCGTGATGCCACTCGGGCCGTGGCCTACGATCTGGATCACGGCTTCGCCATCCTTCGCCCAGGTATAGTGCGCCTGCCCCGCAGGTTCGGTCCAGGTGCTGCCCGCGGGCATGGCGCGCATCCCGCTCTCGTCGAAGCGTTCGCCATAGCCCACATAGACGGTGCCTGACAGGACCACCACCACGCGGTCGTCAGGATGGAAATGCGGCTGTATCTTCAAGCCAGCAGGGAATTTCGCGCGCACCACGTAAATGCCAGTGCCGCTGGCAGCGCCGAGTATCGCTGTCTGCTGTGTGCCGGAGGGACTGGTGGACGTTGGAAGCTGGCCCAGCTCGCCGGCCGAAATGCGGGCAGGCTGCAGCGACTGTGCAAGCGCGGTGGGATGAAGCGAAAGCATGGCTGCAGCGCAGGCAAGCCATGCCGGGATCGTGCGAGTCATTGGCATCTCCTGCAGAACAGGATGTCCTGCAGGGCCTATTTTAACGCTGCAGCAGCATGGAGCGGACGACGGTGTCCTTGGCCAGCACGAAGTCCTGCCCGGCCAGCACGAAGTTATTCTGCGGCTGGACGACCTTGACGTTGATGAAGACCGCGTCGCTGGTTTCGGCATAGGAGCCGACTACCACGGCTTGTGCATTGTGATTCTGCGCGACTTCTCCGATTTCGCGGGTCAGCATCAGCTCACCCTGGCCGCGCTTCAGGTAGACGCTGTTCCGGAGCTTCATCTCCAGCATCTTCAATCCGCCCTGCGCGAGGCGCGTGGAGATCTGTTCGGAGACCAGGCGGCCCAGCGTGGACGTCTGCTCCAGCGAATCGATGTTGACGATGGTCGCCATGATCAGCGGCTTGTCCGCCACCAGGCGGCCGGAAAGCTGTTGGAGCAGGGCGTCCGCCGCCTTGTAGTTCGAGGCCACGAACTGGTTGGACGAAACGGCCGCGTAATTCGGCTCCTCTTTCGGTGGTGTGGTGGAGCAGGACGCCAGCAGCAGCGGCAGCAGGCAGGCAAAGGCAAACTTGCGCATCAGCGGTCTCCCCTTACCTTGAACAGCTTCGTCACCTGGACCTCTTTCAGTGCTTCGTCCTTGATGCCGTACAGGGCGCGGTCGCTGTCTGCGACGTAGTAGGCGTTGGTGGAGCGCGCGTAATAGCGGAACTGGTCGCTGACGGACGCGGTGATGATCAATTCGGTTTGCGGCGTGTCGCCCGAGGCGTACTGGCTGCTGTACCAGTTGTAGCCGTCGAAGCCCGCGGCCCCGGCAGCGATCGCGAAGCCTGGGTCGATGTCGGCCAGCATCCATACGCCGGTGCCGATGGCGGCCGGCACTCCGGCATAGCGGCTTTGCGGACGGCCAGGGGCGAACGTGTAGGCCTGCACGTCCAGATCAACGCGCAGTGCGCCGGCCGGCGAGCGGGACACGACCTGGCCCTGGTTCACCATCGCCGAAATCAGCTGGGTGGTCAGTGCGCGCTGGAAGGGTGAGGCCTGGGACGGCTCGGCGATGTAGAAGGGGCGCTGCGGACCTTTCTTCAGCTCCGAAATCAGATGCTGGGACATGCTGTTGGCGATCACGCCCCAATGCGCCGCCGCCTGCAGCTTTTCCTGCTTGGACGACGGGAAATTCGATGCAATCGGAACCGGGGAGTGCGGTGTGGCGCAGCCCGCCAGCACGGCGGCGGCCGTCATCGCAAATACAGCTTTGGTCAGCATGTTTCCCCTCTTCAACGGTTTTCGATTAGCCGCCGAAGTGTACCACGTGGGTTTCCGGTTGGAAACAACGTGGTGGGAATGCTACGTTAAAACCGGAAAGGCTGGTGGCAGCCACGATGTGGCAGCCACCTGGTCAGCGCCGCGTGAACAAGTGTCAGCCACATCGTGGCTGACACTAGCCCTTGCCTTGGGTTTCAGCGGCGATGCTGCTTCATCGCCGACTGCACCTCGCGATTGGCATCGCGATCCTTCTCCGACGCCCGCTTGTCGTGCTGCTTCTTACCCTTCGCCAGCCCAATCTCGCACTTAACCCGGCCACCCTTGAAGTGCAGATTCAGCGGCACCAGCGTATACCCCGCCCGCTCAACCTTGCCGATCAGCTTGTCGATCTCCTGGCGGTGCAGCAAAAGCTTGCGCGTGCGCACGGCTTGCGGATGGATGTGGGTGGACGCGGTCGGCAGTGCGCTGATGTGTGCGCCAAACAGGTAAAGTTCGTTATCGCGGATCGTAACGTAGGCTTCCTTGATCTGGACGCGCGCATCGCGGATTGCCTTCACTTCCCAGCCTTCAAGCGCGATGCCCGCTTCATAGCGGTCCTCGATGAAGTAGTCGTGAAAGGCTTTGCGGTTATCGGCAATGGTCATGTGTAAAAATGCGCGGGTCGGTTAAACTACGGTTCTTTGACAACATCATATCAAACGGTTACTCAATGGCAGTAGTACACAAATCGGTATTCCTGGGATATAGCGCCGAGCAAATGTTTGAATTAGTGGCAAAGGTCGAGGATTATCCCAAATTTTTGCCCTGGTGTGGCGGCGTTGAAATCCGCGAAAAAGGGGAGAATACGATTGTGGCCAGCCTTGGGATCAATTACCACGGCGTCAAGCAGCATTTCACGACCTCGAATGTGAATACGCCGCATACCACGATCCAGATGAAGCTGGTGGACGGTCCTTTCAAGGCTCTCGACGGCACCTGGACTTTCAAGGCCCTGCGCGAGGACGCCTGCAAGGTCGAACTGGACCTGCACTATGAATTCTCCAGCAAGCTGCTGGAACAGGTGATCGGTTCCGTGTTCGGCTTGATCGCCAATTCCATGGTCGATTCCTTCTGCAAGCGCGCCGAGACGGTCTATGGCTGAACGCATCAAGATTACCCTGTGCTACGCGCCGTCGCCGGTGCCGATCCTGTACGCGCTGGAAGTGGACGAGGGTACAACCATCGGCCAGGCCATCGAAATCAGCGGCATCCTGCAAGAAGCGCCTGAAATCAATCTCGTGACCATGCCGGTCGGCATTTACGGCAAGAAGAAAACGCTGGATACCGTCCTCCGCGCCCGCGACCGCATCGAAATCTACCGGCCCCTTATCGCCGACCCCAAGGACGCACGCCGCCGCCGGGCGAAGAAGTCTTCATAAGACGTGCTGCGATCGCAGCAGGAGCCCGAGTGCCGCCATTTGGGCAGCGAACAGGATACCGGTGTGCCAGCGCATTTCCATGCGCAGGTCACGAAAGCCCTGTTCCATTCGCCGGTCGAAGTCATCCAGCCGCTTGATGATGAATTCGACGCCGACTTCGAGCCTGCCGATGCGCGCCTCGTGAGTTGCGTTGCGGTCGTCCCCGTTCATTTCAGCCTCCTTGCTGGTTGGCCTCTTCACGAACAGTCAGACCTCCGACATGGCGGCGGAGTTCCCTGCTTATTGGCAGTTTTGCGCCAGCAGCGCCTGGTTTTCCTTGATGCGCCTGGCGCGCTGGGTGTCGTCGATGAAAGAACGCTCGCCGCCGGCGTCGATGTCGATGATGCGCTGTCCGCTTTCGAGCGCGGCAAGGTTGGTGCGGGTCTTCTTGCAGTTCTCGGCCTTGCTGGCGGCCTGCTGTGCATCCTGGGCGGATTTCTGGTCCTTCTCGGCCGTGTCCAGCCGGCGCTTGTTAAAGTCAGCGTTGCGCTCGGCGAGAGTAGGGCGCGCCTTTGACCTTTGCCTCGGCAGGCTCGGCGGATGGCGCAGCTGCTGCATCGGCAGCCGGCGCATTTAGCTGCTTGCGCAAATCCGACATCTGTCCCGGCGGCGCCTTCAGGATGCGGCCAGGCGGCACGGAGGGCGGCGGCGGCTGGTCGGACAGCTGCTTGACGCCGCGTTCGTTCACCCACATCCACTGTGCCTGCGCCGGCAGCGCCGTTGCCAACGTTGCAAGCACCAGTGCCAAACCGCTAATCCGTTGATTCATAAGAGCATTTCTCCATATAAAGCAGCCCTCATTTCACCCTGAATAGGAGCACCTGTCAAATAAATTGCTTCGTGGAATCTACCCGCCAGAGGGAAGGCAGCGACGCAAAGTAAATTTTTCTGTATAATCTGCTTTTGCGCCTATAGGAAATACTATGCGTCTTCTCCAAAAAGCACTCACCTTCGATGACGTGCTGCTCGTCCCAGCGTATTCCAACATCCTGCCTGCGGATACGTCCCTCAAGACTCGCCTGACCCGCAACATCACCCTGAATATCCCTCTGCTGTCCGCAGCAATGGATACGGTTACCGAATCGCGCCTGGCTATCGCCATGGCACAAGAGGGCGGCATCGGCATCATTCACAAGAACCTGAAGCCGAAAGACCAGGCCCGCGAAGTGGCCCGCGTCAAGCGTTTCGAAGCTGGCGTTCTGCGTGACCCGATCACCATCCCGCCGGACATGAAGATTCGCGACGTGATCGCTCTCACCGAGCAGTATGGCATCAGCGGCTTCCCGGTCGTGCAGGGCAAGGAAGTGGTCGGCATCATCACCAACCGCGACCTGCGCTTCGAACAGGAGCTGGACGCGGAAGTGCGCGCGAAGATGACTCCGCGCGAAAAGCTGGTCTACGTGAAGGAAGGCGCGAGCACCGAAGACGCCAAGCGCCTGATGAACAAGCACCGCCTGGAGCGCGTGCTGGTGGTCAACGACACCTTTGAGCTGCGTGGCCTGATCACCGTGAAGGACATTCAGAAGTCCACCGAACACCCGAACGCATCGAAGGACCAGCATGGCAAGCTGCTGGTAGGCGCGGCTGTTGGCGTGGGCGCGAAAGATGAAGAGCGTATCGACCTGCTGGTCGCTGCAGGCGTGGACGTGCTGGTGGTGGACACCGCCCACGGCCACTCGCAGGGCATCCTGGACCGCGTGAAATACATCAAGACCAAGTACCCGCACGTTGACGTCATCGGCGGCAATATCGCCACCGCGGCCGCAGCGAAGGCGCTGGTCGAATACGGCGCGGATGCAGTGAAGGTCGGCATCGGTCCTGGCTCCATCTGCACCACCCGTATCGTGGCCGGTGTGGGCGTGCCGCAGATCACCGCGATCGCCAACGTGTCCGAAGCGCTGAAAGGCACCGGCGTACCATGTATCGCTGACGGCGGCATCCGCTTCTCCGGCGACATCTCGAAAGCACTGGCAGCCGGCGCATCGACCGTGATGATGGGCTCCATGTTCGCCGGTACCGAAGAAGCACCGGGCGAAGTGATCCTGTACCAGGGCCGTTCCTACAAGTCCTACCGTGGCATGGGTTCCCTGGGCGCGATGACCGATGGCTCGGCCGACCGCTACTTCCAGGACGCGACCATGAAGGCCGACAAGTTCGTCCCTGAAGGTATCGAAGGCCGCGTGGCTTACAAGGGCTCCGTGCTGGCGATCATCTTCCAGCTGGTGGGCGGCGTGCGCCAGTCCATGGGCTACTGCGGCTGCGCCACCATCGATGAACTGCGCGAGAAGGCAGAATTCGTCGAGATCACTTCCGCCGGCATGCGCGAATCGCACGTGCACGACGTCCAGATCACCAAGGAAGCGCCGAACTACCGTTCGGAATAAGGCTTCACTGAACGCCGGCGGCCCCGCCGGCGTTTTACTATTTCCTCCTGCTTTTTCGCTTAGACATGCACTCTAAAATCCTCATTCTCGATTTCGGTTCCCAGGTGACCCAGCTGATCGCGCGCCGCGTACGCGATGCCGGTGTTTTCTCCGAAGTCTACCCGTATGACGTTGACGAAGAATTCATCCGCAACTATGGCGCCGCTGGCGTGATCCTGTCCGGTTCCCACAACTCCACGCTGGAAGGCGATTCGCCGCGCGCACCGCAAGCCGTGTTTGAGCTGGGCGTGCCGGTGCTGGGCATCTGCTACGGCATGCAGACCATGGCTGCGCAGCTGGGCGGCAAAGTGGAGAATGGCCTGGTGCGTGAATTCGGTTACGCCGAAGTGCGTGCGCGTTCGCATACCTCCCTGCTGAACGGCATCAACGACTTTGTCACCGACGAAGGCCACGGCATGCTGAAGGTCTGGATGAGCCATGGCGACAAAGTGCTGGAGCTGCCGCCGGGCTTCGTGCTGATGGCGTCCACCGAATCCTGCCCGATCGCCGCAATGGCCGACGAGCAGCGCCACTTCTACGGTGTGCAGTGGCACCCGGAAGTGACGCACACCGTGCAGGGCAAGGCCATGCTCGGCCGCTTCGTGCACGAGATCTGCGGCTGCAAGGCCGACTGGAATATGCCCGACTACATCTCCGAGGCGGTCGAGAAGATCCGCGCCCAGGTGGGTACGGATGAAGTGATTCTGGGCCTGTCCGGCGGCGTCGATTCCTCCGTGGCTGCTGCGCTGATCCACCGCGCCATCGGCGACCAGCTGACCTGCGTGTTCGTCGACCACGGCCTGCTGCGCCTGAACGAAGGCAAGATGGTGATGGACATGTTCGCCAAGAACCTGGGCGTGAAAGTGATCCAGATCGACGCGACCGAGCAGTTCATGGGCCACCTGGCCGGCGTGAGCGATCCTGAGCAGAAGCGCAAGATCATCGGCCGTGAATTCGTGGAAGTATTCCAGGCGGAGTCGGCAAAGCTGGTCAACGCCAAGTGGCTGGCGCAAGGCACGATTTACCCAGACGTGATCGAGTCCGCAGGCAAAGGCAAGAAAGGCCAGACCATCAAGTCGCACCACAACGTGGCGGCCTGCCGGAAACCATGAAGCTGCAGCTGCTGGAACCGCTGCGCGAACTGTTCAAGGACGAAGTGCGCAAGCTGGGCGTGGCCCTGGGCCTGCCGCACGAAATGGTCTACCGTCACCCATTCCCGGGTCCGGGCCTGGGCGTGCGCATCCTCGGCGAAGTCAAGAAGGAATACGCCGACCTGCTGCGCCGCGCGGACGCCATCTTCATCGAAGAACTGCGCAACACGCCATACGAAGGCGCTGTGATGCAGGGCGAGGAAACGCCGAAGAACTGGTACGACGCAACGTCCCAGGCCTTCGCCGTGTTCCTGCCGGTGAAGTCGGTCGGCGTCATGGGCGATGGCCGCACCTATGACTACGTCGTTGCGCTGCGCGCCGTGCAAACCCAGGACTTCATGACCGCCCATTGGGCTCACCTGCCGCACACGCTGCTGGGCAAGGTTTCCAACCGCATCATCAATGAAGTCCGTGGCCTGAACCGCGTCGTGTACGACATCAGCGGCAAGCCGCCTGCTACCATCGAGTGGGAATAATTCCCGTCTGGCTGCACCACGCAGCGCTCGGCATTAAACCAAGCCTAAGCCCCTGATTTTTCAGGGGCTTTTTCTTTTTCTGGTGGCGAAATCTGGCAAGGCTGGCACCCGCAAGCACCTCTTTCATATGGATCTGGACGTGGTATTGCGCCAAGCGTTCTGGTGCCGCCAGGTCAATACCATGTTGAGGGATGAATGCGGATCATGGTATCGGAATCACGTAAGTGGTGATGGTGCCCCAGGGTGTGGTGTATGAAGAGGTCGCCGGAGTCGGCGTTTAGGAAGGCTGCTTGAGGGCGGCCATTGTGATTCTTAAGGTAATGTTGGGTTTGCGAAGACCTTAACTCAACCTAAGGGAAACACAATGACCAACGCCACTATCGCACTATCCGAGCTCGCCGAAAAGGGGGCGGATGCAGATTTCATCCGTCAGACCTTGCAACATGCCTTGCAGCGGCTCATGGAAATGGACGTGGAAGCGCTTTGCCAGGCCGCCTATGGCGAGCGCAGTGATGAACGCATCAACAGCCGCAACGGCTATCGCGACCGCGCTTATGAAACCCGGGCCGGCAAAGTCGATCTCAAAATACCCAAGCTGCGCAGCGGCAGTTATTTCCCCGGCTTCCTGGAGCCACGGCGCACAGCCGAAAAGGCGCTAACAGCGGTGATTCAGGAGGCCTATATTCAGGGCATCTCCACCCGCTCAGTCGATGAACTGGTCAAGGCTATGGGCATGACCGGCGTCTCCAAGAGCCAGGTCTCGCGGCTGTGCGAAGAGATCGATGAGCGGGTACAAGCTTTCCTTGGTCGGCCTATCGAAGGCGATTGGCCTTACCTGTGGATCGATGCCACCTACGTTAAATCGCGTCAGGCCGGCCGAGTTGTGTCAGTGGCCGTGATAATCGCGGTGGCCGTCAACACTGACGGCGTGCGCGAAATCCTTGGCGTGGCGACCGGCCCTTCCGAGGCTGAGCCTTTCTGGACCGAGTTTCTGCGCGGCCTGACGCGGCGAGGGCTGCGTGGCGTTAAGCTGGTTATCTCGGATGCCCATGAAGGGCTGAAGGCGGCCACCAGCAAGGTGTTGAAGACAACTTGGCAGCGTTGCCGTGTGCACTTTATCCGTAACGCCCTGGCGCATGTTGGTAAAGGCCAGCGCCAGGCCGTACTGGCCATGATCAATACCATCTTTGTGCAGGAAAGCGCCGAGGCAGCCAGCGGGCAGTGGCGAACAGTGGCCGACCAGCTGCGGGCCAAATTCTCCAAGCTGGCTGCCATGATGGATGACGCCGAATATGAGGTTCTATCCTTCATGAGCTTTCCCAAGGCGCACCGAACCCAGATTCACAGCACCAATCCGTTGGAACGCCTGAACGCCGAGGTCAAACGCCGCACTAACGTTATTGGCATCTTCCCCAATGACCGCGCCATCATCCGGCTCGTGGGCGCCTTGATGCTGGAGCAAAATGACGAGTGGTCACTGCAACGCCGATACATGCAGCTTGAAGGATTGCAGTCCTTGAGCGACAATCAGTCCGCACGGCTCTCTGCCGTGATCAACTGATCGGGGACCCAGCCCCTTGAGAATCACTTCTCGTACACCACTCCTGGGGACACCATCTAAGTGGTTGATAAAAAAGAGAAAAGTGGCACGATACCATGACCCTTTTCGCGCATGGTATTGAAGCACGATTTCGGCCCGTTTTCCCGACGAAAGCGGGTGTTTTGGGCCGCTAACGTTTTGATTTTATGGGGGAAATAGGGATGATCATGGTATCGGAAGGGAGGCGAAAATGCTGTCAGATACGAAGCTGCGAAGTTTGAAGCCGGGCCCGCGTGCCTACAAGGTGGTGGACCGGGATGGCCTGTATGCGATGGTGCTGGTTTCTGGCGTCGTCTCATTCCGCTATAACTACACTGTCAACGGGCGCCAGGAAACATTGGTGCTCGGTCGATATGGGGCGGGGGACTCACGCTGGCGGAGGCGCGCGAGAAGTTGGGTGCGGCCAGAAAGCTGGTGGCCGAAGGTTTGTCGCCAACACAGCACAAGCGGCGCCAAAAACTGCGTCAGGCAGGGGAGGAACCCTTCGGTGAGTGGGCCGAGCGTTGGCTCACCAATTATCGTATGGCTGAATCGACGCGCGATATGCGGCGTTCCGTTTATGAACGTGACCTGCAGCGTCCTTTTGGGAAAATGCAGCTCCATGAGATATCGCATGACGAACTGCGCGCCCTGTGCGACAAGATCGTGGCGCGCGGCGCGCCGGCCACGGCCGTGCACGCGCGGGAGATCGTGATGCTGATATTTCGCTATGCCGGCCAGCGTGGCCACGAACACCCGAACCCTGCCGACAAGGTGCCGCCATGCGCGATAGCCACGTTCCAGCCGCGCGATAGGGCGCTCAGCGCCACCGAGATTCCCTGGCTGTACGAGTACCTGGAAAAGGTGCAAAGTGCTCCGACGTTACGCCTTGCGGTCGAGCTTTTGCTCCTGACCATGGTGCGTAAATCCGAGCTGACCGATGTCACCTGGGAGGAGATCAACTTCACCAACGGCATCTGGACGATTCCGGCGCAACGGATGAAGCGGCGTAACCCGCACAACGTCTATTTGTCACGGCAAGCGATCGACATGTTCATCGCATTGCGCACGTGCGCCGCTGGCTCGAAGTATGTGCTGCCGTCGCGCTATGACGCTGATCTGCCGATCTCGAACGCAACGCTGAATCAAGTAACCACGTCGGTCTCGCGTGTTGCGCGTGAGGCGGGCAAGCCGCTGGCCGACTTCTCGCCACACGACCTGCGCCGCACCGCATCTACGTTGCTGCACGAAGCCGGATACAACACCGACTGGATCGAGAAGTGTCTGGCGCACGAACAGAAGGGGGTGCGTGCTGTCTACAACAAGGCCGAATACGCCGAACAGCGCCGGGCCATGCTGCAAGACTGGTCGGACATGATCGATCAGTGGGTCAAGGCTTCCTGAGTGCTGGCGCTGGTTGTGCCACTGCGGCTTCCTGCTGCTTCGCGATCCAGGCGTCGACTTCGCTGAGATCCCATGCCACCGATCGGGCAGTGATGGAAAAGCGTTTGGGGAACATCGCCGCGGCGTTCCAGTTCAAGGATCGTTCGTTCGCCGAGCGGTACCTTTTGCAGAAGCTGTTTGCGTTTGATGAGGACTCGGCCGGGCGCCATCATGTCGTTAGTGGTCAGGGTGCGAGCATTCATGCTTATCTCCTTCGATCGTCGAATTAGGAAGGGTGTTCGCATGGCACTTGGCCTCCAGATCCACCAGCGATTGATTCAGCCGGGCGAGCCGGGTGTCGAATAGCTGCCGGAGTTCCTGTTCGACTTTATCAACATCTTCGCCAGGAACCTTCATGCGCGCGAACACGGCAATGAAGTGGAGGTTCATCTGCGTGATATCGAAGCAGCGCAGGTAGAGGCGCTTTCGTTCTGGGCTCGATAGATGAATGCTGATCTTTCTGCTAGCGGATTCGATCCGTGTCAGGTCGGCTGCAGCCTGGCGGGCCAGCAGCTTACGGTTAGTCGCGCCATGGTCAGCTTTGATCGTCAGTTTCGCTTCTGTTGGTGAGTTCACGGTGGCCTCCGCAGGTGTCGCTTACGTCCGATCCTGACTCGGTAGAAGAGGGCGCACAAGCCGAAAGGTGGTACGGAATTGCCCATTTTCGCTGAGACGTTGGCGCTACATGCGGATATGTCGATGAATGGCTGCGGCCTATTCTTTTCGTTGAACAAGCATTGACGCTGCTAATGCAATTTCCTACATTGGATCCAAGCGCTTCGCTCGAACTCTAAACGCTGAAGCCGAATCTCCTCGAATTTTCCGACGGTAGCTGGCAGCCCGTCCAGAACGGCATCAGCCGAAGTAGTCAAGCTAGCCCTTTCTTTTGCCGGCATGTGCCGGTTTCTTCTCGATCCTCACGGGACATCCGTCCCGTGGGGATGATTGTCTCGCTCTTCATTTCTAAGGGAGACAATCATGAACTAGTCCGCCCACACGGCAGACGGTGTTTGCTTGCCATCGAGCCGCGATACCGCTGTCGACCCCTGGCACCAATTGCTGAACGACGATACTCCGATCGAGTTTTCGGAAGAAGATGTCGTGCGCCTGCATTGGTGGCTGCTCCAGAAGGTCAGGCTGCTTAGTAGTCCAGGCACGCCGCTGGCCGAGAAGTTCGAAATCATCCGTTGGGTGTTTACCGACCCCGATCGCGATACCAAGCCATTCTCCTTCGTGAACTGCCTGCACGTTGTGTCGTGCAGTCCGCTCTCCGAATTGCCCTTCATAGGGTCACTCGACCCGGAAGAGTTGCGCGACTGGCTGCGAGTACGTCTGCGTCGCTGGCTTGAGGCCACGATCAGCACCTATCCGAAATGGGTTCAGGAAGCGGTCATGGCAAACCCTAACTGGGTGGCCGACTGCCTCGCGAAGAATCCCCAGTGGCTGAACGAAGAGGTCAAGCGTCACAGCGAACGCAACGACCTATTTTCTTAATTCGCTTGTTTACCGGACGACCAGGCCCCAAGGGGCTGACGCGTGGTCGGCCGCGCATGTGAAAGGAGACCATCATGTCTGAAGAGGTTTCGATTGCTCTACGCTCGGACCAGCATTACGTACAGGTGCACGCCCTGAGCGAACTGGAGTATTTGGTGAAAGAAAGCGAGATCGTTACTGGCTGCATGGGCCGGCTGTTCCATATCCGCAGTCAGGACAGGCCCGTCAGGATTTCACTTGAATTCGGCGGTTTCGTCATTCGCAACATGGGACGAGACGATGCAAGCCGAGAGATGTATCTTCCGCGCCGGCTGTTAATGGACGCCCTGATTGGCCATGCCCTCAGGAGCGGCATGCTGTTCACGCGGCGACTGACTGGCTGACCGTTCCTGGAGGCGTCATGACCAAGGAACAGTTCGAAGAACGCTTCCAGCTGGCGCGCACCAGTGCCTTTGGGCGTTGGACCGGCCTGCTTTTGGCCCTGGGAGTGAGTGAGAAAGTGCTGAACCGGAAGAATCAGCCGTGTCCACTGGCGGGATGCGGTGGCACCGACCGATTTCAGTACACGGACAAGTTCGGCGATGGCAATTACGTCTGCCGGGCTTGTGGTGCGGGTGGCGGTTTCAAGCTGCTCATGGGCTACTTCGGATGGCGTGCAGCGACTGCGCTTTATCGCGTTGAACGCAGCCTGTGCATGCTGCCTGCGTTGGCTACCACTGCGGCGGCGCCCAAGGACACCCAAGCGCTCATTGAGCGAATTCTGTCCGAAAGCACGCCCGTTGAGCGTGGTGACGAGGTGGACCGCTACCTGCATAACCGGGGCTTGGGAATGTCTGAATATCCCGACGCCTTGCGAACGCATGTTTCGCTGGGATATTACGAGCTGGACGCCAAGACTGGGAAGCCAGCGCTGGTATCTCGCTATCCCGCCATGGTCGCATGCATTCATGACCGGCATGGCAGGGTGGTGTCGCTGCACCGCACGTACCTGCAGGACGGGCAGAAGATCCCCGGCAGGAACGCTAAGAAGCTGCTTTGCGGCGGCGTCGATGGCGGTGCGATCAGATTGACGCCTGCTGGCCCCGATCTCGCAGTCTGCGAAGGTATCGAGACCGGCCTGGCCATCCTGAAGCGGACAGGCCAGTCCATTTGGTCGGGGATCTGCGCTGGAAACCTGGAGCGGATGTGGATACCGGAAGAGGTTCGTCGTTTGCGTGTCTACGGCGATAACGATGCCGATTCTATGTTTGATGGCCAGGCGTCGGCCTTCGGGCTGGCGCGCCAGTTCCTTAAAAGGCGTGTAGTTGGAGAGCGGCGCACGGCGGAGGTCTTCATTCCCCGAGCTGCCGGCGCTGATTGGGCGAACGTGCTTGCACAGCAGACAATCGTTGAACGGGCCGCCTGATCGTTGTGGGCGCTCCGTGCGCCACCGCGTTTTGAGGCTTCGACGGAGCCTTGAGTGTGTACCCTTTGGCACTTCGTAGTACCGGCATTTTGTCGGATCGATTTCAACCCCGCGGGGGCCTGTTCCCCGGTCGGGGACGGGCCGTCCGCCTTTTTTCTGGAGTTCCATCATGAAGACTGGACGTAAACTAATTGACCTGGCGACCGAACTCGAACGTCAGGTTGCCGCGAAAAGGGACTTGATCGTTCCCGCAAAGATGATGCACAGCGCGACGCTCGAGTCCCGTCATTGTGGTCTGGTTGTCGACGAGGCAGAGGGAGCAGTGCGGTACCCACTCAGCGAATTGGCCTGCTCCCAGCTAGCGAAGAAGCTGAGCATACCGTTTACCTACTTCAAGCTGATGCGGGAACAGTCCCCGGAGCTGTTGGATCAAAATATCAACGGTTGGCTGCGTATTAACGCACCGGATAGCTACATGGTGCGTACGCTCGACGGCAGGGCACGGGCATTCCTGTCCACGCGTTACCGTCGCCTGGACAACTTCGATCTCGCCATGAGCGTGATGCCGATCCTGAAGGAACTGCCTGGTGCGCGGTTCGAATCAGTCGAACTGACTGAATCGAAGCTGTACCTGAAGGTGGTCAGCTCGAAGCTCGAATGCGAGGTGGCACCGGGCGACATACTGCAGGCCGGCGTCATTGTCAGCAAACGGGATCGCATCTGCCGCCTCCAGCGCCGCCGACATTATCCGTCAGAACGCCTTGATCAACGCGGTAAATGACACAAGTCTTTTGGCGGGGCAGAAAATTAACGATCCGGCCTCAATGTTGCTGGCCGTAGGTAGGGCTCAGTCCGTCGCGCAAACCAACGCAGCTTGGCTCAATAACGGAAAAGTCGCCGAGCAGGCGCTGCCCGTGATACGGAATACGATTGAAGCGATCGTGTACGCTATCTTCCCTATCGTAATTCTGCTATTGCTCATGACTGGCGGGCGAGAGACCATGATCGGACTGAAAAACTATCTTTCGGTCCTGATCTGGATTCAGCTTTGGCCACCGCTTTACGCGATCCTTAATTATATGGCCATGGTTCATGCCGCGCGTGAGTTGGCGGCGGCCGCGTCGGTGGGCAATGGGATTAGTGCGCTGTCGCTAATGACCTCCTCATCGATTTACTCTGGCGCGATCTCAGGTGAGGCGGTGGTCGGTTACATGACGATGAGTATTCCAGTTATTGCATGGGCGGGCTTGAAGCGGATGGAGACCTTTGGTAGCGCGCTTATCGGCGGTGTGGCCACGTTACAAAGCGTGGTGAGTTCAACTACGGGATCCGCCGCCACTGGCAGCGTAAGCCTTGGCAACACCAGCATGGATCAGATGGCGATTGCACCCACCAGGTCATCGGCGTTTTTCCACGGCAGGCAAAACGACACGTCTGGGAACATCTACACCAGTAACGCCTTGAGTGGCCTAACCTCGGTGAAAGCACTGGCGAATGAAGGCCCGGTGTCGCGCGTGGTTGATACCAAGGTCTCTCAGCAACATGTGATCGCTGCCAATAGTGCGGTCACCGCTGCTCGGTCTGAGTCTATTGCGGCATCCCGTGAGAAAGCCGCGGCGTTGAGTGAAGTCGTGATGAACGCTGCAACCCGATCAATGAGCCACGCTAGTTCGGAAGGTTCTGGATTTGGGAGTAGCGAGACGGAGGGGGCACGAGTTGGCGCCCTGCAGCAGATAGCGAGAAATGTGTCCAAGACGACCGGCGCAAGCGAGCAGCAAGTAGCAGCAGTCGCCTTTGGTGGGAGCGCCTATCTCAGTGCCGGCATTCCGAGTGCGGCAGGGAAGTTTCTTCCATTTGATGGCGGTGGCCAGATCTCCGCGACAGGGCGCAAGAGTTATTCAGCATCAATACAACAGCAGGATCAATTGATAAGTACTGCGCTAAGTAGCGAGGACAAAGCGAAGTTCAAGGCCTTTGCGGACACTGTCACCAAGAACACTGGTGTAATCGATTCCTTAGTCTCGGATGCCAAAAAAGGCCATGAGCTCTCAGCGAGGCATTGCAGGAAGCGTGTGCGATCGCCCGCGGTCCACGCGGTCACATCGGTCGCCCAGGACTTACGCTGAAGCAGTCGCTCGATCTTTTTTCCAACGTTGTGCGCCAGGTCGGCCTGACGAAGAAGGAGTTGGGTGTAACGCCGCACGGATTGCGCCACCAGTTCGCAGGCGATCTTTATTTCGATATCGCACGCGTAAAGGCGCCGGTGCGCGGTGGTGAGGTGGTCATTGATCGGGCGGTGATGTTGGATGCCTATCGACAGGTTGCGCGTCAGCTCGGGCACAACAGGCCGCAAATCAGCAACGCTTATTTAGGTCAGCCACGTGTTATGCGCAGGAAGGTGGCCACGGTTGGCGGAAGCGAGGGATAAATCCCCACATATGATGATCGACTTTCTGCTTTGACTGTGCTGCTTTGTGTTGGGTGCGTAGAGCTACACTTCCATTCTTACATATAAAGATAGTTCATTTTTCGACCCGGCTGCTCCCTGGAGGGGCAATCGGTTTTCGGACAAATGGCCATTGGCTGTAATCTGGGATTTCGGCAGACACGCTTGATGTCCCTTCATTTCCTGCGCCATCTTCGGCATGATTGGAGTCGTCTGCGTCAACCTCAGCAAGGTAGTCTGGTTGGACGGCGTCGAGGAGAGTGTCATTACTCAGCACTTTCGCTGCGGTCATCTCCTCATCCTGAGGCGCGCAACCACCCTCACCGAGCATCGTGGATTTTGAAAGTTCATCCTCGCTTGCGGCATCCATTTGGGGGGCGCCTTCAAGAGTTGGTTGCTCGGCGGTTTTGGCGAGGTGTTTGCTAGAGGTGTTACCGATTTGGTTCGTTTCCATGGTCTTGCTCCGAAATGAGAGTGATACCCCTATGGAGCGGGCTTTCACATGGTAGTCGAGCGCAGCACAGTAACCGTAGGCGCACATGCCTTGTGGTCGTAGGTGCAGGTGCCAACGGATTTGAACGAAGGGCTGTCGCGCGAGCTATTGCGCGAACATCGATGGCGGTGTCTTTGTTCACACCGGCCGCAGCGGGACAGCAGTTTATGATTTCTTGCGCGGAAGTGGAATAATTCTTCTCAGCGGCGATCGACTAGTCGATCTAATCGTGCATCGAGAGTTGGTACATTGGAAAATGGATGGCAAACTCAGTGACAGTAACCGTATACACCGTCGTCTGCAAAAGCGGTCAGCGCGGCACGGAATTCAGTGACCCAGGGCTCGCTGCGCGAGCATTCTCTCAGGCCAATGAGCAGGATCGGCCATTTGTGCTGCGCCATCGGGGGAGCCGATCGGTCGTCATTGCAGGCACGAGGTGTGGCCGGAAAGTGTTGAGTTACGAGAGCGTTGGTGAAGAAACCTTCAGTGAAGCCTTTCGCTCGTTACTTGCTCACGAAAACTGACAAAATGCCGCAGATCCTATGGGGATGCGCCGTCTGGTCCAGTTCGACGACCTGACATCGATTGTTATCGTCGGATCTGTCATCCTTTTTCACATCTCCGCCTTCTGCTTGGCCAAGAGCTGCCCATCAGTTCTCGGATGTAGACTATGAAACAAATAGCTTCTGATTCTGCCTTTGAATGTGAATTCCGGCACAGCGCGCTACCCAAATTGGGTGTAGGTTCAATGTAAAGACTACCGACTCATGTCTGGTATAGAAGGAGCTCTACCTCCACACGCCAAACCTCTAAAATCCCGCTGGGATTCTTGAGACTTTGCCCATCTTTGGTTTGGCCCGCATTCGCGGGCCTCTTTCTGAGTGGACTTGGGGCTCTCGGCCGCAAGCAGCCGGTGAGAAAAACCTTCAAGAGTTTTGGTGTAGAACTAAATGGAAAAGCGAGCAGTTGCAGATATAGTTGGCCCCTGGATTGATTTAGGCATCGACTCGAGCCTCATTGGTCGGTGTCGCGACAACTGGTCGGTGCCTGTCGAGTGCTGCTTTAAGTGTAGTGTAGTGAACAGTCGAAACCTACGGCCAGAAATTGTAGGTTGGAAATTAAGTGCTATCCTGAATTACAAGCCCCCGAATTGATGCCTGAACGCTCCGTCCAAGTGCTTTGCCCGCGTACGCGGGAATTTTTTGTCATTAAAATTCCCGAGGAGAATTCGCTGACCGCCAGTAATAAGGCTTGATTTTACTCGAGTGGCAAGCGGAAGCATTAAGATCAGCAGCGTTTGTTTATACATAGGCTTTCGGATTCGGAACTGGTCGAAGTGGCTGCGCAATGTGCGGCCCAGGAAGACACCGCCAGAAAAGTATACCGGCAGATCCCTTGCGCCTTCGGCACCTCCACTCTTTGTACAGCTATCGACGATGGTCGACCTAAGCATGTCGATCACCTTTCCCGTAGTTCTGTGGACTCACATGGCTGCCATCGTTGCGTGCGCGGGGGAGCGGTGGTAAATTTCCGATTTCCGCTTTGAGGTTATTGGGAGATCGAAAAGGGAGAGTTCCGGTCCAGTGGCGTTCATGGCGGAACTTCCGCTTGAAGACTCTTTTCAAGAGTACGCCTTTACTGGTTCGTGCGTTGGCGCCGTGATATTGTGCATCGATCCAGTGTTGCCCTTGCTTTTGCGTACTGAACTCATGACGCCGAGGTCTGGAAACGCAAATTCTTTCAGCGCTTGGCAGGTTTTCCTGGGAACAATGACGCGGGACGCTCGTCTCCGGACATCGCCGATGCCAACCACGGTAGTGAGTTCGAAATTCTGATCACCAGTTGGGCTATAGTGAGCGAATCAATTCCGGGCATTTTGGGGAGGTTGTATGAACTCATCTCAAACCGATAGCTTGTCTTCGGCAGGCGAATCCCATGTCGATCATTTGCGTTTTCATCGCCAGCATGAGCACCTATCCAAGACGTTTGGCAGCGACTTGTTCGGGGTGAGGGCGGAAGCCTTTGCGCGCTTTTTCGGGACCCCTGTTTTTCTTGGTGTACAGACCATCATTGTCGCCATCTGGATTGCAGCCAATGTGCTGGACCTCACTCATTTTGACGTCTACCCATTCATCCTCTTGAATCTGGCATTCAGCTTGCAGGCGGCCTATGCAGCACCGCTTATCTTGCTGGCACAAACACGCCAGGCGGCGCGGGACAGTGCGCACTCTGAAGCTGATGCCAAACACCGCGAAGCAATCGCCGTTACATCGGCCCAGCACTCCATGCAAATGTTGGAGCTGCTCCGCCAGAATACTGAACTGACAGAAGTCACAAGGACGATGGCGGAGCGAATTGAAAAGTTGACGGCGGAACTCCACCATCACTTGCTGCAGAATAGGGCGCGAAAAAAACTGAGATTCAAGAATTGCAACTTTGCTCTCGCCCCTTGCTGTTGGGAGAGCCGTAAATTAAGTAACTTCAGCAGTAGCCATTTGCTAGTTCGCCGGCGAGGCCCGTTAGTCTCGCGCATGGTGATACATTTCTGCATCAGCGTAAAAGCGCGATGGTGCCCCAGGGTGTGGTGTATGAAGAGGTCGCCGGAGTCGGCGTTTAGGAAGGCTGCTTGAGGGCGGCCATTGTGATTCTTAAGGTAATGTTGGGTTTGCGAAGACCTTAACTCAACCTAAGGGAAACACAATGACCAACGCCACTATCGCACTATCCGAGCTCGCCGAAAGGGGGCGGATGCAGATTTCATCCGTCAGACCTTGCAACATGCCTTGCAGCGGCTCATGGAAATGGACGTGGAAGCGCTTTGCCAGGCCGCCTATGGCGAGCGCAGTGATGAACGCATCAACAGCCGCAACGGCTATCGCGACCGCGCTTATGAAACCCGGGCCGGCAAAGTCGATCTCAAAATACCCAAGCTGCGCAGCGGCAGTTATTTCCCCGGCTTCCTGGAGCCACGGCGCACAGCCGAAAAGGCGCTAACAGCGGTGATTCAGGAGGCCTATATTCAGGGCATCTCCACCCGCTCAGTCGATGAACTGGTCAAGGCTATGGGCATGACCGGCGTCTCCAAGAGCCAGGTCTCGCGGCTGTGCGAAGAGATCGATGAGCGGGTACAAGCTTTCCTTGGTCGGCCTATCGAAGGCGATTGGCCTTACCTGTGGATCGATGCCACCTACGTTAAATCGCGTCAGGCCGGCCGAGTTGTGTCAGTGGCCGTGATAATCGCGGTGGCCGTCAACACTGACGGCGTGCGCGAAATCCTTGGCGTGGCGACCGGCCCTTCCGAGGCTGAGCCTTTCTGGACCGAGTTTCTGCGCGGCCTGACGCGGCGAGGGCTGCGTGGCGTTAAGCTGGTTATCTCGGATGCCCATGAAGGGCTGAAGGCGGCCACCAGCAAGGTGTTGAAGACAACTTGGCAGCGTTGCCGTGTGCACTTTATCCGTAACGCCCTGGCGCATGTTGGTAAAGGCCAGCGCCAGGCCGTACTGGCCATGATCAATACCATCTTTGTGCAGGAAAGCGCCGAGGCAGCCAGCGGGCAGTGGCGAACAGTGGCCGACCAGCTGCGGGCCAAATTCTCCAAGCTGGCTGCCATGATGGATGACGCCGAATATGAGGTTCTATCCTTCATGAGCTTTCCCAAGGCGCACCGAACCCAGATTCACAGCACCAATCCGTTGGAACGCCTGAACGCCGAGGTCAAACGCCGCACTAACGTTATTGGCATCTTCCCCAATGACCGCGCCATCATCCGGCTCGTGGGCGCCTTGATGCTGGAGCAAAATGACGAGTGGTCACTGCAACGCCGATACATGCAGCTTGAAGGATTGCAGTCCTTGAGCGACAATCAGTCCGCACGGCTCTCTGCCGTGATCAACTGATCGGGGACCCAGCCCCTTGAGAATCACTTCTCGTACACCACTCCTGGGGACACCATCAAAAGCGCAGTGACAACAGTGTTGCTTAACTAGATAGTGCCGAGGCAGGTGGTCTGCGACGATGCTTAGCATCAAAGAGCACACGCATAACCAGCGTTGAGGAAACAGGGTAAAGTTTGAGGAGCGACTCAGCATATTGAATGCCGCGCGTGGTCGATAGCAAAAGGGCTTGGTCAACAACCTGGGCCAGGTCCTTATTCCGACGAGTCGGGGGCAAGCCTTACTCGATTCAGCAAGTTGGTTCAGAGCGCTGCGTTGCTCACTCAAATGGGCAGGGTGTTCTGCATCTGATCCTCGTCTCGCGCCATACTTCGAAAGGATACGCAGAGCTACATCAGGCGGCACGTGGTGCCGTCGCAGATGCGCCCATGCGTTGACAGTTCCCCATAGCATGTCGACATCTAAGCCAGTGGCCAAGGTGTTTGCCAGCGGGCGATTCAATCGAATGTAATGTTTCATGTTTATTGGAGAAACGGTGTTCGAACTAGGATCTACCTATTAAGCGATGGCAGGCATTCATAGCGTGGCAACGTAATTGTAAACACGCAGCCCACATCCGGCAGGTCGCGCACACTCAGACGGCCCCCATTCTCGACGACAAACTGTCTGGCGATCGTCAGGCCCAATCCCAGTCCAGAGCGGTCCGTTCCGCCTTGCTCAAATGGTTGGAACATGCGTTCAGCCAAGTCGGCTCCTAGTCCCCGCAGTGGTCGGATACTTCGATCAGGACACTGTCATCGATAGCGCGGCATGCTAATGTCACCTCCGTGTGCAAGTGCGTAAATTTGAAGGCATTTTGTAAGAGATTCACGACTGCAGCCAGCAGCATAGGCCGATTTCCCCGTATGGCCAATTGCGGGTCGACAGGCATGATATTCAGTTGGCATTGCTTAGCCACTGCCGTCAACGCTGACGTCGCTTCGATCTCTGCGACAAACTCCGCAAGGGAGAAGGTATCCCGAATGGCTTCGAGGTGCTCATTACGCACAAGCGAAATGGTGCCTTGAATCAGACTGGCTAAACTGTCTAGACTGCGGCCCAAAATATTCCCAGTCGCGCCGCCTAGGTTAAGATTTCCAGCTCGGCAAGCTGAATAGGCCAATTTGGCGGTACCAAGTTGGTTACGTAGCTCGTGGACAAGAAGCCCATTCGCCTATTTTCTTCGGCATTGTGGCGGTCTGTTTCGATAAAATCGTGCTCGCTGCTAAAGGCGGTAACCGCGTAGGCGATGGCATAGTCGAGGCAGCGATTCAATGTCCTGAACTCGTCGACAGAAAAAGGGGCAACACGCTCGACCGCCAAGTCGGTGATGGCCTGGCACAAATCACCATAGTTGTGAACCACTTCGTCGACCGTAAATCCCAGGGCAAGCATGTCCTGTCCGTGTAGTGTCGCCGACGCAACTACCTCACCATGCGAGCTGCCGCGATCAGGGGCGGCCTCATTTGCTTGCCCTTCAAGGACGCAATTCGATTGTTCCGATCGCAGCGTGCGTATCAGCTGTTCAAGAAACATCGGTACGCCATTTTGCAATTGCTCTGCCGTCGCAGAGTGCGCACGCGTGGCGACTTTTGCTCTACAGCGAGCGATGAGTTCCATACGATTGTTCGCCAGGAAATCGTGCAACATAGAGGGCGCCCTCCTGCAATATTGGCCCAATCGAGAAAACGCTTTTGTTGAACGACCTAGCCAAGTGCAATAGTGGCTAAACAATGAAAAACGAATCTTGCTCTACCAGTATAGATAAGATGCCCGGCAATGCCATCGATTGGAGTGCCGATTGTCTTGACTGGTCTATATGTTGGTAAGCGTACAGAGAACAACTTGGATGAGACTCAGAATGGTACGTTTGCACGAGATAAAGAAGGGGATAACGTGAAAACCGAGGTGGCAGCGCTTGGTTTAGTTGTCCTGCTTGCGGGAGCGATAGTGGCGGCCTGTGCCGCACTCCCTACCGTCTCGCTAAATGATGCAAAAGCGACGGCGAACCAGATGGCGCTTGCTAGGGATGCACATGGAAACTTGCCCGCTCCTGGAACCGAAATCTTGCTGAAGAGGCGTTGGTCCAAATCAACGTTGGATGCCAGCGCACTCGCGATTCTTGAAGAGGCGGCCACGGGCGCTCCTCTCATTGCCGGTAATAAAGTCCAGCTACTATTCGATGGTCCGCTGACAATGGCCGAAATGGAGAAATCGATTGCCAACGCCAAGAACAGTATCAATTTCGAGACCTACATCTTTGACCAGGATGAGCAAGGCAAACGGTTTGCTGATCTCTTGATGCGGAAACAACGGGAAGGGGTTGTGGTCAACGTGATCTACGACAGCGTTGGTACGATCAACGTGCCACAACCGTTCTTTGAGCGCATGCGTTCTGGTGGAATTCATTTGGTGGCATTCAATCCAGTCAACCCTGCCAAACTTCGAGGCAATGGTTGGAAATTGAACAATCGTGACCATCGCAAGCTATTGATCGTCGATGGCAAGGTTGCCTTCACGGGCGGGGTAAATATCAGTGACACCTACGCGAACAGCTCGCCTTTTCGAGCGCGCCGCGATAAGCGCGCGAACGACAATAACGATTCTGGCTGGCGCGATACCCACTTAAAAGTCGAGGGTCCCGCTGTATCTGCCATGCAGTGGGCGTTTGTTCAATCGTGGTTAGAGCAGGATGCCGACGACTTGAGGGAGGCTGACTATTTCCCGGTGCAGTTCGCGTTGGGAGACATGGTGCTCCGGGTGCTTGCCACCAAGCCGCAGGGTCGGTTTGAGATATACAGGTCCCTCTTGCTGACGGTGCAGGAAGCGAAAAAGTCGATCCATATGACGTGTGCCTATTTCGTTCCCGATAAGCAAACCTTGTCGGCATTGACGGCCGCTGCGGGGCGAGGTGTGGAGGTGGAGCTCGTGCTTCCCAGCATATCGGATGCTGGCATTGTGCACCAAGCTAGTCGGGCCTATTACACACCACTATTGGAGGCTGGAGTAAGAATCCACGAATTGAAACACTCCGTGCTACATGCAAAGACCGTAGTGGTGGATGGTGTCTGGTCGACTGTCGGGTCGACCAATATCGACAAACGTAGCTTCGTGCACAACTACGAATTAAATGTAATTGTGATCGGCGACGCATTTGGTGCGGAGATGGACAGCGCCTTCCAGGAAGATTTACGCAATTCAACGGAGGTGACGCTCAGTGCATGGCAGCGGCGTCCACTGCTTGCAAGGCTCGGAGAGTGGCTGGCTGGACTGCTTGACTATTGGCTCTAGGCGCCTGTGGCCCCTACTGAGCGTCCATCATAAGATCACAGAAGGCCCGAATGTGGTGCCGACAGGCCCATCGTACAGCCACTCTGAAATGGAGTTCGCCTTCGAAGTAACCGCGAACAATGGCACCGCATCGCACTTGATCTCGCGCACTTCGCTTCTGTGGAGCTGCAGCCCCGAGGGCTGGAAGATCTACGAGGAGCACAATTCGGCACGCTCAATGGCAGCCGACGCCTATCGCGCAATCAAGTAATGGCGGCTTCCGCTGCTCGCCACAGCAGCCATGCGCTTAATTGCTGATGTACTGGTGGGCTTCTAGCGCGTCTCTTTTACAAGGGCGCTAGGCAGTGCGCACAGTACTGTCGCACGCTGATAAGCAGCGAATGGTGAAAGCTTCCGGACTGGGCACGAGGGCGACGTCCCAGCTCTTGTTTCGCCTCCCTGCAGCCGGCTTCATGCCCATGCCATGGGTAGATCAACCCCAGAGCCGCTTCTGCAATCTCTTCGATGGTCGGCAGATTTTTCTTGCTTGCAAGAGGGGCGAGGCTTCGTAGCAGCCGGCCAAAACTTGATGGATCGTTCCAAACAGCAACAGCTTGTCATGAGAAGCGCGGGAGGAGGGTGACTTGCGATAAAGTGGCGTGAGCGCAATTTGAGCGTGCTGTCTCGAAGGGGGCGGTGATTCAAACAAGGAGAAAGCGTCGTGGCTGTGAATCTGCATTTTCCCGGCACAGGTAAGGTCGGCGCGTTGATGCGCGTGCATGACTGGTCGTCGTCGGTGCTTGGCGATCCAAGCGGATGGCCCGTGTCTCTGCGCTCTACTGTCAGGCTAACGCTCAACTCGAAGTTCCCGATGTTTGTGGCATGGGGACCGGCGTTAGGCTTCTTGTACAACGACGCTTACGCGGAAATCCTGGGGAACAAGCATCCGCTTGCGCTTGGCGCCCGTTTCCAGGATATCTGGCAAGAGATCTGGCCGGATATCAGTCCAATCATTGATTCTGCGCTGCAGGGCCACTCGAGTTACTACGAAGACTTGCCGCTTGTGGTCGAACGTGCCGGGCTGCCGGAGAATGCATGGTTCACGTTCTCATATTCCCGCTGCATGATGATGAAGGTGTCATCTCCGGAATGTTTTGTTCGGTTGTTGAGACCACCAGGACCGTCAGGACAAAGCTGCGCCAATTCCAGCTCGACCTGGCCGACGAGCTCCATCCCCTGACCACCCCCCATGAGATTGTCGCGGCAGCAGTGCGGTCGCTGGCGACGCATCTCGCAGTGTCCCGATCGTGGTACGCGGAGATTGACGACAGCGCCGGGACTTTTTATACAAGAAAGGGCTGGAGCGAACCCGATTTGCCGGCCTTGCCGTCCACCGGTAAGGTGGACGAGTTTAGCCGCAATTGTTGAGAACGCTCGCAACGGGCAAGGAGTTTGTGTGCGATGACGTGGCAAACGATCCCCGCACGCGTGATTTCGCTGGACGCTATCAGGCCTTAGGGATCGGCTCCATTCTGATCGTCCCTGTGCTCAAGGATGGTCGTCTCGTTTTCAATATCAATGTCACCAAGCGCCATGCCTATTCCTGGACAGTCGAGGACGTGCGCGCGGCGAAGGATGTGCTCGACCGCACATGGGTGGCCTTGGAAAACGCTGCCACGCAGCAGCGGCTGAAAATTGAAACGGATAAGAGCGATTACATCCTCAACCACATGGCGGGAAGCGTTCATGCTGGTCGCAGATGACGGCCGCATCACCAAAGTGAATGCGGAAGCGCTGCGCGTGCTTGGGCATCACGCACAAGACGTGCTGGAGGGGGAGTATTTGACGCTCTGGACAAGCGATATCGGGCGCCAGATCGCCGCAGCATGCAAGGCGGTCATGCGAACGGGAGCACCGACTACGCTCGAGCTGAGCGAGCTGCGAGAAGGGACAAAGGATGCCTGGCTGGAGATGCGCATCTCGAACCTAAAGAACCATGGCCTCGCCATCTTCTTTCGTGATGTGACCGCGCAAAAATGCTGAGCACTAGCCCTGCAGCGCAGCGAGGAGCATCTGAGTACATTGTTCGAACAAACGGCCGCCGGTATCGCCGAGCGCGATCTTGAAGGGCGGCTCATCCGTGTTAACGAACGCCTGTGCCAGATACTGGGCCGCACGCGGGAGCAAGTGCTGGGCATCAACATCCACGAGCTGACCCACCCGGACGACCGGGCAAGAAGTATCGCGGCGTTTCACCAACTACTAGTGGACGGTCAACCGTTCAGCATCGAGAAGCGCTACCTGAGGCCGGACGGGACGGCCGTCTGGGTCAGTACGACGGTGAGTCCGATTCGGCAGAGTGCGGCACAGCAGACGGGTTCGGTCCTGGCGGTGATCGTGGAAATTAAAACCCCAGCATGCGGCATTGGACTTTGGCAGCAATATCAACTGCTAGTCGATCAGCTCGTTGCTAAGATCGTTTCCACATGGGTAGTCTTTCACAAACGCTGTTCGTCTCAAATTATTGTCACGCTGTGACAGCGAACTGAGTGACACTCGATTGCAGGCCGCTGGCCGCGTGTTGCAACTGCAAAACAGCGTAACTGGTGGCCTTCGACGCCTCTGCGGTTTGCTGTGTCGTATCGCTCAACTGCCCCATGGTTTCAGAGATCTGCTGGGCGCCAACGGCTTGTGATTGCATGCCCTGCAGAACTGTGTCGAATCGCGGCACCAACTGCTGCACCTGGTCTAGGACTGCAGACAGCTGTTCGGTCACCTGTTGCACTTCGCCTACGCTGCCGCGAATATCACACGCGAATTTTTCCATGCCCATGACGCTCGCCGAGACCGCAGACTGCATTTCTTTGAGCATCTGCTCGATATCCCAAGTCGACACCGAGGTCTGGTCGAGCCAGGCGCCGGATTTCCGTTGCGACGACTGAGAAGCCGCGGCCAGCTTCGCCCGCCTTCTCCGCTTCAATGGCGGCATTCAGCGACAGGATGTTGGTTTGGTCTGCCACTTTGACGATGGTGGTCAGCACGCTGTTAATGTTCGAGGCTTTCTCCGACAGCGCGGCCAATTTGGCGTTGATAATATCGGACGCACCTACCATTTGGTGCATCACGCCGTCCAATCGTTTCAAGTCGCCCTGGGCCTTTGCCGTGGTATTGCTGGTGTAGTCAGCAACTGCCGTGGCTTCTTCCATCGTCTTCAACAGTTGGACGGTGTTGGCCGAAATTTCTTTGCTGGTCGACAGCACTTCCACGCTCGTTTGCGACTGCTCGATACCGGTCGCTTCCTGCTGCCGTGCCGAAGCGGCGATCTCGGTCGCCGAAGTGGTCACTTGAATGCTTGCGGACTTGACGTTGGTGAGCAGTGCACGGAGACTCTCAAACATGCGGCCAGAGCTTCGGCCAATTGACCGATCGCATCCTTACCGGCGACGTCGATCTGGCCCGTTAAATCACCTTTTGCTGCTTTCGATACGACACCGAGCAGCGCGTCGACCTTGAAGCGAAGAAGGCTGGAGGCAGCCTGTTCGTTCGCCATTGCATCCTGGATGGCCTGGGCCATGCGGTTAAACTCCGCAGAGACTTGGCCAAGTTCATCCGCCGAGATGATCTGCGCGCGCGTAGATTTGGTCACCGCGTCCCGAACTGGTTCACAGCATGAGTGAGATGCCCTAAGGGACTCAAGATCGAACGGGCCAATAACCAGGCAATAATGGAAGCCAGAGCCAGGCATGTAAGGCCTCCTCCTACCAGCACTGAGCGCATGGTGGCCTGCAAACTGGTTGATTCCTTGAGTCGTTCTGCCAGCAGCTTGTTCTCTTCTGACATAGCCTCGTCCATGAATTGGTAGATTTGCCGATGACGCTATTGCCGCCAACCAGCGGGCCGGTGCGTCCCATCGCGTCTGCAGCGCCAGGTGTGTTGCCCAGTGACTGGCGCAGCTTTAGTTGGGCGTCGATGACTTCTTCGGCCCAGTTGGAAATGAGCGATTCGAGCTTCTTGAACCTGCTCACTTGCGCGGCATTCTCGTGCGTCAGATCTTGAAGGTTCTGGATTGACGCGGGCAGGTCATGCAGTTCTTTGCGCGTGCGTTCCAGGCGTTCGGGTTTGCCCGTCAGATAGTAGCCGCGCGCCTCGACTTGCACTTGCAGGAGATCCATGCGCAACTGGTCGATCGCTTGAATGACTTGTAAGGTGTGGCGATCTGCGCGGTTGGCGTCGGACAGGCTGCTAAAGCAGCTATATGCGATCGTGAGGAGAGTCAGGAAAATGATAAGGATGGCAGCAAAGCTAGCGAAAAGTCTTTTGCTGATGCTCAGGGATTTAAACATTCCGACTCCGGTGGCTGTGATCAATGCGCTATTGTCCCACGCGCGAGGCGTGTTCATCATATCTCTGGTGACGGCTACAATGCGGCGGTGCTTGCGTGTTGCCTGCGTCCAGTCACGATGTGTACGACGAATCCCAATGCCCCGCATAGTCCAAGTATCCAGTGCAACGACGACTATAGCGTCCGGTCGCTTTCAGCGGCAAGATAGTAGAGGCCATACCTGCTGAAAATGAGCAGCAGCATGGAGACGATGACGCTCCATCCCGCGTTTAGGTCGCGCCCCGGACTTGATCGCACGCCGGATATGCGCGTTCATCAGGCTACCCACAAAAAATAGCGTCGCCATCGCTGCGGCGCCATGCAGCTTCATTGCGAGCGGCTCCAGCGGGTGTATGGTTTCGCCGAACTGCCCGACTGATCGCAGCCAATAGTGTGCGACCAGCCAACACAGACCGCTCAATGTGAGCCGGGTCAAAACGCCATAAATAGTTTGCCTGTGCAAGCGCTCAATCCGTAGATTGACATGATGGCGGTGCCGATGGTGAGTATGCATTGCCTAGATTATGAATGCGGTAGCTTGCCATTGTGCCAGTGTCGGATGGCACGGATCGCCACTGGCCATGACCACCTTGGCCAGAGCATCGGCTGCAGCGCAACGCGGCGCACGCACCGATACGCTGCGCTGTCATCGGCGATCCAGTGCGACCGTCAACGAGTGCGCTGATCCGCCTGTCCCCCTTCCGACGCAGTGAAAAGTAGCTGGCGGAGGTGGCCAGGGCTTCGTCGCACAGCAAGAGCTCACGGATGCGCGCTGTGGTTGTCTCGGGTCACGGATGGCTACCGGCCATGACCGGTCCCCCCAGCGCTCTCAGATCGCCGCCGGCGTTAACGCATGCCTGCATCGCCCGCCCTGTCGCAAGGCTTCGACCGCAAGATCGACTGCGTAACCTTTTGCAATGCCGCCGACATCAACCCAGCCGGGCTGCAACTTGCGCACTGTGTGCCAGGCTTCAGTGCGATAGACCAGCCGTCTTGGCTGAAAGGGTGGATGTTCCTCCGCGGGAGGCGGAAGGCAGTCCCATGCAACTAGCTGCCGTGATCCGCGAAGCCATGATGGACGTACTGGCCAATGCGGCTCCGGGCAAGAGTTTTTGTATTCGCAATACATCGCCGAAACGCTGGCGGGGCAGTAGAGCCGCTGTCATTGGTGCGCTCGGTGCCGAGGCTACCATGAGTCTGGCACGTCGCGCCGGCGACCTGTCGGATCAGGCAGACTTGGCGAAATACTGGCGCGGCTGGTTGGCGCCACTGATGCAATCCGGCGCGCTGGCCATGTGCCACCCCTCGTCGGTGGCGCGCAGCGTCGAGCCCTTCCGCCTGCGGGAATTTCTCTTCCTGGGAAGCTCACAGTTCGCTGACATTCTGGCGGAGTCCCACATAATGCCCATGTCCTGGTCGCGCGCCTTGGCGGTGTCGCATGACTTCCCGCGCAATGCGGCGATGGGACACCGACGGACTGAAGCAGATGATGTGCCGCGCGATTTGATGGTGGAAGATGACGTGATGATAGGGCGCCGGTGAATGCATTTTTCAGGAGGGGCTACGGCGAAGAAGACGGCGCGGTTGCGTGAGCGGGACGTGGTGAGCTTGGTGACGGCGTTCAACGTCGACCGCGAAGCAGAGCAGGTAACGCACAAATACCGACTGATCTCGGCCAATCCCTTTGCATTTTTGCGTGGCACCTGCCACCCCTATTACCCTGACTATCCGGCCGATGCGCGCTTCAATCAGGCACCGTTGGCTTGGATCTGTGGCGATGTGCACCTGGAAAATTTCGGTGCATACAGAGTGCGGAAATCGCCTGTCCTACTTTGACATCAATGACTTCGGCGAGGCCCTGCTGGCGCCGGCCAGTTGGGAGTTGAGTCGCTTTTTGGTAAGTGTGCTGGTCGCAGTCGATGCCCTAATGGTGCGTCCGGCCGAAGCCATAGCCCTGTGCCACGGTTTCCTCGACGCTTACGTTGATAATCTGACGGAGGGAAAGCCTCGTTGGGTGGAGCGGGCCACAGCCGAAGGCATAGTGCGTGATTTGCTGCGCGATCTGCGTTTGCGCGAGCGTCCCCGCTTTCCTCAATCGCCGTACCGAAATGAAAGAAGGGACTGGGCAAGCTGCGCCTGCATGGCATCAAGGCGCTGCCAGTCAATGACCTGGAGCGCGACAAGGTGACGCAACTCATGGCCGCCTATGCGGAGACGCAGCACACGCCGGAGTTCTTCCGCGTGCTGGATGTGGCGCGCCGCATCGCTGGCACCGGCAGTCTGGGGTTGGAGCCTTATGCCATCCTGTCACGCGGACGCGGCGGACTGGATCGGCAATTTCCTGCTTGATCTGAAGTTTGCGCCCGGTTCTGTGCTAACGCCTTACATGTCGACAGCGCAACCCAAGTGGCGGACTGAGGCCGACCGCGTGGTCGCTGTACGAAAAGCGAGTGCAGGCAATTTTGCCGGCGTTCTTGTCAGCGGTGAGCGTTGGCCCTCTGTCCTATTGCTGAAGGAGTTATTGCCGCAGCAGGATCGGCTGTCGCTCAATCTGTGGGACGGCAAGCTGCGCCGCCTCGAAAGCGGGATGCGTACTAAGGGTAGTATCGTGGCGTGGGCCCAACTTCGATCTGGTAGCAGACAGGGCGCGACCTGTAAGCGGCTTAAGGCACTCAAAACATGGGCGCGCGGAAGGAGTGTCATCTTCCTTGCTGCCGCTAAAAATTTGATATAACTTATCAGACGTCTGATGAGTTGGGTGGCGAGTTGGCGGTCTCGGGAGTTGGATGGGTGGCGAGGGCTACTGCTTGTTTGTGCCGTGCAGTTCCAGCGCGCGGCGCAGGCGTTCGCGGCTGTTGCTCAGGTGGTTGTGCATGGCGGCGCGTGCGGATTCGGGGTCCTGGCGGTCGATTGCGTCAAAAATGTCCTCATGCTCGCGGCGCACGCGCTCGATGTAGACCTCGGGGGTATCGCGTGGCAGGTGCCTGAACGCGCTGCGGGCGCGCGGCAGCAGCTCTTTGCTGAGGTGGTTCAGAACATCGTACAGGTAAGTATTGTCCGCGGCCTGGGCAATGGAGAGAGTGAAATTCCGTGTCGCTGGCGGCGTTGTCCGCGTTCGTATCGCATTGCGCCAGAAAGGCGTCCAGTGCAGCACGGATGCGCGCCAGTTGCGCTGCGTTGCGGCGCCGTGCGGCCAAGCCGGCGGCCTCGGTCTCAAGGCTGATGCGCAATTCCAGGATGCTGAGCACGTCGTGCTGGCGCATGTCGGCGGGGGCTTGTAGTCCCATTGGCTGTGCGCTGCGGTCGAGGACGAATGTGCCTTTGCCCTGTCGCGTTTCCACCGCGCCGGTCGCCTGTAGCTGCGACATGGCTTCCCTTACGACTGAGCGGCTCACACCCAGTGCCTGAATGATCTCGGCTTCCGACGGCACCTTCTGGCCTGGGGTGATCCGTCCATCTCGGATCAGCTCGGATACATAACTGACCACGGCGTGCGCCAGGTTGCGCGGTTTGGTGTGGGGTGGTGGCTGGTGGTTGTCCATAAGTGACATTGGTCTGGAGCGTTATTGCGTTTTCTTAGTACCATGATTATACTTGGCCGTAAGATGTCTGATGACAGACAACTAGGTGGCAAAAATAAACGGCGCGCAAAGCGCTCGCAGGCGACAAGAAGGGTAGTGCCATCGCGCCGCATCCTCACGCCTGCTGCATGACAACCCATTGTTCAACTATGGAGGAGACAACATGCATCACCGTAATCACTCAGCTCCGCAACGGCTTGCCTTGAGCGTAATCGCGCTGGCAGTATTTACCCTTGCGGGCCGGGCGGCAGCACAAGACGCGGCATCGGCGCCGGAGGCCGCAGGCCAGATGGTCAAGGTGGAGGTCACCGGCTCGACCATCAAGCGTGTGGCGGGGGAGATGGCGCTGCCGGTCACCTCGGTGAAGTCGGATGATATCGCCAACGCCGCACTGACCACCATCGCCGACCTGGTGACCTCGCTGCCGGTAGGTGCGACCAACGTGCCTTCCTCCGCCGGCGCCGGTACCAATATGAATATGCGCGGCATCGGCATCAACCGCACGCTGGTCCTGCTGAATGGCCGGCGCATGGTCAATGAGCCGCTCAGCAATGGATTCGTCAACGTCGATATGATTCCCATCAGCGCCTTGAACCGGGTCGAAGTCCTGCGCGACGGCGCTTCCTCCACCTACGGCACGGACGCCATGGGCGGTGTGGTCAACTTCCTGACCAAGCGCAGTTACAAGGGGCTGGAACTTACCGGCCAGGTCGTGGTGCCGGAAGCGGCGGGCGGTGGCCGCGAGCACCGCGCGAGCATCCTGGGCGGCATTGGCAATCTGGGGACGGATGGCTGGAACGTGTATGCCACGATTGACGTGCACAAGCGCAGCAAGCTGGAATCCTTCGACCGCCCGGAACTGACCAATCCGGCCTTGCTGGCGAGTCTCGGCATTGCACCCAAAGCTGCCAGCGGCACTTACGCCTGGCCGGCCAATATTTTCTCGCCCACTACCGGCATCACGGGCAATCCCTATTATGCGGGCGGCTGCCTGCCGCCGTATTCGGGTGCCGGCCACCAAGAATACCTGCATTCAGGACGCCAATTACGTGCTGGCGCTGCCGGGCAATTCCCAGGCTACCTTCTTTACCAAGGGCAGCCTTAGGCTCTCCGACGATCACCTGATTACGGCGGAACTGCTGTATGCAAAAGAGTACATCACGACCCAGAAGCCGCCTACCACCACGGTTGGCTTTAATGGCGCAGTAGCGAAGATTACGCCAGCCAGCCCCTACTACCCGGGCGGTAGCGCCGGCGTGCCGGCCATTGCAGGGCTCAACGGCTCGACCCTGAACGTGTCGTGGAGCGTGGCAGAACTGGGGCCCGCCGTTGCGAGGGACGAGCAGAAGGCCACGCGCCTGGTGGTGGCCGACGAAGGCCGGATTCGGCCAGTGGGACTATCGCCTCGGCGGCATCTATGGCCACGGCGAGCGCGATTCGTATTTCGTGCAGGGGTATCTGAATCGTCCCAAGCTGCAGGCGGGTGTGCTCAACGGCATATTGAATCCTTTCGGCAAACAGAGCGCCTCCGGCCTGGACTACCTGAAGAGCATCTCGGCCGATGGCGGTCAGATCCGTCACACCACCAATCTCTATACCGGCGTCGACCTGACCCTGACGCGTGAGCTGATGCAGCTGGGCGGCGGAGCCATGACCTTGGCCACCGGCGCTGAATACCACCATGACGCCAACGACGACCGCGCGCTCGATGGCGTGATCGACGTGCCTTATCAGAACCGTTTGCCCAGCTATGCCGAGGGCAGCCGCAATATCGCCGCCGTGTTTGCCGAACTCGATCTGCCGGTAACTGCCGATCTCAGTTTCAACGTGGCGGCGCGGCACGACCACTATTCAGATTTCGGCGGCACCAGCAATCCCAAGGCGAGCTTCCGCTGGCAACCCACCAAGACGCTGATGTTCCGCGGTTCGGCCAGTACCGGCTTCCGGGCGCCGACCCTGTTCGACCGTTATGGCTACCGGCTGCCCGGCGCCACGGCGCTCACCACCAGTAAATGGGATGATCCGAAGCTATGCCCGGGCACGATCGGCATCGCCGGCAGCGGCAAGGCTGTCGCCGGCGCCAACCCGCTGCTGGTCTGCAATGCCTTCTTGCCGATTCAGCAGGGCAGCAATCCGGACGTGCAGCCCGAGACTTCGCGCAATCTGACGTTCGGCGTGGTGCTTGAGCCAGTACGCAATATGATGGTGATGCTGGATTACTACAACATCCACGTGAAGGACAGCATCGGCCAGCTGCCGCAGAATTCCATCTTTACCAACACCACAAAGTACGCCGATCTCTTCGTGCGCAACCCGGACGGCTCGCTGGCCTATGTAAAGGATACGGTGTCCAATCTGGGCGACCTGCGCACCAGCGGCATCGACGTGGGCCTGTCCTATGCCTTCCCGAAGACCGCATTCGGCGACTTCAAGGCCGGGCTGGACGGCACCTATGTCACCCGCTTTGAAAACCAGAATGAAAAGGATGGCCCGTGGATTTCCAATCTGGGACGCTTCGGCTCCGTCGGCTCGGGCAACGTCACTTCCAGTCCCACCTACACTTTCCGCTGGAAGCACACACTGCGACTGTCCTGGGAGCGCGGCGACTGGTTCAGCCAGCTGACCCAGTTCTATAACACTGGCTATCACGACCTGAACAACGTGCTGCCGGAATCTACCGTGACATCAAACCGTATTCGGTATGGAACGTGACCGTGACATACAAGGGGATCAAACACGTCAAGGTGTCGCTGGGCATCAGCAATCTGCTTGACGAAAACCCGCCCGTCACCAACTCGAACTCCACCGCATACGCCAACAATATCGCCAGCCCGATCGGCCGCGCCTACAACGCGCGCCTGACCTACGAGTTTTAAGAAAGGCAGTCCATGAAAATCGAACGTGTACAAGGCACCGTTTTCCACTATCTGAGCAGCCGTAGCGTGGACAGCGCGGGCCACTCGCATCCAGGTCCCGAAAAGCGCGTCAATATGGCCATGCTGACCATCACCGCCGACAATGGCGTCAGTGGTTACGCTTTCGGGCCGGTTGAAGTGGTGCGTCCGCATGTGCTGGAAGCGTTTGTACGCAAAGTGCTGATCGGACAGGACCCGTTCGACCGCGAACGCCTGTGGCAAGACCTGGTGCACTGGCAGCGCGGCAGCGCTGGGCAACTGACCGACCGCGCGCTGGCCGTGGTCGAGCAGGCGCTGTGGGACCTGGCCGGGCGCGCGCTTGGCGTGCCAGTCTACAAGCTTCTGGGCGGCTACCGCGACAAGGTGCCGGCCTACGGCAGCACCATGTGCGGCGACGAATTGCAGGGCGGCCTGTCCACGCCGGACGAATATGCTGCCTTTGCCGAAAAGCTGGTGGGGCGCGGCTACAAGGCTATCAAGGTGCATACCTGGATGCCGCCGGTGTCGTTCGCGCCCAGCCCGGCCATGGACATCAAGGCATGTGCGGCAGTGCGCGAAGCGGTCGGCCCGGACATTACGCTGATGCTGGACGGGTATCATTGGTATAGCCGCAGCGAGGCGCTGACCATCGGCCGCGCCCTGGAAAAACTGAATTACGCATGGTTCGAGGAGATGATGAACGAGCAAAGCATCGCTTCGTATGCCTGGCTCGCCAACCAGCTCGACATTCCAATCGTCGGGCCGGAAACGATCTCGGGCAAGCACCACAGCCGCGCCGACTGGGTGCAGGCTGGGGCATGCGACATCCTGCGCGCCGGCGTGCCGGGAGTAGGGGGATCACGCCCACCATGAAGGTGGCGGCGCTGGCCGATGCTTTCGGCATGGACTGCGAAGTGCACGGCAATGGCGCAGCCAACTTGACGGTGGTCGCTGCGATCAAGAATTGCACCTGGTATGAGCGCGGCCTGCTGCACCCTTTCCTCGATTACGATGTGCCGCCCGCTTATCTGCATAGCCTGCCGGACCCGATGGATGCCGAAGGCTTTGTGCATCTGTCGCAGAAGCCGGGCTTGGGCGAGGATATCGACTTCGAGTACATTGCCGCCAACACCGTGGAAACCTATTAAGGCGCACGCATGAGCTTTGTACGGACCTTCCTCATGTTCGGCGCGAGGCTGCTGGCGCTGCTGGCAGCGCTGATGCTGGCGGTGGCGCCGGCGCCGGCGCTGGCCGCCACGCCGCGCGACCAGCTGGTGATCGGCATGAACATGAATAATCTGCTGTCGCTTGATCCGGCCGGCGCCACCGGCAACGACGTGCTGAGCGTGGTGGCCAACCTGTACGATTATCTGGTCGAACTCGATCCGCATGATTTGAACCACGTGCAGCCGGCGCTGGCGGAACACTGGGAATTTGCGGCGGACCGCGGCAGCCTGACGCTGACGCTGCGCCAAGGTGCCCGTTTCCAGTCCGGCCGCGAACTGACTGCCGAAGACGCGGCCTGGTCGCTGCAGCGCGTGCTGAAGCTCAACCTGGCCATGGCCTCGCCATGGAAAAGCTACGGCTTCAGCGCCAAGAACGTGGAGCGCTTGATCCGCGCGCTCGATAGCCGCACACTGCGCATCGACTTCCCGGAACCGACCGACCCGAAAATGGTGCTATACACGCTGGCCACCTCGGTCAGCGCCGCCATCCTCGATCGGCAGGCAGTACTGGCGCACCAGCAGCATGGTGACCTTGGCGCGGCCTGGCTGCTGACGCATGCAGCTGGCTCCGGGCCCTTTTCGCTGACGGAATGGCGCGCCAAGGATGCCATGCTGCTGGACCGCTTCGATGGCTACTGGCGCGGGCCGGCGAAGCTGCGGCGGGTAGTGATGCGCCATATTCCGGAGTCGCTGTCGCTGCGCTTCATGATCAATCGCGGCGACGTCGATCTGGCAGCGGGCATGGCGGGCCCGGACATCGAAGCTCTGAAGCACGACGCCAGCGTGGTGGTGCAGCCCGTACTGCGCGGCACTTCCTACTACGTGGCGATCAGCATGAAAAATCCGCAATTTGCGGACCGGCGCGTGCGCCTGGCCTTGCGCAGCCTGATCGACTATGCGGGCATCAACAAGGCCATCATGCCGAACTACGGCGTGGCGCACCAGCGGCCCGTGATGATAGGCCTGGCGGCGGCGCTGCCCGATCCGGGCTACCGGCTCGATGTGGCGCGCGCCCGGCAGTTGCTGGCCGAGGCGGGCTATGCGCAGGGTTTCCACACGACGATCCGTGTGTTGTCCGATCCGCCGCTGATCAATATCGCCACGTCGCTGCAGGCCACGCTGGCGCTGGCCGGCATCCAGGCCGACATCCTGTCCGGCACCGGCAACCAGGTCTATGGCGCCATGCGCGACCGCAAGTTCGACATCGTGGTCGGACGCGGCGGCGGTGGCGTGGAACCGCACCCGCACGCCAACTTGCGGGCCATGGTGTACAACCCGAACAATAGCGATGCCGCCAGGCTCACCAACTTCCAGGGCTGGCGCACCGGTTTCTATAGTCCGGCCATCAACCGCCTGATCGAGCAGGCCGTCCGCGAGCCCGATGAGGAGAAGCAGAATGCCATGTACCGCGAAGTGCAGCAACTGTACGACAGCGAAGTGGGCGCCATCCAGCCCATCGCGCAAATGCAGGAGACCGTCGTATTAAGCAAGCGCGTGCATGGCTATGTCGGCCATCCGTCCGCTACCACCCATCTGCGCGATGTCTATAAAGACTGAGCCCAGCCTGAGAGGAGAGATCATGTCAAGTTTGTGGGCACGCGCCAGCGCACAGCGCACGCGCCTGCTGAGTACCCTGGTCACCCTGCTTGGTCTGCTGGTGCTGACCTTCTGTGTGGGGCGCGTGATGCCGATCGACCCGGTGCTGTCCATCGTCGGTCCCGATGCCGACGCTTCGACCTACCACCAGGTGGCAGTCCAGCTGGGTCTGGACCAGCCGCTGTGGGTGCAGTTCGGGCGCTACCTGAACGAATTAGTACACGGCAACCTGGGCACTTCGCTGCTGACCGGGAACGCCGTCAGTGCCGATATTGCCCGTGTGTTCCCTGCCACCGTGGAACTGGCCACCTTCGCCATCGTGCTCGGCACGCTGGCCGGCGTGCCGCTGGGCGTGCTGGCCGCCAGCCATCGTGGCCGCTGGCCGGATAATGCCGTGCGCGTGCTGAGCCTGACCGGGTATTCGACCCCTGTGTTCTGGTTCGGCATGATGGGCCTGCTGGTGTTCTATGCCTGGCTGGGCTGGGCCGGCGGCTCGGGGCGCATCGATCTCGAATTTGACGGCGTGCTGCGCCCCGTCACCGGCCTGCTGCTGGTCGACAGCGCGCTGGCGGGCAACTGGGAAGCGTTCGGCAACAGCGTGCGCCATCTGATGCTGCCGGCCGGGATTCTGGGGTTGCATTCGATGGCCTACATCAGCCGCATGACGCGCAGTTTCATGCTGGCCCAGCTGTCGCAGGAATACATCCTCACGGCCCGCGTGAAGGGACTGCCGGAGTCCAGTGTCATCTGGCGCCATGCCTTCCGCAATATCCTGGTGCAGTTGCTGACCATCGTGGCGCTGGCCTATGGCGGATTGCTGGAAGGGGCGGTGCTGATCGAGACCGTGTTCGCCTGGCCCGGTTTCGGCCAGTACCTGACCAACAGCATGCTGCTGGGCGATATGAATGCGGTGATGGGATGTGTGCTGGTAGTCGGCATCATCTTCGTCGGCCTCAATCTCCTTTCCGACCTTCTGTATCAAGTCTTCGATCCACGGATGCACTGATGACGACTTCTTCCATGCCCGCCCGCCACCAGGCCCTGCGCCGTGCCGTGAGCCACCTGCTGCACAATCCCATGACGCTGGCCGGACTGCTGGTGATCCTGCTGCTGGCCACGGTGGCGTGCAGTGCGCCGTGGCTCGCCACCCACAACCCCCTGTTGCAAGATCTGTCGCAAGCCTTGCAGCCGCCGAGCGCGGTGCATTGGTTCGGCACCGACGAATATGGGCGTGACAGCTTCAGCCGCCTGGTCTACGGCGCCCGCACCACGCTGTATATTGTCGCGCTGGTGACGCTGGTGGTGGGGCCGGTCGGGCTGGCCATCGGTACCGCCTCCGGCTATTTCGGCGGCTGGGTCGATGCGCTGTTCATGCGCGTCACCGACATTTTCATCTCCTTTCCCAGCCTGGTGCTTGCGCTGGCATTCGTGGCGGCCTTGGGCCCGGGACTGGAACACGCGGTGATCGCCATTGCGCTCACCGCCTGGCCACCGATTGCCCGCCTGGCGCGCGCCGAAACGCGTTCGCTGCGCAAAGCCGATTTCGTGGCCGCCGTGCAGCTGCAAGGCGCCGCGCCGCTGCGCATCCTGCTGCGCCATATTGCGCCGCTGTGCCTGTCGTCGGTGCTGGTGCGGCTGACGATGAACATGGCCGGGATCATCCTCACAGCCGCTGGCCTGGGCTTTCTGGGGCTCGGTGCGCAGCCGCCGTCACCGGAATGGGGCGCCATGATCTCGGCGGGGCGGCGCTACATGATGGAATGCTGGTGGCTCGTGGCCATGCCGGGTGCGGCGGTGATGCTGGTCAGCCTGGCCTTCAACCTGCTGGGCGATGGCCTGCGCGATGTGTTCGATCCCCGCAGCTGAAAGGAAACACCAATGACTGACATTAAACTAGCGGTGGAAGATCTGAGCGTGCGCTTCGCGACGCGCGATGGCCTGGTGGATGCCGTGCGCGGCGTGTCGTTTAAGCTGGGACGCGAAAAGCTGGCCATCGTCGGTGAATCCGGTTCGGGCAAGTCCACCGTGGGCCGCACGCTGCTCAAGCTGCACCCGGCCAGCGCCCGCATCGACGCCCGTGTTTTGCGTTTCGGCGACACAGACCTGCTGCGCGCCGACGAGAGGGCCATGCGCGCCATCCGCGGGCAGCGCATGTCCATGATCATGCAGGATCCAAAATATTCGCTGAACCCCGTGATGCGCGTAGGCGACCAGATTGCCGAGGCTGTGCTGGCCCACCACAAGCTGCCGCGCGCTCAGGTGCGCGAACGCGTGATTGCGATGCTGGAGAAGGTGCGCATCCGCGAGCCGCAGCGTGTCTACGAGCGCTATCCGCACGAGATTTCCGGCGGCATGGGACAGCGCATCATGATCGCCATGATGCTGATTCCCCATCCGCAGGTGGTCATCGCCGACGAGCCGACATCGGCGCTGGATGTGTCGGTGCGCTCGCAGGTGTTGTCGGTACTGGATGATCTGGTCGACGAACGCGGCCTGGGGCTGATCTTCATTAGCCATGACCTGAATCTGGTGCGCAGTTTCTGCGACCGGGTGCTGGTGATGTATGCCGGGCGCGTGGTGGAATCGATTGCGGCAGCGGATCTGGACCACGCCCAGCATCCGTACACGCGTGGCCTGCTAGCGGCATTACCATGCATCGACCATCGCCGCGCGGTGCTGCCCGTTTTGCAGCGCGATCCGCGCTGGCTCACTCATTAGGAATCGACGTATGATTACGGTAAAGGGTTTGCAGCTGAGTTTCGGCAGCGGGAGCCAATCTCACCAGGTGCTGCATGACGTGGGCTTTTCGGTCGGTGAGGGCGAGGTGTTCGGGCTGGTCGGCGAATCCGGTTCGGGCAAGAGCACGGTGCTGCGCTGTCTGGCTGGCCTGCATCGCCATTGGGAAGGCGAGATTCGCATTGGTGGCCAGGCGCTGGGACACAAGCTGACGCGCGAGCGTTGCCGCCTGATGCAGATGGTGTTTCAGGATCCCTACGGCTCCCTTCATCCGCGCCATACCATTGATATGGCACTTTCCGAACCGCTAAAGATCCACAAGATGGACAGGCAGGATGAGCGTGTGGCGCAGATGCTGGCCAAGGTCGGCTTGAACGAATCTTTCCGCTACCGCTATCCGCATCAGCTTTCTGGCGGACAGCGCCAGCGCGTGGCGATTGCGCGCGCCCTGATCCTTGAGCCGCGTATCCTGTTGCTTGACGAACCCACATCCGCACTGGATGTGTCGGTGCAGGCCGAAATCCTCAACCTGCTGGCCGAACTGCGCGAGCGGGAAGGCTTGACTTACATCCTCGTTACCCACGACCTTGGCGTGGTAGTGCACCTGTGCGACCGCTTGGCGGTGATGCAGCAAGGCCGGATTGTCGACACCTTGCCCAGCGAGCAGCTCAGCAACGGCGGCGCCACCCATCCTTACACTCGCACGCTGATCGACGCCACCCGCAACTATTCCCGTGTCCTCGAACGCCCGCAGCAATTTGCGAGCCCTTGAGCTCCTCCGATGAGCTGGTGCTTCGTCGCCGCACACAGCAGCGAAAACACCGATGTGCCGGCCACTTCTACTACCTTGGCCATCGGCCACGACCTCGGCCGCAATCTGCTCTTGGGGGGTAACTAAAACATGGTGTGGGTGCAACTGTATTTTGCCTATGGCGTGGACAAGGGATTCAATAGCGCCCCATTAGGCAACGCTAACAATCCATATGGTGGTGTGAAGCCGACGCCGTCAACGGATGGAGGAGATGCAATGTTGGGCCTGAGCGCGCGGCTGGGCAGAGGCAGGCTGACGTTCTCCGTTATGCACAAAGGTGACAAGACCGGCTTAAATCAGGACGCCAGTTCCCAGGGTATTGGCTACTTGTGTTCGCTATCGAAGCGCAACGACCTGGGTGCCGCCGATACACATATCCGCAATAAAAATGGCGCCGGGTAGGTCCCTAACAACTCTGAATCGGGCGGCGGCAACGCGGGTGACAACCTGGGCTTTCGGCATAGCTTCTGAACTGACACTCAATCCCCAAAGGAGACAATGAAATGACTATGCAGAAAAATCAGGCGGCTCAGGCGACGCGCGTGCGCTGGAGCATACTTACGATGCTGTTTGTGATTACTACCATCAACTATGCCGATCGTGCGACGATTTCCATCGCCGGCCCTGAGATTAGCAAGCAACTTGGACTGGACGCGGTGCAAATGGGATTCGTCTTCTCTGCATTCGCTTGGTCTTACGTGTTGGCGCAACTGCCGGGCGGCTGGTTGCTGGACCGGTTCGGTTCCAAGATCACGTATTTTTTCAGTATCTTCCTGTGGTCCCTGTTCACCATGACGATGGGGGGCGTAGGCTTGCTGACCGGTGCCGCCGCCGTCGCGGCGCTGTTCGGCCTGCGCCTGCTGGTAGGGGCAGCCGAGGCACCTTCATTCCCGGGTAACAGCCGCCTGACTTCCGCCTGGTTCCCCACTACCGAACGGGGCAAGGCGGCCGCCATCTTCAATTCCGCACAATACTTCGCCACAGTGCTCTTCGCGCCCCTTATGGGATGGCTGGTGCACAGCTTTGGTTGGCCGTCTGTGTTCTATGTGATGGGGGGCTTGGGGATTGTGATGTCAGTGGTCTGGTTGAAAACTATTTATGGCCCGGCGTGAGCACCCGCGCATTAATGCCGCCGAACTGGAGTTGCTGGAACAGGGGGGCGCACTGGTGGACCTTGAGTCGGCCGCCGTCACGTCGAAGGCCTCCATCGACACTTGGGGCTGCATTCGCCAACTGCTGGCTAATCGTATGTTCCTTGGCGTCTACATCGCACAATATTGTGTGAACACGCTGACGTATTTCTTCCTGACCTGGTTCCCTGTTTATCTGGTCAAGGAGCGGCATATGACCATCCTCAAGGCGGGCTTCGTGGCGGCGTTGCCTGCGGTGGCCGGGTTTATCGGTGGTGTGCTGGGTGGCATCATCTCCGACCGTATGATCAAGCGTGGGTTTTCGGTCTCCGTGGCGCGTAAGACCCCGATCGTGT
Source organism: Pseudoduganella sp. UC29_106 (assembly GCF_044055365.1). Classification (NCBI taxonomy): domain Bacteria; kingdom Pseudomonadati; phylum Pseudomonadota; class Betaproteobacteria; order Burkholderiales; family Oxalobacteraceae; genus Pseudoduganella; species Pseudoduganella sp. UC29_106. Next base: position 3,673,499 of record NZ_CP171977.1, on the reverse strand, counting down.
GCGGCATGCTGCTGGCTACCAGCATGATCATCTGTAACTATGTGTCGACCGACTGGATAGTGGTGGCTGTAATGTCGGCGGCTTTCTTTGGCAAAGGCGTGGGCGCCCTTGGCTGGGCGGTCGTATCAGACACGGCGCCCAAAGAGGCGGGGGGATTAAGCTGGCGCCTTGTTCAACACCTTTGGCAACCTGGCCGGCATTACGACTCCCATCGTGATTGGCTACATCCTTCAATCCACAGGCTCCTTCTCTGGTGCGCTAGTCTTTGTAGCCGCCAATGCGGGCGTGGCAATCTTCTCTTATCTTGTCATTGTTGGCGATCTCAAGAGGGCGAAATTTAAGGTGCCGGTCAGCGCAACGCCGGATGTGAAATCTGGCACGCGTGTCGGCCAGAACTAGGGCCGCCTAGTTGATGCTTGCAGGCGCCCAACAGGCTTCCACTGCCAACCCGAGCTACCAAAGCGAATTTCTACGCTGGGAGACAACGGACGGCTTCGGTTGCCGGCATAGTATGATGTTCGCCACCGATGCGGCCGCGCTCTAGCGACCTTGATCGCACTATTTTGTGGGTGTAGGATAATTGAGTCGAATCGTGAGCAAGAGGGCGCTCTAAACGAACAATAGGTGATGGTATTTCTGCTGGTATCGGTTGCGGGAAAGCTTAGGAAGTAGCGTCAAATCAAGGACTTCGGTCTGCCGCAAATAATAGAGTGGGAGTGAGTTGGTAAATTATTAAGATTGCATATTAATCCATTTAAGTAAGCTAAAGCCCTGTTTTTACAGGGCTTTTCTAATTGGCTTTTTGATCGATAGCTGTGCGTTCTTTTATCTGGATGATAATGCGAATGCAATGATGTTGGGTGACTTTGGACCGAGTCAACGGTGAATGCGGGGCTCGAACATTCGGGCCCTGCATCCTTGCACAGGTACTGCAGCGGCATGCTGAAAGCTCCTGAAAGATGTGGATGGTCGGGACTTGCCCGGCGAAACGCGCCAACAAGCAGGTTCAACAATCGGGGGAATCGGGCAGGAGTTGCCGGCAACGGCAAGACAGGACAAAGACCGGCAATAATTTGCGGTGCTGTGAAGCGGTACAATCAATATACAAGGCTTTGCCGGCGGTACCTAGTGCTATTTACAGAACTTGGGTTCATCGAGAATGCCTTTTGAGACATGGCGTTGCGTCTGAAATGGCAATCGCCGTTGGAAGCGCCAGCATGTTGCTGGTGCGAAGGCAGTTTCGTCCTGCAGGTCCAACGTTTGAAGCATAGTCTCATCTGGTACTGCCCGTTTCGTGTGCCGGCACCGTTGGGATGGCCAAGCGGTCGGATCGGATCTTTGCGACAGATGTGTATGGCAAGGTTACGCGCTCGTGGCTACTACGCGTCGGGCGACAAGATTGAAGTCCCCCTGTTCGTCGGCATGCGAGTGGCTTGCCTTGCACCGTAGTTTTGATGGATGAAGTGCATATGATGCGAAATCGTCCCGGGCAGTCTTGCCGGGTCACACCGGAGGGGGCAGTGCAGATAGTGATGCGGCATAAGCCAACAAAGAGCGAGCTCACATTGCTGTTGCAGATGGCAAAAGCGCTGATGTGCGCCATCGATATCGGGGCAGCCTTGCGCGCGATCGCGGAACATCTGGCGGATCTGAAGCCTGATGCCATCTTACTCATCAGTAACGCCGATAGCGGGGACAGCTGCTACTGCCTCGATACGTCTTTGGGCAGCGCGTGCATGGAGTTGAATCACCGGATGTGCCTCAGTGTACACAAGCACGTCGTTGACAGCGCGCACGGACAGGCCGCGGGCGCTTTTGCGCTGGACGACGGCATGCAAGTCGTGGCGCCCTTATGGGCCTCCGGCGGCCATATTGCTTTGAGCTGGAAGGAGCCGCCAGCGTCTGCTACGCAGAAGCATGCACTTGAGCTGCTGCCACTGATCGCGGATTTGGCTGGCGTTCGTCTTAACAGCCTTCTGGACCAGTTGCATAGGGACGAAGAGGTGCATGAGCAATATCAGGTCTTCACAGCGACCCAGTCGCGCCACATCGAGGAACTCCGGGTGAGTGAGCACGAGAAGGTGGCGGCACGCGAGCTAGCGGCACAAGACGAACTGACCGGGTTGCAGAACCGGCGCGGATTCTTGTCCAAATCCGAGCAATGTTTGCTGATCGCGCGCCGCAAGGAATTGGCATGTGCAGTGATCTTCGCTGATGTCGATGGCTTGAAGCGCGTCAACGATAAGTTCGGTCATGCGGCGGGCGACGCGTTGATTCGCGATGCGGCAACCATGTTCAAGAGTGTATTCCGGCAGGCCGATGTGGTCGGGCGCGTTGGCGGTGATGAGTTCGCCGCGTTCACCTTCGATAACGCCACGCCGCGTGCCATCGTGAAACGGTTGAAAGGGAAAATGGCACGGTTCAACGTGGGAAGGCCCACAGGCTGTGCGTTGTCGTTGAGTATTGGCGTCATCAGTTGCGACCTCGTTGGCGAAGCGCCTCTGTCCGAATACCTTGTCCGCGCCGATGAAGAGATGTACCGGCAAAAGCGCCTAGGCAGGCACAGGTCAAACTAGCCATGGCAGTACAGCACTGCCGCAGACGTTGTTGTGGGGTTCGCGGCGATGTGTGGCGATACTGCGGCCATTAGTTGCCATGCGGTGCCATACGTGCCGTCGAGCGACGAAGATCGGCATGACCGGAAAGGACGCGTTGAACCACGCACAAGGGCACGCAGCGGGAGAGTAGATAGCGTTCCGCGCTGGCGATACCGACGATGTCGCTCAGTGCAATCGCATACTGCACAATGGCGGCGGTCCACTGGTCTTCGCGCCGCGACTTATCAGTGCAATCCTGCATGGTGCCCTCCGTCAGCGTGATGCCAAACTGACGCAACGATGGTTAGATACCCAGGAATTCACCCTGATATAGACATCCCTGCCGCACTGCCAACGGGGCGATAAAACCTTGCCGCTCGGAGGTGCGCGGCTTTTGGCGCAACGCCTACAGCATAGCGGTGCATTCAGTGCTTGGCCCGGAGTGCCCTGTATGTGTAGTGGCGTACGTCCAGGGTGGTCTGCGCAACGAAGGCGCCACCCCTGATGTCGTTGTGGAACAGGTCTAGCCACGACGTGGCGTCACTGATGAAGTACTGTTTGGATTGGCCCGTCGATGTGCGGCGTACAGTCAGTTCACCTTGTAAGGCGGGTATTTCATCGGTCTTTGGATCCGTGGTATCGGTAGCGCTCAGGGAAAAGTCTGCACACGGCATGCGATGCCGTCGCAAAATGTTCGCAAACTCCGCCAAATCATTTGCTTCAAGCAGTTCCATAGGTCCTCCCATTGTGTCCCTGCAAGTTCAGTATAGGCTTTATTGCGGCTGGGTCTACGTGCAATCATCGCGCGTGCTGAATGGGTGCGGCAAGATCAGGTCGTGCAGGCGCCCTTGCAGGGTGTTTGTAGCGGTCTCGTGCCATCGTGCGTCATGGGATCGGCGCGCCGTCGGGACTTGAGCGTGCGAGGCTGTCGTGCGAATAGTGGGCGGGATCTGCGCCGCTTGAGCATCGGAACACCCATTACGCAATGGGGGCTGTTGCGAGAAGCAAGCGCCCCCCCATTTCAGCATGCCTGGAAATGGGGGGCATTATTGTTTGGCTGGTCAACGTGCGGTGCGCTAGTGGTCGACTTGACGAAGCAAGTTGTTCGCCTCAGTGCGCCGTTCTCTTTGCGCCAGGCGGGCCGAAGCGACCAGGCGCCGTAATGCGTGGCGGAATATTAGACGTCCGAGGCCGCATCGAGATTGTCATCCAACGATCGCGCATGGATCTGTGAAATACCATTAGCTCAAAGAATGCGGTCGCCTGCACAAGCTGATTGGCTGCATTTCGTGCGTCCACCTTCAAGTACTGGTGGTCGGTATCCCATTGTAGGATGCGGTCCATCAGGTCAGAACCCATGCGTTCATTGGGAAGCCCAATGTAGACTAGGCCAGTGCTGCCATCCGATCGGCAGTAGGACACTTTCCACTGCAGTAGGTTTGCCATTGAGTCCTCCCTGCGGTGGCTAAGGTAGCTTTCGGAGGGGCAGCCCAGGAAATGCGTCGGCGATGGATATCGGTCAGCAGGGCCAGTCTCGATATCAGGGGGCGCTCAGATGCTGCCCCTTAGTTCAGTATGTCCGGCGCGCTATGTATTCCACGTACTATCGTCGCCAGCGAGGTGGCAGCGCGTGGTGTTGGTGATGTGGTGGCGTACCGTGTTGGATGGTGGTCGCATGTGGTGCGTTTTGTTGCTCCTGACCCCAAGGAGTGGAGGACGGTGGGTCAACGATAGCGCAGGCGCAACTGCTGGAAAATGATCAGCCGGCTAATAATGGAACGACGGCGGCCCCATTCGCCAAACAAGACGCGTTGCAGCGTCGCTTCGGCGACCCGTTGGTTCCTTAGGTACGCTACTGCGTATCGCCAGCCATGCGTGCGCACAAGGTCAATTGCGTGCTCGAGATAGCGGACCTGTTCGTTGTCGTGCCTTCGTTCGGTACAGATGGTTCCCATGATGTTCCTCCGTGGGCGAAGCGTCAGCAGCTTGGACTTGGAAGCCGTCACCCTTAGGCCATCAGTGCGCTCTCCAGAGAACCCAGACCAAGTTTTAACTCGATCCACACTGCGAACTTTCCAGGCTAGCACATTTCGAATGCTCGAGCTATTGGCATTTGATATTGAACCGGCCCGGAAATCTGAGAGGCTCCAATCTTTGAGAGAATGGAGTCTATGAACAAGAAATCTGCACGATACTCCCCGGAAGTGATGGAACGCGCTGTGCGTATGGTCGAGGAATCGGTCAGCCAGCACGATTCGCAGCGGGCCGCGATTATGTCCATCGCCAACAAGATCGGCTGCACACCCGAGGCGCTGCGGGGTTGGGTGCGGCAACATGAAACTGATGCGGGTCTGCGGGCCGGCCCCACGACGAGCGAGCAAGAACGAATCTGTGCCTTGGAGCGAGAAGTAAAAGAGCTGCGCAAGACCAATGAGATCCTGCGTCTGGCCAGTGCTTTTTTCGCCCAGGCGGAACTCGACCGCCGCTTCAAGCCGTGATTGCTTTCATCGATCAGCACAGAGGTAATTACGGCGCTGAGTGGCTTCGCAAACTGCTTCAGGTTGCGCCATCCAACTATACTGGCGCCATGCCGCGCTGAAGCGCAATCCGGCGCTGCGCTGCGCCCGTGCTCATCGTGACGACTTTTTGAGTGCTCACATTCGCCGTGTGTGGGAAACCAACTTCCGGGTCTACGGAGCCGAGAAGGTCTGGCGCCAATTGTTGCGTGAGCGGTTTGAGGTGGCTCGCTGCACCGTAGAGCGCCTGATGCGTCGCGATGGGCTGCGTGGTGTGATACGCGGCAAAGTCATACGCACCACGGTGCGCGACGCGGCAGTGCCATGCCCGCAAAACCGAGTTGATGCCAATTCCGTGCTGATCGTCGCAACCTGGGTGTCTGACTTCACGTACGTGTCGACCTGGCAGGGCTTTGTCTATGTGGCCTTCGCCATTGATGTCTTCGCCCGCCGCATCGTCGGCTGGCGCGTCAGCAGCTCGATGCGCACGGACTTCTTGTTGGACGCGCTAGAGCAGGCGCTGTACGCTCGTCAGCCGGAGCGCGATGATGCATTGATCCACCATAGCGACAGGGGCTCGCAATATGTCTCGATTCGCTACCGTGAGCGCTTGGCCGAGGCGGGTGTCGAGCCGTCGGTCGGCATTAAAGGCGACAGCTATGACAACGCCCTGGCCGAGACCATCAACGGTTTATACAAAGCCGAGCTGATTCACCGCCGCGCTCCCTGGAAGACCCGCGAAGCCGTCGAACTAGCAACGCTGGAATGGGTGTCTTGGTTTAACCATCACCGATTACTGGTACCGCTTGGCCACATCCCGCCTGAAGCTGAATTGAATTACTATCGTCAACTTTCGAGTCAAGCCATCCCGGCCTGACTCAAACCAAGGGGCCTCTCAAAATCCCGGGCCGGTTCACCCCCTCCAATGCCTGTCCTTGATGGCGACTGGTGCCTGCCGTCTTGCTTCGCCTTGAGCTGGCTAGGGTGTAACGCCGCTCTTGGCCCACGAGGTGGTGCGTAATGATTGCGACTTGAGGTTGGGGGCTGGTCGCCTGCCATGCACCTGGCTGCGGAAATGGTAACAAGCGATGCTGTTCGTCGCTGAAGAAGCGATGCTGGTCGAAGCTGAAGCAACTACCGTTGGGCTCACCGCCCGCGCTGCTGGACGCATGTCACTTTTCTTGGTAGCTGCCTGTGAACTAAAGGTTGGCGCGGGCAGGCCGGCGGGTGGCCAAATCAGTATCGGGCCGGCACGCGAATCCGCGACTACGTTAAAGACTACTACTGCAGTGAATGATTACTCGTCACGACGACGGCGCGCGATGGCGCCGACCAGGCCTAAACCTGCCAGGAGCATGCCATAAGTTGCCGGTTCAGGAACTGGCGTGGTTGCCGCGTCGCGGCCAAAGATCGTCGCATTCGAGAAATCAGGATTGCTCCCGTTATTGCCAACGGTCCAGTTCATACGCCAGGTACCGTCCAAGGTCTGGCCGGCTGCAATGTTTTGGTTATCGAACAACCAGGCTCCGCCTTGATTGCCGGCATGGAGGGCAAACACCAGGTCCAATTGCATTCCCGTGGCGCCGGTGTTAGTTACGGTCCATGTGCCGTTGCTGCCGGAACCTGTGAGCGTGAACTCCAATGGCCCCGTCGTACTGAATGGCGGGCTGCCATCCTTCTTGCCAAGCAGGTCCCAGGTAGAGCTGCTGCCGAACGCATTGAAAGTAGTGCCAAACCCGCTGGTGTCACCGTTTGGACCTGACTGTGGATTCCATCCTGCCTGATAGGCAAAGGCATCCGCCACTTTTCCAGCTAGCGTTACATCGTTTACAGACGCCGTGCCGATGTCGGCAAAGGCGCTACCCGTGATCAGGCATGCGGCAGCCGCCGTAGCCAATTTCTGAGATATTTTCTTCATTGCAACCCCTTGTTAGCAAGATCAACATTAGAAGGCGCCAGATCGTGCAGCGCCGTCGCCAAGGCGCAGGCAAATAAATGCCCAAACCGAATGTTGCCAATCAATATCAATATGACAACACCATGGGACGGTAGCACGAAAATAGCGGGAGGGCCGCTATGCAGACGCGGTAATTCCGCGGACAAACTAAAATAGGATTTGCATATGGCGGCAACGCTACGGCAAGGTCTTTTCCATTTAATCCACATGACAACCTCGCGGGATTCTTGAGCAAGGGAGGCTCTTAGGACTTGAGCCCGCTTCAGCAGGCCGGTTTGTTGGCCGTTTCCTGATTTGCGTCGATGGAGCAAAACAACAGGTCTCGCATCTTTTTGTTCTCGCGCCAGGCGGTAAACAGATGCGTATCTCAGGAATTTGAGTCACGCGTCGATGCCAACGGTGTTGGATCCGTGCGCGTCCTCAGTCTCCTTTTCTTGTGCCACTGATTGCTGCCCTCGTGAGCGGGCTTCTTTTTCGTAAATTGCTTGCTTGCCAAGCGTGCGCTTCACCACCGGCGTAGGGGCTAGGGTGAATCAAAGAGTACCGACATAAGTCAGGTACAGAACGGGACGATGGGCGTTCCCGGGTCGCTTGCTCTTCCGCATATAAAAAATTCTCGGCCTGCAAAGGCATCGGCTCGCATCTGCGGGCCTCTTTGTGCCGGTCGGTCACGGACCATGTCGTCCAAACTGACTGATCTACGCTTTCGACTGAATACCCAAGATGAAATTTCGGGAGGAGCTCTGCAGATTGCCTTCAGCGCAGTCGGATAGCTGGGTTTGGATGATCCTTGGCAGTGCAGCTTATGACAGTGCTGCAAACGAAAAACGCTATAAATCATATAAAAGGTTAAGCTCAGTGGAACAGCAGCCGTTGGAATGGCGCGAGTGGCGGGAACTGACGAAGAAGTGCTATGCACCATTTCGAGGCTGGCCTACCCTTGAGATGCGGACCTATTGGAAGCAAGGTTTCTCTCCGTTCGATGCGGCGAATGCAGCATGTGTGCGGCGAACCAGATTGCCGTAGAGCCCCCGTTGGCCAGGTTAAATTCCTCCACCTTTGGCCAGGTCAAATTCCCCCAGGCAGGACAGTCCGGATTGTAGTTCATGTTCCTGCCGCCGGCCTTGTCAGTCCTGCTTGACGTCGGCAGACGTCAAGCGCGTAAGCCGCGACGCTGCCTCCTTCAGTCGGTAGCTTTTTCCCTCGAACTCCAGGATCTGCGCCCTGTGCATGAGCCGATCCAAGATGGTGGTCGCCATCGTGTTGTCGCCAAGGTACTTGCCCCAGTCCTGCACGACCCGGTTGGAGGTCACCACGATGCTGCGCTTGAGTTTGTAACGCTGGTGCACTAGCGTCTGCAGCAGCTCACCGGCCTTGTCGCCGATACGGCGCGCCAGGAACAGATCGTCGAGGACCAGAAGATCGGCGTCGATCAAGGTACGTAGCTGCTGCCGTTGTTCGGCATCGCCACCCAGCGCATAGGCCGCGAACGCGCCGTCGGCCTCCAGGTAGCGCACGTTGTGCCCCTGCAGCGTGGCCTGGTAGGCCACCGCCTTGGCGATGTGGCTCTTGCCGGTCCCTGGCCTGCCGATGATCAGGGCGTTCTGCCCCTCGGCGACGAACTTGAGGGTGTGCAGCTCGAAGCAGGCGGCCCGTGGCAGCTTGGGGTTGAAACGCCAGTCGAAGTCGGCCAGCGACATCCGTTCATCCAGTCCGCTTTGCTGGAAGCGCCGTTCCATCAGGCGCGAACGGCGCCGGTCCAGTTCATCCTGCAGGATCAGCGAGAAGGTGTCGAGGAAGGGCTCCTGGTTGGCTTGGGCCTGCAAGATGCGGGTGTCGAGAGTGGCGCGGATGCCCGACAGACGCAGCTCGCGCAGGGCGCGCTCGATTTCGTTCATGCTCATGCTCATGGTGCCTCCGTGGTCGGTGTAATGGCGGCGCTGGCGTTCGCCGCGCGCGTGAACAGGTCGGCGTAGTCCTCGCCTTCGCGGATCAGTGGATGGTGCTGCTGCAGGTCCAGTTCGGCCTGGAGCGGCGCGTCGATCTTGGCCAGCGCCTGCGCCAGCAAGCGTTCGGTCAGGACCTTGATCGACTTGTAGTTGCGCACGTTCTCCTGCAAAGCCTGGGCGCAAGCCTGGTCGATCAGACGGCGCGGAAAGCGCTTGGCCAGACCCACCACGCCGCGCAGCTTGCGCTGGCCCACTCGCCCTTCATGCTCGAACCATTGCTGGCACAGGGCCAGCGCGGCGTCGCCGATGTCGCCGGCCTGGGCCAGGATGCGGCGCGTTTCGCGTGAGGGGTTGAAGGGCCGCTCATCGTCGGGCAGCAGCACGCTGCCGGGGCGCTGGGCGCGCGGATGCGTGCGCAATAGGGCCAGCGTGAAGCGGTCGCGGATCTCGACGTGGCGCTCGAACAGGCGCACTAGCACCCGGCTGCCGATCTTCGCCGGGCGCGCCGCGTAGCTGCTATGGTCGATGCGGATGCAGGTGTCGTCGGCGACGGTGCGCTCGCACTCGGTGTAATAGCCGAAGCCCTGCTGCGGCAACGCGCCGAGGTGGGCGCGTTCCTCCTGAAACATGGCCTCGACCTGGCGCTTTGCGCTGCCGTGGATGCGCGGCGCCGCCCACTTGATTTCCCATTGTTCGAGGAAGGCGTTCTGCTCCTCGATGGTCTCGAAGCGGCGTCCCTTGAGCGCGGTGCTCTGGGTGTGCTGGATCGCGTTTTCGACCGTACCCTTGCGGTTTGGGTCACGCACCCTGGCCGGGTCGGCGACGACGCCGTAGTGGGCCAGCACGTCCCTGTAGACGGGGTTCAGCTCCGGTTCGTACAGGTCGGGCTTGATGACGCCTTCCTTGAGGTTGTCGAGCACGACGTAGGCCGTGGTGCCGCCGAAGTACCGGAAGGCCTGCTCGTGCAGTTGGGCCCACGTTTCCTTCGATGATTTCCAGACCACACGCCGGAAGCAGCGCCGCGAGTAACGCAGGGTCATGACGAACAGGCGTGGCCGCCGGTATCGGTCGCTGCCGGCGATGCGCGTCAGCGCGCCCTCGCCGTAGTCGACCTGGGCTTCCTCGCCGGGCGCGAACTCAAGGCGGTCGAACTGCTCCGGATCGCGCTGCACCAGACGGCCGGCGAAGCGCTTGACGCTGTTGTAGCGGCCCGTGAAGCCGAATTGGTCGACCAGGTCCTGATAGATCGCCGTGTAGTTGCGGCGAAGGCGCAGCTGGGCCTCGATGAAGGCACGGTGTGGTTCGCACAGGGACTGCGGGCCGGTATCTGGAGCCGGTGGCCGGGGTGGGGGGAATTTCAAGCGGGGCGCCGGTGGCCGGGGTGGAGGAATTTGCTGTCGCTGATCCGGCGGCCAGGGTGGGGGAATTTGGTTCCGGCCCGGTCGTGCCCAGCGCCAGGCGGCGGATGGTTTTTCGGTCCACCCCGGTCAGCCGCGCTATCTCGCGCTGGCTGGTGCCGGTTGCCAGCAGCGTGGCGACTGTGGTGCGTTTGTTTGGTTTCAAGACGTTCACCCTCCATGCTCCCCTTCGATGGTCGAAGGGGTAAGGTTACGTCCTGCCAGCGGGATTGCTCTCCGGGGACCGCCAGCCTACAGCAGCGCTACTCGGTCAGGAGGTGGGGGATTTTGACCCGGCCAGGGGTGGGGGATTTTGCCCGGCCAACGGGGTAGAGCCAAGCATAGCGAGCAGATTTGGGGCGTCGGCCAGTGTCAAAGTCCTGGTGCCCCCCATGGCCGTCGATTTGAAAAATATCCTGGATTGTTTCGACAGTATGGAAGCGTCTGCCGGACGCATACAAACCCAATTACAGCTGTCGTCAAGCGGTAGCGAATACCACGCCATCTTCTCCCTCAGGGCTGCGCCTCCTACGCGGGAGGGAGGTGTGCGCCTACGACTAGCGCCAGACACTCTAATACCATGTCTAAGCCCGCTATACAGGGGTATCACTTTCAAGACGGAGCAAGAACATGGAAACGAATAAAAGCCGTAGCGATAGCACTGAAACCCCTCGTTTGAAAAGCGCTGATGCAGCCGTGCCGGAAGATGCTGTGGAAGATATGGACGGGGATTCGCAACAGGAAGGCAATGCACAATCCGTGCGATCGGCGCAGCAAGGGTTCAGCGACCAGGAACAGGCTGCACAGGAAGAGACCCGGCGAGCAAACGGGGAACCTGATCGGGGAGATAGAGGTACCCGCCAGGATGATGAGTTGGGCGACGAAAACACTGTGGGAAAATCTGCCGAAACGCCCGATCATAGCAAGTGGCCATTTGCCCGGAGGCCAGTTGGCCAGGCGAGCAGCAGCGATGAGTAGTGAAGTCTCTCAACGGCGGGACGCCCGGGCGGCGTCCCGCCGAAGGGGAAGCGAATGGAAGTGCTACGGTAACGCAATCATGCGATCACATGTCTTGTGACCAATGAAGCGAAGGGCAAACCCAACATGAGTTGGAACTGTCATATCAGCATTGGACGAGGCAGCGGACAGGTTGTGACGCACTATCACATGTCGGTTTCAGCCTGGATGGTCAGCAGTGCCAAGACGCTTGGGCTGGAGTGCGCCATGCAGCACCTGGATGTGGCGTTCGAACCCCAAAAACTATGATGAACTGACGTGCTCCTCCAATTCAGGATGTGCCAGAATGTCCACTACGAACGCGGGCTGAGCTTCGGCTGGCGCTGTATGCGGCCGAGGCGGCGCCAGTCTTGACTTGCCGCGGCAGTCATCTGGCGTGCGCCACCTAAGGGAGGCACCCGAGGCTGTCTCATTGCAGCGCAGGATATTAGCGGTCGCGAATGAATTTTCCGCGGAAGGTGTAACTGAGCGGACGAGTAGATTGCTCCTGCGTATCGTTTGGCCCTTCGGACCAGGTGCTGCGTAGTCCAACGCAAGGCGGTACATTTCGACGCTCACTAGGATTCAGCGATAGCACGCGCGCGATGGTTTCGTCGGGAAACTTCATATTCTTGAGGTACCTGGAAGCGTAGGATTGTCCGTGCGTCTGCATCAATAGCACAGCATGCTCAATGTCGGCCGCACGGCCGTTCTTCCGCCGTCGCTCTATACTCTTTCGCATAACGTGACCTCCAGATTGACGGGAAACTCGTGTCCGGTCAATTACAGGCGGTACCGTTACACGAAGTTCTCTTGATGGATTCATTATGCGCTCATATTGAAAACAAGGGCGCTGGAATGCGGTGGCCTGCTGAAAGATCGCGCAAGCCATTCTCACAACCAGCAGCCTGGCTAGCGGTGCACATGCAGCCAGAGATGCAGTGCCGCGATGCGCTTCGCGCGTGTAAATGGCCGAGTATCAACGTCAGGCAACGATGTCACTGGTCCATTACTGACTAGGGCTGTCACGCGTCGCGTAAAGGCAGCGTGGACGCCGACCTGCCACCATAGGCAAAGATGCGGCAGTCAATTTCGTGGGTCACCTCGCACACGTGATGTGGGCAGGCACTGCCATGCTTTCTGATCAGCAACGAGCCTCCAACTCGCGACTTGAACCGCCTGCTTTCTGGTTTGCAGGCCATGATACCCGGGTTCTGCATTAGCAGAGTACGTGCGGCGCCAGGCCCTGCACAAGCTAACGCCTGCCACTTCTCCCGGGCCAGGACCTTCGCGCTCGCTCGCTGACAATCAACCTGAGCCACATCGGTTTCGAATTGATCGGCGTTGCTAAAAGCGATGATCTGGCGGCAGATGCAGACGTTCGGCAAGTTCACTGCTGCGCGTCAAGAGAAAAGACCATCTTGATTTTAACGATTGATACTCCATATGGAGTATCGAGGGAGGATATATGAAGATCGTTGACATTAAGTCCAAGTTGCCTGACACCGACAAAGTCACCATCAATCTGGGCCTGGTGGACCTTGCCCAAATGGATCTGCTGGTGGGGGAGGGCTTCTACACCAATCGCACGGATTTCGTCCGCATGGCTGTTCGCAATCTATTGCAGCAGCATGCGGAGGCGATCCGATCGACTGTAGTGCGCAAACGGTTTGTGACTGGTCTGCAGCGCTATTCCCGCGCGGATTTAGAGCGCGTCGTAGCGACCGGAGAGCGTCTCGAAATCCACGTACTCGGACTGGCCACCATAGAAGATGATGTGAGCCCGGAGCTTGCCCGCGCTGCCATTGCATCGATCCAGGTACTAGGGGCATTTATCGCTTCACCCGCCGTCAGAGATGCCTTGGCTGACCGCACTCACACATAGGAATGGACAGACGATGAGTCCTTTTGAAAAATTTCTCGACCAGATGACGGCAGCTGCACGGCTTACCCAGGATAACGATCCGCGTGCGGCCACGCATGTTATCCAACAGGCGCTCAAGGCTGCTGGACTGCTTCCCACCCACGACGCTCCTCGCGGGGAGATGTCGGTCCCGGAGCCAATCGACCTGAACCCATTGCCAGAATGGCTGCAGAAAGCGCACTGCGCGAAGGATGTCGTGAGGGATGCGCCCCAGCGCTCGCGCAGGTATCCGCCAGCAATTGGGCGAGCCCGTATGCCTGCGTATGATCCGCGCGCGCCAGGCGAATTTCTACAAGGGTCATTCAACTCTGCCAAGGACCGGCTGGACTACAAGCTGTATGTGCCGTCCAGGCCGGCTACTACGCCTCGTCCGTTGATTGTGATGCTCCATGGCTGCACGCAGAATGCTGACGATTTTGCCGCGGGTACGGCAATGAATGTCCTGGCCGAGGCGCACGACTGTCTCGTGCTGTATCCGGAGCAGTCGCGCCAGGCAAATCCGACGCTGTGCTGGAATTGGTTTGAAGCGGAACAGCAGGGGAGAGAAAGCAGGGAGCCTTCACTGATCGCGGGGATGACGCGCGAGGTCACCGCGCGTTGGCAAGGAGATCAGCATCGCGTCTATGTGGCAGGCTTGTCGGCCGGCGGTGCGATGGCGGCGGTCATGGGCGCAACTTATCCCGACGTGTACGCCGCGATCGGTGTGCACTCCGGACTGCCTGTCGGCACGGCGCGTGACTTGGTGTCGGGCATGGCGGCCATGAAGAAGGCTCGTTCCGGGCGCGCCCGGGTGGCGGGCAAGGTCACCACGCCGGTACCGATCATAGTGTTTCATGGCGACATGGATGATAAAGTGCACCCGTACAATGGCGAGGCTGTGCTGGAGCAATTCCTGCATCCGGCGCAGGGATCGTGCAATGCTGCGCGTCGGCAGATACAGCATGGCGGTGAGGAGCTCGGTTTCACCCGGACAGAAATACTGGACAGCGCTGGCAGAGCCGTCGCGGAATACTGGCAGTTGCATCGCGCCGGCCATGCGTGGTCGGGTGGGAGCGCTGCAGGATCCTACACGAACCCGGCCGGCCCGGATGCGTCCGCCGAGATGCTACGGTTCTTCCTCAGTCAGGCGATCTGAGTGCCCGTGACGGTGACGCTACTGCGACCAAGCCCTGCAAGGGGATTTCCAGTGACAGGCGAGGCAGCGGCTCTGTCCCTCGGCCATTGGCCACTGGGTGGATCTTAAGTACAAGGGTAATTGGCAAACAGCAGAGCGGTGCACCCATTCCCAAGGCTCTATCACGAGTAATATTGGCCTATCATGCGGCTGCCGCCCGTACGAGCGCTTTGCAGCTTCAACCGTTTCTTCCACCAACCATAGTCCGATAAGGATGCCTTCGCCAACTCCACGCAATGCGCGTAATCTGGGGCTCGCTTGTCACATGGCGGGAGCGGCGGTTCGATCCCTTGCGCAATACAGTAGCGTATTGCCTCATTCAATTCTTCCTCGTCCAGTAATTGCTGGCATTTGGTTGAGTGAACTAATGCGAGATCTATGGCTGGCGAATCTTTGTCCATGTGAATGTATTAGCTGTGTTGTGCTGACTTAAGTGTACGCTCAAGACTGACAACTGTCTTCCGCGGGCCAGCAAGCGTAGATCAATTCCGCGAGAGAAGACGCGTAATATTTGGTAAACATCTATACTGCAGCGGCGCTGCTGCACCGTCGCGCGACCTGCGCTGTGTAAGCGGTTCGGCGTGGAAAATCGCCGCAAGTGAGCCTTTGAAATCATTTGCCTTTGATCCTAAATCGTTTCGGCCCCAAGGTGATCGGCTTCGCAGCACCCGAACTGGTTACGCTCGTCCGTTAGTGAAGCATTGCTTGCAGCATCTATGGTCAGAAGAGCTGAGGCCGCGCTGCGCACATGAGTTCCTCGGCAACAGTTTGTTGCTTTCAAACTAGCCGTTTTGCTTAACTGGATATCGTCTCACCGATCTCACGGCGGCCTTGTCTTGATCGACGGTCCACGCAATCGCCGCGCGGAATAGTTGTCGGGCCAGTGGCGTTTCGACCTTCGGCGATTTGGTCCGGGGCCGACTGATGACAGCATTGGGGCGAAGATTAGGAGCGCACTTCTAATGGAGATCTGCAATGTCGAACGCAACATGGGCACTTCTAGCCGGCTTGATCCTGATCGCAATGATGCTCATTGGGACGTTGGTATCGCGCCTGCCGCTCAGTGGCGCAATGATATATCTAGGGCTTGGCGTGTTGCTCGGTCCATACGGGATCGCTGTCATCGACCTGGCGCCAATTGCACATGCAGCGACGCTCGAGTTGATGACTGAAATCGCATTGCTGATCTCATTATTTTCTGTTGGATTGAAGCTCGAGGTGCCGATGCTAGACCGTCGGTGGATCGCGCCATATCGTTTGGCTTTCTTGTCGATGGCGTTGACGGTTGGCCTGATTGCTGCTGTGGGAATGTATGGATTGGGCTTGCCGCTTGGCGCCGCTATCTTGTTGGGGGCAATACTGGCACCGACCGATCCTGTTCTGGCCTCAGCGATTCAATCGGAGCCTGGTTCAGATCATGAGCCAACGCGGTTCAGTCTGGCAGGTGAAGGCGCTCTTAACGATGGCACGGCATTTCCGCTTGTCCTGTTGGGATTGGGAATGATGCAGTTGCATGATCTGGGCGACCTCGGTTGGCGCTGGTGGACGGTGGATCTGATATGGTCGACCATTGGCGGCGGGTTGATCGGCACACTTCTCGGTGCGGCGCTTGGCAAACTTGTTATCCATTTGCGAACGAGGCATCACAGTGCGGTTGGCATGGACGAGTTTCTTTCGCTAGGTGTCATAGCTGTCTCATTTGGTGCCGCACAACTTTGTCTGGCGTCGGGTTTTTTGTCAGTATTCTTTGCCGGCCTCGCGCTGCGACGGGCGCGGAATTTTCCGCTGGCTGGAACGGCACCCCTGGGACGGATTCCCGGCGAGCACCAACCGGACGTTGAGGACGCTGCTACCCATTCACATCATGCCAGCGGCGTCATGACGCGCGCTGTGCTTGGTTTCAATGAGCAGCTTGAAAGGATCGCTGAGCTTGGCGTTGTCCTGATGATCGGCACCATGTTGCCTTATATTGCTAGTGCCAGCAGCCTGTGGTGGTTTATCCCGCTGCTGTTTTTGATTGTGCGCCCTGCATCGATCTTGCTAGGAATGGCTGGCTCAACTGTTCCTTTGCACAGACAGGCGCTTGTTGGATGGCTTGGAATCCGTGGGATTGGTTCGGTTTACTACCTCATGTTCGCGCTCAATCACGGGGTGTCGGGAGGGATTGCACAACAGTTCGTCACATTGACTTTAGGGGTCGTCACTGCGTCGATTCTGGTTCACGGCATTACCGTGCAACCGCTGATGAAGTGGTTTGAAAGGCGGCGCTATCAGCAATGACGGCAGTTGGGCCTGCGCGTCCCGTCACGGACTGCGCGGCAGGCGACGAGCCGCGCGCTAGCATGAGCCGGCGAGCTTCCATTGAATCACGGCCAATTCGTTGGCAGACGCGCGACGGCGCGCCCGCCCGATGAGAAGCAGTTGCGGGTAATCGTAAGGTGCCTGGGATGCTGAATTCGTTAGGTCATTGCAGCTTGTGAGCGTATAGTGGGTAGTTGGCCCCCGCCGCCATTGCCATTTTTTACCGGTCTTCCTCGGCGCGGCAGTGAATATGCAATCGCCCCAAGGCCCGAGGGCGTCGTGGGAACCACACATGCGCACCTTACGCGCCTCCGGTACTGCGCCGGGAAGGGGCACTTGCTCGTCGCCACCTCCTTCCTAGGATGAGCCCGAAATCGAGTGATGGAGAGCGCTATGCGCCGTCAAACGACTTCGTGGTTTCAAGGATGGAAAATTACCCTAAGATGTTCCCAGTTCAATTGTCACGATGGAAGGATCAGGTTTGCATCCACCGTCTTGCTTAAAACCCTGTCACCACCGTCGGACGGGAGCGGTCCGTACTGGCCTGACAAGATCAGGCGTACCATCATTTTCCCAGAGAATGCCTTTGACACGCGAGAAGAAGCCAATAATGATGCGGCTGCAAAAGGTCAACGCCAAGTTTTAGCACTGAATGAGGCCCCGGACTGCTGCGAGAGCAAGAGCATGGGCAGTCCGCGTGATACGTTGGCACGCCAGGATTCGGATGAAAACCTGGCTGCGCGCTTTGAGATCTCTTTCGATGGAAAACGGTACGTGTTCCGTCAGTACCAATACGAATTGTTCCGGGATGCGTTGCGCTATGCGGTTGTGGAATATGGCAAGGATGGCTTCGTGCGTGACCTGTCGTTTCGGCCAAGCTGGCAGGTGGCATTTCATCCGACTGACGATGATGAAACCATCATGAAACGACATGGCATCGTGTATGTCGAGGGGCACTATCTGTATGGTGGTTATCGATACGACCAATTGTTCGATGCCATCGCCTTCGCCGCAGGTCATCCGAACTTGTAGTCTGCTCGGAAGTCTCACGCCTTTCCGTGCCCCAATAGGGAGCTCTCATGAAGTTGAATTTTGTGGTCCGACCTGGTGTCGAGGCCCATCTCCACGTTTCTGTATTGCAGACGATGGCGCAGATATCGATTTGGGCCGTCCACTCCCTGTTCGGTGAGTTCAAGTATTCGGTGGAATTTCCCGGAAGCCTTTGGCACAATGAAATGAGCGAGTCTGCCAAATGTGATGACGCTGCGCGCATTGCCATCGCGCACTGGCTTGGCAATGGTGTTCATCAGTTGGACGCCCTGCACCTGGTCTGTAATCAGGACACCCCGCGCTGGAGCGGTCATTGGACCGGTCGGGCCGTGTGCAGCCAACAATAACTGGGCATTTGCGCCGATGCCTGCCGAGTCGAACCGTAACCTGCTCTGCAGGCCGGGCCGATCGTTTGCGCGCATGCACTCCGTTCGAGCGGAGCACGCCATTCGATCACTGTGGTCTGCGCTTCACATCACTCGGCGTGAGGGCCTTCTGACTAGCTCTTGTGGATGAGGTGTCGGTACCGAGGCGCTGGGCACCTGACGTTGCGTCTACTGGCCTCGATACCGGGCGCGCAACGTGATGATGAGCAGCAGTTGAGTGAAGGCTTCAACCTAATTTCATAGAAATATCTTGAGCAATGCGGGGATGTAAAAGCGACAGGTCGCAGGCAGTGCCTGACGCCTGCTTGTTTGCATGGACTGGCATCTATTCTTTCCACGATTTCAAGCGACGAGGAAATCCTCCGATCGACAGTACCCGTTCTACGACCGTTAACGGAACGCATCGGGAGAGCAAATATCGCCGCGCCTCTGCAAGCCCAATGATGCCGCGCAGGGCGATGCCGTATTGAACGAGCTCAGCGGTCAAAATATCTTCTCGTCGGATTACTTTAGTCAGGTTGCTCATTTGCGAGGTGCCTCAAGTTACTGAAGTATTGCACAGTAAAAGGGGATTGCCATATAGGTAGCCCCTACGAAGGACTGGCGTGGCACAGACCTGCCTGCAGTGTGATTGCCAGATTCTTGACGCCGCAGCGTCGGCATAACCATGCTGGAGGTTATGTCGCGCTTGGGCGTCGCGTTAAGGGACGTGCTTTCCGTGAGCTCTGGTCGAGAAAGGCGCCACTCCTGACGTCATTACGAAACAACATTAGCCAGGAGTTGCCGTCGCCAATGACGTATTGCTTTGTTTGACCAGTCGATTCGCGGCAGATGGTCAATTCACCCTGCAATGCCTGAATTTCGTCGGTTTTGGGATCCGTTGTGTCTGTAGCCTTCAGCGAAAATTCATTAGGCGGCAATCGATTCTCGCGTAGGATATGCTCGAACTCGGCGAGCTCCTCCGCTTCAATCAGTTCCATACAACCTCCATTGATGATGCATCCTTGTATCGGCACACGCATTGAATCCCATGCGCAGTCATTTGTGGCGGCCCCTCTAGACACTTCGATCGCCCATTTGGCGGCTGGGTGCATCGAGCCGGTAGAGAGCTACGCGTCCGAGGACGAATCGAGGAGGTCGTCTAACGATCGCACATAAAGCCCCGTAATGTGATTCGCCTCAAAGAACGCTATCGCTTGCGCCGTACGATCTGCGCCGGGCTCAGCGTTCACGATCAGGTACTGGCTGTCTACATCGCACCCAAGAATTGAATCCATGAGATCCGCAATCATTGGTTCCTTGGGGAGCGCCATGTAGACCAGACCGGGGCTGCCATCCGAGCGGTAATAGGAGGCTTTCCACTGCAGCATATTTTCCATATAAACCCCATCTCAAGCACGGAGCATCTGCGCCCGAGTGACATACAACAAGGCCCAGGTGTTGCCGCTCGCAATAGAATGCGAAGAACATCCTTCGCAGTACCGCATGTGGCGCGGGCTGAATTAGGAATTTTCGGTTTGGCCGCCGGCCTTCTTTCACCGCTACTTTGCTTGATAGAGTACTCGCGTGACCGTGGCCGCCTTCTTCAGGCTATACATCCCAAGTAAGCTCTCAGCGTATTCGCGGCTTTCTATTTGGAGTGAGTACACGGCAGATTCGCAAATCAGTTCCGGTACAACAATAACGCGCCGCATGGCGGCGAGGTGGCCGCATCCGCGCCCGCCTGCCTGCACGCTGCAGTGTTCGCTTCCTACCCCAGTGGCTCCTGGTACGGTAAGCCCGCGTTGAATGGGGCGGGCATCACTACTTCGGCGCGGACCGTGCGGGGACAGTACGCGTATCAGAATTTGTGCGGAAATTGAACGCTTGCGTAAATAATGCCAAGCCGGCACCCGCCCCTTTACATTGTTGAGCCGAAGCGCCGACGTGACAAGCTTGGCCGCTTCGCTATCCCGGCGCCGGTCATCGTTTCTGCTTGCTGATGTAATTGGTGTCATCGGAGCTACCTCATTGCCTGCGCTTCGTATGCAGCATGTCTTTCTTCGCTCGCTTCGATCTCATTTGACCCATCGTCGATCAACGAGACAGCGCACTCCACTGCAGAGGCGATAGCGGTCACAGCGTCGCAGTCAAGCACGCTTTCCATGTAGTCGGCATCGTAGCGATACCGATGTCGGAATTGCGGCGACGAACGCTGGCCGCGTGGAGAGGGGGATGAATTGGGCATGGCAGTCTCCGTCGAGCTAAAAAGTGTTGCACGCGAGCGGAGCAAGGAATGATGGGATTTACGGGATTGCCTGTGCGATGAGGCCAGGCAAGGCAGAGCCCATATTGAGAACAGGCGCGAGGGTGCGATACACCTACTATACGCGCTTGCACAGCGCGCACGTTGGATGCGATTAAATATTTATTTGGTTCTTTCGGGGACAGCGCCGGCGCTTTGCTGAAGTAGTGGCGCTGAGGATACTGGCCGCACACTGATGTTGTTTGCAGGTCGCTGTATCTGGCGGCGTTCGAAGCTCCCCAGCGGCCGGGGTGCGGTTTGGGAAATCAGCCGACTGCCAAATAAATGCGAAATGATTAGGAAAACCGACGGTTATCCTGTATGGTGACTCTGGCACTATATCAAGTCGTCTTATTGTTGGTCCCTCTCTCCTGTCTCGCCGTCGCGCGGTCCTGTTTGATGCCCTCCGTTATCCCTCTTGGTCAAATGTGCGCCCGGGCGTCTTGCCCATGCATTTGAAAGGACTAAAAATGACTACCCAAACCGGAACAGTAAAATGGTTCAATGACGCCAAAGGTTTTGGCTTTATCACCCCGGACTCAGGCGGTGCTGATCTATTTGCACACTTCCAGGACATCCAATCGGCTGGTTTCAAGAGTCTGTCCGAGAACCAACGCGTTTCGTTCGAGCGCGCGAACGGTCCCAAAGGTGAAAAGGCGAGCAACATTCGTCTTATTTGAAATACGCATGTGAGGTTGGGCGTTCTCGTTGAGGCGTGGAGCGCCAATACCTAAGGCCGACCAATCGCCGCACGGCGCTACTTGTTGGCCTCACCCTTCCATTACCCGACTAGCGCTGGCGCGCAATATCAGCGCATGCAAAAGAGAAATGCCTCGCGGCAGTCAATGCGATCGCCGCAGGCACTATAGTGCCGAGGAGACTGCCCTTTTCAGGCCGAATACGATTCCGGCCAGTGCTGTCCAGGTGAACCCGCCTGCTGAACTAGAGCGCTCTGACAGGCTAACTCCCGCGGAGCCGGCACGACAAGCTTCTAGTGCGAGGTTTGCACCTACCATATCAATTCCATGTTCGTCGGCGTCAGCGACTCCAGTAATGCATGCCAGATCGACGGTAACGTTGATTCGATTACTGCACGCGAGGATCGCATTGCAGCCGGCGAGGCACAAGCGATGCAGCATTCGGCGGGGTGAGCACAAGTTATGCCGAGTATTGCGCTGCAGGGTTGTCACTGCGCTCATTAGTGAAGTTGACGCAATGTGAGGCTTGACACCTGGCGCTCGGGTACGACGGGTATCTTAAAGCCTTTCCGCGAATTCGTTAGGTTATTGCGTTCTGTGCGCGTATAGTGGGTCACAGGTACTTAGCCAATAGGGCGTTTTCTGCCCATCTCCCTCTGCACCGTAGAGCACAGAAAATGGCCACAGCATCAAGCGTCGCCTTCATGTGCGCCGCAGCTGCAATAGGTCTGTCGATATCGTATTACTCCGGAATGCAGGACTTGCTCGTCACCACCTCCTTCCCGAAAATGTCCTGACGGCGAGCGGAGGAGCATTGCAATGCATCGACGAACACCATCATGGTTCCGTGGTTGGAAGATCATGCTGCGATGCGCAGAATTCAGGTGCCAGGATGGCACGGTGAGATACGCGTCAACGGCAATACTCAAATACATGCCACCGCCAACCGATTCCACTAGCTTGCATTGGCCCGACAAGATCAAACGGCTTATCGTGTTCCCAGAGGATGCATTCGGTACTCGGGAAGATGCTGATCTGGATGCGGTAGCACATGCGCGCAGACAGATTCTGAGTTTTTGAATGCATTCAATAGATCCTGATTGGAGTACCACATGTTGAGCACGTATGAAATTGGCGGGCCCCAGCAAATGGACGAAAGTCTTGGGGCGCGCTTCGAAATATCCTTCGATGGAAAACGGTATGCGTTCCGGCAGCACCGCTACGACCAATTTGCCGATGCGTTGCGTTATGCCGCCTCGGAGCACTTCAAAGACGGCTTTCTACCTGATGATGCGTTCCAGGCGCACTGGGAGGTCCCTTATCGCCCTTCTGATCTGGAGGAGGAGCTGATGAAGTTGCATGGTGTCGTATATGTCGCTTGCCGCTTTCTCTATGGCGGCTATCGCTACGAGAAGCTGTGCGACGCAGTCGCATTTGCCACTGCACATCCGAATTTGTAGGCTCTTGGATTTGAAGGACGACCCATATGGTGATGCAACTGCAATTGGCGGCGGAAGGGCTCTTGGCGTTTACCTGGTGGCAGATGCTACTGGTTGGGCTGGTGACAACGCATGCGACTATTGTCGCTGTGACGGTGTACCTGCATCGATGCCAGACCCATCGGTCGCTCACCTTGCGACCGGAGGTGGCCCATTGCTTTCGCTTTTGGCTGTGGCTAACCACCGGTATGGTGACGCGGGAGTGGGTGGCGGTCCATCGCTCGCATCACGCACATTGCGAAACAGAGAATGATCCGCATAGTCCTCAGGTGGTCGGGCTGAACGAGGTTTTGTGGCGCGGCGCGGAGCTGTACAGAAATGCCATCAAGGATCCCGCGCTGGTCGCGCGCTTTGGCGGGGGCGGGCCGGATGACTGGATGGAGCGTCGCATTTATCGCCGATATTCCTGGCAAGGTGTCGGTTTGCTGCTGCTGATTGAATTGGTCCTATTCGGCGCGTGGGGTTTGACCCTGTGGGCCTGCCAGATGATGTGGATTCCTTTCCTGGCCGCCGGCGTGATCAATGGGGTTGGACATTATGCCGGTTATCGCAATTACGACTGCAAGGAGGCGGCGACAAACATTGTGCCGTTCGGCCTGTTAATCGGCGGAGAGGAGCTGCATAACAATCACCACACTTTTCCGACATCGGCAAAATTCTCCGTTCGCTGGTTTGAGCTGGATATCGGATGGGCATATATCAGCCTGCTGCGGCGGCTGCGCCTCGCGTCGGTTCGGCACGCGCGCGAACCATTGAAGCGCAGGGTTGGACAGTTCGCGCCAACATTGGCTACGTTGAGGCAGGTGCTAGGGAATCGCGCCATTTTGATTCGTGAAATGACGATGTTGACGGTGGCGGTCTTTCATTCGGAACGCGCGACGTTGGCGCAACAGGTTCCACGCTCAGCGCTAGTGCGGACCAAGCGCCTGTTGCTGCGCGCTCCTTGTCATCTCACTGGCGAGGAGCGAGTCGATCTGGAGCAAGTGATGGCGTATAGTGCGGCGCTTCATGAGATGCATGTGGCGCGGCAGGCGCTGGAGAAGTTGTGGCAGCGATCGTCGTCGACGCAAGAGCAGTTACTGACCGGCCTGAAAGGGTGGTGCGTCGACGCTGGGCGTTCTGGACAGCATCCTTTGCGGCGCTTTGCATGGCGCCTGGCGAGCTACGGATAGGATTTTAGACCGCGCGCGCACGATGGCGGCTACGGCGCAATCTGCTCGCTAGCGCTTTCGGAGGACGCTGGTGTCGCGATGCACGCCAGGACGCAGACGCGCTGCCACAGCCTGTTCTGGCACGGTGTGATTGTTAGCCTACCGTGAATGCTATCTATTGCCGGGCTTCGTACAGGTGAATCAAATCCAGTACGTCTTGCAGGTCAACCGGCTTGGTCAGCCGACAGACCATCCCGGCGCGAGAGAAAGCTTCATCATTATGTTGCCCATCCCATCCAGACCAGGCCACGATGGGAAGGTCGGCAAATCCAGGCAGAGAACGCATCGCGATGGCAGTTTCATAGCCATCCAGGCCGGGCATCACAATATCGAGGAAGACAATACTTGCGGGCCATTCTGCGAGGAGCGTGATGGCGGAGTAGCCGTCGTAGGCCACTCGGCTCTCGACATTGTATAGTCCGAGCAGTTCTGAAAACATATCGACAGCGTCGTGGTTGTCATCGACCAGGAGCACGCGGGATCCAACTTGAGCCATGATGTTAGCCTTGAGTCATTGCGACTTCTACACAACAGGCTAGAGAGTGGGAATGGCTGTTTCTTGGTGGGACCTTGAATCGTACGGCAATTGCGTGTGCACCGGCACACGATTAAATGCCGATTGCGCTGACGACTTTGCGGCGCGGATCCATCGCAATTGTTATGGGACGCTGGCCGTAGAAGGAACGCACCACATTGGGTACGGTGCGATGCAGTTTGTCTGGCTATCTTGTGGAATGTGACTATGCTGGAGAGATGCCCCTCCAATTAGGCCATCATGAAAAACGAACGGCGAATTGACGCCGGCCTTGCTGTAATCGTCGACACGGGCTTTGAGTTGAACTTTAATAAGGGCTTTCGGATCGCTGGGGAATATCTCCGGACACATAGCGTTCCGTCTCGAGTCGTGGCACGCGTCATCAACTATGGCATGCGGCGCCCATGCGCAGAACCATTGTAGGTAATTGCTGCCTTCTTACCTGCTTCGGGGCGGCTGCAAGCGGCCGAGAGCAGAGGTCATGCTCAACTGTGCACTGCGCCGGGAACTACAACGCTACCAATGGATGTGATTGAGTGATCGGTGTCGTGGCCTGCGCCACTTCACCATCTCATGCACAACAACCCTGGACCAGCCAACATGGCAGGCGGCATGATCAGGAGAACGGCCAGCTCGACGGCGCAAAAGATGTCGGTAGGGGTGGGGGCGCGTAAAGCATTTGGTGAGAGGTTTCCGCAGCGCTTGGCCCTGAATGCCGGCGTGCGGACAGGGTTGATGATCTCTATCTTTCGTCGGCTAGTTCACCAGACCAGCGAAGCTGTAGTGAGCCATCTTCCAGATCGCAGGAAAGGACAGCGGTAGCGCTGGTGCGCCATGCATCCGTTGTCGAGCAGCGTTCCTTTGTGCGGGATCCTTAACTCGTGATTGCACACACATTGGCCGTGTCGGGTCGTGCCAACTAGCCGCGCCTCACGCAGCGTTCGGATATTTTTCGAGATAGAGCGGAAATGATGACGATGAGCACTTGCGATCAAAGACGTAATGACCATGCCAGTCGCTGCCTTGAATACGCGCTTGAGCTGATATACAGGTATGGCTGGCGTTATGCTGTCTTGTTCTTGCGGTATCAGGGAATTGCCGAATCCACTCTGCAGCGTGTTTTGTTTGGGGGCTGGCGCAATCGCCGCACCTCCACGCTAGAGTCCTTGTCAGGCAGCCACGTTGCACGCGCGTGCGTTGCACACCAGGCGATGCCAAGTGAATGACCGGATGGAGTTATTCCCGGTCTGGCTGCACCGCGCAGCTCTCGGCATCAAACCAAGACTACGCCCCTGATTTTTCAGGGGCGTAGTCCTTTTCCGGTGGCGAAGTCTGACGAGGCCTCGCACCCGCAAGCAGTCCTTTCACATGGGCCTGGTCACGCTTCTCTCCTGATGGTGTCCCCAGGAGTGGTGTACGAGAAGTGATTCTCAAGGGGCTGGGTCCCCGATCAGTTGATCACGGCAGAGAGCCGTGCGGACTGATTGTCGCTCAAGGACTGCAATCCTTCAAGCTGCATGTATCGGCGTTGCAGTGACCACTCGTCATTTTGCTCCAGCATCAAGGCGCCCACGAGCCGGATGATGGCGCGGTCATTGGGGAAGATGCCAATAACGTTAGTGCGGCGTTTGACCTCGGCGTTCAGGCGTTCCAACGGATTGGTGCTGTGAATCTGGGTTCGGTGCGCCTTGGGAAAGCTCATGAAGGATAGAACCTCATATTCGGCGTCATCCATCATGGCAGCCAGCTTGGAGAATTTGGCCCGCAGCTGGTCGGCCACTGTTCGCCACTGCCCGCTGGCTGCCTCGGCGCTTTCCTGCACAAAGATGGTATTGATCATGGCCAGTACGGCCTGGCGCTGGCCTTTACCAACATGCGCCAGGGCGTTACGGATAAAGTGCACACGGCAACGCTGCCAAGTTGTCTTCAACACCTTGCTGGTGGCCGCCTTCAGCCCTTCATGGGCATCCGAGATAACCAGCTTAACGCCACGCAGCCCTCGCCGCGTCAGGCCGCGCAGAAACTCGGTCCAGAAAGGCTCAGCCTCGGAAGGGCCGGTCGCCACGCCAAGGATTTCGCGCACGCCGTCAGTGTTGACGGCCACCGCGATTATCACGGCCACTGACACGACTCGGCCGGCCTGACGCGATTTAACGTAGGTGGCATCGATCCACAGGTAAGGCCAATCGCCTTCGATAGGCCGACCAAGGAAAGCTTGTACCCGCTCATCGATCTCTTCGCACAGCCGCGAGACCTGACTCTTGGAGACGCCGGTCATGCCCATAGCCTTGACCAGTTCATCGACTGAGCGGGTGGAGATGCCCTGAATATAGGCCTCCTGAATCACCGCTGTTAGCGCCTTTTCGGCTGTGCGCCGTGGCTCTAGGAAGCCGGGGAAATAACTGCCGCTGCGCAGCTTTGGTATTTTGAGATCGACTTTGCCGGCCCGGGTTTCATAAGCACGGTCGCGATAGCCGTTGCGGCTGTTGATGCGTTCCTCACTGCGCTCGCCATAGGCGGCCTGGCAAAGCGCTTCCACGTCCATTTCCATGAGCCGCTGCAGGGCATGTTGCAAGGTCTGACGGATGAAATCTGCATCCGCCCCCTTTTCGGCGAGCTCGGATAGTGCGATAGTGGCGTTGGTCATTGTGTTTCCCTTAGGTTGAGTTAAGGTCTTCGCAAACCCAACATTACCTTAAGAATCACAATGGCCGCCCTCAAGCAGCCTTCCTAAACGCCGACTCCGGCGACCTCTTCATACACCACACCCTGGGGCACCATCTCTCTCCTTTGACCCTACCCCAATAAATAATACCGTTCTAAGCTAGAAAATCCGGCATGATTTCTACCTCATGAAGGGAGGCATGCCGTGAAGAGAAGCAAGTTTACCGAACAACAGATCGCCTATGCGCTGAAACAGGCGGAATTGGGAACGCCCATTGAAAAAGTCTGCCGGAAGATGGGCATTTCCGATGCCACGTTCTATAACTGGAAGAAGAAATACGGCGGTTTGGGGCCAGCGGAGGTGAGTCGGCTCAAGCAGCTGGAAGAGGAAAAGACCAAGCTGAAAAAGCTGGTGGCGGACCTGTCGCTGGATAAAGCCATGCTGCAGGATGTGCTGTCAAAAAAGCTCTGAAGCCTTCCCGCAAACGGCTGCTGATCGATGAGTTGCTCAACCGCTACCGAGCCAGTTTGACGCAAACCTGCGCGTTGTTCAGGATGTCGCGTTCACTGTACGGGTATCAGTCCAGGGCCCGTGATGCGGCCTCGCTACTCATGCGCATCAAAGAAATTGCCGCCACGCGCGTGCACTACGGATATCGCCGTATTCACGTCATGCTCCGGCGGGAAGGCTGGCTGGACAACTGCAAGCGTGTGTATCGCCTGTACCAGGCAGCAGGGTTATCCCTGCGTCTCAAGCGCCCCAAGAGGAATAAGTCGGCAAGGCTGCGACAACCGAAGCAACTGGCCACCGCCATCAACGAGATCTGGAGCATGGATTTCGTTGCCGATGCCTTGTTCGATGGGCGCAAGCTGCGGGCGTTAACCGTGGTCGACAATTACACGCGCGAGAGTTTGGCCATCGACGTGGGGCAAAGCCTGAAGGGCGAGGACGTGGTCGCCACGCTGAATCGTATCGTCGCGCATCGCGGATTGCCGACCACAATCAAGGTCGACAATGGTAGCGAGTTCATCTCGAAGGCCATGGACAAATGGGCCTATGAGCATCGGGTCGAACTGGACTTCAGCCGGCCAGGCAGGCCAACCGATAACGCCAAAGTCGAAAGCTTCAATGGACGCTTCCGACAGGAGTGCCTGAATGCCCATTGGTTCTTATCCCTTGATGATGCCAAGGCCAAAATCGAGGAGTGGCGCCAGTACTATAATGAGACGCGTCCCCACTCCGCATTGCAGTGGGCCACGCCAGCCGAGTTCGCCTGTCAGGCCAGGGAAAGGGCCCGATTGAGCTCATCCATGAAGCCGGAAATTTCTACTTAAGACCGGTACTAATTCTGGGGGCGGGTCATTTGACTGCAGACTCAAGTAAGGTTTCGTACTAAATTGGGTAGCAGGTCAGAATCGCCTCAGAAGGCGGCGTGACTGGTCAACTAAAAACTTTCGTCTGCATAGGATTTTTTTGTTGAAACCGAGCAAACGAACATCATTGATCGCATTATATTGTAGGCGTAAGATAATTGAGGTGAATCGTGATTAAAAGGGCGCTCTAAACGAACAATAGATAATGGTATTTCTGCTGGTGTCGTTTGCACGAGTTATTGCAAAGTATCGTGGATTCAAGGGCTTAGAACTTTCGTTATAATCGAGTGGGAGTGACAGAATAGTAACTAGAATTAACGTAGATAAACATTTAATGGCTCCGATTTGGAGCCATTATTTTTTTGGCTACCACCGATATCGTCGGTTATAGGGTTGTCAGCCGCCCAGCGCTTTGAAGGCAGAGACAGCGGCGCGGGCCAATTCGATTTGAGCCTGTGCTTGCATGTCGGTGGCTCGCAGTAGGTTTTCGTCGGCTTGCAGCACTTCAACCAAGCTGACAAGTCCCTGCTGATAGGCCGCGAACGAGGCCGCGCGCGCGCGGCCGAGCGAGTTCAGGCCGTCGGCCAAGATGCTGGCTTGCTGATCGCGGTTGACCAGGGTGGAAAAGGCATTCTCCACGTCTTCCATTGCATGCAGGGCCGATAGGCGGTAGGCCGCCAGCGCTTCGGCCTCGCGGCCTTTGGCCACTTCGATTTGCGCATTGATGCGTGCAAAATCGAACAGGCGCCAGCGCAAGCCCAGTACCCCCGCGGTCTGGTTTGCGCTGCCGGAGAACAGGTTGCCGGCCGAAATGGCTGTTGTGCTGCCAAGTAGTCCACTCAGGGAGAGCTTTGGATAATATTCAGCCGTTGCCACTCCAATTCGGGCATTCGATGCCGCCAGACGACGTTCTGCAACGATCAGGTCGGGCCGGCGCCGGAGCAGATTGCGCGGCGATCCGACGGAAGCGAACTGGGGAATCGCGGGAAGCACGCCGCGTGCCTCCGCCAGATCCAGCCGGTGTGTACCTGGCGCGCTTCCAAGCATCACGTCCAGTGCATTCATGGCCGCATCCAACCCAGCCTGCAGCACAGGCACCGTTGCCTGTACCTGCGCCAGTGCCCCCTCGGTTTGCCGTACTTGTAGTTCGGCTGCCAGGCCTTGGTCGTAAAGCTGCTTGATCTTGGCCAGGAGTTCCTGCTGCGTTTGAATTTGCCTGGCTGCGACGTCAAGGCGAATTTGCAGGCCGCGGATGGTCATGTAAAGGTCGGCAGTCTGGGCCGCCACGGCTAATTGCACGGCGGCTGCGCCAGCCTCTGAAGCCTGGTATTCGGCGAGTGCTGCCTCGCGATCTCGGCGCAAGCCGCCAAACAAGTCCAGTTCCCATGACGCTCCGAGACTGACCTCATAAGTGTTGCCATTTCGGTTATACCCAGGCGAAGAACTCAAAATCTGCCCCAAAGGTGTTTCCAGCGATTGGTGCGCGCGCGCACCCTGGGCGCTGATGCTGGCAAAAGGCAGCAGTGCTGCGTTGGCCGAGGTCAGTCCGGCCCTGACCTGGGTAACGCAGGCCGCAGCCTGGGCTATGTCAAGGTTCTGGCGCAACGCGAGGGCAACCAGGCGATTCAGTTGCGGGTCGCGAAAGCCTTCCCACCAGGCACTGGATGATTCTGGCGCACGGGTACCTCGCTGTTCGATGGCTTGCTGGCCGGGATAATGGTCTGGCAGGGGCGTGTCGGGGCGAACGTAATTGGGTCCGATCGCGCAGCCCGTTGTGAGGCTGGCAACAAGTGTAATGAGAACGCTGGTTTTTAACATGGTTATCTTTCGCAGGAGATGATTTCCGAGGTGACTATATCACTAAAGGGTCACTTGTTGTGTAAATCGGAGTCAGGCGGTAAGCTGTCGGTCATGAATAAAGCAACCGTAACCCCCAGCCCATCCGCGGTCCGGCCGATCATGAAGTGCGCGACCAGATCGTCGCCGCAGCGAGTGAGCATTTCCGTTTGTATGGCTATGAAAAGACCACCGTCTCCGACTTGGCCAAGTCGATCGGCTTTTCCAAGGCGTATATCTACAAGTTCTTTGAATCCAAGCAGGCGATCGGTGAGCAGATTTGTGCGAACTGCCTGGCTGAAATCGAGGCGGATGTCAGGGCAGCCATCGACGCGGTTGAGAGGCCGCCTGAGAAGCTGCGCCGCATGTTCAGGGCGATTGTCGAATCGAGCCTGCGATTGTTTTTCGAAAATCGCAAGCTTTACGATATAGCGGCAGCAGCAGCCATGGGGAACTGGGAAGCCACCAGCGTGTATGAGCGGCGGATCCAGTCCATCTTGCAGGACATTCTGCGGCAAGGCCGCGAGACGGAAGATTTCGAGCGAAAGACGCCTCTCGACGAGGCTGTGACTGCGATTTACCTGGTGATGCGTCCGTACCTGAACCCGGTCCTGTTGCAATACGGACTGGACTCCGCACAGGAGGCTCCGCTTCAATTGTCCAGCCTGGTGCTCCGAAGCCTGTCTCCCTAAAAGCGTCAGCGCGGCAAAAATATGATAGTGACTATTGACTTAAATAGTCACTGGTCGCAAAATGGAATCTTGTTTGTTTCCTTATCGGGATTCCTATGCGCCGCCGCAACCTTGCTTTTTCGTCTGTCATGACAGTCTTGCCTCTCGCGCTGGCCGCTTGTGGCGAAAAACCGCCATCCGATCCACGTACTGCCGCTCCGCTGGTGAGGGCGGTCGGGTCGAGGGCGATGTCGCCGATGCACGTACGTTCACTGGGACGGTCGCTGCCCGAGTACAAAGCGACCTGGGTTTTCGTGTCGCCGGCAAGGTGTTGGAGCGGCTTGTGGATGCAGGTCAAACCGTCAAGCGTGGCCAGTTGCTGATGCGTATCGATGCGGCCGACCTGCAGTTGGCGGTCAACGCCCAGTTGGAGGTGGTTGCAGCTGCAAGGGCGCGCGCCCAGCAAACGGCCGACGATGAAGCCCGCTACCGGGGCTTGCGCGGTACCGGCGCTATCTCGGCATCGGCTTACGACCAGGCCAAGGCGGCAGGAGATGCGGCCAAAGCGCAGCTCAGCGCGGCTGAATCGCAGGCGCAAGTGGCACGCAACGCGAGCCGTTATGCGGAACTGGTGGCAGATGCGGATGGTGTGGTTGTCGAAACGTTGGCAGAGCCGGGCCAGGTCGTCAATGCAGGGCAGATCGTAGTGCGTGTAGCGCACGCCGGCCGGCGCGAAGCCGTCATCCAGTTGCCGGAAACACTGCGCCCGGCCGTGGGCACCACCGCGCAAGCCAGACTGTTTGGCAAGGAGGAACTATCAGTGCCGGCCCGGCTGCGCCAACTTTCCGATTCCGCCGACCGGCTGACGCGCACGTTCGAGGCCCGTTTTGTGCTCGAAGGCGAGCTCTCGAATGCACCGCTTGGCGCCACTGTCACCATCCAGGTCCCGCTAGCGAACGCGCAGGCGTCGGGCGGCCTGCGCGTGCCAATTGGCGCGCTGTTCGATGCAGGGAAGGGGCCGGGTGTCTGGGTGCTGGCGGGGGGAGCCGGCCAAGGTCTCATGGCGGCCGGTCGCCGTGCAGGGCATGGACGACGACAGCGCGCGGATTGCCGGCAGTCTTAAACAGGGCGATCGCATCGTTGCCCTCGGTGCGCACTTGCTGCATGAAGGCGACCGGGTGCGTGTAGCTGGCCAGGCTGTTGCTGCAACCGTTGCGGGGCGGCCATGAGCGAAGGGCGCTTCAACCTGTCAGCGCTGGCGGTACGCGAGCGCTCCGTCACCCTGTTCCTGATTTGCCTGATCTCCCTGGCAGGCGTCATTGCATTCTTCAAATTGGGACGGGCGGAAGATCCTGCCTTCACCGTCAAGGTGATGACCATCGTTACTGCCTGGCCCGGCGCCACGGCGCAGGAAATGCAAGACCAGGTCGCCGAGAAGATCGAGAAGCGTTTGCAGGAATTGCGCTGGTACGACCGCAGCGAGACCTATACCCGTCCTGGCCTGGCCTTTACGACCTTGACCTTACTGGACAGCACGCCGCCGTCTGAAGTGCAGGGTGATTTTTACCAGGCGCGCAAAAAGGTCAGCGACGAAATCAGCAACCTGCCTCCAGGGGTGATTGGGCCACTGGTCAACGACGAATACGCGGATGTTACCTTTGCTCTGTTTGCCCTCAAGGCAAAGGGTGAACCGCAGCGCACACTGGTACGCGAGGCGGAGACGTTGCGCCAGCGCCTGCTGCGCGTGCCGGGCGTGAAAAAGGTCAACATCATCGGGGAGCAAGCAGAGCGCATCTACCTCGAGTTTTCGCATGAGCGGCTGGCAACATTGGGCGTCAGCCCGCAGGACGTGTTTGCCGCGCTGCAAAGCCAGAATGTGCTGACACCGGCCGGTTCGGTGGAAACCAAGGGGCCGCAGGTGCTGGTTCGCCTGGACGGCGCCTTCGACCAGCTGCAGAAGATCCGCGATACGCCGGTGGTGGCGCAGGGCCGAACCTTGAAACTGTCCGACATCGCCACGGTCAAGCGCGGCTACGAAGACCCGGCAACGTTCATGATCCGCAATGGCGGTGAACCGGCGCTCCTGCTGGGCATTGTCATGCGTGAGGGCTGGAATGGCCTTGACCTCGGCAAGGCACTCGACAAGGAAGTGGGCGCGATCAATGCCGAACTGCCGCTGGGCATGGGGTTGAGCAAGATCACCGACCAGGCCGTGAACATCGGCTCGGCCGTCGACGAATTCATGCTCAAGTTCTTCGCTGCACTGCTGGTGGTGATGGTGGTGTGCTTTGTCAGCATGGGGTGGAGGGTCGGGATCGTGGTAGCAGCAGCCGTGCCGCTGACCCTGGCGACGGTGTTCATCGTGATGGCGGCAACCGGCAAGAATTTCGACCGGATTACGCTTGGCTCGCTCATTCTCGGCCTGGGCTTGCTGGTGGACGACGCCATCATTGCCATCGAGATGATGGTGGTGAAGATGGAGGAGGGCTTCAGCCGCGTTGCCGCCTCGGCTTACGCCTGGAGCCATACGGCGGCGCCGATGCTGGCCGGCACGCTGGTAACGGCTGTAGGCTTCATGCCAAATGGATTCGCCCGTTCTACTGCTGGCGAGTACACCAGCAATATGTTCTGGATCGTCGGCATCGCGCTGATCGCTTCATGGGTGGTCGCGGTGGTATTTACGCCTTACCTCGGCGTCAAGCTCCTGCCTGATTTCGAAAAAGTGGCTGGCGGTCACGGGGCGCTCTACGACACGCCGCGCTACAACCGCTTCCGCCAGCTCCTGAAGCGCGTGATCGCCCGCAAGTGGCTGGTGGCGGGTGCGGTGGTGGGCTTGTTTGTCGCAGCGGTACTAGGCATGGCGGTAGTGAAGAAGCAGTTCTTCCCGATTTCGGATCGTCCCGAAGTCCTGGTTGAAGTGCAGATGCCTTATGGTACGTCGATTACCGCAACCAGCGCCGCCGCCGCAAAAGTGGAAGCCTGGCTTGCCAAGCAGGACGAAGCAAAAATCGTCACGGCCTATATCGGCCAGGGTGCGCCGCGGTTCTACCTGGCGATGGGGCCTGAATTGCCTGATCCATCGTTTGCCAAGATTGTGGTGCGGACCGATAACCAGATGCAGCGGGAAGAATTGAAACAGCGTCTGCGCAAAGCGGTTGCCGACGGGCTGGCTCCCGAGGCGCGGGTTCGCGTCACCCAGCTTGTCTTCGGGCCGTACTCGCCATTCCCGGTGGCCTATCGCGTCACTGGCGCCGACCCGGAAAAGCTGCGCCATATCGCTGCCGACGTGCAGCAGGTCATGAGTGCCAGCGCGATGATGCGGACGGTGAATACCGACTGGGGCACCCGCACGCCATCCTTGCATTTCACCTTGCAGCAAGACCGCTTGCAAGCTATGGGCCTCACTTCAAGTGCGGTGGCGCAGCAATTGCAGTTCTTCTTGAGCGGCGTGCCGATCACCGCAGTGCGCGAGGATATCCGCACGGTGCAAGTGGTAGCCCGCTCGGCTGGTGCGGCTCGCCTCGACCCCGCCAGGATTTCCGATTTCACGCTGACTGGCGCGAACGGGCAGCGCATTCCTTTATCCCAAGTGGGGAAGGTTGACGTGCGCGCGGAAGAACCGGTGATGCGCAGGCGCGACCGCATGCCAACAATCACGGTGCGCGGCGATATCGCCGAGGGCCTGCAGCCGCCGGACGTATCTGCAGCTATCAGCCGCCAGTTGCAGCCGCTGATTGACAAGCTGCCGAGTGGTTACCGCATCGAGCAAGCTGGGTCCATTGAGGAATCGGGCAAGGCGACTACCGCCATGCTGCCGCTGTTCCCGATCATGCTGGCGATTACGCTGCTGATCATCATCTTCCAGGTGCGCTCGATTTCCGCGATGGTGATGGTGTTCCTGACCAGTCCCCTGGGGTTGATCGGGGTGGTGCCGATGCTGATCCTTTTCGGGCAGCCGTTTGGCATCAACGCACTGGTGGGCTTAATTGCGCTGTCAGGCATCCTGATGCGCAACACGCTGATCCTGATCGGGCAGATTCATGACAACACGCGAGCTGGACTGGATCCATTCCAGGCCGTTGTGGAGGCAACGGTGCAGCGTGCCAGGCCGGTGATCTTGACGGCGCTGGCGGCGATCTTGGCTTTCATCCCGCTGACCCATTCGGTGTTCTGGGGCACGCTCGCTTACACGCTGATCGGCGGAACCTTTGCGGGAACCATTCTTACGCTGGTCTTCCTGCCGGCGATGTATGCGATCTGGTTCAAAATCCAACCTGGCGGCGATAGCAGGGCGGAGGACGAAATGGATAAGCAGGGCAATGTGGCTCTAATCTCGGGACGGCTCGGCCATCATTAATTGAAAAGGAAATGGAAATGTCGGAAGCCATAATTGTTGTTACTGGAGTGTCGTCGGGTATTGGACGCGCCACAGCAGAGAAATTTGCCAAGCGCGGTTGCCGCGTGTTTGGAACCGTGCGGGCGATCGCCGGCACGAGCCCGTTGGCTGGCGTCGAGCTGGTGGAGATGGATGTACGCAGCGACACGTCCGTTAAGCAGGCGTTTCAGCAGATCGTCGCACGCGCCGGGCGCATCGATGTCCTCGTCAATAACGCTGGGGCGACCATCGTCGGTGCGGTGGAAGAGACTTCGACCACGGAAGCGAGCGTGCTGTTCGATACGAACCTGTTCGGTATCCTACGCACGGCGCAAGCAGTTCTACCGCAGATGCGAGTGCAACGTTCCGGCAGGATCGTCAACGTCAGCTCGGTGCTTGGTTTTCTGCCGGCGCCATACATGGGGTTTTATGCGGCGTCCAAGCATGCGGTCGAGGGCCTGTCAGAATCGCTGGACCACGAAGTGCGCCAATTCGGCATTCGGGTGTCGCTGGTCGAACCATCCTTTACCAAAACCAATCTAGATCTCATTGCGCCCCAAACAGCGGCCAGAATCCCCGACTACAACAAAGAGCTTGGCATCGCTTCCCGGGCGATCCAGAACAATGTCCAAAATGCCCCCGAGCCCGATGGCGTAGCCGCCACGATTGTCGATGCTGCTTTGGGAGCTTGGAAGATGCGCCATACGCCCCGAGGCGAGGCCTCTCTCCTGGCAAAGTTGCGCCGCTTCATGCCAGCTGGCCCGGTTGAGAAAGGCCTGCGGAAATCCTTCGGGCTTGCCTGACCTTGGAGCGCGTAGCGCTGGACGACATTGCACGCCAGGCCCAGCCCCCCTTACCATCCTCAACGTGGAGCCCATCACCATGAGTGACGTCATCATTATCGGTGGAAGCTTTGCCGGCCTCGCCGCCGCCCTGCAGCTCGGCCGTGCCCGCCGCAAGGTCACCGTTCTCGATACTGGCCTGCCGCGCAATCGCTTTGCCGGCCACTCGCATGGCCTACTTGGCCACGATCACAAGCCACCGCTGGACATCCTGGCCGAGGCGCGACAGCAGCTGGCGCGTTATCCCACGATCAGGCTAGTGAGTGCCCGGGCCGACAGCATCTCCGGCGCCATCGACCATTTTTCCGTCCTCACTGGCGATGGCGAAAGCCTGGGGGCGCGCCGCCTGATCCTGAGTTATGGCGTCGCCGACCAGATGCCTGATGTTCCAGGCTTTGCCGAAAGCTGGGGCACGTCCGTCGTGCCCTGTCCGTATTGCGACGGTTTTGAGGTCGCCGGCCAGCATTGGGGCCTGGTCTGGTCCGGCCCGCAGTCGTATCAGTCTGCCAGGCTGTTCTACGATTGGACCGACAAGTTGACTGTCTTCGCCGACGGTCATAGCATTCCACCCGATATCCAGGCCGACCTGGCGCGCCGCGGCATAGCCGTCGCCGACGGTAGGATCGTCGAGATCGCCCATCGCAAAGGCCATATCGCCACTGTCAATCTCGATACCCGCCGCCATATCGCGGTCGACGTGCTGTTTGCCCAGCCGCGCAACAAGCCGTCCGCAAGCCTGCATGAAGCACTGGGCCTTGCCACGGTCGATACGCCCACCGGCATCGTCCTCAAGGTTGACGAGCGCCGCCAAACCAGCGTGCCCGGCATCTACGCCGCGGGCGACCTTACTACACCTTTCTTGCCATCGGTCACCCAGGCATCATCCCAGGGCGCGATGGCGGGTATCTTCGCCCAGCAGTCCATGTTGGATTGAGATCTCCCGGGCCATTCTCGTTCGGTGACCGGGCTCGCGTGACACGCATCCTGACGGTGGCCGGCTTTGCCGATATCGCTATCGCGCCCTTCGATGCATCGGTTCCGTTTGGCGACGGCGGGACGCGGGATGCGGCGATCGACGACACAGTCAGGATGACGTTCGAGTTCGGCCCGCTGTCGCGCTTGCTTGCTGATCAGCCCGATGACATCCGCGCCCGCGCCTCGGCCGTGGTTCGTAGCGCCTTCGCGAACATTCCCGGTGAGCGCTCGGTGATGATCGACGGCGCGGTGGATCGTCGTGGCACACAATTCAGCAAGCTGACTGGGAAGCTGCCATCGCAAGGAACGTCTGCCTGCCCGCTCGATGAGGCCAGTGCTCGCCCGTCTCTACTTGGCAGATACTGCGGTGCGGCGCCACGCGCCGGGTGGACGTCCGGTCCTTGCGCGAATGCGCGTTGGAACGAGGCCGGATCCGCAAATCCGAGATCCCCGGAGATTTGTTTGATGGGCGTGTCGGAGCGCGTCAACGCATGGATGGCGATGTAGCGCCGCAACTCCGAGCCTGATGTGGCGCACCGACAGCCTGCGGGCAGACGCCGCGCAAAATGACGCCATGTGCGGCACGGTGATGAAGATTCTCACCGACGGCCTACTACCGGTCGTCGCCGTGGATCGACGAAGGATGGCGGCACAACGCCATGACCTCTATTTTCATGAAAGGAAACAGGGGCAACGTGCTGAGCACCGTATGTAGTTCTTCGATGCTGTCGACGTCAAACACGCTGATGTTCGCATACTGTCCGGCTATGCGCCATAGGTGGCGCCACTTGCGGCATGCCTGAAGTGCCTGGGCTATAACCATTTCCTCTTTTTTTAAGGAAGCGGACTGCGCTTCAGGCATTGTTTGTGGCAAGTTCACATCCATTCTTACATGAAATAACATCGTCTTCTCCCAGTTGTTTGTATGGAAGTGTAGTAGAGCGCGTCGAGTAGGGTGACTGGCTAACCTCCTTGGACGAGGCTCTAATCGCCGTGGAGGCATGGCGCGTGGACTACAATGAGGTCCGGCCTCACATGGCTCTCAAAGACCAAGCGCCAACGGACTTCGCTAGGGCGACGGTTTTGGGACGGCTTGAGTTAGGCCATTGACCAACCGAGTTCTCGGCCTCGGAGTGTCCATGCAATCCAAGTGGATCACTTCGATGGCGTGGTTACCCATGCCGTGTTAAGGTTTGATAAGCCTCCCAACTAGCGCGCTCCACCCAGTTGTGAACCAGTTTGCCGTCTTCACGAACTTGCCATACCGCTGTGCCAGTGAAGCGGACTTCGCGCTGGTCTGGCGCCAGCCCGAACACGCCATTGTTGCGGCCGCTGACAATCCAGCGCGAGGCGACGCGACTGCCGTCCTCATTCTGAAAGGTTTCGACAACCTCGAACTGCAGGTTAGTGACCAACTGGTTGAATTGCTTCACCCAAGCTTTAAATTTCGATTTCGAAACGATATCGATACCTCCGGAAGTAATGACAAAGTCTTCCACGCAAAAGCGGTCAATGGCGTCGAAATCTTTTCCTTGCCATACCGCTGCCCAGAAAGCCTCGACAATTTTTACTGAGTTCATGCAGTCCTCCTAGAAATTAATTGATCGCGGCTGGTGTGTCGCAACAAAGTACGCTGCTATGGCTGCTCCAATGATCAGCACTGCTGCAAATGACGTTGCTCCTGCGCCCATGCCAATATGGTCCATCAGGAAACCGCTGGCGACGGGCAGTAGACCGGCCGGAACGTATGCCCCGATGTTTAGCAAGGAGATGGCCTCCGTGCGCTGACCATCCGGCACGTGCATCCCGATTGCGCTCAGGCCGCCAAGCTGTCCTAGCCCTTGGCCCATACCGGCAAGACTCGCGGCAATCAGCAGCACAACAGGCGTTTCTGTATGAATCGCCGTCGTCAGAGCGACCATCGCCAGGGCCGTTGAGGTCGCGCCGATCAGAAGGATGGTACGCACTGGCAGACTCTTCACCGCTAACTGCACGCCGGTCGCGCTCATGAACATGAGGCAGGCGGTACCGCCCGCAAGCAATGGACTGCTGACATGCAGAAGCCTGGACAGCAACGCCGGGCCCAGCGACAGTACGAATGATGTCGCCGAAAGGCCTGGCGCAAATACGGCGATGCCTGACGCCAGATACAAACGATGCTGCGGCAGGACCGAGGGCAGTCTCCACGCGATACGGGCACTCCTGACGTCCGGAATCGGCAAGGCGAGCACGGTTGCGAGCGCCGTTGCCAACAGTACTAATTCGATGCCGAAAATAACCGGTACTGGTTGTGCCATCACCTGCGCGAACGCACCCGCCAAGAGCGGACCCAGACCCGCGCCGAGCACCATGGCGATAGACGCCGCCTGCGCTGCCTGGCGTTTTCGCTCAGCCCCTCCGACCTCGACAACGACCGCCATGCCGGTGGAGACGATGATGCCTACCGCGACGCCGGTCAAAAAACGGGCTGCCACCAGTGCATACGCCGAGTCGGCGATGCTGAACACGGCACAAGCGAGCATGGCCAGCAGAAAACCGGACACCAATACCGCTTTGCGGCCAAACCGGTCGGATAGCAGTGCTGCGAGGAGCAAGGCGCCGATCAGACCGACAATATAGGCCGCGAAAATGATGGTGCTCACTGCCGCAGAAAATGCGAATCGATGCTGCCAGTGGACATACAAGGGGGTGGCGGAATTGGAGAGGATGAATACAGCCGTCACCATCCAAGCGGCGACGGCAATCCGGCGTCCGGATACCGAACGGGGGACGCCGGCAGTACACATGAGCGACGTGGCGGGGATGTCGTGCGGATTCATTTTCTACTCCGATGGTCAGATGTTTGCTATTCTGCTGGCTTTGCTTTACAAGCGAAATTCCCCAATTATTAACCTGGCTTGTGAAAAAATGCATATGTTCGACTGGGAAGATTTGCGCCACTTCAACGCATTTGCGCAGGAAAAGTCATTGTCGGCGGCGGCGCGGCGGCTGAATGTTGACCACGCCACAATTGCCCGCCGGGTCGCCGCGCTGGAAGATGCTTTGAAGCTCAAGCTCGTAGAACGCCGCCCGCGGGCCTATTTCCTGACTGCCGACGGCGAGCGCATTGCCGAGCTGGGCAAACGGATGGAATTTGAGTCATTGGCGGTCGAGCGGACCGCATCGGCCGGGCAATCTGTCATAGCTGGGGAAGTGGCCGTGAGCGCTCCGCCAAACATGGCAGCATTCCTTATCGCGCCGCGGCTGTCAAAACTGCGTGCAAAACATCCTGCTTTACACATCCGCCTGGATGGCGACACGCGCAATGTCTCGCTGGTGCGACGTGAAGCTGACATCGCCGTCCGACTTAGCCGCCCTGTGGACGATGACGTGGTGGTTCGCAAGATCGCAACAGTTCCGTTTTCGCTATACGCCACGCCGGCCTATCTGGCTGAGCACGAGAAGCGGTCGTATATCGCTTATGGCCCCAGCATGGACGACACGCCTCAGCAAGTATGGCTGCAAACTCAAGCAGGCGGTGCATCGATTGTCTTGCGTAGCAATGACCTGGCGGTACAGGCGGCGGCTGCTGCTACTGGCGTAGGGATTGCGGTTCTTCCCGATTTCATGGGCAGTGCGGATCCACGTCTGGTTCGTTTGCCGCATGTTGGTGCAGAATTGGTGCGCGAAGTCTGGATCGCGGTGCACAACGACTTGCGCCGCGCGCCGCGGATACAGGCGGTCATGTCCTTCCTGGTCGATTGCTTCGACTGACCTGGGAGCGTGCATCCGGGCGCAGGAGAAACGGCGCGAAGCGTGCCCGGTGCCGTGATAATCGTAGCCGCCGCGCGCTACTGCCGACGCTTGTTCCGCTCCACCAGATAGCCCAGCAGCGCAATGCCTGAGCCCACGAGTATGCCGGCTCCTTTTGCTGCCAAGCTCGCCCTATCGCTGACCGCGAATGTCTGTGGATCGGCGAGGACAAACAGGACCAGGCAATAGCAAGAGGCAAAAAAACCATTACCAAAAATCGCGGCCAATAGTACGGCCGTGAAAGCCAGCACTCCCTGCGCTATTGGCAGTGCCAGGGGCGCGGTGGAAAGTAATTCCAGC
The DNA here is from genome assembly GCF_044055365.1 of Pseudoduganella sp. UC29_106. Taxonomy (NCBI): domain Bacteria; kingdom Pseudomonadati; phylum Pseudomonadota; class Betaproteobacteria; order Burkholderiales; family Oxalobacteraceae; genus Pseudoduganella; species Pseudoduganella sp. UC29_106. Next base: position 3,632,196 of record NZ_CP171977.1, on the reverse strand, counting down.
CAGCGATGCAACATCAACGCGCTGAGGGCGCCGGCGACGGCGGCGCACATGAAATGAATAGTTGCCCCTTTGGGATTGGCACGGATAGAGAACAAGCCGGCAGTAATGCCGGTGAACGAAACAAGTAACCCACCGCCTTCCCAGTGAATTGATAACCATGCCATTCCCGCGAGCTGTAAGCATGCCCCTGCTCTCAACGCACCGAACAGCGCCCGCTTATGCTGCTCTTCTGCGCAGGTAGCAAACACGCGCCATGTTGAACCCAAGTTAAAGACATCTCCAGCAATGGCGCACCATTGCGGCGGCGTCATTTCCGTCGTGGCGAGAAGTATGATTGACGTTATGACGCCAATAGCGATTGCCGCAAAGCGCGTAGCTGACAACAAGGCCAGTTCGTGGATACCTCCATTGGCATCAACAGATGCTATCGCTACAACCACCGCGCCATATCCGGCAAGCACCGCAGCATATCCGGCGGCGGGTTGAAGACGAAGTCCAATGTACACACATGTGATTAACCATGCGCTTAGCAGGCAGATCAGGAGCGCGTGAGCGCCAAGGCTGCCAATCACGAGAAGAAATGCCGCGACAGCACCGACCAGCGTGCCGAGCATTCGATATAACGATTTCTGGAACGCGTCCCCGCTGGCCGGAAGACTCACGGAAATGACTGTCCATGCCGCCCAATGCGGCTCGTCCAAACCAAGCGACATGGCAATCAATAAAGCAATCGTCGCCCCAGAAGCGGCGCGGGCTGCGTAGAGGAGCATTGCGCGGAAGGAAGTGTCAATCATCACGTCTGGGCAGCATATTTTGTTGCTTTAATATTGATTAAGCACGTCGCTGGCCTCCGAACTTGGACGTGCTTCGATCGCCTTAGCTAAGGATGAATGGATTTTCAGAACCCAGTTCAGGCTTGATGAAAACGCTCTTCGCCTCGAGGTATTCGTAGATCGCACGCATACCGTTTTCGCGTCCGATGCCCGATGCCTTAACGCCTCCGAACGGAGCCTGATAGCTCACCATACGGTAAGCATTGACCCAGACCGTGCCCGCCTCGAGCTGTTTCGGGATGGTCATCGCGCGCTGCAGGTCGCGCGTCCAGACACCTGCCGCGAGGCCATAGTTGCTATCGTTGGCGATGGCCACTGCTTCGTCGTCAGTGTCGAACTTGATGACAGCCACGACCGGCCCAAACACCTCTTCCTGAGCGATACGCATGTCGTTACGCACGTCGACGAAAATCGTTGGTTCAACGAACAGTCCTTGTTCCGTACCGGGGCGCGTCGAGCGGTGCCCGCCCAGTACACAGCGCGCGCCCTCCTGCTTCGCGACGTCGATGTAGTACAGCGTTTTTTCCAGCTGTGGCTCGGTCGAGACTGGCCCCATATCGGTTTCGGGCGACATCGGGTCGCCCAGATGTGCGGCCTTCATAAAGTTGAGCAGGCGGTCGACAAACTCATCGTGGATACTGGAGTGCACCAACAGTCGCGAGCCAGCCATGCAGCTCTGCCCCGGTAGCCGCAAAGATGGCGGCTACCGCGCCTTTGACGGCATCATCGAGGTTGGCATCTTCAAAGACAATATTTGCTGACTTGCCGCCCAGTTCCAGCGACACACGCTTGAATGTCTTCGCAGCGTTCTGATACACCATGCGGCCACCATTTTCGCTGCCAGTGAATGCCACGCGCGCCACCAGCGGATGAGTGACCAATGGTTCCCCGACCTCCGGACCAAAGCCGGTAACGACGTTGACCACGCCTGGAGGCAAGCCCGCAACTGTGCACATTTCAGCAAAGGCGATGGTGGAAGCGGATGAAAACTCCGACGGCTTAATGACTACCGTATTCCCGGCGGCCAGCGCTGGAGCGACTTTCCACAATGCCAGCAGCAGCGGTGAGTTCCAAGGCGCGATGGCGGCTACGACGCCGAGCGGCTCATACGTGCTGTAATGGAAGATCCCTGGTTTGTCGATCGGCGTGACCTCGCCAACAACCTTGTCCGCCATGCCGCCAAAGTAGTAGAACCACTGGGGCAGATATTTCATCTGAACCAGCATCTCGGCCTTCAATTTGCCGTTGTCCTTAACTTCCAGATCGGCCAGCAGGTCGGCGTTGGCAGTCATAACGTCGCCGATGCGGTGCAGGATCAGCCCGCGCTGCGTCGCCGTCATGCGTGACCATGGACCATTCTTAAAGGCGTCATGTGCAATACGCACGGCGAAGTCGACATCCGCGTCATTGCCGCGCGGCAGTTGCGCCCAGACCTTTCCGGTGTATGGGTTCATGCTTTCAAAGGTGCCTCCGTTAATGGCGTTGCGCGATTCACCGCCTATATGCATTTGAAAGTTTTCCATGGTGTTCCTCCTTGTTGGATGAGATGTATTGATTCTATGCAGCACATCCCATCTTCGTAAATTCCCAGAAACTCCCGTTTCATGTGAAATTATTCACAAAGGCATTTGCATGAGAGGGCGGCCGACCGCGGCGCGTTCTGCCGGGGCCAGGTGTCATTCTTGATAACCGGACGATAGTTCGGAAAATGCTCGACCAATCCTTGACGGCAAAGGTCGCTTCCGTATCAGGCACTCGCTCATGCGTTCTTGGGTGACGTCTGAGAAAGAAGACTCCGCAGACTCTCAGCCTCCATATACAGATCGCGAGCTAGATCGGGCTCGATGAGCGGCAGCTGCAAGAGGTGGTGATTGGTTGCGAGATGTCGCTTGTGGAATAGAAATTTGAAATGAAGGGGCAGCCGTCTGTACTGCCGCCGCGATGATCACGGCCGGGCCAGGCACATTGGAGAAGGTGATGGCGAACTAAGTGACGAGCATTTTTAGGGGATCAGGTGACCGAGGAACCGCGTACATTATCGTCTGCGAGAGCGGCCTGCGTGACATCGTATTCAGTGATCCGGACCAGGCTGCGCAGGCATTTTCTCTCGCCGACGAGCAGGGACATCCATTTGTACGGGGTCAACGTGGAAACCAGTCGGTCGTCATTACTGGTATGAGATGTTGCCGCAAGAGTCTTACTTAGTTTCGAGAGCGCTGATGCAGAAAGTTCAGTACAGCCTTTGGCTCGTTACTCGCACTTCGATGGAATAGTACATGATCGCGCGCGGCCAGCGATTGGTCGCGCAAGTGCTATTGCATTGGCTGTACCTGGGGCGGTGCGTCTGATGCGGTTTAAGTTTGGCGATGCTTCACGGCGCAGGCGCTATGACCTGCTACGCTCAAATGTGGGGCGCCCAAGTCATCGGTTGTTTGCTTCCGATATGTGGGGCTATCCCAGCCTACTGCCCTGCGTGCCGCTCGCTCACGTCTATATAGGAAATGGGCGAGGAGTTCGCCCAGCGTAACAATGTGCCGCTCGCGATTTTGCCGAATATGGGGCGCTACGCGCATCGGCAGGCGTCGCGGCAGACTGCCGATGAGATACGTGCCCACCTTCCATAAGGATTAGCTGTCGTCGCTGCGTCCAGCCTCGGACAAACGCCCCATGGTCTCCGGGACCACAAGCCCGCCAATCAGCAGCAGCGCCGACACGCAGGCCAGGAACATTGCAAGTGTGGAGGGGATCGCCCCCGGTCCCGAACTAACCAGCGACACCACGGTAGGCATCATGCCGCCCAGAGCGAAACCGATGTTCCAGGACAGGCCCGTGCCGGTGGCGCGGATCGAAGTGGGGAAGCGCTCGTTGAGGAAGATCAGCGCTGGTGCGAAGCCGATGCAACCGAGCATACTCAGAAGCGTGACATAGACGCCCAGCGTCCATGTGTCGCTGACTTCGGGCAGGTGCAGGTAGAGCCACGGACCGGCCGCAAGCTGGATCAGGGACGTCACGATGAACGTACGTTTGCGGCCGATCAGGGTGCTCAGATGTCCGGCCAGCACTGAGGCAATGATCACACCGATGCTGCTCACCATCAGGATGCCGGCTGCGATGTGGTTGGGCGTTTGCGTGACAACTTTCAGCACGGTCGGCAGGTAGCCGGAAGTGAGGTAGTAGGCGCTGCCGCCGCCGATCGTCACCAGCAGATTGGTCAGCAGCACATTGCGGTGCGGCGGCGAGAACACGGTACGCAGTGGCGATACGCCGGCATCGAGCGGCGCTTCGCGGCGCGCGTCGACCAGACGGGCAGCCTTCTGCGCAGCGAGCTGCTTCCAAAGCGGCGATTCTTCCAGCCCGCTGAAAATCATGAGGCCCAGTACGGAGCTGATGATCCCGGTGAAGAACATGCAACGCCAGCCCCATTCATTGAACTCTTCGCCCGGGAAGATTTGCGACATGGCCAGATAGGTCAAGGAGGCAAGCAGTGCGCCCAGGCCTGCCCCCGAACCGCCGATCAGTCCCGACACGGCGCCGCGATACTTCATTGCTACCGATTCAGTGCCTATTGTATGCGTCGACGCGACTACGCCGCCGACGAAAACGCCTTGCACCAGGCGCAGCGTCAGGAACAGTACTGGCGCCAGCAGACCGACTTGAGCCACAGTGGGCAGCAGGCCGAAGGCCGCCGTCGAAAGGCCAACGCCCATCACGGCGATTACCATCGCCCCCTTGCGGCCCTTGCGGTCGGCATAGGAGCCGAAGAGCGCGGAGCCCAGGGGGCGCATCAGCAGCGTTACTGCGAACGACGCGTACACCGCCGCCAGCGACAGCATTGCGTGCTGCGACGGGAAGAACAGCTTGCCTATGACCGGCGCCACGTACAGCAGCATGAACAGGTCAAACAGGTCCAGCGCCCAGCCCATCAGCGAAGCCGTGACAGCGGTCAGCACTTGCCGCTGGTTGGGCGCGAGTGGCGCGGCATCGGCTGCGCCTAATGAAATCTCTGCCATGGTTGTCTCCTGAGGTTTTTGTAGGTTGATGAAATGCGTGGACTATCGGGAGAGGGCGGCGCACCGCCCCCGGTTTCAGCTGCCCTTGAATGTCGGAGCACGTTTGCGGTGGAACGCCTCGACGCCTTCCCGGAAATCGTCGGAGCTGCGTAAGCGGCTGTAGCAATGGCCTTCCAGCTCGATTGCCACGGTCAGCGTGGAATCCTCGGTATCGTTGAGGAGCCTCTTCGCGGTGCGCTGCGCCAGCGGCGAGAATGCGCGCAATTCGTCGACCAGGCGGTCTGTCGCCGCTTCCAGTTCGGCGTCCGGCACGCAATCGGTGGCCACGCCCCAGTCGTAAGCTTGCGGGCCGGGAATGCGGCGCGAGCGCATCACGATGTCCTTGGTGCGCGTGATTCCAACCATTTTCTGCAGCCGCGCCGAGCCGCCCGAACCGGGAATCTGCCCCAGCTTCTGCTCCGGCAGCGCATACAGGGTAGTGTCGGTCGCGATGCGGAAATCGCAGGCCAGCGAGATCTCGAAGCCGACGCCGAAGCAGTAGCCGCGTGTTGCGGCGATCACCGGCTTGCTGCAGCGTGCCGGCGCTGCGATATTCCACGCCAGTTGCGACACATGCTCGGGCGACGCTTCAAGGAAGCCCTTGATGTCGCCGCCGCTGGAGAAGTTCTCGCCTTCGGCGCGCAGCACAATCACGCGCACTGCCGGGTTAGCGTCCAGCGACTCGAACACCAGGCGCAATTGATCGCGCTGCGCCATGGAGATGATATTGAAATGCGGGCGCTGCAGCACGATATCGGCGCGCTCCCGGGACGCATCGATGTCGACGCGGAAGCCGTCCAGTTTCTCGAGCAGCAGTTGCGCAGGGTGGGTGAGCAAGGTCATACAGGTCTCCTGAGTAGTTGGAACGTAATGGGTTATCGGGTTTCAGGTGCGTAGTCGCCCGCGACCAGCTTGCGGCGCAGGATCTTGCCGACCGGGGACTTGGGTATCTCCGAAACGAACACATATTCGCGCGGGCGCTTGAAGTTGGGCAGGCCGGAACTGCGGCAATGCGCATCGAGCGTGGGGGCGTCCAGTGGCGTTTGCTGGTCGCGCCGCGTGACGAACGCCACCACGCGCTGGCCCCAGCGTTCGTCCGACAGGCCGGCCACGGCCACCTCGCTGACGCCCGGGCAGAGCGAGATGACCGATTCGATGTCGACCGGCGAGATATTCTCGCCGCCGCTGATGATCATGTCGTCCACGCGGCCGGTGACGAACAGATCGCCATCCGCATCGACGTAGCCGGTATCGCCGGTAAAGTACCAGCCTGCACGCAGCGATCTGGCGTTGGCGTCCTCGCGCTTCCAGTAGCCCTCGAAGGCTTCGTCGCCGCGCAGGTCGGCCACGATCTGGCCTTCCTCGTTGGGCGCGGCGATGTCGTCCACGCCATGTGGGTCCAGCTTCAGCACGCGCAGGCGGGTGTTGATGCCGGCGCGGCCGGCGCTGCCAGGCTTGCGTAGCGCGTCCTGGTCGATCGCGAAGGTGTACACCTCGGACGAGCCGTAGTGGTTGACGAACAGCGTCGGGGCGAACGCCGTCTGCAAGCGCTGCAGCAGCGCATCGTGCATTGGCGCGCCGGCGAAACCGAGCTTGCGTACCGAGGCCAGGTCGGTTCCCGGCCCGCTGCCGCGGCCGTCGCGTTCGCGCTGCGTCAGCAGGTCGTGGTACAGGGTCGGCACCAGATACAGGCAGGTCAGCTGCTCCTGCTCGATCAGGTTCAGCGCGGCGTGCGTGTCGAAGCGCGGCAGGCAGACGAAGCAGCCGTCCACCAGCGCCATCGCCAGCAGCGAGCGCACGCCCATCGTGTGATACAGCGGCATCACGCCCAGTGTGCGCTCGCCATGGCGGTACAGATTCTGCGCCACGTGCGCCAGCGCGGCCGCCCGCTCGTGGCGGTGGCGGCGCGGCACGCCCTTGGGCTTGCCCGTGGTGCCCGAGGTGTACAGCAGCAGCGACAGGTCATCGGCGTCGGCCTGCGGCGCCAGTTCGCTCTCCGGACCCGCGCGCCAGTCGTTCCAGGCCTCGCAGACCACCTCACCGCTCAGTGCACCGACGCCAATGCGCGGCACGCGCGAGGCGGCCGTGCTGTATTGCGTGGCCGATTCGCTCACTCCTTCGAAGAACAGGGCGCTGGCTTCGGCGTCCTGCAGGCAATAGTCGATCTCCTCCGGCTTGGCGCGCCAGTTCAGCGGCACGATCACGATGCCGGCGAACTGGCACGCCCAGTGCAGCGTGGCCGCCTGGTGCCGGTTCTGCAGCACGGACAGCACCCGGTCGCCGCGCTTCACGCCCATGCGCTGCAGTGCGCACGCAACGCGTGCTATCTCCGTGCGCCATTGGACGTAGGTCCAGCGCACGTCGTCGTCAACCAGCGCCAATGCCTGCGGGCTGCGTTCGACGCTTTGCAAGAATGTGGTTCCTAGGTCTAGCATGGTGGCTCAGTCTCCATTCGGTTTGTTGGACGTTGCTCGGCGCAGTGCTGCGGTTTCGAGTACGGCGGCGACAATTGGGGTGTAGCCGGTGCAGCGGCACAAATGGCCGGACAGCATGTCGCGCACTTCGGCTTCGCTGGGGTCGGGTTTGCGGCGCAGGTAGTCGTCGCAACTCATCAGGATGCCCGCCGTGCAGAAGCCGCACTGCAGCGCGTGGTGGCGGCGGAAGGCTTGCTGCAGATCGGACAGTTCGCCGTCGTGCGAACACAGTCCTTCGACGGTGCGGATGCGGCGGCCCTCGGCCTGCAGCGCCAGCATCATGCAGGCGCGCGCTGCCACGCCGTCAACCTGGATGGTGCAGGCGCCGCAGACGCCGTGCTCGCAGCCGACGTGAGTGCCGGTGGCGCCGAGGTCTTCGCGCAGGAAGTCAGACAGCAGCTTGCGCGCCTCGCAGCCGCCCTGACGCTGCTGGCCATTCAGCTCGAGCCGCACCGGGTGCTGCTGGTCGCGCGGCAGGGGGGTGTTTCCGGTTAGTGTGGTCTTCATTGTGAGATCTCCTCCGTAACTTGACGCAGCACCTGTGCGCCGAGCTGGCGCACCAGATGGCGGCGGAACTGCGCGCTGGCATGCACGTCGTCCTGGGCCTGGAGCGACCAGGCGAAATCGTTGATGGCTGTTGTGAGGTCAGCGCCACGCAGATCGGCGGGCCAGTGCGCGACTTGCGGCCGGTCGGCCACGCCGCCAACTGCCAGCCGCAGGCCGCGCTTGTCGGCAACTGCTGCGGCGGACGTGATGGCGAAGTCGCCATGGCGCGCCGAAAATTCGGTGAAGGCGCTGCGCTGGCCCGGCTGCGCCAGTGGGAAGCGCACTTCTTCCACCAGCTCGTCCGGCGCGCGCGCCGTCATCAGCATGCCCTGGAAGAAGTCGGCGGCGGCCAGCGTGCGGCGCTTGTCGCCATGGCGCAGCACCACCTCGCCGCCCAGGGCGCTCAGCACCAGTGGGATCTCGGCGCTGGGATCGGCGTGGGCCACCGAGCCGCATACGGTGCCGCGGTTGCGGATCTGGAAGTGGGAGATGAAGGGGACGGCTTGCGCCAGCAGCGGTACTTCGCTGCGCAGGCCCGGGCGCCATTCGACGCTGCCTTGTGTGGATGCAGCGCCCACGGCCAGCATGCCGTCGGTGGCGCGCACATAATCGAGATCCGGCGTGCGCGAAATATCGATCAGCACCGCCGGCTGCGCCAGGCGCATATTCAGCGCCGCCATCAGCGACTGGCCACCGGCCAGGATGCGCGCATCGGAGCCCAGTTCGCGCAGCTGGCGTGCTGCGTCGGCCGCGCTTTCGGCGCGCAGATAGTCAAAGGCTGCCGGCTTCATTGCGCTACTCCCAGGCGCGCGAGCAGGCGGCGCCACCATGATGGTTCAGCTCCTGACGCCACAGTGTCACGGCCGCCGGCCTGTCGTCCGAGCTGCTCGAAGAGCTGCTTCAACACGATCTTTGCCGCGCCTTCCAGCATGCGTCCACCCACAGCGGCGACCTTGCCCGACACTTCGGCTTCGTAGTCGTAGCGCAGCAGGGTGCCGCTGCCCTGAGGACTCAGGGTCACCAGGCCGCTCCCTTTGGCTGTGCCCACGGCGGACAAACCCGATCCGACCAGCCGCAGCCGGTGCGGGGCTTCGATGTCGGACAGCGCAATCTCCGCCGCGTAACGCGCCTTAATCATGCCAATGCCCACGGTGACGTCGGCGCGGTAGCGGTTCGGCCCAATCGTATCCAGCGCATTGCAGCCCGGGACGACCTTAGCCAGCGCCTGCGGATCGAGTAGCACCGCGAACACGGCTTCCGGCGACGCCGCCAGCACGATCTCCCCCTGTGCCGTAAGGCCTTTGCCGGTTTTGCCGCCCGCGCCGACGTTGCCTGCAGACTGGGCGGGTATCGCCGCCGGCGTCGAAAGTGGCGTCGAAGGCGGCGGGTCTTCCATGCCCAGCATTGCCATCACGCGGGCGGGCGTGAGCGGCAGCGTGATATCTGCGTGGCCCAGCGCATCGGCCACTGCATTGGCAATGCATACCGGTGTACTCATATTGTTTCCTTCGCCCAGACCCTTTGCGCCCAGCGGCGTGAACGGGCTTGGCGTTTCCAGGTGCAGAATCAATGGGTCTGGCACTTCGCAGGTGGTCGGCACCAGATAATCAGCGAAGGTGCCGGACTGGAAGCTGCCGTCCGCGCCGTAGCGAAACTCCTCCATCAGCGCCGCGCCCAGACCCTGAGCAAAGGCGCCGCGAATCTGGCCATCGGCCATGCCGGGATTGAGGATCTTGCCGGCATCATGAATGGTGACGTATTTGTCGATGCGTATGCGGCCCGTGGCGCGGTCGACTTCCACGGCGCAGATGTCGAAGGCGAAACCGTAGGCGGCGGAAGTGTTGACGCGCTCTTCGTCGTCCGGGGCGCTCAGCTGCGGCGGCGTCCAGAAGGCGGTCTCGCGCATGCCCACGCTTTCGCCCTCAGGCAGCAGGGCCGGCGCCCAGTGCGGGCTGGCGGCGAGGCGGGAAAAGGGAAGGGCGCGCTCCGGTGCTCCCATCGGATAAACCCGGCCTGCGTCGAACGCCACTTCTTCCGCGCCGCAGCCGAATTGCGCCGCAGCGATGCGCGCGAGCTTGGCGCGCAGCCGTTCGCAGGCCAGATGCAGGGTGCCCGCCACGGCTCCGGCAAAGCGGCTGGAGTAGTTGCCGGCCGCCACCGACCAGGCGTCCTTGGCCGTGTCGAACTCGATGTTTACGCTGATGTCGTGCGGATCGAGGCCGAAAGCGTCGGCGGCAATCTGGGCGCACACGGTGCGGTGGCCCTGGCCGGCCGGCGCTGAGGCGACGACGACGTTGACGCCGCCGAGCGGATCGATGGCCACCGTAGCCGAGGCGATGGCGCCGTTTTTCGGGCCGGCCTTGGCGCGCTGCTCACGTGTCAGCGCGGTCGTGATATAGCCCATATTCGATACGGATGGTTCCACGATGGCGGCGAAGCCGATGCCGAACAGCCGGCCCTCAGCGTGCGCTTCGCGCTGCCGTTCGCGCAGCGCCTGCAGGCCGCCATCGTCGATAGCCATCTGCAGCGCCTTCTGGTAATTGCCCGAGTCGAGCAGCGCACCAGCGGCCGCGCGGTAGGGAAATGCGCGCGCCGGAATGAAGTTGCGGCGGTAAACGTCCAGCGGATCGAGGTTCAGCTCCACGGCAATGCGCTGCACCAGGCGTTCCAGCGCGTAGTACAGCTGCGGTCCGCCGAAGCCGCGCACCAGACCGGTCGGCGTCTTATTGGTCAGCACCACGCGGTTGCGCACACTCAGGTTGCGCACATCGTAGGCGCCGGTCAGGCAGCCGTGCATGCGGTAGAAGGTCGCCGGTTCCGGCGCACGCAGATAGCCGCCGCAGTCGTCCAGCTGGTCCAGCGAGAGGGCGGTGATGCGGCCGTCCGCTTGCACGGCAGCCGAGGCGTAGCACAGGCGGCCGGTGGCGGAAGTGGCGGCGGTCAGATGCTCGAGCCGGTCCTCCACCCACTTGACGGGCGCGCCGGCCTTGCGCGAAGCGAGGCACATCAGCACAGCCGGCGCCATCACAGCCTGCTTCACGCCGAAGCTGCCGCCCGAATCAGGGAAGGTGCGATGGCGCAGTTTGTTGCCCGGCACCTTCAGGGCCATGGACATGACGGTGTGCAGCGAGAACGGGCCCATGAAATTGGACTGGATCTCGTAGCCGTCCTGCGCCGAGATGAATTCGGCGATGACCACTGCGCATTCGATCGGCGTGCAGGAGTTGCGCGGGTATTCGACGCTGATGCTGACGCGGTGCGGTGCGTCGGCGAAGGCCGCTTCAGGATCGCCATAACGGAAGCTGCGGTCACTCACCACATTGCTGCCGACCTGCTCGTGCAGCACCGGCGCATCGGCCGCGATGGCGCTTTCGATGTCCACCACGGCCGGCAGCGGCGTGTAGTCGGCCTGCAGCAGTTCCAGTGCATCCTCGGCGCGGTAGCGGCTTTCGGCGATGACCACGGCCACCGGTTCGCCGACGTAGCGGATCTTGTCTACCGCCAGCGCCCACAGCTCCATTGGCTGCTTGACGCCAACAATGAACGGCTTCGACCAGCGCCGCACATCGTCGCCGGTGAGCACGGCGCGCACTCCCGGCAGCGCAAGCGCCCGCTCGGTGTGCACGGCCAGCAGCTGTGCATGCGCGTGAGGTGAGCGCAGGATCGCCGCGTGCAGCGTGCCGTTGCGCAGTGGTGCGTCGTCGCCGTAGCGGCCACGCCCGGTCAAAAGAGTTTGGTCCTCGATGCGCGCCATGTCGCGGCCAACATGCCGCCGGCCTTGACGCTGGAGGACGCCTGCGTCGCTGTTCAATTCCGTCTCCTGTTTGCTGCCTGATGTTGCGACCCAGTGTAGGGGGCAGGGCAGGAGAGACGGGAACGCTGCGGTCTGGAGATGAGCCCGGCGGTCCGGAAACTATCCCAAAAGTCTGATGGATTCGCTGCTGCGCTGCAGCATCAGATGACCAGGGTTGTTTCCGATGGTGCGTCTGGCGGTTCGAACAGGTTCACCACGCGGCGGTAATTGCTGGGCGTAATGCCCAGATGCTGGCGGAAGAAGCGGGAAAAGTGGCTGGGGGCCGAGAAGCCGAGGTCAAAGGCGACATCGCCCACCGGGTCGCTGCCCTGGCTCAGGCGCTGGATCGCCGCTTCGAAGCGCAGTACATTGGCATACACCAGCGGCGTGACCTGGGTCGACTGCTGGAACAGGGTGAAGAAATGGGCGCGCGACAGGCCGCACTGCTGGGCCAGCATATCGATGTCCAGCTCGCGGCTCAGGTCTTCGCGCATTAGCGCAATGGCGCGGCGGATGCGCGCATCCATGGCAGCGGCAGGCCTGCTGCGCAGCATGGCCACGATATCGCGCCAGCCGGAAGCCCGTTCGATGACCGCAATGATGAGGTTGAACAGCAGCTCCTCCATGCGCTCGGGCGATACTTCATCGGCCCACCACATTTCGATGACGAAGTTCTCCACCAGGCGGCGCGTATGGCTGTCGATCTTGACCACTTTCTCCGAGAAGAAGCGCGGATGGCCGGACAGCGCGAGCGAGCGCTGCAGATCGGCCAGCCATGACGGCTCGATATACAGCGCCAGAATGACGGTGCGCTGGCCGGGCGGCGCGTCATGCAGATAGGCATGCGGCTCCCAGGCGTTGACCAGCACGGCAGACTCGTCGGTTAGGGGCGCGCGCTCGCCGCCCACGGAAAAGGCGACATCGGCGCCGCCCGCCTTAAGCAGAATATGGCAGTGATGATGCGCATGGCCGACCAGCGGCGCGTCCATATCCAGCAGGGCGACGCGTCCGAAGCGGCCCTGATAGATCTTGACGGCAGAGGACACGGGACCTCAGGCAGGGTGGCTATGGAAATATGAAGATATTATGCCTGCGTTTGACAATTCCGACGATGCCCGCTCGAGAATCATGGTGCGCGATGGTATCGGCCCTAAGCAAATTGGAACCAAAGTGCAATGGGACGTCGTTGACACAACCCGCCATGGCGGCATTTCTGCTTCCACAAAGGGTGACTTTGATCCCATAGATGTGCTCGATCTCGAAGTAGTTCATGGCTTCGGTGACAACGACACAGCGAAGAAAGTCGCAATGGCGATCGGATTGACCACCTGGCGATACGTGAAAATGCATGGGCCCAAGTATGCGTAGTTGGAATAACAGCGTAGTTAATGCACGACAACAATAATAGAACTCCCCATTAGGGTTTTGCTTGCAGAATTGCCGAAAGCTACCGCCGTTTCCTTTACCTGATGGGAACGTGTTCCGGTTTCCTTCCCAACTCAATTGATGCGTCACGCGGGCACGCTGGTGGAGGATCCTTACACTGAGGCCACCTACGAGGAATTTCTCCCCAGCGGTACCAATTATTGGTCTGAAGGCGTCGGACCATTCGGGGCCTCGATCGCGAGCGTGTCCTATGTTTTTGGCCAATAGCCGGCATGGTTGCGGATGTGGCCGTGCTGCTTACGAAATTTTCAGCGCAACCGCATATGACAACGCGGGTTCGTTGGATGGCAGAGTCAGATGCAAGCCATCCGCCGTTTGCTCGAACGGCAATACGCTGCCCGGCCCAAGCAGTTCGACCCGCGCTATGCGCTGCTTCAAATAGGGGCTCGCACCGCCCATCGACTTGATGACCACCTTGCCGTCCGCCGGCCATGCCATGACAAACGCATAGACGGCGCCGCCCTTGGTAGTGAAGCGGATATCGGCCGGCGTGAACGGCTGGTTCTTGCCTTCGTTAAAACCTTGCGCCGAAAGCGGTGCAGCCTTTTCCATGCCCGGCCCTTCGCCAAACACGGACCATGGGCGCGTATCGTAGATGCCCTCTCCGTTGAGCGCCATCCAGTTGCCGATTTCCTCGACAATGGCGTGCTCCTGCTCATCGATCGTGCCATTGCCGCGCACCGGCACACTGAGCAGCAGGTTACCGTTCTTGCTGACCACGTCGATCAGCGTGTGAACCACCGTCTTGGCGCTCTTGTAACTCTTCTTTTCATAGAGCTCCCGCTGATAATGCCAGTTGCCGATACATGTGCAGGTCTGCCATGGCAGCGGTTCAATCTCGTTGCTTTGGCCGCGCTCGATGTCCCACACCATGGTTGTGCGCTGAACCGGATCGAGCACCTTGCCGTTGATAACAGCCTCGAGCTTGCCCTGGCGCGCGATACTACGGTTGTACATGTGCGCGGCAATACGCAGGCCGACATCGCTGACCGGCCATAGCGGAAAAGCGGTGTCATCGAAGTACACCAAATCCGGATCGTACGCATTGATCAGGTCAACGGTCCGATTGTAAAATTTGTCGCAGTACGTCTGGTCGGGGATGGCGCTCCCCGCGCCCCAGCCCCACTGCTGGTGGATCGCCGCCGGATCGGCCGCCCTTGCGCTCTGCGGGTGGTTTTGCGCATACAGGTCCTGTGGGTCCAGACCCTCCCACCACGTTCCTTTGCCATCGGCGCTCTGCAATTTGCCATCATAGGGCACGCCGGCCGATGGACCGTCCCGATCCGCGAGCCGCGCCGTGCCATACCAGGTCCAGGCATGGCTGGCGTGCACACTGACACCGAAGCGCAGCCCGTGGCGCCGCGCCGCCTTGCTCCAACCATCGATCAAATCCTTGCGTGGCCCCATCCTGGTGGAATTCCACTCAGCCTGATACTTGCTGTCGTATAAGTCGAAGTTGTCGTGGTGGTTGGCCAGGGCGACAAAGTATCTTGCCCCTGCCTGTTTGTATAAACCCACCAGGGCATCCGGGTCCCACCGCTCGCCCCGCCACCGGCGGATGACATCCTTGAAGCCGAACTTGGACGGATGGCCGTATTTTTGTTCGTGATATTTGTAGGCGGGGCTCCCTTCAATGTACATTCCGCGCGCATACCAGTCGCCATACTCGGGTTCGCATTGCGGACCCCAGTGCGCCCATATGCCGAATTTCGCGTTGCGGAACCAGTCGGGCGTCTGGAAGGCCGTCAGCGATGCCCAGTCTGGGGAAAACGGTCCTGTCGCCATGGGCTCCAGTCTGCGCTGCGCTGTTGCGGCCGCTGCGCGCGCCAGCCGGGACAAGCCAATGGCCGGGATGGCCGCCGCCAAGTGTTGCAGAATTTTACGTCTCTTCATGTCTCCTCCTTTTAATCACTCTGGCTGCCTACGGCCGCGGGTCGTGTCACCGCCAGCACAAGGCAGCGGGCAAGGCATCAGAATGTTATCGATAACGTATTTGGGGGGATGCTATCGCATTGGTTCATGGACGTCGAGGAATTTTTTGGTGTCGCTTACCGACGCCTTGCCATCACGCTCGCAGGAAGGACTGATCTATGCGAAAACGGCATAGCAGTGCCGGCAAAATTTATACACGGCAAAAGACGCCCTTTGTTAGCATGGGCGCATGTCACGTTATCGCTAACATGCGCGTGCCGTGATCAACAATAACAAGGAGACCCGCTGTGCAGAAGCACCGTACCGTCAAGACCCTGCTGGCTTGCGCGCTGGCGCTGGCCGCCCCGGCGCAAGCCGCCGCACCGATTCCACAACTCGTGCAGAAAGATGGACGCTACGCGCTGATGGTCGATGGTGCGCCATTCACTATGCTGGGTGTTCAAGCCCACAATTCCACCAATTCCGTGGAAGGGCTGAAACTGCTGTGGCCTGCCGTGGCCGACGCTCATGCCAACACGGTGGAAATTCCGGTGGCGTGGGAACAGGTCGAGCCAACTGAAGGCAAATTCGATTTCAGCTATGTCGACGAGTTGCTGAAGCAGGCGCGTGAGCACAAGGTGCGGCTGGTGCTGCTGTGGTTCGGCGCCTGGAAAAACACCTTCCCCCAATATATGCCGGGCTGGGCGAAGTTCGACAACCAGCGCTTTCCGCGCATGGTCGACAAGGATGGCAAGAGCATATATTGCATGTCGCCTTTTGGCGAAGAAACCCTGAAGGCAGACCGCAAGGCGTTTGTGGCGTTCATGACGCATTTGCGCAAGATCGATGAAGAACAGCGCACCGTCATCATGGTGCAGGTGGAAAATGAAATGGGCACGGCGCGCCAGGCGCGCGACTACGGCCCGAAAGCCGAAGAGGCGTTCCGCCAGCCCGTGCCGCCGGCCGTGCTGGCATACAAAAAATCGCCGGTGCCCGGCGCGCCGCCGTCCGGCACCTGGAGCGAAGTGTATGGCCCATATGCCGACGAATACTTCCACGCCTGGGGTTTCGCGCGCTATGTCGAGGAAATGGCGAAGGCCGGGCGCGCAGCGTATAACCTGCCAATGTACGTCAACGATGCGCTGCGCAATCCTCTGGCGCCGATGGCGCCCTGGAAGAATGACTTCAATCCGGGCGGTCCGCACTTCGACGTGATCGATATCTACAAGGCTGCGGCGCCGCACATCGATATCGCCGCTCCTGACATTTATCAGCAGGAATCCGCCAAGGTAACCGCCAGCCTCGACTTGTACCAGCGTGGGGACAACGCACTGCTGGTGCCGGAAATCGGCAACGCCGCCAATTTTGCGCGCTACATTTACCAGATCCTGGGCCGCGGCGCCCTGGGCGTGGCGCCCTTCGGTATCGATTATTTTGACTACACCAATTACCCGCTGGGGGCGAAAGCCACGGACAAGACCATGGCCGAGCCGTTTGGCAAGATCATGGCGGTGTTCCGGCCGATGGAGCGCTTGTGGGCGAAGTGGGCGTTCGAGGGCCGCACCCGTGGCGTGGCGGAAGGCGAAAACCGTGCGCCGCAATTCATCGCGCTCAAAAACTGGAAAGCCACGGTGTCGTTCCGCGAGTGGCAGTTCGGCACAAGGCAGACGTGGTCGGATTCCACGGACGTGCCGGCGGGGACGGAAACACCGAGCGGTGGAGTGGCCATCGCGCAAACCGGCGACAATGAATTCATCATCACCGGCCAGCACGCACGCATCAAGATGGAGGGCGATGGCGCCAATGCGGGCAAGCCATCGTTGTGGGACCGCGTCGAAGAAGGGCGTTTCGATGCCGGCGGCAAGTGGGTGGCGGAACGCGTGTGGAACGGCGACCAGGTCGATCACGGCCTGAATTTCACCGGAAAGCCCGTGGTGCTGAAAGTGACGATAGGTACCTATTGAGGTTCGTATGTCTTTTGCACAGCTTTTCGTCGGCCTTTGCGTATCCGCCGCGGTGGTGGCCGCTAGCCCATGCCAGGCCGCGGAGCAAGTGGCTTGGGGCGATTGGACCCAGTGGGGTGACCTTGGCAATGGCCGTTACCGCAATCCCATCCTTCCAGCCGACTACAGCGACCTCGATGCCATTCGTGTCGGTGACGACTACTACGCGATTTCGTCGACCTTCCAGTTTTCGCCCGGGATGGCGATCCTTCATTCACGCGACCTGGTGAACTGGCGCACTGTCGGTCACGCCGTGCCCGACCTTACGCGAATTTCGCCGGAACTGAACTGGACGAAGATGAACCGCTACGGGCGGGGAATCTGGGCCGGTGCGATTCGCCATCATGCCGGCCGCTTCTGGATCTATTTCGGCACGCCGGATGAAGGCTATTTCATGACCAGCGCGGAACGGCCGGAAGGTCCGTGGACGCCACTGCATCAAATGCTGGACGCTTCCGGCTGGGATGACTGCGCGCCATTCTGGGATGATGACGGCAAAGCGTATTTCATCGGCACGAACTTCAGCGACGGCTACAAGATCCACCTGTGGGAGCTTAGTCCCGACAACAAGACGCTCATTGCCGCATCGGACCGGGTGATCTATCAGTCGAAGGGCAGTGAAGCCAACAAGCTGTATAAGTTCAACGGCACGTACTTTCATTTTTTCAGCGAGGTGCACGGCGATGTGCGCGTAATGATGATGCGGCGCGCCGCCTCGTTGCGCGGCCCCTGGTCGGAGAAGCGCCAGCTGATGCATAGCGAAAGCGGCACGATGGAGCCGAATCAGGGCGCGATTCTCCAGGGACCGGATGGGAACTGGTATTTCCTGACCCATCATGGCTCGGGCGACTGGGCGGGCAGGGCGGCGAGCCTGCTGCCGGTTCATTGGGTCGATGGCTGGCCGGTGATCGGGCGGCCCGGCCATGACGGCATCGGCACGATGGTGTGGGAGGCAACCATGCCGGCTTCCGGTTCGCGCCGTCAGTTCCCTCAGGGGAGCGACAATTTTGACGGGCACATGCTGGCGCCGGTATGGGAATGGAACTATCAGCCCCGCATGGACAAGTGGTCGCTGTCGGAGCGTGCCGGCTTCCTGCGGTTGCATGGGTTTTCTGGCCTGGATGGCGGCAACCTGCTCAAGGTCGGCAATGTGCTGACCCAGCGGGTTGTACGCAGCAGCGGCCAGTCGTTTGTCGCGCGGCTGGAACTGACGGGAATGGCCGAGGGGCAGCATGCCGGCCTGTCCCAGTTCACGGCGCAGCCGCGCGCGGGCAATCCTGCCGAATCCACCGCTTCGGCAGGCATCGTCATGACGGGCGGCATACGCTACGTGGAAATCTCGCGCGATGGCAGCTACACGCGCCTGCAGCCGTGGACGCATGACGCGATCTGGTTGCGGTCGAGCTGGGGGCTGGATGGGAAAAGCAGCTTTGCCATCAGTGCCGACGGCAAGCAATTCGAGACGGTACTGGCCGGCTTCCCATTGACCTGGGGCGCATACCGCGGCAGCCGCGTCGGGCTGTTCACGTTAAATCCGGTCGGAGATAACGGCTATGTAGACATCGACAAAGTGACTTACGCCGCCGGCGAATAACAAGCCGCAAAGAACCAACGTTCTGACCGAGATTACGCATACGGTTCTCATGGAGATTGAATGAAATTCCTGCTTGCCACCTTGGCCGCTGCAGTGCCGCTCGCTTTTACAAGCTGGGCAAACGCTGGCGACATTGCCCCTAAACCGCTGTATCGAGATCCCGTTTTCGACGGCGCGGCAGACGTTTCTATCGTTTATGATCGGGCTGCGAAGCTGTGGAAAATGTTCTACACCAATCGCAGGGCGACGATGAAGCTGCCCGATCCGCAAGACGTCGAATGGGTGCATGGCACAGCGATCGGCATTGCCACTTCGAAGGACGGTGTGCATTGGCGCTACCAGGGGACGGCGGATTTCCCGAAAGCGTGCACGGACGTGACATCATGGGCGCCGGATGTGCTCTATGAAAACGGTACCTACCACATGTGGCTTACCGTCGTGCCGGGCATATTCCACCGATGGGGCGGGCCGGGGCGGACGGCCGCATTGTGCACCTGACCAGCACTGACCTGGCCAAGTGGGACTGCGAAAGTACAGTGAAGCTGGACACTGGACGCATGATCGACCCGACCGTCATGAAGCTGGGACAGGGCTACCGCATGTGGTACAAGGACGAGCGGGCCGGCAGTCGGATCCTGGCAGCCGATAGCCGCGATTTGCGCACCTGGACCAAAGTCAGCGACCAGCCGGTCAATCCGACCAAGGGGGAGGGGCGAAGGCGTTCCGCTTCAAAGGGCACTACTGGCTGATCGTCGACGTGTGGGACGGCTTGGTGGTGCTGCGTTCCGAGGATGCGCTCAACTGGACGGAGCAGCCCGGCTACATCCTCGGCCAGCCGGGACGTGAGCCGACCGACCGCTTCAAAGGACAGCACGCGGACGTGGTTGTCGATGGCGATCGTGCATTCATCTACTATTTCGTCCATCAGAAGAACGAGGCCGAAGCGGCCGCGGATCCGCGCTGGCATCAGCGCACGGTCATTCAGGTAGCGGAACTGGTCTACAAGGACGGCAACCTTACCGTCGATCGCGACGCGGACCTTGCGTTCCGACTGCACGCCCCATCCCTATAGCGACGGTCACCCACAGCGCGATCGAACGCGATCTCGCGCAGATCAAGGAGGCCGGCTACACTGCAGGCGTGCCGGCACATCGGTTCAATCCCACATCGTTTCAGTCCCACTCGTAAAAAAATATGTGTGCATTGGCGATAATCACGTCTACAATTGTATTTTATCGATAACGAACAATCATCTTCAGCCAAACAAGGCTGTCGGCATGGTGACGCTGTCGAGACCGTCCGAATCGGGACGTAATTGTTAATAAACCTCTGGAAGCGGGTTTCGGGCCCGGTTTCCGGACTTTAATGCAGGCGAAAATGTTATCGATAACGTGACCAAAAGGTAGAAAAATGAGGGGACACACATGAGAGCAATAAAGTTCGACCATGCAACCAAACGAATCGTTCGCACGGTAATTTCCGCTGCCTTCGCGATGACGCTGATACCCTTCCCGGGTCAAGGCGCCATGGCCGATCCGATCGACACGATCGTGACCAGCTACCAACCGGTCATCAGCGAATCGATCGATGCCAACGGATTCAAGCATCCCGGCGTCGGCTTTACGAAGGCGCAACTGGAGAACATGCGGGCCCAGGTCCTGGCGAAGAAAGAGCCGTGGTATACCCATTTCAACATGATGCTCACGTCGGGCACCGCCGGGCGCACCGTCGGCCCCTCGAACGTTAGCAGTACCGATCCGACAATGCCGAGATTCCTCGGGCTCGATGGCTCGGCCGAGGGCGCTTTCAAGGCGGACGCCCTGCGCGCCTATACTCAGGCGATCCTCTACTATGTGACCGGCGACCAGGTGTATCGCGCGAATGCCATGCGCATCATTCGCCTTTACGAGAACATGGACCCGTCGAAGTACGTGTATTACGCCGACTCGCACATCCATACCGGCATCCCGCTGCAGCGGATGGCGGGCGCGGCGGAGATCCTGCGCTATACCAGCACCACCGATCCGACGCTCGAGTGGACCGAAACTGACACGCAGAAGTTCTCGGCCAACTTCGTCACGCCGACGATCCAGACCTTCAACAACTGCAACTGCCGGTTCATGAACCAGCATCTGTACACGACAATCGGCAAGATGTCCGGCTCGATCTTCATGGGTGATCGCGAGGGATACGAGCAGGCCGTCGAGTGGTTCACGGTGAACAAGGATGCACCGGATCCGGCATGGACCGGTGCGATCAAGCAGCTGTTCCGTCTGGTGACGGAGAACGACGCCACCGGG
Organism: Pseudoduganella sp. UC29_106; assembly: GCF_044055365.1. Lineage (NCBI taxonomy): Bacteria > Pseudomonadati > Pseudomonadota > Betaproteobacteria > Burkholderiales > Oxalobacteraceae > Pseudoduganella > Pseudoduganella sp. UC29_106. Next base: position 3,611,247 of record NZ_CP171977.1, on the reverse strand, counting down.
GAAGCGATTCCGCCCCAGATCCAGCACGTCGAAATGGGGCGCGACCAGGCTCACGGCGCCGGCGACCTGACCAACTCCGAAATCCTGGCGCGCATGTTGATGGCGCAAGGTACCAAAGTCGATCCGGTGACGGGGGCGCCTTCGACCGAGTCGAACGCCGTCGGACCCTACGAGTTCCTCGACGACCGCCTGCTGGCCGTCCATGAGCTGTTCGGCAAATTCATGATCGGCTACGAGATCCCCTGGGTTCCTGTCGCTATGAGTGTCTACCCGGACGGCTCCATTCGCGCGATGTATCCCAACGTGTCGCAGGCGTATCGCGGCCGCCTTACCCAGAACACCTGGGAAGCCTACTACTATTACAAATATGTCCGCGGAATCGACCTCGAGCAGGTCGCGCCGGAATACGTCACGATGTTCGCCAAGCGAAAGGCCTACAACTGGGAGGGCGTCGATGGCGGCGGCGATTTCTGGCTGGCGATCCCCAAGGCGGCGGAAGCCGAGGGCAGCAAATACCTGGGCATTCCCATCGTCGACCCTTACCGCGAAGTAGAAGACCGCTTCACGCTGCTCGCCGGTGCGTCGGTTGCACAGACCGAAGGCGCGACCGGTTTCGTGCGCAGCACGGCCACGCCGGAAGGCACGCGCTACGCCGTGTACAGTTATAACGGCGTCGCAGTCACCTCCATCGGCTTCCGCATCCGGACCAATGGCCAAGCCATGATGGACGCTAACGGCAATCTGCTCGCGTTGCCGAACACGCGCGGCCAGTGGCGCTACATGGTGGTGCCGATGAACATCCCCGACTTCCTGAAGATCAATATCAGCGGCAACGGTACCACGGTCGACATCGACCACATCAACGTCCAGTCCAGCACCCTGTTGAGCCCTCCGGTCTTCAAGTACGGCAGTGGCGACGCGACCGTGTACACGTATGCCGGCGCCACCGTTGCGACGACAATCGACCTGTCCGCCACCGACCCGGCCGTGGGCGACGTGGTCACGTACAACATGGACAACCTGCCGCAGGGTGCGTCGTTCAACACCAGCACGGGCGCGTTCTCGTGGAAGCCAACCCAGGCCGGCACGTACACCTTCGTCGCCGAAGCCTCGGACGGGACCACGGTGTCCACCAAGCGGATCACGGTCGTGGTGGGGGCGGACCGGCAGTCGACGGTATCGGCCGTGACCGCGCTCTTCAAGCCGGACACGCTATACGTCTCGTCGACCAAGGGCGCCTACCAAGCCGCATATGCGGACATGCAGAACACGATCGGGTCGAGTACCGACGCCAGCTACTTCCAAAAGCTGGCGACGTTGCAGGGCGCGGTGTCCGGGCTCAAGGAACTGACCCCGCTGCTACCCGACGGCAGCATGAACTACACCAATCTGTTTTTCAAGACGAACCTGGTGACGAACTTCGGCGACTGGGCCGCGAACGGCATCGATGACAACACCGACACGTTCGTCGCATACACCATCGCCAGGGACAGCGCTCGCACGTTCACGCTGGACTTCGGACCCGGCTTCAAGGCGTCGGCGAACGCGTTCCAGCTCGAGACGCGCAGCAGTTTCCCGGAACGCGTCGGCGGCGTGACCATCTTCGCGTCCAACGACAATGAGAACTGGACGCGGCTCACACCCGGAGAAACCCAGGCGATCGAAGGCAGGCAGACGCTGGACGTGCAGGAAGACTTGCGCAGCCAGCGATATCGCTTCTTCAAGATCTCCATGTTCCACCTGATTTCGTCATACAACATCCTCGAGCTTGGCGAGTTCAGGTTCTTCGGCACCCGCTACGAAACCGTCAACAAACTCACCAGCGTGTCGATGAGCTCGGACCAGGCGCTGAAGAACCGCGTCGTGTCCGGCAATACCATCAAGGTCACGTTCCAGTCCTCCGAGCCGATCAACAACGTGTCGGCGACGATCCAGGGCGAACCTGCGACCATCACGACCACCGACAACCTCAGTTGGACGGCGTCGGTAGTCGTCAAGCCCACCACGCCGGCGGGAACGGTGAAGCTCCTGATGAACTACAACACCGCCGACGGAACGCCCGCTGAACCGGTCCTCTTCACGACGGATTCCACCACGTTGTTCATCGCGGACCAGAAGGACTTCATTGCCAATCTGCTCGACATCACGACCTTGACGGACTCTGCCGGCCGCAACGCGACCGATGTGCTGAAGAACGCAAACTTGCTGTTCGATAGCAGCCTTACGACGCTGACCGATCTCCGTCTCAACGGAAGCGGTAACAACAGCTGGCTGGAGTTCGATTTCCGCGGAGGCGGCACCGTGGTGCTGTCGCGCGTCGACGTCATTGGTCGCCAGGACAACAACGCCGGCCGTATCAATGGCACCCGGGTGGAGGGCTCCAACGACAATTCGAGCTGGACCACGATCTCGACGTCCGCGGTAAACTCGTCGGACTGGCAGACCCTGGCGATCACCGACACGACGCCGTACCGCTACATTCGCATGACCAACCCCAACGCGTGGTTCGGCAACATGACCGAGCTGCGCCTGTACGGTGTGGCCGCGTCGACGAACCGTATCGCTTCGGCTTCGATCAGTTCCACGCAGGCGCTGCGCAACCGTATCGTGGCGGGTGATACCGTGAAACTGAGCTTCACGGCCAGGGAAGCAATCAGTAACGTGAAGGCGACCATCGCTGGCGTGAACGCCGCACTCAGCACGACGGACAACATCACATACGTTGCCGCCGCGACCGTGCCCCAGGGCACGCAACCCGGTGCGGTGAAGTTTGCTATCAATTACGTCACGCAGGACGGCAGGTCTGGCTACGAGGTCACCGAGACGACCGACGGCTCGTCGCTGAACCTCGTCGACGAAAGCGACACCATCCAGAACGTGCCGACGATCGCGACGCTGATCGATTCGACCACGAACCGGACTGCGGCCACGACCTTGACGGTCGTGAAAACCCTGTTCGATGCGAATATCGCGACCTCGTCGGATTTCCGCAACGGCTCTTCCGGATCAGGCACGGGTGCCTGGGTGGTGTTTGACTTCAAGGCGGGCAACCAAGTCAACCTGACGAACACCGAGGTTCTGGCAAGACAGGATCTGTTTGGACGTGTGAACGGGCTCGTGTTCCAGGGCTCAAACGACAACACCACCTGGACCACGCTGACGCCGGCGGCCAAGTCGACCGCGGATTGGCAGGCCCTGCCGGTGGCCAGTCTGACCCCCTACCGCTACATTCGCATCTACAACCCGAACGCCTGGTACGGTTCCATCAGCGAAGTGCGCCTGCACGGCTCGCTGCATGGCGCCGACACGATCGCGCCCACCACCACGGCCACCGCCCCGCAAGGCACGGTGACCACGGATGCGACCGTGACCTTTACGGCCACCGACAACCAGGGCGGCTCGGGTGTCTCGGCGACCTATTACACGGTCGACGGCGGCGCCCAGCAAAAGGGCAACGCGGCCACGCTGACCACCAGCGGTATGCACACGCTGAGCTACTGGAGCGCGGACTGGGCGGGCAACAGCGAACCGCCGCGCACGCTGACGGTGTCGATCGACAAGTCGGTCGACGTCACGAGCCTGGCGTCGATCGCGCGCTCGGGCCTGACGGTGAACCGTTTCACCAACAAGTACACGGGTACGGTGACGATTACGAACACGAGTGGCCAGAACCTGGCCGGTCCGCTCCATTTCCGCCTGCAGGCGCTGACCGCCGGTGTCACGCTGGACACCCAGACCGGTGTGAGGGACGGCGTGCCGTACATGGCGCTGCCCGTGGCCAACCTGGCGCCGGGCCAGAGCGTCACCCTGACGACCACCTTCTCGAACCCGAACAAAGTCGGCATCGCCTATGCGCCGACTCTGTTCAGCATCAAGTAAAGGGCATCACCATGTTCAACTTCAAGCACTTCCTTGCCCACCTCGCGCTGGTGGTGTCGATGATCGCCGCCGGCGGGCAGGCGGCGGCCACGCCGATTTACCACGTCAACATCGATACGTCATCGCTGGGTTCGGGCCCGGCCTTCCTGGGCCTGTATTTCCTGGGACTGGCCGGCGGGCCTGCCGCGACCGCGACCGTGACTGACCTCATCGGCGCGCTCGACGGCACGGCAGACCTGACGGGCGCCGTCACCGGCGGCGTGCCCGGTGCCTTCGTGTTCAGCAACGCCAACGGCGGCGGCGAACTGGTCCAGGCCATCCAGCTCGGCGGCGTGTTCAGTTTCGACGTCGGCTTCCTGATGAACGCGGGCAGCACCGGTACGACGTTCGGCTGGGCGCTGTTCGATACGACGCACTACCTCGGCGTGGACGGCGACCTTGGCCACTTCTTCCTGGAGCCGGACGCCGCGATTGGCGATCAGGTCGTCGTGGATAACGCCGCAGGCCAGCTGAGCGTCGTCACCGAGGTCATGGAGCCGTCGACGGGGGCGCTGGTGCTGCTTGGCATGCTGGCTCTGGCGGGGCGGCGCAGACGCGGTTCGCTCCGGTTCTGAGCGTCGTAAGACAGGGCAGGCCGCGCGTTTACCGCGTGCATACACACGCGGCGGCGCCAGCCCCCGCGCTTTTCTTGGAATTCACTTTGCTTAGGAGCTCTATGATGTTACCGACGTTGCGGATCGCCGTTGTGGCGTTCTCACTGGCCGCGGCCAGCTGCGGCCACGCGGCCCAGCCGATTTCAGCGCGCTTTGCTGCGGATCCGTCACCGCATTATTTCCAGACCGGCAGCGATGGTCGGTTTTATGTCTATGCCACGGACGATGCGTCCAATTCGGGCAAATACTGGGATTCCACCAGCTGGCGCGTGTACACCTCGAAGGACCTCCAGTCCTGGTCCGATGCCGGGATCCCGCTGTCGGTGACCGTGTTCAAATGGGCGCGCCCCGACGCCAAGGCCTGGGCGCCGGAAGCCGCTTACCGCAATGGCAAATATTACTTTTACGCGCCGGTCGGTGGCGACAAGATCGGTGTGGCAGTGTCGAGCCGGCCCGATGGCGGCTTCACGGACGCGCGCGGCGATGCGCTGGTCGATAAAGCGCGCGACGCCAATGCCGGCGATGAACCGATCGACCCGGCCGTGTTTGTCGACAAGGATGGCCAGGCCTATATGTATTTCGGCACCCGCGTGCCCAAGGTCGTCAAGCTGGCGCCCGATATGGTGCACCTGGCCGGCGCCATCCAGAACGTTGTGGTCCAGGGTTGGCCGGAATCCGATCCCAAGAAGCGCTATGGCGAGGCGCCATTCCTGCATGAACACAATGGGGTGTATTACTTCACGTTTTCCACGGGCTGGCCGGGCCAGATCGTGTATGCCACCGGCGGTTCGCCGCTGGGTCCTTTCACGTACCGCGGCGTGGTGATCGATTACCTGAAGATTTCCACCAACCACCAGGCGATCCTTGAGCACGACGGCGAAGCGTATGTGTTCTACCACGACCAATTGCTGCCGGGCGGTGGGAGCATGCGCCGTTCCATCACGTACGCACCGCTGAAGTACGGCCCCGGCGGCACCATCGGGCAGGTGCAGCTGGAGCCGGCGCAAGTCGGGAGGCCGGGCCAGTAAGCTGGTCACTGCCGGGCCCGGGCCGCATTGCGCAGCCGGCGGCGATGAGCCGTCATCCATTTCATAAATATAACGGAGATAGCTGTATGAACTCGAAAGCAAGAACTTCCGCCCAGGTTGCCGCGCTGGCACTGACGGTAGGGCAGAGCCTGATGGTGGCGCCATGTGCGCTGGCGCAGGTCCAGGGAGGCGACAATGTGATTTTTGTGACCGGCATCCGCGCCAGCGCGCAATCGGCAGTGGCAATCAAGAAGAACGCGATGGAAGTCGTCGACTCCATCACTGCCGAAGACATCGGCAAGCTGCCCGATGCTAACGTCGCAGAAACGCTCACACGCCTGCCTGGCGTACAGGGCTACCGCTACGGCGGCGAAGGCGCTTCGCCGTCGGGCAACGGCTCCGGCCTGACCATTCGCGGCCTGTCGGGCCAGACGGCGTCGCAAGTCAACGGACGAGCCTATTTCACCGCCGGCTCCCGCGAGTTCAGCATCGAAGACGCGATTCCGTCGATGATCGCCGGCGTCGATGTCTACAAGAACCCTTCCGCCGAGCACATCGAAGGCGGTATCGGTGGCCTGGTCAATGTGCGCACCCGCAATCCGAGCGATTTCAAAGGGTTCACCGCCGCGCTGAACGGCAACATGCGCTACAACGATCTGGCCCGGAAGACGGATCCTGAACTGTTCGGACTGGTCGCCAACCGCTTCGATCTCGGCGGCGGTTCGCGGATCGGCGTGATGGCCGCGTTCGCCTACCAGAAGAGCACCGGCCGTTCCGACAGCGCCGGCGCCGGAACGGGGCCGGACTACCGGCGCATGGTCCGTGGCGATAGCCCCGAATACGCGACCATGGCAGCCACGAACACGGGCAACAACACGGCCCTGCCGATGTCGAAGTATGTCGGCCGCAGCGACATCACTTTCCTGGCGCCGGTGGCGCTGCAGCCGACCTCGGCCACCGTCGGCGCCCAAATGCCGAACACGACAGGGCTGACACCCGCCGAGGCAGCAAACATCATCTCCTTCAACGGTACAGGTACCTTTCCCGCTGAAGAAACCATCATGCGCGAGCGCAAAGGCCTGAACCTCGCGGCCGACTATCGCGTCAGCAATACCTTGCGCTTCTACGCCGAAGGTAACTACAACTATTACCTGTATCACCAGAATTATCGTTTCATTCGTGTGAACAGCGGCTATGCAGGCAACGTCCAGAATCTGACGCTCACGCCGTTCAACATCACCGAGAGCATGGTCAACCGCAACTTCAATGGCGGCAGCGACGACGTCTTGAGCACCCAGCGTGTTGCTAGCGGGACCTTCCTGAACCAGCAGCTCGGTACGTGGGGCGGCGATGAGCACAGCCCGTACAAGACCTGGATCGCCGCGGCGGGCGTCGAGTGGAGCCCGACCTCCGCACTGTCGCTCAAGGGTGATTTCTCCTATATCAAGTCGGACCGCATCAAGGATAACCGCCGTGTCGAGATGGTCAACGCACCCGGCACATCCTGGGACATTTCTCGCGTCAACCAAAACTGGACGAACGGCCACGTCACAAGCTTCAGCGGCAGCAGTTTTTCCGATCCAGCCAACTTCCTCTTCCAGAAATACAGCGGCGACGGCTACCAGATCTTCGACGACAATGGCAATGCGACCGCGCTCAGCGGCGCCTATACGTTCGAAGATGGCTTCTTCAGCAAGTTGAAGTTCGGCACGCGCTATGCGCATCAGACAAGCCGGTTCTTTGACAAGAATCCGTACGGCGGGGGCAAGTGGTTGACGATCGACGGCAAGCCGCTCGCCGCCGATTACTCGAACGCGATTAACGCGGCGACCAAGGCGGGGGTCCTGGAGCAGGCACCGACGAACCTCATGGGCAACCAGAACGGCTATACCGGCGGTTATGTCGTCTACCAGCCGGACGCGCTGCTGGGCAACCAGGTCGCCGCGCAATTCCCGCAATCGGGTATCGTGCCCGAGGGCAGCTACCCCGAATTCGAGCCGGGCCGTCGTCTGCTCCACGAGAATACCTTGGCCGGCTACGTCTCCACCGACTTCGCGGCGTTCGACGATCGCTTCAAGGGTAACGTCGGTGTGCGCGTCGTGCGCACCAAGTCCCAGGCGACCGCGCGCGTCCTCTCCAACCCGGCCCAGCCGACGTCCCCGCTGGTCGACTTTACGAAGACGACGACCTACACGAATGTCCTGCCGACGTTCAATGCCACCTACGACATCGCGAAGGATTTCGTGGCTCGCTTCGGCTACGGCCGTGGCATGACCCGTCCTGACCTGGGATCGCTGAATCCGAACGTCTCGGTCAATTCCGCGAACGGCAGCGCCAGTGTGGGTAATCCCGAACTGCGCCCGCAGGTCGCCGACAGTTACGACCTCTCGCTTGAGCGCTATTTCAGTCCGACGAACTATGTCGCGCTCGGCGTGTTCAACAAGGACATCGATGGTTTCTTCAGCACGCTTTCGAGCTGCGCGACGGTTGCGAATACGCCGGCTTACGCCGGTGCCAGCAACGGCTGCTCGAGCGGCCAGTACCTGGTCTCGAAGCAGGTCAATGCCGCGAAGGGCTATGCGCGCGGCGTGGAATTGTCCGGGCAGTGGTTCTTCAACGACAAGGATAGCTGGCTGAAGAACTTCGGTGTCGCGGGGTCCTATACGTATGTCGATACTTCCGCCCCGCTCAATATCGGCACGACGACGGCGCCAGTCTTCATCAAGACGCAGCAGTTCCTCGCGTCCAAGAACAGCTACAGCCTCTCCGGCCTGTATGAGGACAACAAGCTGTCGGGCCGCCTTGTGTACACTTGGCGTTCGTCCCAGGCGCGGTCTTACAACGCACTCATTCCGTTGTCCAGCACTTACATCGGGGCCTACGGTCTGCTCGACGCATCGCTCAGCTACGCGATCGACGATCACCTGACCCTGGCCGTCAGTGCGCAGAACCTCACGAACCGGGCGCCGAACCGCTACGCCGGCGAAGTGCAAACGCTCGAAACGGACCGGGAGTACCAGCACTTCCTCAACGGCCGCGTGTTCAGCGCCGGCCTGCGCTACAAGTTCTGATCACGGCAAGCCCCGGCACGGCAGTCCGCATCCGCGGCCGGCCGTGCCGGCCTTTTTGAGGGGAGTGAAGGAGGCGATATGAAGATCAGGGCGAAGGTAGTGCTGGCGGCAGGCCTGGTGGCTTGCGCATTCCAGGCGCGGGCGGGCGACACGTTCCGTCCCGGCGCACTGTGGCTCGACAACAAGGGCGTGCACATCAATGCGCACGGTGGCGGCATCCTCGAGCACCAAGGCATGTATTACTGGTTCGGCGAGTACAAGGTCGCGGGCGAGGCCGGCAACAAGGCCCAGGTCGGGGTGTACGTCTACAGTTCGCGCAACCTCACCGATTGGCATGACGAAGGCATCGCGCTCGCCGTCAGCGACGTTGCGGGCAGCGACATCGAGAAGGGATCGATCATCGAACGGCCGAAAAGTGATCCGCAATCCGAACACGGGTAAGTTTGTGATGTGGTTTCACCTCGAGCTCAAGGGCAAGCGCTACGATGCGGCGCGCGCGGGCGTGGCGGTGGCCGACAAGGTGGCGGGCCCGTACGTCTATCAGGGCTCGTTCCGTCCGGACGCCGGCGCCTGGCCGGTCGATGTCAGGCCGGAAGACAAGGATCCCGCCACGTCCTTCCTTGCGCGCGACCAAGCCAGCGGCCAGATGGCGCGTGACATGACGCTGTTCGTGGATGAAGACGGCACGGCGTACGATATTTACGCGTCCGAGGAAAATCATACGATGCACGTGTCGCGCCTGAGCGGCGATTACCTTGGCAGCAGCGGGCAATACGCGCGCGTGCTGCCAAACGGCGACGACGAGGCTCCCGCCATGTTCAGGCATGGCGGCAACTACTATCTCGTGACGTCAGGCTTGTCCGGCTGGAAGCCGAACGCGGCCAAGTCGTACTTCGCGCCGCATCCCTTGGGGCCGTGGACGCCGCTGGGCAATCCCGTGCGCGGGACCCCGGAACAGCAGCGGACCACGTTCGGCGGCCAATCGACCTATGCGCTGACGCTGCGCCGCCACGGCTGCACGCGGCATATCCTGATGTTCGACGTATGGCGCCCGAAGGACGCCATCGATGGCCGCTACATATGGTTGCCCATCGAATGGGAGGGCGACAAACCGGTCGTGCGATGGCGCGACAACTGGACGCTGGACGATTTGGACAAGCTGCCTTGCGACGGACCTGGCGCCGGACGCTGACGGCGAGGCCAGCGTGCGGCGGAGATCATCAAGGCGCAGTACGCAATTTGATTGGTAAAGCAGCCGGGCGATTCGCATCGCCCGGCTGCTATAGGCGGCTAACGGCTGGTGCGGCTTATACGGTTGGAACAGTCCCGCCGTCGATCACATGCTCCGAGCCTGCCACCGACGAGGCGCGCGGCGACACGAGGAAGGTGATCAGGTCGGCGACTTCCTCCGGCTTGGCAGGGCGGCCGACCGGGATTCCGCCCAGCCAGTCCATGATCATCTTCTTGCCGCCCTCGTAGTCGGTGCCTGCCTGGCTCGCGGTACGTTCGACGAATGCCACCGAAGCCTCGGTCTCGATCCATCCCGGCGAGACGCGCAGAACACGCACGCCCTTCGGTGTGACTTCCTTCGACAGCGACTTGCTGTAGGTCGAAAGCGCAGCCTTGGCCGCCGCGTAGGCCGTAGTCGATTCCGGCAGCGGAAGTACGCGCTGGATCGAGGTCACGTGCAGTACGACGCCCGCACCCCGCGCCAGCATTGCGGGCAGCAGCGCACGGTCAAGGCGCACAGCGGACATGAGGTTCAGGTTCAGCTCACTGAGCCACATCTCATCATCCAGGGCGGCGAATCCGCCTCCCGGCGCGTTTGAGCCGCCGACGCTATTGATCAGGATGTCGGCGCCGCCCCAGCGCTCCTTGACCGCTTGCGCCAGCTTGGCCACGCCTTCCGCTGTGGCCAAATCGGCCTGGACGTAGGTCACACCTTCCAGCGGCTGTCTGGGGGCGGAGCGGGCAGTCGTCATGACTTGCACGCCGACTGCCTGCAGGCTCTTGACGAGCGCAGCGCCCAGGCCCTTGGTGCCGCCGGTAACCACGGCACGCTGTCCTTTCAGTTGAAGATCAAAGCTCATACGGAAATCTCCAGCGATGCGATCAGGCCGCGCTCGAGGCGGAAGCGGTAGGTCAGGTTGACTGGGCTTCCGGTGAAGTTGCCGGATACCTTGGCGCGCACGACGTGGCAGGCGTCATCACGTTCAATGGCGAACGGCACGGTGGTGGCGTTGTACTTGAGCGATGCTGCAGCCATCCACGCCTTGATGTTGGCGATGCCGGTGTGGGTGTGGCCGTCGTCCTTCACAACGGCTTGCGGCGTGAAGCAATGCGTCAAGGCTTCCGGATTGTGCTCGGCTCCGAAGTACGTGACAATCGGTTCGGGAAGAGGAAGGGTGTTCACCTCAATGACTCCGTGTGGTTGTTGGAAGCCTTATGATGCGCGCCGGGCTGAAATTAGAGAATGCGCTAGAATTGGTATGGCTTGTTTAGAAAGGAGTGCATAATGCGCGGGTCCGAATTTGCAGAGCTGAAGGCGTTTGCTGCCGTGGTCGAGCGGGTAAGTTTTGCGCGCGCAGCAGAGTATCTCGGTCTCTCGCCGTCCGCCCTGAGCCAAACCATCCGGCTGCTGGAATCGCGCCTCGGCACGCGGCTCCTGAACCGGACCACGCGCAGCGTGTCGCCCACCACCACCGGGGAGCAGCTATACGGGCGCATTGCGCCCCTGATCCGGGAGATGGCGGAGGCGGTCGGCCAGGCCAAGGCTTCGGCGGGCCAGACGGGCGGGGTACTGCGCATCAACACGTTGGGCATGGCCGCCCGGCAGATCATCGCGCCACGCCTGGGCCGCTTCCATCGCGCCCACCCGGAAGTGGTGCTGGACATTGTGGTGGACGACGCGCTCGGCGACATCGTCGTCGGCCGCTTTGATGCCGGCATCCGCGTGGGCAGGCGGCTGGAGAAGGACATGGTGGCCGTGCGCCTGACGCCGGACGTGAAAATGGTCGCCGTTGCGTCGCCGGATTACCTGCGGCGGCGCGGTACGCCTGGCTCGCCAGCCGATCTGCACAACCACGCCTGCATCAACTGGCGGCTCCAGAGCGAGGGCAGCGCCTACCGGTGGGAATTCCAGAAGGCGGGCAAGAGCCTGGAGGTGGCGGTGGATGGGCCCATCGTCACGAACAATTCAGACATCGGTGTGGCCGCCGCGCTGCAGGGAATGGGCATTCTCTGCGCTTTCGATCGCGAGCGCGTCGATGCCCATCTAGCCGGCGGCGAGCTCGTCTCGGTGCTTGAGAAATGGACGATCACACAACCGGGGCTGTACTTGTACTACCCAAGCCGGCGACACTTGCCAGTGACACTGCGCGCCTTTATCGACTGCCTTCTGGACAAGGATCTGTCGGAAAAACCACGCAGGCGCCGCGGTGTTAGGCCATAGTGACGCATGTGTCACTAAGATGTGCAATGCGCGCCCACCATTGAACAAGGTCAGGCAGGGCAATATGAAGTTTTGAAGGACGTGCCCCTTGAAATTTCCGCTCAAGGTCGTATATTGATTTCGCTCGGGCAGTCGCGCCAGCAGTCAGGCGCGCTGCGTATTTCGATTTGTTTGCCCACAGCACGGCAGACGGACTGGAATGCGTATGCCGGTTCGTCTTCCTGCTGGTTTGTAGGAGGAACTGACCATGAGTGATCTCTACTTTGGCACCGACCTTTTCGGCGAGCTCGACCGTCTCCAACGGCAGGTGACGAGCCTTTTCGGCGGATTCCCGTCCAGCATTCGTTCCGGCCGCTTCGGCGCTTTTCCTCAAGTTAACATCGGCTCGACCGACGATTCGATAGAGATCGTCGCGTTCGCGCCCGGTGTCAATCCGAAAGAACTCGATGTGTCGATTGACAAGGGGCTGCTGAGCATAAGCGGCGAGCGCAAGGCCGCACAGCCGAAAGCGGCAGGGGATGACACGCGTACCTATGCACAGGAGCGGTTCGTCGGGGCTTTCCGGCGTGTTATTGAACTACCTCAGCACGCGGACCCCGACAAGGTCACGGCAAAGTACACCAACGGCTGCCTGACCGTAAGTATCGGCAAGCGGGAGTCATCCAAGCCGCGAGCCATCGCCATTCAATGAAATCCGTCGCGAAATTGAGGAGGACATCATGAATGACACGACAGAACTTGCCAGGAAAGACCAGGCATCGGTGGCCCGCCGCGAAGACGACCAGTTGCAACACGAGGTCAAGCTAACGCCACCCGTAGACATCGTTGAGGATAGTCAGAGCATCACCTTGTGGGTGGATCTGCCCGGTGTGACGAAGGACCGGCTCGATGTGAAGGTGCACGATGGCAACTTGTATATCGAGGCCGAGGCGGTAGTGCCCACGCGAACGGGGCTGCGTCTGCAGCACGCGGAGATTCGCCAGCCTCACTTTGCCCGGGCTTTTTCGCTGGGGCCGGACTTCGACGCATCGAAGATTGACGCAAACCTGAAGGACGGCGTGCTGAAACTGACGATACCGCGCCGGGATGAAGCCCGGCCGCGCCGGATCGAAGTGCGTGCGGGCTGATGTCAGCAAACGGTGACCAATGATAGTGAGGAAACCGGTGGCGGTCATCAGGCCGCCACCTCCCGACTGGCCAGACTGTAGAGGAGGATATGATGAACACCGACCTGAAAAAGTGGAATCCCTTCAAATTCCTTCGTGGCGCGGGACGCAACGCCGACGCGGATCGCCCGGAAGGCCCGTTGGCGAGCGAGCAGTGGCGCGCCTCATGGTCTGAGATTCCCAGATTCTTCTCGCGCGAACCCTGGCGTGCAGTTGAAGAGCTCCTTCACGATCCATTCGCCGGACGAGGTACTCTCGAACGATGGTTTGGCGACTTCAGTTCATCGCGCTTCCAGCCGCGCATCGACGTGGTCGATGAAGGGCAAATGCTGCGCGTAACCGTCGAGCTTCCCGGAATGGAGCGGGACGATCTGAACGTGACTGTTGAAGATGGGGCGCTCGTGCTGCGCGGCGAGAAAAAGCAGGACGCGCGGAGTGAGGAAGCCGGCTGCTACCGGCTTGAGCGCGCCTATGGAAGATTCGTGCGCACGATCCCGATGCCGGAAAACGCTGACCCCGATCGCGCTCTGGCGAAATTTGACAACGGCGTGCTCACTTTGACCGTGCCGAAACTGGAGCCGTCGCGATCCGCGAGCCGTACGATCGATATCGGCTAAAGGCCAACAGAGCCAGCGATGAAGCACAGTCCACCTGCCCCGCCCCGAAAGCGCAGGGCATGACTTGCGTATGCAAGTGCTAGCGAGAGGGTACATGCACCACGCGCAGCAGCGCGTGAAGGCGAGTTAAGGAAAGGGGGCACTTCAACGGAGAAGACTATCCGCGGGCAGGATCGCTGCATGTGCCGAAATGGTTAGGTCATTACTGATCGTCAGAGTATAGTGTCAAGAGCCTCAAATCACCTCGAATTTGCGCCAGACAAGCACGTGGTGAGCCTGGCTGAAGGACGCAGGAAAGCTGGGCTAGCCGACAAATGCGATGACGCAGTGCGTGTCGCGATCGCGCACCGGGTAGACGCCGGCCCTCACCAGTTGGAAGCGCTGCACTTGGGTTGCGATCAGGACGCGCGGCGTTGGACTGCTCGTCTGACAGGAATGCCGGCAGATGCCTCAGATGAATTTGCATCTTGCCCAAGGCATCACCGCGTTTCGTATGATATTTGCTTTGACGCGCATGCAGAACGCACGGAATGGAAGTATGCAGCGCCGTCCGATAGTGTATGCCTTCCCTCGTGCAATTGCGCGGAGCGCAGGTTTTCTTCGCCGCTGGAGCCTCTCCCTTGATTACCCGTGCCCTGTATTACGGGCGCGGTCAACGACGGCGCCCTGAACTGAATTGCGTCACAAGGACGGATCCATGGAAGAGAAGACCATCGGTGACAGGGTTCAACAGGAGGACCCGGAACAGACCCGGTTGGCGCTGCGTAAGCGGGGCCGGCGGCAGTGGGCGGTAATGACCCTGTACGAGCGGTTCGAGCAAGTCGTTGCACAGGTGCTCGGTGCGCTGATCGCCGTGATCATCATCGTGGCGCTGGCCCAGCTGATCCGGCTGGTAGTGGTGTTGTTGATCACCGAGTCGCTCAACCCACTGCAACACGAAACCTTCCAGGTCGTATTCTGGATGATCATGACCTTGCTAATCGCGCTCGAATTCAAACATTCAATCATCAAAGTCGCGCTTCGTCGCGACAGCATCATCCAGGTAAAGACAGTCATCCTGATCGCGGTGATCGCACTGTCGCGCAAGTTCGTCATTTTGGATGTCGAAACCAGCCCGGCCAAGATCGCTGCGCTGGCGTTCGCATTGCTGACGCTGGGCCTGGTCTATTGGCTGATGCGCGTACGAGACGAATGTTCAGCCAGAAGCGCGAAGCAAGGCGAGGCCGACGAAGACGAGTAGATCCACCTGATAGGAGGCTCATCACTCCTGCTCTTATGGCTGCCCGCCAAAAATCAAACTTACTCCTACGATTGCACCTCTCTATCCCATTAGTGGTCAATCCATCTCGCCGAGGTTAGATGGTGCGACACCAAGTGGAAGCCGGCCGAATGACAGTCAAGAGCGCTTGTTTGGTCTTCGGCATTAGTGAGACTTGCTACCGTTATCAAGTCAAGCTCAATGCGAGAATGATGTCGTGGCCGACTGGTTGGTTCGCTTCAGCTTGCCGATGGCGCAGCATCAGTTTATCGACGACTACAACAGGAAAGGGCTGGCATTCGACGAGGGCTTCTCGCTGCCAATCCGCACGCGTTGTGCGTGCGCGGCACCAGCTTATTGAATGGCGAGGGAAGCACGAACGATACGCTGTGATAACGGCCCGGAGTCCATCCGTGGCCGCGCACGCCGGTGATGCGGCGGGGACCGGCTGCGCCAGCTCGCCGCCCCTATGATTGCGGGTCCGATAAGGGCTGTGTAGCTGGCGCGATGCGAACCTGTCAGCGTCGGCATGCTCTGTCCCGTGAAGCGACGAGCAGGCATACCGCCATGCGCTGCAGTTCACCGGCAAGGTGGCGGGACTGGTTGGGGCGAAAACACGTGTACCGGATGAGGACTACGCAGCCGTGAACGCAGAATTCGGCAGCAAGGAAATAGCCGGTCTGTCTTATGGCATCGTACTGATGAATGCCCTCAATCGCCTGGGCATTGCTTTCCGCACCGCGCCGTCTGCGGCCCTGGCCTGACGCACTGGACCTTTCTTTGCATCGCGGGCCTTCTTGAAATCATCGTTGCATTGGCGATGAAGAGTTCGGAAGGCTTCACTCGGCTGATGCCGATGTTGCGGCCACGCATTTCCTAGTGGCCGCCGCCGTGCCTGGGTTCCGCGGCGCACGGCGAGGCCATCAGGGCTTGCAGAGCCAGGGCCAGAAGGCCAACACATGTGCCGGAATTAGCGTACAGTCGATGTAAGTGGTAATCAGGAGAAGCGCCATGGAGGACCTCGAACCGGAAATTTCTTTCCTTGGGTTGCCGCTGAGCGCCGAGCAGGAATCAGAACTTCAGCACTATATTCGCCAGCGGCTCAGGCGCGGCCTATCACCTGATGCGGCGGAATTGCGCGGGATGCTGCAGGACATGCTGGACCCTCCGATGCCAGACGGAGCGACGGAAGGATCCGTAGCGCCGTACGCTCTGGCTGACGCGGAGCGCGCGGCAGGCATGGTCGACGATGGCGGCGATCCAATTACGACGCTCGAAGAGCGCATTGCGGCCGGCGAGTTCGAAGCCATGAAGCATCAACGAACTTAGCATCCGCCAGGGGAGATGGAATGATCGAACGGCAAAGACGCATTGACACCTCCACCGCGAAGGCAGTGGCGCGCGGCATGGAAAGCTTGAGCGACACGGACGTGCACCGGGAGTCGGACGAGAGTCTGGCCGCACGCTTCGAGATTACCTTCGACGGGAAGCGATATGCATTCCGGCAGCATCGCTACGATATTTTTGAGGATGCGTTGCGTTATGCCGCGGCCGAGCATGCCAAGGCAGGCTTCATGCCGGATGAATCGTTTCAGGCTGACTGGCGCGCCAGATATCACCCAAGCGAAGAAGAGGAAAATACGATGAGACTGCACGGCATCGCGTACGCCGGAGGCCACTATCTGTATGCGGGCTATCGGTACGAGCAATTGCGCGACGCCCTTGCCTTTGCGGCGGGACATCCGAACCTGTAGCCTCTGCGCTGTGAAGGATGGTGGCCGGAAGAATTCTGTGATGTGTAACTCTACCGGTCCTGACTCTGCACTCGCATATAGTAGGGCTCTTTCTCTCCTGGGATTTGCAGCGCCCATTTGGACGCGTACAGGGGAACGATAGGGCGCGTCAACCACCTCCCCAGTGTCAACGCTGATTACCGCTTTTTGAGCGCCGAGATTTACCGAGAAGTAGAGGTCTTTGTCAGTGAGGCATAACTGAACGTTGCCGGAAGCTGGCCTTGATGGCGACCAGTGTTCCGATGCACTGGAGAGGATGACCACTGGCTGCTCAATGAATGCCAGGACACTGTCGCTCACCGGAAGCATGACCTTCCCGGCCTCGCTGCCCTCCAGCACCAGTACACCGGGCTCGCCATTCTGATGCGAGAACAGGAAGGCGTAGCACATCTCTTGCCCGAACTGTCCGATGAATACGCTGGCTGTGGGGAGATCGCTGAATTTGCGCTTCTGAACACTGATATTTGTTCGCATTTCTTCGCCCTTTACCCGCGTTAAGGAGCAGCTTCAGGCGCGCGCTATGGGGCGGCGGCGTTCCATTCCCGACAGTAGGCGTACGATAGTTGCCGCATCGACGCCCGCGCGCTGCAGCAGCGCTGTTGCCTCGCTAGGACGCCGAACGGCATGCAATAATGCCTGGTCGATGATAGCGGAAAGGCTGCGATTCAGGCGCGGCTGCGGAAAAGAACGAACGAGGCCGGTAGAGCTGCTGGGTGGATTCATCACAGTTTCCCCTGGAAAAGTGGCATGGTACCCGACTCAGTATGACAGCATTGCCCGCGCGTGTGCGAATAGTCCGCATCGTGCTGATCGGGCAGTTTTTGGCGCCCCTATGGCGTCGGCCACATGCGGCCTGCATGGATCTCCCTCATGTCAGCTGTAGAGACGCAGTGAAGCGGAGAATCGCCTCATTCCGGCGCAGGAGGATGTGTCGGCATGTCTGCACCATGCCGTTAGCCGGCCTAGCAATTGCTCGGGTGTGTCGTGATCGCGTCGCCACAACTGAGTCAGATCTTGGCGAAGCTGCTGCAATTCCCTCAGCGTAGTGCTGCGCTGGACGATCGCCAGCAGCGAATCATGCTGGGCAGGGCTGAGCAGAGACGGGTCGCGCCGCAGCAGCCGCATAGCGGTGCTGCGCCCGGCTGCGTCGTTCGTCATCATGCGGCGTAGTTCGGCACGCCATACCTGGCCAAGGGTTGACGATAGCCGGGCCATGATTACGGGGCGGTTAGCCAGGACCGCTTGCAGTGTCGTCAGATCCAGGGCCGGGGTGCGGCGTCGCCGCGGAAAGCGCGGCAGACGGTGTACGCGGGCGAGGCCGAGCATTTGCAGCAGCCTGATATAGAGCCAGCCGACATCGAACTCGTACCATTTCACAGACAGCTTGGCGGCGGTGGCGAAAGTGTGGTGGTTGTTATGCAGTTCCTCCCCACCAATCAGGATTCCGATAGGACCGATATTCGTTGCGGCGCCGACGCAGTCGAAGTTGCGATATCCCCAGAAATGGCCGATGCCGTTGACCACGCCAGCGGCCAGGAAAGGAATCCACAGCATCTGTATCGCCCATACTGTGGCACCGGCCGCGCCGAACATCAGGACGTCCATGATGAGCAACACGGCTACGCCTTGCCAGCTGTATTTGCTGTATAGGCGCCGCTCGATCCAGTCTTCCGGCGTTCCGCGTCCATAGCGAGCGATTGCGGGCTCGTCTCGCGCGGCAAGGCGGTAAAGCTCGGTACCTCGCCAGAGGACAGTCCGTACGCCCAAAACGACAGGACTGTGTGGATCCCGCGCGGTTTCGCAGCCAGCATGATGCATACGGTGTATGGCGACCCATTCGCGCGTGACCATGCCGGTAGTGAGCCAGAGCCAGAAACGGAAGAAGTGGCTCGCTATCGGATGCAGCGTTAACGCCCGATGGGCTTGTGCACGATGGAGATAGATGGTGACGGCAACAATGGTGACGTGAGTGGTCAGTAAAGTATAGGCGGCCAGCTGCCAGAAAGTTGCCTCGACAAGACCGTGCGACACGAAGGCGCTCAATGTTTCCATGAAATCTCCAGTCAATGGCAAGGACGCCTGCATGTGACGGTACCACGTTTGCGCCTCAAGCATGGTTTTGCGCCGAACAGGTCCTGCTCTTGCCGCGTTGCACGGCGGGCCCTTCAGCCATGGCCGCGGCGTGGAAAAAAAGCTGGGGAAGGCGCTGCTTTGGGGCTACACTGAACTGGCAAGTCGTCAAGTCGAAGCGTTGTTGGCCCCTTCCTGTTGCTCCCTCCCGAGCTATTTCAGATTGAATCCTTCAGTTAGCGTCGCTTGATCTGCGATGCGTTCTAAATCAAACGTCCCTCACGACGGAAGGAGAAATATCATGGCGGTACAAACTGGCACAGTAAAATGGTTCAACGACGCAAAAGGCTTCGGATTTATTACGCCGGATGGCGGAGGAGCCGACCTGTTTGCGCATTTCCAGGACATCCAGACCGAAGGATTCAAGAGCCTGAAGGAGAATCAACGCGTCTCGTTTGAGAAAGGTGTTGGACCTAAAGGGGAGAAAAGCTACCAACATCAAGGTCGTTTAAGCATCGGCAGATCGCGGCTCAGCGATGCAGATCTTTGATGTTGTCAATCTGAATGAACTGCATTGGGCCGCTTTGCTTTCCAACGTTCCTAAGGGTATTTCTGTAACGGCAACGCGGGCAAATGAAGTAACAGCCAAACGAATCGATAGCTGGTTCACAACTCGAAAATGGCAGTAGAGCGGTACATCGCATGCATTTCCTCATGACTCGCCCCGAAGTAGTACGTAAATTCATTGCCGATCGCGCACAACAGCGGTCCGGGTCAACTCTCATGTCCCTTTTCGACAGTCCATCGTAACATCATTGATAGCGGAAAACCTACGGATAAGTAAGAAGTCTGCAGCCCTTTGTTGGCAAGTCCCTCCCAGCTCCTCCCTCTGGCCCGGCTCCGTTTGGAGCCATTTTTTTTCTCGCGCTAACGAACGATGCGTCAGGCAAATCCTCGAAGAGCAGAGCTGCATAGATGAAGCTCTGGCGAGTCGAAATCTGTGAAAAGCCATTGAGGCCATTGCGGCCAAGATCGGCAGCATGGCGGAGCGACCTTTCGGCGTTCTTTGCCACACCGTTCCCGGCGACTACAAAAATCTGCAGGCCTGGCTAGCAATTTCTGCACGCTGATGGAAATTTCGCAGCAAGTGTTAGAGAGCTGGCGGGCAGAGCGTATATGTTTGCAGCAATCGCGCGCCCGAAGGCAGGGTTGGCATGGGCCCGGGCCCAGTCGTTCAGCGCCACCACACGCAACATTATCGTCGTGCGCAGCAGCCGGTTTGGCGCGATGAGCTGTTGGTAAAACCGGCAAATCCAAAATAACACCCCTACTTGGAGGAGACCATCTTGAACAGGAAGTACAACGTCCATTTCGTCATCCCGGCGCTGCTGACCGCGCTTCTGTCTGCCTGCGGCGGCGACGGCCAGGATAGCGGCGCATCGAGCAGCAGCCAGGCCCCGCGCCTGCTCGCCGCGAGCCGCGTGTCGGCCACCGCCGCCACCACCTGGAACAGCGTGAAGTTTGGCGGTGGCGGGTATGTCACAGGCCTCATCTTCCATCCGACTTCGCCGCACGTCCTGTATGCCCGCACCGACATTGGCGGCGCCTACCGCTGGAACCAGCAGACCTCGTCCTGGACGCCGATCACCGACGGCCTGGGTTTCGGGGCGGCCGAGGGCAGATTCCACGGCATCGAAAGCATCGCCGTCGATCCGACCGACGATCAGCTGGTCTACATGGCAACCGGCATGTACACTTTTGAAGGCAACGGCCGCCTGTATATCTCGAAGGACCGCGGCACCCAGTGGACGCACGTCGATCTGCCTTTCCCGATCGGCGGCAACAATGCGGGCCGGGCCATGGGCGAACGCCTGATGGTCGACCCGAACCTGCCGTCCACACTGTTTTACGGCTCGCGCACGGCTGGCCTGTGGAAGAGTGCAGACTCGGGCCAGACCTGGGCGCAGGTCACGTCGCTGTCGTCCGCCACCATGAACCAGGACCAGGTCAATGCCGTTGGCGGCAGCGCAATGGGAATCGAACTGGTTGTATTCGACACCGACATCAGGGGGCCGCACAAGGCGAAGAAACATCCCCAGGATCCTGGCATGGCAACCCACACCATCTACGCCGCCATCGCTCCGGACTACGCCAACGTGGCCGGCCTCAGTTCCAACATGTACAGGTCCACGGACGGGGGCGCCACATGGACTCCGATCGCGACCCCGGTATCCGGCTACCATATCCCGCACATGGTGCGCGCTGATGACGGCATGTTCTATGTCGTGTTCACGCAGGGTGCCGGTCCGGGAGCCGGCGGCCCGGCCCGTCTCTACAAGTTCGACGGCGCGAACTGGACTCTTCTCAAGCGTGAAGATTCATCGGCTTGGACAAACTTCGGCATGGGGGGCGTGTCCGTCTCCGGCAGCGGCGCGACTACCCGAATTGCGCTGGGCGTGACCAACTCATGGGGCAACTGGAACGGCCAGCAGATCGTCCAACTGTCCGATGACGGCGGCCAGACCTGGCGCGAAATCGAAGCGATGACGCCGGGCGAAACCGCCTCAGGCTGGGTGGACGACGTCGAGATCGATCCGTCCAACCCCCGACCACATCTTGCATGTTCACGGCGGCGGCATCATCGAAACCTGGAACGCCTCTGCGGCCAAGCCGACCTGGAAAGGAGCGATCACCGGCATCGAAGAAACTGCCGCCATCGCCGTCGCCACGCCGCCTGCTGGAGCGCCTTATATCTTCATCAACAGCTCGGGCGATGTCGGCACGTGGGTGGATACGGATCTCATGTCCACGCCAACCCTGAATCCCGGCCTGGGCTGGAGTAACGGCAACTCCGCCGATATGGCCTGGTCCGATCCCCTCTATATAGCCGGTATCGGTGTCGCCAACTCGACCAACACCGCCGCCGGCTACTGGTCGGGCGATGGCGGCAAGACCTGGGCGATGTTCGCCAGCTTGCCGCAAGGCGCACAAAACACCAGCGGCGAATCGAACATCGTGGTCACCGCGCGCAACAAGGCGGTCTGGGCACCGGCCAATTCGGTGCCTTCCTACACCACCGACAACGGCGCAAGCTGGACTCCGACGAATCTGCCCGCGCTCTCCGGGGTCGGCATCAACCGCAGCTACCGCCTCGCAGCGGACCGCCAGAATCCGAACAAGGTCTATGCCTACAACTCGGGCGGCGCATGGTGGAATCAGTGGTCGGACACGGCACACTTCTGGTACTCGACGGATGGTGGCCACACGTTTACCGAAAGCACCGCGCTGAAAGGGTTGAGTCCGATGGTGACCGGCTTCGGCAATGTGTCGCTGGCGGTGAACCCGAACGCGGAAGGCGACCTCTGGCTGGCTGACGGCAACGCCATCTTCCACTCGACGGATTCGGGTGCCAACTGGAGCAGGCTCAGCAACTTCACCTCGGTGTGGGGCAACTCAGCGTTCATACCGGAAGTGCAGGGCGCCACTTTGGTTGCACTGGGCAAGGCGGCTCCTGGCGCCACGTACTCGGCCGCGATCTATGTGGTGGGCGTGGTCAACGGGCAGTGGGGCGTGTACCGATCCGACGACGGCGGCGCCAGCTGGACGCGGTTCAACGACGATGCCCATCAGTACGGCGGCATCGGCGTGATGGCGGCAGACCAAAATATCTACGGAAGGATTTACTTCTCCGGCACTGGACGCGGCCTGCTATACACCAATTAAGTTCGCGGAAAGTCACCGTCGCGCACACCAGTCTGGCTGTGCGCGACGGAGTCGGCTATCGCCGCAATGCAGATGGGCAGAGGGCGCTCACCGGATTCTCGCCCTTCGCCGTGAGAACCCCCAGGCGATAGGGGATTTTGATGTAATCGTCAACATGCACTGCAGGGTCATTGCCCTGGAAGAGGTATTCGAGCGGCTGACAGGGATCGATGGTCATTGTTTGATCGGCGTTCGTCCGAATCATTTCACCGTGTGAGACACCCTCGGACCACAGCTGATCGACGTTGTCGCGGCTGGCGAAAGTGTTCATTGGCGCAGAAGCGAACGGCTCCCATTTTCCGTCCAGGCTATCGCTTTTCCAGATGCGGAAGTAGCGCCCTTGTGGTGACATTGCCTCCACCAGGGTAATGTACGTATGGGTATTGGCAATCCTGTAGGTATTGCTCGCCTCGAACAGGTCCTCGGTTTTTTCGGCCATGACCTCGACAGTATTGTGGAATCCATTCGGGAACCGGCTGATATCGGTTTCGGACCGTAGCAGACGTCCATGGTCGTCGGTATTGAACAGATAGCATTTTTTATCGTCGCAGATCACCCAGAAATCAAGCCAGCCATTCCCCTGCGGTTGCCTGACGATGTCCGGCATGGCGGGGAAGAAGGGTTTAGGCGCGCTCCAGGATTCCGGATCACTGATATCGCTCGACGTTGAATAGAGCGGATCGCCCCCTTGGTAAACGAGATACCACGTCTTCTGCGGTGCAAAGTAGAAGACTTGCGGGGGCGGCGCGATAACCCGGCCCCATCGGGGATTTCGCAAGTGGGACTATTTTCGCCGACGACGCATCCGGCCACTTGTCAAAGCTAGTGTACGCAAGTCCCCAGCCATCGGATCCAGCGGTCGTCATAAAGACGTGATATCTACCGTTCACGTGGACAATCGATGGATCTTTCACGGCATAAATGGTCCGACTCGGATCCGCTTGAGGCGAAATAAGCGGCGCGCTCGATGCCCATCTAAACGTCGCCCTACTGGTCGTGACGTTCGCGCACCCTGACAAAGCAGCCATGATCGCCACCCCGAGAATGCATTTTGCAACTTTCATGAATCGTCCCTTATGGTTTTCGTTCCAGGATCACTGCTGCGCCGCCCGCTGCCGCCAGTTGCAAGGCCAGGTCGCCGCGTGCCGTGACGTCTACTTCGCGGCGCTTGACGTTGTTCGGGGTGGCGCCGTCTTCCCAGATCGTGGCGTGGTAACGCCCAGCCGGCAGGAAGGTCAAGGGCACCTGTTTCGTCGTCGCGGTATCTTCGGCCGACATCGCGCCGACGTACCAGGTCTTGCCGAGACGGCGCGCGAGCACGATGTCCCGGCCCGGTTCGCCGGACAGGAAGCGCGTCTCATCCCAGGCCGTCGGTACGCGGCGGATGAAATCGAAGCCTTCGGCGTTGAGGTAGGCATCGGGATCATCGGACACCATTTGCAGGGGGCTGTCGTACACGACATACTTCGCCAGTTCCTGTCCGCGGCTGTTCGGCGTGAATGGCAGCACATCGCGCACCTTGAAGGTCGCGGGCGTGCCATTGCGGAAACCACCGGGGGTGTAGTCCATCGGGCCGGCCAGCATGCGCGTGTAAGGCAGCATCAGATTGTGCTGGGGCGATATATTCGTTTGCATCTTGTTCCACTCGGCGCCCATCACGCCTTCCTGGGTGATGAAGTTGGGATAGGTTCGCTGCAGGCCTGCCGGCACATAGGCGCCGTGCAGGTCCAGCAGCAGGTGGCGCCTGGCGGTGGCGGCGGCGACGCGATGATAAAAATCGACCACTTCCTGATCGTCGCGATTCATGAAGTCGATCTTCACGCCCTTGATGCCCCAGCGCGCATAGGTGTCGAGCACCTCGTCCATGCGGCCCTTCATGTGTTCCCAGTGGGCCCACAGGATCAGCCCCACGCCCTTCGCGGCCGCGTACTGTACCAGGCCTGGCATGTCGATGCCCTCGGCGGCGCGGGTGATGTCCGTCGTCGGCAGCGCCGCGCAGCAAGGGCCGCTGCCCAGCGCCCAGCCGGCGTCGATCAGATAATACGGAAAGCCGGAGGCGGCGGCAAAGTCGATGAAGCGGCGGTAGGCGGCCATGTCCGGCTTCATGCCCACGAGTGGGCCCGACCACCAGTCCCAGGCGGCCTTGCCGGGTTTGATCCAGCTGAAATCGCCCTGAGGCGGCGGGTTCAGGTTGCCCACCAGGTTCGACGTGATCAGGTCGCCGGTCCGGTCGCCAAGCATGACGACGCGCCAGGCCGTCTGCAGCCCGCCGCGTGACTCGTACACGGGCGCAGGGCGGCCAGGCAGGCCGGACAGGTGCACGCGCAAGCCATCCCTTTCGCGGCGCAGCGAAGCGCCCGTGTAGCCTTCCAGGTGGGACTGGGTAATTGCGTAGGCGCTGCGGCCCGAGGGGCTGGTGCACACGACCGGCAGGTCGTAGCCCTGCTGGTCGCGCAGCTGGGATATTTTCTGGCGGGCGAACGGCACTTCGTGCGCGCCATCCGCGACCGAGATCAGGCAATCGGGATCGCCAGCCGGCACGAAGCTTGTTTTTTCCCCGCGCAGGCGGATCGGCGCGCTGCCGTCGATGCGGTAGCGGAATGCGATGCCGTCATCGTAGGCGCGCACGTCGATGAGCAGGCGGCGCGTGCTTTGCCCGCGTTCGCGGAACGCCAGCGTCGCGGCGCGATAGTGATCGCGCGCGACGGACGCCTTGGTCGCGATGAGAGGAATCGTGCGGTCGGTGGCCGACGTGGTGACTTTTTCCAGTTCGAGTTCGCCGAGGTCCGGCTGGCCGTCGAACTCGAGGCCCAGGCGTGATGTGGCGATCACTGTTTCGGCGCCGCGTGTGACGACATAGCTGCCGCCGTCCGGCGCGATTTGTATGGCGGCCTGGCCGTTCGGCGACGTCACCGTGACCTGGCTCCCCAGTTGCGGCGCTCGCAGCACCGCTGAAGGCGGCCAGCAGCGCTGCCACCAATGTCATCATTTTTGTGTTCATGCAGCTGTCTCCTGGTCGTGCTGTGTGCCGGCGGTCAGAAACCGATCTTGAAGCTGGAGGCGATTGGCGAAGGCAAGTCGGCCGGCACCTCGATCACCAGCGCATCATCCTGCTGCTTCCAGCGCAAGGCTCCGGCCGCACCCACCAGGGATACGGACTTGACCGGCCGCGTGTCGATTTTTGCCTGCTTGCCGAGCGAAGCGATGCGCACTTGTCCCTTCGGCTCGCCCAGTGTGATGGCGTACAGTGCCCCGTTCTTGCTGGTGAAGCGGATATCGCTGGCAGTGTAGTCGGCATTCTCCTTGAAAGCGCCGCCCTCCATATTGGTCGGGCCCTCGCCGAAAATCTTCCATGGCCGCGTGCCATAGATCGCTTCGCCGTTGACCTTCATCCACGCAGCCATCTCGTCGAGGAACTGGCGCGACTCGGGTGGCAGGCTGCCATCCGGGTACTGCACCACGTTGAGCAGCAGGTTACCGTTCTTGCTGACGATGTCCGCCAGCATGTACACCACGTCCTGCGTGGTCTTGTACTTGTATCCCTCGCTGTAGAACCAGTCGCCCATCGAAGTGTCGGTCTGCCATGGCAGCGGCTGGATACCGTTCATGACACCGCGTTCGACGTCCTGCACGCCGGCTTCACGGATGAACTCACCGGAGCCTATGTCCTTATGGTTGTAGACCGCCTCCAGTTTTCCGCTGTGTTTGGCGATGTTGGCGTTGTAGAAGTTGGCCACCAGCGTGCGGCCTACCGTGCCGAAGGGAAGACCACCGTCGGAATAGAGCAGGTCCGGCTGATAGTGGGTGACCAGGTCGCTGATGCGGTTGAACCATTCCTGGTGAAAGCGCGTATCCGTGGTGTACCAGGTACTGGTGTTGCGGTAGGGCTGGTTATGGGCAGGGTGGTACAGCGAGGCATATTTCGGGTCGGCGCCGTCATAATCCACGCCCATCATGGGCCAGATCTGATCGTAGCCATGGCTTGGCGCCCACCATGCGTAGCTGGCGCCCAGGTGTTCCGATACGCCGAAGCGCAGGCCCGCCTTGCGCGCCGCCTTCTGCCAGTCACCGACGATGTCGCGGTGCGGGCCCATTTTCACGGCATTCCACTCGTGGTGTCGCGAATCCCACAAATCGAAGTTGTCGTGGTGGACGCCCATGCTGACGAAGTAGCGCGCTCCCGCCTTCTTGTAAAGCGCCATCAACGCATCGGGGTCGAATTTCTCCGCTTTCCACAAGGGGATGATGTCCTTGTAGCCGGACTTGGACGGGTGGCCATAGTGCTGCAGGTGATGCTTGTATTGCTCGCTGCCGTAGATGTACATATTGCGGGCATACCAGTCGCCGGCACGCGGCACCGATTGCGGTCCCCAGTGCGACCAGATGCCGAACTTTGCGTCACGGAACCAGGCTGGGGTTTCGTACTTGCTCAAGGAAGCCGGGGCGGCGCTAAATGGGCCAGCCAGCTGTGTGAGTTCGACGGCCGCGCCGGCGTTGTCGGCGGCCGGCGCAAGTGGACTGCCAAATAGGCTGCACAGGGCGAAGGTGGAAGCAAGGGCACGGCGGATCATTGTGTCTCCATGTCTTTAATATATAATGTACTCGACAGATTATAGATACTTTCATACTCTGTCGCAATACGTGAAGCGTAGCTTGAGTCCTCCGATCTCTGCTCGGCATGACCACTGCGAAAATTTGTTCGTCTTCTTGTTGACTTTCGCAATTGCCTTTTCTGTATTGCCGCTCGCACAATGGGCAGAATTTGCTCAGCCAACAGCGGTTCGGAAGCCGGACCACAACCCGAAAGTCAGAATTCATGAAGCATTTCGCGAAGTCCTTCATTGCCAGCTTGCTGGTGCTCGCGGCGACGTGCAGCCCCAGCGTCTCGTGCGCCAGGGGAACAACGCTCTATAGTGGTCTGGACGAAAACGGCCACCTGCAGGCGGCGCAGGTCGCAGGCATCGATGGCTTCGGCTATGTGCGCCTGCAGCATGGCGTGCAATTTCGCATTGGAGACGTCGTCAAGAACGTGATCTTCTATGGTCCGGCGACAGTGCGCGTGAACGCCAACCTGGGCACGAGCCATTGGACCAGTCCCAGCCTGGTTGTGGTGAGCAAACCCGTCAAGGTCCCTTTCGACCTCGTTGAGAAAGGAAACACGCTGACGATCAAGAGCGCCCGGCTGCGCATCGAGATCGACCGCAAGACGGGGGCACTGAGCTTCATGGACGGTAGCGGCCAGCTGTACACGCGCGAGGGTGGGCAGCCGCAGTGGATCAAGGCAATCGAAGTTTCTGGCGCGCCTTCCTACGAAGTGGAGAATCGCTTCACGCTGAAGCCGGAGGAGGCGATCTTTGGCTTTGGCTATACCGATAGCGATACGGTCAACCGGCGCAATCAGGACTTGCTGCTGGTGCAGACCAACCTGGGCATCATCATTCCCGTGATGATGTCGTCCGAGCGCTATGGCATCCTATGGGATACCTATTCGAAGATGCGCTTTCACGACGGACCGGATGGCGCCCGCCTGTGGGCTGAAAGTGCGCCCGGCGGCGTGGACTATTACTTCATGGGCGGCCGCTCGATGGATGACGTCGTGGGTGACTATCGCCGCCTGACCGGGGCTGCGCCGATGTATCCGAAACAGGCATTTGGCCTCTTCATGAGCAAGGAACGTTATCCCACCCAGCGCCGCATTGTGGAGGTGGCCGAGACCTTCCGTAAGGAGCGCTTCCCGCTCGACTACATCGTGCAGGATTGGCAGTACTGGGGCGGCGACAAGGACGGCACCTGGAGCGGCATGACCTGGGATCCGGTGCGTTTTCCGGATCCGGCCGGCATGACCGACAGCCTGCATAAGCTCAACCTGAAGCTGATGGTATCGATCTGGCCGTCGGTGGGCAACGACACAGCGCTGGCCAAGGAACTCGATCAGTACGGACTGCGTTTCGAACCCTTGCACTGGATCTCGCAGAAGGCGCGTGTCTACGACGCTTACAGCGCCAAGGGACGCCAGATCTACTTCAAGCATGCGAAGTCCGGCCTGTTCGACAAGGGCGTGGATGCACTGTGGATGGACGGCACGGAAGTGGAAGTCGGTTCCGCTGCCTGGGACGCGGCCAGGAATGAAGCCGACATCAAGTTACTGGGCAGGAATGCACTGGGCGACTTCTCCCGCTATTTGAATCCCTATACGCTGCTGACCACCCAGGGCACTTACGATGGACAGCGCGCCACGAGCAACAAGCGCGTGTTCACACTGACCCGTTCAGCCTGGGCAGGTGCGCAGCGCACCGCCGCGGCATCCTGGTCGGGCGACATCTTTGCAAGCTGGGATACCTTGCGCAAGCAGGTGAGCGGCGGCGTCAACGTGACCATCACCGGTAATCCTTACTGGACGCAGGATACTGGCGGCTTTTTCGTCGCCCGCGATTTCCCGGGGGGAGAGAAAGATCCGGCTTACCGCGAATTGTTCGCGCGCTGGTTCCAGTATGGCGCCTTCAACCCGATCATGCGCGTACACGGTACCGACATCGAGCGTGAGCCCTACATTTTCAAGACGCTCGATGCGGAAGTCTACAAATCCCTGCTCGACGCGGCCCACTTGCGTTACCGCCTTCTGCCCTACACCTATGGCCTCAGCGCCAGGGTGACCAGCGACCATTACACGCTGATGCGTGCCTTGCCGATGGACTTTGCGGAGGACCAGGCGACTTACGGCATCAACGATGCCTTCATGTTCGGCCCCTCATTGCTGGTACACCCGGTCACGCGGCCGATGTACCGCATCCAGCCGCCGCCACCGGCAACCATCCCGGTAGATTACCTGCGCACGCCGGACGGCCAGCCCGGCCTGGCGGGGCAGTACTTCGAAGGGCGCAATTTTGAAATCCCGAAGGGCCAAGTGATCGACAAGGTGATCGACCATTCCTGGCCGGCGCCCCCATTGGCCACCATTCCTGCGGGCTTGAGTCAACTGGACGACTTCTCCGCGCGCTGGACCGGCACGCTGGAGGCGCCGGAGGATGGCGAGTATGAAATCGGCGTGGAAGGGGACGACGGCTACCGCCTGCTCCTCGACGGCGCAGTGGTGCTTGAGCGCTGGGAGAACGGCGGCAAGCGGCTGGCCAGCACGCGCCAGGTGCTGCGCAAGGGCCAGCGCGTCAAACTGACGCTGGAGTATTACCAGGCCACCTCGGACCGCAGCCTGCGCCTCGCCTGGCGCACCCCAAGCGCGATCCGTGCGCTCGCCGAGACCAAACCATCAACCGACGCGAGCATGCGCACCTATCTGCCGAAGGGCACAGCCTGGTACGATTTCTGGACTAACCAGCGTCATGAAGGGGGCCAGAGCGTGGTGCGCGACGTGCCGCTCGATATCGTGCCGCTGTATGTGCGCGCCGGCGCCATCCTGCCAATGGGACCGGTGCTGCAGTACGCCACCGAACAACCGGACGCGCCCTATGAGATCCGCATCTACCCGGGCGCCGACGGCAGCTTTACCTTGTACGAAGACGATAACGAAACCTATGCGTATGAAAAGGGCGCTGCCGCTCGCACCACGCTCAAGTGGAATGACAAGAGCAAGACGCTGACGATCGGCGCCCGCAAGGGCAGCTTCCCGGGGATGGCGAAGGTCCGCACGCTGAATCTGGTGCTGGTCGATCGCGGCAATGGCAAGGGAATCGGTCAGGCGCAGGCCAGCAAGACTGTGCGCTACGAAGGGAAATTCACGGAAGTGAAGTTCGATACCAACATTCACCTTAACCAACCTGGATCTCATGATTAATCTGCCTCGCCGCCATCTCCTCGCAAGCTCCATGGCCACGGCCACCGCCGCGGCACTGCCGGGAGCAGCGCTCGCATCGGCGGCCCGCGCCACCGGCCGCGCGCCATTGGCGCCCACGCCGCCGATGGGCTGGAACAGCTGGAACTCGTTCGCAACCACCATTACCGAGGCCCAGGCGCTGGAAAATGCGCGCATCATGGCGCAGAAGCTGCTGCCATCGGGCTACGACGTCTTCACGGTCGACATCCAGTGGTATGAGCCGAATGCCAACGGCTATGAATACCGCAAGGATGCAGAATTGACGATGGATGAGTATGGCCGCCTGCTGCCGGCGCCGAACCGGTTCCCATCAGCCGCGCAGGGCAGGGGCTTCAAAGGTCTGGCCGACCAGATCCATCGCATGGGAATGAAATTCGGTATCCACGTCATGCGCGGCATTCCGCGCCAGGCGGTGCGCCTGAATACGCCGATCCTGGGCACCAGCCTGCGAGCGCAGGATATCGCCGACACCAGCTCGGTCTGCACCTGGAACGGCGACATGTACGGCATCGACATGACCAGACCGGGCGCGCAGGAATATTACAACTCGATCTTCAAGCTGTATGCGTCGTGGGGCGTCGACTTCGTCAAGATGGACGACCTGGCGCGCCCGTACGACAAGAACTGGCGCGAAATCGAAGCCGCGCACAAAGCCATCCAGGCTTCCGGGCGGGCGATTACGCTCAGCATCTCACCCGGCGAAACCGATCTCAAATGGGCGAGCCATGTGCCGCATTATGCGCAGATGTGGCGCATCTCGGACGATTTCTGGGACGAGTGGAAGCTGCTGAAGGAGCAGTTCGAACGCCTGGAGAACTGGAATCCCGTCATGGGCGCAAATTCCTGGCCTGATGCCGACATGCTGCCGCTCGGCCGCCTGGCGATGGGCGCGCGCGATACCAAGTTCACGCCGGACGAGCAGCAGACCTTGATGACTTTATGGGGCATTGCCCGTTCGCCGCTCATTATGGGAGGCGACTTGCGCAGCCTGGACGCCGCTACGCTAGCCTTACTGACCAATCCGGAGGTGATTGCGGTGAACCAGCGAAGCCATGCGAATCGGCCGCATCGGGCCGATCCTGATACGCGCATCTGGAGTGCGCAGGCGAAGGGCGCCAGCGGCGTTTATTACCTGGCCTTGTTCAACACGGGCGATCTGCCGGCGAAGATTGAGTTTGACCTGTCGCGCCTTAACCTGGGCGATAAGAAGGTGGCGCTACGTGACCTGTGGGCGCGACAGGACCGCCCGGCGGCGCATGGGGTGATCCATCAATCCCTGGCGCCGCACGGCTCGGCCCTGTTACGTTTGGTGGCGTAACAGGGCCGCGCCAATCAGTCAGGCTGGACTGGCGACGACAGCGCGGCGTCGCCCCAGCTTACCGGCAAGTGCTCATTCTCTCCTCCGGTGCTGCGCGCCACCAGTTCAATGAGCTTGACACCAGCCACGTCGGCGTTCAAGGCGTGCGCTGGCTGGCCCCAGCGCATAGGTTTGCTCTTTGCCAGGAGTTTGCCGTCGCCATAGACCATGAAGGTCACGCTGCGCGTGCGGTCGTGTGCGGAATCGTCGACACCGACCTTGGCGTTGAGGCGGCGATAGCCCTGATTGCGCACCTCCAGCCGGGAGTTGGCCAGAATGCCGATACCGGCAGCGTAAGTGACTCCGGCAATTCGTAACGTCTGGCCGTAGGGCGTGCTATCGGCGCGGGCGCCGCCCCAGCCGGCGTACATTGGCCGCTCGCCTGGCCCCTTGGTTCCGCTCCAGGCGGCGGAGGAACGGAAGATGGTAGGATCGGCTTGCGGCCTGATCACGCCATCCACGGCGGGATTCACACTGCCAGTCTGTTCCGACAGATAAAGCCCCTGCGACAGCTCGCGCGTGCCGGAAGCACGGAAGATCCGGGTTTCGCGCGGGGCCACACGCAGCTTGGTCTCATTGGTAAAAGCGGCGTTGGCCTTGGTCCAGAGATCGGTCAAGGCGATGGGCGCGTCCTTGCGGAACTTGAGATGCTCGGCAGTCAGGTCGACCTCGATCGGGGTAATTCCGCGGTTGAAGATGGCAACGGCTTTTTGCCGGACGCCAGCGGCTTGACCATAATTTGCAGGTCGTCGGCGTCATAAGCAAGCGTGGCCTGATTGCCGGCGGCATCCTGGTTGACCGCAATGACGTCGGCGTTGCCAACGATCTCCATCAGCTCCTGCGGCATGGTCCTGAGGTCGGCGCCCATCATCAGCGGCGCATTCAGCATGGCCCAAAGCGAGAAATGCGACCTGGCTTCGACCAGGTGATCGGCGTCGAAGTCGCCCTTGCCGATGTACAGCATGTCCGGGTCATTCCAGCTGCCCGGATGCCCATACAGTTCGCGCCTTGCCGCGCTGTCGAAATTGCTCAGCATGCGGTTCCAGTAGGGCGTGATGTCGTCGCTGGTGCGGGAGATATTGCCGACGTTCTTGCCCCAGGCACGCACATCCGCCGCGCCCCAGATGCACAGCGAGAGAAGAAAATCGCCGTCGGGCTTGTTGCGCTTGAGCGCCGCGTTAATCTGCGCGAATTCGGCCTGTACCGCCGGAATGTCGGAGCGGCTTACCGATTCCAGGTCCAGCACCGGCGGCAATGCACGGTACTGACCCGAGCGCACCTTCGGGCTTGCCGGACCGTAGGCACGCAGACCGCAGCCATCGACCTTGATGAAATCGAAGCCCCAGTCGGCGAAGTAGAGCGCGATGTCCTGATCGATATGGCCGTAGAGTCCGACCTCGCGTTCCAGTACGCTGCCCTTGGGCAGATCGGTCTCGCTGCCGGAATATGCCTGGGAGCAGGTGTTGCGGCCAAGGTCAGAATAGATGCCGGCCTTGAGTCCCATTGCATGGATTTTGTCCGTAAAGGGACGGAAGGTGCTGGCGTTGCCGGTCACCGAGGACGGAAAGCGGTCAGGCCGTATGACCATATGGCCGTCGGAAACACGGCGCTGCAAGGCCCATCCGTCATCGATATTGATATAGCGGTAGCCTTTGGCGGCCAGGCCGGCGTCAACGATGCGCTGGGCCGAGCCCAGTATCTTTGCTTCATCAATGTCGGTGCCAAACGCATTCCAGCTGCTCCATCCCATCGGCGGGGTGAGGGCGCGGCCGGCAGTATAGGCGCTCCAGCGGGCAGTTGGCGCGAGCGGATCATTTGCCGCGTGCGATGTGGACGCCGCGAACCAAAGGGGGAGCAATGCAAGAAGAGGTTTCCAGCGTAAGTTTAGTTTTTGCATCAAGGTTTCCGTTAATGTTTTGCTTGGAATGAAGTCAGCGCTTATTTCACGTCGAGCTCGAATGGGCCAGCCGGCAGACCATCACCGCCGAACAGGTTCACAAACGGCGCATCCGCCCACGCGTAGCGCACGCGCGTCGTAGCGGCGGTGCCCGCGCCGGGCAGTACGACCGTATCGCCGGAGACGCGCGCATCGGCATAGCGGCACGCCTTGCGTGCGCATACCTCGAAACCGAATGCCTTGTCGGACGAATAGGTCGCCAGGCCGCTGCCCGTGTCACGGAATGCGATGACGATATTGCGGCCGACGCGCCGCGCCGAGATGGGCGCGGGGCTGCCGGGTGCCGGGTTTTCTCCGTAAGCGACGGTGCGCGCGATGCGCGCCAGGCGTTCTCCGACCACCGTTTTCTGGGTCGGGTGGATATCGAAGCGGTCGCCTGCGTCGAGCGTGACGACGAGCCCGGCGTGCGCATCGTGCGCCACAGTCTGCGCCTGCGCCTGGCGCAGCTCGGCCCAGGCAGAGTAGCCGGGTGTACGCGCCGGCGAGCCGAATGCCGGCAGCTGCACGACGAAGAATGGCAGCGCGGGCTGAGCGAAGCGCTGGCGCCAGTCGCGCATCAACAGCGACAGCAGCGTGCGATATTCCTGCGGCCCGCCCGGGTTTGCCGCCTCCTCGCCGGCATTGGCCTCGCCCTGATACCACGCGACCAGTTTGAATTTATAGCCAAGCAGGGGGGCGATCATGCCGTTATAGAGTGTAGTAAGGCTCGTTGGCACGTCCCACGGCGCCGGCCGCACCGACAAGCCTGTCATTGCGCTGCCGCGCTGGACCTTCCACGTTGCCGGTAGGGGAACTGTCTGGCCATCGGCCATGATCACATTGCGGCTGGTCGGCGGGCCGGACAAGCCGCCGCCCGTGCCACCGCTCAGCACGCGCATGGCAATCACATTGCGGCCAGGCTTGAACACGCCCTGCGGTACCGCATATTCGCGCCAGGTCCATGGCAGGCCCGCGCCGCCCACGCGCACGCCGTTGACCCAGGTGCTGTCGTAGGTATCGACGGGACCCAGTTGCAGCCTGTTCGCGGCCTTCGCTTGCGCCTCCGTCAGCGTCACGGCAGTACGGTACCAGGCCACGCCGTCGAAGTCCTTGAAGCCGGCTACGCCGCTGTCTTTCCAGGAGCCGGCTGGCGTGACGGATGGCCACGCACTGTCGTCGAAGTCGGGCGCAATCCAGGCGCGCTGTGCGGCCGCTGCCGGATCGTGTGCGCGCCACCACGCTTCGCTGCGTGCGTCTTCGGCATGCATTGCGGCGGCCGGATCGGCGCCATACTGAGCCACAGCCTCGACCCCTTCGCGATAGTCGCTGAGGGAACGCAGCGACTCGGCGCCGATCCAGCTCTGGATCATGGTGCCGCCCCAGCTGGCATTGACGAAACCGACCGGGATCTTGTATTGCGCCTGCAGGGAGCGCGCCATGTAATAGCAGACGGCGGAGGCCTCGCCGACGGTTTCTGGCGTCAGCGTTGTCCACTGAACCGGGGCTTTGAGTTCTGCCTGTGGGGTCGCTGCACTGTTCTTCTGAATATTCAGGTAGCGTAACTGATCGTTGCGGGCGCCATAGGTCGCGCCCATGGCATTGGTTGACGCCCGCACGGCAAATTCCATGTTCGACTGGCCCGCGCACAGATAGACGTCGCCAATCAGGATGTCGTTGCGACTGACCGTCTGTCCGTCTGCTGTCACCGTCAGAGTGTAGGGGCCACCAGCGGATTGCGGCGGGAGCTGGATGGTCCACTTGCCTTGCGCGTCCGCGTTGCCACCCACCACGCGGTCGCCCAGCATGACGGTCACCTTGCGCCCGGCGCTCGCAGTGCCCCAGACAGTGATCGGCTGGTCGCGCTGCAGCACCGCGTGGTCGGAAAAGATGCGCGCCACGCTGAGCTCCTGAGCGAGTGCGGGCAGGTTTATGCAGCACGTGGCAAGCGCCAGCAATGGGGTGATAATGCGTGTTTTGATCATCCGGGTTCCTAATCGTTGTCGGGCGCAGATCCGCCGCTCGATGCTTTGGCGCAGGGACACATGGCGCACCGCCCGGCAGTGGTCTCCTATTTGTAACAATGCAAGATTCTGAAATCTTGCCTCTGCCAGCGCAATTCTGAAATCAACCAATCGGCTTAATACTATTGATGAACGATGTCGCGGCTACGGCCACGTCCACGGCTGCGGCCACGGGGCGCCGTGCGCGCTCTGCGAGGGCGTGCGAGGTGCCGGCGCAAGAAGGCTGTACCATGTCGGCCAGCTGACTATGACGCCGGACGGGGCAGGGACTGTTAAGATGCAAGCCACGGCCGCGCTAATCTAAGCCACGGAGACTGAATAACAACTGTACGATAATGGAAGAGTTTTATAAGAAGTCGCTTCTCGCGTTCATTCTGCTGCTGGTAGTAGACGCCCTGCTTGGGGGCTTCTTCATCTATCGCAGCTATTTGTCCTTGTCTCTTTTGCCGGCACACGATGTGCGCTGGCGCGCCATTGCCGATGGCACGCAGGAAGGCAGATCGACGATCCGTATACAGAGTTCAACGCCGGAGCAGCTGAGTTTTGGCTTTCGGCTGGCAGATTCGGCACAGTCTCCATTCTTTTCCGCCGGACTGCAGCTGGAAGACTCGAAAGGCAAGTTGGCTCACCTGGATCTGACCAAGTACAACAGCATTACCATCCGCGCCAAATGTGCGCCTGCGAATTCCTTGATCTTTTCGCTCTCGACCTTTGACGAAAATCTCTCGAAACCTGGCAACTTTTTGACTTACCGCTCTCCGCTGACATTTTTTTACTGCAGCGAGGAGGGCGGAATGGTTTCCCCTGGACCTGACCCGGCTTGCGATGTCCGAATGGTGGTTTGACATGATGAAGCTCGATCTGTCACGCCAGGGCTATAAGCTGGACAAGGTGTCGAAGATCGTGTTCGGAAACAGCCCCCGTACTGCTCATAATGTCGACAGTTACCTGGAAATCAATGAAATGGTGCTGCATGGCCGTGATTACCGTTATCTTGTCGCGCTGGCGTTCATCATTGTGGCGGGCGGGGTGGTATTTGCGGTCGTTTTTTTCCGCGCCCATACCCGTGCCCTGGTCACTAGTGTCAACGGTAGATTACAAAAAGATTTGACCTTGGCTGCATACCGCCAGCTGACTCTGGAGCCTCACAGGGACAAGGAAAAGGCGTCCGTGCTGCGCTATATCGCGACGAATTACAAGAATGCCGAGCTGGATCTGGAAGGGGTGGTGTCCAGCACCGGGTCGAACCGCCGAAAAGTGAATGAAATATTGAAAGCGGAACTTGGCATGACATTCACCAGCTATCTAAATAAGCTGCGGCTGTCCGAAGCTGCCCGCTTGTTGACCGCCAATAAGGATGTGGCGGTGGCGGAAATTGCCTATTCGGTCGGCTACGCCAATGTTTCCTATTTCAACCGGCTGTTCAAAGAGGAATACGACTGCACGCCCGGAGCATTTCGAACTCTGTCGGCGCAGCAGGAGCCTGACGCCTGTGCCGCCGGATCGCCAGGCTCCGACTAGGGCCACTAGGCGCCCGCGGCGGCGGAAGGAATATGCCGGCGCAGGTCCAGATTGAACCGGAATCTGCTCGGATTTCAGTGCGATATGCAATCTTCTGCAGCGCTGAAACTGCATACTTCTCCTTACCCAAGCACAGGAGATATGCACATGGTATTCAAACCCAAATTCATCAGCTTTGACTGCTACGGAACCCTGATTAACTTCAATATGGGCCCCACAGCCAGGCTGCTATTCGAGGAGCGCGTTCCGGCTGAACGCATGCCGGCATTTTTGGAGAGCTTCCGGTTTTACCGGCTGGACGAAGTATTGGGAGAGTGGAAGCCCTTCTTTGACGTTATCGAAAATTCGATCCGGCGCGCGTGCAAGGCGCACGGGGTTGCATACCATCCCTCGGACGCGGCGGCATTGTACGACGCCATACCGACCTGGCAGCCGCATCCGAATGTGGTCGAGGTACTGGAGACGATCGCTCCGCACATCCCCCTGGTGATCCTGTCGAACTCGATGGTCGATCTTATTCCGCACAGCGTCGCCCACCTCAAAGCCCCGTTCCATGCGGTGTACACCGCTGAAGAAGCGCGTGCGTACAAGCCGCGTGCCCAGGTCTTCGAATACATGTTCGAACAGCTTGGCTGCGGGCCGGACCAGATGATGCACTGTTCGTCGAGCTTCCGCTATGACTTGATGACGGCGTCCGATCTTGGCTTCATGGCGAAAGCCTTCATCGATCGCGGGCATGAGCCCACGTCCGAGGACTATGGCGTCAGCCGGTTGACGGACATCCGCCAACTGCCAGGCTTGCTGGGGCTTTGATGATGGCGCTGGATAGTGACCCGATGGAGGCGCCTGCACTGAGCACGGCGGCTCCCAGCCTGCCTCTGAACGAGGTGGAGGAGCTGGTTAATCGCCTCTACGGCATCAGGGGAAGCATACGACCGCTTTCGAGCGAGCGTGACCAGAACGGCTGTGTGGAAACCGCGAACGGCACCCGCTATGTGGTGAAGATCAGCAATCCCTCCGAGCCGGTAGGAATTGTCGACTTTCAGATCGCAGCGCTGGAGCACATCGCCCGCGTATCGCCCGCCCAGCCGGTGCCCCGCGTCGTGCGCACCCTGGGCGGACGAACGCGTGATTTCGTTACCTTGCCAGGCGGGCAGCGAAGCACGGTGCGGATGCTTACCTATCTGGACGGCGTCCAGGTCAAGGAGACTGTCCGCACCGCCGAGCAGCGCCGGGCGATGGGAGCCGGCCTTGCGCAACTGGACCTTGCCCTGCACGGTTTTACGCATCTCGCCGCACAGCACGATTTGTTGTGGAACGTCTCTGCCGCGCACCGGCTGGCGTCCAAGCTCGATGGCGTGACAGATGCGCCGCGCCGCGCGCTCGCTGAATCGTTCATGAAGCGTTTCATCGACCACGTGTTGCCGCGGCTTGCCTCGGTCCGGTCGCAAGTGATTCACAACGACTACCACTTCTACAACGTGCTGGTCGCCCCGGCAGATCAAACATGTATCACGGGGATTATCGACTTCGGCGACATGCTGTTTGCACCGCTGGTAGGCGAGGTGGCCACGGCGGCAGCCTTTCATATGGCTGGCAATGCCGATCCGTTCGAAGGGCCGTCGCAATTCGTTGGCGCCTATCACTCGATACTGCCACTGACCGACGCCGAGCAAGAGATCGTCACAGACCTGATGGCAACGCGCCATCTCGTGACGGCGCTGATTTCTGAATGGCGCGCTGCACGGTATCCGGAAAACCGCGCCTATATCATGCGGCACAACCCTGCAGGTTGGGAGGCTCTGAGCCAGATGGCAGACCTTTCCCGCAATGAAGCACGCGATCGATTATTGAGCGAAGTACGAAAGGGAAAAAACCAATGAAAAGCACCACCGACCTCAATATGGTCAATGCCTATATTCCTGGACGCGCGAGGATGGAACCGGCCACCGAGGCGATGATTGCGCGGCGCGATGCCTTGCTCGGACCCGCGTACCGCCTGATGTATGAACACCCGCTCCATATCGTGCGCGGGGAGGGTGCATGGCTGATCGATCCGCAGGGACGCCGGTATCTCGACGTGTATAACAATGTGACTTCGCTCGGGCATTGTCATCCGGCGGTCAGCGAGGCGATTTGCACGCAGGTGCGCACCCTCGCTACCAATACCCGCTATTTGCACGACACCATTCTTGAACTGGCGGAACGCCTGCTGGCCACCGTGCAGGAGACCGACCTTGCCCATCTCATGCTCACCTGCAGCGGCAGCGAGGCCAACGATCTTGCCTATCGCATTGCCAAGGTACGCACGGGCGGCACTGGCGTGATCGTGACCGATACCGCCTACCACGGCATCACCGATGCAGTCTCGCAATTCTCGCCGTCGCTGGGCGCCTCGGTCGATCTTGGCCCGCACGTCCGCCTGGTCCCTGCGCCGCGCCTCTATCATGCGGAGGGCGCAGATCTGGCTGAACGATTCACGCACGATGTAGAGGCGGCGATCGCCGACCTGCGCCGTCACGGCATCAAGCCGGCTGCCCTGATCGTCGATTCCCTGTTCACCAGTGACGGCATACTCCCTGAACCAGCAGGGCTCTTGAAGGGAGCGGTCGATGCGATCAAGCGCGCTGGCGGTCTGTTCATCGCGGACGAGGTCCAACCGGGCTTCGGGCGGACGGGCGAGTATATGTGGGGCTTCCAGCGCCATGGCCTCAGCCCGGACATTGTCACCATGGGCAAGCCGATGGGTAACGGTCAGCCTATCGCCGGATTGCTGGCGAGCGCCGACGCGTTGGCGGAATTCGGCAAAAACTCCCGGTACTTCAACACTTTCGCCGGCAACACCGTGTCCTGCGCAGCAGCGCTGGCGGTACTGGAGACCATTGAACGCGAGAAGCTGATGCAGCATGCGGCGAAGATCGGAGTTTTGCTCCGCGACGGTATCGCCGACCTTGCGACGCGCCACCAGTCCATCGGCGATGTGCGGGGCGCCGGGATGTTTGTAGGCGTGGAGCTGGTCCTGGATCGCGCATCGCGGGAACCGGATCGCCGGCGTACCAGCCAGGTCGTGAATCGCATGCGGGACAAGGGCATCTTGCTCAGCGCATGTGCACAGGGCCATAATGTGCTCAAGATCCGGCCTCCGCTGATATTGTCGGCGGAACAAGCTGGAATGGTGATCAACGCCCTCGATGAAGCGCTAGCCGAAACCCTGCACGACGTTTAAGTCCATCATCCATTATGCGACCTGATTGTTCCCTCGACCGCATCGATTTGAAGATTCTGGCGCACCTTCAGCGCGAGGGGCGCTGCTCCAATGTCGAACTGGCGCAGGCCGTGGGCCTCAGTGAAAGTCCATGTCTCCTGCGGACAAAGCGGTTGCAGGAAGTTGGCGTTATTGTCGGTTACGGCGCTGATATCGCATTCGAGAAGGTGGGCGATCACGTCATCGTGTTTTCCGAGGTGACCATCAGCAGCCATAAGCCGCAGGACTTCAGGAAGTTCGAAACAGGCGTGCGCAAGTACAGTGAAATAGTCGATTGCTACAACGTCAGTGGCGGCTACGATTACCTGCTGAAAATCGTGGCGCCGAGCGTTGCCCATTTCCAGGCGCTCATGGACCGCTTATTGGACGACAATATCGGGATCGAAAAGTTTGCCAGCCGCGTCGTACTGCGCCAGCCGCTCGGGCAGCGGAAATATCCGCTGCTTATTATCGAAAACGGCAAGAAGAGTTGGGAGTGATCCAGATTAAAGGTGGCACGTCGGCACGGCCCTTATGAAATCGTGTGTCGCCGTGCCGTGTCCGCGGTCGCTTGACCGCCTTGTTCGGCCGGTACGTCGGCGCCGATGCAGAGTCAGGGCCGGCCCTGGACAAGATCAGCGGTGCCCAACTGCGGCCGTTGCTTGCCCCGCGTGTTGATTGGAGATCGCCATGCACGGTATCACGCCGGCTGGCAGAGTTCGTGGCGCTGGAGCGAGAAGCTTCAATCGCTCATTTTGAGTGTTGCATTATTGCCTCGTGGCGCGGAGCGATTGCGCGCCGAGACGAGACATTGGGGAACGCGGAACTTTCCCGGCACGCTGGCCTTCCGGCGGGATGCCAGGCGCGAACAGGGCGCGTTGCAGTTGTATGACGAGGAGGGTTTCGATGCCTTTAGTTGGCTCGTCATGCATGCGGAAATGCAGCACTGGCCACATAGTACGGAAGCGGTGCTGCAAGAGTCGTCATACAACGAAGCTCAGCACGCGCCAGTCGCGCGCTTGCCAGCACATGGCCCGTTCTCGAAGCACGGTCTGTAACGCTGCGATGCCGCGCGCAGTACTTGCTGGCGCTCCGGCCTTTTCATTAATTGCGTTGGTGATTTTCGCAATTGCTCGCGTTATTTGCGAGCAGCAGAATGTGCTCGTCGTATCGCAAGTTCAATAGCACCAGAGCCGAACGGCCAGAGAACACGACGGAGACAGTCACGAAGATTCCTCACTGCGGACCGCATGCGCGGTGCCCGCTTCGTTGCAGTCATCTCGTTCAACAGTTCCCGAGCACAAAGCAGATCGCACCTGGCCGATCACTGCCTGGCCGCGATTTCGTGAATGATGGAGAGGAGAATCTGATTGAAGGATATTAAGAAAACAGCGATTGCCGCGGCCGTTGCGCAAGTCGTCTTGCTGTCGAGCGGCGCAGTCTTTGCGCAAGCCGATACCGCCAACAAGAGCGGCGACACCGGCCAGGCAACCGTGGTCGTAGTCGGGCAGCGCGCGGCCTTGGAATCGGCGCAGAATATCAAGATGAACGCGGACGAAATCGTCGATTCGATCGTCGCGGACGATATCGGCAAGCTGCCGGACAAGTCGATCACAGAAGTGCTGCAGCGCGTGCCGGGTGTGACCATTGACCGCACCATGAACCGCGTCGATCCGCAGCAAGGCGTAGGCGACGGCGTCATGCACTTCGCTGCCGAAGGCACCGGCGTGTCGATCCGCGGTCTAAGCTATGTGCGTTCAGAGCTTAATGGACGCGATTCGTTCTCCGCCAACGGCGGCCGCTCGCTGAGCTTTGAGGATGTGCCGCCCGAGCTGATGGCCGGTGTGGACGTTTACAAAAACCCCTCTGCCGAGCAGATCGAGGGCGGGATCGGCGGGCTGGTTAATTTGCGCACTGCGATGCCGTTTGATTACAAGGGATTGAAGGCCGCGTTTTCCATGGAGGCTTCCCGCTCGCAGCTGCGCGGCAAGACCGAGCCTTCACTGTCCGGCATGCTGTCGAACCGCTGGGACACACCATTCGGCCAGTTTGGCGCCTTGATCGATCTGGCGCATTCGAAGATTGCCACGCGCAGTGATGGCCTGCAGGTCTCGCCATACTATCCGCGCACCGACGCAGTGGTGGGTGACAATAGCGGCGCACTGCGCTGGATTACCCCTGGCGCCAACTGGACTTCCAACAACTTCGACCGCAAGCGCGATGGCCTGTACGGTGCACTGCAATGGAAGAAGGGCGATCTCACCTCCGGCCTGACCTACTTCCGTTCGAAGTACAAGATGTATTCGAACGAGAATGCGTTCTTCGTGGGCACCAATCCGCGTACGCTGACACTGGACCAGGGTGCGACCTTCGATGACAAGGGCGCCCTGTTGGCCGGCGTGTTGCGCAATCCGACCGAGGGCGCTGCCGGAAGCGCGGACCGGGGCGTTGGATTCGGCACCGACTCGCGCGCATGGGGCCGTGAGGCGGAAACGCGTGACATCTCCTGGAACGCGACGTGGCGCGCCAACGACCAGTGGACTTTCAAGGCGGACCTGCAGCACACCCGCGCCACGACGGAAGGATATGACAACCTGATCGGGACCGGCGGCTATATGCCGAAGCAGACGGTGGACATGAGCCAGTCGCCGCCGCGCTTCCTGTTCGATGATGCGGACCGCGCATTCCTGGCCGATCCCAAGCACTACTACTGGGGCTCGACCCAGGAGCACCGCGACCGCGCCAGGGCCACGCTGAACGCAGCGCGTCTCGACGCCAAGTTCACCTTCGATCATCCGGTGCTGAATGATCTGCGTTTTGGTCTGCGCGCGACCGAGCGCAAAGCGCTGACGCAGTCCACGCATGATTCCGAATGGTCGCAGATCAGCCAGTCGTGGGCAGTCGGCAATTCGTGGCAGCCATTAAGCCAGCTCGCTTACATGTCTGATCCACGCTTTGCCGGCAACACCAACGTACATACGTTTAACAACTTCTTCAATGGCGATGTGCCGGCGCCACCGTCGATTGTTGTGCCGAACATGTCGCTGACAGATGGTACCGCGGCCGCTTCGCCTGCCAGCTTCCCCATGCTGCACGCCTTCAGTAATATGATCTGCAACACGGGCAACTCCTGTGTCGACTGGAAGCCTGCGCTCTTCGGCGACGACAAGGGGCTGAATCAGCAGAAGGAGCGCACCAAGGCGGCTTATACGCAGTTGCGCTTCGGCTTCGAACAGCTGCCATATCCGGTGGATGGCAATGTAGGCGCGCGCTTGGTGCGCACGGAGTCGACCGCGACCGGCTATACGCTTTTCAGCCCGCCGTCTGGAAACAATCAGCCGCCTGGCGTGCCTTCCATCCCGGCGCAGTCCGCGCAGCAATCGTTCGAAAATAACTATACGAAGATCCTGCCAAGCGTGAACTTGCGCATGAAGGCCAATAGTGAACTGCAGTTCCGCTTTGCCGCTTCGAGGGGCATGACAAGGCCGGAGTTCTACCAGATGCAGGCCTACACGACGTTGAGCCAGAATATTCATACGCATACGGACCCGGTTACCAACCAGGCGGTGCTCGACTCGATCGATTACACCGGCTCGGCGCGCGGCAACCCGCTGCTCAGGCCCACCATGTCGAACAACGTCGACGTGACGGCGGAGTGGTATTTTGGCCGCAGCAACTCGTTGACGCTGGCGGTGTTCAATAAGAAGATCAAGGACATCATCATCGGCAGGACGGCGGTCTATCCGCTGAACG
The DNA here is from genome assembly GCF_044055365.1 of Pseudoduganella sp. UC29_106. NCBI lineage: Bacteria > Pseudomonadati > Pseudomonadota > Betaproteobacteria > Burkholderiales > Oxalobacteraceae > Pseudoduganella > Pseudoduganella sp. UC29_106. The sequence continues at coordinate 3,566,839 of NZ_CP171977.1, read as the reverse complement.
ACGCGACCGGCAAGCAGCAGGATTTCCAGATCACCGCTCCCGTCAACGGGGCCAACGGCCGCGCCAGCGGCCTGGAAATCGGCTATCAGCAGTATTTCGACAAGCTGCCCGGCTGGTTGTCCGGTCTTGGCGTGTCCGCCAATTACACTTACATCGACAGCCGCCTGAACATGAACCAGCCGGTGATCGGTGTTTGGTGCACGCCGAAAGATACCGTGGCGGCAAATCTGGCGCGCGACCTGGCCGGCTGCGACACGGATGGCCACGTGCTTGGCGGCGTGCCTATGTCGGGCCTGTCGAAGAACGCGTTCAACCTCGCGCTGCTGTACGATTACGGCCCGTGGTCGGCGCGCCTGGCATATAGCTGGCGTTCACACTACCTGCAGGCGGTCAATACCTGGGGTACGGCTGACGGCAGTGGCATCGACCGCAATCCGGACAGCCCGAATTTCAACAATGCCTATTCGGTGAATTACGCTTTGCCGACGTGGGGCGGCGCTTACGGTCAGTTGGATATGGGCGTGCAGTTCAAGGTGACCGACAATCTGACCGTGGCCTTCGAGGGGCAGAACCTGACTTCCGCCATTTATCGCCAGTATATGCAGCAGCAGATCGGCATGAAGGAACGCTCCGCCTTCGGGACCGGGCCGCGTTACGCGCTGCAGATGCGCTACAGCTTCTAAGCTGCCGATGCTCTCCCGCGGACAGTGCGGGACGCGGGAGAGCCGACTGCAGTTTGCAGGAGGTTGTGTTGTCCCTACGGGCCTATGACTGAAGGCTTGTGCTGCCTTTAATAGCGCGCTGACCGTGCCCAAGCAGGTTACCGTTGGCCGAGGCGGCGCTCGAGTCAACTCTGTAATCCTAGCCCTTATCCGAGCCCTTCAAATTGAGCAGGCCCGTCATCAGCGCGGGCCCTCCGTCGCGTTGGACGCGTCCATCCTGAGCGCCGATCGGCGAAGAGCCGCTGGAAGCTGGAAGAGGGCCTTGTATAAACCTGTCCGAGCGCATCACGCGCCGCGCCAAGCTAAGAAAAAGCTGCGGAAGGAATAAAAAATCCCGCACAGTTCAAGAAATTCTCCAGCGGGTGTTAGTGGCCTGCCGGCTAGTCTGCCTATTCTCCGTCACAGACCGCGTGCACCGGTGCAGCAACACTGACAACGGAGACATATCAAGCGATGTGCACGAGCGTACCCCATCCATGCTGCGATCGGGCGCATCGCCTTTCTCCATCACTCAACTGTCCAACCTTGCTTTTTATGCGCTGGGGGAGACCTGGCGCAACGGCTGGAACAGCGCCGCAGAGCTGTCCGTCATGCCGATCTTTTAACAGGTCGGCCTTTTGGGAGTAAATATGAGTAGAAAATACCATTTCGTCATCCCGGCCATGATGGCCGCTCTTGTGGCTGGCTGCGGCAGCGGCATGAGTACCGACGGGAACAGCGGCGCCGGGAGCGGTTCGGCGAAGACCGCTGCCGTCGTTGTCGCCAGCGGGAACCTGGCGGCGGCCAGCTGGAGCAGTGTCAAGTGGGGCGGCGGCGGCTACGTGACGGGGCTGGTCTACCATCCGGTCAACGCCAGCCTGCTTTACGCTCGCACCGACGTCGGCGGCGCCTATCGCTGGAACGCAGCCGATTCGACGTGGACGCCGCTGACCGACGGCCTGGGATTCGGCGGCGCTGAGGGCAGGTTCCACGACGTGGAGAGCCTGGCCCTCGATCCGGCCAACGACCAGAAAGTCTACATCGTCACCGGCGACACCACGAAGCAGGGCGCTAATGGCCGCCTGTATATCTCTAGCGACCGGGGCAACAACTGGACCTGGGTCAACCTGCCGTTCATGGTGGGCGGCAATGATACCGGCCGCGCCGTCGGCGAGCGCCTGAAACTCGACCCCACCAATCCGTCGACCATGTTCTACGGTACGCGTACGGCTGGACTGTGGAAGAGTACCGACTCGGGCCAGACCTGGTCCCAGGTCACGTCGCTGTCGTCCGCCACGATCGCCGGCAATCCCCCGCCGATCGGCGTCGAGCACCTGATGTTCGACAATTCGAGCGTCGGCGGCGGCCAGACAACCTGGATCATGTATGCGGCCATCGCCCCGGACTACGCCAACGCGGCGGGCCTGACCTCGGTGCTGTACAAGTCCACCAACGGCGGTGCGAGCTGGGCGCCGGTGCCAGTGCCGGCCCAGGCAGCCGGCTTCTACATTCCGCACATGGTGCGTACCAACGATGGCAATTTCTACCTGGTCTTCAACAAGAACGCCGGGGAAGGTCCGGCGGCCCCGGCTATCTCTACAAGTTCGGCGGCACCGTCGGCAATGGCAGCTGGACCTTGCTCAGCAGCAGTACCCAGGGCGGTTACGGCGGCCTGTCGGTCTACGGCAGCGGCGCCAGCGCGCGCATCGCGCTGGGTGTGACGGGCACCTGGGGCGAATACGCCGGCAAGCAGGTCGTGCAATTGTCCGACAATGGTGGGCAGAGCTGGCGCGAAATCGAGGCGGGCATGGCGGGAGAAACGGCGTCGGGCTGGGTCGATGAGGTCGAGATCGACCCGTCCAACCGCGACCACATCATGCACGTGCACGGCGGCGGCATCGTCGAAACCTGGAATGCCTCGGCGGCCACGCCAAGCTGGTCGAGCAAGGTCAATAACCTTGAGGAGACCGCGACGCTGGCCCTCGTTACCCCACCCGCTGGTGCGACTTACAAGTTCATCAACAGCTCGGGCGACATCGGCGCCTGGGTCGATACCGACCTCGCGACACGGCCGACCAAAGGCCCCATGAACTGGTGGAGTAGCGGCAATTCGGCCGACATGGCCTGGTCCGATCCGCAATACATCGCCATGGCCGGCGTCGACAATGCCAACAACCACGTGGGCGTCGGCTACTGGTCCGGCGACGGCGGCAATACCTGGGCGAAGTTTGCTTCCCTGCCAACCGGCGCCGCGGCTGGCACGGACGGCGCGTCCAACGTCGCCGTCACCAGCCGCAACAACGTGATCTGGGCGCCGAACGATGCGGTACCGTCCTACACCACCAATAATGGCGCGAGCTGGAACGCGACCAACCTGCCGCCGCTTACCCTGATCGGCGGCGCGCCGCGCAGCTATCGCCTGAAGGTGGACCGCAAGAATCCGAACAAGGTCTATGCCTACGATTCGGGCGGCGCATGGTGGAATCAATGGTCGGATACAGCACACTTCTGGTACTCGGCGGATGGCGGCCACACCTTTACCGAGCGTACCTCATTCAAGGCGACCAGCCCGATGGTGACGTTCTTCGGCAATACGTCGATGGCGGTAAACCCGAGCGTGGAAGGCGATGTCTGGCTGGCCGATGGCAACGCCTTGTATCACTCGGTCGATGCGGGCGCCACCTGGACCAAGCTCAGCGCCTTCTCGTCGATCTGGGGCAGCAACCAGTGGCCGGACGTGCAGGGCGCCACTGCGGTGACCCTGGGCAAGGCGGCGGCCGGCTCGCCGTACTCTGCGGCAGTTTACGTGGTGGGGGCCATGAATGGCCTGTGGGGTATGTACCGCTCCGATGACGGGGGCGCCACCTGGTCGCGATTCAATGACGATGCGCACCAGTTCGGCGGTATCTATCACCTGGCCGGCGACTGGAATACCTACGGACGGATCTATGCCGCCGGCAACGGCCGCGGCGTACTCTACGCCAACTAGGCGGCAGTCTCGCTGAACGGAGGCCGCGTGCCTCCGTTTTTTTCAGCTGATGAATTTCATTGGATGTGTTGTCGATTTTCGCTATTGCAGTGCGATGCGGGCGTTCGCAGAATACCCAGCGAGCATCCCTGATGCAAACCCCACATCGCCATGAAATTCAAAAAAATCGCTGCCGCCTGCACGCTGGCACTGGGCACCCTCACCGCTGCAGGTGCCTTGGCTCAAGCTGCGGAAGGCCATCCAGGATGGCCAGGCGCAGGCCAGCTTTTTGTTGGCACCAACTACCAACCCTTCGACCGTAGCGGCCGCGAGCAGATCGAGCGCGACATCCAGCGCATGAAGCAGGCTGGGATGAGGGTCGTGCGCATGGGCGACCTGGCGTGGGACGCCTTCGAGCCGGCCGAAGGAAAATTCGACTTCAGGCTGTTCGACTGGATCATGGACCGGATGCAGGCCGCCGGCCTGAAGGTCATCATGGACATCCCGGGCCAACCGGCGCCGGTCTGGCTGCACAAGAAATACCCGGGCGTCGACATCGTCACCGAGCGCGGCGCGCGCCTCGATGCGGCTGAACGCTATATGGACGACACCAGCGACCCGCACTACCGGCGCTTGCTGGTGCGCCTGGCCGACACCATGACCAGGCGTTACGCGAAACACCCGGCGCTGTTCGCCATCGGCTACAACAATGAGAGCGGCAACGGCATGGTGTCGTACTCCGAGGCCGACCGCAAGCGTTTCGTCGGCTGGCTGCAGCGCAAGTACGGCACCATCGCGGCGCTGAACAAGGCTTGGGCCACGCAGCGCTGGTCGCGCCACCTTAATACCTGGGACGAGGTGCGCCTGCCGTACATCGATGGCGTTGGGCCATATGAACGCTATCTCGACATGCGGCGCTTCTGGTCCGATCAGACCGTTGAGGTGCTGGGATTGCTGGAAGCGGTACGCAAGAAGAATGTGCCGGACAAACCCGCCATCTCCAATTTGTGGGACAGCGCCGGGCGCAAGGGCTTCGACTACCTGGCCACCTACCGCAGCTATGTGAGCTACGGCGCGATGGGTTTCTACCCCGGCGATCCGCTGAGCGCCGGCTTCGAATCGACGATGATGCGTGCCGGCATGAACGCTCCGATCTGGTTCAACGAATTCACGGCCGGCGGCCCAGGCTACTACGGCACGCCTGGCCGCTCGCGCATGTGGGCGCACTTTGGCCTGCTGATGGGCGCGCAGGCGGTGATGCCGTGGACCTGGCACAGCCACCACGGCGGCGAGGAACAGGCGCTGTTCGGCCTGATCGACCACGACGACCGGCCTTCCTGGAAGCTCGACGAGTTCGCCACCATCGCGCAGGAATTCGGCAGGCTGGAAAAGCTGGGCTTCCCCCGTCTGCAGCAGCCCCAGGTCGCCATCGCCTACTCGTTTGACAATATGATCGCCACCAACTTGCCGAAGGAGGGCATGAACAACACGGTGCGGCCGTACATTAACCCGGGCTACATGAAGCAGGCGCACAACGCCTATGAGCCGCTGTTCAAGGACAATATCGACGTGGCCATTATTCACGTCGGCCACGAAGACCTGAGCCGCTACAAGTTGGTGATCGTGCCCGGCCTGTACCTGCTCGATGCGGCATCGACCGCCAGGCTGCGCAAGTTCGTGTCCGACGGCGGCACGGTCATCATGACCGCACAGTCGGCCAAGGTGAATGACAACAATCAGTGGCACGACACCCCGCTGCCCGGCGGCCTGACCGACGTGTTCGGCTTGCGCACCAACGCCTTCTACAACGCCGGCACGCTGCAGACCACGATAGACGGCACAGAGGTCAAGGCCGAACTGGGCGCCTACGAGGTGCTCGAACCGTCCACCGCCGAGGTGCTGGCAAGCTTCGCCAATGTTGACGGCAAGCCACCCGCCATCACGGCCAACCGCTACGGCAAGGGACGCGCGATCTATGTCGCCACGGCCGCGCATCCGCAGTTCATGCGCCCTTTGTACCGCCAGCTATACGCGAGCCTGGGCATTGCAACGGGGCCGAAGACGCCCGACGGGGTCTACGCGCGTGTTGTGGAAGGCCGTACGCTGTACGTCAACACTACGGGCGAGCCCAAGGACGTAGCGCTGGAGGGCGCCATGCACGGCGTGCTTACCGGGAAACGCTGGCCGGGCGTGCTGCGCCTGGAGCCCCTGGGCGTTGACCTGCTCGAGCAGTGACGTTTCAGGCGGCCACTGGCGCCGCCTGCCGTGCGAAGCATTACTTCCTGGGCGAAAGCCTCAGCATCACGATGTCACGCCCGGGAATCGTCACCTGCAGCGGCGTTGCGGTGGTACCGGCCGCCTTGCCTGCCCACAGGTCGCGTATGTCGTAGGCCGCAACGGAAAAGTCCACGTTGCGGCCGCTGACGTCGTCGCCGATACCGTGCTTGCGCCAGTCATGGGAAATCTTCTTCGGCGTGTCGCTGCGGTTCAGGAAGGCGATGGCCCAGTCGCCGTTCACCAGCGGCCTGGCCCAATACTCGAGGCCAGGCGCCTTGTAGAAGGCGAAGCCCTGGATGCCGAGCGCGTCCTGGTCCACGGCGATGACGTCACGGTTGGCGAGGATGTTCCTGACTTCGGCCGGCATGGAGGGCACGTCGGCGCCGAAGATCAGGGGTGCCGCCAGCATCGCCCACATGCTGAAGTGCGCGCGGTTTTCGCCGGCGCTCGGCAGCAGGCCCACTTCCAGCATGTCCGGATCATTCCACTGGCCCGGCTTGGCATACTTGCGCAACGGCGCCTGCTTGTCGAGGATGTTCAGAACGCCAAGCGACGACCACGAGCCGTGTCCTTCTTCGCATTCCCAGCAATGCGTGATGTCGCCAGTGGTGCGCCACAGGTGGCCGACATTGCCGGCCCATTCCCAGGGCTGGTTGTCGCCCCACTCGCAGATGGAGAAGACCATTGGGCGCCCAGCGGCGTGGAGCGCATCGCGCATCGTGGCGTATGCTTCGCGCGGGTTACGCTGCGCCTTGCCCTCGCCGGTGTTGCACCAGTCATATTTCAGGTAATCGACGCCCCAGCGTGCGTACTGCTGCGCATCCTGGTATTCATGGCCCTGGCTACCCGCACGTCTGCCGCAGGTCTGCGAGCCTGCGTCGGAATAGATGCCGAGCTTGAGGCCGCGCGCATGCACATGGTCGGCCAGAGCCTTGATGCCGGACGGGAAGCGCACCGGGTCGGGCTGGATGAAGCCATCGGCGTCTCGTTGGCCCTGCCAGCAGTCGTCGAGGTTGATGTAGATGTAGCCGGCGTCGCGCAGGCCGCTGCTGACCATGGCATCGGCGGTGTCGCGGATCAGTTTTTCGCTGACATCGCAGCCGAACTTGTTCCAGCTGTTCCAGCCCATCGGCGGCGTATCGGCGATGGCGGGAAATTTTTGCGCGTATGCGGGCAATAGCGCCAGCGAGAACAGGATCGCGGCGACGAATTGCAGGCAGGATCGGGCTTTCATGATACTCCTTGAATCGAGAGGGAAATGTAAAGGAGGGCAGCCGAAGCTGCCCTCGCGGACCGGCCGATTGCCCTTAATTGGAGTAGAGCAGGCCGCGGCCGGTGCCGGAAACGTAGATCCGGCCATAGGTGCTCTGGTCCGCCGCCATCACGCCGATGCCGCCAAACTGGTGGGCGTCGTCGTTGAAGCGGGTCCAGCTCGCACCGGCATCGTCGGAGCGGTATACGCCCCACACGCCGTTGACCGTGCCCACCACGTAGACCGCGGCCGAGTACTTGGCGCCGTTGGCCGCCTTGCCCAGTGCGATCACGCTGGCGCCCTGCAGGCCGGCGCCGGAGGCGAAGTTGTTGAGCTTGCTCCAGCTCGCTCCGGAGTCCAGCGAGTGGTAGACGGTGTTGCCGTCGGCCAGCCAGAGGTCGCCTTCGGCGTTGGGGTTGACCGCCATCGAAGTGGCCCAATAGGCGTTCGGCGCCAGGTTCGCCGCCACCGAGCCCTGGCTGAGTGCGAAGCTATGGCCGCCATCGGCCGAGACGTAGACCTTGCCCGCCGTGGCCCACGCTGCTCCGCCTGAATCGTAGGCATAGACCTTGTTCGGGTTCTTGCGGTCGGCGGCCAGGCGGTAGCCGCGGTCCCAGCCCTGGCCGACGACGGCAAGCGCCGGCAGGTTGGTCGAGGTCCAGCTCGCGCCGCTGTTGGTGGTGTAGGACGGCACCGAGTTGGCCGGCGCCCACACCACGTTGTTGCGCGATGGGACGACCATATTGCCTGCGGAGCCAGTGTTGGCCTGGGCGCCGGCGGGCAGGGCCGCGAAGTTCGACCAGGTCTTGCCGCCGTCGCCGGACCAGAAGCCAAAGCCGCCCGCGCCGGACCAGTTGGCCACGCCGGCGCCGGCGATATAGAGCGGATCGGACCATGCCATGTCGGCGGAGTTGCCGTTGCTCCAGTTGGGCGTGGGGCCCAGGGTGGGCTTGCTGGCCAGGTCGGTTTGCAGCCAGGTACCGATGTCGCCGGCACTGTTAATGAACTTGTACGGCGCGCCGGCCGGCGCCGCGGTCAGGGCCAGGGTGGCGGTCTCCTCGATATTGCTGATTGCGCCGTTCCAGCTTGGGGTGGCAGCGGAAGCATTCCTGGTTTCCACGATGCCGCCGCCGTGCACGTGCAGGATGTGGTCGCGGTTGGAGGGATCGATCTCGACATCGTCGACCCAGCCCGAGGTGGTTTCCCCCGGCATGGTCGCTTCGATTTCGCGCCAGGTTTTGCCACCGTCATCGGACAGTTGCACGATCTGCTGGCCGTTCCAGCTGCCCCAGGAGTTGGTCACGCCCAGCGCAATGCGGGCGGTGGCGCCACTGCCTTGCACGGACACGCCGCCGAGGCCAAAGTTGGTTCCGCCATTCGGGTCTTCGCTCTTGAGCAGGGTCCAGTTGCTGCCGTCGAACTTGTAGAAGCGGCCCGGGCCGCCGGCGCCGGGACCCGCATCTTTGGTAAATACGACATAGAACATGCCGTCCGCAGCACGCGTCATGTGCGGGATATGGTAGCCGGACACCGGCGTCGCCACCGGCGCCCACGTTGCGCCGCCATCCGCGGACTTGTACATGTTCGCGCTCAGGCCCGCCGCGCTGGCGTAGTCCGGCGCGATGGCGGCATAGATGGTCTGAGTGGCCGTTCCGCTGCCCTTGGTCCCCGTGTCGTACACCACCAGTTCGACGCCCATTGCGCTGCCGCCAACGGCATTGACCTGATCCTGGGTCATCCTGGCCGATGCCAGCGATGTCACCTGGGCCCAGGTCTTGCCCGCGTCGGCGCTCTTCCAGAGGCCGGCCGTGCGCGAGCCGTAGAACAGGGTAGAGGGCTTGTTCGGATCGACCATAAGGCGTTCGCCCATGGCGCGGCCGCTATTGTTGCCGCCGATCGGGAATGGCAAGTCCACGTATGCCCAGTGGTCGCCGCGGTCGCTCGAAATATACAGGCGGCCGTTACCTTCAAACGTGTACATGCCGGTCGCCATGTAGGCCAGCTGGTCGTTGTTCGGATCGAGGGCAATGCTTTCGATGCCGTGGTATTTGCTCTCGGCTGCGCCGAAACCCAGGCCGTCGGTGAGCGGTGTCCAGGACGAGGTGGCCTGGTTCCAGCGATAGGCGCCCCCGATGTCGGTGCGCGCATACAGAAGGTTGGCGGTGGTCGGATGGAAAATCAGTCCGGTGACGTAGCCGCCGCCGCCCCATTTCACACTACTCCAGGTGGTGGCCTTGCTGCCCGGCGCGCTGTTGGCGTTGCCGGTGCTGCCAGTATCCGGTGCGCTGCCGGTTCCGGGCGTGCCGCCGGCGCCGTTTGAGGTCGATGTGTTGCCGGCGCTGCTCGGTGCGGCAGTACTGCCTGTGCCGGCTGTGCCGCCTGAGCCGCCGCCACAGCCGGCGGCGAGGCCCGCTGCGATGATCGACAGGACGATCGTCCTCATTTTGAGTTTCTTCATACGGTCCCCTCCAGATAGTGTAATTGCCGCCAAATGGATTGTGGGAGTGGCCGCATATCCTGGCAATTCCAAAGATCGCCAACGCCTTGAATGAAATTTCACAGCGGCTTGGCCAAGGCGCCGTGATTATGAAAATCACCGAACCCGGCAACAATTTAATCGAAGCTGCATTCCGTTCGTATCCAGGCCGGATTCGCGGTGTTAGCATCGGCCGCACGATAAGAAACCATAAGGAGTCAGACGGATGAAGCACCTGCAGCACATTTGCCTCGCAGCCTTGGGCGCTGCCTGCCTAACGCAAACCGTGGCGATGGCCGCCACGCCTGCAAAACCTGGCGCGCGTCAGGTCGTGCTTGACGTCGCCAAGGCGGAGCAGCCGCTGGACCGCTTCTTTGACCTGTCGGTCGGTTCCGATTACCCGGGCACCCTGCGGCGCGACGACAGCATGGCCCAGTTGAAGACCCTGGTCGACGAAACGGGCTTCCGCTACATCCGCTTCCACGCGATTTTCCACGATGTCCTGCAAACGGTGAAGAAGGAAAACGGCAAGCTGGTCTATGACTGGACCGGCATCGACAAGCTGTACGACGACCTGCTGGCGCGCAAGATCAAGCCTTTCGTCGAACTGGGCTTCACGCCGAAGGCGCTGGCCACGTCGGACTTGAAGATCTTCTATTGGGAAGGCTATACCTCGCACCCTGAGCTGGAAGGCTGGCGCGACCTCATCACTGCGTTCGTCACCCATTGCCAGCAACGCTATGGCAAGGAAGAGGTGCGCAGCTGGTTCTTCGAAGTGTGGAACGAGCCGAACCTGGACGGGTTCTGGGAGGGCGGCGACCAGAAGGCGTATTTCGAGCTGTACGACGTGACCGCAAAGGCGATCAAGGCGATCGACCCGGCCTTGCGCGTCGGCGGACCTTCCACGGCCGGCGCGGCCTGGGTGCCGGAATTCCTCGATCATGTATCGAAGAGCGGCGCGGCGGTCGACTTCGTGACCACTCACACCTATGGCGTGGATAGCGGCTTCCTGGACGAGAAGGGCGTTGAGGACACCAAACTGTCGCCTTCACCGGATGCCATCATCGCCGACGTGCGCAAGGTGCGCGATCAGATCTCGGCGTCGAAGTATCCGCATCTGCCGCTGTATTTCACCGAATGGAGCACCAGCTACAATCCGCGCGACAGGGTGCACGATTCCTATATCGGCGCAGCCTACATCCTGAGCAAGCTGAAGGGTACGAAGGGCCTGGTGCAGGGCATGAGCTACTGGACCTACACCGATCTGTTCGAAGAACCGGGACCCCAGAAGAAGCCGTTTGAAGGCGGCTTCGGCCTGATGAACCCGCAGGGCGTGCGCAAGGCGCCTTATTTCTCGTACAAATACCTGCACGCCTTGAGTGGCAAGGAGATTCCGGCGCAGGATGGACAGGTGATGGCAGCCAGCGACGGCCTGGCCGTGCGCGCCGTGGCCTGGGACTTCCAGCAGCCGCAGCAACCGGTCAGCAACCGTTCGTTCTACACCAGGGTGCTGCCGGCGACGCCGTCCGTGCCGCTGGCGTTCTCGATCCGCCATGCCAAACCTGGCAAGTACCGCCTGCAGGTGCGCCGCACCGGCTTCCGTGCCAATGACGCCCACACGGCCTATATCGAGATGGGCATGCCGGACAAGCTTACGCCGGCGCAACTGGATAAACTCACGGCCTTGACCAAGGACGCGCCGGAGACGGAGCGCGAGGTCAGCATCGGCAAGTCGGGTGTCTATGCGCTGACCGTGCCGATGCGCAGCAATGACGTGGTGCTGGTGACGCTGGAGCCGATCGGGAAACGCTAGCGCGATGGCGGGCGCGCCCGTCAGGCCTTCCGCTCCCGGACGATGCCGCGGTACACGAGGTAGGTCGCCACCAGGCTGATGGCGCCCGCGCCTGCCAGCCAGTAGCCTGGGGCAGCCTTGTCGCCGCTGGCTTCGATCAGCCAGGTGGACAGCAGCGGCGTCAGTCCGCCGAACATCGCCGTCGCCAGGCTGTAGGCCAGCGAGAAGCCAGTCGTCCGTACCTGGGCGGGGATAATCTCCGTCAGCGCGACGATGGTGGCGCCGTTATAGCTGCCGTACAGGAACGACAGCCATAATTCAATCATCACCATATTGGCAAAGCTCGGGTTGGCGATCAGCCACGACAGCGCTGGGTAGGCCGTCAGCGCCACCAGCGCCGAACAGGCAGCCATCACGGGCCAGCGCCCGATCCGGTCCGACAGGGCGCCCATGATGGGCAGCCAGATGAAATTCGACAGTCCGACACACAGCGTCACGAGCAGGCTGTCCTCGGTGCTCAGCTTGAGGACGTTCTTGCCGAACGTGGGCGTGTACACCGTAATCATGTAGAACGCGACAGTCGTCAGCACGACCAGCATGGCGCCGACGGTGACCAGGGGCCAGTTGCGGGCGATCGTCTGCATCATCTGGCGGAAGGTCGGATGCGTCTTCTGCGCCAGGTAGGCTTCGGTTTCCTGCAAGGAGCGGCGGATGTAGAACACCACAGGAATGATCGAACAGCCAATGAAGAACGGAATGCGCCAGCCCCAGTCGGCGATCATGTCCTTGGCGAACGCATGGTTGAGCGCATAGCCCAGCGCGGCGGAAAAGATGATGGCCACTTGCTGGCTGGCCGACTGCCAGCTGACGTAGAATCCCTTGTTGCCCGGGGTTGCCATTTCCGACAAGTAGACCGACACGCCACCCAGCTCCACGCCGGCCGAAAAGCCCTGCAGCAGGCGGCCGATCAGCACCAGCAGCGGCGCCAGCAGGCCGATGCTGGCATAGCCAGGAACGAAGGCAATCAGTGCGGTACCCGAGGCCATGATCCCGAGGGTCAGCACCAAACCTTTGCGACGGCCAATGCGGTCGATATAGCTACCCAGGAAGATAGCGCCGAGCGGGCGCATGAAGAAGCCGGCGCCGAAGGTGGCAAACGTCATCATCAGCGCCGCATATTCGCTCGTGGCGGGAAAGAAGGCGGCAGCGATCTGCTGCGCATAAAAACCGAACAGGAAGAAATCATACATTTCGATGAAGTTCCCGCTGGTGACGCGGATGACCGTGCCGAGCCTGGACGTGCGGCGCACCGGTACGGTTTCGGCAGGAGCAGCCGAAACGCCGGCGCTGATGGTGGAGTAGCTTGTCATAATGACCTCTCAGGAAAAACCACCGGCGCACTGCGCCGGCTTGAAGATAGTATTCAGTGCTGCGTCGTTACCGGTTCCAGGCCCGATGCCTCGATGGCTGCCGCGTTGGCGGGCGATGCCAGGAAGCGCAAGAGCTGGCGCGCGGCCTCCGGGTGGCTGGAGCCGCGCACAACCGCGCCGGAGAACTCCGTCCTGAGCTGAACTTCCTCAGGGAGCAGGCCGACGATGTCAATGCCGTGTACCGGTTTCAGCTCGCTGCGCTGCTGGCATCCGAAATCGGCCTCGCCTTGCGCGATAATCTCGCCCACCGGGGTGGCGGGAATCTGTGCGGCCTTGCCTTCCATCGCCTGCTTGATGCCAAGCTTCTCCAGCAGTTGCCGCTTGATATACTCGCCGCTGGCACTGTCGGAATAGGCCACGTGGGATGCGTGCAGGAAGGCCTGGCGCAATCCTTCGACTGTGCTGATATCCGGCTTCGCCGCGCCATGCCTGACGGCGCAGGCGATCGGGGAGTTGGCCAGAACGACCTTGCTGCCCGGTTCGAGCTTTCCTTCGGCCATCAGTTTGTCGAGGGCGTCGCCGACCATGATGACCACGTCGATAGGCTCGCCACGCGCGAGCCGCGCCGGGATGGCATTCTTGGTCGTTCCCATCGATGGTCCCCATGCGGACAGCAGACGGTCGCCGCTCGCCTGTTCGTATGGGGCGGCACAGGTCTTTGTAAGCCTGCGCAAAGCCGCCCGAGCTGACGACGTGGAGGTCGGCTGCGTGCGCAGTGGCAGCGAGCGCGAGCGCCGCGAACACCGACAGCGCCTTCGTTTTTAAGTGATGTGGACGCATAGCGATTCCCTTTTGAGCGTTAAAACTTGTGCATGAGGCCTAGTGTCAGGCCGCTGCCGTGGCGGCCGTTCGGGCGCGACGCGGTCAGTCCAGCCGCATCGCCGCGCCAGACGGTGTAATCGGCTTCGGCATAGGCCGTGGTGCGCGGCGCCAGCGTCTTTTCGAGGAAAAGAAAGCCGCGGTCAAAACCGTCGTCGACGAAGCCCGTGGCTTCGCGCCGCACGCTGTACCAGGCCGTGGTGACAAGCAGGCCAGGACGGGCCTCTCGGCTCACGCCTGCCGACAGCACGCGCTGGCGTACCGTTTTGTCCGCTCCCGTGTCGGCCTTGTTGCGCGCGGCGTTTGCCTTGAATTCCCAGCCGGCGATGCGGAATGCTGCGCCCAGCGTCCAGGCATTGAGCGGTAGGTCCTCCTTGCTGCGGAATTGCGTGGTGGCGCCGGAAACGACCCAGTCCGGGCGCTGGTAGGCCAGCGCGACACCATGACTTGACGAGGCTGATGAATCGCCGGGCACTTCGCCGAAGGACCAGGCGGCGCGCGCTTGCCACGGCCCTGAGTTGGCGGTGTATTTGACGGTATTGTCGAGGCGGTAGAAATTGTCGGCGTAGCCGCTGGGACCGTACTGGCGGCCAAATGCATGCGTGCCAAAGGCGGTATTGCTGAGCCCTGCCACGTTGATGTTGGGATTGAATGAGGCGTAGCGTTTGCCGATTGGGTCGACGGGAACGAGTGCGTCGGACAGCAGGTTGGTCTGACGTCCTGCGGCCAGGGTGCCGTACGGTGTTTGAGTCCGACCCATGCCAGGCGGTCGAACAGGCGATCACTCTTGGCCGAAGCGCCAGTGTCGGCATTGATGCCGCCCTCCAGGCGAACCAGCGCGGCCCAGCCGCCACCGAGTGCCTCTTTGCCCTTGAAGCCCCAGCGGCTGGTCTGGTTCACGCCGCTGCTGACTGCAGTGGTATGGCCGGGCAGGGTGGGCGCATTGTTTGCGCTAAGGTCGCTGGTGGCGCGCACGCCGACATCGACGATGCCGTAAAGGTCGATGCCTGACTGTGCCAGGCAGGGGCCGCTCGCCATGAGCAGTGCGGTAAGGGCGCAGGAATGGCGCACAATGTCTCCTTTTGGGTGCCTTCTTGATGAGGCTGAATGTTCAGTGGATGAATCATCCCCCAAATGGCATAATTTGATAATTGCAATTTTCCAGCGTATTAATGCATCATGCGCATCAATTACGATCTCCACGACTTGCAGGCCTTCGTCGCCGTTGCAGAACGCGCCAGTTTCCGCCAGGCCGCAAGCGACCTGTTCCTGTCGCAATCAGCGCTGAGCCGGCGGATTGAAAAGCTGGAAGAGGGCCTTGGCGTCAAGCTGTTCGAGCGCACTACGCGCCGCGTGCAGTTGACCAATGTGGGGCAAACCTTCCTCGTCAATGTCCGGACCGCGCTCGACGGTTTGGAGGACGCTGTGCTGGGTGTCGCCGACCTCGCGGCGCACCGGACGGGCACGGTGACCCTTGCGTGCGTGCCGTCTGCCGTCTGGCATTTCCTCCCCGAGGTGTTGAAGCAGTTCAGTGAACGCTTTCCGCGCATCCGGGTGCGCGTCCACGACGAAAGCGCGCAGGACGTGCTGAACCTGGTCCTGGCGGGGGAGGCGGATTTCGGGATCAATTTCACCGGCGCGGAAGACGCGGAAATCGTCTTCGAACCGATTTATGAGGAGCGCTATGTGCTGGCCATGCGGAGCGATCACCCCTTAGCGCGCCGCAAGAAGCTGAACTGGAAGGACACGGTGGGCGAACGGTATATTTCGGTCGCCAAGTCGAGCGGCAACCGCAGCGTCATCGACGCCGCGCTGGCGGGCGTCGAGAAGCATCCGCTCATCTTTTGCGAGGTCAATCACGTATCCGGCGTGCTGGCGCTGGTCGAGGCGGGCATGGGCGTCGCCGCGGTGCCGGGTTTGTCCGTCCTGCCTGGGCGGCCGGATACGATCGTTGGTGTGCCTCTCGTGAATCCAGCGATCCATCGGACACTGGGCTTGATCAGCAAGCGCAATCACGCCATGGCGCCTGCGGCGCGCACGTTGTTCGAGATGCTCTCGAAAGCACTGATCCGCGAGCGGGCGCCTCGTTCCAGGTAGCAGCCATCCAGTCGCTACTGCGCTTGCCTGTTATTTAGCGTATAGGGCCAGGGCGGGAGCGAATATATTGGTACTGGTTCCCAAGCGCGCAGCATATCGCCGCTCCGGGTTCAGTCTGGCACCCGCCAATGCAATAGCAGGTCCTGCTCCGACAGCCTGTCCACTTGGGTGCCGAACTGCCGTCCCTCCCGGTTCAGCGTGGCCATCAGCCATCGAACCCCCGGCTCGGGCGCGGAGTTCGCGCGAAAATGCCGGATCTGGGTGGGCGTCATCGCAAAGCGGGTGAGCCTGCCCGCATCCAGGGTGGGGAAATACATCAAGGCCAGGTCGCCACGGAATTGTTCATGGCCGCCAATCCCTTCGTAATCGTTAAGAAAGTCTCCGCAACCGTAAAGAATGGGCTTATCGCGGTAGACCTCAATGCCTTTCACGTGGTGGGAAGAATGGCCGTATACCACGTCGACCGCGGCCAATTCAATCAGGCCGTGCGCGAATTTCTGCTGTTGCGCGGATATACCGAAGCCCCAGTTTCCGCCCCAATGAAGGGATATCACCACCAGGTCGCCAGCCTGTTTCGCTGCGCGCACCTGCCGCGCAATGGTCCCCAGGCTGTGTGCCGTAAGGTCGGGCAGGAAATTCACGCCCGGCCGGGCCGGACCCGCGCTCCATTCCGGCGGCACGCCGCTGTCTTCCGTGGCACAAGCAAAAACCAGTACCCGCCCCTTGCCGGGTACATCCAGGACGGCCGGCGCGGCCGCTTCATCGGCATTGAGACCGGCGCCGGCCGTGGCGATGCCGGCTTGATGCAGTCTGTCGAGCGTCTCCTTCAGGCCCTGATAACCCCAGTCCATCACATGATTGTTGGCGAGCGCGCAGCAGTTGATGCCAACAGCAGTGAGGCAGGGGACATTATCGGGGTGCATGCGGTAGTGGATGCCTTTGTGGGGCCATGCATGCTCGCTGGTGGTCACTGCGGTTTCCAGATTGATGATGCGTAAGTCTGGCGCCACGCGCTGCAAGGTATTCCTCGCATCACCCCAGACGTAGACAAAGTCCACTGGTCGTCGGATTGGGCCGCTCGCCGCCTCGGCGAGTTGCACATATTCCAGTGCAGAGCGAACCCAGGGTTCGAAGAGGCCGGGCTTTCCGGGGTGTAAAAGAATCTGGTCGATGCCTCGGCCAGTCATCACGTCGCCACATATGAAGAGCGTGATGCCGCGTGAGGGTTGTGCCGATTGCATGAGCATCCTCCTTCTTCGGAGTCCCGCAAAAATGGACTCGCTTCGTGGCGAGCGGCTCTTTCGTCCACACAAACGGGAACGGCCCTGCCTTCCGCCAAAGTCCACAAATCGCCGATAGCACACAAATTGACCGTATCGGCCCGCAGGCGCGCATTACCATGATACGGCAGGGCATGCCGGCATCGACAATTGGCACTCTTTCCACTTGGTGACCAAGGGTATCGACGCCGCGGTCTGCCTGCCATCGTCCTGTGTCCGGTGTGCGACGCCGCGATCCCGGGGAAAATAACAATTTTTTACGCGGGAAACTTCAAATTCCCGCCATTCACCTTAAATCCAAAAATAGTATTACAGCGTGTTTCTTGCGCAAAAAAATATACATCCACGAAAGTTTGGAAGGCCAGGCACGTCGGAGATTGTCGGAATGTCGTTAGGCTTGATCCGCGATGGCCCACCTGACAATTCGTCGAGTCAAAACGATCGGGTAATGGGAGCGTTTGCCGGAAGATGGCGCGCAATGAGGTGACTATTGGATAGATTCACTGCCCGTCTCTTATGTGATCATCGTATCTGCCCGGAATGATTGCGCGCCCGGCGAGGGCGCGGCATCCGTTGTTTCGGCTGGCATATCCCCGTCATACAGGTGCGTAATCAAGTGCGCTATGCCTGTTGTCGCTGATTGTCGGCTATCTATTGAACGCTAGCGGTGGGATGAGCTCAGGTTACATGGGCTGCGTCACCTTTACTTTGTCGTCCTGATCCAGGAAGTCGAGCATCCATGGCATACGTTCGTGAATCATCGAATCTTGTGCTCCTGTGCCGAAGTGGGCAGCGGCTGTATGCGTTGCCGCTGGTTCACGTCCAGGAAATCATGCGCGCACTGCCTGTCGACCCGGTGCCTGCCATGCCGGACTTCCTGCTGGGTTTGACCCTGATGCGCGGAGCGGCCGTGCCGGTCGTGGATTGTGCGCGCCTGGTCGGCGCAGGCCCGTCGGCACAGGGGGAGCGTTATGTGGCCTTGGCTTTAGGCGAGCGCAGGCTGGCGCTTGCGGTAGACGACGTCGTCGGCGTGCGCCTGTTATCGGCCGCCATGCTGGCCGATGCCGCCCCCCTGCTGGATAGCGCCGATGCTGGACTGGTGCAGGCCATTGCCACCCAGGACTCTGAATTGCTGATGGTGCTGCAAGCCAGCCGGCTGGTGCCGGACTCCCTGTGGGAAGTGCTGGCGGCTCGGGAGGACAGGGCATGATGCAGGAACTGCTGCCGACCGAAGTGGCTCAATTCCGCGACATGATCGAAGCCAGGTTGGGACTGCAGTTCGACGACACCAAGCTGGGCCATCTGGCGAGGGTGCTGGCCATGCGGATCACCAGCGACGGTGCGGCGTATCTGTCGCGCCTGGCTGCGGAACCCGCATCAGCGCCCGCCTGGCATCGCTTGGCAGCCGACCTGACCGTCACTGAAACTTATTTTTACCGTAGTGCCGAGCAGATTCAGGCCTATGCCGAATTGGCGGCGCCGGCTTGCCAGCAAGCGCGCAGTCATGGCGAGCCGGTGCGCGTGCTATCGGTCGGCTGCGCCTCGGGCGAGGAACCCTACACGCTGGCGATCGCCGCGCGCGAGGCGGAGGGGCTGGGGCCGCATAGTGTAGAGATCCGCGCCATTGACGCCAATCCTGTCATGCTGGCGAAAGCAGCTCGTGCGCGCTATACGTCATGGTCGCTGCGCGAACTGCGTCCTGAGTTGCTCGGCCGTTGGTTTACGCGGGATGGCGAGCTGCACGTGCTAAGCGACGCCGTGCGCCGGGCGGTCATATTCGAGCAGCGCAACCTGGCGTTGGATGATGCCGAACTGTGGGCTCCGGGCCGCTACGATATCGTGTTCTGCCGCAATCTGCTGATGTACTTCAGTCCAGCGCAGGCGCGGGCTGCGGTGGCCCGGATTGCGACGGGCCTGGCTCCGGGCGGCTACCTGTTCCTGGGGCATGCGGAAACCCTGCGCGGCTTGTCGAATGACTTCCATTTGTGCCAGAGCCATGGCACCTTCTATTACAAGCGCAAACCGGGCGGCGGTGAGCCGGCACTGGGACTCGCGCCAGGTCCCTTGCCTTGGCGCGGCGCAGCGGTGCGTCCTGTGCAGATGGACGATCCAGCTTGGTGGGGCGGTGTGATCACCCGTGCGACCCAGCGTATTCATTCACTGGCGGTGACGATGCCGGCGAGGCAGGCGAACCGTACGGCGCCGGCGCAACCCGACTTGCATCAGGCGCTGCTTTCCCTGCGCCAGGAACAGTTCGCGCAGAGCCTGGCCCAGATCGGACAGCTGCCGCCTGAACACGCCGACGACCCGGAAGTGCTGCTGCTGAAGGCCGTCTCGCTCAGCCAGAGTGGCGCATTGGTGCCGGCGCAGCAGGTTTGCCGCCAACTGTTGGAGCGCGACGACCTGCATGCCGGCGCCTATTATGTGTTGGCGCTGTGCCGCGAAGGGAGTGGCGACTTCGATGCGGCGCTGAAGCATTATCGCAGCGCGGCCTACCTCGATCCCGGATTCGCGTTGGCACGCCTGCATATCGGTGTGCTGGAACGACGCAGGGGCGAAGCCGAGGCGGCGCGGCGCGATCTGGCCCAGGCCTTGCTGCTGCTGGAACATGAAGATCCTGCGCGCTTATTGCTGTTTGGCGGTGGCTTCCCGCGCAGCGCCCTGATCGGGTTGTGCCGGGCCGAGCTGGCAGCTTTTGGAGCGGCGGCATGACAGCAACCCCATCTGCGACAACACCAGTTCGCAGCGCACGCACCCTGCGCGAGCAGTTCGACCGTTCTTTCGCGCTGGCGCCGACGCCGCCGGCCGCCGGTAGCGTCAACTTCCTGCTGATACGCGTCGGCAGCGAACGACATGCAATCCGCTTGACCGACATCAGCGGCTTGCATGTCGATCGGCGCATCACGGCACTGCCCAGTGCCATGCCAGAGTTGCTGGGCGTTACTGGTTTCCGGGGCCTGATCGTGCCCGTCTACCAGCTGGCCGCGTTACTGGGCCAGCGCGGCGTGGCCGCGCCGCGCTGGTTGGTACTGCTGCGGGCCAGCGCGCCGCTGGCGTTGGCCTTCGATACTTTCGAGACCCATATCTGTGCCACGGCCCAGCAGGTGATCGTGGCGGCCGACGGTAACGCTGGCGCGCCGGCTTGCGAGGCGGTGCGTATCGAAGACGGCGTGGTGCCGGTGCTGCAGTTCGTTTACTGGCTGAACAGATCGAACGGCGCACGGCGCGCTCACCGCGGGGGCAGCATGGCTAAAGATCCTTACCGCTATTTTCGCATCGAGGCGCGCGAGCTGGTCGACCAACTGAGCAAGGGCATACTTGAGCTGGAGCAGGGCGGAGATGGTGCGGAGCAGCTCGGGCTAATGCTGCGCTGGGCGCACACGCTGAAGGGGGCGGCACGGGTAGTGCGCCAGGTGGAGATCGCCGACCTGATCCATGGCATGGAAGAGGTGCTGGCACCGCTACGCAGCGGGCCCCAGCGTCTGTCGCGTGGCATGGTTGACCAACTGCTGGCCACACTCGACCAGGTCAGCATGCGCCTGGCCCAGTTGCCGCAGGCCGTAGCCGAGGCCACGGTCCCGGCCACAGCGTCCGCGCCGGAGCAGCGGCTCGATGCGCCGCTGCGTGTTGTCCGTGCCGACGTGTTGGAAGTAGACGTGCTGCTGGAGGGACTGGGCGAAATCGGCAACGAACTGGCGGGCATGCGGCGCGCGATTGGCACACTGGATGCCGTGCGCAAACTGGCGCTGGCGGTGGGCCAGCCGGCGCCGCATGGCGCACGCGCCCTGGTCGAACAGCTGGGTGCGTTGGAGCGCAGCCTGGCCGGCGGCGCCGAGCGCATCGATCGCGAGCTGCGCCAGACCCGCGACGCTGGCGAGCGCCTGCGCCTGATTCCGGTGGCCAGCATCTTCAGCACCCTGGAGCGCTGTGCGCGTGATGCCGCCCACAGCAGCGGCAAGCTTGTCGGGTTCGAGGCGCGCTGTGGCCAGTTGCGCATCGATGGCGAAGTGCTCGACGCGGTGTTGGGCGCCTTGTTGCAGATGGTACGCAACGCGGTAGCGCATGGTATCGAAACGCCGGCCGAGCGCAGCGCTGCCGGCAAGGCGCCGGCTGGGCGCGTCACGCTGGATGTGAGCCGGCGCGGCGACATGGCCTGGTTCCGTTGCCATGACGATGGCCGCGGCGTGGACCTGGGCGCGTTGCGGCGCTTGCTGATCCAGGGCGGTCGCCCGGTGCCCGCTGATGACGCCGGCCTGCTGGCGCTGCTGCTGGAAGGCGGCATCAGCACCAGCAGCGTGGTCACCGAGTTGTCGGGGCGCGGCATCGGCATGGACGTGGCGCGCGCTGCGATGGCGCAATTGGGCGGCAAAGCCTATGCCAGCACCAGCGCCGGCGACGGCACCACGTTCGAGTTGTGCGTGCCGCTGTCGCTGGCGGCCCTGGATGTGCTGCTGGTCGAGGCCGACGGGCAGGCCAGGGCACTGCCGCTGGATGCGGTGTGCGGTACGCTGCGGGTGCCGTTCGAGCAGGTGGTGCAGACGGCGGATGGCGGCGCGATCGTCTATGAAGAACAATTGCTGCCGCTGTTGCCGCTTACGCTGGGCGGGCGTGGCACGCATCAGTGGACGCCACGCGCCATGACGGCCGTGGTGATCCGCAGCCAGGGGCAACTGCTGGCGTTGGCCGCTGAGCGCCTGGCGGGGATCGACAACGTGGTGCTGCGCGCCTTGCCGCCGTTGTTGGCGGTGGAGCCGATAGTGCTAGGCTTGTATCTGGATAGCGAAGGCGAGCCGCGCATGGTGCTGGATCCGGAAGAATTGGGCGCGGCATTGGTGCGGCAGCGCGGCGGCGCCGAAGTCACGGCTCTGCCCGCCTTGCCGATCCTGATTGTGGACGACTCGCTCACTACCCGCATGCTGGAGAGCAGTATCCTGGAATCGGCCGGCTACCAGGTGGCGCTGGCCGCGTCGGCCGAGGAGGGCCTGGAGCTGGCGCGGCTTTGCCGTTACGCACTGTTCCTGGTCGACGTCGAAATGCCGGGCATGGACGGCTTCGGCTTCATCGCCGCCGTGCGCGCCGATCCGCAGTTGAGCCAGATCCCGGCCCTGCTGGTGACTTCGCTCGATACGCCGGCGCACCGGCAGCGCGGCAGCGCGGTGGGCGCCAACGGCTATATCGTCAAAAACGAATTCGATCAGACTGCGTTCCTGGCGCAGATCGGGGAACTGGTGCAGCGATGACGCGATTGCGCATACTGGTGGTGGAAGATTCGCTCACGGTGCGCATGCATCTGTGCGAGCTGCTGGCGGCCGACCCGGCGTTTGAAGTGGTCGGCACGGCCGAAGATGGCAAGGAAGCCATCGAGTTGTGCCATGCGCTGCGGCCGGACGTGATCTCGCTCGACATGATGATGCCGGTCATGAGCGGCCTGGCCGCCACCGAATACATCATGGCCTATTGTCCGACCCCGATCCTGGTGGTCTCGTCGTCGGTCAACCGTGGCGAGCTGTTCCGCACGTACGATGCCCTGGCGGCCGGTGCACTGGATGTCATCGAGAAGCCGCGGCCGGAGCAGCAGGGCTGGGACGGACACTACCTGGCCATGCTTAAGCTGGTGGCGCGGATCAGGGTGGTCACCCACCTGCGCGGACGGCGCATCGCCCCGCCGCCGGCGCGGGAACTGCCGGCAGCGCTGGCTTCGGCGCAACGGCTGCGCCTGGTGGCGTTGGGGGCATCGACCGGCGGACCGCGTGCCCTGGTCGACGTGCTGGGCGCGCTGCCGGCCGATTTCCCGCTGCCGCTGCTGGTGGTCATCCACATCGCAGAGCCGTTTGGCAGCGCTTTCGCCGAATGGCTGAACGACCATTGTGCGCTGGAAGTGCGGCTGGCACAGGATGATCAGCCGCTGCCAGCCCGCGGCGTGGTATTGGCGCGCCCCGATCTGCATCTGCAACTGCGGGGCCGGCGGCTGGTCTGCGAGCGTGGACCGGCGCATTTGTCGTGCCGGCCCTCGGTCGATGTCCTGTTCGAATCGCTGGCGCAGGAGTGCGGGCCGGCGGCTGCTGCGGTGCTCTTGACCGGCATGGGCCAGGATGGCGCGCGCGGGCTGCTGGCGTTGCGCGCAGCTGGTGCGACCACTATCGCCCAGGACGAGAGCAGTTGCGTGGTCTATGGCATGCCGCGCGAGGCCGCCATGCTGGGCGCGGCCCAGCGCATCTTGCCGCTGGCCGAGATCGGCCCGGCGCTGGCTGCGCTGGCGTACCACGAGTCTGGGGGCAGGCCATGACGGCCTCGGTGCTGATCATCGATGACAGTTTGACGGTGCGCGCCGACTTGGAGGAGGCGTTCGCCGGATGCCAGATCGGGACCGTGGCTTGTGCCACCCTGGCTGAAGCCGATGCCGTGATGGCGGAGCAGGCGGTCGACCTGGTGATCCTGGATGTCATGCTGCCCGATGGCGACGGCATCGACTGGCTGAGAACGGTGCGTACCAGCGCCGCCGGGGTGCGCTTGCCCGTCCTGATACTGTCAAACGAAGCACAGGTCAGCGACCGGGTGCGCGGCATGCTGACGGGCTCCAACGATTACCTCGGTAAGCCCTACGACCGCGATCGTCTGCTGGCGCGTGCGCTGCAGTTGCTCGCGGACGCAGGCCCGGCACCGGACTTGCGGCCCCTGGTGCTGGTGATCGACGACAGCCTGACCTACCGCGAGCAGCTGGCGGAGTTACTGCGTGAGCAGGGCTACCAGGTGGCACTGGCCGATTCCGGCGAAGCCGGCTTGCGCGCGATGGCGCTAAAGCGGCCCACAGCGGTGCTGGTGGACAGCCTGCTGCCGGGCATCGACGGCGCCGAGGTAATCCACAAGCTGCGTCTGGACCCCGCATTGCGCACCGTCCCTTGCATCTTATTGACCGGCGCCGATGGCGATGGCGCCGAACTCCACGCGCTCGACTCCGGCGCCGACGCGTTCGTCCGCAAGGATGGCGACACCGGCTTGTTGCTGGCGCGGCTGGCGGCCGTGTTGCGCAACGTGGAGCACGCCGGCCGGTTTGCGGCGCCCTTGCACGGTGGGCAGCGCATCCTGGCCGTGGACGACAGCCCAACCTATTTATACGGGTTGGCCGAGGTGCTGCGTGCCGAGGGCTACGAGGTCATCCTGGCCGAGTCGGGTGAGCAGGCATTGGCCCTGACGGCGGTACAGCAGGTCGATTGCGTCCTGCTCGATCGCCAGATGCCCGGCCTGTCCGGCACCGAAACCTGCCGCCGCCTGAAGGGCGACGCCGCCACCCGCGATATCCCCTTGATCTTGCTGACGGCGATGGAGGAGCGGGAAGCGATGATCGAAGGCCTGGCAACCGGGGCCGACGACTACGTGCTCAAGTCGAGCGATTTCGATGTGCTCAAGGCGCGGCTGCGGGCCCAATTGCGACGCAAGCAATTTGAGGACGAGAGCCGTCGCATCCGGGTAGAGCTGATGAACAAGGAGCTGGAGGCGGCTGAGATGCGCGCCGCCCGCGCGCTGGTTGAGAGCCGTGCCGAGCTGCTGACCATACTTGAACAAAAGAATCATGACTTGGAGCTGGCTGTGTGTGCGCTGGAGGAGCGCCAGGCTGAAGTCGACGAGAAGAACCGCCAGTTGGAACAGGCCAGCCGGCTCAAGTCAGAATTCCTGTCGAATATGTCCCATGAACTGCGCACGCCGCTGAACGCCATCATCGGTTTTTCGGATGTGCTGGCGGGCGGTCTGGCTGGTCCGCTCAGCCCCAAGCAGCGCACCTGCGTTGGGCACGTACTGGCGAGCGGACGCCACCTGCTCGGGCTGATCAACGACATTCTCGACTTGTCCAAGGTGGAAGCGGGCCAGATGCAGCTGGGGCTGGAGTATATCGACGTCAACGCCGTGCTACGGGCCAGTCTGTCGATTGTGCAGGATGGCGCGGCCCGGCGCAGCATCGATCTCACCTTCGTTCCCTGTTCTGAACTGGAACAGGTTCAGGTCGATCTGCGCCGGTTTCGCCAGATGGTGTACAACCTGCTGTCGAACGCGGTGAAGTTCAGCCGCGACGGCGGGCAGGTGAGCTTGTCGCTCCATCGGGCACAGCGCGCGACGGTGGGCTACGCCCCGGACCCGGTGCGGGCGAGCCGCATGTTACCGCTGCCGCCTGGTGTCGCGATCGATTTCCTCGAGGTCCGGGTGTGTGACGGCGGTGTTGGCATTGCCGCCGACGATTTGTCGGTGCTGTTCCAGAGTTTCCGTCAAATCGATGCTTCCAGCTCGCGCGAGCACGAGGGCAGCGGCCTGGGCCTGGCGCTGGTGAGCCGGTTAGCGGAACTGCATGGCGGCACCGTCGGTGTCAGCAGCGCGCCTGGCCAGGGCTCCCGGTTTTCGGTCTGGCTGCCGCTGTCGGCGGACACTGGCGCGGTAGCGCCGACATCGGCGGCGCGGCGGGTGCTGGTGATCGAGGACGACGAACACGCCGCTCAGCTATTGCGGGTCCATCTGGAGAGCATAGGGTTGGCGGTGAGCTGCGCCCACGACGCCGTCTCGGCCCTGGCCATGGCACGCCAGGAAGTGCCGGACCTGATCACACTTGATCTGCTGCTGCCGGATGCCAGCGGCTGGGCGGTGTTGGACGAGATCAAAAGCAATCGCCGGTTGGAAGGGGTGCCGGTGGTCATCGTCTCCATCGTGGCCGAAGAGATGAAAGCCTGTGTGCTGGGAGCGGCTCAGATTCTCCAAAAGCCGGTTTCGCATGACAGCCTGCGCGATGCCGTGTATGCGCTGGGACTGGGCAGCGAGCGGGCGCTGGCGCCCAGCGTGCTGATCATCGATGATGCGGCCACCACCGCGCGGCTGAGTGCGGACCTGGCAGCATTGAACTACAGAGTGCGGTGTTTTACCGACGGGGCTGGCGCGCTGGCGGCGGTGGGAGACATGACGGTCGACTTGCTCATCATCGGCCTGGTGCTGTCCGATATCAGCGGCTTTGAGGTGATCAGTGCATTGCGCAAGCGTGGCGCCGGGGCCGACCTGCCGATTCTGGTGCTGAGCGATCGAACCGTCGGCGAGAACGACAAGCAGCGCTTGAACGGACAGGTGCTGCGCATTATGGAAAAAGGCAGCTTTAACCGCCAACAATTCCTGTTCGAGGTTCGTCGTGCTTTGCAGCAGCGCGGCAGCGGGCCGCTGTCGTGACAATGATCGGGCGAGGGAGATCGGAATGGCAAGGATACTGATCGTGGAAGACACACCGGGAAATATGCTGCTGACCAGCATTGTGCTGGAAAGTGAAGGGCATACGCTGTTTTGCGCTGACCGCGCATTGCCGGGCATCGAAATTGCCCAACAAGAGGCGCTTGATTTGATCCTGATGGACGTACAACTGCCCGAACTGGACGGGACCGCCGCTGTTGCCATACTCAAAGGCGATCCGCGTACCTGCGCCGTGCCGGTGGTCGCGCTGACCGCGTACGCGATGAAGGGCGATCGTGAGCGCTTGCTGGCGAGCGGCTTTGACGGCTACATCGAAAAGCCGATCAATTATGTCGATTTCCTGGCTGAAGTGCAACGCATCACTGGTGGGACCAGCATGCCGCTGCCGGAATAGCGGTGCCAGCGGGACAGAGCCGGCGCCACGCGCCCATGTCATGACAGGCGGGCCAGTCCGCCGATTTAGGGAGTGCTTGAACATGAATAAAAATTGGACCTTCGGCAGGAAATTGGCTTTCGGCTTTGCGGTGTCGTCCACCTTCCTGGTGGGGATAGGAGTCGCCGCGTACTGGAGCATCTATATGCTGGTCGCCACGGCGACCTCGGTGACGCACACGCAGCGGGTGCTGGAGCATGTGACAGGGCTGCTGAGCCAGATGAAGGACGCTGAAACCGGCCAGCGCGGTTTTTTGCTGACCGGCGAACCCAGCTATCTGGAACCGTTCCAGGCGGCCAGCGCCGGCGCGACGATTGTGCTGGCCGAATTGCGCACGCTGACCGCCGATAATCCAAACCAGCAGGCGCGTATCAGCCAGGCAGAGGCGCTTACGGCAGCTAAATTCAGCGAACTGAAACGCACGATCGAATTGCGCCGCGCCGGTCGCGCCGATGAGGCGATCAAGATTGTGCTGAGTGGAGAGGGCAAAAAGGTCATGGATACGTTGCGGGCGGTCTGCGAGCAGATTAGCCGTGAGGAGCGCGAATTGCTAAGTAAGCGCGAGGCAGAGGCCGACGCCACCGCCAGCACTGCCAAGATGACCATCCTGGGTGGCACCGCGCTGTGCCTGCTATTCGTGATCGCGGCGGGATTTACGATCACTGGCTCGCTGACGGACCGGTTGGGCATGGCGGTGGGGCACGTTCAAAGCTCCTCGGCCGAGCTGCAAGCCGCGGCCACCCAGCAAGCATCGGGCGCCAGAGAGCAAGCGAACGCGATGAGCGAGATCAGCACCACCATCAGTGAACTGGGGGTGACGTCGCGCCAGATTGCCGAGAGTGCGCAGCGCGTAGCGCAGATCGCAGAGCAGACCGCACTGTCGGCGCGCAACGGTGAGAGCACAGTGGAAAAGGGGCAGGAATCGATCGCTGGCATCCGGCGCCAGACAGATCTGGTGGTCAGTCACATGCTTGACCTGGGACGCAAATCGCAAGAGATCGGGGCGGTGCTCGATATTGTGTCAGAGTTGGCTGAACAGACCAATATCCTCGCCATCAACGCCACCATTGAGGCCAGCGGTGCGGGCGAGGCCGGGCGCCGGTTTGCCGTCGTGGCGGAAGAAATCCGGAAGCTGGCGGATCGCGTCGCTGGGGCGACCAAGGGCATCAGAATCCAGATCGATGACGTTCGTAGCGCTGTCAATACTACCGTCATGACGACCGAGGGGGGAGCCAAGGCAGTTGATTTGGGTGCGCGCCAGTTTGCCGACGTGGCCTTAGCCTTCAAGCAGATCGCCGACTTGGTCAATACCACTACTGAGGCGGTGCGCGAGATCGAACTTTCCACCAAGCAGCAGGCCACGGCGGCAGATCAGGTCCGCATCGCTGTATCGGACGTCGCGCAGGCCACCCAGGAAACGGAAACCAGCTCGACCCAGACCCTGCAGACGGCGTCCCAGTTGGCTGGATTGTCGATGGACTTGCGGCGTCTGGTGCATCCCCAAGCTGTCTAGTCAGGTGTCTGGCTGGTGGAAATCTAGTCGGTGGACACAGGCACCAGCACTTCACGGCTGCCGTTTGTCGCCATGGATGAAAGGATGCCGGCCCTTTCCATGTCTTCGACCAGGCGCGCAGCGCGGTTGTAACCAATGCGCAGCTGGCGCTGGACGGAGGAGATGGAAGCGCGCCTGCTCCGAATGACCCAGGCCACCGCTTCATCGTAGAGTGGGTCGGATTCGCCGGAGGTGAGGTCGCCCTGGTCGGGCGTCGCTTCTTCGACAGGCTCGCCGGCCAGGATGGCTTCTTCGTATTCGGGCTCGCCGAACTGCTTCAGGTAGTCGACGACTCGGTGCACTTCCTCGTCCGACACAAAGGCTCCGTGTACGCGCTGCGGGTAGCCGCTGCCCGGTGGCAGGAACAGCATATCGCCGTGCCCCAGCAAAGTCTCCGCGCCCATCTGGTCGAGCACCGTGCGGGAGTCGATCTTGGAAGAAACCTGGAACGCCACGCGGGTAGGGATATTGGCCTTGATCAGACCAGTGATGACGTCCACGGATGGACGCTGGGTAGCCAGGATCAGGTGGATGCCAGCCGCGCGGGCTTTCTGTGCCAGGCGTGCGATCAGTTCTTCGATCTTTTTGCCGGCAACCATCATCAGGTCCGCCAGTTCGTCGATGATCACGACGACCGTTGGCAGCGTGGAGAGCGGCTCGGGGGCATCCGGCGTCAGCGAGAACGGATTCGTCACGTATTTTTCTGCAGCTCTACCATCGCGGATTTTCTGGTTGAAGCCCGCCAGGTTGCGCACGCCCAGCGCGGACATCAGCCTGTAGCGCTTTTCCATCTCGGCGACGCACCAGGTGAGGGCGTTGGCGGCCAGTTTCATATCCGTGACCACGGGCGCCAGCAAGTGAGGGATGCCGTCGTAGACTGAAAGTTCCAGCATTTTCGGATCGATCATGATCATTCGCACGTCTTCGGGCGTGGCCTTGTACAGCAGGGACACGATCATGGCGTTGATTGCCACCGATTTACCGGAACCCGTGGTGCCGGCGACCAGCATATGCGGTGCTTTGGCGAGGTCGGTCACGACCGGAGCGCCGGTGATGTCTTTGCCCATCGCCAGGGTGAGCATGGAGCGCGAGGCACGATATGCGTCCGAGGCCAGGATTTCGGAAAGCTGGATCATTTGCCGGCGTACATTTGGCAGCTCCAGGCCCATGCAGGTTTTGCCGGGAATGGTTTCGACGACGCGGACTGAGGTCACGGCGAGTGCACGCGATAAGTCCTTCATCAGCGCGACAATCTGCGCGCCACGCACGCCTATGGCTGGTTCGATCTCATAACGTGTGATCACCGGTCCGGCGGAGGCGCCGAGCACAGATACCGGGACCTTGAATTCCTTCAGCCTTTGTTCGATCAACTCGCCTGTTTCTTTGAGTTCGGAAGTTGATATGTCGACGGAGACTGCGGTGTACGGAGCCAGCAAGTCGAGGCCCGGAAGCTCCACGCCGCTTTCGGCTGGGGGAGCGTATGCGACCGGTGCTGTGACTTGCGCGGGTGGGGGAGCAATCGGTGGCCGTACTGCCGGAGGTGGTGCTGGCGGAGGCGGTGCGATCGGGGCCGAGATCGCGGGCTCGGGCGTTGGAGCCGGCTTGACCTCTCGCCATTCAACATACTGCGGCTCCGGCTTGACCTCAACCGGCACGGTGTACTCCAATTGTGCAGGCTCGCTGGCGGACTCGATGATGACCGCTTCCTGTACTTGCGGTACCGGTACCGGTGCCGGTGCCGGTGCCGGCGTCGGCGCGGGCGCTGGTACATGCATTGGCGCAGCCGCCGGCGCGTGCTGGGTCAGCCTCACGATCCTGACAGGTTCTGTCTGCCTGGCCCTGACGTTGGCTTCTTCCTCAGCCCTGGCGCGGGCCAGCATTGCGGAGGTTGGCCGAATACTTTCAAACGGCGCCCATTCCTCGCTTGACCGGGCCGGCGGAGCGGCGCTTGCATTGGCCTTCTGTGGCCCGAAGATTGTGGCAGGCGGCTGTTCCGGGGCTCGGCGCTCGGGCCGCCGCGTAGGTGTGCGAGGCGTAGCCGGTCGAGGCGCAGGAGCCGCACGTGGGGTAACCGGCCGTTCCACCTGAGGCGACTTCCTGTCGCCGGCCGCCACACGGACGCACGTCGACAGGAATTCCAGCGAACGGTAGCCAAACAGCCAGGAGCCGAAGAAGGGGGCGGCGGCAAGCATGAGTAGCAAACCAGCGGTTTTCCCGAGCGTCGAGGCAAGGAAGGACGTCGCCAGCATCAATATCGTGCCCAGGACCACGCGGATAAAGCCCTGGCCAAGCAAGGTGCCTCGTTTCAGGAGGAAGACCTTTACGAATCGCCACAACAGGGGAAGTGACCAGAACACCGACCAACCAAGCAACGACATCACTGCCATTCAAAATCTTTCTTCGAATCCTATGCAAGGGCGAAGTTTATCACGCGCATTGCCCGACTCAATCCGTGTTGGCTGGAAGATGCAGCCGAATCCGGCGATCCAGACCCAATGCCTTGATGTCGGCGCCGAAAGTTTCATCGATCAGGCGTGCCTTGAGTCCGGTCGTCTCCGCCTGTTGCAGGGCGCGTTCGATGATGGGGCGATAGCTGGCGGCAGACGCGGACAGATAAAAAGCAAAGTCCCCCCCGATATTGCACCAGCAGGTGTTGCTCCACCGTCAACTCCGGATGTGAGCGCGCCTCCGGCATTACTTCTATGACGCCGCGCGGCAAATAATCGATGTGACGGTTTCCCGCCGCTACCATTGCGTAGATCGTCGTCCACGGGGCGGTGTGCTCATACAGCGGCAGGCCCGCCTTGCTCCATATCTTTGCATCGCCCCAACCCTCGCCAAAGCCGGCCACCAGCCTGGTCTCCCTCAGATCGGCCACGGATTTGACGCGTGCAAAGGCCGCCGCGTCCGTTCTGCGAACCAGGAAGACACGCTGGCCGATCAAGCCATTGG
The DNA here is from genome assembly GCF_044055365.1 of Pseudoduganella sp. UC29_106. Lineage (NCBI taxonomy): Bacteria > Pseudomonadati > Pseudomonadota > Betaproteobacteria > Burkholderiales > Oxalobacteraceae > Pseudoduganella > Pseudoduganella sp. UC29_106. The sequence goes on along the minus strand of NZ_CP171977.1, from coordinate 3,535,594 downwards.
TTAGACCGTGACGTACCGGGACGATTCCTTCGCTGACATCCTTTTGCTTCGTCTGCAATCCGTAGAAAAGATTGATGTCGCCTTTGCCCAGCATTGCCCACATGCGCCGGGCTGGAACATCCTTCACGTAGTGGATACGGTAAGGCTGATGAATCAACTTCAATGACTCTTCCAGAAGGCGGATGAAAAAATCTGTATGTCCACCGGACACCACGGGAATACGCAATTCAAGTGGAGCGGCGGCGGACGGAGTTCCTGCATGGACGAATGCCGGGAATGACAGGAATAGCGTACAGGCTAAGAATAGAAAGCGCGGCATGCCCAGCACATTATCACAGCTTTGCCTGTTCCCGGTCCGTCTCAGTTATACCCATACAAAACGGCAAACGCCACCATGCCCATCGACATCAGCAGTATCAGGAGCTGGAAGCGCCAGATGATGCCGAAACCAGCGCGTCCATGGTACGCCGGCCACGCCGAGGGCGGCCATCAGTATGGCGCCGGTGGGAACGCTCATATTGGCCATGGCATTGCCCAACTGGTAGGCCAGCACGGCCGTCTGGCGCGTGACGCCGACCAGATCGGACAGGCCCGCCATCAGTGGCATATTGATGGCCGCTTGCGCGCTGCCGGAATGGATCACAAAAGTGAAGGCCGTCTGCACGGCCAGCATGCCTTGTGCAGCCAGCAGTGGCGGCCAGGTTTCCAGCATGCTGCCCATGCTGTGCAAGAAAGTATTCAGCACCGAAGGCGCGTGCGGATTCGAGCCGCCCAGCAGATATTCGATGCCCTTGGCGACGGAAATCACCAGCACGGCCGGCACCAGTTGCTGGGCGCCGGCAACGAAGGCCTCCGCTGCGCCATCGGCGCTGAGGCGCCTGGCAAAGATGGCGATCAGGGCCGTGTAGCAGCACAGGGTGACGAACTGGGTCGCGATTTCGGGAATGAAGTAGCCGGCGGCAACCACACCCCAGACGATCCAGGCGATAGTGGCGACGATGCCGGCCAGGATCAGGCGGTCGGCCAGCGTCAGTGCCGGCGTCGCTGCGGGCATGGCGCTGTCGTCTTGAGCTTCGCTTGGGCCGGCTGCCAGTGGCGCTTCATATTTGCGATGGCGCCCGGCGTACCAGAGTGTGAAAGCGACGCCGGTGCCCACAAAAATCACGAACATGACGATGCGCAGCGGCGCGCCGGACAACAACGGCACGTTGGCGATGCCTTGCGCCAGCGCTACGCCGAAGGGGTTCATCCATGAGGTGCCGAAACCGATCTGGCTGGCTACATAGGTCATCATCACGCCCACTTCGGGCGGGTAGCCCATGCGCCGGATCAGCGGCAGCAGCAGAGCCAGGAAGGCGATGGTCTCCTCGCCCATGCCGAATACGGCGCCGCCGGCGGCAAATGCCGTGAACAGGCTGCCCAGCAGCAGACGCGGGTGATCGCCGGTGATGGCGATCAGGCGTAACAGGCCACGATCGACGGCGCCACTGGCATTGATCACGCCAAAAGCGCCGCCGACCAGCAGGACGAAGGCGATCACGCCGATAGCCGAGCCGGAGCGGCTGCCCGAAGTCATGCCTTCGAATGGGGCATTGAACAGGCCGACCTGCTTGCCGCTGGCGAACCATTCGATGCTGATGTTGTGTTCGGCCACGCGGTAGGAATCAAGCGAGATGGCTACGCCAGGCTGAAAATAGCCGGCAGGGACCCACGGCACCAGCAGGGCCACGAGCAGAGCGATGAACAGCAGAATAATCAGGGTGTTGGGTACTTTGAAGCGGCTGGTTGTGCTGGGCATGTCCGTGCTCTTTGCGGAAAGGGAAGGCGCCCAGCCTACCACGGCAGGGATGGGCGCCTCAGGAGAGGCTTAGAACTTGTACTGCAGATTGGCAAAGAACGAGCGGCCGCGGGGATCACCATAGGTTGGGTCCCAGGTGACTTCGAAGTAGCGGGACTGGTTGGTGAATGGCGGCGGCGTATCGGCCAGATTGATCACACCGGCGCGCAGCTTGAGGTTCTTGTTGAACGAATAGCTGCCCGTCAGGTCCCACAGCGAATAGGCTTTCACGTCACGGTCGTTCCAGCCCGGATCCGCCAGCCCCTCAATGTTCTGATCGCGATAGCTGGAGAAGAAGGTGTTGCCCAGGCTCAGGCTGTAGGGGCCCTGAGTCCAGTCGATATTCAGCTTGTGGCGCCAGCGCTGTACGGCCTTGTCGTCGCGGAATACGCCCAGGCCATCCGTCATCGGCGAGTTGGGATCGGACTGGAACTTGTATTCGGTGATCAGCGTGCCGTTCAGGCTGGCGCTGAGGCGGCCGATCGAAGTGGCATCGCCATGCCAGTTAACCGCGATATCCAGGCCGGCCGTGTTGAGCTTGCCGCGATTCTCCTTCTTGAACTGCAGGTAGGACACGGCGCCATCTTCGTCACGCACCACGATCTTCGGATCGTTGTAGTAGATCGGATTGTCGAACACGGTTTGCTCGCCGATTTCCGAAATGATGTCGGTTTTATGGATGATCCAGTAGTCGAGGCTGGCGTTCCAGTTTCGGTTGGGTTCCAGTACCAGGCCGATCGAAAACTGCTTGGATTTCTCCGGTTTCAGCTGCGGATTGCCGTAGCGGTCCAGATCGAACTGTGCAATTTCGCCCGAGATGGGGTCATGCACGAAGCTGGCCGTGGTGCCGGAACGTACCGGCAGGAACAGTTCGGCAATCGACGGCGCCCGGTAGCCGGTGCCGTAGGAAGCGCGCCCCAGTACTTCCTTGCTCGGACGGTAGCTCACAGCGACTTTCGGATTGGTGGTGTTCAGTTGTGGCGTGGTGATGCCGGTCAGCGGATCATGCACGCCTTTGTAGCGGTCGTGACGGATGGCAAACTGGCCTTCCCATTCTTTGCTGAATGGCGCATTGATCTCCGCGTAGACGCCGGCGATATCGCGCTTGTTGGACGAGTCGGCCAGCAATTCGTCGGAACTGGCGCGGTCACCCTGCACGTCGTTGGTACGCAAGGCATCGGTGGAGCTGAACTCAGTCTTCTCGCGCCGGAATTCGGCGCCCACAGCCAGCATGGCATCGCCGCCGCCCAGCGTCATCAGCGAGCGGGTCAGCTTGCCATCGACGATGTCGCTGGTGCCTTTGGAAATACGCGCTGCGTCATGGATTTTGATCGAGTCCATGAACTTGCGGCCCGAGTCATCCGTGGCCGGGACAAACGGGTTGTACTTGCCGCTCGCAATGCCAGCCAACATCTTTGTGCGCGAAACCCAGCCATCGATGTCCAGGTCGGTGGCCTTGTTGACGCTGTGGTTATAGGCCGTGTCGTAGTCCCAGTCGCCCACCTTGCCGGTCGCCCCCAGTACGAAGCGCGATGCTTTGCTGGTCACTTCCGAGGTACGGCGGCCGGCGTCCGTCAGGCGGAAGCGAAAGTTGACCGGGGTGGTGATGCCGGTCCTGGCCTGCAGGTCGGCTGGCAGAAAGATGCCGGTGCTGGTGCCGTTGATGCTGCCCGAGGTGGCGGGCGAGGCGGCATAGCTGGTCTCGGCTTTGCTCCACAGGACTTCAGCAAACACTTGATGGCCTTCAGCCGCCTGGAAGGTGGCACGGCCGATGAAGCTTTGTTTCTTGGAGTCCGGATAGACTTCCGAGTCACCCATGTAATTGAAGGAACAGCCTTCCGTGCCGCCGGGACCGAGCGGACGCACCACGTTCGGGCTGCCGTTCACGCAGGAGTCCTTGCCGAAGTTGACGCGACGGCCCGGCGATGGCGCCCAGGTGCCGCCGGGACCGGAGCCCTTCAGGTAGCCCGATTTATTCAGGGTCGCAAGCTGGGCGGAAGTCAGGTCGACGTTGCCCGGGAAAGAGTAGCTTGACAGCTGTGGCGACAGACGGTCAGGCAGGCTGTACTCCTGCATGAATTGACGTTGCGAGCTGGCCAGACGGTCAGTTTTCTGCACGTCAAATGCGCCGAACACGTTGTAGCGGTCGGTGCTCAGATCACCAAAGCCGCCGGACAGCGTGGCCGATCTTTTGCCGCCACCGCCTTCGTCCGTGCGCAGCCCATATACGCTGGCATCGCCACCCTGATAATCCTTGCGGGTGATGAAGTTGATCACGCCGCCCATGGCATCGGTACCGTAAATCGCCGATGCACCGTCTTTCAGCACTTCCACGCGCTGGATAGCGCCGGCGGGAATGTTGTTCAGGTCGACGCCGGCATTGTCGCCAGGGCTGGCGAAGTTGGCCATCCGACGGCCGTTCAGCAGCACCAGCGTGCTGGAGACACCCAGGCCGCGCAGGTTGGCGCCATTGAACCCGCGCTGGCCGCCCATGACGTCGCTGACGCTGGCGCCATCGGTCAGGCCACCCACATTCGAGGAGAGCTTTTGCAGCAGTTCGGCGGCCGTGGTCACGCCGGTCTTATCAATATCTTCGCGCTTGATGATTTCGACTGGCAGTGCCGCTTCGCCCTCGATGCGCTTGATGCTGGAGCCGGTGATTTCCACGCGCGGCATGGTTTGCGCGTAAGCGTTCAAGCTCATGCTGCCAAGCGCGAGCAATACAGCATGAGTGCAGCGGGAGCGGCGGAATGCAAAAGCCTTGTGCGTGCCAGGTTTTTTCATGCGATCAGTCCTCGTAAGTGGGTACTCATACGCAAGCGACATGCTTGCGCCGCCCCGGGGTGTTTATGCGGCAGTTGCAGTGTATGCAACGTTGTGCCGCTTGCGCGCACCGGACCTGGCGCGGGTCGCGCTGTGTAAAAGCCGTGTCGCATTGTTGCAATCAAGAAGCTATCATGTGTTGCGGACTTTCCACAGGGCGACATGCAATTGCCAATCTGCGCAAACCTCGGGGTGTGTCCGGTTACAGCTGCCGGATCAATGGCAACATGGCGGCAATTCCATCGTCGTGAAGGAGCTTGAGCGTGAAATCCGTGTCGATATTGCTGCTATGTGCGGCGCAGCTGAGCGCTCAGTTGCTGGGTTCTGTTGCCCATGCTGCCGAGACTTCGCAATCGCTGGTGTTTCAACCTGTCGCAGGCACAGTGATGCCGATGGGCGGCGCCGTGCGCAACGATAATGAGGCAGTGCGCCAGCGGCTGGTGCAACTGGCCGGCGGTTCCGAGGCACGGTTTGTGGTGATTCCCAGCGCATCGTCAAATCCTGAAAAGTCGGGCGCCGATGCGGTGGAGCAGCTGCGGCGCCGTGGTGCGAAGGCGGAATTGCTGAAGATCGCACCGCGCTGGGCTGGTGAGACGCTGGAGTCCGCACGCCGGGCAGCGGCCGACCCTGCCAACGTCGCCAGAATTCGCGCCGCCACAGGCGTGTTCTTTACCGGTGGCGCCCAGGAGCGCACGGCCGATGTACTGAATCCGGACGGGGTGGCGTCGCCCGTGCTGCAAGCCGTGCGGGAGGTGCAGGCGCGAGGCGGCGTGATTGCCGGCAGCAGTGCCGGCGCCGCCATCATGAGCAGCACGATGTTCCGCGATGCGCTGAATTCCGTGCAGGTGATGAAGGGCGTCATGCGCGAGGGCAAGGAAATCGATCGGGGGCTGGGGTTTGTCGGCGACCAGCTGTTCATCGATCAGCATTTCCTGAAGCGCGGCAGGGTGGGGCGCATGCTGGCGCTGATGCTGGCCAAAGGCTACAAAGTGGGGCTTGGGGTCGACGAGAATACCGCAGCCATTATTCACGGAAGCGAAATCGAAATTGTCGGCGCCAGCGGTGCGCTCTTGCTGGACTTGCGTCAGGCGACGCAGGAGTCGGGGCCTGTGAACGTGCGCAATGTACGGATTTCCTATCTCGATAATGGCGATCGTTATGATCTGGCCAGATTGCAGGGGCGGGTGCTGGCAGCCAAACAGGCCAGGGGCGAGATTCCGTTCCGCAAGCCCGGCTTTGCTTCGGAACTGGAATTCATGCGTCCCGCCTATACCGACATCCTGGGCGAAAACGCCATCCTGCGCGCGCTGACGCAACTGGTGGATGGCCCGCGCGATCATATTCGGGGCATCGCTTTCGACCTTGAGCAGTTACCCGATGCGCCAGTAGCCGATCCTGCCCCTGAGCTGGGTTTTGAGTTCATGCTGCGGCGTGATGAGCGCACACATGGCTGGGATAATGAGGGACTGGACGCTAATGATTACTCCATCTTCGATGCGCGGCTCGATGTGCGGCCAGTGCGCCTGAAAGCCCCTTTCTATCAGGCCTGGTAATGAAACCACGACATTGGATGGCATGTCTGCTGCTGTGCAGCCAGTCCGTCAGCGCGGCTCCGCCGTCCGACTATCACCAGCAGCTCGATGCTGCAGCAGCGAAAGTTCTGCCGGAAGTCGTGCACTGGCGGCGCGACCTGCACGCCCATCCTGAACTGGCGTTTCACGAGCACCGCACAGCGGATCTGGTGGCGAAAGAGCTGAGCCGCATGGGCTATGACGTGACGCGTGGCCTGGCCGAGACGGCCGTGATCGGCTTGCTGAAAACGGGGCGTGCCGGCCCGGTCGTAGCCCTGCGGGCCGATATGGATGCCTTGCCCGTGACGGAAGAAACCGGCCTGCCGTTTGCTTCGCGCGAGCGGGTGCAGTCGGGCGGCAAGGACGTCGGCGTGATGCACGCCTGCGGCCATGACATGCATGTGGCCATGCTGCTGGGTGCGGCGCGCGTGCTGGCCGGAATGCGCGGGCAGCTGTCGGGCGCCATCAAGCTGGTGTTCCAGCCTGCCGAGGAGGGCGTGGCCAATGAACCGAACGGCGCCGAACGGCTGGTCAAGGCGGGCGTGCTTGAAAACCCGAAAGTGTCGGCCATGTTTGCGCTGCACGTCGGCATTACGCCGCAGCCGACGGGAACCATCTCTACCCGTGCGCGCGGGCTGATGGCCGGCGGCGATACCTTCGAGATCGTGGTGCAGGGCCGCCAGACCCATGGCGCCCTGCCATGGAATGGGGTGGACCCGGTCGTGGTGGCGGCGCAGATTGTGCTGGCACTGCAAACCATCGTCAGCCGTCAGACTGATTTGACGGTTGCACCAGCCGTGGTCACGGTGGGCAGCTTGCACGCTGGCGAGCGCGCCAACATCGTGCCCGGCGATGCCAGGATGAGCGGCACGATACGCAGTTTTGATCCGGCCGTGCGCGAGCAGTTGCTGCAGCAGGTCAAGCGTACGGCAGAGCATCTGGCGCTGTCGGCCGGCGCCACGGCCGCGGTGAATTTTGATCCCGGTTATCCCGTGACATGGAACGATCCGGCGCTGACGGCGAAAATGCTGCCCAGCCTGCGCCGCGTGGCGGGCGCGCAGTTGCTGAGCGATGTAGTGCCGAGCACCACGTCGGAAGATTTTTCCTATTACGGCCAGCACGTCCCATCCATGCTGTTTTTCCTCGGCGTGAATCCGCCCGGGGCCGATCCGGCACAGTGGGCGGCCAACCACTCCCCGCGTTTCAATCCTGATGAGGCGGCGCTGCTGACGGGCGTACGCGCGCTCGCCAGCCTGGCCGCTGATTATTTGACTGGTAACTGAAAGTTTTCATGGAACAGATCACAATCGCGCTGCCATCGCCCGCCGCCGGTACCACCCGCAGTCTGAGCTACCTGCACTTTGGCCAGCCGGACCTGGGCCCGAAGGCCTACATCCAGGCATCGCTGCATGCGGACGAACTGCCCGGCATGCTGGTAGCCCACCATCTGCGGGCGCTGCTGACCGGGCTGGAGCAGCAGGGCAAGCTGTTGGGCGAAGTGATACTGGTGCCGGCGGCCAATCCGGTCGGGCTGGCGCAAACGCTGCTGGGGACCAGTCAGGGCCGGTTCGATTTGCGCACGGGTCAGAACTTCAACCGCATGTTCCACGATCTGTCGGACGATGTGTGGCAACGTGTGCAGCCGCAACTGGGGCAGGATGCACAGGCCAACCAGCAGCTGATTCGTGCCGCTATCCGTGCCAGCCTGGCCGGCATCCAGCGCGATCAGGCGGCCAGCGATGAACTGTCGGCGCAGCGGCTGGCGCTGATGCGTCTGGCGGCCGATGCGGATGTGGTCCTGGACCTGCATTGCGACTGCGAATCGCTGCTGCACCTGTACACGGGGACACCCATCTGGGAGCGGGTGGCGCCGCTGGCCGGCTTGCTGGGCGCCAGTGTCGCTTTGCTCGAAACGGAATCGGGCGATGACCCGTTTGATGAAGCCTGCTCGCGCATCTGGTGGGACATTGCGGCGCTGGCAGACGGCAAGTTCCCCATCCCGCTGGCCTGCCTGGCCGTCACCATCGAGCTGCGCGGCTTTAGCGACGTCAACCATGCCACTGCAGCCCGCGATGCCGCAGCGATACTGGACTATTTGCGCCTGCAGGGCGTAGTGGCCGGCCCCCTGTCGCAAGCGGTGCCGGCGGCCTGTGAACCGACCCCGCTGGCCGGCTGCATTCCGGTGGCAGCACCGTCGGCCGGACTGGTGGTCTATCTGCGCGAACTGGGCGAGAGCGTGCGGGCGGGCGAGCCCCTGATCGACCTGATTGACCCTGTCAGTGGCAGCGTGCAACAATTATTGGCGCCAGTAGACGGGTGCTGCTTTGCCCGCGAAAACAGGCGCTATGTCGCGCCCGGGACGCGTTTGAGCAAAGTGGCCGGCAAGCATGCGCTGCGTAGTGGCCCGCTGTTATGGGCTTGAGGTATTAATAAAGCATGGGGAATCCCTATTCCGTTTCATTGATTTTGCTGCCCGGCTTCTCGCTGTTCACGCTGGGGGCGGTACGTACTGCGTTCACCGTTGCCAATGAGGTGGAAGGGGAGGCCCTGTATCGGCTGCGTCAATTTAGTCCGGAAGGCGAAGCGGCTTTGTCCCAATGCGGTCTGACGCTGGCGGCAGAACCGCTGGCCGGCTTGAATTCCGAGCAGCCCGGCCTGCTGTTGCTGATTGCGGACGAGCGCCTCGACGAGCGTCTGAGTGAAGAGTCCAGCCAGCAACTGGGGCAGCAGTTACGCCGTCTGGGCCAGGACAGTGTCTGGGTACTGGGTGCCTGTGGCACGGGTGCGCAAGTGCTGGCGCAACACGGACTGCTCGATGGCTACCGGGCCGCGATCGACTGGCAATTCCAGGCGGAGGCAGCGCAGCGCTATCCCGATACGATGTTCACGCCGGGCCTATACGAGCTTGACCGCAACCGCATCAGTGCCGGCGCCGGCGCCGCGGTGATCGATTTGCTCCTGCACTGGATGGGCAAGCGTCACGGCAGCATGTTCGCCGCCGAAGTGGCGGTCGCGCTGGGGCTGGACAGGCTGCGTGGCGGCGATGAGCGCCAGCCCGTGCCCGCATCGGCACAGCCGGCGGTGGGGTCGACACGGCTCAAGGATGCGCTGGAACTGATGGCGGCCAATCTGGCCGAACCCTTGCCGGCAGAAGATATCGCGCAACTGGTTGGGGTGTCGCGCCGCCAGCTCGAGCGGCTATTCCGCCAGCACCTCGATACCTTCCCCTCGCGCTACTACCTGGAATTGCGGCTCAAGCACGCCCGCCGTCAGTTAAAACAGACGACGCTCTCGATCCAGCAAGTGGGGCTGGCCTGCGGGTTTACTTCTGGGTCGCATTTTTCCACGACCTACCGTAATTATTTTGCCTGCACCCCGAGGGAGGAGCGTGCCCGGCACACCATGCCGCTTGTCGAGTCTTATAACGCCGGAGAGGAGATGGAATGAATCACCTGGACTACCTGTTGCGTCCGGCAACCCTGGATGATCTCGACGTCATAGAAAAATTCTCCAGGGCTGCGACATTCAGCATCCGTACCTTGAAGCCCGATCGCGCCAGGCTGGCGGCGCGCATTGAACGCTCACTCAAAGCCTTTGCCGGTAGCGAACCGGTGAACGGCGACGAAATTTACCACTTTGTGCTGGAAGATATGCAGGCCGGGCGGGTGGTGGGCACCAGCGGCATCGTCGCCAGTGCGGCCTCGAATGGCCGCTTCTACTGCTACCACAACGAGTTTCTCGTCCACGGCAGCGAGGAGCTGGGCATCACCAATCGCGAGCACACCTTGCGCCTATGCGAAGACCTGTCCGACCACACTTTGCTCAGTTCCTTCTACATCGAGCCCGAATACAGTGAAACGCTGGCGCCGCAACTATTATCGCGTGGCAGGCTGCTGTTCATCCGCAACTACCCCCACCTGTTCGCGGAACGGATAGGCGCGGAAAACCCCGGCCTGTGTGACGACGAGGGTAATAGCCCCGTGTGGGATGCGCTGGGGCATCGCTTCTTCAAAATGCCGTTTCCCGAGGCCGAGCAGCGTACCGGCGGGCGTTCCAAGGCTTTTATTGCCGAGCTGATGCCGCGTATGCCTGTGTATGTGTCGTTGCTGTCCAAGGATGCCCAATGGGCCTTGGGACAGTTGCACCCGGATGCCGAACTGCCTTTCGGCATACTGGTAGCGGAAGGGTTCGATGTGGATTCCTACGTCGACATTTTCGATGGCGGGCCAATCGCGGAGGCGCGCGTCGCCATGTTGCGCTCCGTGGTGTCGGCGCTCAATGTGGAACTGCGTGGCGATGCGGGTGTGGAGGGCGAAGCCTGCCTGGTCGCCAATATGGAGCGCACAGGTTTCCGCGCGACGCTGACGCGCGGCCAATTCTTCGAGGATACCTTGCAGACGATGCCTTCAGCGATACAGCGTCTCGGGTTGACCGAGGACGCACGAGCCTGTGCGGTCCGGGTGGACTGAAGGCGGTCGTCGGTTGCCATATGGTGCGGTATTACGTCTTGCACATTAGCGTGCCGCAGTCGTCGAACGCTTGCTGGGGCGCGGTGTAGCTTTCGATGATGGTGGGCGCGGGCGCGTGCTGAAACTATCTCTGCATTACTTCAAAGCTCGACCTTAACGTGTCGAGGGCAAGCTTGAACAAACGACGAGCGTACGCCAGCATCTTTTGATTTGGGCTAATCTCCTTCTACAACAAAGCCCAGTCTCTGATGACCTTCAGAATAAGAATATGAAAAACGCTTCTTTCGGTGAATCTTCTTGTACCGTTGCGGCAAGCGGCTTCGTGGACGTGCGCGGCGCCCGCGAGCACAACCTCAAGGATATCGATGTCGCCATTCCCCGCAACGCCCTGGTAGTGTTTTCGGGGGTCTCGGGCTCGGGAAAATCGTCGCTCGCTTTCGGCACCATCTACGCAGAAGCGCAGCGGCGCTATTTCGAATCTGTGGCACCGTATGCGCGACGTCTGATCGATCAGGTCGGTGTGCCCGATGTGGATGCGATCGAGGGACTGCCTCCGGCAGTTGCGCTTCAGCAGCAGCGGGGCGCCAGCAATGCGCGATCGTCCGTCGGTAGTGTAACCAGTTTGTCCAGCCTGGTGAGGATGATGTATTCGCGCGCTGGCGCTTATCCAGCCAAGCAACCGATGTTGTATGCCGAAGATTTCTCGCCGAACACGCCGCAGGGGGCCTGTCCCGTCTGCCATGGCCTGGGCCATGTGTACGAGGTGACCGAGGACTCCATGGTGCCGGATCCCTCGCTAAGCATCCGCGAGCGCGCCATCGCTGCCTGGCCGCCTGCCTGGCACGGACAGAACCTGCGCGACATCCTGGTCACCATGGGCTTTGACGTTGACCGGCCGTGGAAGGACTTGCCGAAGAAGGACCGCGACTGGATTCTGTTCACAGAGGAAACCCCGACCGTGCCAGTCTACGCGGGCTTTACCCCTGCCGAAACCCGCGCAGCGCTCAAGCGCAAGTCGGAGCCGAGCTACATGGGCACCTTCACCGGAGCACGGCGCTACGTGCTGCAGACCTTTGCCAACACCCAGAGCGCCTTGATGAGAAAGCGCGTGTCGCGCTACATGCAGGGCAAGCCGTGCCCCGCCTGCCACGGCAAGCGGCTCAAGCCCGAGGCGTTGTCGGTAACCTTTGCAGGCATCGACATTGGCGAATTCATGCAAATGCCGCTGGATCGTCTGGCGGCCTTGCTCGAACCCATCGCACAAGGCGATTTCCGCGCCCATACGGCGGGAGCCGGCACCAATAAGGAAGCGACCAGGCGAGACCGTGCAGAGCGCGCGGCGACCGGTCGCGCAGTCCATTCGGTAGCGCCCGACGTGCGCCGCACTTCTGCGCTGTCGGAAGAAAAGCGGCTTGCCGCACAGCGCCTGGCCGCTGGCGTCATGGCGCGCCTGCGTCAGCTACGCGGGCTGGGCTTGGGTTATCTGACCCTGGACCGCGCCACGCCGACTCTTTCGGCTGGGGAATTGCAGCGGCTTCGGCTGGCCACGCAATTGAGTTCCTTGCTGTTCGGTGTCGTCTATGTACTGGATGAACCTTCCGCCGGTCTGCATCCGGCCGACAGTCAGGCTCTATACGACGCTCTGGACAGGCTACGCGATGCAGGCAATTCGGTGTTTGTCGTGGAGCACGACCTGGACTTGATGCGCCGTGCGCAATGGCTTGTCGATGTCGGGCCAGATGCCGGGGAAGGCGGCGGCCGTGTTCTTTACAGCGGAGCGCCTGGCGGTCTGCGCGAGATTGGCGAATCACGTACCGCACGCTACCTGTTCGATGAGATGCCCGCACCAGGCACCCGCGGCCGTGAGCCGTTCGGCTGGCTGGAGTTGCAGGGCATCCACCGCCACAACCTGCACGGCGTCGATAGCCGTATTCCGCTGGGTGTGCTGACGGCCGTCACCGGCATCTCCGGCTCGGGAAAATCCAGTCTTGTCGCGCAAGCCTTGCCTGAACTGGTGCTGCTGCATCTTGGCCACGAGCCTGAGGATGACGTGAGCGGAGGCGGGAGCAACGAGGGGCCTGAAGTGATTGAAGTGACAGGCGGCCATCTGGCAGGTGACGTGGATGCGATACAGCGTCTGGTGCAGGTGGACCAGAAGCCGATCGGGCGCACGCCCCGTTCGAACCTGGCGACCTATACGGGCTTGTTCGACCATGTGCGCAAACTGTTCGCCGCCACGCCCGATGCGCGCCGGCGCCGCTTTGACGCCGGGCGGTTCTCGTTCAATGTGGCCAAAGGGCGCTGCGAAACCTGCGAGGGCGAAGGATTTGTCAGCGTGGAGTTGCTGTTCATGCCCAGCGTGTACGCACCTTGCCCGACATGTCACGGCGCACGTTACAACGAAGGCACATTGAAAGTACGCTGGAATGGACGAAACATCGCCGAAGTGTTGCAGATGACCGTGGACGAGGCGCGCGAGTTCTTTGCAGACGAAGATCCGGTGGCGCGGCCACTGCAATTGCTGCGTGAAATTGGCCTGGGCTATCTGCGGCTTGGTCAACCTGCCACCGAGCTTTCCGGTGGGGAAGCGCAGCGGATCAAGCTCGCCACGGAGCTACAGCGCAGCCAGCGCGGCCGCAGTCTGTACGTGCTTGACGAGCCGACCACGGGGCTGCATGCGTCCGATGCCGACCGGCTACTTGTGCAGTTGCAGCGCCTGGTCGATGCCGGCAACACCGTAGTGATGATCGAGCACGACATGCGCGCCGTGGCGCAGGCCGACTGGGTGATCGACGTGGGGCCGGGCGCGGGCGATGCCGGCGGCCATATCATGGCGGTCGGAAGTCCCCGGGAAGTGGCGCAGGCGGCAAACAGCCGGACAGCGTCCTTTTCTTGCGGCAGAACTGAAGAGAGCTGGTTAGAACATTCTCGCGGTCACGCCTGCCATGTCAAGATGAGACGCAGCCCGTTTGTCTGAAATTATAGTGACACATATGTCAGTCTGACGATATAATCACTATTGAATGAGGCTGCGTGTGCGGGCCGGAGAGAAAGCAAGCATGAACATCAAACGTAGTGTCTGGGCGGTTCCTGTGGCCGCTATCGTCCTTTTCGGCCTTGCGCTGGTCATGATGGTGTATTCCAATTCAAGTACCGTCACCGGCGCCAAATATGCTGTGGTAACGCGAATCAATGCCATCACCCAGGATGTCGATACGCTGGGCGAGCGATTCATGGACCCGCGAAGTGAAGGACGAAGCGTCGAGGCACTGGCCGTGCAGGCAAAACAGGTGCACGAACAATTGCGAGCGCTGGGTGCCTTACCCGAGCATGCTGCGCTGGCCACGCGCCTGGCGCGTGAGTTCGAAGCCTGGTATCGTCCGGCCATGCAGGCGCGGCTCGCGCGTGCACTGGAGGACGATCCGGAATTTTCCCAAGCCATAGATCGGCATTACTCCGTCCTGCAAAACGACCTGCGAGAGGTGCGGCTGTTTGCGCTGCGCCGCTTTGCTGAAAGTGCCCTGGAGGACAATGGCAGGGCAAAGCGCATGTTGAGCCTCACAGTTGGCGCTGCGGTTCTATTGATCGCCACATTTGGGCTGATGGCGTGGATTGCGGTGCGCGCCAGTAAACGGCCGGCCACTGCAGGACGGGCGGCTGCGATGACCCGAGGCGTGGCATTTGTCTCGCGCAATGCCGATTGAGCAAAGATCCCACGTACCTTGCAAAGTTTCGGCTGGGGCAGCAGACGGCCAACTCGGCGCGCCTGGCCCGGCCACCCCATAAGCGCCTAGAACAGCTTGATCAGGCGCAGCTGCGTAAAACTGCCGTGCTTGGCGTAACGTGAAGAAGTAGTATCGATATACTGCAAGGTCATGATGGCATCCACCACGGGAAGACGCGTAGTAAAGAAGGCGCCCGCATTCGTTGAGCGAAAGCGCGACGCGCCAAACGGATTATTATCGTCATCCTGATACTGCTGCACGCGCAAGGCGTGCACGCCGACTACGCCGATGGGGGTCATGTAGCCGGCCGCCATTTCGATCCCGACCCAGTTCCCGCTGCGCAGCTGGTTGTCGCGGTTGCGCGTGTTCAGGCCTACCGAGAGCTTGGCGCCAAGGGCGATGTTCGCTGTCGGCAGATATGCTACCTGCAGTGCGGGACGCAGCGTACGGAAGTTGCCGGTTCCGGTATCCGGCCGAGGGCCCGCATCGTATTTACCGGTAGGCAGCACCAGCGCGGCGCCGCCGAGCACACGCAACCGCTCGCCAACGTACTGCCAGCCTGCCATCAGCTCGGCGTCGCCGAGGCCATGCACGATGGCGGTGGAAGCAGCACCCTGGGCGGCCAGGGCATCCTTGTACTGGGCCTGGAACTGGCCTGTTACGCCAGCCTGCACCTCGGCCGGCAGTGGCGCGGGCCAGGATAGGGCGGGCGCGGCGCCGGAGATGCCGATATGCTGGTCTTTGCGGATGAAGGGCAGGTCGAGCACGAAAAGCAGACGCCCGCCAGCGTATTGATCTTTGGTCAGGTAAGCGACAGCCAAATCGGAGCGCGTCATCGAGCCGTCTCCTTGCACGGTAGCCATGCCTGGACCGTAGGACGGCTGCAGGGCGCTCGGAATACCTGGCACGGACAGCGTGCCGCCGGGCAAGGGAAAGGTCAGATCCTTGCCGTCGCCGCCCGTTACGCGGCGCACTGGCACGCGGGTGACCGCCATGCCGATGGCCCATCCGGTCTGGTCGGGCGGGGCGAAGATTTCTCCGCCAAGGCTGCCGGCCAGGTTGTAGCGCGGCTCGAAACCTTCGGCGGCGTAGGCCCCCGCCAAAGCGCCCATCAGAAAAACAAAGCTCGCAACTTGCGTCATACGGGTCATGCAGGTCTCCTTCTGTTTGGAATCGTTGTTGCAGCACCGAGAAATGAAAAAAAACCTGCCGCCGTGGCGGCAGGCAAAGCGCCCCACCGGCTGGGGTTAAGAAGGAACCGGCGGGGGGAAAGGTGCGGTCGTTGGAGCGCCGTAACCAAGCAGGGTGAGCGACTCGCGCACGATGTCGTCGACGCTGGCGAGCGGGCCGTCATGCAGCACCACACGGTCCGGACGCACGATGGCAACCCAGCCGATCGGGGCGGCCCCCGGTACCAGGCTGTCCGTCATGTCTTCCCAGCCTTCCTGACCGGCCTGGCCGCGGTGGCGCAGCACCACGCTGTGACCACCAGCAGCGCGCCAGGCGCCCTGCAGTTGCGGATCCAGCTGGGCGGCGGGGTCGCAGCCGAATCCAACCAGCGTCAGTCCCTGCCCGAGGCAGTCGTCACTGGGCACATAAGGCGAGTCGAGGGTGCGTCGCATCAGGCCTTGCGGCAGCTGGCTGCCGCGGATCAGGCGCGCGCCTCCGCGACCGGGCCGGATCAAGCCATGCCGGAACCGGTTGGGGGGCATGATCTTCAAATCCTCCAGGAAGGCGCGCGTGAAGGGCAGGCGGTGCAGCGTTCCCATCACGCCGTGGACCAGCAGCGCGGTCAGGCGGTTGCGCGGCATGACCAGGGCACCCATCAGGCGGGCGGCGTTGATGGTGGCGCGGGCGTGCGGTCGGCGCTCGGTGTCGTAACTATCGAGCAAGGACTGCGGTGCTTTGCCCTGTACCACCCATGCCAGCTTCCAGCACAGGTTGGCCACGTCGCGCAGACCGGACACCAGGCCCTGACCGACAAAGGGGGGCGTGATGTGGGCGGCGTCGCCGGCCAGGAATACACGTCCCCTGGAGAAGCGATCCACGATGCGGGCATGGAAGCGGTAGACGGCGGTGCGTTCGATCTTGCAGTCGCGGGTATCGCACCACGGCGCCAGCAACCTGCGAATGGTGTCTGGATGCTCCATCTGCTCGCGTGTCTCATCCGGGTGCAGCATGAATTCCCAGCGCTGCCGGTTGCCAGGTGCGGGCATGTGCGGTGAAGGACGGCGTGGATCGCACGTGAATTCAACGTGATTAATCGGAACCGGAGCGTCGATGACGTCGACGACAAGCCAATCCTGGGTGAAGGTCTTGCCCTCGAAACCCAGGCCGGCGTGCTGACGCACGAAGGAGCTGGCGCCATCGACCCCAAGAAGAAATCGCGCCTGCACGGTGCTTACCTGGCCGTCGGCATGGCGCACGGTGGCCCGCACGCCTTGCTCGTCCTGGCTGAAGTTCACCAGCTCGGCGCCCAGCATCGATTGCACGTGCGTGTACTGAGGCAGGCGTGCACGCAACACACGTTCCAGCTCGGGCTGGAAGAAGGTCACCAGATGCGGGTAGCCATTGACGTGTCCTGCCGTGTTGGCACGCGCATATTGGCCGAACAGCGGCGAATGCATCTGCACCTCGGGGATGGCCCGCGTGGCGAACGCCCCTTCTTCCAGACCGGCCATTTGCAGGATGCGCAGGGCGTCGTGATCCAGCACGATGGCGCGCGGCGCGAGGAAGATGTCGTTCGCCTTGTCGATGACCAGGGTGCGCAGGCCGTAACGGCCCAGCAGGTTGGCGGCAGTGGCGCCGACCGGCCCCATGCCGACCACCAGCACGTCGACGGAAACGGAAAGAGTCTGGCCCATGCTTATTCTCCTTCCGCCATGGCTTGCGCGTCGATTGCGTAGGGAAAGCGCGCCAGCAGGACGCTGGCGCGGGCGAGATCATTCGGCGCACAGCGCAATCGCACGACAGTGCCGCGGACTGCATCGGCCGCTACGGTCAGGTCGGCGGCAATGCCGTCATCGGCCAGCAGCCGGTCGAACACTTCCTTGGCGGCCCGCAGGCGCAGATCGGCCTTGGCCACTTTGCCGACGGCCGTCAGTGCCATCTGCGCCAGGATTTCGACGCGGACCGGCACCGCGGCGCGCTCCGGCACCAGCTCGCGTGCGGCTGCCAGCAGCTCGTCCGGGTTGGCCGCCGCGCCCGGTTTCAGCGTGACATACACCATGGGCAGCTCGCCTGCGTGCCCGTCCGGCTGGCCAACGGCGGCGGCCATCGCGACGGCCGGATGGCGTAGCAGGGCATCCTCAATCAAGGCGGGATCGATGTTGTGACCACCACGGATGATCAAGTCCTTGGCGCGCCCGGTCAGGTGCAGGAAACCTTCGCTGTCGATGAAGCCCAGGTCGCCCGTGTTGAGCCAGCCGGGCTTGAGCCAAATACCATCATTGTCGCTTTCGCGCAGATAGCCGGGAAAGACGTTCGGGCCGTGCAGGCCAATGACGCCGATTTCATTGACGATGCATGGCAGGGTGGCCCGTCCGGCGTTGTCCACTTTCCACGGCTGCAGTGCCTGGTGCGGCAATCGCAGGCCGACGCTGCCGGGGCGACGCTCGGTACCGGCCGGCTGCACGGCGGAGATGCATGCCGCTTCGGTCAGACCGTAGCCTTCGCACAGCGGTATGCCGGCCACTTCCTCGAAACGGCGCGCCACTTCGGGCGGCAGCGGAGAGGCGCCACAGAACGCCTGGCGCAGCGAGGAGATGTCGGCGCCATGGCGGGGCAGGTTGGCCAGCGTGGCGAAAATCGTCGGCACTGCGCTAAAGCTGGTCGCGCCAAAACGCTCGACCAGCTGCCAGAAGTTCGCCAGCACGCCGGGTCCACGGTAGCCCTGCGGCGTGAGCAGCACGACCTCCCAGCCGGCCTGGAAGGCAGCCAGGCCCGTCACCAGTGCGCCATTCACATGGAACAGCGGCAGGCCGCACAGCACGATGTGGTGATCGGGCTGCAGCAGCGGCAGCATGGCGGCGACAAAGCACTCGTTCAGGTGCGTATGGGCCGCGACCTTGGGCAGGCCGGTGGTGCCGCCGGTGTGAAAATAGGCGCAAATATCGCCGGACTTAATTTCCCGGCCGGATGTCAGACGGTCGGCGGCCTCCTGCGCCAGCGCGCCGGCAAAGGGAGCGAGGCGCAAGCCGTCCCGCTGCGGCAACGGGGCGGCGGCGCGTAATGCCTGCAAGGCATGGCGTTGCGCCGGGTCCACATAGGCGTCCAGGTCCACCACGTACACGGTGCGGATCGAGGGGCAGCGCTCCATTACGGCCACCGCCTTCTGCCACACGTCGCTGTCCGGCAACGGCGCGAGCGTCACCAGGACCTCCGCCTGGGTCGCGTCGACAATGGCGGCGATGTGGTCAACGTCGAGCATGGGGTTGATGGGATTGGCGATGCCTGCGGCCTGTGCCCCCCACAGCGCGGCATGGGTTTCCGGCAGGTTGGGCAGCAGCAGGGAGACCGCCTTGCCGGGACCGATGCCGGCACGGTGGAAGGCGTTGGCCGCCTGGGTGACGCGCTCCAGCAATCCCTGGTAGCTGAGTGTAAAGGATGGCGCTTCGGCTTCGCCGCGCAGCACGAAGCGCAGTGCCGGGCGCTGCGCGTGGCGGGCAGCGGCCTGGCGCAGCACCTCATAGGTGGTGTTGGCGGACATCTTGTCCTGCCATGGTGACTTCTCCAGCGCGAAGATATCGGCGCGTGTGCGTACCAGCGTGGTGGAATGATTGTTATTGGACATTGGGTCTCCTCCCTGGTAGTCGTTCAGGTGGTTAAATGGGGCAGCAGGATGGCGCGCCCGGCTTGGTGTTGCTCGACATGACGGTGCGCTTGCGCCGCCTTGTCCAGCGGGTAGGTCGCCAGCGTCATTGGCAGATTCAGCAGCGGTGCCCACTCGGCAAGGCTGGCCAGTGCCGCTTCGTCGGGCCGGAACACCGTCCAGGCGTAGCGCGCGCCGCCCGGCAAGTGCGTCGTCACGCTTCGCCTCATGAGCCAGGAGGCGGCCAGTCCCCGGAGCAGGCCGCGTTGGTCCAATTGGCCAAGCAGCGGATGCACCGTTGTTGCGTGGCCGAGCGAGCCGGGTGCATGCAGGCGCAGCAGGGTCGCGTCGTCTTCCCAGTTGGCGAAGTTCAGCGTGGCGGCGTACTCGCGCGGCAATGCGTGCAGCGGGACCGCATGCCGGTCCACGACACTGGCCGCGCCGGCCTGCAGGCAAGCCTGGCGGTTCGCGCCGCCGGCCACGGCCGTCACCCGGGCGCCCATGCCCTGCAGCAGACGCAGCGCAATCAGGCCCAGGCCGCCGGAAGCGCCATGCAGCAGCACGGGGCGGCCAGCGATGGCCTCGCGCGTGATGCCGGCGCCAGCCAGGGCGCGGGTAACAGTGAGAAAGTTATAAGGCAGCGCGGCCAGCTGGCCGGCTGTCAAGCCTAGCGGCTGGCGCAAGGCCAGGCGTGCGTCGACCACGACGTGCGTCGCATGGGTGCCCTGGCTGGACGGCGGTTTGGCGCCAAAGACCGTGTCGCCTTCGCGCAAGGTGGTCACGTCGCGTCCAACGGCGCAGACGGTCCCGGCAAAGTCATTACCCAGCACCAGCGGCATGCGGGCGGCGCCCATCAGGGAAAACAGGCGGCGGCCGTAGCCGGCGCGGCGCCGCGTATCGATGGGGTTGACACTGGCCGCTTCCACCCGCACCACAATTTCGCCGCGCCCCGGCTTGGGCGGCGGCTGCTCACGCAGACGGACTTGGCCCGCGTCGCCAAACTGGTCGATCGCAGCCATCAGGTACGGTCCGCTCATGCCGCCACCACACGATTGCACTGTTCACCCAGATCGAGTGCACCGTCGTCGGTGCGAATCGAGGTGGAGATGGTGTCGCCCGGCTGCAGATAGGCCGGGTTGCCCAGGCCCTTGTTGATGAACAGGCGCCATTTGGTGGCATCCGACAGCAGATGGCGCATGATCCACATGACCAGCTTGCCGGGCGCTCGGGCGGCGCAGCCGGCCGGCGTGCCGGTGGCGATCAGGTCACCCGGGTGCGCATCGTGCAGGGCGGACAGTTCGGTCAGCGTCTGGTGCGGCTGGTAGATCATGTCGCCGCAGTAGGCATCCTGGCGCGGCTGGCCGTTGACGTGCAGTCGCATATGAAGGTCCGGCCAGCGCCGCCATTCGGCGGGCGTCAGCAGCAGCAGGAAGGGACCGGTAGGCCCGAAGCTGCGGTAGCTCTTGCCTTTGTAGAACTGCACCTGCGGCAGTTGCACGTCGCGCGCCGAGATGTCGTTGACGATGGTGACGCCGGCCAGCCATTCATGCAGGGAATCCGGGGTTACGGTGACGGGCCCGGTCAAAGGGCGGCGCATCACGAGCCCCAGCTCCACTTCATAGTCGAGCAGGCGCACATGGGAAGGGCGCACAATATCCGTATGGGCCGGCGCCAGGCTGGAGGGCGCCTTGGTGAACAGCGTATTGAATGGGATCCTGGCGGGGTCCATGCCCGATTCGCGCACATGGCTGGCGTAATTGATGCCCTGGCAAATGAACTGGCGGTCGGACGTCACCGGTGACAGCAAGGTGACGGCATTGAGCGCCAGCGTGGCCTGGTCCGCTGTGCTGGCCCAGGCGGCCTCCATGCCCTCGCGCACGAAATCGGCGGTGCTGGCATAAGTGCGCGGCAAAGGCGCAATGCGGCCGCCATGCACGACGCCCCATGCGGCGGTTCCGTCCTGCAAATAATGGACGACTTGGATTGCCATGAGTACTCCTTGATTCTGATGGGTTGGTTGGCGAGCAGGCTTACAGCCAGGGGCGCGGATTGGCCATGGCGCTGCCCAGCAGCTTGAGGCGGTCAAGCTTGATCCGGCCCTGCCACAGCAGCCGCAACACCTTGAGCACCGTGCCAAGGTTGCGCTTGACGCCCATGGAGGCCGGCACGTCGTCGCCCCAGGCCCAGATGCCGGACATTTCGAGCGGCACGTAATGGGTCTCGTGGCTGGCGGTGAACACGTCGCCGTCGGTGTAGTGTTCGAACTCCATGCCGTCCGGGTCGTACCAATAGTCGAACAGCTGGCTGCCCAGGACATGGCGGCCGATGCCCCACATGTGGCGGTGGCCGTTGGCGCGCAGCACGTTATGGCCCTGGCCGAGGGCATCCAGGTCGACCACTTCGTAGGCGCTGTGTTCGTACTTTTCCTCGATGCCGCCCGCCAGCACAAAGCTGTGATGGTCGGCCGGGGTATCGCCCAGGTCCAGGCGAAAGAAGGCCAGGTTGGGCGAGCCGTCGGCCAGGTATTGCACGTCGGTGGGGATCAGGCCCAGGTGTCGCATATACCAGTCGGCCATGCCTTGAAAGTCCACCGTCTGCATCACAACGTGTCCCAGCTTGGCCACGGCGGCCGGCTCCAGCGGCGGCCGGATCGTGGCGTTGACGCGGCGCACGTCGCCGTAGGAGTTGGCATAAGGGTGAAGCGGCGCGCGCAGAGGGAGAGGGGCGCTGGACTGTTGGCCGGTGACCAGCCACAGCAGGTTACCGGCCGGGTCCACGAGTTCGACGCCGCTGCCGCCGCCCGGAATGTCGGCGGCCGCCAGGCGGCGTGCGCCGGCCCGGTGCTGCAGTCGCAGCAGTGCAGCTTCGTCCGCCACAGTGAAGGCGGCGCCCACGTAGCGTGCCTCCTTGCCGCGGCTTGCCATGTAAATGCAGGGTGCGCTGCCGTGGCCGCGCATCAGCAGGCGTTCGTCACTGCGCGTGAAACGCTGCATGCCGAAGTCGGCAAGGAAGGTTTCGCAGGCGGCCAGATCCGGCTTTTCGAACATCAGAAAGGCCAGCGATTGCGCTTTAACCAGGGGGATTGGCCGATCCAGCTTTTGCACGCCGGCCGGCAGGGCACTTTCCGGATGGGCCGTCGGCGGGCGCAGCGCCGCACGGGAAGCTTGTTTCATAGGGTCTCCTGTCTTTCGGCTGCGCAGGGAAACGCAGCCGATTCGTCTGTGATAGTGACGATAGCGTCAGAATGACTGGTGTGTCAATTGGAATTTGCGTACAATGCGCTGGACAGTGGACGATCATGAATAAAGAAGACACACCAAACCATCGCACCCGCGTTGCTGCCTTGCGACGCGAAAAGACCCGAGCCAGGTTGTTGGAGAGCGCCTTGCTCGTGTTTGCGCAGAAGGGGCCGCACGCAGTTATTGAAGACGTCATCGCTCAGGCGGGCGTGGCGCGCGGCTCTTTTTACAATTACTTCCGCACCAACGACGAACTGCTGGAGGCCGTCGCCAGCGAGATCAATGACGATCTGCTGCGCGCCATCGATCCAGTGGTGTTGCGCTGCGACGACCCGGCCGAGCGGATCGCCTGCGGCACGCGGCTGCTGCTGCACGCTGTCATGCGCTTTCCGCTCTACGGAACCTTCATGGGGCGCCTGCCGTTCCCGACGGCCAACGGCAACCTGCTGGGAGTGCGTTACCTGGCGCGTGACGTGGCGCTGGGTATTTCCGCAGGCCGCTTCGGTGATATCGGCCAGCGCATGGGTACTGACCTGCTGGTCGGAGTGGTGCTGAGCGCCGCCTATACCACGGCAAGTGAAGCGCTCGATCCGGACTATCCCGGCGCCAGCGCGCGGGCCATGCTGCGTGCGCTGGGGATGGAGGACCAGGAAGCGGCGCGGCTGGCGTCATTGCCGCTGCCTTCCTTCGAGCTTCCACCCACTTCGATCCTGCGGCGCACGCAGCTGTTTCAGGGCTAGCCAGAGCGGGCAATGAATCTGGTATGATCGCGACGTCTCACACAACCTGACCAACAATGCCAGCCGCCCCAAAGCCCAATGATCATCGTCCCCGCGTCGCCGCCGAACGACGCGAACGCATGCGTTCGCGCCTGATCGAAAGCGCCATGGTCGTATTCGCCGATAAAGGGGTCGGCGCCAGCGTGATTCCCGAAGTGAAGGCTGAGGCTGGTGTTTCCCAGGGTTCGTTCTATAACTATTTCCGTACCAATGAAGACTTGCTGGCGGCGGTCGGCGATGAACTGAGTGGCGAAATGGTGCAACTGATCGAATCCGTGGTTGGAGACATCAGTGATCCGGCCTTGCGCGTGGCGACTGGCATGCGCTGCTACCTCCACCTGGCGCGCTCGCATCGCCTGTTGGCGCGCTTCCTGGCTGGCGCCGGCCTGCGCCTGCTGGCCCAGCAGAACGCTGCTTTCCGCTATCTGCCCGCCGATCTGGAGGAAGGGCAGAAACGCGGCGATTTTGCGGACGTGCCGCTCAATATCGTGCTGGATATGATTGCCGGAGCTGGCCTGGTGGCGATCGACCATATGGCACGGGGCCGCACACCGAAGGACTATCCGGACAAGATCGTGGCCGCCATCCTGCGCAGTCTGGGCGTAACGGTGGACGATGCCACACGTTTGACGGGGGTGCCCTTGCCCAGGCTGTCGCCCGCCTCCGACTCCCTGCTGGCGCGCGCCCAGGCGCGTGCCGCCGCTCAGGCCCCGACCGACGCCTGAGCCTCTCCCTCCTTTTCCTTTCCCCTCTCGTTTCAGTCCTGCGGTAAGCGCCTGCGTGGTGCTTGCCGTGCCATGCCTATTTCTCAACTTGTATTTAATGTCACACTGACTTATGCGTCAGCCTGACATAAAAGTCGTTATGGTGTATAGTGGCCCCCATCTGATTTTGGAGGACATCTCAAGTGAACCTGAACTATCGCAAGGCGGCTCTAGCTCTCGCCCTCGGTGCGGCCGGCCTGCTGGCCGGCTGCTCCAAGGCGCCGGTCGCCCAACATGAAGAGGTACGCCCGGTGCGTACCGTGGTCGTGGGCCAGAGCAAAGGCACCGTAGGGGCAACTTATTCGGGCGAGATCCGTGCCCGTTATGAAAGCCAGCTGGGCTTCCGTACCGGCGGCAAGATCGTGGCCCGCCTGGTGGAAGTGGGCAGTCATGTCAAGCGCGGCCAGCCGCTGCTGCAGCTGGACCCGGCGCAGGAAAGCCTGCAACTGGCGGCAGCCGGCGCCGAGGTGGATGCGGCGCGCAGCCGCGTGGGGCAAGCCCGGCTGGACCTGCGTCGCTCCGAGGCGCTTTTGACGCACCAGTTTGCATCGCAGGCCGAAGTGGATCACCAGCGCCTGGCACTGGATCAGGCCGAGGCGCAATTGCGCTCGGCCACGGCGCGCCAGCAATTCGACGCCAACCAGCGCGGCTATACGACGCTGGTGGCGGACCGCGACGGCGTGGTCAGCTCCCTGCGCGCGGAAGCGGGGCAGGTAGTGGCAGCCGGCCAGTCGGTCGTCACCGTGGCGGCCGACGACGAACGCGAAGTAGCCATCAGCATTCCGGAGTCGCGTGTGGACGAGTTGCGCCAGGCGCGCAGCCTGCAAGTGGCAGTGTGGGCGCATCCGGGCCAGACCTGGACCGGCACGCTGCGAGAGCTGGCGCCGGATACCGACAGCGTCACCCGTACCTATTCCGCTCGCATTTCCATCACCCAGCCCGACCCGGCCTTACGCCTGGGCATGACGGCGTCCGTGTTGGCGCCCGATGTGGATGGCAAGAGCGCCATCCGCCTTCCGCTGACGGCGATCGTTGATGGCGCGATCAGGCGCAGTGTGTGGGTGGTGGATGCCAGGACCGGGCGCGTGGCCGCGCGCGAGGTCAAGCTGGGCAGCGCGCAGAATGACAGCGTACTGGTGACTTCGGGCCTGGCCGGTGGCGAGACGGTCGTGACGGCCGGCGTGCACATGCTGCAGCCGAATCAGCAAGTGCTGCTGGCCGGGAGTGGCAAATGAAAGGCGTCAACCTGTCCGAATGGGCGCTGAAGCACCAGCAGATGATCGCCTTCCTGCTGTTGCTGCTGTCGATTGCCGGCATCCTCACCTATAGCAGGCTGGGCCAGAAGGAAGATCCCGAATTCACCATCAAGACCATGGTGGTGCAGGCCTACTGGCCGGGTAGCTCGGCGCAACAGATGGCCGACCAGGTGACCGACCTGATGGAGCGCAAGCTGCAAGGCGTGGCGGAGATCGACTATATGTCGACCTACGTCAAACCAGGCGAGACCCAGATCAAGATCAACCTGCGCGACGCGGTGCCGCCATCCAAAGTACCGGATGTGTGGTATCAGGTGCGCAAGAAGCTGAGCGATATCCAGCAAACCCTGCCGCAAGGGGTGCAGGGGCCGTTCTTCAATGATGAATTCGGCGATACCTACGGGAATATGTATGCCATCACCGGCGATGGCTTCCATTATGAAGACTTGCGCAAGATGGCCGATGCGGCGCGCGACGAATTCCTGCGTGTCGCCGATGTCAACAAGGTGGAACTGCTCGGCAAGCAGGAAGAGAAGATCTATGTCGAAATGTCGACTGCCAAGCTGGCTTCGCTGGGCCTGGATCCCGCGCTGATCGCTTCCACCCTGGCGCAAACCAATACGGTGGCAGCGGCCGGCACCGTGCAAACGGCGGCCGAGCAAGTGCGCCTGACTGTCAGCGGCGAGTTCGATTCGGTGGACAACATCCGTGCCATCGGCATCCGCGCCGGCGAGCGCACGTTCCGGCTGGGCGACATTGCCGAAGTGCGGCGCGGCTTCGTGGAGCCCGCTGTGATGCGCATGCGCTTCAACGGCCAGCCTGCGCTGGGCCTGGCGGTCAGCATGCGCAAAGGCGGCGACGTGATCCACCTCGGCGAGCAGCTGCAGGAGACGGTCAAGCGCATCCAGGCGAGTCTGCCAGTGGGTGTGCAGATCCATTCCGTGAGCGACCAGCCGCGTGTGGTGGAGCACGCCGTGCACGAATTCAAGAAGAGCCTGGCCGAGGCAGTGCTGATCGTGCTGGCGGTGAGCTTCTTCTCGCTTGGCGTGCGTACCGGGCTGGTGGTGGCGCTGTGCATTCCGCTGGTGCTGGCCATGACATTCATGGTCATGTACATCATGGGCATTGAGCTGCAGCGCATTTCGCTGGGCGCCTTGATCATTGCGCTGGGACTGCTGGTGGACGACGCCATCATCGCCGTGGAAATGATGGCGCTCAAGCTGGAGCAGGGCTGGGACAAGTTCCGCGCCGCGACGTACGCCTATACCGCCACGGCTTTCCCCATGCTGACGGGAACGCTGATCACGGCGGCGGGCTTCCTGCCGGTTGGCTTTGCCAAATCCGGCACCGGCGAGTACGTCTATTCGCTGTTCCAGGTCGTGGGCATTGCGCTGATCCTGTCGTGGGTAGTGGCGGTGGTATTTACTCCCTACATCGGCTTCAAGCTATTGAAGGAGGAAAAGCATGCCCACCACGACGAAAATGCCGTGTATCAGCGCGGCTTCTACGTCAAATTCCGCCATTTCGTGGACTTCTGCCTGCGCGCCCGCTTCGTGGTTATCGCCATCACGCTGGTCATCTTTGCCGGCTCGCTGATGCTGTTCAAGGCCGTGCCGCAGCAGTTCTTCCCGGCCTCCGACCGCCCCGAGCTGATGGTGGATCTGTGGATGCCTAAGGCCTCCACCTTCGAGGCGAGCGAGCGCGAAGTGGGAGAACTGGAGAAATTGCTCAAGGGCGACCCGGACATCGAGGCCGTCACCAGCTTCGTCGGCGAGGGGGCGCCACGCTTCTACCTGCCGCTGGACGTGCAGACGCCCAACCTGAACCTGGGCGAAATGATGATCATGACCAGGGGCGGCGAGGCGCGCGAACGTGTGATCGGCAAGGTGCGCAAGCTGTTCGACGAGCGCTTCGCCAATGTGCGAGGGCGCGTCAACCGCCTGGAGAACGGTCCACCGGTGGGCTATCCAGTGCAGTTCCGCGTCTACGGCGAGGTCCCGGACAAGGTACGCGAAATTGCCGGCAAGGTGAGCGCCATCATGCGCAGCGAGCCGCACGTGCGCGCCCTGAATGAAGACTGGGGCGAGCGCGTCAAGCGCGTGCGCGTCGAAGTGGACCAGGACAAGGCGCGTGCCCTGGGCGTGAGCTCGGTGCAAATCAAGGCGGCATTGCAAGCGTCGCTGTCCGGCAGCCCGATCACCCAGTACCGCGAGGACGACCAGTCGATTGCCGTCATGGCGCGGCTGGTGGCGGCCGAGCGCACCGACCTGAACAACCTGAAGGACGCGAAGATCTATCTGCGCGACGGCAAGTTTGTACCGGTATCGCAAGTGGCGCGCCTGACCCTGGACAGTGAGGAAAGCCAGTTGTGGCGGCGCAACCGCATCCCGACCCTGACCGTGCGTGCGGACGTGGAAGGCGCCCAGGCGCCGGACGTGACCAACGCCGTGTGGCCCAGGCTGCAGGCGCTGGCCAGGGATCTGCCGCTCGGCTACGGCATCGAGATGGGTGGTGCTTCGGAATCTTCGGCCAAGGCGCAGACTTCGGTGTTCGCCGTGATGCCGGTCACGATCATTGTCGTGCTGGTACTGCTGATGATCCAGTTGCAGGACATGAAGAAGATGGCGCTGGTCCTGTTGACCGCCCCGCTGGGCATGATCGGCGTGGCCGTGATCCTGGCCGCCTTCCAGATCCCGTTCGGTTTCGTGGCGATGCTGGGCGTGATCGCGCTGGCCGGCATGATCATCCGCAATTCGGTGATCCTGGTGGTGCAGATCGACCAGGAAATGGCAACCGGAACGCCGTTGTGGGACGCCATCGTCGAGTCGGCCGTGCGCCGGCTGCGCCCGATCGTGCTGACCGCGCTGGCCGCGATCCTGGCCATGATCCCGCTGACCCATTCCGTGTTCTGGGGCCCGATGGCCTGGGCCATCATGGGCGGCCTCGCAGTGGCCACTGTGCTGACCCTGGTCTTCCTGCCTGCCCTATATGCAGCCTGCTACAACGCCAGGCGTCCGACGTAAGCCTGAGGAAAACAACGATGAAAACGCAATTGAAATTCATGCCTGCGGCGCTTGGCCTGCTGCTGGCACTATACGGCGGCCAGGCTGGCGCGATGGACGTAGCGGAAGCCTACCGCCAGGCCTTGAGCAACGATCCGGCCAGCCTGGCGGCCGACCAGGGCCTGTTGGCCGGCCGCGAAAAGGCGGTGCAGGGCAACGCTCTGTTACGCCCGCGTGTCAACATGCAGGCCGGTGTGTCGCGCATTCATAACCGGCAGACCGGTGAGCTGGCGCCGCCAGCGTCGCTGTTGGTGCCTGAGGAAAGCAGCGGCACCGCGCAGCAGGCCAGCGTGCAGCTGGTGCAGCCCTTGTATGACCGCGGCGCCGCCGCCAGCCGCCAGCAGCTGCGCGAGCAGTCGGTGCTGTCGCAGACCCAGTTCACGGCCTCGCGCCAGGATCTGGCGCTGCGCGTGGCCGAGGCGTACTTCGGTGTGCTGGTGGCCGAGGAAACAGTGCGCGTGGTACGCGCCGAGCTGGAAGCAATGACCCACCAGCGCGACCGCGCCCAGGCCCGTTTCGAAGTCGGCAAGGACCGCGTCACTGACGTGCAGGAAGCGCAGGCACGGCTCGACGCAGTGCGCACCCGTGCGCTGACAGCGGCCTCGATGCTGGAGTTGCGGCGTGCTCAGTTCCGGGAGAATACCGGCGCGGAGCCGGACCAGTTGGCCCCGTTCGCCCCGACCTTTGTGCCGCGGATGCCGGCGCCCCTTGCCTTGTCCGATTGGCAGATGCGCGGCGAAACGCACAGCACGACAGTATTGGCCAGGCAGTCCGAACTGGAAATTGCCCGCGCCGATCTGTCCAGGCACCGGCTGGAGAGCCGCCCGACAGTGGAATTTGTCGCCAGCTATGGCGCCAAGCATCAGAGCGGCACGCTGTCTCCGCTGGTCGCCACAAACGGCGACCGCACGGGCAGTATCGGCCTGGTGCTGAACGTGCCGCTGTATGCAGGGGGCGCGCTTGACTCGCGTCAGCGCGAAGCGGTGGCGCGCCTCGGGCAGGCCGAACAGGGCCTGGCGGCGGCCCGGCGCGATGTACGGTTGAAAGTGCAGGAAGGCTATTTGTCCGTGACCACGGGCGTCTCGCGCATTACTGCCCTGGAGCAGGCGCTGCGCTCGGCGTACAGCGCGCTGGAAGCGACTTCCGGAGGACGCGATGTCGGCACCCGTACCGCGCTGGATGTGCTGGATGCCCAGCAGCGCTTGTTCGCCGCTGAACTGGATCTGGTGCAGGGGCGGGCCGATTACCTGCTGGGCCGGCTCCGCCTGGCCGCCGCAGCCGGCGAGCTGGATGAGTCCAGCCTGCGCGACCTCGGGCCCTGGCTGATGCATTAAGGGGACAATGTGAATCCCGACATCAAGCGCTGTATTGCTTCCCGCCTGTGGGGCGGGCTGATGGTCACCGTTCTGGCTCTGTCGCTGGGGGCGTGCTCGACGACGCGTCCGTGGATCAACCAGCCGATCACCGCCAGTTCGCCCGTGCCGGCCGCACTGGTCGGCGTGGCCGATAACGGGCGGCCTTCTTCCATCATTGGCGCAGTGACCCTATCCGGCGGCGGGGCGCGCGCCGCGGCCTTCGGTTTGGGGGTGCTGAAAGAGCTGAAGGCGACCGGCTTCGAATGGGAAGGGCGGCAGACTACCCTGATGGACGAGATGGGCCTGGTCAGCGGCGTGTCGGGCGGCAGTGTCCTGGCTTCCTATTATGTGGCCTTTGGCGACGACACCTTCACCCGCTTCGAGACGGACTTCCTGATGCAGGATTTCCAGGCCGGGCTGATCGCCCAGGCTTTCTCGCCGCGCTCGCTGTACCGCATCAGCTCCCCCTGGTATGGTCGCAGCAATGTGCTGGCCGAAAAGCTGGATAAGTTATACCGCGGAAAGACCTTTGCCGACCTGCTGGCGCGGCAAGGAGGTCCGCGCCTGCTGGTCACGGCCACCGATCTGACCACCGGCGCGCCTTTCGAGTTTACGCCGGAGCAGTTCGCCCTCATCTGTTCAGACTTGAGCCGCGTACCGCTGGCGTATGCGGTCGCCGCCTCCTCCTCGGTGCCGCTGCTGCTGAGCCCCATCACCATGCGCAATTACGCGGGCAGCTGTCCGCAGTCGCAGGCGGTGCTCGCCGCCGCGCGCGGCCGGGACAACCTGCAGGCGCGCCTGCTGCTGGCAAGCGTGCAAAGCTACCTCGATGCCGAAGAACGTCCCTTTCTGCACCTGGTGGACGGCGGCCTGATCGACAATCTCGGCGTGCGCGGCCTGTTGGTGCGCGCGGTGGCCGGCGGTTCGCTGGATGCGAGCTTCCAGCACTTGCCGCCCGGTTCGGTGCACAGGATTGTGCTGGTCAGCGTCAATTCCGAGCGTGATATCGGAGAGCGCATCGACCGCAGCGACCATGTGCCGGGCGTGGGCCAGGTGGTCAATGCGCTGGTGTTCGGCGCCGGCTCGCGCGCCACCGGAGAAACCCTGGAGGCGATGAGTGACAACGCGCAGCGCTGGCGCCAGGAATTGGAGGCCGTGCGAGGCAAGGAGGGCAGCCCGTTTGCTGCCGATGCCGACATTCACATTATCAGCGTCAGTTTGCGCGATGTGAAAGACGAGATGAGCCGATCAAGGCTGCTGCAGGTGCCGACCGCACTGACCATCGTGCCCTGGCAAGTCAAGCAGTTGCAGGAGGCCGGACGCGCCGCGTTGCGTGCCTCGCCTGAATACCAACGTTTGCGCGCCAGCCTGCAACAACCGCCGGGGGCCGGCGCATCGCGTTAGCGGAAAGGCGGACCATAAAAGTGAGGATGTTCGATATGAAAAGGATTTCTGAACAGCTAGTGGTGCCGCCCCGTTCCCGCCAGGATGACAGGGCGCGGATCGAACAACAGACCGCCCCATTCAAGGCCGCCATCGATTTCTTCCGACTTAACACTGGGCGAGGACGTCAACTCGCCAGGTGCGCGATCTCGAGTGACCCGTGCTCGTCAAAGATCGGGCACTGCTGCGCCAACGCGACCGCTTCGTTGAAATCCGAGGCCGCCAACACTGAGTAGCCGGAAAGTGAACTGCTGGAGGCCTTGGGGCCTGCCAGCCGCGTATCGATGTCGACGCTGGCGTGACTTAGGCTGCCGCGGTCCAGTATGCGGTCGCCCAGGGAATCGAACCAGCCGTCCCAGCGCCGGAGGTCATGCTGCACCGACTGGGTCGAGCCATCGGGCGCGCCGCGATAGACAAGGAGAAATCGATCCATACCGCCTCCTTCAACTGAACAGAGAGTTTGCAACGGCGATTCTGCCGCTGCCTTTCAGCTCGAATCTTAGCAACTGCCTTGGTTCGGGGACGCACTGTTGACGATCGCTGGGCGTTACCGGCCTAACAGACGCAGCCTAATCGTGCGCGCCATGATGGAAGTCCGCATTAGCGATTTTCGAAAGGCGAATATGAAACAAGTGTCGAGGAATATGCTGGCCGCAGCGTTGGTAACCGCCCTCGGTGCCGGTTGGGCTATCGGGCAAGAGGCGCCCACCAGACCTGCCTCTGAAGCCGCACAGCAAGGGCAGAAATCGCCCGTGGCGGACAACACCAAAATGAACAATCGCGACAAGGGCGATCCTTCGCAGACGCCGCAAACCCAGTCGAACGCCAAATCTGATCGCGAAATTCTGGCGGCCGTGCGCCGCACCATCGTCAAGGACAAGTCGCTTTCAGTGACAGCGCACAACATCAAGATACTGGCGGAAGGTGGCGTCGTGACGCTGCGAGGCCCGGTGCAGAGTGACGATGAAAAACGCAAAGTGGAAGCGCTCGCAAAGTCGGTTGCCGGCGTTGTCAGCGTGGACAACAAAGTCGATATCAAAACCAACTAAATCGGAGAGCTATTATGAGTACAGCTGTATACGGCATCGCCCAGGATTATGCTCACGCAGAGAACATCGTTCTTAATTTGAAGGACGCTGGCTTCTCCAACAACGAAATTTCCGTGCTGTTCCCGGACAAGGGCGGCACCCGCGATTTCGCCCACGAGCAAAATACCAAGCTACCCGAAGGCGCGACGACGGGCGGCATTGCCGGCATGGGCACTGGCGCCGTGCTCGGCTGGCTGGCCGGCATTGGCACGCTGGCCATCCCGGGTATCGGCCCATTCATCGCTGCCGGTCCGATCATGGCGGCCCTGGGCGGCGCCGCGGTGGGTGGCGCAGCCGGCGGCCTGATTGGCGGCTTGGTCGGCATGGGCATTCCGGAATACGAAGCCAAGCTGTATGACGGCAAAGTCCGC
This sequence comes from Pseudoduganella sp. UC29_106, assembly GCF_044055365.1. Taxonomy (NCBI): domain Bacteria; kingdom Pseudomonadati; phylum Pseudomonadota; class Betaproteobacteria; order Burkholderiales; family Oxalobacteraceae; genus Pseudoduganella; species Pseudoduganella sp. UC29_106. The sequence continues at coordinate 3,503,002 of NZ_CP171977.1, read as the reverse complement.
AACGGTAATGTATTGATTTCAGTGCACACTGACAGGTCCGAGCAGGTAACGGTTGCGAAGGAGATACTTGAGCGCGGCAATGCGACGGACATCAAGTCCACCTCGGAGGCAAGCGCCCCTTCCGGCGACTAAAGAAAGTGAGGCAGCCCGGTCAGTGCGCGCCTGAACGCCTCGGTGCTTTCCAGGACGTCCTGGGCGCCGAGGTCGTAACGCATGCCGTACTGCCGTTCGAGGATATCGAGCCGTTTTCGGACGCGCTCGTGCGCTGTGGCAGCCGAAACCTGCGCCCGGCTGGTCATAGCGTCCTGCAGCAGTTGCTCGCGCTCCTTCACGCCTGCGCCAAGGATGAAATAGCGCAGCAGTGTTTCGCCCTGGGCGCCCTGTACCGGTGTGCTGCGCGCCAATGTCCACAAGCCATCGGCGATGGCGCTGAACGCATTGGCCTCGTTCAGTGCCGCCTGGCGTCCCGCCAGTTCGCTGGCATGCAGGCCGTGCCACAGCCACACGTCGGCCAGGCAGTAATATTGGTTGGCGATGTCGCCCAGCGCCTGAGCAGGCCCGACGAAGCGCTCGAAGGGCCGCAGTTCTTGCCCGGCGCCGGCGGCCCAAGCGGGGAACCAGGACGGAAAATTGGCGCCGATCGCCAGCAGCGACAGCAGCGCGGCAGCTTGTTCTTTGCCCTGGCTCTGCACCATCGATACTGCGCGATAGACGATCGCCCGCGCATAGGCGCGGCGCGCGCGCCTGCGTTGCTGCTGCAGATCCTGGTCGGCGCTGCGGGACTGCAGCAGCAGGTTGCGGTTACCGACATGTCCCCACCAGTGGGCGGCGCGCAGGATGAACAGACGTTCCTTGTCCCAGTCCGGCTCGGGCACGTTGCGCAGCTCACGTTCTTCGGCTGCTTCGCCCGTGCCGGCATCGTCGGCGAAGGATGGCAGCCCCCGCATGAGCCGTACGCGTTCGCGCTCGCACCAGCCCTCAAGGTCCTGCGGCCGGCGCCGAGAGCTCGAATGGTTGCCGGCGCGCTGCCGAACCAGTTCCAGTGCGCGGGCAGGGTCGATGCGGAGCAGGCGGTTCTCGATATGATCGATGCAGAACAGCCGATACCAATGTGTCAGCGCGCTCGAGCCGGGCACCTGCCTGGCCAGATCGAATAAGTAGGCGATGCCGTGTTCCAGTTCCTCCTTGCTGCCGTAATATTTATGGCCAATTAACTTGATGACGCAGCAGTAGGCCGTCGTGTGGGCGTGCAGGCGAGTTTCGGCAAAGCACAGTTCGCTGATACAGGCATCCACATAGCCGGCGTCGTACATATACTGCTGCAGAGCAAAATCCGCATAGAGCAGTGTGAAGAAGCGTTCCAGCGCGCTGCTTTCTCCGGCGTAGCGCTCATGGCGCGTGTCCGCCAGCAGGCGGCCAAGCAGGTACATGAAGCCATCGCGGCCAAGGCCGACGATAATGGCGCCGAGCGGTGTGCCGACCATTCCGCCTTCGCGCCGCAGATTCACCAGCGTGTCCATTCCATAACTGCTGGTGCCGACGCGGATGCTGACTGGGTCCGCGGTGAACATGCGTGCAATATAGTTTGCAGCGAAATATTCGTGGAATGAAGGGTGGACGAAGTCGATCGCGGCGCTGCGTGGCTCAGCGGGGTTCGCCAGCATGAAGGGCAGGCGGCGCACGGCATCGATGAAGTCGGGCTGCGCCGCCTGCAGCGAATCCGGGTCGATGCGCCCCACGGTGCGGCTGGAACGGCGCAGGCTGTCGAAACAGATCTGCTCGAAGGCCTGGCGCCAGACCGGATCGCGAAGGCGTACCGTCAGGTCGTGCTCGCGCTCCGGGATGTTGCCGGAATGGTCGGCCAGGGCTTGAGTCAGTGCGCCGACCAGCGCCTCATACAGGTCGGCTCGCACCTGGACCTGAAGACGCTGGTCGGTCGGGCGCTCGAACAGACCGGCAATATAGGTCGACAGCGCCAGCGCCAGTAGCAGGGGGTTCGCCTGCACCGCCTGGGCATCGAAGTCCGTTGCGTGGCGCGCGGCGCTGCCTTGCCCCAGCCACTGGACGAAGGCAGCCTTGTCCAGCATATACTCCTGTCCGGGAAGCACAGGGATGAGCGTTGCCAGCACATTCAGCCATTCCTGGCAATACGCCAGCACATCGGCGCGATCAGGGCTGGCGAGCGACAAGGTGTCGCTTTCCCGCGGCACGCAATCGCCGCTGAACGTGTGCTCCCAGTCGAATGCATCCGCCACGTTGTAGCGGGGCCGGGAGGACAGCAGCAGATAAGCGAAGTCACAACCGATCGACTTCAGCCAGCGGCCCAGTGCGCGCAGCTTTTTGGCGTGGGCCGACGCCAGCTGGTCATAGCCGTCAACATACAGTGAGATCTGGAATCGCGCGCAGAGTGCTGCCAGCACCGAACCCTCCAGTGCGGACGCGGCGCTGTCGCGGCCGACAAAGGCCCATATATTGTCGCTGCTGCAGCCAGCCAGTGCCTCCAACGCCCGTATGCAACTGGCATCGTCGCAGGCATCAGGCAGCTGTTCCAGCACCTCAGCGTCACGTTGCAGGTCGATGTAGATCGGCAGACCGAGGCGGTGCCCGGCTGCTCCGCCGCGCCACAGGCTGTCCAGCTGCGCCATGTACAGGTATTTCAGCAAAGTTGATTTGCCCGTACCGGCCTGTCCGCACACGATGCGGACCGTGGTGGCCTCGCTCCGACCATCACGCCGCACATGGGGAATCGCGCGCGCGAGTTCGCGCACAACGTGGACATTCTGCAGAGTTCCACAGCGCAGTGGCAGCGGCGCGATGCGTGCGGCAAGTTGGTTCTCGCCAGGGAGCTTGCGCTCATCGGCCTGCTGTTGCAGCGCCTTGGCGCGCACAGCCTTGGCCAGCAAGTGCACCCAGCAATGCTCGGCCGGTACGCGCTTGCGTATTGCGGCCACATATTGTTCCAGCAAATAAGACCACGGATCGAGCACAAAGCCGGGATCGTACAGCTGGCGCAGTGCCCGTGCATGATCCAGCCCGGCGGCTGTCGACTTCGGCAGCTCCAGCAGCCTGCGCATGCCAGGCAGCAGGCAGGCAGTGGCGAGACGCTCGAGCGCATTCTCCACGTCCAGTTCTGGCGGCGCTTCGCCCGGTTTCGCCAGCAGGATCGCAACTGCCAGCGCACAGGCGGGCGAGGCGGCATCGGCTGCAACGACGCCGACTACCGTCAGCGCTCCCCGGTCCGATGTGCCAAACCGCCAGACCCCGGTTCCCGAAGTGGGCAGCTGGTATCCCCATTGGGGCAGATAATTCGGCAGGATGTCCTGCACCGCCGCGGCGACACTGGTCTTGTCCAGGCGCTGTTGCGACGAGCCAATGATCACGAGGCGGTCCGGTGCTTTGTCTGTCGCGACTTCTGCAAGGTAGGCCAGTGCGGTGCGGCAGCGTTGAATTGGATCGCCACCGGTCCATTTGCATTCCGCGTGCATTCGGGTGGCACGCACACCGTCCTCGAAGCAGAAGTCGAGTCGGATATCTTCCTGATCCACATTGTAAGTTTGCACTTCGGAATGGAGGCGCAAGTCATCGATTTCCACGATGATGCCTTGCGCACGTTCCAGGCAGCTTCGATAACCCGAGTAAGCCGCGATCGCCACTGCCCATTGCTGGAACGCCTGTCCCATGCCTGCCGCATGCAGAGTCATTCCCGTCTCCCCGATAGTGCGTAGCGCTATGCCACGGATCGCGGATCAATTAGCGCCGTGCGCCGTTTGCCTTTTCAATAAGCGACCACAATTCAATATTTTCGACGTCAGTCTGCTTCTCCGGACCATGCACATTCTTAAGCAGGTTGTAGATCGTCTCGGTGGGGATGCCGTTTTGTGACAGAAATCTCCAAGCGTAGATTGTTCCGAATTTGTGATTGAGCAAAACTGCTGCATTTGCCAATTCTGGCGGGACTTGGGGCGAAAGCATTTTCGATACCTCAGGTGTTCCCGACGTTTTTGAGGGCGAGGAAGAAATGATGTTCGCGCGGCTTGGGCGTACGCACTGATTCTCACACATTATCACTTGAGGTACTAACATTTTTTACACTAGTGTTGGCTGTACGGAACGAGCGAAAGCGTGTCAGCCATTGGCTGGTCCAAGGCAGCAAGCGGAAGAAATATGCCGGCATGCGCGAGAGGGCGCTGCGCGAAGCGGCTGTCGCACGGATTGCGCGAAAATTATGATAGGCTATCATTGCATCCGAGGAAATATTTTCGTGCCCGCTTTGCCAGCCGAAGCGGGCGATTCCACAATCCTGGCCAGCCGCAGCTACCCGCTGCAGGCCCGCCAGGATTGATCACTGCAAGTGTGACACCATCGCACATGAAGGAATCAGAATGAGCCAGGGCGAACCGCTTCGCCTGCACGTGCCCGAACCGACGGGACGTCCAGGCTGTGCAACCGATTTTTCCTATCTGCGCCTGTCGCCGGCCGGCGCCGTACGCCGGCCCGAGGTCGATGTGGCGCCCATGGATACGCGCGATCTTGCGTACTCCCTGGTCAGCGTGCTCGATGCCGAGGGCAACGCCGTCGGACCCTGGGCGCCGCAGATCGATATCGAAGTCGTACGCAAGGGCTTGCGCGCCATGATGAAGACCCGCATCTTCGATAGCCGCATGCTGATGGCGCAGCGCCAGAAGAAGATGTCGTTCTACATGCAGAGCCTGGGCGAAGAGGCGATCGGCACTGCGCAGGCGCTTGCGCTGAATGAAGACGACATGTGCTTTCCCACCTACCGCCAGCAAAGCATTCTCGTCGTGCGCGACTATCCGATGGTGGATATGATCTGCCAGCTGATGTCGAACGAACGCGACCCGCTCAAGGGCCGGCAGCTGCCCGTGATGTACTCGGTGAAGAAGGCGGGTTTCTTTTCCATCTCCGGTAACCTGGCGACGCAATACATCCAGGCGGTGGGCTGGGGCATGGCGTCGGCCATCAAGGGCGATACCAAGATTGCATCGGCATGGATCGGCGACGGCGCCACGGCGGAGGCGGACTTCGACACCGCCTTAACTTTCGCCCACGTGTACCGCGCGCCCGTAATCCTTAATGTGGTCAACAACCAGTGGGCCATCTCGACCTTCCAGGCCATCGCCGGCGGTGAGGACACGACCTTCGCCGCACGCGGCGTCGGCTGCGGCATCGCATCGCTGCGTGTCGATGGCAATGACTTCCTGGCGGTCTACTCGGCGTCGCGCTGGGCTGCCGAACGGGCGCGCCGCAACTTCGGACCATGCCTGATTGAATGGGTTACTTACCGCGCCGGCCCGCACTCGACATCGGACGATCCATCGAAATACCGCCCCGGCGATGACTGGTCGCATTTCCCGCTGGGAGATCCGATCGCGCGCCTGAAGCAGTATCTGATCAAGGCCGGCGCCTGGTCCGATCAGGAGCACGAAGAAACCCAGAAGCTGCTGGAGGCGGAAGTGCTGGCCGCGCAGAAGGAGGCGGAGCAGTACGGCACCATGGCCAGCGGCCACACCTTCAGTCCCGCGGAAATGTTCGATGGCATCTACAAGGAACTGCCGGAACACCTGCGCGTGCAACGTCAGCAACTGGGGATCTGAGATGGCGCAAAACACAGTCAAGACGCCCATGACCATGATCCAGGCGCTGCGCTCGGCGATGGATGTGATGATGGAGAAGGATGAAAATGTTGTGGTCTTCGGCCAGGATGTTGGCTACTTTGGCGGCGTGTTCCGCTGTACCGAGGGCCTGCAAAAGAAATACGGCAAGTCGCGCGTGTTCGATACGCCCATTTCCGAGGGCGGCATCGTTGGCGTGGCAATCGGCATGGGGGCGTATGGCCTGCGGCCGTGCATAGAAATCCAGTTTGCCGATTACATCTATCCGGCCTACGACCAGATCGTGTCCGAAGCGGCGCGCCTGCGATTCCGTTCGGCTGGCGACTTTACCGCGCCCATCACGATCCGCACGCCGTGCGGCGGCGGCATCTACGGCGGCCAGACCCACAGCCAAAGCCCGGAAGCCGTTTTCGCCCACGTTTGCGGCTTGCGCACGGTCATGCCGTCGAATCCCTACGACGCCAAGGGCCTGCTGATTTCCTCGATTGAAAACGACGATCCGGTGATCTTCCTCGAGCCTAAGCGTCTGTACAACGGACCGTTCGACGGCCACCACGACAAACCGGTGGTGCCATGGTCGCAGAACCCGCTGGGGGAGGTGCCCGAGGGCTATTACACCGTCCCCCTCGACAAGGCGGCTGTTTTCCGGCCGGGCAAGCAGCTTACCGTACTCGCTTACGGCACCATGGTGTGGGTATGCGAGGCGGCGGCGCGCGAAACCGGCATCGATGCCGAGATCATCGACTTGCGCAGCCTGTGGCCACTGGACCTGGAGGCGATCGTCGAGTCGGTCAGGAAAACCGGCCGCTGCGTGGTTGTGCACGAGGCCACGCGCACCTGTGGTTTCGGCGCCGAGCTGGTGTCGCTGGTGCAGGAGCATTGCTTCTACCATCTGGAAGCGCCGATTGAACGCGTGACGGGTTGGGATACGCCTTATCCGCATGCGCAGGAATGGGCGTATTTCCCCGGACCGGCGCGCGTTGGCGCGGCGTTCAAACGTGCGGTGGAGGCATAACGATGGGTATTCATGTCATCAAGATGCCTGACATTGGCGAGGGCATTGCGGAAGTTGAACTGGTCGAGTGGCATGTCAAGGTGGGCGACGCGGTCACCGAAGACATTATCCTGGCTGACGTCATGACCGACAAGGCCACGATTGAAATTCCCTCGCCGGTCCACGGCACCGTGGCCATGCTCGGCGGCGCGGCGGGGCAGGTGATGGCTGTGGGGGCGGATCTGATTCATATTGAAGTGGAGGGCGAGGGCAACCTGAAACCGCAACCCGGTGCGGCTGCTGCACCGGCGAAGCCAGCCCCGGTCCCGGTTCCTGCACCGCCGCCGGTGGCGCCCGCCGTCGCTACGCCGGCAGCGGCGCCTGCAGCCGCCATGCCCGCGGCGCACGCCCCCGCGTCCGTGCGCGTGGCGCGCGAAGCCGGTGAACGTCCGCTCGCTTCGCCCGCCGTGCGCAAGCGGGCATGGGACATGGGCGTTGAACTGCAGTTCGTGCACGGCAGCGGACCGGCCGGCCGCATCCTGCACACCGACCTGGATTCCTACGTTGCGCGCGGCGCGCAAGGCGCACCGTCCGCCGTCGCTGGCGGCTATCGCGAGAACCACACGGAACAGACCATTCCGCTGATCGGCCTGCGGCGCAAGATCGCGCAGAAGATGCAGGAGTCGAAGCGCCGCATCCCGCACTTCTCCTACGTGGAGGAGATCGACGTAACGGAGCTCGAGAACCTTCGTATGCGCCTGAACGAGGACCTGGGCAAGGAACGCGGCAAGCTGACGGTGCTGCCCTTGCTGGCCCGTGCCCTGGTCGTCGCGCTGCGCCAGTTCCCGCAGATGAACGCGCGCTTCGATGACGATGCCGGCGTCGTCACGCAATATGGCGCCGTCCATCTCGGCATCGCCACCCAGACCGAGGCCGGCCTGATGGTGTCGGTGATGCGCCACGCCGAGGCGCGCGACTTGTGGTCCTGCGCCGCGGAGATCGGGCGCCTTGCCGATGCCGCGCGCACCGGCAAGGCTACGCGCGACGAGTTGTCCGGTTCGACGATCACCATCTCCAGCCTGGGCGCCCTGGGAGGCATCGTCACAACGCCCGTGATCAATCATCCGGAAGTCGCCATCATCGGCGTCAACAAGATCGTGGAGCGGCCCATGGTGCGCCAGGGTGGAATTGTGGTTCGCAAGATGATGAATTTGTCGTCCTCGTTCGACCACCGCGTGGTCGACGGCATGCACGCGGCCCAGTTCGTGCAAGCCATCCGCGCCTTGCTGGAATGTCCAGCGATGCTATTCGTGGAGTAAGCATGAACCAACATACCACTACGCTGCTGGTGATCGGCGGCGGCCCTGGCGGCTATATCGCGGCCATTCGCGCCGGCCAGCTCGGCATACCCACCACGCTGGTCGAAGCCGGTGAACTGGGCGGCACCTGCCTCAATGTCGGCTGCATTCCCTCCAAGGCCCTGATTCACGCGGCGGATGAATTCGAAAAGGCCAGCCATTTCGCAAGCGGTTCGGCGCTGGGCATTTCGGTACAGGCGCCGCGCATCGACATCGGCCAGACCGTCTTGTGGAAAGATGGCATCGTCGGGCGCCTGACCGGCGGCGTGGCGGCGCTGCTGAAAAAGAGTGGCGTGCGCGTCGTCAAAGGGTGGGCCAATATCGTCGACGGCAAGACCGTTGAAGTGATTCGCGATGGCGAAAGCACCCAGCGCATCGGCTGCCAGCACCTGTTGCTGGCCACCGGTTCACATGCCGCAGAACTGCCCTTCATGCCATTTGGCGGGCCTGTGATCAGCGCGACGGAAGCGCTTTCGCCCAAGACCATCCCCGGCAAGCTGGTGGTGGTGGGAGCAGGGTATATCGGTCTTGAACTGGGTATTGCCTATGCCAAGCTTGGGGCGCAGGTGCACGTGGTGGAGGCGCAGGAGCGTATCCTGCCGTCCTACGACGCGGACTTGAGCCGTCCGGTGGCCATTGCACTCAAGGGCCTGGGCGTTGAAACGCACCTTGGCTGCTCGGTGCTCGGCCTGGATCCGGAGGGCGCTGCGGTGCGCATCCGGGACGCTGCCGGCGAAGAGTCGGCACTGGTGGCGGACCAGGTGCTCGTCGCCGTCGGGCGGCGCCCGAACACGCGCGGCTTCGGCCTGGAAAAGCTGCGCATCGACATGGATGGCCACTACATCAAGGTCGATGACCAGTGCCGCACCTCAATGCGCGATGTGTGGGCCATCGGCGACGTGACCGGCGAACCAATGCTGGCGCACCGCGCCATGGCGCAAGGCGAGATGGTCGCCGAAATCATCAGTGGCAAGCGGCGCCATTTCAGCCCGGCTGCCATTGCGGCGGTGTGCTTTACCGATCCGGAAGTCGTGGTGGTCGGTGCTACTCCCCAGCAGGCGCGAGCGCAGGGGATCGCTTGCATCGACGCCTCGTTCCCGTTCGCTGCCAACGGACGCGCCATGTCGCTTGAATCCAGGGATGGCTTCGTGCGGGTGGTGGCGCGCAGCGACAATCATCTGATCGTTGGCTGGCAAGCGGTCGGGAAGGCAGTGTCGGAGTTGTCCGCTGCGTTTGCCCAGTCCATCGAAATGGCGGCGACGCTTGAAGATGTGGCAGGGACGATCCATGCGCATCCTACATTGAGCGAGGCGATCCAGGAGGCAGCACTGCGCGCCTTGGGGCACGCGCTGCATATTTAAACTGACGCGAAACGCGGAGAATGGCTGCGGCTTTTATCGACGGCCCTTGTGATTTAACCGTATTTTCTGCTTTTTCGTCCGCCGCCTTGCGCGTTTCACCTACGAATACCCCTTGCGCAATGTCCGCAAGGGGCGGAGCCATTTCCCCTCTATTTATTCCGCGTATTTAATCCGCGCTCATCGCAATTATTATTTCGTCGATGACATTTTAATAAAACCGGGCCACTGCATTTAACCAACACATACTTTGGCCGCCGCTTGACTTGCAGTGAACGCGTTATAAGCTTCTAAAGTGATTGATCCCAGCCAAACAAATAACAATAGGTGTTTCAATGTGTTCGAAAAGGGAGATTTCAAATGGGAACTTATAATCGTCTCACCGTAACGGCATTGGCATTAATTACTGCTGCATTCAGCCTGCCGGCGGCCTTTGCCGAAGCGCCGGCCAGTACGCCCACGGTCAGCGTCAGCGTGTTCGTGAATAGTGGACTGAATAATCCCCGGGGCTTGCGCTTCGGACCCGATGGCAATCTGTATGTCGCCGAGGGCGGGACTGGCGGTACCAACCAGACCACCGAAGAGCAATGTATGCAGGTCCCTGGAGCCGGCCCCTACAAAGGCAGCCCAACAGGCGGGCGCATCTCGCGCATCGATGCAGCAGGCAACCGGACAACGGTCACGGATACATTCGCGTCCAGCCAGACGGTGGATGCCATTGGCAGCCTGGTCAGCGGGGTCGCCGATGTGGCGTTCATCGGCAATACCATGTACGCGCTGCTGGCGGGCGCGGGCTGCTCGCACGGCGTCCCCGGCACGACGAATGGCATCGCTCGTGTCAACAGCGACGGCACCTGGAAACTGATTGCCGATCTCAGCGCCTTCCAGATGGCGAATCCGGTAGCCAACCCGGAACCAACGGACTTTGAGCCGGACGGCACCTGGTGGAGCATGGTGGTCGTGCATGGCGACTTCTACGCTGTCGAACCCAACCATGGCGAGCTCGTGAAGGTGACTCCCAGGGGCAAAATCACCCGTGTGTCCGACATCTCGGCCTCGCAAGGACATATAGTGCCGACCTCCGTCGCCTATAAGAACGGCAAATTCTACGTTTCCAATCTCGGCCGCTTTTCCCCTGGTGACCTTAACCGGCAGGGTGTCTACCAGATTTCGTATGGCGGCCACGTGCGCCAGGTGGCTTCGGGACTGAGCAAGGTACTGGGGATGGCTTTTGACGACCGCGATCGGTTATATGTGCTCGAAACCTCGTATTCACCAACCGATTCGGGGCCGAACCCCTTCACCGGCCGGCTGCTTCGCATCCTTCCGAATGGGCAGCAGCAGGTGTTGATAGACAGCAGCAGCAACCTCCTGTTCTTCCCCACCGGTATGACTTTCGGGCCGGACGGTGCGCTGTATATTTCCAATATCGGTTTCGGTCCTCCTCCAATTGGCCTGGGCCAGATCCTGCGCGTCGAAATTCCGGACTGCGACGAAGACCATCGGCATTCGAAAAAATGCCGCGGCGATCATGAGGATTGAGCTTCAGCTATATTGAGTTATGCGGCAACTCACAAAGGAGATGATCATGCATGCGATGGTAAGAACCTATACAGGACCTGGCGCACAGCAGCTTTTCGATGTGCTGGAAGCGCGCAAAGCCGATGTCGAAGCCAATCTGCGCAACGTGCCCGGGCTCGTCAGCTACATCCTGGTGAGCAGTGGCGATGGTGGCATGTCGGTGACGGTATGCAAGGACAGGGCTGGTGTCGAAGAGAGCATGAAGGTCGCACGCGAGTGGATCCAGAAGAATGCTCCGAACGTCCTGGCCAACCCGCCCACCATTACGGAAGGGCAGGTCGTAGTGCAGATCAATTAACGTTCGCAGTTCGCGCCGGCTTATCGCCGGGCCTGCGATTCCTCGGGCGGTCAAGGGTCGGCATTCGTCGACCCTTGACCGCCTTTTCGCGCCGGTGCTATATTCCGGCTGTCGGAAAAGGCAGACTTGGTTTGGTAAGCCCAAGTCCTTTCGGTAACGAAAGCTCTGGTCTTTGGCCCTTGCATCAGATCCCCACGACGAATTTTTGACGCCGCATGGCGTCCAACTATTCGTCCGTGTGTACCCTGAACCTGGGAACGCTCCGGTCGAATATCGACAAAGGAGCTCGACATGCAATCCCCCCACACCAATTTTCATGACGTCCTGATCGCAGGCGCCGGCTCCGTAGGCCTGTTTCTCGCTTGTGAACTGCGGCTTGCCGGCTGCTCTGTGCTTGTGCTGGAGCAGATGCAAGAAGCCGCACACACCGCTGAAGCATCTGCCGTTCGGGCTACGAGGCCTTTCCGTACCGACCATTGAAAGCCTCGATCGCCGCGATTTGCTGCGCCCTCTGGAAGAGATTGCGGTCAGGCGCGACGCGCCAGCCGCCGCTCACTGGATGCAGCAATCCCGGCGTCCCGCAGGTCATTTCGCGGGCATCCAGTTCTTCCACGACCAGATAGACAGTGCGCAGTGGCCATACCGTCTGCCCGGCCCAGTCAGCAATCTCGCCGCGGACATGGCAAGTATTGAGGCCGTTCTTTCAGCTCGTGCTGAAACCCTGGGTGTCGAGATCCTGCGCGGCTGCGGCGTTGAAAATCTCGAGCAATCGACGAACGGCGTGACCGTCTTCGCAGGTGGCGAAGCATTCCGCGGTCAATGGCTGGTGGGCTGTGATGGTGGGCGAAGCACGGTGCGCAAGGCCGCAGGCATCGGCTTCACCGGCACAGATCCGGAGTTCACGGGATATTCAGCCCTGGTCAGGCTGGCAGACCGGCACATGCTCAAGCCTGGCCGCCACCATACCCCGACCGGCATGTACACATTTGCAGCGCCAGGCACGATTGCGATGGTTGATTTTGACGGGGGCGCTTTTCACCGCAGCGATCCGGTCACGCGCGAACACATCGAGGCTGTTCTGCGCAAGGTGACCGGCGCCGACGTGCGGGTAACGGATCTGGACCTCGCCACTACGTGGACCGACCGCGCTTACCAGGCAACGGAATACCGCAAGGGCCGCGTACTGCTGGCGGGAGACGCAGCGCACATCCATTCGCCGCTGGGTGGCCAGGGGCTGAACCTTGGACTTGGCGATGCGATGAACCTGGGTTGGAAGCTCGCGGCGACGATACGGGGAAGCGCTCCCGCCGATCTGCTGGATACCTATGCTCGCGAGCGGTATCCCGTAGGTAAGCAGGTTCTTGATTGGTCCCGCGCACAGGTAGCATTGATGCGCCCAAGCCAGAGTTCGCGCGCACTGGAGGCGATCATTCGTGACCTTATCCAAACGCGTGACGGCGCCACCTATTTCGCCCAGCGCGTATGGGGCGTCGGAGTTCGTTATGATCATGGCGATGGCCACCCGCTGGTGGGCCGCAGCGCGCCGGACTTCGAGCTGGCCGATGGAACAAGCTTGAATCTGCACCTTCGAACCGGACTCGGACTATTGCTCGACTTCGAGGAATGCAGTGCCCTGAAGTCGCTGGCTCGCCGCTGGAATGACCGCGTCGGCTATGTCGCAAGCGACGCGAAGGATCGCCTGGGATTAAGCGCCTTGTTGATGCGGCCTGACGGAATCGTTGCCTGGGCCAGTGACATCGCTGGCGACCAGTCCGGCGCTGCCTGCAGCTTGTCAAAGTGGTTTGGAGAGCCTTCCAGCGAAATCAGGTGACGAGCCGATCCGGCATGACGCCGATTGCAGATCGAGTGGCGCGGATTGAATTAACAAAGTCGCCCGATCTTTCTATACTCCAGGCGGAGTTTACACAGGTATGCAATTGCGCCCCCGTGAATTACGATGGAATACTCATGATGCAAAACAAAACCTTTTTGCTGAACATTGGTTGGCAAGCCTTACTGAGGGATTTTGGCTTGCAGCCAGTTCATGTACTGCGGCGGGCTGGCCTTGCTGAAGATCTGCTTGTCAGTGGAAAGGGGGAGCTTACAACTGAAGACTATTTCCGTTTCTGGCGTGCGTTGGAGGCTGAATCCCATGATGTCATGTTTCCCCTCCGAATAGTCGAAGCGGTCTCGGCCGAGTCTTTTGATCCGCCATTGTTCGCGGCTTTGTGCAGCGCCAATCTTTTGCAAGCGGTTCAGCGCCTGGCCAAATACAAGCAACTGGTCGCGCCCGTGAGCCTGGAGGTACACGTCGGAAAAGCTGGTGAACTGACGGTCTCGCCTCGCTGGCTATCGGTACAGACTGAAGTGCCGTACTCGCTGCAAGTTGCCGAGATCGCCTTTTTCTTGCGCCTGGCCAGGCTCGCGACCCGTGAGCCCATCAAAGCGCTTCGGGTGGCCCTTCCCAAACTACCGCCCAGCGCCTACATCAAGCGCTTCCAAAGCTTTTTCGGAACCTCTGTTGAAGCCGCAGCCGGTCCAAGCATAAGCTTCGCCGCCTCGGACGTCTTGCGTCCCTTTCTCACAACGAATGAAAGCATGTGGCGCGTATTTGAACCCGAGTTGCGACGCAGGCTGAGCGAACTCAATGCGGCTGCGACGACGGCCGAACGGGTGAGGGCGGTCTTGCTGGAGCTGCTGCCCAGTAATTCAGCGACCATTGAGAATGCGGCTGCGCGCCTGGGCATGAGCAAGCGTACTTTGCAGCGTCGTCTTGAAGACGAGGGGCAGAATTTTCGCGCCCTGGTCAATGTAACCCGAGAGAGCCTGGCCCGCCATTATTTGGAAAACACGGCGTTGTCGGGAGGGGAGATAGCCTTCCTGCTCGGATTCGAAGATCCCAATTCCTTCTATCGGGCATTCCAGGACTGGACCGGGCAGACGCCCGACAGCGCGCGGCGCACCATGCGCCTTAATTGAACCCAAGCAGGCCTGGAAGTGCCTTCCGCCGTGCGAGCGCTGCTTGCCTCGGCATTCGGAATTGCCGGCGCAGATTGAGGCGCAAGTGGCGTACGGCGCAAGTGGATTGGTGCGGCGTCTTCTCTAAGGTAGTGGCATCTCCACTCCTGATGAGGTTGCACATGAATGCCCGCCGTATCGTCTTCTCCACCGCCATTTTGTTTGGTTTTTGCTTCGCCCAATTATCTTTCGCGCAGAGCGATTGGTCGCTGGCCAGGGATGCCGAAGGCATCAAGGTTTATGTGCGCAATATCGTGGGTTCCCCCTCTGCGCGAATTCCGGGGCGAGGTTCAATTAAAGGCCACTCCGGAGATGGTGGTCAAGGTGTTACGCGACGCCGACGCCTTCCGCAAATGGATGCCGGACGTCGCCTCCTCGGAATTGCTCAAGACCACAGACGGCGAGCAATTCCACTACCTGGACAATAAGGCGCCCTGGCCGGTATCCAATCGCGACGGCATTTACCACTTCGTTTATTCAAAGGCTGGCGATGGGACGGTCACCATCCGGGTGGAGGCAGTTCCCGATTACCTGCCGTTGCGTGAAAACTAGGTGCGTATTCCTCAGGCGAACGGACAGTGGAAACTGGTCCCCCAGCGCCGATGGCGTGATTGTTGTCTACCAGATGCATGCGGCACCCGGCGGCGCCATTCCCGGTTGGCTGGCCAACCAGACTGTGGTGGACACGCCCTTTGGAACGCTCAAGGGGCTAAGGAGCTACCTGCAGGCAGCCCGTTGACATCAGCAAAGCACCGGCGAGCGGCGCAAAGCGTGGGCGTTCTGGCGCGCTTTGCAAGTGAAGTTATCCGCTGTATCCGGACAATAGGCTCCATTCAAACAACGTGGTTCGACATGTTCATCAAAGGTAAGAAAACCGCCCTGGTCACCGGCGCATCGTCGGGTATGGGCAAGGCCATCGCCATGCGCCTGATCGAGGATGGCTACCAGGTCTACGTGGCCGCGCGTAGTATTGACAAAATGGCCGATCTGGCCAGCTTGGGCGCGCAGCCCCTGCGTATGGACATTTCCAGGGATGAGGAGATCGTCGCCGGGGTCGACACCATCCTCGCCCAGACGGGTGGCGTGGACGTGCTGGTCAATAACGCCGGATTCGGCTTGTACGGGCCGGTGGAAGAAATCGGCATCGACGAAGCGCGGTACCAGTTCGAGGTGAACCTGTTCGGCGCTGCGCGGCTGACGCAGCTGTTGTTGCCATCGATGCGAGATAGACGCTCCGGGTACGTCGTCAACATCACCTCGATGGGCGGCAAGATGTACAGCGCCCTGGGAGCCTGGTATCACGCAACGAAGCATGCGCTGGAAGGCTGGTCGGACTGCCTGCGCCTGGAAGTGGCCGAGTTCGGCATCAAGGTAGTGATCGTCGAGCCGGGCGTGATCGAAACAGGCTTCGGCGACGGCGCCACCGACAGCATCGTCAAGCGTTCATCCGATGGTCCCTATGGCCGGATGGTGCAGATGGTCGCCAGGTCGATCAAACAGACCTATGGCCATGGCACGGGTAGCGATCCGAACGTGATCGCGGAGGTCGTCTCCAGGGCCGTCGCCAGCCACAACCCAAGCACGCGCTATGCAGCCGGCAAGTTCGCCAAATTACTTATCCGCATGCGCGTATGGTTAGGTGACCGCATGTTTGACCGCATCATCCTTAGCCAGACCCGCTGACATCAATCAGCTATGCCCGGAACGTATGCCTCGCTTGCAAAAAATCATACTTTCGAAATGCCCTGCCGGAAAAATATCACGTATTCTTGGTATCGATAACTGATTAGAGCCAGTTGATACCAAAAGTGAGATCACATTCAAATAATGAACAGGCGTAGAGAGTTGCTGAAACAGTTGGGTGCATCCATTCCCGCGTGGGCGTTGACCAGGTATGTCAGCGCCGCTGACAGGTTGCTCAATAGCGAGAGCAGGGATGTGATTGAATGCCGGATCGACGACACACGCATAAAAATCCAGTTCGTGACGGACCAGATCGTCCGTGTCACTGTGACCCGCAATCCTGAGTGGTCCAAATCTGCCAGCCTGATGCGGGTCCCCATCATGGCCAAGCCTGGAACTATAGAGCGCAGCGACGATGGCGCCACGCTCACGCTTCAGTCGTCGAAGCTGGCTGCGAAACTGGACCGTGGCACCGGTGCGGTCTCGTTCTGGCGTGCGGATGGCGAACTTCTGCTGGAAGAGGATAAGCATTCGCCGCGATCGTTCGCGCCGGTTGCGGTCATCAAATCCGTGCCTGATCCGACAACAGTAAGGCGGGTCAGGACGGTGGACGGCGAGAGGCAAGTCGCGGCCGCATACGTGCAAAGGAAAGACCGCGATGCCTGGAGCGCAACGGCGCGTTTTCGGCTGCGCGACGGCGAGGCGCTGTACGGAATGGGTTTCGATGAAACAGATGACCTCAACCTGCGCGGCAAGCACAAACGGCTGTATCAGCACAACTTACGCATCGTCATACCTTTCCTGGTCTCGACGCGCGGCTACGGGCTGCTGTTCGATACTTACAGTGCGCTGACCTTCGCCGATGGCCCGGATGGCACGTCCATCAGCAGCGACGTGGTCGACGAACTCGATTATTACGTTGTGCTCGGCCCCTCAATGGATGGTGCGATTGCCGGCTATCGCCAGTTGACGGGCGCCGCCGCCATGTTGCCTAAGTGGGCCTTCGGCTATATGCAGTCGCGGGAGCGCTATGTCACCCAGGACGAGTTAGTTGACACGGCCAGGCAGTTCCGTAAGCGGAACATCCCGCTGGACACCATCGTCCAGGATTGGAGCTATTGGGTGCCGAACCACTGGGGCAGTTTTGCTCCGGATGCGGCGCGCTATCCTGACATCGGCGCGATGACCAAGGCCGTGCATGATATGAATGCGCACGTGATGATTTCGATCTGGCCTAATCCCAGTCCGCTCGATCCGCCTGGGAAAACGCTCAAAGACAACGGGTATACGCTGGCCGGCACTGACTTTGTCGACTTCTTCCAGCCCAAAGCGGGCGCGATGTACTTTGACAACGCGTGGAAGTACCTTGGCATGCATGGCATTGATGCATGGTGGTGCGATTCGACGGAGCCCGAAGTCGCGGACTGGGTGACTCAAGCCAAACGCGCGGAGAATGCCGACGAGGTCAATATTGCCGGCCTGGCGAAAATCATCGATGCCCAATTCCTGAATGCCTACGCACTGGCCGATTCCACGAGTCTGTACCGCAACTGGCGCAAGGCCGCACCAGACAGACGCCTGGTGAACTTGACGCGCTCCGGCTATGCGGGCAGCCAGGCTGTGGGGGCGGTGGTGTGGACCGGCGACATCTCGGCTAGGTGGTCGGTCTTTGCGCAGCAGGTGGCCGCGCTCCAGAGCTGCAGCGCATCTGGCATCCCATATGTGACCTGCGACATCGGGGGCTTCTTTGTCCGGCGCGGCAAGCAGTGGTTCTGGAATGGCGACTATGAAGGCGGCGTGGAGGACCTGGGCTACCGCGAACTGTACACGCGCTGGCTGCAATTCGGTGTGTTTCTACCGATGTTCCGGAGCCATGGCACTGACACGCCTCGTGAGCCCTGGCATTTCGGTGAACCGGGCACACCGTTCTATGACGCCATCCTGGATGCGATCCAGTTGCGCTATCGCTTGTTGCCGTTCATTTACTCGCAGGCCGGATTGGTGCATTTGACCGGCGCCACCTTCATCCGCCCGTTGGCGTTTGGATTTCCGGGCGACCGTCGCACGCACGACCTGAAATCGCAGATGCTGTTCGGCGATGGCATCATGGTCAGTCCGGTGCTGGCGCCGATGTATTACGGTGTGCAGTCGGCGCCGATCGAGGGGACACCCCGCACGCGTGACGTGTATTTGCCCAAAGGGACATGGATCGACTTCTGGACCGGGCAGGCGCATACCGGCGGCCGTACGATCGCGGTCGACGCGCCGCTGTCGCGGATGCCGCTTCATGTGCGGGCTGGCAGCGTGCTGCCGATGGGGCCGGCAGTGCAGTATGCATCGGAAGTGCCCGATGCGCAGATTGAGCTGCGCGTCTATCCGGGCGCCGATGGCGAGTACACGTACTACGAAGACGCCGGTGACGGCTGGGGCTATGAGCGCGGCGAGTACGCGCTGACGAATATGAGCTGGGATGACGACGGTCGGACGCTGACGATTCGCGCTCGCCGTGGCCGTTTTCCGGGCATACGGCAACAGCGCCGCTTCAAGGTGGTCGTGGTCGATTCCAGCAATGGCCGCGGCGGAGAGTTCGCAGGACAAAATGCCATCGACATAATCTACGAAGGCAGGGAAGTAGTCGTCAGCACTGACAAACGCCAAGCCCCCCGATACCGCCGCTAGCGGCCCAGGCGGACACCTTCAGGCCGGTATTGCGTGCATGGTTTAGTGACCGGTCGGGATCGGATTTTCCTTGAGTGACTGGTTGAAGGCATTCACGAAGGTGTGTTCGTCCGAGCCCGGGTTGTCACGCAGTGCCTGGATCTGCTCGACATAGACTTCATCCGTGCCGCTTTCCAGGCCGCGCATGGTGGCGGCAATGAAATCCGACAGCGGCATGGCGCGCGAATCGCCGCTCTTGAACACCAGGTCGGTATCGACCCACGGCGGTGCGATCTCCACCACGCGCACGCCGGTGCCTGCCAGCATGAAGCGCTGCGACAAGGAGTAGGAGTGCATGGCGGCCTTGGTGGCGGAATACACGGCAGTGCCGGCCAGCGGCACAAAGGCCAGGACCGAGGAGTTGTGGATGATCACGGCATCCTTCTGTTGCTTGAGGTGGGGCAGCAGTGCAGAAGTCATGCGCACGGGCCCCAGCAGATTGGTGGTCACGGTAGCCACGGCCACGTGGTCGTCGATTTCGCCGGCGGCATCATCGAAGGGCATGATGCCGGCGTTATTGAACAAGACGTTCAACTTGGGGAAGTTCTTCACCAGCTGTGCCGCGACAGCTTTGATCTGCTGCGGGTCCTGAATGTCCAGCTCGATGCCGTGCATGCCCGGATTGGCCTGCGTGACTTCATCCAGCAGCGCCTTGCGGCGGCCGCTGATGATGACCTGGTTGCCCAGGCGGTGAAATGCTTCCGCGATGCCGCGGCCGATGCCCGAGGTGCCGCCAGTGATGAAGATGGTGTTGCCGCTGTTTTTCATGATGTGCTCACAAGAGTGGAATGATGCAAGGCATTTTGTGCTCCAGGCGGTATTCGGAAAGGACGGGAAAAACGCAAATCGGGACATGGCATGAAGTGAGGGTTTCGTGTCCCTTTTCAAAATGAAGCCATTTATATAATCGTTGCCAGTTTGCAATCAGACGTACAAAGGAAATTCGGGCGTGAAGACCCTTCTTATCCAGACCACCATCGCTGCCAACGGCGATGACTGGAGTATTCAGCGCTTCAGCCATTTGGTGCGCTTGCTGGCCGACTTGCGCGATGTGCGTGGAGAGGCTGAGTTCAAGGTGCTGGCGCGCGACCGCGATGCCGGCAATGGGCCGGACAGCCTGCTTTCCCGGCTGGACAGTAGCGAGGTCGATGTTCTGTGGCTGATGGCGGTCGACACCGGAGCCGGCCTTCATGCGGAAGAGTGCCGTGCCATCGAGCGTTTCCGCCAGCGAGGCGGCGGGCTCCTGGTAGCGCGCGACCACATGGATCTCGGCTCATCCCTGTGTGCGCTGGACGGAATCGGCGCGGCACACGACTTCCACACGCGCAATCCGGAAGCGGACGCGCTGCGCCGCGTCAACGATGACATCGGCACGCCGAATATCCAATGGCCGAACTACCATTCGGGGCGCAATGGCGATTATCAGGAACTATCCGTTGCCGGCCCGCTGCACCCGGTGCTGATCCATCCCGTCTCAGATACGGGCGCCATTCGCTTTTTCCCCGCGCATCCGCATGAAGGCGCCATCAGCGCCCCGCCGGTTCAGGGGGCGCGCGTGATCGCTTACGGCTGGAGCCAGGCCAGCGGCGCCAGGTTCAATCTGGTGGTTGCCTTTGACGACACGGCAGAAAAGGGCCGTGCCCTCGCACACAGCTCGTTCCATCATTTCGCCGACTATAACTGGGACGCCGGCAGCGGCTGTCCAGCTTTGTCAGTGAAACGCCGGGCGACAGCATGGCGACGCACCCCGCCGCACTGCCGGACATCCAGCGCTATGTCGTCAATGCGGCACGCTGGCTGGCCGGCGTCTGATGCGGGCTTCCTTTACCAACCAGAGCGAGGGCTATTTATATGCAGAAGTTGCTAGGCGAAGTTATCGACGCACACGGCGGGATCGACCGCTGGAACCGGTTCAGTACCCTGACCGCCCACCTGAAGCAGGGAGGCCTGATCTGGCCTCTCAAGGGCAAGGGCGGCATGCTCGGCGAAGTGGACATCCAGGTGAAGCTGCATGAACCCTGGACGTCGCACTCCCCATTCGGCGCCCCGGGCCGCCGGACTGCGGTGACGCCCCAGCGCGCCGCAATCGAGAGCGCGGACGGCGCACTGATCGAAGAAGCACTGTCACCCCGCGCCTCTTTCGCTGGCCACCAGCTGGATACGCCGTGGAGCGACCTGCAACTGGCCTATTTCGTCGGCTACGCGATCTGGAACTATTTGACCGTGCGGTTCACACTGGCCGGTCCTGGCTTCAGCGTCGAGGAACTTTCGCCGTGGCTGGAAAACGGCGAGCAGTGGCGCAGGTTGCGGGTCAACTTCCTTTACGTGCGCGACGCAGACGGCGGGCATCAACCAGAACCGCTTGTCGTGTCGATCGATGTTAGCGCTATCCAGTTCACTTGAGATACCGGCGCCGCAGCCGGCGCCGGTGCACGTCCGCATCAATCATGGGGGAAGCCATCGTCCGGGCCGGCCTGGCGGCCCTGCTGGCCCAGTGCCCATACGCGGTAGTGAGGGATGAGGCGCCGCCATGGCATGTGGGCTTTGTGGTGGTCGTGACTGATTACTCGGATGGGATGGCGCGCCTGCCACAGGCCATGCTGCGCCGCGAGCGCATCATGATTGTCAGCCAGCGCGACCGCGAATGCGATGTGCGCGCCGCGATGGCGGCCGGCGTGCACGGCTATCTGACGCATTGCTGTGATGCGGCCGAACTGCAGGCGGCGTTGCACGCGCTGGGGCAGGGGCTGCGTTACTTCAACAAGGAACTGCTGGCACGCGCCAGGCCGCGGCGACCTGGCTGTCATCTCACCATGCGTGAAAGCCAGGTATTGGAATTGCTCGCCACGGGATGTTCCAACAAGCGCATCGCCCTTACTCTCGATATCAGCGTGTCCACGGTCAAGACCCATCTCAAATCCATGTTCGGCAAGCTGGGCGTCAGCGCCCGCACGCAAGCCGTGGTGCTGGCAACGCAGCAAGGTCTGATCTCGCACTGGAGTGCCCTTCATCAACAAGTACAGGCACGGCGCTAGCGCGTACAATGCTGAGGTACCGATTCTTTTAAACGAGGCATTCGTGGCAGCCAAGAAGGTCGCATTGGTGGTATATCCAATGTTTCATATCCTCGACTTATCTATCCTGTCCGTGTTTGGGATTGCCAATCATTTCGCGCCGGACAGCTACGACGTCGACATCGTTTCCATGACGGGCGGTCTGGTCCCCAGCATGTCCGGCGTGGGGGTTGATACCAAGGCTTTCGGTGACGAGCGCTATGACACGGTAATCGTGGGCAGCACGCCCGGCATTCCCGGCTCCATGCCGGAAATGGCGGCGCGACTGCGCGCAGCGGCCGGCAATTCGCGCCGGATCGCCAGTATCTGCACCGGGGCCTTCGTCCTGGCCGAGGCCGGCGTGTTCGATCGCCGCTCGGTCACCACGCACTGGAGTTTTGCGGAAACGCTGGTGCAGCGCTTCCCGCAAGCCCAGGTGGTGCCGGACAAGATTTTTGTCCGCGATGGTCATGTCTGGAGTTCGGCCGGCGGGACTGCCTGTGTCGACCTTGCGTTGGGGCTGGTAGAAGCGGATCTTGGGCACGAGGTGGTCAAGAACATCTGCAGGACCATGGTGCTGTACCATCGCCGTTCGGGTGGCCAGAGTCAGTTTTCCATCCTGGCCGAGATCGACCCCAAGCAGGAACGCATCCGGCGTGCACTGTCCTTTATCAAGGAAAACCTGCGCCAGTCCCTGACTGTCCAGCAGGTTGCCGACCACGTGAACTGGAGCGGGCGCCATTTCAGCCGCGCCTTCCAGGCCGAAACAGGTCTCTCGCCGGCCAAGGCGATCGAAAAGCTGCGCGTGGAAGCGGCGCACGCCTTGATCGAAAGCGGACACACGTCCCCGTCGCGTATCGCCGTCCAGACCGGCTTCGGCGACGATGAAAGGATGCGCCGTGCCTTCCTGCGCGTGCTGGGCCACCCACCGCAAAAATATTTGCGCGAGTGGCGCTCGCGCAAGCTGTCCGTAGTCGTTTGACTGCGGCGTGGTGATCCACACGGCGTCAGACGTAAATACGCACATCGGTTCCTTGCGCGGCATCAGCATTTAACAGCCGTCGGCGGGCCCTGTCAGTTCAGGTCCGGCTCCGGTATCATTGCGGTATGAATGATATTTCCTTCCTTCCGTTTGTTATTGGTGTCGCTGGCGGAAGCGGCAGTGGCAAGTCAACGGTTTCCCAACAAGTGCTGGATTCGTTCGGCGCAGAGATGGTCTCGGTCGTGATGCAGGACGATTACTACCGCGATCAATCCGATCTCACTCCTGAAGTTCGCCGGCAGCAGAATTACGACCATCCGCAGGCTTTCGACTGGCCGCTGCTAGTACAGCATGTCCAGGCATTGCGCAATGGCCAGGCGATCGAGATGCCGGAGTACGACTTCACAATCGACAATCGCTCAAACAGGACCATTCCAGTCAAACCAGCCCCGGTCATCGTGATCGAAGGGCTGTTTGCCTTGTACAACGAGGATTTGCGAAAAATGATGTCGCTGAAGATCTTCGTCGACACGGCATCCGACGTGCGTTTCATTCGGCGCATGCAAAGGGATGTTACCGAACGCGGCCGCTCATTGGACAGCATCGTCACCCAGTACCTGGAAACGGTACGTCCGATGCACAAGCAATTTATCGAGCCAACCAAGCGTCACGCCGACCTTATCCTGCCCCACGGCGCCAATGGGCCGGCAGTCGACATCATCACTACCAAGGTCGCGAGCGTCATCGGCCAATTGAAGCAATCCTGATCTTAGCGCCTCTGACGAGCATCGTTTCCATCGATATCATTTTCGATATCAATACGAGCCAAAAAGTTATTGGTTAATAGTTAATCCGAGGATTACATTAACCGAACGGCAAAAAATGGTACCGCAACCATTTTTGGCTTCGCTAACATGGGGACTAACATGAGAACAAAAAAGGCCCGCCAACAGGGCTATGCAGGAGACAAGAAAAGCGGGGTAGTGCGAATGGCTAAACTTGCCTTCGTGCTGGCGGCTGTCATGCCGTTCGCCGTTCACGGCGCCGATGCGCGCACCGACGCAGAGGCGCGTGCCCGCGGCCTTGTGGCGCAGCTGACGATGGATGAGAAAATCGACCAGCTGCTGAACGTGGCGCCGGTCGTACCGCGCCTCGGCATTCCCGCCTACAACTGGTGGACCGAATCGCTGCACGGTGCGCTGGGACCGCTGCCCACCACCAATTTTCCCGAGCCGATAGGCCTGGCCGCCAGCTTCGACGCGCCACTGATACAGCAGGTAGCTGCCGCCATCAGTACCGAGGTGCGCGGCCTGCACACCCTCGGACGCGAGACCGGGCGCCTGGGACGCATCGGCACTGGCCTCGACACCTGGTCGCCCAACATCAACATCTTCCGCGATCCGCGCTGGGGCCGCGGCCAGGAAACTTATGGCGAAGACCCGCACCTGACGGCGGCGCTGGGTGTCGCCTTCATCCGCGGCATCCAGGGCGACAACCCGGACTTGCCAGACGTGGTCGCCACGCCCAAACACTTCGCCGTGCACAGCGGGCCGGAATCGACTCGTCACGTCGCCGATGTGTTCGTCTCGGCGCACGACCTGGAGGACACTTATCTGCCGGCCTTCCGCGCCGCCATCGTCGATGCCCAGGCCGGCTCCATCATGTGCGCCTACAACCGCATCAACGGCCAGCCCGCCTGCGGCAGCGATCTGCTGATGAAACAGCACCTGCGCGACGCCTGGGGCTTCAAAGGCTATGTGGTATCCGACTGCGATGCGGTAACTGACATCTCGGAACAGCACAAATACGCGACCGATCCGGCCGCTGCGGTGGCGGTCGCCCTGAAGGCGGGTACCGACAATGAATGCAATACCAAAACGCTGGGCGACACGCCAGGCCTGAGCGCCCGTTATCGCGAAGCCTGGCAGCGCGGCCTGATCAGCATGAGCGACATCGACCAGGCCCTGGTTCGCCTGTTCTCGGCGCGCTACCGCAACGGCGACCTGGCCGGCCTGCCGCAGCGCCAGGTGAGCGCGGTGCCGGTCAGCGCCATCGGGACGCGCGAGCACCAGGCACTGGCGCTGCAGGCCGCCACGCGCAGCCTGGTGCTGCTGAAGAATGACGGTGTGCTGCCGCTCAAGCCGGGACTGAAGCTGGCAGTGATCGGACCATTGGCGGACGCCACCCGCGTCTTGCGCGGGAACTACTCTTCGACCCAGTCGGCGCCGCCAGTGTCGGTGCTGGAAGGATTGCGCCGCGTGCTGCCGCAGGCGCAGATCAGCCAGGCACCGGCCGGCGCCTCGATCACCGATGGCGACCCTGTGCCGGCCACGGCCTTGCGCACACCGGACGGCCAGCCTGGCTTGCGGGTGGCTTACTACAACCGCAGCGGCGACAAGTACGACAGCAAGCCGGTGCTGACCCGCACCGAGGCGGGGCTGGAATCCCACGCCCTGCAATTCAAGACCATTGCCGATCGCCACAAAGTAGTCTGGGACGGCTACCTGACTGTGCCTGAAACCGGCTTGTACCGCCTGGGCGTCAGCGGCGTCAAGGGCGCGCTCAAGGTTGGCGGCAAGCCGGCGGTCGAGGCCAGCGCCTATTCGCAGTGGGGCGAACCGCTCCAGCTGAACACGGTGCAGTTGGAGAAAGGGCAAGGCTATCCGCTGCACTTCGAGGCCGAGACCGGCAGCACCGGCGTGCCCGGCCTGTTCTGGAAACGCATTTCCAGCGACGCCGATGCCGATCTGCGGCGCGCCACGGCCGATGCCGACGTCGTCATCGCCGTGGTTGGCCTGACCTCGGACCTGGAAGGCGAGGAAATGGCGATCAAGGTGGAAGGCTTTGCCGGCGGCGACAAGACCTCGCTCGACCTGCCGGCCGAACAACGCCGGTTGCTGGAACGCGCCAAGGCCCTCGGCAAACCGCTGGTGGTCGTGCTGATGAATGGCAGCGCGCTCGACCTGTCATGGGCCAAGGACAACGCTGCCGCCATCCTGGAAGCCTGGTATCCCGGGCAGTCGGGCGGCCTGGCCATCGCCGATGTGCTGACCGGCCGCGCCGATGCGGGTGGACGCCTGCCGCTGACTTTCTACCGCAGCCTGGCCGACCTGCCGCCGTTCGACGACTACAGCATGCAGGGCCGCACCTACCGCTATTACGCGGGCACGCCGGTCTATCCCTTCGGCGCCGGCCTCAGTTACACCAGCTTCCGCTATGCGCCGCTGCAGATCGCGCCGGTGGAACGGGCGCCGGAAAACGGCGTTATCGTCACCACCGAGATCAGCAACACCGGCGATCGTGACGGCGACGAGGTGGCCCAGCTCTACCTGGCGCCGCCAGCCTTCGAAGGCGCGCCGCGGCTGGCCTTGCGCGGCTTCCAGCGCGTGTCGCTGAAAGCGGGCGAACGTCGCCAGATCAGCTTCCGCCTGACGCGGCGCGACCTGAGTTTCGTCACGCGTGACGGCGTGCGTCAGCTGACACCGGGCCAGTATCAATTGAGTGTGGGCTCCGGGCAGCCGGGCACGAGCGTGGCGGGACAGCAGGCGCCGCTGGCGCTGACTAAAACCGTGCCGCTGGCACAATAAAGGAGACTCCATGAAGAACCGCAAAGCCGGGCTGGTGACCCTGGCGCTGGCGTGCATGATGGCCGCCCCCGCCATGGCGCAGAACGACAAGATGACGCCGATCACGACGCCGGCCCAGCCGGCCGCGATCACGCTGGATACCGGCGCGCTGCCGGGCGCCACCGTGCAGGAGTCCTGGCACAGCCAATACAACAGCGTGTTTGCCCGCAATGTCACGGTGGCCACGCTGACGCCATTCCTGCCGGCCGCCGGCAAGGCCAGCGGCGCTGCGGTCATTGTTGCGCCAGGCGGCGGTTTCCGCACGCTGTCGATGGAAAACGAGGGCTGGCAGGTGGCGCAGGCGCTGGCCGACAAGGGCGTGGCTGCCTTCGTGCTCAAGTACCGGCTGAACCAGACGCCGGCGGACATCCCCGGCTTCGAGCGCGCGATGGCGGAAATATTCTCGGCCGGCGCCAAGCGGCCGACCGCGCCGCAGGACCCCGCCGCCGCGTATGCGCCGCAGATCGCTGACGCCCGCGCCGCCTTTGCCCTGGTGCGCGCCCGCGCCCGCGAATGGCACGTCGATCCGCACCGCATTGGGATGCTGGGCTTCTCGGCCGGCGCCATGCTGACCATGGCGACCGCGCTGCACGGACAGGATGCAAAGCCTGCCTTCATCGGCAATATCTACGGCCCGCTGGCGGCGATGAAAGTCCCGGCCGATGCGCCGCCGCTGTTCATCGCCCTGGCGGCCGACGATCCCTTCTTCGGCAACACCGGCTATAACCTGATCGACAGCTGGCGTAGCGCCAGGCGGCCGGTGGAATTCCATTTGTTCGAGCAGGGTGGCCACGGTTTCGGCATGTACCGCAAAACCACCACCAGCACCGGCTGGTTCGACAGTTATGCCCGCTGGCTGGACATGCACGGCTACCTGCAGCCGGCTGCATCAAATTGATCACATCAACCAAGACATTGGAGGTTATAGACCTGATACAACCGGCTACACCGCGCAAATGATAGTAAGAACAAAAAAACGGAGATTCGATGCAAACAAAATTTCAGCGTAGTTTAATGAACCTGGCTGTTGCCAGCGCGTGCAGTGCTCTGTCCATGGCAGCCCACGCCCAGGAAGCCGACGCGCAAACCACCGCAGTGACTGATGATTCCGCGCGAGTGATCGTGACAGGGCTGCGCGCCAGTATGCGGTCGACCCTGAACCTGAAGCGCAATTCGGACGGCATTGTCGACGGCATCGTGGCCGAAGACATGGGCAAATTCCCCGATACCAACCTGGCAGAATCGCTGCAGCGGATTTCCGGGGTATCCATCGACCGCAGCAATGGCGAAGGACAGAAGGTCACCGTACGTGGCCTGGGACCGGACTTCAACCTGGTGTTGCTGAATGGCCGCCAGATGCCGACCACCGACCTGAGCGACTTGTCGGGACGCTCGTTCGACTTTTCCAACCTGGCGTCGGAATCGATTTCGCAACTGCAGGTGTATAAAACCGGCCGTGCCGACAGCCCGACCGGCGGCATCGGCGCCACCATCAATGTGGTCACCGGCCGTCCGTTCGACAATCCAGGCCTGCATTCCAGCGTGGGCGTGAAGGCGGTCAAGGATACTTCGAACGACCACGTGCCGGAAGCGGTGAAAGGCAAGACCGTTACGCCCGAAGTGTCGGGCATCTACTCGAACACGAGCGCCGATGGCCGCTTTGGCGTTTCGCTTAGCGCGAGTTACCAGTCGCGCGATTCGGGCTTCAATCGCGCCGGCCTGTTCAACGGCTACCAGGGACCCTATCTGGGATCGGCGGTCATTGACGGCCAGACGCTGCCGCAGCCGGGCCAGCCTGGCGCGCAAAACATCACCAATCGTCCGGCCCAGGACGCGCTCTATTCGATTCCACAGAACATGAACTACAACGTTGCCGCCGTCCAGCGGCAGCGTACCAACGGACAGTTGACCTTCCAGTTCCGCCCGGTCAAGGAGCTGACCACCACCCTGGACTACACCTATTCGGAAAACAAGGTACAGACCAAGCGGAATGAGCTCAGCGTATGGTTCGCTCAAACGCCGACTTCGACCAGCACCTGGCCGAGCGGCCATGTGGTCAGCCCGCTGACCTATTCGGGAGGTTTACCCAACACCGCAAGATATCTCGGTGGTGGGCAGCGACTTCGCCACCAAAACGAAGAACAAATCGCTCGGCTTCAACGCAGCCTGGAAACCCAGCCCAGGCCTGAAGCTGGAATTCGACGCGCATCATTCCACCGCCGAGTCGGGCGCCGACAGCCCGTTTGGCAGCGAGAATGCGCTGTCCAACGCCAGCTTCAGCCGCGGTCCGGTCAAGCTTGATCTGACCCACGAGCTGCCAGTTCTGAGCATGCGTCCTGCCGACCTGGTCAACGCGCCGATTCAGGCCGCGGGTTCGTGGTTCCATAACAGCTACGAGAAATCTGTCATCAAGCAGGCGCAAGCCAAGGGCAGTCTGCAACTGATGGAAGCGTCCAACCTGAACTTTGGCGTCGGATTTACCGATACCACGAATCGCTCGACGTATTCCAATGTGCAGAACAACAGCTGGGGTGGCGCAACCAAGGCATCCGACTATCCGGCCAGCCTGTTCCAGGCCAATTCGCTGCCGTCATTCTTCAATAAGCTCGACGGCGCCGGCTCACCTGATTTGTTCGGCACGCTATACACCTTCGATTTCGCCAAGGTGCGCCAGGTCACCGCGAATGCTGTCGGCAACCAGGCTGCTTATCTGCCCAACTTCGCCAGTGCCGACACGGACCGCACGCTGCAGGAAAAGACCACGTCCGGCTATCTGTCCTTCGACACTGACTGGGACACCGCGATTCCCTTCCACTCCTCGGTCGGCCTGCGTGTAGAACGCACCAGGGTCAGCTCCACCGCCCAGGTGCTGCCGGGCACGGCGGTCGTGTGGGTCGCGCAGAATGAGTTGCCGCTCACGTTCGGCGGCCAGGCCTTCAGCAATACCGATGCGTCTTACACCAGTGTGCTGCCCGCCATCAACCTGGATACCGATCTGCGCAGCGACATGAAGCTGCGGGTCAGTGCGGGCTCAACCATTGGCCGTGCACGATATGACCAGCTGCAAGGCGGCCTCACGCTGGGTACCATCGCTAACGTCTTTACCGGTGGTACTGCCTCGGTCGGCAACCCGGCGCTCAAGCCGGTCAAATCGAAGAACCTGGATGTTTCGTGGGAATGGTATTACGACAAGCAGAGCCTGGTGTCGCTGGCTTACTTCCACAAAAAACTGGACAATTACGCCGGCCAGACCCTGATCACGCAGACGCTGTATGACCTGCACACGCCAATTGGCGGCGCCTATTACAAGGAGGCGTTGGCGCACGGCTGTACCGCCGCCGACACCAACTGTATTCGGAACTACATCCTTGGCAATTTCGATGGCAAGCCAGGGGTAACGAAAACGGGCGTCAAAGGCGATGGCATGCTTAACGGTACCATTACCGGGCTGCCAAGCGATCCTCTGCTCAACTTCCAGACCACCACTTATGCGAACCAGAAATCGGCCAATGTCAGTGGCGCCGAGGTGAACGTTCAGCATATGTTTGGCGAAAGTGGATTCGGTGTGCAGGCGAACTACACCTATGTGCACTCGCCGCTGAAGTACAACAACGCCGACGTCAACGACCAGTTCGCGATCCTCGGGCTAAGCAATTCGGCCAACCTGGTCGGCATCTTCGAGAACAAGGACTGGTCGGTGCGCCTGGCCTATAACTGGCGCGACGAGTTCCTGGCCGCGACGGTCGATGGCAATGGACGCGCGGCGCCGGTCTACACCGATGCTTACGGGCAGATCGACGTCAGCATCGGCTACAACTACAACAAGAACCTCAGCTTCCAGCTCGAGGCGATTAACCTCAACGATGCCACCCAGCGTCAGCATGGACGCACCATGGCATCGACTCTGAATGTGACGCAGGCCGGACCGCGTTACATGATCGGCGCGCGTTATAAGTTCTGACGTGTAGCCGGCACAGCAGGCCGCCTTGGGCGGCCTCTGTGCTTTTAGAACCATGAAAACAGGAGACTGATATGCAAACACCATTTAAGCGTCGATTGATGAACCTGGCCGTCGCCAGCGCCTGCGCCGTGCTGGCCATGCCCGGGCATGCACAGCAAGCCCAGGCCGAAACGGCTGCAGCGAGCCCGGACGAGGCAAAGCCTGCCGAAGCTGCTGCGGCATCGACCAGCAACGAAAATACCGTGGTGGTATCCGGTTCGCGCATCGCTGCGCGCGGCTTCACCCAGCCGACGCCCACCACGAGCCTGTCGTCCGCTGATCTCGAGAAAGCGGCCAAACCGAATATCTTTGAATCGCTGATCGAACTGCCGGCCCTGCAGGGCAGCACCGGCCGCACCACCAATACTTTCAGCACCTCCAGCGGCATCCAGGGCCTGTCCTCGCTGTCGCTGCGCGGCCTGGGTACACTGCGCACCCTGACCCTGCTGGACGGCCAGCGTGTGGTCGGCGCCAACGTCACCGGCGTGACCGACGTCAGCCAGTTCCCGCAACTGCTGGTCAAGCGGGTGGATGTGGTGACCGGCGGTGCTTCGGCATCCTACGGTTCGGATGCGATCGGCGGCGTGGTCAACTTCATCACCGACAAAAAATTCACCGGCTTCAAGGCCAACGTCTCCGGCGGCGAAACCAAGTACCACGACGACAAGAGCGGCACCCTGCAGGCTGCCTGGGGACAGGGCTTTGCCGATGACCGCCTGCACGTGACCGTCAGCGGCGAATTCACCAAGCAGAACGGCATCGATTCGCCGGGCTTCGGCCAGGTGGGAGCGGGCGGCCGTACCTGGTACAACAACCCCGCATTGCAAGAATCGACCCAAGCCATGCAGGCGGCCGGCGCGCCGCGCTACAAGAGCATCGTCAACGCGCAGCACATCCAGTATGCGAAATACGGCCTGATCACCAACGGCCCGCTGAAAGGCACGGCGTTCGGGCCGGGCGGCACGCCGTATCCCTTCCAGTACGGCACGGATTGCGTCGGCAACTTCTGCATAGGCGGCGACCGCGACGGCAGCGTCGGCGCCGGCACCAACCTGGCCATGAATTTCAAGCGCCAGGTGGCCTACAGCCGTATCTCCTGGGACATCGACGCCGACAATGAAATCTATGTCACCGGCAATTGGGCGCAGGTGAAATCGGTATTCTCGCCGAATCCGGGCGCGGCCAAGCAGGGCAACCTGTCCATCCGCTGCGACAATGCCTTCCTGCCGCCCTCGGTGGCCGCCGGTTGTGCGTCCGGTTACCCGACTGGCGTGATGTCGGTGGGCACCTCGAACGGCGAATTCCCCTCCAATATCAATGTACATCCGACCCGCACCCAGCGCCGCGGCGTGATCGGCGCCGACGGCAGGTTTAACCTGTTCGGCAAGGAATGGAGGTATGACGCCTACGCCGAGCATGGCGAGAACACCACCGTCATCCGTGTGAAGGACATTACGCTCAACCCGCGCTACAACTTTGCTATCGACGCAATCAAGGATCCCGCCACCGGGCAGATCGTCTGCCGTAGCGTCGCGGCCCGCGCAGCCGGCTGCCAGCCGATCAACATCTTCGGCAATGTGCCGATCAATATGGCCGGATGGAATTACATTGCACCATCCAATGGTCCACTCCAACATACGGATTCGTCGCAAAATGTTGTTAGCGCTAACATCAACGGGGAACTGGCCAAAGGCTGGGCGGGTCCGATCTCGCTGGCTTTCGGCGCCGAGTGGAGGCGCGAGGAATACTCGGTGCACGGCGATCCTTACGGCGCCGGCGTGGCGGTGGAGTCGCCTTACACCCCTGAGCATCCGGCCGATCCGACCCTGTCCACCACCGGCGACAACTGGTTCGCCGGTAACTATCACAACGGCAAGGGCTCATTCAACGTCAGGGAAGGCTACGTCGAGCTCAATATCCCGTTCCTGAAGTCGGCCACCCTGGGCGAGGCTAACCTCAACATCGCTGACCGCGAAGAGAAGTACAGCACTTCAGGCAAGGCGCGCGCGTGGAAGATCGGCTCCACCTGGCAGACCCCGATCGACGGCCTGCGCGTGCGCGCGGTGAGTTCCAAGGATGTGCGCGCGCCCAATCTGTCCGAGCTGTATGCCGCCATGACGGTCACCAACCAGGCCGTCAACAACAACCAGGGGCAATCGATCCAGATCCAGCAGCGCAACGTCGGCAACCCGGCGCTGAAGCCTGAAGAGGCGCGCAACAATTCCTTCGGCCTGGTGCTGAGCCAGCCGAGCTGGGCGCGCAGCTTCAACTTCTCGGTCGATTACTACGACATCAAGGTCCGCAACGTGATCAGCTCGCTGAACCCGCAGCAGGAAGTCGACCTGTGCTACGGCGGCAACAAGGAGGTGTGCTCGGCGGTGTCCATCAACGGGCCGGCCGGCACCAATTATGTGCTGGCGCAAAGCTTCAACTTCGCCTCGCTGCATACGCGCGGCGTCGACTTCGAGATGGCTTACCGCAAGAACATGGCCGACTTCGGCCTGCCGGGCAGCGTGACCCTGCGCGGCCTGGCCTCGCGCATGATCCACTCGATCTCCGATCCGGGCGTGCCGGGTACGACGCCGATCGAAGGCGCGGGCGCAATGACGGGCGCCACGCCGAAGTGGAAGGCGCTGGTGCAGCAGTCGTGGGATGGTTTGCTGAACGGGAAGCTTGGCCTGAACCTGAGCGAGCGCTGGATCGGCGCCGGCGTGTTCAACAATGAGTTCATCGAGTGCCGGAGCAATTGCCCGCTGCCGACGGCCGCCCATCCGACCATCTTCGACAACCATATGCCGGGCGCGGTCTATTTCGACCTGGGCGGCAGCTATAACTACTCGAAGCAGGTGACGGGCTACTTCAAGATCGACAACCTGGCCGACCGCGCGCCGGTGCTGGTGCCGCAGACCAACCTCAGCCTCGCGCTCAATCCGGCGGTGTACGACTCGGTAGGCCGCACCTACCGCGTCGGCGTGCGCGTGAACTACTAAGGAGGCGCCAGCAGTGCGGGATCTGTTTTCCGCGCTGCTGGCGATTGGCCTGGTGACCGACAAAGAACGGGGCAGGGGGCCGCTTTTGTCTGGAATAAAGGAAGAATAATATGATTGCCTTTCGTGTAACTGCTTTCCTCGCCTTATGCGTGACAGCCCATTCAGGACACGCCATACAGCTAACAGATTCGGTCAAAGTCTCCGGGGGCGAAATCGTGGGCTCCCAGATTGAGGCTATACGGTCCTATCTGGGCATTCCCTACGCGGCACCGCCGGTCGGCGATCTCCGCTGGCGTGCTCCACAAGCTGTGGTGCCATGGACGGGAATCAGGGAAGCGCGCAGTTTTTCTCCGGCATGTGCCCAGACCGCGGCCTGGCTCCCGAATCCCAAGAGTGAAGACTGCCTTTATCTCAATATATGGGCGCCTGAGAAGGCCAGAAATCTACCTGTCCTGGTCTGGATTCATGGAGGTGGCTTTTATGGCGGCACGTCTGCACAACCAGGATATGACGGGCACAATCTGGCGAAGCGCGGGGTCATTGTCGTGACGATTAATTATCGTCTCGGTATATTCGGTTTCTTTTCTCATCCAGAACTGACGGCGGAGTCGCCGGACAAAGCTTCAGGCAATCAGGGCATCGAGGACCAGATTGCGGCGCTTCGCTGGGTGAAGGATAACATTACGGCCTTTGGCGGTGACCCTCGGCGCGTCACCATCATGGGCGAGTCAGCGGGGGGCGAATCCGTCGCGATCCTGGTTGCGTCGCCTCTGGCGAAGGGATTCTTCCAACGTGCCATTGCGCAAAGCGGCAACGACGCCTTGCCAATCAACTCCGACGAAAACGGCCAATTCGATCGGAAGACTGCTGAATCACAAGGCCAGGCGTTGGTAAAGGCTGTTGGAGGGGAACTTCTGGCCGACTTGCGCGGCATGAGCGCGGAGACATTGCAGAAGACCGCATGGTCGCCGCGCACAATTGTGGACGGTCACGTGCTGCGCGAAGATCTGACGACAACCTATCGCTACAACCGGCAAAATGATGTGCCTTTGCTGGTTGGCTGGAATGCCGAAGAGGGAAAGGATCTGGCGCCAGAAATCCTGGGAACCGACGACTTCACGTCCGCCAATCATCGGGAGCTGGTCGCGAAGCTTCTGGGTTATGCGCCGTCCGCCCGATTGCTGGCGGCCTATCCCGGTACAGACGATGCGCAGGCGAGAGCCTCGATCAATCAACTTACCAACGATTGGTGGGGCTGGCGAATGTGGTACTGGGCAGGACTTCAGGCTAAATATGGGCGATCCAAACCGTATGTTTATTTATTTGCCCACAGGCCGACAGAGCCCTTGACCCCTTGCGGGTATGGCTGTGGGGCGGGGCATGGCGCGGAGATCCAATACGTGTTCGACCAGCTCGACCTTGATCCTCGCCCCTGGAGCACGTCGGACCGGAAGTTGGCGGCAAGACTTGCCGATACCTGGGTAAATTTCGCACGCACCGGTAGTCCAAGCGGCAGAGGCCTGCCAGTGTGGCCCAAATTTAACGGGTCGAACGCCTCTGTACTCCGCCTTGGTGACGATGCCGGTCTGAAAATGCACGGCAAGCTGCCGGATTTCTCATTGTTCCAACGGTAGTGCAAGCTCGAAAATAGCGGTATGTCGCGTACGCACGCCCGTTCTCGCGGATGCGGCGTTCGTCGGAGCGCGTTTTTTTATCGCGGATGTCGTAAATATATACAGTGGGGTGACCTTGGCAATGGCCGCTACCGCAATCCCATCCTTCCTGCCGACTACAGCGAACTCGATGCCATCCGTGTAGGCGACGACTACTTCACGATTTCATCGACCTTCCAATTTTCGCCCGGGATGGCGATCCTGCATTCGCGCGATCTGGTGAACTGGAGCACTGTCGGTCACGCCGTGCCCGACCTTACGCGGATTTCGCCTGAACTGAACTGGACGCGGATGAACCGCTACGGACGGGGAATCTGCGCCGGCGCGATCCGCCATCATGCTGGACGCTTCCGGCTGGGATGACTGCGCACTATTCTGGGATGATGACGGCAAACAGTCGAAGGGCAGTGAAGCCTGGTATTTCCTGACCCATCATGGCGCAGCCGAACGCGCTGACCGAGCTGCCCCGCATCCTGGCCGACGGTTCGATAAAGGCTAGGAGTTCGTCGGGGATGAGACGACGACGGGCGCCGCCAGGGCCGTACGCTGCGGACGATGATCACCGCAGCCGGCGCGCAAGGTGACGCCAGCGCGCGAAATTATAATATTGCTCAAAAGCGTGAATGAAATTGTCTAGCATGGCAGGGACGCATGCTTAAACACCCATGTTGATCTGGATTGCATTGTATTAAATATATAGAATACGAGACAAAGTCCAGGCCGGCGCGCAGTGCCATGGCTGGGCGCCATAATGGGTGAGGGAAGATGCGATTGATTAAGATGTCGATGCGGGTCCTGGTGCTGGCATACGCGGCACTGCTGTTTGCGAGTGCGCACGCGAGCGCGGCGAAGCCGGTGCGGCAGGTCCTGCAGCTCAATCGCGCCTGGACTTTCACCCTGGGCGATCCGTCGGGTGCAGCGGCAAGCGCCTATGCCGACCATGACTGGCAGCAGATCAACTTGCCGCACTCGTTTAGCATGCCGTACTTCCTCGGCGGCGGTGTCTACGTCGGATATGGCTGGTATCGCAAGGACATCGTCATGGACGATGCCTTGCGTGGCAAGCGCCTCACGCTTGAATTCGATGGCGTGTTCCAGGATGCGGAGATCTTTGTCAATGGCGACCTGGCGGGCCGGCATCGCGGCGGCTACACCGGTTTTTCCATCGATATCACGCGCCAGCTGCATCCCGGCGCCAATACGCTGGCGGTGCGGGTCAACAACCTGTGGAATGCGCAGCTTGCGCCGCGTGCAGGCGAACATCAGTTTGCCGGCGGGATTTACCGCGACGTGCGGCTGGTCGCCACCGATCCGGTGCATGTGGCCTGGTACGGCACCTTCGTCACCACGCCCGAAGTGTCGGCGCAGCGCGCATCGCTGCACATCCAGACCGAAGTCGACAACGCCGACGATGCCGAAAAGATGGTGACGCTGGTCTCGACGGTGTATGCGCCTTCGGGCCGCATGGTCGCGCAGAGCACCACATCCCGCGCCGTGCGCGCCGGCGTGACCGAAGTGTTTGAACAGCAGCCGCCGCCGATCGCGCGGCCGTCGCTGTGGGAGCCAGGCAGCCCGTCCTTGTACAGGCTCGAAACCAAAGTGAGCGTCGGTGGCCGCGTGGTCGATGACTACAGCACGCCGTTCGGCATCCGTTCCATCCGCTGGACTGCCGACCAGGGCTTCTTCCTGAATGGGAAGCATGTGTACCTGGTGGGCGCCAATATTCACCAGGACCACGCCGGCTGGGGCGACGCTGTCACCCATGCAGGCGCGCGGCGTGATATCCAGATGCTCAAGGATGCCGGTTTCAATTTCATGCGCGGCTCGCATTATCCCCATGCGCCGGCCTTCACGCAGGCGGCCGACGAACTGGGCATGATGTTCTGGTCCGAAGCGCCGTTCTGGGGTATCGGCGGCTTCGGCGCGGACGGCAACTGGTTTGCAAGCGCCTACCCGCCCGATCCGCGCGACCGCGCCGGCTTCGAGGAAAGCGTGCTGGCACAGACCGCCGAAATGATCAGGATTCATCGCAACCACCCCAGCATCATTGCCTGGAGCAATGGCAACGAATACTTTTTCTCCGCGTCGGAGGCAATGGAGCCTATGCGCGCCTTTGTGAGGCGTCAAGTGGCCGCTATGCGAGCGGCGGACCCGACACGGCCGGCCGCTGTCGGCGGCGTGCAGCGCGGCGAGGTCGATCGCCTGGGCGATGTGGCGGGTTATAACGGCGACGGAGCGGCGCTGCCGGCGTACCTGAACCCCGGTGCTGCGAGCATTGTCAGCGAATACGGTTCCACCATAGCCCAGCGGCCCGGCGCCTATGCCCCCGGTTGGGGAGACCTGCCCGGACCGCCCGACCAGAAGGGCAGCACCCAGCGCTATCCGTGGCGTTATCCATGGCGCAGCGGAGAAGCGATCTGGGCCGGCTTTGACCACGGCACGATTGCCGACATCGACTTTGGCAAGATGGGCATGATCGACTATTTCCGCATTCCGAAGCGCCAGTACTACTGGTATCGGAACGAGTACATGCAGGTTCCACCGCCGGCCTGGCCGGCGCCGGGAGCGGCCGCGCAATTGTCCCTCACTGCCGACAAGACGGTTATCAAGGGAACCCAGGGCCATGATGACGTGCAGCTGATGGTGACGGTGCGCGACGCGGAGGGCAAGGCCATCAGCAATTCGCCGGAGGTCACCCTGGCGATCGTGGATGGGCCGGGCGAATTCCCGACAGGCCGCACGATCACGTTCAGGCATGACACGCCAATCGACATCCGGGATGGCCAGGCTGCGATCGAGTTCCGCTCCTATTTCGCCGGAAGGACCACGATCCGCGCTTCGTCGCCCGGCCTCAAGGAAGCTACGCTGGTCATCGTCACCGAAGGACCTGAGCCCTACATCGCCGGCAAGAGTGGCATCGCCAAGGACCGCCCACTGGTCAGCTACCCGGCTGCGGCAAGGCTGGAGACGGGCGCCGCACCGGCGAATGTCGTCATCAACAGGCCCACTTCCGCCAGTTCGTCCGCCACGGCGCACCCGCCATCAATGGCCAACGATGACAACGGCGCGACGTATTGGCAGGCCGCGCCATCGGAAGCCGATCCTTACTGGTCGGTCGACCTGGAAAACATCTATGAGCTGAAGGGCGTGACAGTGGTGCAGCATGCCCAGGCCGAAGCCGCCTACACGGTGGAGGTGTCGCTTGACCGGGTGCAGTGGCAGGCGGTCACGCCGGCGCAATTGTCCGCCGTGGTCAGGGCACGCTTCGTGCGAGTGCGCTTCGGCGCGCTGGCGCAGGGACAGCTAGCAGCGCTCGATGAAGTAAAGGTCGTAGCCACGACCGCACGCGCTGCGCAATAACTCGTTCGTGCAGCATCAAGCAGGCACTGGTTGTTGAATTTTGTCAGCCACGTTGATGAATATAGCAATTGAAGTCCAGTGCCGCTTTTCGCAAGATACAAGCGTAGAGAAAACATCTTTTTTATTGTGACAGCCGCGGCATCGTAAAGCCTGCGCCGTGGCAAGTAGATAACGCCTGATGCAACCAATGCCACCGTCAACGCCGCAAGGCCTTGCGCGGGCAGGAGGGATATTTTTTTCATTTTTTTCGTGCCGCCGGCCGGACCGGCGACAAGCAATGCAATCAAAAGACCAGAAAGGAATAAACATGAGGAGACAAACGATGCGATTCCAGCTTGCTGCAATCGGTCTTGCTTGCGCGACGCTGCTGGGTGCGTGCGGCGGTGGAGGCGGCGCCTCGGGCAACAAACAACAGTCGATCGATTTCCCCTATCCGGGTGCGCGCTATCTGGCGACAGAAGCTGCACCCCTGGTTGCGACATCTTCAGCCGGTCTGGCTGTGACCTTCGCGTCGAATACGCCGGACACCTGCACGGTATCCGGCGGCAAGCTGGTGCCGGTAAAGCCGGGTGAGTGCTCGGTCACGGCAAGCCAGGCGGGCGACGGCAGCTATGCGCCTGCGTCCTCGCAACAGTTGTTCAAGATCCTGAAGAAAGTGCAGGCCATCACGTTTGAGTCGCCCGGCTTCCAGGCGCTCACTGCCGTGCCCGCACCACTGGCGGCCAGCTCCGATTCCGGTCTGCCTGTGAGCTTTGCTTCCACCACGCCGGACGTCTGCACCGTCAGCGGCACTGCGCTGACCCTGGTGTCAAAAGGCCAATGCGGCATCGCTGCGTCACAGGCCGGCAACGATAACTTTGCCGCGGCATTGCCGGTGATGGTTGCGTTTGGCGTGGGCGATGCGCCGCCGCCAGTACTGACCTTCCTGTCCGGTTATGCCTCGACGACGGCGACCAGGGAAGGCAGTGCTGTCAGCACTTTCTCCGGCAGTAATATCGATGGCTGGTGGTGCAGCGATCCCAACTGGTGTGCCGCGACGGTGAGTGCGGATGGCAGCAGCCTGAGCTTCCACTACCTGATCCAGACCAAGGATCCCAAACACCCGAACAGCGACGGCTGGATCGGTGGCTATGCCGGCATTGAAATCTTCGCACCGGGCGTTGCCAGTATCAGTTCGAC
Source organism: Pseudoduganella sp. UC29_106 (assembly GCF_044055365.1). NCBI lineage: Bacteria > Pseudomonadati > Pseudomonadota > Betaproteobacteria > Burkholderiales > Oxalobacteraceae > Pseudoduganella > Pseudoduganella sp. UC29_106. The sequence goes on along the minus strand of NZ_CP171977.1, from coordinate 3,463,498 downwards.
CGGCAATACGACGACCGGCATACAGATTGGCAAGCAGACCACGCTGAAACTGCGCGTGGCCGAAAACAGCGAGTGGTTCAGCAGCTCGGGCAAGGACGTGAAGATTTCGCTGGTGCTGGGTCACTTCGCCAAGAAGCCATCGAATAACAACAATGCCTGCAACGTCGCGCTGACCACGACCTTCACGCCGAAGAGTGCCTCCAGCCAGCAGTACGAGCTGCAACTGGCTGCCTTTACCGCCTTTGCCGAAAACTGTGACCTGACTGGACTGATTCCTGCGACCGAGCTTTCCGCCTATCCGATCGTGAAGGTCAAGATCGAGGCGGCGCAAACCAATACCACGGTGCCAAGCGCGTCGGCTGCGAGCCCGACCTATCCGACCGAGATCACCTTGAACGGACCGATCACCTTCCAGTAAGGCGGCAAGCGACCTATATTCCCGCGCCATCGCTCCGAGGCGCGGGTCAGCAAGACATTTTTCTAGAGGGGAGTTGAAGAAGATGCGGAGACAAATCAAAAAGACCGCGCTGTCCGTCGCAGTGGCGCAGGCGGCCCTGATCCTGGGCGGCGCTGCATATGCGCAGACGGCAGTGCAGGCGGCTGCCGCCTCGCCGGCCGGAGCGGAACGAGGCGCCGAAGTGGAGACGCCGAGTATTGTCGTTTCCGGCCAGCGTGCGGCGCTGCAGTCGGCAATCAAGATCAAGCAGAATGCCGAGGAGATCGTTGACGCGGTGGTGGCCGAAGAAGCCGGCAAGCTGCCCGACAAATCGATTACCGAAGTGCTGCAGCGGGTGGTCGGCGTGACAATCGACCGCAACCGCTCGCGTGGCGATCCGGAACACTTTTCCGTGGAGGGTTCCGGCATTTCGATCCGCGGCCTGACGTGGGGATCGTCGACGCTGAACGGACGCGAGTCGTTCTCGGCCGGTTGGCCGGGACGCGAGTTGAGCTGGGGTGACGTGCCGCCGGAGCTGATGTCCGCCGTAATCATTCACAAGAACCCGCCTGCCGAGCTGATCGAGGGCGGCGTCAGCGGCCAGGTCGATTTGCGTACCGCGCTGCCGTTTGACTACAAGAACGAGAAGTTCGCGCTGTCGGTGAACGGCAATTACAACGAGCTGGGCAAGAAGAAATCTCCCGGCGTGTCAGGCCTGTATTCGAAGCGTTGGGACACCTCGAGCGGGCAGTGGGGCGCCCTGCTGGACCTGTCGTTCAACCAGACCAATACCCACAATGACACCGTGCAGATGGATGCCTACTATCCGCGCACGGACATCGTCGCTGGCCGGACCGTCTGGGTGCCGCGATCGGGATCGTGGCGCAGCAATACCGGCCAGACCGACCGGGCCGGCATCTATGGCGCGCTGCAGTGGAAGAACAATGGCATTGAATCGGCCCTGACGTATTTCCATTCGGGCTACAAGGAGAAGAGTGAGGAGTACGCCCTGTATTCGGGGGTGGAGAACGCGTACATGTCCAGGCTGGTCGATCCCAGGTTTGACGATAACGGCGTGTTTCAGTCGGGGACGTTCACCTATCCCTTTGGCGGACGGGGCGCGAACAACTTCGCCGCCGGCGGCCTGAACTTCAACACCAACACCGGTTTTGCGGACCGGCGCTCGCAAACCCGCGAGATTGCCTGGAACACCAAATGGAACATCAACGACGCCTGGTCGGTGCAGAACGACCTGCAGTGGGTGCACGCCACCAACAAGAGCTTTGGCAGCAACATGGCCTTGAATACCTTCGTGCCGAGCATGGCCATCGACGCCACCGGTACGCCGCCGAGTTTCAGCTTCAACCAGACGGCGCGTGACTTCCTGGCCAACCCCGGCAACTACTTCCTTGATCATTTCATGCCCGCCATGAGCAAGGCAAGCGGCGACCTCTATGCCTGGAAAGTCGATGCCAAGTACCGCTTCGACTTGCCGGTGCTGCGCGACGTGCGTTTCGGCTTCCGGCTGACCGACCGCTCGGCAACCCACGTCAATGCCGGCGGTAGCAGCTGGTTCAGCGTAGCCGAGCCGTGGAACGTCAAGACCACGTCGGTGCCAGGCCGTTTGCCGAACTCGACTGACCAGCAGAGCTGGCAGAGCCGCGGTACGTTCGGCTACCTGAAGGATCCCCGTTACGCGGCCCTGGCGCCCACTGCCGTCTATGATTTTGCCAATTTCTTCAACGGCAAGATCGGCGCGCCGCCGGCCCTGATCATGCCGACCGCGGCGTTCACCCGTGATTATCCAGGCGCCTATCAGCAGGCGACCCAGATCCTCAAACTGGAGTGCCAGGATGGCAACCAGCTCTACGGCACGAATAACAACTGCTCGACGGCTGGCAGCGGCTGGAAACCGCTGGCCTACGACAATGACCCCGCCAACACCGGCCGCCAGAAGGAAAGCACGCAAGCCGCCTATGTGTCGACGCGCTTCGGCTTCGATGACTGGCGCTACCCGGTCGAGGGGAATGTCGGCGTGCGTGTCGTGCGCACGCGTACCACCGCCCATGGCTACACGGTATTCAAACCGACCTACGGCACCACCACGCCGCCGGAAGTTCCGCAATTCGGCACCATCGACGAGCCGCTGAACGCCGAGCGCACCTACACCAATGTGCTGCCCAGCCTCAACCTGAAGACGGATCTGACCGATAAGCTGCAGGCGCGCTTCGCCTTCGCCCAATCGATGTACCGCCCCGGCTTCGGCGACCTTAGCGAGTACATCACGCTGAGCCAGAACGTCATCAACGACTCGGGCGGCAAGGTGCAAAACATCACTTACAGCGGCAGCGATACCGGCAACGTGAACCTGAAGCCGATCCGCGCCAACAGCTATGACCTGACGCTGGAGTGGTATCCGGGCAGCGGCTCGTCGCTGACGTTCGGCCTGTTCCACAAGCAGGTGCGCGACATCATCCTGCCGTCGGCGTTCACCCGCAGCTACAAGGACCTCGCCGGCAACGCGCAGAGCTTCCTGATCACGGCGCCGAACAACGCGGCCAAAGGCTCGGTGAGCGGCGCCGAGCTCGCGGGCCAGACGTATTTCGACCATGTGCCCGGACTGCAGGGGCGGCTGCCCGAGTGGGCCAAGGGCTTTGGCATATCGGCGAACTACACCTATATCAGGAGCAAGCAAAACCTTGATCACCCGTTCGATCTGAAATACTGCCCGGCCGCGGGATCGTTCAACAACAGTTCGCTGAACCTGTATGGCTGCGACACCAACGGTCTGCCGTTCACCTCGCTGCCCATCATGTACCTGTCGAGGAACGCGTATAACCTGACGCTGCTGTACGACAAGGGTCCGTTGTCGGCGCGGCTGGCATACAGCTGGCGCGGCCGCTTCCTGCAGGGGGTGACCGTGAATGGCACGCAGGGCTCGGACGCCACCAGCGCCGATCCTGCCCGCAATGGCGCGCAGGATGTGGGCTGGGGCTTGCCAACCTGGCAGGAAGCGATGGGGCAGCTGGACTTTGGCATCGACTACAAGTTCGGCGACCGTATCTCGGCCAACTTCTCGGCGAACAACCTGACCGATGTCGTGGTCAAGCAGACGCAGCAGCAGCACATCGGCAACATGGGCCGCGCCTGGTTCGAGCCGGGCCGCAGCTATCGCGTGGCCCTGCGCTATTCGTTCTGATCCCCGGGGCGCTGTCGCGCCCCGTCGCGATACCTGCGAGGTATGAAGAGATACCAAAACGGTCTTGGACGCTGTTCCGCATTCTCATTACCCTGCACTGAGAGCGAGTAAAACAGCGGAGACAATATGCGCCCAGGCGGCCAAAAACAGTATGAAGACGGGCTGGCCGGTGCACGCGCAGCGGCGCAAGCCGGGGAGCAGAAATCGGATTGGTCCCTGCCGGCCGTGGCGGCGGGGTTTCTGGCGGTGCTGGTTTCCTTTGCCGGTCCGCTGGCGATCTTCTACCAGGCCGCCCAGGCAGCGCATATGTCGGGCGCGATGTTCGCGTCCTGGGTGTGGGGGATTTCGGTCGGCGCCGGCCTTACCGGGATATTTCTCAGTTGGCGGCTGCGCACGCCGGTAATTACGGCGTGGTCGGCGCCGGGGACGGCCCTGCTCATTACGCTGTTTCCCGATCTGTCGCTGGGCGAGGCAGTCGGCGCGTATCTGACGGCGGCCGTGATCCTGCTGCTGATTGGCTTATCCGGCACGCTGGAACGGGTGATGGCGCACGTGCCTAAGGGCGTTGCCAGCGGCATGATGGCGGGTATCCTGGTGCCGTTCGGGCTGAATGCCTTCAAGACTGCTGGCACACAGCCGGTGCTGGCCTTCGGCATGATTGCGGCCTATCTGGTCTTCAGACGTGGCCTGCCGCGCTATAGCGTGGTGCTGTTGATGGCAGTGGGTACCGGCATCGCTTGGATGTCCGGCATGACGCATTTTGCGGACGTCCACTTCGAAGTCTTCGTGCCGCAATTGATCCGGCCGGAGTGGAGCGTGGCCAGCACCTTCAGCCTGGCGCTGCCACTGGTGCTCGTCACGCTGAGCGGGCAGTATCTGCCAGGTATGACGGTACTGAAAACAGCCGGTTACAACACGCCGGCGCGTCCCGTGATCGTCTCGTGCAGCCTGGCTTCGCTGGCCGTTGCGTTCACGGGCGGGATCACGATCGCGATAGCTGCCATCACGGCGGCCATGTGCACCGGCCGCGATGCGCACGAGGACCCGCGCAAGCGCTACATAGCCGGTATCGCCAACGGCGCCTTCTATTTATTGGCAGGGCTGTGCGGCGGCTCAATCGTGATGCTGTTCGCGGCGATGCCCAAAGAACTGATCGTCTGCCTCGCCGGCCTGGCGCTGCTGGGCGCGATCGCAGCAAGCCTGGGCGGGGTGATGGCCGCGGAAGACCATCGCGAAGCTTCCGTGATCACCTTCCTCGCCACAGCTTCCGGCATGACCTTTCTCGGCCTGGGGTCGGCCTTCTGGGGCATCGTGATCGGAATGGCTGCATGCCGCATCCTGCATGGCGCACGCCGCACCGGCGCTGCGTCGGCTTCAGGCGCGACGCCGGTTAAGAGAATCGAATAACATTGTCATCTCTTCGGTGTTGCGGCCTTTCGCGCCAATGCGGATTTCCGAGGATTTTTCGCCGGGCGCGCGGGCCCGGCGCCGTGTACGTTCGCCGCCGGCAAGCAGCCTTTGAATGGTTTCGGAGGGTACGCCCTCACTGATGAGATAGGCGAGTGCGTAGCGCCATCCGCATCGGCTTGCGAGGTCAAGGGCATTATCAATAATACCCGCGAGCAAGTCACTGTCCCTGCGTTCCTGCAGTTCTATCGGCATCCTTGTCTCCTCTGTTCTACTCGCGGACCTGACTTCGAATGGCCAGGCCTCGTTATCGGTGAACTTGGATCACAATACCATTGCGCTAGAGACTTTTTAAGTGGGTGACGTTTCCAATCGTAGTTGAGCTTGTCGCAATATTGCTACACCCTGAAAGCTAGCGGTAATCCTCGGCCGTCAGGCCATACTTTTGCATCTTGTGATACATGGTCTGCTTGGGCAGGGCAAGTGCTGTGCAGGCTGCGCCGACGTTGCCGCCCGCATTGCGCAGTTCCAGTTCGATCAGGGCGCGTTCGAAGGCGCTGACCTGGTCTGCCAGCGAGGCGGGGGTGGCCGTGGCGGTATCGGGAGCGGCGGGAACGCCGGGCAGGGCGCCGGCCAGTCCCAGCACGTAGCGGTCGGCTGCGTTGCGCAGTTCGCGCACATTGCCTGGCCAGTCGTGCCGCATCAGCGCCTGCATGTGCGCGGCAGGCACGGACGGGACGGCGCGCTTGTAGCGGCTGGCTGCATCCAGCATGAAGTGCTCGAACAGCAGCGGTATATCCTCGCGCCGCTCGCGCAGCGGCGGGATCTGCAGCACGATCAGGTTCAGGCGGTAATACAGGTCGCTGCGGAACTGGCCCTGGCCGGACAGTTCCTTCAAATCCGCCTTGGACGCTGCGATCACGCGCACATCCACAGGCAAGGTCTGGCACGAACCCAGGCGCTCGATATAGCGCTCCTGCAGCACGCGCAGCAGCTTGACCTGCATGGCCAGCGGCAGGCTCTCGATTTCGTCCAGGAACAGCGTGCCTTGGGAAGCGTATTCAATCTTGCCGACCTGGCGCTTGGACGCGCCCGTGAACGCGCCCGGTTCGTGGCCGAATAATTCGCTTTCGAAGATCGTCTCCGGTATCGCGCCGCAGTTGATGGCTACGTAATGGTGGCTGGCGCGTTCGCTGAATTCGTGCAGGCAGCGCGCCACCAGTTCCTTGCCGGTGCCCGTTTCGCCGTAGATCAGTACATCGGCTGGCTGGCTCGCCACTTCCAGAATCAGGCGGCGCAGTTCGCGCATGGCGGGAGCATTACCGAGCAACGCGGCGTCGATGCCCTGGCTGTGCGCTAAGCGCTGGCGCAGTTCGTGCACTTCCAGCTGCAGGCGGCGCTTGTCGGCCGCACGCCGCACCACGTCGGCCAATTGCTCGGACGAGTAGGGCTTCTCGATGAAATCATAGGCGCCGTCGTGCATCGCCTGCACCGCCATCGAAATGTCGCCGTGGCCGGTGACCAGGATGACCGGCAGCTCGGGGTCGGCGGCGCGCACGGCGGCCAGCAATTCCAGTCCGCTCATGCCCGGCAGCCGCACGTCCGTCACCAGCACGGCGCGGCAATGCGCCTGCAGCAGCTCGCGCGCCGGTTCAGCGCTGTCGAAATCACGCACGGTAAAACCAGCCAGGTCCAGCGCCTGGGCGCTGCCTTCGCGTACGGTCGGGTCGTCCTCGACCAGGATGACTTCTATCTCGTTCATCATGTGTCCACTGATGCCGCCTTGAGTTCGATGACGAAGCAAGCGCCGGCACTGGCTCGCTCCGCCCGCAGGCTGCCGCCGAAATCGCGGATGATCTGTTCCGAAATGGCGAGGCCCAGTCCAAGCCCTTCGCCTTGCGGTTTGGTGGTGTAGAACGGCTCGAACAGGCGGGCATGCGCTTCGTCCGAGAGGCCGGGGCCGCTGTCGCAGACGCGGATCTGTACCGTCGAAGGCGTCTCCGTCACATTCACCGAGAGTTCACGGCGCGCGCTGCGTTCCAGCGTACCCAGCGCGTCCAGCGCATTGCTCATCAGGTTCAGCAGCACCTGTTCCAGGCGGTTGCTGTCGCACAGCGCATAAATGTCGCCAGCGCTGATATTGAGCGTGAACCGCACCTTGTCCAGTTCCATGCGGCGTTCGACCAGCACCAGTGCGTTCGAGATCGCGGTATGGATGGAGACAGGCGCCAGCTCCGCATTGGACTTGCGCGCGAAGCTTTTCAGCTTGCCCGTGATGCCGCCCATGCGCGCCACAATCTGGGAAATCTTGGTCGAGGTTCTGCTTCGCTTCCTCCATGCGGCCAAGCTCGAACAGCCGCACGGCGTTGTCGGACATGGTGCGCAGTGCCGTCAGCGGCTGGTTCAGTTCGTGCGTGATGCTGGACGACATCTGGCCCAGCACGGCCATCTTGCCCGCCTGGTAAAGCTCATTCTGCGTGCGGTGCAGCTGCTGCTCCGCCTGGCGGCGCACTTCCACTTCCTCGCTCAGGCTTTGCGTGGTTCGTGCCAGGCGCGAAGTGCGTTCGGCCACCATTTGTTCCAGCTTGTTATATGCGTCCTGCAATTGCTCCTTCGCCTTCAGGCGCTGACGGATGTTGCGCTGGCGCTGACGCAGGTACAGGAACAGAAGAATCAGGAAGCTGTAGGCCATGCAGGCGAACAGCATGGCTGCGCGCGCATTGGCGCGCACCTGACTCAGGTCCGAGAGGTAGATGAAGGTCCAGTTGCGCGGCGCCAGCGAGCGCGTTTGCGCCAGCATGCGCGGCGAATTGCCGATGGCGACCACGCGCAGACCGTCGGCGCGCGGCTCGTCATGGGTGAAGGGGAGGGCCGACAGCGGCAGCCGGTAGTACTGGCGCGTCTGTTCAAGGTGCGCGCGCACGCTGTCGGGCAGCGGTCGCAGCGTGTGGTATTTCCAGTCCGGCGCCGACGACAGGAACAGCACGCCGTTGGCGTCGGACAGCATCACCTTGTCGGCGCCTTGCACCCAGCCCCTTTCCTGTTCTTCGATATTGACCTTGGCCACGGCCACGCCAACCATGCGGCCGTCGCGGTGCATGCCGCGCGCGTAGAAGTAGCCCGGCTCGCCGCTGGTGGTGCCCACGCCGTAGAAGCCGTTCGGGCGGCCGCGCAGCGCGTCCTGAACATAAGGGCGGAAGCCGATGTCGTCGCCGACGAAGCTGTCTTTTTGCCGCCAGTTGCTGGCTGCCACCGTGCGGCCCTGCAGGTCGACAACGTAGATGATGCGCGACCCGGCCTGCCTGCTCAGGCGCTCCAGGTAGCTGTTCACTTCCTGCTGGCGTGCGTAATCGCCGGGATGTTCGAGCAGGGCCAGCACGTCCTTGTCCAGCTCCAGCATATGCGGCAGGAAGTCGTACTTGTCGAGCAGGTTTTCCAGGCTGGCCGCATACACTTCGAGACGCTGGGCGCCTGCCGCGCGCAGGCGCTCCGTGCTCATTTGCTCGGTCCACCAATAGACAGCATAGGCGAGCGCCACGCCGACAGCCAGCGCCACGCACCAGGCCAGGCGGGCGAGCCGGCGCCGCCGCAGACGCGATGCGAGCGGTGGCGAGGAGGCGGCCGCCTCTGTGGCCGGAGTGGCAATGTTATCGGACGTGGCAGACATCATGGCAACTATAGCAAATCCGGCGCGCCGGTCCGCTTAGAACCAATGCCGAAAGCCGAGATTGAAGGCAGCGTTGCCGGTGCCGTCGTCGGTGGCGTTGCCTACCTTGAAGGTGGCGCCGTTATCGTTATTGATATGGCCGTAAGCGGTGTACAGGTCGCTGCGGCGGGATAGCGCATACAGATAGCCGATGGCGAACTGGCGCGCATCGCGGCGGGCGGCCGTGCTGTCCTCGTGCTGGATGGCGGAGACGGCCACGCGGTGCGGACCTGCCGTGTAGCACAGGCCGAGCAGGGCGTCGTGGCTGTCTGCACCGGCCAGGCCGCGGGTGCGTACGTACGCCGCATGCGCGGTCACGGCGCCGACCGTGTAGCGCACCGCCAGCAGCGAGTTGCTGACGTGGTCGACCAGCAGCGGATCCTCGCGGCGATGGTGGGCCAGCACCACGGCCAGCGGACCGGGCGCGTAGCTCAGGGCGCCGCTGAACACGCGCTTGCGGCTCGAGTCACCCGCCACTTCGCCCGCGCCGTAGGCCATCTCGGCCGACCAGCCGGCCAGCTTGGGCGTGGCGTACACCACGGCGTTGTCCATGCGGCGGTTGCCGGCGATGATGTTCATGGCCTGCCCTGCCAGGCCGTCGGCGAAGGGATCGGCCACGTCGCGCAGGGTCTTGTAGTATGGCGACAGCTGCCGCCCCGCGCTCAGACTGCCGAAGGCGCCGGTCAGGCCTACATAGGACTGGCGGCCGAAAGTCAGGCCGCCCTGGCCGGATGTGCCGGTGTCGATATTGATGCCGCTCTCCAGCACGAAGTTGGCGGACAGGCCGCCGCCCAGGTCTTCCGTGCCTTTGAATCCCAGTCGCGAGCCGGAGGCCACGCCGCTGCTGAGGGCCGTGCGGCTGCCGGCAGGGCCGCCGTGTTCGGATACCAGTCCGGCGTCCATCACGCCGTAGATTTTGACCTGGGTTTGAGCGTGAGCAGCGGCGCAGGCGAGCGCCAGCGCCGCAGTGAATGCGTATTTCATGGAGTCTCCTTTTTTATGCCGCGTGGATGTAGCTGTGTTCATCGTGGGAGGTGGGGCTGTCTTCCAGCGCGCCTTCCCACTTGGCCACTACCGCGGTCGCAATGGCGTTACCGACGGCGTTGGTGGCCGAGCGGCCCATGTCGAGGAACTGGTCGACGCCCATCAGGAGCAGCAGTCCGGCTTCGGGGATGTGGAACTGGGTCAGGGTGGCGGCGATCACCACCAGCGATGCGCGCGGCACGCCGGCCATGCCTTTGGAGGTCAGCATCAGCAGGAGCAGCATGCTGATCTGCGTCCCCAGCGACAGGTCGATGCCGTAGGCCTGGGCGATGAACAGCACGGCGAAGGTGCAGTACATCATCGAGCCATCCAGATTGAAGGAATAGCCCATCGGCAGGACGAAGCTGGAGATGCGGCGCTGTACGCCGAACTTGTCCAGCGCCACCAGCAACTTGGGGTAGGCGGCTTCCGAACTGGCGGTGGAGAAGGCAAGCAGGAAGGGTTCGCGAATCAGGCCGACCAGGCGGAACACGCGCGGACCCAGTACCAGCAAGCCGGCGCCGATCAGCAGGGCCCACAGGCAGAACAGGCCCAGGTAGAAGCCGCCCATGAATTTGGCAAACGTGGCCAGGATGCCCAGCCCGTTGGTGGTCACGACCGAGGCCATTGCCGCAAAGACTGCCAGTGGCGCCATGTTCATGATGGCGCCGGTAATGCGCAGCATCACTTGCGCCAGTTCGTCCACCACGCCCAGCAGGCGTTTGCCGGATTCACCCCAGCGCGCCGAGCGCGGAACCGAAGAAGATGGAGAACACCAGCACCTGCAGGATCTCGTTGTTGGCCATCGCCTCGATGGGCGACTTGGGCACGACGTGCGAGACAAAGTCCTTCAGCGTGAAGGCTGCGGTTTTCAGGCCGGTGCTGGCGTCGACGGCGGGCAGCGGCAGACCGAGGTTGGTGCCAAGCTGGAACAGGTTGGACAGCAGCATGCCCAGTGCCAGCGATACCAGCGAAGCCAGCACGAACCAGGCGAACGCTTTCGCGCCGATGCGGCCGGCGGCCTTGCCGTCCGCCAGGTTGGCGATGCCGACGGTCAGCGTGGAGAACACCAGCAGCGCGATGATCATCTTGATCAGGCGCAGGAAGATATCTGTCACCAGCGATATGTGGGCAGAGATGTCGGCAGTGATTTTCTTGTCGGGGAAGACGGTATTACAGGCATAGCCGACCGCGATACCGAGCAGCATCGCGATCAGGATATACAGGGTGAGTGGGCGCTTCTTTTGCATGGCAGTCTCCGTTTTTGTGGAAACCGCGGTGAGCCACCGCGGGGGTGGCTCCTTAATAGCAAGCGCTGTGCCTAAGCCCTTGGACGGGCTAAGTTATTGTTTTGATTGAAAGTGTTATCGCGCGTGGCGCAAAAACGTATGAAAGATTGGACTGGACCGCGCTGGCGGGTCCCGGAATTTGGACTTATTCGTCGTCGAATTCCGAGGTCAGGTCCTTGAAGCCCTTGCCCATGGCGAAGGGCAGGAATTCATCCGGCGTATCGAGCACGATCAGGCGCTTTTCCTGGATTACGGGATCGCCCGCAGACAGGTCCGGTCCCTTGTAGCCCAGGGTGCGCAGGTGGGCGCTGATCTCTGCGATCAGCTTCTTGTCGCGATGCAGTCCGTCGGGCGCCGGCGCCTTGAGATCCACATACAGCTCGACGACGCCGTAGCCTTCATCGAAGATGCGGATGGATTTGATGTCAATGGTACGGCCGCTGCCGTCCGTGGCCTTGAGGGGGCCGCTGAGCTGGATATCGGTGTCTTGAGTCATTCCGGCAGCATACACCAAATAGGGCCCAGCTTCGGAATCCCGCGCCGTTTGCAGCCAGCCGTTAGAATGCGCTGTGTTTAAATGATTTATATCTGAGGAGCGAGACGTGAAATCGATGTTATTTGTGGCCAGCCTGGTCATCGGGAGCGCTGCCTGGGCCGCGCCCGCCGCACCCACAGCACCGCCTGCAGCTGCGGCAGTGAAGACGCGCGACGTGCCGGTCAACCAGTTCATGCAGGGCCGGCTGCCGTTGCCGATTCCGCTGAATATACCCGTGCCGGCGGAATACGAGCAGTCGAAGGTCAAGAAGATCGGCTATTCGTACTGGATGCGTCCTGCCGATGCGGCGACAGCTACTGCCGCCAACCTGCCGAACCGCAATGGCTATATGTACGGCTCGACCGCTACCAACGTGACCTACGACGCGCGCCACCGCGTATTCTACGGCATCGACGATCCGGGTTCGCTGAACAAGCTGAAGACCGCTGCCACCAATATCCAGGTCAAGCAGTTCAAGGATGCGAAGAATCCGGCCGTGCTGCTGTCCATGATCAGCGGCACCACCGGGCAGCCGGCCTATTTCATGTACATGGCAACCGGCGTAAAGAACGAAGTGTTCTTCCTGTCCTTCCGCGCCCCGGACGGACGGCCTGATATCGGCGATGCGGTCTGGGCACGGCTGGCGGCCAACATCAAGTAGTCCAGGGCTACAGGATAGTGGCGGCGGGGCTAATCCGCCTTTTCCGCCAGCACGGTGTAGAGGTACTCGACCACCTTCTTGCCACGTTCGCTATCCGGGCTCTCGCCCGTCATCTTCTGATAAAGCTTGCGCGCAGTCTTCTCGTTGAAGGTCTGGGTGACGACCACATTCGGCGAATGGCACCTGGAGCAGGTCTGCTTGACCAGCATCGCGTTTGGCCCCGGGGGAACGGAGAGGGATCTCCGCTCTCGTCCACGGCGGCAGGCGCCGGTTCGGCGCCGAATGCGGTGAGATTGACTTGAGTGATGCCGAAAGCCAGCAACGCGGCGCACAGGTATTTGAGCTGTTTCATTGTCTACTCCATATTCATTCCAAAGTTTTCCCACATGTAGTCCGCCCAGTACTCGTTGAGGAACAGGAAGAACTCGTGGGTAAGATTGACGATTTTCCGGGTGCAGTAGGCGTAGTCATCCGCATCCCTGGCCTCCAGCGTCAGCGACAGAGTGCCGTTACGCAGGCGCACAGCCGCTTGCGCCCTTGCCGGATCGACGCGCCGGTGCTCCGGCACATCCCGCGCCGCTACGGCCCTTGAGCCAGGCCCTGATCTCTTTGTGCATCAGCGATCCGGTCTCGACGCGGGGCAGCAGGTCCAGCAGCGACAAACGCCGATGTCCGGGCTCGCACCCAAGCGTGAACGGTTGGCCGTAAAGCCAGCCAAAGTGAAAGTCCACGCCGCTCTTGCGCGGCTCGACGCGATAGTCCTGAAAGACGCCGCGGGTAGCGTAGTCCTGTAGAACAGCGCCTATTTCCTGCTGCGCGTGGCGGTAAATCAAGTCGTCCATGCGCGCCGCCTCAGTGGTAGTAGGAGGTCACGCCAGGTTCTACTTTCCCGAGGAAACCCGGCGGATATTTCTCGCGCTGCCAGTACTCCTTCTTGCCCTGCACGTTCAGCACCACGGGCAGGCTGGTTTCGGATGCCAGTTTGTAGGCTTTCTTCAGCGCGGGCGTGAAGTCTTCGGGCCTGGTGATGTACATGCCGTGGCCGCCCAGCGCCTCGGCCATCCTGTCGTAGCGGACGTTTTCCTGGAACAGGTGCATCGGCAACGCCTTCGGCTCGTCGTCCTGCAAATACCACGTTCCCCAGGCATTGTTGTTATAGACGATGATGATGGCCGGGATGCGGAACTTGGCCAGCGTTTCCACTTCCATGCCGGAATAGCCGAAGGAGGCGTCGCCCATGATCGTGATGGTCGGATGCCCCTTGTACTTCGATTGGGCGCCGACTCCCTCTTTGACCGCTACGCCGGCGCCCATCGCATAACCTACGTCCGCGCCAACGGTGCCGAACTGGTACTGCCCGTTCATGATCTGCGCCGGGCGGAAGGCCCGCAGCCAGCGCCGTGTATAGCGCGCCACGCCGAAGCCGCCGGAGCCGACGAGGGTTTGCTCCTTGGGCAGGCTGCCGTGATACAGGAAGTCCGCCAGTTCCTTGGCGATGACGGCCGGGTGCACCGCATCCTTATAACCCTGCACCTGCTTGTAGATTTCATCGTTTTCGGCCTCGAACTTCTTGCGGGCACTGGCGATTTCGGCCAGCCAGGCATCGTGGCGACATTGCCGGCGCTTCGCGCACCAGCATTTCCAGCGCGGCCTTTTCATCGCTGACTATGCCCACTTCGATCGGCAGGTTGCGGCCGATGTCCTCTGCGGCGGGGTCGATACGGATATACCGTGCATCCGGGCCGAAAGCGTATTCCCCGATGTTGGGCATGCAGTACTGCCCAACCAGCATGACCACATCGGCGCTGGCCAGCGCATCCGGGGCGCAGGTGGCGGACAGCGGGTGGTCGTCCGGGAACTGGCCGCGCATAGCGCCGGATTCCACCACCGGAATCTGCGTCTTTTCGGCGAACTGGCGCAGGGCGTCCCAGGCCCTGGAGTAGAACACGCCCGTGCTGGAGACGATCATGGGGCGCCTGGCCTGTTGCAACAGGGCGAGCGCTTTCTGCACGTGTGCCGGCGATGGATTGGGCTTGGCGTCGGTACGGTACAGGCTTTTGTCGAAGTTGTAGGTGATATCGCCCGGTTTGGCCAGTTTGCCGTCAGCCGCTTCGGCGGCAAAATCGAGGTGCACCGGGCTGGGCACCCCAGTCTTCAATTGGCGGAAAGCGTAGGCGGCGTATTCGTGGTTGCGGCGCGCATTCACCAATCTCTTTTGCCACTTGACCATATGCGCGGTGACAGACTGCTGCTCCATCAGCTGAATGGCGGCTTCGGTATCTTCTTCGCGCACGCTCTTATTGGAAGACATGAACAGAACCGGGGTGCGTGCAGCCTTGGCATTGGCCAGCCCGGAAATAAGATTGGTGAAGCCCGGACCTTCCGTGCCGGAAGTGGCGGAAACCTCGCCAGTCACGCGCGTAAATGCGTCGGCAGCGTGGGACATCGAACGTTCGTCACGGCCGGTATAAGTTGGAATGCCGATGGCGGCCAGCGCATGTGTCACCGTGTAATTGCCGGGACAGCAGAATAGCGCGGCCAAGCCTTCCGCCTGGCAGGCCTTGGCGAAAAGGGTGGCGCCATTCATGGGCAGCTCGGGCGTCTCAGGCGGGGTTTTGGCAGCAGCACTGAATGCACCAGGCAGGGACAGAGGCTGGCCTGGCGCTTCCCTGCTTGCGGCGAATGCCTGCGGCACGACACTCGTCGAAGCGGCGCCGGCGGCCAGCAGGCCGGATGCCTTCAGAAAGTTGCGCCGCGAAGGCGGATTTCTGGCTTCGGCAGACGTGCTGGCTTCAATAATGGATTTTTTCGAATCGGTGTCGCTCATGGTTTCATCCTGGTTGGTCATCGTTGTTGCCCGTATCCCGGCTCGGCCTGCGAGCGAGGTCCCTCATTCCTGATAGCCGCCGCCGAGGGCCATGGTCAGGCCAACTTCTGCCAGCAACTGGCGGCTATGCAGGGCAATCGACTGCTCCTGCTCGCGCAGCAGGAGTAGTTCGGATCGATGTCGTGCAAGCGGTCGCCCAGGCCGCGTTCCAGTTGGGCGTGCGCACTGGCGGAAGTGAAGCGGACGGATTCCACTTTTGCGTCCTGCAGCTTGCGCTGGCGCTGCAAGCCTTCCAGGGCCAGCGCAGTTTGCGCCACTTCGGCAACGGCAGTCAGCACCGCCTGGTTGTATTGGGCGATACGGATCTCGTTCTGCGACTTGGATATCGCCAGTTCGGCATTGAGACGGCCGCTGTCGAATATCGGCAATGTCAGGCCGGGCACGAGGCTCATCTGGGTGCCGGATTTGCTGAACAAATCACCCAGGTGGATGGCATTGAATCCGATGAAGGCCCTGATGTCGAAGCTGGGATAGAAGGCGGCACGTGCAGTCTCGATTTCGCTCAGCGAAGCTTGAACCGACCAGCGCCACGCTTGCAGGTCGGGACGCCGCGCCAGCAGGCGGTAGTCGAGTGCAGGGGGTAGCATGCCCAGGGTTGTGGGCAGCGCGCGTGCTTCGAGCGCCAGCGGCGAGGGACCTGCGCCGACTTGAGCGCGCAGTGCTTCCCGTGATTGCAGCAAGCGATCTTCGACAGCGCTGATCTGCTGCTCGATCGTCAGCAGTTGCGCGCGCGCGGTTTCGACGGGCTGGCGCGGCGCGATGCCGCGCGCATATCGTTCCTGGTGCGCTTGCTGCAGATCCTGCATCAGGCGCCGGGCGCGCTGCAGCAGGACTAGCGTGGCGTAATCGGTCTGGATGCGGCAATAGGTCTGCGTCACTGCGCCAACGAGTAGCAGGGCCGCCTGGTCGCGCTCAGCCCTGAGCGCATTCCGCTGGCCCACGGCGGCGGTAAACTGCGCGCGCTTGCGGCCCCAGACATCGAGTGTGTAGCTGCCCAGCAGACCGATCGTGCCTTCGGTGTACCAGCGGCCATGTGGCCCGCCCGTTGTCGGGTCGAGACGGGTGAACAGGGAACTGAAGCCATTTTCGGATAACTGCAGGCGCTCCGCGTCTGCGGCCAAGGCAACGGCCGGGCCCCGGTTGGCATCCGCCAGTTGGGCGCCGCTGTCGCCAAGATGAAGACGCGCTTCGGCAACGGCCAGGCTGGGTGCATCACGCAGGGCCTGGTCAACCAGGGCGTTGAGCTGCGGATCGCGATACCGCTGCCACCACTGCGGCGCGGGCCAGCCTTCTCCGTTGACGGGAATGTCGCCGGCCAGGCCGATGCGCTCTGGCGCGATGAGAGCCTGCCGATCCGGTGCTTCCTTCATTTGGGCACAACCGGCCAGGGCCAGTGCGATGACGAGGGTATAGCTGTGTTTCATGGCTTCGTCCACTCCGCGCCGGTGCTTGCCTGCCAATCGTAGTCCAGCAATCTCCGGCGCGCGTCATCCAGCGCCTTGTCCAGCGGACGATCGGCGCCGGGCTCAAAGGCCAGGCGCCCCTGCAGTTGGCGCAGGCGTTCCAGGAGCGACCAGGCATCGGCACGCGCCTGTTCGTAGGCGGCCATGCCAGCCGGCGCCGTTTCCGCCAACCGCTCCAGTGCCTTCGACAGTTCCGCTTCGGCCTGTGACGCTTTGTCCGCCTCATGCTCTGGCCATATTCCGGCATACACCAGCAAGGAAATCAGCACGCCCAGCACAATGCCGATTGCACGGTCGCGGATTTCCGTCAGGTCGGTGCCGGGCCCGAAGGTGCCGAACAGCGCGAGGGCGAAGCAGAACACCATCTGGAAGCCGACATAGTCAGTGCGCGGAGAGCCGGCGGCAATCCAGGCGCCGCAGGCGATTACCAAGAGGCTTAGCAGGAGCAGGCCGGTGATGCTGTCCAGGTGGGGGATGATGAAGACTGTTGCGCAGAGCGCCGCCAGGCTGCCGAGTGCAGCGCCGATCAGGCGCATCGTGCCCTTGTGCCTGACCGCGCCAAGGCTGGGCAGGGCGAGGATGATGCATGTGAGCATGCAGGTGTGGATGCCTGGCCAATTGACGGCCGTGTAGAACAGGTAGCCAAGCTGGGTGGCGAGGACCACCTTGAGCGCAAAGCGGAGGGCGGCCGGATCGAGTCCTGGGTGCGCGCCGGGAACAGGCGACGGCGTCGCTGCGGCGGCTGGCGCCGTTGTTACGGGGCGTGCGGCCTCGTCCTGTTCCAGCTGCGCGAACGCGCGATGCATGGCGGCCAGCGGCGTGGGCGCGTTCGAAAGATCCACCGCCGGAATGGGCATTGTGAATGCCCCGTCATCGGAGGTCGCGAGCCGGGCCTGCAAGTTGCTGATGGCTGCCAGCAAGGACGACACGTGCAGCTGGGATGCAGCGTCGCGTGAGGACGCGTCGGCGGATGGCAGCGCGCGCGAAGCCACCAGCAGCCGTTCGACTACCCGCACGCGCGCCTTGCATTGCAAATTGCGCTTGGCATGCGCTGGATGTTCGGCCAGCGCAAAACCCAGGTGCCGGCGCATGCGCAGAAACGAGTCCTCGATAGCGGCATTCTCCGGTGCGTGCGGTGCGGCTCCCTGAAGACTGTCCGCGACGCAGTCGAGTTGCGCGCGCAACTCGGTGGCCAAATGTGCGTCCGCGCTGGCAGGCAGCAGCTGGCCGACCAGCAGGTTGACTGCAATCGGATAGGCAATTGCGATCCATACCCATAGCACCGCCCGCGTCAGCGCTTCGGGATTAGGGATGACATCCACCTCGCTCTGGATATAGACGACCACAATACCCACCAGGAATCCAATCACCCCCAGCTTGCTTTTGCGCAGGAAGTACATTGCGCACAGCAGGATGAACATGGCTGCCAGTATACGCAGCAAAAGCCACGTCAAAGGTCAGGCGCAGCAGCAAAAGCGTGCAGGCGACGGCCAGCGTAAGCCCGATTGTGCACACCAGGCCGGACAAGCGTGTGAGATAAGTATTCTGCTGCGTCGTCGAAAAGATGGAGACCAGGGACAGCGCAAGAAACGGAACCTGCAGGGCCAGGGACGCAACGATCACGATCGCGCAAGCGATCAGGTAGCGCCATAGCGTCACGTAGCGGCCGGGTAGGGGCGCCAGCTCCTTGCGGATGGCGCCCAGCGGCAGGGACCAGTGTGCGAGCGACAGCATGGCTTAGTGCGTGTCGTTGACAATGGCAACGGCCGATGCGCCGATGCGGAACAGGCTGCTGTCCGCCTGCTCGACCAGCACGCGCACAGGGAAGCGCTGGGCGACGCGGACCCAGTTGATGGTGCGCGCCACGTGGGGCAGTCCGGCATCCTGGCTGCCGCCATCGTCAGGGAAGACGCCATGGCCGACGGATTCGACCACGCCGCTGAACCTGCGGGAGGGGGCCGTCAGCAGGTAGAGCTGCACGCGGCGCCCCGGCGTGATGTTCGCCAGTTCCGTTTCGCGGAAATTGGCGACCACGTACCAATGGCGCGTATCCCCCAGCGTGAAGACGGGGCGGCCGGCTGCGGCAAACTGGCCGGCAGTGGTGGTCAGGCCCAGCACGCGGCCGTCGAATGGTGCACGCACCGTGCTGTATTCCAGGTTCAGCCTGGCCAGCGCGATTTCGGCGGTGATCACCGCGCGCTGCGCCACCAGGGCTTCCACGCCGCTGATGGCCGCGGTGGCTTGTTGCGACTGTTGCACTGCCGCCTGCAACTGGGCCACCGCGCTGCGGCGCGCCGTGCGCGCCTGGTCAAGCTGTTCGGCGGATACGTAGCCCGGCGCCTGCAGGGGCGCCATGCGGTCCAGTGTGTCCGCGGCCTGTTCGGCGGCGGCGCGCGCCCGTTCGACATTGCTGCGCGCCGCATCGGCAGCATATTTCTGCGCATTGACCGAGCGTTGCGCCAGTTCGATCTGCTCGTTCAACGCGCGCAGGCTGCCCTCGGCTTTGGCCAAAGTAGCCTGGAAGGGGCGCGGGTCGATCTGGAACAGCACATCGCCCTGATGCACCAGCTGGTCGTTCTTTACGTTCAATTCGATGATGCGGCCACTGACTTCCGGCGTGATGCTGATGGTGTCGGCATAGATATAGGCGTTGTCTGTGCGCGGCGCCGTGTCCAGGCGCCAGATCACGTAGACGGCCAGTCCTGCGGCCAGCAGCACAAGCAGTAGCGCGACGAGGCGCGGATGGATGGATTTCTTCGCTTGCATCGGGCGCTCCTAGTTCCTGAACAGTGCGAGCCAGGACAGCAGCGCCGCCGCTACGGCAAGGGCTCCGTAGCCGGCCACCAGCGTCCAATGTTCGAACTGGCGGCGCCAGCCTGCGGCCGCCAGCGCAGCGTCGGTTAGCACGGCTACGAACAGTGCAAACAGCATGCAGAATAGCCAGTCGGGGAAGAAGGCTCCCAGCACCGGCAGCGATGGACTGAGCTGGCAGCCGCTCAGCAACGCGAGCGGTAGTATCAGGCGCAAACGCACAAGGACGATGCGAAGCGCGGCGAGCCGCCCGGATATAGTTCGGGCGCCAAACGCGGCCTGGCGAACGCGCGCCAGGCCACCACGCGCCAGCCTATGGATTGCGTGCATGATCGAACCTCTTTCCCTGAATTCCTAGCGCGAGGTGGCAAGGATGAAACAGAGGTTAGTCCGCATTCCTTTCGGCGGGAACTATACCTTGGTTTAGCTCGCGGCGAACTCTTCCGACTGCGCGACGCGCTCTGGCGCGTTACGCTAACATCGGTCTAGCAAGGGGGAGCAGATGAGTAAATCCGTGAAATGGCGCAAAAAGCCACAGAAAAAGGATTACCCGGCCGCGCTAGCCTATCTCAGCCTCGTATTCAACCAGGCTGTTGCGACACGCCTGGTCGGGAAGCTGCGCCGGGCCAAAGTGAAAAAAATGCCGGCACGTGACATTCTGCGCGCAGCGCACACTCCGATGGCCGAGGTGAAGGCGTTTGACTGGACCAGCCAGAACAAAGCCATCAAGAAGGGAAGGCGGTTCTCGCCCATCCTTTTGGTGTGCGGCGTGCATAGCGACGGCGACGGGGTGGTGATCGCCGATGGATTCCATCGATTGTGCGCCGCATTTGACGACGACCAGGATGCCGTGGTCCTGTTCAAAATCGCGTGAGGCTGGCCTGGTCAAATCCGCGCGATCTGGTGGCACATCAGGCAGACCAGGGCGCCGGCTACTCCCAGCAGGGAGGAAGCGGTTATCACCAGGTCCTCGGGATCGTCCAATTCCATCGCATCGATACCGGCCAACAATGCGGCGCCTGCCGCTAACTGTCCGGGCACGATGAACAGCAGCCTGCGCCACGCCATCGCATCGCCTTTGCGGATGAGGCAGCGCGCCACGACCACGCACGGCACGCACAGCAGAGCGATGGATACCATCATCAGTTGGAAAGCGGGTGCATGCATACGGTGTCGTGGCCTGGTTGGAAAAATGAACCATATCATTTTTCGGGGACGCAAAGTCTCACCAATTATTGTTCGCCGCTGGTCCGGTCGCGTTCAAGCTACGACAGCAGTGCCACCAGCGTGCTCGGATGAAAAGGCCAGCCGCACAGGCCGCTCAAGCCCATGAAGACGCCAAATGCCGTGGGCACCAGGGACACCCAGAACAGCCAGTGTTGCCTGGTCAATGTGGTAATTGCCAGAAGTGCAATCGCGATGGCGAGCATGGCATCGGACAAGTCGAACTGGTCGTCCTTGAAATTCAGGGCGTCATAGGTCTTGTCGTCCTGCTCCGCCTGGAGCCTGAGCTCGTCCTTCTTGCGCTTCTGGTCCGCCGCCAGCTTGCCGTAGCTGGCGATAGCGTCATCGTAGGCCGATTGTTCGCTCGCCGGCCGCCCGGCCTTTGCCAGTTTCAGCTGGATGATGGTCGCATTGGCAACCTCTTCGCGGATATTGCGGGCCTGGTAGAACGACCAGTGGTCCACCTTGTTGGCCTGGGTCTGTTGCATGGCCTGGTTAATGTTGTCGTCCTTGACCTTGCAGATGCCCATGAAGGTGGCAAGCAAGGCCACGACCACGGCCACGCGCATATTGAGCGGATTGTTATCGTCTTTCTCGTCCATGATCAGTGCAATGAGTTGACTCAGCGGCGAATTGTAGCGCTCCTGATTCCCGCAATCCATACTTGACAGTGATAAGTTTGGCGTCTAAGCTTGATTGTGATCGCAATTAAGCGTAAGGAGTAAGCATATGAAGGCCCTGATTATTGAACGCAACGGCGAACCGTCCCAGGTGGTCCAGTGGCGTGAACTGCCCGAACCCATGCCCGGGCCAACGGAAGTGCGCGTGAAGATGCTGCTGGCGCCCGTGCACCCGTCGGACCTGCACATCATCCGCGGAAGGTTTGCCCGACAGCGTCAGCCGCAGCTGCCGGCGTCGCCGGGATCTGAGGGTGTTGGCATCATTGATGCCGTGGGCAGCGACGTTTCGCCTGCGCGGGTCGGCGAGCGCGTCGTGTTGCTGGATGTGGCGGGCACCTGGCGGGAGAAAGTGATCAGTCCTTCAGAGCGTGCCATTCCCGTACCGGAGGGGATCTCAGATGAGGACGCTGCCCAGGCCCTGATCAATCCAATGACCGCATGGGCGATGACAGTTTCCGAGCACCAGCTGCAGCGGGGCGACTGGCTGGTACAGAGTGCGGCTGGTTCAACGGTTGGCCGCCTTGTGCTGCAGATCGCGAAAATGCAGGGCTTCCGCACCATCAACCTTGTGCGCCGCAAGGAGCAGGTCGCCGAGATCCAGGAACTGGGCGGCGACGTGGTGATCTGCACGGCGGACGAAGACTGGCCGGAACAGTTGAAGGAAGCTACCGGCGCGGGCGGCATCGTCAGCGCGATCGACTGCGTTGCTGGTCGCACCGGCGCCACGCTTGCCCGGCAACTGGCCCTGAATGGACGCATGCTCGTCTACGGGGCCTTGTCGTCGCACCGACAGACTGATCCTGCCGCTTTCGAGATGCCGATTTTCGCGCCTGCGCTGGTTTATTCCAGCGTCGAAGTGCGCGGCTGGCTGGTGTTCTCGTGGCTCGCCCGCAAAGGCGTGACTGAAGCCAGCCAGGCGTTGCGTCATCTGATGGAGCGTATGGCCGAAGGCAGCCTGAAGCTGCCCGCATCACGCCGCTACGCACTCGATCAGGCATTCGACGCTTTCTCAGCGGCAGAGAGCGCCGGTCACGATGCCAAGCCGCTGCTGGCGTTCTCGGAGCGCTGAACGTCGTTTCAGGAGGAGACCGTGGTATTTGTAAGAAGAGAACAGTTCGATGAAAACCGGGAAACGCTGCTGGCCACGGCCAGCAAGCTGTTTCGCGAACGTGGCATCGATGGAGTAGGCGTCGCGGAGATCGCCCGCGAGGCCGGATTGACGCATGGCGCACTGTACGCGCATTTCCGTTCGAAGGAGGCACTTGCCACTGAAGCGTTTTCGACCGGGCTGGCGTTGAGCCGAGAAGCCTTTCGTGGCGATGGGGCGCGGCGCAAGCGCACTGTGGCCGGGTATCTCAACTATCTGCTTTCGTCGCTGAATCGCGACGACCCGGGCGCGAGCTGCCCGATGACTGCGTCCGCAAGCGAAATCGGACGGCACGGGGAGGAAATCAGCGCGCGCTTCGCCAAAGGTTTCCAGGAAAAGGCCGGCGCCTTCGAGGCGGTGCTGGACGAAGGCATTTCCGGCGCTGAGCGGCGCCGCATGTCCTTGGCCATCGTCGCGGCGGAAATCGGTGCGATGGCGGCGGCACGCGCTGTCGCCAAGAGCGATCCGGACTTGTCGGATGAAATATTGAAAGCGGTGCACGCCTTGCTGGTGAAGGCGGCAAAGGCGCCATAAAAAGGAAACAACGATGTCTCATATTCAGTCACGCCGCAGCTTTCTGGCAACGGCCGCTGCCGGCGCCGCCAGCCTGGCGCTGGGCGGAATGGCCTCGGCGAGAGCAGCCGGGCGCCTTATGTTTGTCAACTTGGCGACGTATGTGGAGGACCGAAACAAGGTGAACGCATCGCGCGCCGAGCACCAGGTCTATGCCGACGCGCTGCGCGAGAACGGTCACCTTGTGACGGGCGGCCCGATCCTCGGCGACGATGGCCGGCCCAGCGGGGTCCTGCTCATTTATTCGGCGGCCTCGAACAGGAAGCCGAGAATTTCGTGCAGCGCGACCCCTTTGTCCTGCAAGGCGCAATCGAAAGCTATCGCCTGGACGAATGGACGGATGTCGACAGCAACGCCGAGCTGCTCGCCGCCTCGCTCGTCGCACCCGAGCGCCGCGCTCCTGCCAGCGCCGGTACCGGTGCTATGCGCACCTATGTCAGTCATGTGAAGTTCACTTCTGACCGGTCACGCCGTGAACGCGCCGGATCTGTACACCACGAGTGTGCACAGGGCCTGAAGGCCAGCGGGCAGTTGCTGATGGCAGGTCCCTTTTCAGATGGCTCCGGCGCGATGTTCATCTACCGTGCGCAGTCGAAACACGAAGCGGCGACGTTGCTGCTGAAGGACCCATACCTGGCGGAGGGCGTGGTCGTGGCGCACACGCTCCTCGAGTGGCGCATGTTCGGATCGAACCCTGCCTTGCTCTGACACCCGCCGGTATTGCTGCTTGGCGCGGCGCCAGCTCAGCCGCGCTGCCGTGCAGCCCACGCGGCGGGAAGCGACCCTGTGCATGTTCGACCGTGTCAGGTTGGCGTCGTCGGGCTGGTTCTGTTACACCGCGCCGTAGCGTCGGCGCAATACTGGCTCGGAACTTGTCGTTGGCGAGGACGCGGGCCGACAGCCTCGTGCGGCAGGAAATTCATCGTCGACCAGTCAACCAGCACGCAAAGTATCTCCCAGGATTCCTTTTTTCATTTTCGACTCAGTCGGGACATTGCGGACGATCAGTTTTTTGATTTTTTTGGTACTCCTGGTCGCCTGCCGATCAAATCAATGGCAGAGTGACAGGCTATCGCCAACGTCTACAGATAAGGGAATCCCATTGGCCCCGACCAGCAAAGCTCACCGCCGTCCATTTTTGCCGCGACTCTCAATCCTTTGCGTGGCCGCCGCGCTGCATGCCGGCGGGGTGATGGCGCAGGAGCTGGGCATCCCCCAGGCGTCGGACGCGGCCCGGCAAGCGGCTCGGGGCACAGCCGTCGGGGCCCAGGACCAGCCGGTTTACCTGATGCCTGGCTTTACGGCGGCTTCGCCTGGCAAGTTAAGCCTGTTTGCTTCCACCGACGGCGCGACGTTCACCACGCTGGCCTCTGAAACCTACACGGCGCCCGAGCGCATGCTGCGCGACCCCTCCATTATTCGCCACAGCGACGGGTACTACTACCTGGTCTACGCCAGCAGCGAAAACGGCGCAGCCTTCGGCACGGCGCGCTCACGCGACCTGAAAAGCTGGCAGGCGATGGGTGAAATCAAGGTCGCGGCATCCGGATTCGCCAAGGCGCGGGCGCCGGAATGGCTGCGCGACAAGGATGGCATTCTCAAACTGGTGGTGTCGCTTTCGTCCAATGGCGCTACCGGCGCCTACATCCTGGAGCCGAACGCCGGCTTCAGCCAATGGTCTGAGCCGAAGCCGCTGGCGGGCTTGCAGGGCTATGTGGACAGCTTCATCGTCGCATCGGATAAGGGCTATGCCGCCTTCGTCAGGAACCAGCAGACCGGCTACATTGAGCTGGCCAGCGCCCAGGCGCTCACCGGGCCGTGGACGGTCGAAAAGAAGGGTGACTGGGCCGGCTGGGACAGGGCCGCGCGGGACAGGCCGTGGTGCGGCTGCCGGGCGGCGGCTGGCGGATGTATTTCGAGGAGGAGGGCGGCCGTCACGCCTGGTACTCCGACAGCCAGGACAACTTCGCCAGCTGGGCGCCCAAGAGGGAGCTAGGCGGAGTATCCGGCGTCGTCCGCGATTTCAGCGTGCTGGCAGAAGAGCCCAAGACTTATGCGGAATCGACCAGGCCCCGGGGCCAGCCGAAGAAAATCAGCTGGGACGAGCACTCGCTGAGTGTGGACGGCAAGCGTATCGTTGTCTGGTCGGGCGAAGTCCACCCATTCCGCCTGCCGAATCCCTCGCTGTGGCGCGACGTTCTGCAAAAGATGAAGGCCACGGGTTTCAACGCTGTCGCTTTCTACTTCGACTGGGGCTACCACTCCGCCGCGCCGGGCCAGTATGACTTCAGCGGCGTACGCAATATCGAGCGCGCACTGCAGATTGCCGAAGAAGAGGGTATGTATATCATCGCGCGTACCGGCCCCTATGTGAACGCCGAGTTGACGGGCGGCGGCTATCCGGGCTGGATGTTCCGCAACCGCGCCGAAGCCCGCACCGACGATCCCGCCTATACGGCCGCCACCGACGAGTGGATGACGCAGATTAACGCCATCATCGCCCGCCACCAGGCCACCACGGGCGGCGGCAATGTCATCGCCTACCAGCTGGAAAATGAACTGGGCAAGGTCGAGCCCAAGCACGTGCGCCATATGCAGCACCTGGCGCACAAGGCGCGTGCGGACGGCATCAGCGTACCGTTCTTCCACAACGCGGCCGGCCGTCTGCCGGACTGGGCGCCGAAGGATTCCACTGCGCCCTGGGCCAATTCCGGGCCGACCGATATGTATGCCTTCGACGGCTATCCGGGCGGCAGCTGCAATGTCTTCGCCGACCCGTCCGGCCCCAATATAGCGCCAGACTGGGGCATGTACGCCAAGCCCGGGCCGAAGCCCGGTTCGCTGACTTCCCCGAAAACGCCCGGCTTTGCAGCGGAACTGGGTGGTGGCTGGTTCGATTACTGGGGCTCGAACGGTACCTACAATTGCACGGCGCAGCGCCAGGGCAAAGGCTATCAGCGCGTGGTCTATGGCACCAACCTGATCAACCGCCTGACGATCCACAACATCTACATGACATTCGGCGGCACTTCGTGGGGCTGGCTGGCCGGTCCGGTGGTGTACACCTCCTACGACTATGGCGCCGCCATCTCCGAGGATCGCGGGCTGCGCGAGAAGGCGTACGCCCTGAAGCAGCAGGGGATGTTCGTGCAGGCGGCGGAGCAGGCGCTGGCTGAAATGGACAAGGGGCCCGAACTGAAGGTCAGCAACGCTAAGCTGAAGGCCTATCACAACATCAATCCGAAGGCGGGAGCGCATATCCTTTTCACGGTGCACAATCCATCGAATGCGCTCAGCGACGATCGGGGCAGCGTCGACCTGGACACCGCAGACGGCAGCTACCGGATCCCGCTGCGCGTAAACGGCCAGGATGGCAAGTTGCTGCTGGCGTCCTACGGCATGGAACGCCAGCACCTGGTCTACTCGACCTCCGAAATCCAGACGCACTTCCGCAACGGCGAGCGCGATATCGTGCTGCTGCATGGCCGCGACAAGGAAGAAGGCGAGACCGTGCTGCGCTATGCTTCCGCGCCGCAGGTGGAGGTCCTGTCCGGAAAGGTCGCCTCGGCGTTCGATGCGGCCAAAGGCGACCTGAAACTCTCGTACGTGCATGACGGCCTGGCGCGCGTGCGCATCAGCGGCGGCGGCCGCGCGCCCATGCTTCTCCTGCTGGCGGACGAGAAAGCCAGCTTCAATATGTGGCGCCAGGACACGGCGCAAGGCCCGGTGCTGCAAATGACACCGGCCCTGGTCCGTTCCGCGCGCTTCGATGGCGGCACGCTGGCGCTCACTGGCGACACCAGCCAGGACTCGGCGCTGGAAATCTGGGGAACGGCTGCATCGGCCGTCACATTCAACGGCGAGGCGCTGGCGCTGGCCGTGCAGGCGGACGGCAGCATCAGGACGAGCCCCATCAAGGGACCGGTGGCGCTAGTCCTGCCCAAGCTGGAGGCGCTGCCGTGGATGCGGCGCATGGACAGCCCGGAAGCACGCCCCGGCTTTGATGACAGCCAGTGGATCAAGGCCGACCACCGTGCGTCGGCCGCGCAAACCTGGACCATGCCTGAGCGCGGCCAGCCCACGCTGAGCATGAGTGACTACGGTTTCCATCACGGCGATGTCTGGTATCGGGGCCGTGTGCGCGTGACCGACCCGAAGACCAACCAGCTCGAGCTGTTTTACGGTGGCGGCGGGGCAGGCATGATCCAGGTCTGGATCGACGGGAAATTCGTGGGCCAGGACGAGATGGATACCGGCCGCTCCTTCCCTGAAACGACCGACAGCGTGAAGTACTCGCTTGGCAAGCTGGTGGCCGGTGAGCACATCATTTCGGTCATGGTGCGCAACAACTCGCACAACTGGAACCTGATGGCCGACGATTACCACCGCGAAGCGCGCGGCCTGATCTCGGCTTCACTCACCTCGCGCGGCGGACAGCGTTTCGCTGTCCCCATCGAATGGCGCATCCAGGGCAACAAGGGTGGGGAAGCGATTGCCGACACGGTGCGCGGCCCGTTGAACAACGGCGGACTGTATGGCGAGCGTCAGGGCTGGCACCTGCCCGGCAAGCAGGACGGCTGGCTGCCCGCTAGGCCAACCGCCGCACCTCCGGCCGCGGGCACCTACTGGCTGCGCACCAGCTTTGCCCTTGACCTGCCCAAGGGTCACGACGTGCAGCTTGGCCTGGCCTTTGGCGACACTTCCAGGCCGCGCTCGGGCCGCGACAACCGCGCCCTGATTTTCGTCAACGGCTGGAATATGGGCCAGTTCATCGCCAATATCGGCCCGCAGCGCACCTTCGTCATCCCGCCGGGCATCCTCAATCCGAACGGCCAGAACACCATCGCGCTCGCGGTAACGACGGACGGGAAGGCGGAGAATGCGCTGGAGCCGGTAAAGCTGGTCAATCTGCGCACCGCGCGCGGCGGCGTGCCGCTGGAGGTGATGTCCTCCAGCGACTGAGCGCCTAGTCGAGGAAGTCGGCGTACTCTTTCTGGCTGAAGCCGACCAGCCTGGTCCACGGCGACGCCGGGCTGGCCTTGGAGACGGGCTGCGCTTCGATGCGCTGGTATTCCTGGCCGCTGCGATCGCCGGTTTCGATCACCAGCGCCACCTGGCGCGAGTCATCCCACAGAACGCGCTCGAAACGGCCGTTCCGCTCGCGTTCGCGCCAGCGGGCGCCCGGCACAGTGGACGAACGGGTGGACAGCGGAATCTGGGCGACCACCTTCGGCGAAACCAGGTAGAAGCTGCGGTCCCAGGACCCGTCGAAGGCCACGTTCTCGTATTCCGCCGGAGGAATTGCGACGCGCTCGCGGCCGTGCAGGTCAACATACTCCAGTTTCAGCTTCCCGTTTTCCATCATCACATGACGGGCCAGCTTTACAGGATTGAAGTGCTTGTGCCCATCTTCATGATGCGACGCACGCTCCGGCAACACGCGTTCCACCCACACATGGCCGGCTCGTCGCTGCCAGCGTTCCTCGTAGCGCGTCTCGCGCGTGACGCCTTCATCCGTCACGACCTTGGTGTAGTAGCTGATGCCGAGGTCTAGATCAGGCGCCGCCGGCGCGGCATGCGCCGCAGCGCAAGCCAGGCCGGCGTACAACAACAGGGACTGCAGAATCTTCATGCTCAGAAACCGAATGCGTTTTTCAGCAGCGTGAACACCTTGGTGTTATCCAGGGTGCCCTTGAACGTCTTCGCGCCTGCGCCGGTGGCAAACAGTTTCACATCGCCGCCGCCGTGAGTTTCGCTGGACAGTTTCACGCCGGTTTCCTGCAGATAGTCGTTGCCCTGCACGACGGCGCTATCCAGGTTGGTGCGCACGTTGGGACGGTTTGGACCGTTACCGAACACCAGGGTGGAGTAGGTGTTGCCGTCGGCATCCTTGCCCGGCTGGCCGGTCTTGTAGTCGCGGGTGATGTCCAGGATAGGATTGCCGCGCTTCGAGTAGCCGTTGATGGCAAGCGTGTGATCATGGTCGGCAGTGACGACGATCAGCGTATTGGCCAGGGTCGGATCGGTAGTGCGCGCCTTGTCCAGGGCCGCCTTGATCGCATCGTCGAAAGCAATGGTGTCCACCAGAGCGCGCTTGGCATTGGTGGCGTGCAGTGCGTGGTCGATGCGGCCGCCTTCCACCATCAGGAAGTAGCCGTTCGCGTTCTGGCCCAGGATGTCCATGGCCTTGACGGTCATTTCGGCCAGGCTTGGCTGGTTTGCGCCTTCGCCCAGGGGCGGCGTGGCAGTGCGGTCCAGTTCATACTGCAGGTGGCTGGTGGTGCTGTAAAGGCCGATGAACTTCTTGGTCAGCGGGGCAGCCTGCATGTCTGCCTTGGTGGCGGCAACGGTGTAGCCCTTGGCGGCCATTTCCGCCAGCAGGTCGCGGCCATCGGCGCGGCCCTTGGTGTTGGTGCTGCTGAACGGGGTGAAGTGATTGCGGCCGCCACCCATCAGCACATCCACGCCGTCCATCAGCGCGCTGTTGTAGCCCGCGCCGCCTGGCACGACCTGCGCGGCAATCGCGTATTGCGCGTTGCGGTTGCAGATATGGGAGAAGGTTGCCGCCGGCGTGGCGTGCGTCAGTTCGGTCGTGGTGATCGAGCCCACAGCCTTGCCCTTGGCTTTCGCCAGTTCCAGGATGGTGCTGACAGCCTTGCCATTGGCGGCTGCGCAGTTATTGATGCCAAGGTTGCCGTTGGCGTCCTTGCCCGGTTCCGTCGCCACGGTTTCCGAGGACATCGAGATCACTTCATTGTTCATCTTCACGCCGGTCATGTAGGCGGCCATGGATGGCGCGCTGTCGGTGGTCTGGGCGTCGTTCGAGAAGGTCTTGATGCGCGCGGTGCGTTCCAGCTTGTCCATATTCAGGCTGCCGTCTTCGCCGTATTTATAAATGCGGGATGCGGTGATGGTCGCCGGGCCCATGCCATCGCCGAGGAAGAAAATGATGTTCTTGGCGTCGGCAGCTATGGCGGACTGGGTAATCGTACCGCCGATGGCGAGGGCCAGCAGGGAGCGTTGCAGATTGCGGTTCATAGTATTTCCAGTTCAGTAGTGTTGATTACAGGCCGGCGGCTGCCTTGACCAGGCCGTTCACCTTGGTGTTGTCGATGGTGCCGAGGAAGGTTTCGGAACCCATGCCGATCGCGCCGAGGAAGACATCGGTGCCGCCGTGGGTCTCATTGCCGGCGCTGACGCGGATCGCGGCTTCCTGGTGATAGGTGTTGGCGCCGGTGACGCTTTCGTCCAGGCTGGCATTGGCGGAGCGGCTGCCCTGGGTGCGGTTCTCGCCGTTGCCAAAGCCGATGATGGTGTACGGTGCGCCTTCGGCATCCTTCTCCACTGCGCCCGTCACATAGTTCTTCACCACGCCCAGTACGCCCGCGTTGCCGGCGGCGGTCTTGCCGGTGCGCTTGGCGTAGCCGTTCAGCACCAGGGTGTGGTCATGGTCGGCGGTGACGACGATCAGGGTGTTTTTCAGATCCGGGTCCGTTACACGTGCCTTGGCGATGGCGGCCTTGATCGCATTGTCGAAGGCGACGGTATCCTGCAGGGCTTTCTTGGCGGTCGTTTCATGAAGTGCGTGGTCGATGCGGCCGCCTTCCACCATCAGGAAATATCCCTTGTTGTTCTTTGCCAGCACGTCCATGGCCTTGGTGGTCATGTCGGCCAGGCTCGGTTCCTTGGCCGGGTCGCGGTCCAGGTCATAGCTCATGTGGCTGGAGGTGAAGAGGCCGGCAATGCGGTCCACCTTGGCCGGATCGATGGCGTTGAATTCAGCGGCGTTGCTGGCGTAGGTGTAGGACTTTTTCAGTTCGCCGATCAGGTCGCGGCCGTCGGAGCGCTTGCCGCCGTTGGCGAAAGGCGTGAAGAACTGGCTGCCGCCACCCAGGATCACGTCAACGCCGGTTGTGCCGAGGGCGCTGTTATAGCCCGTGCCGCCCGGCACGAGGGCTGCCGCGATATCGTTCTCCAGGTCGCGGTGGCAGATGTGGGAATACGTAGCAGCGGGCGTGGCGTGGGTAATGCGCGTGGTGGTCACAACGCCGGCCGCCCATCCCTTGGCCTTGGCCAGTTCCAGCAGCGTGGTGACGGGCGTACCGTTCTTGCTGCCGCAATTGTTGACCAGCTTGTTGCCGTTGGAGTCCGCGCCAGGGTCAATGGCGACGGTGTCGCTGGACATCGAGATGACTTCGTTATTCATCTTTACGCCCGTCATATAGGCGGACATGGACGGTGCGCTGTCGGTAACCTGGGCATCGTTCGAGAAGGTCTTGACGAAAGCGGTCTCCGGCAGGGTATCCATCGTGAGGTCGCCGTCTTCGCCGACCGAGTAAATGCGGGCGGCAGTCATCGTGGTCAGGCCCATGCCGTCGCCGAGGAAGAAGATCACGTTCTTAGGCGACACTACCGGGGTAGTTGGGGCGGTAGTCGCTGTGCCGGCTGGCGTATGTTCGCCGCAGGCGGCAAGTGCGAGAGCGATGCAGGCGCCGAGCATGGCGCGCATTGGGATCTTAGGCATGGAAATAGTCCAGTGGTTCGAAAGATGCGAAGTTTGCCAGCATCTTGTTACTGGTTGATGACGAACTTTCAAGATTGTGCCGGGCCGCCCGTGCCAGCGGCAAGCACGCGCTAGCGCTGCTCGATCAGCAAGGCATGCATTTGTTCGCGTTCGGCGGGGTCTGGCGATGCCAGGTAGTTGAACTTGCCGGACACCTGCGTGGCGACGGTCATGCCGTCGCGGAACAGGATGCGGTTGCCGGAGAGAGCGGGGACCTTGTCGCCGGCGAGGACGGTGCCGCACAGGTTGAGCGGATCGATCGCGGAAATGGCGACCAGGCTGCCGTCGTGCGGCTTGCGGCGCGTTTCGCGCAACAGGGGGATGGCTTCGGCAGCGCGAACTGCTCGCCGGACAGACCCGCCACGAAGCGGCCGCCACGGACTTCGCCGCGTGCTTCCAGGCGGTGGTAGACGGGCAGCAGCTCGCGCCAGGAGGGCAACCAGGATGCTTCGCGGTCAAGCAGTTTCCAGAACATGACGCCGTAGCGGCGCAGCAGCGTCATGGCGATGTGCTCCAGCGTGTCCGGAGCGATGCGCGGGCGGCGGGCGGGCGTTGCCGGCGACGTTGGCGCCGAGGCCGCGGCGGAGGGATCGGCGAAGCGCTCCCGGATGGTCACGCCTTCGGACTGGCGCACCAGCGCCCAGCGCCCGGCTTCCTCCATCGTCGGGCCGGCGCCGCGGCGACGGCGGCGGTCCATCGTGTTGCGCTTGTTGGCCGGCACCAGCATGGCGCGCAGCCCGGCGTAGCTGTCGGCGTTCACCAGTCCGGTGGCGACCAGCTCGCCAAGCGCGGTTTCCAGTTCAGCCGGCAGCAGGTGCGCTTCGTGCGACAGCTCGTCGTAGAACATGGCGCCCTGGCGGCGCAGTGCGTCCAGCACACGCGCTGCGCGTGGCGACAATTCAATTTCGGTTGCGACGGCGGGCAGGGCATGCCATAGCGGGAGCTGGCGCCGTGGCAGCAGCACCAGGGGCGTGCTGCGCACAGTGCCGCCACTGGCGCTGGATGGTGCGCCAACGCGTGTCCAGACGATGCGGCCGGAACGGCACAGATCATCAAGCCACAGCAGAGAATAATCCTTCACGCGCGTCGCCAGCAGCTCGCTTTCCCAGGCGCCGGCAGGCGCTTCGAAGCCTTCAAGCTGGGACAGTACCTGCTGCAGTGAGTCCGCTCCTTGCAGCTGTGTTTCCTCGGACAGGTGCTGCCACTCGAACAGGAAGCGCATGAAGTCCTGGCGCTCGACGGGTTCGATCTCGCGCCGCAGGTTCTTGATCGTGTAGCGGTGGATGCGGGCCAGCAGGTGCCGCTCGCACCATTCTTCGCCTGTTGCGCGCGGCGTGAAGCGGCCGCGCATCACATAGCCTTCGCTCTCCAGCTGCGCCAGCGCGATAGCCACGGTGGACTCGGGCAGCGCGAGCGAGGAAGCGATGGCCGTAGCGGGCTGCGGACCGAAGCCGGACAGGCGGGCGCGCAGCAGTTCGACCAGCGCGGCATCGCGCGCCCAGGGCTCATCGCCGTTCAGGGATAGCCGTACCGGTATGGCGAGCGGCGGCGTGGCGGCGGCTTCCGGATAGGCGGCGTGCAGGCAGGCCAGGCGATCCAGCGGTACCCAGAATTCGGCGCCGCCGCGCAGCAGCAGGCGAGTTGCCCGGCCGCTGGCGGCGAGCGATTCAAGTAGCGCGGGCCAGCCATCGTTGGCATCAGCCTCATCGCGGGTGATACAGGCCAGCTGGATCAGCGCTTCCTGCATTTCGTCCGCGTTCCGCACGTGCGGCCAGGCTTCGTTGGCCACGGCCTCGATGGCGCCGGCGTCCAGCGCGCCCATGTCGTCGGTGGACGCGGGGTCGCTCCAGCGGCGGCTCAACACGGCCTGGGTGCGGCGCTCCTCGAGCGGTGCATCATCGAGGAAGGCGTAGGGGCGGGCGTTCAGCACTTCCATCGCCAGCGGCGACGGCGCCGGCAGGTCGCGTGAAATCAGCTGTATCTCGCCGGCTTCGATGCGGCGCAGCACCCTGAGCCAGCCCTCGCTGTCCATCGCCTCGTGCAGGCAATCGTCCAGCGTCTGGTCCACCAGCGGATGGCTGGGCAGTTCGCGTTCGCCGACAATGTTTTCCAGGCAGGCCGCCTGGTCCGGAAACACGGCCGCCAGCAGATCGTCGCTCTTCATGCGCTGCAGTTGCGGGGCCACCTTACGCCCGCCGGTGAAGCGGGGCAGCGCCAGGGCGGTGGTCGCGTTCCAGCGCCAGCGCACATTGAACAGCGGCGCATCGAGCAGGGCCTGGACCAGGATGTGCTCCGCGCTGGTCGAGCGCAGGTAGCGCCATACTTCGTCCAGCGGGAAACTGTGGCTTTCCGACAGCGACAGCACGATCGCATCTTCCGTGGCCGCTGCCTGCAACTCGAAATTGAAGGTGCGGCAGAAACGCTTGCGCAGCGCCAGGCCCCAGGCGCGATTGATGCGGCTGCCGTAGGGCGTGTGCAGCACCAGTTGCATGCCGCCTGACTCGTCGAAGAAGCGCTCCATGATCAGCGTGTCGAAGGTGGGCAGGGCGGACAGCGAAGAGCGGGCGCGCGCCAGGTATTCGACGATCTGGCGGGCCGCATCATCGTTCAGGCCAAGGTGTTCGAACAGCCAGTCCACCGCATGCTCGATGGCCGCATCGCCGTCTTCCTTCTCGCCCAGCAGGCGGTCGATTTCGCCGCGCAGCCGCGCCACGCCCAGCGACAGCTCGTCGCTCCGTCCCGGCGCTTCGCCGATCCAGAACGGGATGTTGGGCGCGGCGCCGTGGGCATCCTCCACCCGCACCTTGCCTGCTTCTATCCTCTGGATGCGGTAGGACGTATTCCCCAGCTGGAAAACGTCGCCGGCCATGCTCTCGACGGCGAAATCCTCATGGACTGTGCCCACGTTCTGGCCGGCCGGTTCCAGGATCACGGTGAAGTCGGCGTTGTCCGGAATCGTGCCGCCCGATGTCACGGCCGTCATCTTGCCGCCGCGGCGCGCGCGCAAGGTGCCGCTGACGCTGTCCCGGTGCAGGTAGGCGCCGCGCACGCCCTGGCGGCTGGTGTAGCCTTCGCTGAGCATGCGCAGCACTGCGTCAAAGCGGTCGCGTTCCAGTTTCGCATACGGCATGGCGCGGCGCACCAGGGCGAAAAGCTCCTCCTCGCTCCATTCGCGATTGCCGACTTCGGCCACGATTTGCTGGGCCAGCACGTCCAGCGGCGCGTCCGGAATCTGCAGGACGTCCAGCTCGTCGCGCCGCACGCAGTCCAGCAGCGCCGTGCATTCGATCAGGTCATCGCGCGAAGTCGGGAACAGGCGGCCCTTGGGCATGCCGCCTACATGGTGTCCGGAGCGGCCCACGCGTTGCAGGAAGGATGCGATGCTGCGCGGGGAGCCGATCTGGCACACCAGGTCCACGTCGCCGATGTCGATACCCAGTTCCAGTGATGCGGTGGCAATCAGCACGCGCAAATCGCCGCGCTTCAGGCGCTGCTCGGCATCCAGCCGGTATTCCTTGGCCAGGCTGCCGTGGTGGGCCGCCACGTGCTCCGCGCCGATGCGTTCGGCGATATGGCGTGCCATGCGCTCGGCCATGCGGCGCGTGTTCACGAATACCAGCGTGGTTCGATGCAAGGCGGTCAGCTCCGCCAGGCGGTCGTAGACGCGGTCCCACACTTCGTTGGCCATCACCGCTTCCAGCGGTACGGGCGGCAGCTCCAGGCCCAGGTCGCGCGCCCGCACATGGCCGACATCGACCACGGCGCATTCGCGGCCCGTCCCGCTCAGGAAATCCGCCACCAGCGACAGGGGTTTTTGCGTCGCCGACAATCCGATGCGCACCGGCGCTTTCGCGCACAGCGCATCGAGCCGCTCCAGGCTTAGCGCCAGATGGCTGCCACGCTTGCTGCCGGCAACTGCATGGATTTCGTCGACGATCACGGTGCGCACATGCGAGAGCATGGCGCGGCCGCTGTCCGATCCCAGCAGCACATACAGCGACTCGGGCGTCGAGACGAGGATATGCGGCGCCTTGCGGCGCATCGCATTGCGCTCGGCCTGGGAGGTGTCGCCGGTGCGTACGGCGGCGCGGATGCCGTGCGGCGGCAGTCCCATCGCCTCCAGTTCCTGCGCAATGCCTTCCAGCGGCGCCAGCAGGTTGACGCGAATGTCGTTCGAGAGCGCCTTCAGCGGCGACACATACAGCACCCGCGTTTCGTCCGGCAGCGGCGCCACGCTGCTTTCGCGCACCAGCGCATCGATGGCGGAGAGAAAGGCGGTCAGCGTTTTGCCGGAGCCGGTGGGGGCTGCGATCAGCGTCGGGCGGTGGGACTGGATCAGCGGCCAGGCCTTGCGTTGCGCCTCGGTTGCACTGGGAAACGAGGCTGCGAACCAGCGCGCCACGGCAGGGTGGAAATCGGCGACAGGGGTGCCTGGGGAGGTCCGTTTGTGCATGCCGCATTATAGGCCAGCGCGCCCGAGCGCGTCCCTGGCTTGCAAAGCGAGCAATAGTTACTATAGTTCTAAGTGCTTTCGTTCCTAATTTCAGGAGGGAATCATGTCAAGCGGCGACGATATCGAGGCGGGGCGGGTTACGACAGGTGAAAGCACGACGGATTTACTGGCGGCGATTCCAAGCGAAAAGGACGTCGACTTCAATGGCGTGGTCATCCTGCGGGTGGCGCCGCAACCGGGTGACCTGAAGCCGAGCGGCACGATCGACGGTATCCATGGCGTAGGCAACAATGGCGCAATATCGGCGGGCGTGCCGGCGTCCGGCGGCAGCGGCGTGGTCGGTTTTGGCGGACCAAATCAGGGAACTGGGCTGGTTGGCCGCGGTGGCGGCGCCAACGGGACCGGCGGCTTCGGCGTCCACGGCATAGGCGGGTCGCAGGGTTCGCCAAGCTTCATCGCCAGCGCGCCGCCGGGAACCGGCGTGGTCGCGCAGGGCGGACGGATGGTGGACAACGAAGCGCGGCGGCTGCATGGCGCAGGCGTTGTGGCGATTGCCGGCGGCAGTGGCAGGCCGTTGCCGTCGCCGGCCGAAACGGGCAGCGTCGGCGTGTTCGCGGTCGGCGCCGAGGCTGAAATCAGCACCATGAATATCGATGGGGTGAATACCATCGTCGGTCCGCCGTTCCCAGGCGCCGGCGTTGTGGCACGCGGCGGCGTGCCGATCCCGCACAGCACCAATCCAGTGGGTGCAGGCGTGATCGGGCTTGCCGGGGACACGCAAATTCCCCTGATTGGCGAAACCGGCGATATCGGCGTCTATGCCCGCGGTCCGAAGGGCACCGTGGCGCATGGCGAGGCCGGGCGGGGCGGCATTTTCAGCACGGATGGCTTCCCTCAAGTGCAGCTGGTGCCGTTGCGGATCGCATCGCCATCGGAACTGAAGGGGGAGGCGAAGGCGGGCGACCTGCTCGCCACCATCGCGCGCGACGAACGCGGCACGGACATCGCCAGCCTGTGGTTTTGCACGGTCGGCGGCAAACCGAAACCAGGCCAACTGGGTGAAACTGGCCTGATCCCGCTCAGGAATTGCGTTCGATGATGACGTAGTGCTTGCGGGACCGGCTCAAGGACTTCGAAAACGCCTTTGAAACCGGCCGGAATCACCAGCGCGTCGCCGGGGCCCGCTTCGGCGGCGTGGCCCTGTTCGTCGATCACGCGGCAGCGGCCTTCCAGCACATAGAAATATTCGTCCTTGTTGGGCGCGAACTGGATACGCCAGCTGCCCTTTTCGCAGGACCAGATGCCCGCGTTGACTTCGCCGCTGTCGTTGGTGAAGTGATTCCAGGTGGTGCGCTTCGGATTGCCCTCCAGCCGGCGCTCCTCGCGCGGGTGGTCGTATTCCGGCTGAACGGCGGGGCTGTGGAAATCGGTAATGGCAGGCATGTTCGCGTAAGTCAGGCGGCAAGGGCCGTCATTGTACCGCGAGGGCATGGACGCAGCCGTGGGCATCGAGTTCGTAGCGGTCGAAGTCCTTGGCCAGGAACAGGTGGCCATCGTAGGCGCTGCGCGCGTCCGCCTCCACATTGGCCATGCCTTCCGGATTGTCGTAGCGCGGACTGAAGTGGGTCAGGATCAGGTTGGGCAAGCCTAGTTCGGTAGCGAAGCGGGCCACGTCCCGGGCGGAACTATGGCCGCGGCCAGGGCCGACTTTTTCCAGGCCCGCTTGCGTGTAGGTTGCTTCGTGCACCAGCAACTGTGCGCCTGCGCAGGCTTCGGCCAGCAGCGCAGGCGTGTCGTTGTCGCCGCCAATGACTGCCACGGCGTGTTCGCGCTGGGCGATGCGGAAATCATTGGCGAGAAGGGTGCTGCCGTCGGGCTGCTGGACGTTTTCGCCCGCCTGCAGCTTGCCCCAGTCGGGTCCGGGCGCCACGCCGCGGGCGCGCAGCGCGTCGCCGTCGAGCTTCCAGCGCGCGGTTTCCACGGCAAAGCGGAAACCGACGCTGGGCACGCGGTGCGACAGAGGGAAACGCTCGATGCGCAGGCCTGTCTCCTCGTGCACCAGTCGGGCGGCATCGACATCGACGTGAACCAGCGGGAAAGTCAGGAACAGCTCCGTGTGCAGCAAGGTCGCTTCCACCCAGGCCCGCACGGGGCGCGGCGCAATGAGAATCAGGGGCCGGCTGCGTCCCGTCATGGAGGCGCTGGCGAGCAGTCCGGCAGGCCGTAACTGTGGTCGCCGTGGATGTGCGTGATGCAGATGCCCGCCAGGTCATGCACGGACAAGGGCGTGCGCTGCAGCCGGTGCTGGGTGGCCTCGCCGCAATCGACCAGCCACCATTCGCGGTTCAGTGAGGTCTGCAGCGCGAGTGCCGTGACATTGCGCTTGCGGGTGGGCACGCCCGAAGACGTGCCGAGAAAAGTTAGCTTGAGCATGGCGCATTATAAGACGCAGCACATCTTGCGCGGCGCGCATGCCCAAGCCTGTGCCTTACATGCCGCCCGTCCTGGCGCCGGCAGCGTCAGCCCGGCGCGGCGCACCGTTTTGCGCCAGCCAGGACTCGACCGCCGGCATGCGGTCGCGGATGGTGTCGATGCGGAACTGGATGCGGGACACGGCCGTGGCCACCGGTCCGCGGGCGTTGGCAGCTACGTTAGCCTCCGCAAACGCTTTCAGCTTGGCGATCGTTTCGGCGTGGGTCGAGCCGCCGGCCAGGCGCGAGTAGTAGCCCGCGCGCGAAGGCACATCAACGAGTGCATTCACCTTTTCCGCATTGGCCAGCGCGAAGTCGAATGCCAGCTCGCTATGATCGCCTGCGACCGCCCCGATGATGCCGGACGCCGTCGTCGCCGCCGGTTCGCCGCTGATGGCCAGCTCCAGCGCGCGCTTGGCCAGCGTTTCGTCGGCCGCAACGCCCAGCAGCATGTACAGGTCGTTCTTCACGATGGACGATTGCTCCGCTTTGGCTGCCGCATGCAGCTGATCCCAGGTGGCAGCATCGGCATGGTGCGCGACCACGTAGAGCACTACGCGGCGCAGTTCCGGCGGCAGCGCCTTGGCATCGCCCGCCAGCGACGCCTGGTAGCGGCGGCGCGCTTCCGCCACCACGGCCGGGTCGCCCTGGGATCCCAGCACGCGGATCAGGCGTTCGCGCAGGATGGCTTGCGGCGCCGGTTCGCCCTCACGCGCGTCCCAGCCGATGTGTTGCATGACGGGAGAAAGGCGGGCAATGGCGAAGGAAGACACCGCCTTGCTGCGCGCCGCGTTGTCACGCGCATAGTACTGCAGCGTTTCCAGTACTTCTGCGGCCTTCAGCCAGACCTGGGGCGGCGCATCCGTTTGCGCCGAGTTCACCAGCGCCAGGAAGTCGGATGCAGGCTGGTAGCCCGAGATGCCCAGCGCCCAGGTGTCGGTCATGAAGCCCAGCTGGTCGACCGGATCGAGCTTGGCAAAGCTCGCGGCCAGGGCGCCGTAGGCCGCAGGCGCGTACAGCACGCGGTAGTAGCCGGCCTGGCCCGCATTGGCCAGCACGGGGCCGCAACCGGGCAGGGTGAGCGTGGCCTTGCCATTGTTGACCAGCACGCGCACCGGCGCCTTGCTGCCGACCGTCTGCGCCAGCACCGGAACGCGCCAGGTCAGCGCACGCTTCTCAGGCTTGTCCTTGCTGTATTCGCCCTGCGTGAGGCTGACGCGCGTCTGTCCGCCTTCGCAGGACTGGCTTTCCACGCGCAGCAGCGGCACGCCGGCCTGCAGCGTGAAGTCATGCGCGATGGCGGTCACGGGCTGGCGCGCGGCCTTCTCGATGTGCTTCCACAGCTGGTCGGACACGGCATTGCCATAGGTGTTGGCCTTGATGTAGCTGCGTACGCCGTTGCGCCAGGCGTCCTCGCCCACATAGTTCTCCAGCATGCCGATGACGGATTCGCCCTTTTCGTAGGTGATTTCGTCGAAGGCCGAATGGGCTTCTTCGACGGTGGCGACGTGCTGCACGATCGGGTGCGTGGTGGACAAGGCATCGCGTTCCATGGCGGCGTTGCGCGCGGTGACCTTATCGAGGCTGGTCTGCCACTCAGGATGCAGCTTTGCGGTGGTGCGCGCGGCCATCCAGGAGGCGAAGCTCTCGTTCAGCCACAGGTCATCCCACCAGCGCATGGTGACCAGGTCGCCGAACCACTGGTGTGCCGTTTCATGGGCCGCGATGCTGAAGGCGTTCTGGCGGTCGCTCTGCGTGGCGATGGCCGGATCCAGCAGCAGGAAGGTTTCGAAGCTCATGATGGCGCCCCAGTTTTCCATCGCACCGAAGAAGTTGCTGCGACCGGGAGCGGCCAGGTTGTCCAGCTTGGGCAGCGGGTAGGGCACACCGAAGTAATCGTTGTATTCGCGCAGCACGGCGTCCGAGGAATCCAGCACGAACTGGGCTTGCGGCAGGCGGCCGCGCACAGTCACCACGCCCAGCTCCGTGTTGCCGCTGGTGCGCGTGGCGCGTTCAAAATCGCCCATACCGAAGAAGACCAGGTAGGTGGACATTTTTGGCGTGGTGGCGAAGCGCACCAGCTTGTTGCCATCACCCAGTTCCTTGCTGTCCTTGATCGGCATATTGGACACGGCCATTTGCGCGGCCGGTACGGTGGCCTCCACGCTGAAGGTGGTGCGGAACCCCGGCTCGTCCCAGGACGGGAACATGCGGCGCGCATCGGCCGCCTCGAACTGGGTGTAGAGGGCGCGCTTCTTGTCGCCGGCGCTGTCGTAGTCCAGGTAGAGACAGGCCGGAAGCCTGGCTGTTGATTTTGCCACTGTAATCGATGGTCAGTTCATGCTTGCCAATCGACAGCGGACGGGCGAATTCCAGCGTCACGGTCTGGTGCTCGTTATCGGCCTTGATCGCGCTGGCCGCCTGCTTGCCATTCGCCGCGTCGATTTCCGCGCTCTTGATGGCCAGGTCCACCGCATTCAGCGTCAGGCTGCGCGTGGCCTTTGCAACCTGCAGGGTGATGCTTACGCGACCGCTGAAGGCGGCATTGGCGGGATCCGGCTTCAGCGAGATGCTGTAATGCGTTGGACGCGTATGCCGCGGCAGCTGGGTAGTGGTTTCCGCGATCGCGGCGCTGGACAAGAATAAGCTCAGTACGACCGCGGAAATCAGTTTTCGCTGCATGGCATAACTCCCATATACAAGTTGTGGAAGCCGTATTCTAGACCGCAAAGCGAAGCTTGTGTCAAATTGGCAATAAAATTATGCCTGGCCACAACGCGTAGGGCGGATCATTGATCCGCCGTGCCTGCGTCACGACGGCCGATGCGCGGATGCTGACGCCAGCACACCGAAGACCAGCAACACCATCGCCGCACACTCCAACCCCGTCGGCCAGCGTGCCTCCCAAAGAAAGCCATAAAGCAGCGCAAACAGCGTTTCAAACACGATCATCTGCCCGATCAGCGTCAAAGGCAGCAGCCGCGAAGCCTTATTCCACAGTCCATTGCCCACCACAGAGCAGAAAATCGCCACTGCCGTCACCACGCCCGTGAACCAGAGCCAATCCGCCGACGAATGTCTGCCTGGAACGAACTGGAAAGCCGGCACCGCCAGCAGCAGCGCCTGCCCGCCGGTGACAACGCCAGTCAGTAAACTCCATTCGTGAGCGGACACATGATCGAGCCGCGCCAGCCAGCGGCTGTTTCCGACCGCGTAGATAGTCCACGAAACGAGGGCGCCGATCGCGCATATCAGTCCGAACGCCGATCCAGTCTGTCGTCCGTCGCCCATCGCCAGCGACTGCCAGCTGATGCACAGCAGTCCCGCCGCGCTGAGAAGCAGCGAGGGCAGCAGTCGCCGCAAAGGCACCGCATGCCGGTCGCGACTTCCGACGAGGGTGACAGCAATCGGCAGCAGTCCGATCACCAGCGAAGTCATGGCCACGCCGCCCGACTGTACGGCGTTCGCCAGGAACACGTAATAGATGATATTGCCCGTCAAGCTAAGCCAGATCAGCGCTCGCCATTCCTTCCACGTCAGCGCCCGCAGCAGCTTGCGCCAGGATGGCGCGACCAGCACGGCAGCCACCAGTCCATAAGCCAGATAGCGGCCGGCCGAAAGCTGCAGCGGTGGAAATCCGCGCGCCAGTTCAGGCGCAAGAAAGACCAGTCCCCAGAATGCGCCGGCCAGGATGCCGGCCCCGGCGCCAAGCCAGGTTTTGTTCGATAGCATAGAAATCCTCCCGAGACCGGGATTATTCCGGTTCATCGGCAGAACTTCTTGACACGAACTCCTCTTATTTTGACCAGTTCTCGCGGCTTTGACGGCGGTAGGCGGCAGGCGTGGTATCCATCGCCTTGCGCATGGCGCGGGTGAGGGCGCTCTGCTCGGAAAAGCCGGCGCTGAGGGCCAGTTCGGCGATGGGACGGTTGGTGCGGGCCAGCCACTCGCAGGCGCGCGCGAGGCGGCGCTCCAGCAGCCAGTCATGCGGACTCTGGTCGTGCTCCAGGCGGAACAGGGCGTGCAAGCGGCTGACGCTGACGCCCACGCTCTGCGCCATCGATTCCACCGTCCACGGCAGGCCTGGATCGGCTTCGATCTTCGCCCGCAGCGCGGCGAGGCGCGATTCCGGCCGAGGCGCTTCAAGCGTCAGCGCATCCAGCAACAGCGGCACCCAGCCCTGCACCACGGAAGACGCGGCCGCCTGCTGCTCCGTCATGATCGCCATGAACTCCACCAGCTTGCGTGCAGCCGGGTTGACGGCGGCGAAGGGGCGCGCGTACAGGCGCTCGCCAGCCTGCGGCTCGATCGTGGCCAGATCCAGAATGATCGAGCTGTTGGCCTGCTCGCCCCATTGGTCATGCCAGGCGCCGGCTGCGACGAAGCCGGCCGTCTGCGCATCGAGCCGTCCCTGTTTGCCGCCGATCTCCAGCAGCACCGAGCCGCGCACCGGCAACACCAATTGCGCGTAGTCGTGCCGGTCCGGAGCCCCGGAAGGACCATAGCTGCGTACGTGAAGATCGACTGACTGTTGCATGCACGGGAGTTTAGCACTTCACGGAAAAAGGGCTTGACCTTTCCGCCGTGGGAAGGTGTATGATCCGCGCCATGTACCGATACCTCGCGCGCCTGCTGCTTTGGCTGATCATTGCGGCGCTCCCGCTTCAGGGAGCGTTGGCCGCCATGCGCGTGTGTGCGGACAACTCCGCCAGGCCCGTCGCGCAACAGCATCACCAGCATCAGCATGACCACGCCGACAAGCATGATAAGGCCGACAATCACGGCAAGTGCAGCGCTTGTGCGGGCTGCTGCGTCGGCGCTGCCGCGCCGGGCGAGTCGTTGACGGTGCCGGCGCCGGATGCGTCATTCTCCCTCTACATGGCGGGCCAGTCCCGTCTTCCTGGTTTCATCCCTGATACGCCCACAAGGCCGCCGCGCGTCCTCGCCTGAGGTATCGCACCAAGCAGATTTTTGGCACTCGCATTTGGAATGGCGCGGCCGGGCAATTATTTATCAGGAGATCAGAAATGAACGCATTTAACACCACCTTGCGCGCCGCTTTCTTCGCCGCAGTATGCATGTCTGGCGCGCCGGCATTCGCGCAGCACGGGGAACACGACCAGCACATGGCTGCCGCCGCATCCGACACCACGGAAGGCGAAATCAAGAAGATCGACAAAGCCGCCAGCAAGATCACGCTCAAACATGGCGACCTGAAAAACCTGGGCATGGGCGGCATGACGATGGCGTTCCGCGTCAAGGACGCCGCCTTGCTGGACAAGGCCAGGCAGGGCGACAAGGTGCGCTTCACGGTGGCGAAAGTGGACGGCGCGTTGACGGTGACTTCGCTGGAAGCCGTCAAATAAAGTATTGCA
Source organism: Pseudoduganella sp. UC29_106 (assembly GCF_044055365.1). Classification (NCBI taxonomy): domain Bacteria; kingdom Pseudomonadati; phylum Pseudomonadota; class Betaproteobacteria; order Burkholderiales; family Oxalobacteraceae; genus Pseudoduganella; species Pseudoduganella sp. UC29_106. Next base: position 3,419,595 of record NZ_CP171977.1, on the reverse strand, counting down.
GCCCTGTGCGGAACACTGCTGCTGTCTGCAACAATGTTCTTTCGATAGTCATATTTTGCATGTTAGACTAAAAAGTATGAATCGTTTCGTCAAGACATGGATACTGTGGTTGATGATGCTGGCGCTGCCCTGGCAGGCGCAGGCCAGTGTCATGCAGCTGTCTTGCGATATCGGTCATCAGCAGCAGGGTGCTTACGTTGCCAAGAAAAGGGCACGGCGGCTACGCCAGGTTGTCGCCGCGCCTGAAACGCCAAATGGCCGTCAACGGAGGCCTGCACGGCTCCAAACTGGCAAAGAAGGCTGTGTCCGGCGCAATGCCGGACATGGACCACACCGCCTGTGGCCCCTGCGTCACCTGCTGTGGCGCTTCGGCCGCGCTGCCGAACCTGGAGGCGGCTGCGTCTCCTCGCGACGATTCCGACCTTTACCCAGCTTCGCTGCCGGCCTCCCATGCCGGCTTCATCCCGGAGGGGCTTGAACGACCTCCGCGCCATCACTTCTGCTGATCACAGAGTTTCCAGACGAAGAGTCACGCCTGTGGCGTGGCAGTGATTAAGTCCGGCCAACGCCAATGCATGCCTTTGGCGGGCCGGCGCAAGTGATGCGAAAGGAAGTCCGGATGTTGAAGCAGAAAACCATGGCCGCAGCCATTCACGCTGTACTGGCCGCAGGCGTTGCAGTAAACGCCGCCGCACAGGATGCAGGCAACGGCAAGCAGATGGAGCAGGTTGTCGTTACGGGCAGCCACCTGAGCCTGAACCGCTCGATGATGACCGGCATTGGCGCCGTTACCGTCATCGACAAGGACGCGATCGAACGCTCCGGCGCGACATCGGTCGAAACGCTGTTGCAGCGTATGTCGGCGTCGGCCGGCTTTGCAGGCAACCAGACCAACGCCTACTGGGGCGAAAACGGCTACGGCACAACGCAGGTCAACCTGCGCGGTCTCGGAGCGAACCGCACGCTGGTGCTGATCAATGGCCGCCGCGTGGTCAGTGGCGGCACGGGCGCCAACAGCTCGGTGGACCTGAACACGATTCCCGTTTCGGTAGTGCAGCGCATCGAAGTGCTGAAGGACGGCGCCTCGGCGATTTACGGCGCCGATGCCGTGGCCGGCGTGGTCAACCTGATCACGAAGAAGGGCTTCGACGGGCTGGAAGTATCGACCCGTTACGGGCAGACCACACGCGACGACGCGCGCGAAAAGTCGGCCAGCCTGGCCTGGGGCATCAACGGTGAACGCGGCAACCTGATGGCGGCCATCGATTACGCCGAATCCGGTACGGTGAACATGGCCGACCGCGCCCCGTGCGGACTGGGCGAATCCAGCGGCAAGCTGGTTTGTGTCGGAAGTTCCTCGACCATTGGCGGCCGCGCCGTGCTGGCCGACGGCACGCGTGTCAATTTCAACCAGACGCCGGGCGGCAACGGCAACTTCTACGAGCGCTATAGCGGCGACAAGCACAATTACAACAGCAATCCATCGCTGAACGCGGTGAACCCGATCAAGCGCCTGAGCTTCAGTGCCTTTGGCGGCCTGAATCTGGAAGGCGGTAATCGCCTGTTCACGGAACTGATGTATACCAACCGCCGCTCCACGCAACTCGCCACGCCGGGAGCGCTGGGCGTCTATCGGCCGATCAATATCCCGGCCAGCCACCCCACCGATCCGACCGGCCAGAACCTGCTGCTGCAGCGCCGGCGCCTGGCCGAAGCGGGTGTGCGCTACTTCATGCAGGAAGTCGATACGGCGCGCGTCGTCGTGGGGATGGAAGGCAAGCTGGGTGAAAACTGGGACTGGAATGTGGCCGCCAACTATGGCCGCAACACGGGCGTGAGCACCACCACCAATGTCGCCAACCTGGACCGGGTGGACCAGACGCTGAACCGCGCCGTCTGCAGCACGGCGGCCGATGCCGCCATTCCTTGCGGCGACTACCTCGGTTATGGGGACGTGACTCCGCAGGTCCTGCGCTACATCATGAATGACTTGCGCGACCATGGCGGCAATGAGCAAAAGAGCATATCGGCGAATATCCGCGGCCGTGTGTTCACCTTGCCCGCGGGCGATGTTGGATTTGCTTCGGGCGTCGAATTCCGCCGCGATAAGGGCTGGCTGAATCCGGACGCGCTGACCGTGCTGGGCATCGCCAACACCAATCAGCAAAGCCCGATCGCCGGCGATTACGACGCGAAGGAAGTCTACGCCGAGGCGGCCGTGCCCCTGCTGGACAAGCACTGGCTGGCTGATTCGCTGAGCCTCAACACGGCGGTGCGCTATTCGCGCTACAAGCTGTTCGGGTCCAACACCAGCTACAAGGCTGGCCTGGACTGGCAGGTGCGCCCGGCGCTGAAACTGCGCGCCAATTACTCTACCGCCTTCCGCATCCCGAGTATTCCGGAACTGTATGGCGGCACAGCGGAAGGCAACCTGACCACCACCGACCCATGTAGCGGCTGGAGCAGCCTGACTGCGTCGTCGGTCATTGCGCAGAACTGCAAGGCCGATGGCGTTCCGGCAGGCTACCGGCAGCTTGGCAATACGGTATTGACCACGTCCGGTGGAAACATCAATCTGCAGCCCGAGGATGCCCGTACCCTTACCGCCGGCGTGGTATGGACGCCGGCGTTTGCCCGCGACCTGGTGCTGACGCTGGACTACTTCCGTTTCAGGATCACCAACGCCATCGCCCGTGTCGATGGTTCGACCAAGCTGCGCGCCTGTTACGAGTCGGCCGGCCGCAGCCACCTGTTCTGCGGCCGTGAGCACTTCACGCGCAATAGCCTGACCGGCGAAGTCGATTTCCTGTCCGCGCAGCCGGCCAACGCCGCGCATGAGAAGATCTCGGGCCTGGACCTGGGCGGCCTGTATACCTTCCAGTTGGCCGGCTTCCGCGCCACGCTGAATGCAGAAGCGTCGTACCTGAAGAATTATGACGTAACGCCATTCGAAGGAGGCGAAACGCTGCACTATGCGGGCAAGATCACCGGTGGCCGCGGCAGTTTCACCAAGTGGCGCTCCTTCGATACGCTGACGGTATCGCGCGGAGACTGGTCCGGTTCCTACAGCCTTCAGTACATCGGCAAGGGACGCGATATCAATGCCAGCGCGGGCGCGATCGGCGACCATGCGCCGTCGGTCACTTACCACAATATGCAGCTTCGCCGCACTTTCGGCAAGGCAGTGACGCTGGCTTTCGGCTTAGACGATCTGTGGGACAAGAAGCCGCCCTTCATCCAGAGCTGGACCGACGCCAACACCGACACGATGACCTACGATCTGCTGGGACGCCGCTGGCACGTCAAGCTGAACTATCGCATGTAAGGAAGGCAGGTCCTGTGGCGATCCCGCCGCGGGACCTTCAACACACGGATTATTGAGGAATTTATGAAACTAGCTTTCTGGTCACGCCGGCTGCACAAATGGCTCGGCTTACTGGTCGGCATACAGGCCCTGCTCTGGATGGCGAGCGGTGTGTATATGACGGCGGTCTCGATCGACTTCATTCACGGCGACCACCTGTCGCATGTGGAGCGCCCACCGCTGGACGCGGGGCGTGTGGCGGTCCAGCCGGCACAATTGGCTGCACAATTTCCATCCATGACCAGCTTCCGCCTGAAGCGGCTGCAGGAGAGGGATGTCTACGAAGTCAAGCATCCCGCCGGCGTGAGCCTGGTGGATGCCGGCACCGGGCAGCGACTCGATCCTTTAGACGAGACGGGCGCCAGGAGCCTGGCGCTGGAAGCCTACCAGGGCGAAGGCAATCTGAAGGAAATACGCCTGCTGCATCAGTTGCCGCAGGAAGTGGCGTCGCGCAAGGGCCCGTTGTGGCGCGCCGACTTCGACGACGAATTCGGCAGCGCGCTGTATATTTCGCCGTCCACCGGCGAAGTGGTGGCCAAGCGCCACACGATGTGGCGGGTGTTCGACTTCCTGTGGATGCTGCACATCATGGATTACGACACGCGCAGCGATGTCAATAATTCGCTGCTGCGTGCCGCCTCCGCTGCCGGCGTGCTGTTCGCGCTGAGCGGATTGTGGCTGTTGTGGTTTACCGTGCGCAGGAGGACTGCATCATGACGCCTTTGCTGCGCAAGCTGCATAAATGGGTAGGCCTCGCGATCGGTCTGCAATTCCTGCTGTGGCTATCGAGCGGGCTGGTAATGAGCCTGTTCGACCATCACGTTGTGGCGGGAGAGTCTCACCGGGCTCCTGCGCCGCTGCCGGCGCGCTGGCCATCGCAAAGCGTGGTGGCGCCGGCTGACATTCTTGCCGCAGTCCGGAAACCGGTCGAATCGATAGACAGCCACTGGCTGGCGCAACGGCCGGCTTACCGCTTGAAGAACGCCGAAGGAACCTGGCTGGTCGACGCCGCCAATGGCCAAACGCTGCCGGTCAGCGCTGACAGCGCCCTGCAGGTAGCGCGTGCGGACTACAAGGGCGAGGGCAAGCCATCCACGCCCGTGCTGCTCAGGGAGCCAACGCTGGAGATCCGCAAGCACACCGGACAGGCGTGGCGCATTGATTTCGATGACGCCGACAGCACCACGATCTACGTGTCCGCCGAGGACGGGCGCGTCCTGGAGCGCCGCAACTCGTCCTGGCGGCTGTTCGACATCGCGTGGATGCTGCACATCATGGACTATACAGGCCGCGAGGATTTCAACAACTCGCTGGTGGTCATGATGGCGCTGGGCGGCCTGTGGATGGCCCTGACCGGCGTATGGCTGCTGTGCACCAGCCTGCGCCTGCACGACTTCGTGCCGGGACGCCTGCTGCCGGCGCGCCACATCACAGTGCGCGACGAAGCGGGCAAGCGCCTGGGCATCGTGAAGACCTACCTGGGCGATTCGGTGTTCAATGCCCTGGCCCGCAATGGCATCCAGTTGCCTTCGAACTGCGGCGGCGGCCAGAGTTGCGGCTTGTGTGAAGTGCGTGCCTGCCACCAGCCGCCCGCGGCATCGTCGTCCGATGCCGATCATATTCCCGACCTGCGTCTGAGCCGCGGCCACCGGCTTGCCTGCGGCATGGTGGTGGAAGGCGACATGGAAATCGCAGTCAATCACGGCGCGGCGCTGATTGTCAGCCGCGCCGGCGTCGTGGAGCGGGTGACGGCGGTCACGCCCTTCCTGCGTGAGATCGTGCTGCGGCCGGACCAGAAGGCGGGCGCCGATTTCCGTGCAGGCAGCTATGTGCAACTGCATATTCCGCGTTATAAGTTTGACCTGGACGGCATTCACAGGCCGGACGAGCATCATGAGGACTGGAAAAGGCTCCCGCTGCCCAAGGTGATCAGCTCCAGGCTGGCGTTGCGACGCTCCTACTCGCTGTCGATGCCGCCGGCGCAGGCGGGCGGCTGCATCTCGCTGCTGGTGCGCTTCATGCCCGGCGGTAAGGGCTCGTCCTACGTCTATTCGCTGAAGCCTGGCGACAGGGTCACCTTCAACGGGCCGTTTGGTGAATTTGCACTGCGCCGGGGCCGCAATGAAAAAGTGTTCATCGGCGGCGGTGCGGGCATGGCCCCGCTGCGGGCCATGATCCATTCGCTGCTGGATTCAGGCGCCACGGAGCCAATTCATTTCTGGTATGGCACGCGCAGCCTGCGTGAGCTGCCGTACCGTGAGGAGTTCGATGCGCTGGCCGCACGGCATGCCAATTTCAGCTGGCATGTGGTCCTTTCCGAAGGTCCGTCGGACGAGGCTTCCCCGTTGCGCGGCATGGTGCACCAGGTGGTCCTGGACGAATTCCTGCGCACGCATCCCCGCGCCACCGACTGTGACTTCTATGTCTGCGGTCCTCCGGCCATGCTGCACGCCACCCGCGATATGCTGAAAGAGCTGGGCGCGCGCCGCGTGGCCTTTGACGATTTCAAGGTCTGAGGAGCGCCACATCAGACATCCCTTGCTGACGCGCATCATGGGCGAGCCGGCCTGCATCGGCTAGCATAGGAAGCGCGGAGCGGGGATGGCGTGGCATCGTACAGTCTGATCGGCGCAACGCCATTGAAGTCTCCTATCCGATCTGCTACAACGAAAGTGACTTTAGGGAGTGGTCATGGCTGCGATCGTGCGCATTGACGATGAAGTAATCGACACCGACTATTTCATCAGAACACTAAAGCTTACCGGACAGTTCGAAGGCCTGATCGAACAGCTGGTGCGCGAAAAGCTTACCGTGCAAGCAGCCAAGAAGGCGGGCATCGCCATGCCTGCCGAGGAAATCCAGGAGCGCGCCGACCAGTTCCGGCGCATCCAGGGGCTGCACCGCGCGGCCGACATGAACCATTACCTCGATACCCTGGGCGTGACGCTGGATGAATTCGAGGACTTCATCGTTGACAGCCTGTATCACGAGAAAATGATGGCCCAGGTGTGCAACGACAAAGCCGTCGAGCAATACTTCAAGCTGAACTCGCCCAAATTCGACGCGGTCGAAGTAAGCCATATCGTGCTGGATACGGAAGGCAAGGCAAAGGAAATGATGTCGGCCCTGACCGACGATCCGGACAGCTTTGCCGAGATGGCGCGCGAGCACTCGATTGGCGACGAGGCGCAGCAGGGCGGCCTGATCGGCAGGGTGCTGCGCGGTTCGCTGCGGCCCGATATCGAGGCGCGTGTGTTCAATGCCGGGCCGGGCGATCTGTTGGGGCCTTTCCCGTCCGCCGACAAGAGTACGTTTGAAATCTTCGCGGTCAATGCAAAGCATCCCGCAGCGCTGGACGAGGAAACCGCAATCGAGGTGCGCCGCCTCTTGCGGGAAGAATGGCTGGGGGCGAGGGCGCAGGAGCATATTATCGAGGCTTGTCCCGCGCGATGATCCCGGCGCGGCCAGCTCACGGGGGCAGGCACCGACATGGATTCACTAGCGCCTAAACAGCAGACTCCGGCCGAGTTCCTGTCGACCGTTGAAATCCTGTCCGTATTTACTGCCGAGGAGCTGGCCGAACTGGCCGGCGCCATCGAAACGCGTTCCTATGCCTTTGGCGACACCGTCTGCACGGCCGGCGAACCGGCCGAAGGGCTATATGTCATCCACTCCGGTTCCGTGCGTGTGTTCAGCGAAGAACACGGCAAGGAAATCAGCATGGGCGTGCGCAAGACGGGCGAAGTCTTCGCCGAAATTGCCATGCTGCGCAGCTACCGGCACGAGGTCTCGGCGCGTGCCGCCCTGAAGACGGAGCTGTGGTTCATTCCCCGTTCGGCATTCCAGCCCCTGATCGGACGCAACCCGGCCGCGCTCGACTTCATCAACAACTATGTGGCGATCAGTTCGGCAGGCGGCCTGGTGGCGCGGCTGTTCGATTTGCGCAACAAGGTCAATAAGGCCGAGCTGGAAGAATTCGTGCGCAGCGTCGGCGTCAAGCGCGTGAGCGCCGGCAAGGAAATCCTGAAGCAGGGCGCGCGCGACGACCACCGCCTGTACGTGGTGCGACAGGGACAGGTAAAGGTCAGTTACAAGGACGCCAACGATGAATACACGCTGGCGACGCTTGGGCCGGGCGAGCTGCTGGGCGAGAAAGCCTGCCTGATGCGGCAAGAGCAGCCGGCGACCGTTGTCGCGGCAAGCGAGGCTACCCTGCTGGTCATCCCCGAGAAGAGCGCGCACTTCATCCTCGAACGCAACGCCAAGTTCCGCGAAGTGATCGAGGACCGCGTGCGCTTCTTCGAGCGCGAGCTGCACCGGCAGAAGAAGCTGGCGGAGCGGCGCAAGAAGCCCGTGGTGCTGGACCTGGCTTCGAAACCGGAGAGCGGCGAAAAAGTTATCAAGCGCTTCGCCTGGGTCGAGCAGGCGGAAGAAATGGATTGCGGCGCAGCCTGCCTTTCCATGCTGTGCAAGCATTACGGCATCAATATGACGCTGGGCAAGCTGCGCGAGCTGGCAAATGTGACCGCGCAGGGCGCCACGCTGGACAGCCTGGCCCGCGCCGGTGAAGCACTGGGCTTCGGCACGCGCGGTGTGCAATGTACTTTCGATGCGCTCAAAGGCTTCGAGCTGCCCTTCATCGTGCACTGGGAAGGCTACCACTACGTGATCGTGTACGGCGTTTCCAGCGACACGGTGTGGGTGGCCGACCCCGCCGTCGGGTTCAAGAAGCTGAGCGTGGAGGAATTTGAGCGGGGCTGGAGCGGCACCTGCCTGGTCTTCACGCCAGGCCAGCAAATGGTGCAGATGACGGCAACCCGTTCGCCCTGGCTGCGTTTTGTCGGCTACCTGCAGCCGTACAAGAAAATCCTGATGCACCTGTTCCTGGCCACCTTCGTGATCCAGATGCTGGGCATCGTGCCGCCGATGATCATTCAGAACATCCTGGACGGCGTGCTGGTGCACCAGAACCTGAGCCTGCTGCACCTGCTGATCCTGGGGCTGGTCATCGCCACCGTCTTCACGCAGATCATGTCCACGGTGCGGGCTTATCTCGCGAATTATATGGTGCGCAATCTCGATTTCTCGATGATGGCGCAATTTTCAAGCACACGATGTCGTTGCCGTACTCCTTCTTCGCCAAGCGCAAGACGGGCGACATCCTGGCGCGCTTCCGTGAGAACCAGACCATCCGCGCCTTCCTGACCGAGTCCACGGTCACCACGCTGCTGAACCTGCTGATGGTGTTTATCTACTTCACCATCCTTTTCCTCTACAACGTGAAGCTGACCTTGCTGCTGATCGGCTTCACCATCCCTATCATCGCGCTGACCGTGATTGCGACGCCCAAGGTCAAGGATTACGCCCGCGAAGTCTTCACCAGCGGCACCGATGCGCAGTCCTTCCTGATGGAGGCGCTGGGCGGCATCGAGACCATCAAGGGCATGGGCAGCGAGCGTCCCCGTGCGGCTGAAATGGGAGAAGAAGTACGTCAAAGCGCTGGAGATCCAGTACAAATCGCAGACGTACAATATCCTGGTCGGCCTGGTCAGCCAGCTGCTGAATTCGGCAACCACCATCGTGATCCTGTGGGTGGGCGCCACCCTGGTGCTGAACCGCGAGCTGACCATCGGCCAGTTGATGGCCTTCAATGCCCTGATGGGCAGCGTGCTGGGTCCGCTGATGGGACTGGTCGGGCTGTGGAGCCGCCTGGCGGACGCCACGGTTGCGATGGAGCGCCTGGGCGACGTGCTGGATATCGAACCGGAGCAAAAGCCGGCCGATATAGCGTCGCGCGTGGTGCTGCCCGACCTGCAAGGCGAAATTAAGCTCGACCGCATGTATTTCCGCTACGGCGACGCCGGCACGCCTTATGTGCTGGAAGACATCAGCATCGACATTAAGCCGGGCGAACTGGTGGCGATTGTCGGCCGCAGCGGTTCGGGCAAGACCACCTTGGCGAAACTGCTGGTGGGTTTCTATCCGCCCAGCGAAGGCAAGATCATGGTCGATGGCTACGATATGAGCGTGATCGACAAGGATTATTACCGCGCCCAGGTCGGTTACGTCATGCAAAGCAACCTGCTGTTCTCCGGCACGATTGCGGAGAACATCGCCAGCGGCGACGAAAGTCCGGACCGGCGCCGCATCGAAGAAGTGGCGAAGATGGCCGACGCTCACGCCTTTATCACCAAGATGCCGATGGGTTACGAGCAAGTGGTGGGCGAGCGGGGCATGGGGCTCTCTGGCGGCCAGGTGCAGCGGCTGTGCATTGCACGGGCCCTGTATCACGACCCGCGGCTGCTGGTGTTCGATGAGGCGACGTCGGCGCTGGACACCCAATCGGAAAGCAATATCATCGGCAATATGCAGGCCATCCTGGCCGGCCGCACGGCAGTCATCATCGCGCACCGCCTCAGCACCATCATGCGGGCGGACAAGATCGTCGTGCTTTATGAAGGCAAGATCGTTGAACAGGGGCGCCATGAGGAGTTGCTCGAACGGCGCGGCATGTATTACGAACTCGTGCAGAAGCAACTCAACTCGGCATGAAACTCTACAATCCCGGAGGCGAGCGCGGCTCCGCCATGTCCTACGCCGCGCTGCTGGAAAAGATCGAGATCCTGCGCTCGACGCTGCGCTGGTCGACCCGGCTTGACCGTCCGGATATCGAAAAGATGCTGCGCCAGACCGGCGCCTTGCGCGACGAGGTCTTGCAGCTCTCGCACAAGGAGCGTTTTGTCCAGGCCGTCAGCGCCGCGCCTCCGGCCGAGCAGTCGACGGGCCAGCGCCGGGAAGCGCTGCTCGCGCGCAGCTTCGTCTTTGAAGGCACCTTTGGCGACAACCCCAAGCTGCTCGATGCGCTGGAAATCGCGGAGAAGGCTGCGCCAACCGATTTGCCCGTGCTGGTCGATGGGGAAAGCGGCACCGGCAAGGAACTGATGGCGAAAGTGATCCACGCCAATGGCTCGCGCGCCGACAAGCCCTATATCTCCGTCAACTGCGGCGCCATTCCGGACACACTGCTGGAATCGGAGCTGTTTGGCCACAAGAAGGGCGCCTTTACCGGCGCGGCGAATGACCGCAAGGGCAAGTTCGAAAGCGCGCACAAAGGCACGATCTTCCTGGACGAAATTGGCGAGCTGCCGTTGCCGGGGCAGGTCAAGCTGCTGCGCGTGCTGCAGTCGCATGAGATCCAGCGCGTGGGCTCGGACGAAATCATCAATGTGGATGCGCGCATCGTCGCCGCCACCAACAAGAACTTGCGCAAGCTGATCGAGCAGGGCAGCTTCCGCGAAGACCTGTTCTACCGCCTGAGCGTGATCCACGTGACCCTGCCGCCGCTGCGCGACCGGGCTGATGAGATACCTCTGCTGCTGGCTTACTATGGGGACGAAGCGGCCGAAGCCTTGAAGCGCTCTCCCGTCGCAATGACACCGCGTTTGCGCAATTTCCTGCTTCGCTACCCATATCCGGGCAATATCCGCGAACTGCGCAACATCATGTACCGGCTTGCCTGCCTGGCCGGAGAGATGGCTGACCTTGCTCACCTGCCCGAAGATATCCGCCCCGCGCCGTCACGGGCCAGTGCCGCCAGCGCCACAGCGCCAACCGACAGCGGCTCGCTGGCCGAAGCCAAGCGCGCTGCCAGTGATGAAGCCGAACGGGGCTGTCTGGAGCGGGGCTTGCAGGAAGTCGGCGGATCGGTATCGGAACTGGCGCGGCGCTGGGATATGAACCGTTCGCACCTGCAGATCCTGCTGAAGAAGCATGGCCTGCATTCGAAGGACTTCCGCAAGCAGGCGTGATCAGAGCGCCGGATTCAGCATCGTCTTGTCGTCCGCGGTATCGTCGGCGCGAACGACCACGGCGGTGATATTGTCGCGCCCGCCATTGGCGCGGGCCAGCGTGATCAGTTCATCGGCCGCTTGCCCGGGCTCGCCGCAGGCCAGGGCGCCGGCGATTTCCTCGTCCGGGACAGGATTACTGAGGCCGTCGCTACACAGAAGAAACATATCACCATCGCGCGCGGCCAGCGTGCCCAGGTCGAGCTCCACGGATTCCGCTGCGCCGACGGCACGGGTGATCATGTTCGAATCGGGCTGGCTGTGGTCCTGGGTCAGTTGGTGCAGGCGGCCTTTGCGGAACAGATAGATGCGGCTGTCGCCGGCCCACAGGCAGGCTGCCTGGGCGCCGAAGGCCAGCAGGACGACCACCGTGCTGCCCATGACCGGTACGCGCCGGGCCTGGGCATCGGCGCGCAAGTCCTGGTTGACCTGGTGGATCATGGCGCGGGCGTCGGCAATGAACTGTTCCATGTTGGGGGCGGGATCGAGGCGGTCCATGGCTTCCACGATGGTGCGGCTGGCCACGTCGCCGAAGGCATGGCCGCCCATGCCGTCCGCTACTACCCACAGGCCGCGTTCGGGCCGGGCCAGGCAGGCGTCCTCATTGCGGCTGCGCACGAGACCGATGTCCGTGCGCGCCGCGGATGTCCAGGAGAGAAGTTGGCTGTCGCGCTTCATCACCTTGCCCGGTTCAGACCTTGCCGTTGTTGACGCTGCGTTCGTCCACGCCCACGGTCAGGTTCGCATTATTGCCGGTGTTGTTGACGTTGACCATCTGGTACTGGTTGATCATCTGGTCGGCGTAGTTATTGATCTGGTAGAAGTTGATCACCGGAACCGGGCCGCGCGATCCTTCGACGAAGGGCTGGATCCAGCCGAAGACCCATGGCGCGCCGCCGGCCCCGCGGATGGTCGACATGGCCTTGCGGTCCAGGATCTTGTTTGCCGGCAGGTCGTTGATGGAAATGGTTGCCATGATTGCGTCTCCGATTGGATTGGGAGGCCGGAGTCCGGCCTCCTCAGTTTAGGCGAATTTTGGAAGAATCACCTTGTTCTCTGCTTTAAGCCGTGCGTCCAGGTCGATGTGCGGGCCGACGAAACCGGCGCCGATCGAGCCGTTGTTGTTGAGGACGTTGAGGTCGATGTCCTGCACCTGGATCAGTTGCTGGTTCACGTTCAGGTTCAGGTTGACGTTCGGTGCGAACTTGAAACCGCCACGGACTTCGCCCATGTCTTGTTCGGTCAGTTCGGTGCTGTGCGACAGGTCGCTAACTTTGATGGTGGACATATCAGTTCTCCTGGGTGTTGGGTTGGGTCTGGGTTTCCTGGCCGGCCTTGTTCGGCGCATGGTAGCGAACGTGGAAGGTCAGGCCGCCGATCTCAAGGATCTCGGTTGCTTCAGCGCGTTCAGCTTGGGCTGCATTGCGGTCGAGGATCTCGGCGCCAGTCAGCTCTGCGATGGTTTTGGTTTTCATGGAATTTCTCCCGAAAATGCCGGCCAGGGTTACTGTGATCAGTGTTGAACGATGACGTTCTTGCCGTTTTGATGTACATCGCTATGTACATCGACACCTTCCAGGAAGGCCGACTCATTGGCAGTTGCGGTCACTACCGACTGCTTTTGCATCAGCTTCTGGACCGCGTCCACCGACGAGTCATAAGTCGGAGCGTAGGTGATATCGCCGAACTCGTAGTGTTTGGCGTTCATGCTCCAGCCGCCGCGCACGCCGGACATTTTGGCGCTGTCGAGTTCTTCGGTACGGGCCAGATCTTTGATGGTCAAGGTTTTCATGGTAGTGCTCCTGTCTGATGGTTTGGTTTGGGTTTGAGGCATTTCGTTTGCGCTCGCTATACATTTAGCGAGAAGCGTGCCAGGCGTTTTCCCCGGGGAGAAGGCCCGATACGGCCTGATTTGGCGGGCGTCACCCAACAAACACCCTCAAACCTGTTCGCCCCACCGCAACACCCCAAACACCATGGGGTCAGATCCGACATTCGGACACAAACTCGTCCGTATAGCGAAACCAGTGCTGGAATGCGTACGACAAGGCGGTTGGCGGCAGTTTCTGCCAATATGGGACGTGCTCGTCCATAGCTCGTCATTCATGCCTCACTCTGGGATTTGTTCAGTGCTGAGTTCGTGTCCGAATGTCGGATCTGACCCCAGGGTGTGGGTGAAAAAAAACCGCCCAGCGGTGGCTGGGCGGTGGAAAGAGGCGTGGCGCGTTCGCGTTTAGCCGACGATCTTGTTTTTGCCGTCTTGCGATACGCCGCTGTTCACGGACACACCCTCGAGGAAAGCCGATTCGTTGGCGGTAGCGGTGAGGATGCTCTGGTCCTGCTTCAGCGACTGCATGCCGAAGATGGAGGAGTCGTACGTGCCGCCGATGTTGATGTCGCCAACTTTGTAGTAGCTGGTGTTCATTTTCCAGCCGCCGCGCACATCAGCCATTTTTGCGCGGTCGAGTTCTTCGGTGCGGGCCAGGTCTTTGATGGTCAGGGTTTTCATGATGTTCTCCTTGGGCCTGGTTGGATTAGTGACGCACGATCACGTTCTTGCCGTCTTGCGAGACGTTGCTGTGCACGTCCACGCCTTCCACGAAAGCCGACTCATTCGCCGTCGCAGTCAGCACGGATTGCTTCTGCGTCAGCTTCTGGACCGCGTCAATCGACGAATCATAATGAGGGGCGTAGCTGATATCGCCGAACTCGTAGTGCTTCGAGTTCATGCTCCAGCCGCCGCGCACTTCGGCCATTTCGGCGCTGTTGAGTTCTTCGGTACGGGCCAGGTCTTTAATGATCAGGGTTTTCATGGCAATGCTCCTTGGTGGTTTGGGTTGGTGAGGCAATTTGTTTGCGCTCACTGTCCTTACAGCAGAAAGCGTGCCAGTGCGCCGAAAATCGCTAACCTATTGATTTATAAGGTGCGCTGCGATGTGCATGCCGAGAGCCCACAAACGCGGTGACGGGCTGGATCCGACAACCGCGGTAAAACTGTTCGTCCGCGCACAACAGCTCGCGGCAGGAAGGCAAAAAAAACCGGCGGCACACAGAGGTGCCGCCGGCGGGTCGGGTTTGGCGCTGATGTATTCGAGGTTCAGCGTGTGGGTGGCGCCTTTGTGGGGCGCCCGCGCGACAGGTCGAACAGCTGGATGCGCCGCGCCACGGGCCGCGCAGCGCCGGCGGCGCCGCGGAAGCGGCTGCCACCGACCAGCGCGCGCATCGCGGCGCGGTCGAGGTCAACGTTCTCGGGTAGATCCTTGATGACGATAGTAGCCATGATTCACCTCCTCCTGCATTAATCCAATGTTTACGCGGTCCGTCCCAGCCATCTGCTCATGGCTGGGACGGACCGCTTGCCGCGCGGTGCAACGCTTCATTAGTCAGCGTGGTGTGCTGCCCAGAAGGCTGCGGCTTCTTTCATGTCGGGGCTCAGCACGCCGGCACCGATGATCGCGTTGTTGTTCAACACGTTAATGTCAATCTTCTGCATCTGGGCGAATTTCTGGTCCAGGTTCACGTTGACGTTGATGTTAGGGACCATATTAGGCCCAAGAGTGCCGCCGCGTACAGCCTGCATGGCGCGTTTGTCGAGTGCCGCGCTGTGAGCGAGGTCACGAATAGCGATGGATGACATGATCTTTTCTCCTGGTTCGAGGGTCTCGCGGGGACCGGTTGTGGCCCCCGCGATGCCGCAACATTTAGCCGACGATGACGTTCTTGCCGTCCTGGTCCACATTGCTGCTGACGTGGATGCCGGGGCCAAGGAAGGCCGATTCGTTGGCGGTGGCAGTCACCACGCTCTGCTTCTGGCTCAGCTTCTGCACGGCGTCGATCGAGGAATCGTAGTTGCCGCCGATGTCGATGTCGCCAACCTTGAAGTAGGAGGTGTTCATCTTCCAGCCGCCGCGTACGGATGCCATTTTGGCGCTGTCCAGCTCTTCGGTACGGGCCAGGTCTTTGATGGTCAGGGTTTTCATGGTTGTTCTCCTAACTATCGGTTCACTTGCGGATGATGACGTTTTTGCCGTCTTGCGACACATCGCTGTGCACATCCACGCCTTCGAGGAAGGCAGACTGGTTGGCGGTGGCGGTCATCACTTCCTGGTCCTGGAACATGCTCTGCTTGCCGGTGATGGACGAGTCGTAGGTCGGGGCGTAGCTGAAGTCGCCGGCCTTGAAATAGCTGGTGTTCATCTTCCAGCCGCCGCGCACGCCAGCCATGGCGGTGGTGGTCAGCTCTTCGGTACGGGCCAGATCTTTAATGGTCAGGGTTTTCATGATCGTTCTCCTTGAATATGATGGTGATTATTTCGCGATGATCAGGTTCTTGCCGTCTTGCGAGACGTGGCTGTTGACGCTCACGCCTTCGACGAATGCAGAATTATTGGCAGTAGCAGTCAACACCTCTTGGTCTTGGAACAGGTCCTGCTTAGCAGTAATGGAGGAGTCGTAGTGCGGGGCATAAGTGAAGTCGCCGGCTTTGAAATAGCTCGTGTTCATCTTCCAGCCGCCGCGCACGCCGGCCATGGCAGTGCTGCTCAGTTCTTCGGTACGGGCCAGGTCTTTGATGGTCAAGGTTTTCATGGTGTTGCTCCTGTCTGATGGTTTGGTTTGGGTTTGAGGCATTTCGTTTGCGCTCGATTACCATTTAGCGAAAGCCGTGCCAGCTCGTCACGCGGCCGGCAGCGGCGAGCTAAGTGCTTGAATATGCGGGGCTTTGGTCCTGCGCGGCGTGCGCGGCTTATGCAATGGGCAAGGCGCGGCGAGCGTGGGTGTGGGGATGGAGCCAACAGCTCGCGAAAAGCTGTATGGCGTTCTACAACAGCTTCTACCGCTGGGGCTTGATCATCGATTGATTCATGCTAGGCTCCAATAAAAGGTTCATTAAAAACCATGGGAAGTCTCGCCCAAACGATCCACCAGTTGCAGAGCGGCGCCTTGCAGCGTACGGAGTTCTTTGCCCAGCTTGATGGTGTGCTGGAAAAAGCTCCCGAGAGCGGCGGCCGCTTGCTCGAGGTATTGAGCGAAGAAAATGCGCGTGTACCGCTGCAGGCGGATGTCTACACCGAGGTGCAGCGTCGCATCGAGCGCCTGATTGCAGCGCGCCAGCGCATGGGCGGCGACGATACCTTTGTCCAGACCAAGCCCAGCGCCGTGCCGCCTCCCAGCGGGCCGCCGTCGCGCCCGCCACCGCCGCCACCGCCGTCGCCGCATGATTTGTCCGGCTCCGAACTGGAGCGGGTGAAAGGGGTGGGCGATACCCTCAACGGCCGCTTCGTATTGGAAGAGTGCATCGGCTTCGGCGGCATGGGCACCGTCTACAAGGCGCTTGACCTGCGCAAGCTGGAGGCTTCCGACCGCAAGCCCTACATCGCCATCAAGGTGCTGAATGTCCAGTTCCGCGGCCACCCGAAGTCGCTGATTGCGCTGCAGCGCGAAGCGCGCAAGGCGCAGGCGCTGGCGCATCCGAACATTGTTTCCGTGTACGACTTCGACCGCGATGGCGCCATGGTTTACCTGACCATGGAGCTTCTGAGCGGCAAGCCCCTGAGCCAGGTGCTGCGCGCGCCCGGCTTTTCCGGCATGCCGTATGCGGACGTGGTACGCATCGTCAATGGCATGGGCAATGCGCTGGCTTATGCCCACGGGGCGCGGCTTCGTCCATTGCGACTTCAAGCCGGGCAATGTCTTCCTGATGGATTCGGGCGATGTGAAGGTGATCGACTTTGGTATCGCGCGCGTGTTCCAGAAGTCCGAGCAGGATGTCGATGTCACCGTGTTCGATCCCGGCAGCCTTGGCGCGCTGACGCCGGCCTACGCCAGCCCGGAAATGCTGGAGCAGCGCGATCCCGATCCGCGCGACGATATCTATGCGCTGGCCTGCATCACTTATGAGTTGCTGACGGGGCGGCATCCGTTCAACCGCATGTCCGCCTTGCAGGCGCGCGGCGCCGGCATCAAGCCGCAGCGTCCGCCCAGCCTGGGACGTGCGCAATGGCAGGCGCTGAAATGCGGCCTGGCGCTGGAGCGGAATGAGCGCACGCCGAGCGTGCAGCGCTTCCTCAGCGAGTTCGGCGGCGGCAGCACGGTAAGCCGTTACGGTCCGGCGATGGCGGCCGGCCTGGGCGTGGTCTTCGTGGGCGCTGTTGCCCTGCTTGGATGGCGCTTCTTCGGCCAGGACAAGCCGGCGCCGCCGGCGGCCGCTTCTGCGCCTGAGACAGCATCTGAGGCGGCGCCAGCGGAACAGGAGGCGCCCGCCGCGTCAGTGCCGGCGGCAAGGCCAGAACCGGAAGTCGCACGTCCCGAGCCACCCCCGCCGGAGCTGCCCATGCCGACCTTCGCCGCGGTTGCGGGCCTGCTTGCGAAAGTCCCGTGCTCCGCGCTGATTCCCGCTGTCCACGGCCATGCCGTCGATGTCCAGGGCTTCGTGCCGAAATCGGTCGGACCCGAACGCCTGACCGTGATGCTGAAGACGATTCGCGGCGTGACGGACGTGAACCTGAAGGTGCAGGAGGTGGACGAGGCAAAGTGCCCCGTGATCAATACCTATGCGCCATACTGGATCGCCCACCGCCGCGCGGGCGGCGGCGCAGCGATACAGCTGTTTGGCGCCAGGGACAAGCTTGTGCTGACGGAAGGCGAGTCCCTGATGGTGGACATCACGACCGCTGCCACGGAGTCCTACGCATCGGTCGATTACTTTTCGCTGGATGGCAGCGTGGTCCACCTGCTGCCCAATCCGCGCGCCCGCGACAACCGCGCGCCACCCCATTACAGTGCCACGGTGGGCAGCATGGGCGAGTGGGGCATAGGCAAGCCCTTCGGGAATGAACTGGTGGTGCTGGTAACCACGCCGGTGCCGCTGTTCGATACCATGCGCCCCGTTTCCGAACCCGGGCGCCGCCTACCTGGGCGCGGTCGCGGCGCGGCTGGAACAGATCCGCAACAAGAACGGCGGCGACAGGATCGCCGTCGATTTCCTGCAAATCAGCACCCAGGCCCGCAAGCGCTAGCGGGCAGGCTTATTTGACGTTGCGCGCCACGCGGAAGCCGTTTTGCGAATGGCGCACGCTGGCGTCGTACTTGAAGCGGGTGGATGCGACCATGTAGGCGGCCCCCTCGCGCCAGGACCCGCCCCGGATCACGCGCACCGTGCATGGCGACGCTTCCCAGGAGCGGCCATCGGAGGGGGCATCCTTGAACGAGGTGTGCCAGCAATCGGCCACCCATTCCCATACGCTGCCGCTGGTGTCATGCAGGCCGTAGCCGTTGGCGGCGAAGCTGCCTACGGTGGCAGGTGCGTCGCTGCTCCATGGCTGGCCGCAATCCTTGCAGTTTGCCTTGCCCGTGACCATTTGCTCGCCCCACCAGTAGCGCGAGCCGGTGCCGCCGCGCGCGGCATATTCCCACTCCGCTTCGGTGGGCAGGCGGTAGGTGTGGCCGCTGGTTGAGCTCAGCCATTTCAGATACTGCTGAGCATCGTCCCAGCTGACGTCGCGGATCGGCGCATTGGCGTTGCTTCCAGCCGACAGTGCCACCTTCTGGCAGGCGCCGGCTTCCACGCAGGCGTTCCACTGTTGTACGGATACCTCAGTTTTTCCGATGGCAAAGCCCGCCTTGATCGTTACCGGGTGGGCGGGCTTCTCACTGGGGTCGCTGTTATTGCTGCCCATGGTGAACGAACCGGCGGGAATCGGGATCAGGGCAGGGCAGTTGGGGCAGTCCTTGAATTCGGCGCCGGCCGACGCTGCGGGGCGGCTGGGGACCGGCGCCGCCGTGGCCACCGGCGCTTCCCTGGCTGGGGCCGGGCGCGCGGGTTCGCGAGCCGGTTCACGCGCCGGCGCCGGCTTGGGCGGCGCTGCGGCCGGGGTCTCGGCCTGCGTGGCGGGTTTGCCCGGCGCGGCGCGCAGGCGGGCGATACGGGCTTCGGCCAGGGCGGCAAAGCGGCCCTTCGGATAAGCCTTCAGGTAAGCCTCGTAGTCGCTGATGTGGGTGCTGTCCTTGATGGACTCCCAGAAGGCGAGTTCGAACTGTTCGGCACTGTTCTTGGGGACGACCCCGGCAAGCTTGATGTCGGGAGTGTTGTTTTGCGCCTGGGCTGTGAGCACCAGGGCTGGCAACGCCAATACGCAAACGACCAGAAGTTTCTGCCACATAAGCGGCCCCTCTTTCTTGCTGCGTTGGATGGGATTGACCTTGCGATCCGAGTAATAGTGTGCCAGATTTAGATAGTGGAGTCTCCCCCTCAGTATACTTCGGCTGGAGGATTCAATCATGCGCAATGCTGTGTTGATCTGCCTGCTGTTAGCCTTGCAGTCCGGCGCGACGGCCGCTGACCCTTCCCCCGCTCCGGAAAACGCTGCGGTTTACTTCATCTGGCCCACCGACGGCACCGTGATTAACGGCGGCAAGTTCTGGGTGCGCATGGGCCTGCGCAATATGGGTGTGGCGCCAAAGGGCACGGGCGGGCCGAACACGGGCCACCATCATTTGCTGATTGACACCGACCTGCCGTCGATGAACGAGGCGATTCCCAACGACCGCAACCACCTGCATTTTGGCGCCGGCGAGACGGAAGCCCGCATCGAGCTGCCGCCCGGCCAGCACACCTTGCAGCTGCTGCTGGGGGACAAGGACCACATCCCGCACAACCCGCCGGTACAGTCGAAGAAAATCACAATCACGGTGCGCTGATACGGCGCGCCACCTGCGCCATCGGAGGAGAAGACCATGCGCAAACTGTTCGCCGCCGCGGCCCTGATGGCCACGCTCGCCAGCGGAGCAGCCCATGCCGGCAGCGCTGCCCCGAATGCTTACCTGTATATCGGCTGGCCCCAGGACGGCTCCGTTGTCGCGGCCGGCAAGCCCTTCAAGGTCTGGTTCGGGCTGCGCAATATGGGCGTGGCGCCCAAGGGCGTAGCCTTCAACAACACGGGCCACCACCACTTGCTGATCGACGCGGAAATGCCGCCGGCAGGCAAGGAAATCCCGTCCGATCGCAACCACCTGCATTTCGGCGCGGGCGAGACCGAGACCATGCTGGAACTGCCGCCCGGAAAGCACACGCTGCAGCTGCTGATGGGGGACGAGAACCACGTGCCGCACTCGCCGCCCGTGGCGTCGCGAAAGATCACCATCACCGTCAAGTGATGGCGCAGGAAAGTCCCCATGGAGCCGAATGCCATATTTCCCGAACCGGAAGCGCCGGTCAGGGCATATCTGGAGTGGCTGGGGACGGCTTCCACCAAGCCCGGCGTCTTCCCGCTGCACGATGAAGTGGTGATCGGGCGCGACAAGCAGGATGCGCTGGGCGCCGACCAGTACCTGTCATCCCCGAGCAGACCATCAGCCGCCGTCATGCCCGCATCCGGCGCCGCGGCGCGCGCTACCTGATCGAGGACCTGCACTCGCGCAACGGCACCTTTGTGCTGGGCGAGCGCCTGCCGCCCGGCGAATGGCACGCCTTGCACGATGGCGACGAGCTGTCCCTGGCCTCCGCCCAGCTGGTGTTCCACTCCCTGCTGGTCCCCGAGCAAAGCACCACGCCCACCCTGATCACGCGTTCTGTCGACGCCACCCAGTTTGCCCCCGCGCTCGACCCGGCCAGCGCCGCCCGCAGCGACCTGGAGAAAAGCGTGCAGCGCCTGCATGCGATGGCGCAGGCCAGCATCGCGCTGGGCGCCGTGACGGACCAGGCCACGCTGATCGAAAAGATCATGAATTTCATTTTCGATCTGTTCCCGCTGGCCGAGCGCGCTTTCATCATGTTGCGCAATAATGAGCGCGACCCGCCGGCGCCGGTGGCGGCGCGTCTGCGCAATGGCCGCACGGTGGACCCGGCCGATGTGCGCATCTCCTACACCATCGTCGATGAAGTGCTGCACCGCAAGCGCGCCATCCTGTCGGTGGATACCCTGGCCGACCGCCATTTCGCCGCCCACGCTTCGATCATCGCGCAAGCCATCCGCAGCGTGATGTGCGTACCGCTGATTCTTGGCGACGATGTGCTGGGCCTGATCCAGGTGGATACTTCCTCCGACCCGCACGCCTTCCAGGAGGCGGACCTGGAAATCCTCACCGGCGTCTGCGCCGAAACTGCGGTCGCCCTGAAGAACTTCCAGCTTTACTCCGAAATCCGTGGACTGCTGGATGGTTTCGTCTGCGCTTCCGTGCAGGCCATCGAGGAGCGCGATCCGGTCACCGCCGGCCACTCCTTCCGCGTGGCGCGCTATGCGGAAAACCTTGCCATCGCGGTCGCCAGCACCGATCATCCGGCACTGCCCAATGCGTCTTTCACGCCGGCCCAGATCCGCGAAATCCGCTACGCCGCGCTGCTGCACGATTTCGGCAAGGTTGGCGTGCGCGAGCATGTGCTGCGCAAGGAAAAGAAGCTGCACCATGCCGATATGCGCCTGCTGGAACAGCGCTTCCTGTATGCGCGCGCATGCTTCGAACGGCGCGCCTGGCGCGACCTGGCCGAGCGCCATCTGCTAGGCGAACTGAGCATAGCGGCCTTCCGCGCCGAGCGCGAGCGCATCGAAGCCGAACTGGGCGAGGAGGGCGCGCGGCTGGAGGCCTTCCTGGACATTATCCGGCGCGCCAACGAGCCTTCCGTGTCGCACACGGAACCGTTGTCCGAACTGCATGCGATCCGCTGCCACACCTGCCATGGGACGGACCAAGCGGATTTCCAACTGCTGAGTGAGGCGGAAGTGACGGCGCTGTCCATCACCAAGGGTTGCCTGACGCCGGATGAGCGACGCCAGATCGAAGCCCACGTTGCCGATACCTATGCCTTCCTGATCCTGATACCATGGACGCGTGAACTGGCCGGCGTGCCCGCCATCGCGCACGGTCACCACGAAAAGCTGGACGGGTCGGGCTATCCGATGGGCTTGTGCGGCAGCCAGATCAGCCTTCAGACCCGAATCCTGACGATCAGTGACATCTACGATGCGCTGACGGCGCGCGACCGCCCCTACAAGCAGGCGATACCGCCCGAACGCGCACTGGACCTGATCGCCGAAGAATGCCGCGCGGGGCACCTGGACACGGCGCTGTTCAAGGTGTTCGTCGACTCGAAGAGTTGGGAAACGCGTAGCGCCGCATGAGGGGCCGGCATTATGAAAATGACTAACGCGATGTATCAACGGACAATGGCCGCCGCAGCAGCCACCTTGCTGTGCGCCTGCGCCGATGTCAGCCAAAAACCGTACCAGCGGCCGGATATGCCGGCCAAGGGGGCCTGGTCCAGCCAGAAGGATTTGCCTGTGGCGCCGGCCCGCATCATCGAGCAGGACTGGTGGAAGCAATTCCGCGATCCCTACCTGGATGGCCTGGTCGACCGCGCCCTCGGCCAGAATCTCGACCTGAAGATCCTGGCTGCGCGCACCGGTGTGGCGAAGGCGCAAATCGAGGAAGCCCGTGCCGGCGCCTTGCCGACGATGGATGCCGGCGCCGGCGCCAGCTTCGAAAAGAGCACGGGGCAGAAATTCAGCAAGACATTCAACCTCGGCACGCAGGTCAACTGGGATATCGATATCTGGGGCAAGGTGGCTAAGGGGGTGGAAGCGCAGACATCCGAATTCCGCGCCTCGGAAGCGGACTGGCGCGCAGGCTACCTGACGCTGGTGTCCGACGTTTCGACCACGTATTTCCAGATCCTGCAGTTCGACGAGCAGATCCGCCAGCAGGAAGAGGCGCTGGCGAAGAACAAGCAGATCCTCGCCACCTACGATGCCATGCTGCAGAACGGCCTGGTGCCGGAAACGCGTGTGCTGCAGCAGCGCGCGGAAATCAACCGCATGAGCAAGGACCTGATCGAGCTGGCGCGCCTGCGCGCGCTGGCCGGCAATGCGCTTGCGACCCTGCTGGGCGTGCCGGCGGGCGAGTTCAAGGTGCCGCCAGGTTCCCTCCGCCAGCGCGTCAGCCTGCCGGAGGTGCCTGAGGGTTTGCCGTCCGACTTGCTGAAACGCCGCCCTGATATCGTGGCCGCGGAATACCGCGTGCTGGTCGCTTATGACCTCGTCGGCCAGGCCAAGCTGGCTCAGCTGCCGTCCGTGAGCATGACGGGGCATGGCGGCACGGCCAGCTTTGCACTCAGTTCGCTGATGAAGTCGTTCACCTTCGGCCTGCTCCCCAGCATTAACTTTCCGATCTTCGACCCGGGAGTGAAGGCGCGCATCAAGACCAGCGAAGCGCAGACGGAGGTGGCCGAGCAGACTTACCGCCGCACTGTGATCGGGGCCTTCGAAGAAGTTGAGAATGCACTGGTCAACCTCGATGCGCACCGGCGCCAGCGTACGGAACTGCAGGAACAGGCGCAGCGGCTGTCCCTCGTGGCTGCGCAAGTGCAGGCGCAACTGAAGGAGGGCATCGTCACCCAGCTCGAAGTGTTCGAGTCCGAACGCTCTCTGCTGGCGGCGCAACTGGCGCTGCTGGCGATCCACCAGCAAATCCTGGCGGACACGGTCACGCTGTACAAGGCCCTGGGCGGCGGCTGGCCTCCGGTGGATGTGCGTAACGCGGGGCGCAACTGAGGAATATGGCTGCCATGGCGCCCGATACCGTGCTTGCTCCAGCCCGTCCCTCGCCGGGGCGCCAGCTGATGATCGTGCTGGAGCCGGTCTCGCATCCGGAGCTGAACACCATCCATATTCATGATCTGCTGTTCGCCGTGGGGCGGACGGAGGAACCGTTTGCGTCCTACCCGCCGGAACTGGCGTCCAGCCTGTCGCGGCGGCATGCGCGGATTTTCTGCGAGCATGGCGCGGTCTACCTGGCCGACCTCGGGAGCAAGAATGGCACCACGGTGAATGGGGCGCCGGTACGCCAGGCCATCGTCCGGCTGAAGAGCGGCGACGTGCTGGGGCTGGGCAAGGCGCTGTCCTACCGTGTGCAGCTGGAGTCGGCCGCCGTGCAGGCCCAGCGCACGCGGCTGATCAGCCTCACGCTGACGCCGCAGCACGACGGCAATGATTTGCAGGCCATCGTCGTCAGCGATTTCCCCTTCATGATCAGCAAGGCGGACGATACTTTCGCCCGCTACAAGGACAGTGATCCGGCCCAGGTGCATTACCTGTCGCGCCGCCACGCGCACATCTTCCTCAAGGGCGGCGAGCCTTATGTGGAAGACCTGGGCAGCACCAATGGCACCTTCGTCGGCGGCGACCGGCTGGAAGAACACGCGGTGGCGCTGCACGAGGGCGATGTGCTGGCGTTCGGCGGGCACCACTTCGTCTACGAGGTCAGCATGGAGTGGGAAAGCCTGCCGGTAGATCCGACCCTGACCCAGCTCGGCGTGCCGCTGACTACGCGCCGCATGCAGGGCGGGAATGACGACAAGACCACATTTGTAGCGGCTGCGGATTCCTTCCTGAATATCTTCTGCGTCGATGCCCCCGCCGCGAAGGACCCGGCCGCCGACGCGGCCGATGCAGCGGGCACGCCGCAAGCCGAGGCAGTCCAGCCGCAAGGCAAGACCGCCGTCATGCTGTCGGGCTTTTACAAGGCACTGGGTGGCAAGGGCGACCTGGACATGCGCCGCGCCCGCACCATGGCCATCGCTGCGCTGGCCGTAGTCATCCTGCTGGCCTGGGCCCTGTCGCAAATCGGCGGCGCCGAACGGGAAGCGGCCAACCTGCTTGCCGGCGGCAACAACGCGCAGGCGGCATTGGTCGCCAACGCGGCCCTGGCGGACGCGCCGGATAACCGCAAGCTGCGGGCGCTGGCGCTGGAAGCCCAGCTCAAGGCGAGCCTGCCGGGCTGGATCACGTCGATGAAAATGCGCCAGTATCCCGCGGCCGCCGCGCAAGTGGCGAGCATGCGCCAGCAGGCGCACAACAATCCGGACATCACGCCCCTGCTGGCGGAACTGGACTGGATCGTCCAACTGGAAAGCTTCGTCACCGCGCGTGGAGGCGCCCAGGCGCCGGTGCGCGATGCCGCCGATGGCGCCAGGATCAAACAGTTCCTGAAGCAGTGGGAAGAGCAGAACGAGGCGCACCAGCGCGCCTTCGTCACGATGTCTTCCTTCGTGCCGGAATTCCGCGACGCCTACGCCGCCGCGCTGAGCGATGCGCGCAAACTTGCCCTAGCGGGAGGGGAGCCAGGCCATGAACCAGCAAGCCCTTAAGCCCTTGACCGAAGCGCTGGAAGAACACAGCGCCGAAGGCATTGCCATTCTGACGGCAGATCCGTGGCGCTACACGCAGGCCACGGTGTACACCATGTTCGCACTGGTCGTGGTCGGGCTGGTGTGGTCGTTCTTCGGGCACGCCGACGTGCTGGTGACGGCCGGCGGGTCACTGGTGCCCGCGTCCGATGTGCGCCGGCTGTACGCCCCGATCGACGGCGAGCTGACAAATATCTATATCGCTGAAGGCCAGCCCGTGAACAAGGGCGACGTGGTGGCGCGCCTGTATGCGCGCGGCGCCATCGAGGCCGCCCGCAACGCCCTGGAAGCGCGGCTGAAACTGGAGGATGCGGAGCGGGACTGGAAGGAATTTCCCGACAAAAAAGCCCTGATGGAGCGCCGCGCCGCTGCGCTGAAGGAAGCGACCGAAGTCGAGGAGCGCCAGCACCAGCGCCGCATCGCCGAAGGCACGAGCAAGCTGTCCGGCGCCCAGGCGGCACAGCAGCAGGAGGCCCGCACCAATGTAGAGGATGCGAAAAGGGCGCGCGATGCGGCCAAGGATGAAGCGGACAAGTACACCCGGCTGTTTGCGATGGCGGGCGGTGGCGGCGTCTCGCAGCTGCAGGTGGAAGGCAAGAAAAATGCCCTGATGGCCGCGGACAATGCGCTGCGCGTGGCGCAGTCGCGGCTCGCCGAACTGACGGCGCGCCAGTCGCTGGAATCGACGCAGGCCAAGTCGCAGCTGGAAACCAGCGGCCAGGAACTGACCAAGCTGCGCCTGCAATCCGAGGCGGCCGACCGCGAGGTCGCCAACGCGGAAGACAAGCTGCGCCTGCAAGTCCAGACCGCGCGCCTGGTGGCCGAAGCGGCCGCCCGCATCAAGTTCGAAAACATCGACAAGGATAACTTCCTGCTGATCGTCGCCCCGGTCGATGGCGTGATCACCGACGTCACCTCCACCCAGCCCGGCGACAAGATCCAGGCCAACGCGCCCCTCGGCGGCATCGCGCCCAAGGATGCGAAGCCCATCCTCAAAATCGAAATCGCGGAACACGACCGCGCCTTCCTGCGCGAGGGCTTGCCGGTCCAGCTGAAATTCAACGCCTTCCCTTACCAGCGCTATGGGCTGATACGCGGCACACTGCAATTCATCTCGCCCGCCACCAAGCCCTCCGGGGCGGACAAGCAGCCCGTCTACGAAGGCCGCGTCACGCTGGAACAGGACCGCTACCAGATCGGCGACATCGCTTACCCGCTGCGCTACGGCATGACGGCCACCGCCGAAATTGTCGTCCGCGAGCGCCGCCTGATCGACCTGGCGCTTGACCCGTTCCGCAATATCGGCGGCTAAGCGCCCACGAATCCCAGCAGCTGCGACAGCTGGGCAGCCGTGGTCCTCACGGCCGTCTCTATCGCCGCTTTCTGCGCCGGCTGTTCGGCCAGGTGGTAGCTCGGGCCGGCCGCGCTGATGGCGGCAATGGCTTCGCCGCCGGCATCAAACACGGGCGCGGCGCAGGCATCGATGCCTCTCTCGAATTTACCGAAACTCCAGACGCAATCCTGGCCGCGCGCTTCCTTCAGCAGGACCACCAGCTCCTTGTAGCTCATGCGGCCGGCGCGCGCATCGCCCTGTGCTGCGTCAAACATGGCGCGCCAGGTGGATTCGGGACGACGCGCCATGATTGCACGGCCCGGCGCCATCAGGTAGGCCGGCAGGCGGCTGCCGGGGCGGATATTGCTGACCAATGGCGTCAGCGGTACTTCCCGCACCAGATAGACCACATGCGGGCCGTCCAGTTCGACCATATAACCGGACCAGCCCACCTGCTTGCTGAGCAGCGCGACCAGTCTGCGTCCGTGGCCGATCAGGTCATCGCGGCCCAGCGCATCGGCGGCCAGGCCCAGGAAGCGCACGCCGATGCGGTGGCCGCCTTGCGGCAGTGCCTCCAGCATGCCTTCTTCCTCCAGCGTTGCCAGCAGGCGCGCGGCCGTGATGCGGTTGATACCGGCCTGGCGCGCCAGTTCGCTGAGATTGGTCGTGGATCCGCCTTGCGCCACATAGCCCATTAGCCGGAATGCGCGTGCCACGGCGCCGTTCTTTGCATCGTCCATTAATCCTCCAATGTTCAAAATTGAACAGATTGAACAAAAATAGCACATGGCGGAATGCCGGGTCTATAGTCAATCCATCAGCTTGCAAAAAGGAGGAGACAGATGGAAAACCTGAAGATAGGCGTGGCCGGCGCCGGTATTGGCGGCCTGGCGGCAGCGATCGCGCTGCGCAAAATGGGCCATGACGTGGTGGTGTTCGAGCAGTCGAAGGCCTTCCTGCGCGTGGGCGCCGATATCAATCTGACGCCGAATGCCGTGCGGGCGCTGGACGGCCTTGGAGTTGGCGCGGCGGTGCGGCGCACGGCGGCGCGGCCTACGCACCGCATCAGCCGCACCTGGGATACGGGCGAGGAGACGTCGCGCCTGGCGATGGGTGACACGGCCGAGGAAAAATACGGCGCGCCGCAGCTGACCATCCACCGCGCGGATTTGCTGGCAGCGCTGGCGGAAGCCTTCCCGGCGGAGCGCGTGTTGTTCGGCAGGCATGTGCAGGCCATCGAAGCGTGGGAGCAGGGCGCCAGCGTCGCCTTTGCCGATGGCAGCCGCCATGATGTGGATTTGCTGATCGGCGCGGACGGTATCCATTCGGCCGTGCGCAGCGCGATGTTCGGCAAGGAGCAGCCGCGCTTCACCGGCGTGGTGGCCTTCCGCGCCGTGATTCCGGCAGAGCGCGTGGCCGGCCTGCCCAATCTGGGCGCATTCACCAAATGGTGGGGGCCCAACCCGCAGAGCCAGATCGTGACTTTCCCGCTGAACGCCGGCAAGGATGTCTTCATCTTCGCCACCACCGCCCAGGAAAGCTGGCATCTCGAATCCTGGACCACTCAGGGCAGCGTGCAGGAATTGCGCGAGAGCTATGCGGGCTACCATCCCGATGCACGCGCGCTGCTCGAAGCATGCGACGAAGTCCTGAAGACGGCCCTGTACGAACGCGACCCGCTTGCGGCATGGACTAAGGGCCATATGGTGCTGCTGGGCGATGCTGCGCATCCGATGATGCCCTTCATGGCGCAGGGCGCGGGCATGGCGATCGAAGACGGTGTCGTGCTGGCCTGTTCTCTCGAGCATGCGCGCCGTCCGGGCGATATCCCGGCCGCGCTGCAACATTACGAGTCGCTGCGCATCGAGCGCGCCTCCCGCATCCAGGTCGGCTCGCGCGGCAATAACTGGCTGCGCGAGGGTGGCAATGCGGATTGGGTCTATGGCTACGACGCGTGGCAGGTGGCGCGATGAAGGCCCGGACCATTCTGGCCGCCGCGCTACTGGCAATCGGCTGCAGCGCCTGGGCGGGCGAAATGCGTGTGCACCTGCTTGGCACCGGCAGCCCATTGCCGGAAACGAAGCGCTTTGGCCCCTCGATCCTGGTTGAAGCGGGCGGCCGCAAGTTCCTGTTCGATGCTGGCCGCGGCCCGATGCAGCGCCTGCACACGCTGGGCATTCCGTTTGCGGACGTGGACAAGCTGTTCATTACTCACCTGCATTCGGACCACACGATCGGCATCCCAGACCTCTACCTGACCGGCTGGCTGCGCGGCCGCAAGTCGCCGCTGCACGTGTGGGGACCGGCGGGCACGCGCAATATGATGGAACACATCGCCAAGGCCTTCGATTTCGACATCCGCATCCGCCTGGACCAGAATCCCGGCTCGAACGTGAAGGCGGCCGATATTGGCCCGGGTGTGGTCTACGAGCAGGATGGCGTGACCATCACCGCCTTCGAAGTCGATCATGGTCCCGTGCATCCGGCCTATGGCTACCGCATCGACTATGCCGGCCGCAGCGTGGTGCTGTCCGGCGACACGAAATATTCGGAAGCTCTGGTGCAGCGCGCGAAGGGCGTTGACCTGCTGGTTCACGAAGTGGCGGCCGGCTCGGAACAGCAGATGCGCACGTCGCCGGTGGTGCGCAATGTGGTCGGCATCCACACTACGCCGGAAGATGCGGGCCGCGTATTCAGCAAGGCCGCCCCGCGCATGGCCGTGTATTCCCATATCGTGCTGTTCGGCGTCACCGAGGCGGAGCTGGAGCGGCGCACGCGCAGCACTTACGCCGGACCATTGATGGTTGGCGAGGACCTGATGACCTTCGAAGTCGGCCAGGAAGTGACGGTCAGCCGCACTGAGGTGAAGGAATGAGGGCGCGCATCCTGGCCGCGGTGGCAGCCGCCGCGCCGGCACTGGCGCATGCCGCCGGGCCGGTCTTCTATGGCAGCATCGATGCCGGCGTTACGCAGGTCAATGACCTGGGCGGCGGCCACGTCGCCCTGGTCGGCAGCGGAAATATGCAGCCGGACCGCCTGGGCGTTCGCGGCGAGGAAGACCTGGGCGAAGGCTACAAGGCCGTGTACCAGCTCGAAACCGGATTCTTTACCGATACCGGCGCCCAACTCAATCCGAACAAGCTATTCAATCGCGCGGCCTACGTGGGACTTGGCAACCGCTACGCCACGCTGACTTTTGGACGGCAGAACAATTTCATGTTCGATATGGTGGCGCGCAACAGCAACGCGGTCGTGGCGGGAACCTTCTACGCTTTCCATCCCGGGAACATCGATGACCTGACCAATGCGGGCGCTTACGACAACGCCGTGAAGCTGGTCGCCACGCCGATGGCGCGAGCGACGCTGGGCGCGATGCTGGCGCCGGGCGAGCAGGCCGGCGACAGCGCCCGCAATCGTGCGTTCAGCCTTGGCGCGAACTATGTCGAGGGGCCGTTGAGGGCCGCCGTGGCGCTCAGCGATGTGCGCAATCGCGCTCTCACGCTGGGCCAGACCACGGGCATCCGCAGCCTGTTGGGCCGCACGCTTATTTCCGGACCTGCCGCGGCGCCTCTGTACTCCGCGCTTGCCGCGGACCGGGTACGCAGCATCGGCGCCAGCGCAAGCTATGTTGCCGAGTGGGCCGTACTGCATGCGCTACACGTGCAAACACGGATAACCGCTGGCGCGGCGGAAGCCACGATGAAGAGCAGCGAGCTGGGCGTCAACTTCCCGGTATGGCAGCGCTTCTCCGTCAATGTGGCGCTGTCGCGCAGCACGCTGGCCGGCATACGGTGGGACCAGTTCACGCTGAATAATGTGTATTCGCTGTCGAAGCGCACATCAGTCTATGCGCAGGCGGTGCTGCAGCGCGCTTCCGGCGCCGGGGCTGTTGCCGCCATCAACTCGATCGGGTACGCGTCCGGCCGCACGCAGACTGCGCTGCGCCTGGGAGTGCATCAGCTGTTCTAGGACTTGGGAGGGAACAGCCCTTCCCAGACTTCCTTGATGGATGCGGTGACGACAGCCGTCGCATCCGCTTCGCCGCCGAACATGGCGCGCACATAGGCCATGGCCTGCCTGGCTGAAACGTGAGGCGGCAGCGGGGGCACGTTGGGATCGGTCACCATTTCGACCACCGTCGGCACGTCGGAAGCGAGCGCCTGGTCCCAGGCGGGGGCGACGTCGCCGGGGCGCTCGATGCGCAGGCCGCGCAAGCCCAGCATTTCGGCGTACTTCGCATACGGGAAGTCGGGCAGCGCCTGCGAGGGTACGAAGCGTGGATCGCCCGCCATCACGCGCTGCTCCCAGGTGACCATATTCAGGTCGCCGTTATTCAGCACGAGCACCGTGAGCTTGCCATTGCCCCATTCGCGCCAGACGCGCGCCAGCGTGATCAGGCCATTGATGCCGTTCATTTGCATCGCGCCATCGCCGGCAATCGCGATCACATGGCGCTCGGGGCATGCGTACTTGGCCGCCAGCGCATAGGGGACGGCGCAGCCCATCGTGGCCAGGCCGCCGGACAGCGAAGCGGACATGCCGCGCCGCAGCCGCAGGTCGCGGGCGAACCAGCCGGCGCCGCTGCCCGAATCGCAGGTCAGGATGCAGTTGTCCGGCAGGCGCGGCGACAGTTCCCAGAATACGCGCTGCGGGTTAATGGGATGGGCGTCGTTCATCGCGCGGCCTTCCAGGACGCGCCACCAGCGCGCGACCTGCTCCTCGACATGCTCGCGCCAGCCTGTATCGGTTTTCTGCACCAGCAAAGGCAGCAGGGCGCGCAGGGTGGCCGCGCTGTCGCCGACCAGACCCACTTCGACGGGATAGCGCAGGTTCAGCATGCGGCCATCGACATCGATCTGCACGGCGCGCGCCTTGCCCTCCTTGGGCAGGAATTCCGAGTAAGGAAAGGCCGTGCCGACCATGAGCAGGGTATCGCAGCCGTTCATCAGGTCCCAGCTGGCCTTCGTGCCCAGCAGACCGATGCTGCCGGTGACGTAAGGCAGGTTATCCGGCACGCAAGCCTTGCCCAGCAGCGCCTTGGCGACGCCGGCGCCCAGCCGTTCGGCGGTGGCGATCAGTTCGTCGGTGGCGTGCAAAGCGCCCGCGCCGGCCAGGATGGCGACCTTGCTGCCGGCATTGAGCACGGCCGCGGCGCGTTCCAGCTCCGTGTCTGGCGGCGCCAGCGCATGGGCTGTATAGCCGATGCCGGTATGCACTGTGCCATGTTCGCGCGGCGGCGTTTCCTCGGCATCCAGCTCCTGCACGTCGTTCGGCACAATAATGCAGGTAACCGTGCGGCGCTCGCGCGCGATGCGCATGGCCCGGTCCACGAGGTGGCGCATCTGCGCGGGATAGGTGGCCATGTGGACGAAATCGCTCGCCACGTCCTTGAACAGCGAGAGCAGGTCAACTTCCTGCTGGTAGTCGCCGCCCAGCGCCATGCGGCTTTGTTGGCCGACGATCGCGACCACCGGCTGGTGATCGAGCTTCGCGTCGTACAGGCCGTTCAGCAGGTGAATGGCGCCGGGCCCCGATGTGGCGAGGCAGACGCCCACTTCGCCGGTGAACTTGGCGTGGGCGCAGGCCATGAAGGCCGCCAGCTCTTCGTGCCGCGTCTGCACGAAGGCGATGCCGTCCTTGCTGCGGCCCAGGGCGCCCATGATGCCGTTGATGCCGTCGCCCGGATAACCGAAGATGCGTCGCGCGCCCCATGCTGCGAGGCGGGAGATCAGGAAGTCGCTCACTGTGGCCATGTCGCACTCCTTTCAACGATGGCCGCATTATGGCCGCAAGCGCCATACAGGCGCGCACGGTCGGCATCCTTATCGGGGCTTTAGCCAGTGGGAAAGGTGGAACACAGCCATGAGCAGGTACATCGCAACCATATCGCTGAACGGCAGCGGCCAGCGGCTGGATGAGCAGATCATGTTGGCGTCCCCGCCCATTGCGCTCAGCAGCGCCATGGCGGCGAAAGTAGGCGCAGCGGCCAGGCCAAGCAGGCGGGCCAGCTTGCCGGCGCCGCCGCCCGACGCGCCGAGGCTAGGCTGCGTCATACTTGTCATGATGGCGCCACCAGATGCCTTGCTCGTTGCGGCCCTTGGGCGCGCGGTCGAGCCATTGGTACATGCCCCACAGGCCGTCCACGCTGCGCGAGTAGCCGGAGTAGGTGTGATAGATCTGGCCATCTTCGATCACGAAGGCGCTCACGCCGGGGCGGTCACGGATATAGGTGACGGGGTCGGTGCCGCTCATGTTGGCCATATGACCCACAGGGCTTCCGCGCATGCCTTCGGCTGCGCCTGCCGGCAACGGCGGTTCGCGGCGATAGTTGTATTCGACGCCGCCGTCGCGCTGCTGCTCCTCGCTGAACCAGACGCTGAAGTCGCTGTTGAAGTCACTGGTGAATGACGAGGCCCAGTCGAAGGTCCAGCCCATGCGCTTCCTGAACGCCAGCAGCTTTTCAATCGGCGCGCGGGAGACCGCTGTAAAGGCCACATCATGGTTTTCCAGGTGGACGGTGATGCCATTGAAGCCGTCCGCAATGGCGGAGCAGGAGGCGCAACCCGCCGTGTAATCCGGGCCGAACATGAAGTGGTAGACCAGCAGCTGGGAGCGGCCCTTGAACAGTTCCTGCAGCGTGGCCGGGCCGGTGGCGGTATCGAAACGGTAGTCCTTGTCGACGGGGACCCAGGGCAGCTGCTGGCGTTGCAGCGCGACGGCGTCGCTGCGGTGGGTCAGATCCTTTTCAGCGGCCAGCAGATTGAGGCGGGCGTCGAGCCATTGCTGGCGGGTTCCGGTTTTGTGCATCATGATCTCCTTTGAATGTAGTATCTGCATACTAGAGCCGGATCTCGGGAGGGTGGGAGTGACATTGTTGGCGGGATTGCGATGGATTCGATGATTGCCGCGGCGGCGCGGGCGCTGGCCACCGGCGACCTGCTCGGCGCGCTGAAGCGCGTGGCCCTGCGCGAGGATGCCCCGGCGCTGGCCCTGCGCGGCATCGCGATGGCGCAGCTGGGCGACCTGTCCCGCGCCAAGGAACTCCTGAAAGCCGCAGCGCATGCCTTTGGTCCGCGTGAAGCGGTGGCGCGTGCGCGCTGCATCGTCGCGGAAGCTGAGATCGCGCTGGTGTCGCGCGACCTTGGCTGGCAGCCCAGGGCTCTTGCCGCCGCCCGCGCCACGCTGCAAGCGCATGGCGACGCCATGAATACGGCGCACGCCGGCCACCTGGAAGCACGCCGCCTGCTGCTGCTTGGTCGGCTGGATGAAGCCTCGAAATTGCTGTCCGCACTCGATCCTGCGCCGCTGCCGCCGGCGCTGCGAGCGGCGCACGATCTCACCCTGGCCGGCATCGCAATGCGTCGCCTGCACGCTGCCGCAGCAGCTGACGCGCTGGCGCGTGGTCGCCGGGCCGCGTTGGAGGCGCGCATCCCCGCGCTGGCGGCCGAAGTCGACGCGGCGGCGCGTGTGCTGGCTGCGCCCGCGGCGCGCATGACGGCACGCGGCGAGCAACGCCTGCTGCAACTCGGCGAGGTCGAATCCCTGCTTGCATCGGACACGGTGGTTGTCGATGCCTGTGCCTATGCCGTGCGCGTCGACGGTGCGGTAGTTGCACTGGCCGGCCGCCCGGTCCTGTTTACGCTGGCCCGCGTACTGGCCGAATGCTGGCCTGGCGATGCAACGCGCCATGTGCTGGTCAGCGCTGCATTCCGCGGCAAGGAAGCCGATGAATCCTACCGCGCCCGCCTGCGCGTCGAGCTTGGCCGCCTGCGCAGCGCGATTGCCGGCATGGCGGAGATCAATGCCACGAAAGACGGCTTCGTGCTCGCGCCTTGCGGCGACCGCGAAGTCGCCGTGCTGGCGCCACCCGGCGGGGAGGGCGAGCACGGCGCGCTACGGGCATTGCTGTCCGACGGCGAGGCCTGGTCCAGCTCCGCGCTGTCGATCGCGCTCGGTTCCAGTCCGCGTACCGTGCAGCGTGCGCTGGAATCGCTGGCGGCGGCCGGCAAGGTACACTCGTTCGGACGCGGCCCCGCGCGCCGGTGGACTATCCCGTCCGTACCCGGATTCCCGTCAACTTTGTTACTCCCTGGCGCGCTGCCGGGCGGTTAGGATGGAGCCATGAAAACTTCCCAAGCCCAGATCATCCGCGAGTACGGCCCTTTCCCGGGCGCCGAAAGCGTAGCCGGTGTCACTTTCGATGGCGAGCGTATGTGGTTCGCGTCCGGTGACAAACTCAATGCCGTAGACACGGCGCGAGGCGAGGTTGTCCGCTCCCTGGACATCCCCGCAGATGCGGGAACGGCCTTTGATGGCCGCTACCTGTACCAGATTGCCGAAGACAAGATCCAGAAGATCGACCCGCAGAACGGGCAGGTGCTGTCCACCATTCCCGCGCCGGGCCACGGCGGCGACTCTGGCCTGGCCTGGGCCGAAGGCACGCTCTGGGTCGGCCAGCATCGCGGCCGCAAGATTTGCCAGATCGATCCGGAGACGGGCTCCGTATTGCGCACCATCGAATCCAACCGTTTCGTCACCGGCGTCACCTGGGTCGATGGCCAGTTATGGCACGGAACCTGGGAAGGCGAAGAAAGTGATGTGCGCCATATCGACCCGCAAACCGGCGAAGTGCTGGAGCGCCTGACCATGCCGGCCGGCACTGCGGTTTCGGGTCTGGAGTCCGACGGCGCCGGCCAGTTCTTCTGCGGCGGCGGCAACAGCGGCAAGATCCGCGCGATCAAGCGGCCAGGCTGATCAGGACAACCTTCCGAATGTCAGGAAAGCCCAGGCCGCGGCGATGACCGCCATGCCCGCCATGGTGACGCAGGACCAGGTAAAGAAGTAGGCGGAGACCACGGTGGCTTGCAAGACGCGCTCAAACAGGAAGCCGAGGCCGAAGTCGAAGGTGGCAAGCACCGTCCAGCGGCGAAAGTAGACAGGCAAATAGCGGCTCATGTGCTTGTTGTGCTGCAAGGCGGCGTGCCGCTCGAACAGGTTGCGCGCGGCGCTCACGTCCTTGAACAGCCAGTCGAAGAACATGAACCGGTAGAGCAGGGTCCGGAAGGGCATTTGCGGGACCGGGCTCTCTGCGTGGGCGTGCTGCTGCGCGTCATGTGTCATGGAATCTCCTGCTGGTGCTGGCTGCCATGGGGATACTACGAACAGTGGTGGGCAGATGACGTTTTCTCAAGCCCTGTTCGCGAATTGTCACCATTGCGTAAGAATAGCAGAGGAGCAAGCTGCACATCTGTTCTTGACATGTGGTGTATCTACACTATACTGGGGTCATGGATACGAAATCGCACACCACCCCGGCCCCTGATGCCAGCCTGATCGAAGAGGTCATCAAGCATTGCCTGCTGACGCGCACCCGTTCGATTTCGCGCGTCATTACGAATATGTATGACCAGGCGCTGCGTCCTTTTAACGTGAATTCCTCGCAGTTCTCGATGCTGGTGCTGATCGCCCGCATGAAGGGCGCCAGCCGTGCGGAATTGGGCCGCGCCAACCATCTGGAACGTTCGACTTCCACCCGCAATTTGCAACTGATGCTGGACGAAGGCTGGATCGAGGAGCAGATGCCCGAGCGCGGACGCAGCCGTCCCATCGTGCTGTCCGAATCCGGCCGCAAGCTGCTGGAAACGGCCATGCCGGCCTGGCGGGAAGCGCAGGGACAGGCCAGGCGCCTGCTGGGTGAGGATGGCGCCGCCGCCCTGATCAGCATGGCCGCCGGCCTGCCGTCCGAGTAAGCCACCGGCTAACACCGTTTTTTTAATCTAAATGATGTATATACACTATCGGAGTAAATCATGACTATCGTTAAAGCCGCAGCAGTTCAAATCAGCCCCGTCCTGTACAGCCGTGCAGCCACTGTCGAGAAAGTCGTCCAGAAGATCCGTGAGCTGGGCAAGCAGGGCGTGCAATTCGCCACCTTCCCGGAAACGCTGGTGCCGTACTATCCATATTTCTCTTTCGTGATGCCGCCTTACGCCATGGGCAAGGAGCATCAGCGCCTGCTGGAGGAATCGGTGACGGTGCCGTCGGCCGAAACCCAGGCTATCGCGGAAGCGGCGAAGGAAGCGCACATGGTCGTGTCGATTGGCGTCAATGAGCGCGACGGCGGTTCGATCTACAACACGCAGCTGCTGTTCGATGCGGACGGCACGCTGATCCAGCGCCGCCGCAAGATCACGCCGACTTATCATGAGCGCATAGTGTGGGGACAGGGCGACGGCAGCGGCTTGCGCGCAGTGGACAGTGCGGTCGGCCGCGTCGGCCAGCTGGCCTGCTGGGAGCATAACCAGCCGCTGGCCCGCTACGCGCTGATTGCGGATGGTGAGCAGATCCACTCCGCCATGTATCCTGGTTCGTTTGGCGGCCCGCTGTTTGCGGCGCAGATGGAAGTGAACATCCGCCAGCACGCAATGGAATCGGCGGCCTTCGTGGTCAACGCGACCGCCTGGCTCGATGCCGACCAGCAGGCGCTGATTGCAAAGGACACCGGCGCCCCCGTCGGCCCTATCTCCGGCGGCAGCTTCACGGCCATCGTGGGACCGGACGGCCAGGTGATCGGCACCCCGATTACCTCCGGCGAGGGCGAAGTGATCGCCGACCTGGACTTCGCCCTGATCGACGCCCGCAAGCGCCTGATGGATGCGGCCGGCCATTACAGCCGCCCGGAATTCCTCGGCCTGCACATCGACCGCACACCGGCGCCGCAACTGCGCGAAGCGGTCAGCGCTTCCGCAGTCCGATAAGCAGTGCCGCAGCGCTCAGTACCAGCAATGCGCTCAACACGTAGAGCGCATTGTCCATATTGCCGGTGGTGGTCTTGATCTGGCCAATGGCCCATGGGCCCGCGATGCCGCTGGTGATGCCCACGCTGCTGATCAGGGCAATGCCGCCGGCGCGCGCCTGGGGCGGCAGGGTTGCGGTGGGAATGGCCCAGAAGATGGGCAGCGCCGAGTAGATGACGGTGGTAGCCACCGCCAGTATGCCCAGCACGACGCCGATATCGGCAGGATGCAAGGCCAGCGAGGACAGCGCGGCAGCGCCGGCAATGGCGCAGGCGGCGACAAACTGCTTGTGCTGGCGCCTGCGGTCGCACAGGCGGGCGATCAGGATCACTGCAACTGCGCCGATGGCGTTCGGGATGGCCGTATAGAGGCTGATCGTCACAACATCTTTCACGCCGAAGTCGCGGATCATGATCGGCATCCAGAAACTCAGTGTCAGTGCGGCGCAGGTGAGCGCAAAATACACCACTGAATACAGATAGAGGCGTGGATTGCGCAGCAGGCCGGCGACGCCGTGCTTCGCGGCGCCGCGCGGCGCTTCGTCCGCCATATTGGCAGCCAGCCGCGCCTTTTCGCCGCGATCCAGCCACTTCGCTTCGGACGGCTTGTCGTCCAGGTAGAAATGCGCCATCACGGCCAGCGCGATGGCCGGCGCGCCTTCAATGGCGAACATCCATTGCCAGCCGCGCAGGTCCATCACGCCCGCCATATCGCGCATGATCCAGCCGGACATCAGCCCGCCCAGCACACCGGCCACCGCGACGCCGGCAAAGAAGTAGGACAGCACTGAAGCGCGCCGCGCCGCGGGATACCAGTACGTCAGGTAGAGCACGATTCCAGGGAAGAAGCCCGCCTCGAACACGCCGAGCATGAAGCGCAGCGCATAGAACTCCGTGGGCGAAGACACCCACGCCATACCTACCGAGGCCGCGCCCCACAGCAGCATGATGCGCACAAAAGTCTTGCGCGCGCCGAAGCGCTCCAGCAGCAGGTTGCTCGGCACTTCGAACAGCACATAGCCCACATAGAACACGGCCGCGCCCATGCCATACATCGCGTCGCTGAAACCCAGGTCCTGGCGCATTTGCAGCTGCGCGAAGCCGATATTGATGCGGTCGAGGAAGGAAACTACGTAGCAGACAAAGAGGAAGGGGATAATGCGGAGGGAAACCTTGCGGTAAAGCGCGCTGTCGCTGTCGGCTATAGCAGCAGCCGGGGACGATGGAAGACCGGTTTGGGCAGTGTACATGGGGCTCGTCTCATATAGTTGGTATGCATGTCCTGCCGAGCGGCAGGTGAAAACCAGTATATGATACGAATCCGTGCAATGAATCAAAAAATACGTATCCGGTTAAAAATACGTATCAAATAAATGTGCTGCTGTCGGAAAGCCGAATTTTCGGGCGGCCGCGCGGCGTGGCGCCGAATCCGGAAGCCCGAATCGGCGCCACAAGCAAATATCCGGTAACTCAGAAACGCCGGTGTACCAGGTTTTCGAGGACTTCGCGCAGTGTGCGGGCATGCTCCTCGCCCACTTCCGCCTCGAACTCGGCCTGCGCGGCTTTCCAGTGTTCCATCGCTTCCTGGAACTTGGCCTCGCCGTCGCCGGTGAGGCACATCACCTGCTTGCGCGGGTGCAGTTCGGAAGCCCTCTGCAGCACATAGCCATCACGCGTCAGGGGTTTGAGTGCGCGCAGCAGGCTGGTACGGTCCATCACCATGATCTCGGCAAGATCGTGCATATCGATGCCGGGGTTATGCTTGATGGCGCGCATGATGCTGAACTGCGGCGACGTCAGGCCGCATTTGGCGATGTGCCGCTCATAGAGCCCCGACACGCTGCGCGTGGCCTGCTTCAACGCGAGGAAGTTGCAGGCCGTAGCTTTGCTGGTTTTTTTTTCTGACATGGCGTCAGTTTACCATCCACCACCCAGCGAGCGAACCAGCGCCACCGTGGTCACGGCGCGGTTGCCGCGCAACTGGACCGCGCTGCGCTCAACCGACGTCAGGTTGCGCTGTGCGTCCAGCAGTTCGAGGTAGCTGGAGCGGCCAGCGTCGTACAGCTTCTGCGCCAGGTCGGCCGAACGGCGGGCCGACAGCAGGGCATCGTCGATCTGGGTCGTCTGGCCGGCGAGGATGCGCAAGCCAGCCAGATTGTCCTCAACCTCCGAGAACGCCACCAGCACGCTCTGGCGGTAGGAGCCTACCGACTCCTCCAGCGCCGCTTCGGCGCGGGTGACATTGGCGCGGTTGCGGCCGCCGTCGATCAGCGGGGCGGTCAGCATCGCGCCCAGCAGCCAGGACTGGCCGCCGGCCTTGAACACATCGGCAAACGTGCCGGCCACGCCGCCACCGGATGCGCCGATGTTCAGGGCCGGGAACATGGCCGCGCGGGCCACGCCGATGCGGGCATTGGCCGCTTCCATCGTGCGCTGGGCGGCGACGATGTCAGGACGACGTTCCAGCAGCTCGGACGGCAAGCCGGTTGGAATGGACGGCAACAGGGCCGAATCCAGCAGGGGGCTTGGACCGGCATTGAAGCTGGCCGCCGGCTTGCCCAGCAGGACAGCCAGCGCATGTTCGGTGGTCGCACGCTGGCGCTGCAAGCCTATCGCCTCTGCGCGCGTGGTCGACAGTTCCGTTTTGGCGCGCGATAGGTCGAATTCGCCGATGTCTCCCAGGTCGAAGCGGCGCTGGTTCACCCGCACGTTTTCTTCGCGCAGGCGTACCGTTTCCGCCAGGGTTTGCAGCTCGGCGTCGGTGGCGCGCAGGCGGAAATAGGTCTGGGCGACATCCGCTTGCAGCGACAACAGCACTGAACGATAGGTCGCCTGGGATGCATCGGCGTCGCCGCGCGTGGCTGCCACGTTCGAGGCCACGCGGCCGAACAGGTCGACCTCGTAGCCGGCCGTCAGCTTCGCCGAGTAACTGGTGGCGGGGCTGATCTGCGTGCCTGCCGGCAGGCCGCGCTCGGTCGGCGACGGCGCGCCGCGCTGGGCGCCGACGCCGATGCCCACTTGCGGGCTGCGGTCCGCTTCGGCGATGCCGGCAATGGCGCGCGCCTGCTTCACGCGGGCTGCGGCCACGGCCAGGTTGGCGTTGTTGGCGGTGGCTTCACCGATCAGCGCCGTCAGCGCCGGGTCGTTGAAGGCAAGCCACCACTCACCGCGGGCTTGCTGTTCTGCAGGCTGGGCGCGGCGCCAGCGGGTGCCGTCGGCCGCGATCTGGACCTCGTTTTCCTTGAACGCGGACGGCACGTCGATCTTCGGCTGCTTGAATTCGGGCGCCGCGCAGGCGCTCAGCATGGCAGCCGCGATGATTGGGATAATGATCTTATTCATTTAGTGAGTTCCTTCCAGTTGGGCTGCGGGCTGCGGTGCGCGCTCCAGGCGCTTGGCCAGGGTGCGCAGCAGCACGTAGAACACCGGCGTGAGGAACAGGCCAAACAGGGTCACACCCAGCATGCCTGCAAACACGGCGACACCCATGGCGTGGCGCATTTCAGCGCCGGCGCCGTGCGAGTACACCAGCGGGATCACGCCCATGATGAAGGCGATGGACGTCATCAGGATAGGGCGCAGGCGCAGGCGGCAAGCTTCCAGCGCGGCCTGCACGATGCTGCGGCCATGGTCTTCCAGCTCGCGCGCAAACTCCACGATCAGGATCGCATTCTTGGATGCGAGGCCGACCAGCACGAACAGCGCAATCTGGGTAAAGATATTGCTGTCGCCGCCCGTGATCTTCACGCCGATCATGGCGCACAGGATGGACATCGGCACGATCAGGATCACCGCCAGCGGCAGGGTCCAGCTTTCGTACTGCGCGGCCAGCACCAGGAACACCAGCAGCACGCAGATCGGGAACACGAAGATCAGCGTGTTGCCGGCCAGGATGTCCTGGTAGGTCAGCTCGGTCCATTCATAGCTCACGCCCTTCGGCAGCGTCTCTTCGGCGAGACGCTCCATGGCGGCGCGCGCCTGGCTGCTGGAATAGCCAGGGGCGGGGTTCACGTTCAGGTCCGCAGCCACATAAGTGTTGTAGCGCTGGACGCGGTCCGGGCCATAGCTGTCGCTGATCTTCATGATCGAGGATAGGGGAATCATCTCGCCCTTGTCGCTGCGCACCTTGAGTTGGGCCACGTCTTCCACGCGGGAGCGGAATTGCTTGTCCGCCTGCACGCGCACCTGGTAGGTGCGGCCGAACTGGTTGAAGTCATTCACGTACAGCGAACCCAGATTGATCTGCAAGGTCTGGTTGATCGCCTGCAGCGGAATGCCCAGCTGCTTGGCCTTGGTGCGGTCCACGTCCGCATACAGCTGCGGCACATTGACCTGGTAGCCGGAGAAGGCACCCA
Source organism: Pseudoduganella sp. UC29_106 (assembly GCF_044055365.1). Taxonomy (NCBI): domain Bacteria; kingdom Pseudomonadati; phylum Pseudomonadota; class Betaproteobacteria; order Burkholderiales; family Oxalobacteraceae; genus Pseudoduganella; species Pseudoduganella sp. UC29_106. Next base: position 3,377,725 of record NZ_CP171977.1, on the reverse strand, counting down.
CCAGTTCAGGGGTCTTGCGGGTTTTCTCGATCAGCTCCTGGGTGGCGCGGTACAGTTCATCGTAGCCCACGTTGCCGCGGTCCTCGATCATCATCTTCAGGCCGCCGATGGTGCCCAGGCCGTAGACTGGCGGCGGTGCGAACACCTTGACGAAAGCGTCCTGGATGGAACCGGCGCGCTTGTTGATTTCAGCCGCGATGCCCGGGCCGCTCTGTTCCTTGGTAGTGCGGGTCTCCGGCGCCTGCTCGCCGACGAACACGATGCCGGAGTTTGGCGCGGTGGTCAGGTCGTTCACGGACAGGCCGGGGAAGCCGACTGCATTGCGCGCGCCCGGCACGCCGACAGCGATATCGCCCACGCGGCGGATAACGGCTTCGGTGCGTTCCAGCGAAGCCGCATCGGGCAACTTGGCGAAGCCGATCAGATAGCCCTTGTCCTGCGAAGGCACGAAGCCGCCCGGCACCAGCTTGAACATCAACACGGCGGCAGCCACCAGCACGACGTAGACTCCCATGGACATGGTCTTGCGGGCCAGCACGCCTTTCACGCCATCCTCATATTTCTCCGACGAGCGGTTGAAGAAGCGGTTGAAGAGGTGGAAGAATCGGCCGAGGAATTTCTCCATCACGCGGGTGAGACCATCCTTCGGCGCATCGTGCGGCTTGAGCAGCGCCGCGGACAGGGCCGGCGCCAGCGTCAGCGAGCAGAATGCGGAAATCACGGTGGAAATCGCAATGGTCAGTGCGAACTGGCGATAGAACTGGCCGGTAAGGCCGGAGACGAAGGCGATGGGCACGAACACGGCGCACAGCACCAGCGCGATCGCGATAATCGGGCCGCTCACTTCCTTCATGGCCTGCACGGTCGCATCGCGCGGCGAAAGTCCTCCGCTGATATTCCGCTCCACGTTTTCGACCACCACAATGGCATCGTCAACCACGATACCGATGGCCAACACAAGGCCGAACAGGGTCAGCGTATTGATCGAGAAGCCGAAGCACAGCATCACGGCAAAGGTGCCGACCACCGATACTGGCACGGCCAGCAGCGGGATGATGGAAGCGCGCCAGGTCTGCAGGAAGACGATCACCACCAGCACCACGAGGATGATGGCTTCAAACAGGGTATGGATCACGGCCTTGATGGAATCGCGCACGAATTCGGTCGGGTCGTAGGCGATGCGGTATTCCACGCCTTTCGGGAAGTCCTTCTTCAGTTCTTCCATCCTGGCGCGCACGTCCGCAGACAGTTGCAGGTCGTTGGCGCCTGGGCTGGCGTAGATGATCAGGGCGGAAGCCGGCTTGTTGTCCAGCAGCGCGTTCAGGGAATAGCTGCCGGCGCCCAGTTCGATGCGCGCCAGGTCCTTCAGCAGCGTCACGCCGCCGTCCTCATTGGTCTTGACGATGATGTTGCCAAAGTCTTCCACCGTTTTCAGGCGGCCCTTGGTGTTCAGGGTCAGCTGGAATTCGCTGTCCTTGCTGGGCGAAGCGCCGACCACACCGGCCGCCACTTGCAGGTTCTGCTCGCGGATGGCGTTGGTCACGTCGGTGGCGGTCAGGTTGCGGGCCGCCACTTTTTGCGGGTCCAGCCAGACGCGCATGGCGTAGTCGCCGGAGCCGTTCAATACGATGTCGCCCATGCCGGAGATGCGCGCCAGTTCGTCCTTCACGTGCAGCACGGCATAGTTGCGCAGGTAGAGTTCATCGTAGCTGTTGTCCGGCGAGACCAGGTGCACCACCATGGTCAGGCTGGGCGAAGCGCGCACGGTGGTCACGCCCAGCTGGCGCACTTCCTCGGGAAGGCGGGGCAAGGCGCGCTGCACGCGGTTCTGCACTTCGGTCTCGGCCTGCTTGACGTTGGTGCCGATCTTGAAGGTTACCGTCAGCTTGAGCGCACCGTCCGAGGTGTTCTGGGAGGACATATAGATCATGTCTTCCACGCCGTTGATCTGTTCCTCCAGCGGCGCGGCCACCGTTTCAGCGATGACCTTCGGATCGGCGCCGGGATACTGGGCGCGCACCACGACGGATGGCGGCACCACGTTCGGATATTCGGAAATGGGCAGCTTGAAGATGGCGATCAGGCCCGCCACGAAGACCATGATGGAGAGGACGGCCGCGAAAATCGGCTTGTCCACAAAGAAGCGTGAGAAGTTCATTTTGCCTGGCCCTTCGTGTCGGCTGATGCGATCTTGTTGGCTTCATCCTTCTTTGGCGCGGCAACCATTTGTGCGTCCATCGCCACAATCTCGGGATTCAGCGGGGCGCCCGGCTTCACGCGCTGCAGTCCGTTGACCACGACTTTTTCGCCTGCCTTCAGGCCTGTGCGAACAATGCGCAGGCCGTCGATGGTCGGGCCGAGGGTGACTTCGCGGTATTCCGCCTTGCCTTCCGCGTTGACGACAAAGACGAACTTGCGGCTCTGGTCCGTACCGATGGCACGCTCGTTGACCAGCAGGGCGTTGGTCTTGGCACTCTCGCCGCTGCCGCCTTCCAGTTGCACCTTGGCGAACAGGCCAGGCACCAGCAGGTTGTCCGCGTTCGGCAGCACGGCGCGCATGCGCACGGCGCCGGTTTTCACATCGAGCTTGTTATCCACGAATTCCAGCTTGCCCTCATGCGGGAAGCCGGTTTCGGTGGCGAGGCCGATGCGCACTTTTACCGGCTTGCCGCTGTGGGCCTGGGCGCCTACGCGCAGGTAGGTCGATTCATCGCCGTCCCAGCTGGCGTAGATCTTGTCGTCCGAGACCACGGAGGTCAGCACGGCGCTTTGGTCGATCAGGTTGCCTACCGTGATTTCCGCCTTGCTGACGCGGCCATCGATCGGCGCGATCACATTCGTATAGCCCAGGTTCAGCTTCGCGTTCTCCCATTGGGCCAGGGCGGCGCGGGCGTTCGCGTCCAGTTCTTTCAGGCCGGCGGCGCGCTCGTCGTATTCGCGCTGGGCGATGGCTTTGTCGGCCAGCAGCTTCTCGGCGCGGGCCAGTTCGATGCGTGCCAGGTCGGCCTTGGCGCGGGCGGAACTGGCGGCGGCTTCGGCGCGGTCGGCTTCAGCCTTGAAGGGACGCGGATCGATCACGAACAGGACTTGTCCTTTTTTTACCTTTCCGCCTGGCTGGAAATTGACTTGCGTAATGTAGCCGGCTACGCGCGAGCGTACCTGCACGTGCTCGATCGACTCAAGTCGGCCACTGAATTCCTGGGTTTCGATCACGGCCTTCTCGACCAGCACGGCGGCGGTCACCGGCGCGGCTTTCGGGCCGGCAGGGGGCGCGTCCTTGCTGTTCGCCTCACCGCAGCCGCTCAGCGCCGCAGCGAGAACGCCCGCCGCGGCCAGCGTCAAAGCCAGCGGTCGCAAAGGGAATTTCTTGTCCATTTCCAGTTCCTTGTAAAATTGAGTGTGCATATGCACAGTTAGAGCTTTAAAAAATGGCGCGGATGAGCGCCACCCTCAGCTGGTAAAGCCGAGTATTCGTTGCGAGTATAATCAAAAGAGGGCATAAGTCAACCAGAATTTTGTTTCACTGCGGAACGAAACCGGGCAGCAGGTCGCGCAGCCAGGCGTGCGCGGGGTCGTTTTCATTGCGGGAATGCCAGACTGCCCGGACCTGGGCGGTGCGGCTGGCGTAGGGCAGGGCGGCTGTATGCAGCCCTTCCCGCTGCGCGAACAGGCGCGCCAGGGAGGACGGCAGTACCGCCAGCATGTCGCTGGCCTTGAGCAGGGACGGCACGGCAAGCGAGTGCGGCACCAGCAGCCGGAAACGGGGCGCGTGCGGCGCGGTGGCCGCTTCCAGGGCGGCGCGGTCGAACATTTCGGATTCGCGGGCCAGGCCGCGCTCGGAGATGAAGCCTTCCACTGCGCCCTCCTCGGCGCCGCCTAGCGAGACCGCGAGCAGTGGATATGCCGCCAGGTCCTGCGGCGTGACATCCCGCGCGGCGAGCGGGTGGCCGTGGCGCATGGCCAGGGCGTCGGTCTGCGTCCACAGGGGCATTGAGGCGAAGCGTGGCGGCACTTCGGCGAAAACGCCGATGGCAATGTCGATGCGGCCAAGATCGAGCTGGCCAGCAAGGTCGATGCGGGTCGACGGGCGCACGATCAGGTTGGTGTTCGGCGCTTGCTGCTGCATGTGCTGGCTGAGGCGCTCCAGCAGCAGCACGGTCATGTAATCGTTGGCAGCGATGACGAAATCGCGTTCGGTGGTCGCCGGCGCGAAGGGCTCGTTGCCCAGCGCAGAACCGATCTGCTGCAGGGCGGCTCGCAGCGGCGCTGACATGGTGAGCGCGCGCGGTGTGGGCTGCATGCCGTCGGCGCTGCGGACGAAGAGATCGTCGCCCAGTGCTTCGCGCAGGCGCCCCAGGGCGTGGCTGATGGCCGACTGGCTCAGGTTGAGCCGCTTCCCGGCGCGCAGCAGGTTGCGCTCTTCGAAGATCACGTTGAAGACGCGCAGAAGATTGAGGTCGATTCGGTCGAGGTTCATGGCTGGTCGCTCTGTTGGCGGAAAGTCCATAGTACCCCGGCGATTGCGGTCAGGATCAGGACCGACAGGATCAGTCCCGCCGCATCGTACAGGTGCTGGCCGTTGTGGGCGTTGGGCGGGTAGGCGAGCATGGACAGCGTGATGCTGAACCCCAGGCCGGCGCCCAGCGCTTCCTGCCTGCCCGTGAGCCAGGCGCCCAGCGCCAGGAAGGGCGCCAGCAGCAGCCAGTGCGCGCCGAACAGCGGATAGGCCAGCTGCAGCGCGAGTCCCGCTGCGACGGCGCCAAGGGTGCCGATGGTCATTTGCACTGCCGCCTTTAGGGGCTGGGGCGCGAGCGCTATCAGTGCGCAGTCGACGGTTGCATTCAGCGTCGCCATCCCGCCGCCGCGCCAGGAGGTGGCCAGCCACAGCGACGCCATTGCCAGCATCGCCAGCGCCGGGTACAGGCCTGCCAGCGAGCCGTCACGCGCTCTTAGAACCCAAGGCGTGAAGCTGGTGTCTGCCACATCGTGGCAGACACCTGTTTTACGCTGGTGGTTTTGCGCGCGTCGCTGGCCGTTCAGCAGCGTTGCCATGGCCGCGCAAACGATGCCGAAGTACCGCATTGCCAGCGAGCCGTCACGCGCTCTTAGAACCCAAGGCGTGAAGCTGGTGTCTGCCACATCGTGGCAGACACCTGTTTTCCGCCGTGGGTTTTGCGGGCGGCGCGGGCCGTTTAGCAGCATGGCTGTGGTGGCGCAGGCGATGCCGATGCCCACTTCCGCCAGCCGTGCCAGCGCGTCCGGCCCGACATGGCTCGCGTGGGCAATCGCCGGAACGCCGATCAGGATAGGCGTATACCCCGTCAGCACGATGCTGTAAGCGCGCGGCTGTTTGCTGAGCGTCGCGGCCGCGGTGAGCAAAGCGGCCCAGACGCCCAGCCCAGCCAGGAATTCGGCGGTGGAGGCAGAAAGTGCAGCAAGTGCACAGGCAGCAAGCGCGCCGGCCACCGTACCAAGCAAGCGGTAAAGGCTCTTGGCCAGCACCAGCTCAGTCGCAGGCTGCATGACGATAAATACGCAGACCATGGCGATAGGCGGCATTGGCAGCTCCAGGCGCATCGCAAGGAACAGGGCCGCCAGCGCGGCGGCAACGGTGTTGAGGACGTGTCGAAACATGGCGGAAGAATGCCACGCAGCTGTCCGTTGCAGAAGCGATCATTCTTCAAGTTGATCTTGAACAGAATTCAGTGGAAGCGCGTCCGCCGCTCTGCCATGATAACCATCATGTTCTGGCAATACTTCCCGCTCGCCCACGCCATCGTCTTCGGACTGGCGACCGTCATCCTGCGCGCCTGGCTCGTGGGACGCAGTCCCTTTACCTTCTGGGGCGGCAATACGCCGCGCGACTTTGCCGCCCGCTGGTTCTACTTCTGGGTGCCGATGGCCGACGCGGCCTTCCTGGTGTGGTACGCGGTCACCGGCAACGCCGGCCCGCCGCTGCTCCATAGCGAAGCGCTGCGCTGGATTGGCGCCGTGCTGATGATCGTGGCGCCGGCGTGGATCGTCTACTCCCAGGCGGCAATGGGCAGCAGCTGGGCGCTCGGCGTGATCGAGAAAGGCGAGCTGGTGACGGGCGGACCGTTCGCCGTTTCGCGCCATCCGATCTATCTCGGCGTGCGCGTGACCATGACCGGGCAGTTCCTGGTCATCGGAAGCTGGCCATCGTTTGCGCTGTGGGCAGCCAGCGAGCTGTTGGTGCAGATTCAGGTGCGGTTCGAAGAAGAGGCAATGCTCGCCCGCTTTGGGGACAGGTATCTTGCATACTGCGAGCGGGTGCGGCGCTGGCTATAGTTGCTAAGCTGTGGGACGGATCTCGAAATGCTCGGTTGCGGCTTCGTCTGAATCGTTGACAGTGACGCTCCGGACCTGCGCCGCCGCCGGGCCTTTGTGCGCCCACGCCACGATACGCTCGATTGCTGCTTCCGGGCCATGCACGCATGCCTCCACCGAACCATCCTTGCGGTTCCGCACCCAGCCCCTGAGGCCGAGCGCTTCGGCTTCATCCGAGAACGCGTAGCGGTAGCCGACGCCTTGGACCTGGCCTTCGATGAGTAGTCGTATTGGCACGGGAATCTCCTTGGTAAGTGCAGATCATACGCTGGAAACCCACTGCAAGTGCTGGTGTCTGTCACGTCGTGGCAGACACCTTGGCTGGCGCCGCGGAATGGTGGGCTGTCACCTGGGTCACCCGGTTTACAATGGCTGAGCTATAACGCGGAGGGGGAATGGACAAGGCAAGGGCAGTGGAGCTGTTTGCGACGGTGGCGCGGGCCGGCGGTTTCAGTGCGGCTGCGATGGACGTGGGCATGAGCGTGCAGGCGCTGAGCAAGGCCGTGAAGCAGCTGGAGGCTAACCTGGGCGTGCGCCTGTTCCACCGCACCACGCGCACGCTGAAACTGACCGACGAAGGCGCGCGGCTGCTGGAAGTTGCCGGCCCCGCGCTGAAGATGCTGGATGAAGTGCTGGATGAAGTCAGGACCAGCAGCGACGGCCGCGAAGGCATCGTGCGCATCACGGCGCCTGTATCGCTGGGTGCGCGCATGCTGGTGCCTCTGGTGCGCAGCTACCGCCTGGAGCACCCGAAAATCCTGTTCGACCTGGTACTGGACGACCTGGACACGGACCTGGTCCAGTCCAAGATCGATATCGGCTTCCGCATCGGCGGCCAGCCCTCGCGCAATGTAGTGTCCCGCCGTTTGTCAGCGCTGCCGCTGGCGATCGTGGCGGCGCCGGAATACCTGAAGCGGCACGGCGAGCCGAAAACGCTGGCCGAGCTGCTTACGCATCCGTGCACCGGCTTCCGCCTGCCCAGCACGGGACGCCTGCTGCCGTGGGAGCTGAATATCGATGGGGAGCTGACTTACCAGGACGTGCCGTCCGTCTGCAATTTCAACAGCGTGTTGCCGGAACTGGATGCAGTGAAGGCGGGCATTGGCATTGGCCAGCTAAGCCTTTATCTGATCAAGGAAGAACTGGCGAGCGGGGAGCTGGTGGAGATCCTGCCGCAGTTTGCGACAGCGGCATCGTCGGTCTATATGTACTACCCGCACCGCACCCAGATGCCCAAGCGCGTGCGGGATTTCATCAACTATGTGATCAAGGCGGCGCCGGCCTTGCTGCCCGCGCCGCGCTAGACGGTTACTGATACAGCTCGCCGCCGTTCTGGACGTGGGCGCGGGCCGCACCTCGGGCATCGGCCCGAACTGCTTCACGCGAAACCTTGGACTGGCTGGCTTCATAAGCCTGGCCCTGATAATCCTCGCCGCTGTGGATCTGGCCGGCACGCAGGGCTTTGATGGTTTCCTGGCGCACCTGCTCGCGGGTCAGCGTCGATTTCGGTGCGGTCACAGTAACTTGATACAGTTCGCCGCTGACGTTGTTGGATGTCTGGGCGTTGGCAGCGCCAAAGGTGGACAGGGCAAGGATGGCGGCGGCGATGTAAGTGGTTTTCATGATGTATTCTCCTGAAGGTTGGTTAGCAGTGCTTGCTTGATGCCTGTAGTGTAGGTGCGGCAATATTCGCTAAAAAGGGTGGCTTGTGACGAATGACTTTCCACCAGGAGTTGATAATCCCGTCTGGCACAGGGTGATCGGGCGCGGCCTGACCCTCGGATTGAATCGGTACCGCGGCTACCGTGCTGCCGCTGCGCGACCCGCTTCACCTGGCGAAATCGGCGCTGTCACTGAATCGGCTGAGCGGAGGGCGGCTGATTCTCGGCCTTGGCTGCGGCGACCGCCCGGCCGAATTCGCGGCGTTCGGCCGCACAGTGGAAGAAGCGGCGGGCACTTACCGCAGGCATTGGGATGTGCTGCGCGAGGCAATGGACCCGGCGCGCCACGCGGCCGTGCGCGACCGCACCAGCGGCTATGACATTCATGTGCCGCCCGAGGCGCCGGTGCCGATGATCGTCGTCGGCACTTCGCGTCAGTCGCTGCAATGGATTGCGTCACATGCGGACGCGCCGCCCGAACCCATCACGCTGGGCATGCGCACCGGCCGCAACGCGCTGCTGTCTTACCTGCTGCGCCTGCGCGCGCTGGGTGTGGCCCATGTGATCATCAACATCGCCCACAGCGAACGCGCTGTGGCCGACGTGATCCAGGAACTGGGCCTTTACGTTACTTCGCAGGTTTCTTGAAGCGCAGGATGAACTGGTCCGTCTTGCCGCGGATCGAAGCGTCGAACACATTGGCGGTGTGGGGATCGGCCGGATTGCGCAGGGCCTGGGATTCGCTGTCGAAGACAAAACCGGCGGCTTCCACTTCCTTCTTGACCAGGCCTTCGTCGATGCGGTGCTGGCGCTTCATCAGGTCTTCCGTCACGCCAGGCGAGGCGGCGTGGTCGAGCACCACGTAAAGACCGCCGGGCTTCAGCGCGTCGAAGGCAGCCTTGTTCAGTTCCGCGGTGCCTTTTTCGCCGCCCCAAATGCGGATGTCGTGGTAGTTCTGAGAGGTCCATACCAGGTCGGCCTTCACCGGCACGTTCATGGAGGCGGCGCCGATGGCTTCATGGACGTTGGAGCGGCCCGATTCGCTGGATACCGGCTTGGGGCGGGGACGGTCTGCGAAGCGGTCCAGCACTACTTGCGGCGTCACCGCCCATACCTGGCCGGAAGGGCCGACTGCATTGGCGAAGATGCGGGTAAAGTAGCCGCCGCCGGGGAAGTAGTCGATTACGGTCTGGCCGGGCTTCACGCCTGCGAAGTCCAGCATTTCGGCCGGCTTGCGGTTGGCATCCCGCTCTGTGTCTGCGGCGGGGCGGCCGGTGGTGGGAACGTCGGCCGCATGGCATGCGGCGGCTACGAACAACAGGGCTGCTGCGGAGAACATCTTCATGCTTTACTCCTCCCAAAAGTAAAAAAGGCGGAAGACATTGTCTCCCGCCTCTTAGCTTACGCTGCTTGTGCAGCGGTGTTCAATGCTGATCGATGCCGTGCGTAGCCAAAGTAGACAACCAGGCCGATTGCCAGCCACACCATGAAGGCGATCCAGGTGGTGGCGGCCAGGTAGGACATCAGGACCACGCAGAAGATGACGGCCAGTGCCGGAATGTATGGAACGCCCGGGCAACGGAAGGCGCGGTGCAGGTCCGGACGCTTTTTGCGCATGATGACAACGGCGATGGAAACCAGGCTGAATGCGGCCAGGGTGCCCATGTTCACCAGTTCAGCCAGCACGTTCAGCGGCACCAGCGCGGCGATCAGGCCGAAGATCACGCCCACCAGCCAGGTGGCGAAGAACGGGGTGCCGTATTTCGGATGCACGGTGGACAGCTTCTTCGGCAGCAGGCCGTCGCGCGACATGGCGAAAATGATGCGGGTCTGGCCGAAGGCCATCACCAGGATCACGGTGGTCATGCCCAGGATGGCGCCCAGGGATACGAAGCCGGCGAACCAGTTTTCGCCGGCATATTGCAGCGCCAGCGACACGGGGTGGTCGATGCCCAGGAATTCCTTGTAAGGCACGATGCCGGTCATGATGGCTGCCACGATCACGTACAGGATGGTGCAGACGGTCAGGGAACCGATGATGCCGATCGGCAGGTCGCGCTCCGGACGCTTCACTTCCTCAGCAGCCGAGGTGACGGCGTCGAAGCCGATGAAGGCGAAGAACACCAGGGCGGCGGCGCTCAGGATGCCGGTGTGGCCGAACGGAGCGAACGGATGCCAGTTTAACCGGCTGCACGTGACGGGCGCCCACAACGATGAACAGCAGGACGACGCCGATCTTGATCGCCACCATGATGTTGTTCATACGGGCCGATTCGCGCACACCCCAGCCCAGCAGGGCGGTCAGCACGATCATGATCAGGAAGGCCGGCAGGTTGAACAGGGTGGTGGTGCCCGGGACCGCGCCCGGCGCGGCCGACAGCACGGTCGGCAGGTGCAGGCCGATGCCCCCGATCAGGGACTGGAAGTAGCCCGACCAGGCAACGGAAAACGGCGGAAGTGGCCAGGCCATATTCCAGCATCAGGTCCCAGCCGATCATCCAGGCCACCAGTTCGCCCAGCGTCGCGTAACTATAAGTATAGATGGAGCCGGCCACCGGCACGGTGGAGGCGAATTCGGCGTAGCACAGGGCGGCGAAGGCGCAGGCAATGGCCGCCACGACGAAGGAAATAGTGAGTGCGGGACCGGCCGTCAGCGCGCCGGTGCCGGTCAGCACGAAGATACCCGTACCGACGATGGCGCCAATGCCCATCAGCACGAGGTCAAATGGGCCGAGCACCTTGCGCAATCCACCTGGAGCGCGCGCGGCTGCCACCATGTCGTCCAGGTTTTTGGTTCTGAATATACTCACTGTTCCTTCTCCAATATTCACTTTTCTACGGATAATAGCCCTGTCTACGCAAGGCGCTGCCGCATACTAGCACAGCCGTCTGGAATTATTGGAAAAGAATATTTATTTGTTGTTCAGCTGTTAAAGCGACGTACTGCTAAAGGGCTCGATCGGTGTGGAAGTTGCTCCGGTGGCAATCAATTCCGCCATCACATCCCCCACGCCAGGGCCAATCTGGAAGCCGTGGCCGCTGAACCCGAATGCATAGTGTAATCCCGGAACCTTGGCGCTGGGGCCCATTACCGGTAAATCGTCCGGCATATAGCCTTCGATGCCGCTCCACACCCGAATAATGTTCAGCTTTGCGATGGGGGGAGCCAGGCGTGCCATCTGGCGGAACTGGCCCAAAGTGATCTCGGGCAGCACGTAGGCGCGGCGCGTTTCGGCGCTGGCCGGGCCGCGGCCGCAGCCGCCGAACACGATCTGCCCCGTTTGACCTGACGAAAATAAAGTGATTCCTCAGGCGTCTTGACGGCCACGCCGATGGCGGGACCGAGCTTGTACGGCACCGGCTCGGTGACGGCCATCTGCGGGCCGCGCACGGCCATCGTCACCGGCTCGCCCATCTGGGCGCTCATGCGGTCGCCCCAGGCGCCGCTGGCCACCAGCATGGTCGGGGCGCGGAATTCGCGGCCGTCGGCGCAGATGGCGCGGAATTCGCTGCCTTCACGCTCCAGCGTCAGCACTTCGCAGTTTTCGATGATGCGGGCGCCGAGGCGCGCGGCCGCACGGCCGAAAGCCGGGGCGGCGAGGCGCGGATTGGCGTGGCCGTCCAGCGGGGACAGGGAGCCGGCGATGACTTCAGGACCCAGCCAGGGATAACGCTTGCGGATTTCGGCCTTGCCGATCATTTGCAGGTCCAGCCCGTAGTCGCGGCAGTCGCCTGCATATTTTTCGAGGATGGCCTCGCGCTCCGAGTCATAAGCGCAGCGCAGGTGGCCGGACGGCAGGAATTCGGCATCCTCGCCCAGCAACTCATTCAGCTTGTACCAGATCTCGTTGGCGCGGTTGGACAGCGGCAGCTGCGGCAGGAAGCGGCCCTGGCGCCGCACATTGCCGAAATTGACGCCGCTGGCCTGCTGGCCGACCAGGCCGCGCTCCAGCAGTGTTACGGAAACGCCGCGCTTGCGCAGGAAGAATGCGGTGGAGGCGCCCATGATGCCGCCGCCGATAATGAGAACGTCGGCTTGCGGTGTGGCGCTCATGCCTGCTCCTCGATGGTGTGGATGGAAAGTGGTTTGACGGGCCCCTGTCCGCGCAGTCGGCCAACCTGTTCCAGCGGAACGCCGCAGGCATGGGCGATGACTTCGGCGCCGGCCTGGCCGCAGTAGCGTCCCTGGCAGCGGCCCATGCCTACGCGGCTGAAGGCCTTGGCGCGGTTGGCTTCCTGCGCGCCCATCTCCTTCACCACGCGGCGCAATTCGCCCGCCGTGATGCATTCGCAACGGCAGACAATGGTGTCGTCGGCCAGCTTGCCCGCCTGTTCGGCGGGCCAGGGGAAGGCTTCGACCAGGCCCTGGCGGAAGCGCTCCATCTTTTCCTGCGCGGCGAGCAGGGTGTGCACGCGGTTGCCGTCCACGCTGCGGCCCATGTCCTTCAGCAGCGAAAGCGCGGCCAGCCTGCCGGCATTTTCCGCTCCCTCGGCACCGAGGATGCGCGCGCCGTCACCCGCCAGATAGACATTGGGCACCGAGCTGCGGCCATCCATCGTCACTTCCGGGAACCACTGGCGCGCAGTTGCATCGAAGCGGAAGGCGCAGCGCGCCAGGTCGGCCAGCTGGGTTTCCGGGCGCAGGTGATAGCCCATGGCCACCGCGTCGCAGGCGATTTCCTGCAGCGGGCCGGAGCCCGCGCGGAAGGCGATGCTGCGCACGCCGTCTTCGCGGTCGCCGCGGATCTCGACCGGCTCGACGCCAACCAGCACCGGCACGCCCGCGCGCTTCAGCGCCGACACATAACTCATGCCCAGCTTCAGCACGGCCGGACGGGCCAGCAGCTTCGGCAAGGCCGTCACGCGGTTCCAGAAGCTCGAAGTGTCCAGCACCGCGGCCACGCCGGCGCCGGCTTTCATATATTGATAGGCCACCAGGTAGAGCAGCGGGCCGCTGCCCATGAATACGACGCGCGAGCCGACGGCGCAAGCCTGCGACTTCAGCGCGATCTGCGCCGCGCCCAGGCTGTAGGCGCCGGAAAGCTCCCAGCCCGGCACCGGCATCAGGCGGTCCGTGGCGCCGGAGCACACGATGAGCGCGCTGTACGGCAGCTTGCTGCTGCGTTGTTCGCTGACGATGTGTACATGGCCTTCGGAGATATTCCAGGCCAGCGTTTCGGGCCGGTAGTCGATGCGGCTGCGCAGCGCGTCGAAACCGCGGTGCAGGCTGGCGGCGCGCTCCGCTTCGCTGCCGTACAGGGTGGCGTATTCGCGCTTGAAGTGCTCCGGCTGGCGGCGGTAGATCTGGCCGCCGTCGCGCCGTCCTTCCTCAATCAGCGTCGGGCGCAGGCCGCAGCCACCAGTTCTTCGGCGGCGCGCACGCCCGCGGGGCCGGCGCCGATGATGATTACGCCTGGTTCAGCCATGCCGCCTCCGTATCGCGCGTTACCAATGCCATGCCTTCCTTCACTTCGGACGAGCAGGCCCGCAGACGCTCGCCGTCCGCCGTCCACACCCAGCAATCCTGGCAGGCGCCCATCAGGCAGAAGCCCGCGCGGCGGCCGTCGCCGAATTCGGAACTGCGCAGGCTGCGCGTGGCGCCCAGCATGGCGACCAGCAGGGTGTCTCCCTGCAGTGCGGACGCCGGCTGGCCATCGATCGTGAAGTGGACAGGCTGGCGGTCCTTTCCGCCAGCCGTACAAAGCGCTGGTTCATGCGACTTCCTCAAAACAGTTTAACGATGCCTGCTGGCTGATGAGGGCAGCAGTCGATTGGTGGCACAGCATGTTGCCGCCGTTGGGCAGCGGCTGGCGCGGCGGCGGCAGGCGGTTGCAGACGCCGTCGATGCGCTGGCTGCAGCGGCCCAGGAAGGAACACAGTTCGGCGCCTTCTGCCGGCGGCTGGCTCAGGACCGGCAATCCGTCGGCGCCGCGCGCGCAGGCGCTGTCCAGCCAGCCCTGCTGCAGACGTGGCACGGAGCTGATCAGCAGGTGCGCATACGGATGGAAAGGCGGCGTGGACACGGCTTCGCGCGGCCGCGCTTCCACCTTGTTGCCCGCATAGAGCACCACGATTTCGTCGCAGATGGCGCGCACGGTGTTGATGTCGTGGCTGATGAACATATACGACACTTTCAATTCGCGCCGCAGTTCAGCCAGCAGGTCGAGGATGGCCGATGCCACCACCGTATCGAGCGCGGACGTGATCTCGTCGCACAGGATCAGCTCCGGCTCCGCCGCCAGTGCGCGGGCCAGGTTGATACGTTGCTTCTGGCCGCCCGAGAGTTCTCCCGGCAGGCGGTTCGCCACGGCGGCCGGCAGCTTGACGAGGTCGAGCAGCTCCTGGACGCGCTTGCGGCGCGCCGCGCCATTCAGGCCGTGGTAGAAGGCCAGCGGGCGGGCCAGGATGGCGCCAATCGTGTGTGCCGGATTGAGGGCCGTGTCGGCGTTCTGGAAGACGAACTGCACGCGCTGGTGCTGCTCGCGGGTGCGTCCATGCTCGCAGGACGGCAGCGCTTTGCCATCCAACAGCACTTCGCCGCGCGCGCTGGGCACCATGCCCGCCACCACGCGGGCCAGCGTGGTCTTGCCGCAGCCCGATTCGCCGATCACGCCAAGCGTGGCGCCGCGCTCGATGGTCAGGTCGATGCCGTTCAGGATGCGCTTGGCCGGCAGGCCATCCTTGCCGACGGCGCCATAGCCGGCCACCAGGCCGCGCACTTCCAGCAGCGGTGCGGCGCGGCGGCTTGCGCCGGCTGGGCCTTCTCCCAGGTCGCGTGTGGCCGGCGCAGCCGCGGCCAGCAGGCTTTGGGTGTAGGGATGGGCAGGCGCGTGCAGTACTTGCGGCGTCACGCCGTTCTCGCGCACCTCGCCATCGCGCAGCACGGCGATGCGGTCCGCCATCTGCGCCACCACCGCCAGGTCGTGCGATACATAGACGGCGCTGATGCCCAGTTGGCGCACCACGTCCTTGAAGGCGCGCAGCACTTCGATCTGCGTGGTCACGTCCAGCGCGGTGGTCGGCTCGTCGAGGATGACCAGTTCAGGATCGGTGATGAAGGCCATGGCCGCCATCACGCGCTGCAACTGGCCGCCGGAGACCTGGTGCGGATAGCGTTTGCCGATGTTTTCGGGATCGGGCAGGGCCAGGGCGCGGAACAGGCCAACCGCCTTGGCTTCCGCCTGGGCGCGCGGCATGGTCTTGTGGATGGCGGCGCCTTCCACCACCTGGTCCATCAGCGTGCGCGAAGGATTGAAGGCGGAGGAGGCGCTTTGCGCGATGTAGGACACGGTGCGGCCGCGCAGCGCAGCCAGCCCCTTTTCGTCCAGCGACAGCACATCCTGGCCCGCCACCTGCACCTTGCCGCCGACAATGCGGCAACCCTGGCGCGCATAACCCATCAGCGACAAGGCGATCGTGGTCTTGCCGGAGCCGGATTCGCCGATCAGGGCCAGGACCTCGCCCGGCAAGATGCTGAAATCCACGCCCTTGACGATGGGGACATCCACGTCTTCATCGTTGCGTGCACAGACGCGCAAGCCGCTAACTTGTACCAATGGTGCCATTACATGCCCTTTCCGCGGCGGCCGCGCAGGTTATCGATCAGCAGGTTCACGCCGATGGTCAGCGTGGCGATGGCCAGCGCCGGCATCAGCACGGCGGGTGCGCCTTCGGACAGGCCGCCAATGTTCTCGCGCACCAGCGAGCCCCAGTCCGCGTCCGGCGGCTGCACGCCCAGGCTGAGGAAGGACAGGCCGCTCAGCAGCAGCACGGTGAACACGAAGCGCAGGCCGAAGTCCGCCAGCACGGGCCGGATGATGTTCGGCAGCACTTCGACGCAGGCAATGTAGACCAGGCCTTCGCCGCGCGAACGGGCGGCCTGAACGAAGTCCAGTGCCTGCACGTTGACGGCCAGCGAACGCGAAATGCGGTAGGCGCCGGGCATGAAGCTCAGGGCAGCCGTCATCACCAGCAGCGGCACCGAAGAACCGAAGGACGCGACCATCATCAGTGCGAACATCTTGCTGGGGATGGAAATCAGGGCGTCCAGCGCCCGGCTCAGCGTCGCATCGATCCAGCCGCCGGAAACGGCAGCAAAAAGGCCGAGCAGGGTGCCAGTGGTGCTGGCCAGCATGGCGGCGGCCAGGGCCAGCGCCACCGTGTAGCGCGCGCCGACCAGGACGCGGCTCAGCATGTCGCGGCCCAGGTAGTCGGTGCCGAGCGGGAAGGCGGCGCTGATGCTGCCAAAGACGTCGGCATCGACGATGGCGCCCGGATCGTGCGGCGCGATCGACGGGCCGGCCAGGGTAACGAGCACCCAGAAGCCGACAATCAGCGCGCCGAGCAGGGCCAGCGGCGTGATGGGAAACATTGGGCGGCGCAAGCGCAGGGTAGCGGGCATGTTCATGGGTTGCGTAACCTCGGGTTGGATGCGATGGCGGCGATGTCGGCGAGCATCACCAGCAGCAGGTAGGCGCCGCAGAAGATCAGGGAGCAGGCTTGCACTACCGGGATGTCACGGGTGGTGACTGCATCGATCATCAGGGAGGCGATGCCGGGATAGTTGAAGATGCTTTCCACGATCAGCACGCCGCCCAGCAGGTAGGACAGGCTGAGCGCGACCGCATTGGCGATGGGGCCGACGGCGTTTGGCAGCGCATGGGTCAGTACGATGCGCACCGGCTTTGCGCCTTTCAACCGCGCCATTTCCACGTAGGGGGAGCGCAGCTGGTCGATCACGGCGGCGCGCGTCATGCGGGCCATCTGGGCCACGATCACGCAGCACAGGGTGAACACGGGCATGGCGTAGGCGCGCAGGAACTGGCTCAGTGTCTGTATATCGGCCGTGTGCGACAGCGCCGACAGCCAGCGCAGTTTCACGGCAAACAGCAGCACGGCCAGCGTGGCGATCAGGAATTCCGGCACCGACACCAGGGACACCGCCAGCATATTCATGCCGCGGTCGAACTTCGAGCCGCGGAACATGGCGGACAGGATGCCCAGGGAGAGCGCCAGCGGCACCGAGACAACGGCCGTGGCTCCTGCCAGCACCAGCGAATTGGGCAGGCGCTTGCCGATCATTTCCGTGATCGCCTGGCCGCTGACGAGGGAAGTGCCGGCGTCGCCGCGCACGATATGGGCCAGCCAGCGCACATAGCGCACGGGCGCCGGCTGGTCGAGGCCGAACTGGGCGCGCAGCGCCGCCACCGTTTCCGGCGTGGCCGCCTGGCCCAGCGATTCCTCGGCCGCGTCGCCCGGCAGCAGGTTGGTGATCGCGAAAACGACGATCGAGACGATGAACAGCGTCAGCACGGCCATCGCCACGCGGTTCAACAGGAGTTTTGCCATGGTCTTGTTCATGGTCGGTCCTTAGTGCAGGATGTCCTGCAGGCGGTAATACGCGCCCACGAACGGCAGGAACCACGCCTTGCCGTGATAGCCGGGAATCGCCGGCCAGTCCAGGTCGCGCCAGGGATTGCTCTCGGCGCGGCCAGCCATCACGTCCGCCATCTTCTGGCCCATGTGGACGGACATTTGCACACCGTGGCCGCTGTAGCCCAGCGAATAGAACATGCCTTCATGCTGGCCGGCGCGCGGCAGGCGGTCGGCGGTCATGTCCACCAGGCCTCCCCAGCAATAGTCGATGCGCGTGTTGGCCAGTTCAGGGAATACGTGGGCCATGGTCTGCTGCAGGATCTTGCCGCTCTTGGCGTCCGACTTGGGATCGGACAGCGCGAAACGCGCGCGGCCGCCGAACAGCAGGCGGTCGTCCGGCGTGATGCGGAAGTAGTTGCCGATATTCTTGGTCGTCACATAGTTGCGGCGCGACGGCGTGATGCGGTCCAGCACCTCGCGCGACAGCGGCTCCGTGGCGATGATGAAGCTGCCGACGGAAACGAGGCGGCGGCGGAAATGGCCGAAGGGGCCCAGGCTGGAATTGCCGGTGGCGAGGAAGACCTGGCCGGCGGTGATCTCGCCACGGGCGGACTTCACACGGAAGCCGCCGCTGATGCGCTCGATGTCCTGCACGGCGGCGTCCTGGAACAGCAGGGCGCCGGCGCGCGACGCCGCTTCCGCCAGGCCCACGCCGAATTTACCCATATGCATCTGGGCGCCCTGCGGCTGCAGCAGGCCGCCGTAATACTGGTCGGAACCGATTTCGGATGCCAGCGACTCGCGCGGCACCAGCTTCACATCGCTCTCGACCTTGCGCAGGTATTCCCAGGCACGCGCTAGCTTGTCGTAGTGTTCGGGCTTGGCCGCCAGTTTCAGCTTGCCGCAGCGGCGGAAGTCGCAATCGATGGCTTCGCGGGCCACGATGGTGTCCACCGTGCGTACGGCATCGTTATAGGCGTCGTAATAAGCGCGGGCGCGGTCTTCGCCGAGGCGGGAAGAAAGGTCCGCATAATCATGGGCCAACCCCGTATTGCATTGCCCGCCGTTGCGGCCGGACGCTTCGCCCGCGATGCGGCCCGCTTCCAGCAGCACAACTGTTGCGCCGCGCTGGGCCAGCGCAAGGGCTGCCGAAAGGCCGGTGAAACCGCCACCGACCACCACCACGTCTGCACGTGAGGGCACGGCTCCCTGGGCTGCCGCCTTGAAGGGCGGCGCAGTGTCGAGCCAGTACGATTCAAGCTTCATGCATATTCCTGTGTGGGTTAAGTGCCTAGTCATTACATCATGTTCGCTTGTGCGCTTTATTCCATATTGCCTGATCCGTGAAACAGAATGAACGGTTTTTCCCTCTGTACGCAGCAAAGTATGCTGTGGTCCGCCTTATAGCGAAATACCCACCAACTTCACAAGCTTGCGCCTCCACGCGGTCCGTCGGCAGCATTAAATGCCAGGCGTTCGGGCTTAGCATCTTTGAATGCACCATTCATTTCCAAGGATATCGTGATGCCAAGCTTTGACCCGAACCAGTTGACCATTAATAGCGCCCATTTCATTGGCGGCCGCCATGTTGCAGGTACCGCGAACACCCTCGATGTGCGCCGCCCGTCCGACAACCAGCCATACGCCGCCTTGCCGGTGGCTGAGGCCGACGTGGTGGATCAGGCCGTGCAAAATGCCTGGCAGGCCTATAAAACAACTAACTGGGCCACACGCGCGCCGCGCGAGCGGGCCCGCGTGATGCGCCGCTGGGCTGAGCTGATCGAGGCTGATGTGCAGTACCTGGCGAAGCTGGAAGCGATCGGCTCCACCCGCCCCATCGCCAACGCCATCGCCTGGGACGTGCCATTTACCGCCGAAGGCATCCGCTTCTTTGCCGAATTCGCCGACAAGATCGGCGGCGACGTGGCAGCGACCCGCCGCGAGTCGCTGGGCATGACGATTGCCGAGCCCTATGGCGTGATCGGCGCCATCGCGCCCTGGAACTTCCCGCTGGTGATGGCTTCCTGGAAGGTGGCGCCGGCGCTGGCGGCAGGTAATGCTGTTGTGCTGAAGCCGTCCGAGCTGACGCCATTCTCCGTGCTGCGCCTGGCCGAACTGGCCGTGGAAGCCGGCATGCCGCCAGGTATCTTCAATATTGTCCAGGGCCTGGGCCATACGACGGGCGATGCGCTTGTGCGCCATCCACTGGTATCCAAAGTCACCTTCACTGGTTCCACCCGCACCGGCGCAGCCATCATGCAGGCTTGCGCGCAGACCGGCACCAAGCCCGTCACGCTGGAACTGGGCGGCAAAAGCCCGCAAATCGTCTTCGCCGACGCGCCGGACCTGGACAAGGTGGCGCGCATGGTGGCCGGCGCCATTGCAGGCAACGCGGGCCAGGTCTGCGTGGCAGGCTCACGCCTGATCGTGCAACGTGGCGTGGCCGAGCAACTGATAGAAGGTATCTCGTCCGCCTTCGCCCAGCTTCATCCAGGTCCGACGTGGAGCGCCGATACCACGCTGTCCCCGATCATCACGCCGAAAGACGCGCAGCGCATCGACAGCATGGTGCAGCGCGGCCTGGAAGAAGGCGCGCAGCTGGCTGTGGGCGGCAGGATCGGCCAGCCGGTGGGCGAGGGCGCCTATTATCAGCCGACGATCCTGACCGGCGTGAACTCTTCGATGGAAGTGGTGCGCGACGAAATCTTCGGCCCCGTGCTGACCGTGCAAGTCTTCGATGACGATGAAGAAGCGCTGTCACTGGGTGACCATCCATCATATGGACTGGCGGCCGGCATCCATACGGCGGACATCAGCCGCGCCTTGCGCTGCGCGCGCGGCATCGAAGCCGGCACAGTGTGGGTAAATCGCTACGGTCGCAGCGACGATTACGTGATTCCGACCGGGGGATACAAGCGTTCGGGCATTGGAAAGGACCTCGGCAAGCAGTCTTACGAGGCAAATTTGCGTTTCAAGAGCGTTTTAATCGATATTTGAGTGGCAAAATTCGCACCAGAAGTGTGCAAAATGGCACAGTGAGCCCTTTCACTGTGCAAGCTTGCCCAGGTCAGCAAGCCGTGCTGTCGGAAGCGCCAAAAAGCACATAAAGCTGTTTTGTGACAGGTCAATTACAGGATAAATGGCAAGACCCGCGTGATGTAATCCTTACATAAGACGCAGCAATACACATCCAACTTACTACAAGAGGAGTTTTGTCATGCATCCCACCCGTCATCGCACCCTGGCCCTTTTCCTGGCCGCGACCTATCCGCTAGCAGCCATGGCTGCCGAGCCAAAGGTCGAAGCCGAGAAGAGCCGGAAGCTGCAGCGCCGGCACCCGTCATAGTCGCCGTAGCGGCTGAAGCTCCTGCCAGTGCGGATGCGCCGGCGGCAGCTGCACCGGCTGCGGCAGATCCTGCCCAAGCTTCTGCCGCCGCGGACAGCCCGGATACCAAGAAAGTCATCGTGAAGGGCGCGCGCCAGAATTACCGCGCGCTCTCCGCCACAGGTGCAACCAAGACCGACACGCTGCTGAAAGACCTGCCGCAAAGCGTGCGCGTGCTGACCGCAGACCTGCTGAAGGATGCAGGCGTAACCAGCCTGGCGAGTGCGCTGGATCTTTCCAGCGGCATCACGCGCCAGTCCAACCTTGGCGGCCTGTGGGACAGCTACTCGATGCGTGGCTTCACCGGCGATCCGAACTTCGGTTCCGACTACCTGGTGAACGGCTTCAGCTCCAGCCGCGGCTACAACGGCCTGCGCGACTCGGCCAGCACCGCCAGCGTGGAAGTGCTGAAAGGCCCGTCCTCCGCTTTGTACGGCCGCGGCGAGCCGGGTGGCACGGTCAACATCACGACGAAGAAGCCGCGCTTCGAACCGGCTTACGCGATCGACCTGTCCGTGGGCAGCTTCCACACCTACCGCACAGCTGTTGACCTCACCGGCGGCATCACCGACGACATTGCCTACCGCCTGAACGGCGCCTTCGAGAAGGGCGACAGCTTCCGCGACACGATCGAGACCCGTCGCAGCTTCATCTCGCCATCCTTCATCTGGCTGATCGGCGACAGCACCAAGGTGTCCTATGAGCTCGAACGTAGCGTGCAGCGCGTGCCATTCGACCGCGGCGTGGTGGCAGTCAACGGCGTGCTTGGCCTGGTCCCCAATTCGCGCTTCCTTGGCGAGCCAAATGATGGTCCGATTGAAGTGAAGTCGCTGGGCCACCAGATCTTCGTCGAACACGAATTCAATGAGAAGTGGAAGCTGCAGACCGGCGTTTCCTACCGCGACAGCTCGCTGATCGGCTTCTCCACCGAGGCCAACAACCTGCTGGCCGATGGCCGCACGCTGCGCCGCCAGCGCCGCTACCGCGATTTCGAGGCGACCGACAAGTCGGGCCGTTTCGAAGTGCTGGGCAAATTCGAAACGGGCTCGCTGAAGCACAATGTGCTGTTCGGCGCGGACTTCTACCGCTTCGAGGACCGCCGCATCCAGACCCGCCGCAACCCGAACGCCACCAATCCTTACGCGATCGATATCTACAACCCGGTTTATGGCGGCAAGGCCGACCCGCTGCTGATCTCCATCGACACCAAGGAGAACCAGAAGTCCCACGCCTTCTATGCCCAGGACCAGATCGACCTGACGGACCAGTGGAAAATGCTGCTCGGTGTGCGCTACGACAAATACGACCAGACCGTGCAGAACTTCCGCACCAATGCCATCAACGATCAGTCGCTGAGTGCGACAAGCCCGCGCGGCGGTCTGGTCTACCAGCCGATTCCCACGATTTCGCTGTACGCCACGGCGTCCAAGGGCTTCCGCCCGAACAGCGGCATCAGCATCGACAACAAGGGCTTCCCGGCTGAAAACAGCAAATCCTATGAAGCGGGCGTGAAGCTGGAAACGGAGGACGGCAAGCTGACAGGCACCCTGGCCGTGTACCGCATCACCAAGGAAAACGTGCTGACCACGAACCCGGTCAACACCGACTACTCGATTCCGGCAGGCGAAGTTGCCAGCAAGGGCGTGGAGTTGGACGTGTCCGGCGAAATCTACAAGGACCTGCGCCTGGCGCTGGCCTATGCGTACACCGATGCGAAAGTCACCAAGGGCGACGTGACCATCATTACCGGCAGCCGCTTCCCGAACGTGCCGCGCCAGAGCGGCAGTATCGTGCTGACCAAGGCGTTCACCGTCAACGGCCAGGCGGCAACCCTGGGCGGCGGCGTGACCTACGTCGGCGAACGCTTCGGCGACGTGGCCTTCACCAGCAACTTCAAGCTGCCGGCCTACACCACGTTCAAGTTCATTTCCTCGTGGTCGCCGACCAAGAACCTGCGTCTTGCGCTGAACGTGGATAACCTGTTCAACAAGCAGTACTACGCCAGCTCTTACCAACAGGTCTGGGTCGCACCAGGCCAGGACCGCACCATCACCCTCAACCTGAACTACAAGTTCTGAAAGGATCCAAGATGAGAAAGATAGCGATTGCCGCCCTGGTGGCCGCCGGCCTCGCGGCAGGTAGTGTGCAGGCCCACGGCATCTGGTTCGCGCAACGCGCCACCCAGCTGGCCTTCCTGTACGGTGTCGGCGCAGACGACCTGGATTCGCTGAAGCGCCTGCCGCAGGTGACCAGCATGGCCGGCTACGACGCCAGCGGAAAGGCTGTGCCGACCAAGCTGGAACCGGATGGCCGCTTGGTGCTGGTCAATCTGGAAAACCAGCCGGCAGTTGTCGCCGCGGTGCTGGACAATGGCACCTGGAGCAAGACGCCGGACGGGAAGTGGCACAAGAAGGGCAAGGATGAAGTGCCGACGGCCGTGGTGAGCGAGCGCACGTGGAAGTACGCCGTGCACCTGCGCGCGCCGCTGTCGGCGCCACTGGCGCCGCTGCCGGACCAGGTGCTGCAGGTGGTGCCCGTCGAAGCGAAGCTGCCGGCAATGCTGGGCGAGCCGATCAAGCTGCGCGTGCTGTACAAGGGCAAGCCGATTGCCGGCGCCAAGGTGCTGCACGACTGGGTCAACGATCCGGATGGTGCGCCGGTGCTGAGCGACAAGGATGGCAATGTGACGCTGAAGGTGCGTAACCAGGGCCTGAACGTGATCGTGGCGATCTACGAGTCCGAACCGGACCAGCCGAAGAAGTACAACCGAGTGGAGCACCTGGCTTCGCTGTCCTTTGTCCTGCCCCACGCACCCGAATAAACAGGAGACTCTGAGATGAAACGAATTCTGACAGCGCTGCTGCTGAGCGGCGCCGCCATCACCGCCGCACTGACCGGCAACCTGGCCCGCGCCCACGGTTCGCCGCAGCCCAACCACGGCGGGATCGTACAGGCCGTCGGCGAAACCTGGCTGGAACTGGTCGTGCGCGGCGATGGCGTCGACCTCTACGTGCAGGACGATGGCGACGACATGCCCAGCGCCGGCATGAGCGGCAAGTTCACCGTCGTCAACGGCGCCGCGAAGAAGGAATTCGCACTGGCGCCGGCCGGCGACAACAAACTGTCCGGCAAGGCCGCGGGCGTAGCGAAAGGCAGCAAGGTCATGACCGTGCTCACCCTGGCCGACAAGAAAACCAAGGTCAGCGCCACGTTCGACGTCAAGTAAGTCACAGCAGAGTGTGTTTTTGGCGGGCCCAGCCCGCCTTTTTATTGGTGCTTCACTCCGGGAAGGCCGTTCGTCGCGAGGCGCTTGGGGCGCCCATTTTCATAGCGACCGGCGCTCCTAATGCGCTTTGGCGTGAACCGGCTGAATATAAGTCGCTGTCGCGCGCGGCGCGGTGACGCAAGTCACGGGTGCGTTTTGAGCTATCCGTGCCGTGGCTTGTGCGACGCTCCGCAACGCGCCGCTCGCGCCGCCGCTCCTTCGACGGGCGCACGGTCCGGGCATTGTCTCCAATCAAACGCGCTATCGCCGCATTCCGCGCGGAACGGCAGACATCGGCAAGCAGCCATTCCTCACTGCGGGAAAGCAGAGCCAGACGGCCTTCCACGCATTGCGACTGCCGCCTGCGCCTGCGCTGCTGGCGCCGGCCGCAGATAGTTACGGATCGCCTCGCAAATGAAGGGCTCCAGTGTTAAAGAATCCGACCAGCATTGCTTGTGGACTGTGTTTGTTAGAACGGGCCAGCTCGAATTAGTTCCCCGAATAGCGCGAGCTCCGACGAAATAGTGACGACTAGCGCGGAGTAGTAAGGGATATCGCTTTTTAGTAAAAACCGAAAAATCAACTACCCCTCCCTATACGGACGCGATGCGGGTGTGGCGTGACGATGCGGTCAGATCTGACCTCTAGTAGCCGCGGTGGCGGTCGACGATGTCGTGGAGCGGCTGGCCGGCCAGGTGGCGGCGGAGGTTGGCCAGCAGGACGGGGGCGGCCGTCTCGGGTTGCGTCATGGCTGCGATGTGCGGGGTGATGAGCACGCGCGGCGAATGCCAGAGGGCGTGATCCGGAGGCAGGGGCTCAGGCTCGGTTACGTCGAGGATGGCGGCGCTCAGTTGTCCGCTGTGCAGAGAGTCGACTAGCGCATCCTGGTCCAGGTGCCCGCCGCGGCCGACGTTCAGCAGAGCTGCTCCAGGCGGCAGGGCTGCGAACAGCTCGCGGCCAAGGATGCCACGCGTTTCGTCCGTCAGTGGAAGCAGGCAGACGAGAATGTCGCAGCCGGCCGCAAACGGCGCCAACCCGGCGTCGCCTGCAAAGCAATCTACGCCTGCCAGTTCGCGCGCGGAACGGTTCCATGCGCGGCGCCGGAAGCCAAATGACGATAGGCGCTTCAGGACCGCCTGTCCCAGCACGCCCAGGCCCATTACGCCGACGGTGCGCGTGCCGGCCGGCCGCACGGGGCGGGCCTGCCACGCGCCCGGCTCGGCACGGGCGTAATGCAGCAGGTCACGATGCAGCGCCAGTACGCTCATCACCGCATATTCGACCATGCTTTCCACGATCCCCGGTTCGACCATGCGCACGACCGGTACGTGGGCCGGAATTGCGCTGAAGTCCAGATGATCGACGCCGGCGCCCGAGGCAAAGAAGACTTCCAGCTGAGGCATGGACGCCAGCAGCTCGCGGTCGGCCTGCCAGCCGATGAAATAGCGGACGTCTGCCATATCGCCGGCGTCGGGCCAGGTGCGGAAATCGATGTCCGGCGCGTGCTCGGCAAAATAGGCTGCCCAGCGCGCGGCGCGGTCGGCGTCGGTCTTTAAGAGTACGGTCATTTTCGCTTGCTCCGGCGGTAGAATTGTAAGAACCCACGGCGTGAAGCTAGTGTCAGGCACATCGTGCCTGACACTTGGGTTACGCCTCTGGTTTGCTCGTCAGTATAGGGCCGGAGGAGCAGCAAAATATGCTGCGCACTTGGGCGCAAACGCCGCATTCTGTGCGTTGCGCGGGCCAATGCGGCACCATCGTCTGGCCTGCGCTGGGTATGATGTTCATACTTCGATCAACCAATGAAAGGGCTTCCATGAGCATCGTCTTCAGGCCGAAATACATCAGCTTTGACTGTTACGGCACCTTGATCTACTTCCAGATGGCGCCTGCCGCGCGTCAGCTCTTTGCCGACCGTATTCGTGCAGAGGACATGGACCAGTTCTGCAAGGACTTCTCGGCTTTCCGCTTCGATGAAGTGCTGGGCGCCTGGAAGCCCTATTACGAAGTGGTGTACAACTCGCTGCTGCGCACCGCGAACAAGTGGAAAGTGCCGTTCCGCGAGTCCGACGTGAGCGCGATCTACGATGCCGTGCCTACCTGGGGCCCGCATCCGGACACCGTGGCCGGCCTGGCCAAGATCGCGGACAAGATCCCGCTGGTCATCCTGTCCAACGCCATGGACCACCAGCTCGTCCACAACGTGGAGAAACTGGAAGTGCCGTTCCACCGCGTCTACACGGCCCAGCAGGCCAAGGCCTACAAGCCGCGTCTGCAGGCATTCGAATACATGATCGACCAGCTGGATGCGAAGCCGGAAGACTTCCTGCATGTTTCGTCGAGCATGCGCTATGACCTGATGTCGGCGCACGATATGGGCATCAAGAACAAGGCTTTCGTCAACCGCGGCCACGAACCGGGTACGCCATTCTACGGCTACACCGAGATCAAGGATATCGGCGGACTGGCAGCCCTGGTCGGCCTGTAAGATCTCTCCTGGGCGGCGGCGCTTGGCCTTCCTGGCCGGCGCCGCCGCTTTTTTCGTTTACAGGTCCAGGATCAGGTGAGCGCTGTGGGCGCGGGAGCAGCAGGGCGTGAAGCAGTCTTTGGCTGCCCGTGATTCCGGCGACAGGCAGTGATCGCGGTGATCGGGTTCGCCTTCCAGTACGCCGGTGATGCAGGTGCCGCAAACGCCTTGTCCGCAGGACGTGGGAATCGCGATTCCCGCTGCCAGCAAGGCTTCCAGCGCGCTCTGTTCGGCAGGCACGTGGACCACGCGGCCGGTGCTGGCGATAAGCAGGTCGAAAGCCCGCTGCGGCTGTGCGTCCGCGGCGGTCGATGCAGCGGCGGCCGGCGCGAACCGCTCGGTGCTGACCGTATCGTCCGGCCAGCCTAGACGCTTCGCTGTGGCGAGAGCGGCGTCTGTGAACGTCCCGGATCCGCAGATATACAGCCGGGCGCCATCACTTGGCAAGGACAGCAGCGTGTCCAGGTCCACTCGCTGGCCGCCCTGGCTGAAGTGGAGCCGCACGCGGCCGCTGAATCGATCCTCGCCGAGTCGCGCAAGGAATGCCGCCTCTCCCGCCGAACGTGCGCAATAGTGCAGCTCAAAGCTGGCGCCTGCCGCGGACAGCTTTTCTGCCATGGCGAGCAAAGGAGTGATGCCGATGCCGCCGGCCAGCAGCACGGTGTGCGGTGAGTGGTCCGCCAGTGGGAACTGATTGCGTGGAGTGCCGACCTGCACCAGGTCACCTTCGTTCAAGTTCTCGTGCATGGCTTGCGAGCCGCCGCGCGATGGCGAGCACCGGTGGACGGCAATCAGATAGCGGCTGCGATCGCGCGGATCGCCGCACAGCGAATACTGTCGCACGAGGCCGGGCGCAATATGGATGTCGATATGTGCGCCCGGCGTCCAGGGCGGCAGCTTGCGGCCCCGGGGATGGACAAACTCGAAGGAACAGACGTTGGCCGCCTCCATCCGCTTGTGCTTCAACAGCAGGTTCAGCGCTGCCGCGGGGCGCAAGCGCTGGCGGCGGTGCAGATAGCTTGCTGCGCCTGTCCACGCCAGCACGGGAACCGAAAGGACGGACAGGAAGAGTATCAGCGGCCAGACCGCTCCGCCAACTGCGCCGTAGTGCAGGGCGAGGGCCCATAGCCAGGTCTTGCGGCCGGTTGCGGCGTGGTCGTAAGGTTCGTACTGCAGCGGCGCGCCGCTCGCCTGGTCATAGCTGGCGAGGCCCGCTGCGTAGGCGTGGGGCGCTGTCGCGGCGGTAATTTCGGCCTTGATTGGCTGACCGGCGGAGGCGGGGCCGACGCGCCACTGAATTTGCTGCCACGGTGCGGCGATGGCATGGCGCCACGCGGTGTCGATGGCGTTCGCGCCGGGGCGCGGCGATGCGGCAAGTGCGGCGGGCGTGGCGCGGCCGACGGGAGTGGCGGGTGCCGCGCGGCCTGCGGCCTGCAATGCGTCGCCGAGCGCCGGGAAGGCTTGTGGGACGCCCGTGAGCGTCAGTAAAAGGAGGACCGGGGCGCACCAGGGCCCGACGCTGCGATGCAACTGCAAACGCCGCGCGCCGCCGGACAGCGCGGAACGAGGGGGGCGGTGGCCGCGGCTGCGCCACCAAAGCCACAAGCCGGCGATCACAAACGCCATGACTGCGAAGGCGATCAGGCCGGCGACGGTGGCTCCGAATGAAAGGTAGCCAAAAATATGTACCCACGCCAGGGTGCCAAAGAAGCCGCCATAAGCGTCCTGGATGCCGAGCACGCGGCCGGAGCAGGGATCGACATAGACCCAGCGTCCATCGCCAAAGCGCACGCGCGTGCTGGCATTCGGGTCTGCATACATGCGGATGGCGGACAATGCGCCGGCTTGGGGATTCGCGGCATGTGCGGCGGACACCAGCCGTGAAGGAGGCAGGGGCGCGGTGCATGCCGGCACGCGCAAAAGGCTCGCGCCGAGTGAAGGTTCGAGCTGCCAGCGGAAGGCCATCCCCGCGCCGGTCAGCGCGACGACGACCAGCAGCAGGCCGGCCGTCAATCCACACCAGCGGTGGAAGCTGCGCACCAGTCCCGCGAAGCCGGAGCGCTTTGAAGCGGAGGCCGGCGAAGGACGTAGAGTGCGCGAACGGAACATCAGGATGGGCGGTAGAGCTTCTCGTGGAAGCCGCTGACCTGTACTTTGATGGTTACCGGCTGGGCGCCCTATCTGCGCCAGAACCAGCCGTGGATGCCGTCGAAGCCTGCGGTAAAGCTGCCCTGGCCGTGGGTCTGCTGCGGTTCTTTCCAGTAAGTGGTGAATTCGTTCGGCTTGGCGTTTTCCGGTTCGCCGTGCATGTCCGCCTTCACGGGCGCGCCGTCGGTGGACCAGTTGAACACGAACTGCTGGCCCTTGCGGATCAGCGCCTTGATTTCCGCGCCTTCGCCCGGCGCCAGCGTGACGCTCATCTCGTCGCTGCGGTAGGCCGCATCGGTGCGCACGACCGGGCTGGTGGAAGCGCCGGCAGCCGGCGCGCCTGGAGCTGCAGGGACAATGGCCGGCGCCGCGGCGGCGGACGGACCGCCGGCATTCATTTTCAGCAGCCCAAGTGCGCGCCCGGCGCCGATCGGATCGATGCCATATTCGGCCGGCAGCACCGTGGTCGTGAGAATCACACCCGCTACGGCGAGCGCGGTGACGGTGGCTTTGCCGAGTTGGGCGAGGGATGGCAGCGGCTGGGCGGCGGTGGCGGTGTTTGCCATGTCAGGCTCCTTGTTGGGTAAAGTATCCGGTCAGCTGATAACCCATCAGCACAAAGCCGCAGATCATCAGCACTACATTGGCGCTGAAGGCCTGGCGGGCGAACATCGCGCTGCGGCGCCAGTAGCCCATGGCGATCAGGATGCTGCTGAGTGCCAGCAGTTGGCCGATTTCCACGCCCACATTGAAGGCGACGATGTTCGGTACCAGTCCATCGCGGGACAAAGCCAGTTCCTGCAGCTTGGCCGCCAGGCCGAAACCGTGGAACAAGCCGAAAATCAGCACGGCAGCCCGCGTATTCGGCTGGAAGCCCAGGATCTTCTCGAGCGCGCCGATATTGTCCAGCGCCTTGTAGACCACCGAGAAGCCGATGATCGCATCCACCGCATACGGATTCACGTGCGTTTCGCTCAGCACGCCGGCCAGCAGGGTCACGCTGTGGCCGATGGCGAACAGGGTCACGTAGGAGCCCACGTCCTTCAGGCGGTACAGGAAGAAGATCACGCCGACGAGGAAGAGCAGGTGGTCGTAGCCGGTGACCATGTGCTTGGCGCCGAGATAGGTGAAGGGAATCAGGTTGACCCCGGCGGCCTGTTCGAAATAGGCCTTGTCGTCATCGGCCACACCATGCGCCAGGCACACGCCGGCAAACAGTGCGAGCAGGGCAAACAGCAGCAGCGATCGGGCATTGCGCATAGTGATCCTTTAGCTTTCCAGCCATACCTGTTCAGCGCAGGTAAAGCCCATGAACGCGCCCAGCGGATGGGCGACGGCACCCTTGATCCTGCTGCTGAAGGCTTCCAGGTTGGTGATGAACAACGGGATGCCGACGCCGCACTTCTCGTGCACGATCACCTGCATGTCCGCATAAAACTGCTTGCGCTTGGCCTCGTCGGTTTCGCCGCGCGCCAGTACCAGCAACTGGTCGAACTGCTCGTTCTTCCAGCCGGATTCGTTCCATTGCGCATCCGACTTGAAGAACTGGGTGAAGACCATATCCGCCGTGGGGCGCGCGTTGACGTTGCCGAAACCGACGGGTGACTTCATCCAGTGATTAGACCAGTAACCGTCGGCCGAAACGCGCTTCAGTGCCAGGTTCAGGCCAGCCTTTTGTGCGGATTGCTGCAGCAGCATCGCCATATCGACCGAGCCGGTGGCGGCGACCGACGCGACCACCGGCACCGTCATGCCCAGCGCACCGGCGCGGCGCAGATGGAAGCGCGCCTTGTCCGGATCGTAGGGACGCTGCGGCAGGTCGGCAAAGTAATAGCGGTTGCTCGGCGCGATAGGGTGGTCGTTGCCCAGCACTGCGTAGCCGCGGAAGGCCGCGCGCTTCATCTGTTCGCGGTCCATCAGGTACTTCATGCCCAGCGTGAAATCGGGATTGCGGCCCAGTCCCACGGTCTGGCGGATGATCAGGTCCGTGTAAAGGCCGGACTGGCTTTCCATCACCGTGAATCCGGGCTCGCCGCGAATGCGCTTGGTGGATCGTGGATTCACTTCATTCACCCAGTGCACGTCGCCGGACAGCAGGGCGTTGATGCGCGCGGATTCGTCGGGAATCCCCAGCAGCAGCACTTCATCCAGATACGGCAGGCCGGGACGCCAGTAATTAGGATTGCGCTGGGCGACCGTACGCACGCCTGGCGTGAATTCCTTGCAGCGGAAGGCGCCCGTGCCGTTGGCGGTGGCGAAGCTGGTGGTGCCGTCGGCGATGATGGCGAAGTGCGAAGTGGCCAGCACCACCGGCAGGTCGGCGTTGGCGCCTTTCAGCACTATCTCGACAGTGAGCGGCCCCGTGGCGCGCACGGATTCAAACTGTTGCGACACGGCGCGCGCCTTGGAACCCAGTGCCGGGTCGTTGTGGCGGTTGAGGGCGAAGACCACGTCGGCGGAAGTCAGTGGCTTCCCGTCGTGGAATTGCACGCCCTTGCGCAGCTGGACAGTCCAGGTAATCGCATCAGTGGTTTCGACGCTCTCCGCCAGCAGCATGTGCGGCGCAAGCTGCGGGTCCAGCCACGTGAGGCAGTTATAGAACATATGAGTGCGCAGATAGTCCGTGGACAGTGCGCCCTTGGCCGGGTCCAGCGTATCAGCGGTGGAGCTGGACTGGGTGGCAATGGTCATGGAACCGCCGCGGCGCGGCGTAGCGGCTTCCGGCTGTCCACGTCCGGCAGCATGCAGCAGGCCGCCGGGCAGCAGCAGGCCGCCCGCGCCAATGCCAGCCAGGCGCCGCAGGGCGCCGCGCCTTGACACATTCCACTTGCCCTGCGGGCGCCGAACATCTCGTCTCTCATCAGTGACCCTTATGCGCTTCGTTGATAAACTCATTACATCACAGCTTAACGCAGCCTTTGTAGCGTTTACAGAGGGCGGCGACGCAGAAATGGCGGTTTTCCGGGCGCCCGCCAGCATAGTTTGCGTCGCCGTAGAATATGCTGCGCGGGGCAGAACTTCGTGTTTCCGGCACCGTGGGCGCGGGCCAACTAAGCAGAAAAAACCATTGCCGCTACTTACAATGGATTTGCGCGCATCCATTAACCCCGGAGATATAAAGAGAAAGTGCATGATGGACCGAACCAGCATTCATAATCCGGCCGTTTGGGCCCAACCGCCGGCGGGACCAACCGCCACTACCAACCTGACCGAGCAGGCCGTCCGTTCGCGGATTGCCATTATTGACGTCCTGCGCGGCCTGGTGATGCTTATCATGCTGTTCGACCACGTGCGGGAAACGATATACCTGCATAATCAGGTCACCGATCCGATGACGATCGACGCCACGGAACCCGCACTATTCTTCACCCGCCTGGCGGCGCACTTCTGTGCGCCGATGTTTGTTTTCCTGACCGGACTTTCGGCCTGGCTGTATGCCAATCCGTCTGCCGGCCCGCGTGATGCAACCGGCTTCCTCGTCAAGCGCGGCCTGCTGCTGGTGGTGCTGGAAATCTTCGCCGTGAACTTTGCCTGGGCCGGCGTGTTTCCGCCGGCGACGCTGTACCTGCAGGTGATCTGGGTGATTGGCCTGGCCATGATCTTCCTCGGCCTGGTCCACAAACTGCCGATCAAGCTGATTGGCGCCGTGGGCCTGCTGATCGTCTTCGGCCACAATGCGCTGACCTGGATGAGTTTTGAGCCGGGCACCTTCGCGTACTACGTCTGGACCGTGCTGCTGCATCGCGGCTACCTGGTCGCGGAGGGCGCAGTGAAGCTGAAGGTCACTTATCCGCTGCTGCCGTGGATCGGTGTAATCCTGTGCGGCTACGCCGTCGGACCGCTGTTCGGGCGTGGCATGACGCCGGAGCGCCGCCGCACCCTGCTGCGCGCATTCGGCGCCGGCGCCTTGCTGCTGCTGGCGGTCCTGCGCGGCTTCAATATCTATGGCGAGGAACTGCCATGGGTGCACGGTCAGGACGCGATCCACACCGTGATGTCCTTCTTCAACTACACGAAGTATCCGCCTTCGCTGGACTTCCTGTTGTTGACGCTGGGTGTGGGCGCGCTGGTCGCCGCCTGGATGGAGCCGATGGAGAACTGGTTCACCCGCGCCTGCGCGACCTTTGGCGGCGCGCCGATGTTCTATTACCTGCTGCACCTTTATGTCCTGCTGATCATTCAGCATGTGCTGGTAGCGTTGTTTGGCGCCAACCACGGTGAGCGCTGGGGCGTGAGCGAAGTCTGGCCGGTCTGGATTGTCGCGCCATTGCTGATGCCGGTGCTGTACGTGCCATGCAAGGCCTTTGCCAACTTCAAGCGGACGTCGAAGGCAGCATGGGTTCGTTATTTCTGAAGTCCTGCGCCACCTGCATCACGATGGCGGTGCTGGCACTGCCAGCCGCCGCCACTGAAGATACCGACACTCCCGGCCCGCGCGGCTGGGAGAATAACCTGGGTATCAGCTATGAACGCCATCACGGCAGCTGGCGCGTGGCGTTTCCGGATGCGGAAATCAATTACGGTGTCGGCGAGCGCCTGCAACTCCTGCTGGGCATGCCTTATGTGCGGTCACGCGAGGCGGGCGAGGCGCGCTCCAGTGGCTTCGGCAACATCACGACCGGCGCGAAATGGCGCTTCTTCGATGACGAAGAAAGCGGCACGGCGCTGGCCATCTTCCCGCAGCTGTCCTGGAATTCTTCTTCCGCCACCGCTTCGCGCGGACTGGAGACGCGTGGCTACAGCTTCCTGATGCCGCTCGTCGCCGGCTACAAGCGCGGCGACACTGGTTTCTACGCTGAATTCGGCCGCAACTTCGTGCAGGAAGGACCGCACGAATGGCAGGCAGGCCTGAAGGTCCTGCATCAATGCCTGCCGGTGCTGGAATGCCGCGTGGAGCTGGAACACAGCCGCGTACCGCGTGACGGTGGGCAGACCACCGCCAGCGTGGGCGGCAAGCTGAAACTGCAGGAGGGGTTGATCCTGAATGTGAGCGGCGGGAGGGATATCGCGGGCGCGAAGGAGCACCGCCGTGGCCTGGTGATGTATATCGGCCTGCAGTTCCTGCGCTGAGGGATTGGTCGGCGCGCGCCGCGGGAAAAAGGCGCGCGCCGCTTGCTTTAGTCGAGCAGTTGGCCGAGGCGCACTACGGTGACGCCGGGGCGCAGCTGGCGCAGCGAAGGCATGACGAGCACACAGTTCGGATAGGGCGTGCGCACTTCCTTACCGCTGTTCCATCCAATCAGCGTGCCCTTGTCGGCGAAGGTTTCCAGGCCGGTGTAATTCTCGGCAAAGCGGAAGTCCATGCTTTCGGCGACAACAGCGTCCGTTACGCGCACCACGTGGCGATGCTCGGGCAGCGGCTGCAACCAGCCGGAAGGGATGTCCGCTACGTCCATATTCCCGCACAAGATCAGGAAACGCGCGCAGCAATTGCGCGCCACGGCTACCGACTTGGCTTCCCAGTGCTGGCCGCATTCGATCAGCAGTGCATTGCGCGAGCTTTCGCGCAGGCCGAAGTCGGCGTAGTCGCGCATGCGTCGGCCTTCCGAGTGGCCTTCATCGCTGACGATGTGGGCCGGCGTGCCGAGGCGCTGGGCCAGGGCGATGCCTTTGTCCAGCGGGCCGCAGACGTTCAGGGGAGCGCTGCGCTCGTGCATCGAGTGCAGGTCGAGCAGGAAGTCGACGGTGTCAACGATGGGGCGCATGGCCCGTGCGCGGCGCAGTTCCTGGGAATCGCGCGACAGGTCGTCCAGCACTTCCGGCTTCCAGACGCGGTTGAAGTCCTGGTCCACGAAGCGCGATGCATCCGGGTTCTCCGGATCCCAGCGCTTGTAGGCTTCCACATTGGCGAAGGAGAAGGTGACGCGGCCGCGGCGCGGACGCCAGCCTTCATCCAGCATCGCCTTTACCGCGATGGCGCCGCACACCTCGTTGCCGTGGGTGAGGGCGTTGATCATCGTGTGGCTGCCCGGCACGCCGCTGTCGAAGCTGTAGACGTAGGGGACGCCGGTATTGCCTTCGGCGTAGGCATCCAGGTTGGGGAAATCGACCTCGATCGGATAACGTTCAAGGTTCATCAGTTCAGTCCTCCCATGCAAAGATATTTGGTGTGCATATAGTCTTCCAGGCCGTAGCGCGAGCCTTCGCGGCCGTAGCCCGATTCCTTGACGCCGCCGAATGGTGCGGCTTCGGCGGCCAGTGCGCCTTCGTTGATGCCTACCAGGCCCGTTTCCAGCCGCTCTGCCATGCGCCAGGCGCGGCCCAGGTTTTGCGAGTAGAAGTAGGCGGCCAGGCCGAAGGGCGTGTCGTTGGCCAGTGCGGCCACGTGGTCCTCGTCGCGGAAGCGGAACAGGGGAACGACGGGGCCGAAGGTTTCCTCGTGCGAGAGCTGCATCTCGTGCGTGGCTTCGCCCAGCACGGTCGGTGCATAGTAGTTCGGGCCGAGATTGCGCAGGCGTTCGCCACCGCATAGCGCCACGGCGCCCTTGGCCTGGGCGTCCGCCACATGGGCGGCGATCTTGTCGACGGCGCGCAGATTGATCATGGGGCCGATCTGCGACTCGCCGTCGGTGGCCGGGCCGACCTTGAGGGCGCCAACGCGCGCCGCCAGTTTTTCGGCGAAGCGCTCGTAGACTGCCTCGTGCACATAGACGCGGTTCGGGCTGACGCAGGTCTGGCCACCGTTACGGAACTTGGCGGCCATCAGGCCGTTGACGGCGGCGTCCAGGTCGGCATCTTCGAACACGATGAAGGGCGCATTGCCACCCAGTTCCAGCGAGAGCTTCTTCAGCGTATCGGCTGCGCCGCGCGCCAGCAGCTTGCCCACGGCGGTGGAACCGGTAAAGGTGATCTTGCGCACGCGGCCATCGGCCTGCCATGCGGAGGCAACCGCCGGCGTGCGTTCGCGCGAAGCGGTGACGATGTTCAGCACACCGGGCGGCACGCCGGCCTGCGCGGCCAGCGAGGCCAGCGCGAGCGCGGTGAGCGGTGTGTCTTCGGCAGGCTTGGCGACCACGGTGCAGCCTGCGGCCAGCGCCGGTGCGATCTTGCGGGCGATCATGGCAAGCGGGAAGTTCCAAGGCGTGATGGCGGCTACCACACCGACCGGCTCCTTCAGCACCAGCATCTTTTTGCCGCGTACCGGTTCGGGGATTACATCGCCATAGGCGCGCACGGCTTCTTCGGCGAACCATTCAACATAAGAGGCGCCATAGGCCACCTCGCCGCGCGCCTCCGCTTCAGGCTTGCCCTGTTCGCTGGAGATGATCATCGCGAGATCGTCCGCATTCGCTACGATGGCCGCGTGCCAGCGCTTGAGGATCTGTGCGCGGTCGCGGGCGCTGCGTGCGCGCCAGGCTGGAAGTGCTGCAGCGGCGGCGTCGACGGCGGCGCGTGCATCGTCGCCCGAGCTGTCCGGCACGGCGGCGATAAAGCTGTTATCGGCGGGATTGGTGACGTCGTAGCTGGCGCCATCCAGCGCCTGCTGCCATACACCATTGATGTAGTTGGACGTTGTCATGAGTTACCCTGGTCTGTGAGTGTAGGACCATGGTAATTCGGGAGGGGGAGAGGAGGAGGCCGTTATCGCAGTTGTGAAACGGCTTTAATTTCGAATTTACTGAAACGGCGGCATATTCTGCGCCGCCGTTTCTTCAGGTGGCGGACTGTGTAAACAGTTTCTCCACCGGGTAGTAACCCTTGGTGAAAGGCGACTTGATGACGATATAGCTGAAGTACTTTTCGATGCCGATATGCTGGTCCAGCAGGCCTTCGATAATGGTCTGGTAGTGCACCACGCCGGTGGTGACGAACTTGAGCAGGTAGTCGAAGCCGCCACTCACCAGGTGGCATTCCACGATTTCGTCAATCTTGCGGATCGCTGCTTCGAACTTGGCGAAGTCTTCGCGGCGGTGGTCGGACAGGGTGACCTGCGTGAACACCAGCTGCACGTTGCCGATTTTTTCCAGTTCGATGTGGGCGCCGTAGCCGGTCACATAACCAGCCTTCTCCAGGCGCTTGACGCGGATCAGGCAGGGGCTTGGGGACAGGCCGACAGCATCGGCCAGGTCCACGTTGGCAATCCGCCCGCTTTGCTGCAGATGGGCCAGGATTCGGATATCGATCCTGTCCAGTTTGAACGCACCTTCTAGCATAGAATCCCTTGGCAATCGGGTGCCGGGAACCGGCTACCCGAATTGATTGTAGCATGCAGAAAACGTGATACGGAAGAGCAATCAGCGCAAGGCGTTGCGTACTTCCGGCTGTTCCAGCACCTGGTCCAGCGTGGCGCGCAAACGCTTGAACAGCAGGTCGAATTCAGCCTCCGTGTAGCACAGCGCCGGAGCGAAGCCGAGGTTACCGTCGGTGAAGGCGCGGAAGATGACTCCCTGTTGCGAGGCCGCCTGGCCGATGCGTTCGTAGATGCGCAGCGAAGGGTCAAAGAGCGTCTTGTTTGCCTTGTCCGACACCAGCTCCAGCGCGCCAAGCAAACCGCGGCTGCGGGCGTCGCCAACCAGCGGATGCACAAGCAGGTCGCGCAAGCCCTGCTCGAAGCGGGGCGCCTGCGCCTGGGCGTTGGCCAGCAGGCCGCCTTCATGGTAAAGGCGCAGCACTTCGAGGCCGATGGCGGCGCTGACCGGATGCGCGGAATAGGTCTGGCCGTGGCCGACCGGGGTTTCCGGACCGGCGCCTTCGGCGATGGCCTGGTAGACGGCGTCCGACATCATCAGAGCGCCCATTGGCGCAGTAGCCCGCGGTCAGGCCCTTGGCCATCGTCATCATGTCCGGCTCTACGCCTTCCGCTTCGCATGCGAACAGCGGGCCGGTACGGCCAAAGCCGGTGATGACTTCATCGACCACGAACAGGATGCCCAGCTCGCGGCAGGTATCGGCCATCGCCTTCAGCCAACCTTTCGGCGGCACGATCACGCCGCCCGAGCCCTGGACAGGCTCGCAGAAGAAGGCAGCCACACGGTCAGTTCCCAGCTCGGCCACTTTCGCGCGCAGTTCGGCTACGGATGCGGCGATCAGTGCCTGCGGATCCGCGCCTTGCGCGTGGCGGTAAGGGTAGGGCGACGAGATGTAGTGCTGGTTCGGCAGCGGCAGGCCGAAGTTGCGGTGGAAGACCGGCAGCGCCGTAAGGCCCGCGCCGATGGACGAGGAACCGTGATAGCCGCGCTGCAGCGAGATGAACTGGTCGCGTTCCGGCTTGCCCAGTGCGCGGTAGTAGTAGCTGATGTAGCGGATGGCGGCATCGACTGCGTCCGAACCGCCCAGCGTGAAGTAGACGTGAGTCAGCGAAGGTGGCGCCAGCTCGACCAGCCTGGCGGCGAGCTTGATCGCGGGCTCGGAGCCGAAGCTGAAGTAGCCGGTCGCATAAGGCAGGCGCTGCATCTGCTCCATCGCCACATCGACAATGCTTTGCTGGCCATAGCCGGTGTTGACGCACCACAGGCCGGCGAAGGCGTCCAGCAACTCATTGCCATCCGCGTCGCGCAGCCAGGCGCCTTTGCCTTCGGTGAGAATGGTCGGGCCGCGCTTTTCGTGGGCGCGGAAGTTCGTGACAGGGTGAATCAGGTGTTGTCGGTCAAGGTCAATCAGGGATGATTTTTGCATGATGGTTTCCGTGGTGTGATCCTGGAACCATCTTAGGGCGGGACTGCAAGTGAAAGCTTGCGATTGCTGCGGTCCGGGGCGGGCTTAAATTGCGGATTTACGCTTGCCCCGGCATTTTCTGCTGCACTGCGTTCAGCCCAGTGCCTGGCTGATCAAACCGAATACTTTCATGCCCGGATCGCATAAGGGCGGCTCGCCGCGGGACATGGCCAGCACGCTGTCCACCTGCACCAGGCCAAGCTCCGTCAGCCAGGGGCTCAGGCCGCACTGCGCGCTGACGTCGATGCGCAGGAAGGCGCCGCCGTAGGTGCCGGTCCAGTGGGCGATCAGGGCCTTGGCGCGTTCGATGTCCGGTGCGACCACAGGACCGATGGCGTAGCCGTGCCCGAAGCGGCGCAGCAGCGCGAAGCCGATCATCTCGTCGTAGCGATCGATCACCACGCCCTCGGCCACGTTCTGCAGTGCGGACAGCACGGTGGCGCGCGGCATGCCGGCGGCGCGGGCGCCCAGTGCGGCAATCTTCGACGCATCACGTGCCCCCAGTGGTCGAATGCGCTCGCCGACCGGCAGTTGCATCAGCGGCGTCTTGAACACAGTGCCCTGGTGCTGGTGTACGGTGCCGAAAGCCGTGAAGCCGTAGGACTCGTAAAGCGCCTTGCCTGCCTCGGTGGCGTGCAGCAGCACGGTGCGCTTGCCCAGTTCACCCAGTACCAGGGACATCAGCTTCTTGCCAATACCCTGGCCCTGCCAGTCGGGCGACACGATGACCATGCCGATCGAGGCGAATTCCGTACCGTGGCTCCAGCACAGTGCGGTGCCCGCGATCACGGGTTGTCCATCCGGTCCTTCCGCTTCAGCCACATAGCCGGCGCCCAGGCGTTGTACAAATTGCCAGTCTTCCAGGCGGTGCGGCCAGCGGACGGCAAGGGAAAGCTGGTGCGCGGCGGGCACGTCGGCCTCGGTCATGCGGCGGTAGCACAGGACCATGCCATTGATTTGCTCTGTCACGTTTCCTCCGTTAGTAGAATGCCGTTTCCATCGCGGCGTGCAGCCATGCTACCCCACGTTTTGGCGCCTGCGCCAGCGGGTTTTCAAGAACGCAATGGCATCCCGTGCCGGCCGGAAGATTCGGCACAAAGTGCTGAAAAATCGGCCCTCTTTTGGCTTCCCTATCAAGTTGTGAAAACCCCTTGACCGGGGTAGGCTGGAGCGGGTTAGATATGCCGACTATTCGTCATTTTTAGGGATATGCCATGAAACGTTTTGTGACCGGTTTGCTGTTGAGCGCTGTTGCGCCGCTCGTATTTGCGCACGCCACTGTGAAGCAGTCCATTCCCGCCGCCGGCGCCACGCTGGACAAGGCTCCGCAGCAGATCGTGCTGACCTTCAACGAGAAGGTCGAACCGGCATTCAGTTCGATCGAACTGAAGGATTTCTCGGGCAAGGCGGTAGGCGAGAGCAAGGCTTTCGTCGATTCGGCCGACCCGGTGCTGCTGAAGCTTGACCTGCCTTCGCTGGCGGCGGGCTCCTACCAGGTGAACTGGGTCGCCGTCGGTCCGGACGGCCATCGCCGCAAGGGCAGCTATTCCTTCACGGTGAAGTAAGGTGGATTTCGCGCAGGGTCTGCAGTTCGGCAGCGCATGGCTTGTGAACCTGGCGTTGGCGGGGCTGTTCGGCGTTCTGTCGGCGCGGCACTGGCTGCGCGACGCGGCCGCCGGCGCGCCCGGCGCGATTGTGCGCGCGCGGTTGGACGCCTGCTGGCGTCCCGTGGCGCTGGCTTGCCTTGCAGGCCAGTTTGCCGCGCTATGGTCGGCCTCCGCGACCATGGCCGGCTTGCCGCCTTTCGACGCCTTCCCTGCGCTTTGGACGATGCTCACCGCCACGGAGTTCGGCAAGGCGGGCATGCTCGGTCTTGCCTGCGCGGCCGCCCTGGTTCTGGCTGGACCGCTGCTGCTGCGCGGCCGCTCCGTCCGCGCCGCACAGACGGCGGTCGTTCTTCCTTTTGAAGCGCGGCGCGCAGCCAATGGCGGCCCGCCGTCGGTCCGCGGCGACGCAGCCGCAGATGTCGCCGTTGGGGGACGTGTCAGCGTCGGCGCAGCACGCTGGCGACGACATGGCCGGCGACAGCACGCGCTGGCGGCTGCTGGCCGCGGGCCTGCTGGCGGCGTTCGCTGCGGCACGGGTGGCGAATAGTCACGCGGCGGAAAACGGCTTGATGACCGCCTCCATGCTGATCGAGTGGACGCACCTGGTGCTGGTCTGCCTGTGGCTGGGCGGCGTGACGGTGGCAGCGTGGATCGTGATGCCGCGCCGGGCGGCACCCGCGGACTCAGACGCCCAGGCGCCGGTGGCGTACATGCGCCGCCTGTCTGGCGCCGCGACCATCGCCTTCGGCGGCATCCTGGCGACAGGCATCTACAACGCCTGGCATGGCCTCGGCGCCCCGGCGAATGCGCTGGGCAACCCTTACGGCAGCGCGCTGATCGTAAAAGTAGCGCTGGTCCTGCTGGCCGCGGCCATGGGCGGCTACAACAAACTGGCAGCCTTCCCGCGCGCCGAAGCGGGCGATGAAGAAGCGCTCGCCAGTGCGCGCCTGGTGCTGCAAATCGAATCCATCGTGCTGGCAGCCGCCATGCTGGCCGCCGCTGTCCTGGTCGCCCAGCAGCCTCCCGCAATGGCATAGCGGCGCAGGCGCTGCCGCGCTGCGCGTGGTCAGCCGCCCGAAATGAGCTTGTTCAGGCTCGAATAGTCGATGGTCTTTTCCTCGTAGATATCGCCAGTTTCAAGGAAGCGCTTCGTATAATCCGACAGCAGTCCGGCCATGGCCTCGGCCGGCGCCGAACCGGCGCTGAGGCGGCGCACGCCCAGTTCGGCCAGCCGTGCCGGCGGCGGCAGCGTGGTGCGAGCCAGCAGGTTCACCGGCATGCCGGCGGCGGCGACGATGGCCGCGATATCCGCTTCGTCTGAAGCTCCAGCCGCGAACAGGCCGTTGGCGCCGGCCGCCTTGTACAGGGCGGCACGGCGAATCATTTCCGCTGCACGACCGGAAGGCTCGACCAGTCCGCGTAGATAAACGTCGCAGCGGGCGTTGATGAAGAGGTTCACGCCCGCCTGGTCGGCTAGAGCGCGGATGGCTGCAATCTTGCGCGCCAGGAGCTCGGGCGGCTTGCTGCCATCCTCGATATTGATGCCCACTGCGCCGGCGGCAATTACCTGACCGACGAATTGCGCGACCACCTCGGGATCGTCGGAATAGCCATCTTCGACATCAACGGTCAGCGGCAGGCTGGTGCCGCGCACGATATTGCGCACTGTGACCAGCTGCAGCTCCGGCGGCAGCTTGTAACCGTCGGCATAGCCATGCGACCAGGCCACGGCGGCGCTGCTGGTGGCCAGCGCACGGGAACCGGCGGCTTCGGCGATGCGCGCGGAAGCGCCGTCCCAGCAGTTTGCCAGCATCAGGATGCCCTGTTCATGCAGGGCGTGGAAATCGAGAGCACGACGCGATTGCATAGAATCTCCTATTCGGATTTCGGTTGTCTGAGTTCAAGCGCCTGGAGCTTCGGTACTTTTTCAGGCGACAGCGAGAACCATACATCAATTGCACCCTTGTCGCCCATGACCTGGAAGGTGCAGCGAAGTTGATTTTCAGGCACGATGGCGCCAATCGACTGGATCTTGCCGATCCCGGCCATTTTCTCGGCGATCAACTGCTGCCAGTCCTCCCGCGAGCGGTCGAGGAAGAAGTTCTCGGCCGCGATGGACTCCGCCAGTTGGGCGTCCCACGCCTGAAGCAGCCGCAGGACCTGTTCCTTGCGCTCCGCCAGCACACGCGACGGCGGAATGGCGCGAGGCGGGAGCTTGCCTTTCTCGATCAGCAGGTTCAGCGCCTTGATAGTCGGCGTGTACACAGGGCCGTAGCGCAGATTGCTGAAGGCGATCACGCCCACGCCATGATCCGGTGCGAAGCGGTACTGGCTGCCGTAGCCGGGCAAGCCGCCGGCGTGGCCGACGATCAGCACATTGTGCGCATCGCGCGTCCAGTGCAAGCCGTAGCCGTAGAAGCCCACCTTCGGATTGGACGATTCGCCGTCGACCGTGGTGGCATTGGGCTGGTATGCCGTGAACGTGGATGGCTGCTGCATCTCGCGCACGGAGGCACGGCGCACCGGCCCGGTTTCGGCATCGCTGCGGGCCGGCCAGGCATTGAGCAGGAAGGCGACGTAGCGCGAGAAATCGTCCATGGTGGTGATCAGGCCGCCCATGGCCGCACCGTCACCGTCATGCAGGATAGGTTCGGGCGCCCAGGCGCCGTGCACCCATTGATAGCCGCGCGCCAGCTGGGCCGAAGGCACGGCGCTGTATTCCCAGACCGTATTGCGCATGCCCAGCGGCTGCAGGATGTGGCGCGTCACATAGTCCTGGTAGCGCATGCCGGAGACCTTGCTGACGATCTTGCCGACCAGGATGTAACCGAGATTGCTGTATTCATAGCCGTTGCCGGGCATCGTGGAGAAGGACAGCCCGCCACGCAGGAGACGCTCAATTTCAGCGTTGGACCGCGCCATCTGGCGGTCGCCCCAGGGATTATCTTCGGGCAGGCCGGTGCTCATGGTCAGAAGCTGGCGTATGGTGATCGGCGGCGAATCGGCGGTCGGCAAGGCGACGCCCTTCAGCTCCGGCAGGTAGCGCACGGCCGGATCGTCGAGCCGCAGCTTGCCTTCGTCGCGCAGCTTCAGCAGCGCCATGGCGACGAAACTCTTGGTCATGGAAGCGATGCGGAAGCGCGTCGCCGGCGTGACCGGCGTTTTCGCTTCCACGTCCGCCTGGCCGATAGCCTGCACGTGCAACAGGCGGCCGTCCATCACGATGCCGTAGACCAGGCCCGGGATGTGCTCCTTCGCGGCCAGGTCCTTGTACATCGCATCGATTTCAGGCAGCAGGGCCTGCACGCGCTCCTGGCGGGCGGCGTCGGCGAAAACAGGTACGGCGTAATCGGCGGCGAATGCGCCCGAAGGCGCAAGCGCCGCAAAGAGCAGGGCGGCGCAGGCTTGCAGCAGGGGACGGCGCATTAGCACTCCAGGGAAATGTTGAAGTGCAAACAATATACGCACCGTCCCCGCATGGCAAGCATGCGCTCTGGCGGCGGCCGCCCGTCAGGCGACGGCGCTGAGGTTCGGATCCGCCGCTGCCAGCGTGGCGCTGCGGCTGGCCAGCGGCGGATAGATCCATTCCGTGTTGATGCGGCGCTTCAGGGCCTTGGCTTCACCAGGCGGCAGCTTGACCTGGCGGTCCCACCCCTCGGAATACATGGCGCCCCATGGACCCAAATCCAGGCAAGTCACGTAGAAGGGCTGCTTGTAGGGCAGGGTGGCCACGCCCAGCAGGTCCGCCGCGACGTTATGGCCGGCATAACGGCCCATATCGATCGCGTGCTGGCAGGCCATCATGGCGTGATTGCCCAGGTCGTCGGTCGCTGCGAAAGCCACATCGCCGGCGGCGAAGACATCCTCCGCTCCTTGCACGCGCAGGTCGCGGGCCACCTTCAGGCGGCCTACGCCATCCTTCGCCGACGGCAGCTGTTCCGTCAGCGCGTTGGCGCGCACGCCGCCGGTCCAGACCACGGTGTGGGCATTGATACGCTTGCCGGAAGTGGTAACCAGTCCGTTCTCATCGACGGTGGCGACGCCTACGCCGAGGAAGCGCTCCACACCCAGAGCGTCCAGCGCTTCGGTGATGACCGGGCGCGGGCCAGGGCCCAGATCCGGTCCGATCACTTCATTGCGCTCCACGATCACAACGCGTACCGGGGCTTCGTCGCCGAGCACGCGGCGCAGGCGCGAAGGCATCTCGCATGCCACTTCGATGCCGGTGAAGCCGCCGCCGACGACTACCACGGTATTGCGAGCTGGGCTAGCGGGACGGTCAGCCAGCCGCTGCAGGTGCAAATCCAGTTCGGCTGCTTCGTCCAGTTGGTCTACGCTGAAAGTGTAGTCGCGCACGCCCGGCAGATCGGGACGATGCAGCTTGCTGCCGGTGCCGAGTACCAGGCGGTCGTACTCAATGGTGAACGGCTCGCCATCGGCATCGACAGCATCCACCATGCGTTGTTCGGCGCGGATGCGGGTCACCGCGCCCTGCACATAGCGCACGCCGGCCGCTTCCAGCACGGGTACCAGCGGTGTGCTCATCTCGTGCGGCTTGGCTTCGTGCAGGCGAGGGCGCAGGTGCAGGGTCGGCTCGGGGGAAATCAGGGTCACGTCAACGATTTCGGTTTTGCCATGCTGGTCCAGCAAACGCGCTGCGCCCAGTGCGCTCCACATGCCGGCGAAGCCACCGCCGATAATCAGAATCTTCTGTTTCATTGTTACTCCTTCAAGT
This sequence comes from Pseudoduganella sp. UC29_106, assembly GCF_044055365.1. NCBI lineage: Bacteria > Pseudomonadati > Pseudomonadota > Betaproteobacteria > Burkholderiales > Oxalobacteraceae > Pseudoduganella > Pseudoduganella sp. UC29_106. The sequence continues at coordinate 3,333,020 of NZ_CP171977.1, read as the reverse complement.
CGGTTTTTTTAAACTACGACATGCGCAGTCGGTGTTTACTCTAATACGCAAACTCCGACACCGCAAGTCTTGTCAGGCTTCGGAAATGCGACTATCATGAAACGGCGACTAGTTTTGGCGGAGTTTTAGAAAAATGGCTCATATCAGCAGTGCGAGTGAATATGTCCTGCATTGCCTGCTCTATCTGGCGGGCGGCAAGGCGGGCGTGCGCGAGGCGAGCGTGAAGGACCTGGCGGAATTGCAGGGCGTGCCCGTTGAGTACCTGGCAAAGTTGTTCACCAAGTTGAACAAGGCAGGCATCGTTGTCGCCACCGAAGGGGTGAAGGGCGGCTTCTCGCTGGCGCGTCCGGCGGACAGCATCACCGTGCTGGATGTGGTGGATGCAGTGGAGGGCGATAAGGCGTTGTTCGACTGCAAGGAAATCCGCGCCCGCTGCGCCATCTTCGGCGACGATCCACCCGCCTATGCGACGGACGGGACCTGCACCATCCACGCCGTAATGCTGGATGCGGAGCGGCGCATGCGGGAAGCGCTGGCGCAGCATACGATTGCCAGCCTGGCCGCCCGCACGCTAAGAAAGCTGCCGGCTGAATACGGACCGCAGATCGTGCACTGGCTGGATGAGCGCGTTGGCAGCAGGCGCGGCGGCAGGCCGCCGGCGAAATAAGGCTGGGCAGCTGCGTGCACGCGGGCGCGCACAACGGGTGGAGCGATTGATTGTCCTGTACAAGCGAGAAAGAGTGGCTGGCATCCGACAAGTGCTCACAATTTGTGCAACAGTGGCTATCAAAATGCGCTACTGTGGAAGTACATAAGAATCGCACTCGGCCACCTGCCCGCGGGCTGAGCAATGCAGGGATGCGAAGGGCAGTGGAGAGGCCATGCAGGATCGCATTGCAGCCGAGTTGCTGCGAGTGTTTCCGGGCAACACGGAAATGGCCCGGCGTATGCGTCAGATCGACTGGTCGCAGACCAGCATGGGCCCCGTAAGCGAGTGGCCTGAGAACCTGCGCCTGGCGCTTGGCATTTGCCTCACGTCCCGCTTCCCCATGCACCTGTGGTGGGGACCAGATCTCACTCTCTTCTATAACGACGCCTATATTTCCTTCCTGGGGCCGAGCAAGCACCCAGCCATGCTGGGCCGCTCAGGCTGCGAAGCCTGGGCCGAAGTCTGGGACACCATTGGCCCCATGATCAACAAAGTGCGCAGCGCTGGCGAGGCCAGCTGGTCGGAGGACACGCTGATGTTCTTCGACCGACAGTTACCGCAGGAAGAGGTGTATGTGACCTTTTCGGTTAGTCCGGTGCTGGGCGAGGATGGCACGATTGACGGGTTGTACTGCACGTGCAGCGAAGTCACCGGAAAAATCGTTGGCGCGCGCCGGCTGGACACCTTGCGCCAGCTCGGCCTGCTCGCTGAAGAGCATAACGCTGAGGAAGCGTGCCGGCTGGCGATGTCGGTCATCTCCCGCAACCCTTGGGATATTCCCTGTGCGGCGCTGTATCTGCTGGACGAAGACGGCCATTCTGCGCGGCTGACTGCCAGCACGGGACTGGAATGAGGGCTTGAATCCCCTGTTCAGGGGGCTGGCAGACGCGATGGAGAAGGACCAGCCCTGGCAGGGCGAACATGTCTATCATGTCGGCGGCACAACACGCTGGCTGCGCAGCACGGCGGCGCGTGCCGGCGAACGCATTGCCCTGTGCTGTACAGACATCACCACGCACCATGAAGACGATGTGGCGATGCGGCTGAGCGAGGCCCGTCAGAGCTTCCTGCTTGCACTGAGCGACAATCTACGCCCCTTGTCCTGCCCGCGCCGCATCATGGATGTAGCCTGCGAAGCCGTGGGCCGGCAGCTGAAGGTAGCGGCGGTTGGCTATGCCGAAATGCAGGCCGATGGCGAAACCTTGCTCGATGGCGGCGGCTATGGCGATGGCCGCCTGCCATCCCTGCACGGCATTGCCTGCCGGCTGTCCGAATTTTCACCGGGCTTCCGCCGCGCCCTGCAGGATGGGCGCGCGCGCTTCGTGGCCGATTTGCGCCGTGCGCCGATCGAGCGGGCCGGCAGGGCGGGCGGCATCTATGGACGCGGCGTGCGCGCCACCGCCGTCGCGCCCCTGATCAAGGATGGGCGTCTTGTCGCCTGCCTCTACGCCGCAGACGCGGCGCCGCGCAACTGGACAAGCCAGGACCGCAACCTGTTGCGCGAGATTGCGGACCGTACCTGGTCCGCGGTGGAACGCGCCCGGGCCGAGGAAGCGCTGGGCGTGGAACTGAGGAATATGGGCCGGCTGCATGAAATGAGCACGCGCATGGTCAAGGCCAAGGATTTGCATGGCCTGCTGCATGAAGTGCTGGACGCCACCATCGAACTGCACGGGGCCTTCGCCGGCAATATCCAGCTGTACGACCCGGATAACGGCACGCTGCACCTGGCAGCCGCACGCGGTTTCGATCCTGATTTCCTGTACCGCTACAAGGCCGTGCGCGCCGGCGACGGCACGCCCTGCGGCCTGGCGCTGTCCAGTGTGCAGCGCGTGATCGTGGAGGACGTCGAGCGGGAACCGGGCTGCATCACCATGCGTGGCGAGGCGCGCCGCGCCGGCTTCCGCGCCGTGCAGGCCACGCCGCTTATTTCGCACGGCGGCAAGGTGCTGGGCATGCTGTCCACCCACTTCCGCAACAAGCGGCGCTTTACCGAACGCGAACTGCGCATGACCGACCTGTATGCCCGCCACGCGGCGGACGCCATCGGCGCCCATCTGCGCGAACAGATGCGGATGCGGAACAGCGAAGTGCTGGAAAGCCGCGTCGCTGAACGCACGCAGGAGTTGCAGCGCGCGCTCGACGCGCTCAACCGGGAAGTCCTGGAACGCAAGCAGGCCGAGGACCGCCTGCGCCAGAGCGAGAAGCTGAAGGCGATCGGCCAGCTGACCGGCGGTATTGCCCATGATTTCAACAATATGCTGCAGACGATCAGCGCCGGCCTGAATCTGGTGCGCCTGCGCATTCAGCAGGGAAAACTAAGCGAAATTGAAGGCTATCTGCGGCGTGCGGAGAAAGGTACGCAGCGCGCGGCGGCCCTGACGCACCGCCTGCTGGCCTTCAGCCGCCAGCAGACCCTGGAACCCAAATGCGTCAGCCTGGGCCGCGTGGCGCGCGAGATGGAGGACATGATCCGCCGTGCGGTCGGTCCTTCCGTGCAGGTGGAAATGCAGATGGGCGAGGGCAAATGGCTGGTGATGTGCGACCCGAACCAGATGGAGAGCGCGCTGCTGAACCTGTGCGTGAATGCGCGCGATGCGATGCCGGATGGCGGCTGGCTGACCATCAGCACCGAGGAAATGGAATTGAGCACCGAGCAGGCGGCCCGCTACGAGGGCGCGGCGCCGGGGCGCTATGCGACGATTGCGGTGTCCGACACTGGCTTCGGCATGACGCCGGACGTGCTGGTGCATGTATTCGAACCCTTCTTTACCACCAAGCCCCTGGGCAAAGGTACGGGCCTGGGCCTGAGTCAGATCTACGGTTTCGTGCGGCAGTCCGGCGGCTTCGTGCAGATCGAGTCGGTGACGGAGAAGGGCACGACAGTGCGGATTTGCCTGCCCTACAATGCCAGCGACCCGGAATTCGACATCCCGGTGGGCCCGGACAAAGGCCAGACCCTGTTGCTGGTCGAAGACGAGCAGGATGTACGCGAGATGACAGGTGAGCAATTGCGAGAAATGGGCTATCGGGTGCTCGAAGCGGAGAGCGGCGCTGCGGCGCTGCGGCTGATGAAGTCCGGCCCGCATGTTGATCTGCTGATAACGGATATCGGCCTGCCGGGCGGAATGGACGGCAACCAGGTGGTGGGCGCGTTGCGCGAACTGATGCCGGTGCTGCCTGTGATCATGATCAGCGGCTATGCAGCCGGCCCCACCGCGCCGGACGCGGAATTGCTGCGCAAACCCTTCCTCGTAACGGAGCTGGCGGAGCGGGTCAGGGCGAAGCTTGAGGCAAGGCACCCCTGAGGTACAATGCTGCCTTTCGAGCATCCGACCATAATAATAGTGCAAAGCCGCCAACTCTACTTCCGACTTATCAAGGAATTCAAGCCCTATGGCTGGGTCGTCTTCGCCACTTTGCTGGCGGTGGGCGTGGCGTCGCTGACGGACGTGCTGCTGATCCGGCAGTTGCAGAATGTGATCGATGCCATGGGTGGCGAACGCCTGGGCGGCACGGCCTTTCACGCCAGCGGCATGCTGGGCGTGGTCAAGGGCTGGGCGGACAGCGTGCTGCCAACCAATTCAGGCGACGCCATGCTGTGGGCGATTCCTTCCCTGATCCTGTTGCTGGCCTTCATGCGCATGATCAGCAGCTTCTTCGGCGACTATGGTTCCACCTGGCTCACGCAGCGCGTGCAGGCCAACCTGCGCGAAAAGATGTTCGGCCGTATCCTGCGCCTGCCCAACCGCTACTTCGACCAGTCCTCCACGGGTACGACCCTGTCGCGCGTATCCTTTGACGCGACCCAGGTGGCGCAGGCAGGCCTGAATGTGGTCAATGTGGCCGTGCGCGACTCGGTGGCGGTGGTTGGCTATCTGATTTCCATGCTCACGACGGACTGGCAGCTGGCGGCGTTCTGCCTTGGCCTGTTTCCGCTGGTGGCGCTGGTCGTGATCTTCGCCGGACGCCGCATGCGCCGCCTGAGCGAAAGCGCGCAGGACGCCATGGGCGAACTGACCCGCGTGCTGGACGAAAGCATCGGCGGCCAGCGCGTGGTGAAGATCTTCGGCGGCCAGCAATACGAGCAGAATCGCTTCGATGCCGTGGTCAAGCTGAATCGCCAGCTGGCCGTCAAGCATGCATCGACCGCGGCGATGAATTCGGGCGTGATCATGCTGCTGGTGGGCGCCACGCTGTCGGCCGTGATTTACTTTGCCCTGCTGCGGGCGCGGGCCGGTGCGCTGTCGGCGGGCGACTTCGTGACCTTCATGGGATCTCTGCTGGCCATGCAGTCGCCAATCAAGAATCTGACCAAGATCAATGAACCGCTGCAGAAAGGCCTGGCCGCTGCCAAGTCCGTGTTCGGCCTGATCGATGCGCCGATCGAGCCGGACACCGGCACCCGCGCGCTGGAACGCGCCCAGGGCCGCATCGAGCTGCAGGAAGTGGGTTTCCGCTATAACGTGGATGATCCCGATGCCGCGCCCGCGCTGCGGTCCGTGTCGCTGGACATCGCGGCCGGCGAAACCGTGGCGCTGGTGGGCGGCTCGGGCAGCGGCAAGACGACGCTGGCCAGCCTGCTGCCGCGCTTCTACGACGTGGCCTCCGGCCGCATCCTGCTCGATGGCGTGGACTTGCGCGACTACCGCCTGCCGGACCTGCGCAGCCAGATCGCGCTGGTGAGCCAGGATGTGGTGCTGTTCAACGATACGCTGTCGGCCAATATCGCTTACGGCGATCCTTCACCGGACCAGTCGCGCATCGAGGCGGCGGCGCGCGCAGCTTATGCGCACGAGTTCATTGCGCGCCAGCCGCAGGGCTACGAAACGGAGGTTGGCGAGAATGGCTTGCGCCTGTCCGGCGGCCAGCGTCAACGCCTGGCGATTGCACGCGCGCTGTACAAGGATGCGCCTATCCTGATACTGGATGAGGCGACCAGCGCGCTCGATACCGAGTCCGAGCGCCAGGTGCAGGCGGCGCTCGAGAAGCTGATGCAGGGCCGCACGACGGTGGTCATTGCTCACCGCTTGTCCACCATCGAGAACGCCGACCGCATCGTGGTGATGGCGTCCGGCAGCATCGCCGAGATGGGCAGCCACGACGATTTGCTGGAGAAGGGCGGCATTTACGCGCGCCTGTACCAGACGCAGAAGCAGCTCGCTCACTGACTTAAGAGATAGGCCGCCATATCCCTTGCATCCCGCTCCGGCACGCCCAGCTGGGGCATGGCCGTTGCCGGGTCCACTTCATGCGGCTTCGTGATCCATCGGACCAGGTTTTCTTCGCCCATGGGCAGGGTGCCGGCGATGAAGCGGCGTTTGGCGAGGTCTTTCAGGGGCGGGCCGACATGCGTGTCCGGCCCAGTGACGCCGGGGATGAGGTGGCAGGCCTGGCAGGCCCATTGCGTCAACGCCAGCTTGCCGCGCGTCGCGTTGGCCTGTCCGCCGTCGCGCCCAGCCTGCCCCGCGCCATCGCCACCCACCGCGCCACCCGGGTCGGCCGCGCGGTATTCATCCGGCGTCATATGCGGCAAGCGCTCGAGGAACGCGACAATCGCCCACATCTCCTGCTCGCTCAGGTGAAACCCCCACGCCGGCATCCCGCTCATTTTGATCCCATGCCGGATTACCCAATACAGCTCCTTCGCCTCGAAGCGGCGCGATGCATCGACCAGGGGCCCAGGCACCGGCTGCATGGACAGACCGATTATCCCCTGCGCCACGCCCGGCCCGCCATGGCACTGCTGGCAATGCGCCTTATACGAAGCCGCGCCCATCACAGCATCCCGCCCTGGTGGCGCAACGATGTCGCGCGCATGAAAGCGCACCGACTGGTGCATGCCGCGCTCCAGCAAGGTGTGAACGAACTGGAAATGCTGGCGCGTCGCGCCCGCGTCATACCAGCCCGCTTCGAGCACAGCCCAGCCGCCCAGCCCCGCCAGGAGCGCGGCCGCGATAAGACCCAGCAGTAAGCGGAAGAGGGTGCGCACTGTTGAAGAAAAGGCCATGATGTCTTTCTTGTATTATAGGTACTCACCCGGCTACAGCAGGGACGATACGTGCAGGCAAGCTCACTTCACCGTCGTTTTCGCGGGGCCGCGCGGCGCTGCGCGGTGGGGGCGGTCGCGCTCCTCGCATCGTTGGCGCTCGGCGCCTGCCATTCGGAGAAGCCGTCCAGGCCGAAGGTTGCCGGCGATGCGGCAAAGGGCAAGCTGCTGCTGGCGCGCTTCCAGTGCGGTTCCTGCCATCGTATTCCCGGCGTTGAAGGCGCCGCCGGTACGGCCGGTCCGCCGCTGACCGATATCGCCAGCCGCAGCTACCTGGGGGGACATCTGCCGAATGATCCGGATGTGATGGTGCGCTGGATCGTCAATCCGCGTGCGCTGCTTCCCGGCACAACCATGCCGGCCATGGGCGTCTCGCCGGATGACGCGCGCCATATGGCGGCTTACCTGTACACGCTGAAATGAAGCCCGCCCTGCAATCCGTCTTCGCCCCTGGCGGGCCTGACGCGCAATTGCTGACTCAACTCAGCTGGATACTCGTCGCCGGTGCGTCACTCATCTTCATCATCGTCATGGCAGTCGTTGCCGCCGCCGTGCGTCACAGCCGCCGTGAGCGCCGCCGGCGCGGCCACACCGGCGTCGCGTCCCGATCCGCTGCCGCGATCCGCGCCGCACGCGTGCGCCTTCTGCTGGCCGGCGTCGCCGCGCCCCGGTGTGATACTGCTTGTCTTGCTGGCTTTTTCGACCTTGCGCGCCAGCCAGATCGCTACGCCATCTTCGCTTGCACCGCTGCGCATCACCGTGAAGGCGCATATGTGGTGGTGGGAGGCGCGCTACTACGACGCCTCGACCGGGCGCGAAGCAGTCGTCGCTAACGAGCTGCACATCCCCACCGGCGTGCCGGTCTACCTTGCCCTGACCAGCGCGGACGTGATTCACACCTTCTGGCTGCCTTCGCTGTCCGGCAAAGTCGACATGCTGCCGGAACGCCTGCACGGCCTGACCCTGCGCGCCGACCGCGCCGGCGACTACCGCGGACAATGCGCGGAATTTTGCGGCGCCCAGCACGCCAATATGGCATTGCGCCTCACAGCGCAGCCCCCGTCCGACTTCGCCAACTGGTTCGCCAGGCAGTCCAGGCCCGCCGCTGCGCCGCCCTCCGCCTCCGCGCGCATCGCTCAGGGACAGCGGTCGTTCGTGGCAGCGCGGTGCGTATCGTGTCACGCCGTGCGCGGCCTGCATGAGCAGCCAGCGCCGGACGCGCCCAAAGCACCCGACCTGACGCACGTCGGCTCACGATCGACCATCGCTGCAGGCGCGCTGCCGATGAACAAGGGCACGCTGGCCGCCTGGATCGCCGATCCGCAGGCAATCAAGCCCGGCGCACGGATGCCCGGCGCCACGGTCAGCGCGGAACAGGTGAGCGCCATCGCGGAATGGCTGGAGTCATTGAAATGACGCCGAATGACCTGCCGCGACCATCAGGTGAGTTCGATTCGCTGGAAGCGGTGTGGCGCCGCCCGCGTGGACTGAAGGTGCTCACGGCCGTGAACAATACGATGATCGGTCGACTGTATATCTGCGACTTCGCTGATCTTCTTTATCCTGGCCGGCATCCTGGGACTCCTGATCCGCGCCCAGTTGGCAATCCCGAACAACACGCTGCTCAGCGCGGAAACCTACAACCAGGTGTTCACGATGCACGGCACCGTCATGATGTTCCTGTTTGCGATTCCCGTGGTGGAGGCCTTCGGTGTGTTCCTGTTGCCGGGAATGCTGGGTGCGCGCGACCTGCCTTTCCCGCGCCTGTCCGCTTATGCTTTCTGGGCCTATGCGATAGGCGGCCTGGCCTTCTTCTGCACGCTCTTCTTCGGACTGGCGCCGGACGGCGGCTGGTTCATGTACCCGCCGTTGACAAATAAAGTCTGGTCGCCCGGCCTTTGCGCGGACTTCTGGCTGCTGGGCATAGGCTTCATCGAGATCAGCGCCATTGCCGGCGCGGTGGAGCTGATCATCGGCATCCTGTTCACCCGCGCGCCCGGAATGACGCTAGGCCGGATGCCGATCTTTGCCTGGGCCATGCTGGTGGTGGGCTTCATGATTGTCTTTGCCTTCCCGGCCGTGATCGCAGGCACCGCCTTGCTGGAACTGGAGCGTGCCTACGACTGGCCTTTCTTTGCCCCCGAACGCGGCGGCGACCCGGTGCTGTGGCAGCACCTCTTCTGGTTCTTCGGCCACCCGGAGGTCTACATCATCTTCCTGCCGGCGGCAGGCATGGTGTCGATGATGCTGGCGGCGCTGTGCGGCGTGAAGCTGGTGGGACGGCGTGAGGTGATCTGGTCGCTGGGGCTCGTCGGCACGCTGAGTTTCGCGTTGTGGGCGCATCATATGTTTACCGCCGGCCTGGGGCTGCTGGAGACGACGCTGGTGTCGGCGGCCAGCATGGCGATCGCCATTCCCACGGCCGTCCAGGTATTCGCCTGGATCGGCACGCTGTGGCGCGGCAAGGTGAAGTTCAACACGCCGACCCTGTTCATCCTCGGTTTTCTCTTCATCTTCGTGCTGGGCGGCCTGACAGGCGTGATGGTCGCTGTGCTGCCGTTCAACTGGCAGGCGCACGATTCCTATTTCATCGTCGCGCACTTCCATTATGTGCTGATCGGCGGGCTGGTATTCCCGATGTTTGCGGCGATGTATTACTGGATGCCATTGATGGACGGGCACCGGATGTCCGAGGGGATAGGGACTTGGGCGTTCGGATTGATGTTCGTGGGCTTTAACGTGGCGTTTTTCCCATGCATATCGCCGGGCTGCTCGGCATGCCGCGCCGGGTGTATACCTGGCAGGGTGGCCTGGGCTGGGATGTGCCGAACATGCTTTCCAGCGCCGGCGCGGCTGTGCTGGCCTGCGGCGTGGCGCTGACGATGTTCGATCTGCTGCGGACTTTGCGCAAGCCGCAGCGCGAGCATGGCAATCCCTGGTCGGCCGGCACCCTGGAGTGGCTGCCGCAGGATGAGTATGCGACACGCAGTATTCCCCATGTGTCCAGCGAGGAGCCGCTGTGGGAGCAGCCGGGCCTGGGCGACGAGGTCGAAGCCGGCCAGCACTGGCTTCCCGGCACCTTGACCGGGGGCCGCGAGACCCTGATCACCAGCCGCCTGCACGCTGTGCCGCAGTATCTGCTGGTGCTCCCTGGCGATAGCTGGTTGCCATTCCTCGCCGCGGTGGGGACAGCCGGGTTCTTCCTGCTGTTGACCGTGCATCTGGTGGCTGCGGCCTGGATCTTTGGCATCGGCGCAGTGGCGTCCGTGCTGTTCTGGGTCTGGCAGCGGCATCCTGGCGCGGACTTGCCGCTCACGGTAAAGGTGGGGGCGCGGCTGGCGCTGCCGGTTGGGGCGGTAGGAAGGGCGTCGCACTCGTGGTGGGCGACGGCGGTCCTGCTTGTGGTGGATGTTTCGATATTCCTGTCGTTCGCGTTTGCGTTTGTTCACGCCGCCATGCGGCTGGCTGTATGCCCGCCGCCAGGTGCGTCACTGCCGTCCGGCGCCGCCCTGGCGCTGCCCGGCGCGCTGCTTGCCGCCAGCTCGCTCCTCTTCGCCTGGCCTTCGCGGGCCGGGCGAGGCTGGCTGGTGGCACGGGTGGTGGCGGCAGTGGGATGCCTGGTCGTGGGGACGGTGATGGCGGGCGCCGTGTATTGGATCGCGGGGCTGGATCCCAGGAAGGACGCGTGGAGCGCCGGCATTGGCGCCTTGCTTGCCTATCAGGGCCTGCACCTTGTCGCATTGACCGTCGTGGGAGCCTACCTGGCGACGCGGATACTAAAGTACAAGCCCTGGCGGGCCGAGTGGGATAACACGGCGCTGTTCTGGCACGGCGCCGTGCTGCAGGGGATCGCAGGGGCGCTGCTGCCCCTGCTCATATAGCTCAGAAGGAGTAGACCAGCGTCACGGACGTCTGCGTATCGGTATTTTTCTTGTCGACCGGGACGGAAGAATCGTTACGGGCGCTGAAGGCGGCCTTCATCTGCATCGTGCTGTTGATCTTCGTGCTGAGCGAAGTCTCGGACACCGAGTGCACGTTGCCCGCGCCGCTCTCCATGCTCACGACCTGGGCGAAAAGAGGCCGTCGGGCTGATCTTCCAGCGCATGGACGCGGCACCGCGCACCGTCAGGCCGCTTTCTTCATCGCCATTGGCGCGCACCCGGTTGATATAGCCAGGGCCAAGCTCCACGTCCAGCGTCTTGCTGGGAGACTCATACCAGCGCGTCGAATGACCGACGCCGACGGCGGAATAGCGGGTGAAGGCGCCGAACTGGTCGTCGACATGGGAACCGAGCACGAACAGCTTTTCCTGGTCGTCCACCAGTTTGTAGGCTGCTTTCGCGGAAACCGAGAAGCGCTCGGCGGACTTTTTGCTGCGCCACTGGTCGCCGTCCTTGAAGCGGTCTTCCTTGAAGAAGCCGGTGGCAATGTACTCATTGCTCCAGTCCTCGAGTTCCTGGCGCGCATCGATTTTGCCGGTGATGGTGGTACCAGTCGTATTACCGCTGGTATTGATCGCACCAAGTTCGGCGGAAGTGTGCCAACCATGGTTTTCTTCGACTGTGTCTGCGGCGCTCACGCCGCCGTGTGCCATGGCGAGCGCCAGAGCGAAGGCTGGGAGGTATTTCATAAAGGGCATTCTCCGGGGGCCTGTGGGCCGTTGATACTTTCGGGAACCGGCATTGTACCTCAGGAGGATGCAGGCCTACACACCATTCGTGAGCCGCGAATTTCCCAGCTGGCGTAGGATTTGCACATCATGAAATTCGACGACTCCGCAAGCAATGGCGTAGCCGCAGCGCGCGAGGCAGGCCTGCGTTATGTAACCGACAGTTCCCGCGGCTACCGCCGGGTCCCGAATGGCGACGGCTTCCGCTTTGTGGATGCCGATGGCACTCCAGTGAAGGACGAAGCGGTACTTGCCCGTATCCGCTCCCTCGTCATCCCGCCGGCGTGGACGGACGTCTGGATCTGCGCTCACGCCAATGGCCACCTGCAGGCGACGGGCCGCGACGCGCGCGGCCGCAAGCAGTACCGCTACCACCCGCGCTGGCGCACGGTGCGGGATGAAGCCAAGTACGGCCGCATGGCCAGCTTCGGCGCCGCGCTGCCGGCGATCCGGCAGGCAGTTGACGAGGCACTAAGCCTGCCGGGACTGCCGCGCGAGAAGGCGCTGGCGACGGTGGTGTATCTGCTGGAGGCGACGCTGATGCGGATCGGGAACGAGGAATATGCGCGGGAGAACAAGTCCTTCGGCCTGACGACCTTGCGCAACCGGCACGTGCGCATCGCGGGCAGCGCCGTTGAATTCAGGTTTCGTGGCAAGAGTGGCATCAATCATGCGGTGCGCATCCGCGAGCGGCGGCTGGCGCGGATCATCCAGCGCATGCGCGATTTGCCGGGGCAGGACCTGTTCCAGTATGTGGACGAGCAGGGCGAGGTGCACGCCATCGGCTCGGCCGACGTGAACGACTACCTGCGCTCCATCAGCGGCGAGGATTACACGGCGAAGGATTTCCGCACCTGGGCGGGGACGGTACTGGCGGCGCTGGCCTTGCGCGAGGCCGCGGAGTTTTCTTCGGAGGCTGAAGCCAAGCGCAATATCGTGCGGGCGATCGAGGGTGTGGCGGAGCGCCTGGGGAATACGCCGGCGGTCTGCCGCAAGTGCTACGTGCATCCGGGGGTGATCGATGCCTATCTCGGCGGCGTGGTGGTGTGCGAGGAAGGGCCGTGCGAGGCCACGGCGCCGGCCGAGGGGCTCGACCCGGATGAACGGGCCGTGCTGGCGCTGCTGCAGGGGCGCTCTAGGGTTCGACCGAGTGCGCGCGCTTCAGGCAGCGCAGCACGAAGGTCGAGCGGCTATGGCGCAGGCCGGGCAGCTTGTACAGTTTCCGCCGCAGGAATTCCTCATAGCCGGCCGTGCCGGCGACGGCGACCTTGATCAGGTAGTCATATTCACCCGTCAGCAGATACGCCTCCATGACTTCCGGCAGCAGGGCCAGGGCGCGGCCGAATTTCTCCAGCATGGCATCGTCGTGGCGCTCCAGCGTGACTTCGATGATCACCGTATCCGGCAGGCCAAGCGCTTCCTGGTTCAATAATGCCGTGTAGCCTTCGATAACACCGCCTTCTTCCAGCGCGCGGACGCGGTTCCAGCACGGCGTTGTCGAGAGGCCGACTTTTTCGGCCAGCTTGGTATTGCTAAGCCGTCCATCACGGCGCAGTTCGCGCAGGATGCGGCGGTCAATTTCGTCCAGTTGTTCCATGATTTTGCGGCGGAGAGGATGATCAATCCCGCAATTCTACCGTAGGAAGAAGAATATTCTGCAGCGGTCGCGATTGGCAGCAATATTCGGATGCCTATTCCGGACCCGGCAGCCTATCATTCTCCCATGGAGACTTCTTTCAAAATGCGCGTTGAAGCGGCCAGCGCCACCGCCGCGCTGGAATCGGCGCTCGCGATCATCCGCCGCGGCGGCGTGCAACTGCGCGGCGTCGAAATGGCGCCGGGCGTGCACGGGATGAATATGGAACTGAAGGTTAAGGCGGAAGGCGAGGAGGGCGAGGATGCCCTCGTGCTCTGCCGCATGCGGCTTTGCAACGTGATTGGCATCCTCAAGATACGCGAAGTGCCGCGTATCAGCCGTCAGCGTTGATGGCCGTGCCGCCGGTTGCGGGCGACGCACTGGCCTTTATCTTTTCGGCCGCCTTCTTGCCGGCCAGGAAAGCGTGGTCGGAATTGTAGTACTCCCACTCGCTGTAGCGGCCGGCCAGGATGATGTCGTGCTGCTCGGCCCAGTTGCGCACCGCGGCCACATTGTCCGCACGCTGGTGATCATAGACCACGTAGGCATAAGGCATGTCGACGATGGACGCGGTCACCACTTCGTCATCCGGCTTGATGAAGCCCACCTTGACGCAATCGGCGACACAGCGCGCGATCAGGTCATCGCCATCGACCGGCAGCGGCTTCCACGGCGAGTACGAAATCTCGCAGGTGAAGCCGAAGCCGCCCGGCGCATTGCATTCGCCGCTGGCATTACCCTGGACGAAAATGCGGTGGAAAATCGTGTCTTCCGGGTAGTAGATCCAGTGCTTGTCCGTAATGCGTTCGCGGTTCACGCCAATGTTCACGCAGCGGATGGAGATGTGCTTCAGCCCACGTGCGGCGGCCTGCACCTCCTCCGGCGCCTCGTCGCCGCACAGGCGCACCAGCTCGGGCAACGGCATAGTGGACACGAGCTGGTCGTAGCGGTAGCGGCGGCCGTCGTCCAGCGCAATCACGTGTTCCTGCGGCAGGATCTGGACCACGTCCGCCTTCAGTTCCACCTTGCCGCGGATGTGGGGCAGGAAGCCGTTCATCAGCGCCTGGAAACCGCCCTTGATCGGGTAGCCGAAGCGCGCGTTGGGCCCCATCGGCTTGGCAACTGGCTGCAGGGCGCCGTCCACGATTTCGGCGAGATCGGGCAGCGGCACACGGCCGCCCAGCCAGGATGTCTCCATTTCGGTCAACGGCACCGTCCACAGCTTGCGGTTGTAGGGAATGGCGAAGTGCCTGGCGATGCCCTTGCCCCAGACCTTGTAGATGAATTCCTCGAAATTGCGCGGCTTACCCGGCGCCGCCAGGCTACTGGCGTTGGCCGCGTCGGCGGTGCCGTCGGCGCAGCAGTCTTCCACGCCCTGGTTGGCGCAGGTCGCGGCTTCCGTGCCGTAGCGCGCCTCGATCGCACCCATGATGCACTCACGGATGGTATCCGGCGGCAGGCCGTAGAGCGCGCCCTGGAAGGGGTAGCGTGTGTAGACCTCCTTGCTGTACACCCAAGCTTCGCGCAACTGCCAGTGCTGGTTATCGCCCAGCAGCACGTCGTAGAGTTTCAGTACATAGGGGTCGTTGGAGAACATGATGTGACCGGCGTGGTCGAAGGTGAAACCCTTGTCCTGGATCGAGCGGCACCAGCCGCCCACGGTCGCATTCTTGTCCAGCAGGAGCGTATCCGGGCCAAGGTGATAAGCGGCCGACAGTCCGGTGGGACCGGCGCCGATGATGGCGGTATGCACCTGCGTGCTGGACTGGCGTAGCGCCACCGTGCCCTCGTTGGCGGCGCCTTCCGGTGTCGTCAGGCGCGCGGCGCGGCGGCCCGGCTGGGTGCCATCGATCAGCAGGCGCATGCGCGCGGCCGTGGATTCCCACGAAGTGCCGGCGACAATCTTGCGCATCTGTTCCGCCATGTGCTCGTTCTGCTGCGGTGTTTGCGACAGGGCGATTTCGCAGGCGTGCACGAATTCCTGCGGCGTGTGGGCGATGGCCACAATATCGCCATAGGGCTTGACCACATCCGTGATCGGCGTGCTGACGATGGGCAGTTCGGCCGCCATGTATTCCAGCACCTTGGTCGGGCTGATGAAGCGGGTGGCTTCGTTCAGCGCAAACGGCATCAGGCACACATCCCAGCCGGCCAGGAAGTGCGGCAGGTCCTGGTAGGAACGCTGGCCGAGGTAATGGATGTTGGGACGATGCGGCAGGGCAGCCGGATCGATTTTCACGATCGGGCCGACCATCACCAGTTGCCACTCGGGATGGGCGTCCGCCATTTCGCTCAACATGGCCGGGTCGAAGCGTTCATCGATCACGCCATAGAAGCCCAGGCGAGGGTGCGGCAGGCTGCTCTGGTCCGGATGGTCGTCCGCCCGGTCGAGGGCCTTGGAAAAGTGTTCGGCATCCACGCTGCTTGGGAAGCAGTGCGTGTTGGGGTGGCGCGTGCGTTTTGCCTCATACAGGCTGGGGCCGCCGGTGAATACAAGGTCGGCGATATTCAGCAGGGCCGTTTCGCGCTGCAGCAGCTGGCGCGGGGGATTCTTGAAGGCGGACAGCTCGTCCATGCAGTCGTACACGACGAGGCCGGGATGGAGCTGTGACAGCAAAGGCAGCGCCATCGGCGTGTAGAACCACACGATCGGATTTTCGTTTTCAGGTACGATCCCCGCCAGCAGCGGCTGCAGGAGCGGAATCTGATCGTCGTGGAATCCGGTGGCATGGCACGGCGTGTGCGGCTGATAGACGGTGATGTTTTCCGCGGGATGCGAAATCTTGAGGCACGGCGTGCCCTCCTGCTGTACAGGTTCCTCCACAAAGACAATCTTGTAGTGCTTGGCGAGGCGCGTCAGCAGGTGCTGTGGTCTTTGAAAGACAAAGTCCCAGCGTAAATGACAAAACACGATAATGGTTGACATGTAATCTCCCTTGCCCTTGTCGGGTCATGATTGGTTATAAATGGCCTGTCAGCCTGGCGACGGTGGAGGCTCGACCACGAGCGGCACGTTTTGCGTGGCCGCGCTGATCTGTTCCAGCGGTATTTTTGGCGTCCGGTCTGCGTTCAGCAGTCCGTTCGCCTCCTGGAATGTGTCGGCAAACTGCGTGTAACAGAAGCCGCTGAACATCTGCGTGGAACCGACAACTTCCAGCAGCTCGCGGTAAGCCTTGTAGAAAGCTTCCGCAGTGTTCGCGCGCGCATACCCCCAGGTCTTGTGTGCGGGCGCTTTGGGATCGAAGGCCATGCCGCCGAATTCCGTCAGCACGATGGGCTGGCCGCGGTGCGGGAAGCCATCGAGCGTGAGAATGCGGCCGCCGGGACGGCGCTGGTCGAACAGCGTGCGCGCCGGATCCGTGACTTCGTAGCGGGCCTTCAGCCGCTGCGGATCATTGTCGTAATCGTGGATGCCCAGGATATCGGTGGCCGAGGCCTCCCAGCCATCGTTTCCGATCACGGGACGGGTCGAATCGAGCATGCGCGTCATGTGGTACAGCGCCTCGACGGCATTGCGATGTGCCTGCATCGACGTCAGGTTTGGAACGCCCCACGATTCGTTGAACGGCACCCACACGATTACGCATGGATGGCTATAGTCGCGGGCAATGGCTTCGCCCCACTCGTGGAGCAGGCGGGTCATGGCGCGCGGGCTGAAGGCATAAGCGGAAGGCATTTCCTCCCACACCAGCAAACCCAGTTTGTCCGCCCAGTAGAGGTAGCGCGGATCCTCGATTTTCTGGTGCTTGCGCACCCCGTTGAAGCCCATGGCCTTGGCCAGCTCGACGTCGCGCTTCAAAGCCGCGTCGTTGGGCGCCGTCATGAGGCCATCGGGCCAGTAACCCTGGTCGAGCACCAGGCGCAAGGGGTAGGGACGGCCGTTCAGCATGAAGCGGTCGCGGTTGATGGCAACGGAGCGCAGGGCCGTGTAGGAACGGATGGTTTCGAGCACGGTGCCAGCGCAGCGCAGGGTGAGCTCCGCATCGAGCAGGGTTGGCCGCTCAGGGCTCCACAGCAGCACATTGCGCGAATCATCGATGCCCGGATCGGAAATCGCGATCTTGCGGTTGGCCTCCTGGCCCATCAGCTTGTAGTAGTCGTCCGCCAGCAGCTGGCCGTCGTGCCACAGCTTGACTTCGACCGTGAGGCCGTCGTGGCGATCGCCGGCGGCCTGGATCTCGCAGCCGATTTCGAAGCCGTCGAAATACGGGGTCCAGCGGATGGTCTTGATATAGGTGGACGGCACCTGTTCCAGCCACACGGTCTGCCAGATGCCTGTGGTGCGGGGATACCAGATCGAGTGGGGCTCGCGCAGCCAGTCCTGCTTGCCGCGCGGCTTGGCCAGGTCCTGCGGATCGTCTTCCGCCTGCACGACGATGGTCTGGGCCTTGCCCTCGATCAGGGCATCGGTGATGTCGGCGCAGAAGGAGGTGTGGCCGCCTTCGTGGATGCAGACCAGCTTGTTGTTGACCCACACGCGGCTGTGGTAGTCCACGGCGCCAAAGTGCAGCAGCGTGCGCGTGCCGCGCAGCGCCAGGTCGAAGGTGCGGCGGTACCAGACGACATTGTGGAAGCCTTCGTCGCCGATGCCGCTCAGCCGGGACTCGGGGCAGAAGGGGACGTTGATCTGGTGCGTCCACTGGATTTCCTGCTCCGGCTGGCTGTAGCGCCGTTCGTCGTCAAAGGCAAATTCCCAAGGGCCGTTCAGGCATTGCCAGTTGCTGCGCACGAGTTGCGGGCGCGGATATTCGAAATCGCTCATATCGTTCCTCGCTTGGTTCGGGGCGGAGGTATCAGGACGGAGGCCGAGCCGCCGGCGGCGTTGACCCGCTGCACGGCGAACTGGCCGGCATCGTCCGCCAGTCCATGGCGGCACAGGGCGACACAGGCGCCGCCGAAGCCGGCGCCCGTCAGGCGCGCGCCAAGGACGGCCGGGTGGGCACGCAGGGCCTCGGTAAGGGTATCCAGCGCTGCAATCGAGACTTCGTAGTCGTCGCGCAGGCTGGCGTGGGATTCGTTCATCAGCTGGCCAAAGCGCCCGGCGCTGATCTCGCCGCAGGCTTCCATGACCCGCATGTTTTCGGTGACAACGTGACGTGCACGTTCGCGCAGTGGCGAAGGCAAGGCTTCCACGTCTTCCAGCCGGGTGACGTCGCGCAGCGAGGGCACGCCCAGCATGTGGGCCGCCTGTTCGCATTCGGCGCGGCGCTCGTTGTATTTGCTGGCCGCCAGCGTGCGCGCCACGCCGGAGTCGACCACGAGAACCTCAGTGTTCGCGGGCAGCGGCAGCAGGCGGGTGTCGAGCGAGCGCGCGTCCAGGAAGAGCATATGTTCGCTGTCCGCCAGGCTGGCTGCCATCTGGTCCATGATGCCGCAGTTGACGCCCGCATACTGGATCTCGGCCTGCTGCGCAATCCTGGCGATGCTCACGCCGTCGAGATTCAATTTCAGCAGTTCGTTCAGGGCGCGCAGCGTGGCCACTTCCAGCGCCGCGCTGCTGGAAAGGCCGGTGCCGAGGGCCAGGTTGGAGTGCACATAGATGCGCAGCGGTGGCACGGTCACGCCGCGCTGTTCGAGCAGGCGGATGCAGCCTTCGATGTAGCGCCCGAAGCCGGGCGGCGCCCTATCGTGGGGAGCGAAATCGCAGCGCTCATCCAGCGTGGCGGAATACAGGTGGAAACGGCCGTCGTCGCTGGGACCCAGCATCACGTCGGTACGCTGGGGCGTGGCGATCGGCAGCATGAAGCCGTCGTTGTAGTCGGTATGCTCGCCGAGCAGGTTGACTCGGCCAGGAGCCCAGCTGTGGGCAGTTGCCGTGCCCGTGAAGTATTCGGCCGGCGATCTCATGCGCCCTCCAGGCTTACCGGGACCTGCATCAGTTCCGCCGCCTTTTCCTCGGGCAGCACGTCCATCGCGAACATGCCGGCGCCAAGCTCGGTACCCGCCAGGTACTTCAGGCGTTCCTTGGTGCGGTAGGGTGGGTAGACTCCGCATGCAGCTGGGTTTCCGGGTGCGGCTGCCCATCCGTCGGCGCCTGGTACCAGGCCATCAGGTAAGGGAAGGGACGCTGCCACAAACCGTCGAACTTCAGGAGCACGGTCTTCAGCGCGCGCGCCAGATCGCGGCGCTGGAAGTCATTCAGCTCCGTGAAGCTTGAGCAGGGCTGGATCGGCATCACCCACACTTCATACGGATAGCGCGCGCACACGGGCACAAACGCCACCGAGTGTTCGCTGCGGTAGACCACGCGCAAACCTTCGCGCAGCTCTTCTTCGGCCATATGCACGAGCAGGGACTTGCCGTTCTTGTCGTGAAAGGTCTTTTCCTGGGCCAGCATGCGTGCAGGCACCGGCGGAACGAAGGGATAGGAATAGATCTGCCCGTGCGGATGGTGCAGTGTGACGCCTACTTCCGCGCCGCGGTTCTCGAAAGGCAGCACGTACTGGATGCCGCCGCGGCCCTGTACGCGGCTGGTGCGGTCGGCCCAGACCTGCAGCAGCAGTTCGATGCGACCGACGTCGAGGCGGGATAAGGCGGCGTCGGGGTCCTGTGTGAAGACCACCACTTCGCAGTGTCCGGCCGCGGGCGCGGTCGGCACGTGCAGCTGGGGCGCATCATGGGCGGACAGCGCGAGCGAGGGGAAGCGGTTGTCGAATACGGCGATCTCATAATCGCCGGCCGGCAGTTCGGTTGGCGCGGCTTCATCGACGGTGACCGCCAACGGGTTGTACTGCGGCGGCGGCAGGAAAGTGCGGTTCTGCCGGAAGGCGGCATAGGTCACCCATTCGCCGCGCAGCGGGTGCCAGCGCAGATGCGGATTGGCGTTCAGAGGCTCAGCAAAAGGGCTGGGCGCCGATGGGATCGCCGCTATCGCGGTACGGCTGTAAAGCGTGATTTGCCGACCGTCCGGCTTGACCAGGTCGAGTGCGTGCATGGACAGAATCTCCTGCGCCATAGTGGGGCGCGTCGGGAAATCCTATCAATTCGCTGCGCTGCGGGAGGTCAATTCCGCGCTGCAAGAAACCCCCGGGATGGACTCAGCAGTATGTGACAATTCGTCACTCGCCGGGCAACCACGCCAACTGCAGTGGCGGCATCTACCGCCCGTAGGACTGGTCCTTCAAAGCGACACGGCGTCCGCCGACAGGGCGGCAAGCGATCCTCCGCAGAGTCAGGCGCCGATCCAGCTGTACTTGAAGGTGAACACTGCAGCAATAATCCATACGATAGGCTTCACTTCGCGCGCGCGGCCGGTCAGCAGTTTCAGCGCGGCATAGGTAATAAAGCCGAAGGCAATACCGTGTGCAATGGAGTAAGTAAAGGGAATCAGCAGGGCCGTGATTGCTGCCGGCACACTTTCGGTGGTTTCACTCCAGTCCACATCCACCAGGTCGTGCAGCATTAGGCAGGCCACGTACAGCAGGGCCGGCGCTGTGGCATAGGGCGGCACCACGCCGGCCAGCGGGGCGATGAACAGGCACGCGAGGAAAAGCAGGGCCACGACCAGGGCGGTGAGACCGGTGCGCCCACCGGCCTGCACGCCGGCGGCGCTTTCCACATAAGCCGTGGTGCTCGAGGTGCCCATTGCGGAACCGGCGACGATGGCAACGCTGTCCCCCAGCAGTGCCTTGTTCAGGCGCTGCATCTTTCCGCTGACGAGCAGGCCGGCGCGGTTGGCCACCCCCATCAGGGTGCCAGTGGCATCGAACAGTTCAACCAGGAAGAAGACCAGGACCACATTGATGATGCCTACGCCCAGGGCGCCTTGCACGTCCAGTTTCATCAGCGTTGGCGCCAGCGATGGCGGCGCCGAGACGATGCCGGCGAACTTGTTCCCGCCGAAGAAGAAGCTCAGGATGGTGACGACAACGATGCCGATCAGGATGGCGCCGCGTATTTTCAGCCTGTCCAGCGTGACGATCAGGAGGAAGCCGACGATGGCCAGCAGCGGCGGCGCCTTGTGCAGATCGCCCACGCCGACCATGGTCGCCGGATTGGCCGTAACGATGCCGGCGCTTTTCAGCGCGATCAGGGCCAGGAATAGTCCAAGGCCCACCGTGATGGCTGTGCGCAGCGAGCGCGGAATGCCATTCACGATCATTTCGCGCAGCCCGAAGATGCTGACCAGGATGAACAGGCAGCCGGAGATGAACACGGCGCCCAGCGCCACGGGCCAGGCGATGCCCATGCCCAGCACCACGGCGTAGGCGAAGTAAGCGTTCAGCCCCATGCCGGGGGCCATGGCGATCGGATAGTTGGCGTACAGGCCCATGATGGCCGTACCCAGAGCCGCGGCGAGGCAGGTGGCAACAAAGACCGATTCCTTCGGCATGCCCGCATCGCCAAGGATGGTGGGGTTGACGAAGATGATATAGGCCATGGTCAGGAAGGTGGTGACGCCGGCCACCACTTCGGTGCGCACGTCGGTTTTGGCTTCCTGGAGTCTGAATAGTTTTTCTGCGATGGACACGGCGGCTCCCGGCGAATTGTTCTTTGTTTGCAAGGATACCATTAGCGCTCCGTGAGCTGCCAGCGGCCATGGACCCAGCTTAGTTCGTGCGTTGGCTGGAGGGCTTGCAGGAAGCGCCTGTCGTGGCTGACGATGGCCATAGCGCCAGGATAGTCCTTCAGCGCCTGTTCCAGCGCGTCGGTGGACGCCAGGTCGAGGTGGTTGGTCGGTTCGTCCAGCAGCAGGAGCTGGGCCGGCTCCTTGCGCCACAGCGCACAGGCCAGGGCTGCTTTCAGCTTTTCACCGCCGCTAAGGTGGCCGACTGGGGTGGACACCGCCGCTGGGCCGAGGCCGAGCAGGGCGAGGTGGCTGCGCAGGGTGCCTTCCTGCAGCGGCGAGTCCAGGTCGCGGAGCGCATCGAGCACGCTTTGGCCGGGCTGCAGCGCGGATGCGTGCTGGTCCAGCCAGGCGAAGGGAACGAGGGCCCTTGCGCTACCCTCGCGCGGCGTGACTTCGCCCGCCAGCATGCGCAGCAGTGTCGACTTGCCGCAGCCGTTGGGTCCAGTGATTGCCAGGCGTGCGGGCCCGGCAAGCGTTAAAACCAAAGGCGTAACCCAAGTGTCTGCCACATCGTGGCAGACACTAGCTCTTTGCCTTGGGTTTTCGGAAGCGCCGCCGGCCCGCCACGGTGGAACGGCCGACTCAAAAGCAAACACCCTTCGGCCGGCGGGGACGGCGGTGCCGGGCATCAGGAGCGCGCGGGCTGCTGCCGGCTGCACACGCGCGGCCGCAGCGCGTACCGCCGCGTCGAGCGCATCGCGGGTTTCGGCGCGGTGGACGGCATCTCGCCCGGCCGAAGCCTGGGCATCCGATTTGAGCTTGCCCCGCACGATGGCCGGCATGTTCGCATCCTTGCCCGCGCGGCTGTTACGGGCAGCGCGAGACTGCTGCGCATCGTGACGCTCGCGTTGTTCGCGCAGGGAGTTGAGGCGTTCCGTGCGGGCATGAGCGAGCGCGTCCAGCGCGGCGGCTCGCTCCCCGTTGCGCTGGCTGCGGTAAAGAGTGTAGTTGCCGCCGTAGACGCACAGGCCCTGTGCGGACAGCTCCACGATAGCGTCCACTGCTTCGAGCAGCTTGCGGTCATGGCTGATCACCAGGGTGTTGCGAGGCCAGGCGCGCAGGCTGGCGATCAGCCAGTCGCGACCCGCGCGGTCCAGGTGGTTACTGGGTTCATCAAGCAGCAGCCAGTCGGCGCCGGACTGGAAGGCGCCCGCGAGCGACACGCGCGTCAGTTCGCCGCCACTGAGGTGGGCCGCGCTGTCGCCAGGCGCAAGGCCAGGCAGGCCGCAGGCTTGCAGCGCGGCCTCGAAGTCGGCCAGTGTCGTCCAGCGGCCATCGAGCAGTTCGAAATCCGCCTCGACAGCGGCGCCGGCGGACATGCGCTCGGTCGCGGCCAGCAGCGCGCCAAGGCCTGCGACATCGGCCACTGTGGCGGCACGGTGTGCAGCCGGCGACTGCGCGACGTAATGCAGGTCGCCGGCAACCGCGATGCTGCCGGCGTCCGGCACAGCCAGACCGGCGATCGCGCGCGCCAGCATGCTTTTACCGGAGCCGTTCGCTCCTACAATGCCGGTCAGCCCCGGCGCAAACGTGTGCGAGACGCCGGAAAGCAGCACGCGGCCGTCGCCAAGGCGCAGCGTAAGCTGGCGAAGTTCGATAAAGGGGATCGCCGCGCGCGCGGCGGCAGAAAAGTAACGGCCATACAAGCTCCCGGAAGACGATGCGGCGCAGCGCGGCAGTGCCGGTGCGTGCTCTTGCGAAGTGGGGGCTCAGATGGTCATTTGGGGTGGGTGCTCCGAAGCGAACGCCGTCCGGAGTGGACAGCGTTCGCAAGTTTAGACGCAAATCACGGCAGATTCAAGGCCTGCTGTGCGCAGGCCTGGCGCTTCAGGCCGATTCTTCGGGCGGCTCTTCGTACAGCTGCGAGAAAATGCGTCCTGCCATCAGGCCGAGCGGCACGTGGTGCAGTGCCGGCGTGAGGCGGCTGGCGAGCAGGGACATGGCTTCCTCCTGCGTCGGCGAAGACGCCACCTGTGCCTCGAGCAGGCCAAGCTCATTGTCGATGCTTTCCCACGCGTGTTCGTCCTCCGGGAATTCGTGACGGATTACTGCACGAGGATTGTGCTCGCGGCGGCGTACCGGTGGTTCCTGCGGCTGCTCGCCTTCCGCGTCGGCGGCCGGCGCGGGAACTGCCGCGGCGGAAGCCCCGGGAGCGCTGGCTGCGCTGGCGTCCTGGGCGGCGGCGACCGGCTCGGTGCCGAGGCCATGCAGGCTGTAACCGAGGCATACCCGCTGCAGGAAGCTGTCCGGGTCCTGCATGTGCGGCAAGAGTTGTTGCAGGCAATCGATAGCCGCCTGATCGGCGGCCGCCGGGGGTTCCAGCAGGTAGCAGGGAATGCCAAGTTCGCGCAATTCGTCGGCGACGGATGGACGATACAGTGGTTGATTCGCAACACCCAGGTGGTATCCGAGCAGCTCCGGCAGCATGGCGTCACCGCAGCACGACAATGCCAGGCGCAGCGCGCCCTGCACGAAATGCTCGTCTTCCTGTTCCTGCCACTGCACGCAGCCCTGGACGGCGAGCAGCTGTCGCGCGCGTAAGACACGGTTCCAGTCCGGCACGCCTTTGCCCACGTATTCGAGATAAACCCGCACCAGCGGCTGCAGCGCTTCCACATCCCAGTGCTGCATTACGCCGTATAGCCAGGCGCCCTCGGCCAGCATGGCCGGCGCTGCATTGCACAGGAAGCGGCGCGCCTCGTTGCGGCTGGCGAAGTAGCGGCGCGGCGTGCCGGCAGTACGCATATCGCGGTAGCTTTGTTGCTGCAATTCGCGTTCGCGGTTGCGCTGCGCCAGCCATTGCGGCCACTCGTCCGGCACGGCGGGCAGGTCGCAGGGCAGGGCGGAGGCTTGGTCCAGGCAGCGCTCGAGGTAAGAATGGGCCTGCTCGCGGTCATTCTGTTCGCGCAGCAGCAGATAGAGCTGTCGCGCCGTCAGGACAGAGGGAGCAGCGTGGCCGTTGCGGCGGACGTGTTCTATAGTTGTCATAATAGTAAAAAGTATGGCCGTGGTGCAGTCTAATGACTAGCGGCATTCATCCCGTCGGCTTGTAAGATTTGGCTTACACGCGTGTAGAATCCAGTGTATGTCTGACTTCCCGCATCCGCCAGCCCCCGACCTGAGCAATCGCATGCATCAGATCTTCCCTTTATTGAACGAAGGGCAGATGCGGCGCGTTGCGCGCTACGGTACGACCGTGTGCATTGCAGCGGGAGAGTATCTGTATCACCAGGGCGAGCGCCACACCTCGATGTTCGTGATTGTCTCCGGCGAAATCGAAGTGACGCGGCAGGCGCCCCTGGGCGTGCATTCGCTGGGGCGGCATGGCCGCGGCCTGTTCACCGGCGACACCGGCACGCTGGCCGGGCGTGCCAGCAGCGCCACAGTGCGCGCGGTAAGCGAAGTGGTGGCGGTAAGGATCGACGAGGAAGCCGTGCGCACCCTGGTCGTGTCGGAGGCGGAGCTGAGCGAGTTGATCATGCGCGCCTTCATCCTGCGGCGCGTGTCGTTTTTCAACGACCGGCAGGCTGGCGTCATTGTTATCGGCACCCAGTCGTCGGCCTCCACCTTGCGCGTGCGCGAATTCCTGACCCGTAACTTGCAGCCTTCCGCCTATTTCGACATGGCCACGCACGAAGGCACGGCCGATATCATGGCGCGTTTCGGCATCACGGAAGACGATGCGCCGGCCGTGGTGACCCAGTCCGGCCAGGTCCTGAAAAAGCCGACCATGCGGCAGCTGGCCGATGCGGTCGGCATCAGCGCCGACCGGCTCAAGGGCGAGAAATACGATGTCGTGGTGGTGGGCGCGGGCCCGGCAGGCCTGGCTTCGGCGGTATACGGCGCGTCGGAAGGCTTGCGCGTGGCCGTGCTGGATGCGAAGGCGCCCGGCGGACAAGCCGGCGCCAGCTCGCGCATCGAGAACTACTTCGGCTTCCCCACCGGGATTTCCGGCCAGGCGCTGGCCGGCCGCGGACTGACGCAGGCCCGCAAGTTCGGCGCCGAGGTGGCGGTGCCGGTCGAAGTGCGCCGTGTCGATTGCGGTGGTCCAGGCGAAGACTTCACGATCCACATGGACGACGGCGAGTGCGTGTACGCGCGCTCGATCGTGATTGCCACCGGCGCCCGCTATCGCAAGCCGGATTTGCCCGAGCTTGGGCGCTACGAAGGGCGCGGCGTGTATTACGCGGCATCCTTCATGGAGGCGCAGTTCTGCCACCAGGAGGAAGTGGTGGTCGTTGGCGGCGGCAATTCGGCAGGCCAGGCTGCGGTCTTCCTGGCATCCCACGTCAAGCATGTGCACATCATGGTGCGCTCGGAAGGCCTGGCCGCCAGCATGTCGCGCTACCTGATACAGCGCATCGACGCCATTCCCAACATCACGCTGCACACGCGCAGCCGGATCGTGGAACTGAAGGGCGAAGGCCGCCTGGAATCCATACGATGCCGCATGGATGGATCACCGGAAGTGATCGCGAAGCCGATCTGCCATGTTTTCCTCTTCCTCGGCGCGGAACCCAACACCGGGTGGCTGGCTGATTGTGTGGCGCTGGATGACCGCGATTTCGTGCTGACCGGGCCACAGATCCCGGACGGGGCCTGGCCGCTGGAGCGCCTGCCGCATCCGCTGGAGACCAGCAATCCCGGCATCTTCGCCGTGGGCGATGTGCGCAGCGGTTCCGTCAAGCGGGTGGCGGCTGCCGTGGGTGAGGGCTCGGCGGCCATCCAGTCGCTGCACCGCGTGCTGGCGGGAGTGGCGGATGCTTGACGGGATGTCGATGGACCAGCTGCGGACCTTCATAGCCGCCGCTGACGAAGGAAGCTTTTCCGCCGCCGGCCGCAAGCTGCGCCGGGCACAATCGGTGGTGAGCCAGACACTGGCCAACCTGGAGTTGCAGGTCGGCTTTGCCCTGTTCGATCGCAGCGGGCGTTATCCGATCCTGACCGAGCAGGGACGTGCACTGCTGGATGATGCACGCGTCGCCGCCAGCAGCATGGATGGCTTCAAGGCGCGCGCCCGCTCACTGGCCGAAGGGCTGGAACCGGAATTGTCCGTGACGGTGGACGTGATGTTCCCCATCGCGCGCCTGACCGACGCGGTGCGCTGCTTCCACAGTGAATTCCCGAATACGCCGTTGCGCCTGGGCGTGGAGGCGTTGGGCGCCGTGGTGCAGCCGGTGCTGGATGGCAGCGCGCGTCTGGGCATTGTCGGTTCTTTTCCGGAGGCGCCCGCCGGTTGCGACAGCCAGTTCCTGTTCGCGGTGCCGGCCGTGGTGGTGGCCGCGCCCGGCCACCCGCTGGCCGCCGTGCGCGGCACCGTCACGCGCCGGGTCGCGTCGCGCCATGTGCAACTGATCCTCACTGATCGTTCGGAGCTTACGGCGGGGCGCGACTATGGTGTGATGAGCGCCCAGGGCTGGCGCCTGGCCGACCTTGGGGCCAAGCACGCCTTCCTGAAAGCAGGTCTGGGCTGGGGCAGCATGCCCCTGCATATGGTGGAAGAGGATCTGGCGCAAGGCGCCCTGGTGCGGCTGGAGCTGGAAGCCAGCCCGGTGCTGGGTGCGGCCTTCTCCATGCACGCCTTGCACCGCCGCGATGCGCCGCCCGGGCCGGCGGGCCGCCGCTTTATCGAGTTGCTGAAACAGCGCTGAGCGCCTCCGCATGGCGGCCGGCGTCGATCATATAGCCATTGCGCCCGCGCCGTTTGGTTTCGTACAGCGCCGCGTCGGCGCGCCCGATCAGGCCACCTGAAGTCTCGCCGCCACCCTGGTAGAGCGCCACGCCAAAGCTGGTGGTCACGTGCAGCGTCTTGCCGTTGAATCTGAAGTCCGGCGCGATGGCGCTCACGATCTTCTCGGCCAGCACCGTCACTTCCTCGGGCTGGCGGATGTTCTCGAAGATGATGACGAATTCGTCGCCGGCCAGGCGCGCCACCATATCCGTGGCGCGGATGCTGTTGGCAAGGCGCAGCGCGAATTCCTTCAGCACTTCATCGCCGGCGCCGTGGCCTTGCGTGTCGTTGATGGTCTTGAAATCGTCGATGTCGAGATAGGCGAGCGCCATCTGGCTGTCCTGGCGCCGCACACGCTCGATGGCCTGGTCCAGCGCCTCTTCGAACTGGCGGCGGTTGGCGATGCCGGTCAGGGGATCGCGCCGGGCCTGCTGGGTGAGTTCCGCTTCGATT
Organism: Pseudoduganella sp. UC29_106; assembly: GCF_044055365.1. Taxonomy (NCBI): domain Bacteria; kingdom Pseudomonadati; phylum Pseudomonadota; class Betaproteobacteria; order Burkholderiales; family Oxalobacteraceae; genus Pseudoduganella; species Pseudoduganella sp. UC29_106. The sequence continues at coordinate 3,305,204 of NZ_CP171977.1, read as the reverse complement.
TCCCGCGCGCGCGTCACGTCGTGGGTCAGGGCATAGACGGCGGGTACGCTGCCGTCCTTGCGCACATCAGGCACGAAGGTGGTCTCGAGGATGCGTGGCGCGCCATTGAGCCGCGCGTGCGCTTCGTGCACCGTCACCTCGCCCTTAAAGGCCAGGTCGATGGCGGGCCGCGCCTGCTCGTAATAGCGGAAGCCGATCACCGTGCTGACGGGGCGACCGGCCAGGCTGTCCGGATCGAGGCCCAGCCAGCGTTGGTAGGTCGCGTTGCCGAACTGGAGATAGCGCTCGCTGTCGATGGCCGAGATCATCACCGGCAGGTGGTCGGTGATCAGTTTCAGGCGCTGTTCGCTGGCGGCCTGGGTGAGCTCCGCGATCTTGCGCTCCGTGATGTCCACGGATGTCAGGTAAACGCCGGCCACGCTGCCATCCGGCGCGAAGTCGGGAATCATATGGGTCATCAGGTGCATGTGGCGGCCCAGTTCTTCGCCTTCGCGCTCAAGCTGGACAGGCTTGCCGGACATGGCCAGCTCGAACTGGGGGCGCCAGCGCTCCATCACTTCCGGCCCGAATACTTCAGCCACGCTGCGGCCTATCATGTCTTTCGGATCGAGGCCAAGCAGGTAGCGGTAATGTTCGTTGGTGAAGCGGTAGTGCAGATCGCGGTCCACATAGGCGATCAGGGCCGGGATGTTATCGGCGATCATGCGGGCGCGGTGTTCGCTTTCGCGCAGCCGGTCCTGGGTTGCCTGGCGTTCGGCGGTCAGCTCATACAGCGCTTCGCTGACTTCGCCGATTTCATCCTTGCGGCCAGTGCGCAGCTGGCTGATATCGCCGCCCTTCGTGCGCACCGATTGCAGGCCGGCGCGCAGGCGTTCCAGCGGCGCCAGCAGGCGGTCGATCACGAACCAGCTGAGCAGGCCGGCGACGGCGGCGAAAGCGGTGGCCGCGATGATGGCAGTCTGGCGCAGCGCGGACATTGGTGCAAAGGCTTCGGCGGTGGGGTAGCGCACGCCGACGATCCAGTTGGTCGCTTCCAGGCGCTTGTAGGAATAGATGCCTTCGTTGCCGTCCTTGTTGCGGGCCTCGACCCAGCCTTCGAATCCGGCCAGCGCCATCTCGGTGCCGGTGTTCTTGCCGGGACGGGCGTTGATGTGCTCCAGCAGGCGCGCCTTGTTGGGGTGGTTCACCAGGATGCCTTCGGTGGTCATGATGAACATGAAGCCCGTCTTGCCGGGGCGCATATTGTTGAACTGGCTGAAGAAGTCCGAATTGAGCAGGTCGATGCTGCCGGCGATCACGTACTGCACGTCGCCCCCGCTGTCGATCACGGGATGGGTCAGCACGACCACAGGGAGATTGGAGATCTTGCTGCGCACCGGTGGTGAAATCAGGCCGCGCTTGCTGTTCAGGGTTTGTTCGAAATAGGGGCGCGACGCCACGTTGAACTGGCGCGCCGCCAGTTCTTCGCGCATGGTCGCCACCATATTGCCTTGTTTATCGAATACGACGAGATTGGAGAATTCGGCGCGCGCCGATGGGTGGGCCTCGAAGGAGTGGCGGATGGTCTGTTCATTCGCCTTGCCGGCCGGGATGGCTTCGGCCAGGGTGGCCAGCATCAGGCGCTTGCCGGCCAGTTGTTCGTCGATATGGGCGGCAGCGGCGGAGAGCAGGCTGTATTGCTGCCGGCCGATGACCGCCTTCATGTCGCGCTCCGCCATCACCAGCGCTAGCCAGGTGACGATCACCGTTGCCGCCAGCACGAGCAGGATGACCACGCTGGACATGCGGAACTTGAGGCTTTGTGGTAAGAGGCTTCGTGTGCTCATCGGCTTCGGTGGCAGCAGGAATGGCCTAGTATTGCATACGCCGCTGCTCCTGGGGAGGGCCTTGTGCTCTAAAATACCGCCCGTGGCTCACTAATGAAACAATATGGCGCACATACATCTAGCCTGGGAACTTGGCGGCGGCCTTGGACACGCCGGCCGGCTGAAATCGCTGGCGCAAGTGCTATTGGAACGGGGTCACCGCGTGAGCCTGAGCCTGCGCGATCTGGGACATACGCAGCGCGTGCTGGAATCGCTGCCGGCGCCGAAATTTCAGGCGCCGGTCTGGCTGCACCGTACCGCGGGCATGCCGGCCAACCAGGCATCGCTGGCCGAAATCCTGATCCCCAGCGGCTATCTCGATGCTTCCGGCCTCGATGGCCTGTGCGGCGGCTGGCGCTCGCTGCTTTCAACCCTGAAGCCAGACCTCGTGGTTGGCGATTACGCGCCCACTGCGCTGCTGGCTGCGCGCAGCCTGGGACTGCCTTCCGCTTCGGTGGGCATCGGCTTTTACAGTCCGCCGCCGGGGAGGGCGCTGCCCAATCTGCGACCCTGGGAAAAGATCAGCGCGGCACGGCTGGAAGCGGCCGAAGAGCATGTGCTGCGCACGGCGAATGCGGTGCTAGCCCATCATCGCGCGCCCTTGCTTGCGCATGCCTGCGATATCCTGCTTGGCGACTCGGCGCTGCTGTGCACATGGCCGGAGCTGGATCATTATGGCCGGGCAGCTTCGTCGGCAGACTGGTACGGACCCAATTTCCTCGCCCGTACCGGCACGCCGCCGCATTGGCCGGCCGGTAGCGGTCCGAAAGTATTTGCCTATCTGAAGCGGGAGCACGCGGAGCATGCGGCCGTGCTGCAGGCGCTGGCCAGTCTCGGATGCCGCGTGGTTTGCTATTTGCCGGAGGTGGCGTCAGGCATGGCGCCGCCGGTGGCATCGGCCAATATCGTTTACGCCCGCGCGCCGGTGTCGCTGGATCAGGCGATGGCGGAAGCGGACCTTTGCGTTTGCCACGGCGGCGAGGCGACCCTGGTGCAGGCTTTGCTCGCCGGCGTCCCCTTGCTGATGCTGCCCATGCAGCTAGAGCAATTCCTGATTTGCCAGCGCGTGGATGCAGGCGGCGCAGGAGTCAATACGGCACGCCTGCGCGGTCCACTCGATTGGCCGGGGCTTGTGCGGCTCGTCCTTGGCGACGCACGATTCCGCGCTGCCGCTCACGCGTTTGCGGCGCGATACGCGGGCTTCAGCCAGCACGCCATGACGGCCCGCATCGTCGAGCAGTTCGAGCGGCAGCTGGCGGCACACTGAGGGCGCGGCTACTTGGGACGGGCGGGCTTGAGGTCCTCGTCGGCGCGATGAAGATGGCCAACGCGCAGCATGCGGACGGCGCGGGCCACGGCGCGGGCGGCGACCCGTACTTCCTCCTGGAAGTCTTCCGCCTTGTCCAGCGTATCGTGGCTGGTCGCGTAAGGCTCGTAATATCCCAGGTACCGGTCGAGCAGGGACAGGGCGCCCGCGTCGATCAGGCCCATCCACCCCAGCCAGTCGCTCAGGTTGCGCCGCAGGCTTTCGGCGCCGGCAACGTCGCCGTGCACGACCAGGCCAAATGCGCGGCCGGCCAGATGCTTGGGATAAGACCAGCCCTTGAGTTCCAGATCCTTGGCTTCCTCGGCCTTCTTGCCGTGCGTGCTGGACGGATCGGGATTGCCGCCGTCCGCGCACACCAGGCGGTCGATCATCAGCTTCAGCACGGACGGCGCCTGGTACCAGTAGACCGGCGTGAAAATGATTACGCCATGCGCCGACACCCACTGTTCGTAGATCTCGTTCATCCAGTCATTGACCTGGTTCAGGCTGTGATTGGGATAGCAGCTGCACGGCCAGTGGCACAGCGGCTGGGCCGTGGACACGCAGCCCTTGCAGGGATGGATATGCAGGTCGAACTCGGACGTGAGGCGGCTGAGGTCCAGCACATCGGTGCCGATACCTTCATCGGCCAGCGCGGCTTCGGCAATCCTCAGCATGCGCCAGGTCTTGGAGATTTCGCCGGGACAGGAACCGTCATTGCGCGCCGCGCCGCAGATGAGTAGCACGCGCGACGGCGTGGCGGGGTCCTTCTGCCGGGCCTCCGCCGCCTGCAGGCGGTCGCGCGCGGCCGTCCATTCCACGGACAATTCGTAGGAAGGGTCGGCATAACCGGGCCCGGCCGGCCTGGTCACCGGCGCCTTGCGGCCATCGCAATAGTTTTGCCAGGCCACGTCTTCCAGCGCGGCGACAGCATCGCGCACCTTGTCGAAGCGGGGATCGGCAAAAGTGCACGCGAATCTGGCGTGAAACTCAGCTCGTTCCAGTTTGCCGGGAGCCTGGCCCTTTCGCACTTGCGTCATCTTGGTCTCCTGTTATGGTTACCACTTTTGCATGACGCAGTTGTCGTGTCGGTGCGACAGCGTACTTACGGCGCGCTGCCAGGCTGCTGACTTGGGCCGTGGCGGCTGCCCCGATCCGGAATACGCCGACAGTTTCATTCAGCCGGCGTGCCTGGTCCTGCATCGTGCCTGCGGCCGCCGAAGCCTGCTCGACCAGGGCAGCGTTCTGCTGCGTGGTCTGGTCCATCTGCACGATGGCTTCGTTGATCTGCTCGATGCCCGCCAGCTGCTCGCGGCTCGCTTCGGCGATCTCGCCCATGATGTCCGTCACCCGCTGCACGCGCAGCACGATATCGGACATTGCTTCGCCTGCCTCGTCGACCAGCTTCGCGCCGGCGCCCACCTGTTCCACCGAATCGCCGATCAGCGCCTTGATTTCCCTCGCTGCTGCCGCCGAACGCTGGGCCAGGTTGCGCACTTCGCCCGCCACCACGGCAAAACCGCGGCCCTGTTCGCCAGCGCGGGCCGCCTCCACGGCCGCGTTCAGCGCCAGGATATTTGTCTGGAAGGCAATACCATCAATGACGGTGATGATATCCACGATCTTGCGCGAGGAAGCGTTAATCGACGCCATCGTGTCGACTACCCGGGCCACCACGTCGCCGCCTTTTCGGCCGCTTCGGACGCGGAAGCGGCAAGGGTGTTGGCCTGGCGGGCATTGTCCACATTCTGCCGGACCGTGGACGTGAGCTCCTCCATGGAGGAAGCCGTTTCCTCCAGTGCGCCCGCCTGTTGCTCGGTGCGGCTGGAAAGATCCATATTGCCGTGCGCAATCTCGCGCGAGGCGGTCGTGATCTGTTCCGTGCCGCCCCGTACTTCGCTGACGATTTTTTGCAGGCTGGCGTTCATGTCCTTCAGCGCCTGCGACAGCTGACCGATTTCATCTTCGGAGCGCACTTCTATATAGGAGCTGAGGTCACCCTCGGCGACGGTGCGCGCCACCTTGACGGCATGGCGCACCGGCCCCACGATGCCGCGCGTGATGTACCAGGCCGTCAGCAGGCTGAGGACGGCGCCCAGCACGCCGAGCACCATCATTGCCATGGTCGCCCGGCTGGCGGAACGGCTGGCACTGTCCGCCGCGTCGTTCATCAGCTCGCCCTGGAAGGCCAGCAGCCTGTCGATGGCGGCGAAATAGGCGAGTTGAGCCGGGCGCACTTCCTTGTTCATTGCGTGTATGGTGGCTTCCTGGTCGCCGGATCGCAGCGTTGCCAGCAGGGCGGTCTGGCGCCGGTCGTATTCCTGGCGCGCGGCCTGCAGCGCGGAATACAGCCGTTTTCCTTCCGGGTGGAGGAGGGTATCGCCTAAATTGTCCAGGGCAGAATCAGCGTCTTTTCCCAATTGGATGGAAGACTCTAATTCAGCGCGGGCTTCGGCGCCTTCCGGCATCAACAGCGCGTTTCTCAGGCTGCGCGCTTGTTGATTTAATAAGTCCTTGGACTGGTGCAAGATCTTAATCTTGTGATAGCGGTCGCCCGTTGTCAGCTCGATTTCGGATTTGACGAATTGCAGCGCGCCGACGCCCAGAGCGACAACGACTGCAAGCATGAAAGTGGTGAGTGAAAATGCGATGGTCAGCCGGTAACCGATTCTAATATTCGCGATATTCATATTAATTTATTGTGGATTTAAAAACCCCTGTCTCCCCCGGGGATTTATTTAGTGTATAAGAAATTAACTTCGCCATGTGGAAATATTGCGCTACGACACGCTCTCCTATACACTCGATTTGTTGACGTCCTCCAATAGCCAATAACGTGTATTCACAGACACAAATTGATCCGGTCGTAAGTTTTTTTAACACCCAGGGTGAAGCGGTTCGCGGGACCATCGTGAACCTGCAGCGCAAGTCGCTGGTGATGGAGGTATACAACCCGTACTCCATTGTCCAGGTCAGTGAAGTCCTGAACGAGCTGACGGTCCGCATGGGTTCCAAGAGCGCCTATATCGGCAAGGCTGTCGTCATCAGCATGGTGAACACCGGCCTCACGGCCGTGGTGTCGGTGACGCTGATCGATGAGTGGCGCGAGCTTTCCGAAGTGGTGGTGGCGCCGGGCGCCATCGGCCGCGAAGCGCAGGCCTTCGTGGATGACTGGAGCGACCGCTTCCGTATCCGCCGCGATTACCAGATTGTTGTCAACGAAACGCGCGCCTTCCTGTCCGACGCTTCGCGCTGGCTGGAGCAGGTCGACCTCTCCGACGCGCTGCCGAAGGACGATCAGCGCCTGCCGCTGGACTACTTCTATGAGCTGGCGCGTCCGCTGATGCTGAAGACCAAGCATTACTTTGATGAGCTGAATGGCCAGGCATCGCAGGTGGAAGATGAGTTGCAAGCCTCGCACCGTGCGTTCGCGCAGGCTGCGCTGCACCCGCTGATCCTGCGCGCGCCTTTCGTGTTCCGCACGTATACCAAGCCGCTCGGTTACGCCGGCGACTACCAGATGGTGAACCAGATCCTGAGCGACCCGCGCCAGGGCCCGAGCACCTATTTCCAGATCGTAAACACGGCCTTCCTGCAGACGGCCGTGGCCACCGCCCACCGTCACCGCATCGATGTCCTGGTCGGCTACCTTGAGCGGCTGGCGGAAGAGGCGCGCCGCATCGGCCGTCCGCTGCGCGTGCTGAACGTGGGCTGCGGTCCTGCCGTCGAGATCCAGCGTTTCCTGGAAACCTCGCCGCATCCGGAACTGCTGTCCTTCCAGCTGATGGACTTCAGCGAGGAAACGCTGGAGTACACGCGCAATACCCTGGCCGGCATCCAGCGCAAAACCGGGCGCCATACGCAGATCGATTTCGTGCATGATTCCGTGCACCAGCTGTTGAAACGCCGCGTGGACGCCGTGGATGAGGAGCAGCGCGAATTCGATGCCGTGTATTGCGCGGGTCTGTTCGACTACCTGTCCGACAAAGTCTGCTCGCGCCTGAACAGCTACTTTGCCGCGCGTACCCGCCCGGGCGGCAAGCTGCTGGTGACCAACGTCCACAGCAGCAATCCGGAGCGCTTCAGCATGGAACACATACTGGAGTGGTACCTGATTTACCGGGATGAAGCGAAGATGCACGCCATCCTGCCGCCGATGTCGAGCGGCACGACGGTGTACACGGATCCGACCGGAGTCAATGTGTTCGCCGAAACCACCATCGGCGCGGCGGCATTTTGATGAACGGAGTAGCGATTTTGCTGCCTACCAGCTATGAGCAGGAACTGAGCGAATACCACCTGCTGTCCAGCCGCGCCTGCGCGGTGACAGTGGTGGTGCTGGTCCTGCTGGGCATGATACTGGACTATGCCGTCTACCCGGATGAGATGCTGCGCTTCGCCATTGCGCGCGCCGTGACCAGCCTGGCCATCGTCGCCGCGCTGGTGCTGCTGTACACCCGTTACGGCCGCAACCATGTACACAGCGTGACTTTCATCTGGCTGACTTTCCCGCAGGTGATGATCGCCTGGATGATCTACGTCACGCAGGGCGAGACTTCACTGTTCTATGCCGGCATCATCCTGACCATCTTTGCCGTCGGCACGCTGTTCCCGGTCGGCTATAAATACACGCTGAGCTTTGGCGTCGTCACGCTGCTGCTGTTTTACATGGCATGCGCCATGCGCCCCGGCGGCATCCAGGATGGCAGCCAGTTCGCTTTCCACACGACGATCATCGTCTTCTCGATTGCTGGAAGCACCGTATACACCTACTATAACGAACGCGTTCGCCGCCAGCTGCACGCTTTAAAGGAAGAAGTGGCGCAAAAGAACGGCGAGCTCGAAAACATCAATCGCAGCCTGGCCGAGATCAAGGGCCAGATGCTGCAACAGGAAAAAATGGCGGCGCTGGGTACGCTGGCGGCCGGCCTGCTGCATGAGGTGAACAATCCAGTGAACTTCTGCATGATGGCGATCGATGTGGCGGTGGAAGAACCGGCCGCGAAAAGCAGCCCGCTGCTGATGGAATGCCTGACGGACGCGAAGCAGGGCATGCAGCGGGTGCAGTACATCGTCTCCGACCTGAAGACTTTCGCTTACCGCAAGAGCGGCGCCGACCATGAAAGCTCGCAGTTCCTGTTCGAGCGCGCACTGGATTCCTCGGTGCGCCTGGTGGGCCATGAAATCAAGGGCATCAAGGTGAACCGCAATCTGACCGCGGATACCCTGGTGCGCGGCGACGAGGCTGCCATTGTCGGCGTGCTGATCAACCTGTTGAGCAATGCGGCGCTGGCCATGCGCAAGGGCGCCACCTCGCAGCCCACCATCGACATCAGCGCCGAAGCCGATGGCGACCGCCTGCGTGTGGCCGTACGCGACAACGGCCCCGGCATCCAGCCGGAGAACATCGGCCGCGTATTCGAACCTTTCTTTACCACCCGCGAGGTGGGGCAGGGGCTGGGCCTGGGGCTCAGCATCTGCTATAGCGTAATCCAGCGTCACGGCGGCCTGCTTGCGGCTGAAAGCGTGCCTGGCGAATGGACCCGATTCACTTTCGACCTGCCGCGTGTAACAGGGGTGGACAAATAAATGCCGAACAGTGAACGCAATGCAGCCACTGTGCTGTACGTAGACGACGAGGAATTGGCGCGCAAGTACTTCGCCCGTTCCATCGAAGGCGATTACCGTGTGCTGACCGCACCGGGCGTGGACGAGGCGCTGGAAATCCTGGCGCAGCCGGAGTCGGATATCGATGTGCTGGTGACCGACTACCGCATGCCGGGCCGCGTGGGCGGCGAACTGCTGCGCCAGGTGGAGCAGGATTATCCGCACCTGGTGCGCATCCTGGTGACCGCCTATGCGGACAAGCAGGTGCTGCTGGATACCATCAATGGCGGCGATATCTTCCGCATCCTGGAAAAGCCGCTGGACATGGATACCGTCCGCAACGCCCTGCGCCTGGCGGCCCACAATGCCCGCGAGCGCGCCGCGCGCCGCCAAAGCCTGCTGGCGATCGAGGAAACGGTGGCCTTCCTGGCGCATGAATTGAACACGCCGCTGGCCACCATCGCCAATTTCGCCCGCAATATCCAGCGCCGCGTCAGCGGCACGGGGCCGGACAATGGCTTGCCGCTGAAGGCGGACATCGGCAATGCGGCCGCGCATATGAACGACAATGCGCGCTACTGCCTGTCTGTGCTGTCGTCCTTCGTGGACTCGGTCAAGCGCGCCAGCGTGGTGCCGGCCGCCCGCGTGGCCAGCGGCAGCGCGCACCAGATGGTGAATGCGCTGCTGAATGTTTATCCGCTGTCGCCTGCCCAGCGCGCCGCCATCGCGGTCGACGTGCAGCGCGACTTTACCGTCAAGGTCTCGCCGAACTGCGTGGCCCTGGTGCTGTCCTCCCTGCTCAGCAATGCGCTGCGCGCGCTGAACGGACACCCCCGACCCGGTGCTGAAGATCACCGTGGGCGTGGATACCCGTCCCTACATCGTTGTGGAGGACAATGGCCCCGGCATCCCGCCGGCGCTGCTCAACCGACTGCTGCTGGACCCCGTCACCATGCATGGCCAGGAAGGCGGCAGCGGCTGGGGCCTGATATTTTGTAACCGCGTGATGCAGTCGTTCGGAGGCCACCTGCGGGTGCAGTCCGAACAGGGTTGCTCCACCACCGTAACCATGAATTTCCCGGATTTAGAGAAGGAACGAGCATGACCGAACCCACGAAAACCGCACCGGCGATCCTGTACGTCGACGATGAGGCGACCGCCCTCAAATACTTCCAGCGCGCCCTCGGTTCGCTCGCACCTGTGTACACCGCGGAATCGGTGGAAGAGGGCAAGCGCATGCTCGATGAGCATGCCGATGAGATTGCGGTGCTGGTGTCCGACCAGCGCATGCCCGGCGCATACGGCAATGAGCTGCTGTTCTATGCGTGGGACCGCTACCCGCACATCGTGCGCATCCTGACCACGGCCTACTCCGAGATGGAGCACACGGTGGACGCCGTGAACCAGGGCCAGATCCACCGCTACATCCAGAAACCGTGGGATATCGCGTCGCTGCGCATGGAGCTGAAACAGGCGCTGGCCCTGGCCAGGCTGCAGAAGGAGCACGCCCAGCTGCTGCGCGAGAAGCTGCTGGTGCGCCAGAAACAGGCTGTCGCCAGCCGTATCGGCACGCTGTACACGCTGTCCGCCAGCCTGTCGGCCGGCGCGCCTTTCGTGCCGGTGGAAAGCTATCTGTCCGGCGCCCTGAGCGCAGGCATGATCCCGCCGGAGCCGGACTGGCTGATGCTGGACCACTCGGACCTGATCAGTTCCGAAGCCTTCCGCAGCGCCGGTTTCGGCGTGGCCGTGCGCGAGCACCTGGGCCGCCTGGAGCAGCAGAACGGCGGCGCACAGGCTTCGTATGCCTTCGTGCTGCTGGCCGAGGCTTTCGGTCCGACCTTCCGCGACACGGGCAACGGCACGGCCCTGTTCCTGCAGCGTTCCCAGCTCACCGAGTTCCTGGAAACGCCGACCGCGGCGCCGGTATCGTCGGAACATGCCTTCTGGCTGGCGGTGCTGCTGTGGATGGGCAAGCGCGGTGCGTCCATGCAGATGGCGGCCAGCGATGATGGCGTGAAGTGCCGCATGGTCACCGCCGAAAACGCGCTGACCCCGTCGCAGCTGGCTGCCTGGGTCGAACAGTTCTGAGTGCCGTGCGCCGCCGGGGCGGCCGATTGGCTAAGATGGCCTTTATCTAAAGGAGGGAGCCATCATGCCAAGAGGAGCCAGCCCCAAACGCGAGCGCGAGTACAAGGAGATCGAACGCAAGTTCGAGAAGGAAGGACGCTACAAGGGCCGCGAGGAGGAAGTCGCGGCCCGTATCGTTAACAAGCAGCGCAAGCAGTATGGCGAGACCAAATCCGCCAAGTCGGCCGACCGCGCCGGCAAATCACCCGATCGCAGCCTGCCGATCGACGACTATGATCATCTGACGGTGCCGCGCATCGCCAGCAAGGTTTCCGACCTGAGCGCCGCTGAACGGCGGAAGGTTCGGACGTATGAGACGAAGCATAAGAACCGCAAGGGTGTGCTTCAGGCGCTTGACCGTTTGCATTAGCCGGCGGCCATTCATGCACGGCGGATCAATGATCCGCCCTACACGCCCGTGGGGCGCATCATTTCTGCGCCAACAACTCCTTGATCTTGGCCTCGGTCACGTCGTAATTCCCCTCGCCGAAATGCGTGTACACCACGCGCCCCTGCTTATCGATGAGATACGCGGCCGGCCAGTATTGGTTGTTGTACGCGCGCCAGGTCGAGTACTGGTTATCCTGCGCCACCGGATAGGTGATGCCGAAGCGCTTGATCGCCGCGGCGACGTTCTCGTTCTTGCGCTCGAACGGATACTCCGGCGTATGCACGCCCACCACCACCAGCCCCTGGTCCTTATACTTTTCATACCAGGATTTCACATAAGGCAGGGTGCGGATGCAGTTGATGCAGTCGAAGGTCCAGAAATCGACCAGCACCACTTTGCCGCGCAACTGCTGCTGGGTCAGCGGGGCGCTGTTGTGCCACTGGTTGATGCCGCTGAATTCAGGGGCGGCGGCAGGCGCCGTGGCGGCGCTGACGCCGCTGGTGAATACGCCGCTGGCGGCAAGGCCGGCGCCGGCCAGAACGGAAATGAGCAGGGCTTTCTTGAACATGGTGGAACTCCTTGTCGGTTAGATGGAAGGCCCGAGCAGGCGGGCATAAAGTTGAACGTCGAGGTGGAAATAGATGGCGATGGCGGTCAGCAGCACCAGGGCGCCGAAGATCTGCTGCATGCCTTCGGAGCGCACGGCGACCCAGCGCAGGCGGGACGTGATCACCTGTCCGCCATAAGCGATCAGCAGCATCGGAATGCCGGCGCCCAGTGCGTACACCATCAGCAGGCCGGCCGAGCGGGCTGGGTCCTGCGCCTGGGCCACCAGCGCCAGTATGGAAGCCAGCACCGGACCGGCGCACGGCGTCCACGCGGCGCCCAGCGACATCCCCAGCACGAAACCGCCGCCGTTGCCGGGACCCGGCTGCACGGCCGAGACGCTGCGCTCCGGCAGGCGTTCCGCAATGCGCGCCTTCAGCCACTCATAAGGCTGCGGCCACAGTTTCACCAGGCCGGAGATGCCCAGCAGGGCAATGGCCGTATTGCGCAGCGCTTCGTGGGTATCGGTCGCAACGTTCGACACCAGCGACAGCAGCATCCCCAGCGAAGCGAAGGACAGCACGAAACCCAGCACGATGAACAGCGGCCGGGTACGCGGCCCCTTGACCGCGCTGCCCAGCACAATGGGCAGCACCGGCAGCACGCAGGGCGAGGCGATGGTCAGCACGCCGGCAAAAAAGGCAAGCGGCGCTTCTAGCAAGTGGGTCATGGCAGCACTCCGTTTGAATTAACGATGACTGCATTAGACCGCCCCTGTTTGTCCGGGATATTTGCCGATGTGTCTATACACTCTCCCAGATACATTGGGACACAAAAGTCCGTTACACTTGGGCTATAAAGCAGGCTCCCGATAAGAAATCAGAGAAAATGGCAGAACATATCCTCATCGTCGACGACGATCGCGAAATCCGCGAACTCCTGGCTAATTACCTGAACCGCAATGGCATGAGCGCGTCTGCCGCCGCCAATGGCCGCCAGATGTGGGCCGCGCTGGAGGAAGGTCCGGTGGACCTGATCGTGCTGGACGTGATGATGCCGGGCGAAGACGGTCTGCAGCTGTGCCGCGACCTGCGCGCCGGAAAATGGCGCACCGTGCCCGTGCTGATGCTGACTGCCCTGAGCGAAGAAACGGAGCGCGTGATCGGCCTCGAAATGGGCGCCGACGATTACCTCGGCAAGCCATTCTCCACCCGCGAGCTGCTGGCCCGCATCCGCGCCGTCCTGCGCCGCACGCGCATGCTGCCGGCCGGCCGCGCACCGGTGGAAACCGCGCCGCTGCTGGAATTCGGCGACTGGAAACTGGATACGACCGGGCGCCACCTGCTGGACGCGGAAGGCACGCTGGTGGCGCTGAGCGGCGCCGAATACCGCCTGCTGCGCGTCTTCCTCGACCACCCGCAGCGCGTGTTGACACGCGACCAGCTGCTGAACCTGACCCAGGGCCGCGACGCCGAACAGTTCGACCGCTCGATCGACCTGCTGGTGAGCCGCCTGCGCCAGCGCCTGCGCGACGATGCCCGCGAGCCGCGCTACATCAAGACCCTGCGCAACGAAGGCTATATCTTCTCCTCAACGGTGCAGGCGCAAGAGGGCGGTGAATGAGTTTCCTGTTGCCGCGCACCTTGTATGGCCGCCTCGCACTGATCCTGGTCACAGGCCTGGTGCTGGCCCATATGCTGACCTTCTACGTGATCTCCCGGGAGCGCCGTACCGCCACCGAATCGCTGATGCTCGGCTACATGGAGCAGGACGTGGCCAGTTCCGTCGCCCTGCTGGACCGCCTTCCCGCCGCGGAGCGTCCGGCCTGGCTGCCCAAGCTGCAGCGCCGCACCTATGGCTTCATGATTGGTCCGGGCGAGAAGGGCGGCATGCCGGAAGCGCGCATTTCCACCCTGCTGATGAATTCCCTGGAAGAGGCCATCGGCAAGCGCTATGAGCTGGAAGCGGCTGCCTTGCCGGGGCCTCCCGAGCATATGCAGGTGCACCTGCGCCTGAGCGATGGCTCTCCGCTGACCATCGACCTGTTGCCGCGCGGGCTGCCGATGGCGCCCTGGCTGCTGCCGCTGCTGTTCGCACAGTTGCTGCTGATTGGCGCGATCTGCTGGCTGTGCGTGCGGCAGGCCACGCGCCCGCTGGCTCAGCTGGCGCGCGCGGCGGATGGACTGGGGCCGGATCTCCGGCCGAGCCGCATGGAAGAAGGCGGACCGGAAGAAGTGGCGCGCGCCGCCACCGCCTTCAACGCCATGCAGGACCGCATCTCGAAGTACATGACGGAACGCATGCAGATCCTGGCTTCCGTGTCGCACGACCTGCAGACGCCGATCACCCGCATGCGCCTGCGCACGGAGCTGATGGATGCCGATCCGGCGCAGCGCGACATCATCCTGCGAGACCTGCAGCAAATGGAAGAAATGGTGCGTGAAGGCGTGACCTACGCCCGAGCGGCCCATGGCGGCAGCGAACAGCCGCGCAGCCTGGACCTGGACGCCTTCCTCGACAGCCTGGTGCTGGACTACCAGGACCTGGGCAAACCCGTCACGCTGCAAGGCGCGCTTGGCGCGCCGCTGACCACGCGTCCGCTTGCGCTGCGCCGTGTGCTCGGAAACCTGATCGACAACGCGATCAAATACGGCGGCAATGCTGAAGTGGTGGTGGCGCCTGCCGGCAGCGGCAGTGCGGAGATCCGTGTGCTGGACCGCGGCCCCGGTATCCCGCACGAGTTGCTGGAAACCGTGTTTCAGCCTTTCTATCGCGTGGAAGGTTCGCGCAACCGGGAAACCGGCGGTACGGGACTGGGCCTCGCGATCGCGCGCCAGTTGGCACAGGCCTTGGGCGCCACCCTCACGCTGCAGAATCGCGAGGGCGGCGGACTGGAAGCGACGCTTACGCTGTAAGGCGCGGCAGCCGGACTCCCTTCGGCTGTCCCGGCGTGAGATGCAGGGCTTCCATCAGCTGCGCCAGGTGGCCGGCATTGTCGCGCATGGTCTCGGAGGCGGTGCTGGCCTGCTGCACCAGTGAAGCATTCTGCTGCGTGGCCTGGTCCATCCCCGTCATCGCCTGCAGCACCTGTTCGATGCCGTCGGTCTGGACACGGCTGGCGTCCGAAATCGCGCTCATCAGGTTGGCCACGCGCTGCACGGCATCCACCAGCTGCTGCATGGTGCGGCCCGTATCGTCCACCAACCGGCCGCCGGCCTCCACCTTGGCGACGGAATCGCCAATCAGTTCCTTGATTTCCTTTGCCGCTGCGGCGCTGCGTTGTGCCAGGTTGCGCACCTCGCTCGCGACCACGGCAAAGCCGCGGCCTTGTTCGCCGGCGCGCGCCGCTTCCACGGCGGCGTTCAACGCGAGGATGTTGGTCTGGAAGGCAATGCCGTCGATGACGGAAATGATTTCGACGATGCGGCGCGAACTCTCGCGGATGGCGCCCATCGTATCGACCACCTGGGACACCATGCCGCCGCCCTGGACTGCCACCGTGGACGCATTCAGCACCAGCTCATTGGCGGCGTGGGCGTCGTCCGCATTCTGGCGCACGGTGCGCGCCAGCTGGTCGATGGTGCCGACCGTCTCGACCAGGGTGGCGGCCTGGGTCTCGGTGCGCAGAGACAGGTCGCTGCTTCCGGTGGAGATTTCATGCGCGGCGGCCGTGATGGCGCGGATGCCGGAATGGGCCTGTTCCACCGTGTTGCGCATGCGGTCGAAGCTGTCCTGCAGGGCGTGCCGGCTGGATTCCTCATTCACCTCATTGCGGCGCAGGGTAATGGCGAGGTGGCACAGCGCCGCCGCTTCAATCACCACATAGACCGCATGCACGACGATGACCGGCAGGGAAGGCTTTGTCAGGCACATGGTCCCGAAACCCATCTCCTGCAGCTGGTTGAACAGCAGGTGATGGACGGCGATCACCCCAGCGCTGAAAACGATTACACGCCAGTCCTGGTAATAAACCAGCAGGGCGAGCAGCACGAAGATTCCGAAGTGCAATTCGATCATGCCCATGGACTGGTGAATGTTCAGCGCGCAAAAAACCATGGTTGCCGTGCCGATCGCGAGCCTGGTAGCGAGCGCCTGCGGCATGGCGATCACCATGATGGTCGGGATCAGCGCCGCCGGCAGCCCGACGGCGATGGCCGGGCCCCAGGTGCCGTACCACGGCGCGAGCGCCAGCGAGAAAAGGAAAAGCAGCCACAGGACGGGCAGGAAATAGCGGTGAACTTTCAGGATGTGCTCTTGCTGGCGCATTACGGTTCCCTCTACTTGTAATCAACAAGCAATAGTAATGTCATAAGATGTCATACTTGTCCAGTGGAATGTATTTTCCGTGCGACAAATTCTTCCTCGAACCGTTAGAATGCCAATCCTTCAATCATGTCAAAAGGATCAGATGTTTCAACGATTCACCGCGCTGGCATTGGCCCTGCTGGCGCATGGCGCAAGCCTGGCCACGCCATCCTGCCCCCAGCACTACGCGGATGGCCGCTCCCCTGAAATCCGCAACGAAAAGCTGGCGCGCGCCACGCAGGAGCTGTGCTACCAGTCTTTCGGCCTGATGCATTCCGGGCTGACGCGCACGCCGCTATGGTCGGCTGAGCACCTGACGCCGACGCACATCGAGGCAGCGCAAAACCTGTCGCGCGAGAACAGCTTCCATCCCGACCCGCAGCTGCCTCCTTCGCAGCGCGCCGAGCTGTCCGACTACGCACGCAGCGGCTTCGACCGCGGCCACATGGCGCCGAACGGCGATATGCCGGACCGCACCAGCCAGCACCAGAGTTTTTCGCTGGCGAATATGGTGCCGCAGGACTCGGACAATAACCGCCACGTGTGGGCGGGCATCGAACAGGCCGTGCGCAAGCTGGCGAAGCGCGAGGGCGGGCTGTATGTGATTACCGGCCCGGCCTTCCTCGGACGCGATCTGCGCAAGATCGGGAACGTTTTCGTGCCGAGCCATCTCTACAAAGTGGTGTACAGTCCCCGTCAGAATGCAGCGGCAGCGTATTTCGTGGCCAATGAGGCGGACGCGCACTATCAGACCATCAGCGTGGCGGAGCTGGAAGGAAAGCTGGGCATTAACCTGCTGCCGGCCCTGTCGGCAAGCCAGAAGGAATCCATGCTGCGCCTGCTGCGGCCGAAAGGAAAATCATGAAACCTTATGCGAATGAATCGGATGTGCTGCAAATCGGCGGGCTGCAGGTCGAAAACCGGCTGGGACCGCATCACTATCAGCGGCGATATCGACCTGACGCGCGACGCTGCGGGACTGGCGGACGCCCGCGCATTGCAGTCCTTGCTGGCTAGCGTAGTTGCCGCCCTGGAAGCGGCGAAGGACTTGCCGCAGCGCCTGCCTCCGCCCGCTGTGAAGACGGCGAACAACCCCTTCGAATAATGCTACCATGCAATAAATTCTCACCATCTTCGCGCCATGAGCCTCGTCACCGGTAACAATTCGATCGATTCCCTGGTTTACAGCAGCTGGAACACCAATGCGCATACGCCGGCGGTGCTGACCTACAGTTTCCTGACCAGCGCGCCGTCTGACGCCAATGCGGATGACCGGGCCGGCTTTACGCCGATGACCGCGGCCCAGCGCCAGGCGGTCAACACGGCGCTGGCGCAGTGGGCGGATGTGGCGAACATCAGCTTCCAGCAAGTCTCGTCCGGCGGGAATTTGCAGTTTGGCACGAACGACCAGTCCGCCAGCAACAGCGCGGCCTACGCCTACCTGCCTGGAAAGTGGATCGATTCGGTGGCCATGTACCTGGACAACCATTCCAGTTTCAATAACACCTTCAACCCGGGCAGTTACGGCCTGAACGTGGTGCTGCACGAGATCGGCCACATGCTGGGCCTGAAGCACCCCGGCAGCTATGACAGTGCCGGGGATGCCCTGGCCGGCGCCGTGCTGCCGAAGGAGCTTGACAACGAGGATTACACGATCATGTCGTACACGGCGCCCACCGGCGTCCGGCTGAACGGCAAGTATCCTGTGTCGCCAATGTTGTACGACATCCAGGCCGTGCAGTACCTGTACGGCGCCGATATGAGCTACCGCACCGGCGATGACGTGTATGCCTTCGCCGCCAACGAGACTCCGCGCAGCATCTGGGACGCCGGCGGCACGAATACCTTCGATTTCTCCAGCAGCGTGCAGAAAGCGCTGATCAACCTGAACGCCGGTACCTTCAGCGAAACGGCGCCGGGCCTGCACAATATTTCGATCGCCTATGGCGTGTCGGTGCAGCGCGCGGTGGCCGGTTCGGGTGGATCGATCATCATCGGCAATGACCTGGGCGACGTGATGACGGGCGGCGCCGGCGCCGACCAGTTCGAACTGGGCAAAGGCAATGACACCGTTTCCGGCGCGGGCGGCAGCGATACCGTGGTCTTTGACCTGGCGTTCAGCAAATACGGCGTGGTGCGCGTCGGCGATAACGTGACGGTGATCGGCGAAGGCGTCGATAAGCTGCAGGGCGTCGAGTCGCTGCGCTTCAGCGACCGCACGCTCTCCGTCTCGGACCTCGCGCAGGCAATCACGCTGGCGGGCGGCGCGGGCAACGACATGCTTCAGGCGCAGGCCGGCAGCCTCAGGGTCGATGGCGGCGCCGGCGTCGATACGCTGGTGTTCTCGGGCTCCGGCAAAAATGCGGCGATCAGCACAGTCGTCGGCGCGGTGGTGATCAGCGACGGCGCAAACAGCGATGTGCTGACCGGCGTGGAGCGGCTGCAGTTCAGCGACTGGGCGGTCGCGCTTGATACCAACGGCTCGGCCGGCCAGCTGTACCGCCTGTATGGCGCCATGTTCGCCCGCACGCCGGACGAGGGCGGCCTCGGTTTCTGGCTGCAGGCGCGCGATCACGGCGTGACCGTCGAATCGATCGCCAATGACTTCATCAACAGCGCGGAATTCACGCGCCTGTATGGCGCCAACCTGAGCAACGAGGATTTCGTCACCCAGTTGTACAGGAACGTGCTGCACCGCGATCCCGATGCGTCAGGCTATGCCTTCCACCTGACGGACCTGCAGCACGGCAGCTCGCGCGCCCACGTGCTGGTCAACTTCTCCGAATCGCCGGAATACATCGCCTCGCTGGTTGGCGTGATGCCATCCACGCTGACCTATTCGCCCTACACCGGCTGATCCAGGCTGATGCGGTTGCGGCCCATGTGTTTGGCGCGGTAAAGCGCCGCGTCGGCGGTGGCGATCAGGGCCGAAGGATCGTGTTCTGCTGAAGCGATGGCCGTCGCCGCGCCGATGCTGACGGTTACGAACTGCTTGTCCGCGCCCAGGTTGGGTAGCTGCAGCGCTTCCACGCGGCAGCGGATGCGCTCGGCCACGATGGCTGCCCCCTTCAGCGACTGGTTGGGCAGGATCACTGCGAATTCCTCGCCGCCATAGCGTGCAACGAGGTCGTTGGCGCGCATTTCGCTCGCGACAGCGGTCGCTATGCGCTGCAGGCATTCGTCGCCGCCCACATGGCCGTAGGCATCGTTGTATTGCTTGAAGTTATCCACGTCCACCATCAGCAGCGACAGGGGCTGCTGCTGGCGCATGGCGCGCTGCCACTCGGCGTGCAGGGTATCATCGAAGCAGCGGCGATTGGCCAGGCCCGTCAGGCCGTCGCGCGTGGCCAGTTGTTCCAGCGCGATCTGGGCCTGCTTCTCGTCGGTCATGTCGCGCAGGGTTTCGACCACGGCGACCACCGAACCATCCGCGTCGTAGATCGGGCTGGCGTCCACGGCCAGATAGCGGCGGCGGCCGGTGCGCGGCATTTCGCACCAGTTTTCGGCGCACAGATTGTCCGTGCCTTCGCCGCGGTGGGCGTGGGCGTCGTAAAGATGGTGGACTTCGTCGGTGCGGCCCTGGACCACGAGGTCGGCCAAAGTAGGGCGGGGCGCACGGTAGAAACTGCGCCAGTGGTCGGCGGTACCCAGCACCTCATAGGCGGGCACGCCCGTAAGGCGCTCGCAGGCGCGGTTCCAGATGATCACTTTAGAATCGGAGTCGAGTACGAAGGTGGGGATGACCAGCAGTTCCATCAGCTTGAAGGCAAATCCATGCTCCTGTCCGGCAGCGGGGTGGGCAAACAGGGGCTGGATATTGTGCAGTTGATTCATTTGGCGGCGGCCTCTTTTAATGTCCTGATGAACAGATTTTGCCGTCGCCCTTGCACGCAATTGTTGACCAAGCGCAAACTTAATTCGGTTCGCGAAACGGGTATATAATAGAGGGTTGCCTCCCTGGGTTTCGCGCCCGATTCTGGACCTATCGTGACATACAGCATCAAAGAAATTTTCTATACTCTGCAGGGCGAAGGCGCCCACGCCGGGGCGCCCCGCCGTTTTCTGCCGCTTCGCCGGCTGCAATCTATGGACCGGCCGCGAGAGCGACCGCGCCACCGCGGTCTGCCAGTTCTGCGACACCGACTTTGTCGGCACGGACGGCGAGCGCGGGCGGCAAATTCAGCACGCCCGACGCCCTGGCGCAGGAGATCGACAGCTTGTGGCCGCAGGGCCATGGCCACAAATACGTGGTCTTCACTGGCGGCGAGCCGCTGCTGCAGCTGGACGAAGCGCTGATCGCGGCGATGCACGCCGCCGGGTTCACGATCGCCATCGAAACCAACGGCACCGATCGAAGTGCCGCCGGGTGTGGACTGGATCTGCGTAAGCCCGAAGATGGGCTCGCAACTGGTCGTCACGAAGGGCAATGAAATCAAGGTCGTGATCCCGCAGAAGGACCAGGACCTATCCGCCTACGTAGGGCTGGACTTCGAACATTTCTTCGTACAGCCGATGGATGGCCCGCTGGCCGCCTTCAATACCGGGCTGGCCGTTGAGACCTGCAAGCGCAATCCGAAGTGGAACCTGAGCCTGCAAACCCATAAACTTTTGAACATCCCTTAAGCAATGCTGACCATTACCCGCAAGCTGGAATTCGACGCCGGCCACCGCATTCCCGACCACA
Source organism: Pseudoduganella sp. UC29_106 (assembly GCF_044055365.1). Classification (NCBI taxonomy): domain Bacteria; kingdom Pseudomonadati; phylum Pseudomonadota; class Betaproteobacteria; order Burkholderiales; family Oxalobacteraceae; genus Pseudoduganella; species Pseudoduganella sp. UC29_106. The sequence continues at coordinate 3,284,373 of NZ_CP171977.1, read as the reverse complement.
AAAGCCAGTGCCGCAACCTGCACGGCCACCGCTACGTACTGGAAATCACGCTGACCGGCAATGTGATCGATGCCGAAGGCAATTCCGACAATGGCATGATCATGGACTTTTCCGATGTGAAGTCGATCGCCAAGGAGCATCTGGTGGACGTCTGGACCACGCCTTCCTCGTCTACGAAAAGGATGCGGCCGTGAAGGAATTCCTGTCTTCGCTGCCAGGCCACAAAACGGTGGTGATCGACCGCATTCCGACCGTGGAAAACCTGGCCGCCGTCGCCTGGGGCATCCTCAAGGCCGCCTTCAAGGACCGCTATGGCACCGGCCTGCACCTGCACAAGCTGGTGCTGCACGAAACCCCGAACTGCTGGGCCGAGATCACCGATGCCTGAGCAGCAGGACTTCATGCGCGAAGCCCTGGCCGAGGCGCAGCGCGCCTGGGACCGGGGTGAAGTGCCGGTGGGCGCCGTCGTCGTCAAGGATGGCGTGGTGATCGGCCGCGGCTTCAACCAGCCGATCGGCAGCCACGATCCGACTGCCCACGCCGAAATTGTTGCCTTGCGCGCCGCCGCCGAAGCGGTGGGCAACTATCGTTTGCCTGGCTGCGAGCTGTACGTGACGCTGGAACCCTGCGTGATGTGCTCGGGCGCCATGATGCACGCACGCCTGTCGCGCATCGTATATGGTGCGTCCGACCCAAAAACGGGCGCCTGTGGTTCCGTCGTGAACATGTTCGAGCAGGAAAAACTGAACCACCATGCCGAGGTGGAAGGCGGTGTACTGGCAGAGGACTGCGGCAATCTGCTGAAGGCCTTTTTCGCCGAACGGCGCCGTGTTGCGAAACAACAAAGCTGAGCCGTGCGCACCCCCACGGTGCTATCCTTGCACCATGGAGGAACAACCGTGGCGGACGCGAATATAAATGGTATTACGATAAGCTACGAGGCCAGCGGCAACCCCGCCAAACCGGCAGTGCTGCTGAATATGGGCCTCGGTCTGCAGCTCGTTTCATGGCCTCCAGCCTTTGTCGACGGCTTGGTGGAGATGGGCTATTACGTGATCCGCTACGATAACCGCGATGCCGGCCTCTCCAGCAAGTTCGACCATCTTGGCGCGCCGCGCCTCTGGCTCGCCTACCTGAAAACTCTTGCCGGCCTCAAGCTCAAGGCCGCTTATACCCTGCACGATATGGCAGCCGATGCCTGCGGACTGCTGAGCTACCTGGGGATTCCGCACGCCCACATCATCGGCGTGTCCATGGGCGGCATGGTGTCGCAGATCTTTGCCGCGCGCTATCCGAAGCGGACCTTGTCGCTGACTTCCATCATGTCCAGCAGCGGCAGGCCCGGCTTGCCGGGACCCACGGCCGCCGCCCGCCGCGTCCTGCTTTCTTCCTCGCCCCCGGCCGGCACGCGCGAGCAGCTTATCGAATACATGGCCAATACCTTCAATGTGATTGGCAGCCCGGCTTACCCGATGCCGGAAGCCTATGTACGTGAGATGTGCAGCCGGGCGGTCGACCGCAACGTCCATCCGGATGGCGCTTCGCGTCAGCTGGTGGCGATCGTCGCTTCGGGTGATCGCAGCAAGCTGCTGCGCAGCCTGCAATGTCCCGCACTGGTTATCCACGGCACGGAAGATCCGCTGGTGCCCGCCGCCTGCGGCATCGACACGGCAGCCCAGATTCCGGGCTCCCGCCTGGAGCTGATCGAAGGCATGGGTCACGACTTGCCGCCGCAGCTGATCGGCCGCCTGCTTGCCTTGATCGGTTCGCACATGGAAGGTAAGATGGCTGCGACTCAGCCATCACCAGCAGACTATCTTGAGCAAGACTGACATCGGTATCGCCATCGCCGCCCCCGGCGGCTACGCCCTCGACGACGCGGCACTCTCCCGCGGCATCGCCCGCCTCGAAGCCCAGGGCATCACGGTCCACAATTATTACGACTCCGGGCGCAAGTTCCAGCGCTTCGCCGGCACGGACGAAGGCCGCCTGGCACAGTTGAACGCGGCCGCGGAAGATCCGGACTGCCAGATCGTTATCGCCCTGCGCGGCCAGTACGGCATAAGCCGCATCCTGCCGCAGATCGATTTCCGCAAGATGGCCGACAGCGGCAAGCTCTTCGTCGGCTACAGCGATATCACCGCTTTCCATATGGGCCTGTACCAGGCTACCGGCCGCATCAGTTTTGCCGGCCCCATGATGTGCGACGATTTCATCCGCGATGAAGTGGTGGACTACACGATCCGTCAATTCTGGGATTGCCTGCAAGGGCCGACGCACCGCGTGCGCGGCACGGCCGAGGGTAACCCGCAGGTGGACGTGCGCGGCACGCTGTGGGGCGGCAACCTGGCCATGATCAACCACCTGGTCGGCACGCCTTACTTCCCGCACATTGAGGGCGGCATCCTGTTCCTCGAAGACATTGCCGAGCATCCCTACCGTGTGGAACGCATGCTGCTTCAGTTGCAGATGGCGGGCATCCTGGAACGCCAGTCGGCCGTTGTGCTGGGCGATTTCTCCGGTTACCGCCTGGCGCCGGCCGACAACGGCTACGATTTCGATGCCATGCTGGCCTTCATCCGCTCCCGCGTTTCCGTGCCGGTGCTGACGGGCTTGCCATTTGGTCACGTCAAGGAGCGCTGCACGCTGCCGTTCGGCGCGCCCGCCCATCTGCGCTCGGATGCGGCCGGTTTTGATCTCACGGTGACGGATTACCCTTTGCTGAGGCGGTAAGCCCCGAAAAATGTTACAATTTGAGGTTAATCAAATCTGTGACCGTAAAGGCTTTTACCAGTGCTTTCCACCGCAAACATCACCATGCAGTTCGGCGCCAAGCCGCTGTTTGAGAACATCTCCGTCAAATTCGGCGACGGCAACCGCTATGGCCTGATCGGCGCCAACGGCTGCGGCAAATCGACCTTCATGAAGATCCTGGGCGGCGACCTGGAGCCGTCCGCCGGCAACGTCTCGCTGGATGTCAACGAGCGCATGGGTAAGCTGCGCCAGGACCAGTTCGCCTACGAGGAAATGCGCGTGCTGGACGTAGTGATGATGGGCCACACCGAGATGTGGGCCGCCATTCAGAAGCGCGACGCCATCTACGCCAATCCGGAAGCCACCGACGAAGACTACATGGAAGCGGCGGAACTGGAAGGCAAGGTCGCCGAATACGACGGCTATACCGCCGAAGCGCGTGCCGGCGAACTGCTGCTGGGCGTGGGCGTGTCCATCGACCTGCACCAGGGCCCGATGAGCGCAGTGGCGCCCGGCTGGAAACTGCGCGTGCTGCTGGCCCAGGCCCTGTTCTCGAATCCGGACATCCTGCTGCTGGACGAACCGACCAACAACCTGGACATCAACACCATCCGCTGGCTGGAAGAAGTGCTGAATCAGCGTAACTCCACGATGATCATCATTTCCCACGATCGCCACTTCCTGAACCAGGTCTGCACCCACGTGGCGGACATGGACTACGGCACGCTGAAGATCTATCCGGGCAACTACGACGACTACATGCTGGCCTCGACCCAGGCCCGCAACCAGCAGCTGGCCAATAACGCCAAGGCGAAAGAGAAAGTCGCCGAGCTGCAGGACTTCGTGCGCCGCTTCTCGGCCAACAAGTCCAAAGCGCGCCAGGCGACTTCCCGCGCCAAGATGATCGAAAAGATCAAGGTCGAGGACATCAAGCCGTCCTCCCGCGCCTATCCTTTTGTCCGGTTCGAAGGCGAGAAGAAGCTGCACCGCCTGGCGGTGGAAGTGGACAATATCTCCAAGACCTATGACCGCACGCTGTTCAAGAGCTTCAGCATGCTGGTGGAAGCGGGTGAGCGTATCGCCATCATCGGCGCCAACGGCGCGGGCAAGACCACCATGCTGCGCTCGATCGGCGGCGAGCTGGCCAATCTGCAGCCGGATACCGGTTTCGTGAAATGGGCGGAAAACGCCAACGTTGGCTACATGCCGCAGGACCCGACCGAAGAATTCGCCACCGACCTGACCCTGACCGACTGGATGGGCCAGTGGACCAAGGAAGGCGACGACGACCAGGCTGTGCGTTCCAGCCTGGGCCGCCTGCTGTTCGGCGGCGACGAAGTCAAGAAATCGGTGCGTGTCCTGTCGGGTGGCGAAAAAGGCCGTATGATGTACGGCAAGCTGATGCTGGGCCGTCACAACGTCCTGCTGCTGGACGAGCCGACCAACCACATGGACATGGAATCCATCGAATCGCTCAACATCGCTCTGGAGAAGTATGCCGGCACCCTGATCTTCGTGTCGCATGACCGCGAGTTCGTTTCCTCGCTGGCCACCCGCATCGTCGAGATCAAGGAAAACGAAGTCATCGACTTCCGCGGCAACTACGAAGACTATCTGAAGAGCCAAGGTATCGATTAATGAATGCGCAAGTCTTGCCGATCAAGTCGGTAGAGTACGAAAAGCCCGCCGAAGGCGGCAGCTGCGTCGCCCATGCGTGGGCCCGCACGCCGGCCCCCGTGGCGGCGGACGAGAAAATCCTGCTGAAAGAGCGTATCCGCACCCTGCTGCGCGAACGCGAGGCTGTGCTGGTGGCCCACTACTACGTGGATGCCGACCTGCAGGACCTGGCCGAGGAGACCGGCGGCTGCGTCTCCGACTCCCTGGAAATGGCGCGCTTCGGCCGCGACCACCCGGCCAAGACGCTGGTGGTGGCGGGCGTGCGCTTCATGGGCGAGACCGCCAAGATCCTCAGCCCGGACAAGACCATCCTGATGCCGGACCTGGACGCGACCTGCTCGCTGGACCTGGGCTGCCCGGCCGACGAATTCGCCACCTTCTGCGACCAGCATCCGGACCGCACCGTGGTCGTGTACGCCAACACCAGCGCTGCCGTGAAGGCGCGCGCCGACTGGATGGTGACTTCGTCCATCGGCCTGGATATCGTCAAGCACCTGCACGAGCAGGGCAAGAAGATCCTGTGGGCGCCGGACAAGCACCTCGGCTCCTACATCCAGAAGCAGACCGGCGCAGACATGCTGCTGTGGCAGGGCTCCTGCCTTGTGCATGATGAATTCAAGGGCGTGGAACTGGACCTGCTGAAGGCCGAGCATCCGAATGCCAAAGTGCTGGTGCATCCCGAGTCTCCCGCCAACGTGGTGGAGCAGGCCGACGTGGTGGGCTCCACCTCGCAACTGATCGCCGCTGCCGTGAGCCTGCCGGCGCAGGAATTCATTGTCGCCACCGACAACGGCATCCTGCACAAGATGCGCCTGGCCGCGCCGACCAAGACCTTCATCGAAGCGCCGACCGCCGGCAACAGCGCCACCTGCAAGAGCTGCGCGCACTGCCCGTGGATGGCCATGAACGGCCTGCGCAACCTGGCGGACGTGCTGGAAAACATGAGCAACGAGATCCACGTCGATCCGGCTGTGGGTGTCGAGGCGCAGCGCTCCATCAACCGCATGCTGGACTTCGCCGCCGCCAAGAAGGCGCGTATCGCTCCCGGCGCCGACCTGGCGAAGGAAGCCAAACTGTTCTCGGGAATCGGTCCTGCATGAGTACCCTGATCAATCGCTTTGCCCCGTTTGACGACGACCTGGCCGGCGCCTACGAGCGCAATCTGCTGGCCGCACTGCTGGAAGATATCGGCACCGGCGACCTGACCGGCAAGCTGGTGCCGGAAGACGGCCGCGCCGTCGCCCGCGTGATCGTGCGCGAAGACGCGGTGCTGTGCGGCGCTCCCTGGTTCGAAGGCATCATGCACGCGCTGGACGCAGCCATCGGCATCGAATGGCATTATGCCGAAGGCGACTTCATGACGGCCGATACCGCGGTGTGCACCATCGTCGGCCCGGCCCGCGCCATCCTGACCGCCGAACGGTCGGCGCTCAACTTCCTGCAGCTGCTGTCCGGCGTAGCCACGGCCACCCGCCGTTATGTCGACGTGATCGCAGGCACCACCGCCGCCATCCTCGACACCCGCAAGACCTTGCCCGGCCTGCGCCTGGCGCAGAAGTATGCAGTGCGCGTGGGCGGCGGCCAGAACCAGCGCCTGGCGCTGTACGATGGCATCCTGATCAAGGAAAACCACATCGCCGCCGCGGGCGGCATCACCGCTGCCATGGCAGCCGCCAAGCGCCTGGACGCGAAAGTGTCCATCCAGGTGGAAGTGGAATCGTTGGCGGAGTTGGAAGAAGCGTTGTCCGCCGGCGCCGAGTCCATCCTGCTCGATAACTTCAGCCTCGACATGATGCGCAGCGCCGTGGAGCTGAACGGCGGCCGCGCACTGCTCGAAGCCTCCGGCGGCGTCAACTTCGACACCGTCCGCGCCATCGCCGAAACCGGCGTCCACCGCATCTCCATCGGCGCCCTGACCAAAGACATCAAGGCTACCGACTACTCCCTGCGCATCATCGGCTGAGTAGATTCCGCTCAAGTTCCCGCGACTGTCCTTCCGCTAAGATCGGACTGTCGCGGCCTTCAGCGCGGATACCATGTCCTGGCTCTTCGCCAACATCCTTCTTCCCCTCTTTGCACCCACGGGTGTGTGCGGCGCGGCGGTGTGCGAGCTTGAGAATTCCGGATGGGTGGCGGCGCTCCTGATCTTCTTATTAATCCTGTCCTGCTTGCTTGCGTCAGGAGGAGCCCTGTTTCATACTTCCCTTGTCGTCTCGCCCAGTGCGTCCTGGCTTGGGCATTTTCGATGCATGATTGCCTCGCTTGTCGTCACAACGTTATCCGCCACGACTTACGCGATTGTGCATTTCGTCAAGATCTGAAAGGAGCGAACGTGATTCGAAGATGGTTCGCAAGAAGATTCAAAGACGAGGAAGCAATGTGGGACACCATTCTCGACTTCTGCATGTTCGGCGCCGGAATTGCCGCCATACAGATTGCCGGTCTGCTCGTGGTGAAGTATCTGCCGCTGCTGTTTAAATAGGCTGGACGCCGGGGGCGGTGTCCAGCCCCGGGAATTATTTCGACGCGGGTGCGTCTGCGGCTGGCGCAGCAGCTGCGCTGGCCTGAGAATTCGCCAGGTTAATTTTGCGCAGTTGGATGGTGATCGCGGCCGGGTAGTCGAAACCGGCGCCGGTATTGCGGTCAACGATATAGCCGATGCCGCCACCGATCAGAATATTTCCCCACACAGCGCCATTCGATTTGGAAACCAGGGTCTGGTTGCCTACGAAATCGTCCTTCTTGCAGTCGACGGCCATGTCGCCAGTGCTCTTGTGCACGGTGACGCTGGCAGGGGTGGTTACGAACCAGCTGCCGGTGTCATTGCTCAAGGTGCAGCCGACGCCGACGATTTCGGTATTCTCATGCGTCGCCAGCACGCGGATCGGCTGCATCTTCTCGCCCGAAATCGATGCGCAACCAGTGCCCAGGACTGCCACCGCCACGAGGGCCAGTATTTTTTTCATTATTTCCCCTTTTGTTTTATAGAGTTTTATGCGCGACAGCGCCTGCGAATTATATGGAAAACAATTGCCTCAAAAACTCTTCAATTGTCACCAGGAAATTAACTACTCGCGGGGGAGGAAAAATAAAAAGGCCGCCCGAGGGCGGCCTGGAGTTGGGGCTGGCGGGGATTAGTCGGCAGCGTAGATATTGTCGTCCTTGGTCTCGCGGATGAAGAGAGCGCCGATGACCAGGGTGGCCAGGGCGATCACGATCGGGTACCACAGGCCGTAGTAGATGTCGCCCTTGAAGGCCACGAGGGCGAAGGCGGTGGTTGGCAGCAGGCCGCCGAACCAGCCGTTACCGATGTGGTAGGGCAGAGACATCGAGGTGTAGCGGATGCGGGTCGGGAACATTTCAACCAGCATGGCGGCGATCGGGCCGTACACCATGGTCACGTACAGCACCAGGACGAACAGCACCAACACCATCATCGGCTTGTTGATCTGCTCTGGATCAGCCTTGGCGGGGTAGCCGGCGGCTTTGATCGCGTCGCCCATGGCTTTCTTCAGGTCGCCTTCCTTCTTCTTGGAGTCGGCGTCGAAGTTCAGGCCGTCAGCGGTCATCGCGGCGTTGAAGGATGGGATTTCCTTGTCGCCCACTTTCACCACCGCCACGGAACCGGCCGGCGCATCCTGGCGGGTGTAGTTGACGGAGGAGGCGGTCAGCATGCCGGTTGCGATATCGCAGGAGGATGGGAACTTCTTCGTACCGGTCATGTTGAACTGGAAGTGGCAGGAGTTCGGGTCAGCGACGACTACCACCGGGAATTCTTCAGCGCGGCTTCCAGTTGCGGGTTGCCATAGTGGGTCAGGGCGCCGAACAGAGGGAAGTAAGTCGCGGCAGCGATCAGGCAGCCACCCAGGATGATCCACTTGCGGCCGATCTTGTCGGACAGCGAACCGAAGAAGATGAAGAACGGCGTCGCCAGGATCAGCGCGACGGCAATCAGGATGTTGGCGGTCGCGATGTCGATCTTCAGGATTTGCAGCATGAAGAACAGAGCATAGAACTGGCCGGTGTACCACACCACTGCCTGGCCCATGGTCAGGCCGATCAGCGCCAGGATCACGATTTTCAGGTTCTTCCACTGGCCGAAAGCCTCGCTCAGCGGAGCCTTGGAAGTCTTGCCTTCAGCTTTCATCTTGGCGAAGGCAGGGGACTCGTTCATCGACAGGCGAATCCATACCGAGATGCCCAGCAGGACGACGGAAACCAGGAAGGGAATACGCCAGCCCCAGGCTTCGAAATCAGCCAGCGCCATCGAGGAACGGCAGGCCAGGATGACGATCAGGGACAGGAAGAAGCCCAGGGTCGCCGTGGTCTGGATCCACGCGGTGAACAGGCCGCGCTTGCCGTGTGGGGCGTGCTCCGCCACATAGGTTGCGGCGCCGCCGTACTCGCCGCCCAGCGCCAGGCCCTGCAACAGGCGCAGGGCAACGAGGATGATGGGCGCGGCGATGCCGATCGAGGTATGGCTTGGCAACAGGCCGACGATGAAGGTGGACATACCCATGATCAGGATCGTCACCAGGAAGGTGTATTTACGGCCGATCATGTCGCCCAGGCGGCCGAACACGATGGCGCCGAAAGGACGGACGATGAAACCTGCGGCAAACGCGAGCAGGGCGAAAATGAAGGTGGTGGTCGGGTCGCCGATAAAGAACTGCTTCGCGATAATCGAAGCCAGCGAGCCGTACAGGTAAAAGTCATACCATTCGAACACGGTACCCAGGGAAGAAGCAAAAATCACCTTCTTCTCTTCTGCGGTCATGGGAGCGGACTTGCCGTTCCCCGACTTACGCATGTCCGCAGTGCCAGAGGTTATTGCCATGATGTGTGTCTCCATATAATTGAAATGCCATATTCATAACCGGCATGATGGAGTCTGGCCTCTTAACCTTACGTCATGCTTGCATGAAACTTACGCAAAACTTACAAAAATAAATATCGAACGACCGTGCTAATTCGTGCTATTCTGCTCAGAAATAACCTTCAAGGAGATTCAAATGACTGATGCCGTGATCGTTTCGACCGCCCGTACCGGCCTGGCGAAATCCTGGAAAGGCGCCTTCAATATGACGCATGGCGCCACGCTTGGCGGCCACGCGCTGCAGGCTGCCATCAACCGCGCCAATATCGAAGCGGGCGAGTTGGAAGACGTGATCATCGGCTGCGCCAATCCTGAAGGAGCGACCGGCGGCAATATCGCCCGCCAGATCGCCATCCGCGCCGGCGCCCCTGTCACTGTGCCGGGCATGACGATCAACCGTTTCTGCTCGTCCGGCCTGCAGACCATCGCTACCGCGGCCCAGCGCATCATCGCGGGCGAAGGCGAGATTTATGCGGCCGGCGGCGTGGAGTCGATCTCCTGCGTGCAGCAGGAGATGAATATGCACATGTACAAGGAAGTCTGGCTGGACCAGCACAAGCCTGAAATCTACCTGCCGATGCTGCAGACGGCCGAAGTCGTCGCCAGGCGCTACGGCATCAGCAAGGAGCGCCAGGACGAATATGGCGTGCAAAGCCAGCTGCGCGCCGCCGCTGCGCAAGCCGCAGGACGTTTCGATGCCGAGATCGTGCCGATGACCACCGTGATGGGCGTGGCAGACAAGGCGACCGGCACGCTCGGCACCCGTGAAGTGACCATCACTGCCGACGAAGGCATCCGCGCCGACACAACGCTGGACGGCGTCTCGAAGATCCGCACCGCCATCCCCGGCGGCGTGATTTCGGCCGGCAATGCCAGCCAGTTCTCGGACGGCGCTTCCGTGGCCGTGCTGATGAGCGACCGCGTCGCCGCCGCCAAAGGCCTGCAGCCACTGGGCATCTTCCGCGGCTTCGCTGTCGCCGGATGCGAGCCGGATGAAATGGGCATCGGACCTGTATTTGCCGTGCCCAAGCTGCTGAAGAAGGCGGGCCTGAAGGTTGAGGACATCGGCCTGTGGGAGCTGAACGAAGCCTTCGCCGTGCAGGTGCTCTACTGCGCCGACAAGCTGGGCATCCCGATGGACCGCCTGAACGTGAACGGCGGCGCCATCGCGGTGGGCCATCCTTACGGTGTCTCCGGCGCCCGCATGACTGGCCATGCCCTGATCGAAGGCAAGCGCCGCGGCGTGAAATATGTGGTCGTGACCATGTGCATCGGCGGCGGCCAGGGTGCGGCGGGCCTGTTCGAAGTGATCTGACCGTCGCGAGGCGCCATGCAATCCAAGCTGCTGTCGCGCCGGGACGTCGAATTTCTCCTCTACGAATGGCTGGATGTGGAGGCGCTGGCCAGGCGCCTCCGCTTCCACGACCACAACCGGGAGAGCTTCGACGCGGCCATCGATACCGCCGAACAGATCGCGACCGAACTGTTCGCCCCCCACAACAAGAAGAACGACCAGCAGGAGCCGCACGTCGGCCCTGGTGGCGTCGTGCAGATCATCCCCGAAGTGAAGCAGGCGCTGGACGCCTTCAGCGCGGCGGGCCTGATGGCTGCGGGCCAGGATTACGAGATGGGTGGCATGCAGCTGCCCTACACGGTGGAGCGCGTGCTGGCCGGCTACTTCACGGCCGCCAATGTCGCCACTGCGGCCTACACCTTCCTGACCATGGCGAATGCCAACACCCTGCTCAAGTGCGGCACTGCGGAGCAGATCGAGGCGTACGTAAAGCCCATGCTGGAAGGGCGCTACTTCGGCACGATGTGCCTGTCCGAACCGCAGGCGGGTTCCAGCCTGTCCGACATCAGCACGCGCGCCGAGCCGGATGGGGAAGGGCGCTACCGCCTGAGCGGCAACAAGATGTGGATCTCGGCCGGCGAGCATGAGCTGGCGGAGAACATCGTCCACCTGGTGCTAGCCAAGATTCCCGGCCCCGACAGCAAGCTGGTACCTGGCGTAAAGGGCATCTCGCTCTTCCTTGTGCCGAAATTCCTGCCCGGCGGCGAGCGCAACGACATAGCACTGGCGGGCCTGAACCACAAGATGGGCAACCGCGGCACCACCAACTGCCTGCTCAACTTCGGCGAAGGCAGTCGTCGGCCCGGCGGCAAGCCCGGCGCCGTGGGCTGGCTGGTGGGCCAGCCGCAGCAGGGCCTGGCGAATATGTTCCATATGATGAACGAGGCGCGCATCGGCGTCGGGCTCGGCGCGACAATGCTGGGCTATACGGGCTACCTGCACGCACTGGACTACGCCCGCAACCGTCCGCAAGGCCGGCATCCTGCCGCAAAGGATCCGTCCGCACCGCAGTTGCCCATCATCGAGCATACGGACGTGCGGCGCATGCTGCTGGCGCAGAAGGCTTATGTGGAAGGCGCGCTGGGGCTCGTGATGTACAGCGCCCGCCTGGTCGATGAGCAGCACACGGCCGAAGCGCCGGAAGCCCGTGAACGCGCCACGCGCTTGCTGGAATTCCTGACGCCGATCACGAAGTCGTGGCCGTCGCAATGGTGCGTGGAGGCCAACAGCCTTGCCATCCAGGTGCACGGCGGTTATGGTTACACCCGCGAATACAACGTCGAGCAGTTCTACCGCGACAACCGCCTGAATGCGATCCATGAGGGCACGCACGGCATCCATGGCCTCGACCTGCTGGGCCGCAAGGTGGCACTGCAGGACGGCGCCCTGTTCAAGTCTTACGCTGCCGAGTTGCGCGCCACCGTAAGCCGCGCCCGCGCAGCAGACGGTGGCGAGCTGGCCGGCCATGCCGGAGCGCTCGATGCCGCCTGGAGCCGCGTCGAGGAAGTCACACGGGCCCTGTACGCCGCCGGCGACATGAACAAGACCCTGGCCAACGCCACCGTTTATCTGGAAGCCGTCGGCCACGTTGTCGTGGCGTGGATCTGGCTCGAACAGGCGCTGGTGGCCGCCCGCGCCGCGCCGGACGATTTTTACCTCGGCAAGCTGCAAGCCTGCCGCTATTTCTACAACTGGGAGCTGCCGAAGGTCCATTCGCAACTGGACTTGCTGGCCAGCCTCGATACCACCACGCTCGATATGCGCGATGCGTGGTTTTAGGAGTTCAAATGATCAAACACATCGTGATGTGGAAGCTGAAGGACTACGCCGAAGGCGCCGACCGCGCCACCAATGCGCGCAAGATGAAAGAGCTGCTGGAAGCTTGCGACGGCATCGTGCCTGGCATCCTGAAGCTGGAAGTGGCTGTAGCTGAACCGGGCCTCGAGGCGACTTATGACGTCGTGCTGTATTCCGAATTCAGCGACAAGGCCGCGCTGGATGCTTACCAGGTCCACCCGCAGCACGCGGCCCTGAAACCTTTCTTTGGCGCGGTGCGTGAAGCCCGCCAGTGCATGGATTACACCGTTTAAGGAGACATAATGCGTACTACCCAGGATCTCTTCAGCCTCAAAGGCAAAACCGCACTCGTTACCGGCGGCTCGCGCGGCCTCGGCCTGCAAATGGCGCTGGCGCTGGGCGAGCAGGGCGCGAAAGTCGTGATCTCGGCCCGCAAACAGGCGGAACTGGACGAAGCTGTCGCCACGCTGCGCGAGCATGGCATCGAAGCCCACGCCATCGCGGCTGATCTCGGCAGGGAAGAAGCGGTCGAGCCGCTGGTCGATGGCGCCATGGCCCACCTCGGCCAGATCGACATCCTGATCAACAATGCCGGCGCAACCTGGGGCGCCGCGGCGGAAGAATATCCGGTCGAAGCCTGGGACAAGGTCATGAACCTCAACGTGCGCAGCATCTTCCTGCTGTCGCAGGCCGTGGGCCGCAAGTCCATGATCCCGCGCCGCACCGGCCGCATCATCAATATCGCATCCATTGCGGGCATGGCCGGCAATGCGCCCGGCACGATGAAGACCATCGCCTACAATACTTCCAAGGCTGCCGTGATCAACTTCACCCGCACGCTGGCCGGCGAATGGGGCGAATACGGCATCAATGTGAACGCGCTGGCGCCGGGCTTCTTCCCGTCGAAGATGAGCGCGGGCGTGCTGAAATCCATTGGTGAAGAAAAGCTGGCCGCTGAAACCCCGCTGCACCGCCTGGGCGGAGATGAAGACCTGAAAGGCGCCGTGGTGCTGTTCGCATCCGATGCCGGCCGCCACATCACAGGCCAGACCCTGGCCGTGGACGGCGGCGTGTCCGCAGTATAAGGAGGCGCAATGTACCAACGTATCGTCCTGGCTTCCCGCCCATCGGGCGCGGTCGAAGCCTCCAACTTCCGCCTGGAGAAGGCGGAGGTTCCCGCACTGGCCGAGGGCCAGGTCCTGGTGCGCAACCATTACCTGTCGCTTGACCCGTATATGCGCGGCCGCATGAGCGACGCCAAGAGCTATGCGGCGCCGCAGGCACTGGGCGAGACCATGATCGGCGGCACGGTCGGCGAAGTGGTCGAATCGAAGAATCCTAAATTTGCCAAGGGCGACTGGGTCGTCGGCATGTTCGGCTGGTCCGAAATGGGCGTTTCCGACGGCACGCTGCTGCGCAAGGTCGATACCACGATCATTCCCGCATCCGCCTATCTGGGTGTGGTCGGCATGCCGGGCATGACCGCCTGGTATGGCATCAACAAGATCATCGAGCCGAAGGCCGGCGAAACCATCGTGGTTTCCGCCGCCAGCGGCGCCGTGGGCGCCACCGTCGGGCAACTGGCAAAGCTGGCGGGCGCGCGCGCGGTCGGCATTGCGGGCGGCAAGGAAAAGTGCGATTACGTGGTCAATGAGCTGGGCTTCGACGCTTGCGTCGATTACCGCGCCGGCAGTCTTGATGCCGGCCTGAAGGCGGCGACGCCGGATGGCGTAGACGGCATCTTCGAGAACGTCGGCGGCGCATGCTTCGATGCGGCGCTGGCGCGCACCAACGCCTTCGCGCGCATCGCCCTGTGCGGCATGGCAGCCGGCTACAGCGGCGAGGATATCCCGATCCGCAATCCGCGCCTGCTGCTGACCAACCGCGTGAAGTTGCAGGGCTTCATCGTCACCGAGCACCTGGACCTGTGGCCGCAGGGCCTGGCGGAAGTGGGCAAGCTGGTCGCCAGCGGCAAGATGAAGTACCGCGAATCCGTGTCGCAAGGCCTGGCCTCCGCGCCGGAAGCGTTCATGGGTCTCCTGCAGGGCAAGAACTTCGGCAAACAACTCGTAAAGCTCATCTGATGAAAAATTTCAAGGACAAGGTAGCCGTCATCACCGGCGGCGCGAGCGGATTCGGCCGCGAATTCGCTTTCAAGGCCCATCAACTGGGCATGAAGATCGTGCTCGCCGACGTGCAGCGCGATACGCTGGACCACACCGTGCAGGAATTGCGCGAGCAGGGCGCCCGTGTTTTCGGCCTTGTCTGCGATGTGCGCAAGAGCGCGGAGGTCCAGGCCCTGGCCGACGCCACGATGAAGGAATTCGGCGCCGTCCATCTCGTGTTCAATAACGCGGGCGTGGGTTCCGGTGGCCTGATCTGGGAGAACTCGGAGGCGGACTGGGAATGGGTGCTGGGCGTGAACCTGTGGGGCGTGGTGCACGGCGTGCGCATCTTCACGCGCCTGATGTTCGAATGCGCGAAGAACGATCCGGACTACGAGGGGCACATCGTCAACACGGCGTCGATGGCGGGTACGATGAGCATGCCGGCCATGGGCGTCTATAACGTGTCCAAGCATGCGGTGGTCACGCTGAGCGAAACCCTGTACCAGGATTTGCAGCTGGTGCAGGCGCCGATCGGCGCTTCCGTGCTGTGTCCCTATTTCGTGCCGACAGGGATCAGCCAGTCGCACCGCAACCGTCCGGCGGACGTGAAAATGACCGAAGCGCCTACCGTCAGCCAGCTGGCCGCCCAGTCCCTGGTGGACAAGGCGGTCAGCTCCGGCAAGATGACGGCCAGCGGCGTCGCCGAACTGACCTTCAAGGCGGTCGAAGATGGCCAGTTCTACGTTTTCACCCACCCGCAGGCCCTCGGCGGCGTAGAGCAGCGCATGACGGACATGGTCTCCCAGCGCAACCCGACCGATCCCTATGCGGCCACGCCGCAGGTTCGCGAGGCGCTGCTGTCGATGATGCGCCCGCGGTGAAATCCTTCTACAATCTGGCCCATGAAAACAGAACATGAAATTCGCTTCGGCGACTGGGCCAGCATGCAGGCGGATGCCAGACCGATCCGCCTGGAAGTGTTCGTGCAGGAACAAAACGTTCCCGCCGATCTGGAAATGGATGACAAGGATGCCGTGTGCCTGCACGCGGTGGCCTATGTCGACGGCAAGGCGGTTGGCACCGGCCGCCTGCTGCCGGATGGCCATATCGGCCGCATGGCCGTATTGCGCACGGCGCGCGGCACCGGCGTCGGCGGCGCCCTGCTGAAAGGCCTGATGGCCAGGGCCGAGGAGCGCGGCGACGAGTGCGTGGTGCTCAGCGCCCAGACCCACGCGGCGGAGTTTTACCTGGCCCACGGCTTTTCAGCCAAAGGCGATGTGTTTCACGAAGCAGGCATTCCCCATATCGAAATGGAGTTCTACTTCTGATTGGAGGTAGTCATGAAGCGCGTGTTGGCAGTGCTGGCCGTCTGCGCCGTTTTCGGCGCCGGCTATATCGCGGGTTCCCTCAGCAGCTTCCCCAACGCCCAGGCGCAGATTGGCGGCGGCGGCGCCTGGCCGGCAGCAGCCGTGACGCCGGGCTCGGGCGGGGCAACGCAGTTCTACCTGGTGGACACGGGCACGCGCACCCTGGTCTGGTGCAAGTCGGACGGCAACAAGCCGTCCTGCCTGCGCGAGCCCTTGCCTTAACGGATTGTCACTTCATGCAGCACGCCCGGTGAGCTGGCATACAGCTTCACCACGGTCGAGCTGCGCGTGCCATAGGCGGGCGACTCGATTTTCACGGCCGAGAGCAGGCGCTCCCATTCAATTGGCACGCCCGTGTCGGGCAGGCGCATGTCCGGTGCAATCGTCGTATCGGACAGCATTTCGAAGTACGCGTCTTCCGGCGCGCCCAGGCACAGCAGGCTGGCAAATTGCGCCTTGGTCTTCAGCACTTTGGGCCAGGCGGAGTCCAGCAGGGCGTTCGACAGGCCATAAACGCCCGGCGCCAGCGGCTGGCCGTTGCGTGGGTCGTTTTCCGCCTTGTTCGAATACCAGACCAGTTCCTGGCCGTCGCACAAGACGAGGTTGAAGCCATTGTAGGCTTGCGCGTCGCCCGCGATCTGCCGCACGTATTCGCGCGCCGTCATGTCCCCTTGCAGGAAACCGGTGACGAGGGCGCCGCGGCTGGGCGCGTCGGCACGGTGGTCCAGCGGATTGCGGATGTTCGTGATGGCGGCGAAGCGCGAGGGCGTCAGCAATGCGGCGCCCGACTCGGCCGGCGCCAGTGCGGCAGGGCTGGGATCATCGGCGCCGGGGCAGTTGGCGCGCACCGGCGGCTGGTCCGCGGTGCAGGCGTCCACGGAGGCCGCCGCCGGGCGGCGTAATGCCCATCCAGCTGCCGCCGGCCTTCAGGTCACGGCCTGCGAACACATGAGGGAATTCCGGCCACGGGGCGGCCGGCGCGGCGGCGCGCTCATAAAACTCGTCGCGGTTGGCCGCAGCAATCAGCGGCACGCCAGGCACCACCTGCCAGGCGAAGACAATCAGACACATCTTGAATCTAAATCCGTAAACACTTCAACGTGACGCGGACCGGCGCATAGCGCTACCAGCCCCGCCTCAGCTACAGCCTGCGCCAGGACGGCCTCAAAGCCCTCCGGCGTCGCGGGATACACCTCCATCCAGGTCTGCAAGCCATCCTTGGCCTGCGGGCGGCGCTTCAATTGCGGCGCCAGGGAGTAGCGCGCGGCCAGCCCGGATTGCATGGCCGCGACCAGGGGCAGCAAACGGCCGGCGTCGGCCTCGCGCACCTGGTAATAAACGTATAGATCGAACATGCTCAGACTTCGAGCTTATCCAGCACGTAGGGCAGGGGCTTGAACTCCAGGGCAGGGCCGTTGGCCGAGCCAAGGCGCACATCCGCCTGCTCGATGGCTTCGAGTTTCATCTCCACCAGCGCATCCACGCCGCCCTCGCCATTGGGGGCCGTGTTGACGACCATGCCGCAAGGCTGGTCGGGATCGGCCGGCGAGAAGACTTCGGCGCCCGGGACCACCGAGGGGTCGGCAATCGTCACCAGCGCCGTGCGGCGTTTCAGTTTGCCCAGATACTGGCTGCGAGCCACGATTTCCTGGCCCGGATAGCAGCCTTTCTTGAAATTGACGCCGCCCAGCAGCTCAAGATTCACCATCTGCGGTACGAACTGCTCCTGGGTGAATGGACCGATCTGGGGCACGCCCGCATGGATTTCGGACAGGCGCCAGGTTTCATTGCCGCCCACCACAAGGCGGTCCGCCAGAAGGGGCGCCGCCATGGTGGCAGTTTCCGGGGTGGTCAGCCACAGGTAGCGCGGCGCACCAAAGGCGTTCGCCACGCGCAGCAGGGTGCCCAGCGGGTGATCTACCCTTGAATACGGACGATCCGGCAGCACATCGAACCAGGTCTGCAGCACGGCTTCCGCCAGGCTGCCGCCCAGGCCGAGGGTGACATGCGCGTCGCTGACGTCGGCCGGCTTGGTTTTCGAGCGCAGCACAAACATTTGCAGGCGCTTCTGGATGGGCGCCTGGATGGCGCGCGGCAACTGCAGGAAGATGGAATCAGCGTTACGCCACATCAGGAAGGACGCCATGATGCGGCCTTTGGGCGAGCAGTAGGCGGCCAGGCGAACTTCGTTCTGACCCAGGTGCTCGACGTCATTGGTCAACTGATTGTGCAGGAAGCTGGCGGATTCCTCGCCGATGAAAGCGATCAGGCCCTGGTCAGTGACGGGGGCGACAAAACCGACGGCCAGCTTGGCCGCAGTCAACGGCTCTTGTTCCTGTGTTAAAAGTTGATTCCAGTTATTCATAAATTCCTATATTTCGACCCTGAAGGCAGTATCATTACGGGCTCATTATAGTGATCTCCCGAAATTTGCGCCGGACGCTCCGAAATTGCTTACATCGGGAGTGAAACTGGTTCAATATTCGGTTATCGAACGGGCATTCGCAATAAACTAGTCACATGGCATTTATAAAAAAGACCTTTGTTCTGGGGATGTTGGTGGCGGCCGGCGCCGCGGGCGGATTCGCCTGGTGGTCGGAGCAGCCGATTACCACCGAAGAACCGGCGATCGAGTTTACGATTTCCAAGGGCAGCACCGCAGGCGCGGCCGGCCAGCAGATGGCGCAGGCCGGGGTGCCGATCCAGCCCCTGATGTTCAATATGCTGGCCCGCTTTACGGGCAAGAGCAATAAGCTGAAAGCCGGCTCCTATGAGCTGAAGCCGAACACTACTCCCGCGCGCCTGATCGACCAGCTGGTCAGGGGCGAGTTCGCGCAAGAGTCGCTGACCATCATCGAAGGCTGGACCTTCAAGCAGATGCGCGCCGCCATTGCCGCCCACAAGGGCCTCAGGCACGATACCGCGGAGCTGAGCGACAAGGAACTGATGGAGCGCGTGAATCCGGACTTCAAGGACCCGGAAGGGCTGTTCTTCCCGGACACCTACCTGTTCGCCAAGGGATCCAGCGAGCTGCAGATCTTCAAGCAGGCGCACCAGATGCTGATCCAGCGCCTGCAGGAGGCGTGGGAGAAGCGTTCGGCGGACTTGCCTTACTCCTCGCCATACCAGGCGCTGACCATGGCATCGATTGTTGAGAAGGAAACCGGGCAGAAATCCGAGCGCTCGATGATCGCGGCCGTCTTCGTCAACCGCCTCAAGCTGGGCATGCTGCTGCAGACCGACCCCACTGTGATTTACGGTATGGGCGCCAGGTTCGACGGCAATATCCGCAAGAAGGACCTGGAAACGGACACCCCTTACAATACCTACCTGCGCACCGGCCTGCCGCCGACGCCGATTTCGCTGCCGGGCGTGCAGTCGCTGATGGCGGCCATGGCGCCGGCCAAATCCGGCGCCCTGTATTTCGTTTCGCGCGGCAACGGCACCAGCCAGTTTTCAGACAACCTGACCGACCATAACCGGGCGGTGAACCAGTACCAGAGACAATGACCCAACGCGGTAAATTCATCACCTTCGAAGGCATCGACGGCGCCGGCAAATCCACCCACATCCAGTTCGTCGGCGACCTGATCAAGGCGCGCGGCGTGGAACTGGTCAGTTCGCGCGAACCGGGCGGTACGCCGCTGGGCGAAAAGCTGCGCGAATTGTGGCTGCACGAGGCCATGCACGTGGAAACGGAAACCCTGCTGGTCTTTGCCAGCCGCCGCGAGCACATCGCCCAGGTCATCCAGCCCGCGCTGGAGCGCGGCGCCTGGGGTCATTTCCGATCGTTTCACCGATGCGAGCTTCGCCTACCAGGGCGGCGGCCGTGGGCTGAGCCGCGAAAAGCTGGAAATCCTCGCCCACTGGGTACATCCGCAGCTGGAGCCGGACCTGACCATCCTGTTCGACGTACCGCTGGAAGTGGCGCGGGCGCGCCTGGATGCAACCCGCGAACTGGACCGCTTCGAGCGCGAAAAGGCGGACTTCTTCAACGCCACCCGCAACGAATACCTGCGCCGCGCCGCCGAGTTCCCGCAGCGCTTCCGCGTGATCGATTCCACCCGCAGCATCCTGGACATCCAGCGCGAACTGGCCGACATCGTGGACAAGCTTGCATGAGCGGCCGCACCTACCCCTGGCAGCAGGACGCCTGGCAGCAGCTGCAAACCCTGCGCCAGCGTATGCCGCACGCCATCCTGTTCCACGGCGCAGCCGGCATCGGCAAGGCGGACTTCATCGAGCAGTTCGCCCAGGCCCTGCTGTGCGAGAGCGCGTTGCCGGATGGCCATGCCTGCGGCCAGTGCGCGTCCTGCGGCTGGTTCGCGCAGCAGAACCACCCCGACTACCGCCGCATTCGTCCGGAATCCATGGAAGATGAAGTCGCGGACGAAGAGGGGGGCGAGGACAAGAAGAAATCCAAGACCCCGTCCAAAGAGATCAAGATCGAGCAGATCCGCTCCCTGGCCGACTTCATGAACATCTCGACCCACCGCCAGGGCTTGCGCGTGGTCGTGCTGTATCCCGCCGAGGGGCTGAACATGCCCGCCTCGAATGCGCTGCTGAAGACACTGGAAGAGCCGCCGCCCGGCACCGTCTTCCTGGTGTCGTCGAATTCGCTGGACCGCGTGCTGCCGACCATCCTGTCGCGCTGCCGAAAATTCGCCATGCCGATGCCGTCCCATGCCGAGGCGCTGGCCTGGCTGAAAGAGCAGGGCGTGCCGGACGCCGATTCCTGGCTGCGCGAGCAGGGCGGTTCGCCGCTGGCGGCGGCGGCCCAGGCCGAGCAGGGCAACCGCGAAGAGATGGACAGTTTCCTGCAATACCTGGCCCATCCCAGCGTGGAAGGCGCGTTACGGACAGCGGACAAGTTGCAAAAAGTGCCACTGTCGGCACTTGTATCTTGGCAACAGCGCTGGCTTTATGACGTTTTTTCGTACAAACTGGCTGGAAACATCCGTTATTATCCACGGTACCAGCGGGAGCTCGCTGGCCTGGCCGACAAGATTCATGTCAGCCGGCTGATGGCTGCGCTGAAAGGCGCCAATGAGCGGCGAGCGGTTGCGGATCATCCGCTCTCCCCCAAGCTTTTTATAGAGGATATGCTGCTTGACTATACTGCGTGCTGTACGTGAGAGGAATAAATGAGCGCTAGCCCAACCGATCCGAACACCGTGCCGATCAACCGGCCTACGGTGCTGTCGCTGGCGATCAAGGAAAAAGCTGCCCTGTACGCGGCCTACATGCCCTTCCTGAAAAACGGGGGGCATGTTCGTGCCGACCCAGAAACCGTACAAGATCGGCGACGAGATCTATCTGCTGCTGACCCTGATGGACGATCCGAACAAGTACGCGATCGCGGGGAAGGTTGCGTGGATCACGCCCACCGGCGCCCACAATAACAAGACGCAAGGCATCGGCGTGCACTTTCCGGACGATGAAACCGGCCAGCGCACGCGCCTGCGCATCGAGGAAATCCTGGGCGCCGCGCTGCGCTCGTCCCGCGCCACCCATACGCTTTGATTCGGCTTTGGTAAAATTGTGGGATGTTTATCGATTCCCACTGCCACATCGACTTCCCGGAACTCTCGGTCCGGATGCCTGAAATCCTCTCGAAGATGGAGGAAAACAAGGTCAGCCACGCACTCTGCGTGTCGGTTGACCTGCCGGATTTCCCCCCGCGTGCTCGCGCTGGCCGAGCAATACCCGCATATCTACGCCTCGGTCGGCGTTCACCCGGACTATGAAGACACGCCCGAGCCGACGGTAGAACAGCTGGTCGAGCTCGCCAATAATCCAAGGATCGTCGCCATCGGCGAAACCGGACTGGATTACTACCGCCTGGAAGGCGACCTCGAGTGGCAGCGCGAGCGTTTCCGCACCCACATCCGGGCCTCGCGCCTTACGCGCAAGCCGCTGATCATCCACACCCGCAGCGCCAGCGAAGACACGATCCGCATCATGCGGGAAGAGGGCGCCGCGCCGCAGGACGGCGGTGTCGGCGGCGTCATGCATTGCTTCACCGAGTCGCTCGAAGTCGCGCGCGCCGCCATGGAGCTGGGTTTCTACATTTCCTTCTCCGGCATCGTCACCTTCAAGAGCGCCAGGGACCTGCAGAACGTAGCCCTGGAAGTGCCGCTGGAGCGCATGCTGATCGAAACCGACTCGCCCTATCTCGCCCCGGTGCCATATCGTGGCAAAATGAATGAACCCGGCTATGTGTCGCATGTGGCCGAGTTCATCGCCAGGCTGCGCGGTGTTCCGCTGGAGCAGGTTGCGGAGCAGACGACGGCGAATTTCTTCAAATTATTCAACATCATACGGTAGGTTCTTAATGGGATTGATGATGCGTGTACGCTTTGTCCGCCGGCGCCTGAAAGCCCGCGCGGTGGCCCTGGCAGTCGCACTGGCATCCATTACCGGCATGGCGCATGGCGCGCCCGAGCTGCCGGCGCAGGGCGAGGAGGCAGTGCGCTTCTTCCGCGCCGCCCAGCTGGACGATGCCGGCAGCATCAAGCCCATCCTCGCGCGCGGCCTGAACCCGAACACCCGCGAGCCGGAGCGGGGCGAAACCGGCATCATCGTAGCCTTGCGCTACGACGCCATGAAGGTCTTCAATCTGCTGCTGTCCCAGCCCAACATACAGCTCGAATCCGCGGCCGACAATGGCAACACGGCTCTCATGATGGCCGCCTTCAAAGGCAACAAAGAAGCCGTGCATGCCTTGCTGGCGAAGGGCGCGCAGGTCAACCGTCCCGGCTGGACAGCGCTGCACTATGCGGCCGCGTCCGGCCAGACCGAAATCATGCGCATCCTGCTCGACCAGCACGCCTATATCGATGCGGAGTCCCCCTCCGGTATGACGCCGCTGATGATCGCCGCCCGCGAAGGCATGGAAGATGCCGTCAAGATGCTGCTGGCCGAAGGCGCGGACGCCAATCTGCGCGACCGTGGCTTCAAGTCCACCGCCGGCGAATTCGCCGAGCGCGCGCACAAGCCATGGATCGCGGACGCCATCCGCGTCCACCTCGCGGCTAAACGCTGAACTAAGCCACTTTCACCCCAGAACTCACCGCTTTGGCGTAGCATGGTTCCCGCGACAATAGACTTGTCGCAAACCCTATGGAACCGCCATGCTGAACGAACGCGAAATCGAGAGCTGCTATCTCGGCCAATTTATTCCCGTCCACTACCATCACAATATGCTGATGGACGCCAACCGGATGGTCAACTTCAAGGCGGCCATCGAATACGCGGTGAAGCCTGGCATGAAAGTGCTGGAACTGGGAGGCGGCACCGGCGTGCTGTCCTGCTTTGCGGCGCGCAAGGCGTCCAAAGTCTACTGCGTGGAATTCAATCCGGACATGGTGCGCGAGGCGAGCAAATTCCTGGCCATGAACGAGGGAGGCGATCGCGTTGAAGTGATCCACGCCGACGCTTTCGAATACCTGCCGCCGGAACCGGTGGATGTGGTGATCTGCGAAATGATCCACGTCGCCATGCTGCGCGAAAAGCAGGTTGAAGTGATCGAGAATTTCAAGCAGCGCTATCTGAAGCAGTTCGGCGGCCCGCTGCCCTTGTTCCTGCCCGAGGCAGTCCTGATGGCCGTGCAGCCGGTGCAGCAGGAATACGATTTCGAAGGCTTCTACGCGCCCATCGTGCAATTCCAGCAGCCGGGCGTCGTGCATCCCGGCACTTTGGAACTCGGCCAGCCGGCGGTATATTCGCTGATCGACTTTACGCAACCGAACGATCTGGCCTACCGCTGGGAGGGCCACATTGCCATCGAGCGCGACGGCGTGCTGAATGCCCTGCGTTTCGTGACCAAGAACATCCTGGCGGTCGTGCCGGAGCGGTCGTCCACCATCGACTGGCTGAATCACTACATGACCTTGCCGCTGGCCGAGCCCCGGTCCGTTCGAGCCGGCGATCGGGTGCAGGTGAGCTTTGCCTACCGCGCCGGCGGACAGATCCAGTCGCTCCAGTCGGCCATGCGCGCTGATGTGGTCGCCGCGCCGGTAGCCGCGCACGCCTAGCGGACGTTTCGCCCCCCGCGATTTCACCATCCATCCGCCCATTCTGCATTTGGTCGCATGGCGATTGTCCGCCCCGGACGTCCGCTTTAAAGTCTGGACAACAAGAAAACGGGAGATATCGCCATGCTGGGCTTTCTGCTTTGGTTGTTGCTGCTGTTCATCTGCTGGCCGCTCGCCTTGCTGGCGCTCGTCCTGTATCCTCTGGTCTGGCTGATCCTGCTGCCGTTCCGCCTGCTGGGCATCGGCGTCGAGGCGGTTTTCGAACTGCTGCGCGCCATTGTGATGCTGCCGGCCCGCGTCCTGGGCGGTGGCCGATAACAACATAAAAACAATCATCTTGAGACTCGTACCGCTCCTCCTCACTCTCACTCTGACCCTGGCCGGCTGCCAGTCCACCATGCAGCGCATCGCCGATTGCAAGACCGGCGACTGGCGCGCGATCGGCCAAAAGGACGGCGCCGCCGGCGAAAAAGCCGCTTTTGCCGAACGCAAGGACTTCTGCGACGACCACACCGCGCCCGCCGCCGACGCGCCTGCCCGCTATGCGGACGGCTGGACGGCCGGCAATGCCGATTTCTGGTCCAGCCGCGGCAACTCCGACGGACGCAATGCGCTGCAACTGAGCGCTGGATGGGAATCCCGTGCCGCCAGCGAGGAAGTCCGCAAGAAGGGCACGCCGCCCTCCCGTGCCGCCTACGAGGCCGGCTGGACGCAGGGCAATAGCGCCCATTGGGAAGACCTGGGCCGAAAAGACGGTACGTCCGGCCAGCCGCTGACCGCCCGCGAAGGCGCACGCAGCCAGGCTGCGGCGGCGAATATCCGCTACGACGACAGCGCCTACGGCGCCGGCTGGCAGGCCGGCAACCGCACTTTCTGGGAAGATGCCGGATACTCGGACGCCCGCAGCGGCGTGCCGGACAGCGAATTCAAGGCCCGCGCCGCCAAGGCGCGCGCCGCCGGTGTCCAGGTCCAGGAAGATGTCTACAGAACGGCCTGGAACGCGGAGCTGATCAACTACTGGCGCAAGCTCGGTACCCAGGACGCAACCAGCGGCAAGGAATTCGGCGTCCGCAAGCGCGAAGCCCAGCAGCGCGGACTGAAGGTACTGGAGCGCGACTATATCGACGCGTGGGAGCGCCGCCTGGCCGACTACTGGCGCCAGGCCGGCGAACAGGATGGCTTCGGCCAGCCTTACCAGCTGGAAGCGCGCGTCGCCAACGCCAGCCGCGACGGCGTGTTCGTCATTCACAACTCCCGCGCCCTCTACAAGGAAGCCTGGACGGCGCGCAATGCCCAGTACTGCACTCCGGCGAATGCCTTCGAATGGGGCCGCACCAGCCAGCCCATGGCCATCGAGGTCTGCCAGCCTCCGCTGCAGGGGATGCTGCAACGCGCCTACCTGAATGGCGGTGAGTACACCCAGGTCCGCATCCGTTACGAGCGCGCCAACGACCGCGCCGACGACTTCCAGCGCCGCGTGCGCGATGAGCGCCGCCGCATGGAGCGCGCCGAGCGCGATATCCGCGCCGAACGTGAACGCAAGGACAAACCGCCCAGCGACGAAACCATCCGCCGCCTGGAAGCCGAGCGGCGCGATGCCGAGGGCGATATGCGGCGGGCCGAGCGTGAGCGGGACGAGGCGCGCCGCAGCGCGGACCGGCATTACCGGGAGATGGATGCGCTGCGCCTTCCTTAACGCGGACGTGTTGGCGTTTCGGCGGCGCATGCACGGCGGATCAATGATCCGCCCTACACGGGGCCTTGAATTCTTGCTGGCTTGCCCAACCTTTGAGCTCCATTACTGCTAGAATCAAAGATGCCTCCAAGGCATCGTTCAAGGAGAATTGTGATGAGCCGCAAGACACCTATCGAGCGTTACCGCAATATCGGCATCAGCGCCCATATCGACGCGGGTAAGACCACCACGACGGAACGCATCCTGTTCTACACTGGCGTCAACCATAAGCTTGGCGAGGTGCACAACGGGGCTGCGACCATGGACTGGATGGAGCAGGAACAGGAACGCGGCATCACGATCACCTCGGCCGCGACCACGGCCTTCTGGAAGGGCATGGCCGGTAACTTCCCCGAGCACCGCATCAACATCATCGACACCCCCGGCCACGTGGACTTCACCATCGAGGTCGAGCGCTCCATGCGCGTGCTGGATGGCGCGGTGATGGTGTACGACTCCGTGGGCGGCGTGCAGCCGCAATCGGAAACCGTCTGGCGCCAGGCAAACAAGTACAAGGTCCCGCGCATCGCCTTCGTCAACAAGATGGATCGCGTGGGCGCGGACTTCTTCCGTGTGCAGGCCCAGATCAAGGATCGCCTGAAGGGCACGGCTGTGCCCATCCAGATCCCCATCGGCGCGGAGAAGACTTCCACGGCGTGGTCGACCTGGTGAAGATGCGCGCCATCATGTGGGACGACGCGACCCTGGGCGTGAAGTTCACTTACGAGGACATCCCGGCCCACCTGAAGGAGCTGGCGCAGAAGTGGCACGACCATATGGTCGAAGCGGCTGCGGAAGCCTCGCATGAGCTGACCGAAAAATACCTGAACGGCGAGCCGCTGACGGAGGAAGAGATCAAGACCGGCCTGCGGGCGCGCACCATCCGCAACGAGATCGTGCCCATGCTGGCGGGCAGCGCCTTCAAGAACCGCGGCGTGCAGGCCATGCTGGACGCTGTGATCGAGTATCTGCCGTCGCCGGTGGACGTTCCCGCTATTGCCGGCCACGATGAGAACGACAAGGAAATCGAGCGCCATCCGTCCGACGATGAGCCGTTCTCCGCGCTCGCCTTCAAGATCATGACCGACCCCTTCGTGGGCCAGCTGACCTTCTTCCGCGTCTATTCGGGCGTGGTGAATTCGGGCGACTCAGTGTACAACCCGACCAAGCAACAAAAGGAGCGCCTGGGCCGCATCCTGCAGATGCACGCCAACGAACGCAAGGAAATCAAGGAGGTGTTCGCCGGCGACATCGCGGCGGCCGTGGGCCTGAAGAACGTGACCACGGGCGACACCCTGAGCTCTCCGGACCATGTGATCGTGCTGGAAAAGATGATCTTTCCCGAGCCGGTGATTTCGCAGGCCGTGGAACCGAAGACCAAGGCGGACCAGGAAAAGATGGGCGTTGCCCTCAACCGCCTGGCGCAGGAAGACCCGTCCTTCAGGGTGCATACGGACGAGGAATCGGGCCAGACCATCATGTCCGGCATGGGCGAGCTGCACCTGGAAATCCTGGTGGACCGCATGAAGCGCGAGTTCGGCGTGGAAGCGACGGTCGGCAAGCCGCAGGTGGCGTACCGCGAAACCATCCAGCGTCCGGTGCAGGATATCGAGGGCAAGTTCATCAAGCAGTCCGGCGGCAAGGGCCAGTACGGCCACGTGGTGCTGAAGCTGGAGCCGATGGAGCACGGCAAGGGCTACGAGTTCGTAGATGCGATCAAGGGCGGGGTGGTGCCGCGCGAGTTCATCCCGGCGGTGGACAAGGGCGTGCGCGAAACCCTGCAATCAGGCGTGCTCGCCGGCTATCCGGTGGTCGATGTGCGCGTGACCTTGACCTTCGGTTCCTACCACGACGTGGACTCCAACGAAAATGCCTTCCGCATGGCAGGCTCGATGGCGTTCAAGGATGGTATGCGCAAGGCCGACCCGCAGTTGCTGGAGCCGATGATGCACGTGGAGGTGGAAACACCCGAGGAATTCATGGGCAATGTGATGGGCGACCTGACTACCCGGCGCGGCATGGTGCAGGGGATGGACGAGATCCCTGGCGGCGGCGGTAAGCTGATCAAGGCTTCGGTGCCGCTGGCGGAGATGTTCGGCTATTCGACCACCCTGCGTTCGCTGACGCAGGGCAGGGCGACGTATACGATGGAGTTCCAGCATTACGCCGCCGTGCCGAAGCATATCCTCGACCAGATCGCGACTTCCAAGGCCAGAAAGGATTAGAACCCAAGGCAGAACCTGGTGGCAGGCACGATGTGCCAGCCACCCGTTCGAAGTCCGCGGCCACAAACAGGTGGCTGGCACATCGTGCCTGCCACCAGCCTTTCTCAGTGGGTTTTAAGCAGCGCCGCAAATTCGTCCGCAGGAACCGGCCGGCTGTAAAGATACCCCTGTCCCTGCTCGCAGCGCAGCAGCTTGAGCAGCTTGGCTTCCTCTTCCGTCTCAATCCCCTCGGCCACCACCTTCAGATCCAGGTTATGCGCCAGCGTGACGACGGTGCTGACCAGCCCCATATACCCCGCATCCTGCGACATCTTCATCACGAAGGAGCGATCGATCTTCATCACATCCACCGGCAGCGTCACCAGGTAAGCCAGCGATGAATAACCCGTCCCGAAATCGTCGATCGCCACCGGCACATCCAGCGCCCGCACGCGGCTCAGCACATCGATCACGCGGCTGTGGTCCGACACCAGGCTGGATTCGGTAATCTCGATCGACAGCGGCTGCATGTGCGCGCCCGCCGTGTTGAGCGCACGTTCGATATCGCTGAACAGCGAATCGCAGCGAAACTGCGCCGGCGCCACATTGACCGCAATCTGCGGCGGCTCCAGCCCCGCCTCATACCAGCTGCGCCAGTCTTCCATGGCCCGCTGCATGACTTGCCGGCCGACGGCAATCACCAGGCCCGTGCGCTCCAGCACCGGCACGAACTCGTTCGGCTCGATAATGCCGCGCACCGGATGATGCCAGCGCACCAGCGCTTCGGCGCCCGCCAGCTTGCCCGTGCGCAGATCGACCTTGGGCTGGTAATAATTGACGAATTCGCGCCGCTCCAGTGCATCGCGCAGTTCGACCTCCAGGCTGATCTGGCGCGACATCACGCGGTCGGCGTCGCGGTCGTACATGCCGAAGCGCGCTTCCTTGTCGCGCGCCTCGGCCAGCGCATCCCAGGCCTTGATCAGCAATTCGTCGGCGGTCGAGCCGTCCTCCGCCAGCATGGCGCCGCCGGCATTGATCGTGCACCAGATCTTGTGCTCCTTGACCTGGTATGCACCCTGCAGCATGGGCGCCACGGTGCTGCGGACGAAGTCGGCCGGCGCCTGCGGTTCGCTGGCCGGAAGGAACAGGGCAAAGCGGCCGACGCCGACGTGGGCCAGCAGCATATCTTCCGTGACGGCGGTGCGCAGGCGCTGGGATATCGCGCGCAACAGGCCGACCGCGGCGGCGTTGCCATACGCGGAGCTGATTTCGTCAAAGCGGTTGATGTTCACCAGCAGCACGGTACCCTGTGCGCCGCTGGCGGCGAGGCGGGCGATGTCCTCTTCGAACTGCAGGCGGCTCGGCAGGCCGGACAGCGTATTGGTGCGCGCCAGCCGGTGCATTTCCTGGGCATTGATCAGGCGCTCCAGGCCGTAACTGAGTTCGTTGCTCAACTCCCCGGCCCGCTCGCGATAGAAGTGGTCGAAGAACTGCGGGCGCTGTGAATAGAAGCAGACCACGCCCCAGCACTTGTTGTTCACGAAAAGAGGAATCACCATGCACGAAGCGAGCCGGCGCTTGGCGCAGCCGGCCGGCAGGGCATTCGAACATTGCATCTTGCCCGTCGCGACGGTCTTGGCCGCCAGTTCGGCGACAAACCATCGGCCGGCGAGTGGCAGACGCCATCGTCCGGCGACCGGCTCGTTTCGGCGCCATCGCGGCTGGCAGAAGCCACCATCGACAGGGCGCCATCCTGGGTCACGCGACAGATATCAATCAGGTCCAGGCCCGGCTGATGGGCTGCGACGCGGCAGGCATCCAGGCACAATTGTTCGACGGTTCGGGCGCGCGGCACGATGGCACTCATGCGCGACAGCAGCACGTAGAAATTGTCGTGGCGGATCAGCGCTCGTTCCTTTTCGACCTCTGTTGTCATGTCGATGGCCGAACCACCGAGGAAGGCTTCGCCATCGACGTCGATCGGAAATTTGTGGACCAGCCAGTGGCGCGCGCCCTCATGCGTGGTTTCCATGGTCTTGATGACTTCATGATTCTCCAGCACGGCGCGGTCCTGGTCTTCCATGGAGCGGCGGCGGTCATCTGGCCAGAAATTGCTGTCGTCCTTGCCCACGATGCTGTGCTGCTCGACGCCGAAGAAGCTGTGGACGGCCGCATTACCCATCACATAGTTGCCCGAGTTATCCTTGATCCACAGCGGGGAAGGGGAATGCTCGGCAAAACCGGAAAGGAAGCCCTGGGCACGCATCAGTTGCTGGCGAAGCGTGGCCTGTGATTCGGCCGTGCGCAGCAGATCGGACAACGCCTGGCGCTGGGCGGCCGAACGTCCCTTCGGGAGCAGGGCGAACAATTGCTTACCATCGAGCAAGGCATCGGATGGCACGGTCACGCCACAAATGAAAGAGGCGAGGCGTGCCAGGTCCTGCAGCGCGTCTTCGGGCGCTGTCTGCAGTTGTTCTTTGGAAGCAATTGTGTTCATCATCAGAACAATTTCAGCTTCAGCTGCACCGTAAATGCGCCGTGCAGGCGCTCTTTATATGTAGGTACGATAGCAAAATTAACGCCAACCCGCTGATATTCGACACTGGCGACCGGGATCGCGGCCAGGAACCAGCCGCCGTCGCGCATCTTCGGATAACCATTGAAGCCGCCAATCACAGCGCCCAGGCGGAAGGGCCCGATCGACCACGGCTGGTAGTAGATACCGGCGTAGTTGGACATGGTTCTATCACTGTTATGGAAGCGTCCTGCAGTCGCTGACGCGACAGTGGAGAAGCGATACTCGGCGCCCCAGCCTGGGTTGGTGTCATCGAGGCCCTTGTCGCGCTGGAAGTGGCGCGAATAGAACCCGGCATTAAGCCACAGTTCGTTCAAAGGCTGATTTTCGATGGTCTCGAACGGATTGGCCTGGGCAGTGCCCGCAATGGCCAGCCCCAACAGGCCGCCGAGCAGCTTCTTGTGCATGCAAGTTCCTTATCGCTTATTTAATCTTGAATTATCCATTATAGCCACGACACCTCCGCGCCCCGGTGAAAAAGCGTGAGATTTTGTTAATTAACGTGGCGAAACCGGCTGTGATCGCTGCGTTTCTTCAGTGGGCGCGTGCGCATTGGCCAGCAGGCGTTCTGCGGTTTCGAAATCCAGCGCGTCCATCGCTGCCGCGAATTTCACAGCATGCTGGCCCAGCAGCTTGTCCCAGTGAGGGCGGGACGTTTCGTACAAGGTAGCGGCGCCGATGTTTCGCTCGCGGAGCAGCGGCAGCAGATCGGCGCTCGGCTGCGTGCCAGGCTGCATCGCCGGTCCGGCTTCATGGTTCGCCAGCCAGGATTCGAGTTCGGTGCGCAAGCGTGCGGCATGTTCCTGGAATTCCGTGCGCATCGCGGAAGTTGGCCGTTCGGTCTTGATTGCGGTTTCCAACGCCGCGGCCGATTCGGCGAAGTCGCGCGCGCCCAGCGATCCCCAGGCGCCTTTGAGCGTGTGCAGGATTGCCGTCGCGCGCGCCGGCTCGGTGCGCATTGCGTCGCCGACGGCGGCGACTTCGGCCGGCAGCTTGCGTACGCTGGCCGACAATGTCGAAACGAAGGCTTGGCGCTGCTCGTCGCCGCTGAAGTTCGCCTGAAGGAAGGCATCCAGGTCGAGTTCCGGCTTGCGGACCGGCGACTGGGCCACCGCAGTGTCCCCAGGCGGCGCCGGCGAGGGCAGCGCAGTTGGCTTCTCAATGACCTGGCTGCCAGGCGTGACAGGGGCGGGGACGGGTGTGACGGCCGCAGTAGACGCCGGCCCGGCCACATGCACTGAGAAGCGGCTGAGCAGCCAGGCCGCCAGGATCGACAGTGCGGCAAGAATGCAGGCAGCAAGCAGCAGCTCTTCGCGCAGCTTCAAGAGCGGCGCAAACACCAGGTTCTCCGGCGCCTGCAGCCCGACAATCCAGGGCGCCTGGCGCAAGCGGGCGAAGGCAGTCACGCGGCTGGCGTCGTCGGACAGCCGCCACCCCTGATAGCCCTGCAAGCCCAGCGCGGCCTCCGGATTCAGCTCCGGCACCTCATTTACATGGTGCGTCAGGCGTGCCCGTTGCGGATAGCTCACCAGGTAACCGTCGGAAGTCATCACATAGGACAGGCGGCCATCTCCCTCGGCCTGCGCTGTCATCGGCGCCTCGGCCAGGGCCAGGCTGGCAGCCAGCACATACTCCACCTGGCCGTGCGCATCAGTCAGGGGCAGCGCAAAGACCACAACGGGCGTGCCGGTGAGCGCGCTGGTGAAGGGTTGCGACAACAGCTCGCGCTTTTGCAGCACGGCTTCGATAAAGTAGGGCCGCGTGCCTGCCGCATACAGCCGCGACACCGGCGGCCGGGCGCTGTAGACCAGGTCACCGTTACGGGCAAAGAGCGCCACATTCAGGAATGCCCCGGACAAGGAATGTTGCGCCGCCAGCGCCTGCTGCAACATGACGGGGGTGCGGCCGGCCGGTCCCGGCAAAGCCTCGGCCAGCGTGGCCAGGGCCAGCCTGCGCGCCGCCAGCATGCCGATCCAGGCGCTGCGCCATGCCCTGCGCCCGCAACTGCTCCTGCCGTCCGAGAGCCGCCTGCACATCGCGCATGAGCGCATGCAGCGCCACCGCGGTGAGTGCTGCAATCACCGCCAGCAGCACGGCGGCGATCAGGGCGGCATGGACGAGACGAGGCGAGAGCTTGCGCATGGCAGCCTACCAGGTGCAGAGCCGATGCCTGTCGCGGCCATCGTGCTTGGCCGTGTACAGACCCTGGTCGGCCAGCGCCAGGATGGACGCCGGATCGTGGGCGCCATCCGGCACGCCCGCCGCAATGCCGACGCTGATGGTGACGCGCGAAGAAGTCGGGGAATCCGGATGCGGCAGGTTCAGCGCCGCAACGCGCTCACGCACCCAATACCCGTAACGGTCCGCTTCCGGCGCGCCGCAGGAGGGCATCAGGACCACGAATTCCTCTCCGCCATAGCGCGCCACGGTTTCGCCGGGCCGGCGGCTGGCCGCTTCGAGCGCGCGCGCCACCGCCTGCAGGCAATCGTCGCCGCGCTGATGGCCGAGCGAATCGTTATAGCGCTTGAAGTGGTCGACGTCGATCAGCGCCACGGCCATCGGCAGGCGCTGGCGGCGGTGGCGCGCCACTTCGCTGGCCAGCTGTGCATCCAGGTAGCGGCGGTTGAAGATGCCCGTCAGCCCATCCTTGTTCACCATTGCCTGCAATTGCTGCTGCTGCGCACGCAGCGCGAGCTGGGTGCGGATGCGCGCCCGCACGATTGGTGGATTAAGCGGCTTGGCGATGAAGTCCACCGCCCCGATTTCCAGGCCCATGACTTCCGAGGCCACATCGCTGCCGGCCGTCACGAAGAGAACGGGGATGCCGGAGGTATCGGAGTCCGCCTTGAGCCGGCGGCAGATCTCAAAACCGTCGATATCGGGCAACGCCACATCGAGCAGGATCAGGTCCGGCTGCAGCTTGCGCGCCAGCGCCAGGCCTTCCTCGCCGCGCGTGGCGAAATTGATGGTCGCCTGGTCGTTCAACAGCATGGACAGGAAGCGGATCACTTCCGGGCTGTCATCGATGATCAGAATCGTTTGATTGGGTATGCTGCTCAATGGCTCACCTTCTATTGGTCATTCAATGTCGGCTGCCGTTGCAGCCATTCACGCGCGATGGTGTCTGTCTGCGCCAGCTCGCGCCATACTTCTTCCAGCTCGGGGCCCGGTGCGCCGGGCGGATCTGCCAGCAGGAGCACCTCGGCCGCCTGCGTGGCCTGTACCACGCGGCGCGCGCCCAGCGTGCCGAACGTGCCGCGCAGCGAGTGCAGGCCGCCGGCGGCGCCGGTGAAATCGCCGCGCGCCACGTCGGCACGGACTCGTTCGGCCGTCGCCGTACCATGTTCGAGTGCGCGCGCGACCATCTCCACCAGCGCCGCATGGTTGCCCAGCCCGCGCGCCGCCAGGTCTTCCAGGTGACTGACGTTGAAGGCGCCATCCTGCGCCGAGGCGGTGCGGGCTGCAACTGCCGGCGATCCGCCGCGGGCATGGCGCAGGATAGCCGAGAGCAGCGCCGCACGGTCCACCGGCTTGGCGACGAAATCGTCCATGCCGGCAGCCTGGCAGGCGGCCCGTTCATCCAGCGATACGCCCGCACTCATCGCCACGATGGGCAGGTCCAGCTTCAGGTCCTGGCGAATCCGGCGCGTAGCGGTGAAACCATCCATGACGGGCATTTGCACGTCCATCAGCACCAGGTCAAAGCGCGCCGCATCCCTGCGCAGGGCGGCGAGCGCTTCCTCGCCATTGCCGGCCAGTTCCACACGGGCGCCAGCGCTTTCGAGCAAGCCTTTCGCGACCACCTGGTTGAGGGGATTGTCCTCGGCCAGCAGCAGGATCAGCCCGGCCAGCGAGGTATCGGCCGCAGGCGCTGCGGGCGCCGCCGTTGCCTGGACTTGCGGCTGCGCCGGCACGCTCAGGCCCTCGCTGCTGTCTGCGACGATGCGCCAGATGGCAGAGCGGGTTACCGGATGACGCAGTTCGGCTTCCGGCTGTGCACCGCGCCCGACCGTGACGAACAGGGCGCCGGAAGGCACTGCCTGCACCGCCTGCGGCGCGAAGTGCGTATCGCAAACCACGAGAGTATAGGAGGCGCCGGGCGCCAGCGCCGCCGACAGTTCCAGCGCGCTTCCGGCGACATCGCAGGCGCAGTTCCAGCGCTGCGCCAGCTCGGCGAAGGCCGCGCGGCCGGACCGGGCAGGGTCAACGTACAGGATGCGCATGCCGCGCAGCGCCGCCGGCAGCTGGTATTTGTCCAGCAGCATGCCGGTGCGCAGCGGGATGCTGAAGCTGAACGTAGCGCCCGCGCCGGGACGGCTCTGCACATCGATCACGCCGCCCATCATGGCCGCAAAACGCTTGGAGATCGCCAGCCCCAGGCCGGTGCCGCCGAACTTGCGGGCCATCGAAGCATCCGCCTGGCTAAAGGGGGTAAACAGGCGCTCCATCTGTTCCGGTTCGATGCCAATGCCGGTGTCCGCCACATCGAAGCGCACATGGCCGGGACGTACTGGATCGAGATGCACATGCAGGCACACGCTGCCGCTCTCCGTGAACTTCACCGCGTTGCTGACGAGATTCAGCAGCACCTGCTGTACCCGCTGTGCATCACCGTGCAGGCTGGCGGGCACTTCCACGTCGACGCGGATGGCCATGGCCAGGCCCTTGTCACCGCCGGAGACGGCCATGACGGAGGAAATCGCGTCGATGACATCATCCAGCTGGTAGTCCTCGTCTTCCAGATCGAGTTTGTTCGCTTCAATCTTGGAAAAATCGAGTACATCGTTGAGCAGGGCAAGCAGCGACTTGCCCGCGCCGGAAATCATTTCGAGGTACTGCCGTTGGTCAGCGCTGAGCGGCGTGCGCGCCAGCACCTGGGCCAGGCCAAGCACGGCGTTCATCGGCGTGCGCAATTCATGGCTGATATTAGCGACAAAGGCGCTCTTGGCGGCGCTGGCCGCTTCGGCCAGGGTCTTGGCGTCGCTCAGTTCCTTTTCGGCGGCCTTTTCGTCGGTCACGTCGCGCACGATCTTGGCAAAGCCTATGCAACGGCCTTGCTCATCCCGGATGGCGTAAATTTGGGCGAGTCCAAGGAAGGTGCTGCCGTCGCGCCGGCGCCGCAGGCCCATTTCCTCGTACTGGCCGAGTTCCATGGCGGTTTGCAAGCCGCGGTCCGCATGGCCCGGCACGTGCAGCTGCGTCAAGGGACGGCCGATGATTTCCTGCTCCTCATAGCCGAACAACTTGCGCGCACCCTCGTTCCAGGTGGAGATCGTGCCGTCCGGCCCCAGAAGCACAATGGCGTGGTTCTTGATGGCGGACGTCAGCAGGCGGAAGCGCGCTTCGGACACCTGCAGGCTGGCTTCCTGTTCCCGGATGCGGGCCACCGACTGGTCTGTCGCCATCTGCGCAAGCTGCCGTTCGCGCACGAGGTTGCGGCTGATGCCGAAGAACAGGAGGCTGATGGTCGTGCCCAGCATCAGCAGCAGGAAGGGTTTGTCCTGGTCGATGCTTGCGTCGAACAGGGCGGTGGGTGTGACGCGCAGCATCCATTGCTGGCCGTTATCGCCAACCAGTACGCTCTGGACGTTTTCCAGGCCGAGGTAGCTGGCGCCACGGGCCGGCAGCGTGCTCGTGAAAATCGGATCGCTGTGCAGGGAGTCGTAAAACACCTCAAGCCGCAATTCGCTCAGCTGGTCGCCGAAGGTGCCCGCCATCAGCTCCCTGATGCGCAGTGGCGCGTAGACATAACCGAGCAGGTGGCGGCCGGAGCTGCCTTCCTCCGGCGCAGCATAGGCCGGATTGACGATCAGGAAGCCGAGGCTCTTGTCGCCTGGCGAGTTCTGGGCGAGCACAATCGGGCCCGTTACCGTCATCCGTCCATTCTGCATGGAAGCCATGAGGGCTCGCTGCCGCACAGGTTCAGCCAGCATGTCGAAACCGATCACCTGCAGGTTGCGGGCGTTTTCCGGCTCCAGCAGTATCACGGGTGCATAGAACTCGCGTTTGCCTTCCGGCCGGATGCGGAAGCCGGGGGCGTTCGTCGGCGCGGATCGCGGCGACAGAGCGTTCCAGGTCCTGCGAGGGAAAGAAGCTGACGAAGCCCAGGCCCAGTGCCCCCGGATACTCGCTCGGCAGATGCATACCGGCGACGAAATTGCGCCACTCGCGGCGCTCGACGCGGTTGGACGATTCGAACAGGGCGGAACAGGCGCGCAGCAGTGATTCATAGGCATCCATGCGCTGACTGAGCGTATTGCCGACTGCGATGGCGGAGCGGTCGAAGCGCTCCTGCGCGTCGCGGGAAATGTTCGACCTGACCCATTCCGCAGTGATCACGGTCAGCGTCATGCAGACGGCCAGGGCCAGCAGGGGAATTGGCGAGAAACGGGGCAGGGCGCTGCCGTCGGTTGCCAGGACCCAGGCGATCAGGGTGCTGATGCCGATGAACAGGCACAGGTCCAGCAGGGAATGTTGCAGCAGGCCGGAGTCGAAGGGGCCGAATCCGTTCGCCGTAGCCGGTACCGCGATGGCCACCATGATGGCCAGCGTGAGCAGCACCACATCGCGGCTGTGGCGCAACGCCGCCCAGGCCAGCAGCGGCAGCAGAATGTAGGGCGGTAAGGCTGCGCCAAGCACTTCCGGCTTGCCGAAGAAGACGCCTGCCGTGCACAGCGCGGTCAGGGTCAAGAGGAGCAGCACCGGGGCGGCCGGCCGCCGGAGCAGGCGGCGCCAGCCCTGCATCAGCGCCAGGGCCATGGGTGCGACCAGCAGCATGCCGAGGAAGTCGCCGATCCACCAGGTAGCCGTCACGCTGCCGATCAATTCCTTCTGGATGATCCCGCTGAGCCAGAGCTCGGTCGTGCCATTCACGGCGGCGACCAGGGCTGCTGCACCGATGGCGAACGTGAACAGATAAACGCTGCGTGGCGTCGAGAGGCGCAACTGCGTGTCAACAAAGCGGGTGACCAGCCAGGCGGCGACCAGCGCTTCCAGCGTATTGCCCGCTGCCATGCCGAGCGAAACGGCGCTCACCAGCAGCGGCGCACCCGCCTGGTTCTGGGCGAATACCGCGAGATTGGCCAGGGTTGCACCGGCGAAGATGGCGGGCCAGATACGCAGTCCGCAGCGCAGAACCAGCGCCAGGGCGAGTCCGGAAGGCGCCCAGATCGCGCTCGCATTGCTCTGGCCGACCGCCACCAGCAAGCCGACACGCGCGAGCGCGTAATAGGCTGCCGTAGCCAAAAACAAGCCGAGCAAGGCCCGCAAGGGCGCGCGATTAACTTCAGCCATGCAACTTAGATAAGGTTGCCTAAATTACAGACTTTATATCACGCCCCGCCCCCCGAGGCCAGCACACTACGATGGCGGATCTAGGCGCGGGGGCGGGAGCGGTGGAAGACGAGGGGCTGTAGGGGACGGCGGACGGCGGCGGGCTGTTGAGGATGCCCGGCTTCATGGCGCCGACCACGTGCATTTCGCAAGGCTTGCAGTCGAAACGCAAGGTGTATTTTTCATTGCCGCTGACCAGCGTCATCGGCTCGGCCTTGACCTGGCCCTGCACGCCCTGCACGCCCTTGGCCTGCTTGGGGCAGAGGTTGAAGGAGAAGCGCAGGCAGTGCTTGGTGATCATCAGCGACACTTCACCCGGCTCTTCGTGCGCTTCGTAAGCCGCGTCGATCAGCTGCACGGCGTGCTTGTGATAGAAGGCGCGCGCCTTTTCGTTGTAGACGTTGGCCAGGTAGCTCAGTTGCGTCTCGGGATAGGCGGCCGGCGGCTCCACGGGTGCCTTGCGCTGCGGGCGGTCCCAGGCGGCGAGGCGCGCGGCTTCATGGGCGGCTACCGCATCGCGGCGCAGCGCATTGATGGCGGACGAGGGTACGAACCATGGCTGCGAGAGCGCGAGCGATACCTCGCCGGCCTCGAACATGGTGTTGCCCAGTTTGGCGATGTTCGAGCGCAGGCCGGATTCCGCCTGGGCGGCTTCGCGTGCCGGCTGCAGTTCGATCGCGGCATCCGTAATCGAAGTGATACCGTCTTCGTCGGTCGCGCTTAGACGCAGGCCGCCGTCGCACTCGCTCAGCGCGAGATGGAGCTGAACCTTGCGGTCGGACGATTTCTTGTTCAGCGCCCCTTCCCAGTGGTGGTCGCGGTTGCGCGATACCACCGTGCCAGGCTTCAGGCCGGGCAGGGCGCCCATCTGCTCGTTGGGGAACACGCGCCAGCGCTGGCCTTCTTCGTCCTCACCCCAGCTTTTCGACCTTGTTGGCCTGGATGCCGACGGTCGTGCGCTTGTTCATATAGTTCAGGCCATCGCCATTCGCCATCGAGGCATTGGTGACGATGTCGAAATGGTCCTTGCCCAGGCGGCTGATCGCGCCCAGCTCAACGCCCACATACTTGGGCGAGTCGAAGGCGCCGATATCGTCCTGCCGGCCCTGGGCGAAGTAATCGGTGTGGCCGCGGTGGAAGGTCTTGTCCACGTCCGGCGTGAACAGGATTTCGGTGCGTCCGCTGGAGGCGCGCGCGGTACTCCGGGCGGCGCTCCAGGATTTCATCCAGCAGCAGGCGGTAATGGGCCGTGATGTTCTTTACGTAGCCCATGTCCTTGTAGCGGCCTTCGATCTTGAAGGAGCGGATGCCGGCATCGATCAGGGCTTCCAGGTTGCGGCTCTGGTCATTGTCCTTCATGGACAGCAGGTGCTTCTCATAAGCCACCACGCGGCCCTGGCCGTCGGACAGCGTATACGGCAGGCGGCAAGCCTGCGAGCAATCGCCGCGGTTGGCGCTGCGGCCCGTGTCCGCATGCGAGATATAGCACTGGCCGGAGAAGGCCACGCACAGCGCGCCGTGGATGAAGTATTCGAGCGGCGTATCGACCTGCGCCTTGATCTGCTTGATCTTGTCGATAGTCAGCTCGCGCGCCAGCACCAGCTGGGAGAAGCCGACATCACCGAGGAACTTTGCCTTCTCCGGCGTGCGGATATCACACTGGGTGGAGGCGTGCAGCTGGATCGGCGGCAGGTCCATTTCCAGCAGGCCCATATCCTGCACGATCAGCGCATCGACGCCGGCTTCATACAGCTGCCAGATCTGCTTGCGCGCGAGGTCCAGTTCCGAGTCGTGCATGATCGTGTTCATCGTGACGAAGATGCGCGAGCGGTAGCGGTGGGCGAATTCGACTAGGCTGGCGATATCCTCCAGCGGATTGCTGGCATTGTGGCGCGCGCCGAATGCCGGGCCGCCGATGTAGACCGCGTCCGCGCCATGGAGAATGGCTTCCCGGCCGATTTCGGCGGTCTTGGCTGGCGACAGCAGTTCTAACTGGTGATCAAGCAGGGACATGGCAGCGGCTTCCTTACAGATGAAGGCGGAAATTATACCTGCCCCCATGGCCGCCCGCGACGTGAAATTGTCCGATCAGGCGGGTGATTATTTCATTTGTTATTGCAATTTCCGAAAAGCATCGTTCATAATTGCATAGTTTGCAACTTACAAACAGGCAAATGAAACTACGCATCATCCCTTTGGCGCTGCTGAGCATCGTCATACCGGCGCTCGCCCAACAGCAGCCGAAGGACGCGGCTGCTTCCACGCCGGACGCGAAACAGGCCATCACCAAGGTCGAAATCAAGGGCACCGCCAAGGATTACGATCCCCGCCGCGACGACACGGCCAGCAAGACGGTGATCAATCACGAAGAAATCATCAAGTATGGCGATACCAATGTCTACGAAGTGCTGAAGCGGGCGCCGGGCGTGACGGTGATCGGCAACACGATCCGCATGCGCGGCCTGGGCGGCAATTACACCCAGATTCTCGTGAACGGCGAGCGCCCGCCGCCTGGGTTCTCGCTCGAGACGCTGCCGCCCGAGCAAATCGACCGTATTGAAGTAGTGCGCGCTGCGACGGCCGAGCATTCGATGCAGGCCATTGCCGGCACCATCAATATCATTCTGAAGAAGGTCGTTAGCAAGCCGCAGCGCGACTTCCGTATCAACACGTCCCGTTCGGATCAGCAGAAGAACCTGGTCCTGTTCGGCACGATAGCGGACAAGGTCGACAACCTGTCCTATTACCTGAACCCGGTGGCCGGGCGTAACCTGCGCGAAGCGCCGTCCTTCGGTACCGACCAGTTCACGCTGCCCAACGGCCAGGTGAGCCAGCTGCGGGATTCGGCACGCATATCCACCAACCGCAATACCTTTGGCGGCCTGCAGCCACGCCTGAACTGGAAAATGCCGAACGAAGACCAGTTGAATTTCAGCGGTTTCATCCAAGTGTTCAACGGCGAAAGCGGCTTTGAGAATCACATCACGAACCGCATCGGCAGCTTCGGCAATCCGGATTACCTCGACATGAGCAACCATACGGACAGCGATGGCCGCTTCCTCGGTGGTGAAGTCAACTGGATCGGCAAGATCGCCGGCGGCAAGCTGGATGCCAAGGTCACAGCCCACAATGGCCGCTTTAGCGCCGACAGCCGCTCGCTATCCAGTACCCTCGGCGGCAGAACCGTGCTGCGACGCGATGCGGGATACGACCAACCACTTCCGCACCTACAGCAGCACCGGCAAATACAGCCGCACGCTGTTCGAAGGGCACGCGCTGGCGGCGGGCTGGGAGGTCAACCAGCAGCGC
This sequence comes from Pseudoduganella sp. UC29_106, assembly GCF_044055365.1. Lineage (NCBI taxonomy): Bacteria > Pseudomonadati > Pseudomonadota > Betaproteobacteria > Burkholderiales > Oxalobacteraceae > Pseudoduganella > Pseudoduganella sp. UC29_106. Next base: position 3,243,249 of record NZ_CP171977.1, on the reverse strand, counting down.
ACCGAGGATGACGTGCACCGCGTGGAAGGCCTCGTCGGCACTACTCCTCTGGACATCATCGAAGTCTTCAAGCCGCGCGTGACGCGCTACGCCGCTTATGGGCAGGATGAGTGGAATATCGACAAGAACTGGTCCGTCTATCTGGGCGCCCGCTGGGAAGGTATCCGTACCGACAGCGAAGGCACGGGCCTGGATAACGACGCGATCGCGCAGCCATGTGCTGAGCCCCGTCGCACAAACCCTGTTCAAGTTCCCGGACAAGAGCGGCCGCCAGCTGCGCCTTGCACTGACGCGAACATATAAGGCGCCGAACACCAATCAGCTGACTGCGCGCCGCTTCGAGGCGGACGAGAACACGCGCTTCAATCCGGACAGCAGCGGCAATCCGGACCTGAAGCCCGAACTGGCCACCGGTATCGACCTGACCTATGAGCATTTCTGGTATCCCGGCGCAGTGTTCTCGGTCAGCACATCGCAGCGCCGCATCACCGATTACATTCGCAGCACGCTGACGCAGGACCGGCGCGGCCTTTGGCTGATCCAGCCTGTCAACGATGGCAACGCCACCGTGCGTACCTTCGACGTGGAGCTGAAATTCCCGCTGAAAGCCCTAACGGATGAGAAAGCGCTGCCATTCGACTTCCGCGCCAGCTTCAACCGCAACTGGTCCAAGGTCGACACCGTGCCGGGCCCGGACAACCGCCTGGATGACCAGATCCCGCTCACCGCGAACCTGGGCCTGGACTACCGTGCCGACAAGTTCAGCACCGGCGGCAGTTTCGTGTTCCGTGACGGCGGTCCGGTGCGCGTCTCGGAACAGCAGTACCGCCGCCTGTTCCCGCGCCGCGAATTGGAAGCGTATTTGCTGTACAAGTTCAAACCCAGCCTGCAACTGCGCCTTGCGGTAAACAATGCACTGGGCGAAGACAACCGCAGCGAATCTCGTTATGTCGACGTGAATGGCACCAGCCAAAGCTGGAGCCGCAGCGCGGACTCGCCGCGCTTCCAGGCCAACCTTGAGATGAAATTCTGATGTGACACTGGCTGGGCCTTGCGTGGGGAGTGTAGGATGTTGGTTTGATTTATAAGGAACACCCGCATGACCTACGAAGAATACCTGGACGAAGTCACCACGCTGATTTTCGAAAAATTCGGCGTGAGCGAAGCCGCGGCCATCAAGCTGGTGATGGCCGCGCAAAACAAAGAGTTTTTCGTCAGGCACGACGACGACAAGAACCTCCGAAACGTCGACCAGGCGCACAAGGACGCAAAAGCCATTTTTGATGCCGCCCAAAGCAAGAAACCGGCAGTCAAGTCCAGGCCGAAGTGAAACAGCGCGGGTAGGGCCAGTCCTACAAGCCGGCGTCCGCTGCGCCGATACGGGGCGGCGCGGCCGGCGCGCATCATGGTTTTCATGCATTGGAGGGTGAAACCATGAACGACAAGACACGTCCAAGGTCAAGACAAAAGTCCAACCCGATCGCAGCTGGCAGCTTGATGAGCCGGGCGCCTGGTCGGCGCCACTCGATACGCGTAACGAGCAATCGGCACGGCAGGCGCTGCCGGGCGTGAGCAATGAAGGCACGCGCGGCGGCACGGGCACGCAACAGACGGGATGGGGCGCACGCCAGCAGGCGGTGCGGCTCAGCAGCCGTGCGGAAGCGGATAACCGTGGGGAATCGCAGCAGGCCGGCAATCTGCAGACCGACGCGGCGAAGCCCAAAAACAAACGGCCGCCACGCAGCTGAACTGTGCGGCGGCCTCGGAACCCTGCCTGATTACAGGGACTTCAGGAACGCCAGCAACGCGTCACGGTCAGATTTCGACAGCTGCTCGAAGCGCTGGCGCGAACGCTCAGCTTCGCCGCCATGCCACATGATGGCTTCGGTCAGGTTGCGTGCACGGCCATCGTGCAGGTAGCCCACCTTGGCGCTGTTGCCCATGACCTTGTCTGTATAGCCAATGCCCCACAGCGGCGCGGTACGCCACATACTGCCCTTGGCCTGGCCTTCGACGAACTTGTCGGCCAGGTCATCGCCCATATCGTGCAGCAGCAGGTCGGTATAAGGCTTGATGGACTGGTTACGCAGTTCGGCGAACAGGTGGCCCGGACCGGTCTTCTGGTCCACGGTGTGACAGGCAGCGCAACGCATGCCGTCGAACACCTTGGCGCCCAGGCTGACCTGGGCTGCATCGACCTTCAGCGGCTCCAACGGAGCGACGCCTTTCGGGAAGCCGCTCGGCAGGCTGCGCTGGGCCGGCACTGCAACCAGTTGCAGGTACTGGGTGATCAGCTTCAGTTCCGAGTCGGACACGCCTTTCTGTGCACCGGCCGATGCGCAACCGGCAGGATCGGTGGAGCAGGAGCGGTTCGGGTACACAGGCGAGGTCACCGCCATGTCCAGCAGCAGGGCAGCCGCAGTCTGGTGCCGCAGCGAAGCCTTGGATGCCTTCCAGCCGAAGCGGCCCAGGCGTACGGCGCCGTTTTCCGGGTCGTAGACGTAGTTCGCCACGCCCTTCACGCCGTCTGCGTCCGGAGTCGAACGCACACGGGCCAGGATGTCCGCTTCAGGAATCGCTTCCAGCAGGCCGGCGCCGAGCATCGGCTGGGCGGCACGCAGCGAGACGGTATCCGGCACCGGACCTTCAAAGGCCAGCTTCGGCTTGCGCAGTTCGACGGAAGTGCCATCGGCCAGCTTCGCGGTACGGCTGTCGAAGCCCGACACACGCACACCAGTCCCCCAGTTCTGCGGCACGCCGGTCGAGGACACCGCGTTCATCGCCACCGCCGTACCATACTGCGGGTGCGGCAGCTGGTTGCCGTTGGCGTCGGTCACCGCCACGCGCACGGACATGGAATCCAGGCGCTGGTTGACGGCGATCGGCGCCGGGCTGCGGCCGTTGTTCACGTGGCAGCCGATACAGGCCGACTGGTTGTAGCGCTGTCCCTGCAGGCCGACTGCAGGATCATAGCGGTCGTTGCCCGGCTCGTTGTGCATGCCGGTGGTGAAGTTGGTGTGCACCAGGCGGCGGCCTTCAACGAAGCGCTGCATGTTCTGCATGCCGATATTGTTCTGCGGCTGCTGGAACATGAAATCGCTGTTGTCGGCGTAGTCATAGGACACCGAACCGATGCCGCCCTGCAGCGTTTCCGCCGGCAGCGGGGAATTCATCAGGCGCGGCTGCACGCCATACCATGGACGCAGGCCCGTACCCACCACATAGGTCCACTCAGCCGAGTAGTATCGGATACCGCCGTTATCGCCCTTGGCCTGCATGGATTGCGTAGTCGAGAACATGGACGGCGACACCTCGATCACGTCACCCGTCACCAGGGGACGCGCATTGATGTGCGTGCCGTTCGGGAAGCCATCCGCACCCAGGCCATCCATGCCCGGATATTCCTTGACCAGGATCGAGCAGCCGTTGTTGATGCCGGTCGGGTTGGCCAGCTTGCCGTTGGCGGGATAGGGTATCGGATTACAGATCGGCACATTGTCGTCCACCAGCTGGCCCGGCGCCATCCAGCCGTAGCCGGTCACGCCCGGACGGTCGATGGCGCGGAAGAAGGCGATGCCGCCCTTGAGGAAGTCCACCGTGGTGTACTGGTTCACGATCAGCTGCGGCTTGGTCACGCCGGCGACGCGGCTGTTGTCGATGATCTCGACGCCCCAGGTGCGGTTCTTGAAGTACTGCGGCACGAAAGTCAGGAAATTGCCCGGACCCTTATCGACCGGCAGGCCGGTGGCCGGGTCCACAGTTTCGTTCGGGCCAAAGCCGATCTCGTTCCATTCCTCGCCGCGCTCCCGTCCATGGCGCGCCATGCCGCGCGCGCCGAAACGGGTGACCAGGGTGCCGTCGGCCAGGGTGAACTGAATGGTTTCGATCGGATCGGCGTAAGTCGGCAGGTTGGCCATGCCGCTGCCGCTGGCCGGATACCTGAAACCCGAGGTGGCGTTGGAGGGCAGGGTGTTATCGCTGCCCGGGCTCTTGAACTCCACTTCAAACAGCGAGTAACCATAACCGGTGGCGCGCTGCACGCCCTGCAGCTTGATGTAGCGGGCGTTCACGTTGAGGTTGAAGAATTCCTCGGTGCCGCCCTGGCCGTTGGTAACGGCGCGGATCTGCGACCAGGTCTGGCCGTCGTCAGAAGTCAGCAGGTTGTATTGCTTGCCGTAGGAATTTTCCCAAAGCAGCTTCATGTAACCGATGGAAGTCTTGGCGCCGAAGTCGAAGGTGATCCAGGCGCCATCCTCGAAGGTACTGCCCCAGCGGGTGTTGGCCTTGCCGTCAATGGCCTGGGCAGCCGACAGGCCGCCTTCCACTGCGGACGAAGTGGCCGCAACCGGTTTGACCAGCACGCCTGGCTGAGTCGGGTCGATCGTTGGAGGCGGTGACGGGTCCGTTTGCGGTGGCGGCGGTGGTACTTCACCGCCGGAGAAGGCCTGGATCTCGAAGATCGAGTAGCCGTAGTTGCTCGAGCGCTTGATTCCCTTCATGCGTAGGTAGCGGCCCTGGCCGTTCAGGCCGGTCAGGTCTTCGGTGCCGCCGGCGCTGTTGTCCACGGACTTGATCGTGGTCCAGTTGGCGTTGTCGTCGGACACCTGCAGCTCATACACGATGGCGTGGGCGTTTTCCCAGTCGATGCGCACGCGGTTGATGGTCTCGGACTTGCCGAAATCCAGGGTCAGGAATTCATTGTCGGTGAATCCGCTGCTCCAGCGCGAACGGTCGTCGTGGTCGATGGCGGCTTGCGGGCCCAGGTCGCCGCGTTCGGACGAACTGGCCGTGGCGCTGACCGCAGTCAGGGCCACTTCGGACTGCACGACCGCAGCCGCGAGACGCTTCATGCTGCCGCCGATGGAGGATGTATCACCCTCACCGCCGCCGCAGGCGGCCAGCAGCGCTGCCAGGGCGAGAGGTATGCCCCTGGTAGACAGGCTGCGCAGCTGCCCAGTTTTCAATCTATGCCGGATTGGCATCGTTTCCATTTGTACCTCCCTTGTTTTGGTGCGTTACTTAAACTAGTAGATCGAAAAAAACCGATCGTTCACTAAATGATGATACTCATCATCTTTGCTAGCCAATGAAAAGCCGCTTTTCAGGGCGGCTGGACGGAGGCGGTCGGCATTCTGCACTACTTTTACTGCTGACGTCGCTCTGTTGAAACAGGCGACGTTTCCCGATTTTTATGATGCGCGAGGCGATTCATTTAATTGCCTCACGGCAATATTATCGGTAACATAGTCCCTGTAACTGGCCTAGTCAAGTAAAAAACTGTATCGGCGGCGCGATCGCGGGCCTATTTTGCGGCAAGCCCGCTCAGTGTGCTTGCCGAAGCAGCGGGCGCTACGCCGCTGCCTTCAATATCGGCCGCTATAGTCAATGGGCGGTCTCCGCGGCGGGACGTGGGCTTCTACGCCGGGCGCGGCTATGTTGCGCCGGGCCCCGGAGGCTTAAGTGTGGCCTTCGAGTTCAGGCCGCAGGTGATCCTGCCCGATATCGGCATGCCCGGGATGAGCGGGCTCGACGTGGCGTGCGAATTGTGCCGCCGCTCGGGCCTGTCGCCGCGCATCATCGCCGTCAACGGCTGGGGCCAGGGGCCACCCGTACGCTATTAAGATATTGGTATTACAGACTGGGATAGCAGCGCCCAAGAGATTGCACCCTGAGCGGAGGGGCGCTCCGTTTTCGTGCTGGCGGCCCGGATGTCTTGCCGGGCCGCTGGCGCGGATTCAAGCTCAAGCCTTGCCGCGAGGGGCGCGAATCACCACAACAGCCATATTGGTCGGCGTTCCGATATCGTTGGCGACGGCTGGCTTCGCTTTCGCAAAAGCCTTGGGCAGGTTTTCCATTGCGAGGGTGCCTACGCCCAGGATCGTCAGCACGGAGACGAAGATCAATTCCATATGTTTCTGGATGTTCATGATGATTCCTTTCGAGTCGGTTTTGGTCGGTTTTGGATGCTTGAGATGTTTTTCAACTTCCCGATCTCTATTCAGCAAAACCCGGGCCAGGCGCCAAATGGCCGCTCGCAAGGGCAAACACGTGGTATTGGCCCGCTGAACTGTGGGGCTGCGGCCAACTATCCCGTGAAAAATGTTTGTCGGTGCCAGCCAGCGCGTGTCGAAAAGCGCTGCCGCCGCTCGTCGTAGCTTTACCAACGAACCCAAAGCGGAGAAATCATGGATAGCTCAACAGCGGCGCAAAGAAAACTGGTACTGAAGATATCCGTCTCACTGGACGGCTTTGTCAGCGGGCCGAATGGCGAAGTGGACTGGGTCTTCAAGACGATCGGCGGCAACGATTCCGCGGACTGGATCCTCAATACGCTCCGCGGCGCCGGCACGCACATCATGGGCAGCCGAGCCTACACGGACATGGCGGCGTTCTGGCCGTTTTCGGATTCGCCAATAGCAGTGCCGATGAACGATATCCCGAAGGTCATTTTCTCGCGCACGGGAATCGAGAACGGCACGCAGGGCGATCGAACGGGCCGTCCAGGCGTCACGCCGACAGCGGCGGTGCTGCAGTCCTGGGCCGCGCCCACGGTAGCGAGCGGGGATCTGAGGGAGGAAATTCTCCGGCTGAAGCAGCAGCCGGGCAATTACATCCTCGCCCACGGCGGCGCGCGCTTTGCCCAAAGCCTGGCTGCATCCGGCCTGATTGACGAATACCGGCTGGTGATTCATCCAGCGATACTGGGCCACGGCCAGGCGCTGTTCGCCGAAGTGCCGCGTCCAGCCGATCTTCGGCTGATCAGCGCGACTTCATTCCACTCAGGCATCGTCGCTGCCGTCTACGAGCCTGCCTGAACTGCCAATTGGGCTGCGGCGTCCGCTGCGGCCTATGCCGGGCGGCCGAAAGAACGGATAATAGTGGCCAAGCTAATTTTGGGCATTATTTGGAATTCTTTCATGGAAATTAAGGTCAATTTTCTCGACAAGCTTCGCCTTGAAGCCAAGTTCGACGACTTCACGGTGATCGCCGACCAGCCGATCCGCTACAAGGGTGACGGCTCGGCGCCTGGTCCGTTCGACTACTTTCTGGCCTCGTCGGCCCTGTGTGCGGCTTACTTCGTAAAGTTGTATTGCAATACGCGCAATATTCCTACCGATAACATTCGCCTGTCGCAGAATAATATCGTTGACCCGGAAAACCGTTATAAGCAGATTTTCAAGATCCAGGTCGAGCTGCCACCGGATATTTCCGACAAAGACCGCCAGGGCATCTTGCGCTCCATCGACCGTTGCACGGTGAAGAAAGTCGTGCAGGAGGGTCCCGATTTCGTGATTGAAGAAGTAGAGAATCTGGACGCCGATGCCCAGGCCCTGCTCACCCTGAATCCGGACTCTGACGCGAGCACCTATATTCTTGGCAAGGATTTGCCGTTGGAGCAAACCATCGCCAATATGTCGGGGCTTCTGGCGGGCCTGGGCATCAAGATTGAAATCGCTTCGTGGCGCAATATTGTTCCCAACGTGTGGTCCCTGCATATCCGCGACGCACACTCGCCAATGTGCTTCACCAATGGCAAAGGCGCGACCAAGGAAAGCGCGCTCGCGTCTGCGCTGGGCGAGTATATCGAGCGGCTGAGTTGTAATCACTTCTACGCCGGCGTGTATTGGGGCGAAGACATTGCCAACGCTGCATTCGTGCATTACCCCAACGAGCGCTGGTTCAAGCCTGGTCCGGAAGACGCGCTGCCGCCCGAAATCCTGGATGAATATTGCCTGGAAATTTACGATCCGGATGGCGAGCTACGCGGCTCACATCTGTACGACACCAATTCCGGCAATGTGGAACGCGGCATTTGTTCGCTGCCGTATGTGCGGCAGTCGGATGGCGAAGTCGTGTATTTCCCGACCAACCTGATCGAAAACCTGTTCGTCAGCAATGGCATGAGTGCCGGTAATACGCTGGTCGAAGCCCAGGTTCAGTGCCTGTCGGAGATTTTCGAAAGGGCGGTCAAACGCGAAATCCTGGAAGGGGAAATCGCCTTGCCCGATGTCCCTCTGGAAGTGCTGGCGAAGTACCCAGGCATCGTGGCCGGCATCAAGGGACTGGAAGAGCAGGGCTTCCCGGTGCTGGTGAAGGACGCGTCGCTGGGCGGGAAATACCCGGTGATGTGCGTGACCTTGATGAACCCGCGTACAGGCGGCGTGTTTGCCTCGTTTGGGGCGCACCCAAGCCTGGAGGTGGCGCTGGAGCGCAGCCTCACCGAGTTGCTGCAAGGGCGCAGTTTCGAGGGTCTGAACGATTTGCCTCCACCCACCTTTGTAAGCAATGCAGTGACCGAGCCCAACAACTTTGTCGAGCACTTCATCGATTCCAGCGGCGTGGTCTCGTGGCGCTTCTTCAGCGCCAGATCGGATTACGACTTCGTTGAGTGGGACTTCTCCAGCCACGGCGAGGATTCCAACGCCGAAGAAGCCGCGACGCTGTTCGGCATTCTCGAAGATTTGGGCAAAGAAGTGTACATGGCGGTTTACGACCAGCTGGGCGCCAACGCATGCCGCATTCTCGTGCCAGGCTACTCGGAAGTCTATCCAGTGGAAGACCTGATCTGGGATAACACGAACAAGGCGTTGTTGTTCCGCGCAGATATCCTGAACTTGCATCGCCTGGACGATGCCAGCCTGGCAGCGCTGCTGGAACGGCTGGAGAACAATGAGCTCGATGAATACGGCGACATTGCCACATTGATCGGCATTGAGTTTGACGAGAACACGGACTGGGGACAACTGACGGTCCTGGAGTTGAAGCTGCTGATTCATCTCGCCTTGAAGCAATTTGAAGAGGCGCATGAACTGGTGGGAGCCTTCCTGCAGTACAACGACAACACGGTCGAACGCGGGCTGTTCTATCAAGCCTTGAACGCGGTGCTGGAGGTGGTGCTGGATGACGAAATGGAACTCGAGGATTACGCTTTCGATTTCCGTCGGATGTTCGGCAACGTCCGCATGGATGCGGTAATGGGGTCCGTGGACGGCAGCATCCGCTTCTTCGGCCTGACGCCGACGAGCATGAAACTCGAGGGCCTCGATCGACATCAGCGCCTGCTGGACAGCTACAAGAAATTGCACCTGGCGCGCTCCAGGGCACAGTAGTCAACGATGACATTCCGCCGCCGATGGAGCAACGAACCGTCGGCGGCGTAAGGCCTTGCGTTCCTTGTTAGGCCCACTCCGAGTTCACCCACCTTCCACTGTCCGGCAAGCGCTGCCACGCGGCGCAACTTGCCGGGACCACTGTCGATCTAGCCCAGGAATTGCGCGCAGGCGCTATCCGAATGGGCAGATCGATGCGAAAAGATAATCTAGCAGCCCCCCTTGTTATTGAACCGTGCGCGTTCACTGTAGGTTCTTAACCTGCGGCGGGCCGATGCTCCCGCGCTTGGTAAAGGTACTCGCACGACCTTCTTGCGGGTTTCATCAATAACTGCCGGGACGGCTTGCTGCGTCCTGTGGGGCAGGGTGGGCTCTATCCTGGCGGATCACTGGAGCACCAATATGAAAGCAGTTGTCTATCGAGGACCCAACGAAGTAAGTGTCGAGGACGTGCCAGATCCGAAGATCGAACGTCCTACAGATGCCATCGTCAAGATTACCAGCACCAACATCTGCGGCTCCGACCTCCACATGTATGAGGGGCGGACCGATTTCGAACAGGGCCGTATCTTTGGCCACGAAAACCTGGGCCTGGTCCTGGAAGTCGGGCCGGCGGTCGAGCGCATCAAGCCCGGGGATTGGGTCTGCATGCCCTTCAATATCAGCTGCGGCCACTGCAAGAACTGCGAGCGCGGCCTGACAGCGTATTGCCTTCGGGCGAACAAGCCGGGCATGGCCGGCGGCGCCTTCGGCTTTGCCGACATGGGGCCGTGGCCGGGCGGCCAGGCCGAATACCTGCGCGTGCCCTGGGCTGACTTCATGTGCCTGAAGTTGCCGCCGGACGCGGACGAGAAGCAGACCGACTATGTGATGTGTGCCGACATCTTCCCGACCGGCTGGCATGCAACCGAACTGGCCGGCATGAAGCCGGGCGACGCAGTGGTCATCTATGGCGCCGGCCCGGTGGGCCTGATGGCCGCGCACTCGGCGATGATCAAGGGGGCCAGCAAGGTGATGGTGGTCGACTGCCATTCCGACCGGCTCAAGTTGGCGGAGTCGATCGGCGCGATCGCGATCGATTTTTCTAAGGAGGACCCGGTGCAGCGGGTCATGGACCTGACCCGCGGGCTTGGCGCGGACGTGGGCTGCGAATGCGTCGGCTATCAGTGCCACGACCACCATCATCACCGGCAAGAGCGTCCCAACCTCACGATGAACAACCTGATCAACTCCGTCAAGTTTACCGGCGGGATCGGCGTGGTCGGCGTGTTCGTTCCCCAGGATCCCAACGGCCCGGACGACCTGGAGAAAGAGGGCAAGCTCGCGCTCGACTGGGGCATGCTCTGGTTCAAGGGGCACCGCGTCGCCACCGGTCAGTGCAACGTCAAGGCTTACAACCGGCAATTGCGCGACCTGATCCACGCCGGCCGCGCCAAGCCCTCGTTCATCGTTTCCCATGAGCTGAAACTGAATCAGGCGCCGGACGCCTACCGGAACTTCGACGTGCGCAACCACGGCTGGACCAAGGTGGTGCTGCATCCCGGCGCCTAGCAGAGCAGGGCGGTCATTTGAAAACCGCCCGCGCTTGCGCGGGCTAATCCGAATAGGAGGTTTTTTATGCTAGCAACTAACTATCGTGGACCATACCGTATCCGGGCATCGCAAAAACCGGATCCCGTGATCGAGCACCCGGGCGACGCCATCGTCCGCGTGACGCGCGCCTGCATCTGCGGCTCGGATCTGCACCTTTACCACGGCCTGGTACCGGACACGCGCGTCGGGCATACCTTCGGCCATGAATTCGTCGGCATTGTGGAGGAGGTCGGTTCGGCGGTCGAGACGCTCAAGCCGGGCGACCGCGTGCTGGTGCCGTTCAACATATTTTGCGGCTCCTGCTTCTTCTGCCAGAGAGAGCTGTACAGCAACTGCCACAACACCAACGCCGAAGCGACGGCGGCTGGCGGCGGCATCTACGGTTACTCGCATACGACCGGTGGCTACGACGGTGGTCAGGCCGAGTACGTCCGCGTGCCGATGGCGGATGTAGGGCCGTACAAGATCCCCGAAGACATTGTGGACGATGACGCAGTGCTATTGACGGATGCGCTGCCGACCGGCTACCAGGCCGCCGAGATGGGCGACATCAAGGAAGGCGACACCGTGGTGGTGTTCGGCGCGGGCCCGGTTGGCATTTTCGCGGCCAGATCGGCCTGGCTGTTCGGCGCCGGCCGCGTCATCGTGGTCGACCATGTCGATTACCGGCTCGACTTCGTGCGGCGCTACGCCCCCTGCGAGATCATCAATTTCCGCGAAGTGAACGACATGGCCATGCACATCAAGAAAATGACGGACTGGCTGGGCGCGGACGTGTGCATCGACGCCGTCGGTTGCGAAGCCGCGGGCAGCCTCGCCCAAACCATCACCGGGCGCTGGACCATGCTGCAGGCCGGCTCGGCGACCGCTCTGTTCTGGGCCATCAACTCGGTGCGCAAGGGCGGCAATGTATCGATTGTTGGCGTCTACGGGCCAACCTTCAACGCCGTCCCGATCGGCAACGCGCTGAACAAGGGCCTCACGATGCGCATGAACCAGGCTGCCGTCAAGCGCCATGTGCCACACCTGATCGAGCACATTCGCCAGGGGCACCTGAACCCGAAGGAAATCATTACTCACCGGGTGCCGCTGGAAGAGGTTTCGGATGCCTATCACATCTTCTCGAGCAAGTACGACAACTGCATCAAAACCGTGCTGATCCCACCGCGCGCAGGCTCGGCGCGTGCGACGGCTTCCAGCATCATTTCATAAGGAGGCGCCATGGATACCGAAACCAACCGCCGCGATCTTGCCGAGCAGCGGCATCACCCACATCACCACGGCCACGTCGACTACGAACGCCAGATCGACTACGACCTGAACCGGCACAGTCCGCCACGCGAGGAGCTGCAGCACATCCCGGGCTGGGGCTCGGACCTCGACCGCAAGAACCGGCCGGCCGTGCCGATGGAGCGTACGCCGCCACGCTTCATCCACGTACCGGCCGGACAGCCGGTACAGCAGGCCCAGACCGTCGAAGTGTTCTGCTCGACGGAGCGGCCGGGCATCACGCCGATCTTTGGAACGGCCCAGCCGCCGAAGTGGCTGTCGGGCGTAATCCGGCGCCTGGCCTACAAGCTGCCGGAGAACGACGTGCGTCACTGGCTGATGCTGCTCGCCGCGGACCGCGTCAACATGGTCGAAGGCATTGTCGAGGACGTGGCGCACGGCCACGTGCCCAATGTGCTTGGGGAAATGGGTATCCGCTCCGAGCTGCGCTACAACCCGGGCGGCCTGGTGCGCAAGGCGGTCATCGCCACTGCGGTGGTGGGCGTAATCGTGGCCTTACGGAACCGCCGTAAGGGTTAGTGATCCCGCGATCAACGAGCCAACGCAGATCTACATGGGCGAGCATTCGACGCAGAAAGTAAAGTGCAGTTCGTCGGGGCTGCGGCCGAAGCAGGCGACCGAAATCGTCCGGATCAGTAAGGGGCCTGGCGTTGACACGCAGTCGATCAGGCTCCGGGTTTACGCCGCACTAATTACCAGCACTTCGCATAATTTATATTATGTCAAATGCGATCTTTAGTGCACCCGCCTTTGCCGGCGCTATTTCAATGCGGCCAGCCTATTCCTGGCCTCCTGCGCTGCCGGCGATGCCGGGAATGCGCTGATTAGCTGTTGCAGGATCTTTTTCGCTGCCTTCTTGTCATTGAGTCCCGTGTAGCTGCTGGCAATGTTGAGCATTGCATCCGGGGCCTGGACGCTGTCCTTGTAGTTCCTCGCCACCACCTCCTGGGCCGCGATCGCACCCTTGTAATCACGCTGCGCGTAGTACGCGCTGCCGAGCCAGTACTGCGCGCCAGGCGCATACGCTGAGGCCGGATAACGCCTGACGAAATCCGCCAACGCGTCGCTGGCGCCCTTATAGTCGCCCGACTTGAACAGATCCCAGGCCGCGTCGAAGTTCAGCTTTTCAATCGGCAGGACGTCGGCGATTTTACCGTCGATGTTCGTCTGCTGCGGCTCAAGCTTCTTGATACGTGCATCGAGGTCGGCGTAAAGGGATTTCTGGTCCTTCCGGGCCGCCTCCAGTTCGTGCTTCAACTCTTCAAGCTGGCCGTACAGCCTGGCGATTCCCTGTTCGGTCTGTTCGTGCTGGTTCAGCATGTCGATCGCAGTCGACTTGTCCGATTTGGCGTCGATCTTCGCGCTCATGGCGTTTAGTTCGCGTGTTATCGCTTCGGCCTTGCCCTGCAAGACCACGATGGCGCGGCGCGCCTCGTCATCGTCGAATATTCCGGCGTTCGCGTAAGGCGGATGAGCGCATAAGGCGAAGCAGACAGCGCTGAAGCAGGTTCGGGACAGTTTCATGGCACTGGCTCTTTCTGGGTGAGTTGCAGGAATGGCATCGGGCGGCTGTAGTCTCCACCGCCTGATACGCTGCTGTCAATCTCCCCTGCTCTGCCAATCAACTGCTTGAGCGCCGCAGTGGTCTCAATCCGGCGCGAACCTCTTCGGAGAATAGTTCCGGTTGCTCCCAAGCGGCAAAGTGACCGCCTTTGTCCGGGTGCCCATAGTAAATAAGGTTGGGATAGGCAGTCTCCGCCCAGCGCCGTGGAACCTGGTAGATCTCACCAGGAAAAGCGCTGACGGCGACGGGAGTCTTGATCCCTGGAGCCAGGTATAAGTTTGTATGGGACTCCCAATAGAATCTGGCTGCGGAAACGCCCGTATTCGTCAGCCAGTAAAGCGTGATGCCATCCAACAGGTCATCGCGAGTCAGCGTGCCTGCGGAATAGCCGCCGACATCGTGGCCGGCCAGGGCAGACGTAATGGTCGCAGCGGGCTGGCCCCAGCCATCACCGTGATCGAGCAAGTACGACGCCAGGCCGACGGGCGAATCAGCCAGGCCATACAAGGTTTGCGGGCGTGTCGCCATGAACGCCGAATAGGCACGGCGCTTTTTGAACTGAATGCTGAGTGAGGCATAAGCCCGTTTTTCTTCCTCATCCAAACCCGCCGGCGCGGGATCTCCGTTTTGCGCAGCCATCAGGATTTGCGGCGGAACGGCCGACGGGAAGTTGATGTGAATGCCGATCAGCTCCGGCGGTGCTTGCACAGCCATGGCCTGGGAAACGACGGAACCCAGATCGCCGCCCTGAGCGGCAAACCTGTCGTAACCAAGGCGCTTCATCAGAACGACCCACGCGAGCGCGGTACGTTCCGGACCCCAGCCAGTTTTACCGGGTTTGGCGGAGAATCCGTAGCCAGGCAACGATGGGATCACCAGATGGAAGGCGTCGGATGGCGATGCATCATGCGCGGTGGGATTCGTCAGCAAATCGATAATCTTCAACTGCTCGAGTACGGAACCGGGCCATCCGTGCGTTACGATCAGCGGCATGGCATTCGCGTGCTTCGAGCGGATGTGCATGAAGTGAATGTCCAGCCCATCGATCCCGGTCACGAACTGTGGATAGGCATTCAGGCGATTTTCGCACTTGCGCCAGTCATAAGCGCCGGCCCAGTACTGCGCGAGCGCCTGCATCGTGGCCAACGGAATGCCCTGGCTATCATCCGCCACCGTTTCCCGTTCGGGCCAGCGGGTTGTCTTGATCCGCCGCTTCAATTCACTCAACTGCGCCTCGGGCGCGTGGAACTGGAACGGCCGGATCGCACTTGTAGTCGACTGGCCATAGGCCGTGCCGCCCATGGCGGCGGCGACGCTTGACATCGCGGCCATCGCAATAAAACGCCGGCGCGATAGCGATGTCGTATTGGGATGCCAATTCATAGAGAGATCCTCCTCAAATGAACGATGACGATGAGCGTCATATTTCAATTTCGGCGGGCGCAGGCGCTATGTCAAGCAAAGCGTTCGGCGTATTCCTTCGGACTGACGCCAATTCGCCGCATGAACACCTTGCGCGGGACGTCAACGCTGCTATAGCCGCTTTTGCGGGCAATGTCCTCGATCGAGCGGCCGCCCAGTTCAATGGCGCGGCAGACCGATTCGAGCCGCACGTCTTCCACATATTTGGCGGGTGTCGTCTGGAGTTCGCGCTGGAACATCCGTATGAGCGTGCGAACGCTTGTGAAGGTTCTTGCAGCGAGCGCGTCGACCGTCAAATCCGCGTCCAGGTTCTCACCGATCCAAAGGCATAGCTTGTCCAGGCTCGTATTGGCGGCGCGCTGCGAGCGCAAGGTCACGCTGAACTGGGCTTGCCCGCCCGGCCGCCGCAAGTACAGCACCAGATTCTTGGCGATTTCCAGCGCGAGTTCATCGCCCAGGTCTTCGGCGACCAGGGCCAGCGCCAGGTCTATTCCCGCAGACACCCCGGCCGACGTGTAGACATTTCCGTCCGCGATCCAGATCGGCGCAGGATCGACCTGCACATCTGGATAGAGCTCCGCCAGCCGTGGCGCCATTCGCCAGTGCGTGGTCGCCTTGCGGCCATCGAGGAGCCCTGCTTCCGCCAGCACGAATGCGCCAACGCAGATCGAACAAACGCGGCGCACCTTGGCTGCGCGCTTGCGCACCCATTCGATCGCGGTGCCATCCAGCTGGTCGAGTGCGCCGAAACCGGTGGCCACGATCAGCGTGTCGATTGCTTTGGCTGCGTGACGCTCCTGTTCGAGCGTCTTATGTGCTGTGAGGGCGATGCCGGTGTCGCTATCCAGCTGAATATTGCTGCCGGCGGCTACCAGCTCCAGCGAATACGGCTTCTGCCGCCCCTCCACCATACGATTTGCGTAAGTGAAGACTTCCGCTGGGCCAATCACATCCAGCGCGTCGACCGGCGGCATTGCCAATATGATTATGCGCCGCTGCCCGGCGGCGGTTGGCGCGAGCGCTTGGGGACGCTTTTTCAAGATCGCAGGCCCTTCGGGAAAGCTCCATATTGGCACAAAAAGACGGAAAACAGACAAACACGCCAAGGCCTATTTTCCTAAGATGGCTCTATCAACGTTTCCCAAGTCATGGAGCACATATGAATACACCAATTATCATCGCCGGCATCGCCGCGCCGGATACGGAACTCACTCGGCAAGCCAATGCACTGGCCGAAGGAGTCCATAATAAGGCAATGCTCCACCACGTCCATCGGACCTGGTGGTTCTCGGAATTCCTCGGCAAACGCCGCGGCCTCAAATATGACCGCGAACTGCTCTATCTCGCATCCGTGTTGCACGACCTGGGCCTCACCGAGCAATTCGGCGGCGAACACCGGTTCGAAGTCGACGGCGCTTACGCTGCCAGTAACTTCCTGGTCGCGCATGGCTATAGTGAACAGAAGGCTGAAATGGTGTGGGATGCGATCGCCCTGCACTCGAGCACCGGCATCGCCGAGCTCAAGGCGCCGGAAATCGCACTACTCAGCATGGGCGCGCACGTGGACATATTCGGCCTTCGGCTGGAGGAAATCTCGCCGGAGCTGATTGACGAAACGCTTGGCCTTTACCCGCGCATCGGCATGAAGGCCGCGTTCACTGAGGCTGTTGCAAACGTCGTGCGAAAGAAGCCTCACCTGGCCCTTGGCACCGGCCTGGTAGATGTCGGCCGGCGGCACGTGCATGGCTTCGACTGCCCCAATGTCTGCGACCTGATCGATCACGCGCCGTTCGACAGCTGAATCAGAGGCGCATGCATCGGCTCATTGCAGTGATTATTTGCCGTTGCGGAGGATATCTCCGGTAAGTCTCGGCATAAAATCCGCAGTATGACTATGATGGCAAAACTGCGCCGTGTGACAGCGGCCTGCGTGTTGTATCTGTTCGCCACACAAGCCCTGGCGGAAGACGCGAGCGCCCTCTTCTGGGCGCGCGGCATTGAAAACCAGCGCAAGGCGGATCTGGGCAACGGCAGCTATCTCAACCCGATCCTCGCCGGCGACCGCCCGGACCCCACGGTGCTGAAGGATGGCAGCGACTATTACATGACGCATTCGTCCTTCTTCACCTATCCCGGCCTGCTGATATGGCACTCAAGGGATCTGGTGAACTGGGAGCCGCTGGTTGCCGCGCTGCGCACGGACGTCGGTTCAGTCTGGGCGCCGGATCTGGTCAAGCACAAGGGCCGCTACTACATCTACTTCCCGGGCCTGAAAAACGGCCGCGTATCGAACTACGTCGTTTATGCGGACAATATTCGCGGGCCATGGAGCGAGCCCGTCGATCTGAACATCGGCGACATCGATCCCGGCCACGTGGTCGACCAGGACGGCAAGCGCTATTTGTTCATGAGCGCCGGCGGCAAGATCCAACTGGCGAACGATGGGCTCTCGGTCGTGGGGCCACTGAAGAAGGTGTACTCAGGCTGGCAGTACCCGGCGGACTGGGTCGTTACTGCTTTCGCGCTCGAAGGTCCGAAGCTTATCCGCCACGGAGGCTACTACCATATGCTGGTCGCGCAGGGCGGAACGGCGGGCCCGCCAACAAGCCATATGGTTGCTTCGGCGCGCGCAAAGTCACTCGACGGACCGTGGGAAAATTCGCCTTACAATCCCATCGTGCACACCTGGAGCCGCGATGAAAAGTGGTGGTCCAAAGGCCACGGCAGCCTCGTCGAAGGCCCGGATGGCAAATGGTATGTGATGTACCACGCCTACGAAAACGGCTACTGGACTCTTGGCCGCCAGACATTGCTGGAGCCTGTCGAATGGACCGCCGACGGCTGGATCAAGTCTTCCGGCTACGATGTGGCGAAGCCGATCAGGAAGCCCGGAAATGAGGCGGTCCCGCATGGCATGACATTATCCGACGATTTCAGCACCAACAAGATGGGCATCCAGTGGGGCTTCCATCGCGGCACGGCGGAAGACACTGCACGCTACCGCTACAAGGACAAGGCCCTGATCCTGCAGGGCAAAGGCAGCTCGCCGGAGAATTGTGCTCCCCTCGCCTTCATCGCCGGTGACCACTCCTACCAGGTGGAAATCGAGGCCGAGATCAGCGAGAACGCCAAGGCCGGGCTGCTTGTCTTCTATAACGAGAAGCTGTATGCGGGCGTTGGTTTCGACCGCGACGGCTTTATCACGCATCGCTATGGCACCAACAAGCCGGTAAAGGCTGCGTTGCCACGCAAGGTGCATCTGCGCCTGGTCAACAAGCGCAACACCGTCACGATGTACACCAGCGCTGACGGCAAGGAATGGATGCGGTATGACCCCGTCATCGAAGTCTCGGGCTACCACCACAATGTTGCCGATGGCTTTATCAGCCTGCGTCCCGCGATCTATGCGGCTGGCCAGGGTGAAGTGAAATTCACGGACTTCCGCTATCAGGCCTTGCCATAAAACGGAGAGGGGCTCCCTTTGCAATCGGAGCCCCTCTCCACTTGGCGCCGCCCTGCCCTGCGCCGGGTTTGACGCCGGCGCGGGCTAACGGTCAGAACTTCACGTCCAGGCGCACGCTGAAGTAGCGGAATACATCGCGTGGCGGCACCCAGCTGTCCACCGTGATGTTCGGCGCGGTGGACGATGGGCCGGCGCGGAAGGATGGTCCGCTGGCATTGGCGTTCGGAATATAGAAGCGATCGAACAGGTTGTTGATCCGGAAGCTCAGCTTGTAGCGATCGCGGTTGTCGCGAATGCCGAAGCCAAGGTCGGTAATGCTGTAGCCCTTGTTGAAGGTACGCGGATCGTTGGCAATGCTGGTCTGGTACTCGTTCTGATAGCGGACATTGGCGTTAATGAATCCGCCGAAAGGCATGCCGGGCAGCTTCACATCGTACTGGCCGCCGAGATTCACCTTCAGCTTCGGCGTGCCGGGGAAGATCGCGCCGGTCAGGTCCTGGATGCCGGTGGTCGAACCCTTGGTGATCGGGAAGCAGGTGCGGTTGCGGCCAACCAGCGAACCGTTTTCGCCCAGGCCGGTATTGCCGATTGCAACGTTGGTCGCGTCGTTATAGCACGGACCATTCTTCCACTCTTCGATGGTCGGGCGCGTGTAGGCGAGCGAACCATTCAGCACGAAGCCCGGCGCAACCTGCAGGTGCGTGTCGATTTCGAAGCCGCGCGTGCGGATTTTCGGAATCGAATTCAGCTGCGTAAAGATCGTCGGGTTATTCGGCAGCACGAAGGACACGTTCTGCTGATAGCCGTAGAACTCGGTGTTGTACACCGTAGCCGCGAGCGACATGCGGTTGTTGAACAGGTTCGCCTTCGCGCCCAGTTCATAAGTCTCGCTGCGCTCCGGATCAACAGGGAAAGCCGCCGCCGCCTGCAGGCCGCTGGTCACGTCGTAAGCCTTGCCCTTGTGGCCAGTGGCCGTCATGGCGTACACCATCCAGTCCGCATTGATCTGCTTCTGGATACTCAATTTGCCCGTGACGGATTTGTCCGTATTGCCCGTGCTTTGGAACTGGTCCACGCCAACAGGGCCCGGCTTGAAGCTCGCGAGGTCGAGCTGGTCGGTGTAGAAGTTGCGCTTGTAATGGAAGCCGGATTCCTCGTGATTCCAGCGCAGGCCGGCCACGAGGGTGTAGCTCGGCACGAATTCCCAGGTGGCCTGGCCGAACACCGCCTTGTTGATGTTGTAGATATCGGTGAAGTAATTGGTCGGGCTGGACGGTGAAGAGCCGCTGCAGACGGTCGGCGCAACGCAGAAGCCGCGGATGAAGTGGCGGTCGATGTCATTGCGTGCCCACCACAGGCCTGCCACGTAGCGGAAGTTGCCCTGATCCGGCGAGACGAGGCGGAGTTCCTGGGTCTTGGCGCGGATATCATAGGTGCCGAACTGGTTGTTACCCACGGTGAGGCCAGGCACGCCGGGGCGCGCGAGGGTCGGCACATCGGTGAAGTCCTGGTCGCGGTAGTCGTTGGCCTTGTAGCGCTCGTACGAAGTGATCGACATCAGCACGGCGTCATTCGGCAAGGTGTACGAGAACTTCAGGCCCGTGCCCACGGTGCGCGAGTCGATCCCGGTAGGGAAATCGCGGCGCACATTGCGGTTGTTCTTGTCATGCGGATCGATGCCGGCCAATACCGCCGATGCCGGCAGCAGCGGATTGCCGTTCAAATAGGCCGTATTGACATCAGCGTCCGAGCCGTTGGCGAGACGGAAGCCGTTGACTGCGGTCACGCCGCGCGAATTGGCCTGCTCGTTATAGTGCGGCAGCAGATCGATGTCCAGCCCGGGGATCGGGTGCCAGGACAGTTTGGCCATGAAGGTCGTGCCGGACGAGCCGTTCACGTCTTTGCCGGTGGTCAGGTTGTGGAAGTTGCCCGGCATGCGTGTCTTGCTGCCGGCGATACGCAGGCCGAACGTATCCGACACATTGCCGCCGGCCGACAGGCCAAGGCGCCATTCGCCATCGTCCGTGTAGTAGGTGGTGCCGCGGTACACCATCGGGCCGCTGATCGGCTTGGTCACGATATTGATCGCGCCTGCCACTGCGGACTTGCCGAACAGCGTGCTTTGCGGACCCTTCAGCACTTCGATGCGCGATACGTCGGCCAGGTCGCGGAAGGCCTGGAACTGCACGGCGATCGGGATATCGTCAATGATCACCGAAACGTCGGACTCCACGCCGATGCCGACCGAAACGGTACCGATGCCGCGCATGAACAGCGCGTTATTGGCAGCCGTTGTGCCGGCGGACATGGTCAACGACGGCGTCAGCGCGATCACGTCTTCGATTTCACGGATATTGTTGCGGGTGATTTCGGCTTCGCTCAGCACCGAGATCGCCATCGGCACGGATTCGAGTTTCTCCACACGTTTGTTGGCGGTCACGACGACCGTTTCGAGTTGCCCGCTTTTTGATGCTTCTTCTTGCGCCGAGGCGCCGTTCGCCATGCCCAGCAAGGCCAGCGATACCAGCGCCGCGATTGGCTTTAACTGGCTGTTGATGCGATTGAATTTGTTGTCAAGCACTGCTGTCTCCCTCTTATTTATCTGGTACTGCTGCAATGAAGATGGTTAATCATTGACGATTCCATATTACAGGAAATGCCAGATTTAGGTAAGCGTTTAACTAGATTGCTGCAATTATTTGGGAACGAGTTGCAAACTGGCTACACCGGCGGTGATTCGGGATCGTTTCCAAGTTAAGCGTTTAACTCTGTCACTCCACCCGCCCCTGTACCGATGAACGAACAATCAGTTGTGGCGCCAGCGTGGTCACGTCGCAGTTTGCGTCGCCGGCAATTGCAGTGAGCAGCTTGTGCATGCCCACCTCCCCCATCCGCTCGCTTTGCTGGTCTACCGTGGTCAGGGGAGGCATCGTATAGCGGCCAAAGGGGATGTTGTCGAAGCCAGCGACCGAGATGTCTTGCGGCACGCGGAAACCCAGGCTCTGTATGCCCGCCATCAGGCCGATGGCCATCAGGTCGTTGTAGCAGACGATGGCGTCTGGCGGCTCCTGGCCGAGCATGATCGAGGCGCTGGCAAGCTCACTCGCGACTGCGGCGGGTGCTTCGCAGTCGAACACGAGCAAGCTCAGATCGTGTGACGCAAGGCATTCACGGATTCCGTCCATGCGTTCGCGGTTTCGATTCGAACGGGAGAAGCCCAGGTACGCAACCCGCTTGTGCCCTTTCGTCACCAGGTGCTGCGCCAGCATATAGCCGGCGCGGCGATCGTCGCCGCTGACACAAGGCAGTTGCGTGTGCTCGAGCCGGCCGAAAAAAACCAACGGCTTGCCAAGCCCGATCATCCAGGACATCTCCTCCTCAGGAATGCGCGAGTACACCAGGAGTCCATCCACCCGCCGGCTGAGCGCTTCGAGCAGGGAGCGTTCGCGGCTTGGCGTTTCATCGACATCGGCCAGCAGCAAGGTGTAGCCGTGAGCGAGGGCTACGCGATTGGCGCCTTTCACGATCGCCGTGAAGTGAGGATTGCTGATGTCCAGGACGGACAATCCGATGGACTTCGTCCGCCCCGTGATCATGGATTGCGCCTGCGGATTGGAGCGGTAGCCCAGCGCCTCGATCGCGGACTTGAGTGCCGCCTCGACCACCGGCGAGAAGCGCTGGATGCCGTTTACATACTTCGACACCGTGGAAGTGGATACGCCTGCGGCGGCGGCGACATCGTGGATGGTCGGCGGTTTAATGGTCATTTGATATCAATTATGTGGGAAACGTTTAACTTGCGCCATGGAATTAGGTTGACGAGATGAGTGATTGGGGTAAACTAGGTTAAACGATTACCTAACTTAACGCCACAGGAGATCCGCCGCCATGTCGCAAAACGTTCGCACCGCATTCTGGGTTTCAGGCTTGCTGTTGTCCCTGGCTGGAGGAAACGCCCTCGCCTGCGCGGCGCCGCCGGCGGCGGTCATCGATATCGAAGCCAACCGCTACTACACCGACAAGCACAATTCCGTCATCGACCCGGTGCTCCGGGCGCGCAATATCGCGGCCGTCAAACCTATCGATACGTTTCTGGACGCAATAGCCCGCGCCGCGAGCAGCTTCCAGGCCTCGCCTGAAAAGACGCTGGGTGATGCGCAATGCAGTTTGTCCTGGATGGTCAGCTGGGCCGATCAAAAGGCCCTGCTGGGCAAAATGTCGAGCAACCAGGCTTACTACCAGCGCAAGTGGACGCTCGGCGGACTGGCCCTGAGCTACGCGAAACTGAAGCCGGCGGCCAGCGAGGCGCAGAAGCAAAGCATCGAAGCGTGGCTGAGACTATTGGCTGACGCCACCGTGGCGTACTCCGATGCGTACACCGGCGCGCGGAACAATCACTACTATTGGGAGGGCCTGGCGGTGACGGCCGTAGGCGGCGTTACCGGCGATGCGCGCTATCTGGCCTGGGGCCGCAAGGTGTTCGATGAGGCGATGTCCCAGGTGGCCGCCGACGGTTCCCTGCCCCGCGAGATGGATCGCGCAGTGAAAGCCCTGCACTACCACCTGTTTGCGGTGACGCCGCTGGTGATGATGGCGTCCATCCTGGACGTCCAGTCACCGAAGCTGGACCGGCTGGCGAAGTTTACGCTGGATGGCGTCGCCGACCCGGCCTACATCGAAGCGAAGACCGGCTTTGCGCAGGAGCGGCCGCACGAACCAATCAGCTGGAAAGCCATCTACGAGCGCCATACTTGCGGCCCGATGTCCCCCGCCTCGGCAACGAACTGGCAGCCCCGCCTCGGCGGTGACTTGAGCCTGGCGAATCCGCTGGAGCATTCAGCGCCGGCCCGGCTGGATACGCCGGGCTGCCGCGCCACATGATGTTTAACGCCCGCCGCACGTGCTGCTGCAAAGAGATTGCATCCCGAACTCACACTGTTGACTTCTGCGCACCAATACGCGCGGCTTCCGATACGTAGACGGCAAACAGGCGCGCTGCCGCTTTCTGGCGGTACGGGTGGCATAGATAAAGAGCACCGTCTTCCGGCGCGTATTGCGTGAGGCAGCGCACCAGCTTTCCTTCGGCGAGCAGGTCGTCGACCTGATACGCGGGCAATTGCGCGATGCCGAGGCCGGCGCACACTGCCCGCACGATCAGATCCGCGTCATTGAAGGTGTGCCGTGCAAACGGCACGAATCGCTGCCGGAACCCGTTGATCCTGAATTCCCATTCCTGGATCTGGCCACGCGGACTGCGGAAGACGATGCAGCGATGATTGGCAAGGTCGCCGACCTGTTGTGGCAGGCCATGCGCCTGTGCATAGGCGGATGAAGCGCAGCTAACCATGAGCACAGGAAGCAGCAGCAAGGCTGCGATTCCTTGCTGCACAATGCGATCGTGGCTGAATAAAATGTCGATATGGTCTGCCGAGAAATCGGCGGGACGATCGCTCAGGAGCAGTTCCAGCGCGATGGCCGGATATCTGGCCTCAAACCCGTTCAGCAATGGGGCCACGATCCTGCGGCCGCATGCGGGCGGTGCAAGAATGCGAAGATGGCCGCAGAGCGGCCAGGAGTCTGGATCGGACATGGTCCGGTATCGTCACTGTTCCTTAGTGCTGGTCCGGTATCATGGTGCGGTCTCCGGTGGATATCAAGCGAGATTGGCCTTGTTAAGGCCCCAGGCCGCGTCCGCGGATCCGGGTACGGTGCGGAAGGCGACGTTCGCGCGGTTCCATGCATTGATCGCCATGATGTCGTAGGTCAGGTCCGAAAGTTCCTTTTCGGAGAACTGCGTGCACACGCGCTCGTAGATCTCATCCGACACGCCCTGCTCAGGCAGTTTGGTGAGCACTTCCGTCCACGCCAGCGCGGCGCGTTCGCGCGGCGCAAACAATGGGGATTCGCGCCATGCCGCCACGTGATGCACACGCAATTCGCGCTCGCCGTGGATCTTCGCTTCCTTCACATGCATGTCCAGGCAAAATGCGCAGCCATTCATTTGCGAAGCGCGGATGGCGATGAGATCGCGAATGGTCTGTTCGATAGTCCCGTCCTTCAGGAGATTGCTGAATTCAACGAACTTCTTGAACAGCTGCGGGGATTGCTGCATGTAGTTGATACGCTGCGTCATGATCTTCTCCTTCGGAGGTGGGGTGGTAGAAAGCATGTTAGGCAGACAAGAGCAACGGCGGTAGATGCGATGACGTACTCACTGTGTTGCGCGCTGCGCACCAATCAGCGCTTACCAGATAAATTGCCAGGCCGCGGCATAGGTGGTTTCGATGTGCGGGGCCGAAAGCGCGCCGGCAGCCATGGCGGCAGCAGCCCAAAGGCCAATACCCGCACAGTCATGCAGGATGAAGGAACGCAGGCAAACAGCGCGCCTTCCGCACAGCAGCACCGCAATAAAGGCAAGTCCCGGTACGAAACGTGCAATAAGCAGCGTGCGCACGCCCCAGCGGCCCAGGGACGAGAGCTTATCGCTCATGTCGAGTCGCCGTGGCATCAGCACGCCGCATTTGCTGCCATGGAACCAGACGATGTCGGCGAGCGCGCCGCCGATCACGGCCGCCCCCAGCACGACGCCAAACACGGCCGCGGCGGACGAAAAGCCTTCCGCGGCGAGCGCTATCGCGGCTCCGGCCATGATCAAAGTCGGTGTGGCGGGTATCGGCAGGCCCAATGAGGAGCCGAAGACATTGATGAATACAATCAGAACGCCATAATGCGTCAATAATTCATGGGACGGCATGATGTTCTCCTCAGTTTGCGTGGCAATGCCCCTTGGAGAAATCGTAGGCGTGAAGCTTCCGCGCCGGTAGCCCCGCAAAGGGACTCACGGTGTTGTCATTGCGTTGACAATCATGCGCAATAGCTAATGGGAATGACGTCCGTGGAGTTGTGCAGGTCGAGCATGCGGATTTGCTCGGTCATGTAGTCGATGAAAACGCGGATTCGTGTCGGCAGGTGTTTGCGGCTCAGGTAGCACGCGTAGTGGCCGCGATCGTCGGGTGAGTTTTGCGCGAGGCAGGCGATCAGCCGGCGCTCGTGCAGCAAGGTGTGAACCTGGTAGGCCGGCAGCTGCGCAATACCGCGCCCGTCCAGTACTGCCTGGACGATGAGTTCCGCGTCGTTGAAGATGTGCTTCGCCTTGGGGCAGACTTTCTGGCAGATGCCGCCGACCTTGAACTCCCATTCGGCGATGCGCCCCGAGGCGAGGCGGTAGTTGATGCAGTTGTGAGCCTCCAGATCTTCAACCGTGCAGGGCAAGCCGTGCAGGCTCGCATACTCGGGTGAGGCGCACACGACCATCTGCATCGGGATCAGCTGCTTGGCGACGATCTGGCTGTCGTCCATTTTTCCATCGCGGAAAGCGACGTCGATGCGTTCGGAAGTGAAGTCCGGCGGGCCTTCCTTGAGGAAGAAGTCGATCGCAATCTCCGGATAGGTGGCGTAGAAACCGTTCAGCAAGGGCGCGATGACCTTGCGGCCGAAGCCGGGAGTGGAACAGATGCGCAACTGGCCGCGTGGCGGGCCCTGGCGCAGTTCTTTCATGTCTTCGAGTGCCTGGACGATGCGTTCGACGCCGGGATTGCAGTTCTGGTAGAAAAGCTCGCCCTCGGGTGTAAGCGCGGTGCTGCGCGTGGTGCGCAGGAATAAGCGCGTGTCGAGCTGCGCTTCGAGCTTCTGCACATTCCGGCTTACCGCCGAGCGGCCTATACCCAGCCGGTCTCCGGCCTTGGCAAAGCTCCCTTCGCTGACGACGGCAAGGAAAGCAATTACGCCAGCGTAGCTGGTGGCGAAACTGGACGCCAGCGAGTCATCGCTGGCGGGTGGAGAAGAAGTGGTCAACATGGTCGAGATAGGCACTCGCAGTCAATCTTTCAGCTCTTGATAGCGCTACTTTATACCCGGAATGATATTTATTACAAGAAAAAAGCGACTGGTTTAACGGAAACGCTCGGCGCCAACGATTGTCGCCCGCCGGGCAACACTATGATTCCCTCCCGATGCCCCTGCGAACTGAGCCAGGAGATTACAATCCCCTCATGGACAAGCTGACCCCTCCCCCACTGACACTGCTCGACAAATATCGCGGTCACGAGTTTGAAGAGCTATACACGGGCCGCGTTCGCGTCACGGGTGGCGAAGCCGAACATGGCAGGGCATCGGGCGTAGTGCGCTCGGATGACGGCACCCTGGACCTGAATTTGCGTCTGCCGGCAGCCATGGGCGGTCCGGGCGGCGGCACGAATCCTGAGCAACTGTTTGCGGCGGGCTATGCGGCCTGCTTCCATGGCGCCCTTGTACTGGTCGCTGCCAAGAACGGTATTGAACTTCATGATGCCGCGGTCGATGCTTCCGTCACATTTGGCCGCGACCCGGTTGATGGCCTTTACACCCTCAGCGTCGAAGTCCGCGTCCAGTTGCCGGGCATCCAGCGCGCAATCGCCGAGCAGCTGGTGCGCAGTACGGAGCGCATCTGCCCCTATGCGAAGATGGCCCGGCAAGGCATCGTCAACGTGGTTGCGGTGCACGTTGACGGATAAGGTCAGACGTCGCTGCCTTCGACCAAAAGCATGCGGTACTCCGCGCCTTTGAAGCGGTGCTCGCGCGCTTCCTGGTAGGCCGGGCTGTTGTACCAGGCTTTGGCGGCAGCCATGTCCGGGAAACGGAGGATGGCTACGCCTTCCGCCGCCGGCCCCTCCAATACTTCCATCGTTCCGTAGAACGCCACGCGCGAGATGTCGTGTCCATGGCGCGCGTTCGGCGCCAACTGCGCGTACTGCGCGAATTCGGCTGGATCGGTGGTCTTATCGCGGATCATTAAAATGTAAGCGGACATGCTGGGCTCCTTGAGGAAAATAAGAGTATAGGTCCAAACTGGCAGGCCGTTTATAATCGGAGCCCATCTCCGCTTGCCAAAGACAACAATGACCGACACGGAAGCCACGCCGCAAAGCGGCCGCAAACCACGCGCCGATGCAGAGCGCAATCGTCAACTGCTGCTGGATATCGCTAAGACCAAGTTCGCGGTGAAAGGCGGCGCCGCCACGCTGGATGAAATCGCGAAGGCGGCCGGTGTCGGCATCGGCACGCTTTACCGCCACTTCCCCACGCGTGAGGCCTTGCTGGAACAGGTTTATCGCAATGAGAGCGACCAGCTGGCCGCAGCGGCGCACTCGCTGAAGGAAGGACATCCGCACTGGGAAGCGCTGCGCCAATGGCTGCTGCTGTTCGCTGACTACCTCGCAAACAAGCAGCTGATGTCCGAAGCGGTCAACGCTTCGCCGGCGGCGGGGCCGCAATTGAACGAAGCAGTCAACCTGCTGGTTGCGAATGCCGAAGGAAAATCCGGGCGCCAGTTGCCGTTGACCGGGCCCGAAATGCTCGCTGCCATCGCCGGCGTGGTCAATGTCGGCGGAAGGGCCGACCGTGGCGCCGGCGCCCAGGGCCTGGTGGACATCATGGTCCTGGGCATGCAACGCACCTGAAACTCAGGCCCGCCCTACTTTCTGGCTTGCCCAGTAGCCGTAATCGACGTCGATGTTTTCCATCAGGGCCACCAGATTCGTGGCCTGATTGGTCAACAGCACCGCCGATTGCGACATCAGGTTGCAGTGCTTTTCCATCAGCTTCGACATGGTGTTCGCCTGACGGATCTGGGCGTAATCCTCGGCGAGAATCGCACAGCCCTGCTTCCAGTCCTGTGCTTGCATCTGCAGACGCTTCACGACCGCAGCCTGCAACTGCATCCATTCATTCCAGACGACCGGGTCCCAGAGGCGCATTGCCAGGCCCATGGTCAGCGCCCCGTTGCTCAAGGCTCGGGCGGCCTGCTTTTGCGCCAGCCTTTGCGTGGCCATCGCGTGCGCGACCGGCGCCATTGCGCCGGCAGCGAACAGCGCATGTTCAGCCGGCACGCCGGGTTTATCGATAGAGTTCAATCCAACAACGACGGGAAGCTTGCTCATGACATCCTCCTGGGAGCTGCTTAACCGCGCAGGCGGTCGAGCATGGCGTGAATGGCTTTGATCTGGACAGCGTTGCGCGAATAGTAAGGCGTCTTCGGGTCCCGCGTTGTGTAGCCCCACCAGTCCCAGCAACCGTCCGGGTTCTGGATTTCGCCGTTATCGGTGCCTTCGGCCTGCGGGTAGAGGACGATGATGTCGTTGCTTTCCGCGATATGGTTGTAGCCGGTTGTGGTGAAGTAGCGGTTGCCGTACGGCGGCTGGTTGGAGATGTCGGCGCGGCCGTTGACGTAGTCGGTGTAGTTGTAGCCCTGCTTGCAGCCATGCAGTGCGATGTGCACGCGCGGCTCTTTCACGTCGCCGGTCACCACCCGCGATGGAATATAGGCATAGCCGAAGCGGCTCATGCTGGCCCAGGGCATATCCTCGCCCAGGAATTCGGTCTGGTCGAAGCGGACCATCTGGCCGGTCAAGTGTTCCGCGGCCGGTTTCAGGCCGGAGTAGATGTGGCGCAGGATGTCATGCGACTGCATGAAGCCGCCGTTGTTGATGTACGGGGGCTGGTTCGCGGCCAGTTCGGAGTCTTCGGGATTGTCCGTAATGATGCTGTGGCCCGCCGGCACATTGTCGTGATAGATGATGCTGTCCTGCTTCACGCCCAGCATTTCGTAGAACTGGCGGGTTCTCGCCACCACATCCGAATAGACCACTTCATCGGCGCTGCCGGTGAAGATGTAGACGCGGTCGTCGGCCAGGTTTTCCACGTCATCGATCAGGCCTGCCCTGGCGGTTTCACGCGCCATATTCACCAGACGGCTTGCATCCGGCGTGGTTTGCGGGATCAGGGGATTCATGCAGATATACAGGGAGTTCTCGATGCAGGAGTCCTCCGCTGTCACCAGCTCGTTGCTGCGATAGGTTTCGGCGCAGCGGAAAGGACCGCCGGCGATGATGCCGGCGCCGGCGAAGCTGGACGAATGCGCCAGGTGCAGCTGCACGGTCATGAACGCTCCGGACGACAGACCGGAGATCGAGTTATTCCGTTTTGAAGCTTTATACGATCCTAGTTGGACAATCTTCCCGTTTGCATTTGCAACCATCGTGATCCTCCTGATTAGCTTGCGAAGAAAACTTGCGGGTGACTTGGCCTGTGTGAAGCAGCCGAGGGTGAAGCGGTATTCTGCTATCAGCTTGATGAAGGACTTTGCGATTTATCAAGATACCCGAAGTCTATGAAATGCAAGCTGAATTATTTTCACTGGAAGAGCGCAGGCGCTGAAGGCAAGGCATGCACGGCGGATCGAATGATCCGCCCTACGCCTTAGAGGAGTTTTTGGATGAAGGGGGCGAGACGGGTGATCGCGAGTTCCAGTTCGCTGGTGGAGGCGGCGTATGAGAGGCGCACGTGGTCGGCAGCCGAGCATTGGCCAAAGTCGTTGCCCGGCGTGAGCGCGACGTGGGCTTCGTGGAGCGCACGCTCGCAAAAGTCCATGGAATTCAGGCCCGTCTGGCTGACATCGATATAGACATAGAAGGCGCCGTCCGGTTCGACCGGTACATTCAGGCCGATGCGTTTAAGACCGGTGACGATCAGTTCACGGCGGCGCGCGAGGTCCGCCCTGCGCTCCTCGCATACCGCCAGCGACTCAGGCTCGAAGCAGGCCAGCGCCGCATACTGCGTGGGCGCCGAGGGACAGATATAGTAATTCTGCGCCAGGCGTTCCATCACCGGCACCATTTCTTCCGGCACGATGGCCCACCCCAGGCGCCAGCCTGTCATGCCGAAATACTTGGAGAAGCTGTTGATCACGATGGCTTCTGGATCTTGCTTCAGGATGCTGAGGGCACGATGGTCGCCGTAGGTCAGGCCGAGATAGATTTCGTCAACGATGCGCCAGGCGCCACGCTCTTTTGCGAACGCACACAGTGCGGCCAGTTCAGCCTCGGGCACGGAGGTACCGGTCGGGTTGGACGGCGTGGCGATCATCAGGCCGCGCGTCTGCGCGCTCCAGTGGCTGCGCACCAGTTCTTCATTGAGCTGGAAGCGGCTTTCCGCCGTGGTGGGCACCAGCTTGACCTGGGCGCCAAAGCTGGACATGAAGTGCCGGTTGCAGGGATAGGATGGATCGCCCACCAGCACTTCGTCGCCAGGGTTGACCAGCGCGGCGGAAGCCAGCAGCAGCGCCGCCGACGCGCCGGCGGTAACAACCACGCGCGAAGCGTCTACGGATACGCCGTAGTTGGAGCGGTAAAAGTCCGCAATGGCTGCCCGCAGCGGCGGAATGCCGAGCGCCGCGGTATAGGAAGTGTGGCCGCCTTCGATTGCTTCATGCATCGCTTTTACAACCAGCGGCGGCGCGTCGAAGTCGGGTTCACCGATATTCAGTTTGATGATGTGATGGCCCTGCGCTTCCAGCGCGGCCGCATGCTTGCCGAACTCCATTGCGAAAAATGGCGCAACGGCGTCGGTTCTATCTGCCAGTTTCATTTGGTCCCTGCGAGGCGTTGATCTTACTACCCCGAGTGTACCAAACTGCATCAGGGCCAGCGTTTTCTGCGTAGCCGCGGGTGCGCCGCCAGGCCATTGGCCGCCGCGCGTCCCATCTGGTCCGCCTCGTCCTCGAGCTCCCGGTCCTCAACCACGGCCACGCCGGCGCCGAACGGGTTGCGTACGCGCCCTGCCCGTTGCTGGACCACATGCGCCAGTTCATGGCCCAGCAGTTGCTGGCCGCGCATCGAGTACGGATCATATTGGCCCGGTGCGAAATAGAGGTCGGAACCGCGCGCAAAGGCTACGGCGCCGATCGCGCCGGCTTCGGGGCCGACGTGCACCCTGATGTCGGAGAAGGTCGCACCGAAGGCGGCTTCCATCTTGTGCAGGACAGCCGAAGGCAAAGGCTGCCCATTGACCTTGCCTGAACCAGCCAGGCGGACCGGCACCAGCAAGGCGCTGCCATTGGCCTGGCGCTGGACGATGCCGCGCCGTTTCCTGATCGCTCCGGCCTGGAAACTGCACTGTATGACGTTATGTGACACGGTGAGGTCTCCTCTAAATTGGCGCTCAGCGTTACGCACGCATCAGCTAAGACTGAGCAGCCATTTTGCTTGGTTTTATTTCGGAGAAGTCTCGCCAAATGTAACCAATAAAGCATTTATTTTTAATAATAATCAATAGCATACGAAAAGTTCCCAACGCCGGGTAGGACTACGCTGACACGCCCGCGGGCGTGTGGCTGATGACTCTGTTGTGTTACCGGGAATAGACTTTTGACTGGGGGACTATGTCCCCACAGCTTTGCAGGTTACGCAGCTATGGAAAATGTAGTACTGATTATTGACGACAACCGCGACACTGTTGACACCCTGACTGCCCTGTTCATCCAGCACGGCTGGCTGACCGAACGCGCCTACAACGGCCGCGATGGCATCGCAGCGGTTGCCCAGCTGATGCCGGCCTACGTCATTTCGGATCTCGCCATGCCGGGCATGAGCGGTTATGACGTGGCCGAAGAACTGCGGCGCACCTACGGCGAGCGCTGCCCCATCCTTATCGCATTGACGGGCTGGGACGATCAGGGCGTTGCAGACCAGGCGATGGCGGCGGGCTTCAGTATTGTCTTGAACAAGCCGCTGCAATTCGACCAGCTGATGTCCGCCATGAAGATCGCGCCGCTGGCCGAAGCTGAACTGCCCTTGCAGCCATCATCCCCGTCTTCAAGCTGACTTGCCCGAAGCGATAACCGCGGCGCCGGCCAGTGCCAGCCCGACACCGGCGATGTCGCGCCAGTTCGGGGTGATCCCATCCACCAGCCATAGCCAGCCGATTGCCGACGCAATGTACACCGCGCCATAAGCCGCGTACACCCGGCCGCTGGCCGCCGGATGCAGCGTAAGGAGCCACACGAAGACCGTGAGGCTGACCGCGGCGATCGGCACCAGCCACACGGGACCTTTTCCGCTCAGCCACAGCAGCGGCAGGTAACAACCTATGAGTTCCGCGATGGCCGTCGCGAAGAAAAGGCCAATGGCGCGCAGCAGCGCAGGGATATCGGTCATGCGTTATTCACATTGGTTTTATCGGGGCCGCCAGCGGCGCAGCAGGTAGTACGCAGCCGGAACCACGAGCATGGACAAAAGCGGAGCCGTAATCATACCGCCAACCATCGGCGCTGCAATGCGCTGCATGACCTCCGAGCCGGGCGCATGGCCGAACATGACGGGCATCAGGCCAGCCACGATCACGGCCACTGTCATCGCCTTCGGTCTCACACGCAGCAAGGCGCCCTCCTCGATCGCTTCGCGCAGCCCCGCATCGCCGGTGTCGGCTGCATCGAGCCGGGCCTCCCAGGCATGCTTAAGATAAAGCAGCATGATCACGCCAAATTCCGCCGCCACGCCGGCCAGCGCAATCAGGCCCACGCCGCCGGCAATCGACAAGTGATGGCCGAGTATCCACAGCAGCCACACTGCGCCGGCCAGCGAAAACGGCAGCGTAGCCATGATCAGCAGCGCTTCATCCACACGGCGGAAGGTCAGGTAGAGCAACAGGAAAATGATTGCCAGGGTGGCGGGAACAACGATCTGCAGGCGAGCCGCGGCCCGCTCCAGGTATTCGAACTGGCCCGACCAGGCGATAGAGTAGCCCGGCGGCAGCTTCACTTTCTGCGCCACGGCATATTGCATGTCGCGCACGGCGCTCCCCAGGTCCCGCTCGTGGATGTCGATGTAGACCCAGCCGGACGGCCGCGCGTTCTCGCTCTTGATCATTGGCGGCCCATCCTCGATCCGCACAGAGGCGACATCGCCCAGCTGGATCTGCGCGCCTTTTGGCGTGAGCACCGGTAGCCGGCGCAGCGCGTCGACCGAATCGCGCCACTCCCGCGGATAGCGCACATTGATCGGGAAGCGCTGCAGGCCCTCCACCGTTTCGCCGATATTTTCACCACCGATGGCGCTGGCCACCACACTCTGCACATCCGCCACATTCAGGCCATAGCGCGCAGCAGAGCGGCGGTCGATGTCGATATTCACGTAGCGCCCGCCCGTCAGCCGTTCGGCCAACGCCGAGCGCACGCCCGGCACGCCTTGCACCGCATGCTCGACCTGCGAGGCGATCCGGTCTATCTCGGCCAGGTCGGTGCCGGCGATCTTCACGCCAACGGGACTCTTGATGCCGGTGGCCAGCATGTCGATGCGATTGCGGATAGGCGGCACCCAGACGTTGGAAAGGCCTGGCACCTTGACGATCCGGTCCAGTTCCTCGACCAGCTTATCGGGCGTCATGCCCGGCCGCCATTGCTCGCGCGGCTTGAAGCGTATCGTGGTCTCGAACATTTCCAGCGGCGCCGGATCGGTTGCCGTTTCCGCGCGGCCTGCCTTGCCGAATACGCTTTCCACTTCAGGCACGGTACGGATCAGGCGGTCCGTCTGCTGCAGCAATTCCAAGACCTTGCCGATGCCGATGCCCGGCAAGGCGCTCGGCATATACAGCAAATCCCCTTCGTCCATCGCCGGAATGAACTCGCCGCCCAGGCGCGACAAGGGCCACAGCGAGAGCACGGCAAACAGCGCCGCGAACACCAGCGTCAATTTCGGAGCGCGCAGCACGGCCCTGAGCAGGGGCGCATAAGCGGCCGCCAGCCAGCGGTTCAGCGGATTGCGGGACTCGGCCGGAATCGGACCGCGAATCAGGAGCCCCATCAGCACCGGCACCAGCGTCACGGACAGCATGGCGCCGGCGGCCATCGCGTAGGTCTTGGTGAAGGCCAGCGGTGAGAACAGGCGCCCTTCCTGCGCTTCCAGCGTGAACACGGGAATAAAGGACAGCACGATGATCAGCATGGAAAGAAAGAGCGCCGGCCCCACTTCAATCGCTGCGTCGCCGATCACGCGCCAATGCTCAGCACCCGCCAGCTCCTCACCCGGGTGGGCGTGACGCCAGGCCTCGATATGCTTGTGCGCGTTCTCGATCATGACCACGGCCGCATCCACCATCGCGCCAATCGCAATCGCAATGCCGCCCAGCGACATGATATTGGCATTCACACCCTGGTAATGCATGATCAGGTAAGAAGCCAGCACGCCCAGCGGCAGCGTGATGATCGCCACGAGGGCCGAGCGTGCGTGCAGCAGAAACAGCGCGCAGACGATGGCAACGACCACGAACTCCTCCAGCAGCTTGTGTTCGAGGTTCGTCACCGCGCCGCGAATCAGCTGCGAGCGGTCGTAAGTCGTCACGATTTCCACCCCTCGGGGCAGGCTGGCGCGCAACTGTTCCAGCTTGGCTTTCACTGCCGTTATCGTCTCCAACGCATTCTTCCCCGAACGCATGACGATCACACCGCCCGCCACTTCGCCCTCCCCGTTCAGTTCCGCCACGCCGCGCCGCGTCTCCGGCCCGATATGGACGGTAGCGACGTCGCCCAGCGTTACAGCCACGCCGGCGGCGTTTGCGTTCAGCGGGATCTGGCGGAAGTCGTCGAGCGATTTCAGGTAGCCTGATGCGCGCACCATGTATTCGGCTTCGCCCATTTCCAGTACAGACCCGCCGCTTTCCTGGTTGGCGCGCTGCACTGCCTCCACCACCTGCGCATGCGTGACGTTCAGCGCCCGCATGCGCACCGGGTCGAGCTGGATCTGGTACTGCCGCACCATGCCGCCGATACTCGCCACTTCGGCCACGTTGGGCACGGTCTTCAGCTCATATTTCAGGAACCAGTCCTGCAAGGCACGCAACTGGCCCAGGTCCAGTTTGCCGCTGCGGTCGACCAGGGCGTATTC
Source organism: Pseudoduganella sp. UC29_106 (assembly GCF_044055365.1). NCBI lineage: Bacteria > Pseudomonadati > Pseudomonadota > Betaproteobacteria > Burkholderiales > Oxalobacteraceae > Pseudoduganella > Pseudoduganella sp. UC29_106. The sequence continues at coordinate 3,208,053 of NZ_CP171977.1, read as the reverse complement.
GAAGATCCAGCCGACACCGGTGGCATCCGGCCCCAGCGAAGGCCGCGCCTGGGCCGGAAGCCGCGACTGCACCTGGTTCAGGTATTCCAGCACACGCGATCGCGCCCAGTACGGGTCCGTGCGGTCGTCAAACAGCACATAGACGAAAGAGTCGCCGTAGAAGGAATATCCGCGCACCGTTTTGGCTCCCGGCACGGAGAGCATGGTCGTGGTCAGCGGGTAGGTGACCTGGTTTTCGACCAGTTGCGGCGCCTGGCCCGGATAGCTGGTGCGGATGATCACTTGCGTGTCCGACAGGTCCGGAATCGCATCCAGCGGCGTGCGCAGTAGAGCCCACACGCCCCACGCAGCCAGCACTACTGTCGCCAGCAGGACCAGGAAGCGGTTGGCGATCGACCATCGGATAAGGCGCGCAATCATTTATGGTCTCCATGCCCTTCGGCCGGCGCCGCCATGCGCGCTTCCACGCCGCGCAGGCTGGCTTCGGAGTCCACCAGGAATTGGGACGATGTCACCACGCGCTGGCCCGCCTTCACGCCGGCGCGTATCTCCACCTGGCCGCCGCTTTCCGCGCCCAGTTCAACATCGACTGGCTCAAAGCCCCCTTCATCGTTTTCGATGAACACCACACTGCGCTTGCCGGTGCGGATGACGGCCTCCGATGGCGCCAGCAGCATTGTACGCGCGGCCGCCGGGGCAAAACTCACGTTGGCGAACATGCCCGGCACCAGGCGCATGCCGGGATTGGACAGCTCGATACGCACCTTGCGCGTGCGCGTGGCTGGATCGATATCGGGCAGCACCGCTGATACGCGGCCCTCAAGCGTCTGTCCCGGCATCGCAGCGGTACGCACCTGCGCTTTAACACCTGGCTGCAGCGCCGCGCCGGCGCTTTCAGCGACCTCCGCATGGACCCAGACGCTGCCGGTGCCATTCAACTTGAACAGCGGCGCACCCGCGCTGGCGGTCATGCCTTCGCGCGCACCAAGTTCGGCCACCACGGCACTTTCCGGCGCTGTGACCGTGACGCGCGCGTTGACCTTGCCGCTGCGTTCCACGGACTGGATCTGTTCTTCCGTCATGCCCGCGAGCCGCATGCGCTGGCGGGCCGCATCGGCGATGCCGCTTATTCCGTCCGCCTGCAGCCGCCGCGCCGCAAGGTATTCCTCCTGGGCTGCGACAAAGTCCGGCACATACAGCTCGGCCAGCGGCTGGCCTTTCCGCACTTGCGCGAACTGCGTGCGCACGAACAGTCGCTCTACGATGCCTGCGCTGCGCGCCTGCACCAGGAACATCCGGCTCTCGTCCCAGGCCACGGTGCCTACCGCGTCCACGGCGGAGGCGAGCTGGCCTTCCTTCACCTCCGCGGTGCGCACGCCGAGATTCTGGCGCGTGCGGGCGTCGATCGCCACGCCGCTCGCCGCGCCTTCGCCGGCATAGACGGGGACTAACTGCATGTCCATGAAAGGCGACTTGCCCGGCTTGTCGAAGCGCTGGCCGGGCACCATCGGATCGTGCCAGTAGAGCGGTTTGCGGGCATCCTGCGGCGCCGATGCCTGCGCCGGTGCGGGTTGTGCGCCTTGTCCGTGCTGCAGTCCAGCCCAATAGGCGGCGCCGACTGCAGCCAGTGCGGCAGCGACGGAAGCGGAAATAATCGCCGCGCGTTTCATGGCTGGCCTCCCGCTTTCAGATAATTCAACTGCACCCAGGCCTTTGCCATCGCCGCCTCGGCGTCGACCGCCTGCAGGCGCGTATCGACCGCTGCGCGGCGTGCCGCCAGCACATCGGCGAGAGCAGCCTTGCCGCCGCGGTACTCGGCCAGCACGGCTTCCTGCCTGCGCTCAGCCAGCGGCAGCGTCGTGTCGCGGTACTGCGTCACGCGCGCAACGCCGGCCTGCCATTCGGCCAACTGCGACTGCGCCATTGCCGCCAGCTCGCGCTGCGCTTCCTCGAGTTCGGCCTGCGCCTGCTGCTCCTGCAGCCGGCGGGCCGCAATCTCGCGATTCTGTCGCTTGTCCCTATCCCACTGCAGCGGCACGGACACCCCGAAGGAAACCATGTTTGAATAGCCCGACCCGCGCTGCTGGAAGGCCACTTCGACGCTCCAGTCCTGTTTGCGCGCGGCTTGTGCCAGGCCGCTTTCAGCCTTGGCGATCTGCTCCTGGCCATGCAGGGCCGCGAGATGCGGATGGTCCCACACATTTGGCGACGCGCCGGCGCTCATGTCCGGCAAGGGGTCCCAACTTCTCCAGTCCAGCATCGCCGACCCAGCGCCGCAGCGCGGTCTGTGCCACCTGAACTCGACGCGCGGATTCGATACGGCGCTCGGCAATCTGGCTAACGCCCATCTCGGCTGAGACCTGGTCGGCCAGCGTGGCGCGCCCGCCGCTTAAGGCGCTGCGCGTCGCATCGACTTCCTGCTTCGACTGGACTTCGAGTGTGGCAAGCTGCTTGTCGCTCTCGCGTGCGAAATACAGTTCCAGCCAGGCCAGCGCCGTATCGCGCTCAAGGGCGGCGGACAGCGCACGCTTCTCTGAAAGTGCACGCGCCGCCTCGGCTTCGTAGCGCTCTGCGCGCCAGCGGCGCTTCTCGCTGCTGGTGAGCTCCTGCGAGATGCCGATACGGCGCATGGTCATGAAATCGGCGCCCAGCGACAGGCGGTCGGCGCCGGAAACCGGCAGGTTGTCGATGCCGGCCTTCAGGACGGGATCGGGCAGCTGGCCCGCGGCGACAGCCAGATCGCGTGCGGCGGCGGCTGCAAAGTCCTGGGCCGGCAGGCTGCGCGAGCGGGCCAGGGCCAGCCTTTGGGCGGATTCAAGGGTGAGAATGTCGGATGCAGTCGCGCAGGCGGCGACGGCGAACAGGCAACACGCGCCCGACAGCGCGCGCAAGGAAATATACATGGTGAGACAGCTCCGAAGCGTTGATAAGGCGCGCATCGCCAATGGCGACGGCGCTCCGTCAGGCGATCGGAGGTGTCAAATGCGGAAGCAGCAGTTCGCTATGGCCAGCGGCGGCGCCGTAGCCCTTGCGAGCTGCGGATGGGCGAATCCATCGGCTCTTTGCGGAAAGGATGGCTCCGCTGCGACGCCAGCAAGGTATGCTAGTCCGCCTGGCGCGACTGGCACAACGGGCGGCAATTCGGCCTTGTCGGACAATTGCTGCTTGGGCTGGCAGTGCGATTTGCAGAGCGAAGGCTGGGTTTCGTCCATGCCGGTGCAACCGGGCATATTCGCCATCATCTCTTCCTGCGCCGCGGTGTCCACTTTCGGGCAGGCATAGGCCGCCACCGCCAGTTGCATGCACAGCATGCCAAACAGGGCGAGTACGACTGCGAACCAGCGGGTGCGGCGACAGAATCTCATGGCCGGGATGCTACCACGGCCATCCCCTTTTGTGCTTGACCTTCCTGCCGTGGGAAGGTCTATATTAAGCGTTACCTAAGAAAGGACCGTCATGAAGAAACTCATTCTTGCAGCGATGATCGCCATCTCCGCCACGGCCAGCGCCGCGCCCATCATCAACGTGTACAAGTCACCCACCTGCGGCTGCTGCGGCGCATGGATCAAGCATTTGCGGGACAATGGCCTGGAAGTCGCTGCACACGATGTTGCCAACCCCGGCGAAATGCGCGCGAAAATGGGTATGCCAGAAGAAATGGGTTCCTGCCACACCGCCGTGGTTGAAGGCTATGCCATCGAAGGCCATGTGCCGGCAGCAGACATCAAGCGCTTGCTCTCATCCAGGCCCAAGGTCATCGGCCTCGCCGTTCCCGGCATGCCGCATGGCTCTCCCGGCATGGAAGCCGACCGCAAGGATGCGTACAACGTTTATCTGGTCGCAGCCGGCAAACCCGTAAAGGTCTTCAAGCGTTATTCCTGAGTTCCAGGTGCAGGATCGGATAAGGATGACCGAAGCCGTCGAGCTCCGACCTGCTGGCCAGCGCGAAGCCCTTGTGCAGGTAGAAGCCCACGGCCTGGGGATTCTGTTCGTTGACATCGACCCGCACCGCGCCCAGCTCCTCAATCGCGTAACGCAGCAAGGCGCTGCCGACGCCCCGCCCATGCTGAGCCGGATCGACGAAGAGCATTTCCAGGCTGTCGCCTGAACAGCCCATGAAGGCGACGATCGTCCCTTGTTCGTCGCGCACGCAATGGATCGGCGTGAATTCGCCGAGCAACTGGCGCACCAGCGGCACCAGGTGCTGGATGCCCTCTTCACCCAGGAAATGGTGGGTGGCGCGCACTGCCCGCTCCCACACCTCAAACAGCTGGCCGGCATCGGCCGGGCTGGCAAGTTCTATCTTCATGATTTCAAAGCGCTGATAGCAAGGTTGGCGATGGCGAGCAAGGTCGCCGGCCTGGCGCCGGCCTTGGCGCTGACTTTCATGCCGGACAGCGTCGACGCGATGAAGGCCACTGCCTCCGCAATATTGGCGTCGGCACGCATTTCGCCCGCCGCCACAGCATCGCGCAGCACCTGCTCGACCGCCTTGTTCAACATTTTACTGCTGGCGTCGCGCAAGGCATTGACATCGGGGTCGCCCAGGCCGAACTCGCATACGGCATTCACGCCCATGCAGCCTTTGGCATTGTCCTTCTCTGGCCGCGCAGCGAAAGTAAACAGCATGTTCGCCAACCCTTCCAGCGCGGTCCCAGCCTGCAGGCTGCGCAGCAACTCGCCGACACTGCTCTCGTTATACTGTCGCAGCGCTTCGAGGTAGAGTGCATGCTTGTCGCCGAAGGTGTCATACATGCTCTGGCGACCAATCTGCATCGCTTCCAGCAGGTCGGCGGTGGACGTGCCCGCGTAACCCTTCAGCCAGAACACAGCCATGGCCTTGTTCAGCGCTTCCGCGCGGTCGAATTCCCTCGGTCTTGCCATGGCAGTGCTTCACTCCTTTATCAAGCGGTATAGCCGCCGTCGATGGTCAGGCTGGCGCCGGTGACAAAAGCCGCTTCCGGACCGGCCAGGTAGGCGACCATTCCCGCGATTTCCTCGGGACGGCCCACGCGGCGCAGCGGAATCATACCCTTAATTGCCTCGGCATGAGGACCGTCGGACGGGTTCATGTCCGTTTCAGTCGGTCCGGGCTGCACATTGTTGACCGTGATGCCGCGTGGCGCCAGGTCCAGCGCCATGCCACGCACCATTGCGGCCACGGCGCCCTTGGTCATCGAATACACGCTCGATGTCGGGAAAGCCACGCGCACGGAAGCGATGCTGCCGATCGAAATGATGCGGCCACCCTCGCCCATATGTTTCACTGCCGCCTGCGCCGCCACGAACAGGCCGCGCACGTTCACGTCGACCATGCGGTCGAAGTCTTCCAGCGGAAAGTCTTCCATTGGCGCCAGGCGCAGGATGCCGGCGTTGTTGACCAGGATGTCCAGCCGGCCGAAGTGGGCTGCAGCCTGCGCGACAGCGCCGCGCACCGCCTCCGCATCGCCGCTGTCGGCCTGGATCGCAAGCGCGCGCCCGCCGGAAGCCGTTATCGTCGCTTCCAGGTCCTGCGCCGTGCCAGCCGACGCCGCGTAAGTAAACGCTACCGACGCGCCTTCGCGCGCCAAGCGCTCCACGATGGCAGCGCCAATGCCGCGGGTACCGCCCATCACCAGGGCGACCTTGCCTTGCAAATTCTTGTTCATACCGTTTCCTTCAATGAGATTATGGATTGACTAGTCCAGAACAGGATAGGCATTCTGGATCAGTCAGTCAAGTACTATTCGGCGACTGTAATCGGTTTGTAATGATTCCGTCAGAGCTTCGTGGGCGGCCGGTGGACATACTGAAACCAGTTCACTCAATATGGAGCCCCGTTATGCGTCTCACGATGAAAGTCCTCGCTTCCGCCGCCCTAGCTGTTGGCATGATTGCGCCTGCCTTCGCCGAACCAGTCCGAAATATTGTGCTGGTGCATGGCCAGTTTGCCGACGCATCCGGCTGGCGCGCGATCTATGACATCCTGACAAAAGACGGCTACAACGTGAACATGGTCCAGGAGCCATTGACCTCCCTGGAAGAAGACGTGAACGCCACGGTGCGCGTGCTGCGCCGCCAGCCCGGCCCCAGCATCCTGGTCGGCCACAGCTACGGCGGCGCCGTGATCACCCAGGCCGGCAACGATCCGTATGTAGCGGGCCTGGTCTATATCGCAGCCCATGCACCGGACGATGGCGAGTCCACGGCCAGCAACAAGAACAAAATCCCGGGCCAGATCCGCACGCAGCTCACGCCGGATGGCTATGTTTTCGTCGATCCGGTCCACTTCCATGAGGACTTCGCCGCCGATCTGCCAAAGGCGGACGCCGAATTCATGGCGCGCTCGCAGATGCCGCCCAATGCGCGGGTCAATACCACCACCATCAGCAATCCGGCCTGGCGCAATAAGCCCAGCTGGTACATGGTGGCAAAGGAGGACCGCGCCATCAATCCGGAGCTGGAGCGCATGTACGCGGCGCGCGCAAAAGCGACGACGGTGGAAGTGCCCGGCAGCCACGCCATCTACATCTCGCATCCCAGGGAAGTGGCAGCCCTGATCGAGCAGGCGGCTGTCAAACTGGGGAACTGATAAGTGCTATCCTCCGGCTATGAAACAAGCGAAAGTGCGAACAGCATGAGAATTCTTGTCGTTGAAGACGAGTTCAAGAGCGCCGAATATATCCAGAACGGACTGACGGAATCCGGCTATGTGGTGGACGTGGCCCGCAACGGCCGCGATGGCCTCCACATGGCCAACGAATTCCGCTATGACCTGATCCTGCTGGACGTGATGATGCCCGAGATGGACGGCTGGGACGTGATGCGCCGCCTCAGCGGCAAGGAAACGCCGGTGCTCTTCCTCAGCGCGCGCGGCACGCTGGAGGACCGCCTGAAAGGCCTGGACCTGGGCGCGGACGATTACCTCGTCAAGCCCTTCTCCTTTGCCGAGCTGCTGGCGAAGATCCGCGTCGCGCTGCGCCGCGGCCGCCAGGTCAAGCAGGACGATGTGCTGCAGATCGCCGACCTGCAGGTCGACGTGCAGAAACGCCGCGTAACGCGTGGGGCAACCAAGCTCACGCTGACCAACAAGGAATTCAACCTGCTGCAGTTCTTCATGCAGAACCAGGGCCAGGTGCTTTCGCGCTCCCTCATTGCTTCCCGCGTTTGGGACATGAACTTCGACAGCGATACCAATGTGGTCGACGTGGCCGTGCGCCGGCTGCGCCAGAAGGTGGACGATCCCTTCGAAATCAAACTGATACATACTGTTTACGGCGTCGGCTACCGCTGCGAGGAAGAGGAATGAGACGTCCCTCCCTCGTTACCCGGCTCTCTCTCGCGCTCGCCCTTTTGACCTTTATGGCCGCCGGGGCGATTGGCTTTTTACTCTACGATCGCCTGTACACCCAGCTCAGCGTCCGCGACGACACCGCCCTTATCGCCCGCATCGACCAGATCCGCACCCTGCTGCGCGACGAAGATGCAATGGAGCTGATCGGCACCAAGCCCCAGCTCTTCGCCAATATGCTGGGCAACCAGGAAGCCCTGCTGGTCGTGAAGTACGCCGGCCAGCAGCCACTGATCGAAATCAACCCTGCCCGGGCCACGATTCCGGACCTGGTGCCGGTGCCCGCCCATGAAGCGCTGGCCCTGCGCGACGTGCACCACGCGCACGTCACGAACAATATCCCCTTCAGCGTCACGTCCGCCCTTGCCAAGACCACCGATCCGCAGCGCGACCTGGTCGTCATCTCCGGCCGCGTGATGGCGGAGCGCACGCGCATGCTGGCCGAATATCGCAACCGCGTGATTTTCATGGCGTTGGGCGGCGGCTTCCTTTCGGCGCTGCTGGCGTTTGCGCTCGCGCGCAAGGCGCTGGCGCCGGTAGGCCATCTGGCGGCACAGACCGCGTCCATCGGCGTGCGTAGCCTGTCGCGCCGCATCGAAACCGAGCAGGCGCCGCGCGAACTGCTGCCCCTGATCGATTCCTTCAACGGCATGCTGGGGCGCCTTGAAACAGGCTTTTCGCAACTGAGCCAGGTGTCGGCGGACATGGCGCACGACCTGCGCACGCCCGTCAACAATATGCTGGGCCAGATCGAAGTCGCCCTCGGCCACCGCCGCGACACGGACTATTACCAGAAGCTGCTCGGGTCCACCTTCGAGGAACTGCAGCGCCTTGCGCGCATGACGGACAGCATGCTCTTCCTGGCCCGCGCCGAACACGCGGACCACGCCATCGAACGCAAGACGCTGGACCTGCACGAGGAACTGGAGCGGGTATGCGAATACTTCGAAGGTCCGGCCGAGGACCGTCATGTCCGCGTCGTTTGCGAAGGTTCAGGCACGGTGTGGGCGGACCCCGAACCTGCTGCGGCGCGCGCTGGCCAACCTGCTGGCGAACGCGGTGCGCTATGCCAATGAGAGCTCCGAAATCAAGCTGAGGGCCGAACAGACCAGCGAAGGCACTACATTCACCGTCGAAAACCGGGGACCGACCATCGCGCCGGCCCACCTGGAGCGCATTTTCGACCGCTTCTACCGCGCGGACGCCTCGCGCACAGGCAGCGCCGAGTCCAGCGGGCTGGGGCTGTCCATCGTGCGCAGCATCATGTCCCTGCACCAGGGCAGCTGGCGCGCGTTCAGCGAAAGCGGCGTGACCCGGTTTGAAATCTTCTTCCCGGATGTCACCACTTTGTAATCCTTCCGTCATAGGAGCGTTGGGGGCCGGGCTCTAAAGTTGTATCCATCGACGACGCGTCGAAAACATACAAACTTCCAAGGAGCCTGACCATGAAATTCACCAAATCCCTGTTCGCTTTCGCCTTTGCCGCATCCGCTTTCGCCATGAACGCCAACGCAGGCGTGTTTGACGTGACCCCGAAAATCTATGGCGCGCCAGCCACCGCCAGCGCCGCCCAACGCATTATCGAAATCACGCCGGACACCAAATCGGTGCAGGTGACGAATGGCGAGACCGTCCAGTTCAACATCAACGGCGCACCGTTCACCTGGAAGTTCGACCTGTACCACCAGGAAGGCGTGCTGGATCTGGCAACAATCCTCCCGGCTGACCTGCAGGCGACGGGCGTGAAAGTCTACGTAAGCGAGAGCCCTGAATATCGCGCCATGTACCGCAACTGAGCGGCTCTTGCGCCGGCCCGGCGCTCACGAACGCGTGAGCGCGGCCGTCGCCGCATAGAACAAGTCGGCGGCAGACGTACCGTCATCCGGCGAGAATGCGGAACCGCTGCGCACCGCACCAAAGCCGGCACGCGACACGGCGTGCGAAATCCTCAGCAGCTGGCTCATGACCACCGAGCGCCGCACCGCCATGCTCATGATGATGGCGAATTCATTGGACGAAACGCGCGCCACAAAGTCCCCTTCCCTGCACTCTGTTTCAATGCACCTCAGGATCAGGTTAGCCGCGTAGTCGGTATCGATCCGCACCAGGCCGACGCCCACGTGCTCCGTTGTCAGCAGGCGCGCACGCAGCTTTTCGAAGAAGTAGTTGCGGTTTGCCACGCCCGTGTCCTCGTCCACGGTGAGGCGGCGATGCATGACGTCGTTCCCTTCCAGCGATGCCTGGTGCATCAGCGCCGCGCACATATTGGCCAGCAGCTGGGCGATGTCCGCTTCGTTCCTGTCCAGCGGGCGGGTTTCACGCCAGACCAGCTTCATGACCGCAATCGCCTTTCCGCCTGCAATCAGCGGCACGATGACCATGGCGCGCAGGCCGACCTTGCGGCAGGCCTCACGGTTCACTCGCTCGTCCGTTTCGCTGTCGATGCAGGTAGCCGCGATCTTATTGAGAAGACAATAGCCTGACAGGCTGTTCGCCACCGGCATGCGCAGCCCCAGCTGCGCTTCCGCGATGCCGGACGCGGAACGGTAGACAATCTCCTCGCCTTCCAGCAGTTCCACAACCGCGCCATCCGCACCGGTCAGACTCACCGCCACGCGCGACGCTTCATCGATCACCGCGCTCAGATTGGTGCCAAGGCCCACAAGACGCGCTTGCGCCTCAATGATGTCGAGCAGTGTGGCCGGGGATAGTTGTTCCATGGGCATGCACTCCTTTCATTGTCTTCATGACCATGATACCAGTGCGTGCAAAAAAAATGAGCCGTCTGGGACGGCTCGAATGGCTAAGACAGCATCGTCGAAATCAGAACGGCTTATATGGCAGGAACTTGCCATCCAGCGTGATCACGGCGCGCGATCCGCCTTCCGGGTCGTCCACTTTCTGGATATCGAGCTTGAAATTGATAGCGCTGATGATGCCGTCACCGAACTGCTCGTGCACCAGGGCCTTCAGCGTCGTGCCATAGATCTGGACCATTTCGTAGAAGCGGTAGATGGTCGGATCGGTCGGGACGCCGCCGGGGATGCTGCCGCGCAGGGGCACAGCCTGCAGTTGCGCGGCGTCGGCGGCATCGAGGCCGAGGCGGTCGGCGACCAGCTCGGCGGCAGCCTTCGGCAAGGCGTGCTGGCCAAGCAGCGCGGCGGTCACGTAAGCGACGCTGAGGCCGGTGCCTTCGGTCAGTTGCGCGAAGCTCAGGTCCTTGATGGCCTTGGCGGCGATAACGCGCGAAGTGATGGCAACGCGCGCATCCTGGGTTACGTTCGATTGCAGCATGAGGTCGATCCTTTCAGGTTTGGGGATCATTTCAGGCAGCCTGCAGCTGCCGTTTGGGTTGGAAAGCCACGGTGTCCGGATGAAGCGCCAGGTTGACGAAAGCATGACGCGTGCCATCGAGTGCATGGATGCCGCCGCTCTCGATGTCGTAGACCCAGCCGTGCAGCGCAAGTCGCCCCTGCTCCAGCGCCAGCGCCACCGTGGGATGAGTGCGGATATTGGTCAGCTGCGCGACTACGTTGGCATAGACCATGCCGTTCACTTTCGCTGCCGGCGACGCGTGCGTACGCGCTTCGTTGACAGCTCTTGCCGCGTCGGCATGGCGCAACCAGCTGGAAACTGCGGGCAGATGGTCCATGCAGGCGCACTGCGCGATCGCGGTCATTGCGCCGCAGTCGCTGTGGCCGCAGACCACGATGTCGGTCACGCCCAGCACGCCAACTGCGTATTCCACGCTGGCCGTTACTCCGCCGGTTCGGATGTGTACGACGGGACGATATTGCCTGCATTGCGGATGACGAAGATGTCGCCGGGCTGCTGCTGGGTCAGCAGTTCAGGCACGACCCGGCTATCCGAGCAGGTGATGAACAGTGTGCCGGGCGTCTGGCTGTTGGCCAGTTGCCTGAACAGTTGGGACATGCCCGGAAAGACTTCGTCCTGAAATTTCAGCGCGCCCTGAATGAATTGTTTCATTTCTTTGCCTCTTTGCTGTGCGTTGAACTCATCATCGCAGCGCGCAGCTATTACGTCCAAGACCGGTTTAGAATGGAGTCCATAGGCAAAACCAATAGCTCAACCCATGCAACTGCGCCATATCCGCTACCTGCTCGCAGTCGCCGAACACGGCAACTTCACGCGCGCCGCCGAAGCGCTGCACGTTTCGCAGCCCACGCTGTCCCAGCAAATCATCCAGCTGGAGGATGCGCTCGGCGTCGCCCTGCTCGATCGCAGCGGACGCTCAGTAAAGGTCACGGATGCCGGCCAGGTCTATATCGAGCACGCACGGCGGGCCCTGCGGGAACTGGAATCGGGCCGGCGCGCGATACATGACGTGCAGGACCTGGCGCGCGGCGAGTTGCGGCTCGCGACCACGCCAACGTTCACGGCTTATCTGGTGGGGCCGCTGCTGGCGGATTTCCACGCGCGCTATCCCGGGGTAGCCTTACGGCTGAGAGAAATGTCGTTGGATACGATCGCGGCGGCGGTCGCAGCGGACGAGGTCGACCTGGGCATCGCCTTCGCCGTCTCCAGGCCGGTTGCCGATATCGAATGCCAGCCGCTGCTGGTTGAGCGGCTCAGCGTGGTCGTCGGCGCACATCATGCGTTTGCCGGCCGCAGCCGTCCAATCACGCCAGCCGAGCTTGCCAATGAGCGCCTTGGCGTACTCAGCCCCGATTTCGCGACACGCCAGCATGTGGATGACTACCTGCGCGCGCAGTCCATCGCGCCGGCGATAGCGATCGAGGCCAATACCATCAGCGCCCTGACCGAAGTGGTGCGGCGCAGCGATGTGGTGACCATCCTGCCCGAGGCCATCGGATTGCAGCACCCGGACTTGCACAATGTGGCGATCACGCCGGAACCCGAGCCCCGCACCGCTACCCTGCTCTACCGCCGCGATGCCTATCAATCCGCCGCAGCGCAAGCCTTTGCCGCCCTCTGCATGCGCATGTACGGCTAGCGCTTCGCACCTGCATGGTGCAAGATAGCTGGCACGGATCTTGATTGTTCTCCTGATAAAAAAACTGGGGAAGCAAGCCATGCCAAAATTCTTCAACGAAATGTCGAACGAGGGCGTTACGCGTGAGCATTACGCCGAGTTCTGCCGCTGGCTCGAAAAGCAGCCGCCTGAAAGCGTCGCCCGCAAGCGGGCCGAAGCCGACCTGACCTTCCGCCGCGTCGGCATCACCTTCGCCGTGTATGGGGACGATGCCGGCACCGAACGCCTGATCCCCTTCGATATCATCCCGCGCATCATCCCTGCCGCGGAATGGACGCAGCTGCAAACCGGGCTGGTGCAGCGCGTGAAGGCGCTGAACATGTTCGTCCACGATATCTACCACGGGCAGGACATCGTCCGCGCCGGCATCATTCCCGCCGAGCAGATCTACCGCAACGCCCAGTACCGCCCGGAGATGCAGGGCATTGACGTGGCCAGCGATATCTACGCCCACATCGCCGGCATCGACATCGTGCGCGCCGGCGAAGGCGAGTTCTATGTGCTGGAGGATAATCTGCGCGTGCCCTCCGGCGTTTCCTACATGCTGGAAGACCGCCGCATGATGATGCGCCTCTTCCCCGAACTGTTCGCGCGCAACCGCATCGCGCCCGTCGATCACTATCCGGACCTGCTGCTGGATAATCTGCGTTCGGTGGCGCCGATGGGCGTGAGCGATCCCACGGTGGTCGTGATGACGCCGGGCATGTACAACTCGGCCTACTTCGAACACGCCTTCCTGGCGCAGCAGATGGGCGTGGAACTGGTCGAGGGCAAGGATCTCTTCGTCAACGACAACGCCGTCTATATGCGCACCACGCACGGGCCGAAACGGGTGGACGTGATCTACCGGCGGCTGGACGATGACTTCCTCGATCCCCTTGCCTTCCGCTCGGATTCCACGCTGGGCGTAGCGGGCCTGCTGTCGGTCTACCGCGCGGGCCGGGTCACGCTGGCGAACGCCATCGGCACCGGCGTGGCGGACGATAAGTCGATCTATCCTTATGTGCCGGACATGATTCGCTTCTATCTGTCCGAAGAACCCGTGCTCAACAATGTGCCGACCTGGCAGTGCCGCAAGCCGGAAGACCTGGACTATGTGCTGAACCATCTGCCGGAGCTGGTGGTCAAGGAAGTCCATGGCGCCGGCGGCTACGGCATGTTGGTCGGTCCAGCCAGCACGCGCGAACAGGTGGCGGCCTTCCGCGACCGCCTGATTGCGCGGCCGGACGCCTATATTGCCCAGCCAACGCTGGCCCTTTCCAATTGCCCGACCTTCGTGGAGGAAGGTATCGCGCCGCGCCACATCGACCTGAGGCCGTTTGTATTGTCGGGCAAGACCGTGGCGATGGTGCCGGGCGGGCTGACGCGCGTGGCGCTGCAGGAAGGCTCGCTGGTGGTCAACTCGTCCCAGGGTGGCGGCACCAAGGACACCTGGGTCCTCGAAAAATAAGGAGAAAAATATGCTGAGCCGAACCGCCGATCACCTGTTCTGGATGGCCCGCTACACCGAGCGCGCCGAAAACACGGCCCGCATGCTGGACGTGACGGTGCAGACAGCCATGCTGCCCCAGTCCGATGCGGACACGGAGCACAGCTGGCAGGCCGTGCTGGGCATTTCCGAGCTGCAGAACGCCTATGCGGACAAGTACCAGGCCGTCACGCCGCGCGAGGTGATCGATTTCATGGTGCGCGATCCTTGCAATCCCTCCTCGATCACAGCCTGCCTGCGCGAAGCACGCGAGAATGCGCGCGCCGTGCGCGGCACCCTGACCACCGAAGTCTGGGAAATCCAGAACCAGACCTGGCTGGACATGCAAAAGCACTTGCGCAATGGCTTGCTGGAACACGATCCGTCCAAATTCTTCGACTGGGTCAAGTACCGCTCCCACCTGTCGCGCGGGGTCACGGTCGGCACCATGCTCAAGGATGAGGCAATCAATTTCATCCGGCTCGGCACCTTCCTGGAGCGCGCCGACAACACGGCTCGCATCCTGGACGTGAAGTTCCATGCCGATGCGGCCCAGGGCGAGCGCGATTTCTATTACTGGGCCGCGCTACTGCGCTCCGTGTCCGGCTTCGAAATCTACCGCAAGGTCTACCGCGACGTGATTACGCCGGCCCGCGTGGCCGAGCTGCTGATGCTGCGGGCCGACATGCCGCGCTCCCTGCTGGCCTGCATGGAAGAAGTGGTGACCAATCTGCGTTCCGTCCGCAATGATCTTTCCGTCGACACCGAGCGCTTCGCCGGCAAGCTGCATGCCGACCTGCAGTTCGCCCGCATCGACGATATCCTGCGCGTCGGCCTGCACGACACGCTGACCGAATTCCTGGCCCGCGTGTACGAGCTGGGCAACCGCGTCAGCCGCGATTTCCTCGTGCCGCTGGCCGCCTAGGGGAAGCTAATGCAACTGTCGATCCGACATGAAACCCGGTACAGCTACAGCGCCGAGCTGGGCTACACCATCCAGCTGCTGCACCTGACACCGCGTGTCGAGCAGCACCAGCACGTGCTGTCCTGGCAGTTGTCGGCGGCCGGCAACATGCATGCTTTTGCCGATGCATATGGCAACCAATCGCATATGCTGACATTGTCCCGGCCGCATAACGGTCTCACCATCGTCGCCCAAGGCCAGGTGGAAACGCGATCTCCCGCGCGTGGCCGCATAGCCAACGGGGACGCTTTGTCGCCACTCGTGTATACCGTGCCTACCCGCTTCACCTCTCCGACGCACGGCATACGCGAGTTGGCGGCGCTTTCTTTACCCCACGGCAAGGCGCAAACGGCGCAATTGCTGAGTCTGGCCGAGCACATCTTTGGTGCGGTCAGGTATCAAAGCGGTGCAACCGAAGTGGACACGCCGGCCAGCGACGCGCTGGACATGGGTAGCGGCGTCTGCCAGGACCACGCCCACATCTTCCTCGCCTGCTGCCACGCCCAGGGCATCCCTGCGCGCTATGTGTCCGGCTACATTGATCCGGGCGACAGCGAACACGCCGCCAGCCATGCCTGGATCGATGCCTGGGCCACCGACGCCGATTACGAAGGCTGGGTCAGCATCGATGTGACCCACGCCCGCCTCATGACAGACGCCTATTGCCGCCTGGCAGTCGGGCGCGACTACGATTCCGCAGCGCCCGTGCGCGGCGTTCGCCGCGGCGGCGGCCTGGAAACGCTTGCCGTGCAAGTGAAGGTCCTGCAGCAATGAGCGGTGTAGAATCGGCATTCCATTCCTCCGGATTTGCTTTATGACTTATTGTGTTGGCATGCGCCTCAATGCAGGGCTGGTGTTCCTGTCCGACTCCCGAACCAATGCCGGTGTTGACCAGATCGGCACCTTCCGCAAGCTCAGCGTGTTTGAACAGCCTGGCGAGCGGGTCATGGTGCTGATGACAGCGGGGAACCTGTCCATTTCGCAGTCGGTGCGCCAGCTGGTCAACGAGTTCGAAGGTTCCAGCGGACACACGCTGTGGAACGCGCCCAATATGTATGAGGCGGCGCGCGTGCTGGGCGAGGCGGTGCGCGTGATTCACGAGCGCGAAGCGAAGGCGCTCAGCGATTTCGGCATCGACTTCAACGTCAGCCTGGTCTTCGGCGGACAGATACAAGGGCGAGCGCTGCCGCCTGTTCCAGGTCTATTCGGCCGGCAACTTCATCGAGTCCACAACGAGAACACTTATTTCCAGATCGGCGAGTCCAAGTACGGCAAGCCCATCATCGACCGCGTGGTCACGCCCGAGACTTCGCTGGATGCGGCCGCCAAGTGCGCGCTGATCTCGATGGACTCCACCTTGAAGTCCAATATTTCCGTCGGACTGCCGCTGGACCTGCTGGTCTACGAGAACAACAGCCTGGCCGTGAGCCGCTTCGTGACGATTGACGAGAAGAATGCCTACTTCCAGATGATCCGCAGCACCTGGGGCCAGCAGCTGAGGACGGTGTTCGATTCGATCGAGGCGCCGCACTGGGAGGCCGCTACCTCGGCCCGGGCACAGCCGGTGCGCATGCTGCCGCCGGAAGCCAAGCCGGGCAATGGTGAAGCCCAGGCGCTACAGACTTTTGCTCAGCAATTCAATAATGGGCAACAATAAATGTCTTAAATGAGACATTTTATTAAAAACCGTTAAAAAATAAACTGCCCGGTTAAAAACCGGACAGTTTATCGGCAGCTTTTAAATTACCAGCTTGCATTCAGAGTATATTTACCGCTCGTGGCGCCGGTGCCGCCACTGTAATAAATCACTTTCGCATAAAGATCGACCGCGCCGCTTCCCGTATTGGCTCGGGTAACGGTATCCACCTGGCCAGTACCTTTCACGCTCGACGTCAGCTTGGTGCCGGACGCGTTGTACAGCTCCAGGTCGTAGTCCGAGGTCGCATTGGGCGTCATCGTCACGGTCAGGGTCTTGCCGGCTGGCAGGGTGACCTTGAAGTAGTCCGCGTCCGTTGAAGCGCTCATCGTGCCGTTCACCGTGGTGTTGGACTGCGTCAGCGCGTTGGCGGTGGCAATGGTGTTATTGCTTTCCGTTTCGCTGATCGTCGGACCCGGCGGCTGGCTGGCGCTCAGGATGTTCTGCGCTTCGAACTTGGCCTGGAAGGTGTTGGCATAGCCAAGGTCGGAGGGGAACAGGGTCTTGGCCGCGTTCACGATGGCCGTGGCCATTGCCGGCATCTTGACGTTGGCGCCCAGGCCGAAGTGCGCTTCCAGGATGATCTTGTCGATATCGGCGCGCGGCTTGCCGGCTGCGATCAGGGCCACCATGGACTGGTACAGCGGCGCCGACCACAGTTCATCGGACTGGAAGGTCACGCCACCCTCGGTCACCGAAGTGTGCGCAGCATAGGACTTGGCGCTGTTGTACTTGGCGTCCGTGCGGTTCAGCATGCGGCCGGCCCAGCAGGAACCGTGGCCGTCCCAGCTGAAAGCCCACTCAGGGTGGTAGGTCCTGCCGTTGGGCGTGCTGTAGGAGTAGGACGCGGCCCAATAGTCGCCGAAGCCCTCGCCCATCGCGCCCGTGTCGCCGCCGGACCAGCTGCTGTTGATATTGGCCTGGATGCCGTGGCCATACTCGTGCAGGATCACGTCCGCGTCTTCGCTGTCGTTCACGCAGCCGTGGCCGAAGGCCAGGTAGTCGGAGGCGCCGCCGCTGTAGTGGGAGTTGTCGTCGCCGTTGACGCCATCGGTATCCACGTCCAGCGGACGGTTAATGATGGACTTGGTGCCGGTGAAGCCCAGCGACTGGATATAGCGCTGGTTCTGGTCGATGTGGAAGTAGACGTTGGTATCATCGAAGGCATTGTTGCCTCGCTTGGCTGTCCACACGCCATTGGTCGTGGTGCTGGGCGCGGTGTTGGGGGCTTCGATGTTCTTGATGTTGATATACGGGCCGCTCAGCTTGTAGACGCCGGCGGTTACCGTCAGGTCCAGCAGGGTCTTGGTGGCGTAGGCCGGATCGAAGGCCGATGCCGCCGAGGTATCGGTCAGGCTGTCCGTGTTTAGTGCGGTACGCGGATCGGGGTCGAAGACCAGGCCGCTGCCGTTGATGCCGGACGCGACCGCTGCAGCTACCGCCGCCGTTGCCGCAGGTTTCGACGCGCCGGACTGGCTCTTGCCCTGGGCCTTGGCGGCAGCCGTGGCGGCGGCGCGGTCCAGCGTTCCGCCCGCCACGTTGGCGCGAGCTTCAATGCTGCGCTCGCCGCCCTTGCGCGGCAGCGAAGTGCTGTAGGAATCCAGCAGCGTACCGTCATGCGCATTCAGCAGCTGGACGAAGCCGCCGGTCGGCATTTCCGCTTCAATCTGCACCTTTTTTGCCAGCTGCACGCCATCCTTGGTCGGCACCCAGACCAGGGTGCTGCTTGGCACGCTCACCAGCGGATGCTGGACCTTCATATTTTTCCAGCCTTTGTCCAGCGCCTGCTCGTCGCTGATCTGGGCCTTGTTATAGAGCTGGTTGACCGCGTCCGCATCGACCGCGGCCGCGATGTGGCGTGTTTCGTTAAAGATCTTCAACAGCTCACCCTTCTTGCCGATCGAGACGATGATCTCGGCGCGATCCACCGGCAGGCCGCGCAGGACCTGCTGGTAGTGGTAGTGGGTGGCGCTCAGCGATTCCTGCACACGGGTCAGCACGAGGTTGTCGAGACTGGCGGGCAGGCCGAAGCGATCGGCATTCTGGCGCAGGGCCTGGTCGGCCGAGGCGGCTTTCGTACCACTGAAGAAGGTGAGGTTGTCGACCCTCTTGTCGGCCGCGTTCGCAAAGCTTGCGCAGGCCAGCATGATCATTGTGGCGATCGTGGTGCGTGATGTCTTCCGCATATCTTTGTTATCTCCTGAAAATATTAATTTATCTACTTTATTACTTTCCCCGCCGGGACTTTCACTGGTTAAATGCGTCGGGCGAGTATAAGGCGAAAAATTAGAATATATTTTTGAAAATTTTGATTAAAATCATAAAGTGTCGTTTTTATATTGCGTCAAGTGCGCGCACGCAACATTCGGGGGTGTTATGGCGAAAATTTTTATATTGCCGCTGGCTGGGGTCGTAATTTCCGGTTGCGCCGGCGCGCAGCCGCAGGACATGGAACCGCAAGTGACGGCGGAAGTCACCGAGGTCCTGTCGCGCATTGCCGCCGGCGACACGCCACAGGAACGCTTCACGGAACGCGGGGCTGCGATGACGCTGGCCAGCGGCACCGCCGCCCGCCAGCTACGCAGCTGCCCCGCCCCCTCGCTGCGCCTGATGGACCGCCGGGTGAACGGCGAGGACCGCCAGTACCTGTACCGGGTCGATTGCGGCGAACAGACTTGGCAACTGGAAGTCGATTACAACAAGGCGGCACGCATCAACCGCCTCGAATTGCGGCCCATGCGCTAGGTGCGCGCGGGGCTGGACTTGCCACAGTCACTGTGGTCAGATATGCATTAACGGAGCCAGGAGAATCGCATGGATGTCATCACTACTGCAGTGACGGCTGGTGCCAGCGAAGGCGGCATCAGCGCGGCCTACCAGATGTTGAAATCCCGGCTGGCGGGCAACTCCCCCGCCGTCGCGGACGCGATTGCCGATATTGAACAAGACCCCGGATCGAAGTCCCGCCAGTTCGCGCTGTCCGATGCGCTGGCGGCGGCCGGCCTCGCGGGCGACCGCTATCTGCGGGCGGCCGCGCGCAACCTGATCGATGAAGTCGAGCGGCGGCGCCAGGCCCGCATGTCCACGCAGCTGGCCGGCACCGGCCTCGCGCCCGGTCCCGACCACGCCGTGATGAAGATCTGGTTCGCCACCGACCGCGAGCTAACCGGCGACCGCCACCCTGCACGCCTGTTCGGCGGCGCGCGCGGCCAGCTGCGCTACGGCAGCTGCGAGGTCAGCATTCCCCGCGAGCATCGCATGGGCGAACTGGAATCGCCGTCCCTGCTGCGGCTGGAAGTGCGCGAAAACCCGGACCACCATGTCGTGCTGACCGCCGCCGAAGTGATGGATGGCGGCGCGTACTTCAGCCAGTTGAAGGATGCGGTGGCGGCCGGCGGCGAGAAGACCGCCCTGCTCTTCGTGCACGGCTACCGCGTGACCTTTGAGGATGCTGCGCGCCGCACCGGCCAGCTGGCTTATGACCTGGGCTACCAGGGCGTCCCCGTTTTTTACAGTTGGCCCTCGCAAGGCAAGCTTGCCGGTTATATAGTGGATGAAGCCGATGTCGAATGGACGCTGCCGGACCTGACGGCCTTCCTCACTGATTTCCTGGAACGCAGCGGCGCCGAACATGTTTACCTGCTGGCGCACAGCATGGGCAACCGCGCAGTGGGGCGGGCCCTGGCCAGCCTGGTAGAAGCCCGGCCCGACCTGGCAAACAAGATCCGCGAAATCATCCTGAGCGCGCCGGACATCGATGCCGACGTGTTCCGCAAGCAGATCGCGCCCGCGCTGACAAAGGCGGCCAGTCCGATCACCTTGTACGCGTCGTCGGATGATACGGCGCTGCAGGTATCGAAACGCGTGCATGGCTACCCGCGCGCCGGAGAAAGCGGTTCCAGCCTGGTGGTGGCCCCGGGCGTGGAGACGATTGATGCGACCGGTGTCGATACCGGCTTCATCAGGCACTCCTACTATGCCGAGCGGCGCTCGGCCTTGAGTGATATGTATTACCTGATCCATCAGCACACGCGGGCCGGCGAACGCTTCGGCCTGGCGCCGGTGGACGGTGAAGCGGGACGCTACTGGGTATTCCGCGACTGAGGAGAGCATCATGACCAGTTATGCCAGCGCCTCCGACGAGGCCATCTTCTGTGTCGACAAGCTGATGCAATATATGGGCGACGACGAACGGGCCATCGAAAACGTCGTCAAGATCGTGCGGGACGGCATCGGCCCGGGCGTGGAACCGCTGAACCTGGCAGGCGAAGCGATCCGGGACGAGAAATTCATGGAGGCCCGCCGCATCCTGCACAATTTGCGGGCAACCATCGGCGCCCTCGGCGCCAAGCGCTTCGTTGCGGCTTCGCTGGCGCTGGAACTGGCCTTGCAGGAAGGCCGCATGATGGAAGTGCCCTCTGTTTACGGCCCTCGAGGGCGAGCTGAAACTGGTGCTGGACCACGCCGGCGCCTGGCTTGACCGTCATGCCGGACGTGCCAGCGCCCGTTAAATCTTGTTACAAATCTTACCCGCTCCCGTAACGTTGCTATGATGCGCCGCAATATTTGCGTGCTACCATCGGCAACGTTTTAGGTTTTTGCCAGTGTTGCTGCCTTGTTTTCATCGTGCGCCATCTTATGATGAGTATGGCTACAATAGTGAAATGCTAAGGCCAATGTTGATTCTAGGCAATATTCTGGTATAGTGCTGTTCCCTTGTGGAAAAAAAGAATATGGAATTATTTAACAAGTCCGGCGTGCTGTTGTCGTCGGTACTCGTGATGGTGGGCAGCCTGATTGCCTGCCAGGCGCGGGATGACCTGGTGCCGTCGGCGCCGGAAGTCCAGGCCCTGGCGCAGCAACTGGGCAAGCACGGTGGCGCTGCCGCCGAGCGCCGCCTGCGCGAATGGTCGGACCAGGGTTCGACCGTTGCGTCCCGCGAACTGGGCATGCTGTACCGCAACGATGTGGCCAAGCGCGGCGATGCCATGCGCCTGTTTGAAAAAGCCGCCCGAGCCGGCGATCCCGAGTCCGCCTTCCAGTTGGCGGAAATGTATCGCACCGGTGCCGTCGGCACCATTGACGAGGCCGACAAGGCCTGGCCGTGGTATGTCCAAGCCGCAGAACACCGCCATGCGCGGGCGGCCCTGACCCTGGCCTCCCTCGCCCGCACGGGCGAAGGTGCGGCCCGCAGCGAAGCGGAAGTGGCGAAATGGCTGGCGGCTGCCGGCCATGTGAAATAAAGCCGGCGCATGGATCGACTGCGCGCCCTCGAAGTATTTGTCGAAGTCGTTCGCAAGGAGGGTTTCGCCCGCGCCGCGGAAGCCCTCGACACATCCCCCGCCAACGTCACGCGCTACATCAGCGACCTCGAATCCCATTTGCAGACCCGGCTGCTGAACCGCAGCTCACGCAAGATGTCGCTAACGCCCAGCGGCGAAGCGCTGTTCGAGCGCGCCCGCTCCATTCTGGAGGATGTGCACGAAGCGGAAGCCATCGTTTCCTCGGCCGCCGTCCATCCCCGCGGTGTGTTGCGCATCAACGCACCGCTCAGTTTTGGCGTTCTGCACCTGGCCCATCTGTGGCCGCGCTTCATGCAGCAACATCCGGACGTACAGCTCGATGTGTCCCTGATCGACCGCGTGGTGGACATCGTGGAAGAAGGCTACGACATGGCGATCCGCATTTCGCGCGCCGGCTCCGCGAGCAATGTGGCACGCAAGCTGGCTACCTCGCGCAATATCGCCTGCGCTTCGCCCGACTACCTGGCCCGGCGCGGCGTGCCGCAGACGCCGGCCGACCTGTTGCACCACGACTGCATCGTCTACACGTATTCCGGCGAGGAGTGGCAGTTCACGGATGCCACGGGCAAGCTGCATCCCGTGCGCGTGCGCGGCATCATGCATACCAGTAATGGCGACACGGCGCGCGCCGCCGCCCTGGGCGGACTGGGCATCATCTGGCAACCGACCTTCCTGATTGGCGCCGATCTGCGCGCCGGCCGCCTGCAGCCTGTGCTGCCCGGCTACCGCCTGCCGGACATTGATGTGATGGCCGTCTACGCCAGCCGCCGCCACCTGAGCGCCAAGGTGCGCGCCATCATCGACTTCCTGGTCAAGGAATTCGACGGCACGCCGCCCTGGGACCGCATCTCCTGAGCAACAGTCGCTCCATTCCTTTGCGCAGCCTCAATAGCTCAGTTCGGCACTTCCCTACGCTGGAGTCTTTCCCTGCACAGGAGAATTCCATGTCCCACCGGATTACCGTAGGCGCCGGGCTCATGCTCGTCGCCCTGGTCGCGTGCGAACGCCTGCAGCCTGCCGAAAAGCTGCTGGAGGATGCGCGCCAATACCGGGTCCAGGGCGACCTGCGCGCCGCGGTGATCCAGGCGAAGACCGCCGTCCAGCAAAAGCCCGACAATGCGCTGGCGCGGCAAATGCTGGGCGAACTGTATGTGGAACAGGGAGACGCCGCGCCGGCAGAAAAAGAATTGCGACGCGCAGTCGAGCTTGGCCGCCCGCGTGCCGACGTCCTTCCCCGCGTTGGGCAAGGCCGTGCTGCTGCAGGGCGCCTTCCATCGTCTGCTGCTCGAGCTGGTCTCCGAGCCGGACAGCGCCCCCGTGCTGGCCTTGCGCGCCGAAGCCCAGCTGGGCCTGGGCAAGCCGGACCTCGCCGCGCCCTTGTTCCGCCAGGCGCTGCAGTTGCAGCCGGCCAGCGTGCCAGCCCTGCTTGGCCTGGCCCGCCTGGCCCTGTCGCGTCACCAGCAGCCGGAAGCCATGCGCTATGCGGATCAGGCCATCGTCGCCCAGCCCAGGGAGATCGAGGCGCTGCGCTTCAAAGGCGACTTGCTGCGTGCGCAAGGCCGGCCGGAAGCGGCACGGCTCGTGTACGAAAGCATCCTCAAGCTGCGGCCGAACAATGTCCAGGCCCGAGTGGACATTGCCGGCCTGGCCATCGACGCCGGCCAGCTGGACCAGGCCCGCGAACAGATCGCCGCTGCCCGCAAGACCCAGCCCAACAGCCTGCTGATCCACCATGCCCAGGCCATGCTGGACTTTCGCGAGCAACGCTATGAGGGCGCCCGCGACCAGGTGCAGCACACGCTGCGCGCGGCGCCCGACCATCCGCCCACCCTGCTGCTGGCAGCCTCCATCGAACTGGCGCTGAATGACCTGACCCAGTCCCGCCTGCACCTGGAAAAATTCCTGTTGGCCGCGCCGGGTCATCCTTATGCGACCGGCCTGCTGGCCCAGATTGCTATCCGTTCGAAGCAGCCGGCGGAAGCGCTGCGCCTGTTGCAGCCCCTGCTCGAAGGCGAGGACGAGAATGCGGACTTGCTGGCACTCGCCGGCGATGCGGCCATGCAGTCGCGCCGGTTCGAACAGGCGGCCGCTTATTACGAACGCGCCGCCAGCCTGAATCCGGACTCGGCCAGGCTGCGCACCGGCCTGGGACTGAGCCGGCTTGGCATGGGCGAGAACCAGCGCGCCGTCGCGGAACTGGAGCGGGCGGCCGCCAGGGATGGCGCCCGCTCGCGCACCGGACTGCTGCTCATCCTCACCTATATGCGCAGCAATGAATTCGCCAAGGCCCTGCAGCACATCGATGGCTTGATCGCCAGGGGCGACAATCCCATGCTGCAAAACCTGCGCGCCGGCGCCCTGGCTGCTGGCGGCAATACCCGGGGCGCACGCGCCGCCCTGGAACAGGCCCTGCAGCAGGACCCGCTGTACCAGCCCGCCCATGAAAACCTGACCCAGCTCGACCTGGCCGAGAAGCATGGCGGCCAGGCCCGCCAGCGCCTCCTGGCCGCCCTGAGCAGGGACAAGGCGAATATCGGCATGTTGAGCGCCCTGTCCCGCCTGGCCGCCAGCCTGGGACGGAGCGCAGAAGCCGTCGAATGGATGGAGCGTGCCCATGCGGCGAAGCCGGACGCGATCGAGCCCGCGGCGGCGCTGGTTGCGCTTTATCTGAGCAGCGGCGCGCCCGACAAGGCCATGAGCATTGCCCGCAAACTGCACACTGCCAATCCCTTCAAGCCAGAGCTGCTGGCCTTGCTGGCCCAGGCCGAGTCCGATAGCGGCGAACATGCCAGGGCCCTCGAAAGTTACTCGCGGCTGGCCGTTATGCGCCCATCGTCCGCCGCCGTTCAACTGCGCATCGCCGCCACACAAATGGCCCTGCGGCATACCAACGAAGCGCTGGCCGCCGTGCGGCGGGCGCTGGCGCTGGAACCGGAGCGCGATGACGCACTGGCGCTTGCCTCCGGGCTGCTGGTAGACAAGGGCGCCCTGCCTGAAGCCGTCGCCCTGGCGCAAGGCGTACAGCGCCGCCGTCCGAAAGACGCGCTGGGCTTCAAGCTGGAAGGCGACGCGCTGCAAGCCCAGGGCAAACACGAAGAAGCGCTGAAGCGGTATGAGCGGGGCTTCGAACTGATGGGCTCAGGACCGTTGGTCATCTCCATTCATCGCACATTGCGCGCTGCGGGCAAGCAGGCCGCGGCTGCCACCCGTGTGGAGCAATGGCTGGAAAAAAATCCGACGGATGCCCCCACACGCCTCTACTTTGCCAGCGCCCTGCTGCAGGACAACGATTACAAGTCCGCGAGCCAGCAATACCAGCAGATCCTGCAAGCCAACCCGGACAATGTGGTGGCGCTGAATGACCTGGCCTGGTGCTACCTTCAGCTGGCCGACGGGCGCGCCCAGGCCAACGCTGAACGCGCCTATAAGCTGGCCCCGCAAAATCCGGCCGTCGCCGATACGCTGGGCGCCGTGCTCACGCGCCAGGGCCAGGCGGCGCGCGCCGTGCCGCTGCTGAAGAAGGCTCTCGACCTGGTGCCCGCGTCGCCTGAAATCCGCCTGCATTATGCCCGAGCCCTGTTCAGACCGGCGACAAGACCGCTGCGCGCGCACAATGCGAACAGCTGCTCGCCATGCGCGACATCCCGCAACTGGCGGAAGTCAAAGCCCTGCTGGCACGGCTCTAGCCAGGGCCATAGCGCCCCGGCGCGATAATGTGGTCCGGGTCCCAGGGCATGCTTGATGCGGGCGACAGCGCGCCAGTAGCTGTCGTCGCCGTTATCGAGCCTGTCCAGCGACTGCCGGCCAACACGATACGGTATGTAGCCTGCCGATCATCTCCTCGAAGAGTTCGTCATGACAGGAGTGGGCACGAGCGGTCTCTGCCCGGATCCTCCTTGTCGAACGCAATGGTCAGCACCCCACCCAGCGCGCGTTCATTGATCATGCTGAAGGTGGGCGAACAGGTCGAAGCCGTGGCGACGGAAGACGGGATCAGCCAGCGCGTAGGCGCGCAGCATCTCCGTTCCCCGCATTGGCAGCACGGGCGACACCCACAGCAGGCCGCAGTTATCCAGTGCCGGATTGGCGCCGGCGGGAAATCCCGGCGGTAGTCCGCCGCGACGACGCCAGTAGGCGCCGGCAAGGAAGCGGCCGTTCGGGATGCCGCGGTTCATCTCGAACAGCGAACGGCCAAGCGCGACCTGGGCGCGCAGCTTGCGTCCCGCCGCAGAGTTACCGAGCAGGCGGGCCGCCGCCTCGCCCCAGCGAGCTTGCGTTCATCTAGAAATTGCACCCGCGCTCGCGTCCGCGCCAATGCGGCACGCACGGCGCTGCGCGCATAGGCCAGTTGCGGGCCGGCGCCGTAAAGCGCCACCTGACACGGTCCATGCGCCGATGCCGACGGACGTCCGCAATTGCAAGCGCACGAGTCGGGCAGGCGCGATACGCCGGGCGCCAGCTGATGCGGAAACGTCATGCCGCCGGAGATCACGCGCAAGTCATTGCCGATATGCAGAATGCTGCGCAACACGCCGCCCAGGCGCAAGGGGCGCAAGGCATCAACGACAGGGCCAATGTCCTCGTGCTCAGGCACCATGCACAGGAAATGATTAATGGCCGGGGTCTTCGGCATCAGCCACAGGCCGAGGCTGGTGACGATGCCGAGGTTCGATTGGGTAAACAGGCCGTCCAGCAAAGGCCCGACGCCATAGGGGAAGACGCGCTGGTTCACCGCTGTTGGGAAATGGCCGAAGCCGGTGTTCAGCACGTCGCCATTTGCCAGCACAATGCGCATGCCGCTCACGCTCTGGAAGCGGTTGCCGTATGGCGAATGGCCGAAGCCGCGCTCCATGATATTGCCGACCAGGCTGGTGTCCGGGCCAGCGCCCGTGCTGTCCATCCACAGCGGCAAGTTCTGGCTGATTAAATATTCCGACAGTTGCGCCTGCGTGACGCCGGGCTCGACGACCACGTATGCCAGATCGGCGCTGGATTCGAGGATGCGCTGCATGCCGCTCAAGTCGACGATCACATTGCCGTCGCGGACCGCGCAGGCGTCGCCATAGCCCCCAGTTGTGGCCGAGGCTGATTGGGTAGAGCGGCATGCGGTGATGGGCCGCAATCCTGACAACGGACACGACCTCCTCCGTGCTTAGCGGCCTCAACACGGGCGAGCGGCTGCGTGCCGCGCGGCGGTGCTTGCGCTATAGGCGCCAGTCCGCCTGCGTCAGTCAGCACGCGGCCGCGCCCGAGCAGCGCTTCCCACTGGCTGAGGGCGGATGCGGGGTCCATGAGCTTAATCCCTGCCCTGCATCAGGCGCGTCGTGATGCCGGGCTCGTCATCGCGTGAGAAGAAGAAGGGGTAGAAGGAGCGCACGCCGCCGCGCTGCTCCATCAGTCCGCCATGCTTGTCGATCTGCTCGCCCATATATGACAGTTCCAGACGCAGCAGCACGGCGGGCGCCTGCACGCGGCCGCAGTGGCGTTCGCCGCCAAAGTCGCTGAATCCCAGCATGCGCTTGTAGAACATCACATGGCGCGGATTGACTTCGATGACGTAGTCGGTGTAGCCGTGGATGTTGTGCGCGTAGATGTAGGAGATGTGAATCAGCGAAGCGAATACGCGCTTGCTCACGTGCTTGTCGATCGCCAGACGCGAGGGCTCGCACAGGCGGCGGCCTTCGGTACGCAGTGCATCGAGCTTGTCGCGAAAGTTTTCATCGGCCGGCAAGCCGACGCTGGGGTCGTCCAGGCATAACGACATGGTGCCGACGGTCTCGCCCCCCGCTCTCCGCATACAGGGTGATGCGATTGGGCGCGTGCTCGTCGTACGGGTCGACTTGGTATCCGCGCCAGCCGTACATCTTCTGTATCAGCAGGCCTGCGGCCTTGCGACGGCCGGCCGTGTCCGCCATGCGGATATGAAAGAGCTGGCTATCCAGCTCGTGATTCAGGGCGGGGTCCATCCGCGCTCGCCAATCAGCAGGTCGCGCAGGCCAGGCTCCGCCTCGAAGGTAACGATGGTGTCGTGATCATGGCTCATGCCGATTCAGAGCGGAGTGCGCTGCAAAAAGTTCCCGAGCGTCGGACTTTTTTTCATGCGCCCTTTGCCGCCCGCCAAGCGCGGGGTAAGCGCCTGATTTTGCGGGCAAAAACCGCGTGGCACGGATGCTGCTGATCGGAGGGCGGCGGCAGCCCGCCGTCACCAACCCTGAGGAGAAGCAAGCCATGAAAACGCTGAAAAAGACCTTACTGGCCACGGCTGCGGCAGCGGCGATGGGCCTGGGCATGCTCCCGGCGGCGCACGCCGACACCTTCGCTTCCGCGATCCTGCGGATCAACAACTTCACCTTGCGCCACGCACCGGGCGGACCGGACTTCCGTCGTTTCGGACTTCAGCATGCTGACCGGTACCAATGACGCGAGAGCCCGCAATTCTGAATGGCGTACAAGTGCAAGACCAGGCTTCAGTAAATATCATGTCACCCACACCGCCGAACCTGCTGCAGAAATGCGCCGGACCGTGCCCGACGGGCCAAAAATACGCTACTCCCCATCGCTATCCCTGGCACTAACTTCGCCCATGCTGATGAATTGCTGACGGGCTCTTCCATCGCACCGAATGGAGGCCCGGCGCCCGGCGCCAACGCATTTACACGCGCTGATGCAGGCACTGTCTCGTCACCCAACGATGCCAACGGTTCCTCGAATGTGGGCACGTCTACGACCTTCCGGTTCACGGTCACCACTCCAGGTTCTATGACGGTTGAATTCGATGCAATTCCCTTCCTGCAGGCTTTCGTATCGCCGGGGGGCAGCCCAGGATTCCAATGCCAACGCCAGTCTCCACTGGAATATCAGCATTCTCGACCTAACTGCCAACAACACATTGCTAAACGAAAGCCCAGACGATATTAACCAGTCTCGTAGCGCGACCGACGGTGCTCCTGCCAACGTCCTCTACAACCCGGGTCTGAGCACTTTCTCATACTCATTTACTACGAGAATGGCGCTGCTCACGGGACATGATTACCAGCTCACAGTTGGCCACGAGACCGAGGCCAACGCGCTGCAACAGGAAGTGCCGGAGCCGGGGACGCTGGCGGTGCTGGGGGCGGGCCTCATGGGGATGACGCTGGTGATGCGCCGGCGTAAGCAGAAGTAGCCACAGCGTGCATGGAGGGCCCGGGCCGGCAGGCACGGGCCCTATTTGATGCCGTGGTGGTTCATCAGATCGTACAGCGTCGGCCGGCTGACGCCCATGAGCTCGGCGGCGCGGGCGATATCGCCGCCGGTGCGTGCCAGGGCGCGCACCATGACCCGGTACTCGGCCGCGCCGCGCGCCTCGCGCAGGTCCATGCTTTCGGCCTGGATCGCGACCGGCGGCAAGCCCAGATCGGCGGCCGTGATCTGCGGCCCCTCCGCCATGATGACCGCGCGCTTGATGCAATTCTCCATTTCGCGCACATTGCCCGGCCAGCCGTGGACTTCGATGGCGGCCAGCGCATCGGCGCTGAACGGCATCGAAGGACGATGCTCGGCAACACTGAAGCGGTGGCGAAAGTACTGCGCCAGCAGCATGCCGTCCCCGATCCGCTCGCGCAGCGGGGGGATCACAAAGACGATTTCGCTCAGGCGGTAGAACAGGTCCTCGCGGAACGAGCCCGCGTCCACCAGCGCTTTCACGTTGCGGTGCGTGGCGCAGACCACGCGCACATCGACCTTGATCTCGGCGCGTCCGCCGACGCGCTCGATCACGCGCTCCTGCAGGAAGCGCAGCAGCTTCGCCTGAAGCGGCATGGCCATGTCGCCAATTTCGTCGAGGAAGAAAGTGCCGCCGTCGGCCATTTCAATCTTGCCCGGCGACTGGCGTTCGGCGCCGGTGAAGGCGCCCTTTTCATGGCCGAACAGCTCACTCTCCAGCAGTTGCTCGGGAATCGCGGCGCAATTGATGGCGACGAATCTCTTTCCCTGTCGCGCGCTGAGCCTGTGCAGGCCGCGCGCCAGCAATTCCTTGCCGCTGCCGGACGCCCCCAGCAGCATCACAGTTGCCGAACTCGGCGCCACTTTTTCCACGCTGCGGCACACCCGCAGCATGCCGGGATCACGCGTGATGATGCCGGCCAGCGGGGAATCGGCCTCGGTCTGCATCATGCGGCGGTTGTCCTGCTGGACCGCATGTAGGAAAAAGGCGCGCTCGGTCATCAGCCGCAGCGCATCGGCGTCCATCGGCTTTTGATGAAAATCGTATGCACCGAGCGCCATCGCTTTCAGCACATTGGCGCGATCCTGGTTACCGGAGAGGACGATCACCTTCATCTGGGGCGCGATGGCCAGCATCTGCTTCAGCAGTGCCAGCCCCTCGCCCGCGCCGTCGGTTTCAGGCGGCAGGCCTAGGTCGATGGTGGCAACGGCCGGCTGGTGGCGGCGCAGCTGGTTCAGCGCCATTTCGCGCTCGGACGCAAAGAGGACCTCGTAGGCATCCAGCGTCCAGCGCAGCTGTTTTTGCAGCCCCGGATCGTCTTCCACCACCAGCAGCTTCTTCTTCATGAGGCGCGCTCCTTTCGCTCATCCATGATGCCGCACGCGCAACCGGATGATTTTGAGCGGCCGCAAGGCAGCGCAAGGATGCCAAATGGTCTATAGTGTTGATCTTGACCGCACGAAAACACGAATCACCATGAAATTTGATGTAGCCATTGTCGGCAGCGGCCTGGCCGGTCTGTCGGTAGCACTGCATCTTGCGGAAAGCCGCAAGGTTGCCATTATTTCCAAACGTGAACTGCTGGACGGCGCCAGCAACTGGGCGCAGGGCGGCATCGCCGCGGTGCTCGATTCCGGCGACAGCCACGAGCAGCACATCTCCGATACCCTGGTTGCCGGCGGCGGCCTGTGCGACGAAGGCGCCACGCGCTACATCGTCGAACACGGACGCGAGGCCATCGAATGGCTGATCGCCCAGGGCGTACCCTTCACCCGCGACGAATCGGCGGAACTGGGTTTCCACCTGACCCGCGAAGGCGGCCATAGCCAGCGCCGCATCATCCACGCCGCCGACGCCACCGGCCACGCCGTGCAGGTGACGCTGGAAGAAAAGGTGCGCGCGCATCCGAACATCACGCTGTTCGAGCATCACTGCGCCATCGACCTGATTACCTCGGACAAGATCGCTCCCCACCCGCAGCATCGGCAGCCGCGCTGCCACGGCCTGTATGTGCAGGACGTGAACAGCGGCCAGGTGCACACTTTCGCCGCGGAGCATACGATCATGGCCACGGGCGGCGCCGGCAAGGTCTATCTGTACACCACGAACCCCGACACCGCCAGCGGCGACGGCATTGCCATGGCCTGGCGCGGAGGCTGCCGCGTGTCGAACATGGAATTCATTCAGTTCCATCCAACCTGTCTATACCACCCATACGCCAAGTCCTTCCTGATCACGGAAGCGATCCGCGGCGAAGGCGGTTTGCTGAAACTGCCGCCGGAAGCCGGCCCCGCCGCCGGCCAGCGCTTCATGCTGGCGCATGACGACCGGGCCGAACTGGCTCCGCGCGACGTGGTGGCGCGCGCCATCGACTTCGAAATCAAGAAGCGCGGCCTGGATTATGTGCACCTGGATATCAGCCACAAGCCGGCTGAATTCCTGATCGAACACTTCCCGACCATTTACGCGCGTTGCCTGGAACTGGGCATCGACATCACCAAGGAACCCATCCCTATCGTGCCCGCCGCGCATTACACTTGCGGCGGCATCGTCACGGACCTGGTGGGCCGTACCGACCTGCCGGGCCTTTACGCGGTGGGCGAAACGGCGTATACGGGCCTGCATGGCGCCAATCGTCTCGCCTCCAATTCACTGCTGGAGTGCGTGGTGATCGGACGCGCCTGCGCTCAGGACATCCTCGCCAAGCCGCGCGAAGGCGCGCCCTTCCTGCCGGACTGGGATGAGAGCCGGGTGACCGATGCGGATGAGGAAGTGGTGATCGCCCATAACTGGGATGAGCTGCGCCGCTTCATGTGGAATTATGTGGGTATCGTGCGAACCACCAAGCGTCTGGAGCGCGCCCAGCACCGCATCGCTCTGCTGAAGGAGGAGATCGACGAGTATTACGCTCACTTCCGCATCACGCCGGATCTGCTGGAACTGCGTAACCTGGTGGATGTGGCGTCGCTGATTGTCAATAGCGCGCTGCAGCGGCGCGAGAGCCGCGGGCTGCATTTCAGCAGGGATTATCCGGAGACGTTGCCGAAGGCGTTGCCGAGCGTTTTGACGCCGTCGCGACGCTAACACGGCGGATCAATGATCCGCCCTACATCCCTTCGGGACTCAAACTGGATGTCGTGTTGCGGCGTAGGGCGGATCATTGATCCGCCGCGCGCCGCCACCCGCGTGTCCCGTTAAGGCACATTCACCTCATGCCGCTGGCCGAGGCGTTTCAATTCGCCGCTGTCGACCAAGCGCTGGAATTCCGCATCGAATTCCTTGCGCAGCGCGTCGGATGACACGCGGCGCGGGAAGGCGAAATAGCCATCCTGCACCTCGATCACGCGCGGCAGCATGGTGATCTGCCCCGCCAGCCCTATCCTGCCCAGCACGGGTTCCGTATTGCGCCGGTTACTGGCAAACAGTTGCACGTGCTGGTGCGCCACCATCTTCAAGCCGCTTTCCACGCTATTGGCAACGCTCAGGCGTAGCTGCGGCCTGGCGCGGTCGAAGGCCGGCCCGTATGCCCAGCCATTCAGCGTCACGATGCGCACCTCGCCCAGCGTGGTGAAGTCGCCGTTCCAGTCGATCGGCGTGCCGTTGCGTGCATAGAACACCATCTGATCCTGGTAGAACGGTAGCCGCGGAAAACGCCATGGTCTGCATGCGTTCCATGTTCTTGTACGGGCCGACCAGAATGTCCGCCTTGCCCTGTACCAGCATGGCCTGGGCACGCGCCCAGGGATAGAGCTCGAATCGCACCTTGTGCCCAAGGCGCCCGGCGATGATGCGCACGATTTCCGGCCCCAGGCCGACAATCTGATCCTCCTGCCCCCGCTCATACACGCGTTCAAAATGCGAGCCGATCACCAGCAGCTCTCGCGCAGTCGCGGGCAGGCAGAACAGGAAAATCAGGATCGCGGCCAACTTGCGCATGGGTCCTCCGACGGAAGGAGCATGATACCATCGGCGCATGACCTCTCCAGCCCTACTGCGGCCAGCCTGCCGCGACGACATCCCGCGCATGGAGGCGCTGATCCGGCGCTCCGGCATCGAATTGAGCCGTGGTTTCTACACGCCCGAACAGGCGGCGGCGGTTACGCAGTACGTGTTCGGCGTCGACACGCAACTGGTGGAAGACCAGACCTACTTTGTGATTGAACGGGACGGCGAGCTGCTGGCTTGCGGCGGCTGGAGCAAGCGCGCGACGCTGTTCGGCGCCGACCGCACCAAACAGGGCGCCGATCCGCTGCTCGATCCAGCGACCGAGCCTGCGCGCATCCGCGCCTTTTTTGTCGATCCTGCCGTGCCGCGCCAGGGCCTGGGACGCCGCCTGATGGAGCATTGCGAGGCCGAGGCGGCGCGCGCAGGGTTTGGGGTGATGGAACTGGCCGCAACAATGCCCGGCGTGCCGCTCTACCAGGCATGCGGTTTTGAAGTGGTGGAGAATTCTCGCTTGCGCTGCCGGACGACGTCTTAGTGCCGCTGTCCCGCATGCGCAAGCGCATAAGTTGATCGCCTGATCAGCCGTTGAAGCCCTTGCCTTCGCCGGCCAATTTGAGCAGCAGCGGCGCAGGTTGCCAGGCTTCGCCGTGGCGTCCCTTGGCAAAGCCTTCGATGGCCGCCAGCACATTCGGCAAGCCCACCGTGTCGGCATAGAACATCGGGCCGCCGCGGTGCAGCGGGAAGCCATAGCCGGTGAGGTAAACCATGTCGATATCGGAGGCGCGCAAGGCAATACCCTCCTCCAGGATCAGCGCCCCTTCGTTCACCAGTGCAAACACCAGGCGTTCGACGATTTCCATATCGCTGATCTTGCGGCGCTGCACGCCAATATCAGCCGAATGCTTGACGATCATATCGTTCACCACGGTGCTCGGATAGGCCTTGCGGTCGCCTTCCTTGTAGTCGTACCAGCCGGCGCTCGTCTTCTGGCCGAAGCGGCCCATTTCGCACAGCAGGTCGGCGGTCTTGGAATAGGCGATTTCCGGCTTCTCCACGTAGCGGCGCTTGCGGATGTACCAGCCGATATCGTTGCCGGCCAGGTCGCTCATGCGGAATGGGCCCATCGGGAAGCCGAACTTCTCGATCGCCTTGTCCACCTGTTCCGGCAGCGCGCCTTCCTCCAGCAGGAAACCGGCCTGGCGGAAGTATTGTTCGATCATGCGGTTGCCGATGAAGCCATCGCACACGCCGGACACCACGCCCGTCTTCTTCAGCTTCTTGGACAGCGCCAGCGCCGTCGCCAGCACATCCTTGCCCGTTTCCTTGCCGCGCACGATCTCCAGCAATTTCATCACATTGGCCGGCGAGAAGAAGTGCAGGCCTATCACGTCCTGCGGGCGTTTCGTGAAGGCGGCGATCTTATCCAGGTCCAGCGTGGACGTGTTGGAGGCGAGGATGGCGCCCTGCTTCATCACTTCATCCAGCTTGCGGAACACGGTTTCCTTCACGACCATGTCCTCGAATACGGCTTCGATGACGATGTCCGCATCGGCGATGGCGGCGTAATCAAGCGTGCCGCTGATGGCCGCCATGCGCTGCTCGAACTTCTCCTGCGTCAGCTTGCCCTTCTTCAGGGTGTTCTCGTAATTCTTGCGGATGATGGCGATGCCCTTGTCCAGCGCCTCCTGCTTCGTTTCCAGCAGCATGACCGGGATACCGGCGTTGGCGAAGTTCATTGCGATGCCGCCGCCCATGGTACCGGCGCCGATCACCGCCGCCTTGCGGATTTCACGCACAGGCGTGTCCGACGGCACATCCGGCACCTTGCTGGCTACGCGCTCTGCAAAGAAGGCGTGTCGCAGGGATTTCGATTCCGGCGTCTGGATCAGGTGCAGGAAACGTTCGCGTTCGAATTTCAGGCCGTCTTCGAATTTCATCGTGATCGACGCAGCGACGGTTTCCACGCACTCCAGCGGCGCCGGGAAAGGCCCCGCCACGGCCTTTACAGTATTGCGGCTGAATTGCAGGAAGGCTTCGTGGTTGGGGTAATCGACTTTGCGGTCGCGCACTTTCGGCAGCGGACGCACATCGGCGATCTTTTCGGCAAATGCCACGGCCGCTGCAATCAAGTCGGTCCCGGCCGGGAAAATTTCATCGAAGATGCCGGTGCCGGCCAATTTTTCCGACTGCATCGGCGCGCCGGACACGATCATGTTCAGCGCCATTTCCAGACCCAGTACGCGCGGCAGGCGCTGTGTGCCGCCGGCGCCGGGCAGCAGGCCCAGTTTCACTTCAGGCAAGGCGATCTGGGCGCCCGGCAGCGCAACGCGGTAGTTCGCGCCCAGCGCCAGCTCCAGGCCGCCGCCCATCGCCACACTGTGAATGGCGGCCACAACGGGCTTGGTCGAATTCTCGACGACACGGATCAGCGAGTGCAGCGTGGGTTCCTGCAGCGCCTTGGGCGAATTGAATTCCTTGATGTCGGCCCCGCCAGAGAAGGCTTTGCCGGCGCCCGTGATGACAATGGCCTTGACGGCAGCATCGTCCAGCGCGCGCCGCACGCCTTCGACGGCTGCCGTGCGCGTCGCGTGGCCGAGGCCATTGACGGGCGGATTATTCAGCGTGATGACGGCTACGGATCCCTGGACTGCGTATTCTGCGCTCATTTCGCTTCCTTATCTGTGAGTGATGGGTGTCTCCAACGCTTACTATACCGCAAAAGTGAACGGCCGTGCTATTGTTATGAAGAATGGACATTGTATTAATACTTGTTACTTATTTTTAAGAAAACTTGATATTTTCTAAGTCATTGATTTGCCTCAGAAAAATATTAAATCCAACACCGGAAAGAATTCACGAAAAAATGCTTGCCATGCAGAAATCCATCGTCTAACATTCTCTCCAGCAATTAGCTGATAAGGGCAAACCGTGCGAAAACGCGGGACGCAAAGTCATCGGTCTAAGGGGCTTCGGCTCTATGACGGCAGGACTGCCAGACTAAGTACTCTGTACACGCATGTGACTCGTCTTTACGAGCCGCCGGCGGCGTCTTCAATCGGTCCTTTGGGCCGAGGGGCAGTCCTCTTTTCAGAAACTTTTGAAAATACAGGACTCCTCAAAATGAAGAAATTCGCTACCACCATCGCCGCCGCTTCCATCGCTGCTACCTTCGCAAGCCTCGCCGCCCCAGCCTTCGCCGCCAAGGACGACACCGACTTCGCCCGTGGTCGCATCCTGGTCGAACCGCGCGCCGGCCTGACGGCAGACGAATTCGACAAGATCCTGAAACCGCACGGCGGCAAGCGCCGCAAGCTGGGCCAAAGCAACCTGCACATCGTCGACCTGCCGGCCAATGCGTCCGAAAAAGCCGTTATCGCGCTGCTGAAAAACAACCCGAACCTGAAATACGCCGAACTGGACAAGCGCGTGCCTGTCACCGCCACCACCAACGACCCTTACCTGGGCAGCGAGCTGGCACATCAGCAAGATCGGCGCTGACGTGGCCTGGGACAAAACTCAGGGCGCCGGTGTGACCATCGCCATCCTCGACTCCGGCGTGGACGGCGCCCACCCCGACCTGGCCGGCAGCATGGTACCCGGCTACAACATCTACGACAATAACACCAACACCGCCGACGTCTGCGGCCACGGTACCAAGGTCGCCGGCGCCGCCGCCGCGTCCGCCAACAACGCCGCCGGTGTGGCAGGCGTAGCGGGCCAGGCCAAGATCATGCCGGTGCGTATTGCCTACGTCGACCCAACCTACGGCTGCTACGCTTACTTCTCGACCATTGCCAGCGGCATCACCTGGGCCGCCGACCACGGCGCCCGTATCGTCAACGTCAGCTACGCTGCAATGCCGACCAGCTCGGCCATCATCAGCGCGGCTGACTACCTGAAGAGCAAAGGCGGCCTGATGTTCGCTTCGGCCGGCAACTCCAACATCGATGAAGGCTTTACCCCGACTACCAGCATGATCATGGTGTCCGCGACCGACAGCGCCGACGCCAAGGCCGGCTTCTCCAGCTACGGCAACTTCGTGTCCCTGTCCGCTCCGGGCGCCGGCATCTACACCACCGTGCAGGGCGGCGGCTACGGCGGCGTCAACGGCACCTCGTTCTCCGCCCCTGTGGCAGCCGGCGTGGCTGCCCTGATGATGGCCGCCAATCCGTCCCTGACCAATGCCAAGATCGAAAGCCTGATGTACTCGACCGCCGTGGATCTTGGCGCCGCTGGCCGTGACCCCTACTTCGGCTATGGCCGTGTGAACGCCGCCGCTGCAGTACAGGCCGCCGCCGCGAATGCTCCTGCGCCGGACACTACCGCTCCGTCGGTGGCGATTTCGTCGCCTTCCGCCAATGGCACCGTATCGGGCATCGTCGTCGTCAACGTCAATGCTTCCGACAACGTCGGCGTGGCGCGCGTCGAGCTCCAGGTCAACAACACCGTAGTGGCGACGGACACCTCCGGCCCGTTCAGCTTCTCCTGGGATTCGAATGGCGTCGCCAACGGCATGAATTCGCTGGTTGCCGTGGCTTATGACGCCGCCGGCAATGTCGCATCCTCGACCCCGGTCTCGGTGAACGTCTCCAACACCGTTGCTGCGCCGGTCGTTGACACCGCCGCGCCGGCACTGGCCATCACCAATCCGACCAACGGCGGCACGGTCACCGGCAATGTATCCATCGTCCTGAACGCTTCGGACAACAGCGGCGCAGCAGGGATTTCGATGTCCCTCTACATCGACGGCGCCCTGAAGGCCAGCGGCAACGGTTCCTCGATGAGCTACTCCTGGAATGCCAAGAAGGCCGGCAGCGGCGTCCACACCATCCAGGCTGTGGCACGCGACAAGGCGGGTAATACCACTAATACCCAAGTGCAAGTGAATAGCCGCTGAGATAATAGCTCTTGCTAAATAAAAAGCCAGGTTAAATACCTGGCTTTTATTTTGAGTATTATTGTTACTTGCATTAGAAAAGTTGCTATGCATAATTGATGTAAGTTATTGTAAGGCATTGTATACGTTCAATGTTTCGCCCAGTAAAATTACGCCAACCAACTTTGCATAGTGATCAGACTAATGTGCAACAACAGAAAAATTAATTAAAGATTGCGGTTGCCAGCCGTAAATTCCTTAATTAATATCTGGGCAGAAATCTGACAAAGGCAAACCATGCGAAAGCATGGGTCGCAAAGTCTACGGTCTAAAGGGGCTCCGGTCCCTATGACGGCAGGACTGCCAGATGCAACTCATCGGGGACACCCGAGGAGATGTCTTCTTCACGCGGGTCGCAAGACCTGGCGCGGCAGTCCGCTTTTCTGTAACTTCGAAAACTGGACTACCATCTATGAAGAATCGTTCCATTGCAGCATCCTCCCTCGTCTCCCAAACCTCCCTCACCGTTTTCGCCGTAGCCGCCGCCTTCGTTGCATTGGCTCCGTCGGCTTATGCCGCAAAACCGGACGCTGATGGCAGTTTCGCCCGCGGCCGCATCCTGGTTGAGCCGCGCGCCGGCCTGACCGAAGAAAACTTCG
The DNA here is from genome assembly GCF_044055365.1 of Pseudoduganella sp. UC29_106. Taxonomy (NCBI): domain Bacteria; kingdom Pseudomonadati; phylum Pseudomonadota; class Betaproteobacteria; order Burkholderiales; family Oxalobacteraceae; genus Pseudoduganella; species Pseudoduganella sp. UC29_106. The sequence continues at coordinate 3,169,594 of NZ_CP171977.1, read as the reverse complement.
ACAAAGTTCTGAAAACCAAAGGCGGTAAGCGCCGCAAGCTGGGCCAGAGCAACCTGCACATCGTCGACCTGCCTGCCGGCGCTTCGGAACAGGAAGTTGTGGAACAGCTCAAGAACGACCCCAACTTCAAATACGCTGAACTGGACAAGCGCGTTCCGATCGCCACCACCACCAACGACCCTTACCTGGGCAGCGAGTGGCACATCAGCAAGATCGGCGCCGACGTGGCCTGGGACAAATCCCAGGGTAGCGGCGTGACCATCGCGATCCTGGACTCCGGCGTGGACGGCTCCCACCCTGACCTGGCCCCGCACATGGTGCCCGGCTACAACATCTACGACAACAACACCAACACCGCCGACGTCTGCGGCCACGGTACCAAGGTCGCCGGCACGGCTGCAGCAGCTGCCAACAATGGCGCCGGCGTGGCCGGCGTGGCTGGCCAGGCCAAGATCATGCCGGTGCGTATTGCCTATGTCGACCCGACCTACGGCTGCTACGCTTACTTCTCGACCATCGCCAGCGGCATCACCTGGGCCGCCGATCACGGCGCCCGTATCGTCAACGTCAGCTACGCTGCAATGCCGACCAGCTCGGCCATCATCAGCGCGGCCAACTACCTGAAGAGCAAGGGCGGCCTGATGTTCGCTTCGGCCGGCAATTCGAATATCGACGAAGGCTTCACGCCGACCACCAGCATGATCATGGTGTCCGCGACCGACAGCACCGACGCCAAGGCCGGCTTCTCCAGCTACGGCAACTACGTGTCCCTGTCCGCTCCGGGCGCCGGCATCTACACCACCGTACAGGGTGGCGGCTACGGCGGCGTCAACGGCACCTCGTTCTCCGCCCCCGTGGCAGCCGGCGTGGCGGCCCTGATGATGGCCGCCAATCCGTCGCTGAGCAATGCCAAGATCGAAAGCCTGATGTACTCGACCGCCGTGGATCTCGGCGCCGCCGGCCGCGACCCCTACTTCGGCTATGGCCGCGTGAACGCCGCTGCTGCCGTACAAGCAGCCGCCGGCTCGTCCACCACTCCGGCTCCGGACACCACCGCCCCGACCGTGGCAATCACTTCGCCATCGGCCAACGGCACCGTTTCCGGCTCCGTGGCGGTCAACGTCAACGCAGCGGACAACGTGGGCGTGGCTCGCGTCGATCTGAAGGTCAACAGCACCGTCGTCGCCACCGACAGCTCGGCGCCGTTTGCCTTCGCATGGGATTCCAACGGCGTAGCCAATGGTCTGGCGACCCTGACTGCAGTTGCATACGACGCTGCGGGCAACGTGACATCGTCGACGCCAGTATCCGTGAACGTCGCTAACACCGTCACTGCTCCAATTCCAGCCGTCGACACTACGCCACCATCGGTCAAGATCACCAATCCATCGAATGGCAACACGGTGCGTGGCAATGTGAACGTGACTGTGAACGCAACTGACAACAGCGGCAATTCCGGCATCTCCCTGCAGCTGTATGTGGATGGCGCCCTGAAAGCATCGGGTTCCGGCTCCAGCCTGTCGTACAGCTGGAATACGAAGAAGTCCGGCAGCGGAGGCCACTCGATCCAGGCAGTTGCGAAAGATCCTGCTGGCAACACTTCCACCACTACGGTGAACGTGTCGAGCAGGTAAGCTTCAAGCAATAAAAAAACCGGCAGCCAAGGCTGCCGGTTTTTTATTGACCTGCGGTCAGAACAAATGCCGGCGCCTGTAGGCCAGGCCGAACAGGCCGGCTCCCAGCAGCGCGAGAGTTCCTGGCTCGGGCGTTTCCAGCGGTGGCGTGCCGCAGGGGTTGCCCGGGGACGGAACGCAAGGATTGTCCAGCGGACCACCTTTCAGGTAGGTCCATTCTTCATAGCCGTCGTTATTCGGCCATACTTGACCAAAGCGTGAGTAAAGGTAAATATACGCGCCATTCCTTTCGGCAAGGGTATCGAACAACATGCCGCCTGCAGTAAACGCGGCATTCAGTAACGCAACGGGGATGTCTACCGTCATATCGCCGCTACCGCTGCCGCTATTAAGTGAGAAGTCAAGATCGACCCGATTATTCTGGCTGCCAGAATCCATCTGGTACACAAGGAAGCTGTTGAGCGGGTTGAGCAGCGTACCTTGATTCATAGTCGGCGTGAGCGACTGATTCGGGTTAGTCGAAATGTAGATTTGCAATTCATCCAGGCTCAGCTTGGGATTGGCTCCGGTCTGGTTGATGTCAAGCAGGAACCGCATCACTTCGCCACCCGGAACCCCGGGAGTGGTGTCGATCAGGCCGACTTGCCCGACCGTAATTTCATGGTTATAGGTATCGGTGCCGTCGTTATTATAGGTGCCCGAAACCGTGGTGTTATAGCCTTGCACGACCGTCGCACTCGCGTCGCGCACACGCACGAATGACTTTATCACCCCACTGCCGGTTGGTTGCGCGGGCACTTGCTTATAAAAAGCGGTACCGAGCGTGCCCGACGCGCCCGCACTTGTCAGGTCCAATGCCAGATCTGCATGCGCGCTCATGCTGAACAGCATTCCTATTGCTCCAGCGATAGTTCCCAGCTTCCTTTTAAATGTCTTCATGACATCCCCATTTTTTGTCTGCAAAAATATAATGCATAAAATATGCCTAAACCTCTAATCAACGTGTAATCAATTAGTTACAGCTATCCTTTTGCATGCGCAGTCAGCAGTTGTAAGAAAATTCGACATTATGGGTTTTAAATCAATGACATAGGCATGCCATAGAGCCAGTTAAATTAATATTGAGAACTAAGCGATGCACAAGAAACAATGTAGTAAAAAATGGCAACAGATGGTTTATGTGTTCAGTTCATTTTTTAACTCAGCAATAAAGTTGCAAAACGTCCAGGATAATAAGCCACATATTTTCTGTTCAAAAGAAATTTTGATTACTCCTCAAAAAGTGCTCCATTAAGATCACTTGAGTTATCTCATCACCGCGTTGAAAGACTCAATGACCAAGCAATCTGCAATCTCCCTGCCCCGCAACACCCTCATCACCGCATCCTTTTTCGCTGTCGCCGCTGCCCTGAGCGCGATGGCGCCGGCAGCGCACGCCAAGCATGGCGCCGCTGACGAAGACCTGGCCGACGGCGAATTCGCCCGCGGCCGCATCCTGGTCATCCCTCGCGAGGGTGTGACCTCGGCCAATTTCGATAACGCTATCCGTCCGCATGGCGGCAAGCGCCGCAAGATGGGCCAGAGCAATATCAACATCGTGGACATCGCTTCCGGCAATGAAAAAGCCGTGCTGGCCGCCCTGCGCAAGAATCCTGACTTCAAGGCCGTGGAACTGGACCGCAAGGTCTTGCTGACCGCTGTGCCGAACGACCCCTACTACGGCAGCGAATGGCACCTCGCCAAGATCGGCGCCAACCTCGCGTGGGACAAGGCCCAGGGCGCTGGCGTCACCATCGCCATCCTGGATAGCGGCGTGGACCCGACCCACCCCGACCTGGCTTCGCGCCTGGTACCGGGCTGGAACGTCTACAACAATAATGCGGACACCAGCGACGTCTGCGGCCATGGCACCGCCGTCGCCGGCACCGCTGCTGCCGCCATGAACAATGGCGCCGGCGTGGCGGGCGTGGCCGGACAGGCCAGGATCATGCCGCTGCGTATCGCGTACAAGGACGCTGCCACCGGCAGCTGCTATGCCTACTTCTCGACCATGGCCAGCGCCGTGACTTATGCAGCCGACCACGGGGCGCGCGTAGCCAATATCAGCTACGCCAGCGTGCCGACCAGCGCCGCCGTGCAGAGCGCCGCGCAATACCTGCGCAGCAAGGGCGGCCTGTTATTCGTCTCGGCTGGCAACTCCAACCGCGACGAAGGTTTCACGCCGACCACGACGATGATCGCCGTGTCCGCGACCGACAGCGCCGACAACCGCTCCAGCTTCTCCAGCTATGGCAGCTTCGTTTCCCTGTCCGCACCGGGTTCTGGGATCTATTCGACCGTCAACGGCGGCTCTTACGGCGGCTGGAACGGCACTTCCTTCGCGAGCCCCGTGGCTGCAGGCGTTGCCGCGCTGATGATGTCCGCCAATCCGTCTCTGGACGCGAACAAGATCGAAAGCCTGCTCTTCTCGACCGCCACCGACCTGGGCTCGCCCGGCCGTGACATCTACTTCGGCTACGGCCGTGTGAATGCCGCCGCTGCCGTGAACGCCGCGATTGCCGCAAGCACGCCAGTGGACACGACCGCGCCGACCGTAGCAATCGCTTCCCCGGCCGCCAGCAGCACGGTTTCCGGCACCGCCACGGTCAACGTGAACGCCGCCGACAACGTGGGCGTGGCCCGCGTGGAGCTGAAAGTGAACAGCACCGTGGTCGCGACCGACACCGCGGCACCGTATTCCTTCTCCTGGGATACCAAGGGCGTTGCAAATGGGCTGGTGTCGCTGACCGCCGTGGCGTACGACGCTGCCGGCAACGTGGCTTCGTCCACGCCAGTGTCGGTGAATGTGGCAAACGCAACACCTGCCCCGGCGCCAGCCCCGGTAAACGATACAATCGTGCCAGTGGTCAAGATCACCAACCCGGTCGGCGGCCAGGTCAGCGGTCTGGTCAACGTAAAGGTTGAGGCATCCGACAATATGGGCCCGGCCGGCATTAAAATTCAGCTGTATGTTGACGGCGCATTGCGCGCCACCGGTTCCGGCAGTTCCATGTCTTACGCCTGGGATACGACCAATATCGCGGCCGGCTCCCACATGATCTATGCGTTGGTCCGTGATGCGTCGAATAACGGGGCCTATGCCACCGTCAGGGTCACTAAGTAATCAGCCTTGCGGCCGCAGCGATGCGGCCGTTTTTTTATCCGGCTGTCGGCAGTTTGTAGTCCTTGAACTGCTCGCGCAGCTTGTTCTTCTGGATCTTGCCGGTGCCGCCTACCGGCAGCGCCTCGACGAAGACCACGTCGTCCGGCATCCACCACTTCGCAATCTTCCCTTCAAAGAAGCCAAGCAGCTCCTCCCGGCTGACGGACATGCCGGGCCGGCACACGACCACTAGCAACGGACGCTCGTCCCACTTTGGATGGCGGATGCCGATACAGGCTGCCTGCATCACCGCCGGGTGCGCGACCGCGATGTTTTCCAGGTCGATGGTGCCGATCCACTCGCCGCCGGACTTGATCACGTCCTTGCTGCGGTCGGTAATTTGCATGAAGCCGTCTGCGTCGATGGTGGCCACGTCTCCGGTCGGGAACCAGCCGCGGTCCAGCACGTCACCGCCTTCCTGCTTGAAGTAGGAGGAAATGATCCAGGGGCCGCGCACCTGCAGGTGGCCGAAAGTCTTGCCGTCCCAGGGCAGCTCCTCGCCTTCATCGCTGACGATGCGCATGTCCACGCCATAGATAGCGTGCCCCTGCTTGCGCAAGACCTTGCGCTGCTCCTCCAGCGGCAACTTCGTGTGCCGTGCCAGCAAGCCGCAAGTCGTTCCCAGCGGCGACATCTCCGTCATGCCCCAGGCGTGCACGACGTCCACGCCGAATTCGTCGATCAGCGTATCCATCATGGCTGGCGGGCAGGCCGCGCCGCCAATCACGGTGCGGCGGAAGGTCGAGAACTTCAGCTTGTTCAGCTGCGCATAGTTGATCAGGCCGAGCCAGACAGTAGGCACGCCGGCCGAAAAGGTCACGCCTTCCGCTTCGAACAGCTCATAAAGCGACTTGCCATCCAGCGCCGCGCCAGGGAAAACCAGCTTGGCCCCGCTCAGCGGCACCGAGTATGGCAGGCCCCAGGCATTCACATGGAACATCGGCACCACAGGCAGCACGGTATCGCGGGCGCCTACGTCCAGCGCATTCGGCATCGCCGAGCCGTAGGCGTGCAGCACGGTCGAACGGTGCGAATACAGCGCGCCCTTGGGATGGCCGGTGGTACCCGAGGTGTAGCACAGGGTGGCGGCGGAATTCTCGTCGAACAGCGGCCATTCGGAGATTGAAGGCTGGCCTGCCAGGAGCGACTCATAACTCATCAGATTGGGAATCTTCGTTTCGGCCGGCAGGCGGTCTTCGTCCGCCATCAGCACCCAGCCGCGCACGCCCTTGCAATGCGGGGCAATGGCTTCCACCAGAGGCAGGAAGGTCAGGTCGAACAGCAGGAACTGGTCTTCCGCGTGGTTGACGATGTAGGCAATCTGTTCCGGATGCAGGCGCGGATTAATCGTGTGCAGCACGGCGCCCAGCCGGACACGGCATAGTACGCCTCCAGGTGCCGGTAGCCATTCCAGGCCAGGGTGGCGAGGCGGTCACCCATGCTCACCCCAAGGGACGCCAGCGCATTGGCCAGTTGCCGGGTGCGGGCAAGGCAATCCCGCCAGGTATAGCGGTGTACATCACCCTCCACGCGGCGGGAAACGATTTCCGTCGCGCCGTAATGGCGGGCGGCAAACTCAATAATGCTGGAAATGAGCAGCGGCTGGTCCATCATCTGGCCCATCAGCGGACTCTTCGGATATGCCTGCATAACAGTCTCCCTTTAGTTTTTGACAAGCATGTGGCTGTGGCCATCCCAGCGTCAACGGATTTCAATGGCGCACCGCAGCAAAACATGCAATGCGGCGCGCTGCGCTAAAATGCGCCTGTTCGTTTGATGATTGGAAATGCCATTACTGCCGCCGCCCTCCCCTTTGACAATTCCTTCGCGAGCCTGCCGCCCGCCTTTTACACGCGGCTGATGCCCACGCCGCTGCCTGCGCCGTACCTGGTCGCCGTCAGCCCGAAGGCCGCTACGCTGGTGGGGCTGGACGCCCAGGCTATGCGCGATGAAGACACAGTCGCCACCTTGATCGGCAACCGGTGCCGGACCGGTCGAAGCCGCTGTCCGCCGTGTACTCCGGACACCAGTTCGGCGTCTGGGCTGGCCAGCTTGGCGACGGCCGCGCCATCCTGCTGGGCGACGTCGCCACGGCCGAAGGTCCGATCGAGCTGCAGCTGAAAGGTTCCGGCCTGACGCCCTATTCGCGCATGGGCGACGGCCGCGCCGTGCTGCGTTCCTCGATCCGCGAGTTCCTGTGTTCGGAAGCCATGCATGCGCTGGGCATTCCGACCACGCGCGCACTGTCGGTCGTGGGTTCGGACCAGGGCATCGTGCGTGAATCGATCGAATCGGCCGCGGTGGTGATCCGCATGGCGCCTTACCTTTGTGCGCTTTGGCTCCTTCGAGCACTGGTTCTACCGCAACAAGCCGGAGGAACTGAAACAGCTGGCCGATTATGTCATCGAGCGCTTCTATCCGAACTGATGGACGCGCCCAACCGCTACGCGGCCTTCCTGGAAGAAGTCGCGCGCCGCACCGCGCGCCTGATCGCGCAATGGCAGGCGGTCGGCTTCATGCACGGCGTGATGAACACCGACAAATGTCCATCCTCGGCCAGACCCTGGACTATGGCCCCTTCGGCTTCATGGAAGCCTTCGATGCCCAGCATATCTGCAACCATACGGACGAACAGGGCCGCTACTCCTACGCCAACCAGCCGCAGATCGGCCATTGGAACTGCTACGCGCTGGCGCAGGCCCTGCTGCCCCTGATCGGAGAAGTGGAACTGGCGCAGAAGGCGCTGGACGTGTACCAGCCGGAATTCGCCATCGAAATCGACAAGCTCCTGCACGCCAAGCTCGGCCTGAAGGCTTTCCACGACGGCGACCGCGAACTGCTGGATGGCCTGTTTGCCATCATGCAGCACAACCATATCGATTTCACCCTGTTCTTCCGCCGCCTGAGCGGCCTGCAATCCGACTCGACGGCAGGCGACGAGCCCCTGCGCGACCTGTTCATCGACCGCGGCGCCTTCGACACCTGGGCCAACCAGTACCGCGAGCGCCTGCAGGCCGAAGCCAGTGTCGATGCCGAGCGCAAGCTTGCAATGGATGGGGTCAACCCCAAATACGTCCTGCGAAACTATTTAGCTCAAGTCGCTATCGAAAAGGCGCAAAATAAAGACTTCTCGGAAGTTGAGCGCCTTTTGTCAGTTTTGGAGCACCCGTTCGACGAACAGCCAGAGAACGAACACTATGCAGCCTTGCCTCCGGACTGGGCCAGCCATCTGGAAGTCAGCTGCTCCTCCTGAAAGAACCAAATGACCGACAAACTGATCAAATCCGACGCCGAATGGCGTGCCCAACTTGACTCAATGCAATACCAGGTGACCCGCCACGCGGCCACCGAGCGCGCTTTCACGGGCAAATACTGGGACCACCACGAACACGGCATCTACCGCTGCGTCTGCTGCGGTACCGCGCTGTTCGCCTCTGACACCAAATTCGACTCCGGCTGCGGCTGGCCCAGCTACTTCGCGGCACTCGATCCGGACAAGGTAATCGAGAAGGTCGACCGTTCGCATGGTATGCTGCGCACCGAAGTCATCTGTGGAGTATGCGACGCCCACCTGGGCCACGTCTTCCCCGATGGCCCGCCACCGACCGGATTGCGCTTTTGCATTAATTCGGCTTCGCTGGAGTTTGAACCGACGCCTGAGAACAAATGAAATTTCTGTTTGATATTTTTCCGCTGCTGGTCTTTTTCGGCAGCTATAAGTACGCCGGGGCCCACGAACAAGCGGCCCAGGAATTGATCAATAACCACCTGAGCGCGATCATTTCGGGCGGCGCCGTCACGGCTTCGCAGGCGCCGATCATTGTCGCCACCATTGTCGGCATTGTCGCCACCATGCTGCAGATCGGCTATCTGCTGGTGCGCGGCCGCAAGGTGGACGGTGCGCTGTGGGTATCCATGGTGGTCTTCGTGTTTTTCGGCGGCCTTACCATTTATTTCCACGATGAAGACTTCATCAAATGGAAACCCACGATTATCTACTGGAGTTTTGCCACCGCCATGCTGGTGGCCTACCGCTTCTTTGACAAGAACCTGATCAAGGCAGCGATGGAAAAACAGGTCAGTCTGCCGGAGCAGGTCTGGATTCGCCTGCATTTCGCCTGGATTACTTTCTGGCTCGTGCTGGGTTTTGTGAATCTGTTTGTCGCCTTCGTGCTATTCAAGGCCGATAACGGCGCCTGGGTCAATTTCAAGGTATTCGGGGTTACCGGTTTGATGCTGTTGTTCTTTATTGCCCAGGCTTTTTACCTTTCGAAACATATCAAGGACGAAGCATGAGCGATCCGCGCCTGGCCAAGATCCGCGAACGCCTGGAAGCCGCTCTGGGCCCCGCTGACATCACCATTGAAGACGAATCCGCCATGCATGCGGGGCATGCCGGGGCAGCCTCCGGCGGCGGGCATTACCGGGTCCGTATCGTCTCCGATAAATTCCAGGGTCATAAACTCGTCACACGCCATCGTCTGGTGTATGATTCCGTGCACGATATGATGCATAAAGAAATTCATGCATTGGCCATTACCGCACTGGCACCGTCCGAAGTATGATATGCGCGGAGTTTTGGGTTAAGTAATCAAGAAGACTGATCACAAATTGAATAGTAGAGACATCTCGGCGATCCAGCCCCAACTCCCCGCGTTTTTCGAGTAACTTTCCCTTAGGAATTAAATCAATGACTTTCAAGCCAGCCCATTTGCTGCTCGCACTCATCGCCGTTGCGTCTGCACCTGTCTTTGCTCAGAACGTTGCTGTGGTCAACGGCAAAGCCATTCCGACCTCTCGTGTTGACGCCATCGTCAAGCAGCTGGTGGCTCAGGGCCAACAACAAGACAGCCCGCAGCTGCGTGATGCAATCAAGAAGGACCTGATCGGCCGTGAAGTAATGATGCAGGAAGCGGAAAAACAGAAGTTCGGTAACGACCCGCAGGTGAAGCAGGCGCTGGAAAACGCCCGTCAGGCCATTATCCTGAACGCCCTGGTTGCCGACTATGTGAAAAAGCACCCGGTAGCGGATGCTGAAGTCAAGGCCGAGTACGACCGCGTGGTGGCTGCCACCGGCGACAAGGAATACCACGTGCGCCACATCCTGACCGAAACCGAAGCCCAGGCCAATGACGTGATCGCCAAGCTGAAGGGCGGCGCCAAGTTCGAAGACCTGGCCAAGACCTCCAAGGATGCCGGTTCCGCGGCCAACGGCGGCGACTTGGACTGGGGCACCCCTTCCAATTTCCCGAAACTGTTCGCTGACGCCTTCGTCGGCCTGCAGAAAGGCCAGATCACCGAGAAGCCACTGCAAACCCCGAACGGTTTCCACGTGATCAAAGTGGACGACATCCGTCCTGTGAAGCTGCCGACCCTGGATGAAGCCAAGCCGCAAATCACCGACGCGCTGATCCAGAAGAAGCTGCAAGCGTACCAGGAAGAACTGGTAAAGAAAGCCAAGGTTCAGTAATCCGCTGACCCGGTCCATCCGGCGCCCCTGAGGCGCCGGTTTTGCATTTCATATATTAGGAATAAACAATATGTTGAAGCCAGCCCGCCTGCTGTTAGCATTGACCGCCATGGTCGCCGCACCAGCATTCGCACAAAACGTTGCCACCGTAAACGGCAAGCCGATTCCGGCTGCCCGCGTGGACGCGATGGTCAAGCAAGTCGTAGCCCAGGGCGGCCAGCAGGATTCGCCCCAGCTGCGCGAAATGATCAAGAAGGACCTGATCGGCCGTGAAGTGCTGATCCAGGAAGCCGACAAGCAAGGCTTCGCCGCCAAGCCGGAAGTCAAGGCTGCGCTGGAAAACGCGCGCCAGACCATCATCATCAACGCGATGCTGCAGGACTACGTGAAGAAGCATCCGGTGACCGATGCTGAAATCAAGGCTGCCTACGACGAGCACAAGGCTTCCCGCGGCGAGAAGGAATACCACGCACGCCACATCCTGGTCGGCACCGAGAAGGAAGCCCAGGACATCATCGCCAAGCTGAAAGCCGGCGGCAAGTTCGAAGAACTGGCCAAGGTGTCCAAGGACAGCTCCGCCAACAACGGCGGCGATCTGGACTGGGCCAGCCCGGGCAACTACGTGAAGCCTTTCTCCGACGCCATGGTCGCCCTGAAGGATGGCCAGTACACCGACAAGCCGGTGCAGTCCCAGTTCGGCTGGCACGTGATCAAGCTGGACGGCACTCGTCCGGTCAAGCTGCCGGCGCTGGAAGAAGTCAAGGGCCAGGTTGCTGAAGCGCTGACGCAGCGTAAAGTTGCCGCTTACCGCGATGAGCTGTTCAAGAAGGCTAAGATTCAGTAATTCCCCAGAAAGGCGCTCTTCGGAGCGCTTTTTTTTCACCCCCACGGCAAGAGCAAGTGTCTGCCACATCGTGGCAGACACTAGATTTACGCCTCTGGTTCTGCATGCGAAACGACACTCTCGCCGAAGTCATTGCAGCCCTCGCACCGCACGCCGATAGCGAGCGCGCTGTCGCGATGCGCGCCTATATGCGCGGCCAGTTCGACTTTCTTGGCATCCCCACTCCCCAGCGCCGCGCCGCCCTGAAGCCCGTCCTGGCCCCGCTGCGTGGCGCCGACGCGAATGAGCTGCTGGCGCTGGCCGAAGCACTCTGGCTGCAGCCCCAGCGCGAATACCAATACGCCGCCCTCGACCTGCTGGCGGCCCGCTGGAAAACGCTGCAAGCCGCCGAGTTGCCGTCCCTGGTCGCCCTGGCGCGGCAAAAGTCATGGTGGGATACGGTGGACGGCGTCGCCGCCATTGTCGGCGATGTGCTGCGTGGCACGCACGTAGGGATGGACCAGGCGCTGGCCGACAGCGACTTTTGGGTTCGGCGCATCGCCCTGCTCCACCAGCTCGGCTGGCGCGATGCCGTTGATGCGCCACGCCTGTTCCGTTATGCGCTAGCCTTAAGCCATGAGAAGGAATTCTTCATCCAGAAGGCGATCGGCTGGGCGCTGCGCGATTACGCACGCCACGCCCCCGCCACGGTGCAGGAATTCCTGAACGAGCACAGGGCCCGCCTCGCCCCGCTCAGTTATCGGGAGGCTGCCAGGCATCTATAGGGAGGCAGGATGATTACGCAATCCATGTTCGTGATTGCTGTGCCGGACCTCACGCGATGCGCCGCGTTCTACCGCAGCGTCCTCGGTTTCGAAGTCCATGAAATGGGTGAGCCGGACTGGCGCATCTTCGTTAATGGCAATTGCACCATTATGGCGGCCTCGCGCCCCGCAGCCATGCCGCCGTCCGATCTGGGCGACCACGCCTACTTCGCCTATCTGGTGGTCGACAAGATCGACGAATACTACCGGCGCGCGATCGATGCACGCGCCGAAATCTTCAAGGACCTGAGCAACGAGCCATGCGCCATCCGCGAATTCGGATTGCGCACGCCCGATGGCCACCGGCTGATGATAGGCCAGCCGATAGCCGAGACCATCAGCCGATGAACTTGCGCGCGTTGCGGAACATACGCATCCACGGCGATTCCTCGCCCCAGCCATCGGGATGCCAGGAGTTCTGCACGGTGCGGAAGACACGCTCGGCGTGCGGCATCATCACGGTGAAACGGCCGTCCGGCGTGGTGACCGAGGTCAGGCCGCCCGGCGAGCCGTTCGGGTTGAACGGGTAGGCTTCGGTGGCGGCGCCGCGGTTGTCCACGAAGCGCATCGCAGCGATGGCCTCGCCGATCTTGCCGGTCTGGCTGAAGTCCGCATAGCCTTCGCCGTGGGCGATGGCGATCGGCGTCTGGGTGCCGGCCATGCCCTGGAAGAAGATGGACGGCGAATCCAGCACTTCCACCATCGAGAAGCGCGCCTCGAATTTCTCCGACTTGTTGGTCGTGAACTTCGGCCAGGCGTGTGCACCCGGGATCAGCGGCTTCAGGTTGGCCATCATCTGGCAACCGTTGCAGACGCCGAGACCGAAAGTATCCTTGCGCTGGAAGAAGCGCGCAAACTGCTCCGACATCTCCGGGTTGAACAGGATGGACTTGGCCCAGCCTTCGCCCGCGCCCAGCACGTCGCCGTAGGAGAAGCCGCCCACGGCAATCACGCCCTGGAAGTCATCCAGCTTCACGCGGCCGGATATCAGGTCGCTCATGTGCACGTCGATGGCGGCGAAGCCTGCCTGGTGCATCACCCACGCCGTTTCGATATGCGAATTCACGCCCTGCTCGCGCAGGATGGCGACACGCGGACGTGCGCCGGACGCCAGGAACGGCGCGGCCACGTTTTCGGCCAGGTCGAAAGTGATCTTCGGCTGCATGCCAGGATCGGCTTCGTCCAACAGGCGGTCGAATTCCGCATCGGCGGTGGCAGGATTTTCGCGGACGCGGGAAATACGCCAGCTGGTTTCGCTCCACAGGCGGTGCAGCGCGGAACGCTGCTGGCTGTAGATGGTCTTTGCGTCGCGGGTGAATTCGACCACCCCGCGGTCGTTCGGCTTGCCGATGATGTGGCTGCAGGCGCCCAGGTTGAAGGAACGCAGCACATCCATCACGGCCGACTTCTCGTCCGCGCGCACCTGGATCACGGCGCCCAGTTCCTCGTTGAACAGCGCGCGCAGCGTGAAGTCGTTGCGGCGCTCGGCGATCTGGCCGGCCCAGTTCTTGGCGTCGCCCTGGTCCATCGCGTGCTCGGATTCCAGCGTCAGCATGTCCAGGTTCACGGACAGGCCGGCGCGGCCGGCGAAGGCCATTTCCACCAGGGTGGTGTACAGGCCACCGTCGGAACGGTCGTGGTAGGCCAGGATCTTGCCATCCTTGTTCAGCTGCTGGATGGCGGTGAAGAAGGCTTTCAGGTCTTCCGGCGCGTCCACGTCCGGCGCATCGTTGCCCAGCTGGCCCATCACCTGCGACAGCGCGGAAGCGCCCATGCGGTTCTTGCCGCGGCCCAGGTCAATCACGATCAGGGCGGTTTCGCCCAGGTCGGTGCGGATTTGCGGGGTCAGGGACTTGCGCACGTCGTACACGGGTGCGAAGCCGGAAACGATCAGGGAAACCGGCGAGATCACGGCCTTGTCCGCGCCCTCGTCCTTCCAGGTGGTGCGCATGGACAGGGAATCCTTGCCGACCGGGATGGAAAGACCCAGGGCCGGGCACAGGTCCATGCCCACGGCCTTCACGGTGTCGAACAGCGCGGCATCCTGGCCCGGCTGGCCGCAGGCGGCCATCCAATTGGCGGACAGCTTGATGTCCGAGATCTGCGATCGGCGCGGCAGCGAGGTTGGTGACGGTTTCGCCCACGGCCATGCGGCCGGAAGCCGGCGCATCGATCACGGCCAGTGGGGAGCGCTCGCCCATGGCCATCGCCTCGCCCACATAGCCTTCATAGCTCATTGCGGTGACAGCGCAGTCGGCAACCGGCACCTGCCACGGACCAACCATCTGGTCGCGCACGGACATGCCGCCCACGGTACGGTCGCCGATGGTGATCAGGAAGCTCTTGTCGGCCACGGTCGGCAGCAGCAGCACGCGGCGCGCCGCCTCTTCCAGCTGGATGCCGGTCAGGTCCAGCGCCGGCAGCTCGTTCTGTACATGCTTCACGTCGCGGTGCATCTTCGGCGGCTTGCCCAGCAGGACTTCCATCGGCATATCGACGGGGTTGTTGCCCATTTCCTGGTCGATCACCTTCAGCTGGCGCTCTTCGGTCGCGACGCCAACCACGGCGAACGGGCAGCGCTCGCGCTCGCACAGGGCCTGGAACTTCGGCAGATCGGCCGGCGCAATCGCCAGCACATAGCGTTCCTGCGATTCGTTGGACCAGATTTCCTTCGGCGCCAGGCCGGATTCCTCCAGCGGCACCTTGCGCAGGTCGAAGATTGCGCCGCGCTTGGCGTCGTTGGTGATTTCAGGGAAAGCGTTGGACAGGCCGCCCGCACCCACGTCGTGGATCGAGATGATCGGGTTGGCGTCGCCCATCTGCCAGCAGCCGTTGATCACTTCCTGGGCACGGCGTTCCATTTCCGGATTGCCGCGCTGGACGGAGTCGAAGTCCAGGTCCGCGGTGTTGGTACCGGTCGCCATCGAGGAAGCGGCCGAACCGCCCATGCCGATGCGCATGCCCGGGCCGCCCAGCTGGATCAGCAGGCTGCCGACGGGGATGTCGTTCTTGTGGGTGTGCGATGCCGAGATACTGCCGATGCCGCCCGCGATCATGATCGGCTTGTGATAGCCGAAGACGGTGTCGATGGCGCCGGCGAACTGCTGGCCGATATTCTGTTCGTAGGTACGGAAGTAGCCGCCCAGGACCGGACGCCCGAATTCGTTCGAGAAAGCGGCGCCACCCAGCGGGCCGTCGATCATGATCTGCAGCGGCGAAGCGATGCGCTCCGGCTTGCCGTAAACCTGGGATTCATCGCGCTTGCCCGCAGGTGCGGTCACATTGGCCGCGTTTTCCCAAGGCTGCACGGCGCCCGGGATCATCAGGTTGGACACGGTGAAGCCGGTCAGGCCCGCCTTCGGCTTGGCGCCGCGGCCAGTCGCGCCCTCGTCGCGGATCTCGCCGCCCGCGCCGGTGGAGGCGCCAGGGAATGGGGAAATCGCGGTCGGGTGATTGTGGGTCTCCACCTTCATCAGGGTGTGCACCAATTCCGTGGACGGTGCGTATTCGTGGCTGTCGCCGCGCGGGTAGAAGCGGGTGACTTCGGCGCCTTCAATGATGGAGGAGTTGTCCGAATAGGCGACCACGGTGCCACGCGGGTTCTTCTCGTGCGTGTTCTTGATCATCTTGAACAGCGAACGGTCTTGCGCGCTGCCATCGATGGTCCAATCGGCGTTGAAGATCTTGTGGCGGCAGTGCTCCGAGTTCGCCTGGGCGAACATCATCAGTTCCACGTCGGTCGGATTGCGCTGTGCGGTGGTGAAAGCGTTCAGCAGGTAGTCGATTTCATCGTCGGACATTGCCAGGCCGAGGTCCGTATTCGCCTTTTCCAGCGCATGGCGGCCGGCGCCCAGCACATCGATGAATTCCAGGGCCTTCCCTTCCAGGCTGCTGAACAGGCCTGCCGCCTGGTCCGGGTGGCGCAGCACGGATTCGGTCATGCGGTCGTGCAGCAGGGCCGCCACGGCTTGCGCCTCTTCCGGCGCCAGCTTCTTGGCCGCGCCCAGGCCGGTGCCCAGGATGCCGCCCTTCAGGTTCACGCGATAGGCCACGCCGCGCTCAACGCGGTGGATGTGGGCCATGCCGCAGTTGTGGACGATGTCCGTGGCTTTCGACGCCCACGGCGAAATGGTGCCGAAACGCGGAATCACGAAGAATTCCTCGACCACGCCCTCGGCGTGCTCCGGCAGCGCCGGTTCGCCATAGGTCAGCAGGCCGTTGAGGCGGTTCTTGTCGTCGGCGGAAAGCTCGGAAGCGGAGTCCACAAAGTGGATATAGCGCGCTTGCACAGAGCTGATCGACGGCAGAACGGCTTGCAGTTGGGTTAAAAGACGTTGGCTACGGAATGCGGACAGGGCGTTTGAACCCGGCAAAATCAACATGGTTGGGAGGCAGTAGATGCAGCTTGGCTGCGGATTAAAAGAATACTGGGCACGAGCTGAATGGTCTTGCGGAATTTCCTTTGCCGACATTATACCGGTTTCAGCCCCCTCTTCCCACCCCACAATTCGGGGTCAGCTCTGTCATTTGGACAGCTAGCGCTAGCTTTTGAGCTACCTCAATACGCAAAAACGGCCTATTTCCCGTATTGAGCTGGCTCAAACATCGGCGCTGCGTGTCCGAATGACAGAGCTGACCCCGAATGCCGGATCCGCCTACAATGGCATTGGAGCAACATTTTCAGCCAAAACGTGCTAAATCGCCGATTTCGGGGTGGGCTTGGAGTATGC
The DNA here is from genome assembly GCF_044055365.1 of Pseudoduganella sp. UC29_106. NCBI lineage: Bacteria > Pseudomonadati > Pseudomonadota > Betaproteobacteria > Burkholderiales > Oxalobacteraceae > Pseudoduganella > Pseudoduganella sp. UC29_106. The sequence goes on along the minus strand of NZ_CP171977.1, from coordinate 3,152,911 downwards.
TCCTTCCCTATGACAGCCTCGCGCGACCACAATGCAAGCCTATAACAACCTGTCGGTTCTGATCATCGATCCGAACCCGCATATGCGCGCGGGCCTGCATAATATGCTTTCGCAGCTGGATGTGGGCCAGATCGAGCATGCCGTCAGCGCCGGCACGGCGATCCGCAACCTGGATAAGCGCAACTTCGACCTGATCCTGTGCGAATACGACCTGGGCTCGGATGACGGCGGCCAGGATGGCCAGCAGCTGCTGGAAGATCTGCGCCACCACAAAGTCATCCCGCAGTCGGCCATGTTCATCATGCTGACCACAGAGGGTATGTACGGCAAGGTGGTCAGCGCCGCCGAGCTCACACCCACGGATTACATCCTGAAACCCTTCACGGTGGACGTGCTGTCCCAGCGTATCGCCCGCGCCGTGGACCGCCGCAACGCCCTCCTCCCGGTGCACCAAATGCTGGAACAGGGACGCCTGCCAGAGGCCGTGCAAGCCAGCGAGCGCGCCGAAGCCGGCCATGCGCGCTATGCGACGGAGTGCGCCCGCCTACGCGCCGAAGCCTGGTTCGCACTCGGGCGGACACTTGAGGCGCGCGCGTGTGTACGCCGGCCTGCTGGAGTCGCGCTCCCTTGGCTGGGCTCAGCTTGGCCTGGCGCGTTGCCAGTTCGCGGACGGCGATTACACGGCCACGCTGGAAACCCTGCAGTCGCTGCTGGACGAAAATCCGAAATTCATGGCCGCCTACGACCTGATGGCGCGCACCCACGAGGCCATGGGCCAGCCGGACGAAACGCGCAAGGCACTGGAAGCGGCCGTGTCGATCTCGCCCCACATGGTGCGCCGCCTGCGCCACCTCGGCCAGGTGGCTTTCGATACCGGCGACATTGCAGCGGCCGAGAAAACTTTCAGGCAGGTGGTCGCCAAGGCCAAGTACTCGGAATTCCGCGATCCCGAAGATCACCTGAACCTGGTGCGCGCCCTCGTCAGCAAAGGCGACGCAGCCGGTGCAGCCGGTGTGCTGCGCGATCTGGAGCGCTCGTCCCGCAGCGGTCCCGGCACCGATGCCTGCCGCGCCTACTCGGCCGCGCTGATCCAGTCACTGAACGGCAACGGCGAAGCGGCAGCCGCTGAACTGGCGAATGCGGCCAAGGCGCTGGAGGCTTGCGCCAGCCTGTCGCGCGGCATGAAGCTGAACCTGGTGAAGAGCTGCCTCGAAAATGGGCTGGATCAGCAAGCCATGCAGATGCTCGATGCGATGACCGAGGATTCGGCCAGCGGCATCACCCACGCCGACGCCCAGGCCCTGTACGAAAAAGCCGGCCGCAGCGACCTGGCCCACAATGAGGGCGACAGCGTTGAGCGCTATCTCGATGACCTGGTCAAGCAGGCCGCCCTGCGCAGCGGCCAGGGCGACCAGCGCGGCGCCGTGCAGGTGCTGAAGGCGGCCGTGAAGCGGCGTCCCGAGAATCCGGGGCTGATGTCCGCCCTCGCCTCCGCCATGCTGCGCCTGATGGCAGACAGCGGCTGGGATGGCCCGCTGGCCGAGCAGTGCGCCGGCCTGCTGGTGCGCCTGCGCAAGGCCGATCCCCAGCACGCCATGCTGGCCGGGCTGTCATCCCAGTACATCTCATTGCGTACCAAGTCCAACCAAGCAAGCGCCATCTCGAGCGCGGAGTAAGCACGATGCCATTGACCAGCGACCTGTCCGTTCTCATTGTCGACCCGAATCCGGCGATGCGGGGCAATCTGCACAATATGCTCAGCCAGTCCTCGATCACGCGCATCGAGTATGCAGTGAGTGCCGGCACGGCCATCCGCCAGTTGAGCAACAAGCGTTTCGACATCATCCTGTGCGAATATGACCTGGGCAATGGCAGCGAGGATAGCGGCCAGGATGGCCAGCAGCTGCTGGAAGACCTGCGCCACCACAAGCTGATCGACCGCTCGGCCATTTTCATCATGCTCACGTCCGAGGGCGTGCACAGCAAGGTGATTGGCGCCGCCGAACTGACGCCGTCTGACTATGTGCTGAAACCCTTTACGGTGGACACGCTGCTGCAGCGTATCACCCGCGCCGTGGACCGCCGCGCCCTCTTCCTGCCCATCTATCAGCAGATCGCACATGGCCAGCTGCGCGAAGCCGTGAAAGCCTGCCGCGAAGCCGAAATCACCCACGCCCGCTATGCCACGGACTTCGCCCGCCTGCGCGCCGAGCTGCTGGTCGAATTGGGCGAGCTGTCCGACGCCGAACTTGTGTACCAGGGCGTCGTGGTCACGCGCCATTCGGGCTGGGCCCAGCTGGGACTGGCCCGCTGCCAGTTCGCCCAGCAGCGCCACGACGAGGCGCGCGATACGCTGGAGCGCCTGCTGGAAATGAATCCGCAGCTGATGGCGGCCTACGACTTGCTGGCCCGAACTTACGCAGCCATGGGCCAGAACGTGCAGGCCAAAAAGGTGCTGGAGGACGCGGTGGCCCTGTCGCCCCATCTGGTCCAGCGGCTGCGCCACCTCGGCGAAGTGGCGTTCGAGTCAGGCGACATCAGCGGGGCCGAAAAGGCTTTCAAGCAGGTCGTGGCCAAAGCCCGTTATTCGGAATTCCGCGATCCCGAGGACCATGTGAACCTGGTGCGTGCGCTGGTGCGCAAGGGCGATGCCAGCCAGGCCAGCGGCGTGATCCGCGACCTGGAGCGCTCCCTGCGCGGCAACGCCAATACGGAGGCCTGCCGCGCCATTTCCAATGCACTGCTGCTGGATTTGACGGGCAAGGAGAATGAGGCGGCGGAAGAGCTGTCGAATGCCGTGACTGCGGTCGGCATGGCGCGCGGGCTTTCCAGCCAGCTGCGCATTGGACTGGTGCACGCCTGCCTCCGGCATCGGCTGGACAGCGATGCGTCCGAAGTCATGCTGAATATGATGAATGATCCGGAGAGCGGCCTGTCAATGGACCAGGCGGTGGGCGTGTTCGAAAAGGCGGGCCGGCACGACCTGGCGCGCGGCGTGGGCGACCGGATCAGCCACCAGGTCACGGAGATGCTGTCCGACGCGGCCGACAAGACCCGCGTGGGCGACCACCGTTCCGCCGTCATCACCCTCAACCAGGCGCTGCGCCGTACGCCGGGCAATCTGCCCGTGCTTTACGCCGCGGCGCAGGCCATTATCAAGCAGCTTGACGAATTGGGTTGGGAAGCGCCGCTCGCCGAGCAGGCATCCAGCCTGATCGACCGTATCCGCCGGCTGGATCCGGACAATCCGCAGTTGGCGTCATTATTAGCGCAATACACCGGCACGCAGCGTAAATACGGTATTTCGACGGCCGCGTGACGGTCGCGGCGGATCATTGATCCGCCGTGCCAAATCCGCCGCCGCCTGGCGTTTCGACCACGAACACATCGCCCGCCGCCATCACGGTCTTGCCGATGTGGCCGAGCGTCTCGCGGGCGCCGTCGGCTCGGATGACGGTATTCCGCCCCAACGCCCCCGCCTCCCCGCCAGCCATCCCGAACGGTGCATAAACACGGTTATTCGACAAGATCGCCGCCGTCATCTCCTGCAGGAAGCGCACCTTGCGCACGCCGCCATTGCCGCCGTGCCAGCGCCCCGCACCGCCCGAATCGTGCCGGATCTCGTAGCTCTCCAGCCGCACCGGGAAGCGGAACTCAAGGATTTCCGGATCGGTAAGCCGCGAATTGGTCATATTCGTCTGCACCACGTCCGTCCCATCGAAGCCATCGCCTGCGCCCGAGCCGCCGCTGATCGTCTCGTAATACTGGTAGCGTTCATTCCCGAAGGTGAAGTTATTCATCGTCCCCTGCGAAGCGCCCTGCACGCCCAGCGCGCCATACAGCGCATTGGTGATGCAGGTGGACGTCTCCACATTCCCGGACACCACCGACGCCGGATAGTGCGGATTCAGCATGGAACCGGGCGGGATGATCACGTGCAGCGGTTTCAGGCAGCCCGCATTCAGCGGAATCTCGTCGTCCACCAGCGTGCGGAACACATACAGCACGGCCGCCATGCAAACGGCGGACGGCGCATTGAAGTTGTTGTCCAGCTGCGCGGACGTGCCCGTGAAGTCGATTTCCGCGCTGCGTGAAGCCTGGTCCACGCGCACGGCAACCTCGATGCGGGCGCCATTATCCAGGTCGAGCGCGAAGTGGCCGTCGCGCAGGGCGCTGATCACGCGCCGTACTGCTTCCTCCGCGTTATCCTGCACATGGCGCATATAGGCCTGCACCACGTCGAGGCCGAAATGCGCCACCATCTTGCGCAACTCTTCCACGCCCTTCTGGTTGGCAGCCACCTGGGCGCGGAAGTCCGCCATGTTCTGATCCGGATTGCGGGCCGGATATTTGGCGCCAGCCAGCAGCACCCGCGCTTCGGCATCGCGCAACTGGCCGCCGGACGCGCCGTCCACCAGCTTGAAGTTGTTGATCAGGACGCCCTCTTCCTCGATCAGGCGCGAATCGGGCGGCATCGAGCCCGGCGTGGTGCCGCCAATGTCCGCATGGTGGCCGCGCGAACCGACATAGAACAGGATGTTCTCGTCCGCCTCATCGAAGACCGGCGTGATGACCGTAACGTCCGGCAGGTGCGTGCCGCCGTTGTACGGATCATTCAGCATATAGACGTCCCCGGCACCCGATCTTGCCCGCGTTCTCCCGCATCACCGTCTTGATGCTCTCGCCCATGGAACCCAGGTGCACGGGCATGTGCGGCGCGTTGGCGATCAGGTTGCCGTCCGCATCGAAGATGGCGCAGCTGAAGTCCAGCCGCTCCTTGATGTTTACCGAATAAGCCGTGTTCTGCAGGCGCAGGCCCATTTGCTCGGCGATGGACATGAACAGGTTATTGAAGATTTCCAGCATCACCGGATCGGCCGTGGTGCCGATGGCGCGGCGCTGCGGCAGCGCTTCGATGCGTGTCAGCACCAGATGGTCCTGCGGCGTGACTTCGGCCTGCCAGCCCGGCTCCACCACCGTGGTGGCATTGGCCTCCGCGATGACTGCCGGGCCCTTGATGATGTCGCCAATGCGGGTGGACTCGCGCAGGAACAGCCCTGTATCGCGCCACTGGCCGGCGCTGTACATCGGCACCACGCGCTGCGGCTGCAGCGGCGCATGGCGCGGCGCGGCCTGCGGTGGCGCTTCCGCCGGGGCGTCGGACTTGCCGATGGCTTCCACCGACACCGCTTCCACGATCATCGGCTTGTGCGGCATCAGGAACGAGAAGCGCTTGCGGTACGCGGCTTCGAACTGTTCCTTCATGCTTTCGACGGTGCCGAACAACACGATCAGCGCCGAATCCGTACCCTCATAGCGCAGGTGGACGCGGCGCACGATGCTGATGCGTTCTGGCGCCACCGCTTGCGCCACCAGGTCGCTGCATGCCAGCTCGCCCAGCGCTTCCAGGCGGCCTTCGAGCTCCGCATGAGCGTCCGCTGCCAGGCGCAATTCCACCGCAGCTTCGCGCATCGCGGTCTGGTCGGCCAGTCCCATGCCGTAGGCGGACAGCACCCCCGCCAGCGAGTGGATGAATACCGTTTTCATACCCAGTGCATCGGCAACAAGGCAGGCATGCTGGCCACCTGCGCCGCCAAAGCTGGTCAGCGCGTATTCGGTCACGTCGTGGCCGCGCTGGACGGAAATCTGCTTGATGGCGTTGGCCATATTGCCGACGGCGATTTCGATGAAGCCTTCGGCCACCTGCTCCGGCGACGATGGCGCGCCGGTGGCGGATTCAATCTCCGTCGCCAGCACCGCGAAACGTTCGCGCACGGTGGCCACGTCCAGCGGCTGGTCGCCGCCCGGGCCGAACAGCTTGGGGAAATTGTCCGGCTGGATCTTCCCCAGCATCACGTTGCAGTCGGTGACCGCCAGCGGTCCGCCACGGCGATAACTGGCCGGGCCTGGATCGGCGCCGGCGCTGTCCGGCCCCACACGGAAGCGGCTGCCGTCGAAGTGCAGGATCGAGCCGCCGCCCGCCGCCACGGTATGGATGCTCATCATCGGCGCGCGCATGCGCACGCCGGCAACCTGGGTCTCAAACACGCGCTCGAACTCGCCCGAGAAGTGCGACACGTCGGTGGATGTGCCGCCCATGTCGAAGCCGATCACTTTCTCGAAACCCGCTGCGCGGCTGGCGCGCACCATGCCCACGATGCCGCCCGCCGGACCGCTCAGGATGGAGTCCTTGCCCTGGAAGGCCCGCGCGTCGGTCAGGCCGCCATTCGACTGCATGAACTGCAGGTTCACGCCCGGCATGTCGCGCGCCACCTGGTCCACATAGCGGCGCAGGATGGGCGACAGGTAGGCATCCACCACGGTCGTATCGCCGCGCGCCACCAGCTTCATCATCGGGCTTACGTGATGGGACACCGAAATCTGCGTAAAGCCGATCGTGCGGGCGATGTCCGCCACGGCTTCTTCGTGCGCAGTGTAGCGGTATCCGTGCATGAAGACGATGGCCAGCGAGCGCAGGCCCCTGTCGTAGGCGGCTTGCAGCCCGGCGCGGGCCGCCTCGGCATCGAGGGGCGTGACCACATCGCCATGCGCGCCCATGCGCTCATCGATTTCAATCACGTGCCGGTACAGCAGCTCGGGCAGCACGATATGGCGGTCGAACAGGCGGGGACGGTTCTGGTAGGCGATGCGCAGCGCATCGCGGAAGCCGCGCGTGATGGCCAGCGCAGTCGGTTCGCCCTTACGCTCCAGCAGTGCATTGGTGGCGACCGTGGTGCCCATCTTTACGGCTTCGATCCGCTCCACGGGAATCGGGCCACCCGCGGCTACGCCCATCAGGTGGCGGATGCCGGCAATGGCCGCGTCGCGATACTGTTCGGGGCTCTCGGACAGCAGCTTGTGTGTGCGCAGCCGCCCATCGGGCATGCGCGCCACGATATCGGTGAAAGTGCCGCCGCGGTCGATCCAGAATTGCCAGTCCATTGCATGCCTCGCTTACGTCGATAGAGGCATATTGTAGTGCGCCGGCCGGTTGGCGGGCGCACTTCCGATGCTATTATTGCCTGCATGACTCCTCTCTATACCGTTGCCGAGATCCGCGACATCGAACGCGCCGCCGCGCAGCGGCTGCCCGAGGGCGCCCTGATGCAGCGCGCAGGCCAGGCGGGCGCCAACGAGGCGCTGGACCTGCTGCCCTTCACGACGTCCAAGGCCAGGGTGCTGGTGCTTGCAGGCCCCGGCAATAACGGCGGCGACGCACTGGAAACCGCGGCCCACCTGGCCCACGCCGGCGCCCAGGTCACCCTGCTTCACTTCGAACCGTCCGGCGAGCCGTCGGCCGAGCGCCGTCACGCACTGGAGCGGGCGCGCGGCGCGCCTTTGCGTATCCTGCCGCCGGATTCAGCAGCCGTTGCCGGCGCGGAGTGGAACCTGGTCATCGACGGACTGTTCGGTATTGGCCTCAAACGCCCTTTGTCCGGCATCGCAGCGGAGCTGGTTGCGGCCGTGAATGCGCTGCACTGTCCTGTCCTGGCGCTGGATATCCCGAGCGGGCTCGATGCCGATACGGGCGCCCTGGTCGGCGACGGCGTGGCCGTGCGCGCGACGCATACGATCACGTTCCTCGGCGACAAACCGGGCCTGCACACATGCGAAGGACGCGACCATGCGGGGCTGGTGCTGGTTTCCAACCTGGACATCGACGGCGCCCTCTTTGCGCGTACGGCGGCGCAACTGTCTGACGCGGCGCTGTTTGTCCATTGCGCCCAGCGCAGGCGGCACAGCGCGCACAAGGGCAGCTTCGGCAATGTGGCGGTGCTGGGCGGGGCGCGCGGCATGGCGGGCGCGCCCATTCTCGCGGCGCGCACGGCGCTGATGTGCGGCGCCGGGCGGGTTTATGCCTGCTTTGTCGGCGAGCCGCCCGCCTTCGACCCAGCCCATCCGGAGCTCATGTGCCGCAGTGCCCAGGAATATGATTTCGACATCGCTGTCACCGTGGCGGGGCCGGGGCTGGGCATGTCCGCTGCCGCGTCGGAGATGCTGATCAACGCCCTGCACAGCCACAACGCGCTGGTGACGGACGCCGATGCGCTGAACCTGTGCGCGGCCGATGCGCGCTTGCGCGAATTGCTGGCAGCGCGCAAGCCGCCCACCGTGCTGACGCCCCATCCACTCGAAGCGGCCCGGCTGCTGGGCTGCACGACCGGCGACGTGCAGGCCGACCGGCTTGGTTCCGCGCGCCGGCTGGCCTCTTCACTTAACGCGACCGTGGTGCTGAAGGGGTCCGGCACTGTGATTGCGGCCGCCGATGGCGCGGTGGTGGTCAATACGACGGGCAATCCGGCACTGGCCACCGCGGGCACCGGAGACGTGCTGGCGGGCCTGTGCGGCAGTTTGCTGGCGCAGGGATGGCCGGCATGGGAGGCAGCCGTCGGCGCGGTCTGGCTGCATGGGATGGCGGCGGATGTGCTGGTCGCCGAGGGCGCAGGCCCGGCCGGGCTTACCGCTGGTGAACTGATACCCGCAATCCGCACCGCCCTCAATCGCCTCGCGAGCCACAGCAGCCGTTAGAACCCAAGGCATGAAGCTGGTGTCTGCCACATCGTGGCAGACACCTGGTTTTGGCCGTGGGTTCTAAAGGACCAAACGGCCCGCAGCGATCGTGATGGTCCTCGAGCACCGAGCCGCGATGGACGGATCGTGCGTCACCAGCACCAGGGTCGAGCCGCGCTCGCGATTCAGCTCGAACATCAGCTGGATCACCGCTTCCCCGGTTGCCGCATCGAGGCTGCCGGTCGGTTCGTCCGCCAGCAGCAGTGGCGGTTCGGTGACAAAGGCGCGGGCCAGGGCCACGCGCTGCTGCTCGCCGCCGGACAGGAACTTCGGATAATGATTCAAACGGCTGGAAAGACCTACACGGCCCAGCATGACCTCCGCCTTCAAGCGTGCATTCGAATCACCGGTCAGTTCCAGCGGCAGCATCACGTTTTCCAGCGCCGTCAGGTGCGGCAGCAGCTGGAAGGACTGGAACACGAAGCCCAGTTTTTCCTTGCGCAGCGCGGCGCGGCCATCTTCATCCAGGGCGAAGATGTCCACGCCATCGAGCACCACGGTGCCTTCGGACGGCGTATCGAGGCCGGCCAGCAGACCAAGCAGGGTCGATTTGCCGGAACCGGAGGCGCCAACGATGGCAAGCGTCTCGGCCTTTTGCACGGTAAAATCCACGCTATGCAGGATTGTCAGCTCGCCGCTGGCATCGGCCACGCGCTTGCTCAGGCCCGATACCGCGATGGCAGCCTGCGACACGGATACACGCGCTGCCGGCATGGCCGGCGCGTCAGGAATGAAACTGGTGGTAGACGCTTGAGGGAAATCGGGCATGATCTTGTTTAATAAGTTGCGACTGGCCATGGCCGCCCTGCTCCTGCTGGTCAGCGCGGCAAACGCCTATTCTGCACCAAAAACCCTGCTCGTGGTGGGCGATAGCCTGTCGGCCGAATACGGCCTGGCGCGCGGCACCGGCTGGGTGGCCCTGCTGGAGCAGAAACTCAGGACGCAAAAGCTCGATGCCAATATCGTCAACGCCAGCGTCAGTGGCGAGACCACCAGCGGCGGCCGCACGCGCCTGCCGGCACTGCTGAGCAAGCACAAGCCCGATGTGGTGGTCATTGAACTTGGCGCCAACGACGGCTTGCGCGGCCTGCCCGTGCCGGCCGCCGAAGCGAACCTGCGCGCCATGGTCGAAGCCTCGCGCAAGGCCGGCGCCCAGGTACTGCTGGTCGGCATGCGCATGCCGCCGAACTATGGCCGCGACTATGCGGACAAATTCTTCGCCATGTACGGCACGCTGAGCAAGTCGGTCAATGTGCCATTGGCTCCTTTCATGCTGGATGGCGTGGCGCAGAAGCCCGACCTGTTCCAGCCGGACCGCCTGCATCCGCTGGCGGAAGCCCACCCGATTATCCTGGCCAATATCTGGCCCCACCTGCTTCCCATACTTAAAACAAAATGAAGTATCCCGAACTACTGAAGATTGAAGACGTACTGCCGCGCCTCGATGAATTCGACACGATCATCGATGCCCGCAGCCCTTCCGAATACGCACTGGACCACCTGCCCAACGCGATCAACTGCCCGGTGCTGGACGACGAGCAGCGCATCGCCGTCGGCACGATGTACAAGCAGGTTGGCTCCTTCGAGGCGAAGAAGGTAGGCGCGGCGATGGTGTCGAAGAACATCGCTTATCACATCGAGACGCTGTGGCTGGACAAGCCGCGCGACTGGAAGCCTCTCGTCTACTGCTGGCGCGGCGGCAACCGCAGCGGCTCGCTGGCCCATGTGCTGGCCAAGATCGGCTGGCCCGTGGTGCAGCTGGACGGCGGCTACAAGGCGTTCCGCAACCAGATCAACCTTGAGCTGGAAAAGACGCCGGAGCTGGATTTCCGCGTGATCTGCGGCACCACGGGCAGCGGCAAGACGCGCCTGCTGGATACGCTGGAGGCGATCGGCGCGCAAGTGCTGGACCTTGAGCAACTGGCGGCGCATCGCGGTTCGGTGCTGGGCAATATTCCGTGCCAGCCGCAGCCTACGCAAAAGGCATTTGAAACGTCGATCTGGGACCGCCTGCGCCGCTTCGATCCGTCACTGCCGGTGTTCGTGGAGTCGGAGAGCAAGAAGGTGGGCGATTTGCGCGTACCGGCCGCACTGATGGACCGCATGCGCGCTTCGCCTTGCATCGCGATGCAGGTTGCGCGCGGGGATCGCGTGAAGTTGCTGATCGAGGATTATCAGCATTTCGCCTGCAATGCACCGGCGCTGAATGCACAGCTGGAGTTCCTGACTCCGCTGCATGGCAAGGAAAAGATCGAGCGCTGGCAGGGGATGTCCAACGGCGGACAGATGCCGTCGCTGGTGGACGAGCTGTTGGTCGATCATTATGACCCGGCTTATCTGCGATCCATTAACCGGAATTTCGCGCAATACGATAAGGCGCAGGTGGTGGAGCTGGCGGATATTTCGCCGGAGTCGTTCCTGGCGGCTGCGCGGCAACTGCATCGCGAATAAAAAAAAGCCGCCTGATGGCGGCTTTTTTTCAACCCGAGGCCAAAAGCTGGTGTCCGGCACATCGTGCCTGACACCCGGTTCACGCCTTGGGTTTTCCCGGACTTACTCGGCTTTCGCTGGGGCCGCGTTCATCGGGCGAACGATCTTCACTTTCGCCTTCTGCTTCAGCACTTCCACGTAACCGACCATCTCCTGCTGCGCGACCATATTGCCGATCTGCGATGCTTCCATGTCACGGCGGGCAGCGTCTTCGGTCGCAGGCTGCTGGACCTTGCCGATGCGGTAGACACCGTAGCCAACGCCCGGCACGTCCACGCCAACATAGGCAGGCAGCTTGGACACGTCAGCGCGCATCACAGCCTGGAAGGCGGCGGGGTTGAAGTCCGGCTTGGCGCGGGACACCACCTTGGCGTCGCCAAAGCCGGCGGCATCACCGGACTTCTTGCCTGCAGCCAGTTTTTCTTCGCCCGCCTTGTGCGCCAGCTTCAGCGCTTCTTCCATGGTCACGCGCTGGCGGATCGCTGCATCGACTTCGGCCAGCGGACGCTTGGAGGCAGGCTTGAATTCGACGATGCGGCCGGCGATCAGGGTGCTCGGCGCGACTTCAACGGCTTCGGTATTGCGCTTGTTCTTGATCGCGTCGTCGGTGAACACCGCAGTCAGGAACTTGGCGTTGTTGAACGGCGCCTGGCCCAGGGCCGGCGACGGGTTGCGGCTCAGGCCATTGGCGGTTTCGATCTTCAGTTTCAGCTTGTCGGCCACCGGCTTCAGGCTGTCGGCCTGCTCGTACACGGTGTTGGTGAAGGTTTCAGCCGCCTCGGAGTACATCTTGCCGGCTTTCTGCTTCTTGATCTCGGCGGCGATCTCGCCCTTCACTTCTTCCAGCGGCTTGGTGTGCGCAGGCTTCAGCGAAGTCACGGTGATGATGTGCCAGCCGAACTCGGACTCCACCAGGTTGCTGATCTCGCCCTGCTTCAGGCTCAGGATCGCATCTTCAACCGGCTTCACGAAAGTGCCCTTGACCAGCACATCCAGGTCGCCGCCCTGCTCCGCGGAACCCGGGTCGTCCGACTTGGCCTTGGCGATCTTGGCGAAGTCGCCAGGATTCTTGCGCACTTCGGCCAGGATGGCTTCGGCCTTGGCCTTGGAAGCCGCCTTGTCGGTACCGGCCTTGATCAGGATGTGGCTGGCGCGGCGGGATTCTTCTTCGCTGTAGCGCTTTTCATTGTTCTTGTAGAAGGACGCGATCTCTTCGTCGGTGGCAGTGGCCTGGTCCGCGATGGCGGCAGCGTTCAGCACCACATATTCGATCTTCGCCTGCTCCGGCACTTCGAACAGCTTGGCGTTCTTGTCATAGAAGGCCTTCACCATTTCATCGGTGACCTTCACCTGCGGCACGAAGGACGCCACAGGCAGCATCAGTTCCTGCACTTCGCGCTCCTGGGCGCCGAAGTCGGAAATCATCTTGCTCACGGTGCGCGGTGCGAAGCCGCTCAGCTCAATGGCGCCGGTCAGCTGCTGCAGCGACAGGTCCTGGCGCAGGCGCGCCTGGTGCATTTCAGGCGACATGCCCTGCGCGGCCAGCACGGCCTTGTAGCGCTCGACATCGAACTTGCCCTGGTCATTCACCAGGCCCGGGATTTCGAGAATCAGGCGCTGCAGGGTGGCGTCGCTCACGGTCAGGTGGGCGCGGCGCACTTCGGAATTCACTGCGCGCTCGGCGATCAGCGTATCCAGCACGTTCTGCTTGAATTCAGGCGTTTCGAATTGCTTCTGGTCGAATTGCGGGCCCAGGCGCTGGCGGAAGTTCTCCAGCTGGTTGCGCTGTGCGTTGTCCAGCTCCTGCTGCGTCACCGGATGGCCGTCGACCTTGGCGAGCGTGTTGGCGTCGTCGCCAAAGCTCTTGTACCCGCTGATGCCCACCAGGGCGAACGACGGAACAATCAGGATCGCCAGAATAATCTGCATCAGTTTTTGATGCGTGCGAACAAAATCAAACATGGTCAGCTGGTTTCCAATCTTGTGGATGCTACGTAAATGTTCGCGCGATTTTACAGGTCACTTGCCCACAGAGCAAGACGCGTAAACGGAAAAGCCCCGCAGCTCTTTCGAAGTGCGGGGCTATTCGGGAATTCTGGCGGAGCGGACGGGGCTCGAACCCGCGACCCCCGGCGTGACAGGCCGGTATTCTAACCAACTGAACTACCGCTCCAGGTAGTTGTGTGCGTTTGCTGGCGGAGCGGACGGGGCTCGAACCCGCGACCCCCGGCGTGACAGGCCGGTATTCTAACCAACTGAACTACCGCTCCTGCAAACACAACACGGTACTACAACACGTTTAACTGGTGGGCGCTGAGAGGGTCGAACTCCCGACCTAATCCTTGTAAGGGATCCGCTCTACCAACTGAGCTAAGCGCCCGGTTAAACTGCCCGGTAAGCATCACTGCTTACCGAAGGCCATTATTGTACAGCATCCTTCAGGGCTTTACCAGCCTTAAATTTAGGAACTTTTGCTGCATCAATCTTGATCTCTTCTTTCGTGCGCGGATTGCGGCCGGTACGGGCAGCGCGCTCGCTCACGGAGAAAGTGCCAAAGCCGACCAGGGTGACGCTGTCGTTCTTGGCCAGGGTGGTGGTAACGCCATCGATCACTGCGTCCAGAGCGCGCGCAGCTGCCGCTTTCGAGATGTCAGCGGAAGTAGCGATGTGGTCGATCAGTTCAGTCTTGTTCAAAGCAGTCCCCGTCACAAAGGTTTATATCGTTTATACCGTTTTAATGCCTTTTATTAAGGCAGAAAAATATTGCGAGAAAAATCTCAGGCCGTATTAAACAAGCGGGGGTTGCGCTGTGTCAAGGGTAAATAGCAAAACAGGCGCCGATTGGCGCCTGTTTATTTGCTTAAAACCGGGTGAAGCTAGTGTCTGCCACGATGTGGCAGACACCTAAGCCAGCGCCGCGTGCCAAGGTGTCAGCCACATCGTGGCTGACACCAGCTCTTCCGGTTTAGTGCTTCACGACTTCCTGGCCGTCGCTTTTGGTAGCGGCAGCAGGAACAGCCTCCACGGCCTGCACCTCGGTGATCGGCTCCGGCTGGCGCTCCAGCGCGACTTCGAGCACCTTGTCGATCCAGCGCACCGGCACGATTTCCAGCTTGTTTTTCACATTGTCCGGAATTTCGGCCAGGTCCTTCACGTTCTGCTCCGGAATCAGCACGGTCTTGATGCCGCCGCGATGTGCCGCCAGCAGTTTTTCCTTCAGACCGCCGATCGGCAGCACCTCGCCGCGCAGTGTGATCTCGCCGGTCATGGCCACGTCGGCGCGCACCGGAATACCGGTGAAGGTCGACACCAGGGCGGTGGTCATCGCAATACCGGCCGATGGACCATCCTTCGGCGTGGCACCTTCAGGCACGTGGATATGGATGTCCTGCTTCTCGAACGCTTCGGGTTTGATGCCGAGGCGGGAAGCACGGCTGCGCACCACGGTGCGGGCCGCTTCGATCGATTCCTTCATCACGTCGCCCAGCGTACCGGTGCGAATCACATTGCCCTTGCCAGGCATGTTCACGGACTCGATGGTCAGCAGGTCGCCGCCCACTTCGGTCCATGCCAGCCCGACCACCTGGCCGATCTGGTTGGTCTTCTCGGCCACGCCGAAGTCGAAGCGGCGCACGCCCAGGAACTTGTCCAGGTTTTTCGGCGTCACGGTAACCTTGCGGTCCGACTTCTTCAGCAGCAGCAGCTTGACGACCTTGCGGCAGATCTTCGAGATTTCACGCTCGAGCGAACGCACGCCCGCTTCACGGGTGTAGTAGCGGATGATGTCGCGCACAGCAGCTTCGCTGATGCTGATCTCGCCTTCCTTCAGGCCGTTGTTCTTGATCTGTTTGGGCAGCAGGTAACGCAGGGAGATGTTGGTCTTCTCATCTTCCGTGTAGCCCGACAGGCGGATCACTTCCATACGGTCCAGCAGTGCCGGCGGGATGTTGTAGCTGTTCGAAGTCGCCACGAACATCACATCGGACAGGTCGAAGTCGACCTCGATGTAGTGGTCGGAGAACGTGTGGTTCTGTTCCGGATCCAGCACTTCCAGCAGGGCCGACGACGGATCGCCGCGGAAGTCCGCGCCCATCTTGTCGATTTCGTCCAGCAGGAAGAGCGGATTGCGCACGCCCACCTTCGACAGCGACTGCAGCACCTTGCCCGGCATCGAGCCGATATAGGTGCGGCGGTGGCCGCGGATCTCGGCTTCGTCGCGTACACCACCCAGCGCCATCCGCACATACTTGCGGTTGGTCGCCTTGGCGATGGACTGGCCCAGCGAGGTCTTACCCACGCCTGGAGGACCCACGAAGCACAGGATCGGCGCCTTCAGCTTGTCCACGCGCTGCTGCACTGCGAGGTATTCCAGGATGCGTTCCTTGATCTTTTCCAAGCCGTAGTGGTCGGTTTCGAGCACTTTCTCGGCATTGGCCAGATCGTTGTTGACCTTGGACTTCTTCTTCCATGGCAGCGACACCAGGGTGTCGATATAGTTGCGCACCACGGTTGCTTCGGCCGACATCGGCGACATCAGCTTCAGCTTCTTCAGCTCGGCCTGGGCCTTTTCCAGCGCTTCCTTTGGCATCTTGGCGGCGGCCACCTTTTTCTCGAGTTCGTCGAGATCGGCGCCCTCCTCGCCTTCGCCCAATTCCTTCTGGATCGCCTTGACCTGTTCGTTCAGGTAGTACTCGCGCTGCGACTTTTCCATCTGGCGCTTGACGCGGCCACGGATGCGCTTTTCCACCTGCAGGATGTCCAGCTCGCCTTCCAGCTGACCGAGCAGGTGCTCCAGGCGCTTGGCGACGTTGAAGATCTCCAGGATCACCTGCTTCTGCTCCAGCTTGAGCGGCAGGTGGGCGGCCACGGTGTCGGCCAGGCGGCCAGCATCGTCGATGCCCGACAGGGATGCGAGGATTTCAGGCGGGATCTTCTTGTTCAGCTTGACGTACTGGTCGAACTGCTGAACGATCGCGCGGCGCATGGCCTCGATCTCGGATTCATCGCCCACTTCCGACTCCAGCGGCACGAGGTCGGCGATGAAGTGGGTGGGCGAATCGGTAATCTTGCGGATACGTGCTCGCTGGGAACCCTCGACCAGCACCTTTACGGTGCCATCGGGCAGTTTCAGCATTTGCAAAATGTTGGCGACGCATCCGATTTCATAAATATCGGATGGGGACGGTTCGTCCTTGGCAGCAGCTTTCTGGGCAGCGAGCATGATGCTCTTGCCCTGTTCCATAGCGGCTTCCAGTGCCTTGATTGATTTCGGGCGGCCAACAAACAGCGGAATCACCATATGCGGGAAAACGACGACATCCCGCAGAGGCAACAACGGCAGTTGAGTTTGCTCAGTTAATTTGGAAGTTGTCATGGCGTACCCTATGTAAAAGCATGGTTATGATGTAGGCCCTCGCAGCCAGATCACAAGACCTGCAACCGTAAATATTTCTCAGAAAAATTAAGATTTGCTGAAAATATAGGCGGCCACTGTAAAAAAACGGGATTCAGCAAATAAAAAAAGCCACGCGCGACTGGCAATCGCGAGTGGCTTTCCGACTGAAGCCTGCGTTCTTTTATAGTTTTTGATTGTACCGCCTTGCCTCAGGGATGCAAAACCCTTTTTAATTTTCCCCCGACGCCTTCGGGGTTTCCTGATAAATCAGCAGGGGTTTTGCGCCACTGGTAATCGTATTTTCATCAATAACGACTTTTGTAACGTTCTGTTGATTCGGCAATTCAAACATTACGTCCAGCAGAGCGTGTTCCAGGATGGAACGCAGGCCGCGGGCGCCGGTCTTGCGCGCCAGGGCTTTACGGGCAATGGCGTGCAGCGCAGCCGGGCGGATCTCCAGCTCCGAGCCTTCCATTTCCAGCAGCTTGGAATACTGCTTCACCAGCGCGTTCTTCGGCTCGATCAGGATCTGGATCAGGGCTTCCTCGGTCAGTTCCGACAGGGTCGCCACCACCGGCAGACGGCCAACCAGCTCGGGGATCAGGCCGAACTTGATCAGGTCTTCCGGTTCCGCTTCCATCAGGATTTCGCTGTTGGCGCGCTGTTCCTTGCTCTTCACCACTGCCGAGAAGCCGATACCGGACTTTTCGGAACGGTTGGAAATGATCTTGGCCAGGCCGTCAAAGGCCCCGCCGCAGATGAACATGATGTTGGTCGTGTCGATCTGCACGAAGTCCTGGTTCGGGTGCTTGCGGCCGCCCTGTGGCGGCACGGAAGCCATGGTGCCTTCGATCAGCTTCAGCAGGGCCTGCTGCACGCCTTCGCCGGACACGTCACGCGTGATCGACGGGTTGTCGGACTTGCGGGAGATCTTGTCGATCTCGTCGATGTAGACGATGCCGCGTTGAGCTTTCTCAACATCGTAGTTGCAGCTCTGCAACAGTTTTTGGATGATATTCTCGACGTCCTCGCCCACATAGCCGGCTTCGGTCAAGGTAGTCGCGTCGGCGATCACGAAAGGCACGTTCAGCATGCGCGCCAGGGTCTGGGCCAGCAGGGTCTTGCCGGAGCCGGTCGGGCCCACCAGCAGGATGTTGGACTTGGCCAGCTCGACGTCATCCTTCTTGCCCAGGTGCTTCAGGCGCTTGTAGTGGTTGTACACCGCCACGGACAGGATGCGCTTCGCGGTCTCCTGGCCGATCACGTACTGGTTCAGCAGGTCGGTGATTTCCTGCGGCGTTGGCAGGTCCGACTTGGCGCCCGTGACAGATTCGATGCTGGAGGTCTCGTCGCGGATGATGTCATTGCACAAGTCAATGCATTCATCGCAGATGAAGACGGATGGACCGGCGATGAGTTTCTTCACCTCGTGCTGGCTCTTGCCGCAGAACGAGCAGTACAGAAGTTTTTCGCCGCTGGAGGATTTTTTCTCTGACATGGGACTTTTCTTTAGTATGTAGCCAAGGTTGCAATGTGTCGTGGAAAGAAGTCCTGCACACAACCACCATGCTACCCGAAATAAAAGCAAAACGCCCGAACGTTGTAGCGTCCGGGCGTCTTATCTTGGGACGCTAATCAAGCGCGGCTGGTCAACACTTTGTCGATCAGGCCGTATTCGGCCGCCTCTTCCGAAGACATGAAGCGGTCGCGGTCCGTGTCCTTGGCGATCTGGTCGATCGTCTGGCCGGTGCGCTCTGCCAGGATGCTGTTCAGGCGATGGCGCAGGTACAGGATTTCCTTGGCCTGGATTTCGATGTCCGAAGCCTGGCCCTGGGAGCCGCCCGACGGCTGGTGAATCATGATGCGCGAGTTCGGCAGCGAGAAACGCTTGCCCTTGGCGCCGGCCGCCAGCAGGAAGGCGCCCATCGAGGCTGCCATGCCGGTGCACAGGGTCGATACGTCCGGCTTGATGAACTGCATCGTGTCAAAGATCGCCAGGCCGGCGGAAACGGAGCCGCCCGGAGAGTTAATGTACAGCGAAATGTCCTTGTCCGGATTTTCGCTTTCCAGGAACAGCAGCTGGGCAACAATCAGGTTGGCCATCTGGTCGTTGACCGGACCCACCATGAAGATCACGCGTTCCTTCAGCAGGCGCGAGTAGATATCATACGAGCGCTCGCCGCGGCCGCTTTGTTCGATCACCATCGGCACCAGGCCGAGCATTTCCGTATCGAGTGCGGGATTACGGTTCATTCCATTTCCTTTTGCTAGGACCACCAGCGTGAAACAGGGGTCAGACACACATTCAGTTAAGCGGCTTTCGTCCACTATCTCTGACTGAGTGTCTGACCCCAGATTATGCCTGTGGTTTTAATTGAGCAGAAGCAATTAAGCTTGTGCTGCGCTTCCCATCAGTTCGTCGAAAGGCAGTTCTTTCGAAACGTTCTTGGACAGGCCCAGTACATAAGTAACGACGTTTTCTTCCAATACAAGAGCTTCCACTTCGGCCAGGCGGCGACGGTCGCTGTAGTAGTACTTCAGCACTTCGCGCGGATCTTCGTAGCTCTGTGCGAAGTCTTCGATCTGCGCTTTCACCTGCTCAGGGGTTGCCTGCAGGTTGTTGTCGGCCACCAGCTTGGACAGGATCAGGCCCAGGCGCACGCGGCGCTCAGCCTTGTCCTTGAACAGCTCCGGAGGGAATGGTACATCTTTTACGTTCATGCCGCGGGCTGCCATGTCCTGGCGGGTCATTTCGGCCAGGCGCTCGGTGTCCTGCTGGATCAGCGACTGCGGCACTTCCAGGGCGGCGGTCTTGACCAGGGAGTCCATCACGGCTTCCTTGTTGCGTGCTTTCACGCGGCCGGCGACTTCACGCTCCAGGTTGACCTTGATATCGTCGCGCATCTTGGCCAGGTCGCCGTCAGCCACGCCCAGGGACTTGGCGAACTCGCCGTCCACTTCCGGCAGGTGCGCCCATTCCAGCTTCTGCAGGGTGATGGTGAACTCGGCGGTCTTGCCGGCCACGTCCTTGCCATGGTAATCCTCAGGGAAGGCCAGCGGGAAGGTCTTGGACTCGCCCACTTTCAGGCCCACGGTCGCGGCCTCGAATTCAGGCAGCATGCGGCCTTCGCCCAGCACGAAAGCATAGCCTTCGGCCTTACCGCCCGGGAATTCTTCACCGTCGATCTTGCCCACGAAGTCCACGGTCACGCGGTCGCCATTGGCAGCCACGGCTTCGCCGCCGGTGCCATGCTCGCCTTCTTCACCCTTGGTGTGGAAGTGCACGCGCTGCTTGCGCAGGATGTCGATGGTCTTGTCGATTTCGGCGTCGGTCACTGCGGACTTCACGGTTTCGATCTCAACGGAGGTCAGGTCGCCGATTTCGACTTCCGGATAGACTTCGAAGGTGGCGTCGAAAGACAGCTGGCCTTCCGGTGCGTCCTGCTTCGGCTCGATGCGCGGAAAACCGGCAACGCGCAGCTGGTTTTCGTTGGCGGCGTCGTTGAAAGCGCGGCCGACTTTGTCGTTCAGCACTTCGGTTTCGATCTGATAGCCGTACTGTGCAGCGACCATCTTCATCGGCACTTTACCCGGGCGGAAGCCAGGCGCGCGGGCGCTGCGGGCTTGCACCTTCAGGCGCTTTTCCACTTCGGAACGTACATCCGACAGCGGGAAGGAAATCGTCATGCGGCGTTCGAGTTTGCCCAGGGTTTCGACAGCAGTTGCCATTATCAAAATCGTCCAAAAAAATGTTAGTACTGTTATGGTGCGAGGAGGGGGACTCGAACCCCCACACCATTGCTGGCGTCAGGACCTAAACCTGGTGCGTCTACCAATTTCGCCATCCTCGCGGCATATTTGCACAAAAGCAAAGGGCGACCTTTAAGTGAAAACAGGGTCGCCCAGGGCTTTCAACTTCAACGCGGCATTTTACAACTTTTTTCAGAGTGTGGAAGGGTTTTTTATCTCTCACACAACATTTAAAACCCAAACCGAATGCTGGTGTCTGCCACAAGGTGGCAGACACCCGTTCCGCGCCGCTTGCCGGGTGTCAGGCACATCGTGCCTGACACCAGCTTCACGCCGTAGGTTTAGGCACGCGGAACCAGGCCGCATACAGCGCCGGCAAGAACAGCAACGTCAGCGCCGTCGCCAGGATCAGCCCGCCCATGATCGCCACCGCCATCGGCCCCCAGAACACGGAGCGGGACAGCGGAATCATCGCCAGCGCCGCCGCAGCCGCCGTCAGGATGATCGGCCGGCAGCGGCGCACGGCCGCTTCCACGATCGCATTCCAGGCCGGCACGCCCAGCTTGATATCCTGCTCGATCTGGTCCACCAGGATGACCGAATTGCGGATAATCATACCGAACAGCGCAATAATCCCCAGGTTTGCCACAAAGCCCAGCGGACGCCCCATGATCAGCAGCGCCATCGCCGCTCCCGCCACGCCCAGCGGGCCGGTGAGGAAGACCAGCAGCGAGCGCGAGAAACTGTGCAGCTGCAGCATCAACAGAGTGAAGATGATGAAGATCGCCAGCGGCAGGTTGGCCGCGATCGACTGTTCCGCCGCGCTCGAATCCGAGGCCGCGCCCTTGACCGTGATCTTGTAGCCGGCCGGCAACTTCTTGCGCAACTCGTCCAGCTTCGGATTGATCTGGCCGGTGACGGTCGGGCCTTGTATGCCTTCCGCCACATCCGACTGCACGGTGATCGCCCATTCCCTGCCCTCGCGCCGAAACGACGCCCGGCTCCCACACGAACTGCACGCGCGCCAGCTGCGAAATCGGCACCGAGCGGCCGCTGGCGGTAGGGATATAGGTGTCGTTCAGCACAGCGATGGTGCGGCGCTCCTCGACAGGCTGGCGCACCTGGATGTCGATCAGGCGGTTCCCTTCACGGAACTGGCCGATCGGCGTGCCGGACAGGATGGTGTTCGCCGCACGCATCACGGTCTGCGAAGTGACGCCGAGGGCGCGCATCTTGTCCTGGTCCAGGTCCAGGCGCAGCACCTTGATGGACTCGTTCCAGTTGTCGTTCACGCCCAGCGTGTTCGGATTGGCGCGCATCACATCCTTCAGCTGGTCGGCGATGGCGCGCACGGTCGCCACTTCTGTGCCGGTCACGCGGAACTGCACCGGATACGGCACAGGCGGCCCGTTAGGCAGCAACTGCACGCGGCCGCGCACTTCCGGGAAGTCGGTCTTGAAGATTTCGGTGATCTTCTGGCGCAGCTCCTCGCGCGACTTCAGGTCCTTGGCCAGCACCACCAGCTGGCTCACATTCGTCTGCGGGAAGATCTGGTTCAGCGGCAGGTAGAAGCGCGGGCTGCCCGTACCCACATAGCTGGTCACGCTGGCCACGCCCTGCTGCTTGCCGATGAAAGCTTCGAACTTCTTCACCTGCTTTTCGCTCTGCTCGAAGGACGAGCCTTCCGGCAGCCACAGCTCCACCATCAGCTCGGGACGACTGGAATCCGGGAAGAACTGCTTCTCGATGAAGTTGAAGCCATAGACGCCGAGTGCGAACACCAGCAGCGTGGCCGCAATCGTTGTCTTGCGCCATTCCACGCACCAGTTCACAAGGCGGCGGAATTTCTGGTAGCCCGGCGTATCGAACACTTCATGGCCATGCTCGCCGGGCGCATGCGGCTTCACCTTCAGCAGCACGAAACCGATGTAAGGCGTGAACACCACGGCCACGACCCAGGAAGTCACCAGTGCGATCGCATTCACCGAGAACAGCGAGAAGGTGTATTCACCCGCAGCGGAGGCGGCCAGGCCGATCGGCAGGAAGCCCGCCACCGTGATCAGGGTCCCCGTCAGCATGGGCAGCGCGGTCGATTTGTAGGCGTAGGTCGCCGCATCGAAGCGCGAGTGGCCCTCCTCCATCTTCCTCACCATCATTTCGACGGCGATGATGGCGTCGTCCACCAGCAGGCCGAGCGCGATGATCAGCGCGCCCAGCGAGATCTTGTGCAGGTCGATATCCAGTATGCGCATGAACAGGAAAGTCACGGCCAGCACCAACGGGATGGTCAGCGCCACCACCAGGCCGGGGCGCGCATCCAGGCGCAGCTTGGGCTTGGTGTGCAGGCCGAGCGAAAGGAAACTCACGGCCAGCACGATCACCACGGCTTCAATCAGCGTGCGCAGGAATTCGCCAACCGACGCCGTCACCGCCGCCGGCTGGTTGGCCACGCGGTCCAGCTCAATGCCGACCGGCAGCTTGGCCTTCAGTTCAGAGACGGTCTTTTCGAGGTTCTTGCCCAGCTCGATGATATTGCCGCCCTTCTCCATCGAGATGCCCAGGCCGATCACTTCCTTGCCGTTGAAGCGCATCTTGTCGCGCGGCGGGTCCTGGTAGCCGCGCTTGATGGCGGCAAAGTCGCCCAGCCGGAAAGTAGTGCCGTTGGCGCGCAGTTCCAGTTCTTCCAGGTCCTTCACCGTGCGCAGCGCGCCGGAAACACGCACCTGCAGGTTGTCGGTCGGGGTGACGACCACGCCAGTCGCTTCCACCACGTTCTGCGTGGCGATCTGGTTGGCGATCTGTTCGACGGTCAGGCCGAGCTGGGCGAACTTCTTGTGCGAGAACTCGATATCGATCTTCTCGTCCTGCACGCCGAACAGCTCCACCTTCGACACTTTGGGCACATTCAGCAGCTGCTGGCGCACGAAGTCCGCATAGTCCTTCATATCGGCATAGGTGAAGCCGTCGCCGGAGAGCGCAATGATGGAACCGTAGGTGTCGCCGAATTCATCGTTGAAGGCCGGGCCGATCACACCGGCCGGCAGGGTATTGGAAATATCGCCTATCTTCTTGCGCACCTGATACCAGGCTTGCGCCACCTCCTTCGGCGGCGCGGATTCGCGCAGGTTGACGAGGATGACGGACTGGCCCGGCTTGGAATAGCTGGTGATTTCGTCGATATACGGCGTTTCCTGCAGCTTCTTCTCGAGCTTGTCCGTCACCTGTTCGGCCATCTGCAAGGCCGTTGCGCCCGGCCAGAAAGCCTGCACCACCATGGCCCGGAAGGTGAACGGCGGGTCTTCGTCCTGCCCAGGTTCTTGTAGGCGAGCAGGCCGCCTATCATCAGCACCGCAATCAGGTAGCGCGTGAGCGGGATGTGCTCCAGCGCCCAGCGCGAGAGATTGAAATCCTTCATTTAGCCGCGGCTCCCAGGATATTGACCTTCTGGCCCGGCTTCAGCAGGTTGACACCCGCCGTAACGATGGTCTGGCCCGATTTGATGCCGCTGCCAAGTACCAGGTCATTGCCCTGCACACCCGTGACGGTGACCGGCACCAGCTTCACGGCGCCGTTCTCCACTACCCAGACCGAGGTCGCATTCCGCTCATGGAACAGGGCCGTGAGCGGCACCTTGATCTGTGGGACCGGGGTTTTCGAGGCGAAGGCCACGACCGCCGTCATGCCCAGCTTGGCCTCGGTCAGGGACTGCGGAATAGTCACCTTGAACGCATAGGTACGGGTGAAGGGATCGGCCACGGGCGAGATTTCGCGGATCTTGCCGGGCACGGATTTCTCCGGGTCCGCCCACAGGCGCACCTGTACATCCTCGATCTTGCGCAGCGTATCGACCTTATCTTCAGGCACCCCGAACACGATTTCCTTCTCGTCCGACTTTGCCACGCGCACTACCGGCGTGCCGGGCGAAACCACCTGCCCGACTTCCGCATCGACCGCCGTCACCACGCCATCGATATCGGACAGCAGCTGCGCATAGCCCGCCTGGTTGGACTGGCCGCGGTAAGCCGCCTGCGCCGAATCGACCTGGGCCTGCGCCGACTTGGCGGCAGACAGCTTGGCGTCCAGGATGGCCTGGCTGACGAAGTTCTTGTCGCGCAGTTCCTGGTAGCGCTTCAGCTCGGAGGACGCCAGGTCGCGGTTGGTCTCCGCCGCGCGCAGCGCCGCAAGGGCCTGGGCCTGGGACAGTTTCAGGTCTTGCGGATCCAGTTCCATCAGGACCTGGCCATGCCTGACCACGGAACCGACATCCACTTTGCGCGAAACGATCTTGCCGCCCACACGGAATCCCAGCCGGGACTCGACACGGGAGCGTACTTCGCCCGAAAATTCGGCGTTGACGTCAATATTGCTGCTCTGGACGACCATTGCACGGACGGGCCGGATCTCCTCGGTCTTCGGCTCGGTCTTGGAACACGCGGCAAGCAGCAAGGCTGCAGCCAGCGCCACGGGAAGTTTTTTTGCGACAAACACGATGTATTTCCTTCACATTCGTAATTGCGAGGATGTCAGATTGCAATTATTATTTCTGGTCCGGCGAGTTAACTGACTTTCCGGTAAGGTAAAAATTATAGTTGGGTCAACCTACATTGAAAATGACTTTCGCGTCATTTATTTAGAATACTTCCTCTATGCCTGTTGACCACTACGAGAATTTCCCCGTCGCTTCCGTTTTACTGCCCCGCCGTCTGGTGCCGGCAGTCGAGGCGATCTACGCTTTCGCCCGCAGCGCCGACGACCTGGCCGACGAAGGCGACGCCACGCCCGAACAGCGCCTGGCCGCCCTGAGCGCCTATGAAGCCTCCCTCGCCCGCATCGAACGCAAGGAAGACGGCCTGGACCCGATGTTCACGCGCCTGGCGGCTACCATCGCCAAATACGAACTGCCGCTGCGTCCCTTCTACGACCTGTTGTCCGCCTTCAAGCAGGATGTGGAAGTGACGCGCTACGCCAATTACGAAGCCCTGCTCGATTACTGTGCGCGCTCGGCCAACCCGGTTGGCCTCCTCATGCTGCACCTGTACGGCGAAGCGGACGAACGCAATGTGCGCGACTCGGATGCCATCTGCTCGGCTCTGCAGATCATCAACTTCCTGCAAGACGTCGCCATCGACGAACAGAAGGAGCGCATCTACCTTCCGATGGAGGACCTGACGCGCTTCGCCATCCTGCCGGCCCATATGGACCGTCCGGACAATGATGCCAAATGGCGCGCCATGATGAAGTTCCAGGTCGAGCGCGCCCGCGAACTGATGCTGAGCGGCGCCCCGCTGGCCGTGCGCCTGAAAGGCCGCATCGGCCTCGAGCTGCGCATGGTGGTCCAGGGCGGCCTGCGCATCCTGGAAGCGATCGAGGAGAACGAATACGATGTCTTCCGCCGCCGTCCCAAGCTGGAAAAACGGGACTGGATCAAAGTTTTATGGCGGGCATTACGAATGCGCAGCGCTTACCTATAAAATAGCGGCTTTGACATCCAGGCATCATCTCCATGTCCCCAGACGAATACTGCCAACAAAAAGCCGCAGCAAGCGGTTCCAGTTTCTACTACAGCTTCCTGTTCCTGCCGCCGGAGCGCCGCCGCGCCATCACGGCGCTCTACGCCTTCTGCCGGGAAGTGGACGACACGGTCGATGAATGCACGGATGAATCGCTGGCCCGCATCAAGCTGGCCTGGTGGCGCAACGAAATCGCCCAGATGTATGAGGGCAAGCAGTCGCACCCCGTCACGCTGGCGCTGCAGCCGCACCTGACGGCCTACGACCTGAGGCAGGAGCATATGCAGGCCATCATCGATGGCATGGAGATGGACCTGAACCAGACCCGCTACCTCGATTACGCGGGCCTGAGCAAGTATTGCTGGCACGTAGCCGGTGTGGTCGGCATCCTGTCCGCCAGCATTTTCGGCGCTACGCGTCCCGAGACCTTGCAGTACGCGGAAAAGCTGGGCCACGCCTTCCAGCTCACGAACATCATCCGCGACGTGGGCGAGGATGCCCGTAAGGGCCGCATCTACCTGCCGATCAATGAACTCCAGCAGTTCAATGTGACCGCAGCCGACCTGCTGAACGCACGCGAAACCGAGAACTTCGCCAAGCTGATGGCGTTCCAGGCCGACCGCGCGCAGAAAGCCTATGACGAAGCCTTCGCGCTGCTGCCGAAGGAAGACCGCCGCGCCCAGCGCCCGGGCCTGATCATGTCCGCCATCTACCGCACCCTACTCGATGAAATCCAGGAGGACGGCTACCACGTGCTCAAGCAGCGCATCTCGCTGACGCCGATCCGCAAGCTGTGGCTGGCGTGGAAGACCTGGGTCCGTGGCTAAGCAGATCGCCGTCGTTGGCGGCGGCTGGGCAGGTTGCACTGCCGCTGTCGAACTCACGCAGGCGGGCCACCATGTAACGCTGTTCGAAGCCGCCCGCACGCTGGGCGGCCGCGCGCGCCGCATCTCCACCGACCGCTGCGACCTCGATAACGGCCAGCACATCATGCTGGGCGCGTACTCCGAATCGCTGCGGCTGATGCGCCAGGTGGGCGTGGATCTCCGCGCCGCCCTGCTCACGCTGCCGCTGCAGATGCGCTATCCGGCCGGTTCCGGCGGGATGGACTTCGTGGCGCCGCGCCTGCCCGCGCCGCTGCATGTGGCGATCGCGCTGCTGCGTTCCACCGGCCTGTCGCGCGAGGACAAGCTGAGTCTCGCGCGCTTTTCGACCACGGCGCGCTGGATGGGCTGGAAACTGGCTGCCGATTGCAGCGTGGCTGAACTGATGGAGCGCTTCGACCAGACCACGCGCCTGATCCAGCTGATGTGGCGGCCTCTCTGCCTGGCGGCGCTCAACACACCGCTGGAGCGGGCCTCCGCCAACGTGTTCCTGGCCGTGCTGCGCGACAGCCTGGGCGCGCGCCGTTCGGCGTCCGACATGCTGATCCCGCGCGCCGACCTGTCCGCCCTCTTTCCGGACGCAGCCGCCAAATGGCTCACCGCGCGCGGCGCATCGATCCGCCTCGGCGCCAAAGTCTCGGGCGTCCTGCGTGCCGGCGTCGGTGCGTCGCCCGATGATCCGAACGCGGCCGGCCAGCCGTGGCGTATCGAAGCCAGCGGATCGGCGGTCGGCGGCAACTGGACTTCGTACTACGATGCTGTCGTGCTGGCCGGCTCCACCGTCGCCACGTCCGCCCTGCTCCAGCAGCACCCGGAAACCGCCGCTCTGGCCAGCCAGCTGTCGGCCTTCGAGCACGAGCCCATCACCACCTGCTACCTGCAATACGGCCCAGGCATCCATCTTGACTTGCCCTTCTACGCCCTGATCGACGATCCGGAAAACCAGCGCTGGGGCCAGTTCGTTTTCGACCGCGCCCAGCTGGACGCCAGCCAGAAAGGCCTGCTCGCGGTGGTCGTCAGCGCATCGACAGCCGCCGTCGCCCAAGGCCAGGAGGCGCTGGTCGCAGCGGTCGCCGCCCAGTTGGCCGAAGTATTCCATCGCCCCGAGCTGAAAGTGCCGGGCTGGTCAAAGGTCATCACGGAAAAGCGCGCCACCTACGCCTGCACGCCCGGCCTCGCCCGTCCTGCCACTGAAACGCCGCTCCCCGGCCTGGTGCTGGCCGGCGACTATACCGAGGGCGAATACCCGGCCACGATTGAAATGGCTGTCCGCAGCGGGGTGGCGGCGGCGAAAGCGCTGAAGTGACGCCCCCGGCTGTCCCCCGATATGGTCGCCTGCTCCCCCAAAACTGCAGCCTGTCGCATGCAACGCGCACGCCACGCTACAAATCCTTACATTGTCAGCATGGAGCATCAGCCAGTTGGAGTTGTTAATGGGCAAGTATGAGTACCTCGAAGCACTGAAGAAAGCGATGGCCGGGCTGCCGCCGGAAACGGCCGCGCGTACGCTGGCCTACTACGAACAGCGCTTCATTGATGGCCTGGCCGCCGGACGCAGCGAGCAGGAGATCGCCGCCGACCTGGATGAGCCCCGCAAGATCGCCATGACCTTGCGCGCCAATGCCCACCTGAGCGCTTTCGAACAAAAGAAAAACCCCGTCAACGCCATGCGCATGCTGGTTTCCTTCGTGGGTCTGGCCATTTTCAACCTGTTCATGGTCATTCCGGCAATGGTGTACGGCGCCATCCTGGTCAGCATCTATGCCTGCGCCTTCGCGTTTTACGTCAGCGGCATTGCCATTACTGCAAGCGGCCTGGCCGGCGCCAATGAGCTGGTGCTGAGCGGCCCGTTCCAGCACCTGATTGCGTACGAGGACGGCGACAGCGAACCCGGCGTCAGCATGCAGACCAAGGTGTCCATCGGCCACGACGGCATCCAGGTCTTCCAGGAACCGTCTCCCGGCCTGCAGGCGCAGCTCGACGAAGAAACCAGCCGCGCCGAGAAACTGCTGGACAGCGCTGAAGCAGTCGCCGGCAGCGGCGTACGCTTCTCCACGGATCTCGACAATGCCTCCCGCACCACCCAGACCGCCATCGGCACCGGCTTTGTGCTGCTGGGGATCGCGCTTAGCCTGTTGAGCATTGTCGTCACCAAATTCACCGTGGTCGGCTTCAAGCGCTATGTGCAGATGAACTTCGCCCTGCTCAAAGGAGAACGCAAATGAGCATCCGTTCCCTCGTCAAGATCGGCCTCAGCCTGCTGCTGCTGGCCATTGTGCTGACCGGCGTGTCCTACGCGGCGCTGCGGGCGAACGGTGTCGCCAATCCCACCAGCGCGGCCGGCCGCGCGCCGCGCACCGAAATGCGCGAAATCAATGCGGGCATCCATACCGTGGAACTGGTCGGTCCGATCGATCTGACGTTGAAACAGGGCGACGTGCCGTCGCTGAAAGTGCGCGGCGAACAGCGCCTGCTGGGCAATATCGACACGTCCATGGACGGCAATACCCTGCGCATCGGCACCAAGGGCATGCTCTTCCATCACCGCCGCCCCATCCAGATCGAGCTGGTGCTGCCTTCGCTGCAGGAGCTGGTGGTCAATGGCAGCGGCGATTCCAGCGTGAATGGCTTCAGCGGCGAGCGCCTGGCGGTGCAACTGCAAGGTTCCGGCAACCTGTCCTTCAACGGCCGCTATCGGGAGGTTGAGGCGGGCGTGCATGGCAGCGGGGATCTTAGCCTGAATACGGGGAATAGCGAGTCGGTGGCGCTGGAGATGGTGGGGTCGGGTGCGATTACTTCCAGCGGCAGCTGCAAGACTTTGACCGCTGAGCTGACGGGGTCCGGCGACCTCGATGCGCAGCACCTGGCTTCCGATGCGGTGACCGTGAAGCTGGACGGGTCAGGGACCACCAATGTATTTGCCCGGCAGAGTGCGGACGTGACCGTGCGCGGGTCGGGCAATATCCTAGTCTACGGCAATCCGGGCGATCGCAATGTGAGCCGGTCCGGGTCCGGCAGCGTTACCTGGGAGCGTTAAACCAACGGCGTGAAACAGGTGGCTGCCACATCGTGGCAGCCACCGGATTTATGCATTTGGTTCTAAGAACGTCACCGCCCTCAAGCTCGGTGCGAGACCCATTTGAGCGCATCGCGTCCCGCCTGGAGCCCGCTGGCGAAGCAGGCGGTCAGCAAATACCCACCCGTCGGCGCCTCCCAATCCATCATCTCGCCAGCGACGAACACCCCCGGCATCGAGCGCAGCATCGTCCCATCAAGCGATTCAAACCTGACCCCACCCGCACTGCTGATCGCCTCGTCGATCGGACGCGTCGAACGAAGCCGCAACGGCAGCGCCTTGAGCACCTTCGCCACCCGCTCCACGTCATGGAACTCGTCCTTGTTCAAGACCTCGTGCAGCAGCCCGGTCTTCACCCCCTTGATATGCAGGCGGCTCTGCAGGAAGCTGGACATGGACCGCGACCCGCGCGGATGGCTCAGCTCATCCAGCACGCGCTGATGCGACAAGTCCGGCAGTAGATCCAGCTCGATTACCGCACTGCCACCGGCAGCAATCCGGTCCCGCCACGGTGCGGCGAATGCATAAACCAGCCCACCCTCGATGCCTGTCGCAGTCACGACCATCTGCCCCTTGCGCCCGCCGACAGCGACTGTGGTCAGCGGTTGCCCCGCGTAGCGTGAAGCGAAATGCTCGCTCCAGCCGATATCGAAGCCGCAATTGGCCGGCGCCAGCGGCGCCACGTCCACACCACGCCCGGCCAGCACCGGCGCCCAGGCGCCATCGGAGCCAAGACGCGCCCAGCTCGCGCCACCCAGGGCCAGCACCACCGCATCGGCGCGCACGGCAAACTCACCCTGCGGCGACTCGATGCGCAGCGAACCGTCCTCATTCCAGCCTAGCCAGCGATGGCGTTGATGAAAATGTACGCCGCTCTCGCGCAGGCGGTGCAGCCAGGCGCGCAGCAGGGGCGCCGCCTTCATCTCCGTGGGGAACACGCGGCCCGACGTGCCGACAAAAGTATCGATGCCCAGCGCATGCACCCAGTCGCGCACCTGCTGCGGCCCGAACGCATCCAGCATCGGACGCAACACGCCCGCGCGGGCGCCATAGCGCGTGACGAATTTCGCATAGTCCTCGGCATGCGTGATATTCATCCCGCCGCGCCCGGCCAGCAGGAATTTGCGTCCGACGGAAGGCATGGCGTCGTAGACGTCAACGCGCACGCCGCCCGCGGCCAGTTCCTGCGCCGCCATCAGGCCCGCCGGGCCGCCGCCAATGACGGCAATGGATTGTTCTAATTTGCTCATAAATCAGGCATACTGCCTTAACAACAATGAAGGAGATATCGATGGGCGCAGCATTCTGGGTCAAACGCTACCTGCTCGCAGCAGTGCCGCTGTTTGCCATTCTCGCGGTAATCGAATACCTGAAGGGTAGCGCGACAGCTGTAGATTACCTCAGCGCAGCCGTATGGGCCGCGGTTGCAGCAGCGATCTTTGTCGGCGCAGCGTACCGCCGCTACAAGAAAGCGATGGACTGCCCGATGTGCGACGACATCACGCAGCCCCGCAAGAAGAATTAGCCGCCCGTCACCGGCGGAAAGAACGCCACCTCGGCGCCGGCCGCTACCGGCGTCTCCGCCGTGCACATGACCTGGTTGCAGGCCATGCGCAAGGCGCGGCCTTCGGACAGGGCTTCCGCCCACGGCGCACCGCGCTGTATCAGCCAGGCGCGCACTTCACCCACCGTGTTCACGCCATCCGGCAGCGCCACGCGCTCACCCGGCTGGCCAATGGCTTCGCGCACGCTGGCGAAGTATTTCAGGTTGATTTCCATCTCAGTACAACAATTCGCTGAAGGGGATGAAGCGCACCACGTCGCCCGCCTGGATAGCGTGGCCCGGCGGATTATCCACCAGCCCGTCGCCCCATACGGTAGACGTCAGCACGCCTGAACTCTGGTTCGGGAACAGGTCCAGGCCACCCTTCTGGTTGATTTTCACGCGCAGGAATTCATTGCGGCGATCCGGCTTGGGCCAGTTGAAATCGGCGCGCAGCTCGTATCCGCGTGCCCCCTCGCCTTCCGTGACGCCCTGCAGCTTGAGGATGAAAGGACGCACGAACAGCAGGAAGGTGATAAAGCTCGACACCGGATTGCCCGGCAGGCCGAGGAAGAAGGCCTCCTGCACTTCGCCGAAGGCCAGCGGCTTGCCCGGCTTCACGGCGATCTGCCACATATTCAGCTTGCCTTCCGCTTCCACGGCCGGCTTGATGTGATCTTCCTCGCCGACGGATACGCCGCCGGAAGTGATGATCAGGTCATTGCCGTCCGCAGCCTTGCGCAGCACGGCGCGCGTCGCGTCCAGCGAATCGGGCACGATGCCGAAATCGCTGATTTCGCAGCCCAGGTTTTCCAGCAGCGCGCGCAGCGTGAAGCGGTTGGAGTTATAGATTGCGCCCGGCGCCAGTGGCTCGCCCGGCATCGCCAGTTCGTCACCGGTAAAGAAGACCGCCACGCGCAGCTTGCGCCTGACCGGCAGCTCGGCCAGTCCGACCGAAGCGGCCAGGCCCATTTCCTGGCTGCGCAGGCGCGTGCCGGCCGGCAGGATCACGCTGCCGTTCGTAATGTCTTCGCCTGCGCGGCGTATCCATTCGCCCGGCTTAGGCGCGTGGCGTACCGTCACCACATTGCCATTCAGTTCGCACTGCTCCTGCATCACGACCGCATCTGCACCTTCGGGAATGAGAGCGCCGGTGAAGATGCGCGCCGCAGTCCCTGGCAACAGCGGCTGGCCGACATGGCCGGCCGGGATGCGCTGTGACACCGTCAGCGAAGCGTTGCCGCTGGCGCAATCCGCGGAACGCACGGCGTAGCCGTCCATCTGCGTATTGTCTGCGCCAGGCACGTTCATGCCCGAGACCTGGGACTTGGCCAGCACCCGGCCATTTGCGGCCAGGGTGTTGACGGTCTCAGTCTCTTTCACGGGACCTGCGGCCGACAGCAGGAAGTCGAGGGCTTCCTGCACGGCCAGCATGGGCTTCGCTTGCGGTTTGTTCATCGTTTTACAGTCCAGTGTTGGAAGCGATATAGGCCTTCACCTTATCCACGTCCGGCGGCATGACGACAAACTTCTGCGGCAGCTTTTCGATGTCTTCGAAACCAGCCGGACGCTCGGCATCCTCGCCCAGCGCTTCCAGGATGGTTTCATTGAACTTCGCGGCCAGCGCGGTTTCCAGCACGATCATCGGCACGCCAGGTTCCATGTACTCCTTGGCGACCTTGATGCCATCGGCGGTGTGGGTGTCGATCACGATGCCGTAGTCGTCGGCCACGTCGCGGATGGTCTGTACGCGGTCGGCGTGAGTGGACTTGCCGGACCTGAAGCCGTACTTCTCCACCAGCTTGAACTCGTCGCCATCGCTGCCCGGCTTGCCGGACAGGTCGAAGCCGCCCTGGGATTCAACCTTGTGGAACAGTTCGCGCACACGCTTGCCGTCTCCGGCAGTCAGGTCGAAGATAAAGCGCTCAAAGTTCGATGCCTTCGAGATGTCCATCGACGGGCTGGTGGTGTGGTAGGTTTCGGCCGACTTGCGCACGCGGTAGACGCCTGTGCGGAAGAATTCGTCCAGCACGTCGTTCTCGTTGGTCGCGACCACCAGCTTGTCGATCGGGAGGCCCATCTGGCGGGCGATATGGCCGGCGCAGATATTGCCGAAGTTACCCGACGGGACGGTGAACGACACCTTCTGGTCGTTGGCCGTGGTGGCAGCCAGGTAGCCGCGGAAGTAGTACACGACCTGCGCGACCACGCGCGCCCAGTTGATCGAGTTGACGGTGCCGATCTTCTGGCGGGCCTTGAATTCCAGGTCGTTCGAGACTGCCTTGACCATGTCCTGCGCATCGTCGAACACGCCTTCGATGGCGATGTTGAAGATGTTCGGGTCCTGCAGCGAGAACATTTGCGCGGTCTGGAAGGCGCTCATCTTCTTGTGCGGCGACAGCATGAAGACACGAATGCCCTTCTTGCCGCGCATCGCGTATTCGGCGGCGCTGCCGGTGTCGCCGGAGGTGGCGCCAAAGATGTTCAGTTGGGCGTCATGCTTGGCGAGCGTGTATTCGAACAGGTTGCCAAGCAGTTGCATCGCCATGTCCTTGAAGGCCAGCGTGGGGCCATTGGACAGCGCTTGCAGCACCAGTTTTTTGCCGGCGTTCTCTTCGAGTACGCGCAGCGGGGTAATGTCGGCAGATTTCTCGTCCTTGCGGGCGTTGCGGTATACGTCGGCGGTGTAGGTCTTGTGGGCCAGCGCCTTCAGGTCTGCTTCCGGGATATCGGTGGCGAACTTTTTCAGGATTTCTACGGCCAGGTCGGCGTAGGACAGCTTGCGCCAGGCGGTCAGCTCGGCGTCGCTAATCTGAGGATACTCAAACGGGAGGTACAAGCCACCATCAGGTGCCAGGCCGCCCAGAAGGATGTCGGAAAAATGCTGAGGGGATTTTGCTGCAGCCGATGCATCGGCACGGGTAGACACGTATTGCATAAGTTAGGAAATCCGGATTGAGCATGGTTCGACGGATCCCTATTATAGTGCCAAACCGGTAACCCCTGGTGGCAGCCACGATGTGGCAGCCACCTAAGCCACCGCCGCGTAACAGGTGGCTGCCACGCCGTGGCAGCCACCAGGTTTTGCCCTGGGTTTTCTCAGCAGGCGGGGTGGTTAACCGTCACCACGTGCACGGCCAAGCCGCCGAGCGAGGTTTCCTTGTACTTGGCCTGCATGTCAGCGCCCGTCTGGCGCATGGTTTCAATCACCTCATCCAGCGACACGAAATGGGTTCCGTCGCCCTTCAAGGCCAGCGAAGCAGCCGTAATCGCTTTCACCGCCCCCATGCCATTGCGTTCGATGCAAGGTATCTGCACCAGCCCGCCGATCGGGTCGCAGGTCATGCCCAGGTGGTGCTCGATGCCGATTTCGGCGGCATTTTCGATCTGCAGGTTGGACCCGCCCAGCGCTGCAACCAGGCCGGCAGCCGCCATGGCACAGGCAACGCCCACTTCGCCCTGGCAGCCGATTTCGGCGCCGGAGATGGACGCATTGCGCTTGCACAGCATGCCGATGGCCGCAGCGGTCAGCAGGAACACGCGCACGCCGGACACCGGATCGAGCGGTTTGCAATCCTCTGCGTAATATTTAAGCACCGCCGGGATAATGCCCGCCGCGCCATTGGTTGGCGCAGTCACTACACGGCCGCCGGCGGCGTTTTCTTCATTAACGGCCATCGCATACAGGCTCACACCGTTCAGCGCATCA
This sequence comes from Pseudoduganella sp. UC29_106, assembly GCF_044055365.1. NCBI lineage: Bacteria > Pseudomonadati > Pseudomonadota > Betaproteobacteria > Burkholderiales > Oxalobacteraceae > Pseudoduganella > Pseudoduganella sp. UC29_106. The sequence goes on along the minus strand of NZ_CP171977.1, from coordinate 3,117,983 downwards.
TGCGGCAGATGGTCGGCGCGGTCCGGCTTCTGCGCCTGGCGCCACAGGCTGGCCGCGCGGCGCTTCACGTGCAGGCCGCCCGGCAGCTGGCCGTCGGTTTCCAGGCCGTGCTGGATGCAGTCGCGCATCACGTTCCAGATGCGGTCCAGGCCCGCGTCCAGTTCCGCCTCGCTGACACGGGTCAGCTCATTGGCGCGCAGCATCTGCGGGATGGACAGGCCGGTGCGCTGGCCGTGCGCCAGCAGATCGGCCATCGTATCAAAAGGATAAGGGATTTCCACCTTCGGCGCACCGTTGGTGGCTGCCTGCTCGCCTTCGGCGCGGATAAAGCCGCCGCCGACCGAATAGTAGACCTTGCGCACGGTGTCGCCATCGGCGCGTTTCAGCGTGAAGCGCATGCCATTCGGGTGCTCGGGCAGGTTTTCGGTCTTGTGGAAGATCAGGTTGGCGGCGGCTGTGAAGGGGACGGTTTTTTCGCCCAGCAGCTTCAGTTCCTTGGCTTCTTCGGCGGATGCCAGCATCTGATTCACCGCGTGCGGATTCACACCCTGTGGGGTTTCGCCCATCAGACCGAGGATTACCGCCTTGTCGGTGCCGTGGCCGACGCCGGTCAGGGCCAGGGAGCCGAAAAGTTCTGCTTCTACTTCTACAACACTATCCAGAGGGCTGTTTTCGACCAGGAAGCGGCGCGCGGCGACCATCGGGCCTACGGTGTGCGAGCTGGAGGGGCCGATGCCGATCTTGAAGAGGTCGAAAACGCTCATGTCCATTGGATTTTGTCTCCCATTTATATTTTATGTTCGTTGTGACGCATGCACGGCGGATCAATGATCCGCCCTACGCCATTCGTCGGATCATGGGACGCAACACGGTGGCGTGAACAACCGCAATGCGTAGGGCGGATCATTGATCCGCCGTGCGTCCCGTCACGCGGCCTGGCCAAGGGCCACGTCGATATTGGCCAGCATATCTTTGACCATCTCGTCCACGCCGATGCGTGCCTTCCAGCCCCAATCGGCGAACGCCTTCGAATCGTCCAGGCTCTGCGGCCAGCTGTCGGCGATGGCCTGGCGCGAGTCCGGCTTGTAGGCGATCTTGAAGTCCGGCACGGCGCGGGTGATTGCCGCAGCCAGCTCCTCAGGATTGAAGGACACGCCCGCCACGTTGTACGAAGAGCGGATCTTCACCGATTCCGCCGGCGCTTCCATCAGTTCGATGGTGGCGCGGATCGCATCAGGCATGTAAATCATCGGCAGCGTAGTCTTCGGGCCGAGGAAGCAGTCGTAACGCTCGCCGCGCAGGGCCGAGTGGAAGATCGCGATCGCATAGTCAGTGGTGCCGCCGCCCGGAGGCGACTTGAAGCTGATGATGCCCGGATAGCGGATCGAGCGCACGTCCACGCCATATTTCAGGAAGTAGTACTCGCACAGGCGCTCGCCGGCCAGCTTGGAAATGCCGTAGATGGTGGTTGGGTCCATCACCGTCATCTGCGGCGTGTTCTGCTGCGGAGTATTCGGGCCGAATGCCGCGATCGACGAAGGCCAGAATACGCGCACAGGCTTGCCCTGCTCGCCGCGCACACGCGCCACTTCCAGGATATTCAGCAGGCCGTCCATGTTCAGGTCCCACGCCTTCAGCGGCGCCGCCTCGCCCGTGGCGGACAGCATCGCAGCCAGCTGGTAGACCTGGGTGATGTTCTCGTCGGCCACCAGCTTTTCCAGGGCCGCCTTATCCATCACGTCCAGCACCTGATAGCGGGCCGCGTTATAGAGATTCTTCGGGCTGATATCGGTCGCGATGACATTGTCAACACCGTGCTTGCCAGCCAGTGCTTCAACGAGTTCGCTGCCGATCTGGCCATTTGCGCCGATGACGAGGATGCGTTCCATGTTCGATTCCTGTATTTCCGTTTAATTCTTGATGATGCCGAGCTCTTTGCCGGCCTGTTCGAATGCCGCCAGTACCTTCTCCAGCTGCTCGCGGGTGTGGGCAGCGGAGAGCTGCACGCGCACGCGCGCCTGGCCCATCGGCACCACCGGGTAGAAGAAGCCCGACAGCAGCACGCCCAGCTCATACATTCGCGCCGCGAACTTCTGCGCCACCGGCGCATCGAACAGCATCACCGGCACTACCGGGTGGGTGCCCGGCTTGATGGTGAAGCCGATGCGCTCGATCTCCTTGCGGAAGTAAGCAGTGTTTTCATGCAGGCGGTCGCGCAGTTCGGTCGATTCTGACAGGCGCTTCAGCACTTCCAGCGAGGCGCCGGCAATCGAAGGCGCCAGGGTGTTCGAGAACAGGTAAGGACGGGACTTCTGGCGCAGCGTGTCGATCACTTCCTTGCGGCCGGAGGTGAAGCCGCCCATCGCTCCGCCCAGGGCCTTGCCCAGGGTGCCGGTAATGATGTCGATCTTGCCGACGACATTGTGGTGTTCGTGCGTGCCGCGGCCGGTCTTGCCCATGAAGCCGGAGGCGTGGCATTCGTCGATCATGACCAGAGCGCCGTATTTCCCGGCCAGTTCAACGATCTTGTCCAGCTGGGCGATGGTGCCGTCCATGGAGAACACGCCATCGGTCACGATGACCTTGTGGCGCTTGTCTGCAGCGGCCTTCAGCTGGGTTTCCAGGTCGGCCATGTCGTTGTGGGCGTAGCGGAAGCGCGCGGCCTTGCACAGTCGGATGCCGTCGATGATGGAAGCGTGGTTCAGGGCGTCCGAGATGATGGCGTCGTTCTCATCGAACAGCGGTTCGAACACGCCGCCGTTGGCGTCGAACGCTGCGGCGTACAGGATGGTGTCTTCGGTGCCGAGGAATTTCGAGATTGCCTGCTCCAGCTGCTTGTGAACGGTCTGGGTACCGCAGATGAAGCGCACCGAGGACAGGCCGTAGCCGTATTTCTCGGTCGCGGCGATGGAAGCCTGGGCCACCCACTCCTGGCCGGACAGGCCCAGGTAGTTATTGGCGCACATATTGATCAGGGTCCGGCCGTCTTCCGAGACTACCTCGGCGCCCTGGCGGGATGCGATCACGCGCTCGGGCTTGTACAGGCCATCCTGGCGCAGCTTTTCCAGGTTCTGTTGCAGTCCGCTGTAAAACGCATTGGTCGCTTGGCTCATGATCTTCCCTCTATATATGTATTGACCGGGTGGGAGCTAAAGTTTACTCTTGATCCACTGATCCTTCAGAAATCCACTATCTTGAACACGGATTCAATATAACGAATCCTACTTTACTATATTGAACTTTGCAAGCGTGAAACCGACTGTTGCCAACAATGCACCACCCGAAGTAGGGGCCGCCCTGCAGCGCCTGCGCCTGGCGCGCGGCCTGACCCTGGAAGACTTGTCCCGAATTGCCGGCGTTTCGAAGTCGATGCTGTCTCAGATCGAGCGCGAAAAGGCCAATCCGACCATTGCCATCACCTGGCGCCTGGCCAACGCGCTGGGCGTGGCCATCGGCGAATTACTGGCGGATGTAGAAAAAGAATATTGAAACAATAAGAATAATCGACGCGCACGAAACGCCGACGTTGCCCGGCGCCCATGCGGGTTACATCCTGCGCATCCTGGGGCCGATGGAGCTGGCCGGAAAATATGAGTGGTATGAGCTGACCCTGGCCCCCGGCGGCGAACTGGTGTCGCAACCGCATGATCCGGGGACGACCGAGCATCTGACGCTGCTGCACGGGTCCATGGAACTGGAGGTTGCGAACAGCAAGAAGAAGGTAAAGCTCGGCGCTACCGCGCGTTATCCGGCGGACCAGCATCATGCGATCCGCAATACGGGCAAGACCGAGGCCAAGGGCTTGCTGGTCGTTATCCACCGCTGAAACCCACGGCGTGAAGCTAGTGTCAGGCACATCGCGCCTGACACTTGGGTTACGCCTTGGGTTTAAATCGGCGCCCCGGGCGGGATGGCGGGCAAGGGGCGAAGCTTGACGCTGCGCGGATCCGCCAGATAAGCCGGCGATCTGTGCAGCCGCCTGCACACGGCTGTCCGCGCTAACGCCCTTCCCGGGATTCTTCCGCAGCCACGCAGCCAGCTCCCTCAGCTGTCCGCGCACCTCCGCCTCCACATTCGCATGCAGCCCGCCGCCATCCACCGCGCGCAGCAACGCATCCAGCACCACCCAGTTTGCCGCCAGCTGCACCGCTTCTCCGCCGGCCAGCGAGGACGGCACGCCATCGCGCTTCCACGTCCGGGCGAGAACCGCGCCGACCACTTCCTCCACGCCCGGCTGCGCAGCGTCGCGCGCATGCTGCCACGCCAGGCGGTTCAGGCGCGAAGTGTCGAACAGGAACTGCGCGCTCTGCGCCGCCCCAGCCTCGGCGGCTGACAGGGCATCGAACACGCTGTTCATGCGCGTCCCGAAATACTCCTTGTTACGCTCAAAGCCCTGGCCGGGTGGTGTCAGGACGTCCAGCACGGACGGCGGCAGCGCCAGGTACTCGGCCCGCAAGGTATCGGCCAGACGGCCGAGAGCCGCCCGTTGGGTGGCTGCAGGAACGGGGCGCACTCCACCCTGCGCCAGGCCGGCTTTCACGTCGCCGCTTGTGCTGTAATCGAAAGCACCGCCGCCGATCAGGCGCGCCAGCGCCTCGCCCTGGTAACGCTGCAGCAGATACACGGGTACGAGGCGAGCCTCGATCTCGCCGGACTGGCGGTCGTTCGGCAGCACATCCAGCGAGAACGCATCCAGCGCCTTGCGGCGGATGGCGCCCAGCTGGTCCCAGGTTTTCAGCGAATCGGGGCCGAAGTCCCACAGCAGGCCGTTCGGATGGGCCGAGCCGGCGGAACGCGCATCGGGATCACTCACATATTGCATGCCGGCGGCGCGGGCTTCCGCACGCAAGCCGGCCAGTGCGCCCTCCTCGTCCGCAAACTGGCCGTAGATGTATTTGACGATGTACTCGTCCCAGGCTCCGACACCGGTGCCGTAGGCATCCGCCAGGTCGATGCGCCCGTCGGCACCGAGCTTCAGTACAGGATGGGGATAGTCCATCACCGAACCGTTGCCATGCTGGCTGGCCGCGAAGTTGTGGGCGAAGCCCAGCGTGTGGCCCACTTCATGCGCGGCCAGCTGGCGCAGGCGGGCAAGCGCCATCTGTTCGGCGAGCTGCCTGCGGTCGGCGGGCGTGGACTTGCCATCAGGCGCCAGCAGGCTTTCCGCGATCAGGATGTCCTGCCGCACGCGCTGCGAGCCGAGGGTGACGGCGCCGCGGATGATCTGGCCGGTGCGCGGATCGGTGATGGCGTTACCGTAGGACCAGCCGCGCGTGGCGCGATGCACCCAGGTGATCACGTTGTAACGCACGTCCAGCGGGTCGGCGCCTTCGGGCATCAGTTCGACGCGGAAGGCGTCCTTGAAGCCGGCCTTTTCAAAGGCGGCGGCCCACCAGCGGGCGCCATCCATCAGCGCGGAACGCACTGGTTCCGGTGCGCCGCGGTCCAGGTAGTAGACGATGGGCTTCTTCACGGGGCTGAGCGCCGCCGCAGGGTCGGTCTTTTCGAGCTGGTGGCAGACTTGCCAGCGCACGTCCAGGCTGGCCGCGAGGGGCGCAGCGAAGTCGTAGTAGCCGGTGTCGAAACCGCCGGATGCGGGATGGTAGGCTCGCGGCTGGTATCCTGCCTCGGGCAGCCGCACCATACTGATGTGCTGGCGCAGCGTGAGACTGGCCGGGTCAGCGGCCACCTGTTTGACGAATTCACCCTCGCCCGGGCCGGCAAAGGTGAGCATCGCTTCCAGCTCGATATTTTCAGGGAAGGCTTTTGCTTCCTTTGGCAGCACGGCGCTGCGCTTCTCGTCGACTTTGTAGGCGCCCTGCTTCGCGTCCTGCAGGCGCTGGGTGACGCCATGCTGGTCGGCCAGCAGGAAGCTGGAGAAGTCCACGAGGTGCTTGCCCTGGTCTGACGCCAGGATGTCGCCCGACCAGAGAACGGCGCTCGGGAAGGATTGCGCAACCGCCTCGCGCTCGGCGGCGTCCTTCGAGTTGGCTGTGAAGCGGGTGTTGTCCTGCACCAGGAACAGGCGCTTGCCATGCTTCTGGAAGCGGACCAGTTTCAGGTCACCGGGCTGGCGCCGGTCCAGGCCAACATCATTGCTGCCCAGGGCGTATGGCAGGGAACTGAGGAGCAGGAAGGGCTGGTCGAGCTGGCTGACCGACAGCAGGACCCTGCCCTTTTCTTCGTCGCGCCAAAGGTCGACGAAGCCAGGAACAACTTGCAGGGCGCGCGTTTGCTCGGCGTAGGACGCCGGAGGTGCGTCGGCCGCATGGACGCCGGCGATTGGCGCGAACATGACGGCCAGCGCCATTGCCAGGCCGGCGCGACGCGCGGGAGGAAGCGCCGCTGCGCCGCCTGGCGCGCAGTGCGGGGCGGGACGGGAGGCGGCGCGCGGGGCCATTACTGCGCGCCTGCCGTACCGGAACCTGCGGCCGGGGCAGCCGCCGGGGCGGCGGTGGCGGTGCTGGCCGCGTCCATGCCCAGCGTGCGGTACAGGAAGCCCCACTTGTCGGCCACTTCCTCGATCTGCTTGGAAGTCGGCTTGCCCGCCCCGTGGCCCGCCTTGGTCTCGATGCGGATAAGGATCGGTGAAGCACCGGCCTGCGCAGCCTGCGCCGCCGCGGCAAACTTGAAGCTGTGCGCCGGCACCACGCGGTCATCGTGGTCAGCGGTCGTGACCATGGTCGCCGGATAGCAGCCGCCCGCCTTCAGGTTATGCAGCGGCGAATACTTGACCAGCGCCTGGAACTCGTCCGCGTTATCGGACGAACCGTAGTCCGAAGTCCACGCCCAGCCGATGGTGAACTTGTGGAAGCGCAGCATATCCATCACGCCCACCGCCGGCAGCGCCGCCGCAAACAGGTCCGGACGCTGCGTCATCGCCGCACCCACCAGCAGGCCGCCATTCGAGCCGCCACCGATCGACAGCTTCGAGGGCGAAGTCACCTTGTGCGACACCAGCCACTCGGCCGCACCGATAAAGTCGTCGAACACATTCTGCTTCTGCAGCTTGGTGCCGGCCTTGTGCCAGGCCTCGCCGTACTCGCCGCCGCCGCGCAGGTTGGCCATCACATACACGCCACCCATTTCAACCCACGCCAGGTTGGCGACGGAGAAGGCAGGCGTCAGCGAGATATTGAAGCCGCCGTAGCCATACAGGTAGGTCGGATTGCTGCCATCCAGCTTCATGCCCTTCTTCGACACGATGAACATCGGCACGCGCGTACCATCCTTGCTAGTGAAGAATTCCTGGCGGGTCTCATAAGCAGCCGGATCGAAGTCCACCTTCGGCTGGCGGAACACCGTGCTCTGGCCGGTCTTCATATCGTAGCGATAGATGGTCGTCGGTGTGGTGAAGCTTGTGTAGGAATAGAAGGTCTCGCTATCGCCACGCTTGCCCCCGAAGCCCCCCGCCGAGCCGATGCCCGGCAGCGACACTTCGCGCACCGGCTTGCCCTTCAGGTCGACGATCTTGACGGCGCTATGCGCATCGGTCAGGTAGTTCAGCACCAGCTGCCTGTTGACGATGCCCGCATTGGTCAGCGTCTGCGACGCCTCGGCCACAACTTCCTTCCAGTCGCCGATGGCTGGCTTGCGCACGTCGATCGCCACGATGCGCGACTTCGGCGCATTCTTGTCGGTGCGGAAGTAGAACACCGGACCATCGTTATCGATGAAATCATAATCCGCATCGAAGGCTTCCAGCAGACCGGCCACCTTCGCATCTTTCGCCTTCAGGTCCTTGTAGAAGATGCGGCGCTTGCGTTCCGTGCCCTGGGAGGAACTGATGACCAGGTAGCGGCCATCGTCGGTCACATTGGCCGAGAAGCCCCACTCCTTCTGGTCCGGGCGGTCGTAGACTAACACGTCAGCCGACTGCTCGGTGCCCAGCTTGTGGAAATAGACCTTCTGGAAGTAGTTAATGCCGGACAGCTTCGCCGCCTCGGTAGGTTCGTCATAGCGGCTGTAGTAGAAACCGGAACCGTCATGCGCCCAGGCGGTATTGGAGAACTTCACCCACTTGATATGGTCGGTACGGTCATTGCCCGTTTCGATATCGCGCACCTTGATCTCATTCCAGTCGGAGCCGGAAGCGGCGATGCTGTAGGCCAGGTGCCTGCCATCCGGGCTCACGGCCAGGCCGGCCAGCGCCACGGTGCCATCAGCAGCCAGCGTGTTCGGGTCCAGCAGCACGCGCGGCGTATCGCCCAGCGACTTCACGGTGTAGAGCACGGACTGGTTCTGCAGGCCGTCGTTGCGGCTGTAGAAATAGCGGCCACCTTCCTTGTACGGCACGCTGAAGCGCTCGAAGTTCCACAGCTTGGTCAGGCGCGACTTGATGGCTTCGCGCGCCGGGATCTGCGACAGGAAGCCCTGTGTTACCTTGTTCTGTTCCTCGACCCATGATTTGGTCTCGGCGCTGTTCGCGTCCTCCAGCCAGCGGTAAGGGTCCGCGACCATCGTACCGTGGTAGTTGTCCTGCTGGTCGACCTTTTTGGTCAGCGGGTAGTGGAAGCTGGAAGCGCCACCGGGGCAGCTTTGGGCGATGGCGTTGGTGCCGAATGCCGCGAGAAGGGAAAGAACGAGGGTAGCACGCTTGATCTGCATCGATTGTCCTTATAAGAGTAATGCGCAGCGTGCCTCGTGGGCCGCCGCGGTCGACGGATCATAGCGTGAAATATAACGAATTTGAAACTTTCCGCCGGGGCATGCGGCGCTTTTTATTCGGCGAAAGTGGCTGTTGCGTGCGTGGACGCGCGCCAGGTCTCGACCCAGCCCGCCAGCTGATCGGCGGCAATGGGGCGCGACATGAAATAGCCCTGCCCCTGGTCGCAGCCCAGGCGCGCCAGCATGTCCCAGGCCTCGCGACTTTCGACGCCTTCGGCCACCACGCGCAAGCCCATATTGTGGCCAAGGTCGATGGTGGAGCGCACGATCTTGGCGTCGCCCACGTCCTCCACCATATTCAGCACGAAGGACTTGTCGATCTTCAGTTCATCGACCGGCAGCCGCTTCAGGTAGGCCAACGAGGAGTAACCGGTGCCGAAATCGTCGATCGACAGGTCGCAACCCATGGCGTGCAGGCGCTCCAGCGTTTGCTGGGCGCGCACCGGATCGTCCATGATGGCCGACTCGGTGATCTCCAGGCAGAAGGAGCCCGGTGACACCTGGTGCCGTGCGAAGATGCCGGCAAACTTGAACGGCAGCTCCTGGTCCAGCAGGTCGCGCGTGGAAAGGTTTACGGAAATCTTGATGTGGATGCCGCGCATCGCCAGCTCGTGGCACAGCTCCGCCGACCGCTCCAGCACCCACTGCGTCAGCACGCGGATAAAGCCGGTCTGCTCGGCGAAGGGAATGAACTGGTCAGGGAAGACGTTGCCGCGTACCGGATGCACCCAGCGCACCAGCGCCTCGGCGCCGATCACATGGCCGTTGCCAAGGCCGATCTTCGGCTGCACCCAAAGACGGAATTCGTTGCGCTCCAGCGCGTGGCGCAGCTCCGTCAGCAGGGACAGGCTTTGCTCGCTGCCCTTGTCGATCTCCGAGCTGTAAACCACGGCGCCTTCGCTGCGCTGCTTGGCGTCGTACATTGCCACCTCGGCCATGCTGAGCAGCGCCTCGCCATCCTGTCCGTGCTCGGGAAAGCCGGCGATGCCGATGCCGGCGCCGATATCGACCGTCTGCTCGTCCAGCGACAACGGTGTTTCCAGCGCCCGCAGGATTTCCGCCGCAATCACGATCGCATGATCCAGGTCCGCGCCCGGCAGCAACACGGCGAATTCATCCCCGCCGAGGCGCGCCACCTGCGCAGCCGTATGCCGGCGGTTCGCCAGCTGGTGCAGCAGACGGCCGGCGACCTGCTTGAGCAGTGCATCGCCAAAGCTGTGGCCCATCACGTCGTTCACGTGCTTGAAGCGGTCCAGGTCCATCATCAGGACATATATCGACTCGCCGCGCTTGCGCGCCAGCTCGATGGAATCATTCAAGAGCAGCAGGAACTGGGCGCGGTTCGGCAAATTCGTCAGCGGGTCCCAGTACGCAAGACGGCGGATTTCTTGTTCGCGCTTGGCGATACCGTCGCGCATGGTATTGAAGGCGACGGCCAGCGCACCGATTTCATCTTCGCCCCGCACATCGGCCTGGGCCTTGTAATCGCCCTGTTCCAGGCGCTTGGCGGTGCCGGCCAGTTCGGTCAGCGGTTGCGCGATGCGCTTGGCCGTCAGCACGCTGGCGACAGCGGAAACCAGCAGGCCTGCAACGGTCAGGAGCACCAGCCAGCGCTCCAGGCGTGCATATTCAGCGGTGGCTTCGTCGATCGAACGGCCCAGCACCACGACGGCGCGCTGGCCATCGTCCTCGCCGATGCGCATCATACGCACGCTGTAGCGGTCCCCGCCCAGGTTGAGGTCAAACACTTCGCCGCTTGCGCCGTCCATCTGGCTGGTCATGCTGGCCACTGCCGATGCCGGAAGGGTGGACGCCACGGGCAACCAGCCGCCCTTGGCGTTCTCAGTCAGGATCGTGGTCTGCAGCGACGTTATTTCGTGCATTTCGCGCGCCAGGCGCTCGTCGATGGGGAATGCCATCACCACCCAGCCGATCGTGATCGGCGCTTTCACCGGCATCACGACAACCTGGTACGGGCGGCGGTCCACGATGGCGATGCCAATCGCGCCGTCCGCCTGCTCCGCCTGATCCAGCATGCCGAACACCATCTTCTCGAGACCGGCCGACTGCTCATTGTTGGTGGACGCCGTGACCTTGCGTTCGGCATTGATCAGCATCGACAGCGAAGCCTTGATGCGGCGGCCATGGTTGGCCAGCACGGACTCGATCGTGGCGCGGTCGTCTTCATCGGTGCTTCCCACCGCGGAAAGGAAACCTGCATCGCGCGTCAGCAGGCGAGCGCCGGAGCGCAGATTCTGGGCATTCTGGTCCAGCAGGCGCGAAAACACCTTGGCCCCGTTAACCAGTTCGGCGCTGATCGAATTGCGGGCATTGGTATTGATCCCGCGCTGAATCACCAGCAAGCCGACCACCTGCACCACGACCAGCAGGACGAGGAACAGGGTAACGATCCGGCTTTCAAGGCTGCGAAAACGCATAGGCTTTCTTAGTAAGTCGAAAAGGAATCCGCGTCGCGCACTACAGCTTTCAACGTCATCTTGAAGCTGGCGTTGGCCGGCGCATCGGCTTTCACGGCCAGCGCCTGCTCCAGGGGCTGGCCGCCGGTGATGTCAGGATGCCACGCTTTCAGCACATATTTGCCGGCCGGCGCATCCACCGAGGCTGCGCCGTGGGCATCGGTCTTGGCAAAATATGGCGTTTCCACAACACGCACATAAGCGATCATCTTGTCATGGATGTTGCAACCCAGGACCACGGTCCCGGCCTTTTCGAATACCTGCGGCTCCGCGGTGGTGCCGCTGTACAGTTTCTGGTCGAACTTGTGCGCCGGGGAGAAGGAATAAATGTGGTGACGGACCTTGTCGTTATTCGGGAAGAAGATCTTGCTGCCGGCCTGGACGACTGTCACCAATGGGATGAACTTCATGCCCTGCTGGACGATTTCTCCGGGCTTGCGGGTGGCGGGCAGGCTCTGGCCGGACTCGGCTTCCGCATAAACCACGGCGTCCGGCACAGGCTTGCCGGCCGCATCAGTCACCTGCACCGTGACGGCGGCGCCGGCAGCGCTGGCGGCCAATAAAGTTGCCGCAAAGACAAAATGTAAAATTGGCATGCTAGACATTAGCGTTTCTGTCAGGTAAATGAAACCCTATTGTAGCGCCGCTTGCATAGGGGGCAACAAGAAATTCTCTTGCCAAATTTCATCATATTGTCACATTAGGAAATTAACATTCCGCGCATGAGCCCTCCTTCCGCCCTCCTGCCGTCTAACGTGAGCTACCTGCGTCCCACTCCGGATGAGCAGCTGGGCCAGCATTTGCTGGACATTATCGCGCGCCGCCAGCTGACCGCCCTCTTCCAGCCCATCGTGGACATGAAGTCCGGCGACATCATCGCTTACGAAGGCCTGATCCGAGGTCCCTCCGACAGTCCGCTACACTCGCCGATGAACCTGTTCAAGGCGGCCCGCGCCAACAACCTGGCGCGCGAAGTGGAATATCTGTGCCGCCGCGTTGTGCTGGAGCGGTTCGCTGAGCTGCAACTGCCGGGCAAGCTGTTCCTGAACGTAAGCCCGGAAAGCCTGGTGCTGTCCAAGGATGGCAGCGGCGGCGAAACCCTGGGCTACATCCAGCAGATCGGCATCAATCCGGCCAATGTGATCATCGAGCTGACGGAAAACCAGCCGACCTACGATTATGAGCTGATGCGCGAGGCGGTGCTCCACTACCGCAATATGGGCTTTCAGATCGCCATCGACGACCTGGGCGAAGGCTTTTCCAGCCTGCGCCTGTGGTCCGAGCTGCGCCCGGAATACGTGAAGGTGGACATGCACTTCATCCAGGGCATCAATGCCGATCCGGTGAAGCTGCAATTCGTGCGCTCGATCCAGGAGATCGCGGACAAGTCCAATACCCTGGTCATCGCCGAGGGCATCGAAAAGCAGGCCGAGTTGCTGGTCCTGCGCGACCTCGGCGTCGCTTACGCTCAGGGCTACCACCTGGGACGGCCCCACGCCCAACCGGCCAAGGCTGCGCCGGCTGAAGTGGTGAAGGCGCTGTCGCGCAATGGAGTGGCAGTGTACCCCCAGCGTACCGCCAAGAACTCGGTCAGCATCCAGAAGCTGCTGCATGAGGTGGCCGCCGTCCCGCCCAGCATGAACAATAATGAGGTCTACGAGATCTTCCTGGCCGACCCGAAGCTGCTGATCATCCCGGTCGTGGACCAGGATAAGCCCCTTGGCCTGATCTCGCGCTTCGACATGATCGAGCACTTCGCCCGCCCCTATGAGCGCGAGCTGTATGGCAAGAAGCCCTGCACCCGCTTCATGGACAGCAAGCCCCTGATCGCGGACAAGGATACCAGCCTGCAGGACCTTTCCTGCCGCATGGCCGAATCGGACGCACACCACCTGTTCAACGGCTTCATCATCACCGACGAGGGCCGCTATATCGGCATGGGCACCGGCCACGACCTGATGCGCGAAATCACGCAGATGCAGATCAACGCCGCGCGCTACGCCAATCCCCTGACCCAGCTGCCGGGCAATGTGCCGATCAATGAGCACATCGACCGTCTGCTGGAAAGCGGCACGCGTTTCTGGGTCTGCTATGTGGACCTGGATAACTTCAAGCCCTTCAACGATGTCTACGGCTACCGCCGCGGCGACGATGTGATCCAGCTGACGGGCCGCATCCTGAGCCGCCACACGGACCCGAACCGCGATTTCGTCGGCCATATCGGGGGCGACGATTTCATGCTGCTGTTCCAGAGCGAGGATTGGGAAGAGCGCTGCCGCACCGTTTTGGAGGAATTCGGCTCTGCCATCAGCGATTTCTACAGCATCGAAGACCGAGAGCGCGGCGGCTATATCAGCGAGGACCGCCAGGGCAAGAAGGTTTTCTATTCCCTGATCAGCCTTTCGCTGGGCGCGATCAAGGTCGAACCACACCAGTTCTACTCGCACCACCAGATCGCCACCTGCGCGGCGGAAGCGAAGAAGCAGGCCAAGAAAATCCACGGCAACAGCCTGTTCCTAGACCGCCGTCGCGAACCTTTCGTGCCGCGCTAACGGCTGGCGCCGCGTCCGCCCATCGATTCCTGCAGCCGGCCCGTCTCCACCCAGCCTGTCGATTCGCGGCCGGTCTTCGGGTGCACGTAGACCACTTCAGTATAAGTGCCATATTCGAAGTGCGCTTCCAGCGCATCGCCGGGGACGACGAAGAGGTCGCGCTGGCGGCAGGCGCCGTCCGGCGCGGTATGGAAGTACAGGCGGCCCTCGCCGCCGACACGGCGGCTCGCCTGCCACTGCGGCACCTTCACCTGCTCCGCGCGGCTGGCAACGAGCAGCGCGCCGCAATTGACCGGCGCGGCCGACGCGAAGGCCGGCAGCGCGGCCAGCAATAAAAGTAGACGAAATAGCATCCCGCTATGCTGCCACGGAACGTGCCGGCTGACAACGCCCCAGCACTCCCTACTCGAGCGCGACGACCACTGTTTCGCCCGGCCCCACCGGGATCGCGCTGGCGCTGGCCGGCACGACGGCACCGGAAACCAGTTCTCGCGCGGCGGCCTTGCGCTTCGGCAGCGCCAGGCTGAATTGCCTGTCGCGGGAGCTGTTCATCGCAATCAGATAAGGGCCGTAGCGCAGCTGGTAGTAATCGGCGCGGCCAGCAAAGGCGTTATCCTCGCCCGGCACATATTTGACGCCCTCCGGCAGCTTCGCCACGGGCTGGCGCTCGCCGGCCGTCCACACGTCGCCGTCGCCGGGGTAACGGATGCTGAAGCGGTGGCCATTCACATGCGGATTGTTCGGGCGAGCGTAGAACAGGCCACTGGGCTCGAACTCCTCCCTGTCCAGCGCCACGGTCGCCGTGCGGTCGGTCGTAGGCGTCACATAATGCACGCGCGCCAGGCCCGAGATGCCGTAGTTCGCGCGCCAGTACAGCGAGGCATACAGGATCTCATTGCCGCGCCGGAGCGCCACGACGCCGTTTTCGGCATCGGCAAACGCGAAATCCGGCTGCCCGTCGCTCATTGGCAGCTTGAACGGCTGCTGCGCCATGCCCTGGAGGGCGTCGTACTCGCCAACGACGTCAATCAGGCCAATGGTTGCGCGCAAGCTGCCGGCTTCCAGCATATGTTCAACGCTGCCGAAGAACTGGTTGTCGGCAATCATTTGCTGGGCATAGCCAACCAGCTTCGGATCTGCAGTCGCCACTGCGACTTGCAGCGGAGAGGCATCCCAGGATGCGCGCTGCGCATACATGATGTCGCTCGGATAGTACAAGTCACGCCAGCCGATCGCCGCTTCCAGCCGCATGGCGCGCTTGCCTTCATGGTCCCAGTGCGGGTAGCGGAAATAACTGCGGGCCTGCGCAATGGTCACCAGCTGGTCGCGTACCTTGCGGTCGCCCGGCTGACCGGATGCGGGACGGGTGGCTTCGTAAATCTCGGCAGCCCAGTCCAGCACCTCGCCATAGCCGCCCACATAACCCAGCTCCTTCGTCAGGCCGTTCTTCGTGGTCTGGAAATAGTTCTTCGGCACGGAGAACTTCGCGTCCGCTTCGGCTGCAGCATAAGTCGGCTGGCCCTGTGCGTTGAAACTGCCGGCCCAGGGTTCAAGGCCCAGCGACTGATAGAACAGCGGCAGCAATTTTTCGCGCGGCTCCGCCAGTTGACTGCCGATCGCGATCAGGCCTTCGTTGTTGTACCAGATGCCATACAGGTCCTTGATCATGGACTGGTTGGTGTAGAGACGGCGGTGCTGCTTGTTCCATTCGCGGCTGTCGGCAAAAATCTGCTCCAGGGCTTTGCGACGGCTCGTCGCGGCATCGCCGCCCGGCGCCAGCACGTCCAGGTCCGCGTTAAGCGCGCCCTGGGTGCGCTTGAGCGCCTGCCCGATCAGGCCCAGGCCAAACCAGCCCTCGTTAGGCGTGTTCTTGTCGTAGTAGGCGATGCGCGGATCGCTTTTATACTTGCTCCACATTTCGTCGATGCCGGCCGCGATCAGATCCAGGCTGCGGCGCTCACGGTAGCCGCGGCTCCAGGGTGTTTCATAGGTCTTGGCGAGAAAGGCGATTTCCAGCTGGTTCGGCGGCGCCTTGCGCGCCCACATTGCCGCCAACTGCCTGTCGACGCGCTCCTTTACCTTATCCAGCACGGGGGCTCCGTCCCCCTGCTTCACCGGCGACGCCGGCGCGCGGCCCTCCACCGCGTCCAGCGGGACCATCTTATCGCCGTGGACAATCAGCGCGTAAAAGCCGCGCGTGGCCTCGGTCATCGGTTTCTGGAAGGTCGCGAAGTCGCCGCCATAGCGCCAGACCGGGCCGCTGCTCTGCAAGCAGCACTGGATCTCACGCTTGCCGTCTGTCAGCTGGCGCGGCAGCGGATGCGTCACGTAATGGAAGCGGCCGGGTGCAACGGGATACTTCGTGCCCTGATCCAGGATGTCGATATCGCTCAACTGGCGATAACCCAGCTGCTTGCCGTCGCAGAAAAGCGTGGCCTGGTTGCCGCTAACGTCTTCACCGGAAAAGCGTGCGCTCAGATAATTGCGGGCCTTGCCGTTCACGCGCAGCCGGAAGGTCGCCGAACCGCCGCGCCAGTCGCCGCCCCCGTTCGGCAGGAATATCCGTGCCGGCTGGTCCAGCAATCCCTTTACCACGCTGCTGGCCTGCGCGTGCAAGCCATGCGCCATCTCCGAGGCGGAATCGCCAAAGCGCAGCAGGTCCGTGGTAGCGCCGGCGAACGCAGGCAAACAGGCCACCACGAGCAAGGCCGCAAACGCCACCCGTTGTTGCTGGATCATGCAAAGTCTCCAAATATTGTTATCGATAACGGAGGACTCTAAAGACACAGCCGGCGCAAGTCAAGAAACTTGTGGCCCGACCTGGACGGTGAAAGCTGGCGCTAATCCGCCGCCCACGGTCGATTCGCGCACTTCAAGGGTATACGGCATCAGGCGGTGCTGGATCGCCGGCGCCTCGCCGCTGCGGCGGCCCTTGATCAGCTCCACCAGCAATTCCACGGAGGCGCTGCCCATGTCGCCGATCGGCTGGTGAATCGTGGTCAGCTCGGGCCAGACGGTGCTGGCGACGGGAGTATCGTCAAAGCCGGCGATGGCAATATCGTCCGGCACGTGCAGGTGCAGGCCGTGGGCGACGGAGATCGCCGCCGCCGCCATATCGTCATTGCTGGCGAAGATGGCGGTCGGCCGGGTGGCCTGCGACAGCAGCTCGCGCGCCGCCAGCAGGCCGGAACGATAGGTGAACAGGCCCTGGGAGATGCGTTCTGCAGGGACGTTCAGGCCCGCCTCGTGCATCGTGTCCATGAATGCCTGATAACGAAGCTGGGCCGGGGTGTGCTCCGGGTCTCCCTTGATGAAGCCGATGTCGCTGTGACCCTGCTCAATCAGGTAGCGGGTCATCGTGCGCGCGCCGTCGTAGTCGTCGATGCGGACGGCGGACACTTGCGGCGACGGTTTCGCGGTCGCCACGGCGACGGCGGGCATGCCGATTTCCTTCAGGTGCTTCAGCGCTGAACGCGAGTCGCACAGCGGAGGCGGCACCAGCATGCCGTCCACGCCCTGGGAAATCAGGCGCTCGATCGCCTTGCGCTGGCTTTTCATATCGTCGCAGTGCTCCAGGAACAGCTGCGCCCCGCTGCGGTTGCACTGGCCCATGGCGCCAACGAGGAAGGCGCTCAGGAAGGCGGCGCTGGGGTTACTGTAAAGGAGCCCAACCCGCAACGTGCCGACCCGCGCCACGCGCGCGGCCACATTGACCTGGTAGCCCAGCTCCTCGACTGCCTGCATTACCTTTTCCCGCGTCTTCTCGCTGACGTGCGCACTGCCGTTGATTACACGCGACACCGTCATGCCGGAAACATTGGCCCTCTCCGCTACGTCATAGAGGGTGGCGGTGCCGTTGCTGCGCGTTTTATCGATTGCCATGGAGTCATCCCATTCATGTTATCGATAAATATTGTAACATCAAGCGCCCGGCAAGGGTGCCGGCGCACTTGCCGGCAGCCGGTACTCCCTCTTTCGCGCGGCTGCCGGCGCGCGCAGGCGGACTGCACCCGTGGCGCTGTATTGCCAGCCGGCCTGCGTGCGCCATAGCGCGGCGGAGCAGGCACGCTCCTCGCATTCGAGTCTGTACCCCTCGGCGCCGATCCGCTTGCCGTCGCCGAGGAAAGGGAGCTCCAGCCCCCGCGGCCCCACGCCGGCGATGCCGAAACGCCCGGACATGCTCTGGCTGCCCCGCGTAAGCGCGCGGGCCGGATCGGCGCTGGAGAACACGGTATGGCGGCGCTGCCCATCCAGCTGCACGTCCAGGCCGACCGCCTCGCCGCCGCCGCCGCCCGGCACAAATTCCGTGACCTGCTGCACGGCTTCCTGCTCGCCTTTGCGGCTGGCCTCCATCACGACTGCGAAAGGCCGCGCCCATGCAGGCCCGTGCTGACGCACCACCAGTGTCGGCGAAGGCATCTGGGCCAGGTCTTTGGGCAGCATGCCCGCCGCCCAGGCTGTCGATGGCGGCGCCTTGACGCTGTAGAACTGGCGCTCCTTGCCGCCCTGCAGCCAAAGCCGCATCGACAGTTCGTCGTTAGGCAGCTTCAGGTCGAACCTCGCCTGCAGCGGCCCATAGGCCTTGAGCTCCTGCTTGTCGTACCAGTATTCGTAGCCGGTCAGGTCGCCACCGGCGAAACTCAGGTCGGTGGTGGGCGCGGCCGGCAGCGCGGCGCCGCCGGCGCTGAGCTGCATGGTCTGCGCCAGCCCGTGGTACAGATAGTCGTGATAACGGTCGCCGCCCTCACGCCGCCGCGAACGGAACACATCGACCACATAGGCATGTTTGTCGTCGATGCGCACGGTGGCCAGCAGCCGGCGCTGGTCTGACTGCGTGGCTGGCTCGATAAAGGACGCCTCGCCAAAGGTGATGCCCGGATAGGCCGACGCCAGCGCAGCGCCGGGCGCGGGATAGGTAGCCAGCAGCTTGAAGGGCTGCGCGATCTTCATGGCGGGATAGGCTGAATTGCCGTCCACGACAACGGTGTTATGGGCGGGGAACTGCGAGTAGTAATCCGCGTAGTCGGCCTGGAAATAGCCCGATCCGCGCCCGCTCTCCGGCGCCAGGCTCCAGCCCTTGGCAAAGATCTCCATCGCCAGGCCGTTGGCGTGGGCGTGGTTGCCGTTCGACCCGACCAGGGACACGGCCAGCGCCTCATTCGCGGCGTCCCTGGCTGCGTAGCCGTTGCGCTGGATCAGCCAGCTCGTATTGGCGGAATAGTAGGTCGGCGTCTGGTAGGCGCTGACAGGTGCAGCGGCCGCCGGCGCGCCTTCGCGTCCGGCGCCAGCGACGAGCGCATGCACGGGACGCAGCCGGTCGCCAGTGCCATCCGCGCCATCGCGCAGCGCCGCCAGCAGCCTGCGATACTCGCCCGCCTGCGGCAGGTTTTGACGCTCGGCGTGGTCCAGCAGGCGGTCCAGGCCCTGGACGCGCGGCAGTTCGTAACGGGTATCGCCAAAACCCACAGTGCGGCCGTTCGGCAGCAGATATTGCGGCAGCGCCTTTGCCGCCCGCGACAAGGCCGGCAACTTGGCGAAATAATCGATGCCGAACACGCGCTCCAGCATCTCGAGACACTCGGTGAAATCGCCGAACACATTCATCGAATAGCCCGGCGACTCATTCCACATGCCACTGGCCGGATCGTAGCCGAAGTCCATCAGCCGCTGCAGCGACCAGTGGCGCGGGCCGTGTCCGTTCAGCACGGTGTTCACATAGTACTGGCGGCCCTTGCCGTCCGAATAAGCAGCATCATCGCCCAGCACCGATGCGGCCTGCAAGACAAAACGGGCCTTGATCAGGTTCCAGTTATTCCAGGGCACGCCATTCAGCAGCAGCACGTCGGCCCATTTTCTTAACGCGCCGTCGAACAGTTGACGCTTTGCCGGGTCGCGCCGGGCCACGTAGCGCTGCAGGAACGAGTAGGTTTCCGTCAGCGGTCCAAGGATGTCTTCGTGGATCACTTCAAACGATTGCAGCCCAACGATGTTCTGGTCGTGGCCATGGCGCAGGTCGGATGGCAGTTCACGGTAGAACATGCCCGAGAGGTAGGTATCGAGGATGTCGTAGGCGAAGCGGCCCGCCGCCTCGTCATCCTGATACCAGTAGAGGAAAGCCGCGTCGCGCGCCAGTTCGGCAATGCGCATATTGATGGACTCGATGATGCGTCCGCTCTTCGACTGCTCCACCCATTCCCAGGGCTGGCCGCCATCGCGCCGCTGCAGCCAGAGCTTGTCGTTCTCGCCCATATAGGGCTTCACGTCTTCCAGGCGCGGCGTGAGATAGGCGGAAACAGCGTCGCGCGCGCCGGTGAAGCGCACGGTCGGCACAGGCGCCCTGCCCTCGGCATGGTCATACACACTGTTTTTGACGAACACCTGCGTGTGATGGCCCTGCCAGTACATTTGCAGGCGGGAGATGATCCAGGCCGGGTCTTCGCGGTGACGCACGACGTAAGGCCGCACGCCCTTCTCCAGCGCCGCCAGTTGCACGGCCGCCTGTGGATCGGCGGCGACCCGCTCCCTCACTGCCGAAACCGGCGGCAACGGCGAGCCGGCCACCGCACCGGGCGGCGCCTGCTCCGCGTGCGCCCCAAAGGCCAGGCTGACGACTGCCGCGCACACGGCAGTCCGCATGAATTTGCGCGTCCCCATCAGAAGCGCAGCGTGGCGGACAAGAAGGAGCGCGGCGCGTTGGTCTGCACATTGACCAGCGAGTTCGGATACTGGGCAATGAACTGGTCCAGCGTCACGCCGGCCGGCAAGGTGCCGACCTGCCCGATCTGGGTCGCATTGCGGTCGTTGAGCAGGTTGTTCACGTTAAAGTCGAAGCGCAGCTTTTTCGTTATAGTTCCAGTACAGGCCAATGTCCGAAACCTTGTTCGGCGGCAGATACGCCAGCGCCGCCGTGGTCGTAGGACGCTTGCCGATGTAGCGGAAGCGGTAATAAGCGCCGTAGTTCTCGAAGTCGAAGTTCAGCGTGCCGTTGTAGGTGACCTTCGACGAGCGCTCCTGCGGACCGGAAGCATAGGACGGCGTATCCGGGAACGGGGTCACGCCGGGCGCGCAGGCTTTCAGCAGACCGCCGCAGCCAGTGATCCAGGAGGCTGCCTGCACGGCGCGGCTGCGGTTCAGCGTGAGCACATTGCGCAGGCCGAGCCAGTTGGTGATGCGAACGGTATTGTCCACTTCCACGCCGTAGGACTTGAAGTGGCTGTAGATCACGGGCCGCACATACTGGGTCACACCATCGGCATACGTGTTGTAACTGGTGACGCCCACCTTGTCCAGGTCCACATAGTACTGGCGCCACCTCGATGTTGAACCCGCGCGTGCGGTACTTGTAGCCGATTTCCGCCTGATTGATGACGGGCAGGTTATTCTGGTCCAGCGCATCCACTTTCCACTGCTGGTCGTAACCGTTCCAGAAACCTTCGGCATTCTTGCGTCCGTGCGTGTAGCGGAAGTGCACGGTCTGGCGTTCGCCCAGCTTGTAGCTCAGCGCACCGGTGTACTGCCAGTAATGCACATCCTTGTCGTATGGGATGGTCATGGCGCCGCCCGGGTCGATGGCATAGACGTTGTCGTACAGCGTCAGCGGATTGCCGTCGATGCCGCCGAAGCTGCGGCTTGTGGCGTTCGGATTCGTCGTATAGCGGTAATTCGTGCCGCGGAAGTTGTAGGAGGTATAGCGCGCACCAAAATCGGCCACGAAATTATCCTTTTCCCAGGTCAGTCCGAACAGCGGCGAGATTTCACGGGTGTGAACATCATCATACAGGCTGCCCACGCTGCTGCCGCCGGTGCCCGCGATGGCGGCAAAGCCGGTCGGGTCGGTCAGCTGATAGGTGACGGGGCTGGCCGCCTGGGTGGTGAAGCTCACATCCATCGTGGTCGGGTTGTTCTGCAGCGGCATCAGTCCCAGGCCGCCGTTCAGCGCGTCACGCACGAAATGAATCTTGGCGATATAGGCGCCGGCGGTCAGGCTAAGCTGGTTGCCCGTGCCGAAGTCGATGGTCTTGTTGGCCGTGAACAGGTCGAAGACATCATTGCCGCGCATGCGGTTGTTCAGGGCGCTCACCGTCAGCACCATATTTCCGGTCGCGATAGGCGAATTGCCTTCGATGGAGCTGTTCGGCAGCGCATTCGGCGTCGTGCTTTGCAGGCACAGGCTGGAACAGGCGCCTCCCGTCAGCGCGCTAGCGGCAGTGCGCTGGTTGACCCGCGCCAGCACCTGCCCGCTCACGCGGTCCTTGAAGGTATAGTAGCCAGGCGTATTGCCATGGCCTGCAAGGGCCACACCCAGGTTGTTGATCGCAGTGGACGATGCGATCGACTGATAGCCGACGCCTTCCGCCTCATTGTGATGCACCTGGTTGCTTTGTACGCGCAGATTGTTGGAGATCTTCCAGCCGTTGCCGAAATCATGATCCAGCTTGAGGCCAATAGCATTGGTGCGGAACTGGGCAAAATTCTGCGGGTCCCAGCTGTCGGTGCGGCCATTCAGGCCGGAGCGAATGGTATGCGCCAGGTCGCCGGAAGGAATGAAGTTCGCGCTGCGGCCGAATGGCGTATCGAACTGGATTGGTCCCCAGCCATGTGCCAGTGGGCGTACGATATCGAGGAAGGCCACCTGGTCGTCGAGGTGTTTGAACGAGACCTGGACTTCGCCCTTGCCCCATTCTCCGTTGTAACGCCAGTTCATATTGCCCTTCAGCTGGCCGCCGTGGTTTGGCGCCTTTTCGATATCGCGGTAACCGAAGCTGTGGCGGTAATGGCCGCCGATGGACCAGGCGAAGTCGCCCGCCTCGTTTTTCGCGCCATAGTAGAAGTCATGCTTCTGGTAGATATTGCCGGGATGGTCTTCGTTTTCGACACCGATGCGCGTGCCGACCATGCCGCCCTGGTCCGTGAAGCCATTCTTGGACAGATAGTTGAACAAGCCCGCCGGGGCGTTCGGGCCGGTCACTGCGGCCGATCCGCCACGCACGGCCTGCACGCTGCGCACCGTGGCATCCACACGCAGGAACATGTCCGCCGAGAAGTTGGAGAACGGCGAACCGATAACCGGCAGGCCGTCTTCCATCAGGGCGTTCCAGTAGTAGCCAACGGTGCCGGCGCTGGTGCCGTTGGAAATACCTCGGGTATAGACCGTGTTGCGCGCTTCGCCCGCATCGGTCGTGACCACCACACCGGGGATTTCGGTCAGCAGGTCCGCCGCGCTGACCGGAACCACGGAGCGCACGCGGTCTTCATCCAGGTTGGTGACCGACAGCGCCGCCTTGTCCGCCGTCGTGCTGCGCAGCACGCCGGTGACCACGACGACGGGTGCATCTTCATTCTTGAGATTGCGGCTGTCCGCTGCTGGCGCCGGCGCCGGTTCGGCCGCTTCCTGGGCCCAGGCCGGAGCCCCCATCACCAGCAGGCTGACAGCTGCGGCAAGCGTGGTGCGGCGCGGCGCGAGCGCGCGCGGTGCGTGTGCGTTCTTCATTCCATGTCTCCGTAGATTTTATGGCGGACCTGTTGGGTCGGTCCGTTATCGATAACATTTCTTCTGAAAATTAAAGCGCGAAGAGATTACCCGCCGCGCTCGTTATCGATAACAATATATTGCTTGAAAAAGCTTGTCAATCCCTACACCGGAAGAATTCCTTGCAGCGACGAGATGCGTTCCGGGGCCGACCAGGTAGCAAGCAACTCGCCGGAGGCGCCGAATTGCAGGAGCTGGGCGCCCTTGGCGCCATTGTCAGCGCCATGTCCCTGCCAGTTGGCGACCAGCAGCGTACCGTCCGCCTGGAAGCTGTATGTCGCGTAGAAAAACGGCGCGACGCCTGGCGGCACCTGCCCCACAGCGCCGAAACGGCGCTCCAGCTGGCCATGGGCGTCGAACACCGCGATGAAGGCGCCATAGCCGGCGGACACCCAGGTGCTGCCGTCTTCCCTGCGCTCGGCCTTCCAGGCATGCTCGAAACCGGGAGCGCTGAAGCGGCGCAGTTCGACCAGGTTCTCGTCCGTCTCCTTGATGTGGTCATTCGTACACAAAAGATACGTGCCTTGCGGCGTTACGCGCATCAGGCGGACATAGTCACCTTCGCGCCGCGCGGTGCCTGCCAGCTTTTCTTCGGCATCGAGCGTCAGCACCGTTACGCCGCCCTGCGCGTCCAGATCCAGGCCGGTGACCAGCGTGCTGCCGTCCTCCCGGCGCGTGACCGCGGTGACTTCGTTCCAGCGATCGCAGTTGGCGAGGATGCGGCCGGTGCGCCACTCCAGTTCGAAGAAGCCATGGTCATAGCCGACCAGCACGCGCTCTTCGTCGAGACGCTGCATATCGCGCGCCAGGGGGAAATCGGCCAGGTCAAGGGACCAGTGGAAGACGCTATCGCGCGTGCTGACCAGGGAAAGCTGCTGCCGGCCTTCATCAATGGCGAGAAAACGGATGTCTATCATGGGAGCTCCATAGTTATCGATAACATCTGAGATGCTAGCACATTTGATTCAGATCATGGAATTGGCAACGCCGTCCCATTAGCCTGATTGCATCAGCCAAAGGAGGAAATCATGACTTACCGTACCATCCTGGTTCATGTGGACAAAGCCGCCAATGCGGCCGAACGCATCAAGCTGGCCGCCGGACTGGCCGAGCAGGAGCAGGCCCACCTCGTGGGCGCCGCCATGACCGGCGTGCCCCGCTATATGTATTCCGGCAGCATGTTCGAAGGCAGCGGCGTGATCATTTCCGACTACCTGCGCTTCGCCTCGAAGCGGGCCGACGAATCGCTCGCGCTTTTCGGCGAAGTTACAGCGCGCTTCGGCGCGCGCAATACCGAGCAGCGCCGGCGCGAAGAGGACGAGTACTCCGGCCTGTGCCTGCAGGCGCGCTACGCCGACCTGGTGGTGCTGGGCCAGGGCAATCCGGACGACCGCGACGCCGGCGGCCTGCTGCACGATCTGCCGGAATATGTGGCCATCAATTCCGGACGGCCGATCCTGGTAGTGCCCTATGCGGGTGAGTTTCCCACCGTCGGCATCCGGCCCCCTGGTTGCCTGGAACGGCAGCCTGCAGGCGGCGCGTGCAGTCACCGCCGCCCTGCCCTTGCTGCGCCGCGCGGGCAAGGTGACGGTCGCCATCTTCGATCCACGTTCGGGAGACGAAGCGCATGGCGAGGAGCCGGGTGCGGACATCGCCCTCTACCTCGCGCGGCATGGCGTCAGTGTCGAGGTGACGGTCCGTCCAGGCCCGCTGGATATCGGCAACGACATCCTCTCCCTCGCCGCCGATCTGAATTCGGACTTGCTGGTCATGGGCTGCTATGGCCACAGCCGCTTCCACGAGCTGATGCTGGGCGGCGCCACACGCACCATTCTCGCGACGATGACGCTTCCTGTCCTGCTGGCGCATTAAATGAAGATAGGAATCGTCGGTACCGGGGCGGTCGGCAGCACGGCCGCCTACGCCATGCTTTTACAGGGGATCGGCGGTGAACTGGTGCTGGTCGATCATCATCCCGAGCTGGCCAGCGCCCACTGCCAGGACCTGCTGCACGCGACGCCTTTTCAGCCATCCCCTCCATCTGCGCGCCGGCGATTATGCGGCGCTGGCCGGCGCCGCGGTCGTGGTGCTTGCCGCCGGCGTTCCCCAGGCGCCCGGCGAATCGCGTTTGGAACTGTTAGGCCGGAACGTGGCCGTGTTTGCGGACATCGTGCCGAAGGTCATGCGCCACGCACCCGACGCGCTGCTGGTCGTCGCCACCAATCCTTTGGACGTGATGACGCAGGTGACTACCAATCTTTCCGGCCTGCCGCCTTCCCGCGTGATCGGCACCGGCACCATGCTCGATACGGCGCGCTTCCAGTCCCTGCTGGCGGCATGGCTGCACGTGTCGCCTTCGTCGGTGAACGCTTTCGTGATGGGCGAACATGGCGACAGCGAAGTGCTGGTCTGGTCGTCGGCGCGCGTGGCCGGCATGCCCCTGCACGAATGCGCCGCCCGATGCGGCATCGAATTGACGAGCATGCCACCGCCGAAGTGGACCTGGCGGTACGGCAGGCGGCGCAGCGCATCATCGCCGGCAAGGGTGCGACCTATTTCGGCATCGGCGCCGCCATTGCCACACTGGTGCGCTGCATCCTGCAGGATGAACGACTGGTGCTTACCGCCTGTTCGGTCGCGCCCGAAGTCGAGGGTGTGCCCGATGTGGCCTTGTCCCTGCCGGTGGTCGTGGACAGGCAAGGCATTGTGCAGCGCCTGACGCCGGCGCTGGACAAGCAGGAACGCCTTGGCATCCATGCCTGCGCCTCCATCATCAAACATAGCGTGGACGCGGCAATGACCGTTCGTTCCTAGGCCGCCAGCACGACCCGGTCGCGTCCCGCGCCTTTTGCGCCGTACAGTGCGCAATCGGCCGCGTGCAGCAGCTCCGGCCAGTTGTCGCAGCCTTGCCTCAGCATCGCCACTCCGACGCTGACCGTGAAGCTGAGTGGACCTGCAGACGTTTCGACCGCCAGCGCGCCAATACGGTTGCGCAGCCGCTCGGCGCATTGCAGCGCCTCGGCTTCGTCCGTTTCCGGCATCACGCACACGAACTCCTCGCCGCCGATGCGGCCGAAGCGGTCATTGGTCCGCAGCTCGGACATGCAGGTATCGGCCAGCGCCCGGATCACGCTGTCGCCGACCGCATGGCCGTAGGTGTCGTTCACTCTCTTGAAGTGGTCGATATCAAGCATGGCCACGGCAAGCGGACGGCGATGGCGCCGGGCCAACGCTACCGCGTTTTCCGCCTGCTCGAACAGGTAGGCGCGGTTGCAGACGCCCGTGAGGCCGTCGTGCCGCGCGGACTTGAGGAGCTGAGCCTCCAGCTGCAATGTCTGCAGCGCGAAGGACCGGATCACAAACATCAGGGCGAGCGCCAGCGCGATGGCGAAGGCGTACAGCATCAGCTGGTTCACCGTTTCCGCCAGCGGCATGCGCTGCACGGTCAGCACCACAAGCAGCACAGTGGGCACGGCAACGATTGCCAGGAAAGCGCGCAACTGCAACGTCATCACGGAAACGAGGAACAGGCAGGACGTGATGCCCGCCAGGCCGTACAGGAAGCCATCGCGCAGCATGAATTCAGCAAGGATCAGCGCGCAGATGTGCGTAACGAACAGGAATCCGCAACGGTAGAGCGGCGGCAAGCGCGCGGCGGGAGGCAGGTAGACCAGCGCGCCCAGCGCCACCAGCAGGCAACGGATCAACAGCGCATCGCCCGCATTGGCGGGGTCGCGCCAGAAATCCCAGATGCTGAACAGCAGGATAGCCAGGCTGAATTGCGGCCCGAGCACCGGAAAGAGGTGCTGTAACTGTTTCGCATGGCGAGCATCGAGTTCCTGGTCCATGCAGACAATTTACGAAGCTGTGGCAGTTCCGTCATCCTCGCAATTTGATGCACATCAAATTGCAGGTAAATATAGCCGCCGGTGAGGATGTGTGCATTTGTGCGCGCGGCGCGGCGACTACCCTGAACTAGTGGCCTTTAACCACTTCTGGAGACCATCATGAAAGCCTCCCGCTTCGCATTCGCCACGCTGGCCTGCACGCTGAGCTTCGCCGCGACTGCACAATTACCACGGCCCGGCACGGTCGATATGAAACTGAACCTCACCGACCTGCGCCTGCAGCCGTTTTCACTCTCCGCAGACGGAGGCACCGCCGCCGCGTCGGTCAGGGGCGGCAGCAGCCATTTCGAAGCCAGCTTCACTTCGCCCGACAATGTGCTGCACAACGCCAGCGAAAGCCGGACCGGCTCCGACATCTTCTACTTCAGCGCGGATGGAGTACAGTACCCTTGGGATGCCCTTGCCCACATCGAAAGTCACTCCTACCTGGGCAATCTCACGGCTGAACTGAAGATCGACAATCCGCATACACCATACGAACTGTTCGAGGCTTCATATGAGGTGAACACGACGCTGCGCGTCACGCCTAACACCGGGCTCACCATTTTCGGCCATCTGGTCGGCACCCAGATCAGCAACCAGATCAACCACTTCAGCAACGAAATTTCCGCCGATTTCTCAACGCTGCTGACCAGCAGCAATGCCGGCACGGCCACCTACCAGCGCAGCTTCGGCCTGCAGGGCGGGCCGACAGCGCTGGACGAATGGTTTTCGCTCACCCTCTATAACCGCAGCGATGAAACCGTGGACTTTAGCTGGCAATCAACAGCCGAACTGCACGAAACGCTGGCCGTGCCGGAGCCGGGCCGGCTCTGGGATGACGCTGGCGGGACTGACGGTACTGTGCATGATGGGAAGGCGCCGCGTGCAAGACATTGTCAGCCGCGCGGACGCAGGCGCAGGCGCTCCCGCGTAGCCTCAGCGGGGTCCTTGTACGCGCCACAGGCGGGCGCTCCCGTCGCCGGCTTGAGCGGCGCGCGCGATCCACATGCGGGAGCGGGCGGGGTCGCGCCGCACGCCGCGTCCGCTGCCATACATGCTACCAAGGTTGTATTGCGCCAGGGCGTGGCCCTGCTCGGCAGCCTTCCGGTACCAGCGCACGGCTTCCGCATCGTCCTGCCCCACACCCTGGCCGTTGGCATACATCACGCCGAGATTGTTCTGGGCGCTGGCGTCGCCCTGTTCCGCAGCGCTGCGGTACCAGGCCACGGCGGCCGCATCATCCTTCGCCACGCCTTCGCCGTTCGCATACAGCACGCCCACGCTGAACTGCGCATTGGGCGCGCCCTGCTCCGCAGCCAACCGATACCAGGCCATCGCCTGTGACGGGTCGCGCGTGACGCCGGTGCCATTGGCGTACATGGTCCCCAGCAGGTACTGGGCCGCCGCCTCGCCTTGCACCGCTGCCTTGCGCAGCCAGCCAACAGCCAGCTGGCAGTTGCGCCGCACGCCGGTGCCGGTGAGATAGGCCTCACCCAGCAGCGATTGCGCAGCGGGCACGCCCTGTTCCGCTGCACGGCAAAACCAGGCAACCGCCACGCCATCATCCCGCGGCACGCCGCGGCCCTTGCGGTACATCTGGCCCAGGTTCTGCTGGGCCGACGCCTCGCCCTGGCGCGCCGCGCAGCGAAACCAGCGCAAGGCTTCCGTGTCGTTGCGGCGGGTACCGCTGCCGTTGAAATACATGGCGCCAGATGGTTCTGTGCAAAGGCGATGCCTTGCTGAGCGGCGCGGCGCATCCACGAGAATGCCTTGCGTTCATCGCGCTCGACTCCCTGCCCTTTCTTGAAGCACAGGGCCAGGTTGAACTGGGCGTAGGGATCGCCGCGTTCCGCTGCTGCCAGGAACCACGAATATGCACTCATGGCCGCCTCCCTTCAGACAACAAACCGTTATCTAAAGTTTAATTTTGAAGTCAGTGCGGCCTTTGAGCAGAATCAATGGTTTCAGAACTTCGCGCGCACGCCGAACGCAAGGCTGCGGCCAGCCAGCGGCGAAATACTCCTTCAGCAGCGAAGTCGAGACACGAATGTCTTCATTAAGCAGGTTCTTGCCGATCAGGAACCAGGTCAGGTCATAGTCGGCCAGCTTCTGGCGATAGCTGAAGTTCGCGTTCAGCTGGTTGTAGGAGCCGGTCGACGAAGTTTCCCACACCGCCAGGCGATCCTGCGACTGGGCGTGGGTCAGCGAGACCCCGGCGCGCCACACTTCCGTCTTGTAGCCGGCGCTGGCGCCGAAGCGCGTAGCCGGCTGCAGCGGCAGGCTGCCGTCGTCATCGAACTTGCCGCGCGAAGTGTCCGCGAACAGGCGGCCCGTCCAGCCGTTGTTATGCGGGTTGTATTCGATCTCGGCTTCCGCGCCGCGGATCGTGGCGTTTGCCTGCTGGAACAAGCGCTCGCGGAACTCGCCGCCCGGTTCACCCGCATCGTCCAGCATGCGGTCGGTGATGTGGCCGTAGATGAAGTTCTTCACGCTGTTGCGGAACACATTGACCTTCCACTGCACCAGGCCCGTGTTCTTCTGCAGATTCAGCTCGATATTGTTCGAGGTTTCCTTGCGCAGGTTGGGATCGCCCACGTCGAAGGTGACGGTGGCGTCGTGCGGGCCGCCGGAATACAGCTCCTCCGTTGCCGGCGCACGTTCGGCGCGCGAGAACGTGGCGCCCACCGCGTAGCTGGGCATGAAGCGCCACATCGCGCCCACCGAGCCGGATTTCAGGTCGAAGGTCCGATCGACGCCGCTGATCGGCTCACGCTTCACGTTCTCGAAGCGCGCGCCCGCGTTCACGCGCACGGGACCGAAATCCCTTTCTTCGACGATGAAGCCGGCGTGCGAGGTCGAATGCGTGACCGGCACGGTGTCCGGACCGCCATCGGCGCTCAGCGCGGAGAAGTGGGTATTTTCGGTCTGCATGCCGAAGGTGCCGTGCCAGCCGAACAGCGGCTTGTGTGCCAGTTCGATGCGGGTTTCCAGCGCGCGGTTGGTGAATTTCGTCACCGGCACATCATCGTCACCCAGTTCCGCGTGCTTGTAGTCGGTGTAGCCGGCTTTCAGGCGCACCGACTCGAAACCGGTGAGGGGTTCCTTGATCAGGGAGTCGAAGTCGTAGCGGGTCTGCTTCTGGTCGATCTTCGAGCCCTCGTCGCTGGGGATGCCGTACACGTTCTTCAGCGTGGAGACGGAAAAGCCCGCGTAACCCCAGTCGTCGATGTAAGACGTGCCGACACCAGCGCTCTTCGAGCGTGTAGCCGAATGCGGCAGGCGCCCGTCGCCCGAGTCGGGCTCGTTTTCGACACGGTAGCCGGGAATCTTGTAATCGCTGGTGTAGCGGATACTGCCATCCGCGTGCAGCGCAAACTTGCCAACCGCGCCATCCAGCGTACCGGATGCGCTGCGGCCCTCATCCACCGTGCTGTAGCGGGTTTCCGCCTGGCCGGTCAGCTTCGGTTCCAGCGCGGTGGGAATGCGCTCGTTGACCACGTTCACCAGGCCGCCAATCGCGCCCGAACCATACAGCAGGGCCGCAGGACCGCGCAGGATTTCGATCTGCTGCGCCACGGCGCCTTCCGCCGCAACGGCGTGATCGTTGGACAGGCCGGATACATCCGAGACGGCCATGCCGTTTTCCATCATCTTCACCCGCGAGCCTTCCATGCCGCGGATGATGGGACGCGAAGCGCCTGCGCCAAAGGCGGAGGTTGAGACGCCCAGTTCCTGCGACAGCGTCTCGCCCAGCGAGTTGCCGACCTTGTCGCGCAGCTCATCGCCGGTGAGCACCTTGGCGGGCGCCAGGATCTGGTCGCCCTCGTTGGAACGGAAAGCACTGGCCGTGACGACGACCTTCTGGACATCGGCATCGGCGGCGTCGGTGGCATCGCTGGCGTGGGCCAGCGCGGAAATGGCGGACAGTACGGCGCTGGCCAGCAGCGTGCGTTGAATCTTCATGCAAATACCTCAAGCGAATTTTGAATGGACAGGCTGCGCGAACCGGACGAGCGCGAACGCTCCGGCAAACGCGGGATTACGGACTACAGCTGTCAGGCTTGGGGTGGAGCGCGGGAATTGAAGACGCAGACAGTGCGCTGGCAAGCCTGCGGCACTTCTGCAATGGCGACGACGGGAGCCTTGTGCTCCATCGTCGGGAAGGTGAAGGATGGTGTGTCGAGCGCGTTCGCCAGCTGGGCAAAGGCCAGGCACTGGCTGCAATTATGATCCAGCGCGGCGCCGCGGCTCGAACTGGAGGAGTCGTCGCGGTCCGCCAGCTGCTCGGTACCTTCGCGATAGGCGGAGATGTGCGACACCGCGTGCATGATCCCCAACTGCTGGGAGAGCACCAGCAGAAGCGAGAGCAATGCATAAACGATGTTGCGGCGTAACTTCATCCCGCTATTGTAAGCATGTTTTTACAGTTGTCACAAGTTTGCCTGTGTAGCGCATTGTTTCTCCAGCCAGGCGGGCACCTTCGCCGCCGCCAGTTTGTTCACGCCCAGCAGCAG
The DNA here is from genome assembly GCF_044055365.1 of Pseudoduganella sp. UC29_106. Lineage (NCBI taxonomy): Bacteria > Pseudomonadati > Pseudomonadota > Betaproteobacteria > Burkholderiales > Oxalobacteraceae > Pseudoduganella > Pseudoduganella sp. UC29_106. The sequence goes on along the minus strand of NZ_CP171977.1, from coordinate 3,086,354 downwards.
CTCCGGACCCACTTCCGCGATGCCGTACTTCGACGCGATATGGCGGCCGATATGCAGCAGCACTTCGGCGGCCACCTCGGCGTCGGCCTCGGCGCGGTGGGCGGCGCTGCGGAATTGGATGCCCAGCCGTCCACTCAACTGGCCAAGCTTGTAGCTGCCCAGCTCCGGAAACACGCGGCGCGACAGCTTCAGTGAGCAGATGCTACCGATGTGCCCCGGTTCGCGGCCAACGCGTTCGGCTTCGGCACGCAGGAACTTCTCGTCGAAGCTGGCGTTGTGGGCGGACAGCGGGTCGGCGCCGATGAAGTCCAGCAGCCGCGGCACCACTTCGGAAGCGGGCGGCGCGCTATCGACCATCTGCTGCGTGATGCCGGTAAGGCCGGTGATGAAGGCCGGGATGCGCACGCCGCAATTTACCAGCGACACATAGCGTTCGGTCACGCGCCCGCCTTCGATGCGCAGCGCGGCGACTTCGGTGATGCGGTCGCCCATGACAGGCGAAAGGCCGGTGGTTTCGAAGTCGAGCATGACAATGGGTTTGGACAGCATGCTTTGCTCCTCAACCGAATTTACGGACTGCGTCCAGCGCGAGGCCGGCGCCGATGCTGCCAAACAGGTCGCCTTCCACCTTGCGCGCGCCAGGCACCAGGGCCGCAATACGCTCGCGCAGCAGCTTCACGCCGCTTGAACCGCCGGTGAAGAAGACCGTGTCGATCTGCTCCGCGCGCAGGCCCGCGTCGGCCAGCAGCTGGTTCACGGTCTGCTCGATGGAGCCGACCAGGTGGCCGATGGCCTGATCGAACAAGGCGCGCTGCAGGTCGAGCGTGAGCGGCGGATGCAGTCGGTCCAGGTTGAGCTGCACGGTTTCCGCATCGGACAGTCCGATCTTGCCCTCCTCCACCTGGATCGCCAGCCAGTGGCCGGCGCGGTCTTCGATCAGGTTCTGCAGGCGCAGCAGCTTGTCCTGCTCGCGCGCGTCGCGCACCAGCTCGCCCAATTGCGCCTGCATCTTCTTGGTGTAGGCCTGGTTGATCGTGTGCCAGGTCGCCAGGTTGAAGTAGTAGCTGGACGGGATCTCGGCGCCGCCTTGCAGCTGCGAGCCGTAGCCGAGCAGCGGCATCACGGAGGTCAGGCTCAGGTACTTGTCGAAGTCCGTGCCGCCAATGTGCACACCGCCGGTGGCGAGAATGTCGCCCAGGCGCTCCACGTGTCTGGCGCGTTCCGGGGACAGGCGCACCAGCGAGAAGTCCGAAGTACCACCGCCGATGTCGGCGATCAGCACCAGTTCCTCGTGGTCGATCTGGGACTCGTAATCGAATGCGGCGGCAATCGGCTCGTACTGGAAAGCGATATTGCGGAAACCGACGCTGCGGGCGATTCCGGCCAGCGTATCTTCCGCAGTCTGGTCAGCGGCGGCATTGTCATCGATGAAATGCACCGGGCGGCCCAGCACCACGGACTCGAATTTGCGCCCCGCCGCCGTTTCGGCGCGGTGCTTCAGTTCGCCGATGAACTGGGACAGCAGCATCTTGAACGGCAGCGCGCGGCCGCCAACTTCGGTCTGGCCCTCCATCAGGCTTGTGCCCAGCAGACTCTTCATCGAGCGCATCAGGCGGCCTTCGTAGCCGGCCAGGTACTCGGCCAGCGCCGCGCGGCCGTAGCTGACTTCATCGTCGTCCACATTGAAGAAGACCACGGACGGCAGCGTGACCTTGCCGTCTTCCAGCGGCAGCATCGGCGCTTCGCCAGGACGGACCCAGCCTACAGTGGAGTTCGATGTGCCGAAGTCGACACCGCATGCATTGGCCATGGAAGTCCGTCCGTTTGGGTAAAGGGGCGATATTTTAGCACCCGCGCGACAGTATGGCGCTGAAAACCGGGAAATAAATTGCCATGTGGTAAGTTGTCAGTTATTCTCGAAACATCTATTTACAGAAGACAACATGCCGGAAAGGCAGGCCCATTGATGCGCAAAACCAAACCACCACCAGCGCTCAGCCCAGCGGACCATAAAGCCGCTCTCCTGCGTGATGGACGCCGCGTGACGTCCTATGACGTAGCGCTGCTGGCCGGGGTGTCGCAGTCTGCAGTGTCGCGCTGTTTCAAGCCGGGCGCCAGTGTTTCGCGCGATACATATGCACGGGTGATGAAGGCCGCCGAAAGCCTCGACTATATTCCAAATGCGGCCGCGCGCAGCCTGATTACGCGGCGCTCGAATATGGTCGCTGTGCTGATCTCCAATGTCGCCAACCTCTACTATCCGGAGGCCCTCTCCGAATTAAGCCAGCAACTGAACCGCCGCGGCAAACGTGTGCTGCTGTTCACGATGCAGCAGGAGTCCGATTTCGAAGAGGTGCTGGCGGATGTGTGGCAATACCAGGTGGACGGCGTGATCGCTGCGGCCAGCCTCAGCGCCCCCCAGGTGGCCGAATTCGCACGCCGGCGCGTGCCGGTGGTCGCCTTCAACCGCAAGCCGGCCGACCAGGGCGTGAGCTGCGTCGTATGTGACCAGCACGAGGGCGGGCGCATGCTCGCCTCCCGCCTCGCCGCAGCAGGACATCGCCAGTTCGGAGTGATCGCCGGGCCCGTCGATTCAAGCGTGGGACGTGAACGCCTGCACGGCGCCATCGAGTGCCTGCGCGAGCTGGGCTTGCCGGAGCCCTGCATCGTCACCGGACAATTCGATTACGCCAGCGGCGCGCGCGGCCTGCGCGAACTGGTTTCCCGCCTCGGCAAGGCGCCCGACGCTCTGATTTGCTGCAACGATGTGATGGCGATTGGCGCACTCGATTGCGCGCGGCATGAGCTGGGGATTGATGTGCCTGGGCGGATGTCCGTGGTCGGCTTCGACGCGGTCGAACCTTCGAACTGGGCCAGCTACCGCCTGACCACCCTGCGTCAGCCTATGCAGAAGATGGCGCTTGCGGCGGCCGATCTGCTGTCCACACAGATTGAATCCGAGGGCGAAGCGCCGCACGAGTCACGCATCTTCCTGCCGCAGTTCGTCGACGGCGACACTGCTCGTCTTTCCCGCATTGAGGCCGATTTCCTCGTCGCCTGACCGCGACTGAGCACGCACGGCGGATCAATGATCCGCCCTACACGCCATAGGCGTATCCAAGCAAGACACCGACGCGTAGGGCGGATCATTGATCCGCCGTGTCTGCGTCGACGCCGACGCCGGTGAAAATCAGCCGGCCGCGATACGCTCGTCGATGTGGGCCAGGGACGCTTCCACCTGATCGACCAGGATCAGGCACAGATCACCCTCTTTCAGCCGATCCATGGCCGTGTCGATGGCGACGAATTCCCCGGTAATCTGATCGATCTGCTTGGTGCGGGTGGCGCCTTCCAGGCCCTGGCGCAGAAGCGCGACCACTTCGCCGTCAGCGCGGCCGCGCTGGCAGGCGTCCTGGTACAGGATCACGGAGTCGAAGGACTTGCCGAGGATTTCCGTCTGCTGGCGGATATCTTCGTCGCGGCGGTCGCCGGCGCCGGAGATCACCACGGAGCGGGAACCGGCGGCAGGCATGGCTTCAACCGCCTGCACCAGTGCCAGCATGGCATCCGGATTGTGGCCATAGTCGGCGATCACGGTGGCGCCGCGATAGCTGAAGATGTTGAAGCGGCCCGGCGCATTGTGGCTGTCGGTGGTGAAGGTGCGCAGGCCCTTGCGGATAGAGTCCCAGTCAATGCCCGCAGCCCACGCTGCCGCCACCGAAGCCATGGTGTTCTCGACCTGGAAGCCGATGGTGCCATTGAAGGTGATCGGCACGTCCGCCAGCGGGATGCGCTGCTCGAACTTGCCCTCAGCGGCCACAAGTTGGCCGTCTTCCACATACACCACGCGGCGCCCCTGCGCCTTGTGGGTTGCGACGATCGGGTGGTAGCGGTCGGCGCCGAAGAAGGTCACCTTGCCGCGGCACTTGTTGGCCATGGCCGCGACGATAGGATCGCAGGCATTCAGCACGGCGACGCCGTTCTCGTCCACATTCTGCACGATCACACGCTTCAGCACCGCCAGGTCTTCCACGGTGGTGATGTAGTTCAAGCCCAGGTGGTCGCCCGCGCCGATATTGGTCACGACGGCGACCTTGCAGCGGTCGAAGGCCAGGCCTTCGCGCAGGATACCGCCGCGGGCGGTTTCGAACACGGCAGCATCCACGTCCGGGTGCGTCAGTACATTGCGTGCGGAGCGCGGACCGGAGCAGTCGCCGGAATCGATCTGGCGGCCGTTCACGTACACGCCATCGGTATTGGTCATGCCCACGCGCAGGCCGGACGCCGCGATCAGGTGCGCAGTCAGGCGCACGGTGGTGGTCTTGCCATTGGTGCCGGTCACCGCAACGACTGGAATGCGGCCATCTTCACCCTCAGGGAACATGGCGTTGATGATTGCCTCGCCGATCGGACGGCCCTTGCCGTAGGAAGGCGACAGGTGCATGCGCAGGCCGGGTGCGGCATTCACTTCCACCACGCCGCCATTCTGGTCTTCGATAGGACGCAGCACGGAATCGCACACCACGTCCACACCGCAGATATCGAGGCCGATCATCTGCGCCGCTTCGACCGCGCGCGCAGCCACTTCAGGGTGCACGTCGTCGGTGACGTCGGTCGCGGTACCGCCGGTCGACAGGTTGGCGTTGTTACGCAGGATCACACGCTGGCCGTGCGGAGGCACGGAATCGGCAGCCAGGCCTTGCAGGGCCAGGCGCGCCAGGGCGATGTCATCGAAACGGATCTTGGTCAGCGACGTTGCGTGGCCGGTGCCGCGGCGCGGATCAGCGTTGACGATGTCCACCAGTTCGCGCACCGAGTGCACGCCGTCGCCCACCACATGGGGCGGGTCGCGGCGAGCGGCCGCCACCAGCTTGTTGCCGATCACCAGCAGACGGAAATCGTGGCCGGCGAGGAAGCGTTCGACCAGGATATCGTCGCGGAATTCACGGGCCGCGTTGAAGGCGGCAATGGTCTGTTCGCGCGTCGTCACATTGACGGTAACACCCTTGCCCTGGTTGCCGTCCTTCGGCTTGATCACGACAGGCAGGCCGATTTCCTGGGCGGCGGCCCATGCATCCTCCGCGCTTTCCACGGAGCGGCCGGTCGGCACCGGCACGCCGGCGGCGTCCAGCAGCTTCTTGGTCAGTTCCTTGTCCTGCGCGATCGATTCAGCGATGGCGCTGGTGGAATCCATTTCGGCAGCCTGGATGCGGCGCTGCTTGCTGCCCCAGCCGAAACTCACCATCGAGCCTTCCGTCATGCGGCGGAACGGGATCTTGCGCGCCACGCCGGCATACACGATGGCGCCGGTGGACGGGCCAAGGCGCACATCCTCATCCAGGTCGCGCAGTTCATTCAGCGCGGCGGCCAGGTCGAAAGGCGTATCGTCCAGCGCGGACTTGATCAGTTTTTCCGCCAGCTCCACGGCCAGGCGGCCGACAGCTTCCTCGGTGTACTCGACCACCATCTGGTAGATGCCCTCTTCCACCGTCTGCGTGGTACGGCTGAAAGTCACCGGGCAGCCTGCCTCGGCCTGCAGGCCGAGCGTTGCCAGTTCCAGCACGTGGGCCATCGGGATGGCGTCCGCATGGCCGTCCGGCTGCAGCTGGCCAAGGCGCGGGAAGCGCTTGCGCAGGCGCACCTCGAAGCCGGCGATCTTGTCCACCGCACGATCTTCCGGCGGGCAGGACACGATGGCTTCAACAGCGGTGTGATGGCTCCACAGATCGGGACCGCGCAGGGCGCGGAGGCGAATGACTTCCATTTAACGGTGTTCCTGTTCAGTTTTTCTTGGTGTTCCACTCGAAGGTGCGCAGCGCCGCGCCGATCAGGTCCGGCGACAGGCCCATGGCCCAGCCGGCGCCGATCGCGGCCAGCACGGCCTCCTGGCTGTTCGCATGGCCCTTCGGCAGGCAGGACAGCGGCAGCACCGCGAATTCATCCATGCCTTGCGCCATCACGAAGCCCTTCGCGCTCATGAAGACGGCGCGCTCGCCATCTTCGCGGTGCGCGGCCAGCGCCGGCACTTCGGCATCCAGGCCGTAGAAGATCACATCGCCGTCGCACAGTTCGGCCAGGTCAGCCACCACTGCGTCGGACGCGTTCAGCACCGCATAGCCTTCCGGCAGCACCACATCGACCTGGGTACGCAGCACGGTGCGCATCTGTTCCGGATCGTTGATGTAGAACTCGCCGAGGTCTTCATGGCCACCGGCGTCGGTCACCACGCCAATGCTGCACTTGTCGTAGGAGAAGCCGTCGGTCAGGATCATGCGGTTGCCATTGGCGAACACCGCCGACTCCACATTCTTGTTCAGCAGCAGGCGCTGGCCGGATTCCCATTCGCTCAGCGGGCCGCGCGCCACATGGCGGCCGTTCAGGTAGACGCCTTCTTCGCAGGCCGTACCCACATAGCGGCCGCTCATCTGCAGCAGCCAGGAAGTCAGGCGCGCGATGAGCGCAGTGTGGCGGCTGCCGGAGACGCCGATGATCGGAATGCGGCCGTCTTCTTCCGCCGCAAACAGCTGGTCCACGATGGCCGCGCCCACATTGCGCACCTTGCCGCCCGGAGCGGGCTTCAGGTGAGCCAGCAGGCCCGGGCTGGCGTTCACTTCGATGATGGCGCCGCCCTGCTCTTCCAGCGGACGGGAAATATCCTGCGCCACGAGGTCGATGCCGGCAATGTCCAGGCCCACCACGCGGGCGGCCAGCGCAGCCATTTCGGCCACGGCCGGATGCACATTGTCGGTGACGTCGTTGGCCACGTTGCCGTTCAGCTGGATCAGCACCTTGCGGCCGGCATCCGGCACGGAGTCCGGCGTCAGGCCCTGGCGCTGCAAGTCCAGCAGCACTTCTTCGGACTCGCGCGGCTGCACGATATTCAGCGGGAATTCTTCGGTGGTGCCGCGGCGCGGGTCGGTGTTGATCTGCGAATCGACCAGTTCCTGCACATTCAGCTTGCCGTCGCCGGTAACCCACAGCGATTCGCCCATCGAGGCAGCCACCACGCGGCGACCGACAACCAGCAGGCGATGTTCATTGCCGAGCACAAAGCGCTCGACGATCACGCTCTGGCTGCCGCCGCGCTTGACCGCGATATCGTAGGCCATCTTCACATCGGCTTCGGTCATCAGGTTCAGCGACACGCCGCGGCCGTGGTTGCCGTCATACGGCTTCACGGCGACCGGCAGGCCGATATCCTGGGCTTCTTCCCAGGCTTCGTCGGCGCTCTTGACCAGGGCGCCTTCCGGCACAGGCACGCCGGCGGACTTCAGCAAGTCCTTGGTCATGTCCTTGTCGGACGCGATGCCTTCCGCGATGGCGGAGGTAAAATCGGTTTCCGCGGTCCAGATGCGGCGCTGGCGTGCGCCGTGGCCCAATTGAACGAGATTACCATCGGTCAGCCGGATATGCGGAATCTTGCGGTCGGTGGCGGCATCGACGATGTTGCTGGTGCTCGGGCCGAGGCAGAGCGATTCCACCATATCGGTCAGCCTGGCAACGGTCGCGGCGAGGTCGTAGGGCTTGTCCTCGATGGCAGCCATCATCAGGTCCTTGCCGGCGGCCAGTGCGGCGCGGCCAACCTGTTCCTGACGGGTGCGGAATGCCATCTTGTAGATGCCGCTGCCCTCAGCCGTCTGGCGGGTCTTGCCGAAGCCGGTGCGCATGCCGGCCAGGTTTTGCAGTTCCAGCACGACGTGCTCCAGCACGTGGCCGACGTAGGTGCCGTCGCGCAGACGCTCGAGGAAGCCGCCGCGTTCGCCAACACCGCAGCGGTGTTCCATCAGGCCTGGGAGCAGGCCCGTCAAGCGCTCATAGAAGCCGGGGAGTTTATTGGAAGGATGGTTTTCAAGCTCGCCAATATCCAGCCAGGTTTCGATCACAGGCCGGTAGGTCCAGATGTTCGGACCACGCAGGTGTGTAACGCGGAGAAACTCAATATCTTTCTTTTTTGTCATGTTTTTGCTCTACTACCTCTTGCGGTATACTCCGCCGTCCACTATTTTCCCACTGTTTAGCGATTCTTGCCACTTGGCAAAGGGATCGCATGGAGCAAGTCTCATAATGATAACAAACCAACTTTCCCCTGAACTGAGTTTGACTGAACTGCCGGAAGTGTGGCGCTCAGAAGCTCAGTTGCAGCTTTCCTCTGGGGAAAACGTTCTGAACGCTCTTGAGGTTGACCTCGATGCGCACCTGCATTTCAACAAAGGCCTGGTCATTCTCACAGAGCGGCGCATTATGGCACGCGCTCCGGGTGAAACGGTATGGCATGACTGGACCTACCACCGTGGAATGATTCTAAAACTTCACGACCACGCCGGTGTGGGCCACCTGGAACTGCTGGACGATACGCGCCGCCTGGTTTCCTGGCGCTTCACGCTGGGCCAGAACCTGCTGGCCATCCGCCTGTCCGAGGCTTTCGCCAAGCTGGTGGAAGCACACGTGACCGGCAGGCCGGTCGAGAAGGAAGACGACCACTCCTGCCCCACCTGCAAGGCGCCGCTGGAACCGGACCAGGAAGAATGCCCCGTCTGCACCAAGGTTGTTTATACACCACCTTCGACCTGGACTCTGTTCCGCTTGTGGCGTTTCGCCAAACCTTACCGCTGGTCGCTGGGCCTGGGCTTCGCGCTGATGCTGATGTCCACCGGTGCGCACATGATCCCGCCCTATCTGAGCATGCCGCTGATGGACAATGTGCTCATTCCCTACCAGAGCGGCAAGCCGGTCGATGTGAAGCTGGTGACGATGTATATGCTGGGCCTGACCGCTTCCGCCGTACTGGCCTGGGTGCTGGGCTGGGGCAAGACCTATGTGCTGGCCCTGGTGTCCGAGCGCATTGGCGCCGACCTGCGTACGACCACCTATGAACACTTGCTGCGCCTGTCGCTGGAATATTTCGGCGGCAAGCGCACGGGCGACCTGATGTCGCGTATCGGTTCCGAGTCGGACCGCATCTGCGTCTTCCTGTCGCTGCACCTGCTGGATTTCGCTTCCGACTGCCTGATGATCATCATGACGGGCGTGATCCTGTTCTCCATCGATCCGTGGCTGGCCTTCGTTACGCTGGCGCCGCTGCCCGTCATTGCCTGGCTGATCCACCTGGTGCGCGACAAGCTGCGCACGGGCTTCGAAAGATCGACCGCGTTTGGGGCGAAGTGACGAATGTGCTGGCCGATACCATTCCCGGCATCCGCGTTGTGAAGGCCTTTGCGCAGGAGACGCGCGAGGCGAACCGCTTCCCGCATGGCGAACAGGCACAACCTGACCGCCAACGACAAGCTGAATAAGGTGTGGTCGCTGTTTTCGCCGACCGTGTCCTTCCTGACCGAACTGGGCATCCTGGTGATCTGGGTCTTCGGTATCTGGCAGGTTTCGCAGCACAACATTACCGTCGGTACACTGACGCTGTTCGTCACTTATTCGACCCGCTTCTATGGCCGCCTGGATTCGATGAGCCGCATCGTGTCGGTGACGCAGAAGTCCGCCTCCGCCGCCAAGCGCATCTTCGATATCCTGGACCACGTTTCGAGCGTGCCGGAACCGGTGCAGCCTGCCAAGCTGGCCAAGGTGGAAGGCAATATCACGCTGCGCGAAGTGGGCTTCCGCTACGGTAACCGCGCCGTCAACCGCGGCGTGAACCTGGAGATCAAGGCCGGCGAGATGATTGGTCTGGTTGGCCACTCGGGCTCCGGCAAGTCTACGCTGGTGAACCTGATCTGCCGCTTCTACGATGTGGCCGAAGGCGCGATCCTGCTGGATGGCGTGGACGTGCGCAATCTCGCCGTGTCCGACTACCGCCGCAATATCGGCCTGGTGCTGCAGGAGCCTTTCCTCTTCTTCGGCACGATCGCCGAGAACATCGCTTACGGCAAACCGGACGCAACGCGCGCCGAGATCATGGCAGCCGCCCGTGCGGCCCATGCCCATGACTTCATCCTGCGCCTGCCGCAAGGGTATGACTCGATGGTCGGCGAGCGCGGCCAGGGTCTGTCCGGCGGCGAACGCCAGCGCATTTCGATTGCGCGCGCGCTGCTGATCGATCCGCGGATCCTGATCCTCGACGAGGCTACCGCTTCCGTCGATTCCGGAAACCGAAAAAGAAATCCAGAAGGCGCTGGACAACCTGGTCGCCGGACGCACGACGATTGCGATCGCGCACCGCCTGTCCACCCTGCAGCGCGCCAACCGCCTGGTCGTGATGGACAAGGGCAAGGTGGTCGAAGAAGGCCCGCACGACGAGCTGATGGCGCAGGAAGGCGCCTATTACCGCCTGTATCAGGCACAGGCACGTAACGTCGATACCGACCTGGATGACAACGCAAAGACCCGCCATGACGACAATTAATTTCAGCCTCCACCGCGACGCCTTCGGCCGCCTGAATCTGACCGACGCTTCCGGCACGGTCTACGAGAGCATTTCGCCCGTGCGCGCGTTTCCTATTCAGGCGCCTGAGGAGGGCCTGGCACTGGTGAATACCGATGGCAAGGAGATTGCGTGGCTCGATCAGCTTTCCGACCTGCCGGCTGCGCAGGCGGATCTCGTGCGCGAGGAGCTGGCGGGGCGGGAGTTCATGCCCGAGGTGACGTCTATCGTGAGTGTTTCGAGCTACGCCACGCCGTGCACGTGGACGGTGCGCACCAATCGCGGCGATACGGAGTTTGTGCTGCGGGGGGAGGAGGATATTCGGCGCGTGGGGACGGAGTCTTTGTTGATCTCGGATACACATGGCATCAATTTCCTGATCCGCGATCAGTTTGGGATGGATAAGCACAGCAAGAAGATTCTGGATCGGTTCCTCTGATAGGTCCCAGGCCTGCAAGCACGGCGGATCAATGATCCGCCCTACACGCCGTTGGCCCTCTGGCACACACGGCGATCATCGATCCGCCGCTGCGTGCGGGCTGGCGGCGCGGACCGCGAACGGCGCGCGGAACAAAATGGCCGCGTCGCCGGCGATAGTTACTCGCTGCGGCGCGGCGTCCCCGTTGGCGCCGACGGCGATATCCACGCGCACATGCACAACACCTTCCCGCCGCAGCGCACGTCCCTGATGCCCCTCGAAAGCCAGCGACACGCCATCATGCGCCATGAGCTTATGGCGCACGAGATAAGCCCCCAACGGCCCGTTGGCATTCCCCGTCACCGGATCCTCGTCAATCCCGATAGCCGGCGCAAACATGCGCCCATCGGTGCGACGCGGGCCGCTGATCACGAACGGAAACCAGCCATTGCAGCCTAACTCCGCGCTTAGCGAAGCCAGCGCCGGCAAATCCGGTGCCAAGGAATCAAGCGGATAGTCGTCCCGCAGGGGCACCATCACTTTTGAGTGCCCAGTGGAGACCACCTGCAGCGGACGGGCCGCATCGAGGGCTGAAACGCCGCCCGCCAGCCGCAGTGCAGCAGCCGCGCGCGCCCGCCAAGCACCATCCAGCGGCTCGCCAAAGGAGATCGGCCCCTGCTCGATCTCGATGCGCCAATCGCCGCCCTCGCGTACGGAACGGATGCGCTGCAGGCCCGCCCCGGTGCGCTGCACGGTCACGCTGCCCGGCGGAAGACGACGAGCATGAGCCAAGGCGTAATGCGCCGCAATCGTGGCATGCCCGCAAACCGGCACTTCAATGGTCGGCGTAAAGAAGCGCACCCAGACATCGTGATCCGCCGCCGTCGGCCGCAACACAAAGGCCGTCTCGGAATGTTTCAGTTCGCGCGCGATGTCCTGCATCTGCGCATCCGATAGCCCGTCCGCATCGAGCACAACACCGGCGGGATTACCGCGAAATGGCGTTCGGGTGAAGGAATCAATGTGATAAAGCATCATGCTGGCCTCCGAAATAGAGATGTCAGCTTAATTATTGATCGAGATCGGGACAATCCGTACCACCTGCGATACACTCTCCCTTAAAATGGGAGAATCATGACCGACCTGGCCGACTACGCCACCTTCATCGCCATCCTGGACGCGGGCTCGCTGACCGAAGCCGCCCGCCGTACCGGCCGCTCGCTGCAGGCCGTCAGCCGCGCGCTGGCGGAACTGGAGGCGGAACTGGGCGCACAACTGATCCAGCGCACCACGCGCCGCCTGCAAGCCACGCCCGCCGGCGCGGCCTTCGCCGAGCGCATGCGCCGCGTGCTGGCCGATATCGAAGCCGCCCGCGAATCCGCCCGGCACGACGGCGAAGCGCCCAAAGGCAAGCTGCGCGTGGCCGCGCCGGCGCTGCTCGGCGCAACCTGGCTCACGCCCATGACAGCAGCGTTCATGCAGCGCTGGCCGCAGATCGAAGTCGAATTGGCGCTCAGCGAGCGCAAGGCCGACCTGGTCGCCGACCAGCTTGACCTCGCCGTGCGGCTTGGCGACCTGCCCGACTCCACCCTGCGCGCCCGCAAGCTGGCGGACATGCGCCGCGTCTTCTTCGCATCCCCCGCCTGGCTGCAGCAGCACGGCCGCCCCGAGCACCCGCAGTCGCTCGCAGCCCTGCCCTGCGTGCTGCGCACCACCGGCGCCGACCGCAAGCAATGGCCCGTCAACGTCGATGGCGAAGTCCGCCACATCAAGGTCCACGGCGCCTTCAGCGTCAACGATGCGTCAGCCGCCAACGAAGCCGTGGCGAATGGCCTCGGCGCCGGCATGGCCCCCTATTGGCAAATCAGGCGCATGCTCGACGAAGGCCGCGTCGAAACCATCCTGCGCGGCTTCGAACCGCCGCCCGTGCCTATCCACGCAGTCTGGCCCGGCGCTGGCGCCCTGCCCTCCCGCACGCGCCTTTTCATCGACCACTTGGCCATCCAGTTCGGCGCGGTGCATTGGTAACTTGATCTGGATCATGGCCGCGCAAGGCCCGCCGCGCGCACACTGGATCCATGAAAACGCCAAACGACACCACGCTCGGCATCCCGGAGATGGACGAAGCGCACAAGGAACTGTTCTACATGCTGGCGCAATTGCAGGACGCGTCCGATGAAGACTTCGCCTCCGGCACCCAGGAACTGATGCGCGCACTGGAAGAAGACTTGCGCGCCGAAGATGACTTGATGAAGGCAAGCGCATATGAACGCCGCGAAGAGCACACGGCCGAGCATATGCGGATCATGGCTTGCCTGCGCCACGCGATGCAAGCCGAAGACCACGCTTACGGGCGCAAAGCCATACGCCTGCTGGCCGTATGGCTGCAGGCGCACATGGATACGATGGATGCAGCGCTGGCAGTCGCGCTGAGGAATTAGGCCGCGCAGGCGGCTTCCGCAACAGGCATGCCGCTGGAGAGCGCCTCGAGGCGGGAACGGTCAAGGATACGCAGGTCGCGGTTATTCAGGGCGATCAGGCCGTCCGACTTCAGGCGGGCCAGCTGACGGCTTACGCTTTCCACGGTGAGGCCCAGGTAGCCGCCGATATCCTCGCGCGACATGCGCAGCTGGAAGCTGGTCGAGGAATAGCCACGCTGCGCATAGCGGCCGGAGAGATTGAGGAGGAACAGCGCCAGGCGCTGCTCGGCGCGCATATGGCTCAGGAACAGCATCACGGACTGCTCGCGCTGGATTTCACGGCTCATGGTGCGGTGGAAGTGCTGCAGCAGCACGGGCACCTGCATCACCAGCTCCTGCAGGCGGGCGAACGGAATCTCGCAGACTTCACTGTCTTCCAGCGCCACGGCGCTGACGGTGTGCTGGCCGGTGCCGATGGCTTCCATGCCCAGCAGGTCGCCGGCCATGTGGAAACCGCCGATCTGCTGCTCGCCGCGCTGGCTGACCTGCACGGTCTTGAAATGGCCGAAGCGGACGGCGAACAGGTGGTGGAACGGCTGGCCTTCCACATATAGCTGCTCGTCGCGCGGCACACGGCGGCGGCGCGCGATGATCTGATCCAGGCGCGCAATGTCGTCGTCGTTCAGGCCCTGCGGCAGACAAAGCTTGTTAAAACTGCACAGAGAACATTTGGTGGCCTGGGGGGTAGACATTTCGCTGCTCCTTCTTATAGACAGCAGCAGTATCGTCCGAATCCCCCTACAGCGCTATCGGGCTAGCCATGCAATTGGCGTAGGGGTTCCCCTACAATGTCAGATCAGGCCATGTTCCAGGGCGTAGCGCGTGATGTCCGCGTTGCTGGCCATGCCCATTTTTTCGAGAATCCGGCTGCGATAGGTGGTCACGGTGTTGGGGCTCAGGTGCAGCAGTTCGCCGATGCGCACCAGCGACTCGCCGGCTGCGATCAGCTTGAACACTTCCAGCTCACGGTTGGACAGGGCCTCGTGGTCGCCCGTCGATCCGCCGCCGACCAGGCTAGCCAGTTTCTCAAGCAGCGCCGGGCTCACATGCTTGCCACCGCAAGCCGCCTTGCGCACCGCCTCAATCAACGTGGCCGTCGGCGCATCCTTGGTCAGATAACCGGCCGCGCCCAGCTTCAGTGCGCGCACTGCGTAGATCTCTTCCGAATAGGTACTCAGCACCAAAACGGCCATGCGCGGATATTCGGCGCGCAGGGATTTCAGCAAGTCCAGCCCATTTTTGCCTGGCATCTTGATATCGACCAGGGCCACATCGTAGCTGCGTTCGGCCACGCGCTCCATCGCTTCCACCGCGTTGCTGGCCTCTCCCTCGACACTGATATCGGGCGCGGTGCCCAGCATCAGCCGAACGCCGTTGCGCGCGATGGCGTGATCGTCCACCAGCAGCACGCTGATCTGGTCACCCATGGCCGCCCTCCAGAGGCAGTCGAAGTCGCAGCACGGTGCCATTATCAGGAGTGCCGGTAATTGTCAGGACGCCGCCGAAGCCGCGCGTACGTTCATGCATACCCATGATGCCAAATGATTCCTTAGTCAAGAGATGGGCCTTGTCGATGCCCTTGCCGTTATCCGCGATCGTCAGCAGCACAGCGCCTTTGTCGCGCGTGGCGGAAAGGCGCACTTCGCTGGCATCGGCGTGGCGTACTACATTGGTCAGCGCCTCCTGCGCGACCCGGAACAGCATGGTGCTGCGTTCCGTATCCAGTTCCAGTTCAGCGACTGCAGGCGCGATCTCGCAGCTGCAATGCAGGCCAGTGCGCTGCTGTACCTGCTCCGCATACCATTCCAGCGCGGCCCACACGCCCAGCTGATCGAGCACACTGGGACGCAAGTCCGTGATCACGCGGCGCACGGTTTCGATGGCGTCCTGCGCCAGGCCCTGTACATCGAGCAACAGCGGGTCGGGCTGCTCGCCGGCGCGCTCGATCGCGACATTGATATACGCCTTGATGCCCGTCAGCAGGCCGCCAAGTTCATCGTGGATCTCCTGGGCGATACGGGTGCGTTCCTGTTCTTTGATCTTTTCCTGGTGCACGGCCAGCTCGCGCAAGCGGTTTTCCATGCGCTTGCGTTCCGTGATATCGCGCACCAGGCCTGTGAACATGCGGCGCCCGCTGACCCGCATTTCAGCGACTGAAAGCTCCATCGGGAATACGCTGCCGTCGCGGCGCTGGCCCTGCACTTCGCGGCCGATGCCGATGATGCGCTTCTCGCCGGTGCGCAGGTAGTGTTCGAGATAGCCGTCGTGCCGTTCGCGGTGGGGCGACGGCATCAGCATGGACACGTTCTCGCCCCGCACTTCGTCCTCGCTGTAGCCGAACATGCGCTGGGCGGCGGGGTTCAGGCGTTCCAGGACGCCG
Source organism: Pseudoduganella sp. UC29_106 (assembly GCF_044055365.1). NCBI lineage: Bacteria > Pseudomonadati > Pseudomonadota > Betaproteobacteria > Burkholderiales > Oxalobacteraceae > Pseudoduganella > Pseudoduganella sp. UC29_106. Next base: position 3,070,707 of record NZ_CP171977.1, on the reverse strand, counting down.
CGGTCATCGATCGTGATGATGGCGTCCACCGCTGTTTCGAACACGGCGCGCATGCGCTGTTCGGAGTCCTGCAGCGCGCGCTCGGCCTGTTTGCGGGCGCTGATGTCGTAGATCGTGGCCATCACCATGGACGGCGTATCGTCGCCCTGCAGTGGCGACAGGCTGACCTCGACCGGGAACTCGCTGCCGTCCTTGCGGGTGGCGAACAATTCCAGGCCCACGCCCATCTGGCGCGGACGAGGCGCGCTGAAGTAGTTCTTGCGCAGGCCGGCGTGCTCACGGCGGAAACGCTCGGGGATCAGGTTTTCCAGCGTCTTGCCCGTCAACTCGCCGTGCTGGTAGCCGAATAGCTGTTCCAGTGCGGGGTTGGCCAGCACAACGTGTCCATGCGCATCGACGATCAGCATGGCGTCGGTGGCTGCGGTGAGCAGCCATTCCAGGCTGCGTTCAGCAATGGTCGGGTTCTTCAATATCGGTCCGGTTGAATTGCACTCTAACGGTGCGATTGTAACCGGTGCGCTGCTAGAGGTTGAGGCGGTTGATGTGGTAGCACGCAGGACTGCGTCCTTCTGCGCCGTTACAGATATGCTTGCGGCATTGCAGCGCGCCGGGCGCGCCCGGTGCGGGACAGCGCCTGAACACACGCGAGTACAGGTATTCCTTGGCGCGCGGGCTCATGCGCGCGATGGCATTGTCTGAACTTTGCGGGGCTCCGGTGAAGTTGCGTGCGGGCTGCTGGGGTGCGCGCCGCACTTGCACCGGCGCTTGCCTGGATTGCTGGCGTACCGGCGCCGCAGCCTGTGTTGCGGGTGGCGGCCCGGCTTCGATTGGCTGGACGGTGCGTGGTGTCGCTGCGACAGTATTCGGCGCCACGTCACCCACCTTTTCACCCAGCGGCGCCGGAGGCGAGGCCGGCGCGGCGGCCGGCGGCAGTTGCGCTGCTGCCTGGTCGGACTGTGTTGCGGGGACCGGGGTCTGCGGTGTGCGCGGCGCCACGGCGGGTGCCGCGACCTCTGCCGGCATCGCCGGGAGGTGCGCGATGCGGGCCAGCGCAGCCAGGTCGCGTTCCGTTGCGACGTTGCCCTTGATCCAAAGCGCAATGCACGTCAGCGCTGCGGCGATCAGCAGCACGACGCCCCACAGCACCGGGCTCTTGACCTTTGAATTGACTTGCGGCGGCTCTTCGCCATCGGCGGGCCAGCCGTCGATGCTAGTGGGCGTGGGGTTGAATTCCGGATGCGAGGTCGCACCCACGGGAGTGGCCCAGCCCGCGTTGACTCTCTCGCCGCCGCCCTGGCGCGCCGACCATACCGCCGCACCTGCTGCCGGTCCGGCCGCAGCGGCCGCTTGATCCTCGGCGCGCCGCCCGAATTTTGCGGTGGTCCCGCCCGCCGCCGCTGGCGCTGCTGCTTGGTTCTGCGCCGTGTGCAATGTCGACGCGGCCTGCCTGCCCGCCGCGCCGGATACTCCCGCATTTCCAGCCACACCGGCGACTGATGCCTGCACATCCGGTCTGCGTATCGTCGCGTCGGGCTGCCCGCGCAGCGACTGCGGATTTACTTGCGTTGCGTCCCTTAGTGGCGGCGTGGATGTTGCACGGCGGCCACCAGGAGGCAGGGTTCCGAGTGTCGGCTTGGGTTCGTGAATATGGCGCGGCATGCGGGCGCCCGGCGGAGGGACATCATGGTGGCTCCTGGCCATGCGCGGCAGGTCTATCGAGTTGCCACCAGATGGTGGCGCGTCCAGGCCTTTCCCGGCTGCGACCTCCTCGCGGGCGGCCGACAATGGCGGGCGCGCGGCTGACGGCTGGGATTCGGCGGTCGGCGCAACGGGCGATGGGGGCGGGACGGGCGGCACGGGCGCTTCCGTTGGAGCGGGCTCGCGACCGGCGCTCGGCTCCTGCTTAGCCGCCAGTGGCGCGCGCGCGACACCGCTGGCGGCGTCGTCCAAGCCGAACGGCCGCTCTGGAAAAGCTTTCTGCAAACTGGGTTCAATGCGCGTATCGTTCATGGAAACAACATTAACGCAAGCAGCAAATCCATGTCGCGAGCTAGCGCGGCTGCATGCTGGCGGCGCAACAGCAAACCGGCTAAGATTGTTACGATAAGAAAACTACCTGTGACGCGCGCCAAATATGGAGACTGGATTAATCATTCGGTTGTGCTGCACGGCAATCCTGCTCAGCGGGGCCATGGTGCGCGCGGAAGAATCCACACCGCATGAATTGCAGGTAAAGGCCACCTATATCCTGAACTTCACCCGCTACGCCACCTGGCCGGATAATCCGGATCCCAATGCTCCGCTGGTGCTTTGCCTGGCAGGCCAGAACGCCGCGAGCGTTGCGAGACAGCTGCAGCAGCGCGCAGCCGGCAGCCGTCCACTCAAGCTGTTGATGATCGACAAGCCTGAAGACGCCGACCACTGCAATGCAATCTATATCAGCCAGAGCGACGCCAGCCAGTCCGCGCTGCTGACCCGCCTGCGCGACCAGGCCGTGCTGACGATGGGCGACTCCGCCACCTTCCTCGGTGAAGGAGGCATGATCCACATGATGCAGGCGGATGGCGGCGTGCGTTTCGAAGTCAATCTCGAAGCAACCCGGCATTCGGGCGTAACGCTCAACCCGCGCCTGCTGGCCCTCGCCGAGCGCGTCATAGGAGGCGGCAAATGAAGGCGCTGCACGCCTTCTTCCGCGATCTCGGCCTGCAGCGCAAGCTGCTGCTCGTCTCCATGATGACGACCGGCGCCGCCCTGCTGGTCGCCCTGCTCACGCTGGGCTTCTATGACTTTCTCGTGGTGCGTCCCCGCCTGGCGCAGGATCTGGCGAGCCGCATGGAACTGCTGTCCCTGAACCTGGACGTGGACCTCAACTTCGGCGACCGCATCGCCGCCAAGCGTACCCTGGAAGCGCTGCGCAGCAGTCCGGACGTGCAAAGCGCCTGCCTGTTCGACGCCATCCGCCAGCCCTTCGCCCAATACACTCCCAGTGGCAAGATCGATTGCGAGTGGCCCAGGCACTTCCAGGAATCCGGCCACCGCTTCCACGGTAATGCACTGACCATGCTCGCCCCCGTTCGCTACGAGCACGAAACCGTTGGATATTTGCAGGTCGATTACAAACTGCCGCCGCCCGGCGAGCGCCTGCGCCAGTATGGCCTGGTGCTGGCGGTGGTGCTGGTGACGCTGTTCAGCGGCAGCATGCTGTTCGCGCTGTTGATACGCAAGCTGGTCACCCAACCGCTGCTAGGCCTTTACACAGTCGCCGACCAGGTCACGCGCGAGCAGCGTTACGACTTGCGGGCGCCGCTCACCGGCCAGGATGAAGTAGGCCGACTGGCGCAAGCATTCAACGACATGCTGGCGACCGTGGCAGCGCACGACGCCGCGCTGCGCCGCAGCCAGTCGCTGTTGCAGAATATTGTCGAGAACTCGTCCGCCATCATTTATGTGAAAGACCTGGACGGACGCTATCTGCTGCTGAACAGCAGCTATCACGCCAGCCTGCCGCCCGGCAGCCCCGAGCCCATGGGCCGTACCGACGCCGAGATCTTCACGCCGGCCATCGCACTGGCAGTGCGCCGCAACGACCACGAAGTGCTCAGCTCAGGCAAGGCCGCCGCCTATGAGGAGACGGTGCCGGATCATACCGGCGAACAGCGCACCTACCTGTCCGAGAAATTCCCGCTGATCGACCAGGAAGGCCATATCTGGGCGCTGGGCGGCGTGTCCACCGACATCACGGACCGCAAGAAGAACGAGATCGAACTGATGCAGTACCGCGACAGGCTGGAAGACCTGGTTGAAGTGCGCACCAAACAGATTGCAGAAGCCAACCGTGAGCTGGGCGAGTCGCTGGAGACGATACGCCGCGCGCAGGATGAGCTGGTGCGCAGCGAAAAGCTGGCAGCGCTCGGTTCCCTGGTGGCCGGCGTGGCGCATGAACTGAACACGCCGATCGGCAACAGCCTGCTGGCGGTCAGCACACTGATCGACCAGACTGCCGCCTTCAACAAGGCTTGCACAGAAGGCGTGCGCCGCTCCGCATTGCAAGCGTATGTAACGGACGTGCAGAATGGCAACCAGATCGTGCTGCGTAACCTGCACCGTGCCGTGGACCTGGTGGCCAGCTTCAAGCAGGTAGCAGTGGACCGCGCCACGTCGCAGCGACGGGAGTTCCGCCTGCGCGACCTCACATCCGAAATCCTGCTGGTGCTGATGCCCACGTTTAAGAAGTCGGGCATCCGTGTGTACCAGGAAATCCCCGAGATCATTGTGATGCAAAGCTATCCCGGCCCTTTCGGCCAGGTGCTGATCAATCTGGTCAACAATGGCCTGATTCACGCCTTCGAGGGCCGCACGGAGGGCGAGATCGTCATCACCGCGCGGGAAGTTGATGAAGAAGCGGTCGAGATCACCGTGCGCGACAACGGCGTGGGCATCGCGCCGGAAAACATGGGCCGCATCTACGATCCCTTTTTCACGACCAAGCTGGGGCGCGGCGGTTCCGGCCTGGGCCTGAACATCGTCTACAACATCGTGTATGGGGTGCTGGGCGGGAAAATCGATGTGCGCAGCGTCCTCGGCGAAGGCACCAGCTTCGTCATGACGCTGCCATTAAAGGCCGCCTGAGGGACTTCGGCGGCCTTCCCAGTGCTTTAGTTGATGGTCAGCTTGCGGCCGCCATTCTGGGCTCGCTTAGGCAGGGTCAACTCAAGCACACCGTTCTCGAACCTGGCGATTGCCTTGTCCTCGTCCACTTCATGGTCCAGCGTCACACTTCGATACTGCTGGCCCACGTAGCGTTCGCAACGAACTACATTGCCACCTTGCTTCTCTTCTTCCACACGTTTCGTCTCGGCGGAAATCGAGATGCGGTTGCCGGCCACGTCTACCTTGATGTCCTCCTTTTTGGCGCCCGGAATATCGGCACGCACTGTGTAGGCCTGGTCGTTCTCGTGAACGTCGATGCGTATCGGTTGCATCTCGTCACGCGAGTAGTTACTCAGCCTGAACATGTCCTCAAAGTCGCGCAGAGGATCGAGTCGGGCGAGATCCCGGAAGGGGTTGAAATGCATCAGATTAGCCATGTCTGTGCCCTCCTTATCTGACATCATAGTCCCCTCGCATATCCATGCAAGCGGCGAGCACGTTACCTTTTTGCACGCACGCTGAAGCGGGTGCCATCGTCTCCCGCCGGCTCGGGGCCGGGACTATCTGCACGCAAGCCGGCGCCGGCGGCGCGCAGGTAGCGGTGGGTCTGCAGCGACATCAGCGTGATTTCGCCGGTTAAGGTTTCGATCCACTGGAAGACTTGCGCATCGCTCGCCGCCTCGGCGGCGAAAGCCGCGGTACCTTCGGGCGACACGGTCAGATAGCCGGCATTGCCAACGATCGCAACGCGCCCCTGTCCGCGGTCGAGCAAGGTAACCTCGCCCAGCGCAGGCTCCAGCCGCAGCTTGCGGCCAAAGGGGATGGGCTGCACACCCAGCGGCGCCGGTTCGCGCACTTCAATGGAATCGAAGTCGGCATGGCCGCCGTCCCCGCCTGCACTGTTGTAAGCGAAGAGCGCATAGCGCACGCCCTGGAAAGTCTTCAGCTGGTAGGCGCTGATGAATTCCTCGCCCAGCGTTTCGAAACGACGCCCATCCAGCGAGTAGCTCAACCTGTGGTGTTCGGTCAGGAAATCGCACTCGGCGCGCAGCCAGATGCGCCCGGCCTTGATGCGCTTGCGCAGCGGCATGCCGCCTTCATCGAAACGCGTGACAAACAGGCCGTCGCCGGTGCGCTCGACGCCGATGCGCGTGTAGGGACGGTTCAGCAGCGCGAAGCCCGCCACGTCACCCGGCTTCAGGCCAGCCACGTCCAATAGCACGGTTGGCGTCGAGCGCGGGCCGATCGCGCGCTGGGTCAGCGAATTGCGCGCTTCGAGGAAGTCCTTTGCCGGCAAGGCGTGCAGGCGCAGATAGCCGGGACGTTCGGACAGCGACCATTTGCCGTCAACCGGCACATGATTCCATTGCCAGACCGGCTTGAGCGACGGCGCCGCGAAATCGTCACTGCGCTCGTAGGTAGCGGCAGGCGCGCCGCCGGCGACTGGCTTGACCCAGGTGCGCGGCGAGCGCGTGAGATTGCCGGGCAGGCCGAAATACGGCCAGCCATCCTGCCACGTCACCGGCGAGAGCGCCGTGAGGCGACCCACCGAATTCCCTTCGAACATGGACACGCCCCACCAGTTCCCGTCCGGCGCCTGCACGATGCCGCCCTGGTGCATCGACATTGCCCCGTGCCTGAACGGCGCTTGCGCGGCGCGCGGCTTCATCCCATCCAGCCGGTAGCCCTGGCGCAGCCCGAAATCCTCGTCGATGCTGATCGCCTTGTTCACTTCGTACGGGCCAGTGATGCGGTCCGCACGCGCCGCCGGCATTTTCATGTAATCCCATTCCGCGCTCAGGATGAAGTACTTGCCATCCAGCTTGTAGAAATGCAGGCCCTCGCCCATGCCTGCGCCTTTCGGGATGATCACCTGCTCTGTACCGGGAACGATATTGCTCAGGTCTTCGCTCAGTTGCGCGAGGTGGATCTCCTGATAACCCCATACGGCATAAGCCTTCCCGTCATCGTCGAACAGCACGGACAGATCGTGCAGGCTGCGCTTCATGGCGCGCCGTTGCCACGGTCCGCGCGGGTCGGTCGCCGTGAAGATCTGCGTTGTGTGCCTGTTCACGTTCGAGAAAATATAGAACGTGCCCTGGTGGTAGCGCAGCGACGGGGCCCAGATGCCCTGTCCATACGCGCTCTTGCCATCCTCCAGGCGGTGGTCGGGGCCGAGATCGAGCTTATCGCTGGCGTAGGTCAGGAACTCCCAGTTCACCAGGTCGCGCGAACGCAGCACCGGCAGGCCGGGCATCGCGTGCATCGTGGTGCCGGTCATGTAGAAGTATTCACCGACGCGGATGATATCCGGATCCGAAAACTCGTCGTAGAAAAGCGGATTGGTGTAAGTGCCATTGCCGTTGTCGGCCATCCAGGTCGTCCTTGGCCCGGCGCTGGCAGCGCCGCTAAACAGCAATGCAAGTATCTAATGGTAGCGCAATCATTTATTGTTAGCCTCCTCAGACCAAGCATGTTTGCGCAATCTAAACGTTTTGAAAACTAGTTTATCGTATTGTATCTTTTGGACAACGATCAGTTACATCCCGTTTGACCAGCCATTGCGAACGCGCCAATATTGCAATTGTTAGCGCTATTCATTTCATGATTGAAAATGATGAATGGCCTGACAACACACCAAAGAAATAACGCGCCAATGATGCGCGGTCATCAAAAAAACAGGAGACAACAATGCAACAAAACACCAAGAGCGCCGCGAGGCGCAAGCGAAGCTGTGGGCGCGAGGTTTTCGTAACCACGGTGATCGCAGGGCTGGTTTCCAGCGCCTATGCCCAGTCCGAGCAGCCCACCCCTGGCAATGTCGTGACAGTGTCCGGCTACCGAAGCTCCCTCGCCCTCTCCGCCAACGAAAAGCGCGAAAACATCGGCCTGAGCGACACCATATTCTCCGAGGACATCGGCAAGTTCCCCGACCCGAATATCGCCGACGCCCTGTCCCGCGTTCCCGGCGTGACCGTACGCCGTGCGGAAATCGACGGCGAGGGCCTGAACATCTCCATCCGCGGCATGGGCGCCGCCTTTACCCGCGTGCTGCTGAACGGCGCGCCGATGGCGTCCGCATCCGCGGGCAGCTGGGGCGGTTCCATCAGCGCCAACCGCGAAGTGGACATGGACGTCCTGCCGTCCGAACTGTTCCGCAGCGCGAGCGTCTACAAGAGCCAGCAGGCCAGCCTGATCGAAGGCGGCATTGCCGGCACCGTGAATATGCGCAGCGTACGCCCCTTCGACAAGGCCGGCCTGCGCTCCGTGTTCACCCTGAGCGGCAACTACCGCGACCTGCACGACAAATGGGGTTCGACCGGCTCGGGCCTGATCAGCAATACCTGGAACAGCGCCGAATGGGGCAAGTTCGGCGCCCTGACCGGCGTGGCATGGGGCTCGACCCGCTACAAGACCGATGGATTCCAGACCGTCGACATGCGCAACCTGCAGCTGAAAGGCTTCCAGGCCAACGCTGCCGATAACCCCAACAACACCGGTGGCGGCTCCCAGTCCACGCCGGACACCGTACCGTCCGGCCTCGCGCTGAGCGCCCTGCCCGAATACGCCCGCTCCATCCTGGTGCCGGGCAAGCAGATCGACCGCGCCATGCTGCTCGCGCTGAACCCTGGCGCCAACATCAAGCAGATCGACAACGCCCTGATGGGCCGCCTGGGCCGCCACCTGCTGTATGAAGGCCATCGCCAACGCGCCGGAGAAGTCATCAGCCTGCAATGGCAACCGAACCACCAGTGGGACTTCTACTTCGATTCGCTGTTCGCGCAGAAGAAGAACAACATGGTCTACGAGGCGATGAACGCCGGCACGCGCGCCAACACCGTGATCCCGATCGGCATGGAATTCGACCGCAGCGATTGCACGGTCGGCTGCGTGCTGACAAAGGCCACTTTCGCCAACACTTTCTGGTCGCTGGAATACCGGCCGATGGAAGAAAAGACCATCTTCCGCAGCTTCAATCCCGGTTTCGAATGGCGCCCGAGCGACCAGTGGACCGTGGACGGCCACTTCAACGCCACCAAGAGCACCTTCCACCGCGACATGCCGACGGTGCTGCTGGCTACCAGGTCGCCGAACTCCGTCATCAACTATGACAACACGACTCCGGGCCAGACACCGAACTACAGCGGTAACCTGGACGTGAACGATCCGAACAACTTCGGCTGGTACCAGGCGGGCCAGGGCCTCTCCGGCCTGCGCATGGACCTGTACGAGCGTACCAACGAAACCAAGGGTTCGCGCTTCAATATCAACTGGGGCGACAACGATTTCGCCATCAAGATCGGCGGCTCCTGGGACGACATCGAGCGCCGCTACCGCAGCTATTCCGTGGCCGACGCGTGGATGAACGTCACTTGCGGCAACAATATGAACTACCGCTTCATGCAGCCCAACACGCAGATCCGCCAGCCTGGCTGCGATGGCCGCGTGGCGCCGGGTCCGGTGACGGATGTGAAGACGGCGTATCCCGGCTTCGGCACCGGTTCAAGCGCCGGGGCGGGTCCATTGACCTATCTCGGCTCGGTGATCCCGAATTCCGCAGTTCCGAACTATGCGAAGGCATCGGATCACGGCTACATCACGGTGGACTGGAACAAGTTCGCGGCGGACACGGACTACCAGTACTTCCGCGACAATATCTACAAGGGCTTCCAGAACGGCAGCGGCGGTTATATCCGCGAAGTCGTCAGCGCTGCTTACGCGGAAACCAACGGCCGTGCCGAGCTGCTGGGCCGCACCCTGCGCTACAACGCGGGCGTGCGCTACGCCCGCACCAAGCAGACCATCGGCCAGCTGACCGTGGGCGTCGATCCGCGCAACGGCACCTTGCAGAACGGCGGCCTGCACGACAGCATCCCGATCTGGACTTACGAGACTACGTACTACAACAACACCCTGCCTTCGGCCACGCTGGCCTACAATCTCACGCCATCGCTGATTGCCCGTGCTTCCGGCTCCAAGTCCCTGACCCGCGCCAACCCGGCCGACCTGCGACAGACCCAGCTCACACTGGGCGACCAGGGCGCGCGCCAGGGTTCGGTGACCAATCCGAAGCTGAAGCCCTTCGAGGCGAACAACCTGGACCTCGCGCTGGAGTACTACTTCACGCGTGAAGCCTATGTGTCCGCCAGCGCCTTCGCCAAGGACATCACCAGCCGTCCGGGCCAGCGCATCACCACTTACTCGCTGGCGCAACTGGACCAGATGTTCGGCACCATCGGCCTGACCGCCGCGCAGCAGCAGGCCGTGGATGCCAGCGGCGGCCGCGACAAGCACCTGGTCGAAATCACCGAGCCATACAACATCGACACCAAGCTGAAAGTGCGCGGCATCGAGCTGACCTGGCAGCAGCCGCTGGACATGCTGCCGGTGAAAGGCTTCGGCTACACCGCCAACTTCACCTACGCCAAGCAGACCGACGACGCACCGAACGCGCCGCCGGTCGCAGGCGTGCCGCCGCGCACCAACAACGTCACGCTGTACTACGAGCGTAATGGCCTGAACTTCCGCGTCCAGCGCCAGTACACTGCAGCCCACGTGGTGAACACCAGCACGGGCCTGAACGTGCCGGGCGGCGCTTATGCCTACACGACGGAGCGCAACCAGATCGACCTCTCCGCCGGCGCTAACCTGAAGCAGGTCTTCGGCTTCCGCTACAACACGGACCTGACCTTCAGCGCCTGGAACATCAACAAGGCGAAGAGCCAGACCTACACGCAGTTCAGCAACGCCATCTTCGACGAGTACAAGCCGGGCGCTAGCTACACGCTGTCCCTGCGTACCGCGTTCTAAGCAGGAAGGCCCGGCAGCGATGCCGGGCCCTTTTGTGACAATTGGTGATTGTATTTTCAATCATCCGTGTTAACTTTATTGAGATTCCTCAAACACACCCACCAAAACCGCCGGCACAGAGGGAGGTCTACATGAGCCTCAACGCAAAAGCATACGTGTCCCCAACCCTCGTACTTCTGGCGCTGGACTGGCCCGGGGCCGACGACATCCACGATTTCCTCGGTTTCGCGATCAAGCGGACGCCGGGTTTCCTGTCCAGCGATGGCCAGGCGCGCGAGCCAGAAAGCTGGCTCCCAAACCGGGTAACTTTCGACGGACCGGTACCCGAAGGGACTCCCGATGCCCCTTCCAATATCGCCCCCATCCAGAAATTCCAATGGTGGGATGCGCGGATCGAGCCAGCAGACAGGAACAAGACCTTCACTTACACGGTGTACGCGGTGCGCGGGACCCCGGCAGCTTTGCAACTTGGCCCCCAGAAAACGCTCACCGTCACGCTTCCCAACCATATCGAGGGAGGCATCGGCACCTGGTTCAATCGGGCGGTACTAAGTTCACAGGGCTTTGAGCGCAAGCTGAAAGCGATGGGTCTCGACGCCAACACTGCGCCACCACCGGAGAAAGCGCTCGCGCTCAGGGAGTGGCTGGCCAACGACCTTGAAGACGTATTCGGTACCGCGTTCCAGGGCGCCACCGATGCGGTATCCGCGATCTACCATCTGACCGACAAGCTCTGGGCCATTCCCGCTTTCAAGGGCTTCGCCACCGGCGGCAATCAATTGAGCGTGGTCTACGATGCGCACAAGCTGAAGAATGAAGATGGAACGGTTGGCGACACGCCCAACAGGGATGCGATCACTGAACTCTCCGGAGTCGCCACGTTCTACCCGCGCGACAAGACCGCCATCATGCACAACAAGTTCATCGTCACGGATTCCACCAAGGCCCCCGGCACGCCGCAGCGCGTGGTCGCCGGCTCCGCAAACTTCACGACGGGCGGCCTGACCCAGCAGGCGAACCTGCTCCACCTTTTCGAATCGCCCGCGCTGGCGGCGATCTATAACGAACGCGCCTATGACCTGCGAGACAATCCCACTAAGGGAAACACTGCCGAACTGAGTACCGGCTGGTCCGATACGGTGAGCATCGGTACCGCCAGGGTCCGCGTGTGCTTTTCCCCAGAACCGAAGGACCAGCGCACCCAGATCGATACCGTCATAGAGGCGATCGAAAACGCAAAGAGCTCCGTTCTCTTCTGCATCTTCACGCCGACGGACGTGGCGCTACGCAAGGCCTGCTTTGATGCTGGCGACAAGGGTCTGATGATGTACGGGCTGGTGAACAACATCTCCCCGGACTCGGCGCGCGCAGCCGAGCAGGCGGAAGCGAACGGCGAAACGCTCGCCTCACCAAGACTCGCCAATATGGAGCTGTATCACCGGAACCAGAACGAAAAGGACGTGATCGAAGGCAGCTACTTCTCCCGCACCACCGCGCCACAAGGCTTCGAAACCGAACGGCGCTACTTCCCCGGCGAGAAGCCTTCGAAAATTCCGCCCGTGGTCATCCACCACAAATTCATCATCATCGATGCCGAAACGAGCAACCCGGTGGTTTATACCGGCTCGGCCAATATGAGCGAAAACTCGGAGCACAACAACGACGAGAACCTGCTGGAGATCCGCGACAAGCGCATTGCCCGCATATACCTGGCGGAATTCATGCGCCTGTATGAGCACTACCGGGCGCGAGCCATCTTCATCAAGCAAAAGGAGCAGGCATTGCTAGGCAATCCTGCTCCCAAACAAAAGCTCAAGCTGCAACCGAATTCAGGCTGGGCCAAAAAGTACTACGTGGACGGCTCGCCTGAATCGAAGGCACGCCAGGCCATGACCTGAACGTCATTCCTCCTCGTGGAATGCCTCCTCGCGCTTCCTGCGCAAGGTCGGCGACATCACGACGGCCAGCGCAGCCACCGCCAGTGCCAGCATCGTGGCGCTGATCGGGCGCGTGACGAAGACAGTCGGGTCGCTGTGCGACAGCAGCAGCGCGCGGCGCAGGTATTCCTCCATCATCGGGCCGATGATAAAGCCCAGCAGCATCGGCGCCGGCTCCAGATCGAGCTTGGCGCAGATGTAGCCGAACAGGCCGAAGAGCGCCATCAGGTAGACGTCGAACTCCGCGTTATTCAGGCTGAACACGCCGATCGCGCAGAACATCAGGATGGCCGGATAAAGGCGGTGATACGGCACCATGATCATCTTCACCCACAGCCCGATCATCGGCAGGTTCAGCACGACGAGGAAGAAGTTACCGATCCACATGGAGACGATCAGGCCCCAGAACAGCGCCGGCTGTTCGGTCATCACGGCCGGTCCGGGCTGGATACCCTGGATGATCATGGCGCCGATCATCAGCGCCATCACGGGATTGGATGGAATACCCAGCGTCAGCATTGGAATGAAGGAAGTCTGCGCACCGGCGTTGTTGGCCGATTCGGGGGCGGCCACGCCTTCGATTGCGCCCTTGCCGAATTGCGCCGAGTTCCTCGAGACTTTCTTCTCGATGGAATAGGAAGCGAAGGACGCCAGCATGGCCCCGCCGCCGGGAAGTATGCCCAGCGCGGAACCGAGCACCGTGCCGCGCACCACCGGCGCGATAATGCGCTTGAAGTCCTCCTTGCTCAGCATCAGGCCGGACACTTTCTTCATCAGCAGCGAGCGCGATTCATCATGTTCCAGGTTGCGCACAATCTCGCCGATGCCGAACATGCCCATCGCCACGATCACGAAGTTGATGCCGTCGGCCAGCTGCGGCAGGTCGAAGGTATAGCGCGCCGCGCCCGAGTTCACGTCGGTGCCGACCAGGCCCAGGATCAGGCCCAGGATGACCATGCCGATGGCGTTCAGCAGCGAGCCGCTGGCCAGCACCACGGACGCCACAAGGCCCAGCACCATCAGCGAAAAGTATTCGGCAGGTCCGAACTTCAGGGCCAGATCGGCGAGCGGCGGCGCGAACAGCGCGAGCAGCACAGTCGCCACGGTACCCGCGAAGAAGGACCCGATCGCGGCAGTCGCCAGGGCCTTGCCGGCATGGCCCTGGCGCGCCATCTGGTAGCCGTCGATCGCTGTGACCACCGATGATGATTCGCCCGGTAGGTTGACCAGGATGGCCGTGGTGGAGCCGCCATACTGTGCGCCGTAATAGATACCGGCCAGCATGATCAGCGCCGAAATCGGCGGCAGGCCGAAAGTGGCCGGCAGCAGCATGGCGATCGTGGCGACGGGCCCGAGTCCCGGCAGCACGCCGACGGCCGTGCCGACGAAGACGCCGATCAGGCAGTACAAAAGGTTGGTCAGCGTGAAGGCGGTTTCCAGGCCGAGTCCGAGGTTTGCGAAGATTTCCATGTCCCCTCCTCCTTAGAAACCGAGCCAGGGGCCGAGAATCGGCATCGGCAAGCCAAGCAGCTTGACGAAGACCACGACCGCAAACACGGCAAGGCCGATCGCAATCAGCAGCGACGGGCCCCAGGTGAATTTAGGGCTGGCGTAGGCGCTGACCAGCACCACGGCCAGGATGGCGGGAACCAGCCCGGCGTCGCGCATCAGGAAGCCGAACAGCAGCACGGCGACCAGGACCAGCAGCAGGTTCTTGATGTAGAAACGGCCGATCGCTTCGCCGGGACGGGCGAAGGAGCGGATCATGGCGATCACGCCGATGACGGCCAGTATGCCGCCCAGGATGGTCGGGAAATAGCCGGGGCCCATGCGGCCGGCGGTGCCCATCGTATAGTCGCGGCCAATGATGACGGCGGCAAGGCCCATGCAAAGGAAGATAACGCCGGTCCAAAAGTCTTTCGGATGACGGATGAAGGCAGGCACGTGAAAGTCCCCTCTTTGGTGTTTTTATGTTTATGTGAGACGCCGCGCGGTGAATGCTACCACGCGGCGCTGTGCTGCTTAGTCGGCGTAGACGCCGGCCTTGGCGATGATCGGGTTCCAGCGCTCGATCTCCGACTTCAGGTGGGCACGCAGCGCTTCCGGCGTGGCGCGGTTATCGGCCACCGGTTCCGTGCCCAGGTCGGCAAAACGCTGCTTCACGACCGGGTCTTTCAATGCCACCTGCAGCGCGCCGGACAGCGTGTCCACCACCTGCTTCGGCGTGCCCTTCGGCGCATACAGGCCGTGCCACACCGCCACTTCAAAGGACGGCAGGCCCGATTCGTTCAGCGTCGGCAAGTCCGGCAAGGCGGCAACGCGCGTCTTGGTGGTCACGCCATAAGCCCTGATCTTGCCGCCCTTGATCTGGCTCGTGGTGTTGGTGGTCTGATCGCACATGAAGTCCACCTGGCCGCCCAGCAGGTCGTTCATCGCTGGACCGGTGCCCTTGTATGGCACGGTGGTCAGGTCGGTGCCGATGGCCGTCATGAACAGCATGCCGCACAAGTGGGAAGCCGAGCCCACGCCAGCGTTCGCGTAAGTGACCTTGGCCTTGTTGGCCTTGATATAGGCCAGCATTTCCTTGAAGTCCCTGGCAGGGAAATCCTTACGCGCAACTACGGTCATTCGGCACGTCCGTCACCAGGCCGACCGGCTCGAAACTGTCGATCGCGTTATAGGTCAGCTTGCGGTACAGGGACGGCGCGGTCGAGTGGCCGATGTGGTGCAGGAAGATGGTGTAGCCATCCGGTGCGGCCTTGGCCGCGCGCGCGGCGCCAATGGTGCCGCCGGCGCCGCCCACGTTTTCCACGATAATCGTCTGCTTCATCTTCGTGCCCATCGACTGCGCGATCAGGCGCGCCACCGTATCGGTCGGGCCGCCGGCCGCGAACGGCACGATCATGGTGATGGTCTTGGTCGGATAGGTCTGTGCATGGGCGGCCAGCGCACTACCCAGCATGGCCAGAACGGCGGCGGAACGCAGTACTGTGAACTTCATTGAGTGTCTCCCTCTCTCTGGTTCATTTATGGAATATTGCTACGAAAGATATCTATATATCTACGTAATATTACTTGTACCAAGCCCTTAGCCCACGAGCAATTGTGGGAAACCGCAATTCGACGGGCGTACTGTCGATTAAATAGTGACCGACGATAGCAAAAATTCATCGTTCTCCTTCTTTCGTTTCGTGCTAACTTTAAATCTTGCCGCGCGATTATGATGACGATTCGACATCGGCAGGCTCAACCCGTCAGCACAGAAGAGTTCCATGATCTCTATATTGCGAGCGTTGTTGGCATTCATCATCGCCGCCGTGGTGCATTGCGCCTGGGCGGATGAGGCACGCAGTACTGACGCACCGCCCCAGGTCGAACTCCGCAAGCTCGCTCTCGTCATTGGCAACGCCGCCTACCGCAACGCCCGCCCCCTGGAAAACTCGGCCAACGACGCAACGGATGTGTGCGCCGCCCTGCGCCAGCTGAACTTTGAGGTCATCTGCAAGCTGAATCTGGCCACGAAACGCGAGTTCAAGGATGCGATTTTCGAATTCACCGGCCGGACCAATGACCAGACACTCGCCCTGTTCTATTTCGCCGGCCACGGGCTGCAGATCGATGGACTGAACTACCTTGTGCCAACGGATGCGGCCTTAAGGACCAAGAGCGATATCGAGGACGAGAGCGTCCAGATCAATTACCTGATGTCCGAACTGGAAAGCCGCCATGCGGCGCTGAATATTTTCCTGTTCGACGCCTGCCGGGATAACCCCTTCGTCAGCCCGATCCGGGGTTATGCTCCGCGCCTTGGCATGGCTTCGCAGCTCTACACGCCCAGCAACACCATCCTGGCGATGTCCACCGGGCCAGGCCAGCTGTCGCTTGACGGCATCGGCCGCAATGGAACCTTCACGAAAAATCTTTTGAAGCATATCAACACGCCGCGGATCACGGTGGAGGACATGCTGAAATCGGTCAGCGGCGGCACCAGCGAAGAGGCGCGCCGCTACGGCCGCCAGCAACTGCCGCAAATCACGACGTCTTATACGGACCGCTACTGCATGGCGGGATGCGTCGAGACGCCTCTGGTCACCGGCGACCCGCAAGTCGCTTCGAAAACACAGGAACTCAAGGCTCTGCAGGAAATGATCGTGCAGACCAAAGCCAAGCAGGCGGAACTCGATGAGCAAAAGACCGCTCTGCTGAAAAAGCAGACCGAGATCGACCAGATCAAGCTCGGCGTCGAGCGCACCCAGCAACAGCGAAGCGCCGAAGCAAAAGCGATTGACGCCGACATCGACCAGGCCAGGTCAAAAGCGCTGGAACTGGAGGCGATCAAGACAACGCTGTTGAAGAAGCAGGAGGAATTGAATCAAATGCGCGATGCGTTAAATGCGCAACAAGCCAGCATAGAAATGAAGAATAAAGAGATACAGACCCGTAAAATCGAAGCACCGCCGGATCCTAAATCCAAGCGCCCCATCATCATCATCCCCTCCTTCTAACTCGCATCATTGACCGCGTGGAGCATGAAGTGAAAATGACCAAAAATAATGTCCTTCTACTTGCAACGCTCACCAGCATCATCAATCCAACCATCAGCTTCGCCCAGGACGAAACCGAGTCCAGGCGCGGTATCTGTCGGCCTTAGAGTATGGAGTGCTTCATGGGCCACGGCCTTGCCCAGCACGCAGGCCGGATTCGGACCTACCCTTCCACCCACACCCGCACTTGGCGAGGCATTGGACTTCGTTGACGGCAGACATAAGACGACCGTCATCCCGAGCTTGTCCATGCGCAAGGATCAGTTCTTATTATCCGCCAGCTACGCGCGATACTCGTCGGATTTCTTCGCATCAAACGCGGTCATTCCCACCGTTATTCCGGGGTCGCCCAACATCGTTACCTCCCGTTCCGACCATGTCACACGCAAGGAAAGCGACGTCACCGCCGGATACTTCGTGGTACCCAACGTCGCGGTAAGCCTTGGCTTCAAGTACGCCACTGAAGACCGCAGCTACTCATTTGCCGGCGCTGCTCCCGTTCCTTTTGTCGACAATACCGTACGCGTGATACTGCTTGGCGTCTCGGCGGCCTTCCCCATTTACGACAGACTGTCTCTGACGGGGCAACTTGCCTATGGTCCGGGGCGTGCCAAAACACGCTACCTCAACCTGGCCAACCCGCCGGACACGAATAATACGCGCTATGCAATCAGCGAACTCGGCGTCAGTTATGCGCTCGGCATGGAAAGCGCATATTTCCGCGGAGCGAGCATCGGACTGGGCTATCGATCCCAGGTCGTCAGGACCAAGGGCACCGGCCCGGCACGCGATAGCCGCCGCATATATCGCGACGAGCGCGAAGGGATTGTCGCGAGTCTGAATGTCGCGATTTAGCTGCGGCCGCACGCACATTCTCACCGGCGCAACATGGTGAGAATGTGTGAGAATTACCGAATCTCATCGGATGTACTATCGTTAGAGAAGAGACTGCTCACCCTTAGGCTCACTGAAGGCGTCGACACTACCGTATGAGCGAGCCACCAGACAATGACCCGGCCATGACCTCTCCGAATACGGAGACGGATCCGCTTCACGATCCATCGGCATTGCTGGAAAGCGGGAATAACGCCCTGCCCGCGGGCACCCACCTGGGTGAATTCGAGATCGCCGGCCTGATCGGGGAAGGCGGATTCGGCATCGTCTACCGTGCCTATGACCATTCCCTGCAGCGCATCGTCGCGCTGAAGGAATACATGCCGTCGGCCCTTGCCTCCCACGCGAAGACTACGCATGTCACGGTCAAGTCGCCGCGGCACGCGTCCACTTTCCAGGCCGGCCTTCGCAGTTTCGTCAACGAGGCACGCCTGCTCGCTCAGTTCGATCACCCTTCTCTGGTCAAGGTCTACCGCTTCTGGGAAGCGAATGGCACGGCCTATATGGTGATGCCCTTCTACCAGGGACCGACACTCAAGCAATACCTGCGCGCACGCGCAACGCCTCCCGACGAGGCGTGGCTGAAAGCCTTTCTGGCGCCCTTGCTGGATGCGCTGGATATTATCCACCACGAACAATGCTTTCACCGCGACATAGCCCCTGACAACATCCTGATCCTCCAGGATGGCCGCCCGCTGCTGCTGGACTTCGGCGCCGCGCGGCGCGCCATTGCAGGCAAAGCCAACACCTTCACCGTCATCCTCAAGCAGGGTTACGCGCCGGTCGAGCAATACGCGGCAAGCCGCACGATAGCGCAAGGCCCATGGACCGACATCTATGCGCTGGCCTCCGTCGTCTACCTCGCAATCACCGGCCACCAACCCGTGCCTTCCGTTGCGCGCGTGGTCGACGATCCCCATGTGCCGCTCGAAAAGAAGGTAGCCGGAAAATACAGCCCGGAATTCCTGCGGGCGATAGATTTCGCACTCAGCGTGAAACCGGAAAGCCGGCCACAGAGCATCGCGGAGCTTCGGTCGCTGCTCAAACTGACGAGCGGGAATACGAATCAGGGGGCGGATACCCAAAACGGCCAAGCCTGCGCCGGCAAAGCACCATCACAAGTTCTACGCGGGGGCCGCTGCCATTGCAGCCATCGCAGCAATTGTTGCGGTCGCGGCCGTTTTCCTGCCACGCAGGGACAATGCCCCGGCGCCTGCCGCCGCACACGCCCCCGTCAACGCGGTCTTCGATCCGGTCCAGGCGCTGGACGACGTGTTCCAGGCACGCAACCGCAACCACGCGGTGACGGTATCGATCGACCAGGCCCAGGTGAAAATCGGCGTGGAGAAGCTGAAGTTCTCCATTCGCTCGTCGAAGCCTGGCTATGTCTACGTGCTGATGGTGGGGACCAGCCGCTCCGATTTCTGGCTCATGTTCCCCAATGCGATCGATGCCAATAACCACATCGAAGCCAACGAGGAGCTCGACGTGCCGCGCGCGAAGTGGCATATGATTGCGAGCGGGCCGCCTGGAACCAATCAGTTTGTGGCGATCGTCTCGGACTCGCCGCGGGATTTCCAGGATACCGGCCTGAAGCGGCTCGACCGTTTCGCCGAATTCCCGCTCGCCTCGGCCGCGCAGCTGCAGCGGGCGCACACCGGAAAGACGCCGCTCTATGCAGGAAAAGCCAAGTGCGAGCCGGGGCGAACGGCGTGCTCCGAGGCCTACGGAGCCGCCGTCTTCTCGATCGGAGAATACCGCTAAAGGCTGGCTACTGCGCCAGATTGACGATGGTCACACGCCGGTTCTCCGGCGCGATCGGATTGGCCTTGTTGATCAACTCACGATCGCCCTTGCCGACCGCATCCAGGCGGCCATTCTCGACGTGGGTACTCTTCACCAGGTATTGCCGCACCGATTCCGCCCTGGCTTGCGACAGGTGAAGATTCGCATCGGGCGCGCCGCGCGGGTCTGCATGGCCTTCGATCGCGAAGCGGAACGGCGCCAGTCTTTCCGAGCTCAGGGCCTTGCCCACCACATCCAGCGACTGCTTTGCCCGCTGGGTCAGATTGGCGGAATTGGTCTCGAAAGTGATCAACAAGGCCGCACTGGCTTGTGCGGTGGCCGCGCCTCCCGGCGGACTATCCGCCATGACGCGGATACTGCGCGTCTTCATTTCCGTAGGGGGCGCCAGTGCGTCTATCAGCGCGCTTTCTGTGATGTCCTGCGGCTTTAACACCTTTCCGTTCTGGGACTGGGCCAGGAACGGTACGGCAGCCAGGGAAATCATGAGGACTACATTTTTCATATTCATCTTGCCCTCCTCTGCGAATATACGCATCCCATAAAGTATAGGAACGCCTCTTCGCACTGCCAAGGCTCAAATGACCCTGGCGTGGGCTTTGCAGGACACGGCAAGGGCGGAATAATTGTCCTGTTCCTCGCCGCCATGCGCAATGACCAGGCTCTCAAGCCGCCTCAGCCAATCTTCCTGCGACGCCGACGACTGCAGCGCCTGCTCCATCTGGGTTTCGTCGACATGCTCCCAGAACCCGTCCGTGCAAAGAAGGAATACGTCGCCATCCTGCACAGCAAACGCTGTGGCTTCGATGCACGGTTCAAATCCGTTGGCACCGCCCAGCGCGGCAAGCAGCAGATTCCGTTGCGGCGAACCGCGTACTTCCCCGGACGGCAGGTAGCCCGCGTCCACCATGGTTTGCAGGACACTATGGTCGCGCGTCTGCAGCAGGATGCGCTGATTGCGGAAGCAATAAAGGCGGGTATCGCCGACATGCCCCCAGATCGCCGTGCCGATTTCAGAGTCAATCGCAAGAACCACGACGGTAGCGTGCATCTCGGCAAACTGCGGCGTCTGGCGCTGGGCCTCGACGATGGCTGCGTTTGCGGCTCGCAAAGCGCCGGCGATACTGTCCACGCTGCAAACTGGATTGCGCTGAAAAAATTCAAGCGCTTCCTTGACCGCCAGCTTCGACGCATAGTCGCCGCCCGAATGGCCGCCAGCTCCATCGGATAGCGCGAGAAAACAGTTGTTATGGTTAGGCCAAAAGCCGTATGCATCCTGATTGGTGGGTCGCCCGCCGGTCCGGGACAGCACGGATATTGTGAGCTCCATCGCGGTTCGGGTCAGGGTTCGGCATCCCTGCCCGTTTGCGCCAGCTTGTCCAGCTGGGCATGGTAGGCCTTCAGGAACGCGCGGCCGAACAAGGTATGGAACTCGTCCTCGGCCTCCTTAGTAAGGGCGGAATGCATCTCGGTGTACAAACCCCAAAGCCTGGCTTTACGGTTTAGGGGCAGCACGGAATCGAGGATACTTTTCTCGGTGAGGCGCTTTTCAAGCGACTCCGGATCGAATCGCCTGAGCACCTGCGGCAGCGCCGCGCGCATGCCCGCCATGAAGGCAAACTGATGAGCGCGCAAATCGTCGTAGGCATCCCTGATCGCGTCCAGCGGCGGCATGAAGCCCGTACCGCGCGGCGCCAGCAAATGGGCAAGCGCAACTTCCACATTGGGCGAGAACTTGAGCGGGTTATTGTTATCGCGCGGCTCCATCATGGTGACCTCCGCCCGCATCTCCCACTTGATCAAGGTTCGGGCCAACAGCAAGTCCAGCGTGCCCTGCGCCGACTCGCGCAATAGCTGGCCCAGCATATGCATGAGCTCCGGCGTGAGCGGGCCCTTCATGTGCAGATCAGGCACGCCTGCGCCGGCCAGGAAGGCGTGCAATAAGTCCTGCTCTGTTGTCCTGGTTGCCGCCGCCGGGGCTGGCGCCATGCCGGGTGCGCCTGGAGCTGCCTTGTGTGGCGACTGCACCACCATTGTCCTGATGCCGTCGCTGCTTTCCGTCTCATCGGTCTCATGCCACGAGACGACCATGCTTTTCGGCGCAGGGACGCTGCGCCGTGCACCAACGGTCACCAGCGGATCGGCCCTTTGCCTGCCCGCTTTCTGGCCAGCAGGCTTATCCTCAGCCACTTTCAGGGTATAGGCGCCGATGCACAAATTGTCCCCATCCGACAGGTCCGCTTCGTTGCCGCGCCCCAGTGGTTTGCCGTTCACATAAACCGGGGATGCGCTGCTGATGTCGCGAATAATATAGCTGCCGTTCTGGAAAACGATCATCGCGTGCATGCGTGATACGTGACGATGCGGATCAGGCAAGACCAGCGCATTCCCGTCGGCGCGACCGATCACTCCACCCGCTTCGCCAAACTCGCCATTGATGGGAGTGCTCGTGGGCTGGCCATTGTAGGAAACAGCTCTGATCGTAATCATCAGCGGCCACACCATCTCTCTGCATGGCGCCCTGTCCAACCATGCGAAAACGCTCTAAGTCAAAGAAAATGATCAGCAGAATTAATTCTAGCAGCAGTCATGGCAATAACCACAGTGGCTCCAAAAAAGACACTCGATGCTGCCGTGGGAAACCGCAATCCGGCCGTTGCAACGCACGTGTAGGATTGTACAATTGGCATGCATCTAGGGAAATTTACAGGCATGGCGGCGCCGTCCTGTTTGACGCTGTCCTGCTAGGTGGCCGACTATATCGTTTATCTGCTGGATTCGACGAGCGAACGTTTCGGCCCGTTCTTTTTCCTTTAGGTTAAAACCACGACAAGCAAGCCAGCACCGGGCGGGGGACACGAGGAAGTCGAGCGCTTGTGGTCGATGCAGAGAGCGCCCTCCTGACACGTTTGATTTGAGCAAGATCATGGACAACAAAAGCCGCGAAGGCGTCACATTGCGGTTCGTCGAGAACCTGGTGGCGAGCATGCTGCAGCGATATGGAACAGACTTCTGCCGCGCGCTCGAACGCTTGCGACTTCATGGTCCAGAAGGGAAGCAATACTTACCAGCTCGAAGTAAAGTACCTGGACCAGCCGGCGATGGCCAGATCGACCTGGCAGGACCGGCGCAATTCTGGAGCGAAGAAGCACCTGGTGCTCGTCACCGGCAATGGCGACAATGTGTTCGCCGATCCCGCGGTCGCGCCCCTGCTGCTTACCGATTACCGCACGAAATTGTCAGTGCTTGATTAGTCTTCGGCGCGGCTAATTCGTCAATGTGCGCCAGCACGCAGATTACGCGATTTTCACCCATACCGCCTGATCCGGCGCACCACCCTCCTTGCAGAACCAAAGGCTCGCGAACTCCTTCCGTCCCTGGTAACTTCGGAGACGGCAAGCAGATCGCCGATTTTGGCGTCGAGGACATTTATTGTCGTCGCGATTTTTGGAACCAATCGAACTTGCGCGTGAAACCTCGCATTGAAAATACCGGCGCGGTCACTCTCGCCGAATCCCTGCACGCCAATCGGGCCGCGTCCGTACACGCCGGTATTCCCTGTCTCTCCAATTGGCGGAAAGCGTGATTCGCCTGCAAGGCCAATAACTCCGGCAGCTCCCGGACGGCCGTCCCACAGCGGCAATGCCAACCCACCCCTTCCGACTACACCGGCGCCGGGGAATAATGGACCGCGGTCCACGTGCACGCCACGATCGCTTACTGAGGTGGCCTCGGCTTCGGCGCCGACTGCGAAGACGCCAACGCTTCCGGTCTGCTCTGACGGCGGCAGCGGCATTTTGTGCCCTCCGCCCATTGCGATGACGCCTGGGCCATGTGGTATCCGCCCGTCATTGGCCGTCATCCTGCCGCCTTGCGCCAACACGCCGGCTCCGGCCTGTTTGCCTCGCCCGGCTCTTCCCCCTATCGCGTGCACGCCCAGCCCGCCATCTCCGTTAAAGCCTCCTCCAAGCCCCACCACGCCTGTGCCTTCATCATCGGCCCCAAAACCGACGACGCCACTTCCATCCACATTGCCAACACCGTGAACGCCATCGAGTTTAACCGTTGGTTTAAGCGTGTCAGGTTGTGGTCCCACAACCACTATCGCTTTTCCGTTGAAATCGACATCCCGTTCGCTGGGGATGGCCGCAAGTACATATGTTGTACTTTCGGCCGTAGTAGGACGTCCCGCTTTAATTGGTTCATCGCTCGACATAGTGCCTCCCGGTGTAAGTAAGACGCGCGCTTAATCGCGCCCTTACTAATATAAGTCTCGTACCCAGGCGGCAAATATGTATTGGCACCGCTTCTGCGCTTCATCAACATTCAGATGAATGGAATGAGCACAGTGCCTAGCGGGTCAATAGATGGGGGCCCACTTCGCTGAGGGACTTCACGCCGGTCAGGACCATATTGGTGCGGATGTCCTTCTCCATGATGGCCAGCAGTTTCTCGACGCCTGCCTGGCCCTGCACCGCCAGGGCGTAGACGAAGGCGCGGCCGAGGAGGACGCCGTCGGCGCCGAGGGCCAGCAGGCGGAAGACGTCGGTACCGGTGCGCGCGCCGCCGTCGGCGAAGATGGTCATTTTGCCTTTGACTGCATCGGCAATCGCAGGCAAGGCGCGGGCGGTCGATAAGGCGCCATCGAGCTGGCGTCCGCCATGATTGGAGACCACAATGCCGTCAGCGCCGAAGGACAGCGCATCGCGCGCATCATCCGGCTCCAGGATACCCTTGATGACCATCGGGCCATCCCACTCATCGCGAATCCACTGCAAGTCATGCCAGGCAATGGCCGGATCGAAATTCGCACCGAGCCAGCCGATGTAATCGGCCAGTCCGGTCGCATGGCCGCGATAGGCGGAGATATTGCCCAGGTCATGCGGGCGTCCGAACAAGCCCACGTCCCAGGCCCACTGCGGATGCCACATCGCCTGCCACACGCGGCGCATCGGTCCATTGGGGCCGCTCATCCCACTGTGCGCATCGCGGTAGCGCGCGCCGGGGACGGGCATGTCCACCGTGAACACGAGCGTGGTCGCCCCCAGCGCCTTCGCGCGCTGCAGCACGTCGCGCATGAAGCTGCGGTCCTTCAGCACATACAGCTGGAACCAGATCGGCTTGTCGACCGCTCCCGCCACTTCGGCCAGGGGACAAACCGACACTGTCGACTGGATGAACGGAATATCACGCGCACATGCGGCGCGCGCCGCCTGCACTTCGCCCCGCCGCGCGTACATGCCGGTCAGGCCGACCGGCGCCAGGGCAATGGGCAGCCCATAGCGCTTCCCGAACCATTGCGCCGACAGATCCAGCTCTTCCGATCCACGCAACACCCGTTGGCGCAGCTTGACCTGCTGCAGGTCGCTCACATTGGCTTCGAGCGTTTGTTCGGCTCCGGCGCCCCCATCGAGGTAGTGGAACAGGAAAGGTGGCAGTTTGCGGCGTGCAGCTTCTCGGAAATCGGTTGCGGACGAAATGATCATGACGGATTTAATTGTTGAGCATTCGCTCAATTTTACGTGATTGCTAAGCGCAAGAGATCATACAACTAATATTTCTCAAAAGATTGCTTCGTACAGCCGACAGCCCGTAGCTACAAGCGAAACGGGCAGAAAATCGAAAAAATGTGCGGGCGCAGCAAATTCTGCTTGCTAAGTCGCGAAGCTAGTTGTACGATGACTTTACTGAATGTCATGCAGCCCGCGAGTGCCCCGGCCGCAAGCTTCACTACCCGGCACTCCCGCCGCCCTGCGCGGCCCGAATTGAATTCCTGAAGTTCAACCTAGCCTTGGAGTCCGTAACATGAATTTGCCGATCAACACGTTCAAGCACGCCATCCTGTCGGGGAAAAAGCAACTGGGCTTCTGGTCCGGGCTGTCCAGCCATATCACGGTTGAAGTGCTGGCCAACGCCGGCTTCGACTGGCTGCTGCTGGATACCGAGCACTCGCCGAACGAGCTGCCGATGGTGCACTCGCAGCTGCAGGCCATCTCCCAGGGCAGCGCCCATCCTATCGTTCGCCCGGCGTGGAACGACACGGTGGTCATCAAGCGCCTGCTGGACATCGGCGCGCAAACGCTGTTGATCCCCTTCGTGCAGGATGCCGAGGAAGCGCGCCGAGCGGTGGCCGCCACGCGCTACCCGCCGCTGGGCGTGCGCGGTTATTCGGCTGCCGCCCGCGCCTCGGACTATGGCCGCGTGAAGGATTACGCCAAGCGCTGCGAAGAAGAGATCTGCGTGCTGGTGCAGGTGGAAACGCCCCACGCCATTGCCAACATTGAGGAAATCGCAGCCGTCGAGGGCGTTGACGGCATCTTCATCGGCCCGGGCGACCTGGCGGCATCGATGGGCCATATCGGCGATCCCAAGCATCCGGAAGTCGTGGCCGCCATCGAGCAAGCGATCCGCCGCATCCGCGCCTGCGGCAAGGCAGCCGGCATCTCTCGCCCGACGAGACCATGGCCCACCGCTACATCGAAGCCGGTTCCACTTTCACGGCAGTCGGCAGCGACATCGGCATCCTGGCGCGCAACGCCGAAGCCCTGGCTGGCCGTTTCAAGCAGGCGCAATAAGCGCATTCAACACAACACAACGAGGAGCAAGCAACAATGAGCAAAGTCGGTTTTATCGGTCTCGGCATCATGGGCACGCCCATGGCATCCCACCTGGTCAAGGGCGGCCACACCCTGCACGTGCATGACGTGAAGCCCGTGCCTGAGGAATTGCTGCAGGCAGGCGCAGTGGCCTGCGCTTCCGGCAAGGAAGTGGCGCAGAATTCGGACATCGTCATCGTCATGGTGCCGGACACGCCACACGTGGCGGCCGTGCTGTTCGGCGAAAACGGCGTGGCTGAAGGCCTGGCGCCGGGCAAGGTCGTGGTGGACATGAGCTCCATCTCCCCGCTCGAAACCAAGCAGTTCGCGGCCCGCATCAACGCCCTGAATTGCGATTACCTGGACGCGCCGGTGTCCGGCGGCGAAGTGGGCGCCAAGGCCGCGACGCTGACCATCATGGTCGGCGGCTCGGAGGAAGCGTTCGCACGCGTCAAGCCGCTGTTCGACCTGATGGGCAAGAACATCACCCTGGTGGGCGGCAATGGCGACGGCCAGACCACCAAGGTCGCCAACCAGATCATCGTGGCCCTGAACATCGAGGCCGTCGGCGAGGCGCTGCTGTTTGCATCGCGCATGGGCGCAGACGCAGCCAAGGTGCGCCAGGCGCTGATGGGCGGTTTCGCCTCGTCGCGCATTCTTGAAGTGCACGGCGAGCGCATGATTAACCGTACCTTCAATCCCGGCTTCCGCATCGAGCTGCATCAGAAGGATCTGAACCTGGCATTGAGCACCGCCCGCCAGTTGGGCCTGAGCCTGCCCAACACCGCCACCGCGCAGGAACTGTTCAACAGCTGCGCGGCCCATGGCGGCAAGGCCTGGGACCATTCGGCACTGGTGCGTGCGCTGGAGCTGATGGCGAACTTCGAAATCGGCGCGGAATTGCCGCATAAGGAGTGAGCATGATCGACCAGCGTAAATTGTTGCGGGAGATGTTCGACGCGGCGGTGGCAGCGGCGCAGCCGTCGGTCAGCCTGCCGAAGTATCTGCCGTCCCCGCCCCGCGGACGCACGCTGGTCATCGGCGCCGGCAAGGCGTCCGCGGAGATGGCGCGCGTAGTGGAGCAGCACTGGGAAGGCGAGCTGAGTGGGCTGGTCGTTACCCGTTACGGCTACGCGGTGCCATGCGAGCGTATTGAAGTCGTGGAAGCCGCCCATCCCGTGCCGGACCAGGCCGGGGTGAACGCGGCGCGCCGCATCCGCGATCTGGTGTCGGACTTGACCGAGGACGATCTGGTCATCTGCCTGATTTCGGGTGGCGGCTCAGCCCTCCTCGCGCTGCCGGATGATGCGCTGACGCTGGCCGACAAGCAGGTGATCAACACGGCGCTTTTAAAGAGTGGCGCCACGATCAGCGAGATCAATTGCGTGCGCCGGCATCTTTCCGCCATCAAGGGCGGACGGCTGGCGGCCGCCTGTCATCCGGCACAGGTGGTCACCCTGCTGATTTCGGATGTCCCCGGCGACGATCCGAGCGACATTGCCAGTGGTCCGACCTGCGCGGACCGCACGACCTGCGCTGACGCACTGGCGGTCCTGCGACGCTACCGCATTGAAATCCCTCCGAAAGTTCGCGAGCTGCTCGAAAGCGGCCGTGGCGAATCGGTCAAGCCCGGCGATCCGCGCCTGGCGCGCAGCACCTTGCACATGGTCGCCACGCCGCTGATGGCGCTGGAAGCCGCGGCGGCGGTCGCACGCGAAAGCGGCCTGCCTGCGCACATTCTCGGCGACAGCATCGAGGGTGAGGCGCGCGATGTGGGCATCGTCATGGCCGGCATTGCCACGCATGTTGCGCGGCACGGGCAGCCTTTCCGTGCTCCTTGCGTGTTCCTGTCCGGCGGCGAAACCACGGTGACCGTGCGCGGCGATGGGCGCGGCGGGCGCAATGTGGAATTCCTGCTGTCTCTGGGCGTAGCGCTCAACGGACATCCAGGCATCTATGCGATCGCCTGCGATACGGACGGCGTGGACGGCCAGGAAGAAATCGCCGGCGCCCTGCTCTCGCCCGACTCGCTTGCCCGCGCCCGCACGCTCGGCATCGTGCCCCGCGAAGCGCTCGCCAATAACGACGGCCACGGCTTTTTCCAGGCGCTTGGCGACTCCGTCATCTCGGGCCCGACCCTCACCAACGTCAACGACTTCCGCGCCATCCTGGTCTATCCCACCTGACCTCCCGCCCCTGCCGGCGTCGACCTCCTCCGGGGGGGCGCGTAGGGCGGATCATTGATCCGCCGTGTCAAATCCGCCGCCGCCGATTGACATAAACCGCGTTCCCAACGAGACTTTCGCCATGTCGACACGTATCCAAAACTGGCTGGCGAACGGCCTGATATGTGCAGCGGTCGCGCTGCCCAGCTTCGCCATCGCGGCCGAGCAACTGATCATCGACTATGTCGTCTCCAACACCCCGCAGCGCAAGGCATTGCTGACCATTATCGATCAATTTGCCGCGGCAAATCCGGACATCCAGGTCAAGCACAACGGCTACCCGCAGGAGCCCTACAAGAAAGACTTCATCAACCGTCTGAAGACCGGTCGCGCCGACCTGGCCTTCTGGTATGCCGGCGAGCGACTGCGCGACGCGGCGGAGCACAAGCTGCTCGCGCCGCTGGACGCCGACCTGGTAGCCCTGCTGAAAAAGAAGAAATTCGCCCCCGCCACCATCGAGGGCACACGCGTCGGCGGTGAGGTGTACGGCTTCCCGCTGTACTACTACGCCTGGGGCTTCGTCTACCGTAAATCCCTGTTCAACCGCCTGGACATCCGTCCGCCCGCGACCTGGGCCGAGTTCCAGCAAGCGTGCGAACGGTTGAAGGCTGCCGGAATCACGCCATTCGGCCTCGGCGCCAAAAGCATCTGGCCGGCGGCGGGCTGGTTCGATTACCTGAACCTGCGCATCAACGGCATCGATTTCCAGCGCAAGCTATTGCGGGGCGACGTGCGCTTCACCGACCCGAAAGTCCGCCAGGTATTCGACACCTGGGGCGACCTGCTGCGCAAGGGCTACTTCCTGGAAGCGACGATGGACCAGGAAATGGAGCGCGTGCTGCCCTACCTGTACCGCAATCACGTGGGAATGGTGCTGATGGGGAGCTTCATCGCCGCCAAATTCCCCGGCGCGATCGCGTCCGACATGGGCTTCTTCCCCTTCCCGAGCTATTCGCCGGACATTCCCAACTATGAAGAGGCGCCGCTCGATGTACTGGTCCTGCCAACGACAGGAGTGAACCACCGCGCCCGCAACCGCTTCCTCACCTACCTCGTCGAAAGCGGATCCCTGCGCATGATCGCGGATGCCGACCAGACTTTCGCCGCCCAGCCGGACCTGCAATCGCCGGCTTTGCTGGGCGAGGCCACCAACAGCATCCTGTCGAATGCCGCCGGCCTGACCTACTTCTTCGACCGCGACGCGAAGACGGAGCTGGTTGGCCCGACCTACGAAGGCCTGCGACTCTTCCTCAAACCGCCGCACGACACGGAACAGGCGGTCCAGCATATCGAGAAAGCGCGCCACAAGGGGAAAGAATAAAAAATGGCCAGGCTGCCATGCCTGGCCGAACGAGATACTAAGGAGAATTACTACTGCTTCGCTGCACGCGCGCAGCGCACCACGCTGCGCGCGCCTACCGCATCACACCGCGCGTGCTTCGTGCAGCGCGGCGATTTCACGGCTGTTGTAGCCGAGGCGCTCCAGCACCTCGTCGGTGTGCTCGCCCAGCAGCGGCGAGCCGGTGACTTCCACTTGCAGGTCCGAGAACTTGATCGGGCTGCCCACGGTCAGGTACTTGCCGCGCTCCTTGTGGTCCACTTCAACGATGGTGCCGCTGGCGCGCAGAGACGGATCGTTGGCCAGCTCCTTCATGGTCATCACCGGTGCGCAAGGGATGTCGAATTTGCGCAGGACGTTCACGGCTTCAAACTTGGTCTTGTCCTTCAGCCAGTCTTCGATGATGGCGAAGATGCTGAAGATCTTGTCCTGGCGAGCGCGCGGCGTGTTGTAGGCCGGATCATCGATCCACTGCTCCTTGCCGATGGCGCGGCAGATCGGCGCCCAGGCGTGGCCCTGGATGGTGAAGTAGATATACGCATTCGGGTCGGTTTCCCAGCCCTTGCACTTCAGCACCCAGCCCGGCTGGCCGCCACCACCCGCATTGCCGCCGCGCGGCACGACGTCGCTGAATTTGCCGTGTGGGTACTGCGGATATTCCTCCAGGTAGCCCACGCGTTCCAGGCGCTGCTGGTCGCGCAGCTTCACGCGGCACAGGTTCAGCACGCTGTCCTGCATCGACACGGCCACCTTCTGGCCCTTGCCGCCGTTGCGGTTGCGGGCGTGCAGCGCGGTCAGGATGCCGATCGCCAGGTGCATGCCGGTGTTGCTGTCGCCCAGGGCAGCGGCGGACACGGTTGGAGGACCTTCTTCAAAGCCGGTGGTGGAGGCGGCGCCGCCAGCGCACTGCGCCACGTTCTCGTAAACCTTCAGGTCTTCGTAATGGTGGCCGTCGCTGAAGCCCTTCACGGACGCCACGATCATGCCCGGATTCAGTTCGCGGATATGCTCCCAGGTGAAGCCCATGCGGTCCAGGGCGCCCGGGCCGAAGTTTTCCACCAGCACGTCGGACTGCTTGATCAGGCGCGTCAGCACTTCCTTGCCTTCCGGCGTCTTGGTGTCCAGCGTGATGGACTTCTTATTGCTGTTCAACATGGTGAAATACAGCGCGTCCACGCCTTCGATATCGCGCAGCTGCGAGCGGGTCACGTCGCCTGCGCCGGGGCGCTCCACCTTGATCACATCGGCACCGTACCAGGCCAGCAGCTGGGTGCATGCCGGGCCGGCCTGCACGTGGGTGAAGTCGATGATGCGGATGCCTTCCAATGGTTTGGTCATTTTGCTCGTCTCCTGGTTAGGTTATTTCTTGCCCGCAGCGCTTTGCGGATTCAGGTTGGTCAGGCGGCCGCTCTCGGTGCCGGCCGATTCGTCGATCATTGCGTTGATCAGGGCCGGCTTGCCGTGCGCAATGGATTCCTGCAGCGCGCGCGTCAGTTCATCCGGGGTCGTCACGTTGTAGCCGATGCCGCCGAAGGCTTCGATCATCTTGTCGTAGCGGGCGTTCTTCACAAACACGGTAGGCGCCACATCCTTGCCGCCGGTCGGGTTCACATCCGTTCCGCGGTACACGCCGTTGTTGTTGAAGATGATAGTGGTCACCGGCAGCTCGTAACGGCAGATGGTTTCCAGCTCCATGCCGCTGAAGCCGAAGGCGCTGTCGCCTTCGATGGCTACTACCGGCTTGCCGCTTGTGACGGCAGCGCCGATGGCGAAGCCCATGCCGATGCCCATGATGCCCCAGGTTCCCGAGTCAAAACGTTTGCGGGGTTCGTACATGTCGATGATGGAACGCGCGAAGTCCAGCGTGTTCGCGCCTTCGTTGACGACATTGATATCCGGGCGGGTTTTCAGCACGTCGCGGATGGCACGCAGCGCGCTATGGAAATTCATTGGCGACGGATTCTGCGCCAGCATTGCCGCCATCTTGGTCAGGTTCTTGTCCTTGCGCTCGGCGATGGCGCCGGTCCATGCCGTGTCAGGCTGTTCGAAGCCACCGCTGCGGATGCCTTCCAGCAGCGCCTGCACGCAGGAACCGATGTCGCCGACAACCGGCGCGGAGATGGCCACGTTGCTGTCCATTTCAGTCGGCGCGATATCGATCTGGATGAACTGCTTCGGGCTGCCCCAGGTCTTGCCCTTGCCGTGCGAGAGCAGCCAGTTCAGGCGGGCGCCGA
This sequence comes from Pseudoduganella sp. UC29_106, assembly GCF_044055365.1. Lineage (NCBI taxonomy): Bacteria > Pseudomonadati > Pseudomonadota > Betaproteobacteria > Burkholderiales > Oxalobacteraceae > Pseudoduganella > Pseudoduganella sp. UC29_106. Next base: position 3,038,674 of record NZ_CP171977.1, on the reverse strand, counting down.
CCAGCACCACCACATCCGCTTCGGCCAGCACGTAGGAGCGTGCGGCCGATGCCGACTGTGCGTGCGTGTCCGGCAGCAGGCCCTTGGCCATGGACATGGGCAGGTAGGGAATGCCGCTTTCTTCCACCAGCGCGCGGATGTCCGCGTCGGCCTGCGCGTAGGCGGCGCCTTTGCCCAGCAGGATCAGAGGCTTCTTCGCGCCGCGCAGCACGTTCAGTGCACGCTCCACGGACTCCGGCGCCGGGATCTGGCGCGGCGCGGGCATCGATCACCTTCACCAGCGAGCGCTTGCCGTGTTCAGCGTCCAGCGTTTGCGCCAGCAGTTGCGCCGGCAGGTCCAGGTACACGCCGCCGGGACGGCCCGAAACTGCGGCACGGATGGCGCGCGCCACACCGATGCCGATGTCTTCCGCCTTGTTGATGCGGTAGGCTGCCTTGGCATAAGGCTTGGCGGCATTGAGCTGGTCCATCTCTTCGTAGTCGCCCTGCTGCAGGTCGACGATTTCGCGTTCGCTGGAACCGGAGATCAGGATCATCGGGAAACAGTTGGTCGTGGCGTTCGCCAGCGCTGTCAGGCCATTCAGGAAGCCCGGTGCGGACACGGTCAGGCAGATGCCCGGCTTCTTCGTCATATAGCCCGCGATGGCTGCGGCGTTGCCCGCATGCTGTTCGTGGCGGAAGCCGATGAAGCGCATGCCCTCGGCCTGGGCCAGGCGGGCCAGGTCCGTGATCGGGATGCCGACCAGGCCGTAGATGGTGTCGATGTCGTTATGCTTGAGCGCATCGACAACGAGGTGGAAACCGTCGGTCAGTTCAGGCGACTGCGTGGTATTGGTCATGATGTCGTCTCATATAGTGGTTGTATTCGGAGGCCGTTTCAAAATGTCCAGGGCGTTTGTTCTTCTTGACCATGCCCATCTTGAAACAACCTCGGTGCCCTGCCGGCGAGTACGCTGCCTGGTGTGCGCCGCACCACGAAGCTTGATTCGCTGGAAAGGATCATATCGAGCGCGCCTGCAATACCTCATTGACCGCGGTCAATTTTCGTCAGATGATGTTCAACATTTACAAATAAACCCGGCTTAACTCCCTATGACCCTGTTGGCGAATCACCCTGAACGCAACATCATCCGCGTGCAGCTGCGGCAGAATCTGGTACTCAAGGAATTACGCGACAGCGAAATGGCGGCGCTGGAACCGCATCTCACGGTGGTCGATTATCAGAAGGGGGATTTGCTGCTCAACCAGGGCGTGCACGAGATGGAGCAGTACTTCATCCTGGACGGCATCCTGAAGCGCGTGGTGACCAGTCCCAGTGCGAAGGAAATGATTCTGCGCTTCGCATCCGAGCGCGATATCGAAACGAGCTACGCCGCCTGGCGCCTGAAGACACCAACGCCGTACAGCATCGTCTGCGTGAGCAAGGCGCGCGTGGCCAAGCTGCCGATGCCGCAATGGGTGAACTTCCTGGAGAGTCATTCGCAGATCAAGCAGAACTTCGAATATGAGGTGATGCGCCTCATGAGCGAGATCATGGGCCACACCATCACCCTGCACCTGCTCGATGCGCCGGGCCGCGTGCACCGCTTCATGCGCAAACAGGCAGAGCTGTTCGAACGTCTGCCGAAAAAGCAGTTGGCGTCCTACCTGAACCTGTCGCCGGAAACCCTGAGCCGCCTGAAAAACCAGGGCAAGATCTGAGGCGCTTTTTTGCTGCAGCGCACACAGAATCTTGACCCAGGTCAAGAATCCTGAAATTAGTTTAAGCGGGAAAAAGGGCCTTCCTCATAGGCATTATTTACTTCCTGAATGTCGGATATGCCGGGACGCAATTAGGCAGCTGAGAGGCAGCTGCCTATACTCGTTTCAACCCCAGCGCTGGCAACCAATTTTTAACTCCAGGAAGATAAACATGACCACTCTGACCAACCGCGAAACCGCTCCGTCGTCGGGCCCGTTCAGCCTGATTGGCATCCTCGAAACCATCTTCGCCATCCAGCTGCGCGAGCAGCTGAACAGCGAAAACAAGGGCGACCAGTCCGACGCAGCCTACACCTGGGGCCTGTAAGCCCCTGCCCCAGGCGGCGGCCGTCAGGCCGCCAGCTTCAGCAAGCGCACCTGGCCCTGTTCATCGGTCATGGTGCGTTCCAGCAGCTTCACCAGCGAGTACACGGCGTCGATATGCGGCGTGGGCGTGTCGGTGAAGCGGCCCAGTTCCACCACCGATCCCACCAGCGCGTCGATTTCCGGCCCGCGTCCCGCTTCCACGTCCATCAGCATCGACGTCTTGTGGCGCCCTACTTTCTCGGCCCCCGCAATGCGCTTTTCCAGAGTCACGCGGAAGCTGATGCCGAGCTTGGACGCCACCGTTTCCGCCTCGCGCATCATATTCGCCGCCAGCTCGCGGCTGAGCGGGAACTGGCAGATGCCTTCCAGCGTAGCGTGCGACAGCGCGCTGATCGGGTTGAAGCTCAGGTTGCCCCACAGCTTGAGCCAGATCTCGGCGCGGATGTTGTCCAGCACGGGGGCCTTGAAACCGGCCCGCGTGAAGCAGTCGGATATCGCCTGCACTCGCGCGCTGTGCGAACCATCCAGTTCGCCCACCGGGAAACGCTCGCCCTCCACATGGCGCACCACGCCCGGCGCCACCAGCTCCGAAGCCGGATAGACGACGCAGCCGATGATGCGCTCCGGCGGGATGCAGGCGGCCAGGCGGCCTTCCGCGTCCACGCTGCTCACCTGGCGGCCTTCCAGCGCGCCGCCATGTTTGTGGAAGTACCAGAACGGGATGCCGTTCTGCATGGTGACCACGCAGGTGTCCGGCCCGAACAGCTTGGGCACCTTGTCTGCCACGGCGTCCACCTGGTGCGCCTTGAGCGCCAGGATCACCAGGTCCTGCGGACCGGCTTCGGCGTAATTGTCGGTGGCCTTCACGGACGTGGCCACGCGCTCCACGCCGTCATGCGAGATGAGCTTGATGCCCTGCTTGCGGATGGCGGCCAGGTTGGCGCCGCGCACGAGGAAGGTGACTTCCTCGCCCGCCAGTGCCAGCATGGCGCCGACATAGCCCCCTATCGCTCCTGCTCCTACGATCGCGACTTTCATTTGCAGCTCCTTGGGTTTACTCGAAACGGTTGGTGAGCTTGCCAATGCCGTCGATCTCGACTTCGATGGTGCTGCCGGACCGCATGGAGCCTATGCCCACGGAGGTGCCGCACAGCAGGATGTCGCCCGGTTCCAGCGTCATGTCCTGCGATATGCGGCTGACCAGCTGGGCGACTGAAAACACCATGTCGTTGATCGGGTAGTCCTGGCGCACCTCGTTGTTGAGGATGGTGCGCACCACCAGCATGGCAGGGTCCAGGCCGGTGGCAATCACCGGCCCGAACGGGCAGAAGGTGTCGAAGCCCTTGGCCCGCACCCACTGCTGGAATGTGGGATCGCGCTTGACGATGTCGCTTACGGTGACATCATTGGCGCAGGTATAGCCGAACACGTGGCCGAGCGCTTCGTCTTCGCTGACGTTGAAGGTGCGCTTGCCGATCACGATGCCCAGTTCGCCCTCGAAGGCCACCTTGCCCTCGCACAGCGGCGCACGGATGGTGCCGCCGGGAGCGAGGTAGGAATTGGGCGTTTTCATCAGGTACAGCGGTTCCGGCGGCGGCTCCAGGCCCAGGCGCTTGCTCAGGGCGTGGAAGTTGTTCCACATCGCCAGCACCTTGCCGGGCACCACGGGCGTCAGCAGCGTGACCTCGGACAGGTGCAGCGAGTAGTCGGTCCGTTCCGGGGCGTTGAACATGTCGCCCTGGTAGATGCGGATCTTGTCGCCTTCGACGGTGCCGAAACGCACGGTGTCAAAATGCTTGAAGCGTAGCCAGCGATGGATCATGATTGGTCGTCCCAGGTGAACACCGGCGGCCAGGACGGCCGCCGGCGTGGTCTGCTTGACAGCGGGGAGTTACTGCGTCGTGCTGCTTAGTTGGCCATGCGCGCCACGGTGGCGATCTGTTCAGGCGGCACTTCGGCGGCAGCGGCGGCCGCGCTCTGGTCCATGAAGCGGGCCCGCATCGGGCGCAGTACCCACCAGGCCAGGATGGCAGCCGCTGCGTTCAGGCCGCAGCCGACGAAGAACACCGCTTCCCAGCTGCCGGTGGCGGCCGTGATCATACTGGACACCGGCACGAAGATCGATGCCGTGCCCTTGGCCGTGTACAGCAGGCCTGCGTTGCCGGCGGCGTTCTTGGTGCCGAAGGTGTCCGCACAGGTGGCCGGGAACAGGCTGTAGATCTCGCCCCAGGCGAAGAACACCAGGCCGGTAAGGATCACGAACATGATCGGATCGCGGCCGAAGTAGTACAGCGCCAGGATGCCGACCGATTCCAGGGCAAAGGCGATGAACATGGTCTTCTCGCGGCCGATCTGGTCAGACACCCAGCCGAAGAAGGGTCGCGTCAGGCCGTTCAGCACACGGTCGATGGCAAGGGCGAAGGTCAGTGCCGGCAGCACCATGCCCATCACATTGAATGTCACGCCGTCGATCTTGAAGTCCTTGGCGATCGGGCCCATTTGCGCCGTTGCCATCAGGCCGCCGGCTGCCACCAGCACGAACATCAGGTACATCACCCAGAACACCGGCTTGCGCACGATCTGCGACGGGCCGTAGTTGACGCGGGCCTGCTGCACCTTGGTCTGCTTCTGCAGCTTGGCGCTGGAGTGCTCCGGCGGACGGCCCATCATCAGTGCCAGCAGCATCACGATCACGCCCTGGGCGATGCCGAAGGTGAAGAACGTGGCTTCATAGCCGCTCTTCTCGATCATCATCGAAATCGGGATGATGGTGGCCGCAGAGCCAGCCCCAAAGCCCGCCGCCGTAAGGCCGGCAGCCAGGCCGCGGCGGTCCGGGAACCATTTCAGCGCCGAGCCCACGCAGGTGCCGTAGACAGCGCCGGCGCCGATGCCGCTGATGGCCGCCGCGATATACAGCATCGTCAGCGTGCTGGCGAAGGAGTTCATCACCCAGCCCAGGGCGCACAGCAGGCCGCCGAACAGGACTACGGGACGCGGTCCGAACTTGTCCACCGCCCAGCCTTCAATGGGCACCAGCCAGGTTTCGGTCAGGATGAAGATGGTGAAGGCAACCTGGATGGCGGCCTTGCTCCATTCGTACTTCTCTGCAATCGGATTCACAAACAGGGTCCAGCCATACTGCAGGTTGGCGATCATGGCCATACAAACAATGCCCATCACCAGTTGCATCCAACGGTAGCTTGGCGGCCGCTGCACCGCCACGTCGTCTTCATGTTTCATGTTCTGTCTCCACTCTTATGGTTTTGAGGGCCGGGCGGCTGCGCCGTTTACCCGTTGAACGGAACCGATTGTGGAAGATAAAATTAGCAATATCCTTGACCGCGGTTAAGATTTGCCATTCTTCCACTGTTTTCGGCGGAAAGGTTTAAAAACCGACTTCGCGTTGCTGCAAAGCTGCCCAATTCACCGAAACCGCCGGATTCAGCGCATCGGCCACCGCTGCGCCAGCCAGGTGGCGCCCTTTGACGGTGAGGATGGCGTTGACCAGGAATTCCATGTCGTACACGCGCAGCATGTGCGGCTGCTCCTTCTGCACGTAGTGGCGCAGGTAGTTGCGCTGGTCTTCCTCGCACAGAGCGCAGGCGTAGCACTCGTCGTCCCAGTGCCAGCGCAGGCCCAGTTCATAGAACGCCGCGTTGAACGCATTCCGCTGCGCCGCGGCGCTGGCGAGCGGCGTGATGTTGATGTCCATCGCTAGTCTCCTCTTCTTCAATAGTGTTGAAAGGACACCTCATCGTAGTGAGAAAAGATCATTAGCAATAGTTAAAGGTTTTATGCATAATGATTCATCATCGTTTATGCATAAGGGGTGGGCTATGAAACACGCCACGCTGCGCCAGCTCAAGGTGTTCGAATCCGTTGCCCGCCACCTGAGTTTTTCGCGCGCCGCCGATGAGCTGCACCTGACCCCAGCCCGCCGTCTCGACCCAGGTGAAGACGCTGGAAAGCCACGTGGGGCTGGTGCTGTTCGAGCAGCTGGGAAAGCGCATCTACCTGACGCCGGGCGGCGCCGAGCTGCTGTACCACAGCCGGGTGATCATCGAGCAGTTCCGCGAGGCCGAGGAATCGCTGACGCAGTTCCGCGGCATTACGGGCGGACGCCTGAACGTGGCCGTGATCAGCGCGGGCGACTATTTCTTCCCGCGCCTGATGGTGGAATTCGCGCGCCGCCATCCGGGCGTGTCGCTGAACCTGACGGTGCACAACCGCGCCGAGCTGCTGGAGCAGCTGCAGCACAACCAGACCGACCTGGCGGTGATGGTGCGTCCGCCCACGGAGCGCGACGCCGAGCACGCCGCCTTCGCGCCACACCCTTACGTAATCGTGGCGCCGCCCAGCCATCCGCTGGCGGGCCGCCGCAACATTCCGGTCGACGAAGTAGTGCGCGAACCGTTCGTGGTGCGCGAGCGCGGCTCGGATACGTGGAATTCGATGGAAGATGGCTTTGGCGACCGCCTGGCGGACCTGAACATCGCCATGCAGATCCGCAGCACGGAAACCATCAAGCAGGCCGTAATCGCGGGCATGGGCATCGCGTTCCTGTCGGCGCACACGATCAGCCTGGAGCTGCAGGCGGGCAGCCTGGCAATGCTGGACGTGCAGGGCTTCCCCGTGATGCTGAACTGGTACGTGGTGAGCCGCAAGAACAAGCGCCTGCCGCCGGTGGCGCAGGCGTTCAAGAACTTCCTGCTGCAGGAAGGCGCGGGCTTGATCGAGCAATACCTCAAGCCGCCGCCGGCAGTCTTAAAACCACAGGCGTAACCCTGGTGGCTGCCACGCCGTGGCAGCCACCTGCTTTATGCCGTGGGTTCTAATTCAAAGGCTGCGGCCTGCCCATAAGCGCCCGCAAATGCGCCGCCGAGCCGCCGGACAACCCACCCGGGCTGTATCCCCCTTCGAGAATAGACACGATCCTCCCCTGCGCCGTCTCCCCCGCAATGGCCGCCAGCTGCTCCGTAATCCAGTGAAAGTCCGAATCATCCAGGTTCATCGTAGCCAGCGGATCATCGCGATGCGCATCAAACCCGGCCGAAATCACAATCAGCTGTGGCGCCCACTCGCGCAGCACAGGCAACATCTGCTCAGTAATCCGCCTGCGGAATACGGCCGACGGGCATTCGGGCGGCAGCGGCACATTCAGGATATTGTGGTGCGCCCCATGCTCGCGCGGATGCCCCGTGCCTGGATATAGCGGCGACTGGTGGCAGGACGCGTAATACATGCCGCGCAGCGGCGAGAACGCGGCCTGCGTCCCATTACCATGGTGGACATCGAAGTCCACCACCGCGACGCGGTCCAGCTCATAGGCGCGACTGGCGTGGGCGGCGGCGATGGCGGCCTGGTTGAAGATACAGAAGCCCATGGCGCGATCCGGCTCCGCATGGTGGCCGCAGGGCCGCGTGGCGCAGAACACGGCGCGCGCCTCGCCCAGCATCACATCATCCACCGCCGCGCAGGCCGCGCCCACGCAGCGCATCACCGCACTCCAGGATCCGGGCGACATGACGGTGTCGCCGCCATCGAGCGGTACCAGCCCATGCAGCGGAGCGGCTTCGCTGATGATGTCAACATAATCGGATTCGTGGATCATCTCCACCTGGGCGCGCGTGCCCAGCGGAGCCTCGCGCCATTCCAGCTCCTTGAATTCGGGCGCCTTGAGCGTTTCCAGCACGACCGCCAGCCGCTGTGGCGACTCCGGATGACCGCTGCCCGGCTGGTGGCCATAGCAGTCGACATGGGTATAGACGCGGATAGTCATCGCAACTCCTCTCAGGTCGAAGTGGGGGGGGTTAAGTAAAAGCGGTTAAGCGAGGGTGTCAGCGACCGGGCTCCGGGGCGCCGCGTGCTCCGTCCGTACGTTTGGCCGCGGAGCGCCGCAACTCACCCAGCCGTGATAGCCCAGCCGGTCCAGCAAGGCCAGCCACGGTTCCGCCGACGGAGCAGCCGCATCGCGCAGGCGCACATGGCGGATCAACGGCAGCTTCCCCGCCAGCACGGCAGCGGCGCCGTCGGCGCTCGCGCTGCTGTCGATGCGGTACTGCAGGTACACATTCTCGGCGCCGCCGCTGCGCAATGCGGCGACTTGCGCAAACGCGGCGCCGCAGCCGCCGGCGCTGCGCAGCGCGGCCACCAGCGCCAGGCCATGCTGGCGCAGCAGCGCCGCCGTCCCCGCCAGTTGCGCCGCGCCGTCCGCCCCATCCGGCAACGGACAACTCAGCTGGCGCACGCCCAGCGCCCGCGCATAGCGCACCGCCTGTTCCAATTCCGCACGACGCGCCCTTTGCGCGGCCGCTGCAGCGGCAACCGTGGCGGTGGCGCCGTCCAGCGTGCCGGAGACGCCTTCGCCTCCTGAAGCCGGCGGCAAGGCATGCTGCACCAGCTCCAGTCCGTACTGGCACAGGCGATGGGCGATCTGCTCCACCGGCCAGCCATACGGCGAGCGGCACTCCACGCCGCGGTAGCCGGCCGCCGCCGCCGCCTCGAAGCGGTCTAGGAAGGGCAGCCCGCCGAACAGCGAGTCCAGGTCTGCTGCGAACTTGATCATGGCGGCTACCAGGTCAGACGACGCGTTCCCGCCGCAGCACATCGATGTCGCTGCCGCTGAAGCCCAGCTCCGCCAGCACTTCGTCCGTGTGTTCGCCCAGCAGCGGCGAACGCGTGACTTCGGTCGGACTGTCGGACAGCTTGATCGGATTGCCCACGCTGAGGTACTTGCCGCGTTCCGGATGGTCCACCTCCACGATGGTCCCGGTGGCGCGCAGGGCCTTGTCTTCCGCGATTTCCTTCATCGACAGGATCGGGCCGCAAGGGATATCGAACTTGTTCAGGATGTCCATCACCTCGAACTTGGTGTGTTGCACCGTCCACTCCTCCACCGTGGCGAAGATGGACATCAGGCGCGGCAGACGGGCGCGCGGCGTGGCGTAATCGGGATGATCGATCCATTCCGGCTTGCCGATCACGCCGCAGATCGCCGCCCACACAGGCGCCTGGGCGATGAAGTAGATGTAGGCATTGGGATCGCTCTCCCAGCCTTTGCATTTCAGGATCCACCCCGGCTGGCCGCCGCCCGAGGCGTTGCCTGCACGCGGCACGGAATCGCCGAACTGGCCATTGGGGTACTGTGGATATTCTTCCATCACGCCATTGCGCTCCAGGCGCTGCTGGTCGCGCAGCTTAACGCGGCACAGGTTCAGGACGGCGTCCTGCATGGCGGTGCTGACTTTCTGGCCGCGTCCCGTGGCGTTGCGCTGGTAGAGCGCGGTGACGATGCCGAGCGCCAGATGGAGGCCGCTGCCGCTGTCGCCGATCTGCGCGCCAGTAACTACTGGTGGCCCATCCGCGAAACCGGTAGTAGCGGCGGAGCCGCCCGTGCACTGGGCCACGTTCTCATAAACCTTGCAGTCCTGGTACGGGCCCGGGCCGAAGCCCTTGACCGACGCCACGATCATGCGCGGATTGATTTCGTTGATGCGTTCCCAGCTGAAGCCCATGCGATCCAGCGCGCCCGGTGCGAAATTCTCCACCAGCACATCGCAGCGCTTGATCAGCATTTCCAGCACTTCCTTGCCAAGTGGCTTTTTGGTATCAAGGGTGATGGACCGTTTGTTGTGGTTCAGCATGGTGAAATACAGGCTGTCCACGTCCGGAATGTCGCGCAGCTGGCCGCGCGTGGCGTCGCCCTCCCGGCCCGCTCCACCTTGATTACGTCCGCACCGAACCAAGCGAGAAGCTGGGTACAGGTGGGCCCCGACTGGACATGGGTGAAGTCCAGGATGCGTACTCCCTCTAATGCCTTGCTCATTGATGTCTCCTGCATTTGATATATTTTTGGTGTGCCGCTGTGCGTACCGTTCACCCATCATAGCCAGCCGGTCATTTTTATTACATTGACCACGGTCAAGTTTCCCGAGAAGTCCACGCCTTGCCGATTCTTGACTGCGGTCAAGGCTATTCTAGCGTCTTCCGTCCTACCATCGGTCCCCAGTCCTTCAAAGGGAGAGAGCCTATGTTAGCGATGGAAATTACCACGCCCGGCGGGCCGGAGGTGCTGCAGGCCTGCGAGCGTCCGCGCCCCTCGCTCAAGCCGGGACAAGTGCTGATCAAGGTTCATGCCGCCGGCATCAACCGTCCGGACCTGCTGCAGCGCATCGGGAAATATCCGGTGCCGGAAGGCGCGTCCGATTTGCCGGGCCTCGAGGTAGCGGGCGAAATCGTGGCCGGCCAGCCCGGCGACAGCGGCTGGCGCCTGGGCGACCAGGTATGCGCGCTGGTGCAGGGCGGCGGCTACGCCCAGTACTGCGCTGCGGATATCGACCTGTGCCTGCCGATCCCGCGTGGGCTGTCGATGCTGGAAGCGGCGTCGCTGCCCGAGACCTACTTTACGGTATGGAGCAATGTGTACGACCGCGCCGCACTGGGCCCGGCGGAGACGCTGCTCGTGCAAGGCGGCACGTCCGGCATCGGCGTCGCGGCCATCCAGCTCGCGGCGGCGCTGGGGAACCGCGTGTTCGCTACCGCAGGCAGCGAAGAGAAATGCCGCGCCTGCGAAGCGCTGGGAGCCGACCGCGCCATCAATTACCGCAACCAGGACTTCGCGGCCGTGATCAAGGAAACCACGCACGGCAGGGGCGTGGACGTGATCCTGGACATGGTCGGCGGCGACTACGTGCAGCGCGAAATCGGCTGCCTGGCCGATGACGGACGCCTGGTCTTCATCGCCCTGCTGGGAGGCGGCAAGGCCGAAGTCAATTTTGGCCATGTGCTGCGGCGGCGACTCACCATCACCGGTTCCACGCTGCGTCCCCGCTCCGTCGAGTTCAAGGCCGCCATCGCGCGCAAGCTGCGCGAGCGCGTATGGCCGCTGATCGAAGATGGCATGATCAAACCCGTGATCTATCGCACCTTCCCCATGCACGAAGCAGCCCAGGCGCACGCGCTGATGGAAACCAGCGCGCACGTGGGCAAGGTGATGCTGCTGGCCTGAACGGCACCCGCCTCTTCACGCCTCACGGCTGGCGCGCACGCTGAATCGGCGCGCCAGCCATCCGGATCGCCTCCCGCAACCACTTGTGCGCCGGATCGCCATCTCTACGCACATGCCACGCCTGCTGGTACGCGAATCGCGGAAGATCCAGCGGAGGCGCAAATTCTTTCAGGGTTTTATGCTGGTCCAACGCTTCTACTGCACGACTGGCGACCGTCAGTATCAGGTCCGTCCCTGCGATTACCGAGACGGCGGCGCCCCAGTGTGGCAGCACAAGTGCGATGTGCCGCTTCAAGCCGCGTGACTCCAGCTCCCTTTCGATTTCGTCATTGGGCTCCGGCCGCATCGCCAGTACGACGTGCGGACGCCTTAGCCAGTCCTCCAGCGTCAGCACACTCTTTTTGGGCAGCGCGCTCCTATCCGCGAGGCTGACAAAGTGCTCCTCGAAAAGCGCCTGAACCTGGATCTCTTCTGACGCGCCAGGAAAAACGCCCAGCGCCAGATCCAGTTCGCCGTCGGCAAGCTGCGCCAGCATCGCATCCCGGCTGGTCTGGCTGATTGCCAGGTCAAGGCCCGGAGCGTGCTGGCGCACATGCCGCATTAGCCGCGGCAAGAAAATGCGTGCGGCATAGTCGGACATCGCAATGCGAAAACGCCCGCGTACCGACGCGGGATCGAATTCCGGTGCACCAAGCAAGGCGTTCAGGCTGCCCAGCGCATTCTCGAGCGGCTGAACGAGCCCCTGCGCCCTCGTACTAATGTCATGCTGCCGGCCCGCCGAATCAAGAGCGGATCGTCAAAAAGCTCGCGCAGCTGCGCAAGCGAATGGCTGACCGCGGGCTGACTCTTATGCAGCCGAAGCGCTGCGCGAGTGACGTGCTTTTCCGCCAACAGGGCGTGCAGGGTTAAAAGCAGGTTGAGATCAATTCGCCGGAGTTCATCCATGAGACGAATATAGCACGTGCATACGAACGATTTCCATCATCTCCATGGATGATCGATCATACGGCTATCCGAATAAATCCAGGGAGCAGTCATGATAAGTAAAAACAGCATTTTCCCTCTGGCCAGTGGGCCTCGCCCTGCTTGCAGGCGCCGGCCTCCCGTTTCAGGCGGCGGGCAATGCAGCCGTCGGCCGCGGCGCTGGGGCACCCGTTCTGGGGCGCCCTGACGTCGCTGATGATCAGCACTTTGGTGATTCTGCCAATGCTCGGCGCCCAGCGGGCGTCCGCACCTGCATTGGGGAGTGCGCTGCAGGGACCGTGGTGGCTCTGGATTGGCGGCGTCGTTGGCGCGATCTATGTAGGTGGCGCCGCCGCGGTCACGCCGAAGCTTGGCGCAGGCGGATTTCTCGCCTGCGTCGTTGCCGGGCAAATGGTGGTGGCAATGCTGGTCGATCACTTTGGCCTGATGGGCATTGAGGCCAAGCCCGTCAACCTGGTGCGCCTCGCCGGCGTCGGCCTGATCCTGGGCGGCGTGCTCCTCGTGCAGCTTGCGAGCACAACGCAAGCTGCCAATATCGCCCGGTGAGGTGGCCAGGCTGCACGCCCCCCTAAAAGCTCAAGCGGCCAGCGGCAGCAGGCGCGCGCGGTGCGCCTGGATCGCCTCGATCACCAGCGGATCGAGGCCGTGGCCGCCGGTCAGAGCTACGTGCTCCAGCAACTGGGAGCGCATGCGCGGCGCCCAGAAGCGCTGGATGTGCGTGGCGATTTCCGCCCGGGCCTCCTCCTGGTCCGGGTAGGACAGGAAGAAGGAGCCGATCTGGTTGGCCATCATGGCCAGGTGGAGTTGGTTCATTCAAGTCTCCTTATCGTCATGGGTTTGCCAGCGCGCCGCCCTGCGCCAGCCCGAGCTGCGCCTCGTTGAAGCGCGCGTACTCCAGCTGCCAGTCGGACTGCTGCTGCACCGGCATCACCTGCACCGCCGTCACCTTGTACTCGGGGCAATTGGTCGCCCAGTCCGAATTCTCGGTGGTGATGACATTGGCGCCGGATTCCGGGAAGTGGAAGGTGGTGTACACCACGCCCGGCTGCATGCGCTCGGTGATCATTGCGCGCAGCACCGTCTCCCCTGCCCGGCTCTGGATGCCGACCCATTCACCATCCTTGATGCCGCGCTCCTGCGCATCGTGCGGATGCAGCTCCAGCCGGTCCTCCGCATGCCAGCGCACATTCTCCGTGCGGCGCGTCTGCGCACCCACGTTGTACTGCGACAGGATGCGGCCCGTGGTCAGGATCAGCGGATACATGCGTGTCACCTTCTCGGTCGTCGGCACGTATTGCGTGATGATGAAGCGTCCCTTGCCGCGCACGAAGCTGTCGATATGCATGGTCGGGGTGCCTTCCGGCGCCTCGTCGTTGCACGGCCACTGGATGCTGCCCAGCTTTTCCAGCTTGGCGTAGCTCACGCCGCTGAAGGTTGGCGTGAGGCGCGCGATTTCGTCCATGATTTCGGACGGGTGCTTGTAGTTCATCGGATAGCCAAGGCGGTTCGCCAGCTGTACCGTCACTTCCCAATCGGCGTAGCCGGCGCGCGGCGCCATCACCTTGCGCACGCGCGAGATGCGGCGTTCGGCGTTGGTGAAGGTGCCGTCCTTCTCCAGGAAGGAGGAGCCGGGCAGCAGCACGTGGGCATACTTGGCGGTCTCGTTGAGGAAGATGTCCTGCACCACGATGCACTCCATCGACTCCAGCGCGGCCGTCACGTGCTGGGTGTTCGGGTCGGACTGCACGATATCCTCGCCCTGGCAGTACAGGCCCTTGAAGCTGCCGTCCAGCGCCGCATCGAACATGTTCGGGATGCGCAGGCCTGGCTCCGCCTGCAGGCTCACACCCAGGCTTCCTCGAACTGGGTGCGCACCGTGGTGTCGGACACGTGGCGGTAGCCCGGCAGCTCGTGCGGGAAGGAGCCGATGTCGCAGGAGCCCTGCACATTGTTCTGGCCGCGCAGCGGATTCACGCCCACGCCTTCGCGACCCACGTTGCCAGTCGCCATGGCCAGGTTGGCAATGCCCATGACGGTGGTGGAACCCTGCGCATGCTCGGTCACGCCCAGGCCGTAATAGATGGCGCCATTGCCGCCGGTGGCGAACAGGCGCGCCGCTTCGCGAACCTGCTGTGCCGGCACGCCCGTCACGGACTCCATCGCTTCCGGCGAATTGGATTCCTGCGCCACGAAATCGCGCCACTGCTGGAAGGCACGGTCTTCGCAGCGCTCGGCGATGAACTGCTCGGCCAGCAGGCCCTCAGTCACGATCACGTGCGCCAGCGAGCTGACCATCGCCACATTGGTGCCGGGACGCAGCGCCAGATGATAATGCGCTTTCACGTGCGCCGACTTCACCAGGTCGATGCGGCGCGGATCGATCACGATCAGCTTCGCGCCCTGGCGGATGCGGCGCTTCATGCGAGAAGCGAACACCGGATGGCCGTCGGTTGGGTTGGCGCCGATCACCATGATCACATCGGACTTCGCCACCGACTTGAAGGTTTGCGTGCCGGCCGATTCGCCCAGCGTCTGCTTCAATCCATAGCCGGTGGGCGAATGGCAAACGCGTGCGCAAGTGTCGACGTTGTTGTTGCCGAAGGCAGCGCGCACCAGCTTCTGCACCAGGTAGCCTTCCTCGTTCGTGCAACGGGAGGACACAATGCCGCCCACCGAGTCGCGGCCATGTTTGGCCTGGATGCGCTTGAATTCGGATGCGGCGTAGTCCAGCGCCTCGTCCCACGACACTTCCTTCCACGGGTCCGTGATCTTCGAGCGGATCATGGGCTTCAGGATACGGTCCTTGTGCGTCGCATAGCCCCAGGCGAAGCGGCCTTTCACGCAAGCGTGGCCTTCGTTCGCCTTGCCATCCTTGCTCGGCACCATGCGCACGACCTCGCTGCCCTTCATCTCGGCGTCCAGCGAGCAGCCCACGCCGCAATAAGCGCAAGTAGTGGTGACCTTGTGCTCGGCCTGGCCGAGCCAGATCACCGATTTCTCCTGCAGCGTAGCGGTCGGGCAGGCTTCCACGCAGGCGCCGCAGGATACGCATTCAGATTCCATGAAGCTCTGGCTCTGCCCCGCCGACACGCGCGACTCAAAGCCGCGCCCGGAAATGGTCAGCGCAAAGGTGCCCTGGGTTTCCTCGCAAGCCCGCACGCAGCGGTTGCACACGATGCACTTGGACGAATCGAAGGTGAAGTAAGGATTCGATTCATCCTTCTTCAGCTTCAGGTGATTATCGCCCTCGTAGCCGTAGCGCACCTCGCGCAGGCCGGTTACACCCGCCATGTCCTGCAGCTCGCAATTACCGTTGGCCGGGCAAGTGAGGCAGTCCAGAGGGTGGTCGGAAATGTACAGCTCCATCACACCCTTGCGCAGCTCCTGCAGCTTCGGGGTTTGCGTGCGCACCACCATGCCCTCTTCCACAGGCGTGGTGCAGGAAGCAGGATAGCCGCGGCGGCCCTCGATCTCCACCAGGCACAGGCGGCAGGAACCGAAAGGTTCCAGGCTGTCCGTCGCGCACAGCTTGGGGATATTGATGCTGCTCTCGGCCGCCGCGCGCATCACGGAAGTCCCGGCCGGCACAGTCACGCGCTGGCCGTCGATGGTGAGCGTGACGAAATCGGTGGCTACGCTGGGGCGGCGTGCCGAAGTCGCGGGTCAGGATAGTCTCGATCATTCTTGTTCTCCTAGGCGGCTTGCTGGTCGCCTGCGACCTGGCCGAAGTCTTGCGGGAAGTGGTTGAGGGCGGACAGCACTGGATACGGCGTCATCCCGCCCATGGCGCACAGCGAACCATTGAGCATGGTGTCGCACAGGGAGCGCAGCAGGATCACCTGCTTGGGACGGTCCTCGTTGGCGGTGATCTTGTCGATCACTTCCACGCCGCGCGTGGAACCGATGCGGCATGGCGTGCATTTACCGCAGGATTCGATGGCGCAGAACTCCATCGCGTAGCGAGCCAGCTTCGCCATATCCGCCGAGTCATCGTGCACCACGATGCCGCCGTGGCCCAGCACCGCCCACAGCGAAGCGAAGGCTTCATAGTCCAGCGGCGTATCCCATTGCGACTCCGGCAGGTAAGCGCCCAACGGACCGCCCACCTGCACAGCCTTGATCGGACGGCCGGAAGCGCTGCCGCCGCCGTATTCGTACAGGATGTCGCGCAGCGTAACGCCGAAGGCCAGTTCGATCAGTCCTCCGTGTTTGATATTCCCCGCCAGTTGCACGGGCAAGGTGCCGCGTGAACGGCCCATGCCGTAGTCCTGGTAGTAGGCCGCTCCCTTGTCCAGGATCAGCGGCACAGCGGCCAGCGACAGCACATTGTTGATGACGGTCGGCTGGCCGAACAGGCCGGAAAGCGCCGGCAGCGGCGGCTTGGCACGCACCACGCCGCGCTTGCCCTCGATGCTCTCCAGCAGGGCCGTCTCCTCGCCGCAGATATAAGCGCCGGCGCCCTTGCGCACTTCCAGGTGGAAGGTGCGGCCGCTGCCCATCACGTCGACGCCCAGGTAGCCGTTCGCCTGCGCGATGCCGATGGCGCGGTTCAACTGATCGATGGCGTGCGGGTATTCGCTGCGCACATAGATGTAGCCGCGCGTGGCGCCCACCGCCAGGCCGGCAATCGTCATGCCCTCGATCAGCACGAAGGGATCGCTCTCCATCACGATGCGGTCGGCAAAGGTGCCGGAGTCGCCTTCGTCCGCGTTGCAGACGATGTACTTCTGCGCAGCCTGCGCCTTCAGCACCGTGTTCCACTTAATGCCAGTCGGGAAAGCCGCGCCACCCCGTCCGCGCAGGCCGGACGCCGTGACGGCAGCCACGATGGCGGCAGGCTCCATGCCCAGCGCGTTGCGCAAGCCTTTGTAGCCGTCCATCGCTTCGTAGTCGGCCAGAGACAGCGGGTCGGTGATACCGGCGCGCGCGAAGGTCAGGCGCTGCTGCTTCGCCAGATAGGGGATCTGCTCCACCAGACCCAGTGCCAGTGGGTGGCCGTCCTGACCCAGGTGGAAGCCGGCTTCGAACAGGCCGGGCACGTCCGCCACGTCTACCGGGCCGTAGCCCACGCGGCCGGAAGCGGTGGCCACTTCCACCAGCGGCTCCAGGTACAGCAGACCACGCGTGCCGTTGCGCACCAGTTCAATCTCCACGCCGCGTGCGCTCGCCTCGGCGACGATGGCGTCCGCCACCATGTCGGCGCCCAGCGCCAGTGCGGCGGAATCGCCCGGTACATAGATGCGGATGCTCATACGGCCTCCTTTGCGCGCGCCAGCAGCGCATCGAAACGTTGCGGGGTGACGCGTGCATGCAACTGACCGTCTATCATCACGGCGGGAGCCGTTGCGCACTGGCCCAGGCAATACACCGGTTCCAGCGTCACGTCGCCATGCGAACCGCAGCTGTGGCCTTCGCCGTGTGCGTGCAGCTTGCAGCCGGTGGCGCGTTCAGCGTGAGCCGCCAGCGCGTCGCCCCCCATGCTCTGGCAAGCTTCGGCACGGCAGATCTGCACCACGTGGCGGGCCGGCGCTTCTGTGCGGAAGTAGTGATAGAAAGTGATCACGCCGTGCACTTCAGCGCGCGACAGGTTGAAGGCCGCGGCAATGTCGGCTACGGCGTCGGCCGGGATATAACCGGCGGCGTCCTGGATCGCGTGCAGGGCCGGAAGGAGCTGGTCCTGCGTGCCGCCGCATTCGGCGAGGATGGATTCGGTGTGGCTGCATGCTGTCTCCGTATATGTTTTACTGAACATATCTTGTGCTTATAATGCTCGCTACAGATGCAGGCTAACACGGTAAAATTGGCAATTCAATATGAAAGAATTTGCATATGCTCAAAGTTGAAATCCAGCCCGACTGGGTACTGCGTCAACCCGATGGCGACGCCACGCCGCTGCCCGCGCTACTTGCGCTGCTGACGGCCGTGCGTGACCTGGGCAGCATCAGCCGGGCCGCGACGACCTGCGGCCTGTCCTACCGCCACGCGTGGGGCATGCTGCGCGACTTCGAAGCGCACTTCGGCGCGGAACTGGTGAGCAAGGTGCGGGGGCACGGCACGGCCCTGTCGCCGCTGGCGGAAAAGCTGATCTGGGCCGACAAGCGCATCCGCGCCCGCCTCTCGCCCATGTTGGACAGCCTGGCATCCGAACTGCAGCAGGAACTGGCCAGCGTTATGCCCGATCCCGCCCCCGCGCTGCGCCTCACAGCCTCGCACGGATTCGCGGTGGCAGCGTTGATCTCGCAAATCGAACAACATGGCACGGTGGTCGACCTGCAATACCGCAGCAGCACAGAAGCGCTGGCAGCGCTGGGCCGCGGCGAATGCCATCTGGCCGGCTTCCACCTTCCGGTGGGGCCATTCGAACGCGCCGCAGCATCCAAGTACCTTTCCTGGCTCGATCCGGAAAAGCACATGCTGATCCACCTGGCCTTCCGCACACAGGGCCTGTTCGCCGCCAAGGGCAATCCCAAGGACATCCGCACACTGGCCGACCTGGCGCGTGACGACGTGCGCTTCGTGAACCGCCAGCGCGGCTCCGGCACGCGCCTGCTGCTGGAACTCCTGCTCGCCGCCGAAGGCATCGGCCAGGACACGATCAACGGCTACGAAAGCGCCGAGTTCACGCACGCCGCCGTGGCCGCCTATGTGGCCAGCGGCATGGCCGACGCCAGCTTCGGCGTTGAAACCGCCGCCCGCCGCTTCGACCTGGACTTCGTGCCCGTGATCCGCGAACAGTACTTCTTCGCCTGCGCCCGCAACGCGCTCGCCTTGCCGGTGGTAGCCGCCACCCTGGCCGTTATGTCCAGCGATGCTTTCAAAGCCCAGCTATCCACCCTGCCCGGCTACGATGGTGCCCAGTGCGGCAGCATCGTGCAGGTGGCGTCGTTGTTGTAACAACGAGGACCGCCATCTCACGACGAATGGTGTGTGCTCGCGTCGCCGGAGCGCTCGAACCAGCTGACAGCATTGACGGCTGCCCGCCGACACGTGACCGCTGGTAGCTAGCGTTCCTTGCCGGCAAACGTGTTCGCCGTGCACGATACCGGATTCATGAGAAACGACGCCAACTCGGATATACAATCGGACTAGCGGCAGCGTCCGCGAACGCTTCGTGCTATGCTAATTTCCCAACAGATCCAAGGAGGTCATATGCCCGCATCCCATGACACCTACACTCGTCAGCAAGGCCAGAAACGGACCTATGAGGTCGAGTACACTCCCCTTCGATACAAGATTTCGCTGGACGGCAAAGTCCTGAAAGATATCGAACTCCCCCTGACCAGCGGCGTGCGCATCGGCCCCGATGCCGCCTGGGTTCATGCAGTGAAGGACATTGAGCTCTTGCGCGGTATGCCCGAAAGCTAATCCTTCAACACAGTCCTATGCCCAGCCTTCCGTTCACGGCGAGGCTGGGCAGTCATTACACAGCGGCGCCGCAATCACCACAGAAGCGGTCGTCCGGCTCCAGGCCGGCGCCGCATTGCTTGCAGCCTGGCAGTACGGCTGCCACCACCGCAGCCGCCGGGGCGGATGGCGCCGCTTCCGTCTTGAGGCTCAATTTCTCCACCAGTCCCAACGGGTCTTCGCCGCCCATCACCTGGCCTACCACGGCCAGATTGCGGGCGCGTTCCAGATCCTGCTGAGACGACGGTGCCACGATTGACGAACACGTTTCGCCAAAGCCCTTGAGCGACCGCGCCAGCTCTTCCGCAAACACCGGCAGGCCGCGCATGCCGACCATCTGTCGGAAGGAATCCTTGCCGAAGATGACGGTATCGATCTCCGACACCCACACGCGCATAGTCATCGATTCGATATTGATCACGTTTTTGCTGCTGTGCACTTGCGACGTCACCTGATTGCCCACATTCACACGCGCCGACTCGTAGCTGCCGCTGATGTCCACCCAGATCAGCTCCGAGACGAAATCAAACCGTCCCCACAGCACATGGGCGGAGTTCAGGCAGAACAAGCCCACGCCGAACTGGCTGACTGCGAACGCGATGATGCTGGCGACGGGCTCGCCGTCCAGAATGTGCTTGCTGGCCAGGAATGTGGCGCTGGCGCCGGCTACCACGCAGAGCAGACCCAGCGCGGTCAAGCAGGTCAGCCAGAAAAAGCGCGGACTGGCGAAGGCGTGGCCGAGGTTTTCCGCCACCCATGAGTTTGCGGACGCGGCTGCGTCTCCTCGAACATTTCGGCCGCGAACTGTCCCTGGGCTGCATCCACCTGCGGCGAGCGGCGGCTATAGCGGCGGTTCGGGATATTGCCGTGCCAGCGCCCCATCAGGATGCGATCCAGTTCCTCGATCAGCTTGTTGGGATGGGAGTTCATGGTGACGGTTTCCGTCACGCGCGCCGAGCCCACCGCGTCCGGCGCCGAGCGCAGCTGATTTTTCAGGGCCAGGCCAAACACCACGCAGCTGGCCAGCGCACACAGCAAGGCAATGAACACCACGCCATTGATGGACAGTTCGCCCAGCGAAGGCAAGCTCCCGGCCATCATGCCCAGCACCACTGGGCCCAGCACTGCCAGCAGGATCAGGCCAATCAGGCTGCCGGTGCTGACCTGGCGCTCGACGCTGCGGCCCGCACCGCCCGCTGCCATGGGCCGCATGATCTGCACCAACGCGAATACGCCATACGACAGGCCGATCCAGCCTGCCGCAGCGCTTTGGCCGAACGCCAGCCAACAGACCAGGAAGCTGACAACGGTGGCGGCCAGCACCATGAAGTTGTAGAACTGCGCCTCCGCCGACCGCCTTACCACCTGCGGCGCAAAGATTAGCGATGGCAGCAGTGAGTACAGCAAACCGTTCAGCGCCCCCTTCGGCTCCGGATAGGTAATCGCATTCTGGCGCAAGGTCTCCTTGTAAGCAGCAGCCTTCTGGCTGTCGCCGTCGGCTTCGTTGGCCACTAGCGGCGCGAGACTGTCCGGCCGGTTGCGGCCGAAGAAAAAGCGCAACTGGGTGAAGGCGCGCGCCAGGGAGCCGAAGCCGAGCAACATCAGGATCACCGCGAGACCGATCACCTTCAGCCCGGCCAGGTCCACTCCGTGGGCAATACGATCGCGCACCACGAACAGCATGCCGACGCCACCCACCGCCAACAAGCCGCCTGCCGCCAGCCAGGCCAGGTTTTCGACTTTGTAGGGGTTGGGAAATTCGAAGACCTTATTCTCAGGATTAAATTCGTAACTCATTTTCCTTCCTTGATTCGTTCCAACAGGAATACGCCAGCATCACTCAGCAGGTTGATATGATCGTCATCCTGTATCTGGAACACGTCGCTGGTGTTGCGCTCCACGTAATGCACGGTGACGCTGTCCCGCTTGACTTCATAACGCACTGCTTCGTTCGGGCGGCCCACGCTGGCCTGGTTCGCGTTGAAAACCAGGCGGGTGCCGGCCAGCCAAGGCGAATTTGTGATGCGCCATTGGCCAATCAACGGGTTACCCGTCCGGAACCAGCTTTGGACGCGCTGTCCCAGCGATTGCGCTGGCACCGCCGTCCGCCCTGCCGCAACGGCCCTGGCAAAACGAGGGGTATCACTGCTCATCACCCATTTACCGTCACGCAGCTCCAGTACGGCAAAATTCTCTTTTTCCAGGGGGAGGCTGCGCCCAAGCTGCCGGGCAAGTTCCCCCTTGAACCAGGGCTCCGGACGTTTCAGATCGTACTGAAATTGCGCCGCCATCGTGGAACCGGCCGCCCCTTGCTCGAAGCGCACATTCCGCACCTCGATTGCCGGCGCCACGCATAACTTGCCGTCCTTGATGACTCGGCTACCCGCGTCGGTGCGCTGGTAGCGATAAGATTGCATGGAGAAGAAGCCGCCGCTGGACTGCACCTCGGGAGGCGCATATAGGCCGGCCGCAACGAGTTCGTCCATGGTCGCACGCCGCCGGGATTCAAAGCCCCTGACCGCGACTGGATCTTTTTCCAGATCCAGGTCGGCGACACAACGCAGCCTGGCCTCCGCAGCGGGATTTGTCTCGTAGTATTTGCCGATCGCCTTCGCGAAAACTTCCGGCGAAGCCGCCTCGTCGGCCGTCAGGTAGGCCAGCCCGCCCACCACCCCGAACACCGCCAGCACGCCGCCAGCGGCAAGAAAAGCCAGTTTGCCGGCCCGGCGCGCGGCCGTTGGCGCCGGTGCGGCTGCCGCCGCGGCAGCGGGCCTTAGGGGCACGCCGCACTCGCCGCAAAAGCAAGCGTCGGCATCCACCGCAGTGCCACATTTGGCGCAGAATCGTGCCATGAATTTCCTTAAGCGTGCTTAGCGCCACACTCGCCGCAGAACACATCATCCGCCGCCATAGGCGCCTTGCAGACGGTGCACGAGCGCTGTTCCGCCGCGGCTTCGGGACGCTGGGCTGCAGCCTTGGCCTGCTGCATTTGTGCATTGGCGCGCTCCTTGGCTTCTCGCGCGACGCGCCTGGCTTCTTCCATGCGCGTCTGGATTTGCTCTTCCGCCTCACCGAAGTTCAGGCCTTCCACGGTCTGCAGGTACACCAGGCAAGTGCCATTGATGTAAGTCAGGGCAGGAATGATGGCGCCGATCATCACCAGAACGCCGGTGGAGAAAATGAAAGCGCCGGCGTAGGACTGCGACTCGCCGCCATGAAAGCCACCGCCGCTCCCAAGACCGGACATCATCATTCCGGTCAACGATTGCGACAGTCCGCCAATTGAATCAATTCCAACTGCCGACGAAAGCCCGGCCGTGGTCAGATAGCCCGAGGAGAGCACCACATACACCACGCCGGCCAGCACCAGCACCAGCAAGCTGAGGATGACCAGGTTGATGATGACGCTCACCAGGCGCTGGCGCACGATCACCAACAGGCGAGCCGTGGTTTGCCACACGGTGTTGCCCTCCCATACTGCCGGCGCCGCCAGCGGCAAGGCCACGTACAGCAAGCCAGCAATAGTGGCGCCGATCAGCACCGTCAATACCGGCGAGGCCACGGCATACAGCAGGCTGCCGACGCCCGGCAGCTTGCAGCAGAGCAGGATCAGCACGGCGAACAGGCTGACGCCCAGCACGCACAGGAACATCATCGCGGCCACACCCAGCAAGCGGTGGACGGTGAAAATGGCCTGGATAAAAGCATCCGGGATGCCGATGGGCTGCTGCTGGGCCTGGCGCATCAGCAGGATTCCGACAGCCGAGTAGCCGGTCAGCACCACAACAAAGGTGAACAGCACGCCGAGCGCACCCAGGATCATGCTCGCCTTGGCCAGCGCTCCAGTCAGAAACACACTCAGCAGGATCGCCATGCCGGCCAGCCCGGTGGCCGCCAGTGCGCGCCAGTTGGTCACGGCCTCGGCTGCACGCAGCAAGCCATAGCTTGGCGTTACGCCATATGAGTTTGTATTCATTAAAATCCTCGATCAGCGAGCGGCCAGGGCCAGGTTGGAAGGAGCCTCAATGCCCGCAACCTGCACGCTGCTTTCGCGCACGGTGGCTGGCTTGCCGTTCAGGAAGAGCTGCGTCCTGAACTTGTACACGCCTTGCGGCGCGCCTTCTGGCAGGCGCAGGGTGAAGGCATTCTCGAACTCGCCGCTGCCCGCCGCATCATTGACTTTCTTCTCGCCGCGCTTGAACTCTTCACCGCTCGGCGCGTAGACCACGAGTTGCTCCTTCACTTCGGTGACCGGTTCGTTGACACCCGACACGGCGCGAATGGTCGACTGAACGCGGATCGCGTCGCCGGCCTTCGCTACGCCATTCGGGCTGACCGAAGTGTTGTAGCCATCGATCTTTGCGTTTTGCGGCAACTGGTTGCGGTTGCTGCTGCGGTACTGCTGGTCGACCACGTCCGACGATTTCGTCTGGCGCGATGCGATTTCCACCACGGCGCAAGCGGCCAGGCCGACCAGTGCGCCCTTCACTGCGGCATTCTTGCCGCCGACGAAAGCGCCGAGAAGCGCACCGCCGACGCCGAAACCGGCGCAGCGCAATGCCGGGTTATTGTCGGCGCTTCCGGAATTACCATGCCCGCCCGGTGCTGCGCATCCGGTCACCAGCATGGAAGCGATGCTGACGACAAGAAGGGATTGTTTAATGCTGATCATGTTGCTTCCTTTCGTTATTCAAGAGTGCTACCCGAGCGCAGCGCTTCCATTTGCCGCGCTTTCGCCTTGCTGATCATGGCGTGCGCTGCGCTGCTGCGTGGATCGAGTTCCAGGGCGGTTTCGGCCGTGGCAATGGCTTTGTCGTACTGCTTGCTGTCCACGTAGCCGTTCGCCTTCGCGATCAATGCGGAGACTTTGCGGGCCATCGTTTCGTTGAGGTCTGACGCGGACTGAGCGCTGAACGGGACCGGCTGCGCCGATGCTGGCGCTGTCGTTGCAGTTGCGGTCCGCGCGGCCGTGCGGGATGTTTCAGCGCCTCGGGCTTGCGTTTGAGACTTCGCCGGAGTCGTTGGCTTTTCCGGGGCGGTGGCCGCTTTCAATGGTTCCGGATTTGCGGGCTGAACCGGCGCGGGTTGCGCTGTACTGGCATCGGCTGGCATGGCAGTTGGCGCCACCGGAGCGGCAGGTGCGGCAGTCACGGGGGCGGCGGCAGTTTCCACATTCGGCACAGGCGTTGCCGCAGGGCCTTGTGGTGTCGAGCCAGGCTCAGAAGGAGCGGCCGCCGCCTGCGCGCTGGCTGACGCCTGCGGCTCGCCTGCCGCGGAAGCTGGTGCGGTACTCCGCTTGTAGGCATAGAACCCGCCGCCGGCAATAAGCACCGCGGCACATAACACCCCAGCGATTTTCGGCAGCGGCGATGCCGCGGGCGTTTCGACAGCTCCGCCCATGCGAGCGGCGTCCGCAGGCATTGGAGCTGCAGCAGCGGCTGGCGCCGTGTGAACTGATGCAGGCGCGGTGTGAGCTGCGGCAGGCGCCGTGTGAGCTGCGGCGGGCGCCGTGTGAGCTGCGGCAGGCGTGTGAGCTGCGGCAGGCACAGCAGGCGCAATGCCAGGCTGCGCGGTAGCCTGAACCGCTTTTCCAACCGGCTCAGTCGACTCTGACGTCGCCACGGAAGCTGCCGGCATTGCTGCGGCAGCCACCGCGGTCCCGCACTGCTTGCAGAACTTCGCCGCAGGCGGAAGCGGCGCCGCGCAGCCCGCGCATGTCAACTTGTCCGCAGCGGAGACCGGGGCAGTCTTTTCACCGCAGGACTTGCAAAACTTGGCACCGGGCTTATTGAGATTGCCACATTTAACGCAACTGCTCATGACTCTCCTTGCAAGTAAAAATATCCAGAAAATAACATTAGTGTACAACAGGAAATTACTTTCCGGAATTACAAATGATATTTTTTAATTCTTTTTATGCAAATACTGTCAAACAAGCAGGCGTAATGTCAGTATTGAGTAGGATCGTCCAACTGCTTTGATTTAGGGCAAAGCTGAAGTGCTGAGGTGATTGGCACGAGAACCGGTAGGGTCACGTCACTGAGCTGCTCGAATTTATGCTCGTTAAACCGCAGAGGCTGGCGCATTCGGGCGGTCATGCTACGCGAAGCCATCCAAACTTAGAACCACGTGCGTCAGCAACATGCGCTGAAAAACAAAACGCCCGATGAGGTACATCGGGCGTCTCTTGTCTTCAATTGATATACGAACAAGGAATAGAGCGGCTATTCGTCAACGTATTTTAGGACTTGCCACTGGTAGAAAAGGACAAGTTTTTATTGCGCTAATTACTGAACATCCAGCAGCTCAACATCAAAGATCAGATTTGCGTTCGGCGGAATCGGGCCGATACCGTTAGCGCCGTAGCCCATCTCCGCCGGAACAATAATCGTGCGCTTTCCGCCCACCTTCATGCCCTGCACGCCCTCGTCCCAACCCTTGATTACCTGGCCGCCATCGACCTTGAAACTGAACGGCGAACGCCCCACAGACGAATCAAACTTCGCGCCATGCTGCGACTCAGCCTTTGGCGCATACAGCCAACCCGTGTAATTGACAACGGCGGTAGAGCCAGCAGTAGCCTCCTTGCCGGTGCCGACCGCGGTATCAATCTTTTGAAGGGAAATCGCCGGAGCCGCCTCTGACGAAGTTGGTGCCGGCGGCTCAGCGCGCTTGCAAGCGGACATGGCAAAGGCCATCGTCAGGGCAAGGGCGGAATAGGAAAGCAGCTTTTTCAAATGAATATCTCGCATGAGTGAGTGACAGCGTACATAACAAAAAAGGCCTGTGAGATAACCTCACAAGCCTTTAATTTCACTGGAATTCTGGTGGGAAGTGCAAGTTTCGAACTTGCGACCCCTGCAGTGTGAATGCCACATTTTATTACTTCAGGATACTCGTGTAAACTAATCCTCATAGGAGAACTGTGTGCGAAAGTTTCTGGAAGTACATCAGATTTCGCGCCGCTTTTCCGTACTTTTTCCGTACTGGGGAGTCCGCATGGCTACCAAGATCGACACGGTTTCATCACGGGACGGGCTTACGCCTCGGCGCGAGCCTTACTGGTCAAAGCGCTCAGACGGCCAATTTATCGGTTTTCGGCGCATGACGCCGGATTCGCCGGGGACGTGGTTGGCCCGGTACCGGCTGAAGTCGGGTGGTCAGTCGACGCACAGCCTTGGCGCCCTGGATGAGTTTCCGGCCCATGAGCGCTATTCGCGCGCTGTAGCGTTGGCGGACAAGTGGTTTCAGCATCTCAGCAATGGCGGAGCAACGACCGTTAGTACGGTGATGGAAGCCTGCACAGCTTACGCCGAACACATCCGCGAACAAAAGAGCGATGCTCCGGCGGAAGAACTCTTAGGGCGTTACCGGCGATGGGTGGCGTCTGATCCGATTGCAGACATCGAGCTGGCGAAACTAGATCGCCAGGACGTAAAAGCATACCGGCAGCGCCTTGTGAAGGCCCCGAAGAAATCCAAGCAAGAAGAACCAGAGCAGCGCTCGCGAGACACGGTGAATCGCGACATGGCCGCAGTTCGCGCCGCCCTCAACCATGCGCTCAAGGACGGTATTGTCACGACGGATTTTGCCTGGCGCGAGCCGTTGAAGGCCTTCAAGAACGTCACAAAGCGCCGGACGCTGTATCTGGATATCGAGCAGCGCCGTGCCTTCGTGAAGGCTGCTCCAGCGGATCTGGCGCTGTTCCTACGCTGCCTATCCGCCCTGCCCTTGCGCCCTGGCGCGTTGGCCGCGCTGCTCACGCGCGACTTCGATCCCCGCATCGGCGAGCTCAAGGTTGGCAAAGACAAATCCGGCGCAGACCGCCGGATCATCCTCCCACCTCAGGTTGCCAACGTCTTGCAGGAGGCGACAAAGGACAAACTGCCGACCGCCCCTCTACTTACTCGCGCAGACGGCAAGGCGTGGGACAAAGACTCGTGGAAAGACCCCGTCAAAGAGGCCGCTCGCGCCGCCGGCCTGCCGGATGCGGTGACTGCCTACACATTGCGCCACGCTGCCATCACAGACCTGGTGATCGGCGGGCTTGACCTGCTCACGGTGGCGCAAATCAGCGGTACCAGCGTCGCGATGATCGAGAAGCACTACGGGCATCTGCGCGCCGATATCGCGGCATCAGCCTTGGCTAAGCTGGTTGTCTGAGGGCGGACGCATGACAAATCGAGTCAGTGGTTTTGTATTGCAAGACGGCCAGCGGGTCTTTTCGCTGGACCCCGCCAATATCGCCTGGCGGATTCGCGACGATTGGCTTCCCTTGACCAGGGACGGGCATAACATTTTTGAGCATCCATTTCTGCCCTACATTGAGAGCGAGGCGGTATCGCGTTTGCACAAAGAACACAAATCTACGGCGGCGCCCCCTCCGAGCCCACGAGATGACTTAGAGGGATGGCGGTTGTGGTGGGTAGCCGTAGCGGCAGCCTATGTGTCAGAGTCCTGCGCTGGACTCTCGCCCATTGCAGCAGCCGCTGCAAGAATTCTGGTCGGTGCTGGTGAGTTGCGCGCGGCGCTAGTGAAGCAAGACGCACCTGTCTCCGCCCTGTTGGCCATGCAGATCATCTGCGAAGCAATTGCGGCCGGCTATGCGCTCACCGTGGAACTGGAGGCTAAAGAGGTGGCCGAGGAACCACGCAAGGCCGCATACGCGAACGGCGCCGGGAAGCACACAGATGACTACACCGAATTACAGCGGCAGATAATTCCTTTCGCCCAAAAGCGATTTTCACAAAGCCCTACGCCGCGCATTGGCGAGGTGGTGAGTGAGATCTTTAAACAAATAAACAGACCAGAGATCACGGATAAGATTGTCTGGTGGGTACCTCCATCTACTCGAATGATCCGTAAGTGGCTAAATGATGCCACTAAGAAAGGGAAATTGCATATTCCAGAGGCTGCACGGAAGCGCGGTCGCTCCAAGTCTAAGAAGGATTAAATATACGTCCGCTGCGGGCGTATATTTTAATATCCCAAAAGCAACATTAAAGTGTTCCTCAGTACGCAGCGGGCGCTGTGTATATCACTAAACCTGAGGAACCAATGAGCAAACCAGTTAGCACCATCGCCGAGTTCTGTTCAGACCACGGCATCTCCAAATGCTTCTTCCATAAAATCGTCAACCAGGGTAACGGCCCGCGCCTAATGAAGATCGGGCGCCGGACTTTTATCAGCGCCGAGGCGGCCGCCGCGTGGCGCGCAAGCCTTGAGGAACAAACCGCTGGCGCTGGTAAGCGAGGTGCGAAATGAGCCGCCTCTCTGCCCCAAAGAGCCAGCGCCATTTGCTAATTATCGAAATGCTTTGGCCGGCACCTCAATCCACTATGGCCCTGCAGATTGGTGTTGGCTCAACACATGCGCCAAGTGACATCAAGTGCCTTCGGCGCCGTAGTCTGGAAATACCGTGCCGCATGGTCCGTGTGCGCAATCGTTACGGTGATGAAGTACTAGCCGGCGAATATTCACTGACCGCGGCGGACCGCAAAATCGTTCGCGCCTGGCGCAAAGCGAAATGAGGCCAGCGCGTGGGACACGATCCGGCAGCGAAGAAAGGCAAGGGCGGAAGGCTACACGGACACTTTGTCGCCATCCCCCGGCAAGTATTGAAGTCGCATGCCTATCGACGACTGTCGCTCGCCGCAAAGTGCCTCCTTTGGGACATCGTCATTCAATTCACCGGCCACAACAACGGCGACCTGCGAGCTTCAGTGAACTACTTGGCAGAACTCGGATGGAATTCACGCGACGTGACACAGAGAGCAAAGAAAGAGCTTGTGGACGCTGGGCTTTTGTTCCTGACTGCACAAGGCCACAAACCAAAGAAGGCGAGCCAATACGCTGCGACATGGTTGCCGTTGGATCGTTGCGATGGATTTGATCCAGGCACTGAAAAGGCTTTCCGACTTAATGAGTATCTATTGGTCGGTCCGCCGGTTGATGTCCGTAAGACGGTCATCAAGGCGACGTCCGTGTGACGGACATCAAACGCCCCTACTGTTCCGTGTGGCGGACATCAACAAGTGCCCATAGTACCGTCAGACGGAACAGTAGAGGGTTTTTTCGGCAATTCCCGATGTCCGCCACACGGTAACCCTGTATATGCGCCATCTACGCGTGAAGGTTTAGAGCAGTAGAAGGCAACGATGTTGAGAGCCCTGAAACAGTGGCCTCGGCAAGATTCGATAGTCCCGAATCAGGACACCTGTCCCGAAACAGGACAAGGCCCAAATCGGGACAGCCTGAAAGCATTCGCGAAGGGTTTCGAAAGGGTTCCGCTAAGCCTTCGGGTAAGGCTTCCGCAAAGGCTTTCGCTGTCCTGCGGTTGTCCCTGGGGACAGCATCGGGACAGTTCGCGGACAGATTGTGGACATCGAAGCCCCTTCGAAGCCCCTTGCAAGGGTGGCTAACGCTCAGCGCGTTACCCAGTCGTTACCTGTACGGATCTTGTACAAGGTGTACAGGAAACGTACACGCATCTGCTACGGAATCTGTAGATGCGCTGCGCAAGGCCATAAATTCTGGTGGCGCAATTTTGCGCTCCAGGCCGGGCGCTGCTGTGAGCTGCAACGCACCTGTAACGGCACCTGCAACAGCGGACTGCAACACCACGAACGCACTCGAACGCAAGTGAACGCGGGAAGCATTCGGGAAGCGATCGAGAACATTCGCGATCAATCGCGAGCACGCGAGAGTGACGCGTCACCACGCGTCGAAAGGACACGATGAACTTACTACACGACATTTTCAATCGGTGCACCGGGCCAGTACGCAAAGAGTTTGACGTACTTGATCGAGAAGACCGAGTGCTGGCGCTGGGCGAATGGGCGCACGCTGTAAATCATGACCTTCCGCGCGATAAGGCGTTTGAGAAGTTCCTAGCCTTCGCCATAGGCTCCTGGCTCTCGTCAAAGGAAAAGACCAGCTTATGTCGCGACCACCTGAAGGTTTCAGCGATTGCGGGGAGTACGCAATGCGAGCAAAGGGTTTGGCAGCGCTTGAATTCCCTCTCCTCGCGAGGACAGAAAAATATTGAAGGGTCGACGACAATTGAATCGTCAGCCAACCATGAGGACAAGCAGCAATGAGCAAAGTTCAACGCAACGTCACGGCAAAATTCATCCGAACCATGTATGCCGCTAAGGGTGCGGTGGAAACTGCGGCACATTACGCGATGGCTCAAAACTGGGCCGAAGCATCCTTGATCGCCGCCGACTGCAAATCCATCGCTACGGCAATGAGTACCGCAGACTATGCCGTCACTGCAACAGCCGCAGACTTTAGCGCTGCAGTGCGTGCACGCACCGTTGTCGGTCGACTGACTGCCGCTCGCAAGGTTCCGCCCCTCGTTCGAATCCTTAACAATCAGGGCAAGTCGTCGGCTGCTTTTGTGGGACAGGGTCAACCTATTCGAGTCAGCAAGCTCGAACTCACCGGCGGTGTCCTGGCCGAATTGAAGGTGTCTGGCATCGGCGTATTTGGCAACGAGTTGCTTGAATCGAGTTCACCGGCTGCAGATTCCATTCTGTCCGATGACCTGGCGGCGGCATGCGCCGAAGCGATGGATAAGGCATTTTTGGATCCGGCAAACGCGGGCGTGGCAAACGAAAGACCGGCGGCCGTTACACACGGCGCTCCGTCCTTCGCCTCGACCGGCGCCACCTTCGCTCAGATTGACGCAGACTTGACGAACATGATGCAGATGGTTGTGTCGGCCGGCTCCGACATGCTCAACTCAGTGTGGATACTCCGCCCCGAAACTGCGATTGCACTCAGCACGCTGCGCGATCCTAATGGCGGCTTAGCCTATCCGCAGGTCACCGTACTCGGCGGCATCTTAAAGGGCCTGCCCGTTATCGTGAGCGCCAACTTGCCTGAGCCTGGCAGTCCTGCTCTCGCGCATATCGTCCTGCTGGACCAATCACAGGTCGCAATCGTCGACGAAGGTGCAGCCCAAGTGGAAGTCTTTCGACAAGGCTCCCTGGAAATGCTGGACAACCCAACCAACAACAGCGTCACTGGCGCCGCGGCGAACATGGTCAGCCTTTTCCAAGTCAGTTGCGCCGCCTTCCGCGGCACGCTGTGGACGAACTGGCAGTTGCGTCGCCCATTCATCGCCCTACTGACCGGCGTGAGCTACTGAGGAGGACACTATGAGTCCAGAAGATCAAAAATTCGTCGCGGATGTCGTTTTTGGATGTTGTAAGGGGGTGATGGAACAGGTCCATAAGCTTGCGATCAAGCGTACCGAGGCCCTGGAAGTGCGCGTGGCCGAGTTGGAGAAACGACTCCACTCTCTAGATGGTCAGAAGGCCCATCTCGGCAATCCACGACATACGTATATGACGAAAGATATGTGAGTTCCCTACGCCGGGGGGAGGTAGTACCTGCCGAGACGCCGGCAGCGCCCGTGGGGGTTTGGATTGGCTCCGCGACGGGCACCTATTCAAGGAGTACAAATGCTGGAACTCGAAGACATGCTTGTTCTCACGCCGAAGCGCGCAACGGAGCGGCTTTATCAGATCCATCCCGAAGCGGTAGCGCTGGTGATTTTATATCGTGCTGGCGCTGACGCTCTCGCAGTCAATTTCCTGACGATGGAACGCATTGTCGAATTCATCGAGGAGATGAAACCGCAGAGCGTCCGGATTGAATCTCACATCAACGAAGACTGTACACCGTACATCGCCGCACTAAGCGACTACGCGCCCCACACGAAGCACTAAGGATTCAGCATGAGGCTCGATATCAACTCATACGTCGTGATCGCCATAGCCGGGCCCATACAATTCTTCCTGAGTCGGTTCTGGCGCGTGAATTGTTGCGGCCGCTTCGCATGCCCGCAAGATCACAGCAATCCTGTCGGCGATATCTCTTGCGCCAGCTTCCCATCGTTCAGCTATTTCCGGCGGCAATGGCCTCGCAGTCCAATAATCAATGTTTCCTTCATTTCGTCTGACTACTACCTTGAAGTCATCAAGCATGCCTATTACATAGGCGAGTTGGGCGGCGTAGTTTCCACCAAGCCCGGCGAGCGCTACAAGGTCAGCGTGATCGACAATGAGCGGAGGGGATTCAAGAAATGGTTTTGCCTCCGCGTATGGGTTCAAATATGGCGTGCCCGACTCATGAAAGGCGAACCTGGCAGCAAAGGATTGGACGTGCGCGCGAGCCATTCCAAGTTTATGGACCAGGCGCGCTGCAACGATGTTGGCTTGCGTAAGTTCGATCTTGCGCCGCGTCCGCTCCTGCTGACCAGCAATCCAGAGCGCAACACCCGCTGCAGCAATAGTGCCCACAGCTCCAAACCAAGTCGCCCAATCACCGGCTCCATGAGGCGGTGCCTTTTGCGCGGTAGCGCGTGCTGCCAGCAACTGGTGAGTGACCAAGAGTATCGCAAGCACAAAGACAGCAATAACAGCCCATTTGAGATATTTGGATTTCATGCCAATCCTTGCCAAAAGGAAAGCATATCATGAGGCCGAGTCGTTATCTAAAGCGCCTAAATCAACACACACTGAAAGGATGAGACTGGAGTGCGTAGATACGAAATCGATCCACAAGGCGGCGCAATTTTGCGCTCCGAGCGTGTTGTCATAAAGCCGCGCCACTACTGCATGGCACCTAAATACCGCACTCTGTTTATGTTGAAGGGGTTCTGATATGGCAGCACCAACTATCGATGGAAGCGTCGGCGACCAAAGGAGCACAGCAAGTTCGGGCACCGTCACCCTAACGACGACGCAGACGAACGACATTATCATCATCGTTGCCTATTGCGAGAACCCCGGCTCTGCAGCGCCCACCGTGACATCCGTCACAGGCGGCGGCCTGACGTTTGCCTTGCGCTGCCGGTCCAACGGTTCATCGCACGGTAACCTGGAGGTGTGGTGGGCCCTGGCACCTTCGGCGCTATCGTCGGTGACATTCACCGTCAACTACACAGGAACGTTTGACGATGCGACGTTCCTTGCTTACGGTGTTCACGGTTGCAACACAGCCGCACCATGGGACAGCAACGCCGGGCTGCCACAGAAGCAGTCGTACAACGGCGCGGCAACTCCAAGCTTCACGCTTAATACGTCGCAATCGGATGATCTGATTCTGTTCTCAAATGGTGTACTGGCTTCATCTTCAGCCATTCCGGCAGATCCATCCGGGTTCACGAATATTACGTCCAAGAGTAACGGCGGAGGCGCTGCTGCTGCCAGCTCTCGATCGTCCTGTAAAGGCGTGACGTCTGTTCAATCAGGCGTTACCGTCGCGGCCTCGGCAGCGGGCAGCGGCAACAACGGTGGCGAGTGCATTCTGGACGTATTGACGGCGAACAGTGCCGTTATTCCGCAGCGTCGTCCGCAAGTCTTCACGATGTGTTAGCCAATGAAGCTGACCACACTCAAGCCGCGGCTAATAACTCTTGGGACCAGCCGCATTGCATCCATACCCAGCACGCCGGCAACGCCCAGGCTCCGCGGCCGCGCTGGTGTCGAGCGCAACGAGCGCTGGAAGCGAGATCATCCACTGTGCGTGATATGCGAGGCCTCGGGCATAACCGCAGTGGTCGAAGAGGTCGACCACATCATCCCGCTCTGGAAAGGCGGCGCCGATGATGAAACAAACCTCCAGTCGCTTTGCAAACCGTGTCACGCCACGAAGACCGCGGCCGAGGCCAGCGAGCGCGCCGGACGAGATACAGACCCGGGGGGGGTAGTCGGAAATCCCAGATCGAAGCATCTTGGACACCGCACTCTGCCCCACGCGCAGAAAAATTTGCCTTTTTGAGGGGGGGTATCTTGCAGAAGAAGAAAGCGATTAGCATCCCGAAGCCATTGAAAGACAACCCTGTCGCGAAAGCGAAGTATCGCGAACTGCTGGCGCTGAAGGTTTGGCAAGATGCCGTAGTTATTCTCGGCGTAGATCACGCCGTGGACTACTGCCTTTGCTACGCGCGCCAGGTCAACGCGGATGCAATGCTCCGGGCCGAAGGTGAAGTGGTAACCGCTCCGTCTGGATATCAGATGCCTTCACCCTGGCTGACCATCAGGAACCGCGCTGCAGCAGACATGACGCGGTTGACGAAACTCACCACCAGCGCAGTAACAGATATTGGCAAGAAGGCCGCGGCCGCGATCGCGACAGAAAAGGCGCTAACCGGCGGTCGATTCGCTCGGCACCGGTCTCCGCCACCAAAGCTAGTTCATTCCAAGTGAAAGGGAAATCATGGCAACGAAGCTGAAAGTAGTCCCGCCACCACCAGAATTGACGCCGCTCGAGTTCTTGATGCGGTTCGTGAACGACCCGGACCCGACCATGAGCGAGGCGCGCATTCAGGCTGCTATCGCCCTGCTGCCGTACATGCACAAGGCCATAACGCCGCTTTGCTCGCATGTGCCGGAAGATGATGATTAGCACCGTGTCGCCGGGCAGTGCGCCGACAAGAGCCGCGTCACGATGCGATCAGTGACGAGGCCGAGAAACTTTAGCGCGCGGCGATATGGTATATCCGGCTAAGCGGAATATAAAAGGGCTTGCCGGACACTTGAAGGACCAAATAACCTACCTGCTGATCCCACACTCTAAATGTTGCTGAAACCGTCGATGCTGCTCCGCCTCCGGCATCGTAGGCCACATTGACAAGTGTTCCATCCGGTATCGGCCAGAATCCTACAGCCGTCGCGTCAATATTTTGAGCTTCCATTTTTGCTCCTCTGCGTGGTACCTCAGAATACCATTCCATGGAAGGTTAACGTCAGGAGGCCAGCCAATGCCAGAGCGCGTACAACGGCGCAATTGCAGACAAGATCACCCAAGCGAAGATGAAAATAAGCACAGGTAATACGAAAGGCATAGGCAGGCCGAAGTCATTGTGTTTTTCTTCATAGATGCTGCGCTGACGATCGTCGTTCATGGTGTTACCTCTAACCTTCTTCCGTGGCGGCATTGGATACTCCCACGACCGCATCAGTTCCGCCGGGTAGTGTCGCAGGAACGTGCGCGCGAACTCAGGATCTTCGCACCCGAGCCAATCATCCCATTCGTCCCACGGCATGGAACGCGCAACAACTGAGCGCGCAGACCGATACCGTGGGTGGAGTCGAATTTTCCGAATAGAACCATTTGGTAACCGAAATCGCTACTTAAATGAAACGTTGTTCGTCATTTTATTACAGAGAGAATTTCACGTTCCAACACACCTGTAGCCGCACACTCTGTGGCTTGGCCATTTCGATTTGAAGGGAACGCACTAGAATTTCCCGAATTGAATGAAATGCTGTCCGATCCAGATTGAGGGATATTGTTCGCCGCGGCCGTCGCAGTAATTTGCCGTTGGACCACGTAGCGAGTACTTGCGGTAACCCTTGTTTGGTTTGTCGTTACTTCTTCGAAGATGAGATTAACGCGCCCCTCAAGTGAGAGACGGCGACTTATGTAAAACAAGCCATTCCCATTCATAACTTCATATTGTTGGTGCGCACTGGCCCCCGCAAAATCATAGGTTCGCTCACCGCGGGCATTTTTGACATATGAAGTCACACGGCCGCAGTCTATGTATTTCTCGGGATTCCCGCTATAACTAACATTGATAAGGCCAGATGCCTTGTCAAGATTATTGATGACGAAGAATTGCTTTCCCAGTTCTGGAACGCTACTGCTCCAGACTACGTCTCGCGGCTTGTCGATGATCTTGGAATTGTTCGCAGAGCCCAGCTGGACTGAAGGACGAACGTAGTCTACCTTCCCAGCGCACGCGGTCAAGAGGAAGAGAATCAACAGTGGCAAGGTCTGGTTCATTTTCTGCCCTCCAAAAAGAGATTTGAGTTGGAAGCAACTTTTGCGGAATAACCTTAGCACGCTGTGACCGCTAAGTGATAAATTCTGGCCCACCTCCGCCGAGGCAGCGCCGGATAGTCAAGACCTGAGTTATTGATTAGAGCTAGTGGACATATAAGACTCCAGCCACGCACGGCCAGCCCGCTCAGCCCAAGCCAATGCATCTCGCTCATCATCGAAATTGGTTTCCTTCGAATTTTGAGAGTGAATGACCTGATCGATTGGCGCTCCCTTGGCTCGAATGGTAAATCGTCCGCCATGTCCTCCGCCACTCGCATTAGTGGTGAGACATTCAATAATGTATGCATCAACCTCGATTGTTCTATGCACGCGACCTGGACGGGACATATATTGCCTCCTTGGACTTAAGTTTCGAATGTCTGCGGGCAAGGCGGGATAACCGATCCTACTTCCGCACGTTCTGATGAATATCTATGGTCATTAGGTGAGTGGGAATGAAGGCGGCCCCTTTCGTCGTTCGCAGATCGGATTGTCCAGGCCAGTCGGCTGATGGGTTCCAATCTGTGGCAGGCCTAGCCTACCGCCTTCCATCTTATGCTCCAGCTATCCAGCCTTTGCACCATGCATTGCTGACACGCCGCTTGGTAGGCTCCTCCTCATCGCGGCTAAAGTCCTACTCACGATGTCAAGTCGCCAATTTGATGTTTTTCCCGAAGTACCCGTAGGCTAGGCGCTCACCAGTGTCAGCTGGTGCGAAGGGTGAGGGAATTCAAAAATTTGGCCAACAGGCACCTCCTTTTCGTTTTCCCGGTAAGGGAAAAGTCAGTGTGCGCCTAACTCAGCAGTAAGGCAACTTAAGACCCACGATTTTATGCACAACGGTTTTTTTGTCCGTTGTGCGCATCGCCGTTCCGGTTCGATTCCGGCTCGGGGCACCAGTACCCACGCGGGTTTCCCGCTCATCATTAGCTACAGCCAAGCATTTGCTTTTTTCCGCAAATTGGCATTTTTCCGCAAAAACCAAGTGGCCAAGCCGATCCTGCTACCATGGCAACGGACGAAAAAAAGACCTTGTAAACCCGTCAAGATGAGCTAGTCTGAAGGTGTCGCGGACAAAGACGCGATCGGATTTGGCGATCCGAATACATACGGCGGACGACCGCCAACAGGCGGTATTTTTTCGTCCATGCTACGCTGTCCATGAGCGGCAGTAGCGGGGATACCTTCGGGTATGCCAGTTGCCGTGTGTGCTGGTTCGCCAACCCTGCTACCTGCCGCTCCCCCTCGTTTGGCGACGAGACTGCGGCCTTCACACACGGAGGTCATCATGTCTAAGCATTACCCGCCACCACCCGATCATCCGGTATCTGTCCTCGGCGCCTTAGAAGCGCGTCTGCTTAAGCTGTTCCGCAAACTGAACGAAAACCAGAAACGGCTTTACCTGTCCGTCCTGGAATCGGTCGGCAGCAGTATTCCCCGCCACCCGGTGGCTATCCGCATGGCGCGCGGAGGTGTGCAATGAAGCCCGCAACCCCGAAGCCACGCCGTATCCGGAAATTCGACGACCTCTCATTTACCAAGCGTGATGCAAAAGGCGTTATGTTGAGCTGGTTCATGCCGAATCGTGAAAATAGCTGGCATGAACACTACGGCATCGGAGAAACCTGGTTTGACGAGGTAGCTCAACTCGCACGTGTCAAGCCGGAGATGGCCTACAGGACAATGAAATACGCGGCTAGGGAGGCGTGTACCAAATATGGCGATTACGGCCACTCTGACGGCTTCTTCGACATGATGGCGCGCTGGGCACTCGTGGCGATTCTGGCAAATGACAAACTTCCTGAGATACCGTTCAAAATCACCGAAATGGGCATTCCACCGCGTGAAGGCATGGACTTCTGGCTAGCAAGGGAAGGTAAGGAAGATGAATCTGCACCCAATCCCTATGCTGCTTCTGGCGCGCGTTACAAAGATACGGCTATTCGGACCGTCCGCTTGGCCGCAATCAACGGGAATCGAGTGGCGACGCCGCACCTTGAAACCGGAGGCGCACCATGACCACCGGCGCTGTAATTCAAATCTCCCAGGTACGTGCGGCAAAAGAAGCAACTGCCGCAGCAAAACATGGTGAACGCTTCCTATTGGAGATGTCCACTGCCGACGCGGAATTTTTCTCGTACTTCTACCAGCATGGGCACGAAAAGTCAGCGCTACGTCTTCTGGCAATCTCGAAAGGGGAATGGTACTGGCAGCCGGAATGGCACAAGCCCGGTAGCCGGCCTAACTTGTGGGTTACTGAAGGCGAAGCCGAATTTCTCTCGTACTTGCATCGCAAGGGCCATGTGGCCGCCGCGCGGCAGCTGATGAAGGCCGTCAACAAGCCGTTGCCAGGCGAAGAACGGCGATGGGGGAAAGTACTTCCGATCCCGCCTAAAGCGAGCGCATGTCCGTCAGTGTCGGGAGGTACATCATGAGCCCCTTGGACGATAAGGAAGACTTCGCCCCCGGCGTACAGTTACACAAGGGCCTCGATGCCGATAGCTACATAGGGCATGTGTCGGCCTTGCTGGCTGCAGGCTTGGTAAAGCCCGAAGAAATGCCGGGCACTACACCTGGACTGCCGGCTAGGTCAGTGGTTTTTTTTGCGGACGACCCCACTCCGCGAGACGGGCGCTACGGCGGCCCGCGCAGGAAGGCTGCCGGCGAAAAACATATCCATCTCCTTCGCAAGGGCATATGCTCGCTCCGCATCTACGTAGACAAAACGGAGGCGACCAGACGCTTTAACGAAGCACTGCTAAGGCATGCGCGAAAGTATGGGGACCAGGGCGGATTGCCGTCACTCGAGATTCAGCAGCAGGCAACCCGCGCGGGTAACGTCATCGACTTTGCAGCGTATAAGGCACGGAACGTAGAAAGCAGGAGGGTGCAATGGTGATAGAACTCACGCCCTCAGAAGCCCGTGTGCTCGCCGCGTATCGAGCAATGGATAGTCGAGCAAAGGATGAATCTATGAGATTCGTGTTGAGGCAGGCTCGAAATTGGCCAGCGCCGCCTCCGCCGCCCTTGCTGCGCCTTATCCGGGGAGGCACATTATGAATGCCGCCCTCACACCTTCCGAGGCAAGGGCCTTAGCCGCCTATCGGCTCATGGACCAAGAGAGCCGTCATTACATACTCGATCACATGGAGGATCTGGCTCGTGAGTTCCCGTGCGACCGGCCACCCCGGCTGCGCCTGGTCACGAATAAATCGCACCACACGCCAACCGCATTGGGAGACGCATCATGACTACCGAACTCAAGCCCGCTGAACGACGCTTGTTGGAAGCCTTCAGGACCATGGACCGCCGCGCCAAGAGGCAGACCTTACTAATCACGAAGCGCCTGGCGGCGAATTGGCCGTGTGGTGCCGCCAAAGCGGCGATGCGTGAAAGAGCGCAAAATTGCGCCGCCAGCTAGCGACGACTAGTTGAAAAAACGCCCGCGCGCAGCGGGCCAAAGTCCTCAGAACCACCACTAGTGTGCAGCAGCCGTATTGACCTTGCTCAACAATCCGGCGGCAGTTTGATGTGCATCAAAGGCATGCCATTTCAGCGGTAACGCGGTCTAAACTGAAGTTTGCAGCAAGGTGTGATTACTGATGGTGATTCGATGGGCGACGCTCGCAATACTGAGGAGGCGCGACTCCTTGCCGCCTTCCGAGACCTCGACACGGTCCGGCAGGCGGAGATTTTGCACGCTCTTGAGCTTCAGGCCCAAGCGAATAACCTTGCAAAGCGCGTAGCCACTCAACCGGATGCGGTGGAATTGGACCTCATCGATAAGCTGGCGCTGGCGATCTCGAAAAGATCTACCCCAAGAATCTCTCTCGAAATTGACTTATGGGATATGGCGATGATTGCGGCCTACTTGAAACGCGATCCCAAGGTTGTTCGCGAACGCATGGCCTGTTTGCCGTCTTTTCCGAAGGCCATCCGCTTACCGACAACGACTGGGCGGGCACAGCCGCTTTACAAGGCAATCGAGGTAATTGCTTGGGCTGAGAAGCAAAAGGAAAAGAATTAAGCCTTCGTGTGCTTGGGTCGGCAGTTTTCAAGTCCATCGCCATATGTCGCGAAATCAATAACTTACATTAATCTTAGTTCCGCAGGAGGGCAGTTTTAGCGTCAAACTAGCCCTTGTAAATAGCGCCTCATCCATTCGAGTTACGGAACTGGGATTTGTGGCCTTTCCACGCGTCTCAACAGTGATTACACTGACGAAATATTATTGCTTTTCGTCAGGAGATACGGCGTGAAATTTTCCGAACGGTATGGTTACTCAGCGGTACAAAGTGCGTTCCAGCGAGAATCGGTCGACCATGGACTCCGAACTCAGCTGTGGAACATCCTGAAGGTAAGGATCTGGGATCGCTACAACCGTTACCAGGCATATGATCTGTCCTCAAGAATCGACGGGCTCTTGCAGCGTCTTTGGTTTGACCACTTTAACAAAGATTTGGACGAACTACCTGACTTCCATGGACAAGACGGCGCCTATGAATTTCTCAAAGACCATTTTTTTGGTTGTGACTGGTACGAGGTATATGATTTCTTAGAAGCACTTGCCTCAGACCAAGGCTACCTATTTGACGAAAGTTCGAGACGATGGATTAACGAAGTTCTAGAGAAGCAAAATGCCGCATACCGCTTCGTAAGTGACCAAATAGTTGAGATAACCGATAAGACGGAAATTAATTCAATCGAAGAGGCCTTAGAAGCCGCCGACGCCTCATCACGCGCGCATATAGAGACTGCACTTCGGATGCTCAGCAATAAAGAACAACCCGACTACCGAAATTCAGTCAAGGAGTCAATCTCCGCAGTAGAGGCGGCGTGTCGGATTGTCACCAATAGCCCTTCCGCTACCCTTGGGGCAGCCCTAAAGCGCGTGAAAAACCTCCATCCAGCAATGTCAGGAGCATTCTCGCAACTCTACGGCTACACAAACGATGAATCCGGAATTCGGCACGCATTGTCGGATGAGTCAGATATCACCTATGAAGATGCTAAGTTCATGCTCGTTGCATGCTCAGCATTCGTATCGTATCTGATGGTTGCAACGCGTAAAAATTAGCGTTCAGGATTGTGATTCCTGTTGTCGTGGGTTCGAGCCCCCCTCTAGATGGGCTATGAACCTGTACAGACTTTCCTGTTAGCGCGCGAAATGTGGCGTTAAAACGACTTTCCGTACTTTTTCCGCACCTGAAAACACAAAGGGCCTGCGAATATCGCAAGCCCTTGTTTTTACTACTGAATTCTGGTGGGAAGTGCAAGTTTCGAACTTGCGACCCCTGCAGTGTGAATGCAGTGCTCTACCCCTGAGCTAACCTCCCGAAGAAGCAGCATTATAGGCAATGCTGCGGGGAACGTCAAGCGTCGGGCGTGCGCCAGACGCAAGTGCCCTTCACGGCCTTGTCCAGGCCGTTCAGCAGGTCGTCGTGCGCGGCCAGTTCATCGTCAGACGCGCGCACGACGATGATCTCGCCCAGCGCCACCTGCTCGAGCTGGATGCCGCCGCCGGCCGCCTCGGCCACGATTTCCATGCCCAGCGAATTCTGGCCGCGGGTCATGGCCAGGTAGACGTCGGCCAGCAGCTCAGCGTCAAGCAATGCGCCGTGGAGTTTGCGGTGGGCGTTGGAGATGCCGAAGTGGTCGCACAGCGCGTCCAGCGAGTTGCGCTTGCCGGGACGCATTTCCTTTCGCTTGCACCAGCGTATCGATCACGCCGCCAATGTGATCGTCGAAGGACGGCAGCTTCAGCATCGAAAATTCGTGATTCAGGAAGCCCAGGTCGAACGGTGCGTTATGGATGATCACTTCCGCATCCCGAATGTATTCGCGCAGCTCTTCGACGATTTCGTGGAAGCGCGGCTTGTCGCTCAGGAACTCGGTGGTCAGGCCGTGCACCGCCAGTGCGCCCTCTTCCGAATCGCGATCCGGATTGATGTAGCGGTGGAAGTTATTGCCTGTCAGCGTGCGGTTGAACAACTCCACGCAGCCGATTTCGATAATGCGGTTGCCCTGCTTGGGATTGATGCCGGTAGTTTCAGTATCGAGGACGATTTGACGCATGGTTTTTCGTTATTGGTCGAGGCGGGGCGAAGTATAGCAGCTCACTTGCGGCGTACTGATTCCACGCCCAGGTTCGCCAGCTGGTCGGCGCGTTCGTTACCGGGGTGGCCGTTGTGGCCGCGCACCCAGCGCCAGTCCACCTTGTGCACGGACTGCGCCTGGTCCAGCGCCTGCCACAGGTCGGCATTCTTCACCGGTTCCTTGGTCGACGTTTTCCAGCCGCGCGATTTCCAGCCGTGAATCCACTCGCTGATGCCCTTCTGGACGTACTGGCTGTCCGTGTGCAGTACCACTTCGCAGGGGCGCTTCAGCGCCTTCAGCGATTCGATCACTGCCGTCAGCTCCATGCGGTTATTGGTGGTGTTCAGCTCTCCGCCATACATTTCCTTCTTCGCTTCGCCCGCAACCATGAGGGCGCCCCATCCGCCGACGCCGGGATTCCCCTTGCACGCGCCGTCGGTAAAAATCTCAACCTTGTCCATCCAACCGTTCTCTGTGTTTGTTTGTGGCCGGCACCGCCATCGGTGCCTTCGCCGATTTACGTGATTTCGCCGGGCCGATCAGGCGCATGCCCTTGACCCGCTTGATTGCCTGCACCATATACACCGCCCCAAAGAACGGCCAGTAGCGCGGACCGGCGCGATCCATGAAGGCAAAGCGCTGCAGCCAGCGTTCAGTACGGGCAGCGGGCGCGTAGCAGCCGAAATGGCTCTCGCTCACGCCCATATTCAGCAATTTTAACCAGTCCTTGACGCGCGGCATAGAGATGAACTCTCCGGCGCCCGGCAGGTAGTGGGCGCCGGCGATGCGCGCCGTCACCTGGCGCATGCCCCACAGGCTGGCTGGATTGAAGCCGACGATGATCAGCTGGCCCTCAGGCATCAGCACACGCTCCACTTCGCGCAGCAACTGGTGCGGGTCGGGCGCGAATTCCAGTACATGAGGCATGACGACCAGGTCCAGGCTCTGCGTGGCGAACGGCAACTCAGCGTGGTCAAAGGTCACGGCCACGGGACGCTGGGACTCGCCATGCAGGCGCAGGCGCGTATCGGCCAGCCATTTATTGGGCATGCGGTTGGCGGCCAGCGCGTCGATCTGGGGCATGCCGATCTGCACGGCGTTGAAACCGAAGATATCGGCCACCAGCGAATCCAGGCACACTTGTTCCCAGGCACGCACGTAAGCACCCGGCGGCGTTTGCAACCAGTTGTC
Source organism: Pseudoduganella sp. UC29_106 (assembly GCF_044055365.1). Lineage (NCBI taxonomy): Bacteria > Pseudomonadati > Pseudomonadota > Betaproteobacteria > Burkholderiales > Oxalobacteraceae > Pseudoduganella > Pseudoduganella sp. UC29_106. The sequence goes on along the minus strand of NZ_CP171977.1, from coordinate 2,995,083 downwards.
CAGCGCTATAATGGATTTTTCGGATGCGGCGCTATCCATGCGATCCCTTTGAGCCAATGACCAATCCAGTTTCCGTTCTCACCGTTCCCGCTTTCCAAGACAATTATCTGTGGCTGATCCACGACGGAAAACACGCCGTGGCCGTCGACCCCGGTGATGCGGCGCCAATACTTGCCGCACTGAATGATCACGGACTGGTACTTACCGCCATTCTACTCACCCACCACCATGCTGACCACATCGGCGGCGTGCCCCAATTATTGCAGCATTACGAGGTTCCCGTATTCGGACCTGAAAATGACGCCATCGCTGCCGTCACCGATCCGCTTGCTGAAGGCGACCATTTGAAGGTGCCCGGGCTGGATCTGGAGCTGCGCGTGCTGGATGTACCGGGCCATACGCGCGGCCATATCGCCTATGTGCGCGATGGCGCCGAGCCCTGGGTCTTCTGTGGCGATACGCTGTTTGCGGGCGGCTGCGGACGCTTGTTCGAAGGCACGCCGGAGCAAATGACTTCCTCGCTCGGCAAACTGGCCGCACTGCCGGCTGAAACCAAGGTGTTCTGCGCGCACGAGTATACGCTGTCGAACTTGCGCTTTGCACTGACGGTGGAGCCGGGCAACGAGTTCCTGCAGCAGCGCTGGCACGATGAATCGTCCAAGCGCGAACGCGGCATGCCGACGGTGCCGAGCACGATCGGCCTGGAACGCGCCACCAATCCTTTCCTGCGCAGCTGGGAGCCGGCCATCGGCGAACTGCTGGCGGCTGAGGGAAGAGTGGCGCCCAACGCATCGCCGCTGGCAGTGTTTGCAGCTTTGAGGCAGTGGAAGAATAACTTCTGAACGGGAGTCCTATGCAGAGCAAAGTCGTCCGCTTTTACTTCGATCCGATCAGCCCTTTCGCGTGGCTGGCCACCAGGCAGATCGAGCGCATCGAGTCGGTTGGCGTGGTGGTGGAGATGGAACCGGTGCTATTTGCAGCCATGCTCAATGCAAATGGGCAGAAAGGTCCGGCCGAGATTCCGTCCAAGCGCGAACAGACTTTCCGTGATGTGATGCGGCTGGCGGATGCCAAGGGGCTGGAGTTTGTGGGTCCGCCGGGGCATCCCTTCAATCCCCTGCCCGGTTTGCGCATGGCGACGGCCATCGGCGATCGTCGCGCGCGGATTCGCTTTGTGGTGGCGATGTTCGCGGCATGCTGGGAGGGCGGACGGGATGTGTCCAATGTGGATGTGCTGCGTTCGGTGGCTGCGGACTGCGATCTGGATGGGGAGGCGCTGGTGGCGGCATGCGGTTCGCCTGAAGTCAAACAGGCGCTGGCTGCAGCGACCGATCGCGCGCTGGCCGCGGGCGTGTTTGGCGTGCCGACGTTTGAGTATGAGGGTGAACTGTTCTGGGGCGCGGACCGCATCGATTATCTGATGCGGCGGATTGCCGGACATCGTATCGACGAAGAGCGCCTCAAACGCTTCCTCGATCAGCCACCTCTCGCGACGCGCCGCGTTTGATAAAGCGCCGCCGGCTTCTGCCGAAAACCCACGGCATGAAACAGGTGTCTGCCACGATGTGGCAGACACCAGGTTTGGGCCGTGGGTTTTAAATCTCTTCGTACAGCGGCAAGGTGAGGAATTCTTCGAACGCTTCCGACGTCGACATCTTCTCGAAAATCTGCGCCGCGCGTCCGTAGTTCGGGCTCGAACCATCCGGCGCCGCTTCCTTCACCTTCGCCAGCTCTTCGGGAATCATCGCGCGCACCATTTCGGCGGTGACCTTGCGTCCATCTTCCAGCACGCCCTTCGGCGTACGGATCCACTGCCACACCTGCGAGCGCGAGATCTCGGCGGTAGCGGCGTCCTCCATCAGGTTGTGGATAGGCACGCAGCCATTGCCGCCCAGCCAGCTGCCCAGGTAATGGATGCCGACGTTGATGTTGTAGCGCAGGCCCGCTTCGGTGATCGGAGTTTCAGGCTTGAAATCCAGCAGATCGGCGCCCTTCACGTCCACGTCCGGACGCTGCTTGGAAATTTGGTTCGGCGCGTCGCCCAGCACTTTCTTGAACTCGGTCATGGCCAGGTCGACCAGGCCCGGGTGCGCGACCCAGCCGCCGTCGTAGCCATCGGTCGCATCGCGCGCCTTGTCGGTGCGCACGCCGCCCATGGCGACTTCGTTCTTCTCCGGATCGTTCTTGATCGGGATCAGTGCAGACATGCCGCCGATCGCCGGTGCATTGCGCTTGTGGCAGGTCTTCAGCAACAGCAGCGCGTAGGCACGCATGAAGGGCGACGTCATCGTAACTTTCGGACGGTCGGCCAGGCAGAAGTCCTTATCCAGCTTGAACTTCTTGATGCAGCTGAAGATATAGTCCCAGCGGCCGGCGTTCAGGCCCGAGCTGTGCTCGCGCAGTTCGTACAGGATTTCATCCATTTCGAAGGCTGCGAGAATCGTTTCGATCAGCACCGTGGCCTTGATCGTGCCTTGCGGCAGGCCCAGTTCGTCCTGGGTCATCACGAAGATATCGTTCCACAGGCGCGCTTCCAGGTGCGATTCCATCTTCGGCAGGTAGAAGTATGGACCGGCGCCGCGCGCCAGCTGCTCTTTCGCGTTGTGGACCATGAACAGGGCGAAGTCAAAGATGCCGCCGGAGATGCGCTTGCCGTCCACCAGCACGTGTTTCTCATCCAGGTGCCAGCCGCGCGGACGCACGACCAGGGTCGCGGTCTTTTCGTTCAGCTTGTACGACTTGCCGTTTTGCTCGAGCGTGATGGTCTTGCGCACGGCGTCGATCATGTTGATCTGGCCGGTGATCTGGTTGTTCCAGTTCGGGGTGTTCGAATCCTCGAAGTCGGTCATGTAGGCGTCCGCGCCCGAGTTCAGCGCGTTGATGACCATCTTGCGCTCAACGGGGCCGGTGATTTCCACGCGGCGGCATTCCAGCGCTTTCGGGATCGGTGCGATGGTCCAGTCGCCATTACGGATGTGTGCCGTTTCGGCGAGGAAGTCCGGACGCTCGCCGGCATCCAGGCGCTTGGCGCGGGCCACGCGCATCGCCAGCAGTTCCTGGCGGCGCGGTTCGAACGCGCGGCTCAGTTTGGCCACCAGGGCCAGGGCTTCCGGGGTCAGGATCTGCTCATATCCCGGCTTGATTTCGCCCTTGATCTCCATACCAGCTGGCAAAGTGATGCTCATAGTATTCTCCGTTGTAGTTGAGGTGTGTTTTTTCCAGTATATTGACTAAAAACATAATCAAACGAGACAAAAACGCACTTCATCTGTGCGTTTTTGTCATAGATGGGATCCTATGGGACAGTTCAGGCAGATTTCGACTTTCGTAGAAGTAGTGAACCGTGGCAGCCTCTCCGCAGCAGCGCGTGCGGAGGGCATAGCGCCCGCCGTTATCGGGCGCCGGCTGGACGCGCTGGAGCAGCGGCTGGGCGTGAAGCTCTTGCAGCGTACCACGCGCAAGCTCGCTCTGACTGATGAAGGCGCAGCTTTTCTTGAGGACTGTCAGCGCATTCTTTCCGAACTGGAAAGCGCGGAGGCGGCGGTGGCCGAACGCAGCGCGCGCGCAACAGGACACTTGCTGATCTCGGCGCCGGCGGGGTTTGGACGGCAGCATGTGGCGCCGCTGATTCCCTCCTTTGTGGCGGAGCATCGGGAAGTATCGGTCACGCTGAACCTCAACGACCGCGTGGTGGACATCATTGGCGAGGGCGTGGATGTGGCGATCCGCATCGCATCGATGTCGGACTCCAACCTGGTCAGCGTGAAGCTGGCGGACAATCAGCGCGTAGTGGTCGGCACGCCGGCCTACCTGAAGCGCTACGGCGTGCCGAAGACGCTGGACGATCTCACCAGGCACAACTGCATGCCCATTAGCAGCGAAGGCAGCCAGCGCGGCTGGACCTTCCGCGATAACGACAAGAACGTGACGCTGAAGGTGTCCGGCAATATGAGCTGCAACGACGGCGCGGTGCTGCACGACTGGGTCCTGGCCGGTAAAGGCCTGGCCTGGCGCTCGATGTGGGAAGTGGGCGGCGACATCGAAGCCGGCCGCCTGCGCACCGTGCTCGACGAATACAGCGCGCCCGGCAACGACATCTACGCCGTCTTCGCCCAGCGCCGCCACCTGCCCCTGCGCATCCGCGCCTTCGTCGACTTCCTGCGCCACACCTACGCCCAGCGCCTATGGGGTCAGGCACGTTCTGTTACATGAGGCCGTGTAGCATTTCGTGCCTGGCCCCAAAATGTAGGGGCGAAAAAAAATCCTCGGGTGCCGAGGATTTTTTGTCGTTTGATCCAGCTGTATTACAGCGGTTGGATGTTCGATGCTTGCTTGCCTTTTGGACCAGCGGTGACGTCGAAGGATACGCGTTGGTTCTCTTGCAGAGATTTGAAGCCGGTCGATTGAATCGCCGAGAAGTGCGCGAACAGATCTTCGCCGCCTTCATCAGGGGTGATAAAACCGAAACCCTTAGCGTCATTGAACCATTTTACGATACCAGTTGCCATTACAATTCCTATTACAGTTAAAAGAGCTTTCGCTCGTGATATCGTTTGAACCCAGCTGTTACTACTGAATCTAAACGATCCCGCATTATACCCAATTAGGCGTCAAAAACACGATTCTGTGAAAATAAAAATACGAATCGTGTCTTTCGTGCCCGAATGGGTCATATGTGTCACTATAGACAATATTTTGTGGCCGCGTTTGAGAAAAATCAACCGTGCGGCCGCAAAGAGAATTGTTTGTATGACAATTGCAACAGTTGCTCGACTTCCTGCTCTATTCCCTCCCAACTACGCTCCTTTCCCATCAGGGCGCGAACCTGCTGTTCGACCCGGCGCGCGTCGTCGCCAAGTGGTTTGAAGCCGAAGGAACCGGCGGAACCGGCGATGGAATGGAGGGCGTGATGCAGCTGTTCTATATGCTGCTCGCTGCCAATGGCGCCCCGGCAGAGCGCCAGCGCGTCGGCGACAGCCTGCAGGCGCTCGGGAATGCTGGCTGCGTACTTGTCGCGCAGCGCCTGCAGCCGGTCCTGGAAGGCGGGATCGACAGGACCGGTGGCCATCGTCTTACTTGGTACCGAAGATGCGGTCGCCCGCGTCGCCCAGGCCCGGAATGATGTAGGCGTGGTCGTTCAGGTGGGAGTCCAGCGAGGCGCAGTACATCTTCACGCCCGGATGGGACTTCTGGAACACCTCGATGCCTTCCGGCGCCGCCACCAGGGCCAGGAAGATGATCTGGTCGTCACCGACGCCGCGCTTCTTCAGCACGTCCACCGCGTGCACGGCCGAATTGCCGGTAGCCACCATCGGGTCGCACAGGATGAACGTACGGTCGACCAGGTCCGGCAGACGCACCAGGTATTCCACCGGCTGGTGGGTTTCAGGGTCGCGGAACACGCCGATGTGGCCGACGCGGGCGGAGGGCACCAGGTTCAGCAGGCCATCGCTCATGCCGATACCGGCGCGCAGGATGGGCACCACGGCCAGCTTGCGGCCTGCAATGACAGGCGCGTCAATTGTCATCAGCGGAGTCTCGATCTGGCGCGTGGTCAGCGGCAGGTCGCGGGTGATTTCATACCCCATCAGCAGGGTGATTTCTTTCAGCAGTTCCCGAAAGGTGCGCGTGGACGTGGCCTTGTCGCGCATATGGCTCAGCTTGTGCTGGATCAGCGGGTGGTCGGTGATGAAGAGGTTCGGGAAACGCGGATCTTGTTTCATGTGTTTTTTATACGAATTCGGTTGGTATGCCGCATTATCCCAGCCAAGGGGAAGCGCTGTCTATGGTTCGGGCGGCAAAAACAGGGCGCCCACTTTGCGCGCCAGTTCACGGATGGAGCCGTACTCGCCCTGCTGGTACCACTGCACGCTGTAGTTGAGGGCACCCACCAGCAGCAGGCGCGCCGTCCTGGCATCGGTACGCAGCAGGCCGGCCGCGTCCAGCTCGGCGATCACGACCTGCCATAAGCCGTCGTAGCGCTCTTTCTGCGCCCTCACCCGCTCCTTCAGTTCGGGGCTCAGGCAGCGCCATTCGTAGAGCAGCACTGGAATGAAGTCGTGACCTTCGCCCAGCACCATCTCCAGGTGGGCCTGGGCCAGCGCTTCGAACTTGGCGCGCGGCGGCACGCTACCGCGGGCGATTTCCTCGGCCGCCGGCAGGCTGGCCAGCAAGCCTTCCTCCATCACGGCGGCCAGCAAGTCCTGCTTGCTCTTGAAGTGGTAGAAGGGGCTGCCCGGACGCATGTGCGCGGCGTCGGCGATGTCGCGCGTGGTCGTGCCGTCGTAGCCCTTCTCGCGAAACAGGCGTGCCGCCACGCGCAGCAGCTCGCCGCGCCGGTTGGCATCGGCGGGCGGCAGGCGGGTCATGCGTTCTCGATCAGCGCGCGCTGCAGGATGGCCTCGCATTGCGTGCCGGCAGGCAGGCGCCCGAATGCGCCGCCCGGCTCGCGCGCCAGGCGCGTGGCCACGAAGGCGGAGCTGACGAAGTCCGGCGCGTGGCGCAGCAGCAGCGCCGCCTGGACCGCCAGCACCATGCGCTCGGCCAGCACACGGGCGCCGAATTCGTCGCCGTGGGCGTTGGAGAGCTCATTGAGCAGGCTGTCCACATAGCGGCTGTAGTCCGGATTGCCATGGCCGCCCAGCGCCAGTTCGGCCGCCAGCACTTCGCGCGCCTGAGGCGACTTGCCCAGCGCGCGCAGCAGGTCCAGGCACATCACATTACCCGAACCCTCCCAGATGGAATTCACCGGCAGCTCGCGGTACAGGCGCGCCAGCGCACTCTCTTCGACATAGCCGCTGCCGCCCATCACCTCCATCGCTTCCGCGCCGAAGGCGGGGCCGCGCTTGCAGATCCAGTATTTGCCGGCCGGCGTGAGCAGGCGCGCCAGGATGGCTTCCGCCGGATTGTTCATATGATCGAAGCAGCGCGCCAGGCGCATGGCGAAAACGGTGGCGGCCTCCGATTCCAGCGCCAGGTCGGCCAGCACGTTCTGCATCAGGGGCTGTTCCGCCAGCGGCTTGCCGAAGGCGCTGCGGCGCCGCGCGTGGTGCAGCGCATGGGTCAGCGCACTGCGCATGATGCCGGCCGTGCCGAGCACGCAATCGAGCCGCGTGTGGTTGCCCATTTCGAGAATGGTCGCAATGCCCCGGCCCTGCTGGCCGAGCAGCCAGCCGTAGGCGCCCGTGAATTCCACTTCGGACGAAGCGTTGGAGCGGTTGCCTACCTTGTCCTTCAACCTCTGCACGCGGATCTGGTTACGGCTCCCATCCGGCAGGTAGCGCGGCATCAGGAAGCAGGACAAACCCGCGCTGCCCGCGTCCTCCGTCTGCGCCAGCACAAGGTGGGCATCGGACTGGGGCGCCGAAAAGAAGAATTTGTGGCCTGTGATGCGGAACACCTGGTCGCCATCGCCGCCAAACAGGTCGCGCGCTTCGGACGGCGGTACCGGCTCGGCGCGCGGTGGTATTGGCGCGCACGTCCGAACCGCCCTGCTTTTCCGTCATACCCATGCCGATGATGGCGCCCCGCTTCTGGTCGATCGGCAGCGGGCGCGGGTCGTACACGCGCGAGAGGATTTTCGGCAGCCAGCGTGCCGCCAGCGCGGGCGACTGCTTCAGCGCCGGCACGCAGGCATAAGTCATCGTCACCGGGCACTGCGAGCCGTTTTCCACCTGGCCGAACAGGATGTAGCGCGCGGCCCGCGCTACCTGGGCGCCGTGGTGCTTGCCTTCCCAGGGCGAAGCGTGAGCACCGTTTTCGATCAACATTTCCATCAGCTTGTGCCAGGATGGATGGAATTCCAGTTCGTCGATACGGCGGCCACCGGAGTCGAAATTGCGCAGCTTGGGCGGATTCTCGTTGGCCTGGCGGGCCAGATCGAGCACATCCGAACTGCCCAGATCCGCGCCAAGCTCCATCAGCGACGCCATCGAAGAACCGCCGCCCTCGCGCTCCAGCGCCTCGCGCAGCGCCACGTCGCAAGTAAACAGGTTCACGTTTTCGAAAGGCCTGACCTGGTTGAATACTTCATGGGTATCAAAACGGTTCATCTCGCCCTCTTGTGGTTTGTCCGCTTGCATTAAAGGCTAGACCAATGGTCACTGCGAAGCAAGCAGTTGCTCGGTGAAATTAATTCCTTAAAGTAACTAGTTAAAGTTTTGAAAGGCAGATTTGCCACTGGCGACAACAAATTTCCCCAAAACATTGTCATGTATTGTTTTTTTTCATGTAATTAATGGGCGTTCAGTGTTACATTTCTTTCTGGTATGTACCTCAGCGAAAGAATAGAGCGCAACAATGCTTTCCAGCTCACCGACAGTCCCTTTACAACCGCCTCGCCAGGACATGGATTTCATGCTTGAAGAGGCTGGTGACATTGTCTTTCGCCTTAATATGCTCGGCCAGGTTCTGTTTGCAAATCGCCGTAGCGTCAGCCAATTTGGCCGTGGCAATGAAATCGAAGGCCAGCCCCTGTTATCCCTGATCGCCGAACTCGACCAGGCAGCCATCAAATCGGCGCTGGCGGAGTCAGTCCTGGCCAAGGGCGCGGTACGCGTGGAAGTACGTTTCAAGTCGCCCGAGCGCGACATCTGGTATGAGCTGCGGCTTTCCGTTTATCCGAACGCGGCGCGCGCTTACGAAGTCCTGGTGGTCGGCCGCGACATGACCAACCAGCACGCCACCGAAGAGCGCCTGCGCCATATGGCGACTCATGATGCGCTGACCGAATTGCCGAACCGCCTGCTGCTGTCCGATCGTATCCGCATGACGATTGCCCAGGCGCGCCGTTCCGGCCAGGGCTTCGCGGTTGCCACCATCGGCCTCGACAGTTTCAAGAAAGTCAACGATGGCCTCGGCCACCCCGTCGGCGACGCCGTGCTGCGCATGGCCGCCCAGCGCCTGCGCAAGACCCTGCGCGACAGCGATACCCTGGCCCGCGTCGGCGGCGACGAATTCGTCGCCGTGCTGCCGGGCACCTATAACGAAGCGCAGATCAAACTGGTAACGGGCCGTCTGCTGGCCACCCTGCAATCCTCGTTCGAAGTGGATTCGCACACGATTTATGTGGGCGCGTCGGTCGGCGTTGCCGTCTATCCCCAGCACGCCGAAGACGAAGTGCGCCTGGTGGCGATGGCGGATGCCGCCATGTCGCGCGCCAAGGAAACCGGCAAGGCCCGCTGCGTGGTCTACAGCCCGCGCCACAGCGGCCCGCCGGAGCACGATATTTCGCTGGAAGCGGCCATGTTCCAGGCCGTGCGCGAGGGTGAATTCCTGCTGTATTACCAGCCTATCGTGGACGCCCGCACGCGCGAGATCGAGGGTTTCGAGACCCTGATGCGCTGGAAACACCCTACTTTGGGCATGGTCCCGCCGGCCCGTTTCGTGCCAATTGCAGAAACCAATGGCCTGATTAATTTGCTGGGCGCCTGGGCTTTGAAATCGGCTTGCGTCCAGTTAAAACAGTTTGAGGAAGTTGCCAAGCGACCACTTTATATTTCTGTTAATATTAGTCCAAGGCAATTTCGAAACGATAAATTCCTCGATGTTCTTGATGACGCAATTTCTTTCTCCGGCGTGCCGGGCGAAAAGCTGGTGCTGGAAATTACGGAAGGCACGCTCATGATCGATCCGGTTCACGCCGAAACGATCCTCAGTAAAATGGCCGACCGCAAGGCGCGCATCGCCATCGACGATTTCGGTACCGGCTATTCCTCGCTGGCCTATCTGAAGCGTTTCCCCATCTCAGTGCTGAAGATCGACCGCACCTTTATCCGCGACCTGCCCAATTCCGACAAGGATGCCGCCATTTGCAGCGCCGTGCTGGACCTGGCCAAGCACCTGGACCTGTCCGTCGTGGCCGAGGGCGTGGAAACCGAGGATCAATACAGCTACATCGAAGCGCGCGGCTGCCAGTACATCCAGGGCTACCTGACCGGCAAGCCGATGGCGCCGCATACCGCGCTGGCCGCGCTGAAGGAGCGTACCTACGCTTCGCTGATGCAGGCCGCCGAACAGCCGCAGGTGGTGCAATGAGCGCGACCGTGCGCAGCCCGCTGGGCGAAGAAACCCTGGCCCTGCTGTGGGAGCGCACCCGCCTGCAGGGCGATATGCCGGGCTTTGCCAAGGCCATCACGGCCATCCTTGGCGCCATGCGCGGCGAGGACGAATCCGAATTCAATATGGCGCGCACGGTGCTCTCCGATCCCGTGCTGACGCAAAAGGTGCTGCGCCTGGCGAACAGCGGCATGTACTCGGCTTTCGGCCAGCACGTAAACACGGTCAGCAAGGCCGTGGTGGTGCTGGGAACGGACGCCATCGGCCATCTGGCGCTGGGACTGAAGCTGATCGAAGAATTGTCCGTGGCGTCGCCCGATTCGGGGCTGGCGCACATCGAAATGGAAAAGGCCGTGCTGGCCGGGATCGTGGCGCGCGAGGTGTCGACCTCCGCCGAGTCCCGCCACGGCGAGGAAGCGGTCGTGTGCTCGATGCTGCACACCCTGGGCCGCATGATGGTCACCTTTTACATGCCGGAGCGCTGGACCGAGATGCAGCGCCGCGCCGGCGTTGGCAAGGAAGACAGCGCGGCGGACGAGCTGCTCGGCACCACGCTGCAGGATATCGGCCGCGCGGCCGCCCTGCACTGGGGCCTGCCGTCCAACCTGATTTCGGGCATGCGCGTGGTGGAGCCGCCGGAAGAAGGCGAACCTGTCAGCCATGAAGACTGGATCGCCGGCGTATCCACCATGTCCACCATGTGCGCGGGCGCGCTGTGGCACGACGACGAGGAAGGCGCCGAGGAAGTGAAGCGCCTGACGGCGCGCTACTCCGGCATGCTCGGCGTCAGCACGGACAAACTGGCCCTGGCCATCGAGCAGGCCAAGGTGGCCGCTGCCGCGGATCTCTCGATTGCGCCGCTGTCCAAGCCTGCCGAGCGCCGCGCCAAGGCCCTGGCCAAGACCCGCCAGCGCGCACAAGGCAATAACGTTCTCCTCAGCGGCCTGGCCGATATGCGCGACGTCATCGACAGCGCAAGTCCGGGCCAGATGGTGCAGATCGCACTGGAAAGCGTGTACAAGGGTCTCGATTTCTCGCGCGCCGTGGCGTTTGTGCGCAACCGCCGCGAAGGCAAGTATGCAGCGCGCATGTCCTTCGGCGAAGGCGTGCGCGAGCGTCTGCCCGAAATGATCTTCGACGATAGTTACGAGCCGAACGTTTTCCACGCGGCGCTGAACAGTGACCGCGTGATCTTCATCGAAAACGCCAAGGACCCGAAATTCGCGGCCAAGCTCCCGCAGTGGTGGCGCAGCACGCTGTCGGACGCCCGCAGCTTCGTCATCCTCCCGCTGTGCTCCAACGGCCAGCCGACCGGCTTCCTCTACGGCGACTGGGACGAATCCTTCCCGCCGATTTCGCTCAGCCCCACCGAGTTCGCGCTGTTGAACGATATGCGTTCGCTGGTGATGAAGGCGGTCGAGCGCCGCCACCAGGCGGAACCGGCCAGCAAGACCGCGGCCTGATCAGGCGGCCGCGCGCTGCCAGCGGAAGGACAGCGCCGCGGCCACCGCGCCCGCCGCCACCAGGCCGGAAGCCACGTAGTACACCGACTCCGGCCCCAACGCACCCCAGCACTTCGTCAGGAACAGGCCGCCCAGCGTTCCGCCCAGGCCATAGGACACGCTGATGTACAGCGCCTGTCCCCTTGCCTGCAGCGGGCCGGCAAACCAGCGCTGCATCGTCATCACGGACGATGAGTGGTGCATGGCGAAGGTCGCGGCGTGCATCAGCTGCGCGATAACCAGCAAATGCAGCGAATGCGGACTTGCGCCCATGAGCGCAAAGCGCACCACGCCCACGCCAAAGCAAACGAACATCAGCCGCTTCGGACCAAAGCGCTTCAGCAGCGGCGCCTGCCAGTAGAACAGCGCCACTTCCGCGATCACACCCAGCGACCACATGGCGCCGGTAACGGCCTTGCTGTAGCCGTGATGTTCCAGATAGAGCGAGTAGAAGGTGTACAGCGAAGTGTGGGCGGCCACCATCAGCGCTGTCGACGCAAAGAAGGCGATCACTTCCCGCTTGCGCAACACGGCGAGCAGCGATGGCTTGGCGCCACTGTGCGTCATGCGTGGCACTTCTCGCAGATGGAAAGCCGCGGCGATCACACATACCAGCAGCGCACCCGCAACGGGCAGCAGCGCTTCCGTGCCATACCAGTCCATCGCGTAGGACGCGAGCATCACCGTGATGATGAAACCGATCGAGCCCCACAGGCGGATGCGCCCGTAGTGCGTGAGGTCGCCACGCATTTCGGAAATCATCAGCGCTTCACAAATCGGACCTTGCGCGCTGGTGAAGAGATTGAGCAGCACCATGGCTGCGAAATAGACGGCGAACGTGGAACCGATGTAGAAGCCGGTGAAAGCCGTCAGCGCCATGCAGCCGGTCAGGCGCAGCACGAAGACGCGGCGTTCGCTATGATCCGCGACATAGCCCCAGAGATTGGGGCCGAAGATGCGCAGCACCTGGATCAGGGACATCAGCACGCCGATTTCCGCCACCGACATGCCCCTGCCCTTGAAGAACAGGGAGGCATAGGTGGAGAAGGTGCCGGCGTATGCGTAGTAACAGAAGAGGAAAAGCGCGAAACCGAATGACTGGGCGGGCATTACTTCCTGGCGATGTCCGGCGTCGAAACACTCACGTCGCCGCACTGGGCGCGGTTCATGAGCGCGTGATCCATCAGCACCAGGGCCAGCATGGCCTCGGCGATCGGCGTGGCGCGGATGCCCACGCAGGGATCGTGGCGGCCGAAGGTTTCGACCGTCACCGGGTTGCCCTGCTTGTCGATCGAGCGGCGCGGCGTGCGGATCGAGGATGTGGGCTTGATGGCGATCGACACGGTGATGTCCTGGCCGGTCGAAATGCCGCCCAGCACACCGCCCGCGTTGTTGCCGACGAAGCCGTCCGGCGTCAGCTCGTCGCCGTGCTCGGAGCCGCGCTGGGTGATGCAATCGAAGCCGGCGCCAATCTCCACGCCCTTCACGGCATTGATGCCCATCATGGCGTAAGCGATGTCGGCATCCAGCTTGTCGTAGATCGGCTGGCCCAGTCCCACGGGCACGTTGCGAGCGACCACGTCGATGCGGGCGCCGATGGAGTCGCCGGCCTTGCGCAGGTCGTCCATATAGCTTTCCATGCGCGCGATCAGGGCTTCATCCGCGGTGGCGGCGAAGAAGGGATTGGTCGGCACGTGCTCGGAGCTCTGGAACGGCACCTCGATCTCGCCCAGCTGGCTCATGCAGCCCGCGAATTCGGTGCCGTACTGGTGGTTCAGCCACTTCTTGGCGATGGCCGCGGCGCCGACGATCGGCGCGGTCAGGCGCGCCGAGGAACGGCCGCCGCCGCGCGGGTCGCGCACGCCGTATTTGTGCCAGTAGGTGTAATCGGCGTGACCAGGACGGAAGCTCTCGGCGATATTGCCGTAGTCCTTGCTGCGCTGGTCTTCATTCTTGATCAGCAGTGCAATCGGAGTACCGGTGGTCACGCCTTCGTAGACGCCGGACAGGATCTGCACGGTGTCCGGCTCCTGGCGCTGCGTCACATGGCGCGAAGTACCCGGCTTGCGGCGATCCAGCTCGGGCTGGATGTCCGTTTCGGACAGCGGCAGTCCCGGCGGGCAGCCGTCAATAACGCAGCCAATTGCGGGACCGTGGGATTCGCCAAACGTGGTGACGGTGAACAGCTTGCCAAAGGTATTGCCGGACATATCGTGATCGCATCTGATGGGGGAACCCCGTATTCTACCGTTTTCCAACTTGCCTAACCAGCCACATGCCGGAGCGGCAATAAATGTATGTTGCATATTGCAACCAATTATCTCCCTGGAAATTGTTTAAATGGTCGTTCTATTGAACAATTCGCTATATACTTAATTCGGAAAGAACACCGAGACACTGGAGAAGCGACACATGCCCCCTTCGATCACGCCCCTTGACCAAGGCAAGGACGATCAGGATGATCTGGTATTCTTAGAAGAGCACCCCGCTCAGCCAGCCACAACCGCTCACCGCAATGTTTGGCGCGTGATGATTATCGATGACGACGAGGACGTCCATTCGACGACCACCTTCGCCCTCGGCAATCTGGACATGCAGCACCGCCCCCTTGAATTCGTGCACGCCTATTCGGCCGCGCAGGCGCGCGAGCTGCTGAAGCATGAACAGGAAATCGCCGTGATCCTGCTTGACGTCGTGATGGAGCAGGATGACGCCGGTTTGCACCTGGTGCGCTATATCCGTGAAACCCTGAAGCTGGCGGACGTGCGCATTATCCTGCGCACCGGCCAGCCGGGCTATGCGCCCGAGATCGACGCCATCCGCGATTTCGACATCAACGATTACAAGACCAAGTCCGAGCTCACGCGCATCAAGCTGTTCACCACCGTGACCGCCGCGATCCGCTCCTACGAACAGATCCGCAATATCACTGAGAGCCGGCACGGCCTGAGCAAGATCCTGACCGCCAGCACGGAGCTGATGGCGCTGCACGGCATGCACAACTTTGCCGCCGGCGTGCTGGCCCAGGCCGCGAGCGTACTGTCGCATGAAGCCGAATGGTGTGCTGTGCATCCAGGAGTGCCCGGACGCGGGCGTGCATGAACTGGCCATCGTCGCTACCGCCGGCAGTTTCACCCGCCTCACTGGCAAGCAGTTGAAGCCCGAGGACGACGCGCGCGCGCATGAAGCGCTGGAGCGCTGCCTGGCGGCGCGGAGAAATCTCTATGGCCCGGATTATGTGACCCTGCACTTTGCCGGCAAGGCCAGCCACACTTTCGCCGCCTTCCTCGAAGTGGCGCAGGAAGCCAGCGAACTGGAACAGGGGCTGCTGGAGATCTTCTGCAGCAATGTGGCGGTGGGGCTGGAGAATGTGGAGCTGGTGTCCCACCTGCACACGGCGGCTTTCTACGACAACCTCTCCAAGCTGCCGAACCGCACGCGCCTGATTGAAATCCTGGACGCGACCCTGGCCGGTCCCGCCAAGCAAGATGCTACGCTGTCCCTGGTGGACCTCGACCACTTCGCCGAGACCAACGACGCGCTGGGCCACGAGTTTGGCGACCTGCTGCTGTCCTCCGTCGCAGCACGCCTGCAGAACAGCCTGGGCCAACAGCTTACCGTGGCGCGCATCGGCGGCGACATTTTCTGTGTGTTGGGCGATTCGGCACAGGTCGATCCGGCCAATATCCTCGCGCAGTTCGCCAAGCCGTTCAGCATCGAGGGCCAGGACGTGCAGCTGTCCGCCACGCTCGGCCTGGTGCGCCTGTCCGAACATGATGGCAGCGGCGCCGATGCCCTGAAGGATGCGGACATCGCGCTGAAGCGCGCCAAGACCCAGCAGCGCGCGGGCCACTTCTACTTCTCGCGCAGCATGGGCGTGGAAATCCGCGAACGCGTGCGCATGATGCACGCGCTGCGCACGGCCTTCGGCCAGAACCAGCTGTTCGTCGTCTACCAGCCGCAGATCGACCTGCTGACGCGCAAGCCGGTCGGCGCCGAAGCGCTGCTGCGCTGGCAAACGCCCGACGGCAAGTTCGTGTCGCCGGACCGCTTCATTCCGATCGCCGAGTATTCGGGCCTGATCATCGATCTGGGCGAATGGGTGATGCATACGGCCTGCCGAGAACTGGTCGAGTTGCGCGCGGCCGGCCATCAGGACTTCACGATTTCGATCAATGTGTCGCAGGTGCAGTTCCGCCACCCGCTCTTCCTCGAAACCCTGAGGCGCGCGCTGGCCGAAACGGGCGCGCCGCCGGAATTCGTGGAACTGGAAATTACCGAATCGATGGCGATGGAAGAACCGGACCTGCTGATCAAGATGCTGGGGCAGATCAAGCAGACGGGCGTGAGCATCGCGATCGACGACTTCGGCACCGGCTTCTCGTCCCTCTCCTACCTGCAGCGCCTGCAGATCGACCGCCTCAAGATCGATCGCGCCTTCGTCACCGAAATCACGAATTCCGCACGCGGCAGCAGCATCGCCGAGATGGTGGTGCAGCTGGGACGCAACCTGGGGCTGGCGGTCATCGCCGAAGGGGTGGAGGACGAGCGCCAGGCCGAAATCCTGCAGAACCTCGGCTGCCCGCTTGGCCAGGGCTTCCTGTTCGCCCGCCCGATGACGGGCAGCGCGCTCGAAGGATGGCTCAGCAACGACGCGCTGGCCGGCGTCGCCTGATTAAAACCCACGGCCCAAAACAGGTGTCTGCCACGCTGTGGCAGACACCAGGTCTTTGCCGTGGGTTTAAAAACGCCACCGGCTGGGTGGCGTTTTTGTTGGGGCTGAGTGGCAGCGATCAGCTTTCCGACTTCTCCTCTTCCTCAGCCGGCCAGTCGCGGATATAGGCCTTCAGCATGCGGTTCTCAAAGCTCTGCGCTTCGAGCACGGCGCGCGCCACGTCATAGAACGAGATCACGCCCAGCAGGGTCTTGGCGTTCATCACAGGCAGGTAGCGCGCGTGCTTTTCCAGCATGATCCGGCGCACCTCGTTCACTTCCGTGTCCGGCGTGACGGTAATCGGGTGGTCTTCCATATGCTTGCGCACGGTGCCGCCGCCGACCGAACCCTGGTTGGCGTGCAGGGCCTTCAGCACTTCGCGGAACGTCAGCATCCCTACCAGGTCGCCGTATTCCATCACCACCAGCGAGCCGATGTCTTTCTCGGCCATCGTATTGGCGGCCTCTACGAGGGGCTGGTCCGGATTGATCGTGTAGAGGATGTTGCCTTTGACTTGGAGAATTTCGGATACTTTCATTTTGGGCCGTCCTGTCCGCAGTGAATGGATTTTGTTTTATTGTAAGCCTTGTGACGGAATGTAGCGTAAGCGTGGGAAAAAATCCAGTTTTGAGCATAATCAAATTACAACACTATTCACCGGTGTGATAACACGGTAGCATCGGGGCCAGTTCAAATCCGGACGAGGTTTCCATGAGCGGTCCCAAGTACCCAGGCTTCGACACTCTTTCGCTGCACGCGGGCGCCACGCCCGATCCCACTACCGGCGCCCGCGCCACCCCCATCCATTTCACCTCATCGTTTGCTTTCCGCGATTCCGACCATGCGGCCGCGCTGTTCAATATGGAGCGCGCAGGCCATGTCTATTCGCGCATTTCGAACCCGACCAATGCGGTGCTTGAGGAACGCATCGCGGCGCTGGAAGGCGGTGTGGCCGGCATCGCGACGGCCAGCGGACAGGCGGCCATGCACCTCGGCCTGTGCACGATTGCCGGCGCCGGCTCGCACATCGTCGCTTCGCGCGCGCTGTATGGGGGCTCGCACAACCTGCTGGCCTATACGCTGAAGCGCTTCGGTATTGAGACCACCTTCGTCGATCCGCGCTCGCTCGACGAGTGGCGCGCCGCCATTCGTCCCAACACCCAGGGTGCTGTTTGCCGAAACCCTGGGCAATCCGGGGCTGGATGTGCTGGATATCCCGTCCGTGGCCGCGATTGCGCACGAAGCGGGGCTGCCGTTGATGATGGATTCGACCTTCACCACGCCTTACCTGCTGCGTCCCTTCGACCATGGGGCCGACCTGGTATTCCACTCGGCGACTAAATTCCTGTGCGGCCATGGCACGGCCATCGGCGGGCTGCTGGTCGATGGAGGCACCTTCGACTGGCAGGCAGCCTATGAGCGCACCGGCCGTTTCGCCGAACTGTGCGAACCGTATGACGGCTTCCACGGCATGGTGTTTGCCGAGGAATCGACAGTGGCGCCATTTTCGCTGCGCGCGCGGCGCGAAGGCTTGCGCGACTTTGGCGCGGTGATGTCACCGCATAATGCCTTCGCCATCCTGCAGGGCATCGAAACCCTTAGCCTGCGCATGGAGCGGCATGTGGCCAATACGCGCAAGGTGGTCGAATTCCTGCTTTCCCAGCCGGCGGTCGAATCGATCGCCTATCCGGAGCTGGACTCGCATCCCGACCATGCGCTGGCCCAGCGCCTGCTGCCGCGCGGCTGCGGCGCCGTGTTCGCGTTCACGCTGAAAGGCGACCGCGCCGCGGGCAAGCGCTTCGTGGACAGCCTGAAGGTGTTCTCGCACCTGGCCAACGTCGGCGACGCGAAATCCTTGGTCATCCACCCTGCTTCCACCACGCACTTCCGCATTCCGGCCGACCAGCTGGCGGCAGCGGGCATTGCGGGAGGGCACGATGCGGCTCTCGGTCGGGCTGGAAGATGTGGACGACCTGATCGAAGACCTGGCGCGCGGCCTGAAGCTGTCG
Organism: Pseudoduganella sp. UC29_106; assembly: GCF_044055365.1. Lineage (NCBI taxonomy): Bacteria > Pseudomonadati > Pseudomonadota > Betaproteobacteria > Burkholderiales > Oxalobacteraceae > Pseudoduganella > Pseudoduganella sp. UC29_106. The sequence continues at coordinate 2,976,802 of NZ_CP171977.1, read as the reverse complement.
CAGAAAGGAGCCTGACATGCTGCTGAACGGTTCCTATTGCTACACCGGCGGCAAGGCCTTCGACCCTGCTCTCCCCTGCGTTGTCTTCATCCACGGCGCGCAGAATGACCATTCCGTATGGGCGCTGCAGTCGCGCTACCTGGCGCACCACGGCTTCGGCGTGCTGGCCGTTGACCTGCCGGGCCACGGCCGCAGCGCTGGTCCCGCCCTGCGCACGGTCGAAGCGATGGCTGACTGGGTGATCGCCTTGCTATCCGCGGCCGGCGTGTCGCGCGCCGCCCTGGTCGGACACAGCATGGGCTCCCTGATCGCGCTGGAAGCGGCTTACCGCGCGCCGGAACGCGTGGCCAGTCTCGCCCTGCTGGGCTCCACCTGGCCCATGAAAGTGTCCGACGCGCTGCTGGACGCCGCCCGGAATGCCGAGCAGACGGCCATCGACATGGTCAACATCTGGTCACATTCCTCCTGGGCGCAGAAACCCTCGTGCCCGGGGCCTGGCTTCTGGGTCAGCGGCATGTCGCAACGGCTGATGCAGCGCATTTCCGCGCAGGGCGAGCCGCAGCTCTTCCACACCGATTTCAGCGCGTGCAATGCCTACGCCAATGGCGAAACGGCCGCGCAATCGGTCAAATGTCCCGTGCTTTTCATCAACGGCGCCAAGGACATGATGACCCCGCCCCGCTCAGCCAAGGCCCTTGTTGCCGCGCTCCCCCACGCCCGCACCGTCACGGTCGACGCCGGCCACCAGATGATGGCCGAACAACCCGACGCCGTCCTCGACGCCCTCATGTCTCATTTGGGGTCAGGCACGTTTTGATACATCAGCTCGTGTAACGTTCCAGTGCCTGACCCCAAAATGGTCGGATAGGGTGGTGCCGAGGCCGGCTTCGACGGCGTCTTCGACCTGGCGGGCGAGGATGGAGGCTTCCTGGTTGACGAGGCGGTCGTCCTCGCTGGCGCTGTCGGAAGCCATGCCGGCGTTCACGGCCATGCCGCCGAAGACGAAGAGGCGATAGACGTCGGCCAGCGTGAGTTTGTCGAGGTTGGCCAGCAGCACCCAGTTTTCGCCGCCTTCGCTGACGCGCTTGCCGAACTGCACGCGCGGCGGCGGCGCCACCTTCACGCGCCCCACCCAGCCCTGGGCCAGCATCTTGTCCAGTAGCCGGTCCATTTCATCAAAGCCCAGCCGTGTGCGGACGCGGATTTCGGCGGCGTTGACCAAAGCGTTGTCAGCCTGCTCGCGCGCTTCATGCAGCACTTTCAGTACAGCCATCGCATCGACGAAGGCTCCACCCGGCGGCGCCTCATGCCACCAGCGTTCATACTTGACGACCGGCAGCGCCGCCGTGATCAGCGCGCCGATCAGCGTGATCAGCCAGGATACATAAATCCACAGCAGGAACAGCGGCAGCGCCGCCAGCGCGCCGTAAAATCTTCGAATACGTGGGTACCTGCGAAATGAAGATCGCAAAACCGCGTTTCGCCAGTTCGAAGGCAATTGCCGCCACCGCGCCACCCACCAAAGCGTCCCGCCAGTCCACATTCCGGTTCGGCACGGAAATATAGAGGAAGGTGAAGCCCAGGGTCGTCAGCACCACCGACAACAAGGCATAGACAGATCCCCCGAAAATATTGCCCACCAGGCTGGTTGTGGCCGAGAACAGATGGGTGGACAGGGTAATCGATACCCCCACCACCAGCGGTCCCAGCGTAATCAGCGCCCAGTACACAAGGATGCGCTTGGTCAGCCGCCGCACGGTCTTCACGCGCCAGATGCGGTTGAAAACGCCCTCGATGGTGCTCATCATAGCCACCGACGTCAGCATCAGCGTGACCGCACCCACCGCCGAAAGGCGCGTCGCCTTGTTGGCGAAATTGGTAAGGTAATTGAGAATGGTGTTCGAGATTTCCTTCGGCATCACGCTTTGGATGAAATACGCTTCCAGGGCCGTGCGGAAGGTCTTGAACATCGGGAAAGTGGTGAAGATCGCCAGTGCGATCGTCAGCACCGGCACCAGGGCAAACACCGTGGTGAAGGTCAGGCCGCCGGCGACCTGGGGCAGGCTTTCCTCGCGCAGGCGGCGGCGTGCGAAGCGGACGAGGTCCCGGATCTCGGCCCAGGACAGCGCGCGCAGCTCGGCCACGGCCTTGCCGCAGCCGCGGGAAACATAGGTAATTGCAGACTTTAAAACCATTATTCGACTTGTTCGCGGTTCTTCGTGCTTATTGCTAAAGGGCCATATAATAACAATGATGAACCAACCAAACCTGATTATTCTCGTATTGTTTTATTCCCGGCACGGCTCCACGCGCAAACTGGCCGAAATGATCGCCCAGGGCATCGAAAGCGTGCCTGGCTGCGACGCGCGCCTGCGCACAGTGCCGGCCGTGTCCACCGTGACCGAAGCTACCCAGCCTGCCGTGCCCACCGATGGCGCGCCCTATGTGGAACTGGATGATCTGCGCGAATGCGCGGCGCTGGCCGTCGGCTCGCCTACGCGCTTCGGCAATATGGCTTCGGCCATGAAGTATTTCTGGGACGGCACCTCGGCCGAGTGGCTGTCCGGCACCCTGGCAGGCAAGCCGGCCTGCGTGTTCACGTCCACCGGCAGCCTGCATGGCGGCCAGGAATCGACGCTGCTGTCGATGATGATCCCGCTGATGCACCACGGCCTGATGATCCTGGGCCTGCCGTACACCCATCCCGAGCTGATGACCACCGCCAGCGGCGGCTCCCCTTATGGCGCGAGCCACTGGTCCGGCCTGGATGGCAAGAAACCGATTACCGAAGACGAGAAACGCCTGGCCGTCGCCCTGGGCGCCGCCTGGCCGAAACCGCCGTGAAGTTGCAGGGGGCATGATGGATAACGGCAAACATAAATTCTTCCATTGGGGCGCCATCGCCAGCATGGTGGCGCTGATCATCTGGTGCCTGTTGTGGGAAACCTTGCTTGGCCCACTGAAGCCGGGCGGTTCGTGGCTGGTGCTGAAGGCGGCGCCGCTGATCATTCCGCTGGCCGGCATCATCAAGCGCGATATCTATACGCTGCAGTGGACGTCGATGATGATCCTGCTGTACTTCATCGAAGGCGTGGTGCGCGGCTGGAGCGACAAGGTTTCGCCCTGGCTGGGCTGGGTCGAAGCGGGCATCGTGGTGGTCTACTTCCTGTGCGCCATTCTCTATGTGGCGCCCTACCAAGCGCGCCGCCCGGAAGGCCGCCAAGGAATTGCTGGCGAAGGTCAACTCCAATTCGGTGAAATGAGCGCCGACTTCTTAGCCCGCTGCCGCCAGCTCCTGGGCGATGCCCACGTGCTGACCAGCGACGCCGACAAAGCGCCCTTCCTCACCGACTGGCGCGGCCGCTTTACCGGCAGCGCATTGGCGGTGCTGCGGCCTGGCAGTGTGCAGGAAGTGGCGGACCTCGTTCGTCTCTGCGCCGAAACGCGCATCCCCATCGTGCCGCAAGGCGGCAATACGGGACTGGTGCTGGGCAGCGTGCCCGATGCCAGCGGCACGGCGGTCGTGTTGTCGGTAACGCGCCTGAACCGTGCGCGCGCAGTCGATCCTGCCAACCGCACGATGACGGTGGATGCGGGCTGCATCCTGCAAACCATCCAGGAAGCCGCTGCTGCGCATGGCTGCCTGTTCCCGCTGTCGCTGGCGGCCGAAGGCAGCTGCACGATTGGCGGCAATCTCGACCAATGCGGGCGGCACGGCCGTCCTGCGCTACGGGAACACGCGTGAGCTGTGCCTGGGGCTGGAAGTGGTCACGCCGCAAGGCGAATCTGGTCCGGCCTGCGAGGCCTGCGCAAGGACAATACCGGCTACGACCTGCGCGACCTGTTCATCGGCGCCGAAGGCACGCTGGGCATCATTACCGGTGCGGTGCTGAAGCTGTTCCCGCAGCCGAAGGCCAGCATCACCGCCCTCACGGCCCTCGAATCGCCGGCCCACGCACTGCGGCTGCTCGCCATCATGCAGGACCGCTGCGGCGCCAGCCTGACGGGCTTCGAGCTGATGTCCGCTTTCTGCCTGAAACTGGTACGCAAGCACTTCCGCAGCTGCCGCAGCCATTCGCGCAGGAACATGCCCAGTACGCGCTGCTGGAGCTGTCCAGCAGCGAATCCGAGCAGCACGCGGTGGCGCTGCTGGAAAGCGCGATCGGCGCCGCACTGGAAGAAGGCGTGATTGAAGACGCCGCCGTGGCGAGTTCGGTCGCGCAGTCGCTGGGTTTGTGGCAGATCCGCGAGCACATCCCGCTGGCCCAGGCGGCCGACGGCAAGAACATCAAGCACGATATCTCGCTGCCCGTTTCCGCTATCCCCGCAGTACATCGCCCACACCGAACCGCTGCTGCAGCAGGCCTTCCCGGGCTGCCAGCTGGTCTGCTCGGCCATCTCGGCGACGGCAACCTGCACTTCAACGTGGCGCCGCCGCCCGGCATCGGCAACGAGGAATTCCTGGTCAACCAGGAAGCGCTGAACCGCGTGGTGCACGACAATGTAGTGGCTTTCGGCGGCTCGATCTCGGCGGAACACGGCATCGGCGCGCTGAAACGGGATGAACTGGCGCGCTACAAGTCGCCGGTGGAGCTGCAAATGATGCGCGCCATCAAGGCCGCGCTCGATCCCCTGGGTATCATGAACCCGGGGAAGATCATATGAAAACACTACTACTGTTCGCACTCGTCCTGCCTGCCGCCGCGCAGGCGCAAGTCCACAAGTGCACCGTCGACGGGAAAGTCACTTACAGCCAGGCGCCGTGCGAGCGCGGGCAGGCGGCCGTGATCGCCGTGCCGGACGCGCCGGCGCCCGATCCAGGAGCGAAAACCGACTTGGCGCGCCAGAAGCGCGAAGCGAAGCTGATGGAAAAAGAACGCCTGAAGCGCGAAGCCCACCAGGACCGCGAGGACGAAGCCACCCACCGCGTCGCGGCCAAACGGCGCGACAAATGCCAGAAGCTCAAACAGGACCAGAAATGGGCTGAGGAAGACGCGCGCGGCGCCCAGATCCAGAACAGCGAACGCGCCCAGATCAAGGCGCGCCGCGTGGCCGAGCGCTACAAACTGGAATGCGGGAGCTGACCCAGGCTCCCGCGCTGCGGCGCCTGTCGCGCTGGCTGCTCCTGGGCGAGTGGCGCGCGCATCCCATTCGTGCTCTCGTCGCCATTGCCGCCATTGCGGTTGGCGTGGCGCTGGGCTTTGCCATCCACCTGGTCAACGCAGCGGCGCTGAATGAATTCTCGGCGGCCGTGCAAACCCTGTCCGGCCAGGCGGAAATTCAGGTCAGCGGCACCGAGCCGTTTATCGACGAATCCATCTACCCACGGCTCGCCGAGCGGCCGGGCGTAAGCATGGCGTCCCCTGTGCTGACGTTCGAACGCTTCCCTCCCCGGCCGCAACCAGCCTCTGAAGATTGTCGGCCTCGATGTGTTCCGTGCGGCTGCCGTGTCGCCCGGCCTGATCGGCGCGCCCGATGCCAACACGCCCTACGACACCGTCGCGGACGACGCGATTTTCCTGTCTCCGGCTGCGCAGCAATGGCTCGGCGTACATCCCGGCGGCGAGGCCGAATTCCAGTCCGGCACGCAGACGCTGCGCCTGCGCATTGCCGGGTCATTGCCGGGCGCGCGGGCGGGACAACGCCTCGGCGTGATGGACATCGGCGCCGCCCAGTGGCGCTTCCAGCAATTGGGCAAGCTGTCGCGCGTGGACTTGCGCCTGCGCGACGGCGAGGACCGCACTGCCTTCCGCGACGCACTGGCGGCGGAACTGGAACGCGAATTCCCGGGCCGGTTCCGCGTCACGAGCGCCAGCAATGGCGAGCAAAACAGCCGCAGTGGCAATGTGAGCCGCGCCTACCGCGTGAACCTGACGGTGCTGGCCCTGGTCGCCCTGTTCACAGGAGCCTTCCTGGTCTTTACCACACAGGCCCTATCCGTCATGCGCCGGCGCGGCCAGTTTGCGCTGCTGCGCGTGCTCGGGCTGGAGCGGCGGCAGCTGCTGCGCCAGATCCTGCTCGAAGGCCTCGGTCTCGGCGTGCTGGGCGCCCTGCTCGGCATCGCCGGCGGCTACGTAATCGCCGCCGGCATGCTGCAGCTGTTCGGCGGCGACTTTGGCGCAGGCTTCTTCTCCGGCGTCAGCCCGCAGCTGCGCTTTACGCCATTTGCGGCGCTGGTCTATTTCGGCACCGGCGTCGGGGTGGCCCTGCTGGGCTGCGCCGCACCGGCGGTCGAAGCTTCGCGCGCCCGCCTGGCCGTGGCGCTGAAGTCCGGGCACCGACGAAGTGGCGCTGGCGCGGCTGGCGCGCCCCTGGCCGGGTCTGGCCTGCCTGGCTTTGGCCGCCGTGCTCACGCAGGCGCCGCCGGTGGCGGAGCTGCCCCTCCTGGGCTATATCTCGATCGCGCTGATGCTGATCGGCGCCATCGCCCTGATGCCCCGCCTGTCCGCAATCGTGTTCCGCGCCGCGCAGGCCCGCTGGCGCACGCGGCGCACCGTCCCGTCGCTCGCACTGGCGCGGCTGGCGAATGCGTCCAGCCAGGCCGGTATTGCACTGGGGGGCGTGCTGTCCAGCTTTAGCCTGATGGTGGCGATGGCCATCATGGTCGCCAGCTTCCGCGTGTCGGTGGACGAGTGGGTGCAGCAATTGCTGCCCGCCGACCTTTATGTGCGCACGGCCGCCAGCGGCAGTACGGCCCTGCTAAAGCCACGGGAGCAGGAGGCGCTGCGCGCAACGCCCGGCATCGCCCGCACCGAATTCCTGCGCACCCGCCAGCTTTCGCTGGCCGCCGACCGTCCGAACGTGATGCTGCTGGCGCGAGACATAGAGCCGGCGCAGATCGAGCATGCGTTGATTCTCTCCGGTCCCACCGCCCCCCCTGCCGGCCGGCAGCACGTTACCGCAGGCCTGGGTATCGGAAGCCATGGTCGACCTGTATGGTTTGCACGCAGGCGATACGATCCGCCTGCCGCTGGCCGGCAGCCAGCATGAATTCCATATCGCCGGCGTGTGGCGCGACTACGCGCGGTCGACGGGCGCCGTCATCATCTTCCGCAAGGATTACATCCGCATCACGGGCGATCGCGACGCTGGCGACGCTGCAATCTGGCTGGCGCCCAACGCCGCGCCCGAACAGGTGCAAGGCGCCCTGCGTGCCCTGCCATTCGGCGGCCTGCTGGAAATGACCGCGCCCGGCGAAATCCGCCGCCGCACGCTCACCGTGTTCGACCGCAGCTTCGCCGTCACCTACCTGCTGGAAGCCATCGCCATCATTATCGGCCTGTTCGGCGTGGCCGCCACCTTCTCCGCGCAAACCCTGGCGCGCGCCAAGGAATTCGGCATGCTGCGCCATGTGGGGCTCACGCGGCGCCAGGTGCTGGCCGTGCTGGCCTTCGAAGGAGGCGCGCTGACGGCGCTGGGCATCCTGATAGGATTCGTGCTGGGGTGGGTCATCAGCCTGGTGCTGGTGCATGTGGTGAATCCGCAGTCATTCCATTGGACGATGGAAATGCACTATCCGTGGCCCTTGCTGGCTACCGTGGCGGCAGCACTGCTTGTTTCCGCCGCCGTGACCGCGCTGCTGTCCGGCCGCCGCGCGCTCTCGGCGGGGCCTATCCGCGCCGTAAGGGAGGACTGGTGATGTTGCGACTCCTGCTCGCCACGCTGGCTGTCGCCGTGCTGACGGCATTCACGCCCGTGCTGCCCGGCGTCCCACTGCAATTCCCGCGCGATTTCGGCGCCCACCACGGTTTCAAGACCGAATGGTGGTACGCGACCGGCTGGCTCACGACCGCGGACGGCAAGACCGTCGGCTACCAGGTCACCTTCTTCCGCGCCGCCACCGGCCAGGGCGACGAAAATCCCAGCAAATTCGCAGCCAAAGACCTGATCCTTGCCCACGCCGCGCTGTCCGACCCGGCAAACGGCAAGCTGCTGCACGACCAGCGCAGCGCCCGCGAAGGTTTCGGGCTCGCCTACGCCATGCCCGGCGATACCCTTCTCAAGCTCGATAGCTGGCGCATGCAGCGCGACGCCGCTGACCGTTATCAGATCGACATCCCGGCGCGGGAATTTACGCTGAAGCTCACCTTGACGCCTACCCAGCCCGTGCTGCTGCAGGGCGACCAGGGCTTTTCCCGCAAAGGGCCGCGTCCCAACCAGGCCAGCTATTACTACAGCGAGCCGCAACTTCGGACAACAGGCGCCATCGTGGCGGCAAATGGCCGGGAACAGGCGGTCACCGGCGTTACCTGGCTCGATCACGAATGGTCCACCCAGTACCTCGATCCGGAGGCGGATGGCTGGGACTGGGCCGGCATCAATCTGGACGATGGCGGCGCTCTCATGGCATTCCAGATAAGGGGGCGCCAAGGTAGTAGAATATGGTCCCACGCGACATGGCGCGATGCATCCGGTAAGATCACGCACTATGCGCAGGACCAGGTCAGTTTTACCCCGCAAAAGCGGTGGCGGTCGCCCCGTACCAATGCCGAGTATCCCGTTGCCACCACGATTGCCACAGGCGATATCCAGTGGCAGCTTACGCCATTGCAGCAGGACCAGGAACTCGATGCGCGCCAGTCCAGCGGCGCCGTGTACTGGGAAGGCGCCGTGACCGTGCAACGCAACGGGCAGCCCGCGGGACGGGGCTACCTTGAGCTGACGGGCTATTACAAGCCCCTGAAACTATGAATACGAAGAACACTGCCAACACGATGAGCACCAGCACGACCAGTACCACCAGCACCACCGGCAACCCGCAGTCCGACACAAGGGAACTGAAAAAAGGCAGCCTGGCGGCGCTGAAAGGCCTGGCGCCTTTCCTGAAGCCCTATCGCAACCGCTTCATCGTTGCCGGCATCGCCCTCGTTATCGCTGCCGGCTCCACGCTGGCCATTCCCTACGCGTTCAAGCAGATGATCGACCTGGGCTTCGGGGCGCACGCGGGTATCCATAGCGCCCAGAACGTGAATACGGTATTCCTGGCCCTGTTCGCGGTGGCCACCATCCTGGCGCTGGCAACGGCGGCGCGCTTCTATTCCGTGTCCTGGCTGGGCGAGCGCGTAACGGCGGACATCCGCAGCGCCGTGTATTCGCACGTGGTGCAGCAAAGCCCGGAATTCTTCGAGACGACGCAGACAGGCGAGGTACTGTCCCGCATTACGACCGATACGACGCTGATCCAGTCCGTGGTCGGCACCAGCATTTCCATGGCGCTGCGCAATGTGCTGCTCTTCCTCGGCGGCCTGGGCATGCTGTTCATTACCAGCCCGAAGCTCTCTTCCATCATCATCGGTCTGCTGGTGCTGACCGTGCTGCCTATCGTGATGTTCGGCCGCCGCGTGCGCAAGCTCTCGCGCGATTCGCAGGACCGCATCGCCGATGCTTCCGCCATGGCCGGCGAAATCCTGAACGCCATGCCGACCGTGCAAGCCTTCACCCATGAACAGATGGAGTCGAAGCGCTTCGGTTCCTCGATCGAGAATGCCTTCAGTACCGCAATGCGCCGTATCCAGGCGCGCGCTTTCCTGACAGCGCTGGCCATCGTGCTGGTGTTCGGCACCATCGTCTTCGTACTGTGGCTGGGCGCGCACGCCGTGCTGGAAGGCACGATGACGGGCGGTGACCTGGGCCAGTTCATCCTGTATGCATCCATCGTGGCGGGGGCGATTGGGGCGCTGTCCGAAGTGATGGGCGAGGCCCAGCGCGCTGCCGGCGCCACCGAGCGCCTGCTGGAACTGCTGTCCGTGAAGTCCGCCATCCAGAATCCGGTGCATCCACTGGCCCTGCCGCCGCGCGCGGCCAATGGCGCCGCACTGAGCCTGCAGGAAGTGACCTTCTCCTACCCGTCCCGCCCCGATACGGCCTCGCTGCTCCAGCTCTCGCTCGACATCAAGCCCGGCGAGACCGTGGCCGTCGTCGGTCCTTCCGGCGCCGGCAAGACGACGCTGTTCCAGATGCTGCTGCGCTTCCACGATCCCCAGCTGGGCACCATCCGCCTCGATGGCGTGGACATCAAGCAGCTCGACCTGCACACCCTGCGCGGCGCCATCGGCATCGTGCCGCAGGACAACGGTGATCTTCTCGGCCGATGCGATGGAAAACATCCGCTACGGCCGCGCCGATGCGAGCGACCAGGAAGTGATCGCCGCGGCACGCATGGCGGCTGCCCATGAATTCATCGAGCGCCTGCCGAACGGCTACAAGTCCTTCCTGGGTGAACGCGGCGTGCGCCTGTCCGGCGGCCAGCGTCAGCGCATTGCGATCGCACGCGCCCTGCTGAAGAATCCCCCCGCTGCTGCTGCTGGACGAAGCCACCAGCGCGCTGGACGCGGAATCCGAGCGCCTGGTGCAAGGCGCCCTGGAGGCGGCGATGGAAGGCCGCACCACCGTCATCATCGCGCACCGTCTCGCCACCGTGCAGCGCGCGGACCGCATCATTGTCATGGAAGACGGCAAGATCGTGGAAACCGGCACGCACCAGTCGCTGGTGGCGCTGGGCGGCATCTACGCCAACCTGGCGGCCCTGCAATTCCATAACGTCCAAGCGGTCCACTGAAAGGATAGCCCGTGACCGACGCCGAACTGCGCCAACGCTGCCAAACCATCCTGCCGGGCCATCCTGCGCCCACGCCGGCCGCCACTTTCGCGGCCATGGCTTCGTGGTGCGAACTGAATGAAGTCCAGCACGATGTCTATGGCGAAGGCGAACTGCTGCAATCGTTCGAGCGCAAGGTCGCTGGCGTGCTGGGTTTTGAAGCCGCGACCTTCTGCATTACCGGCACCATGACCCAGGTCACGGCGCTGCGCCTGGCCTGCATGGAGCGCGGCAGCCGCATCGTGGCGCTGCATCCGACCGCCCATATCTTCAAGCACGAACGCGGCAACCATCAGCTGCTGGGGCATTTCGATGCGCTGCAACTGGGCGATCTGCACCGTCCCTTCACGCTCGATGAGCTGAAGGCCCTGCCGGACAAACTCGGCGCCGTGTCGCTGGAATTACCGGCGCGCGAAATGGGCGGCCAGTCGCCATCGTGGGACGAGCTGCGGGCCATCAAGGAGTACTGCCGCCTGGAAGGCATCCATCTGCACATGGACGGCGCGCGCCTGTGGGAAGCGGCGGCCGGCTATGGCCGCACGCCGGCGGAAGTCGCGGCGGGATTCGATTCCGTCTATGTGTCACTGTACAAGGGCATCGGCGGACTGGGCGGCGCCATGCTGGCCGGTTCACCCACTTTCGTGGCCAAGGCGCAGGAGTGGTTCCGCCGCCAGGGTGGCAACGTTATCCACCGCACGCCGTATGTGGTGGCCGCGGCGATGCAGTTCGACGCACGCCTGGCCGCGATGCCGGACTATTTCCTCCGCACGCAGTGGCTGTACGACACGCTGCGCGATTTCCCGCGGCTGACGCCGAATCCGGCGCGTCCGCAAGCGAATATGCTGCATCTGCATATGCCCGTGAGCCGCGAACGCGTGCTGGAAATCCGCAATGAAATCGCGGAGCGGCACGGCATCTGGCTGTTCAACCGCGCCAGCCATTCGCTGCTGCCCAACCACAGTTATGTGGAATGGTATGTGGGCGAGAATATGCTGAAGCTCTCCGACGAAGCCGTGCGGCGAGCGCTGGCCGTGTGGCGCGATGCGATTTCCACGGAGTTCCGATGAGCTTCTCCTCGCTGAAACTGATCGAGGCGCTGCAGCAAACCCTGCAGACGCTGGGCTATGCAACGCCAACGCCAGTGCAGAAGCAGGCCATTCCCGCCGTACTTGCAGGCCGCGACCTGATGGCGGCTGCGCAAACGGGCACCGGCAAGACGGCCGCCTTCGCACTGCCTGTGCTGCAGCGGCTGACGATGGAGGGCGCCGTCAGCGCCAACGGGGTGCGCTGCCTGGTGCTGGTGCCGACCCGCGAACTGGCGGAACAGGTGTATGAGAGTTTCCGTGCCTATGGCCGTGCACTGCCGCTGCGCTATGCCGTGGCTTACGGCGGCGTGCCGATCGAGCCGCAAATCACTAAGCTGCGCAAAGGGGTGGACGTGCTGGTGGCCACGCCGGGACGCCTGCTGGACTTGCTGCGCCAGGGCGCCATGACGTTCGCGCAGTTGCAGACGCTGGTGCTGGACGAGGCGGACCGCATGCTCGACCTGGGCTTCGCGGCGGACCTGGATGCGGTCTTCGCCGCCCTGCCCGCCCAGCGCCAGACTTTGCTATTCTCGGCTACTTTCTCCGACGCAATCCGCGCAATGGCGAAGCAATTGCTGTCCGATCCGTTGTCCGTTCAGGCCAGCGCGCCCAATACAGCGGCGCGCACGGTGCGGCAGTCGGTCTACACGACGGACAAAAAGGTGAAGCCGGACCTGTTCCTGCACCTGATGGAAAAGCTTGGCTGGAACCATCTGCTGGTGTTTGCCAAGACGCGCAAGGGCGTGGAGGCGCTGGTGACGCTGCTGCAGTCGGAGGGCATCGCCGCCGAGTCGATTCATGGCGACAAGCCGCAGCCGGCGCGCCTGCGCGCACTGGAGCGCTTCAAGGCGCGCGAGGTGCAGGTGCTGGTTGCCACGGACGTTGCCGCGCGCGGTCTCGACATCGAGGCTTTGCCGCTCGTCGTCAATTTTGACTTGCCGACCGTGGCCGAGGATTATGTGCACCGCATCGGCCGTACCGGCCGCGCCGGCGCCGAGGGCGAGGCCGTCTCTCTCGTCTGCGCGGACGAGGTGGAACTGCTGCGCGCGATCGAAACCCTCACACGCCAGGTTTTCACGCGGCAGGAAGAGCCGGGATTCGAGCGAACCATCGCGTTCCCGCGACCGGCACGCCGCCCCAACCCGCCGCCAAATCCGCCGCGAAGTCCGGCCGCACAACCCCGCAGCCGGCCAAGCCGCGCGACGCCGGCCGTGGCGCGTCCGCAGGTCGCGGCGCGGCTGCCGGGACGGCGAAGCAACCGCCGCGCGGCGAGGCAGTGGACGCGCCACGTCCCGCTGGCGGCTACGGCGCGCTGGGCATGTATGAAGAGCCGGAGCGCAAGCAGCGCGGCGGCCAGGGCGAGTCCGGCCGGCCCGGCAATCCCGGCCGTCCGGGTGCAGGCCAGCGCAGCCCAAGCGGCGGAGCTGGACGCGGCGCCGGCAAGGCCAATGTCGTCGTGGTGACTGGTCGCGGTGCGAAATCTGCCGCAAAGGCTGCGGGCAAGGCCGAGCGCCAGGGCGGCAACAAGTCCGGCCCGCGCGGCGGCAAACGATAGAACAGAACAACGGAGAGAAGAATGCAGCAATACCAGGAACTGATCCGAACCGTCCTCGAACAGGGCAGCTGGCAGGACAACCGCACGGGCATCCGCACGCTGAGCGTGCCGGGCGCCATGATGCGCTTCGACCTGAAGGACGGTTTCCCCGCTGTCACCACCAAGAAGCTGGCCTTCAAGTCCGTGGTCGGCGAACTGTGCGCCTTCCTGCGCGCCTCGCGCAGCGCGGCCGACTTCCGCGCGCTGGGCTGCAAGGTCTGGGACCAGAACGCAAATGAGAACCAGCAGTGGCTGGCCAACCCGTACCGTGAAGGCGTCGACGACCTCGGCCCCGTCTATGGCGTACAGTGGCGCCAGTGGCCCGGCTACAAGCTGCTGAATGCCGACCAGGGCGAACAGATCGCCGACGCCCAGCGCAACGGCTTCCAGATCGTCGCCCCGCTGGAAGAAGACGGTGTGAAAAAGGTCCTGCTGTACAAGGCCGTCGACCAGCTGCGCGAATGCCTGGACACGATCGTCAACAACCCGTCCAGCCGTCGTATCCTGTTCCACGGCTGGAATCCGGCCGTGCTGGACCAGGTCGCCCTACCCGCCTGCCACCTGCTGTACCAGTTCATCCCGAACGCCAACACCAAGGAGATCTCGCTCTGCCTCTACGTGCGCAGCAACGATATCGGCCTGGGCACGCCGTTCAATATCGCCGAAGGCGCTGCCCTGCTCGCGCTGGTGGCCCGCCTCACCGGCTACACGGCGCGCTGGTTCAGCTACTTCGTGGGTGATGCCCACATCTACGAAAACCACATGGAAATGGTCAAGGAACAGCTGACGCGCGAGCCGTATCCGCTGCCGCAACTGAAGATCTCAGACCGTGTGCCGGACTTCGCAACGACCGGCAAGTACGAGCCGGAGTGGCTGGAAAAGGTCGAGCCTTCCGACTTCAACCTGGAAGGCTACCAGCACCACGCGCCGATTACTGCTCCGATGGCAGTGTAGACATGGACTCCACGAGGGCGTAATACCAGCGCGCCTCGCGGGTCTTGTGCAGCTTGTACCATGCATCGGCGGTGGCTTCGCGCCATACTCCGAGCATCCTTATCACTTCATACGAAAACTCCAGGGCCGCCAGTCCGCTGGCGGTAACCAGGTTGCCGTCGCGGACGGCCGGTTTGTCTTCATATTGTGCGGCACCGGTGTAGGCCGGGCAGGACTGCTTCAGGAAACCCAGGTCGTTACTGGCGTGACGGCGCCCGTTCAGCGCGCCGACCTGCGCCAGGCCGACCGTTGCGCCGCAGATGGCCGCGACCTTATGCCCTTCCGCCAGCGCACCGGCGGCAAAGCGCAGCAGCGGCGCATTGGCCTCTTCATGCCAGGCATCGCTGCCCGGCAGCAGGAGCAGGTCGCCGGGCGCCAGGCTCACGTCGGCCAGCGTGAGATCCGGCGTGATCGTCATGCCGCCCATCGACGTGACCGGCGTGCGGTCAATGCCCACCTTCAGCACTTCGCAGGCAAGGTCCGGCGAGCGGAAGAAGCGCCTGCTGTGCAGTTCCGCAGTCAGATAGCCGATCTCCCAGTCGGCCAGCGTGTTTACAACAACGAGATACACCTTCATCTGCTCTCCCTGTCTTAAAACTCTTCCCATTCCGTATTGACGCCAGTGCCGAGTGAACGCGCCGAAGCTGGTGCGGATTTCGCAGCGGGTGCAGCCGGCTTGCGCGCTGCGATGCGCCGCGGGGCAGCCTTCGCGGCAGCCGGCGCCGGCTTGGTACGCGCCGCGTCGATCACCGCGCGCGCCGCATGTGCTGCCACGTTGACTTCATCCAGCTGGAACACGCTCACCGTACGCTGCAATGTCTCGGCCTGCGACTGCAGCGCGCCTGCCGCCTGCGCCGCATCTTCCACCACGCTCACATTCTGCTGCGTGATCGAGTCCATCTCGACGATGGCGTTATTGATCTGCTCCAGTCCGGCGGTCTGTTCCAGTGTAGCAGAGGTGATTTCGCCCATGATGTCCGTTACGCGCTGGATGCTGGTGACGATTTCCTTCATCGTTTCCCCGGCCTGGTCCACGAGTTTTGCGCCATCTTCCACCTTGCCGACGGAATCGTCGATCAGCGCCTTGATTTCCTTGGCCGCGCCGGCCGAGCGCTGCGCCAGATTGCGCACTTCGGACGCCACCACGGCAAAGCCGCGTCCCCTGTTCGCCTGCACGCGCCGCTTCCACTGCGGCATTCAGGGCCAGGATATTGGTCTGGAACGCGATGCCGTCGATCACACCGATGATGTCCACGATCTTCTTGGAGGAGCCGTTGATCGAGCCCATGGTGTCGACCACCTGCGCCACCACCTGGCCGCCGCGGATCGCCACTTCGGAAGCCGAAACGGCCAGCTGGTTGGCCTGACGGGCGTTGTCTGCATTCTGCTTCACGGTGCTGGTCAATTCTTCCATCGACGCTGCCGTCTCTTCCAGCGAGGCAGCCTGCTCGCCCGAGCGCTGAGACAGGTCCATATTACCCGCCGCAATCTGGCCGGACGCGCTGGAAATCGTGTCGCTGCCAATGCGCACATCGGACACGATGGCCGCGAGGTTGTTCTTCATTTTGTCCAGCGCCTTCAGCAGCGCGCCGAATTCGTTGTTGTGATACGTGCCCACACTGCCTTTCAGATCGCCCTCGGCCACACGGTTCGCCACATCCATCGCCTGCTTCAGTGGGCGTGATATCGCCTGCACCAGCATCACGCCGACGGTCACGCCGATGGCCAGCGCCGCCAGCAGCGCAGCGATCACCATCGTGGCAGTACTTTGCAGGCTGCTGTTCACAGCTTCCTCGTCCGCCTTCGAGGCCTTGTCGCTGTAGTCCGCCAGCGCCTTCAGGGCCGTGTCGCCAACACGGTAGGATGGGTTGATATTCCTGATCAGTACTGTCTCGGCGTCGTCCCAGCGGCCATCCTTGATCGCCGCCGCGGCCTTGCGGACATGCTCCACACCGAGGCCGGCGCTCTTGGCATACCACTCCTCCGCCAGCTTCTTCTCCTCCGGCGACTTGATGGAGGCGCTGTAAGTCTCCCAGCGCTTGGCGACGCGCGCCGTGACCTCGTCCACGATATTGAAGTGATTCGTGAGCGGATGGTCATGCAGCTTGGCCCAGGACAGCTCGGGATTGTGCTGCAGTGCCTGCAGGATCTGGCTGCGGCCTGTCTCCATATCCAGCCGGATCGCATTGCGTTCCGTGATATTGCGCTGGTCGGCCAGGGTTACTTCCTTGACCAGTTCGATCGAGCGGTCGGCGCTGATAATGCCTAGCACGCCGATCGCCAGCATCAGGCCAATCAGCAGGCCAAGCACCCCGATGACAAGTGTCTTCACTTTGAGGTTAGCGAACATTGCGGACTCCTTCCAATGAAATAGCGTTGAAGAAGCGGTGCAGGCCGCCGCGCAGCTCTGCGACTTCGTCGAATTCGATATAAGTCACGTCGCACAGGTCATCCAGTTCCCGCAACAGCGTGGTCTTGATGGGCGCCCCCTTCCAGACCAGGAACAGGATGGGCGTGCGCCGTCCCTTGAAGATGTGGTAGCTCAGCTCAAAGGCGCTGCTCTCGCTCATGCCGACGCGGATATTGATCAGGGCGTCGGCCTGGTCCAGCAGCGCAAGCCGGTAGCGGCGGAAGTTCTTCGGGGTGAACGGAATGCCCATCTTCCGTTCGAAGGACTGGCGGAACGTGTCCGCGCTTTCGGCCTGGGTCCCCGTCAGGTAGTCGAAGGGATGCGGCAAGCCGTAGGCGCTGTCGATCAGGGCCAGGATGTCGGCAATCATGCGCTGTTCGCGCTCGTCCGACTCGGTGAAAGGCTGGCGGATGAAGAGCTGCAGCGGCGCCACGCCAACGCTGCGCTGACGCGTCTGCGCGCGGCGTTCGGGCAATTGGATGGCTGCCGCAGCGAGATCCCGTGCATCCGGCGCCGTGCGGCCGGCTTCCGCCGCCTGCGCCACACGCGCCGGCGCCATCGTGCGCGTGCAACTCCTGAAGAGACAGCAGCCCGCACTTGCCAATGTGCTGGATCGCCTCCGCCGCAGCTTCGGCAGCGGCTATCGTCGTCATGATCACCGTTCCGGATGCCAGCGCCGCCACCCGCAGCTTGCGCGAAGCGGCAATCGCCGTGCGGCGCTCAGGCACCGTGATCACCGTCATGGCGATCTCACGCAGGGCGAGCATGCCAAGCAGGGTTTCGTCATCGATCACGCACACTGGCACATCGCCGGCCTTGATCACCATGGCCGTGACGTCGCTGCCGCACAAGGAGAGTCCCGCCTCGTGCAGGCGGCGCGCCAGTGCCACGGCGCGCGCCTGGTCCGATTTGCGTACACGCAGGTAGACATAGCCCTGGGACGGCAGGCGGACGCCGGCGCCCATCTGGGCCTTGAGGAAAGCTTCGCCAAAGCTGGCGCCTGTCCCCATCACTTCGCCGGTCGATTTCATTTCCGGGCCAAGAAATGCAATCCACGCCGGGAAATTTGGCGAACGGTAGTACGGACTCCTTCACGCTGTAATACGGCGGCACTGCTTCGCCGCTGATGCCCTGCTCCGCCAGCGTCTGGCCAACCATGCAGCGGGCAGCGATCTTTGCCAACTGGCGGCCCGTGGCCTTGGACACAAAAGGCACGGTACGCGAGGCGCGCGGGTTCACTTCCAGCACGAAGATGCGGTCATGCACGCGCCCATCCACGCGCTCGCGCTGGACTGCAAACTGCACGTTCATCAGCCCCACCACGTTGAGCCCTCGCGCCAGGCGCTGCGTCTGGCGCTTGATCTCGGCCACGGTGGACTCAGCCAGCGAATAAGGCGGCAGACAGCAGGCGGAGTCGCCGGAATGGATGCCGGCCTGCTCAACGTGCTCCATCACGCCGCCAATTACCACGTCCTTGCCGTCTGCCACACAATCCACATCGACTTCGATTGCTTCATCGAGGAAGCGGTCCAGCAGCACGGGCGAATCATGGGACACCTTGACTGCCTCGCGCATATAGCGCTCCAGGTCCGCCTGCTCGTGCACGATTTCCATCGCGCGGCCGCCCAGCACATAGGAAGGGCGCACCACCAGCGGATAGCCGATTTCCCCGGCCAGGCGCACGGCGTCGGCCTCATTGCGGGCGGTGCGGTTGGGCGGCTGGCGCAAGTCCAGTTCATGCAGCAGTTTCTGGAAGCGCTCGCGGTCCTCCGCGGCGTCGATCATGTCCGGCGAAGTGCCGATGATGGGCACACCGTTTGCCTCCAGCTCCAGGGCCAGTTTCAGCGGCGTCTGGCCGCCGTATTGCACGATCACGCCCAACGGCTTCTCCAGATGGACAATTTCCAGCACGTCCTCCAGCGTCAGCGACTCGAAATACAGGCGGTCGGAGGTATCGTAATCGGTGGAGACGGTCTCCGGATTGCAGTTGACCATGATGGTTTCATAGCCATCTTCACGCATCGCCAGCGCCGCATGCACGCAGCAATAGTCGAACTCGATGCCCTGGCCGATGCGGTTCGGGCCACCGCCCAGCACCATGATTTTCCTGCGGTTGCTCGGCGCGGATTCGCATTCCTCGTCATAAGTCGAGTACATATAGGCGGTGCGGGTGGCAAATTCGCCGGCGCAGGTATCCACACGCTTGTACACCGGGCGCAGGCCCAGCGCATGGCGGTGCAGCCGCACTTCGCCCTCGCTCACACCCAGCAAGGCTGCCAGGCGGCGGTCGCCGAAGCCTTGTTCCTTCAGGCGGCGCATGATGTCGGTGTCCAGCGCAAGCAGCGACTGGGCGGCTACCCACTCTTCGACTTCGACCAGGTCCTGGATCTGGGCCAGGAACCAGGGATCGATGCCGGACAGCGCATTCACCTCGACGATGGACATGCCCTGAGCGAACGCATCGCCCACGTACCAGATACGCTGGGGTCCGGGCTGGCGCAGCTCCTGTTCGATCACTGCGCGGCCGGTAGCGGCGCGGCGCAAGCCATCCACGCCGATGTCCAGGCCGCGCAACGCCTTCTGGAAGGATTCCTGGAAGCTGCGGCCCATGGCCATCACTTCACCGACGGACTTCATCTGAGTCGTCAAGCGATCATCGGCGCCGGGGAACTTCTCGAAAGCGAAGCGCGGGATCTTGGTGACCACATAATCGATCGACGGCTCGAAGGAAGCCGGCGTGGCGCCGCCGGTAATATCGTTGTGCAGCTCGTCCAGCGTGAAGCCGACGGCCAGCTTGGCCGCCACGCGGGCAATCGGGAAGCCGGTGGCCTTGGAAGCCAGCGCCGAGGAACGCGAAACACGCGGGTTCATCTCGATCACGATCATGCGGCCATCGGCCGGATTCACTGCAAACTGCACGTTGGAGCCGCCCGTATCCACGCCGATCTCGCGCAGCACCGCCAGCGACGCGTTGCGCATGATCTGGTATTCCTTGTCCGTCAGCGTTTGCGCCGGCGCCACGGTAATCGAATCGCCGGTGTGCACGCCCATCGGGTCCAGGTTTTCGATCGAGCAGACGATGATGCAGTTGTCCTTGCGGTCGCGTACCACCTCCATCTCATACTCTTTCCAGCCCAGCAGCGACTCTTCGATCAGCAGCTCGGAAGTCGGGGACAATTCCAGTCCACGCAGGCAGATCGCGTTGAATTCTTCCGCGTTGCGCGCCACGCCGCCACCGCTGCCGCCCATAGTGAAGGAGGGACGGATGATGACGGGGAAACCCAGCCTGGCCTGCGCGTCCCAGGCTTCCGCCATGCTGTGCGCCACACCGGAACGGGCCGAGGCCAGGCCGATGCGCGTCATCGCTTCCTTGAACTTGGCCCGGTCCTCGGCGCGGTCGATCGCTTCGGGCGTCGCGCCGATCAGCTCCACGCCGAAGCGTTGCAGCACGCCGTGGCGGTGCAGGTCCAGAGCGCAGTTCAGCGCCGTCTGGCCGCCCATCGTGGGCAGCACGGCCTGCGGCCGCTCCTTCTCGATGATGCGCGCCACCGTTTCCCAGGTAATCGGTTCGATATAGGTCACGTCCGCCATGCCGGGATCGGTCATGATCGTGGCCGGATTGCTGTTGACGAGGATGACCTGGAAGCCTTCTTCCCGCAGCGCCTTGCAGGCCTGGGCGCCGGAATAGTCGAACTCACAGGCCTGGCCGATGACGATAGGCCCTGCCCCGATGATCAGGATGCGGTGAATGTCGCTGCGCTTAGGCATGGCGGGTTCCTTCCATCAGGCTTACAAAGTGGTCGAACAATGGCGCCAGGTCGTGCGGGCCGGGCGATGCTTCCGGGTGGCCCTGGAAGCAGAAAGCGGGACGGTCGGTGCGGCAAAAGCCCTGCAGCGATCCGTCGAACAGCGAAATATGGGTGACGCGGCAGTTGCCGGGCAGCGTGTCCGCATCCACCGCGAAGCCGTGGTTCTGCGACGTGATCATCACGCGGCTCGTGTCCATTTCCAGCACCGGGTGGTTGGCGCCGTGATGGCCGAACTTCATCTTCACCGTGCGTGCGCCGGAAGCCAGGCCCATGATCTGGTGGCCGAGGCAGATACCGAAGGTCGGCACGCCGCTGTCGATCAGCTCGCGCGCCGCTTCGATTGCGTAATCGCAGGGCTCAGGATCGCCAGGTCCGTTGGACAGGAAGATACCGTCCGGCTTCAGTTCCAGCGCAGCCTGGGCGCCCGCCTGCGCAGGCAGTACGGTCACGCGGCAGCCGCGTTCCGCCAGCATGCGCAGGATATTGGCTTTCACGCCGAAGTCGTAGGCCACCACGTGATAGCGCGGCTCCAGTTGGCGGCCGTGGCCCTCGCCCAGCCGCCATTCGGTTTCGTTCCAGCCGTAGGCTGTTTCAGTGCTCACGGTGCGCGCCAGGTCCATGCCGGCCAGGCCGGGGAAGCTGCGCGCCAGCACGAGCGCTTCCAGCGGCGTGCCGCCCGTGACGATGGCGCCGGACAGTGCGCCTTTCTCGCGCAGGATGCGGGTCAGCTTGCGGGTGTCGATGCCCGCGATGGCCACGATGCCCTGCTCGCACAGCCAATCGTGCAGGCTGTATTCGGAACGGAAGCTCGACGCCAGCAGCGGCAGGTCACGGATGATCAGGCCTGCGGCGTGGATGCGCGGTGACTCGCCGTCTTCGCGGTTCACGCCCGTATTGCCGATGTGCGGATAAGTCAGCGTGACGATCTGGCGGCTGTAGCTGGGATCACTGAGGATTTCCTGATAGCCGCTCATGGCCGTGTTGAACACGACTTCGCCCGCCGTTCGGCCGGCGGCGCCAATCGATATGCCGTGGAACAGGGTGCCGTCCGCCAGGGCCAATACCGCGCGCTCAACCATCCCCAAGGCGTGCTGGAGTGGATGTTTCATTGTCATCTCCGTAACTGTTATTACTGCTGTGAAATCAAATGCGCGCAGTAATACGATAGGACACGGAGGTCTGTCACATACTCTCCAATCGTCACAACGGCGATAAATATATTGGCTCGCAGCAATTCCACAACATGCCGGAGTGGCAAACTTCCACGATATATAATGGCGGCCATGACTCTATTGACTATCATCGTTGCCGCCGATCTGGACAACGGCATCGGCATTAACAACACGCTGCCCTGGCGCCTGCCGGAAGACCTGGCGCATTTCAAGCGACTGACCACGGGCCACGCCATCATCATGGGCCGCAAGACTTTCGATTCCATCGGCCGCCCGCTGCCCAACCGCCGCAACATCGTCGTGTCCCGCAATGCGGAATGGCAGCATGCGGGCGCGGAAGCGGTGACTTCGCTGGACGAGGCGCGCAAGCTTGTTGGCGGCGAGGCCGAGGCTTTCATCATTGGCGGTGCGCAGATTTACCAGCAGGCGCTGGGCATCGTCGATCAGGTCGTGTTGACACGAGTCGGCGGCCGCTTCCAGTGCGATGCACATTTCCCTGCCCTGGCGGAAGCCGAGTGGCAGGAACGGCCCGCGAGGACCACACGTCCGCCGAGGGTTTGCCGTATTCATTCATTACCCTGCGCCGCAAAGGCGCCCATAACTAAATATAGGAACACGCACCAATGTCCGGACACGGCTTTCACGTCCACGGCCCGCATGACCATGCGGTCGAGCACGCGGCACACAGCAACGACAAATTCTCCGGCAATATCGCCGTGACCACCGCCATCCTGGCGACCATCGGCGCCATGTTCGGCTACCAGGGCGGCGCGACCCAGAACGACGCTGCCCTGTTCAAGAATAATGCGGCCATCGCCAAGACCGAGGCGTCCAACCGCTGGAATTATTACCAGTCGAAGTCCGCCAAGCAGAACCTGGCCGAACTGGCCATGACGCTGCCGAACGTTGACCCGGAAAAGTACAAGGCTGAAGTGGCGCGCTACAAGTCCGAGAAGGAAGAAATCAAGAAGGATGCGGAGTCGTGGGAAGCCAAGTCCGCCGAGTGGGACAAGAAGTCCGACCTGGCCCTGCACCAGCACCACCAGTGGGCCCTGGCGACCACCGCCGAGCAGATCGCCATTTCCCTGGCGGCGATCACCCTGCTGACCAATCGTAAGTGGCTGCAGGTGGCGACCTATATCGTCGCGGGCGCCGGTATTGCGCTGGGTGTGTTTGCATGGCTGCATATTGACCCGATCGGCGCCCTCACCGGCGGCGGTCACTAAGCCGCGCTTCGGGGTCTGACCCCGAACTAAACACTGTCACTGAGTTGTCATTAAATTCTTAAGCGGGATTGCATATTTTCTGAGACAATCCCGGTCTTATTTTTTTGGCGCTGGTTCGCCTGGAGAACCCCATGAAATTCCGTTTCCCCATCGTTATCATCGACGAGGATTTCCGTTCCGAGAACACGTCCGGCCTGGGCATTCGCGCCCTGGCCGCGGCGATGGAAAAGGAAGGCATGGAAGTCCTCGGCGTAACCAGCTATGGCGACCTGTCGCAGTTCGCCCAGCAGCAGTCGCGCGCTTCGGCCTTCATCCTTTCGATCGACGATGAAGAATTCGGCGCCGGCAGCGTCGAAGAAACCGATTCCGCGCTGAAGGCCCTGCGCGCCTTCGTGGAAGAGATCCGCTACAAGAATGCGGACATCCCGATCTACCTGTACGGCGAAACACGCACCTCGCGCCACATCCCGAACGATATCCTGCGCGAGCTGCACGGCTTCATCCACATGTTCGAGGATACCCCGGAGTTCGTGGCCCGTCACATCATCCGCGAAGCCAAGTCCTACCTGGACGGCCTGTCGCCGCCCTTCTTCCGCGCCCTGGTGCACTACGCGAACGACGGTTCCTACTCCTGGCACTGCCCCGGCCACTCCGGCGGCGTGGCGTTCCTCAAGTCGCCGATCGGCCAGATGTTCCACCAGTTCTTCGGCGAGAACATGCTGCGCGCGGACGTCTGCAACGCCGTGGAGGAACTGGGCCAGCTGCTGGACCACACCGGCCCCGTGGCCGCGTCCGAGCGCAACGCCGCCCGCATCTACAACGCCGACCACTGCTACTTCGTGACCAACGGCACCTCGACCTCGAACAAGATGGTCTGGCACTCCACCGTGGCGCCGGGCGACATCGTGGTCGTGGACCGCAACTGCCACAAGTCCATCCTGCACTCGATCATCATGTGCGGCGCGATCCCCGTCTTCCTGATGCCGACCCGTAACCACCTCGGCATCATCGGCCCGATCCCGCTGGAAGAATTCACGATGGAGAGCATCGAGCGCAAGATCGCCAACAACCCGTTCGCGCGCGACGCCAAGAACAAGAAGCCGCGCATCCTGACCATCACCCAGTCCACCTACGACGGCGTGGTCTACAACGTGGAAGTGCTGCGCGAAATGCTGGACGGGAAAATCGACACCCTGCACTTCGACGAAGCCTGGCTGCCGCACGCCACCTTCCACGACTTCTACAAGGACATGCACGCCATCGGCAAAGACCGTCCGCGCGCCAAGGAATCGATGATTTTCTCGACCCAGTCCACCCACAAGCTGCTGGCGGGCCTGTCGCAGGCATCGCAGGTGCTGGTGCGCGATTCCGAATCGGTAAAGCTGGACAAGGATGCCTTCAACGAGGCTTACCTGATGCACACCTCCACCTCGCCGCAATACTCCATCATCGCTTCCTGCGACGTGGCCGCAGCCATGATGGAAGCGCCGGGCGGTACCGCCCTGGTGGAAGAGTCCATCCTCGAAGCGCTGGACTTCCGCCGCGCGATGAAGAAGATCGATGAAGAATGGGGCAAGGACTGGTGGTTCAAGGTCTGGGGTCCGGAGAGCTTCGCCGAAGAAGGCATCGGCACCCGCGAAGACTGGATCATCCGCGCCGAAGATGACTGGCACGGCTTCGGCAAGCTGGCGCCGGGCTTCAATATGCTGGACCCGATCAAGGCCACCATCGTCAACCCGGGCCTGTCGCTGGAAGGCGCTTTTGCCGATTCCGGCATTCCGGCGTCCATCGTGACCAAGTACCTGGCCGAGCATGGCGTGATCGTCGAGAAGTGCGGCCTGTATTCCTTCTTCATCATGTTCACCATCGGCATCACCAAGGGCCGCTGGAACACGCTGGTGACCGCGCTGCAGCAGTTCAAGGACGACTACGACAAGAACGCCCCGCTGTGGCGCATCCTGCCGGAGTTCTCGGCTGCGAACCAGCGCTACGAGCAAATGGGCTTGCGCGACCTGTGCCAGTCGATCCACGACTTCTACAAGGCCTACGACGTCGCCCGCCTGACCACCGAGATGTATCTGTCCGATATGGTGCCAGCTATGAAACCGTCCGAAGCGTTTGCCAAGATGGCCCACCGCGAAATCGAGCGTGTAGCGATCGACGACCTGGAAGGCCGCATCACGTCCATCCTGCTGACGCCTTACCCGCCGGGCATCCCGCTGCTGATCCCGGGCGAGCGCTTCAACAAGACTATCGTCGACTACCTGCGCTTCGCGCGCGACTTCAACGAGCGCTTCCCGGGCTTCGAAACCGACGTCCACGGCCTCGTAAAGCGCGAAGTAAAACGGCAAGCGCGACTACTTCGTCGACTGCGTCAAACAATAAGCCTCACCATCCCGCCCAAAGCCACTCCCCGAGTGGCTTTTTTTATTTGGGGTCAGATCTGACCCCAGCGATTGCCGTAGCGAATCAGAGCGAGCTCATCATTCATGAGCAATATTACGGATTGCGCAATCATCTCAACAATGTAAAAAATTTCCCCAGTATAAGAATACTAAGGGGCATTGTGAGATGGAAATAGTGGCCCAAGTTCGCTCAAACTCCCGCCAACATCGCTCAAAAAAATTCAACATCGACAATGTTGATCTTCGCCAAGTCACGTTTCCTGACCTCAATTGAAAAACGCTGACTAAACTCCGCGTGTCAATTTTCATGTGTGAATCAATGAACAGACTAAAGCTCATTTCCTCTTCGGCGATCTTTTTCGTACTGGCGGCCTGTGGCGGCGGCAGCGGCGATCAAACCTCCGATTCCAGCGTGGGGCCGGTGCAACTGGCAGCCACCACAACCACTTCCGCAGCCGCCGCGGTTACACAGAATGAGGCGGCACGATTCCTGACCCAGGCGTCCTTTGGCCCTACCCCTTACGAACTTGGCCGGGTGGCGAGCATGGGCCCGCGTGCCTGGATGGACGCCGAATTCCGCAAGAACCAGTCGCTCGCCAAGCCTTACTTCGATTCCTGGATGGCGCAGAACGGCGGCAGGAAGCCAAGCGACGTGCAGTTCTATGAAATCTTCTGGCGCAATGCCGTGATGGCCGACGACCACCTGCGCCAGCGTGTCACGTATGCGCTGTCCCAGATCTTCGTGGTGTCCATGCAGGATTCGGACGTGTCGGGCTATCCGCGCGGCGTGGGCAGCTATTACGACACGCTGGGCAAATACGCCTTTGCCAATTTCCGCGACCTGCTTCAGGCCGTCACGCTCCATCCGATGATGGGCATCTATCTCTCCCACATGCGCAACAAGAAGGAAGATGCCAATCGTACGCCGGACGAGAACTTCGCGCGCGAAGTCATGCAGCTATTTACGATCGGCCTGTATCAGCTGAACCAGGACGGCACCCGCAAGCTAAGCAACGGCCAGCCTATCGAAACCTATACCCATGCCGATGTCGCAGGTCTGGCCAAAGTCTTCACGGGCTGGGCGTGGTACGGCCCCGATACCACCACGCACCGTTTCAACAACGGCACGGCGGATCCCAACCGCGACGTGCTGCCGATGCAGAACTACTGCACAATTCCACTCCACCAGCAGTAAGACCTTCCTCGGCGCCAGCACCAACGGCGGAGGCGCGGCCGACCTGAAGGTGGCCCTGGACAAGCTGTTCAACCATCCGAACGTCGGCCCCTTCATTGGCCGCCAGCTGATCCAGCGCCTGGTCACCAGCAATCCCAGCCCGTCTTATGTGAGCCGGGTGGCTGCAGCCTTCAATAACAATGGCAGCGGCGTGCGCGGCGATATGAAGGCCGTGCTGACCGCCGTGCTCCTCGATCCGGAAGCGCGCACCCAGACTGTCGATGGCGACAGCGGCAAGATCCGCGAGCCTATCCTGCGGCTGGCGGGATGGATGCGCGCCTTCAATGCGCGTTCGACTTCGGGCAAATTCCTGATGTGGAGCCTGGAAGACCCGCTCACCGGCCTTTCGCAACAGCCGATGCGCTCCCCGTCCGTGTTCAACTTCTACCGCCCCGGCTACACGCCGCCGAATACCAGCATCGCCACGGCGGGCAAGGTGTCGCCGGAAATGCAGATCACGGGCGAGCCTTCGGTGATCGGCTACCTGAACCTGATCCAGGCGGCCGTGCAGTCGGGCATCGGCGAGAACCACGACATCCTGCCGAACTACAGTGCGGAGATCGACATGGCTGCAACGCCGGACCGCCTGCTGGACCGCATCAACGTACTCCTGCTCAGCGGACGCATGTCGCCCACACTGCGCGGCCAGATCAAGAATGTGCTGAATTCAATCGCCATTCCGACCGCGAACAATGGCTATAGCGCCTCCGGCCTGGCCGCGCGCAAGAACCGCGTGTATGCCGCCATCTTCCTGACGATGGCTTCGCCCGAGTACATCGTCGAACAATAAGGATACTGAATGAAGAGTGAACAATTCTCGCGCCGACGTTTTCTGGGCGCCATGCTGTCCGCCGCCGGGACTTCCGCGGCACCCTTTGCGATGAACCTGGCTGCGATCGGTCCTGCGCTCGCCGCCACCTCCGATTACAAAGCCCTGGTCTGCATCTTCCTGCACGGCGGGAATGACCACTACAACACCGTGCTGGCCACCGACCCCACGTCGTGGAATACGTACAACAGCCTGCGCAACACGGGCGACCTGGGCTCCATCCACCTGGCCAGCGTGGGCCAGAGCAGCGGCATCCTGCCGATCAATCCTGCTACGCCGCAGTCCGGACGCTCTTTCGCGCTGCACCCGCAACTGGGCTCCCTCAAAGCCCTGTTCGACGCGGGCCGCGCAGCCGTCGTCAGTAACGTCGGCACGCTGGTCGCGCCAATCACGCTGTCGCAATACAAGGCGGGGGCCAATGTGCCGCCCAAGCTGTTCTCGCACAACGACCAGCAGTCGATGTGGCAATCGAGTGCGCCGGAAGGCGCCAGCTATGGCTGGGGAGGACGCATTGGCGACCTGCTGGCTTCCGCCAACAGCAATGCCACCTTCACCTGCATTTCAGCCGCGGGCAATGCGGTGTTCGTCTCCGGCCGCCAGATCCGCCAGTACCAGATCAGCAATTCCGGCGCAGTGCCTGTCGCGCATATGGACGACTATATGTTCGGCACCTGGACCAACCCCACGCGCGCCATCGTCACGGCAAGCAGCGGCAATATGATGGCCCAGGAGTACGCCAACGTGGTGAAGCGCTCGCTGGACAGCCAGGCGACCCTGAGCACGGGCATGGCCGCTTCGGGCAGCGGCGGCGTGCCGGTGCCGTCCAAGTACACGAATCCGAAAACGGGCCAGGCGGAAGTGAATCCGCTGGCCGTGCAGTTGCAGACGGTGGCGCGAGTGATCGCCGGCCGCGGTACGCTGGGCGCCAAGCGCCAGGTGTTCTTCGTGCAGATGGGGGGCTTCGATACGCACGACGGCCAGAAGGTCAACCACGCCGTGCTGATGGCAAAGCTGAATCACGCGCTGGCGTGGTTTGATGGCGCCTTGTCCAATCTGATGGGCAGCGACTTGCGCAATTCGGTGACCGCTTTCACGGCCTCCGATTTTGGCCGCACGCTGACCAGCAATGGCGACGGCACCGATCACGGCTGGGGTTCACACCACTTCGTTGTTGGCGGGGCTGTGCGCGGCAAGAACATCTACGGCAGCTTCCCCACTGTCGGCCTGAATCACTCGCTGGACGTGGGACAGGGCGCACTGCTGCCGCAGATCTCCGTCGAGCAGTACGGCGGCACCCTGGCCACATGGTTCGGCCTGGGCGCCGCCGGTCTGGCGGACGTGTTCCCGACGCTGTACCGCTACAGCGACCAGAACCTCGGCTTCATGGGCTGATTCAGGCGGCGACGGCCAGCGTCAGCGTCGCAACATAGCCGTCGGTCGCATTGCCCGTCATGGACGCCAGCTGCAGCGAGTAGCCGTCGCTGAAGATGTTGTCCGTGGCGTAGCTGATGCGGGCCAGGTTGGTGACGCTGGTGCTGTAGCCGCTGCTTGCATACGCTTCGTTCAGCGTCGCCATCGGGAAGGTGAACTGCGAAGTCTTGATGCGGTTCGAGGCGCTCACGCTGGCGGCCAGCGTGCGGTAGACCTCGAAGTGCACGTGCGGCATGCGGCCATCGTAGCAGCCTGGGAAGATCGTCGTGAAGGTGACGTCACCATTGGCATCCGCTTCCTGCACGCCGCGCAGGTAGTTCTGGTTGGTCACGCCGCTCGAATACAGCGAGTACCGGCCCTCGCGGTCGCAGTGCCACAGGTAGACGGCGAAGTTGCTGGCCACGCCGCAGCTGTTGTTGGCATTGATGATATGCAGCTTGATCGTCAATGGCACGCCGGCCGCGGTGCCGGTGGCGCCGGCGAAGCTGCTGCGGATATCCTGTCGTACGATGCCTGACATGTTCAGCACATTCACGACGCCGCTGCTGTTGCTGTTCGTACCGTCGCCCGGATATGGTCCGCCCGTTTCCTCGGGGATGACCGAGCAGCTCGTGGTGCCGGTTCCCGTGTTTGTTCCCGTGTTTGTTCCGGTGTTCGTGCCGGTGCTGGTTCCGGTGTTGCTGGAGGTCGTGTCTGTGCTGGTGCTGTCCGACGAACCTCCGCCGCAACCCATCATCGGCAGAGCGGCGCCGGCCAGCAGCCAGCGCAGGGACTGGCGGCGTCCCGTCGCCATGGAGAGCATCGCCTGTAGGTCTGCCGCCAGGCTGTGATCATGGTCTTCCATCTTTTACCTCACGCAGTCGTGTTAATCAGGTTGCCGCTGCTGCCTGCACCCGGCAGCTTGCTGGACAAAGCTTGCAGGAAGCTGGTCAGCTGATCGGACGAGTTGCTGCTGTCGCCACCCAGCGCTTGCAGCAGGTTCTTGAACGAGGTTTCGAGCGAGGACAGGCTGTCCGTACTATCCGTGCCCTCGGTACTCGTCGTGCTGTCGGCGCTGCCCGTGCTGTCGCTGCTGCTCGTGCTCCCCAGCTTCGAAATCAGGCTTTGCAAATCCTCTGCCAGCTTGCCCGGCCCACCAGGGCCGCCGGGGCCGCCGCCGCCCTGCTCACCGCCCTGCTCGTGCAAGGCGCCCATCATCTCCTGCAGGAAGTTGCCTAACGCCTGTGCCGCGTTGCCCGACGAATCGGCCGACGAGCTATCGGTCGCGCCATCCGCCGCGCTGGCCGTGGTATCAGTGATCGACTTCAGCGCATCGGCAATCGCGCTGACGAAGCCACCGCCTTCGCGCGGTGGAGGCGGCGGACGCACGCCCTCCGTCTGTTCGCTGCTGAGGGAAGACTGGAGTTTGCTGACGTAGCTCAGCTGGCTCGCTGCGCTGGTCGAATTCAGGGAAGAGATGGTCATTTCAGGCCTCCGGAGCGTGGTTTGCGTTCGTCCAGCGCTTTGCGCTGTTCAGGGGTCAGTACGGCCAGCACTTTCTGGTGCGTGCGGATTTCGGCCAGCGTGATGTTGGCGTGCGCCTGGGCGGCGGTTTGCGCCAGTTTGATCGCAGCGGCATCGTCGAACCTGGCGGCGTCGCGCAGTTCGTGCAGGCCGCGCATCGCCTTCTCCTCGGCCTTGTGCTGCTCGCGCAGGTAAGGAGCCTGGCCGTGCAGGATGGTGAAGATCTTGTCTTCCTGCGCCTCGGTCAGCTCAATACCACGCAGGAAGCCGCCGTGGCCAAATGAGCCGGGGCCTTCGCGACCCGGGCCATCGAAACGGCCGCTCCGCGGACCGTCGAAGCCTGGAGGAGCCGGCATGCCCGGACCGTCCATCATGGGCGCCTGGATGCCGGGCGCGCCGGGACCGAAGCCCGGCATCGGCGGAGCGTCTTCCGCAGCGTAGGCAGCCAGCGGCAAGGCCATGGCCGCTGCCAGCAGGAGCTGCGGCAGGTTCTGTTTTGTCTTTTTCATATGCACTCCACGTTGAAGAATCAGGAGTGGCCATTGTCTGGCTGAGGGGTGTAAAGCGCGGTTAGGATGGGGTAAAACCATGTAAAGACGACGGTCCGGCAGTGGCCCGTTTTGTTATGATGGTCCCATTCCACTTATATTTTTAGACATACAGGCAATGAGCAAGGTACTGCTGATAGACGATGACGTAGAACTGGTAGGCATGTTCCAGGAATACCTGGAGCAGGAAGGCTTCCACGTGAAGACTGCCAACGATGGCGAGTCCGGCACCGCGGCCGCCCTCACCGGCCAGTACGCGATCGCAGTGCTGGACGTGATGATGCCGCGCATGAACGGCCTTGAAACCCTGCGCCGCATCCGCGCCGCCAGCCGCATGCCCATCCTGATGCTGACCGCGCGCGGCGACGACACGGACCGCATCGTCGGCCTTGAACTGGGTGCGGACGATTATGTCGCCAAGCCCTGCACGCCGCGCGAGCTGACGGCGCGCATCCGCGCCATCCTGCGCCGCACACTGGCCGCGCCGGCAGACAGCATGGTCGGCTCGCCTCTCGTGGTGGGGCAGCTCACCATGTGGCCGGAACAGCGCCGCGCCGCCTGGGCGGGCAAGGCGCTGGAGCTGACCAGCACCGAATTCAATCTGCTGGAAGTATTGGCGCGCAATGCGGGCAAGCCGGTCAGCAAGAACGTCCTGTCCGAGCAAGGGTTGGGGCGTCCGATGGCGCGTTTCGACCGCAATATCGACGTCCACCTCAGCAGCCTGCGGCACAAGCTCGGTACCATTGCCGACGGACGCTCGTGCCTGCAAACCGTCTACCGCATGGGCTACCAGCTGATCAAGGAGTGAGGCTGTGGGCCGCCTGTTCTGGAAATTCTTCTTTTCGATCCTCCTGGCGCAGTTGGCGGCTACCTTCGCCATCGGCGGCGCGTTCTGGCTGAAGAACCGCGAGGCGGAACAGGTCCGCCGCAGCGATATCGACACCAGCCCGCCGGCTGAAATGGCCATCGAAGCCGCCGCCGCAACGCTGGCTTACGGCGGGCCTTCGGGCTTGCAGCAGATGCTGGAGAACATGCCGCATCATCGCGTCTATGCGGTGGACGACAGCGGCAAGGAGCTGCTGGGGCGGATCGTCAATCCGGCCATGCTTTCCGAGGCGCAGAAGCTGATGGACAAGGGAGACCAGCGCGTGGTGCGCCATGTGACTTCGGGCGATGGCAAGCGCTATCTGCTGTTCCTGCCGTCGCGCGATCATCTGCGTGGCATGGAGGGGTCGCGCATGCTGCTCGCCGGCGCGGGCATACCGGTCGTCGACTTGCCAGGCATGCGCGGTGCACGAGAACGCCACCCGCCACCACCGGACGGCGACCGCCCGCCGCCTGACCGCGCGCACCCGCTTCCGGCGGGCCCGGACGCTGGCGGCCCGGGTGCTCCCGGCGGCCCGGATGGCCGTCCGCCCCGTTTCCGTCCCCTGACACCCTGGATTCCCCTCGCCGCCGCCGTGCTGGCAAGCCTGCTGTTCGCAGCGCTGCTGGCGTGGTACTTCTCCCGTCCCATCCGCTCACTGCGGGACGCCTTCGAAGCCGCCTCGCAAGGCGAACTCGAACCGCGCTTCGGGCACACCAGCAAGCGCGGCGACGAACTGAACGCGCTGGGACACGACTTCGACCGCATGACCGCCCGCCTGCGCAATCTGATCGATGGCCAGACACGCCTGCTGCACGACGTCTCGCACGAGCTCCGGTCGCCGCTGGCGCGGCTGCAGGCGGCAATCGGGCTCGCCCATCAGCAGCCGGAGAAGATGCGCGCCACCATGGAGCGCATCGAGCGCGAAAGCATGCGCATGGACAAACTGGTGGGCGGAACTGCTCACGCTCTCACGCCTTGAGGCGGGCGCCATCAATACGTCCCGCGAAGAGATCAGTCTCGCCGAACTGCTGGGTGAAATTGTCGGCGACGCCGAATTCGAAGCGGCCACGCATGGCCGCGCCGTGGTGCAGCATGGCGAAGCGGATGGCTGCATCTTGGGCCAGCCCGACCTGCTCGCGCGCGCCATCGAAAACGTGGTGCGCAACGCGATCAAGCATAGCCCCGTGGGCGGCACGGTAGACGTGGAAATGGCTCGCGACGAAGCGGCCCGCGCGCTGCGCATCCGCGTAATGGACCGGGGCCCCGGCGTGCAAAGCGAAGACCTGCAGGCCATCTTCCAGCCCTTCTACCGCAGCAGCAGCACGCCAAAAGACGTGGAAGGCCACGGTCTCGGACTCGCCATCGCGCAGCAAGTGGTGCAGCAGCACGGCGGCAGCATCGCAGCCGCCAATCGCCAGGATGGCGGCCTATGTGTCGAAATTGCACTGCCTCTGGCATGAATTGAAACTGATCTCGGCCCAGTTGAACTTTCAAGACAAATGCAGGACAGCTTCGGCAAACAGGCGCTGATAAATTCATCGCGTCTGTTTTCCCGGAACCTGCATCATGATTGATTCAAATTTCGCATCACTCGCCAAAGCTGTATCCCATCTCGAAGCCGGCGCGCCGCAGCAGGCAAAACAAATCCTCATCGACATGGTGTCATGCACGCGGCATGGCGACGACCTGTCCGGCATGATCTTCGCGTCCGCGCTGCTGAAACGCATAGATGCCGACTCGCACCAGCATTCAAACCTCTACCTGCAGGATTACGCGCTGCCGCAGATCGAGCTTTTCAACCTGATGGTGAACAAATTCCCCTTCGTGAAGGAGGCCGGCCGCATCGCCAACAGCCTGCTCGCGCGCCACCTGCGCGGCCATGACGAAGCAGTCATCATGGACATCGGCATCGGCTCCGGGCAGCAGATCGCAGCCCTGCTGCGCCAGATGGAGGACACGCAAACGCTGCCGCGCAAGCTTACGGTAGTGGGCGTGGAGCCGGCGCTCGCCAGTCTTCACGCCGCCGAGCTGACGGTGCGCGGCATCGCGGCCGCTGTCGGCGTGGAGCTGGAATTCATCCCCATCGCAAAGTGCCTGGAGGACCTGGACGACGCCGAGTGGGCCGAGTTGAAGGCATTGCAAGGGCCGCTCGTGATCAACGAAGCCTTCTCGCTGCACCACGTTGCCACCTCCCTGCTGCGCGGCGACTGCAAGGACAATGTGCTGCGCCGGCTGCGCGGCCTGCAGCCGAAGGCTTTCGTGCTGTGCGAACCCCACTCCGACCATCACACTTCAGTGCTGTCGGCCAGGCTGGAAACTGCTGGCGCCACTTCGGCCTGGCCTTCCGCGCCATCGACCAGATGGAGATTTCGCAACTGGAAAAAAACGCGCTCAAGACGCACTTCTTCTCGCGCGAGATCGAGGACATACTCGGGAAGGACGAATACCGCCGCGTGGAACGGCATGAAACGGCCGCGATGTGGATGGGCCGCCTGCGGCGCGTCGGCTTCAGCGTGCTGGCGCCAGGGCAGGAGGATGCGCAGCAGCCATCCGCCGGGATCACCTCAGTGTCCTTGCGCGATGGCTATCTGGGATTGGATTTTGGCCACCAGACCCTGGTGGCGGTGATACAGGCGGTTTGACGCGGCGCGGTGGAAATTACGCCTTCGGCAGGGTCACGCCGTGCTGGCCCTGGTATTTGCCGTTGCGGTCCTTGTACGAAGTTTCGCAAACCTCGTCGCTTTCGAAGAACAGCACCTGGGCGCAGCCCTCGCCTGGGTCAGATCTTCGCCGGCAGCGGGGTGGTATTGGAGAATTCCAGGGTCACGTAGCCTTCCCATTCCGGCTCGAACGGCGTCACGTTCACGATGATGCCGCAGCGCGCGTAGGTCGATTTGCCCAGGCAGACGGTCAGCACATTACGCGGAATGCGGAAGTACTCGATAGTACGGGCCAGCGCAAAGGAATTCGGCGGAATGATGCAGACATCGCTCTTGATGTCCACGAAGGAGTTGGAGTCGAAGTTCTTCGGATCGACGATCGTGCTGTTGATGTTGGTGAACACCTTGAACTCGTCGGCGCAACGGATATCGTAGCCGTAGGACGAAGTGCCGTAGGAAATGACCTTGCGGCCGTCCACCGAGCGGACCTGGCCCGCTTCGAAGGGTTCGATCATTCCATGCTCTTCCGCCATGCGGCGGATCCGTTTATCGCTTTTAATCGTCATCGCTGTGTTTTCTCTCGATTGCAGGGAGGCGCGCGCCGGTGGCTGGCGCCGTTCCGGTGCGATTTTACGCGAAAGCCCGCAGTTTGAACATTTTTACATCAGGCCCGGCGCCGGATCGCATGCGGCAAAGCCTCGCCATCGCCCACCATTTGCAGAATCAGGTCGCTCACCAGCTGGGCGGTCAGTTGCGGCGACTCCATCGGGAACAGATGGCCACCGTACATGGTGCGGAAATGGCGGCCGACCAGGGTGCGCGTCGCGTCCAGGCCCGCCTGGCGGTTCTCCTCCGAGCGGTGGCCCGCAATATAACCAACCGGCACCGGGAACTTGCCGCTGACCAGATTGCCGATATGGTGCGGCAAGCTGCGGTAGATGGCCGTCTCGGTCTCGCGGCTGAAGCGCAGCTGCACGCCTTGCCGGATGCGGTTTCAGGCCGGCGTCCAGGTAATCCTGCAGCACGCCGGGCGCCCACGCGGCAAACAGCTCCTTGCTGGCGAAATGGCGCATCGCGGCACTCTGGTCCGGCCAGACATTGCGGCGTTTGACGGAATTGCGCCGCGGGGGAAAAGCGGTCGCTGAAGGAGAAGCGCTTGAAGAGTCGCCACAACAGGGCGCGCCAGCCCGCCACCACGGGCGAGTCCAGCATCACCACGCAGCGCACCAGCTCCGGACGTTCGGCCGCCGCCATCAGGCTCAGGATCCCGCCCAGCGAATGGCCGACGAGGATCACCGGCTGGTCATAGCGATTTTCCAACTCTGTTATCAATTCCTGCACGAGCGCATGCCAGCCGTCGTGCACCGGATAGGCTGGATTATGGCCGTGCATGTCTAGGGCCTGGATCTCGAAATCCCTACCCAGGTAATCGAAGAACTGGCGGTAGGTTCCCGACGGGTAGCTGTTCGCGTGCGAGAAATGGATTTTCGGTTTCGTCATCAGCTTATTCTAAAAACAATACCAGCAAATGTTTGGTACAAAACCTCTAATTATCCATCACCTTCCGTACCAATAGCGAGCATGCTCCTCCCGATATTTTGTAACAGCGATGCCGTTTTGACCAAGCTGCAGCAGGATCGCGCCCGACGCGTCGGTGCGGTTCAGGCTTGCGCCGAGCTGCCGGTAGCGCTCGACCACATCGGCGCGCGGGTGCCGGTAGCGGTTGCGATAACCCAGCTGGAATATGGCGCTCTGCGGCTGTACCGCCCGCAGGAAGGCCGGCGTTGACGAAGTGCCGCTGCCGTGATAGGTCTGCCACACTGTGTAGCTCAATTGTGGTGCGGATAGGTGTAACCTCCACACTGGGATAGCGTCGGGGAGCCAGCAAGATGCACCTTTTTTTCACAGATGACACCTTCAAGCAGCAAGGCGTAAGCCGCGCAGGAGTCCCGTTCCTTTGTGATGCACAGATGCGGTTAGTCGACGCGCCGAACAGGTACCTGCGTTACATTGCCATCATCAGTGGAAAAACCTCCTCTCCTCGAACATGGGAGACCTATGGCAACCACCTGTATGAGTTCTTCAGTTTTCTGGAGTCAAACCAACTTAGGTGGGATCTAATCGGCATCGCCGAGATGGCAGCCTGGAGAGACACGATGCGCAAGCGAGAGTGTTCGCGATCGACAGTCAATCAGAGACTACGCTGCGCTCAAGCGTTTTTTCAATGGGCAAGTGACTCAGATCTAATAGAGAAAAGTCCGATAGCGACGGTGTCTGTGCGAGTGACTAAGCGCGGAGGACTACTATCTCATATTGATACTTCCGCGAATCGAACCACCGCTAATGTTCTCACACTACCCCAATACGAAGCGCCACCTCAATTCATCCATATTCGTGACGCATTTGCCTTCATATCCGCGCTTACCTCGCATACGTTAAAACACATGGCTTACCTGGCCCTGCTTAGCGGAATGCGACGAGACGAAATCATCTCGTTGTCTTTTAAAGTTCTTCCAAATCCATGTGGGCTCGACTCCAGGAAGCTTGTACCTATGAGGTTAGATGCTAACCTTACTCCAACGAAGGGGTCGAAGACGAGGACGGTCATGGTGCCATATGATTTGGCTGCAGCATTGTGGAACTACTTCTGCATGGAATGGCCACTCCGTCAACGAATGTTCGAACAACGCCATCGTCGCGAAACGACCAGGCTCTTTTTTGTCCACTGACGGACAGGAATATTCGGCAAGGTACTTGAACAACGCATTCGCAAGCAATTCCAAGAAAACAGGCGTTGTGTGCCGCCCGCATATGCTGAGACACACATATGGAACCTATGAATTTCTGCGGGTAGTGAACAAGTACAGTCAGAGCCAAGCACTTCTCTGGGTCCGAGATCGAATGGGACATACGTCCATAACTACAACGGAAAAATATCTTCATACCGCGGCAATCCTGAAGAATGATGACATTGACCTGTATCAGTCAGAGCTCTTAGGAGCATTCTCAAAATGGCCTTGAAACGAAAAAAAATTTCGAGAGTCCAGGTAGCGGCATCGCACGGAATTTCCGAGCTATCGCCCGGGCTGGCCTTCAGCCTGACATTCGAAAATCGAGATGTGGTGGACCTCGACTTTTCCGTGCTCGCCAACGACGGGCGCCTGGAACTTGCGGAGGACTTCCGCGACGCCATTTGGAGTATGCGGTTCTCAACCACCGCTGCAAGCGTTACGAACTACTTCATGGCCGTAAAGGTCTTCTGGAAATTCTTGGATCATTGCGATGCACATGGGGAAGCCATACGCCACATGCGTCAGATCAACACCACGATCATCGGATTATTCCTCAGTTGGCTGGGAATGCAAGTCATACAAACGGCGCACAAAAACGAAGGCAAACCATTCTCGATGGCACACCAGCGAAACACTTATGGTGGAATCAAGAGCATTCTCGTCAATCGGCAGCGACTGAATCCGAACTGCGTTGCTATTGACCTTGATTTCCCAAGAAACCCATTCCCCAACTGCAACCGTTCTAGCAAACCAAGGGAAAGCTATTCGCAAGACGAACAACAACGACTCGCTGCTGCTATAAACAGCGACCTAAAACTCCTGCACGAAAATGGATTCGATTCGCTCTCCCCACTCCAGATCCAGATCGTGCACCTGTTAGCGCTAGGACTTGTCACCGGGCTCAATCTGCAACCCTTGCTGGAACTCAAACGCGACAGCTTGCGGCCGCACCCGCTGCCCGACAGGGAAATTCTCATTACGGAGAAGCGGCGGGGTTGGACCACCCACGCAATTTCAATGAAGTCGATCGACTCATCCGCGCCCACTACAAATAAAGTTGATCCAATACCGCACTTCCTCGGAGACCATATCCGAGCTATCGGTGAATTCACTGCCAGGTACATTGCTCGAGCTAGTGCAGATCTTCATAACTACGTATTCTTATGCCCCATAACTAAGGGACCGAGAATCGACCAAGTTCGGCGCTTGACTCGCACGGATGCTAAAGCAGGTATTCGATGCTTCGTAATGCGTCATGGCCTTCTTGACAGCATGGGGAAACCGTTCCCATTGTCGTTTGCCAGATTGCGTCCGACGTTCGGCATGGAGCTCTATCGGCGAACAAAGGATATTCGACAGGTGTCCGCGGCATTAGGTCATGCCTCAACCGAGACCACCGCGCGGCATTATGTCACTAGATCCATCGATGCAACACGAGACCATGCCATCGTTCTGGATGCGATGTGTGCTTCGTTTACTCGCGTGAGCACTTCGGCCGGCTTCGTACTCGCGGCCGATGGGGCCATACCTGCTGCCGAAGTCAAGGAGCTGCTTCGAACCGGATACGCAACTGGGGTCGCGCACTGCAAAAATCCTTTTCGGTCAGACGAGTCGGTCTGCAAGAAGTTTTTTACATGCTTCAAATGCCCTAACATGATCGTATTCGAGGATGATCTTTGGCGACTTTTCAGCTTCTATGAGAAGCTACTCTCAGAACGCCCAAAGCTTAGAAGCGATCATTGGTTGAAAACATTCGGCCCCATCATTCGACGGATAGACGAAGACATCGCCCCGCTATTCCCCATCGACAAAGTAGAGGATGCACGCGCTCGAGCACGGAACTCTCCCCATCCAGCTTGGAGAACTTGATGGTACAGCCCTCGCCGCAGATGCCTATCGGCTCCCTGAAACTGATGTCCAGGGACCAAAAGATATTCTTCCTGTATCCGTAATCCAATCAGACCACGGCGAGACGATAGTTGTGAGCCGGTATGCTGATTCGATTTGGGATTTTTACCCCTACATTCCGCAAGAAAATCTGAAGAGATCAGAAAAGCAGCTGAATTGGAACATCAGGCTTGAGAACGGGAGTCTACTGACTGCGCCGGAGTATGCCCCCTTGCTTGAGTCGGCCAAGGATTTCATCTGGTCACTTTTCTCTACGCCTATAGCAGGCCGACGGCTAAGCCACGCCACGTTGATTGCTAAAGGCGAATTGCTGATCCCACTTATTCGGTGGATGGTAGTCCAAGGCATGGATCAATTTCACCAGCTGGATGGCCACACGATGAAGTATGCAGCGGATGCGCGTTACAAGAGTGGAAGTAAGGTTGAGATCAGTAAGAGCACTCTTCACTACCGTCTTCACATTCTGGAATATCTTTACCTACAGCGCGAGAAGCTCAAGGACGCGCTCACTAAGGCACCATGGCCGTTGGAGTCAGCACAATCTATCAGCGGTCAACGGAGAGGCGGTGATCATCGAAAACCAACAACGGAGGTGATTCCGGATCAAATCGCCAAAGCATTGATCAAAGCGTCCTTCGACTACATTTACCAACGAGCGCCGACAATCATCTCTGCATTACACAAGGCGCAGAGCATTACCGATACACTTCTTGGGCTTCCTCGCCAAGCGGTGGTGGATGCAAGAACGAATGCTGCCAGGGAAAGTGGGTTCTCGGGTTCGATGCACTTGCGTTCAGA
The DNA here is from genome assembly GCF_044055365.1 of Pseudoduganella sp. UC29_106. Classification (NCBI taxonomy): domain Bacteria; kingdom Pseudomonadati; phylum Pseudomonadota; class Betaproteobacteria; order Burkholderiales; family Oxalobacteraceae; genus Pseudoduganella; species Pseudoduganella sp. UC29_106. The sequence continues at coordinate 2,936,940 of NZ_CP171977.1, read as the reverse complement.
ATCCATCCTTCTTCGGACGTCGTGCTACATTGTAATCGACATATTTTCAGGCCTGCGCGACAGCGAAGTATTATCGCTTGAGGCCGACTGCCTGACCCACGAAAGCTCAAGTGATACGCAGACGCAAGTCAATTGGCTTCACGGCACCATTTACAAGATGGGCAGAAGGCCGAAGAGATGGCTCGTTCCCCAGCCAGTCGTCGACGCCGTTGCCGTTCTCACTCAACTCTCCGCTCCGCTTAGACATAGGCTTCGCAACGAGCACGACTCTTATGACAGGTCGGTAACCATAGACGGGCCATCTCCCGCCCTTTCAAAGAGGCGTCATTTTGTGCGTTCCCAGCAAAACAAGCTGTTTCTGGCTATTTCGACGAAATTTGAAAATGAAATCTCCGTCATCTCCGGCGCCCAAATCCCCGTTGGCCGGGCAAAATCCCCCACCCCTGGCCGGGTCAAAATCCCCCACCTCCTGACCGAGTAGCGCTGCTGTAGGCTGGCGGTCCCCGGAGAGCAATCCCGCTGGCAGGACGTAACCTTACCCCTTCGACCATCGAAGGGGAGCATGGAGGGTGAACGTCTTGAAACCAAACAAACGCACCACAGTCGCCACGCTGCTGGCAACCGGTACCAGCCAGCGCGAGATAGCGCGGCTGACCGGGGTGGACCGAAAAACCATCCGCCGCCTGGCGCTGGGCACGACCGGGCCGGAACCAAATTCCCCCACCCTGGCCGCCGGATCAGCGACAGCAAATTCCTCCACCCCGGCCACCGGCGCCCCGCTTGAAATTCCCCCACCCCGGCCACCGGCTCCAGATACCGGCCCGCAGTCCCTGTGCGAACCACACCGTGCCTTCATCGAGGCCCAGCTGCGCCTTCGCCGCAACTACACGGCGATCTATCAGGACCTGGTCGACCAATTCGGCTTCACGGGCCGCTACAACAGCGTCAAGCGCTTCGCCGGCCGTCTGGTGCAGCGCGATCCGGAGCAGTTCGACCGCCTTGAGTTCGCGCCCGGCGAGGAAGCCCAGGTCGACTACGGCGAGGGCGCGCTGACGCGCATCGCCGGCAGCGACCGATACCGGCGGCCACGCCTGTTCGTCATGACCCTGCGTTACTCGCGGCGCTGCTTCCGGCGTGTGGTCTGGAAATCATCGAAGGAAACGTGGGCCCAACTGCACGAGCAGGCCTTCCGGTACTTCGGCGGCACCACGGCCTACGTCGTGCTCGACAACCTCAAGGAAGGCGTCATCAAGCCCGACCTGTACGAACCGGAGCTGAACCCCGTCTACAGGGACGTGCTGGCCCACTACGGCGTCGTCGCCGACCCGGCCAGGGTGCGTGACCCAAACCGCAAGGGTACGGTCGAAAACGCGATCCAGCACACCCAGAGCACCGCGCTCAAGGGACGCCGCTTCGAGACCATCGAGGAGCAGAACGCCTTCCTCGAACAATGGGAAATCAAGTGGGCGGCGCCGCGCATCCACGGCAGCGCAAAGCGCCAGGTCGAGGCCATGTTTCAGGAGGAACGCGCCCACCTCGGCGCGTTGCCGCAGCAGGGCTTCGGCTATTACACCGAGTGCGAGCGCACCGTCGCCGACGACACCTGCATCCGCATCGACCATAGCAGCTACGCGGCGCGCCCGGCGAAGATCGGCAGCCGGGTGCTAGTGCGCCTGTTCGAGCGCCACGTCGAGATCCGCGACCGCTTCACGCTGGCCCTATTGCGCACGCATCCGCGCGCCCAGCGCCCCGGCAGCGTGCTGCTGCCCGACGATGAGCGGCCCTTCAACCCCTCACGCGAAACGCGCCGCATCCTGGCCCAGGCCGGCGACATCGGCGACGCCGCGCTGGCCCTGTGCCAGCAATGGTTCGAGCATGAAGGGCGAGTGGGCCAGCGCAAGCTGCGCGGCGTGGTGGGTCTGGCCAAGCGCTTTCCGCGCCGTCTGATCGACCAGGCTTGCGCCCAGGCTTTGCAGGAGAACGTGCGCAACTACAAGTCGATCAAGGTCCTGACCGAACGCTTGCTGGCGCAGGCGCTGGCCAAGATCGACGCGCCGCTCCAGGCCGAACTGGACCTGCAGCAGCACCATCCACTGATCCGCGAAGGCGAGGACTACGCCGACCTGTTCACGCGCGCGGCGAACGCCAGCGCCGCCATTACACCGACCACGGAGGCACCATGAGCATGAGCATGAACGAAATCGAGCGCGCCCTGCGCGAGCTGCGTCTGTCGGGCATCCGCGCCACTCTCGACACCCGCATCTTGCAGGCCCAAGCCAACCAGGAGCCCTTCCTCGACACCTTCTCGCTGATCCTGCAGGATGAACTGGACCGGCGCCGTTCGCGCCTGATGGAACGGCGCTTCCAGCAAAGCGGACTGGATGAACGGATGTCGCTGGCCGACTTCGACTGGCGTTTCAACCCCGAGCTGCCACGGGCCGCCTGCTTCGAGCTGCACACCCTCAAGTTCGTCGCCGAGGGGCAGAACGCCCTGATCATCGGCAGGCCAGGGACCGGCAAGAGCCACATCGCCAAGGCGGTGGCCTACCAGGCCACGCTGCAGGGGCACAACGTGCGCTACCTGGAGGCCGACGGCGCGTTCGCGGCCTATGCGCTGGGTGGCGATGCCGAACAACGGCAGCAGCTACGTACCTTGATCGACGCCGATCTTCTGGTCCTCGACGATCTGTTCCTGGCGCGCCGTATCGGCGACAAGGCCGGTGAGCTGCTGCAGACGCTAGTGCACCAGCGTTACAAACTCAAGCGCAGCATCGTGGTGACCTCCAACCGGGTCGTGCAGGACTGGGGCAAGTACCTTGGCGACAACACGATGGCGACCACCATCTTGGATCGGCTCATGCACAGGGCGCAGATCCTGGAGTTCGAGGGAAAAAGCTACCGACTGAAGGAGGCAGCGTCGCGGCTTACGCGCTTGACGTCTGCCGACGTCAAGCAGGACTGACAAGGCCGGCGGCAGGAACATGAACTACAATCCGGACTGTCCTGCCTGGGGGAATTTGACCTGGCCAAAGGTGGAGGAATTTAACCTGGCCAACGGGGCCCAAATAGGCCGGGATCTCAAGAACTTCTGCAAACAATTCGCGGTTGACTTAGACGGAGCTCCGTATGGACTTCATGCCCATCAATTCCGCAGATCCTACGCTCGGTTTGTTGCCCGCGCCGAACTGGGCGATCTCATTACACTGCAGGATCATCTCGGGCACTGGACATTGGATCAGACGGTCTATTACGCAGATGGCGCAAGCGATGAATATGAGGTCGACACTGAGCTGATCGAAATGATCGCGAACGAGAAAAACGAACGGCATTATGAGATTGTGCACGCGTACCTCACGACCGATTCACCTGTCGCGGCTGGAGCGGAATGGCTCAAGCAATGGAGGACCACAGTGCGGACGGCTGAGAACAAAGAGCAACTCGTTAAGGAATATGCAGGTACGATTTCCTTGAACGGTACGGGACATTCGTGGTGTGCTGGAAATTCGAAGGGATCTGGCTGCGGAGGGCTCTGCGTCTTCCAAGCCCAAACGTGCGTTGACTGCCACTACGGCATCATCGGTCAAGAACATCGCCCAGTTTGGGAAGGTATCAGGCAGCAACAGCTTGAGGCGCTTGATCTCGATGACATGGGACCAGGCGGGAAAGCACGAGCTCAAGAGATTCTTCAGTTGACTGAAAAAGTACTTAGACGCCTCGATGGAAGTGAGACATGATCTATCCTACGCCCGACAAAAAAGGGGCAGGCACGGCATTCCGTGAGCGCGTTCATGCACAGACCAGAACGAAGCTCTGGGGAGCACTAGAACGTCTTCGCTCTGGTAATGTAACTGTAGTTCCTGTCGGAACGAAGATCTCTGCAAAATCTTTGGCAAAGGAAGCGGGTGTGGATCGCGCAACGTTGTATCGGTCTCACTCAGTAGTGCTTGACGAAATTCGGCAAACTACGAGTCAAATTGAAAACAAAGAACCTACTGCAAGGAAAAGACGGAACACGGCCAATCGATTGGCTGAATACAGAATGTTGGCCGAGGAGGCACAACACCAAGTGGCACTGTTAGCCAGACATCAGTATGATTTGAGCGTTCAGGTTGAAGAGCTAATGAAGGCTCTTGAGTTGAAGGACGCTATCATCCAAGAGCTAAATGAACGCCTGGCTAGCCTGACGACCGAGCGGCGCATCCATTCGATCAGTTGACGCTGCTTTCGTTATTAACCTCCGACAAGATTTCTGACGTCAGAAATTTTCAGATTGCAGCGCGACAGATCGGGTTCCAGAAGGCCCTTCCCCAGATGCGGGCTGTTGCTTTTCTAGGATTTTTGCAGGTGCGACAACCACGTAAAGACCTTCTCAAGCTATTTTTAATGCGCCTGTTATATCAATCTGCTTCAAAATATCTCTCTTAATTTTCGCAGTAGCATGACGCAGAATGTTTGTACGATCTTGCGGAATATCCCCAAGCAGCAGTTCAACAAACATCTGTTCTTCATTTGTGCCGATGTATTTTTTATATTTTGAGTACCTAGCAACCAAAGATTGTATCTCCGGAAGAATGTTATTATATTTTGACACTAGGTTGAAATGCCCTGGGGAATTATCATTGGGCTTATTCCTGATAGCATCGATAAAAACCTCATTTGCAGGATCGCCCAGATACGCTATCAAAGAAACACGGAAGCGATAATAATCATCAAAGGAATCAAAATATGGGTGAATTTGAGACTCGATCGAAAAAACTTTCACTCCTTTATCAGTCGAATTACACGAGTGGCAGCTTGGAATTAGGTTAAAAAAAGATATAGCGAAGAACGGATTGCGTGCTTTGGAAAAGAAATGATCCATATCAAGGTACGCCACCGTATCATCATCGACTGCCTTAGTGCCTAGATTTGGAACCAAATCAAGTTTATTATAATTACAATACGGGCATGTGGTAGAGCCAAATCCTATCGACCGCAATAGGTTTATACAAGAAATTGAATTCCTAAAATTTTTATAAGAAAATATTTTCTCGCTCAATAACCTTCCGAACGAAGTTTGCTCTTCAATCCCATCACGAACACAATATAGGTCGCCCTCCTCTAAGATCTGCATTATTTCGCTACGAATCGAGTCAAGCTCTTCTGGCTTTGAAACTATTATTTGTTCAAGACAGATGTTATCGTACTCGAGCAACGCGGCGAAGAATGTTTTATGTCTATCAAGCTTTCCGAGATCGCCCTCAGCGTAATCATGTAAATAAGAAGCCTCATACGAGAGGTCGAGATATTTCCCAACTTTCGCGATCAATGAATTTGCTCTGTACTCTCCAGTCACATTGATCTTATTCAACTCATGCCAATGCTTCATCGCCAAGCTGGTTAAGTAAACATCTGCATCAGGTCGTTGGATATGTTCAGATATCGATATCATTTTTTCAGCATCTCACGAAGACGAAATTGAATGACGTCATCTCCATAATTGGATACATTTCGTAGAATATCGTTCTTCTCCGATCGCAACAGATTCCCAGATTCGACCTTCTCCACGATTTCTTTTATCTTTCGATAAGCAAAATCACTAGTTCTTTTGCTCCCTAAGAAAAATGGTTCAGAGTAGAGATCATAAAGATTGCCGCCAAACGTATTAAATGAGAGGTCTATCCCGTTCATCGCTCCACCCTCAGTCATTGGATCTAAGATTGTTATATTTTGCCGAGGCAAGTCTGATAATAGAAAAGGCGAATGCGAGGTTAATACTAGATGAACCTTGCCTGGGAATAAGTTGGGGATATTGCTTGTCAACTTATCAAAAAACTCTACCTGCCAACTCGGATGTAGATACAGATCTCCTTCATCGATGCACAGAACTAGCGTTTCTTGACGTGTGGCTTTCAACTCCTGATATAAAGATGCGAAGATATTTAGATATGCCTTATGCCCAGAGCTAATCCCTACCCAGTCTATCTCGAAGAGTTCAGCTTTTCCGAACAATTCAGTATAATCGGATATAAATCTTCGCGCTTCTTTTGATTGGTAATTGAAGGTGAAATATTCAATGTTTCGTGCACGAAGCCCTTCTGAATAGTATTCAGGCCTCAATTCAGAAACCATTTCTTTAATATTTCTAATGAAATACAACTGCTCTCTGAAAGAGCTGAAATCGAACGAGCCTTGACGATACTTCCCATTCGACAACTCAGTAGGCGAAAATAATTGCTCAGGAGTATAGGTATCCTCCAAATATTCAATCAATTTATCACTTATCTCTTCCGTTGATCTTATAATTGACAATTCACCAAATAACTTTTTTAGACCCCTAAAGAATTTCCTGGCGCCTCCTTCATCGGCCCGACGAATCCGGTCGTAAGATATATAGGCCTCTATAAAATAGCCAAATTTCAAGAGCGCAACAAATTTACTAACTGTTGTAATGTCGCGCGCTCTCTCACGGAAACTTGAGCGAAATACTTTCATTTCGCTCGAATACTCTGAAAACGAATTTTCGATACGGAATGCTGTTCGCGCCGACCATAGCTTGCTAATCAGCTGGACCTTGGGAGGCAAGTCGATATCTAAATTCCTAAACATTTTCGAATTAACCAATCGAATCTGCTTCTCGAAACTCGTTATCTGCTTTTTGCTCGATAACGACCGCTTAACTGATGTGTTTAAAGAAATATCGGCAATATCGTTATGAAACGTGGTCCTCCGCTCATCATACACGTTTGAAAAATAAGCCACCTTTGCCGAACAGAACTTCTGATCGTACACTCTCAGTTCCATTTCTTGGGGTACCATTGGCGGTGGTAGCGACGCGAAAGCATAGTGACAAACGTATTTGCCATTTTCTAGAGTGACGATCAAGAAGTCATCGCCGATTGATGTTCTTCCGCCTTTTGTGGCGTGACAGATCAACTCTAAAGCATTACTTTTCCCTGAGCCATTTCTTCCTATGATTCCAGTCACCTCCGAAATCTCCCTACCAAAAAAGTCAACGGGGAGAGGACTCACATCGTCCCAGCGCAACTCTCCATCCGCATAGCTGAATTTTTCCGTACTAGATAGGTTTAATCCGAAGTCTTCGAAATTTCGAAATCGCCGAACCCAAATAAAGCATATTTTCACGAGACCCTCTGAAAGCAATTAAATTTGATTAATATTATTTCTTTTATGGTACACGAAGCTTTGCCCAAACAATTTTAGCGGTTTCAGTCTAGGCAAGTGTGTTTACTCGCCTAATTGCCGCACTTAAATTGCCTCTCCTTCCATTACCTAGCGAATGCGGCCATGCAGTCGTATGAGCCCTCATGCCAAGATGTCTGGCCATTTCTCTTGGTGGAGCGGGTCCCACACATGCGACCATCGAATAACGCCAAGCAGGGTCACATCGATCACCCTGATGTCCAGTCGAGGTGGGCCCGATTCAGCTGCAAATTTGTTAAGAAGCCGACTCGGTTTTCAGTGCAGATCAACACTCGGGGCACAATACAAAGGCGAGGATCTTTTTTCCTGTTTCCAGTGTTTAGGCTAGACATTACAAATCTGCACCCAGCCGGTGATAACGCAAGAGGATCGAAAGGGATCGAGCTCTAGGTGGAATTATTCGGCTTTGGAATGAGACCGGACCGCTCGCCGTCCTTCGCATCATCTCCCGCAAACCATTCATAATGAACTGAATCCGCTACATGAGCCGGAGGTTCCTTATTTTCAATAATAATCACTTGCATAGTGTCAGGGACATTTTTTAGGGACTCCCAAAAAGCAGCTTCCACACCTAACGGTATCTCACCCACCGCCCCACGAACATTTTTTGCACCTTTTTTCTTATAACTGGTGAGCGGTGAGTCTATGACTACGATGCCAAAGTGTGGTCGCCCCTTTTTAGCGCAATATCTCAGTAGGCCGATTGTGAAGGCCGAATACAGAATCGCACGGACTCCCTTCCCATGCGATTCCCTCGGCTGCCCATCGACTACGATGTCATACACTTTCTCATCAAATTCAACCCGCGGGTCTTTGCCCCAAGCCCAATCCTGAAGTACGCCTTCAATTTCAACGCAAAGATCGCGTTGTGCGATGGTCGAGATACCATCCCAAGCTTGTTTTGGCGCAACGCTAGACGAAATCTCTTGTTCGAGGCTGCCTTTGAGGGCCACAAGGTTAGACCATCGTTCTCGATCCAGCTTATTCGCTTCCCAGTCCGCACGTCGTTTGAGGTGTTCTTCGTACGCCGTCAAAAGTTCAGACATCCGTGGCGCGATATAGCTATCCACTCGATCTTGCAACGAAGCAATTCTGTGTGCAGCAAGCTCCTTCTCAAGCGAGACAGCGGCCCGCATCTTGTCGATATCAAATATCGCTTGAGCTAAGTCGTATTTATGCGCCTTAATTTTAGCAGCCTCTGCGACGGCTGATTCGCGAACCTGGGAAGAGTTGTTCGTAATATGCTCGTGATCTGGCATTTCCTGATCGCACAGTGGACAATTCACGTCTTGAAGAGCACTTATGAAATGCGCTCCTTCCGCGATGAAGTCCAACCGCTGCAAGTCGGACGTGTATCTTTCGTCAAGCAAAGCATACCTTGAGCGAAGTTCTCCAATTCCGAGTAATTGCGATTCCGCCTTCAGGCTGACTTTGGTTAGCTCTTGCACGTTCTGCAAGATACCGCCCCGTTCATTACCAAACTCATTAAGCGCTTCGGATAATTTGTTTAAACTTTCTTCTATCTGTTCTTCATCGACCATCGGTTCTTGACTGGCTCCTCCGTAACGGGCGTCAAGAGGAGCGAGAAGGTCGACGACTACCTCAAGCTTGGCCTTAAGCCGCGACTTGATTACCTCGTTGGCTTCAGAGGCAACAACATCCCTGTCATCGGTACCCGTTAACAAGTATGAGAGTGTACGCTTCAGAACAGTCGTGTCATACGCCGGTCGCCCCAAGACTGGTGAATACTCATCGATTACGGTGACTTCACCGATGAAAAACAAGGGAGCAAGAGTACGCACAGTTAAGCGCTGCGTCTGTCCGAGAACATTTTTCCTCAAGTGAGCATCATCGATGCCGGCGAAAGGAAGAATAACAGACGTGATATCTGGCCGAATGCTCTTTCCAGAACGCTTCGGATCTATGGTTTCGCCATTGCCCGAAATTTCTTTGATCGTTGAACGATAAACACGAAGCTTCCCCCCATCAAGCGGGCGAACTAGAGTGAGAAATTCATTCCTTGAGTTCTCAAACTCAACGAACAAACTTTTATAACTGGGCGTAGCTTCCTTTAAGTGCTTGATTTTTTCTGCACCAAATATAAAGTCGAGACATTGTAGTAAATAACTCTTACCAGTATCAGACTCGCCAGCAAGTACATTTGCACCAGCTCCAAAGCTAACTAGAGCGTCTTCGACGCCGTCTCCGCGTATGAGTATTTTCCTTATCTGAAGCATGATTACAATTCCAAAAAGTCCATCGCAACGAGTGTCTCGAACTCGGCGCCCCAGCGACCGATATTTCTAGTTATATATGCTTCAAGTTCGCGATCTGTATAATTATAGAAATAATTCACAACCCACTCCGCACGACCTTGCAATTCCAGCGCATATTGAGATTTTAAGAGGCGAATGAATGCCGGGGTAAGGTCAGTTGCGCAGATAAAAAACCCTGCGGCACAAAATCAATCCGGATAAGTTCTTTCGCAATAAGCTGATTGATACCCGCCTGTATTAGCTCACGTTTAACGAGCAGCTCAGTTCCTCTGTGGGGAACTGCGGGTGCAAGCTTTTTGGCCCATTCTCGATGTCCCCCGAATGCACCAAGAGATAATCATATGCAACTATTCGTTGCAGATCAAAGCGCAAATTTCGCGAGGCGTTTAGAATGAATAAAGTCCGAAGTGCACACTCAAGGGGCGAATTGAAGGGCCGCAGTTGCCACCTTTTACTCGGTCGATTGATATCAGTCATAGGCGCACCAATCAACAATATCTTTATTTGCCAACTGATGGCACATTCCCTCACGGTCTTTACTGTTCATGTGTGGAGCAAGGGCATGCGCACCCAGTTGTAGACTTTGCGCGGCCATGACCGTATTTTTCAGTCTTTCAATTGGTTCTTCTGATGGCTCGGTGTAAGAATAAACTAAGCCATGCTCGAACTCGTCCACGAGCGAATCGAATAGTGCGGTGCTGGAGAACTGATCTCGCGCCAACTCGAAAAGCCCCTCAGCGCTGTAAAATGTAAGGCGAGACCGTTTAAATAGACCAACGTGGTATTTGCTAGTCTCAAAATCGCTCAAACATTGTACTTCCTTCTGGAGGTGCGAACTGATGACGGCATAAAGCTGCGCGATGTACCTTGCCTCAGCCGCTGCTACGACCGACGGCGGCTGTGGGGGTGGTGCGCGGTCTATTAGGGGAGCGCCAAACACTACAAGATGATATTTGGTTTCGGCGTGCTCGTTGATCAGTTCGATTGGTTGCTTTGCCCTGAAGATACTAAAATCAAACTTTTTGATATATTGCGTTAAGCTGTCGTTCAGATCCATTTTCGCAGACGAGCTAATGCCGGAAGCATATTCATTCCACGTTGACAACATTGCCGCCTTGAGTTTTTCCGGATCGTCGAGAAGGTCTTGGAATGGAGAAGTAACGCCGCGATGAGTGACGAAATGATAGCTCTCCGGAACAGTGTAGTCGCCAATAAAAGTGTAGTAGAGCATTTTGGCAATCTCTACTCCAGCCTTATTTAGACCCAAGTTGGCATCATATCGTTTGCACTGATAAAGACGCCATCTTCGTGGTTTTACATCTGGGGCATCAAGCCACGCGATAACATCGCGCCCTTTATCACCAGCTCCTCCCCGCCATTGGACCTCAAAAATTTCTTCTGTCTTGCCAAGATAGTCACTCGCCCATTCAAGAGTGAATCTCTCAAAATCATCCGCACTGAACGTTGCTAGACGAGCCAATTTATCTATCGGCAACCCTGCCCCAACTCCTAGTAAGCGAGCATCGGCACCTGGCCACGGACTGGGAGCCGGCAAGGAAGTCAAGACGCCATCTTTGTTTTTTTTCCCCAACCTGGCCTCTGTTGTGAGTCTTCGCAGGTAAATTATATCAAATAAATATTTTCCTCGACTGCATGAAAATGTCGCCAATTGGCGAACAAGCCGCTCACCCATTGATGAATATTTCTGACGCCAGAAAAACTAACACGACTCAAAACCGCAGCGTCGCCGTCTGGGTCGGGGTCGGGGTCGGGGTCGGCGTCCGCCATCAGGGTTGTCCAAGCCGGCATCATCGTTTGCTGCGACCATATTACAAGCAGGTTCCCGTAGTAGGCACTGAAGAACGCCGTGGTCATCGGCAAGAGAGCGAGGCGGGCCCAACCCCAGGCCGTGAAAGGGACCGCAATCATACGGTGAAGGCCATATCAATCCTGCTGCCGAAGCGCCAGAATCGGGTGCTGACCTCGAAATAAAAAATTTGGCTCACTGGCCCCGAGTTGAAAGTTCGTCGGCTGACAACGAGACTCAGATGCCGGACAAGCCTCCAATATCGATTGCGGAATCGTTAGTTACTTCTCTGTGCCAAATCGGATAGGCGTCAAATAGCTACGCGGCCCGCCTATGACGGTTGTAAAATAATGCTTCTATTACTGCACTGTCAAAGCGTATGCCGAAATTTGCTCGAATTGCCTATAACAGCGAGAACTGGCGCGCCCCCACTGGCGAAGCTGCCAGGCTCGAGACGAATACTTTTTGCAGCGCTAATGGGTTCGGCTATGAAGAGTGGCTGTTCCGAGCAGAATGGGCGATTGATGGTCGGAGGTATGCGTTCCTTCAAGGAGTGAATGACAGTTACGAAACCCTGATTAAAGATAATTCGCCTTTCGACGTGGTCGTATATGCACGACGACCTGACAAAGCGATACAGTTCATTGCAAGTATCAGCGATGTGGAATGCATCTCGTCGACGCAAGCGAAGGATGCGGTCGAGACGTTCAAGAGGAATGGTTGGTTCGAGCAGATGAAGGCCGAAGTCAACGAGGTAGGTGGAGACACGAGCCATCTTGACAACCCCACCTTCACTACCGACATCCTAAACATCCGGTATCGCCCAAATAGTCTCCAATTCTTCCCGGCTGCCACATTCGCAGCAGCCAACGATCCAATACAGCGGTGGACTCGTTATCAATTGATCTCGGGCGTGCCTACGAAAAAGCCTCTCACCTTGCCAGGAGCGGTAACTAAGGACAAAAGTTCTCCGAGTTTTTACTGGGTTAACCTAGGGCTGTCACATAAGGAGGTAAAAGAGCATAGCTTCCTTTGGGCGCCAGCGTTTGGGTACAAAGAAGATGGCTCCAAGGTTACTAATGCCGGCTGGGACTGCCTGCAAAAGGTCAGGCGCGGAGATGTAATCTTTTGCCATCGGAAAGGTGAAATCATTGACGTTGCCGTGGCTACGTCCGACGCAATGGCATCTGCGCGCCCCGCAAATCGAACGTTCGACGCGTGGAAGGCTGACGGTTTCAGGGTTGATGTGAAGCTTGAAGAGTTGGAGACGCCGATCGACGTTGCCCTATTCAAAGAAACTCTAATTGCAGTGCACAACCAGGCGTGCAAACCGGCGCTATTTGATAGGAATGGCGGTACAGCTCAGATGTACATGGTGAGCCTACCTTTAGGCGCTGGCGCACTTATCATGAGCCACTTGGGCGACATCGAACTTCAGATTAGCGATCAGTCTCAACGTCAAAAGCCATCAGGTGGAGGACCGAAGAAGAAAGGAGGTACACGCGAAGTCATTGCTCAAGCCCGGGTAGGCCAAGGACAGTTCCGTGCAGACTTGATCTCGCTCTGGGAAGGGAAATGCGCGATCACAGGCCTGGCAAGAAATGAACTTCTCGTTGCGTCCCACATCGTGCCATGGTCTTTATCCAATGATAGCGAGAAGGTCGATCCCCACAACGGCTTATTACTGTCGCCTGCTATCGACAAGCTGTTCGATAGGGGCTACGTTACATTTGGAGACGACGGTAGCATTGTGATCAAGAGCACCTTAATCAGTCACGCGGAGCTGCAGCTACTTGGTTTATCGCCGAACGCGCGCATACCTACGCCAAATGCAGATCAACGTAGTTATCTGAAGCGACATCGTCAGATTTACCACTTCGAGTCTGACGACGAACCTTGAGAATCACGCCCCGTCACCCTTGACCTCCAAACACATTTGAGGCAAAGCGATGATAGCAGGATTGGTGGCAGCAATCGAGTTCGGACACAATGTCCAGAGTGGGCTGGCACTCCAGTCCGCCAACCAGAAGCACGCAGGTCAATACCAATACGCTAAATCTCAGAAGAAGGTGCTAAGGCAGTTGTACCTCATGATTAAAATCCTGCTTTACGCAAGATCTCTGAGGGGGGACAAGCCAGGCCTTGAGAGATTCGGAGTAGATTCAAAATAGAGAGATTTCGTTCGCCGCGTTCAATCCGCCCCATGTGACTTCGGTCGATGGATGAGCGGTGCGAGAGCTCTTCTTGAGAGAGCCCTTTTCCCTTCCTTAACGACCGGATCGCAGCCCCTACAGCTTGCAAAGCACCCGCATCGTCATGTTGCGCCCGAACGATATCCATTGTGGTATGGTCCATTCTTCGGGCACAATAGGCCACGGCATTTGCGGCCCATTTTTATTAAATGAACAACATTCCACAACAATATTCAGCTCAACTTTAGATGAACCCAATCACTTCACCTCAGAGTAAAAAAGCGGTCCTCGTCCGTTTGCCTGCGCGCATGTATGAAGACTTGCTCAACCTCTCGGCCGCAGCAACGCTCCTGCAGAGAAAAAGTGTGAGCGTTCCAACTGTCGTCGTGGAATTGCTAGAGGACGCCTTAAAGACTCGAACTATGCGCTAACTCAGATGCCAAAAATGCTTCTGCTCTCGCCATGGCTACATCCGATGGGGGTGTGAGGCCTGCTTTGCGCATTAATGCAACGCGGGTTTCCTGCGAAATTATTCCGACATAGGGAGCCGACTGTCTTAGTCGGTTTGAGTTCTGATCGCGGCCTATCATGACGTCGATTACGTCTTGATCGGACCCCGAAGTGAGAAGCACTCGCCACTCATCATATGCTGAGCACCATGTTCCCCTCGTATACCAACGTTCCAAATTGCAAATACATTTTCGACGGATGGATGGCATATCCGCTTCGTCTAGCACGGCCATTGCCATTAGCAGCTTGAACTGGTCAATTGAGACATGCCTGTTAGGCTTTGGCTGCTTCACGATTGACTCCGCTCCATTGATTATATTCAATATAGGTAGTACATTGGCGGCACCGAGATCGAACGTCCCGCACCAGGCAATTGGAGCCAAAATGCCGTGTTCGACTCCGGCACCGAGGGGTTTGCCGTAGCATACACCTTAACTGTTCATGCGACGCACCTTAACGAATGCCGCTACATTTCTTGATGCGACATGCAGTGCTTACATAAGCCGTGGTGCGGCACAAGCAGCACGTCGGCCCGCAATGCGTCCCCATCGCGCGCGACCAGTTCCGCTTCCTGCGCGGCTTCGATATCGGCAGGCAGCAGCATGGCGTGCGCGCCGGCGCGGATCATCAGCGTGCACCCTCGCGCGTTTGGCTTGAGTGCGTGGTTTGCATAGCTTTCGGCCGTCGGGTGCAGCATTTCGAAGCGTACGCCGTCCCACTCCCATTTCTGGCCGGCCTCGCAATGCCTGTGCAGCGGGGCTGCCCTGGCAATCGGATGACCTTCGCCCAGCGACGACAGCACCCAGCCGGTGCGCACGCTTTCCAGGATAGCCAGCGCGCCGCCCGAGTGGTCCGCGTCGCTGTGCGTGACGATGATCCCATCCAGCCGGTGGATGCCGCGGGCACGCAGATAAGGCACGATCACGCGGTTGCCGCCGTTGGATCCGGGCGAGTAATAAGGCCCTGTGTCGTAGAGCAGGCGATGGCCGGACGTCTCGATCAGCAATGCCATGCCCTGCCCCACGTCGAACGCTGTCACCTGCAGTTCGCCGGGGGGCGGGTGGCTGGGCTGGGCCGTCAGCAGCGGCACCCAGGTTGCAAGGCCCAGCCAGCGCACCGGCCAGCCGCGCGGGGCCAGCGTCCAGGCTGTGCCGATCAGCGCCCAGGCGAACATCCACGGTTCGGGCGTGGGCGCGGACCAGATGGCGAATGGCCGCGCACTGCACCAGGTGAGCGCGGCCGCCAGCGCCCGCACCAGTTCGTGGGCGGCCAGCAGCAGCGGCGCTCCAATTGGTTCCGGCAGAACGCTGCCCGCCAGCGCGAGCGGCGTGACCAGCAGGCTGACGAGGGGGATGGCGAAGGCGTTGGCCACGGGGCTGATCACCGAAATCTGCGCAAACAGCAGCATCGTCAGCGGGACCAGGCCGACCGTTACGGCATACTGCGTAACGGCTGCGGCTCGCAATCCACGCAGCATGCGGTCGCGCCGCGTCATCGGCATGGCGCGGTTGATGTGCGGCCCGGCCGGAACGCCCAGCGTTGCGGGTCTGCGGGAGCTGTGGCGTTCGAGACGCCCCAGCGACGCGTAGAGGATGGTCGCGACGGCGCCGAACGATAGCCAGAAGCCGGGCCACATCACTGCCCAAGGATCGAGCAGCACCGTCACGCCAGCCGCCAGCAACAGCACGTTGCTCACGCTTGTCAGCCTGTCAAGCCACAACGCTATTGCGATCACGCTAAGCATGTAGAGCGTTCGCTGAGCGGGGATGCCGAAGCCGGCCAGCGCAACGTAGGCCAGCGCCGCGGACATGCCGACGATGGCGCCCAGCTTCTGCGCAGGCAGCAGCAGCGGCAGCGCGGCGCCGCGCACGAAGAAGGAATGTCGCCAGAGCCATGTCGCCAGCAGCGCGACGAGTCCGGCGACCATGGTGATGTGCAGGCCGGAGATGGAAATCAGGTGCGAGATCCCGGTGCGGTTGAAGACTTGCCAGTCCGATTGCGGGATGCCGCGCTGGTCGCCGATCGCCAGCGCGACGATCACCCCGGCATAGGTCCGGCCCTCCAGCGCACGCTGGATCTTTGCACGCAGCACGGACCTGGTGCGCTCGACCAAGTTCATGGGCGTAGGCACGA
Organism: Pseudoduganella sp. UC29_106; assembly: GCF_044055365.1. NCBI lineage: Bacteria > Pseudomonadati > Pseudomonadota > Betaproteobacteria > Burkholderiales > Oxalobacteraceae > Pseudoduganella > Pseudoduganella sp. UC29_106. The sequence goes on along the minus strand of NZ_CP171977.1, from coordinate 2,920,819 downwards.
AGCTGTCCAGCCGCTCGTTCGGGCCTTCGCCACGAACGTAGCCTGTGGCGCGCACGCCCTGCTCCAGCAGCCAGAGTTCGTAATCGAAGCCGAAGGGGTTGGCGTTGCCATGCGGCCGCTGCAGCCGCACTTTCAGCCGCCAGCGTTCGCCGGGCAGGATCTGTGGCACCGCGACCGGCTCGCCGCGCAGGTTGGCGTACCAGGAGACAGCGATCCGCGGCGGGACCGAGCCCGCTGCCCCTGTGCGTTCGACGGCAAAGTTGAACCGCACGCCGCCATCAAACACATAAGGCAGATTGTCGATCGTGCCAACCACGATGAAGTCCTTGCCCTCATCCTCCTTCACCAGCGACGGCTCCAGCGCGCTCTGCGCCAGCGCCGCTGCCCAGTAGTAGCCGAGCATCCCGCCCAGCACCGCCACGCACGCCGCCTTCAGCGCACCGAGCGCAATTCCGCGCCACCAGCGCAGCCGCCAGTTCGCAGCGTCAGCATAAAGAGGCGCCTCGCCCCCAGTGGCGGTGCGCCGAAGGAGAACGGTAAAAAGAAGGAGGCTGGCGACTGCGGCAAGTGACAGTAACAGCCACGGACGTGCGGGAAGGACCGGCTGCTGATGCAGCCAGGCCGCACCGGCTACAAAACCGAGGATGGCTGCCCGCATCGCCCAATAGTAGCGGCGCGCGGCCATCGCGGGCCACCAGCGCGATGAATGATTGAGCCGTATCAAGCAATTCAGGCCGGCCGCCGAATGCCTTCATACCGATATCCATAAAGATATCAGAACGCTTCAATATGTTATTAGAAAAAAAATATTGCCAGGACTATGCTCGCAGGCAGCTGTACTAAATATTTAAAAAACATGGGGACAACAGATACATGAAACCGATTCAAAAGAAACTGCTTTGCATGGCGGTTGCCAGCACCTTCTGCGCACTTTCCTCACCGACTCATGCTCAGGAGAGCTCGCCGGAACCGACATCTTCCACAGATAGTGGCGCCAACACACCAGCCAACGACATGAGCGTAGTGACCGTTTCCGGTTCGCGCATTTCCACGCGCGGCTTTACCCAGCCCACGCCGACTACGACACTCAGCGCCGATGACCTGGCCAAAAGTGCCGAACCAAACGTCTTTAACACAATGATCGAACTGCCCGCCCTGCAAGGCAGCACGGGGCGCACTACTTTTACCTACAGCACCAGCAGCGGAGTGCAGGGCCTGAGTTCCCTGAGTCTGCGCGGACTGGGGCCGATCCGCACGCTGACGCTGCTGGACGGTCAGCGTGTGATCGGGGCGAATGTCACCGGCGTGACCGATATCAGCCAGTTTCCGCAACTGCTGATCAAGCGGGTCGACGTGGTCACGGGCGGCGCCTCGGCATCCTACGGTTCGGATGCCATCGGTGGCGCGGTCAACTTCATCACCGACAAGAAGTTTGTCGGCTTCAAGAGCAATATCGAAGGCGGCCAGACCACCTATGGCGACGACAGGAACGGCACCCTGCAGGCCGCGTGGGGCCGGGCTTTTCTCGATGATAGGCTGCACGTCGTGGCCAGCGGCGAATATGGCCGCGAACGCGGTATCGATTCAGTGGGCTTCGGCGAGATCGGCGTCGGTGGACGCGACTGGTTTACCAATCCCGACCTTCAAACGCGCTCGCTGAGCGAAAGCACGGATGGCAAGCCGCAAATAAGATTCGTACATCGTTCCCAACCCTATCAATACGCGCGCTACGGCCTGATCACCAGCGGCCCGCTGCAGGGCACCGCCTTTGGCGACAATGGCGTGCCGTTCCCGTATAACTATGGCTCCAACGGCGTCCCGACAGGGACCGGCGCCGTGACTGGCTGTATCAATCCCGCCTGCGTCGGTGGTGACCGCAGCGGCACCATCCAGGGCGGCTCGAACCTGGCGATGGACCTGACACGCAAAGTGGCTTACATGCGCGCAGGGCTGGATATCAATGACGACCATGAGCTGTATTTTTCGGTCAACCTGGCCAGCGTCAACTCGGCGTTTTCACCGGTTCCGGGCGCCATCAAGAATGCCAACCTGACCATCCAGTGCGACAATCCTTTCCTGCCCGCGTCCATCGTGGCTGCGTGCGCTGCAAACAACATCACGAAATTTCAGTACGGTACCGGCAACGGCAATTTCCCGCGCAATATCAACGTCCATCCAGAGCGTACCCAGCAACGCCTGGTCATCGGCGCCAACGGCAAGTTCCCGATGTTCGGTATCGATTGGTCCTACGATACCTACGCCGAATACGGCCGGAATCAGACCGATATCGCCGTGCGCGACTTGTCGCTCAATGCGCATTACAACGCCGCCATTGACGCCATCCGCGGCCCGGACGGCACGATTATCTGCCGTAATCCGGTTGCAGCGGCGTCCGGATGCAAACCGCTGAATATTTTCGGTAATGTGACCCCGAGTGCCGAGGCGATCAACTACGTGCTGCCGCCCGCCGGCGCATTCCAGCACTCGGTCCAGCGACAAAGCGTCGCCAGCGCCAACATGAGCGGTGAATTATTCTTCAACTGGGCCGGGCCGGTGTCGCTTGCCACCGGCGCCGAATTCCGGCGCGAGAGCTACCGGGTGGTCGGCGATCCTTACGGCGCCGGCGTCACCAGCGATACGCCGAATACCGCTACCTATCCCGCCGACCCATTGCTCAATACGCAGATCGGCAATAACTGGTTTTCCGGTAATTACCATAATGCGAATGGCGCCTACAACGTGAAGGAAGCCTATCTGGAGTTCAATGTTCCCGTGCTGAAGTCGGCGACCTGGGGCGAGGCCAATATCAATCTGGCCGACCGCCGCACCAGCTACAGCACCTCGGGCATGGTCAGCAGCTGGAAGCTGGGTGCGACCTGGACCGGTTGGGATGGCTTGCGCTTGCGCGCCGTGACCTCAAAAGATGTCCGCGCGCCCAATCTGAGCGAACTTTTCGCTGCGCCAGTGGTCATCAATGGCACCAATCTTTACCAGGGCAATACCCTCACGGTCCAGCAACGCACCGTCGGCAACACCAAGTTGCGTCCTGAGCTCGCCCGCAACTCCATCTTCGGCGTGGTGCTCAACCAGCCAAGCTGGGCGCCCGGCTTCAGCGCTTCGCTGGATTACTTCGACATCAGGATCAAAGGCGTGATCGCCACCTTGTCGTCGCAGCAGCTGGTGGATCTCTGCGTGGCCGGCAACCAGGAAATCTGCTCGACGATGCTGCTCAATAGCCCGATTCCCAACACCAACTACGTCACCTTACAGGCATTCAACCTGGCGTCGCAGTTCGTCAAGGGATACGATGTCGAAATGGCTTACCGCAGCAGTCTGTCCGCCCTGGACGTGCCGGGCAGGCTCACCTTCCGCGCACTGGCCACTCATACCATCAGCTTCCTGACCGACTCCGGCGTGGTCGGCACCATCCCCACGGAAAGCGCCGGCGCGAACCGCGGCAGCACGCCGAGGTGGAAAGTGCTGGCATCTCAATCCTGGGATAGCGACCGTGGCAGCCTGACGTTGAGCGAACGCTGGATCAGCAGTGGTGTGGTCAGCAATGAGTTCATCGAGTGCCAGACCAATTGCCCGGTATCGACAAATATCCACCAGACTATCGATAACAACCACATGGCGGGGGCATTCTATGTCGACCTGGGCGGCAGTCTCAATCTGTCGAAGAAAACGATTGTCTATTTCAAGGTGAATAATGTGGCGGACAGGTCGCCGGCAGCGGCGCCTGGCATTCCCCTAGGCGCCAATCCTGCCCTGTATGACCTGATCGGCAGGGAATACCGGCTGGGCATGCGCTACAACTTCTGAAGTCAGCCGATCAACGCGCGCAGCCGAGGCATGATGGCGGCCGCGTTGGCGGCAGTGGCGGTGCGCACTTCATCCAGCGGCGCGCCGCGCAATTCGGCCAGCGCGGCTGCGATGCGGGGAACCTGGTCCGGGGTGTTGACGCCCGGGGTGGACCCACGAAGGCGCTATATCCGGCGCATCCGTCTCCATGACGATGGACTCCAGCGGCAGTTCGGCCGCCAGACGGCGAATCTGCAAGGCGCGGGTAAAGGTCAGGTTGCCGCCGAAGCCCAGCTTGAAGCCCTCGTCGATATAGGCTTGCGCCTGCTGGAAGCTGCCGTTGAAGGCGTGTGCGATGCCGCCGGCCGGTCCGATCTGCCGCACATGCTTCAACACCTGGTCCTGGGACTTGCGCACGTGGCACAGCACCGGCAGCCCGAAATCACGGGCAATCTTCAACTGCTCGCGCAGGAAGAAGACCTGCTTCTCGCGCATATCCGGCTCGCACAGCATGGGAATGAAGAAATCGAGCCCGATCTCGCCAATTGCGACGAAGCGCGGGTCGGACATTGCCGAAGCCACTGCCTCGCGCATGAACACCAGGTCATCCTCGCTAGCGCGCGGCACGCAGATCGGATGGATGCCCAGGCCATAACAAGCGTTCGGCGCCGCATGCGCGAGATCGCGGACAGCCGAAAAATTGCCGCGGTCAATAGCCGGAATCACGATCATGTCGACGCCCGCAGCCGACGCCTGCGCCGCCACATCCAGTGAGCGCTCGCCGTATTCGTGTGCATCCAGATGGCAGTGCGTATCGATCCACATGGTCTTACTCCTGGCGCAGCCCTTCATCGGTCAGGCGCAGCAGACGGTCGCAGCGGCGGGCCAGTTCCGGATCGTGCGTGACGATCACGAAGGCCGTGCCCAGGGTGCGCGAAAGCTCCAGCATCAGGTCGAACACCGCTTCGGCCGTCGTGTGGTCCAGGTTGCCGGTCGGTTCGTCGGCCAGCACGCAGGCCGGTTGCGTAACCAGCGCGCGAGCCAGCGCCACACGTTGACGCTCGCCGCCAGACAGTTCACCCGGCACGTGGCTCACGCGCTTGGCCAGGCCGACGCGGGCCAGCATGGCCTGCGCCTGTTCCAGCGCCTCGGCGCGATTCATGCGGCGGATCATCAGCGGCATCGCCACATTGTCCAGCGCCGAGAACTCCGGCAGCAAATGATGGAACTGATAGACGAAACCCAGCGCACGATTGCGCAAGTCGCCGCGCGCCGATTCACTGAGGGAGGCCAGGTCCTTGTCCTGCAGGGTCACCGCGCCGGCGGTCGGCGTATCCAGCCCGCCCAGCAGGTGCAGCAGCGTGGACTTGCCCGAGCCGGACGCGCCCACGATCGCCACGCGTTCGCCGCGGCGCACTTCGAAATCTATCCCCTCCAGCACCTTGACCGCATAACTGCCCTCGCGGAAGGTCTTGCCCAGGTTGCGGGCGAACAGCACGGCGTCATTCATAGCGCAGCGCCTCCGCAGGTTTCACGGACGCCGCCCAGCGGCTCGGATACAGCGTGGCGGCAAAGGCCAGCAGCACGGAGACCACGGCGATTACGCCCACGTCCGCCCAGTGCATATCGGACGGCACGGTGCTGATTTGGTAGATATCCTTCGACAAGAACTGCACTCCCAGTAAGTGTTCAATAAACGGCACGATAACATCAATATTCAGGGCCACCAGCACACCGCCGGCCACGCCCAGCAAGGCGCCCAGCACGCCGACGAGCGCGCCCTGGATCACGAAGATCTTCATGATCGAGCGCGGCGAAGCGCCCAGCGTACGCAGGATGGCAATATCGGCCTGCTTGTCGGTCACCGTCATCACGAGGGTCGACACCAGATTGAATGCCGCCACGGCCACAATCAGCGTGAGGATAATGAACATCATCTTCTTCTCGGTCTGTACGGCGGCGAACCAGTTGGCATTCAGCTTCGACCAGTCGCGCACCGTGAGGTTGGGCGGGAACAGCTTCTTCAAGTCTTCCGCCACTTCGGGGGCCTTGTGCATGTCCGCGAGACGCAGGCGCAGGCCCGCCGGTGCATCCAGGCGCAACATTCTCTGCGCATCCTCGATATGGATGAAGGCCAGGCCCGAGTCGAACTCCGGATGGCCGGCCACAAACACGCCAACCAGCGTGAAGCTGCGCATGCGAGGCACTACGCCGGCCGGGGTTACTGTGCCCTGGGCGAGCGCCATCGTCACCTTGTCGCCCAGGTTCAGTTGCAGCGCGCGCGCCAGGTCGATGCCCATCACGATATTGAATTCGCCGGGACGCAGCTCATCGAAGCTGCCGTATTTGACCGTCTTCGCCAGGTCGGAAACATTCGGCTCCTGCCCCGGCAGCACGCCGCGCACCACGGCCGGGCGCAGGATTTCGCCGCCATGCAGCAGCATCGCCTGCGTCTGCACGAAGGGCGCCGTGCCCTTCACTTCCGGATTCGTCATGGCCTTGCGCGCCTGCTCCTGCCAGTCCGGCATGGAGCCGTTCTTGTCGAAGACTTCAACGTGGGCCAGCACGGACAGCATGCGGTCCGTGACTTCCTTGCGGAAGCCATTCATCACCGACAGTACAATGATCAGCGCCGCCACACCCAGTGCGATGCCGCTCATCGAGATCAGCGAGATGAAGGAAATGAAGCTGTTGCGCTTGTCGCGCTTCCCGGCGCGGGTGTAGCGCAGGCCGACCATCCATTCGTAAGGTAGGTTCTTCATATTATTCGTAGCGCAGCGCCTCGGCCGGTTTCACGCGGGCCGCCGCCCAGCTGGGGTACAGCGTCGCCACGAAGGCCAGCGCCATCGAGGTGAAGCCGATGATGGTCACGTCGTGCCAGCGCAGGTCCGACGGGACGGTGCTGATGAAATAGATATCCTTGGACAGGAACTTCACGCCGAACAGGTGCTCGATCGCCGGCACGATCACGTCCACATTCATTGCCAAAGCCACGCCGCCTGCCACCCCGAACGCCGTCCCCAGCACGCCCACCAGCGCGCCCTGCACCATGAAGATCTTCATCACGGAGCGCGGCGAAGCGCCCAGCGTGCGCAGGATGGCGATATCGGCCTGCTTGTCCGTTACCGTCATCACCAGGGTTGCCACAAGGTTGAAGGCCGCCACGGCGATGATCATGGTCAGGATAATGAACATCATGGTCTTCTGGGTTTTCACGGCCGCGAACCAGGTGGTATTCAGCTTGGACCAGTCGCGCACCAGCAGCTTGCCGGGCAAGGTCTGCTTCAGCTCGAACGCCACTTCCGGCGCCTTCTGCAAATCCTGCAGACGCAGGCGCAGGCCGAAGGGGGAGTTCAGTTTTACCAGCTGTTCGCCGTCTTCCAGGTGTACATAAGCCAGTCCGGAGTCGAATTCATTGTGGCCCGCCTCAAAAATGCCGCTGACTGTAAACGTGCGCAGGGTCGGCGCCACGCTGGAGAAGGACGAACCCTCGGCCAGGGCCAGCGCCACCTTGCCGCCAACATTGACCTCAAGCTGGCGCGCCAGTTCGATGCCGAGGATGATATTGAAAGCGCCGGGCTGCAGCGTAGCGAGGCTGCCCTCTTTCATCTGCTTCGCGATGTCCGAGACTTTCGGCTCTTCGGCCGGCAGGATGCCGCGCACCACGGCGGGCCGCAGCGTGTCGCCGCCGTGCACCAGCATGCCCTGGGTCTCGACGAATGGTGCGGCTGCGCGCACTTCGGGATTCCTGAACGCGTCGCGCGCCGTAGCGTGCCAGTCAGCCATGCCGAGGCCACTGATGTCATAGACTTCCACATGGCCCAGCACGGACAGCATGCGCTCCGTGACCTCTTTCTGGAAGCCGTTGTACACGGACAGCACCACGATCAGCGCCGCCACGCCCAGCGCGATGCCTGCCATCGAAGTCGCTGAAATAAACGATATAAAACTATTGCGCCCACTGCGTTTGCCGGCGCGCGTGTAGCGCAGCCCGACCAGCCATTCGAATGGCAATTTTTGTAAGAGACCCATGTAGTGCGTTGGCAGGAAAGACGCGAAAGCCCGCAGTTTGCCATATAAACAGCATTTCATGTGGCCCGCCTATCCACTACAATGCCGCATGGCTTCCACTACCGTCGTAATTCCCTTCGCCCTGCCGCCCAAGGAGCTGGCAGCGCAGATCAACCGCCCCCTGCAGGCGCCCTCCCTCGCAGCATTGCTTTCGCGCAACAATTTGCATGAACGCCGCCGTTTCGAGTCCGATGCGCGCGTGCTGCCCCATGAAAGCTGGCTCTCGCCGGGCCACGCCGATGCGCCGCTGGCCGCCGCCGTAATGAGCGGCTTCGGCATGGCGCAGAGCGAGGGTTACTGGTTCATCGTCCATCCGGTGCACGTGCAGCTGGCGCGCACCCACCTGATCATGGCCGATCCGCGCAATCTGCAGCTGGACGAAGCGGATTCGCGCGCCCTGTTCGAGGTGGTGAAGCCTTATTTCAACCATCTGCTGTATGGCGACGCGAACACCTGGTTCATGCGCGCCGACGACTGGTCCGGGCTCGACACCGCCTCGCCCGATGCGGCCATGGGCAATAACCTGGCCGACTGGATGCCGACCGGCTCGAACGCGCTGGGATTCAAGAAGCTGCAAAACGAAGTGCAGATGCTGTGGCATGAGCATCCCGTCAACTTGGCGCGCGAGGCACGCCGCCTGCCGCCAGTGAACTCCTTCTGGATGTGGGGCGGAGCGCAGGCCACCGGCCCCACCGCTCCCGCCGCTCCGGTGCTCGTATCGTCAGCGCCATCGTGGATGGCCGCACTCGGCACGCCGGAGCTGCGCGAAGGCGGCGCGGCGCGTTTGCTGGCCGTGGCGGGCGAACGCCGCACCGCCGTGCTGGGCCACCTTCTGCCTGCCGGCCTGGCGAACGACTGGGGCGGCTGGCTGGCCGGCGTGCAGTACCTGGAGCAGGAATGGTTCGTTCCGCTGCTGGCGGCAGTCCGCGACGGCCGTATCGGCGATCTCACGCTGGTGCTGACCGACCGCGATGGCGTGACCACCTTCCGTACCAATAAAATGACGCTGCGCCAGTTCTGGCGCAAGCAGACCCTCAAGAATCTCTCGACATGACCCGCATTGCCATCCGTCCCTGCCCCGAGCGCGAATCCGAATTACTGCGCCAGGGCGGCATCCACCCTGTGCTGGCCCGCCTGTTTGCTGCACGCGGCCTGTGCGATCCGAAAGACTTGTCCAGCGAGCTGGCTGCGCTGATGCAGCCATCCGGCCTGCTGCACATTGATGCGGCAGCCGCGTTCCTGGCCGACTCAATCGCCGCGCGCAAACGCATGGTCATCGTGGCCGACTATGACTGCGACGGCGCCACCGCCTGCGCCACCGCCTTGCGCGGCCTGCGCGCGATGGGTGCCGACGTGGACTTCATCGTCCCCAACCGCTTCGAGTATGGCTACGGCCTCACGCCGGAAATCGTGGCGCTGACCGCGCGCGAGAAGTCGCCGGACATCATCATTACGGTCGATAACGGCATCGCCAGCATCGAAGGCGTGGAGGAAGCGAAGCGGCGCGGCATCGAAGTGGTGGTCACGGACCACCACCTACCCGGCGACGCGCTGCCCGATGCGCGCGTGATCGTGAATCCGAACCAGCCTTCCTGCGGCTTCCCGTCCAAGCACCTGGCCGGCGTGGGCGTGGTGTTCTATGTGCTGCTGGCCCTGCGCGCCGAACTGCGCCGCCGCGGCATTTTTGACGCCCAGACCCAGCCCAAGCTGGATTCCCTGCTCGACCTGGTGGCCCTGGGTACGGTGGCCGACGTGGTCAGGCTCGATCCGAACAACCGCATCCTCGTGGCGCAGGGCATCAAGCGCATGCGCGCCGGTCGCATGCATCCCGGCGTGTCGGCGCTGTTCCGCGTGTCCGGCCGCCAGGCGCGCACTGCATCCCCATTTGACCTGGGCTTTGCCCTGGGTCCGCGCCTGAACGCAGCGGGCCGGCTAGAGGATATGTCCCTCGGTATCGAGTGCCTGATCACGGACGATGAGAACCGCGCCTGGGAACTGGCGCAGCAGCTGAACGACATCAACCTGCAGCGCCGCGAGATCGAGGCCGAGATGCAGAGCGCGGCCATGCTGCACCTGGAAGACTTCCAGCCTTCTGACAGCACCACAATCTGCGTGTTCGACGAAACCTGGCACCAGGGCGTGATCGGCATTGTGGCTTCGCGCCTGAAGGAAAAGTTCTACCGTCCGACCATTACCTTCGCTCCTGCGGGGACGGCATGATCAAGGGTTCCGGACGCTCCATCCCCGGCTTCCACCTGCGCGATGCGCTGGATCTGGTTTCGAAGCGCGCCCCCAGCCTGATCGACAAATTCGGCGGCCACGCGATGGCTGCGGGCCTGAGCCTGCGCGCCGAGGCTTTCGATGCTTTCTGCAAGGCCTTCGAGGCTGTCGGTCAATCATGGCTGTCCGAGCATCAGCTGGAGCGCGTGGTTGAAACCGACGGCCCGCTGGAGGATGGTTACTACACGACCCAGTTTATCGAATTGATGGACGGCCAGGTCTGGGGCCAGGGCTTTGCGCCGCCTGTGTTCTGCGACGAGTTCCGCGTGGTCAGCCAGCGCATCCTGAAGGAGCGCCACCTGAAGCTGATGCTGGAGAAAAACGGAAGCCGCTACGACGCGATCTGGTTCGGCCATACGGACGCCTTGGGCGAGCGCGCCCGCGTGGCCTTCCGCCTCGATGCCAATGAATACAATGGCGTCACGCGCGTGCAACTGCTGGTGGAGCACGCCGAACCGGCGTGATTTCCGCTTTACGGCTGCTCGGCCTCGCGCTTGCAATTGCACACGTCCTGGCCTTTGTCGAACACGATGCGCCATTTCCCCGGCGCTTCCAGCCGCCACACGGAATTGAAGCGGGCGATCAGCTTGCCCTTCGGGTCGTAGACGGGGCCCGATGAATGGGCGAGCGTGCCGGAATCCAGCACTTCCACATCATCCGGCTCCCATGAGAATGGCGCGTCGGGCTTTTCGTAGTACTTTTTCCACCATTGGCTGATCGCTTCCTTGCCACGCAGCGGCTTGGGGCCTGAGTGGAAGACCGCTTCGTCGGACAGTAAACTGGTGAAGCCGGCGAAGTCGCGCTTGGCCATCGTCGCGGCGAAGGCGCGTTCGGTGTCGGTGACTTGCTGTTTCAATTCGGCGTTGCCCGGGGCGGCATACGCGCTTGCCGCCAGCGACAGTGCCGCGGCGGCCGTCAGGATCTTCATTGGCGCTCCTCTTATAGTTGGTATCGCAGCTCGCTGCGAGGCTCATTCTCTTCGGACGTCAGCACGAAGGCATTGTAGCCCAGCTGCGCGGCCCCATCGAGCGTGGCAGCGCGCACGCAGCTGGCGGCCAAATGCACGCACACCTCCCCGTCGCCCGCCGCCCCGCCAGCCATCCCGCCGACCATCCTCGCCAGCGCCTGCGCGCCCGCCTCGCGCGGCAGGAACGCGGCATACTCCGCCTTCGCCAGCGGTCCGACATGAACACGCAAACCCTGATCGCAGCGCCACTCCCGCTCCCCCAGTGCCACATCACGCCCCAGCGTCGCACACCCCCGCCCCAGCGCGTTACGATCCGCCGCCGCGAACATCTGCCATCCGCCAACGAACTGCTCGACCCGCACCTCCACGCCAAAGTACTCGCTGAGCGCCCTCTGCATCGCTTGCGCCGAGGCGATCGCCCGCCCTGTCAGTCCCGCATACTGCGCCAGCGCCGGATCGCTCGCCCCGCCCAGCGCCATCAGCAGCCGCATGAAGGCCTCGCAAGGCGGACGATGCTTGCGCCAGGCCGCATCAAACAACTCCAGCGCCCGCGCCGAGAACAAATCAAGAAACTCGCGCGGCCCCTCATCCACTGCCGACGCAATGCGCTCCGTGTAGTGATATGGCAGAGCGCCAGCCACGCCCAGGAGGCCCATAAACGCCGGGCGCACATTGGCGCCGTCGCGGCCAGCGATATCGTCCGCCGGAAACGCCAGCGACAACTCGTTCTGTGCCCGCGGCTCGAGGCCCTGCCCGCGCAGCAGCTGCAGCAGCCTGAAATAGCTGACGCCTACAACATCAGATTGCCGTTCCTCGGCCTGCATCGCATCAGCTCCTCGCCTGTTTCTGCCGAAATGACCACCAGCTGCATGAACGTGTTCAGGTGGACTGAGTGAGAGAGATATTGGTCGATCACGTGCGCGAAAACGGCCACGCTTGTGCCGACCAGCGCGCGCTCATCGAGCGTTACGCGCACCTCCGTGCCGTCGATTCGCGCCGTACCGTGCTTGTGGCGCAGCGCCAGCGTGGCCCGCGCAGTCTTCACGTCCACCAGCGCTTCCTGCAGCTTGTCCGCTGCCTCGGAGCCGGACAGATCCTGCAGGAGGAGCGCCAGCCGCAAGCTCTCGAGATCCGGCGGGCGCGCCTCCAGGGCCAGCATCGCCAGCAACCGCCACCTCAGCGACTTCCCGCCCTCCACCTCACGCAGCTTGCTTACCGCGCTTACCAGCGCCCCCTGCGGCTCGACCGCCACAATCCCGGCCGGCACCACCCGGTCACAACAAGTCAGCCCCACCGACGCCGTCACCGCCTCGCTCCCCGCCGCCGCCCCGCGCCGATCGTCCCCTGGCGCGAAGGCGCTCGGCCCGCCCTCGGCGGCAAAGGTGATCCGCATCGGCGCACCGAGCTCGCCGTGAAGCGCCCGGCGGGCAGTCCAGCCGGCGGCGGCAGCTGGTGCGCCGGACGGCGGCAGGCCAAAACGCAGCGCAGCCGGTGGCGACAGCGCGGACAGCGAGCGTCCACGCAGAAGGTGAACGCTGTCGATGGAGCAGATCACATGCGCGGGATCGGCCGGCGACAGGCCGTATTCGATGATCCGCCCAGTTACATCAATCGGCGCAGCGGCGGCGGAAAACTCATTGACGGCAGGCGCGCAACCGGTCAGCAGGTTCGACGCCTCAACCCGGGCCAGCGTGCGGGCCAGAGCGGAATCGGCGCGGATCGGTACGGCCAGATGCAGCGTCACGTGGTCAGCGACGGGCGACAAATGCCACCGCAATGCGCCCAGGTCCAGTTCGAGGAAGTTAAAGCGCTCCGGGAAGCACTGCCAGGCGCGAAGGACTTGCCAGCCCTGCTCCCCGGCCTCGCCGAAGCCTGCGACGCGCAGGGGAACCTCGCGCAGCGCCTCCAGCGTGCCGCGGCAAGTCGGGACCCAGGCCTGGCTGGCGCGCATGAGTACAGCATCCTGAAAGGCCGCGCGCAGAACCGGTTCGGCGTGCACGTAGAGACGCAAGCGCTCGGCGTCAATGCAGCCTTCAATCGTCAGGGAAAGCAGATGAACCTGACCCGGGCCGGCATATGGACGCCAATCCAGCGCCGCCACCTGCTGCCGAGCCCCTGGGGCACCAGCGCAAAGTCGAAACCGAAAGCGGCGGCCATCGGCGGCGAGTGCCTGCAATTCAGTGCCGGCAGCGGCATCGAAAGGCAATTGAAACACGGCGCCGGGCGGAAAAGGACGCAGCAGGCCAGGAAACAGGCTCCCCAGCAAAGCCTCGTCCAACAGCGGACTGGAACGATCGAGGCTATGAGCGATGCGGGCGTGCAGCACCGCCACTGCCTGAACCAGACGGTCAACATGGGGATCGCGCATTACATCCGGCGCCCCGCGCCCATTGCCGCCCATCTGCCCCGCCACACGTGGATAGCGCCCGGCAAAATCCGAGCTGTTACGCCGAAACTCCCGCAATTCGCGCTCGACCCAAGGCAAAAGTTGCTCCACCGCAAAATCTCCCGATGAAAACCGATGCCTTCAATACTGTCAGCCCCGCCGGCACCGGGCTTTGACCGCGCGCAACACTTGCATCGAACTCGAAATCGGAGTATAAATAGTCCATAAACGGAGGACATCATGAATTCCGCCTTTGCCTACCCCAAAACACCCTACCATCCCGCCATGCCGGTGGACCTGAGCCAGCGCGAAGAACGCGAACGCCTGTCGCGTGCCGCGCTGAAGGGCTTCTTCAAGCTGGCGTCAGCGTGGAAGCTGCGCGACGAGGATGCGCGCGAGCTGCTGGGCGGCCTGTCCAGCAGCACCTTCTACGAATGGAAAAAGAACCCGGAGCGGGTGCTGGAGGTCGACCGCATCACGCGCATCTCCTACCTGCTGGGCATCTACAAGTCGCTGCACATCATTTATGGCGACAAGCTCGCCGATGAATGGGTCAGCCTCGCAAACAGCAATGTGATCTTCTGCGGCCGCACGCCGCTGGCCTTCATGATCGCGGGCGGCATGCTCGCCATGCAGACCGTGCGCCAGCTACTCGACGCGCGCCGTGGAGGGCTGTAATTGACGGCTCTCCCTCCGCTGCGCCTGCTGCGCCAGTTCGACACCTACCGCCTGATCCCGTCCCGCTTCGTGGACAAGGAAGATTCCGTCCTCTCCGCCCTGGCCGACAACGACGACGAATTGCGCGACCTGTTCGAACTCGATAACGCGACCAATGCGCGCCTGCTGGCCGAACATGGCGGCGCGCCCGGCATCAGCATCGAAGAGCTGGTGTTTGTACGTGCCGAACTACCGCAGCATCAACGCTGCTTTCACCTACGCCCGTCCTGAAGGCAGCCGTTTCAATACGGGCGAGCGCGGCGCATGGTACTGCGCCTTCGAAGCAGAGACCGCGCTGGCCGAAGTGATCTTCCACAAGACCGTGGAATACGCCGAGATCGACCGCTTCGACGACAGCGTCAGCTACCAGGCGATGCTGGCCGACTTCTCCGCCCAGTTCCACGACATCCGCGACCTGGCCGAGTATGAGAATTGCCTCGATCCGCAGAGCTACGTTGCCTCCCAGCGCCTGGCCACGCGTCTTCTGGCGGCCGAGTCCACGGGCCTGATCTACCCCAGCGTGCGGCGCGAAGGCGGCACCAACCTCGCCTGCTTCCGTCCCGCACTGGTAGGCAATGTTCGCAAAGGCGAGGCCTATCGGTTAACATGGGAAGGTTCCCCGACGCCCCGCGTCGAGCAGATTTAACCGATTCAAGAGATTTCCATGCAGCTCAAGCCCGAAAAAGACACTGAACTCCGCGACAAAATCAACCGCGAAACAGCCCGCCTGCCATGGAGCGAACTGCTCAAGCACTTCGCCCAGGGCAATGTGGTCTGGGTCGCCAACGAGCTCGATCTGGTGGACGTCGCCGTCCGCGTCGCCCACGATGACAAGGCCTATATCACACAATGGATGGAGCAAGGCATGCTGGCCAAGGTCTCGGACCAGCAGTGCCAATCATGGATCGACAGCGACGCCCAGTTGTGGGCGACGGTTGTGAGCCCGTTTATTTTGGTGCAGCAGGATAAGCCAAGGGTTCATTAAGCCGCCGGCTTAGCGTCCCGGCCCAACGCGGCGTAGGGCGGATCATTGATCCGCCGGCCTTGACAGCTCGATCCGATACAGCGCGTATCCCTTTCCGTCGTCCTCCCGCATTTCACTGACGCTCGTCAATCCTGCTTCGCGAGCCAGCGGCAGCTTGCCGGGAGCGGAGCGGAGCACAATCGGCCCCTTGGTGATCAACGGCGCGAAGCGCCAGCTGCGCGCGGAGCCGTTGGCGGCCCGGGTCAGCGCCCTGGCTGACTGCACGTAGGCGATAAGGATGTCGCGGTTGGCGTCAGGGGAAGTGAAGATGGTTTTGCTGCCATCCAGTCCCGGAAAGCCGCCGCCTCCGGTCGCGCGGAAGTTATTGGTCGCGACCAGGAATTCCTCTTCATCGCCGACCGGCGTACCTTTGTAGCTCAGCGACTTGATGCGACGGCCGGGTGGCTGCGACAGGTCGATTTCGTAGCGCACATCCGGATGCGTGAGCACGTCGAGATTGAAGCCTGCGAAGCCCGGGTTCACCAGCTCCTGCGGCGAGGTGCGCGTGGGATCGATGGTGTTATAGCGCTCCGCCGCGCGTTCCAGCCAGGCTTTCAGGCCGGCGCCATTCACTTTCACACCGTACAGGGTGTTCGGGTAGAGATAAAGGTCGGCCGCGTTGTTCAGAGCGATGGCGCCGGCCGCCACGTCTGTATAGTCGGCCGGGCCAGCGGAACCGGACTTGAACGGCGCCGAGACCGACAGCACCGGCAGTGCCGCGTATTGCGGCAAGTTCGCCTTCACGTAGCGCGACAGGTAATCCGCCTGCGCCTGATTCACGATCTGGATCGCACTCACATCGCCTACGTCCGCAAAATAGGTAGACATGCGGAAGTCCGTGTTGCCGATCGGCGTCTTTACGTACTTGATCGTCGCTTCGTGCTCGGCGGCGACCAGCGGCGCGATCGAAGCATCGGCAGCAACCGGACGCTTGTCCGCGCCGACGATGGCGCGCGTTTCAACAACAGTGCGGTCGCGATCAACCAGCCAGCGCCCGGATTCATAACGCAGCCGCATGCCGATCACGCCCAACTGCTTGCCCCACAGCCCGGCCATCACTGTAGGCACGCCATGCAGGGTGCCGCGGGCCTTGTCCACGCCGGGCAGACTGAAGGCCGGGGATTTGCTGGACGCATTCGGGAAAACCTCGTGCGAATGCCCGAGCAGCAGCGCGTCGATGCCGGGGACCTGGGCCAGATACCAGGCGCCGTTTTCCATGTCCGGCGAATAAGGCTTGCCATCCAGGCCGCCGTGGGCAATGGCAATGACAACATCGGCGCCCTCTGCGCGCAATTGCGGCACATAGCGCGCGGCCGCCTCACGCCAGCCGTCGGTGCGGACGCGCCCTTCCAGCCAACGCTTGTCCCAGCCCATGATGGCAGGCGTGGTGAAGCCGATGATCCCGACCTTCAGGGTAGCCTGCAGCGGCTTGCCATCCGGATCAGTCGCAGTGATGCGTTTGTCGAGGATGCGGTATGGCGCAAACAACGGCTTGCCGGTCTTGAGGCTGGACACATTCGCCAACACGACCGGGAACTGTGCGCCGGCGCAAGGCTGGGCGCGCGGCGTGACGCCTTCCACATCGAAGCGGCTGCCGGTCACCTGCTGGAGGAAATCCAGACCGTAGTCGAAATCGTGGTTGCCGACCGATCCGCCTTCCACGCCCAGTGCGTTCATCGCCTTGTAGATGGCCAGGGTCTGCTCACAGCTGACTGGCGCGACCAGGGCCTGATAGTCGGCCAGCGCCGTGCCCTGGATCGTGTCGCCGTTATCGAGCAGCAGCGTATTCGAAAATTCCGCCCGCGCCTGCCGGATCAGCGTAGCCGTGCGCTCAAAGCCGAGCGTATCGTCGCCGGAAAGCTTGTAATAGTCATAACTTAGCACGTTCGCGTGCAGGTCCGTGGTTTCCAGCACTGCCAGCGTCGCTTGCGTGCCGTTGGGCAGAGGCGGGGGAAGGCTGCCGCAGGCCGACAGCAGCGAGCAGGCGAAGGCGAGGAAACGGACGCGCATAGTGAAAATACCAGGTTGAAATTTGCGCATCATACCTTGCCACGCTGCCATGCTGCAGGAGGGAGCCTGACGTGCAGCGCCGGCACCCCGCCTCTAGGGTATAATTCAAGGTTTGATTTCATCACTATCAGACCAAGAAAACCATGGAAGCTGAACGCATCAATGCCCTCTCCTCCCTGCTCGCGGATTTGACGACCCGCGAAGCCGAACTTCGGAGGTATCTTTGACTTCGATAAGAAGTCCGAGAAGCTGGAACAACTGAACGCCGAACTCGAAGATCCGGCGGTCTGGAACGACCCGAAAAAGGCCCAGGACATGGGCCGCGAGAAAAAGTCCCTCGAAGGCGTGGTGCTCACCCTGCAAAAGGCCGAGAGCGACCTGCGCGACATGAACGAACTGTTCGAGATGGGCAAGGAAGAAGGCGACGACGATACGCTGGAAGCCGTGATCGCCGACACCGCTGAAATCCAGAAAGTCATCGAGCTGATGGAATTCCGCCGGATGTTCAGCAACCCGATGGACCCGAACAACTGCTTCATCGACATCCAGGCCGGCGCCGGCGGCACCGAAGCCCAGGACTGGGCATCCATGCTGCTGCGCCAGTACCTGCGCTACTGCGAACGCAAGGGCTTCAAGGTCGAGGTGATGGAAGAATCCGAGGGCGAGGTTGCCGGCATCAAGACTGCGACCCTGAAGGTGGAAGGCGAGTATGCCTATGGCCACCTGCGCACCGAGACCGGCGTGCACCGCTTGGTGCGCAAGTCCCCGTTCGACTCGGCCGGCGGCCGCCACACGTCCTTCGTGTCCCTGTTCGTGTATCCGGAAGTGGATGACTCGATCGAGATCGAGATCAACCCGGCCGACCTGCGCATCGACACCTACCGCGCATCGGGCGCCGGTGGTCAGCACATCAACAAGACCGACTCCGCGGTGCGTATCACGCACGGCCCGTCCGGCATTGTCGTGCAGTGCCAGAACGACCGCTCTCAGCACCGCAACAAGGCCGAAGCGATGGACATGCTGAAGGCGAAGCTGTTCGAACTGGAACTGCGCAAGCGCATGAGCGAGCAGCAGAAGCTGGAAGACTCGAAAACCGACGTGGGCTGGGGCCACCAGATCCGTTCCTACGTGCTGGACCAGTCCCGCATCAAGGACCTGCGCACCGGCTTCGAAACCGGCAACACCAAGAACGTGCTGGATGGCGATCTGGATGATTTCATCTCCGCCTCCCTGAAGCAAGGCATCTGATGACCCATCGCGCTTTCATCTTCGATATGGATGGCACCATTGTCGATAACATGGCCTTCCACACCAAATCGTGGGTGGCCTTTTTCGAGCAACGCGGGCACACCATCGATGCGGACGAATTCTTCCGAAACACGGCCGGCCGCCAGGGCCATGAAATCATGAGCCACTACATGGGCCAGCACCTGACGAAGGAAGAAAGCGCCCTGCTCGACGCGGAAAAGGAAGCCCTGTACCGCGAGCTCTATGCCCCGCACCTGGAAACGGTCGCAGGGTTCGACCAGCTGATCGAAGAAGCCCAGGAACAGGGCGTGAAGCTGGCCGTGGCCACCGCCGCGCCGCCGGCCAATATCGTGTTCACGCTCGATGGGCTCGACCTGCGCCGTCACTTCGACGCAGTCGTCGGCGCGGCCGATGTCGCTCGCGGCAAGCCGAATCCGGACGTGTTCCTGCTCGCGGCGGAGCGCTGCGGCGCCGCGCCCGAGAACTGCATCGTGTTCGAAGACGCGCCCCTGGGCGTGGAAGCGGCGCGCCGCGCGGGCATGCGCTGCGTGGTGCTGACAACCACTTTGCCTGCTGAAGCGTTCAAGGATTTCGACAACGTGATCTGCGTTGCGCGCGACTTCAGCGAACTGAATATCGCCGAGCTGTTTGCGGGCAGCTCGGCAAAATAATTAAATCAATCAATACCTACATCACATCATGACAACGGAAACCCAAGTCCAAGACCAGGCACCAGGCCAGGACGACAACAAGATCATCGCCGAACGCCGCGCCAAGCTGGCCGCGATCCGCGAAAAAGGCGTCGCCTTCCCTAACGACTTCCGTCCCCAGCACAAGGCGGCCGACCTGCAGCAGCAGCACGGCAGCAAGACGCGCGAGGAACTGGAAGCCGAGCCGGTGACCGTGGTGCTGGCGGGCCGCATGATGCTGAAGCGCGAAGCAGGCAAGAAGGCCGCTTTCGCCACCCTGCAGGATGCCTCCGGCGTGCGCTCGGATGGCCGCATCCAGGTCTACCTGACCCTGGACCTTACCGGCGAAGCGGCGATGGAAGCCTTCCACCACTATGACCTCGGCGACATCCTGGGCGTGACCGGCACGCTGTTCAAGACCAAGACCGACGAACTGACGATCAAGGTTTCCGAACTGCGCCTGATCACGAAGGCGCTGCGTCCGCTGCCGGACAAGTTCCACGGTTTGGCCGACCAGGAAACCAAGTACCGCCAGCGCTACGTGGACCTGATCATGAACGAGGAAACCCGCCGCACCTTCAAGGCGCGCACCGCGGCCATCTCGTCGATCCGCCGTTTCATGGAAAAGAACGAGTTCATGGAAGTGGAAACTCCGATGCTGCACCCGATTCCGGGCGGCGCGGCGGCCAAGCCTTTCATCACTCACCACAACGCGCTGGACATGCAGATGTTCATGCGTATCGCTCCTGAACTGTACCTGAAGCGACTGGTGGTGGGCGGCTTCGACCGCGTGTTCGAGATTAACCGCAACTTCCGCAACGAAGGCGTTTCGGTCCGCCACAATCCTGAATTCACGATGATGGAATTCTACGCGGCCTATACCGACTACGAGTGGATCATGAACTTCACCGAGTCCGTGATCCGCCAGGCGGCCATCGACGCCAAGGGTACCGCGGTGCTGACTTATGGCGGCCGTGAGCTGGACCTGTCCAAGCCATTCCACCGCCTGACCATCGTCGGCGCGATCAACAAGTACGCTCCGCACTACACCGAAGTGCAGCTGAACGACATGGAATTCATCAAGGCAGAACTGGCCAAGTTCGGCGTGAAGCCGCACGCGCACGCGGGCCTGGGCTCGCTGCAACTGTCGCTGTTCGAAGAGACGGCGGAAGCGCAGCTGTGGGAACCGACCTTCATCATCGACTACCCGGTGGAAGTCTCGCCTCTGGCCCGCGCTTCCGATAGCCGCGAAGGCATCACCGAGCGCTTCGAGCTGTTCATGGTCGGCCGCGAGATCGCCAACGGCTTCTCCGAGCTGAATGACGCAGAAGACCAGGCGGCGCGTTTCCTGTCGCAGGTTGAAGCCAAGGAAGCGGGCGATGATGAAGCCATGTATTACGACGCCGACTACATCCGTGCGCTGGAATACGGCATGCCGCCAGCCGGCGGCTGCGGCATCGGCATCGACCGCCTGATGATGCTGCTGACCGACTCGCCCAATATCCGCGATGTGCTGCTGTTCCCGCACATGCGCAAGGAGGATTGATCAGAGTTTGCTTCTGCGCTGCGGCGGATCATTGATCCGCCCTACGCCGCCCGACGGCACAAGCAGTTCCGCACGACGGAACAAGCCGCCCTGGCCATCTGGCCTCGGCGGCTTTTTTCATCCAAGTAGTGTTGCCGCGTAGGGCGGATCATTGATCCGCCGCAGCGTACCGTTGGCCCTTACTGGATCACACGGTAGCAAGGCGTATAAGCCTTGCCGGCGAGCTTCATGCGGCTTTGTGCGACGAAGGAGGCGAGCAGCGAGTCCATCGGCCCCATGATTTCCTTATCGCCGTGGATTTCAAAGTGGCCGTACTTCTCGATCGTGCGGATGCCCTCTTCCTTCACATTGCCCGCCACCACGCCCGAAAACGCCCGGCGCAGATTCGCTGCCAGAACGTGCACCGGCTGCTGCTTGTGCAGCGACAGGTTGCGCATGTTCTCGTGCGTCGGCGCGAACGGACGCTGGAATTCCTCGTCGATGCGCAAGGCCCAGTTGAAGTAATAAGCATCGCTGCGCGACTTGCGGTACTCGCGTACCTGCTTCATTCCCTCCTGCATCTCGCGCGCCACCAGCTCCGGATCGTCGA
The DNA here is from genome assembly GCF_044055365.1 of Pseudoduganella sp. UC29_106. Taxonomy (NCBI): domain Bacteria; kingdom Pseudomonadati; phylum Pseudomonadota; class Betaproteobacteria; order Burkholderiales; family Oxalobacteraceae; genus Pseudoduganella; species Pseudoduganella sp. UC29_106. Next base: position 2,899,491 of record NZ_CP171977.1, on the reverse strand, counting down.
CGATGATCTTGTAGCGGCTTTGCGCCTCGGCGCCCAGGGTCTGGCCAATGAACTCATTGATCTGCACGAAGTACTCGCGCGACGTCTCGGGACCGGTGAAGATCAGTGGGAACGGGATGTCCGCATTCTCCGGATGCAGCAGGATGCCGAGAATGTAGAGGATCTCCTCCGCCGTGCCGGCGCCGCCCGGGAACACCACAATGCCGTGACCCACGCGCACGAAGGCTTCCAGGCGCTTCTCGATATCCGGCATGATCACCAGGTCGTTCACGATCGGATTCGGCGATTCGGCCGCGATGATGCCGGGCTCCGTGATGCCCAGGTAACGTCCGCCGGTGAAGCGCTGCTTGGCGTGGCCGATGGTGGCGCCCTTCATGGGCCCCTTCATCGCGCCCGGACCGCAGCCGGTGCAGATATCCAGCCCGCGCAGGCCAAGCTGATAACCAACTTCCTTCGAGTAGTTATATTCCGCGCGGTTGATCGAGTGGCCGCCCCAGCACACCACCATATTCGGATTGGTCGCCGGCTTCAGCACATTCGCATTGCGCAGGATGTGGAAGACGGCGTCGGTAATGCCTTCGGTGCGCGACAAATCGAACTTCGGATTGCCCGTCACCTCATTACTCACAAAGACGATATCGCGCAGCACCGCAAACAGGTGCTCGTGGATACCCTTGATCATTTTGCCGTCCACGAAAGCGATGGCCGGCGCCCCCTTGATTTCCAGCTTGATGCCACGTTCCCGCTGCAGGATATTGATATCGAAGGACTTGTAGCGGTCCAGCAGTTCCTTTCCATCGTCGATTGTGCTGCCGCAGTTCAGCACCGCGAGGGCGCAGTTGCGGAAGATGTTATAGAGGCCGCCCTTACCCGAGTCCAGCAACTGCGCCACTTCGGCTTTCGACAGGACTTCCAGCTTCCCTTCCGGGGCGATGAGTGTATCGACAACGTTGAGTTCCATGATACGGCTTTCCTTATTGACTGACATTTATTCGGCCCGCACCCCCAATATACGCTCTCTGCGTTCGGTCTTACAGATGCAAGCTTGGCAAACATACCACATTGCTGCAACACAGCATGGAATTTACCCTTGAAGCGCGTGACGTGCATTAAAATGCGATCTTTTTTCGTCCAGGAGAAGCCGCATGAGCGGTCAAACCACAGTTACAACAGAAGCAAATATCCCGGAATTCAAGCAGATCATGGGTCATCCTGCTCCGCTCTGGATGCTGTTCATGTCCGAGTTCTGGGAGCGGTTTGCGTTCTACGGCATTCGCTGGGCACTGGTGCTTTACATCGTCTCGCAATTCTTCGGCGGCGACGCGGCCGGCCAGGCGGACGCCAACCTCACTTACGGCTCCTACCTCGCTCTCGTCTACGCCGGCGCGCTGTTCGGCGGCTATGTCGCTGACCGTGTTATCGGCTACCAGCGCTCCATCCTGGTCGGCGCAGTCTTCATGGCGGCCGGCCTGTTCATGATCGCACTGCCCGATCCGACTATATTTAAATTCGGCCTGGCCACGATCATTGTCGGTAACGGCCTGTTCAAACCGAATATTTCGACCATGGTCGGCAAGCTGTACACGCTGGGCGACACCCGCCGCGACTCCGGCTTCACCATCTTCTACATGGGCATCAATGTCGGCGGCTTCCTGGCACCGATCATCACCCAGCTGCTGGCGCAGAAGATCTTCAACACCGGCGACACCCCTGCCTACAAGATCGTGTTCATCTCCGCCGGCATCGGCATGCTGATCAGCCTTGTATGGTTCTATATCGGTCGCGCTGCCCTGAAGGGCATTGGCGCTCCGGCTTCGCCAAGCATCAAGCCTGTGATCTACGTGGCCATCGGCGGCCTGGCTGTAATCCCTGTCGTGTACTCGCTGCTGGCCGTAGGCGCGCAGGCGCTGCAAGGCGTGCTGACCGTGCTGTTCCTGATCCTGGCCGTGATGCTGGTGGTCGAAGGCATCCGTAATGGCAAGGTCGCGCGCGACAAGACCATCGCCATGATGGTGATCTTCGCCTTCAACATCATGTTCTGGTGCTTCTTCGAACAGGCAGGCAGCTCCTTCACGTTCCTGGCCGACCAGATCGTGAACCGCCAGCTGGGCGACTTCAACTTCCCGGTCGCCTGGTTCCAGTCCGTGAACTCGATCGCCATCATCGTATTCGCACCGGTGGTTGCAGCGATCTGGGTCATGCTGGGCAAGCGCGGCATGAACCCTTCGATCCCGCGCAAGTTCGCACTGGGCCTGATCGGCAACGGCCTGGCTTTCGGCCTGCTGATGTACGCACTGACCCACCTGGTCGACGAACAGCAGAAGATCCCGTTCTGGACCCTGTTCATGGTCTACGTGATCCAGTCCATCGGTGAACTGTGCCTGTCGCCGATCGGCCTGTCGATGGTGACCAAGCTTGCGCCGACCCGCCTGGTCGGCATGGGCATGGGCGGCTGGTTCCTGTCCACCGGTATCGGCAACAACCTGTCCGGTATCGTGGCATCGCTGATGTCCGGCGAGCATGGCATGTCCGTTGAATCCGCGCTGACCGGTTATACCCAGGGCTTCTGGATCCTGATCGGCGGCGGCGTGCTGCTGTTCCTTCTGGCACCGTTCATTCAGAAATTGATGCACGGCGTGAAGTAAAACCCACGGCAGAAGCAGGTGTCAGCCACATCGTGGCTGACACCAGGGTTACGCCTTTGGTTTAGTTTTGAGCCGCGAGCCAGGCGTCGAGCCTGGCTTCGGCGCCGGCCGGCAGATGCAGGCCAAGCTTGGAGCGGCGCCACAGAATATCGGCCGCCGTTACCGCCCACTCCTTGCGGCGCAGGTAGTCCACCTCGGCCGCGTACAGTCCCGGCAAAATCTCTTCCCCCATATCGGCCAGCGATGCGCGGCCATCGAGCAGCGTGTGGATGCGCGTGCCGTAGGCGCGGGCGAATCGCCGCACGAGGTCCGGCGACAGCCAGGTATATTTCACCTGCAAAGCCGCCGTCCACTGGCAAAACTCCTGCACGCTGCGGTTCTGCGGCTGGGCGCCGAACAGATCGCCGCCGGGCAGGCAGGCGTTTTCTGTCCAGGCACGCTTGGGCGTCCCCAGGGATTTGCAGATCTGGTCGACCGCCTCTTCCGCCAGCTTGCGGAAAGTGGTGATCTTGCCGCCAAAGACGCTCAGCATCGGCGCGCCGTTGGCGTGGTCGATCTCGAAGCGGTAATCGCGCGTCACAGCCTTCGCGTCGGCGGCTTCATCCTCGATGAGCGGACGCACGCCTGCATACGTCCACACCACATCAGCCGGACGCACCGGCTCGCGGAAGTATTCGCTGGCGAGCTTGCACAGATAGGTGATCTCGCTTTCCTCGATCGCCACCTTGTTCGGATCGCCCTTGTAATCGACGTCCGTGGTGCCGATCAGCGTGAACTCGCGCTCGTAGGGAATTGCGAAGACGATGCGGCCATCGCCGTTCTGGAAGATGTAGGCATTGTCATGCTCGAAGATGCGGCGCACGACGATGTGGCTGCCCTTCACCAGGCGCAGATTTCCAGCCTGCGGCTTGTGCAGCGCCGCTGCGGCGAAGGACGGCGTCCACGGACCGGCGGCATTCACCACATAGCGCGCCGTGATGCGCTTTTCCGTGCCGTCCGCCTTGCGCAGCGTGGCTGTCCAGTGATCCGCTTGGCGTTCCAGGCCAATGCAGGCCGTGCGGGTCAGGATGCAGGCGCCCTTTGCGCAGGCGTCCACCGCGTTCAGCACGACAAGGCGTGCATCGTCCACCCAGCCGTCCGAATACTCGAAGCCACGCGTGAATTCGGGCTTCAGCGGACGCCCCGCCGGATGGCAACTGAGGTTGACGCCTTTTGAGCCAGGCAGCAGCTGGCGCTTGGCGAGCATATCGTACAAAAACAGCCCGGCGCGGGATCATGAAGGCCGGACGCTGCCCGGCATTGTGTGGCATCACGAAGCGCAATGGCCACATGATGTGCGGCGCAGAGCGCAGCAGCACCTCGCGCTCGCCCAGCGCCTTGCGCACCAGGCCGAACTCATAGTATTCGAGATAACGCAGGCCGCCGTGAATCAGCTTGGTCGAAGCCGACGAAGTGTGCGAGGCCAGGTCGTCCTTCTCGCACAGCACGACGCATAGTCCCCGGCCGGCCGCATCGCGCGCAATGCCCGCGCCATTGATGCCGCCGCCGACTACCAATACATCGCAATCAACGTCCTGCCGTGCTTCTGCCATGCCGTCCTCTTAAGTTTCCAACAAGATACGACTCTTAGGAGTTTAGCGCAACCATTTAGTGACAGCTTCCCGCGCGTCGGATCACCCGACTGCCACCAGGCATTTCAAGATTCATCAGGGTTTATCGTGAGGACCCGGTGTCCTGGCCCGGATTCTGCCGTCGGCTGCATGTGGGGTACTGGGCAGTCTCCGACAAAATAGCGGCGCCTAGCATGAAGTAGTATGGAATATCGCGTTTTAGTAAAATCCGGAAAAATCAGTGTCCCTCTATATGCGCGATGCCTTCGCAGGCCACGATCCGAGGCGCGCCTCCCAGGTGATGAGGCGGCCTCGCGCGAGATATTACTGCTTGTAGACCACGCCTTCCTTCATCACGAAGCGCACCTTCTGCAGCAGACTGATATCCTGCAGGGGGTCGCCGCTGACGGCGACGATGTCGGCTGCGAAGCCTGGCTCCAGGGAGCCGAGGCGGGAGGATTGGCCGAGCAGGCTGGCGGCGTTCAACGTGGCGCTGCGGATCGCATCCAGCGCCGGCATCCCCGCTTCGACCATGTAAGCAAATTCTTTTGCGTTGTCGCCGTGCGGGAAAACGCCGGCGTCCGTGCCGAAGGCGATCTTCACGCCGGCCTTGTAGGCACGGGCGAAGGTGCCCTGGATTTGCGGACCGATGGCGGCGGCTTTCGGGCGGACCAGGTTCGAATAGTAGTCCGGCTCTTTCGACTTGTCCGCCACATAGCGGCCCGCGCTGATGGTCGGCACATACCAGGCGCCGGTTTTCTTGAACAGGGCGATGGCCTCGTCGTCCATGAAGGTGCCGTGCTCGATCGAATCGAGGCCGGCGCGAAGGGCGCGCTTCATGCCTTCGGCGCCGTGGGCATGGGCGGCGACCTTGAATCCGTAGTCCTTGGCCGTGGCGACGATGGCTTTCAGCTCATCTTCCGTGTACTGGGCGTTCATGCCGCTGGCGGCCTGGCTCAACACGCCGCCGGTAGCAGTGACCTTGATCACGTCCGCACCTTCCTTGTAGCGGGCGCGCACGGCCTGGCGAGCTTCCTCGGGGCTGTTCACCACACCTTCCTCCGGACCCGGCGTGCCCTTCAGATGGCGCAGTTCGCGCGAATAGCCGTTGCTCGGGTCGGCGTGGCCGCCCGTGGTGGCAATCGATTTACCGGCTGTGAACATGCGCGGGCCGGGAATGGCGCCGGTATTGATGGCGCGCTTCAGGGACAGGTTCAGCCCTTCACTGTCGCCCAGATCGCGCACGGTGGTGAAACCGGCCATCAGCGTACGCTCGGCGTAAGCCACGGATTTGTAGGCGCGGTCCTGGGGATCGAGGGTGAGCTGGCTGCGCAGGGCTTCCACCTGCGGCTGGGTCTGGGACGCGAGGTGCACGTGCATGTCGATGAAGCCCGGCATGCAGGACATGGCGCTCAGGTCCACATCGCCCTTGCCGGCCGTCGGTGCAATCGACTTCACGCTGCCATTCTCCACCACCACAGTCACTTTATCGCGCCACACGCCGGCCCTCACGTCCAGCAGTCGCCCGCAGTCAATGGATTGCGTGGCCGCCCCGGCAGAAGCGGCGATCAACAGCAGGCTTGCAGCAGACAGCGTCTTCCTCATTCCCAATCTCCTTTTTGTTATCAGGTTTGTTTTTTCTCGCGCGCCACCCACAGGAGGAGCGCCATCAGCACGGTATAAGGCAGCAGGGTCAGTGCTTCCGCGCTGGCGCCGCTGTAGAACGGATTGCTGTGCTCCGCCCAATTCGTCATCATCGTATCGAAATCGGTCATCACGCCGGCCGTGATGGCTATGACGATGCCTGCCAGCGCGCCGCCCGCGATATAGCCCGACGCCAGCAGCACGCCCTCGCTGCGATCGCCCGCCGCCTGCATCTCTTCCTCGCTCAGGCCCTGGTACTGCGGCAGCTTGCTGTTGCGGCGGTCCGCCAGCCAGCGCAGCACGCCACCCACCGCCACCGGCAATGTGGCCGAAAGTGGCAGGTACACGCCAACAGCGAACGACAGCGGTTCTACGCCGGACATCTCCAGCACCACGGCAATCATCACGCCCAGCATTACCAGCGTCCAGGGCAACTGATTGTCCAGGATGCCCTTGATAATGTAGGACACCAGCACCGCCTTCGGCGCATCGTACTTCTTCACCTCAGTGCCGTCCGGACGCCTGGTATGTGTGCCGTTGATGCCCGGGTCGACGAAGTACGCAGCCTTGCCGTCATCTGCCACCAGATACTTGCCGGCCGGTCCGCCCTTGTCGTCCGCCTTCTGCCAGACCCTGTAAGTATGGCTGTCGCCGGCCGCCTGCGGACCTTCCAGCTTCGCGGTCGCGCTCAGGCGCGAAGCATCGGTAATCAGGCCGGGCGCCACCTGGGCCGCAGGCACATAGACCGTGCTGGAACTATTCAGCTGCAGCAGGATGGGGCCGAGCAGCAGCGCCGAAGCCAGCGAGCCGGCCAGGATTGCATACTGCTGCAGGCGCGGCGTGGAGCCGACCAGGAAGCCGGTCTTCAGGTCCTGCGACGTCGTGCCCGCGTTGGCCGAAGCGATGCAGACGATGGCGCCGACGGAAAGCGCCGTCACATAATACTGGCCACCGGTCCAGCCCATGAGCAGGAAGATCAGGCAGGTGAACAGCAGCGTGGCCACCGCCATGCCGGAGGTGGGGTTGGACGAAGAACCGATTTCGCCCGTCAGCCGCGAGGAAACTGTGGAGAACAGGAAGCCGAATACGAGGATCAGCAGCGCGCCCAGCACATTCATATGCAGTGGCGTGGCGGCCGTGATGGCGGCGATGATGCCCAGGCAGCCGATCATTACCCATTTCATCGGAATATCGCGCTCGGTACGGCGCGTGCTGTCGGCACGGCTGCCCTTCCCTACGCCAGCCAGTCCCGCGCTCAGGCTGCGCCAGATCATCGGCATGGCGCGCGCCAGCGAAATCAGGCCGCCGGCGGCCACAGCGCCGGCGCCGATATATAGCACATAGGCGCTGCGCACATCGTTCGGGCCCATATCCGAAATCAGCATCGTGCCCGGCGACAGCACCGTGGTCAGCGAATCGCCAAAGAACTTGATCATGGGGATCAGCAGCAGGTAGGACAGAACGCCACCCGCCGTCATCGTCAGCGCGATGCGCGGGCCGATGATATAGCCCACGCCCAGCAGTTCAGGCGACACTTCGGCGCCGATGGAACCGCCCTTCAGCGGCGCGCCCAGCACCACTTCCGGCGTATCCTTCCAGCCCTTCAGTGACACGTTCATCGCCTTGTACAACAGGCCAACGAAGAAGCCGCCGAAGATGATGCGCGCACGGCGCCGCGCATCGCGGGCGGCGCTGGATTCCTCCTGCAGGCTCTCGCCGGCCGCCAGCCTAGATTCATTACTGGCGGCAGCCTTCAGCACTTCGGCGCAGGCCGTCCCCTCGGGGAACTTGAGCTCGCGGTGCTGGTCCACGATCATCGTGCGCCGCATCGGAATCATCATCAGGATGCCGAGCAGGCCGCCAAGAACGCCCACCAGCATCACGCGCGTGATTTCCAGTTCGAAGCCGAGGATCAGTATAGCCGGCATCGTCACGCCCAGGCCGAAGGCGATCGACTCGCCCGCCGAACCGGCCGTTTGCGCAATACTGTTTTCGAGGATACTGGCGTCTTTGCCGCCCAGGCGCTTGGCCAGGCCAAAGAAGGTAATCGAAATCACCGCTACCGGGATCGAGGCGCTGACGGTCAGGCCGACCTTCAGCACCAGATAAAGAGACGACGCGCCGAACACCATGCCCAGTATGGTGCCGAGCAGCAGGGAGCGTATCGTCAGCTCGGGAAGAATCGCTTCATCGGGAATATAGGGCCGTACCTGCGGCTGGCCTTCGAAGGGCATACCTTGATCCTTTGGCATGTTTGTTTCCTGAAAGTGCAGCCCGCACTATGGCATAAGCCGCCCCTGGTGCATAGTCTATAATTGCCCGACTTCGCAACCGAGAGAGCTCCCTTGACCGAACCTCGATCCGCAACGCCCTCCTGGCTGAACCGCCGTAACGTCATCCGTGGTCTGATTGCCGCGGGCATTGCCGCCGTCGTCGGCGTCGCCGCAGTGATCGGCTATATGCTGCTTGTCATCGCTCCCAACCTGCCCTCGCTGGAAGCCGTCACCGATTACCGCCCCAAGATTCCGCTGCGCGTCTACACCGCCGATAAAGTGCTGATCGGCGAATTCGGCGAAGAGCACCGCGACTTCGTGCCGATCAAGGACGTGCCGGAGATGATGAAGAAGACCATCCTCGCCATCGAGGACACCCGCTTCTACGAGCATGGCGGCATCGACTGGATCCGCGCCCTCGGCGCAGCGCGCGCCAACCTCGCCGGCGGTTTCCGCCAGGGCGCGTCCACCATCACCATGCAGGTGGCGCGCAACTTCTTCCTGAGCCGGAAAAAGTCGTGTCGCGCAAGCTGACCGAAGTCTTGTTGGCCTATAAGATCGAGGCCGCCCTGAGCAAGGACCAGATCCTCGAGCTCTATATGAACCAGATTTACCTCGGCCAGCGCAGCTTCGGCTTTGCCGGCGCGGCCCAGGTCTATTTCGGCAAATCGCTGAAGGAACTGTCGATCGCGGAAATCGCCATGCTGGCGGGCCTGCCGAAGAATCCATCGCGCCACAATCCAATCTCCGATCCCAAGCGCGCCAAGGTCCGCCAGCAGGTGGTGCTGGCCCGCGTGCATGAACTGGGCTACATCACGGACGCGGAATACGAGAAGGCCAAGCGCGAGCCGCTGCACGTGAACAGCCGCGGCCAGGAATTCGACACCCACGCCGAATATGTGGCCGAACTGGCGCGCCAGGTCGTGTATGCCGAGTACAAGGAAGAGTCTTACACGCGCGGCATCAACGTCTACACGACCATCCTCAGCGCCGACCAGAATGCCGCCTACGAAGCCGTACGCCGCAACGTGATCGCCTACGACCAGCGCCACGGCTACCGCGGTCCGGAAGCCTATATCGATCTGCCCGCCGATGATGAAGCGCGCGAGGATGCAATCGACGAAGCGCTGGCCAAGCGCATGAGCAGCGATGGCCTGATCCCTGCCGTGGTACTGGAAGCGTCCTCCAGCGCTGTGAAAGTGGAAACGGTGGATGGCGAACAGCTGACCATTACCGGCGACGGCCTGAAACTGGCCGCGTCGGCCCTGTCGGAGAAGGCCAAGCCCACCTTCAAGCTGCGCCCGGCGCCATCGTGCGCGTCATGCATAGTGAGAAGAAGACCTGGTCCATCAGCCAGGTACCCAAAGTGGCAGCGGCCTTTGCATCGCTGGACGCCGACACCGGCGCCTATCACGCCATGGTGGGCGGCTTCGATTACACGCTGCAGAAGTTCAATCACGTGACCCAGGCCTGGCGCCAGCCGGGTTCCTCGATCAAGCCCTTCATCTATTCCGCCGCACTGGAAAAGGGCTATTCGCCCGCCACCATGGTGCTGGACGAGCCGATCGAACTGCCGGGCGGCGCCGACGGCGAGCCGTGGCGTCCGCAGAACGATGACAATGTGTTCGATGGGCCGATCACGATGCGCCGCTCGCTGGCCGCTTCCAAGAACGTGCCCTCGGTGCGCATCCTGCGCGCTGTCGGTGTGCCTTACGCGCATGAGCATTTGGCCAGATTCGGCTTCGACATTGCCAAGCACCCGTCCAACTTCACGATGGCGCTCGGCACCGGTTCCGTCACACCTGAACAACTGGCCAGCGCCTATGCGGTGTTTGCCAACGGAGGCTACCGCGTCAAGCCTTACCTGATTTCGCGCATTACGGACAGCAAGGGCAAGGTGCTCTCCGAAACCAAGGCGCCAACCGCGGCGCAGGAAGGCGAGCGCGTGCTGGACGAGCGCAATGTCTTCATCATGGACAGCATGCTGCACGAGGTGACCCGCTCCGGCACCGGCGCGGCTGCCACCCAGCGCCTGGGCCGCAGCGATATCGCGGGCAAGACCGGCACCACCAGCGATGCCATGGATGGCTGGTTCGCCGGCTACGGCGGCGGCATCGTGAGCGTGGCCTGGATGGGCTATGACGAGCCGAAATCCCTGGGCGGGCGGCGAATTCGGCGCTACCCTTTCGCTGCCGATCTGGATCGACTATATGAAGGTGGCGCTGGCCAGACGCGCGCCGGTCGAGCGTTCCGCGCCCGAAGGCGTAGTGCAGCTGGACGGCGAGTGGATCTTCGAGGAATATGCCAACGATCCGACCGTGCGCGGCATCGACGTGGATCAGGCGCTGGCGCCGGAAGGCGAAGCGCCGTCCGATGGCGCCTTGCCGGCCACCAACCCAGGCGTGGCGCCCGCGCCACCAGCGCCGCCCGCTCCACCACCGCCGCCACCTCCCGGCCAGTGAGGCAGTGCTACAATTCCTTGCATGACCCTCACACGACGGCATTTCATGCGCAGCGCGGCCCTGATGGCGGCCGCGGCGCCGCTGTCTGCGCTGGCCCATCATGGCCAGCCCCATATCCCGCGTATCTATATGATCCTCTACCGGGGCGAAACGCCTGTGGAGCAGGGTTTCCGCGAGTATCTGGGGGAGCAGAAGCTGGAAGCGGAGCTGATCGTGCGCAATGTGGAGCTGGACACGAGCCGCGTCCCGGCCCTGCTTGCCGAGGCCCGCGCCCTGGGCGCCGACCTGATCTACACCTGGGCACACCTGTGACGCTGGCCGTTGCAGGCAAGGAAAGCGAAGTCAATCCGGATGTGCACGAGTCCGAAATCCCCATTGTATTCACGATGGTGGCCGCGCCCCGGGGCGCCGGCGTGGTGAGTTCGCTGGTCTCGTCCCGCCGCAATATCACGGGCGCCAGCCATATGGTGCCGGTGCGGCTGCAGATGAACGCCATCCAGGCCTGGCGCCGCTTCCGGCGCATCGGCATCATCTACACGCCAAATGAACCAAACTCGCAATTCACGGTAAGCGACTTGCGCGCCGAAGCGGCGCGCTGCGGCTGCCTGCTGCTGGAACGCCCCGTGCCGCTGGATGACAGCGGACAGCCGCGCGCGGACGCCCTTCCCGGCCTGGTCGTCGAACTGGCGCGGCAACGGACCGACCTGCTCTACATCGGCCGGACAGCTTCCTGGCCGTCCACCGCCATGTGCTCACGCAGGCAGCGCTGGAGGCACGCCTGCCGACCTACGCCGCCACCGAAGTGACCCTGCGCCGCAGCAAGGCCATGTTCGGCCTGGTCTCGGGCTACAACCAGCTGGGGTCGCCTGACCGCACACAAGGCCGCACAGATCCTGTTCCATGGGGTGCGCCCCGATGCCATTCCGGTCGAAACGCTCGCCAGTTTCAGCTATTTGGTCAATGCGGACGTAGCCGGACAACTGGGCGTGACGCCCCCGAAGAGCGTGCTGCAGCGCGCGGAGCTGATACGATGATTCCCCTGTCGCCACCTGTGCCGCACACGCTCGCAATGGGTATCGCCTGCGGCCTCACCGACACGGGCACAGTGCGCCCATCGAACCAGGACAATCTGCTGATCGATACCACGCTTGGCCTGGTCGCCGTGGCGGACGGCATGGGAGGTCACGCCGGCGGCGCCATCGCCAGCACGGAAGCGCTGCTCCTCCTGGTGCAGGAGCTGAACGCCCTGCACCCGCACCCCGCCGATCCGGACCACACCTGGACCGGCGCGGCGCCGCGTTCCGTGCATGCTGCCCAGGATGCCGTGCGCAACGTCAATGCGCGCATCTACCAGATGAATGTGGCGGCGGGTCTGGGCGACGGTTTCGGCATGGGCACGACCCTGAGCGCCCTGTGGCAGCCGGAACCCGGCGCGCCGGCCGTCCTGCTGCACGTTGGCGACAGCCGCATCTACCGCTGGCGCGGCGGCGTGCTGCAGCAACTGACCCATGACCACACGCTCTACCAGCAGGCGCTGGAGCGCGGCATGCCGGAGCCTCTTCCGCCGCGAAATCTGTTGTTGCAAGCCATCGGCCCCGGTCCCGATGTGGAACCGGACGTGGCGGCCTTGCCCCTGGCGCCGGGCGACGTTTTCCTGCTGTGCAGCGACGGCCTGTATGGCGACGCCAAACCAGGCGCCATCGAAGCGGTCCTGGCGCATGCCGCAACTCAGGGCCTGGAATCCACCTGCGCCGCCCTGATCGAGATGGCCAAGCAGGACGGCAGCCGCGACAACATCACGGCCATGCTGCTCGCCTGCCCTGCCTAAAACAGATCAGGACAGCCCGTTGCGCACGACCGCCACAACGCTGGCGGCAAATTCATCGACGTCAATTCTACTGCTTCGATACTTCCAGCGTTTCACATACCAGTCCTGGAAAGCGGCCAGGCAGTGCGCGGCCAGCAGTTCCGGATTGCAGGGACGGTCCGGCGCGGCCTGGCGGATGGTGTCTGCAAGCACGCCTTGTACATTGAGCTCGGATTCCTTGGCGGTGGCGCGCTGCTCGGGCTTCAGCGCGCGCGAATCCATGTAACAAAGTAGAACCAGGGCTGCAGCAGTTCGGAGAGGTAGATCCAGCCGCGCACCATCGCCTCCAGCCTTTCCAGCGGATCTTCAATATGGGCGAACCACTCGGGTACGGCGCCACTGGCGTGGCGCACCACGTCCTCGATCATTTCCGCCAGCTGGTCCTTGCTGGCGATGTAGCCATACAGGCCGCCCATCGACAGCCCCGTTTCCCGGCACAGGTCGCGCAAGGTCATCGCGCGGAAGCCGACTTCATTCGCGAGGCGGAAAGTGGCCGCGAAGATTTTCTCGAGATTTTCCAGTGCGGGCCTGGCGCGCTTGACGGTAATGCGCTGCGCGTTGCGGGTGAAAAGCCAGGTCCAGATGGTGGTGCCGTCGAGCGGCGTGGTGGCCTGGAATTGCTTGAAATCGAAACTGGCCGACAAGAATCGCTCCGCGCTTTATTTGAGTAGTGAAATGATTATAGCCGTGTAATTTCGACATATTTTGCGAAATCACATTGATTTCGTAAAATGCGGTGCTAACCTCAGGAAAACCGAGCGCTTGCTCGGTTCCACGCACTTCACTTAGGAGACAATATGAAGAAACGCATCCTGATGTGCCTGTCCCTCCTGCTGCTGGTCTGCTTCTCCCTCCCTTCCTGGGCCGCCGGCTATACCCAGACCCGTTATCCCATCGTTCCTCGTGCACGGTTTGTTCGGTTTCGACAGCCTTGGTCCCGTCGACTATTTCTACGACATTGCGCCCGCTCTGCGCAGCGGCGGCGCCGCCGTGTATGTGACGTCGGTGTCCGCCGCCAACAGCACGGAAGTGCGCGGCGAGCAGTTGCTGCTGCAGGTGAAGCAGATCCTCGCAGCCACCGGCGCATCGAAGGTCAACCTGATCGGCCATAGCCATGGCGGCCCCACCTCGCGCTATGTGGCGTCGGTGCGGCCGGACCTGGTGGCTTCCGTGACCAGCGTGGGCGGCGTGAACAAGGGTTCGAAGGTGGCGGATGTGCTGATCGGCGCGGCGCCGGAGGTAGCGTACGACGTGGCGAATGGCCTGGCCGGCCTGATCTCGCTGATCTCGGGCAGCCCCACGCTGCCGCAAAGCTCGCGCGCCGCTGCGGTGTCGCTGAGCACCGCGGGCACGGCAGCCTTCAATGCGCAGCATCCCGAAGGCGTGCCCATTTCCGCTTGCGGCGAAGGCGCTTATCAAGTGAATGGCGTCTACTACTTCTCCTGGAGCGGGGCGCAGCCCTGGACCAATGCGCTCGACCCGGCCGATCCCTTCCTGGCCCTGACCTCCCTCGCCTTCGGCGGTGCGAAAAATGACGGACTGGTTTCCAGCTGCTCCAGCCACCTGGGCCGCGTGATCCGCGACGACTATGCCCTCAACCACCTCGACGAAGTCAATCAGATGATAGGCATCAGCAATCTGTTCGAAACCAGCCCCGTTACTCTCTACCGCCAGCAGGCCAACCGCCTGCAGGGACTGGGCCTGTGAGGCTGCTGAAGTATTCAGCCCTGGCCGTGGCGGCCGCGGCGCCCGCGGTATGGGTGCTGTGGCCGCCCGGCGCGGCGCCGTTGCCGGCGGCCAGCGCGCAGTCGGCAACGGCCGCCATCGCCGCCGCGCCGCCTCCCTTCGCGCCCTCCATGGCCGGCACGCGGCCGGACGGGGATTTGCGCCAGGACGCGTCTGACCACCTGGTGATCAACGAAGAGTTGCTGCACCTGTTCGACTACTACTTGTCGGCGCTGGGTGAGCAGGATTTGCCCGCCATCCGCGCCGGCATCGAACGCGACCTGCGCACGCGCCTGTCCGCGACGGCCGCCGCCAAGGCAGTAGCCCTGCTCGACCGCTATATTTCCTACAAGCGTGCGCTCGTCGCCGTGGAACGCGCCATGCCGGCCGCGCGCGATGCCGCCGGGGCGGCGCGCGCCCGTCTTGAAGCCATGCAGCGGCTGCGCAGGGATTATTTCAGCTTGAGCGAATTCGCAGGGCTGTTCGGCGCGGCCGATGCACGCGACCGCGAAACGCTGGCGCGGCTGGAAATTGCTCAGGACAGGCAACTGAGCGAAGCCGAGCGGCGGGCGAAGCTGGCTGCGGCCGAGAGCCGCCTGTCCGCTGTCGAGCGGGCGGAGCGCGATGCGCCAACGCGGGTGCTGACGCTGGAAACAGCCGTGGCGGAGTCGCGCAGCCGGGGAGCGGATGACAATGAAGTCTACCGCCAGCGTGCGGCGGCCCTCTCTCCCGAGGCTGCGGCGCGCCTGGCCGAGGTGGATCGCGAGGAGACGGACTGGCGGCGGCGGATTGCCGCCTACAGCGCTGACCGCGCCCGCCTCGGCGGCGACCCGGCCGCGCTGCAACAGTTGCGCGACGCCCGCTTCACGCCACAGGAGCAGAAGCGGCTTACGGCATACGAGTAGGTTTGCGGCGTGCGACAGTGCCCTGCACTATAATGTGGGGCCAGACATTCGATAGCGCCTCCGTTTCTGCATGTCCTTTGACTTAAAAAAAGCAATACCCAAGCCCGGCAACCGCTTTGTGCTGCCTAATCTGTTCGGCTCCGCGGATGCGTATGCGCTCGCGCAGACCGCGCTTGAACTGAAATCGCGCGGCCAGATGCTGGCCGTGATCGTGGCCCAGGCCAGCGACGGCCAGCGCCTGCTCGAAGAAATCCCCTGGTTCGCCGAAGGCAAGCTGCGTTGCCACTTGCTGCCGGACTGGGAAACCCTGCCATACGACGCTTTCTCGCCGCACCAGGACCTGGTGTCCGAGCGCCTGGCAACCCTGCATGAGATCCAGACCGGCCAGTGTGACGTGGTCCTGGTCCCCGCCACCACCGCCCTGGTGCGCATGGCGCCGCCCTCCTTCCTGGCCGCCTATACATTCTTCTTCAAGCAGGGCGAGTCGCTGGACGAAACCCGACTGAAGTCCCAGCTCACGCTTGCCGGCTACACGCATGTGACCCAGGTGATGTCGCCGGGCGAATATTCGGTGCGTGGTGGCCTGATCGACCTGTTCCCGATGGGCTCCGCCCTGCCTTACCGCCTCGACCTGTTCGGCGACACGGTGGAAACCATCCGCACCTTCGATGCCGATACCCAGCGCTCGCTGTATCCGGTCAAGGAAGTGCGCCTGCTGCCGGGCCGCGAATTCCCGATGGACGAAGCGGCACGCACCACCTTCCGCAGCCGCTGGCGCGAAGCCTTCGAAGGCGATCCGTCGCGCACGGTGATCTACAAGGACATCAGCAGCGGCATCGCCTCCGCCGGCATCGAGACTACCTGCCTCTGTTCTTCGACGAGACGGCGACCATCTTCGACTACCTGCCCGAAGGCGCCTCGCTGGCCATGGTGGGCGACATCGACGCTGCCATCAAGCGTTTCTGGGCCGATACCGAGTCGCGCTACAAATTCCTGAAGGCGGACCGCGAGCGTCCCATCCTCGCGCCCGAGCAAATCTTCCTCGGCGACGAGCAATTCTTCGTGCTGGCCAAGCCGCACCCGCGCATTGCGATCAGCCGCGATATGTCCGCGCCCGCATCGGAGCTCAGCGCGCCAGTGCCGAACATCGCCGTCAACCGTCACCTGGACGATCCGCTGACCAATCTGCGCGCCTACCTCATGCAGAGCGGCCGCCGCGTGATGATCTGCGCCGAATCGAACGGCCGCCGCGAAACGCTGCAGCAGTACTTCGCCGAATTCGACCTGCATCCACCACTGATCGAAGGTTACGAGGGCTTCCTCGCGTCTGACGCCAAAGTCGTGCTGGGCGTAGCGCGCCGCTGCATGCCGGCTTCGAACTGGACGAGGGTCTGGCGTTCATTACAGAAACCGAGCTGTATGCCGGCACCGGCCGCCGCGTCGGCAAGAAAGAAGCAGGAGGCTGTGACACAGGTCGAGTCCATGGTGCGCGACCTGTCCGAGCTGAAGATCGGCGACCCTGTGGTCCACATCAATCACGGCATCGGGCGCTATATGGGACTGACCAGCATGGACCTGGGCGAAGGCGAAACCGAATTCCTGCACCTGGAATATGCCAAGGACACCAAGCTCTATGTGCCCGTCTCCCCAGCTGCACGTGATCTCGCGCTACTCCGGCGGCTCGCCGGAAGATGCGCCGCTGCACACGCTGGGTTCCGGCCAGTGGGAAAAGGCCAAGCGCAAGGCCGCCGAACAGGTGCGCGACACCGCCGCCGAGCTGCTGAACCTTTATGCCCGCCGCGCCGCACGCCAGGGCCACGCTTTCGAATACTCGTCCCACGATTACGAGCGTTTCGCCGAAAGCTTCGGCTTCGACGAAACGCCGGACCAGGCAGCGGCCATCCTGAACGTGATGAAGGATATGACGTCCGGCAAGCCGATGGACCGCCTGGTTTGCGGCGACGTCGGCTTCGGCAAGACGGAAGTGGCGCTGCGCGCCGCCTTCATTGCCGTCATGGGCGGCAAACAGGTCGCCATCCTGGCGCCTACCACGCTGCTGGCCGAGCAGCACGCCCAGACCTTCGCCGACCGTTTTGCCGACTGGCCGGTGCGCATCGCCGAAATGTCCCGCTTCCGCACGGGCAAGGAAATCGCCAACGCCATCAAGGGCATGCAGGAAGGCACGGTCGATATCGTGATCGGAACGCACAAGCTGCTGTCGGACGACGTAAAGTTCACGCGCCTCGGCCTCGTCATCATCGACGAGGAACACCGTTTCGGCGTGCGCCAGAAGGAAGCGCTGAAATCCCTGCGCGCCGAAGTGGACGTGCTGACGCTGACCGCAACGCCGATCCCGCGTACCCTGGGCATGGCGCTGGAAGGCTTGCGGGACTTCTCCGTGATCGCCACCGCGCCGCAAAAGCGACTGGCCATCAAGACTTTCGTGCGCAACGAGAATGGTTCGATCATCCGCGAAGCCGTGCTGCGTGAGCTGAAGCGCGGCGGCCAGGTCTATTTCCTGCACAATGAGGTGGATACCATCCAGAACCGCCTGGCGGCGCTGACCGAGCTGCTGCCGGAGGCGCGCATTGCCGTGGCCCACGGCCAGATGCACGAACGCGACCTGGAAAAAGTCATGCGCGATTTCGTGGCGCAGCGCTACAACATCCTGCTGTGCACCACGATTATCGAAACCGGTATCGACGTACCGACCGCGAACACCATCATCATGCACCGCGCCGACAAATTCGGCTTGGCCCAGCTGCACCAGCTGCGCGGCCGCGTCGGCCGTTCGCACCACCAGGCCTATGCCTACCTGCTCGTCAACGAGGTGCAGGGCCTGTCCAAACAGGCGCAACGCCGCCTGGATGCGATCCAGCAGATGGAAGAACTGGGTTCCGGCTTCTACCTTGCCATGCACGACCTGGAAATCCGGGGCGCAGGCGAGGTGCTGGGCGAGGACCAGTCCGGCGAAATGCTGGAAGTGGGCTTCCAGCTTTATACCGACATGCTGAACGAAGCCGTGCGGGCACTGAAGGCGGGCAAGGAGCCGACCTGGCCGCGCCGCTGGCCACCACCACCGAAATCAACCTGCACGTTCCCGCCCTGCTACCCGCGGACTTCTGCGGCGACGTGCACGAGCGCCTGTCCATCTACAAGCGCCTGGCCAACTGCGAAACGCAGGAGGCCATCGATTCCCTGCAGGAAGAGCTGATCGACCGCTTCGGCAAACTGCCGGAGCAGGCCAAGGCGCTGGTGGAGACCCACCGCCTGCGCATCGCGGCCAAGACCGTCGGTATCATCAAGATCGACGCGCACAGCGAGGCTGCCAACCTGCAATTCATGTCCAAACCGCCCATCGACCCGATGCGCATCATTCACCTGATCCAGAATCAGCGACACATCAAGCTGAATGGCCAGGATAAGCTTAAAATTACCGCAAACATGCCGGATCTTACGGCACGTGTGAACCAGATCAAGACTGCTATAAAACAATTGACTGCCTGATGAAGACGACCGACGACATGACGATGAACCTGGTGCTGCAAGGCACTGGCGACTGTGAAGCGCGCCTGGAGCGCATTGCCGCCCTGACCGCGCCCAAGTCCATTCACCGCGTTTCGGAAACGCCGTACGCTGCGAAGGGATCAGCTATTCGCCCGCCCTGCGCCAGACCATCGAGGTCGCCGCGCATGCCGCCCAGCTGGATGCCACCTATATGATGGGTCATCACCACCTGAACGAATTCCGCCTGGTGGCGATGGACATGGACTCCACCCTGATCACCATCGAGTGCATCGACGAAATCGCCGACATGCAGGGCCTCAAGCCGCAAGTGGCCGAAATCACCGAAGCGGCCATGCGCGGCGAACTTGATTTCTCCGAAAGCCTGCGCCGCCGCGTGGCCCTGCTGGAAGGCCTGGACGCCTCCGCCCTGCAGCGCGTATATGAAGAGCGCCTGCAGCTTTCCCCGGCGCGGAGCGAATGCTGAAAGCCGTGCAGGCCGCGGGCCTGCAAACCCTGCTCGTCTCCGGCGGCTTCACCTACTTCACCGAGCACCTGAAGCAGCGCCTCGGCCTGAACTTCACGCGCGCCAACGAACTCGAAATCATCGACGGCAAGCTGACCGGCCGCGTGCTGGGCGAGATCGTGGACGCTGAAGTGAAGAAGAAGACCGTGGAGCACGTCTGCGCTTCGCTGGGCATCACGCCGGAGCAGGCCATCGTGATGGGCGACGGCGCCAACGACCTGAAAATGATGAGCATCGCCGGCATGTCCGTCGCCTTCCGCGCCAAGCCCGTGGTGCGCGAACAGGCCAGCGTGGCCCTCAACTTCGTAGGTCTGGACGGCATTCTCAACCTCTTCGTCTGAGGGCGCGCCACACAGCGTCATCGGCCTGTCATCTCGCGTTCCTATACCGCGGCCATTTGCCACCGCCGATAGGAACGCAGAAACATGAAGAAAATCGCTCTCCTGGTGGCCAGCGCCGTGCTGGCCATGCATGCCCACGCAGCCTCTTCCCGCCCGTCGTGGGTGGTCAACCAGGTCTACACCTATAACCACCAGTTCGCAGCGACGAACAGCGCGGACCTGGCGACCAAGATGTCGACCATGGCCGGCAGCCCCTTCCTGTTCTACCGCGGCACCGACCATGTCTTCATGCAGGACATGGCCACCCTGCCCGCTTCCCTCTACACCAGTGTGCAAACCGGCTACACCTGGCTGGGCGGCGACACCCATATCGGCAATTTCGGCTCGAACCGCGACTCCAGCGGCACGCAAGTCTTCGCCGTCGGCGACTTCGATGAGGGCTATCTGGGCCAGTATGTGTGGGACCTGCGCCGTCTCGCAGTCAGCATGATCCTGGCCGGCCGCGAAAACGGCATCGCCGATGCGGACATCACGACCGCCATCAACACCATGGTTGGTGCCTACCTGGACAAGATGGACGCCTTCAAGGGCACGGGCGACGAACTCACCTTCCAGCTCAAGAACGGCAACACCAGCGGCGCCGTGCAGGACACGATCAGCGCCGGCGCCTCCGATTCCCGCAGCAGCCTGCTGTCCAAATACACGCAACTGAATGGCTCGGCACGCGTATTCCAGACCACCTCACAGCTGGTGCCCGTCAGCGGCGCCACCTACACGGCGCTGGTGAATTCGATGAGCGGCTACATCAACTCGATCGCCGCATCGAAGCAGTATGCAGCCAGCTATTACACCGTGAAGGACATCCGCCAGAAGCTGGGCTCCGGCGTCGGCAGCCTGGGCAAGCTGCGCTACTACCTGCTGCTGGAAGGCCCATCCTCCTCCACCTCGGACGACGTGATCGTCGAAATGAGGCAGTCCGTCTCCGGCGCGGTCGCCACCATCAACAACGGCAAGCTGCCTGCTTCTTCCTACGCCTACAACGAAGGCAACCGCGTGGCGCGCACGCTGAAGGCCCAGCTGATCAACGCAGATGTACTGGCCGGCTACACCAGCGCCAATGGCATGGCTTTCTTCCTGCACGAAAAATCGCCGTGGCAGCAGGACATCGACCTGGCGGCGCTGAGCACAGCCGGCAAGCCGAATACCGCCGCCACCTACCTGGGCCAGGCGCTGGCCTCGGCCCACGCGCTGGCGGACCAGGACTATGACGCCACCGTCGTCAGCTACAGCATCGACAAGCAGGTGACCGATGCCGTGACCAGCAAGAGCAGCTTCAAGTCCGAGCTGGCGAACTTCGCCTACGACTACGCCACCCAGGTCACGCTGGACTGGCAAGCCTTCGTCGCGGCGAAGAACGCCGGCACGCCGCTGTACTGATCACTCCTTCTGCCGCAGGCGCTGCGGCAGGCCACGCAGCACGATCAGTGCGCACAGCAGCGCCAGCCCGCCGATCACATACAGCGCGGGCGTGGTGCTGCCGGTGACATCCTTGATACGGCCCACCATCACCGGGCTGACGATGCCGCCCAGTTGGCCCAGCGTGTTGATCAGCGCAATACCGCCCGCCGCACCGGCGCCGGTCACCAGCTTCGGCGGCAGCGCCCAGAAGGCCGGGATCGACGCCACCACACCCGCTCCGAGTACGGCCAGCGCCAGCACCAGCAGGCCGGTGTGCTTGTCGAAGATTCCCGCGCTGAAGAAGCCCAACGCAGCCAGGATCAGCAAACCCGCCACGTATTTGTGCCGCTGGCCGCTGGCATCGGACAGGCGTCCGATCAGCACCATGCTGATGGCGCCGCACACATAAGGCACGGCCGTCAGCAGACCGATCACCGTCGAATTCTGGGTGCCGGCGCTGCGGATCAGGTGCGGCGTCCAGAAGTTCAGGCCATAGGATGCGATCTGGATCAGGAAGTACACAAGGCCCAGGGTCAGGAAACCCGGCGTCTTGATGGCCGCCCACAGCGAATGCCCGGCGCCATGTGGCGCGGCCTGCGTGATGCTGTTGCGCAGCGTGGCCTGCTCGGCCGGTGAGAGCCACTTCGCATCCTCGATACGGTCCTTCAGCTGGTTCAGCACGACGAGGCCCAGCGCCACGCAAGGCACGCCGCCCAGCAGGAACAGCCAGTGCCAGCCACGCATGCCCATCGCGCCTTCCAGATTGCTGAGGATCAGGCCCGAGAACGGCGCACCAAACAGTCCGGCGAAGGCAGACGCCAGGAACAGCATCGACGTTACGCGGCCGCGGAAGCTGGTGGGGAACCACAGCGTCAGGTAATACAGCACGCCCGGCGCGAAGCCCGCTTCCATCGCGCCGATCAGGAAGCGCAGGCCGTAGAACTGCCACTCGCTTTGCACGAACACCATGGCAGCCGTGGCGATACCCCAGGAAATCATGATGCGCGCAATCCAGCGCCGCGCGCCGACCTTGTACAGCATCATATTGCTCGGTACTTCGAACAGCACATAGCCGACCACGAACAGGCTGGCGCCCAGGCCATAAGCCGTGTCGCTCAGCCCCAGGTCGCCCTGCAGCTGGAATTTGGCGAAACTGATGTTGATGCGGTCGAAGAAGGCGAACAGATAGCAGATCATGATCAGCGGCATGATGCGCCAGGCCGTCTTGCGCACGACGGCCGCTTCGGTGAGGGCATCGGCGCCTGCTGCGGCGCCCGCCGTATTGGCCGCACCGGCAGCCAGTGTGGTTTGCGTGGACATAAAAAGTCTCCTTTGCCGGCGCTTCGCAGGGCCGGTCATCTGGTTGGTTTTGGTTTGGTCAGGCCGCGGCGGCCAGCAGTTCAGGCGGTGTGGGGTGCAGGTCGCAGTTGCGGCCCGCCTTGACCACCTGGCCCGGCAAGTCATGCCCCAGCACGGGAGGCAGTGTGAGCGAGAGCGCGATCAGTGCAGGCAGATCGATCCCGGTCGGAATCCCCATCTCCTCGCACATATGAACCAGGTCTTCGGCGGCAGATATTCCCCGAAGCGCCGGGTGCAAAAGGACAGCCGCCCAGGCCGCCCAGCGATGCATCGAATCGGCGCGCGCCCGCTTCATAGGCCGCCAGCACATTGGCCAGCCCCAGCCCGCGCGTGTTATGGAAGTGCAGCGTGAGCTGGGAGGTGCGCACGCGCTCCAGCACGCGCCGCACGATGCGCCCCACCTGCAGCGGATTGGCCATGCCGGTCGTATCGGCCAGCGTGATGCCCTGCATGCCCATCTGCAGGTAGTCGTCGACGATAGCCATCACCAGGTCTTCGTCGATCCTGCCTTCAAAGGGGCAGCCGAAGGCCGTGGCCACCGCGCCGTTCAGCGTGGCCGCGTCGCCCGTGGCCTGAACAATGTCGCGGAAGCCGCCAGCGACTGGGCACGCGTCATGCGCATATTGGCGCGGTTATGCGTCTGGCTGGCGGACATCACCAGGTTCAGTTCATCCGCACTTGCCTCCAATGCGCGCTGGGCGCCCTTCAGGTTCGGCACCAGCGCCACGAATTTCACACCCGGACGGCGCTTGATGCGGCGGAACACTTCGTCGCCATCACGCAGGGCCGGAATGGCCTTGGGCGAAACGAAGGAACCTGCTTCGATGCGCGAGAACCCGGCGGAGGACAGCGCATCGATCAGCGCCACCTTGCTATCGGTCGGCACGAACACCGGCTCGATCTGCAGTCCGTCGCGCGGGGAGACTTCCTGGACGATCAGCATTGCACCACTCCCTGTTCGCGCAGGCGCTCGATATCGCCCGCCGTCATGCCCATTTCCGCCAGCACGGACGCGGTATGCTCGCCCAGCTCCGGCCCCTGCCAGCGCACTTCGCCCGGCGTGTCGGACAGCTTGGCACGATGCCCGGCATCTTCACCTGCACGCCGTCCGGCAGTGTGGATTGCAGGATCATGTCGCGCGCCTGGTAATGCGGGTCGGCGACAATGTCTTTCACCGAATAGATGCGTCCTGCCGGCACTTCGGCGCGTTCCAGCGCTGCCAGCACATCCTCGATGCTGTGCGCAGAAGTCCACCCCGCGATCGCGCCATCGATGAGCGCCACCTGCGCGGCGCGGCCGTCGTTCTGGGCGAATCGCGGATCTTCGGCCAGGTCCGGGCGGCCAATGGTGTGCATCAGGCGCTTGTAAATCGGATTGCTGTTGCCGGCGATGACGACATAGGAACCGTCGCGGGTAGGGTAAGTGTTCGATGGCGCAATGCCCGGCAGTGCGCCGCCACTGCGCTCGCGTACATGGCCCAGCAGGTCATATTCCGGAATCAGGCTTTCCATGAGGTTGAACACACTCTCGACCAGCGACACGTCCACCACCTGGCCATCGCCCTGCCCCGTCTTCACGCGCAAAACGGACATCAGCGCCCCCATCACCGCATGCAGCGACGCCAGCGAGTCGCCCCAGGCTCACACCCACCCGGGCCGGCACGCGGCCTTCCTCGCCCGTCGTATAACGGATGCCGCCCATCGCCTCGCCGATGGCGCCGAAGCCGGGACGGTCCTTGTAAGGCCCGCTCTGGCCGTAGCCCGAGATGCGCACCATGGTCAGTTTCGGATTCAGCGCATGCAGCACATCCCAGCCCAGGCCCAGCTTCTCCAGCGCGCCCGGCTTCATGTTCTCGATCAGCACATCGGCGCTTTCGGCCAGGCGCTTGACGATGGCGATGCCTTCCGGCGCCTTCAGGTTGATCGAAATGGATTTCTTATTGCGCGACTGCAGATACCACCAGAGCGAGGTGCCCTTGTGCAGCTTGCGCCATTTGCGGATCGGATCGCCCTCGCCGGGGGCTTCGATCTTGATGACTTCCGCGCCGAATTCCGCCATCAGGCGGGCGGCGAATGGGGCGGCGATCAGGGTGCCGATTTCAATAACCTTGATGCCGGTGAGTGGTCCACTCATTGCGTGTCTCCTTCTGTTAGTGATAGCAGGATAGTCAAGACCCTGCGTTTCCGTCCAGACGCAAAAAAGCGAGTATCATTCGCCAATCGCGAACGTTAACAAGGAGACAACCATGCATTACAAAGGCAGCTGCCACTGTGGTCATGTGGCGTATGAAGTCGAGGGCGAAATCAAGAACGCGATGGCCTGCAACTGCTCCATGTGCCAGCGCAAAGGTTCATTGCTGTGGTTCGTGCCTGCTGCGCAATTCAAGCTCACCACGCCGGAAGGCAACGCCAGCACCTACCTCTTCAACAAGCATGTGATCAAGCACCGCTTCTGCCCCAAGTGCGGCATTCATCCTTACGCGGAAGGCGTGGACAAGGACGGCAACAAGATGGCCGCGGTCAATGTGCGCTGTCTCGAGGATATCGACCTCGATCAAGTGCCGGTCACCCACTACGACGGCAAGCACCACTAAGCCCTGGCGCGTGCCTCCGCGCTGCGCAGGTGCCCGAACAGGGCCTGCGTGACCGGGACAGGCTTTCCTCGTCACGGATGACGATCTTCAGTTCGCGCTCGGCCCAGGTCTCGTCCAGCGCCAGCGCGGCCAGGCCGAGCGGCTTGCCGATGGCGAGGAAAACGTCGTATGGGATCAGCCCTATGCCCATGCCCACCTGCGCCATGCGGCAGACGGCATCGAAGCCCGGCACATGAATGGGCACCCGCAGCGTTCGTCCCCGCGGCTCGCGCGGCCAGGTGCATGCGCGTGTTGATGGAACTATTCACATGCAGGCCGACATGGTCGTAATCCAGCGTCTCGGCAAAGGCGACACGCCCGCGCGCCGACAACGCGTGGTCGCCGCGCACCACCATCACCAGGCGGTCGCGCCGGTAAAGCTCCGTACGCAATGCGCGGGTGTCCACATCCCCCGAGCAAATGCCGATATCGGCCCAGCCATCTTCCACGCCGCGCACCACGCTGTCGCTCGGGCGCTCTTCAAGGTCCAGGCGCACCTGGGCGTGATTCGCCAGGAAAGCACGCAAATCCTCCGGCAGGAATTCCACAATGGCGGACAGGTTGGCCACCATGCGCACGTAGCCGCGTATCCCCTGCGCGTGTTCGGCCAGTTCGACGCCGATCTTTTCCACGCTGAGCAGCATGCGGCGCGCGTGGGTCAGCAGGGTTTCGCCGGCGGGCGTGAGTTCCATGCCGCGCGTCTTGCGGACGAAGAGCGGCACATTGAGCGCCTGCTCCAGTTCCACCAGCCGTTTGCTGGCGGCGGAGACAGCGATGGCCTCGCGCTCGGCGGCGCGCGTGAGCGTTCCTTCCTCATGCACGGAGAGGAAAAGCTGGAGGGTGGTCGGGTCGAGCCGACGAAGCAGGTTTGGGTAGCCATCCCCTACTTTACCAAAGTGCGCCCAACGCTTGTCAAGATGGCTATAATTGCGTTGATACTTTCATAAGGAGTATAAGCATGGCACAAGAACTCATCCTGGACTCGCGCACCGACTCGGCCAAGAACTGGGCGTGGTGGCTCTATCTCGGCCACGGCCTGAGCGTTTTCTTCACGCTGGGACTGGCGTCCTTCATCCCGCTGATCCTCAACTACATCAAGCGCGACGAAGCCCAGGGCACCTTCATCTACAGCCATCACGGCTGGATGATCCGTTCTTTCTGGTGGTACGTGGTCTGGGTGATCGTCGGCTGGTGTCTGTTCGCGACCATCATCGGCATCCCGCTGGCCTGGGTGGTCTGGGTTGGCGCGTGGCTGTGGAAGGTCTACCGCCTGCTGCGCGGCTGGTCGGCCCTCAACAACAACGTGCCGATCGGCGATTCTTAACCGCCTAAGGGGTCAAACCGCCTAAGGGGTCAGGCACGAAATGTTACATGAGTCCGCTTGGTGAGCGGGCTCATGAACATTTCGTGCCTGACCCCTAACTGTGCCGATCCGCGACGCTTAAAGCGCCGCCAGCGCCTGTTCGATGTCGGCAATGAGGTCGGCCGGGTCTTCCAGGCCGATATTGAATCGGACCAGGGTGCCGGCGTCCTTCCAGTTGCGACGCATGGCCTGGATGCGGTACGGCACGCACAGGCTGTTGGCGCCGCCCCAGCTATAGCCGATCTTGAACAGCTTCAGGGAATCGACGAAACGGTCGGTCTGTTCTTCCGTGTACTTCGCATCGAACAGCACGGAGAACAGGCCGCCTGCGCCGGTGAAATCGCGCTTCCAGTGTTCGTGGCCCGGACAGTCCTCGAAGGCTGGATGCAGCACTTTGGTGATTTCGGGGCGGGCCTTCAGCCAGCCCGCCACCTTGCGCGCCGAGGCGTCATGCGCTTCGAAGCGCAGCTTCATCGTGGGCAGGCCGCGCAGTACCAGATAGGCATCGTCCGCGCCGACGCCCATGCCGAGGCGCATATGGGCCATGCTCAGGCGGTCGTGCAGCGCGCGGTCACGCGTGATCAGTGCGCCCATCAGCACATCGGAGCCGCCGGACTGGTACTTGGTCAGCGCCTGCATGATGATGTCCACGCCCATATCGAAGCCGCGCAGGGCCAGGCCGGCGGACCATGTATTGTCCAGCGCCACCAGCACGCCGCGCGCTTTCGCCGCCGCGCAGATCGCCCGCAGGTCGGGCACTTCCATCGACACCGAACCTGGCGCCTCAGTCCAGATCAGCTTTGTATTCGGCTGGATCAGTTCAGCGATGCCGGCGCCGATCAGCGGATCGTAATAGCGCGCCGTGATGCCGAAGTCGGCGGAAAGCCACTTGCCCAGTTCGCGGTTCGGGTTGTAGACATTGTCCGGCAACAGGACGTCATCGCCCGTTTTCAGCAGCGCGAAATCGACCATGGCAATGGCCGCGAGTCCGCTCGGCGCCAGCAGGCAATGCGCACCACCCTCGATTTCAGCCAGACGCGCTTCCAGCGTGAAGGTGGTCGGCGTGCCGTGCAGGCCATAGGTATAGGCGTTCTTTTCTTTCCAGTCGCCAGAGCGCATGGCCGCCACGTTCTTGAACAAGACCGTAGACGCATGGTGAATCGCGCTTGGGAAGGTCGCAAAGCCTTCCGGAGCGGAGTAATCGGTGTGGATTAGTTGGGTTTGGAGGTGTTTTGAGCTCATGCCGCAATTCTAAACTACGGCATGCGAGCCGGCGTCGCCGACCAAAACCCAAGGCATAAACCTGGTGTCTGCCACGATGTGGCAGACACCTGCTTCACGCCGTGGGTTCTAATTAAGCCTCGCCCCACAGATCATGCGCATCTGCGCGCGTGATCTCGACATCAAAGAACTGTCCCACCGCCAGCTTCTTGTGCGGCTCGAACGGGCGCTTCACATGCACCACGCCATCGATCTCCGGCGCATCGGCCGCCGAACGGCCAATCGCGCCGCTCGGGGTCAGCTCATCGATCAGCACCTTGACGGTCTTGCCGACCTTGGCCTGCAGGCGCTTGCGGGAAATCTCCTCCTGCAGCAGCATCACGCGGCCGCGGCGCTCCTCGCGCACTTCTTCCGGCACCGGATTCGCCAGCTCATTGGCGGTCGCACCTTCCACCGGCGAATAGGCGAAGCAACCCAGGCGGTCGATCTGCGCTTCCTTCAGGAAGTCCAGAAGATACTCAAACTCCGCCTCGGTCTCGCCCGGGAAGCCGGCGATGAAGGTGGAGCGGATCACCAGGTCCGGATTCATCTCGCGCCACTTCAGGATGCGCTCCAGGTTCTTCTCACCGGACGCCGGACGCTTCATGCGCTTCAGCACATCCGGATGCGCGTGCTGCAACGGCACGTCCAGGTAAGGCAGGATATGGCCGCCGCTCATCATCGGGATGATTTCGTCCACGTGCGGGTACGGGTACACATAGCGTGCAGGCGCACCCACGCGCCGTACTGCTTCGCCAGCTCACCCAGGGCCTGGGTCAGCTGGGTCATATGGGTTTTCACCGGACGGCCATTCCAGAAGCCGGAGCGGAACTTCACGTCCACGCCGTAAGCGGAGGTGTCCTGCGAGATCACCAGCAGTTCCTTCACGCCGGCCTTGAACAAGTTCTCGGCTTCCAGCATCAGTTCAGCGATCGGACGCGACACCAGGTCGCCGCGCATGGACGGGATGATGCAGAAGGAGCAGCGGTGGTTGCAGCCTTCGGAAATCTTCAGGTAGGCATAGTGCTTCGGCGTCAGCTTCACGCCCTGCGGTGGCAGCAGGTCGATGAAGGGCTCGTGCGGCTTCGGCAGGTGGGTGTGGACCTCAGCCATCACCTCGCCCACGGCGTGCGGACCGGTCACGGCCAGCACTTTCGGGTGGATTTTCTGGATCAGGTCCTGGCCATCTGAGTCCTTCTTTGCGCCCAGGCAGCCGGTCACGATGACCTTGCCGTTCTCGGCCAGCGCCTCGCCGATCGCATCCAGCGATTCCTGCACGGCAGCGTCGATGAAACCGCAGGTATTGACGATCACCAGGTCGGCGCCGTCATACGACTTCGCCGTTTCATAGCCTTCAGCGCGCAGCTGGGTCAGGATCTGCTCGGAATCGACCAGGGCCTTCGGGCAGCCAAGCGAGACGAAGCCAACCTTCGGTGCAGCAGCGCCTTCGGCGGGGGTAATGCGGGAGAGAGACTTGGATTGCATGGGAGACAAGAAGAGAAAATCAAGCGCAATCGAGCATTATAGCATTGCGCTGGCGGCGCCAACCAAAACCCGCGGCGAAGAGCTGGTGGCTGACACTGGCTTTGTTGCCCCCAGGTCCGCCGAGGACGACGAAAGCCAGTGTCAGCCACCTGTTCCAGGCCGTTGGTTGCGATAAAAAAAAACCGGCCGAAGCCGGTTTTGCTTATTTCTTGTCGTTGGACGACGGGGGTGTCGGAACGAAGGGGAAGGCGCCGAACAGGTTCTTGCTCTGGTTCTGCATCTGCTCCTGCATCTGCACGAACAGGCTCTTGCTCTGGTCGATGTAGTTATTCATCATGCCCTGCATGATGGGCGCCTGGACGTTCATGAACTGAGTCCACATTTCCGGGCTGAAGGCCTTGCTGTCGAAATTGGCGGCATTCGCAGTGAACTTGCGCTGAATTTCGGTGAAGGTCTGGATATTCTTTTCGAGGTAGGAACCCATCATGCCCTGCATGGCGTGGCCATAGTAGCGGGATGATCTGGGCCGATACGTCGGTGGAGAACATGGGTACTCCGCTCGCCTCTTCTTCCAGGATGATCTGGAGCAGGATGCTGCGCGTGAGATCCTCGTTCGATTTGGCATCGACGACCGTGAATTCTTCAGCATCAAGCACAAGCTGTTTCACGTCCGTCAGGGTGATATAGGAACTGGTCTGCGTATCGTAAAGACGGCGATTTGGGTATTTCTTGATCAATCGTTCAGTACTTTTCTTTGCACTACTCATCACAAGTCCATTTATTGCGCTGCAGCGCGTTTACCTGCCGTTGACAATATTTCCGAGCCTATTATAGATGTAAAAATTCGCGACAGGCACTATAAGTTATAAGTTTAATGCCTGTTCTGAACATTATTGCAACGCAACTTAAATGACTGGTGGCCGGACCGGCAGGAGGTCCGGCCACTTACCGTTGCTAACCGGCTCTTACTTTGACGTAACGGCCTGGTGCGGCTTCGATGGGCTTGTGCTTAGCACTGCCAAGCTTGGCACGCGCCTTGACCTGCTCGCCGCCCTGCTCGGAAAGGAACTGCGACCATTCCCCCCACCAGCTGCCGGGGTGTTCGGCGGCGTTGGCGAACCACTCGTCGGCCGTCAAAGCGCGCTTTTCATTGGTCCAGTAGCTGCGCTTCTTCTTGGCCGCAGGGTTGATCACGCCCGCGATGTGGCCGGAAGCACCCAGCACGAAGCGGTTGTTTTCCGGCTTTTTCGGGTTCAGGATGCGCAGCGAGTCGTAGGCCGCGGTCCACGGCACGATGTGGTCCTCCCTTGACGCATAGATGAAGGCGGGAACCTCAATTTTCGAGAGGTCTATTTTCTCGCCGGCGACTTTTACCTTGCCCGGCACCTTCAGGTTGTTCTCCAGATAGGTCTGGCGCAGGTACCAGCAGAACATCGGGCCCGGCAGGTTCGTCGAATCCGAATTCCAGTACAGCAAGTCGAACGGCGGCGGCTCATTGCCTTTCAGATAGTTGGACTGGACGTAATTCCACACCAGGTCGTTCGGACGCAGGCTGGAGAACGTGCTGGCCAGGTCGCGGCCCATCATCAGGCCGCCATTGGCCAGGGTCTGCTCGCGGATCTGGACTTGCGGCTCATCCACGAACACATTCAGCACGCCGGTATCGCTGAAGTCGAGGAAGGTCGTCAGCAGGGTGAGGCTCGACGCCGGCTTCTCGCCGCGCGCCGCCAGCACGGCCAGTGCAGTGGACAGCAGCGTACCGCCGATGCAGAAGCCCAGCATATTGAGCTGGTCTTCCTTGACGATTTCGCGCGCCACATTGATTGCATTGATTACGCCGCGATCGATGTAATCGTCAACGGATGCCTTCGAAATGGACGAATCCGTCGGGTTGCGCCACGACATCAGGAACACGGTATTGCCCTGCTCCACCCCGTAACGCACCAGCGAATTTTCCGGCTGCAGGTCGAGAATGTAGAACTTGTTGATGCAAGGCGGCACAATCAGCAGGGGACGCTGGGCGACCTGCTCGGTCTTCGGCGCATACTGGATCAGCTGGAACAAGTCATTTTCATAGACGACTTCGCCTTCCGTGGTCGCCAGGTTGCGGCCCACTTCGAAGGCTTTTTCGTCGGACAGGGAAATATGGCCGCGCTGCGATATCGCCCAGCATATTGGCCAGGCCCTTGGTCAGGCTTTCGCCCTTGGTTTCGATCAGCTTTTGCTGGGCTTCGGGATTGGTCGCAAGGAAGTTGGCCGGCGACATGGCATCCACGATCTGCTGCACGGCGAAGAGGACTTTCGCCTTCTGGTGCGGGGTGGAATCGACAGCTTCCGCCATCGCCACGAGGAATTTGGAGTTGAGCAGGTATGATGCTGCATGGAACGCCGAAACAGGATTATGCTGCCAGGCGTCGGACGAGAACCTGCGGTCCTTGACCGCGGGAGCTTTTCCGGTCATGAACTCCTGCCAAAGCGCGCCAAATTCGCTCATGTAGCCGTTTTTGAGCTTTTCAAGCACATCCGGTTTTACGGATGCGCCAGCATCGCGTAACAAGGCAGAGCCCGGGATCACATCCATTTCCGGCATCATCTTGAACCAGGATTGCCACTGGTTGGGGTCGCTGATCTGCGACATCCAGGCGTTAGCAATAACTTGCGGGTCGGGCATGTTCATATTGATTCCAATTTAAATATTGTTACTGGAACTGCTTATGTGGATTGTTGCTGTTGCGTGGATCTATGTTGTGCTACTGATGGCGTTCACGGAGCCATCCGTGGTCGCCGGGATCATGACCTTCCTGCTTTATTGTGTGTTGCCATTAGGATTACTATTTTATCTAACAGGTGGCAAAGCTCGCAAACGCAAGCGCGAAGCTCAAGCAAAACGGCCCGAAAACCCTCCTAATTCTTGATCCAGATCAACGTTGCCTGGCGTCCGGTGACGCGGTCGCGGCGGTAGGAATAGAAAACATCCGCCTCCGTGACCGTGCAGCGGTCGCCGCCCGATATGCGCGCTACCCCGGCGCGAGCCAGGGACTGGCGTGCCAGCGCATAAATATCCGCCAGATGCTTGCCCTCGGCGCTCCCAGGCGCCCGGCGAAACGCAATTGCCGCGTCTGCACTGCGGGCGACAAAGGCGTCTTTTACTTCCTGACCAACTTCAAATTTCTGCGGTCCGATCGCCGGACCGAGCCAGGCGCTGATCTGGCCTGCGCCCGCCGTGCGCATCGCTTCA
The DNA here is from genome assembly GCF_044055365.1 of Pseudoduganella sp. UC29_106. Lineage (NCBI taxonomy): Bacteria > Pseudomonadati > Pseudomonadota > Betaproteobacteria > Burkholderiales > Oxalobacteraceae > Pseudoduganella > Pseudoduganella sp. UC29_106. Next base: position 2,867,194 of record NZ_CP171977.1, on the reverse strand, counting down.
ACGGTGTCTTCCAGCACGCCCGCCGCCAGGCCACGCCAGCCGGCGTGGGCGGCGCCCACCACGCGGCCGTCCACATCAGCAAACAATACGGGCAGGCAGTCGGCAGTCTGGACCGCGCATACCACGCCCGGCGAGCGGCCAATGCTGGCGTCGGCAACGGGGACGCCGGCGCCCGCATCGGCGGCCGTGGCGGCGTCGACAACGACGGTGCCGTGCACCTGCGACAGCCACACCGGCTCGGCCGGCAGCTGCGCGCGTAACAGCGCCCTGTTGCGCGCGACGTTCTCGGCCGAATCCTCAACGTGCAGGCCGAGGTTCAATCCACCTCCGGCCTGCCCGTCTCCATAAGGCCCCGGGCTGACGCCGCCGAGGCGCGTGGTGCAGAGGAAGCCGATATTGGGCGGCGCATCCGGCCAGTCGGGACCAGCCAGGGCGAAGAATTACTGTTCGTCGTCGAATTCGTCGTCATCGTAGTCGTAATCGTCTTCTTCGATCGCGTTCTCATCCGGTTCTTCGATCCCGGCGCGGGCCAGCAGCTCCTTGAAGTCATCCGCCAGTTCGACGGTCCATTCCATCGGCTCGCCGGTGTGCGGGTGGATGAGGCCGAGACGGCGCGCCTGCAGGGCCTGGCGCGGGAAGACATTGGTCAGGTGCGGCTTGCCGTACACGTAGTCGCCGATCAACGGGAAGCCGAGGTGGGCCATGTGGACGCGAATCTGGTGGGTGCGGCCAGTTTCCAGACGGCACTGAACCAGGCTGACGGGGCGGCGGTCCAGCGCGCCGATCACCAGGCGCTTGTAATGCGTAATTGCAGGCTTCGAGCCCATGCTGGTCGAAACGGCCATCTTTACGCGCTCGCGCGGATGGCGGCCCATCGACGCATCGATCGTGCCGGACAGATGCGGCGTGCCCCACACCAGGCACCAGTACTCGCGCTTCACCGTGCGCGCCTGCAGTTGGCGTACCAGGTCGGTCTGGGTCGCCAGATCCTTGCCGACAACCATCAGGCCCGAGGTATCCTTGTCCAGGCGGTGGACGATGCCCGCGCGCGGCACGCCGCCCAGTTGCGGGCAGTGGTGCAGCAGGCCGTTCAGCAGCGTGCCGGTCCAGTTGCCGGCGCCCGGGTGCACGACCAGGCCGGCCGGCTTATTAACCACGATCAAGTAATCGTCCTCATAAACAATATTGAGGTCGATCTGTTCAGGCTCGAAAGCCACATCTTCCGGGGCAGGCTGGGGATGGACGACGATTTTCTCGTCGCCATAGACTGTGGCGCGCACCTTGGCCGGCTTGCCATCGACGGTAATATGGCCTTCTTCGATCCAGGATTGCAGGCGGCCGCGCGAGAATTGCGGCACCAGGCGGGCAACGACCTTGTCCAGGCGCTCGCCGCAGACCTCGGAGGTCAGTTGCAGTTCAATTGGCGCCGACGGGTCACCCGCCTCACCGGGCAGCAGGTCGCCATCAAATTCGGCATCAAAATCTTGGTCGGACAATTGTTCTGCCGAATTAGGCTCACGATTCAATATCACAGCATTCCCATAGGCTATAATCAGCCAAGTGTAGTTTTTTAGTTAAACGTCTTCTTGCACATCAACATGCAAAAAAAATTTTCGGTAGTTGCAGCAACCGTTGTACTGCTTAGTTTGTCAGCTTGTGGTTTGTTACCAGAAAAAGCCGATGAGACCAAAGGATGGTCCGCAACGAAATTATACTCGGAGGCCAAGGACGAATTGGCAGGCGGCCACTACGAGCGTGCAATTCAGCTGTTTGAACGCCTCGAGTCCAGCTACCCGTTTGGCACCTACGCACAACAGGCGCAGATGGAAATCGCCTACGCCTATTACAAGTCACAGGACCAGGCCCAGGCCCTGGCGGCGGTTGAGCGCTTCATCAAGCTGCACCCAAATCACCCGAACGTGGACTATATGTATTACCTGCGCGGCCTGGTCAACTTCAATGACCAGCTGGGCGTACTGAACTTCGTCTACGAGCAGGACCCCGCCGAGCGCGATCCGAAAGCGACCCGCGAGGCATTCGCCGCGTTCAAGGCACTGGTCGAGAAATTCCCGGACAGCCAGTATGCGCCGGATTCGATCGACCGCATGAAGTACCTGATCAACGCGATGGCCAAATATGAGATTTATGTGGCCCGCTATTACTACCGCCGCGGCGCCTTCCTCGCCGCCGCCAACCGCGCCCAGGGCGTTGTGACCGATTTCGCCGATTCCCCGGCGATCGAGGAGGCGCTGGCGATCATGGTGCGTAGTTACGACAAGATGGGCAACGAGATCCTGCGCGATGACGCGCTGCGCGTGTTCAAGAAGAACTTCCCGGATAGTAAGATGCTTGAGACGCCGATCAAGGGCGAGCGGCCCTGGTACAAGTTCTGGGGCTGAAAACCCACGGCAAACCCTGGTGTCTGCCACGATGTGGCAGACACCCAGCCACCGCCGCGGAACAGGTGGCTACCACATCGTGGCAGCCACCAGCACTTGCCCTGGGTATTAGTCGGCGATGCGCCGCCGGAACACCCAATTCCGCTCATCGGAAGCCGATGGCTCGAATTTATACCCATCCACATCAAACTTCTTGAGCTTGACCGGATCCGTAATCCCCTTCACCGCCGCGTAGCGTGCGAGCATGCCGCGGGCGCGTTTGGCGAAGAAGGAAATGATCTTGTATTTACCGTTCTTCCAGTCCTCAAAATGCGGCGTAATGACTGGAACGGCCAGCTTCTTCGGCTTTACCGACTTGAAATACTCTTCCGACGCCAGGTTCACCAGCACTTCCGAACCCTGCTCTTCCAGCGAATGATTCAGCGCATTGGTAATGGTGTCGCCCCAGAAGTCGTAAAGGTTCTTGCCGCGCGGGGTCGAAAGGCGGGTGCCCATCTCCAGGCGGTGCGGATGAATCAGGTCCAGCGGCTTCAACATGCCGTAGAGACCAGACAGGATGCGGATGCGCGACTGGGTGTAATCAAGCTGTTTGGCCGTCATCGAGCGCGCATTGAGCCCGTCGTAGACATCGCCGTTGAAGGTCATGACCGCCTGCCGCGCCTCGGAAGTATCGCGGGTCCAGGACGCGTAACGCGCCACGTTCAGCGTGGACAGCGCGTCGGACAACTCCATCAGCTCGCCAAGCTGGGCTGGCGAATACTCGCGCAAACGGCCGATCAACTGGGCTGAATGGTCTAGAAATGCAGGCTGGGTGTGAAGCTTGGTGGTCGGCGGGGTTTCCAGGTCAAGACTTTTTGCAGGCGAAAGCACTATCAGCATAAGATTCCAAACTAATACTACGAAACAAGAATTGCCGACATGATACCCGTTCCACCGAAACGCATCGTCATCGATACCAATGTTTGCCTCGATCTTTTCGTTTTCCAGGACCCGCGCTGGGCGGCCCTGCTGGAAGCGATCGAGAGCGGTGCAGTGGAAGCGATCACGCGCGCCGACTGCCGTGACGAATACCTGATCGTCCTGCATTACAAGCACCTGCCGCTGACCGACGAAACGCGTCCCCTGAGCGCGGCGCGCTTCGATAAGCTGATCAAGGTCGTGGCGCCGCCAGAATCCGGCGTACGCCTGCCCGTCTGCACCGACCGGGATGACCAGAAATTCCTCGAACTGGCGCGCGACGCCCAGGCCGACATCCTGATCACCAAGGACAAGGCCCTGCTGAAGCTCGCAAAACGCCTCGCCAAGGCGGGCATGTTCAAGGTTATTCAGCCCGAAAAATGGACCCTCGATGCTTGACAACGCGTGAGCAGTCGTAGCGTCCTTTCCGGGCAACACACGGCGCAAGTGGCTGCGCTAGAATGGTGAAATGAACAACCGTCATATCCCACCCCACACGCCGCACCTGGCCTCGCGCCTGCCCGCCGTTGGCACTACCGTGTTCACCCGCATGTCCTCGCTGGCCATGCAGCACGGCGCCGTCAACCTGGGCCAGGGCTTCCCTGATTTTGCCTGCGATCCGCAACTGGTCGAGATGGTCAGCGCCGCCATGCGCGAGGGCTTCAACCAGTACCCGATGGGCATCGGCGCGCCAGTTCTGCGCCAGGCCATCGTCGACAAGATCGCCGCTGTCTACGGCCACAGTTACGACGTCAACTCTGAAATCACAGTCACGCCGGGCGCCACCGAGGGGCTGACCACGGCCATCCTGTGCGCCGTGCATCCGGGCGACGAAGTGATCGTGATCGAGCCGGCTTACGACAGCTATATGCCCGCCATCGAACTGGCCGGCGGCGTGGTTGTGCCGGTCCAGATGGAAGTGGCGGAGCATGGCGGCTACAGCATTCCCTGGCCACGCGTGGCGGCCGCTGTCACGCCGCGCACCCGCATGATCATCCTGAATACTCCGCATAACCCGACCGGCAGCGTGCTGCGCGCGGCGGACATGCAGGCGCTGTGCGATATCGTGCGCGGCACCGAAATGCTGATCCTGTCGGACGAGGTATACGAACACATGGTCTATGACGGCCAGCGCCACGAGTCAATGAGCCGCTACCTTGAACTGGCGGCGCGTGCTTTTCGTGGTGTCCAGCTTCGGCAAGACCTATCACGTCACCGGCTGGAAAATCGGCTACGTGGCCGCGCCGGCGCCGCTGATGGCAGAGTTCCGCAAGGTCCACCAATACAATGTATTCTCCGTAAATACGCCGATGCAGCACGGGATCGCCGCTTATATGGCCGATCCAACGCCCTACCGCGAGCTCCCCGCTTTCTACCAGCGCAAGCGCGACCTGTTCCGGGACGGCCTGAAAAACAGCCGCTTCGAGCTGCTGCCGGCCGACGGCACGTATTTCCAGTGCGTGCGCTACGAGGGGATTTCCTCGCTACCGGAAGCCGCGTTTTCCGAGTGGCTGACCACGGAGATAAAGGTGGCGGCGATCCCCGTGTCCGCGTTCTACCGTGAGGCGCGCGAGTCGGGCATTGTGCGGTTCTGCTTTGCCAAGAAAGACGAAACACTGGCGCTGGCTCTGGAGAGGCTGGCGCGCATCTAGAAAAACAGCAGGGGATGATCATGAACCAGCAATTGAGCAGTCTGCACGACTTGTCCATGGATGATACGGGGCGGCTCCATCCTCCGCCTTCGGTGCTGCATGAACTGAACTTGGCGAACAAGCGCCTGGACAAACTGCTGGCTGACCTGCGCAACGAACACAACGCCGATGCGGACTTGCGCCACATCGCGCGCGAAGTCGTGCGCGCGGTCGAGCTGAATCCCGATATCGCACTGGCCTGCGTCTTTCTCAATCAGATCGCCGGCACTTACGCGGTGCGCCATTGTATCGAGACCGCGGTGGTGGTGGTGCTGGTGGCGCGCGGCATGGGCCGTACTGCGAGCGAGATCCTGTCTCTGACTGCGGCGGCGCTGACCATGAACGTGGGGATGCTGCGCCACCAGGACAAATTCCAGTGCAAGATGGGCTGCCTCGACCAGGACGAGATGGCGATCGTGCATCGCCATCCAGCCGATAGCGCCGAATTGCTGAAGTATGCCGGTGTGGACGACGAAGAGTGGATTTCGGCCGTTCTGCTGCATCATGAAAATGATGATGGCAGCGGCTACCCCGAAGGCAAGTGTCGTGACCAGATCACGCAAAACGCCCGCATGCTCAGCCTCGCCGACCGCTACTGCGCCCAAGTCTCGGCGCGCAACTACCGCTGCTCGCTGGCGCCGAACGAAGCGCTGGAGCGCGTTCTGAGCGATACGAAGCACATTTGCGACCCAGCGCTGACGGAACAATTCCGCCGCCAGGTCGGCAAATATCCGCCAGGTTGCCTGGTGCGCCTGGACAATGGTGAGCTAGGCGTGGTCACGCAGCGCGATTCCGGCGACGGCGTGGTCGAGGTCCACTGCCTGCGCGACCGGGCCGGAAAGCCATTCCCGGCGACCGTGCACCGCCGCACTTCGGAACCGGAATGCTCGATTGCCGAGGTCCTGAGCGAGGACCAGGCCGAACTGCGGTTCAGCATGAAGCAGATCTGGGGGGCGCAGGCGGCACTTTGACGGCGGATCGATGATCCGCCCTACGCCGCGGCGTGGCGACGGCGACCGGCGCGCAACGGGGTCACTGCGCCGCCAACTGCTGCAACTTGCGCTCAACGAACGACTGCAACTCCGCGCTCAATCGCCCCGAATCGCGCGCGCGCACGAACGCATCGCGCGCCTCGGCCTTACGCTGCTCCGCCTGCAGCGAAATCCCCAGTCCCATCCACCACACGCCCTGCCCCGGCTGCATCTGCACCGCGGCCGAGTACTGGTCGATCGCTTCCTTATGGCGCTGCGCGCGCTGCAGCAAGCCGCCCAGCAGCGCACGATAATCGGCGTTGCCGTTTGCGTATTGCAGCCCACGCTGCAGGGTTTCAATCGCCGGCCCACCCTGCTCGCCTTGCAGACGGGCCAGCAGCATCACCATATTCGACTGTCGCGGGTCCAGACCCACTGCGAATTGCAGGTGCCTGACCGCTTCGGGATACTGCTTACGCTCGACCAGCAGGCCAATCAGCGTTTGTCTTGCCGCCTCGTGCCGCGGATAGAGGAAAACGGCTTGCTCCAGTGAGACAATCGCGTCGCTGACGCGCGCATCATGCAGCGCTTGCAGCCCGCGGCGGTATTCGTTTTCGGCGCGTTGCTGGGAGCTCAGGCTGCTCCCGGCGTCCGCCTCGGCGCCGCGTGCCGCCGCCACCGCCGCAGTTCCGCGCGCGACCGGCGGCTTGTCAGCCGAAGTCCGCTGCTTCTCCGCGCCCCGCAGCCTGTCAGCGGCCGCCTTGGCCGCCCCGCCGCCAACCGTAGCGTCGTCCGCCCGCGCGGAATTCGCCGACAGACCGTGCGCCGTGTCGGCGAATGCCTTAGCCGCGTTCTTTGCACGGTCCACGTTGGGCGCGCGGGTTAGGTTCAAACCGTCCGGGGCACGAGAGACATCGGCGACGGACGCCGACGGCGTCGGCGTTGCAGCGGACGACGCGGGGAGCGCGGAAGTGCGCGCAGCGGTGGCGTCGATGATGGCGCGCGAGGACGGGTTCGCGGCAGCTGGCCGGCTGGCGGCCGGGGTCACGCTGCCGGAGGCGGAAGTGACGGCGGTGGCCGAGGCAGAGGAAGGCGCGCGGAAGTGCTGCCAGGCCAGGTAGCCGGCGCCGGCGGCGGCCAATGCGGCGGCGCCCAGGCCGGCGGCCAGATACGCGCTGCGGGAACGGGACGGCGGCGCAACCGCGCGAACCTCGGCCGCAGCACCGCTGGCGGCCGGAGAGCCGCCACCGCGCGCGTCCAGATCCTGCAGCATCTTGTTAATCAGGCTCATTTGACGAAAGCCCACGTCACGCTGGCCACGCCAATGACGGCAGCGGCGCCGGCCAGCCACGGCCACCACCATCCCTGGCTGGCCGCCGTATCCTTCACTGCCAGACCAACGTGGCGGCGCTCTACCTGATGCCGTCCCTCGCCATAAGCCAGCAGCAAAGCCTTATGCGCCAGAATATTTACCAGCCGCGGGATACCGCCGCTGGCCGCATACAGGCGCGAAACAGCAGCGCGGGAAAACAGCCGCGCCCCGGTAAAACCGGCCACGCGCAGCCGGTGCGCCAGATAGTATTCCAGGTCATCGCGCGACAAGGCGCCCATGTGGTAATGGAAAGTGATCCGCTGCGCCAGCTGGCGTATCGACTCCATCTCCAGATGCTTGTTCAGTTCCGGCTGCCCGAACAGCACAATCTGCAGCAGCTTGCGTTTCTCGGTTTCCAGATTGGTCAGCAGGCGCAAGGCCTCCAGACTTTCCAGCGGAATCGCCTGCGCTTCATCCAGCAGCAAAATGACCTGCTTGCCCTGCGCCGCCAACTCCATCAGGCGGAAGGTGATGGACTTCAGCAGCTGGTGCTGATCCACATCGCGTGGCAGGATCAGTTCCAGCTCGTCGGCCAGGGCCAGCATCAGCGTGCGCGGTTCAAGATAGGGATTCGGGATATAGGCCGTGACGAAATCCTCGCCCAGCGTCGCCATGAATTTGCGGCACAAGAGCGTCTTGCCGGTGCCGACTTCGCCCGTGATCTTGATGAAGCCCTCGCCCGAGCGCACCGCCACCAGCAGGGTATTCAAGGCCTGCTGCGAATGCGCGCTGGTGAAGAAATAGCTGGTGTCCGGCGTGATGCCGAACGGCGCTTCGGTCAGCCCGAAATGGCCCTGGTACATATCAGCGTGCTCCCGCCCTGCGCGGATCGAGGGCCTTGATGCGGCGCTCGGTGTCCAGCAGGTCTTCATTCCAGCTGGATTCACTCTCGACGATGGTCGGCTTGATCAGCACCACCAGTTCGCGCTTTTGCATCACTTCCTGTCGGCTGCCGAACAGCGCGCCCACCACTGGCAAGCCGCCCACGCCCGGCACGCCATTCCGGTCCGAAGTCGAAGCCTGGCGCATCAAGCCACCGATCGCCACCACCTTGCCATCCTGGCCGCGCACCATGCTGTCCATCTCGGACGTGGTGGACGTGGCCAGCGGCAGGTTCAGGTTGCCCGCGCTGCCAAGGTTGATCCCTTTGTTGACCGTCGCCACCTGGCTCACGGACGGATGCACGTGCAGCATGATATTGCCCTGGTCATCGATCTGCGGCGTCACATCCAGCACCACGCCGGAGAAGAAAGGCTGCAGCGTGACATTCGGCGAAACCGTGCCGCCGCCCACCGCATTGGTGGTGGTCGTGGTGCTCACGCCGGTCACGAAGAATTCGTCCGTACCGATCTTCAGCACGGCCTTCTGGTTGTTCATGGTCGCAATGCGGGGGCTGGACAGCACATGCACCGTGCCCTGTGACTCCAGGAAGGAAATCAGCGCCGCGAAATTACTGGTCTGGAAGGCCAGGCCAAACAGCGAGCCCGCCGCTTCCGCCGCATTGCTCAAAGAGTAGCCGGTAGCGGATGCCAGGCCCGAGCCGGTGATCGGCGCCGCCGGCACGTTCGGGTTGCTGTTGCGCGGCAGCGGCGTCAGGCCTGCCCCCGGCGACAGCACGCCACCGGAAACGCGGCTGTTGCCATGCGTGGCAAACGCCGCCCAGTTGATGCCGCTCTGGAAGCCGCTGTTCAACTCCACTTCCAGGATCTTCGCTTCCAGGATCACCTGGCGCTCCACTGCCAGCTGCGTCGCACGGAGATATTTGTCGACGGAGCGCAATTCATCCGGCATCGCGCGCACCACGATTACGCCCGATTGCGGGCTGATCACAACACTGCGTCCGCCCTCCTTGCTGCCGACGATGGCTTCCAGCGAAGCCTTCAGCTCCTTCCAGAAATCGGCATCGGACGTGGTGATCACATTGCTGGAATCACGTTGGCGGTTGTTATTGCCGTTGCCGTTCGTGCCGTTGTCGAACTGCTGGTTGTTGTTCTGATTCTGGAAATTGTTATTGTTATTGTTGTTCTGGTTGTTGGTCTGATCCGCCACCGAGGTTGAGCTCACGCGCAAATTGGACATGCCGCGGCGCTGCGAAGTCAGGTAATTCACCTGGAACATGCGGGTCTGGATTGTCAGCGGACGGATGTAGACTTTGGTGCCCTCGATGCGATAGTCATAGCCATACAGTTCGCGCACCGCATCCAGCGCTTCCACCAGCGTCACATCGCGCAGGTTGGCGGAGATATTGCCGCTCACGTCCGGATGTACCAGCATGTTGTAGCGCGTGCCCGCCACCAGCGAGTTGAAGAAAGTCCGTGCAGGCACATTGTTGAAGGACACGTTGAACCGCTCCTCCATCACCTCGCGCGCCTTCGGCAGCTGCGTGGCCAATGCGCTTACGGGAGGCACCAGCGCGTCGGCCACGGCCGAAGGTTGCGCGGGCGCGGTCGCCGGCCTGGTGGCCGCCGCCATCTGCTCGCCGATCTTGTCATAAGTATCGCGCGGTGGGGACGCCGAACAGGCCGCCAGGGCCGCCGCCACGGCCGCTACCGCTGCCAGCTGGATGAGGTTTCGCATATTCGTTCTCTATTTCTTGCGGCCGCCCGCCGCCAGGGGATATAAGTGCAGTACTTCTTTCTGTTCACCACGGCGCAGCACCGCTTCTTCCGGGCCCACGTGCTCCAGCACCGCGCCGCGGAACTTCTCGCCGCGTTTCACGATCTCGCCATCGATTACTGCCACTTCCCTTCCTTCGTAGCCTTTGCCAACGAGGACCGATTGCAGCTGAGGGCGCCCCGGTGCGGCTGGCATGCTGCCCGCAGCCTGCGGCGACAGGAGTTCCGCCGGAGGTCGCGTAGGGTCGGACAAGACAGCGTGCGACTGCGCCAGGCATAGCGCCGGCATCGCCACCAGCAGCAACAGGGCTCGGATCCTCATAGCGTCATCCATTTATCGTCCAGGCTCAGGGTGTAGAGCGTGAGCGTCAGCGTGGCGGTCGGATAATTGTCCGCATCCAGCTGTACGCGACCCCAGAACAACTGGGACGGCAATGCCTGCAGTGACTCCATGTACGAAAGCATATCCAGGTAGCCGCCCTGCACCACCAGCTCTACACCGTGACGATACAACAGCTCGCGCGGCTTGGGCGTCCCCGGTGCAGCCGCAGTAACCACCGGCGCCCTGGCCGCAGCCGTCATCTCACTCAGCCCGCTCACCGGCAAGGTGCGCACAGAAACGGTGCGCAGCTTGCTGTTCGCCCGCATCAATTGCCCCAGCAGCGCCGCCATCTTCTGCGGCGGCACCAGCCCGCGCTGCACCGCCTGCAGCGAGCTTTGCAGCGCCGCCGTCTGCTTTTTCAAATCCGCAATCTGTTCCAGCGCCGCCACGTCCGGGTTGGCGCTGAAGGCCGCCATGCGCGTCGTGATCTCCGCATCGACGGCAGCTGCGCGCGACTGGTGCTGCGACAGGTTCGCGCGCAGCACCTGCTGGCGCGCCAGCAGCGGCGCCAGAGCCAGCTGATAAATGATGAACAGCACGATGGCGATGCCCGCCCCGCAAACCATCACCCGCTCGCGCAGCGACAGCGCATCGATCCGCGCCGAAAGCCTGACCCAGAGCGCCTTCATTTGGAGGCCTCCGTGCCATGCGACTGCAGCCTGAATTCGATGTAAGGCGCCGGCTTGGTCGCCTGCACGGCAGGCGTTGCCACCGCCTGCTGCGCCGCTGCCTCCGCGCCGCCGATCTGCAGGCTGCCAAAAGTCTTCCCGCGCAAGACAGGTTCCTGCGTCAGCCGGCCGATATAGCCGGGCACCAGGCCCGCCTGCAGCGCCTTGCCGCGCACATTGATTTCCTTGCCAGCGCCGACGATGTCCAGCCCCGTCAGCCATAAGCCCGGCACATTCTGGCGCGCAAAGGCGCGGAAGTACTCGGCATAGCCGGACGTATTGCCCAGGTCACCGCCCTTCAGCACACCCTCCGCTTCGCGCATGGACACCAGTTCCGCCTGCAGCCGCACGGCTTCGTCCTGCAGGAACTTGCTCTTCTCGCGCGGCGCGAATTCCGCCTTGACCTTGACCAGCGCCGCTTCACGCGACGTCACATGCGCCTGCGCTGCAGCCACCTGGTTCTCCAGCTGGCCGACACTATAGGCGCCATAAGCGGCTATCGCCAGCGCGCCAAAGGCAATCACGCCAAGCACCTGCGCGATATGGCCGGCCGTGAAGACCTTCTTCTGCTTGAGGAAGATAGGATTGAACAGGTTGATCTGCTGGCTCACAGCGCCACCTCCTCATCACGCAGGGCGGCACCCAGCGTCAGGAAGTGAAGCGCCTGCGCGTCCATCGCATGCAATTCCGGCGCCGCTTCCAGATCCAGCACATCGGCCAGGCTGAACGCTTCGACGGGCACGTACAGGTTCGGCGACAGGAAATCCGCCAGCCCGCTGATGCCGGATGGCGCCAGCATCAGCTTCGAGACGTTGATGAAGGAGTATTGGCGATCGAAGTGGTCCAGCGAACGTTGCAGCTCCAGCGCCACACGCTCCAGCGCCTGTTGGCGGTCGCCCTGCTGCAGCTGCTCCAGGGTGACGTCCACACGCCGCGCCAGATACAGCTCGCCCTGATAACTCACGGTCAGCAGGCCGCCGCTGCGGTCGAAGGACAGCATGGCGATGCCGCGTCCTTCCGGTTCCAGCAAGGCCGCGATATTTCGCTGCGCCATTTCGGGAATGTCGATCACGCTCAGGCCCATGCCCGACTCGCGGAACTGGTCCTGGCGGGTTTGAATGAGGGAGTTCCGCGCCGCCACCGCGAACATCGACTGCGGACGGCCGGTGCCGCTGTTCCCGGCCGGTACATTCAGCACATCGATCGTGGCGTCATCCACATGGAAATCGAGCATGTCCTTCAGGCGCCAGCGCACCGCGGTTTTCAGCTCGTCGGCCGGCACATTGGGCGCCTCGACCGAAAGTAATTGATACTCGCCCGCGGCCAGCAAATTCATGCAGCGGTATTCGCCCGACTTGAGCTCGCGCGCCACAGTGGCCATCGTCTCGCCAACGGCGTTCTGGCCGGCCGGATAAAAGGCGGACAGCATCACACGCGGCCGTCCCGCCGGCTGGCGTGCCACCGCGGCGACACTTACCCCACCGGCGCCGAGCGCGATGGCGAGACTGCCCTTTTTCTTCTTTTCGCGCGTGAAAAAACCCATGCCGCCCGTCTAAATGTTGAAATTGCAATAGGTTTGCAATGTAGATGCTTGATTATATTCAAGTTTACATTACACTTTAACCAAATTTCACAAATTCTGAGCAAAAAATCCCTGCTGCTGTTACGGTCTTGACACATTCTGTTGCCGCATGGTCTGATTCGGCATGCCTATCCGACCGCTATTCCTGACGGCGCTGCTGCTCGGTAGCGGCCTGACCAATGCTCAAGCCGACAGCTATACCCTTCCGGCCGACCTGACCAGCAGTCCGTTCAATTGCACCTTACTCAATAGTGGCGCGTATGACTGCCCCGCCATATCACTCAGCAAAGATACTACGCTGTCGCTCACAGGCTCCGTAAACATGACGGTCAATGGCAAATTTGACGCCAACAAGACCTTTTCGACAGATAACCACGGCTATACCTTTGCATTAACCGTCATGGATGATGTCGATTTCCGTATGGATCTGACGGCCCAAATGAATCTGACGGTGACGGGCAAGGTCAACTTCGCCAAAGACGCCCATTTCACTGGCAATATCATCACAAAGTCCTCCAGCGGCGATCTGACGGTAGCAAAAGATTCCTGGATCGACGGTAACGTGAACGTCGCGGGCGACCTGAAAATGGGCAACGATAGCTATATCACCGGCACTTGCATTGTCACTGGTAGTTCTAACTATTCTTCTTGCGTGGCCCCGCCCCCGCCGCCCAGCACGCTCCATCATGTGCGCCTGAACCACACTGGCAGCGGCCTCACCTGCACGCCGGCGCAGGTTACCGTGTACGCCTGCAGCGATGCAGACAGTGGCGGCAGCTGCACCGCGAACACTAGCGGCATTAGCGGCACTGTGGTCGCCATGTACAGCGGCGGTTCGGCTCCAGTGCCGTTCACAATCGCAGCCGGCGCCAGCTCGGTCACGGTCGATGTAGGCGTGACAGTGCCGGGCAATGCCACGCTATCCACTTCCGCACTGTCGCCGGCGCTCGCCAATGCATCAACTTGCTGGAACGCCGCCAGCGGCAGCAGACAACTGCGTAGTCAACTTTGCAGACTCGGGCTTCGTCTTCGACATCCCGGATCACTATTCGGATAGCGCTCAGCCCTTCACGATCGCTGCGGTGCGCAAGGGACCAGGTTCACAGCCCGCATGCGTGCCCGCGTTTTCAGGCACCAAGAACGTTACCTTTTCCTGCAGCTACGTTAGCAGCCACGTTGGCGCAATGGTCCCCGCCTTTGGCGCGGACAACAATGCGGGAACCAACCTGGCTTGCGTCAGCGGCAGCAATCTGACGCTGGGCCTGTCGTTCAACAGCAGCGGCGTAGCGAACGCCAATGTACGCTATCCGGATGCGGGCAAGATCAACGTACTGGCCTCCAGCAGCGGTATCAACGGCTCGGACGATTTCATCGCCGTGCCGAACAAGTTCCTCGTCGAACTGCCGGGCAATGCCAGCTATGTAGCGGGAGTGCCCTTCAATGCGCAGGTGCAGCCGTTAAACGTCAGCAATAACCTGACCCCGAGCTACGGTCAAGGCAATGTCGCGGCGCTAACGCAACAGCGCTGCCAGCCTATCACCAGTGATGCAAAGGACGGCGTCCTGTCTAATACCACGCTCACATTTGCCAGCGGAATAGGCACAGCCACTCCGAACTGGAGCGAGGTGGGCAACGCCGATATCGTCGCGACTGACGCCAACTATCTGGGTCAGGCGAAGCTTCCCATCACAGGCACTTCCAATCTGAATGGCACAAGCTGCAAGAATAACAGCGGCGCGGCGGGGCCATTCCGCCACACCACTTTACAACGACTGTCACACGCACGGCCACCTTCACTTACTCAGGCCAGCCATTACCAGTGACCGTGGCAGCCTTTAACGCCAATGGCGGCGCGACGCTGAATTACTATTACGTCGACCCTGCCACCCAGCCGGGTATCGGCTTTGCGACCGCCGCAACGCTAACAGCCATCAACCCGACAACGGGTGCGACGATTCCGCCTTCCATTGGCGCGCTGTCGGACTACACTGTCTCGGCCAATGCCTTTGCTCCCGGAGGCACTGCCTCGGCCACGCCAAAATTCACCTTCGCGAACATCTTCACGGCGCCAACGTCAATTCGCCTGCGCGCGGCAACCAGCGTACCCGTCGTATCATCTGCCACCTTTACCGAAGGCGGCACCGAAGTCCGCAGCGGCCGCCTGCGCCTGAGCAATGTCTTCGGCAGCGCCACACAGCAGGCCAAGATGCCAGTGCGGAGCTGAATACTGGACAGGACAGTCATGGCTACTAAATAGTCTGGATACGGACGCCGATGCAACGAAAATCGCCACGATTGCCATCGCACTAAGCCCAACCACCACTGACAGCAAGGCAACCGCAAACTTCAAACTGGTCAATGGCCAGGGTTTGATTGCCCTTAGCCCACCCTCCACGCCAGGCTATGTGGATCTCGCCATTAACCTCGGTGGCACAAGCCAGGATGCATCCTGCCTGCTTAGCCATCCTGTGACCTCCGGTTCCGCCCAGGCTTGGCTGCGTTCGCAATATGGCAACTGTGGCGCCAACGCCGACCCATCAGCCCGCGCCTCCTTCGGCATCTATGCGCCGGGAACCAACCGCGCCATTCATATTCGGGAGCGCTTCAATTGAACCGGATGCAAAACGGCTTCACAATGGTCGAACTGATCACCGTTATGGTCATCCTTGGCATCATCTCCGCCATCGCCATACCTCGCCTGCTATCCTCCGGAAGTACCTTTGCCAGCGCCACTTACCGTCAAACCGTGGTCGCGGCGCTGCGTCACGCCCAAAAGTCTGCCGTGGGTCACCGGAGGCTTGTTTGCGCGAATTTCACGACCACCACCGTCACGCTAACGATTGCGGCCGCCAATCCGGCGGCCGCATGCAACACAACGCTGGCCAGCCCCGATGGCAGCGCGTACGCTAGCAGCGACGCCAGCGTCACCGCCACCGATACTGCCACCGGCCAAGCACCTGCTGCGCTCTTTTTCCTGCCAGACGGGCAAATAACGGACAACAGCGGTGTACCTGCGACTCTCACCATTACCATTGCCAACCTGGGCAATATCACTGTCAACGGAAACACGGGCTATGTCGAATAAGCGACAGTGCGGCATGACTCTCGTTGAACTGATCATCGCAATGGTGATCATTGCCGTCGCTCTCGCTGGTGTGCTGGGCGTGCTGTCGCGTAGCGCTGTGGCCAGTGCGGACCCGATGATAAATAAGCAGCTGATCGCACTAGCCGAAGGCATGATGGAAGAAGTCCAACTCAAGCCGTTCGGCGCACCTGCCGCCAGCGCTCCCGCCATGTGCTCGCGCCAGAATCTGCTCACGGTCGGCGACTATAACGGCTACAACTTCCCCCTTTGCCAAATTGACGGCAGCCCCATGCCACTGCTGGCTGGCTATACCGTACAAATCACCGTCGCGCAGGGCTCGGGCAATATCCTCGCTGGTGGCGCCATTGCAGCCGCTAATGTACTCGACATCACTGTGACAATCCGCAACGGCTCCCAACAGTACACATTGCGTGGCTGGAGAACACAATAATGCCGATGCAACGCCAGCGCGGATTCACATTGGTAGAGTTGATCGTGGTCATGGTCGTGTCCGGGATCCTGGCGGGCATTTTGATCGTATTCTTCCGCCCTGCCTTTTCGAACTATCTGGCGTCGGGCCGACGAGCCGCGCTGAGCGACATGGCCGATGGTGCTATGCGGCGCATGGCACGCGACATACGTTCATCGGTGCCGAACTCAGTGCGGCAGCAAACTGACGTGGCAACCGGCACACAATATCTCGAACTCGTCCCGACCATTTCCGGTGGACGCTTCCGTGTCGCACCCGATACCGCCTGGGATACTGCCAATTCCGGCAATCCCAGTATGGCGCTGGACACCAACGCGCCTGGCAACGGCTTCGATGTTCTGACTACGCTGGACCCTATGCCGCAGGCCAATGACTGGGTAGTGATCGGCAATCAGGATCCCTCCGATCTTTTCGGCACCGCCACCAGTCCGCCCCGCTCGATCACACAAATTCAAGCAATCGGACCAGCGCCCGCGGCGCAAGTCGGTACGGCGCGCATCACATTGACGGTGCCTGCTGTCGTTCCACCAGGTTACGATGGCGGGCGCTTTGTCGTTGTGCCGAATGGGCAGCGTGCCGTCAGCTATATTTGTCAAACGCCGGGACTGGACGCTCAAGGAACCGGCAGAGGCACGCTGTTTCGGGTGTCCAACGTGAATTTCGCCGCCACGCAACCGATGCCAACGCCAACCGCCGCAGATACCCTCGCAACCAGGGTGCAGGCCTGCACATTCAACTATTCCGTGAATGGGGGGGGCACGATGGACAATGGCCTGGTCGAGATCACCTTGCAGCTTACCGACCAGAGTGAATCGATCACCCTGTATTACTCCGTTCACGTCGATAACGCGCCATGAGATTACGCCAGAAGGGATTTGCTTATATCGCCGCGATTGTCGTGGTTGTTGTGCTGTCCATGCTTGGCGTGGCGGCGGTACGCATGGTGACCACTCAGCAGTCCGGAGCTGCGCAGGACGAATTGGCTGCACGCGCATTGCAGGCAGCACGCGCGGGCACTGAAGTCGGCCTGCAACTTGCGAACGGCCAGGGCATTTGTCAGAACCAGGTACTGAATCTCAGTGCGGAAATAGGCTTCTGGGTCACCGTCACCTGTCGCAACGCCCTCGCGCCAAACCAGAATTTCTTCGAAGGTCAGCAGACCGGAGGGGCTGCGCAGCCCGTGCGCATTTTTGAAATCGACGCAGTGGCGTGCAACGTAAACGGCTGCCCGGCCAGCGCGCCACAATCCACCTCCCCTGAATACGTCGAGCGTCGCCGCACAGTCAGCACCTGCATCCGCCCCGGCCCGCCTATCACGCCGTGCTGATTGGACGAAAAAAAACCGGCTCCGCAGAGCCGGCCTTCGTTTGCGCGCTTAGCCTGTTTAGCAGCCGCCCGTCGTCACAGAAATAACAGGTGCAGTAGTTGCATTCGCAGCCTGCGTATACGAAACGAAGCAAGTTTTACCTCCCGTTTGTCCGTTCAGACTTACCGGAACAACCACAAAGCCGTTGGCCGGCGCATCAGGAGTATTAGCATCGCCCGTCACGCCGGACGCACCGCCCTGTACGATGTGAAAGTCATTGGCGGTCAAGCCCGCAGCGACGACAGTATTCGCGTCTCCGGCAGGGTAATTGTTAACCACGTTGACGGAAACACCCTCGTTGACCAGCGGCGTCGTGCCAGGCCGCAGCAGAGCCTGGCCGTGAATCATTGCCGATGTCGCTTCCAGGGAACCGCGCACAGCGCGCAAGCTGGCAGCCCGAGCATCCGTGCCCATATTAACAAAGCGCGGCAGCGCGGTCGCGGCGAGAATGCCGAGGATGACGATGACGACGATCAGTTCGATCAGGGTGAAGCCAGCTTGTGCCTGGCGACGCAGTTGCAACCTTTGTGGGGCCATTCGACGTTCTCCAAAAATCAAAAAAATGCGGCGATCAGTCAATCTGTTCCAGTGACAAGCCGCCTGCCTCTGGTGTCGCGTGAGAATTGGTGAGAATCCCCTCGGTGCGGCGAAATTCTAACTTGAAATTATGACGATTCTGCGTCTCAGGGAAAAAATAGTTTCGCTTGTTCAATAAATAAGTCAAAGTTTTCGAGTGACTATCGAAATACCAGTGTCCTGAGAGTAAGTTACCCGGCTTAGCGCCATCATACTCGCCTGCATAGTTTGGTGGCAGACGTTCCAGCCAGGTCATGGGATTTTCCTCGGCCAACAGCGACAATTTCTGGTTTTCCCCTCTTAGATACCGCGCTCCTACCTTGACCGCAAGGGCGGTGCGCAACTGCGCCACGACTGTTTGCATCGCGGCCTGCTCTGCTTCGGCTTGATAAAACTGCACGCGTTGCAGAAAAACTGTCATCAAAACGCCAAGGACAGCCACAACAACGGCAAACTCCAGCCGTCCGGCGCCGCGTTGCAGATGAGCGACACTATTTACTTTGAAGCAGCCCGACCTCATCGATGCAGCGCAGCCTTGCCGAGGTCCCAGATCGGCAGGAAGATGCCGAGTGCGAGCACCAGCACCATCACGCCCAGGAACGCAATGAGGATAGGCTCGATCTGAGCGGACAGCGTCTTCAGCTCATAATCGACCTCGCGTTCGTACATCTGCGCGATCTCGTCCATCAGGTCATCCAGCGAGCCCGACTCCTCGCCGACGGCGATCATCTGCAGCACGACCGGCGTAAACACGTCGGCCGCCGCCGCCGTACGCAGGATCGACTCGCCGCGCTCCACGCCATCGCGCATCTGCTCCACGCGGGCCGTCAGGTAAGCGTTATCGACAGTCTGGCCAACCACGGTCAGTGCCTGCACGATCGGAACACCGCTGCGGGCGGACAGCGCAAAGCTGCGCGCGAAACGGGCCAGCGTCGCCTTCAGGATGATCTTGCCCGCGACCGGGATGCGCAGCTTGAACTTGTCCCACTCATAACGGCCGCTGGTCGTGCGCACCCAGCTGCGGAAGCCAAGTGCGGCGGCAATCAGCAGGCCGGCCAACAGCGGCCAGTAATGCACGGAGAAGTCGGACGTCGCAATCAGGATGCGCGTCATCAGCGGCAACTGGGCGTTGAAGCTGGCGAAGACCTTGGCGAAGGCCGGGATGACAAAAATATTCACGATGACCATCGCCGCGACCATCGCGAACACCACGAAACTCGGATAGCGCAGCGCCGTTTTCACGCGCTCGCGCATGTCGCGGTCGAATTCCATGTGGTCGAACAGGCGCAGGAAGACTTCATCCAGGCGGCCCGTCATCTCCCCTACCCTGATCATCGACAGATAAAAGGGCGTGAAGACCGAAGGATGGCGGCGCATGGCCGCCGAAAAGTTCACGGCCCGAATCCAGCGACTCGCGCAAATCCTTGATCACCTTGCCGAAGGACTTGCTGATGGCCGATTCCTGCAGGCCCGCCAGCCCGCGCATGATCGGCACGCCCGACTTCAGCAGCGTAAACATCTGGCGGCTGAACAGCTGCACATCCATATGCGTGACCTTCTTCTCGGTCAGCCGCTCCCACAGCGATTCTTCGCGGTCGGTGGACGCCTTGGCCGTCACCGTAATCTCGATCGGCGTGACGCCGGTGCTGAACAACTGGTCGGCCACGGCCCCGCTGTCGGCGCCTTCCAGCACCCCCTGCATCAATTCGCCGCGCGCATTGCGGCCCTTGTAGGCGAAGAATGGCAAATCAATCCTCCAGCTGGTTACTGATGCGCATCGCCTCGGCAACCGTGGTGCGGCCCTGGATCACCAGCTGCACGGCGTGGCGACGCAAGGTCTGGCCGGCCATCTGCTGCGCGGCGGCTTTGAGAAAGGCGGCGGGATCCGGATTGTTTGCCGCATCGACAACGCCCTGCGTCATCTCCAGCAGTTCGTAGACGCCGGTACGGCCACGGTAGCCCATGCCATTGCAGTGCGAGCAGCCCTTACCGTGGAAGTAGCGCGCCATATCCACCTTGTCGTTCAGTTCAAGGCGTAGCCACTCGTGTTCGGACGGCGACGGCGTATAAGGCGTGGTGCAGCTTTCGCAGATCACACGCACCAGGCGCTGCGCCAGCACGGCCTGCAGCGAGCTGCCCACCATATAGCGCGGCACGCCCATATCCATCAGGCGCAGCGGAGTGCCCGCGGCATCATTCGTGTGCAGGGTGGAGAGCACGAGGTGGCCCGTCATTGCGGCGCGCAGGCCGATCTGGGCGGTTTCCTGGTCGCGCATCTCGCCGACCAGCACGATGTCCGGGTCCTGGCGCAGCGCGGAGCGCAGCACGCGGGCGAAGTCCAGTTCGATCTTCTCGTTCACCTGCACCTGGTTCACGCCCGGCAAGCGGTATTCCACCGGGTCTTCAACGGTGATCAGCTTCTTCTCGGACGAATTCAGTTCGGCCAGTGCGCAATACAGCGTGGTGGTCTTGCCTGAACCTGTGGGACCGGTCACCAGCACCAGCCCATTCGGCCGCTGCACGATGGCGCGGAATTTCTCCAGCAGCGGCTTGGGCATGCCGATCGCGTCCAGCCGCAGCGTGGCGCTGCTCTGGTTCAGCAAACGCATCACGATCGACTCGCCATACTGCGTGGGCATGGTCGAGATACGCACGTCGATCTTGGCGTTCTTCACGCGCACGCCGAAGCGGCCATCCTGCGGCAGACGCTTTTCCGAGATGTCGAGGTCGGACATCAGCTTCAGGCGCAAGGCCAGCGCCGGCGCGATCTTGATATCGGCCTCGGTCTGGCGGTGCAGCACACCGTCGATGCGGAAGCGGATCTGCAGGCGGTTTTCCTGCGGCTCGATGTGGATGTCGGACGCCTTCACCTGTGCCGCGTCGTCGAACACCGATTGCAGCAGCTTGACCACGGGCGCTTCTTCCAGGCCGGGGCTGGCCGCCGCCAGCACGCCAAAGTCCACCGCCGTATCGCCCAGTTCCTGTTCCAGTTCGCGCGCCAGGTCGGTGATGTCTTCGGTGCGGCGGTAGGTGCGGTCGATCACGGCCAGCACTTCGGTTTCGTTGACAACCGCCAGTTCAAGATTCTGCTTCAGCAGCTTGGCGATTTCATCGTATGCGAACAGGTCGGTGGGGTCGGAAACGCCCACCAGCACGCCGCCATTGCGTTTCTTCCAGCACCAGCGCGCGGAAGCGGCGCGCCTGGGTTTCCGGCAGCCGGCGCACCAGGTCCGGATTCACGTGGTAGAACTTGAGATTGATATAGGGGATGTTGAGCTGGCGCGCCAGCGCGCCGGAAATCTGCTCCTCGGTCACGTAGCCGTGTTCGACAAACACGCGCCCCAGCTTGCGTCCGCTGCGGCGCTGCTCGGCCAGCGCCAGGCCCAGTTGTTCCTCGGAGAGCAGCTTTTGCTGCACCAGAATCTCGCCAAGCCTGACTTTTTCCGGCCTCGTCATAAGCTGTTTGCCCCTATCGTGATATTCGCGGCCATTTTATGCGAACCGTGCATGCCGAGCTAGCAAAACTCGTTATTATTCACCAACCATGAGTCAAGCGATTTGCTTCACGAACGTAAGCAAACGACACGCCGGCCACGACGTGCTGGCGGCGCTCAACCTGGACGTGCCGCGCGGCTCGCTGTTCGGCCTGGCAGGCGTGAATGGCGCGGGCAAGACGACCCTGCTGCGCTGCCTGCTCGATTTTTGTGCACTGGATGAGGGCTCGATCGAAATCTTCGGCGCCAGCCACCGCGTACCTGCGTCACGCGCGCCCCTCGCCTTTCTGCCGGAGCGCTTTACGCCGCCGCCTCATCTGACTGGCGACGAGTTCCTGAAATTCGTGGTGAAATTGCAAGACCAAAGCTATGACCGCGCCGCGGCAGTCCGCATGCTGCAGGCGATGGACCTGGAGGAGTCAGCCTTGAATCGCACCGTGCGCCATTATTCGAAGGGGATGACGCAAAAGCTGGGGCTCGCCGCCACTTTCCTCATCCGCAAAGACCTCTACGTGCTGGACGAGCCCACCAGCGGCCTCGATCCCCGCGCCCGCATGCGCCTGAAGGAGCACCTGCTCGCCCTGCGTGGCGAAGGCGCCACAGTGCTGCTCACGTCCCACACGCTCGCGGACATCGATGAGCTCTGCGACCAGATGGCCATCCTGCACGGCGGCCGCCTCGTGTTCTCCGGCTCGCCAGCCGGCTGCCGCAGCCATTTTGGCGCCGATTCCCTGGAAGCCGCTTTCATGACTGCGACCACACCATGTACCAATCCCATTTCGGCCTGAACGAGGCGCCATTCAGCATCACGCCAAATCCCGCATTTTTCTACAGCGGGAACACGCGCGGCGAAATGCTGGCCGCGCTGCTTTACGCCGTGATCCACGGTGAGGGCATGGTGAAAGTCACGGGCGAAGTCGGCAGCGGCAAGACCATGCTGTGCCGCATGCTGGAGCGGCATTTGCCGCCCCATATCGACGTGCTCTATCTGGTGAATCCCAGCCTGGGCCCGCAGGAAGTGCTGTACGCGATCGCGGCCGAACTCGGCCTGGAGCCTGGCGGACTGCGCGTGGATGAAGTGATGCGCATGCTGAATGAGGAGCTGATCGCCCGTCACAGCGAGGGCCGGCAGGTCGTGCTGCTGGTCGAGGAAGCCCAGGCCACTCCGCTCGACACGCTGGAAGAAATCCGCCTGCTGACCAACCTGGAAACGGCGCGCCACAAACTACTGCAAATCGTGCTGTTCGGCCAGCCGGAACTGGACCAGCACCTGGCACTGCCCCGCATGCGCCAGCTGCGCGAACGCATTACGCACAGCTTCGTCGTGCCGTCCATGCCGCCTGAGCAGATTCCCGATTTCCTCGGATTCCGCCTGCGCGCGGCAGGTTATTACGGGCCGGATATCTTCAGCAAGCAAGCCGTGCGGCTGATTGCCAGCGGCTCGGAAGGCATTGTCCGCCGCATAAACGTGCTGGCCGACAAGGCGCTGCTGGCCGCTTATGTGGACGATGCCCGTCATGTTGATGCAAGTCATGTGCGACAAGCGATCCAGGAGGCAAGCTATTCGTGCGCAGGTCATTGGCGCAATCGCAGTATGATCGTTTTGGAAAGAATCTGGGGAAATTATTTTGGCAAGATAACTATTTGGCGACGATAAATCGATGAGAAAACTTGCGGCTTCCCTGATGTGCGCATTGCTCGGCGCCTGTGCATCGCCCAAGCTGCCGCAGTCGCCGTCGCACCTGAGCGAGCCCGTTCCGGCGGGCGGCGCGATTCCTGAACCGGTGCAGCAAGAGGCGGCGCTGCCGCGGCCCCGTCCCACGGCCAGGCAGGAAACCTATAGCGTGGCGGTGCACCGCGTGCCGGTGCAATCCGTGCTGTTTGCCCTCGCACGCGATGCGGGCCTGAACGTGGACATCCACCCGTCCATCGAAGGCATCGTCACGCTGAATGCGCTCGACCAGACCCTGCCCCAGCTGCTTTCGCGCATCTCGAAGCAGGTCGACATGCGCTACGAAATCGAGGGCAAGAACCTGATCGTGCTGCCGGACCAGCCCTACTGGAAGAACTACCGCATCGACTACGTCAACATTGCGCGCAGCACCAACAGCAGCGTGAATATCGCCACCCAGATTTCGACCACAGGCGGCTCCGGCGGTTCGCAATATGGCGGCGGTGCGGTTTCCACGGCGACCACCAGCAATCCGCTGAGCGGCGCTGGCGGGAATAACAATTCGACGACCTCCGTTGCCAACCGGTCGGACAATAATTTCTGGTACAGCCTGGAGAAGAATATCCGGGACATGCTGCGCCCCACCAACCTGAATGACCCGCTGACCGATCCGCTGGCGCAGATGCGCGAGCAGGCGATGGCGTTGCAGCAGCAGGCGCTGATGGCGGCCGGCGGTGGACAGGGCGGCGTGGCGGGCGCGGTTGCGGGCGCAGGGCCGCAGTACGGCAGCGCTCAGCCGGCGGACCCGAATTATCCCGGCAGCGCGGCTGGCTACCCTGGCAACCAGGCCGCAGCAGCCCAGGCGCGCGGCAGCAGCACACGCGTTTCGCAGTCCGTGATCGCCAACCCCGAAGGCGGCCTGCTCGCCGTGCGCGCGACCAGCCGGCAGCACGAGAAAGTGCAGGAATTCCTGGACATCGTCATGTCCACCGCCAAGCGCCAGGTACTGATCGAAGCGACCATCATCGAGGTCAAGCTGAGCGACCAGTACCAGCAGGGCATCAACTGGTCGCGCATCAATGGCAATTCCACGGTGCGGCAGGGACAGATCGGCACCAGTCCCCTGCCCTCGGGCATCGCTCCCGGCTCCTCGCCCGGCGTGTTCGTGTTCGACTACCTGAATCCCACCACGCGCTTCGGCAGCATCAGCGCCACCGTGCAGCTGCTGGAGTCCTTCGGCAAAGTGAAGGTGCTGTCGAGCCCCAAGATCAGCGTGTTGAACAACCAGACCGCACTGCTGAAGGTCGTGGACAACAATATCTTCTTCACGCTCAAAGTCACGCCCGCCGTCCTGACGACCACCGGCACGATCGCCACGCCGGCCACTTACGAGTCGAAGCTGGAAACCGTGCCGGTAGGCTTCGTGATGAGCGTGACGCCGCAGATCTCGGACAGCGATGAAGTCACGCTCAATGTGCGGCCCACCATCACGCGCGTGGTCGGCTTCGTGCAGGACCCTAATCCGGAGCTGTCCAAACAGAATGTGGTGAGCCGGGTGCCCATCATCCAGGCGCGCGAGCTGGAGTCCGTGATGAAGGTCCACAGCGGGCAGATCGCCGTGATGGGCGGCCTGATGCAGGATTCGGTCGATCATGCCAAGGACGGCATTCCGCTCCTGAGCGCCGTCCCCGTGGTCGGCAACCTGTTCTCGTACCGGAACGAGACGGCCAGCAAAACGGAACTGGTGATCTTCCTGCGCCCCGTGGTCGTGAAGGACGCGAGCATGTCCGGCGACTATAAGGAATACCGCTATCTCTTGCCGGGACAAAGCAAGGCGGGTGAGCTATGAGCCTGCTGATGCAAGCGCTGCGCAAGGCGGAGCGCGCCAAACAGGGCGTGCAGCTCACCGAGCCGCAGCATGAACAGGATGGCTTGCAACTCGCGCCGATCGAGACCGACATCCAGCGTGCCGCCGCCGGCAGCGAGGAGCATCCGGTCGGCGGTCCGGCGTTTTCGCTGGAGCCGATGGAGCCTGCTCTTACCGCCGCCGATCTTTCGGCTGAGGATGACGCCGCGGACATCCCCGTTATTCCGGCCACCGAAGTCGTGCACGATCCGGTGCCGCCGCAGGCGCGTCCCGGCGCGCGCCGTTCGCCCGCCGTTGCGGCGCGCGCAGCCGCCGAGGCACGCCTGGCGTCCGACATGCCGCACGGGCCACGTTCGCCCGGCGGGCTAGGCGCCGACGAAGCGCCGCACGCCGCTTCGCCTGTCGAAACTGCCCACGCCGCGGAAGCGTTCGGCCGTTCGCGTAGCCAGAAGGAAGGGCTGCGCACCACTGACCCTTTACCGCGCACGCCCGGCGCCCGCATGCCCGGCGCCGGCACTGATTCACTGTCCGGCGGCTTCCGTGGCCCAGCGCCCGGCGGCTCCTTCGGCGCGATGCCTGGCGCGTCTGCCGGTGCCGGCCCTGGCGCGACCGCAGGCATGCCGCAGTCCATGCGCCGCGGACCTGGCGCCACGCGTGCCGCTTCGGCCGCCTCCAACCGCCGTCTGGCCGTGCTGGTTGGCCTTCTCGTCCTGATCCTGCTGGCCTTTGGCTTCATCTACTTCCGTGCAGTCGGCGGCCGGCCCGGCGCCGCATTGCCGCCGGTGCCAATGCTGCCGCCGGGCACCATCGCCGCGACGCCCGGCGGCGTTCCAGCCACGGTGATTCCCGGCGTAGACGCCACCCGGCCCGGCGCAGTACCCACGCCCGCCGTCGCCGCCGCTCCGTCCCCCTCTACCGCTTCGCCGGGCACGGCGCCAACAACGCCAGCATTGCCCGAGCCGTCGCCGGCGCCGCCGCGTCGCACGGTGCACCGGTCACCCCGGCTGCACACCCATCGACCGCCGGCGCCGTCGATACAGCTACCATCGCACGCGGTGCGAGGGCGGGCCGCGGACCGGCGCCGCCCACTCGTCCCAACCGCGAGGTGATCATCCCCACGCCGGAAGCACTGGCAGCGATACAGGACCCGGCCATCCGCGCAGAGGCAATGCGCGATGCCGAGGAACGCGCAGCCCGCGCCGCGCGCGACGCCGCAGGTCCGCACCCTGCAGGAGGCGCAGGCGACGTAACAGCGGCAGCAGCGGGCGCGCCGCTCGCGCCATCGCACGCGGCCACGCCCGCCGCTGCCCCGTTGCCAGCAGACGCCGGCGACGTGCGTATCACCCGCAACAACGCCGCCGCCCAGGTCAGCCCTGCCGTGCAAAACGGCTGGTCCGCCTATAATGCCGGCGACCTGACTGCCGCACGCCAGCAATACGACACCGCCCTGCTGCAGGACCCGAACAACCGCGACGCCCTGCTCGGCAGCGCAGCCGTGGCGATCCGCGAACGCAATGGGCGGCAGGCCGCCGCCAACTACTACGTGCGACTGCTCGAACTCGACCCGAATGACGCGGAAGCCCTGGCCGGCCTGGTCGCCCTGCGTCCCGGCGACATCGAACAGGCCGAATCGAAACTCAAGGCCACCCTGCAGCGCACACCCGAATCCGGGGCCGGGCATTTCGCCCTGGGGAACCTGTACGCGCGCCAGGGCCGCTGGCCGGAAGCCCAGCAATCCTATTTCCGCGCCTTCACGGCCGCGCCCACCAACCCCGATTACGCGTTCAACCTCGCCGTCGGACTGGACCGGCTGAACCAGGGCCGCCTGGCGCAAAGCTATTACCAGCGCGCGTTGGCGCTGGCGCAGGCGGCGCCGGCCGGCTTTGACCCGAATGCCGTGCGCAAGCGCCTGCAAGAGCTGGGCGCCACCGCGCCCTGACGCAGGACTACATGGCAGAACAGACCAAAATCCCGCTCGGCCGTCTGCTGATCCAGAAGGGCGTGATCAGCGAAGACCAGCTTCGTATCGCACTGCTTGAACAGCGCCGCAGCAGCGAACCGCTTGGCAAGCTGCTGATCACGCTCGGCTTCGTCACCGAGGCTACGGCGCGCGAAGCCTTGAGCGAAAACCTGAGGACCCAGTCCGCCGACCTGAAATCGCTGGTGGTGGACGCGATCGCCCTCAAGCTGATTCCCAAGGACGTGGCCAAGCGTTACCGCGTGTTCCCCATCGTGTACGAACGCGGCACGGACCGGCTGATCCTGGCCATGTCCGACACCAGCAATATCGTGGCGCTGGACCAGATCAGCGCCATGCTGGTCAAGGGCATCACCATCGTGCCGCTGCTGGTGAACGATTCGGACATCGCCCACGCCATCGACCATTACTACGGCTTCGAGCTGTCCATCGACGGCATCCTGCACGAAATCGAAACCGGTGAAGTGAACTACCAGAGCTTCGATGCCACGTCCGACGAATACAGCCACCCCATGGTGCGCCTGATCGACGCCCTGCTGGCGGACGCCGTGCAGAACGCCGCTTCCGACATCCACTTCGAGCCGGAAAACAGCTTCCTGCGCATCCGCTACCGCATCGACGGCATCCTGCGCCAGATCCGCAGCCTGCACAAATCCTACTGGCCGGCGATGGCCGTGCGGCTGAAAGTGATCAGCAATATGAACATCGCCGAAACACGGGCCCCGCAGGACGGCCGCATCTCGATCAAATTCTCCGGCCGCCAGATCGATTTCCGCGCCAGCGCCCAGCCGACCACGCACGGCGAAAACTTCGTATTGCGCGTGCTCGATCGCCAGAAAGGCATCGTCCCGCTGGAACAGCTGGGCCTTTCCGAGCACGACCTGGATGTGCTGAAGCTGATGATCGCCCGCCCCGATGGCCTGATCCTCGTCACCGGGCCGACGGGCAGCGGCAAGACCACCACCCTGTATTCGATCCTGAGCCACATCAACACGGAAAGCGTCAACATCATGACGCTGGAAGACCCGGTCGAATACCCGATGAACATGATCCGCCAGACTTCAGTCAACGAATCGGCCAAACTGGGCTTCGCGGACGGCATCCGCTCCATGATGCGGCAGGACCCGGACGTGATCCTGGTCGGCGAAATCCGCGACAAGGAAACGGCCGACATGGCGCTGGCCGCCGCCATGACCGGCCACCAGGTCTACTCCACCCTGCACACCAATTCCGCCGTCGGCTCCATTTCGCGCCTGCTCGATATCGGCGTGGTGGCGGACGTATTGGCGGGGAATATCATCGGCATCATCGCCCAGCGCCTGGTGCGCAAGCTGTGCATGCATTGCCGTGAAGCGCATACCGCCGATCCGCTGGAGCGCCGCCTGCTAGGCCTGCACCCGGACGCGCCCGACGCCACCATCTACCGTGCGGTCGGCTGCGATCGGTGCGCGCATCAGGGCTACAAGGGCCGCATGGCCATCATGGAGTTGCTGAAGATGAACGCGGACATCGATGAACTGGTCGCCCGCCGCGCCTCCTTGCGCGAGCTGCGCAACGCCGCACGCGGCGCCGGCTTCACGTCCCTGGTGGACGACGGCATGCGGCGTGTGCTGGAAGGCGTGACCACGCTGGAAGAAGTGTCGCGCGTGGTCGACCTGACGGAGAGGCTGGCCTGATCATGAAACAGTTCCTCTACCGCGCCATGGATGCCAGCGGCGAAATCGTGCCGGGCAATATGGACGCACTCAATGCGCCCGATCTCGAAGCGCGCCTGCGCCGCATGGAACTGGACCTGATCGACTACCGCGAGACGCGCACGCGCGAAATCGCCCTCGGCCGCCGCCCGATCACGCGCAAGGATCTGATCAACTTCAGTTTCCACATGGAGCAGATGAGCAGTGCCGGCGTGCCGATCCTCGATGGCCTGAGCGACCTGCGCGACAGCATTGACCACCCGCGCCTGCGCGAAGTCCTGACGGATGTGGTGGAGAGCATCGAAGGCGGCCTGCAGCTTTCCGATGCGCTGGCAGCCTATCCGGAAGTGTTCGATCCGACCTTTACCAGCCTGGTGCGCGCCGGCGAGCAAAGCGGCAAAGTCAATGAAGTCTTCGCCAACCTCGCGGAAAGCCTGAAATGGCAGGATGAACTGGCAGCGCAGGCACGCAAGGTGCTCGCCTATCCGGCACTGGTGGCGGTGATTGTCACCGGTGTCGTGTTCTTCCTGATGATCTACCTTGTGCCGCAGCTTACCGCCTTCATCCGCAATATGGGCCAGGAGCTGCCGCTGCATACGCGTGCGCTGATCGCCGTATCCAATGCCTTCGTCCACTATTGGTACCTGATTCTCGCCCTGCCCCTGCTCGCATGGCAAGGGGCGCGCTGGTGGCTGCGCCACAGCGAACGCGCCGCCTACCGCTTCGACGCATTCAAGCTGCGCTCCTGGCCCCTGGGCGCCGTCCTGCAGAAAATCATCCTGGCCCGCATCGCCACCTATTTCGCGCTGATGTACGCCTCCGGCATCACGGTGCTTGAATGCATCCGGCTCTCGGAGGGCATCGCAGGCAACCGCGTCGTGGCGACTGCGCTGCGGCGCGCGGGGCAACTGATCGGCGAGGGCCGCACCGTTGCCGCGGCATTCCAGGAAACGGGCATCTTCCCGCCGCTGGTGGTGCGCATGCTGCGCGTCGGCGAAACCACGGGCGCACTGGATGGCGCGCTGCGCAATGTCGCCTATTTCTACAACCGCGAAGTGCGCGAGCAGATCGAGCGTGTGCAGGCCATGATCGAGCCGGCGATGACGGTGATCCTTGGCCTGCTGTTGGGCTGGATCATGCTGTCCGTGCTCGGTCCGATCTACGACACCATCAGTTCAATCAGGATCTGAGCCATGCTGCGCAAACAGCTCTTCTACCTGACCAGCGAGCGCCTCACCGCCTGCCAGTGGCGGCGCGGCGAACTGTCGGACAGCGCCACTTTCGAACCGGGCCGTCCAGGCACGAACGCCTTTGCCGCTTACCTGGAAGAGCAAGGCGCCACGCCGGCTTTCCTGCTCGCCGACCTGGTCGAGGAGGACTTCCAGCGTCAGCTCGTGCCGCATGTGGGCGGCCGCGCAGGCAGGCAACTGGTCGAGCGCCGCCTGACGCAGGCCTACCGCGATACGCCCTACCGCTGCTGCAAGATGCAGGGACGCGAAGAGGAAGGGCGCCGCGACGACCACGTGCTTCTCACCGCACTCACCAATCCAGCCCTGCTGGCGCCGTGGGTCGACACGCTCGAGCAGCAGCAGACGCCGCTGGCCGGCGTCTATTCGGCCACGCTCCTGTGGGCCAACCTGCTGGAGAACCTCGAGCTGCATTATGAGCACCTGCTGCTGGTCACCGAACAACCGGCAGGCATGCGGCAAAGCTATTTCCACAACCATCAGCTCAAGTTCTCGCGCCTGGTGCAGGCCGATGGGCATGCGGGCGAGCCAGGGCTGATCGCCGCCGAAACGGCGCGCACGCAGCAATTCCTGGCCAGCGTGCGCCTGCTCGAACGGGGCGAAGTCCTGCACGTCGTCCTCATCACGCCCACGTCGGCGATCGAAGGATTGTCCACCGCCTGCACCGATTCGACGGACCTGTACTACCATTTCGAGCCGATCGACACCGCCGCCGAAAAGCTGGGCATGGACGCGCCGCCGGCCCAGGCCGACGGCCTGCTGCTGCACTGGCTGGGCGACGAGCAGCCGTCCAGCCACTACCCTCTGGGCGAGAAAGGCCGCTACTTCCGCTTCTGGCAGACGCGCATCGCCCTGTATGCATCCAGCGCAGTACTGGCGGCGGCGGGGCTGATCTGGACCACCGCGAACCTGATCCATTACGCGCTGTCGGCCTCCAGGGCCGCGGAACTGGCCGCGGAGACGGGCCGCTTTGAAAGCGCCTACAGGACGAGCATGTCCGACATGCCGCCGGCAATGGACAAGACGGCCAATATGAAAGCGGCCGTGCTGATCGACCAGATGGTGGCGCGCCAGGGACCATGGCCGCTGGCGATGGTGAACATGGTCAGCGAAGCGCTGGAGAAATCGCCGCAGATCCGGCTGATGCAGATCGACTGGCATGCCAATGTGCCCGGCGTGCGGCCGATGACGGAAACGGCCATGAATCCGGCCGCCGCTACCTCGGCGGCCCTGGTCGCGCCGCAATCGTCGCTCCTGATCGGCATTCCCAAGGCGCCGTCTCAGGTGCTGCGCCTGCAGGCCGAGGTGCTGGCCGGCGAGAACGATTACCGCCAGGTTCTGCTGGGCATGAGCCAGTTCACGCAGGAGCTGATGCGCCATCCGCGCATGCAGGTCACGGTCGAGCAACTGCCGTTCGACGTGCGGCCCAATGTCAAACTGAGTGGCAAGGCGGGCAATCCCGACAGCGCCGGCGAACGCGCCAAGTTCGCTCTCAACCTGGTGTGGCAGCCATGATGGCCCGTCCGGACAGCGCTCCCCTGCGCATCGCCATGCCAGCCTGGATGCGGGAATTCGGCCAGATCCGCAAGGCGGCTGTAATATTCGCCGGCACAGCGGGCATCGCAGCCGCCACCGTCTTCGCCAGTTACTGGCATATGAATCAGGCGCGTTCGGCGGAAGCCTATTCCGAGTCACGGCGCGACGAAGCACGCTCCCGGCTCACGCATGCGGAAACGGAGAAGGCCGAGATCCGCCTGTACCAGCCTCAGTTCCTCGAGCTGCGGCGCAAGGGCCTGATCGGCGATGAACGGCGCCTGGAGTGGGTCGAAGCGATCCGCCAGATCCAGGAGCGGCGCCGCCTGCTGCCCCTGAGCTATGAGATCGAGCCGCAGCAGCCCTACCTGCTCGAGACGCAGCTTTCCACCGGCGACTATCAGCTGCGCGGCAGCCGCATGGCGCTGCGCATGGACCTGCTGCACGAACTGGATCTGCTCCACTTCCTGACGGACCTGCGCCAGGCAGGCGCATTCACCGTGCAGGATTGCACAATCCGCCGCGCCGCCAATGCCGGCACGGCGCCGCTGGCGCCCACGCTCAATGCGGATTGCAGGCTGAATTGGGTGACGCTGACCGTACCCCCCGTCACATCCAGTGGAGTGCGGCCGTGAAGCGCGCCCTTCTCATTGCCCTTTGCTGCGCCGCCGCTTCAGCGTCCGCACAGAGCTTTATCACGATGGGGCGCCTGTTCACCACGCCGAGCGAGCGCGCGCAGCTGGATTCGCTGCGCAACGGCGCGGCGTCGAACATGCCTGGCGCCTCGCCGGGCGCCATGGCCATCCCTGCCGCCGGCGCAGCCAGCCTGCCGATGACCGGGGCGCCTGGAGTCGTTGGGGCCGCACCGGGTGCGGAAGCTGCGCCGCCCGCGCAGCCGGAGCAGGTGCAACTGTCCGGCATCATCCGCCGCAGCGGTGGGCAGACGACTGTCTTCGTGAACGGAGAACCGCGCGAGGCGCAGACGACGGAACGGGGTAAGGCCGCGCACGTGCAGATTGAGGGGCGCACAATCGTCCTCAAGCCGGGCCAGAGCTACGATCCCGCCACTGGAGCGATCCATGAAACAGGTCGCTAGAATCTTGCGCCGCCCCGCCACGCGACAACGCGG
This sequence comes from Pseudoduganella sp. UC29_106, assembly GCF_044055365.1. Lineage (NCBI taxonomy): Bacteria > Pseudomonadati > Pseudomonadota > Betaproteobacteria > Burkholderiales > Oxalobacteraceae > Pseudoduganella > Pseudoduganella sp. UC29_106. The sequence continues at coordinate 2,834,426 of NZ_CP171977.1, read as the reverse complement.
CGCAGCGTTGTTGCTCCTGCTGGTTGTCGGCAGCGTGGCCGCGGCCAGCCTGCTGATCAGCGCCTTTTCGCGCTCGAATGTGGAGCAGATCCGCGAACGCCGCACCGTTGCCACGCTTGGCCGCGCCACCGATGCCCTGGTCGGCTTCGCCGCGACGCATGGGCGGCTGCCGCGTCCTGCGGTTTCTGCCATCGATGGCCGGGAGCGTGCGCAACCCTGCGCCGGCGAGCAGGATTGCAGCGGCTTCCTGCCCTGGGTCGATCTCGGAGTGGAAGGCGTGGACAGTTGGGGCAAGGTGCTGCGCTATGCGGTGACGCCGGGCTTCACTGTCCCGCCGATCCAGCGCGTGTCGGCCATCGCCACCAAGCGCGTACAGGCGCGCGACGGGCGAGGACTGCTGTTCTACACCGTCGGCCAGGAGCGCTGCGAGCTGGCTGCGCAGTGCGCGCCGGCCGTTGTGCTGTCCCAGGGACGCAGGAATCTGGGAACACACGCGAATGGGCTGCGGCTGGCCAATGGCGCCGTAGCCAATCTCGATGAAGTGGGCAACGATACGGCGTCCATCGGCTTTATCAGCCGCGCGGCCAGCGATGACCCGCGCCTTCCCGGCGGCGAGTTCGACGACCTGCTGGCCGTGGTGCCGCTGCAAACCATGTACGAACTGATGGCCAGGGCCAGGACACTGCCATGAAGAACCGCGGCTTCACTCTTGTCGAAATGGCGATCGTGCTGGTGATCGTCGGCCTGCTGATCGGCGGCCTGGTGACGCCGCTCAGCGTCCAGCTCGAGCAGCGCCGCGTGGCCGACACCCAGCGCGCGATGGAAGAGGCGCGCGACGCACTGGTGGGGTTCGCCGTGCGCAATGGCTATCTGCCCTGTCCCGCCATCTCCGCCGCCAATGGTCTGGAGGACCGCGATGGGGCGCGCTGCACCAATGAGCGGCGCATCGGCTTTCTGCCCTGGGCGACCCTGGGCTTGTCCAAGCTCGATAGCTGGAACCATCTCTATCTCTACAGCGTGACACCGGCCTTCAGCGACAGCAGCACGCTATTCCGGCTCAACACCCCGCGCGATATCACGATTGCCAGCCGCGATGCACAGGGCAACCTGGTGTCCGCCAGCGCGGCCAACGATATTCCGGCGGTGATTGTTTCGCATGGCCGCAACGGCTACGGTTCCTACAGTGATGTCGGCGTGCGCATGGCCGATGCCGGCAGCGGCAATCTCGATGAGAAGTACAATATGTCGCCAGCCGGACGCGCCTTCATTGCACGCACCGCCACCGACAACGCAGCCGCGCCGGGCGGTTCGTATGACGATATCGTGGTGTGGCTATCGCCCAATATCCTCTACAACCGCATGCTCGCCGCACAGAGGCTGCCATGAACGACCGCGCCTCGCCAGGCACCGCGCCGGCCATCGCTGCCGCGCAGCCCTCCGCCGCTCCGAACGCGCCTCCGCCTGACGCCTTCATCCCTGCGCGGCCGGCCATATACCGTGTCGCCACATGGGCCGCAGTAGGCACGATCGCGCGCTACACGCTCCTGGAGGCGGTGCGCGGCCGCCTGCTCTGGCTCGTGCTGGCGGCTGCCCTTGCCGGTGCCGGCATTTCAGGCTTGCTGTCGGCGATAGCGCTGACCGAAACACGTGAGACCCAGCTTGCCCTGGTAGCCGCCGCGCTGCGGCTGGCCTCAGTTGCCTTGATGGCGGCCTTTGTGGTGACCGGCATGGCGCGCGAAGCGGCCGACAAGGGTACCGAAATGCTGCTGGCCCTGCCCATCCCGCGCACTGCCTGGCTGGCCGGCAAACTGGCCGGCTTCGCTTCGGCCGCGCTGCTGCCCGCCGTCCTTTTCGGCGCCGTCATCGCCTTCTTCGCCGCGCCGGTGCAGGCCGCGCTGTGGTCGCTCTCGCTGCTCCTCGAACTCTGGCTGATCGTGGCATTCGCCGTGTTCTGCACGATCACGCTCACGCGTCCAGTGCCTGCGCTGGCGATGGTGGCGGGCTTCTACCTGCTGTCCCGCAGCCTCGGCACCCTCCAGCTCCTCGGCCACGCCCCCACCAGCGACGCGACGCAGCGCGCCATCAGCACCGCCATCGACGCCATCGCCCTGCTGCTGCCTCGCCTCGACCAGTTCACGCAAACCGCCTGGCTGCTCTACGGCAGCGGTAGCCTCCCAGCGCTCGCCCTTATCGGCGCGCAAACCGCGATCTACCTCGTCCTCCTTGTCGCCGCCTCCGCGTTCGACCTGCACCGGAGGGACTTCTGATGCGCCCACCATCATCGCCCGTCCCCTCGCCCACCATCCGCGGCCGCGGCGTCCGTCTTGCCGCGCCTGCAACGCGTTCCGGACGTGCACTGCGGCGTTGCCGAGCACCGTCGGCAGTGATGGTGGCGCTGCTGGCCGCACTCTGCCTGCACCTCGCACTGCGCCTGGCGGCCGACAGCCCCCGGCACCCCAAAGTGCAAGACCTGCCGCGCGCGCCCACGCTGGAAGCACTGCGGCTGGCAAGCATCGGCGAGCCCGAAGCCGCATCGAAGATGCTGATGCTCGACCTGCAAGCCTACGACGACCAGCCCGGCGCGCCCCTGCGCTGGCGCGAAATGGACTACAACAATCTGCAAACCTGGCTCGCAAGAGCACTCGATCTTGACCCGCGCAGCCAATACCCGCTGATGGCCGCGACAGAAGTCTACGCAGCCGTCAACGACCAGCACCGCACCAGCCAGATGCTGGACTTCGTGCATGAGCGCTTCGCCGAAGACCCCAACCGCCGCTGGTCATGGCTCGCGCATGCCGCGCTGATCGCTCAGCACCGCCTGCACGACCCGCAGCGCGCACACCGATACGCCGCCGAACTGCGCGCCAGCGCGCCGCAAGCCCCGCCTTGGGCGCAGCAGCTGGATGCGCTCCTCGCGCAGGACAATGAACTGCAAGCCACCCGCCAACTGGCCGGCGCCATGCTCGCCACTGGCCAGGTCCGCTCCGAACGGGACCTGCGCGAACTAGAACGCATCTTGCAAGCAACAGAATCGCGCGCCGCAGCGCAAGACGGGGCGCTAAGATAAATGCACTCACGAAAGGAACAACCCATGTCCCAACGCGGCTTTACCCTCGTTGAAATCGCGATTGTCCTCGTCATCATTGGCTTGCTGCTGGGCGGCGTGCTGAAGGGACAGAGCCTGATCGACAGCGCCAAGGTGAAGAACATCATCCAGCAGTCGCAGTCGCTGCAGGCTGCCGTCAACGCTTACCAGGACCGCTACCGCGCCCTGCCCGGCGACGACATCATGGCGACCACCCACGTCCCCGGCGCCACCGGCAACGGCAATGGCGATGGACAAATCACCGAATACCAGCTGGCGCCGCAGCACCTCGCGCTGGCGGGACTGATCACGGGCTCCTACAACGGCACTACCGATTTCATGACCAGCGCGCAAGGCGGCGCGGTCTACATCTACAACGATATGGTCGGCGGGCGGGCGGGCAATGGCATCCGTTTCGACAACCTGCCGGATTCATTCGCCGAACAGATCGATGCGAAGCTGGATGATGGGAAGCCGGATTCTGGGAATGTGCGGGCGACGGGGCCATACACCAATAACGGCACGATCATCACGCGCACGGCGATCTTCTTCTGAAACCAAAAGCAAAGGCTGGTGGCAGGCACGACGTGCCAGCCACCTTGGCATGCGGCGCGGACCAGCTTTTCACGATTTTTCAACAAACGCCTTCAGCCGCCCCAGCGCCGCATCCCACTGCGCGGACACCTGCTCCAGACACTCGCGCGCCCCTGCAATCGGCTCAGGATCGAGCGCGTAGCGGCTCTCCCGCCCGCTGCGCGACGAGCGCACCAGCCCGGCGCCCTCCAGCACCTGCAAATGCTTGGTAATCGCCTGCCGCGTCAACTGCGAGCCCGTGGTTAACTCTGAAATGCTCTGCGGCGAACCATCCGACAAGCGTCCCACCAGCCACAAGCGGGTGGGGATCGCCCAGCGCCGAAAACACCGGCGCCTGGGCCTGGGCAACACGCTCAAGGGTGCGCAGCGACATATTCCGCGATGTTCTGCATCTGCTGTCCCCAGCCGCCATCGTTCATGCGGAAGGCTTCCGCGCGGCGATGTTCAGGGATCGAATCGAAGCCGGACTCGGTCACCGTCAGCAGCGTGCCGCCATCCACAGGCCTCAGGCGGAACTCGATCAGCGTTTGCGGCTCGCCCGAGTAATCCACGTTCGGGTCGATCGCATACGGATGCCAGGTGAAGGAAAACAGCGTTTCCGGCACCACTTCCTTCACCATCGCGTTCCAGCGGATATGCTCATAGCCCGGATGCGTGATATGGCCGGTGCTCGGTTGGCCCGGCGTGAAAGGCTGCTCAAGCTTCACCTTGAACCATTCGCCGAATTCCTCATGATTGGTCAGTGCGCGCCAAACGCGGGACACCGGCGCCTTCAATTGAATCTGTTTCTCGATACGGTCAGTCATGGTGACGTCCTCCTTTGATGCGCATGGTATGCCACGCACCGCACAGATGCAACCATTTGGTTGCGTAAAATTCTGATACTCTAAAAAAATGACTACCTTTACCAAACAACCGCGCCGCCGCATCTTCCTGATGCGCCACGGCAGCGTGACTTACTTCGACGCCAGCGGGAAACCCATCCTGCCCGAGAGCGTTCCCCTCAACGAAGCGGGCCGCGAACAGGCCGCGGCCGCCGGCCGCGAATTCGCCCGGCAGCAACTGCGCTTTGACCGCGTGATCGTCTCCGGACTGCCGCGCACCGTGGAAACGGCACAGCGTGCGCTGGCTGAAACGGGCCAGCAGATCGAACTGGAAATCTGGCCGGAACTGGAGGAAATCCACGGCGGGCGCCTTTCCGCGATTCCGGACGAGCAAATCCAGGCCGCCTTCACCGGCGCCTTCGAAGGCGTGGTGGCGGAAGACAAACGCTTCCTCGGCGGCGAAACCATTGGCGAACTGCTGGACCGCGTCCACCCTGCCCTTGACCGCCTGCGCGCGGACAAAAGCTGGGACACGGTCCTGATGGTCCTGCACGGCGGCGTCAACCGCGCCATCCTGTCCTACGCCCTCACCCAGGGCCAGCGCACCTTCTTCGGCGGCATGTCGCAGACGGCGGGCTGCATCAACGCGATCGACGTGGGCGAGTCGCAACAGGACTGGGTGCTGCGCTTTGCAAACTATTCCCCGCCCGCGCCCCTGCAAACAGCCACGCGCACGACCACGATGGAGCAACTCCTGGCCGAGTACATGAAGTTCCGCGTCACTTTCCAGCAAAATTAATAGCACGTTCGTTCTTTTCTGTTGTACGATAGCCCTTCAATAAGGAGACGCTATGTTCGAAGAATTCATGGGAACGAAGGCCGTATCGGAGCGCCACAGCTTCGATATGGCCGCGCTGGACGCTTATTTGCGCCAGCATGTGGAAGGCTATCCGGAGGGCGAGCTGAAGGTCGCACAATTCAAGGGCGGCCAGTCCAACCCGACCTTCAAGCTGAGCAAGGGCGACACGCACTATGTGCTGCGCACCAAGCCCGCGCCGGCTGCCAAATTGCTGCCTTCGGCCCATGCCATCGACCGCGAATACCGCGTGATGGACGCTTTGAACAAGGCCGGCTTCCCGGCCGCCCGCCAGTATTGCCTGTGCACGGACGAATCGGTCATCGGGCGAGCTTTCTATGTGATGGAATTTGTCGACGGCCGCGTGCTGTGGGACCAGGCCCTGCCCGGCATGACGCCCGCCGAACGCGCCGCGATCTACGATGAGCAGAACCGTGTGATCGCCCAGCTGCACAGCATGGACTACAACGCCATCGGCCTGGGCGACTACGGCAAGCCGGGCAACTATTTCCAGCGCCAGATCGAGCGCTGGACCAAGCAGTACAAGGCTTCCGAGACCGAAACCATCGAGGCGATGGATAGCCTGATCGACTGGCTGCCGGGCCATATTCCACCAGGCGACGACACGTCCATCGTCCACGGCGATTACCGCCTCGATAATATGATCTTCCACCCCACCGAGCCGCGTATCCTGGCGGTGCTGGACTGGGAACTCTCCACGCTCGGCCATCCCTTCGCGGACTTCAGCTATCACTGCATGGGCTGGCATATCGCTCCAGGCCAGTTCCGCGGCATCGGGGGACTGGACCTGAAGGCGCTGGGCATTCCTTCGCAACGTGAGTACATCGCGAAGTACGCCGAACGCACGGGCAAGAATATCCGGCTGGAGGATTTCAATTTCTACCTGGCCTTCAATATGTTCCGCCTGGCGAGCATCATGCAGGGCATCATGAAGCGTTATGTCGACGGGACAGCGGCCAGCGCGCAGGCGCTCGAATCGGGCAAGCTCGCCAAGCCTATGGCGGAGCTGGGATGGGCTTACGCCCAGGGGAAGGCTATCGACTGAGCCAGCACGGCGGATCAATGATCCGCCCTACGCGGCGCGGCAACGCGCGCGCACCAACCGATTTTTGCCCCACCGCGCGCGCCAATCAACGGATTTGGCCCCAACGGGACTGTAGGGCGGATCATTGATCCGCCGTGCATGATCCGCCAACACACAAGGACACAAGCAATGGACTTCGAATACTCCGACCGCTGCAAGGACCTGCAAGGCCGCCTGCTGGCCTTCATGGACCAGCACATCTACCCCAACGAAAAGGCCTTCCACGAAGAAGTGGACCGCAACGGCCATGAAAAAGGCAACCGCTGGATCCCCACGGAGCTGATCGAGCGCCTGAAACCGCTGGCGCGTGAACAGGGCTTGTGGAACCTCTTCCTGCCGCGGTCGAAGCGCGCCCCGGAAGGCCTGTCCAACCTCGATTACGCGCCGCTGTGCGAGATCATGGGCCGCGTGCCCTGGGCAGCGGAGGTCTTCAACTGCTCCGCGCCGGACACCGGCAATATGGAAACGCTGGAGCGCTACGGCACCGAGGAGCACAAGCAGAAGTGGCTGGAACCGCTGCTGCGAGGCGAAATCCGCTCCGCTTTCGCGATGACGGAACCGGCCGTCGCATCGTCGGACGCCACCAACATCGAAACGCGCATCGAGCGCGATGGCGACCATTACGTGATCAATGGCCGCAAGTGGTGGATCTCCGGCGCAGGCGACCCGCGCTGCCAGATCTATATCACCATGGGCAAGACCGACTTCGACGCGCCGCGCCACCAGCAGCAGTCGATGATCCTGGTTCCAGCCGGCACGCCAGGCCTGACGGTGGTGCGTCCCCTGCCTGTCTTCGGCTATGACGACGCTCCGCACGGTCACTGCGAAGTACTGTTTGAAAACGTGCGCGTGCCCGCATCGAACATCCTGCTGGGCGAAGGCCGCGGCTTCGAAATTGCCCAGGGCCGCCTCGGACCGGGCCGCATCCACCACTGCATGCGCGCCATCGGCGTGGCGGAGCGCGCACTGGAGCTGATGTGCCAGCGCCTGAACACCCGGGTAGCGTTTGGCAAGCGCCTTTCCGAGCAGGGAGTGTGGCGCGAACGCATCGCGGAAGCGCGCATCCAGATCGATACCGCCCGTCTGCTGACGCTGAAAGCGGCCTATATGATGGATACCGTCGGTAACAAAGTTGCGCAGGCCGAAATCGCGATGATCAAGGTGCTGGCGCCAAACGTAGCCCAGCAGGTACTGGATTGGGCCATCCAGGCGCACGGCGCGGCCGGCGTGTCCGACGAATTCCCGCTGGCTTACCAGTGGGCTGCCAATCGCACCTTGCGGTTAGCCGACGGGCCGGACGAAGTCCACCGCAACGCCATTGCCAAGCTGGAGTTGGCCAGGCATGGGGCGTAATACTTTGCTCAGTTTGTGAGCTGAGCTATCATCGTCCTGCAGCCACTATTCCGAAAGGATGCGTTGTGCGGGACGATGTCAGAAGACCCTTACCGTCGATACGTTCTCAGATCACGCTGCTGGTCTTGGCCTGCGCATTGCCCGCGCTGGGCGCGCTGGTCCTTTTCATTGCCCATTTCAGCCTGCCGCAGGCGCCCGTTGATGAGCAAAGGCTGGCGCAGGCCATCGCCGTTTCCCTCGATCGGGAGCTGCAGGCGGTCGAAGGCGCCGCGCGGACGCTGGCGGCGGCTCCCGGCCTGGCTTCCGGCGACTATGCAGGCTTCCACAGCCAGGCTTCCGCCCTGCTGCGGCCAGGCTTCCCCGTCCAGCAAGTGCTGCTGAGCGACGCCAGCGGGCAGGTGCTGGCCACCACCCGCGATGCCCTGCCCCGCGCCGCCAATGCCACCCGCCTGCAACCGGTTTTCGCCCAGGGCCAGCCTGCTCTGACGCGCCTCGCCGCCGGTGGGCCGCTCGCCCTCGACTTTCCCATCCCCCGTGAAGGGCAGCCCGCACTGGCCGTGACCATGCTGCTCGCGCCCACGCTGCTGGACGATCTGCTGGCCAATCAACCGCGGACGCCCGGCGTGACGGCTACCGTGCAGACCGCCCAGAACCAGACGATCGCCAGCAGCGCCGGCGCCGCAGCCGGCACGCCAGCCCGGCCGCCGGCCACGGCCACCTACCGCAACAGCCCGACTGCGCCATGGCAGATAACAGTCACCGTCCCCGCCCCGCCCAGCGAAACCAGCTACCTTGCCCTGCTGGCTATCGTCGTCGGCCTGATGCTGCTGGCCGGTTTCGGCCTGGCCTGGAACATGGCCGGCCGCATCAGCCGCTCCATCCGCGCCCTCAGCGAGCCGGCGCGCGCGCTGGCGGAAGGCACGCCGCTGAACATCCAGCCCATGAACTTCCGCGAAGCGAACGAGGTCGCAGGCGCCCTGCAGCAGGTGGAAAAAGACCTCACCCGCCACCGTCAGGAACTGGAACAGCTGGTGCATGAACGCACCCGCCAGCTGGAAGACAATAACGCCCTGCTGGAAACGATTTGCGCCTCTGTCCCGGTCGGGCTGAGCTTTGTCGACACCGAGTTGCGCATCCTGATGATCAACGATTACCTGGCCGCGCTGAATGGCATGAAAGTCAGCGAGCAGCTGGGCAAGCGCTTCGATGAACTGATCCGCGATCCGGACCTGCTGGCGTCCGTCAACAACGCCTACGCCCTTGTGCTGGAAACCGGCAAGCCCGTGACCGGGACCAGGATGAGCGGCCGTTCACTGGCGCGCCCGGAGCGGGACAGCCACTTCGACGCCAGCTACTACCCGGTATTCGCCAGCGATGGCCGCATGGTCGGCATCACCGGCCTGCTGGTCGACATGACCGAGCAAAAAGGCACAGAAGAGGAGCTGCGCCGTTCCAAGCAGCTGTTCATGTCCGTGCTGGAGAACATGCCGGCGGTCGTCTTTGTCAAGGAAGCGCAAACGCTGCGCTACGAGCTGCTGAACCGCCAGGGCGAGCAATTCCTCGGCCGCCAGCGCGAGGAAGTGCTGGGCAGGCAGGATATCGACCTGTTCCCGTCCCAAATGGCAGCCGGTTTCGAACAGGCGGACCGCCACGTGCTCAACTCCGGCATCGAAATGCTGATCAAGGAAGAAGAAGTGCGCCGCGGCGATGGCGAGCAAACCTGGCTCACCACGCGCAAGGTCGCCCTCTACGACGAAGGAGGCACGCCTGCCCACCTGCTGGGCATCTCGCTCGACATCACGGAGCGCAAGCGCGCGGACGCGGCCCTGCTCAGCGCATCTCAGCGCCTGGAACGCAGCAATGCCTTCCTGCGTACGGTGACGGACAACCTGCCGGGCATCGTCGCCTACTGGGATGCCGACCTGCGCTGCCACTTCGCCAACAAGTTCTTCCTTGACTGGTTCCGCAAGTCGCAGGAGGAGACGATAGGCGCCCACATGTCCGCCCTGCTGCCCGGCTTCCTGATCGAACAGATCCAGCCCCAGCTCAACGCGGTGCTGCATGGCGCGCCGCAGAACTTCGCGCGCGAGATCGCACTGCCGAACGGAGAACTGCGCTACGCCTGGATCAACCTGATACCGGACCTGTACGACCACGAGGCCGTGCGCGGCTTCTATGCCCTGGCTTCGGACGTGACGGAACTGAAGCGCGGCGAACTGCGCCTGCAGGAGCTGAACGAACAGTTGATGCGGGCCCGCGACCGCGCCGAGGCGGCCAGCAGCGCCAAGAGCGAGTTCGTAGCCAATATGAGCCACGAGATCCGCACGCCGATGAACGCCATCGTCGGCCTGGCGCGCCTGCTGGAAGAAGCGCCGCTGGAACGGCGTGAACGCAGCTATGTGGGCAAGATCCAGATGGCGACCAGGTCGCTGTTGGGCGTGGTCAACGACGTGCTGGACTTCTCCAAGATCGAAGCCGGCCAGCTGCGCCTGGAGCAGACACGCTTCAACCTGGAGCACCTGCTGGCCAATACCGCCATGCTGGTGGCCGGCAGCGCCTGGGACAAAGGCGTGGAACCGGTCTTCAATATCGCGCCCGGCCTGCCGGCCGAACTGGTGGGCGACGCCATGCGCCTGCACCAGGTGCTGCTCAACCTGATGAGCAATGCCGTCAAGTTTACCGAGCACGGTGAAGTGGTGCTCGGTGTGCGCGAAGCGGAGCGCGACGGTCCGCGCATCACGCTGGAATTCTATGTGCACGATACCGGCATCGGGATCCCCTCCGACCAGCAGTTGCGCATGTTCGATGCATTCTCCCAGGGCGACAGCAGCACCAGCCGCAAGTATGGCGGCACAGGGTTGGGACTGGCCATTTCGCGCCGTCTGGTGGACCTGATGGGCGGCGTGATCAGCGTGCAAAGCCAGCCTGGCACGGGCTCCACGTTCCGCTTCGTCTGCCCCTTGCTGTGCGCGCCCGGCACGCCGCATGCCGAGATTCCGCCGGCTTTGCAGGGCTTGCGCGTGCTGGCGGTGGACAACAACGCCAGCGTGCTGCATGCACTGGAAAACGCCGGCGATGCGTTGGGCTGGATGGTGTGGACGGCAGAAAGCGCGGCCGAGGGCTTGCGCACGCTGCGCACCCTGCACGGGCACAAGCAGAAGATCGACCTGCTGGTCATCGACAGCGCCATGCCGGAGGCCGACGGCATCAGCATGCTGGTCGAGGCGCGCAGCATCCCGGGCCTGGTGCTGCCGCACGTGATCGTGATGGCGGCCGAGCATTCGGCCGAGGACCTGCGGCCGCTGGCCAGCAGCCTGCAGATCGACGCCGTACTGTCCAAGCCTTTCACGCCGAACCAGTTGCAGGCGGCCGCGCTGGAATCGCTCACCGGCGCTGCGCCAATGCCCGAGCAGCCCAGCCGCACGCCGCTGGCGGGCCGCTTGGCCGGCATGCGCGTGCTGCTGGTCGAGGACAATGAAATCAACCAGGAAATGGCGCGCTATATCCTGCTGCATGCCAATGCGCAGGTCGAAACAGCGTCCAACGGCGAGATTGCGGTCGAAATGCTGCGTGCAGCGCCGGGACGGGCCGACGCGGTGCTGATGGACTTGCAGATGCCGGTGATGGATGGCTATGAGGCCACGGCCGCGATCCGCGCCATGGGACTGGCGGACCTGCCCATCATCGCCATGACGGCCAACGCCATGCAGGAAGACCGCCGCCGCACCATGGCTGCCGGCGTGAACGCCCACATCGCCAAGCCCATCGATGTGGATGAACTGATCGCCACGCTCACCCGCCTCGCCGGCCGGGCCCACGCTACGCCCACCACGCCGCCGCACCACTCCGCCGCTTCGGCCGAACACGCGCCGCTGGACGGTATCGACCTCCACGCCGCACTTGGCCGCATGGATGGCGACTATCCCGCCTTCGTCACCCTGCTGAAGCGCTTCGAGCGCTCTCAGGGCGCTACCGTGGCCGAAGTCAACGAGCTGCTGGCCGAAGACAAACGCCATGGCGCACACCTGGCCCTGCACCGCCTCCGCGGCGTGGCCGCCAACCTGGGTGCGAACGAGATCGCCGACCTGTGCGCCGAAGCCCAGGCCGCACTGGCGGACGAGCAGGACAGCGCCCTGTCCGCACTGCTGCAGGACCTGGATGACGCAATCGGCACCGTGGTCGCCACTGCGCGCAGCCTGCCGCAACCCGGATACGCCGCTGCCAGCGCCGCAGGCGAAGCCGGACCGGAAGACCTGAACGCCGCGCTGGCCGACCTGCTTTCCCTGCTAAGGAACAGCAATATGAAGGCGCTGGCCTCGTACAAGGCCTTGCGCAGGCCGATCGCGCATGCAAGCCCCGATCTGGCGCCGGCGCTGGCCGAAGCGATCGACACGCTCGATTTCACGGCTGCCGAACATCTCGTCAAGGAGCTATTGAAAAGGAGGGAATGGGCATGAGCTGGGGCGACCAGTCGCGCAATGGACGTATCCTGATCGTGGATGACGCCATTGAAAACATCCAGATCCTGAACCATGTGCTGGGCGAGGAGCATGAGCTGCTGTTCGCCCTGAATGGTGCGAAGGCGCTGGAACTGGCGCACGCCCAGCAACCGGACCTGATCCTGCTGGATGCGGTGATGCCTGGCATGGATGGCTATGAGGTCTGCGCGGTGCTGCGCGCCGAGCCGGAGGTGCAGGATATCCCCATCATTTTCGTCACGGCGCTGACCACGCCGGAGGATGAAACGCGAGCCCTCGAGGCGGGCGCCGTGGATTTCATCACCAAGCCATTCAATATGGCCGTGGTCAAGGCGCGCGTACGCACCCACCTGACCCTGAAGCGGCAGTCCGACGCCATGCGCGAGCTCACGCTGACGGACGCGCTGACCGGCGTCGCCAACCGCCGCAGCTTCAACGATACCTTCGGCAACGAGTGGCGGCGCTGCGCACGGGCTTCAGCGCCGATGTCCGTGATCATGATCGATATCGACCACTTCAAGAGCTATAACGACGCTTATGGCCACCAGGCGGGCGACGCGTGCCTGCAGGCGGTCGCCAGCGCCATGAAGCACTGCGCGGGCAGGCCGCAGGACATGCTGGCGCGCTATGGCGGCGAGGAGTTCGTGCTGCTGCTGCCCAATGTGGCGGCGCAGGGCGCCGAATCGGTTGCCCAGCACATCCTGCAGGAAGTGCGCACGCTGGCCATTCCGCACCGCATGTCAACGGCGAGCGAAATCGTCACCGTCAGCATCGGCGCCGCCACGCAGGCGCCTTGCGAGGGCGGCAATCCGGAAATGCTGATCCGGACCGCCGATAGCCTGCTCTACCAGGCCAAGAAGAGCGGACGCAATCGCTACTGCGCCGCGTAACGGTTGTACGGTTTGGCCCCAAAGGGGCTGTAGGGCGGATCATTGATCCGCCGTGCATGCGCCGCCGTCGGCTCAAGCCCCGGCAAAGGAAGTCTGCGTCGCGAACCGCTCCAGATGATGATCCACGTCGCCGAGCGTCAGCCCAATCATGGTCAAGCGCTTGAACCAATGCGCCGCCGGCAATTCATCGGTCACGCCCATGCCCCCATGCAGCTGCACCGCCTGCTGTCCCACAAACCTGGCCGCCTGCCCCACGCGCACCTTGGCTGCCGACACCACCCGCCGGCGCTCCTCCGCATCGGAAGAAGACACCTTCACCGCCGCCAGCATCGCCATCGAGCGTGCCTGCTCCAGGTGGATAAACATATCCGCCATCCGATGCTGCAAAGCCTGGAACTTGCCGATCGGCGCCCCGAACTGCTGGCGCGTCTTCAGATACTCCAGCGTGGCCGCGAAAATCGCATCCATCGCGCCAATCGCTTCCGCACACAACAGCGCATTGCCATAATCCGTCGCCGCCTCCAGCACATCCCAGCCAGCGCCAGCGGCTGCCAGCAGCGTCCCCTGCGCATTCTCGAAGCGCACAGTCGCCGCCCGTTGCCCATCGAGCGTGCGGTAATCCGTCACGGACACACCGGCCGCATCGCGCGGCACCACATACAGTGCAATGCCATCCTGATCGCGCTGTGCACCGCCAGTGCGTGCGGACACAATGAACGCCCCCGCCTGACCGCCATGCAACACCACGGTCTTGGTCCCACTGATAACATGCGCCGGCGACGCCACGGTGGCGACATCGGCCAGGTCATGGCGCGATTGCTGCTCGCCCAGCGCGCAAGCCAGCTTCAGCGACCCCTCGGCCACCTGGGACAGCAGCGCCTCCTGTCCGCCAGCCAGCTTGAGGAACTGCGCCCCCATCACCGTGGCGAAATACGGCTCCACGACCAGCCCGCGCCCCAGCTCCTGCATCACGACCAGCATATCGACAGCGCTGCCATCGAAGCCGCCCTGCGCTTCCGGCACCGGCAGCGCCGTCATGCCCAGTTCAACCAGCGTGGCCCAGGCTTCGTCCGACACTCCGGCGTCCGAATGGATGATCTTGCGGCGCTCCTCGAAGGTGTAATCCTTGTCGACCCAGCGGCGCAGGGCGTCGGCAAACTGCTGCTGCTCTTCCTTGAAATTGAAATCCATGCCGTCCCCTTACAGTCCCAGGATCATCTGGGTGATGATATTTTTCTGAATCTCGTTCGACCCGCCATAGATGGAAGTCTTGCGGAAGTTGAAGTAGTAGCCCGCCAGCGGCGCGGCATCGTCATCGCCGCCTGCCGCGTGCTCGCTGCGTCCCTCCAGGTAATCCGGATCGAAAGGCAGCGCCTCCGGGCCGGCCGCTTCCATCATCAGCTCGGTCAGCCATTGCTGGATCTCCGAACCGCGCACTTTCAGCACCGAAGCCTGCGGACCCGGCCCCTGGTGTTCCTGCGCGATGGTGCGCAGCACCGTCACTTCCAGCGCCATCAACTCGATTTCCACATTGGCGACCTTCGACGCAAACAGTGGGTCCTGCAGCAGCGGCTTGCCGTTGCGCTGCTGGCGCGAGGCCAGTTGCTTCAGGAATGCCAGCTCGCGCTTGGAGCGGCCCACGGCTGCGATGCCCGTGCGTTCATGGCCCAGCAGATACTTGGCATAGGTCCAGCCCTTGTTCTCCTTGCCGATCAGGTTCGCAACGGGGACTTTCACATTGTCGAAGAAGACCTCGTTCACCTCATGCTCTTCATCCAGCATGATGATGGGGCGCACGGTGATGCCCGGCGTCTTCATATCGATCAGCAGGAAGGAAATGCCCTCCTGCTTGCGCACGGTGGAATCGGTGCGCACCAGGCAGAAGATCATGTCCGCATGCTGGCCCAGCGTGGTCCAGGTTTTCTGGCCGTTGACGATGTAATGGTCGCCCTGGCGCTCCGCCATCGTCTTCAGCGACGCAAGGTCGGAACCGGAGCCAGGCTCCGAATAGCCCTGGCACCACCAGTCGTCGCAATTCAGGATGCGCGGCAGGTAATGCGCCTTTTGCTCCTCATTACCGAAGGCCATGATGACGGGCGCCACCATATTCACGCCGAACGGCAGGATGGCCGGCGTGCCGGCGCGGGCGCACTCCTCTTCCCAGATATGGCGTTGCGTTGCGTTCCAGCCGGGACCGCCGTATTCGACCGGCCAGGCGGGCGCCGCCCAGCCCTGTCTGGCGGCGATCTTGTGCCAGCGCACGTAATCCTCTTTGGACAGGCGCTTGTGCTGGCGCACCTTCTGCTGCAGATCGGCGGGCAGATTCGCTTCGAGGAAGGCGCGCACTTCGGCGCGGAAACCTTCGTCCTCGGCGGAATAGTTCAAATCCATGCTGTCTCCTGGTTATCGACGTGCGCGGCTTAAAAATAGCACGTTCGTTCCAAAATATTGTACAGCAGTTTTTTGCTCAGATGCCGCAGAGTTTGTGCTTGTTGTCGGCAAAAATCCGCGAAAGCCAGGCGGACACCGCCTTGAAGCGCCCGATCGAGCCCCCGTCACGATGGCTCAGCAGCCATAGCTCGCGGACCACCTCCGCGCCGCTGAGCCGCACCAGGCCCGGCTCCTCATCCAGCAAGCAAGGCAGCAGCGCCAGGCCGGCGCCGGCCCGGCAAGCCTGCACCATCGTGCTGAGGCTATTGACCCGCAAGGCAATGCGGGGACGCGGCTCGATCCGATCCAGCCAGCGCATTTCGGGAAGATTCGACAGCGCCGCCTCGTAAGCGATCCACGGCTGGGCGCCCCAGCAGTTTGGCGGCGCATCGGCAAAGCGCTGCGCGCCGTACACGGCCCAGCCGATCTCGCCCAACTTGCGCATCACCAGTGCTGCGTCCTCCGCGGGCTGTGCCAGGCGCAGCGCAAAATCCGCTTCGCCGCGCGAGAAGGACACATTCTGGTTATCGCCCAGTAGTTGCACATCCAGCCCCGCATGCTCGCATAGCAGGCCCGGCAGCTCGCGCAGCAGCCAGAAGTCGAACAGAAAATCGATGGCGCTGATGCGCACCAGGCCGGCGACCGTGTCCGCCTCCTGCGCGGACGCAAGCAGCATGCTCTGCACATTGCCGTACACGGCCTCGCCATAGTCGACGAACACGCGGCCGGCGCTAGTGAGTTGATAGCGGGTGTTATCGCGGATGAAGAGGCGCAGGTTGAGGGCCTTTTCGGCAGCGGCAATGCGGCGGCTCACGGTGGATGCGTCGAGGCCGAGTTCGCGCGCCGTGGCGCTCATGCTGCCGCAGCGGGACAGGCCGAGGATGAGGGGGATGTCGTTCCAGTCGAAATCAGTCGTCATTGAGGACCCTGCAAATCTGCAAAACGGACGTGCAGCCTTGGGCATTCCCACAGGCAGTTTCCGGACCTAAAGTGATTCCACCAAACATCAACACAAAGGAGCGAATCATGAGCCTGACAATCCAGACCCCGGACGGGGCCTTCCAATGCTACGTGGCCCAGCCGGCCAAGCCCGGCAAGTATCCGGCGCTGGTCGTACTGCAGGAGATTTTCGGCGTCAACGCCGGCATCCGCAGCATTGCAGACGACTATGCCGCCAAGGGTTTCATCGCCATCGCACCGGACCTGTTCTGGCGCGCCGAGCCGGGACTGAGCATGTCCGAGGCCAGCGAAGGCGACTGGGCCAAAGGCTTCGCCCTCTACAGCGCCTTCGACTTCGACAAGGGCGTGCAGGATATCGCCGCCACCATCAAGGCCGCCCGCAGCCATGAAACCGGCAACGGCAAGGTCGGCGTGACCGGCTACTGCCTGGGTGGCCTGCTGACCTTCCTCAGCGCAGCGCGCACCGATGCCGATGCCTTCGTCGCCTACTACGGCGGCGCCACCGAGAAATATCTGGACGAAGCGCCGGACATCGACGGCCCGATGATTTACCACCTGGCCGGCGACGACGAATACATCAACAAGGAAGCGCAAGCCGATATCAAGGCCGCGCTGGCCGACAAGCCCAACGTTACCGTGTACAGCTACCCGGCCGCAACCACGCGTTCGCCCGCCCCGGCGGTAACCACTATCACGCGGCCGATGCCTCACTGGCCAATGGCCGCACCGACGAGTTTTTCAAGCACCAACTTGCACTCTAACATAATGACGAAAGGTTAATCATGGATAAGCACATCGACACTTCCCGCCGCTCCGCCCTGTTCAGCGGTGCAGGCCTTGCTGCCGCAGTCGCCCTGCCCCTCGCCGCCAGCGTGGCCAGCGAAGCCGCTGCTGCACCGGCCGGCGTCAAGAAGAACGCGGCCTACATCACCACCAAGGATGGCGTGGACATCTATTACAAGGACTGGGGTCCGAAGAACGGCCAGCCCATCGTGTTCAGCCACGGCTGGCCCCTGAGCTCCGACAGCTGGGAATCGCAGATGTATCACATGGCGAATAATGGCTTCCGCGTGATCGCCCACGACCGCCGCGGCCACGGCCGCTCCAGCCAACCATGGGACGGCAACGATATGGACCACTATGCGGACGACCTGGCCGCGGTGATCGAAGCGCTGGATTTGAAGAACGCCATCCTGGTCGGCTTCTCCACCGGCGGCGGCGAAGTGGCGCGCTATGTGGGCCGCCATGGGACGAAGCGCGTCGCCAAGCTGGCCCTGGTCTCCGCCGTGCCGCCGCTGATGCTGAAGACGGCCGACAATCCAGGCGGCCTGCCGAAGGAAGTGTTTGACGGGATCCGCGCCGGCTCGGAGAAAGACCGCTCCCAGCTCTACCTGGACATCGCGTCCGGCCCCTTCTACGGCTATAACCGTCCAGGCGCCAAACCGTCGCAAGGCATCATTAATGCGTGGTGGATGCAAGGCATGATGGGTGGCCACAAGAACACCTACGACTCGATCAAGGCCTTCTCCGAAAGCGACTTTCGCGAAGACTTGAAGAAGTTCGACAAGCCGACCCTGATCATCCACGGCGACGATGACCAGATCGTGCCTATCGACGCGGCGGGGCGCGCCTCGGCCAAGATCGTCAAGCAGGCCAAGCTCATCGTGTATCCGGGTGCGCCGCATGGCCTGACCGATACCCACAAGGACAAGGTCAACGCTGACCTGCTGGCCTTCGCCAAATCCTGAGGACAAAAAAATCCGCCGGTGATGGCCTATCGCCGGCGGTGATTCGGGGGTATTAACTTTATTCTTGCTCAGCCAGGCATATAGCCGTGACTGGGCCAGCACAACACGAAGCCGGCTATTTCATCATATCAAGCGCATGTGCCCGTAGCCAATGTATTTTTGCAGTTCATCCCCTCTACACGACCATTCGTCGCATTTCCCCCTCGTTCCGTGCTCAAAGCACTTAGCATTCCGTCATCTCAACCCGGATAAAAGGAATAAAAATGCGCCTGACCATGACTATTGCCGCCCTCGCCATTCTCGGCGGCTGCGTGATTGTGGTGCCCGACGGTCATTCGAAATACGGCTGGTCTTCCAGCGAGTCCATAAAAGGCAATGGCTCCAGCGCGACCGAAACCCGTAACGTTGCTGGTACAACTGCGCTGCGCATCGAGAACCGCCGCAGCGTGGACATGGATGTGGAAGTGCGCATTGGCGGACCGTCCACGCTGACCGTGGATGGCGACAGCAACCTGCTGCCCCTGGTGCATACCGATGTTGAAGGCGATACGCTGAAAGTGTGGACCGATGCGGACTTGCGCAGCAGCGGCCCGATCCGCGTGGTCTTCACGGCGCCGCGCCTGCGCGAGCTGTCGTCCACCGGTTCGGTGCGTGTGGACGTGAATGGCTTGAACGGTGGCGCGCTGCGCGTATCGCATACCGGCTCGGGACACGTGATCATCCGTGGCCGCCTCGATGACCTCGACCTGAACCACACGGGTTCCGGCTTCTTCGCCGGCGAAGGCCTGGAGTCGCGCTCGGCCCATGTGAACATGGTGGGCTCAGGCCGCATCGACGTGGGCGTGGTGCGCGGCGATGCACTGCGCGTGAACAGCACGGGTTCCGGCGGCCTGCAGGGACGCGGCGCCGTGCGCCAGCTGGACGTGCAGGCGCAGGGTTCGGGACGCATGTATCTGACGGACTTGCGCGCCGAAGTGGCGAGCCTCTCCAGCTCCGGCTCGGGCGGCATTGACGCTTACGTGTCGCAGAAAGTGGAGGCGCACGGCAGCGGTTCCGGCAGCATCCAGGTTTCCGGCAATCCGGCTGAGCGCAACCTGTCCGGACGCCGCACCTCCGTTCAGTAAATCGTCAGCTGCAGATCGCGCCCCGACTTTGCGGTATTGCCCGCGAAGTCGGCGGCGTAAAATACGCAGCGTATAGTCGCCGGGCTGCAGGTCGGCGATCTTCAGCAGTCCTGGCGTGGCTTCGCCGTCTTTCAGTGTGCTGTTCAGCGCATACGCGAAACGCGTAGCCTTGCTGCCGTAGACCGTGATGCCACTGTTCGGCGCATACACTACCTTCACGGCTTCACGGTCGCGCGGCAGCTTGTCGTAGGTTTGCGTGATCACCGGCTGCTCGTAGCCTTGCAACGGTTTCCCATCCTTCATCAGCTGGTAGCCCAGCTTGTATAGGCCCAGGCGGCGACGTGCCTGGTTGCCGTCCATCTGATCGAAGGCATCGACCACCACATTGACCGCGCCGAGCGTGCGATCCAGCTGCACCGGCTTGCCCTTCTTCTGCGCGATGCGCTTGTCATGATCATCGAGCAGCGTGATGCTGTTGATCTGCGGGTCGATGGTGTCCACTACGCCGGGGAACGGCAGCGTGAGCGGATTCACCAGCATGCCGCGCTGGAAGTAGTCCAGGTGCACGTGGGCCATCTGATTGACGCTGCCGATCGTGTCGCCCACCGCGAAGCGCGTGCCGCGCAGCACGCGGACGCGCTCGGGCTTACCGCGCTGGTCCTTCAGCAACTGAAAACGTTCATCGTAAGGCTGGTTCTTCGTGTTGCGACCCACGCGCATGTGGATGTAGTTCACCGTGCCGAGATTGATGCCCTCGCCTACGCTGCCGTACGCCCAATTGGCCAGCGGGTCCGTGACCTTCGCCTTTTCGATCACGTGGACCGATGTGCCGATCGGCGCCTGCACGTCCAGCCCCGCATGGAAGTGATCGCGGCTCTCGCCGTCATAGCTTCCGCGCACCTCTCCCATCAGGCCCACCACTTCGTGGGGCTGGTCCTGCGGCATCACCGGCCAGGGCATGACCGCCTGCGCCTTCCCGCCGCCCGCTCCTGCTGCCTCCGCCGCACGCACCGCGCCCCGCGCGTCCGCAACGGTCGCCGCATTGGCTGCGCCAATCGCCCCGCCCTGGGATCCCGCCATCGCAGTCGCCGCCGTGGGCGCCGGCACTTCCTTCTGCCGAGCTAACCGCACGACGCGCTGCCCCACAGCATCGGCGACGACCACGCTGCCATCCCGCGCCACGGCAATCCCCCGCGGCCCGAACAGCTGCACATTCCCCTCAAACCCTACGGCAAGATTCGGCGCGCGATCCGCATCCGAAAGCGCTGCAATCTCTCCGGAAGGTGTGAACTGCAGCACGCGTCCCTTCGCATTGGTCGCCACATACAGATAGCCATCGTGCGTAACCGCCAGCGCCACTGGCCGCCGCATGATCGCCTTGCGATCCTCATCCGGCGCCATCGCCACCGTAGTCACAGCACCATCGAGGCCCAGCCGGCGCAGCGCATGATTGCGCGCGTCCGCAACGAACACCACGCCATCCTTATCGACCGCAATCCCGGTCGGCGTATCGAACAAGGCCGACGCGCCCGGTCCATCCATGAAGCCCGGCAGCTTGCCACCGGCCAGAGTGGTCACCGTGCCATCCGGCGCAACACGGCGAATGAGGTCGTTATACGTGTCGGCCACATAAACCACACCCTCGCGGTCCACAGCCACCCCAATCGGGCCATTGAACTGCGCCAGCGCGCCCTTGCCGTCCACCGCGCCTGCGATGCCGCTGCCGGCCAGCGTAGTCACCGTGCCATCCGGCGCCACCTTGCGGATCGCATGGTTGCCCGTGTCGGCCACATACAGATTGCCCTTGCGGTCCAGCGCCAGCCCCGAAGGCGTATTGAAGGCCGCCTGCGCGCCAATGCCATCGCGGAAGCCCTCCGCCCCACCGGCCAGCACACGCCGCGCGCCATCCGGCGCAATCACGACGATCCGGTTGCTGTCGCCGCCATCGGCCACGAAGACATTGCCCTTCTCATCCACGGCTACGCCGTACGGATCGGACAAGCCATCATCCGCCAGCGTCCGCACATGCGCTGCCCAGAACCGCTCCGTCGCCACCACGGCAGGCTTGAAAACCTTCGGCACGCTCACCGGCGCCGGCCCACCCGGCTGCGCCGCATACCAGACATATCCGCCCGCCACCGCCGCTACTGCAGCCGCCGCTCCCACCAACTTCAGTTTCAAAGAATTTCGCATCCGCACATTTTACTGTCTCCCTCCAATTCGGGGTCAATTCGGGTCAGCTCTGTCATTCGGACATCCACGCACACTCTTTGAGATGGATCAATACGCAAAAAGCGGTGTTTTAGCGTATTGAGATAGATCAAAGGATCATGCTGCGTGTCCGAATGACAGAGCTGACCCCGAATTGCGGGCAAAAAAAAGCCCGCTCAGGGAGCGGGCTGAATCTATTTCCTTGGAGGAGAATAGAGGAGACAGGTGCAAGTATGGTGCGGCGCAGTATATAAGTCCAATTTATTGTAGGAATACTAGATATACATGAGCCGCATATCTCCTCATTACTTGTCGTTTGTGTATGGCAAGACGCGGCTGGCCATACGGGTATCGGTCTTCAGAACGCTGACTTCGTCCGCCAGGATGTGGACCGCTTCGTTCAGCAGCACGTCCTTGGCATTCTTGGCCGCTTTCTCGGCGTCCAGCTCGTCGGACAGCTTGCGTTCGTCCGCCTGCAGGCCGTCATCCGAGCGGATAGCGCCCTTCATCTGCTGTTGCTGACGCTGGGACGCGCGCGGGTTGGCCGGTTTGGCGGCAATTGCCTTGTTCAGCGCTTCCTTTGGGTCCGGCAGCAGCACGGGGTCGTCCGGCGACGGGCCGGCAGCCAGGCGCTGCTCGCGCAGCTTGGCGCGGGCTTCCTGCTGGTCGCGCTCCTTGCGGCGCACCGCTTCGTTCAGCGAGATCAGATTTTCCTTGCGCTGCTTCTTGACGACGGCAATGTCCTCCAGCAGGTACTGGAAGTCCTTGTCTTTCGACACGCGGGCCTCATGCTTCTTGTCCAGGATCGGCACGATTTCCTTCAGCTCGCCCGCCGGGATGTACACCGCCGGCTTGATCTGGGTGTAAGGCAGTGCGTTGTCGTAGCTGGACTCGCCAAACGCTTCGGCATCGCTGACATAAGGCAGCTTGATGTCCGGCGTTACGCCGCGCAGCTGTGTGGTGCCGCCGTTGATGCGGAAGAATTGGGCAATGGTCATCTTCAGCTCGCCGAAGCGCGCCTTGTCCGACTGGCCAAAGCGGTCCAGGTTCACCAGCGTCTGCACGGTGCCCTTGCCGAAGCTCGGTTCGCCGATGATCAGGCCGCGGCCGTAATCCTGGATGGCCGCTGCAAAGATCTCGGACGCCGAAGCGGAAGCGCGGTTGATCAGCACGCCCACCGGACCATCCCATGCCAGGCCCGGCACGTTATCGCTTTCGACTTCGACACGGCCTTCGGCGCTGCGCTGCTGCACCACCGGACCGCGATCGATGAACAGGCCGGTCAGTTCGACAGCCTCGTTCAGCGAACCGCCACCGTTGTTGCGCAGGTCGATCAGCACGTTATCGACCTTGTCGTTCTTCAGTTCCTTTAGCAGGCGGGCCACGTCGCGGGTCGCGCTCTTGTAGTCCTTGTCGCCTTTGCGGCGCGCTTCGAAGTCCTGGTAGAAGGTCGGCAGCGAAATCACGCCGATGCGCCGCTTCACTGCACCGTCTTTCACTTCCAGGATGGTCTTCTTGGCGGACTGCTCTTCCATGCTGATTTTCTTGCGGATCAGCGGCAGCACGTATGGCTTGCCATCCGGACCGGCATCGGCCGGCAGCACCTGCAGGCGCACGGTCGAATCCTTGGCGCCGCGGATCTGGGCCACGACATCGTCGATACGCCAGCCCAGCACGTCGGTGAACGGGCCGGAATCGCCCTGGCCCACGCCGATGATGCGGTCGCCCACTTTCAGCTTGTTCGACAGCGCGGCCGGGCTGCCCGGCACGATCTCGCGGATGACGGTGTATTCGTCACGCGGCTGCAGCACGGCGCCGATGCCTTCCAGCGACAGGCGCATCGCGATATCGAAGTTCTCCGAAGCGCGCGGGCCGAGGTAGTTGGTGTGCGGTTCGATCGACATCGCATACGCGTTCATGAAGATCTGGAACACGTCTTCGTTGTTCAGCTTCTTGGCGCGGATTACGTAGTTGTCGTAGCGCTTGTCCAGCGTTTCTCGGATGGACTTGTCATCCTTGCCGGCCAGCTTCAGGCGCAGCCAGTCGTTCTTCACGCGCTTGCGCCACAGGTCCTTGATCTCGGCTTCGGACTTAATCCAGTCGGCCTTCTCGCGGTCGAACTGGTAGCTCTCATCCACCGTGAAATCCATCTTGGTCTTCAGCAGTTCGCGTGCATACGCCATGCGCTCGTTGAAGCGCTGCTGGTACAGGTTGTACATGGCGAAAGGCACGGTCAGGTTCTCGCTGACGATGGCGTCATCGAGCTTGGTGCGGTATTGGGCGAACTGGTCGACATCGGCCTGGGTCAGGAACAGCTTCTCGCCATCCAGCGACTTCAGGTAACGGTCGAAGATCTTTTCCGACATCGCATCGTCCAGAGGCGTGGCTTTGTAGTGATAGCGAGGCAGCACGCGCGAGGCCCAAAGGGCGGCCTGGCCTTGCTGCGCGGCCGGCTTGATTGGGGCGTCTGCTGCCTTGTCGGCTTGCGCGCCTGCATAGGCGGACGCAAAGGCCAGGGACATGGCGGCTAACAGCATTTGCTTCTTCATCGGCTTGCTCCGAACGTAGTTAACACAGTGTTGCAGTGGTGTGAGCCTATTCTACATGATGAAACGGGCTAATACCCCTGCCAGCGCAGCAGTTTCGGCCACTACGCTTAGGGACGTCTTAAAGCCACCATAGTAAAGCGGCAATGATGACAAGATAGGGCCAGGATCGCAGCGCGATCTTCCAGTCCACGGCGGACGGCCAGCAGGCCAGGAATTGCGGCGCCACGAGCAGCGCCAGCAGCAGGTCCACGGGTTCGAAGTGCCAGCCCGGGCGAGTGCGCAGCATCGCCACCCAGACGGGGACCAGGGCCACGAGGAAAGGCGCCAGGGCGGCCGGCGCCGCGTTATACCAGCGTACACGGGTCAGGGACACGGAGCCCAGCTCCCAGCCCTGCCCTACCCGGCGCGGAATCACGGTAAAAGCGGCAGGCCGCGCCCCGGTCAGCAGACCGACAAAGAAATGGGCCAGCTCATGGCAGATGGTGCCGGCCAGCCGGAACATGAAAAAAATTGGATGAACCGAAGAAAGGCGCCGGATCACCAGCGCCAGCACGAGGGACGGCACGAGATAGAGCAGCACGTCGCGCTGCCCGCACAGCCAGGCGGGCGCCACCATGGCGCACTCGACCATTGCCATTCCATCTCCTCCCCAACAGACCCGCTTATTAGTTGGGGAGGATTATAACGCCGCACCAGGCGGCGTCTATTGGCGGAAAATCAAGTGCGTTTCAGCTGCTCGGCTTCAAACGGCGTGCGGCGCAGGCGCTTGCCGGTGGCGGCGAACACGGCGTTGGCGATGGCGGGCGTGACCACGGCCGTGCCCAGCTCGCCCATGCCGCCGGGCGACTCCGTGCTGGGCACGACATGGACTTCCATGACCGGCACCTCGTTCAGGCGCATGACCGGGTATTCGTGGAAATTACCCTGGACCACTCGTCCGTTCTCGAGGGTAAGCTTGCCGTAAAGGGCGGCAGTCAGGCCGTAGGTCTGGCCGCTTTCAACCTGGTGCAGCACGCCTTCCGGGTGCACCACCTGGCCGCAATCGACCGCCGTGGTGATCTTTTTCAGGGTGATCTGTCCGTCTGCATTCACGGCGCACTCGACCACGGCGCAGGCATAGCTGCCCCAGGCCGACGCGACCGAAACGCCCATGCCGGTGCCGGGCTCCATTTTCCTGCCCCAACCCGCTTTCTGCGTCGCCAGATTCAGCACACCCAGCGCGCGCGGGTTCTTTGTGAGCAAGGCCTGGCGCAGGGCAACGGGGTCCTTGCCGGTTGCCAGCGCCACTTCGTCGATGAAGCTCTCGATGACGAAGGTATTGTGGGTTGGGCCCACGCCGCGCCAGAAACCGGTAGGCACGGCGGTTTCCACTGCCAGGTATTCCACCTGGCGATTATCGAAGTGGTAGGGGCTTTCGGCAGCGTCGATTGCATCCGTATCGACGCCGTTCGCCATCCAGGCCGGCGCATAGCGCGCTTCGATGGCGGAGCCGACAAAGCGATGGCGGAATCCGACCGGCATGCCCTGGGCATTCAGCGCCATGCTCAGTTCGTCGCGGTAGAAAGGCCGGTAGTAGTCGTGCTGGGTGTCTTCCTCGCGGCTCCAGATCACCTTGACGGGATAGTTGACCTGCTTGGCAATCTGCGCGGCCTGCACCACCACGTCCACTTCCAGCCGGCGCCCGAAGCCGCCGCCCAGCAGGAAGTTATTGATCTTCACCGTCTTCGGTTCCACGCCCAGCGCCTGGGAAACGAAGTTGACGCAGCGTTCAGGCGTCTGCGTGCCGGTCCAGATTTCCACACTGCCCGGCTTTACGTGGGCCGTGCAGTTCATCGGCTCCATCGTGGCGTGGGCCAGGAAGGGCGCGAAATAGACGGCGTCGATCGTCTTGCCGCCGGCTGCAGCCTTGGCGAAGTCGCCTTCCTTGATATGCATCAGGCCGGGCTTGCGGGCGGCCTCTTCCAGCACCTGTTCCCAGGCGGCGGACGAGAACTTGGCGTTCGGGCCTTCATCCCATTTGATGTCCAGCGCGGCCAGGCCTTTCCTGGCGGCGCCGTTGTGGTCGGCGATGACGGCGACGGCATTCTCCAGCTTGACGACCTTGCGCACGCCCTTCACCTTCATTGCCGGCCCTTCATCGACCGATGCGAGCTTGCCGCCAAAGACGGGGCAAGCCTTCACGGCTGCGACCTTCATGCCGGGCACCTGGGCATCGATGCCGAACATGGCTTTGCCGTTGACTTTGTCCGCTACATCGAGGCGCTTGGCGGACTTCCCGATATGGGTATAGGCCTCCGGCGATTTCAGCGCCACCTGTTTCGGTACCGGCAGTTTGGCGGCCTTTGCGGCCAGCTTGCCGTAGCTGAGCTTGCGTCCCGATGCCGTGTGGACCACTTCGCCATGCGCCGCCTTGCAGCTGTCCGGCGACACCTTCCACTGGCCGGCAGCCGCCTGGACCAGCATGGTGCGCGCCGTCGCGCCCGCTTCGCGCAGCGGCTTCCAGGCGGCGCGGATGCTGGCCGAAGCGCCCGTCAACTGCACGCCGAACATGCCGTGCTTATAGGCCGGATCGGCTGGCGCGTGCTGGCAGGTGATCTTGTCCAGGTCCACCTCCAGCTCATCGGCCAGCAGGATGGGGATCGAGGTATAGGTGCCCTGCCCCATTTCCACATAAGGCATCACCATGGTGACCCGGCTGTCGGGCGCGATAATGATGAAGGCGTTCGGCTTGAACGCGGTGGTGGCTGCCGCGGCGGCAGCGCCCGGCAGGTAGAAGGACAGCATCAGTCCGCCAGCCGCGCCCAGGCTGGCTTGCAGGAAGTGACGGCGGGAATCCCGGAATTCGGTTGGAGAGTTCATGCCGGTCTCCTTTATGCGTTCGAAGCGGTTTTGATGGCCGCGCGGATGCGCGAATAGGTGCCGCAGCGGCAGATATTGCCCGACATGGCGGCCTCGATATCGGCGTCGCTCGGTTTCGGATTGCTGGCCAGCAGCGCGGTGGCACTCATGATCTGGCCAGACTGGCAGTAGCCGCACTGCGGCACATCGTGCGCGATCCACGCTTGCTGGATCTTCTTGCCGGCCGGCGTCGCGCTGATCGCCTCGATGGTCGTGATCTTGCCCTTCCCTACAGTCTCAACCGGCGTGCTGCAGGAACGGATGGGCTGGCCATCCAGATGAACAGTGCAGGCGCCGCAAAGCGCCATGCCGCAACCGAACTTGGTCCCAGTCATGTGCAGGACGTCGCGCAAAACCCACAACAGCGGGGTATCGCCATCGACATCGACAGTGTGGGGCTTGCCATTGATATTCAGGACGTAGCTCATGGTGGCCTCTTCATTGTTGGTTTAAAGCGAATATTGATTATCTTTCCTCACCCCAAATTCCAGTGGTACTCTATTGCTTTCTTCTGGCACTTTCTTGCTATGGGGAGATAACAGCTTGGATACCATTCGTGGCCGCTTGTCCCCCCGCGCCCTGCAGCGCATCCAGGATTTCATCGACGCTCACTTGCATGAGCCCATCGATCTCGCCACCCTGGCGGGCCTGGCGAATATCAGCCGCTACCACTTCACACGGGTATTCCGCGCCAGCATGGGCGTAAGTGCGATGGCTTATCTGGAGGAATGCAGGATGTTGCGCGCACAGGCGCTGATCCTGAAGGGTGAGTTACAGCTGGCGAGTATCGCCTTCCTCGTCGGCTACGAGGATCCCAGCTATTTCACGAAACGCTTTCGCCACTATTGCGGGCAGACGCCGTCCGCCTGGGCGCGCACGCATTAAGCCATCAGCAGGCTGCGTGTTTTTTCAAGGAGGGGGCCGGCGATATCCCGGCCGTATTTGGAATCGCGCATGGCCATATGCCACATGCCGATGGCGTGCTGCACCTGGGCTTCGTCAGACGCCATTTCAATACGCCGCACGAGATCGGCAGCCAGCAGGCCCAGGTATTTTTCCGCGCTCGTGCGCATCAGGGATTTCGCTTCGATCAGGCGCGGGTTGGGCCTCGGCGGCTCCGGCTTCGGCGCAGCCGCCGCCAGTGCAGCGGGATCGGCGATAAAACCCAGGCTCAGCAATGCCTCCAGCGCAGGCTCCAGTTCTTCCATCGGGAGGAGCGGCAGCAAGGCGGACAGCGGCTTGCGTCCGTCCAGCATGATCAGCAGGGTTCGTTGGCGCGCAGTGAGGCCGGCGCGCCGCGCCTGCACCTCCGCCTGCCCGGCGGGCGTTTTCGCATAAAGCACATCCGATCGCATACCAACCTTTCTGGAACAGATCGAATGATGCTACATGGCAATTATGACAGCCCAGTTACAGGGTGAATTGAAGACAACATTGATTGCAGGTATTTAACGTTTTGCGTCTCCCAAACGTTAAGTGCAATTTAAAAGTATATATCGGAAATTTTTACAATATATGGCGGATTTAATTCTAAATCCTTGATTCCTCGAATTGGCCTGATTATTGCTCATCCGAAATTCGCTAAGCACCGCTTAGTGGCCGATAAACTACTTAAATAAGCTATTCGTCTGATCTTAAAGGGGAGCAAATATGAAGTCAGGATTTAAAAGCCTTATAGCAGCAGCATTTTTGGCAGTGACGGCGACGCCAAGTTACGCAGGATTGATCGACTTTGAGGACACCGCCGTAGCGGCAGGAACCTCCGGGCTCACTACAGAATCCTTCGTGGCCAGCCGGGGCTTCCTGTTCTCGTCCTCTACATTCCACATGCACCGCACCCACGACTACGCCGTTACCGGCCCCGCCAACGGCACCACATTTATCACAATCGACAACAACAGCGGCACAGCCACCCTGACCATGTCCATATTGGGCGGGGGATCATTCGACGTAGGCCAACTGGACATTGCCGAGCATATCTTCAGCGCCAATGGTGACGCGAGCGTTGTGCATCTGGTTGGCCAGCTTGCGGGCGGCGGCACGATAACGACAGATTTGAATCTGGACGGCGCGCATGACGGGCCGGGCGGAATCAATGACTTTCAGACATTCGTCATCAACTTCGCGAATGTAACAAGCATCGCATTCACAGCTACCAGCGGCAATTTGGACCGCGGCTTCTCGCTGGACAATCTGAACACCGCCCTGGTTACAGCCGTGCCGGAACCCGGCTCCCTCGCGCTGATGGGCCTGGGCCTGGCTGGACTCGCCGCACTGCGCAAGCGCCAGCAAACCTGAGCCTGGCGTCGCTCTGATCCGACCCGGCGCAAGCCGGGTTTTTTAAGCGGTGATCAGCCCGCGTAGAAGCATCGGCCACAAGCCTGGCGATAGCTCTCGTTGCCGCCGATGCTGATCTGCTCGCCTTCGCGAATGCGGTTGCCCTGCTCGTCCACGCGGATATTCATCGTTGCCTTCTTGCCGCAGGTACAGATATTCTTGATCTCCTCGATATCGTCGGCCAGGGCCAGCAGATAGGCGGAGCCGGGGAAAGGCTCGCCGCGGAAATCCGTGCGCAGCCCGTAGCAGATCACGGGAATGCCCTTGGTCTGGGCCAGCTGGTGCAGCTGGACGACCTGGGCCGTGGAAAGGAACTGGGCCTCGTCCACCAGCACGCAGGAGACTTTCTTCTCGTTCCCGGTGAGGAAATTGGTATCGGCATGGAACAATTCGACCTCGCGCTGCGGCCCCAGGCGCGAAGTGACCTTTCCTACGCCGTAACGGTCATCGATGGCGGCCGTGAACAGGCGCACGGCCTGACCCTGCTCTTCGTAATTGTGCGCAACCTGCAGCATCGCGGTCGATTTGCCCGCGTTCATCGCGGAATAACGGAAATAGAGTTTTGCCACTTCAGTGTGTTGTATCGAAGCCGGTCTTCGGCGGTACGGGATTATAATCCGCATAAGCTACTGCGGAAACATTCCTTCTTTGTTCAGCGGGCGCGCCCCACAATGCGCGCTTTTCCCTTTGGGGCCGGTGACACAATCGCTTGCCCCGGCGACTGCAAGGAGTCAGCATGCAAAACGAACGTACGGCCGCGCTTTACGGTCTGATCGGCAACACCCCCCTGGTCGAAGTTACCCGCCTCGATACCGGTCCCTGCCGGCTTTTCCTGAAACTCGAATCGCAGAACCCTGGCGGGTCCATCAAGGACCGCATTGGCCTGTCCATTATCGAAGCGGCGGAAAACGACGGCCGCCTGAAGCCGGGCGGCACCATTGTCGAAGCCACGGCGGGCAATACGGGATTGGGCCTGGCCTTGGTCGGCCGCAACAAGGGCTATCGCGTGGTACTGGTTGTGCCGGACAAGATGGCCACCGAAAAAGTGCTGCACCTGAAGGCGCTCGGCGCCGAAGTCCACATGACCCGATCGGACGTGGGCAAGGGCCACCCCGAGTATTACCAGGATTACGCCGCCCGCCTGGCGCGGGAGATCCCGGGCGCCTTTTTCGCCGACCAGTTCAACAACCCGGCCAATCCGCTGGCCCATGAAACGACTACCGGCCCCGAAATCTGGGAACAGATGGGCCATGAAGTGGACGCCATCGTACTGGGCGTCGGCTCGGGCGGCACGCTGACCGGCCTCTCGCGCTATTTCGGCAAGGTGTCGCCGGCAACGGAATTCGTGCTGGCCGACCCCAAGGGCTCGATCCTTGCCGGCTATGTGGCGACTGGCGAGGTTTCCGACGTCACCGGCTCCTGGGCCGTGGAAGGCATCGGCGAAGACTTCATCCCCGCTAATGCCACCATGAGCGCCTTCCGCCAGGCCTACACGATCACCGACCAGGAAAGCTTTGAGAGCGCCCGCGAGCTGCTGCGCGCCGAAGGCATCCTCGCCGGGTCATCCACCGGCACCCTGCTGGCCGCCGCCCTGAAATACTGCCGCCAGCAGACCACGGCAAAGCGCGTCGTGACCATCGTGGCCGACACCGGCACGCGCTACCTCTCCAAGGTCTATAACGACAGCTGGATGTTCGATCAGGGCCTGCTGCAGCGCCCCCGCCTGGGCGACCTGCGCGATCTGATCGGCCGCCGCTACGACGATGGCGACGTGGTCAGCGTGGCGCCCGGCGATACCTTGATGATCGCCTTCAACCGCATGCGCGCGGCCGACTTGGCGCAGTTGCCGGTGATCGAAAACGGCCACCTGGCCGGCATCATCGACGAGTCGGATATCCTGCTGAAAGTGGAAAAAGACGCCAGCCGCTTCACCGGCCCCGTCGCGGAAACCATGACGGCGCGCGTGGAAACCCTGTCGCCCGGCGCCAGCATGGAGGCTTTGCGCAACACCCTTGACCGTGGCCTCACCGCAATCGTGGCCGAAGGTGATAAATTCTACGGACTGATCACCCGCTACGATCTCCTCAACCATTTGCGCAGGACCTTATCTTGAACGATAAAAAAGCCAAAGCACACCTGGCCACCCGCGTGATTCACGCGGGCCAGTCGCCGGACCCGTCGACCGGCGCGATCATGCCGCCGATCTATGCCACTTCCACCTTCGTGCAGCAAAGCCCCGGGTCCACAAGGGCCTCGATTACGGACGCTCGCATAATCCCACGCGCTGGGCGCTGGAACGCTGCCTCGCCGACCTGGAAGGCGGCGCCCAGGGCTTCGCCTTTGCCTCCGGCCTGGCCGCCATCTCCACCGTGCTGGAAATCGCCGATTCGGGTTCGCACATCATTGCGGGCGACGACATGTATGGCGGCACCTTCCGCCTGTTCGAGCGGGTGCGGCGCCGCAGCGCGGGACTGGACTTCAGTTATGTGGACCTGACCAATCCGGAAAACCTGCTGGCCGCGATCCGCCCCAACACGAAGATGGTGTGGGTGGAGACGCCTACCAACCCGATGCTGAAGCTGGCCGACCTGCGCCGCGTGGCCCAGATCTGCCGTGAGCGCGGCATCATTGCGATTGCAGACAACACCTTCGCGAGCCCCATTGTCCAGCGCCCGATCGAATTCGGTTTCGACATCGTCGTCCACTCGGCCACCAAATACCTGAACGGCCACTCGGACATCATCGGTGGCATCGCCGTGGTGGCGGGCGAGGACCGCCAGTCTGCCTGGCGCGAGCAGCTGGCCTTCCTGCAGAATTCCGTCGGCGCCATCGCCGGCCCCTTCGACAGCTTCCTCGCCCTGCGCGGCGTGAAGACCCTGGCCATCCGCATGCAGCGCCATTGCGAAAGCGCGCTGGAAATCGCGCGCTGGCTGGAGACGGAGCCCAAGGTACGCAAGGTCTTCTACCCGGCCTGGAATCCCATCCCCAGCACGCGCTGGCCAAGGCGCAGATGGACGGCTTCGGCGGCATCATCTCGATCGATCTGAACACCGACCTGGCGGGCGCGCGCCGCTTCCTGGAGCGCTGCGAAGTGTTTGCGCTGGCCGAGAGCCTGGGCGGCGTCGAGAGCCTGATCGAACACCCGGCCCTGATGACCCACGCGTCGATCCCGGCGCCCCAGCGCGCCTTGCTGGGCATAGGCGATGGCCTGATCCGGCTTTCGGTCGGCATCGAGGACATCGAAGACCTGCGCCAGGATCTGCGCAACGCGCTGGACGCGATCTGAAAAAGAACGCCTACCTGCCCATCTGGGCCACGGCCGTCATTGACGGCGCGGGGATGGGGCTGGTCATGCCCATCTTTCCGGACCTGCTGCGCCAGGTCGGCGAGAGCGCCAGCTTCGGCTGGCGTTTTGGTCTTTTCCTGTCCATCTATTCGCTGATGCAGTTCCTCTGCGCGCCCTTGATGGGCAGCCTGGGCGACCGCTTCGGGCGCCGCCCCGTGCTCCTTGCCTCGCTGATCGGCATCACGGTGGACTACCTGTTCATGGCCGTGGCGCCCACCTTCTGGCTGCTGCTTCTGGGCCGCGCCATCTCCGGCGCGGCCGGCGCCAGCCTCTCCGTGCTGTTCGCCACCGTGGCGGACATCACCCACGAATCGGATCGCGCGCGGCGCTTCGGCCAACTGAGTGCGGCGGTCGGCGTGGGCTTCGTCACCGGTCCCGTGGTGGGTGGTGTGCTGGGCGATATCTGGGTGCGCGCCCCCTTCATCCTGGCTGCCGGACTGGGGCTCTTGAATCTTGTGCTGGCGCTCTACCTGCTGCCCGAGTCGCGCCCCGCCAGCGCCGAGCGGACGCACGAGGGCCTGAATCCCTTCGCGCCGCTGGTCTGGCTGAAGCGCTTCCCCTTCCTCGGCCCGATGATCGTGTGCCATGCCGTGATCGCGCTGGTGTCCCAGGTCGGCAACACGATCTGGGTGATGTACGGGCAGGACACTTTTCACTGGAACGGCACAATGGTCGGCGTTTCGCTGGCCTGCTTCGGCGTATTCCATGCGCTGGCCCAGTTCTTCGTCGTGGGGCCCGTCACGAGGCGCTTCGGCGAGCGCCGCGCGCTGTTTATCGGCATCGCCTGCGACGCCTCCGCCTATGCGCTGATGGCGCTGGCGACCCAGGGCTGGGTGGCTTTCGCGCTGATGCCCCTGTTCTGCCTGGGCGGCGTGGCGTCGCCGGCACTGCACTCGATGCTGTCCGGCAGCGTCGGCCCCGATTACCAGGGGCGGCTGCAGGGTGTGCTTTCCAGCGTGGCCAGCCTGGCTTCCGTTGGCGGCCCCCTGCTGGTGAGCCCTCTGTATGCCGCTTCGCGCGACTCCATGCCGGGACTGGCCTGGGTATCGGGCGCCCTGCTCTATCTGCTTTGCCTGCCGGCTCTAATGCACGGTCTTCCCAGGGTCAGGGAGGTTGAACACCCGCCGCACAAAACTCTCCAGCGCCAGGAACACGCCCTCGACACCGAAACCAGCGATGAATGAGAGCGCGGAGCTGCTCAGGGCCATCTGCAGCAGGACTAGCGAACATGGTCACGATCTGCGCCAGATCTTCGGTGCCGCGCCGGCGAACTTCCCTGTCGGGCGACTGCGGCAAGTCGCCGTCAAAACAGCCCGATGTCAACTCGTAGCTAGCTTTCCACGGCTCCAGCCAAAAGACGCAGATTCATGCGCACGGCGCGCATTTGCGTATCGACCACACTGCGGCGCGCGCAAAGCTGGTATTCCTCGGTGTTGCGTTAATGCGCCTGCCCCGCTTCGTCTGTCATTGCGCAGAATTGCACCGGGCCGCTGGCGGCGACCTTCAGCTCCGCTTCGTTGCCGCCTGTGATATGCCAGGACATTACGCAGGTCAGCACCAGTCCGAACAGGAGCAGCAACACAATCGCCAGTACCCGCAGCTTGAAGCGCTCGGCGGATTTGATCAGGCCGGGGAAGGCATAGCGCGCCAGTGTCAGGCGGGTCGGCATGTCTCAATGGGCGCCGTTGCAAGAATGCGGCCGCTGCGCAGCAGCACTGCCGCGGCCAGTATGCGCGATTGTCCTTGGCGCACAGCAGTTTGACGGCTTGCGCCACACGGTCAGCTTCGCTTTCAGCCGGCGTGAGGCCGACTTCATTCAGCTCGCGGACGAAGATGAATTCTTCGATCCGCTGCCTGTCGCTTTCGCCATCTGCTACGTCAGCGCCTTTGCGCTGGCTCAAACATCCCCTCACTCACCCGGGTGATACTTGCGCTCCAGATTCTTTTCGACGTCTTCCTTGTAGAACAGCACGTCCTTGAACTCGCCGCGCGCATACATTTCCGCCTGGTCGTTGAAATGCGGCGACGCCGGATCGCCACTTTCGCCGCCGGCCAGCACGCTCTTGGCGCGGATGCGCGGGCCGAATTCCACGGCTGCCACGAAGCTGTTGCCACGCTCACCGTAAATGCGCTTGGTACGCGGTTTGGACGTCATGCCAAAAGCGGCCAGCGAGCCCCAGTTGCCCGATGCGTAAGGCACGGGAATGCTTGGCTTGCTGTCGTCGAAAGGCTGGACGACGTCGCCGGTCAGGCGCTGGAAGCGGTTGATCTCGCCCCAGGGCGTTTTCCAGGTGCCGAAATCGTTCTTCAGTTTGTCTGAAGCGCGCACCAGGGCTTCCAGACGCTGCTGCGGCGTGACATGGCTAGCCAGATAGTCCAGCACCAGGATGCCTTTGGTCTTGGCTTCGGGGCCATAGGTCTTCACCAGGTCCTGCAGCCAGAAAATGGCCAGCGAGGTCGGGACGGAAGTCAGCGAATAGCGCATGTCCCAGTCGCGCAGCAGGGAAATCTGCTCGATCAGCTCCGCCTTGGCCAGGTCGCTGGCCGGTGCTTCGTCGTAGGCACGCACCAGCAGCGGCAACAGCGGTTCGAAAGCGGTCAGCTGATTGTCGTAGGCTGCGGCGATCAGGCTCTCCAGCGTGAAGTCCTTCCTGTTCTGCAGCACACGCACGGCGTGGATGCCGCGTGCGTTCTCCGGATTCATCGACATATAGGCCGGATAATCCTGCGGACGCGGGCTGTATTGGCCGGCCGCGGAATATGGCCAGTTATTGGTGTTCTGGATCCAGCCGTTCTTCGGGTTGAAGAGCTGGATGGTGTCCTTCACGGCGTGCAAGCCTTTCCAGTCGGTGGCAGGATTGCTGCCGTCCACCGGCTTGGTAAAGTCGAACTTCGTATCGCGGATCGGCACGAAATTGCCGTGGAAGTAGGCGATATTGCCGTCCGCGTCCGCATACACGGTGTTGTTGGACGAGTTGGTGCGCAGTTCCATCGCCTTGTAGAAGGCGGCGTAGTTGCGGGCCTTGGTGCGGATGAAGGACTGTGTCAGCGCCTTCATCGGCTCATTCATCAGCGCCACGGACACCCACTTGTCGCCATCCTGGCGCACCACCGGGCCATGATGGGTGAAGTAAGCGGTAACGGTTTTCTCCGCCATGCCCTGTGCTGTCCTGTACGGCAGTTTGATTTCGCGCGTTTTCACTTCGCGCAGCTCATCGCCGTATTTGTAGAAGAATTTGCCGTCCTTCTCCACGATGGTTTCCAGGTATTCGTCGATCACATCGCCGCCGCCGGAGGTGTGCATCCAGCCCAGGCGGTCATTGAAGCCCTGATAGACAAAGAACTGGCCCCAGGTCACGGCGCCATAGGCATTCAGGCCCTCCGCGCTGACCGCATGAACCTCGGGACGGAAATAGAAGGAGGTGTGCGGATTGATCATCAGCAGCGCGTTTCCGGTCTTGCTGAGCGCCGGAGCAATTGCAAAACCGTTGGAGCCGGCCGGCTCCTTATCCAGATCGCTGCCGGCGCGTGCCAGCGAGGGCTGCGGGCGCTTGGCATAGAAGGCCTGCAGCGGCTCCAGCTGCACGGTTTCGATGTCCCCGCCGATGCTGCCCTCGCTGAAGCTCAGCGCCATCCAAGGCTCATAGTACGTGATCAGCTGCGGCTTCACCTGCGGATGCGTGTGCAGGTAGTAGTTCAGGCCATCGGCCCACGCCACCATCAGCTTTTTCAACCATGCGGGGCTGGCCTTGTACTGCGCCTTCAGTACTTCCGGATCGATGAAGAGCTTCATGCGCAGATCCTGCGTGAGCGCCTTCTCGCCTTCCACTTCGGCCAGCCGGCCCATGGCGTTGATGAAGTTCAGTTCCACGCGCTTGAAGTCATCTTCCGACTGTGCGTAGAGCATGCCGAAGACTGCGTCCGCGTCGGTCTTGCCGTAGATGTGCGGGATGCCCCATTTGTCGCGCATGATGGTCACGCGCTTGGCGATCATCGACAGGCGCAGCGCTTCAACGGCGCCGACCTGGCTTGTTGCGGGAGCAGGTGCGGCAATCGCCGCAACAGGGATGGCACAAAGCGCGGCAAGCGCGGGGCTCAGTCTGGGCATACTCTCTCCGGGTTTCTTATCAGGACGCGTCCACCAGCATCGAGATTCGTTCGCGCAGCTCGGCATTTTCCGCCCGCAGCGCCGCATTCTTCTCCTTCAGCTGCGCCACTTCGGCGCGCAGTTGCTCTACTTCGCTCAGCGGAATCGTGCGCTCGCCTTCCCATGGGGCGCTGCCGTCGGACTCCTGCGCCTCCTTGGGCGGCTTCTGCGGACGGTTCGCCGCGCGCTGTTCGCGGATTTCCTTCGCGGCCTGCTGCAGGAACTTGCGTCCGCCTTGCACGGCCGTGATCTGGTCCTCTGCCGACAGAGTGGCCACGGTTGCCGCGGCATTGATCGAGATCGTGCCCGCGCGAACGGCTTCCACCAGTTCCGGCGTCGCGTTCTTCTGGATCTTCTCGATCTGGGTCAGCGTGGCGCTGGATACGCGCGCGGCGCGGGCGATGTCTTCACGCGAAGTGCGAACCTTGGCTGCCGGCGCTTCCGCCTCGGCCTCGCTTGGCTCAGGCGGCGCGACGGCCGCGTCCTCCGCCTTAAGGCGGGCGGACTCCTCCTCGGCGCGCTGTGCCAGGATGTCCTTCTTGCGCAGCGCCAGGACGCCGCGCTGGAAGTCGGACACGCTGCGGCGACCCAGATGGTTATCAATCATCCACAGCATCACGTCTTCCATGCTCTTGAAGTTCGTGTTCTGGGTGACCTTGAACGGAATGCCGTGCTTCTGACAGATCGAATAGCGGTTATGGCCGTCGACCAGCACATCATTCCACAGCACCAGCGCATCGCGGCAACCTTCCGCCAGCAGACTGCGCTCCAGCGCCTCATGCTCCGCTTCGGTCAGCGGATCAATATAGGCGCGCAGGACGTCATTGATTTGAATTTGCATGCTCGTAATTCCAAATAAAGCCAGGCGCGGGACGGGAAATCCCGGGCGCGCCTTTTTCATGGACCAGCATGCTACACCATTCGCCGGACAGTCCCAAGTTGAAAGATTGGTTGTTGCTGTTATGCCAACTATGTTACAAGCTTGCTCGCCTCAACACTCGTCACGACACAATCGTCTCCGCACCTGTCCAGGGCCGCGTCCGCCTCTCATTTCACCATCGCTCACCTGCTGCTCGCGGTCGCTCTCGTCACCAGCGCACCAAAGCTCATCCGCTCTGGAAGTTATCGATCAGGCATGCCATAATAGCGGGCTCTGTGCCCCGATGGTGAAATTGGTAGACACACCGGACTTAAAATCCGTTGGCCGCAAGGCCGTGCCGGTTCGATTCCGGCTCGGGGCACCATGATGACAAATCGACAAACGCCGCTGTTGAGCGTAATTCTTATCGAATCAGTGACTTATATCAAAGTCACTTCCCTGACTCTGCCGCAGAATACCGCATAAAACGCTATTTCGCGCCCCGCATTCCCCAGAAATTCCCCACGCGGTCCCCAAGCGGACCGAGCCCATTCCCCACACAACAGTGAGGTATTGCTATGGCGAGCATTCAAAAGGTTAAGCGGCATGACCGCACCGCTTGGCCGAACGCGCAGAGTTCGTCCAAGCATCCGATGACGCATTGCCCGAAATTACCTTTCACGATCAGGTGACGTTATGGAAGCGGTAATCTCCCGGCGTTCTCTGGTGCAGCGCCGGATCGGCGGGAGTGAGTTTATTAGACCCTGCCAATCACGAGAGCGGTTTCATGTGGACGGCATTGACGGGATTAGTGTATGACCTTCCACCAGGCTGTTCTCCGCGCCACAACAGTGCTTGCCGAACTTGAGTTGACTTACGCCAGGCCCTGTTCAAAAGGCCCGCTCTACACTTCACATGGATGAATCAACTCCCTGTTCAAATGCACGAGCTCATGGTAGCGCCAATCTATTCGCGCTCGGGTGCGCCCACCGGCACCATCTAGTGGTCCATCACGCCAATCTTGATCATTTCGACGCTTCGGATATGCACTATCTGGAAACCATCGCGGCCCTGATGAGCAAGATTATTTAGGGCAAACGGAGCCCTCGTCAGCATCAAACCGTCAGTAGCAATCTATTCTTGCGCAAATCTGGTAAGCGGCTCTGCAAGCGCTACGCCGCGAAACCAGCGACGACTGACGTCAAGACCGGTCCCTGATTATCGGGCGATGCTTTGTTTGCCCATATGGTTGGCACCGCAACGAACTCACGAAAATCGGCAAAAAACTGTCGTGCTGACGCTCGTCCGCGCGAGCACAACCTAAGATCCCCTGAGCCCTGCGAAAAGAAACCCGCGCAAAGGCGGGTAAAGGAGTTTCAAGAGTCCCGTCCATTATGACGTCAATGTAAACGGACAATCTCTCGAATTCTCACAAATAGTCGCGGCTGCGGAGCAATAACATCGCCCCCAGCAACGCTCACGAAGGCGAGACTTCGCTACCTTCATCGGCGCTATTTTTCCGCGTAGCGTGACCGATTGTGACAAATCGAGAAAATTCTGGAACATCAGTTTGTTAGAATGAAAATTCACACTCAGTTTAAACGCCGTACAGTTGGTCGTCAGTCATTCCGATCGGGCCGCGCGCGTCGGAATAAATAAAGCAATCTGCAACGTCAAATTGCATGAAGACTATGCGGATGCACGAAGGAGACAGACATGCCACCAGAATTTGCGATCGAGGATCGAAGGACACTCGACGGCTTAGCAAGTGTCGTGGATAACGCGCTATCTCTTGCTGACAATTGGGGATGGAGTTATGCCCTGGCCTACCTCATTAGCGAGCGCGTGCCTCCCAGGGTCATCCAGCGGCTGCTGTCCGGTACCGCGCGCGCCAAGGGCAGCCGCCGCAAAGATCTCATGCCTGCTCAGGCCAAGACCTATGGCTGGAAGGGCACGCACAGCGACGAAATGAAAAGGCTGTTCGAGTCGCTTGGCAATCGAAGAGCCAACGATACTAAGCAATCTAACCCGACGCAGACATCGGTTCGAAACGCGGGGACGGATGAAAGCAATTAGCGCTGGAAGAAGGTGCATACGACCAAGCGGATATGACATGAAAAGTCGGTTCGGCTGGTTGCGTCAGCGCAGATTGCGCATGCGCAGCCATCTTCAAAAGACCGCGCATGCATCGCGCTCAAGCCCGAATCGCACCGACTGATCCGGTTTAAAAAGAAAGCCCGCAGCTGCGTGTGGGCAAATCCCCGGTAGTACCTGACGTGGATGCCACATCGCTTTTCTATAGATGAGAGAACTCAGCCTTTCCAAGTCCGTTGGCGTGCCTAAGCGAATGAGGTAGCGCGCGCTTACGCCTGCCTACGGCTCAGTCATCGGCATTCCTGGCCGTGTTATCCATGACTTGCTCCGCCACTCGCTCCCGCAAGTCTTTCAGTTGCGCCACCATGAAATGGGCGCGCGCCACGACGCTGGCTCCTTCCCCCGGCGCCAGCTGCTCCAGGTCCTCGCATAAATCCGCCATGCTCAAGGCGCCAACACTGCGCGCCGCCGATTTGAGCCGGTGGCCCAATTCACGCACCGCCTGTACTTCGCCGCGTCCCAGCGCGGCCTCCATGTCGCGGATGCCGTCCTGCGAATTCTGCAGGAATTTGATGGCGAATTTGCGCACCTTCTTTGGGTCGCCGCCGAGCAAAGCGGCCAGCACCGCTAAGTCGAGCACGGGCCTGCTGCCGCCAAGCGAAAGGGCGGCCGCCGTCGCTGGTTGCGCCTGCGACGGCCCTGCCAGCTGCGCGCCGCCGGGCAGCCAATTGGCGATAGTCTGGCACATCAGGGCCGGCTGGATTGGCTTCGAAATGAAAGCGTTCATACCTACCGCCAAACAGCGCATTCGAGCTTCGGTCGTGGCGGTCGCCGTCATCGCCAATACCGGCATATTGGCCAGCTGAGGGTTGTTGCGGATGCGGCGGGTGG
This sequence comes from Pseudoduganella sp. UC29_106, assembly GCF_044055365.1. Classification (NCBI taxonomy): domain Bacteria; kingdom Pseudomonadati; phylum Pseudomonadota; class Betaproteobacteria; order Burkholderiales; family Oxalobacteraceae; genus Pseudoduganella; species Pseudoduganella sp. UC29_106. The sequence continues at coordinate 2,793,647 of NZ_CP171977.1, read as the reverse complement.
CTTCCAGTCCGTCCATTTGCGGCATCTGCACGTCCATCAGGACGCAGTCAAAATTGGTGTGGCGGAGCATCTCCAACGCTTCGACGCCATTATTGGCGATGCAAACAGTGGCGCCCACTTCTTCCAGCATCTCCTTGCCGATTTGCTGATTGAAGACATTGTCCTCAACCAGAAGAATGCGGGCTGCCGTCAGCGCCGTCTCCACGGCCGAGGTGTGGCCGCTAGTGAGCAGTCCGGCGGCGGCATCGCAGAGGTGGTTAACGAGCGCAGGCAGAGTCCTGGACGAAACGCCGAGACGGGCCGTGAACCAGAAGGTGCTACCGACACTCTGCTCGCTGCTGACTCCGACTTCACCGCCCATCAGCAGGGCCAATTCCTTGCAGATCGCCAAGCCGAGGCCAGTGCCGCCATATTCTCGCGTGGTCGACGCGTCGGCTTGCTGGAACGAGACAAATAATTTGGCAATCTCCGCCTGGGACAGGCCGATGCCTTGATCGCTCACTTCGAAACGCACCAGGCAGTGGTGAGCGTCGCCAGCCTCCTTGCGCACCCGGATCTCAATCCTGCCTTGCTCGCTGAACTTAATGGCGTTGTTAGTGTAGTTGATGAGCACCTGTCCCAGCCGTAGCGGATCGCCCACCAGCATTGACGGTAACCCGGGGTCGAGTTCGCACACCAGTTCCAGCTCGCGGCTGGCAGCCTTCGACGCCACCACCGTCGTCAGCGTCGTTATGACTTCGTCGAGCGAAAAGTCGACTTGCTGTATTTCCATCTTGCCGGCCTCGATCTTGGAAATATCGAGGATATCGTCGATGATGCCCAGCACGTGCTCGCCGGCGAACCGGATTTTTTCCAGGTAGTCGCGCTGACGGGGGTCAAGTTCGGTCTTTAGCGCCAAATAGGCCATACCAATGACGCAGTTCAGCGGCGTGCGGATCTCGTGACTCATGTTCGACAGGAACTGTCCCTTCGCCAGGCTCGCTGCCTCGGCCTGCTGCTTGGCCTGCTCCAGTTCTTTGTTCTTGGCCTCTAGCTCTTTCTTATGCCGCCTCTCGGCTGTCACGTCGTGGTAAATGGTCACGAAACCGCTTACCGTGCCATCGGCGCCATAGATTGGGCGACCAATGATATTGAGCTGCGCGCCATCTGCCATGGTTCGCGTGAAATTGTGGGGTTCGAACTTCAAGCAAAGTTCCACCCGCGCGGCCACCAGTTCGTCGATGGTGCCTGGCCCATAATCGCCGCGCAACGCAATGAATCGGAACACATCTGCCATGGTGACGCCAGGATGCATCACTTCAACCGGAAATCCCTGTACCTGGCAAAACGCCGGATTCCAAAACCGTATGGTCAAGTCGCGATCAACAATGGTGACGCCGACCGGCATATATTCCAGTGCAGCCGCCAATCTGGGGAAATTCAACCTGATGAACTCTTCGCTTTGAACTGTTGATTTCATAACTCATTCGTCTAGCAGCGACACCGTTAAGCAGCAACGTGCACTGCTGTGGGGACTGAGGTCCCTTACTTACCTAGCAGCGCTTCGCTGGTCATCACAAACCTATTCACGCAAATGCTCGACGCTGAGCAAACGCGGCTGGCCAATACCTATATGATGCCTCATTGGCTTGAATTTATGGCAAGCATCGGCCAACGATGCTAAAAAAATTACGCCCTGATCTCGAACTGCTCTGCCATGTTGACATTTCCGTTCGCTTCAGTCTCGATCAGGAGTCTGCCCTGGGTCAGCAGCTCAACGTGCAATCGATCATGGTCATCTTGTGTATTCCGAGGGATCCTTCATGTACACCCTTTTTTTTGACGATGCACATATCCTCGCTGGCATGCGTGCGTTGGCCAGAGATGCGAAATTGATCGCTGAACCGGCAGCTTCGATTGGTATTGGCGCCTTATTGGCAGGGACCATCAAGGTGAAGCCAGATGAGAAAGTCTGTCTCGTCCTGACAGGCGGAAACTGGGACCTCTGCGACCTTGCGGATGTCTATAAGCTTATCGAGTGAGCGCGTTCGAGCTGTCAGTCGCCACGTCCGCGTCGATCGGCCGGCGCTCAACGCTCCGCCATTGCTGTTAGTGTACGTGTGGGCAGGATGACCGTAAAAGTAGTACCGACCCCAACTTCGCTTGCGACTCGGATATGTCCGCCTAGTACGCCGGTCACAATGTTATGGCAAACATAAAGGCCGAGCCCGGAACTACCTACTCCAAGCTTGGTAGTAAAGAATGGATTAAAGATGCGCGCGAGGTTTTCGGGCGCGATACCAGTGCCATTGTCGCTGATCGTCATCTCAACTAAGCGGTCATCATTTTCCTGTGCGGACACGGTAACAACTCCTGCTTCCCTTCCTTCAAAGCCATGCAGCAAAGCGTTGTTTATCAGCTGGACGACGACCTGTCCGAGTGGCCTCCGGATAGCTATCCAACATGATTCCATCCTGGATGCTCTGAGCCACCATGACGCCTGTCTTGCCAAACGTTGGCATGAGGCTTTGGATAACTTCGGATATCGCATTCTTTAGCGAAAACACACGACGCTGTGAGCTTTTGGGGTCTACGGCAACTTGTTTGAAACTCGTAACCAGATCTGCAGCGCGCTGCAGGTTGCGCAACAAGATGTCGTTAGCAACGTTGAACTCCATCATGTCATGCTCAAGGAGCGAACGTTTGAGACTGCGCCCCTCTGCAACAGTCTTGGATAAGAGCCGCATATGGTCCGCAAGAGTACTAGCGACCATGAGGCAATTTCCGATTGGAGTATTAATTTCGTGAGCAATGCCGGCCACCATGGCCCCCAAAGCCGCTAGTTTCTCCCGGTGGGTCAGTTCTTTCTGGGTGAGATGAAGTGCGCCAATGATTGCGGCATGCTCGGTGGCGCGGATGTCCAGTTCACCAAATGGCATCGTACCTTCGTCGACAAACACGATAGCGACCAGTTCGTCTCGCATTCGAATGGGGCAGCCAAGACGGCACGGCGTTGCAGCTTCAGGCTCAGCGTCAATCAACATGGGATGCATGCTATGTTGCATCCGACGAAGGATGGCTTTTCTGGTGAGCGCCTGCATATAAGCATGCTCATCGCATTGCCGGCTTCTTGCTCCAATCGAGGAGCCCAGCACAAATCCGTCAGGAGTAAGAAAATTGACCGTGCGGCCAAGGAGATTGTCCAAGGCTTTCGCCAGATCATCCAGCGAATTCGCCGCGACAGCAGCGTTGGTCAGCGAGCGGTGAATTTCTTCAGACTTTTCAATGATTTCGCTCTGATGCCGGATGATATTCGCATGAATCTCTTCCGTAATAGCGCTGAATGGTATCTCCCAAGGAAGCTCAAGCAGTGGCAGTCCAACTTCATTGGCGGCACTGACGGAACTCTCAGGGAAGTGATCGAGAAAGTGTGGGACAGCCAGCACAACGCCCGCAAGTTCACGATCCTTGAGGGAGCAAATGAGGCGTTTGCCATCGCCGTCTTCGCGCGGCCAGTTAAAGCCGGTGGACAGCAGCAAATGGCCAGGTTTGACCCAAGCCGCAATTTCCGGATGGTCAACCATGTGAACCCAGCGGACCTCATTGTGCAGGCCCGCATGGCCTGCCACGACTGTGGCATCGCGGAGCACAGTTGTCTGGAGAGCTGTTGAAATATCCATGTTACGCCAACGCACCTCATTCTCGCCCATCGTCACCAGGTCCCGGTACGGGAGTGCCCTCGCCCAATGGGAAGGTCAGTGCCGAGGTAGCCCGGTGGTGGTGCCCTGCCCTGTTCGATCCCCGCGATCGCTTGTATATACTAATAGTAGGCTTAATTCACAGCTGGAGCCAACTACGCGTTTTGCTTGCGCTTGGCTGGTGTGTCAGAGCGTGCGCAGTCGAGATCACGTGGCGGTGCCGCCTATCTCAAGAATTTACCCAGGTAGGTTCATTCAGTTACCGGCTCGTTGCGGCGATGTTCTATGCAGGCCCATATATGCGGGCGATTGCGCTGCTTTGTACCGAGGCGATGATTGAATGAATGTCTTCACTGGTGCAGGCGATCTGTCTTGAATCGCCGGCGATATTTGCAGCCACTTTGTCCAGCACACGATGGGCGACGACATGCAGCATCTCCGCTGGAACGACCTGCCCATCTTCGATTGCGCGTGCAATAGCGGCATTGGCCACAGCCTCCCGCTCATTCCCCCACGGCGCTCGCGCTTCTACCTGCCTTAATTCCTCCAAGGTCATCCTGGTCCGTGGATGACTTCCCGCCGGCGCCTCGCGCAGGCTCCCCAGGCTCACCAGATCAACATCCGAGCGCTTGGCCATAATGGGACTCCTAAGAGATGGTTACTTGATAGTAGTTTTACTTGCTGTTTGGCTATTATTTTGAACTGAAAGTTGAAATTTATCAATACGCGCGAACGCGGCAGAGGTTAGCACCTCGCCGCGCTCCGCCATGGATTGGGGAAAATCACACGACCTTGACGCCGATATCGCCTCTGAAAATTGCCATATTGAGCTGGAAATCGTCGATGACGCCACCAGGACGGCCGTCGACCAGCACGGCAATTTTGCGTCCGCCCTGCACGCGGGTCATCTCTACTTTCGACAGCTCGCGAGCCGGTCCGCTGGATTTGGTTTCGGATTTGAATTCGAGATTAGTGATGGTCAAGGTTTTCATGATGCTCTCCAATGAGTTAAATGAACTGAGCACATCTCTGCGCGCTCAGTCCATTCTAAGCATCCCCCATGCCACCCGGTCACAGGCCCCACTTCCGCGGCCACGCCCCGCGAAAACTGCTCACTCGTGCCGCAAACCTGTTGGTCCGGCCCCAACACCCCCACAGCCCTGTTGGAAATTCGGGGTCAGCTCTGTCATTCGGACACGCGAACCAATTATTTGATTTGGCTCAATACGCAAAAACACGCGTTTTAGCGTATTGATCCCGCTCAAATGGTAGCGCTGACTGTCCGAATGACAGAGCTGACCCCGGATTTTTTAGGAAAGAGTAAGGCCGGCGGCGCGCATGAGGAGGCGCATGAGCAGCGCCACCACGCCTAGCGCGGCGACGCTGGCGGCCCAGATCAGGACCATCCAGCCAAGTCGCTTCCACATCAGTGATACCCCTCGCCCACGCGCACCTTGCCGCGGAATACGTAGTAGGACCAGATCGTGTACATCAGGATGATGGGAATGATGAGCAGCGCGCCGACCATGGCGAAGCCCTGGCTTTGTGGCGGGGCGGCGGCGGCCCAGATCGAGATATTCGGCGGTACGATATTGGGCCAGACGCTGATTCCCAGGCCGCTATAGCCGAGGAAAATCAGCACCAGCGTGTAGACGAAGGGGCCGATCTGATGCCGCCGGGACAGCGCGCGAAGCAGCAGTATGGCGCTCGCCAGCACGAGGATGGGCACCGGCGCGAAGATCAGGATGTTCGGGAAGGTGAACCAGCGCGCGGCGATCCTTTCGTCGATCATCGGCGTCCAGATGCTGATGATGGCGACAGCGGCCAGCATCGCCCACACTAGCAAACGCGTGATCTTGAACGCGCGTGCCTGCAGTTCGCCTTCCGTCTTCATGATCAGCCAGGTGCTGCCCAACAGCGCGTACGCCACCAGCAGGCCGGCGCCGGTGAAGATGGCGAATGGCGACAGCCAGTCCATCGGGCCGCCGCTGAAGTGGCCGTTGGTGATGGAGAAGCCCCGGATGTAGGCGCCCAGCGCCGCGCCCTGGAAGAAGGTCGCGGCGATGGAGCCGAAAATGAAGGCCTTGTCCCAGAAGTGGCGTTCATGGTCCAGCGCCTTGAAGCGAAACTCGAAAGCGACGCCGCGGAAGATCAGGCCGATCAGCATGAAGATCAGCGGCAGGTACAAGGCACTCAGGATAACCGAGTAGGCGAGCGGGAACGCAGCGAGCAGGCCGGCGCCACCGAGCACCAGCCAGGTCTCATTGCCATCCCAGACCGGGGCGACGGTGTTCATAATCACATCGCGTTCATCCTTGTCCTTGAAGAAGGGATACAGGATGCCGATGCCGAGGTCAAAGCCGTCCATGACGATGTACATCATGATGCCGAACAGGATGATCACGGCCCACAGGATGGAAAGATCAATGCCCATGATTACTCCTTGCTTGCGTCGTCACGGTCGGACTTCTTCGCCACCGACAGCGGCCGCGCCGGCGTACGTCCCTGCCCTGGCCCGCCAATTTCGGCTTCCTGGCCTTCGCTGATCAGCGGACCTTTGCGGATCAGGCGGCACAAGTAGGCGATACCCGTGCCGAACACGGCGAAATAGACCACAACAAAGATAACGAGCGTGACGCCCAGCTCTGCGGCGCCATGGCCGGAGACCGCGTCCGCCGTGCGCATCACGTTGTACACGGTCCACGGCTGGCGGCCGATCTCGGTGGTGAACCACCCGGCCAGCAGCGCCACGATGCCCATTGGTCCCATCCACAGCGCGAAGTGCAGGAAGGGTCGGCTGGTTTCCATCCTGCCTCGCCAGCGCAGCCACACGCTGATCAGGCCCAGCAGGATCATCAGCAGGCCCAGTCCCACCATCAGGCGGAAGGACCAGAACACGATCGTCGAATTGGGACGGTCTTCCTTCTTGTATTCCTTCAGGCCGGGGAAGGTGCCGTTCAGCGTGTGGGTCAGGATAACGCTGCCAAGGCGCGGGATCTCGACCTTGAAGCGGGTCTCTTCGCGCTCCATGTCCGGCCAGCCGAACACGATCAGCGGCACGCCCTCGTTGCCTTCGTTCTGCCAATGTCCTTCCATCGCCGCGATCTTGGCCGGCTGGTGCTTCAGCGTGTTCAGGCCATGGAAATCGCCGATCACGGCCTGGATTGGCGCGACGATCACCAGCATCCACATGGCCATCGACAGCATCTTGCGGATCGCGGGATTGTCCTTTTCTTCAGCAGCAGCCAGGCGGCCGAGCCGCCCACCATCAGCGCCGTGGCGAGGAAGGCAGCCACGCTCATATGCGCCAACCGGTACGGGAAGGAAGGATTGAAGATGACTGCGAACCAGTCCACCGGCACGACGCGGCCGCCAATGATTTCATAGCCTTGCGGCGTGTGCATCCAGCTGTTGGATGCCAGAATCCACGTAGCTGAAATCAGCGTTCCCAGAGCCACCATTGCAGTTGCGACGAAGTGCAGCGCGGGCCCAACGCGGTTCCAGCCGAACAGCATCACGCCGAGGAAGCCGGCTTCAAGGAAGAAGGCAGTCAGCACTTCGTAGGCCAGCAATGGCCCCGTAATACCGCCGGCGAAGGCGGAGAAATAACTCCAGTTGGTCCCGAACTGGTAAGCCATCACCAGTCCGGACACGACGCCCATACCAAAATTGACGGCAAATATCTTCAGCCAGAAGTGATAGAGGTCGCGGTAGATCTCCCGTTGGGTCTTGAGCCAGCAGGCTTCGAGCACCATCAGATAGCTCGCCAGGCCGATGGTGATCGCCGGGAAAATAATGTGAAACGAAATCGTGAAGCCGAACTGGATGCGGGCCAGTTCCAGCGCAGTAAAGCCAAGCATGTAGCTCTCCGTTAAGGGATGGAGACGACCGCTGATTCTACCGAGATAAGGAAAAGCTGCAGAATCTTACCAGGGGACTGTATCAGTTCCACTTCCCTGCCACACCGCCGGCGCTGTAACGTCCTGCGCCCAACAGCGCCACGGCGATTGCGGAGCCCAGGTACATGCCCTGCAGTTCGAGCGCCCAGCCACCGGTCTTGCCCATGCTGAATAGATCGCCCATGTGCACCAGCACGATGGCGACCAGCATATTGATGACGATGACCAGGGCCGCTGCGCGCGTCCAGAAGCCGATCAGCACCAGCAGTGGCGCCAGCACTTCGCCAACATAGACGAAGTAGCCGAGTGCTTCCGGCAAGCCATGCTTGGCCATCATGCCGGTGATCATGCCGATGCCGCCAGTAAGTTTTGAAATGCCGTGGAACAGGATCAGGATGGCCAGCACGGCCCGCAATACGAGCTTGCCTGCATCTTCGGTGGATGGTGTGACGTTGGTGTTCATGATTCTCCTCTTTTTGACAGGTTTCATCAGAACTTCAGCCATAACTCTACGCTAGTTTCAAGATTGACCCCACATTTATGGAACTTTCCGCCGCAGCTTGGACTAATTCACACCGTCCGCGTCGCGGCGGCGCGAACAAGTATATGCGGCGCCGCCGCGCCGTCGGTCACGATCCTCCCCAGCGCTGAGCTATCAGGATCGCGCGCACGATTGACGCAGCCTTTCGCCAGACCATCCTCCCGAGTACAGAATAACGCTGCCTTCGACACGGAAGGCTGCGTTCAACAACAATTCGGGGTATTAACATGCAAATAAAAAGCATTGCACTAGGTACTGGATTGCTAGCATCAGCGTTGTTCATGACCGAGTCCGTCGCCGGCACTTTCGATGCGGGCATTCCAGCCGGCTGGACTTGCACCGGGAATTGCGGGACCTTGGGTGCGAACGGTGTCGTACCGCTGTCGCCCGGCGGCGGCGCGAAGTATGGGTGGGTGGCGACCACCGACAGCACGGCCAACGTCAGCCTGCCTGGCGTAGGCGGCGTGGGCGAAGGAACCACTGGTTCGACCCTGCGTTCGAACTCCTTCACCGCGGAAGCCGGAGCGATGCTGGACTTCCGCTTCAACTACACCACGTCCGACGGCGCAGGCTACGCCGACTATGCGTGGGCACGCCTGCTGGATGGCGGCAATAAGGAAGTCGCCCTGCTCTTCACGGCGCGCACCAGCGACAATGGCAACGCCGTTCCCGGCTTCGCAATGCCGGCCCCCATCGCCACCCTTACTCCATCGACTGTGGCGATCAAGGACGGCGATACCAACTGGTTGCCGCTGGGCCCCAATGCCGACGAGTGCTTCGATGTCGGTTGCGGCACCACAGGCTGGGTGCAATCGAAATATACGATCGCCGGCGGCGGCACTTACCGTCTCGAATTCGGCGTGACTAACTGGGACGATGAGGACTACCAGTCCGGTCTTGCCTTCGACGCTATCCGCCTCGATGGCAACCCACTGCCGGTGCCTGAACCGGCAAGCTACGCCATGCTGCTGGCCGGCATGACCATCCTCGGCGCAGCCGCCAAACGACGCCGGCGCCGATAAGGAGGGATATGGGCCAGATCCGGATCGGCATTTCAGGCTGGCGCTATGCCGGCTGGCGTGGAGTGTTCTATCCGGAGGATCTGGCCCAGGCGCGCGAGCTCGCGTTCGCGTCGAGCGTGCTGCCGACCATTGAAATCAACGGCTCCTTCTATTCCCTGCTGCGTCCGCAAAATTATCAGGACTGGTACGACGCCACTCCGCCCGGCTTTGTGTTCGCCCACAAGGGCAACCGCTTCATCACCCATATCAAGCGCCTGCGCGATCCCGGGAAGCCGCTCGCCAACGTATTCGCTTCCGGCGTGCTGCTGCTGCGAGAGAAGCTGGGACCTTTTCTGTGGCAGTTCCCGCCCAATTTCAAGTTCAACGCCGACCTGGTAGAACACTTTTTCAGCCTACTGCCGCACGATACGGAAAAGGCGCTGGACATGGCGCGCGGCTACGAAGCGCGCATGAACGGACGCGCCGCGCTGGAGATCGATCGCAAGCGCTCCATGCGCCACGCGATGGAAATCCGCAACGACACCTTCAACGATCCGGACTTCGTGAAGCTGCTGCGCAAATACGATGTGGCGCTGGTCGTCGCGGATACGGCCGGCAAGTGGCCGGACTTTGAGGATGTGACCGCGGACTTCATGTACCTGCGCCTGCACGGCCAGGAACAGCTCTACGCCAGCGGTTACACCGATGCAGCGCTGAGGCACTGGGCGAAGCGCATCGATGCCTGGGCCGTCGGCGGGCAGGTGGACGATGCACGCCTGATCGTGGCAGGCCCACCGCCGAAGCGCGCCGGCCGCGATGTCTACTGCTACTTCGATAACGACATCAAGGTGCACGCGCCCTTCGACGCACACAAGCTAGCGGGGCTGGTGTAGCTGGGCGCGATAAATGCCGGTGTGGCCGGAAAAGAGATACGCCACCACACAGCCCAGCGCTGCGTATGGCCCGACTTCGGGTCCGAACAGCTCGATCGCCATCACGGTCGACGCCAGCGGCGTGTTGGCCGCGCCCGCAAACACGGCCACGAAACCAATCCCGGCCAGCATGGCGAACGGCAGATGCAGCAGCGGCGCCAGCGCATTGCCCAGCGTCGCACCGATATAGAACAGAGGGGTGACTTCGCCGCCCTTGAAGCCTGTGCCCAGCGAGACCACGGTGAACACGAACTTGCCCGCCCAGTCCCACACCGGCAACGGGTGCTGGAAGGCTTCCATGATCACGGGAATGCCGAGGCCGATGTAGCGCTGGCCTATCCAATACACCGCGCACGCGACCACGATGCCGCCGGCGACGGATCGCAGCGGCGCGTAAGCGATATGGCGCTTGACCAGCGCTGTCAGGCCGTGCGTGGCGGTCGCGAACAGGCGGCCGATCACGCCGAAGGCCATGCCGGCGGCGATCACGGCCAGCAGCGTCCATACGCCGACGGGCGGCAACGCGCCGATGGCGTAATGCGTGTGGTGCACGCCCCAGGCTGCCGTGACCTGGTCGGCAACGATGGCGGAGATCATGCAGGGCAGGATGGCGTCGTAGCGCATCCGTCCCACGACCAGGACTTCGAGACCGAAGATGGCGCCGGCCAGCGGCGTGCCGAACACGGAGGCGAAACCGGCGCTGATGCCGGCCATCAGCAGGATGCTGCGGTCTTCGCGTTTCAGGCGGAAGACATGGGTCAGTTGGTCGGCCAGTCCGCCGCCCATTTGCACGGCCGTGCCTTCGCGGCCGACCGAGGCGCCGAACAGGTGGGATACCACGGTGCTGATGAAGATCAGCGGCGCCAGGCGCAGGGGCACGACATTGCGCGGATCGTGGATCTCGTCGATCAGCAGGTTGTTTCCGGCTTCAACGTCACGGCCGATGTGGAGGTAGATCCAGCCGACCACGAAGCCGGCAACCGGCAGCAGCCAGATGATCCAGGGGTTTTGTTCGCGCCAGGTGGTGACGAGGTCCAGCGAGACGAGGAACAAGGCGGACGCGCTGCCGGCCAGGGCGGCGACCAGTGCCGCGATTACGCACCATTTGCCGACATAGGGCAGCAAAGCGATTTGTTCGGGGTATTTTTTCATGGGCGGCAGACAATATAGCACGCCGGTCCGCCGCCCGGATGCGCAGCCGGCCCCGAATGCGCCGCGGGCCCGCACACACGGCGGATCAATGATCCGCCCTACGCGCCCCGGGCCAAGCCACGCCGCGGTGCGCGAACGGGCGGGGACGCGTCGGTGACGGTTGCGTTGCCGCGAGGCGTAGGGCGGATCATTGATCCGCCGTGCCTGCGCCGCCCGCGGCCCGTCAATGGTGATGGTCGTGCGGCTTCTTTACCTCGAGCGGCGGCGCGTCGGCCTTGGTGGCGGGCTGCCTCGGCGCGTTCGGCATATTCGGCGCGTTGGTCACCGGCGGCGCCTCGCCCGTCCACTCATACGCCGTGGTGCCCTTGGGCGCCTGATACCAGCCCGGATCGCGATAATCGCCCCGCTTCTGGTTCTCGCGAACTTTGAGCGTGGTGAACATGCCGCCCATCTCGATGTCGCCGTGCGGCCCCGTGCCCGTCATCATGGGCAGCGTGTTCTCCGGCAGCTCCATCTCCATGCCTCCCATCGATCCGCCGTTCTCGCCCATGGACATATATCCCGGCACGATATTCAGGATCTTCTCCGCCAGCCCATCCTGGCTGACGCCGATCATGTTCGGCACACTATGGCCCATGGCGTTCATCGTGTGGTGAGACTTGTGGCAGTGGAAAGCCCAGTCGCCCGGATTGTCCGCAATGAACTCGATTGCGCGCATCTGGCCCACGGCGATATCGGTCGTGACTTCCGGCCAGCGTGCGGTGGGCGGCACCCAGCCGCCATCCGTACCGGTAACCTCGAAGCGGTGGCCATGCAGGTGGATCGGGTGGTTGGTCATCGTCAGGTTGCCGACGCGGACGCGCACGCGGTCGTTCTTGCGCACCACCATGGGGTCGATGCCTGGGAAGGCGCGGCTGTTGAAGGTCCACAGGTTAAAGTCCAGCATCGTGTTCGTCTTCGGCATCGAGCTGCCAGGCTCGATATCGTAGGCGTTCAGCAGGAAGCAGAAGTCGCGGTCCACCGCGTGCTGGCGGTAATCCTTCGGATGCGTGACCCAGAAGCCCATCATGCCCATCGCCATCTGCACCATTTCGTCGGCGTGCGGGTGGTACATGAAAGTGCCGGCGTGTTTGGCCACGAATTCGTAGACGAAGGTCTTGCCAGGCTCGATACCCGGCTGGGACAGGCCCGTTACGCCGTCCATGCCGCTCGGCAGGATCTGGCCGTGCCAGTGGATGCTGGTCATCTCAGGCAGCTTGTTGGTGACGAAAATGCGCACGCGGTCGCCCTCCACCACTTCGATGGTCGGTCCGGGGCTCTGGCCGTTGTAGCCCCACAGCTTGGCCACCATGCCCGGCGCGATTTCGCGCAGCACCGGCTCGGCCACGAGGTGGAATTCCTTGACGCCGTCTTTCATGCGCCACGGCAGACTCCAGCCATTCAGCGTGACCACGGGGTTGAAGGGGCGGCCGTTCGGCGGCAGCGGCGGCGGCGTGGTGGCGGCGCTCGATTGCACGGGCGCTTCCGGCAGGCTGGCTGCGCCGGCGCGGCTGACCATGCCGGCGCCCAGCATGGCGGCTCCGGCGAGGAAGGATCGACGGTTACTCATTTTTGTTTCCCTCCCAGGGCAGCATCGAGATTGGTGTCCGCGATCCAGAATTCCTGCAGCGCGGTGATGTAGTTATGGACGGCGGTTGTCTGTTCGCGCGCTTCGGCCAGCAGCTCGAATACGCTCATCAGCATGCCGTTGTAGCGCAGCAGCGTCTCCTGCGAGATCTGCTGGCGCAGCGGGATCACATTGTCCTGGTAGTGACGCGCCAGCTCGTAGGAAGTCTTGTAGTCCTCATAGCTTTCGCGCGCCTCGCTGCGCGCGTTGGTCGCGATTTCAGCCAGGCGGTTCACCGACTGCATATAGGTCGCTTCGGCGCGCGCCACCTTGGCGCCGCCCCAGTCGAACAGAGGAACTTCAATCGTCAGCTCATAGCCGCGCATGCGCGTGCCCCCGTCGGACTCGCTCACGCCGCCCAGGTCCAGCACATTGATGAAGCGCGTGGCCTTGTTCAGGCCCAGGGTGCGGGCGGTGTGTTCGGTATCCAGCCTTGCGGCCTGGATATCCAGGCGCTCGCGCACTGCCTGCTCCTCCACGTCCTGCAACTCGCGCGGGGCGGCCGGCAGGTCGGGCAGGCGCTCAGGCAGCTTGTAGCCGGCATCCGCGCCGCTCAGGCCCATCAGGCGCGTCAGCTTTTCGCGCGCAGCGTTGGATTGCTTGCGGGCGCGGCGCACTTCGGCCAGCGCTTCGGCGTTGAAGGCTTGCTCGCGCGCCGCATCCAGCTTGCTCCAGTTGCCGCCTTTTTGCATGCGGGACGCCAGTTCGGCGCTGGCGGCAGCTGCGCTTTGCACCTGGTTGGAGGCACCCAGTGCCTGGCTCGCGCCGACAGCCTCGTAATAAGTGCGCGCCGTTTCCTGCGCCACGCGGATCGCTTCAGCGCTGACCTGCAGCTTGGCCTGCTCGAAGCGCTGCGCTTCGATGCGGCTGGACAGCGGCATGGTGATCAGGTTCAGCAGGTTGAAGGTCAGCGTGCGCTCGATGGCGACTTCGCCGTCGCCGTGGGTGCGCTTGAAACTGAAGCCGGGGTTCTGCATGCGGCCGGCCTGCACCAGGTCCGCTTCGGCAATGCCCAGGTCCCAGTAGGTGGCTTGCAGGCCGCGGTTGTTCAGCAGTGCGATCTGCACCGCCGTCTGGGCGGACAGGGGCTCGGCGAGCAGCTGGCGCACTTCGCCTTCGAGGGCGCGGCGGTCGTCGTCGTTGCGCGCCATGCGCGCCTCCGCGCCGCTGCGGGCTTTCGTGGCCTGGGCGACGGCGCCAAAGCCGCCGTCATTGGAAAAGGTGGCGCAGCCGCTAAGCAGCAGAGCCACGGCGGCTGCGGCGGACGGCCGCAACCAGCGCTGATGGTCGATCATATTCTTCTCTCGGTGAATGGACGTACTCCGGCCGCATGGGCCGGTCCGGATCAGGCGAAGAGATGCCGGGGCGGACGTTCAGGCGTGGCCAGGTCGACGGCGGCAGGAGGCGCCGCGTGATTGGGAATGAGCTTGCCGGTCAGGCGCGGCCCGGATTGGGCCAGGGGCAGGGTTGGCGCAAGCGCTGCGCCGATACAGCATGGGGACACGCCGCCACAATGCGAGCCGGCCTTCCCGGCATGCTGTGAATGGTTCGCATCCTGGTCGCCCTGCTCCGCCGCAGCCAGCATGGCCGCGTGGTCATGTTCGCCGGCCGGCATGGCCTGCGCGCCGCCGATCAGCGGGGCGCACGGCAGCGCGCCAGCCGCAGCCAGCCCCTGGAAAGGGACCGCCAGCAGCATCAGCCAGACGATGAGGGCACGGAACAGGACTTTCATGCCGACATCTTAGCATGGAACCTACACCATAAAACTAGTGGCTGCCACGATGTGGCAGCCACTTGCTTTACGCCGCTGGTTTCAGTATGGCTTTCCTCAGAAGCGGCTTATCACATTGACATAGTAGCCGCGCTCCACCAGGGACCGGGTTGCTACTTCGGTAAATTCGCCGTGCGCCGGCCCCGCCAGGTTGGTGCCTCCCACCGCCACTTCCAGGCCCGGTTTCGGACGCCAGGCCAGGCGCATGTCCGCCGTGTGGTAGGCCGGCACGTCCGGGTTGAACAATTTGCCAACGTGTCGAAGGGTCACGTCCAGGTCGCAGTTCTCGCGGATTTGCAGGGACGAGCGCAGCAGGAAGGTATTGCGCGGGTCGCGCCCTTCCTTGTCCAGCGAGGCCACAAAATCGCGCACGCCGGGCTTCAGCCAGAACTTCTGCTTCAATCCCGTGGCGCCGGCACTCAGGCGCCAGTCGCGCGAGACTTGCCAGCTGGCCCAGGCTTCGACGCCACTGGTGGAGGCCATCATGCCGTTCTTGAAAAAGATCGAGCGCATGCTCGGCGTCAGTTCGCCCGTGTGCAGCTTGTCGTAGAAAGCGCGGTAGACGTTCACCGAGTAGCTGAACCGCTCCAGGCTGCGGCGGTAACCCAGCTCGTAGACCCGCGCCACTTCCGATTCGAAGGTCGGCCCGCCCTCAAGGATGCGCGGCGGCTTCGCCGGAATGAACACGTCGCGGTCCAGGCGCGATGGCGCACGCACGGTGCGCGAGGCGGCGGTCCACAAGAGCTGGTCGGCGGTCGGTTTCCAGGCCAGGCGGGCATTGGGCAGGTATTCGTTGCCGGTGTAGAGATTGCGCTCGGCGCGAATGCCGACGATCAGCTTCAGCTTATCGGTCAGCGTGATCGCGTCCTGCGCGTAAAGGCTGGACCAGCGCAGGCGCTCGTCGGCCGGCAGGAAAGCGATGTAGATGCTGTTGGTCAGCCTGTCCTTGGCACTGCGATGCTCGGCGCCGACTGCCAGTTCGTGGCGGCCGATCGGCGCCAGCGTGTACTGCGCCTGCGCGTCCCAGATATCCAGGTTCTCGGCGAAGGTGGGCGGCACGGTTCGCTGGCTGTGGTCATAGGTCAGCTGCACGCTCACATTGCCGCCATCCGCGAACTCGCGCGTCCAGCGGCCGACCAGGTTGGCGCCATTGAAGTTTTCGTTGCGCAGGTCGAGCTTCACGCCGCCGATCGATATCGTGCCCGGCAACGGCTGGCCCTTGCGGGCGCGGTAGATGTCTCCCTGCAGCGTGAATTGGTCGCTGCCCGTTGCCCAATCGGCGCGGAAGCCGGCCTGGCGCTTGTGCCAGGCATCATCGACAACGGTGCCCGCCGCGGTATTCGTATGGTCGATCTGGAAGCCGGAAACATAAGCGCGCCACGCACCCTGCCCCACACGCCCGCCCGTGTGGGCGCTGCCATAGCTGCCCAGGTTGCCGGCGGTGACGGCAAGGACGTTGTCCTGCGTGTCCGCTGCGGTCTTGGTGATGATGTTAATAACGCCATTGACGGCATTCGTGCCCACAGCGTGCCACCGGGGCCGCTGATGACTTCGATGCGTTCCACCAGGTCCAGTGGCATGTCCTGCGCATTCCAGAACACGCCGGAGAACAGCGGCGAATACACGGAGCGGCCATCGATCAGCACCAGCAGCTTATTGCCGTCGCTATTGGCGTGCCCGCGCGCGCTGGCCACCTGGCCGGATGCATTGGCGGTTGCCACTTGCAGGTTGGGGGCGAGCCGCAAGGCCTCAATGAGCCGGGTGGAGCCGCTACGCCGCATATCTTCGGAAGTGATGATGAATACGGCCGCGGGCGCGTCAGCCAGCCTTTCTTCGCGGCGCGAAACGGAAATGATGCGCACATTGCTCAATTCTTCCAGCGACAGGCTGGCCAGGCTGTCCTGGACGTTCGTGGCGGAGGCCGAGGCTGCCTCCAGGGATGCCAGCACCACGGCAATGCGCAGCAGAGCGGATCTTTGCATGCGTTCTCCTTATAGCCTCGTATAAAAAGATTAGCATGAAGCACAAATTACACCACGCACACTACAAACGGTGGCCCTTGCATCATAAAACTCATATCGCCATCCCCTTCATATCAGGATTCTTTATATAATTGCGCCGCCTCCAAAAACCTATCAAGTTGCTATGAAGCCCGAGATCCAAGGATTTTTTGACCCTGCCACTTCCACTATCACGTATGTAGTGTTCGAACGCGATGGCGGCGCTTGCGCCGTGATCGACTCAGTACTGGATTACGATCCGAAAGCCGGCCGCACGTCGACCGCGTCGGCCGACCGCGTGGTGGACTTCATCCGCGAGCACGGGCTGAAAGTGGAATGGCTGCTGGAGACCCATGCCCACGCCGACCATCTGTCCGCCGCCCCTTACCTGCAGGAGAAGATCGGCGGCCGCATCGGCATTGGTTCAGGCATCCGCACCGTGCAGCACGCGTTCTCGCATGTGTTCGCGCGCAAGGGACAGCAGGATGGCTCGCAATTCGGCCGCCTGTTCGAAGCGGACGAGGAATTCGCCATCGGCGCGCTCACCGCGCGCGCCCTGCACGTGCCTGGACATACGCCGGCAGATATGGCTTACCAGATCGGCGATGCGGTGTTTGTCGGCGATACGCTGTTCATGCCGGACGTGGGCACGGCGCGCTGCGATTTTCCGGGCGGTTCGGCCTCGCAGTTGTATCAGTCGATCCGGCGCCTGCTTTCATTGCCGGCGGAGACGCGCCTCTTTATGTGCCATGACTATCCGCCTGCGGGCCGCGGCCCCGCCTGGGAGGTCACGGTGGCGGAGCAGCGTTCTGCCAATATTCATGTGCGGGATGGGGTGACGGAAGCGGACTTCGTTGCCATGCGCACCAAACGCGATGCGACGCTGACGATGCCGGTGCTGATCTTGCCGGCGATTCAGGTGAATATCAGCGCGGGGCAGTTGCCGGAGGCGGAGGAGAATGGGGTGCGGTACCTCAAAATTCCGTTGAACGCCTTCTAAAACCCAAACCAGACCCTGGTGTCTGCCACGATGTGGCAGACACCTGTTCAGGGGCCGCGGGCTGGCACCAGCTCTTGCCGTGGGTTTTACTTGAGCTGCTCCGGCGCCCGTCCAATAGGCTCTTCCATATTGGCCAGATACCAGGTCATGGTAGACAGCACAGCCACGTGCCGCTTCACATCATCCGGATTCACCTTGTCGAAAGTATCGGCGGCCGTGTGGTGCCAGTTGAAGTAAGCGCTGGTATCCACCAGCGGCTGGAAGGTTGGCACGCCGTCCGCCTCCATGGCATGCAGGTCGCCGGCGCCCATTACGTCGCGGCGCTGGAACACGCCGGCGCCGATCGGCACCAGCGATTTCTGCAGCGGGGCAAACAGTTCTCGTATTGCGGACGCACGCTGGCCTGGAAGCCGAAGGAGCGCCCCGCGCCGCCGTCGGATTCAATCGCAGCGATCTGCTTGTCCAGCGCAGCCTTGTTCGACTTGTGATAAGCGTTGCCGCCCGCGCCGCCGTTTTCCTCGCTCATCCACGCCACCACGCGGATGGTGCGGCGCGGCTTCAGGCCCAGCTGGTTGAGCGTCTTGATCACGGCCATGGCGCCGGTCACGCCGGTGGCGTCGTCATGCGCGCCGGTGGCCAGGTCCCAGGAATCCAAGTGGCCGGACACGATCACCACTTCTTCCGGCTTTTCGGTACCCGGCAGGTCGGCGATCACGTTGAAGCTGTCCGCTTCCGGCAGCATCTGCGGCGTCATGGTCAATTTCAGTTTCACGGGACCGCGCTTGCTCAGGCGCGTGATCAGCATCGCATCCTCGGCCGACACAGCAGCGGCAGGAATGCGCTTACCGTCGGCCAGCACGGTCAGGCCGGTGTGCGGCAGGCGGAAGTTGGCGCCGCCCACCGAGCGCACCAGGGCCGCCACCGCACCCAGTTCAGCCGCCTGGCGCGGACCATTGGTACGGAAGCTGGATCCGCGTCCATAGGCCGGGCCGGCCAGGCCACGATCGGCCATGGCCTGGTCGAAGGCGACGTCGAACAGCACGATATTGCCCTTCACTTCGGCGGCGCGCGCCTTCAGTTCATCGAAGTCGCGGATCACGATCACGTTTGCGGTCAGGCCGGTGGCCGGGGTCGCACCGGAACCACCCAGTGCGGTCAGCACCACTTTCTGCGTGATGTTGGCGGGACGGCCCTTGTAATCAACGATCTCGCCCTTCTCTTCGCCGCGCACCCAGTGCGGCACTTTGACCGGCTGCAGCGTGACCTTGGCGCCCAGCTTGCGCATGGCGTCTGCAACCTGCTCGACGGCGGCGGTGGCGCCCGGCGAACCGGACAAACGGGGACCAACCAGGTCGGTCAGGTCTTCCAGGCGCTGGTACGCCCAGTCGTCCTGCATGGCGGCATCGCGGATCTTGCCGAGGGTTTCGGCGTCATTGGGCGCGGCAAAGGTATTGCCGATCAGGCCCGCGCCCAGCAGGCAGGTCGCCAGGGCGCTCAGAAGGGGCTTGCGAAGTTGCATACGTATCCTGTGAAGATGGTTGATGTTCGCTAGGAACGCGTAACAATATCCTATTTAATAATGTTTTGCAGTAACACAATGTATTGACCGCCCGGCATCCCTGTCCTACCATGGTTTTATGCTAAAAGGACAACTCTGCCTCGTCCGCCATCTGCTCAACACGGACCTCAATACTTTTATCGCGCTGGTCAACGACCTGCCCTCGCGTGGCGAGTACTTTTCGCTGTTCTTCAAGTCGCCGGAAGTCATGCGGCGCGAATTCACCCAGAACGGCTTTGTCACCGAAGACAATGAACTCTTCGTGGTCGAAGACCAGATCACCCACCACATCGTCGGCGTCATCACGCACTTCAAGACGCGCACGCCCAGCAGCCGCGAAATCGGCTACCGCCTGTTCGACCAGCGCCTGGCCGGCATGGGCTATACCACCGAGGCGGTGCAACTGCTGGTCGATTACCTGTTCCGCATCAATCCCGTGCACCGCCTGGAAGTGCTGACCGCGCCGGAGAACATCGGCTCCATCCGCGTGGCGCAGAAATGCGGCTTCCGCGAGGAAGGCACGCTGCGCCAGGCCTTCTTCGTGAACGGCCATTACCAGGATGTCAAAATCTTCAGTTTGTTACGGGATGATTGGGAACATTTTAGATTGTAAGAATCTGTATTAGTCGTGGAGTACTTGCTTCCCCTTGGATATAGTGAATACCAATGAGAGACCCCTGGGCCATTCCGGTCCGGGCAAGCACAAGGGGAAATACCATGTTCGACAAACGTATCGCTGGGCTGGTGCTGATGGGCGCCGCCCTCACCGCTTCCTCCGCTGCCTTCGCAGCCGGCGACCGTGACTTCAACACCGCAGCAGGCGCCGTTCTCGGCGCGGCGATCGGCAGCCAGAACGGCCCCGGCGGCGCCCTGGTCGGCGGCGTGGTTGGCGCAGCCGTGGGTAATGCCATCGGCCCGGACCGCGGCTACCGTCACGGCCGTGGCTATACGGATACCCGTGTCTACGTGAATTCCGGCCCGTCCTACTACCAGCAGCCTGCCCCGGTGTACTACGAACCGGCCCCGGTTTATGTGCGCCCGGCCCCTGTCTACGTTGAACCCGCTCCGGTCTATGTCCGTGAGCGCTACTACGCGCCCGCCCCGGTGTATTACTACGGCCCCGGACGCGGCCACCATCACCGCCACGGCTGGTAATTCAGCCCACCTTGAAACGCCCGGCCACGCGCCGGGCTTTTTTTTGTCCTGAACTATGGCATACAATTAACAATGTTAAATTACATAATATGACTATCTAACAAATAGCCACGCGCTGGCTCTGGGGGTTTGATGCGCATTTCGACCAAGCTGACGTCCGCCACGGCAGCGATGTTCCTGATTGTGGGCGGCGTAGGCACACTGGGGCTGGAGCGACTGCGCGAGCTCGCCCATATGTCCGTGGTCGCCGAAGCGCAGAATGTGGCGACGGCGATCGCCACCATGGCGTCCTTCGACCAGGACAGCGCCACGTACCAGGACATCATGGATTTCATGGCGCAACGGCAGAACCGCGACCTGGAAATCATCGACCGCAATTTCACTGTTATGGCCGACGTGGACAAGGCGGGTGTCGGCGAGGTCATCGAAGAAGGGGCCACGCCGGGACGTTGTGGCGCAAACGCTACAGGATGGCCGGCCGCGTACCATGAAAGAACAGGCGACTGCGCACACGCCGGAAATGCGCCAGATTGTAGTACCGGTGTACGACAACAGGCGCCAGATCGTTGCAGCCCTCACGTATGAGTACACGCCAGTCTACCGCGTGCTTGAGCAGCAGGTGCGCGAAACGCTCGGACTTGTCGTCGGGGTGGGCACCCTGGGACTGCTTCTGGCGCTCGGCTGCGCCTTGTATGTCTCACGCAAGGTTTCCCGTCCCATTGAGTTGCTCAGCAGCGCAGCGCTGCGCCTGTCGCGTGGCGAGCGCGATGTGAGCGTGGACCTGGATTCGCGCGACGAGATCGGCGAACTGGCGGCGTCCTTCAATACGATGAGCAAGGCCCTGCAGGCTTCCGCAGCGGACCTGCACCTGCGCGAGCGCGCCATCGAGTCCAGCTTCAACGCCATCATGATCGCCAGCCTTACACGGCAGGGATTCCCCATCGAATACGTGAACACCGCGTTCACCCGCATCACCGGCTATGCGGCTGACGAAACGATAGGCAAAGGCGTCAACTTCCTCGTCGGCGAGGACAACCAGCAGCAGGCTTTCGAGGAGATCCGCCTGGCCCTGCGCGAACGGCGCGAAGGGCATGCGGTGCTGCGCAGCTACCGCAAGGATGGCACGCCGTTCTGGAACGAAGTCCACGTGGCGCCCGTGCTCGGCGAGGAAGGCGAACCCGAACACTTTATCGCCATCTTCAATGACATTACCGAGGCCCGCAACGATGCCGAACAGCTGGCGCACCATGCGCAGTACGACGCCCTCACCGGCCTTGCCAACCGCAGCCTGCTGACGGACCGCCTGAAGCAGGCCATCGTCGCCGGCCAGCGCCGCAAGGACCACATCATGCTGGCCTTCATCGACCTCGATGACTTCAAGCTGGTCAACGAGAACCTCGGCCACGCCAAGGGCGATGAATTGCTGAAGATGATCGCCGGCCGACTGTTGTCCTGCGTGCGGGCCAGCGATACGGTGGCCCGCATGAGCGGCGACAAGTTCATCCTGCTGCTGCACAGCCACGCCGTCAACGAGCTGACCATGGAGTCCCATATCACCGAGCTGGTGAAGCGCGTACTGGATAACATCGCGCAGCCGGTAGACCTGGCCGGGCAGGATGTGCAAATCAACTGCAGCATCGGGCTGGCCAGCTATCCGCAGGATGGTCTGGAGGCGGAAGCGCTGCTGCGCAACGCGGAAGCGGCCATGTACGGCGCCAAGGAACAGGGCCGCAACGGCTTCCAGTTCTTCACCTCGGAATTGCAGGAACGCGCACGGCGCCAGTTGCAGCTGGGAGCCAGCCTGCGCCAGGCGCTGGAGAAGAATGAATTCGAGCTGCATTACCAGCCCCAGGTCAGCCTGCGCTCGGGCAAGGTGGTGGGACTGGAAGTGCTGCTGCGCTGGCGCCATCCCCAGCAGGGACTGATCGGACCCGGACACTTCATCGGCTATGCCGAGGAAAGCGGCTTGATCATCCCCATCGGGGAATGGGTGCTGCAGCAGGCTTGCCGGCAGAACAAGGCCTGGCAGGACGCCGGGCTGCCGTCAGTGCCGGTGGCGGTGAATGTGTCCGCCCGCCAAGTGGCGCAGCCGGGCCTGGAGGAGACGGTGCGGAGTGCGCTCGAGCAGTCCGGCCTGGCGCCGCGCTACCTGGAGCTGGAACTGACCGAGAGCATTTCGATGAACGATCCGGAACGCAGCGTGCCGCTGATGGAAGCCATGAAAGCCATCGGCGTCGAGATTTCCATCGACGATTTCGGCACCGGCTACTCGAACATGAGCTACCTGAAACGCTTCCCCATCGATCGCCTGAAGCTCGACATCTCCTTCGTGCGCGACATCACCACCGATCCGGGCAGCCTGGCGATTTCGGATTCGATCATCACCATGTCCCACAGCCTGCATCTGGAAGTGGTGGCCGAGGGCGTGGAGAGCGAGGCCCAGCTTGCGCTGCTGTCGGCGCGCGGCTGCGATATCGTGCAGGGTTATTACTTCAGCAAGCCGCTGCCGGCCGACGAGCTGGCGCAGCTGCTGCGCGAAGGCAAGTGCCTTCCGATCGACGAGATGGGCCGTCCCGCCCTGCTGATCCTGGACGACGATCCGCACCTGCTGGCCTATTTTGAGTTGCTGCTGTCCACCGAGGGCTACACGGTATTCGCCACCACCAGCCCCCAGCATGCCTTCGAACTGCTGGCGCGCCATGACATCGGCGTGCTGCTGTGCGACCAGCGCATGCCGGAGATGAACGGCGTCGACTTCCTCAGCCGCACACGGCGCATGTATCCGGATACCGTGCGCATCATGCTCAGCGGCTACGACGACCTCAATGTCACGCGTCAGGCGATCAATATGGGCGCGATCTACAAATTCATCGAGAAGCCGGTGCAGCCGGACGACCTCCGCGCTGCAGTGTCCGAGGCCTACGGCCGCTACCTGAACGCGCGCCAGTTGCAGGAAGCCTGAGTCTTTCCCTTTCCCTCCGCTAGCCATAGCCGGAGGGAAGGCATGGACACCATCACACTGGAACTGGGGCACTACCAGCTGCACGAACAGATTGCCGGATCGGCCTATGGCGTGATCTGGCGCGCCAGCGGTCCGCATGGCACGGGCGACGTGGCGCTCAAGCTGGTCAACCAGGCGCAGATGTCGCGCGCCCTGCCCGCATTGCGGGAGCGCTGGATCGCCAGCGCCGCCAGTGAAATCGCGTTCCTGCAGTCGCTCGAGCCCTGGGATGAGCGCCATATCGTGCGCCTGCTGGACAGCGGCTGGCACGAGGGCTTGCCGGTGCTTGCGCTGGAGCTGCTGGATGGCGATCTGGCGCGGCATATGGCGTCCGCGCCACCGCCGCCGCTGCAGGCGTTTCGCTGGACGGCGCAGCTCAACCAGGCGCTCGCCAAGGTGCATCAATACGGCTGGCGCTACCTGGACCTGAAACCGGCCAATGTGCTGGTGGACACGCGCCTGGGCGCCGTCAAGCTGGCCGATTTCGGCACCAACCGCCGGCTCGAGTCGCTGCACGCCCACACCTATTCCGGCACCGCCAACTGGCAGGCGCCGGAACAGTTTTTCCCGCGCCGGGGGGCGGCTATGCCACCGGCGTGCAGAGCGACTATTTCGCTCTGGGGGCCCTGTGCTACTACCTCGTCACCGGCGGCGAGTCGCTTTCCTATTGCGCCGCTTGCGGGCAGGCTTACCGCGAACGCCTCGCCGACGGGGCCACAGCCCTCCTCGCCACGCACGGCGGCGTTCCACCCACGCTACAGCCCGAAGAGGAGGCGCGCTTCGTCCGCGACCTGCCTGTTGCTGCGCGCTGCGCGGCCCTGTCGCTGCTGCGCGGCCTGCTCGCGCAGTCTCCGGACGACCGGCCCCGCCACGCGCTCCAGATCAGCCGCCAGCTCGCCGCCATCCTCGCGCTACTCGACCGGACAGACCCGTCCCGTGCGCACGCCGCCGCCGCGCCGATGGCGCACTTCGGCCGCCCGACAGTCCTGAATGGCTGGCTGCAGCCATGAATCGCTTGCGCACCCTCGTCCTCCTGGGCCTCGCCCTGCTGTGCGGGCTGCAGGTCTTCGCCCTGCTGCGCGCGCCCGATGCCTGGCAGCCGGGCCGGATTGCTATCCACCTGCAGCCCGGCGAATCCCTGCAGCTTGGCCGCCGGGAACTGGCCGCGCCGCTGGCCGACAGCGCCCACATTGAAATCTCGCGCACGGTCAGCGGCGAGTGGCAGCTGCGTCAGCTGGCCGCTTCCCGCGCGCCTCTGCTGTCGCGGGAAGGCGGCGACGAATCGCTGGCCACCACACCAGTGGCCGGGCTGTCCAGCTTCCAGCTTGGCGCCACATCATTTGCAGTGTTGCACGCCGATGAGCGCCAGGCTGAATTCCTTCTCGCCGGAGAGCGCTGGCGCTTCGACGGCGCCACGCTCTACCGCAACGGCGCCGCACAAGCGTCCTGCCCCGATGCGCGCTGGCCGGCGCGCCTGATCGCGCTGTGGAACCGCGCCGCGCCGCAGGCGCTGACCATCGCGCGCACCCTGCAGTTCGGCGGCAATCTGCACTGCGGCAACCGCCTCGGCATCCCCGGCCTGGCGCCGGACAGCGCTTTCATGTCCCGCGCCAATGGACAGCTCCGCCTCAGCGACACCACCCGCGCGCCCCGCTCCCTTGCCGGCGTCACCGCCATTTCCCTCGGCGCCACCCGCCTGTCGGTCCTCGCCTCTTCCGCGGACACCTTCCTCCTGGCGCCAAGCCGGCGTGTGGCCCTGTTCGGCCAGCCGCAAGTCCGGCTGCCCCCGCAAGTCAGCTGGACCTGGCAGCCTCGCACGCTCTGGGCGCCCGCGACCGCCGCTCCGTCGTCCTTCGCGCCGCCGGCGGGCAGCATCATCGTCGCTGCCGCTGCCATGCTGGCGGCCGCCGCATTGGGCGGCGCGACGCTGGCCGGACGGGTGCGCCGGCGCGCCGCTGCGCAGCCCACGCCGCGCCCCCGCCGTTTTGGCTGGCGCCCTTTCCCTGCTGGTCGCCGGCGTAACGGCATTGCTCGCGCAGCGTACCGGCCATCCGCTTGCTCCCGCGCTGTCCCTGGCCCTGGCCGCAATCTCGCTGGCGATCTGGCTCGCGCCGCCGGGCCGCGTCACGCTCGCCACCGCGTGTGCGCTTCTGCTGCTCGCCACCGGCCTGCTCGCCCAGCTGGAGCTGGGCCTGGGCGCACAGGACACGTCCTGGCTGCGCTACTATCAGAAAACCGCCTCCTTGCTGGCCATCGGCAGCGCCGCCGCCACGCTCTGGCGGCAAGCACCGCAGCGCGCTGCAGCATCGCAGCGCGCAACCGAATACCTGCTCCTCAGCTACGCCACCCTGGCCCTGATGGCGCTGGCCGCACAGGTGCTGTGGGGCGACGAAACCGGCGTCTTCGACCTGCAGCCCGTCGAACTGGCCAAGCTCGCCCTTACCGCGTTGACCGCCCACTGCCTCGCCTTGCGCCTGGGCTGGCAAAAACATTACGTAAAACGCAGGCTGGCCGCCCACTGGCTGCGCCTGATCGCTCCCGCCCTGCTCTTCCTCGTCCTGCTGGCCTTCGCCCTGGTGCAGGTCGACGACTACTCGCCGCTGGTGCTGCTGATGCTGTGGACCGGCGCCACCGCCCTCGCCTATGCCCTCGCGGCGCGCAACTGGAAACTGGTGGCAGGCATGGCAGCAATCGCGATTGCCGGAACAGCCAGCGTCGCCATTCTGCGCGAGGGTGGACCGGAAGGACTCGCGCGCCTGCCCGGCGGCTTCTATGCCGACCGCTTCCAGGTCTGGCTCGAACCCGAGCGCCACCCGCATACGGGGCAGCAGCTGCTGCAAGGCGCCAGCGCCATTGCCGAAGGCGGCCTGGCTGGCGCGGACAGCATGTTCGGCCTGCGCGCCCTGGGCCAGCCTGCCGGCAGCAGCACCGCCATCCCCGCCGTGCAGGACGATTTCGCGCCGTCCTTCTTCCTCAACCGCCACGGCCTGCTGCCCGCGCTGCTGCTATGGTGCCTGCAAGCGGGCTTCCTCAGCGGCCTGCTGCTGATCGCCGCACGGGCGGCACACAGCGCAGCCGCGGCGCGCAACTTCCGCCAGGCCTGGCAGGCGCGCTTCCGCTGCTTTGCCCTGTGCGGCGGCGCCGCTTTCGTGTTTGGACATTTCCTGCTCTCGTGGGGCACGAACCTGGCCATTTTCCCTGTCATGGGCCAGCCCATGAGTTTCCTCTCGGCAGGCGGCAGCCATCTGCTGTTTTTCCTGCTCCCCCTGCTAGCGTTCAGTGCCGTCAGCGCGCAATCTTTAGAGGAGTGATGCATCATGCCGATCTACGTCCAACATGAGACCCTGGACCGTATTCCGGACGTCTTCAACGCCGAAGCCATCTGGCAGTCGCCGGGCTTTTCGCTGTTCTCGCGCCGTCCCCTGCTGCGTGACCTGCTCGAGCGCAGCCCGCGCGAGCAGCGCGGGCACGCCGCCACCCGCTGCTTTTCCCATGTCACCCTGCGCCTGCCGCAGGAAGACGTGGATGACGATTACCACCTTACCCGCGGCAACCGTGTGCGCGAACTGGCCGAAACGCTGGCGGCCCTGCACCAGAAAGACTTCGGCGACCTGCTCGGCAGCGACCAGGTGCGCTATGGCGTGACCGGCGCCGAAGACCTGGCGCCGGGCGAAATCCAGATCTGCTTCGGGCATGCCGTGTATGTGCCTTCGCCCGAAGAGAAGGCGCTGTTCAACGTCAGCGTGTCGCGCGACAGCGCCGTGTGGAAGCCGGTTTGTGCTGTCTACCCCAACCAGCGCCTGGCGCTGATCGGCGGACAGGAGGCTGTCGCCAGCGTGCTTGCGCCGGGATGGCCGTTTGCCGGCGATGGGGCGATCCTGCTGGTCAATGACGGACCGGATAGCGAACCCGTAGTGCAGGTGCGGCCCAAGGAAGCTTTCGACTGCTCGTTCGACGCCAGCCTGGGCGCCTATGCCATCCGTTCCAGGATGGGCGGCAGCGAACGGCTGCTGCTGAAGATTACGCGCGCGGCCGGAACGCCGACTCCGTCGGCTGCAGCACGCAGCGCGCGGCCGGCGCCGGTGCCGCCAGCGCCTGCGGAAAGCCGTCCGGCGGTCTGGCAGCGCCGCGCGGCGGCTGCCGGCGATGATACCGGCGAAGTGACCGCCGTCCCGGCCGCAGCGCCGTCGCCGGCCGCCTTGCTGGCCCGCCCAGGCGAAAGCGACGCCACCTTCGCCCCAGGCGCATTGCAGCGCCTCACGCTGGCCGCGCTGGCCCTGCCCCGCCTGAGCCGCTACCGCGACACCGGCGCCATTTCCCTGGAAATCCCGTTCACGCCGACCCTGGCCATCGCCCGTAACCCCGCCGCCGACCGCGCCATCACCCTGGTCGCGACGGACGCCGATGAGCTCATAGCCATTACCGATGCGGGGCGCCAGCGTGTCACGGCGCCCGCCAATTTCTCCCCGACGGGTGCGCGTACCCTGCGCCTGCAGCCAGTGCCGGCGGAGATGGC
This sequence comes from Pseudoduganella sp. UC29_106, assembly GCF_044055365.1. Taxonomy (NCBI): domain Bacteria; kingdom Pseudomonadati; phylum Pseudomonadota; class Betaproteobacteria; order Burkholderiales; family Oxalobacteraceae; genus Pseudoduganella; species Pseudoduganella sp. UC29_106. Next base: position 2,765,778 of record NZ_CP171977.1, on the reverse strand, counting down.
AGAGCGCTACTGCGCGCTGCTTACGCTGGCGGAGGCATGCAGTCTGCCGCTCGCCGCCGGCGCGCGCACGGACTTTGGACGCAGCATCGCGCCCAGCGCCGTACTGCGTCCACTGGACGCGCCGTGGATGCTGACGACGACGCAGGCTGCCGCGGCGGGGGCAGCGCCGTCCAGCCCTGACCGCATCGGTCTCTCCCGCAACGCCTTCTCCTTCGAAGCGACTGCGGACGGCCTGCAGCTGATCCGCCAGTCGCCCACGCAGGCGCTGTACCACCTGAACGAGCAACTGCAGTTCGTCGCCGCCATTGCAGACCAGGCTTTCACCATCCCGCCCGGGCACCATGTCGTGGCCGGCCACTATGTGCTGCGCTTTGATGCCTGAATGACCATGAACCTCACCGCCTACCACCTGGCCGCATACGGCGCGGGCCTGGCCATGACCCTGGTCCTGGCCTCCTACCTCACGCCGCGCGCCTGGTGGCGGCGCCCCACCGCGCGCGGGCTGGCGGTCCTGGTGGGCGGCACTTGGGCGCTTGGCGCGCTGCTGATGCACGCTTTCGGCACGCCCGTCTCCGCCAACGCACTCGCCAGGGCGGCGCCGGTCAGCGCAGGCGTAGGCATAGGCGCAAGCGCAGAGATTCCCGCCCAGCCCTTCCGCGTGCACCGCGCCCTGAACCTGCGCGCCGACCCGAGCACCAGTGCCGAACGCCTGGCCACCGTGCCCGCCGGCGCCATGGTCACGCCGACCGGCAAACGCCGCGGCGACTGGTGGCAGATCAAGGCCGAAGCGGATGGACGCGAACAAACCGGCTGGGCGAGCAGCCTGTGGTTACGCAGAAAATATGAATAGTTAAAGTACATTTTTGTTATCAAAACGTTGCGTAATTGATGCGCCCGGAATACCGGGGTAAAAACCATCCTGATCGGGCTTCTGGCGTGTTGCCAAGGCCGGGGTAAAACGCGTACAGTCTCGGTATGTCCTGCGTGTCTACCCATGAATAAGTGCTCTCATCCCGATCATCCACATTGCACCTTCTGGGTCATGCCAGGGGAGAGTACGTGCACGGGCGGACATAGCCAGCCTGCCATCCAGCCGCCCGCCGATCCGGCGCCAGACAGCTTCGAAATGCTGAATGCGATGCGCAATGCGCGCACCGGTCCGCAGCCATCGCTGCCGGTGCAATACGGCGGCGGCATCCGCGTCCGGCCCCAGCTTCATATCAGCGGCTTCGATCCGCGCGCAGCCGGCGGCCGCCAGACGCTGAAAATGGAATTGCGCGGCATGCCCGAGGATTGCGCGCCGCAGCTGGCGATCCGCCTGCAATCCGAACTGATTCCAAACGGCGCCCTGCGCCAGCAATTCGTGCGCTCCGTGCACGGCGAATGGCGTCCGGTATTTGTCGAATTTTCATCGCGCGGCAAGGAACATGGCCAGTACCAGATCAATGCCGAAGTCCTGAGCCAGGAGGCCGGCCAGGCGGCGCGCAAGTGGGAATGCACTTTTGTCATCCTGGTGCCGCGTGCGGACGCCACACTGACCGAAATCCACCGCACCTTCCTCAGCACGCACAAGAATGTCCGCGTGATGGCCGATGACGCCTCGATCGCCCGAGTTTCCGCCCAGGGCGGCAACAGCATGGACATCGACGTCACCGCGCGCAACGCCGGCATCGCCCATCTCGACCTCGGCGCACCGCAGGGCAAAGTGGACCTGGGCTTCTCCACCATCGCCTGGGACGAAGACCTGATCGAGATCGACCTGCCGCGCACCGCTCCCGCCCACCCGCATCCGAGCCGCGCCGCAAGCTTCATCAACGCCGCGCCGGAAGCCGGCATGCACCGCCATATCCGGCTGTTCGCGGCGGAAGAGTGCGTGCTCGGGCGATTCGAGCTGGTAGATCCGGAATCGGACGTTCTGCTCGCCCATTACACACCGGACGGGCAGGATACGGCCGGGCTCACGCGCCGCCTTTCCGGCCGCCACGCCGTGATCCGCCGCGCCGTGCATGGCTTCGAAATCGAGGATGTGTCCCGCTATGGGCTGCTGCTGGACGGCGTCTGGCCCGGCAAGCACAAGCCGGTGCCGCTGCGCGTTGGGATGAAGATTGAACTGACGGCCAGTATCAAGGGCGTCGTGGTACTGACGGTATCAGCCATCATGCCGCACGGCGTGATCCTGCACCGCATCGACGAAGGCGCGCGCGCCGAATGCTTCGTGATCCTGCAGCCGGACACCCATCCCGGCTATCCGCTGCCGCGCTACGGTGCCTCGCCCGCAGCCGCCGCCATGCCGGTACTGATGCATCACAATGGCGGTTTCTGGCACCTGGACCAGCTGAGCGGCAAGGAAACCGCGCTGGCGCCCACTCCGGTACAGGAAAAACTGAGCCGCATTCCGCCGCACACCCGCTTCGCCAGCGATCCCTATCCGGAATGCTGGATCATCCGCACCGGCGGCACGGACCTGCACAGCACCGTCTCCGCCATGCAGACCGCCTGAGATGCAATCGAAAGCCGCCACCGTTGAAGAATACCTGGCGGCTCTTCCCGAAGAGCGCCGCGCCGCCATTTCCGCCGTACGGGAAGTCATCCTCGCCAATCTCGATCCGCAATATGCGGAAGCCATGCAGTACGGGATGATCGGCTACGCCGTGCCGCACAGCGTTTTCCCGGCCGGCTACCACTGCGACCCGAAACTGCCCTTGCCCTTCGCAGGCCTGGCCTCGCAGAAGAACTATATGTCGCTGTACCTGATGGGGCTTTACTGGGGTCCCGGTGCAGGCGATGAAACCGAGGACGCGCGCTGGTTCCGCGCGGCGTGGACGCAGACCGGCAAGAAGCTGGACATGGGCAAATCCTGCCTGCGCTTCAAAAAGCTGGACGACCTCGCGCTGGACGTGGTGGCGGAAGCGATCCGCCGCGTCCCCGTCCAGCGCTTTCTGGATCGCTACCGGCTTATAGACCCGAGGGTTTCTTAGGCAGCGGGATGAATTCCGTTTCGTGCGGCACTTTGGGGAAGCGCTGCGCTTCCCAATCGTCCGCCGCCTGCTTCAGGCGCTCCTTGCTGGACGAAACGAAGTTCCAGAACAGGTAGCGGTGCCCATCCAGCGGCTCGCCTCCGATGATCACGAATTGCGCATCGCTGGTCGCCTGCACGCGCTGCGAGGTGGCGGTATCCAGCAGCGCCATGGTTTGCAACGCCACCGGCGCGCCATCGATCTCGATCGTGCCGCTGACCGGATAAATCGCCGCTTCCTGCGGCAGGCCGGTCAAGGCCAGCCCCTGTCCTGCGCGCAGCTTCACGTCGATATACAGGGTTTCGCTATAGGTCTGCACCGGCGAAGTCATGCCGAAAGCGGTGCCGATCATCACGCGCACTTCCGCGCCTTCGATGGTCTTGGATGGGATTTCCTCGGCGCCCGTGTGGCAGAAGCCCGGCTCGTCCTCCTCATGCGCCTTGGGCAGCGCGGCCCACAACTGCAGGCCGTGCGTGCGGTGCGGCGTGCCCTTCAGGTCCTTCGGCGTGCGCTCCGAGTGCACAATGCCTCGGCCCGCGGTCATCCAGTTGATGGCGCCCGGTTCGATGCGCTGCAGGGTGCCCAGGCTGTCGCGGTGCTCCATGGCGCCTTCGAACAGATAGGTCACCGTGGCCAGGCCGATGTGCGGGTGAGGCCGCACGTCATGGTCCGCATCCGGCGCCACATCGATTGGGCCGAAATGGTCGAAGAAGATGAAAGGCCCGACGGCCTGCTTGATGGCCGCCGGCAGGAAACGGCGCACGACGAAGCCGCCGCCCAGGTCCCGCTCATGGCCTTTGATGATTTGTGCGATATTCATTCGGACTGCCCCAGTACGGTAGTGATTTCAGTGGTCACGGCCGTCATCAGCTTGTGCACGGGGCACTTCTGCGCGACGGCCAGCAATTCCTCACGCTGCTCGCCGGTCAGCGGGCCGCTCACATGCAGCGTGGCCGCCAGGCGGTAGACGCCCTTGCGCTCCTCGCTGTCGTCACGCTCGGTCGTCACCTGCACATCTTCCACGGGAATGTTCTTGCGCTTCGCGTACCACACCACGGTCAGGGCCTTGCAGGCGCTGACGGCGGCGTCGTACAGGTCGTGCGGGCTCGGGCCGGCGTCGTTGCCGCCTTCCGGCAGCGTGCCGTCCACCGACACGATGTGATTGCGCACGTGGAGAATGTGCCGCATCGGCAGCGACTGGTCGCGAACTACTTTGATGGTCATGATTTGTGTTCCTGCTTGTCAAAAAAGATATACGGCAATGTACACCTTTTTATAGGACTGTACAGGATTATGCAAGCTTACGGGCCACCCTGAAACCGACGATATCATTGGCCAGCACCGCCGAATAGCCGTTGCGCAGCGCCGAACGCAGGTAGCGCGGCTGGTAGAGCCATGCTCCGCCGCGCAGCACGCGGCGCGCCCGGTCGCCGCCCTCCTCCCAGGCGCTGCCGTCGGCCGGCGCACCCACATAGTTTTCGTGAACCACGTCCTGTACCCATTCCCAGACATTGCCGTGCATGTCGAACAGGCCCCAGGGATTGGGCTGGAAGGTGTTGACGGCCGTTGTGCCGCCTCGGAATTCGCCGCGCACACCGTGGTTGTAGGTGAACTGGCCGTCGTAATTGGCGTGCTCGGTGCTGATGTCGTCGCCGAAGCTGAACGCCGTGTGGGTGCCGGCGCGGCAGGCATATTCCCACTCGGCCTCGGACGGCAGGCGGTACAGCTGGCCCGTTTTTTCGAGAGAGCCACTGGACGTAAAGCTGCGCATCGTCCCAGCTCACGCAAACGACCGGATGGTCGTCCGACTGCTTGAAGCCGGGATCGCCCCAGCTCACGTCCAGCTTCGATTCCCAGCCGGTGGCGCGCACGAACTGGCGCCACTCGCGTACCGTGACTGGATACCGGCCCAGCGCAAACGAGCGCTCGATGCCAACCCAGTGGGCGGGCAATTCCTTGTCCAGCATGGAGCGCTGCGAACCGGCCTTGATGGCGATCGAGTGCTCGTACTCGGTCGAACCCATCTGGAAGCGGCCCGTCGGGATCAGCACCAGGTCCGGACCCACGCCCGTGCCGTCCTGAAAGCGGTCGCGCAGTACGCCGTTCGCATCCGGCACCGGGCTGGCCGCCAGCGCCGCCAGTTCGGCCGACTTGCGCGCCGCTTCCACCTTGCGGTGGCGATCCTGTTCCAGCCGGTAGGCCGCTTCCGCCTTCAACTGGGCCAGTTTGCGCTGGCGCTCCTCCTCGGCCTGGCGCGCCTTCAGCGCATCGGCTTCGCGCCGCGCGATCAGCTGCTGGCGCAGGTTTTCCTTGCGCGCACGGGCAGCTTCCTCTGCTTCTTTCTTGCGCTGTTTTTCCAGCTCGCGCCGCAATTGCTCCTGCCTTGCCTTTTCGATGGCGGCCGTCTGCGCCTGCTGCCGGCGCTGTTCGGCCAGCGCGAGCTGATGCTGCAACTCTTCCTGGCGCTGGCGTTCGGCTGCGGCCTGGCGCTGGAGATCGGCTTCACGCGCCTGTTCCTGTTCCTGCACCGCCCTTTCCATTTCCTCCGCCGCGCGCGCCGCCAGTTCTTCCTTCGAAGGTCCGGCCGCACTGCGCAGCGCGTCCAGCAGCGCCTCCACGCTGGGCGGACGCGCGCTGGCATCCTGCGCGAAGCCGCGCTGCAGCACAGCCCACTGCGCCTCATTGAGCGCGGCCGGTCTGGCCGGCTGCACGGCGGGTGCGCGCTGCTCGCCGAAAGGCAGCGCGCCTTCCAGCAACTGGTAAATCATGACGGCCACGGCGTACACGTCCAGCTGCGGGCGCGGCGCCCCCTGGTGGGTGCCCGCTTCCGGCGCACGATAGCCGGCGGTGCCGGCGTTCGGCGTATCCAGCCCCAGCGTGCTGCCGGCATTGCGCACGCGCGAGGCGATGCCGAAGTCCAGCAGCTTGATCTCGCCCTGGCTGGTCAGGAACACATTGCCGGGCTTGAGGTCGCGGTGCACCAGGCGGTGCTTGTCCCAGGCATATTGCAGCGCATGGGCGACGGGACGCAGCATCTGTTCCACCTGCTCCACAGTGGCCTTGCCATGTTCGGCCAGCCAGGCATCGAGGTCCTGGCCCTCCAGGCATTCCATGATGATGAAATAGCAGGCGGTGGCCGGGTCCTGCGCCCATTCGTAGACGCGCACGATATTGTCGTGCGCCAGGCGGCGCGCCTGTGTCGCTTCCTCGATCAGCAGTTTCGCGTGGGCCGGGCTTTGCGTCAGTTGCGGCGGCAGGATCTTCAGCGCCACCAGTTCGCTGTGGCCCAGTTCCGCGTGGGTGGCCAGGTCCGTGGCCTGCCATACCTGCCCCATGCCGCCCATTCCGATCAGGCGTTCCAGCCGGTAGCGGCGGTTGGGCGGCCCGATTTCCTGGCTTGCCATCAGGCCCAGCTCCGTGCCCTGGCGCTGCGGCACGGGCGCGGCCGACCCGCCCGGCGGGGCATATTCGGCATCCAGGATCGCGTTCTTGCGCCGGTCGAACTCCTGCTGGCTCAGTAAGCCGTCTTCATAAAGGGCGCGCAGTTCGCGGATCTTGTCTCGTGCTGTCTGCATCGCTTCCTTCAGGGCTGCAGCGGCACGCCGCACTCAGGGCAGAAACGCGCGTCGGCGCTCACCACATGGCCGTTGGCGCAGCGGCGCGGTTGCGGCGCTGCCGCTGCTGCGGCGTGGTGATGATGGACGGTGCCGCCTTCGTGCTGCCTGAGCAGATCCAATTGATGCAGGCGATCCTTGTCGCCCAGGGTGTCGCGGTAGGCGCGCTCGTCCTGCACCTGCTGCTGCGCCATGCGCAAGGCATCGGCGGGGCTGATGCTGTTCTCCGCCGCCACCACGCCGGCCAGCGCCTGCAACTGCTCGGGGCTCATCTGGGCCTGCGCCTGCATGCGCATCAGCTGGGCCAGCGCTTCCGCGTTCGGCGTGGACGCCAGCGCGATCTTGGCCGTGTCGCTCATGCGGCCGATGGCTTCGATGCGCTCGATATCGATGCGCGCCAGTTCGGAGGCATGATTCTGCTGGGCGGCCATGCTGTCGTATTCGATTTTCCAGCGGTTGAAGCGCTCCTCGCGCTCCACTTCCATTTTCTTCAGGGCCTGCTGCCACTGAGCTTCCTGGTCGCGCAGCTTCAGCGCCAGGCGCTGTTCTTCGATCTGCACCGTCTGGCGCTGCTGGATGCCGTCCGCCTCGATGGTGCGCAGCAGCTTTTCGTACTGGGCGATCGATTCGGCACTGGCGCCCGCGCGCTTCAGGTCCTCCAGCCTGGCAGTGATTTCCGCGACATGCACCTGGCCGCCCGCGTCCTTCACGTCCTCGCCGCGCGCCAGTTCACGCTTGCGGGCCAGGAATTGCGCCTCTTCCCACTCCTGCACACGTTCGGCCTCGCGCTGGCGGGCGGCGTTGGTCAGCGCCACGCCCTGGAAGCGCGCCCGGTGATGCTCGGCTTCGATCTCCTGCTCGCGCTGCTTTGCGTCGATTTCCGCCTTGCGCAGCAGGTTGATCTGGGTGCGGCGGTAGGATTCATCCTCGATCGCCAGCGCCTGCTGGACGCGGTTCTGGATCTGCTGCATGTGCAGCTGGTGCGAGAAGCGCTGGCGAGCCAGCGCCCGCTCTTCCATCACCGACTGCTGCGCCACCTCCAGTTCGGTGCGCATCTTGATCTGGGCCAGCTGGCGCACATGGTCCCATTCCGCCGCTTCACCGGCCTGCTGCGTTTTCTTCTTCGCCAGCTCGTGTTCAAGCTCGGTCAGGATAGCGCCTGCACCCCGTTCGAATGCCTGCTTGCGCGTCTTCGATTCGATGATACGTCCATACAGGTCGATTTCACGGGCGCGGATGGCCTGGATGCGCTCGGCCTCCTGCAGCGCCAGTTCGGCCTTTTCCACGCTGGCATCCTGGCGCAGCTCGGCGCGGCGATAGTCGCTGCGCATCTTCTGCTCTTCACGCCAGATGGCCTGCCATTCCTCTTCGTCGTACAGCTGGTCCAGCTGCTTCACGTGTTCCAGCTGGATGTGGCGCTCGTCCGCCACCAGCCACAGGCTGCCGAGGCGTTCGCGGTTGTCGTCGAACTTGTCGTGGCGCAGCGCCAGCGTGCCCACCTGCACGGCGGCCAGGCCGAATTCGGCGAGGCGCTGCTTCAGCGATGCTTGCAGACGTTCGTTCAGCTGCTCGCGCAGCGTATTGTTGGTACTCATATCGCGCATGGAGCGGCCGCCGATGAATTCCGCCGCAATCTGGCGCACGGAAGGCGCCAGCAGCTCATGCAGGTTCAGCGTGGTGACGGCGCCAGGCACCGTCATGAAGTGCTGCGCGAAAGCCGGCACGCTTTCAACCTTGATGCCGACACTGAAGCGCGCAGAGACTTTCAGGAACTCGGACGTGTGCAGGTCGCTGAAACTGAATTCAACGGGCAGCGGCGTGGTGCGCGTGATCAGAATTTCGGCGTGCTGGTCGCGCAGCAGGTTGTTCAGGCGATAGAAGAAGCCTTCCAGCTCGTATTCGCCCTGCGGCACTTCGGTGGCCTGATCGCCTTGCAGGATGTAAGCACGCGTTGTCGCGGGCACGCGCAGGGTCTTGGTGAAGATGCCGGTCAGCTGGCGTACGCCGAAATAGACCGCCAGCTCGTCGCTCGCGGGGATCCAGCGGTTCTCGCTCAGCACGGGTTCGCTGCGCGGGGCGCCCAGCGTCAGGCCGCATTGATTGCAATAGCCTGACGAGTCGCCGTTACGGTGTCCGCATCGCGGGCACTGCACGCCGCCAAAACCAAACATCTTGAACATTTTGTCAGACTCCTTGTTATTACCGTTCAAATGGGCTGCCTCTGGATTTTATCAGGGGCACCCGCTATCGTCTTGCGCACGTTTCAGATCAGTCCAATCCGCTCCACGCAGGCCAGCGATGCGCCTTTTGCGCGCAGCGCGGGCTGGTAATCCGGGCCCAGAGCATCCTGCCAGGCATGCGGCAGCAGCACGCGGTCGCCAGGCCCCGCTTGTTTCAATATCAACTCCAGCTTCGGCTGGCGTCCCTCCACCGATTCGACGCGGCCGGCGTGCCATGCTGTTGAGCTGCCGGTGGCGATCACGCGCCCGCGCGGCACGAATTCGCGCCCCCTTGCCAGGCGGTCAGCCATCACCAGCGCCAGTTGGTAGGATTCGCCCTGGAAGCGCGGCTGGGCGAAGCGCACCACCGTTTTCCAGCGGCCGAGCGCCTTGCCGTCGAAGTGCCTTGCTGCGGCCAGCACTTGCCGCACCGCCAGCTGCGCGGTCAGGTCGAGGCCCGGTACGGCAATGGTCTGTTCTTCGTCTTCGGACGGGTTTTCAATCGGCGTGACGCTGACTTCGACCCAGGCCAGCGCATCGTTGATGCCGCCGCTGTGCAGGGGGAACCAGGCGCGCGCACTGGAGACGGCAGCGCCCGGGTCGGCGTGGCCGGTCAGCGCGCCGAGGTGGGCCAGGTATTGGGCATCGATGGCTTGCCCGGCAGGCGCTTCGCCGCCGAGCAGTAGGTTGTCCGCCATGCTGAAGCGCGCATCGTCCAGTGCCGTTGCCGCCAGCGCGGTTGCGGCCTCGCCGCCGCTGACCTGGGCCAGGTGCCAATTATCCGACCACCCCATCGCCACGATTGGCACCGCGTCCGGCAGCCAGGCGCCGCGCACGGCGCGGTCGGCCAGCACGGCGGCCAGCTCCCACTGGCGCTCATCGGCAGACGGGGTCAGGTCCATGCTCAGCACGACCTGGTCACGGCTGTCGAGCCGCGCTTCCGTCAGGCGCGCCAGACGGACGATGTCTTGCATGATTTCGCTCAGCTGGGGCGCATTGGGCACCACGCATTTCACCTCGGCCCGGTTGGCGCGCGGACGGCGCGTGGCCGTGATCGTGGCCACGCGGCCGTCGGCGAGCACGGTGCGGCACTCGGCGGTGGGTGGACGGGCGGGGTCAGCGGGCTCATATTCCGGGGCTCCCCAACGTAGGTTCGCGCCGCTCGGCTTCCCCCGTCACCGCGCCAGCAGCCGGGACGGCGCGGCGTTCTGCCAGCGCGAACTCAAGATTGGCGATGAGGCGGTCGGCTTCGTCAAACAACTGGACGATGTCCTCCGGGCTCGCCAGTTTCAGGCGGGCCAGCAAGGCCCAGGCGTTGTCCAGTGCCATCGCCGCCTGGGTGGCATGGAAGCTCCTGTGCTCCTGCAGGCGTTTCGGCAACTTACAGCCGGGCGCTGCCAACTCCAGCGCGGGCATGGTGTTTACGTCCAGCGCGGCCAGAGCAAGCCGCTGCAGCAGGTCCTGCTGCCGGGCGAAGGCGCTGGACGGCGGCGTGACCATGCGCAGCGCCGCGCTGAGCGCCGGGAGCTCGAGGAACAGGCGGCGCAGCGCACGCGCGTCTTCCCGCGCCGCGTCCTCGACGGCGCGCGCCGCAAGCGGGCTCGCAGGGCTTGCGGGCGGCGCGTCCGCATAAATCGGCGCGAGCCCGCCGGCGTCCGCAGTGCCGGCCGTCAGCGCGGGGCTGGCCGTCGTAGCCGGCGCCGATGGCGCAGCGGACGCGGCCCGAGGCGGCTCGGCGGAAGCGGCAGCAGGACGTGCTGCGTCGAGCGGCGCAGTGGGCGCGGCGGCCGAATCCGCGGGCGATGGCGGCAGGAGCGACAGCGAAGCCGGGGCGGCGCCGCGGGCACGCAGTGTGGCGGCGAGATCCGCGACGGGGTGCAGGTCGATGGGATAGCAATCCTCCACAGTCACGCCGAAGCGCGTGTAGAGCAGTTCATTGAGCCCGGCGCGGAAGGCGTGCCACTCCTCAATGGAAGTGCAAGGCGGCAGGTCGAGCATCCCTTCTGCCAGCGCATTTTGCAGCGCCGACTGCGCCGCGGCGGCAAAGGAAGCAACCGTCAGCGCACCCAGGTCGCGCGCAAGCTCGCTGGCCAAGTAAAGATCGAAGCGCTGCTGCGCCACGCGGGGATCGCCGGCATCGACAACAAACTCCACGCGCAGCCCCGCCTCGGCGGCGGCAGCAAACGGCAGCAAAGCCAGCGCATAAGGGCCCGGATGGAAGCACCATGCGACCTCGCCAGGCCCCAGGTGCACGCGCGCAGCGCCGAAGGAGGCCGCGCGCCGCGTCTGGCCGGACTCGGCTACCACCACAGCCGTGCAGACTGGCGGCACGGCGTCGCCGGATTTCAGCTGCAGCGCCAGCACTTCGCCGCCGAGCCTCGCGAGGTCCGGGGCCGGGACCGGGGCCGAAGCCTTGTCCCGCGAACGCAAGCGCTTGAACAGTGCCATGGTTCAGCGGCCCGCCGGCGCAACGGCGAAGCGCGCGCCGTAACGCTGGAAGTGATCGAAGGGTGCGGCATCGAAGGGCCAGGGGCGCTCGCATTCGCCATCCGCATCGAGACGGCCCTGCAGCACGACAGCGCCCTGCCCGTCCAGCACGCGCAGCAAGGGCCGCTCGCGCATCAGCTGCGCGGCAAATTCCGCTTTCGCCTCCAGCTTCAGGATCACCTGCCAGCCATCGCCTTCGGGCAGGAAGTGCAGGCTCCAGCAGCCGTCGTCCGTCACCAGGCCATCCAGCGCCACAGCGGTGGACGCGGCGCGCAGCATGCCCGCGCTGCCGCGCCAGGGCAAGGTGCCGGCAGGGGCCTCGGCCCGCCGCCGCTCCAGCGCCAGATGGCGGAAGCGTTTCAGCGTCAGCGGGGACGCCTGCAGCGCCGCCAGCTGCGCCGCGTCGAGCGCACGGCTGCCCTCCAGCGCCGCCAGCAGCACGCCGTCGGACAGCATCAGGCGATCGCCCGGCACTTCGCGCGCCAGCAACAGACGCTCCTGCAGTTTCCGCTCCGCCGTTGTCGATTTCACTTCCCTCTCCCGTACAACCTGTCTATCGTCTCATTGCGCCGCTTGCGCAGCGTGGGCACGGACATGCCGCCCATCGCGGCCAATTGCTGCATGGCCGGCAGCTCGCCGGTAGCCGCGTCCAGCCACTCATCGGGGTAGCTGTCGTCCGCTGGACCCAGCAGCTTCTGGAACACCGCCAGCCGTACGGCCAGCGGCTCGCCCTGCAGCAGGAGCAGTGCGTCCTGCTGCGGCTTATCATAGCTGAGGGAAGGAGAAACTTCCTCTTTTGAATCCTCCACCACGCGCCAATAATCCTCCAGCCACAGGCTGGCGTCCTCCGCATCCTGCTGCCAGTCGCAATCCTGGTTGGACGACAGTTCCTCGTAATCGCCGATTTCCGTGAGCATTTCGGCAATCTTGTCAGGACTATTCTTCAGGCTCGCGAAGCGCTTTGACTTCGTATGCAGAGGGCCCGGAGCACGGCTGAACCGCTCCAGCGTCTCGCTCCAGCGGATGATCCACTCTGCCCGGCAGCCGCTGATGGACGCCATCTGCCGTACTTCGATCGGATAGCCGGCCAGTTCACGGCCGAGAATCGCGCCCACCTGCTCTGCGTTGCGCTCCCAGTTTGCAAACAGGTGCTCGATTTCGCGATACGCCGTGTCCAGCATGCGGTAGGTGTAGATCCTATTGGGCGAGCAATCGCGGCCTGTGGCAGCCTGGTAATTGTCCGAATCGACCTTGTCGCGCAGGACGACAAACATATCGTTGACCTTCTTGCGCAGCATGCCGTCGCCCGCTTCCGTCGACCAGAAGGCGCCGCAGCGCGCATGCTCGGCCGCCACGGCCGACATGAACCCGCCCCAGAACGAGGGCTGCGCCTGCAGCTCGAACAACAGGGCCAGCGACAGTTCGGCCACGCTGTCCCCATAGCTGTTGCCGGCCGCCTCGCCACGCAGGCGGCGCGCCATGGGACGCAAGGCGTGCACCATCGCGTCCGTGTACGAGTCCAGCAAATCGGCGTGGCGCCCGCTATCGAGCGCCTGGTGCAGATCGCATTGCTGGAACGCCTCGAGCGAGCAGGCGCCCAGCAGCTTGCGCACGTGTTCCCAACCGTGTTCCTGATAGCGGGTTCCTGGCAGCCGCATACCTTCCTGTCGAAAAATTGCGTACACGCCTATCTTCGCACAGGAGCTTACTCAACAATAGCCGCTGGACCACCCTATTTCCCCTTCTGTTCAGTGTTCTGCGCGGCCATGGCGGACAATATGGCCGCCACCACCGGCGCCGCATGCTCGCCACCGCTGCCTTGCGAATGGCTGACGAAGGCGGCGAATGCCAGTCGCTGCGGGCGTCCTGGCAGGGTATCGGGCTCCAGCCAGCCGGTGAACCAGACGGTCGAATGGTCGTCCGTAACGGGCGCGGTGCCGGTCTTGCCGTACAAGCCGCGGCGCAGCGGCGCCATCTCCTTGCCGCTGAAGGCTACTGCCGCGGTGCCGCTGTCGACCACGCCCTTCATGCCGGCGCGGATGCGGTCCAGGCGCACGCCCAGCGGCTGCCCTTCCTGCACCGTGGCCGGCCTGCCGTTCAGGGACAGCAGCATGCGCGGTTGCAGCGTCGTGCCGCGCCCTATCGCGGCGGAAGCCAGCGCCATTTGCAGCGGGGTAGCCTGCATGCGCAGGCCGATGGACATCTGGCGCAGTTCGTGGCGGGTGTGGACCGGGTCCATGTGCGCCGGGGTGGCCTGCAAGGCATCATAGCTGCTCCATGCGAAGTCCGTCGGCAGCAGGCCGCCGTCCAGTCTTAGCGGCTGTTCGAATCCCAGCTGGCGGGCGGCGGCAACGATGGGGCGCGTCCTGTCGAGTGCTCCCGCTTCCAGCGGCTGCAGGTCAGGCGCGCCGCCTTGCGCACGGCCGAACAGGCTGCGGTCGCTCAATTCGCCGGACCACGCAAACCAGGTGTTCAGGCTATAGGTCAGCGCTTGCGGCAGGCCGAGGCGGCCATCCTGGGCACGGCGTTCGATGCTTTGTTCGCGGTAGTTCGTGATGTGCGCCTGGCGCGGCGTGAGCGGATAAATGGCGGCGCCGGTGCGGAAAGCGAAACCGCGCTGGCCGGCCATCGCATTGATCGCATTAAGCGGCATTCCGCCCAGCAGCTCGTTCAGTTGCGGATCGGCCTGCGCGGCGCGCTCCAGCCCCAGGGCGCTGATGATCTTGAAGGTTGAGCCCGGGCTGTTGTTGGCGCCGCCGTCATGCTGCAGGGCCGGCAGCCGCAGTGCGCTGCGTGCCGGATTGCTGCGGTCAAAGTCGCGCGCTTCGGGCCAGTTTTCCGGGCCAACCGGCACTGTGCCGCTGCCGGCCTCGGCGAGGATGTCGCCCGTGTCGGCATCCAGCAGGATGAAGCCGGCGCGGCGGCCGGGCGGCGGCGTCTCGCCGCCGTGACATTGTTTTCCATCCCAGCGGCCGTGATGCAGGCCCAGGCAATCGAGGATGGCCTGGGCGGCTGATTGCAGCGCCAGGTCCAGGGTCAGTTTCGCGCTGCTTGCGCCGCCGGCAGCAGCGCGGGCGAGCATGCCGGAGATGCTGGCGGCGTGACCGGGGCCAGCGCCCAGCAAGGTCGCCAGGCCTGCGTCGCGCGCGGCAGGCAGCGTGACGCCGTCGGCCCACAGCGCGGCGCCGTTGCGGTCTTCCAGGCGCACGGCTGCCGTGGCGCTCGCGGCGCGTGCCCCGCCCATCTCCGCTTGCCTGGCCAACGTATGCCACTGCAGCTGGCCGGCGGCCACGCGCAGGTGACGGTATTGCTCGTCGCCGGGATGGGCGGCCGTTGCGATATCGAGCGGAGCGGCCTGCAGGATGACTTGTGTGACGCCAGTGTTGGGGCGCAGCGTAAGGCGCTGGACATCCGCCGGCGTTGCGCAAGCGTGGCCGGTGCAGGCGGCTTCGCTGCTCGAGCGCGCGCCCGTTACGCCACCGAGTACACGCCCGGCCAGCAGGAGTTCGACAGTTTCGCGCCCGGTGGCCGGCTGGGGCAATGTGATCGCGACCGTCGCCCGGCCCGTGGACAGGTTGCCCGCCCGGGTCCACGGCTGCCAGCCGGTCGGCATGTCATCGAACAGGCGCGCCGCGGACGCCGGCATCAGGCGCGAAGTCTCCGGCATCCAGCCATCCGCAGCCACCGTGACTACCGCGGCGCTATCGGAAGTGCGCAGGCGCCATGCCAGCAGGCGACGCTCACTGTTGAAGATGTCGATTTGCTGGCGGACGTAAGCGCCGTCGGCTTGCTGGTAAACGCGCTTGAGAAGCGCGCGGGTAGCCGCATCATCACGCACGTCGCGCCAGGCCGAAAGCGAGGCGGCGCGGCTGCCTGCAGGCGCGGACTGCCATTGGAACAGGTCGCGCGGCGCAAGTTCGGCGAGGCCTTCGGCGCTCAGGTGCACGAGTGCGTGGGCCTGCAGCGCGTTAAACAGCGCTTCGTCCTCTAACGCGGGAGGCATGGAAGACGGGATCTGGTAGCGTCCCGCAGGCAGGCGGATGCTGACGGGCGTACCGGACGAGGGAAACACCGTGAGCAGGGCGCGCTGCGTATCGGCGCCAGGCAGCGCCGCGGCCGGCTCGAACAGTTGCACCACCAGCTCGCCGGCTTTGGGACACGCAGCGCTGGCGCGGCGTTCAATGCGCAGCGCTGCGCCGGACCAGGCAAGCCAGCCCTGGCGCAGCAATTGCCCCTGGCCGCCCTGCTCCACGTGGCCGGCATCGCCCAGCCAGCGCGCGGGCACATCGGCACTGGTCCAGGCCACACGCAATGGCATATCGGGCGTCGCGCTGCCGCTCAACAGCACACTGGGCACGTGGCGCTCTTCGCGCACGAGCAGGACGTTATGCAGCGTGGCCTGCTCTCCGCGCGCCTGCGCCGCCGCCTGCCAGCGTTCGACGTCGCTGAAGTGGTGGCCTATGCGCAGGGGCGTCAGGCGGCCATCGGCGCGCAGTTGCGTGCACAGGTCGATACGCACAGGCGGAGCGGCTTGCATGCCGCTTGCGATCACCAGCGCGCCGTTCTCGTGCTCTGTCATCGTTACGCCTTGCGTGGAGGGGACCTCAATGATCGCCCCGGGCAGAACCGGCTGCAAGGCGGCCACTGCGAGGCGGCCGGCCTGCGACAGCGGCGTTGCGCCGGCCGCATCCGCCAGGCGGCGCGCATGGGCGGCGATCAGCACAGCGCCTGCGAGCGCCAGCACTGCACAGGCGAACGGCAGCAGCCAGGCACGCAGGCGCGGCAGCGCGGGCGCGCGCGACGGACGCGCCTGACTGGCGCGCATATTACGCGAGCGGCGCAAATTGCGTCGCCAGGCGGCAAACGCTGGCGTCTTCCCTGTCAGTTTCACGGCCATCGCTCCCCGGTATGTACTCTGCAGATCCTTAGCGGAGGGCGCTGGAAAGGACTGGATTTTTGCAATTGACGACGCCAAATCAACGGCTCGTCGCACCGCCATGGCAGCGGATGTAAGCGTTGGTTACAGTGTGCACATGGATAACACGAACCTATCCATGCCCCAGCAACCACTGCAAGAGGAACAAGAAATGAAAGTTCTGAAAAACTTCGAAGCCCTGTTCATCGTCGTACTGGGCCTGGCATGCGCAGCCAACTTTGCACTCGACAGCACCGCTGTTGACGAATCCACGCCGGCCAACGCGGCCGCCGCGCTGGCGCCGATGATCGCAACCACACCCGGTATGCAAGTGGTAGTGGTGAGTGCAAAACGCCTCAGCGCTGCCGAGAAGGCAGCTTCGCTGGAAGAGGAACGCAAGGCGCGGAAAATCTGAACGGCCAAGTGTTAATGCTTTCCGCCATTTGTAATATTGTGAATCAGGCTTACCTCCGGAATCGCGGGCTTGCTATAGTGAACTCAGCGAAACACCTATCGGAGATAAACCATGATCAAATCGAAACTCATCGCTGCGGCCGCCTTGACGCTGGGTCTGGCCGCGATAGCGCCAACCCAGGCGTTGGCCCAGGTGGGCGTTTCGGTAGTGATCGGGAACGCTCCACCGCCGCCACGCTTTGAAAGCCTGCCGCCGACGCGCGTCGGTTATGTCTGGGCGCCGGGCTACTGGAACTGGGACGGTTACCACCACGTGTGGGTGGGCGGTCACTGGCTGCCGGAACGCAGTGGCTACCGCTATCACCCGGCTGAATGGGTGCGCGTGGACAACGGCTGGCGCCTGAGCCAGGGCGGCTGGGCCACTTACGATGCGCCGCGCTACTACAACGCTCCGCGCTATTACGAAGCACCGGCGCCGCGCCCGTACTACCACAACGAGTATCCGCGCTACCGTGACGACCGTCGCCGCGACCGCGATCACGACGGCATCCCTGACCGCTACGACCGCGACCGTGACAACGACGGCATTCCTAACCGCTACGACCGCGACCGCGACGGCGACGGTGTGCCGAACCGCTACGACCGCCGTCCGGACAATCCCTACCGCCGCTAATCGGCACAGGTAAAACAAGGCCACCTTTGCGGTGGCCTTTTCTTTTACTCTTTGCCCTTCAGGTATTTGTCGAGGAATTCAACCATCTTCGCATTCGCGACCGCCTGGTTCTTCTTCTTGCTGAAGCCATGTCCTTCGTCATCGAACACCACGTAATCGACCGGCACGTTATTCTTCTTCACCGCGTCCACGATTTCGTCGCTTTCCGGCTTGATCACGCGCGGATCGTTCTTGCCCTGGATGACCATCAGCGGACGGCGGATGTTCGCGGCATGGAACAGCGGCGAAGTCGCGGTCAGGAATTCCTTGTCCTTCACCGGATCGCCGATTTCATCATACAGGGCCTTGCGCTGCGCTTCCCAGTACGGCGGGATGGATTCCAGCGTGCGGATCCAGTTGCTGACGCCGAAGATATCGATGCCGACCTTGAATGCTTCCGGCCGGAACGCCATGGCGGACAAGGTCATGTAGCCGCCATAGCTGCCGCCCATGATGCCGATGCGGTCCGGATCGATATATCCCAGGCTTGCCAGGAAGGTCTTCGCTTCGATGCAGTCCCACAGCGGTTCGCGGCCGTGCTTGCGGTCGTCCGCCATGTGGAAGCTCTTGCCGTAGCCGGAGCTGCCGCGGTTGTTGATGCCCAGGACCGCATAGCCGTTATTCACCAGGTACTGGATCTGAGCGCTGTAGCCGCGGCGGGTCTGGCCGCCCGGGCCGCCGTGCACGAATACCACGGCCGGCACCTTGCTGGCGAGCGAAGCGCCCTTCGGCTTGTAATAGATGGACGGGATTACCGTGCCGTCGAAGGACTTGAAGCGCACGACTTCCGCGTCCACCAGGTCGTCCGGGTTGATTTCCCTGTTCAGGCTTTCGGTCAGCTTGTTGGCCTTCTTCGTCTTCAGGTCGTAGACGTAGAGATTGTTCGGCGAGCGGTCGCCATTGATGTAGAAGGCCAGCAGCTTGCCGCTCTCCGAGAACACGGCGCCGCGCATTTCGCCGCCGGGCAGCTTGGGCAGGGGCAGCGGCTTTCCGGTTTTGGCGTCGACGATGCGCAGCACCGTGCTGCCGTCCTGGTTCACGGAACTGAGACGGTACTGGCCATTGCGCGAGTACCACGCGCCCGTCAGGTCCCAGTCCGCTTTTTCATCGTCGGCGACGGCGCCGGTGGCCAGGTCGTAGGAGCGGATGCTGGTGAATTCGCCGCCGGCGTTGGACTTGAACAGCAGCTTCTTCGATTCAGGATCGAAGGTCGCCGCTTCGTATGTCGCGGGTTCGGTGTGCTGCGTGATGTGCTTCTTCTCTTTGGTGGCCAGGTTGTACAGGTAGATATCGCTGTCGGACGTGGTGTTCGGCTTGTCCAGCGCCAGCCACTTGCCGTCGCGGCTGATTTCGGATGGCGTGATGCCATCGTCATTCTGGTAAATCATCGTGCGCGCGTAGTCTTTCGCATCGTAGCGGTACAGATCGAAGTACTTGGGGTTGCGCTCATTGGTCAACACATAGAAGGCAGTGCCGTCCTGGGTCCAGCCGAAGAAGATGGCTTTCAGCTTGTCGCCGGGAGTCAGGTCTTTTTCGGCGCCATCGGATTCGCGGACGAACAGGTGGTTCTGCTCATTGCCGCCCTGGTCGCGCGTGAACAGGATGCGGTTATCGTTGCGGAAGAAGCCGACGGCGAAGGTGCTGTCCACGGTCGATTTCGTCATGGCGACCGGCTTGCCGCCATTGACGGAAATCGTGTAAGCGTTGAAGATGCCGCTCTCGTTGCTGTTGAAAAGGATCTGCTTTTCGTCGGGGCTGAACGAGGCGCCGCTGATGGACGTGGTGGCCATGAACTGCTCGATGGTGTATTTCTTCGGCGCTTTGGGCGATGCCGCCGCGTAGGCGGTATTCAGCGACAGAGCCAGCGCGGTAAAGCCGGCAATGCGGTAAAACAGAGCCATTGATGATCTCCCTGATAGTATTTTTAGGAAACAGCGTCCCCAGTGTTGCAAATCGACTAATTCATGTCAACAAAACCAGAAAAAGCAAGGGCGGAAAAACTCGCGCTGCAAAAGGTCCCCTCCTCGCCTGCCGCGTGGCGCGCGTGGTTCGACGGCTCGGCCCATCCGAATCCGGGCCGCATCGGCATCGGCGCATTGCTGCAAGGTCCGCAAGGCGAACGCATTGAAATCAGCCGCCGCGCGGGGTATGGCAACAGCGGCGACGCGGAATATCTCGCGCTGATTGCGCTGCTCGAAATGGCGGTGAAGATGCGGCTGCCGGAACTGTTGGTGTTTGGCGACAGCCAGGTCGTGGTGCACGATGTGCTGCTGGCGCAGGGATCGGGAGCGAAGGGACTGGAAGCGCACCGCGAGAAGGTGGGTGCGCTGATGGCGCAGCTGGCGCAGGTGAATGTGCGCTGGGTGCCGCGCCACCGTAACGGGGAGGCGGACCGGTTGTCACAACGGGCTGTCGAAAACCGGGAAGAGCTGGTGGCAGGCACGATGTGCCAGCCACCTGGTATGCAGCACCTATAGCGCCAATCAGGTGGCTGGCACGCTGTGCCTGCCACCAGCATCTGCTTCAGGTTTACGCCAGGCGCAACGCCGGGCGAGCCGCGGAGCGGGAAACGGCAGGCGCCGCCTGGCCAACATTGAACACGCTGACCACCTGCGCCAGGCCGACCGATTGCTGCTGCATCGATTCCGCCGCCGCTGCCGCCTCTTCGACCAGTGCCGCATTCTGCTGCGTCACCTGGTCCATCTGGCCGATGGCTTTGTAGACCTCGTCGATACCCACGCTCTGTTCGGCGCTGGCCGCGGTGATTTCGCTGATGATGTCCGTCACGCGCTGCACGCTGGCCACGATTTCCTCCATCGTGCTGCCAGCTTCGCCAACCAGCCTGCTGCCCTGGCTGACTTTTTCGACGGAGTCGCCGATCAGTTCCTTGATTTCCTTGGCCGCCGCAGCCGAGCGCTGCGCCAGGTTGCGCACTTCGGAGGCGACGACCGCAAAGCCGCGGCCCTGCTCACCGGCACGCGCCGCTTCCACGGCCGCATTCAGCGCCAGGATATTGGTCTGGAATGCGATACCGTCGATGACCGAGATGATGTCCACGATCTTGCGCGAGGATTCGTTGATCGACTCCATCGTGCCCACCACTTCGGACACCACGCTGCCGCCCTTCACCGCCACCGAAGCGGCCGCATCAGCCAGCTGGTTGGCCTGGCGCGCGTTGTCGGCATTCTGTTTCACGGTGGAAGTCAGTTCTTCCATCGACGAAGCGGTTTCCTCCAGCGAGGCCGCCTGCTGTTCGGTGCGCGAGGACAGGTCCTGGTTGCCGGCCGCGATTTCGCTGGACGAAGTCGCAATGGAATCGGTGCCGTTGCGGACTTCCAGCACGATGTTGAGCAGCGCCTGGTTCATGTCCTTCAGCGCGCGCAGCAGCTGGCCCGTTTCATCCGAGCCGCTGGCTTCGATCTGGCCGGTCAGGTCGCCGGCGGCTACACGGCGCGCCGCTTCCACGGCCTGGTGCAGCGGCGCGGTGATGCCGGTGGTAAGCAGCCAGGCGCAGGTGGCGCCGAAGGCCAGGACCACGGCGGCCAGCGTCAGCAGCAGCGTGCGGCTGGTGGCGGCCACCTCGTCAATGTGCCTGGCGATAGCGTCGATATGTGCGCGCTGCATCTTCAGCAGCGCCTGCACCTGGTCCAGATAAGACGTGGAGCCTGGCTTGTAGACTTTTTCGAAGACTTCATTCGCCTTATCCAGGTCGCCCGCCGCTTTCAGCCTGGCTACTTCATCACGCGAAGACAAATAAACCTTGCGCAGCTCCATGACCTTGTCGAACAGGACTTTCTCTTCATCGGACTCGACCAGCTCGCCGATCCTCTTCTGCAGATCCGCCGAAACCGCGCTGGACGCTTTCGCCTCTTCGGCGAAATACGCCGCCAGGCTGGCATCGCTGCTGCGGGCAATCGCCGTGGTGCGGCGGATAGCGCTATCTATCTTGCTCGACCAGTCGCTGATCATGCGTTCCTTCGCCAGCGGCGTTTCCATCATCTCGCGCGTGGCGTCGGCCACCTGCTCCAGGCGCCAGATGCCGATGGCCGTAATCAGCATGGCGAACGCCAGGATCACGGAAAAACCCAGCGCCAGGCGCTTGCCGATACTGATATTGTTCATTGTCTGCCTCACGCCGCCATCTTCTCGATCAGGCCCATTTCAGAGCTGGACATCAGGCGGTCGATATCGACCAGGATCAGCATGCGCTCTTCCAGCGTGCCCAGGCCGGTGATGTATTCGGTATTCAGCGAACCGCCCATTTCCGGCGCCGGCTTGATCTGCTCCGGCTCCAGGATCGTCACGTCGGACACGGCATCGACCACCATGCCGACCACGCGATTGCCGATGTTCAGGATGATCACCACCGTGAACGGACCATATTCCGGCTCACCCAGGTTGAAACGGATACGCATGTCCACGATAGGCACGATCAGGCCCCGCAGATTGGTCACGCCTTTCACGAAATCGGGCGCATTGGCGATGCGGGTCGGGGTTTCGTAGCTGCGGATTTCGCTGACCTTCTGGATATCGATGCCATATTCTTCCTGGCCCAGGGTGAATGCGAGGTATTCGGCTGGTTGGGTGTTCGTGGACATAATGGAAAGGTAATTCATTTATGAATAGACCTGATAATGTTACCCGACACCAACAAAATAGGCACGAACTTTTTTTCTTTTAAGCAATATTCAAGCTTGCCAGATATATACAGCTTGTGCCGGTTTCATGCCACAATTGCGCCGTTAAACCGGAAGAAAAGAATCACAATGGAAAAACTGCTGAGCAGCTGGCAGCCGCGCCTTCTCGCGCTGGCCGCCGCCGCGGCGGGCGACGATGGCGCCCATGATACAAACCACCTGCACCGCGTATGGCGCAATGCCAGCCAGCTGATGACAGACCACCCCGAGGCGGATTCGCTCGTCATCCTCGCGGCCTGTTACCTGCACGACCTGGTGAACCTGCCCAAGAACCACCCTGAACGCCACCTGGCCTCGCGCCAGGCGGCCGTGCTGGCCCGAAGCGAGCTGTCTGCACTCGGCTTCCCCGCCGAAAAGCTTGATGCTGTGGCGCACGCCATCGAAACCCACAGCTTCTCCGCCGCCCTGACGCCGACTACGATCGAAGCGCAGATCGTGCAGGACGCCGACCGGCTGGACGCACTCGGCGCCGTCGGCCTGGCCCGCATGTTCTATACGGCAGGCCGCATGGGCTGCGCCCTCGCCCACCCGGAAGACCCGCTGGCACTGAACCGCGCCCCAAACGACAAGGCTTATTCCCTTGACCACATCGATGTCAAGCTGGCCACTTTGCCGGGCACGATGCAGACCGCCGCCGGCCGCCGCCTGGGCGAATCGCGCCTGCAGGATCTGTACGATTTTCGCGACACTTTCGTTGCCGAATGGGCCAGCCAATGAAGGATGAGCGCATCGAAACCGTGCCGGCGGCCAGCGCATCGACCGGCAATCTGAACTTCGTCCTGGTCTGCATCTTCATCGACATGCTGGGCATCGGGCTGATTGTGCCGGTGCTGCCCATCCTGGTCGGCGAGTTCGTTTCCAGCCGAGAGGAGCAGACGCTGTGGTACGGCATCCTCGGCGCCACTTTCGGCCTGATGCAGTTCATTTTCATGCCCATGCTGGGCGCGATCAGCGACCGCGTGGGCCGCCGCCCCGTGCTGTTGTATTCGATGGCGGGCATGGGCTTCAACTTCCTGACCACGGCCTGGGCGCCGAACCTGGCGTGGATGTTCCTGGGCCGCGTAGTGGGCGGCATGTCCTCGGCCAGCATGTCGGTGGCGTCGGCCTATGCATCCGATATTTCGACGCACGACAACCGTGCCAAGAGCTTCGGCAAGATCGGCGCGGCCTTTGGCCTGGGCTTCATTTGCGGCCCCATTTTGGGCGGCCTGCTGGGCGCCGTGAACCTGCACCTGCCCTTCTACGTAGCGGCCGGCCTGTCCCTCGCCAACTTCATCTACGGCTATTTCTTCGTGCCGGAATCGCTGCCGCACGCTCAGCGCGGCAAGTTCCGCCTGACGCGCGTGAATCCTCTGGCGGGCCTGATCAAGCTGGCCGGCCGCAAGGATATCCGCGGCCTGCTGGTCACCTTCGCGCTGGTGACCAGCGCACAGATGATGCTGCAGTCGACCTGGGTGCTGTACACCCACTTCCGCTTTGACTGGAGCCCGGCGGAAAATGGCATCGCGCTGTTCTGCGTGGGCCTGGCGGCGGCCGTGGTGCAGGCCGGCCTGCTGGGCGTGTTCATGAAGCGCTTCGGCGAGGTGCGCCTGTCCCTGCTGGGCATCACGTCCGGCTGCATCACCTATATGCTGTATGGCCTGGCGACGCAGGGTTGGATGATGTACGTATTCATCCTGTGTAACCTGCTGGCTTTCGCGGCCGGCCCAGCTCTGCAGGGCATCATTTCCAAGGCCACCCCGGCTACCGAGCAGGGGGAGCTGATGGGCTCCCTGCAGTCGATCAGCAGCGCGGCGATCGTGGTCATGCCGCTGGTGGGCAGTTCCATCCTGGGCGCGGTCAGCCACCTGCCGCCTTCGGACTGGCGCATCGGCACTTCCTTCTTCGTTTGCGCCACCATGCAGGGTATCGCCATCTTTGTGGCCCGGCGCTACTTCCGCAATCACAGCCTGGCGGTTTAATATAGGGCATGCCCTTTTTCCACCGCTACATTGCCGTTGCAGCAGCATTTCTGTCCGCGCCGCTGGCGCAGGCGGGCTGCTCGCGCGATATCCAGGTGCCGGTGGCAAACACCGGCGCCAGCATCGTCATCGACGGCGCCCGCGTCACGGGCATCTATCCGGAGCTGCTGCGCTCATTGGGCCAGAAGGAAGGCTGTCACTTCAATTTCTCGCCTGTGCCGCGCGCGCGGCTGGAACTGATGTTTGAGACCGGCAAGGCGGATATCCTGATTCCGGCCACCCGTACTGCGTCGCGCGACGTCAACGGCATCTTCGTGCCAATGATGAGGCACCGCGCCACCCTGATCTCCGTGGCCTCCAGCCGCCCTGCGATTACCTCCGGCCAGGAGCTGCTGGAGCGCCGCGATATACGCGTCGCGGTGGTGCGCGGCTTTGACTATGGCGAGGCTTACCAGGGTCTGATCCGCGAATTGAACAAGCAGGGCCGCCTGTTTACCGAAGTCGATCCCACGGCGGTCGCGCGTCTGATGCACCTTGGCGCCGTGGACATGACCATCATGGGGCCGACCATTCTCGCCGGTGTGATCAACCGCGAACCGCGCGTGAGCGGCTTGCTGGAAAAGATCAGGCTTGAGCCGATTCCGGAACTGCCCTGGCAATATAACGGCGTCTACGTTTCGCGCCGTTCGCTGTCGGCCGAAGACCAGGCGGCGCTGGTCGAACTGCTGGAAAAGGCAGGCAAGTCGGGCGCCGTGCTGGAGGCTTTCCAGCGCTACCACCGTCCGGACATCATGTCTGAAAGCGTACGCCCCCGCTGATGCCTGGCCACGTTGTTGCCGTTGTCCTGCTGGCGGCGCTGCTGCATGCATCGTGGAATGCGCTGGTCAAGGCGGGCAAGGAGCCTTTTCTCACCAGCGTGCTCGTGGCTTCCGGCGCGGCGGCGTTTTCGGCGCTCGCCCTGCCCTTCCTCCCGCCGCCCTCGGCAGCCAGCTGGCCTTACCTGGCGGCGTCCACCTGCATCCACTTTTTCTATTTCGGCCTGCTGGCCGCCGCCTACCGTCATTGCGACATGAGCCACGCCTACCCGCTGATGCGCGGCAGCGCCCCGCTGCTGGTGGCCGTGCTCAGTGTGCCGCTGCTGGGCGAGCAGCTCAACCCACAGCAGTATGGCGCCGTTGCCTGCATCAGCGCCGGCATATCGGCCTCTGGTTCGCCGCGCCCGCCGACGCGCGGCCGGGCCCCGGGCCGTCGCGTGGGAGGGGAACGCTGTACGCCCTGCTGAACGCCCTCGCCATCGCTGCCTACACGCTGGTGGACGGCATCGGCGTGCGCAAGTCAGGGGCGCCGGCTGCGTACACGATGTGGCTGTTCGTAATGAGCGCAAGCGGCTTGCTGGGCTGGACGCTGCTGCGCCGTCCGCGCGAACTGGCAGGATACGCAGGCAAGCACTGGCGCGTGGCGGCGCTGGGCGGCATCGGCACGCTGGCGTCCTACGGGCTCGCCCTGTGGGCCATGACGGCAGCGCCGGTGGCTGCCGTGGCGGCTCTACGCGAAACGGCCATCCTGTTCGCAGCAGCCATCGCAGCCCTCTTCCTGCGCGAGAAAATCGGAGCAAAACGTGGCGTGGCGATCAGCCTGATCGCCGCCGGCGCCGCCCTGATGCGCTTTGCCTAATACGGACTGGCCGTCGAACGCACCACGATTTCGGATACGTCCAGGTCATCCGGCTGATTCACAGCGAATGCGATGGTACGGGCAATCGCGTCCGGGTCTGACTCGCCCGGCCCAGCCTCGGAGGACACCACGGTCACGCGGATATCGCTATCCACCTCGCGCCGCAGGCCTTCGGAAATCGCCGCCAGCCCGTACTTGGTGGCCGAATACACGCTGGCCGCCGGCCCAACCGGCGCCAGCGCAGCCAGATTGATGATCTGCCCCGAGCGCGCCTGCTGCATCAGCGGCAGCACCGCGGCAATGCCATACAGCGCGCCGCGCAGGTTCACATCGATCATCTGGTCCCACTCGCGGATCTTCAGGTTGTCGAGCCGGGACAAAGGCATGATCTCCGCGTTATTCACCAGCACGTCGACGCGGCCATGGCGCCGGTGCGCCGCCAGCACGAAGGACTGGTAATCGTCCGCATCGGCGACATTCAGCGCGTGGACCTCGGCCTCTGCGCCCATGGCCCGCAGTTCCAGCGCCAGCGCCTCCGCGCACTGCGCGTGACAGGCGCCCAGCACCAGCTTGTGCCCAGCCTGGGCCAGCAGGCGCGCCGCCGCCGCGCCCACGCAACCCACCGCATTGCTGATAAGGATGACTTTCGCTTCCATGTGCTCCCCTCCTGCTAAACCTCAACGGATCGCAGTTTAGGCCGCAGCGCAGCAATCAGCATGTCAGAAACTATCTGATCATTGCCTAATCCTCCAAAGCCCGACAAAAGTCCGCAATTCAGAGGCAAAATAACTGCCTGAAACTATGAGGAAGCCGGAAATGGACAATGCAGCACACAACGCCCGCCATGCACGCATCGTGCAACTGGTCAGTCAGCTGGCGCCGAACGACGGCATCAATCACTGCGCCCTGGGCGGCCTGAAATTCATGCGCGCCAGTTGCCCCAGCACGCGCCGCCCGGTGCTGTATGAGCCGAGCATTTCGATCCTGGTCCAAGGGTGCAAGCGTTGCTATATCGGCGAGCGCGCCTTCTTTTACGACGCCCAGCAATTCCTCGTGATGGCCGTGCCCCTGCCCTTCGAGGCCGAAACGGAAGCCAGCGCCGCCGAGCCGCTGCTCGGCCTGAAGATCTCGATCGACCTGCAGACCACAGCCGAAGTGGCGATGGCGCTGGACGAAGCGAATGTGCCGATCGCCAGCCCGTCGCAGGGCTTCGTGTCCGCGCCGATGGACGACAAGATGTCCGGCGCCGTGCTGCGCCTGCTGGAAGCGATGGTGTCGCCGGTGGAAGCCCGCCTGCTGGGACCGGGCATCGTGCGCGAGATTATTTATTATGTGCTGACCAGCCCCCTGGGCGGCGCGCTGCGCTCGGCGCTGACCCACCACAGCCAGTTCGGCAAGATCGGCAAGGCGCTGCGCCGCATCCACAACGATTTCAATCAGCAGATCGACGTGGCGCAGCTGGCCAACGAAGCCGGCATGAGCATGGCCGCCTTCCACGCCGGTTTCAAGGCGGTGACGATGACGTCGCCGATCCAGTACCTGAAATCGACGCGCCTGCACAAGGCGCGCCTGCTGATGGCGCAGAATGGCCTGAGCGCGGCCGCCGCTTCCAGCCGCGTGGGCTATGAGAGCAGCTCCCAGTTCAGCCGCGAATTCAAGCGCTTCTTCGGCCGCACGCCGGTCGAGGAAGCGCGCCAGATGCGCACCCTCCTCGGACAGGAACCGGAACCGGAAGCCGCCTACGTCACTTACCAGTAGCGCTCACGACCGGCAGCTCGATCGCGCTGCTGTGGATGCCGCCGCGGTAGACGCGCTGGGTCGCCTTCCTGTAGTCGGCCGCCTTCGCGTAGAAGATGTTCGGCACATAGGTCTGCGGATTGCGGTCGTACAGCGGGAACCAGGACGACTGGATCTGCACCATCACGCGGTGGCCCGGCTGGATCACATGGTTAATGTTCGGCAGCGCAAAGCTGTACTGCTCCACCTGGCCGGCCGGGATTGGCGACGGCTTCTCGAAGCTCTGGCGGTAGCGGCCGCGCAGGATATCCATGGACAGCGGCAGCTGATAGCCGCCCAGCTCCGGCTGCGACGGCACTTCGTCCGGATACACGTCGATCACCTTTACCACCCAGTCGGCGTCAGTGCCGCTGGTGGACGCGAACAGCTTCACCTGCGGCGCGCCGGACAACACCAGCGGCGCCTTCAGCGGCTCGCTCACATAGCTCAGCACATCGGGACGATCGGCCACGAAACGCTGGTCATGCACCAGCCAGGGCTTCCACACATTGCCGTCGCCCATGCGCACGGGACGCGGCAGGAATGGCACCGGCTTGGCGGGATCGGCCACGTATTCATCGAAGGCTTCACCTTTCGGCGCGTCGAAGGACAGCTTGAAGCCATCCTGCAGGTAGGCGCTCTTTCCAGCCGATGGGCAGCCCTTGTCGCAGGACAGCGGCCATTGTGCCAGGCGTTCCCAGTGGTTGCTGCCGGTCTGGTAGAACAGCACGGGCGGAGTATCGGCAACCGGCGCGCCATCCTTCAGGTACTGGTCGAGGAAAGGCTGCATCACGTCGCGGCGGAATTCCAGCGCCGTATCGCCGGTGAACTTGATCGGTCCCAGGTTGTAGCCGTCGTAATTGACCCCGCTGTGGCGCCAGGGGCCGACCACCAGGTAATTCAGCTTGTTCGCACTGTCCTGCTTTTCCAACTCGGCGTAGGTCTTGTAGGTGCCGTAGATGTCTTCCTGGTCCCATTGGCCCACAACATGCATGGTCGGCACCGACAGCTTGCGCTTGGCGAGGATGCGGTCCAGCGCCTGTTCCTGCCAGTAGCTGTCGTAGGCCGGGTGTTCGAACAGCTTCTTCGTGAAATTCAGCTTGTCCAGGCCATAGCGTTTGGCGATATCGGACACCGAACCGCCGCGCAGCACGCCCTCATAATCGTCATAGACGCCGGTGGCCAGCGCTTCGCCGCGGCCGCGCGCCGTGGTCTGGCCGGCGATATAGTCCAGCGTATTGACGCGGAAGGCCCCGTTGTGGAACCAGTCATCGCCGCGCCAGCCATCGACCATGGCGCTCATCGGCACGGCGGCCTTCAGCGCCGGGTGCGGATCGGTCAGGGCCATCAGCACGGTAAAGCCTTCATAGGACGAGCCGATCATGCCGACCTTGCCGTTCGTTTCCGGCACGTTCTTGACCAGCCAGTCGATCGTATCCCAGGCATCGGTGCCGTGATCGATCTTGGTATTGTTCAGCGGACCGCGCACCGGGCGGGTCATCACATAGTCGCCCTCCGAGCCGTACTTGCCGCGCACATCCTGGAATACACGGATATAGCCCTCATCGACAAAGACTTCGTCGCCCTGCGGCAGCAGCGACTGCATGTGCGGGCTGAGATTGCGCTGGGCGCGGCCGTTGGCGTTATAGGGCGTGCGGGTCAGGATGATCGGCGCCTTGCGCGCGCCTTTCGGGATCACGATCACGGTGTTCAGCTTCACGCCGTCGCGCATCGGGATCATCACGGTGCGCTTGATGTAATCGTCGGCCTCTTTCGGGGCTTCGAAGGACGGACCGATATCGGCGGCCATCGGCGGCGTCGATTGCGCAAAGGCGGTGGACATCAGAAGGGTGGACAGCAGGGCAAACCGGGCACGCATCTATTTCTCCAAGCCAGCAAAAAGTGCAATCTTACTGGAAAAGACATGCCGCACGGTAAGAGAGTGTGCGCACAGAGGAGTCAGGCTCAACTGGCCATACTGGCGGTACATGAACTCTGAGGAGGAGAACATCATGAAGAAACTGCTCATTGCCGCCATGGCGGCTTCCACTTTTGGTGCAATGGCCCTTCCGGTCGTCGCCAGCGCGGCTGATGTACTGGTGGTGCGCACCGCCCCGCCGGCTCCGCGCGATGAGGTGGTTCCGGCCTCGCGACATGGCTATGTCTGGACGCCGGGCTACTGGCGCTGGAACGGCAACCGTTATGTGTGGTCGCACGGTAAGTATGTGCGCGCGCGCCACGGCTATTACTGGCGCGAGCCGGCCTGGCGGGAAAGTAATGGCCGCTGGGAATTCTCGCGCGGCACCTGGGCGCGCGGCGACCGCGACCGCGACGGTATCCCGAACCGTTATGACCGCGACCGCGACAACGATGGCGTGCCGAACCGGTATGACGAACGGCCGAATGATCCGAACAGGCGCTAACGGCTGCGGTGAGACGGCGGATCAATGATCCGCCCTACGCCGCACGACTAAACTTGATTCATCTCCCCGATCCGCCGGGACGCATCCTGGCCGGCGCCGCCGACTTGACACATCGCGCCCAAACTGTAACTATTGCGAGATGAAATTTTTCCAATCACATTGCCCTGTTCTGAATTGGTGGCGCCGCTGACATAGCGCGGCCACTGAAAAGTGATGTGATTTCTATATCAACGCCGCCTCTGTCGGGTGGCGTTTTTCATGGCGCATCTCGATAGGGGCAAGCAAAGGAACCCTATGAGCCAGCCAGCACCAAGCACCTCCCCAGCCGTGATCCTGACCGGCGACCGTCCGACCGGTCCGCTGCACCTCGGCCATTTTGTCGGCAGCCTGCGCAACCGCGTCGCCTACCAGCACGAATACAAGCAGTTCATCATGCTGGCCGACTCCCAGGCGCTGACCGACAATATGGACGACACCAACAAGGTGCACCGCAATGTGGTGGAAGTGGCGCTGGACTACCTGGCTTGCGGCATCGACCCGGCCAAGTCCACGATCCTGATCCAGTCGCAGATCCCGGAGCTGGCCGAGCTGACCTTCTACTACCTGAACCTGGTCACCGTGGCCCGCCTGGAACGCAACCCGACCGTCAAGCAGGAAATCGTGCTGCGCGGCTTCGAGCGCGATATTCCGGCCGGTTTCCTCACCTACCCGGCATCGCAGGCGGCCGATATCTCCGCCTTCAAGGCTTCCATCGTGCCGGTGGGCGAAGACCAGATCCCGATGATCGAGCAGACCAACGAGATTGTGCGCAAGTTCAACCGCCTGGCCAATAAAGAGATCCTGGTCGAGTGCAAGGCCGTGGTGCCGGAAGTGGGACGCCTGCCGGGCATCGACGGCAAGGCAAAGATGTCGAAATCGCTGGGCAATGTGATCAACCTGGGCGCGACCGCCGACGAAGTTCGCGCGGCGGTGAAGATGGTGTATACCGATCCGCTGCACCTGAAAGTGTCCGATCCGGGCCACCTGGAGGGCAACGTCGCCTTCCTCTATCTCGACGCTTTCGACAACGACAAGGCTTCGCTGCAGGAGATGAAGGACCACTATGTACGCGGCGGCCTGGGCGACAGCGTCGTCAAGAAGCGCCTGGAAGCCGTGCTTCAGGAGCTGCTGGAACCGATCCGCACCCGCCGCGAGGAACTGGCCAAGGACAAGGGCTACATCATGCAGGTGCTGAAGGAAGGCACCGCCCGCGCACGCGAAGTGGCGGCGCAGACTTGCGACGAGGTGAAGGCGGCACTGGGGCTGAGCTACTTCTGATGCTCGCCGTACTGGCGCTCTATGCAGCGGCCAGCCTGCTGTGCTTTGTCGCCTATGGATTGGATAAGCGCGCGGCCGAACGCGGCGCCGCGCGCACTCCCGAGCGCACCCTGCTGCTGCTGGGGCTTGTCGGCGGCTGGCCGGGCGGGCTGGTGGCGCAGCAGGTGTTTCGGCATAAGACGGTCAAGGGCTCGTTCCTTGCCAAATTCTGGGTGACCGTATTACTTAATCTGGCTTTGCTTCTGCTCGCGGCGGGTCAATGACCCGCCCTACAGCCCTGCGGGCCAAACCGTTTCGCCACGCATTTGGGTCGAACGCCGGCGGCCAACATCCGACGGCGCGAGTCGGGCGGAACGTTGGCGACGAAATCCGATGACCGGGGTTGGCCCGAAGGGCTGTAGGGCGGATCATTGATCCGCCGTGCTCGCGGACCGTTACAATCCCGACGGATACGTCTCCGGCGCCTCCTCATGCCTCCACAACGCCGACCGCTCCAGCGGCTGCAAGGCCGTGCTGCGGTCGATGTGGATAATGGCGTCGAACTGGCGCGCGGCGTCGGCATAGAAGTAGTGGCTCATGCGCTCCGTATCCGGCCGGTAGATCACCCCAATCGCCCGCTCCAGGAAGCGCGCGCCCAGCCGCGACAAGCGGCTCACGCCGCCGCGCACCGGCAGCAAGAACCGGTCTACCCCAGTCTCGTGCAGCACATGCTCCACGCTGTCGCTGCGCGAAGGTACGATGTGCTTCAGCTCCGCCGGACCGTCCCAGTCCGTAGCCGCCGTCACCGTGCCGGTATGCGTGGTAAAGCCAAGCAGGAACACATCCTCGGGACGATAGCGTTCCCGCACCAGCTGGCCCAGATTCAGCTGACCATGCTGCCCCATTTCCGTATGCCGCGCATCGCCCAGGTGCGAGTTGTGCGCCCACACCACCACGCGCGCCGGACGTCCCGTGCGCTGGGCGATGTGCTCGCGCAGCGCCTGCAGCGTTTCCGCCATGTGCGAATCGCGCACATTCCATGATTCGTCCCGTCCCTGGAACATGGACCGGTAATACGTCTCCGCATTGCGCGTGACGCGCGCATTCTGCTGGGCGTAGAACAGTTCATCCGGCACCACGCCGCCGCCATTCTCAAGATGAGCGGCCGCCTTGCGCGTCATCTCCATCAGCTGCCGCATCACTTCTTCCTCGCAGTGGGGACGCATGCCGAACGAAATCGCGTACCCATAGCGCTGCGGGTCTTCCGCAAAGTGGTCGATGCAGGAATAGCGCTGACGGGCGCGAGCCGCCGCTTCAGGGTCCACGGTATCGAGATACGCGATCACCGCATGCATCGATTGCTGCAGGCTGTAGAGATCAAGCCCGTAAAAACCGACACGGCGCGCGGCGCTGGCCACGTGGGCATTGTGCTGGCGCAGCCAGTTGATCAGGTCCACGACCTCCTGATTGCGCCACATCCATTGCGGGAAGCGCTTGAAGCCGGACAGCGCCTGGTCTGCCGTCATGTCATCGCCGCCATGCTGCACAAAGCTGCTGACGCGCAGCGCATCCGGCCAGTCGGCTTCGACGGCGATCGCGTCAAAGCCCTTTTCCACGATCAGCCGGCGGCTGATCTCAGCCCGCATTCGATAGAACTCGCGCGTGCCGTGCGTGGCTTCGCCCAGCAGCACGATCGAGGCATCGCCGATATAGTCCAGCAGCCATGCCATGTCCTCATCCGTTTCAATTGGCCGCGCTTCATCGCGCAGTGCATCGCTGATTGCCTGGTCCATCATGCACCTCCGTCAATCATCGTTTGCCCCACGATAGCGCAAGCTGTGAGAAACTGTCGCAGGTTTAACTCGGGAAATCTTGCATGTGGAATGGTGTGCTGTGCGGCCTGCTGGCGGGCGCAATGTGGGGGATGGTGTTCATTGTGCCGGAGCTGCTCTCCGCATTCAGCCCAGTCGAAATGGCTGTGGGGCGCTATGTGGCGTATGGCGCCATCGCTTTCGGCCTGATGCTGCCCAAGCTGGGCAATCTGCTGTCCCGGCTTGAACGCAGCGACTATGCAGCGCTGCTGCGCCATGCACTAAGCGGAAACATCATCTATTACATGCTGCTCGCGCTGGGCGTGAAATTCGCCGGCGTGGCGCCGACATCGCTGATCATCGGTGTGCTGCCCATCGCCGTCACGCTGATGGGCCGCAATGACCATGGCGCCGTGCCCTTGCGCCAGCTTGCGCTGCCGCTGCTGGTGGTCGCCGCCGGCATCACCTGCATCAACGTCGACGTGTTCCAGCACGCCCAGGCGGCGGGACAGCCGCTGCTGCGCACCCTGACCGGCCTGCTGT
The DNA here is from genome assembly GCF_044055365.1 of Pseudoduganella sp. UC29_106. Classification (NCBI taxonomy): domain Bacteria; kingdom Pseudomonadati; phylum Pseudomonadota; class Betaproteobacteria; order Burkholderiales; family Oxalobacteraceae; genus Pseudoduganella; species Pseudoduganella sp. UC29_106. The sequence goes on along the minus strand of NZ_CP171977.1, from coordinate 2,732,219 downwards.
GCGCTACCGGCGCCCTGCTCTGCTGGAGCTGGTACACACTGGACAACGCGCGCTACCTGAAACGCAATCCCCACTACACCAGCGGCGAATGGTCGGCACTGTACGGCCTTTCAACCGGCGTGATCGCGCTGCTGATTGGTGCTGTGGCCTTTGCGTTGTTCCACGACCAGGTCACCGGCGCGGCGGGCGCCGCATCGGGCCGCGACTGGGGTCTGTTCTGGATCTGCAATGGCGTGATTGCGCTGGGCGCATCCGTGATCGGCAACCACTTGTGGAATATCGCCAGCCGCCGTGTCCCGGTCACGCTGTCCGGCCAGTTGATTCTGTTCGAAACGCTGTTTGCCCTGCTCTATGGCTTCATCTACAAGCACCAGTTCCCGCGCCCACTGGAGATTGCGGCGATTGTGCTGCTGATTGCGGGCGTGGTGTGGTCGGTCCACGTGCACGCCCAGGAAGAAGAAATCAGCCCGGCCTGATGCGCTCTTCGACCAGCGCCGCCATGTCCGCAGCTTCGCGCTCGCGCAGGCCGGCGGCAATGCTGGCGCGGTCCGCCATTTCGCGGTTCTGGCTCACTTTCCATTTGCCCTTGATGGACGCGATGGGCAGTTCAATGCCGACAATCGCACGCATCATGGTGGCGATATATTCAGCCGGCGCATCGCTGACTGCCCACGGCTGCGGCATCCTGCGCTCGTGCGCTTGCGTCAGGTCGTCCAGCAGGCGGCGCAGCCAGGCCCCATCTTCCACCGCACGCGCCGTGCCGCGCACCTGCACCATCGCGTAGTTCCAGGTCGGCACGGCCTTGCCCGTGGTGCGCTTCACCTCATACCAGTTCGGCGTGATGTAGGCTTCCGGCCCCTGGAACACGACCAGCACCGGAGCCCCCTCGCCCAGCGCCTTCCACACGGGATTGGCACGCGCCACATGGGCACGCAGCACGCCGTGCTCACCCTCGTCCGGATAGAGCAGGAAGGGAATCAGGTCGGCCGTAGGCCCCTCCTCCGTCTGCACGATCAGGGTGCCCAGCGGGTAGGTGTGAATCAGGCCGTGCTTGACTTCGAGACGGTCTTCGGCGAATGCGGGTGGCAGGTACATGGGCGGCTCCGGGACTGGATCCGCCAAGTGTAACCGCGGCGCCGCCGGCCCGTGTAGGGCCAGCGCCGGCACGCGGGATGGGGCCAGCTCAGTTCAGCAGGCCGTGGTCGGCGAGGACATCCTGCACCAGTTCCAGGCGCAGCAACGGGTTCTCCTGGCTGAGGAGCAGTTGTTTCTGGGCCAGGTTGATGCGCAGGAGTTCGCACCAGCGGTTCGCGACCCAGCCCGCGTCGTCGAGGCGGTACGGTGGACGCATGGGCATCTGGTTGCCGTGGATGCCGCGTTCCTGCAGGGAGCGGATCAGGGAGCCCAGCATATCCGCCACCACTTGCTGGTCGACGGGAATGGGCATTTGCAGGTCGGGGGGAATATCGGTCACATCGCCCATCCACAAGCCATGTTTCAGCAATTCGGCGCTGGTGATGTGAAAGCGCCGCGCGCCCACGCAGCTGATGTGCATCAAGCCGGGCATGGGCGCCTTCCATTCGTCAATGCGCGCCATGGTGCCGATGGCAGACAGCGTTTCATGCCCACCCGGCTTGCGCACTTCCTCGCCCTGCACCAGGGCGACGACGCCGAACTGCTCGTCATGCTCGATGCAGCGCTTCACCATATCGAGGTAGCGGACTTCGAAAATCTGAAGCGACAGGCAGCCGTCCGGGAAAAGAACGGTGTTCAGCGGGAATAAGGGAATCGCGGCCATGTCTCATCATCGCACGAATCCGGGGCGCCTGCCGTGAAACTAGGGCTGGCGGACGACAGCGCCGCCCTTCATCACGAAGGAAACCTTGTACAGCGTGGTGATGTCGGCAGTGGGGTCGCCCTCCACTGCTACCAGGTCCGCCAGGTAGCCTGGCTTCACCTGCCCCAGTGTGGCAGCACGGTCCAACACAGCCGCATTGACGACGGTGGCGGCGCGCAGGGCTTCCTGCGGCGTCATGCCCAGCCTGACCATCCACTCGGCTTCGCGCGCGCTGCTGCCGTGGGCGAAGACGCCAACGTCGCTGCCCAGGCCTATCGTCACGCCCTGCTTGCGCGCCAGCTGGAAGGCGCGCGCTGCCGCCTGCATGGACGGCGTGGGCGCGCCGCCGCGTACATATTTCTGGAAGTATTCGCTGCTTGCTTCCGGTGCGGTCAAGGTCGGGAAATACGCCACCTTGCGCTCGGCCATCAGCCTGAAGGTCGCTTCCGAACCGCCATAACCATGCTCGATGGTGTCGGCGCCGGCCAGGATGGAACGGCGCATGCCTTCGTCCGTGCTGGCGTGGGATGCGACTTTGCGGCCGGATTCATGGGCGGCGCGCACCAGGGCATTCAGCTCCTCCTGCGTGAAAGTAGCATGGGAACTGTTATCCGGGCCGGTGCGGTAATCGGCGTAAACCTTGATCCAGTCCGCGCCGCGCGAGGATTGCTCGCGCACGGCCTTTACCACTTCGTCGACGCCGGTCGCTTCCTGGGCGCCGCCGGGCAATTCCATATCCGGACGATAAGCCTTGACGTTCGGGCCATAACTGCTGCTGGCGACGATGGCGCGCGTGGCCACAAAAAGGCGCGGACCGGGAATCACGCCTTCATCGATAGCGCGTTTTATCGCCACGTCCGCATAACCGGCGCCTTCGGAACCGAGATCGCGCAGCGTGGTGAAACCGGATTGCAACTGGGCGCTCGCATGGCGGCTCGCGAGCAGCACGCGGTATTCCACGGGCTCTTTCAAGACCTGGTCGTCCCAGCTGGTTTCGTTATATGGATGCAACAGGACATGCGAATGCAAGTCCATCAGGCCGGGAATCAGAGTTTTACCCGGCAAATTGATGCGCTCGGCGTCCGCGGGTGCGCTGATATCGGTCCGACCTGTTGGATTTTGCCATCAGCGACCAATACCGACCAGCCGGCATGCGCCTGGCCTTCACCGGTCCAGACTTTCTCCGGAATTATCAGTACGGAACGGGGCGCTGCCGCTTGCGCGGCCGCCGACAGCAATACAAGAACCGCCGCGGCGGCGCGGGAATAAGCCATTGGCATATTTAAGGAAAACGGCGGAGATAATCCGGCCGAAACCGGACTTTTAAACCCGCCGTTGCAGGCTAATTACGCTTCTTTAATCAGGAAGTCTTCTTTCTTCTTGCCTTCCAGCCATTTCGGAGCACGGCCACGGCCGGTCCAGCTCTGGCCGCTCACAGGGTCGCGGTATTTCATCGGCACCGGAGCGCGCGGCTTCACCGGTTTGCCGCTCTTGGCCGCGGGACCCAGGTCGGCGATCGTCAGATTAAATTCGCGCATGATGGTAAGGATCTGTTCCTTGGCCTTGTTGATTTCGGTCTTGCGCGCGTTTTCCGCCAGATTCTGGAGCTCGGCGATCTTCGCCTGGTATTCCTGGTAGGTCGTCATCTCTCTATCCTAAGTTGGGTCAAAAACTAGTGTGACAATGTGTGAGAATTCAATGTCGCCAATGTACCATAGCTTTAGCGATTTAATCCACTTAATTTAACAACAATAATTAAAATGCGCCACACGCTTGCACAGTCGTGCTTTTAATCTAATACCTGCCAGTTGATCAGGACATAATATTCCCCGCATTATCACGTTGACTTTCCCTTGCGAAGGGAGCAGCCTCGTCAGGTCGGCATGTGCCGGCATCCAAAACAGGGAGGCTTACAATGAAAACCATTGCCGCAATTGTTCTGGGATTGGCAGTTTGCTCCACCGCGGTAGCGCAGGAAAAACGGCCGTACAAGGAAGGGACGGTCACTTCCGTTTCCTTCATCCGCACTAAACCCGGCCACTTTGACGAGTACATGCGCTGGCTGCTGGGCCCGTATAAAAGCCTGATGGAAGCCCAGAAGAAAGCCGGACTGATCGTCGACCACCGCATTTACGCGGCGACGCCGAAGAATCAGCATGAAGCAGACCTGATCCTGACTGTGACCTATCCGAATATGGCGGCGCTGGACCGCAGCGACGAGGCGGATGCCGTATCGTCCAAGGTCATGGGCAGTTTCGCGAACCAGGAGAAGGAATATGCCGACCGCGGCACGATGCGCGAAGTGCTGGGGAGCGAACTGGTGCGCGAATTAACGGCCCGCTGAGGGTAGCCGACGCGCCCGGATTGCCTGCAGGATATTATTTTTACCATTCCGGGCGCGAGGCTTATAATGCGCAGATCAATATTGAATGGAATGTCAGAACCGTGTCCCGTCTTGCCGTACTGCCTCAATACCTGCTGCCCAAAGGCGCACTGACCAATTTCGCGGGCCGCGTAGCCGGCGCCAAGGGCGGCGCCATGACCACGCGCCTGATCCGCTGGTTTGTGGCCAAGTACGATGTGAATATGGACGAGGCGGCGAATCCTGATATCGCCAGCTATCACAGCTTTAATGAATTCTTTACCCGCGCGCTGAAGCCGGGTGCGCGTCCGCTGGCGAAGGCGGACTTTATCTGCCCGGTGGACGGCCGCATTTCCCAGTTCGGCGATATCGAGGATGACCAGATTTTCCAGGCCAAGGGCCACAAGTTCACCACCACGGCCCTCGTGGGCGGCGACAAGTCGCTGGCCGATAAATTCCGTCACGGCCATTTCGCCAATCTCTATCTGAGCCCGCGCGATTATCACCGCATTCACATGCCCTGCGACGGCAAGCTGACGCGCATGATCTATGTTCCAGGCGACCTGTTCTCCGTGAACCCGACCACGGCGCGCGGCATCCCGGGCCTGTTCGCGCGCAATGAGCGCGTGGTCTGCGTGTTTGACACCGCCAATGGCCCCTTTGTGATGACGCTTGTTGGCGCCACGATTGTCGGCAGCATGGCGACCGTGTGGCACGGCGTGGTGAACCCGCCGCGCCAGCCATCCATCTGCGAGTGGACGTATGCAGACCAGAACATCGTGCTCAAGAAAGGCGAGGAACTCGGCCGCTTCCTGCTCGGCTCCACGGTCGTGATGCTCTTCCCCGAAAACACCCTCGCCTTCAACCCCGATTGGCAGCCTGCCGGCCCGGTCCGCCTCGGCGAGTCCATGGCCAACCTCAAGGCCTGATCCGAATCAAGCCTGCTTCACACCGGGGCGCCGCCGCGCGCCACGCGTAGTAAACTGGTAGTCCGGGAGGCCGCCCATGACCACCAGCGATAAAGAGTACTTCGACGGGAAGCTCGATTCGATGAAGCAGTCCTTCGACGCGAGCCTCGACGCCATGAAGCAATCCTTCGACGCGCGCTTCGACGCGATGAATGCGCACATTGACCAGCGCACCCAGGAGCTCAAGGCCGAACTTCACCAGACGATCGGACAGACCGTCAAATGGTCAGCCGCCATTGCTGCGTCCACGCTGATGATTTTCGTCACGATCATTGCCTTCCTGATGAACAATGCCGTGCCGCGCACGGCGCCGGTTGCGCCAGCGGCACAGCCCGCGCCGGCGCCGCAGCCTATCGTCATCGTCGTCCCGCTCAAATCTTAGCGTTGCCTGCCTTGAAATTCTCCTCGAGCATATCCAGAAACGCCCGCGTTTTCGCCGGCATCAGGCGGCGGCCGGGGAAAACCGCCCAGCCGGTGCTCTGAGGGAAGCTCCAGTCCGGCAGGATGCGCACCAGCTCCCCTTTTTTCACGTGCGGCGCCGCGAATTCGTCGGTGCAGGTGGCGATGCCCAGAGCCGCCGTGGCCAGCTTGGTCAGCAGTTCCGGCGAGTTGGCGCGGGTCTTGATCGGCACATCGCGCTCCCAGACATTTTTCCCGCGCGTGAGCTTCCAGCGCGCCAGGCCATTGATGGCGCGTGGCAAGCTCAGCAAGTCGTAGCGGAACAGGTCGTCCGGATGTTCGGGCAAGCCGTGCAGGCCCGTATAGCGCGGGGAGGCAAACAGCCCCCAGGTGCTGAGCACCACGGGACGGGCCGCCAGCGAGGCATCGTCCGGCAGCGCGCCCATGCGGATCGCCACATCGAACCCTTCCGCCACCAGGTCTACCCGGCGCGGCGACAAGTCCAGGTCGATGGCAATGGCGGGATATTTCTTCAGGAAATCCGGCAGCAGGCGGCTCAGGTGCGTATTGGCGAAGTCGGCGGGCATCGATACCCGCAGCAGCCCGTTTGGCGCCTGCTGCCGGTGCTGGGCGAGTGCGGCAGCCGCTTCCGTCTCTTCCGCCACCTTGCGGGCGTGTTCCAGCAGGCTCTCGCCAAACTCCGTCAGCACCAGCTTGCGGGTGGTTCGCTGCAGCAGGCGCTCGCCGAGGCGACCTTCCAGCAGGGTCAGCCGGCGCGACACTGTCGATTTCGGCAATTGCAGGCGCTCTGCTGCCTGGGTAAGGCTGCCGCACTCGACGATACGGGCAAATAGCAGCAGGTCGCCGGGGTCCAGTTCGCTCATGATTGTTCCACCAATGGATAAATGATGTCCATTTTAACGTCTTCCGCATCGTTTTTGGAATTGCTAAAGTACGTACATCGACGCAGCACTCAACCAAATTAAGGAGCACATCATGAACATTCTGCAAATCAACTCCAGCGCTCGCAGCCAAGGTGCCGAATCCACCCGTATCGCTGACGCGATCGTGACCAAACTGGTCGACGGCCGCAATGATGTAAGCGTGACCCGTCGCGACCTGGCTTCCGATCCACACCCTGTGCTGGACGAAGCTGCCCTGGGCGCCCTGTTCACTCCTGCTGACCAGCGCACCCCCGAACAAGCCGCCCGCGTGGCACTGGACGACGCCCTGATCGCTCAAGTGCAGGCAGCGGACATTGTGGTGATCGGCGCCCCGACCTACAACTTCGGCGTGACTGTGCAGCTGAAGTCCTGGTTCGACGCGATTGCCCGCGCCGGCGTGACCTTCAAGTACGGTCCGACCGGTCCGGTCGGCCTGCTGACCGGCAAGAAAGTATATGTAGCCCTGTCGCGTGGCGGCCTGCACAAGGATTCGCCGACCGACACCCAACTGATGCACCTGGACATGTTCCTGAAATTCGTCGGCCTGGGTGAAGATGTGCAGTACGTGTTCTCGGAAGGCCATGGCATGGGCGCCGAGATGGTCGCCAAGGCCCAGGCATCGGCCAACGACCAGATCGCAGCCATCGCTGCTTAATCGGAAAGTTAGAAAGGAGTACGGCTATGGGTATCACTAGCGAAAAAATCGGAACGGTCCGCGGCGTGGAACGCATCATCCACGGCCAGGCCGTGATGGACGGCGCAGGCGTGAAGATCAATCGCGTCCTGACCCAGCCGCTCCAGCGCCGCCTCGACCCCTTCCTGATGCTGGACAATTTCGGTTCGGATGAAGCCAACGATTACATCGCCGGCTTCCCCGACCACCCCCACCGCGGTTTTGAAACGGTCACCTATATGCTGACCGGCCGCATGCGCCACCGCGACAGCGCCGGCAACGAGGGCTTGCTGACCAATGGCGGCGTGCAATGGATGACGGCGGGACGCGGCGTGATCCACTCCGAAATGCCGGAGCAGGAAGCGGGCTTGATGGAAGGCTTCCAGCTGTGGCTGAACCTTCCGGCCAAGGACAAGATGCGCAAGCCCTGGTACAAGGATTTCCAGGCCGGCGAGATCCCGTCCTTCGAGACCGATGCCGGCGCGAAGGTGCGCGTGATTGCAGGCTCCAGCCACGGTGTGGCGGGCGCGGTGCAGCGCGAAGTCACCGAGCCGCTGTACATCGACGTGGAACTGCCGGCTGGCGCGTCCTTCAGCCAGCTACTGCCGGCGGGCCACAATGCCTTCATCTACACCTATCGCGGTGAAGTGAAGGTGGGCGACAAGGCTGTGCCGGCGCGCAGCATGGCGATCCTGGCCAATACAGCAGGTTCGGATGGCGTGACCGTCACCGCGGGCGAAGCGAGCCGCTTCATCCTCATCGCCGGCAAGCCGCTGAATGAGCCGATCGTGCAGTACGGCCCGTTCGTGATGAATTCGCAGGAGGAGATTTTCCAGGCTGTGAATGATTTCCGGGCTGGCCAGCTGGGCGAAGAAGCACACGGCGCGGCCGCGGGCCAGTAAGCCGCCGCGGCTCAGGATGCACGGCGGATCAATGATCCGCCCTACAGCCCTGACGGGCCGGGGACGCGTCGTAGGGCGGATCATTGATCCGCCGCCCACGCGGCACAAAGATTTACCGCAGCACCTGGAGCCGCTCCCCCGGCCCCAGGGCTGTTTCCGCTAAAATGCGGACATGAGCAATCCCCTCCTCCACCTGCTTTCGAAGCTGAGCGACATGCTCGGCCTGAGCACCGCCGAATCCTTCCCCGCCGGCCACGTGTACGCGCGCACGCGCTGGAACAAGGCTTACTTCGACATCGCTTCCGACGTCAAACCCGACGACATCGAGCGCCGCATCTGTGACGCCATCACCAATACGCCGCAAGTCTTCGGCTATATCAACAACCCCACGCCCGCCATGCAGCGCGTGATGTTCGGACTGATCGAACAGCGTCTGCGGCTGAATCATGAGCGAGAGGCGGGCCAGCTGGCAGCGCTGCTGCTGAAGGCTTACGACAGCCCGGACATCCACGAAGCCTCAGCCGGTCTGCGCGCCGCGATTGCGTCCACCCGCGACCTTGAGCTGCCGGTCCGCGTACGCGCCCTCCTCGCCTTCCTGGCTGATATGCAGTCGCCTTTCGGCGTGATCGAAATGAGCGGCTAGCGCGCTGCGCGCAGGCCTCAGCTTCATAAACGGCGTTTCGACGACAAGGTAAAGCAGAAAGCCCACTGCCACCGACGCAGCGATCAGCAGCGCCATGCCGAGCGGCTCTTCTGGCCCGATGTCCCAATTCCAGGCCAGCTTGTTGGCGAGGATGATACACAGCTGCTTATGGGTCAGGTAGATCGCGTAAGACCACAGCGCAATGGACTCGGCGCCCGGAATGCGCGTGCGGGCCAGCAGACCGCGAGGACTCATGCCCGCCACCAGCAGCAGGCTGAAGGCAAGGCCCAGCAGTGGATAGCCGAACACGGTCATGCCGAAGCCGTAATGGTCGCGGATGAAGAGCGCGAAAGCAGTCACGGTCAGCACCGCACCGGCGGCCAGCGTCCAGTTGCCACGCGAGGTCGCGCGCTGCCAGGCGGACGGATGGAAGTTCTTCAGCATGGCCAGCGCCACGCCGAACAGCAGCTCATCGAAGCGGCACAGCGTGGAGTAGTAGATCAGCGTATAGAAGATGCCCGTGCCCCGCGGGCCGACGTCCATGTTCGGGGTCCATATATGTGCGCGCCACGCCATCGCCGCCACCAGCGACACAGCCAGCAGGGTCCAGCCGACGGCGAGCGCACGCCGCTCCCAACGCCGCAGCAGCGCGACCGCCAAGGCCACAGCCGGCAGCACCATATAGAACTGCTCTTCCACGCACAGTGACCAGGCGTGCGAGAACAGTGTGCCGGGAATCAGGTCGAAGTTCAGCGTAAAGGTCCAGTACTTCCACCACGGCGCGGGATTTGAGGTGCCGGCCCACAGCGGCCAGAACGCATACAAGGCGAGCACCACGTAATAGCTGGGCAGCGTGCGCAGCAAACGGCGCGCATAAAAGCGCGCCAGCGAAAAGCCGCCATCGCGCAAGCCTGCGAAAATCTGATTGCCGATCAGGTAGCCGGACAGGGCGAAAAACAGGTCCACGCCCGCCCAGCCGATTTCGCTCGCCCAGCCGAAAGTGGCGTCGTGCGACACAAAGCTCATGTAGTGATTGCAGAAGACCAGGGCGATGGCGGCGGCACGCAGCGTGTCAAGTCCGTGGATGCGGGATGAAGATTGGCTCATGGGCGCATTGTACCTGCGCTAGAATACCGGGCACTTATCGACCCAGAAGGAAAAGCATGACTGTAGCGAGCGAACTGCATTTCAAATCTGTCAATTACACCGGCCAGGGCAAGGGCCGCCGCGTGATCATCACCGGCGCCGTGCACGGCAACGAAACCTGCGGCACCAAGGGCATTCTGCGCGTGATGGAGCAACTCGACAAAGGCGAGCTGAAAATCCTGAACGGCAGCGTGACCTTCGTGCCGATCACCAATCCGTTGGCCTATGCCAAGGGCGAGCGTTCCGGCGAGCGCAACCTGAACCGCAACCTGTTCCCGAACGAAAATCCGCAAGACTTCGAAGACCGCATCGCCAACTGGCTTTGCCCCCTGCTCGCCCAGCACGAAATCCTGCTCGACCTGCACTCCTTCAACGCACAAAGCCAGCCCTTTGTGATGGTCGGCCCGCGCAATAACGACGGCGACTTGCAGCCCTTCAAGCATGAAGTGGAGGAACGCGCGATGGCGCGCATCCTGGGCGTGAAGCGCTTTGTGGACGGCTGGCTGGCAACCTACGGCGCCGGCGTGCAGCGCCGCCTGCGCAATGACAGCGAACTGCAGACAGTGCTGAAGTACGGCGTCGGCACCACCGAATTCATGCGCTCGACCGGCGGCATGGCGCTGACCCTGGAATGCGGCCAGCACGCCGATCCGCAGGCACCGGAAGTGGCCTACCGCGCCATCATGAATGTGCTGGCCCACTTCGGCCTGATCGATGCGCCGAAGCCGCAGCCGGTGCCGGTCGATGAAATGGAATACCTGAGCATGATGGAAGTGCATGACAAGCTGAATGCGGACGACAAGTTCAGCCGTACCTGGTCCAGCTTCGACCGCGTGAAACAGGGCGACGAGATCGGCCGCCGCGCCGACGGCACGGCCGTTCTGGCGCCGTATGACGCCTATATGCTGTTCCCGGATGTGAACGCGAAGGCGAATGCGGAGTGGTTCTACCTGGCCAAGGTCAGCCAATCATTCAATTAAGCTGAATGATGCATTCACGGAACTCCGATTGATCATGAATTGGTGAACTCCTACACTGGGTTCATCGATTCACTTTCTACGGAGTTCTGTCATGAGCACTAACACCCGCGTTGCTGTCGTCTACCATTCGGGCTACGGCCACACTGCCAAGCAGGCGGAAGCTGTCGCACGCGGCGCCGCCACCGGCGGCACCGAGAGCCTGCTGATCAGTGTCGATGAAATCGACCAGCATTGGGATCAACTGGAGCAGGTCGACGCCATCATCTTCGGCGCGCCAACCTATATGGGCAGCGCTTCCGCCCAATTCAAAACCTTCATGGACGCCACCTCACACCGCGTGTTCGCCAAGGGCGGCACCTGGAAGAACAAAGTAGCCGCCGGCTTTACCAACGCCGCTTCGCGCGCGGGCGACAAGCTGGCTACCCTGCAGCAGATTTCGATCTTCGCTGCGCAGCATGGCATGCATTGGGTGAACCTCGGCCTGGGTCCGGGAAATAATGCTTCGACCACTACCGAAGATGCGCTGAACCGTCATAGCTTCTTTATCGGCGCGGCCGCGCAGTCGAATGCCGATCAGTCGGCGGAAGATGGCGCGTGGCCTTCGGATCTGAAAACTTCCGAGCACCTGGGTGCGCGTGTGGCGCAGGTTGCGCGCGAACTGGCCGCCGGCCGCCGCGCATTGGCGCAGGCCGAGCGCCTGGCCGCGTGACGGGAGGCACGGCGGATCAATGATCCGCCCTACACGTCCCGCCAGACCAGACGCATCACATCGGGAGGGCGGATCATTGATCCGCCGTGTTCGCGCCGCACCGGGCCGTTAATGGGTCGACAATAACTTCAACCCGGCGATGCCGGCCACGATCATGGCGATGCACACGATGCGCGCGATACCGGCCGGCTCGTTCATCATCACAATCCCGTAAATCACGGTGCCCACGGTACCAATACCAGTCCATACGGCATAAGCCGTGCCGAGTGGCAGCTGGCGCAAGGCCAGTCCCAGCAAGCCAACGCTGGCGGCCATTGCGGTCAGCGTAATTGCGCTCGGAACGAGGCGGGTAAATCCGTGGGTGTATTTGAGGCCAACCGCCCAGACAACTTCCAGCAGGCCAGCGAGAAAAAGGACGAACCAGTGCATGATGCTCTCCCATAGTCATGACGGGGTCGTCCCCGCCCGGCTCCCTTAACAAAGGCGGGGTCGTCCCCACAGGAGAAAGAGCCGGCAGTATATCATTGCGGAAAATTTCTTTCAGAGAGGGAGACCCAATGCACCTGCTGGCCCAGATCGTTACCGCCATCGTTCTGCTGATCCACGTCTACATCGTTTTACTGGAAACCGTACTCTTCCCCACTCGCGGGCGGCGCGTTTTCGGCCTCTCCGCCGAGAAAGCGGAAATTGTCAAACCGGCCATGTCCAACCAGGGTTGCTACAACGGCTTCCTGGTCGCGGCGCTTGCGCTCGGCTTCCTGCATCCGCAACCGGCTGTCGCCTATGCCTTTACCATCTTTGGCCTGGTGTGCGTGGCCGTGGCCGGGATTTGGGGCGGCCTGACCGTCAGCAAGCGTATCCTGGCCGTGCAGACGGCGCCCGCTGTTGTCGCCCTGTCATTGATTTTCATGTCCTAAGCAAGCCTTGAAAGAATATCGTAGAATCCCGATATGCGTATCGGACTCCTCCGATATTCGCATCGAAGAAAACCGAAATATGATCCAGGAACTCGACATCGACGCCATCCACAAAGCCCTGGCCAATCCGGTCCGGCGGCAAATCCTGTGCTGGCTGAAAGACCCGGAAGCCTACTTCCAGGAACAGGTGCACCCGCTCGCCATGGGCGTGTGCGCCGGCCTGATCGACAGCAAGACGGGATTGTCGCAATCGACCGTGTCCGGCCACCTCGCCATCCTGCAGAAGGCCGGCCTGGTGACGGTGCAGCGCGTGGGTCAGTGGAATTTCTTCAAGCGAAACGAGGAAACCTATCGGCTATTTCTAGAACATATGCAGGCTTTCTAAAGGATTAAGACAAATGACTACGCTCTTCGACCCGATCACCATTGGCGCCCTCTCCCTGAAAAACCGCGTCATCATGGCCCCGCTGACCCGTTCGCGCGCCGTTGGCGAAGGCCGCGTGCCGAATGCACTGATGGCCGAGTACTACGCTCAGCGTTCTACGGCTGGCCTGATCATCAGCGAGGCAACTTCGGTCACCCCGCAAGGCGTTGGCTATGAAAATACCCCGGGCATCTGGTCCGACGAGCAGGTGGAAGGCTGGAAAAAAGTGACCGAGGCCGTGCATGCCAAGGGCGGCAAGATCGTGCTGCAACTGTGGCACGTGGGCCGCATTTCGGACCCCAGCCTGCTGAACGGCGAAGCGCCGGTAGCGCCGAGCGCGATCGCGGCGAATGGCAATGTCAGCCTGCTGCGCCCTGTGCGTCCGTATTCCACGCCGCGCGCGCTGGAGATTTCGGAACTCGCCGGCGTCGTGGCTGCCTACCGCAAGGGCGCCGAGAACGCGAAGAAAGCCGGTTTTGACGGCGTGGAAATCCACGGCGCCAACGGCTATCTGCTGGACCAGTTCCTGCAGGATTCCACCAATCAGCGTACCGACGCCTACGGCGGCCCGATCGAAAACCGTGCCCGCCTGATGCTGGAGGTGACGGACGCCGTCATCGAAGTCTGGGGCGCCGACCGCGTGGGCATGCACCTGGCGCCGCGCCGCGACGCGCACGATATGGGCGACTCCACGCCAACCGAGACCTTCGGCTATGTGGCGCGTGAACTGGGCAAGCGCAAGATCGCCTTCATCGCGGCACGCGAAGCTGTCGGCGACGATTCTCTGGGCCCGTTGCTGAAGAAGGAATTCGGCGGCACTTACATCGCCAACGAGAAGTTCACCGCGGAGGGCGCGCAAAAAGCGCTGGCGGAAGGCCGCGCCGATGCAATCGCATGGGGCAAGGATTTCATCGCCAACCCGGACCTGCCGCGCCGCCTGCAGACTGGCGCTGCGCTGAACCCTCAGCGCCCGGAGTTGTTCTATGCGCCGTCGGCTGAGGGTTATATCGATTATCCGGCTCTGGAAGCTTAAAACCGGGTGACCCTGGTGGCTGGCACGATGTGCCAGCCACCTGTTTATTGCCGCGGACTTCGAACAGGTGGCTGGCACATTGGTGGTAGCCGCACTGCGGCTACCACCCTGCCACCAGCTTTCGGTCTGGGTTCTACTCAAGAATCAGCTTCGGAAACTTGCGCGGCTGATGCCCCTCCAGCACATCCCGTCCGCGCGCCGTATCGGCATAAATCCGCCCATAAACAATCTTGCCGTCCCTGACCTTGAACAGGAACAGGTGCTCGTTCTCCATCGAGTACCCCGCCTTGGTCTTCGCGCGCGCCACCACCGGAATGATGATGTAGTCGCCGGACGCCAGCACAGCACGGGCATCGTAATTGAAGTACTCGTATTCCTTGTACACGTGCTTCCAGAACGCCAGGAATTCCTTCTTGCCGTTGTATGTGCCCCCATAAGGCAGCGAATCAGAGAATTCGAACACAACGTTATCATCCAGCGCATCGATCATATCCTTGCGGTCATTCTTGTCGAAGCCCGTCAGACCTTTGCGGCAAGCTTCCAGCAGCGAGGCTGGCACCGAAGTGCTCACACTGCTGGCCTGCACCAGACTGACTGCTGCTTCACCCGCCGCCCGGGAAAGCGGCGCATAAGCGGTAAAAGCCGCAGCCAACGCCAGAGTCGTCCCCACCAATGCCTTTTTCATGTTCCAATCTCCCAATATTACGTGCATATACTCATATATAACAACACAGCTCCGCTGCATGTTGCCGCCACGGAGAATCAGCAGCGTTCCGGCCTAGACCTTTTCAGCCCAGGGCTCGAAACCACTGTCCAGCACCGAGCGTGCGGACTCGCGCAGGGATTTGGCCTCCCTGGCGCCGTAGGCACTCTCGAATTCTTCCTGCACCGCTTCCCAAAGAGGAAACGCTTTTTGATACGCCAGCCTGCCCTGCTTTGTCAGCTTGACAGCCTTGGCGCGGCGGTCCACCTCGGAAGGCACGATTTCAAGCAGCTCATCGCGCTCCATCGGCTTGAGATTGGCCGACAGCGTGGTGCGGTCCATCGCCATCACGGCAGCCAGTTCACCGATCGACGTCGGCCCTTTGCTGGCAAGCTTGTACAGAATTGAAAACTGCGTTGCGCGCAGGCCGGTTCCTGCCAGCGCCCGGTCGTAGACGGCAGTCAGGTAGCGCGACGCGGCCCGCAGCGCCAGACAGTTGCAGCGGCCGTCGATGTTCTCAAGCTGTTTGATGGTTGGCATACTAGGTTTTACCTGGAGATTGAAACGCCTTCAGTGTACGCTGATATGCGCATAATTCCAAGCTTGACGGCCTTGCTATACCACTTCACGCAGGAAGCCTGAGGTGAACCGTGCAGTCGCTGCGGTCTGCTCAACTTGCGGCCAATGGCCGGAACCGGAGACAAAACCCAGGCGGGCCTCAGGGAAGCGCTGCGCATGGATGCTGCGCACCATGGCTGCCGGTATCACCGGATCATCTTCGGAGCCCAGGATCAGCACGGGCGCCGCGCAAGCCGTCGGCCCGTTGCCGGACACATCGCCGCCAGTGAATGCATCGTAATAGCCGCGCACCGCTTCCTTGCCCATCATGACCTCCTGCGCCGTCGCCGCGGCAATCTGCGCCTCGTCCAGATTGCGGGAAAACGCGCGCCGGATGCCCTGCTGAGCGGCGGCGTCGGCGCCGCTCTCGCGCAGCATGGCGCGGACATCGTCCGGCAAGGCGTTGCCGCCCAGCGGAGTTGGCGTCAGCAGCACCAGGGCCGCCACCCTGCTCCCCAGCCGCACCGCCGCCAGTTCCGCGATCTGCGCGCCCATGCTGTGGCCAACCAGCACGACTGGCGCATCGCCAGTTCCGATCTGCGCGAGCACATCGTCCACCCCTCGCTGCAGCGTGTACGGGCCGGATTCCCCCTGCCGCGTTCCCGCTCCGGCCAGGTCCGGCATTGAGCAGGCGTAGCCTTTCTCCGTTAGCGCTTCGGCCAGCGGCTGCCATGCGGCGGCGTTGTCGAGGAAGCCATGTACGAACACCAGCTTTGCGCCGGCGGCTTGTCGGTGAGTGCTTTGTACCATTGTGTCGTCTCCTGATTTCTTTACTTGCTAACTGCCTGGTGACTGGATAATATGCGCATATCCTCGTATTGTCCAGAAAAAGAAACCCGGATTTTTCGGATGTCGTAAATACGTTGATATGCACGTACAACCCAGAGAGGAGCAGCATGTTTGAGCGATACGATATAGAGTTTGACGGCGAGCAGGCCGTCACCTTGCGCGGCTGGCTTTTTGTGCCAAAGGACCATGGCGCCGCGCCGCTGCCGGCGATTTCGATGTGCCACGGTTTCGCCGCCGTCAAGGAACATGCGCTGGAAAAGTTTGCGCAAGCCTTTGCCCGGGCGGGCTTTGTCGTGCTGGTGCACGACCACCGCAACTTCGGCGCCAGCGATGGCCTGCCGCGCCATGACATCGACCCCTGGCTACAGATTGCGGACTGGCGCCGCGCCCTCACCTTTCTGGAATCTCGGCCTGAAGTGGACGCCTCACGCATCGGCGTCTGGGGTTCCAGCTATAGCGGCGGCCACGCGCTGGTGATGGGCGCCACCGATCCGCGCGTGAAGTGCGTCGTGTCGCAGGTGCCGACAATCAGCGGCTTCGAGCAGAGCCGGCGTCGCGTGTCGCCGGACGCACTGCCCGCATGGCTCGAGCATATCGCCGCCGATATGCGGCGCATTCACGGTGGCGAGGCGCCGGGCACCCCAGGCCATCGCCAGCGCCGACCCGGCCGTGCCGGCTGCTTACCGCTCGCAGGAATCGCTGGATTTTTATCTGCGCGACCTGAATGGCGCCGCGTGGTCCAACACAGTCACCTTGCGCTCAAGTTTTGCGGCCCGCATGTATGAACCGGGCGTGTGGGTCAGCTGGATTTCCCCTCGTCCGCTGCTGATGATCGTGGCCACCGACGACCGCGTGACCATCACCGATCTTGAACTGCGCGCCTATGAGGAAGCGCTTGAGCCGAAACGCCTGGTGACCATCGCCGGCGGACATTTCGCTCCCTACGACGCGGCCTTCCCGCAAGCCAGCGCTGCCGCCGCCGCCTGGTTCCACCAGCATCTTTCCACTCTTGACAGGAGATATTTACATG
Organism: Pseudoduganella sp. UC29_106; assembly: GCF_044055365.1. Classification (NCBI taxonomy): domain Bacteria; kingdom Pseudomonadati; phylum Pseudomonadota; class Betaproteobacteria; order Burkholderiales; family Oxalobacteraceae; genus Pseudoduganella; species Pseudoduganella sp. UC29_106. The sequence goes on along the minus strand of NZ_CP171977.1, from coordinate 2,715,142 downwards.
CCAGTTTTCCACGCTCACATCCCCAAGGGCCGCTTCAGCCGCGAACAGAAAATCGCCATCGGGAACGCCCTTAACCAGTCGCTGGTGCAGGGCCTTGGCATTCCGCCGGGCGACCGTTTCATCGTCATCAGCGAACACGGCGACGATGAACTGTTCATCGATCCGAACTTCATGGGCATGCAGCGCAGCGCCAACGCGATGATCATCAATGTGCTGATCGGGGCGCACCGTCCATTGAGCGACAAGCGCGCATTGATGGCGGCCATCGCACGCCTGCTGAACGAAGCCGTCGGCATTGCGCCGGATGATGTATTCATCGCGCTGGTGCCGGTGCCGAATGAGAATTTTTCCTTCGGCCGCGGCGTGCCGCAGTTGGCGGAGATGGCGCCTAAATGGTGACATCCGGCCGGGATGCGTCTCGACGGCACACGGCGGATCAATGATCCGCCCTACAGCCCTTCGGGCCGATTATGGCGGCATGACGAACACGGGACTCGTCGTAGGGCGGATCATTGATCCGCCGTGCCAGCCCAGCCTGCAGCCTAGCGGGGGACGCTGTAATTGACCGGCAGGAAGGTATACCCCGCCCATGCGCACGCAGGTGTCCGATCCCCGGGAACGGCAAGTGTGCCGCGCCAAACAGGTAGCCGCCTTTGGCCGCCGCGGCGAACGCTGCCTTGCGCTGGGCCAGCGCGGCCTTGCCGTCCGTATCGAAATCAATGGTCACGGACGGATCGTCGAACTGCACTTCCGCGCTGTGGACCAGGTCGCCCATCAGCACCATCTTCTGGCCCTTGCTTTCCACAATATAAGTGGTATGTCCCGGCGTATGTCCGTAGCTGGACGAAGCGCGTACGCCAGGCACCAGTTCCGTGTTGCCGTCGAAAGTCTGGAACTTGCCCGCGCTGGCATAAGCCGCGAGAATTCTGGGCGCCCTGGAAGAAGCCCTTGTTGGCCTCAGGCGCCTTGTCCAGGTTGGTCTTGCTGAGCCAGAAATCGGCGTCGCGCTTGTCCGCGCGCACAACGGCATTCGGGAAGGCAGGCTTGTTCAGTTCGCCCAGGCCTCCCACGTGGTCAGGGTGCATATGGGTGATATAGATTTCGTCGACCTGTTCCGGCTGGTAGCCGGCGGCTTTCAGGTTGGCCAGCAGCTTGCCCAGCGTCGGGCCGAACAGATTGCCTGCGCCGGTATCGACCAGCACCAGCTTGCTGCCGGTATTGATGAGGAAACTGTTGAAAAGACGTCTCGACGGGCGCCTTCAGATAGTGCTCGGCCAGCGCCTTTTCGGTCTTGCCGGGCTTGTTGTGCAGCAGCTTGTCCATCGGCAGGTCCACCGTGCCATCGCTGATCACCGTGATTTCAAAGTCGCCCAACATGGTGCGGTAGAAGCCGGGGGCCTGGGTCTTGACCATCGGTGCAGCCGCCAGCGCGGCGCCCGAAGCAAATGCAAACAGGGCCGCGGCGGCGGCGAGACGGGTGCGTTGCATCATAGGTTTCCTTTAATTAGTTGGAAACATTACGATAACGCAATTTTGACCCGCGCGCTTGACGCGGCCACGGGCCGCGCCAGGCGCTGATGCCTCAGAACGAGGTCGGCAGACGCACCGACAGCGACACGTCCGGCGTATCGCGGGTCAGGCCCGCGCCCACGGTCACATTCAGCGTGCGCTTCTGCGTCAGGCGGTAGGAAAAGCCCATCAGCAGGGTACCCAGCTGGGTGCGGACCGAGCCCGGCACGGCGACGCCATTCTGCTTGGTGCGCGCGATCGACTGGTGATCGTAGCCCAGGCTGAGCGAAGCCTTGTCGTTCAGCGCCAGGCCCATGCCGAAGTTGAAACCGGCCACGGCGCCCGGCTTGACCGTCCCCAGCGGTTCCATCGCGCCATTCAGCACCTGGCGTTCCACGTTATCGCGCTTGATGTTGTACAGGTAGCTCACGCTGCCGAAGAACACAGCCGGATCGGAAGGGAAGAGCCAGGTCAGGCTGGGCTGGATGGCCCAGAAGCCGGAGCCGGTCGGCAGGTCCAGCGGCAGGCCGGTGCCGGAAGCGTTATCGCCGACGCAGCGCGTCTGGCAATCGGTCACCACCTCGAAGGGATCCTTGCCGGTACGGGTTTTGACGCGCAGGCCGGCCACATAGTAGGAGCTGTCCGGCCCGCCATCGTTCAACTGGTGGCGGATGGCCATTTCCACGTCGCCGATGCCGCGGCCGCTGGTCTGGAATACGCGCTCGGCTGCCGTGCCGGTGAAACAGTTCCCGGCTGACGGTGGAATCGGAGCGGTAGGTATACGGCAGGCGCAGCTCGACTTCGGTGCGGTTGGTCAGGCCATAGCGCCCCGCCAGTGTCACCGTATTGGTGTTGCGCTTCAGTTCGCGCACGTCTACCAGGCCGATCAGCAGCGCGGGAATGATGGTGTAGCCAACCAGCGCCACGCGGTTGCTGGATGAGTAGCCGAACTGGTAGCTGGGCTCCAGCACGTAGTGGCCGCGCGGCGTCAACACGCCGGGCGCTTCGAACAACGGCGCCACTTCGGGCGGCCGGCTGTCACGCTCCGGCGCCTTGCCGACCGGATCGTTGCGCTGGCCGCCACCGCCCCTGGGCCGCCGTCCGCTGGCTGTCGCCCGGTGCGGCCTGCGATTGCGCAGCGCCGGCCTGCGCGGCAGTGGTCTGCGCCGGCTGGGGCTGAGGCTGGGACTGCGGCTGGCCGCCGGCCTGGCCGGTGCCGGTACCGCGCGCCTGCTCCAGCTGGCCCGCGGCCACAGGGTTCTTTAATCGTTTTAAATCTTCCTGCAAGGTCTGCAGCATTTGCCGCTGGTCGGCCAGCTGCTTCTTCAGCGTCTCCAGTTCTGCCGACAGTTCGGCGTTGCTGCGGTTTTCCTGCGGAAGCTGCGCCATGGCGGCGCTGCACATCAATAATGTGATGCCGGCTGAACCGGCGCGCAAAGTACGGACAAGCTGCATGCCTCCCCCTTTTTCAAGATACGACGTCGACAGATGCTGCTGCGCTCAGCGCGGCCCGACCACATTGGCCAGTGCCTGGCGCAGCGTTGCTTCCAGATTGATACTCTTCAGCGCAGCCAGCGTATTGACCGTCGTGTTGATGGTGGTCTGGCTGCGGATCAGTTGATCGTTGACGCTGTTCTGAATCAGGAGGGCCGACATCAGCTGGGGCATCCCATCGGCGCTAAAGCTGTTGCCCGGCCCGTTCTGGACCAACTGGAAGGGCTGCAGCGCTTCGCGTGCGATCTGGGCCTCGGCGCTGCTCATGCGCGCCATGTCGGCGATATTGAATTGGGTGGTGGCAACCACGTTGCCATTGATAGACACCAGGCGTTCTATGCCCAGCGAAACGACCAGCCCATTGCCGGTATCGAATTCCCCCCGGACCACTTCCAGCTCGCTATCGGGTACGGGCGTGCCCCAGTCGGCCGTCGCATCCTCGGCAACAGCCGGGAGGACTGCAAGACTGCACAGCAAGGCAAGCATCCAGCGGGAATTGCGCATTGCTCGCTCCTAGAATTCTCCGGCGCCGTTCTTGGGCACCGTAATCCTCGCCAGGCCTTCACGGTCCACCGCATCGCCCAGGAAGGCCCGCGGTGCGACTTGCCAGTCGGCGACTTCATTAAAGTGCGGCTTGCCATTGTTCTGGCCATTGCGTGCATGGATTACAAACAGCAGGTGGTTGGGCCACATGGCCTCGAAGCTCTTGCGCCCCACGGCGCGCGTGCCGCCGGACGGATCGCCGAGCAGGACGCGGTCAGCCTCGACGCCCTTGACCACCACGAAATGATGGTAACCCTTCTCAACTATCAACACAATGGCTGGAAATTTGGCCTGCACCAGCTTCTCCAGCGGCAGTTCGAAACCGTCCGCCTTGAAACCGTGGTTGCCAAGGAAGCGCTTCATATCCAGCAAGGAGAATCCCTCGCGCCGGATCTTCGCCTGGTCGCCTGTCAGGAACATTTCCTGAAACGCTTGTTGCTCAGTGACAGGAAAGTCATAGTGGTAAGTTAGCAACGTTGCTACCGCTGCAGAGCCGCAGCTGAAGTCGTACTGCTGCCGCACCGTGGTGCGGAAGCGCGCCTCCTTCATGCTGGTAACGTGGACCCGGTACGGGACACCACCGACGCTGGCCAGTTCGGCAGCCGTGGGGGCGACTGCCGGCGCGGCCAGCGCCAGGGTGAAACCAAACCAGCGTAACGATGTCAGTTTCATTGGAATTGAACGTTAACGATGGTGGCGTTCTTGAATCAGCACGTTGGAACCGGAATTCTGGATCACCGTCGGCAGCCCGCTCGAATTGGCGAAGGAGCCGCCGTTGATCACATTGTTGCCGGTCACCACGTTCACCGCGCTATTGTCGGTAACCGTGCCGTTCAGTTTCATATCGCTCCAGGGGGTGTCCGTTCCGCCGCGCATGCGCGACAGTTTCTCCTCCCCGAGCGGCGTGCCGAACACGCCGCTTGATCCCTGCCCGGCGCCGAGTGGCGCCGGGACCGGGGCCGGGCTGCGTTCGCCCGGATTGGACGGCGCCACAACTGCCGGAGCAGTTGCCGCTACCGTATCCCGCGCAGGTTCGACCTGCATCTGCTGCGCCACACAAGGCAGACACAGCAGCCAGGCCAGCAACCCGCCTGTCTTCACGGACCAGGTTTGCATGACATCCTCCTGTCCTGAAAAGTGCGCCGCCGCAGCGGCGCACCGCGCCGCGCTTAGTGTTGGCCCACCGTCAGGTTTGCCTGGACATTGACGCTCTGCTGAATCAGGGAAGAGAAGCCATTGTTCTGGCTCACCACCGTGATGCCTGCGGCGCCGCCGGCGACCGTAGTCATCGTGTTGGACATATTGAACTCGCCAGCGCTCACGGTATTGGCACCGCCAGCACCGCCAGAGCCGCCGTTTCCTACACCGCCGGTAGCCGTACCGGCAGTGTTGCTGCCGCCTGCGCCGCCGTTACCGCCAGTGCCTGCTGCGCCTGCGCCGCCCGAACCGCCGGTGTTGCTGCCGCCTGCGCCTGCTGCGCCGCCGGTGTTGCTGCCGCCTGCGCCGCCCGAGCCGCCATTGCCGGCCGTAGCATTGCCGTTAGTGGCTGCACCGCCGGTTGCTGCGCCCGAAGCCGAGCTGCCGCCTGCGCCGCCATTGCCGGCAGTGTTGGATGCCGCGCCGCTGGAGCCGCCGCCTGCACCGGCGCCACCTGCACCGCCGGTACCGCCCGTGCTGCTGCCGTTGCCGCCGCCTGCGCCTGCACCACCTGCGCCGCTGGCAGCTCCTGCGCCTGCGCCACCGGTGTTCGCGGCCGAAGCGCCTGCGCCACCCGTGCCGCCGGTTCCTGCCGCACCAGCGCCGCCTGCACCGCTGGTGTTGGCGCCGCCGCCTGCACCTGCGCCGCCGGCGGTCGATGCCGAAGCGCCTGCGCCGCCTGCGCCGCTGCTGGCCGTGCCGCCTGCTGCGCCGGCGCCGCCGTTGGTGGTGGCCGTAGCGCCTGCGCCGCCGGTGCCGGCATTACCGCCAGTACCGCCCGCACCGCCTGCGCCTGAAGAAGCTGCGCCGCCGGTGCTGGCGTTGCCGCTGGAGCTGGCTGCGCCGCCAGTGCTTGTGCCGGCGCCGCCGCCGGCGCGCGAACGGCCGCCGTCAGCGCTCTGGGTTGAGCCTGCGCCGCCGCCGCTTACAGAGCCGGTGCTGCCGCCGTCTCCTCCGCCACCAGCACGGGCTGCATTGCCGCCGTCGCCGCCGATGGCGCGTGCGGCGGTGCCGCCGTCGCCACCCTGGGCGCCACGGGCATTGCCTCTGCTGCCGCCGTCACCGCCGATGGCACGGCCTGCGCCGCCGCCATCACCGCCGAGGCGCCGGCTGCACGGCCGCTGTCGCCGCCGTCGCCGCCAGAGACACGGCCGGCATTGCCGCCGTCGCCGCCAATGGCGCGGCCGGTATTGCCGCCGTCACCGCCAATGGCACGTCCGGTATTGCCGCCGTCGCCGCCGGAGCCGCCATTGCTGCCGCCGACGCGGCCGGCATTGCCGCCTGCACCGCCGGCGCCACCTGCGCCGCCGTCACCGGTGCGGGCGCCACGGGCATTGCCGCCGTCGCCGCCATTGGCGCCACGGGAATTGCCACTGGTAGCGCCGCCGCCATTGGCATCGCCCACGCTGGCGTCGCCGCCGCCTGAGGCGCGGCCGCCATTGGCATTACCGGTGCCGCCGCCGTCGCCGCCATTGGCGCCGCTTGCGCGTGCGCCGTTACCGCCGTCGCCGCCGCTGCCGCGTGCACCATCGCCGCCTGCAGCGCCGCGGGCATTGCCGCCGGTAGCGTCACCGCCGATACCGCCGCGGGCTGCGCCGCCGTTGGCGTTGCCGTTATTGGTGGCGATATTGCCGATGTTGCCGATGGAGTTGCCGCTAACTGTACCGGTCAGGGTGCTGGTCGCTGTGGCAGAAGAAGTGTTGAACGAACTGGTCATGTTCGAGGTTGCAGTCGCACCATTGTTGGCGGCTGCTGCTGCATCGGATGTGGCGCGGGCATTGCCGCTGCTGTTGTTGTTGTCGTTAGCGTTATTCGTATTGTTGCTATCCCTCGTTCTCGTTTGAGTGGTGGTCGAGGTATCGTTATTGCCCGACTGATCCGTGGTTTGTGCCATAGCTCCTAGACTGAACATCAATCCAATCGCTGTCGCCAGTATGCTTTTATTCATTTTGTGCCTCACCAAAAAAGTAGTTTTTGAACGTTCGGCCACCTGGGCATTTTTCCCCAGGCAGAAGGCCTTACGCAAACTTGGTGCCAGCAGCGTAGTAAGGACGGAAGCTATTGGATTTAAAGGCTTTTTCCGGGCCCGCCTGTTCAGTCGCTGGCGGGCCGGATACTGAAGGGTCACAAGGGTGTGACAGGGTTTGAGACGATTGAGCGACTTGCACTGTGGGGCGGGCTGCGGAGGCCTGTCACATACAAGTGACGCCGTCTCATCCGCCATTGGCATAACGCCGCGATGGCGGCTCGATGCCATGCTTGGCCATCAGGCGATAGAGCGTCATGCGCGACACGCCGAGCTCGCGCGCCACCACCGTCATGCTCTTGCCCTCGCACAGATGGGCTTGCAGCGCGGCCCGCTCGGCCTGAATGCGCACGCCATCCAGCGCGTCGACCAGCATCGGCGGCGACACATCCTCCAGCCCGAGGTCGGCGGCCTGGATCATATGCCCTTCCGCCATCACCAGTGCGCGCCGCACGCGATTGACCAGTTCCCGAACATTGCCCGGCCAGTCGTGCAGGCGCATCGCTTCCAGCGCGCGCGTGCTGAAGCCTTTCACGCCGGGCGCCCGTTCCGCCGCGAAGACATTGAAGTAGTACTCGGCCAGCGGCACCACATCCGGCCCGCGCTCGCGCAGCGAAGGCACATCGAGCGGCAGCACGTTCAGGCGGTAGAACAGGTCTTCCCTGAAGCGTCCCGCTTCCACCGCCTGCCACAGCTTGACGTGGGAGGCGGCAATCACGCGCACGTCGACACTGATCTGGCGCGTGCCGCCGACGCGGCAAATGGTCTTCTCCTGCAGGAAGCGCAGCAGGTTCGACTGCATATCCAGCGGCAGATCCCCTATCTCATCGAGGAAGATGGTGCCGCCGGCCGCCGACTCGATCAGGCCGCATTTGTCGCGCGCGGCGCCGGTAAAGGCGCCCTTTTCGTAACCGAACAGTTCCGACTGGATCAGGCTGCCCGGCATGGCGCCGCAATTGATGGGCACGAAGGCGCAGTGGCGCGGGCCGAATGGTCATGCACGGCGCGCGCCACCAGTTCCTTGCCGCTGCCGCTCTCGCCCCAGATCAGCACCGGCGCTTCCACCTGCGACACCTTGAGGATTTGCTGGCGCAGCCGCGTGATGGCCTGGCTGTTGCCGGTCAGCCGCATGCCGTTCGGCCGGCTGCCGGGAATGGTGGGGCTCTGCAGCGCCGCCACGCCGTGGGCATGGCCCAGGGTGCAGCGCAGCCGCACGCCGTCCAGCGGAAGTGTGTGGTAATCGAAACAGTGATCATGCACCAGACGGCGGAACGCAGGCGTATCGAGCGCCGTTGACTGGAACAGCGCCACCCATTTCACCCACCAATGCTCCCTCAGGAAGCGATCAAGCGCGTCCACCGAACAGGTGCTGGCGTCGAGCAGCAATACGCCCACCAGGTAACGGTGTGTGCGTATGACTTCCCTGGCGTCCTTCAAGCCAGAGGCTCTTTCTACTTCCCAGTCCTTCAGTACCGCCCCGATTGCTTCTCCCGTACTGTGGCCATCCAGGACCACACATAAGAGTCGCTTTTCTGTCATGTTCTCTCTACATGTTCGTCGCCCGATCCAGCCTCGGCTACCGGCTGGCTTGTTGTTTTACGCCTCACATGCTGCAGGGCTCATGGCCCTTTTGGTCTTGCTGGACTTCGCACGCACAGATAGAATGCGACGATTTTTTCAGCAAGTCTGTTTTTAAGTTTTTATCACCAAATGTAGTGTTGGCGCGCACGCCAGCACATAGACAATATGAATCAATATAGGCTACAGCCGGAAGAACTGCCAACCTGGCGCCAGCGCATTGCCCTGCGTGTACTGAATATGTTCGGATGGAAGATGCTGTTCAGGCCCCTGCCGGGACCGCGCGGCATCGCGGTGGTGTACCCACATACCTCGAACTGGGACTTCGTGGTGGGGCTGCTGGGGAAGTGGGCGGTGGCCCTGCCTTTCCGCTGGCTGGCCAAGGATTCGCTGTTTCGCATCCCGCTGCTGGGGAAGTGGTTCTTGTCACTGGGCGGCCAGCCGGTGGACCGCAGCGCGCCGCAAGGCATGATCCGCGCGCAGGCCGAACGCATGCACAGGGAGCCCTGGTACTGGCTGGCGATTACGCCGGAAGGTACGCGCAGTTACCGTCCGCATTGGAAAAGTGGTTTCTACCAGCTGGCGCTGGCCGCCGGGGTACCGCTGCTGCTGGTCTACATCGATTATCCTAACAAAACATTCGGAGTCGTCGATCACCTTGAATTGACGGGCGACCAGGAGCAGGACATGGCGCGCATCCGCGCCATCTACGCCGGTCACGAAGGCAAGCACCCTGAACTGGCGGCGCCTATTGTTCTCGCCGATCGCCGCGACGCAGGTAACGCCTGAGCAGCACGCCGCCGCCGGCCACGATAAACAGGCCGGCAAGCAGGAGGCCGGCCGTAAAACCGGCCGCGACATCTTCCAGATGGCCCGGATGCGCCAGCGCGGGCGCGGCAATGCCCAGCGCGGCAAGGAATGCGGCTGCTTTCTTCGTTTTCATGCTACCTCCTGATGTGATGAGCCGAGCAGGCCCTGTTCGCGGATAAATTCGATGACTTCGGCCACACCTTCGCCGCTGCGCAGGTTGGTGAAGATAAAAGGCCGCTCGCCGCGCTGGCGCTGCGCATCGCGCGCCATCACGGCGAGGTCGGCCCCCACATAAGGCGCCAGGTCGGTCTTGTTAATGATCAGCAGGTCGGAACGCGTGATGCCCGGACCGCCCTTGCGCGGGATCTTTTCGCCCCCCGCCACATCGATCACATAAATGGTCAGGTCCGAGAGTTCCGGGCTGAAGGTGGCGGCCAGGTTGTCGCCGCCGGATTCGACCAGGATCAGGTCCAGCGCCGGGAAATCCGCCTGCAGGCGCGCGATCGCTTCCAGGTTGATCGAGGCATCCTCGCGGATCGCCGTGTGCGGACAGCCCCCCGTCTCCACGCCCATCAGCCGCTCCGGCGGCAGCGCTTCGGCGCGCAGCAGGATTTCCATGTCTTCCCGCGTATAGATATCGTTGGTGATCACGGCCATGTCGTAATGTGCGCGCATGCCTTTACAGAGCTGCTCGCACAAGGCCGTCTTGCCGGAGCCGACCGGGCCGCCGATGCCGACGCGCAGCGGATTCGATGTATTCATGGTGTCAGGACCTGTAGATGCGGCCATGCTGGACCTCATGCTGCATCGACAGCAGCGAGAGTCCGGGTGACCAGTTGGATAAATCTTCGTCGGCCAGCGAGCGCGCCTGCACGGCTGCCGCCTGCAGCGCCGGGCCAAGCGCCAGCAGGATCTTCTGCCCCGCCACCTGTCCCAGGGGGATCGACTTTACGCACACCAGCACCTGGTTTTCCGCCCACGAGAACAGCATGGCCAGCAAGGCTTCCTCGTGTGGAATGCCGAGGGCGGCGACGGCGCAGGCATAGGCGGCGGGCAGCGGCATTTCGTCGCCGGGCTGCGCCAGCGCCAGCACGCCTTCGTCCGCGATGCCCAGTTCTTCGACCAGCTTGCGCAGCGAGTAGCCCATCTGCAGGCTCTCGGCGCGGAATTCGCTGGTGTCGCGCGCGGCCACCGCGCGTTCCGACAGCTCGCGCACCTGATGCGCGTCGCGCCGCGTGTAAGCCTGCATCAGGCGCCAGCACAGCGGCGCATCCCATACGGCGACGACTTCGCCAAGCTGCGCGGCGATCCAGGCGCCGGCGCTGGCCGCATCGCGCACTTCGCCCTGCTCGATCGCCGCCTCCATGCCCTGCGAATAGCTGTAGGCGCCGACCGGCAACGCGGGGCTGGCGAACTGCAGCAGGTGTAGCAGCTGGGTGGCAGCGATCATGCGGGATCTCCGGGCCGGTGGATCTTCTGGCGCAGCGGGATGGGCGCGAGTGGGCCGAGGGCGCCGGCCGGCGCGTGCTCGCCGTGATGATGGTGGCCGCCGCCGTAGGCGCCCGCTTCCGGTTCGAAGGGCGTCCGTTCTTCTTCGACCGTCGCGCCAAGGCCGGCCAGCATGTCCTTCAGCACCGCATCGGCACGGATGCGCAGGAAGCCGTCACCCAGCTGGACCTGGGTATGCCGGTTGCCGAGGTGGTAGGCGCAGCGCAGCAGCGCGTGCGCATCGCCGCAAGTAACTCGGTAAGTTGCTTCGGGCGCCGCCACGACCTGGATCACGCGCCGGTCGGCGCCGGTCAGCAGGTCGCCGTCGCGCAGCACCGTGCCGCGTACGGTGAACACGCCCACGGTCTCGCCATTATCCAGCGTGGCGCGCAGGCGGCATTTTTCGCGCAGATCATAAGGCAGCACCAGGCGCGCATCGATGCGCTCGGCGAAGGGAAGTTTGGTGTGCAGGGTCAGCATGGCGTGCTCAGAACAGGAAATAGCGCTGGGCCAGCGGCAGCACATCTGCCGGCTGACAGGTCAGCAGGCGGCCGTCGGCGCGCACTTCATAGGTTTCGGGATCGACTTCCATCACCGGCGTGGCGCCGTTGTGGATCATGTCGCGCTTGCGCAGCGCGCGCATGCCGCGCACCGCCACTACGGGCTTTTGCAGCTTCAGTTGTTCGCCGATGCCGGCATCGAAGGCGGCCTGCGACACAAAGGTCAGCGACTTTTTCAGGCCGCCGCCAAAGGCGCCGAACATCATGCGGTAATGCACCGGCTGCGGCGTGGGGATGGAAGCGTTCGGGTCGCCCATCTGGGCGGCCGCGATCATGCCGCCCTTCAGGATCATGGAAGGCTTGGCGCCGAAGAAGGCCGGCTTCCACAGCACGATGTCCGCCAGCTTGCCCACTTCCAGCGAACCGACGATGTGGGACACGCCGTGCGTGATCGCCGGGTTGATGGTGTACTTCGCCACGTAGCGCTTGACGCGGAAGTTATCGTTGCGTTCCGAATCCTCGGGCAGCGCGCCGCGCTGGACCTTCATCTTGTGCGCCGTCTGCCAGGTGCGCAGGATCACTTCCCCCACCCGGCCCATGGCCTGCGAATCGGAGGACATCATCGAGATCGCGCCGATATCATGCAGGATGTCCTCGGCGGCGATAGTCTCGCGGCGGATGCGCGATTCGGCAAAGGCCACGTCCTCGGCGATGGCGGCATCGAGGTGATGGCACACCATCAGCATGTCCAGGTGCTCGTCCAGCGTGTTGACGGTGTAGGGCCGCGTTGGATTTGTCGATGAGGGCAGCACATTGGACTGGCCGACCGCGGCGATAATGTCCGGCGCATGGCCGCCGCCTGCGCCTTCGGTGTGGAAGGTGTGGATGGTGCGGTCCCTGAACGCAGCGATGGTGGTTTCGAGGAAGCCGCCTTCGTTCAGTGTATCGCTGTGCAAGGCAACCTGGATATCCATCGCATCGGCCACGGACAGGCAATTGTCGATTGCGGCCGGCGTGCTGCCCCAGTCCTCGTGCAGCTTGAGGCCGATGGCGCCCGCCCTTACCTGCTCTTCCAGCGGCAATGGCCGGCTGACATTGCCCTTGCCGAGGAAGCCCAGGTTCATCGGGAAGGCATCGGCCGCCTGCAGCATCGAATGGATGTGCCACGGCCCCGGCGTGCTGGTAGTGGCTGCCGTACCCACCGCGGGGCCGGTGCCGCCGCCGATCATCGTGGTCACGCCGCTCATCAGGGCTTCCTCGATCTGCTGCGGGCAGATGAAGTGGATATGGCTGTCGATGCCGCCCGCGGTGACGATCATGCCTTCGCCCGCGATGATCTCGGTGGCGCCGCCGATCGCCATCGTCACGCCGGGCTGGATATCGGGATTGCCGGCCTTGCCGATGGCGGCGATCAGGCCATTCTTCAAGCCGATATCGGCCTTCACGATGCCCCAGTGGTCGAGGATCACGGCGTTGGTGATCACCGTATCCATCACTTCCGCGTGCGGCCGCTGCGACTGGCCCATGCCATCGCGGATCACCTTGCCGCCGCCGAACTTCACTTCCTCGCCGTGGATGGCGTAATCCTTTTCGATTTCAATGAACAGTTCCGTATCGGCCAGGCGGATGCGGTCCCCGGTGGTGGGGCCGTACATCTCGGCGTAAGCGCGGCGTGTGATCGAGGCCATGGTCTCCCTATTCCTTCAGCTTGCCCTGGACCTGGGCGCTGAAACCCCACACCTCGCGGTCGCCGTCCAGCTTGACCAGTTCAACGGTGCGCTGCTGGCCCGGTTCGAAACGCACGGCGGTGCCGGCGGCGATATTGAGCCGCATGCCGTAGGCTTTCCAGCGCTCGAAATACAGCGCCGAATTCACTTCAAAAAAATGGAAATGCGAGCCGACCTGGATGGGCCGGTCACCGCGGTTTTCCACCGTCACGCTGACCGTTGTGCGGCCCTCGTTCAGGCTGATGTCGCCTGGCTCGAGTTTGTATTCGCCGGGTTTCATGGTGCTTATTCCGTTGGTTGTAAATCAGGGTATCGGTTGGTGGACGGTCACCAGCTTGCTGCCGTCCGGGAAAGTAGCTTCGACCTGGATGTCCGGGATCATTTCGGGTATCCCTTCCATCACATCGTCGCGGCTCAGGATGCGCGTACCCTCGGCCATCAGTTCGGCCACGCTCTTGCCATCGCGCGCGCCTTCCATGATGGCCGCGCTGATCAGTGCGACGGCTTCCGGATAATTGAGCTTCAACCCGCGTGCGCGGCGGCGTTCCGCCAGCAAGGCTGCGGTGAAGATCAGCAGTTTGTCTTTTTCTCGTGGGGTCAGATCCATGGGGGCCTCAAGTGTGCCAACTACGCAGCGGCCCGGCTGTGCGCTGCATTACATAAGGACGAAGTACGCGCCAGGCATCGAGCATCAGCGCGCGCGCCGCTTCGCTGTCGTCGCCGATATGGCGCACGACCAGCAGGTTTTTGATCAGGGATGCGCCAAAGCCCGGGCCGCCGAGGGCGCGCACTTCCTGCAATGCGCTGGCCGGCAGGCGCTCGCCGACCGCCAGCAGGGTGGCGCACACCGAGTGGCCATTCAGGCCGAAGCGGCTTTTCAGCGCGGCCGGCGTGATCACGCCCTGCTCCCACCACAGCAACTTGCCGGCGCGGCGTATGCTGCTGCGCTGCGCCACGCGGCCCGCCGTGAATCGCTCGCCGGAAGCGCGGCGGCCCATGCACAGGATGTCGCAACCGATATAGCTCGCGCCGGGCGCGAGTTCGACCTCGTGTTCCAGTTCGGCCACGGCGTCGTTGTAGAAGATGGATTCCTGCGGCAGCCATTCGAGCGCGGCTCTTTCGGCCGCATGCAGCGTCACGCGCTGGCCCGACACCTTGCCGTGGGAGCGGTACCACTTGGCCGCGCCCGGCGTGGTCAGCACGGCATGTGAACCAGTCCCCGCATGCACGCCGATGCGCAGCCGGTCGCCGCCCACCACGCCGCCGGGCGGATGCACGACGATGGCATGGCAGACTTGCGGATCTTCGGGATAAAGCGGTTTTTGCACCCGCAGCGGGCCGGAGTGCTCGCGCTGCGTCAGGCGGGTGGCGCCATGCGACTGTGTAAAGCCGAGCGTGAGGCTGGCCTGCCAGGCCCCGTGGCTGGTGCTATCGATGTCATGATGTAAAGTGCAGTCGCGCATACTGCAACTGGTGCAAGATGCGTGCCATGCTGCAACTGTGTATGACCGTACTTTTTCGCACCAGGCGGGGGCGATGCACCGCCTTGGTGCGGAGCGATCACTCTTTCGGGTACGGGCTCTTGCCCCCGTCGGCGATAAAGGCATCGATGCGGGCCTGCAGGACAGGCAGCGGCACTGAGCCCAGTTCCAATACCGTATCGTGGAAGGCGCGGATATCGAACTTCGGCCCCAGTGCCGCTTCGGCCTTCCTGCGCGCTTCGATGATGGCCATCTCGCCCAGGTAGTAGGACAGCGCCTGGCCCGGCCACGAGATATAGCGGTCCACTTCCGTTTCCACCTCGTGCGCGGAGAGCGCCGTGTTCTCCATCAAATACTTCTGCGCCTGCTCACGCGTCCAGCCTTTCGCATGGACGCCGGTGTCAACCACCAGGCGCGATGCGCGCCAGGCCTGGTAACTCAGCATGCCGAACACCTCGTACGGCGTTTCATACATGCCCATCTCGCTGCCCAGGCGCTCCGAGTACAGCGCCCAGCCCTCGCCGAACGCCGAGATATAGGCGTTGCGGAACGGCGGCCTGCCTTTCTGTTCCAGCGCGATCGGCATCTGGAAGGCATGGCCCGGCGCGGACTCGTGCAGCGTCAGCGCCGGCAGGCTGTAGAGCGCGCGCGACGGCAGGTTGTAGGTGTTCACCAGGTAGACGCCAGGACCGCCGCGGCCGGAGGTGTAATACGGCGCCTGCTCGGGCGGCACCGGAATGATGGCGAAGCGGCTGCGCGGCAGGCGGCCGAAATACTGGCCTACCTTGCCATCGAAGCGCTTGGCGATCCAGGCGGCGCGCATCAGCAATTCTTCCGGCGTCTTCGCGTAGAACTGCGGATCCGTGCGCAGGAATTGCAGGAAGGCCGGCAAATCGCCTTCGAACTTCACCTGCTTCATCACGTCCTGCATCTCGGCGCGGATCTTTGCCATCTCGGCCAGGCCGATCTGGTGGATCTGGTCCGCGCTCAGGTTCGTGGTCGTGAACTCGACGATCTTGGACTGGTAGTACGCCTTCCCGTCCGGCAGGCTCTCGGCCGCCAGCGGTTCACGCGCCTGCGGCACATATTCCTCGCGCATGAATTTCAGCAGCTTCGCGTGCGCCGGAATCACGGCTTCACGGATTGCCTTCAGCGCCGCCTCGCGCAAAGGCCCCTGTTCCGCCAGCGGGATATTGGACGGGAACTGTTTAAAGGGCTTGAAGAAGACCACATCCTCGGGCTTCGCCTCGGTCACGGATGTCAGCGAGCCGTCGCGCCCGGCCAGCGTGACCTTCGGCGGCGTGAAGCCGCGCTTCAGGCCAACGCGCATATTGGCGATCTCTTCGTCGAAATAGCGCGGCACGTCGTTCAGCTGCGCCACGTAATTGCGGTAATCCTCCAGGGTGCGGAAAGGCTTGCGCGCCTCGCCCGCCATGTTCGACCAGAAGGAGGAGTCCGCGTTCAGCGGCTTTTCGTATTCGCGGAAGCGCTGGTTGTCGAGCAGGGCCGCGATCTGCGCGCGGTAGACGGCGAAATTGATGCGCTCCGGCGCGGAGAGCTGCGCGGGTTTGATCGTATCGAGCTGTTTCAGCACGCCTTCCCAGTACTGCTGCCGCTTCAGCTGCGTGGCGGTATCCACGCGCGGCAGGTCGCGCTGCACGGCCTGCACATCGTCTTCGTCGTCTTCCAGGCGCTGCTGCAGGCGCCATTGCCATTCGGCCTTATAGATGCTGGAGAATTTCTGGTCGGCCGCGCTGGGAGCGGCGAGTGCTTGAACGGGGGCGGATGCGGCGTAGGCGAGGACGATGGCGGCGCACAGCAGTTTCATGGATCTCCCTGTTATTGGTCTGATTACAGATCCGGGAGTGTACGCCTTTCCCGCAGCAATGTGGTGAATTCCCGGCCGGCAATGGGCGGCTGAAGAAATAGCCTTGCATCTCGTCGCAGCCGTTCCGCTTCAGAAAAGCGGCCTGCTCGCGTGTCTCCACGCCTTCGGCAATCACGCGCATGCCCAGGTTGTGCGCCAGCGAGACAACGGATAGCGCTATCGCTGCATCGCTCGCCTTGCTCGTCACATCGTCGACAAAGGATTTATCCAGTTTCAGCACATCCAGCGGCAGGCGCTTCAGATAGGCCAGGCTGGAATAGCCTGTGCCGAAATCGTCAAGCGAGATGTGCACGCCCAGTTCCTTCAGGCGCTGCAGTGCGGCGGCGGCCTTGTCCGGATCACCCATCACCGTGCCTTCCGTGATCTCGATGCCGAGACAGCTGGGCTCCACGTCGTGGCGCCGAAGCGCGGCCTTCACCATGCGCACGGTGCTCTCCTCGTCGAACTGGGCGGCCGACAGGTTGACGGCCACCTTGATGCGCCCGTCGCCCTCATCCTGCCAACGGCGGATCTGGGCGCAAACAGAATCCAGCACCCATTCGCCGATCGCGCCGATCTGGCCATACTCCTCGGCCAGCGGGATGAAACGGTTGGGCGGCACCGAGCGCAGCACCGGGTTGGTCCAGCGCAGCAGGGCTTCGGCGCCGCGCAGCGCCCCCGTCTGCAGGCAATTCTGCGGCTGGTAATGCACCGAGAATTCGTGCCGTGCCAGCGCGCCGCGCAGCTGGTTGGCGATGGCCAGGCGGGCATGAATTTCCGCGTCCATGCTCTCTTCGTAGAAAGCGTAGCTGCCGCGGGCGGTCCGCTTGGCGCGCACCAGGGCGGTGTCGCCATTGCGCACCAGCTCCTCCAGCTGGCCGCCATCGGCCGGAGCGACGGCGATGCCGGCGCTGGCGGTCAGCGCGATATGGTGGCCTTCCACGTCCACGCCGTGCTGCAGGCCGGTCTGCAGGCGCTGCACCAGCGATACCGCTGTGCCGAATTGCGCGTCGTCGAGCAGGATGAGCAGGAACTCGTCGCTGCCCAGCCGGGCCACGGTGGCGCCCTCGCCTGCCGCCGTGGTCAAATGGCGGGCCACGGCCTGCAGGACCTTGTCGCCCAGCGGCCGGCCGTGGGAATCATTGATGTTCTTGAACCAGTCCAGGTCCAGGCACATGACCACCACGCGCTGCTGCGGCGCGCGCTTGGCCAGCAACTGTTCGAAGCGCTGGCGCGCCAGCAGGCGGTTCGGCAGGCCGGTCAGCGGGTCATGATAGGACAGGTAATCGATCATGCTCTGTCCCGCCTTGCGCTCGGTGATATCGGTCAGCACCAGCACATAGTTGGTGCGCCAGCCCGTTTCATCCCGCGCCACGGACATGCTGATCAGCCCCGGGCAGCGCTCGCCGTTCTTGCGGCGCGCCACGATCTCGCCCGACCAGTGCCCGCTGGCCTTCAGCGACTGCGCCACCGATTCCAGCTGCTCGCTGTAGCTGTTATCGGCCTGCAGCTCGCTGACGATGCGGCCGCGCACTTCCTCCTCCGTGTAGCCGAGGGTACGCGTGAAGCTGGGATTGGTGGTCAGGATATGGCCATCGGCATCGGTAATGATGATGGCGTCCAGCGTATTTTCGAAGGCCATCGAGGACAGCGTCAGGTCGGCCGTGCGTTGGGCCACGCGCTGTTCCAGTTCGGCGCGTTCGCGTGCCAGCGCGCGCTGGGCACGCGCCAGGCGCAGGTGGGCGCTGCAGCGGGCCAGCACTTCTTCCGGCTGGAAGGGCTTCGAGATGAAGTCGACGGCGCCCAGGCGGAAGCCCTGCACGCGGTCGGCCGTGTCGCTGTGGGCGGAGAGGAAGATCACCGGGATGTCGGCGCTGCGCGGGTCCGCTTTCAGCTGGCGGCAGACTTCAAAGCCGTCCAGGCCGGGCATGCGCACGTCCAGCAGGATCAGGTCGGGCGGACGGGTTTGCACTGTCCACAGCGCCAGCTCGCCGTTGGGCGCCTCGCGCACGCCATAGCCGGCCTGCACCAGGACCGCACTCAACAGCCGAAGCGACGCCGGGGTGTCTTCAACCACGAGAATCTCACCCATGTCCGGCTGCTGTTCCATCTCCAAATGCTGCGCGCTGATCATGCAGGGATGATACCGAAATTGCAATCCAGTGCAACTTTTTGTTCCTGCTGTCTCGGCGCCGCGACGGTGGCTAGCAGGACTTGACGACCTTGCAGGGATTCCCCACGGCGATGCTGTTGGCCGGGATATCCTTGCTGACCACACTGCCGGCACCGATCGTGCAGTTGTCACCGATGGTCACACCGGGCAGCACCGTCACGTTCGCCCCGATCCACACATTGTTCCCGATCGTGATCGGCAGCGCGTATTCAAGCCCCTTGCGCCGCATTTCCGGGTCGGTGGCGTGGCTGGCGGCCGAGAGCACGGTGTTCGGGCCGATCAGGACATCGTCGCCGATGGTCACCAGGGCGCAGTCCAGCACCACGAAGTTATGGTTGGCGAAGCAGTTCCTGCCGACCTTGAGGTTGTAGCCGAAGTCGCAGAAGAACGGCGGTTCGAAATACGCGTCCGTCGGTGCGCCAAGCAGACGTTGCAGGATGGCGGCGCGCGCTTCCGGCGGGGCGGCGTTGTGTTCCGCGCAGATGGCCTTGGCCTGCAGGTGCGCCGGCCAGATGGACGGGTCGCGCGGCTTGTATTCGATCTTTTTATCCATGTTGTACGCCTTGCAGGTGATCGCAGGCGATGGCGGTGCTGAGGAAGACCTTGCCGTTCAGTGTATGCAGCAGCTCGCTCTGCTTCAAGCGGTCCATCACCGGCCCCTTCACCTCGGCCAGGTGCAGGCCGATGCTGCGCCGCGCCAGGCTGGTGTTCAATTCCTTGAGCGCGAAAAGCGCCGTGGTGTCGATCGAGTTCACGGCGGACAGCACCAGCACCAGGTTGCGCGCCGTCGGGTGGCTGCGCAGCTCATCCTCGATGCGCTCGGTGACGGCTTCCACATTGCCGAAAAAGAGATTGGCGTCCACGCGCAGCACCAGCATGTCCGGCCGCGTTTCGGCGGGATAGCGCTCGATATTGCGGAAGTGCTCGCTGCCCGCGATGCGGCCCAGCACTGCGATATGGGGACGGCTGGCGCGCCAGATCAGGGTGCCCATGGACAGCGCCACGCCGACCAGGACCCCGGCCTCCACGCCGAACGCCAGCACGCCGGCGCAGGTGGCGAACCAGGCCAGCGCATCGCTGCGGTCGTAGCGCCAGGCGGTGCGCAAGGTGTCCACCTCCAGCATGCCCAGCACGGCGACGATGATGGTGGCGGCCAGCACCGGCAGCGGCAGCAATGCCAGCCAGCCCGTCGGTGCGATCAGGGCCACGGCCAGCAGCACGGCCGTGATCAGGCTGGCCAGCGGCGTGTTGGCGCCCGCGGCGAAGTTCACCGCCGAACGCGACATGCTGCCCGTCACCGGAAAGCCGCCGGACACCATGCTGGCCACATTGGCCGCCCCCAGCCCCACCAGCTCCTGGTTGCTGGACAGCTTTTCATTGCGCTTCAGCGCCAGCGACTGCGCCGCCGACATCGAAATCAGGAACACCACGAAGCCGATCAGCAAGCCCGGCTGCAGCAACGGACGCCAGTGCGTGGGCGACATCGCCACGTTCAGCTGCGGCAGGCCGGATGGCACCGCGCCCGTCGTGCGCACGCCCATCGCCTCCAGCCCCAGCAACGGCACCAGCGCCGTGCCCAGCATGACCACCAGCATCGGTGCCAGCCGCGAAGCCGTGTCCGCGGTGGACGGCTTGAGGCCCGCAGCACGCAGCAGCCGCGCGAAATGGCTGCGCGCCAGCACCAGCAGCAGTACCGCGCCGACGCCCATGATGGCGCTGGGCAGGTGGTAATGGGGGAAATCGGCGCCCAGCAGCGGCTTGACCTGGCCCAGCGCAATCACGATCGCCGAGCCGACGGTAAAGCCGCTCATCACGGGGCGGGAAAAGAAGTTCGCGACAAAGCCCATGCGCAGCAGGCCGCACAGCAGCAGCACCAGGCCGGAGATCAGGGCCAGTTGCGCGGCCAGTACCTGGTACAGGCCGGAACCGGCCGGCGCGAGCGGCCCGACCACGGCGCCCGTCATCAGGGAGACGATGGCCATCGGGCCGACGGACTGCGTCATGCTGCTGCCGAACAGCGCATAGACGATGGGAGGAAGAATGCTGGCGTAGATGCCGGTGACCGGCGGCAGGCCCGCCACCAGCGCATAAGCCATGCCTTGCGGGATCATCATCATGGCGACCACGATACCCGCGCTGATGTCACCGGGCAGCTGGCTGCGCCTGTACTTCCTCAACCATTGCAACATTCAATATCCGAAAGAACTGGGGAAGGCGCAACCTTATCACGCCTGCCCCAGCTGCGCGACTGTCGCCGCCAGCATTTCCTTCGACAATTCCGGATCATCCACTGCCCGTGCCAGCACCAGCCCGCCAATCATCATTGCATAGCTGGCGATAGCGCGTTGGCGCGCCTCCTCCGCGTCGCCGGGCAGCGCCTTGGCCAGCATGTCCAGCTGGGCAGCGATGCCGGCGGTCAGCGCATGCTGCACGGACTTGCCGGCGCGCGAGACGTCCGGCCCCAGCGAAGCGACGACGCAGCCGGCGCCCGCATTGTCGCGGTGGATTTCGTTCAAATAGGAGCGCGCCAGCTCGCCCAGCGGATCGGCCGGATTGCGGTCGATGCGCTGGCGCCATGTCTCGACCGAGCCGGCGATGGCCTTGCCGCAAGCCTCGGCCAGCAAGTCTTCCTTCGACTCGAAATGGCCGTAGAAGCCGCCGTGCGTCAGCCCTGCTCCCTTCATCAGGTCGGCCACGCCGATGCCGTCATAGCCCTTCTCCCGGAAAAGCTTTGCTGCTACTTCAACAATGCGTTCGCGGTTAAGCGCCGCCTGTTCCCTGCTCACTCTCATGATCTGCCCTTGACTTTAATAATTATGGTCGTAATATATCATGCATTCGATGACGAGCGTCATCTAAACATTTTAGCGAGGTTCGCATGCAATACAAGAATTTTGGCCGCCGCACTGGACTGCGTGTCTCCGAACTGGCGCTCGGCACGGGCAACTTTGGCACGGGCTGGGGCCATGGCGCGGAGCGCGATGAAGCCAGGTCCATGTTCGATGGCTACCTCGAGGCGGGCGGCAACTTCATTGACACCGCCGATGGCTACCAGGGCGGGCAGGCTGAAGTAATGCTGGCGGATTTTATCGCGCCGGAGCGCGATCGCCTCGTTCTGGCGACCAAATACACGCTGGGCGCGGCCGGCCAGGCGACGGTCCACACGACCGGCAACAGCCGCAAGACCATGGTGCAATCGGTCGAAGCCAGCCTGAAACGCCTGGATACCGGCTACATCGACCTGCTGTGGGTGCACTTCCCCGACGGCCATACGCCGATGGAGGAAATCCTGCGCGGGCTGGATGACCTGGTCCGCTCCGGCAAGATACTGTATGCGGGCCTGTCCAACTTCCCGGCCTGGCGCGTGGCCCGTGCCGACGCCATCGCCGAACTGCGCGGCTGGGCGCCGATTGTCGGCATGCAGATGGAATACAGCCTGGTGGAGCGCAGCGCCGACCGCGAAGCCCTGCCCATGCTCGATGCCCTGGGCCTGGGCGGCGCCCTGTGGTCCCCGCTGGGCGGCGGCCTGCTGACCGGCAAATACCGCAATAACGAGGAAGGCCGCCTGCAGGGCCTGAACGGCTTCCTCACCCATACCGAAAAGACGGAACGCGACCGCCACACCGTCGATGCCGTGCTGGCGGTGGCCGCGGAACTGGACGCTACGCCCACCCAGGTGGCGATCGCCTGGCTGCTGCACCGCGATGCCGTGTCGCACACGGCGCTGGTGCCCATCCTCGGCCCGCGCACGCGCGCCCAGCTCGATGGCACGCTGGGCGCACTGAAGCTGAAACTCTCAACGGAACAGGTCGCGCGGCTGGATGCCGCCAGCGCCATCGTCCTCGGCGCGCCCTATGAAGTGAACGCGCAGACTTCCGTCCGCATCGCAGGCGGTCAGCCGGAATTGCTGCTCCCGTCCAAACTGCCCGTCGCATAAGTTGCACCGTGCTTGAGAAGATTTGAGGACACACTGGTCGTGCTTTTGCGGCGTCTCGCCATCGGCGGGCCGCCGTTTTTTTTAGAACCCACGGCCCAAAGCAGGTGTCAGGCACGATGTGCCTGACACCAGGTTCACGCCGTGGGTTTTTATTTGGCCATCGCCAGTTCGACGCAGTTGCGTCCGGCGCGCTTGGCGCGGTGCAGCGCGCCGCTCAGGCGGCGCAGCGCATCCTGACCGCCCTCGTCCGGCGCCATCTGGGCCACGCCGAGGCTGATGGTCACGGTGTCGCAGCCCGGCAGCTCGGTACCGGCGATGGTCTCGCGCAGCTTTTCGGCCAGCTTCAGCGCATCGATGGCTGTGGTGTGGGTGGCAATGATCAGGAATTCCTCGCCGCGCATGCGCGCCAGCGTGTCCGAATTGCGCAGGCGCGACTGCACGGTGCCGGCCACCACGCGCAATGCCTGGTCGCCGATCGGGTAGCCGTAGATATCGTTCACCGAGCGGAAGTTGTCGATGTCGAAGGTAATCATGGCCAGCGGCAGGCCATAGCGGCGCGCGCGGCGGATCTCGCTGTCCAGCACGCGCTCGCCCTCGCGGCGGTTGACGGCGCCCGTCAGCGCATCGATCGTGGAAATATCAGTCAGCGTGCCGGCCAGCGCATCGTTCTGCTGGCGCAACTCGCTCATCGCCAGGCCGAAGCTGATGAATTGGGCCAGGCTGGTGAAGCAGGAGAAATGCTCGCGCGAGAATTGCACATGGCGGTCAAACATCAGGCTGACGGCGCCAAGGATCGGACCATTCGGCTCGCTGCGCAGCGGGATCGCCAGCACCATGCGCACGCCGTGATCATGCAGGGCCAGCGCCATTACCGGCTCGCCCGCTTTTTCCGGCGCGTCCAGCAGCACCAGTTCGCCCGAACTGACGGCCAGCAGCGGCGGGAACACGTCGCGCAGCGGAGATTCGAGCAGGCGCTGGCTGCCGCCGGCCAGCGCGGCGATGTCCAGATGATTGGGCGCTTCCTGCGCCATCACGGTGAGATTGCCGCGCTCCCCCATCTGCAGCAGGGCCGTGTGGCACACGCCGGGGAAAGAGCCCAGCGCGAGACAGATCTGCGCGGCCATCGCATGCGGTTCCTCCATGCGGCACAGCGCGCGCTGCAGGCTGCGCTGGATTGCCAGCAGGTCCCGCAATTCGGCTTCCTTGTCCAGCAAGGCTTGCTGGGCGCTCGCTTGCGGATCGAGCGGCCCGCGCAACATGCCTTCGACGACTTCGCGCAGGTCCTTGTCGAGAATGGGGCTGATGCGGTATTGCAGGGGGCCGCAGGCCATCAGCTCGGGGATCCAGACCGTGCTGCCATAGGGGCAGATCACCAGCACCGGCTCGCCGTCGCGGGCGCGCACAAGACTGCTGAGGGCTGCCAGGTCGGCCGCACGGGACGTATCGTAGCCGCCCAGGTCCAGCACCAGCAGTGCAATACGGTGCTCGGTCAGCAAGTCCTGCGCCACGCCGGCATTATCGGCCGTCAGCAGACGGCCGAATACTTCCCCACAGGCTGCCTGGAATTCGGCGCGCCGATCGCTTGCCGGGTTGACGAACAGTCCTACTGGGGCCGGGCGGCTTTCGCTTGGCGACATGGCATTCCCCGCAATTGTTGTTGATTGTTGTTATTTAAATTACATCCCCGTAGTTTGCCATAAATTCAATTCTTGCAACATCCTTTTTATGTGAGGACGCGCACTGTTCGCATCGCTGTGAGCGCCAATACTGGGCTTTCCCAGAGGAGGAGAGCACCAAAATGGCACATAACGAAAGCAAGTCCGATGCGGGTAATCTGCAACGCGAAGTCCAGCAGGAGCAGGACCAGCGCGACCGCTCGGCGCAGCCCGGGAAAGAAAGCAAGGAAGCGGCGCAAACCGGCACACATGACTTTCCCGGCACGCCGCTGCCGGACCAGCACCTGCAGAAGCCAGGACTGGAGCACCAGATGAAACTCAAGCCGCAGTTCATGGCGCCCGACTACTGCGGCAGCGGCAAGCTGCACGGGATGGCGGCCATTGTCACCGGCGGCGACTCCGGCATTGGCCGCGCCGTGGCCGTGCTGTATGCACGCGAAGGTGCGGACCTGGCGCTCGTCTACCTCAGCGATGAACAGGAAGATGCCGCGGAAACGAAACGCTGCGTGGAAGCCGAAGGCCAGCGCTGCCTCCTGATTCCCGGCGATGTGCGCGACCCCGTGTTCTGCCGCCACGCCGTCGATGAAACAATCCGGGCCTATGGCAAGGTCGACATCCTGGTCAATAATGCCGCCTTCCAGGAACACGCGGATTCGCTGGAGGATGTCTCCGAAGAGCGCTTCGACCTGACCATGAAGACTAATATCTATGGCTACTTCCACATGGCGAAGGCCGTGCTGCCGCATATGAAGAAAGGCGCGTCCATCATCAATACCGGTTCGGTGACGGGCCTGCGCGGATCGAAGAAGCTGCTCGACTATTCGACCACCAAGGGCGCGATCCATGCGTTCACGATGTCGCTGGCCTCGAATGTGCTGGAAAAAGGCATACGCGTGAACGCCGTGGCCCCCGGCCCGGTGTGGACGCCGCTGAACCCCGCCGATGCGCCGCCCGAACGCGTGGCGAAGTTCGGCGAGGGCACCGACTATCACCGTCCCGCACAGCCGGAGGAACTGTCCCCCGCCTATGTGTTCCTGGCCGCGCCATCGTGCGCGAGCTATATTACAGGTATTGTTCTGCCCGTCACGGGCAGCGTTGGTGAGTAAGGAGACGGCCATGGCACGCTCGCTCTGGAAAGGCGCCATCAGCTTTGGCCTGGTGCACATACCGGTCGAGCTGTACTCTGCCGTGCAAGCGCACGACCTCGACCTCAGCATGCTCGACAAGCGCGATTTTTCGCCCATCGGCTTCCGCCGCTATAACAAGAGCACCGGCAAGGAAGTCACCTGGGACAATATCGTCAAGGGCTATGAGTATATGGACGGCGAGTACGTCGTGCTGTCCGAGGAAGACCTGCGCCAGGCCGATCCCAAGGCCACGCAGACCATCGACATCCAGGCTTTCGTGGATGCCGATACCGTGCCGCTGACTTTCTACGACACGCCCTACTACCTCGGCCCCGGCCGCGGCGGCAACAAGGTGTATGCCCTGCTGCGCGAAACGCTGAAGAAGGCGGGCAAGGTGGCCGTGGCCACCGTAGTGATCCGCACCAAGCAGCACCTGTGTGCGCTGGTCGCCGTGGGCAACGGCATCATCATGAATACGCTGCGCTATGCGACCGAAATCCGCAGTCCGGAAGACCTCAAGCTGCCGGGCAGCGCCAAGACCGAAGGCATCACGGACAAGGAATTGCAGATGGCGCTATCCCTGGTCGAAGGCATGAGCGATGAGTGGAATCCCGCGGATTACCACGACACCTATCGCGAGGACGTGCTGAAGATCGTGGACAAGAAAGTCAAGGCCGGCCAGACCAAGACCATCACCGCGCCATCCGGCGAGGAACCGGCGCCGAAAGCTTCCAATGTAGTCGACCTGGTGGCCCTGCTGAAGCAGAGCCTGGGCGGCGCCAAGCCGTCGAAAGGACGCAAGACGGCCGCCGGGGAAGAGCCGGCCGAAGAGGAAAGCGGAACCGCCGACGAGGAAGAAGTGCCGGCGCCCAAGCCGCGCCGCGCTGCAGCAAAAACCGGCAGCACACGCGCTGCGGCGGGCCGCAGCGCCACTTCACGCAGCACGTCGTCGCACACTTCCGCGAAATCGGCGGCCAAGAAGGCCCCGGCCAAGTCCACCACCCGCCGCAAAGCCGCCTGATAGGCGCCGCTCAGATCACGCCCAGCTGTTTCATGGCCGCCGTGATGCTGGCGGCGCTTTTCGTATAAGCGGCCCAAGGATCGTTTCCCTTGTCCAGCCGTGTGTGGGCGTTCTGCACCGTCCACTGGTCGCCGGCGCGCAGGCCGGCCAACTCATCCCACTCCACCGGCACGGAAATGCCCAGCCCCGGACGGGTGCGCGCCGACCAGGCGGCAGCCGTGGTGGCGCCGCGTCCATTGCGTAGGTAATCGATGAAGATCTTGCCGATGCGGTTTTTCGGTCCGCTCTTGAAGGCAAAGCGCTCAGGCAGCGTGCGCGCCATGTGTTCGACGACGGCCTTGCTGAAGGCTTTCACCGTATCCCAGTCGTAGTACGGCTTGACCGGCACCACCACGTGCAGGCCCTTGCCGCCGCTGGTCTTCAGGAAGGCCGGCAATCCAAGCTCGTCGAGGAAGGCATGCATGAGCTGAGCCGCTTCCTGGATCTGCGGCCACTCGACGCCCTGGCCGGGGTCGAGGTCGAAGATCATGCGGTTGGGCTTTTCGTAGTTCTTGCCGAAGGCATTCTGCGTATGGAACTCGACCACATTCCATTGCGCCGCCGAGAGCAGGCCCTCGGTGGTGGCGATTTCCAGCATCGGCGGATGGTCAGGGTCCAGCGCCTGCGGGAATTGCTTCACGCCGGGCAGCTTGCCGACTTCGGAGTGCTTCTGGAAGAACAGCTCGCCCGACACGCCGGACGGTGCGCGCACCAGCGCCAGGGGCCGGCCCTTCAGGTGCTCGATCGCCAGCGCGCTGACCAGGGCGTAGTAGCGGATCAGGCCAAGCTTGGTCATGCCGGTCGTCGGGTCGATGATCCGGTCCCGGATTGGCCACCTTCAGCGACGCGGGAAGGCGGCTCGCCAGCGTGTGCGCCTTGCCCGCCCCTTCCGCAGCCAGGGCTTCGACATCGTCCGTGTGCGCTGCCTTTTCGCGTTCAATGCCTTCCGGCTTCTTGTCCTCGCGCAGGCCCTGGAACACGGGATGCCGCACCGACCCGGTGCGCGTCCATTCGCTGAAGCTCACTTCCGCCACCAGTTTCGGTTTCACCCAGTGCGACTTCTTCGCTATCGCCTTGGTGGAAGCGAACGGGCTCTCGGCCGTGTCCAGTTTCTTCAGCCGTGCGGTCAGGTCGCGCAGGGTCTTCTCATTGAAGCCCGTGCCCACATTGCCCGCATAATGCAGCTCGCCATCCTTGCCGTACACGCCCAGCAGCAGCGAGCCGATGCCGATGCGCGAGCCCTGCGGATCGGTATAGCCGCCGATGACAAACTCCTGGCGCTGTCCGCATTTCAGCTTGATCCAGTCGCCGGATCGGCGCGAAGTATAGGCCGAGTCGCGCCGCTTGCCGATCACGCCTTCCAGTCCCATCTTGCAGGCCGCCGCCACGATTTCGGCCGGCGTGGCGCTCAGCTCAGCGCTGAAGCGCACCGTGCCTTTCGCCGGCAGCTTGCCCAGGGCCTTGGCCAGCAGTTCGCGGCGTTGCACCAGCGGGACCTGGCGCAGATCATAGCCGTCAAGGAATGGCGCGTCGAACAGGAAGTACACGATACTGGCGGTACGCGCGCCGTCGAAGGCTTGCTGCAGCAGGCCGAAATCAGGACGGCCCGTTTCATCGTGGACGACGATTTCGCCGTCATACCAGCCGTCGGGCAGCTTCATTTTCGCCAGCGCGGCGCGCAGCGGTTCCATCCTGGCAGTCCAGTCGTTGCCGTTGCGCGTGATCAGTTTCACTTCCTTGCCTTCGATGCGGGCCAGGATGCGGTAGCCATCATATTTGACTTCGAACACCCACTCCTCGAAATTGTGCGGAGGCTCATCGACCAGCGTCGCCAGCTCCGGTGACAAGGTCTGCGGCATGCGCGCTTTCTCGCCAACTTCGGATGCGTCGGCAGGCGCCGGAACAGCTACCGCGGCAGCAGCCCCATTGGGCATGGGCAGCGTCTTCACGCTGTCGGGCATCTCATCCACCACGCTGAATTCGGCGGCGGGGCGCACGTATTCGTCCCTCTCCTTGATGAGCAGCCAGGGCTCCTGCTTCTCACCCTTGCCCTTCATGCGCACCAGCGCCCAGCGCCCGTGCATCTTGTGGCCGCGCAGCTCGAATTTCAGGCTGCCCGCCCTGTAGCCCTTGCGAGGATCTTCCAGCGGGTGCCAGGTGCCCTTATCCCAGATAATGACCTTGCCGGCGCCATACTGCTTCTCAGGGATGGTGCCTTCGAATTCATTGTAGGAAATCGGATGGTCTTCCACATGCACGGCCATGCGCTTGTCGTGTGTATCGTAGCTGGGGCCTTTCGGCACGGCCCAGCTTTTCATCGTACCGTCGAGCTCAAGGCGGAAGTCATAGTGCAGACGGGACGCCCAGTGCTTCTGGATGACGAAGACGCGGTTTTCCCCGCCCTCTTTTCCGCCTTCGGCAGGTTCCGGCGTGACATTGAAGTTGCGCTTGGCCTTATAAGTCTTCAGTGCGTCTTTCATAGTCCACCGTAGCGCGCCGCCGCGGCGCTGACAGTACGACAGCTAACAATTGTAAGCATTTTCGCTAGTTGTAACGATGTGTAATGCCCGTCAACTAACGGTTTTCCGGCCGCGTTTTTAGGCACAAGTGACACGGCAAACAGTGCACTTCGGAAAGCAAACCGAATCGATTTATACCATTTTCTACGAGGAGCTGTACCATGAAAAAGACCATCGCCACCCTGATCGTCGGCCTGTTCGCCACCGCTGCTTTCGCCCAGACCCCGGCCCCTGCCACCGCTCCTGCTGCTGCTCCTGAAGCAGCCGCCAAGACCGAAATGAAGACCGACGCGAAAGTGAAGACCGAAGAACACAAGCAGCACGCCAAGGAAGCCAAGGCCCATGCCAAGGAAGCCAAAGCGGATGCCAAGGAAGCCAAGGCCGATGCCAAGGAAGCGAAGGCTGATGCGAAGGAAGCCAAAGCCCACGCCGATGCCAAGGTTCACACCGACGCCAAAGCCGCTGCCAAGACCGAAGTGAAGGCCGACGCAAAAGTCGCCAAGGCTGAGATGAAGACCGAAACCAAGACCGAAGCTAAAGAAGCTGCTCCGGCCAAGAAGTAATCGACTACAACCTAATACGCACCACTAGAGGACTATGACCATGAAAAAGACTGTTGCCATCCTGATCGCCGGCCTGTTTGCCACCGCCGCCTTCGCACAAACCCCGGCGCCTGCCGCCCAGCCGGCAACTCCGGCAACCAAGGCCGTTCCGGCAACGCCTGCAGCACCCGCAGCTACCCCGGCCGCAGCCGCCACCCCGGCTACGCCTGCCATGCCGGCCACGCCTGCAGCGGCAGCCGACAAATCGGCATCCGTTGACCACGCAGCAGCTCCGAAGCAGGTGAAAAAGCACAAGAAAGCCAAGAAAACCGCAAGCAAGGAAATCAAGGCTGACGAAACTGCAGCAGCAAAGTAACAAGACGTAACAAGTAGCGGCGTGCGGGTTGCCAAAGCAATTGGAAACACCGACACTATGTTGGCAGTCCAAACCGCACGCCAAACTCTAGAGGATCCTGACCATGAAGAAGACTATCGCGACTCTGATCATCGGCCTGTTCGCCAGCGCAGCTTTCGCCCAGACTCCTGCCCCGGCCACAACGCCTGCACCGGCAGCAGCTCCTGCAGCCGACCAGTCCGCGCCGCCGAAGCCCGCGAAAAAGCACAAGAAAGCCAAGAAGTCCGCCCACAAGGAAATGAAGGCCGACGCCACCGCAGCCGCCAAGTAATCCAGGCAGCACGAAAAAATAAGCCCGCAACTGCGGGCTTATTTCATTTTCGGGGCGCGTAGCGACGGCTGGAAAAGCCCGTATCCACCATCCATTTCGCGATATGGTTCGTCGCGTCCTGGCCCACCGGCGCAGCCTCGCCAAAGCCCTGGAATTCATTGGGTCCCCACACGATATCGGCATCGCCTCCCTGCGGGTTCTTCGTACGGAAACGCGAACCCTGCCCGGCTGCGTGGATAAAGAGGTTCCCTCGCAGTTCAACAGCATTCTTTGTCGGGAATTGAAGATTTTCGAGCAGCGGCGCGACCAGCCCGGGCTTGTCGGTTACGATCAGGTTGCCCTTGACCAGCGCACTCTCGCTGCCAGCCATCGCAATGATGCGGCGCCCGTCATTGAGGCTGAGATTGCGCTCGACCACCGTGCCTGAGGCAGTAGCGGGATGGCCCAGGCCATCGTTCCCGCAGCCGCAAAACAGCATCATGCCGCCGGCGTTGTCGTGGCTGTAGTTGGCGTAGAAACGGGTGTTACGCGTTCCCATATCCGCGTCGAACGCCATGCCGTCGCCCGGCTCGATATGTTCCCTTAGCCGCGTACTGTGGATTTCGTTGAATGCGAATTCGGCGTCGTCGGTATTGATCGCCCAGGCGCCGGCACTGTTGCCGGGAGCGCGCATCCAGATATCGTAGAGGAGATTGGACTCGATCTTCGCGCCCGCAGCCGTGCGCAGCACGATGCCATCACCGCCCACGTTATGGATTTTATTGTTCCGGAAGATCAGTTTCGTTGAAGGGTAATATTCGCTTGCCGCCGTGGAGGCCTGTTCAGCCAGCAGGGCTGGATTGCCTTTGTAAGGCGGATAGTCGCCGCAGGGTGCACCATTCGGGCGGCACATCCAGGCCGAACGCGTTGCCAGGCCAATGCCGTCGACGTTATATATTTCGCTGTTTTCGACGATCACATCGTCAAAGCTGGTCTTCTTCTGCCCGCGCCGTCGCGCGTGACATGGAACAGTATTCCGCCGGTAGCCTTGTAAGGCATGCTGTGCCCGGGCCGGTCCTCCAGATACCCATGCACATGGTGGACGTAGACGTCGTTGATCCGATAGTGGCTGCCGGTGCCGAAATCCTCCAGCTGCACCAGCAGGCCGACGCGGCCCGCTTCGGCCAGCCCATCGTTACTCAGCTCCAGCGCATTGATCTCCCAGTGCACCACATTGAGCAGATGCACAGCCGCTGCGCGAACCACGCCATCGTCCTTCCTGCACAGCGAATGATAAGGACTTATGCCGGATGGCGTTTTCTGCGATTCCGTCTCTCCTTGACGCGGATCGGCCGCGGTATCGCGGCAACCAGCCGCAATCACCGGGCGCGGCAGCGATCGATCGCCGTATGCATCCACCACGATGGCCGCGCCAGGCGCGCCCGAACTGCCGGCGGCCGGCTTGAAACTTCCGTAGCAAGTTGTGCCTCGTTTGAAGTAGATGTGGGTGCCGGGGGTAAAGCGGATCGCGTTCAGGGAATCCAGGCTGCGGATGGGTTGATCCCGAGTTCCATTGGCACCCGCCGTGCCACTCGCAGAACAGTCCACGAAAATCGCAGCACTTGGGCTCTCTGCCCCCTGGCCCGGCGCGATTACACTGACCGCCACGGCCAGCGCTGCGAATACTCCTATCTTCCAGTTCGACATAAATCAGGCCCTGATCTCGAGAGATGATAACGTTACCCCACAATGACACTTACTCGCAATCCCGTTGCGAGGAGCGTGCGGCGGAATGGCAACGCTGTTTTTCTATTGTTGTTGCGGCGTTCGACAGAACTAAGATAACGTTAACGGACAATAAATACAATATCTCAATCGCGTTATCCAGCTATACAGGCGCCTCAATGTGATAACGTTACCTACAATGCAAAGCTAGACCGGAGGAGACATGCCTCAAACGAAGACCTGGTTATTGCGAGCCCTTATCGCGGCCGCGTTTGCCCAAGCTGCAGCACTCAGCGGAGCGGTCCGAGCCGATGAATACGATGACTTGCGCGTCAAATGGCTGGCGCGCGGCGGCGCCGTCGACAACAACGATCCCGATGTGGCGGCACAAGTCGCCGCAACGCAAGCGGCCGCACAGACCCTTTGGGACACCATGCAACGCGACGTAGGCCGCACCTATCTGTGGGCCAACGCGGCGAACTGGAACGCTTCCGCAACCGTCACAACCAACTTCACTCGCCTGAGCAGCCTGGCCAGCGCCTATGTCAACGGCAACGCCAACCTGAAAAACAATCCCGAAGTGCTGGCCGCGGTGATCTCTGGCGTGGAATGGATGGTCGCGAACCGCTATCACGCCAACATGAACTACTACGACAACTGGTGGGACTGGCAAATCGGCACACCGCAGCCCTTCAATGCCCTGATGGTCACGCTGTATGACTCCCTGACGCCGGAGCAACTGGCGAACTGGCTGGCAGTCATCGATTTCTTCGTCCCGGATCCTGCCAATCGCGCCAATGCGGACGGCACGCGTTCGGCTACGCTGGAGACAGGCGCCAATCTCCTGGACAAGGCCTTTGTTGTCGTGATGCGCGGCATGCTGGGCAAGAATGCAGGCAAGATGACCCAGGGGCGTGACGCCATCAGTGGCGCCCTGCCCTATGTGACCACGGGCGATGGCTTCTACATTGACGGTTCCTTCGTCCAGCACACCCATGAACCCTATATCGGCGGTTACGGCGCCGTACTGCTGGGCGATATCTCGCGGCTCTACTACCTGCTCAACGGCTCCATCTGGCCGATCAGCGATCCAAACCTCAACAATCCCTACGACTGGGCCATGAAAGCCTTCCGTCCTTTCATCTACGACGGCGCCGTTATGGATAGCCAGCGGGGACGCGGATTGTCGAGGCAAGGTGTAAGCGACCACGTTGTTGGCCGCAGCATTATCGCGACGATGGTCAACCTGGCAGCAGCGCTGCCACCGCCGCAAGGCGCCCAGATCAAGTCCGTGCTGAAAGGCTGGATACAGCGCGACACCACGTTCGGCGCGTCCTACTTCGCGCCGAATGCAGGCGGAAAGTCTCGGTCCCGGCGACATCACGCAATTGAAAGCGGTCCTTAACGACCCCAATATTCCTGCCGCTCCGGAACCGGAAGAAACCCATATCTTCGCCTCAGCAGACCGGGTTGTGCAGCGCAAGCCCGGCCACGCTTTCGGCCTCTCCATGTTCTCGAAACGCATGTCGGCCTTCGAGTCCGGCAATGGCGAGAACCTGAATGGATGGTGGACAGGCATCGGCATGACTTACCTGTATAACGCCGACCAGAGCCAGTACGACGGCAACTACTGGGCCACGGTGGACATGTGGCGCCTGGCGGGCACTACGACCGACCATAGCGGCAGCGGCACGCCGGTGGCATGGAAGCACTACGGCAACACGCGCACAGGTGTGGGCGGCGCCGAACTCGGTGGCCAGTTCGCGGCTGTCGGCATGGACTACGCAATGACTAACGTCACAGGCACTCCGTTGACCGGCAAGAAGGCCTGGTTCTACTTCGGCGACAAGATGGTCGCGGTTGGCGCCGGCATTGCCACGACCGACGGCCGCAACGTCGAAACCATCGTGGAAAACCGCAGGCTGGGGGAAGATGGCATCAATACGCTAACGGTCAACGGCACGGAGAAAGAGCCTTTCATTCCCTGGACCGAAACCATGACTGGCGTGAGCTGGGCGCATCTGGCCGGCAACGTGCCCGGCTCGGACATCGGCTATATCTTCCCCGATGCGCCAGCCCTTACGGGATTGCGTGAACGCCGCACCGGCGCCTGGAGCGACGTCTATACACTGGGAAATCCGGCACCGGTCAGCGACAACTACCTGACCCTGGCCCTGGACCACGGCGTCAATCCCGGCGGCGCCGCCTACACTTATATCGTTGTGCCAAACCGCAGCGCGGAACAGATGGCCGCTCTCGCCGCCAACCCCGGAATCACGGTGCTTGAGCGCTCCACGGGCGCAACCGCAGTCAAGGATATGGCCCAGGGCATAACAGGCGCCGTCTTCTGGAATGATTCCAGCAAAGCGGTCAATGCGGAGGGCCAGCCGCTGATCACCAGCGACAAGAAGTCGGCTGTCATGCTGAAACAGAACGGTTCGGACCTGCAGGTGAGCATCGCCGACCCGACCCAGCTCAATACCGGCAACCTGAATATCGAAGTGAACCGTGTTGCGACTGCCGTACTCTCCAGCGACCCTGGCGTCACCGTGACCCAGACGACGCCGACCATCAAGATGCAGGTCAATGTGAACGGTTCGGCCGGTAAATCCTTTGCGGCTCACTTCACGGTCAGCGGCAGTTCGGTCTCTCTGGCGGCGGCAGCGGACGGCTACGTGCGCGATGGCGCTTACGCCAATACCAACTTCGGAACGGCCAGCACGCTCACCGTGAAAAACGATGCCGTCGGCTTCGCGCGCAAGGGTTTGCTGAAATTCGACCTGTCCGGCGTAACGGGCACGATCACCAGCGCCTTCCTGAAGCTGACGCCTACAACGGTGGCCACGACGGGAATGACGCACAATCTGTATCAGTCTGTCGATGCCAACTGGGCCGAGACTGGCCTGACCTGGAACAGTGCGCCGGCCAATGGATCGCTGGTCAGCAGCTTCGCCGTCCCTACGGTCAACACACCGGTGCAGATCGATGTGACAGCGCAGGTGCAGTCGGCAATGAGCGGCAACAAGCTGCTCTCCTTCGACCTCGAAGCGGCACAGAATTACGGCAGCAATGGCTCGGCCGATTACGCGTCACGCGAAAACAGCACCGCGGCCAAACGGCCAGTACTGATATTGCTGGTACAGTGAGCATCACCATGCCGGCTGCCGGCAATGCAAATGCCGGCAGCCGGATTTTCACTTGCTTCGACGGCGGAAAGTGACCAGGGCGAGCAAGCCCAGGCCAGTGAGCGCCAGTGAATCGGGCGCGGGGACAGCCTGGGGCGCCGAGCCGCCGAACATCAGTTCGCCGACATTGATATTACTGCCGCTGTAGGCGCTCTCGAATTTGACACGGACATAGCGTCCGGCGGCATCATCCAGATCGAACACTTGCGCCGCAGTGCCTTTGCTGTACGTCAGAAAGGCATTG
This sequence comes from Pseudoduganella sp. UC29_106, assembly GCF_044055365.1. Lineage (NCBI taxonomy): Bacteria > Pseudomonadati > Pseudomonadota > Betaproteobacteria > Burkholderiales > Oxalobacteraceae > Pseudoduganella > Pseudoduganella sp. UC29_106. Next base: position 2,680,069 of record NZ_CP171977.1, on the reverse strand, counting down.
TTGCTGCCATAAGCCGCCACGAAGCTGCCCAGTGAGACGGCGTTATTGAACCCCGGGTTATCGGCAATGGACAGGCTGAAATTGCGCACGCCCTGGGCGTCGTTATCGTTCCACAAGGCCAGGCTGCTGAGCATTAACGTGCTGCCCAGGTCAATGTCGACCGTAGCGCCGGCTGCCGCCATATATCCGGTGCCATTGGTGGTGGATGATCCCAGGTGGGTCACGCCTGCAGCGGCGTATTGGGCAAAATCAGTCACCCCATTCACGTAGCCGGCTGACAGCCCGGATTGGTCCAACAACCTTGGCGCAACCAGGCCGAAGCTGCCGGCCGGCGCGCTCAACACACTACCGGTATAAGTTGTCAGGCCTGCCGAGGCGGCCTGGCCGAGCAGCAGGCTGGCGGTTGCGAAAAATTCCGACGCAAATCGACTTCATCTACACTCCTCTCTTCGTTTAATGGTCCAGGAATTCTTTATGTTCGCTGTGCGGGGCGGGCATGCGTTGTAACGTCAGGCGGCGGTATGCGCATTCAGGCGGCCGCGATCCAGGCCATAAAATTCGATCGCTGCGCGGAACCTCGCTGAGTTTGCGGAGTGGCCGTCAAACTCCGGCTTGGTCGTGCGGCCAGCGAATGTAGGCACGCCGATCACGCGACGTTCCTGGCGTCGGGTGAGCTGATCCGGCTCGATACCCAAACGAACCGAATGGTGCAGCGCCAGCACTTGCGCGGGCAAGGCGCAGACCGCCGCCAGCCAGGCATCGGGTAATGAAGAAGGCGCGCCGAGCTCCCTGCTATCCAGAACCAGCACGCGCTCGGCGAAGCCATCTTCTTCCTTCAGTTCCGCGATCAGATCGTCCTCAACCCGCCGCGGCTCCGCATCCTGGCCGCGGAACAACACGAGCTGCGTCGCCCCCTTCAGCAGGTGCCTAAGGCCGCAGCGCAGTCCAGATGGGCTGACGCCAAGGCCAGCTATCTGCCCTTCGCTCATTTCCATCATTCTCCGGGCCGACTCATTCGCCAGAATTTGCAGATCGCCGCTCGCCGCGAAGACCACGCGATTGATATCGCGCTGCCCCATGGTGTGCCATTCGGCCGCACATCGCGCCATCCAATGTGCACCCAGCGCGGCGAGCGCCTCGATTCTGCCCAGCATATCTGTTTCTGCATCGCGATCCAGCAGCCCTAACGCCGCCAGCAGCATGATGCTGAAGCTGGCGGCCGCGCAAGGCAGTTTCAGGGTCAGCACGCGCCCTTCGCTTTTTTGGGGCATGCCAACGAGATCGATAATCAGCGCCCCAGGCGCCCAGGCTTGCAGCAAACCAGCGATATCGCCGGCGCTGTCGCTCTCGCACACAATCGCCAGCCGCGTCCGGCCCGAACCCAAATGCTGCACCGGATGGCTGCACAAGCTGGCAGCAGGTACCGCGCGCACTTTCGCGTTGCAAACGGCGCCCAGGACTTGCGCGGCCAGATGCGCGCCGGCGCCGGCGCCGTCGGCCCCGACCAGCAGGATTTCGCCATCGGGATCATCCGCACAGCTCCTGGTCCGCGCGCGCAAGTCCGGTGACAACTGCTGGAGCTGATCCCCCAGGCGACGCCACATGGCTGGCTGCCGCGACAGTTCGCCGGCGGTCTGGTACCCGCCAAGAGCCAGCCATCGCAGCTCTGATTGGTTATGCAGGGTTGTCATATTCGTCTCCTCGAACTTACGATAATATGCTAACGTTCACACATTCGCTTTTCAAGTTGATTTTATTAATCGGATCAATTTGCCGCTGCAGCCGTCCAGGCTGATGCAAAAAGCGGCATTTCGCTTGCCGAAAGTTCGCATAAAGTGATAACGTTCCCATACATTCGTGAAAGAACATCCATGAACCAATCTCCCCCTCCTTCCAAACCTTTCACGCGGCTATTACTCACCGGCGCCGGCGGCGGGCTCGGAAAAATGCTGCGCGAACGCCTCAAACCGTGGGCCGACGTACTGCGCCTGAGCGACCGCTGTGATCTTAGGCCCGGCCGCGCCCGGCGAGGAAATCGTGTGCTGCGACCTGGCTGACCGGGAAGGAGTCATGTCGATGATGGAAGGCGTGGACGCTGTCCTTCATTTCGGCGGCATTTCGGTGGAAGACCGCTTCGAGCCGATCATGCAGGCCAATATCCTCGGCCTGCATCACCTTTACGAAGCCGTGCACAAGGCCGGCGTGAAACGGGTGATCTTCGCCAGCTCCAACCATGCCGTGGGCTTTTACGAGAACACCCGTGTGATCGATCCGGACATGCCCGTACGGCCAGATGGCTTCTACGGCGTCAGCAAATGCTTCGGCGAAGCGCTGAGCCGCTACTACTACGACCGCTTTGGCATCGAGACCGTCTGCATACGTATCGGCTCCGTGCTGCCCCAGCCCACCACGCGCCGCATCATGGTGACCTGGCTGTCCCATGATGATTTTGTGGAGCTGCTGCGCTGCTCCCTGATGACGCCACGCGTCGGCCACACGATTGTGTTCGGATCGTCCGATAACGATGCCAGGTGGTGGGACAACAGCAAGGCCGCCCACCTGGGTTTCCGCCCGAAGGACAATTCACGCGCATTCAGCCACCTGTTCCCGGATAGCGGAGAACGCCCCGCCGAAGACGATCTGCCCAGCCAATACATCGGCGGCCCCTTCGTCGTTCACGGCCCGCAATATTGAAGCCGGAGGCATTGTGCTCAGCTGCCAGGAACGCCGCGCGCTGATCCTGCAAACCCTGCAGCACAGGCCAAAGGTCCGGGTGGCGTCCCTGGCCCAGGACCTTGGCGTCTCCGCCGTGACCGTGCGCGGGGACCTGTGGGCACTGACAATGGCCGGCCTGGTCGAACGGCAGCATGGCGGCGCCAGGCTGGCACGCAAAGCACCGGCCGAGACATCGCTGGCCGAAAAGTGCGCGCTGCGCAGCGAACGCAAGGCGCGCATCGCCGCAAGGGCCGCTGCGCTGGTGAAGCCATCCGAGAAGCTGATCCTGAGTGCCGGCAGCACGGCACTGATGCTGGCACACCACCTGGCCGCGCAAGCGCCGCTGACCATCTTCACCAACAGCCTGCCAATCGCCAGCGCGCTGTCGCAGACGCCGGATATCTGCCTCATGCTGGCCGGAGGCAATCTGCGCCAGTCCTCCCAATCCATGCAAGGCTCGCAGGCGGAAGTGAGCCTGAGCACTGGCCGCTTCGACAAACTGTTCCTCGGCGCCGACGGCTGCGACGCGCATTACGGTTTGTCGACGCATGATGGCGCGGAGGCGCGCCTGAACGCGCACATGATTGAACATGCGCGCCAGGTCATCCTGCTGGCTGACAGCTCGAGATTTGGGCAACTCCTCCCCTACCGTACCTGCGCGCTGGAACGCATCCAAACCGTCATCAGCGACACCAGCCTGGCACCGGACGTTCGCGCCACGCTGGCCGCGCGCGGCATTGAAGTCCTGATCGCGGAATAGACCGCGCCTTATTTCCCCCTCCCTGGAGTACATCATGAATTTTTACGCGCCAGAAGCGCAAATCCGTTATCTGTTATTGGTTGCTGGCCTGGGCGGCCTGCTGTATGGGATCGATGTCGGCATCATTGCCGGCGCCCTGCCCTATCTTGAAGCCAGCGCGGCGCAGCTGTGGAAGCTCTCCGCACAGCAGCTGGGCTTTGTCGTCGCCGCCGTGCTGCTTGGCTCGGTGCTGTCTTCGCTGGCCGCCGGCGCCCTCGCCGATTTCCTCGGCCGCAAACGCCTGATGCTGCTGGCTGGCGCACTTTTCAGCCTGAGTATTCCGCTCATCGCGCTCGCCGACGGCTATCTGCCGCTGCTGTTTGGCCGCCTGCTGCAGGGCGTCAGCGGCGGCCTGATTGGCGTGGTGGTGCCGCTCTACCTGGCCGAGTGCCTTCCCGCCGCAGTCCGCGGGCGCGGCACGGCAATGTTCCAGCTGTTGCTGACCATTGGCCTGGTATTGGCCGCGGCCATTGGCCTGTTCGTCGCCCGCGAAGTGGACGAAGTGGCACGCCACGCGCCCACGACGCTGCCAGCCGTGCAGGATGCCGCCTGGCGCCGCATCTTCTGGCTCAGTCTCGCGCCAGGCCTGCTGTTCACGGCGGGTGCAGCCTTCCTGGCCGAGTCGCCGCGCTGGCTTCTGGCCCGTGGCCGCACACACGACGCCATCCATGCCTTGCGCCGCACTCGCCCTGCAGATGACGCACGGCGCGAACTGGCAGCCATCGCCAGCGAACAGGCGCCTGGCACGTCAGCAGCCAGGGGCAGCCTGCTGCAGCGCCACTATGTATTGCCCTTCCTGCTCGCCTGCCTGATCCTGGCATGCAACCAGGCCACCGGCATCAACTCGGTCCTGGCCTACGCCGTCACAATCCTCGACCAGGGCGGCCTGGCCGGCTCGCTGGCCAATGCTGGAGACTTCGCGCTCAAGCTGGTCAACGCGCTGATGACGATACTGGCGGTAATGCTGGTGGATCGCAAAGGTCGCAAATTCCTGCTGATGCTGGGCTCCGGCGGCATCGTCGTGGGCCTGGTCGCCGCCGGCCTTCTGTTCCGCGCGGCGGAAAGCGAACAGGCCGACGTACAGGCCGCACTGGTTTCGCGCATCCACGCCAATGCCTTGCAGCTTGACGCCAGGGCACTGAGTGCGCTGGCTCGCAACGACTTCTATCAACTGGAACTTGCCTACAGCTATGGACCGCTCACCCAGGTGCGCACCTTGCGTCCGGGCCAGTCCTTGCAAATTACGCCGCCGACAGAAGTCGATGGCGACAGCGTCATCGGCGCCGTCTTCCGCCGCATGCACCTCAATCCTTTCCACGACATGAAGGAAGCCTTGCGGTCGCCGCTGCAAATCGAGCGTGCGCGCCTTGGTCCGCCACCCCGCGCTGAGCGCGGCTGGCTGCTGCTTGCCTGCCTGCTGGTCTTTATGGCCAGCTTTGCGGTGGGCCCTGGCGTCTGTGTCTGGCTGGCTCTGTCGGAACTGATGCCAACGCCGATCCGCTCGAACGGCATGAGCATCGCGCTGCTGGTCAACCAGTTCGTTTCCACCATCATCGCCGCCATCTTCCTGCCCACCGTCGGGCAGCATGGCTATGCCCCGATGTTCTTCACCTGGGCAGGCTGCACTGTCGTGTACTTCCTGGCCGCGACCTTCCTGCTGCCCGAAACGCGCGGTAAGACGCTGGAAGAAATCGGCGAACACTTCGCACCTGCTGCCTCACGCCGCTAACACCAGCCAGCGCCGTGCGCGAATAAAAAAAACGTACAGGTCGAGGACCTGTACGCCAGCGGGACGGAGCCCTGGGAGAGACTTAGAAAGTGAAGTCCGCGCGCACGGCGAAGTAGCGCTGGTAGTCGCGCGCCGGGGTCCAACTCGTGGTATTCACGATAGCAACCGGGTTTGGCGCCTTGGCGGTCCAAGTTCCGTTGACCAGGTTATTGGCCAGGCCGACGGCATAGGACTTGTTGAACACATTGTTCACCATGAAGCTCAGCTTGAAGCCATCCTTCTTGTCCTTGATGCCGGCGCCCAGGTTCAGGATGCCGTAGGCGCCCTGCAAGGTCATTGGATCCTGGTTCAGGTTGAACTGAGTCTTGCTCTGCCAGCGGTAGGCGGCGGTGATGAACCCGTTATACGAGCGGTCGGTCACGATATCGTACTGAGCGCCCAGGTTCAGCTTGACCTTCGGTGCGTTGGGCAGCGTTGCGCCGGACAGGTTCGCGACGTTGGTGTTATTGAACTTCGGATTGGCCGCGCAGTTACCGCCCGGGACGGTGCCAGTGCCGGTTGCGTTCAATACGTTGTAGCAGGGGCCGTTCTCGAATTCGGTCACGATCGCCTTGGTGTACGCGAAGGAGCCGTTCAGCAGCAACTCACGCGACACGCGCCAGTTCAGGTCAGCCTCGACGCCGCTGGTGCGCAGGCCGCCGATGCTGTGCAGAGTCGTGCGGAAAATACCGTCGTTGTCGGTGAAACCTGCCGACTGCTGGAAACCGGTGAAGGTGGTGCGGAACACGGCAAGGTCCAGCGCCATGCGATTGTCCAGCAGGCTCAGTTTCAGGCCGGCTTCCACGCTCTTCGCGTCTTCACCCGGCACCGGCTGGTTCTTGGCGACTGCCGCATTGAAAGAGCTGGTCAGGTCGTAGGCCTTGCCCTTGTGGCCAGTCGCATACGTCACATAAGCCATGGTGGCGGGGTCGACGCGGTGCTCCAGGCCGATACGGCCGGTGGTCTTGCGCTCGGTGTCGTTGCCCTGGAAATATTCGGTCAGCACTCGGCTCGTTGCCGGCGGCGGAGCGTAGCGGCTGAAGGTGTAGCCGGTATCCTCCTTGTTGTAGCGCAGACCGGCCACCACGCTGGTCTTCGGAGTCAGGTCATAAGTGCCCTGGCCGAAGATGGCGTAGTTGGTATTGTAGGCGGTCGCGCCATAATCGGTCACATAAGTGGTGACCGGGGCACGGGTCAGGTCGCGCTCCAACTCGTTCTTGCCGTACCACAGGCCGGCCAGATAGCGGAAGGCGCCTTTATCCGGGGAGGTCAGGCGCAGTTCCTGGGTCCTGGACTTCACGTCAAAGCGCCCGAACTGATACAGGCCGCCGGTGAAGCCGGTCGGTTTGCCGTTGATCAGGGCCTTGCCCAGCACGTCGCTATCGGTGGCGTCGCCGTCCTGGTAGTCGTCCATCTTGTAGTGCGACCAGGAAGTGACGGAGGTCAGGGTGTGGCGGGCCAGGAAGCCGTCTTCGCCGAAAGCATAGCTGACCTTCAGGCCCGCGCCCACGTCACGCGCCTTGCCGCCGGCTGGAAAATCATTGCGCACGGAGACATTGTCCGGGCCGGGCTGGATGCCCTTCAGTACCTGGGATGCCGGCATATAGTTGCCAGCCGCGTAGGTGGCGCCGTTGTTGATGTTGTAGACGGCGCCGCCGAAATTGGACATCGAGTTGTACGGCATCACGCAGCAGTTCTTGGTGAAACGGCTGGCGCGCGGCGAGAACACCACGGACAATTCATCGGTCGGGTCCATTCGAACTTGGCCGACACATTGGTGTCGCGCGATCCGTTCAAGTGAGAGCCATCTGTCAAATTCTTGACCACGCCGTCGAAGCTGGTCTTGCCCACCGCCAGGCGCATGCGGGCAGTGTCGCTCAGGGCGCCCGAGATGGAGCCGCTCGCGCGCCACTCGCCATCGCTGGTGAGGTAGGTGGACGCCTTGGTGCGCCAGACCGAGTCGATCGGCTTGGTCGTGATGTTCACGGCGCCAGCGATGGAGCTCTTGCCGAGCAGCGTGCTTTGGGGGCCTTTCAGCACTTCGACGCGGTTCACATCGGCCAGGTCCTTGAAGGCATTGGCCTGCATGGCGAACGGCACATCGTCAATAATGACGGATACGTCCGATTCCACGCCGATGCCGAGCGAGAAGGTGCCGATGCCGCGCATATTGATGCTGAAGTTGCCGGGCTGGGTGCTGTAGCTCACGGTCAGGGCGGGCGACAGCGCCGGCAGGTCGTCGAAGTCTTTCACGTTATTGCGCTGCAGGACTGCGTCATTCAGCACGGTGATTGCCTGGGGCACATCCTGCAGGTTCTGGGCGCGCTTGTTGGCCGTCACCACCACCTGTTCCAGCTTCACGGACTCTTTCTTGTCGTCCTGCTTTGCTTCCTGTGCACAGGCCATGCTGGCGAGCGCCAAGGCTACTGCGGCTACGACCGGCCGCACTACCAATCCGGCGCCTGGATATTGAGTATTGCTGTTCACTGCTGCTCCTCCTTGTTGAAATCTATCACGTCATCGGCGCCCCGGCGCTGTGAACGTTACCATATTGTTGTAAAAAAAATCGCGGCGAATTTCGATTTCTGCGACCATGTGTGAACGTTATCAGCATCTATCAGGCTACTCAAGTAATATTCCTGTCATCTGTGCGAAAAAGCGACAGGGCACTCCCTTCAAGCCCTTCGGGCGTGCATCTTCAACAGTGCGTACCACAAGCAGGCGCCCACTGTGGCCACCATCCCTGCCGCCAGGAAGATCAGGCGAAAGTCCCGTCCGCTCCAGTCGAGCACGACGCCTAATCCAAGCGTGAACACGACCGTCAGCAAGGCGGTCACCGATGCCGAGAAGGCGGCCAGCTCCGAGAAGCGCTCGCGCGGCAAGAGCTTGGGCAGCAGCGAGGCGGTACCGGTCAGGAAAACACCTGCCAGCACGCCGTGCACGACCATCCAGACCAGGAAGGACAAACTCCCCGTCGCGAACTGCCACGCCCCCAGCATGGACAGCGCATACATAACCAGGGCAATAAATCCTACCCGTAGCGGGTGTATCCGGTCGGCGAGCCAGCCCAACGGCCACGCCAGCAGGATGGAAATGCAGTAGGTGATGGACACCGCACGCCCATAGCTGCTGCGGTCCACGCCGAACTGGCCGATGGCGTTGTAGCTGTTGATGTTCACTGGCAGAACACAGATGGTGGCAATGCCCAATGCCGCAAACAACAGCAGATAGAACCATGGCGCACTGCCGCCCTCCGCGCGCAGGCGTCCCAGGCCCATCCGCACCGGCTCGATGGTTGGCGGCGGATAGGCTGGCTCACGCACGCCCGCGCACAGCAGCAGGAATCCAAAAAGATAGGCCGCCGCAATGCCCAGCATGACATTGCTGGCAATCGCCGGCAGGTCATTACCGAACACGAAATAAAAGAAGGCAGCGCCAACTGCGAGGCTGACAATGCGGAACAGGCCGAAGAAGCGGCCCAGCACGGCGTGCGGCACCGTATCGTTGATCAGGGCAATGAACAGGGCATTGCCGGTTATGGAAAACAGCTCGAACATGGCCCAGAACAGGGACATGCAAAAAATGACGTTGCGGACGTGGGCGCGCTCCCCTGCACCGCCGCCGTCAAGCAGGTATGCGGCGAGGGGCTGTGCAAAGGCCAGTCCAACCAGGCTGGCCGCAAGCATCAGCGCGCATGCCAGGAGAAAAGGAATACGGCGACCAAGCCGTGTGCGGGTGCGGTCGGACCAGGCGCCGACCAGGGGGCCGACAAACAGGGCAAGCAACGCGGGCAAGGCACCGAACAGGATGTTCAGCAACAGCGCGTCCTGACTGACTTCCCGCAGCTGGGCCTTGACCAGCTCCTGTACCCCGCGCTCCTTGAGTGACCAGACCAGGTCACCCAGCAACAGAAAGGCGTACAAGGGCAGCGCTGCACTGAGACCCGCGCCCAGCAGCGCTACGCGGCGCGGCGTCGGGCCCGCGCCGGATGGACCGGGCGCCACAGCATTCTGCCTGACGACTTTCTGGCCCAAGCTTTCCTCCCGGTTGCTGCGCCTACCACTATTGATGCTAGCGCAAATGATCGCTCAGCGATAGCTCCCCACTACTCAGGCGTTGCGATGCCAGAAACTGGTCCAGCCCTTGTTCACCCTGGCCAGCGCTTCGAGGTAAAAGTAATCTCCCCACAGATTAGCCTCGTCCACGCCCCGATCCTCGGGCAGGCTGTACACACCGTGGGACAGCAATCCATGTCCATGTGCGACGGGAGCGGCGCAGGACCTGGCGAGTCCCTGCAGCATTAACAGGGCCGCACCCTCGAATCGTTTGCGCTGCCCGCCCGCCGGCAGCTGCGCCGCCAGTTCCAGCAGGCCGCAGACCGCAATCGCAGATGCAGAGCTGTCGCGCCTGATGCCGCTGCGCCAGTCCAGCGCAAGATCCCACTGGCAAATGCCGTCGTCGGGCATATGGGCCAGCAGGTACTCGGCCATGTGGCAGGCTGACTCCAGCAGGCCGAGGCTGGGCGCATGGCGGTGATTCAGCGCCATGCCATAGATCGCCCATGCCTGGCCGCGCGACCAGCACGAGTCATGCGCGTGCCCCTGCACCGTGCTCACACGCACGGCTTCACCGGTTTCGGGATTGACGTGGCAGCTGTGCGCGGTGGAGCCATCGGGCCGGATCAGCAGGGCCTGGGTCTTCTCCAGGTGAGCCCGGGCCGCCTCGGTAAAACGCCGGTCGGCCGTTTGCTCGCTGGCCCAGTGCAGCAGCGGCAGGTTCATGACGGTGTCGACGATGATGCGGCCCTGCTCCTTGCTGTCGTCGAGACGGCCCCAGGCCTGGATCACGCCGGCCTGGGGCAGGAAGCGTGCCTGCAGGATAGTGGCAGCTTCCAATGCCAGCGCGCGATAGCGCCATTCGCCAGTAACGCGCCATGCAGCAACCGCGCTGGGCCCGTAGATGAAACCCAGGTCGTGGTAGCCGAGGTCGATCCGCAATGCCAGGCGCTGCGCAAAACTCGAATAATGGGATTGCGCCCACTGGCGGAACTGATAGCGCCCGCTCATCTCGTACGCCAGCCAGCCCATGCCTGGCCAGAATCCCGTCGTCCAGCCCACATTGGAGCCGGACCAGTAGCCGGGCACCTGCCGCAGCGGATAGATCTGGTTCTGTGTTGTATCGTCCGGAAAGCGCGTACCGAAGCTGGCGGCATTGTTTTCAAGCTGCGCCAGTGCCGCGGTTTGAGCGTTACGCAACATGATAACGTTCACATCATTGATCGAAAAAAAATTCTGCCGGTCGCGGCGGGACTGCGCCGCGGCATCGGAATGCAGTGTATCTGCCGTACTCATATCTGGATGTCTCCTCTGCTTCTCATGCTGCATGCCGGCGCGGCTTGCTGCGCTTCGCAGGCGCCGCCGCCGGGCCGGCGGCCGTCGACTCGCGAATCACCAATTCGCTGGGGAATTCAATGCGCTGGCGACGGCCCGGCTGGTTCTGGATGCGCCGCATCAGCTCCTGCACTGCTGCCTGGGCCATCGCATTGATCGGATGGCGCAACGTCGTCAGCGCTGGCTGCGCCACGGCGGCAGCGGCAATATCATCGAAGCCGACAATCGACACATCCTGCGGCACGCGCAAGCCCTGCTCGCGCACGGCATTCATGCAGCCCAGCGCCATCGAGTCGTTTGCGGCAAAAATGGCGGTCGGCGGTTTGGGCAGGTTCAACAAAGCACGGCCGGCAGCAAGGCCGGATTGTTCACCGAAATCACCCTGCTGCACCAGGTCCGGCTCAATCGTGATACCGGCATCCTTCAGCGCTGCGGCATAGCCGCGCTCCCGCTCATCGCTCTGGCCCGTATAGCGCGTGCCGCGGACGAATCCGATGCGTCGATGGCCCTGCTCGATCAGATTGGTCACTGCGTCCCGCGCGCCGTTCACATTGTCGCCGCGAACGACCGGCAAGGAAGTCTCGTGGCGGCAGTAGTTGATCAGCACGATGTGGCTGGAACTCGCTTCCAGCGTCTTCAGATACTCGTCAGTCATGCGCGGCAGCACGTAGATCAGGCCATCCCACAAGCCGTGCAGCAACTGGCTCAGGCGCTTGCCCTTATCGTTGCTCAGGTCGCCCAGGGAGTTGTAGATAAACAGGTCCATCTCGTACTTGCGCACTTCTTCACTGAGCGCCGTCACAAAGGCATTCACTACAGTGGAGGACAGATCATTGACGACCACACCAACCACATTGGTGCGGCCGCCTTTCATCATGCGGGCCAGTGCGTTTGGCGCGTAGCCAAGTGCCTCTGCAGCCGCATGCACTTTGGCGCGGGTCTCTTCCGATGCATAGCCTTCGCCGCTCATTGCGCGCGAGGCCGTCATCACCGAAACGCCTGCCTTCTTTGCCACGTCCACCAGGGTAACGCCCGACTTTTTCATTGCTGTCCTCTGCCGATATGTGATAACGATATCAGTCCGTATGGCCTGTTACAAGTTATTTTACCGGGTTTGATGCAAATACCACAGCACCTTCAGCAAGCTGGAACACTCCCTCCACAGAACGCCCCGCAGTGCCGGCCACCCGCACACGCAGGCGCAGGGTGGGTCGGGTCTGCAGCACCTCGATGGCCGGATCGACCGCCAGTGATGCCGCCACGGGACGCAGCACCTCCAGCGTGATGCTGTCCGCGCCCTGGGTAGGATCGGAGATGCTGAACGCCAGACGGCCACCCTCCTCGTGCAGGACCACCGCAGCCGGCACATCGGTACTCAGCAGCGGCCGGCCGCCCAGGCTTACCGTCTCGCCGCCCTTCCATAACGCTGCGGCGTACACGCGAAGGGCTCCATCGCTGGCTGCGGCCGCGCCAGCCGAATTGGCTTCGACGGCGATCGAGCGGTGCGCACAATATGCCGCGGTAGTCTGTGCGCTTGCGCCGGGCATCATCAGGTAGCTGTAGTGTGCCTGCCCCGGCGCCGCGCCGTGCGGCAAGGCGATGCTCAGGTAGCGATCGCGTACCACTGCCTTGCTTTGCGCCTCGTGGATGTCGGACCAGCTGCCGCTGCGCTCCTCCCGCAGCACCGCGAGCGCCGGACGCTCAGGGAAGCAGTAGCCGACGTCCGCGCCGGCCGCATTGCCGGCAAGGTGGGCCCAGCCTGCGCCGTCGATCGCCACTTGCTTGCCCAGCGCCGCTTCCACCAGCCGGCCATCGATCCGGAGTGCATTGTGGCCCGCCCCATCCAGCTTCAGGTTCTCGACAATGGTTTCTGCCGAACGGCTTGCGCTGATACCGGCACCGAGCGCGAGGATTTTGTCGCCCATCAGGAACCAGGCCTTCTTGCCGGCCAGGTCGCTGCCGGTAACACCCTTCAGGCTGAAGGCCATGCCCAGCACGCCGTATTGCCCGCGCAGCGAGGCCCCGCCACTCCAGCTTTGGCTGTTCGCGTAGTGGAACCATTCGCGCGGCTTGCCGCTCGCACTGTGATCGGTAGTCGTGCCGGGCAGGCGCTGAGTGTCCACGGTTGCCCAGTAGTTGCCGCCGAACTGGCCCTGATCGGCGTTATAGAGGCTGAGCATGCCGATGCCCGTCCACCAGCCGCGCGCATTCTCGCGATTGCCGTATTCGAAAGCCGATATCCGTGGCGAGAACAGGCTGAATGCAAGGCCAAAACCGGGGCCGCGCATGATGGCGCGATCCATGGACGGGTAAAGCCGCACGCCCAATGGCTCCGGCGCCGCCCCGACTTGCGGATCGCGGGCAATGCCCTGCAGCAGACGCATGTCGTGTATCGCCAGCGGGCGGTCGCCCGGCGTTCCAAGATAGCTGGCGCCGAAACTGCGGTCGCGCTGCATCCAGCCCTTCACGGCCGCGCGCAGGAAACGCGCATCCTCCGCTGGCGCGGTCCGGGCCAGGTCGGCCAGCGTCGCTGCCACGCTGCGGCCCACACTGTGGTCGGTCTGTCCAACCGCCGATATCTTGCGACCGCGCACGCCGTTAATCATGGCGCCGTCATACACCAGCGGGACGTATGCCTCACGCGCCCAGCGGTAGACATTGGCGACTTGCGGGTCGCGCACCGGCCATGCGCCCGCGTTGAACAGGTAGATCAGTCGCGCCATATCTTCCAGGGCCACCACGCCATAATTGCCCGTATAGGCCACGGTGAAGTGCTGGATAAACGAACCGTCGGCATAATAGCCGTCGCCATTGCGCACATAAGGCAGGGCTGGCGATATGGCATCGCGCGCCGCTTCCACGCGTGCGGATGATTTGCCAAGCACGCCGCTCAGCGCCACGACCAGTGCCTTGTCCAGCAGATTGGCGCCGCCCTCTTCGCCTTGCACCAGGGCGCCTTGCGGCGTGCGCTTGCGGTCCGCTTCCGGCACGAAGTGGTCCACTGCAGCCAGGCAGCGCGCCAGCAAATCGGGCGGCATGGCGTCGCCCATCAGCACCAGCGTATCAAGCAGCCGCAGCGGAATGCCGATCTGCCAGTCCCACCAGTTGCCATAATAGACCTGGCGCGCGTGGTAGTAATGGCGGTCCATCCAGTCCAGGCCATGCAGAACGGCGTCACGCAGCGCGCTATCGTGATACAGGGCGTTCCCTGGCGTGGCGTAAGCCCGCGCCATCAGCAGCAGGCGCGTATAGTTGCGCGTGACGGTCGCCGATGCAAAAGTTGGGTAAGCATTGTTCCAGTCCGCGGCGTCCGCCCAGAGGGCCACCGCCTCCGGATTCCGGTTCATGCGCGTCAGTTGCTCGCCGGCCTGCTTTCCCAGCGCTTCCAGGGCGCCGGCAATTTGCGGATCCACTGGGACCTGCTGCTCACCGCCCGTCAGGCGATCCAGCCAGGCCGTGCGCATCCGGTCGAATTCGTCCGCCTGCGCCGCGCAGCAGGCGACGACGGCGATAGCCGCAAACAGCCTGCGCCGCATATCAGCCTCCTTTTCGCGCTTGCGCCTGGACGGCGCCTTCCACATTCACCTTCAGCGGATTTGCCGCGCGCGCCGCGAAATCCCTGACCGTACTTTCCCAAGCCTCCGGCGCCGGGAAGTCCTCGCTCTTGCTCCAGCCTGCACCCATGTAGTACACGAACGACTTGCCTGGCTGCGCTTCGCGGATGGCCAGGTAATGGCCATCGTTGCGGGCGAAGCGCGCGGCCGGCAGGACAATGGCGCAAGCTGCGCTGCCGTCGGCGCCATGCTGCGGCTCCCAGTAGCTCATCCAGCCGGCGCCATCGCGATAACGTCCCTCGCCTGCCCTCTCCACAATGCCAACGCCAACGTCCAGCGGGCCGGCGGCCGCGAAATGGCTTTCCACCCGGCTGAAATTGGACCCGGCGTCGATCGAGACCCGCCGCACTTCCGATACCTTGCGGCCGCCGGCATCCCAGCTATCGTAATTCAGCTCGAACACGGCGCGCAACGGTCCGTCGGCCAGCACCTTCCACTTGCTGAAGTTGGACGAGGCGTGCAACTGCCTGCCATCAAAAATGCCCAGCCCGCCGCAGCCGCGCGCCTTGCCGACTTTGTAGAAATCCAGGCCCTCGCCGCGGTCGGCGTGATAATCACCGCTGGCATACCATTTATCCAGCACCAGGGCGCGGGTGCGCTTGGACCACACGTCTACGCCACTGCTGACCAGCATTTCCTTTGGATCGGTCATGATGGCCGGGCCATACACGCGGTGCGCCGTGCGGTCGCTTTCCCACGCAAAGTCATCCAGCCGCTCCGGCACGAAGCGGGCATGCGCCTTCGATTCCACCGGCGGCACGGCGGGTAATGCGCGGCGCGGCAGCACCAGGTAGCGGCGCGTTTCACCCGGCGCCAGCGTGGCCTGGAACAGCACGCCCTTGCCCAGCGCCTGGCTGGGGAGGATGCGCGAGTTGGCCGCATCCATCACCGCCACCTCCGCTGCCGACGGCGCTTCCACCGATTCGTCTGCGCGATGCATCGCGCTGTCGTTGCGCACGACAACGACGCTGGGCCGGTTCGATGCCAGCAGCAGCATGCGGTACATTTCACTGCCCGCCATCAGGAAGGCGCCCACGCCGTAGACTTCGGTGGCGTTCGCATCAAAGGACTTTGGATCCTGCCCGATCGGCTGCACGTGAGTCAGCTTGCCTTCCGCATTCACGTTGCGCACCAGCGAATCCCAGGCCTTGCGCACGGCAGGCTCGAAACGGGCGCGGTCCAGGATGCCCTGGTTCACGCCATACGCCAGCGCATAAGTGTACAGAGCGGTGCCGCTGGTCTCCTGCAAGGGATAGCTGGCCGGATCGAGCAGGCTGGCGCGCCACATGCCGTCCGCCTGCTGCAGCTTCAACAGTTTCTCGGACATCTCGGTAAATTGCTGCACAAAGCGGGCTCGCGACGGATGATGCGCAGGGAGGTACTCCAGCATGCGCACCAGACCTCCCATCACCCAGCCATTGCCGCGGCCCCAGAATACTTGGCGCCATTCGCTTCTCGCTGCTTGAAATAGCGGCTGTCCCGGTAATACAGGTGTTCTTCTTTGTCGTACAGGTAGTCGGAAGTGATCCACCAGTTCTTCACCGCGAAATCGAGATAGCGCTCGTCGCCCGTGGCGGCGTACAGGCGCGCCCAGGCCGGAGGCCCCATGAACAGCGCGTCGCACCACGCCGAACGGTTCGTGACGCCCGGCGTTTCCACCATAGGCTGCCGTTGCGCGGATTTTCCAGCATGAAATCGAATTGCTGCCGCATCGGCGCGATCATCTTTGGCTCGCGCGTCATCAGGTACAGTTCCGCGTAGGTCTGGCCGACCACGTAATCGTCCGCATGGAATATGCTGGGGCCAAGGCGCCAGTGATTGCGCTCTCCCATGGCGATCATCGCATCGCGATAGCGGCGCTCACCCGAAATGCCCGCCAGCGCCATCATGCCGGCCTCGCCTACCCCCTGCGTCCAGTCATCCTCGGGATGTGTGCTGGGATGGGACAGCTGCCAGTCTGCGGCCTGCTGCATCACTTCCAGCACTGCTGCCGGACTGACGGCGCGGCGCACAGCCGCTGCCGGCTCGGCATGCAGCGATGGCGCAGGCGCGGCCCCGAGCAGGGCCAGGCAGACTGCGGCGCCGAGAAGGCGCAATTTGGGCGCGGGTGAGCTGTTGTGGGTCATAAAGTCTCCTTCTGATAGGTGCGCCGCCAGGCGCGGCATTAAAGCGTTAACGTTATCACTCACAGATGCGCAGAAAAGAGTCCTGCGTGCGCCTGCACGCAGGACAAACGGAGACCCCGGAGGGTCAAGCTACAAACACTGCCAAAAATAAGCTGATAACGTTAGCACATCAGAATAAAAAATATGGCGCAGGCTTCTGCGCCATCGTTATGCGATAACGTTATCACCAATCCGGCAGCAACGCAACAACCCGAAGCTGGACTGTTGCGCGAATGCTGCCTGGAGCGGTTACTTGGCCTCGGTCTCCAGACGCTTGGCCAGGCTGGTGCGGGAAGTTGCCGCCAGCGTGCGGCAGGCGGCGCCGTCGCCATAGGCTGCCACGCCTTCTTTCGCGGCACGCGTCTGGCGCTCGAACAGATCGAACACGCCGGGGTGGGCAGTGATCAACACATCGCAAGGCAAGGCTTCGATCCTGGCGATGCTGCCCTCGAGACTGGCGACGATCTCCGGATGCGCGCTGAACTTGTAATTGTCCGCGGAGACCGCGGTCAGACTGTCTGCGAACACGAAGTTCTTGCACTGCCCTTTATCGCATACCTTCCAGCTCCAGCTTGCGCCGCCCGGCGTATGCCCAGGGGTCAGGTGGGCAGTCACGGACAGTTCGCCAAGCTTGACTACTTCGCCCTCCTTGACCGCGTGGGCGTTGGCGACAGCGGGGAAATCGTCGATGCTGCCGAACTGCGGATCTTCCGGCGCGGTCTTGCCGCTGCTGAGCGCCCTGGCGCCGGCAGCACCCGCCAGCACTTTCGCGCCGCTCAGCTTTTGCAGCGCGGCGATACCGCCGGAGTGATCGTAGTGGGCGTGCGAATTCAGAATGTATTTCACGTCCTTCAGCCTGAAGCCCAGCGTCTTGATGTTTTCCCGCGATCACCTTGCCGCCTTCGGGCGTGGCGCCGTCGATCAGGATGTGGCCCTTCGGCGACGTAATCGAGCACGGCGCTGATGCCGTCCGTGCCAACGTAATAGGTATTGCCGTAAATGGCGAAGGGCTGGTGCGGTGCGCTCCATTCAGGCGCGCCGGCGCTGGCGGACGCCGACAGCGCGGCCAGGATCAGGGCTGCGAATGCTTTCAAGTGGTCTCCTTGTGGGTGATGTAAAGACCGGCGTGCTGTTGCGAGTTGCGGTCGCCGCGCCGGTAGCTGCGGAATAGTTTGTCGCCTTGCGCGTCGCGCGTGCAGCAGGTGCAGCCGCCAACGTGTTCGATATTCTTCACGCCGGCCTGGCGCAGCTGGTGCTCGGCGACGGCGCGCAGGTCCAGATGGCGGTGTGCCGGCAGCACGGCTTCGCGCGGCATGGCGGCAAAGCGCTGTCCGAAGTCCTGCGCCAGTTCTTCGCTGATTTCATAGCACGGCGCGCAAATCGTGGGGCCGATGACGGCGACCCAGTCTTCACCGGCACGCAGCTGGTCCAGCACGGACGGGATGATGCCGTCATAGAGGCCGCGCCAGCCCGCATGCACGGCGGCCACGGCGCCGCCATCGCGGCGCGCCAGCAGCAGCGGCACGCAGTCGGCAGTGATCACGCTGACGGGGATCTCAGGACGGCTGGTGAAGAAGGCGTCGGCATGGCCGACTTCCTGCTGCGGGGCAGTGATGTGCGCGGCATGCGTGCCGTGTACCTGCTTCTTCACAGGGCGTTGGTCCCACAAGCGCTGCAAGGCTTGCGGCACCAGCTCCTTCTCAAAACCGAATCCGTATCGGATGCCGGGGACAGCATCCAGCAGCACACTTGAAATCAACACCAGCCTCACTACGCATTGCGAAAGCGGCAATCATAGCTCAGAAGTGGGCCAGTCCCGCGAGGATTTTCAACAGTTCGCGCCAGAAGCATTTCTTCGTTTCGGTCTGCATGGTAATTCCTCCTTAGCAAGATGTGAATATTTTGCACTGTTTCGCTATTGGGATAAATACGTATAATTGAATTCAGTATCCCGAAAATGGAGCAATAAAATGGATGTGCTGAATTTCATGCGCCTGTTCGTCGAAGTCGCCCGCCACAAGAGCTTCCGCGGCGCGGCCGACGCATTGGGCATGCCGAATTCCACGCTGTCGCGCAATATCGCCGAACTGGAAAAAGCCATCGGGCTGAAGCTGCTGAACCGTTCTACGCGGCGGGTCGAACTGACCGAAGCGGGCGAAACCTACTTCAAGCGCTGCGAATGCATCGTGGAGGAAGCGCTTAGCGCGCACGAAGCCTTGCTGGACCTGGCCGAGCGGCCGATGGGCATGCTGCGCGTGTCGCTCACGTCCAGCTTTGCGGTCGGCTACCTGGCGCCCATCCTCAAGGACTTCGCCAACGAGTACCCGCTGATCAAGTTCGATTTTGATGTGTCGTCCAAAGTGGTGGACCTGCTGACGGAGCCCTATGACCTGGCGATCCGCATGGGCCCCGCGCCCACCGCGCCTTCGCGGCTGATCGTGCGCCAGATAGCTTCCATGCCGCGCTATCTGTACGCGTCGCCGGATTACCTGCGCCGCTCGCCGCCGCTGAAACACGCCAACGACCTGGTAAATCACGTGCTGTGCGGACGCCCCGCCAATACGGGCATGATCGATATCTGGCGCACCCTGCGCCGCGGCGACGAAACTGTGCAGGTGGAAGTGGCGGCGCGCTACGGCACCAACAACGCGGCGGTCGCCATGTCGCTGGCGGCGGAAGGTCTGTGCATTGCAGCGATCGATCCGCAGATGGCGTGCATCGAAGTGAAGGCCGGCCGTCTGCAGCGCGTGCTGCTCGACTGGCAGATGGACCCGGTGCAGGTGCATGCCGTGACCGACACCCGGCAACTCCCCGCCCGTACCCGCCTCTTCCTCGATTTCCTCAAGAAGCGCCTTAGCCGTCTTCCCGCCGGGGCTTGAAAAAGCGGCTTGTCCGTATTACAATGTACTTGTGTTATCTCTGCCGCGGGAGAGGTCATGAAAGTCCTGATCATAGAAGACGACAACGTCATCGCCACGAACTTGTATGACTACCTGAAGAACCTGGGCTATGTGCCGGACCACGCGGGAACCGGCACACTTGGCCTGCGCATGGCGCAGAGCGAGCACTGGGATGCGATCCTGCTGGACATCTCCCTGCCCGGCATGGATGGCCTGACGCTGTGCCAAAAGCTGCGCCACGAGGGGCGCAGCGACACGCCGGTGCTGATGCTGACGGCCAGGGACACGCTGGACGACAAGCTGGAAGGCTTTGCGAATGGCGCGGACGACTACCTGGTCAAGCCCTTTTCGCTGAAGGAAGTCCACGCGCGGCTGGCGGCATTGATCAAGCGCTCGCGCGGCCGCGTCGTGCCATCGCATTTGCAGTCCGGCGACCTGACACTGGATCCCGCCACCCTGACCGTATGGCGGGCCGGGCGCCAGGTCAAGCTTCCGCCCAAGTGCCTGCGCCTGCTGCAAATCCTGATGGAATCGCCGGACCGGGTACATCGCCACGCGGACCTGGAAGCGGCGGTCTGGGGCGAAGCGCTGGATACGCGCACGCTGCGCACCCATTTGCACACGCTCAGGCGGGCCCTGACAGCCAACGGCGAACCGGACCCGATCGAAACCGTGCCCGGTTTCGGCTACAAGATGGCCGGCGAGGCTGCCCATGCCGCTTAGCCTGCGTCACAAACTGGCGCTGGGCATGTCGGCACTGGCGCTGCTGCTCCTGGCGCTGGAAGCCATCAGCGTGCGCGCCTTTGCCGAGGCCCATGAGGATGACTTTATCAACGGCGTAATCGCCGACGATATGCAGGAAGTGCTGCGCCAGTACAAGGAAGATCCCGCCCGGCTGCCGAAAGTGGACAAGCGCCTCGGGATGCGGCTTTCGCATGGCGTGGGGCAGCGGATCACTTTGCCGGATGAAGTGGGGAAGCTTGCCGACGGCACCCATGAAATCATCGTGGACGGCAAGGAAATACACGTGGCCATCACGCCGCTGGCCGGCACGCGCCTGATCCGCGTCTATGACTACAGCGTGTACGAAGCGCGCTTCAAGCGGGCGCTCAACCTGATCATGGGCGGCACGGCGGTCTTCGCCGCCCTCGGCGTCTGGTTTGCCTTCCGCCTTTCCGGTGTGCTGGTGCGGCAGATCACGCAGCTCGCCGGGCAGGTCAGGACCCTCGGTCTGCGCGCCGGCCAGCCCATCGATCCGACGCAATATGATGAGACCGAAGTGGCGCAGCTTGCCCGCAGCGTCAACGAATATCACGAACGGATGGACGTCATGGTTGAACGCGAAAAGCAGTTCACGGCCAACGTCAGCCATGAACTGCGCACGCCTCTGACCGCCATCAGCACGAGCTGCGAATTGCTGGTGGACGACGCGGCAATTGCGGGCAAATCCCGGGGTCCGGCTGAAGCAGATTGGACGCGCCGCCTCCAGCATCCGCGAACGCGTGGACGCCCTGCTCCTGCTGGCCCGCAGCGACACGCCCGCCGAAACGGAGCCGCTGCGCCTGACCGAAGTGCTGGGGGCGGTGATTGAGAGCGTGCCATCAAAAATCCCAGTGGAAAACAGTGTCGACCGCAGCGTCTGGGTCGAGGCCAACCGCTCGGCGTTGCGCATCGTGCTGGCCAACATTCTCGATAATGCCGTGCGCCACACGGAGCAGGGCCAGATCCGGCTTGGCCTGGAAAATCGCGAGCTGGTAGTGCAGGATTCCGGATGCGGCATCGATCCCGCCGCACTGCCCCATGTCTTTGACCGGTTTTACCGCGCGGGAAAGGATGGCGGCGCAGCGCATGGCTTTGGCCTCGGCCTGGCCATCGTCAAGGATATCTGCGACCACCACGGCTGGTCGATCCGTATCGCCAGCGAACCGGGCGTCGGCACCCGGATCATGCTCGGCCTCCCCTTCACGCCCACTATGGTCAGCTGACAAGGTTGGCGGGCTGCCCGCGCACGAAGGCTTCGATATTGCCGATCAGCTGGTCCGCCAGCCTCTGCATGGCCTGGCCGCTGGCCCAGGCCGAATGCGGCGTGAGGATGAAGTTGGGCAGGCGCAGGTGGAGCAGCGGATTATCCCGGCGACGGCGGCTCCTTCGACAGCACGTCGAAGCCGGCGCCGGCGATCACGCCGCGGCGCAGCGCATCGGCCAGTGCGGCTTCGTCGACCAGGCCGCCGCGCGCGCGTGTTGACCAGGATGGCGCTGGCCTTCATGCGCGCCAGTTCAGCCGTGCCAATGATGTTGCGGGTGGCGTCGGTCAATGGCGCGTGCAGGCTGAGGACATCGGACGTTTCCAGCAACTCGTCCAGCGACACATTCAGCTCCCCCTCGACGGGCGTGCGCGTGTGAACGGCGACCTCCATGCCGAAGGCGCGGCCCAGCGCTGCCACCTGCTGCCCCAGCGCGCCAAAGCCCAGCAGGCCGAGACGGCTGCCGTGCAGGTCGCGGATCGGATGGTGGAAAAGGCAGAAGCGGTCAGCCTTTTCCCACAGCCCCGCTTCGATGTCGGCGCGGTAGGCCAGCAGTTGGCGGCGCAGCGCGAGAATCAGGGCAAACGTGTGCTCGGGCACGGTGGCGTGGGCATAGCCGCGGATATTCGATACGACAATGGCGCGTTCGCGCGCCGCCGCCAGATCCACGTTATCGGTGCCGGTGGCTGCCACAGCAATCATCTTCAGCCCCGGCAGCTGGGCAATCGTCTCCGCCCGCACCGGCACCTTGTTCGTGATGGCGATGGTGGCGCCGCGCAGGCGCTCGGCAACCTGCGCGCCGGCGGTGGCCGGATACTCGGCCCATTCATGTTCGAAGGCCGGGCGGCGGATGTCGGCGATGATGCTGTCTCGGTCCAGGAAAACGATGCGGTGGGTCATACGATAGCCTCAAAGGATGCGGGTTGCGGGGCCGCCAGCGGACGCAGGCGCATGGCGGGATGGGTGGAAAACAGGTCGGCCACCCATTCGACAAAGACGCGCACCTTGGCGGACAGGTGGCGGTTCTGCGGATAGACCACATGGACGGGAATCGAATCCGTGGTCCAGTCCTGCATGATCGGCACCAGGCGCCCGCTGGCCATGTACTGGCGCACCTGGAAATCGGCCAGCAGGAGCACGCCCAGTCCGGCCAGCCCCGCCTGCAGGTAGGAGTTGGAGTCGTTCAGCGCGATCGCGCCGGGCAGCGGCATCTCGATACGCTCCCCATCCTTGCTGAAGTCCCAGGGATAGATCTTGCCCGTCTTGCCGGAGAAATAGTTCACGCAGCGGTGGCGCTCCAGTTCGCGCGGATGCATGGGCGTGCCGTATTGCTCTAGATAGGAAGGGGCGGCGCAGGCCTGGAAGCTCATGATGCCAACGCGGCGCGCAATCAGGCTGGAATTGCTCAGCTGGCCGGCGCGGATGGCGCAATCGACGCCCTCCTCCACCAAATCCACCAGGCGGTCGCTGCTGCCCAGTTCCAGTGTAATGTCCGGATAGCGTTCGAAAAAGTCCGGCAGCGCCGGCACCAGGATATCGCCGGAAAGGCCGGTCGGCGCATCAACCCGCAGCCGGCCGCTCGGCGCCAGGCGGGTGCGCGAGATCGATTCCTCGGCATCTTTCACATCGGCCAGGATGCGCAGGCAGCGTTCGTAATAGGCGGCTCCATCCGCCGTCACGCTCACCTGGCGGGTGGTGCGGTGCAGCAGCTTGACCGACAGCGCAGCCTCCAGCGAGGCGACAAGAGTGGACACGGTCGCCTTCGGCAATTGCAGGGCTTCGGCGGCGCGCGTGAAGCCGCCCGCATCGACCACCTGCACAAAGACTTCCATCGCTTGCAGTTTATTCATGAGTACGCCCTATTGTTCGAGATTCTGAACAATCAATTCGTCATTGCGGTATTTATCACATTCTAGTAGAAGTTTATGATTCACGTACTGCAGCAAAAAAGGATGCTTGACCTTCACCCGATGGGAAAGATTACAGTGGGTTGCAGTGGGAACATTTACTAAGGAGCTTGTCATGGGAACGCGGGATGGGATTTTTGCACTGTTGGCTATTGCGCTCAGCGCGCTTGCGCTGGCGGGCATGATCTACACCGATGAATATTCGAGCGCTGCGCGAGCTGAAGCCCGCGGCGTGGCGGCATTCACCCATGTCGTCCTGAGCGATACCAGCGCTTCCGCTGACCTGGCCATGACGGCGTCCGCGCCGGAGGCGGTACAACGATGACCGCCGTGCAGCAGACCACGCCGGAATTCGCGCCGGACCTGAAGATCCGCGATATTGAAGTGCGCGGCGCCCAGGGGCCGCTGGCTGCCCGCCTGTATATGTCCGGCGAGGCCAGCCTCAAGCGCGATACGCTGATCGTCTTCTTCCATGGCGGCGGCTTTGTCGGCGGCGACCTGGAAGAGGCGGACTCTTTCCTGCGCCACCTGGTCAGCTGCAACAAGAATCATGTGGTCCTGGCCTCGAATTACACCCTGGCGACCGTAAGTCCTTTCCCGGCCGCCGTGGAAGACGCCCACGCCGTGCTGCTGTGGGCCAAGAAGAACAAGACCAAGCTTGCCTGGAACGGTAAGCGCATGCTGACTGCCGGCATCGAAGCCGGCGCCAACCTGGCCGCGGTGACGACGCTGATGTCGCGCGACCGCGGCGGCCCGCCGCTGGCCGGCCAGATCCTGATCATGCCGATGCTGGACCCGGGCCTCTCCACCGGTTCCATGCGCGAGATGCCGAACTGTGCCGTGAAGGCCCAGATGGCCGAGAGCTGTGCCGCGGCCTACCGCGGCTACCTGCCGAACGCCGCCGACCGTACCCACCCGTACGCCTCGCCGCTGCAATCGAGCCGGCTCAAGAACCTTCCCCGGCCCTCATCCTGTCCGCCGAGGACGACCCATTACGCGACGAAGCTGAACAATACGGCGCCAAGCTGATCTCTTGTGGAATCAAGACGACGGTGCGGCGCATGCCTGCGGTACCTCTGCCCGACCAGGAGGCCCGCAACGAATGTGCCTGCAAGGTGTTCGCCCTGCAGGAAATGGCCGGATTCATCAATGGCCTCGATGGGACGGAGAACCCACCGGCTTGAATGACAGCATAAATATACATAAACGTTTACATATTGTCGGGCCGGCAGTATATTTTGTAAACGATCTAGTTTCCATAAAGCAGTTCTATAAAAAAATGTGCCTGTGAAGGCGCAGGGGCCGTTGCATTCCTACGTTCTGGTGCGAACGAGCGGCGCCGCCATCTCTATTAGTTATTTTCATACAAAGGGGTTAAGAAATGAAAAACACGAAACAACTAACGACTCTGGCGCGGCCGCTGGTCGCCGCGCTGGCAGTCGGTGGACTGGCGGCAGCCATCCTTGCAGGCTGCGACAATGCCAACAGCAAACCGCAACAGGCGCCGGCCGCCGGCGGTCCTCCGATTTCCGCCGCCATCGTGGTGCAGAAATCCGTGATCGAAACCCAGGAATTCTCCGGCCGCCTGGAAGCCATCGACCGCGTCGAAATCCGTCCACGCGTCTCGGGCTTCATCACTGCCGTGAACTTCAAGCCGGGCAGCGAAGTGAAGAAAGGCGAGGTCCTGTTCGTGATCGATTCGCGTCCTTTCAAGGCTGAAGCCGACCGCGCCGAAGCGGCTGCCAACTCGGCCCGCGCCAAGGCCGACCTGGCCCGCCTGGAACTGACCCGCGCCGAAAAGCTGCTGGCCGATAAAGCCATCGCCCAGCGCGAGTTCGACGAGCGCGCCTCGGCCCTGAAGGAACTGGACGCCACCGCCCGCGCCGCCACCGCAGCCTATGAAGCGGCCAAGCTGAATCTGACTTATACGAATGTGGTCTCGCCGATCGATGGCCGCGTGTCGAAAGCGGAAATCACCCTCGGCAACCTGGTGGACCAGAGCGCCGTGCTGACTTCCGTGGTGTCGCTGGACCGCATCTACGCCAGCTTCGACGGTGATGAATCGACCTATCTGCGCGTGGGCGCACTGGCGCACAAAGGCCAGCCTGCCACCGTGAAGATCGGCCTGGCCAACGAGGAAGGCTTCCCGCACGAGGGCAAGCTGGAATTCGTCGACAACCAGCTCGACACCCGCACCGGCTCCGTGCGCATGCGCGCCACCTTCGAGAACAGGGACCGCTCCCTGGCGCCCGGCCTGTTCGCCCGTGTATCGCTGGGCGGCGGCGAAGCGAAGGCCGATTCCCTGCTGATCAATGAACGCGCCATCGGCACGGACCAGAACCGCAAGTTCGTGTTCGTGGTCGGCGCCGACAGCAAAGCCGAATACCGTCCGGTCAAGCTGGGCCCGATCATCGACGGCCTGCGCGTGGTGCGCGATGGCCTGAAGCCGGGCGAGAAGATCGTCGTGAACGGCCTGCAGCGCGTCGTCCTGGCGCGCCGGTGACGGCGGAAACCGTGTCCATGGACTTCGATCCGGCCGCAGCGGCTGCCAAGCAGGAACCGAAACAAGAACAGAAGAAAGACGCCAAGATCGCCAAGGCTGATGAAGCCAAGGCCGGCACTTCGAAGGAATAACCTACAATGAATTTCTCACGCTTTTTTGTCGATAAGCCGATTTTCGCGGCGGTCTTATCGATCGTGATTTTCGTGGCGGGCTTGATCTCCATCTTCAAGCTCCCTATTTCCGAGTACCCTGACGTGGTGCCGCCATCGGTGGTGGTGCGCGCGCAATACCCCGGTGCGAACCCGAAGGTGATTGCGGAAACCGTGGCTTCGCCGATCGAGGAACAGATCAACGGCGTGGAGAACATGCTGTACATGTCCTCGCAGAACACGTCCGACGGCGCCATGCAGCTGACCGTGACTTTCGCCATCGGCACCAATGTCGAACAGGCGGAAACCGCGGTGCAGAACCGTGTGCAGCGCGCGCTGCCGCGCCTGCCGGAAGAGGTGCGCCAGATCGGTGTGACCACCGTGAAGAGCTCGCCCAACCTGACCATGGTGGTGCACCTGAAGTCGCCGGACGGCCGCTACGACGACCTGTACCTGCGTAACTACGCGGTGCTGAACATCAAGGACCAGCTGGCCCGCATCCATGGCATGGGTGACGTGCAGCTGTTCGGTTCCGGCGACTATGCCATGCGCATCTGGCTCGACCCGCAGAAAGTCGCTGCGCGCAACCTGACTGCCAGCGATGTGGTGAACGCCATCCGCGAACAGAACGTGCAGGTGGCGGCAGGTGTGATCGGCCAGGGTCCGGCAAAGGATGCCGACTTCCAGCTGACCGTGAACACCCAGGGCCGTCTGAGCACTGTCGAGGAATTCGGCGACATCGTCATCAAGACCAACGCCGACGGCGCCGTGACCCGCCTGAGCGATGTGGCGCGCCTGGAGATGGGCTCCAACTCCTACGCCCTGCGTTCGCTGCTGAACAACAAGGCCGCGGTGGCGATCCCGATCTTCGAAGCACCGAACGCCAATGCGCTGCAGCTGTCGAAAGACGTGCGCGCCAAGATGGCCGAGCTGTCGAAAGACTTCCCGCAAGGCGTCGAATACGAAATCGTGTACGACCCGACGCAATTCGTGCGCGAGTCCATCGACTCCGTGATCCACACCCTGCTGGAAGCGGTGATCCTGGTGGCCCTGGTGGTGATCGTGTTCCTGCAGACCTGGCGCGCTTCCATCATCCCGCTGCTGGCGGTGCCGGTGTCCATCGTGGGTACCTTCGCCGTGATGATTGCCTTCGGCTTCTCGATCAACACGCTGTCGCTGTTCGGCCTTGTGCTGGCCATCGGTATTGTGGTGGACGATGCGATCGTGGTGGTGGAAAACGTCGAGCGTAATATCGGCAACGGCCTGTCGCCGCGCGATGCAACGATCCAGGCGATGAAGGAAGTGTCCGGCCCGATTATCGCCATTGCGCTGGTGCTGTGCGCCGTGTTCGTGCCGATCGCCTTCGTCTCCGGCCTGACCGGCCAGTTCTACCGCCAGTTCGCGCTGACCATCGCGATTTCGACCGTGATCTCGGCATTCAGCTCGCTGACCCTGGCCCCTGCCCTGTCGGCGGCCCTGCTGAAAGGCCACGACGCGCCGAAAGATGCGCTGACCAAGGTCATGGACAAGGTCTTCGGCCGCTTCTTCACCGTTTTCAACAAGTTCTTCGGCCGTGCTTCGCACAGCTATGAGACGGGCGTGAAGGGTGTGCTGCGCCGCAAGAGCGCTTCGCTGGTGGTGTACGCACTGCTGTCGGTGGCCGGCGTGTTCATGTTCAAGGCCGTGCCGCCAGGCTTCGTGCCGCCGCAGGACAAGGGCTACCTGATCGGCTTTACCCAGCTGCCGGATGCCGCCTCGCTGGACCGCACCGACAACGTGATCCGCCAGATGTCCGACATCATCAAGGAAATCCCGGGCGTGCAGAACTCGATCTCGTTCACCGGCCTGTCCGTGGTGGGCTTCACCAATGCGCCGAACTCCGGCATCGTGTTCCCCGGCCTGCAGCCGTTCGATGAGCGCAAGAGCGCCGACAAGTCGGCCGGCGCCATCACCGGCGAAATCAACAAGCGCATGGGCGCCGTGCAGGATGCCTTCGTGCTGGCGCTGCCTCCGCCGCCAGTCAATGGCCTGGGCACCACCGGCGGCTTCAAGCTGATGATCGAAGACCGCGGCAACCTGGGTTACGAAGAGCTGTACAAGGCCGTGCAGGCGCTGCAGATGAAAGCCTGGGCAACCCCTGAACTGCAGGGCGTGTTCTCCAGCTACCAGATCAATGTGCCGCAGCTGTTCGCGGACGTCGATCGCGTCAAGGCCAAGCAGCTTGGCGTGCCGCTGCAGACGATCTACCAGACCTTGCAGATCAACCTCGGCTCGCTGTATGTGAACGACTTCAACCAGTTCGGCCGCACCTACCAGGTGCGCGTGCAGGCTGACGCGCAGTTCCGTTCGCAGGCGCAGCAGATCGCACAGCTGAAGGTACGCAACGACAAGGGCGAGATGATTCCGCTGTCGTCCCTGATGCGCGTGAAGGATTCCTATGGTCCGGACCGCGTCCAGCGCTACAACAATTTCGTGGCGGCCGAGCTGAATGGCGGCCCGGCGCCGGGCGTCTCGTCCGGCCAGGCGCAGGCCATCATGGAAAAACTGGCGGCCGAGACCCTGCCGAAGGGCATCACCTTCGAGTGGACCGAGCTGACCTACCAGGACATCCTGGCCGGCAACACCATGATCTATGTGTTCCCGCTGTGCGTGCTGCTGGTGTTCCTGGTGCTCGCTGCGCAGTACGAGAGCTGGACCCTGCCGCTGGCGGTGATCCTGATCGTGCCGATGTCCATCCTGTGCGCCCTGATCGGCGTGAAGGTGACCGGCGGCGACAACAACATCTTCACCCAGATCGCGCTGTTCGTGCTGGTGGGGCTGGCGTCGAAGAATGCGATCCTGATCGTGGAGTTTGCGCGTGAACTGGAAGACCATGGCCGCTCGATCGTGGAAGCTGCGCTGGAGGCTTGCCGCCTGCGTCTGCGTCCGATCCTGATGACCTCCATCGCCTTCATCATGGGTGTGCTGCCTCTGGTGTTCTCCAGCGGTGCAGGTGCGGAAATGCGCCACGCGATGGGTGTGGCGGTGTTCGCCGGCATGCTGGGCGTGACCTTCTTCGGTCTGTTCCTTACGCCAGTGTTCTACGTCCTGCTGCGCACGCTGGCCAAGCGTTTTGAGAAGAAATCCCCGGCGGCCGAACCGGTCGCCCAACTGGAAGGGACCCACTAATGAAACAGATGATTGCAAAAGGCGTGGCCCCGCTGCTGGCAGCATTGCTGCTGACGGCCTGCGGCGCCCCCGCCTTCAAGCAACCGGTGATCGAGACCCCGGTTGCGTTCGAGGAATCGCAGTCGAGCACCGCACCGGCAGGCGTGGTGACGGCTGCGGACGGTACCCGCTGGAAGCAGGCGCAAGCCGCGGAACAGCAACCCGCGCGGCGAGTGGTGGCTGGCGTTCAGCGATCCGGCCCTCAATGAGCTGATCGCCGAAGCGACCCGCGCCAACGCCAACCTGGCCGTGGCCGCGGCCCGCGTCAAGCAGGCCCGCGCCATCGCCGGCATCGCCGAAGCGGACCGCATTCCGCAAATCGGCATCGGCGTGGGCGCCCAGCGCGGCCAGCAGTCGCCGACGGAGCTGGGCCTGCCGGCCGGCAGCAATGTGTCGCCGTCCACCGCCTACCAGGCGCGCCTGACGGCGAGCTATGAGGTGGACCTGTTCGGCCGCGTGTCGTCCAATGTGGCGGCGGCGCGCAACGATGCGTCCACGGTGGAAGCGAATTACCGCTCCGTGCTGCTGGCCCTGCAGGCTGACGTGGCGCAGACCTACTTCCGCCTGCGCGCCACCGACGCGGAACTGGTCACGCTGGAGCGCACCGTGCAACTGCGCGAAGAGAATGTGAAGGTGAACCAGCGCCGCTTCGACCTGGGCGATATCGGCGAGTTCGACCTGTCGCGTGCGAAGACGGAGCTGTCCACCACGCGCGCCGAAGCGATCGGCCTGCAGCGCCAGCGCGTGACGACCGAGCATGCACTGGCGGTCCTGCTGGGCAAGCCGGCGGCCTCGTATTCGGCCGGTCCGAGCCCGCTGCAGGATTCGTCCCTGCTGCCTGCGATCCCGGCCGGCATGCCTTCGTCGCTGCTGGAGCGCCGCCCCGATATCGCGGCGGCGCAGAAGACGATGGAAGCGTCCAATGCCCGCATTGGCGTGGCGCGCGCGGCCATGTTCCCGGCGCTGACCCTCAATGCGGCCGGCGGCGGCGTGGCGGGCACGTTCTCGGATGTGTTCAAGATCAGCAGCCGTTCCTGGCTGCTGGGCGCCCTGCTCTCCGCGCCGCTGATCGACGGTGGCCGCAACAGCGCCAACGTGCGCCGCAGCGAAGCCGCGCTGGAAGAGTCGGTCGCGTCGTACCGCCAGTCGGTGCTGGTGGCTTTCGCGGAAGTGGAAGACAACCTGGCCGGCCTGCGCATCCTGGGCGGCCAGACCACCCAGATCGACGAGGCGCTGGTGTCGGCACGTCGTTCGGCCGAGCTGGCGCAGAAGCTGTACGACGCGGGCCGCTCCAGCTATCTGGACCTGCTCGACGCCCAGCGCAACCTGGCTGCGGTTGAGCGCTCCGCCGTGCAGCTGCGCGGCAACCGCGCCGTGACTACGGTCGCGCTGATCCGCTCGCTGGGCGGCGGCTGGGATGCCGCGGCCAGCAATGCCCAGGCCAGCAATTAAAAGTTTTCCCGGTAGTTGATTGCCCCTCAACGGCGTCCTTTGGGACGCCGTCTTTTTTTGTGCCGGGCTAAAGTGGGGTCTTTGCGGAGGCTGGCATATGGACCCGAAAATGAACCCCGGCGATGAGGCCGCACCCGGCACGCCCGGCAGCGGCGAAGGGATCTGCCCCGTCTGCAGCGGCAGCGGCAAGACACCTGACGGCAAGGAATGCCCCGACTGCGGCGGCACCGGCCGCATTATTGAAGGTATCGGCGGCGGCTAGTTCGCCTGCCGCAGCAGAAAGTACAAGCCGCCATTAAGCGCGACCTGCACCGGAATCATGATGCCAATGAGGCGATTGAAGACTTGATTCAACTCGGCCTTTGTCACCATCGTCGCTTCGATGACCTTGAGCCGCGCAACGAATTCGATGCGAAATTCCTTGAATTCCTGCTCGAGCTTTTCAACGCGCGCGGTCAGCACGGCTACTTCCGCTTTAGTCGCGCAATCCTTTCGCAATTCATTTATCGCAGCGGCGACGTCGACCATTTGCCTCTCCAGCGCAGCTATTCGAAAATCCTGCTCCCCATCATTCGCCATGATCCCTCCCCGTCAAGCAAGCTCGGGGCATTGTGCGCGGGCGCGCGAGGCAGTGAGGTGACAGGGATCAAGGCGGAAAAGGAAAAAGGGTCCAGATCTCCCGATCTGAACCCTTTTCTTGTTTGGTGCGGCTGGCAGGAATCGAACCCACGACCCCTTGGTTCGTAGCCAAGTACTCTATCCAGCTGAGCTACAGCCGCTTAAACTTTTGTATAGCGGGCGACCCCGCTACTTACTGCATTTACTACACATTCTGGTGCGGCTGGCAGGAATCGAACCCACGACCCCTTGGTTCGTAGCCAAGTACTCTATCCAGCTGAGCTACAGCCGCTAAAAACTTCATTGTATAGCAGGCGACCCCGCTATTTACTGCATACTACAAAATTCTGGTGCGGCTGGCAGGAATCGAACCCACGACCCCTTGGTTCGTAGCCAAGTACTCTATCCAGCTGAGCTACAGCCGCTTAAGAAGCAGTATTATATCGTGTTCATTTCGCGTTGGAAAGCTTGATTTTTTCAACATCAAACTTGCCGGACATGCCAAAGCCCACGACTCCTGCTTTTCCTCCGTTGCGTCAGCAGCGAAAGGAGGCAAAATTATAGGGAGAACTTGCGCGCTTGTCCAGTGTGATTTGCCAGATTCTTTTTGCCGCCGGTTTTGCGACGCCCGGCGCGCACGAGTTGCCGAACGGACATTATTACTTCATTCATGAAACGAATGACTCATATCATGAATGAAAATTGGATTTAGTTGCCGCGCTGCAGCATCATTACACCTGTCTCCTCTATTCTCCTCCAAGAAAATAGACCTCAAGCCCGCCACATGGCGGGCTATTTTTTTGTCCGATGGTGTACGATTCCTCTTCCAGGGATAAAGCACAGGACACACGGCAATGGAGAGTATCGCCAGCGGCAACCAGGCGCTCGCGGACCAGGACTGGTCCCGCTGCGAGGCCGGCCCGCCCGAACACTGGCCGCCCACGCTGCGCCTCGCCGTGGACATCCTGCTCGACCTGCCCCTGCCCGCCGTCCTGATGTGGGGCCGCAAGCAAATCATGTTCATCAACGGCGCCTATGCGCACACAGCCGGCAGCAATGCCCTCAGCGTGCCGGGCGGCACTATCCCCCTGATGCCGCCCGCCGTCTGGAACTGGAACCCCGACGCCCTGGAGCAAGCCTGGCAAGGCCAGTCCCTGCGGTTCCCGTCCCAAGCCCTGAGCCTGTGGCGCGGCAGCGGCCCCGAAACGCGCAGCTTCGATCTCACCTACACCCCGCTGCGCGACGAGCGCGGCGCCGTGCAAGGCCTGCTGTGTACGCTCGCGCCGCCGTCCGCCGTGGCGGCACCGCTGGAACCGCAAGGCGATCCCATGCGCATTCTCGTGGTGGAAGACAATCTCGACGCTCAATACCTGGTGTGCGAAATGCTGCGCGCCTTCGGCCACACGGTCAATGCCGTGGCCCGCGCGGAAGATGCGCTGGCCACCCTGCAGCGCGAGGAATTCGATGTACTGTTCACCGATGTCAGCCTACCCGGCATGTCCGGCGTGGACCTGGCGCGCCAGGCGCTGCGCGAACGCCCGGCACTGCGCATCGTGTTTGCTTCCGGCTACAGCCAGGCCCTGACCAGCCAGCTGGAGTTTCCCGCCGTCTCGATGCAGAAGCCTTATGACATTGAACAATTGCAGCAAGCCCTGGCCCAGGTCGCGTCGGTCCAGCCCTGAGCTCCTTCCTTCGGGGCAACGGTGCTGCATCACTGTTGGTGGCAGCGCTACAATGATGGTGCGGCCCAACAAGTACCGCCGCTATAACGATTGCCGCGAGAAGTCATGAGTTCGAGAATGCCCGGTGCAGGCCCTCCTCCGCCGAATGACCTGATGCGCTCCGTCCTGGAGGCGCGGGAAGAGTTACGCCGGTCCAATGAGCGCATGAGCGCCGTGCTGGAGAGCATCACGGACGGCTTTGCCGTCGTCGACCGCAACTGGAACATTTCGTACCTGAACGCACGCGCCGGCGAAATCCTGCGCCACGACAGCCGCACGCGCGACGACCTGGTCGGCAAGAACCTGTGGGAAGAATTTCCCGAACTGTGCGGCACCGTGCTGGAAGCCCAGTTCCGTCACGCCATGGAAAACCAGCAGTCCGTCGGCTTCGAGCTGTACTACCTGCCGCGCCAGCGCTGGCTGGAGGTGCGCGCCTATCCGTCCAGCGAGGGCCTGACCGCCTATGTGCAGGACATCCACCAGCGCAAGATGGATGAACGCTCGCTGCGCGAAAGCGCGAACCGGCTACAGGTGGCGCTGGCGGCGGGCAAGCTGGGCGACTGGGAATGGGACGCCTCCACCGACCGCGTCAAGCTGGGCCGCCGCGCGGCGGAAATCTTCGAGCTGCCGGCCGAACTGCCCATCACCTGGCCTGTGCTGCGCGAACGCATCGTGGCGGAAGACTTCGAATTCGTACGGCGCGCCTTCCTGGACGCCTATATGCATCGCAGCGATTTCAATATCGAGTGCCGCGTGATGCGCCGCAGCGGCGAACGGCTGTGGGTGTCCGTGGTCGGCCATGGCAACTACAGCGACCAGCGCACCCTGCTCGGCATGACCGGCATGGTGCAGGACATCAGCACCCGCAAGGCCGCCGAGGATACGCTGCGCACCAGCGAAGAGGAATTGCGCGCACTGGCCAACTCCATCCCGCAGCTGGCCTGGATCGCCAATTTCGACGGCGGCATGAGCTGGTATAACGAGCGCTGGTATGAATACACCGGCACCACGCCGGGCCAGGTGCTGGGCGACGGCTGGCAGCAGGTGTATGACCCGGAATGCCTGCCCTCGATGATGGAGCACTGGGGCGCGTCGGTGCGCAGCGGCCAGCCCTTCGAGATGGAATTCCCGATCCGCGGCGCGGATGGCCACTTCCGCTGGTTCCTGACGCGCGCCAACCCCGTGCGCGACGCCAGCGGCCACCTGCTGCGCTGGTTCGGCACCAGCACGGACGTGGACCAGGTCAAGCGCGCCCAGGAAGCGCTGCGCGACGAAAGCGCCGTGCTGGAACTGTTGAACAAGTCCGGCAACGCCATCGCGCGCCAGCGCGACCTGCGTCCGCTGCTGCAGGAAGTCACCGACGCGGCCACCCGCATCAGCGGCGCGCGCTGGGGCGCTTTCCACTACAGCGGCGCCGGCAGCGCTCCCGATACCTTGTCCGGCGTACCGCCTGCGGGCTATGCCGCGATGCCGCGCCCGAGCGGCGAAGACATCCTGCGCAGCGACAACCTGCCCGATCATCCGCCGGTGCGCAGCTACCTGGCCGTGCCTGTGCTGTCGCGCACCGGCGACATGCTGGGCACACTGTCCTTCGGCCATCCCGAGCCGGCCATGTTCAGCGAACGCACCGAGCGCATCGTGTCCGGCATTGCGGCCCAGGCCGGCGTGGCGATCGACAATGCGCGCATGTACGAAGCGGCACAGCAGTCGGCCGAAGAACGCAAGCTGCTGCTGGACAGCGAACGCAGCGCGCGCGCCGAAGCCGAGCGCACCAGCCAGATGAAGGATGAATTCCTGGCCACGCTGTCGCACGAACTGCGCACGCCGCTGACGGCCATCCTGGGCTGGGCCCAGGTGCTGCGGCGCGGCTCGCGCGGACCCGACGACCTGAACCGCGGCCTGGAAACCATCGAGCGCAATGCCCGCTCCCAGGCCCAGCTGATCGAGGACTTGCTGGACATGAGCCGCATCACTTCCGGCAAGGTGCTGCTGGACATGAAGCAGCTGGCGCCCTCCACCGTGGTGGACGCGGCCATCGAAACGGTGCGCCCCGCGGCCGACGCCAAGGGCATCCGCATCGAGCGCGACTATGCGCCGGCCGGCTTTGTCGCGGGCGACGCCAGCCGCCTGCAGCAGGTGGTGTGGAACCTGCTGTCGAATGCGCTGAAGTTTACGCCCAAGGGCGGCACGGTGAGCGTGGCCATCCGCGAAGCCGAAGGCCACGTCGACATCACGATTGCCGATACGGGCATCGGCATCCGTCCCGAATTCCTGGCCCACGTGTTCGAGCGCTTCCGCCAGGCGGACGCGTCCACCACGCGCCGGCATGGCGGACTGGGCCTGGGCCTGTCCATCGTCAAGCACCTGGTCGAGCAGCATGGCGGCACGGTGTCCGTCCACAGCGAGGGGGAAGGCATGGGCTCGAGCTTTACCGTGCGCCTGCCGCTCGCCTCCGGCGTGGTGCGCAGCCGGCCGTCCTATTCGCCGCAGCGCAGCAACAGCGCTTCGCTGCCCGAGATGGGTTTGCGCGACCTGAAAGGACTGCGCGTGCTGGTGGTGGACGATGAACCGGATGCGCGCGAACTGGTACGGCGCATCCTGAGCGACTGCAACGCCCAGGTGCTGACCGCCGCCAATGCGGAAGAAGCGCTGGCCCTGGCGCGCAAGGGTGGACTCGACCTGCTGCTGAGCGATATCGGCATGCCGGAGACAGACGGCTTCCAGCTGCTGTCCCAGGTGCGCGCCCTGGGCGCCAGGCGCGGCGGCACCGTTCCCGCCATTGCGCTGACCGCGTTTGCCCGCTCGGAAGACCGGCTGCGGGCACTGGAGTCGGGCTTCCTGGACCACGTGCCGAAACCGGTGGAGCCTTCTGAATTGATAGCCACTGTTGCCCGTGTGGCGAGTGTGGGTCTAAGCTAAAAAGCCACAAAGTGTTATATGATTTATAATTTTCTTGGGGCTCCTACCTGAACACGGGATAATGTCCTACAAGAAACTTGCTCGCACTTTGCTACACTGGCTTATGACACGTGCGCCATGGCAAATTCGCGCGCGATACACTGAGAATTCGCCCTACGAGACAGATTATGCCCAGCCCTGACGAGATCCTGAATGCCAAGATCCTGGTCGTCGACGACTGCGCGGACAACATCGACCTGATGTTGGAGATCCTGCGCGACGCCGGCTACACCAATGTCACGGCCACCATGTTGCCGGAGCAGGTATGTCCCCTGCACCGGCAGCATTGCTACGACCTTATCTTGCTGGATTTGCAAATGCCGGAGCTGAACGGTTTCCAGGTCATGAAAGGCCTGAAGGAAATCGAGCAGGACGGCTACCTCCCCGTGCTGGCCCTGACGGCCCAGCCCAGTTTCAAGATCGCCGCCCTGGAAGCGGGCGCGCGCGACTTCATCAGCAAACCCTTTGACCTGCTCGAAGTGCACAAGCGCATCCACAATATGCTGGAAGTACGCCTGCTATACAAAGAGCTGGCGCAGTACAGCAAGCAGCAGCAGGAGCTGGCCCTGCATGATCCGCTGACCGGGCTGCCCAACCGGCGCCTGCTGGAAGACCGCATCGCCACCACGCTGCAGCATGCCGCGCGCCACCAGCGCAAGGCCGCCGTGATGTATCTGGACCTGGACGGTTTCAAGGCCATCAACGATACCCATGGCCACGCTTACGGCGACGAAATCCTGAAGCAGGTGGCGCAGCGCCTGGTCGGCTCCTCACGCAAGGACGACACCGTGGCGCGCGTGGGCGGCGATGAATTCGTGATCGTGCTGGGCGATGTGGGGGAACTGGCGGACGCGCAGGAGCCGGCGTCCAAGCTGATCGAAGTCGTGGCCGAGCCTTACCGCATCAATGGCCTGACCTTGCAGCTGTCCACCTCCATTGGCATCGGCCTGTATCCGGACGATGCGGAAACCGTGGACAACCTGATGCACGTGGCCGACAACGCGCTGTACGAGGCCAAGCGCGCCGGCAAGAACCGCTTCTGCGCCGCACGCACGCTGGCCGAGCGCGCCGCTGCGCCGGCCCCGGCGCCGGCGCCTGCACAGACATCCGTCGTGCAGGCGACTGCCGCCTGATGTGGCCTCAGTGTGTGTTGGCCTCCGTCTCCTTGCCCTCCGCGGTCGATTCTTCGACCTTGGCGGCATGCTGGTGGTCCTTTTTCGCGTCGACCTTTTCCGGCGCCACCTCGATGCGCGTGATGCCGGCATCGACCGAGATCGGGTCGCTGGCCGGGAACGTCATTTCCACGGCTTCGTCCAGCAGGGTTTCCCTGGCCGCTTCGGCCGGCGCCATCTTCTCCTCGTCGGCCAGCGTGCAGATGGCCTGGGCCCAGCGCACGAAATTCAGGGTCGCGAAATCGCGGATGGTGCTCACGCCGAACGCCTTGCCCAGTGCAGCCGCATCCTTTTCGCTGACGCCGCGCAGCGCGCTGACGGGCGCATTCGCCAGATCCTTGAAACACTTGCCCAGGTATTCTTTATCAACGATGGTATCGATATTCATGATCGGCTCCCAATGAACAGGGTTTCACTATGGCACGGCGCGCCGCGCACTGACTGTGCGGCGGCGAACAGTGGGGTGCGTCCTGTTGACAGGCGGGTTTTTGACAGCGCCTGAGGGCGACGCTATGATCGATTGGCAACAGAAGACTTATAAAGCGGGACAAACTGAACGTGGACAAGCCCAAGATACTTGTCGTCAATGACGATGCCAACAGCCTGTTTGCATTGACCAGCCTGCTTTCGCAGTGGGCGGCCCAGGATCACTACGAGGTCATATCGGCCCGCTCAGGTGAGGAAGCCTTGCGCGAAGTGCTGACGCACGATTTCGCCGTAATCCTGCTCGATGTGAACATGCCCGGCATGGATGGTTTCGAAACGGCGGAAGCCATTCACCAGCGCCCGCGCTCGGCCGACATCCCCATCATTTTCATCACCGCCTTCGTGGCCGATGAACTGGATCGCCTGAAGGCGTACCAGAAAGGGGCTGTCGACTTTTTGTTCACGCCCGTGATACCACAAGTACTATACGCGAAAATTTCCGTGTTTGTGGCACTCGCGACAAAAAAACGAGGAATTGCGCAAGCAGGCGCGCCAGCTGAGCCAGCGCACCACCGACCTGATCGCCAGCAACCAGCGCCTGATGCGCGAGATCGAAGAGCGCAAGATGGCCGAACGCCAGAGCCACGCGAAGGATGAGTTCCTCGCCATGCTGGGCCACGAGCTGCGCAATCCGCTCAGCGCCATCAGCAGCGCCGCCTCGCTGATCGGCCTGCCTGGCGCCTCGGGCGAGGCGGTCGCGCGCGCCAAGCAGATCATCCAGCGCCAGAGCCATCACCTGGGCCGCATCGTCGACGACCTGCTGGACCTGAGCCGGGCCATGTCCGGCAAGATCCTGCTGAACCGCGTGCCGCTCGATGTGGCCAGCCTGCTGTCCACCTGCATGGAAACCTACCGCACCACCGGCCGCACGGCCGACTACCATATCCGCCTGGCTGCGCAGCCGGGCGGCTGGGTCAACGGCGACGCCACGCGCCTCGAACAGATCTTCAGCAACCTGCTGGACAACGCCTTCAAATACACGCCGCCCGGCGGCCACATCCAGGTGGAAGCCGAGGTCGACGACGATGAAGTGGTGATCGCCGTGCACGACAGCGGCGTGGGCATAGCGCCCGAGCTGCTGCCCCACGTCTTCGATGTGTTCGTGCAGGGCACGAGCACGCTGGACCGCGCCCAGGGCGGGCTAGGGATCGGGCTCGCACTGGTGCGGCGCCTGGTGGAACTGCATGGCGGAAGCGTCTATGCTGAAAGTGCCGGTCCCGGCGAAGGCAGCACCTTCACCCTGCGCTTGCCGCGCACTGAACACAGGACCGAAAAGAAGGCAACCATGATGGAACATAGCGAACAGGCCAAACCCACCGTGCTGCTGATCGAGGACAACGAGGACGGCCGCGAAATGATGGCCATGATGCTCAATTGCTACGGCTACCAGGTGCACCACGCCGCCGACGGCGTGCAGGGCCTGCAGACCGCAGCCAGCGAGCATCCGGACATCGCACTGGTCGACATCGGCCTGCCCGGCATCGACGGCTAC
Organism: Pseudoduganella sp. UC29_106; assembly: GCF_044055365.1. Taxonomy (NCBI): domain Bacteria; kingdom Pseudomonadati; phylum Pseudomonadota; class Betaproteobacteria; order Burkholderiales; family Oxalobacteraceae; genus Pseudoduganella; species Pseudoduganella sp. UC29_106. The sequence goes on along the minus strand of NZ_CP171977.1, from coordinate 2,641,029 downwards.
GAGGTGGCGCGCCGCATGCGCGCCGATCCGGACACCCACCACATCAAGCTGATTGCGCTGACCGGCTATGGCCTGGCGGAAGACCAGCGCCGCGTGCTGGATGCCGGCTTCGACCTGCACCTGGTGAAGCCGGTGGACGTCGAGCACCTGCTGCAAGCCATCGGCAACTGCACGGCAGGCGCTCCCGCCTACGTCAAGCAATAGGACGGCGGCCGGCGCCCGTCGTCTGCATGGCGGCGGGTTCCGGTGGAATGAAGTCGATCTCCTCCTTGCGGGCGGCGATCTGCTCGCCCAGCGCCTGCAAGTCAATGCCGGCCTTCTTCGCATTCGGGAACATCTCACCCTCTTCTTCCTTGACGTGGTGATTGATGTATTCACCCAACACCTTGACCTTGGCGTCGTACAGCTCATCGTGCGGGTCCATCTGGCTCAGCTGGGAGATCAGGGCCTTGGCCGAAGCATGTTCCACCGTTGCTTCATCGACCATATCTTCCGCTTCCTTCGAGGCGTCGCGCACGGCCGGGTAGAAGATTTCCTCCTCGGCGGTTGCATGCTTGGTCAGTTCCAGGCAGATCTTGTCGGCCAGCTTCTTCTTGCTGGCAAAGGCACGATCGCCGAGCTCCTCATATTCCTTGAACATTGCTTTCACATTGGCGTGGTCTTGTTTCAACAGCGTGATGGCGTCCATGGCTTGGCTCCTCATTGACAAGGTGATAAAGCTTCAGCTTGCCGTGCGTCCGCTTGCGTGTATGTGCGTCATTTCACCCGAACCTCATGTATGATCGGAGCAATAAAAAACACGATCCTGAAGGACTATGCCTGAACCACAATCCGCCCAGCGCGCAGCCGAGCTGGAAGAGCTGATGGCCTACCTGAATGCCTCCTGGGACGAGGAAAGGCGCGTCCTGTCCCGCCAGATGCACGACAGCCTGGGCTCCTCGCTGACTGCCCTGACCATGCATCTTGCACTGCTGGCGTCCAAGCTGCCGCAGGAGCCTGCGCTGCAGGACCGCGTGGCGCAGATGAAGAAGCTGCTGCACACCATCATCGACACCAACCGCGCCATGCAGCACCGGCTATGGAACGACAAGCTGGAATTCCTCGGCATCCGCGCCGCGCTAACCGAGCGCCTCAGCGAATTCGGCGCCGCCCAGCAGATCGACGCGCGCTGCAGCCTGCCCGAAGACGAACCCTCCTGCCCGCGCGGGCACGCCGTGGTGCTGCTCTATGCACTGGAGGAAGGCTTGCGCAACGTGGTGCGCCACGCCCAGGCGCACGCGATCGAAGTGATCGTGGACGATAACGATGAAGCGATCATGCTGACCCTGAAGGATGACGGCGTCGGCCTTTCCGCCGGCGCCATGGGCTGCTACGCGAAGCACGGCCTGCGCGCCGCCCGCGAACGCGCCGCCTGGCTCGGCGGCACCCTTACCCTCGCTCCCAACCCCACCGGCGGTGCAAAATTGACTATAACCTTGCCCAAATGAGGCGTGTAGGGCGGATCATTGATCCGCCGTGCATGCTCAATCAGTGCAGCTTCACAAGAGGCGTGGTCCGCTTGATCAAAAACCGCGCCACCGCCAGCACCCCCGTCCTTACCGCCCCCAGCACCGCCCGGTGATGCATCAAATGCAAGCTCACATACATCAGCCGTGCAAAGAACCCTTCCACGAACCAGTTAAAGCCCCGCAAGGAGCCCATCAGGCTCCCTACGGACGTCGACTGCCCGAAGGACACCAGCGACCCATAATCGCGATACTCATACGGCTTGCCGGAAGGCGCCTGTCCGCGATCCTTGCGCAGCAACACATCGAGCAGGTAATCGGCCTGCTGGTGCGCGGCCTGCGCCCGCGGCGGCACCGGCTTGCCGTCCGCACCGAGGCACATGGCGCAATCGCCCAGCGCATAGATATTCGGATGATCCTTCACCACCAGCTCACCGGACACCTCGATCTGCCCGCCCTTCGCAGTCGGCAGTCCTAAGGATTTCAGCAAATCCGGCGCCTTGATCCCCGCGGCCCAGACCGTGATATCGGAGGGGTAGGCCTGCTCGCCCACCTGCACGTGGTCGGGGCTGATGCCCGTCACGCGGCAATCCGTCACCACCTTGATGCCCCGCTCATTGAGCAGCTTCAAGGCCGCGGAAGACACGCGCTCCGGCAGCGGCGCCAGGATGCGCGGCGCGCCTTCCAGCAGGGTGATGCGCACATCGCGCATCGGGTCCAGGTGGCCGAAGCCATAGGCCGCGTAAACGCCACTGGCCTCGCGCAGTTCGGCCGCCAGTTCGACGCCGGTGGCCCCGCCGCCGATGATGACCACGTCCACGCCGACCGTGCCGCTGCCGCTCTTTTCCAGCGCGGCCTTGGTCAGCAGCTTGAGCAGGGTGAGGCGGAAGCGCTCCGCATCTTCAGTGGCATTGAGGGAAATCGTGCATTCCTGCGCGCCGGGCACGCCGAAATAATTGGAAGTGCTGCCGATGGCCAGCACCAGGGAATCATATTGGATGCGGCGTTCGGCAGCACCGTTTCGCCGCTTTCCGTGCTGATCGGGCCAACGATGATGGTGTTGTCGGCCGCCTGCAGTCCAATCAGCGCGCCATAGACATAAGTGAAACCATTGTCGTGCGCCAGCATCTGGTAGGACAAGCCTTCCTGGTGGATGTCCAGGGTGCCCGCCGCCACTTCGTGCAGCGAGGGCTTCCAGATGTGGTAAAGCCGGCTATCCACCAGCATCACCTTGCCGGGACCCAGTTTCCGTCCCAGCTTGCAGGCCAGCTCCAGGCCGCCCGCCCCTCCTCCTACGATGACATATTTGCTCTGCAAACGGATCTCCCGGTGGTTGGCGGCGGCCTGCGCCGCCGGTCAGTCCTTGTGCTTGCCGTGGCCCTTGCCGTGGCCTTTGCCATGACCGTGATCGCCGTCGTGGTCGTCATGGCGGTCGTAGTCGCGACGGTCATAGTCGCGGCGGTCGTCGCCACGATGCTCATGCTCGTGGCGATAGCGCGGCGCGTACTCGTTCACATACCACTCGTCGCGCACGAAGTACACGTTACGGCCGCAGGCATTATAGGCAGCGCAATGCTTTGACCATTTCTTCTGGTGGCCAGGCGGCACGCGCAGGTAGATCGGTTCCGCGATGTAGCGCACCGGGCGCTGCACGATGACAGGCTGCTCGTACACGACGGGCGGCGGACCAAAGTTGCCGAGGTCGATGCGGCCGTAAAACCCGGGCTGTCCAACGGTGACGGAAACGCCCACATTCTGGGCGAAGGCTGAGGTGCAGAGGGCCAGCAGGCTGGCGGCGAGGATCTTGGATTTCATAATCGTCATTATATGAGTTGCGGGTGGGCTTACCTTTACATTGTACTTGGGCAATTGAAGAATGCTGTGTTCGCCAGCGCACAAGTTGGTAACAGGCAACGTAATTTATGTAACTATGCTAAACTAATACTTAGATATCTAATGATTTGTATTCTATGGACATTGAAGAACGCTTCTCCTACGCCCTGCACAACACGGCCCGCGCCTGGCGCCAGGCCATCGACCGACGCCTGAAGGACCTCGGACTGAGCCAGGCCAGCTGGATGGCCATTGCCAGCCTGGCCAAAGCCGAGCCCCTGTCCCAGACCGAACTGGCTTCCCGCCTGGGCGTCGAGGACCCGACCATGGTGTCGATGATCGACCGCATGGTGAAAGCCGGCTATATGCTGCGCCAGCCCTCGCCCACCGACCGCCGCGTCAAGCTGGTGCACCTGACCGATGAAGGCCGCGCCATCTATGTGCGGGTGCGCGCCGCCGCCGATCCTGTGCGCCGCGAATTGCTGGGCGGCGTCGAGCGCAGCGAACTCGAACGCATGACCGTGCTGCTGGAGGCGCTGCATGCGCGCCTGAACGAACCGGGCGGCTGCGAATGAGCGAGGTACAGCATCGCCGCATGATCACGCTGTCGATCATGCTGGCCACCGTCATCCAGGCGCTGGACGGCACGATCGCCAACGTGGCACTACCCCATATGCAGGGCAGCCTGTCCGCTTCCCAGGACCAGATTACCTGGGTGCTGACGTCCTTCATCGTGGCCGCGGCCATTGCCACGCCGCTGACCGGATGGCTGTGCGACCGCTTCGGCCAGAAGCGGATTTTCCTGATGTCCGTGGCCGGCTTCACGATCGCATCCGTGCTGTGCGGACTTTCGACCTCGCTGGCGCAGATCGTCATCGCGCGCCTGCTGCAGGGCGTGTTCGGCGCGGCCCTGGTGCCGCTGTCGCAGGCCACGCTGCTGGACATCAATCCGCGCGAAAAGCACGGTTCCGCCATGGCCGTGTGGGGCATGGGCGTGATGATCGGCCCCATTCTCGGCCCCACGCTGGGCGGCTGGCTGACGGACAGCTATAACTGGCGCTGGGTGTTCTTCATCAACGTGCCGGTGGGCGGCCTGGCCTTCTACGGCATATGGCGCTATATCCGCCCCGTCGAGGCGCCGCGCAAGATGCGCTTCGACGCCTTCGGTTTCGTCACCCTCAGCCTGGCCATCGGCGCGCTGCAGATGCTGCTGGACCGCGGCGAGCAGAATGACTGGTTCGCCTCGACCGAGACCTGGGTGGAAGCCGTGCTGATGACGATGAGCTTTGCCTATTTCATCGGCCATACGCTGACGCGCCCTGCCGGCCAGTCTTTCGTCGATTTCCGCCTGCTGAAGAATTCGAACTTCGTCAGCGGCCTGCTGTTCGTCTTCATCATGGGCCTGGTGCTGTTCGCCACCCGCGCGCTGACGCCGACCATGCTGCAAGGCCTGATGGGATATCCGGCCGCCGTTGCGGGTCTGGTCACGGCGCCCAGCGGACTGGGAACGATGTTCTCCATGCTGGTAGTCGGCCGCCTGGTGGGCAAGATCGACGTACGCCTGCTGCTGGCAACGGGCTTTGCCATCACTGGCTTCTCGCTATGGCAAATGAGCCATTACACGCTGGTGCTGTCGCAGTCGGACATTGTCTGGCCCGGCCTGATCCAGGGCGTGGGCCTGGGCCTGGTGTTCGTGCCCCTGAGCGCAGCGACCTTCGCCACGCTGGCGCCGGAGATGCGGGCCCAGGGCACGGCCTTGTACAGCCTGGTGCGCAATATCGGCTCCAGCATCGGCATCGCCCTGGTGCAGACGCTGCTGGTGCGGAACACGCAGGCCATGCACGCCGCGCTGGCCGAGAAAATCACGATCGCCAACCCGTCGCTGCTCGATAACGTGGCCACGACGGATGCTGCGAACCTGCTGAATAACGAAATCACGCGCCAGGCCTCGATGATCGCCTACGTGAACGATTTCTGGCTCATGACCCTGCTCACGCTGGCGGTGATCCCGCTGCTGCTGCTGATGCGCCCTGCGCCAAAACAGGCGCCGGCGCCGGCGGAAGCGGCCCATGCGGCCATGGATTAAGAAAGGAAGATGATGAAACAACCCGTGCCCCTGGCACTTGCCCTGGCCGTGGTCCTGGCCCTGTCCGGCTGCGCCGGCATTCCGGCCGACCGCGACCGCCTGCCTCAGCGCGATGTGGCCAAGGCCGAACTGCCCTCCTCCATCCGCCTCGCGCGCGAAGGCTGGCCGGACGCGCAATGGTGGAAGGCATACGACGACCCGCAACTCGATGGACTGATGCAGGCAGCACTGGCTTCCGCGCCGACGCTGGACACGGCCGCCGCCCAGATTGCGGCAGCACAGGCCGCGTTTGCGCGCAGCAGCGCGGAACTGGGCGTCGAGACGTCGCTGAACGCGGGCGGCAACCGCCAGCGCTATTCGGCCACCGGCCTTTTCCCCGCCCCGATCGGCGGCGCCTGGTTCACCGAAGAGACGCTGCGCGTGGAAGGCCGCTACCACTTCGACTGGTGGGGCCGCGACAAGGCGGAAATCACGGCGGCGGCCGGCGAGGTGAATGCCCGCCGCGCGTCCTACGCGGGCGCCGAGCAGTCGCTGGCGGCGGCCATTGCGCAACACTATTTCAGCCTGCAGTCCGGCTGGGCGCGGCGCGAAGTCCTGCTCGCGGAATTGACCGCCCAGCAGGGGCTGATCGAGGACAAGGCAAAGCGCATCGCGCGCGGCCTGGCGCCCGCCGACGAGCAGCGCAGCGCCACCATGCAAGCCAGCCTGCTGGAGAAAGACCTGGCGCAGCTCGACGCCGACAACGCCATCGAGCAGCAGGCCCTGCGCGCCCTGCTCGGCGCCGGCGGCAACTCGGGCGCAGGCCCGGACGCGCTGGTGGCCGACCTGAAGCCGGTGGCGCTGCGCAGCGCCCCCGCCGCGCTGCCCGCGCGCCTGGGCATCGAGCTGCTGGCGCGCCGCCCGGATCTGCAGGCGCAGCGCTGGCGCGTGGAGTCGGCGCTGGGCCGCGTCGATGCCGCGCAGGCAGCCTTCTATCCGGACGTGAACCTGACAGCCTCGCTCGGCCTGAATTCCGTCTCGATGTCGCAGCTGCTGCGCGGCGCCAGCCGCACCTTCTTCGTCGGCCCCTCGCTGTCGCTGCCGCTGTTCGACAGCCAGCGCCTGTCCGCCAATCTGGCGGGTGCGCGCGCCGACCGCAATATCCTGATCGCCGGGTACAACGACGCCGTGGTGCAGGCCGTGCGTGAAGTGGCGCAGGACACGCTGACCCTGCAGGGCATCGAAGCCCAGCTCGCGCAGCAGCAGAAAGCCAGCGCCGACGCGCAATCCCTGCTGCACAGCGCCCAGGCCCGTGCCGATCACGGCCTGGCCGATCGCTCGTCCGTGCTGGCTGCCCGGCAGGCCGCGCTGCGCCAGAAGGATGCCGAACTGCGCCTGCAGCATGCCCAGCTCCTGGCCGAAGTGGCCCTCGTCCATTCGCTGGGCGGCGGCTACCAAGGCGATGCTCCACCCCTGATCACGAAATAAGACTTTGAACATGAAACGTAAAACTGTCATGACCGCCATCACGGTGGCCTTCATCGCCGCCGGCGCGGCCTACGCGATCTACTACAAGACCGTGCTGTCGAAAGAGCAGGAAACGGATAACGCCTATGTGGGCGGCAATCTCGTCACGCTGTCCTCGCAGGTGGCGGGCAATGTGGAGGAAATCCGCGCTGACGAAACCCAGCTGGTGCAAGCGGGTGCCCCCATCGTCAAGCTCGATGCGGCCGATGCCGACGTGGCCCTGCGCCAGGCCGAGGCCCGCCTCGGCGCCGTGGTGCGCCAGGAACGCCAGCGTTATGCGGACGCCGCGCAGTACGACGCCGCCGTCGCCCAGCGCAAGCTGCAGCTGAACACTGCGCAGGATGACCTGGCGCGGCGCGCGCCGCTGGCCGCCGACCACACCGTGTCCGGCGAAGACCTGGCTCACGCGAAGCAGGCTGTCGACAATGCGCAGGCCGCGATTCTCGTGGCGCAGAAACAGGCCGAGGCAGCGCATGCCGCGGTGGCGGGCGTGTCCTTGTCCGACCACCCGGCCGTGCAGCAGGCGCGCGCGGACTATATGGCAGCCTGGCTGGCTTCGCGCCGCAACAGCATCCTGGCGCCGGTGACGGGCTATGTGGCCAAGCGCAGCGTGCAGGTGGGCGCGCGCGTGGCGCCCGGCACCGCCCTGCTTTCCATCGTGCCGCTGGACCAGCTGTGGGTGGACGCGAACTTCAAGGAGTCCGAGCTGCGCGATATCCGCGTCGGGCAGAAGGCGCTGATCGAGGCGGATATGTATGGAGCCAAGGTGGTTTATCACGGCAAGGTGCTGGGCATGTCTGCCGGCACGGGCAGCGCTTTCTCGCTGCTGCCGGCGCAGAATGCTTCCGGCAACTGGATCAAGGTCGTGCAGCGCGTGCCGGTGCGGATTGCGCTCGATCCGAAGGAGCTGGCGGCGCATCCCCTGCGCATTGGCTTGTCGACGACGGTGAAGGTGGATATCAGTGATATCAGTGGGCCGGTGCTGGGTTCAGCCTCCCCGTCCGCGCCTGTGTATGCGACGCGGGCATTGGGACAGCCGTTGGACCAGGCTGTGGACGCGGCGGATGGGATTATCAAGCATAACCTGGTGCGTTAAGCGCCGCAGGACGGGAGGCACGGCGGATCAATGATCCGCCCTACGCCTCTCGTCGTATCATGTGGATCCAAATGCATCGACGGCGCGTAGGGCGGATCATTGATCCGCCGTGCGTGCGCCGTCGGGAACGCCTATGCGGCCGCGGCCGCGAGCGCCGTCTGCAACTGCGCGATATGCGCCCGCGCCTGCGTGATCACCTTGTCGGCAATCCGCTTGCGCATTTCTGCACCCGCCCCGCAGCCTCGGCTTCGAGCAGCAATGGCGTCAGCAACTGCCGCGCCGATTCGTGAAAGCTGGACGAAATCCGGTCCAGCTGGCGACTAATGGCCAGCTCCGCCTCCTTCAGCCGCTTCAGCAATTCCTCCTCGAAGGCCCGCCGCTTGTCGCGGATCTCGGAGCGTTTGCGCTTGCCGATATCGGAGAACCACTTGAATGCGCCGGCCAGCAGCACGGCGCCGCCGACAAAGGGCGCGGCCGGCGCCACGGCCGGCACCACCACCGCCACGCCGAACAGATAAGCCATCGTCCCCGTACCGGCTGCCGCCACTGCGCTGCCCATCAGAGTCACATTGGCCGCCGTGTCGACCGTATTGGCGACCCTTGTACCGAGCCGCATGCGCGGCATCAGGCGGGCCAGCGCCACATGGTGCTGGCGCACGAAGGCGCTCGATGGCGTAAGACGGATATCGGACTGGAACAGCGACAGGTCGTGGTTCAGCAAGTCCAGCGCTTCCTCCTTGCGCCGCACCACGCGGTCCAGCCGACGCTCCATCACCATGCCGAACTGTTCGCGGGCGATTTCCGACCACACTTCCTCGTCCTTCCACTGGCCGGTATCGAGCCTCTCGGCGATGGCCAGTTCAATGGCGTCGCCCGCATCGTGGACGGCGTCCTCGATATCCTGCGACAGGGTGCGGCGCTCGTAGGCGATGCGCGCATCGACCAGTGCGAGCCGCTGCTGCACCTGGCGCCGCAGTTGTTCGGCCGTCGCCTGCAGGCTGTCGGCCGAAGCGGCGCAGGTCAGCATGGCGCCGGCGTGTTCTTCATAGGTGGCGATGCCCTGGCTGATATTGGCCACGGCGTGCTGGACGGAGGCATGCAGCTCGTCCTGCCCCATCAGGCCGCCGTTGTAGCCGCGCGCGTGGTCGAGCAGTTCGCTGTTGCCGGTGCTGCGGCCGAAGTCGGCCACCGCGTCCACCAGGCCGCGGCCCTTGACCAGCGCACGCGCCTTGTCGCCGACCACGCGCAGCAGGCGGCGCTCCTGTTCCGGCGGCAGGCCGTACAGCTGTTCGGGCGTCAGCCTGATGTCCAGCGCCCGCGCCACGCGCTGCGCGATGGGACGCGCCTGCGATCCCTGCAGCGCCAGCAGCGGCTTCATCAGCTGGTAGGCGGCATCGCGCGCCTGATGTTCGGTGGTCTGGCTGGCGCGGGCCAGTCCACCCAGCGCCTGCTCCAGCGTGACCCCGGCTTCGATGGCGTTCAGCAGTACGGCCGTGAACACGGCGGAGGCCTTGCCGTCACCGGCAATCTCCGTGACGGCGGCAAATTGCGCCAGTGTCATATTGCCGTCCGCAACGGCAATCGCGCCCACGGTGCGCGCCAGGGCGGAGGCGAAACTCTGGTCGGAGGAAAGGTGCTCGTCCAGCGAGCGGATGGTAACGGCAAGTTCCGGCGCGGCCGCTGTTTGCGGGGCCGATGGCGTGAGGCTGGCGGTTCCGTAGTTGCTATGCACATTAGTCCCCGTTCGCAATGCCGATGCTGAGCTTAATTCTAACCTAAGGCGGCCGGCACACGACATCACACGAATAGCTTGATGGCCGTGAGGATCAGCGCATCATTGACCAGCAGGATGCCAACACCCCAGGTCAACATCTCGAACTTCGCCCGGCTGATTTCGGCGCCGATATGGGCCTTTAGCCGCTCTTCCAGCGCGTCGAGGTCTGATTTGTGCGCAACAGGGTCGTTCATTTGCGTTGCCATGCGCTCTCCTGGAAAAAGCCCATGATGCCCGACCGCGCATCAGGCGATGCTGATCACGCGCAAGACCGGCTACTGGGCCGCTTCGGTCGAGAGGATCAGGGTTTCCTTGATTTCCTCCATCACCACATAGCTCTTGGACTGCGCCGCGCCCGGCAAGTTCAATAGCATGTCGCCGAGGAGCTTGCGGTATTCGGCCATCTCGTGGATGCGGGCCTTGATCAGGTAGTCGAAGTCGCCGGACACCAGGTGGCACTCCTGCACCTCGGGAATGCGCAGCACCTCGCGGCGGAACTGCTCGAAGTGGCTGGCCGACTTCTGGTTCAGCGTGATTTCCACGAACACCAGGAGCGATGCCCCCAGCGACGCCGGATCGAGCCGGGCGTGATAGCCGGTGATGACTCCGTCCCGCTCCATGCGCTTGACCCGCTCGATCGCAGGCGTGATCGACAGGCCAACCTGCTCGCTCAGGTCCTTCATCGAGATGCGTCCGTCATCCTGCAGGATGCGCAGTATTTTCCTGTCAATCTTGTCCAGGCTGCGGACTGATTCTTTCTGAGTTCTCATGATTATTTACTGAATTAGCGGCGATATACAGTAACAAAAACTAGGACAACGTCCATATCATAGCAAAATAATCCGCACGAAATAATCTGGAGGCAAGTCCCATGCGCGTAGTCGTTCTCGGAAGTGGCGTTATCGGTGTAACCACCGCCTATTATCTGGCCCTGGAAGGTCACGACGTCACCGTGCTCGACCGCCAGGCCGGTCCCGCGCTGGAGACCAGCTTCGCCAACGCCGGCCAGATTTCCCCGGCTACGCCACGCCCTGGGCCGCGCCCGGCATCCCGCTGAAGGCGATGAAGTGGATGCTGCAGCGCCACGCGCCGCTGTCCATCTCGCCGGACGGCACCATGTTCCAGCTGAAGTGGATGTGGCAGATGCTGCGCAACTGCAATGCCGAATCCTACGCGGTCAACAAGGAACGCCTGGTGCGCCTGGCCGAATACTCGCGCGACTGCTTCAAGGCGCTGCGCGCCTCCACCGGCATCGAATACGAAGGCCGCCAGCAAGGCACGATCCAGCTGTTCCGCACCCAGCAGCAGCTGGACAACGCCGCTGCCGACATCGAAGTGCTGAAGGAAACCGGCGTGCCCTTCGAACTGCTGACCGGCGGCCAGTTGTTGGACGCCGAGCCGGGCCTGGCTTCGTCCGCCCACAAGCTGACCGGCGGCCTGCGCCTGCCGAACGATGAGACCGGCGACTGCAACCTGTTCACCAACCGCCTGCACGCGCTGGCCGAAGCGCTGGGCGTAAAGTTCCGCTACAACATGAACATCAGCAGCCTGGCCATGGCCGGCGGCGAAGTGCGCGGCGTGCTGTGCGGCTCGGAGCTGGTGGAAGGCGATTCCTTCGTGGTCGCGCTGGGCTCCTACTCGACGCCTTTCCTGAAGGGCATCGTGGACATCCCGGTCTACCCGATGAAGGGCTACTCGATCACCGTGCCGATCACCGACAAGAACCGCGCGCCGGAATCGACCATCCTGGACGAGACTTACAAGATTGCAGTGACCCGCTTCGAGGACCGCATCCGCGTCGGCGGCATGGCTGAACTGGCCGGCTACAGCAATGCGCTCAACCCGCGCCGCCGTGAAACCCTGGAAATGGTGGTCAACGACCTGTTCCCGGGCGCCGGCGACACCGCCAAGGCCAGCTTCTGGACCGGCCTGCGCGCCAAGACGCCGGACAGCACCCCGGTGGTCGGCCGCACCGCCATGCGCAACCTGTTCCTGAACACCGGCCACGGCACGCTGGGCTGGACCATGAGCTGCGGCTCGGCGCAAATGCTGGCCGACATCATGTCCGCCAAGCGCCCCGCCATCTACGCCGACGACCTCTCCGTCGCCCGCTATACCGAACAGCGCACCACCCGCCAGCCCCAGCTCGCCGGCGCCTGATCCGTTTTTCGTTCGCCGCCGCGCCCCTGGAAAGGGCCGCGGCGGCGCGCTATTTGGCATCCGCAGCGCCAGCTGGTATAATTTTCCCCCATGAACAAACTTGAAGCCTTCGGCCACATTGCCGCCTTGGCAATACGGGGAGATCTCGTCTTCCCTACCAGTGTCAATGCGGCCCTGCGTGTCCAGCTCGCGCTGGATGACCCTGACTGTCCCATGGACGAGGCTATCAAGCTGGTGCTGGCCGAGCCGCAGCTGGCGGCGCGCACCGTGGCCCTGTCCAACTCGGCGATGTTCAACCGCGCCGGCGGGACCGGAAATCACCAATGTGCGCGCGGCGATCATGCGTGTCGGCTACCACAATCTCTTTGCCCTGGCGGCGGCCATGGTCGTGCGCGCCTTCGGCAGCAAGATCGTTGACCCGGAACTGCGTGCCAAGGCCGAGCAGCTGTGGCAGCACACGATCCACGTCGCCTGCCTGGCGCGCGTGGTTGCACGCGAGATCACGGGGGTGAACGCCGATACAGCGCTGTTCGCGGCCATCGTGCACGAGGTGGGCGGTTTCTACCTGCTGTCCCGCGCGGACGAATTCCCGGCCTGCTGGAACCCGATCCCGAAAACTGGCAACCGGCCAGCGAGGAAATCATCACCCGCGAAGTGCTGCACAAGCTGGGCATCCCGGGAGCCGGTGGCGAGCGCCATCGAGGGCCTGCGCGGCGGTTTCATGCAGATTCCGCCGGAGACCCTGCTGGATACGCTGCTGCTGGCCAATCACTTCGCCCCTGTCCCTTCGCCGCTGGCCAATCCGGACCGCGACCCGGCGCCTCACGAGGAATCCGTGCTGGATCTGTTTGTCGATCAGGAAAAGCTGCAGCGTATGCTGGCCGAATCGGCCGACGATGCCGCCTCGATGAATGCGGCGCTGCTGGTCTGAGCCAGGGCGCCGTTGGCTCGTTTAAAACCCAAGGCATAAAGCAAGTGTCTGCCACGATGTGGCAGACACTAGGTTTGGGCCGTGGGTTTTCTCAGGCGTTGGCGTAGCCGGAGCGGAAAGGCCTGGCCTCGCCCTCGGGCGTGAAGACGGCGCGATCAACCGCGCCAATATCGGCGCCATAGACATGAATGCCGATCGACACGCGGTCATCGTAGGCATTCTCCACCTGATGGATATCGCCCAGCATGGGCGACACGGCCGTCACCATCCCCGGCTCCAGCCGCTGCGGCGGCCCTGAGCGCTCCAGGCGTCCCTCGGCCCCTTGATGGTAGGACTGCGCCAGCTCCGCGCCGCGCAGCATGCCGATCAAGCCCCACACCGTATGGTTATGCACCGGCGTGCTCTGGCCCGGGCCCCAGACAAAACTGAGCACAGAGAAGCGTTTGCGGGGATCGAGATAGAGCAGATATTGACGGTAGTACTGGGGATCGGGCTGCGCGCATTCGGCGGGCAGCCAGCCATCCTGTTCCACCAGTGCACGCAGCAGCGCACCGCCCTCCCGGATGATGCGTGCTTCGTCCGCCGTCGTATCGACCAGGGCGGTCATTGCATTGACAAACTGTCGCAGCCGCGCGTGCATTGATCCCTCCTGTGAAGGGGCCCGCGCGGCCTTGACTTCGATCAGTTCAGGGCCTTGGCCGGGCCGAAGAACTCATAATACGTCTGTGCTTCAGGAACGCCAAGCTCACGCAGCGATTTTTTGACTGCCTTCATGAAAGGCACTGGACCCAGGAAGTAGGCGTCCACGTCGCGCTCCGGCATCCACTGGCCCAGCTGCCCGGCATCGAGCAGGCCCACCGCGTCCGGCGCCGGATGCTCGCCGTTGTGCTCCGCATACATGTAGAAGCGGGTCAGCTGCGGATTGGCCGCCGCCAGCTGGTCGACGTGGTCGCGGAAGGCATGTACGCCGCCATGGCGCGCGGCGTGGATGAAGCGGATTTCGCGGCCGGTCTTCAGTGCGCTATCCAGCATCGCCAGGGTCGGGGTGATGCCCACGCCGCCCGAGATCAGCACGATAGGCTTGCTGCCTTCCGCCAGCGTGAACTGGCCCGAAGGCGGGAACAGGTCCACGACCGAGCCTTCGTTCAGTGTGTCGTGCAGGTGGCCGGACACCTTGCCGCCCTCTTCGCGCTTCACGCTGATGCGGTAGGTCTTGCCGTTCGGCGCTGCGGACAGCGAATAAGTCCGGCGCTGTTCCTCGCCGTCGATGAACAGGCGGATGCCGATGTACTGGCCCGGCTCGAAGTCCATCACAGGCTGGCCATCCACAGGACGGAACACGAAGCTGGTGATCTCTTCGCTCTCGTCGCGGCGGGATTCGACCGCGAACTGGCGTGCACCCTTCCAGCCGCCCACCGCGGCAGCCGACGTTTCATAAGCCTTGCCTTCGATGCCGATCAGGATCTGCGCCAGCTGGCCGTAGGCGGCAGCCCAGGCTTCGATCACCGCATCGGTTGCGGTTTCGGCGCCCAGCACTTCGCGGATCGCCTTCAGCAGGCTGGCGCCCACCTTGTCGTAATCCTCGGGCTGGATCTGCAGCGCCACGTGCTTGGCGACGATGGTGTTGACGGCCGGGCCCAGTGCTTCCAGGCGTTCGATATTCTTTGCGTACATCAGCACGCCGTTCGCCAGGGCGCGCTGCTGGTCGCCGCTATGCTGGTGGGCCTGGTTGAATACGGCTTCACCTCGGGGAAATCGGTGAACAGGGTCTGGTAGAAGTGGCGAATCAGGGCTTCGCCGCCCTGCTCCAGGATGGGGACGGTGGCGGTAACGATGGCGCGGTGTTCGGGGGACAGCATTTGCATTACTCCTTTCGCTTAAACATGCATTCATAATACATATTTAAATCCGATGCTGTCAACAAAAGATGGAAATTATTTGCAGCTTTAAGCGGCGTGGGCTTTCTTCGGCGGCAAATGCAGCTGGACGGTCTTCTCGCCCGGCGGCGGCGGCAGGATGTCGGCCAGGGTCACGCCATCCAGGACCTTGAGGAAGGCTTCCGTTGCAGCGCCCAGCTTGCCCTTGAGGGAGCAATCGTGCAGGAAGGCGCAGCCCCCTGGTTCGCTGCCGAAGCATTCGGCGATATGGAAGTCCGATTCGCTGTCGCGCACCACATCGCCGATATTGATGTCCTTCGGCTCACGGTTCAGGCGCAACCCGCCGTTGCGGCCGCGGACAGTCTCCACCAGGCCGCTGGCGCCCAGCTGGTGAATCACCTTGGTCAGGTGATTCTTCGAGATGTTGTGCATGTCAGCGATGTCCTGGATGGTGACCAGCTTGTCGCGGTTCATGCCGAGCACCATCAGCGAACGCAGGGTGTAATCGGTAAAGGATGTCAATCTCATGGCAGACCCACAAAAAGATTCATTTCAAATATTGCTTTAAGCCAAGCGCTAATGTAGCATTCATTATACATCTTAAAGAAACCGAGGCTACCATGAGCAGCTCACAGCTATTGCGCATTGACGATCCGCACACAACCAGGCAGCCGCCCGCCCTGTTGCGGCTGGCATTCCGCCCCTTCTACCTGCTGGCTGCGGCACTGGCCGCAATCGCCGTTCCGCTGTGGCTGGCGGGTTACCAGGGCTTGCTGCCTCTCGACCTGCTGTGGCACTCGCACGAAATGGTGTTCGGTTTTGCGGGCGCCGTAATCGTCGGTTTCCTGCTGACTGCTTCCCGCAACTGGACCAATCTGTGGACGCCGCGCGGCGCCTCCCTGGCCGCCCTTGCGCTGCTCTGGATCGCCGGCCGCGCCGCCATGCTGGCCACCGGCAGCGCTGCCCCGGCCATCGCACTGGCGGCACGCGCCATTGACGTGGCCTTCCTGCCCGCCGCCGCGTGGGCGCTATTGCGCGTGCTGCTGCGCGCCAACAGCCGCCGCAATTATCCGGTCGCCGCCATTCTCGCGTTGCTGTCGCTGGCGAATATCACCTATCACGCGGCGGCCCTGGGCTGGCTCGCTATCTCGCCGCTGACGCCCGTGCATGGCGCCATCCTCCTGGTCACGCTGTTGGAAGCCGTGATCGGCGGCCGCGTGATCCCCATGTTTACCGCCAACGGCGCGCCGGGCAGCAAACCGCGCAGCCTGGCCTGGCGCGACAAGGCCGCGCTGGCCCTGATCGCTCTCACCGCCCTCGCCTGGCTGCTGGCCGCGCCGGCCCTGCTGACGGCCGCGCTGGCCTTTGCCGCGGCGGCCGTGAATGCAGCCCGCCTGTATGGCTGGGCGCCGCCAAGCACGCTGCGCGTACCCCTGCTGTGGGTGCTGCATCTGGCCTATGCGTGGATCGCCGGCGGCCTCTTGCTGCTGGGCTTTGCGGCTCTGGGCTTGGGCAGCGCCAGCTCTGCTTTCCATGCACTGGCGGTAGGTGCGATGTCGGGCCTGATCATCGGCATGGTCACGCGCACGGCGCTCGGCCATACGGGCCGTCCGCTCAAGGCAGGCCGTGCAGAAAGTTTCATGTACTACCTTTTGGAGGGCGGCGCAGTGCTGCGTTTGTGTGCCAATATTCCGGGTGGAAAGCGGGACCAACTCTTGGTTATATCAGCAGCGTGCTGGTCGGCCGCCTTTCTGCTCTACCTCATCGTGTACACGCCTTATTTAAGCCAGCCTCGCCTGGACGGCCGTGAAGGATAAACCGTGGATACCGTAACCCTGCTCCTCTCTTCTTTCATCCTGTCGGTGACAGGCTTGCTGATTTTCATCTGGTCGCTGCGCAAGCGACTGTTCGACGCCACCTCGGCGGCGGCGAACGTGATCTTTTCGCCCGGCGAGATCGGGCGCGGCGAAGAACCGGCGCTCAGTCCGGACAAGCGCGCGGCCATGGACAAGGCCGTGCCCGGCGAAACCAAGCCCGTGCTCACGGCCGAGCAGGAAGCCGCATTGCACAAGGACCTTGCAGAGCGTGTGGAGGCCGACACTTCCAGCGCCTTCGTGACTTTCGTCTTCCTGTCCTGTGCCGTGGTCTGGCTGATCGTGGCCTCGCTGGCCGGCCTCACAAGTTCGATCAAGCTGCATGAGCCCGACTGGCTGAGCCAGTACGCCTGGCTGACCTTTGGCCGCATCCGCACCATCCACCTGAACGCCGTTGCGTACGGCTGGGCGCCCATGGCTGCGCTGGGTGTGGCCAACTGGATGCTGCCACGCCTGCTCAAGACGCCCCTGGTGGGCGGACGCTGGGCCATCCTCGGCGCCATGATCTGGAACGCGGGGCTGATCGCAGGCCTGGGCTGCATTGCGGTCGGCCTGTCCGACGGCATGGAGTGGCTGGAAATCCCGTGGCAGGTGGACATCCTGCTGGTGGTGGGCGGCGCCATGGTCGGCCTGCCGCTGGTGTACACGCTGCAGAACCGCAAGGTGCATCATCTCTACGTATCGATCTGGTATATGGGCGCGGCCCTGTTCTGGTTCCCCATCCTCTTCCTGGTCGGTAACCTGCCGGCGGTGCATTTCGGTGTGCAGCAGGCGGCAATGAACTGGTGGTTCGGCCATAACGTGCTGGGCCTCTTTTATACGCCGATGGCGCTGGCCTCGGTCTATTACTTCCTGCCGAAGATTATCGGCCGCCCCGTGCAGTCCTATAACCTGTCGCTGCTGGGCTTCTGGACGCTGGCCTTCTTCTACGGCCAGGTCGGCGGCCACCACCTGATCGGCGGTCCGGTGCCCGGCTGGCTGATCACGCTGTCCGTGGTGCAGAGCGTGATGATGCTGGTGCCCGTGATTTCCTTCTCCGTCAACCAGCACATGACGATGCGCGGCTATTTCTCCAAGCTGATTTATTCCCCCACACTGCGCTTCATCGTCCTGGGCGGCATGATGTACACCCTCAGCTCGATCCAGGGTTCGGTAGAGGCGCTGCACAGCGTGAACACGGTGGCGCACTTTACCCACTTCACCGTGGCCCACGCCCACCTCGGGCTGTACGGCTTCTTCACCATGGTCATGTTCGGCGCCATCTACTTCGTGATGCCGCGCGTGATGGCCTGGGAATGGCCTTATCCGAGACTGATCGCCGCGCACTTCTGGCTGGTGGTGCTAGGCTTCTCGATCTACTTCGTGGGCCTGTCCATTGGCGGCTGGCTGCAAGGCCTGGCCATGCTCGATGCGGCGCGTCCCTTCATGGATTCCGTGACCGTCACCATTCCTTACCTGCAGTCGCGCTCCGTCGGCGGCGCCGTGATGACGCTGGGCCAACTGCTGTTTGCCGTCCATTTCTTTGCCATGGCGCTGCGCCAGGGTCCGGGCCGCGTGGGCGCCGCCCTGCTGAACACCGGCGAGAAACCGTCCAGCGTCAGCGATAGCAACCTGGCAGGAGCCCGATAATGCAAGACGAACTCAAACTGCTTGGCGGCGCGATGGTGACGCTCGCGCTGGCCACGTCGGCCCTGGTGGTCGTACCCCACATCCAGCTGAAATCGGTGGAAGCGCCGGCACAGTTGAAGCCCTACACGGCGGCGCAACTGCGCGGACGCCAGGTCTACATCGAGAATGGCTGCATCTACTGCCACTCGCAGCAGCCGCGCGACCGGGCCCAGGCGCCGGACGACAAGCGCGGCTGGGGCCGGGCTTCCGTCGCGGCCGACTATTACTACGACAAGCCGCACCTGCTGGGCACCATGCGCACGGGCCCGGACCTGTTCAACATCGGCGTGCGCCAGCCCAGTGCGGACTGGCACCTGGGACACCTGTACCAGCCGCGCGCCTATGTGCACGGGTCTATCATGCCGTCCTATCCCTTCCTGTTCGACATCAAGGACAAGGAAGAAGCGGGCGACCGCGTGGTCAACCTGCCGCCGGGTTATGCGCCGGCGGGCAAGATCGTTGTCGCCAAGCCGGAGGTGATGGACCTGGTCGCCTATCTGCAAGGACTGGATCACAGCTATCCCGTATTGCCTGCGCCGGAGGTGAAGAAATGAAGGGGGGACCAGATGGAACATGGCAGCGTTGGCGCCCAGGAGCGCGAGAATCCGGATCCGACCGAGGTAGACCGGCCTATTCCCTGGCTGGTGCTGTCCCTGGTCGGCCTGCTCTTTGGCTGGGGCATCACCTATATCCTGATGCAGAACCCGAAGGACGATCCAGCGCTGGGCGACTCGCGCACGCTGTCTACCCTGCAGGCCAAGCCGGCCGGATCGCCTGGCGGCGCTGTCGATGGCGCCCAGATCTACTCGGCGCAGTGCGTGGCCTGCCACCAGGCGACGGGCGCCGGCCTGCCGGGTGTGTTCCCGCCGCTGGCGGGCTCCGAATGGGTGATGGGATCGGACAAAGTGGCCGCAGCCATCCTGCTGCACGGGATTACGGGCAAGCTGACGGTTAAGGGCGGCTCCTATAACGGCCAGATGCCGGCCTTCAAGGATAAGCTGAACGACGCGGAAATTGCGGCCGTGCTGTCGCACATCCGCTCGAACTTCGGCAATGCCGCGCCGAAGATTGCACCGGATGTAGTGAAGGCGGAACGCGAGGCGACCAGGGATCGCAAGGATCCGTGGGCGGGAGATGATGATCTCGTCAAGCTCAAATAAGCCCGCGACCTTCCTGACTGCCGCGGCGCTCGCCAGCGTCGCGGCACTCGGGGCGGCCGCCATGTGGCATGCCACGATGGGCTTCCGCGTTGTCTCGACCGAAGATGGGAGGCGGCTGACGATTGCGGAGCAGCCGCGCACCCTGCCCTTGCCGGCTGCGCGCGACGCGGCACGCGTGACGCTCGCGACCTTTTTCTACGCGCGCTGCAACGCCGTCTGCTCGGCGGTGGGCAGCGAGTTCCAGCAATTGCAGTCCGCGATCCTAGCGCGCGGCTTGCAGGATCGCGTGCGGCTGCTCAGCATCAGCTTCGATCCGCGCGATACGGCGTCCGAGCTGGCGCATTATGCGCCAGCGCATGCGCGCGGACCCGCAGGTGTGGGCCATGGCCGCGGTGCCGGATGACGCGCGGCGTACTTCGCTGCTGGCCAGCGCGGGCGTGGTCGTGATTCCGGCGCCGCTCGGCGAGTATGAACACAATGCGGCCTTTCACCTGATCGACCGCGACGGACGGCTGGTGCGCATCGTCGACTACGAGCAGCCCGCCGCCGCACTGGATGCGGCGCTCGCCCTGGCGCAAGCCACCGCCGGAGGCCGCCAATGAGCCCGGTCGCGGGAGGCGCGCTGCTGGCCGCGGCGTGGCTGCTGCGCGGCTGGCTGGAGGCGTCGATGGCGCTGCATATGCTGCTGCAATTGCCGCTGATCGCGATTGGCGGCGCGCTGCTGGGCTGCACGCTGCGGGAATCGCGCGCGGCGGCAGCACTGGCGCGGATCGATGCGCATGGCTTCACCAGCCTGACCTGGCTGATGCTGGCCAGCGCGTACTGGATGATCCCGCGCGCGCTGGAGGAAAGCCTCACGCTGCCGCTGGCGGAAGCGGCAAAGTTCGCGTCTATCGCGCTGACGGGCGCCGTGCTCCCTTCAGCGCTGCAAAGGGCCAACGCGGTGGTGCAGCTCTTTTTCCTGGGGAACCTGAGCTGGATGATGGCGGTGGCGGGCATACAGTACCAGGACATGCCGCAGCGCCTCTGCAACGCCTACGCCCTGAACGATCAACAAACCACCGGCGTCGGACTGGTGATCGGCTCCATCGCCATCGCCGTCATCTGGTGCCTGTGGCAATTACCTAAACTGAAAGAACAGAATGAAGCTGCAAAGATTTGAACATGATCACAAAGACATCATGGACGGCATCCACGAGCTGCGCAAGCTGATCGCCACCGGCATCGAACGCAATGCGGGCGCGATCACGCAGCTGCTGATGAGGATGAGCGCCACGATCAAGCTGCATCTGGCGGTGGAGGATCGGGTGGTGTATCCGGCGTTCGCAAAGTCGGGACGCAGCGAGCTGGCGGCGCTGGGGCGGTTTTATCAGGAGGAGATGGGGGACCTGGCCGGCGCATATACCGAATTCGCGCAGCGCTGGAATCTGGCGAACCGCGTGGCAGCCGATCCGGAGGGGTTCAGGGCCGAGGCCAATGCGGTGTTCAAGGCGCTGTTTCTGCGCACGCGGCGGGAGGAGAGCGAGTTGTATCCGGCGTATGCACGGTTGGAGGCCGCGTAGACGCAGGCACGGCGGATCAATGATCCGCCGTGATCAGACGCGCCGTATCACCGCGCCAAAGGATTCGGCGTCGGCTCGGCGACTTTGACCAGGAGGTTGCGGTCGGTGTGGTGGAAAGGCTCGTTCTCCTTGCCGCGCAGGAGCATGACGGTGTCTTCCTCGTAACCCCAGGTGCCATCGTCGTTGATGGTGACCTTGATGCGGTACTCGGTGGTCTTGAAGCCGAATTCCAGGAAAGGATTGGAGCAGATGCCGTAGGTATCGGTCTCGCGGCGCGCCACCAGTTCGAAGGACCTGGCATCAGGAGCCGCGGTACCGGACGCCATCGCGATCTGGCCGCGCGGGATGGCCAGCGTCTGGATCACGGTATTGGTCGCTGGTTCCCACAGCCAGTAGCCGACCTGCTCATGATATGTCTTGATGTTGTCCGGCTTGTTCACGATCAGCACATAACGCAGGCCATAGAACAGCTGCGGGCCGTTGGTGACAGGATCGATGGGCTGCAGTTCGATGCGTTCCACGTAAGCCTGCTTGCGCGGACCGTCGGCCTTGGGCTTGATGTCCAGGCCGCGCTTCCCTTCCCAGATGCCCGCCATAGCGCGCAGCGGGCCGAGATTGTTCAGGGTATTGACGTCCAGTGGGGACGGTTCGGTGTAGATGTCGTTGGAATATTCGCTCATTCAAGCATTATAGCTTGCGTTAGCTGGGCGGCAATCTCCTGCGGCGCCACCGGTTTGCCATACAGGTAGCCCTGCACCTCGTCGCAGCCGTTCTGCTGCAGGAAGCTGCGCTGCTGTTCGGTCTCCACGCCTTCCGCAATCACGCGCATGTGCAGCTGGTGGGACAGCGAAATGATCGCGCGCGCAATCGCCTGGTCATCCTCGCTGCTGGCGAGGTCACGCACAAAGGACTTGTCGATCTTCAGGCGGCTGATCGGGAAGGATTTCAGCGCCGCCAGGCTGGAATAGCCGGTGCCGAAATCGTCGATCGACAGGGCAATACCCATCGCTTCCAGCTCGCGCATCTTGGCCACCGACTGCGCCACATCGCGCATCACCATGCTCTCCGTGACTTCCAGCTCCAGCCACTCCGGTGACAGGCCGCTGTCGCGCAGCGCATCGGCCACGCGGGGTACCAGCCGGCAGTCATCGAACTGGCGCGGCGACACATTGACGGAGATGCTGATCGGTTCCAGCCCCGCATCCTGCCAGGCGCGCGCCTGCAGGCAGGCTTCACGCAGCACCCACTCGCCGATCGGCAGGATCATGCCGCATTCCTCGGCCAGCGGAATGAACTGGTCCGGGCTGATGGCGCCCCGTTCCGGATGCTGCCAGCGCAGCAGCGCTTCCACGCCGAAGATGCGGCCGGTGTCCAGTTCCACCTTGGGCTGGTAGACCAGGCGCAGCTGGTTTTCGGACAGCGCCTTGCGCAGCCCGTCCATCAACGCCATCTTTTCGTCCAGGCATACATTCATCTCGTGCGTGTAGAACTGGCAGTTGTTCTTGCCATTTTCCTTGGCGCGGTACATGGCCATGTCCGCATGCATCATCAATGTGTCGGCATCGCGGCCGTCGCGCGGGTACAGGGATACGCCGATGCTGCAGCTCACCTGCATTTTCTGCCCTTCCAGCACGATGGGTTCCACCACGGCGGCCAGGATCTTGTCCAGCAACGGCACCAGGGCGGACGCGTTGTCGTCCACATGCGGCAGCACCAGCACGAATTCATCGCCGCCGAAGCGGCCCACGGTGTCGTTGCGGCGCACGCAATCCACCATGCGGCCCGCGACCACCTTCAGCAGCTCGTCGCCTGCATTGTGGCCCAGCGTATCGTTGACCAGCTTGAAGCTGTCCAGGTCGATGAAGGCTACCAGCACGGACTGGCCGGTGCGCTCGGCATCCAGCACGGCCTGCTGCAGGCGGTCGGCGATCAGGCTGCGGTTCGGCAGGCTGGTCAGCGTGTCGTGATGCGCCATGTGGACGATGCGCGCCTCGTTGCGCATGCGCTCACTGATATCGCGCACGATCGCCACCACGCCGCCTTCCACACCCACCACCTGCCAGGCCAGCCAATCGGCGTGGAACTGGGGCATGGAATTCGGCGCTTCCTCCTGGTGCACACCGCCCTCATTGGTGATGCGCACCAGGCGCTCGAACATGCCGTTGTGGCGCGCGGCGGGCAGCCAGGTGCAGAAGGTCTGGCTCATCATCTGCTGCTTGCTGCGGCCGGTCAGCTGCTGGGCGCGTGGATTCACGTTGGAGAATTTGAAATCGATAATCGTACCGTCACGGTCGCGGATCGCGCGCAGCACGAAGAAGGCGTCCATATTTGCTTCGGAGGCAGCGGCATACGTTTCCTGCGCGCGGCGGATACGGCGGCGCGCCTTGGCGCCCTGCCACGACCAGACCCACCCCATTGCGGCAACGATCAGCAGCAGGCCGCTGGCCAGCGCCGCTTCGCGGTAATGCTCGTCGCGCTGCTTGCGGAAACCGGCCATCTGTTCTTCTTCATCGAGCCCGGCAAACACGCTCAAGTTGTAGCCGCGCAGCGGACGCAGGGCCGTGTAGCGGCTGACGCCATCCCAGGGGCTGGGCTGCGGTTCACTGCCGCCCACCAGCAGGCGATGGTCCACCGGCTGGCCCCAGGACACCTTGTCGCCGATGCGCATGCTGCGCACCACGCCGTCCGGCCCCGCGAGGCCGATCATGCCCTTGTCGCCCTGGCGCGCACGCTCGTAGGCACTGGTGAAATAAGCCGGGTCCACTTCCACGATGACGATGCCGGCAAAATTGCCCTGCGCGTCCTGCAGCCGGCGCGTGAAGTGCACATGGAAGTCCCTGTTGGCCTTGTCGCGCATGGTCTGGGCGACGTAGGTCGTGGTGGTGCGGTCATTCCGATGAACCTCGAAATAGCTTTGGTCAGCCACGGATATCGCGAGTTTGCGCGGGTTGCTGGCCACCGTATTGCCCTGCGCGTCGACAATGCTGACGACAAAGACCAGGCCGGACGGCAGCAGTCCGTGCGCACCCAGCTCCGGCAAGGCGCCCAGTGCGCCTTTCTGCTCGACCGCATACTTCAGCACTTTCAGCGTCTGCTCGATGCCATTCAGGCTGCGCGCCACCTGGGCTTCATAGGTTTCGATCAGATCGCGTACCTCCGCGGCCGCCAGGGTGCGAGCCGCTACCCGCTCATTCTCTATGCTGTGGAAGGTGGCGACCCAGATGGCCGTCAGCAGTACAAGCGTGAACAGGGGCAGGGACACGTGCGTGTCCAGCAGCATGCGCAGCCGTCGCGCGCGCTTGCTGTCGCGGCCCGCCATCAGTGCACCACCAGCACGGTGCGTACGCTGGAGTCCAGCGCGCCGCGTTCGATATAGCCGATCATGCCGGGGTTCTCGGCCACCAGCCTGCGCACTTCCACGCTGTTAGGCAATTCGCGCGGCGGCTGGCCGCGGCCCGTGAAAATCATCTTGGTCCAGTAGGCTTTCATCAGTGCGGGACTGCGCTTGGCCACTTTGGCGTAAAACTCGTCGCGCAGGGGCGAGCCCACGCGCAGGTCGATGGCGCAGGCTTCGCGGCCGTCCGGGAAAGTGGCCACTTCGGACAGGAAGATATCGGCCACCTGTTCGGCACGCAGCGTCATGACGGGGCTGCGGGCCGACACGATGACCACCAGTTCGGCGGCCGCTGCCAGGCATGCCGACATCGAAAGGCTGGCGCCCAGCAGCAGGGAAATTAAAGTATGTTTCAGCATCGCGGCGCCCTCAGAAAACGAAGTCCACGGCAATGCTGGTGACGCCGAAGCTGTGACCCGAGCGGAAGCCCGGCTGCACATTGGACAGTGTGCCGCTGGTGCCGCCCTTGGGCTTCACTGCGTCGTACTGCAGCTTCAGCGCGGCGGAAGGCATGAAGTCCCAGCGCAGGCCGGCCGAAAGCGTGTCCTGCACGGCCGTATGACTCAGGATCTGATTCAGGCCCTGCTCCACCGGCGCGGCAAATGGCGGCAGCACATGCACCGCAGTGGGCGAGTTGCTGACGGATTTGCTGAATACCGTATAAGGCGTGAGCTCACCGAAGCGGTAGCCGCCGCTCACGTAGCCGGCGGTCTTATCGCCCAGCATCGAACGCGCATTGATGCGCGCGATTTCCGCCATGAGAACCAGGCGCCCGGGTCATAGTTGACGCCCAGGCCGACCACCGTGGCGCGCTTGCCATTGGTCTCGTAGCGGTCCGCCAGGTCTGTGCCGGCCGGCCCGAACTGACGCAAGGCGCCGATCAGTTCCGGCGAAATCTGCATGCGCAACCTGCCCTTGATGGCGGTGGCGCGCACGCTCAGGTCGCCATTGCGGCTGGTGTGGGAGAAGCCCGCCATGCTGGTGGCGCGGGCCTGCAGGTGGTCGCCCAGATCGGCCCGGGTGCGGCCGGTCAGCACCTGGGTTTCATTGCGCAGGCCAAAGGCGCTCCAGCGGTATGTGGCGTCGATGCCGTCGCTATTGGTCACGGGCAGAGCGGAATACAGCTCCACCGGCGTGCGCACCCAGGGCAATGCGTACGCCGCCTTGCGGTAGTCCGCATTCAGGAACAGGGGCAAGGCGATGCGGCCCACGCGCAGGCTCAGGTCCGGCGTGGCCTGGTATTTCACATTGGCCCACTCGACCACTGGCGAGTAGGAGTTCTTCAGGTTATGCTCTGCCACCACCTGCAGCACGGCCGACCAACGGTCCTTGTTATAAGTGAGCTGGGCGCCAAGGCGGCTGTCCACATCCGCGCTCCAGTTGCGCGAACTGCCCGCGCGGCCCGGATTGAGAGGCGTGGACGAGAAGTCCGCATTTTTTTCCGTGGAATGCACCAGGGACGCCGTGCCGAATCCGCCAAAACGCCAAGCGGAAGTGTCGCTCTCCTCTGCGCGTGCAGAGAAGGAAACGGCAATCAGCACGCCGGCGAGGCTGAGTATGTGGCAAATGGGCGACAAGGAATGGTGCAGCTTTGGCATGATGTGGTATCGGCAGAATCACGGACGCGCATGCGCATGCGCATGCACGCATGTGCATGTTTTCTCTAACTCTTTGATTAAGCGGACTATTTCCGGAGATCGGAGCCGCAGGAAGGCAGTGGCACGGGTGCGGGGTGCCGATGAATTCTCACACTTTATAACAGTGATTTGTAACTGTCGAGAAATTTCCGTAGAGTACTGTTACTAGCTATTTTGCAAATATCAAGTTTGATTTTTTTGAAAGGACTTCCCGTGGCGCGCCAGCTTTCCTGCGGCACTCTCGTTATCAATGCAAACAGAGAACTGCTGCTGTGCCACGTGACCGGGACGGCCAGCTGGGATATTCCGAAAGGCTTGCAGGACCCTGGCGAGCATCCTTTGCAGGCCGCGCGCCGGGAACTGTTCGAAGAGACGGGATTGTGTTTCGACGAGGCGCTGTTCGAGGAGATCGGCGACTTCGACTACCGGCCGGATAAGCGCCTCCACCTGTTCAAGGTGGAAGTGGCCGATAAGATGTGCAGCCTGGATGAGCTGAAGTGCACCAGCTTCTTCCCGCATCACATCACGGGCAAGCCAACGCCCGAAGCGGACGGCTTCCGCTGGGCCTCGCGCGACGAAATTCGCACCCTGTGCTGGCCGCGCATGGCCCAGCGGCTGCTGTCGCTGGGCTGGTAAACGCCTTAATACTGCTGGCGCGGCGGCGGCGGCGTCGTGTTGCCGCGGTCATCCTGGATACGGCCGGCCGGATTGGCAGGTTCGCCTACGGCAGGATTGGTCCGGTTGCGATAGGCGTCCGGTACGGCCGGATCGACGATCGGTGGCGGCGGCGCAGCGGTCGAGCTACCCGTGTTGCCGCTGGTGCTGGTGCCGGATGTGGTGCTGCCCGGCGGCAGCTGGTTGGATGGCATGGTGGCGTTAGGCACCGTGTCGTTCGGGTTCATGCTGCTGGGCGGCATGTCCGGCGTGTTGCTGGGCACATTGCTGGGGTAGTTGCTGCTGCCCGTGGCGCCGGTCGTGCTGTTGCCGGAACTGTTGATGTCCGAATTGCGCATGTCCTCAATGACGGCCCGGAAGTCGTCGTTCGGGCAGCCCGGCATGCCGGCACGGCCGGCCTGGTTGCAGTCCACGGCGCCCTGCCTGGTGGCGGCGGTGCCGGAACCCTTGCTGCTGCCGCTGGATCCGCTCATGCTGCTGCCGGAGGTATCGGCCTTGTGCTTGTGGGTGTGTGCCTTATGCTGCTTGGGCTTTTTCTTCGTTTGCGTGGCGCTCTGTTGCTGGTCAGTATTGCTGCCCTGGGTTGCGGTCGATTGGGCATATACAGCGGTGCTGGCCAGCAGTGCCGCGACAACGATTGCGTGTCTGGTCCTCATGGTTTCTCCTTTCTATTCCGTGGGGAATGCCGCTAGGGCGAGCAAAAATTGTCCCACGGTAGGGAGAAACGCTGCGTAGGAGAATGTCCCGAATCCAGGTCGGAGCAAGCCTTTTTCCTTGATGAGTCAAGCGCCGCCGGCGCAGCGAATGGTTGTTGCCGTCATGTACGATGCAGCCGGCGACAGCAGCCATACTATGGCCTCGGCAATTTCCTCCGGCTCGGCGGCGCGTTTCATCGGCATCGCGGCAACTTCTTTTGCAGCCGGTCCGGCTGGCCGCCCGCCGCGTGAATGGTCGTGTTGGTGAAGCCGGGCGCCACCCCGCACACGCGGATGCTTTCGCCCGCCAGTTCCTTGCCCAGGCCGAGCGTGAACGTGTCCACGGCGGCCTTGCTGGCCGCATAGCCTACGTAATCGTTCGGGCTGCCAGAAGTGGCGGCGGTCGACGACACATTCACGATCACGCCGCCACGCCCGCCGCGCCGGAATGCTTCCACGGCCCGGCGCGAGCATTGCATCACCGCCAGCACATTCACATCAAACAGCTTTTCCAGCGTGGATGGGTCGGTATCCATGAATTTGCCCAGTCCGCCCGTGATGCCGGCGTTATTGACGAGACCATAAGGCAGGCCCAGTTCGCGCTCCACTGTGTCGAACAGCAATTCAATCTGGTCCGGATAGGCGATATCGGCCTTCACGGCCAAGGCCTGCCCGCCCGTGGCGCGGATCGCTTTGGCCACCTGCTCTGCCGCCGCTGCGTCGCGCTGGTAATTGACCGCGACAGCCCAGCCGTCGTGCGCCGCACGAAGGGCGGTGGCGGCGCCGATGCCGCGGCCGCCGCCGGTAATGATCAGTACTTTCTCATTCATCTGTTTTTCCGATACTTCTCATCGAAATATATAGGCTACCGCAATAGGACGGCGGGATCTAAGATTCACTCATCGGCTTCACACGAAGCCTAATCATCCAAGACAAGGAGTTTGCCATGAACACCAATAACACCACCAACACCACCGCCCTGCCCCTGATCGGCCGCCTGCTGCTGGCCTTCATCTTCGTTTTCAGCGGTATCGGCAAGATCGCGGCGCCCGCCGGCACCATGGGCTATATCGCCGCCATGGGCCTGCCCTTCCCCCTGATAGCCCTGGTCGGCGCGATCGGTATTGAGGTGGTTGGCGGCCTGTTGCTGGCAGCCGGCCTGTACACCCGCAGCGCCGCCATCGTGCTGGCGGTGTTCTCGGTGATCACCGGCGTGGTCTTCCACGGCGCGATCGGCGACCAGAACCAGCTGATCCACCTGATGAAGAACTTCGCCCTGGCCGGTGGTCTGCTGCAAGTTGCCGCCTTCGGTGCCGGTTCCCTGAGCCTGGACGCACGCCGCAGCGCCCCGCGCCTGGCCCGCGCCTAAGCTCCAGCCCTGGCCCTGGCCCTGTCCCGCAAATCGTCGATGATCGGGACAATGGCCATCCCCACCAGGATGGCCGCCAGCGGCAGCGTGGCAGCGAAGCCGAAACGGCTGAAGCTCAGGGCGCCGGCCACGCCGCCGACAAAGAAGGCGCCCACCAGCGAAGACAGCACTGCAACGCGACCCCAGTCTGCCGCCACCCGCGGCACGGCTTGCGGGTCGCGATTCCAATAGAGGGCCTTGCCCGCCTCGATTCCCAGGTCCGTCACGATGCCCGTCACATGGGTTGTGCGGATTTCAGCGCGGGACAGCTTGGTGATCACGGCGTTCTGCAATCCCATCATGAAACACAGCAGCATGACGGCAGCAGGCAGCACCAGCACGTCGATCGCCTGCAGGCGCGCCCCCATGACGCCAAACGCCAGCAGCAGCAAGGCTTCCAGCATCAGGGGCAGCGCAAATTCGCTGTGCAGCTGGCGGCGCCGCGCGAAGTTGACCAGCAAGGCCGTACAGGCGGCGCCCGCAAGGAAGGAAAGCAGCGCGCCGGCACAATCGGCGGCCGCTTCGATGGCGCCCAGGGCGAGATTGTCCGCCGCAGCGGACACGATGCCCGTCATATGAGAGGTGTATTGCTTGACGGCGAGGAAGCCGCCCGCATTTGCCGCCCCGGCCACGAAGGCCAGGGCGACGCCGAGGTGGCGGTTAGACTGCGCGGCGCGCTGGCGCCCCGTCAGGCGCCGGACGTAGTTGATCGGCATGCTTCCTCATCGTGGAGTAGTCCTTTTACAGCAGGCCGCTCACGTCCGGACGGGTCGCCAGCGCCTGCTGGACGATCGTGGTCACGGCTTCGCGCTCGGCGCCGCGCAACGGCTGGCGCGGACGGCGCACGTTCTCGTTCCCTACGCCGGCCAGCGTTTCAACCAGTTTCAGATTCTGCACCAGCTTGGTCGATACGTCGAGATGCAGCAGGGGCATGAACCACTGGTAGAGCTTCAGCGCTTCGTCGTAGCGCTTTGCCTTCATCAGCTTGTAGAGGGCCACAGTCTCCTTCGGGAAGGCGACCACCAGGCCGGCCAGCAGGCCGTCCCGCGCCCACCGCCAGGCCTTCAAAGGACAGGTCGTCCACGCCCATGAACAGCTGGTAGCGGTTGCCCACGGCGTTGCGCAGGTCGGTGATGCGGCGCACGTTGTCGGTCGATTCCTTGATCGCCACCAGTTCTTCGCAGTCCGCCAGCTCCTGGAAGTCGGCCGGGGTCAGGTCAACCTTGTAGCTGACGGGGTTGTTGTACACCATGATCGGCAGTTGGGCGGCCTTTGCGATGGTGCGCAGGTTGTCCTTCGCTTCGCGGGCGTCCGCGGCATAGAGCACGGACGGCATGACCATGAAGCCGTCCACGCCCAGCTCGCGCGCCTCCTGCACGAAGCGCTCGGCGGTCCTGGTGCGCGTATCGCTGACGTTGGCCAGCACCGGCACACGGCCCTTGGCAACCTTGATCGCGGTCTTCGCCACGTCCAGCCGCTCCTCCACGGTCAGCGTGCTGGCTTCGCCCAGCGAGCCGCCGGTGACGATGCCGTGCACGCCGCTGTCCAGCATGAGCGTGAAGTGCTGCTCCATTGCCGGGTGGTCGAGTTCCTCGTCGGCGGTAAATTTAGTCGTTACGGCCGGGAATACGCCGGCCGATTTTGTTGCTGTCATATTGAAGTCTCCTCTTCGGTTGCGATGATGCTGCCGGCACGCGCCGGCGAAATGGGTGTACGCACGGTGTCGGGCTGCCAGCCGTACAGCTGCGCGGTAGCGGCGCCGCAGATGCGGCCCTGGCACGGGCCCATACCGCAGCGCGTGTGCAGCTTGGCTGCGCGCCAGCTTGTGTGCTCTTTCAGCTCGCCGTGCGCGACGTCTTCGCAGCGGCACACGATAGTGTCCGGCTCGCACAGCTGTTTCACGTCCTGTCTTAGTTCGAATGCCCTGGCCAGCCTCGCCGCAAAGCGCTTCCAGCGTGCACGTTCGGCGGCGCTGGCGGCGACGGACGCGGGGCGGCTGGGCGATGAACCAGTCGCGGGGGCCTGGCCGCAGGCGTGGAGGCCGGCGATACGGCCTTCGGCGAGGGCGAGGTCGACGCCGCCGATGCCGGTGCCTTCGCCGGCACAGTAGATCGATGTGACGCTGGTGCGCTGCCATTCGTCCACCTGCACGGCGGCCTGTTGCGGCGCCCCCGACGTCGTGACAGCGCAGCCGAGCGAGCGGGCCAGCTCCGTATTGGGCAGCAGGCCATAACCGCATGCGAGAAAATCACACTCTATCTGCTCGCCGTCATGCAGCTCGATCCGCTGCAGGCGTCCATCGCCATGCGCGGCGCGGATAAAGGCGCCATGGCGATATGACACAGCGCGCAAGCGTCGCCCCAGTTGCAGCGCCTGTGCAAGCTTGGAAGGCGTGGCGAACAGCCCGAACGCGAAACGGGCGAGCGCAGAGAGCGGCGCCTGCTCGACGATGGCGACGACCCGCGCGCCACGCGACTTCAGCGTGTCGGCGACGGCCAGCAGCAGCGGGCCGCTGCCGGCAACGACAACGCGCTTGCCCTCGACCGGATAGCCGCCCTTGGCGAGCGCCTGCAGGCCGCCCGCGCCGGTCACGCCGGGCAAGGTCCATCCAGGGAATGGCAGCAGCAGCTCGCGCGCGCCGGTTGCAAGGATCAGGTGCTGGTAGCGCAGCACGTGCGCCGTCTCGTCGTCCTGCACCAGCAACTCGCCAGGTGCGGGGGAGTACAGCACGCGCGTGGATGGCATGATCCGCACGTTGCTGGCCACGGTGATTGCCTGCCACATCTCGCGTGCACGGCCGTCGCGCTGACCAGCCGGCCCACCGCGCCAGATCTGGCCGCCGGCGAGCGGATTGTCGTCGATGATGCAGATGCTCGAGCCGCTTGGCGCCGCTGCGTGCGCGGCCGCCAGTCCGGCAGGGCCGGCGCCGACGATGATGATGTCGTACAGTTGCTTCATTTGGCGGTCTCGATCTGCATGCCGTCACGGCAAATCGTCCGGCAGGCCAAGACATGTGCGCGGCGATTGACAGTCACGCGGCATTCCTGGCACACGCCCATCCCGCACAAGGGCGCCCGCAGCGCGCCGCCAACCGAGCGGCGGGTAGCGCCCGTCCCTGTCGTGGTCGTGGACGCGGCGGCGGCCGTGGCGAGGGCGATGGCGGCGGCAACGGTGGTGGCGGGCTCCACGGCGAGAGGCGCGCCGTTGATGGTGACAGTGATGGCGTCAGGCACGGGCGCGCTCCAGCGGAGTGAATCGTGTGGGGAGGAAAGGCTCGTGGGGAACGGACTGCTCTAATCCGAGCATTTGCGCCGCCAGCAGCTCGGCCGTGGCGAGCGAAGTCGTGATGCCCAGGCCTTCATGTCCCGTGGCGAGCCACAGGCCGCGGCGCGCGGCATGGGGGCCGATCAGGGGCAAACCGTCCGGCGTAGCGGCACGCAGACCGGTCCAGCAGCGCAGGACATTCAGGTCCGCCAAAGCCGGCGTGAACGAGCAGGCGTGACGCAGCATGCGCGCCATCATTGCCGGCTCGGCCGCCAGATCGGTCGTATCGAACTGCCGCGAAGACCCGATCAGCACCTGCCCTGTGGGACGCGGCTGCAGGTTGAACGCCACCGAATCGCCGCTGACCGCGTGGGCGCTCTTGATATAGCCCAGCTCCACCAGCTGATGCCGCACAAAGCCCGGATAACGGTCCGTGATCATCACATGCCCCTTCTTGGGCACCACGGGCAGCTCCGGCAGCAAGGCCGTGCAGCGCGAGCCGGCGGCCAGTACCACGCTGCCTGCGCTGAGCCGGGTGCCGTCGGAAAGCTGCACGCTGCCGTCGCCAATCGCACGCACCTCGCCTGCCATCAGCTGCGCGCCGCGCGACCGGGCGCGGTCCATCAGGATGCGCGCGCTCTTTGGCGGATAGACCAGGCCATCGCCGTGCACCAGCAGTCCACCCGCCAGGCCGGGACGCAACCGGGGCTCCAGCTGGGCCATCAACTGTTCATCCAGCATCGAGCACGGCAGGCCGTAAGCGCACATCTTCGCGGCCTTGGCGCGTGCGGCTGCCAGCTCTTCCTCGTCCGCAGCGACCCAGATCGTGCCGCAGCGGCTGTATTCATGCTGCTCTGGATGCTCGGCCACGAAATCGCGCCACAGCTCCAGCGAGCGGGAAGTCAGCGCCAGCTCGGCCGCGTTATCGTCCATGGCCACCAGATGTCCCATGCCCGCCGCCGTGGCGCCGCTGCCGACGGTATCCTGCTCGATCACCAGTACCTGCAGGCCGTGCGCGGTCAGGGCATCGGCAACCGCCGCGCCCACGATACCCGCGCCGACGACCAGCACGTCCGCACTTTGCGTCACCGGATACCCCACATGAAAGGATCGTCCGCATCCAGGATCAGCTGCGCCGTGGCGTTGACCCAGGCCTTGCCGCGGATGCTCGGAATCAGGCGCTCGCCATCCATGCGGAAAGAGCCTTCAAACACGCTGCCGACAATGCTCTCCTGGCGCCATTGCGCACCTTCGGCCAGCTTGCCGTCCGCAGCCAGGCAGGCCAGCTTGGCGCTGGTGCCCGTGCCGCAAGGCGAGCGGTCGTAGGCGTTACCGGGGCAAAGCACGAAGTTCTGGCTGTCACCTGCTCCGCTGCGCGAAGGGGCAAACAGTTCGATATGGTCAATTTCGGCGCCGTTCGCGCCTGTGATGCCGGCAGCCGCCAGCGCGTTTTTCAGGGCTGTCGTGTACGCAGTCAGCGCAGGGGCGCGCGACACGGACAATTCCTGGCCGTGGTCGGAGACCAGGAAGAACCAGTTGCCGCCCCAGGCGATGTCGCCATGTACCGTTCCGTAGCCGGGAACGTCGACCGCGATGCCGACGGCGAGGCGGTAGGCCGGCACATTCTCGACCGTCACACTGCCATCCTCATGCAGCACGGCTTCGACCACGCCCACCGGCGTATCGATGCGGTGGCGGCCGGCGGACAGGCGGCCCATGAAGGCCAGCGAAGTCACGAGGCCAATCGTGCCATGCCCGCACATGCCAAGGTAGCCGACATTATTGAAGAAGATCACGCCCGCTACGCAGTCCGGCGCGTACGGCTCGCACAGCAGCGCGCCGACCAGCACATCCGATCCGCGCGGTTCGCAGACCACGGCGGAACGAAAACCGTCATGCTCGCGGCGGAAGCGCTCGACGCGCTCATTCAGGGGGCCGGCGCCGAGATCCGGCCCGCCGTCGATGACCAGGCGGGTCGGTTCGCCGCCGGTGTGGGAATCGATGATGGAGATGGTTTTCATAGGCTCCATCATAGGCGCGGGCCGCCCCGCCGTCTTGTATCCGCTGCGCGCTGCTGATGACGAAATCTGCACAATCGTGGCAGAATGGCGCCATGAAAGATCGTGCACGCACCACCCTTGGCGCCAGCATTGGCGACGTTTTCTTCACCGAACCGCTGTTCGACGCCCTGCCCGACGTGGTTTTCTTCGTCAAGGACACTGAGGGCCGCTACGTAGTCGTCAACCAGACGCTGGCCAAGCGCTGCGGCGTGAAGGACAAGGCCGCCCTGCTCGGCCGCACCGCCGCCGACGTATTCGCCCAGCCCTTCGGCTCACGCTTCCTGGCCCAGGACCGCGCCGTGCTCGAAGATGGGGTGGAAATCGAAGACCAGCTGGAACTGCACCTTTACCCGAACCGCGCGCCGGGCTGGTGCCTGACGCAAAAGCGCCCGCTGCGCGATGCTGCCGGCCGCATTGTCGGCCTGTGCGGCGTATCGCGCGACCTGGCGATGGCCGACCACAAGAATCCCGCCTACGAAAAAGTGGCGGACGCCGTGCGCATGATCCATGAGCAGTTCGA
The DNA here is from genome assembly GCF_044055365.1 of Pseudoduganella sp. UC29_106. Taxonomy (NCBI): domain Bacteria; kingdom Pseudomonadati; phylum Pseudomonadota; class Betaproteobacteria; order Burkholderiales; family Oxalobacteraceae; genus Pseudoduganella; species Pseudoduganella sp. UC29_106. The sequence continues at coordinate 2,606,344 of NZ_CP171977.1, read as the reverse complement.
CGGTCCGCTGGCCTTGCCCGAGCTGGCGCGCACGGCCAATATGTCCGTCGCCCAGATCGAACGCTACTTCCTGCGCATCTTCCACCTCACGCCGCGCCAGCTGATCATCAAGACACGCGTGGACGCAGCCTCGCGCATGCTGTCCGGCGACGCCAGTGTGGCCGACATCGCCCAAGCCTGCGGCTACGCGGACCACAGCGCCTTCACGCGCCAGTTCCGCGCCACCACGGGCGTTACGCCCAGCGAATACCGCCAGTTGCTGCGCGGCGGCTAGGGCATGCCGTTGCGGCAATGCTCGGCGAAGCCTTGGCGCTCTGCCATGCGTTCCATCCACGCATCGATGGCGGGCGTGAATGGACGCTCGCTCAAGGTCATCTGCCAGCGGTTGGCCGAAAGGCCGAGCACAATGTCCGCCAGCGTGAACTCCTCGCCGGCCACGAATGCGCTGCCCTGCTCCAGGTGCCGCTCCAGGATGCCGATGTTCCGGTTCCACGAGCCCACGCTGGCCGCCAGCTGCGCCGGGTCCTGGTAAGCCGGATTGCGGCGCACGAGGGACATGAAGGGATAGCGCCAGGCAGTGTTCAGGTCGGTGGCCTGCCAGTCCATCCATTTTTCGACCTGGGCGCGGGCGCGCGGCTCGGCCGGCAGCAGGTCGCCGCGGCAGTGGACGCCGGCCAGGTAGCGGCAGATCGTGTTGGACTCCCACAGCACGAAGCCGCCGTCCACCAGCACGGGCACCATCGCATTCGGATTCAGCGCCAGGAATTCCGGCGTTTGGGTCGGACGGAATCCGTCGCCCCAGTCTTCGCGTTCGTAGGGAACGCCGATTTCAGCCAGCGTCCACAAGACCTTCCGCACGTTGATCGATGGGGCCTTGCCGAGAACTTTCATCATTATTGACTCCCAGTTGAACGAGAATATCTTCCTTGAGCTGCTGCAGCACAGGACTGGATAGCTTGCGCGGGTGCGGCTGTTCGACGCGGAAACTGGCCTGGATGCGGGTCGGACGCGGCGACAGAACGAGAATCCGGTCCGCCAGATAGATCGCCTCTTCCACATCGTGCGTAATCAGCAGCACGGTGTGGCGCTCCTCGGTCAGCACGCGCAGCAGCTCATTGCGCATCTTCAGGTTCATCAGCGCGTCCAGCGCCGAAAAGGGCTCGTCCATGTACAGGATTTCGGGCTTGACCACCAGCGCGCGCGCAATCTCGACGCGTTTCAGCATGCCGCCGGAAAGCTGGTGCGGATAGGCGTTCTCGAAGCCCTTCAGTCCCACCATGGCCGCGTAGTGGTCGGCCAGCGCCGCCTTGTCCCCGTGGTTGTCGCCCGTCAGGCCGAACATCAGGTTTTGCTGGACCGTCAGCCAGGGGAAGACGGAGCCGTGCTGGGAGATGACGATGCCTTTCGGGCTGGGACGGGTTACACGTTCGCCATCGATGCGCACGTCGCCCGCATCCGGCTGCTCGAAGCCCGCCACGATCTTCATCAGCGTGGACTTGCCGCAGCCCGATGGGCCGACGATGGCGACGAATTCACCGTCGCCGATCTGGAAATCGACGCCGTCCACCACGGGCAACTCTTTGAATTTCTTGCGGATGTTGTTGACGGCAACCTTAGCGTCCATAACGCCACCTCACTTGTTTGAGTCCTTCGAGCAGCCGCATCAGGCCATCCAGCGCGAGGCCGATCAGGCCAATGATGATCATGCCCGCAATCACCAGGTCATAGCGGTTGCCGGCATTGCGCGAATCCATGATCAGGTAGCCCAGGCCGGAACGCAGCGCGATCATTTCCGCCGCCACCACGACCAGCCAGGCCACGCCCAGCCCGATGCGCATGCCGACAATAATTTCGGGCAGCACAGCCGGAATGATCACTTGCCGGTACAGCTTCGTGCGCGGTACGCCGAAATTCTCCGCCGCGCGCAGATAGCGTTTTTCGATGGTGTGCACGCCCGCCGCCGTCTGCACGATCATCGGGAATACCGAAGCCAGGAAGATCAGGAACACCGGAGATGCGTCGCCCATGCCGAACCACAGGATGGCGATGGGTATCCAGGCGATGGGCGAGATCGGGCGCAGGATCTGGAATACCGGATTCAGCGTGCGGAAGGCGCTGTCCACCCTGCCCATCCACAGGCCAAGCGGCACCGCAACGGCCACCGCGACGGCAAAGCCGGTGCCGACGCGCAGCAGCGAAGCACCGATATGCTCCCACAGCGTGCCGTCCTCCACCAGCTCAAGCGTGCCGGTGACCACCTGGGCAGGCGTGGGGAAGATCACGCTTTCGGTCACGATCACGGTGACCCACCAGATGGCGATAATCGCCGCCAGCACCAGTGCCGGCGGCCAGATCCTGTTCAGTTTCTCCATGGGATAAGCGCAGTCAAGGTTTGCAAACGCCAGCGCAGCCGCTGCCAGCCAGCTTCCGGCGTGGGTTTTACCACGACCAGCATCTGGCCGCTGGCGTGGGCCGTGCAGGCAAAGGGATATTCGGCAGCCTGCTCGAATGGCAGGCGGAAGTCCTGGCCGGGCATGATCAGCACGGGGCCGAAGATCTGCGGCACCGTGTCGCTGTTGCGCAGCAGGAGTACGTCGTTCGCGCCCAGCGTCAGCTCGATGCGTTCGGGCAGGATCTCGGCTTTCTCGCCGGCCATGCGGCGCGCCCAGGTGCCTTTCGGGATTTCAAACAGCTGGTCGCGGCTGGCGACGCTGATCGACGAAAAGGCGGCCCAGCCGGCGGCGCCTGCCGCGGCCAGTGCAGCGGCCAGCGCCAGCGCGCGCAACATACGGTCCGCCGTCATCGGGCTTGCGCCAGGATGTTCACGTCATGCACGATCTCGTCGGCAGGACGGCCAAAAGGCATCAGCGCGCGCAGCTTGCCCTGCGGGTCGATGAAGTAGAGGTAGGAGGAATGCCCCATCGTGTAATCGGTCTTGCTGCCCTCGACCATCTTTTTTGTGGCCGTGATGCCATAGGCTTGGCGGATGGCCGCCATCTGCTGCGGCGTGCCGGTGAGGCCGATGAAGCTCTTGTCGAACTGGGCGAGGTAGCTGCGCAGTTTTTCCGGCGTGTCGCGTTCGGGATCGACCGTCACGAAAACGACCTGCAGCTTGTCGCCCAGCTTTGTTCGGGCCTGGCTCAGCAGGTTGAGCGAAACGGGACACACATCCTGGCAGGTGGTGTAGCCGAATTCGAGCACGACCACCTTGCCGCGCAGGGCGGAAAGGCGGAATTCTCGCCCGTCGGCGGCCTTCTGCACGATTTCGGGCGCCACGCGTGGCGGGTCGAAAGTGCCGGATTTCAGGCGCTCGGCGGCGCCTGCACAGGCGGCTGCGGCCAGCAACATGGCGGCAAAGACGGCACGGCTCCTCATAGTGCAATACTCACGGGCTTGATGGCCTTGACGAAGCTCTCGTCCACATACTGCTCGTAAGCGACGGGCCGCTTCAGCGTGCCGGCTTCCAGGGAAAGCTGCATCAGCTCATCGAATTCGCTGCGGATCATGCGCAGGTCGCCATAGGTCACGCGGTCGCTGGGGTTTTCCATCACGAATTTGATGATGTTCGGATCCTGGTTGAAGAACTTGCGGCCGGATGCGATCTGGGCGGCCTTGGCGCGCGGTTGGCGGGCGTGGCGTCCAGCCAGCTGCCGGCGGCCTGGATGTGATTGACCAGGTCCTGCACCAGCGGGCGGTTCTCACGCACCAGTTCTTCGCGCACGGTCAGTACGCAGCAGATATAGTTGCGCCACTCGTCGCGTGTCATCGCCAGCGGGCGGGCGTAGCCGGCCTTCTGCGCGGCAGCGCCGAAAGGCTCCGCCGGTGCAGTAGCCGTCCACCGCCTTTGCATACAGGGCGGCCGGCATGTCCGGCGGGGCCATCTCGACAATCTGCACATCCTTGGCCGACATGTTCTCGCGCGCCAGCATCTTGCGCAGGAAGAGGAAGTCGACGGCAAAGCGGCTCGGGATGGCGATGCGCTTGCCTTTCAGGTCAGTGAAGCGCTTGTAGGGCGAATCGGTGCGCACCATGATCACGGCGCCCGAGCGGTGGCCCAGCGACACGATCTTCAGCGGGATCTTCTTGTCCGTCAGGTCCATCACCAGGGGTGCCAGCATATAGGCGGCCTGGATACGGCCGGTCATCAGCGATTCCTTGATCTCCGGCCAGCCATTGTATTTGCTATACTCAAATTGAGGCCCCTTGGCCATGCAGGCAATGGGCAGTGTCAGGTTGCAGGTGACGGGCAGTCCGCCAACGACAAGTGGCTTGTTGGCAGCGCTGGCGGAACCCAGCCCGGCCAACGGCAGCGCCAGCGCGCTCCCCAGGATCTGGCGGCGGCGCAGGAAGTGTGGCGTATCGAAATCGGACATTGCTGAGCAGACTGTAATGGAAGGCAATTCTAGCATTGCCGTCCATGTATTCAGCAAGGAGCCGATCATGTTCAAGCATATTCTTTTCCCGACCGACGGATCTCCCGCCTCTTCCGCAGCCATCCTCGAATGCATGAAGTTCGCCCAGGAGGCTGGCGCGCGCGTCACCGCGCTGCACGTGCTGCGGAATACCATGCCTTCCCCGTCCATCCCGCCCAGTTTGGGGATTCGCGGGACGACTATATGCGTGCGACCGAAGCCGAAGGCATGGCCATGCTGGCTGCCGCCACCGACGCCGCGCGGGACCTGAACGTGCCTTGCGAAACCGCGCAACTGCGCTCGGACCACCCGTATGAAGCCATCCTGGCGGCAGCCAGGGATGGGCACTGCGACATGATCGCCATGGCCACCCATGGCTACAAGGGCATGAAGGGCATGCTGCTGGGGAGCGAAACGCACCGGGTCCTGATGAATACCGAAGTACCGGTGCTGGTGTTCCGCCCGCACTAGTCAGTATGAATAGACGTTGACGACGTTGAACGTGGTGTCCGGCACATACAGCCGGCCGCCACGCGCATAGATGAAGAACGGCATCCAGACGCCGCCCACATCCGGGTGGCGCTTGAAGGCCAGCTCGCCGCTGATATTCCAGCGTGTCCTCCTTTATCTCGAAAACCTTGAAGGCGCGGTTCACCAGGTCATTGACGATGAGGCGGTTCTTTTCGTCCACGCACAGGCTGGCGGGCAGGAAGAACTTGTCGTGGTCTTTTTCCAGGTCGTCGCAATAGCCCGCCTTGCCGTAGCTCCAGAGGCTATTGCCGTCGCGGTCAAACACGCGCAGGCAGTTGTTGAACTGGTCGCAGACGAAGACGCGGTCCTGGTCGTCGATCGACACATCGCAGGGCGCGAAGGTTTCCAGATCCTTGCCGTTCTCCTGCCAGCGGAAGTTCTTCACGAACTGCACCATGCCACTGGGCTGCAGTTGCCACTTGGAGATGCGGTTGTTCAGCGAATCGGCGATGAAGATTTCACCGTGGCGGTTCACTTCCAGGCCCTGCGGCGCCTTCAGCGTGCCGTTCCCGCCCTCCCCTTCGCGGCCGAAGGGCATGCCGTAGTTGAGCAGGTGGCCTTTCGGGCCGTACTGGTACATGCTCACCGAACTGGTGTTGAAGTTGGTGATGAAGACCAGCGGCGTCCCGGGGCAAACCTGGCCTAACAGCGGCTGCGACGGATAATACGACCGCCATCGCCAGGTCGCCCGGCGCGAAGAAGCCGCGCATCATATTCGTCAGCTGCGCGATTGGATTGGCGGCCGTGTCGAAAGATTTCAGGCACCAGTTGCCCGAGTCCAGGTTATACGAGGTGGTACCCACGCCGGCCAGCGGGTCGAAGCCGCTGTGGGTGCGCACCTGGTCGTACCAGTACTGGTAAACGCTCGCCGTGGCAGAGGCCCAGCCGTCGAGCCAGTTCTTGACGGGCAGCGCCGAGCCCCCGCCCTTGCGGTGCGGGTCCACGCCGATCACGGCGGACATGCAATTGAACTGCGAAGTCTTCAGCTCCACCGAGTTGCTGTCGCGGCGGTGGCCGACGGCATCCAGCAGCACGGCATCCTCATCCGCCATCCAGCGTGGCCGGCAGGCGCACTTTAAGCACGGTGGAGGCGAAGGGTTCGGTGATGTAGTAGACATTGGGCTGCATGGAGGGCGCCAGCTGGTAAGGGCCGACAAAGACCGCATCCTCCAGCGCGCTGTAGACATAGTCCGAGATCGAATGCACCGCCTGTGGCTTGGCATTCCACAGCGGCAGCATGCCCTCGATGGTCGCCAGCAGCTTGCCGCTGGTCGCGCTATAGACTGTGATCGCATTGTCCACCTGACCCGGCACAAAGACCTTGTCGCCAATCACGCAGACGGAGCGCATCACGTTGAATTTGCCGATGCCGGCCGGATTGCCGAAGCTGTGCAGGATGGACGCCTCGTCCGGCGACTGCACCACTCGTCCTTTTACCGGCCAGGCTGTATCGATGCGCAGCACCTGGTAGTAGCCGGTGTTGGCCAGGTAGAGGCGGCCCTGCTCGTCGGACGCAATGCCCTGCGGCCAGAGCAGGTCGTGCTTGTGGTCGGGGTCCTGCACGGTGCGGGAACTGGAGCACGAACTTGCCGTCCAGCGTGAATTTCACGCAGCGGCTGCGGTCATCGCCTTCGGTGTGGAAGAACTCATCGCAGACGTAGAGATAGTGGTTGCCATCCTTTTCGCGCACGATGGTCAGGCCATTCGGATCGCTGAGCGGCGCAAAATCCTTGCCATTGATGCCATCCGCCGCATCGCCGAAGGCAAAGCTGTAGTCCACATTGTCCTCATCGTAGCCGTAGACGACGATGCGGCCATTGCCCATGTCCGTGAAGTACATCAGGTTTTCTTCGGGATGGGGGCATAGATGGAAAGGCATCAGCAGCCGCTTGCCGGCGTCCGAGCCGCCTGGCGTCGCGTGGATCTCGTGCAGCAGATGATCGAGGTCGGCGCTGAAGACGAGTATGCGGCTGTTGCCCGTGTCGCAGACCCACGCGTGACCGTAGTTGTCGCGGGCGATGCCGACCGGGGAGTTCATCGTGAAGTCCGCCGGCAGTTCGCCGCGCGGTGCAACTCCGGTCTTGGCCAGCTCACCGTAATAGGTGATGTGTTCAAAGCGGTTCATGACAGTTCCTGTTCTTAAAGAAGTACATGCTGCATTGCCGCACAAGTATGAAAGATTCTGACCAACTAGACAACAAACTTGTTTATCGAAAGCAACATTTGCGCGTCTCATTCTTAACACTCGCATAGCCATTGTTTTATTCGGAACAAAACCGTTGCGCCGATGCCCAAGGCCGGGCGGCTAAGGCGAAATCACGTTTACGGGGCGCCGGAATCCGTGTGAGGATGGTCTTCCAACCACCGTTTTCTGGAGACGAAAATGCGTTTGAAATTCGGCTTGACGATGTTCGCGGCAGCCATCTGCTTCTCCGCCGAATGCAGCACCGGGCGGCCTGGTGGCCTCCATCAGCATGGATAACGAACCCTGGGGCCCAATGATGAAGTGCTGGTGCGGGTGACGATGACCAATACTTCGTCCGCCCCGATCAACGTGCTGAAATACCAGACCCCGTTTGGCGAGATCGAGCAATCCATGTTCGAGGTGACGCGCGACGGCGCCAAAGTGCCGTATGAGGGCCTGCTGGCCAAGCGCGGCGCGCCGAAGGATGATGACTACTATGTGCTCCAGCCGGGGAAATCCTATAACGCCACGGTGGAACTGTCGTCGATGTATGACATGAGCATCACCGGCGACTACACGGTGCGCTTCAAGAGCAAGGCGCACGGCAAGTCGGCCCAGATGCTGCGCGGCGACGACAAGCAGTCCGGCGAGCTGCAGTCCGAGGCGCTGTCCGTCTGGGTGGACGGCAATAAGCCGCGCGGCAGCATCCAGAAGAAGGCGCCGCCGCCGTCCGGGGGTCAGGGCCTGGCCTTCAACCGCTGCACGACGGCGCAGCAGACCGATATCGCTTCCGCGGTGAACGCCGCGCAGTCGATGGCCAATGACGGCGATGCCTATATGTCGTCGAACAAGACCGGTCCGCGCTACACCAAGTGGTTTGGCACGGTGGACGCCAACCGCTATGCGTCGGTGAAGCAGCACTTCGCCGCCATCAAGGACGCCTTCGCCACCAAGCCGGTCACGGTGGACTGCGGCTGCAAGAAGACTTACTACGCTTATGTCTATCCGACGCAGCCTTACACCATCTATGTCTGCAAGGCTTTCTGGGCCGCGCCGATGACGGGCACCGATTCCAAGGGCGGCACCCTGGTGCACGAGATGAGCCACTTCAACGTGGTGGCCAGCACGGATGACTGGGCCTACGGCCAGTCCGCCGCCTCAAGCCTGGCGATCAGTGATCCCGCCAAGGCGATCGACAATGCGGACTCGCACGAGTACTTCGGCGAGAACACGCCCGCCCAGCAGTGATTACTTCGCTTCGTGGGTGAAGGCGACGGGCGCCCCGCCCTCGAAGCTGAGGAGATAGCTGTGGACGCCCGGAAGGAAGGCGTAGCTGCGCGTGATGTCGATCGTGTTGCTGCGTTTGGCACCGGGCTTCAGCGTGAGGTAGTCGGCTGCGGTCAGCGGGCCGCGCTTGACCATCATGCCCTGGTATTCGATGGCAGCGCCGGTATCGGCTTCGACGATATCGAACAGGCGGCCGGTCAATTCCTTTTCGGCCGCCAGCGCGCGCGGCACCTGTACCGCAGCGGCGCCCCGGTTCTCATACTGCGCGGTGACCAGCACGGTCCCTTTGGTGGAAGTGGCTTTAAGTTTCAGCATAGCTTGTGCGGCCAGCGCCGGCAGGCAGGCCGCAAAGGCAAGCGCCAGCACGGCTGCCCGCATCAGGCGCTGCGCCCCTTGCGGCGGAAGGCGATCAGCGCGCCAAGGCCGATGGCCAACAGCGGCAGGCTGCCCGGCGACGGCACCACGCTGGCAATACCCTCGATAACGTCATTCTGGCAGGTTTCGCCCCAGTGCATGGCGAATGTGGTGTAGCTCATGAGGGCTGCGCTGGAACTGACGTCGATCTGGAATTTCAGCTGTCCGGTGCTCACCGACCAGTTGCCCATGATGTTCTGATACGAAGCCTTGCTGCCCGCCGAAGTATTCACCCCGGTCACCTGGCCGTCGCGGTATACGCAGCCATTGCAATTCATATAGTAGTCGGAAGTGCGCGTGTCCTCCGCGTTGGTGCCGTTCAATGCGTACAGCTTGAACGTGCCGCCGGAATTGCTGTAACGGTTATCCAGCCTGAAGGCCCATTGCCAGTTCGTGCCGTTGGAGGCGTTATCGCCAACGTGGTGCGAGTCGGCGCCGAATGGATTCCAGTTCTGGGCCAGGAATACATCGCCATAACCGATGCCGCCGGTTGTGATTTGCGAGTCCATGCCCGCTTTGCCGGCGAAATTCGTATTGATCGTGACGGTCAGGATGCTGCCGACGCGGGTGATCGTGGCGCCCGAGATATCGTAGTCGCTGTCGCCGATCACATCCCCGCGGTTATGGCTGTCCGCGCCCCAGTAGGCGTTCAAGCCCACGTCACTAATGCCGCCGGCCTGCGCGGCGTGCGCAGCCAGTAGCGTACACAGCGCAAAAATGGCGCTGATCAGCGATTTCATGTTGCTAGTCCCCTTCAACTAATGATGTGCGGCAACGAAAGCAATTTTTGCGCCATGCCACCTGTTCGCAATGAAATCAAGCACTTGCGAATCCAGTGTTTACCGAAGTGTAATATTTTCCGACAGTAAGAAATTTGTGACCAATGATACATGAGATGTTGCACTTTGGAGAGGGTCGTGCCAAGATGGAAAGATGTTTGCCCTGCGCCCCCGATCCGTCATCATGCTCGCCGCTGCCGCCGCTCTGGCGGCTTGCGACGATTCAACCCACGAAAAGCTGCTGGCCGAGGCGCGCGCCTACCAGGACAAGCACGAATTGAATGCCGCCATCATCGTGCTCAAAAACGCAGCCGAAAAATCTCCCGGCGACGCGGAAACGCGCAAGCTGCTGGCTGTCGCGCACAACGAAGGCGGCGATGGCGCCTCGGCGGAAAAGGAAATTCGCCGCGCAATCGAAGCCGGCTACCCGCTGCATGCAGCGATGCCGGTGCTGGCGCGCGCCCTGCTGAACCAGGCCAAGTACAAGGAGGCGATCAGCGAAACGGAGCAGGCGGCGGCTTCCGCTGCGCCGGAACTGCTTGTGGTTCGCGGCGATGCCTTCGTCGCCCTGGAACAGCTGGATGCGGCGCGCAAGGCGTATGAGACCGTACTGGCGAAGCAGCCGAAACACGTGGCCGCCCTGATCGGCATGTCGCGCGCCGCTGTCGCCGAACATGATGAAGCGGGCGCGCACGATTATGCAGATCAAGCCCTGGCCGCCGGCCCCGACGACACCGACGCCCTGCAATTCAAGGCCGACCTGCTGCGCGCCGGGAACCAGAACGCGCAAGCCATGGCGCTTTACGACAAAGTGCTGAAGCTGAATCCCACGCACCGCCTGGCGTGGTTTGGCAAGGCGTACGCCGCCGTGTCGGAAGGCAAATTCGACCAGGCACAAGGCTTCCTCGATTCCGCCAGGGCGATCACGCCCGGCAGCCTGCTCGTGGTCTATACCCAGGCGCTGCTGGAATTCTCGCGTGGACGCTACCCGGCTGCGCTGGAGGGGCTGCAGATGGTGCTGAGCGCCGCGCCCGACCACATGCCAAGCCTGTTGCTGGCAGGCGCCGTCAACCTGAACCTGGGCTCGCTGCACCAGGCGGAAAACTACTCTGCGCCAGTACCTGGAAAAGAATCCGTCCAACGAGTACGCGCGCAAGATGCTGGCGACGACCCTGCTGCGCAGTGGCCATTCACCCGGATGCGCTGAATGTGCTGGCGCCGGCGCTGGAAAACAACCAGAAGGACGTGCAGTTGCTGGCACTGGCCGGCGAATCCTATCTGCAGGTGCGGGATTTCGCGCGCGCTTCCGAATTCTTCCAGCGTGCCGCAGCACTCGTTCCGAATGCGGCAAACCTGCGCACCTCGCTCGGCCTGAGCAAGCTTGGCAAGGGCGAGCACGCCCAGGCGATCGAAGATCTGCGGAACGCGGCGCAACTGGATACGAAGTCGCCCTATGCCGGCATCGCGCTGGTACGCACCGAGCTTGGGCTGGGCCATTACGAGCGCGCGCTCGCTGCGGCCGAGGACATGGAACGCGCGCAGCCGCAGAATGCCGTGGTCCAGGAGTTGAAAGGCATGGTCTATCGGGCACAGGAAAAAACGGACCTTGCGCGCAGGAGCTTTGAAAAAGCCCTGCAGCTGCAGCCTTCCCAGTTCTCTGCTGCCGCCGCCCTGGCGCAGATGGACATCACGGCGAAAAAGCCGGAAGCGGCGCGCGCACGCCTGACGTCGTTCCTGGAAAAGAACAAGTCCCACACGGATGCCATGACCGCGCTGGCGGCGCTGGCATCCGCCGACGGCAAGGTAGCGGAATCCACGCAATGGCTGGAAAAAGCGGTAGCGGCCGCGCCGGACGCCGTGGCGCCGACCGTGCGCCTGATCACCCAGTACCTGGTGACGGGCGACAAGCAGAAGGCGCTGACGCTGGCGCGCAAGATCCAGCTGGCCCACCCGGAAAATCCGGACCTGCTGGACTTGCTGGGCAAGAGCCAGCTGGCCAATGGCGAGCGCTCCGAAGCGCTGGAAAGCTACAAGAAGCTGGCCGTCGCCCTGCCCCGTTCGGCCAACGCGCAGATGCAGGTCGCAGCGCTGCAGATCGTGATGGGCAAGCATCTCGCCGCCGAAGACACACTGAAAACCGTGCTGGCCATGCAGCCCGATTTCCCCGCGGCCCAGCTGGCGCAGGCGGAGCTGTATGTGCGCCGCGGTTCGCACGAACTGGCGCTGATGACGGCATCCCGCCTGCAGCGCAACTATCCGAAGGCATCCGCCGGCTACCAGCTGGAAGGCGACATCCTGATTTCGCAGAACAAACCGGCACTGGCGCTGGCTTCCTACGAGAAGGCGTATGCGCTCACGAAGTCCACGGAGCTGATGATCAAGTGCGTCAATGCGATGCGTGCCGCCGGGCGGCAGCAGGATGCGGCCCGCACGCTGGCGCAATGGCTGTCCGCACATCCGGATGATGTGCGCGCGCAGCTCTACAAGGGCGAGACGCTGTTGGCGGACAGGCAGTACCGCCAGGCCGCAGAGCACCTGAATCTCACCCTGCAGCGCGAACCGAAAAATGTGACGGCGCTGAACGACCTGGCCTGGGCCTACCAGCAGGCAGGCGACGAGCGTGCGCTGCCCATCGCGGAAGAAGCCTACCGCGTGGCAGGCGAACAGCCCGTGGTGATGGATACGCTGGGATGGATTCTGGTTGAGAAGGGAGACGCGGCGCGCGGGGTGCAGATCCTGCAGAAGGCCAGCATCCAGGCGCCGCAGGCGCGCGATATCCGCTATCACATGGCGGTCGGCCTATTCAGGACCGGCGACAAGGCGGGTGCGCGCAAGGAACTGCAACAGCTGATGTCCGGCGACACGCGCTTCGCCCAGGCGGACGAAGCGCGCGCGCTGTTGCAGAAACTGCAGTGAATCAGACGTAGTAGACTTCGACCTTACCCTTCAGCTGGATCAGCATCGGGCGGCCTTTGCGGTCAAGGGACTTGCCTGCGGCGACCTTGATCCAGCCTTCACTGATGCAGTATTCCTCTACATCGGTGCGCTCTTTGTCGTTGAAACGGATGCCGATCGCGTGCTCAAGCACGGCGCGGACATGGTATTTGCTGCTCGGATCGACCGACAGGCGGTCGGGCAGCGCTGGGCGTTCGGTAGTATCGTTCATGGCGCGCATTATATCTCAGTCCGGCCGCCATTCCAGCACCCGCACCATTTGCGGCGGCGTTGCGCCGAGCTTTTCGCCATCCACCTGCGTCACCGGTTGCACGAACAGGTTCAGCTCTCCTTTCGTGCGCCACAATTCCGTATCGTAGCTGGGCTCCCAGTCGCCGACGGACGTGGTGGTCAGGTCGCTCACCCGCCAGTCGCGCTTCGCCAGGTCGCGCAGCATGACGACCGAGACTTTGCTGCCGCGCTCTTCGTCGCGGAAGACCAGCAGTCCGGGCCCGCCTCCTGCCCGCGCGGCCAGGATCTGCGGACGCGCAATCGGGATTTTCTTGGTGCCGCCGCCGCCCAATTTGAACGGCGTCTTGCGGAAGTCGAGCGTGGCCGTCGCCCAGCCCTTGTCGCCCAGATAGACGATGCGGTACTGCGGCACGGCGCCGCCATCGTCGCGCCAGTAGGTCGCGATATAGGGCCGGCCCTGCACGTCAGCGGACATCGACGTCTGGTTGATCAGTTCATGCTTCTGCGGCACGCGGGCCGCGTATTCGGCGCTGGCCGCCGTGATGGGCAGCGCATAAGGCTTGCCGTCCGAGCGCTCCCACGTCTTGCCGCCGTCGCGCGAACGGGCGTAGCAAAGGTCATGGTTGCTGGCCACGTCCGGCGATTCGCGCCAGACCCAGGAAACGTGGATCGTGCCCTGCCCGTCCACGAAGGCTTGCCAGTAGGCGTTGCGCTGGCCTTCGCCGTCGATCAGGTTGCCATGCAGGCGGCGCCATTTGCCGCCCTCGTAGCGGTTGACGACCAGGTTGCCGTTGCCCGATCCGCCGTCTCGGTAAAGGAACAGCAGGCCGCCAGCGGGCAGGCGGTGGAATTCGGGATAGGTCACGCGCCCTTCTTCGCTGCCCGTCATCGCCTGCGGTGCGCCCAGCTCCAGCGATCCGGGCGACACGCTGCGCGCATAACGCAGCGGCGAATTGTGATGGTCCCAGGCCACGTGCAGAAAGCCGGCGCCGTCGGCCATGATGCTGATGGCGTTATGGGCGTCACGCGCATTGCCCTGGTATGGCGTGCGGTGGATTTCCCACTGCGCGGCGCCGGACTTGCGCTTCGCCAGCACCACATAATGGTCCTGGTCGTAAAAGGCGGCGTACTGCCAGCCGCCTTCCGTGACCAGGGAGTTCTTGCGGAACGGGACGGCGTTGACGGAATTGGCCGCCCACGCCGGCGCGATATCGACCAGGTGCGGCTGCGCGGCCGTCGCCACGCCCGTCGCCAGCGCCGCCGCAGCAAAGGCCGCTGCGGCGCCCGCGATGAAGAGCCGGCGTGTCCTCATTGCAGGTAGCGCGCCATCTCGGTGGCCGCGAGCAGGAAAGCGCCCACGCCAAACGGCGCGGTCGAATTCTGGTCCACGATCTGGCCCGGAATCGCGCGCTCGCCGATCGGCTGCACGTACCCCAGCTTGCCATCCGGCTGCAGGGCGACCTTGCTGAGGAAATGCCAGCTGCGCGCGACCACCGGAGCATATTCGGCCTTGTCCAGATAGCCGTTATTCATGCCCCACAGGTAGGCGTAGGTGAAGAAAGCCGTGCCGCTGCTTTCCGGACCGGGCGCCTGGGCCGGGTCGAGAATGCTGCGGGTCCAGTAGCCCTCCGGCTGCTGCACCGGTTTCAGCACGGCGGCCATGCGCTTGAAGCGCTCCACGAACAGAGGACGCGAAGGATGGTCCTGCGGCAGGTCGGCCAGCACGCGCGCGATGCCCGCGAATACCCAGCCATCGCCGCGGGCCCAGAAGTCCTTGCCGCCATTGGCCGCCTTGTGCTTCGGGAAGATGTATTTGGCATCGCGGTAGTATAGCCCCGCTTCGCTGTCGTACATCAGCTTGTCCGCATAGCTGAAGTACTCCTGCAGCTTGTCCAGGTAGCGGCGCTCGCCGGTGACCTTGTACAACTTCGTCATCACCGGCATCACCATGTACAGGCCATCGGCCCACCACCAGTAATCGCTGTTGGGCGTACTCATTTCATACTCGATCACCTCGCGGGCGCGGGCGATCTTGCGCGGGTCCTTCGCCGGGTCCAGGTTGTAGAGGTCCACATAGGTCTGGAAGCAGATCTGCCAGTCGCCGAACAACACGTGATCGTCCGTTTCGCCATACTGGTACTTCCAGCTGGCTTTCACGTTCGATTTCGCGCCCATCCACTGATTGTGGTTCGCCCAGGCCGTGGAATAGGCGCGCCAGCTTTCATTGCCGGTCAGCCCGTAGGCCGCCATATTCCCTGTGTGATAGGCCGCCACATCCCAGAACGCCCACTTTTCCGGTGCGTTGTTACGCTGCCAGTAGTTGTTGGCGCGTTCCAGGGTAGACAGCACCTGGGCCCGCGTATCGGCCGCCGGTGCGGCAGGCTGCGTGCTGCAGCCCGTCGCGAGGGCGGCGAGACCGGCCAATGCGAGTTTCAAGCAAAGACGTCTCGTCATGAATGATCCGATCAGAGCTTGCCGCGGATGCCGAACTTGATGGTGCGGCCGTCGTACTTCGCATAGTCCATGCGGGTATCCTTGCCGCTGCCATACTTCCCGGTGGCGTCTTCGAAGTAGTCGTAGGACAGCGTGTTCGACAGATTCATCGCATCGACGCGGAACTCCAGGTTCTCATTCAGCTTGTAGGTGAAGTTGGCATCCAGGTAGCCGCGGGCCGCGCGCCAGCGGATCAGGTCATCGCCGTTGTTCTTCGGATTGTCGCCGTGCAGCGAACGGCCCTTGTAGTTCCAGGACAGGCGCATCGCCACCTTGCTGTTCTCGTAGTAGGTGGTCAGGCTGTATGCGAACTTCGGTACCGAGTTGACTTCGATTTCCTTGCCGGCGTTGGTGATCCACTTCTGGCTGTTGAACGGATCGATATGGGTGAAGCTGGCCAGCGCGCCCATGCCCTTGAACGGCTCCGGCAGGAAGGTGAAGGCTTGCTGGTAAGCCAGCTCATAGCCCTTCAGGATTTGCTCGCCCGCGTTGCCATAGGTGCGCAGCGTCATTGGCAGGTTCGGATCGACCTTGCCGTTCGAGCCGTAGAAGATTGCGCCCAGCGCGGTATCCGGCAGACCCAGGGCGCCAAAGGTGGTCTGGGTGGTGCTTGCCACGGTGGCGTCGGTCAGCTTCTTGCGGAAGTAGCCGGCGGACAGCAGGCTGCCTGGCTGGAAGTACCATTCAAGGCTGGTGTCGAAGTTCTTCGACTGCTGCGGACGCAGGCTCGGATTGCCGGCGGTGGCGGTATTGTCGAAGGGGTTCGGAATCACAGTCTGCGCGGCGATGATGGACAGCGAAGCGCGGCTGATGGTCTTGCCGTAGGAAGCGCGCCACATCAGGTCTTCCGTCACATCGAAGGCGCCGCTGACGGCAGGCAGCACATTGCTGTATTCACCGCCTTCGGAGTTCGGCAGATAGGTGTTACCCGTGCCGGTGCGCTTGAAGTTGTCGATATCGGTTTCGGTCTTCGAGTAACGCACGCCCGCATTCAGGCGCAGGCCGTGGCCCGCCACTTCGCCCTTGAAGTCGGACTGGATGAAGGCCGTCTTCACCTTTTCTTCGGCGGTGAAGCTCTGCGCCGGCGTGAAGGTGGCTGCGGTGTTGAAGGCCAGCGGGTCGAAGGTGCTGTAGGTGTAGTCGCGGGTGAAGGTGCCGAAGCGGTGCGGCCAGCCGGCGCCCATATCCAGGTTGCTGATCGGCAGATCGGCCGTCATGCCGGCGCGCAGGCCTGCATTGCCCAGCTGATTCAGCTTGGTGGTCATGTCCGTCGTGGCATTGCGCTTGTTGACGCCCTTGGTGGTGTCCACATACACCAGGCCTGCCTTCAGGTGGCCCTTCCATTCGCCCCACAGGCCGTAATCCCAGTCCGCCACCACGCGGCCCTGGCGGCCCTTGTCGGTCTCGCGGGTCCAGCCGGTGCCGATGCCGAAGCCGGAGAAGTTGGCCGGGTTGGTGTAGTCGATCGGCGAGGACATCGACGGGTATACGTGGTCGCTGCCGTAATCGATGGTCGAATCCACGCCAAAGATCTGGCCGGACAGGGTGTCCTGGTAGCTGGTGGCCTTGCTGTTGTTGGCGCTCAGCTGGCCGGTCAGCGAGAAATCGCGCGATGGCGTCCACTTGCCGTTGGCGGCGATGTAGCCGAACTTGGTCTCGTCTTCGGTATAGGTCACGCCGCTGCTGTAGGACGTGTTGCCGAAAGTGCCGGTGAGCAGGTTGGTGGCCGGATCGATCTTCACGTTCAGCGGCACGAAGCCGCTGTGGCCCGCCTGGCCTGCAGCTGCATTGCGGTCGGTGGTCTTGCTGTTGCGGACCAGGATGCCGTAATACAGCTCATCGCGCGAGTTCTGCAGCTTGGAATACATGCCATCCAGGCTGAAGTCGAAGTTGCCGTTCTTAAACTGCACGGACGAAACCAGGCCGTCGCGCTGGCGTTCGTTGGACGAGCCATAGAAGCGGTAGATACGCGGCAGCCAGGCATTATCGATCTGGTCGCGGGTATAGCCGGACAGGTTGGCGCGCGGGTCGGCGTAATCGAGCGCGAGCGCAAAGTTGCCCTGCACCGGGCTCTTGCTGCCGTTGAAGGAGCTGTTATAGCCGCCGGTCGCTTCAAAGCCGGAGCGGTTATTGACGGACTTCGAATGCGAGCCGCCGATCAGGAAGCCCCAGTTGCCCCAGGTATTGGAGAACAGCGCGAAGCCGGACGGATCGACCTTTTCCGAGGTCGTGTTGTAGGAGCCGCTGACCGCGTAACGCACGGTGCGCTTCGGATTGTCGAAGGGACGCGGCGATTGCAGGTCCACCACGCCGCCCAGGCCGCCCTCGCTCAGTTCAGCCAGCGGCGATTTGTAGAAGTCCACGCGGCCGAACAGTTCGGACGCGAACACGTCGTAGTTGAAGCCGCGCGCCGCGCTGCCGATGGTGGAGGTGGACGTGGTGTTGACCGGCGCGCCGTTCAGCGTGGTTACCGAATACTCGGTCGGCAGGCCGCGGATCGAGATGCGCTGGCCTTCGGCGGAGCTTTCGTCGCGGTTCAGGATCACGCCCGGCACGCGCTGCAGCGATTCAGCCACGTTCGATTCAGGGAATTTGCCGATGTCTTCCGCTACGATGGAATCACGCACGCCGATGGCCTGCTGCTTCAGGTTCAGCGCTTTCTGCAAGCTGGAACGGAAGCCCGTGACAACCACGGTATTGGATGCTTCGGCCTGCGCTTCGGCGGCCTGGCCGTCCGCTGCTGCCGGCGCGGCGGCGCCCGGCGAATCGGCGGCTGCTGCGGACTGCGCGGCGGCATTGTTTCCGTAGGCCGCAGCCAGTGCGAGCGGCAAGACGGTAGCAAGAATCTTCTTCTCATTTGGTCTCCGTGATGTTTTTTATCTAATAGTTTGCATGCCTAACTCATCATACAACAGGCATATGACCACGTTACCACATACTATCTCCACACACAAAATGATCAGCAACATGAGCGAAACCACAAGTTAAGTGTCTGATTTTGCTGACAAAATAGATGCAATCGGCTACCGGATATGTGGTATCGTGACCACATTCCAAAGTGAAATAATCACCAATATGCGCAAGACGAGCAAACTCAGCGAGGTGGCCAAGATCGCCGGCGTCGCTCCCATTACGGCCTCGCGCGCGATCCGCGGGGTCGGCTATGTTTCGGAAGAAGCGCGCGCCCGAATCCTGGCCGCTGCCGCGCAACTGAACTACACCCCGGATAAGCTCGCCCGCCGCATGCGTGGCGACAAGAGCAACCTGATTGGCGTCTTCGTCAACAGCTATGGCCCGGTCGTGCTGCACGAGATCATCCGCGCCATCGGCGACGAGGCCCGCAGCCAGGGCTACGATATGCTGGTCTTCAATGCCGAACGCTTCGATAGTCCGGGCCGCATCGAAACCTGCGAGATGCTGACCAAGCTGTGCGACGGCCTGGTGGTCGTGATGCCGACCGCGGAGGACAGCTTCCTGAAAAACCTGGAGCAGCAAAAGCTTAGCTCCGTGCTGGTCTGCTTCGACGCCAAACAGTTCGACATGCCGATAGTGGTGCCGGAAAACCGCATTGGCGCGCGTATCGCCGTCGAACACCTGATTTCGCTCGGCCACCGCCGCATCGCATTCATTGCAGGGAATCCCGGCACGGGCCAGAGCGGCGAGCGTGAACGCGGCTATCTGGATGCGCTGCAGGGCGCGGGACTGAGCGCCGATCCGTCGCTGATGGTCAACGGCGCCTTCGTGCAACCGGGCGGCTTCTCTGCCGCCGAAAAGCTGCTGGCTCTCGAACAGCCGCCCACCGCCATCTTTGCCGCCAATGATGAAATGGCCTTTGGCGCGATGGACGCCATCAACAGCAAGGGCCTGAAAGTGCCGGAGGATATTTCGGTGGTCGGCTTCGATGACATTCCCACCTCCAGCTACGTCTACCCTACTCTAACGACCATGCGCCAGCCTTTCCACGCGATGGCCACGCGGGCGGTCAGCGAAGTTGTGGAACTGATCCAGGGCCGCGAAGCCGGCGCCGTGAAGATTGCTTTCCCGGTGGAGCTGGTGGTGCGCAATTCCACGGGCCCCGTCCGCGCCTGACAATATGCGGCACGCCGGCACACTTCTGCGTTTCAGCGCCTGGGGGCTGGCGGCAGTCGTGTGCGGGCTGCTGATCGGCGAGCTTGGCATCGCCATGCGCGAGCGCTGGGCACTGCCGACCGGGCTCGTTGTGCTGCGGCGCTATGGCGCGTCGGACACGACGATCTCGCTGCTGCTTTCCACGCTGCCGGCCATCATCAGCGTTTTCGTTGTTCCGCGCATCGGCTATTACTCCGACCATTTCCGCAGCCGCTGGGGTCGGCGCCGCCCCTTCCTGCTGGCGACGTCGCTGCTGGGCGCCGCCGCCATGGTGTGCGTGGCCTTCTCGCCCGCGCTGGCCCAGTTGACGCATCACGCGCTGGGCCGCTGGTCGCCTGGCCTGACGGCGCTGGGCATAGGCTGGTTCTGCCTGTTCTGGACTGTTTTCGATTGTGCCGCCATTACCACCACGGCCCTGTATAACGGCCTGGTGAACGATGTGATCCCGCGCGGCTTCGTGGGCCGCTTCTATGCCGTGTTCCGCATCGTCGGCCTGAGCGTGGCGATCGGATTCAATACCTCCGTGTTCGCGCTGACGGATGCTTACCTGTTCGAGATCCTGCTGGCCATTGCGCTGATCTTCGGACTGGCGCTGCCGCTGATGTGCCTCATCACGCGCGAGCGTCCGCTGGAGGACGAACAGGCGCCCGCCACGCCGCCCTTCCACGCCAGCTGGCCGCGCCTGGAAGGCAGCTTTCTGTGGAAGTGCGCGATGTTCATGCTGGCGGCCGTGACCTTCAGTCCCTTCAACACTTTCTCGCAGAGCTATGCGCAGGATCTTGGCATCTCCTTGCGCGAACTGGGTTCGCTGACCGCCAGCGCTTATGCAGTCTCGATCGCGTCGGCTTTCGGCGTCGGCTGGCTGGTGGACCGCTTCGGGGCCGTGCGCGTGTCAGCCGCGCTGATGGGCGCCTATTGCCTGATTGCGGCCGGCGGATTCGCGCTTGTGCAGGATGCGGATGGCTTCCGCTATTTCTTCCTGGCGCACGTGATCATATCCGGCGCCTATTTCACGGCCGCGTCCTCGATGCCGATTGCCCTGTTCCCCCGGCGCGACTTCGTGCGCTTCAATGCCAGCAAGGACATCACCGTCGCCTTCGCCACCATCGCCGTCAGCACCGTCCAGGGACCGGTGCTCGACCTGTCCGGCCACAACTACCAGCTCACCCTCGCCAGCGCTGCCCTCTTCTCCCTGCTCTGCCTCGTCTGCATGGCCCGCCTCACGGGGAACTTTTCCCCCGCGCCCCTGTCCAAGCTCAACACCACCCAAGCCGATCTGCCGCAAAGTTGACCAATCTGCGCGGGAGGCGGCTATGAACGATGAAATTCGGCTGGCAAAGGTTGAGACTTTTGTGGAAACAATTCGCGAAGACATAGACCGTCTTGAGAACAAGATCGACACAGGTCTGCATGACTGTATGCAGGCAATCGACCAGTTGCGGCAAGACTGCATGGAAGCTATCGAGCGGACGCGGCGGGAATGCCTGGAGGCCACGGAACAGGCGCGGCGGGAATGCCTGGCGGCGACGGAAAAGTCGCAGCAGGTCTGCCTGCATGCCACTGAACTCGTCCATCAAGAGCTGGTGGCCCTACGGCAACACACAGACCAGGGCCTCGAAGCCTTGCGCAAGGAACACGCCATCTCCACGCGATGGCTGATGGCCGCGCTGCTGGGCAATACCTGCATGATCGCCGGGCTGTTTGCCAAAGTCTCCGGCTGGTACTGAACTTAATCCGCCTTGAAGCCCTTGCCGGTGGCGGCCCAGTAGATGCCGCCATACAGGTGGTGGCGGAAAACGGGATCGCTGTAGGTGGCCGGGAGGTGGCCGAGGGCGGTGTAGAAGGAACGGCCGTTGTCGTAGCTCTGGTACCAGCTGATCGGGTGGAACTTGCCCATGCCCTTGGCGGGCTTGCCGGGCCAGTTGGTCTCCGGCTTGTAGGTGGACTCGTCGACGGTCAGCAGGTATTTCAGCTGGTTCGACGTCGCAGGGAGGAATTCGTACCACTCCTCGGTGACCAGGTTGCGCGGCGCCCAGCGCTCCATGCCGGGGAAGTTGCGGTCCTCGACTTTGAGCACGGCGGTCTGGATGGTCGGATGAACGTAGAACATGTGGCCCACCAGCTTCGTGTACCACTGCCATTGGTATTCCGTATCCGACGCGCTGTGCACGCCGACATAACCGCCGCCCGCCTTGATGAAGCGCTCGAACGCCGACTTCTGATCGGCGTTCAGGATGTCGCCGGTGGTCAGCAGGAAGACCACGGCCTGGTATTTGGACAGCTCCTTGTCGTTGAACACGCGGTTCGGATCCTCGGTCCAGAACACCGTGAAATCGTGCAGCTTGCCCAGGTCCCGGATCGCTTCCACGCCCGCCGGTATCGACTCGTGATGCCAGCCGCCCGTCTTCGAAAACACCAGCACGTTGAACTGCGCGGCCTGGGCGCAGAAACAGGCCAGGGCTAAGGAAGCGGCGACGAGAGCTTTCATGGGTTGTACGATGAGTTAATGGAGGGCCTCCAACGTAAGCGGAGATGAGCTCATTGTCAACCGACCCTTGGTATTACCAAAAAACAATACCCTAAGTGGCAGTTTTCATAATTGACAAACTGATAATCAACCCAAATACTGCTGAGCATGATAGAGCTCAGTGGCATTCGAAGACTTACCGGCAAGGCGGCAGCGACATCCATGCGCTGGACGGCATCGACCTGCACATTGCGCAAGGCGAGTTCATCGCGGTCATGGGGCCTTCCGGTTCCGGCAAATCCACGCTGCTCAATGTGCTGGGCGGATCGGATCGTCCCGATAGCGGCCGCTATCGCCTGGCACAGGACGAAATCAGTGCACTGGACGATGACGCCGCGTCCGACGTGCGCAACCGCCGCATCGGCTTCGTGTTCCAATCATTCCACCTGTTGCCGCGCCTGACGGTTCTCGAAAACGTATTGCTGCCGCAGCGCTACGCCCGCCAGGCTGACGCACTTGCGCCCGACCGCGCGCGCGAGCTACTCG
This sequence comes from Pseudoduganella sp. UC29_106, assembly GCF_044055365.1. Classification (NCBI taxonomy): domain Bacteria; kingdom Pseudomonadati; phylum Pseudomonadota; class Betaproteobacteria; order Burkholderiales; family Oxalobacteraceae; genus Pseudoduganella; species Pseudoduganella sp. UC29_106. The sequence continues at coordinate 2,583,916 of NZ_CP171977.1, read as the reverse complement.
AACGCATCGGCCTGGGGCAGCGCCTCGATCACCTTCCTAGCCAATTGTCCGGCGGACAATTACAGCGTGCCGCCATTGCCCGCGCGCTGCTGAACCAGCCTGCCCTGCTGCTGGCGGACGAACCCACCGGCAATCTCGATTCCAGCAGCGCCGCCGACGTGATGAACCTGCTGCGTGAATTGCACGCCGCAGGCCAGACACTGGTTCTGGTAACCCATGATCCGGCGATAGCCGCCAGCGCACAGCGCACCATTCATTTGCGTGACGGCCGCATTGCCGCCGCCCAGCCATGAAGCATCCGACCGTCGCTATACTCTGCACGGCGCCATTGCTTGCATTGTTGATCGCCAGCGCTGTCACCCATGCCGACAGTGTCGTCCAACCGCCTGCAACCCAGGCGCCAGCCGCCAGCGCAGAAACCACCGTGCCGCGGCCCGTACTGCTTACCGGCGAAGTTGAAGCACTGGACACGCAAACCATCTTTGTACCGCCGTCGAACAGTTCGCCCGTGGTACTGCGTAACTTTCCTGCCGACGGCAGCCTGGTGAAGGCGGGCGACGTCGTCCTGCGGATCGAAGTTGCCGGCGCCGCCAATGTTGACCGCCTGAAGGCGGAACTGGAGCGGACTCGCGCGCGTGCCGAAAGCGAGACTGCCAGTCTGGAAGTCGCTGCGGTGGAGGCTGAAAAGGCGCTGATCACCGCCAAGGCTGCGCTGGACAAGGCCAAAGTCGATGCGGCCCTGCCCAGGCAGCAGGTATCGCCCCTGAATTTCGACCGTTATCAGGCTGAACTGGACCGCGCTACACGCGATTTCGCCATCAAGCAGGATAGCCTGCAGAACGCTCGCGAAGCCGTGGTGCGCCGCAAGGAGGATGGCGAGCTCGAAGTAAAGAAACAGCAGATCAACACAGCGTTCCAGAGCGCCCAACTGGCGCAGGCGGAAGTGCGCGCCACACGCGACGGCGTCGTCGTGCATGGCTACAGTCCATTCAATGGCGAGCGTCTGGAAGAAGGAGCCACGGCCTGGCCGGGCAATGTCGCCGGCTCGGTCCTGGGTGGCGGCCAGATGGGCGTCACAGCCTGGGTGCTGGAAGCAGACCGCCCTTACCTGAACGAGCAGCAAACTGTCCGCCTCGGTTTCGACGCTCTGCCGGGAGTCGCACTGAACGGCAAAGTGGCCACCATCACCAATGCGCCGGAAGCCCGGCCGCGTTGGGGCCTGGGGCGGTATTTCCGGGTCAGGATAGACCTGCCCGAACATCATAGTTTGCCGCTGGTAGCGGGCATGAGTGTCCTGATCGAGCCATTGCCACCGGGCGCGGCCAGGCGTCCGCTCAATCAGCCCCTGCGGCCGCTGCCGCGCTCACCGTGGAAGGCGAGATAACTTCGCGCCACACCATGCCTGTCGCGCCGCCTACCATCCCTTTTGTGTGGCAATACAAGCTGGCGAGCCTCGCACCCGAAGGCATGATGGTGGAGGCCGGCCAGCCCATCGCCGTTTTCGAATCGGAAGAGGTCCGGAACCAGTTGCTGATGCAGCAAAGCACGCTCAGGGAGCGTGAGCGCGCCCTGGAAAAAATGCTGCTGGTCCAGGCTGAGGCCGAGCGTTCGGGAGCGCTGGCGCAGGCTGAGGCGCTCAGCAACGCAGAGAAAGCCGAACGCAAGGCCAGCCAGCCCAAAGAGTTGATACGCCGCGTCGATTACGACAAGCTGGTGATCGAACGCACCGAGAAGGCGCAGCTTGCCGATCTGATGCAAAGCCAGTACGCCTCCCAGCAGCGCGCCCGTCAGGCCGAACGCGCCGGGCTGCAGGCCGAAGTCTCGCAATTGCGGGCGCAGATCGCGGCCCTGCTCAAGGGACAGGCTGCCCTGACCGTGGTGGCTCCTTACCGGGGACTGGTACTGTACCGCAACAATTTCAATGGCGGGAAATTCAGTACCGGCAGCCAGGTGTGGATGGGCATGTCGGTGGCGACACTGGCCGATGCAGACCAGTTGTGCGTCGATGCGAAAGTGCCGGAAGCGCAGGCCTCCGCCGTGCAGCCAGGCCAGGCGGCGCGCGTCACGATGGCTGGCGTGCGCCAATCGCTGCCGGCGCGGGTCAGCGCCCTGGGGAACGCCTTCCACAGCAAATCGGCAGCGCAATCGGGCGTGGTGCGGGACATCAGGCTTCAGTTCGACGCGCCTCCCAAAGACCTCAAGCCCGGCGCGGCCGTACAGGTGGAACTGCTGCGCAATCCAACCTAGCGATGAAACAGACAATGTCCCCCTTCAGTAAACGGGCCGCTGGCGCGGCCACTGCCGCCGTGCTGGCCGCGCCGCTGGGCGTCACGGCAGCCCTGCTTGCCGCTTGCAATAGCGGGCCGTCGGAAGCAGCCGGCGCCAGCGAAACCCTGGCGGTACGGGCGTGGAGTGAAACCCTGGAAGCCGACGGCGAAATCAAGGCCGCCGCCAACACGCCGCTGACAGTGCCCGGCAGCGGCTGGAGCAGCCGTGTGCTGGTGGACATGGTGGCCGACGGCAGCAGCGTGCAGAAAGGCCAGGTGGTAGCCCGCTTCGATGCGCCGCAGGCACGCATGGAACTGTCACAGGCGGAATATGAACTATTGCGCAAGACTCTGGCCGAGCAGGCCAGCAGCCAAAGCGCAGCCGTCGACCGCGGCACCCTGGCCGGCGAGCGCGCCAAGGTCGAGGACGACCTCAGCCTGAGCCAGCGTTATGCCAACGTCGATCTGAGCATATTTTCCCGCAACGTCATCCTGGATGCGTTGGCTGACGTAGGTTTCCTGACCAAAAAGCGCGGCTACCTGGATTGGAAGGTCGGCCAGGCCCAAGCGGGAACGGCGGCGCAGGAAGCAGTGCTGCGCTCCCAACGCGACAGCGTGACCCAGACTGCGGCGCAAAAACGCCAGAGCCTGCAATCGCTGGAACTCGTGGCGCCCCACGACGGCGTCTTTCTGCTGGCAGCGCGCTGGGATGGCAGCAAGCCACAGGTCGGCGCCAACCAGATGGCCGGCGAGGAATTTGGATCGCTGCCCGATCTCGATCAACTGGTAGCACACTTCAGCGTCGCAGAGGGACAGACCTACGGACTCAAGCCGGGCTTGCCGGTCCGGGTGCGCCTGGCCGGCACCGGAACCGAACTGGACCTGGTCGTGACCCGGGTAGGCAGCAGTGCCAGCGCCATCTCATCCGAGTCGCCAGTGAAATACAGCAATTTTGAGGCCGCCATCAGCACGGATGCGGCGCACCGCCTTGGCCTGAAGCCGGGCCAGGCGCTGCATGGCACAGTGCGGCTGATCGCCCGCTCCTCGGCGCTGACGGTGCCGAACATAGCGCTGGTGCAGGAGGGTTCCGCTTATGCCGTGTACACAGACGACGCAGGCCGTCCGGTCAAACACAAGATCGAGCTGGGCCTGCGCGGCCCGGTGCGCAGTGAAATCAAGACAGGCCTGGAAGCCGGCGCACGCGTTGTGCTGCTGCCGCCGGCGGACAAGAAAACATGAATCGGGCACTATTGAGGGAAGCCGTCGCAGAGTTGCGGCGGCGCAAGCTGCGAACCGGCCTGACCCTGCTGGGCATGATCTTTGGCGTCGGCGCCATCGTCGCCATGCTGGCTGTAGGCGAAGGCAGCAGGCGGGAAGCGCTGCGGCTCGTGGCCGAACTGGGCCTGAACAATGTGTTGGTCGAGAGCAAGGGCGCTGAAGCCGAGCAGTTGAAGGAAGTCCGCACGCGCTCGCTGGGATTATCCGCCGCAGACGGCGAGGCAGCGCTGTCGGTGGTACCTGGGGCTCAGTCCGTAGCGCTGAAAAAGGAAATCAAGGTCGACCAGTTGGTGGTCGGCGAGCAAGTAATGAGTGGACGAGCCTTTGCGGTGTCCCCCGGCTACGCCGGGCACGGCGGCCTGGCCTTGCAGGCCGGCCGCTGGCTGACGCCGGCCGATGGCGCCACGCTGGCGCCGGTATGCGTGCTGGGCGCGCGCCTGGCTCGTACCCTGTTCGGCCCTGCGCCGGCACTCGGCCAGCGCGTCAAGCTTAACCATGTCTGGTTGGAGGTCATCGGCGTACTGGCTGACCGTACGCCAAGCAAGGCTGAGTTTGAAGGTGTGAAGCTTGGGCTGGACGATGAGCGCCTGTTCGTGCCCTGGGAAACCGGACGGGGACGCTTCAGCTTCAAGCGCATCGCTGACGAAGTCGACGGCATCAGCGTGCGGCTGGACGGCAAGGTCGCACCGGACAGCGCGGCGCGCGTGCTGCAGGCCCTGATCAGCCAGCGCCACGGCGGCATCGACGATACCAACCTGATTGTACCGATGGGCTTGTACCGCCAGAACCAGCAGACGCAGCGCATTTTCACCATCGTCATGAGTTCGATTGCCGCAGTGTCCCTGCTGGTAGGCGGCATAGGCATCATGAACATCATGCTGGCCAATGTGCTGGAGCGCCGCCGGGAAATCGGCTTGAAGCGCGCACTGGGAGCGCGCCGGCGGGACGTGGTGGAACAATTCCTGGCCGAAGCACTGGTCATCGCAGTCAGCGGCGCCGCGCTTGGCATGGCGCTTGGCGCGGTAGTGGCCTATACCATCGCCGGGCTGGCCGGATGGTCGGTGGCATGGTCGCCGCTAAGCTTGTTATTCGCGGTGTTGCTGTGTGTGGCGGTCGGGCTCGCCTTTGGCGTCTACCCTGCGCGCCAGGCCGCGGCACTGGATCCTATCTCGGCGCTGCGCAGCGAGGGCTAGCAGCGCCGGCGCGCCTTGCACGTGCGGGGCTCAGGCGCGCATGGTCTTCAGCTCGTCGTAGCGGCTGTGCCAGGACAGCGCCTTCTCCAGCACGTGCGGCGTATGTCCGCCGCGGAGTAAAGCCTCTTCAAAGTAAGCGCGCAGCTGCTGGCGGTAGTCCGGATGCGCGCAATTGTCGATGATCAGCGGTGCACGTTCGCGCGGCGCCAGTCCGCGCAGGTCGGCCAGGCCCCATTCCGTTACCAGGATATCCACGTCATGCTCGGTATGGTCCACGTGCGCCACCATCGGCACCACGCTGGAAATCGCTCCATCCTTCGCCTCTGACTTGCTGACGAAGATGGACAGGTGCGCGTTGCGCGCAAAGTCGCCTGAGCCGCCGATGCCGTTCATCATGCGCGTGCCGCCCACGTGGGTGGAATTCACATTGCCGTACAAGTCGAATTCCAGCGCCGTATTCAGTGCAATGATGCCAAGGCGGCGTACCACTTCCGGATGATTGCTGATTTCCTGCGGACGCAGCACAATCTTGTGGCGATAGCGCTCGATGTCGCGCAGGAAGCGCTCGTGAACGCGCGCCGACAGCGTGATCGAGGAAGCGGAAGCCAGTGCCAGCTGGCCGGAGTCGAGCAGCTCGATGGCGCTATCCTGCAGCACTTCAGAGAACATCGTCAGGTTGCGGAAGGAGGATTTCGTCAGGCCATGCAGCACCGCGTTGGCGATGGTGCCGATGCCGGCCTGCAGGGGCAGCAGTTCTTCCGTCAGCCGCCCGGCCTTCACCTCGCCTTCCAGGAAAGTGATCACGTGGCCGGCGATGGCGTCCGTTTCAGCATCTGGCGCGCCGGCGTTGGACGGGCTATCCATATGTTCCGTGATGACGATGGCGGCAATGCGCGAAGGGTCGATCTGGATGGCGGTGCTGCCGATACGGTCGCCGGAGCCAAGCAGCGGGATGGGTTCGCGGCGCGGGCGGTTGGCCGGCAGGTAGATGTCGTGCAGGCCTTCCAGCGCCAGCGGCGCCGTCAGATTCAGTTCAACGATGATTTGCCTGGCCTGGCTGGCGAAACTTGCACTGTTCCCGACCGACATGGTCGGCACAATGGCGCCGGTCTCGGTGATGGCTGCCGCTTCGATCACGGCCACGTCGATCGGCGCGAGGCTCCCGCTGCGCAGTTGTTCGGCGGTTTCGGACAGGTGCTGGTCGATGAACATCACCTCGCCCGTGTTGATCTTGCGGCGCAGCGCGGCATCGGCCTGGAATGGCAGGCGACGTGCTAGCAGGCCGGCGTTGGCCATCAGCCCGTCGCTGTCGTTGCCGAGGGATGCGCCGGTGATCAGCGTCAGGCGCAGGGATTCCTTGCGTGCCCGTTCGATCAGCGCCTGCGGCAGAGCCTTGGCGTCGCCGGCGCGGGTGAATCCGCTCATGCCGACGGTCATGCCGTTCTTGATCAGTTGCGCAGCCTGCTGCGCGCTCATTACTTTCGCCGTCAGCGCGCTGTGGCGGATACGGTCTCCATACATGATAAGCCTCATATTTCTTATGCGATGAGCCCAGTATAGAATCTCAAAATATTCGTTTTATGACTTAACTTCCAAATTATCAGTCGGATTATTCATGGATCTGAGATCCCTGCGCTACTTCATCGAAACCGCCCGCCTGAGCAGCTTCACGCAGGCGGCGGAACGCCTGCACGTGACCCAGTCCACCATCAGCAAGATGGTGCGCCAGCTGGAAGAGGAACTGGACGCGCCGCTGCTGCTGCGCGACGGCCGGAACCTGGTTCTGACCGACATTGGCCGCATCGTCTTCGAGCGCGGCGAGGAAATGCTGGCCACACAGCGCCAGCTGATGCTGGAAGTGCGCGACCTGCAGGCACTCAAGCGCGGCACACTCACACTTGGCATGCCGCCGATGATCAATGTTCTGTTCACGCCCGTGCTGAAGGCCTTCCGCGAACGCCATCCGGACATCGCCGTGCGCCTGGTGGAAGCGCCCGGGCCGGCGATCGAACGCCAGGTGGCGGCCAATGAGCTGGACCTGGGTCTGACCGTGCTGCCGGCGGAGTCGGCGCTGGAACTGGCCACGATACCGGTTGCGCGTTACCCGGTGTGGGCAATGGCCGTCAAAGGCACTTTCCGCGCCAATGCGCGCACAGTGCGGCTCAAGCAACTGCAGGATCTGCCGCTGGTGATGCTGAACGAGGACTTCGCCCTCACCCGCACATTGCGCGCAGCGTTCGCACAAGCCGGCGTGCAGCCGCAGATCGCGGCACAAAGTGCGCAGTGGGATTGGCTGGTGGAGATGGCGTCAGCCGGGATCGGCGTGGCGCTGCTGCCGGAGCCGTTCGTGCACCGATTGTCCGACGAGCGGCTGCACGCGGTGCGTGTGATCGAGCCGGAGGTGCCATGGGAAGTGGCGCACGTGTGGAACGGGCGCTATCTGTCGCTCGCTGCCCGTGCGTGGCTGGCTATCGCAGGAACAGCGCCGCCAGCAGCAGCAGGAAACCTATGACGGCCACCAGTGCGTGCACAATCATCACGGAGTTGGGAAGCAGCTTTCCTTTGATGTGGTAGCCGAGATTCATCCATACGCCGATCAGCGCCGCAAGCAGGAGCAGCAGGAGCGCGATGCCCGCCTAGCCCGGGATCGGCGCAAACAGCGCCACGTAGCAAAGCAAGGTTACGCCTGCAGCGGCGATGAAGCCGTGCACCATGGCGAGCCAGTGCGGCGGATTGGTCTTTTTCCCGAGCCGGATCAGGACCATGAGCAAGCCGCCCAGCGCCGCGAGGCCAAGCAGTACACTCGACGATGTCAGTGTAGTCAGTGAGTCCATGTCCCGACTATGCGGGCGCTGCCGCGCAAGGTCGGTTAGCTCACTAACATTACCAGCCCACTTTCTCCTTGATAAAGGCCGTCAGCCGCGCCGCATTGGCCTGGTGCTGCTTGACGCGGGGATGGCCCTGGAAGCCGGTGAAGTCGAAGAATACCGTGTCGATGCGCTTGTCGTTCTGTTCGCGCTGGATCTGTTCGACGGCGGTGCGGACATAGCCGGGCCATTTGGAACCCGCACTCGTGGCGTCCATGCTGCCCAGGGCGCAGACGATGTAGGCGCGCGGATAAAGGGCGCGGATTTTCTGCACGAAAGTCTTATACGACTGCACGCGTTGCGCTTCGTCCGGGATCGGCTGCAGGCGTTTTTCGCGGTCGATCAGCCATTTGTCGTTCTGCATCAGGTTGATGACCACCACATCCGGCGTCCAGCTGCTGAAGTCCCACTTCGAATCGTTATTGCCGACGGCGTTCACCTGGTCGTAGAAGTCGGGCATGGTGAACGGGAACCAGCTGACCATCACGCCAATGCCGCTTTGCGAAGTGATGTGGGCTTCGGCATCGAGATTGCGCGCCGTGATGGACGCGTAGGACATGAAGTTGTTCTTCTCGTTCAGCAGATGGTCCGGGCCATTGTCCGGCGCTTCGTTGCCCATGCCGCTGGTGATCGAATCGCCGAAGAATTCAATGTGGCGCTGCTTGCGCAGCGGCGGCGCCAGCAGTTTGCCGCCGTCCGCCAGCTCCAAACCCTGGAAGACGGTAGCACCCTCCTCGCCCTCGGTACGCTTGGTGATCAGGAAGCGGTGCTGGCCGGCCGGCAGCCTGCTCGCGACGGCATACGTTTTGCTGCCTTCTTCCGCCTTCACTACTTTCGGATGCGCGAGATCGCCGTCGATGAAGACATTGAAGTAGTTCTTGCCGTATTGGTCCTTCAGCTTCAGCGCCAGGGTGGCGCCCGTGAAATTGCCTTCGATGCTGGTGCCTGGCCAGGACAGCACCGGCGCTTGCGGCTGGGCGAAATCGATGCGGCCTGTGTACTGCAGCTGGGCGTCATCCGGCCGGACAATCGTCGCCGCCACCACCGGTACAGCAAGCAGCGCGGCCGCCAGCCCGCCGAGCAGGCGCGAATGAACTTTTTTCCGGCGGGACTGTCGAATCTCAAAATGCCCGGCGTCGCGATGCGGGACAGTTGGCACATCGGCGCAGAAGGGCGTATGGAACATGACGAAAGAGTGGCCAAACTTGAGGCGGTTGTGGATCAGCATTGCGAACAGTTTAAACGAATAGAAGAGGAACTCGTGCGCCTGCGCGAGCACATTGACAGCGGCCTGGCCGAGCTGCGCGAGCACACGGACCGCGGCCTCGCCGAGTTGCGCGAGCACACTGACCGCGGGCTCGCCGCGCTCCGGGAGCAGATGGAAAAGGGATTTGCCGAGCAGCGCAAGACCAACCGCTGGATGATCGGCCTGGCCGTGACCTATGGCACGGCAATTCTGGGAATGCTCGCCCGGATGTCCGGGCTTGCGTGAGAGGAAGCTCAGACGCGTTCCTCGCGACGGGCGTCATCGCGGCTGGCGGCGGCGGTCAAGCCCCAGCCGAGCTGGCGGCGGATGTCGGTCATGGACGGAGGCGGACAATCCTGGGACAGGCGGGTCAGCAAATATTGTCGAATTTGCTCTTTTGTCGGCTGGTTTTGCTGGCTCATCTTGCGCTCCTCATTGCTATAAATCATCTTAGGCGCTCAGAAATGATCATACCAATGACTAATTCCCCACAATCGATATCAATTTTGGTATCGATTGCACTGGCAGGAACGGAATGTTTACGCGAAGTAGAATGAAAAATCTAAAATACGGGTCTTGGGTCTAAAAACCGACAAAAACGAAACCGCCGGAAGACCATTTTTTGGCTTGGCACCACCAGGCCTGGATTACTACTAGGGAATGATTATGGCAACACAGAACTCAAAAATCATCTACACGCTCACTGACGAAGCGCCACTGCTGGCGACGTATTCGCTGCTGCCTATTATCAAAAAGTTCACTCAGCCGGCCGGCGTCGACGTCGTTACGAGCGACATTTCGGTGGCTGCACGTGTGCTGGCCGAGTTCCCAGACTACCTGACCGACGAGCAAAAGGTCCCGAACAACCTGGCCGAACTGGGCCAGCTGACCCTGAAGCCGGACACCAATATCATCAAGCTGCCGAACATCAGCGCCTCCGTGGCCCAGCTGATCGCCGCCGTGCGCGAACTGCAAAGCCGCGGCTACAAGCTGCCGGACTACCCGGAAGATGCCAAGACCGAAGAAGAAAAGGCCCTGAAAGCACGCTACAGCAAGTGCATCGGCAGCGCCGTGAACCCGGTCCTGCGCGAAGGTAACTCCGACCGCCGCGCGCCGAAGGCCGTGAAGGAATTCGCACGCAAGAACCCGCACTCGATGGGCGAATGGAGCCAGGCTTCCCGCACCCACGTCTCGCACATGCACCACGGCGACTTCTACCACGGCGAAAAGTCCATGACCCTGGACAAGGCCCGTGAAGTGAAGATGGAACTGCTGACCGCCTCCGGCAAGACCATCGTGCTGAAGCCGAAGGTCGCGCTGCAGGCCGGCGAAATCATCGACAGCATGTTCATGAGCAAAAAGGCCCTGCTGGAGTTCTACGAGAAGCAGATCGACGACGCCTACAAGACCGGCGTGATGTTCTCGCTGCACGTCAAGGCCACGATGATGAAGGTGTCGCACCCGATCGTGTTCGGCCACTGCGTGCGCATCTTCTACAAGGACGCATTCGCCAAGCACGCCAAGACCTTCGAGGAACTGGGCGTGAACGTGAACAACGGCATGGTCAACCTGTACGAGAAGATCGAGAAGCTGCCGGCCTCCCAGAAGGAAGAGATCCTGAAGGACCTGCACGCATGCCACGCCAACCGACCGGAACTGGCGATGGTCGATTCGGCCAAGGGCATCACCAACTTCCATTCGCCTAACGACATCATCGTGGACGCATCCATGCCTGCCATGATCCGTATCGGCGGCAAGATGTGGGGTGCGGACGGCCGTCCGAAGGATGTGAAGGCTGTGATGCCGGAATCGACCTTCGCCCGCATCTACCAGGAGATGATCAACTTCTGCAAATGGCATGGCAACTTCGACCCGACCACCATGGGCACCGTGCCTAACGTGGGCCTGATGGCGCAGCAGGCCGAGGAATACGGCTCGCACGACAAGACCTTCGAAGTGCCGGAAGCCGGCGTGGCCAACATCACCGACCTGACCACCGGCGAAGTGCTGCTGACGCAAAACGTGGAAGAAGGCGATATCTGGCGCATGTGCCAGGTGAAGGACGCTCCGATCCGCGACTGGGTCAAGCTGGCCGTCACCCGCGCGCGCAACTCCGGCATGCCGGCCGTATTCTGGCTGGACCCGTACCGTCCGCACGAAGCGGAAGTGATCAAGAAGGTCGAAGAGTACCTGAAGGATCACGACACCACCGGCCTGGATATCCAGATCATGTCCCAGGTGCGTGCAATGCGCTACACCCTGGAGCGCGTGTCGCGCGGCCTGGACACCATCTCCGTCACCGGCAACATTCTGCGCGACTACCTGACCGACCTGTTCCCGATCCTGGAACTGGGCACCTCGGCCAAAATGCTGTCCATCGTTCCGCTGATGGCGGGCGGCGGCATGTACGAAACCGGCGCCGGCGGTTCGGCTCCGAAGCACGTGAAGCAGCTGGTGGAAGAAAACCACCTGCGCTGGGATTCGCTGGGCGAGTTCCTTGCGCTGGCGGTGTCGCTGGAAGACGTGGGCATCAAGACCGGCAATCCAAAGGCCAAGATCCTGGCCAGGACGCTGGATGAAGCCACTGGCAAGCTGCTGGACCATAAGAAGTCCCCATCCAGCCGCACCGGCGAACTCGATAACCGCGGCAGCCATTACTACCTGGCCCTGTACTGGGCACAGGCCCTGGCCGCCCAGTCCGAGGATGCCGAACTGCAGAAGCACTTCGCTCCGCTGGCGAAGGCACTGGCCGAAAACGAAGCGAAGATCGTGGAAGAACTGAACTCCGTGCAAGGCAGCGCAGTGGAAATTGGCGGCTACTACTTCCCTGAGCCGGCCAAGACTTCCGCTGTGATGCGTCCAAGCGCGACCTTCAACGCGGCTCTCGGCGCCTGATAAAACCCGAGGCGTAACCCTGGTGTCTGCCACATCGTGGCAGACACCTGCTTTATGCCGTGGGTTTTAATGGGCACCTGCGGCCCGCAAGCGCAAAAAAAAAGCCGCCCAACGGGCGGCTAAATCATTCATGCCATGATGGTACACAGTGCAGCCATGAATGAGGAGACAGGCGAAAGTATAGCCCTCCTATGTGACAACATTGTGACCGGCAACAAATATTTCCGAGGTGCACTTTGCCCTGACCAGGCAAAGATTAATGAATCCCCTTCATAAGCCCAAGCAATCCGCGCCCGCCCCACCCCTTTCGTTCACCGCTACCATGCGGCCTTCCCGAACTGAAAGGACCTCTCATGACTGTGAAAGCCTATGGCGCCTATGCTGGCGACAAGCCGCTTGAATCCATGGACATCACCCGCCGCGCGCCGGGTGATCACGATGTGCAGATCGAAATCGCCTACTGCGGCGTATGCCACTCGGACCTGCACCAGGTCCGCGCGGAATGGCAAGGCACTCTCTTCCCCTGCGTACCGGGACACGAAATCGTCGGGCGCGTGTCCGCGGTCGGCGAACACGTCTCGGACTTCCGGATCGGCGACCTGGTAGGCGTCGGCTGCCTGGTCGACAGCTGCCGGCACTGCGAGGAATGCGAAGCGGGCCAGGAAAACTATTGCGACAACATGGTCGGCACCTACAACTTTCCGACCGCGGACCACCCAGGCCATACGCTGGGCGGCTACTCGCAGCGGATCGTCGTCAACGAGCGCTTCGTGCTGCGCGTGCGGCATCCTGAAGAACATCTGGCCGCCGTCGCGCCCCTGCTGTGCGCAGGCATCACCACATATTCCCCGCTGCGCCACTGGAATGCCGGTCCGGGGAAGAGCGTTGGCGTGGTTGGCATCGGCGGCCTGGGGCACATGGGCATCAAGCTGGCCAAGGCGATGGGTGCCCGCGTGGTCGCCTTCACGACTTCGGAATCGAAGCGCAGGAATGCCCTGGCGCTGGGCGCGGACGAAGTGGTCGTTTCGCGCGAGGCCGGCGCCATGGCGGCCCAGGCCAAATCGCTGGACCTGATCATCAACACGGTGGCGGTGCCGCACGATCTCGATGCCTTCACCGCCCTGCTGAAGCGCGACGGAACCATGGTGCTGGTCGGTGTGCCGGCCTCGCCACATCCCTCGCCCCAGGTATTCAACCTGATCGGCAAGCGGCGCGCGATAGCCGGATCCATGATCGGCGGCATCCCGGAAACCCAGGAGATGCTGGACTTCTGCGCCGAGCATGGCATCGTCGCGGACATCGAATTGATCCGCGCGGAGGAAATCAACCACGCCTATGAGCGCATGCTCAAGGGCGACGTCAAATACCGCTTCGTGATCGATAGCGCCACGCTGGCGGGTTAAACGATGCAGCCACAGATTTCCGCAACCGCGTCCATGCGCGAAAACACGCCGGCGGCGTGGGGCGGCGTGCTAGCCATGTCGCTCGGCGCCTTCGTACTGGTCGCATCCGAATTCATGCCCGTCAGCCTGCTGACGCCAATCGCGGCCGACCTCCACATCAGCGAGGGGCAGGCCGGGCAGGCGATTTCCGTGTCCGGCGCCTTTGCGCTGGTAACGAGCCTGTTCATCTCGTCCCTGGCCGGGAAGCTGGATCGCAAGGCACTGCTGCTGGGGCTTACGCTGCTGATGATCGTTTCCGGAGCCGTCGCAGCGCTGGCGCCGGACTACATGGTCTTCCTCGTGGCGCGGGCATTTATCGGCGTCGCTATCGGCGGCTTCTGGTCGATGTCCGTGGCGACAGCCATGCGCCTTGTGCCGGACCATCAGGTGCCCAAAGCCCTGGCCATCCTCAATGGCGGCAATGCGCTGGCGACAGTGGTGGCCGCACCCCTGGGCAGCTTCCTCGGCGCGATCATCGGCTGGCGCGGCGCCTTCTTCAGCGTAGTGCCCGTCGCGGCGCTGGCCCTTGGCTGGAAACTGGCCAGCCTGCCGCCGATGCCGGCCGGCGCCACGGGCAGCGCAGGAAGCGCGCTCGCGCTATTCCGGCGTCCGCCCGTCGCGCTGGGCATGCTGGCGGTAAGCCTGTTCTTCATGGGCCAGTTCGCGCTGTTCACCTACCTGCGTCCATTCCTGGAGACGGTGACCCAGCTTGGTACGACGCAGCTGTCGCTGATGCTGCTCCTGATCGGCGTCGCAGGCTTCATCGGCACCACCCTGATCGGCGGCCTGCTGAAAGAAGGCTTGTTCCGCGTCTTGGTCGTCGTCCCGCTGATCATGTCGGCGATTGCCGTGGCACTGATTATCCTTGGTGCTTCCGCGATGGCCATCGCGCTCCTGCTTGCCGTCTGGGGACTGGTCGGCACCGCGGCGCCGGTCGCCTGGTGGACCTGGCTGGCGCGCACCCTGCCGCAAGATGCGGAAGCAGGCGGCGGCCTGATGGTCGCGGTCGTGCAGCTGGCGATTGCTTCCGGCGCGACCGTGGGCGGCATCCTGTTCGACAGCCTGGGCTACCGCGCGACCTTCGGCTGCAGCTCTGCCGTGCTTGCCCTTGCGGCCTTGATGGCAGTCCTGGCCGCGCGTGCCAGCCGTCGCCAGTCGGCGTAGTAGAATCGGCCGTACTTCAACCAGAGCCGCAGACCAGATGGCACGCGACAATATCAGCGACATCCTCGTATTTCTCGCCGTCGCCCGCGAGCGCAGCTTCACCCGCGCCGCCGCCAAACTGGGGCTGACGCAGTCGGCGCTTAGCCACATCATCCGTTCACTGGAAGCGCGCCTCGGCGTTCGGCTGCTGACGCGCACCACGCGCAGCGTGTCGCCAACCGAGGCGGGTGAACGGCTGCTGCAGAATGTGGCGCCGCGGCTGGAGGAGATCGACGCGGAGATCCTCGCCGTCAGCAATATGGGCGACAAGCCGGCCGGCACCGTGCGCATCACCGCCATCGACCACGTGATCGACAGTGTGCTCTGGCCGCGGCTTGCGCCCGTGCTGCAGCAGTATCCGGACATTCACATCGAGCTTAGTGCCGACTACCGCATGATCGACATCGCCGCCGAACGTTACGACATCGGCGTGCGCTGGGGCGACCAGGTCGAGCAGGACATGGTCGCGGTGCGCCTCACGCCGGATATGCGCATGATGATCATCGCCTCCCCGGCCTACTTCGCCCACCGCCGCGTGCCGCTCAATGTGCAGGACCTGTCCAGGCACAATTGCATCGGCCTGCGCCTGGCCACCAGCGGTGGTGTGTATGCCTGGGAGCTTCGCCACGAAGGACGCGAGCTGGAAATGCGCCCGCACGGGCAAGTGATATGCAATGGCGCATACCAGATCCTGCAGGCGGCGCTAAGCGGTTGCGGCATCGGTTTCCTGCCGGAGGACCTGATTGGAAGCTACGTCCGCGAAGGGCGCCTGATGAGCATCATGGAAGACTGGTGCCCCACCTTCCCCGGGCTGCACGCCTACTACCCCAGCCGCCGCCACTCCTCGCGCGCCCTGGCGCTGGTGATCGACGCGCTCCGGTTCAAGGACTGAGCGGCTCCTGCGCCACGTTTACCCAGGTCGCCTTGACGAGTTGCACCAGCCGGTCCGGTTCCACGCGTACGGCGGCATTGGTCGCACCGGCGGCCGGCAGCACCACATCGAATTTGTTGAGGGTTTGATCGGCAAAGATCCGCAGCGGTTTTGGCAGGCCGAACGGGCAGACGCCGCCGACCGGGTGGCTGGTCCACTCCACCACTTCTTCCGCGTTGAGCATTTTGGCCTTGGATTGGAAATGCTCCTTGAACTTGCGGTTGTCGATCCTGGCGTCGCCACCCAGCATGAGGAGGATGACTTCATCTTTCAGCCACAGGGACAAGGTCTTGGCAATCTGCGCGGGATGCACGCCGTGGGCGTCGGCCGCTTCGGCGACGGTGGCGGTGCTGGTGGACTTTTCCAGGATCTCCAGGTCAGGCGCATGCTCGGTCAGGAATGCGCGGACGGACTGCAAACTCATTTTCGAACTCTCTTCACGGCGCTAAAGGTGTGATAATACCTCGTCCGCAACCGGAAGGAATGACCGTGCTTCACGTACCCGATGATTCTGTCCTCGTGCTGGTGGATTTCCAGCCGCGCCTGATGCCCGTTATCCACGACGGCGGCGCCGTCGTCAATCAGGCGCTGCGCCTGGGCCGGATTGCAGGGCTGCTTGAGGTGCCCGTCATCGGCACCGAGCAAAATCCCGAGGGCCTCGGCGAAAACCTTGCTGACATCAAGGCCCTGTGCTCCCATACCGTTATCAAGCACCACTTCGACGCCAGCGCGGACGGCCTGGCCGATCATTTGCCGGCCGGACGCAAGCGGGTCATCGTCGCCGGCTGCGAGGCCCATGTCTGCGTGCTGCAGACGACCATGGGCCTGATGGCGCGCGGCCTCGATGTCACGCTGGTCGCCGACGCCATCGGCTCACGCCGGCCGCTGGACCGCGATACAGCCATCGCCCGCCTTGCCAGGGCCGGCGCCGAGATCGCGACCGCGGAAATGGTCGCATTCGAATGGCTGCGATCCAGCCGGCACCCGCGTTTCCGCGAGGTGCTGGCCCAGATCAAGACTTAGAAGCGGTAGCGCAGCGACACGCTGACCGTGCGCGGCGACTCCGGGCGGAAGGAGGCCACGCCGGCCGCGCCTACCACAGCGCCCAACCTGCGCACGTCCGCCAGCGAACCCTGGTCGATACCACCCGATGGCGTGATCTTGTTGAACAGGTTGCCGGCGTTCAGGCTTAGCGTCAGCTGCGGCGAGATTTCATAGTGCAGGAAGGCGTTCACGATTGCCCTGCCCTCAACCTTGAAATTGTTGCCATTGTTCGACCACACATCGCTCTGGCCGACGATCGAGGCACCAACGGTCAGCGGGCCAAAGGAGTAGCGCGGCGAGATCGTGTACAGCCAGTTCGGCGTACCGCCGGGAACATTGCCGACCGCGCTGCTGCCGTTGGCCTGGCCGACCAAGTCGCGCGTGATCTTCGCCTTGGTGTAGACCGCGTTGGCATTGATCGCGAAATCACCTACCGTGAACACGCTCTCCAGTTCCAGGCCGTCTGCCTTGTAGCCGATCACATTCAGCTTGGGGCCGACGGTACGGGTCTGGTCGTAGTCGTATTCATTGACCGTGGCATGGAACAGGGTGGCGAACAGGCCGTAATTGCCCCAGCCAGTCTTGCCGCGCCATTTCGCGCCAATCTCGCTCTGCTTGACGGTCGCGATCGCCGCATCGCCTGCGCCGGCGCTGAGCGCGCCCGTCACCGGGTCGATATTGGACGAGAACAGCAGGCGGTCGGCAATGGCGCGGCCGCCCTTGCTGGTGCGGGCGAAGACGCTGAAATCCTTGCTGGCGCGCCAGTTGGCGCCGATCGAATACGAGGTAAAGCCGACGTCGTAGTTGATCGGATGGGCGTGGGCCACATCCGCGACCAGCACGTTGCGCTCGGCGCCATCGATCTTGCCGTCGCCGTTCACATCCAGCCCGCCAGCCAGTTTCACCGGACCGGAATAGGTACCGGAAGCGCTCATGCGGTCATGACGTACGCTGCCATCGATATCGAAATTGCCCGTCTGGAGATTCAGCGACAAATAAGGCGCATCGGTCGTGTAGTGCGCGTCCACATCGCGCGCGCAGCAGCCGCCCCATTGGGTGTTGTAGCCGGTAAGGCCCATGCTGGTCAGCGGGACGCCGCTCGCGTCGCGAATATCGATCAGCGCGCCGTTGCGTCCCACTTCCATCAGGCGCTCGCTGATCGCCCACTGCTGCACGACATCCTGCTTCGAATGGTAAAAGCCGGCGCGCGCGCCGAGAGTGCCCAGGCCCAGCTCGAACTTCTTCGACACGCTGACATCATTGGCGAGGTGGCCCATGTCCGGCGCCTGGGTATTGATGGCGGCGTTCTGCGAGATGAAGCCGGTGGCGAGATTCGCCTGCGTCACCGCCTGCCCTGCACGCGGGCCGTTTGCATACACAGCGCTTGCGCCGGCGCCGAAGCCACCGATAATGTCGGCCAGGGAGTTCAGGTTCAGGAACTGGGTCTGGAACGAAGACTCGTTGCGCGACACCTTGAACTTCTCATCCAGCACAATGCCGTTGGCGAATTCATTGTGCATCTCGAAGCCGACGGCGCGCGACTTCATCGTGATGCCTTTATTGAGATTGGCGTTGCTGATGGCCGTGCTGCCCGGCCCCACCACCGGCACCGTGGCGTTATAGATCGAGAAGGTCGCGTCCTTGCTGACATCGAGACCGGGCACGGACTTGAAGCCGCCCACGGTGTTACCGTCGATGCTGACGAAAGCCGGCATCGACGTATAGGTTGGCGCTTTCTCGTCCAGCAGCTTGAAGTTGAAACGCACATAGCCCTTGCCGCCATTGAAGTCGTGCGTGACATTGCCCTTCAGCTGATAGCCGTCCAGCGCCGTGAAGTCGGCCTTGCGCGGACCTTCGCCGGTGCGGTAATAGCCGCCGACGTGATAGCGCCAGCTGTCCGCCAGCTTGCCGCCAACCTCCCCGTCGATCCGCGTTTCATTGAAATTCAGGCCGCGTGTGATCCCCAGGCTGCCGCCCTCCTCTTCGCCGGTCTTGCTGATGTAGTTAATCACCGCACCCGGCGCGTTGGAAGCGAAAGTCGACGCTGAGCCGCCGCGCATGGTCTGGATGCGGTCCACATTGGCGTCGTAGCGCACGAAATAGTCGTTGTTGGCGAAGTTCATGTCGCCGTATTCCACGACCGGCAGCCCATCTTCCTGCAACTGCACATACTTCGAACCGCCGGAGGAAATCGGCAGGCCGCGCACCGTGATATTCGAATTGCCGCCCGGCCCCGCCGAACTTTCGGCGCGGATGCCCGGGATCAGGTGCAGCACTTCGGCTTCGCTGCGCGGGCCGAAGTCCGCAACCTGCCGGTTATCGACGTCGGAAACCGATACGGAACTGCGCATCTTGGATTTGCCCTCGGAACTGGCGGTAACGACCACCGTCTCGAGCTTGAGTGCATCTGCCTGAGGTGCCGCTGCCTGTTCTGCCTGGGGTGCCGTCGCCTGCGTTTCCTGGGCGTGCGACGGTGCCGCGATCAAGGCGGCAAAGGACGAGGATGCGAGCAATGCTGCAATCGGTTGCAGTCGCAGGCGCTGGGGATGCTGTTGCATGGTATCTCCTGAGTATGTTTTGAACTTATGTCCGGCATCGAACATTTATAGATTAGACCGTGAAATCAACAATTACAATCGATTGCAATGCGCAGTTGCCAGGCCGCGACGATATTCCTAAACGATATAGAAAACGCGCCAAGTTGCATAACCGCCAAGCACCGTACTGGGCTACCATCACCTAACAACAATCGATTGCAAGAGCTAAAACCAGGGAGACTACATGCCAAAACTTCGCCACCTGCTCAGCTGCCTGAGCAGCGTATTGATGATCCATGCAGCGCACGCCGAGCCAGTCGGCCATATCGAGATGCCGCAAGCGCGCTTCGCCACCGGCGACGACCCGCAGCGCGCCAAGCCCGGATTCGACGACAGCCGCTGGGCCACCATCGACACCCAGCACAATTACGAGAAACAGGGATTCGACGGCTACGACGGCTATTCGTGGTACCGCATCCACGTGACCATCCCCTCTTCCCTGAAAAAGACCAGCGACTGGCCGCAGCGCCTGCGCGTCTACCTTTCCGGCATCGATGATGCGGACGAGACTTTCCTGAACGGCGTCCCGATCGGCAAGACCGGCCGCATGCCGGAAGACCCGGGCGGTTTCGACGGGCGCTGGCAAACGGTGCGCGACTACCTGGTGGACATCGCCAAGGTGCCGGTGAACTGGGACAAAGACAATGTCATCGCCGTGCGCGTGTATGACGGCGTTGGCGGCGGCGGCTTCTACAAGGGCGTGCCCTACCTCAGCATCCCGAACCGCTCGGACGGCCTGCGTTTTGGGCCCGAGCGCTCCAACATCGATTTCCAGCCAAACGGCAAAGTCGCGCTCACGCTGCACGTCGCCAACCAATACCCAACGCGCCAGCAAGGCAAGCTGGAACTGGAACTGTTCGACCAGCGCAGCGGCAAGGCCCTGCAGCGCCGCAGCACTGCACTGGCGATTGCTCCGGATCAGGCCCGCGAATTGCGCTGGGAGCTGCCGACCGGTCCCGGCGTGGAAGCGCGCCTGCGTTTCGTGGATGCGCAATCGGGCCGCAGCGTTACCTCGCGTCTGCCCTTGCCCTACCTGCTGACGCCACCGGATGGCGATGCCCCTGCCATTCATGGTGCACGCGTGCTGGGCGCCCGCCCAGGCACGCCGCTGGTATTCCGCATCCCAGCCACCGGCAAGGCGCCCCTGCAGTTTTCCGCTGACGGCCTGCCGACCGGCCTGACCCTGGATGCGGATACGGGCATCATCCGCGGCATCACACCGGCCGCCGGCTCTTATGCGGTCACGCTGCATGTGAAGAACAGCGCGGGCACATCAAGCCGCACCTGGACCCTGCAAGCCGGCGACAAGCTCGCCCTCACGCCGCCGCTGGGCTGGAACAGCTGGAACGCATTCGGCGTCAACGTGAGCGATGCACAGGTCCGCGCCAGCGCGCGCACCTTGATCGATTCCGGCCTTGCAGCGAAAGGCTGGACATCCGTGAACATCGACGATGGCTGGCAGGCGTCTGCCCGCACGGCCGACGGCGAACTGCTGGGCAATGAGCGCTTCCCGGACATGAAGGCGCTGGGCGACTACCTGCACAGCGTGGGCCTGCGCTTCGGCATCTACTCCTCGCCAGGCCCCACCACCTGCGGCAAATTCCTGGGCTCCTACCAGCATGAGGCGCAGGACGCGGTCACCTATGCCAAATGGGGCGTGGACCTCCTCAAGTACGATCTATGCAGCTATTCGGACATGATCGCCAAGACGCCCACGCTGGAAGCACACCAGAAGCCTTACCAGCTGATGGGCGCCGCGCTGCAGGCGCAACCGCGCAGCATCGTCTACAGCCTGTGCCAGTATGGCGAGCAGAATGTGTGGACGTGGGGCGCCGATGTCGGCGGCCAGGCCTGGCGCATGACGGGCGATATCCTCGATACGTGGGAAAGCGTGCTCGAAACGGGCTTCAGCGCCGCGCCCTACACGCAATTCGTGGGTCCGGCCAGATGGAACGATCCGGACATGCTGGTGGTGGGCCACGTCGGCTGGGGCGATCCGCGTCCATCACGCCTGACGCCAGACGAGCAATACAGCCATATCAGCCTCTGGAGCCTGCTGGCCGCCCCGCTGCTGCTGGGGAATGACCTGAGCAAGCTGGATGCCTTCACCCTGAACCTGCTGACCAATTCGGAAGTCCTCGCCATCAACCAGGATGCCCTGGGCAAGGCGGCCGCCCGGGTGCGGGACCAGGAAGGCTGGCAGGTGTGGGTCAAGCCGCTGGAGGATGGCGGCAAGGCCGTCGGCATCTTCAATATGGACGGCAAGTTCCGCCGCCTGCGCCTCGACCCTGCCTTGTATGGCAAGGGACAGGCGGGCCAGCCCTACCAGGCGCGCGACGCGTGGCGGCAGAAGGCGCTGGCGCAGACCTCCGGCGAGATGGATGTCGAGGTTCCGGCCCACGGCGTGCTGTTGCTGACGGTTCGTTAATCAGGGCGCGAAGTCCTTAACGGAAGACCGGAATCGTGCCGGCGGAGGTGCGCCGGTCGCCCGCCTCCCTCAGCTTGCGCGCCAGTTCGGCGATCCGGCGTTCGCCCTGCTCAAGCGCGGCGCCGGACGTGTGGACCGAGTAGGAACCCAAGTGCAGCGTGTGCGGATGCGGCACGGCCGAACCGAGCACGAAGACGGCCGGCTCGCTGCCAGCGGCGGACAACTCCACCGGCGCCTCGCCCGGCTCGAAAACCACCATCTCGCCCGCGCTCACAGGCGTGCCAGCGTCCAGCGCCCCTCTCGCCAGCGCCAGCCAGCCAACCGTGTGCCCGGCCGGTGGATGGTAAGTCCAGCGCGCGCCCGGCGCCAGCGTGACCAGCAGATAGTTGATGCCTTCCGGCGCAGGCACCGGGCTTTGCACGCCCTCATGGCTGCCGACAATCACGTGCGCCGGCCCGGCGGCAGGCATATCTGCGGCTTCGATATAACGGCTCACCGGCTCGCCGTTTTCCAGTTCGGGCGGCAGCGCGAGCCAGAGCTGGAAGCCCTGGATGTGCGGCACGGCGTCGGGCGTCATCTCCTTGCCATGCCATACGCCGCCGCCGGCGCGCATCCATTCCACGCCGCCATAAGCAATCGTTCCGGTGCCGGCCTGCGGATCGTTAAAGCGCATTCCTCCTTCCGTGAAGACGGTGACGGTGGCAATGCCGGAATGCGGATGCAGGGGCATCGAGCCCAGCGCCTGCAGCGTGGCGCCACCGGCTTCGAAGATGTCCAGGAAGACGAAGGGCTTCACGATGTGGCCGAGGTCCGATGGGCTCATCAGCCGTGTGATGGGGCCATGCCCGTGGCCGCGCGTACGCCGCGCGATGCGCCGTGGAGTGTTCATTGCTCGTTCCTCTCGGTATAAAATCGTAACTAAGGCTGGCAATGTAGCGACAAGCGCCGCCGCACACAAGGACGCACACGCAGGGAAGCGAGTCACATGAATGTAACCACCCCACCCCACGATCTCGAAAACGCCGACTGCCGGAAGATCAGCCAGGTGCTGGCCCGCGTGGGCGAGAAATGGACCATCCTGATCATCATGCTGCTCACGGCAGGTCCGCACCGCTTCACGGAAATCAAGCGCGCCATCAATGGGGTGTCACAGCGCATGCTGACGCTGTGCCTGCGCGAACTGGAACGCGACGGCCTGGTCAAGCGCACGGTCCGTTCCGTGATGCCGCCGCACGTGGAATACGAACTGACCCCGCTGGGCCTCTCGCTCACCGGCCCCGTTATCGCCCTCGGCAACTGGGCCAGCGCCCACATCGCAGACATCGACGCGGCCCGCGCCGCGTTCGACGCCCAGAGTCAGGCTTAAGCCATGTATTGCCCGCCGTTGGCGCTGAATGTGGCGCCGTTGATATAGCCGGCATCCTCGCTGACGAGGAACTGGACGATGCGCGCCACCTCGTCCGGCTGGCCAAGCCGGCCGGCGGGAACCTGGGCGACGATCTTTTTCAGCACCTCCTCCGGCATGGCGGCGACCATGTCGGTAGCGATATAGCCCGGCGCGACGGCGTTGACCGTGATGCCTTTCGCCGCCGACTCCAGCGCCAGCGCCTTGGTGAAGCCAATCATGCCCGCCTTGGCCGCCGAATAATTGGTCTGCCCGAACTGGCCCTTCTGGGCATTGATGGAGGAAATGTTCACGATGCGGCCGAAGAACCGTTCGCGCATGGGTTCAATAACCGCACGGCACATATTGAAGCAGGACGTGAGGTCGCTGGCAATCACCTCGCCCCAGTGGGCCGGCGTCATCTTGTGCAGCATCGCATCGCGGGTGATGCCTGCATTGTTGACCAGAACATCCACCGGCCCGCCCAGGTCCTTCACCACAGAGGCAACGCCGCCTGCACAGGCTTCGTAATCGGCGACATCCCACTGGTAAGTCCTGATGCCGGTTTCCTGCCCAAACGCTTCCGCCGCGGCAGCATTGCCATGAAAGACTGCCGCAACCCGATACCCGTCATTGGTAAGCCGGCGGGCTATGGCGGCGCCGATGCCGCGCGTACCTCCGGTGACGATCGCAATTCGTTCCATGCTGTCCTCCCTGCCCGGAAATGGATGAAATCAAGTATGGCTCTTTTGGCAAGCATTTAGCAAGCGATTCCAGCCCTGCCGCGGCAATCGTGTGCAATTTCGTTCAAGACGGCGCGCGGCAAGCCGCACAAACTGTCTCCAATCAGTCAATGAAGGAGGCAGGCAATGCACGGTGATCTTGTAGCGATGGCGGTGTTTGCGCTGATCGGTGCCATAACGCCAGGGCCGGTGAATCTCCTGGCGCTGCGATATGGCCTGGACGGCGGACTGGCGCGGCCCCTGGGGTACGTGGTGGGAGCGAGCAGCAGTTACGGCATGCTGGTCTGGCTGGCCGGCATGGGAGCGGGCCTGCTGCTCGCTCACCCGGGCATGGCGCAATTGATCCAGTGGGTCGGCGCCGCCTACCTCGCCTGGCTGGCCTGGCGCATCGCCACGGCGCCCTTTCACGGCGGGGATGGCGGGGACGGCGCCGCCAGTCCGGTTTCGCCAGGCGCATGGCGCGCGCTGATGGACGGCGGCGTCCTCCAGGTGCTGAACCCGAAAGCCTGGATCGTCGCCGTATCCGGCGTGGCGCTCTTCGTGTCGGCAGAGAGCGGCGGCAAGCCAGCGCTGGTCAAATTCTGCGTGATTTCGGTGATCGGCTGCGCGGCCGGCGGCGCAGTCTGGGCCGCCGCCGGCGGCCTGCTCAAGGAACGGTATGCGCGGCCGCAACGGCAACGGCTGGTCAACCGCCTGCTCGGCGCGCTACTCGGGATCACGGTCATCGCCATGCTATTCTGAATGCCATGCCCGCCCTGACCTCCCACAAGATTTGCCGCGATACCGATGCTTCCTGGTGGGAGCTGCGCGTCAGCACCAATTCCAGCGACTGCTACCGGCCGCACACTCACGACGAGTATTCGATCGGCATCGTGGACGCCGGAACGGCCGTCTTCCAGCATCCGGAGGGGCCGACCGGCATCGGCCCGGGCGCCGTGGTGCTGATCGAGCCGCACGTGGTCCACTGCTGCAACCCCAGCGACCTGCAGCGCTGGACGTATCGGATGCTCTTCCTGCGGGCAGACTGGCTGCACGATGCCATGTCGCGCCACTGGGGCATCACGGTCTCGCGTCTGGAATTCCTTACCCGCTGCACGACCGATCCAGCGGTCGAAATGGCAGTCCACAGCCTGTGCCTCGCATCAGCCGATATGAGCCAGCGGCTCGCCGCCGAACTGCCACCGTTGCTGGCAACCCTGGCCGGCCCGGCCGGCGTCCGCGCCAATGTCGCCGTGCCGCCGGAGCTGTGGCCGGCCGAACCGCTCCTGCGGCATGAGGGCGGCGCAGAGCCGAGCGTGAAAGCCCTGGCTGAAGCCTGCGGCATGACGCCTTCGCGTTTTATCCGCCTGTTCCACAAACACTATGGCATGACGCCCGGCGACTACCTGCAAAACAGGCGCCTGAACGAGGCGCGTAGTCTGCTAGGCCAGGGCATGTCCATCAGCGAGGCGGCTTTTGCGATGGGCTTCGCCGACCAGGCCCATTTGCAGCGCACCTTCAAGGCGCGTCACGCCATGACGCCCGGCCACTATCGCGCTCCCCGGCGCTGACTGGTTTTGCCAAAGTCACAATCATGTAACCTGCAGGGAGTAGACTCAAGCGGGATATCGCTGACTTCCGAGGACAGGTGGACCATGAATCTTACCGAACGCATGCAAAAAGACATCATCGACAGCTACGACGAAGAACTCGAACTGGAACTCGATGACCGCGACCTTGATTCCGAAACGCTGCTGCCGCGTTCAGGCCGCAGCGAAGAGGAAAAAGAGGCGCGCCGGCTCTATTTCCGTGAGCTGTTCCGCCTGCAGGCCGAACTGGTCAAGCTGCAGGACTGGGTGGTCCACACCGGCCACAAAGTGGTCATCCTGTTCGAAGGCCGCGACGCCGCCGGCAAGGGCGGCGTGATCAAGCGCATCGTGCAGCGCCTGAACCCGCGCGTCTGCCGCGTGGCCGCCTTGCCCGCGCCCAGCGACCGCGAACGCTCGCAATGGTATTTCCAGCGCTACGTCGCCCACCTGCCAGCGGCCGGCGAGATCGTGTTCTTCGACCGCAGCTGGTATAACCGCGCCGGCGTCGAACGCGTGATGGGCTTCTGCACGGACGCGGAATACGAAGAATTCTTCCAGTCCGTGCCGGAATTCGAGCGCATGCTGGTGCGCTCGGGCATCCAGCTGATCAAGTACTGGTTCTCGATTTCGGACGAAGAGCAGAATGCACGCTTCCTGAGCCGCATCCAGGATCCGCTCAAGCAGTGGAAACTGAGCCCCATGGACCTGGAATCGCGCCGCCGCTGGGAGGACTACACCAGGGCCAAGGAAATCATGCTCGAGCGCACTCACATTCCCGAGGCGCGCTGGTGGGTCGTCCAGGGCGTGGACAAGAAACGCGCCCGCCTGAATTGCATCAACCACCTGCTGCAGCAAATCCCCTACGTCGAAGTCGGACGCCAGGAGATCCAGCTGCCGGAACGCGAATACCACGACGACTACGTGCGCCAGCCGCTGCCGCCGGACATGCTGGTGCCTGAAACCTATTGAACTTTTGATCTCCGTCATTCATTTGTCCGTTCCCGTTTCTTAGCATGGGAAGTGCATCGCATTCCGGCGATGAGTGACGGGAGGTCATATGGAACATCTCACTGAAGCCGCACGCGAGCGCGTGCTCGACATCCTGCGGCAAGCCCGCGACATGACGCTTGCGACCATCCGGCCCGACGGCTATCCACAGGCGACCACGGTCAGCTACGTCCATGACGGGCTGACCCTCTATGCCGGCATCGGGCTGGGAAGCCAGAAGGCGGACAATATCCAGCACAGCAGCAAGGTCTCGGCAACGGTCAACCTGGACTACGCCGACTGGCGCCACATTCGGGGCATCTCCCTTGGCGGCACGGCCGAATTCGTGCAGGGCGAGGAAGAAATCGGCCGCGTGGCCGAAGCGCTGCTGCGCAAATTCCCCGAGGCGAAGGAACTCGCGCCAGGTGGAGCCGCCCTGCCCTGGCAAGGCCTGCTCTTCCTGCGCATCACGCCCACAGTCATTTCCCTGCTCGACTACAGCCTGGGCTTCGGCCATACCGAGCTATATAACGTCTCAAGCTAGCGGGAGTCGCATGCGGGTGGTGCCGCTGGCGGTGTTCGGCGTCACCGTGAAGCCCAGGCGGCGCGCCAGTTGCAGGACGCGGTGGTTGTGCGGCAGCGCGTCGCCCACCAGCTCGCGGGTGCCGCGCGACCGGCAATAGCGGATCAGCTTTTCCATCAGGATGGCGCCCAGACCGTGGCCTTTCAGGTCCGAGCGGACGATGACGGCGAATTCGGCGCTCACATTGTCCGGATCGGCGACGGCGCGCGCGACGCCCAGCGTTTCGGCGACGCCGCCCGTGCTGACCGTCGCGATAAAGGCCATCTCGCGGTCGTAGTCGATCTGCGTCAGACGCGCCAGCTGGGAGGGCGGCAGCTCGCTCATGCGGGTGAACATGCGGAAGCGCACATCCTCCGGGTCCAGGGACTTGAAGAACGCCACGTGCAGCGGCGCATCCTCCGGCCGGATGGGCCGCAGCGTCAATTCACGGCCCTCCCAGCCGACGCACTCTTCCAGCTCGGCCGGATAAGGACGGATGGCGAAGCGCTCGGCACCGGGGCGCGATGCCGCGGCCACGCGCATGCGGGCGTCGAGGGCGAGCACGCCATCCTGGTCCGCCAGCAAGGGGTTGATGTCCAGCTCCACAACCTCCGGCAGGTCCGCCAGCAGCAGGGAAATCCGTACAAGCACTTCGCAGACTGCGTCCACATTCGCCGGAAGATGGTCGCGATAACCTGCCAGAAGACGGGACACACGGGTGCGCCCGACCATGTCCCGCGCCAGCACCGTGTTCAGTGGCGGCAGCGCCAGCGCACGGTCGCCTATGGTCTCGACGGCCGTTCCGCCCTGCCCGAACAGGAGCACAGGGCCGAACACGGGGTCGCTGGCAGCTCCCACGATCAGTTCCAGCGCCCCCGGCCGGCGCGCCATGCGCTGCACGGTGAAGCCGCGCATGTGGGCGCCCGGTCGCATCGCGTGCAGGCGCTCGCGCATGGCCTGGGCCGCGCTGCGTACCGCGTCGGCCGATTCCAGGTCCAACGCGACGCCGCCAACATCCGACTTGTGCGTGACGTCCGGCGACAGGATCTTCACGGCCACCGGGAAGCCGATGCGCTCGGCCAGCATGGCGGCGGCTTCCACACGGTCCGCAATGGCCGTCTCCACCACGGGAATGCCATAGCAGGACAGCACCGTCTTCGCTTCCGGCTCGGTCAGCACGTTGCGCCCGCACAGCAGCGCATCCTGGATAATGGCCAGCGCCTTGTCGCGCTCCGGTTGAAAGTCGCCAGCGCGTGAGGACGGCACTTCCATCAGTAATCGCTGGGCATCGCGGTAGCGCACCATTTGCAGAAAACCGCTGACCGCATTTTCCGGCGTGCCGTAACCTGGAATCCCGGCCTCCGCCAGCAGCCGCCGGGCCGGCGCCATGCCCTCTCCGCCCAGCCAGCAGGACAGGATGTTGCGGGACGAGCCTTGCGCCGCCGCAGCAACGCCGGCCGCCACTTCCGTGCCGGGCACGATGGCCGTGGGCGCATGCATGACCAGCACGGCGTCCACGCCCTCATCCTTCAGCAGCACCCCCAGCGCCGCAGCATAGCGTTCGCCGGGTGCGTCGCCGATAATGTCGATGGGATTGGCGTGCGGCCAGGCGGCGGGCAGCACCTGGTCCAATTGTTCCAGCGTTGCAGGCGACAGTTCGGCGAGCTTGCCACCGCCCGCGACCAGTGCATCCGTTGCCAGCACGCCCGGGCCGCCGCCATTGGTCAGGATGGCGAGCCGCTCGCCATTCAGGGGCCTGGCGCACGCCAGCGTTTCGACCGCATCGAACAGCTCCTCGGTGGTCTGCACGCGCAGCATGCCGGCGCGGCGGATGGCGGCATCGTAGACATCGTCCGCTCCTGCCATCGCGCCTGTATGCGAACTGGCAGCCCTGGCGCCTTCCGCCATCCGCCCCGCCTTCACCACGATCACCGGCTTGGCCCGCGCGGCAACCCTTGCGGCGGACATGAACTTGCGCGCCGCGCGTACATCTTCCATGTACAGCAGGATGGCGTGAGTTTCGCTGTCTGAGGCCAGGTAGTCCAGGATATCGCCGAAGTCCACATCCGCGCTGTCACCGAGCGAGATGAAGCGCGAAAAACCGATATTGCGAGAATGGGCCCAGTCCAGCACACCGGTCACCATGGCTCCGGACTGCGAAACGAAGGCCAGCTTGCCGGGCAGCGCCGCCATGTGCGCGAAGCTGGCATTCAGCCCGATGCCCGGCGCCAGCAGGCCGACGCAGTTCGGACCCAGTATCCGCAGCAAATAGGGCTGCGCCGCCGCCAGCATCGCATGCCTGAGCCGCGCTCCTTCTGATCCGTTCTGGCCATTCAGGCCCGCCGTCAGCACGACCGCAGCGCGGCATCCCAGCGCACCCAGCTCCTCTATCAGCCCGGGCACCGTTGCCGGCGGCGTGCAAATCACCGCCAGGTCCGGCACGCCGGGCAGGTGCGATACACGGTGAAAGACTTCGCACCCGGCCAGCATGCGGTACTTGGGATTGACCGGATATACGGGACCGCGGAAATCGCCGTCCAGCAGGTTGCGAAACACGGTCGCCCCCACGCTATGCGGCCGCTCCGAGGCGCCAATCACCGCGACAGACTTCGGCTGGAACAGATATTCGAGATTACGTGTGCTCATGGTCTTCTCCCGCGCTTTGACCCACGCACAGTAGCGGGACGCAACAACTAATCACATGATCAAGGTCAAATATCGGCCACTTCGCTCTTCCTTGATCTGGATCATGCAAATGTCCGCCCCGGATGCCTAGCATGGACGTGGTTACTCACACAGGGGCAGGCATGGACCAGGCCACAGAATTCGCGCCGGATCAGGTGGATATTTCCGACGAGTTACAGCTGCTGCTCGCAGAAAAGCGCACGGCCTTGTCCCTACTGCGGACCGGGATCACGGTATTTGCGCTGCCGCTGTCGGTATTGAGCCTGCTGGTTGCCACGTCCGGCAATTACCGCTTCAGCGAAGTGGCGGCGATGCTGTTGCCACTTCTTGTGCTGGTTGCCTGCCTGATCCTGCTGGCCTGCTACCTGGTAGTTCGGGCGGTGATGGCCGTGCATCGGACGGACCGCCTTCTGGCCGGGTTAAAGAGCCGCAGCCAGGCGCTGGCTGCGCTGATCGAATGACGAATGGGAGTGAGCATATGAAGCAATCCTTTCTTCCTTTGGGCGCAGTGCTGGGCGATCCGGCGATTGACACGGCGCACGGCCTTGTTTTCGAAGTGCTGCAAAAGACCCTGCGACTGCCCGTGGAACAGTTCCGCACCAGCTACGGTGAAGTGGTCAAGGGCATGGAAATGGACTTCCGCCGTGAGGAAGAGCTGATGGAAACCTTCCAGTGTCCGGACGCGCGCCTGCATCGCGAACAGCACGCCCGCATGCTGGCCGGGCTGCACCATGCCGGTTCCGCCCTGCAGCAGGGCGACGACCAGCAGGCTTACCTGGCGCTGCACGCGCTGGCGGAGTGGCTGCCCTTCCACATCGCCACGCAGGACCGTCACCTGCTGCGCGCCGTACGCGAACGCGGGCCCGCGCACAACGGCCAGCCCGTTTAGCCTGCAGGATCATGGACATCCAGTTTCTCGGCGCCACAGGAACCGTTACCGGCTCCAGGTACCTCGTCACCGCACAGGGTTTCCGCTTCCTCCTGGACTGCGGCCTGTTCCAGGGCTACAAATCGCTGCGCATGCAGAACTGGGAAGCCCTGCCCTTTGATCCGGCGACACTGCACGCCGTCGTGCTGACCCACGCCCACCTGGACCACAGCGGCTATCTGCCTTTGCTGGTGCGGAACGGCTTCCGCGGCAAAGTCTACTGCACGTCCGCGACGCAGGACCTGTGCCATCTGCTGCTGCCCGACTCCGGACATCTGCTCGAAGAAGAAGCAAACTACGCCAACCGGCACGGCACCTCCCGCCACACACCCGCCCTGCCCCTGTATTCGGAGGCCGACGCAGTGCGCGCACTGCGCTCGCTGGTGCCTGTCGAATTTGGCCATGCGCAGAAATTATCCAGCCACCTGAGCATCGAATTCCTGCGCGCGGGCCATATCCTGGGCGCCGCCATCGTCCGCGTGCGCCATCACGGCCACATCCTGACTTTCTCCGGCGACCTGGGACGGATGCACGACCCACTGCTCGCTCCTCCCGAAGCGATCGCAGAAACGGATTACCTGGTGCTCGAATCCACTTACGGCGACCGCCTGCATTCGCCGGAAGACCCGGAAGTCCTGCTCGGGAAAGTCATAAGCGAAACCACGGCGCGCGGCGGCGTGGTCGTGATTCCGTCTTTCGCAGTGGGACGCGCCCAGCAACTCCTGTACCACATCGCAAGGCTTAAACAGCGCGGCGAAATCCCGTCCGTGCTGCCTGTTTATCTAAACAGCCCCATGGCGGCCGATGCCACGTCCATCTACCTGCGGCACCGGCTCGACCACCTGCTGGACGAAGCGCAGTGCGAGGCTGTATGCCGCACGGCGCGCATCGTCACCTCGGTCGAGGAATCGATCGCGCTGAACGAAAACCGCACACCCAAGGTCATCATCGCCGCCAGTGGCATGGCGACGGGGGGCCGTGTGCTCCACCACCTGGCGGCCTTTGCGCCCGACGCGCGCAATGCCATCGTCTTCGCGGGATTCCAGGCTGGCGGCACGCGCGGCGCAGCCATGGTGGGTGGCGCCACCAGCGTCAAGATCTTTGGCGAATATGTGCCAGTGCGCGCACGCGTGGTCCAGATCAGCAATCTCTCCGCCCATGCGGACCAGCAGGAAATCCTCGGCTGGCTGGGCCACCTGCAACGCCCGCCCCGAATGACCTTCATCACGCACGGCGAACCCGCCGCCTCGGACGCGTTGCGCCGGCGCATCGAGGAAACCCTGCAATGGCCCTGCCGCGTCCCGCAATACCGCGACCGTGCAGAACTGAGCTGAGGCCCAATTCGGGGTCAG
This sequence comes from Pseudoduganella sp. UC29_106, assembly GCF_044055365.1. Classification (NCBI taxonomy): domain Bacteria; kingdom Pseudomonadati; phylum Pseudomonadota; class Betaproteobacteria; order Burkholderiales; family Oxalobacteraceae; genus Pseudoduganella; species Pseudoduganella sp. UC29_106. Next base: position 2,552,316 of record NZ_CP171977.1, on the reverse strand, counting down.
CTCTGTCATTCGGACACGCGAACCAGTTCTTTGATATACCTCAATACGCAAATTCCCGCGTTTTAGCGTATTGAGATAAATCAAAGAGTTTGTCTGTGTGTCCGAATGACAGAGCTGACCCCGAATTGGGGGTTAATGGGGCGCTCGGGCGAGGAGGTCGCCGATTGAGTAGGGGGAAACGGGCGGCAGGACCAGGTTGCGGGCTGCGGCTTGTGCCTGGGTTTCGGCTTCGGCTTGCGACCACAGGTCCACAAAGGCGGTGCCGATGCAGCACACCAGGAAAAGGACCCAGGCCAGGAATTTGTTGCGGTACATGATTGTCTCCTTCTGCGGTTGATCCGCTATAGCTCCAACTTAGGAGATCGCTGGGTCGGCCGAATCGTCTGTTTGGACGATGCCCGTCTTACCCCGCTGGCGAAGAATCCTTGCAGACCGCCCACCCGGACGTGTTTCGCCAATAAGACAACAGGATCGCCATGCCCCTTCACTCCACTCCCTGCGCCGTGGTCACCGGCGCCGCCAGCGGCATCGGCCGCGCCATCGCCACCGCCTTCGCCGCACGCGGCGTCAACCTCCTGCTGGCCGATATCGACCGCGCCGCACTCGATGACACGGTGCGCCAGTTGGCCGAAATAGCGCCGGAAGTACACGTGACGCCAGTCATCGCTGACCTGTGCCGGCCGGACCAAGTGGCCGCCCTGGCCAGCCGTACCTTCGAGGAATTTGGCCGCGTCGACTGGCTGGTGAACTGCGCCGGCATGCTGCTCAGCGGCCGCAGTTGGGAGCTCGACGAACAGCAGTGGACGCGCCTGATGGATGTGAACTTGTGGAGCGTGGTGCGCGCCGCGCGCGCCTTCGTGCCGCGCATGCTGCAGCAGGGCCATGGCCATATCGTCAATATTGCTTCGCTGGCAGGCATGCTGCCCGCGCCGTGGCTGGCGCCATACACGGTGTCCAAGCATGGCCTGGTGGCGTATTCCGAAACCCTGCAGCAGGAGTTCCAGGCGCTCTCCCTGCCGTTGCGAGTGTCGGTCGTGCTGCCTGGACCGGTGGACACAGGCATTTGCCGCCACATCGAAACGCACGGCGGCGACGCTGCCGTCGACGGCACCAATACCTACCTGCGCGGCATGATCGCCGAGGGCATGGCGCCGGATGAACTGGCGCGCATCGTGCTGGCCGGGATCGACCAAAAGCAATTCTGGATCTTCCCCCACGCCGACATGCTGAAGGCGGCGCTGCGCCAGCGCCACGACATGCTGCAAGGCGCCTAGTCCGTATGGATGTAGTCCGCACCGCGCCGCTGGCATAGCCTAGTGCCAGTAACAACCAACCCCGAGGTCAACATGGACAAGCAAAAGACACAGCGCGAGCTGCGCGTGGTAGTGATGGGCGCCGGCATGGCCGGCATCCTGGCCGGCATCAAGCTGCGCGAGGCAGGATTCAGCAGCGTGGTCATTTACGAAAAAGCCGCCCGCGTTGGCGGCACCTGGCGCGAAAACACTTATCCGGGGCTGACCTGCGACGTGCCTTCGCACGCCTACACCTACTCCTTCGAACCCAATCCCGAGTGGAGCCGCTTCCTGCCGCCCGGCGCCGAAGTGCAGGCCTATTTCGAGCACACGGTGGCGAAGTACGGCATCGCAGACCTGATCCGCTTTAACGAGGAAATCGTCGGCTGCGAGTACCTGGACGGACGCTGGCACCTGACGATGAAGAGCGGCCTGCGCGACACGGCCGATATCGTGATCGCCGCCACCGGCGTGCTGCACCATCCGAAGCTGCCGGAGCTGAAGGGCCTGGCCAGCTTTGAAGGCAAGTCCTTCCACAGCTCGCGCTGGGACCACAGCGTGCCGCTCGACGGCCAGCGCGTAGGCGTGATCGGCAACGGTTCGACCGGCGTGCAGATCGTGTCTGCCCTGGCCGGCCGTGCAGCCAAGGTGTCGCATTTCCAGCGCACGGCGCAGTGGATCTTCCCGGTCGAGAACCTGCATTTCAGCGACGAACAGAAGGCCGCGTTCCGCAGCGACACCCAGCTGCTGCGTGACCTGCGCAATGAACCGACCTATCTGTCCAACGTCGAGCGCTTCACCAACGCCGTGCTGGACCCCGAATCCCCCGAAATCAAGGAAATCGAAGCGATCGCCCTGGGCCACCTCGAACGCAGCGTGCCCGATACGGCCTTGCGCAACAAGCTGCTGCCCGATTACCGGATCGCTTGCAAGCGCCTGATTTACTCGCCGGACTACTACAAGGCGATCCAGCACCCGGATGCGGCCCTGGTCACCGACGGCATTGAATGCGTGGAAGCCAGGGGCATCCGCACCCGCGACGGCAAACTGCACGAGCTGGACTTGCTGGTGCTGGCAACGGGCTTCAAGGCCGACCAGTTCATGCGTCCCATGAATGTACAGGGGCGCGACGGGGTAAAACTGAACGACGTGTGGGCCAAGCGTCCACGCGCCTACCTGGCGGTAGCGATTCCGCAATTCCCCAATTTCTATATGCTCAACGGCCCCACCGGCCCGGTCGGCAATTTCTCGCTGATCGACATCGCCGAACAGCAGTGGCAATACGTGTCGCAGCTGATTGAACTAGTGCGCAGCGGCGAGTACCGTGAAGTGGAAGCCACGCAGCAGGCGCTGGACGAATACGATGTCGCGCGCATCGCTGCGGCAAAGAAGACCGTATTCGGCTCCGGCTGCAACAGCTGGTACCTGGATGCAGAGGGAGTGCCTGCCACCTGGCCATGGTCGCAGCAGCGCTTCCGCGAAGCGATGACGGCGCCGAATATGGACCACTACACCCTGCGTGCCTGAGAGGTTGCCCATGAAAACAGCCATCGTTACCGGCGCAGCCTCCGGCATTGGCGCCGCTGTTTGCCAACAGTTGACAAAACAGCGGCATGCGCGTGATCGGCATGGACTTGCGCAGTGCGGATATTTGCGCCGACCTCTCCACAACAGCGGGCCGCGCCCGAGCGGTCGAAGCGGCACGGGCGCTGTGCGACAATAAGCTCGATGTGCTGGTGTGCTGCGCCGGCCTGGGCCCGCAGGCGGAACCGGTATCCGCCATCGCCTCCGTCAATTATTTCGGAGTGACGGCCCTGCTGGACGGCCTGTTCGACGCCCTGAAAGCCGGCGGCCGCGCCAGCGCCGTAGTGGTCTCGTCCAGCTCCGCCACCTTGCAATCGTGGACGGACAATCCACTAAGGCAGGCTTACCTCGAAGGCAGCGAGCAGGCGGTGCTGGCCATGCTGGAGGCCCTGCCGCCCGAGCAGGCCGGCTACGCCCCCTACGCCAGTTCGAAAAACGCGGTAGCCTGCGCCGTGCGCCAGCGGGCCGCTGCCTGGGGTGCGGCGGGCGTGCGCCTGAACGCAGTCGCGCCAGGCGCCGTGCAAACCCCGCTGCTGGAAGCGGGACTGGCCGATCCCCGCTATGGTGCGGCGATCCGCAACTCTACCGCCCCGATCGGGGCGCGGGCCCAGGCGGCGGACATCGCCGCCCTGATCGGCTTTGTCGCCGGCGACAGCGCACCCTTCATCCACGGCAGCGTGCTGTTTGCCGATGGTGGCATCGACGCCACGATGCGTCCTTATGATTTCTAGTCCTGAGAGAGTCCATCATGAGTAATTTGCTGTCTTCTCCGTCGTCCGCCGTGATTGTCACTGGCGGCGCTTCCGGCATCGGCCTGGCCTGCGCACAGGCGCTGGCACAGGCCGGCCGTCCCGTAGCGTTGTGGGACATCAATGCTTCCGCCGCCACCGAAATGGCGGCAGTCATCGAACGCGAGTACAAGGTACGCGCTATCGGCGTGGGCATCGACCTGGCCGATGCCTCCGCATTGCCCGCAGCATTGGCGACAAGCCGCGCCGCCCTGCCTCCGATCGGCGGCCTGGTTCACGCGGCAGGCATCGTGGACATGGGTTCCATTGCCGGCCTCACCCCCGAGCATTGGGACAAAGTCATGAACGTCAACCTGCGTCCGCTGGCCCTGCTGGTCAATGCCCTGCACGAGGATTTGCGCGCCAGTCCCGGCGCCGCCATTGTCGGCATCGCGTCCATCAACGCCACGCTCGGTAACGCCGTCAATCCGATCTACAGCGCATCCAAGGGCGGCATGCTGTCGCTGGTGCGTTCGCTGGCCGACGCGCTAGGCGCCGACGGCATCCGCATCAACGCCGTTTCGCCGGGCCAGATCCTGACGCCGATGATCAAGCCGGTGGTCGACCATCTGCCGCCGGGCGCCTTCGAGCGCCGCATCCTGCTGTCCCGCCTGGGCAAGCCGGAGGAAGTGGGCCGCGTCGCGCGCTTCCTGCTGTCGGACGAAGCGAGCTATATCACGGCGGCCGAAATCGTGGTCGATGGCGGCAATCTCTCCTCCCAGCGCATGTAAAGGACACCATATGGCACAAACTCCACTGATCGCTGTCGTCACCGGCGCATCGCGCGGCGCGGGCAAGGGCATCGCCCTGGCGCTGGGCGCAGCCGGCGCCACCGTCTACATCACCGGCCGTTCGCAGCGCGAGGGCGACGCCGCCCTGCCCGGCACGATCCACGCCACCGCCGCCGAAGTGACGGCCGCCGGCGGCAAGGGCATCGCCGTGGCCTGCGACCATACGGACGATGCCCAGGTGGCGGCGCTGTTCGAGCAGGTCCGCCGCGAACATGGGCGGCTGGACATCCTCGTCAACAATGCCACCTTCCTGCATGACCGCCTGATCGACAGGGGTCCTTTCTGGGAAAAGCCGCTGGACCTGGTGGACATCCTTGATGTGGGCCTGCGCTCCGGCTATGTGGCCAGCCATCATGCGGCGCCGCTGCTGATCGCTTCCGGCCGCGGCCTGATCGTTTTCACCTCTTCGTTCGGCGCCAGCTGCTATATGCACGGTCCGGCCTATGGCGCGCAAAAGTCGGGCGTCGACAAATTTGCCAAGGACATGGCGGTCGACCTGCGTCCGCACAATGTGGCGGCGGTGTCGCTGTGGATGGGGCCATTGAATACGGAGCGCACCAGGGCTGTATGGCAGCGCGAGCCGGAAAAATATTCGGCCTTCGAACCGCTGGCGGAAAGCCCGCAGTTTTACCGGCATGGTCATCGCCGCCCTGTACCGCGATCCTGCCATGATGGAGAAATCGGGCCAGGTGCTGATAGGCGCGGAACTGGCGGAGGAATACGGTATTCTTGATCTGGACGGCAAACAGCCTCCGTCGCACCGCGCCATGCTGGGCGGACCGGTTCAGGCACATCCTGCCATCGTCGAATAAGACAAAGGGCCGGCCTGCTCCCGCAGGCTGGCCCCGGCATGTCAGGCTGGCAGGCTGCGACCAGTGTGCACCACCTGCGATACGCCCTCCGCCATCGACACCACAATGCACGATGTCACCTCGCAGCGCGTGGCGCTGATCTTCCACGCACCATCGACGCGGCGGTAGCGGTCGTAATACACAGCGCCAAGCTGGGTGACCATGCGCTTTTCCGTGTCGATCTGCTGGTAGTGCAGCGACCACTGGCCGCAGGCGTGGTCGGCATCGATCAGCGTAATGTCCGGATTCGATCCATGGTGCATTTCAAGCAAGTGCGGATGACAACCGAGCTGCGTGAACAGGCGCACCAGTCCTTCGCGGTCATTGAACGTGCCCAGCGCGCCATAATCGATTTCCACCGGCCCGTGCACGAAACAGGCGCGCATGGCGTCCGGGTCCTTGCCGTCGCAGCTGTGGAAATAGCGCGCTTTCAGCTGGCGGATTGCTTCCACCGCTTCAAGGCGGGCCACGCGCGCGGCCAGTGCGGCTGCTACGGTGCTGTCCATTAGCGTTCCTCCCATGCCGGCTGGCGCATCACATACTGACTGGTCGGCACCACGTCGATCTTGTCGAAATCGATGAAGCGGCTGCAGCTGTCCATCATGGTATCGAGGTTGCGCTTGAATTTTTCGGGGTCGCCCGGGGCGTCAAAGAATACCTGCGGATCGGTCATCGCCGCCGCCGGGAAGCATTCCTCGACGATCGCCGCGTAACGCGGGGCGCCATAGGTCAGCGGACGGACGACGAAGTTCTGCACATACTGGAAGTTGTCCTGCGTGTCGATCGCAACCTGCGTATGGTGGCCGTGCCAGATATCCAGCCACGCTTCCGGCGTCAGGCGTGGCGGCACACTGAGGAAGGCCAGCTGCGAGAAGCCCTCCGTGCGCTCGCCCGGCCGGGCAGGATGACGCGTATTACGGATCGGTACCGATTCCGACACCACGTAAGCTGCCATATGGCTGCACACGGCCGCTACCGCCTGGTCGAAAGGCTTGCGGAACTGGGCATTGGCGCTGTCCAGCCATAGCGAAACGGCGCCGCCGATTGGCGGCTGCGTCTGCGACTGACGCAAGGCCGCTGCCGGCGCCACCGCTTCGTCACACACATTGACTTGCAGGCCGCGCGCACCCAGTGCCAGCAACTGCCGGGACAATTCACCGCGCAAGGTGGCTGCAAATGCCTCCTCCGTGACGCGCGGCTCGCGCCACAGCGCGTAGATCACCTTTTCCATCTGGTCTCCTTATACGTTATAGGTACAGCGCGTGCCGCCCGGCAACGCCATCGAGGCCACGCAGCCATTGCAATGCGTGCAGCCGCTCTGATATTCGGGTTCGCTGGCCAGGCGCCGGCACAGGTCAGGGTCGTACAACAGCGCACGGCCCAGCGCCACCAGGTCGAAGCCGGCGGCCAGCGCCGTTTCGATGTGCGCCGCCGAGCTGGCGCCGCCCAGATACACCAGAGGCACTTGCACCGCATCGCGCACCCGGCGCGCCTGCTCCAGGAAGTAAAGATCGCGGTAGGGCAAGGACGGAAACAGCTTCCCGCCGCCCAGCCGCAACATCAGCCGGTGCAGGGAGCTCGCCTCGGCGCGTATCATGGCCGGCAGCGGACTGCCGCCGCCCCCAAAGAGATACATCGGCGTGCGGCTGACGTAGCCGCCACTCAGTTCGATCGCATCGATGCCGCCCTGCTCCAGCAAGCGGCAAGCCTGCACGCAATCATCCAGCGTCATGCCGCCATCGAAGCCATCCGCAAGGTTGATCTTGCACAGGATGGGAAAGTCGTCGCCAACAACCGCGCGCACCGCCGCCAGCACTTGCAGAGGGAAGCGCATGCGGTTGGGCAGGCTGCCGCCATATTCGTCTGTTCGGCGGTTGCTGGCGGGGCTGAGGAACTGGCTGAGCAAATAGCCGTGCCCCATGTGGATTTCGAGCGCATCGAAACCGGCACGTCGCAGCAGGTGGGCGGATTCGCCGTATTGCCGGACCACGCGGGCAAAGTCTTCCTTGCCCATCGCGCCCGACAGCGGCACGCCGGACAGCAAGCCATACTGGTTGATGCCGCCGGAAGGCCCGAGCGGCCGGCGCGCCTCCACCGGCGTGTTGCGTTTGAATCCGCCGCAGTGGGCGAGTTGGCCGGACACGGCGCCGCCTTCCGCGTGCACCGCCTCGGCCAGCGCCTTGATGCCACCGAATACTCCCTCATGCAGGTAGAGCTGGTCTTCGAAGGTGCGGGCATCGGGCGACACTGCGCAATACGACACCGTGGTCAGCGCCGTACCGCCTTTTGCGAAGCGCGCGTGGAAGGCAGCCAGTTCCGGCCCCGGCTCGCCTCCCGGTGTGCGCCCTTCGAAAGTCGCGGCCTTGACGATGCGGTTGTGCAGCGTCAGGCCGGCCAGCTTGAAAGGCTGCAGCGCCGCCGCGGTCATGCGGCGCGCTCCGTTGCCGCGGCGCGCTCGCGGGCCATGGTCAGCGCCGTATCCTCGATCATATCTTCCTGGCCGCCCACCATGCCGCGCCGTCCCATTTCCAGCAGGATGTCGCGCGCCGGCACGCCATAGCGCTGCTCGGCGCGTTTGGCGAACAGCAGGAAGGAGCCGTACACGCCCGCGTAGCCGAGCGTAAGCGCGTCGCGGTCGATGCGGATCGGGAAGTCCATCATCGGCACCACCAGGTCTTCCGCCACGTCCTGGATCTGATACAGGTCCACGCCGGTCTGGATGCCCATGCGCGCGCACACGGCCACCAGCACTTCCATCGGAGTGTTGCCGGCGCCGGCGCCCAGGCCGGCCGCCGCCGCATCAATGCGGCTGGCGCCATATTCGATTGCCGTCAGCGAATTGGCCACGCCCATCGCCAGATTGTGGTGGGCGTGGAAGCCCAGTTCCGTTTCCGGCTTCAGCTTTTCGCGCAACAGGCCGATGCGCTGCTTCACGTCTTCCGGCAGCATATAGCCGGCCGAATCGGTGCAGTAGATGCAGTTGGCGCCATAGCTTTCCATCAGCTGCGCCTGCCGCAGCAGGTTTTCCGGTGAAGTCATATGGGCCATCATCAGGAAGCCCACGGTATCCATGCCCAGCTTGCGCGCATGCGCGATGTGCTGCTGCGACACGTCCGCCTCGGTGCAATGCGTCGCCACGCGAATGGTGGAAACGCCCAGTTCATACGCCATGCGCAAATGATCGACGGTGCCGATGCCCGGCAACAGCAGGGCCGACACCTTGGCGCGCTTCATCAGCGGAATCACTGCGCCCAGGTATTCCTCGTCGCTGTGCAGCGGAAAGCCATAGTTGACGGATGATCCACCCAGGCCATCGCCATGCGTGACTTCGATCAGCGGAATGCCCGCCGCATCCAGGCCCTGGGCGATGGTTTTCATCTGCTCCAATGTCATCTGGTGGCGCTTGGGGTGCATGCCATCCCTTAGGGTCATGTCATGCAGGGTGATGCTTTTTTTGTTCGTCATGCCGCCTCCTGCAGGATGCTTTGCGCGTACAGTTCGGCCGTGCGGGCCGCCGCTGCCGTCATGATGTCCAGGTTGCCGGCGTACTTCGGCAGGTAATCGCCAAGGCCCTCGACCTCCAGGAACACGGACACGCGGTTGCCGTCGAATACCGGGCCGTTGACCAGGCGGTAGCCCGGCACGTACTTTTGCACTTCGGCGATCATGGCGTGGATCGATGCCGTGATGGCGTCACGATCCGGCTCGGTTTCGGTCAGGCAGTGCACGGTATCGCGCATGATCATTGGCGGTTCGGCCGGATTGATGACGATGATGGCCTTGCCCCGTTTGGCGCCGCCTACCTGTTCGACGGCGCTGGCCGTAGTGCGGGTGAATTCATCGATATTGGCGCGTGTGCCCGGACCAACGGAACGCGAGGACGTAGTGGCCACGATCTCCGCGTATTCCACCGGCTGCACGCGCGAAATGGCTGCTACCATCGGGATGGTGGCCTGGCCGCCGCAGGTGACCATATTGACGTTCTGCCCCAGCTGGCGGGACAGGTTCACCGGCGGCACACAGAATGGGCCAATGGCGGCGGGGGTCAGGTCGATCATCAGCACGCCCAGGGCGTTCAGCTTGCGGGAGTTCTCCGCATGCACGTAGGCCGAGGTGGCGTCGAAGGCGATCTGGATGCCGTCTTCCACCACATGGGGCAGCAGCCCGTCCACGCCTTCCGCCGTGGTTTTCAATCCCAGTTCGGCTGCGCGCTGCAGGCCCTCCGACGACGGGTCGATGCCCACCATCCAGACCGGCTCCAGCCAGGGACTGCGCCGCAGTTTATACAGCAGATCGGTGCCGATATTGCCCGGCCCGATCAATGCACATCTGATTTTTTTCATGTCAGTGCCTAGAAAGTTAAGGAATCGTTTAGACGAAGGACACGGCGCAGCTGCCGATGCCTTCGATGCGCACAGTCAGCGCATCGCCCGCCTTGACCGGCACCAGCACCGCCAGCGAGCCCGAAAGAATCGGCTCGTCCGGCTCCAGCGCGATGCCGCGCGCGCCCAGCTCATTGGCAAGCCAGGCCACCGCCTCGGCCGGATGGCCCAGTGCCGCGGCGCCAACGCCGGTCGCCACCTCTTCACCATTCTTTTCGATGGTCATGGTGCAGGCTGCGAGGTCCAGCGTGGCCGGATTCACGCGTTCGGCGCCGATCGCGAACACGCCGCAGGAGGCGTTGTCGGCCACCGTATCGGCGATGCGGATGCGCCAGTCCTGCACGCGCGAATCGACGATTTCGAAGCAGGCCGCCACATTGCGCGTGGCAGCCAGCACATCGGCCGCTGTCACGCCCGGACCTTGCAGGCGGCTGTGCAGGAAGAAGGCGATCTCGCCTTCGGCGCGCGGCTGGATCATGCTGTCCATCGGGATGGCGGCGCCGTCGTCGTACGCCATGCCGGGACAGGAGGATGCCAAAGTCCGGCTGCCGCACATCGAGCATGTCCTGTACGGCCTTGCTGGTAACGCCGATCTTCTTGCCGATCACCTGCTCGCCCTGCCCCACGCGCCGCGCCACCATGCGCTGCTGGATGCGGTAGGCTTGGTCGATCGTCAGTTGCGACTGCGCCTCGCTGGGCGGCGCCAGCGGACGCCGTCCGCGCCAGGCTTCATACAGGCGATCGCCGATGGCGTCGAGTTGTTCATTGCTGATCATGCTGGCTTCCTCACAGGCCGGACTGGCGCGCCGCATCTGGCGTGTAGTCGGAGGGCTTCAGTTCGCCCGTGTTGATGCGGGCCGCTTTCGGCTGCTCATTGGTCAGGCGGTCCGCCATATAGGCGCCGGACACCAGGTCGTGGTACACGGTCACGCGCGCGTGGTAGCCCTGCAGTTCGTAGGCATACACCAGGTTGACCATCGCCACGCGCCACAATTCGCCGCGCGCATCGTAGTGGTCGGCCATCACGGCGTTCCAGCTGTCCTCATCGACATACATCACGCGGCGCGCATACAGGTGGCGCATGCCGGTCTTCACGCGTCCCTCCAGCACCCACACGCGGTGCAGCTCATAGCGCATCAGGTCAGGGTTCAGATGGCCTTTAGCCAGCATGTCGTTGTACTTGACGGCCGGGTCGTCCAGGCGGTTGGCGTGATACGGGATGTACATTTCACGCTTGCCGATGATCTTCCAGTCATAGCGCTCGGGCGAGCCGTTGAACAGGCGGTCTTCGTCCACGGTATGGAAACCGCCGGGGCCGAAAGGCTGGTCGAAGCCGAATTCCGGCGCCTGGCGCACGCGGCGCGTGCCGGGGTTGTAGCTCCAGGTCTGGCGAGGATGGTTGGCGAAATCATTGGTCTCGAAACCGACATTGATCGTGCCCTTGTCGCGCTCGGGCAGGATGGTGTTGGTCAGGAAGTAGTTCGACGGGCCGCCCGCGCCGCGGTCCAGCACGGCCTTGCGGTCGGAGGTCGGGCTGTTGAAGGTTGCCAGCATGCGGTAATTGGTGCGTCCCCAGGCCTTGTTCCCGTCCGGGTAGACCACGGCCTGGTCGTAGATCGCGATTTCATTATTGGCGCGCCAGACAGTCTGCGTATTCCAGAACAGTTCAATGCCGCTTTTCGGCAGGGGGAAAGCCGGGCCGGCAAAGGCGCCGCTCAAGGTCATGCCATCGTTGGACACTGCGGCGCCCTGGGCGTTTTCCTTCACATTGGCCAGCACCTTGTCCGGATAGCGGAAATCGCGGTGGCTTGGATAGACCGGCATGCGGAAGGTGGCCGGATAGCGCTTGAACAGCGCCTTCTCGCCTTCGCTGAGGCGGTCCGCATACTGCGCCAAGTTTTGCGCGGTGATGGTGAACAGCGGCTTTTCACTGGCGTAGGGGTCCGGGTGCACCTTGCCGGTGCCGCTGAAATTCATTCCCGGCGGCGCGCCCAGCCACTTGCCGGAATATGGCGGAATGCTGCCGTCCTTGTTGCCTTCTTTTTCCGCGCCCATCGGCGTCAGCGTGGTGCCCAGGATCTTGATGTCCTCGACGCTGGCGGCTTCCGCGGTCGCCGCTGCGACGCATGCGCCCAGCAGAACCGCGCGCAGGATGGTGTGTCGGATCGTGGTATTCATGGTGTTCTCCTGCTGTGATGGATTTAGAAGCGGTACTTGACGTTGAAGCTGACGTAGTCGCGGTCAGCCAGCGGACGCAGGACCGGATCGGGACGGCCCAGGAAGGCGTTGTAGGCCACGCCCAGTTCCAGGTTATTCAGGTAGCGGAAGGTCATGCCGACGCTGAGACGCTTGTCGCCCTTGCCGGTCAGGCTGCCGAAGCTGCCCGCCACGGCCGGCACGCCGCGCACCAGGTGCTGGAAAGTGATGGGAACATCCACGTCCCAGCCGCTGAACACATTCTGGTAACTCAACGTGGGGCCGAGCACATAACCCCAGGAAGTACGGGTCGCATTCAGGTCCGTGTACTGGACGCCGCCCATGTTCACGGCATCGACGCTGCCGACACGGTGCACGCCCACTTCGGCCACCAGCATCATGTTGTCGGCCAGCGGCGTCTTTTCGATCGCCTTGATGGCCGAGATCTGGGCCTGCCACGAGCGCGAGCGCGAAGCCACGGGACCTGCCGGCGTGTTGACCAGCACCGGCGCGCCCGAACGGCGGCTCACCTCTCCGGCCAGGCTGATGCCCATGACCTGGGTCGAGAAAGTGGCGCCCGTCAGATGGATGCCGTCGAAATACCTGACCTGGTAGGACACCGGCAGGAACTGGAAGGCAGGCGGCAGCACCGCCGACGTGATGGCCGGGATGCCAGCCTGCGGCAGGCCCGGATACAGCGTGGCGATGCCGAAGTTGGTGACCACGCTGGGATTCTTGTCGTGGTAGCGCAGGTAGTAGACGCCCAGCTCCGTTTGCGCCACCGGTCGCACGCGCAGGCCAACGCCGAACTGGCCTTGGTTGCTGGGCGAGATGTCCGGCCCGCGCTGCGCTGTCAGCGCCAGCGGCAGGCCGGGCAAGGACGCCGTGGCGGGATTGGCCAGCAGCGGATTGGCCATGGTGTAGATACGGTCGGCGCCGGGACCGATCATGTCGGCGTAGCTGAAGTAGGTGCCGGCCGGGTTAACCTCGGTCGGCTTGTACTTGTACTGGTAGTACGCCATCGCGCTCACTTCCGGCGTGATGGCCCACTGCGCCGACACCTGGCCGGTCGGCAGCAGGATGTCCTTCACTTCAGCGCCCGCCACATTGGCCTTGGTAGCGTCGGCCGGCGCCTGTGCCCCGGCGATATTCGGGAAGTACAGCGCTTCGCCCCACTGCACCACCTGCTGGCCGGCGCGCAGATTCAGCTTGCTCTCGCCCAGCGTGAAAGCACCGTAGGCATAGACATCGAGCAGGCGCGCACGGCGGCCCGCGTAATCGCGCGCGTCGCTGGTGAATTCGCGCGGGTCGCCGCCCTTGTTGACGGTGAAGGGAGAATTGTTGTCGTTGTGGCGGTTGTATGCGCCGTCGTAGAACATGCTGGCGCGGGCGAAAACGCCGAGGTTGCGGTATTTCAGGTCGCCTTCCAGCAGCGCGCTGACGCGGTTTTCCGTCAGGCGGTAGCGCTTGAAATTGCGGTCGCCGTCGTCGGAATTGATGGTGGTTGGCAGGCCGGCGGCGCCGACCGGGCCGTTGACCAGGACTTCGGACGGTGCGCGCAGACGCACGGCCATGCCGTAGTTCACGGTCGCGTTGACATCCAGTGTGGCCTCGTCGCCCAGCGTGATGGTGGGCGCCGCCAGCGAAGGCGCACTGGCCAACAGCATCGCTGCCTGAGCGATGCGTCGCAACGTCCGTGGCATCGCAGGTGGTGTTGCTTGATTCATGCTTCGTCTCCTCGTTGTAATGGTCTTTGCCTGAACCAGTGTCGATTTTTGCCGCCCTTGCTACATCGGCTGAATGGACTAGTCTGCAAATTCACGCTGCGGGATTGGCGGCGGCCAGGAAGGCCGGGCGTTCGCCGCCGCCGTCCAGCACCAGGTTGCAGCCGCTGGCGTAGGCCGCGGCTGGCGATGCCAGGTAGAGGCAGGCGGACGCAATTTCTTCCGGCTGCGCCAGGCGGCCCAAAGGAATGGTTGCACCGACTGCATCCAGCCGGCTTTCGTCGCCATAGTGCGACAGCGCTTCGTCCGTCAGCACCAGCCCCGGGCTCACGGCCGCCACCCGCACCCTGGGCGCCCACTCCACCGCAAGCGAACGCACCAGGTTCACAATGCCCGCCTTGGCCGCGCCGTAGGCCGCCGTGCCGGGCGACGGACGCAAGGCGCTGACGCTGCCGATAAACAGGATCACGCCGCCCTGCCCGGCCATCAGTGCATAAGCGCCCTGCGCCAGCAGCAATGGCGCCGTGAGGTTCAGCGCGATGATGGATGCCGTCAGGCGCGGCGATGCGTCGGCCGCCATCACGTGCGGGCTGCCGCCGGCGTTGTTGACCAGGATGTCCAGCCGCCCGTGCTGTTGCTGGATCGCCGCATACAGCGCCTGCACCTGTTCCGCATCGCGCACGTCGGCCCGGATAAACGCCGCCCGCCTGCCGCCGGCGGCCACCGGTTCTTCGGGCGGCTTGCGGCCGCACACCAGCACGGTGGCGCCGCGCTCCAGGAAGGCCATGGCGATGGCGCGGCCGATGCCGCGGGTGCCGCCGGTAACCAGGACTACTTGCCCACTGTACGTGCGTCCGTTGCTGTCGAAATGTGATTGCATGTGCGACTCCCTTTTCCCTTGTTTTCAGATGTTCCGATGGTAGGAAATTGCGGGGCCGCCGTCTTAGTCTGAAGGGACGATGCCGGCCGCATCGCCTTGCGCGACGATGCTTGTACCTACCGCACAAGGACCTTCGACATGATCGACATGACGTCTTCCACTCCCATCCCGCAGGGCCGCTATGTGCCGCTGGCCAACGGGCTCACGCTGCACTACCACGAAGCCGGCGATACAGACTGCGAGGTACCTGTTGTGTTCCTGCACGGCAGCGGACCTGGCGCCAGCGGCTACAGCAACTTCAAGCACAACTACCCGGCCTTCGCCGAACAGGGCCACCGCGTGATCGTGCCGGACTTGCCCGGCTACGGTCTGTCATCCAAGCCAGCCGATGCCGAATATGTGCTGGATTTCTTTGTCGGCGCCCTGCGCGCGCTGCTGCAGGCCCTCGATATCCGCCGCTGCATCCTGGTCGGCAATTCGCTGGGCGGCGCCATCGCCATCATGTATGCGCTCGACTTTCCCGCCGATGTGGAAAAACTTGTGCTGATGGCGCCGGGCGGCGTTGAAGACCGTTCGACCTACTTCCAGATGGAGGGCATACAGCGCATGGTGTCGCTGTTTGCCAACCGCGAGCTGAACGCCACCACGATGCGCGAGTTGATGTCGCTGCTGGTGGCCGATCCCGTCCACATCACCGATGCGCTGATCGGGGAGCGCCTGCCGATCTGCGACGTGCAGCCGCCGTCGGTGCTGTCCACCATGCGCGTGCCGAACATGACGGAGCGGCTCGAAGACCTGGCCTGCCCGGTGCTAGCCTTCTGGGGCGTGGAGGACCGATTCAATCCCGTCTCCGGCGCCCACAAGCTGCTGGCGCACTGCCCCGATGCACGCTGCCTGCTGGTCAACCGCTGCGGCCACTGGGTGATGGTGGAACACCGCGAAGTATTCAACCGTGATTGCCTGGCCTTCCTGGCCGAACCAAGAGGAGACGTGAAATGATCAAGGAAATGATGAAGGAAATGCTGCTGGCGATTCGATCCGAGCTGCCGCCGGCCCAGGTGGAAGCGGCCGTGCGCGCCTACCTGCACAGCTGGCGCAGCGGCGACAGCGCGGCGCGCGCCAGCCTGTTCGCGGAAGACGCGGTGCTGGAGGATCCGGTCGGCGCCGAGCCTATCGTCGGCAAGGCCGCGCTGCAGGCCTTCTGGGCGCGCGCCGAAGGGCCTCACGCGAAGTTCGAAGCGGAACTGGTGCGCCTGGCCGTGTGCGGAGACGAGGCAGTGGCCGCGTTTAACCTGCGGGTGGAATACGCCGGCGCCGGCAGCGCCACCCTGCGCATTATCGACAACTTCCAGTTCGACGCCAACGGCAAGATCCGCCGCCTGCGCGCGTTCTGGGACGCGCACTCCGTCGAATAGCATGATTTGGGCATCCTGCGGATGCCCTTCTCAGCGAATGCCCATATTCGCCACGCTGTTCAGCAGCAGCCGCACCAGTTCCGTCTGGCGCGTGACATCCGTCTTGGAAAAGATCGCCCGCAAATGGGCGCGCGCCGTGTTGCGGCGTATGCCCAGTTCCAGCGCCGCATCTTCCAGCGACAGTCCATTCGCCAGCTGCACCGCCAGCCCCGCTTCGGCCGGAGTGAAGTTGAACAACTGGCGCACGATATCGATCGGCGCCTGCGCCTTGTGTTCCGGATCGCGGATATAGATCGCCGCAGCCGGGCTGCTGGTGCCTTCCGACCATTCGCTGGGCTGCACCGTATGCACCACCACGCCCAGGTTGCGCTTGCCCGACTGGCGTTCCAGCGAAATGGCTTCCACCACGTCGGTGCGGTTCGCCGGCAGGCGCCCTTCCAGCGCATGCTTGATCAGGCGCTGCAGCTCGCGGTTGCCGCTGGCATGGGTGGCATGGGGCATATTGCCGACCAGGCGCATGCCGTCCGCCGCCGCCAGCAATTCATCGGCCTGGGTATTCGTCTTCAGTACGCGGCCATGCTTGTCGAGGATGATGGTCGCCACCATCAGCCGGTCCATCGCGCCCGCATACAGGCGACGCTCCGATTCGGCCAGATCCAGCCTGCCGTGGAAATGCACGGCGCGCCTGAAGTGCGGCAGCAGCAGGCCGCACAGCTCCTTGTCGGCGCTGCTGAAGTTGGGCGCGCCGTGGCCGCGGCAAACGCGCAGCCGGCACTCGCCGCCGTCGGCGGTGCGGATATCCGCGCCCATCAGGCGATGCACATCGTAGGGCTTCAGGAACTCCTGGTAGAAAGGCGACGCCAGCCAGGCTTTCTCATCGAGGATGTCGGTGAGCGTGACCATGCGGTCGCCCGGCAGCCCAACGAATGGGTCCATTGCGAAAAAGTGGCTGTTATAGGAAATCAGGCCCTCGGTGGTGACGTCGCCCACATTCACCATCAGGCCATGGTCGCCGACCGAAGGCTGGCGCAGGATCAGGGTTACGTAATTCGCTTCGAGCAGGCTGCGCAAGCCTAGCAGGCATTTCTCCCACGGGATAGGTTCCAGCAGACCGTCGTAGATGGATGCGATCAATCCGCTGAATTTCTCCAGCGGGAAGGTGGCAATGGCGTTCTTCATAAGTCCCCAAGGGCTGGCAGCACCCGCTCAGGCCAAATCCATTTTGAAGATGCGACGCTCGCTCATATGCGGCGGCACTTGCGCCAGGTCGGTATAGAACTGCGCATACCATTCGCGCAGCTGGTACACCGGGCCATCCGCTTCGCATAAAAGAGGATTGTCGATGCGGGTTTTATTATGCCAGATCGCCACATCCTCGTAAAAAGCTTCCTGGGTGAGCTTCACGTATTGCAGAGCGGCGGCGCGGTTCTGCTCTTCGTCCAGGCCGGGGAATTTGCGCACCATCACGCCGAAACGCAGCTCAAAGCTGTTCTGGTCGATCGGCACGTGGCAATTGAGCAGGATGGAGTCCACCGGATAGCCGTTCATCTCGCCCTTCATCACGGTGATCTGGTAGGACGGGCCGTAATAGGTGGCGGTGCTGGTCAGGATGCCGTCTTCCGACAGGCGCGGGCTGCGGCTGACCATCACCTGCTCCGCCTCATGGCGCTCGAAGCGGTTGTGGAAGCTGACCACCTTGGCGCCGTGCACGTGGCCGAAATGGGCCATATCGGCAACATTGTCAATCAGCTCACGGCAATTGATGTCGATGACCATGCGGTCGATCACCCAGTCGGTCCATTCCTCGGAAAACGCGGCATCGATGGGGGGAATGGCCACATCCTCCGGCGGCGGGTTGTTTTCGGGGTCGTTCCAGATGAAGAGCAGGTGGTTCTGCTCCTTGCAGGGCCAGCTGCCGATGCGGGCCTTGGGCGGCACCCGCTTGCAGTAAGGGATTTCGCGGCACACGCCGTCGCTGCCCCAGCGCCAGTCGTGGAAGGGACAGGCCAGCGTATCGCCCTTGACTTCGCCCTGGCTCAGGTCCGCGCCCATATGGGGGCAATACGCGTC
Source organism: Pseudoduganella sp. UC29_106 (assembly GCF_044055365.1). NCBI lineage: Bacteria > Pseudomonadati > Pseudomonadota > Betaproteobacteria > Burkholderiales > Oxalobacteraceae > Pseudoduganella > Pseudoduganella sp. UC29_106. The sequence continues at coordinate 2,534,343 of NZ_CP171977.1, read as the reverse complement.
CAGGATGTGCAGCGCGCCGCTCTCGCCCTGGTAGGCCACCAGCTTGCGGCCGAAGATGTTCAGGGTGTGCGGCCTGCCATCCTTGTATTCCTGCGCCAGTCCCAGGCAATGCCAGCCGCGCGCGTAGCGGTCGGCGACGGGTGCCGCTTCGATCTTGTAGGTCTTGCTCATGCTGTCTCCTTGATAGATATGGTCTTGCGCCATACCGACAAAGTACGGGTCCGCAGGCGCCGCTGCATCGTCTTAACGGACGATGCCCGCCTGGGCGGCGGGGCCGATAGTGCGGGGAGCCGGTCCGCGCGGCGGACCCCGGCCACCCCCTACTACTACACGGAGTCCCAATGCCCAACGATCCCCAAGTGCAGGCCATCCTGGCGATGTTTGCCGCCCTGCCCGCCCCCGATTACGCCACCTTTCGCGCCAGCGATTACCGCGCTGGTGTTGCAAGTTTGCAACCAGCGCCCCTGAACGAGGACGTCGCCGGCGTCACCGAATGCCTGCTGCCCGGTCCCGCCGGGCCGATGCCGGCGCGCCTCTACCACCCGCAACCGGGCCGTCAACTGCCTGGCGTGGTGTTTTTCCATGGCGGCGGCTGGGTCGCCTGCGGGCTGGATTCGCATGACAATATTTGCCGCCGGCTGGCCCGCCTGAGCGGCTGCGCCGTGCTGTCCGTCGATTACCGGCTGGCGCCGGAGGCGGTGTTCCCCGCCGCGCTGGACGATGCCTGCGCGGCGCTGCGCTGGGTCGCCGCACAGGGCGGGCAGCTCGGCATCGATACGCAGCGCCTGGCCGTAGCGGGCGACAGCGCGGGCGGCAACCTGGCCGCCGCCTGCGCCCAACTGGCGCGCGACCCGGCGCAGGAATTGCCGGCACTCGCGCACCAGCTGCTGCTCTATCCGGTGCTCGATGGCGGTTGCGATACGCCTTCCTACGCCAGCTATGCGGAAGGATATTTACTGACGGCGGACCTGATGCGCTGGTTCTGGCGCCAGTATGTGCCGTCCGGGCAGGACCGCCTGTCGCCGCGGGCGTCCCCGCTGCGCGCCGAGTCGCTGGCCGGGCTGCCTGCCGCTACCATCCTGACCGCGGAATGCGATCCCCTGCATGATGAAGCGGTGCGTTATGCGCAGCGACTGCGCGACGCTGGCGTGCCGGTGCTGGAGCGGGAGTGGGCTGGGCTGTTCCACGGTTTCGCCAGCATGGTCGGGGCTTTGCCCGCCGCCGACGATGCGCTGGCGACGGGGGCGGAGGCGTTGCGCCGCGCTTTGTTCTAAAACCCACGGCAAAAAACTGGTGTCAGCCACATCGTGGCTGACACCTGCTTTACGCCTCTGGTTTTATTGGACGTCCGCGGCTTGCTTACGATACCGCTTCCGCGGCAGCCTGCGCCGGCTGCGAAGACTTCGTGCTAGCCGCAGCCAGATGATCGGCTGCCAGCATACCGAACACCATGGCCGGGCCGATGGTCGACCCAGCACCCGGATAGCTGGTCCCCATCACCGCCGCACTGCAATTGCCGATCGCGTACAGGCCTTGAATCGGCGCTCCATCCTGCCCCAGCACGCGGGCATGGACGTCTGTCACCAGGCCGCCCTTGGTGCCAATATCGCCGGGCACCAGCTTGATTGCATAGAACGGCGCCTGCGCCAGCGGAGCCAGGCAGGGATTGGGCTTGATGCTGATGTCGCCGTAATAAGTGTCGAAGGCGTTGTCGCCCTTGCCGAACTCCTCATCGACGCCAGCCGCCGCAAAGCGGCCCATGGCTGCCACGCTCTCCTTCAAGCCCGCGCTATCGACGCCGATCTGCGTCGCCAGCTCCTCCAGCGAATCCGCCTTGTGCAACACTTCGCGCAACGCCGGCGGCAGGCGGCTGTCCGGCATCACGGAAGCTGGCAGAATCGGGCCGCAGGGATACTGCTTGCGGAAGCGTGCATCGAACACGATCCAGGCCGGCACCGCCGATGCATGGCCCTGCTGGGCGCGGCCATACATGGTCTGCACCAGTTCCGAATACGCCATGTTCTCATTGGCGAAGCGCTTGCCCGCCGCGTCGACGATCACGCAACCCGGCAACGAGCGTTCCACGAAGATCGGGTGCGTATGCGGCATGCCCGGCACCTGCACGGCGGGCACGCCCCACATATAGCCCATCAGATCGAGCCGGGCGCCGACAGCCTGTCCGGCTCGAATCGCATCGCCCGTATTGGCGTGGGGCGGCGTCACGCTCCACTCGGCGCGCGTCGGCTGCGGCAGGTATTGCTCGCGCATCTGCTGGTTCCATTCGAATCCACCGGCTGCGAGGATCACGCCGTGGCGCGCCTTCAGCTGCAAGCTCTTGCCCCGGCGCTGAACCACGACGCCCGTTACGCGGCCTTGGTCATAAGTCAGGCTGGTAAGCGAAGTCTCCAGCCACAACGTCACGCCACGGTCGCGCAAGGAAGTGCGCAGGCCCGCCACCAGCGCCGCGCCCAGGGTCAGGCGGCGGTCGGCAGGCGTGTGGCGGCGCCAGTGCAGGTCGAACAGGTAACGCAAGCCGATGCCCAGCAGCTTGAGAATCCAGCCCGGATGCTTGCCGAGGATAAGCCGCGCCTCAATCTGGGTCATCGACAGGCGGCCTGCGATCAGGGTCGCGGCCAGCGGGGGCCGCTGCAGGGCGAAATCATCGCCCAGTTGCGCAGCGTCGAAAGGCGCCGGGTCCAGCGAGCGGAAACCGGGCTTGGCGCAGGGCTTGTGCTGGAAGTAATCGGCGTAATGCGGCAGCGCAGTGAAGCGCACGCGGGTACGCTCATGCAGGTAACGCACCATGCGCGGCCCCGTCTCCAGGTAGGCGCGCACCCGAGCTTCGTTCATATGCGGCGCGACGCAGGCGCGCACATAGGTCAGCGCTTCATCGAAACTGTCGGACGCTCCGGCTTCCTCGCCCAGGTGATTGCAGGGAATCCAGATGCCACCGCCGGAAATGGCTGTGGTGCCGCCATATTGCGCACACTTCTCCACCACCAGCACTTTCATGCCGTTGTCCGCCGCGCGAATTGCCGCCAGCATGGCGCCGCCGCCGGAACCGACCACGATCACGTCCGGCTCGACCTGTTCATCGGGCACGTCGGCTGCGGCGCCAGGCTGTGGCGCGGGCCTGGCGCGGCTTGCCAGAAGCCCGGCGGCCAGTGCCGGCAGCAGGAAAATGGACCCGAGCACGTTGACGAGGAACATAAACGCCAGCAAAACGCCCATATCGGCCTGGAATTTCAGTGCCGAGAAAGTCCAAGTGACCACGCCCAGCGACATTGTCACCGCCGTGAACACCGCCGCGGTTCCGCGCTGGCGCATCGCTTCATAGAAGGCCGTGCGGAAATCCTGATCCACACCTTTCATCTGGTGCGCGATACGCTCGTACAGATAGATGCCGTAATCGACGCCCACGCCCACGCCCAGCGCCACCACCGGCAGGGTCGAGACCTTGAGGCCGATACCCAGCAGCGGCATCAGCGCATTGCACAGGATGGATACGAGGGCCAGCGGCACAATAATGCACAGCACAGCCGCCACGGAGCGGAAGGTCAGCAGGCATAGCAAGGTAATCGCACCAAAGATGGCCAGCAGCATGCCGACTTCCGCCTCCTCCACCGCCTCATTGGTGGCAGCCATCACGCCCACGTCTCCGCTGGCGAGCCGCAATTCGACCGGGGCCGCGCGGCCGGACGCGATGAAGGCTTTCGCTTCCGCCACCACGTGCGCGATGGTCGCGCCTTCATGGTTGTCCGTATACACCAGCACCTGGATTGCCTTGCAGTTTTCCGTGTTCATGCCATCGTCCGGATTGAAGCTGCGCGCACCCTGCTGCAGGCCGGCGCTGGTGCGGGGCAAGGCCTGCCAGCGCGGGCTGCCTTCGTTATAGGCGCCGATCGTGACTTTCGCGAGCGATGGCACGCTGACGACGGAGCGCACACCGGCCACGCCACGCATATGGATTTCGAAGCGCTCGATCGCGCTCATTACCGGATAGCGCAGGCAGGCATCGCCCTCCCCGCTGTTGACGGCAACGATGGACAGCACATCGGCGCCCACGTTGTACTGGCTGCCGATGGCCGCATGATCGCGGTTGTAGCGGGAATCAGCCCGCAACTCGGGCGCGCCGGCACCGATGTCGCCGATGCGCAGGCCGCGCGCGCCATATGCCCCCACACCCAGCAGCACGGCGCACAACAGCAGCACCAGCGGCGCCACGCGCGGCGATGCTGCGGACGAAAGCGTCCACCAGAAGCGGCTGCGCTGGCCATCCTTGCGCGGCGCATTGCCGGCAGCCCGCTCGCCGCAATACGACAACAGCACCGGCAGGAACATCTTGTTCGTCAAGATCATCAGCATCACGCCGATGCAGGCCGTCACGCCCAGCTCGCGCACAATATCGATCTTGATCGTCATGATGACGAGGAAGCCCAGCGCATTGGTCAACAGGGCCAAGGTGCCTGGCACGAACAGCGCGCCGAAGGCTTGCGCGGCCGCCTGCCCGCGCATCGGCCCCGCCATGCACTGCCAGGCGCCAGGCATTCGTCATCTGCACCGCGTGCGACACGCCGATGGAGAAGATCAGGAAAGGCACCAGGATGGACATCGGGTCGATGCCAAAGCCGATCAGGGGCAGCACACCCAGCAGCCACACCACGGGCATCAGCGCGACCGCCAGCGCCAGGGCGCTCATGCGCAGCGAGCGTGTGTACGTCAGCAGCAGGAGCGCCGTCACGCCGAAGGCTACACCGAAAAAGACCAGCACACCGGCGATGCCGTCCATCACATCGCCCATCAGCTTGGAAAAGCCCGTAATGTGCACTTCAATGGGGCGGCCCGCATATTTCGCGCGGATCTGTTCCAGCTGGCGCGCCACGGCGACATAATCCAGCCGCTTGCCGCTGACCGGGTCGGTCTCCTGCAATTCGGCCTGCACCATCGCGCTTTTCAAGTCGTTCGAAACCAGCTGGCCGATCTGGCCCGAGCGCGCCACATTGGTGCGCACCAGCGCCAGTTCATCCGGCTTTCCAGAAAAACGGGCTGGTACCACCACGTCGCCATAGAAGCCGGCTTCCGTCACTTCGGTATAGCGCACATTCGGCGTGAACAGCGAAGTCACGCGGCTGCGCACCACACCGGGCACGAAGAACACCTCGTCCGTCACTTCACGCAGCGCGGCCAGGAATTCGGGATTGTAGATATCGCCTTCGCCCTGCCAGCGCAGACTGATCTGGATGCGGTTAGCGCCCGCGAACTGGCGTGCAAATTCCGTGTAGGTCTGCATATAGGGGTGCTGCAACGGCACCGTCTTGGCAAACCCGGGATCGAGACGCAGGCGCGTGGCGGACGCTCCCAGCAGCACCGTGGCGAGCAGGAAGAGCCACAGGAGCGCGCTGCGATAGCGCAGCAAGGCCGCGCCGCAGGCATTGATAAAAGCGGACAGGGAGGATTTTGGCTGGCTCATGATGTCACTCATCGTTTGTGTTGTTGGATGGGCGGCGCATCACAGCGCCTCATGGGCAATGCCCGCTTCGCCGGCAACCAGCAGCCGGCCCGGCGCCGCTTCGAGCACGGCGGCCAGGCTGGCGCGCCCACCCACGCGGTGGATGCGGAAATGCCTGCCGCCGTCATCGGAGCGCACGATGGCGCCGCCCTGCCCGACCAGCACAACACGGCCGTCACGCAACTGCACTCCGCCGAAGTAGGAAGTCGGCAGGCCGGTATCCACCGGCTGCCAGCTCGCGCCAAAATCCTCGCTGCGGAATACATGGCCGCGCATGCCGAACACCAGCCAGGCGCCGTCAGCCAGCGCCAGGCCGCCGAACAGGGAGCCCTGGTAAGGCAGGGCCAGTTTTTCCCAGGTAGCGCCGCCGTCGGCGGATCGCTGCAACAGGCCCGCCTCGCCCACCAGCAGCACCCTGCCACCGGCGCCGCGCACCAGCGCATTGGCGTGGCCGTCGGCGATGGCGGGCGGCGTGGCCGCGGTTTGCCAATGTTCGCCGCCATCGCGCGACACCAGGAAGCGGCCGAAGCTGCCGACAGCGATCGCCGCGCCGTCGGCGCCGGCTGCCACGTCGAGCAGTGGGTCCGTATGTTCAGCATCAAAGGCAGTACGCCGCCAGTGCGCGCCGCCATCCTCCGTGCGCAGCACCACGCCGTCGTGGCCGACGGCCAGGCCGTGCAGCGCGTCGCTGAAACTGAGCTGCGTCAGCGTGGAACCCGGCTGCTGCGCCACCTCCGCATCGCGCCAGCGCTGGCCGCCATCGTCGGAATAAAGCACGTGGCCGGCCTCGCCCACCGCCACCAGCCTCCGACCCGCCTGCGCCAGCGCATTGATGTGCAGGCGGTCGGCGCGCACTTCAGTCGGAGCAAACACCGGGTGCGGGCGCATGGCGAAGGCGTACACGGCGCCCGCCGCCACTGCCAGCGCGAGCGCGATGCTGGCAATCCTTAATGTCTTGAACATACTTGTCTCCTCTGCGGCTCTTTGGCCGCATCAGTTTTTGTTAGAACACTTCAAACAGGGCGGCTGCGCCCATGCCGCCGCCAATGCACATCGTTACGACCACATGGCGTACACCGCGCCGCTTCCCTTCCAGCAGCGCATGGCCCACCAGGCGCGAGCCGCTCATGCCGAACGGATGGCCGACCGCAATCGCCCCGCCGTTGACGTTGAGCCGCGCGTCCGGAATGCCCAGCTGGTCGCGGCAATACAGCACCTGGCTGGCAAAGGCTTCGTTCAACTCCCACAACCCGATATCGGCCACCGTCATGCCGTGCCGCTTCAGCAGCTTCGGGATCGCATATACGGGACCGATGCCCATTTCGTCGGAAGCGCAGCCGGCCACCGCCAGGCCGCGATAGGCGCCCAGCGGCGCCAGTCCGCGCGCCTTCGCAAGGGCCGCACTGGTCAGCACGCAGGCCGATGCGCCGTCCGCCAGCTGCGACGCATTGCCGGCGGTGACATACTCGCCCTGCTCCACCAATTGGCCGCCCTGCCAGACCGGCTTCAGCAACGCCAGCCCTGCCGCGTCGGTAGCGGCACGGGCGCATTCATCGTGCGCCAGCGTCACCTCTTCGCTGCCGGCCGGCTTGCCTTCACGGTCGAACAGAAGCCGTGTGCTGGCCAGCGGCACGATTTCGTCCGCAAACAGCCCGGCGCGCTGGGCGGCTGCCACGCGCTGCTGGCTTTGCAGCGCGTATTCGTCCTGTGCGGCGCGGCTGATGCCGTAGCGGCGCGCGACGATTTCCGCCGTCTCGATCATCGGGATGTAGGCAGCCGGGTCGTGCGCCAGCACGGCCTGCGACTGGCTGCGGAAACTGTTCTTATGCTTGTTCTGCGTCAGCGAAATCGATTCAACGCCGCCAGCAACGGCGATATCGATTTCGCCGCACATGATGGATTTGGCAGCGCCGGCAATCGCCATCAGGCCGGAAGAGCACATGCGGTCGAGCGCCATGCCCGGCACGCTGGACGGCAGGCCTGCTGCCACGGCGCTCAGGCGGCCGATGTTGTAGCCCTGCGTGCCCTGCTGCGCAGCGGCGCCCATCAGCACGTCCTCCACTTCGTGCGTGGCGATCTGCGGCACCCTGGCCAGCGCGGCTCGGATCACGTGGCCGCCCAGCGCGGGCGCTTCGGTGTCGTTGAAAGCACCGCGGAACGCCTTGCCGATCGGCGTACGGGCGGTGGAAACAATCACTGCTTCTTGCATGGTTTACCTCGTTTTCTCAAAAGTAGTAGCGGCTGATCACGTCCGCCACGCAGGCCGGCTTGGTCTGGCCTTCGATTTCCAGCGTGACGCGCACGACGGCCTGCACGCCGTCGCCGGACAACGCCTCCGCATCGACCAGCCGGCAAACGCCGCGCACACGGCTGCCCGCCCTAAGCGGCGCCGGGAAACGCACCCGCTCGCAGCCATAATTGACGCCCAGCTTCATACCTTCGACCGTCAGCACTTGCGGCAGGAACAGGTTCACCAGCGACAGCGTCAGGTAACCGTGCGCGATGCAGGCGCCGAACGGACCTTCTGCGGCGCGTACCGGATCGACGTGAATCCACTGGTGATCGCCCGTGGCCTCCGCAAAGAGGCCGATGCGGCGCTGCTCCATCAGCAGCCAGGGGCTGGCGCCCAGCTCGCGGCCAACGCTGGCCAGGAATTCACCGGCGCTGCCCAATTTCGTCTGCGAGAGGATTTCCATGGCGTTCCTCATGCCTGCTGGCTGCTGACGGAGACCACTTCGCCAGCCATATAGGATGCGTAGTCGCTGGCCAGGAACATCATCACGTTGGCCACTTCCCACACTTCGGCGGCGCGGCCGAATGCTTCGCGCGACGCGAGCTGCTCCAGCAACTCCTGCGGCGCCGCCTTGCGCAGGAAGTCGTGCAGCGCGATGCTGGGCGCCACGGCGTTGATGCGCACGCCGTATTCGGCCGCCTCCAGCGCGCTGCAGCGGGTCAGCGCCATCACGCCGGCCTTGGCCGCGGCGTAATGCGCCTGCTCCTTCTGCGCGCGCCAGCCCAGCACGGAGGCGTTGTTGACGATCACGCCGCGGCGCCGCTCCTGCATCGCCGGCAGAATGGCGCGCGTCATCCGGAAGGTGCCGGTGAGCGTGATGTCGAGCACGCGGTCCCATTCGGTGTCGCTCATATCGACCAGGCGGCGCGTGCCGCCCAGGCCAGCGTTGTTGATCAGCACATCGACGCCCTGCAGCTTGTCCTCGGCTGCTGCCACCAGCGCGCGCACCTGGTCTTCCTGCGACACATCGCACAGCTGGCCGAAAACGGCGGGACAGTCCGTTTCGCTGCGCAGTTGCGCCACCGCTGTTTCCAGGCGCTGGGCGTGGATGTCCGAAATCATCAGGGCGCGGCAGCCTTCCTCGGCGGCGCGGCGGGCGGCGGCAAAGCCGATGCCGCCGCCGGCAGCCGCCGTGATCAGGACGGATTTGCCTTGCAACAGGCCGTGGCCGGCCACGTATTGGGGGATATTCATTGGGTGCCTCTCGCTTCCTTGGGCATGCCGAGGCCACGCTCGGCGATGATATTGAGTTGAATTTCGTTGGCGCCGGCGTAGATCGTGTCGGCGCGGCTGAAGAGGAACAAACCTTGCAGGCGGCTGGTGCGCTCGTCGCCGGTGAGCAGGTTGCCGTCTGCGCCCAGCACGTCCATCGCCAGTTCGCCCAGGTCGCGGTGCCAGTTGGACCAGTGGTATTTGTAGATCAGCGATTCCGGCGCGAGTTGCCCGCTCTCGGCGCCGGACAGCATGCGCAGCGCGTTGCAGCGCATGGTGCGCAGGCCGATCCAGGCCTGGGCAATTCGGTCACGCGCGCAGCGGTCGTGCCAGCGGCCGTTGTCGCGGGCGGCGGCGATCACCAGGTCCAGCTCGTGCAGGAATTGCATTTGCTGCCCCAGCGTGGACAAGCCGCGCTCGAAGCCCAGCAGGGCCATCGCCACCTGCCATCCTTCGCCCGGCTTGCCGACCACGTCGCAGGCCTGGGCACGGGCGCCATCGAAGAACACTTCATTGAATTCGGCGCTGCCGCTGATCTGGCGGATCGGACGGATTTCGACGCCCGGCTGGTCCAGCGGCATCAACAGGAAGATCAGGCCCTTGCTGCCGCGCGAACCCGGCTCGCAGCGCGCCAGCACGAAGATCCATTGCGATTCATGCGCCAGCGAGGTCCACACCTTTTGGCCGGTGACGATCCACTCGCCCGTAGCTTCGTCGCGCACGGCGCGGGTCTGGACATTGGCGAGATCGGAGCCTGCATTCGGCTCCGAATAGCCTTGGCACCAGAAGGTGCTGCCATTGCGGATACCGGGCAGATGGCGCTGCTGCTGGTCCAGTGTGCCCAAGGCGATCAGGGTCGGCCCAATCAGGCCTTCGCCGATATGGCCCATGCGGCCAGGACCACCGGCGCGCGCGTACTGCTCATAATGGGAAACCTGTTCGGCCAGGGACAGCTCCTTGCCGCCGTGTTCACGCGGCCAGCCGGCGCAAGTCCAGCCGGCGTCGGCCAGCGTGCACTCCCAGTGCTTGCGTTCCTCGGGATAAGCGTCTTCGTCGCCCGGACCGCCGCGGTGGCGCAGCTTTGCGTAGGGGCCGGACAATTGCACTTCCAGCCATTGCGCGAATTCGCCCGGCTGTGCTGCTTCGCCTTTGTCCCAGCCCACGCCGTCGGACAGAGCCTGTGCCACTTGCTGCAGGCAGTCGCCATCGTCGCCAAACCAGCTGCGGGCGGCCTGGGCGCGCTTGAAGTACAGATGCGGATCGTATTCCCAGGTAAAGCCAACGCCGCCATGCAGCTGGATTGCTTCCTGGGCGCAGTAGAACGCTGCATGGTTTGCGGCGTGTTTGGCGCAGGCCACGTCGATTTCCGCCGCGGCGATGTCGCCGCCGGCATCCAGCAACCGCGCCGCGCCCTGCACCATCGACGCAGCCGACTCCAGCGCGACCATCATTTGCGCACAGCGGTGCTTCACGGCCTGGAAGGAGGCGATGGTGCGGCCGAACTGGATGCGCTCGCCGACATAATCCAGGGTCAGGGCCAGGCATTGCCTTGCGCTGCCCACCTGCTCGGCCGCCAGTGCCAACGTCGCCTGCGTGACGGTGCGGCGCAGGCCGGCCTGCAGCTTCACGCCAGCGCCCAGCCAGGCATCGGCGCCTACCTGCGCGCCATCCAGTTCCAGCCGTGCGATGGCGCGCGTGCTGTCGAGGGTGCGCAGAGGCGTCACGATTACGCCGGGAGTGCCGCCTGCGATGCAGAACAGCGCTACTCCGCCTTCATCGGCCGCCACCAGCGCTGGCACCAGCAGTACATCGGCCTGGGCGCCGCCGATCACCTGCTCCACCGTGCCGCTCAGCACGTACCCGTGTTCCAGCCGCTGCGCGCTCACGGTGCCATGCGACGGGTCCCAGCGCTCCAGCCGCGGCAGCGCCAGCGCCGCCGTCACCGCGCCGGTGGCCAACTGATCCAGCCATTGCTTCGCGGCGGGTGACGAACTGGCGAATTGCAGCGCGTCAGCTGCCAGGCAGGCGCTGGCGAAATACGGCACCGGCGGCAAGCGACGGCCCATCTCTTCCATCAGCAGCGCGCGTTCCAGCTGGCCCAGGGCCATGCCGCCGCAATCCTCGGGGACGGTCAGGCCGCACCAGCCCAGGTCAGCACCCATCTCCCGCCACAGCTCCGCGCCCTGCCCGCCGCCGGTCGGCTGGGCGCCGTCCAGCATCGCGCGCAGCCGCGCCGAGTCGCAACGCTCCGCCAGAAAGGCGCTGGCGGCGTCGCGGATCATCTGCTGCTCTTCATTCAGTGTGTAATCCATGGCGGCCGCCTTCAGCTACCGTATACCGGCTGCGCGGCGCGCACTTGCGCCAGGAGTTGCGCCACGGCGTCGCCCACTTCATGCGGCAGCCAGCGCGCGCCTTTGTCGCGCTTGGGGCCCACCTGCCAGCCTTCGGCCAGCGAGATCAGGCCGCCCGCCACTTCGAAGGTGCGGCCGGTGACGGCGGACGATTCAGCGCTCGCCAGCCAGACCACCAGCGGAGCCACATTGGCGGGGGCGAAGTAATCGAAGCCCTCTTCCGGGGGCTTCATCATGTCGCCGAACACGTCCTGCGTCATGCCGGTGCGCGCGGCGGGCGCCAGGCAATTGGACGTGACGCCGTAGCGCGCCAGTTCCACCGCCTGCACCAGCGTCAGGGCGGCAATGCCCGCCTTGGCCGCAGCATAGTTGGACTGCCCGACCGAGCCTGCCAGGCCCGCGCCGGAACTGGTGTTGATGATGCGCGCCGCGACCGGATTGCCGGCCTTGGACGCGTCGCGCCAGCGCCGCGCCAGCACATTGGCCAGGCAGAAGTGGCCCTTCAGGTGCACGCGCATCACGTCGTCCCAGTCCGCCTCGCCCATGCTGGCGAACATGCGGTCGCGGCAAATGCCAGCGTTGTTGACCAGCGCATGCACCTCACCATAAACGGCCACGCCAGCCGCCACGATGCTTTCGGCGCCGGCCATGGTCGTGATGTCTCCACAATTGGCCATTGCCTTGCCGCCGGTCGCGGCGATTTCCACGGCCACCGCATGCGCGGCATCAGGCCGGATATCGTTGACGATGACGTTGGCGCCCGATGCTGCCAGCGCCAGGGCATATTCGCGCCCCAGGCCGCCGCCGGCGCCGGTGACGATGACTGTCCTGCCATTACAAAGTTTCATGATTCAGATCCGTTCAATGATGGTCACGTTGGCAAGGCCGCCGCCTTCGCACATGGTTTGCAGGCCGAAGCGCCGGCCGCGCCGTTCCAGTTCATGCAGCAGCGTCGTGGCCAGGCGGGCGCCGGTGGCGCCCAGCGGATGGCCCAGCGCGATGGCGCCGCCGTTGACATTGGTTTGTTCGTGCGGGTAGCCGGTCTCTTTCAGCCAGGCCTGCGCCACGCTGGCAAAGGCTTCGTTGATTTCGACCAGGTCGATGTCGTTCCAGCGCATGCCGCAGCGGCGCAGCGCGTTCTGCGTGGCCGCGATCGGCGCCGTCAGCATCCATACCGGATCGTCGCCCAGCACGGAGAGATGGTGGATGCGGGCGCGCGGCGTGAGGTTGTAGCGTTTCAGCGCATCTTCCGAGACCACCAGCAGCGCGGCTGCCGCGTCGCACGTCTGGCTGGACACGCCCGCCGTCAGCCAACTGCCCTCGCCCAGCGGATCCAGTTCCGCCATTTTCTCCAGCGAGGTGCGGCGTGGCGTTTCATCGTGGGCGAGTCCAGCGCATGGCACGATTTCGCGGTCGAAGCGGCCCTCGGTGGCCGCCTGCAGCGCGCGCCGGTGGCTTTCCAGCGCATAGACTTCCATATCGGCGCGGCTGCACTGCCAGCGCTCGGCGATCATTTGCGCCGCATGGAACTGCGACACAGGCTGGTTGCCGAAGCGAGCCTGCCACCCGGTACTGCCGGAGAACGGATCGGCAAAGCCCAGCGCCTGGCCCGCCAGCATGGCCGACGAAATCGGAATGCTGCTCATGGTTTGCACGCCGCCGGCGATGACCACATCCTGCGTGCCGCTCATCACCGCCTGTGCTGCGAAATGCAGCGCCTGTTGCGACGAGCCGCACTGGCGGTCCACCGTCACGCCGGGCACAGTCAGCGGCAGGCCCGCAGCGAGCCAGCTGGAACGCGCGATATTGCCTGCCAGCGGGCCGATGGTATCGACGCAGCCGAACACCACGTCGTCCACCTCGTCGGCCGGAATCGCATTGCGTTCGACCAGCGCGCGCAGCACGAAGCCGCCCAGGTCCGCCGCATGCATGTGCGCCAGGCTGCCGCGGCGCTTGCCCACCGGCGTGCGCAGCGCATCGACGATATAGGCATCCGTCCTCTTCATCATTCCTGCTCCTCAAAAGTGCTTCCCGGCCCAAGAGCGGCATCAGGCGCCAGCACGTGGGCGCGCAGACGTGCCAGGTGCAGGCTGCGTTCACCCCAGGCTGCGTCCAGCGCCCAGGTCATCTTCATGAAAATCTGCAAATCGACTTCCCAGGTGTAGCCCATCGCGCCATGCACCTGCATGGCATTGCGTGCCGCCAGCAGCGCCGCTTCGGCGGCCGCCACCTTGGCGTGCGACACGTGGGCCGCTGCTGCGTCCGCGCCATGCGCCATCGCATGGGCCGCGCGGTAGACCACCGGGCGCGCAAACTCAAGCTTGACGGCGACATCGGCCAGCTGGTGCTTGAGCGCCTGGTAAGAGCCGACCGGCTTGCCGAACTGCTTGCGCTCGGCTGAGTAATCGATGGCCAGGTCCAGCATGCGCTGGGCAAGTCCCAGCAACTGCGCGCCGGCGGCCAGAGCGCCCAGCAGGAAGGCCTGCTCCATCAGCGGCGCGGCCTGTTCTGCGATGCAGTATTGCGGCTCGCTCTCCCACTCCACCGTGAACAGGCGGCGCGAAGGATCGACACTTTCCTGCGCCGTCAGTGCAACTCTGTTGGACGGCATGGCGAACAGGCGGCCGCCCTGCTCCAGCAGGACGAGGTGGGCCTGGTCGGCGTCGGCCACCAGCGGGCTGTAGGCGTGGCCCAGCGCCACGCGCAGGCTGCCGTCGGCAATGCCAACCAGGGCGCGGTCGCGCGTGTCATTCGGCGGCAGGGCTGCCAGCAGGCCGGCGGCCACCCACGAACTTTCCAGCAGCGGCGCCGGCAGGCCGTGATAGCCGCACTCCTGCGCCAGCAATACCCAGTCGACGTCGCCCATGCCCATGCCGCCGTGTTCGGCCGGCACGGACAATCCCGTCAAGCCCTGCTCGGCCAGTTGCCGCCACAGGTCCGGCGAGCGGCCGCTGGGGCGGCTCCACAATTCGCGTATCAATTCCGGCGACACTTCGTTGACCATGAAACGGCGCACGGTATCGGCCAGCAGGGTCTGATCTTCCTGAAACGTAAAATCCATCACTCTCTCCTTCAGGTGCGCGGCATGCCCAGCATGCGTTCGGCCACGATGTTGCGCTGGATTTCATTGGTGCCCGCGTAGATCGGGCCGGACTGCGCGAACATATAGCCCTCAAGCCAGCGGCCATGTTCCAGCGCCAGTGGTGCGCCGGCAGTCAGTTCGGCCAGCGGCCCGGCAAGGCGCTGCGCGGTGTCGTGCAGGCGGATATCGAGTTCGGACCAGAACACCTTGTTGGTGGACGATTCCGGGCCGATATGGCCGCCTTTCTGCAGGCGGCTGACCGTTGCATAGGTCGACAGCGCATACGCTTCCGCATCCATCCAGCCGCGCGCCACTTGTTCGGCCAGGGCGGGATCTGCCTTGCCCTGCGCCTGGCGCTCGCGGTACAGGGCCACCAGCGCACGCGCGGTTTCCTGGAAGCGGGCCGGGGAGCGCAGCATCAGTCCCCGCTCGAAACCGGCCGTGGCCATCGCCACCTGCCAGCCCGCGCCTTCCTGGCCCAGGCGGTTGGCAACGGGAATGCGCACGTCATCGAAGAAGATTTCGGCAAAGCCGGTCTGGCCGTTCAGCTGGCGGATCGGGCGCACCGTGATGCCGGGTGCGTCCAGTGGCGTCAGCAGGAAGGACAGGCCGTGGTGCCGGCTGGACATTGGATCGCTGCGGAACAGGCCAAAGGCGCAGTCGGCCCATACGGCGCGGGTGGACCAGATCTTCTGGCCATTGACGACATAATGGTCGCCCTCCAGCCGCGCGCTGCAGCGGATCGCGGCCATATCCGAACCGGCGCCCGGTTCCGACCAGGCCTGCGCCCAGATATCTTCACCGGACGCGATGCGGGGCAGGAAGCGGGCCTGCTGCTCGGGCGTGCCCACGTCCATCAGGGTTGGCCCCAGCAGGAACACGCCGTTCTGATTGACGCGCAGCGGCGCGCCGGCGCGCCAGTACTCCTCTTCAAAGATCAGCCACTCAACCAGGCTGCAGCCGCGCCCACCCAGTTCGCGCGGCCATGTGACCATGCTCCAGCGGCCTGAGTACAGGGTGCGCTCCCAGGCGCGGTGTTCGGCGAAGCCTTCTTCGGTGTCGAAGCTTTTCAGAGGTTTGGAGGGCACATGCTCCGCCAGCCACGCGCGGATTTCGGCGCGGAAGGCGCGCTCGCTCTCGGTATAGCGCAGGTCCATGGCTCTATCCTCCGAAGCTGGCTTCGCGCTTGCCGACGAAGGCGGCGCGCGCTTCCGTCGAATCACCCGTCATATACGCCTGCAGGGTGAAGCCCTGCTCCCAGCGGTATTTGTCTTCCAGGTTGCCGTCTTCCACGCCGTTCAGCGATTCCTTGGCCAGGCGCAGCATGTCCGGGCTCTTGGCGGCGATGCGGCGCGCGATGGACAACGCCGTGTCGCGCAGTTCAGAAAGCGGCACTACACGCTCGATGCTGCCCAGCCGGTAGGCCTCATCGGCGCCGATCATCTCGCCGGTGAAGTACATATGGCGCACCTTCTGCAGCGGGAACAGGCGCTGCAGGTGGGCACCGCCGCCCATGGCGCCGCGGTCGATCTCCGGCACGCCGAAGCGCGCGCAGCTTGACGCGATCACGATATCGGCTGCGCCGGCCAGGCCGATGCCGCCGCCCAAAACGAAGCCATGCACGGCCACGATCACCGGCTTTGGATTGCGGTGCACTGCACGGAAGGAAGCGTAATTGCCGGCGTTGACGTCGACGATGCGTTCGGGATGGGCGGCCAGTTCCTTGATATCGACGCCGGCGCAGAAGCCGCGGCCCGCGCCGCGCAGCACAATTACGCGTACTGCGTCGTTGCGGCCCAGCGCGTCCAGTTCATCGGCCAGTTTCTGCCAGCCGGCGCAATCCAGTGCATTCACCGGTGGGTGGTCGATCACCAGTTCGGCAATGCCGTCGGCGACCGTCGTTTGGAATGGGGTTTTCATGCGATGTTCCTTTGGTTGGTGTGGCGGCGCGCTGCGCCGCAGTCGGCCAGGCGCTGTTCAGCGTCCTGCGCGATACGCGCAATGAGGGTGGCGCAGGACTCCAGCTTGTCGATCGCGGCGGCAGCCTGCCCGCTGGGCAGCACGCCCTGGTCCGGCAAGCCTTCCACCATCGCACGCTGGATCAGCACCGGCGCATTGGCAGCCATCAGTGTTTGCGCCGCATTCATGCCGTCGCCCTGCAGCGCCTGGCGGGCTGCGCCCAGCATCTCGCTCCAGCGCATGCCCGTGTGGCGGCGCCAGCGCCGTGCCGTGTTCAGTGCCAGCAGCATGCGGCCGAGGGGACCGGCCTGTTCCAGCTTGTCCAGGTAGAGGTTGTCAATCATCCGCTGCGGCATGCCGTCGATCGCCAGCGACACGCGGATCGCCGCAGGATCGCGCACGGCCGTGTAACGTGCCAGCGTGGCCGGGGGCACCGGCGAATCGGTGGTCATCAGGAAGCGCGTGCCCATTGCGATGCCGGCCGCGCCATAAGCCAGCGCCGCCGCCAGGCCGCGCCCGTTGTAGAAGCCGCCGGCCGCCACCACCGGCACCTGGACCGCCTCCAGCACCTGAGGCAACAGCAGCGTGGTCGGCACGGAGCCGGTATGGCCGCCGCCCTCCCCGCCCTGCACGGTGACGATGTCCGCGCCCAGTTCGACCGCCTTTTGCGCGTGCTTCACGGCGCCCACGGTCGGCATGCACAGCACACCAGCATCCTTCAGGCGTCCGATGGCGCGCGCATCGGGACCGCGGCCATAGCTGACGGCGCGCAGCCTATGCTTGATGGCCAGGTCCATCGCCTCCTGGGCGTTGGGCTGGAACATGTGGAAGTTCAGGCCGAAGGGCGCATCGCTCAGCGACTTGACCTTGATGATTTCGCGTTCCAGTTCGGCTGGCGGAATCGTGGCCCCTGCCAGGAAGCCGAAGCCCCCAGCGTTACCAGTGGCGGCGACGAGCTTTGCATCAGCCACCCAGCCCATCGCGGTCTGCACGATGGGATAGCGGCAGCCGAGCAGCTGGCACAGCACGGTATCGAGCGGGCCGTTCATGCCTGCTCCTTGCGCTGGGACGACGCCATGCTGCGCGCGTCATACCCTCCCAGCTTGTCGCCGGACACAAGCTCATTGTGCACGTGGGCGAAGTGGTGCCAGCCAAACGCCGCTTCCATCGCGGCGCGCTTGCCGCCCAGTTCCTCCGCATGGTTGACGGCTTGCTTGGCCAGGGCCAGTCCCATGCGCGGCATGGCGGCGATGCGGTGCGCGATGTCGTAAGTCGCCTGCTCAAGGCTGCAACCGGCGCCTACCACTCGGTTGACCATGCCCGCTTCATAGGCGCGGCGCGCGCCCATCCGTTCGCCCAGGAACAGGAATTCCTTGGCCAGGCGCGGGTGCATCTCGAATGGATGGGCGAAATATTCGACGCCGGGAATCCCCATGCGCACCACCGGATCGGCAAAAAATGCCTCTTCGGACGCGACGATCAGGTCGCACACCCAGGCCAGCATCAGGCCGCCCGCCACGCAAGCGCCCTGCACCATCGCGATCATCGGTTTCGGCAGGTCGCGCCAGCGTCGGCACATGCCGAGATAGACTTCCTGCTCCCGCGCGTACAGGAACTCGCCGCCCGGCTTGTTGACGTGGTCATACCAGCCCGACACGCGCTCGAAGGACTTATTGATGTCGCGCCCAGGCGTGCCGATGTCGTGGCCTGCCGAGAAATGCTTGCCGGCGCCGCGCAGCACGATGACCTTTACAGCATCATCGTTGACCGCGCGCTGGAATGCTGCGTCCAGCGCATAGGTCATCTGGGAATTCTGCGCGTTGTGGAATTGCGGCCGGTTCAGCGTGACCGTCGCGATGCCGTCCGCCACGCTATACAGCACCGGCTCCACGGTTTCATAGACGGAGCTGTCTTCGCGCTCGACGAAGGCGGTTTCAATAGCGGCGTTCATGACAGCACCGTTGCGCGCAGGTTGTGAGGATCGAGCTGGCCGATCAGGGCCAGTTCGGCTTCGGTGGGGACAGCCGTTTGCGGCACCTCGGCAGGCACGTGCAGAGGGAAGCCGGTAGCCTCCTGCACCTGTTCGGCCGTGACGCCTGGATGCAGCGAGACGACGCGCAGCTGTTTTTGCGGACCGCCAAAGTCCATCACGCACAGATTGGTAATGACCCGGCGCAGGTCGATATCGTCGAAGGAGTAGCCGCGCGGCAGGCGCTCGGGGTTGTAGCCGATCGAGGCCACCATGTCCACCTCACCCGCCACGAAGACCTTGCGGCTGTGATTGGGCACGAAGAAGGAATTTGCATGGCTGATCGAATTGCCGGGGAAGCCACGCACGCCCCAGCATCTGCACGGCCGGACGGCGGTAATCGTTGCCGATCATCGAGATATTCGCCTGGCCGAAGCGGTCGATCTGGGTTGGCGCCACCATGGCGTGGCGGCGGCCGCTCCACACATTGTCAAAGATGCGGGCAAAGCCCATCCAGGTTTCGCGCTGGAGCTGATAATCACCGCGAAGCCCCAGCGGCGCCGGTTCGCTCAGCAGCCAGGCTTCGGAATCGGTCATCATCAGGTCCGGATTCACGGAGCGCATCGCGAGCGAGGCGGCCAGGCGCGGCAGCACGCCGATGCCGGTTGCCAGCACTTCGCCATCGTGCTGCCAGGCGCGGGCCGCGGCGCAGGCGATGGTATCGATCAGGGAAATTGCAGTCATGTCGTACCCCTCAGAAAACCGGCAAGGCCAGCTTGCGGATTGCCTCAACCCCGCCTACACGGCGCAGGTACTCTTCTTCGCCGCAGGCGATATAGCGTTCGGCATACTCTTGCCAGCCTTGCGGCTCACGCGCGCCGGCCGCGTATTGCTTGAAATGCGCCTGGTCAAAGCCATACAGCGGCGCGCAGGAAGTCGGATGGGCGCCGCATGGTGCATGCACCACGGCCGTGGTGACGGCGCGTTCCCAGTGCACGTAGCGCGCTTCGTCGCCTTGCGCGAACCAGCTGCTGTCCACCAGTTCATCGCAGGACACATAGGTACGGCTGGCGGCGCGGGCGAACTGGTCGTCCATGTAGAGGTCCGGACCTTTCACCTGGCATACGCCGCGCACATCGGCGCGGTCCACGTGCAGCAGGGCTGCGTCCAGCTTCAGCGCGGGCATTGCCACCCACTGCTTGCCGTCGTAGGGGGAATCGATGACCTTGAGGTCCGGGTTATGGCGCAGCACATCGGTGCCCAGGCCGACGGCGGTCGGAATGTAGGGCACGCGCATGGCGGCGGCGCGCAGGCCCAGAAGCAGCATGCCTTCGTCGATTTCCATCACTTCGATGGCGCCCTGCTGGCGCGCCGCGCGGAAATAAGGTTCGAGCGGGATGAAGTCGAGGGAAACGAAGGCGAAAATCAGCTTCCTGACTTTGCCTGCAGCGCACAGCATGCCGACATCCGCGCCGCCATAGGCGACGATGGTCAGGTCTTTCAGGTCGGAGCGCAGGATTTCGCGGATAAGCGCCATCGGCTTGCGGCGCGGACCCCAGCCGCCAATGCCGATGGTCATGCCATCCTTCAGTTGCGCGACCACTTCGGCCGCGGTTCTTTGCTTGTTCATGGCGTCTTCCTTACTGGTAGCCGACGCTGAAGTCGTGGCCCCACAGGCTGACCGCCGTGGCTTCATAAACCGAGTGCTGCGCCCAGTCGACCACCAGGCCGCCATGGCCGTATTCCATGTCGAAGCCGCTCGGCGTCTTCATGTAGAAGGAAGTCATGCGGTCGTTGCAATGGCGGCCCAGCGTGGCGGACATCTTCACGCCATGCTGGCGCACGCGGTCCAGCGCGCGCCCTACTTCGTCCATCGACGGTACTTCCACCATCGCGTGTACGCAACCGGACGGAATCGGCATTTCGAAGATGCCGACGCTGTGATGGCGGCCATTCTGGCAATGCAGGAAGTAGATGCGTTTTTCAGGCTCCGCCGGATCGCGCGTGAAGCGCATGCGGAAAATGTCCGACAGGCCGAATCCCAGCACATCGGCCAGGAAGCGGTACGTCTGGTCGAAATCCGGTGCGGGCAATACCACATGGCCCAGGCCCAGTTCACCGGTTACAAAACCGGCAACGCCGATCGGCGAGGCAAAGCGGCGGAAATCGGATTTGACGCCCCAGTACAGCTCATGGCGGTTGCCTGACGGGTCGGCCACCCACAGCATCTGCTGCACATGACGCAGCGCGCAGGTGGCGCTGTCGGCCAGGTGGAAGACCACGTCGCGCCGGCGCAACTCATCCTGGGCGGCCTGGAAGGCTTCCTCGCTGGCCAGTTCCCAGCCGGACGCCAGGTAGCAATCTTTCTGGCCCGGCACGACATGGATGCGGGCCGCCCTTTCGTCCATCTTCAGGTACAGGCCACCATCCGGCGCGTCGGACGCCATCATGCCCAGCACCTGCTCGCCATAGTGGCGCCAGGCCGCCATGTCGGTGGCTTGCGCCACGATGTAGCCCAGTCCGCGAATATCGATCATGCTCGTTCCCCTCGTTTGTGTTTGAACCTGAAACTGATTCTGCGAGAAACAACAAGGGGCAACATCGTCTGATAAGACTAAGTGGCGCAGAAGGCAAATAGTCCGGCCAGACGATGCCTGCCCGCCCCTGCGGAGCGACACTCGGATGGACATTCCCATTCAACCGCTTCAGGAGCAGCCATGGCTACCGACACAACACTGGATAAACAGGAATTCCGCAAGGCGCTGGGCGCTTTCACCACCGGCGTCACCGTCGTCACAGCCGTAGGGGGCGGACGGCGCCCCCGTGGGCGTGACAGCGAACAGTTTCAACTCCGTTTCGCTGGATCCGCCAATGGTGCTGTGGAGCCTTGCCAGGAGTTCGCGCAGCCTGGCCGCGTTCACGCACAGCCAGCACTTTTCGGTCCATATCCTGGCGCAGGACCAGGATGCACTGTCCAACCAGTTCGCCCGCAGCGGCGCCGACAAGTTTGCCGGCCTGACGCTGGAATGCGGCGCCGGCGGCGTGCCGCTGCTGACCGGTTGCGCCGCCCGGCTGCAATGCCGCACGGCCTTCCAGTACGAAGGGGGCGATCACATCATCTTCGTCGGCGAAGTGGTGGCGATGGACCGCAGCGACGCCCCACCGCTGGTATTCCAGGCCGGCCGCTATGCCGTTGCCACCGCCAAGACGGCCGTGCAGGCCTTTTCGGCCGAAGCACAGGACGACGACGCCAGCTTCAGCGAGAATTTCACCGGCTACCTTCTGGCGCGCGCCCACTTCCAGTTCTACAGCCAGTTGCGCACCCACCTGCAGCAACACGCGCTGAGCGACACCGAATACTTCGTGCTGAGCGTCCTGCTGGTGCGCGAGGGCCGCAGCATCGGCAATTTCAATGAACGTTTTTCCTACACCGGCCACCAGGTGACGATGCAGCTGATCGCACGGCTGGAAGTAAAAGGCCTGCTGCGCACCGTGGGACCGGCCGGCCAGCAGCTCTGCCACCTGACGGAACAGGGCCGCGCTGTCACCTTGCGCATCATCGCCGCAGCCAAGGCGCTGGAAGCGGACATGCTGGCGCGGCTGGGAGAATGGGATGCAGTGGCCCTGAAAAACCTGTTGAAACAGTTCATCCTGCACACCGATCCAGGCCTGGCCCACCCCTGGAGCGAGTGAGCTAGCGCCGCGCCAGCAGCATCAGGGCGCCTGCCGCCAGCGGCAGCGCCCCGGCCAGCAGCAGCGGCACGAAATCAATCAGCCAGTGGCCCGGAGCGGTCAGGATGTCCAGCAAGGGACGCATGAAGAATTCGAGTTGCGCTGCGGCGCTGGGCAAGGTGCTCACTTCGCGTCTCCCGGCTTCAGCTGATACTTGAGCACCTTGCCGGAGGCGTTCTGCGGCAAGGCGTCCATGAATTCGACTGCGCGCGGCACTTTGTAATTGGCCATCTGGCCGCGTGCCCACGCAATCAGGCCGGTGCTGTCCAGATGGGCGCCGGCACGCAGCACGATGCACGCCTTGCCTACCTCCCCCATCCGTTCGTCCGGCACGCCCACTACTGCCACCTGGGCGATTGCCGGGTGGGCGGACAGCAGCCGCTCGATTTCGGCAGGGTAGCAATTGAAGCCGCCGCTGATATACATATCGCCCAGCCGGTCGGTGATGCGCAGGTAGCCATTCGCATCGAGCGTGCCCACGTCGCCGGTGCGCAGCCAGCCGTCGTTGCCGACGGTGCCCGCGGTCGCGGCGCCATCGTTGAAATAGCCCCGCATAACGTTATAGCCGCGCAGTTGCACTTCGCCCGGCTCTCCCGGCGGCAAGGTCTCCCCGTCGCTGCCGGCGCAGCGCAACTCGATGCCCGGCATGGCACGGCCGCAGGTCGTGGCCACCAGCTCGGCGGAGTCGCGGGCGTCGCACAGGGTCGCGAAGCCACAGGATTCGGTCAGGCCATAGCCGGTCAGCACGGTCTGGAAACCCAGTTCCGTGCGCATTTTCTCGATCAGCGAAGGCGCGATGGCCGCGGCGCCTGTGACGGCGGCGCGCAGGCTGGAGAGGTCGTACTCCTTCAGCCTGGGCAGCGCCAGCATGCTGAGATACAAGGTTGGCGGGCCAGGAAGGACCTGAATGCGCTCGGCGGCAATGCGCGCCAGGATGGCTTCGGCATCGAACACCTGGTGCGGCGCGATGGTGCAGCCGTGCATCAGCGCGGCAAGCCAGCCGGCCTTGTAGCCGAAGGCATGGAAGAACGGCGACACAATCAGGTAGCGCTCGCCCGCCTGCAGGCCCACTGCCGCCCCCCACGAGGCGACGGCGCGCAGGTTCTGGCCATGCGCGGCCATCACGCCTTTGGGGCGGCCCGTGGTGCCGGAGGTGAACATCAGGTCCGACAGGTGACCAGGTGTGACGGCAGCGGCACGCGCGGCAGCCTCTCCCCGCCCGATTTGCTGCGAGCGCGACAGGAAAGTGTCCCAGTCCTCCGTGCCGGCGCCTGGCCGGGCCGCGCCAAACACGACGATGCGTTCCAGCGTGGCTGGCCGGTGCTGCCCCAGCATGGCCGGGTAGTACTCGCCGAGAAAGTCGCCGCAGCAGAACAGCAGGCGCGCGCCGCTGTCGGCCAGGATTCCACCCGCTTCGATGCCGCGCAGCCGCGTATTGACGGGGACCAGCGTGGCGCCCGCGCTGTGGATGGCCAGCGCCGCCGCAATCCACTGGTGGCCGTTCGGCGCCCAGACCGCGACGCGGTCGCCCGCTTCGATACCCGCGGCGATCAGCGCACGCGCCGCCTTCCAGCGCAACGCATCCAGCGCCGCATAAGTCAGGCTGGCGCCATCTTCATAAATGGCGCAGGCAAAGGGCCAGCGAGCAGCGGCTGCCGCCATCATTTGCGGCGTGGTCTGCACGGCGACGGGGCTGGAATCAAGGTCGTTCATCACTTCATCCGAAAATCAGTCGGGGAAACGCAAGCGCAACGTCGCGCTGGCGGGGATGCCCTGGCAGGCCAGCGTCCAGCCATCGGCCAGGTCGTCTTCGTCCAGCACGGCATTGAGGCGCAATTGCACCTCGCCCTGCTCCACCTTGCACATGCAGGCGCCGCAGGAGCCGGTGCGGCAGGAATGGGGCGGCTTCAGGCCGGCGGCGAGCATGGTGTCGAGCAGGCTGGCGCCGGGCGGGACATCCAGCGCGTGCTCTGCGCCGTCCAGCGCGACCTCCAGCCTGGCCGCCACTGCGTCCGCCGACGGCGGCACCTCCATGGCGGCGTCGGCGGCGGCGCCAGCAACATCAAGCGACACGAAGCGCTCAACGCGCACTCGCTCGCGCGGCACGCTCAGCGCCTTCAATGCCGCCTGCGCACCATCCATGAATGGCTTGGGTCCGCAGATGAAATACTGGCCGGCCGGCTGGCGGGCCAGCAATGCCTGCAGCTGTTGCGTTGACGGCATGCCCTGCACCTGGTCCAGCCAGTGCTGGACGACCAGCCGCTGCGGATGCGCCTCGGCCAGCGCCTGCAGTTCGTTGCGAAAAATGACGGAAGCAGGATCGCGGTTGGCATACAGCAGCCACACCTTGCCCTCGCCGCGCGCCAGCACGGCCTTGATGATCGACAGCATTGGCGTGATGCCGCTGCCGCCCGCCAGCAGGGTGAAATCGCCGTCCAGCCGCTCCGGCACGAAAACGCCGGCCGGAGCCATCACTTCGACCTGTGTGCCCTCCGTCAGGCTGTCGCACAGCCAGTTGGAAGCGCGCCCGCCCGCCACGCGCTTGATCGTCACGCGCGGCAGCGCATCGATGCCCGGACTGCTGGACAGCGAATAGCAGCGCGACAGCATGCCGTCCGGATGCGCCACGCGCAGGGTCAGGAACTGGCCGGGCCGGTAGGCGAATTGCGCGGCCAGCTCGAGCGGCACGTGCAGCTCCACCGATGTTGCATCGCTGGTTTCGGCAATCACGCGCGCCACGGTAAGCCCGTGCCACGCCGCTTCCGGCGCGGCCGTGGTGGCGGCGGCAGGCAGGGCGGCGGTCATGTCGCCCTCCTTACGAGTCGATCGACAACTGGCCGTTGTCGATGCGCAGCTCGGAACCATTGATGAAGCGCGATTCGTCGGACGCCAGGAACAGCACAAGGTTGGCGATATCCTTCGGCATGCACATGCGCGCCATCGGATCGCCCTCCACCTTGACTTCCGCCGCGCCGCCAGTCTGCGCCATCAGGTTCATCACCATCGGCGTCAGGATGCCGTCCGGGTGCACGGAATTGCAGCGGATGTTGTAGCGCTGCTGCTTGCAGTGCGCCGCCACGCTGCGCGTCAGCGCCGTCACCGCACCCTTGGACGCACTGTAGGCGCAGAAGTGGGCCATGCCCGCCAGCGCCGCCAACGAAGCCATATTGATGATGGCGCCGCCGTGCTGCTTCATCGCCTGTACACCATATTTGCAGCCGAGGAAATAACCTTCCGCATTGATGCGCTGGATTCTTTGCCAGTCTTCCAGGGTAGTCGATTCGATGGTGCCCATGGCCAGGATGGCGGCATTATTGACCAGAACATCGATCCGGCCGAAGCGCTCCAGCGCGGCGACTACCACGCGCTGCCAGTCGCCTTCGCTGGCGATGTTGTGCACCAGCGCATAGGCGTTGTCGCCGATTTCCTTCGCCAGCGCCTGCACGCCCTCCTCGTTCACGTCGGTCAGCACGACCTTGGCGCCTTCGGCGGCCAGCAGCAGCGCGTTCTCCCGGCCCACGCCGCTGGCGGCGCCCGTGATCAGTACTACCTTGCCTTTAACCCTGTCCATTTCAGTCTCCTGGTTGTTGTGTTTAATGTGTTGAATACGCGGCGGCACCGGCCTTTCGGCCGGACCATACGCAGTCCGCCAGCGACAATCCGCTGACGTATTGATTCGATGCGATGCCCAGTGCCGTACGCCCGGCCGCATAAAGGCCCGCAATGACGCTGCCGTCGCCGCGCAGCACGGCGCCGCTGGTTTCATCGACCTTCAGGCCGCCCAAGGTGATGGCCGGGCATGGGAACAGGCGGCTGTCCATCGAAATATCGATCGCATACAGTGGGCCGGACAGCGGCGCCAGCATGGCGGCCGATTTGCCGAAGGCATCGGGTGCAGTGCCGGAAGCTGCGGCGTTGTAGTTGGCAAGCGTTTGCGCCAGCTGGACCGGCGGCACACCGATGCGCGACGCCAGCTGCGCCGCGTCCGCGCCCTTGACGGCGCGCCACAGCATCAGCATCAGCGCGGGGCCGCTCTGGAACAGCCACAGCTTGCCGGAGCGGCATTCGCGCAACGCGGCGCGGCGCAGGGCGTCGTCGATGACCAGCCATGCGCGGCCATCGGCCTGCTCGCACATCGCGTGCCCCAGCCGGGCGCCGTACACTTCCTCATTGCAGATGCGCCGCCCGTTGCGGTCGACCACCATGCCGCGCGCCCACTCGAAAGGCGGATTGATGAAGCGCCAGGCGGATACCTTGTGCATATGCGAACAGGCGCCGCCTACCGACTGTCCCAGCGCGATGCCGCTGCCGCTGCAGCCGGTCGCGCCGAGACGCCAGGCGCGCAGGTAGCGTGGCGCATGCTGGCCCACCATTGCGCGGTTGAAGATGAAGCCTCCGGTGGCCAGCACCACGCCACCCTGGGCTCGCACCAGTTGCTGGCGTCCATGGCGCGCCTCCAGCCGCGCGAGTGCGGCGCGTGCCTGGTCGGCCAGGCCGGGCGCCATGTTGTGTACCGCGTCGGCAAAGCACTCCAGCTGGCGGTGCAGCAGGCCTGCAAAGCCGCTCATTTGCGTGACCTCGGCGCCCAGCACCGCGCCGTTGGCATTGGTCACCAGCCGGCGGCCGATGGCCTGGCCGCGCACCGTTATGCCGGCGCGGCCCACGGCCTCGCGCAGCACGCCGAACAGAACGCGGCCGGACATGCCGCTTCCCTTGACCCGGTGGCCGCGCGGCGCCGGACTGGCGCTGCGGGAAAATTCCGGCACCGCCTCGCTGCCCGAGTAGTACAGATAGTAGCCATCGGCTGGATAGGAAGTCTTCCGGGGCGGCATGGCCGAGCCGAAGCCGACGCCCAGGCCGGACAGCCAGGCAATCATGTCGCGGCTGCCCTCGCAGAACGCACGCAGGGTGGACGGGCTGACAGCGTCGCCTGTTTCCTGGCGCAGGTATTCGAACATCGCCTGCGGCGTATCCTGCACGCCCGCTTCCACTTGCTGGGGCGTGCCGCCTCCCGCATACACCACGCCGCCGCTCTTGGCGCTGGCGCCGCCGCGATTAAAGCGGTCGGCCACGATGACGCGCGCGCCCTTCTCGGCGGCGGCCAGCGCGGCGCACGCGCCGGCCGCACCAAAGCCCAGCACCAGCACGTCGCACTCCGCATCCCAGCGCTGACGCGCGGCATCGGCCACCACCAGGGGCGGCAAGCTTGCGAGGTTATCCATGGTCAGATGAAGAAGTCGCGGTTGTTCTGGCCCATCAGCACGCCGCCGTAGTTGCGGCCGTAAGGATCGATGTTATTGGCGACGTGGGCGCGCGCCGCGTGCGTGTCGAGGAATACACGGGTCAGCGGATTGGTCAGGTAGATGCCGCGGCCACCGCAGTAGCGCAGCAGCCGGTTGACCTGGGTGGCGCAGCGCTCGGCTACCGCTGCCGACTGGAAGCGGTACTCGACGCGGGTCTCCACCGACAGCGGCTTGCCCTCGCGGGCCAGCGCCATCATGTGCGCGAAATTGCGCAGCAGGACTACGCGCATTTCGTCGGCTGCCGCCTGCGCTTCGGCGCAAGCCATTTGCGCGCCGGTGTCTTCGTTGGTCTTTTGTCCGGTATTCGTGCTGACCAGTTTCGCCGCATAGGCGCGGAACTGGTTGATGGCGCCCTGCAGCGCGCCCAGAGAGGCGGTGGATACGGCACGCACGAAGATCTGCGCGAACGGCAGGCGGTACAAGGGGGCCGTGTTGACGGCGTTGCCCGGACTGTTGCACTGGAAGCCGTCCGCCGACTTGTGGGTGCGGTAGTCGGGCACGAACACGCCATCGACCACGATATCGTGGCTGCCGGTACCGCACAGGCCCAGCACATCCCAATTGCGCTCGATGCGGTAGTCGCTGCGCGGCAGCAGGAAGGTGCGGTATTCCGGCGCGCCACCCGGTTCCGCCGGGGGCACAAGTCCGCCCAGCAGCACCCACTTGCAATGCTCACTGCCACTGGAGAAGCCCCAGCGGCCGGAGAACTGGAAGCCGCCTTCGACCGGCACCACTTTCGCCACGGGCATATAAGTCGACGAAGTAAGCACGCTGTCGTCCTCTCCCCACACATCCTGCTGCGCGCGATCGTCGAACAATGCCAGCTGCCAGTTGTGCACCGCCACCACGCCATATACCCACGCGCTGGACATGCACGCTTCGGCCAGAGTCATCTGGATCTGGAAAAAGACGTCCGGATCCATTTCGTAGCCGCCGTAGCGTTTTGGCTGCAGGACCTTGAACAGGCCCGCCTGCTGCAAATCGGCAATCGTCTCATCCGGCACCTTGCGGTCTTTCTCCGCCTGCGCGGCGCGTTCTGCCAGCGCCGGCAACATCGCCCGGGCTCGGGCAATCAGCTCTTCGGGGCTGACCGGGTGGACGGCGGTCAGAGGGAATTGCGCCACGTTCTGTTGCATGTCTCGCTCCTTGATGGTGGGGTGGTCTGGATGCCACCTGCCTGAAGCCATGTTCCGGCAAGACGCGGGGTCTCACATCGTCCGAACAGACGATGAGTAGGCCCGGGCAATCAACCATGCTGTGGTCAGGCTGTCATCGAAAAACCATAAAGGAGAACCGCACCATGAAACGACCTGCATTTGCCCTCAAGCGCCTTTCCCTGGCGCCTGTGATCCTGGCCGCCGCGGCGGCCACAACGACGGCCATTCCGGCGCACGCGCTGAACATCCTCGTCACCAACGACGACGGAAGCGAAGCGAGCACCGTCCACGCGCTGCAACAGAGGCTGACGGCGGCCGGCCACAATGTCATCATCTCCTCCGAGGTGTGCGACAACAGTGGCCAGGGCGGCGCCCTCGGGTTCCTGCGTCCCATCGGACCGCTCACGGCGACCAATTGCGGCAGCTCGCCCAGCCGCGGTGGAGTGCTGGCGGCGGGAGCGCCGGGCGTCGGCACCCTGCCCGGCCTGCCGTTCGCCTACTACGTCAACAGCACGCCGGTGGCATCCACCCTGTACGGCATTGATATCGCAGCAAAAAAGGCCTTCGGCAAGGCGCCCGACCTGGTGATTTCCGGCCCCAATTACGGCAACAACACGGGCTTGATCAATAACGGCTCCGGCACTGTCAATGCGGCGCTGATCGCCATCAACCGCGGCATTCCCGCACTGGCCGTGAGCGCCGAGCAACCGCAGGACTATCGCCCTTACAACAAGCTGGCCGAAGGCGATCCGGAATACGAGGTAGCCGACGTGGTGGTGCGGCTGGTGGCGGAGCTGGAAAAACGCAAGACGGTGGGCGGCGATACCTTGCTGCCGCCCGGCGTTGGGCTGAATGTCAACCTGCCCAAATTCACCAGGGGTGGGGCCGCCGCGCTGCCGTTCAAGTACGCGAAGCTGGGCCTGGCCACCATCGCGCTGCCCTACTTCGTGGAGGATCTGTCGAAAGATGCGCTGGCGCAGAGTTACCTGGCGCGCGCCTTCCCCAATGGCGTCCCGCCCCTGCCCGGCGTGACGCTGGTTCTCAGCCCGGCGCCTGCGCCAGCCGGCTTGACGTATGTCGCCGACAACGATCCGGAGTCGGAACAGAACGTGGTCAACGCGGGCGCCATCGCGGTGGCCGTGATGCAGGGTACGCACCAGGGCAGCCGCGCGCAGGAGGCGGTCATCCGCGCAAAGCTGGCCAACTTCGTCGAGTGAGGCCCCCATGCTGATCCCATTGTGCAAACCGCGCCTTGCTTCTTTTGGAGGCCTTGCCTGCCTGACCCTGGCGGCGTGCTCCGGCGACGGGCCGCAATCAAATGTGGTGCTGGAAGGTTCACCTGCGGCGACCCAGACCGCCGCCTTGCTGGTAAGTGGCGACCCGCTCGGCAGCTACGGCGAAGCCTTCACCGATAGCGAAGGCCGCGGCTTCATTCTGGTCGGTCCCAACGACGGCCAGGGCGCACAGGCCGTGTATCGCCTCGACGGCGGGACGATACGCCGGGCGCCGGGCGAGCTGGCCGGACCGGTGACGCTGAACCAGGCCAGCAGCATGAAGCTGCGCACGTCGGCCGTTACCCTGGCTCAGTTGGCGGGCAACTACACCATACGGTTCGGCGGCGACGGCGCCGACTTCAGGCTCGATGCCGATGGCAAGCTGACGGCGGCCGGTGGGGCATGCCAGCTGTCCGGCACGCTGCGGACCGACAGTTCCGTGCCGGGCACCCTGCCGCTCACGCTGACCATTGCCGGCTGTACGCTGGCTGGCAGTTACGATGGCTACGCGATTCGCTCGCTCGACTATCAGCCTGCGGCCTTCAGGCTCGTCGCCGACGACGGCAAGCGGGTACTCGACGGCTATGCGGTGAGCTATCGCTAACGGCTCGTCATCAAAGGCCCGGGAACTTTTTGCGGATTAACTGTCTAATCACAATATGCTCCGCCCAGCCTGCCCCAAAGTTGAGGTGACTGGGCGGGAGGACCCATGGACCATGGAGAGCGGATTGCAAAAGTTGAGGCAGTAGTGGAAGAACATCGGCAGCAGATGGACCGGTTTGAGCAAGAATTTGCTCGGATTCACGCGAGCATCGACGCGTTGCGTGAGCATTGCGATCGGGGAGTGGCCGAGCTCCGAGAGCATACAGACCGGGGCCTGGCTGAGCTGCGCGCGCATACTGACCAGGGATTGGCTGAGTTGCGCGCACACACAGACAAGGGGTTTGCAGAGCTGCGCCAGGAAATGCAAAAAACGACGCGATGGCTGGTCGGACTCGCGATTGGCTATGGCGCGGCAATCCTTGGAATGCTGGGGAAGATCGGCGGGCTGTATTGATGCCAGGGCCGCGGCCACCGCGCTGAAGTGGTTGGCGCTTTATGCCGGGCGGTAGATCGCGTAGACTTTCGCCACATCTTCGCGGCTCTCCCAGCTGCACTGGGCGTGCTGTTCGACGAGGAAGATGTCGCCGCGGGAAAAAGTGCCACTGCGGCCCGTTTCGTCGACAAAGGTGACGCTGCCTTCCAGCAGGTACATCAACTCGTAGTGGCGGTAGGACATCGCGCGCCGATGGTAAGGCGTGGAGTCCCAGGTGCCGCAGACGAATTCTCCGTCCGCCGAGCGGTAATCGGTGTAGTTGCGGCAGGCCGGCGTGGGCGTGAGGAGCAGTTCGGCCAGCGGCGCGCCGGACGGTTCCAGCGTTGGCGCTTCCTTGATCGGGACGAGCGCGCGCTCGCCCGGCTGGCTGCCGCTGTAGCGCATGAAGATGATGGACACGGGTTCGTCGGCCGACCAGGCGAATGCCGCACCGTGCGGGAGAACAGCGCTGTTGCCGGGCCCGAGCTCCAGGACGCCGCGCAACTGCGAGAGCCGCAGGCGGCCCTCGGTGACGATAATGAATTCATCGGCCGGCATGGCGCTGACTTCTCCGCCCCCGGCGTCCAGTACGATAACGCCAACCGTCACCGGTCCCTGCGCAAGATCCAGCAGGCGGCGGCGGGACAGGAAGCCGTCCTCGCCGGGCGAGGGAACATGCGGACTGCCCAGGTTCTTGTCCTGCGCGAACTGGCGCAGGTCGATGAAGGATGGCACGCCGGGGCGCGCGGCGGACGCTGGTTGCGGATTCGTCATGGTCGCTTGTTCGAGTGAGTAGTCTGTGACTGGTATTACAGCACGCGCTGCGGCGCAGTTGAGCGCATTCAGATGGGCGCGAACAACAGAAAACGCCGTTCTTGGGCTGTCAAATGGCACGCCAGCACCGCAGGCAGTCGCGCGGCGGTAAAAATCGCAGCAACGCTTACCGAATTTCACAATTGCATAGCGCCGCAAGGGTATGGAGAATACCTGCTGACTCAATCTGGCGGGGGATTATGCGCGCGTGGATGTGGATAGTGCCGGCAGCACTGCTGGCGCCTTTGATGGCCTGGGCCGAGGCTCGCTTTACGGTGCCGCTGGACGCAGGCTGGGAATTCCGCAAGGCCGACCAGCAGGGCTGGCAAAGCGTCGCCCTGCCCCACAGTTTCAATGCCGGCGACAGCGCCAACCCCAATTACTACCGTGGCGCGGCCTGGTATCGGCGCTCCCTGGACCTGCGCGGCAAACGGACGGACCAGCGCCATTTCCTTGAATTCGACGGCGCCATGCTGGTCACGGAGGCATGGATCAACGGTCGCCACGCCGGCACCCATGCAGGCGGATTCGCGCGCTTCCGCTTTGACGTTACGCCCTGGCTAAAATCCGGCAGCAATGAAATCCTGGTGCGAGTCGACAACGCTCGCAATCCGGACGTGGCGCCGCTCGGCGGGGACTACACGATGGCGGGCGGCCTGTATCGGCAGGTCCGCCTGGTCACGACTGGCGACGTGCACTTCGACATGCTCGACTACGGCGGTCCCGGCGTCTACTTCCAGTCTCCCGGCGTCACGCCCGCGAAAACGCCGCTGGCGTGGACTGCGCGCGTGGCGAATGACCGGCCCAGCCCAGTACGAGCAGTCGTCAACGCGCGGCTGCGCGATCCGGAAGGCAAGGTCGTTGCCTCGGCACGAAAAATGGTGGCCCTGCCGCCGCGCAGCGTCACCACCGTCACACTGGAAAGCGCGCTTCCCTCTCCTCACCTGTGGCAAGGCGCCCCCGATCCCTATCTGTACACCAGTGAAGCCGAACTGGATGCCGACGTCTCGGACGCGGTGCTGGACAAGCTCGATTTCCAGGTTGGCATCCGCGATATCCGGCTCGACGCCGACAGGGGCCTCTTGCTGAATGGAGCGCCTTATCCTGTCCACGGCGTCAATGTCCACCAGACCATCCTGCCGGGTAAAGGCCCCGCCGTCTCGGACGCGGACATCGATGCCGACTACCGGATCCTGTCCGACCTCGGCGTCACCGGCCTGCGGTACGCGCACTACCAGCATCCGCAGCATGCTTACGATCTGGCCGACCGCTTCGGCTGGCTGCTCTGGACTGAAATGCCGCTGACGGCGGAAGTGAGCGGCAGCGCGGCATTCCAGGCGAACAGCGTCCAGCAGCTTCGCGAATTGATACGCCAGAACAGCAATCATCCGTCGGTTGCAGTATGGGGACTGGGCAACGAGATCTACAAGGTCAATGAAGACAGCGCTCGCGTGCTGTCCTTGCTGCACGCAATGGCGCGACGTGAAGATTCCGGCCGGCCGACAGTCTATGCAAACTGCTGCGCCCCGATTGAAGGTCCGCAGGCGTCGCACACCAACGCTGTCGGCTCCAATGTGTATTACGGCTGGTATGACGGCGAGTTTGCCGACCTTGGTCCCTTCCTGGACAGGAACCACGTCCGAACGCCCGCCACGCCGCAGGCGGTGAGCGAGTATGGCGCCGGCGCCAGTGCGCAACAGCAGGAAGATCCGCCCCTGCGCCCTGCTCCCGGCGGCCGCTGGCATCCGGAGCAATACCAGGCCCTGTATCACGAAGCGGCATGGCGCCAGTTGCAGGCGCGGCCCTGGCTTTGGTCGAGCTTTATCTGGGTAGGTTTCGACTTTCCCTCGGCGGGACGCAATGAAGGCGACAGCGCGGGCTTCAACGACAAAGGCCTGGTCAGCTTTGATCGCAGCGTAAAAAAGGACGCGTATTTCTGGTACCAGGCCAACTGGTCTTCCGCGCCGATGGTGTACATCACTTCACGCCGTTATGTGCAACGCACGGCCGCGGACGTGCAGTTGAAGGTCTACATCAACCAGCCAACGGCCCGCCTCCGCGTCAATGGAGTTGACCTCGGCGAGCAGCCTGTCGTCGGACATATCGCGACCTGGCCAGTGCGGCTGACGGAAGGCGCTAACCGCATCGAAGTCAGCGCAGGCGCGGCCAGCGACGCCGTCGAGTGGCATTACCGCCCTGCGCCTGCCGGAATTGCCGATGTCTATTCCTGTAGCGAGAGCCGGTAGGCCGAAGTTTGCCGGTACATCTGCCCCGGTTGCAGGATCACATGCGGCCAGCTCTCTTTGATAATCCCGGGACGCGCATGCGACTCAAGGCAAAATGCGCGTGACCGGAGGCCGCTGGAAAATCGTATTGCCGCTTCGGTGCTGCTGACCTGCAGGCAGCGCCCGGAAGGCGGATCAAAAACGCGGGCGACCTCGCGCAGCATGCCCTGCCCGCCGTGCACATGATTGCGCACGAAAAAACAATGATCGAAGCCGCGATCGATCTCGAGCCGGGCGTCGGGCCAGCGCAGGCGCGGACCGATGGCGGCCGGCTGGCGAAAGTCGAACGGCGTGCCGCCCACCGCGGCAATGCCGCAGGCCGCACCATCGGCCCCGGTTTCTTCGAAGTAGTCGGAATCGATCTGCAGCATGTGGTCGCCGATGTCTTGATGGCAGCCACTGAGGTTGAAGCACGGCGCCGCCTTCGGCTTGAGCGGAACAGGAAAACCGGCCATGGCATCGTAGTCGACGATCAGGCAGCCATCGTCGGAAAGACGGTAATGGACCTGCAAATCGATGGCAATGCCCTGGGCCAGCAGCGTTACAACGCCGTCGGCCTGAAAACCGCGCCAGCGGGCGGGCTGCAAATTGACTGTACCCGACCCCTCGCCCTCGCCGTGCAGCACATTGGCCATGCGGCCATAGCGGTCCGGAGCCCGCCATGAAGCCACGGACGCATCGCGTTCGCTGATCGTCACGGTCATGCCGCCGGCGTTCCGCAGCATGAAGACTCGGGGCGCGCGCGGCATGCCTGCAGTACCTGCCAGGGATTTTGTCGTAATCAAAGTCGGTTTTCCTTTTTGTGCCATTCTGCGATTCATGAAAAGCGCTTTCAATTACGAAAATCATCAACCGGCAGAACGATTCTTCTGAACTGAGCCGCCGGATAGCCTGAAGCGTCCCATCTT
Organism: Pseudoduganella sp. UC29_106; assembly: GCF_044055365.1. Classification (NCBI taxonomy): domain Bacteria; kingdom Pseudomonadati; phylum Pseudomonadota; class Betaproteobacteria; order Burkholderiales; family Oxalobacteraceae; genus Pseudoduganella; species Pseudoduganella sp. UC29_106. The sequence continues at coordinate 2,499,421 of NZ_CP171977.1, read as the reverse complement.
GGGCAATAATGCGAACGCAGCGGACAAGCAAACAAGAACGTCCGTGCCGCCAGTGCGGCAATAACAGGGCCTGAGCCGCCACGCGGTTCGCTGGCCAGAGACAACCTTTCATTCCGAGCACTCCATGAGTACTTTCTCCACCCTCGATCTATTCGTATTCCTCGTCTATTTTGTTCTGGTGGCCGGCTACGGCATCTGGGTCTACCGGCGCAAGCAGGCCGGCTCCGGACAGGCTTCGCATGACTACTTCCTGGCCGAAGGTTCGCTGACCTGGTGGGCCATCGGCGCCTCGCTGATCGCCTCCAACATCTCCGCCGAACAGTTCATCGGCATGAGCGGCTCCGGCTACAAGATCGGCATGGCCATCGCCGTATACGAGCTGATGGCCGCCGCCACGCTGGTGATCGTGGCCGTCTTCTTCATGCCGGTCTACCTGAAGAACCGCATCTACACGATGCCGCAGTTCCTCGAGCAGCGCTACGGCAAGTCGGTGGCGACCACGATGGCCCTGTTCTGGCTTGGCCTGTACGTGGTGGTCAACCTGACCTCCATCCTCTACCTGGGCGCGCTGGCCATCAGCAGCCTGTCCGGCATCGCACTGCTGCCCTGCATGCTGTTCCTCGCCATCTTCGCTGCCGTCATCACGCTGGGCGGCATGAAGGTGATCGGCTACACCGACGTGGTGCAGGTGACCTGCCTGGTCGTCGGCGGCCTGGTGACCACCTGGCTGGCGCTCGACCTGGTGGCGGCGCTGGCCGGCAAGCACGGCGCCATGAGCGGCTTCTCCGAACTGTTCGTGCGTGCCCGCGGCCACTTCGACATGATCCTCAAGCGCGATGATCCGAACTACATGGACCTGCCCGGCCTGTCCGTCCTGCTGGGCGGCATGTGGATCGTCAACCTGAACTACTGGGGGTGCAACCAGTACATCACCCAGCGCGCACTCGGCGCCGACCTGCCCACCGCGCGCAAAGGGCTGCTGTTTGCCGCCTTCCTGAAGCTGCTGATGCCGGTGATCGTGGTGCTGCCGGGTATCGCCGCCTATGCGCTCGACAAATCCGGCGCGCTGGGCGACGCCATGCACCAGGGCGGCGAATTGAATCCGGACCGCGCCTACCCCATCCTGCTTAACCTCCTGCCATCGGGCCTGAAAGGCATCGCCTTCGCCGCGCTGACTGCCGCCGTGGTCGCATCGCTGGCCGGCAAGGCAAACAGCATCGCCACCATCTTCACGCTGGACATCTACAAGAAGGCCTTCAACAAGGGAGCCAGCGAGCAGCGCATGGTGTGGATCGGCCGCGTCAGCGTGGTGGTGTCCATGGCGCTGGCCGTGCTGATCGCGCCGATGCTGGGCATCGACAAGAAAGGCGGTTTCCAGTACATCCAGGAATACACCGGCTTCGTATCGCCCGGCATCCTGGCCATGTTCCTGCTGGGCTTCTTCTGGAAAAAGACCACCGCCGGCGCCGCCATGTTCGCCACCGTGGGCGGCCTTGCCGGTTCGATCGTGCTCAAGTTCCTGCCCTCGATGATGGACCTGTCCTTCCTGATCCCCGTCGGTTTCGCCAAGATGACCGACGCCGGCGTGGCCGAGATCCCCTTCCTGGACCGCATGTTCATCGTGTTCTGGTTCGTGGTGGCCGGCATGGTCCTGCTCAGCAAGATGGCCGAAGCCCGGCGCGATCCGATGCATAAGCCCCTGCATATCGATACCTCGTTGTTCCGCGTCGATGGCGCCTTCGCCCTCGGCTCGGCCGTCATCTGCGTGATGCTGGCAACGATCTACACCGCCTGGTGGTAATGGCGGGATGAGAAAGCGTGCGCCGCAAGGGCGCACGCTTGGACCTCAGGCGGCGCTGGCCGCCATTTCACGTTCACCCAGCACGCGGTCACGATAGGCGCGCGGCGTGCAGCCAAGCTCGCGCTTGAACACAAGGTGCATGTACTGGGTCGAGGTGAAGCCGCAGCACAGCGCAACGTCGGCAATGCTGCGCTGACCGCTCTCCAGGCCTGCCTTGGCGGCATCGAGCTTGGCGTTCAGGATGACATCGTGCACACTGCATCCCAGTTCCTGGCGGAAGTAGGTTTCCAGCGAAGAGCGCGACACGCCCACATATTCCGCCACCTGGTGCGTCTTGATGCCCTGACAGGCGTACTGGCGGATGAAGTGGCGCGCGCGCATCACGTGTGGATGCCTGATGGGCTGGTGCTGACTGGATGCGAGCACGTTGATACCGGCCGGTGGCACCAGGATGCGGGTATTCGGCAGGCGCATGCCGTGCAGGATCTGGTCCAGCAAGTGCGCTGCCGTGCGTCCCATTTCCTGCGCCCCCTGCATCACTGAGCTGAGCGGAATGCGGGTCAGTGCGCGCACCAGCGGATCATTGTCGATGCCGATCAGCGCCACCTGCTCCGGCACGGAGATGCCGGCAATGGTGCAGGCCTGCAGCAGCTGGCGTGCGCGCGCATCGGTGACGCCGATGATGCCGACCGGCTTGGGCAGGCTGCGCAGCCAGGCAATCTGCTTCTGCACGGCCTCGTCCCAGGACATGGCGCTGGTTTCACAGCCGCGGAAGATTTCCACCTCGATGCCGTCTTCGTCCATCATCTGACGAAATGCCGCCTCACGCTCCTGCGCCCAGCGGTTTTGCCTGGAGATGGGGAGGCTGAACATGGCGAAGCGGTGCAGGCCGACATCGATCAGATGATCGCGCGCCAGCTTCACCAGCTTGAAGTTGTCGGTCGCCACATAGGGCACGCCTTGCGGATATTCGGATTCATCGGCATAGGAACCGCCGATCGCAACGACGGGAACGTCGCAGCGCGCCAGTGCCGCCGCCACATCCGGATCATCGAAATCCGCGATGATGCCATCGCCCTGCCAGTCTTCGATGCCGGCCAGGCGCAGGCGGAAGTCCTCTTCCAGGAACAGGTCCCAGGCAGAGCGCGTGCTGCCAAGATGGGCAGCGATACCGGCGATGACTTCGCGGTCAAAGCTCTTGTTCGCGTTGAACAGCAACGCTATGCGGTGTGCTTTCGTTTTCATGTCTCCATCCTGCTTTTTTATAATGAAAATCAAAGCCGCGGCCGGCCAGGCGGCTCTGCGGCCGCTGCAGTGGTCAGACCGGGCGTTTCCTGCGCCGGCGCGGCCAGCCCGGCGCCGTCACACCCAGCGTGATCAGGGCCAGGCTGCCCGGCTCGGGAACGGCGGGCGATGTTATCGAAATCGGCCGCGATAAAGGTGTAGGGTTGATTGCAAACGGGGTCGTGGCATTGCCATGAACTGTGAATTGCGGGGTAGTGCCGGTTATTTTGAAAGTCTGGCCATAATCGCGGGACCGCAATATTGCGCTTTTGCTGCCATTGGCATAATCCGTGCCGGCCATGAGATAAACATTGGCGGCATTTTTCGGATCGACCGCCACCGATTCAACGCCCATTAAACTCGTGCGTTCCTCTGGTAACCAGTCCTGCAATGGAATCCAACGCTCGCGCTGCATATCCCAGCGATAAGCGCCACTTGCGTCGGTTCGCATATAAATGCCGTGGCCCATGGCGACCGCATCCCATTTATAAGTTTCCGCTTTGGCGGCAAAAGCGAGTAATAACGCTGCGGGCAGCAGCGCGCAAATTGGTTTTAAAACCACCTCTCTCCTCCATATTAGTTTTTCTTTTGAATGCCGGACGATGTCCGGACGCCGCCTGGCCCGCGAGGACGGCGATCTTATGGTAACTTGCAACTTGGAAGTACCGGACCAGCGCGGAGCTGGACCCGGTTCAAGGATAGGACGCGTGTCTGTACGGCACTAACGAACAGGGGGAAATTACTAGCACAGTGCAGAAATTTGTATTACTTCTGCAGGGAGTGAGAGCGCCGCGTCAGGCGCTGTGGCGGTTTTCGGCGGCAGGTGACTCATCCGAGCAACTCTCCGCAGGCTCGCCTTGCTGGCTGGCGAGGGTCCGGAAAGCCTTCGGCGTACAGCCGTATTCGTCCTTGAACAGCTTGTTGAAATAGGACACGTTGGCATACCCGACGGAATAAGCAATTTCGGCGACGGCAGCACTATTTTTCTCAGTCAGCAGCCTGGCGGCCTCCGTCAGCCGCAATTTATTCAAATAGCTGGTAAAAGTCAGGCCCAGTTCCGTTTTCAGCACCTCATTCACCTTATTGCGATTTGCACCTGTGCCGGCGACGACGCCATCGAGATCCAGATCAGTATTGGTGTAATTAGTGGCAATAAACCTGAGGACCGATGCTTTTTCCTTATCTTTATATGGCTCAAGCGTTAATTGGCGATAAGCCACCAGAGGCAAATCTTTTTTTAGCTTGCTGTTCAGGCTTGCAACCAGCGCACGTGAATGAGCCAGGAAAAACCAGATGCCAAATCCGGCACAGCTGGCAATAATAATGACCGCCAGGGCCACTATATAACGTTGGTCGCGGCCGCGCAATGTCAGCTCACTTGCCTCGAAAAAAGAATCCACATTGCGGCGGGTATTGCTACTGGTGCCAATCACGATCTTCGATACCTTGTCCAGGGAATAACTCCGATCCGACAGATCGAGTTTCATCGCATCAAACCACCAGTCGGGCAGCGTCAGCTTGGTCAGGTCCAGGGAAACCGGCACGCCTTGTTCGTTGCAGGAAAAATAGGTACCGGGCGACCGGAAAGTTTCAGGTTTGCCTGGCTTTGTGACTTTGGCGTCGAAGGTGGAAACCACCATGATCATGGAATTGGCTGGCGCGCATCGGGCCAGGAAGGTCACGGTCCTGTATTTCGACCAGTTCATGAGCGCTGGGCGCCCCTTTGTATCGTCCAGGTCCAGCTGGGTGGAAACGAAGGGGAATTGCGCCTGGTCGGTCAAGCGGAAGTCGAAACGCATGCGCTCCCGGGTGGGATCATGCAGGCGCACGGCGGACGATCCCCCGGTCGCGATATCCGAATACGTGCTGTAGTGCCAGCGAACGCCGTCCCGATGCCCCGGCAGCAAAGTCAGTGACAGATAGCTTTGATGGATGAAAAAAACGGCCAGCAGCGCGTCCGCCACCACCAGCAGAATCAGCGTGAGCAGCGCCTTCCTATAGAACTCTTGCATTGTGGTCCAGCTTCAAATGTCTCCATGCACCCCATTATGGGCTCTGTCCCTGCATCATAACAGCTCGGTTTGACCATGGCGACACTTGATGCCAGCAGCGCTCACCCACCCAATGCAGGTCGCCCTGCACGCGCTTTCCGTTGACATCGTAGACAGCCTCGTTCAGGCGAATCACGGTGCTGGCGCGCTGGCCTGTTCCGGCGTCGGCAGCCAGGATGATCTTGTACTCGCCGGCTGCGACCCGCCAGGTTTTCGTGGCGGAGTCGTAGTCCGCCAGCAGGCGCGGATCGATCGCGATCGAAGCCCTGGCCGCGGCGCCAGCCTTCACTTCGACCTTCTGGAAACCAGCCAGCCGCTTCGGTGCTTCCCACTTCGCGCTGACCGGCGACACGTACACCTGCGCCACTTCCTTGCCCGCGCGCTTGCCGGTGTTTTTCACCGTGAACGACGCCTGCAGAGCGCCGTCCTTGATTGCGGCCTCCAGGCCGGACAGCTCGAACGCGGTATAGGAAAGGCCATGACCGAAGGGGAACAAGGGCTGGTAGCCCTTCAGGTCGAACCACTTATAGCCGACAGCGGCGCCTTCGTGGTAGTCGATATCAAAGCGCTTGTCCGCCATTTCCGGATAACCATCGAGGACGGGACGCGGCAATTGCGCTTCCGACGCCGGGAACGTGGCGGGCAGGTGGCCGGAAGGATTGACTTCGCCAAACAGCACGCTGGCAATCGCCTCGCCGCCGCTGCTGCCGGGATACCATGCCTCCAGTACCGCGGACACTTTCGGCAGCCAAGGCATGGTGACCGGTCCTCCCGTTTCCAGCACCACGATGGTGTTCGGATTGGCCGCCGCCACCGCTGCAATCACCTGATCCTGATTACCCGTCAGTGCGAGGTTCGGCACGTCCATGCCCTCCCCCGTCCATTGCGTGGCAAAGACAATCGCAACCTCGCTTTCGCGCGCCAGATTGGCGGCGGCAACGGGATCGCTGCCATCGTTGTAGGCCACCGCGGCCCCTGGCAATCGTTTCTGGATGGCCTTCAGCGGCGACGAGGGATAGACCATTACCGGGCCGGGCCAGGTCTGCGGCGCCAGCCCCGGCACCGCGTTGCCATCGGCGGGATACACCAGCGAGGATCCGCCGCCGGCCAGCACGCCCTTGTCCGCATGGCCGCCGATCACGGCCATCCGCCTGAGGTTTTGCCTGAGCGGCAGCGCCTCGCCGCCGTTTTTCAGCAGCACCATGCCCTCCTGCGCATCCTTCAGCGAGATGGCGGCGTTGGCCCTGGAATCGATCTTGCCGGGAGCGGGCGACACAGGGTGATCGACCACGCCGTGTTCGAACATGGCGTAGGTGATGCGGCGTGCCATGTCGTCAAGGCGCGCGGACGGCACCCAGCCATTCAGCACCGCTTCCTTCAGGGGGCCGCCGAAATAGTCTGACACATCAAAGGGGATGCCGGATTGCTGGTCCAGCCCTGCGTTGGCGGCCGCGGTGCTGTGCGTAGCGCCCCAGTCCGACATGACCCATCCCTTGAAGCCCCAGTCCCCCTTCAGCACTTCACTCAACAGGTAGCTGCTCTCACACGCGTAGACGCCATTGACACGGTTGTAGGAACACATGACCGAGCCGGGATTGCCCTCCTCCTTCGCAATCTGCAGGGCCAGCAGGTCCGACATCCGGGCCGACTTGTCATCGATCCTCACGTTGGACGTTGTGCGGCCAGTCTCCTGGTCGTTCAATGCAAAGTGCTTCAGCGTGGAGACGATATGGTTGGACTGGATGCCCCTGATCTGCGCACCGACGATCTTGCCGGCCAGCAGAGGGTCCTCGCCCCCGTACTCGAAATTGCGTCCATTGCGCGGCTCGCGCATCAGGTTCACGCCACCGGCCAGCATGACGTTGAATCCGTAGGCGCGCGCTTCGGCGCCAATCATCGCGCCGCCGGAATAGGCGGTCTGCAAATCCCAGGTGGCCGCAGTATTTAAGCCCGAGGGCAGCGCCGTCCCGGGCCGCGCATCCGGGCCGGCCTGGCTTGCCACGCCCACGCCTGCATCCGTTTCCCACAGGTGCGGAATGCCGAGGCGCGGCACGCCATAGATGAAGCCAGCCGACTGCTTGTGCGACTCCGCCGGGCGCCTGGTCTTCTTCGCGTCGAAGTCGGCGCCCAGATAGCCGAACACCAGCTTCAGTTTTTCATCCAGCGCCATCTCCCTGACCACCAGGTCGGCCCGCTCGCCCGCGCTGAGCCGGGAATTCATCCAGGGCTGCGCATTGCCGGCGCCAGTCTCCGCGGCCAGTACGGTGCCGCAGCACAGTGCGACAACGGCGGACAGGAGGCTGATCTTCTTCATCGTGGCGGAATCCTTTGCGAAAAAAATGGGGTGGCCGAGGCCACCCCGAAATCTACCAGTGAGGTAGTGGGAGACTGCAGACTACAAGGGAACCTGGTTGCCCGGACGGGCCGTTTCAGCGTTACGTTCCAGGTATATTCGGGCCAGACATGCCGGCAACGGGAAACGGGGCTTCGTCATCATTTGGCAGCATTGACGATGGTGCCGATCACGCCATGAAATGCCTGCGCCTGCACAATCGGGGTCGCGCAGATCGCCAGGGTAAACACTGCCTTCGACATCAAGGTTTTCATATTGTTGTAGCTTTCATTTGAAAAGCGCCCGGCCGGTGTCTCCCCTGACTCGAGCTGTCATAACAGGCTTCTGATGTGGTCGTATTGTGGGAGTTGCACGATGGCGCGGCAATTGCAAAAACCGCCAAGACCCCGCATGAAATTTCGCAGCGCAGCATCAACGACAAATCATTTCGCTTGCCGGTGATTTTCGTAATTGCGCAGCCGGCAGCCGCCATTCACAATTGGCTATTTGCCTAGGAAGGTATCGAATGCTCAGACGGACACTTCTTTCGTGCGCCCTCTCCTGCCTGATCGCGTCATCGGCTCACGCCGGCGAGGCCGCAAAGCCTTCCGCCAGGCAGCCCGACTTCCCCACGGTGTTGTATGGAACGGCCTACTACCACGAGTACATGCCGTATGAGCGGCTGGAGAAGGATGTGGCGATGATCAAGGCCGCGGGCTTCAACGTGGTCCGCCTTGGCGAATCCACCTGGAGCTTGTGGGAGCCGGAAGACGGCCGCTTCGATTACGCGTGGATGGACCGGGTGGTCGAGGCCATGGGCAAGGCCGGCATCAAGGTCATCATGGGCACGCCGACTTATTCGATTCCGGCCTGGATGGCAAGGCAGCATCCCGAAATCCTGGCGCAGAAGTTCAACGGTGCAAAGAACATGTATGGCATGCGCCAGAACATGAATACCGATTCGCCGGCCTACCGCTTCTATGCCGAACGCCTGATCCGCAAGATCGCCGCGCGCTACAAGGACAATCCGGCCGTCATCGGCTGGCAGGTGGACAACGAAACGAGCAGCTACGGCGCCGCCAACGACGACGTCTTCGCGCGCTTCCAGCACTACCTGGAGAAGAAATTCGGCACGCCGGAAAACCTGAGCAAAGCCTGGCTCCTGAACTACTGGGGCCAGGACCTGCACAGCTGGGCCGACCTGCCGCGCCCGGACGGCGCACAGAGCACGGGCTACAAGCTCGAATGGTCGCGCTGGAGCCAGATGCGCGTCACCGACTTCCTGCACTGGCAGGCGCAGCTCGTGCGCGAATGCGCTTCGCCGCGCCAGTTCATCACCCACGATTTCGCCGGTTCGATGCACAACGATGTGAACGAGGAAGCCGTCGCCAAGGGACTCGATATCGCGGGAGTGAACATCTATCACTGGGCGCCGCAGGAGTATTACAACGGCGCCGACCAGAAGCTGCAGGCCGATTTCACGCGTTCGCTCAAGCGCGGCAATTTCCTGGTCCTCGAAACCAATGCGCAAACGACCGACTGGAGTTCCTCCTTCCAGTATCCGCCGTATGACGGCCAGTTCCGCCAGGATGTCTATACCCACCTCGCCAACGGCGCCAACATGGTCGAATACTGGCACTGGGCATCGATCCACGCGAACCAGGAAACCTACTGGAAAGGGGTGCTGTCGCACGATATGGAGCCCAACCGCGCGTACGCGGAAATGAGCAAAACGGGACAGGAACTACAAAAGATCGGCCCGAAGCTGGCCAACCTGCGCATCAACAACGACGTAGCGATCCTGTGGAGCCGCGACTCGCTGAACGCCATCAAGGATATGCCGTTCGCGAAGGACGCTCAGTGGTCCGGCACGGGCGCCAAGGCCGACTACTCCTCGCTAGTCCGCCAGATCCACCGGGCGCTGTACGACCTGAACGTGGGCACCGACTTCGTCTTCCCGGAAACGGAGGACTTCTCGTCCTATAAGGTGCTGATCGTCCCCATGCTGTATGTGGCCGATGACGCGCTGCTGGGCCGCATCAAGGAATACATCCGCAAGGGCGGCCGTGTTGTCATGACGTTCAAGAGCGGCTTCGCGAACGAGAACACCGCCGTGCGCTGGACCATGGCGCCGGGGCCGCTGCGCGAAGCGCTGGGTTTCCATTACCAGGAATTCTCCAATCTGGCCCAGCCCCTGGCCCTGAAAGACGATCCATATCGCACGGGCGACAGCAACAAGGTGCAGTACTGGGCCGAGTTCCTGCAGCTGGACAAAGCCAAGGCCCTCGCTTACTACGATCACCCCTTCTTTGGCCGCTGGCCCGCTATCACCACCAACGATTTCGGCGCGGGCAAGGTCCTCTACGAGGGCACCTACCTGTCGGACAATCTGCAGAAAGCGGTCCTGCAGTCTTTCCTGCGCGAGCAGGGCTTGACCGGCCCTGACCAGGACTTGCCGACCAACGTGCAGGCACGCACCGGTACCAACAGCTTGGGCCGCACCGTGCGCTATTACTTCAATTATTCCGGCGCGCCTGTCAGCTTCAATTATCGCCACAAGCCGGGCACGGAACTTCTGGCCAACCGCCGCCTGCGCACGGATGACAGCCTGACCCTCGCACCGTGGGACCTGGCGATCATCGAAGAGGACGCCGCAGCCAAGGGGGCGAAATGAAGCGCTCGGGCGCACTGCTGGCGGCTTTGCTGTCCTGCGCAGCGGCGGCTGCTGCCGCCCCGCAGGAGCCGCCGAAGCTTCCGGGCCTGCCGGCAAGCCTGATCTGGCAGAACGGTACCACCAACTGGTCGTCCGAAAGCGTCGGCAGCTTCACGCTCGCCGCCGGCGCAAAGACCGACTGGTTCGTATGGCCCGGCGAAGGCGATCATCGTCCCGACTCAGCGCCGCGGCTGCTGTTCAAAGCCGGGGAAAATTTCAGTTTCAGCACGCGAGTCGACGTGAGCTCGCATGCCCTGTATGACGCTGGTTGCCTCGCCCTCTACGGCACGCCAACGCACTGGGCCAAGCTGTGCCTCGAAGCCCAGGAAGGCGGAGGCCTGGCGATCGTGTCCGTGATTACCCGCGGCTTTTCCGACGACGCCACCGCCTACCCGGTCAGCGCCACCTCCACTTATCTCAAGGTCGCCAAGCAGCAGCGCGGCCTGTTCTTTTATGCCTCGCCGGACGGCCGCAACTGGACTATCATCCGCAAATTCAACCTTGATGCACCGGACGGCTTCCATGCGGGCTTCGCCGTCCAGTCGCCGGAAGGCAAGGGAGCAAGCGCCGTGTTCAGCGATTTCCGCTACGGCACGGGACCCGTGGACCTGTGGAAGCTGCGCTAGGGCCCAGCGGGCCGGCAGCTTATTTTTCCCATTCGATATGCACGATGCGGAAGCCGTTGGCCTGCAGGACTTTGAGCAGAATGGGCATTGCGTTCGCCGTCGCCTGGTGCGCGTCGTGCATCAGGACGATGCCGCCGCCGGAGATCTTCAGGCGCTCAGCCAGGCGTGCGGCGAGGATGCCGGTCGTATCGTTTTCCTGCCAATCGTCGATCCCCATATCGACCGAGAACACGGCGATATCCTGTGACTTGAGCGCCGCCATCAGGTCTGGCGTCTCCTCGAGATACGGGAAGCGGTAGGCAGGCGGCTCTGCGCCGAAGGCCGCCCGATAACTGGCGTTTGCCAACCGCAGATCGTCCAGCTGCTCTGCCGGCGTGAGCTTGCGCAGGCTGGCGTGCGTGTAGCTGTGAGAGGCCGTCGAATGCCCTTCCCTGACCACCTGCCGCGCCAGGTCCGGAGATTGCTCCACATTGCGCCCGATCATGAAGAAGGTCGCCTTGACGCACTGGTCGGCCAGCGCCTTGAGCACGAGCGGCGTCGACTCAGGGCGAGGGCCGTCATCAAAGGTCAGCACGACTTCGCCTTGTTGCAGTGGCAGCGCTTCGTGCTGGGCCTTGCCCCAGGCGCCGTATGCGCGCTTCAGCACCAGTGTGCGCGCCGTGCCGAGGGCATTGGCGTCGCAGCTAGTGGCGGCGGAAGCACTTGCTGAGAGGACTGCTCCCAAAACAGGATCGTGCGCATCGGCTCAACGGAAAACAAGCTGCGAGAAGTGATACAGGTTGTCCGCCCAGCTCTCCCGGTCATGCCCGTATTCGTCCACGTTCCACACGTGCGCGACGCCATGATCCTTCAGGTAGCGATGGAAAGACTGGGAAATGCCGAACAGGCCATCCTTGTTGCCGCATGAGAGGTAGAGCAGCTTTAACCCTAGCTGAGCGCCATCGCGGCCGCGCAGGAGGCCATCGGCAGCCTGCGTGTTGGGCGCCGAGGAGAAACCGGCGACCCAGCCAAAGGTATCAGCGTGGCCCAGGCCGAAGTTCAGCGCCTGCCCGCCCCCCATCGAAAGGCCCGCGATGGCGCGCTGCCCGCGGTTCGCCAGGGTCGGGTAGTGCCGGTCGATGGCAGGCACCAGCGACGACAGCAAGTCCTGCTCGAACTGCGCGAAGCCGGCCACGTGCTCCGGCGTGAACAGGCGGTCGGACGGCGGCGGCCGGTCGTCCGGCAGTGCGCGTCCATTTGGCATCACCACAATGGCCGGCACGGCCTTGCCATCCGCGTTCAGGTTGTCGAAGATCTTCGTGGCGCGCACATAGCCGCGCCACTCGTCCTGGTTGCCGGCGATACCGTGCAGCAGATAGAGCACGGGATAGCGTCTGCCGGCCGCGTAGCCCGGCGGCAGGTAGACCTGGGCTTTGCGACGGCCGCCTGTAACGGCCGATTCATAGCTGAACTCTTCCACGCGCCCTTGCGCAATACCTGCGCGTTCATCCGCAAAGCCGGCCGGCGCCACAGGAAAAGCGCGCACGTCATCCGGTCCCGGCGCCACCGGACCAGGCACGGGCCGGCGAGGCTGTTCCGGATTAGGGTCTTTACTCAATAGCTGTTCGATGTCCGGGCGCATGGCGGCCGCCCAGATGCGGTAGCCTTTCTCCGAGAAGTGCAGAAAATCAGGCTGGATCTCGGCGGACAGCTTGCCATCCGCGCCGACGAAATGCGGGCCGTAGTCGCGGAAGAAGACGGTCTTGCCGTCCCCCAGCGTCGCCACCATTTTGTCGAGTTCTACGACGCTGCGGCGGCGCGGCGAATCGGGCAGCTCGCCTTCCGGCAGTACGGCATTGAGCAGGATGCGCGCCGACGGGTACAGCCCGCGCAATTTCGCCACCACGGCCTGGATGCCGAGGAATACCTCTTCAGGCTTTTCGTCGCACAGGTTGATGTTGTTCACGCCAATCAGCAGAACCACCAGTTTCGGCTTGAGGCGCGCAATGGCCGGATCCTGCAGGCGCCAAAGCACATTGCCTGTATTGTCGCCGCCAATGCCGAAATTGGCGGGCTTGAACTGGCTGAAATTCTCGTCCCAGACGGACTTCGTCCACATTTCGGTGATCGAATCGCCCAGGAACATCACATCAACATCGCCCTGCCGCGCGCGGGCAACCTGCTCGCCAAACATCTCGCGCCAGCGCGCGATCGACATCCAGGGATACTCGATGGAACGCGGGGCCGGCGTGATCGCGCAAGCTGGCTTGCCGGCCTTTGCGCCCGCATCTTCCGCACGAACGCCTTGCGCGGTGCATAAAGCTGCCAGCAGCAAGGCAGATAGGGACAGCGCACGGGTGGTCTTGGTCATCAATCGCTCCGTTATAGATTTTTTGTAGCGCGATTATGGCCACGCCTTCTCAATCAGAGCAATTGCGAAATTCACCAGTCGTGGAAACGATAAATGCGCGCGGAACGCAGCGAATGCCCGGTCACTTCGCGACGGCCACGGTGCCGATCGCGCCCGCCGGCGAATCGAGCTCCAGTGCGATGATCGTGTCCATCGCATCCCGGGAGGCAACCGGCACGGTGAGCTCGATGCCCTGGCTGGTCTGAGCAAAACTCGCCTTGCCGCCTGTCAGCGGCGTGGCGCGGACGATCTTGGCCGGAATGGCGGGCAGGACCAGTTTCTGTCCCGGCCATTTCAGCACGTGGACATAAATCGTCTTGTCATGGTGGGTCGAAACGCCATACTCGCCCGGCAGGAAGGGACCGCCGCGGGTCGCGTAGATGCTCTGGCCGTACTTGCCCAGCCAATTGCCGATCTCGCGCAGGCGCTCGACCTGCGGTTCATCGATACGGCCATCGGGACGGGACCGACGTTCAGCAGCAGGTTGCCGTCACGCCCGACCACATTCACCAGCAGACGGATGTAATGATCCAGCGGCTTCGGCATCATGCCCGCCTGGTAGCCCCATGCGCCGGCGATGGTCGTGCATAGCTCCCAGGGGCGGCGGTTATCGAAATCGCCGAGCGCGCCATCGCCCTCGCGCGAATGGAAATCTTCCGGCATATCGGCGCGGCCATTAATGAGGACATCCGGCTGAAGTTTGCGCAGCATGGCATAGGCCTTGTCGGACTGCCAGCTGAAACCGCCCTTGTAATGCTTGCCTTGCGGCCGCCTGGCCCAGCCGACACCTGCCTCCGTCCCGCTCCAGTCGCCGGCGAAATTCAGCCAGTCCGCTTCGCCACCGTCAAACCACAGCACGTCGATCTTGCCGTAATTCGACAGCAGGGCCTTGAGCTGGCGATGGTATTGCTCGCGCATCGCTTCCGCGCTATCGCGGTGCAGATCGGGGAAATAGAAGCCGGGGAAACGCCAGTCCAGCGGCGAATAATATAGCCCCACGCCGAGCCCCGCTTTGCGCGCGGCTTTCACATAGTCCGCCACGAAATCGCGGTGAGCGGCGGAGTTTACGCTCGTGAAGGGGTTGGCGCCATCGTCGAACAGGGCGAAACCGTCGTGATGCCTTGAAGTGAGCACCATGTACTTCATGCCGGCGGCCTTGGCCACATCGGCCCACACGGCTGGATCGAAACCTGCGGGATTGAATTGATCGGCGAGCCTGGCGTACTCCTTCACGGGAATCTGCTCGCTCCACTGCAACCATTCGCCCCGGCCGGGAATGGAATACAAGCCCCAGTGGATGAACATGCCAAAGCGCGCTTCCCGCCACCAATTGTCCCTGCCAGGCTGGCCGCTGTCGCCGGCAGCCTGAATGACGGGTGCTTCTGCTGCCCCGGCAAGGGACAGGGGCGCCGACAACGACATTGCCGCGAACAGGCTGGAAACCGTTCCGGCCAGGCGCCGGGCAAGGCGTTTTGTAATGATTGCCATTTTTTCCTTATCAATGCCGAATAAATTACGCCAACCGGGCAGCGGCAGCTGCCGCCACATGCCGCCTGACGTAGTCCTCATGGAGCGGCGCCCGCCCGGCGACCTTCGCGACCGCATCGCGCACGTTGCGAAAATGGGCATGTAGCTGGTTAAAGTCGAGCAGGTTGACCAGGGGATCGTACGATTTGGGGATAACACCAAGTCCCATCAGGATCGACAGGTGTGAAGATACGGAAAAGCCCTCGTGGTCATAGAGCACGACGCGGCCGGTTTCGCGGAACAGCTCGATCTGGTGCTGCAGCGTGTCGGGAATCGCCATGTTCGCGCAGTAGCGCCAGAGCTCCGAATCGCGCCGGTCGGTGATCTTGTAGTGCAGGATGATGAAGTCGCGCACGAATTCATAGCGCTGCGATACCAGGCGATTGAATTCATTCGCCAGCGAAGGCTGGAAGTCCCGCTCGGGGAAGAACTGGATCAGCCATCCAATGGCATTCTCGATCATATTGATGCTGGTCGACTCCAGCGGTTCCAGGAAACCGCCCGACAGCCCAATCGCAACGCAGTTCTTGACCCAGGACTTGCGGCGGCGGCCCGCCGTGAAGCGCAACTGGCGCGGCTCGCCGAGCGCCTTGCCGTCCAGCCCATCGAGCAGCACGCGCGCGGCCGCGTCGTCGCTCGTGAATTCCTTGCTGTACACATAGCCGTTGCCGGTACGGTGCTGCAGCGGAATGCGCCAGGTCCATCCGGCATCGCGCGCCGTCGACGTGGTGTAGGGAGTGAAGTTGGCGCTCTTCTCGCAGGGCACCGCCAGCGCACTGTTACAAGGCAGCATGGCGCTCCAGTCGTCATAGCCGGCCTTGTAGACGCCCTCGATCAGCAGTCCGCGAAAGCCGGAGCAATCGACGAACAGGTCGCCATCGATGCGGCGGCCGTCGCGCAGATTGATGGCCGTAATGAAGCCTGTTTCGGGGTGCTGTTCGACGTCGGTGATCATGCCTTCGATGCGCTGCACGCCGCGCCCCGTGGCAACCTCCCGCAGGTAAGCGGCATACAGGCCGGCATCGAAATGGTAGGCATAGGAATAAGCGTCCGATATGCCGGGCACTTCGGCCGAAGGCGGCGTAAAGCGATTCTGCCGCGCCATCACGGTCGCAATCGAGAAGTTTTCATAGGATGGCATATCCTTGAAATCCTGCTTCAGGCGTAGCCAGTGCAGGTGCGGCGACCGGTTTTCGATCTGCGGACCGAAACTGCCGAAGCCGTGGAAGAAGCGGTTGCCCACCTGCCCCCAGTCCTTGAACTCGATGCCCAGTTTGTAGCTGGCCTGGGTCTTCCTGATAAATTCGGTTTCATCCAGGCCGAGCGCCCGGTTGAAATAGCGGATGGTCGGCAGTGTCGCTTCACCAACGCCGACGGTGCCAATTTCCGGCGACTCGACCAGCACGATCTCGCATGCCTTGCGCAACATGGTGCTTAGGCCAGCGGCGGTCATCCAGCCGGCACTGCCGCCGCCGACGATGACGATTTTTCGGATAGCCTTCTCGGACATGTCCCCCTCCTGCGTTCTTTTTTTTGCCTGCGCCCCTGCTACCCGCCATTTTGCTGGCCGCAGAACAGGCCAGCAATTATGAAAATCACCAAGCCCCTCAATGAAAAAGCCGGGTATTAGCGCGCGAGCGCGGCCTTCAGGTAATCGTGATGTAAAGGCAATCGTGCGACCAGTTCCGCGATTGCCTGGCGGCGCGCGCGCAGCGCATTCTGGGCGTCGTTCGACGACAACTCCTGCCACACCGGATCCTGGCAACGGGGCCAGTGCTGCATTCCCGCGTAGATGGCGAGCCAGCTGTGCTGATCGAAGCCTTCCTCGTCATACAAATGCAAAACGCCGTGTTCGCGCCAGGCCTGCAGGCGGAAGGCCAACGTTTCCGGCAGATCCATGCTCGCCATGTCGCGCCACAATGCGCTGTCGCGGCGCGCAGTGAGGCAATAATGCAACACGATGAAGTCGCGAATACGGGCGAACTGCCGCACAAGCCCTGAATTGAAGCCCTTGATTGCCGCATCGCCGATCTGGGCACCGCTGGTGAGTAGTTCCATCAGCCTGCCCAAACCGCTCTGGATCAGGAATATGCTGGTCGACTCCAGCGGTTCCAGGAAACCGGACGACAGCCCCAGCGCAACGACGTTGTGTACCCAGAAGCGTGCCCGGTGGCCGGTGGTAAAACGCAGCAGCCGCGGTTCGGCAAGCGGCTTCCCATCGAGCTGCTGCAGCAGCTGATCGCGCGCACGCTCTTCGTCGATATAGCGGCTGGAAAACACGTGACCATTGCCGGTGCGATTCTGCAGCGGGATGCGCCAGGCCCACCCGCCCTCCAGTGCCGTGGCGCGCGTGTACGGCGCAAGGGCGCCGCTGCCGCGCTCGCACGGACAGGCCCAGGCCCGGTCCACCGGCAGCCAGCGGCTGAAATCAATGAAGGGCTCGCCGAGCGTGCGCCCCAACAGCAGGGAGCTGAAGCCGGAACAGTCGATGAACAGGTCGCCCGCAACTTCCCTGCCATCGGCCAGGCGCACGCTGCGCACGCCCCCGTCTTCACGCCGCAGCACCTCGACGACGCGCCCTTCCGTGCGGCGCGCGCCGCGCGCGAGCGCCAGCTTGCGCAGGTAATCGGCGTACAGGGCCGCATCGAAGTGGTAGGCATACTTGAAGGGCTCCGCCGGACCCGCATCCGGAACGCAGAAGCGCTGCTGCATGGCCATCACCGTGGGCAGGCATTGCTCGCCGAACTGGCCGAGTGCAGCATCGCCCAGCCGGCGGTACTGTCCCCACAGGGAGTCCGTTCCGCTCAGATGCCCAAAATCGCCGAAGGTGTGAAAGTAGCTCTCGCCCCGCTCGCGCCAGTCGCGGAATTCGATTCCCAGCTTGTAAGTACCTTGCGTCGCGCGCAGGAAGTCGGCTTCGTCGATGCCGACGATGCGGTTGTAGTCGCGGATGGACGGGAAGGTCGCCTCCCCTACTCCGACGATGCCGATTTCCTCGGATTCAATCAACTCGACGGTCCGCCCACGCAGGCCCGTCACCAGTGCCAGTGCACTCATCCAGCCTGCAGTGCCGCCGCCAACGACAACGACGCGATCAATTTTCATGGCAACTCAATTCAGTCCATGTGAAAAACGGGCTCCATCATCGCCCAGTGTTCGCCCTCGGCGCGGCTCTCCAGCGGGACCTGGCAGGGGCTGCAGAAAGTCCACCAGCGCCGCGTTTCAGGATCGGCGGCGATGTGCTGCATGTCGGCCTCGAAGTTCTCGCCATGGTACTCCCAATAGCCGAACAGCAGGTTCTCCGGTTCACGCAGGAAGATCGTGTAGTTGCGCACATTCGCCTCGCCAAGCCTGGCCAGTACCTGGGGCCAGACGGCGGCGTGCAAGGCCTTGTATTCCGCGATCTTTTCCGGCGCAATGCCGATCACCATTCCCATTCTTTGCATTCTAATACTCCTCAATCGATACGGTAGAAGCGCCGGGCATTCAAGCCGAAGATATCGCGCCGGTCCGCTGCGCCCACGCCGTCCAGCAGCGATGCGCAGGCCGCGAGCCAATCAGCGTAGGTAGCGGCGAGGTTTACCACGGGCCAGTCGCTGCCCCAGATCAGCCGTTGCGGACCGAAACAGGCGAGCAGATTCCCCACGTAGGGACGCAAGCGCTCGACATCCCATCGCGCGCCCGCTTCGGTCACCAATCCGGACAGCTTGCAATGCACCTGGGGCATGGACGCCAACCGCGCGATATCGCTGCGCCACGGTTCCAGCAGGCCTTGCGCGATCAGCGGCTTGGCGCCGTGGTCGATCACGATGGGCAGTTCGGGGTAGCGTTCGGCGAAGGCCAGCAAGGCAGGCAGATGGCGCGGCAGGACCAGGGCATCGAAACTCAGGCGATGGCGCAGCATGGCCTGCACCGCGGGCGCCAGCGCGGCATCGTCGATCCAGCGCTCGTCTTCCAGGTCCTGCAGCATGGGGCGCAAACCCTTGAGCGCGGGATCGGCCGCCAGGGCATCGATACGCGCGGCCGCGCCGGGCGCCTTCATGTCGACCCAGCCGACCACGCCGCCGATAAAGGAGTGGCGGCGCGCCAGGTCCAGCATGAACAGCGTGTCCTCTTCATTGGGCATGGACTGCACCAGCACAGTCTTCGCAACGCCTTGCCGTTCAAGCAAGGGCGCCAGGTCGCCGGGCAGGAAATCGCGGTAGATGGCTTCCAGCGCGAGCGGCGGCCAGGCGCCGTGACGGTCCGCCAGGCGCCAGAAATGCTGATGTGCGTCGACCAGCATCATGCCTCCTTCCGTGCCGGCTGGCGGCAGGCATGCTGCCGCCGCGGACGCCGCTTCAGGCCGCGTGCGCCTTCATCTCGCGCGCGCGGATCGCTTGCAGCAAGGTGCTGCGGGAAGAATTCAGGTGGATGCGCATCGCTTCGCGCGCCCCGGCGACGTCGCGCCGCGCCAGCGCACGCAGGATGTCCAGGTGCTCGTGCACCGCATACTCGTTGCGCGCCGACTCGGAATCCTTGTCCCACTGGTAGTGGTAGTGGAACACCAGCGAAACAAGATCGTAGAAACCCTGTGCAAAGCGATTGTTCATCAACCCGATCAGGAAGGTATGGAAATCCCGGTCGAGCGCCGGAAAATCCTTGTGGTGCGTCGGCATGATGGAACCAAGCTGCTCGTGGCGAACAATCAGCCGCTGCAGTTCGGCGAACGCCGGGTCGCCCTGCGGCAGGTTGGCAAAATTGTCGATGGCGGCAAACTCGAACATCTGGCGCACATCGGCCAGTTCCATGGCGAAAGAGCGGTCGAAGGCGCACAGGCGCCATCCGCCCCGGGGCTTCTTCTCGATCAGGCCCGAGCTCGAAAAGCCGATCAGGAATTCGCGCACACTGATCGTGCTGGTTCCCGCCGCCCGCGCCAGCTCCGATTCCGAAAACTCCGCGCCGGGCGGCAGGTCGCTCTGGTAGATCCGCTCCATCAGCACCTGCCGGATGCGGTCCGCCCCCGTCTGCAACTCGGCCAGGTCGAAGTAATCCTTGCGCAAGGGCTTGCGCAGCAGGCGCCGTTCCTTCAGGTCGCTGATCAGCCCACTCTCGTGAAAATGCGCGAGCACGCTGCGGATCGCCGTGCGGCTGCCCTCGCCCAGCTCGGCCATGTGCTGCTCGGTCGGAAGAGGTTCGCCAACCGCCACATGGCTGGCAATGTACTGCAGCAGCAGATTGGCGCTGCGCTTGAAGATGGTGGGAGGTCTGGCCATGAAGTATGGAATGCGCCGCGCTGGCGGTCAGCTCGTGTGAACGATGCATCATTTTACCGGAACTCCCGTTGCAGCCCTTTCCAGCGCTTTGCGCAGGCGCGCCTGGGGAATATTCAGCCCGAGCTCGCGCGCCAGCGCCAGGACAGGTTGGAAACGCCGCAGCTTCTTTTCCTCGTGATTCTTCGCAATATCGGCCAGCCGGTGGGCCAGGTACGGGTTGCCGAAGCGTTCGCGGACCTGGTCCAGGTAGGCGCGGCTGGCCTCTTCCTCGCCCAGCGCACGGAACACCGGCAGGACTTCTTCTTCCCACAGCGCTTCCAGTTCGGCGCCCAGGCGGGGATCGGACAGCGCCTGCAGCACCGTTTCCCCCTCGGGGCGTTCCTCCCGCAGCCAGCATTCGGCGAGGAAACTGTGTCCGAGGTTGAGCAGGAACAGCTTGCGCCGCTCATAAGGTTCCAGCCTGTCGGTCACGACGATTTGCGCATGTGCGCACGGCAGCTGCATTTCAGGCTGGGCCTCGATGGCCCACAGCGCATACGGTTCCGCCACCGCGCCCACGGGATCGATCGGCTCGGAGACAATGCGGTCGACCAGCGAATTGACCCACACGCATGCGCCGGCCAGCCAGTTGGCGAACGCCAGGCCGAGACCCCAATCCCGCGCCAGCTGCAGGACGCATTCCCGCAGCACCGTGCCATTGCCGGCCACCAGTTCGCACGGCAGCAGGGTGACGGGAGCGCCGCCACGCAGGTAGCGCCCGTGCAGCAGCACCAGCAGCTTGGCCGGGAAGCTGCGCGGCGCCACATCGCCCTCCAGCAAGCCCGGATGATCGTCGGGCGACAGCTCATATCCCCTGTCGCCCGTATTGGATATCATGACCTGTACCGGCCCGGCGGCCAGTTCGCGCACTTGCGCCCAGTCGCGCTGCGCGGAAAGGCCACGCTGGACAGAAGCGACAGTTTGCACGCGGTCCACCACGACACCGTCCAGCAGCCCGCGTATCCGCACCGGATAGCCGCCCGGCTGGTTGAAGGCGGCGATGCGCTTCGCGCTGTCCGCACTGTCCGTGGTTTGCACGACCGTGACCGGTCCCAGCGCCGCCCCCCCGGCCAGCGCCTCGCCGATGAACAGGTCGACATGGGCCTGCAGGAAGCGGCTGGTGCCGAATTGCAGAATTGCGGTCATTTACACCTCGACGATGGCCTTGATCACGCCACTGGCAGGATCCATCCAGTGCGGTAGGGTCTCGATGAATTCATCCAGCGTGGTCCGATGGGTATTCATCGCCAGAGTGGGAACCAGGCCCGCCTTCATCGCCGCCAGCACTTCGCGGAAGTCATCCACCGTGGCGTTGCGGCTGCCAAGCAGGCTGGTTTCGCGCTTGTGGAATTCCGGGTCGGCGAAAGAAATCCGCTCCGGCACGATCGACACCAGGACGTAGGCACCGCCGTGGGCGACGAATTCCAGGCCACGCTCCATTGCCTTGATATTGCCAGTGGCGTCGAAGACCACGTCGAAGAAGTCGCCGCCGGTGATTTCCTGCAGCGCTTCACGGTCGCCCTCGCCGGCCTTGACCGCATATGCGACCTTCAACACATCCTTGCAAAAGTCCAGGCGATCCTGCCGGGTATCAAGCACCGTGACTTCGCCGCCCTTCAGGGATGCGAACAGGGACAGGGCCACGCCGATCGGGCCTGCCCCGACCACCAGCACGCGCTGGCCGGCCTGCACCGCGCCGCGGCGCACCGCGTGCATGCCGATGGCGAGGAACTCCAGCATGGCCGCTTCGTCCAGCGAGATGCCTTCGGTCTTCAGGACGAACTGCGCGGGCACGGCGAGATATTCGGCCATGCCGCCGTCGCGGTGCACGCCCAGCACCTGGATCCCGGTGCAGCAATTGGTCTTGCCCTTGCGGCAGGCCACGCAATCGCCGCACGACAGATAAGGCATCACGAATACCTGGTCGCCCGGCCCGAGACCGGACCCGGCGGGCGCCGTGACCACCTCGCCCGACAGTTCATGCCCCATCACGCGCGGATACTGCAGGAAGGGCTGGGTGCCGCGAAAGATATGCATGTCCGTGCCGCATACGCCAATGCGGCGCACCCGCAACAGGACCTCGTTTTCCCCCGCCGACGGAATCGGCCCATGCCCCAACCGCAGTTCGCCGGGCGCCACGCATACGACACTCTTCATCTGACCCATATTTTTGCCTTTTCAGTAGTTCTTCGTCGGTATTCTATAAATTTAAAACATTTTTAAGCAGGATGCAAATATACTGTGAGTGTCAGCACGGACCCGCGTTAATCATGTCCGCGCCTGGTGATTTTTATAATTGTCGAAAAGGCATTCGGCGGGCACCATAGCTGGTCGTTGCACTTTAGCGAAGGAAAAACAGAATGAAGAGACGAGACCTCCTGCAGCAGATGGCTGCCGCCATCCCTGCCCTGGCGCTGTCCCGGTATGCGCACGCAGCCGACGGCCGCGAGCCGATGGCCGCCGGCCCGTTCACGCCGGACTGGACTTCCCTGACCGCCTACCGCACACCGGACTGGTTCCGCAACGCGAAATTCGGCATCTGGGCCCACTGGGGCCCCCAATGCGAGCCGGAATTCGGCGACTGGTATGCCCGCGGCATGTATGAGGAAGGCAGCGAAGCCTATAAATACCACCTGAAAAAATACGGACATCCATCGGCGTTCGGCTTCAAGGACGTCATCAATCAATGGCAGGCGGATCGCTGGGACCCGGACGCCCTGGTCGGCCTTTACAAAAAAGCCGGCGCCAGGTACTTCGTTGCCCTCGCCAACCACCACGACAACTTCGACCTGTACGACAGCAAGCACCAGCCGGAGTGGAATTCGACCAGGATCGGCCCGAAGAAGGACCTGATGGCCGGCTGGAGCAA
Organism: Pseudoduganella sp. UC29_106; assembly: GCF_044055365.1. Classification (NCBI taxonomy): domain Bacteria; kingdom Pseudomonadati; phylum Pseudomonadota; class Betaproteobacteria; order Burkholderiales; family Oxalobacteraceae; genus Pseudoduganella; species Pseudoduganella sp. UC29_106. The sequence continues at coordinate 2,476,535 of NZ_CP171977.1, read as the reverse complement.
GGCAGTGCGCAAGCACGGCCTGCGCTTCGGCGTCAGCGTGCATGCGGCCCATGCCTGGACCTGGTTCGAAGTGGCGCAAGGCGCGGACAAGAATGGCGCGTTCGCCGGCGTCCCTTATGACGGCAACCTGACCAGGGCGGACGGCAGCGGCAAATGGTGGGAGGGACGCGATCCGCAGGCGCTCTACGCGCAACGCCACGCCCTGAGCAAGAATGCCACGCAGGGCGGCGTCTCGGACGAGCAATGGCACTGGCGCGGCGGCGCTTCGATTCCGGACCCGGCATATGCCGACAAGCTTTACAACCGCACCGTAGACCTGGTCAATTCCTATGATCCCGACCTGGTGTATTTCGACGATACCGTTCTGCCGCTGTGGCCAGCCAGCGACGTCGGCCTGCGCCTCACGGCCCACATCTACAACCGCAGTATTGCACAGAAAGGAAAGCTGGAGGCGGTCGTCAACGGCAAGATCCTCGATGCCGTGCAGCGCCAGTGCATGGTCATGGACATCGAGCGTGGCCAGAGCAGCCAGATCGAACCCCTGCCCTGGCAGACCTGCACCTGCATCGGCAGCTGGCACTACGATCGCCGGGTGTACGACAGCAAGAGCTACAAGAGCGCACAGACAGTGGTGCACACGCTGATCGACATCGTCAGCAAGAACGGCAATCTGCTGTTGAGCGTTCCCGTGCGCGGCAATGGCAGCATCGACGAACAGGAGCGCGTGATTGTCGAAGAGATCGGCCAATGGATGGCGGTGAACAGTGAAGGCATCTATGACACGCGTCCATGGCACATTTACGGCGAAGGCCCTTCCACGCGCGAAGCGGCGGCCCCCATGTCCGGCGCCGGCTTTAATGAGGGCAAGAACAAGCCCTTCACCGCCGACGATATTCGCTTCACGACCAAGGACAGCACAGTCTACGCCTTCGTGCTGGGTTGGCCGGCCGATGGCAAGGTGTCCATCAACGCAATGCGCAGCGGCAGTGAGCACCTGAAGAAAAGCATCTCGCGGGTGGAACTGGTGGGCAGGAAGGCGCCGCTGGCATTCCGCCAGACCGCCGACGGCCTGCAAGTGACGCTGCCGGCCGACAAGGCCGCCCTGCCCTATGCCATTACTCTGAAGATCGTCTGATCCGCGTCGGCGACCTGCAATAAAGCCAGGGCGATTCCGCCCCGGCTTCCGGGCAAGCTTACGGCTTGCCCATCACGATTCCCCTCCCGGCCGTGCTCATATAGACCACGCCAAAGGTGTTCATATCCCCAAGCACGAACCTGCCGTTACCCGGCCCGCCGTACTGGTGCCCGTTGTCGTTGATGCGCGTCCAGCTGACGCCTTCGTCGGTAGAGCGGAACAGGCCACGCACACCGCCCACCGTGCCCCAGATGAAGACCGTCGGATACGTCGCCCCCGCTGCCGCCTTGCCGAAACCAACCGCAAAGCAATTGGTGACATTGGCGATATTCGTGAACTGCCAGCCCGAACTCGTCGTGCGCGCCAGGCCGCCGCCATTCAGCGGAACCCAGATATCCCCTTCCCGGCCGGGCGCGGCGCGGATCATGCTTTCTCCGCCGGTGGCGAGCGTATTGAACTTCCAGAAGCTGGCGCCGCTGTCCGTGCTGATCATGAAGCTGCCATCGCCCGGATTATGCACGTAGAACTTGGTGGAATTGACAGGATCCGCTACCGGCCGTGCATTGCTTACGCCCAGGCCGCCCACCGCCGACCAGCTTGCGCCCATATTGGTGGAACGGTAAGTCGTCGCGGAACTTTCCGGGCTATGCAGCAGCACCGTGCCGCTGGCCGACAAGGCCACCTGCCCTTTGCTGCCGTTCATGGTCGTTGCCGACCAGTTGGTGCCGCCGTTGGCGGAGGTGTACATCGTGTTCCCCACCCGCACCACGCTGTTCGTGTTCGCGTCAGCCACGGCCAGGCCCGTGGTCGTGCCCATCGTCGGCGAGTACATCGGGTTGCTGTAGGTGTAGACGTTGTAATGCTGGAAGCCGTCGACGTCGCCCAGCGCGGACAAGGCCGGCCCACCCGGGATACTGACCATATTCAGCGGCACGGTCTCTTCCAGCCCTTTGGTAACGAAGGTCCAGGTGGTCGGCGTGGCATCGATATCGCTGGTCTTGAAGATGCCGTTGCCCGAAGTCAGCCACACCGTCTTGCTATTGAAGGGGTCGAAAACCGCAGTACCGGCCCAATGGATCGTACCGTTCGCAATCCAGCTGATGCCGCCCGTATCCTTGGCGAAGCCGCGCGCCATCACGTCGGTCCAGCTGGCGCCGCCGTTCGTGGAGATATAGACATGGTCACCCCAGCCGTTGCCCTGTGCCGCATACTGATTGACAGACGATGCGACCAGGCGCTGGGAATTGGAAGAATCGACGCTGATGCCGCTGAAGGCCCGCGTCACGCCGGCCGGCGTCACATTGGTCCACGCCCCGTTCGAGATCGTGTACTTCCAGATCTGGCCAGTGTCCATCGGCTCCGAGCCCGACTGGTTCCCGTGAGGACCGGCGCCGTTCGCGTAAGTGATGTACAGGTTGCCGGCGCCGTCAAACGTAGCGCGCTGCGGCATCAGGCCCGATGGGCCGCCGGAAACGGCGCTGAAGGAGCCGCCGGCATTGTCGCTGCGATAGAAATTCGCGCCCACCGAGCCGTAGCGCGATACGCCGACAAACAGCCGCTGCGCCACGCCGCCGGACACGCTGGAAGGATCGGCCATGACCACGCTGATGCCGTTATCGTTCGGTGTGGTCGTCACATTCAGCGAGGTCACCTGCGACCAGGACGCGCCGGAATTGGTGCTCTTGAACAGGCCGTTCCAGCGCGTGCCCACATACAGCACATTGCTCGAACCCGGATCGACGATCAGCCGCTCGCCATTCTGGCGTCCCATGCCATTGCCGTGCGCCTTGAACTGATTGGTCACGTCGGTGACGGAAAAAGTGGCGCCATAGTCGGTCGAGCGCAGGATCGCGCTCTTGCCGCCGTTGAAGTAGCTGATGCCAACGTGCATATAGACATTGGCCGCGTTCTTGGGATCCACGGCCAGGGAATCCACGCCGAGATAGCCGATCTGGTCTTCCGCGACCCAATCCAGCAGCGGCACCCAGCGGCCATTGGTGTTGTCCCACCGGTAGGCGCCGCCGACGTCGGTGCGCGCGTACACGATACCCTGGGTTTTGCTGGGTATGACGGCCGACACGAAACCGCCGCCGCCAATGGCCACGTTGTCCCAGGTGTAGGCCGCCGCGGGCTGCGATACGCTCAGCGACGCCAGTCCGATTGCGGCCGCGGCCCAGGGCACCGCGCGGTGAAGCACTGTTCTGATGAACCTCATCTTACTTGCCTCCTATTGAATAGATATATTTGAACCATCCATTCCTGCACCGGCGCCGCAGACTTGCCGGCAGCCAACACAAGAATGTCTTCAATATATATAAAGCCAATTTAGGAAGCGATAGCGCACAAGCGCTTGGGCTAAATTGTGAAGCCCCTGGTGAAATTCATAAAACAGGCCCGCAACATCAGCCGTTCAGGGTGATGAAGCCGCCATCGATCGGGTAGTCGGTACCGGTGATGAAAGCCGCTTCGTCGCTGCACAGGTATAAGGCCAGTCCAGCCACTTCTTCCGATTTGGCCATCCGGCCTATCGGCTGGGTCTTGGACAATTGCGCAAACATCTCCGCTTCCCTGCCGGGATAGTTGCGCGCCAGGAAACCATCCACGAAAGGCGTATGGACGCGTCCCGGTGAAATGGAATTACAGCGGATGCCGTCCTGCAGGTAATCCTTGGCGACGGACAGCGTCATTGCCATGACCGCCCCCTTGGCCGTGGAATAGGCAAAGCGCTCCTTGACGCCGACCCAGGCTGCAACAGACGCCATGTTGACGATGGTGCCGCCGCCATTGGCGCGCAGCTGCGGGATCGCGGCGTGCAGGCAGTTATAAACGCCCTTGACGTTGACATTGATGACGCGGTCGAAGTCTTCTTCGCTGGTGTTGTCCGCCTTGCCGATGTGTGCGATACCGGCGTTATTGACCAGGATGTCGATCGGGCCGATCTCCGCCAGCCGTGTCCTCACCTCAGCCTGGCTTGTCACATCGCAGGCATGCGCGGACACCACGCCGCCCTGATCCCGGATCTCGCGTACCACTTGCTCGCAGGCGGCATCGTCGACATCGATCACATGCACCACGGCTCCCTGCTGTGCGAAAAGCCTGGCAATCGCCTTGCCGATGCCGCTGCCGCCGCCGGTGATCACCGCCTTCTTGTTATCCAGTTTAAACACGTTCCATGACTCCTATTGATATGGTGGCTGCGCGCTCCCCGTGGCTGGCCTGAAGCGACGCGCGCGCGAACCAGGCAATGACGAGGAAGCACAGCAGCGGCACCGCATAACCGAATTGCACGTTGTGCGTCAGGTCGCTGACCAGGCCGAACAGCAGCGGCAGCAAGGCGCCGCCGACGATGGCCATGATGATCAGGCTGCTGCCCATTTCCGTGTGCGCGCCGGCGCCCTGGATACCCAGCGAGAAAATGGTCGGGAACATGATCGACATGAAAAATGCGATGCCGATCACGGCAGCGATACTCGCCAGTCCTTGCGTGAGCATGGCCACGACCGCCAGTGCGGCGCAGGCCATCGCGTACATCAGCAGCAGCCGCGCAGGGGCGATGAAGCGCATCAGGCAGGTGCCGGCGAAACGGCCGACCATGAACGCCATGCCGCAGCCCCAGCCCAGGTAGTCGGCAGCGCTCACGTCCGACACCCCGGCCGCCCTGGTGGCAAACAGGATGAAGAAGCTGAACACGCAAACCTGTGCGCCAACGTAGAAGAATTGCGCGATGACGGCGCGGCGGATGGCCGGGACCTTCAGCGTGTCGCCGATCGAACTGGCGGCCGGCGCGTCGCCGTGCTTGTCCGCCGCCGTAGTCTCCGCCTCAGGCAATTTCAGGAAAAAGAAGATGAGCGCAATTGCCAGGATCACCAGACCCAGCGCCATATAGGGGCCTTTTACGCTGGCCGCTTCCGCCGCCAGCGCCGCCTGGCGCGCCGCGGCCGGCATGGCGGCCAGTTGCTGTTCGCTGGCCCCCTGCACCAGGATCAGGCGTGCCCCGATGATGGGCGCAAGGGTGGCCGCCAGCCCATTAAACGATTGGGCCAGGTTGATCCTTTGTGCCGCCTTGTCCGGCCTGCCCAGCAAGGTCACGTAGGGATTGGCGGCCGTCTCCAGGATCGTCAGCCCACAGGCAATGGTAAACAGCGCAGCCAGGAAAACCGCGTACTGCTGCGTGTTCGCAGCGGGGATGAACAGCAGCGAGCCAATGGCAAACAGCAGCAGGCCGGCCAGGATCGCACACTTGTAGCCGGCCTTGCGGATCAGGAAGCCGGCCGGCAGCGCCATGACGAAATAGGCGATGAACACTGCCGAATCCACGAAGGCCGATTGCAGCACCGACAGGCTGAACGAGCGCCGCAAGTGCGGAATCAGGATCGGATCGAGATTATGGACGAAACCCCACATGAAGAACAATGTGGTGATCATCACTAGTGCGAAGCGGTAAGAAGGTCGTGCCGAGGGTTCCGTCATGTGTGCAAAGTCTCCGTGCCGGCGCTCTTGTCGCCTGTTTGTCCAGTTTGCTGCCCCTGCCTGCTGCCGCTTAGCCGTCGATCAGTTCCTCGTTCCAGGCATGGACGGTCTGCTCCTGCTCACCCAGGTGAGCGATGCCGAGCCGCATGCGGTCGCCGGGCTTCAGGTAGACCGGATCGGGTTTCTGGCCGAGGCCAACGCCCGGCGGCGTGCCGGTGCTGATCACATCGCCCGGTTCGAGCGTCATGAAGCGGCTGATATAGCTGACCAGCTCCGCGACAGTAAATACCATGGTGCGCGTGTTGCCCGTCTGATAACGCTTGCCGTTCACTTCCAGCCACATGTCCAGGTTCTGCGGATCCGGCACTTCGTCGGTGGTCACCAGCCACGGACCGACCGGGCCAAAGGTATCGCAACCCTTGCCCTTGTCCCACTGGCCGCCCCGTTCCAGCTGGTACTCGCGCTCCGACAGGTCGTTCACGACGCAGTAGCCGGCCACATAGTCCAGCGCATCGGCCTGGTCGACATAGCGCGCGCGCTTGCCGATCACAACACCCAGTTCCACTTCCCAGTCGCTCTTGACGGAGTCGCGCGGCAGCACGACCGCATCGTTGCAGCCGATGATGGAACTGGTGGCCTTCATGAACAGCACGGGTTCGGCCGGTACCGCCATGCCCGATTCGGCCGCATGGTCCGAATAGTTCAGGCCAACGCAAATGAGCTTGCCGATGTCGGCCACGATGGGCGCAAGGCGCACCGGCTGGTCAACGGCCGGCAGCCGCGACGGATCGATGTCGGACAGGCGGGCCAGCGCGCCGCGCGCCAATTGGGCCGATGTCAGGTCGGGCAGCACGCCGGACAGGTCGCGGATCACACCATCGGCGTCCAGCAGGCCGGGTTTCTCATCGCCTTTGGGGCCAAAGCGCAGCAGTTTCATGTTACTCCTTTAAATATGGTTTGCTTTAATGACTAGGGGGCAGCGGCGCGCGCGGATCCACCAGTCCGGATTGTGCGAGCGCCTGCCACAGCGCGGCAGGCACGGACTGGGAAAACCATTGCGCGTTCTGGCGCAGCTGTGCAGCATCCTGGGCGCCGGGGATACACGAGACTACGGCAGGATGGGCCAGCGGGAATTGCAAGGCGGCGGCCTGCAGCGGCACGCCGAATTCGCGGCAGGCAGCGGCAAGGGCCCGTACCCGCTCGACAACCGCGGCCGGCGCATCCTCGTAATTGAACTTGTTGCTGCCCGCCAGGATGCCGGAGTTGAATGGGCCGCCGATGACGACGCCCGTGCCTTCGCGCGCACAGCGATCCATCAGAGGCGCCAGCGAGGCCTGCTCCAGCAAGGTGTAGCGGCCGGCGAGCAGCACGCAATCCAGCGCGCACACGTCCAGCGCGTCGGCCACCACTTCCCATTCATTGACGCCGAGGCCGAACGCCCCGATGGCGCCCTCCCCGCGCAGCCGTTCGAGCGCACGCAGGCCGCCGCCATCGGTCAGCTGTTCCCAATAGTGCGCGTGGCGGTCGCCATGCGTGACGCGTCCGATGTCATGCACATACAGGATGTCGACGCGGTCCAGGCCAAGGCGCTGCAGGCTGTCCTCGTGCGAACGCAGGATGCCGTCGTGCGTGTAGTCGTAATGCGGCCGGAACGGCAGCGGCGCAGCCCAGCCGCACTCGCCGGGCTGTACACCCGGATCAGGGCGCATCAGGCGGCCGGCCTTGGTGCTGATCACATACTCGCCGCGCGGCCGTTCGCGCAGCGCCGCACCCAGGCGCCGCTCGGACAGCGTGAAGCCATAGTACGGCGCCGTATCGAAGTAGCGGATGCCCAGGTCCCAGGCGGCATCGACCAGCGCACGGGCATCGCCGTCCGTCATCGCCTGGTACAAACCGCCCAGCTGGGCACAGCCGAGGCCCAGCTTTGTCAGCGCGAGGCCGCTGCGCGCCAGGCGTCCTGTATTCGCCAGCTCCATGTCAGGCAGCCTTCAGTGGCAGGCAGCCGGGGCCGATCGGCTCGAACTGCTTGTAGGTGAGGATGAACTCCTGGTGGCCCAGGTCTTCCGAACGGGTGCACTCGCCATTCGCGACGCGGGCAACCAGCTCCACGATCTCACTGCCAACTTCGCCGATGCTGGCGTGGCCGGTCAGGATGCGGCCGGCGTTGACATCCATGTCGTCAGCCAGGCGCTCATAGGTCGCGGGGTTCGCGCACACCTTGATGACGGGAGAGATCGCGGATCCGACCACCGAGCCGCGCCCGGTGGTAAACAGCGTGACGTGGGCACCGCAGGCAATCAGCTCCACGATTTCGGCATTGTCCGAGATATTCGGGAAACCGAAGCGCGGTTCGCCGTCCGGCACCACGTCGAGCAGGTAAAGGCCGCCGGTTGGCGGCAAATCGCCCGGCTTCAGGATGCCGCTGATCGGCGAGGCGCCGCTCTTGGCATAGGCGCCCAGCGACTTTTCCTCCTGCGTCGTCAGGCCGCCGTCCGCATTGCCTGGCGCGAAACTGCCATGCCCCATGATGGTGTAGTAGCGCGAAGCCTTTTCCACCGTCTGCACGATCGCCTCGCCCAGTTCCGGCGTGACCGCGCGCCGCTTCATGTGGAATTCGCAACCGACCAGTTCACCCGTTTCCTCGAACACGCAGGCGCTGCCGGCCGCGATCAGCTGGTCGAAGGCGGCGCCGACGGCCGGATTGGCGGTGATACCGCTGGTGCTGTCCGAGCCGCCGCAGATCGTGGCCACGATCAGTTCATCGGGCCGCATCGGGACGCGCTCCTGGCCGGCCAGGTCTTCCAGCGCCCACTGCACCCACTCCACGCCGCCCTTGACGCCCGAGCGGGTGCCGCCTGCGTCCTGAATGGTGATCGTGTGGACCGGCCGGCCGCTGTCCGCGACGGCTTGCCCTACGCCGGTCTTGTCGAAGCTCTCGCATCCGAGCGACACCAGCAGCGCCGCGCCGACGTTCGGGTGGGTCAGCACGCGGCGCATGATCGTGTCCGCATATTCGTTCGGGTAGCATCCGGGGAAGCCGATCAGGTGCACCGGCTGGCCGGGAAAGGCATTGACGATCAGGCGCGCCACATGATGCGCGCACTCCACGAGATAGGCGACCACAACGACATTGCGGATGCCCTTGCGTCCGTCCGCGCGCGGATAACCCGTCAGGGCAATATTGGCGATACTAGTGGGCGTTGGTCATTGTGCTTTGCTTCCGATGAAATGATGGCCGTCCTGGTCCAGCGTATAAGTCGGGATGTAGTCGCTCTCGAGATTGTGCGTGTGGATATGCGCAGCAATCGCGATTGGCGCCGTCGCGGTGCCGATGATGGCGCCATAGCGCAGCACCTTCTCTCCCGCCGGCAGCGCGCGGCGGGCGACTTTGTGGCCGAGGCGAACGTTGCCGGGAAGAGTCACCGCGTGGCCATCGATGTAAACCGTGTCCCCGGCCTTGAGGTCGACGCGCGCAATAAGGCAATTATCCTCTGGTGACATGAGCAGCAGGCTACTGGGCTGCTCCGGGGTGATGCTTGGCATGGCTGTCCTTTGCAGGTAAAGAAATGCGGTCATGGCCTGCCTTTGCCGGATTGCGGCGCCGGGCAGGTGTTTTGAAAATTGTATTCTATAAATTCAAAACATACGACCGATTCCTATGCTGCATCGCAACATAAGCAACCAGTGCCCGACTGCCCTATTCGACCTTGTTCAGTCGCCCTGGCGGCGGCTGGCGGCGATTAGTTTTTCCAGCGCCTCGCGTGCACGCTGCTGGGCCTCGAGGTCGATCTGGCCGTGAATGTCGCGTAGCGCCTGCCCTGCGTTGACCAGGCAATCGCGTAACGCCAGCAGGCTGGCGACCAGTTCGCGCATTTCGGGCGAGTCGGGTTCGGGTTCGCGTTCGGGTTCCATTCGAATGCAGGGGCGCGTGATTCCCCTGGCTGGGGCGTTGCTGAAGATATTACGTTCAAGTATTTTCAATTACTGTAGGGAATTCCTGCTTTTCCTGTAGTCCAAATCCCGGTTGCCCCCGCCGGGGACCGTGTTGACACTGTCCAAGGATTACATTAAGCTTCAAGTAACCCGACCGTCCGGTCGGTCGCATTCCAACCCTGGAGGTTCCATGTCCGACGTCATTCAGTACGAAGTGAAAAACAAGGTCGCCACCATCTGGCTCAACCGCCCCCACAAGCGCAACTGCGTCAGTCCGGAAGTACTGGAGCAGATCGGGATCGCGATCGATCGCGCCGAGAAGGACGACAATGTGCTTGCCGTTGTCGTGCGCGGCCGCGGCAACACCTTCTGCTCGGGCGCCGACCTGGGCGAACTGGTGGGCCCGCGCCTGGCCACCACCAACGATTCGATCAACCTGGCCATGGTTTCGGCCCAGACCTACGACCGCTTCTACTCCTGCAGCAAGCCGACCATCGCCGCTGTCGAAGGCTATGCGGTCGCGGGCGGTTTCGAGCTGATGATTTCCTGCGACTTCGCCCTGGCCACCACCACCGCGCGCATCGGCGACTTCCACATCCGCCGCGCCCTGTTCGGCGGCGCGGGCCCGATCTACCGCCTGCCGCGCTATATCGGCATCCGCCGCTCCAAGGAGCTGATGCTGACCGGTAAGCTGCTGACCGGCGAACAGGCCGCGGATTGGGGCCTGGTCAACGACGTCAGCGCACCGGAAGACTTCGACAAGCTGATCGAGGACTTCGTCGCCCCGCTGATCGACAAGAGTCCGTTCTGCATGAAGATCACCAAGATGGCGATCAACCGCGGCCTGGACGCCGACACCCAAAGCCTGATCACGATGGAAACGCTGGCCTGCAATGTGGTGCACCAGTCGGCCGACGCGAAAGAAGGCGTGGAAGCCTTCCTCGCCAAGCGCGAACCCAAATGGACCGGCCGCTAGGCCCATTCGCATCCATCACCAGGAGAAGCGCATGACCCAAGCAGTGATCGTATCGACCGCGCGCACGCCGCTCTGCAAGAGCTGGCGCGGCGCACTGAATATCACCCACGGCGCCGAACTGGGCGCGCACGTGGCCCGTGCAGCCCTGCAGCGCGCCGGCGCCGATCCGGCCGAAGTGGAGGACGTGATCATGGGCTGCGCCTCGCCCGAAGGCGCCACCGGCTACGATATCGCGCGCCAGATTGCGGTGCGCGCCGGCTTCCCGGTCAGCGTACCAGGCGTCACCGTCAACCGCTTCTGCTCATCCGGCCTGCAGGCCATCGCGGACGCCGCCTACCGCATCCAGGGCGGCGAAGGCGATGTCTTCATTGCCGGCGGGCTGGAATCGATCTCGATGGTGCAGAACAATGTGAACCGCGTGAACCTGGAAGACGCGTGGATCGCCGGCCACAAGCCGGAAGTCTATTGGCCCATGCTGCAGACGGCCGAATTCGTGGCGAAGAAATATGGCATCTCGCGCGAAGTGCAGGACCAGTACGGCGCCCAGAGCCAGCAGCGCGCCGCCGCAGCGCGCGCCGCCGGCAAGTTCGATACCGAAATCGCGCCCATCACGGTGGACAGCAAGGTGGTTGACCGCGCCACCGGCGCCGAATCCATCGTCCGCCTCACCGTCGGCGAAGATGAAGGCATCCGCGCCGACACCACCTACGACGGCGTGGCCAAGCTCAAGCCGGTGATCGAAGGCGGCGTGATCACCGCCGGCAATGCGAGCCAGCTGTCGGACGGCGCCTCGGCCTGCGTGCTGATGAGCGACCATGCGGCGGCAAAACGCGGCCTGCACCCGCTGGGCGTCTTCCGCGGCTTCGCGGTGGCGGGTTGCGAACCGGCCGAAATGGGCATCGGTCCCGTATACGCCGTCCCCAAGCTGCTGCGCAAGACCGGGCTCACGGTGGACGACATCGGCCTGTGGGAATTGAATGAAGCCTTTGCCGTGCAGGCCCTGTACTGCCGCGACCAGCTGGGCATTCCGGACGAGCGCCTGAACGTCAATGGCGGCGCCATTGCGCTGGGCCACCCGTACGGCATGACCGGCAGCCGCCTGGTCGGCCACGCGCTGATCGAAGGCCGCCGGCGCGGCGCCAAATATGTCGTGGTGACCATGTGCATCGGCTCCGGCATGGGCGCGGCCGGCCTGTTCGAAGTGCTGCCCTGAACCGGGAGCGGGTTATGGACACAAGCAAGCGCGATGCGCTGGCCGGCTTCATTGCGCGCGAAGCCGGTGCAAGGCAGGTCACGATCACTCATTGCGAGCGCCTGTCCGGCGGTGCAATCCAGGAAAACTGGCGCATCCAGGGCAGCATCGACGGCGGGCCTCACGAAAGCGCGTTTGACTACGTGCTGCGCACCGACGCGCCTTCGGGCGTGGGCGTCAGCCATGGCCGCGCCGAGGAATTTGCGCTGCTGCGGGCGGCCTTTGCACGCGGCGTGACCGTGCCGGAACCGCTCTGGCTGTGCGCCGACAGCACGGTGCTGGGCCGGCCCTTCTGCCTGATGCGGCGCGCCGCCGGCAGCGCAGCAGGCCACCTGCTGGTCAAGGATGGCAAGCTGGGCGGCGACCGCAAGCAGCTGGCATGGCGCCTGGGCAGCGAACTGGCGCGCATTCATTCCATCGTGCCGGAGCCGGGCGAACTGGCCTTCCTGCCGCGCAGCGAAGGCGCTCCGGCGCTGCGTCTTGTGCAGCGCTACCGCGACTGGCTGGACACCCAGCCGGTACCCCGTCCCGCGCTCGAATGGGGATTGCGCTGGCTGGAACGGCATGCGCCGCCGGCCGGCAAGGAAGTGCTGTGCCACCGCGACTACCGCACGGGCAATTACCTGGTCGATGCCGATGGCCTCACCGCCATCCTGGACTGGGAATTCGCCGGCTGGAGCGATCCCCTGGAAGACATCGGCTGGTTCTGCGCCAAATGCTGGCGTTTCGGCGCCAATGAGCGCGAGGCCGGCGGCATCGGCGAGCGCGAAGACTTCTATCGCGGCTACGAAGAGGAATCCGGCGCACCGCTGCCGCGCGCACAGGTGCACTACTGGGAAGTCATGGCCCATATGAGCTGGGCCATCATCGCCCTGCAGCAGGCGGCGCGCCACAGTTCGGGCGAGGAACGCTCGCTGATGCTGGCCCTGACCGGCCACAAGGTGCCGGAACTCGAGTTCGAAATCCTCGACATGACAGCGGAGGCATGATGCGCGAAATCCCGAACGCAGCGGACCTGCTGGATACGGCACGCGAGCTGCTGCGCAGCGAACTGGCGCCGTCCCTGCCGCCCGAGCAGCGCCACCAGGCGCTGATGATCGCCAACGCGATGGTCATCGCGCGCCGCCAGCTGGAAGACGGCGACGCCCCCGAGCAGCGCGAAGTGGCGGCGCTCGGCGAATTGTTCGGCCTTCCTCTTGAAGTGCCGCCCGAACGGCTGCAGGCGGAGCTCACTCAGCGCAACCGCCTGCTGTGCCAGGCCATCCGCGCCGGCCAGGCCGATCCCGGCACGGTGCTGCACCCCGGTGTACAGGCTGCGCTGCGCATGGTGTGCCGCGCCAAGGTCGCGCAAAGCAATCCACGATATCTGGAGGGGCAGCCATGAGCAGTCCACTGTTGTTTGAACGCGATGGCGCCGTGGCGCGCATCCGCTTCCACCGCCCTGCCGCGCTGAATGCGATCGACCGCGACATGGCGCAAAGCCTGCTGGAAGTCAGCCGCTCGCTGCTGGGCGCGGATTGGCTGCGCGCCGTCGTCATCAGCGGCGAAGGCAAGGCCTTCATGGCCGGCGGCGACCTGGCCCGCTTCCAGGCCGACCTGGCGACCGCGCCGCGCACGGCGGCCGAAATCATCGAACCGCTGCACAAGGCGCTGGCCATCCTGGCGGCGCTGCCGCAGCCGGTGCTGGGCAGCCTGCACGGCGCCGTGGCTGGCGCCGGCGTCAGCCTGGCGCTGGCCTGCGATATCTGTATCGCCGCCGACGACACCGTGTTCAATCTGGCGTATTCGCGCATCGGCGCCAGTCCGGACGGCTCGGCTTCCTGGAGTCTGCCGCGCATCGTGGGCTTGCGCAAGGCGCTGGAGCTGGTGCTGCTGTCCGATACCGTGGATGCCGCCGAAGCGCTGCGCCTGGGTATGGTCAACCGCGTGGTGCCGCGCGGAGAGCTGGAAAAGGAAACCGCGGCCCTGGCGGCGCGCCTGGCGTCCGGACCGACTTTCGCCTACGGACAGTCCAAGCAACTGCTGCGCGCCTCTCTCGGACGCGGGCTGGGGCAGCAACTGGAAGCCGAACAGCGGGCCTTCTGCGCCTGCGCCGGCAGCGCCGACTTTGCCGAAGGCCTGGACGCCTTCTTCAACAAGCGCGCAGCGGCCTTCCACGGCCGCTGATCCATCGCTACTGGACAATCACCCCGCCATCGACCGGCAGGCAAACGCCGGTCATATAGGAAGACGCATCGGAACACAGGAACAGCACAGCCGATGCGATTTCTTCCGGCTGGCCGACACGCGCCATCGGAATGCGGCTGTTATCGTTCGGCAGCGGCAGCCCGCGCTCGGCGTAGTACTTCTGCGCCAGCGGCGTCTCGATGGTTCCGGGACAGACCACATTCACCCTCACCCCGCTGCGCGCATGATCCATTGCCGCCCCTTTGGACATGCCGACCACGCCATGCTTGCTCGCGCTGTAGATGGCCGCCCCCCGCGCCGGACACCAGCCCCTGGATCGATGCAATGTTCACGATCGAGCCGCGGCCATGGGGCAGCATTGCATCCAGCTGGTATTTCATGCACAGGAAAACGCCGGTCAGGTTGATGCCCAGCACGCGCTCCACATCGGCCAGCTCATGCTGCTCCAGCGGCGCGATCTTGCCGAAGATGCCGGCGCTGTTGACGGCGCAATCGAGCCGGCCATACAGCGCCACGGTCTGCCCGACCATGGCGCGCACCTCATTCTCGCTGGCGACGTTGGCCTGCACGAACTGGGCTTCGCCGCCGGCGGCGCGGATTTCCTGCACCACCGCCAGGCCGGTTTCCTGCGCCAGGTCGGACACCACGACTCGCGCGCCCGCCTGCGCCAGCATCAGCGCGCAAGCCCGCCCGATGCCGGAGGCGCCGCCGCTGACCAGCGCCACGCGCCCGCGCATATCCATCGCTGCCGGGGCGCTCATGACGATGCTCCCTGTGCCAGGCCGCGGAACATCAGGTCGTAGGCTTGCCGCAGGAAGCGTTCCACCGCCTGTTCGCGCCCAGGCACCGTGGTCACATGCGCCTTGTGCTCGATACGGCAGCTGTCCGCACCGGTGGCGTACACCGTGCTGGTGGCGATATAGGCCGTGATGCCGCCCGGGGGCTGGCCAACGATGGATAGCGTCAGGCTCCTGGCCGCCGGATCGATCCTTTCCAGGCGCTCGCTGACACACTGCGCCGCGCCCTTGTTGTAGATGTGCCGCACCATGCCCACGCCCTCGCCTTCATTCTCCACGCGCTCGATTTCCACCGGGCCGCCGCGCGGCCACCACTGCTGTATCGCGCCGAAATCGGCCAGCAGCGCCCATACCGCCTCGGCCCCTGCGCCGATTTCAGCGCTTGCCTCCAGTTCCGCCATGTGCATCTCCTTGTCTCCGCTTGTGATTGTAGTCTTCCCTAGATGACGCGCGCCAGGCGCTGCGCCTCGAACACCGCATGCGACATGCGGCGCGGCGCCGTGCAGTCGCCAATGCTGTACACCTCCGCCATGCCGCCGTCGCGCAGCGCCTGCGCCGGTCCCGGCACGGCGGCACGCCCGGTCTGCAGCACCACCAGGTCGCATTCCAGCTGCTCCGCCTCATCGCCGCCCAGCGGCAGCACGGTAGCGACGCCCGGCGCCACCGCCTCCAGCGTGCTCAGGACGCGGAAGCTGGTCTTGCCCATCGCCAGCCTGCCCAGCAGCGGCGCCATGCTCTCGGCCGGGATCTGGTGACCGATGGTCGCGGACGGCGTCACGATCGTCACTTGCCAGCCTGCCAGCACCAGTGCTTCGGCCACGCCGTAGTTCCACCAGAAGCCGCTGCCATCGTCGACGAACACGGCGCGCTGCGACCCCGAGGGCGGCGGTGCGCCGTCGCGCAGCACATCAAACCAACTCATTACACCCGGCTGACGGAATGCTTCCTCCAGCGGCCGGGCGGCGGCGCCGGTGGCGACAATGGCGGCATCGAACTGCCCCTCCAGGTCGGCCGGGCCGTCCACCCGCCGCCCCAGCAGGATCGGTACCTCCAGCCGGCGCAACTCGCCGATTTGCTGGTCGACCAGGCGCGCCAGGCTGTGGCGGTGCGGCACGGCGGCCGCGTACATGAATTGCCCGCCCACGCCGTCGGCCGCCTCGAACACCGTCACGCGGTGGCCGCGCCGGGCCGCAATCAGCGCCGCTTCCAGTCCGGCCGGCCCGGCGCCGATGACGGCAATGCGCCTGGACGGCGCGGCAGGTCGGGCGTCGCGGAATTCCGGCCACAATTCGCGCCCGGTGCGCGGGTTCACGGCACAGTGCAGGTGCGGCGCAAAGGCGCGGCAATCCTGGTTCAGGTTCAGGCAGGGCCGGATGCGCTGCGCTTCGCCGGCGGCGGCCTTGGCCACCCATTCCGGATCGGCCAGGAACGCGCGCGCCATGCCCACCAGGTCGCAGGCGCCTTCGGCCAGCACGCGCTCGGCCACATCGGGTGTGCTGATGCGCTGCCCCACGATCACCGGCAGCCCGCTGGCGCGACGGATGCGGGCGGCGGCGCTGGCCGCCGTGGCTTCCGGCGCCGTCATGTCCTTTACGTACAGGCCGCGCGTGCCCATCGTGATGTTCAGCACATCGACCTGTCCGTGCGCTGCCAACGCAGTGGCAATGCCGATGGTGTCGGCCACTTCCAGGCCGTCCACCGTTTCCTCATCGGCGGAAAGGCGCAGGCTCAGGCCGAAGCCATCGCCGCATTCAGTGCGGATGGCCTCGATCACTTCGATCAGGAAGCGCAGTCGGCGCTCCGGCGTGCCGCCATAGGCGTCGCTGCGCTGGTTGGTGGCAGGCGACAGGAATTGCGCCACCAGGTAGCCGTGTGCGCCGTGGATTTCACAGCCGTCGTACCCTGCCCGCTTCAGGTTCGCAGCGGCGCGGCCGAAGGATTGCACGATGGTGGCGATCTGCGCCCGGTCCATTTCATGCGGCGGAAAAGGATCGCGCGGCGAACGCAGTGGCGATGGCGCCCACGCCGCGTGATCCGACTCCATGCCTATCGTCTCGCGCCCCAGGTGCACCAGCTGGCCGTACAGCTTTGCACCGTGGCTGTGGATCACATCGGCACGCCGGCGCAGGCCATCCAGCACGCGCTCGTCATACACTTCCACCAGCTTGCGCAGCCGCATGGCCGAACTGGGATGGACCACCGTGGCGCCGGTAATCACCAGGGCCGCGCCGGAAGCGGCAACGGCATCGAAGTGGGCAATGTCCTCTTCGGTCACGGCGCCGTCATGCACCATGCTGGTCCCGTAAGGCAGTACCACGATGCGGTTCTTCAGCGGCATCCCGCCCAGCTGGTAAGGCGAAAACAGTCGTTCGTAAGCCATGCGCACTCTCCCATTTGACACCAGGTCCGGATGACATGACCTTACCAGCAGCCACACTACAATGTCAACCGACTAGACGGTCGAATTATTTGCCGTTATACTGCAACTGTCGATTAATGATCCGAGGAAACACTGTGAACACTGAGACCCCGACCGCGGCGGCGGAACAGCGGATCGCCCAGATCGTACGCGGCGCCGCGCAGTTGTTCGATACGGTCGGCTACCACGCGACCAGCATGGAAATGGTGGCCGAGGCCGCGCAGCTGCGCAAGCCGACGCTCTACCACTACATCAAGAGCAAGGAAGAAATCCTGCTGCGCATCCACCAGGCGCTGATCGATGATTTCGCCGCCACCCACCAGGCGCGTGTGGATCAGGGCCTGGGCCGCGAGGCGCTGCTGCTGGGCATCGTGACCGACATCCTGACCGCCATCGCCGAAAACCGCGGGCTATGTGCGCGCCTTCTTCGAACATTACCGCGAACTCGATCCGGCCATGCGGGCGCAGATCAGCGAAAAGCGCCAGGCCTACTTCAAGTGCGTGACCGACCTGATCGCCGATGGCGTGGCCGACGGCGTCTATCACACCGACGATGTGCGGCTGTCGGCCCTGTTCCTGCTCGGCCAGGTGAACTGGACCTACCAGTGGCATGTGCCCGGCGTCAGCCCGGCGCCGTCCGTGATCGCGCGGCAGATCATGGACAGCTTCCTGCACGGCATGGCGCGGCCCGCGCCGCGCCGCAAGCAGGCGTAGCGCCCGCCACTACAGGCCGCTGCACAGATGGCCGCCGTCCACAGCCAGCTGAGCGCCGGTCATGAAGCTGCCCGCACCGGATGCGAGCAGCAGCAGCGGGCCATCGAGGTCGGCGTAGCTGCCGAAACGGCGCATCGGAATGCGCTGCTTCAGCCGTTCGCCCGGCTCGCTGTGCAGGAATGCGTCGTTCAACCCGGTCGCAACATAGCCGGGCGCGATGGCGTTGACGCGAATGCCGTAGCGCGCCAGTTCCAGCGCCATCGAGCGCGTCAGCTGGGCCAGGCCGGCCTTGGCCGCGCTGTACGGCCCCACGCCGCCGCCCACGCGTTCGGCCAGGATGGAGGTGATATTGATGATGCTACCGCCGCGCCCCGCAGCCACCATGCGCCGCGCCGCTTCCTGCGCCACGTACCAGGCGCCGGTCAGGTTGGTGCCGAGGATGGCGTCCCATTGCGCATCGTCCACTGCCAGCGCACTGCAGGTCGCGGTCACGCCGGCATTGTTGACGACAATGTCCGGCGGCGCGCCGTCTGCCGCCATCGCATCCAGGCAGGCCACGACGGACGCGCGCTCGGTCACGTCCAGCGCATATGCGCGGGCGCGCCCGCCGGCCGCTTCGATTTCCGCCACCAGCGCCTGCAGGCGGTCGGTACGGCGCGCAGCCACCGCCACCTCGGCGCCGGCCTGCGCCAGCGTACGCGCGAAATGCCAGCCCAGGCCACTGGAAGCGCCCGTCACCAGCGCCCTGCGCCCGGCCAGCGAAAACATCGTGTTTTCCGCCTCATGCGCCATGGCCGCCTCCCTGCTCATGCCCATGGCGCGCCAGGATCTTGCGCGCAAGGCTCATGCGGTGCACTTCGTTCGGGCCATCGTAGATGCGGAAGGCACGCATGTCGCGGAAGATGCGCGCGACGATGGTTTCTCCCGTCACGCCCTGCCCGCCCAGCACCTGCACGCTGCGGTCCACCACGCGCCACAGCGCTTCCGAGCTGATGACCTTGGCCATGCTCGATTCCACATTGCCTTTCGCGCCCGTGTCCAGCAGCGCCGCGCAGTGCCAGATAGCGAGGCGGGTGGCGTGCATGTCCATCTCGTTGTCGGCCAGCATGAAGCCCACGCCCTGGTGCTCGCCCAGCGCCTTGCCGAAGGACTGCCGCTCGCGCGCATAGACGCAGGCGATGTCGTGGGCGCGCCGCGCCTGGCCCAGCCAGCGCATGCAGTGCGTGAGGCGGGCCGGCGCCAGCCGCACCTGGGCGTAGCGGAAACCCTTGCCCAACTCGCCCAGCACGTCGGAAGCCGGCACCCGCAGGTTCTCGAAGCGCAGCACGGCGTGGCCGCCGCTGAAGCAGGTGTCCAGCGCATCCATCATGCGTTCGACGATGAAACCGGGACGGTCGGTATCGCACAGGAACATGCTGGCCGAGCCATCTTCCATGCGGGCCATGATGATGGCGAAGGCGGCGCCCTCGGCGCCGGTGATGAACCATTTGCGGCCATTGATGATGTAATCGTCGCCGTCGCGCACCGCCGTGGTGGCGATCATCGACGGATCGGAACCTGCGCCGGGCGCCGGCTCGGTCATCGCAAAGCAGGAACGCGTGCGGCCCTCGGCCAGCGGCTGCAACCAGCGCCGCTTCTGCGCGGGCGTGGCCACCGCTTCCAGCAAGTGGATATTGCCTTCATCGGGCGCGTGGATATTCATTGCGATCGGCCCGAGCGGCGAGTAGCCCGCTTCTTCGAACACGATGGCCTTGGCCACATGCGACAGGCCCAGGCCGCCCCACTCCGGCGCGGCGTGCGGCGTCAGCAGACCGGCCTTGCGCGCCCGCGCCACCAGCTCCTGCTTCAGTTGTTCGTCCGGACCGTGGCTGCCCTGCCGCACATCGTTTTCCAACGGGATCACCTGTTCGGCGATGAAGCGCCTGGTCTGCTCACGCAGGGTCTGCAATTGTTCGGAAATCGTGAAGTCCATCCTGGCCTTTCCATATCGGGTTGCTGTTGCGATGACTACAGCAAGTTCCGGGCCCGTGCCTGCGCCGTGGGCGCAACGCGCCCGCGGTTTTCAATTCTGCGACACGCCGTCGCAAGAAAGCGATCAAAGATGAAACACCCCTTCCCTCCGGCGGCCGCCGGATTGCCGCGCATCGTGCTGCTGGTTAGTCACCTGCAGCGTCCGGACACGCCCAGCCCCCTGTCGCAGCTGGCGCGCCAGCTGCTGCCCGCCTATGCGGCGCAAGCGCAGGTGGAAGTGATCGATACTGCACTGGCCGACGCGCTAACCCTGGCGCGCGAGCTGGAACAGCACGGCCGCGCCGACGCGTTCATCGCCACCGGCGCCACCTCGGCTTTCCTGCGCCAGCACCTGGCCAGCCCCGTACTGCCGCTGCGCGTGGGCGGGCGCGACCTGCTGCGGGCGCTGGACCACGCGCGCCAGCTCGCGCCGAAAGTCGCCCTCCTCCGCTACCCGCATATCAGCGCCGAACTGGAACGCATGGCTCCCTTGTTTACCGTGCAGCTGCGCCAGGGCTGCTACGGCACGCTGGCCGAAGCGCAGGAAGCCGTTACGCAACTGGCGGCCGATGGCATTGGCGCCATCATCGGTTCCTCGCTGGTAGTCGAACTGGCCAGGCGGGCCGGCGTGCACGGCGTGCTGGCATTGAGCGCCGACGCAGTGCGCGAAGCGCTGGATGACGCGCTGGCCATCTGCCGCAGCCGGCGCGCAGAACAGGCACGGCGCGAGCAACTCGACGCCGTGCTGCACCACCTGAGCGAAGGCGTGGTCGCGCTCGACCGCGATGGCCTGGTGCGCACCATCAATCCCGCCATGGCCCGCCTGTTGGACCTGCCGGCCGCGCAAGCCGCCGGCCAGGCCCTGGCCGTCCTGGCGCCGGCGCTGGACGGCCATGTGGGCGAAACCGATCGCATCGTCCGCTTAGGCCGGCGCACCGTTGTCGCCAATGCCCTGCCGGTGGTGGAGAACGGTCAACGCAGCGGCGTCGTCATCACCTGCCAGGAAGTGCACGCCGTGCAGCGCGCCGACCGCCACATCCGCAACTCGACGCGGCCCAGCCACCACGTGGCGCGCTACCGGCTGGAGCAGATCGCCGGCGACAGCGAAGCGCAACGCGCCGTGATCGCACTGGCGCGGCGCTATGCCGCCAGCGAGTCCACCGTGCTGGTCACAGGCGAGAGCGGCACCGGCAAGGAATTGCTGGCACAAGGCATCCACAGCGCCGGCTCGCGGCGGCACGGCCCCTTCGTGCCGATCAATTGTGCGGCGTTTCCCGAAACCCTGCTGGAAAGTGAGCTGTTCGGCCACGAGGAAGGCGCGTTCAGCGGTGCGCGCAAGGGCGGAAAGATGGGATTGTTCGAAGCAGCCCACGGCGGCACCGTTTTCCTCGACGAGATCGGCGACATGCCGCTGCCGCTGCAAACCCGCCTGCTGCGCGTGCTGCAGGAGCGCGAAGTGCTGCGCCTGGGCGCAACCGAAGCCACGCCGATCGACGTGCGCGTGATCGCCGCCACCCACTGCGACCTGCGCTCACGCATCGCCGAGGGCCTCTTCCGCGAAGACCTGTATTACCGCCTCAACATCCTGCGCCTGGAAGTGCCGCCGCTGCGGGCGCGCAGCGCGGACATCATGCCGGTGGCGCGCGCCATCCTGCAGCGCATAGCCGCCCAGGCGCTGCCGGCCGCACACCAGCAAGCCTTGCTGGCGGCGCTGCAGCCTTACCTGCTGGCCTGGCACTGGCCGGGCAATGTGCGCGAACTGGAAAATGTGCTGGAACGTGCCCTGCTTTCCGAGCCGGAGCTGTGCGGCAACGGCAGTGGCATCGACCAGGCCTGGCTGCGCAGGCTGATGCCGGAATGGTTTGCAGCGGACGGTCAGCCCGCGCCGCAACCGGCGTCTCTGTCGATGCCGATGCCGCTGCGCGCCAGCCGCCAGGCCAGCGAAGCAGCCCATATCCGCGCCGTGCTGGGCGATTGCGGCGGCAGTGTGCAGCTGGCCGCCGAGCGGCTGGGAGTCAGCCGCAGCACCTTATGGCGCCGCCTGCGCGCGCCGGACGGGAGCTGAGGCGTGCTCCCATGCCGCCAGCAGCGCGCGCAGGGCGGACAGGAAAGCCAGCGGCTGGTCGATCAGCAGATGGTGCCAGGAACAGGGAATTTCGATCAGCGGCGCGCTGCGCTCGCACAGCTCATACATCAGCTCCGCCGTTTCAGGCGGCACCACGGCGCTGTACTCGCCGCGCACCATCGCCAGCGGACAGGCCGCGCGCGCCAGGTAGTCGGCCAGCGACGTGGGCAATGGCCGCGACAGCACGGCCGGATCGAATTTCCAGCTCCAGCCGCCTTCGGCCTCCCGCAGCGAATGACGCGCGATATAGTTGAACAGCCAGGCGTTTTCGCAGGGCTGCTGGGGAAGCAGGCGAAAGCGCGCCATCGCGCCGGCCAGGTCCGGATAGACCTTCAACGGGCGCGCATGCTGCACCAGCGCCCCGCTTTCAGGATCGGGCCGGGTCACGGGCGCATCGACCACCACCACGCCGGCCAGCTGCCGGCCATACAGGGCCGCGGCGGTAATCGCGATCTGTCCACCCAGGCTGTGACCAACAATCACGGGTCGTCGCTCACCACAGGCGGCGCGACTCACGGCCAGCAGATCGGCGGCCCATGCTTCCAGCGTGTAGTTGGCGCGGCGCCCACTGTCGCCGTGGCCGGCCAGGTCGGGCGCAATCACGTAGTAGTGGCGCGCAAGCTGCGGCGCTATCGCCGTCCACCAGCGGGCGTGCGCCAGGCCGCCATGCACCAGCAGCAGCGGCGGACTGGCCGGGTCGCCCCAGGCCAGGTAGTGCAGCGGACAGCCATCCACTTCGATCATCCCGCCGGAACATGGCGACTGCAAAGCCGCCAGGAACCAGCCAGGCGTGGCGCTGTCCTCCGCCATGGCCTACTTCGACCGTTTCGCCGGCGCCTTGCGCGCGCCGGTCTTGGCCGCGGCCTTCACGGGCGTTGCGGAAGCGGCTTTCGCCGGTTTGGCGGCCTTCGCAGGCGCCGCTGCCGGTGCCGGGCGCGTCAGGCCATAGAGGAAGGTGTCCAGCATCTTGCGCGCGATGACCGTGGGCGCCGGGCTGCTGCCAGGCACATACCACTGGTAGGCCCAGTTGACCTGGCCAAGCAGGAACAGGGAGGACAGGTTCACATCGTCGCTATAGTATTCGCCGCTGGCCACGCCATCCTTCACCAGGTCGGTCACGCACTTGAAATAAGCCTGGCGCTTGCCGCTGATCTGCTGACGGATGGCCGGATCGAGTTCGCGGTAATGCTCCAGGAAGGCGCGCACATAGCCGCGGTTTTCGGCAATGGCGGTGAGGATGTCGGTCACAATGCCCAGCAGCAGGTCTTCGCGACCCAGGCCGGCGGCGACCCGCTCCTCATGCTTGGCGGCCAGGTCGTCGATCAGGATCTGGTGGATGCGCAGCAGGATTTCTTCCTTGCTCTTGATGTAATGGTAGAGCGTTGGCTTGCGCAGGTTCGTTGCCTTGGCCACCATTTCCATATTCGCTGAATGGTAGCCCACCTGGTCGAACAGCTTCGCCGCTTCGTCCACGATCTGGCGGATGCGCTGCTCCGCGGCGAGGGTCGGACCACGCTCGGCCTGGTTCTTTACTTCTGCTGGTAGCAGTTCAGCTTTCACGGCAACTCCTTTTCGTCTGATGGACGAAGCATATCCGAAAGCGTCTCGACCTTCTAGTCGGTTGAAGCTAAAAACATACGCGAAACCGGCATTTCCCGCTCCATGCGCGATGAAGCGCGCCAGAACAGCCAGGCTGCGCCCCAGGAAAGCAGCACTGCCAGGCTGAGTGCATAGCGCAGCGACTCCGCCGCCATGCCGTAGCGGTCCACCAGGATATCGCTGACGAATCCGGTGGCCAGCGGGCCGAGTCCCAGTCCGAACAGGTTGGTCACCAGCAGCAGCACCGCGGCGGCAAAGGCGCGCATGCCCGGCGGCACCTGCAGCTGGGTAACCGCGACGATAGGCGCGTAATACACCAGCATCAGCACCGAGGTAACCGCACCCAGCGCGATCGACAGCGCGGCGGAATGCACCAGGTACTGCGCCAGCGCAAAGGGCACCAGCAGCAGCAAGGCGGCGCTGACCACCCACAGCCGGCCGCTCGGGTTGCGGGCGCCAAAATAGTCCGACAGGCGACCACCCAGGTACATGCCGATGGCGCTGCCGAAGCCGTTCAACAGGGCCAGGTCGCGCGCGACTTCGGCCAGCGGCATACCGTGCACGCGCACATAGAACGGCGCATTCCAGCTGTTGGCCGCGCACCAGGTGAAGGTGTGCAAGGCGCCGGCCGCGAACAGGCAGCGCAGGGAGCGCGACGCCCACAGGAAGCGCAGCGACCGCATGGTGCTGAAGGATTCCGCCTGCGCCGCCACCGGGTCGTAGCGGCCCCGCACCGGTTCGCGCAGGGTCCACAGCACGATGGGCGCGAGCACCAGCCCGGCGCCGCCGACAATGGCAAAGGTGATGCGCCAGCCAAACATCTGTTCCAGCGCCCCGGCGCCGGCATAGCCGAGCATCAGTCCCGCCGGCAGCGACAGCCCCCAGAACGCGAACGCCGTGGCGCGCGAGTCGGGCGGATAGATATCGGCGATCATCGACTGCGAAGCCGGGATGCTGCCGGCCTCCCCCGCCGCCACGCCGATGCGGAAGAACACCAGGCTGGCGAAACTGCCCGCCAGTCCGGTCAGCGCGGTCATGGCGCTCCACGTGGCGAGGGCGCCGGCCACCAGTCGCTTGCGCACCGTGCGGTCGGCCAGGCGCGCGATCGGCACTGCCAGGGTCGCGTAGAACAGGGCGAAAGACAGGCCGGTCAGCGCGCCCAGCTGGGAATCGGACAAACCCAGGTCGGCCTTGATCGGCACCTGCAGGATGGACAGGATGGTGCGGTCGACGTAACTGAGCACGGACACCAGGAACAGCAGGAACAGCACATAGCGCCGCTCGCCGGCTTCATTCTTCAACAGTTGAACAGACATGCGTACCTCCGCTGCGTTCAGGCGGTGACGCCGCCGTCCACTACCAGTTCCGAGCCCGTCATATAGCTCGATTCGTCGCTCGCCAGGAAAACGATGGCCGACGAAATCTCGTCCGGCCGGGCAAAACGTCCCAGCGGTGTGTGCGCCAGCATCGGCCCGGCGATGGCCGGATCGGCATAGGCGGCGGCTGTCAGCGGCGTCTCGACATGCCCGGGCAGCACAGCATTGGCGCGCACGCCGTTGCGCGCCGCCGCACACTCCAGCGCCGTGGTCTTCGTGAACAGCAGCACGCCCGCTTTCGACGCACAATAGGCGCCGGTATTGGCGGCCGCCGCCACCCCGCGCATCGAGGCCACGTTGACGATGGCGCCGCGACCGCTGCGCGCCAGCAGGGGCAGCGCATGGCGGGTGCTGAGGAAGACGCTGTCCAGGTTCACCGCCATGATGGCGCGCCACTCCTCCAGCGTGGTCTCGGCGATCGGACAGAAGCGGCCAAAGCCCGCATTGTTGACCAGGATATCGAGCCTGCCATACCGCTCGCCCACGGCCGCAATGGCGGCGGCCCAAGCGCTTTCCTCTGTTACGTCCAGGTGCAGGGCCATATGTCCTTCGCCGGCCTCGCGGAGAGAAGCCAGGGCCGTCTCCAGCGCTACCGCATTGCGGTCGGCCAGCACCACGCTGGCGCCCTCGCTGGCGAACCGCTGCGCCGTAGCCAGTCCGATCCCCGACGCTGCGCCCGTGATCAGCGCGACCTTGCCCTGCAGACGCCCGCTCATGACATTGCGGGCGCTGACCGCCCGTCCCGCAGCTTGCTCATGTCAAGCAGATTGGCGAACTGCGGATTGCGCCGCGCCAGCACGGCATCGGCGCGCTCGCGGATCGCGGTATCGAAATTGCTGGTGGTGAGCGCGTACAGCTGATTGTTCCACACGGCTTCGAAGACTTGCTCGGCCACCGCATCAGGCGTAAGCGCACCGCCGTAAAGGTCGGCCGCAACCGCCTGCAATTCCGGCGCCTCCTCGGCGGGACCGCCGGCCGGGCGCAATTCGGCGGGGCGATTGCGCTCGGAGCGATAGATGTTGGTATTCACCACGCCCGGACACAGCACGGTGACGCCGATCGGCGCCGAACGCTCCTGCAAGGCCGCATACAGCGCCTCGGTCACGACCACCGCGCCATGCTTGGCCGCGCCATAAGGCACGGAAGCCGCGCCGCTGATCAAGCCGGCGATCGACGCAGTCGTGACTACATGGGCTTCCGTCCCCTGCGCCAGCATGCGCGGCACGAAGCTGCGGATGCCATGCACCACGCCCATCAGGTTCACATCGAGGGACCAGCGCCAGTCCTCCAGCGTATATTCCCACGCCGCGCGGAAGCGACCAGACGGTACCACGCCCGCGTTATTGCATAACAGGTCGACCGAGCCGTATGCGCGGTAAGCCTGCTCCGCCAGTGCTTCCACCTGGTCTGCCTGTGCAACATCCGTGCGCACGGCCAGCGCTTGGTGGCCCGCCTTGGCCAGCGCGGCCTGCAGCGCGTCGGCGGCGGCATGGTCCACGTCGGCGGCGACGATCTTCATGCCTGCCCTGGCAAAGCGCCAGGCCAGCGCGGCGCCGATGCCGCTGCCCGCGCCGGTAATGACTGCAACCCGGCCTTCGAATTTCCGCATACCCGTCTCCCTTGTTCTAGTTCCAGCCCGCGGTGCGCGCCGCTTCCAGGCCGAAGGTCATTGCCAATGCCAGGCCGCCGGCGTAGCCGGTGCCGAAAGCCGCCCCGGCGTCGCTGCCTGCGGCCAGCAAGCCCTCGACCGGGGTGCCGTCCGGGCGCAGCACCTGGGCGTGCGTGTCGATCGTCAGGCCGCCGAAAGTGAAGGTAATGGCCGGATGCACCACCAGCGCATAGAATGGCGCCGCATCCAGCGGCAGGCAATGTTCGGCGCGCGGCGGCGACAGTGTTTCCCAGCCATTGCGGCACTGGTGGTTGTATTTCGCGATCGAGCGCAGCGCCTGGGCGCCATCGAAGCCCTGCGCATTGGCGAATGCGGCGATTTCGTCCAGCGAGGCGGAGGCGATGCCTTTGCCTCCGTATTCCAGCGCCACCGCCATGCGGTCCATTGGCGCCGCGATTGCCACGATGGGCTGGGTGGCGTGCCCGGACTGCACGCGCTGGTCCCAGAAGCACAGCGCGCGGCCATTCTCTTGCAGCACCGTGTGATAGGTGTTGCTATGGTCGCCGAAGCTCTCGTCGCAGAAGCGCCGTCCATCCTCGTTCAGCAGCAGCGTGTGATCGCTGTGGTACTGGGACAGCATGGTGTACAGGCGCGTTTCGCTGCCCCAGGCTTCGCACTCGCTGACCAGGTGGCCGTAGAATCCCGGGTTTTCGCCGGCTACTTCCGCTCCAGCCTCCTGTCCCAGGCGCAGCCCGTCGCCCGTGCTGGCGGGATTGGAGCGCAGCAGCATGCCGCCCGCATTCGGATGGATATAGCGCGCCCGCAGCTCCGGCGAGCCCTGATAGCCGCCGGTGGCAATGATGGTATGGCGGGCATGCACGTCCACATCGCCGTCGGCGCAGGTGGTGCGGCCGCCGGTGACCCTGCCGCTCGCGTCGCGCAGCAGGGATGTGGTGGTGGTATCGAAAACCACGTGGCCGCCGTGCTTCTCGACCAGTTCCGCGCAACCGCGCAAATGGCCGATGATGTCGATCTGGTAGCCGTAGCCGTGCAGCACCTGCATGGTGCGCGAGACTTCGATGCCGCGCCGGCGCAGCCAGTCCAGCGCCACCGGATAGTTGTCGCAGACGACGCGCCCCAGGTCGCGCCGGCCGCCGCCATACAGGGCCATGCGCTCCGGCGAGGATGCGGTCCACAGCATCCCGCCCGACAGGACGGCCGAACCGCCCAGCTCCGACGCCTTCTCCACCACTACCACCTTCGCGCCGCGCTCTGCCGCCCAGCCAGCCGCCGACAGGCCGGCCATGCCGGCGCCGATGACCAGCAGGTCGCATTCAAGGATTTCAGCACTCATGCCCGCCCCTCGCCTTGTCAGAACTTCCCTTCCACCTGGATCACCACCATGCGCGGCTCGCCCGCCACCGCAAAGGCCTCGCCGGCGCCGCCAGGCTTGTCCACCGCCAGCGTCGCATAAATGCGGTTGGTGAGATTGCGGCCGATGACGGCAAACGACCACTTGTCGTTGAAGGTCAGGCGCACGCCTGCGTTCAGCGTTGTGTAGCCGGGCTGGTAGGAAGTCGGATTCAGGTTCAGGCCCGCGTAGTAGGCGGTCGAGCGGCGCGCGTCCGCATTCACGTTCACGCGTAAGTCCGGCGTCGCCAGCCACTCGTAGGCAGCACCCGCCGTCAGCAGCCATTTCGGCGAGCGGTAGACGACCTTGCCGGACAGGTCCTGCGTCGACGCCTTGGTGACCGGATCGGCAATGCAGCCAAGCGCCGCCGTCTGCCCCGTATAGCACTGCGCCTTGGCGAAGTCGGAGAAGTAGGCATCGTTGTAGCTCGCCGAGCCGCGCAGCATCAGTCCCTTGACGGGGCGGTAGGTTCCCTCCAGCTCCACGCCGCGGGCGATGGTGGTGGCGGCATTTTGCGTGACGAAGGTGACGCGCGTTGCATCCAGCGCGATCAGTGAGGTCAGCGGCAGTCCCGTATATTCATAGCGGTAGGCAGTGACCGATCCCGTCAGCTTGTGGTTGAGCAGCGTGGCCTTGCCGCCCAGTTCAAAGCCCTTGACCTTTTCGGCCGAAAACGACAGCGACTTGATGCTGGTCACAGGCGACAGCGTACCCGGATTCGAATAGCCGCCGGACAGAAAGCCGGTCTTGTAGGCGCCGTACAGCATCGTGTCCGCTGTCGGGTGCCAGGTCAGCGTCGCCTCCGGCGAGAAGTTGTGCTCCGTTTTCTCGCCTTCGATCAGCACGCCCTGCGGCAGGAAGCCGGCCGTATTGGGATTGACGTAGACGTTGGACGAGCTCAGTTTCTTGGTCTCTTGGGTGTAGCGGCCGCCGGCGCTCAGCTCCAGGTCCTTGCGGAAGTTCACGCTGACCTGGCCGAACACCGAAAAAGCGTGGCTCCGGTTGTGCTGCTGGTTGTCGTAGTTCTCGTAGCGGCCGGTCGCGGCATCCCGCGGCACCGGGCCGTTGACGCCGCCCACATACAGCGTGCGGCGGTTGTTCTCATAGTGACCACCAGCCGAGAAATTGAGCATACCCTGGTAGGAAGAGACGGCGCGCAGCTCCTGGTAGAAGCTCTTGTTCTTCTCATTACTGTACGACCAGTAGTACGAGTAGGAGGTGGCGTCGGCATTGCCCTGGCTGACGTAGTCGTAATCGTAGTAACCGGTCACGGATGTCAGCTTGATGTCGCCCAGCTTGTAATTCATCGTCAGGGTCGGCAGGATGGTGTCGTTCTTCGAATAGGGCTCGCCGCCGCCGTTGGTCTTGACCTCCGGCCAGGCATTGATGATGGTCGAAGACAGCCAGCCTTGCGACGACTTGTTATTCAGCGTGCAGTCGCCATTGGGATCGGTAATGCCCAGGATGCGCGGCTTGGTCACGCCGGCCGGGCATCCCATCACTTCACTAAAGCTCTGCAGACCCTGGCCGCGATAGCGGCTGAGCAGCAGCTTGAACGAGGCGTCGAAATTATCGTCGTTCTCATAGGACAGCGAGATGCGCGTGGCCAGCTTCTCTTCGGCGCCCAGGCGCGACGGCGCCGCCGGTACAAAGGTGCTGCCCGAGGCAGCGGTGCGCACCAGGTCAGGCACGCCCACCTTGTCCTGGTTTTCAATATAACCCTTGCTCTTGCTGCTCAAGAGGGCCACGCGGAAGCCCGTCGATTCGCTGATCGGACCGGACACCGCCGCTTCGACCGAAGGCATGTCGCTCGTGGTCTCGTAGCCCAGGCGCGCATAGCCGCTCAGTTTGCGCGTCGGGGAGGCCGATTTGACCGACACCACGCCGCCCGGCGAGTTCTTGCCGAAGTAAAGCGTTTGCGGGCCTTTCAGCACGTCAATCTCGTCGATGTCGAACATGGCGTCGTTCAGTACGCGGCCGCGGCTGATCGCCATGCCGTCGAAATCCAGCAGCACGGACTGCTCCAGCCCTGCATCCAGGCTGGAAGAACTGACGCCACGCATCGAGATCGAGGCGCCGCCGCCGGTGAAGCCACGGTCGAAGGTGATCTGCGGCGCGACCAGCTTGATGTTGGCCACCTGGGTCAGATCATACTGGCGGATGTCCGCGGCATTCACCGCCGTCGCCGCGACCGGTACATCGATCATGCGCTCCGAGCGGCGGCGCGCACTGATCACGACTTTTTGCGAGTCCTCGCTGGGTGCTGCGCTGACCACCTGCCCTGTTTCCTCGGCGGCGGGTGCGGCTGCAGCGGCGACTGGCGCCGCTGCGGTGGCGGCGCTACCCGCTTCGACTGCTGCTGGCGGATCGGTGTCCACCGCTTTCGCCGCCGGCAGCGCGCTCACCAGGCCCAGGTTCGCCAGCGCTATCATCCTTAATGCATGCCGGCTTACTCTCCTCTTGTTTCTATTCTTGTACATACTGTCCCCTCTGGATTGATCGGGTTATCCGAAGCATACCTGTCGGCCCCGCGTCTTTCGCGCAGTGGCCACATACTCGACCGACTAGACGGTCGTAAACCGAATGAGTGCTTAAAATATATCGACCGTCCGGTCGGTTGTCAACGTATTTCGGACGACCAGCCGGCGCCTTTTTCCGCAAGGTCCGCAAGCAGCGGCGCGCAGTTCCAGTAGCCATAGGCGTTGCCGCGTGTCGCGGCGTAGTGCGCAATGCGGGCAGCGACATGTGCCAGGCCAAGCTGCCCGGCCATGAACATCGGGCCGCCCCGGTGATCGGGGAAACCATAGCCGGCGCACCATACGACATCGATATCGCCGGCACGATAGGCGATGCCCTCTTCCAGGATGCGCGCCCCTTCATTGATCAGCGGGTAGAGCAGGCGTTCGACGATTTCGCCGTCGCTGATGTCGCGCCGGCGCGTCAGGCCATGTTCGATGGCCAGTGCCGCGCTCACCACTTCAAGCTCCGGATCGGGCAATGGCGCGCGTCCTTCGTAACGGTAGTAGCCGGCGCCGCTCTTCTGGCCCAGGCGGCCCAGCGCAAGCAGCCGCTGCGTCACGCAGCGGTAGGCCCGGTCCGGCGGCAGCTTGCCTTCCGCCGCCCGCTCGTGGACCACTTTCGCCGCCACATCGATACCGGCCATGTCGAGCATGCGGCAAGGCCCCATCGCCATGCCAAGCGTCGCATGCCCCTCCACCGCCGCATCGATCTGCGCCGGGCTGGCGCCTTCCAGCAGCAGGAACTCGGCTTCGCGCAGATAGCCGTCCAGCATGCGGTTGCCGATGAAGCCATAGCACACGCCGGACACCACAGCGACCTTGCGGATGGTGGACGCCAGCTTCATCGCCGTCGTCAGCACATCCGGCGAGGTGCGAGCACCGCGAACCACTTCGAGCAGGCGCATCACGTTGGCGGGACTGAAGAAATGCAGGCCGATGAAATCGCCGGGCCGGCCGGATGCTTCGGCCAGTACGTCCACATCCAGTGTCGACGTATTGGTCGCGATGATGGCGCCGGGCTTGCAGACTTCGCCCAGGCGCGCGCAAACCTGGCGCTTCAGGGCCATGTCCTCGAAGACTGCTTCGATGACCAGGTCGCAGTTCGCCAGGGCTGCGTAATCCAGGCTGCCATGCAGCAGCGACAGGCGCGCATTCAGCTGGGCCGCAGTGATCTTGCCCTTCGCGGCGCTGGCTTCGTACTGCTTGCGCATTGCGCCCAGGCCACGCTCCAGCGCAGGGGCGGACGCTTCCAGCACCACCGTCTCGATGCCGGCATTGAGGAAGTTCATCGCGATGCCGCTGCCCATGGTGCCCGCACCGACCACGCCCACCCTGGCGATGGGACGCAATGGCTTGCGCTCCAGCCCCGGCACGCGCGCCGCCTGGCGCTCGGCGAAGAACAGGTGCCGCAGCGATTTCGACTGGCGCGAGTGCACGCACTCCATGAACAGCCGCGCTTCAACCGCAGCACCCTCCGCATAGGGAAGCGTCACCGCCGCCTCGACCGCCTGCACGATGGCCGCTGCGGCAGGGTAAGCTGCTTTGCGCCGAGCATCGACGTGCGCCTGTTCCAGCAGGCCGGCCGGCAGCGGATGGGCATCCGCCGGCAAGGCGCTGGCGCGGCGCGGCGGCGCGCCGCGTTCCAGCAGCTGTTCGGTGTAGGCCAGGCCGGCCTGCAGCGGTTCGCCGCTGACCAGCGCATCGATCATGCCGGCACGGTGGGCATCGGCCGCGCTGACCATGCGCCCCTCCAGCATCATCGCCAGCGCGAACGGCGCGCCGGTCAGGCGCGGCAGGCGCTGCGTGCCGCCGGAGCCGGGAAGCAGGCCCAATGTGACTTCCGGCAGGCCGACGCGCGCATCGGCCAGCGCCGCACGGTAATGGCAGGCCAGCGCGACTTCCAGCCCGCCGCCCAGCGCTGTACCGTGCAGCAGCGTGACAACCAGCCGCTCTTCGCGCTCCAGGGCATTCAGCATGGCGTTGAAAGGGGCCGCGCTGTAGCCGGGCTGCTCGAACACCGTAATGTCGGCGCCCGCGATATAGCTGCGTCCGTCGCAGTGGATCAGCAGCGCATCGTAGGCGGGGTCGGAAGCGAAGGCGGCCAGCGCCGCCTTCATGCCGGCCACCACCGCGTCCGACAGCGCGTTGACTGGCGGATTGGCAATGCGCAGCACGCCGATGCGGCCATGCCGCTCCAGTTGTACCAGGGATGTCATGGGATTGGATTTCCTAATAGGGAACAGTCTCTCAGGGCACGAAGCCCGGGTTTTGCAGCAGCAGGCCGCCATCGATCAGGATGTCCTGCCCTGTCACGTAGCGCGCCTGGTCCGAGGCAAGGTAGAGCACCGCCTCGGCCACGTCGGCTACCTGCAAAGCGCCGGCCAGCGGCACGCGCTGGGCGCGCCGGGCAAAGGCTTCGGGATCGCGCTGTTGCAACTCGCGTCCCATGGCCGTTTCCACCCCGCTTGGGCTGACAGAATTCACACGGATGCGGTGCGGCCCCCATTCAACGGCCATGACCCGCGTCAGCGCCAGCATGGCCGACTTGCTGACCGAGTAGGAAGCCGTGTGCGCCACGCTGGCATGGGCCGCCACGGAACCGATGTTGACGATCGCCCCGCCGTGTTCCAGCATGGCGCGCGCCGCATGCTGGCTGGCGAACAGCACCCCTTTCAGGTTCACATCCAGCACGCGCTGGAATTGCGCTTCGTCCAGCTCCAGTAAAGGCGCCTTGGTGATGATGCCGGCGTTGTTGACCAGGATATCGACCCGGCCCAGGCGCTTGGCGACAGCGGCGAACAGCGCCGCCACATCCTCCTCGCGCGCAACATTCGTGCGCATCCAGATTGCCTGCTGGCCGCCCTCCGCCCTGGCCGCCAGCGCCTCGGCCGCGCCGCGCGCCAACCCCTCGTCGAGGTCGGCCAGCACTACGCTGGCGCCGCGCCGGAACAGCGCCTCGGCCACGCCCTGCCCGATGCCCTGCCCCGCGCCGGTAACCACTGCCACCTTACCCTTGAACATTGTGTGATCCTCCATGAGTCTTAAACCAGGATAGCGCCGCCGTCGACCACCAGCGTCTGGCCGGTGACGTAGCGTGAAGCGTCGCTGGCCAGGTAAGCCACCGCCCCCGCCAGGTCTTGCGGCGCGCCCAGGCGGCCCATGGGAACACGGCTGCGCAGGGCATTGCGCTGGTCCTCGGCTATGCCCAGCAGCAGGCCGGACTCGAAAGAGCCGGGTGCAATGGCATTCACCCGCACGCCCTGCGCCGCCCACTGCGCCGCCAGGTCGCGCGTCAGGTGCAGCACGGCGGCCTTGGTGGTCGTGTAGGGCACCACCTGGCCCAGCTCCGGCGTGAACGACATCATGCCGCCGATCGAGGCGATATTAATGATAGCGCCCCGGCCCTGCGCCAGCATATGGCGCGCCGCCTCGCGGCAGGCGATAAAGGTGCCGGTCAGGTTGACGTTGACCACCTTATCCCAGCCGGACAGCGGAATATCCTGCGGCGGTCCGCTCCACGATGCGCCGGCGTTGTTGACCAGGATGTCGATGGCGCCGAAGCGTTCGACCGTGGCCGCCACGGTTGCCTTTACCTGCTCCTCGCTGGCGATGTCGCAGGCGCAAGCGAGGGTGGCGGCGCCGTAAGTGTCGACCAGCTTCGCGGCAAGCGCCGCGCACTGCTCCACCTTGCGCGCGGCCAGCACCACATTGCCTCCCAGTTCGGCGATGGCCGACGCCATCGCCGTGGCGATTTCGCCATGGCCGCCGATGATCAGGGCGGTGCGCCCGCGCAGGTCGAACAGGCTGCGCACGCCCTGGGCTTCGGCAGGCGCGTTCAACGGCCGGTCCATTGCGGTTCGCGCTTGCCGAGGAAGGCTTCCACGCCCTCTTTCGCATCGGCCGACTGGTGCACCACATTGCAGGCCAGCGTTTCGAGCGTGATCAGGCTCTGGGTATCGGCATCCAGGCCACGGTTGACCGACATCTTGGTGATCTTCATGCAGAACGGGCTCTTGTCGATCAGCGGCGCCACGAAATCCTCGATCAGCTTGTCGAAGTCTTCCGGCGCGCTGACGTCGTTGACCAGGCCCCAGTCCGCGGCCTGTTCGCCGGTCAGCAGCTTACCGGTCAACATCAGCTCCTTGGAGCGGCGGATGCCGATATAGCGTGGCAGGCGGTAGATCGGGCCGGCGCCGCCGAACAGGGCGCGGCGGATGTGGAAATCGCCGATGCGCGCGGTAGTGGTGGCCAGGGCGAAGTCGCAGGAAATCATCAGTTCGAAGCCGCCCGCGACCGCATAGCCTTCGACAGCGGCGATGGTCGGCTTGCTGCAGGAGTAGAAACGGTCATAGGTCTGGGCCGAAACCATGGCAAGATTGATCGAATCGTTGGTAGTGGCAAGGCGCGGGCCCACCAGTTCGCCCAGATCGGCGCCCGAGCAGAAGGTGTTGCCGCGGCCACGCACCACGACCGCCAGCACATCATTATCCTTCTCGGCGCGGTCGATCGCGATGCCGATCTGCTCCAGCACAGCAGGGCTGACGCAATTGCGCTTGTGCGGACGATTGAGCCAGATGGTGGCAACACGGTTTTTCACTTCATACTGAATGACGTCGGACATGGAACCTCCATAGAAATTGTAGAGTGCTAAATCTCCCGACCGCCCGGTCGGTTGAATCAAGATTAATGCACAGTCGAGGTACTGTCAACCGTTGTGCGCTTTAAAAAAATTATAATGCATTCGACCGTCCAGTCGGTTGACAAATCCGGAAAGGCGGTGATAAGTTCTAGCCATACGCCATCACTGCGACCCAACGGAAAGGACAGGATATGAGTTTCAATTTCACGCCAAAGGCTGAGCAATACAAGGCTCGACTGCTGGCCTTCATGGATGAGCACATTTATCCGAACGATCAGCGCTTCAAGGCCGAGGTGCAGCGCAACCGCGAAGCGGGCACGCCGTGGCAGCCCGTCAGCGTGCTGGAAGAGCTCAAGCCCAGGGCGCGCGACGCGGGCCTGTGGAATATGTTCCTGCCACACTCCGAACGCGTGCCCGAAGGCCTGAGCAACCTGGATTACGCGCCCCTGTGCGAAATCATGGGCCGCGTGCTGTGGTCCGGCGAAGTGTTCAACTGCTCGGCGCCGGACACCGGCAATATGGAAATCCTGGAGCGCTATGGCTCGGAAGAGATCAAGCAGCGCTGGCTCGACCCGCTGCTGCGCGGCGAACTGCGCTCGGCCTTCGCCATGACCGAGCCCGCCGTCGCCTCCTCCGATGCTGCCAATATCGAGACGCGCATCGAGCGCCAGGGCGGCGAATACGTGATCAATGGCCGCAAATGGTTTACCTCCGGCGCGGCCGATCCGCGCTGCGCCTTCCTGATCGTGATGGGCAAGACCGACCCCGCCGCCGCGCGCCATGCGCAGCAATCGATGGTGGTGGTGCCGATCAATACGCCCGGCCTGGAAATGGTGCGCAGCATCCCGGTGTTCGGCTACGACGACGCGCCGCACGGCCATATGGAAATCATCTTCAAGGATGTGCGCGTCCCGGTCGGCAATATCCTGCTGGGCGAAGGACGCGGTTTCGAAATCGCCCAGGCGCGTCTTGGCCCCGGCCGCATCCACCATTGCATGCGCACCATCGGCGCGGCCGAAGTGGCGCTGGAATACATGTGCCGGCGTCTGCAGGAACGGGTGGCTTTCGGCCAGCGCCTTTCCGAGCAGTCGGTGTGGCATGAACGCATCGCCCAGGCGCGCTGCATGATCGACCAGGCCCGCCTGCTTACCCTCAACGCGGCCCACATGATGGACACCGTCGGCAACAAGGCGGCGCGCGCCGAAATTGCAATGATCAAGGTCGTGGCGCCGAATATGGCTTGCCAGGTGATCGACTGGGCGATCCAGGCGCACGGCGGCGCCGGCATCTCGGCCGACTTCCCGCTGGCCTATATGTATGCCCACCAGCGCGCCGTGCGCATCATGGATGGCCCGGACGAAGTCCACCGCAACACGATCGCCAAGCTGGAACTGGCCAAGCATGCGCGCCGCGCGCCGTCAGCGGAGAAAGCCCATGGATGACGCGACGATGACCGCCCCGCCGCGCAAGCGCGAACCGTTCGACGTGGAGCGCCTGGCGCAGTACCTGGCCGGCCGCATTCCCGGCCTGCGCGGGCCGCTGCTGGTCGAGCAATTCCCGGTCGGCCAGTCCAACCCCACCTTCAAGGTCTCCAGCGCCGACGGCCGCCGCTACGCGCTGCGCAAGAAACCCGGCGGCACCCTGCTGCCCTCGGCGCACGCAATCGACCGCGAATACCGCGTGATCAGCGCACTGGGGCCGGCCGGCTTCCCGGTCGCCAGGCCGGTGCTGTACTGCGAGGACGCCAGCATCATCGGCACCGAGTTCTACCTGATGGACTTCGTCGAGGGCCGCGGCTACTGGGACCAGTCGCTGCCCGGCATGTCGCCCGCCGAACGCCACGAAATCTGGGATGAACTGAACCGGGTGATGGCCCAGCTGCACGGCATCGATTTCCGCGCCGCCGGGCTGGAAGGCTACGGCAAGACCGGCGACTATTTGGCGCGCCAGATCCGGCGCTGGTCGACGCAGTACCGCGCCTCCGAAACGGAAACCATCGAAGCGATGGACAAGCTGATCGACTGGCTGCCGCACAATATCCCGCCCGGCGACGAGACGAGCATCGTGCATGGCGACTTCCGGCTCGATAATGTGATCTTCCATCCGACCGAACCGCGCATCATTGCGGTCCTCGATTGGGAACTCTCGACGCTGGGGCATCCGCTGGCCGATTTTGCCTACCTGGCCGTGGCCTGGCACATGCCGGTGACCGTCTTCCCCAGTATCGCCGGCCTGGATCACAAGGCGCTCGGCATCCCCACCGAGAGCGAATTCGTGCAAGCCTATTGCGAACGCACCGGCCGGCCGCCGCTCGATCCGGCCGCCTGGAATTACTATATCGCCTACAATCTGTTCCGCATCGCCGCCATTTCGCAAGGCGTGGGCAAGCGCGCCCTGGAGGGCAATGCATCCAGCGCGGACGGCATTGAAGTGGGCAGGAAAGCGCGCCCGATCGCCGAACTGGCCTGGCGCCTGGTGGAACAGCTCAGCGGCGGCAAGCCGGCCTGACAAAGGCAGCCGTCCGGTTCATACTAATCACGCAAGGAGACACGATGAGCGAAGAACTGCGCAAGGCCGGTTATTACCGCGACGGCTACTGGCGCCACGAGACCCTGTGGGACACGCTGGCCCGCGTGGCGCATGCGCGCGCCGGCGCCACTGCCTTCATCGACGGCGAACGCACCATCAGTTATGAAGAGCTGCTGCGCGACGCCGGCCGCTTCGCCGGCGCCATGAGCGCGCGCCGCATGGCGCCCGGCGAAGCGGTGATCATCCACGGCCGCAACGCCATCGAATCCGTCACCGCGATGCTGGGATGCTGGCGCCAGGGGCTGGTTGCCATTCCGGTGCCGCCCATGTTTTCGGCTGTCCAGCTGGGCGCGATCATCGCCAACGCCGGCGCCCGCGTGCTGTTCAGCTGCGCTGAGGGCGAAGCGCTGGAGCAGGCTGCCGGGGCGGCTGCCGCCAGCGGCCTGCCCTGCCTGGTCACCATGCAGCCGCGCAGCGGCAGCGTGAGCTGGAAGGCGCTGCTGGAGGACGTCGCCGCCGTGCCCGAGCCTGCGCCCCGCGCGCCCGACGCAGTGGCCATGCTGCTGTATTCGTCCGGCACCACGGGGGCGCCCAAGGGCGTGATCCATTCCGCCAACACCATCCGCTACGCGGCCGAGCAGGTCGCCAGGCAGCACGCTGTCAACAGTGAGGACAAGGTGCTGGTGGCCTGCCAGTTCGGCTTTGTCGGCAGCGCCGTGCTTGGCCTGTTGCTGACGCTCGCGAGCGGCGCCACCGGCGTGATCGTCGGCCGCTGGAGCGCCGAGCATGCGCTGGACCTGATCGAGCGGCACCGCGCCAGCTACAGCCTGTTCATGCCGACCCACGTGA
The DNA here is from genome assembly GCF_044055365.1 of Pseudoduganella sp. UC29_106. Lineage (NCBI taxonomy): Bacteria > Pseudomonadati > Pseudomonadota > Betaproteobacteria > Burkholderiales > Oxalobacteraceae > Pseudoduganella > Pseudoduganella sp. UC29_106. Next base: position 2,437,986 of record NZ_CP171977.1, on the reverse strand, counting down.
TCGACCTGCTGTCCTCCCCTCGCCTGCCGCTCACCGATTGCAGCAGCCTGCGGCGCGCCATCCTGGCCGGCATCACGCCCGAACAGCGCAGCACCGCTGCTGCCCATCTGTGTGCTCAGCCGCTGCCGATGTTCGGCATGTCCGAATCGCCCGGCCAGACCACCTGCACGGTGGATGGCGATGCCGATGGACGCGACAGCACCGACGGCCGTGCCATTACCGGCGCCGAGGTGCGGATCGTCGACGACTGCGGCGAGACGCTGCCACCCGGCGAAACCGGCAATGTACTGGTGCGCGGCCCCAGCCGCTGCCTTGGCTACTTCGCCGCACCGGAGCTGAGCGACGAAGCGATTGATGGCGAAGGGTATTTCCGCACGGGCGATCTGGGCCGCGTCGATGAACAGGGCTATTTCACCTTCGGCTCGCGCGCAAAGGATGTGATCCGGCGCGGCGGCGTGACCATCGTACCGTCCGAGATCGAGGAAGCGCTGCGCCGGCAGGCCAGCGTGCGCGATGCCGCCGTCATTGGATTGCCGGACCCTCGCCTGGGCGAGCGCATTTGCGCCTGCGTGGTGGTGGACGGCGCCCCGCCCACGCTGGAATCCGTCAATGCGGCTCTGACGCGGCAAGGGCTGGCGCAATACCTGCGTCCGGAAGTGCTGCTGGTGTTCGACGAACTGCCGCGCACCGCTTCGCTCAAGGTCAAAAAGGCCGACCTGCGCGACCTCGCCTTGCGCCGGCTGGGCTGACGCCATGGGCGCGCCCCTGATACGCCTGCAGGTTGACGCAGGCATCGCCACCCTCACGCTGGACGATCCGGCCAGCCGCAATGGCCTGTCGCTGGCCATGCAGCTGGAGATGCTGGATACGCTTGCGCAACTGGCCGGGCGCCGCGACGTGCGCGCCCTGCTGCTGACCGGCGCCGGCCCCGCCTTCTGCGCCGGCGCCAACCTGGCCGGCATGGACCGGGACCAGGACGGCATGACGATCGGCCAGCGCGGGGCGGACATGATGGAGCAAGTCGCCAATCCCTTGATCCTGGCCCTGCAGGACTTCCCCCGCCCCGTCGTGTGCGCCGTGAATGGCGCCGCCGCGGGCGCCGGCATGAGCATCGCGCTCGCGGCCGACATCGTGATCGCGGCAAGATCCGCATTCTTCCTTGCTCCCTTCCTGCCCCGGCTGGGCATCCTGCCCGACCTGGGCGCCAGCTGGTTCCTGCCGCGGCTTGCCGGGCGCGCGCGCACGCTGGGCATGATGCTGCTGGGCGACCGGCTGCCGGCGCAGCAGGCTTGCGACTGGGGGCTGATCTGGGCTTGCGTCGACGACGCGCTGCTGCTGCCGGAAGCATTCAACGTGGCGCAGCGGCTGGCGCGCGCTCCCGCCCATGCTGCGATTGAAGCGCGGCGGGCGCTGGCTGCGGCCGACGGCAACGGCCTGGCCGCGCAGCTGGCTTACGAAGCGCAGCGGCAGCGCGAACTGCTGGATCGTCCGGAATTTGGCGAAGGCGTGCGCGCCTTCTTCGACAAGCGCGAGCCGGAATTTCACCGGGGATAAAGGGTAGGCAGCGAGGCGCGGCCCCAAGCCGCGCCCGCGTACTTCAACGGGACACTTGCGGAACCGCGGCCAGGCAGCGCTGCACGCCCTGCTCCAGCTTCCAGCCCAATTCGCGCCGCACCTGCTCGATCGACGGCGGCGGCGACGACTCGGCACGGCGCCTTTGCAGCCATTCCCGCACCAGTTCTTTACTCGGTTGTTGCGTCATCATGCTCTCCCTGCTCCAGTGCGATGTAGCGTTCAACCTGTGCGCCGCCATCGCCAAACAGCGCCTGGATCATCAACAGGCGCTTGTGGTAAGCGCCCACCGCAAGTTCTTCCGTCATGCCCATCGCCCCGTGCAGCTGGATTGCCATATGGCCGACACGCACGCCCGCTTCGCCGATATAGGCTTTGGCGGCTGCCACGCTGCGGTGGCGCTGCGGCGAGGCGGCGGCAATGCTGCGCGAAGCCAGCAGCGCCATGCTCCTGATTTGCTCGACTTCGACATAGAAGTCGGCCATCCGGTGCTGGATCACCTGGAAGCCGGCGATCGCGCGGCCGAACTGCTGCCGCTGGCGCACGTAGTCCAGCGTGGTGTCCAGCAGCGCCTGGACGCAGCCGCTGGCTTCGCAGCACAAGGCGGCCAGCGCTTCCGTCAGCACTTCAGCGAGGATGGCGGCGGCGCTGTCACCCTGTGCCAGCAATTGGCCGGCGCCCAGCATCACGTCGCGCAGCTGAAGATCACAGGCGGGCAAGCCGTCCACCGTGCGATAGCGCCGCATATCGACGCCGCCCTGGGCTGCATCGACCAGGAACAGCAGCAGGGCGCCGCTGGCAGCATCGCTCGCCGACACGATGAAGTGGTCGGCGACGCCGCCATGCAGGACCAGCTGCTTGACCCCGCTGAGCAAATAACCGTCGCCTTTGCGGCGCGCGCGGGTGGCCGGCCTGCCAGGCGTTACGGCATCCGGCTCGTCGTGAGCAAAAGCAAGCAGTACGTCGCCGGCCGCCAGCTGCTGCAGCAGCGCCGCATGCTGCGGCGTGCCGGCCGCGCGGCGCAGCACGCCGCCGCCCAGCACCACGCTGGCCAGGTAGGGTTCCACAACGAGGCCCTTGCCGATCGCTTCCATCAGCAGCGCCGTGTAGCTGAAATCGGCGTTCACGCCGCCATATTCCTCGTCCAGCGGCAGCGCCAGCAAGCCCATCTCCGCAAACAGCTGCCAGTGCGCGTGCGAGTAGCCCGCTTCGGTGCGCAGCAGGCGCTGGCGCGACGGGAAGTCGTAGTGCTGCTGGACGAAGCGCGCCAGCGCATCGCCAATCATGCGCTGCTCTTCATTTAGTGCGAAGTCCATGGCGCCTCACAGTTTCAGTATCTGGACCGCGCCGATGCCGGGCGCGCCATAGACCTGGCAATAGCCGACCTGCGGCTTGCCCGGTACCTGGCGCGTCCCTGCCTCGCCGCGAAGCTGGGCGCAAATCTCGTACACCTGGCGCAGGCCGGAAGCGCCCACCGGTTCGCCGTTCGCCAGGCAGCCGCCATCGGTATTGACCGGCAGGCTGCCGCCGATCTCGGTGCGGCCCTCGCGCAGCCATTGCTCCTGCTCACCGTGCGCGCAGAACTGGTTTTCCGCCATGTGGATGATTTCCGCACCGGATTCGGTATCCTGCAACTGGGCGATGTCCACGTCGCGCGGCCCCAGGCCGGCGGCGGCATAGGCAGCCTTCGATGCCTCCACCGTCGGGCTGTCGGCATCCTCGATCGGGTGACAGGGGCTGAGCACTTCGAAGGAACCGTAGCGGCGCGAACGCAGCACGCTGGCGGCCACAAAGATCGGCTTGCGCGTGGTCAGCTGGCGCACCTTGGCGGCATTGCAGACCACCATCGCGGCCGCACCTTCCGAAGGGGAGCAGAACATGAATTTGCGCAGCGGCGTGTTAAGCATCTGCGAGCCGGCCACTTCCTCGTAACTGAGCTCCTCGCGCCGCCAGGCGTTCGGATTGAGCGCGCCGCCGCGGAAAGCCTTGAGCGCGACGCGCACCAGCGCATCGTCCGTGATGCCGTATTCGTGCATGTAGCGGCGGATCTTCATGGCGAAATACTGGGTGGTCATCGCCAGCCCGCTTTCGCCGTACCAGCTGCCCAGGCCCCAGGCCGCCGGATCGAGCTTGAAGGAGCCGCGCTGGTGGCTGTCGAAGCCGACCACCACGCCCACGTCGTACTCGCCGGCCTTGATGGCATTGGTGGCGGCGATGAAGGAACTGGCGCCGGTGGCGCAGCCGTTGGCCACATTGGTAAACGGGATGCCGGTCAGGCCCAGCTTGTCGATCATGGTGTCCGCATTGCCGGCGTCCAGGCTGCCGCCGTAGGCGAACTGGATATCGCGCCAGGACAGCCCCGCATCCTCCAGCGCGCGCCGCACAGCGACCACGCCCTGCTCGGCGCCCGTCACTCCCGGCGTGCGGCCGAATGGATGAATCCCAATGCCGATGATGGCGACTTCGGTCATGCTTCCTCCTGATGGCTTGCCGCCGCACCGTCCAGTGGACGGAAGGCGAATGTCATGATCTCGTCCCCGTTGGCCTCGCGCCGCAGCGGCACAATGGCCAGTTCCATCGGCATGCCGATGTGCAGGCGCTCCGGGTCGCTCTCGGTCAGCCGCGCCTCCACGCGCACCTGGCCGGGCAGCTCAACGTAGCCGATGCCGAACGGCGCGAATTCTCCCGGTGCTTCGCCGCTGGCATAAGGCGGCGACTTGGGTGCGAAGGCTTGCACGGTCCAGGTCCACAGCGTTCCGCGCCGCGCCAGCTCAAGGCGTTCGACCTCCTGGCCGCAGCATTTGGGGCAGGAAGACTTCAGCGGGAAACTCACTGCGGCGCACTGGCGGCACTGGCCGCCGATCAGTTGCGGCGCGGCCGATGGCCAGGTGAACAGTCCGTCGGCAATCGGTATCTGTTGCGGGGTACGGCTCATCACACCTCCTTCTCGATTATGCGACCGACTGGACGGTCGATAAATTGATCGTAGTGGAGCTCAAAGTCAAAGTCAACCGGTTTGGGCAAATTTATCGACCGTCCAGTCGGTTGACAATAGCCAAGCCGCTCTGCTATCGTCAATCCACCCACAACTACCGGGATCGCACCATGTCCATCGACTTCGCGTTCAGCGCCGACGACCTGCTCTTCCGCGAGCAGGTGCGCGCCTTCCTTGCCGCCAAACTGCCGCCCGACGTACGCCAGGCCACGCGCCGCAACGGCGCCACCTTCGTCTCGCGCGATGTGGCGCTGAAATGGCAAGGCATCCTCAACGACCAGGGCTGGCTGGCCTACAACTGGCCGGCGGCTTTCGGCGGCACCGGCTGGTCGCCGATACAGCGTTTCATTTTCGAGCGCGAATGCGCACTGGCCGACGCGCCGCGCTTGATCCCGATGGGATTGCGCTATGTGGGTGCCGGTGATTTTCACCTTTGGCAACGCGTGGCAGCAGCAGACTTTCCTGCCGCGTATCCTCAGCGGTGAGCATTACTGGGCGCAGGGTTTCTCCGAGCCCGGGGCCGGCTCCGACCTCGCTTCCCTGCAGTGCCGGGCCGAGAAGCGCGATGGGGTCTATCTCGTCAACGGCAGCAAGATCTGGACGACGCACGCGCACTGGGCCGACTGGATCTTCTGCATCGTGCGCACCGATCCCGGCGCCAGGGCGCAGGCGGGCATCAGCTTCCTGCTGATCGACATGAAATCGCCCGGCATCCGGGTCGATCCGATCGTCACCATCGGCGGCGACCATGAAGTGAACCAGGTGTTCTTCGATGACGTAAAAGTGCCGCTTGAAAACCTGGTCGGCGTGGAGGGCAAGGGCTGGGAGTACGCCAAGTTCCTGCTGCAACTGGAGCGCGGCGGCGCTTCCGCATCGGGCATGATCCGGCGCGAGCTGGAGCACCTGAAAGAGCGCTGCGGCGCCGCACCGTCGAGCGCCGTGCGCCACCGGCTGGCGCGGCTGGAGATCCGGCTGGAAGCGCTGGAAATGACGGAATTGCGGGTGATGTCGTCGATGGCGGCCGGACAGCCACCGGGCAAGGAATCATCGGTGCTCAAGCTGGTATCGACCGACCTGGAACAGGATGTCGCTCAGGCAGCCATGGAAATCCCCGGCTACCGTGCACTGGGTGGCGCCGCACCCGATGGCGACGGCGGCACCGACGAATTCGACGCCACCTGCATGCCGCGCTATCTGAATTCGCGCGCCGCGTCGATCTATGGCGGCTCCAACGAAATCCAGCGCGGCATCATTGCGGGCCAGGTCCTGGGCTTGCGATAAACGGGCTTAGGCCTGCGCGCGGATGGCGGCCGGCGCAGCGCGGCCGCTCTCCTGCAGCATTTCCCCCGGCAGCGAGGCGCCGGCGCGCCAGAACAGCCAGGCCGCCGCTCCCGAGAACAGCACGGAAAAACTGATCGCGTAGCGCAGCGAGTCGGCCGCCAGGCCATAGTGGCTCACCAGCATATCGCTCAGGTAGCCCGTCACCAGCGGGCCAAGTCCAAGTCCGAACAGGTTCAGTACCAGCATCAGCACGGCCGAGGTAAAAGCGCGCATATTGGCCGGCACCAGCATCTGCGCAATAGCGATAATGGGCCCGTAGTACACCAGCATCATCGTCAGCGAGACGGCGCCCATCGCGATCGACAGCGCCGAGGAATCGGCCAGGTACTGCAGCAGCGCGCAGGGCACCATCACAGCCAGCGCCACCGCCACCACGCGCGGCCGCGCGCGCGCATCGCGGCTGCCGTAATAGTCCGCCAGCCGCCCGCCCAGGTACATGCCCAGCGCGCTGCCCACGCCATTCAGCACCGCCAGGTAGTACGAAGCCTGGCCCAGCGTCATGCCGTGCACCCGCACATAGAAGGGGGCGCTCCAGGCATTGACCGAATACCAGGCAAAGGCATGCAGGGCGCCGGCCGCCGTCAGGTAGCGGAAGGTGCGTATGCCCCACAGGTGGCGCACCGCGGCCGCCATCGTCGGCGGCGCCTCGTTTAGCGCCGGGGACGGGTCGTAGCGGCCACGCACGGGTTCGCGCATCGTCAGCCACACGATCGGCGCCAGTATCAGGCCGGCCAGTCCGATGATGAAGAAAGCCCATCGCCATCCGACAGCCTGCTCCAGCGCGCCGGACGCCGAATAACCGAGCATCAGCCCGGCCGGCAGCGACAAGCCCCAGAACGCCAGCGCCGTGGCGCGCGATTTGGGCGGATAGATATCGGCAATCATCGAGTGGGTGGCCGGGATGCTGCCGGCCTCTCCCACCGCGACGCCGATGCGGAAGAACACCAGCCCCGCGAAGTTTGTCGCCAGCCCCGTGAGCGCCGTCATGCCGCTCCAGATTGCGAGCGAGCCGGCCACCAGGCGCTTGCGCACCGTGCGGTCGGCCAGGCGCGCGATCGGCAATGCCAGCGTGGCGTAGAACAGCGCAAACGACAGGCCGGTCAGCGCCCCAAGCTGCGCGTCGGACAGGCCAAGGTCGGCCTTGATCGGCACCTGCAGGATGGAGAGGATGGTGCGGTCGATATAGCTCAGCACCGAAACCAGAAACAGCAGGAACAGGATATAGCGCCGCTGCCCTACTGCGTTACCCGAATGATCGACATCCATGAACCGCTCCAGTCTGTTGGTGGCTTTGCTTCAGTTTATTCGACCGACTAGTCGGTTGTCAATCCGCAAATCCGGAGTAATATGTTAACCGTCGAGTACATTGCTGAACAGGATAGGCAACCATGGAAGACGGCAGCGTTTCCCTTTATTTCGTCCACTCCGCGCTGGAACCGGTGCTGGCGCGCGGCCTCAATGCCGGTACCCTGTTGCGCGACGCTGGCCTGCCGCCGGCGCTGCTGCAACAGGACCGGGTCAGCCCGCAGCAATTCAGCGCCCTGTGGCTGGCCGTTGCCCGTGTGCTGGACGACGAATTGTTCGGCCAGGATTCGCGCCGCATGAAGGTTGGCAGTTTTGCGATGCTGGCGCAAAGCCTGGTGTCCTGCGCTACGCTGGAGCAGGCCTTGCAGCGCATGGTACGCTTCTTCAACCTCTTGCTGGACGATTTCCTCTGCAGCCTGGAAGGCGACGAACGCCAAGTGCGGCTCGCGATACGCAACGGCCGCAGCGCGGCGGCGCCGCCCATCCTGGGCTACGAGACGCTGCTGATGATGCAGCATGGACTGGCCTGCTGGCTGGTGGGGCGGCGCATACCGGTGCTGGCTGCCACGTTCTCCTATCCGGAGCCGTCGCGCAGCGCAGAATATCCGCGCATGTATTCGGAGCAGCTGCGCTTCGGCCAGGAGAGCACCACCCTCGCCTTCGACCGCTCCTGCCTTGCCCTGCCGGTGATCCAGGACGAGCGCAGCGTGAGGGACTTCCTGCGCGAAGCGCCCGCCAATATCGTCGTCAAGTACAAGAACAGCAGCGGGCTGGCGGCGCGCATACGGCGCCAACTGCGCAGCACGGACAGCGCCGAGTGGCCGGACTTCGAATCCTTTGCGCGCAAGCTGAACCTGACGCCGTCCACACTGCGGCGGCGGCTGGGAGACGAAGGCCAGTCCTTCCAGGCCATCAAGGACCAGCTGCGCTGCGATATGGCGGTGAGCTGTCTCCGCAACAGCACCAAGAGCATGGCGGAGGTGGCGTATGAGCTGGGCTTCTCGGAAGCCAGCGGCTTCCAGCGCGCCTTCAAGAAATGGACCGGCGCCAGTCCCGCGGCCTTCCGGCAGCAGGCCAGATCCGGCGGCGATTGTGGCCATACGGCCCCTTAAGCGCCCCCCAGCAGCCGCTCCAGTTCCTCGCGCGACATGCTGTCGGCAACCTGCTGGCAGTAGCGCAGGGCTTCGGCCTCGATGCGAAGTCCCATGCGCTCGGCCTGCAGGCAGCGCAGCAAGGCCAGCTTGCGGTGGCCGAAGCGTATCGAACGTTCCAACAATGTCAGCATGGCTGTGCCATCGCCACGCATTGCGACGTCGCGCTTCAGGCTGCGAATTTTCTCTCTGCTCATGCAATCGAGTATAGAAAGCATGACCCGCGATACCTAGGCCCAAAACTGCCAAACTTGCGCCGAATATTGGCCAGTGGCGAGGCAAATGGTCAAAAAAAAGGTGCTTCACGGATGCCCCGGAAACGCCAGCAGGCTCTCCCATCATCACGCCACACTCGCACTGCGCGTTTAGGGAGGGGGACTTGATTTTTCGGTTTTTACTAAAACGCGATATCCCTTACTACTTCGCGCGGGTCGTCGCTATTTTGTCGGAGTTTGCTCTATTAGGGAAACTAATTCTCGCTGCCCCACTCCAATGAACACAGAGGCCACAAACATTTAGTGCCGATTCGCGTTCTGAATCGCAATTTTAGTAACAGCCAGGGCGTTCTAGCAGGCCTTAGAAGGAAGTAGTACCGCTTAGTAAAAACCGACTTTCGGAGACCCACCATGTCTAAGCTCCATTACCCGATCCGCGTGCCCAGCGACGTACTTGAAGCCTTGGGCGAATTCACCGGCCAATGCTGGTCGGATTCTTTATCCCTGGAGCCGTTCATTTGCGAGGCCATACGCAATTATGTACGGCCGGCAGCGGCCGCCCAGGCCCAGCCAGCGGCAGCTTCCGGGACGGGATACCAATGGAAGCAGGTCTTTCTTCCCGATGGAACCCGGTTGCGCGCCAGCTTTGGCGGTCACAATTATTTCGCGCACGTGGAGGGCGGCGAAATCAAGTATGGCGAGCATGCGATGTCGCCGTCGCGCTTTGCCAACCTTCATGGCAGCGGTAACCGCAATGCGTGGAAGGCCGTCTGGCTCTGCTTTCCCGGCGGTGAAGAATGGCTGCTTGCCGATGTCTGCCGTACCGCGCGGAATGCGGCGATAGCGCGCTTGATTGGAGACAGTGCTCAAACCGAGCGCCCGTCGCAAGAGCGACGGCGCGAGCGGCGCGTTGCGGAACGTCGCACAACCCGCGGCGCGGATAGCGGAAAACGCACCCGTGACCTGCGTCAGCCCGCCGCGCGCGCGAGCGCCTTATATTCAAGCGGTTCACGCCAAAACGCGCCAGACGCGCCGGCGGCCATGATTGGCAACGGCAATCAGCGCAAGAGTGGCGCCGGACGAAATGGCCGCCGCAAGCGCATTACGATGAACGGCCTTCCCGGAAATTCGTGAAGAACTAAAAAAAGGCCCGGCGTCACCTTATCGGCCGGGCCAAAGCCATCCGCGAAGGATGGGAGACAACCGTTGTCTATCCGCGTGCTTTCCGGTTCACGTTCGCGTCCAGCAGGCCAGTAATCGCAAGCGCGGATTTCAGCGCACACCATTGCAGCGGCTCCGGCAAGGTCGATGGGGTCTTGTGGCGTAAAGCCTCGAGCAATGGATGCTCGTTGCCACAGATCCGCTCGGCCAGCAGCTGGCCAATCAGCGACTGCGTTCCCACGCCGTGTCCCGAGCAGCCGGCCGAATACAGCACATTGCCGTGGGCGCCGCCCGCGCCGGCGACCGGCAAGGCGTCATAGGCCAGGCTCACGTAGCCGCTCCAGCAGGCGCGCATGCCGATACCGCGCAAGTTCGGGAAGCGATCGTGCAGGCCTGCCACCAGCGCGGCATAGGCCGCGTGATCGGGCACGTTCGGTGTGCGCGAGCCATAAACGTAGTCAAGCTGCTTGGTCGTCGTCACCAGCGTATTGCGTGCGGTGAGGCGATAGCTTTCCATGGTCCAGTGAGGCGTCACGATGCCTTCGCGGCCATGCCAGCCCAGTTCCGCCAGTTGTGCAGCGCTCAGCGGCTCCGTCTCGATTGCCGATACACGCATTGGAGCCACTTTATCCTTCAACAGTCCAAGCTGCGGCGTATAGGCATTTGTGGCGAGCACCAGGAAAGGCGCACTGACGCTGCCGCGCGCGGTTTGCGCCTTCACCGTCTTGCCCTCGCTGTAGGAATGCAGGGCCGAGTTCTCGTATAACTTCACGCCGGCCTGCAATGCCGCGCGCCGCAGGCCCATCACATACTTGCCGGGATCGAGCGTGCCGCCAAGCGCGGTATAGCAGCCGAACAGGAATGCCGGCGGAATGCCGCGTGCGCGCATTGTCGACGAATCCAGGAACTCGGTGTGGCTTCCTAGCTCCAGGCCCGTTTTGGCAGCTTTGCGCAGCTTGCGCTCCTGCGACTGATGGACGCCGGCGCGGATGATGCCTGAATTGACGTAGTCGCAATCGATGCCGTATTCGCGCAACTTGCCTTCCACATAGGTCACGCCCTCGTCGTAGAATTCAACGATCCGCCGGGCGCGCTCGTGGCCAATACGCTTGAGGAACAGGTCAAACTCGATCCCCATGCTGCCGGCGAGATAGCCGGCATTGCGTCCACTTGCCCCGAAGCCGGCGAAATCGCGTTCGATCACGGCTACCTTCGCTCCGCGCGCGCTGAGCTCCAGTGCGGTCGACAGGCCGGCAAAGCCTGCCCCTACGACCACGGCGTCGGCACTGACATGTGCATCCAGCGGTGCTTGCAGATCCGCCGGCTGCTCGACCCAGCCTCCGATGGGGCGATAGGGATTTTGCTGCGTCATGATCAATCCTTGCTCAGAATGTGGATGGCGAGGGCCGCTTCTTCCAGCCCCAGAAGGCCTCCGCCGTTTTCCTGGATGGCGTGGCGCGCGCCTTCGACCTGGCGCTTGCCCGCTTCGCCGCGCAATTGCGTCACCAGTTCGTACAACTGCCCGATGCCGGTTGCGCCCAGGGGGTGACCTTTCGACTCCAGTCCGCCGGAAGTGTTGATCGGGATGCGGCCGCCCAGTGTGAATTCGCCGCGCTCCGCCGCCGGGCCGCCCTCACCCAGCTTCACCAGCCCCAGGTTCTCGGCCTGGATGATTTCACCCATCGCCGATGCGTCGTGGACTTCGGCGACGTCCATGTCCTGCGGCCCGAGCCCGGCTAACTCGTATGCCTGCAGTGCCGCGAGACGGCCGATATTCTTTTCCGGCTCGTCCAGGCGCCGGTGTGTGAAACTCCGGATCACACTGGCCGCCACGCGGATGCAGCGCTTGCGGTCGGCGCCGATACGGCGCAAGCCTTCCTCGGTGCAGAGGATCGCCGCGGCCGCACCATCCGACAGCGGCGCGCACATGGGCAATGTGATCGGGTAGGAGATCGGCGCTGCGGCCAGCACTTCATCGATCGTGAAGGACTGGCGGAATTGCGCATACGGGTTGTGCACCGAATGCTGGTGGTTCTTGGCCGAGACAGCCGCAATCTGCCGCTGCGTCGTGCCGTATGTCGCCATGTGATACCGGCACAGCGCAGCGTAAATCTTCATGAAACGGCTGTAGGGCTTGTCCGATTCCGATCCGGGCGGCGGCTCGATGCCTTCGCCCAGCGCGGCCAGCGTCGCGAAGTTTTCCTCGACGCGCGAAACGTCCCATCCCGCCTCGAACAGCGCGAAGGAGCGGGCCTTGTCGGGGACAACCATCTTTTCCGCCCCCAGGGCCAGCGCAACGTCGCAGGCGCCAGCTTTCAGGCTTTGCACCGCCAGGTGTACGGCGCTGCTGCCGGAAGCGCAGGCATTTTCCACGTTGAACACGGGTATGCCTTCGATGCCGATCTTGCTGAACACCACCTGGCCGGGAATCGACAGCTGTCCCTGCAAAGCCCCATTCGTGATGCCGGAGTAGTACGCGGCCCCGATATCACCTGCATTGCAGCCCGCATCAACCAAGGCGCCGCGTAGCGCCTCATCCGCCAGGCTCTCGACACTGCGCATCGAGTGGCGGCCGAAAACCGTCATGGCGATGCCAGCGATATAGATATTGCTCATGCTTACCTCTCAGATCCTGCGTTCGACACCTTGCCAATACTGCTCGCGCAAGTCCTTCTTGAGCACCTTGCCCACGGGGCTGCGCGGCAGCGCGGTCACGAAGTCAATGCTCTTGGGCGCCTTGATCGACCCGAGCTTCTGCTTGCACAAGCCAATCAGTTCGTCAGCGTCCACGCCGTGGCCGGCGTTCAGCTCGACGACCGCCTTCACGGCCTCGCCCCACTTCTCGTCAGGCACGCCGATGACCGCGCAATCCCGCACGGCCGGATGCGCCCAGATCACCTGTTCGATCTCGCTTGGGTAGACGTTGAAACCACCGGAGATAATCATGTCCTTCTTGCGGTCCGTGATGTGCAGGTAGCCCTCGGCATCCAGATGACCGATGTCGCCGGTATGCAGCCAGCCGTCGATGATGGTCTCGGCGGTCTTGTCCGGCGCCTTGTAATAGCCCTTCATTACCAGGTCGCCGCGCACGCAGATTTCGCCGCTGCCGCCTACCGGCAGGATCTCATTGCGCTCGTTCATGATTTCCACCCGGATCAGCGGATTGGGCCGGCCAACGGAGGCAAGCCGCTGATCCGGCGCGGGCTTGCCGTCCACCATGTGAGCTTCCGGCGGCAGGTAGGAAATCGACGCCGGCGCTTCCGTCTGGCCATAGCCGCCGGCCATCACGGGGCCGAATACCTCGATGGCGCGCTTGAGCTTTTCGACGGACATTGGCGCCGCGCCATACAGGAAGCATTTCAGCGACGGGAACTTCAGCTTCTCGATGCCGGGAATGTCCAGCAGGCGGTAAATCACGGTAGGCGGCAGGAACAGTTCGGTCACCCCATGCTTCGCGATCGCCCCCAGCACCGATGCCGGATCGGGTTTGGCGACGACCACCACTGTTCCTCCCTGCGCCGTGCATGGCAGCGACAGCATGCCCGCCGTATGCGTCATGGGCGCCGCGGCCAGGTTCACCGGGCGGTCGCCTTTGTAAGGGAAAGCCATCATGAACTGCGCGAAGTAAGTCTGGTAAGCACGGTGCGTGTTCATCACGCCCTTTGGCTTGCCGGTGGTGCCGCCTGTGGCCGACAGCGTGGCCATCGCCTCCATGCCGATATCGACCACCGGCGCCGTGGACGGCTGGCCTTCGCACCACTGCGGCAGGGATGGCGCCCACGGCAGGCTGCCGTCCAGGCAAACCCACTGCTTCACCTTGGGCAACTGCGAACGCAGTGTTTCAAGCACGGGCGCGAACGCCTGCTGGAAGAAGAGCACCTCGCAGTCGAAAAAGTCCAGGACGTACTGGTTTTCCTCGGCGACGTTGCGGCCGTTGACCGGGATATAGGTCATGCCTGCACGCCACAGGCCAAGCGTGCAAGTCCAGCCGGTAACGTCGTTGTCGGACCATACAGCGCCCTTGGCCTCCTTGCCGAAGCCTGCCGCGACCAGCGCGTTGGCGATACGGCAGGAAAGCTCGCCCGTTTCCTGGAACGTGTAACTGCGCTCGTCCTGGATGTAGGCGACGCCGGCGGGATTGATGCGCCAGCCACGGTCGAAGAAATCAATGATAGCCATCTTCGTTCCCCGATTACAGGTGGGTTATGGTTGCACGCGCCAGGCCGCGCTGTTCGAGGAAGCCGAGCAGGTAGCGATGGCCAAAGGCCTTTGAACCCGAGGCAAAGCCCACGGTCGCGGCGTCGTTGTCCAGCAGCTTGATGGCGCCGGCCGCGTGGATTGCGCCAGTGGAGATGTATGGCGTGGTGCCGTGCAGGGTGGCGCGCACGGAGGCCAGCTACCGCGCCCGATGGCGAAATCGACGGTGCGCTGCACGGTGGTGCGTTCGCGCGGCGGCATCGCGGGCGTGGTGGAGTCAACGATCTGTTTGAGCACGGCGTCCTGCTGCTCGCGTGGCAGGTTCTTGTACTCTGCTTCCCATTTCTTGCCGAGGGCATGGACCATTTGCATGGCGTTGTTGTCGTAGAAGCCTACGCTGGAAATGCAGCTGCGCACGCGCGAATCGCGCTCGAAATAGACCGGCAGCGAGGTGCCGCCCCACGGCAGGCTGAATACCGGCTGCATGAAGGCAGGATCGACCACGCTGAACGAGGCATCGGCCGCGTGCGGCACCAGCTTTTTCTCCCACAGGAAGCAGGATTCGTGGCGATAGCCCTCGAAAATGGTGGCGGTGGAGCCTACGCTGATGCCGGCGCCGCCACGCGGGCCACGGCACAGGGTCGCGGTTTCCAGGGCATCGACACCGTGCGTTTCCAACGCCAGTTCGGCGGCAATTTCAGCAAAGGTGTACATATAGGCATTCGACGGCGATACCAGCAGGCCGGCCTGGCGATACAGCTCGCCGAACTGGTCGCGCACCTGGCGGATGTAGGCCTGCTCGCCAGTGGTGTCCAGGTAATGGCATCCCGCCTTGAGCGAGGCCTCGACCGCGACCAGGCCGGAATTGATGAAGGGGCCAACAGTATTGCAAACCACCTTCGCACCCTGGAAGGCTTTCGTCAGCGATTCGACATCGTGCTCCGCTTCGAGGATTTCGTATTCAGCCGATTCCAGGCGCACCACGCGCTGCGCCATGAGCTCCTTCACGCGTCCGGCGTTACGCCCTACTGCGGTGAATGGGATGGCCTGGTCAATCAGCCAGTCCATGATCAACATGCCGGTGTAACCGCTCGCGCCGTAGACGACAACAGGATGCTTAGCCATTTTGTATCTCCTTGAGTTTTAATTTGATTGCGGTGGGTCTTTACGGCGCCCACCCGGTCCGATTTGAATTACCTGGTCACCGGCTGGCGGCGTATTGCGCCACGTCCTCGATGTCCTGTTGTGAAAGCTGGCTTGTAACAGCCTGCATCGCGCCTGTTGAGTCGCGCCGGACGCCGCTCTTGAAGTGCATGAGCTGATCGCGCAGGTAGTCGTAACCCTGCCCGGCAATGCGAGGGAATTCGCCCTGCCCTTCCAGCTGCTGGCCGTGACAGGCCACGCAGTTGCCGGCTTTGGCCAGCGCCTCGCCGCGAGCCAGGCGTTCGCGGTCGCCCTGGAAGGTCGCGTTCGGGGCAGGCTTCATCTTCGAAAAATGCGATACCAGCGATTCCATTTCGCGCTCGGACATGCTGAGCGCCATGGGCGTCATGGTTGGGTCGCTGCGCTCGCCGCCGGCAAAGTCCTTCAGTTGCTTGCGCAGGTAAGCTTCCGGCTGGCCCGCGAGACGCGGATAGACCTGGGAGCGGGAATTTCCTTCGAAGCCGTGGCAGTACATGCAGGCATCGCTATGGCGCGGCCAGGTCCCGCCCAGGAGATTGTCCTCCTGCGCAATCGTTTCGATCTGCCGGCCCAGCTGATACAGGCCCACAAGTTCAGGTCCATAGGCGACGCCCGCCACGCCTGCAGCCGCCAGCAACAGCCAGCCCGACATCACAAGCATCCCTTTGCCACGGCTGCGTGGCTTTTTTTCGGCACTCATCATGCCCTCCTTTCATTCATTGCGTGCAACGCATTCAGCGCAGCCTTGTGGCCGGAGCGCACGGCGCCATCCATATAGCCGGCCCAGATATCCGCGGTTTCCGTTCCCGACCAGATCAGGCGGCCGGCTGGCGGATGCAAGGCTTCGCCGTAGGTCGTCAGGAATCCCGGCGGCATGGGCGAAATGCAGGTCAGTGTCCAGCGGTCGGCCTTGCCCCAGTCATGGTCGTAGTAAGCGACCGGATGAAGTGCCTCGTCGCCGAGGGCCTGCGCGTAGATGCGCGACAGTTCCACCTCCGCCGCCTTGGGGTCGGATGGCAAGGCGCTCACATTGACGAAAGCATTGATCACGCCAAAGGACGCGTCTTCCGGCGAATTGTCGTAAGCCCACAGCACAGGCCCCTTGGGCTGGAAGATCCAGCCGTTCAAGCCCTTGTCGCGCCAGAACGCCTTCTTGTAGACGTGCGCGGTCTTGCGTGCTGGCGCAAAGCTCGGCCAGCGCCGCTGCATTTCCCGGCGCCTGGGCGGAAGCGGCGGGTCGAAAGTAATCTGGTTGCACAGCGGCGGGGACAGCGCCACGATCACATTGCGCGCCCGGATCACCCCATTCGGCGTGTGAATGGCGACCGGTCCGTCCTGCCAGTTTTCGATGCGCAGCACGGGCCAATTGAGGCGCACCTTGTCGCCCAGCGCCTGCGCCATCTTGATGGAGAGGATCTGGGAGCCACCGGAAATCCGGGTCTCCTGAGCACCCTCCTTCACCGCTTCCAGCCGCTCGTAGATGTTGTCGGCGGAATTGATCATCGACAGCCAGTGCAGCAGCGAGAGCCGCGCGGGCGCCGTCCCACCCGACAGCGCGATACCCGTCGCCCAGCCAATCTGCTCTTCCGGCGGAATATTCTTCTTGGCGAGCCATTCGCCCAGCGACATGGCGTCGAATTCCGCAGCGCGCGGCGACTTCCACGGCGCCCCGCTCGGCACCAGCTTCGCCATTTCCTCCAGTTCGTGCGTCAGCCGGGGATCAGTGTCGAAGCCACCTTTGGATTCAATCCTGGCGCACGCTCCGCCCGAGACCATGGACATCTTGCCCTGCCAAAGATTCGGGAAGGTGCCGACTCCCAGTTCGCGCGCCAGGTCGGCGATGGCGGTCTGGCCCGGACCGATCCACTGGCCGCCCGCTTCCGTGAAATAGCCTTTGCCCAGGTCGTGATTGAGCGTGCGTCCGCCGACGCGGTTGCGCGCTTCCAGCACAATGAACGAGTCGCAGCCCGAGCGCTGCAGGTCGCGCGCCGCGGTCAGTCCGGCCAGGCCGGCGCCGATGATGGCGACTTCCAGCACGCCACCGTCGCCCTTTGCGTCCTTCCCCGGGGTCGCCGCGCGTGCTCCCGCCGCAAAGCCCGCAGTGGCGGCCGTGGCAGCGGCGGCCACGCCAAGAAATCCCCGCCGCGTCAGCACGGGCCCGGCCTGGCCCTCGTCCCGATTCGATTCCTTATCCATCTTGTTTCCTTCAGTCTTATGATTGTTCAGTCTTTGGCGCCACCGCATGCAGTGCCTGCAGGGCTGCCTTGTGCCCGGACCGCACCGCGCCATCCATGGACGTGGCCCAGATGTCCGCCGTTTCCGTGCCGGACCAGATCAGGCGCCCGATCGGCGGATGCAGGACATCGCCAAAGCGCGTGAGGAAGCCGGGCGGGATGGGCGAGGTGCAGGTGAGCGACCAGCGGTCCGCCTTGGCCCAGTCATGGTCGTGGCAGGCAACCGGATGCAGGGCTTCCTCACCCAGCGCCTCGGCATAGATGCGCGACAGTTCGACACTGGCTGCCTTCGGATCGGCAGGCAGGCCGGCGCTGCTGACGAAGGCGTTGATCACGCCGAATGACAGGTCTTGCGGCGAATTGTCGTAAGCCCACAACACGGGGCCTTTGGCCTGCACCACCCAGCCGTTCAAGCCTTTCTCGCGCCAGAACGCCTTCTTGTAGACGTGCGCTGTCTTGCGCATCGGTGCGAATGCAGGCCAGCGGCGCTGCATTTCACGGCGGCGCTCCGGCAGCGGAGGGTCAAAGGCAATCTGGTGGCACAGCGCCGGCGACAATGCGACGATCACGCTGCGCGCGCGGATCACGCCACCCGGCGTGTGAATGGCGGCCGGTCCGCTCTTCCAGTTTTCGATACGCAGCACGGGAGACGACAGGCGCACCTTGCCGGCCAGCCCTTCAGCCATCCTGGTCGAAAGGACCTGCGCACCGCCGGCAATGCGCGTTTCCTGCGCACCGCCCTTGATGGCTTCCAGCCGCTCGTAATTGCAGCCGGCAGAGTTGATCAGGCCGAGATAATGCAGCAGCGAGATTTTTCCCGGTGTGGCGCCCGTGGTCAGGGTCGCGCCGAGCGTCCAGCTGAACTGGTCCTCCGGCGACAGCTTCTTCCTGGCGAGCCAGTCGCCGAAGGACATCGCATCGAATTCGGCCGCACGCGGCGATTTCCACGGCGCGCCGCACGGGACCAGTTTCGCCAGCTCCTCCAGTTCGTGCCGCAGCTTCGCATCGGTGCCGAAACCGCCGTCGCTTTCCGCAGTGGCGCGTGCGCCACCCGCCAGCATTGTGGTCTTGCCCTGCCACCAGGTCGGGAACGTGCCGACGTTAAGTTCGCGGCACAGGTCCAGGATCGCGGTCTGGCCAGGCCCGATCCACTGGCCGCCCGCTTCCGAGAAATAGCCGTTGCCGAGATCATGGTTCAGCGTACGGCCGCCCACGCGGTCACGCGCTTCCAGCACGACAAATGATTCGCAGCCCGCGCGCTGCAAGTCCCGTGCAGCCGTCAGGCCGGCCAGGCCGGCGCCGATAATGGCGACATCGAGCACACCGCCGGCGGCCCCCGCCTTGGCGAAACCGGCCGCACCCCGGGTTCCTTGCGCTGCCGCCACGCCTGCCATCGCGGCAGTTGCGGTGGCGGCCAGGCCCAGGAAGCCGCGGCGGTTGCGCGCCAGGCGCACGCCATTCTCTTCTTTGTTGCTTTCCATTTCTACCTCACTTGTCCTGCCATCGACAGCAGCAGCGGCTTGGCTTCGCCTCCGAGCACCGCTGTCAGCGGCTCGCGCCCGGGACGTTCGGAGAGCGTGAAGGAACGGCCGCTATCGGTGCTGCGCAATACCGTGCCAGCCATGCCGACGACGACAACGCTGCCATCGGCCTGCTCCGCGATACCGGTCAGGGACTGGGTGGTGTGCGACTGGACGGCCTGCCAGGTCTGGCCATCGTCGCTGCTGCGATAAAGGTGGCCGCGCATGCCGCACACCAGCAGCGTGCCGTCGGCAAGTGCGCGTCCGTACCACAGCGAGCCCTTGTTCCCGGTCGACAGCGGCTGCCAGGACTTGCCACCGTCGGACGAGCGGAAGATGGCGCCGGCCTCGCCTGCAATGAACAGCGTCCCGGCGCCGGATGCGAAGATGTGTAGCAAATGGCGGTCGGCATCGTCGCCATTGGCGATACGAAGCTCACTCCAGGTGTGGCCGCCATCCCGCGTTTCGATGGCCCAGCCGTACAGGCCGATCGCGATGCCATGCGCCAGGCTGTCGAAATGCAGCGACAGGATCGGCTGCTCGCGGCCCGCTGCGGCGCGCAGCAGCGTCCAGGTTTCACCGCCGTCGAGGGTGCCGAGCACCACGCCATCGTGGCCCGCCGCATAACCCTGCTGCCCGTCGACGAAGATCACGGAAGTCAGCGTCGAACGCGCCGGCACCGATTTCGCCTGCCGGAAAGTGGCGCCATCGTCGGACAGCAGCACGGCGCCGTGATCGCCGACGGCCACCACACGATTGCCGGCGCGCGCTGCAGCGAGCAGGGGGACGCCCTCCGTAGTGGCCATGCGAGTGGCGAGCGCAATGGTTGGCCAGTGCGGTGCAGGCGGCGTTCCGGCTGCTGTCGCCCCGCAGGCGACAAGCAGAAAAGCAGAGAGAATTTTAGGTAAGCGCATTGCGGCTCCTTCAGTGTTGCAAAATGGCGGGCATGCGCACCGGACCACGGCGCGGAATGAGCCACTCAAGCGCCGCAGCGAATGCCGGCAGCAGCGTGATCGCCGTGACCATATTCACCAGGAACATGAACGTCAGCAGCGCACCCATGTCGGCCTGGAACTTCAGGCTTGAGAAGGTCCAGGTGGCCACGCCGATGGCCAGCGTGATTGCGGTGAACACCGTTGCCAGTCCGGTTTCCTTCAGCGCCCGCTCCAGTGCCTGCGTAAAGGCCAGGCCATGCGACAGCTGTACCTGCAGGCGGTTGTAGATGTAGAACGCGTAGTCGACGCCGATGCCGACAGCCAGCACCATCACCGGCAAGGTCGCTACGGTCAGGCCAATCTCCAGCTCCTTCATGAACCAGTAGCCGATCCAGGTCGCCACCGTCAGCGGCAGGCAGCAGGCCGCCATGGCACGCCAGTCGCGGTAGGCGAGGAAGACCAGGATCAGGATGGCGGCATACACATACGCCATCATCGGCGCCTCGCTGGCCTCCAGCACCTCATTGGTGGCTGCCTGCACGCCAGCGTTGCCGCTGGCAAGGCGCACGGCCACGCCGTCGAGATGGTTGGATGCGCGGAAGTCCTTGACTGCCGCAACCACGCTCTTGATGGTGGTAGCGCGATGGTCCGGCAGGTAGAGGTTCACGCCCTGCACGCGGCAGTCATTGGACGACAGGCCGGCGATCCGGTTGTTCACGCCCTGGAATTGTGAACCCAAGCCGTGCGGGTCACGCGTGACCGTAGCCATCTTCGGATTGCCTTCGTTCAGACCGGCGTTATAGAGCTTGAGCTGGCCGGCCAGCGAATCGGTGGATACCACGCCCGGCACGCTACGCATCTGCCATTCGAAATCGTCCACGAACAGTAGTTGGTCTGCCCGCGAGCACACTCCTCCGGGATGCTGCGGCGTGGCTTCGAAAACCACGGTGAGCCAGTCCAGCCCTACGTCGAAACGGTCGACAATCGCGGCGGCATCCTGGTTGTAGCGCGAATCGGCGCGCAGTTCCGGCGCCCCGCCCTGCAGGCTGCCGACATGGCGGCCCTGGCTTTGCAAGAATGCGAGGCCGAACAGCAGTGCGCCTGCCAGCGTGACCAGCAGGGCATTGCGCGGCTGCGCGATGCGCGCCAGCACGCCCAGCCAGGCGCCGTGGCGCTCGCGGCGCGCCAGCGCTTTCCTTGCAAACTCCGGGGTGAAGTGGAAGTACGAAGCCGCGACCGGCAGCATCATCAGATTGGTGAGGATCTTGTAGCCCACCCCAATTGCCGCCGTAATGGCCAGCTCCCGGATCATGGGAATCGGGATCAGCGTCAGGGTAACGAAGCTCACGAACGCCGTAATCAATGCCAGCGTGCCGGGAATCAGCAAGCCGGGTGAAGCTGCGCCGCGCCGCCACCACGGAATCCGTGCCCTGCGCCACTTCGCGGACGATGAAGTTGATCTGCTGGATGCCGTGCGACACGCCGATTGCGAACACCAGGAAGGGCACCAGGATTGCGAGCGGATCGAGCCCGAAGCCAAGCAGGTGCAGCGTGCCGAATTGCCATACCAGCGACGTCAGAGAACATGCCAGCGGCAGCAGGGTCAGGCGAATCGAACGGCAGTACCAGTAGACCGCGCCCGCCGTCAGCAGGAAGGCAATGGCAAAGAAGCGCGTCACCTCGTCCGAGCGGTCGGCGATATCGCCGATCTGCTTGGCGAATCCGATGATCTCGATCTCCACCTTTGCGTTCTCGAACTGGCGGCGGATCTTGTCTTCGAGCAGGCGGTTGAACTCGATGTAGTCGAGTTTTTTCCCTGTGCGCGGATCGATGTCCACCAGCCCGGCCGTAATCAGCGCGCTGGTCTGGTCGCGCGCCACCAGCGTGCCGATATGGCCGCCGGCCGTGGCGCGCTGGCGCATTTTCGCGATGACGTCGGCCGACAGTTTCGCCGGCACGATATCGCCGCCCGCCACGGGTTCGGCCTGGAAGCCATCTTCCGTGATTTCAGTGAAGAAGACATTGGGCGTCCACAGCGAAGTGACGCTGGTGCGGTCAACGCCGGGCAGATAGGTAAGCGCTTCGGTAACGCGGAGCACCTGAGCCAGGGCCTGCGCATTCCAGATATCGCCCTGCCGCGCATGGACGGCGATGGTCAGCCGGTTTGCACCAAAGAGCTGGTCACGGTACTTGTCGAAAGTCTGGATGTACTCGTGGCCTTGCGGCATCTGCTTCTCGAAGCCTGCCTCGAGATGGAGCCTGGTCGCCAGCATTCCCATCAGCGCAGTAAATACCGCCAGCGCCAGCAGGAATTTGCCGCGCTGCCCGAACAGCGCCTTTTCCAGGCGTGAAATCAGATTGAGCATGATCAGAACGAGGAACTAAGGCTGACGGACATGAAATTGCGGTCGCGCAGCAGGTTGCTCGCACCACCGCCCCAGTTCTGCGTAATGTCGACGCGCAGCTTCGTTTCAGGCTTGGTCTTGAAGTCGAGGGTTGCGCCAAGGACCACAGCGCCCGCGCCTTTGACGAAGCCCGGCGTCGCCGTCGCCGAAATACCGGACAAGCCCTGCGACACCGCGATATCCGGCGACAGTGAGGCCCGCGTGCCGAAGATATTGGGATAGGTCAGCCCGGCCGCGACCACCATGCCCCATGAAGCTTTCGTCGGCAGCCTGTAGTCGGCTGTCGCGGCATAAGGAATGTCCTGGCCGAACTTCAGCTTCGGGTAATAGGCGACAGCCGTTTCAGCGGTGATGGTCCCCTCGCTGGCGCCCAGCGCATGCAGCAGGCCACCCAGCGAACCCGATGGCGACAGGATGTGGATGCCGGTCAGATGCCACTGGTAGTGTTGGGGTGTCGACCCAGCCCTGGCAGCGGTGGCCCAGCGGCGCAACCGTGAAATCGGCCAGCGCATTGCAGTAATGGCGGTTGGCGGGATCGATGACGGCGCTCGGGTCGATCGCCACACCGTCCCTTGGGCGGTAGGACAGCTCGGTGCCGATGGCCCACTCCCCTGCCTGGAAGTTATACGACACGCCGAACAGCTGGCGGTTCCTGCCGTAATCGAGCGCCGCCTCCCAGCCAAATGGATTGCTCGCCGCACCAGTCACCTGGTAGCTCACGAAGGGCACCTTGTCGTTGTAGCGATAGTAGTAAATGCCCAACTCATTGCCGCTGTCGGGGAACTGGTAGCGCAGGGCGGCGCCGCCCTGGCCGTTTTTCGGCATGCGGTCGGCCCCGCGCGGGATGAGGTTCATGTCGGCCGGGGCGCCAATCATTTGCATGAGAGAGGCCGGCAGATACAGGCCACGCCCGCCCCTGCCGAGGAAATCGCTGGTCGAGAAGAAAGTGCCCGGCGCATCGAAGGCAAAGCTGTTCCACTTCCACTGGTAATAGCCTTCGACACCCAGCCCCGGTGCGAGCGCGAAACTGGCCGACACCATGGGCGAAGGAATGAACAGGGTCTTGAGCGGCGTGCCTGGCTGGTGCGCAGCCGGCAGGTACAGGGGATTGATCGAATTGATGCCGCCGGTGATGAACAGGTTTTCGCCCCAGCTCAGCACCTGGTTGCCGACGCGGATGCGCGCTTCCTTGCCGGCGATATCGAATTTCTTGTTGATGTAGGCGTCAAGCCAGCGCGGATTGCCGTCCGCGAAATCCTTCGCGACCGGATCGAGCGGCGTGCGCGTATGGCCAGCCCTGAAGTCCGTGTTGACCACGCCGCGCAGCAGGCCGCTCCAGCCATCGCTGGCGCGCACGAACAGATCCGCCGTATATTGCAGATTGGCCGACGCCACCTGCCCGCGCCTGAAATTCAGGTTGCCGTCATCCTGGTTCAGACGCAGGGTGTCCAGGTTCATGAAGAACGCCGACGGATTGCTCGTTTGCAGCGGCGTCGCTGCGTCACCCACACAACCGCCATTATCATTGCCGATCAAGCCGCACTTCGGTTTCGACGTACGCACGGCTACGCCGAACGATGCCGTGGAATCGAAATTCACAATCCAGCCGTTTTCCAGCGACCATTGGGCGGCCTTGGCCGGCCCATTTCCCATTGCAGCCAGCACCGCCGAGCAAGCCAGCGTCCTGACCATGCGCTTTTGCGCACTCTCACGCACTTTCATTCCCGTCTCCGTTATTGTCTGTATGGTTTTCAGCGGCCCGTTGCCCGGCGCAAGCCGTCCGGCTCGAAAGTGGACGCCTTCACGCGCCCTTCCCGCGCCGCCAGCCAGTCCGGCTCCTTGCGGCCCGCCAGCACCCGGTCAAGCGCCACGCGGCGTGCCACATGGTCATAGCTGCTGTTGGCGGCCCACACGCAGGCCGGGATTTCCCAGGCCATGTACGGGCCCATTTCGGCCGTGCGCCAGACCTTGCCCTGTGCGTCGTACATGTCTTCGACCAGCACCATCCACGTGTCTTCGTCGAGGTAGAAGGTGCGCTTCGGGAAGGTGTGGCGCATACCTTCCTTCAGCGTGGCTTCCACCACCCACACGCGGTGCAGTTCGTAGCGCGTGTGGTCACGGCTGAAGAACTTCGGCTTGGCCACGTCTTCCACCTTGTTGGCGGCGGAATTGAGGCGGTAAGTGTTATAGGGAACGAACAACTCCTTCTTGCCCGCCAGCTTCCAGTCATAGCGGTCCAGGGCACCGTTGAACTGCAGGTACTGGTCGACCACCAGCAGGTTCTCGGTGTTCAGCTGCGGCGCGTCGTACTGGTAGGTCGGGGCGCGGCGCACGCGGCGCTGGCTGGAGAAGTACAGCCAGATATCGTTCGGCTTGGCGAAGTTGTACTGGGCCAGCGTGGCATCGCCGGCGATGGATGCCGGTCCGGTGTAGACGTTCAGCAGGTAGAACTCCACGCCGTTGGCGTCGGCAATTCCCTTGTTCGACGGCGACCACATGGGCGACATTTCCCATTCATCCTGCACGATGGCTTCGCCCAGGCTGTCGCTGCCCTTGGGCGGGATGTAGCCCGCATGGGTGATGTGGAAGCCTTCGCCCTTCCAGTGCAGCTTGTGGTTCCAGATTGCTTGCGCACCGCTGCGTGGAATGGGGAAAGGTACGCCGGCTCCAAGCGCTTCGGAGATGTCCTGGCCATTCGCCGCAAGCCTGGCGCTGGACGCATTCTTCTTCGTTCGTTCATAGTAGAAGTCGGGGAAACCGCAGGAGCGGTGCGTCACATATACGTCCATCCGGTAGCCGGGGACGCTCTTCACCATTTCGGTCTGGCCCGGCGCCAGCTTGTCCTTGTACTGCTCAACGTTGGAGGCGTCGATGCTGAACAGGCGCTTGTCGTTCGCGTATGGGTCGGGACGAGGCGCCCCGGTCTTCCAGCCGGCAGGCGCCTTCATGTCGCCGCCTGTCCATGCCGGAATGGTGCCTTCCTTATTGCCTGCCCGTTCGGCGCCGACCGGTGTCAGGTCCTTGCCGAGCCGCGCTGCATCCTGATCAGGATCGGCCGCGCCGGCCGCTCCACCCAGCACAAGCATCGTGCTGCATAACACTGTCTTGAGGTTCACATCGTCTCCCTTTGTAATATATGTGCGGTCACGACCGCTCGGACAACAAACCAAACTTAGGACAAACGTACAAACATAGGTCGAAAAAAAATGAAGGGACTACTTCTCGCCGCTGCCCGCCACGGCGACAGCGCGGATCTCTATGCACAGGCCCGGCAAGGCCAGCTCCGTCAGGCCTACCGCAGTCCAGGACGGATAGCTACGGGGGAAGAATTCATCCTTTACTTTCGCGAAGGCTTGGACGTCGCGTTGCAGCGCCGTATGGAAAGTCGTGAGTTCGACCACATCGGCCAGCGTTGCTCCGGCTTCCTCCAGGATGTATTTCAGATAGCCGAAGGCCAGCCTGGCCTGTGCTTCCATGCCTTCAGCGGGCTTCATTTCCGCATCCAGGCCAACCTGGCCGGACACCCAGATGATGTCGCCGACGCGGGTCGCTGGCGAGAAATGGAAGGCGTCGTAAAGCGCCTGGGTGCCAGGCGGGATAATCAGTTGCCGCTTCATGATGTGTAAGCCTTTCCGTAGATTTGCCGGTCTTGCAGGACGGCGCGCTGCTCTGCGCGCTCCAGTGCGCAATATGCGTAATACATTTCCACGCACAGGAAGGACCAGGCCAGCCCTGCGAAGATGTAGAAGATCACGTGGTCGGGGGTGTCGCCCGGGATGGTATAGAAGTCATAGATACTGGCGATGGCCTGCGCCGACACCAGCACCAGCACGACACCGATGGCGTGGCCACCTTCGCCCGCATTCAGCAGCCGCTTGGCGAAATAGGCGAGATAGAGCGAGAACGCGGTCCACATCACGAGGTAGAAATAGGGCTTGAGCGGCGCAACGGCAGCTGCCGCCACGAGGACAAGGCCGCCGAGGAACGCCAGCGCAAACAAGGTGACGTCCGCCCTCATCGATGGCTTGTAGCCGTGGGTGACCGCCATCAGGCCCGCAACGGTGATCACGGGTATGCCGAAGCCGCGCGAGAAGGCATCGCAGAAATACGAGATGCTGTAGCTGGATTGCACACCGGCCAGGGCAAAGATCAGGAAGTTCGTTGCGGAGAAAGTGACGATCAGCCATTCGATCCCGAGCAGGTAATTGCCCCGCTTGAGGAACTTCACTCCATAGACGAGCGAAGTCACCACGAGTACCGCAGTCCCGAACAGGAGCATATAGGTCTTGAAGTCCATGGCGCTTACTCCTGCGTCCAGCCGCTCTGGTACAGCTGGCTCGCCAGCACGCCCAGGCGGGAGGTCAGGATATAGTTCTCGCCATCCTCGATCAGCGCAGAGCGCACGTCGCGGAACATTTTCTCGATCGGATACTCCTGCGTGGTGCCATTGCCGCCGAAAAGCTGGAAGGCTTCGTGCGTAATCTTCATCGCCTCTTCCGTCACGCTGACCTTGGCCTGCGCGGTGACATAAGGATGGCTTTGCGGCGACATGCGCGCGAAGGACAGGCTGCGGCGGGCAATCGCGCGCGCCATTTCCAGCCGGCGCAGCATCTCGCCGATGCGCAGATGCGTCATCTGATGGTCGATGAGCAATGAGCCGCCCTGCCTGCGCTCATGGGCATATGCCAGCGCCAGCTCGAACGCTGCGCGCGCCGCACCAACGAAGACCTGGCACATATGGGTTCCTGCGAAAGACCACATCGAAGCCAGGTTGCCCAGGTATTCCTCCTGCAGCGCAATGGCGAAGCGCTTCGGTACCTTGACGTTGTCGAAGTAGATCTCGCCCTGCGGCAGCGCGCGCTGGCCAATCTTCGCCAATGGCTTGCCGCGCGTGATGCCCGGCAGGTCGAGGGGAATGATCATCGCGATGCCGTTGGTGAAGTTGCAGTGCTTGCCGCTGCTGTGGAAGCCGTCGCCATAGTCGGCAGCCATATAGGCCAGCGCAACCTGCGCCACGGAGCCATTCGAAATCCACGCCGAGCTTTGGCCATTGATGGTGATTTCGTCCGCCCCGACCTTGGCGGTGAGGTTGCCGACCGGCTGTTTGCCGTCAGCGGCCAACTCTTCGCGGTACAGGATTGCCGCATCGGAGCCGCGATCGGGCTGGGTGTTGATCCAGCAGCCGATCTTGCCGGCACACATATCGATCAACTCCTGGTTGCCGACGGACTGCGCCATCATCAGCGGCGCGGTGGCGACGCCGATCGAGACAGCCAGGCCGGAATCACCCCAGCCCAGTTCTTCGCCAATCAGCGATTCAATGCGCACCGCCATTTCAGGAGGAAACTGGGAAATCAGTTGCGGGTCGAGACCCAGCTTGGCGGCTTCGAACATCGCGACCCAGTAGGGCGAGCCGGGAGCGATCACGTCCTCCGGCGCCATGCGGTCCAGTTCACGGCCAATGGGGCGCAGCACGTCGCGCGCCAGACGGTGCACGGTGTGCTGGATCGCGCTTTCCTCTTCACTCAAGGGCGTCTCGAAACCGCTCAGCCCCGCCATCGGCAGCGCCGTGGATTTATACAGGCGAATCATTTGGTGTGTCTCCTTTCAATGTTTGGCAACCGGGTCACCAGCCTTGGTTGGCTTCTTCATTTAGGACAGATTACCAAACTTAGGACAAAAGTACAAAGAAATTTTAAAATGATGGCGGCGGACCTGTGGCCCGCCGCCGTCAGGGGTATGCGTTAATGGGGGCCTAGCGCAGCATGCACTCGATGAGCGAGAGCAGTTGGGCGTCCAGGTGGCGCAGGTAATCGCGCTGGCGGCGGCCTGCCCCCGCCTGGAAGGCGATACCGTCAGCCATCGCAATCAGCAGTGTTGCCTTCTGCAGACAGTCGCTCATCTTGAAGGCGGGATTGATCTTGTGGAAGAGCGAGCCGATCTCATTGGTCAGCGTCTCGTACCATTCATCCAGGAGGCGCGAACATTCGGGATCGACCGCGGCCAGGGAAGCGAAATGGCACCAGAGCGCGGAGCTCTCCACGTCCTTTGCATCAATGATCGCCCGCGCCACAAGGCCGGTCAGAGTCTCGCGGGGGACGATGCCGTTCCTGATCGCGTTCCGCAAATCGGCCAGGTATGCTTCAACCACGGGTTCGACGACAGCACGCAGCACTGACAGCCGCGTCGGAAAGTAGTACTGCAGATTGCTGATGCTGATTTCCGCCCGCAGCGCCACTTCGCGCAGGGTGAATTCCAGGCTGCCGCCTTCGAGCAGCAGCTTGCGCGCCGCCTTGACGATGGCGTTGCGCGTCCGCTGGCCCTGCGCACGCAGATCGCGCCGCACTGGTTCGGCGGGAGTTTCCTCGGCTGCGCGGCGCTTTCTCGGCGCGCGCTTCTCGGCGGTGGATACGGTCATCTTGTTGATCTTCAGGCAGGAATAACAGAGCGACATTGTTATGTCGTTTGTCCTATTAAGTCAATGGCCGCCTCGGGGCCCCCAGTGCGCTACCATAGCGATGTGGAGTGTGCCATGACCCGATTGCTCACCGTTTTCCTTGCCGCCTTGCTGGCATTTCTGGCGCTTCCTGCAGGGGCGGCGGAGATCGTACGCGTGTGCAGCGACGACCAGCCGCATCCACCTTTCTATTTTCCCGACCGGGAAGGAACGGTGCAGTTGCTGCTCCAAATGGCCGCGAAGCGCGCCGGCGTCGACCTGCAGATCGTGCCAATGCCGGTGCGGCGATGCGAGGCCGAAATACAAAACGGCGGCGCCGATGCGATTGCGGTAGCGGAATTCGAGCCGGAAGCGCTCAACAGGTATGTCTTCCCTCTGCGCAATGGTCGCGCCGACTCTGCAAAGTCGGTCGCAACCACGAGTGCCCTGGTATTCCGTTGCAAAGGCTGCCGCGCCTCCTGGGATGGCAAGCGCTTCGCCCATCTGAACAGCCCGGTGCTTGCCCAGACGGGCCATGTCTTTATCACACGCCGCCTCGAATCGATGCACATACCTTTCGATAGCGGCGCGGCGGCTGCCGAGCAAAACTTCCTGAAGCTGATCGGCAAGCGCGGCGAACTGGCCATCCTGCCGCAGCACGACGGCCTGGCATTGCTGCGCGAGCCGAAGTGGGCGGACAAAATCGAGGCCCTGGCGGCGCCCTTCGCTACCGAGGAATTCTTCCTCGTGTTTTCGAAACGCTACTTTGAGGCCAAGGCGCCGGTTGCCGAGGCGCTATGGCAGGCGATCGCTGATCTCAATACCTCGCGGGAATACAGGCAAGCAGTCCGAAAAATGCAGAAGTAGACCAATCCGCCAGCGGCCGCTCGCTCCAGGCTCCGCTTCAGCGTTTCTCCAGTTGCGCGCGCACCCTCTCCGCGCTGATGCCGACCTGCTTGACCAGAAGTAGCAGCCGGTCGCGTGTGATCCCCAGTTCCTCGGTCCAGTAACGCATTTCACGCTCTTCATTGATGTTAATGCGGGAGCGGTCCCGCGGGCCACGTTTGGACAGATCGTTAGCCATGATTCTCTCCTCGATGCATTTGCAACCAGCCTATGCGCGGTCGGCGCGCATGCTCGGTGCGCGCACGCACGGATGAGCGCTGATCAGGCGGCGCTAGGCGCAACCCTGGTCAAGCCCATGTGCTCGCCCACTTCCGGAATTGGGCAGCCGGCATCGGCATGCTGATGAAATAGCCTTGCGCAACGTCGCAGCCGAGCACTTCCAGCCGCTCCCAGATCGACTGGTTCTCCACGCCCTCGGCAACCACCTTCAACCCCAGGTTGTGGGACAGCTCAATGGTGGAGCGGACAATGACCGCGGAATCGTCGCTGCGCGCCATGGGCCGGACGAAGGACTGGTCGATCTTGACGGCATCGACCGGCAGCCTTTGCAGATAGGACAGGCCGGACTGGCCAGTGCCGAAATCATCGATCGAGAGTTGCACGCCCAGCTGCTTCAGCTGGGTCAGCGTTTCGAGCGCACCGATCGGGTCCACCATCAAGGCGCTTTCAGTGAGCTCGAACTGAATCAGCTCGGGAGCAATGCCGGAATCGGCAAACAGGCGGCGCACATTGTCGATCAAGCCAGGATCGTAGAGATCGAGCGCGGACAAATTGACCGCCAGAGGCCATGCCAGCCCTTCCTCCTGCCACAGGGAGCATTGCCGGAAAGCCGCTTCCAGCATCCAGTTGGTCAATGGCGTGATCGTGCCCGCCTGTTCGGCCAGGGGAATGAATTCCGACGGCGAGATCATGCCTTTCAGCGGATGAAGCCAGCGCACCAGGGCTTCCGCGCCACACACGTGGCGCGAGCTCATGTCGGCCTTGGGCTGGCAATACAGGCGCAGCTCGTGATGCTCGATGGCGCGGTGCAAATCCCCCATCAGCGCCAGGCGCCGCGTATGCTCCTTTTCCTGGCCGCCGGTATAGATGGCGTAGCCGCCGCGGGTGGGTTTCGCCTGGTGCACAGCGGCGCTCGCGCGCCGCGCCAGGGAATCCGCATCCGGCGCGTGGGCAGGGAACACGGCGATGCCGATGCCTACGCGCGCATCCAGCGTAAGGTCGGACACTTCCACCGGCTTGCGCAACGTGCTTATCAGCCGTTGCGCCACCTGGACTGCTTCGTCGGCGTCGGCGTGCGGCAGCAAGAGGGCGAACTCTGCTTCGCCCACGCGGGCCAGCGTTTCCCCCTCCTGCACGGCATGCCCCAGCCTCGCGCCAAGTTCCAGCAGCAGCTTGTCGCCGGAGCTGTATCCAAGTACTTTGTTGATGTCGTAAAAATGGCCCACTTCCAGATGCAAAAGAGCAAGCGAGTGATGGTCCTCCCGGGCGGCGGCGATTGCCGACTCCAGCTCTTCCATCAGGAGCGAGCGATTCGGCAGGCCGGTCAAGGCATCGTAGTACGCCAGGCGGGCAATCATGGCTTGCGCTTCCTCGCGCTGGATGCGCATGCGCAGGTTGGCGATGCCATAGGCCAGATCGTCCGCCAGATCGCTGAGCAGCTTGACTTCGGGCTCGTCGAAGGCATCCGAATCGCCTGCGGCCATGATCAGGGCGCCCAGTACCTGTCCCTCTATACGCAGGGGAAATGCGCTCACCGAAGCATAACCAACCCGGATCGCACGATCGCGAATCGTTGCATAGGCAGGACCGTCGTAGACAGGGTCAGTCAGCAGATGGCGGTCGACGACAGGCTTGCCCGTTCGGATCGCGATGCCGGTCGCGGTTTGCCCCAGTTCATTATCTTCCCAGGTGAAATTCGCGGCATTGAGATCGGCTGCATCGGTACCGACGGTGATCATCCAGCGGATGGTCTTTTCCGCGTTTTGTTCGGCGTAGGCCACGGAAGCGAGGCGGTAGCCGCCCGTCTTCACGATGACGTGGCACATTTCGCGCAGCAGCTGCTCCTCGTCCGAAGCCCGCAGGAGGGTTCGGTTACCAGCGCTTAAGGTCGCGAGCGCCCTGGCAATGCGCGCCAGCTCACGCCCGTCCGCTTCAGCTGTTTCATCAGGAATATTTGCCATCGCTCCGATCCCGCGTGTGACAATTTCATTATATTCCCTAACTCTTCAATCAAAGAAACAGCTGAAACCGGCATTTAGTGGCTATCGACGGCGGCGGCACCCTGGCTTGCACGTCCCGCTCGCGCCACGGCACCAAGCCTGACAACCGATAACAACTCGGGGAATTCAACAGGCTTGGTCAGAACAACGCTGAATCCCGCATCCAGGGCCTGCTTCGCGACACCCTTATCACTCCAGCCGGTCAACGCGATCATGATCGGGCATGCTTCGCCAAACATTTCCATCATGGCTTCAGCAAGGTCAAAGCCACTCATGCCGGGCATGGCCAGGTCGGACACCACGATTGAGGGCAAATGGCGACGAGCAGCAGCGAGCCCCTCTTCTCCGCCCAGCGCCCTTTGAACCCTCCAGCCACTTTGCAGAAAAAGCGCGCCCAGCGAATCCACAGCCTCTCGCTTATAGTCAATTATCAGGATCGTATTTTCCATAAGCATCATCCGCTGGTTCCGCAGTAAAAAGGGGCTATTGCCAATTAATAAACGCCCTGTCCAGATGATAAATGCTCAATAGCAAACCCGTAGCCGGACAAAATCCCCCCTTGATGTAGGAATATTCTGACGCGCCGGGACGCACAGCGCATCAGAAACCGTGCGTCAGCGAGAAACGCAGGGAACGCGACTCGATCGGGTGGAAATGGAAATCGTCCACCGGCGCCGTCTCGCCCTTCAGTCGGGAAGCATAGTAATAATCGATCGCGGAAGCACGCCGGTTTGTCAGGTTGAAGACCTCGAGCTCAAGGTGCGTGGTCTTGCCGAGTTTGTAGCCCACGCGGCCATTCAGCGTCATCGTGGCTGCTGAACGCGCGCTGTTGTCCTCGATGAGCGGGCGCGGTCCGAACCAGCGCAGCCGCAATGCGCCAGACCACGGGCCTTCCGGCGTAACGGTTACCGCCAACTGGGCCGTTCCTTCCACTGCCCCCGGGACGTAGTCGCCAGCCGCGTCCGCGTTGCGATAGCGGGCGCGCGCGTAGGCAAGGTCTGCGTCCAGCGACAGCCATTTGACCGGCTTGTAATAGTTCGAAAATTCGATGCCATAGCGGCGGCTCGGGCGGCCTGCCTCGGTGCTTCCCGCGTCGCCGACGAATACCAGTTCAGAGTCGAAATCCAGCCGGAACAGGGATAAGGACGTCTGCAGCCCAGGAAGCCATTCGCTGCGCACGCCAAGATCGAGTCCGCGCGAGCGGGCCAGCGGCGTGACCCGCTCGACCGCTTCGTTGGCCTTCGGATCGACCGTGATGACGGTGCCGCGCGCATCATTGCTGTGGAAGCCGTTGCCGGCATTGACGAAAAATTCGGTGCTGGCCCAGGGGCCGAGAATCAGGCTGAGGCTGGGCGAAACCAGCGTGTCGTTTGCCTTGCCGGAGTTCGCGGCGCGGTCGCCCTCGACGTCGAATCGGTAGTGATCCGCACGCAGGCCGGCAACGGTGCGCAAGGCTGGCGTCCAGCGGGTCTGGTTCTCCACATAGACCGCTCCGCTGGTTTCGACGATGTGGTCCTGGCGTGTCATTCCGATCACCTGGCGCGCCTTCGTGTGATACAGGCCGTTATGGATATTGTCGTTCTGTGCGGTGACGCCAACCGTGGTTGTCGACATGATCGCGTCGCCGCGGAAGCGCCAGGCATGACTGGCATCGAAGCCGCTGGTGACGCGGCGGTCCGGTTGCGCGACCTGGTCGCCGTTGACCGGGTCGTCCATGTAGTACGTGGTATTCGAAAACAGATCGAGGCGGTTTGCGATGACATAGGCGGAGGCCCGCGTCGTGTAATCATCGGTCGTGCGCTGCCAGGCCCCGGACAGGCTGTAGCGGTGGGCGCTGCCGCCATCGGTCGGATCAACCGCATCGAAGCGGCCGAGCGTGCCATTGTCCACGGCGCGCCGCGGGATCTGGTCGGTGGCGTTCCAGTGCGCGCCATATGCCATCGCCGTGATGTGGAAACCATTGTTCGAGTAGCCCTCGCTGTAGCGCAGCACGCCATTCAGCTTGCGATAGTTGTCGCCGCGGGTGAACGGGCCGTTGTTATGCATTACCTCTAGCGCATACAGTAGATTGCCGCTGCCGGACGGGAGCTCACGCGTGTCCGCGATCAGGGCGCGGCCGAAGCCGTTCTGGCCGACCGTCAGGTTCGCAATGCCCGTGGCGAGGCGGTTCGCGTAGGTCAGCGTCGTAGCGCCGGCGGAGCCGAAGTCGCCGGTCTCGGCGGAGTAAGCGCCTTTCCTGTAGTCGAGCCGCGCCGTCAGTTCCGGGATAACGAAGTTGAGATCCGTCCAGCCCTGGCCGTGCGCGTGGCTGCGCTGATTCACGGGCATGTCGTCCACGGTCGTGCGCAGATCGGTGCCGTGGTCGAGGTTGAAGCCACGCAGGTAGAACTGGTTGGCCTTGCCCTCGCCGCTGTGCTGGCTGACGATCAGGCCAGGTGTGGCCTCGAGCAGTTCGCCGGGACGGTATGTGGTGCGGGCCTGCAGCTGGCTTTGCGTGACGCTGCCCTCTGCCGCGGAATCGGCCATGCCGAGCTGGCTGATGCGGGAGCCATCGACCACGACGCGCAGCGCAAGCTGGTCGTCGGCATGGGCGCCCCAGGCGCTGGCGGCCATGGCAAGTGGCAGGATTTTCTTTTTCATGGTGCTGATACGCTTGATGAGGGTGAAATGCTGATGCTGCTTTTCCGGGCCGGCTCGATCAGCATCAACTTGCCGGTCTTCGGATCGCGGAACACCTCGCCAACACGGTCATAGCCGCTGTCATCCTGGGTGATGCCATCGGCCGGCCGCTCGATCTGCTTGCCCTTCTCTACCGGCTGCGGAGATTTCAGTGCGCCGTTCGCGCCGGCGATCGCGGCAATCAGGCCGCAGGCGAAAACCAGCATGACATCGACCAGGTTCACGAGGCTGGCGCGCGGGTCTTCATCGCTGTGGTCGAAGCGGGCATCGAGGTGGGAATACAGCCGCAGGCGCTTGCGGGCGGGTTTGTCGTTCATGCCGCGTGCTCCATCGCGTCCAGCGTTTCTTCGTACCAGCGGCGGCGCAGCTTGCCGATCACGAGGCCGCCAATGCCGGCCACCAGGCCCAGCACGGTCGCATCGAATGCCACCGTGACGGCGCTCGCCAGCTTGGCGGGATCGCCGGCGCCCAGCGCGGCCAGGCCCGGGCCCAGCGGGATGATCGTGGCCATCAGTCCCAGCATCGGCGGGATGCGCGCCAGCAGGTCGGCGCGCTCGAGGCGGTGGCGGGCCAGCGCCTGCACCTGGACCACATCACCGCCGGCCCGCAGCCGGTCCAGGCCATGGAAGCGTTCGCCGACTGCGATGCCGGCCTCCACAAGCGCGATCACGCAGGCGACCAGCAGCGCGCCCAGCGACGGCATCAGCAGCCAGTTGACCGCGTCATGCAGCCAGGCGAACGAAAACGATTCAATCATGTGGGACTCCTTGCAGGTTGAGGGGCCTGGCGACCGCGCCACAAGCCCAGCGCAAACAGCGCAGAGCCGGTGGCGAGGGACGCCAGCAGTTGGATGATCTGTATGGCGGGCGGCACAGCGGCCTGGGCTTGTTCGTGCAGCTCATAGACGCGCGCAGTGCCCGTCGGTTCCGATGCAGGTGCATGCGCCCCGACTGGTGCGACCTGCGCATTGACGACGCGTGCGGATCTGCCGTGCGTTGGCGCTGGATGAAGCGTGCTTGCTGCGGGGGCCGTGAGCATGTCGCCGCGCGCCTTCGCCAGCGCCACGCCGAGCGCCTGTGCGTCCGCACCATCCAGCTGCGGCGCCAGCCATGCCCACATCGGGTGATCGGGGGCGGTGTGGCCGCTGCCCGGCAGGCCATTCCGGACCACCAGCCGCGCCAGTTCGCCGCCCATGCGCCTGACGGTGGCAGGGTCGGTCTTCCAGTAACCTTTTTCGGCGGCCACCATGAAAATGGCCAGCATGTGCGCCTTGACGTGCGCGTTATGCTGCTGGCCGAGGAATTGCGGCAAGCCCAGCTTGTGGGCGTCGTCGAAGTACACCGACTTCACTTCGTCCCATGCCCAGTTCTTCACCAGGTCGGGACGCGTTACCTGCCAGCCCCACAGGTTCTCCAGGAATTCCTGGCCCATGGTGCGCGCACCGGCGTAGCCGTGCCCCATCAGCGGCTTGAGCCAGGCTGGATTAAGGAAGCGGCCGCGCAATTCGCCGAGCAGGGCCGACGCCAGCGGCTCTACGTCGGCGCGGCCAGGCTGGGCATGCTGCAGGATCATCGCTTCCGGCACGCGGCCGGTGCGCCCTTCCACCGCCAGCGACAGACCGCCGAGGTAGTCGAAGGCGTCATTGTTGTCGAGCAGTCCGTACAGATTGCTGGCGCGGCCGTGGTAGCTGCGTTCGATGCCGTCCAGCGCCACGTCGAAGGCAGCGTGGCTGGCCTCACCGCTGGCGTCCAGGCCATAGGCGTGCCCCATGCGGTTGCGGTAGGCGCGGCCAATCTCATCGCGCTCGCGCCAGGCGCCGGAGCGCTCGGTCAGGCGGTTGACGCCGGCGCCGTATGCGCCCGGCGCGTCGCCGAACACGCGCTGCGCGGCGGCGCGTCCGGCGTCGGCGACGGACATGCCGCCACCCGCCAATGCGTGCTGTCGCAGCAACCATTGTTGCGCCACCCGATTGCGCGCCGGCTCTTCGCTGCCCATGCCACACCGGGCAGCGGCGCCAGCGCCGCCTGCAAGGCCTCTTTCAAGGCTGGATCCCGCTCGGCCAGGGCGCCGGCCGAAGCGGCCAGCGCCAGGCGTCCGGCGCGGTCGATCAGGCGGATCAGGTTCGGATACAGGTCGCGGAACAGGCCGGAGGTGGTCACCAGCGCGTCGCGCCGCACTGCGCCGGGCTTGAGCCGCACGTCGGTGACGATGCCGCGTGCATTCCATACCGGCTCGGCGCCCATCATGGCCAGCGCGAACGCCACCATCACGCCTTCGTCGCGCACGGCGTCCGACGCCCACAGGATGATGCCCTCGCTGCCCTTGGCCGAAGTGTCGCGGGCGTCGGCCTTGGCGGCCATGCGCTCACCCAGCTGGTAGCCCAGCCGCGTGGGCAGGATATCGCCGTCAACCGCATGGAAATTGCGCCCGGTGGGCAGCGCTTCGGGCGAGCGCAGCGGGTCATTGCCCTTGCCCGGCTCGATGAACTGCCCATCCAGGCCGGCCAGCAGCGCCGCCATCTCGCGGCGCGGCGAATCGGCGAGGCTGGCGGCGATGTCCGGGCCGTCGATGCCGCCCTTCTTCATCGAATCGAGCATCAGGCCGATCGATTCCTGTTTCCAGGGACGGCCGAAAATATGCAGGCCATGCGGCATGAACTTTTCCTGCAGCTTGGTCAGGTAGTGACCCACCTCGTGTGCCAGCAGATCGTCATCGGCCGCATCGAAGCCGATGCCGCGCACGGCCAGCACGTCGGCCATGGACGCTTCCAGTTCGGCCTTCAGGTTCAGCGCCGTGACGCGCTCGCGCATCAGTGCCGCGGCCTGGGATTTCAGCGACTCCGAGCTGGCGGCTTCATAGCTCTCGACCACCTGGCGTAGCGCCAGCAGCTCGTCGTACAGCGGCGTGCTGGCCAGCGGCGGCGTCAGGTGATCAACGATGACCGCCAGGCCGCGCCGCTTCGCCTGCGTGCCCTCCCCTACGCCATCGACGATATAGGGATAGATGCCGGGCAGGTCGCCGGCGATCAGGCTCGGATAGTCGTCGGAGCTCAGGCCGACCGCTTTACCGGGCAGGAATTCGTAGGTGGAATGGCGGCCTATATGCACCAGCGCGTCGGCCTTGAAACGGTCGCGCACCCAATGGTAGTAGGCGAGGTACTGGTGCGGCGGCGTGATGCTGGTGTTCGCGTGCAGCAGTTCCTCGTCCACTTCCCAGCCGCGCGGCGGCTGCGGCCCGATGAACACATTGCCGAACACCAGGCCGGGCACCAGCAGCTTGCCGCTGTCGACCATGATCCTGCCGGGCGCCGCGCCCCAACCTTTGAGGCCTTCGATGCCGTAGCCGGCAAGGCGCTTGCTGAGCGGCGCGAGCGCTGCGCAAGGACGGGCTGCGCGCACCTCCAGGCAGGCGCGGTAGCCTTCCGCCAGCGCCGCCAGGTCACGGATTGCGGCTTCGCGCTGCGGATGGTCCGCGCCTTCCACCAGGTGCTGCAATTCCTTGATGATGACGTCGGCCTGCTTGCGGCCAAGGTTCCGCTCGCCGCTTGTTTCGGCTTCCAGCACGTCGGCATGCAGGCGGCCCAGCAGGCCGCTGGTCATTTCGCCCTGCACGCGCGGCGGCAGCGTGCCGAACCAGCGCGCGTATTCCGCTGCGCTGACGCTGTTCACCGTACCGCTTAATTCGCGCAAGGCGGCGCGGTCTTCCGGCAGGTTGACGCCGTGCGCCATGATCATGTCCAGCAGCGCTTGCGGCGACTCGGGCAAGGCGCCCACCGTATAGCCGGCGTTCTTCATCGCGTGCAGCATGTCGAACAGCGAGGCCGGCACGTCCAGGTTGTCGGCGCCGATATTCTGCCGCCCCGGCGGGTGGTTGTAATAGATCAGCGCCACCCGCTTGTCGCGGTTGGCCTTGGCGCGCAATGCCAGCCAGCGGCTGACGCGTGCGGTCAGCCTGTCGGCCTCCACGGGCAGCACCACGGGCGGACGGTTCTCGAGTACCGGTCAGCTTGTCGCGCTGCGCCTGGCCCAGCGCTGCGATCACGATCGGCTGGCCGATGCCTTGCAACTCCGGCAGCGCCACGCGGTATTGCACCGAGTCCGGCGGCAAGCCATCCGGCGACAGATGCCATTGCAGCGCGGTGCGGTCGGACAGGCGAATCGCCTTGAAGACCGGCACATTCAACCGCTTCAGCGCTTCCGTGACGGCTTCGCGTCCTTCAGCTGCGCCCACGACGAAGTCCGCAGCACCACCAGCGCGGCCGGCTGGGCCGGCGCAAGCAGCTCGGCAGGCGCTCCAGTGCCTCGCGCGAGGCGCCGCCCCAGCGCGTGAGCACCTGCACGCAGGACTGGCCCCGCTGTTCGATGCGCTGGCAGACTGCCGCGGGCACCATGCTGTCCATATTCGACAGGTCGAGCACCACCACGGTGGGCTGGGCCTTCAGTCCCAGTTGCGCGGCATTGCCCGAAGCGCCCGCATCGGTCAGTTCGCGCCGGCCGACGCGCAGGCGCAACGTGGGTTCGGGCTGGGGGCTGGCCAGCGCCACGGTCGGATCAAGCAGATGCGCGAACAGCGCTGCCGTGTTGTCGGCGCAGCCCGCCTGCCACAGCTGGCGCGCAGCCAGCCAGTGGCTCGCGGCGGCATGGGCCTGTGCCGCTTTGAGGGCCGCTGCCGGTGGCGCTTCCGTCGACAGTTCCCGCAACAACTCGGGCGAAAAATCATGCAGGCCGCCGCGCGCGCTGCGGCTCATCAGACTGAGGCCAGCCTCTCCGTCGAAGGCTAAAACGGTGGTTTGTGCTCGGGCGTGGCGCGGCAAGGCGTCCTTCAGGCGGCGCGCCGGGTCTCCGAACAGGGAAACCGCCAGCACGCTGTCGGCCTGTCTGATCCAGAGGCCGGCGTCGGCATCACTCGCCGCCATCCACTGGGCAGGCGTGCGTAACACGAGTGCGGTCCCGCGGATGGCTGGCCAGATGGCGATGCGCCGCCTCGATCGCCGCCGGAGCGGCGCGCTCAGTCACAATGGCAAACAAGGTGGCTGCCTGGCCGTACGCGCTGGTGAGAACGCATAGCAGTGCTGCGAGAATCCGCACGAAAGTAGAAGTGCTCAATTTG
The DNA here is from genome assembly GCF_044055365.1 of Pseudoduganella sp. UC29_106. NCBI lineage: Bacteria > Pseudomonadati > Pseudomonadota > Betaproteobacteria > Burkholderiales > Oxalobacteraceae > Pseudoduganella > Pseudoduganella sp. UC29_106. The sequence continues at coordinate 2,398,424 of NZ_CP171977.1, read as the reverse complement.
ACATTGACCGGTAACGCGCGCCTGGCGCGCATGAACACAGGCTGCTGCGTTTTTCCATGCCGGACGGGCACACGCGCGTGGCGCGGGCGCGATATGGCGACCGCACAATGCGGCTGCGCTGCAGGCAAAGGAAGAAACAACGAACAACCACCACGCAAAACCTCACCCCGGGTTTTGCGCAAGCAATCGTGACTGGCCGGTCTTCTGGCTTGCCGTCATCCTCCTTTGCACCTGCCTTCCCGTGCTAAGCACAGTGGCGTTCGATCAAAGTCGTCAGGCATACAGCAGCGGGGGCTGCGCCGGACTGGCATGCGATGAAAATCCCATGCGTCACCGGCTTCCCGTTTCACCCTCCGGCTGAAAAGCTGGAGGGCACCATTCACTGAATCAGCGGTATTTTAACTGCATTGCGGATTATTGCCAAAATTGCGGTGGAGAGTGATTCAACTGCCGCGCAGCGAGCCAGATTTGCGAAAAATTAGCTTGCTCCGATAAGGCGGTTTTGCGTACACTGGCCGAATGACACCGCTGTCATCCACAAACAATTAATCGATGGAGACAAACTTGATTCACTCAAGCACCGCGCAGCTCCGTTTCAATTGTCCGCTCCCCTTCCTTGCCCGCGCCTGCGTGGCAATGTTTGCGATCGCGGCTGCCACACAGACGATGGCCGGCGAGAGTCCGGCCAAGCCACAATATCTGGAGACACCGCCCAACGAAAAGCCGAGGGTAGTGATCACGGCCGATCCTGAACTCGACGATTCGAACTCGATGGTTCGGTTTCTGCTATACAGCTCGGATTTCCGTACCGAAGGGCTGATCTATGCCAGCAGCCAGTTTCATTGGACCGGCGACGGCAAAGGGACCAGGCTGTCAGTGCCAACTCGCGAGTACACCCTTTTTGGCCTGAAGCTCTGCCCTTGCACATCGTGGCGCTGGGCGCCGGGAGAGCGTTTCATTGATGACGCCGTGGAGAATTACGCCAAGGCCTATCCGAACCTGCGCGTCCACAACCACGACTATCCGGCCCCAGAGGTACTGAAGTCGAAGATCCGCTGGGGCAATGTGCAGTTCGACGGCGAGATGGAGCATGACACGCCTGGTTCGGACCTTATCAAAGCACTGCTGCTCGATAATGAGGAGTCGCCAATTTACCTGCATGCCTGGGGAGGCCAAAGCACCATCGCCCGTGCGCTGAAATCGATCGAGGAACAGTACCAGGGATCGCCGCAGTGGGCATCGATCCGCGCCAAAGTAATCCGCAAGGCCGTCATCCACCCGTCGGGCGACCAGGACGATACCTACGCCAATTACATCAAGCCCGACTGGCCCGACATCCGCTATCGCCTGCTGGCGGGCGGGGTCCCGCTGGGCTATGCGACACAGTCGAGGGTGGGCGAAGACGATGCTGCCTACTTTACGGTGGACTGGACCAAGTCCAATATTCTCGACCGCGGCCCGCTTGGCGCATCCTACCGCGTATGGGGCGATGGCAAGCACATGGTGCAGAACGACATCTTCGACTATTTCGGCATTGCGGGAAAATCCGCCGAGGAGCTGAAAAAGGAAGGTTATATCGTCTGGACACCACCGCGCGCAAAAGGCGAATTCCTGGCTGAAGGCGACACGCCAACGTTCCTCAACCTGCTCGATAACGGCTTGCGCGGCTACCGCGGCGACAGCTTCGGCGGCTGGGCGGGCACCCCGAACAACGGCCCCACGAGGAGCTTTGCTGTGCTGCTCAAGGCAATGGAAGCCAACATCGCCAATCCGCCCCCGCCGCGCCCCATCGAGCGCGCGCCCACGCATCCGTTCCTGGCAGCGGCACAGCGCGATTTCGCAGCCCGGCTTCAGTGGGCGACAACAGCGAACTTTGCCGGCGCCAACCATAATCCGATGATCGCCCTGGCAGGCCCGCAGCTGATCCGGGCGAAGGCGGGGCAGCGGATCACGCTTCGCGCGAAGACGTCCGATCCGGATGGCAACGCGGTCACTCTGAAGTGGTGGCGCTGGGAGGAGGCGGACGGTTACAAAGGGGCGGTGCGGCTCGAACCACTTGATCATGGCGTGAGTTTCGTCGTGCCGGCGGAGACGAAACCGGATGACATGATTCAGGTGATCGCCGAAGCGACCGACAATGGCTCGCCGGCCCTGACGCACTACGAAAAGTAGTGATTGTCGTGACGGAGTAAGGAGGATCGAGACGGCGCCGGTGAAACCAGGCGCCGCCTCCGGCAGGCAGCAGGCCCGCCCTCGCCTGGCTAGGCGATGTAATCCGGCTGATTTCCGGGCGCCGCCTGGACGAACGCCGGATGCGCCATGCAACGCTCGTAGACCGCCAGGACGCGTGTGAAGCGAGACAGGTTGCACCCGATACGCAGCGCATTCGCCACCTGGGGCACGAGGCAGCAATCGGCCAGCGTCGGCACATTGCCGATGCAGTATTCGCTTGCCGGGCGCCTTGCCAACAGGCTTTCTACAGCAGCCAGGCCCTCATCGACCCAGTGCCGGTACCAGTCCGATTTGTCCGTGTCATTCACGGCCAGAGTCGTGGACAGATAATTCAGCACGCGCAGATTATTGATCGGGTGGATATCGCAAGCGATCGTCTGCGCGATTTCCAGCACGCGGGCCCGTTCGATCGGCGCCTCTGGAATCAGCCGTGGTTCGGGTCGAAGATGATCGAGGTAGTCGATGATGGCGAGCGACTGGGTCAGCACAGTCTCGCCGTCGACCAGGGCCGGTACGATTGCGGCAGGGCTCAACTCGCGATACGCCGCGTCCCTTTGTGCTCCCTCTCTGAGATTGACGCCCGCATATTCGTAGGGAAGGCCTTTCAGCGCCAGCGCAATGCGCACCCGGAAGGAGGTGGAACTGTCGAAGAAGCTGAAGAGTTTCATCTTTCAGCCCGCAACGCGTACGGAGATGGATCCCAGCCCCTCGAGCGTGCCGACCATCAGGTCCCCGGCTGGACCGCATTCACCCCTTCCGGCGTTCCCGTCATGATGATATCGCCGGGTTCGAGCGTTTCATATTCCGACAGATAGGCGATGGATTCGGCGACAGACCAGATCAGCTTGTCGATATCGGAGCTTTGGCGTGGCTGGCCATTCACTGTGAGTGCAAGCACGCCCTGGCGCAGGTGCCCCACTTCGGACGCGCGATGGACGGGGCCGATCGGCGCCGACTTCGAGAAGGACTTGCCGAACTCCCACGGGCGGCCCTTGTCGCGGGCTTCCAGCTGCAGGTCGCGCCGCGTCATGTCCAGTCCGACCGCATAGCCGAAGACATGGTCGAGCGCCTGCCGAGCGGAATGTTCGCGCCACCCTGGCCAAGCGCGACCACCAGCTCGATCTCATGGTGAAAATTGGCGGTGTGCGGCGGATACGGGATTGTGGTTTCCGCATCGCCCGCAACGACCAGCGCGTTGGCGGGCTTCATGAAGAAAAACGGTGGTTCGCGGTCCGGATCCTTGCCCATCTCGCGCGCATGCGCGGCATAATTACGGCCGACGCAGAAAATACGGTTGACGGGAAACTGCTCGCTGCTGCCGGCGATCGGCAAGCTGTACACCGGGGCTGGCGCTACTGCGTATTTCATAATGCTCTCCAGATTGAGGGTAATTACATCTTTTCTTCTCGCCACAGTCCAAGCGCCTGCTGCATCGGCCGGTCTTGAAAAGCTGAACAAGACCGTCCTGAAGCGGGCCTGCAACCGCAATGGCTGCCAGGATGGGACGACAAAAATATCGTTTGGCCCGAACGCGAAGGTTTCGCCGCCAATCTCGGCGCCTCCCCTCACCTTCCAGGCAAACGTAGACTGTGCCATCGGTGCTGCGATAGGGCTTGCTGGTAAAGCCCTCTGGTAACAACTGGCGAAGGCGCCGATGGTCGCCATGGGCGATGCGCCGGTGGCGGGATTGACATAGCGCAGCTTGTGGCCGAAGTGCGCGTCCGGCGCCGTAAGCGCGATCGATTCAAGCGCCTGGCGTGTCGCGGCGTAGGGGTAGACGAAAAGCTTTGCCGGGTCGGATGCGGCCTGCGGCGCCAGGTCGACCGGCAGCATATTGTGGCCGTAACGGGCCAGCGCATCCCCTTCCAGTCGCGCCACCGGGCCGCGAGGCCTGGCTTGCGCGCTCGGCGAAGCCTGCGTCGAAGAAGCGCACGGTCGGAATATCCAGCCCATCAAGCCACACCACCGGTTCGTCGCCCAGGTTACCGTGGTCGTGCCAAGTCCAGGACGGCGTGATGATGAAATCGCCACGGCGCATGGTGGTGCGCTCGCCGTCGACCGCCGTGTAGGCCCCCTCCCCGTCCAGCACCAGCGCAATGCCGACTGCGTGTGCCGGTGCGCTCGCGCCACCTCACCGGGCAGGATAAGCTGCAGGCCCGCGTAGAGTGACTGGGTGATCGACGAGTTGCCGCGCAGCGCAGGATTCTCCAGCACCAGGACGCGGCGCTCCGCCTCCTCTGCGCTGATCAGGCGGCCCGCTTCCATCACCTGCTCACGCACTTTAGCGTAGCGCCAAAGGGCCGGCGCCACTGGCGAAGTCGGTGCAGGTGGAACCAGCGCACCCAGCACTTCCCATAAAGGCGTGAGGTGGCGCGCGCTGATGCGCTGGTAAAAATCGGCACGTTGTTCCTTCGTGCTTTTCCCTGCGCCCTCCTGCGCTGACGATGCCTGGTCTGTTTGCGAACTCATTTCTTTCTCCTCAGGGTTGAAGCCGTTACCGCGTCAAGCGCCGGCGTCGATAAGGTGTGATGCCGTGATTCGTTTGCGCGCGTTCGCCGGCGCACCAGACCGGGCTGGCGGCAACGACACTGCAAACATCAGGCAACGGGTCAGCGGGCGCATTCGTTTCGGCTGCGTTCAATAGCGCGCGGCGTCCTGGCCGCAGAACGGATCCACCGGCGACACCCCGGTAAACTCCTCGCGTCCCATCAGCTTGCGCAGCAACGCTTCCAGCACCGGCTCAAGGCAGGTGTAGGCGTTGATGTAGGCCGGAACACCCGGTGCGTCGTACAGGAAGTATGGCTGGCCGAAGGACACCATCAGGCTTGGAATTTCGGCCCAGAAGCGCGTCATCGCCGCGCGCGTGCCGCCTTGCAGTGCGCGCCAGTCGAGGAAGACGCGCGACGCCGTCGGCGTCGCCTCGTTGCCGACAAGGTAGAGCACCAGGTCAGTGTCTTCGCGTTTGGGCAGATTCTGCTCGTCATACTCGCGCACCTCGAAGCCTTCAGCGCGCAAGCCTTCGATCAGCGGCTCGACCGTGGGTGTGGTTGAACCCGGGAAGAAGGTTTCAAATTTGTGCTTGACCACCACCACGCGCCGGTACCGGTCGGCGGAAAGCGGCAACACTTCACGGGTGTCCTTGACGAGTGTGATGCCTTGCGAGGCAAGCTCGCCGGCCACCTCCATATGCGGCCCCGAACGCAGCACGCGCCGGATTTCTGCCAGCGGCTTGAGGCGCTCCTGGTGCGAGATGCGGTGCAGTCCCAGCGCCGCCTTCAGGCCCAGTACGCGGGTAACCGCTTCCTCCAGACGCTGCTCCGACAGGGCGCCGCGGCGCAGGCCATCGAGCATGAACTTGTAATCCTCGGCGGGCGTACGGCTGAACAGGAACATGTCGCAGCCATTTTCAATGACCATCGGCACCAGTTCCGCGCGCTCGGCCCAGGATACGAAGCCGCCCATGGTGGTGGAGTCGGAAACGACCAGGCCGTTGAACTTCAGTTCGCCGCGCAGCAGGTCGCGGTTCAGCAGCGCGGAGACCGAGGCCGGCTGGAAGTCGTCGCGGCCGTTGAACGGCTTGCCCAGCTTTTCGCGTACCCACGCCGGCAGTGCGATGTGGGCGGACATCACACTCATCACGCCGGCATCGATGACGGAACGGTAGATATTGCCGAAGGTGGCTTCCCACTGCGCCATATCGAGCGGATTGACGGTGGTGGCCAGATGCTGGTCGCGATCGTCGAAGCCCTCGCCCGGCCAGTGCTTGGCGGTGGCGGCCAGGCCCTGGCGCTGCAATTCCCGGATGAAGGCCAGCGCCTGTTCGCGCACAGTGTCGACATTCGATCCATATGAGCGCGTGCCCACCACTGCACTGCGGAACGCGTGATTGATGTCGACCACCGGGGCAAACGTCCAGTTGAAGCCGAGCGCGCGGCACTCGGCGGCAACCACCGCCGCCATGCGCGTGCTCAGTTCCAGGTCGTCGCAGGCCGCCACGCCCATCTGGTTCGGCAGCGGCGTAATGAAGGGGAAGCTGGTGATGCCGCCTTCGATATCACCGCTGATCAGCAGCGGCACCTCACTCATTTCCAGGGCGAGCCGCGTGGCCTCATGCCCCTGCTCCAGGCCGTACATGAAGCGGTGCATGCCCCCCGGCTTGAGCGCGCTCAGCGACCGGATATTGTCCAGGTCATCGCCGAAGGTGACGTAGTTGAAGAGCTGGCCGACTTTTTCTTCGGCGCTCAGGCGATTCAGGGTCGCGCGCACCCAGGCAATGTCGTCCGGCGAGAGGTTAAACGGTGGCAGGGCAAGTGTATCGATCATAAATATTCTCAAACGGTAGTGGATTGGAGCACGGGCGAGGCAGAACGCCTGGCGGCACGGGCTTGCCCGCAGCAGCGGCTGGATCTGGTCGAGCCGCTTCTGATTCAAGGGATAGAACAACAGGATGATGAAGACGAGCACCTTGCCCGCCGCCGGGACGACACTCATGATCAGCCTGATCCCTTCGAGTGTCTCCGGCGATTGGGCGACATTCGGGTGGTAGCCAACCGAGGCCAGGATCAAGCCCGACAGCGCACCGCCGAGGCCCAGCCCGAACTTGACGGCAAAGGCGTTGGTGCTGGCGGTCAGCCCGACCATGCGGCGCCCGGAACGCAGTTCGGCATCATCGGCGGTATCCGGCACCATCGACATCACGATCGGCAGGCTGGCGCCGCCGAAGAAATAGATGCAGAAGGCGAGCGCGTTGACCTGCAGCGCCTGGTGCGGATCGATGAAATAGAACAGGCCATACAGCGCCGCCGCACACAGCGAAAAGGCCATCATGACCCGGCGCTTGCAGAAGCGGCGCGTCAGCTGGTAGGAGGCAAGCACACCGCACAGATTGCCGAGGCCGACATACAGGAAATAGCTGGCGGCCCGGCTGCTATCGCCGACCAGGTAGGTGAAGTAGTACATCGCCGAGCCGCTGGTGATCGCAAACGAGGTGTAGATGCAGAGTGCGATCAGCGCCATCATCCACCACGCGCGGCCGGCCAGCAGTGTGCGCAGGTCGCGCCCGACCTCGGCGTGCTGCACGACCGGCGCGACCCGTTCGCGCACGCCGGCAAAACAGGCCCAGAACAACAGGATCCCGGTGAGCGCCAGCGCGATGATGCTGTACTGGTAGCCGGCCTGGCGGTCATCTCCGCCGAGGAAGTGCACCAGCTTGACCATCGAGGTGTTGACCAGCAGGCCGCAGCCCAGCGCGCAGAACATGCGCACCGAGGCGAGCTTAGTGCGGTCGCGCGCATCGTCGGTCATCAGGGTCGGCATGGCGCCGTACGGGATGTTGACGATGCTGTAGGCCATCATCAGGCCGATATACGTCACATAGGCGTACACCAGTTTGGCGACGCTGCCGCCACCGGGTACGGTGAAGGTCGCGATCGCGCACAATCCAAGCAGCGGCGCGCCGAACAGCAGGTAGGGCCGGCACTGGCCCCAACGGCTGCGGGTGCGGTCGATCAGCGTGCCCAGGAAAATGTCCCAGACGGCATCGGCGCTGCGGGCAACAAACAGCAGCGTGCCGACCGCTGCGGCGGGCAGTCCATAAATATCGGTGTAATAAAACATGAGGAAGGTGCCAACGCTCTGAAAGATCAGGTTGCTGGCAAAATCGCCCATGCCATAGGCGATCTTTTCCTGCATGGGTATCGGGTTCGGGCTTGACATCGGTGTCCTCGCGCGCACCGGCGGCGCGTCACATTGGTGGGCTTGCAGTGACGCCGGCCAGCGCCTGGCCGGACGGCATCGCCAACGATCAGAAGTAGCTGTTCAGGCGCAGGCCAATGTAGCGCTGCGCATCGCGGCTGCGCCACGCGGTCAGCGCCGCCAGGTTACCCCAGCGCGAACCCTGGTCGATCAGGCCCGAGATATAGCTGCGGTCCAGTGCATTGTTCACGAACAGGGCCACGTCGTAATGCCCTGCCCGATCCACCAGTTTTGCGCTCAGGTTCAGGATACCGTATGCGCCCTGCGTCGCGATCGGGTTGCCGTTCGGGTCGAAATTGACCTTGGTCTGGAAGGTGTAGTTGCTGCTCAGGGTCAGGTCGAACGGCAGGCTGTCGAACGGGATGGTCTTGTCCAGCCCGAGGTTGGCCTTCCAGCGCGGCGCATTCGGCAGCCTGGTGCCGGACAGATTCTGGTAACTGGTACCGCTGGCGGCGCGCAAGCAACCCTGGGCTACGGTTTGCGCCGTGTAGCAGGTGGCGGCGGCGTAATCGTCGAACTTGGCGTCGACGAAGGCCAGGCTGGCGTTCAGCCTGAAATCGGCGGGCAGGACGGCGCGGCCATCGAGCTCCAGGCCGCGCGTGCTGGCCTTGCCCGCATTGCTCAGCGCGAAGGTGGATGCCGGCGAGATCGGATCGAAAGTCTGGACCTGGAAGTCCTTATAGACCGTATTGAACAGCGCCGCATTCAGGGTCAGGCGGCGGTTCAGGAACACGCCCTTCAGGCCCAGTTCGTACCCGGTCACATTCTCACGGTTGACGGGCGGAAGTTATTGGTAGCGGTAACGACACCGTCGAGGTTCCAGATCGCAGGCTTGTAGCCGCGCGCAATGCTGGCATAGCTCATCACATTCGGCGACAGCTTGTAGCGCAGCGCCACATCGCCGACCGTCGTGTTCTGGCTGGCGGCATCGGTGCGCGTGAACGGGACGGAAGCGCTGGCGGGCGTGGTGTTGTAGCGCAGGTTATAGGTGTACCCGATCTCGTCGCGGTTCACGCGCAGGCCCGTGACCAGCGTCGCTTCCGGCGTCAGGGTCCAGTTTGCACGGCCGTACAGCGCCTTGGTAGTGGTATCGGCCACACGGTAAACGCTGAGCGGCGTCGGGCCGGAAGGCACACCGAAGCTGGCGCGCACGAAATCGAAGCGGGTGTCATCGTGGCCGTAGATCCCCGGCGAGCAGGTCGACAATGCCCATCTGCGGCGAGACAACCTTGAATTCCTGGCTGGTTGTGGTCACGTCCAGGATCGAACGCTGCATCATGTCCCAGCTGTATTGGCCATTCGTCAGCAGCGCCGACAGGTCCGAGTTCTGGATATGGTTACTGGCCAGCAGATCGCGGTCTTCCTGCTGGCGCGCGGTGATAGAACTGAAGGTCCAGCCATTGACCTTGTAATTGACGACGGCCGAATACAGTTTGTCGACGGCGTCGGTGCCGGGATTGCCGCGCACGGCGTAGTCGAAGTTGTCTCGGCTGACGTTGATACCGGCCGGCAGCGCCGTGCGGTAAGGGATGAAGCCGCGATACTTGGCGTTCGGGTCGAGCACGATATAGCTTTGGAAGGTGCCGTGGTTGTCCATGTCGCTGCGGGAAGCGGTCAGGGTTATATCCAGGCCCTCGATTGGCGTGAACAGCAGCTTGGCGCGGATGCCCTTGGCCTTTTCGAAGTCATTCTCACCGGTGTTCAGGTTGCGGGTCGGGTACTCGGTCTTGCCATCGTAGCCGGACACGCTGAATTTCAGCTTGTCGCTGATGGGGCCGGTAACAAAGCCTTCCACCCGGCGCTGGCCATCGTTGGTCAGCGGTCGCCCCAACCCGGCCGCTGAAGCTGTCTTCCGGCGCGCGGGTGACGATGTTGACGACGCCTGACGAGGCGGTACGGCCGCCCAGCGTGGCCTGCGGGCCACGCAGCACCTCGAGGTTCTGGATGTCGGTCAGCTGCTTGGCGGCCATCGACTCGGGCGCCAGGGTCACGCCGTCGATCATCACGGCGGTGCCGCTGGGTGCACCCACCGTGACCACACTGGTACTGATGCCGCGCATGGTGAAGCCCGAACGCAGGTTACCGCCCGACGGCGCCGCGACGAGGGAAGGAACCGCCTTGCCCACATCATCCAGCGTTTCCACGCCGCTCTTGACCAGGCTATCGGCCGTGACCACCGCGGCCGACACCGCCGCCTCGCGCAGGTTCTCCTTGCGTTTTGCGCCGTCACGATGACTTCCTGGATCTGCCCTGGCGTTTCGGCAGCGGGCGCCTGGCTGTCCTGGGCGGATGCCGCTGCGGGGACGACCAGCATCGATAGCGAATAGCAGCCCATCAGGGCAGTCGCCAGCGTGGTCTTGCGGAAGGACGAGCGAACACATGCAGTACGTGATGCAACCATCTTTTGTCTCCGGTTTTATGTTGAAGCTTGTTATCGTTTCTCGGCGCCAGGATGCGCTCCCGATGCCGGTGTTTTCTTCAGGCCAGCCTTCGAAATGCAGGCTTTTGTCGCAAATGACACCGCTGTCATTGATCGAACTCTAGCGGCGTTGCCAGGCCAGGTCAAGCGTTATTTGGAACTTTGCAAAGCGTTGCTGCGAGCCCACGACATGAGGCTGGACAGGCAGTACGGACGTGCGCAACCGCCTTGCCCTGCGCCGCCTTTGGCTCATCCGGGCAAGTCCAGGCTGGCCGGGTCCGGCTAGTCGCTGGCGTTCAGGATGCGCGCACGGCGCTGCGCATCGTCCGGCAGGTTACCCGGTGTCGGGTAGAACGGCGGCAGATCGCGCGGGTCCTTGTCGAGCGGGGGCACGCCGGTGGTGTTGATGTACCAGTTCAGCAAACGGTTCTGCAGTTCGGCGCGCACCTTGGCGTGAGCCGGGCTGTCGATCAGGTTGCGGTTCTCCCGCGGGTCGCTGAGACGGTCATACAGTTCGCTCTGGCCACCCGGGCGGGCGATGTAGTTGTAGCGCCGCGTCTTGACCGACGCCACCCGCGCCACCATATCCGGCTGGCTGTTTTGCAGCGCCGACTTGGCAAAATAGATGCCGGCCAGCGGCGGCTCGAACGCCTGCGGTTCATAGGTGTTGTAGCCGCCTTCGCTGAAAGCGGCGCGCTCGGGGTCACCGGGTGCGCCGTGCAATTGCGGCAGCAGCGAACGCGCGAAATGGGTGTGGGTAGCGCTGGCGCCGCCAAGTTCGAGCATGGTCGCCATGATGTCGTATAGCTCGACCATGTCCTTGCACACCGCCCCGCGCGCGCCGCCGGGAATGCGGGCGATCAGCGGCACGTGGGTCAGCGCACTCTCCAGGCCGCTAGGCCATTTCTCGACCAGGCCATAGTCGCCCGCATAATCGCCATGGTCCGATGCGACAAACAACGCCGTATCGTTCGCATGCCCGGTACGGTCCAGCGCATCGAGCAGGTGGCCGAACAGCCAGTCGGCATAACTGACCTGGCCGTAGTAGGTCGCGCGCACCCGGCGCAACTCCAGGTCGGATACCGCATCGAGGCCGTAAGCCTTGCGGATCGCCGCATGGAAGGCAGGCTTCTTCGCCAGACCAGGCGGACTGAGCGGAGCTATCTGTTCCGGCTGGTACATGGTGTCGAACCGGGCTGGTGCGCGGTATGGCGGATGCGGCTGGGTCAATGCGAGGAAAATGCAGAACGGGCGATCCGATTTGCGCGTCTCCAGCATCTTGATGGCGCGTTGCACCAGGGCATAATCGCCGCCCTCACCCGGCGCCGCACCGCCAGGCAGCAGCATCGTGGTCGGGGCGGCGCCTTGCGAAGCGGCGGCCGGGGTGGCGGAACCGATGCGCGGGCCGGGCACGTCAAACCACTCTGTCACGCTGTCGGGGAAACTTTGCGAGGCAAGCGCGTCATTGCGTCCCAGCCAGTAAAACGTCGTACCCCGCTCGTTTCAGGTAGCGGAACATGTTCGGCTCGTCCGGCCGCAGGAAGTAATACAGGCTGCGGTGACCGTGCACGCTGGTGGGCCAGCCAGTGAGCATGCTGCAGCGCGATGCTCCGCAGACGGGATGCTGGGCGTGGCAATTTTCGAAGCGCGCCCCTTCCCGGGCCAGGCGATCGAAATTCGGTGTTTGCACCGTTGGGTTGCCATAGCAGCCGAGGGTGTCGGCCCGCATTTCGTCGGGGAAATACAAGATCATGTTCGGCCGCCCGCTGGCGGCGCCCTGCCCCGCAGCCCCCTGTCCATTCGACTCAAGCGGCAAGCCCATCAGTCCAAGGGCGGACGCCCCCGCAATACCGAGCAGCTGGCGCCGGCCCCGATTAAATTTTGCCATCCAGAGTCTCCTTTGCAGCCAATGACACCGCTGTCATTCATGTTTTACGAAACGATACTGCTGAAGCAAAGATATGGTCAAGAATTATTTTATGGGGGAGTCGGATGGAGGTGCGACCGATGCCCGCGCAATCAGCTTACAGGGGAATATGGCCCTGGGTGAAAGCGCTTCGCCACTTACCCTTTGCGGGCGGATCAGGCCGATCAATTGCGCGACGGCCGTCTGCGCCATCTGCTCGAGCGGCTGGCGGATAGTGGTGAGGGGGGGCCACGAAAAGCGCGCCAGCTCCGTATCGTCGAAGCCGGCCACGGACAAATCCTCCGGAATCCGGATTCCCCTGGCATAGGCGGCATGCATCACGCCGACCGCCATGTCGTCATTGCTCGCGAAAATGGCCGTGACCGGCGGCGACAGCGACAGCAGGTTCTCCCCGCATTTGATACCCGAGGCAAAGGTGAATTCACCCTGGGCGACCCAGCGCGGATCAACCGGCAGGCCGTGTTCTTCCATTGCCTGAAGATAGCCTTCATAACGCGCCTGGGTCACCCGCAGGTTGCGCAAACCGGTGACGAAACCGATGCGCCGATGGCCCTGCCCGATCAGGTGCTTCGCCATTTCGTAGGCAGCCGATTGCTCCTCGATCGCCACGCACGGTGCGTCGTGCTCAAGGTCGTTGGGGCTGATGCAGACGTGCGGCATACCTGCCCGGTTCAGCGTTTCCAGCATGCCGAAGGCATTATTGCCAAGCGGTGCGGCGATCACCAGGCCGCCCAGCCGCCGCTCGCGCGCTTTCATGACAAGGCGCTCAGGCAGGTCTTGCGCCCGCGTATCGCAGGGAATCGGGATCAGACCGAATCCGTGCCGCTCGCAGGCTTCCAGGGCGCCAATCTGGAGCAGCCTCGAATATTGGTGGCCGCCCCGCATATCGTCCTCCTCCGGGCTGATGTGCTGGTAGGCGAACCCGATCATGTTCGAGACGACGCTAGCGAGGTTGCGGGCGGATGGATTGGGGCTGTAGTTGAGCGCGGCAACAGATGCCCGGACCAGCGCCTGGGTTTCAGGAATCACGCCCGGTTCGCAATTCAGCACGCGCGAGACGGTCTTGATGGAGACGCCGGCATGCGCAGCCACGTGGCGGATAGTGACAGTTGGTGAATCGGAGGCTTTGCTCATCGGATGGCGCGATGGGATGGCTGTAAAACGGCGTAATAATAACGCGTGTGCGCCCATTGGCGGAGAAGTCCTGCTCAGCGTTCATTGATACAATACGATACAGCAGCAACGTAGCGTTACAACAGAGCGTCGCCTGCCCTAGTTCGGCCTGTGCCCGCGATGTATCGATCAGCGAAAGCAAGGAATGGCCGTGCAGCAGAAATTGACTGCGCCTCGCGGCGCAAAAGACGGGTGCGTCGGCCAGGCCCGGTCTTCCTCCCGGCCGTCCCCTGACAAGCACCTCTCGGCAGCGCTGCTGGCGCTCGGGTTGGCGCAGGTCATCATGTGGGGCGTTGCGGCCGGGCTGTCCTACTCCTCTGTTGAACTGGACTCCGCTGAGCAGCTAAGCTGGGGCACGACGCTTGAGTTGGGATATTGGAAGCACCCGCCCCTGCCCTCCTGGATCATGCATGCGGCATTGACCCTCATTCCCCCTTCGGTCGTATTGCCACTGGTGATGGCTCAAGCTGCAGTCGTGATCGCCCTCGCCCTTTCCTGGCGTCTCGCACGGGAGATGCTGCCGCAGCGCCAGGCTGCATTGTCCGTGCTACTCACATCGCTGATCCTGTATCACAACGCCGGCGCAGACAGCTTTAACCACAATACGGTACTGCTGCCATTCCAGGCTGCTACAACGCTGGCCTTCTATCTGGCAGTGCGCCGAAGCAGCCTGCCCTGCTGGATAGCCGCCGGCTTATTCGCAGGCTTATCCATTCTGGTCAAGTATGTGGCAATCCTCCACATTACCGGGCTGCTGCTATACCTGGTGCTGGACCGCAGCGCGAGAAGTCGCTGCACATTCGCGGGTGTGCTGCTGGGCGGCTCCGTCCTGACGCTTGTCATCAGTCCGCATCTCTACTGGCTGCAGGCCAGTGGCTACCCGCCCATGCAATATGCGCGGTCCGTCATGCAGCCGCTGGACGGCATTGCAGCGGCGTTCGCCAGCATGGCCGGCTTCCTTCAGACCCAGTGCTTCCGGCTGCTTCCCATGCTGCTCTTGCTGGCCTATATGGCGCATGCTCGCCAAGCGGCGCCAATGAGGAATGAGCCGGACTGCGGCACGGCCACCTCCGGGGGCGACCGGTTGTTCATCTGGGTGGTTGGCCTCGCACCACTGCTGATGACAGTCTTGTTCAGCCTGATGTCTGGTTCCAGACTCGAAGCGCGCTGGGGCGCCAACGCCTTCCTGTGCGCCGGCTTGCTGGCCGTTATGGTGCTGCGTCCACGTTTGCCGGCGGAACGGCTCAGGACCGCGATGGCCTTGACACTCTGCGCTCACCTTGTGCTGTGCGCGGGCCTGGTGCTGGGAAAATCCGTCATCGCGGACCACTTCGGCAAACGAACCAGGGCTAATTTCCCGGCTGCCGAACTTGCACAAGAAACCGGGCAAGTGTGGCGTACGCACACAGGAGCGCCCCTGCGCATCGTCGCAACGGATATCTGGCTGGGTGGGAACCTGCGCGCATCCGGCCTGCCTGGCGTATCGGTATTGATCGATGGCGACTACACGAAGTCACCCTGGATAAGGCCAGGCGATATCGACGCTTGCGGCGTGATGGTCATCGAGGACGCCATCACTGACAGCCGCGCCGGAACTCCACTGCAGTTGAAGACGCTGATGGCCGGCGCCGCCGCGTCCGGCGCATGGACGCTGACCTGGGGCGGCGGAAAACACGAGCGGCGCACCGTTCGCTGGGCGTTCCTGGCGCCACATGACGCGAAGTCCTGCCCCAAATAAGGTGAGCGCTCGCCCTTAGCCGGCGACAGTTTGCAGGATTTGCGTTCGCACGTCCGCTATCAATGTGATGCGGCGACGGAAGGCCGCGCGCTTGGAGGAACGGACTTCACTTTGGTCCTGCGCCTCGACGTTACGCGGCGCCAGCGTGAAATTCCCACCTGCGTTGCGGGCGCCGCCGAGTTCACCAGCCAGGCCGTCGTAATCAAAGCAGATGCGCTTGCGCCGGCGATAATTGACGACGATGCGGTTCCGGTTGCTCACCAATACCACATCGTCGCAAGCAAGGGCCGCCGCCAGATCACGCAGCAGGGCCATCATGAAATTCGACGGGCGCATTCCGTGCAGCTCACGCGTTGCCTCGCGCATGCAGTCTTCGCCGTCCGCCGCGCGCAAGCCCTGCAGTGAACCGATGGTGAGCTGGCGCCGCGCGCCCTCCAGGCCGAGCGTGAAGCTGGCCGTATAAATCACACGGCCACCGCTTACCAGCTGCAGCGCCTGTTCCCCTTCGCGTTCATTGACATGGGCGGTAGACAGCCGAACTTCGAATGCCGCGTCCGTGCGGCCCGCGAAGCGTGCCGCCAGGATCGCTGCGCCGGAGGACAGCAACGCCGCGCGTCCCCAGCCCAGTTCGTGCAGCAGGCAGTAATGGCCGGCGATGGCATCGGCGCGCGCCCCGACGCTCAGGTGACTGGAAAGGTAAGGCCGGTAAATCTGGTAACGCATGCGGGGATCGCGCGCCGCAAGGGAACGCAGCACCGGCACGCTGGCCAGTTGCAGCAGCCAGCGGCGGGTAACGCGCGGGAAAATCAGGGCGCCGGCCAGCATCTTCAGCCGCTCCTTGAAGTCCGGATTGCGCCACTCAAGGGTCGGCGTGGCGCTTGAAAGTATGTTCTGCATTGATTCTTACTCTTCTTCCTTGTCTTCGCGAAGCATGGGAAAAGCCAGCGGCAACAGCAGCAGCGTGAATGCCGTGGCGGACACAATCCCGCCCACGATCACCAGCGCAAACGGACGCTGGGTTTCCGAACCGATGCCGTGCGACAGGGCTGCCGGCAGCAAGCCCAGGCCCGCCATCAGGGCCGTCATCAGGATCGGGCGCAAGCGGCCCGCTGCGCCTTCGATCGCGGCCTCGCCGACGCGGACACCGCTGCGCAGGTGCTCGATCATCTGCTCCACCATGATCACGCCGTTTTGCACGGAAATGCCGGCCACCGCGATGAAGCCCACTGCTGCCGAAACGGAAAAGTGCAGCCCGGCGGCGGCCAGCGCAGCCACGCCGCCGATCAGGGTGAACGGCACGATGCCCAGCACCAGCAATGCCTGCCGCACCGAGCGGAAGGCCCAGAACAGCAGCAGGAAAATCAGCAAGGCCGCCGCCGGCACGATGACCTGCAGGCGGCGTACCGCGCGCTGCTGGTTCTCGAACTGGCCGCCCCAGGTGATGCTGTAGCCGGGCGGCAGCGATACCTGCCGTGCCACCTTGTCCTGCGCCTCGGCGACAAAGCTGGCCTGGTCGCGCCCGATCACATTGGCCTTGATCGAGGCCACGCGGCCGCCCGTTTCGCGGCTGATGCGCGACGGGCCCTGGCGCACATCGATGCGCGCTACGGAGGCCAGCGGCACGCTGGCGCCGCCGGGCGTGACGATGGGGAGCGCGCCGATCTGGTCGGCCGAGGCACGGCTCTCCTCGCGCAGGCGCAGGGTCACGTCAAAACGCCGCTCGCCTTCGTAGTAACTGGTGACGGCCAGTCCACCCAGCACGGTCTGCAGGGCGCCATTGACATCGGCAACGCTGACGCCCAGGCGGCCCATGCGCTCGCGGTCCAGCACGATATCCAGTTCGCTCTGGCCGCCAATGGGCACGGCCTCGATATCGCTGGCGCCGCGCACGGTGGCCAGGATGGCGGCAATGTCGCGCGCCCTGGCGCCGATGACATCCAGGTCAGGACCGAACACCTTGACCGCGATCTCGCCCTTCACGCCGGACAGCGCTTCTTCCACGTTATCCTCGATCACTTGCGAGAAATTGGTCGGCACGCCGGGAATCCGGTGAATCTGCGCGCTCATGGCGCTGACCAGGCTCTCCTTGTCGGCGTAACGCCAGGTACCGTGCGGTGCCAGCGCGGCCAGGATTTCGATATTGTTCGGCCCCTTGGGATCGGTGCCGTCGTCCGGACGTCCCACGTGCGACACAATGTCCGTCACTTCCGGATAGCTGCGCAGGATACGGCGCACCTCATGCTCCACCAGCTGCGTGCGCTGCAGCGCCGCGGACGCGGGCAGGCTCATGGTCAGCCAGATATTGCCCTCATCGAGCTTGGGCAGGAATTCACTGCCAAGCAGCGGTGCCGCGGCCACTGTGCCGAGCAGCACGGCAATGGACACCGTGAACACCAGCGAACGCGCCCCCATCGCCCGCTGCAGCAGGCGCCGGTAGTGCTGCTGCAGGCTGGCCAGCCACCCGGCGTGCTTCTCCTGCAGGGGATGGTGGTGCATGGTCCACAGCAGCAGAACGGGCACCAGGGTGAAGCTGAGGATGATGGCGCCCAGCATGGCAAAGCTCAGCGTGAACGCAACCGGCGTAAAAATCTTGCCTTCTACGCGTTGAAACGTGTAGATCGGCAGGAAAGCGACAATGATGATGGCTTTGGCGAACAGGATGGGATGACCCAGCGAAAGCAGGGTTTCGCGCAGCGTCTTGCGGGGCGACTTGCGCGGTGCGCCCGGCTCGCGCAGGCTGTTACGCACCAGCAGCGCTTCGACCAGCACCACAGCGCTGTCGATGATGATGCCGAAGTCCACCGCGCCCAGAGAAATCAGGTTGGCCGGTATGCCCCGTGCATCCAGCAGGATGAAGGCGAACAGCAGGGGACAGCGGGATCACGGCTGCCACGATCAGCGCGGCGCGCCAGTTGCCGAGGAAGACCACCAGCACGGCCACCACCAGCACCGCGCCGACCACCAGGTTTTCCAGCACGGTGTGCACCGTGTGGGCGATCAGGTCGGTGCGGTCGTAGATAATGTGCAGGCGTACGCCGGGCGGCAGCGTCTTGTTCAACTGCTGCACCTTGTCGCGCACGGCGGCTACCACGGCGGCCGCGTTCGCGCCCTTGCTCATCTGGACAATGCCTTCGATCACATCGTCGCGGCCGTTATAGGCAACGATGCCCGAGGCCGGAGCATGGCCAATGCGCACCTCCCCCAGGTCGGCGGCGTGCACCGGCTTGCCGCCCTTGTTGGCAATGACAACGCGCCCCAGTTCTTCGGGACTGGTCACCAGGCCGATGGCGCGCACCGCCAGTGCCTCGTCGCCCTGGTGCAGCAGTCCCGCGCCGGTATTGGCGCTGTTGGCGGCCAGTGCCTGCCGCACTTGGTCGATGCTGATGCCGTAGCGGGCCAGGGCCAGGGGATCGAGCGCCAGCTGGTATTCACGCAGCACGCCGCCGAAAGTCACCACATCCGCCACACCGGAGACGCTGCGCAAGGCAGGCCGGATGGTCCAGTCCTGGATGGCGCGCACTTCGCTGGCCGGCATGCCGGCCGGCGCGTCCAGCACATAGCGGTAGATCTCGCCCACAGCCGTGGTCAGCGGCGCCAGCGAGGGCTGGACACCAGCCGGCAGGCTGACGTTCTGCAGCTTTTCCAGCACCTGCTGGCGCGCAAAGTAATCGTCCGTGCCGTCTTCAAAGGTAAGGGTCACCACCGACAGGCCCACAATCGTCACCGACCGCAACTGGGTCTGGTGCGGCACTCCGCTCAGTTCCCGCTCAACAGGCATGGTGACGGTCCGCTCCACTTCCTCTGCTGCCTGGCCCGGAAACTGGGTCACGATCTGCACCTGCACATCCTGCACATCGGGAAGGCTTCCACCGGCAATTGCTGCGCCGCGCGCCAGCCAAAGCCTATCAGCGCAGCCGTCATGATCAGCACGAACAGGCGCTGGGCCAGGACGAAGTCGATGAATTTAGCGAACATCGTTGCCCGCCTGTGCCTTCAGCAGCAGCGCGCCTGCCACCACTACCTGCTCACCCGCTGCGACGCCGCTGTCCAGGTAACTCGTGACCGGACCGCGTCGCGCCACGTGCACCCGCTTGCGCGCATAACCGTCCGCCTTGACGCGCACGAATACATACTCATCGCGGCCATCAACCACAATGGCTTCATTCGGCAAGGGAATGCCGGCCTGCCCTTGCCCGCCCTGGAAGCGCACGCGCGCAAACATCTCCGGCCGCAGGCGGTGATCGTCGTTCGCCAGCACACAGCGCACCGGAATACGGCGCGTGTTCGGATCGACCATTTCGCCGATATAGGCAATGCGGGCCATGAACTGCTTGCCCGGCAAGGCATCCGCTTCAAACTGCACCGCTTGCCCGATCCTGAGTTCCAGCGCCATTTGCTCCGGCACGTCGGCGATCAGCCATAGCTGGTCGAGATTGGAAACGATGAAGAGCGGCGCCGGCAGGTCGGGCCTGACCTCCTGGCCCGGGTTGATCTGCCGGTCGACGACCGTGCCCGAGACCGGGGAAGTCAATACCAGCGCGCCCGCCGCGGCGCCGGAAGCGCCCAGTGCCTGCAGGCGCTGGCGGGCGCGCTCCAGTTCGGCCGCGCTTTGCGCACTGTCGCTGCTGGCGGCTTCAAGGTCCTTGCTTGCCATGACGCCGGCGTCAAACAGCAGCTGTGCGCGCGCCAGTGCGCTGGACTTCAGCCGCGCGTCGGCAACGGCCTTCTTTTCGTCCGAGGCGGCCGCCGCCAGGTCGGGCGAAGCCACATTGGCCAGCGCTTCCCCGGCACGCACATGCTGGCCGGTTTGCACCATGATCCGGCTGACACGGCCCGCCAGCGGCGCGCTGACGCGGGCCGTGTGGTCCTCGTCAAAGGCGATGCGTGCGGCAATGGGTTCGGCTTCGGGCAACGGTGCACTGTCGGCAGCCGCCACGCGGATAAATTCGGCCGGCTGGACCGCTGCCTGGGAAGCCGGCAATGGAGCGCGTGAGCAGGCCGAGACTGCGAGAGCGGCCGATAAGGTAAGCAGATGGCGGATTTTCATGGCGTTGCAAAAGTGTGGGTGGCGCGCCAGGCGGCGAGCGCTTTGAGGTAGTCGGCACGGGCGTCAATGCCGTCCAGCTGCGTCATGCGATAGGAGCGGCGGGCGTCCAGCACGTCCGTCACGCCAAGCGCGCCGTGCTCGAAAGCGAACTCCGAGGTTTCCGCAACATGGCGGGATGCCTGCAGCAAGCCTCCCTGATAAGCAGCGGCTCGCTCCTGGCTGGCTAGCAGCTGCTGGCTGCTCTGATCCGCCTCGCTGCAGGCTTGTGTCCGCGCTTTTTCCAGCGCCAGCGTGGCCGCATCCTGCGCGGCCAGTGCAGCGCCGATTTCGCCGTCATTGTTGTAACGGATGAAGAGCGGGATCTGCACCGAGAAGCCGAAACTGTTGCCGGTGCCCTGCGGATGCGCCGGATCGGCTGGAAAGTGCTCTGCCTGCAATCCAAGCGAGACATCGCGCGTGCGGCCGGCGCGGGCCAGCGCCAGTCCGCTGTTCGCTGCGGCGAGCCGCGCACGTGCGGCCTGCACATCGGCTCGGCCATCGCACGCGCCACCTGCGCCGGCGGGCATGGCCGGCAGCGAATCCGTCCAGGTGTCGCTGGCTTCGATCTGCGGCAACGGGAGGGCCAGGCCCAACTGCTGCGCCAGCGTGAACGAAGCCGTCCGGCGCTGCAGGCTGGCCGAGGTCAGGTCATTGTGCGCGCGCTGCACCTCCAGCTGCAGGCGGGCGACTTCAACTTCAGCCAGGTCGCC
This sequence comes from Pseudoduganella sp. UC29_106, assembly GCF_044055365.1. NCBI lineage: Bacteria > Pseudomonadati > Pseudomonadota > Betaproteobacteria > Burkholderiales > Oxalobacteraceae > Pseudoduganella > Pseudoduganella sp. UC29_106. The sequence goes on along the minus strand of NZ_CP171977.1, from coordinate 2,377,385 downwards.
GGCCCGATGGCGTTTCCGTGCGACGGCCAGCGACTGGTCATGCAGCGCGGCGATTTCCGTCAGCACACGCATGCGTTCCTGGCTGGCCAGCAAGTCGGTATAGCCCTGCGAAATGTCGCGCTCCAGCGCGCGGCGGCTGTCGGCGCGATCAGCTTCCGCTGCGGCTACGCGCTGTTGCGCAACGTCGCTGCGCAGCTGCCGCTTCCCTCCCCGTTCGATCAGCTGGTCCACCCGCAGAATGCTGTCGACCGCCTTGCTGGAGAGCGGGCCGGCGCCCACACCGCTATGGGGATTGATATTGGCGGTGCTGATGGTCAGCGTCGGGTTCGGGGCAGCCGCCGCCTGCACGGCGTCCGCCTCGGCGCCGCGCACTGCGATGGCGCTCTGGCGATAGTCCCAGTGCTGCTGCAGGGCGATGGAAAGCGCCTGCTGTTCACTGAGGCGCATCACTTGCTGGGCGCGCACATCGGCGCCTGCCGCCAGCAGCAAGTACAAGGCAAGGCGCTTCATGGCTGCGGCTTCCCGGCCAATGGCACGACACGCCCCAGCTGACCCTCTCGGCAATCGGCCGGCCACAGCTCGACCCATGCCCCGGCGGACAGCGGCGTGCCCGTTTCCGCCACCGCCAGCATATGGCGCTGGGCGCGGTGCAGCCTGTAATGGACAGCCACGATTTGCTGGCCGGCCTCGCGCGCGCGCCCGACTGCGGCGGCGCAAGCGGCGGGTACGGCCAATGGCGATCCCGGCATATCGACGCCGTCGATGGTCGCGGCTCGGGCCCCGGCCTGCCATTCCGCTTCGGGTATAAAGGGTCTGCCGGCACAAGCGGACAGCGCAAGGGCCAGGGCAACAGGCAGCAGAACGCGCATGTAATCCTCGGTCAATTCAAAGGCTGGAAGCTTATCGGGATCACAGCGGCGGACGATTACAGCTGCGTAATGATTACGAAGCTGTAATGTTCAATCAGTGGCCGGCCCGGACGCAATGCTATGATCCGCAAATGAAATGCCTGATCGTTGACGATGATGCGGAGACCCGCGAATACCTGATGGCCGCGCTGCGCCAGGCCGGCCACACGGCGCTGGGCTGCGAGGATGCGCAGCAAGGCTGGCTGCAGCTGGAAAGCGGAGAGTGGGATGTGATGATCCTCGACCGCATGCTGCCTGGCGATTTCGATGGCCTGGACCTGCTCAGGCGCCTGCGCACGCGCGGCATGCGCCTGCCGGTGCTGGTGCTGAGCGCATTGGGCGATGTGGACGAACGGGTGCACGGCCTGCGCGCCGGCGCCGACGATTATCTCAGCAAGCCTTTCGCCGCGGCCGAATTGCTGGCCCGCCTGGAAAACCTGGTGCGCCGCGCCGCACCCGCCGAAGACACGCTGGTACTGCGGGTGGGCGACCTGGAACTGGACTTGCGCGCCCTGCGCGCCAGCCGCGCCGGCGTGCGCCTGAACCTGCAGCCGCGCGAGTACCGCCTGCTCGAATACCTGATGCGCAATGCCGGCACGGTGGTCACGCGCAGCATGCTGCTGGAAAGCGTGTGGGAGTATCACTTTGACCCGCAAACCAATGTCATCGACGTTCAGATCAGCCGCCTGCGCGGCAAGGTCGATAAGGATGCTGCCTCGCCGCTGATTCATACCATCCGCGGCGAGGGCTATATGCTTTGCCAAGTGGCTGACGATGGCAATGCGTAGTTCGCTGGTCTCGTCCATTGCATCACGCCTGGCGCTGATGTATGGGCTGATTGCTTTCGCCTCGGTGGGGGCCGCGGTGCTGGCCTTCTATTTCGGCACGGTCGGCGTGCTCGAAAGCCTGACCGACTCGAAGATCCAGTCCATCAGCGCGCGCCTGCGCGAGGCCAGCGAGGAAGGCGGCATTGAAAGCCTGAGCAGCGAAATCACGCTGCAACTGCATGACAAGACCGATACGGACACTGAGCTGTTTCTGCTGCAGTCCACCGATGGCCGTATCCTGCTGGGCAATGTCTCAGCGTTCCCCGACAAGAGCAAGGACGGCACCCTGGTCAACGGCCTGCTGACGCGCGACCATGAGGAGATCCGTGCGCGCTTCATCATCCAGCGGCTGCCGGGAGGCACGCGCCTGCTGGTCGGCCGCGACTTGCGCGAGCTCGATGCCCTGCAGGGAGTGATCAAGCGCGCCGCCATCATCGGTTTGCTGGTGGCGCTGCTCTTTGTCGGTGCTGGCACGTGGTTCCTGCGGCGCTCCATCGACCATCGCGTTGGCGCGGTGCGCCGCATCGCACACCGCGTCAGCGCGGGTGACCTGGCCCAGCGCGTGCCGGAATCGGGCGAGGACGAATTCAGCCTGCTGAGCCGTGACATCAATCGCATGCTGGCCCAGATCGAACGGTTGATGGAAGGCGTGCGCAATGTCTCCAACGCCATTGCCCATGATTTGCGCACGCCCCTGAGCCGGGTGCGCAACCGCCTCGCTGCGAGCTTGCGTCCGGGGGCGACTGGTGAACTGGCGCTGGCCGCGGAAAAATCCATCGCAGACATCGACCAGCTGATCGTCCTGTTTGAAAAGCTGCTGCGCATCGCGGCGGCCGAATCCGGCATGCGGCCAAGCTACGCCGACCGCATCGACCTCGCGCAGATTGCTGCCAAATTGTCGAGCTCTACGAGGCGGCCGCCGAGGAGTCGTCAATCCGCCTGGCAAGCGATATACGGCAAGTTGGCGGAATTCCCGGCGACCGCGACTTGATTGCCTCCGCTCTTGGAGGACTTCTCGACAACGCCCTCAAATACGCCGGTGCGGGCAGCACGGTCACGGTGCGCTGCGTGCCCGTGGAAGGCGGCGCTGAACTGGTTGTTGAGGATACCGGCCCGGGAGTTCCCGACGAGGCCATCCCCATGCTGACCGAACGCTTCTTCCGCGTCGACCGCTCGCGCCATTTGCCGGGAAATGGCATTGGCCTGTCCAACATCAACGCCATCCTGAAACTGCACGGCGGATCGCTCATCGTCCGCAACCGGCATCCCGGCCTGGAAGTCCGGATGTTCTTCGCAAATCAGGCTGCGTAAAGGGCCTGCATGTCCCTGCCATTGCCCAGCAAATCAAACAGACGGGCGATATCGATTCGCTGTATCAGCACATCGCCCTGATTTGCGCTGATCACATGCGAGACGAGCATGCATCCACCGCTTGCCAGCGGCAACGCGATCAAGTCCTCCTCGTTGAATTTGGCCACGTCATGCAATTCGCTGACCAGCAGCCCCACAGTGCGCGAGTTGTGCCGTACCACGATGATTTGTGCCCCGCTATCGATCGGCGTCGCCTGCCCCGTGAGCAGGAAGCCCAGATCGTAAGCCCACACGAATGCTGCGTCGTCATCATTCCTTTCTTCGCGGGTCAGTACGCCTATGCATGCGCCGCCACCGCCCATTGAGACCGAAGACAGCTTCGACGCCGGCTGCGCCTCCTGCACATCGCCCGCCGGCATGGCGAAGAGTGCACCGGCAACAAAGAAGGTAGCGAACTCTGTGCCCTGTACCCGGCCAAGGGGGCCTTGCAGGCGCCGCGCCGGCGCCGCATTCTCCGGCGTGCCGGCTCGAACCGCGCCGAACGATTCCACCACTACGGCAAGGACATCCACAGGACGGCCATCCGACACTTTGAATTCACGGTAGCCATTCGATACTGTGCACCCCATCAGCGCATAGTGGCCATCGTGGGTTAGCAGGCAGGAGCCGCTACGGCCGTTTTCCATCGCGGACAAATGCGGCGCGATGGAAAGCTGTCCCAGCACCGGCCGGGCCGCATCGGTTGTGGCGATGATATTGCCGGCCCGGTCCATGAAATAGGCATGCACCTTCGGTTGATCGCCCAATGCACCGCGCAGCATCGCATCAAACTCGGCTGCCGCATCAAAAACAATGCCGATGCCCCCTATCACGGCCTGGTCATCGCCAGGCGCACGAATCGCCGCATGGTAAACATAGGTCGGCTTGCCATCGTAGAGCGGTGATGGCGCAAACGGAGTGACGTAATAGTCCTGCTCCGTGCGCAGGGCGGTCACCGCTTCCAGCGTGACGGCGTCGATGGCCGTTTCAGTGCAGCTGCCAGAGCGGGCGACAATGGCGCCATCGCGGTCGTACACAATCAATGAGGAATAAACGGTATAGAGGCCATGGATGTACGCAAGCACCTCCTCCATGCGCGCCTCGCGGTCGGGCAGAGTGCCCGCCAACAACCGCCGCAGTTCCGGCGACAGGGCCCACCAGCGGCAATCATTGGCCCGCTCGTACAAGTTGCGGTCCAGCAGATCGACCATCAGGTGTGAGGAAAATTCCGCATCCCTTAGTCCCGAGGCCAGGACTGTCTCGAACAGCTCGCCGATCGAACGCGAAAACAAGGCATTGCTGCGCGCTCCCGTTTCGCTGATTTGCTCCAGGACACTCTGAAGCCGCGCCATGTCGCCTTCCTGGCCGGCGCTCATTACCTGTCCATTCCACACCACGCGCCGGATCATGTCGGCCGCCTGAATGATCTCGAACAGCGGCGGACAGAAGGAACCGGCGTGCGACAACAGGCCCTCCGCCCAATCAGGCGCCAGGCTCGCCAGCACATCGCTGTCCACGCTGCCAAAGGCCACGTCGACCGGTATCATGACCTGTCCCTGCCAGCCGGAAGGGCCAGGATAGCCTTGATATCCGGGCGAGCTGGCTGTCCGTACCAGGTAATCCCTGCCTGCGTACTTCATTAAAGTGGGACTGCCCTGAGGATTGGCCGGAACCTTGACGCCCAAAGGTATCCATAGTGGATCCGCACTGGCGATCACGCGGCAGTCAGCGTCGAGCAGCAGCATGGCGCTCCGCTCCGAACGGTCGCGATAGGTCTGAAAGATCCGCGCCATCTCCTCTTCAAAATGGAAGCACAGGCACAATATCCCGACGGCGGCGCCGGTGACGGGATGAGACATGCGGCGCGAATAAATCAAAGCCTCGCGCTTGCCCGGGCGCAGATCGCTGGCGCGGAACGTTTCGACATAGCCGTCAGAGGCCAGGGTTTCGGCAATGAGCGGATCTTGGCTGTGGGTGATTGGCGTGGTCCCGTCAAGCTGCACCAGTACCTTGCCATCCGGGGCAAGCAGGATGATTTCATCGTAGACGGAGTATTTACTGCGATAGGAACGCAGGCGTGCACGTATCGCGTCGGCATCATTGCTCAGGCCTGCCACGAAGGAACATAGCTCCCGATCGGTCGCAAGAAAGCCGACATCCGCCGTGCGTTCGTACAAATTACGCACGACAATCTCTATGATGTACTCGGACTTGGTCGCCATCTCGGCCAGGACAGTGTTCATTTTCTCGCGCGCCAGGCTCGCGACCAGTTCTTCCTCCAGTTGACTGACGCCGGCACGGGTGGCCGCCACGGTTGGCAGTATCGTCCTGGCCTCCGCCGGACAATTCATCTTGGCCGAGGCCTCGATCATGCGCCACATCAGGCTGAGTTCATGCAGCGAGCGTTCGCATTTGCCGATGTCGGGCATATAGGGAAGGAAGCGCGATACCGGGAAGACGGGGTTCAGATCCATGATGAGTATTCGCTAATGAAGTTCGGAATCGGGAGCAAGGCCAGGCTGGCGGCGGCATGGGAAATATTGGCGGGCCGGAGCGCCGTACGGGGCTGCGTCGTCGCGCAGTGCATTTCGATCAGCTTCGCAAGCTCCATCGGACGGCCCGACAAGTAGCCCTGGATCAGGGTACAGCCAAATTGGCGCAGGAAGCCCAGGTGCGCATCCAGCTCGACGCCCTCTGCGATGACCTGCAGTTTCATATTGCGCCCCAGGTCGATGATGGAGCGCACGATGGCGCAATCGTTACGATCGTGCGGAACGCCCTGCAGGAACAAGCGATCGATCTTCAGGGAGCTGATGGGCAAGGACTTCAGCAGGGAAAGCGAGGAATAGCCCATGCCGAAATCATCGAGGCTGATTTCAAAGCCCAGGCGCACCAGTTCCTGCATGACCGGCAAGGCCTTGTCCATGCGTTGCATGATGACGCCCTCGGTCAGTTCCAGGCAAATATGCCGTGGATCGACGTTGGCGGTAGAAGTGATGGCTGCCAGTTCCTGCGGTAATCCAGCATCAAGGAACTCCGGTGCTGCCATATTGACGTGGACCTTCACACCCGGCATGCCGGCTGCGTGCAGCCGCGGCAAGTCCCGGCACACTTGCTGGATGACCCATCGTCCTATCAGTGCAATGAGGCGGCTCTGCTCGGCGACTGGAATGAACTGATGGGGAGGAACGACACGCCCATCCGATTTCCGCCACCGTATCAGCGCCTCAAGACCGACAAGCTGCGCGCTTTGCGTGTCGCAAATGGGCTGATATTCAAGGAAGAACTCTTCACGCTGCAAGGCGTTCCTCAGTTCGGAGAGCATGAGCAATTGAGTCGCCACCGCGCGATGCTGCGTGTCGCTTCCGCGGTCAAAGTAGCTGACCAGATTACGGCCATTGCCCTTGCTTACATACATTGCCGCATCCGCCGCATGCAGCATTTGCGCGGTATTTTGACCATGGACGGGGAACATGCTGACGCCGATGCTGGCCGACACTGACAATTCATGTCCCGCGTAATTGAAACGACCGCGCGCCGCCTCCAGCACTGCGCGTGCCAGAGCGTCGAGCTCCGCTTTGCCATACCCGGCCGGCGCGAGGATGGAGAATTCATCGCCGCCCAGGCGTGCGATCGTTGCACCGCCGGGAGCCAGCGCTCGCAAGCGATCCGCGAACTGGCAAAGCACTACATTGCCCGCGGCATGCCCGAACCCGTCGTTAATGGGTTTGAACTGGTCGAGGTCAATGTACAGCAGGCCGAACTCGCGGCCCCTGGCACAAGCCGCGTCCAGCAGTTCATGGAAATATGCGCGGTTGATCAGGCCGGTCATTTCATCGGTCTGCGCCAGCACCCGTACGCGCTCCTGCTGCACCATGCGCTGGGCGGTCTGCGCGACGAGCGCACTGATCGACTCGGCCAGGGCCGGCAATTGCGCTTCACGCTGGCGCGGTGCGGCGCTGAAAAATTCCAGCACGCCCGCGCGATGCAGCTTGCCATCGGCTGCGACATAAGTGACGGGGAAAAAGAATCCGGATTGCAGGCCGCAACGCCGGGCCGTTTGCACGCGCACCATGTCGGCATGCGTGGCCGTTGCTTCGACCCATTGCGCCTGGCCGGTGAGCCAGGTTTCGCCCACCAGTCCGTGGCCCGGCATCACCACCAGCCCTGTTGCAGCGCTGCGGAATTGCGCATAGTCGCCATCCGGTTTATGCCAGACGTGCCGGCAACGCAGGATTTCAGCTGCGCCGTGATTTTCCGCGCCCAGAACGCACCCCATTCCCAGCCCAGTTCATCGCAGACCAGGTGCAGGATCTTGTCGACTGCGTCGTCGAAGGTATCCGTGCCGATCAGGTACTGTGTCAGCGCGAAGTTAAAGCGCTCGCGTGTGGCGGCCCGCTTTGCCGCCGTGATGTCAGTGAGTATGCCGGTGGCTACGGGCAGGTCCCCTGCCGCCAGTGCCTGCAGGCGCAGCCAGCGTATCCCATGCCCTGGATCGACAGTGCGGAAATCATGCACCAACGCCGCACCATCGCGGCTGATTGCAGACAGTACGGCCTGCAGCGGCTCCGCGTCATCTGTAACGACGGTCGTCCATACGTCGCTTCCCGTTCCGTTCTGCAGGCCGAGCAAGCGCCAGGCGACCGGCGAGAGAGACATATGGGAAGTGTGCCGCTCCATGGACCAACGGCCCAATCCGGCGAGTTCGTCGATCTGATCGGCCTGCGCGGGCATTTGATTGTGCAAAAGCTCTCCTGAAAATTTATTGAAGGCGCGTGCACGGCGCCCCCAAAATGAACCACAACGATGCAAACAGTCGGCTCTATCGACGACAGTTGCACCAAAGTGTGCAGGTTCTCTTCAGATTCAATCTCTACCGCGTGCTGGTGGCAGGGCTTACGATGAAAATGTCATGCTTGTTGCTTTTGGCAAGTCATCGTAAGCACTATCTATGCCATGTTGCTCTTTTAGAAATGATAGAACCATCCTACGACGGGCGCCTTCGCGCTGACGCCAAAGGGGATATGGTCAAGGCCTGCGAGTGCCGCAAGCCTCGGAAAAACGCCCGGCGAGAGCCGGGCTACTGCCATCACACGTTGACTGTAAAGTCGATGTCGATATTCCCATGCACAGCTTTCGAGTACGGGCAGAGCGTATCGGCCAGGTGCGCGACCTTGCTCGCGGTATCTTGTTCCAATCCCGGCAAGTTGACGGTGAAGCGAGCGCCGATGAAGTACGCGCCGCCGGCGATGCCCAGGTCGACTTCGATATCGACCGACATAGTGCCAGGCAGCGTAACCTTGCTCTGCTCCGCTGCCAAGCCCAGGGCCAACGTATAGCAGGAAGACCACGCGCCAGCGAACAACTGCTCAGCGGTCGGATGGGCAGCAATGGCTTCAAAGGAAATGTCCTTGGCGCCGGTACCTGACAGCTTCAGGTTCACTGTGCTGTTGTGGTCGCCCGGCTTGGACGCGGTAGTGTGGGTTTTACCGGTCAGCAGTACTTTGTCGATCTTGGTCATGATGAACTCCGTTTCGTTTCGATGGTGAGGTTGGCGATTCGGGCAAGGGTATTGCCCGTCGGGCCCGTTTACGCTGAGCCCCGCTATTGGCGCTCGTCGTTGAAAACCAGTGTAGGGCTGCACCAATCGATGGACTAGACTGGGAAATGTGGACACATCGTCCACCAGCGGAAACGATCACGGGGCACTGCTGCTCGCAAGCGGAGCAAACCATGCATGACCTGAACGACTTGTACTTTTTCCACACCGTGGTTTCTTGTAACGGGTTCGCGGCTGGCGCGCGGCACATTGGGGTGCCGAAATCGACGCTGAGCAAGCGTGTGGCCCAGCTCGAAAATCGCCTGAACGTCCGTCTCCTCGAACGCACCACACGCAGCTTGCGGACAACCGATGTCGGCCGCGAATTCTATGAACACTGTGAGGTCATGTTGGCAGGCGCAGAAGCGGCAGAGGCCGTAGCTGCGCAATCGCGTGCTGAACCGCAAGGGCTGGTGCGTGTGAGCTGTCCGCCAGGACTGATCCAGTACATGATGGTGACGCTGCTGCCAGGTTTTTTCGGCACGTTATCCGAAGGTACGAATTCAATTACAGGTTTTCCATCGGCCTGCTGACCTCATTGAGGACCGTGTGGATGTTGCCCTTCGGGGCAGGATGCGCCTTGAGACTGATCCCTCACTCATTGTGCGCCCACTGGGCTGCAGCCGCCCTGTGCTGGCCATGAATCCGGCGCTGTTGGCTGATCGCGCGGCTCCAGCTACAGTAGATCAATTGGCGGACTTTCCCACCCTCTCGACAGCAGAAGATGCGGCAGGCGATTGCTGGGAACTGGAAGGCCCGGATGGTGCGATGCATTTCTTCCGGCATCAACCTCGCCTGTTTTGCAGCAGCCTTGACATAGTGCGCGCATCGGCGATCGCCGGGTTGGGTCTGGCATTGCTGCCGAAACGATTCTGCTGGCTGAACTTTAAATCAGGTGAACTCCTCCATGTATTGCCGGGCTGGCACAGCCGAGAGTTCATCATTCATGCAGTGTTCATGAGCCGCAGGGGGATGTTGCCATCGGTACGGGCCCTCATCGATTATCTGGCCTCTGAGGTGCCGACGATTACCGAAGATCCGCCTGCGCCTCCGCAACCAGGGGAACCGTATGGATAGACCAATTATCAATGTCGCAGACGTCGAGCTTCAACCCGGAGCGGCGGCCTTCACTGCCACGGGTCCGGCAGCAGAAAGATTTGAGGCACGCATGCAGCTGATCGGGTTAAGAATCGGAGCACAGCATCTGGGATATAACATCACCGAGGTCCCACCGGGCAAGCGAGCTTTCCCGCTTCACAACCATCGTGTGAACGAAGAGATGTTTTTCATCCTCGAAGGAAGTGGAGAGGTTCGCATTGGAGAGCTGACTTATTCAATAGATGGTGCCCCAGGGTGTGGTGTATGAAGAGGTCGCCGGAGTCGGCGTTTAGGAAGGCTGCTTGAGGGCGGCCATTGTGATTCTTAAGGTAATGTTGGGTTTGCGAAGACCTTAACTCAACCTAAGGGAAACACAATGACCAACGCCACTATCGCACTATCCGAGCTCGCCGAAAAGGGGGCGGATGCAGATTTCATCCGTCAGACCTTGCAACATGCCTTGCAGCGGCTCATGGAAATGGACGTGGAAGCGCTTTGCCAGGCCGCCTATGGCGAGCGCAGTGATGAACGCATCAACAGCCGCAACGGCTATCGCGACCGCGCTTATGAAACCCGGGCCGGCAAAGTCGATCTCAAAATACCCAAGCTGCGCAGCGGCAGTTATTTCCCCGGCTTCCTGGAGCCACGGCGCACAGCCGAAAAGGCGCTAACAGCGGTGATTCAGGAGGCCTATATTCAGGGCATCTCCACCCGCTCAGTCGATGAACTGGTCAAGGCTATGGGCATGACCGGCGTCTCCAAGAGCCAGGTCTCGCGGCTGTGCGAAGAGATCGATGAGCGGGTACAAGCTTTCCTTGGTCGGCCTATCGAAGGCGATTGGCCTTACCTGTGGATCGATGCCACCTACGTTAAATCGCGTCAGGCCGGCCGAGTTGTGTCAGTGGCCGTGATAATCGCGGTGGCCGTCAACACTGACGGCGTGCGCGAAATCCTTGGCGTGGCGACCGGCCCTTCCGAGGCTGAGCCTTTCTGGACCGAGTTTCTGCGCGGCCTGACGCGGCGAGGGCTGCGTGGCGTTAAGCTGGTTATCTCGGATGCCCATGAAGGGCTGAAGGCGGCCACCAGCAAGGTGTTGAAGACAACTTGGCAGCGTTGCCGTGTGCACTTTATCCGTAACGCCCTGGCGCATGTTGGTAAAGGCCAGCGCCAGGCCGTACTGGCCATGATCAATACCATCTTTGTGCAGGAAAGCGCCGAGGCAGCCAGCGGGCAGTGGCGAACAGTGGCCGACCAGCTGCGGGCCAAATTCTCCAAGCTGGCTGCCATGATGGATGACGCCGAATATGAGGTTCTATCCTTCATGAGCTTTCCCAAGGCGCACCGAACCCAGATTCACAGCACCAATCCGTTGGAACGCCTGAACGCCGAGGTCAAACGCCGCACTAACGTTATTGGCATCTTCCCCAATGACCGCGCCATCATCCGGCTCGTGGGCGCCTTGATGCTGGAGCAAAATGACGAGTGGTCACTGCAACGCCGATACATGCAGCTTGAAGGATTGCAGTCCTTGAGCGACAATCAGTCCGCACGGCTCTCTGCCGTGATCAACTGATCGGGGACCCAGCCCCTTGAGAATCACTTCTCGTACACCACTCCTGGGGACACCATCTATTCAATACAAGTCGGCGATATCATTGCGTGCCCGCCAGGCGGCAGGGAAACAGCTCATCAAATCATCAATAACGGGTTAGTGCCGTTACGCTATTTGGCTGTCAGTACAAAACTAAAGCCGGATATTGTGGAATATCCCGATTCGGGTAAGTTCGCAGTTCACGGCCAGCCGCCCGGTACGCACGGGCAACAACAGGACTTTCTCTTTATCGGCCGCGTTGATACCGAAGTTAGTTACTGGGATGGTGAGTAATATTTGAAGTGTCGTCCCACAATAAAAGACGTTGAGGTGGCGCGTGCGTCCGGAGTAAACGAAAAAACCCGCAACATCCAAGCTTGCGGGTTCCTCGCTGTTGAATTTCCTCAACAAAAGATTTCTGGCGGAGACGGTGGGATTCGAACCCACGATACAGGTTTTGCCCGTATGCTTCCTTAGCAGGGAAGTGCCTTCGGCCACTCGGCCACGTCTCCTCGTCGATTGCTCAACGATCGTCTGCTCTTCTTCATTGCTGCGTCAGATCAGACGACCGCCATATTAAAGACCGATCCTGCTTTGGTCAAGGCAATCCGACAGTTTTTTTTGGAAATATTTACTCTTTATCCAGCTCGAATGCCTTGTGCAGCGCGCGCACGGCCAACTCCATGTATTTCTCGTCGATCAGCACGGAAATCTTGATCTCGGAAGTGGAGATCATCATGATGTTGATGCCCTCTTCCGCCAGCGTCTGGAACATCTTGGAGGCCACGCCCACGTGCGAGCGCATGCCGACGCCGACCACGGAAATCTTGGACACTTTGGCGTCGCCCACCAGGGTGTGGTGGCCGATCTCGCCCTTCTCGTTGTGCAACACGTCCATGGCCTTCTGGTAGTCGTTGCGCGACACGGTGAAGGTAAAGTCGGTCTTACCATCCACGGACTGGTTCTGGATGATCATGTCGACTTCGACGTTCGCCTCGGCGACCGGGCCCAGGATGTGGTAGGCCACGCCTGGACGGTCAGGCACGCCCAGTACGGTGATTTTGGCTTCGTCGCGGTTGAAGGCGATGCCGGAGATAACTGCTTGTTCCATATTCTTGTCTTCCTCAAACGAAATCAGGGTGCCCGAGCTGGCTTCTTCGGTCAGATCCATCATCGGATCGGTCAGCGAGGACAGGACGCGGGTCGGGACGCGGTAGTTGCCGGCGAATTCCACCGAGCGGGTCTGCAGGACCTTGGAGCCCAGCGAGGCCAGTTCCAGCATCTCTTCGAAGGTGATCGCCTTCAAGCGACGCGCTTCGGAGACCACGCGCGGGTCGGTGGTGTAGACGCCGTCCACGTCCGTGTAGATCAGGCATTCGTCGGCCTTCAGCGCCGCGGCGATCGCCACGGCGGAAGTGTCCGAACCGCCACGGCCCAGGGTGGCAATATTGTCGTTCTCGTCCACGCCCTGGAAGCCGGTGATGATGACGATCTTGTTCTCTTCCAGGTCCTTGCGCACGCGGGCATCGTCGATCGACTGGATGCGCGCCTTTGTGAAGGCGGAGTCGGTTTTAATGGCCACTTGCCAGCCGGCGTAGGAGACCGCGCTCTTGCCGATCGCTTGCAGCGCCATCGACAGCAGACCCACGGAGACTTGTTCGCCGGTGGAGGCGATCATGTCCAGTTCACGCGGGTCGGGCGGGTTTTGCACTTCCTTGGCCAGGGCAATCAGACGGTTGGTCTCGCCGGACATTGCCGACGGCACCACCACGATCTGGTGTCCCGCATCGTGCCATTTGGCGACGCGACGCGCGACGTTTTTGATGCGTTCCGTCGAGCCCATCGACGTACCGCCGTATTTGTGGACAATTAAAGCCATGCTTGTATTTCCGCACTGATGTATTAAAAGGAGCCCTTTACTCTACATGCTGCGTTGCAAAACCTCAAGTCAAAAAGGTACTAAACTCATACCAAATTGGCATAAGTACATACGTATAGACAACTATAGGAAAATATTATTTGGTTTCCCAGCGGAATACTATGCGCGGGAACTGACCTAAGGTCATTTTGTGGCAATCCATGCCGATTCCTGCGGCGTATATCAATTGGCCTGGAATCGAGACAATTGTTGCCCTGTCGCGCTCCCATGTGGGAACGCCGAGGGATTGGTAGTGGTGCTTGAGGTCGCGGGTGGGCCTGTTGCTGGCCGGCTTGAGGCGTTCGCCGCCTTTGCGCTTGCCGATGGCGAGCAGTTGGGCGCGCAGCCAGTCAGGGTCGAGGCCTTCTGTTGCCAGCTCGATGTGCAGCGTGCCGCCGAATGCGGGGAAGTCGATTCGCGTTTCGCCGTTCCAGCGGAAGTGCTGATCTTCGTCCGGCAGCGGATCGCGGCGTTCGACCAGGTACAGGCGGTTGCGGTGGCGGCGGACTTCGCAGTCGGGATGGGTGACGCGCAGGTTGGCGTCGTCTCTTGCCGTCAGCGCCTGCTCGCGCATTTCGGCCAGCCAGCTGGTGGATGGCAGGCGGATGTTGCGCCTGGCGAACCAGTGGCGCAGGAGGTTGTTGCAGCGGTCTTCGCTCAGGGCGCGCAGGCGCGCGAGATCAAGGCTGGCGCGCGAGTCCGCGCTCTCGGCTGGGCGGAGGCAGGCGCGGAGGTCGTCGGCTGCGAGGTCGTCAGGAGACGCTGGGCGGACTGGGCGTGGCGGGCGCTGCGGGCGAAGCGTTCCTGGTAGCCGGGGAAGGCGCGCTCGAGTTGGGGCATCACGCTGTGGCGCAAGGCGTTGCGGGCATACCGCTGGTCGGCGTTCGATTCGTCTTCGATGTGCGCGATGCCATGCTCGCGGACGTAGTGCTCGAGCTCGGCGCGGCTGGCGGCGAGCAAGGGACGGGCGAGCAGGATGTCATCGCTGCCCAGCAGGCCGGGCGCGCGGTTGGCGGCGTCCATGCCGGAGAGTCCGGCGGGGCCGGAGCCGCGCAGAAGCTGGAGCAGGATGGTTTCAGCCTGATCGTCCTGGTGGTGGGCGGTGAGCAGCAGCTGGACGCCGTGCTCGCGGCACATCTCGCCAAGTGCGGCGTAGCGTTGCTTGCGGGCGGCAGCTTCGGTGCCGGAGCGCTTGTCGTCCAGCGTAATGCGGCGGGACGCGAAGGTGATGCCCAGCGCGGCGCATGCGCGCTCGCAATGGGCGAGCCAGGCGTCGGCATTTGGGCTAAGGCCGTGATGAACGTGGAAGGCGTACAGGCGTGGCGCGAGCGCGGCGTCAAGCTCCGGCGCGGCAGCGGGCGACACGATGGGCGTGGCGCTGCGGGCCCAGGCGTGGGCCAGGTGAAGCAGTGCGGAGGAATCGAGGCCGCCGCTGAGGGCGATGGCGATGGCCTGCCCTGGCGCGCGCGGAAGCGCGCTCAGGGGAGGCGGAGAATAAAGCGCTGAGGCTCACTCTTGCGGAGTGGTTTCCTTGAATTTGCCGTAGCTCATCAGCTTTTCGTGACGCGCTTCCAGCAGGTCCTTGGTCTTCATGCCCTGGAACTGGCGCAGGGAGTCGGCCAGCGCGCGCTTCAGCAGGCGGGCCATCTCTTTCGGGTCGCGATGGGCGCCGCCCAGCGGTTCGTTGACGATCTTGTCGATCAGGCCAATGGCCTTCAGGCGGTGCGCGGTCAGGCCCAGCGCTTCGGCTGCGTCGGCAGCGCGCTCGGAAGTCTTCCACAGGATGGAGGCGCAGCCTTCCGGCGAGATCACGGAATAGGTTGCGTACTGCAGCATCAGCACCGCATCGCCGACAGCAATGGCCAGTGCGCCGCCGGAACCACCTTCGCCGATGATGGTAGCGATCAGCGGCACCTTCAGTTCGGCCATCACGTACAGGTTGTGGCCGATCGCTTCGGACTGGCCGCGCTCTTCAGCGTCGATGCCAGGGAAGGCACCAGGCGTGTCGACAAAGGTAAAGATAGGCAGGTTGAATTTCTCGGCTACCTTCATCAGGCGCATGGCCTTGCGATAGCCTTCCGGCTTCGGCATGCCGAAGTTGCGCGCGGCGCGTTCCTTGGTGTCGCGGCCCTTCTGGTGCCCGATGACCATGCAAGGCTGGCCGTTGAAGCGGGCCAGGCCGCCAACGATGGACTGGTCGTCCGCATAGGTGCGGTCGCCGTGCAGTTCGTGGAAGTCGGTGAAGATCTCGTTCACATAGTCCATCGTGTATGGACGCTGGGGGTGACGGGCGATCTGGGAAACCTGCCAGGGCGTGAGCTTGGCGTAGATGTCTTTGGTCAGCTGCTGGCTCTTCTTGGCCAGGCGGTCGATTTCTTCTGAAATGTCGACGGCCGAGTCGTCTTGCACGAAACGCAGCTCTTCAATCTTGGAATCCAATTCCGCAATTGGTTGCTCAAAATTGAGGAAAGTCGTTTTAATCATTGTACCTCCGAGAGTATGACAGCCGTGTCGCGCCAGCTTTTGGCGGGCGCACGGCGCCCAATTTTCGCTATTTTACCGGAACCGGGTCCAGGCTACGCCATAAATACCAGGTAGCAACTGTTCGGAACGGTTCCCAGTTGGCGGACACTTCCCGCGCATCGCTGCGCGAAACCGGTTCGCCGGAAAAGTAATTCTGGCTGATGCCATCGATCAGGCGCGGGTCATCCAGCGGCAAGACATTGGGACGGAGCAGATTAAATATCAAAAACATCTCTGCTGTCCAGCGGGTAATGCCGCGGATCTGGACCAGTTCCGCAATGACCGCTTCGTCGTCCATCTGGCCCCATTCATTGGCATGCACCTTCTTCGTCTTGAAGTGGTCGGCCAGGTCCAGGATGTATTCGGTCTTGCGCTTGGAAAGGCCGCAGGCGGCCAGTTGGGGCGCGCCGGCCTTTTGCACGGCGGCGGGCGTGAATTTCGGCAGCGCCTCCAGCAGCTTGCCCCAGGCAAGGTTGGCGGCCTTTTGCGTCACTTGCTGGTTGACGATGGAACGGGCGAGCGTGATGAAAGGATCGTCGTGGCCGACCAGGTGCAAGTCGCCGAATTGGGGAATCAGGCGGTTCATGATGCGATCCCGCTTCATAAGCTCCGCCTTGGCTTCTTCCCAATAAGGCGGCACGGAGGCCGCTTTGCCACGTTCCTGGAACATTACGCGCGGCGCCAGTTCGTGGTGCCGTCTGGCTTGTCTTCGAGGACGATGCCAGCGGCCAGCAGGTCGGCGCGGATCTTGTCCGACTTCGCAAAGTCGCGCGCCTTCTTGGCGGCCGCGCGTTCGGCGATGGCTGCGTCGATGGCTGCTTCGTCCAGGCCGCCCTCGCCTGCCGCGCCGGCCGGTGCGGCCTTGCGGTATTCGTCCGGGCTACGCTCCAGCAGGCCAATCACGGAAGCCAGGCCTTTCAGCTGGCGCACGACTGCCGGCGACTTGGTCTTGTTCACTTCCGAAGCCAGGTCGAACAGCACGGATACGGCGATCGGCGTGTTGAAGTCATCGTCCATCGCTTCGGCGAAGCGCTTCGCATTCTCTTCGTTCCAGTCCAGCGGCTGGCCGTCGCCCTGCACGCCGTCGAGGGCGGTGTAGAGGCGGGTCAGCGCGCCGCGCGCATCTTCCAGGTGGGCATCCGAATAGTTCAGCGGGCTGCGATAGTGGGCGCGCAGGATAAAGAAGCGCACCACTTCGGCGTCGAACTTTTGCAGCACTTCGCGGATGGTGAAAAAATTGCCCAGCGATTTGGACATCTTCTCGTTATCGACGCGCACGAAGCCGTTATGCACCCAGTAGTTAACCATATCGTGGCCGAAGGCGCCTTCGGACTGGGCGATCTCGTTCTCGTGGTGCGGGAACTGCAGGTCGGCGCCGCCTCCGTGGATGTCGAACTGTTCGCCCAGCAGCGCGCAGGACATGGCGGAGCACTCGATATGCCAGCCCGGGCGGCCCTTGCCCCATTGCGAATCCCACTTCACTTCATCCGGCTCGGATTCCTTGGCGGCCTTCCACAGCACGAAGTCGAGCGGGTCGCGCTTGCCGGTGTTCACGTCCACGCGCTCGCCGGCGCGCAGGTCGTCCAGCGACTTGCCGGACAGCTTGCCGTAGCCGGGGAAGTTGCGCACAGAGTAGTTCACGTCGCCATCGGCGGCCTTATAGGCCAGGTCTTTCGCTTCCAGCTTCCCGATGATGCCCAGCATCTGCGGCACGTACTGGGTGGCGCGCGGCACGTCGGTCGGCTCCAGGATGCCCAGAGCGGCGCAGTCTTCATCCATATACTTGATGAAGCGGCCGGTCAGCTGGCCGATGGTCTCGCCGTTTTCGACAGCGCGCTTGATGATCTTGTCGTCGATGTCCGTGATATTGCGCACGTACTGGACGGCGTAGCCCGATGCCTTCAACCAGCGGTAGATCACGTCAAACGCCATCAGCATGCGGCCGTGGCCAACGTGGCAGTAGTCATAGACGGTCATGCCGCACACATACATGCGGACCTTGCCCTCGTCGATCGGTTTGAACGTCTGCTTTTCGCGCGCCAGCGTGTTGTAAATCTTTAAATTGCTCATCGGGTTCTGTTAAACGGGACGGCAACCCATAGCAGAACGACAATATGGCGCAAGCACAGGTGTGCCGCGCCAGGTCGTCAGTGCAGTGGGATCCAGCCGCCCTTTGTTATAGTTCTTCTTTGCTAGAATGGAACGTCAGCGGAAGTATAGCATTGATAAAATCGCCCGAGCGAGATTGTACTCATAAGGAAAACCATGCATAAACTGAAAGGCCTGGCCCTGGCGGCCATGCTGCTGACCGGCGCGGCGCACGCGGCCGAGAATCCCCAGGTCTCGATGAAGACCACGATGGGCGAGATCATTGTTGAACTGGACCAGGAGAAAGCGCCCATCTCCACGGCCAACTTCATGGCCTATGTAAAGAGCGGCTTCTACAAGGACACGATCTTCCACCGCGTGATCAATGGCTTCATGATCCAGGGCGGCGGCTACACGGCGGACCTGAAGAGCAAGCCAGGCTTGCGTCCCACTATCAAGAGCGAGGCAAAGAACGGCCTGAGCAACCTGGCCTATACGATCGCGATGGCGCGCCATGACGATCCGAATTCCGGCCAGTCGCAATGGTTCATCAATGTGGCCGACAATATCGGCCTCGACTTCCCGCTGCCGGATGGTAAGGGTTACACGGTATTCGGCCGCGTGATCCAGGGCAAGGAGACGGTCGACAAGATCAAGGCCGTGCTGGTGGACGATAAACCGAACTTCCAGAACCTGCCGGTCACGCCGATCGTCGTGAAATCGGTCACCGTGCTCAAGACACGTATTGTGCCGCCGCCAGAACCGCCGGCAGCTCCACCGGCGCCCGAGGCACAGCCAGCGCAGCCTGCGCAACCGGCCGAGCCGGTGCCGCCGGCCGAACCAACGCCTCCCCAGCAGCCCGCCCCGACGCCTGAGGCGGTAAAATAGCGTTTTGCCATCGGCTGGGATACACTCCCGGCCCTCGAATTTAAGGAAGAAGAACATGACCACCATCACCATCACCACCAACAAAGGCAAGATCGTCGCAGAACTGGACGCGGAAAAAGCGCCGAAGACCGTTGAGAACTTCCTGCACTATGTGAACGCGGGCCACTACAACAACACCATCTTCCACCGCGTAATCGACGGTTTCATGATCCAGGGCGGCGGTTTCGAGCCGGGCATGAAGCAGAAGCCGACCGACCAGACCGTGGAAAACGAAGCGAAGAACGGCCTGAAGAACGAGCCTTACACCCTGGCCATGGCCCGTACCTCGGCGCCGCACTCCGCGTCCGCCCAGTTCTTCATCAACGTGAAGAACAATTCCTTCCTGGACTACCCAGGCCAGGACGGCTGGGGCTATGCCGTGTTCGGCAAGGTAACCGAAGGCACTGAAGTGGTCGATGAAATCCGCAAGGCCAAGACCACCCGCTCCGGCATGTTTGCCGACGTGCCGGCGGAAGACATCATCATTGAGAAGATCGAAGCTGCTTAAATCTTGATTCTCCTTATCTCCGACCTGCACCTGCAGCCGGAGCGTCCCGCGTTGACGGAAGCGTTCCTGCGCTTCCTCGACGAGCGCGCGCTGAAGGCGCAGCAACTGTACCTGCTGGGCGATCTGTTCGAATACTGGGCGGGCGACGACGATCTGTCGGCCCCCTTCCATCAGCAGATCGTGGCGGCCTTGCGCCGCGTGAGCGACGCGGGTGTGCAGGTGTCCTGGATCGCGGGCAACCGCGATTTTCTTGTCGGTTCCGGATTTGCCGAAGCTTGCGGCCTGACCCTGCTGCCCGAGACCTGGGTGATCGAAGCGGGCGGCCAGCGCATTGTGCTGCTGCATGGCGATGCGCAATGCACGGCGGACGTCAAGTATATGGAATTCCGCGCGCAGGTGCGTCAGCCGGCCTGGCAGCAGCAGTTCCTGTCCATGCCTTTAGCGCAGCGCAAGCAGATCATCGCGGGCCTGCGCGAGAAGAGCAAGGAAGGCCACGCGGAGAAGTCCTACGAAATCATGGATGTGACGCCGGCGGCCATCGCCGATGTCTTCGCACAGACCGGCACTTCGGTCATGATCCACGGCCATACGCACCGCCCTGCCCTGCATGTGGTCGACGGCAAGCGCCGTTATGTGCTGCCGGATTGGGAGCCGGAGGCTTCTCCTCCACGCGGCGGTTGGATTGCCATTGCGGATGACGGCGCGATTACGCGGCATGCGCTGGATGGGGCGGTTTTGCCTTGAACCCAATGCAAACCCTGGTGGCAGCCACGATGTGGCAGCCACCTGGTCAACGCCGCGGGAGAAAAAAAGGGACGGGCACCCAAACAGGTGTCTGCCACATCGTGGCAGACACCAGCTTTTGGGTTGGGTTCACCAAAGCTTCCACCAAGCCTTCTTGCGCGCGAAAACCATCATCGGAATTGTTTGCGGATCGGGCTGGGTCAGGTCGATTTCGCCTTCCAGGTTATAGCCGAAGAGCGCTTTCAGCGCGTCCTCGCCCATTTCGAGCGGATGGAATGGCAGCGGGTAGTCGTCAGGATCATCTTCCGGGTCCACGGCGGGGCGCTGGCCGGACCAGTATGGCGCCTCGAACGGCAGGCGCTCGCCCAGGTCCTCCATGATGCCGCTGTCAGGCGACAGGCTCAGCGCACGCTGCAGCTGCCCATTCTCCCACACCGCAAACGCGAACCAGTCCACCACGCTGTGCATGCAGTGCAGATAGGTCTTGCGGCCGGCCGCATGGTCGATGAAGCGGCGGTCAAGGTGGGATGGGTAGTCGATGCCGAGCGAGCCGTCGGCGACGATGGTCAGGCCGGGGAAACAGGCCACCATCAGCGTATTGTCGGGCGGGCAGGCGAAGGCCAGGCTGCCGTCCGGCGCTTCGGTGAAGCGGTCGGCGGGGAAAAGCTGCGCGGCGACGGCGGCGCTGGCGGTGCGATCGAGCTGCGGACGGGATCGCAGGATCTGGATCGGATCGCCGTCGGCGTACATGATCAACCAGGTTTTAGCGCCCATTGTCTATTCCCCATATCTGTTCTTCGGTCCAGCCAAGTTCGATGAAGTCCTGCGTACGCAAGGGCGCTTCGCCGGCGGCATAGAATTCGTCCAGCTGCGGCGGGGCGACGGGCGTGGCGGACAGCATGTTGTGCACCTGGCCCCGGTGGTGGATCTGGTGCTGGTAGACGTGGGCGAGCAGGCGCTCGCGCGTATCGCGCTGCTCGTGACCAATGCGCTGGATGACGACGATTTCGTCCAGCATATCGTCGGTCAGGTTACTGGCGTAGTCGATCAAGCGCTGGTCGGAAGCGCGCTGGGCGGCGCGGAGTTCGGCCGCGCTGGCGAAGGGCTGCTCGGGGCGGAAGAAGCTTTGGTAATCCGGATGCGGCGGCTCGCCGCGCAGGTTGCGTTCCAGCGCGTCGATGTAGAACCAGTCCACGGTGAGGATGTGGTTCAACGTAGCCTTGAGGGACGGGAAGAAACCGGTGCGCCCTGCCTCGAAGTTCTCCTGCGATAGCTGGGCGCAGGCGCGCAGCAGGCGGTGGTTGGCCCAGGCGTTGTTATAGGCGGCGGCGCGCAGGTGGCGCGACAGGCGATTGGCCGTCATTGCGCGTGCCCGTGAGCGCGCCAGGCGGCGATGGAAGCGCGGTAGCCGGGCGGGATGCGCTCGGGTAGCGCGTCCGGATGGAACAGGCCGAGGCGCTTGTGTTCATGACTGATGGACGCATTGAAGTCGCCCTGCAGCGTGCAGGCATAGGTGGCGATGAAGACGTGCTTGCCGGGGATGACTTCGAACAGGTAGCTGTCCAGCGGCGCGCCGACGGCCACGTCGAGGCAAAGCTCTTCGCGGATTTCGCGGGCCAGGCACTCGGCCGACGACTCGCCGATCTCGATGCGCCCGCCCGGCAGCTCCCACTCCGCGCGTTCGTTCATCAGCAGCACGACTTCGCCGGACGGCGCGGCCAGCACGCCTTTCACGGATACTGGATACATTCAGGCGTCCTCACGTAGGCTATCGATATGGGGAGCGCGCTGCAGCAGGTCGAACAGCGCGATGTAAAGCGCAGAAACGGCGGGAGGACGGGGATCGTGGTCGAGCAGGCGCGCCATCAGGCCGCTCTCGGCGAACACAAAGGCCTGCCAGCCCTCTTCCGAATTGGCGCAAGCCACATACAGGTCGCATTCCTCGGAGGCCACTGGCACGCACCAGCCGAAGTCCTCGGGGATGGCGGGGCCGGTAAGCTCGAAGCCCAGCGCTGGCAGTTCGGCGGCCACCCATTCGGCCAGTTGGCGGCCGAAGATGCCGGGATTGGTCAGTTCATCTTCGCCGGGAATGGCGGCGAAGTGGGAAGACTGGAACATCAGGATGGGGCTGTGCATGCTGATGCTCCCCAGCGCGTCAAACGCGCGGCACGCTTTCGAAGGCCGCGTTGAGGCGGCGGATCAGGGGCTGGTTCATGGACACCGTATGACGGTTCCAGTGATCCATAGTCTTCTGCAGCTCATTCTGCAAGCGTTGCGCGAGCTGGAACTCGCGCTGGCTGGCGGCCCAGATGGCGAATTCCGCGCGCGCCTCGAAGCTGCCGAAGCGGTTGACGGCGGATTCGAATTCGGCCCGTGCTTCCTCGTTGCGCGCGGCGGCGGCAAAGGCTTGCGCCAGCAACAGGCTGGTTTGCTCGGGACGGTAGTTGCGGTCCGTGCGGCGGATAAATTCCAGGTGCGTGATGGCGTCGGCCGGCTTGCCGCAGGCGATGTTGGCGCGTGCGGCGCCAAGGCGGATCTCGAGGTCGCTGCCGAAAGCGCCCTGCAGGCAGGCTTCATAAGTCTGCGCGGCTTCGGCAGCCTCGCCCGCTTCCAGCTGGGCGGCGGCCAGGCGCATCTGGTTTTGCGCGGTCGGCGTGAATTCATAAGCGGCGCGGGCTTCGCGCAGTTCGCGGCCCGGGTCCAGCGACCTGGCGGCGGCAGCAACGGCTTTACGCGCGCCATGCTCGATGCGCGAATTCGGCAGGTAGATGCCGAAGAAGTACACGACGCTGCCCAGCAGCGGGAAGCTGAACAGGATCAGCAGCCAGTACATCTGCTGGCGGCTGCGGATGGCGTGGATTGCAAAGAAGATGGCGACCAGGATGTGAAGGCCGACTCCGATAAACGGCATTGCTGAGGCTCCAATATTAGCGATGCCTCATTATATGCAATGTTCGCTTAGCGCTGGCTTAGCGGTTCCAGGTGGATCAATAAACCACGCTCGCTGGCGCGAATGTAGGTGGGCTGGAACTGCACGCCGGCGTAGCGCAAGTCTTCCAGTTTGAAAGTATACAGGGGCAAATCGCGGATCAGCGAGTCGGCCAGCACGTTGCCGACGGCGCCCAGGCGGCCTTGGGTGCGCTCGTCCATGCCGTCGACGATGAAGTTGTCCAGCCTTGCATCGGCGAGATAGACGGCGTTGCGGACGTTGTCCACCTTCAGGTAGCCCGAGAGCGTGAGGCTGCCCTGCCAGCCGCTGCGCGCCAGTAGCGAAGTGACCGCCAGGTCGGTCTTCAGGGCTAGCCGGTCGGATTGTCCATCGGCGGCCAGTTGCGGGCGCACCAGCTCGATATCGAACAGCCCCAGCGCGCGATGATGGACGGGGAAGCGCTTTTCCAGGCCGGCCTGCAGGCGGTGCATCGGCACTTCCACGTCGCGCGGCCCCACGAAAGAGGCGCAGCCGCTCAGCGTGGCGGCGGCAATACAGGCGGCGGCGATCAATGTGCGGCGGGTGACGGTCATGCGCTTTCCTTTGTTTTAAATTGATTGCATCTTAACGGGGATTGGCGATGAACGGTTTACACGTGGGCGTTGCAGGGTGGTCGATTCCGCGGGCGGTCGTGGACGCGTTTCCGTCCGAGGGGAGCGCGCTGCAGCGCTATGCGGCAGTGTTCGACTGTGCCGAAATCAATTCTTCCTTCTACAAGCCGCACAAGCCTGAGACTTATGCGCGCTGGGCTGCCAGCGTTGGCGAGCATTTTCGCTTTGCGGTCAAGCTGCCGAAGGCGATCACGCACGAGGCGCGTCTGGTCGGTTGCGAGGCGCTGATGGACCGCTTTGCCGGCGAAGCCGGGGCGCTGGGCTCGAAGCTGGGCTGCGTGCTGGTGCAACTGCCGCCGTCACTGGTGCTCGATTTGCCGGTTGCGCGGGCGGCGCTGGCTTCGCTGCGGGAGCGCTTCGATTGCCTGCTAGCTTGCGAGGCGCGTCATGGGACGTGGTTCGGCGAGGATGCTAATGCCCTGCTGCGCGAGTTCGGCGTGACGCGGGTGATTGCCGATCCTGCTGTCGGCGTGCCGGGGCCGTACATCGCCACTGCGCCGAAAGCCTATGTGCGGCTGCACGGCAGTCCACGGATTTACTGGTCTTCCTACGAGCCGGAGCGGCTGGCGCAGGTGCGCGAATGGCTTGGCGCCCAGGCGTCAGCGTGGTGCATCTTCGACAACACAGCGTCCGGTGCAGCAATGGCGAACGCGCTCGACCTGCGCGCCTCTCTCCAGCAGCCCTCAATAGGGTTTTGCAGGACCATGCCGGATGGGCTAATGTAAAAGGGCATTGCCCTTTCGACAGGAGCCCACAATGAAGATCAAGAATCTTGCCGCGTCCATGATGATCTGCGCCACAGTGATGTTTTCTCCCGATGGACGTGCCGCACCAACCGCCAACATAGTTTTGGTGCATGGTGCGTTTGCCGATGGTTCCGGATGGAAGAACGTGGCTGACATATTAATTGCCGCTGGCTACAAGGTAAGCGTTGTGCAGCACCCGGACTCAGACCTTGCCGAAGACGTGCGCGCAACCAGGCGCATACTTGATATGCAAGATGGGCCAGTTATTCTGGTCGGCCACAGCTATGGTGGCACGGTTATCAGCGAGGCAGGCAATCATCCGAAAGTAAAGGCATTGGTGTACGTGGCCGCGTTTGCCCCTGACTCGGCTGAAGACCCCAAGGCGCTCCGCGCCGCCCGCCCACCCGTCACGACTAACGTTGTTCAGGTAGGCGACGGATTCATTATCCGTAATCCCGACAGCTTTGCGGCTGACTTCGCGGCCGATCTGCCCAAAGACGTTTCCAGATTCATGGCCATCTCGCAGGTACCCACCTCGACCAAGGCACTGACCAGCCCGATAACAACCGCAGCCTGGCACACAAAGCCGAGTTGGTATGTGGTCGCCACGGAGGACCGGATAATTAATCCCGAGCTGCAACGTTATATGGCACAGCGCGCCGGCAGCAAAACGGTGGAGATCAAGGGTAGCCACTCCGTGTTCATTGCGCAGCCGGCCGCGGTGGCGAAGGTGATTCAGGAAGCCGCTCAGTGAGACTCATGAAGGCTACGCGTTTGTCTACATACTTCGCATTGCCTTCACAATTTCTTCGGCCAAGGGGCCGGCCGATGCCGGGTTTTCGGCCTGTAAACAAGCGGCCGTCAACCACAACTTTAGGCTGCCAAGGCTCCACTTGCAGGAATTGCGCCCCCTCCTCAATGAGCGCATCCTCCAGCTTGAATGGCACGTCATCTTCTGCGTAGCCGAATTCCTCTTTGTTCGTGAACGCAGTCAGTTTGCGCCCCCTGACGAGGGGTGTTCCATCAGGGAGTTTGACGCCAAGGAACGAGCATGGGCCATGGCAAACCGCCCCCAAAATCATTCCGGCATTCCATGCGCGGGCGAGAACTGTCTTGACGCCCGGGTCTGTGGCCAGGTCGGCCATTGGACCCAGGCCGCCCGGCACGAAGACTGCATCATAGTCGAGCACATCCACTTCCGAGAGTTTGCGGCTTCGGCTCAGCCGTCGAATGGATTTTCCATTCCGGAACGCGACCTGGCTCGGATCGTTCTCATCATAGCCATCGTCCGTCGGGGCGCCGCCCAGTGGAGTGACATACTCCACAGCTATGCCGGAATTTCCGAATACCTCTACTGGGTGAGCGATCTCCGGAAAGAAGTATCCAGTCGGACGTTTCTTCGGCCCAATCACGTGCGTGTTAGTTACGATAAACAAGATGTGTTTCACACTCATGGCTATCCCCTCGCTGTCAGCAGTCCACTTGTCATATTAACCAGTTGGAAGCGACCTTCAAGCACCGTTTGTTCATTTGCGTTGGCAATGATGCCCGTTGCAAAATTACTACTTGCGCGGCCAAAGTTTAGTGTTATAGTTCACTACAACACCAGTCCATTAATACACCAACTGGAGGAGCCGCAGTATGTGGAATGAAAACACGCCGATCTACCGCCAGCTCAAGGAGCGGGTAATTGGC
Source organism: Pseudoduganella sp. UC29_106 (assembly GCF_044055365.1). Classification (NCBI taxonomy): domain Bacteria; kingdom Pseudomonadati; phylum Pseudomonadota; class Betaproteobacteria; order Burkholderiales; family Oxalobacteraceae; genus Pseudoduganella; species Pseudoduganella sp. UC29_106. Next base: position 2,351,263 of record NZ_CP171977.1, on the reverse strand, counting down.
ATGATGCTGGACGGCTTGCTGAAGCCGGGAGACGCCCTGCCCTCCGTGCGGCAGGTCGCAGCCGATTATCAGTTGAATCCGATCACCGTCTCCCGCGCTTATCAGGAGCTGGTTGATGAAACCTTGGTAGAAAAACGGAGGGGATTAGGTATGTATGTCACTGAAGGCGCTGTCGATAAGCTGCTGTCCACCGAACGCGATCGCTTCGTGCGCGAAGAATGGCCTGCGATGGTCGAGCGCATTCGCCGCCTGGGGCTGGACATTGAACAACTGCTGCGCGCCGCCGCTGTGCCGCCGGCGCCGAATGGAGGCCGGGCATGAGCGCGCTGATCACGGCGAAAAACCTGAGCAAGCGTTACGGCAAGAAGACGGTAGCGCTGGACCAGGCCAGCTTTGAAGTGCAGCCCGGCCGCATCGTCGGCCTGATTGGCCCGAACGGCTCCGGCAAGACCACCACGCTGAAGGCCATCCTCGGCCTGACGCAGTTCGACGGCGAGCTGTCGGTATTGGGCATGGACCCGCGCCTGCACCGCGATGAGCTGATGAAGGACGTGTGCTTCATTGCCGACGTGGCCATCCTGCCGAAATGGCTGAAGGTGAAGGATGCGATCAGCTTCGTGGAAGGCGTGCATCCGCGTTTCAACCGTGCCCGCGCCGAGAAATACCTGGCTGCGACCAAATTGAAGCCGGACATGAAGGTCAAGGCCATGTCCAAGGGCATGATCGTGCAGCTGCACCTGGCGCTGGTGATGGCGATCGACGCCAAGCTGCTGGTGCTGGATGAGCCCACCCTCGGTCTGGACATCCTGTACCGCAAGCAGTTCTACCAGAACCTGCTGGAGGACTACTTCGACGAAAACAAGACCATCGTCATCACCACGCACCAGATCGAGGAAGTGGAGCACATCCTCACGGACCTGATGTTCATCCGCGAGGGCCGCATCACGCTGGCCGCATCGATGGACGAAATCGGCGACCGCTACACCGAAGTGATGGTGCAGCCGGAGTACATGACCGCCGCCAGCGCACTGCAGCCGGTATCGCAGCGCACCGTGTTCGGCAAGGCCGTGATGCTGTTCGACGGCGTCTCGCGCCACCAGCTGGAACGCTTCGGCGAAATGCGTACGCCCAGCGTCGCCGACCTGTTCGTGGCAAGCATGAAAGGAACATACGAGTGAAAACGATGAAATGGCTGATTGAGCGCGAGTACTGGGAGCACAAGGGCATGCTCGTGTGGGCGCCGCTGGCCGTGGGCGCCGCGATGGTGATCTTCACGCTGGTGATGCTGCTGGCGGGCCAGAAGTTCGAGTTCGATATCAATGGACATATGGCCGGCAACGGGACCACTGTCTATATCGCCCCCAACGAAAGCGCGCAGATCGCGCAGCTTGCCGCCACCGCTTATCCGATGGTCGCCGTGCCGGTGTATGTGATGCTGGGCTTCCTGGTGTTCTTCTACTGCCTGGGCGCGCTGCATGACGAGCGCCGCGACCGCAGTATCCTGTTCTGGAAATCGCTGCCGATCTCCGATGCGCAGACCGTGCTGTCGAAAGCCGTGGTGGCGCTGATTGGCGTGCCGCTGCTGATCGTGGCCGTCGGCTGCCTGACGTCGCTGCTGATCATGGCGCTGGCCGGGATCGCGCTGGCTACGCACGGGGCGAACCTGTTTGGCGCACTATTCTCGTCGGCGCAGTTCTGGCTGACGCCTTTGCGCCTGCTGTCGCTGGTGCCGATCTATATGCTGTGGGCGCTGCCTACTGTGGGCTGGCTGCTGCTGGTGTCCAGCTGGGGCGCGCGGACGTCCCTTCCTGTGGGCTGTGACCGCGCCTTTGCTGGCCGGGGCCGCACTGGTGTGGATGGAGAAGGTGTTCCATCTGCCGGTGTACAGCAAATGGGTGTGGGATAACGTGATATCGCGCCTGCTGGTCGGCGTGATGCCGGGACAGTGGATCATCTTCAGCAATGATGCGCAGCACGCGATGTCCAGCACCAGCGGCCGTGATCGGCCGGTGGCAGCGGTGATGGAGTTCTTCAACCAGGCGTGGGTGTCGCTCGGGACGCCGGAAGTTTGGGTTGGCGTGGTTGCGGGCGTGGTGATGATTGTGGCGGCGGTTTGGATTCGCCGCTGGAGCGAGGCTAGCTGAGGCCGCGGGCCGTCCAGGCACGGCGGATCAATGATCCGCCCTACACTCCTTCGGAGCGCGAAGTCCAAGCAGCGTGTAGGGCGGATCATTGATCCGCCGTGTGTAATCAGCCCGCGGCCCGGCTGCGAAGGGCCAGGGTCCGCGGCGCAGCGTCAAGCTTGAATAGCCCGACCACCTGCTCCAGCTGCGCGGCCTGTTCGCTCAGCGACTGGGCCGCGGCGGCGGCTTCCTCGACCAAAGCGGCGTTGCGCTGCGTCGTATCATCCATCTGCCCCACCGCCTCGTTGACCTGGCCGATGCCCAGGCTCTGCTCCTGGCTGGCGCCCGCGATCTGACCCATCAAGCCTGCCACCTCCTGCACCGAGCGCACGATATCCTGCATCGCCACGCCGGCCGAATCGGCCAGTTTGCCGCCGTCGGCGACATGCTGCACCGAAGCCGTAATCAGCTCCTTGATCTCCTTCGCCGCTGCCGCGCTACGCTGCGCCAGGTTGCGCACTTCGCTGGCGACGACCGCGAAACCGCGTCCCTGCTCACCCGCGCGCGCCGCCTCCACCGCCGCATTCAGCGCAAGGATATTGGTCTGAAACGCGATGCCGTCGATCACGCCGATAATGTCGGCAATCCTGTTCGAACTGGCGGTGATGGACGCCATCTTCTCCACCACCTGCCGCACCACTACCCCGCCGCGCCGCGCGGAATCGGAAGTGGACGCCACCAGCTTGTGGGCTTCCTCCGCATGCGCCGCGGTATTGTGCACGGTAGACGTGAGCTCCTCCATCGCCGCCGCCGTCTGCTCCAGGTTGGACGCCTGCGCTTCCGTGCGCGCCGAAAGATCCATATTCCCGCTGGCGATATCGCCCCGTGGCAGACGCAATCGCCCGGCTGCTGTCGCGCACGCGCGCAATGGTCTGGTTAAGCGATTCGACAAAGCGGTTGAAGGCGGACGCCAGCGCGCCGATCTCGTCCTGCGATTCGACCGGCATGCGCCGCGTCAGATCGCCGCCGCCGCGGGCGATGTCTTCCAGCAGTTCGGCCGCCTGGGCCACCGGCGCCGCAATGGCGCGGCTGATCACGAAGATCGCCAGCATGCCCACGCCGCCGCCGATCACGGCCGCCACCAGCGACGTCATGGCCGCACCGCGCGCAATCCCGGCCAGCACTTCCGCTTCGGGCACCTGCGCGATCAGGTAGGCATTCACTTCCGGGATAAAGGCCGAAGCCACCAGCTGTTCGCCGCCCCCGGCCTGGTACTTGTCGGCCGTATAAGCCGCGCCGCCCAGCAGGCGCTGCGCCAGCTCCGCGGACATGCCCGGCATCTCCTTCAGCTGGTGCTTGCCATCCACCAGCTTGGCATCGCGGTGGATCAGGATCGTGCCGTCCGCGCGTACCAGGTAGACGTAGCCGGACTGGCCGAGCTTGTAGTTGCGCACCGTCTGCGCCAGCGAATTGACGGCCAGGCCGATGCCGGCCACCGCCAGCTTGCCGCCAGGGATCTGCACGCGTGAATTGATGAACAACATATACGAATCGGCGCTGACATCCTTGTCGATCACCATTTCGTAGGGCGCGCTGCCGGACAGGAAGCCGTAGAACCAGGCGTCGCGCGCCACGCCTTTGCCCAACGTGCGGTCATAGCCTTTGTCGGTGTAATACTTGCCGGTGACCTCGGACACCCAGAACACCGTCGCCGCCTGGTTCTTCGCCTTCAGGTTTCGCGCCAGCGCCACCCACGCATCCACGCCCTCGTCACCGAGGCCGGCGTCTTCCCAGGACGTAAGAAAGGTATTGTTGGCCATCGTTTGCGACACCGCCAGCGGCGTGGCGATCTGGCGCAGGATATCGTTGCGGATCGCCGCCACCTGCGCCGGCAGTTCATGCTGGACGACGCGTTCGCGCGCGGCCTTGCTGGTCTGCAGGATGCTGAGCGTCGATGAGATGGCAATGAACAGCAGCAGGCACAGGCCCATGCTGAGCAGGAGCTTGTGCCGGATTGACAGGCGGCGAAGCGCGTCCATGATTTCCCTCGCGGTGTTGATATGTATCGAACCAGCATATCAACCTAGGGCGCGAGGCGGCGTGCGCTTTGGACGCTTGCAACAGAATAATAACTATTGGCGCAAAGTACTATTCGAAGGAACGCTTGAACGCTATGAAGGCGGCCGTCAGCGCGGACATTTCGGCGCGCAGGGCCTGCACTTCGCGTTCCAGTGCGGCCACGCGTTCGCTGTCCGCAGCGCCGCGCCCTGCCCCGCTTGCGCCGCCTCCGCCGGTGGCGCCGCCGGCTGCGCTGGCCGCGCCGCCGTAGGCGCTCGCGGTCGCCTCGCGCGCCAGCGAATCCTCGCCGCCCAGCAGCTGCCCGTAGCGCGGCTCGCGCGTGCCCGGCGCCTGCACGGACGCCACCAGCGGTGGATATTTATCCATCAGGAACTGCAGGCCGGTCTCGACCTCGCCTACCGACTTGAACTCGTGCAGCCGTCCGCTGCGGGTGCGGATTTCGCCCGCCGTCTGCAGGCCGCGCAGCATCAGGATCGCCATGATGGCGACCTTGTCCTGCTCCAGCGACCACTTGATGCGCATGCGGTGCTCGTACTTGGTCACGCGTGAGCCGGACTGGTTGACGGAGTTGACCAGCTTTTTCTCGGTCAGGCGCGCCAGCACATCGGCTACCGTGTCCTCGGAAAGCTGCATCACCGGATCGCGGCTGGAAAGCTGGTTGCAGCCATTGGTCAGCGCGTTCAGGGACAGCGGATAGTTATCCGGCGTGAGGCCTTCTTTCTCGGCCAGCACGGCCAGCACGCGGATCTCAAACGGATCGAGGATATCGTCCAATTTTATGCTCCTTAGTCGACCAGTTTATTCAGTTGGGCCGGATCGAACTTATCGCAAGCTTCGATGCTTTCGCAATGCAGTCCGGCCGCCTTCATCGTCGCCACGATACGCTCGATTTGCTGCTCCTGCGTGACGGCGTGATTGATCAGTCCATGCAGCGCCTTGGACAGCGGATCGTCGCCGTTCGGCGTTACGCCATATGCCGCAAACAGGCGCTCGGTGGGGCTGATGCGCGCCTGGTCCTTCTGTACGATGTGGGCCGGATTGCCGACCGCTGTGCCGCCCGGCGGCACAGGCTTCAGCAGCACGGCGTTCGAGCCGACCTTCGCATATTCGCCGACTGTGAAGCCGCCCAGCACTTTTGCGCCGGCGCCCACGATCACGCCTTTCGCCAGCGTCGGGTGGCGCTTGGTCCCGGTGTGCAGGCTGGTGCCGCCCAGGGTTACGCCCTGGTAGATCGTGCAGTCGTCGCCCACCTCTGCCGTTTCTCCGATCACCACGCCGAAGCCGTGGTCGATGAACACGCGCCGGCCGATCTTCGCGCCGGGGTGGATTTCAATGCCCGTGACGATGCGCGCCAGGTAGGACAGGAAGCGGCCCAGCCATTTCATGTGGTAATGCCAGCACCAGTGCGCCCAGCGGTGCACCACGATCGCATGCAGGCCCGGATAACAGGTCAGTACCTCCCAGCCATTGCGCGCAGCGGGGTCGCGCTCGATGATGCTGCTGATGTCGTCGCGGAGGCGGGAAAACATAGGGCGTATTGCGTGATTGTTCAGAAATCCATCATAACGCATCCGCTGCGGGGCTGCATGGCGCCAAACCCAGGGCAAGGGCTGGTGTCAGGCACAACGTGCCTGACACCCGATCCGCGCCGCGTGATGGGTCAGGTTTCCGAAGCGAGGCGCTGGCGGCGCGCCTCGTAGAGGCAAACCCCCGACGCCACCGAAACATTCAGCGACTCCACCGACCCGAACATCGGGATCGACACCAGCACATCGCAGGTCTCACGCGTCAGGCGGCGCATGCCCTCGCCTTCCGAGCCCATCACGATTGCGGTCGGGCCGCGGTAGTCGCCTTCGTACAGTCCCTTCTCGCCGTCATCGGAGGTGCCGATCAGCCAGATATCGCGCTCCTTCAGTTCGCGCAGGGTGCGCGCCAGGTTGGTCACGGTGATGTAAGGCACAGTCTCGGCCGCGCCGGACGCCACCTTGGCCGCGGTCGCGTTCAGGCCGACGGAACGGTCCTTCGGTGCGATCACGGCGTGCGCGCCGGCGCCGTCGGCCACGCGCAGGCAGGCACCCAGGTTGTGCGGATCGGTGATGCCGTCCAGAACCAGCAGCAGCGGCGGGCCTTCGATGGCGTCCAGCAGCTCGTCCAGGTTGCGCGCCAGCGCCAGCTGGGAGGCGAAGGCGATCACGCCCTGGTGGCGGCGCGTGCCGACGATCTTGTCCAGTCGCGCCGAGTCGACCGGCATTACGCGCACGCCGGCGGCTTTCGCGTTGGCGATCAGGTCTTTCATGCGGCGGTCGTCGCGCGTGGCGTCCACGAAGATTTCTTCAACGCTGGATGCCTCGTGACGCAGGCGCGAGGTGACGGCGTGGAAGCCGAAAATCATTTTGTTCTTGCTCATGTTTGCTTCTCTGGTGCAGGGTTTGAGCCGCCGGACGGGACGCACGGCGGATCAATGATCCGCCCTACACGCCGTTGGCGACATTCGTTGGCGCGGCGGCGGCGGGGGCCGCAACCGGCGGCTCGCGGGTTATCGTTTCTTCTTGGCTTTCGCCGACTTGGTCACGCGCGGGGCGGCCTGGGGCTTGGCCTTGCTGCGCTTGGGGACGGGCGCCGGGGCGGCGGCCTTGCTGCGCTTGGCCGGCGCCTTGGTGGGCGCGGCGGTGCGCGGCGAGATGCTGGGCTGCGTCTTGCCTTTGCGGGCGCGCGGCGCCATGTCCTGTTCGTCTTCGAAGGAATCGAAGTCGCCGAAGGAGCCCAGCAGGCCGCCGCCTTTGCCGCGGCCGCCCTTCTTCGGCACCGGCAGGGACATCGCTTCGCTATCGGCCAGGCGCAGGTCGATCTTGCGCGACTCGAGGTCCACGCGCACCACCTGCACGTTCACGCGGCCGGTCAGCTGGTAGCGCTTGCCGGTGCGTTCGCCGCGCAGTTCATGGCGCGCCTCGTCGTACTGGAAGTAATCCGCACCCAGGTCCGTGATGTGCACCAGGCCTTCCACGAACAGCTGGTCCAGCTGCACGAAGATGCCGAAGGTGGTCACGCCGGTGATGATGCCGCTGAACTCCTCGCCCAGTTTATCCTGCATGAAGTAGCACTTCAGCCAGGCTTCCACGTCGCGCGATGCTTCGTCCGCACGGCGCTCGTTGGCCGAGCAGTGCACGCCCAGCGCATCCCAGATCGTCGTGTCGGCGCTGGACTTGGGCTCCTTGCCTTCCTGCTTGTCCCGCAGTTGCTGGCGGCGCTGCGCGTTCGAGATGCTGGTATTCAGCACGCTCTTGTCCGCGATCTTCGGCTCGTACTTCTTGCCGCTCAGGATAGCCTTGATCGCGCGGTGTGTCAGCAAGTCCGGATAGCGGCGGATCGGGCTGGTGAAGTGGGCATACGCCTCATACGCCAAGCCGAAGTGGCCGATGTTTTCCGGGCTGTAGACCGCTTGCTGCATGGAGCGCAGCAGCATGGTTTGCAACAGGTTCGCGTCCGGACGCTCCTTGACCTTCTTCATCAGCTCCGCGTAATCGCGCGCCACCGGCGTGTCGCCGCCGCCCAGCGTGAGGCCGACCTGCTTCAGGAAGTCGCGCACCTGGGTGAGCTTTTCCTTGGTCGGGGCAGCGTGGATGCGGTAGGTGCCGGGGTGCTTGTGGCGCAGCAGCAGGTCCGCCGCGCACACGTTCGCCGCCAGCATGCATTCCTCGATCAGCTTGTGCGCATCGTTGCGGGTGCGCGGGATGATCTTCTCGATCTTGCCGGCCGGGTTGCAGACGATATAGGTCTCGGTGGTTTCGAAGTCGATCGCGCCGCGCTCCAGGCGAGCCTTGAGCAGCGCGTGATAGACGTCGTACAGATTCTGCAGGTGCGGCACCAGCGCAGCGCGGCGCGCAGCCTCGGGACCCTTGGTGTTACCCAGGATCGCCGCCACTTCGGTATAAGTGAAGCGCGCGGCCGAGTGCATCACGGCCGGATAGAACTGATAAGCCTTGATCTCGCCCTGGGCGGTAATCACCGCATCGCACACCAGGGTCAGACGGTCCACGCGCGGATTCAGCGAGCACAGTCCGTTGGACAGCTTCTCCGGCAGCATCGGAATCACCCGGCGCGGGAAGTACACGGACGTGCTGCGCTCCAGCGCATCGGCATCCAGCCCGTCGTTCGGCTTCACATAGTGCGACACGTCCGCGATGGCCACAATCAGGCGGTAGCCCTTGCCGCGGCCAAGCTTGATTGGCTCGCAGTAGACTGCGTCGTCGAAGTCGCGCGCATCTTCGCCGTCGATGGTCACCAACGGCACGTCGCGCAAGTCCACGCGCTCGCCCCAGTCGGATTCGCGCACCACGTCCGGCAGCTTGCCGGCCTGCTTCAGCGCAGCGTCCGAGAAGATATGCGGCACGCCGAACTTGCGCACGGCGATTTCGATTTCCATGCCCGGGTCGTCCATATCGCCCAGAACTTCGACGATCCTGCCCTGCGGCTGCTTGAAACGGCCCGGCTGCTCGGTCAGTTCGACGCTGACGATCTGGCCGGACTTGGCCTTGCCGACGGAGCCCTCGACCAGGATGTCCTGGCTGATGCGCTTGTCCTCCGGCGCCACGATCCACACGCCGTTATCCTTCAGCAGGCGGCCGATGATATGCGTGGTGCCGCGCTGGACGACTTCGACGATCGTGCCTTCCGGGCGGCCTCGGCGGTCGTGGCCGGTGATGCGCGCCAGGACTTTATCGCCGTGCAGCACCTTCTGCATTTCGCGTTCGCTGAGGAAGATATCCTCGCCCGGCTCGTCCGGGATCAGGAAACCGAAGCCGTCGCGATGGCTGCTCACGCGGCCGGCGATGAATTCGGAATGGTCCGCCAGCACGTAGAAGCCGTTGATGTCGGACGTGATCTGGCCGTCGCGCTCCATTGCGTTCAGGCGGCGCGTCAGCACGGCATGCGATTCAGGCTTGACCTTCAGTTGCAGCGCCAGGGCGCGCAAATCGAGCGGCGCTTTCGCGCTGCGGAAGATGCCGAGGATGTCCTCCCGGCTGGGAATGGTATGGGTAGACTGGTTCAAAAGAGATTCGGTCGTTTTATTATTGATCGTAGTGTACCGGAGGTCGGCCTGATTTCCTAACGAGGGGAAAATGCTCAGAGGCCTTTGACATCTGAAATTATTCCTCTATAATCACGGCTCTCGCAGCGATGCGGGGACGCAGTAAAGGGTGGATGTGCAGCGTGGAACGAAAGTTCATCTGGCGCAAAACTCTCCAGGGCGTTATAATAACAGATGTTGCATTGCCCACGTGGCGGAATTGGTAGACGCGCATGGTTCAGGTCCATGTGCCGCAAGGTGTGGGGGTTCGAGTCCCTCCGTGGGCACCAAAAATTCCGTAAAAACGCCGCAGTCAGAAATGACTGCGGCGTTTTTCATTTTGGCGCCACGTTTCCCATCCCGGCCGACGTGCCGGCAAAATTGTCAATTTACCCTTGACCGATCGCGACCGGATCATTAAGATGCGTGCCTTCTGTTGCAGCTCACCGCAACAAGGCCCACGTGGCGGAATTGGTAGACGCGCATGGTTCAGGTCCATGTGCCGCAAGGTGTGGGGGTTCGAGTCCCTCCGTGGGCACCAGATTCCGGGAAGAGCGCCGCGATCAGCAATGATCGCGGCGTTTTTCTTTTTGCGCGCGTGATAAGCTCGGCAACATGCCGAACGACCGCCGCGCTACATCAAGCACGGCCGCGGCGAGATCGCCCACGACCTGGCCGACGAGATGCTGCGCCTGCGCTGGCTGGCGCCCCACGTCACGGTACCGGCCATCCGGCATTTCGAACATGGGCAAGACGAAGCCTGGCTGATGATGGACGCACTGCCCGGCTGCACAAGGCGCGTGCCCGCCTCGATGCGGGCCTGGTGGATGAAGAGGATTTCGACGCAGAGCGCGCCGGCTGGAGCGCGGCACGCGTCTGGGCCGAAATGACGGCGCTGTTGCCACTGCCGCCCGACCCCGTCGTCACCCACGGCGACTTCTCGCTCAATAATCTCTTCCTGCACCACGGCGAAGTCGCCGGCTGCATCGACGTTGGCCGCGCCGGCGTCGCCGACCGCTACCAGGACCTCGCCATCCTGTGGAACTGCCTGGGCGAATTCGGCCCGTCCCTGCAGCGGCGCCTGTTCGAAAGCTACGGCATTCCCCGGCCGGACGAGCGCCGCCTGCGCTTCCACCTGATGCTCGACGAATTCTTTTGACACCATTATTTCAATAAAGCACAAATTGTCCTTGACCGGAGCCATTCCGCCCTTTAAGATGCGTGCCTTCTGTTGCTGAACACCGCAACGGATGACAAAGAAAGCAGCGCCCACGTGGCGGAATTGGTAGACGCGCATGGTTCAGGTCCATGTGCCGCAAGGTGTGGGGGTTCGAGTCCCTCCGTGGGCACCAAGCGCTGTTTTCGAAGTCACAATGCAGTACCTGTGCCCACGTGGCGGAATTGGTAGACGCGCATGGTTCAGGTCCATGTGCCGCAAGGTGTGGGGGTTCGAGTCCCTCCGTGGGCACCACAGAATTCCGCAGAAACGCCGCAAGCCTTTATCAAGCTTGCGGCGTTTTTCATTTCAGCCTCCCCCGCCGCGCCACCCCGGCCCCGCAGGGGCTGTAGGGCGGATCATTGATCCGCCGCTGCTAGCGCCGCCCGCACCGCCTCCTTCAACCCGCGCGTCGGCCGGCCAATCAGGCGCGCCAACGTCCCGCTGTCATCATCCAGCGCCCACGCGCCGCCCCCGCATCCGAATTCGCAATCAGCTCCGCATACACTTCCGGCACGCCCACGCCCAGCAGAACTGCCTTGAACTCCGCCTCCGGCAAATCCTGATAAACCGCCGTGCGTCCGCTCTGGCGCGCCGTCTCGGCGGCAAGATCGGCCAAGGTAAACCGCTCGCTGCCCGCCAGTTCATACACCTGCTCCGGCGCAGCAGCCGTCAGCACCGCCACCGCTGCCGCCGCATAATCCTCCCGCGCCGCCGACGCGATGCGTCCCGAACCAGCGCTGCCGGACACCACGCCATGCGCCGCCCCCGCCTGCACGCGCGTCACAAAATTCTCGTGATACCAGCCATTGCGCAGGAACGAATACGGCACACCGCTCGAACGAATCGCCTCCTCGGTCGCCACATGCTCGGCGGCCAGGCCGAGGGCCAACGAATCCGCATGCAGCAAACTCGTATAGGCCAGCAATTTCACGCCAGCCCGCGCGGCGGCGTCGACCACATTGCGGTGCTGCGCGGTGCGCTGCCCAATCTCGCTGGACGAAATCAGCAGCACTTTCTCCGCGCCGGCAAACGCCGCATCCAGCGACGCCGCATCGTTATAGTCTGCCCGCCGCACCTGCACGCCGCGCGCCGCCAGCGCAGAAGCCTTGGCCGGATCGCGCACCGCCGCCACAATCTGCCCCGCCGGCACTTTTTCCAGCAGCTGCGAAATGACCAGCTGGCCCAGTTGTCCTGTTGCGCCCGTAATTACAATCATGATGTTTCCTTTCAAAGTCGGTTGATCGTGGGGCGTATAATAGGACCGACACTAACGAATTGTAAGTACGTACATTTTGGTAAGTATATGAAAACATCCAAATCGCTGCGGACGGCACTGGCCGTCAACAATGCCGCCCAGCGCGGCCAGGTGCTGGCGGCGGACTGTCCGTCGCGCGCCGTGCTGTCCCATGTGACCAGCCGCTGGGGCGTGCTGGTGCTGGTCGTCCTGCTGGGCGGCATGCACCGCTTCGCCCAGTTGCGCCGCGAAATCGGCGGCGTCAGCGAAAAAATGCTGGCGCAGACCCTCGATGCGCTCGTCCAGGACGGATTCGTAAAACGCGTTTCGCTGCCCGTGATTCCGCCGCACGTCGAGTACAGCCTCACGCCCATGGGCGCCGAAATCGCCGAGCGCCTGGAAGTGCTGGTGGACTGGATTGAGGATAATTTCCCACGCATTGCGGCCGCCCGCGCCGGGTTGGCAGAGGCAAACACGTACGGGGACCCCGTCTTGTAATACACTTGGGGGCAGGAAGGACTAACGAAAGGTGCGCCTTACTTGGACCCAACCAAGACCATCCTGATTGTCACAAGTACGGACTTCGACCTGGCAGGGCTGGAGCTCGCGCTAGCCCGCCACGCTTTCCGGGTGCAAGTCGTCAATAAGGGCGACAGTGCGCTGGATGCAGTGGCGGCCGGCGGCATTGCCCTCGTGCTGCTGGACGTGGCCATCGCCGGCAGCGCCAGTTTCGAACTGTGCCAGCGTGTGGCCATGGCCAACGGCCACCGCCTGCCGGTATTGCTGATGTCAGCCCGCCCCTCGGACGAAGAACAGCAGCGCGCCGCGCTGGCCGGCGCCGATGCCTATATCCGCATGCCCTTCACAGCCAGCGCCGTGGTCGAAAAAATTCTTGTTACGCTCAACGCCGGGTGCGGTCCGCTGCCGCCCGATGCGCTGGAAGTCAATTACCACATGATGATGGCCGGTTCGCCGGACGCCATCCTGCTGTTCGATGCCGGGAGCGGCCGCCCGGTGGACGTGAACCTGAAAGCCGAGCAGCTGTTCGGCCGCAGCGCGGGCGAGCTGATGTCGCTGCCCTTATCGGCCCTGTGCCCGCCCATGCAGCCGGACGGGCGCCCGTCGGCTGCCGCGCTGAAGGACCTGATGGAGCGAGTGGGCGCAGGCGAGATCCGCATTTTCCCGATGTCCTTCCAGCACAGCGGCGGACGGCAGGTCGATTGCGAAATCCGCGTCGTCCTGATCGAGAAGAATGGACGGCGCCTGTTCCACATGCGCATGGTGGACGTCACCGGGCAGCTGCTCGCCGAGGCGCTGCGCGAAGGCCAGAACCGATTGCTTGAAATGGTGGCGCGCGGCGCGCCCCTGCAAGCCACGCTGGACGCGCTGGTGCAACTGATCGAACACCAGTCGGACGGCGTGATCTGCTCCGTGATGCTGCTCGACGAAACGGGCACGCGCATGCGCACCGGCAGTGCACCCAACCTGCACAAGGATTACCTGGCGCTGCTGGATGGACTTGAACTTGGCCCCATGGTGGGCTCCTGCGGTACGGCCATGTTCCGCCACGAAGCCGTGATCGTGTCCGACATCGAGCACGACCCGCTGTGGGCGCCCTACCGCGAACTGGTAAAGCCCTTCGGCTTGCGCGCCTGCTGGTCCATGCCCATCCTGCTGGACGCGAATACGGTGCTGGGCTCCTTCGCCATGTACTATCGCACCGTGCGCCATCCCACGCCGGAAGACCAGCGCCTGATCGGCGTGGCCACCCACCTGGCGGGCATCGCCATCGAGCGCACGCGCGCCGAAGCCGAATTGCAGCGCCACCGCGCCAACCTGCAGCAGCTGGTCGAGGCGCGCACGGCGGAACTGAAACGCGCGGAACAGGAACTGGTCCGGCGCGACAAGCTGGCCGCCCTCGGCACCCTCGTCGCAGGCGTGGCGCACGAACTGAATACGCCGATCGGCAACAGCCTGATGATGGTCAGCACCATGAGCGACCACACGGCCGGCCTGGCGAATCGCCTTGAACACGGCCTGCGCCGCTCCGAGCTGGAAACCTATGTGAACCAGGCGCTGGAAGCGGACGTGGTCCTGCTGCGCAACCTGAATCGCGCCGCAAGCCTGATCAGCAGTTTCAAGCAGATTGCGGTGGACGCGCCGGATGCGCAACGCCGCCAGTTCGCGCTGCACTCCCTTGTCAGCGAAACCCTGGCGCCGCTGCTGGCCGCAGCGCGGCCGCCCCGTCCCCGCCTGGTGCAGGATATTTCGCCCAGCCTGCAAATGGACAGCTACCCCGGCCCGCTGGGCCAGGCTTTGTCCAACCTGTTCGACAATTGCCTGGTGCACGCATTCCCGGACAGCGCGGGCACCATCACGGTGACCGCACGCCCCGCCGCCGAAGCGGGCTGGATCCTGCTCTCGGTCGCCGACAACGGCGTCGGCATCGCGCCCGACAATCTGCGCCGGATTTTCGATCCCTTCTTCACTACCCGCCTTGGCGCCAGTTCAGGCCTGGGCCTGCACATCGTGCACAATATCGTTACCGGCGTGTTGGGCGGTGAAATCGAAGTCGACAGCAGCCCGGCCCGCGGCGCTGCGTTTACAATGCGCCTTCCACTTGTCGCTCCGCTATGATCCGTCTATTCGCTCTGTTCACCGCCTTCGCCTGCAGCGCCGCCCTGGCTGGACCAGCGCCCTGGTATTGGTGGGCCAGCAAGATCGACGGCCAGCGCGTCTGCTCGCAATCGCCGCTGGGCCCCGGCTGGGAGCGCGCCAGCGGCCCGTACAAAGATGCCCGTTGCGAAAAGCCGCTGTCTAGGAAATAATGCAGACAAAACAAGAAGCAAACGTAAGTCCAACCTGAGAGGAGCACGTATGTTTCAGAATCCCGAGCAGTTCGCCGCCGCCACCAAGGCCCTGTTTCAGTTCCAGCTGGAGACTTTCAACACCCTGACCGAAAAAGCCGTGCATGGCCTGGAACAGGTGGTGGAACTGAACATCCACACCGCCAAGACCGGGGTGGAAAACAGCCTGGCGGCCAGCAAGGCCGTCAGCCAGGCCAGCGATCCGAAAGCCGCCCTGGATGTTGTCGCCGCCCGGCTGCAACCCGGCATGGCTGCAACCAACGCCTATAACCGCCAGCTCACGGAAATCATTACCGAGATCCACAACGAATTCACCCGCGCCGCCGAAGCCCATGTGGCCGAAGCGAAGAACAACCTGAGCGCCCTGATCGAGGACGTGACCAAAAACGTGAAGCCAGGTTCAGAAAACGCGGTCATCATCGTGAAAGATGCGATCGAGAACGCCTTCAAGGGTTACGAGCAGGTCACCACTGCAACGCGACAAGCGGTAGCGGCCTTCGAGCAGCAAATCGCCAAAGTCAGCGCCCAGGCTGAAGAAGTGACCAAAAAATAGTGCATTAGCGGGGCGGGCGCGGTACACTGTATAAAAATACAGTTTTTCCGGCTTCGCCCCCGATGATCAGAGTTCTCGAAAACCCGTTTTATTACCTGGACAACTTTCACCAGGTCTTGCAGTGGATCGGAGAGCGCTACAGCGATCTGCTCAATGATGATGAGAACGCCTTTCTCCAGCGCTTCCCCGCCCTGCCCCAGCCCTCCCGCGCCCTGTTCGTGCGCATGGTCATGCGCAAGGGGGAGCTGTTCCGCGCGTCCAAGCTGAGTTATCCGGAGATCGGCTGCACCGTTTCCGCCGCCGCGCCGCTGGCCGCCGAGGGCTGGCTGGACGAAGATCCGCTCGTTACCCTGGATGAACTGTTCGAGCTGCTGCAGAAGCCCGAGATTGTCGCCGTTTTCTCCCTCGCCGGCCATGAACGTTCGGCGCGCAAGGCCGAGCAGCTGGAAGCGCTGCGCGAACGCCACGACGGCGAACACCGCTTTTCCGCCTGGTGCGGTGAAGCGGCGCCGGACCGCGCCTGGCGCATCCTGTCGAAACCCCTGTGCGACCGCCTGCGCCTGATCTTCTTCGGCAATTATCACCAGGACTGGTCGGAATTCGTGCTGTCCGACCTGGGCATCTACCGCTATGAGAAGGTGGAGTTTTCGCCGTCCGCGCGCGGCTTCCGTTCGCGCCGCGACATTGACGAATACCTGGCCCTGCACGCCTGCCGGGAGCGTTTTGCCGATGGCGAAGACCCGCTGGCCGTGCTGGCGGACATGCCGCCGCCGTCGCCGGATAATGAGTGGCTGCACAGCCGCCGCCACAAGCTGCAGTTCCAGATCGGCCAGCAGCTGGAAAAGCTGTCCAACTGGCCGGCCGCCTTCAGCGTGTACGAGCAATGCGGCTATCCGGGCGCGCGCGCCCGCGCCATCCGCGTACTGGAGAAGGACGAGCGCTTCGGCCTCGCCTATGAATGGCTGCAGCGCGCCCAGGCGGCGCCGGAGAGCGAGGCGGAGCGCCAGGCCTTGCTGCGCATGGCGCCGCGGCTGCGCCGCAAGCTCGGTCATATGCGCGAGCCGGCGCACAAGCGCACGGCCGTCGAGCGGCTGGACCTGAGCCTGCCCATGCCCGCCGAAGCCTGGTGGGTGGAGGGCGTGGTGCGTGACCATCTGTGGCGCGACGACGTGCCCTGCTATTACGTGGAGAATGCGCTGGCCAATTCGCTTTTCGGCCTGCTGTGCTGGGACGCGATCTTTGCCGCCATTCCCGGCGCCTTCTTCCATCCCTTCCACCATGCGCCGGCCGACCTGCACAGCGCCGACTTCCAGCAGCGGCGCGCTGCGCTGTTCGCGTCCTGCTTCGCGCAGCTGGAGGATGGCCGTTACCGCTCCACCATCCTGGCCAATCGCGCGCTGAAGGACGGCCTCCAGTCGCCCTTCGTCTACTGGGATGTGCTTGACGACGAGTTGCTCGGCCACGCCCTGGACTGCATTCCCGCCGCCCACCTGCGTAAATGGTTCGAACGCATCCTGCAGGATGTGAAGGCCAACCGCAGCGGCTTCCCGGACCTGATCCAGTTCTGGCCCGCCGAGCGTCGCTACAACATGGTCGAAGTGAAGGGCCCCGGCGACCGTCTGCAGGATAACCAGCTGCGCTGGATCGACTACTGTGCTGAGCACGCGATGCCGGTGTCCGTTTGCTATTTGCAGTGGGCGGAATGAGCTATACGGTTGCAGTGCGCGCGCTGTGCGAGTTCACGGCCAAGCAGGGGGACCTGGACCTGCGCTTTACGCCTACGCCGACGGCGCAGGAGGGCATCGCCGGCCACGCCCTGGTCGCGTCGCGCCGCGCCGATGATTACGAGCGCGAGATTTCGCTCTCCGGCTCGTTCGGTCCTTTGTCGGTGCGCGGCCGTGCCGACGGCTACTGTCCCCGCCAGAACCAGCTGGAGGAAATCAAGACCTACCGCGGCGACCTGGCGCGCCAGCCGGCCAACCACCGTCACCTGCACTGGGCGCAGCTCAAGGTCTATGGCCACTTGCTGTGCGCCGCGCGTGGCCTGTCCTCTGTGCGCCTGGCCCTGGTCTATTTCGACATCGCTTCGCAAAAAGAGACGTTGCTGACTGAGGATGCCGACGCTGCCGCGCTGCGCATCTTCTTCGAGCAGCAGTGTTCTGCCTTCGTTGCCTGGGCCGAGCAGGAGCTGGCGCACCGGTCGGCACGCGATGCTGCGCTGCGCACGCTGCGCTTCCCGCACGCCGATTTCCGTCCGGGCCAGCGCCAGCTGGCCGAAGCGATGTACAGGACCAGCGCGCGCGGCTGCTCGCTGCTGGCACAGGCGCCGACAGGGATCGGCAAGAGCATCGGCTCCTTGTTCCCGCTGCTGAAAGCGTCCGCCGAGCATGGGCTGGACAAGGTCTACTTCCTCG
Source organism: Pseudoduganella sp. UC29_106 (assembly GCF_044055365.1). Lineage (NCBI taxonomy): Bacteria > Pseudomonadati > Pseudomonadota > Betaproteobacteria > Burkholderiales > Oxalobacteraceae > Pseudoduganella > Pseudoduganella sp. UC29_106. Next base: position 2,333,706 of record NZ_CP171977.1, on the reverse strand, counting down.
CCGCCAAAACCAGCGGCCGCGCCATGGCGTTCGGCGCCGTCGACACCATCCAGCGCAGCGCGCCGCTGCTGCCCCTGCGCGCGCTCGAGCTGGCCGCCAAGACCACCGCCTGTGAACATCCGGACAAAGCCTGCCACGGCGAATCCTGTCCCCTCGCCGCCGGCTTCTACGACCGCCTCCCCGCCGCCCGCGCCGCCGCGATCGCCCCGGCCGCGCCGGGCCGCCTGCTCGACCGCGCGACGGTGCGCGCAATCGCGCTGGAACACAACGTCTGCCCCTATTACCTGCAGTCCGAACTGGTGCGCTGGGCGGACGTGATCATCGGCGACTACAACTATTACTTCGACCTGAGCGCCATGCTCTACAGCCTTGCGCAAATGAACGACTGGAAGGTCGCCGTGCTGGCCGACGAGGCGCACAATATGGTCAACCGGGCAAGGCAGATGTACAGCGCCGAAATGAGCCACACCGGCCTGAAGTTCCTGCGCAAGTCCGCGCCGGAGGCACTAAAAAAGCCGCTCGACCGCGTCCACCGCCAATGGAACGCCCTGGAAAAAGACCAGGAAGAGGAATACAGGAGCTACGGCGAACTCCCGGACAAGTTCATGAACGCGCTGCAGACGGCAACGACGGAAATCGGCGACTACATGGCCGAAAACCCATCCTGGTTCGACGCGGAGGTACTGGACTTCTACTTCAACGGCCTGCTCTTCGCCCGCCTGGCGGAAAGCTTCGCCGAACACTCGCTGTTCGACATCACGAAGCAGGGCAGCGGCACTCGAGCGAGTTCAGTACTCTGCATCCGCAACATCCTGCCCGCGCCCTTCCTCAAGCCGCGCTTCGAAGCCGCCCACGCCACGGCCCTGTTCTCGGCCACGCTCAGTCCCTGGAACTACTACGCCGACACGCTCGGCCTGCCGCCGAACACCGCCTGGATCGACGTCGAATCCCCCTTCGCCGCCGAGCAGCTGGACGTGCAGGTGGCCGGCCACATCTCCACCCGCTACCAGCACCGCGACCGCTCGCTTGCGCCGATCGCAAAGCTGATGGGCGAACAGTACGGGCAGCAGCCCGGCAACTATCTGGCCTTCTTCAGCAGCTTCGATTACATGGAAAAGGTTGCGAACCTGTTCGAACAGCAGTTCCCGCAGGTGCCGGTGTTCCGCCAGTCGCGCCGCATGGACGAAGCCGAGCGCGCCGCCTTCCTGGCCCGCTTCAGCGACGACAGCGCCGGCATCGGTTTCGCCGTGCTGGGTGGCGCCTTTGGCGAAGGCATCGACCTGCCCGGCGCGCGCCTGATCGGCGCCTTTGTCGCCACGCTTGGCCTGCCCCAGGTGAACCCCATCAATGAACAGATCCGCGAACGCATGGACGCCATCTTCGGCGCCGGCTACGACTACACTTATTTGTATCCGGGCCTGCAGAAAGTCGTGCAGGCGGCAGGACGCGTGATCCGCACCACCACCGACCGCGGCACCGTCCACCTGATCGACGACCGCTTCATGCGCCCGGAAATCCAGGCCCTGTTCCCGGCCTGGTGGAAGGTCGGCGCCTAGCGCGCCTGTGACACGTAGGCCGACAGCCCTTCGCCCAGCGCCACAAAGGCCGCCGCGCAGCGCGGGTTGTCGCGCAAGTCCTCGTGCATCACCAGCCAGTACTCCAGCGGTATCGACAAGGCGCGCGGCAGCACGCGCACCAGGCCATGCCGCGTCCCCAGCGGCGCCTGGCAAATACCAATGCCGACGCCGGCGCGGATGGCCGCCATTTGCGCCAGATCGCTGTCCGCCTTCACGTCGAAGTGCAGCCCCTCCAGCGCCGGATAACTGCGGCGCAGCTTGCGCGTGTAATCGTTCTCGCGGTCATAGCCGATCAGCGTGCGCTTCTGCAACTCGCGCGCCGAGGCCGGCGTGCCGTGACGCTCCAGATACTCCGGCCGCGCGAAGAAGCCCAGTTCCACGGTGCCAAGATGGCGCGCCACCAGCGCTTCCTGCGTGGGCCGGAACATGCGCACCGCAATGTCGGCCTCGCGCTGCAGCAGGTTGCCTGCGCGGTTGGACAGCGACAGCTCCACCGACAGCGCCGGATGCGCCTCGCGCATGTCGCGCAGGATGGATGGCAGCACTTCGCCGCCAACCGCTTCGCTGCAGGTGATGCGCACCGTGCCGCGCACCTCGCCGGCCTGCCCATGGCTGCTCGCCACGCGCCGCAGCGCCGCCGCATTGGACGCTAGCGTGGCCGCATAGGGACGCAGCTGCTGCGCCGCCTCGGTCGGCGTGTAGCCGTCATGCGCGCGGGTGAACAACGCCAGGCCCAGCGCCTGCTCCAGCGCATCGATGTGGCGGCCGACAGTCGGCTGCGTCATGCCCAGCGCGCGCGCCGCAGCGGACAGCGATCCCTCGTCCATCACGCCCAGAAAGCTGCGGTACCAGTCCCAGTTCGGTTCATCCATGGCCTATGCATTTTTGAATAGCGACCATGCCATTCTAACCAATTTTCTTTAACCCTACGACGGCGCACAATGCGCAGCAAAGGAGGATTCACCATGAACAGAACTGCACTGGTACTCGGCGCCACCGGCGGCATTGGCGGCGCGCTCACACAACGCCTGCTGGCGGGCGGCTGGAAGGTAAAGGCCCTGAACCGCAATGCAGCCGCGCAGGCGCCGCGCCCCGGCCTGCAATGGCTGCAGGGCGACGCCATGCGGCGCGAGGATGTCGTCGCGGCGGCGGAGGGCGTGTCGCTGATCGTGCACGCCGTGAACCCGCCGGGCTACCAGAAATGGGCGCAACTGGTGCTGCCGATGATCGACAACACGATTGCCGCCGCGCGCGCATCCGGCGCCCGCATCCTGCTGCCCGGCACCTTGTACAACTATGCTCCCGACGCCGAGGCCGGCGCGCCCATCGCCGAGAATGCGCCGCAACGGCCGCTCACGCGCAAGGGCGCCATCCGCGTGGAACTGGAGCGCCGCCTCGAGCGCGCGGCGGCCGAGCATGACGTACCGGTGCTGATCGTGCGCGCCGGCGATTTCTTCGGCGCTCGCGACGCCAACAACTGGTTTGCCCAGGGCCTGGTGCGGCCCGCCCGGCCGGTGCGCAGCATCAGCAACCCCGCCACGCCCGGCGTCGGGCATCACTGGGCCTACCTGCCCGACCTGGCCGAGACCATGTTCCTCCTCGCCGAGCGAGGCGACGCGTTGCCGCTGTTCGCCCGCTATCACATGGCGGGGCATTGGGACGCCGACGGCACGCAAATGGCCGCCGCCATCAGCCGCGTCGTGCAGGCGCAGTCCGGACGCGCGCCAATGCTGCGCGCCGCGCCGTGGTGGCTGTTCATTGCCCTGTCGCCTTTCGTCACCGTGTTCCGTGAGCTGCTTGAAATGCGCTACCTGTGGCAGCGCGAAATCCGCATGGATAACAGCGCCTTGCTAGCCGCACTGGGCGGCCCCGAGCCGCACACGCCGCTGGATGGCGCTGTCCACGACACGTTGCAGGCATTGGGCTGCCTGCCAAAATTAAAAGATCCGGCCGTGACAATTGGAGATTGTCAGCGCCCGATGAGTTACTAGACTGTGCCATTGCAGTCCCTATCGAGGTTCCAAAACCAATGGGAGAACGATCATCATGACAGTCAACAATGAAGTCCCTACCTCGCGTGAGTTCAAGTCCAGCAGCTTCATCGCCCCGCCACCTCCCGCCAGCCTGTTCCAGGGTTGCGACACCGTTACCGGCTCCGGAATTTCTACCGCCGTGCAAGGCTCCTTCGTAACGACGGGCGGCATCAGCAGCGTCGTCTATCACGTGACGGAAGACGTGGAATCGCTGTACCGCGCGCTCGATATCTCGCAGTCCATCTCGGTCGGCTTCGGGCCGTTCGGCAGCGTGAATGAAAAGAGCCAGTTCGTGCAGAACCTGAGCCTCACCATGCACAGCCTGAATATCGTCGTGCACTCCAGGCATGTGAAGGGAACGGATACCGCCAACGCCTACCGCCTGCGCGATGGCGTCAGCCCGCCTTCCGGCAACGAGCAGCTGAAGAAATTCTTCCGCAGCTATGGCGATTCCTTCATGTCCTCGCTAACCACCGGCGCCGAGTACTACGCCGTCTATACCTTCTATACGCAGTCGCGCGAAGAGCAGATGAGCATCAAGGCAGAACTGGCAGCCAACGGCATCTTTGATTTCGGCACCATTGGCGGCGACTTCCAGAGCAAGATCGACAAAGTCACGAAAAATTCGCACACCCGTATTTCGTTCAGCCAGAACGTGGCCGGCATCGCTAATCCCAGGCTACCGAACCCCAACGAGCTGATTGCATACGCGCTGGCCTTCCCCAGCCTGCCCATCGACGCGCCGGCCATCCTGTCCTTTGCCTGCACGGGCTACGAGCACGTCAACGAGATCAACGATTTCGGCCCAATCGCGAAGAACCGCGACTACTTCGTCGGCACCAACCTTACGCCGGGGCTGGCGACCTCGCTGGCCAGGGTGGTCGAGCTGAAGAACCAGCTGCTGTGGATTGAAAAGCTGTATGCCTTCTACCGCGGCTACAACGGCGATGGCAAGGCAAAGGAAGGGCTGGACGAATCGAAGAAAGACGAAACCGCCATCAATACGCAGATCGCGACCTTCGTGGACGACCCCACGGCTAACTTCCAGCGCCCGGCCCTGCTTTCGCTGCAGCTGGGCACGCCCATTCTGCAATACCAGATCGTGCCGGTGGCCGCGCACGGCGGCGATGGCGGCGATCCCTTCGATGATGTGAACATCAACACCTACCTGCAGAAGCAGACCCGCATCTCGGCCCTGCAACTGCGCAGCGGCGCCGAAATCGACAGGCTGATCACCAGCTACCAGGACGCCGACGGCAATGCCTGGACCACTGATCACGGCGGCGGCGGCGGGGGCCTGAGCCAGGCGCTGACCGTCCTTCCAGGCCAGTTCGTGACGCGCATCGATGGCCGCTCCGGGGCGCGGGTCGACCGGCTGCTGTTCACGCTCAGCGACGGCCGCACCCTGGGCGGCGGCGGCAACGGCGGCAGCCCCTTCGACTGGAGCGCAAGCGCTGCCGACATCGTACTGGGCTACTCCGGCCGCAGCGCAGCAAGGCTGGACAAGATCCAGCCTGTTGTGGCGCGCCTGCAGCCCGCCAAATGGGTGAAGTAAGGCCTACTGCATGACGGCGCGGATACGCTGGTAACCGCTGCGGCTGATCGCCAGCCGTGTCCCGTCGTGCAGCACGGCCTGGTGGCTATCCTTGCCGGCCTGCTCGATGCGGGCCACGCATTCGATATTCACGAGATAAGACCGATGGATGCGGATGAACTTGTCCGCATCCAGCTGCTCTTCCAGTTCGGCCATGCGCTGGTTCTTCAGGTAGGCCTTGCCATCCGAATGGATCTGCACATAGTCGTCCTGCGCCTCCACGTATTCGATCTTCTCGGCCGGAATCACATGCACCCGTGCGCCGTCGCGGATCAGCACCCGCTCGGCCGGACGCACGCGCGTGGCCGCGACATCGCGCGCCGCCGCCGACACCGCGGCGGCCTCCGCGTCGCGCTGGCCGGAACCAGCGGCAAGGCTGGCGCGCGCATGGGCCAGCGCCTGGTCCAGCCGCTGCTGGCTGAAAGGCTTCAGCAGGTAATCCAGCGCATGGACCTCAAAAGCCTTCAGCGCATACTGGTCGAAGGCGGTGGCGAAGATGAAGCGCGTCTTGCCGCCCGCCAGTTCGGCGACTTCAAAGCCGTCCAGTTTGGGCATCTGCATATCGAGGAACACCAGGTCCGGCTCCAGTTCCGTGATCGCCTTCACGGCCTCGAAGCCGTTTGCGCATTCGGCCACGATCTCCACGTCCGCATGCGCGGCCAGGTATTCGCGCATGACCCCGCGCGCCAGCATTTCGTCGTCGACGATGATGATCCGCATTTAGTCCTCGTTTGTCTCGGCTGGCATCGTGATCTCCACAATGAACCGGCCATCTTCTTTTTTCCACTCGACGCTCGCCTCGTGCCCATAGGCGCAGGACAGGCGCTCGCGCACATTGCGCAAGCCAAGCCCATTGCCGCGCCGCGCCGGCGCGCCTTCGTCCATCGCATTGCTCACCGTGATCTTCAGCCGCGAGCCGCTGCGCCACGCCGCCACCAGCACCAGCCCGCCCTCCGGCAACTGGCCGATGCCGTGCTTGACGGCGTTCTCCACCAGCGGCTGCACAATCATCGGCGGCACCAGGCAGTCCCGGGCTCCCTTCTCGATCGCTTCCTCATGTACCAGCCGCTCGCCGAAACGCACCTTCTCAATGGCCAGGAAATGCCGGTTCAGCGCCATCTCCTGCTCCAGCGTGACCTTCCTGTGCGCATCCATGCCCAGGCTCTGGCGGAAGAAATCGGACAGGCGCAAGGTCATCTCGCGTGCCCCTTTCGGGTCCATCGACGTCAGCGCGCTGATCGAATTCAGGCTGTTGAACAGGAAGTGCGGGTCGATCTGCGTGCGCAGCATGCGCAATTCCGCGTCGCGCGCCATCAGCTTCGATTCCAGCTCGCGCCGCTCCGCATTGCGCGCGCGCGACGCTTCCGCCACCAGATAGTTTACCGCCACCAGCAAGCCATACAGCAGAACGCCCAGCGCGAACAGGAGCGCGGTCAGCGAAGGGCTCACCGTCACAGCCGTGCCGAATACGCTGCCGACCGCATTCCAGCCCTGCAGGATGCCCACCCACATAAAGCCCGCCAGCACGGCCGCCGTGGACAGCGACAGCAGGATCGCGGCAGGCGAACGTTCCCCCAGGGGATTGGACCGGCACAGGTAATAAGCGGAGAAACCGGCGCCCACCGAGAACACCAGTGTGGCCGGAATCATCAGCACCATCGCATAGACCCAGGGCCCGGGAGCCATCACGGCAACCACGCCGCCCAGTCCCGCCCCCAGCAACAGCCAGACCAGCAGGTACAGCGCGGCGCCGCGGCTTGTCAGCGCGCCCTGCATCAGTTACGGATTTCCACGCCGCCCATGATGGCGTAGCCGCGCACGATCAGGCGCTTGTTGGTATCCTTCGGCACGGCGGTCTTTTCGTCATAACCGCCCATGATCGGCGTGCCTTCCATTTCCACCGTCCAGTCGACGGGCACCTTGATGGTGATCCCGCCGCACAGGGCAAAGGTGGTGATGACGGCTTCGCTGGCGATGTTGGCATCGCGCAGGTCGAGGTCACAGCCGCCGAACATGGCGGTAATCTCGGCGCTGCGGAAGTTCTGGTTGGTTACGCGGCGTTTGAAGCCGCCCAGGATGGCCGTCAGGTTCAGCGCACCGTCGCCATCGTCGGCCGCAATCACGCCATCGCTATCCGGCGTGGCGTGCTTGCGGGTGGACTTGAACACGACCATCAGGCCGGCGGCGATGATCAGCAGCGGCGCCACCACGCGCCAGCTCAGGTAAAACCAGCCAAAGCCCTGCAGCATGAAGACGGTGCCGATCAGCAGCAGGATGCCGCCCACAATCGAGCCGCGCTCCGAGTTCGCCTGCGAAATCTTCAGCAGTCCCGCCACGATCAGGATCACGGGCCAGAACTGCAGGTTGTAATCGATATCGATCCAGCCCAGGTTATCGAGCAGGAAGACAAAGCCCATGAAAATCACGGCAAAGCCGATGATCATCTGCGCAGCCGTGCTGCGTTGGCGCTGAGACCTCATTTACATCTCCTTCTTGTTGTCGAAGTATTTAATCACAATTGGCTGCACGACCAGGCTCACGCCCGCCATGATGACGAGGAAGGGCCAGCTGTTGCGGAAGCTCAGTCCCCAGATATGCTCGAATGAGACGTAGAACCAGAGTGCGAAGGAGATTTCGAACACGCCGTCCATGAAGCGCTTGCCCGTGGTCGGCGGGATCATGTTATTGATGCCGAAAGCGATCACAACAAAGGGCCAGTAACGCCAGAACCGGCTCAGCTCCACCCAGTCGTTGTGCCCCACCAGGAACACCACACCCACGCAAATGATCAGGATCCCCCAGATCATCTGGCGGCGCATTTCCTGTGATTCTTTGCTCATTGCTGCCTCCCCGTTGATGTCATGACGCTAATGTAACGGGGCCGGCGACGGGAGAAAACGGCTTTTCGGCGAATGGCGGAAGGCGGCCGGTGAATGACGCGGAATTCAGCGAACGGCGAAAAAAAACCCGCTGATGGCGGCAGCGGGTTTCCATACTGGCTGGTGATGCGGGGGTACGCGCTAGGACCTGCCTGATTCCATCTTCTGGTCAAACATCATCAGGCCCCAGCCGAGTTGCCGGCGGATTTCTTCCGGGGTCGGTGGCGGTTTGACTTCCTGCGAGCGGCGTTCAAGATATTCGCGCACTACGTACTTGGATGGATGATTAGCCTGAGTCATGATGGCCTCCCATATTGGTGTTGGTTATTAGCCTGAATTCTGGTGCCGGAACTTGGGGTGACCGGCTTACCCGGGATGAGCGTCTTGCCTTCGTTCTTGGTTCGAATTGCATTCGCGTCGATCACAGTTTCATCTTAGGTCGCAGGGGCTCAACCTACCGTGCGCCTTCGAACATAAAGGCTGCCGGTACGGCTCGAGATAGCGTAGGTGCGCGCCTACAGTTTCTGCTGGAGGAAATCGAGGAAGCAGCTGATACGCTGCGCCAGCTGCGTGTTGCGGTAATAGACGGCGTGTATCTGTTGCCGGAAACCGGTATAGAACGGCTCAAGTACCTTGACCAGGCGGCCTGCCGCAATATCGTCACGCGTCATGAAATCGGCCAGGCACACGATGCCCTGCCCTTCCAGCGCCAGCTGGCGCAAGGTCTCGCCGCTCGAAGCAGCGAGTGCCGGCGCAATCGCCAGCGTATTGCCTTCGCTATGGCGCAAGGGCCATTGATTGCCCAGCTCATAGCCCGAGAAGCCAAGCAGCCCGTGCTGCGCCAGGTCTTCCGGCGTTTGCGGCACGCCGCGCCGGGCCAGGTAGGCCGGGCTGGCAAGCACATGCAAGGGGCTCGAACTGAGCGCCCGCGCATGCAGCGTCGAATCACTCAGCGTGCCGATGCGGATGGCGATATCGGTACGGTGTTCGATCAGATCCGCGATGCGGTCATTGCTGGTGAGCTCGAGGCGGATTTCCGGATACAGCTGGCGGAATTCGGCCACATGGGGCACCACACAGTGCAGCATGAAGGGCGAAGCCGCATCCACGCTGAGGCGGCCGGCAGGCTGCTGGCGCCGCATGCGTATCGATTCTTCCGCTTCTTCCATCGCACTCAGAATTGTCCTAGCCTTCACCAGAAAAAGCTGACCCTCCTCGGTGAGCTCCATGCGGCGCGTGGTGCGCGTCAGCAGCGATGTCTGTAATTTTTCTTCGAGCCGCGCCAGTGCCCGGCTAACGCCGGAACTGGTCTGGCCCAGGTGTACGGCAGCCGCGCTCAGCGATCCGCTGTCGATCACGGTGACGAAAGTCTTCAGCTCATCAGAATGAATGTCCATGCCGGGATTATACGGACTCGGCCGCACGGAAAAATTTATCCCTTGACGTTTTGCTTAATTTGCGCGTGCCCCGGAAAGCGCTCGGCCTTATGTCCGCAGGCGTACATACACACTTCATTAATGAATTATTTTTTAGACACTGTGGGATATATTTGCAGCGTTAGCAGATGGGAAAGGTTGATATTTTCTATAGGCCATAGAAAGTAAAAATCTGCAATATCCCGCTGCCGACATCTGCAACAAGCGCTACTACGTAACACAACAACACGATTTTCAAGGGGTATTAACATGAAGAAAGCGTTATTTAGCAAGGTAGCCGGTACTCTCCTGTGTACTGCTGGACTGCTCGCTGCCGCGGGTGCCAGCGCACAGACCACGTTGACCTTCGATGCAGCGGGCAATACCACTTTCGGTAGCCTGCACGCTACGCCGGGCGACTTTATCGACACTTATCTGTTCTCCGTCGATACGAACGCCAGCTATGCAAGCGGCACCGCTGTCGTGGGTAAAACCTGGATCGACTCGGCACGTCTGGCAAACTATGGCATCACCGACATCACCTTCTTCAAGGTGAATGCGGACACTTCCCATACCGACCTGGGCACCAGCTTCTCGACCTCGGCCGGCATTGAGTTCTATCCGCTGGACGCGCTGATGAGCGGCAACTATGGTTTCACCGTGACCGGTTCCACCGCCATCGCTGGCATGGGCGGTTCCTACGCCGGTAACCTGAACCTGGCTGCACCGGTTCCGGAACCTGCAACCTATGCGATGCTGCTGGTTGGCGTTGGCCTGCTGGGCTTTACCGCCCGCCGCAAGTCCAACGACAAGCTCGGCTAAGCCGCAACCACTTCCCCAGTGGCAACCCGCTGCGGCGGGTTTTTTTTCAGGCGAAGCGCAGCACCTCGGCCAGTTCAGTCTGGAAGATGAGCCGCTCCTTGCCTGTCAACAGGATGAAGTGTTTGCCGGTGCAGCGCGCCAGCAGGGTCATGCCGACTTGTTCGGCGACCAAATGCCCCATCTGCGTCGTCCCTGAACGGGACAACAGGAAGGGGATACCCATCTGAGCGCCCTTGATGACCATTTCAGAGGTCAGGCGGCCCGTGGTGTAGAACACCTTGTTGCCGCCTTCCATCCCTTCCAGCCACATCATGCCGGCGATCGCATCCACGGCGTTATGGCGGCCCACATCCTCCACGAACCACAACAGCTCGCCCTCGGCGCTGAACAGCGCGCAGCCATGCACGGAACCGGCCTGCTTGTAGATCGACTGCTGGGTGCGGATGGTATCGACGATGCGGTACAGCGTGCCCTGCGACAGCCGCGCCTCCGGCGGCAGGTGGATTTTCTCGATCTCGTCCATCAGCCCGCCGAATACGGAGCCCTGCCCGCAGCCAGTAGTGACGACTTTTTTCGAGGTGCGCGCTTCGACGTCGGCGATGCCATTGCGGGTCTGCACGGCGACCGCATCGACTTCCCAGTCGACGGTGATCGAAACGATGTCTTCCAGCGAATCGACGAGGCGCTGGTTGCGCAGGTAGCCCAACGTGAGCAGCTCGGGTGCGCCGCCCAACGTCATCAGGGTGACCAGTTCGCGCTTGTCGACGTAGACGGTCAGCGGGCGCTCGGCCGGGATCGAGATCAGGGAGCTGCGCCCTTTCTCGTCCAGCACTTCGACCTCGCGCGTCAGCGGCGCGCTGGCATTCGTCATGTAGGGGCGGTATGGCATGGTCATTTCTTTTGTGGTGGCGGCTGTTTGGCGCCCGCTTCGGGCACCGGCTTCGAGTCCGCCACGCCCACTTCCTGGGTGGCCGCAACCTGCGCGACATAGGGGCCAGGGTCCGCGCAAGCCGGCACGGCGACCGTCGGCTTCGGCGCGGCGGCGCCCTTGTTCTTGAAGTAGCTGGCGGCCACCTTGTCCTGCACCAGGCAAAGCTTGTAGGCGGCCACCTTGTCGGTCCACGCCTGCTTGTCCTTGGTCGCCGCCGCGGCGGCCTTCTGCTCTTCGCTGGGCGTGGGCAGCTTGGCCTGCGCCGCCGGAGCCAGTGCCGCCAGTCCTGCCAGCGCCAGTGCGGCGCACAGTGCTTTGTTCATCGCTGTCTCCTCAAACTGTCTTGGGCGCCGTTCCCACTACGGCGGCGCCTTCCTGCGTGCGCACGCGCGGCACTTCGCCTTTCTGGATCTTGTCGTACCAGATATCGTGGTGCTCGATCGCCCATTCATCGTCCACATAGCCGTCGCGCATGGCGCGGTAGGCGCCTTCCATGCCGATCGTGCCCATGTAGATGTGGCCCAGGCTGAACGCCATGATCAGCACGGCCGCGCCGAGGTGGATCAGGTTCGCGTCCTGCATCAGGGAGCGCGTGTAATCGAGGTTGGGCACCAGCTTGTCCAGCATGAAGCCGGTGGCGCTGACCGTCAGGCCCAGCACCGTCATGCCGCCCCAGAACCACAGCTTCTCGCCGGCGTTGAAACGGTCCGAACTGGCGTGGCCGTGGCTCAGCGCTCCGCCCAGCGTGAACAGCCATTTCACGTCCGCCGCATTGGGGAAATTATCCTTGACGAAGATGATGAAGGTCACGACCAGCGAAATGGTGAACAGCGGCCCCACGAAATTGTGCAGCGTCTTCAGCGCATAGGTCAGCCAGCCGAACAGCGAGTGGCCGATGACGGGCATCAGCACGAACTTCCCGAACAGCATGGTCAGCCCCGAAATCATCAGGATCACGAAGCTGATCGCGGTGGTCCAGTGCGCGATGCGCTCAACGGAAGTGAAGCGCTCGATCAGCCGGCCCGTGCGCGGGCGTTTCAGCTTGATCTCGCCCTTGATCAGGTAGAAACCCGCCAGCGCGACGATTGTGAGGAGGATCAGCCAGCCGCCGATGATGGTCATTGGCCCATTGCGGAAGCGGCGCCACGCCTCGCCGGCCGTGGTGGGGACGTTCTGGAAGGGATATTGCGCCTTGGGCTGGATCAGGATGCCCGCCTCGCGGTAAGGTAGGCTGGCATAGTTTTCCACGCCGGACTTCACCAGGCGCCAGGTCGGCGCATTGTTGCCCGGCTGGGTGGCCGTGCGCTCGGCCTGGTTCTGCTTGAGGATGTCCACCGATTCCACATAGGGCGCGCCGGGCGAGCGCGGGTCGGGCACGGGGCCTTTCAGCGCCTGGCCGGGAGCGGTGGGACCGGGCGTTTCGGCGCCGGGGCCTTTCGCATTGTCCGCACCGCGCCTGGCCGGATCGGCCACTTCGGGCGGCGTGGCGGCCTTTGCCGGCGCAGGCGTATCGGCCGCGACGGCCAGCGGCGCCGCCAGCGCCGCGCAGCTCAGCGCGAGGATTGCAAGCCATCGTTGCATGATGCGCCTCCCTTAGCGGTTGGTCTTCACATACTCGTTCTGCAGCTGGCCGCGCTCGCGGATCTGCTTGTTCCAGGCGTCCTTGTTGCCCGCTTCCCAGCCCTTGGCCATGTACTGGTTGTGCGCGCCCTTGTAGGCTGGGTCGTCGCCGCGGCTGACCTTGGTGCCGGTCATCGACTGGTCCACGTCCCCGCAGGCGGACAGCAGCAGCGCCGCCGCCACGATCACGATCGTTTTCATGATTTGCCTCCCTGCGGCTTGCCGTATGCCGTTCCCCAGCCCCAGACTTCGCTGCCCTTGCCGCGCGTGATCACGCGGGTGCGGAAGATATCGGCCACCACGTCGCCATCGCCGCCCAGCAGCGCCTTGGTCGAGCACATTTCCGCGCAGGCCGGCAGCTTGCCCTCGGACAGGCGGTTGCGCCCATACTTCTCGAACTCCGCCTGCGAGCCGTTTTCTTCCGGACCGCCGGCGCAGAAGGTGCACTTGTCCATCTTGCCGCGCAGGCCGAAGGTGCCGTTGGAAGGGAATTGCGGCGCGCCGAACGGGCAGGCATACGAGCAGTAGCCGCAGCCGATGCAGGCATCCTTGTTGTGCAGGACCACGCCTTCGTCCGTGCGGTAGAAGCAGTCCACCGGGCACACCGCCATGCAGGGCGCATCCGAGCAGTGCATGCACGCCACCGACACCGATTTTTCCTGGCCGACGATGCCGTCGTTGATGGTGACCACCCGGCGCCGGTTCACGCCCCACGGCACCTCGTGCTCATTCTTGCACGCGGTGGCGCAGGAATTGCACTCGATGCAGCGCTCGGTGTCACAGATGAATTTCATTCGAGCCATGGCCGTCCCCTCACGCGTTGAAGCGTTCGATATTGCAGATAGTCGTTTTGGTTTCCTGCATCATGGTCACCGAATCGTAGCCGTAGGTTGTAGCCGTATTCACGGCTTCGCCGCGCACGATAGGCGCCGCGCCTTCCGGATACCACTCGAGCATGTCCTTGCCCTGCCACCAGCCGGAGAAGTGGAACGGTATGAAGGCCGTATCCGGGCCGACGCGCTGCGTCACCAGCGCCCTCACCTTGATGCGCGCCCCGGTCGGGGTGGAGACGATCACATAATCGCCGTTGCGGATACCGCGCGCTTCGGCTGCCACCGGGTTGATCTCGACGAAGTTCTCCTGCTGCAGCTCGGCCAGCCACGGATTGGAACGCGTTTCCTCGCCGCCGCCCTCGTACTCGACCAGGCGGCCGGAGGTGAGGATGATGGGAACTTCTTCGCCAGCCCTTCCTGCACATTCTTCTGCTGGATGCTCTTGTACAGCGTGGGCATGCGCCAGAAGGCTTTCTTGTCGTCGTGGGTCGGGTATTTCTCGACCAGGTCCGGCCGCGTGCCGTACAGCGGCTCGCGGTGCAGCGGCACCGGGTCCGGGAAGTTCCACACAACGGCGCGCGCCTTGGCATTGCCGAAGGGGTGCACACCGTGCACCTTCATCGTCACGCGCTGGATGCCGCCGGAGAGGTCGGTCTTCCAGTTCTTGCCTTCGGCCGCCTTCTTCTCGTCGTCGGTGAGTTCATCCCACCAGCCCAGCTTTTTCATCAGCACATGGTCGAATTCCGGATAGCCGGTGGTGATGTCCGCGCCCAGCGAATGCGAACCGTCTTCGGCCAGCAGGTTGACGCCATCCTTCTCCACACCGAAATTGGCGCGGAAGTTGCCGCCGCCGTCCATCACGTGCTTGCTGTTGTCGTACAGGTTGGCCGAGCCGGGATGCTTCATCTCCGGCGTGCCATAGCAGGGCCACGGCAGGCCGAAGTAATCGCCGGTCAGGTCGTAGCCGGTCACGGGGTCCTTGCCGCTCTTGCAGCGCAGCGTCTTCACGTCGAACATGTGCATATCTGCGCATGTGCGCCTTCAGGCGCGCCGGCGATTGACCCGTGTAGCCGATGGTCCAGCTGCCGCGGTTGATCTCTTCCAGCATCGATTCCGGTTCCGGCTCCATCATGCCGCCCTTGCCCGGCACCAGTTTCAGCTTGGCCACCAGCTGCTTGCCGAAGCCCAGCTTCTCGGCCAGCTGGTACATGATCATGTGGTCGGTGCGCGATTCGAACAGCGGCTCGATCACTTTCTCGCGCCACTGGAGCGAGCGGTTGGAAGCCGTGACCGAGCCGGAAGTCTCGAACTGGGTGGCTGCCGGCAGCAGATAGACGGTGCGGTTGGGATTGAGCTCCTGCCCTTCCACCTTCATCGCCGCCATGGCCGCGGTGGCCGATGGGTAGGGATCGATCACGACCAGCATGTCCAGCTTGTCGAAGGCCTTCTTCATTTCCAGGCCGCGCGTTTGCGAATTCGGCGCATGGCCCCAGAAGAACATGGCCTTGACGTTGCTGTCCTGGTCGATCAGCTCATTCTTTTCCAGCACAGCGTCGACCCAGCGCGACACGGTGGTGCCGGATTTTTCCATCATGGCCTGGGAGGCAAACTGGCTCTTCACCCATTCGTAATCCACGCCCCAAACGGCGCACCAGTGCTTCCAGGCGCCGGTGGCCAGGCCGTAGTAGGCCGGCAGCGAGTCGGGGTTCGGGCCCACGTCGGTCGCGCCCTGCACATTGTCGTGGCCGCGGAAGATATTGGTGCCGCCGCCGCTCACGCCCACATTGCCCAGCGCCAGCTGCAGGATGCAGGAAGCGCGCACGATGGCGTTGCCGATCGAGTGCTGCGTCTGGCCCATGCACCAGACCACGGTGGAGGGACGGTTCTTCGCCATCGTCTCCGCGGCCAGCAGCACCTGCGCCTCGGGCACGCCGCAGGCTTCCTCGACCTTGTCCGGCGTCCATTTGGCGACTTCCTCGCGCACCTTGTCCATGCCGTAGACGCGGTCGTTGATGTATTTCTTGTCTTCCCAGCCGTTCTTGAAGATATGCCACAGCATTCCGTACAGGAAGGGGATGTCCGAGCCGGAGCGGATGCGGATGTAGTGGTCGGCCTTGGCGGCAGTGCGCGTGAAGCGCGGATCGACCACGATCATCTTGCAGCCGGTTTCCTTCGAGTGCAGCATGTGCAGCATCGAGACCGGGTGCGCTTCCGCAGCGTTCGAGCCGATATACATGGCCGCCTTGGCATTCTGCATATCGTTGTAGCTGTTGGTCATGGCGCCGTAGCCCCAGGTGTTCGCCACGCCCGCCACCGTGGTGGAGTGGCAGATGCGCGCCTGGTGGTCGCAGTTATTGGTGCCGAAAAAGGACACGAACTTGCGCAGCAGCGCCGCCTGCTCGTTATTGTGCTTGGACGAGCCGACGAAGAACACCGCATCCGGTCCGCTGGCCTTGCGGATGTCCAGCATCTTCTGCGAGATTTCCTGCAGCGCCGTATCCCAGCTGATGCGCTGGTATTTGCCGTTCACCAGCTTCATCGGATACTTCAGCCGGTACTCGCCGTGGCCATGCTCCCGCAGCGCCGCGCCTTTCGCGCAGTGGGCGCCGAGGTTGATGGGCGAATCGAACACCGGCTCCTGGCGCACCCAGACGCCGTTTTCGACCACCGCGTCCACCGCGCAGCCCACCGAACAGTGCGAGCACACGGTGCGCCGCACCACCTGTTTGGCGCCGGCCGCCGCTTCATCCTTGGCCTGCGCCTTGCGCACCAGCTGGAACTGGGTGGCCGCCAGGCCGACGCCAACGCCAATGCCGGAACGTTTCAGGAATGCGCGGCGGTCCATGGTCGGCAGCGCGCGCGACAGGCTGTCGCCCAGGCTGGCCGCAAAACGTCCGGACGAACGCTGGCCCGCAGGCCCTTTACGCGTCAAGAGCATGATGTCCTCCTCCCGCTTCAGATTTTGGTGGTGCGGTAGTACTTCTTGATATGTTCGGTGACCCGGTAGCCCGGGCCCGGCGGATCGGCCGGTTCCGGTGCAGCTTCAGGCTCGCTGGGGCGCGAGGCCAGTCTGGCGGCCACGCCGGCGGCAGCGACTGCGCCCAATCCGGCAAAAAACGTGCGGCGGCCGTTCTTCGATTGCGTGGACATCGTCTTCTCCTCGTAGGAAGATGCCTTGCTTTAAAAGATGATTAATTTACATTAGCATATAAATTCAGCACATGTCGAATGCCTGCATTTCAACCGAAACGAAGGCTTGCGCCAGCCTGGCCACGGAGGCGTAGAAGCGTGCCTGCGGATGCGCCAGGATCGCGTTGCACATGCGGTCAGCCCAGGGCTGGATGTGTGTCGCGAAGAACTCCTTCTGCGTTGCAATGCTGCCATGCAGCACCTCTTCCGACGTGATCAGGTAGCGCATCACATCGCACAGCGCGGCGAAGTGGTCTTCGGTTTCCGGCATATCGTCGACACGTTCCAGCCCAAGCTGTGCCAGGTCGGTGCGCAGTTGGGCCAGCGGCTTTTCCATCATGAAGCCGGTCAGGTAATAAGAGCCATAAAGGAAGACCTCCGGCTTGCCGACGCCGATGAACAGCGTCTCGTATTCGTCGCGCACGATCTCGGCGCTCGTCTCGCGGCAGGCTGTCTGCAGTCCGCGCCAGGCATCGACGAGGATGCCCTCGCCTTCGACGGGCGTCGGTCCGATCTCGTCCAGCAAGTCCTGCAGGGGCGGCGCGTAGAACAGCATCGCCAGCACGGCATACAGCTCGGCGCGGGCGGATTCCTCGCCGCCGTCCGCGTGCTCGAAACGCAATGGCATCTCGTTCATCACCGTTTCACCTCGAAGATCGAGACTTCCCTGGCCGGCTCCATCATGTCGATCACGCGGCAGTCGGAGCACATGCGCAGCCGGTCCAGGTTGCCGGCGAAGGCGCCGTGGGCGGATAGTTTGGCGACCATGTTTTCCACCATTTGCAGGGTACCGAAAGGCTTCTGACAGCGGATGCAGTGATAGGGCTGTGCCTCGTTCAGCACGCGCGCCTGCTTCGCTTCGGGCGTCAGCAGCAGGCGCGGCGTGAGCGTGATGGCGTTTTCCGGACAGGTGTGCTCGCACAGGCCGCACTGCACGCAGTTCGTTTCAGTGAAGCGCAGCTGCGGCAGGCTGGGATTATCCGACAGCGCGGATTCGGGACAGGCGCCGACGCAGGCCATGCACAGCGTGCAGGTATCCTTGTTCACGTCCAGCGTGCCGAAGGGCGCGCCCTGCGGCAGCGCCAGTTCCTGCTGCGGTTGCGGTGCATGGGCCAGCAGGTGGCTGAGCGCGAAGTCCAGCGTGTTGCGCTTGAGGGCGGCCAGATCGAAGCTGGCCGCCAGCTCGGGCGTTTGCCCTGCTTCGATGCGGCGCAGCGCGGCATCCAGTTCCGGCGCGTTCGACGCCTGCAGCAACTGCAGGTGCTGGCCCGAATAGCCCAGGCCCGTGAGAATGGTTTGTGCGATGTCGATCTGCTTTGCCAGCGCTTCGCGGTACTGCGGCGCTTCGTCACCTGCCGCCAGCAGCAACACATTGGAGGCACCATAAGCGACGGCGGACAGCCAGACGTCGATGCCGGTCGATGCCACGTGGTGCAGCGACAGCGGCATCATGCGCGCCGGCAGCCCTTGCGCGGCGCCGGCGCCGGCCAGTTGGCCCAGCTGCATAATCAGTTCCGTACCCTGCCCTTCGCCATGCAGCAGCAGCGCCGGGCGCTTGCCGCCTGCCTTGGCGTAAGTGCCCAGCATAGTCTTTATGCGCACGCCCAGGTCCGACGTGCGCGGGTAGACATAGCTCAAGGCGCCGGACGGGCACACCGTGGTGCAGGCGCCGCAGCCTGCGCACAGCTGCGGGTTGACCTTGATATGGTCGCCGTCGGCGCTGATGGCTTCGGCCGAGCAGATGTCGATGCAGGCGTTGCAGCCGGGCTGCTTGCTCCGGCTGTGGGCACAGATGTTGTCCTTGTAGGCGAAGAAGCGCGGCTTGCTGAAGGTGCCGGTCAGCTCGGCCAGTTGCAGCGCCAGTTCCGCGGCTTTGGCTTCGTCCGCGCCGGGCGCGAAATAGCCTTGCGGCGGCTGGTGCATGCGCAGCAGCGGCGTTTCGTGCAGGTCAATTATGAGGTCGAATTCCGCGTTGCGTTGCGTGTCGCGGCGCTCGAAGCTGATGGCGCCGACCGCGCCGCAGGCTTGAACGCAGGCGCGATGGTCCTTGCAGGCGTCGAGATCGATCTGGTAGTTCAGCCCGATCGCGTTCTCGGGACAGGCCTTGATGCAGGCGTTGCAGCGGGTGCACAGATCGAGATCGATGGGATTGGCCTGCTGCCAGCTGGCCTTGAAGGCGCCAAGCCAGCCTTCGATGCTCGGCTGGGCGCCGGTCCAGGTAGGCCATTGGTGTCCCGTCAGAGCGCCCTCGCCGCTGGTGATCAGCAGGCTCACTTGCAGCTGATGGTCCAGCCGCTTCGCCCAGCGCAGCACGCGTTCGGCGGGGCCGGTCAGCAGCACGCGGCCTTCGGACTGGTACTCGACTTCCGGCACAGGCTCGGGGTCGGGCAGCCGGGCTGCCGCCAGCAGCGCGGCCATCTTCGGCGTCACATGCGCGGCTTCGGCGCTCCAGCCGGCCGTTTCGCGGATGTTCACGAAGCGCAGCGGCGCCACCGTTTCCTTCATCTCCGCCAGTTCCTCGAACAGCGGCTGCTCCTGGGTGCAGGCCACCACGATGCGCTCGGCGCCTTCCAGCGTGTCCAGGTAGCTGTTGACTTCGCGGCGGCACAACTGGTGCGCGACCGGCAGATTTTCCTCGCCCAGCGCAGCGCCCAGCGCCGCACCGTCCACCGGCATCGTGTGATTGCAGTTACAGACTTTGATTCGCGTGGTCATGGGATTCCTGGCTTGTGGCTTGGAGATTGTCGACACCCGCTGCGTCCTGCTCCGCTGGGTCCCCCGCGACGGCCGGCGCCTCGCCCGCCTTGTCGTCCCCGGCTTCCGCTACGGCCTGGCCATCAGGCGCCCCATCCTGCCCTGGCGTCGCACCGTCCGCGTGCGGCAACGGCAACGCCCCCTTGCTGGCCGCCCATTCCCTTTCAATCGCCGCCAGCGGATTGAGCAAGTCCTTCGCATGATTAAGCGCCGCGATCATGGCCGGCGTCATGGGCACGAACTTGTTGTAGTCCTCGATATAGGTATCCAGCCCGTCCATCACATTGAAGTGCGGATCGGAGAACAGCTTCTTCATGGCCGCCCTGCGCACGGTCTCGTCGACGCCGCGCGCAACGAAGGGCGTGAAGTCATCGGCGGTGGTCAGTGCGGCCACCTGCTCCAGCGTGGGCTGCGGAACTTCAGTCTGAACCTCCTCGACCGCCTCGGGCGCGGCAGCTTCAGCCTGCACGGCTTCCGCCTTGCGCCGCGACCAGCGCGCGAAGAAGGTTTCAGCGGCCACGGCGCCAGCCCTCCTGTTCCGCCATCTGCTGCACACCTGCCCCGCCTTCGAACGAGGGTTTGCGGCGCTTGCGCTTCGGCTCCGGGCGGTAAAACTCCTGCACGAAAGTCTCGAGCTGCCGCACGATATAGGAAGGCGCCGGGAGGGTGTCGACCATTTCCCCGCCATCCATCATGCGCGCCGCTTCGTTATATGAGAGCGTTACCAACTGCGGCACGGCGAGCTCGCTGACCTCGTCCATGCGCCACATGACGAACCAGCATGGCGCCCGCGAATCGAGATTCAGAAAATACCCCTCCGCCTCGTCGGAATACAGGCGAAGTTCGAATCCGGTATACAGCCAGCGGGTGTCGGACGGATCGTCGTGCAGGCACCTGGGCGCGCCATCGCGTACCCAGGGTGACACTACCACTTCTGCAGGTTGCCACTGATACGGTTGCCAGCGGCTTTTGAGCGGACGTCTCTGCATGACGACCGCCAGGCTCAGTGCATCTGTTTCCAACGCTCCCCCGTCACACGCATTATTGCGTTGCAGCAAAAATCATTCTGAAACTGACCCCAACATAGTGCACCAGTTTTAAGACAAATGCCATATGTAAAACGTTTCGAATTTTGCTCTACCGCTTCCTCTGCTATAAGATGCGTGCCATCCCAATAAGAAGGAGTTTGCATGATCCGCACCCAGTCAGTCCGCTTTATTGTCGCGCTCTTTTCCTTACTCGTCGCTTTCAGTGTGCAAGCTCAGAAGCTGCCGAATGTGATGGTACTCGCCACCGGCGGCACTATCGCCGGCACCGGCGCCAGCTCCACCACCACGGTGGGCTACACCGCCGCCACCGTCGGCGTGCAGCAGCTGATCAATGCCGTGCCTGAGGTCGCTAAAGTTGCCAACGTGACCGGCGAGCAGGTCTTCCAGATCGCCAGCGAAAGCATGACCAATGAGCACTGGCTGACCCTGGCCAAGCGCGTGAACACGCTGCTGGCCCAGCCGAATGTCGATGGCATCGTGATCACCCACGGCACCGACACGCTGGAGGAAACCGCCTACTTCCTGAACCTGGTCGTCAAGAGCCGCAAACCGGTGGTGCTGGTTGGCGCGATGCGCCCCTCCACCGCCCTGTCCGCGGACGGGCCGATCAATCTGTACAACGCCGTGATCCTGGCCGGCAGCCCGGAAGCCGTCGGCAAGGGCGTGCTGGTTTCGCTGAATGACCAGATCCAGTCGTCGCGCGATGTCAGCAAGACCAATACCTCCACGCCTGATTCCTTCCGCACGCCGGAATTGGGCGTGCTGGGTTATATGCAGGGAAATAAGCCATATTTCTACCGCGCCTCCACCCGCAAGCACACCGTTGAAACCGAATTCGATATCTCCAATATCCAGGCGCTGCCGCAGGTCGATATCGTCTACGGCTACGCGAATATGAACGACGTGGCGCTGAATGCCTTTATCGCCGCCGGCGCCAAAGGCATTATTCACGCCGGTACCGGCGACGGCAGCCTGGCCGCCAAAGTAAAACCTTCGCTGATCGCCGCGCGCAAGAACGGTACCTTGATCGTCCGCGCCAGCCGCGTCGGCAACGGCATCCTGGCCCGCAATGGCGAAGCCAATGACGACGAACTGGACTTCGTTGTTTCCGACACCCTCAGCCCGCAAAAAGCGCGCATCCTGCTGATGCTGGCCCTGACCAAAACCAGCAACACCAAAGAAATCCAGCGCATGTTCTACATGTACTAATTCCTCGGATCTACGCCGGCGCAACCCAGCCCGCTTCGGCGGGCTTTTTTGTTTCCACACCCCGCCCCCATCCAAAAAGGGGGCTTTATGGCAGTGCCACGTCTAATTCAGTCTAAATTCAACCCTTTTAGTCTAAACAGGTCTGGAATACGCGCCCCATAATCTAAAAAGAGCTAGAAGATCGCTTCAAAAGTCTAATTTCGTCGATTCCAAGAAGCCGAAAGTCTAAAACAGTCCAAGTTTCGCTGCTTGGTTTCAATTTTTAGACTGCATCGGACCCGGTGTCGCCGGCCACTTCAGTTTGCCGCGCACGCAGGAAAGGCCCGGCCAATTGAGTCTAAAAGCTGCAATTCAGAAACGATTTGTAGAGGGATTAGACTTTCAGGTCTTCAAAATAGATCGGTTTAGAATTTTGCTTTGATTTTCCAGGCTTTTTTAGACTTCGACCTTCGAGATTCAGGCCTGTTTAGACCGGTCCAGGCCGATTTAGACCAAATTAGACTGCGTGGCGTTTCGACACACCGTATGCTCTGTCACTCGGCGACGAAGTCGCACCTGTCGCGCCAACTACTGGCGCGATCCTGCTAGATTTCAGCATTCGGCTCCCAGCGCGCGTGCGGCTGCGGCCAGCACCTGGGCGCTGAGCTTTTCGAGCTTGGGCGATTGGACGCGCCATGAATGCCAATATAAGTCCACGTCCTTATATTTACCCGGCGCGAGGTCGACTAGTTCGCCGGCGTTAATCATGTCTTTATATTGTTGCTGCGGCAGCATGCCATAGCCGAGTCCAAGGCGGATCGCTTCGACAAAAGGGTCGCTGGAGGGCACGTACATCACCGGATACGCTCCCGGCGCCAACCCCAGTTCTTTTTTGATGAAATTGGCTTGCAGTGAATCCTTGCGGTCGAAATTCATTACGGGCGCCTTTTTGGCGGATTCGCGCGTGAAACCGTTCGGGAAAAAAGCGGCGGACAAAATCGGGCGTCGCGAGCATACGGTAGCGCATCGCGCCCAGATATTGCGCCGTGCAACCGCGCATTGGTTTTGGTTCGCTGGAGACGCCAGCCAGCGCCAGCCCTTTTTCAAGCAGGGTATAAGTGTGATCCTGGTCGTCCAGGATAATATCCAGCAGCACATTTTCCCGAATCAGAAATTCGCTCAGCCCGGGCAAAAACCAGGTGCCGAGCGTGTCGTTATTGACTGCCACCGCAATTGAGGTGGGCCGGTTCTCGTCATTCGACAATTCCGCCAGAAATTCCTGTTCGAGCAATTGGCTCCGGCGCAGATATTGGACCAGGCGCTGTCCCGCGGCAGTGGGACGGCAAGGACGGCTGCGGATCAGCAGGGGCGTGCCGATCGCCGCCTCCAGCGCGCCGAGCCGCTGCGAAATGGCGGACGGCGTCAGGTGCAACTGGGCAGCCGCCTGCTCAAAACTGCCGGTGTCGACGATGGCAAGCAGGGCTTCGCTTTGGCGGGAATCAGGTAGCATAACTTAAGCAAAATTAATGATCACTGAAAAATATTAAATCAGCTTCATTTCCACCGCCAGTCCCGGCAGAATGCGGGACATCGAAAACGGAGGAATCAATGCAAAGCTACGTCAACGGACTCGGTCTCGGAGCCAGCCTCATCATGGCCATCGGCGCTCAGAATGCGCACGTCCTGAGGATGGGAATCCGCCGACAGCATGTGCTGATAACGGTAGTCGCCTGCGTGATTATCGACATCGTCCTGATCGCGCTCGGCGTCGCGGGCGCGGGCGCGGTGATCCAGAGTTCTCCTACCCTGCTTCAGATAGCGCGCTGGGGCGGCGCCGCCTTCCTGCTCTGGTACGGTCTGCGCAGCTGGCGTTCGCTGGTGACGCCGAAGTCGCTGCAACTCGGCGAGCAGGCTACCGCCCCCAATGCGCGACAGGCGCTGGCGAGCGTGGTCGCGCTGTCCCTGCTGAATCCTCACGTTTACCTGGACACCGTCGTCCTGCTCGGCTCCGTCGGCGGCAGCTACCCGGACAGCCAGCAGCGTCTTGGCTTCTCTTTCGGCGCGATGACAGCGTCCGTTCTCTGGTTTACGGCGCTCGGCTTTGGCGCGGTGCAGCTTTCCGGCGTGTTCCAGCGCCCTGTCGTGTGGAAAGGCATCGAAGCGCTGACCGGCGCCACGATGATCGCACTGGCGGCAGGATTGGTTTTCACGGGCTGAGCGCAAAATTTTGCAATGTTGGCATCAGCCAACACTTTTTCGCCGCCGACGGGGCTAATATGACCAAATGGTCATAATTTACGCGGCTACCATTTTCCTCAGCGCTTTCCTGCTGTTCCAGGTCCAACCTGTGGTGGGGAAGATGGTGCTGCCCTGGTTTGGCGGATCGGCGGCGGTGTGGACGACCTGCATGCTGCTGTTCCAGGTGCTGCTCTTGCTGGGTTATCTCTATGCGCACCTGACCACGCGCTACCTTTCGCCCCGGCGCCAGGCGGTACTTCATGTGGCGCTCCTTGTCGCCGCTGCCTTCACACTGCCTTTGTCGGCGGGCGAAGGCTGGAAGCCGTCGCCGGACAGCGATCCGGCCACGCTGCTGCTTGGCATGCTCGCGGTGACGGTCGGCCTGCCCTACTTTTTGCTGTCGTCCACCGGGCCGCTGCTGCAGCACTGGTTTGCGGGCGAGCGTCCGGGCAGCGTGCCTTACCGGCTGTTCGCGCTGTCCAACTTCGGCTCGATGCTCGGGCTGCTCAGTTTCCCGCTGGCTTTCGAACCCGCTTTCGTGATGACGCAGATTGCTAACGGGTGGTCGGTTGGATTTATCGCGTTTGCTTGCCTGTGCGCGATGCTTGCGCTGCGCTCGGCGGGCATGTTGCCGATGCCGGCGACGCTGGCCGCCGCGACCAGCCCGGCTGGCGCCACCGTTGGCGCGGCCTTCGGCAGGTCCGTCGACGCGTCGGCCGGCGGCGCCAGCATGGCCGCGGGACGTGCAAGCCTGGGCGCGATATATGGTGCAGGTGGCCCATTTGGCGGAGGCTGCGAGCATGGCGCGAGTTCCGCGGCCGACATCGGCGACACAGGACGCGCGAGCGGTGAAAGCATCACGGGCCACGCAGGCGGCGCCGGGCGCACCAGCGGCGCGAGGGAGACGGGCGACATGGGCGGCGCGGGTAGCGAATTGGCGCTATGGTCAGCCCTCGCCGCCGTCCCAACGGTCTTCCTGATGGCGGCAACGAGCCACCTGACCGCCAACATCGCGCCGATGCCCCTGCTCTGGGTCCTGCCGCTGGCGCTCTACCTGCTCACCTTCATCCTCTGCTTCGAAAGCCCGCGCTGGTACCAGAGAAAACTCTTCCTGCCGCTGCTGGCCGCGCTGACGCCGCTGATCATCGGCTACACCAACCATCCCAGCCTGCTCCCGCGCGGCATCGCCTGGCCCGTGGCGCTGTACTGTGCGAGCGTATTCGTATTCTGCATGTGCTGCCACGGCGAACTGGCGAAGCGCAAGCCGCAGCCCGAGCAACTGACCACCTTCTATCTGATGATCGCCGGCGGCGGCGCGCTGGGCGGCTGCTTCACGGCCCTGATCGCGCCGCGCATCTTCAATGACGAATACGAACTCGCCCTCGCCTGCCTGGCCGCGCTGTGCGTGGTGGCGGCCGCGCTGTGGCGGCAGGAAAACCTCTGGCCGAAAATCCTGCTGACATCCGCCTCGCTGGTCAGCCTGATGTGGGCAGCCAGCGTGCTGCTGCCGGAAGACCACCAGGTCAAAGCGCGCAACTTCTACGGCACCGTCAAGGTCCACGAAACCACGTACGGACAGGCCCACGTGCGCCAGCTTTCGCACGGCGCCATCATGCACGGCTACCAGTTCCTCGACCCGGCAAAGCGCCGCTGGCCCACCGCCTACTTCGGCCCGGACAGCGGCGCCGGCATCGCCATCAAAGCCACCCGCGGCGCAGGACCGCAAAAAGTCGGCATCGTCGGCCTTGGCGCCGGCACCATTGCCGCCTACTGCCAGCCCGGCGACACTTACCGTTTCTATGAAATCAATCCGCTGGTCAGCCAGCTCGCCGCCAGCCATTTCAGCTACCTCGCCGACTGCCCCGGCAAAGCCGAAGTCGTGCCGGGCGACGCACGGCTCACGCTCGAAGCGGAAGCGAACCAGCAATTCGACCTGCTGATCCTGGACGCCTTCTCCGGCGACGCCATCCCCGTCCATCTGCTCACGCGCGAAGCCTTCGCCACCTGGTTCCGCCACCTGAAACCGGGCGGCGTGCTGGCCGTGCACACCTCCAACCTCTATCTCAATCTGGCGCCAGTGGTAAGCAAGGCCGCGGACTACTACCACCGCAGCGCCTTCATCGTCAGCTCGCGCAGCAACCACGCCATCGGCACCAATGCCTCGCAATGGGTGCTGATCGGGCCACCAGAACGGCTGGCACAATCCGGCCCCCTGCGGCCACTGCCGGAGGCCCCGCGCCAACGTCTCTGGACCGACAATTATTCGAGCATTGCCGGCATCCTTCGTTAACTAGTCCGCATTTGCTTGCAATTTGTATATTTGTGATATTCTGGCGCGCGACGCTGTAAGAATCGGTTACCTCGCTGTGCAACGCAGTTTGGAAGGGTTCTCGCTATGAATAAGCTGGCAGCACGTCTCGTCCCTTTTGCCGTCCTGATCGCTCTCGCCGCCTGCGGCGCCAAGGACGATCCATCGAAGCAGGCCAATCAGCCGCCTGCCGTTTCGGTGGCCCCCGTCGTGAAGCGACAGGTGCAGGAGTTCGACGAGTTCACCGGCCGTCTCGAGGCCCCGCATACTGTCGATGTTCGAGCGCGGGTTGCCGGCAACCTGGTCAAGGTCCATTTCAAGGAAGGGCAGCTGGTCAAGAAAGGCGACCCGCTGTTCACCATCGATCCGCGGCCCTTTGCGGCCGAAGTGGCGCGCGCGGAAGCGCAGCTGCAGGCGGCACGAACGCAGTCCGACCTGAACAAGTCCGAACTGGCGCGGGCGGAAAAGCTGGTGGCCGTGCGTGGCGTCAGCCAGCAGGAGCTGGACCAGCTGAAGGCCGCCGTCGCCAATGCACAGTCCTCGATCCGGGCCGGCGAAGCGGCGCTGACGCAGGCGCGCCTGAATCTCGAATTCACCAATATTACAGCGCCCGTGGCGGGCCGCACCTCGCGCGCCAACGTCACCGAGGGCAACCTGGTGAATGTCGGTGATCCCGTGCTGACCACGGTGGTGTCCACCGACCGCGTCTACGCCTACTTCGACGCCAGCGAAGCCCTCTACCTCAAATACATGCGCGCCGCGCGCGAAGGCACACGCCCTTCCTCGCGCGATACGCCGAACGTGATCTACCTCGGCCTGGCCAACGAAGACGGCTTCCCGCACGAAGGCAAAATGGACTTCGTGGACAACCGTCTCAACCCCGCCACCGCTTCCCTGCGCGGCCGCGCCGTGTTCGACAACAAGGATGGCCTGTTCACCCCCGGCCTGTTCGCTCGCCTGAAGCTTGTAGGTAGCGGTAACTATACCGCCACCGTGGTGGCCGACCGCGCCGTGACCACGGACCAGACGCGCAAGGTCGTCCTCGTGGTCGGCAAGAACAATATCGTTGAACAGCGCGAAGTGAAGTCCGGCGCCCTGATCGACGGCATGCGCGTGGTCGAAGGCGTGAAGGAAGGAGAGCTGGTCATCGTCGACGGCCTGCTGCGCGCCTTCCCCGGCGCGCCCGTCACACCCCAGGTGCTGAAGGTGGACGACAAGGGCATGCCCATCCCCGCGCCGCCGCCCGCCCCGCCGGCGCCGGCCAAGGGTTGAAGGGGGCGCCATGGACATCTCAAAGTATTTCATTGAGCACCCGCGCCTTGCCACCGTCATCTCGATCTTCATCTTCCTGACCGGCCTGCTGGCGATCTTCCAGTTGCCGATCTCGGAATATCCGGAAGTGGCGCCGCCGCAGATCGTGGTGCGCGCCCAGTTCCCCGGCGCCAACCCGCGCGTGATTTCGGAAACGGTGGCCGCACCGCTGGAAGAACAGATCAACGGCCTGGAAAACGTGCTTTACTTCCAGAGCCAGGCCACGGCGGACGGCAGCGTGAGCATCACCGTCACCTTCAAGATCGGCACCGTGCCGGAACAGGCTGAAACGGCGGTGCAGAACCGCATCAACCGCGCCCTGCCCCGCCTGCCGGATATCACGCGCCAGATCGGCGTGACCACCGAGAAGCAGGCGCCCAACCTGACCATGGTGGTGCACATGGTCAGCCCGGACAACAGCCACGACACGCTCTACCTGCGCAATTACGCCAACCTCTATGTGCGCGACGACCTGCTGCGCATCCCCGGCATGGGCTCCGTGCTCCTGTTCGGCGCGGGCGACTATGCAATGCGCATCTGGCTCGACCCGCAAAAGCTGGCTTCGCGCAGCATGACTTCCGCCGACGTGGTAAGCGCCATCCGCGAACAGAACACGCAGGTGGCAGCCGGCGTGGTCGGCGCGCCGCCGGCGGTCAACAACACCGAGTTCCAGCTGGCCGTCAACGCCCAGGGCCGCCTGGTCAGGGAAGAGGACTTCGCCAACATCATCGTGCGCAGCGATCCGCGCACGGGCGCCGTGGTGAGAGTGAAGGATGTGGGCCGCGTCGAGATGAGCGCCAACTCCTACGCCTTGCGCAGCCTCCTGAACAACAAGGAAGCGGTGGCCATCGGTATCTTCCAGTCGCCCGGCTCGAATGCCCTGGCGCTGTCGGACAATGTGCGCTCCACCATGGCGCGCCTGAAGCAGAGCTTCCCCCAGGGCGTGGACTACGACATCGTCTACGACCCCACGCGCTTCGTGCAGACTTCGATCGAGAAGGTGGTGCATACGCTGATTGAAGCCGTGCTGCTGGTGGTGCTGGTGGTGATCATCTTCCTGCAGACCTGGCGCGCTTCCGTGATCCCCTTGCTGGCCGTGCCGGTATCGATCGTCGGCACTTTCGGCGTGCTGCTCCTGCTTGGCTACTCGATCAATACCCTGACCCTGTTCGGCCTCGTGCTCGCCATCGGTATCGTGGTGGACGACGCCATCGTGGTGGTGGAAAACGTTGAGCGCAATATCGCGGACGGCCTCACGCCGCACGCCGCCACGCACAAGGCGATGAGTGAGGTGAGCGGGCCAATTGTCGCCATTGCCCTGGTGCTGTGCGCGGTGTTCATTCCGCTGACCTTCGTGCCCGGCCTCTCCGGCCAGTTCTACAAGCAGTTCGCGGTCACCATCGCCATTTCCACCGTGATCTCCGCCATCAATTCGCTGACCCTGTCACCCGCCATGGCGGCGCTGCTGCTGCGGCCACATGATGCACCGAAAGACAAGATCATGCTCGTGATGGACAAGCTGTTCGGCCGCTTCTTCCACTGGTTTAACTGCTTCTTCCAGCGCCAGAGCAAGAAGTACAGCCGCGGTGTCGGCACCATCCTGAAACGCAAATCGGCCGCGCTGCTGGTCTATGGCGTGCTGCTGGCCTGCACCGCCCTGCTGTTCGGCGTGGTGCCCAGCGGCTTTGTGCCGGCGCCGGACAAGCAATACCTGATCGGCGTGGCTCAGTTGCCCGCCGGCGCCACCCTGGGCCGCACCGAGAAAGTCATCCGCGACATGAGCGACATCGCGCTCAGGGTCCCCGGCATCGAGAACTCGATCGGCTTCCCCGGCCTTTCCATCGCCGGCTTCTCGGCCGCGCCCAACGAGGGCATCGTGTTCTTCGGCCTAGCCTCGTTCGAGGAACGCACCTCGTCCGCCCTGTCGAAGGACGCCATCCTTGGCAAGGTGAACGGCGCCATGCAGCAGATCCAGGGCGCGCGCATATTCGTGGTGCCGCCGCCTGCCGTCGAGGGCCTGGGCGCAGCCGGCGGCTTCAAGCTGCAGATCCAGGACCGCGGCAGCCAGGGTGAACAGGCGCTGTACGGCAGCGTGTGGGGCATTCTGGGACCGATCTACGGCAATCAAAAGTCCACCATTGCCACGCCCTACTCCACCTACGACGTCAACGTGCCGCAACTGTTTGCGGACATCGACCGTACCAAGGCCAAGCAAATGGGCCTGCCGCTGCAGGCGATCTACGATACCCTGCAGATCAATCTCGGCTCGCTGTACGTGAACGACTTCACGCGCTTCGGCAAGACTTACCAGGTGGTGGTGCAGGCGGATGCGCCCTACCGCGCCAATGCGGACAACATCACGCGCCTGGAAACACGCAACAGCGATGGGCAGATGGTGCAGCTGGGCTCCGTCATGCAGATCAATCCCACCTTCGGCCCGACCCGCGTGACGCGCTATAACGGCTTCCCCTCGGCGGACATTAACGGCGCTCCCAAGCCAGGCTTCTCCAGCGGCCAGGCCGAAGCGGAAATCGAGAAGATGCTGAAGTCCCTGCCGCGCGGCATGGCCTTCGAATGGACCGACCTGACCTACCAGGACCGCCTCACCCGCGACATCACCCTGCCCGTGGTCGGCTACAAAGTCCCCACGCTGGCTGCGGTGCTGTTCCTCTCCGTGGTGCTGGTGGTGCTGGTGCTCACGGCGCAGTATGAGAGCTGGAGCCTGCCGATGGCGATCATCCTGATCGTGCCGATGTGTATCCTGTGCGCGCTGTTTGGCGTATGGCTGTCGCATTTCCCGCCGTTCCGGCAGACGGGCGACCTGAATATATTCACCCAGGTGGCCCTGGTCGTGCTGGTCGGCCTGGCGTGCAAGAACGCGATCCTGATCGTGGAATTCGCCAAGGAGCTGGAAGAGCGCGGCATGCCCATGCTTGACGCGGTGATGGAAGCCTGCCACCTTCGGCTGCGTCCCATCCTGATGACGTCGATCGCCTTCTGCGCCGGTGTGATTCCGCTGATCCTCGGCAGCGGCGCGGGCAGCGAAATGCGCCGCGCCATGGGGATCGCCGTGTTCTCCGGCATGGTGGGCGTGACCTTCTTCGGCATCTTCCTCACGCCCGTGTTCTACAGCCTGGTGCGCAAGAGCACCGAGAAGGGCCGCGCGCATGCCGCCGAAGTGCGGCGCACTGTCGAAGCCGCCGCCCATCCCTTCCACGCCGGCATCGACGATGCCGAACCGCCAAAGGGGAAATCATGATGCGCGCACCTTCCCCCCTGCTGCGTGCCGGCGCCCTGCTCGCGCTGGCCACGCTTGCCGCCTGCACGCACGCGCCGCAACTGGCGCGCTATCAGCCGCCGGCGCAAACCGGCTTTGTCAACGCCCCCGACCAGGCCAGCACCGGCGAGCCGGTGGCCGAGTTCTGGCAGCGCTTTCAGGATGAGGAACTGACGTCCCTCATCCAGCGCGCCCTGAAAGCCAATACGGACGTGCGCGCGGCCGCTGCCAGCCTGGCAGAAGCGCGCGCCGTCGGCCGCCTGGCCGATGCCGACCTGTTCCCGTCCGTGAATGTGAACGCGGGCGCCGCGCGCATCCGCGCCAAGAATGCGGATGGCGTGCCGCAAACAAACAATGCCTACTCGGCCGGCCTCGATGTGCTGTGGGAAGCGGACGTGTTCGGCCGCCTGAGCGACGCGCGGCGCGCCGCGCAGGCCGGCGTGCTGGCCGGCGAAGCGGGCTACCGCGCGGCCCCAGCTGAGCATTGCCGCCGAGGTGGCGCGCAATTACTTCAATCTGCGCGGCCTGCAGGAACAGCTGCGCGTGGCCATCGCTTCGCTGGAAACCCAGCGCGCCGCCCTGCAGCTGGTGGAAGCGCGCGAAGGTGCGGGCCGCGGCACGGCCCTGGATACGGAACGCGCCCGCGCCCTGGTGCAATCGACGGCCGCCAGCGTGCCCGCGTTCGAGTCCGCCCTGGCACGCACACGCTACCGCCTGGCGGTGCTGTGCGGCCTGTCGCCCACCGCGCTCGACACCGAGCTCGGGACCGTGCAGCCCCTGCCCGGATTGAAGACGGTGGACCTGGGCGGCATCGGCACGCCGCAGGATCTGCTGCGCCGCCGTCCGGACGTGCAGGTGGCCGAGGCCCAGCTTGCCGCCGCCGCCGCCAACATCGGCGTAGCGCGCAGCGCCTGGTTCCCCACCATCACGCTGGGCGGCACCATCGGCCAGAACGCCTCGCACATCGGCGACCTGGGCAAAGGCGCGTCCTACGCCTACAACCTGGGCGCCCAGCTGACCTGGAACCTGCTCGACTTCGGCCGCATCCGCGCCAATATCGCCGCAGCGGATGCACGCGGCGAAGCGGCAGCTGCCAATTACGAGCGGGCCGTGCTGGCGGCGCTGGAGGAAACGGAAGGCGCCTTCATGAACTACACGCGCTCACAGCAACAGGCCGCCCTGCTGTTCGACGCCGTCGTCTCCTCCGAACAGGCAGCGCTCATCGCGCGCGAGCGCTTCTCCGTCGGCTCCACCGATTTCCTCGTGGTGCTGGACGCCGAACGCGAACTACTCTCCGCCCGCGACCGCCTGGCCCAAGCCCAGGCCGGCGCCGCCGGCTCCCTCGTAGTCGTCTACAAAGCCCTCGCCGGCGGCTGGGGCTCCCCTTAAAACCAGAGGCGTAAGCCAGGTGTCTGCCACATCGTGGCAGACACCAGTCTCTGCCGTGGGTTCTTAGACCGCCAACTGCAGTGCCACGTAGAGCAGCAGCCTATCATCCGTCGCCCCCAGATCAAGCCCCGTCAGCTCAGTAATCTTCTGCAATCGGTAATCCAGCGTATTGCGATGAATATGCAGCGCCTTGGCCGTAGCCACGGGCTGGCTGTTATGAGCAAACCACGCCGCCAGCGTTTTCACCAGCGTGCCGGACTTGCGGTCGAAGTCGCGCAGGCGCTGCAAGGGCTGGCGCAACTGGTCCGCCTGCCAGCCCACGTCGAGGCCGGACAGCAGCACCGGCAGACTCAATTCGTAATACGAAAACAGCTGGCGCTCCGGCTGCCGCTGGCGCCCACGCGCGCCGCCCGCCGGGCCGATTCGTAGGATGAAGCCGCACCCTCCAATTCCGGCAGCGCGATCCCCATGGCCAGCAGCCAGGGCATCGTCAAGGCCTGCGCCAGCACTTCGCCCAGCGTTCCCAGGCGGCGACGCGCCTGCGCCGCTTCCCCGCCCGCCGGCGTGGGCTCGAAGCGGTCCAGCATCGCCATTTCGCGCGGCGTGATCACCGCCGTCAATAGCGCCGGCCAGCGCGCCGCCAGCGCCGATTGCGCGCGCTGCAGCTCTGCCAACGCCAGGTCGGGGACGCACGCTTTCATCGGACAACTGCAGCACCAGCACCGTGCGCGGCTGCTGCAAGTCCAGGCCCAGGCGCGCCGCCCACGCTTCCATCGCCGCCGGCGCTACGCCGGTCTGGCGCACCAGCTGGTAGATGAATTCCTCGCGGTAGCCCTTCTCCCGCTGCAGTTCGCCCGTCAGCTGCGCCTGCTCCAGGATCATTTCCGCGGTCAGGCAAACCAGTTCGCCGAACTGGCGCACGTCTTCCGGCTGGCCGGTGATGCCAACCACGCCGCAGATTTCGCCGCGCACGGACAGCGGCAGGTTGATGCCCGCCTGCGCGCCCGGCAGGTGCGGCAGCGTAGCCGCATCGACTTCGATCACGCCATGACGGGACAGCGCCAGCTGCGCGCCCGCATGCACGGTGCCGATGCGCGCCGGGTTGCCGCTGGCGACGATCACGCCGCGCGCGTCCATCACGTTCACATTGAACGGGATGATTTTCATTGTTCTTTCAACAATCTGCTGCGCCAGCGCAGCGCTGATGACGGCCATCGTCCCGCCTCTTTTGTGCAAATGCACTAATTTTAGCGCAGCCGGAGCGCCAATATCGGTGCGTCGGCACGCTGCGCCGCGCGGCTGGCCGATCCTACAATGGCCGGCACGGATAACAAAAGGAGACCCCGTATGACCACCACCGCCCAGGCGGCGCAGCCCATCGGCCGCGCGGCAGAGCAATCCGTCCTGGAAGGCGCTTACCGCAAGGTGACGCTGCACCTGATTCCCTTCATCTTCATCTGCTACCTGTTCAACTACCTGGATCGCGTGAACGTGGGCTTCGCCAAGCTGCAGATGCTGGATGCGCTGAAGTGGAGCGAAACCATCTACGGCCTGGGCGCCGGCATCTTCTTTATCGGCTATGTGCTGAGCGGCGTGCCCGCCAACCTGCTGCTGCACCGCCTGGGCGCGCGCCGCGTGCTCGGCACGCTGATGGTGGCCTGGGGCGCGGCCTCCGCGGCGCTGATGTTCGTCACCACTCCTTTTGAGTTTTATGCGCTGCGCTTCGTGACGGGCGTGTTCGAGGCGGGCTTCTTCCCCGGCATCGTGTTGTACTTCACGAACTGGTATCCGTCCTCGCGCCGCGGCCGCATCATGGGCCTGTTCATGTCCGCCATTCCGATTTCCGGTGTGCTGGGCAGCCCGCTGTCCGGCTGGATGATGCAGCACTTTGCCGACACCCACGGCCTGGCCGGCTGGCAGTGGATGTTCCTGCTCCAGGGTCTGCCGACCGTCGCCCTCGGTCTGCTGGTCTATGTGCTGCTGAACGACGGCATCGACCAGGCAAAGTGGCTGAGCGCCGAAGAAAAGCGCCTGCTGAACGCGGAACTGGCCGAGGATGAAAACCAGCGCCGCGCCATCGCGCAAACGTCCGAATCCTTCGCCAGCGTGTTGCGCAACGGCCAGGTCTGGATGCTGGGCGTGATCTACTTCTGCCTGCAGATGGGCGTGTATGCGATCAATTTCTGGCTGCCGACCATCGTCAAGTCGCTCGGTTTTCAACAGCCCCGTCACAGTGGGCTGGATCAGCGCCATCCCCTACTTCTTCGCCTGCCTGTTCATGATCTGGGTCGGCCGTTCGGCGGACGCGCGCAAGGAACGCCGCTGGCACCTGAGCGGCCCGATGCTGCTGGGCCTTGCCGGCCTGATGATCGCGACCCAGGCCGCGGGCAATCCGGTTGTCGCCATCATTGGCCTGTCGATGGCGACCATGGGCGCGCTTACCGGCCTGCCGATGTTCTGGCCACTGCCGACCGCCTTCCTGGGCAGCGCGGCAGCGGCAGGCGGCCTGGCGCTGATTAACTCGCTGGGCCAGATCGCCGGCTTCGTCAGCCCCTTCCTGGTGGGCTGGATCAAGGACAAGACGGGCGGCACGGACGTGGCGCTGTATGTGCTTTCCGGCGTGCTGCTGCTGGGCGCCATCCTCGTGCTGCGCATCCCTGCGCGCACCGTGAACCGCTAAGGAGAAGAGCCATGTCCAAGCAGCGCGACCTGCTCAAGCAAATGTTCGATGCCGCCATCGCGTCGGCCCAGCCAGCCCTGTGCATTCCGCCCCACCTGCCCGCGAAGCCGAAGGGCCGCCTGATTGTCATCGGCGCCGGCAAGGCTTCGGCCGCGATGGCGCAGGCTGTGGAGCGCAACTGGGACGGTCCGCTCAGCGGCCTGGTCGTCACGCGCTACGGTTATGCGGTCCCCTGCGAGCGCATCGAGATCGTGGAAGCGGCGCATCCAGTGCCGGACGAGGCGGGACTCGTTGCCGCACGCCGCATCCTGGACACGGTGCGTGGCCTCACGCCGGACGATACGGTGCTGTGCCTGATTTCCGGCGGCGGTTCCGCCCTGCTCGCCCTGCCGCTGGAAGGCATCTCGCTGGAAGACAAGCAGCATGTGAGCCGCGAGCTGCTGCGCTGCGGCGCCACCATCGGCGAAATGAACTGCGTGCGGCGTCACCTGTCCGCCATCAAGGGCGGCCGCCTGGCCGCCGCCTGCCACCCGGCGAAAGTGGTCACGCTGGCGATTTCGGACGTCCCCGGCGACAATCCCTGCGACATCGCCTCCGGCCCCACCGTCGCCGATCCCACCACCTGCGGGGACGCGCTGGCCCTCGTGCGGCGCTACGGCATCGACTTGCCGGCCCATGTGCTGGCCGTGCTGGAAAGCGGCCGCGGCGAATCCGTGAAGCCGGGCGACCCGCGCCTGGAAAACACGGAGCTGCGCATGATCGCCACGCCGCAGATGGCGCTGGAAGCGGCGGCCCGCGTGGCGCGCGAGGCGGACGTCACGCCCTACATCCTGGGCGACAGCGTCGAAGGCGAAGCGCGCGACGTGGGCAAGGTGATGGCCGCGATGGCGCGCCAGGCAGCCGTGCATGGCCAGCCTTTCGCCGCGCCGTGCGTGCTGATCTCCGGCGGCGAAACCACCGTCACCGTGCGCGGCCAGGGCCGCGGCGGGCGCAACGTGGAATTCCTGCTCTCGCTGGGCATCGCACTGGATGGCCTGCCCGGCGTCCATGCGCTGGCCGGCGATACGGATGGCGTGGACGGCCAGGAAGAGATTGCCGGCGCCGTGCTGGCGCCGGATACGCTGGCGCGCGCCTGGGCCCAGGGCATGCGCCCGCGCGATGCGCTGGACAACAACGATGGCCACGGTTTCTTCGGCGCACTCGGCGATTCCGTGATCACGGGACCCACGCTCACCAATGTGAACGATTTCCGCGCGATTTTGATAGGCGGGCTACAATAAGTCTCCGTTAAAAAAGGAGCCTGACGATGGATGCAAAAGCGCCCAAGATCGACATCGGTATGACGGATGAAAGCCGCGGCAAGATCGCCGCCGGCCTTTCCCGCCTGCTGGCCGACAGCTACACCCTGTACCTGATGACCCACAACTTCCACTGGAACGTGAAGGGTCCGATGTTCAACTCCCTGCATTTGATGTTCATGACCCAGTACAGCGAGCAATGGACCGCGCTGGACCTGATCGCTGAGCGCATCCGCGCCCTCGGCTATCCGGCGCCGGGCACCTATGCGGAATTCGTGAAGCTGGCGACGATCAAGGAAGTGGAAGGCGTGCCGAAGGCGATGGAGATGGTGGGCCACCTCGTCACCGCACAGGAAGCCACGGCCCGCACCGCGCGCGAACTGCTGCCGTTGGCTGACGAAGCCAACGACCAGCCGACGATGGACCTGCTGACCCAGCGCCTGGACGTGCACGAGAAGACTGCGTGGATGCTGCGCAGCCTGCTGGAAGAGTAATTATTCGCCGAGGGTTGCCGCCAGGTTGGCGTTGAGGGAATTCAGGTCGTCCATCATGCGCTGGACCTGTTCCACCGTGATGCCGGCCGATTCCGCGATGTGTTTCTGGATCAGGCAACCATCCTTGCGCAGGGCCTTGCCTGCGTCGGTCAGCGTCAGCACGCGATTGCGCTCGTCGTTCGGGTCGCGGTCGCGGTTGACGTAGCCCACCGCCTCCAGCCGCTTCACCAGCGGCGTGATCGAGCCTGGGTCCTGCCCCAGCCGCTCGGCCAGATCCTTGATGCCCAGCCCTTCCTCCTCCCACAGAATCACCATCACAAGATATTGCGGATAGGTGAGATTCAGCGCCGACAGCATCGGTTTGTAGATCTGCGTCATCTTCAGCGAAGTCGAATACAGCTTGAAGCACAGGTGCAGGTCGAGCGTGTCGGGGATGTGTTTGGCTGCCATGTAGGTCTCATCGAAAGCGATAGACGGATTTTACACGTCCAGCGCTTCCCCTATTGCGTAGAAATGGCCGCCCGCCACATAGTGCAGGCTGCGCCACTGCGGGTCGGCGTTTTCATACTCCCAGTGGCCATCGCGGAACACCCGCGTGTCGGCCCAGGCGCCGATGATTTCACCGATGAACAGGTCATAGGTCTGCTGGTTGTGCGGCTCGGGGATCAGCCGGCAGGCCAGCCATGCCGAGCTGCCCGCGACGAAGGGCATGTCATGGCCGTCGATCTGGAACAGCGCCACGCCGGCCTGTTGCAGCTTGTCCGGCTCATTCAGCATGCTGCGCGTGCCGACCTGGTGCGTCAGCTGCAGCTGGCCGGCGTTCGGCACCTGGATCACGAAATGGCCGCTTTGCTCGATCAGCGCGCGCGTGGCGGCGCTCTTGTCCAGCACCACGGTCAGCTTGGGCGGCATGAAGTCCAGCGCACAGGCCCAGGCGGCGGCCATCACATTGTCCACGCCATTATGGCGGGCCGAGACCAGCACGGTCGGGCCGTGGTTGATAAGGCGGCTGGCTTTATCCAGCGCGACGGGAGCGATATGGCTGTCCATGTCTAAGTTCCTGATAGTTGATCCGATGAGATGACATTCACGCCATGCGCGGGATAGATGGCCGATTCGATCATGGCGCGTGCAATCACGGGCGCGGGGCTGATGCGCCAGGCTGTCGGCAGCACAGGGGCGAGCGCGCCCAGCACGGGCAGCCAGAGGCGCTCGACCAGTCGGAACTCTTCGCGCGCGCCGCCGATCATGCCGGGCCGCACCAGCGTCAGTGACGGGAAGCCCAGCGCGGCAAGGTCGCGCTCCAGCTCTCCTTTGGTGCGGTTGTAGAAGATGTGCGAGAAGGGATCGGCGCCGAATGCGGAGTTCAGCACATAGGTCGGTGTCCCGGCCTGCCGCGCGCGGCGCCCCACTTCCAGCGGATAGTCGTAATCCACGCGCCGGAACGCTTGCTTCGAACCGGCGGTCCTGATCGTCGTGCCCAGCGTGCACAGGACGGCGTCCGCCTTCCACCATGGCGCATCTTCAGGCAGCCGGTCGAAGTCGACGAATTCCGCCTGCAGCTTCGCGTGCTCGCCCAGCGGCTTGCGCGTGAGCGCGGTCACGCGGCCGACGGCCGGCGACGCCAGCGCCAGCTTCAGCACCTCGCGCCCCACGAGTCCACTTGATCCGACGAGCAAAAGTCTCATAAGACCGCATTATCGCACCGCTGCCATCACCCACGGTACCAGCCAGGGCGCCAGCAGCGCCGTGGCGACACCGTTCAGGCCCATGCCCAGTCCTGCAAAGGCGCCCATCTGCGCGCTGACCTGGAAGGCGCGCGCCGTGCCGATGCCATGCGAGGCCACGCCCAGCGCAAAGCCGCGCACCTCATGCTCGGGAATGCGCAGGGCGTTGAACAGGAAGCGCGCCGCGATGGCGCCGAAGATGCCGGTGCCGATCACCATCACTGCCGTCAGCGCGGGCACGCCTCCCAGCCGCTCCGAAATGGCCATGGCAATGGGCGTCGTGGCGGACTTGGGTCCGATGGAGAGCATCAGCTGCTCGCCGCCACCCAGCAACGCCGTAATGCCGACCGCCGACACGATGGCGGTCGCCGATCCACAAACCAGCGCCACGCCCAGCGGCAGCACAGCACGCCGGAAGCGCGGCCACTGCCGGGCCAGCGGCACGGCCAGGGCCACAGTGGCGGGCCCCAGCAGGAAGTGGACAAATTGCGCACCAGCGAAGTAGCGCTGATAGCTCATGCCGCTGGCCAGCAGCACAGCGCTCACCAGTGCAATCGCGATGGCGACGGGATTGGCCAGCGGCGACATGCGGCAGCGCTGGTAGATGGCCTGGGCGATCGCGTAGGCACACAACGTGAGGGTAAGCCCCAGCAACGGCGAGGCGGAAAGGTAGACCCAGAACGGTCCCAGCTCGTTCAGCTTAAACATCGCCCTGCCCCGGTGCGCCCAGCAGGCGCAGGACGACGGCGGTGACGGCCAGCGTCAACAGCGTGCTGCCGATCAGCCCCGCCGCCAGCGCCAGCCAGTGTCCGCTGCCGCTGGACGCCGCCGCCACGATGCCAACGCCGGCGGGTACGAACAGCAGGGAGAGGTGGCGCAGCAGCTCATTGGCCGTGTCTTCGATGCGCTCCTGCAGCGCGGGAAACGCCATCAGCGCAGCGAACAGCAGCAACATGCCAGCAACGGGCCCGGGCACCGGCAGCCCCAGCACATAGACCAGCCCTTCGCCCAGGCATTGAAACACCAGCAGTACCGCCAATGAAGCCAGCATAGATTCCTCCACAGTAAGCGCATTTGCCATGAGCGTAACAGCAAGGGCATCACGATGCATGCAGCGGCCTGCAAACGAACAATTTCTTTCCTATACTTATTGTGCTGTAGCCGTCATAACCAACACTCACCTGGGGAACGAACATGAATCGACGCGCATGTGCCTTGCTTGTCTTTGGTTTCGCAACGCCTGTCCTGCAGTTGGCAATGGCGCAGGAAGAGCCCAAACCCTTGCCGGCCGCGCTGGTCGAAGCACTCAACAAGACCTCCGGCGGACCGCACGCGGGTTTCCGCGCCAATCATGCCAAGGGGGTCATGGCCACTGGAACGTTTACGCCCTCACCAAAGGCTCGGAGCCTGAGCAAGGCTCCGCATTTTATTAAACCGGTACCGGTCACCGTGCGCTTCTCTAACGCGACCGGCGTACCGAACATGCCCGATGCCGATCCCAATGCCAGCCCGCACGGCATGGCCACGCGCTTCCACTTGCCGGGCGGCGGCACGACGGACATCGTCGCCATCTCAGCGAATAGCTTCCCGGTCGCCACGCCGGAAGATTTCCTCTCGCTGCTGCAGGCCGTGGCCTCCAGCGGCCCGGATGCGGCCAAGCCGACGCCGATCGAGCAATTCCTGGGCACCCATCCGGCGGCCATGAAATTCGTCACCACGCCGCGCCCGGCGCCGGAAAGCTTCGGCACGCTGGCCTTCTACGGCGTGAACGCTTTCAAGTTCACCAATGCCAAAGGCGCGGCTTCCTACGCCCGCTATCAGATCATTCCTCTCGCCGGCGAAAAGGCCCTGCCGGAAAAGACCGAGCTGGCGCCGAATTATCTGATGGAAGAGCTGCCGAAACGCCTGGCCAAAGGCCCGATCAAGTTCAAGGTGCTGGCACAGGTGGCCAATGAAGGCGACAAGGTCAACGACCCGACCGAAGTCTGGCCGGCCAGCAATAAGGTCGTTGAGCTGGGCGTCATCACGCTGAACAAGGCGGTTACGGATGCCGAAGCCCAGCGGCAGATCCTTTTCAATCCGGTCGGCCTGCCCGCGGGTATCGAGCCTTCGGACGATCCGGTGCTGGCGATGCGCTTCCCCGCTTATGCGGTGAGCTACGGCCAGCGGCAGAAATAGTGAATGGAAATGTAACGGGAATTGCTAAGCGCTTCCCGTAGCCTAAAATGCAAGGAGGATAACTACACGGGGGATACTGTCATGGACGCCCGTAAAAGCAGTTTGTTCAAGCGCATGATTTTTGCGCTGGCGGCAGGCAGCGCCCTCTCCGGCTGCGCGGTCTATGCTCCCCCTTACGCGACGACCTACGACGGCACCTACTACGATGGCGCGCCCGGGGCGTCGACTTATTACTATCCCTACGGTTACGGCTCCTACGCGTACGGCTACCCGGCCTACGTCTGGCCGCCCGTTTCGCTCAGCTTCGGCTACTACGATCACGGCTATCGCGGTGGCTCATACTGGGGCGGACGCGGCTGGGGCGGCTGGCGCAACCACAGCGGTGCCGGCTACCGAGGCGGTAGCACCGGTGGCGGCAGCCGCGGCGGATGGCGCGGGCGGCGCTGACGCGACAAAACGCCCGTCCCGCGCGCGGCGCTTCGCAATAATCGTTTCCAAGTTTGGTGATTTCCATAATAGGGGACCGCGCCACTGCAGCCGCA
The DNA here is from genome assembly GCF_044055365.1 of Pseudoduganella sp. UC29_106. Taxonomy (NCBI): domain Bacteria; kingdom Pseudomonadati; phylum Pseudomonadota; class Betaproteobacteria; order Burkholderiales; family Oxalobacteraceae; genus Pseudoduganella; species Pseudoduganella sp. UC29_106. Next base: position 2,292,380 of record NZ_CP171977.1, on the reverse strand, counting down.
GTGCAGGTATCATCGCCAATGATTTAAATATATTAAAATACATTGACCAAGCAAGGAGATGGTCCTGGAAGCGACTTTGGCACCGGAAGGGCAGTCCCGAGCCCGCGACGAGCACGTACGCGGCCTGCAGACCTCTCAAAATACAGCGGCAAGATTTTATCGGCCTGAATTGGACGTACTGCGCTTCATCGCGTTCATGTTCGTCTTTGTAACGCATCGCAACGACCTGGCGCCGATTGATCGGGCTGCGCACCCATGGCTGGACGCGATTTCTCAGATCGGTGTGTTCGGCGTTCCGGTGTTCTTCTTCCTGAGCGCCTTCCTGATCACCGAGCTCCTGGAGCGGGAGCGGCGGATGACCGGCGGTATCAACGTCCGTGCCTTCTACGCCAGGAGAATCCTGCGGATCTGGCCCCTGTATTTTCTCGTCTTCTTCGGCCTGGTCTTCCTCGGCATTTTTCTTCCGGGGGCCGGCGCGAACTCCCTGACAAAATGGCTCTTCTTCATGCTGTTTGCCGGAAACTGGTACATCACATTCAATGGGTGGATTGAATATCCTGTCAATCCGATGTGGAGTCTCTCGGTCGAGGAGCAATTCTATATCCTGATCCCCTTCCTTGCTGAGATAGCCCCCTGAATCGCCGGACACAGTCTATGCGCTATCCTTACGACTAGGAGTAAGACTGTGCATATGACTAAGAACAAGCAAACCGTAGAGGTAGTAACCATCAGCGAGGAGCGCCGGCGACGCTGGAGCGCGGCCGAAAAGGCATCCTTGGTGCGTGAAACGTATGAGCCAGGAATGACCGTGTCGCTGGTGGCGCGCAAGCATGGTATCAGCGCAAGCCAGCTGTTCAACTGGCGCAAGCTTGAGCGCGAAGGGGCACTGATCGCCGTCCAGGCCGGAGAATCGGTAGTGCCTGCCAGTGAATTGGCCGCCGCTCGCGCCGAGATCGCGCAGCTGCAGCGCATGCTCGGCAAAAAGACGTTGGAAGCGGAAATCCTCAAAGAAGCCGTGGACATTGCCCGGTCAAAAAAGTGGATTGCGCGCGCGCCCTTGTTGCCGACGGACGACCAGTGAAGGCGGTCTGCCAGGCATTGGGCGTGGCGCGCTCGCACATTTCCGAATTGAAGACACGACCGGCCGGCTGGACCGATGGCCGTACGGCGCGCGCTCGAGCAGGGGCTGCCGACTTGGCGCTGGCGGATGCGGTACGCGCCGAGATCGGCGAGTTGCCGACCTACGGCTACCGGCGTGCGGGCGCCTTGGTTAATCGCCGGCGCTCGGCCGTGGGCCTGGCGCCGTTCAACCACAAGCGCTTCTATCGCGTAATGAAGGCGTATCGCTTGCTGCTGCCGAAGGCGCCTAAGCGAGTGGCCAGCACGCGTGTCCATGATGGTGTGGTCGCCGTGATGACATCGAACCGACGCTGGTGCTCGGATGGCTTTGAAATCGGCTGCGACAACGGCGACGTCGTCACCGGCGTGTTTCTGAAAGACTGCTGTGATCGCGAGATTATTTCGTGGCGCGCTTGGTCCAGTCGCGGCCTGCCCGGCGAGCCAGTGCGCGACATGTTGGTCGAGGGCGTGGAGGCCCGCTTCGGCAATGCAAAAGTCGGCGCCGGTGTGGAGCTGGAATTCTTGAGCGATAATGGCGGCGCTTTTCGCGCCAAGGAGACCCATGCACTGGTTAAGGACTTGGGCATCAAGCCGGTCCACACACCGGTATGCAGCCCGCAATCCAATGGCATGGCTGAGAGCTTCGTGAACACGTTCAAGCGCGATTACGTCAGTCGAATGGACCGCAGCAGTGCCGACATCGTGTTGCGGCAAATGCCGGCGGCGTTCAAGCATTTCAACGAGATCCATCCGCATTCGTCCTTGGGTTACAAGTCGCCAAGCATGTTTCGGAAAGAGCTAATACGCCGGGCTCAAATCGGCGCTAACTAAGCGATAGGCAGTGTCCGGAAGTAGCGGGGCAAGATCACTTGCCTTGCTTGGGCGGCGCGCATTAATCGCGGTCAACCTTGCTGTGCTTGCCCTCTCATACGTGGTCGTCATTTACTATGCCCAGGGCTTCACAACCGCCTCTTATTTCAGCGGCCAGTGGACCAATAGCTTCGTTCAATTCCAGTTCTTCGCCGGCGGCATGTTGTTGGCGCTCGTCTTGCGCGGCCGGCAGCCCGAGTGGCATATCGCAGGCAGGGCTGGCCTGTTTGCAGTCGCCGTCGCTGCCTGGCTGGTCGCGTACACCGTTTTTGACATCAAAGCCGATAATCCCCAAGCCACCGTAGGCCAGAGTCTGGCGGGCTGGCCTCTAGTGCTGGCCGGTGCGGCATTGATGTTAATTGCCCTGCTCGGTACCCCACGACGGTTCCTGCCCGCGCCGCTGATCTACCTTGGACGCATCTCGTACGGCCTGTACTTGATCCATATTTTCTTTTTCTGGCTGGTGTACGACAAGTGCAAACCCTGGTTAACGCACATCGCCAAAGCGGCAGGTGTCGGCACCTGGCAGGACGCCATCGGCGCACTGATCGCATTTGCCGCATCGGTGTTCTTCGCCTCTGTGCTGTATCACTCTGTCGAAGCCCCCTTCTTGCGGCTGAAACGGCGCTTCACAATCGTTCATTCACGCGGCTGAAGAATTAATGGCCTGCCCAGCAGGAATCGAACCTGTGGCTGCACGTCGGTCCCGCCGGGCAAGCTCTACTTTCTGACTGGTTACGCGACCTTAAGGTCTAGAGTCGGCGCCTCGCTGGTGATAAACTTGATTCAGAACTTCGCTCATCACTATCGGCTTCGCGACGCAGGCATCAAATCCTGCCGAGCCAATAGTAAACATGGACGCCGCATCAGCCAGACTAGAGATAGCCACCACCCTCGTGCGCGCCAGGGTTGGGAAATAGCGCAGTCTGCGCAAGGTCTCGAAGCCGCTAATTCCAGGCATGCTGATGTCCAGCAGTATCAGGGAAGGCCGGTCACGCCTAGCGGAGACGATACATTCCTCTCCTGAGTAGAATGCCTCCGCCTCAATGCCCACTTCATACAGGTCACGAACGACCCTATCGGCCAGTAAATGATCGTCATCAACAATTAGAACTTTCATACCCCCTCCGATTGAATCCTCAAACATCGCTTTTCGCGGTCATCGGTGCTGGAGGTGTCGAGACGCGAGGCGTCCAATTTGCTAACAATACACCCGTCTTAATCGGCGCGCCGTTTTTCTACCGACGGAACCATGCTGGCTCAAGACCGAGGCGAGCAAGTCTCGTAAAGCAGCGGCGAAATTTGCGGCAGCTACACCTTGATCAGAAGGAATTGGGCTATGAAGGGTCGTACGACCGCAATTGCCCAATCGAGCATGCGGGCTAGCACGGAGATGGTGCCCCAGGGTGTGGTGTATGAAGAGGTCGCCGGAGTCGGCGTTTAGGAAGGCTGCTTGAGGGCGGCCATTGTGATTCTTAAGGTAATGTTGGGTTTGCGAAGACCTTAACTCAACCTAAGGGAAACACAATGACCAACGCCACTATCGCACTATCCGAGCTCGCCGAAAAGGGGGCGGATGCAGATTTCATCCGTCAGACCTTGCAACATGCCTTGCAGCGGCTCATGGAAATGGACGTGGAAGCGCTTTGCCAGGCCGCCTATGGCGAGCGCAGTGATGAACGCATCAACAGCCGCAACGGCTATCGCGACCGCGCTTATGAAACCCGGGCCGGCAAAGTCGATCTCAAAATACCCAAGCTGCGCAGCGGCAGTTATTTCCCCGGCTTCCTGGAGCCACGGCGCACAGCCGAAAAGGCGCTAACAGCGGTGATTCAGGAGGCCTATATTCAGGGCATCTCCACCCGCTCAGTCGATGAACTGGTCAAGGCTATGGGCATGACCGGCGTCTCCAAGAGCCAGGTCTCGCGGCTGTGCGAAGAGATCGATGAGCGGGTACAAGCTTTCCTTGGTCGGCCTATCGAAGGCGATTGGCCTTACCTGTGGATCGATGCCACCTACGTTAAATCGCGTCAGGCCGGCCGAGTTGTGTCAGTGGCCGTGATAATCGCGGTGGCCGTCAACACTGACGGCGTGCGCGAAATCCTTGGCGTGGCGACCGGCCCTTCCGAGGCTGAGCCTTTCTGGACCGAGTTTCTGCGCGGCCTGACGCGGCGAGGGCTGCGTGGCGTTAAGCTGGTTATCTCGGGTGCCCATGAAGGGCTGAAGGCGGCCACCAGCAAGGTGTTGAAGACAACTTGGCAGCGTTGCCGTGTGCACTTTATCCGTAACGCCCTGGCGCATGTTGGTAAAGGCCAGCGCCAGGCCGTACTGGCCATGATCAATACCATCTTTGTGCAGGAAAGCGCCGAGGCAGCCAGCGGACAGTGGCGAACAGTGGCCGACCAGCTGCGGGCCAAATTCTCCAAGCTGGCTGCCATGATGGATGACGCCGAATATGAGGTTCTATCCTTCATGAGCTTTCCCAAGGCGCACCGAACCCAGATTCACAGCACCAATCCGTTGGAACGCCTGAACGCCGAGGTCAAACGCCGCACTAACGTTATTGGCATCTTCCCCAATGACCGCGCCATCATCCGGCTCGTGGGCGCCTTGATGCTGGAGCAAAATGACGAGTGGTCACTGCAACGCCGATACATGCAGCTTGAAGGATTGCAGTCCTTGAGCGACAATCAGTCCGCACGGCTCTCTGCCGTGATCAACTGATCGGGGACCCAGCCCCTTGAGAATCACTTCTCGTACACCACTCCTGGGGACACCATCTTCGTTTTGGAACCGGCCGTTGCGCCCTTCCGCGAACTCCCTGATGATTTGCGTCGAAGACTGAGCCGCTTTTGGAGCGCGCCCGGTGATGTCCGAACCTGCAGACTTTCCGCCTGTTTGCTGGAAAGTGCCTACGCAGTGCCAACGCAAAGAACTTCTGCCAGAGTGCCCGACACAAAATTTCTGTGTAAGCCAGTGATTTCATTGGGTCTGTCTAACAGCATTATCCCAATGACTCTCGGCCTGAGTAGCCAAGGATCCAACGTCGAGATTAGAGGTAAGTCCTTGATTTCATTGGCCTGCCCAGCAGGAATCGAACCTGCGACCCTCGGCTTAGAAGGCCGATGCTCTATCCAACTGAGCTATGGGCAGTGCGGAAGGGATTCTCAGAAAGAGAAGCGGGTTGTCAAGAGACAACCCGCTGAGGATTTGTGGTCGGAGTACAAGGATTCGAACCTTGGACCCCCTGCTCCCAAAGCAGGTGCGCTACCGGGCTGCGCTACACTCCGATTAACTTCATGATACCTCCCGGGGGCGAGGGGCGTCAATGTTAATACGGCAACGTCGGCGCATAGACGGCGGATCAATGATCCGCCCTACGCGGTTTGACGAAGCCCAGGTTGACTAAGCGGCGAGCTGGGTGTCGACTTTGGCGGCGATGCGGCGGGCCATACTTTCTGCGGCGTTGGCGTCGCGCGCTTCGACCATCACGCGGATCAGCGGTTCGGTGCCGGAGGCGCGGATCAGCACGCGGCCGGAATCGCCGAGCTCTTTCTCAACCTTTTCTTTTTCCGCGACCATGGCCGGGTTCTTCTGCCAGTCGAAGCCGGCCGGTACGCGCACATTGATCAGCGTTTGCGGGAACAGCTGCAGCTCGCCCGCGATGTCGGACAGCTTCTTGCCCGAGCGCTTCAGTGCGCACAGCACCTGCAGCGCCGAGATGATGCCGTCGCCGGTGGTGTGCTTGTCCAGCGCCAGCAGGTGGCCGCTGCCCTCGCCGCCGAGGATCCAGCCCTTTTCCTGCAGCACTTCCAGCACATAGCGGTCGCCGACCTTGGCGCGCGCGAAGCCGATGCCCATCTTCTTGAAGGCCACTTCCAGCGCCATATTGGTCATCAGCGTACCGACAGCGCCCTGCACATTGCCGCGTGCGGCGCGGTCCATCACCATCACGTACAGCAGCTCATCGCCGTTGTAGAGACGGCCGTTGGCGTCGCACATGATGAGGCGGTCGGCGTCGCCGTCGAGGGCGATGCCCAGGTCGGCATTGTGCTGCAGGACAGCCGCGGCCATCGCTTTCGGCGCAGTCGCGCCATGGCCGTCGTTGATGTTGAAGCCATCGGGCTTGTTGCCGATCGCAACCACTTCCGCACCCAGTTCGTGGAACACGTGCGGCGCGATATTGTAGGCGGCGCCGTGGGCGCAATCGACCACGATCTTCAGGCCGCGCAAGTCCTGCTCGTTGGGGAAGGTGCTCTTGCAGAATTCGATGTAGCGGCCCTGCGCGTCTTCCAGGCGTTTGGCGCGGCCCAGCTTCTCGGACGGCACGCAGCCCATCGGCTGGTCGATCAGGGCTTCAATGTCCATCTCCACCGCGTCCGGCAGCTTGGTGCCCTGGGCCGAGAAGAACTTGATGCCATTGTCCTGGAAGGGGTTGTGCGAAGCGGAGATCACCACGCCGGCCTGCAGGCGCAACGCGCGCGTCAGGTAGGCAATGGCGGGGGTTGGCATCGGGCCGGCCAGCATCACGTCCACGCCGGCAGCCGCAAGGCCTGCCTCCAGAGCCGCTTCCAGCATATAGCCGGAGATGCGCGTGTCCTTGCCGATCAATACGGTGGGGGCGCCATGCCGGGCGTGGCCGTCTTGGCCAGCACCTTGCCTGCGGCATAGCCGAGGCGCATGACGAAATCAGGCGTGATCGGCGCTTCGCCAACCAGGCCGCGGACACCATCGGTGCCAAAATATTTGCGTGCCATATACTTGGTCTCTTCCTTGTTATTGAGCTGCCTGCCACACTTTTAATGCGTCCACAGTCTCGGCCACATCGTGCACCCTGACGATTTGCGCGCCATGGGCCACGGCAGCCAGTGCGCCGCCGATACTGCCCGCCAGGCGCTGCTCGACCGGCTTGCCCGTCACCGCGCCAATCATCGATTTGCGCGACAGGCCCGCCAGCAGCGGCACCCCCCAGCTCGGCCACCATGCGGCGTCCGGCCTTGAGCAAGGCGTAATTATGCTCGACGGTCTTGCCAAAGCCAAAGCCCGGATCGATCCAGATGCGATCCCGGTCAATACCCGCGGCAGTCAGCACTGCAATGCGCTCGCGCAGGAAGTCGGTCACCTCCTGCACGACGTCATTGTACTCGGGCTTGTCTTGCATTGTTGTAGGATCATTAAGCATGTGCATTATGCACAACGCACAATCGCTGTCTTTCACGGCCTCGATCGCTCCGGGCGCGCGGAAACCGTTTATATCGTTGATCATGTCGGCGCCGGCCAGTATCGCTTCGCGCATGACTTCCGGTTTATAGGTGTCCACCGAGATCGCCTTGCCGCAGTCGCGCAGCGCGAACAGCACCGGCAGCACGCGGCGCAGCTCTTCATCGAGCGGCACGGCGGGAGCGCCGGGACGGCTCGATTCGCCGCCCACGTCGATGATGTCGACGCCGTCGCGGATCATCTGCTCGGCATGGTTGATGGCATAGTCCAGCGAGGCGAATTCGCCGCCGTCGCTGAAGGAATCGGGGGTGACGTTGAGGATGCCCATCACCAGCGCGCGGCTGGCGGGGAAATTGAAGCGGCCGAATTTGAGGGTTGGCATGTGTGCAAAACCAGAGGCGGAAACCTGGTGTCTGCCACATCGTGGCAGACACCTGCTTTATGCCGTGGGTTCTAAAAAAAATTAAGGGCGAGGATCGCTCCTCACCCTTGTGTATTGCTTGGCCGGCGATCAGGCCGGTGCGGTGACGTTCGGATTCGGGTTGGAGCCCGGGCCGTCGCCGCTTGGCTGCTTGCGCAGGGTCACGCCGGCTTTCGGCGGACGCGGTTCCTGGCCGGCCATGATGTCGTTGATCTGGTCCGCATCGATGGTTTCCCATTCCAGCAGGGCCTTGGTCATCATTTCAACCTTGTCGCGGTTCTCTTCCAGCAGCTTGCGCGCCAGGGCGTACTGGTTATCCAGGATGGAGCGGATTTCCGCGTCCACCTTCTGCTGGGTCGCTTCCGAGATGGTCTTGTTGGTACCGCCCAGGAAGCCTTCGTTCTGGGTGTCCTCGTACACCATCACGCCCAGCGCATCGGACATGCCGAACTTGGTGACCATCGAACGTGCCAGCTTGGTGGCGCGCGAGAAGTCATTGGAAGCGCCGGTGGACATCTGGCCCACGAAGATCTCTTCCGCGATGCGGCCCCCGAACAGGATGGAAATCTCTTCCAGCATCTTGTCCTTGTAGCCCGAAATATTGTCGTGCTCAGGCAGCTGCCAGGTCAGGCCCAGGGCCCAGCCGCGCGGCATGATCGTGACCTTGTGCACCGGGTCCGCCTTCGGCAGCAGCTTCGCCACCACGGCGTGGCCGGACTCGTGGTACGCCGTGTTGCGGCGTTCCTCTTCGCGGATCACCATGGACTTGCGTTCCGGGCCCATGAAGATCTTGTCTTTCGCGTCTTCGAAGTCCTGCATGTCGACCAGGCGCTTGGAGCGGCGGGCGGCAAACAGCGCGGCTTCGTTAACCAGGTTGGCCAGATCGGCGCCGGAGAAGCCCGGGGTGCCGCGGGCCAGGATGTCGGCCTTCACGTCGGTGCCGATCGGCACTTTGCGCATGTGGACGTTCAGGATCTGTTCGCGGCCGCGGATATCCGGCAGGCCCACGGACACTTGGCGGTCGAAACGGCCCGGACGCAGCAGCGCCTTGTCCAGCACGTCCGCACGGTTGGTCGCGGCAATCACGATCACGCCGGACGAGGCTTCGAAGCCGTCCATTTCCACCAGCAGCTGGTTCAGCGTCTGTTCGCGTTCGTCGTTGCCGCCGCCCATGCCGGCGCCGCGGTGACGGCCCACAGCGTCGATCTCGTCGATGAAGATGATGCAGGGCGAATGCTTCTTGGCGTTTTCGAACATGTCGCGCACGCGGGATGCACCCACGCCGACGAACATTTCAACGAAGTCCGAACCGGAAATCGAGAAGAACGGCACTTTCGCCTCGCCGGCAATGGCGCGCGCCAGAAGGGTCTTACCGGTACCCGGAGGACCTACCATCAGCACACCGCGCGGGATGCGGCCGCCCAGTTTCTGGAATTTGGTCGGGTCTTTCAGGAAGTCGACGATCTCGGTCACTTCCTCTTTGGCTTCATCGCAACCTGCCACGTCGGCAAAGGTCACGGTGTTGTTCGATTCATCGAGCATGCGCGCCTTCGACTTGCCGAAGCTGAACGCGCCGCCCTTCCCTCCGCCCTGCATCTGGCGCATGAAGAAGACCCATACACCGATCAGGAGCAGCATCGGGAACCAGGACACGAACACCTGCTGCAGGAAGCCCGGCTCCCTCGGGCGGCTTCACATCGAAGCGCACGCCGTTGTCGCGCAGGTCGCCGATCAGGCCGCGGTCCAGGAAGGTGGAAGTGGTGCGTACTTTGGAATCGTCGCTGCGGGTCGCGGTAATGCTGGTACCCTCGATCAGGACTTCCTTAACACGCTTGGCTTTGATTTCATCCAGCAGGTCGGAATAGGCAATTGGTTTGCTGCCGCTCGCGATGCTGTGGCTGTCAAATTGCTTGAACAGCATAAATAACAGCAGGGCAACGATGACCCAAATAGCCGATTTAGAAAACATGTTATTCACGAAAACTCCTTGGATGCGACGGCGCACCAGTTACCTGTAGCATGTAGTTCATTTTACTCGTATTGGGCAGGCCGTGCTACAAACCAGCCCAAAGGTGCGCAAACCGCCACGCTCTGTGGCTGAATATGCGGCATTTTTTCGCAAAAACAAGGGCAAAATGTCAATTTTCGACCGGATTCTTCAAGCCGCGCCCTAATAGGAAAATTTCGGAGGATTTATCCCGGCTGGCTTTCGGCTTTTTCTGAGTGACGGTCTTGAATTCGGCCCTGAATTTTTCCACGATCTGGCTGAATCCCAGATCCTTGAAACATTTAACCAATAGCGCCCCACCCGGTTTCAGGTGATGCTGCGAAAAGTCGATGGCCAGGTCGATCAAATCTTCCATGCGCGCGGCATCGGCCACCGAAATACCCGACAGATTGGGCGCCATGTCCGACAATACAAGGTCGGCTTTCCGGCCCTGCAGCACTTCGGCCAGCTGGTCCAGGATCTCCTGCTCGCGGAAGTCGCCCTGGATGAAGTGCATGTCGGCGATCGGCTCCATCGGCAGGATGTCCAGGCCGATTATGGTGCCGTGGATGCCGCCGCCCTCCTTGCCCGCCAGCTTGCGGCGGGTGCTCGCCCCAGGAACCAGGAGTGCAGCCGAGGTCCACGATGACCTGGCCCGGCTTGATCAGCTTCTCGTCTTCGTCGATCTCTTTCAGCTTGTAGGCCGCGCGCGCACGGTAGCCATCCTTCTGGGCGGCGCGCACATAGGGGTCATTAATATGGTCGTGTAACCAGTTTTTGTTTATTTTGTTCTTTGCCATTAGCGTAGAATACTGCCTTTAAGAGAACCACTAGAGAATCTAGAAGAAAATTATGTTGAACCTGACACCTGTCGAGCGCAGCGCCCTGCGCGCCGAAGCTCACGGCCTGAAACCGATCGTGCTGGTCGGCGAAGCCGGCCTGACCCCGGCCGTCATGAAGGAGATCGAGCTCGGTCTCGATGCCCACGGCCTGATCAAGGTCCGCGTCTTCGGCGATGACCGCGAAGCGCGCATCGAAATGTATGAAACCATTTGCGCCCAGCTGGACGCGGCGCCTGTGCAGCACATCGGCAAGCTGCTCGTGCTGTACCGCCCGAAGAAGGAAGCCGAGAAGACCTCCAGCGGCAAGGCCGGCAAGGGCATGCGCATGGTGACCATCGTCAAGCCAAGCCCCAGCGGCCGCTCCAAGCCGAGCGTCTCGAAAGTCCTGCTGAAGGGGAATGAGCGCGTGACCAGCGGCGGCAATATCAAACGCGCCAAGAAGCGCCAGACCAGTACCAAGAAGTCGACTCTCGCCTGAAACCCACCCCGAAGGCTGGTGGCAGGCACCAAGGTGCCAGCCACCTGTTCGTAGTCCGTGGCCGGAAGCAGGTGGCTGGCACTTTAGTGCCCGCCACCAGGGGTTGCAGTGGGTTCTACTGCTTCCACACCAGCCAGCCCGCCAGCAGGCTTTGCACCAGATAGATGCTGCTCGAAATCCCGTGCAGCATGCCGAAGCGGCTCTTTACCGCCTCGTCCACCAGGCCGGTGGCGCGCAGTTCGGCCATCATCGGCTGCAGGCCGAAGTGGCTGGCCACGGTGCACATCACCATTGCCACGATCAACAGCAGCGCCGTGCGGCGGCGCTTCGGCGTCCAGGCCGGCGTGGCAAGCCACAGCAGCACGCCCATCGCCACGCCGCAGCCCAGGGACACCATCGCCTCCACATGGAACATGCTGCCGGCAATCGAGCCGGCCAGCGTACGGTCGCTCAGGGTCGCGAACAGCGTCGGCGCCACCAGGTAGCCGACCGCCCACAGGCTGCCGGCCCACAGGGCGGCCACCAGCAGGCGTACTTTAGCGAGCGCCATCAAACGTAGCGCACTTCCAGGATTTCGTATTCGCGCGGACCGCTCGGGGCCTGCACTTCGACCACGTCGCCGGCGTACTTGCCGATCAGAGCGCGCGCGATCGGCGAGGTCACGGAGACCTTGCTCATTTTCAGGTCGGCTTCATCCACGCCCACGATCTGGTAGCTCACCTTGGAGCCGGACTCCAGGTCTTCCAGGTCCACGGTGGACGCAAACACCACGCGGCCTTCCGCATCCAGGGTGGACGGGTCCACGATCTGGGCCGAGCTCAGCTTGCCTTCCAGTTCCGCGATGCGGCCTTCCACGAAGGCCTGGCGCTCCTTGGCGGCATCGTATTCAGCGTTTTCGGACAGGTCGCCGTGGGAACGGGCCTCGGCGATCGCGTCGATCACATTGCGGCGTTCCTTGGTCTTCAGCTGATGCAGCTCTTCCTTCAGAAGTTCGGCGCCGTACTTGGTCAATGGAACTGAGTTCATATTCGTCTCTTATGAAATTGCTAAAAGCACAGAGCCCGCGCCATGCTTCAGCGCGGGCTCTGAGGTTAGTTTGTTACAGCGTTCTGCTTACTGCTTCATAACCTTAGTTTAAAGACTTATGCAGCCCTTGTAAATCGTACACACGCAACTCGTCCAGATGGCGGATACCGGCCACGGCCGCCTCGGCGCCCGCGATCGTCGTGTAGGTCGTTACACGTGCCGCCAGCGACGAAGTACGGATATTACGCGAATCGTGGATGGCGGTCCGTTTCTCTTCCACCGTGTTGATCACCAGGGCGATTTCGTGGTTCTTGATCATGTCGACGATGTGCGGACGGCCTTCGGACATCTTGTTGACCGGGGTGACCGGAATGCCGGCGGCCGAAATCACGGCTGCCGTACCCTTGGTCGCCACCAGGGTAAAGCCGGCGTCCACCAGGTCCTTCGCCACTTTCACGGCGCGCGGCTTGTCCGACGCCTTCACGGACAGGAAGACTTTGCCCGACTTCGGCAGCTTCACGCCCGCGCCCAGCTGGGACTTCACGAAGGCTTCCGCGAAGGTGGTGCCAACGCCCATCACTTCACCGGTCGACTTCATTTCAGGGCCCAGGATGGTGTCCACGCCCGGGAATTTCACGAACGGGAACACGGCTTCCTTCACGCTGTAGTAAGGCGGCACGACTTCCTTCGTGATGCCCTGCTCCGCCAGCTTCTGGCCCACCATGCAACGCGCCGCAATCTTGGCCAGTTGCAGGCCGGTCGCTTTCGACACGTAAGGCACGGTACGCGATGCGCGCGGGTTCACTTCCAGCACGTAGACGACATCCTTGCCGTCCTGCTTCTGGATCGCGAACTGCACGTTCATCAGGCCGACCACGTTCAGGCCCTTGGCCATCAGCGAAGTCTGGCGCTTCAGTTCATCGATGGTTTCCTGCGACAGCGAATACGGCGGCAGCGAGCAGGCGGAGTCGCCCGAGTGCACGCCGGCCTGCTCGATGTGTTCCATCACGCCGCCGATGAAGGTGGTGTCGCCGTCGGAGATGCAGTCCACGTCGCACTCGATGGCGTCGTTCAGGAAGCGGTCCAGCAGCACCGGCGAGTCGTTCGACACTTTCACCGCTTCGCGCATATAGCGCTCCAGGTCGCGCTGCTCGTGCACGATTTCCATCGCACGGCCGCCCAGCACGTAGGAAGGACGCACCACCAGCGGGTAGCCGATTTCCTGCGCCAGCTTCAGCGCTTCTTCTTCGGTGCGCGCGGTGCGGTTAGGCGGCTGGCGCAGTTCCAGGTCCTGCAGCAGCTTCTGGAAACGCTCGCGGTCTTCCGCGGCGTCGATCATGTCCGGCGAGGTGCCGACGATAGGCACGCCGTTGGCTTCCAGGTCCAGCGCCAGCTTCAGCGGGGTCTGGCCGCCGTACTGCACGATCACGCCGGCCGGCTTTTCCAGGTCCACGATTTCCAGCACATCTTCCAGCGTCAGCGGCTCGAAGTACAGGCGGTCGGAGGTGTCGTAGTCGGTCGACACGGTCTCCGGGTTGCAGTTGACCATGATGGTCTCGTAGCCGTCTTCGCGCATGGCCAGCGCGGCGTGCACGCAGCAGTAGTCGAATTCGATACCCTGGCCGATACGGTTCGGGCCACCGCCCAGCACCATGATCTTCTTCCTGTCGGTCGGATTGGACTCGCACTCTTCATCGTAGGTCGAGTACATGTACGCGGTGTTGGTCGAGAATTCGGCCGCGCAGGTATCGACGCGCTTGTACACCGGGCGGATGCCCAGTTCACGGCGCTTCTTGCGGATTTCGGTGTCGGTGGTCTGCAGCAGGTAAGCCAGGCGGCGGTCCGAGAAGCCCTTCTGTTTCAGCTTGAACAGCGTGGTCTTGTCGATGTTTTCCAGCTTCTGGGTATCCATCCACAGTTCCAGGTCCACGATCTCCTTGATCTGGATCAGGAACCACGGGTCGATCTTGGTCAGGCTGTGCACTTCTTCCAGCGTGAAGCCCTGTGCGAAGGCGTCGCCCACGTACCAGATGCGCTCAGGACCCGGCTCGCCCAGTTCCACTTCCAGCGTTTCGCGATCGATGGTTTTCTGGTTCAGGCCATCCACGCCCACTTCCAGGCCACGCAGGGCTTTCTGGAAGGATTCCTGGAAGGTACGGCCGATGGCCATCACTTCACCCACGGACTTCATCTGGGTGGTCAGGCGGTCGTCGGCAACCGGGAATTTCTCGAAGGCGAAGCGCGGCACCTTGGTCACGACGTAGTCGATCGAAGGCTCGAAGGAGGCCGGGGTTGCACCGCCGGTGATTTCGTTGCGCAGTTCATCCAGCGTGAAGCCCACGGCCAGTTTCGCTGCCACCTTGGCGATCGGGAAGCCGGTGGCCTTCGATGCCAGTGCCGAGGAACGGGACACGCGCGGGTTCATCTCGATGACGATCATGCGGCCGTCTTTCGGGTTGATCGAGAACTGCACATTGGAGCCGCCGGTGTCCACGCCGATCTCGCGCAGCACGGCCAGCGAGGCGTTGCGCATGATCTGGTATTCCTTGTCGGTCAGCGTCTGCGCCGGCGCGACGGTGATGGAGTCGCCGGTGTGCACGCCCATCGGGTCCAGGTTTTCGATCGAGCACACGATGATGCAGTTGTCCGCCTTGTCGCGCACCACTTCCATCTCGTACTCTTTCCAGCCCAGCAGCGACTCTTCGATCAGCAGCTCATTGGTCGGCGAGGCTTCCAGGCCGCGCTTGCAGATCGCTTCGAATTCTTCTTCGTTGTAGGCGATGCCGCCGCCGCTGCCGCCCATGGTGAAGGACGGACGGATGATGGTCGGGAAGCCCACTTCCTTCTGCACGGCCCACGATTCTTCCATCGAGTGGGCCACGCCGGAACGTGCCGAACCGAGGCCGATCTTGGTCATCGCTTCCTTGAACTTGGCGCGGTCTTCGGCCTTGTCGATGGCTTCCGGAGTGGCGCCGATCAGTTCAACCTTGTACTTGTCCAGCACGCCGTTGCGGTGCAGGTCCAGCGCGCAGTTCAGCGCGGTCTGGCCGCCCATGGTCGGCAGGATCGCGTCCGGCTTTTCCTTGGCGATGATGCGCTCGACGACCTGCCAGGTGATCGGCTCGATATAGGTCACGTCCGCCATTTCCGGGTCGGTCATGATGGTCGCCGGGTTGGAGTTCACCAGGATGACCTTGTAGCCCTCTTCGCGCAGTGCCTTGCAGGCTTGCGCGCCGGAGTAGTCGAACTCGCACGCCTGGCCGATGATGATCGGACCGGCGCCAATAATCAGGATGCTTTTAATGTCTGTACGTTTTGGCATTTTTATTTCTTCTCCGCGGCTTCCATCATCGTGATGAAGCGGTCAAACAGGTAGGCGACGTCGGTCGGGCCGGGCGATGCTTCAGGGTGGCCCTGGAAGCAGAAGGCCGGCGTGTCGGTACGGGCGAAGCCTTGCAGCGAGCCGTCGAACAGCGACACGTGGGTCACGCGGCAGTTGGCCGGCAGCGTATCCGCATCCACGGCGAAACCGTGGTTCTGCGAGGTGATCATCACCTTCTTGCTGTCCAGGTCCTGCACCGGGTGGTTGGCGCCGTGGTGGCCGAACTTCATCTTCAGCGTCTTGGCGCCGGAAGCCAGCGCCATGATCTGGTGGCCGAGGCAGATGCCGAAGGTCGGGACCTTCTTCGCCAGGAATTCTTTCGTGGCCGCGATCGCGTAATCGCATGGCTCAGGGTCGCCGGGACCGTTGGAGAGGAACACGCCATCCGGGTTCAGGGCCAGCACGTCGGCGGCGCTGGTCTGCGCCGGCACCACGGTGACCTTGCAGCCGCGCTGGGCCAGCATGCGCAGGATGTTGCGCTTCACGCCGAAGTCATAGGCGACCACGTGGAACTTGGGATCTTCCACCTTGCCGTAGCCTTTGCCCAGCTCCCACTCGGTTTCGTTCCATTCGAAGATGGAGGGGGTGGTCACGACCTTGGCCAGGTCCATACCGTTCAGGCCAGGGAAGTTGCGCGCCAGTTCAATCGCTTGCGTGACGGATGGCTCATTGCCCTGGGTGCCCGTGAGGATGGCGCCGGCCTGCGCGCCCTTTTCGCGCAGGATGCGGGTCAGCTTGCGGGTGTCGATACCGGCGATGGCGACGATGTTCTCGGCCTTCAGGTAGTCGGCCAGCGACTGGTGGGAACGGAAATTCGATGCCAGCAGCGGCAGATCGCGGATGATCAGGCCTGCGGCGTGGACTTTGGTCGCTTCGATGTCTTCAACATTGACACCGTAGTTACCGATATGCGGATAGGTCAGGGTGACGATCTGGCGGCTGTAGCTCGGATCGGTCAGGATTTCCTGATAGCCGGTGATGGACGTGTTGAAAACGACTTCGCCCGTCGTATGGCCGGCAGCACCGATGGAAAATCCTTTGAAGATAGTTCCGTCAGCGAGGGCCAGAATGGCTGGAACGGCTGGGCCAGAAAAAAATGGCGGCAAGGGCAACTCCTGTAAAGTTACCGTAGCGGCGCCACTCAGACGACCCACAGCGAATCCGGGCGCATTCGCCGGGCTTGCGGGTCAGATGATGATGGGATGAGGGGTAGGCGCTACGGTCGAATAGTAATTGGCTAAACCTTTGAATTATAACCCATTCTCGCCCGTTCGACAATCCCAACCCAAGGCATAAGGCTGGTGGCAGCCACGGCGTGGCAGCCACCTGTTTCAGGCTTGTGGTTTCAGGTATCGCGGTGGCGCTCGAACAGAATCTGATCGAACCATTCGCCCTTGTGCTGCATGCTGCGGGTGGCGCGGCCGTATTCGAGGAAGCCGTTGCGCTGCAGGACGCGCACGGAAGCGGCGTTTTCGGGCCGTGAATTGGCCTCAATGCGCCAGAATCCCAGCTTGCCGAAGGCTTCCTCCAGCATCAGGGCGACGGCGCGCGAGGCGACGCCCTTCCCTGCATGCTGCTGGCCGATGCGGTAGCCCAGGGTGGCCTTGTTGAAGGCCACGCGCTGGACGCCAGTGAGGTTGACGCGACCGATAATTTCGCCATCCTGTTTCAACAGGTACTGGTGCGACAGGTCCATCTCGCGCTCGCGCTGGGCCAGCACCAGGGACCCGGTTACGGCGGCCAGCGAATAGAAAGACGGTGAGCGCGGCACGACCCAGTGCTCGAACCACGCCCGGTTCGCCAGCTCGAAGGCGAAGAGGCCCTCGGCATCGGCGGGCGCGGCGGAGACGAGCAGCAGGTCCATGGCGGCGGCGAGCGAAGGGCGGCGGATCAGCCCAGGGTGGCGATGCCGGCCTTGGCGATCTGCGCGTCTTCGGTCGACTTCACGCCGGACACGCCCACAGCGCCCACGGTATGGCCGTCGATGACGATATTCACACCGCCTTCCAGCATGCCTTCCACGCCAGGGGCGCTGAGGAAGGAAGTACGGCCGTTGTTGATGATTTCTTCATAGATGCGCGATTCGCGGCGGCCCAGTGCAGACGTGCGCGCTTTCGACGGGGCGATATGCGAAGACATCGGCGCCGCGCCATCCAGGCGCTGGAACCACAGCAGGTGGCCACCATCGTCGCAGATGGCGAAGCTCACGGCCCAATTGTTCGCCTTGGCTTCGGCTTCGCAGCCGGCGGCAATCTTTTTCACGTCTTCCAGGGTCAGGTACGGCTTGGTTTGCATTGCTATTCTTCCTTATTGCACCGCAGGCTGCTCACGGCGCGCCTTCAGTTTTTGCTTGAGTTGGGCCATCACGGCCATGGTGGCGCGCTCGCCGGCCTGCATGGCGACCGCGCGGTTATTGAAATCGCTGGAACCCATCTTGCCCAGCGGCGGCTGGATCACGATGTCCGCATCGCGCAGCTCGAGCTGGTTGATGCGCTGCCCCATGATGGAGAAGGTTTGCATGATCACTTCCAGCGAGGAATTCGTGGCCTGGGCCTCGGCCTGGGTCGAAATGTTCACGGCGATGATGAACTCCGCGCCCATTTCACGCGCAAAGCGCACCGGCACGGGCGCCACCAGGCCACCGTCGACGTAGGTATGGCCGGAGATCGTCACCGGCTGGAACACGCCCGGCACGGCGGAACTGGCGCGCACGGCCATGCCGGTATTCCCGCGCTGGAACAGGATGGGCTGCCCCGTCTTCAGGTCGGAAAGCAACGGCGCCGAAGGGAATCTTCAGCTTCTCGATGGTGCGGTGGTTGACCGCCTTGTTCACATAGGCTTGCAGGGCCTCGCCTTTCAGCACGCCGGAGGATTTGCCGAACAGGGGCAGCGCCCAGTCGGAAATGGCCGATTCGTCCATGTCGTAGGCCATCTTCTGCAGGGTGCTGGCGTTATTGCCGGCCGCGTAAAGGGCGCCCACCACGCTGCCAGCGCTGGTGCCGACCACGATGTCCGGCACGATGCCCTGCGCTTCCAGGGCCTTGATCACGCCGATATGGGCGAAGCCGCGCGCGGCGCCGCCGCCCAGGGCAAGGCCGATCCGGACTTTGCGTTGCGGGACGGGAGGCGGAGCCTGCACGACCGGCGGCTGCACGGGCGCAGCGCCGTCATTGGGCAGGCCAGGCGTGCCGGGAGCCGGCGCCGATGCGCCAGGCTGGCCGGAGACGGCAGGCTGGGTGGGAGCGACAGGAGTTGTCTGGCATCCGGCCAGCGCCAGGGCTGCCAGCGCGGCCAGGGTGAAACGTTTCAAATACATGGATGGTTACGGGTCTGCACGGTTTGAGCGTGCAGATTGTAACGCATCCAGAGAGTCATCACGCCGCGCGCGGGGCTGGCAGCGCTTCTGCAGGCTGCGGCGCGTTGGAGGTGGACTTCGGCAGGCTGACGGTAAAGCTGCTGCCGTGGCCCGCTTCCGAGGTGATGGTCAGCTTGCCGCTGTGGCGCAGCAGCACGTGCTTGACGATGGCCAGGCCCAGGCCGGTGCCCTGCGTCTCGCGCGAACGGCTCTTGTCCACGCGGTAGAAGCGCTCGGTCAGGCGCGAAATGTGTTCGGGGCTGATGCCGATGCCCGTATCCTGCACCTGGAACTGGACGCCGGTGGCCGTATCTTCCCAGCGGATGCGGATCTCGCCGCCGGCCGGCGTATAGCGCACGGCGTTGGACACCAGGTTGCCGAAGGCGCTGTGCAATTCGTCCGAACTGCCCATCACATCGCCGCCCTTCACTTCCAGCGTGATGGTGTGCTTGCCGCCGGAAAGCGCCCTGCCCTCGTGCAGGATCTGCTCCATCAGCTTGGCCACGTCCACATGCTCCGGGCGCACCGGGTGGTCGACCGATTCCAGGCGCGACAGGGTCAGCATGTCCTCGATCAGGTGCTGCATGCGGTGGCCCTGCTCCATCATCAGCTTCAGGTGGGCGGCGCGGGTTTCCGCATCCAGGTCCATCGACGCGGCGATCTCCAGGAAGCCCACGATCACGGTCAGCGGCGTGCGCAGTTCGTGCGAAGCGTTGGCGATGAAGTCGCGGCGCATCATTTCGGCGCGCTGGGTTTCCGTGATGTCGTGGGTGACGAGAATCTGGCGGCGGTTCTCGAACGGGATGATGTGAACGATCAGCTTGCGCTCGCGGAAGCTGAGGGTCAGCGGCTGCTCGTAGCGGCCCAGGATCAGGTAATCCATGAAGTCCGGGCTGCGCACCAGGTTGGTCACGCGCATGCCCTTGTCGCGGTCATGGCGCAGGCCCAGGTGTTCCTCGGCGGCCGGATTGCACCATTCGAGGAAGAGCACGTCGTCCATGATCACCACGCCGTCCGGCAGCAGGTGCATGGCCTGGCGGAAGCGGGCCAGCCATTCGGTCAGCTCGGCCTGGTTCTTTTCATCGTCGCGGCGCAGGCGGTACAGGCGCGCGAACACGCCCGTCCACTCGCCCCAGCCATCGGGCAGGCGGCCGCTTTGCGGGTTGTCCAGCCACTGGCTGGCCTGGTACAGGTAGCGCAGCTGCGTGAACACGGCCGCCAGCAAGCCGGCGATGATGACGAAAATGCCGGCGGAGACGCCGAACAGCCAGGCGGCCAAAGCGGCGCCTGCCAACAGGAAGCCCAGCCGCAAGGCGACGGGCACCCAGAACACGACGAGTGGATTCATGATTTCTCGGACAGCATGTAGCCGACACTGCGCACCGTGCGGATCAGGTGTTCAGCCTCTTTCAGCGCCTTGCGCAGGCGCAGCACATGCACGTCGACCGTGCGTTCCTCGATTACCACGTGGTCACCCCACACCTTGTCCAGCAACTGGCTGCGCGAGAATACGCGCTCCGGGTGGGCCAGGAAGAACTTCAGCAGCTTGTACTCGGCGTGGCCGATGTCGATCTTGCTGTCGTTCAGCGATACGGTGCAGCTGACCGGGTCCAGCGTGACGGGACCGGCCTTCATCAGCGTCTCCGCCAGCTCCGGGCTCTTGCGGCGCAGCAGCGCACGGGAACGGGCCAGCAGCTCGCGCGGCGAGAACGGCTTGGTGATGTAGTCGTCGGCGCCGCTGTTCAGGCCTGCCAGCTTGTCCTCTTCCATGCTCTTCGCGGTGAGCATGATCACCGGCACATTGCCGAAGTGGCGGTCGCCGCGGATACGGGCCAGCAGGCGCAGGCCGCTCTGGTCGGGCAGCATCCAGTCCAGCAGCACCAGCTGCGGGGTCCGGGTCTGCATATACTCCCAGGCTTCCTGCGTGCGCTGCACCGAGACACAGTTCCAGCCCGCTTCGCGCAGCGAGAAAGTTACCAGTTCAACGATTGCCGGTTCATCTTCGACAATCAATACAGTCGTCTTATCGGATGCCATTGCTTGCTTTACTCTGGGCTGGCCTCAGTCTGTGCGTCCACGGCAGCGCGGCTGTGGCGGATATCCTTGCCTTCCACGACATAGATCACGTATTCGGCGATGTTCTTGGCGTGGTCGCCGATGCGCTCGATGGCCTTCGCCACCCACATCGTATCAAGCGCGGCCGAAATCGTGCGCGGATCTTCCATCATGAAGGTAATCAGGTTACGCATGATGGTGCGGAATTCGTGGTCGATGATGGCGTCCTGCGCGATCAGCTGGAGGGCTTGCTTGCCGTCGTTGCGGGCAAACGCGTCCAGCGCGTCGTGCAGCAGGTCGCTGGTGGCGTTGGCGATACTGCGCACCATCTCGTAGTGGTTGACAGTCACGGCGCCGCGGCCATGCAGGCTCTTGGAGGTGCGCGCGATCTTGGCCGCTTCGTCGCCGATGCGTTCCAGGTCCGTGATCACCTTGATGGTGGCCATCACGGTGCGCAGGTCGTTGGCGGTCGGCTGGCGGCGCACGATCAGGTGGCTGCACTGGTCGTCCAGCTGCACTTCCAGCTGGTTCACGTTGTCGTCTTCGCGGATCACGCGGTCGGCACGTTCGGAGTTACCGATACGGAAGCAGGTCATCGCGTCCAGGAACTGGGTCTCGACGATGCCGCCCATCAGCAGGACTTTGGAGCGGATCGCTTCCAGTTCGTGATCGTACTGCTTGCTAGAATGTTCGCCCATCATGGCTATCTCTCCATTGAGATTTCTATTTGTATTAAACGTTACGGGCCGGTCGCGGCGGATCAGGTAAATCACGGTCAGCTACACGGCGTAGGGCGGATCATTGATCCGCCGTGCTTGCGTGCCGTTGGCTTAACCGAATCGGCCGGTAATATAATCCTGCGTTTCCTTACGGGCCGGATTCATGAAGATCTGGTCCGTCTCGCCGAACTCCACCAGCTCGCCCAGGTACATATATGCCGTGTAGTCCGAGCAGCGGGCCGCCTGTTGCATATTATGGGTCACGATCGCGATCGTGTAGTCCAGTTTCAGTTCGCTGATCAGTTCTTCCACTTTCGAGGTGGAGATCGGGTCCAGTGCGGACGTTGGTTCGTCCAGCAGCAGCACATCCGGCTTCACCGCCACGCCGCGCGCGATGCACAGGCGCTGCTGCTGGCCGCCGGACAGCGACAGGCCGCTCTTGTTCAACTTATCCTTCACTTCGGTCCACAGGGCCGCCTTCTTCAGCGCCCATTCAACGCGCTCGTCCATCTCGCCCTTGGACAGGTCTTCGTACAGGCGCACGCCGAACGCGATGTTATCGTAAATCGACATCGGGAACGGGGTCGGCTTCTGGAACACCATGCCGACTTTTGCGCGCAGCATGTTCACATCCAGGCCCGGCTCCAGGATATTGCGGCCGCGGTAGGCGATGCTGCCCTCGGCGCGCTGGCCCGGATACAAGTCATACATGCGGTTCAGGGTGCGCAGCAGGGTCGATTTGCCGCAGCCGGACGGGCCGATGAAGGCAGTCACCTTCTTCTCATGGATGTCCAGGTTCACATTGTGCAGGCTGCGCGTCTTACCGTAGTAGAAGTTCAGGCCGGAGATTTCAATGATTTTGCTTGCTTGGGTCATGATCTTTGCTCGTTAATTATTTCGGCGCTTTCTGGGCAAATACGGTGCGCGACAGGATGTTCAGGCCAAGCACGCTGAAGGTCACCAGCAGTGCGCCACCCCATGCCAGGGCGCGCCAGTTGTCGTACGGGCTCATGGCGAACTGGTAGATCACTACCGGCAGGTTGGCCAGCGGCTGGTTCATGTCGGCGCTGAAGAACTGGTTGTTCAGGGCGGTGAACAGCAGCGGAGCGGTCTCGCCGGGACACCCGGGCCACGGCCAGCAGCACGCCGGTCACCACGCCCGCCGTCACGGCGCGCAGGCGCACCAGCATGGCCACTTTCCAGCGCGGCGCGCCGAGTGCGAAGGCCGCTTCCAGCAGCGAATTCGGCACCAGGCGCAGCATATTGTCGGTGGTGCGCACCACGACCGGAATCGCGATCAGGGACAGCGCGATCGAACCGGCGTAGCCCGAGAAGTGCTTCACGTTCGCCACATAGAAGGCGTACACGAAAAGGCCGATCACGATCGACGGTGCGGACAGCATGATGTCGGTCACGAAGCGGGTCACCTGGGCGACCTTGTTCTCTTCGCCATACTCGGCCAGGTAAATGCCGGCCAGGATGCCGATCGGGGTCGACACCAGCGTGGACAGTCCCACCATCATCAGCGAGCCGGCGATTGCATTCATCAGGCCGCCGCCTTCGCTGCCCGGTGCGGGCGTGGTGGCGGTAAACATGGCGCCGCTCAGGGCCGAGAAACCATGAATCAGCAGCGTGGCCAGGATCCAGAGCAACATCAGGATACCGAAGGCCATGGCGCCGACGGACAGGGCGATGCCGA
Source organism: Pseudoduganella sp. UC29_106 (assembly GCF_044055365.1). Lineage (NCBI taxonomy): Bacteria > Pseudomonadati > Pseudomonadota > Betaproteobacteria > Burkholderiales > Oxalobacteraceae > Pseudoduganella > Pseudoduganella sp. UC29_106. The sequence continues at coordinate 2,269,207 of NZ_CP171977.1, read as the reverse complement.
TACGGTGGGTCAGCAGGCGCTTGCGATAAACAGGATTATTGGTATTCATCATTTCACGCCCTCCTTGCGCGACATACCCGTCAACATCAGCTTCGCGGCGGACAGGACGATAAAGGTAATCACGAACAGGATCAGCGCCAGGGTGTACAGCGAGGACACGTGCAGCGGCGTGGATGCTTCGGCAAATTCATTGGCCAGAGTGGAGGCGATCGAGTTACCCGGCGCGAACACCGAGGCGCTCAGCTTGTTGGCGTTACCGATCACAAAGGTCACGGCCATGGTCTCGCCCAAGGCGCGGCCCAGGCCCAGCATGACGCCGCCCACCACCCCGGTCTTGGTGTACGGCAGCACGATCTTGCGCACCACTTCCCAGCGGGTGCAGCCCAGGCCGTAAGCGGATTCCTTCAGCACGGCCGGCACGATCTCGAACACGTCGCGCATCACGGAGGAGATAAAGGGGATGATCATCACTGCCAGGATCAGGCCGGCGGTCAGGATGCCGATGCCCATGGTCGGGCCCTGGAAGATCACGCCGATCCACGGCAGCTGGCCCAGGGAGTTCTTCAGCAGCGGCTGAACGTAGTCGCCGAACATCGGCGCAAACACGAACAAGCCCCACATGCCGTAAATGATGGACGGCACGCCTGCCAGCAGTTCTACTGCGGTACCCAGCGGGCGGCGCAGCCAGACCGGGCAGATCTCGGTCAGGAACAGGGCAATGCCGAAGCTGACCGGGAAGGCGATCAGCAGCGCGATGCCGGAGGTCACCAGGGTGCCGACAATGGCGATTGCCGCGCCATACTGGTCATTGACCGGGTCCCACTCGACGGTGGTGATGAAAGCCGGCCCGAATTCCTTGAGCGCCGGTACTGCGCCGATGAAAAGGGAAATGATGATGCCGACCAGGACGAACAGCACCGACAGCGCGAACAGCATCGTCACCTTGTGGAAGATGAAGTCCTGCATGCGCTGCTTGCGCATGATCGAATGCATGGCTGCGGTCTGGGCGTTGTCGCTCATGGCCGGCTCCGGAACGGAGATAGTGGGAGAGGAGATATCTGCACTCATGAGATTTTCTTATAAATGTAGGCTAGCCGGGAAGCCCTGCACTGGACTTCCCGGCTAACCCCCTCGCCGGCTGGCGCGGGCGAGGGGTTGGGCAGATTAGTAGATTGCCTTGCCAGAAGCATCCTTCAGGTTAGCTTTCCAGGAATCCTGGACCAGCTTGACCACGGAAGCAGGCATTGGAACGTAGTCCAGTTCGGTAGCAGCGGCGCCGCCGTTCTTGAAGGCCCAGTCGAAGAACTTCACAACTTCCTTGCCCTTGGCTGCGTCAGCCTGCTGCTTGTGCATCAGGATGAAGGACACGCCGGTGATCGGCCAGGACTGCTTGCCAGCCTGGTCGGTCAGCACTACGCCGAAGCCTGGCGTCTTGGTCCATTCCGCGTTGGCGGCAGCGGCCTTGAAGTTGTCATCATCCGGCTGCAGGAACACGCCATCCTTGTTCTTCAGCTGGGTGTGAGCCATCTTGTTCTTCTTGGCGTAAGCCCACTCAACGTAGCCGATCGCGCCCTTGATACGCTGCACGTTGGCGGCCACGCCTTCGTTGCCCTTGCCACCCACGCCGGTAGCCCACTTCACAGCGGTGCCGGAGCCGATCTTGCTCTTGAACTCAGGGTTGGTCTTGGACAGGAAGTCGGTGAACAGGAAGGAAGTGCCGGAGCCGTCAGCGCGGTGCACCACGGTGATTTCGTCGGCCGGCAGCTTCACGCCAGGGTTCAGGGAAGCGATGGCAGCATCGTTCCACTTGGTGATCTTGCCCAGGTAGATGTCGGCAACAACCGGACCGGTCAGCTTCAGCTGGCCTGGAGCGATACCGTCCAGGTTGACTACGGTTACCACGCCGCCCATGATTGCAGGGAACTGCATCAGGCCGTCCGCTTCCAGTTCTTCCGCCTTCAGAGGCATGTCGGAAGCACCGAAATCGACGGTCTTGGCCTTGATCTGCTTGATGCCGGCGCCGGAGCCGATGGACTGGTAGTTCAGGCCGTTGCCGCTGCTTGCTTTGTAGGCTTCAGCCCACTTGGCGTAGATTGGATAGGGGAAAGTTGCGCCTGCACCGGTCATATCCGCCGCAAAAGCGGTAGCGAACGTCATTGCCGCGGAGGCGCCAACAACGAAGGAGGTCAACAACTGTTTCATACGCATAATCAAAGATCCTCTAGGGGTTGGGGTTTGAATGCTGCGCAGTGTATGACCTGAATATTACAGCTTTATGACATCGATGAAATTCATTTCCCGCTCGTCATAAACCTGTCACATAACATTATTACACTACAATGAGGCCAATGAAACAGTAAGAAAATGATAAGCACAATGAAACCTGAAATCCGTGCAGAAGCGGCCAAACAGGCGATCTTCCTCGATCGTGAAATCTCGCAGTTAGCATTTAACCGTCGCGTGATGGCCCAGGCCGAGGATACTTCGATCCCCGTGCTTGAACGTCTGCGCTATTTATGCATTGTTAGCAGCAACCTGGATGAATTCTTTGAAGTACGGGTTGCCAGCCTGCTGGCGGCGGCGAGTGTGGACGGCGACCTGGCCGAACACCCCGCCCTGCAGGCAAACCTGGCCAAGGTCAGCGAAGAATGCCACGCCCTGGTGCGGCGCCAGTATGAACTCCTGAACACCACCGTCCTGCCTGAACTGAAGGCGCACGGAATTAATATAGTGCGGCACAGCGAGCGCAACGAAGCGCAGCGTGCCTGGGTCAAGGATTACTTCGAACGCGAAGTCCGTCCCCTGCTCACCCCCATCGGCCTCGATCCGGCCCACCCTTTCCCGCAAGTCGTAAACAAGAAGTCTTAATTTCATCGTCGCCCTGAGCGGCAAGGACGCCTTCGGCCGCGGCACGGCAATCGCCATCGTGAAAGCGCCGCGTGTGCTGCCGCGCGTGATCCGCCTGCCGGAGCACCTGTCGCCGAACGGTACATCCTTCTGCCTGCTCTCCTCTATTATTCACGCGCATATATCCGATCTGTTCGTCGGCCGTGAAGTGCTGGCCTATTCCCAGTTCCGGGTGACCCGCGATTCCGACCTGTGGGTGGATGAGGATGAAGTGAAGAACCTGCGCCAGGCCCTGAAGGGCGAACTGCAGGGCCGCCAGTTCGGCACGTCGGTGCGCCTGGAAGTGGCGAAAAACTGCCCGCCGGAGCTCTCGCAATTCCTGCTCGACCAGTTCAGCCTCGACCAGACCCGCCTGTATCAGGTGGACGGCCCCGTGAACCTGGGCCGCCTGAATGAAATCATCGACCAGTCACGCAAGCCCGAACTGCGCTGGCCGCCCTTCGTGCCGGGCGTGCTGAGCAAGACTATCGGCGCCGATATTTTCTCCACCGTGCGCCAGGGCGACGTGCTGCTGCACCACCCTTATCAAAGTTTTCAGACGGTTATCGACTTCATCCGCAGCGCGGCGGCCGACCCGGCCGTGGTGGCGATCAAACAGACCGTCTACCGCACCGGCATGAACTCCGACCTGATGGAATGCCTGATTGCGGCAGCCCGCAGCGGCAAGGAAGTAACGGTGGTGGTGGAACTGATGGCGCGCTTCGATGAAGAAGCCAATATCAATTGGGCGGACAAGCTGGAACAGGCCGGCGCTCAGGTGGTGTACGGCGTCGTGGGGCTGAAAACCCACGCCAAGATCGCCCTCGTGATCCGCCGCGAAGAAGGCGGACTGGCTTACTACGCCCACCTCGGCACTGGCAACTACCATCCGACGACCACCAAGCTGTATACCGATTTCGGCCTGATCACCTGCGATCCGGCCATGGGGCGCGACGTCAACGAGGTGTTCATGCACCTGACCAGCCTGGCCAAGCCGCAAAAAATGAACTACTTGTGGCTGGCGCCCTTCTCGCTCCAGGCGGAAATCATCAAAGCCATCAAAAATGAGGCAAAAATCGCAAAGAGCGGGCGTCCGGCGCGGATTATCGCTAAAATCAATGCATTGACGGACGAACCCGTTATCCGCGCCCTGTACGCCGCCTCCAGGGATGGCGTGAAGATCGACCTGATTGTGCGCGGCGCATGCACGCTGAAGCCGGGCGTGCCGGGGCTATCGGAAAACATCCGGGTGCGCTCGATCATTGGGCGCTTCCTGGAACATAGCCGAATTTATTACTTCCGCAACGACCTGGCGCACGATATCTACCTGGCCAGCGCGGACTGGATGAACCGCAACCTGCTGCGACGCATCGAGGTGGCATTCCCGGTCCTTGACCGGCGCCTGAAGCGCCGCGTACTTGCGGAAGGTTTGAACCCTTACCTGAAGGACAACTCCAATACGTGGGAGCTTGAACCTGACGGCCACTACCAGCGCCGCAAAGCGCGCGGCAAGCAAAAGAGCGTTCAGCGCCCAGCAGCACCTGATGGAGACCTTGGGCAGTCCGGCCGTCCAGGCCGCCGATTGAGAGTCTGCATATGGGAGGACGTCGTATGGACCTGATCTTGTGGCGGCACGCAGAAGCGGAGCCGGGCGGGCCTGATTTGCCCGATATGGAACGTGCCCTTACGCCCAAGGGCCAGAAACAGGCACGCCGCATGGGCCAGTGGCTGGATTCCCAGCTGCCGGAATCCTGCCGTGTGCTGGTCAGCCCGGCGGTGCGTACGGTACAGACGGCCGAGGGCCTGGGCCGCAAGTACAAGACCCATCCCGATCTCGCGCCGGATGCTGATCCGGAAGACATCCTGAAGGCGGCCAACTGGCCAAATTCCAAGGAAGCCGTGCTGATCGTCGGCCACCAGCCTACCCTGGGCCAGGTCGCTTCGCTGCTGTTGACGGGCGAAGAGCAGGACTGGGAAATGAAGAAAGGCGCGGCCTGGTGGTTTGTGATGCGCGAAACCGACGATCCGAGCACCCTCTACCTGAAAGCGGTCATGCAGGCCGATCTCGTGAAGTGACTTCAGCACGCCCGTGCTTGAAATTGCTTCTTTGCCTGCTAAATTTTAGTTGTATCAACTGAGGAGCAGCTACCGGCAACGGCAGCTGGATTGCTATGTGGACCCTGTTTACTCTGGGGATCTTCGGGGCAATGATCGCGTTGATTGCGTATGAAATTGTGTCCGAATCCCGTGGAGGACATCACAAGCTGGTCGACCGCTACCACGAGTAGAATAGCGCTTCCATGAAGCCAGGCTCCGCAGCCATTTCGGCCGGCGGGGCCTTTTCGATTTTCCCCGGTCTGCACAAATGCGGCGGGGCTAGGCGCCCCCATATGATCCGCCCTACACGCCATTGGTGAGCGGACTGTTCAGCACAGCGTAGGGCGGATCATTGATCCGCCGTCTCACCGCAGTCGTTAGCTCACGCAAAGAAATCAAACAGCGACCGCGCCCCGCCCGTATAGCCGGGCAAGCCCAGCAGCCCGGAATCCGAGCCCTGCGCCTCCTCCTGGGTATATAGCTGCGCCAGCGCCTGCGCCTGCACCGTGAGCGCCTGCGCCAACTGGGTCTTCTTCGAATTCAACGACGCCACTTCCTTGCCGACCTGGGTGGCCTCACGGCGGATCACACCACTGCTGCCCGTCAGCGCATCGATTTTCTTGTCGAGCTGGTCGGCGATCCCCCTGCCCTCATTGGTGAACAGCTTCGCCACGCCTTCCGGATCGGCCGCCACGGCCGCGTTCAGCTTCTTCTCATCCAGCTGGAGCTTGCCGCCTTCGAAGGTCAGGCCAGCCTCGGCCAGCTTGGCGGCCGAGGTGCCGCCGCCCGTCCTGACCAGTTGTTCGAGCTGGCTGGCGGCCTGGTTCAGGGCCGTGTCGCCCTTCAGGTCACCCTTCTGCAGCGCGGCCAGCTTGTCGCCCAGCGCGTTAAAGCCGGCCACGAAGGCGCTGACGTTTTTAGCGATCTGGGCGCTGTCCGTGCTGATAGCAACGTCGGCTTTGCCCTTCCCTTGCAGATTGAGCGTGACGCCCGGAATAACGCTTTCCACCGCGTTATCTGCGCTGCGAACTTCCTTGCCGTCCACGGTCAGCACGGCATCCTGCGCCGCCTGGCTCTGCGTGAGATTATTAAACAGGTTCTTCACGCCCGCATCGCCGGTCACGCTGAACTTCAGGCTGTTCGCTTCACCGCTCGCGCTGCGCACTTGCAGCGCATAGCCGGTGCCGGCCTTGACGACGCTGGCGTCAAGGCCCGCATCCTTCAGCGCGCCCACAATGCCGCTCAGGGTGTCGTTGCGGCTGTCGATGGTGATCGTCTTGTCGCCAACCTTAATGGCGGCGGCGCCGCCCGTGCCGACTTTCGTGTCCGCCGAAGCCAGCACGGCGCCATTGAGGATCTGCCCCTGCGCCAGCTGGCTGACTTCGATCTTGTAAGTGCCGGCCTTGGCGCTGGCCGAAGTGGCCGCGCCCAGCACGCCCTTGGTTGACACGCTGGCGCTCGTGCTGAGCCCGGTGCCAGCGAGGCTGTCGGCAATACCCTGGAACACGGACAGCGCACTCTGCAGCTGCCCCAGTCCGGACAGCCTGGCCTGGCTGCTGGCCAGGCTGGTGTTCAGCTTGTTGACCACGCCCTTCTGGCTGGCCAGGGCTTGCTCGACGCGCGCCGCCACCGTGGGCGACAGCGAAGTGGATAGCCCGGCAGCGCCGGTGTTACCGTAGGTCGCGTTGAGTAGATTACTGACGTTGTTCATGGCTTCAATACTGGACAGGATTACATCATTGTCCAGTATAACCCCGGTAATCAAAGCGCGAAATAAACCAGTAATTACCGCATGAATTTGGTGATGGCGCCGGCGGCGTCATTGTCCAGCGGCAGGAAAGTGAATCCCAACTTGAACTCGTCGCCGCTGAAAATGCAGTGGGTAGCCTTGCCGCGCACGCTAACCAGCTGCGGCTTACCATCCACCAGCATTTCAAACACGATCTGGCCCGTCTGGCCAATGATCACCCTGCTCTCCGAGGTCAGCGACATCCCGGCCAGGCCGAGATCAAACGTCCGCGCATGGGCCGGGCCAGCGCCGTCCATCACGATCATCGCTTTTACGCGCAGGATTTTGCGCGCCCCTTGCCTGCTATCGACCAACATTTCACTTCTTCCAATGTTTCTCAAAAGTGTAATATTGTACTGCGCATTCAAACTTGATAGGGATCAAGTTAAGTCCAGTTCGCGTAACCGGCTGAAGGCATCGTCGATACGCTCGACCGGGATGATGGTCATGCCCTCGATCGGCTGCTTGGGCGCGTTGGCTTTCGGGATCATTGCTACCGAAAATCCCAATTTTGCCGCTTCGCGCAGGCGCTCCTGGCCCCGCGGCGCCGGGCGGATTTCACCGGCCAGGCCCACTTCGCCAAACACCACGAACCCGCGCGGCAGCGGCTTGTTGCGCATCGATGAGTTAATCGCCAGCAGCACGGCCAGGTCGGCAGCCGGCTCGGGTAATCTTCACCCCGCCGACCGCATTGATGAATACATCCTGGTCGAAGGCCGCGATCCCGGCGTGACGGTGCAGCACCGCCAGCAGCATCGCCAGGCGGTTTTGCTCCAGGCCGACGGAAAGCCGGCGCGCGTTGGGCAGATGGCTGGCGTCCACCAGTGCCTGGATTTCCACCAGCAGCGGACGCGTGCCCTCCTGGGTCACCATCACCACCGAACCCGGCACCTGGCTGTCGTGCTGGGACAGGAACAACGCCGACGGATTCGACACGCCTTTCAGGCCCTTCTCCGTCATTGCAAATACACCCAGCTCATTCACAGCGCCAAAGCGGTTCTTGATGGCGCGGATCAGGCGGAAGCTTGAATTGTTATCACCCTCGAAGTACAGCACGGCATCCACGATGTGCTCCAGCACGCGCGGGCCGGCCAGCGAACCCTCTTTCGTCACGTGCCCGACGAGGATGATGGTGACGCCGGTCATTTTCGCCATCCGGGTCAGCTGTGCCGCGCATTCCCGCACCTGGGCCACCGAACCGGGGGCCGAAGTCAGCGCGTCCGAATACAGGGTCTGGATCGAGTCGATTACAGCAACCTGCGGCTTCAGCTCGTTCAGCGTACCGAGGATTTTCTCCAGCTGGATTTCAGCCTGCAGCTTCAAGTCCTTGGCGTCCACGGCAAGGCGCTTGGCACGCAGCGCGATCTGGGCGCCGGATTCTTCGCCGGATACGTAGAGCACGCTCTTCACCTGGGACATATTCGCCAGCGCCTGCAGCAGCAGCGTGGACTTGCCGATGCCCGGATCGCCGCCTATCAGCACCACGCCACCTGACACCAGGCCGCCGCCCAGCACGCGGTCGAATTCCTCGATGCCGGTGCCGAAGCGCGGCACGTCCATCGCTTCGATATCCTGCAGCGACAGCACAGGCGCCGTTTGCGCCAGCGACTGCGGGGTCTGCGAGAAGCGGTTGACGCCGGCGCTTTCGATAACGGTCTCCACCATCGTGTTCCACTGCTGGCAGGACGAGCACTGGCCCGTCCACTTGCTGGACACGCCGCCGCACTCGCTGCAGGTGTAATTAGTCTTTGCCTTTGCCATCGTCTTACGCCTCAACCACCCGCACGCGCGGCGCCACGGCACACATCAGCTCATAGCCGATGGTGCCGGCAGCGGTGGCCACGTCATCGATCGGCAAGCCTTTGCCCCACAGGATCACGGGGCTGCCAACCTTCGCGTCCGGCACCGGGCCGAGGTCGACGGTCAGCATGTCCATCGACACGCGGCCCACGATGCGGGTGCGCACGCCGTTGACCAGCACCGGCGTATCGACCGGCGCGTGGCGCGGATAGCCGTCCGCATAGCCGCAGGCCACCACGCCGATGCGCATCGGGCCTTCGGCTTCGAAGCGACTGCCGTAGCCGACGAAATCGCCGCGGGCGATGTCCTGCACGCCGATCAGTTCGCTGGCCAGGGTCATCGCCGGCAGCAGGCCGAATTCCTCGGCCGTCTTGCCGCCGGGCGTTCCGCCGTACAGCATGATGCCGGGGCGGATCCAGTCGCTCGGCAACGCCTCGCCCATCTCCGGCATCTGGAAAATGCCGGCCGAATTGGACAGGCTGCGCTCGCCCGGAATGCCGGCGGTAGCGGCCTGGAAGCGGCGGATCTGTTCGTCGATCGGCATGCAGGGATGAGCGCGCTCGTCGGCGTTGGCGAAGTGCGTCATCAGCGTGATTTCGCCGACCTGGGGCAGCGCGCGCAGGCGCTCGTAAGCGGCGGCATAGGCTTCGGGCTTGAAACCAAGGCGGTTCATGCCCGTGTTGATTTTCAGGTGCACATTGACGGCGCGCGGCAGGCGGGCCGACTCCAGGATGTCGATCTGCTCATTGCAGTGGACGGCGCCATTGATGTCGTGCTCGGCCATCATTTCCACGTCGGCCGCGTCGAAGAAACCTTCCAGCAGCAGGATGGGCTTGGTCCAGCCCAGCTGGCGCAGGCGCAACGCATTGTCCGGTTCGATCAGCGCCAGTCCGTCGGCATCGGCAAAGCCGCGCATGGCGCGCTCCAGGCCATGCCCGTAGCCGTTGGCCTTCACCACGGCCCAGGTTTTGGACAGCGGCGCACAGGCGCGCGCACGGGCCAGATTGTGTTTCATGGAGTCAATGTGGATGCGTGCTTCAATTGGCCTTGGCATGCTTTAAAACCGGGCTGAAAAGGAAGTTCGCATTTTACATTAGGGTCCGCTTAACAGCTTCCCGATTTCTTGGGAAACCATCCTTTCCATGGTATAAAGCATCCCGAGATAAGTTTTCGGGCCCCAGAATGAATCGTGGTTTTTACACCATCATGGCAGCGCAGTTTTTTTCGTCGCTGGCAGACAATGCTCTGCTTTTCGTGGCGATCGACCTGCTCGTTTCCATGAAATCCCCGGCGTGGATTACGCCGCTGCTGAAGCTGTCTTTTGTGCTCTTTTACGTGCTTTTGGCCGCATTTGTCGGGGCTTTCGCGGACGCTTTGCCCAAGGGCCGGGTGATGTTCATCGCCAATCTGATCAAGATACTGGGCTGCGCGCTGATTTTCTGGCACATCCATCCATTGGCCGCTTATGCTGTCGTCGGCTTTGGCGCCGCCATTTATTCGCCGGCCAAATACGGCATCCTGACCGAATTACTTCCACCCGAGAAACTTGTTGCCGCAAATGGATGGATTGAGGGCCTGACTGTTACATCGATTATTCTCGGCACCGTGATGGGCGGCGCGCTGGTCAGCGGCAAAGTCGCCGCTTCGCTGCTTGCAATCGACGTGCCTTATATCGAAACCGGCATTAACACCAGCACCGAAATTGCGTTGTGCGTGGTGGGCGTGACCTATGTGCTGGCCGCCATTTTCAACCTGAAGATTCCCGATACCGGTTGCGTTTACGAACATCAGGAACGCAACCCACTCAAGCTGATCACCGACTTTTCCAACTGCTGCGTGATCCTGTGGAAGGACAAGCTGGGCCAGATCTCCCTCGCCGTGACCACCCTGCTTCTGGGGCGCCGGCGCCACCCTGCAACTGATCGTGCTGGAGTGGGCCAAGAAGTCGCTCAATATGACGTTCGACAAGGCAACCAGCACCGTGGGCGTGGTGGCAATTGGCGTGGCGCTGGGCGCGGCGCTGTCGGCCCGTTTCATCACGCTGCGCAAGTCACTGACGGTGATCCCGCTGGGCATTGCCATGGGCCTGATTGTGATGGGCATGGTGCTGGTTGACAGCGTGTACCTGGCCTATCCGCTGCTGATCCTGATCGGTGTGCTGTCCGGCTTCTTTGTGGTGCCGATGAACGCACTGCTGCAGCACCGCGGACACGTGCTGATGAGCGCGGGACATTCGATTGCTGTGCAGAACTTTAACGAGAATCTGTCGATCCTGACGATGCTGGCGATGTATTCGCTGATGCTGCGCCTGCACCTCGATCTGAATGCCATCATTGTGCTGTTCGGGCTGTTCGTCGCCGGGACCATGTTGATGATCATGCGTATTCATGCGGCGAATCAGCGGGAGCATGATTCGCTGGCCTTGATCGGCGAGCACAAACACTAACTCTGCGCACACACGGCGGATCAATGATCCGCCCTACACGTCCCTCATGGGACGCTCCCCCATTTGCACCACGACGTATCAGGCCAAAGGGCTGTAGGGCGGATCATTGATCCGCCGTCTGTGATCCGTCCGCGGCGTCGGGCCCGCATCACCCTGGCAACGCGCCGCTTTCGCGCCGCACCTGCGCGCGGGTGCGCCAATCGTCGGGGACGACGAAACAGCGTTCGATCTCCACCAGCCAACCACCCTCCTCCTCCACGGTCGCAACCATGACCGGCGACGGGTCGGCCGCAAATTTCTCCGCGAGCGTCTGCAGCAGCAGCTCGCGCGAAAGCGGCGCGGGTGTCGGGGGAAGTTGCGTGGCGTCGGGCGCCGGCCTGGCGGCGGTAATCTTGAGCGGAGCAAGCCACTGCAACCGTGGCATCACCACAAACTGCTCGCCGGCCGCCGCGGCCTGCGCGGACAAAGTCCGCCAGTGTCCCCGGCAATGGTCCGGCGATACGCCCTCGATGCGCCACTCCCTGCCCTCCTCAAAGAACAGCCATCCCTTGACCAGCGCCTGCGCCAGCGCAACCGGCTCGGACAGCAAGGTCAACGCGGCCGGGTGCTGCGACAGCTGCAGCTGGTGCTCGAAGATCTTGCGCATCTTCAGTCCCAGCGTATCGGCGAGGTTGGGGCCGACAAGGTGGTTGAAATTGCCGGGGTCGGGCGGGCCGTCCAGCAGATAGAACTTGGTGGCGAATTCGATGTGGCGCAGCCGGCCGTCCTCGCGCAGCAGGAAGTCGAACTCGCCCACGGTTTCGTTGCGCGCAGTGCGGACCTGCAGGCCGTGCGCGGCCAGCACGCCCTGGTGGGCGAAATAGAAGGCCATCAGCTTTTCGGCGTACAGGCCAAGCCGCGAGTAGAAGCGGCTGCCCAGCGCCAGCTCGACCGGGGACGGGTCGGCGTCGAGATCGGCCAGCCAGTTCGCGACCTGCGGCGTGATGGGGCCGAGCGAGGCGATCTGGTTTTGCCAGTAGGGGCTTTGACGATCCAGCAGGTCGGGCGAGTCGAGCAGCCAGGCCAGCGCGCGCACATGGGGGCGCGTCAGGTGGCCCCATGTGCGCCGGAAGCGCGCCTGGTAGTTGGTGAGTTCCTGTTTAGCGGCGTCCGGCATGGGCGGACTTGGCCAGGCAAAGGTCAGCCCATGCCTTGGCCTTTTCTTCGGGACGATTGAGCAAGTCGGCCGGGTGGAAAGTCGCCACCACCGGCGTTTCGCCGTGCATCATGATGCGGCCGCGCGCGGCGGCGCCCAGCAGGCCCTTGCCTGCTGCGTGTCCCAGCGCCACGATCACCTTGGCCTGCGTGAGCTGCAGCTCGCGTTGCAGGTAGGGACGGCAGGCTTGCAGCTCTTCCTGCGTTGGCGCGCGGTCGTCGCTCGGACGGCATTTCACCAGCGTGGTCACATAGGCGCCGCTGGCGGTGCTCTGGTTCACGGCGCGCAGCATATTGTCGAGGAGTTTGCCGGGCTTGGCGGTGATCGGCTCGGCGTATTCTTCGTCGTCAGCGTTTGGCGCGCTGTCCAGCACCAGCCAGGTGGCGTGCTCGTCGCCCCTACCCGTGACGGCGGCTTCTCTTGTTTCGCACAGGCCGCAGCGCGTGCACGCCTTTACTGCGGCTTGCAGGGTTGGCCAGTCCATTGCCGCGATTTCTTCATCCGTGACTGGACCGCTTAATGCCGGGCGGCGCACCGGAGCGGCTGCTGCTGGCACGTCGTCGAACCAGGCATCATCCGACTTTGGCGACTGCTGCCGTTCATCCGCCTGATCTGCGTCAGCGCGTGCCTGCGCAGCAGCCGGCGGCTGTGCAGCCGCAATCGGCCGCGGTTGCGCTTCCGGCCGTGGCGCGACAGGCGGCGCGTCGTCCCACGCCGATTCGGGCGCTGGCGTGCGCGCTGGCGACGGCTGGCGCGCAGCATCCGGCGCTTGCGCGGCGGCGGACGGCTTTGCCGCGGCCGGAGCGTCTTCCAACGCGGCATCGGGTGCAGGCGCAGCGGCGCGGGCTTGCGCGAGGGCGCCGTCCCACTCGGCGTCGGGCGCGGACACAGGGGTGGGCGTCGGCTGGGCGGCGGGCGGCGCGGACTGGGCGGCGGGTTGCGCCGGCGGGACGGCAGCAGCGACCGTGGTCACGGGCGCGGGCGTGGCGTCGGCGAGCGCGGCATCGACCGGGGCGGAATACCCCGCGGCCGGCCGATTGCGCAGGCGCCACTGCACGCCCACGCCCATTTCATCCAAAAACACCGCGCTGCGGTGCGGCAGCAATCCGCTCATAGGCTGTAACGCATCACGATTGCGTCCTCGCGAGTCTGGTTGGCCGCGGGGTAGTAGCCCTTGCGGCGGCCGATTTCATTGAATCCATAGCGCTGGTAAATCTGCAGCGCGCGCACGTTGGACGGTCGCACCTCAAGCAGCATGGACTCCATGCCCAGTCCGCGCGCCAGCGCGACCGACTGGTTCAGCAGGAAGCGCCCGAGGCCCTTGCCCTGCCAGGGCGCGGACACGGCCACATTCAGCAAATGCGCCTCGTCGACAATGGCCATGATCAGGAAGTAGCCAAGCAGTTCACGGTCCTGCGCGCGCAGCACCCATGCCTGGTAGCCCTGGGACAGCGAATCGGCAAAATTGGCGCGCGTCCACGGATGCGGATACACGGCGCGCTCCACGGCGACCACTTCGTCCAGATCCGCCTCCTGCATCGGCTCGTACACCAGCCGCGCCAGATCCCATACCTGCTGCTTCATGCCTGCGACGCCTTCATTTCCGCGCGCTCTTCCTTCGTGTACGCGACCTTGTTGCGCAGGTAGAGCGGCTGCGCCTGCGCGGCGGGCACGGCGTGGCCTTGTTCGAACAGGCGCGCGCCGAGGCGGGCGATTTGCACGGCGTGCGGCATGATGGCCGCGTCGGCGCCGGCCGCGAAAGGCTTGCCAGCAAAGGCTTCTGCGTAAGCCGAGAAGCCGTTGCCGCAGGCGGACAGAGGAGCAGCGGAGTCGGCGGGGGCGACGTCGGCGGGCGCGGAGAGCGCGGGGGGCAGCGTGGCAACGGGTGTGTCGCCGTCGAAGCGGTACTGCGCCCAGTACACCTCATTCATGCGTGCATCGAGCACGGCCAGCACGGCATCGGCGCCGTGGGCCTGGCGGCAGGCGAGCGCCATCGCGTCCAGGGTCACGACAGGCACCAGCGGCAGGCCCGCGCCAAAGCCCAGGCCCTGCGAAATGCCGCAGGCCGTGCGTACGCCGGTGAAGGAGCCGGGACCGGCGCCATAGGCGATCGCGTCGCAATCGCGCAGCACGATGCCCGCCTCGTCCAGCAGCTCCTGCACCATGGGCAGCACCGGACTGCGAGTGCGTGCGCACGCCGGAGGATTCGCGGAAGATTACCTCCCCGCCGCGCAGCAGCGCGCAGGAGGCCATTTCAGAGGACGTTTCAATGGCAAGAATGATAGGCATAAGCGGTATTTTAACCTGCCATGTACAATACGTCCCCATGCACAGCACTACTTTACACGCCGACAACCGCGCCGAAGTGGCAGCCGCCCTGGCCCAGGACCGCCTGATCGTGGCCTGCCTGTGCGCAGCGTGGTGCGGCACCTGTTCCAGCTACCGCGCGGTGTTCGATGAGCTGGCCGCGCGCCATCCCGACAAATACTTCCTGTGGGTCGATATCGAGGACCATGCGGATATCGTGGGCGACCTGGATGTCGAGAACTTCCCTACCCTGCTGATCCAGAAACACGAGAACGTGGCCTTTTTTGGGACCATGCTGCCGGATCCGAACGTGGCGCACAGGCTGATCGAGACGCAGGCGGAGCTTGGCGATGAGGAGCTGGCGCGGCAGGCGGCGAGCACGCCGGAACGGCAGCAGTGGCAGAGGGATTGCAATCTCCGCGTCCTGCTGGCAGCGGCGGATCAATGATCCGCCCTACGCGCCGTCGACGGCACCACGGGATAAGGCCCGAAGGGCTGTAGGGCGGATCATTGATCCGCCGTGAACGGCCGCGAAATCAAACCAGGCGCAAAGGCAAGCTGCGCAAACGTTGCCCGGTCAATTTGAACACGGCATTCGCCACGGCCGGCGCAACGGGCGGCACGGGCGGCTCGCCGACGCCTTGCGGCGGCTCGGTGCTGAGGATGATCACGGTCTCCACATGCGGCGCCTCGTTCATGCGCGGCACGGGATAATCGCCGAAATTGGTTTGCTGGACCTTGCCGTCCCTGATCGTCACCTCGCCGCCCAGCGTGGCGGACAACCCGAAAATCACGCCCGACTCCACCTGCTGCGCGATCAGGTTCGGATTCACGGCCATGCCGCAGTCGATCGCGCACACCACGCGGTGCACGCGGATCTGCTTGTCCACCACCGATATTTCCGCAACCTGCGCCACGATGCTGCCGTAGGAATGATGCAGCGCGACGCCATGTGCGCGCCCCTTGGGCGGCGTACCGGCCTTGTGGATAGCGGCATTCAGCACGGCCAGGTGGCGCGGATGGTTGAACAGCATGGCGCGGCGGAATTCCACCGGGTCCTTGCCCGCCGTGGCGGCCATTTCGTCGATGAAGCTTTCCTTGAAAAAGGCATTGTGGGAGTGGCCCACAGCACGCCAGTTCCCCAGCGGGACCGCGCTATCGACGGAAACGTGGCTGATGCGCTGGTTGGCAATCTCGTACTGCATATCGAACAGGCCCTCGGACGTATGCTTTTCCGGCCCCATGACGGGCAAACCGAGGTTCCGCTTCAGGAACTGGTGCACCAGCACGCCGCTGACGCTGCGCGCCTCCCAGCTGATGATATTGCCGCCCTCGTCCAGCCCCGCCGTCATGCGCGCCATCGCCGCCGGGCGGTAGATGTCATGGGTCATGTCTTCTTCGCGCGTCCAGATCACCTGCACGGGTGCGCCCTTGCATTCGCGGGCAATGGCGACGGCCTGCGCCACCATGTCCACTTCCAGGCGGCGCCCGAAACCACCGCCCAGCAAATGCTCGCTCAGGACGACGTCCGATTCCTTTACCCCACCGACAATGGCCGCGATGCGCACGGCGAAGGTGGGCGCCTGGGTGCCCAGCCACAGGTACACCTTGCCATCCTTCACCTGGGCCGTGCAGTTGACGGGTTCCATCGTCGCGTGGGCCAGGAAAGGCACGCGGTATTCGGAATGGATAGTGCGCAGTGCGTCGCCCGCCCTGGCCATATCGCCGCGGCTGTAGTAGGTGTATCCGTCTTCCCTGGCCAGCGCCGCCGTGAAATCGGCGTAAATGCGCTCACTGGACAGGGCGCCGTTGCCGCCGTCGTTCCAGCGGATCGGTAGCGCCGTAGCAGCCTGGCGCGCCTGCCACCAGCTGCGCGCCACCACGGCCACGCCGGCGCCGGCCCCGCTCTTTTCCTGCAGCGCGCCACTGAAATCGATCACGGCCAGCACGCCGGGCATGGACAGCACATCGGCCGGATTGATGC
Source organism: Pseudoduganella sp. UC29_106 (assembly GCF_044055365.1). Taxonomy (NCBI): domain Bacteria; kingdom Pseudomonadati; phylum Pseudomonadota; class Betaproteobacteria; order Burkholderiales; family Oxalobacteraceae; genus Pseudoduganella; species Pseudoduganella sp. UC29_106. The sequence continues at coordinate 2,252,703 of NZ_CP171977.1, read as the reverse complement.
CCTGGATCGAGCCGCCGATATGGGGCGACATGCGCACCGCCGCGTACACCATGCCATCCAGCCGCACATCGATGCCGAACTTCGCGCTGCCATCGACCTTGACGGGCGTATCGCGGCGCGGCACGCTGCTGCCAATCAGGCGGAAGCTGTGCACGTCCTTCAGGATCACTTTATGCGGCTTGCCGATCGCGGCGCGCGCCACCATGCTGCCGTAGCTGGCTTTCTTGCCGCTGATGTCGTGATAAAGATGGGAATCTTCCGTGCGGACCTGTTCAGGCGGCACCTTCCACTGGCGCGCCGCTTCGGCAACCAGCAGCGCACGCGCCGTGGCGCTGGCTTCGCGCAGCGGACCCCAGGAATCGGCAATGCTGGACGAGCCGCCCGTCAGGTTCACGCCCAACTCACGGCCCACCTTCTGGAACATCCATTCCGTGAACTCCTGCACCTTTCCGCTTTCATCCGGATGGAAGTGCCAGTTGTCGCGCATCACGGTCAGGTTGCTGTAGATCTTGTCGATCGGCGCCTGCACCAGCCGGATCGAAGACAGCGGCACATCCAGCTCCTCCGCCACCAGCATCGGCAAGGCGGTATGCACGCCCTGCCCCATCTCGGCGCGATGCATGGCCAGGGTGACGGTGTTGTCAGGCGCAATGGCGATCCAGCCATTCAGCGCCACGGCGTCTTCTCCACCGGCAGCTTTGCCTTGCTGTGCAGGCGCTGGCGCGGCGGCGCAACGCCCCAGCCCACGACCATCGCGGCGCCCGCAACGGCAACGCCGCTCAGCAGGAAGCGCCTTCTCGAAATACGGGACGGCTTCAGCATCTGCGAGTCTCCCTTATGGCAACCAGCGCTGCAGCAAATCCTCCGGCATCACCGGGCGGCTGTAGAAATAGCCCTGCGCCTGGTTGCAGCCGTGGCGCAGCAGGAAGGCCGCCTGTTCATCGGTCTCCACGCCTTCCGCAATCACGGACAGGTTCATGCTCTTGCCCAGCTGGATGATCGCGATGGCGATCGCTTCGTCGTTGACGTCCGTCGAAATATCCTTGATGAAAGAACGGTCGATCTTCAACGTCTGCACCGGCATCTGCTTCAGGTAGGCAAGCGAAGAATAACCCGTTCCGAAATCATCGATCGCCAGGGAGACGCCTACCGCGTGCAGGTCGTTGATGAAGGCCAGCGCGTCGCCCGTGTTCATGATCAGGGACTCGGTCACTTCCAGTTGCAGGCGGTGCGGCTCCAGTCCCGTTTCGGCCAGGATGTCGCGCACCATGGCCACCATCGAGCCGCGCTCGAACTGCTTGGCCGAGAGGTTGACGGCGATCTTCGGCACCACCAGGCCGCCCTCCTGCCAGCGCACCATCTGGCGGCAGGCTTCGTACAAGACCCACTTGCCCAGCTGGTTGATGAAGCCTGTGTCCTCGGCCAGCGGGATGAAGCGGATCGGCGGCACCAGGCCCAGTTCCGGATGATTCCAGCGCACCAGTGCTTCCACGCCGATCAGGCGACCGGTGTCGATTTCGACCTGCGGCTGGTAGTTCAGGAAGACTTCTTCCTTTTCGATCGAGCGGCGCAGGAAGGTTTCCAGGCGCAGGCGCTCCACGCCCTCCCCCGTCATCGACGGTGCGTAGAAGCGGTAGCCGTTGCGGCCACGCGCCTTGGCCTGGTACATGGCCACGTCCGCATTGCGGATCAGCATATTCAGGTCGGAGGCATCGGCCGGGAACAGCGAGATCCCCACCGAGCAAGTCACGAACAGTTCGTGACCGGCCACCATGAAAGGCTGCTCGAACATGCCGACCAGCTTTTCGGCGACCAGGCTGGCGCCGTACTGGCCATCCACATTCTCCAGCAGCACGATGAATTCGTCACCGCCCAGGCGCGCCAGCGTATCGCCTTCGCGCAGCTTGTCGGACAGCGCCTGCGCCACCTGTTTCAGCAGCTCGTCGCCGACATGGTGGCCCAGCGTGTCGTTGACGTTCTTGAAGCGGTCCAGGTCAATGAAGAGCAGCGCCAGCTGCTCATTGTCGCGCGTAGTGCGCTGGATGGCGTGCTGCAGGCGGTCGTGGAACAGCAGGCGGTTCGGCAGCTGGGTCAGCGGATCGTGGTGGGCCAGGTGGTCCAGCTTTTCCTGCGATTCCTTGACCAGGGTGATGTCGCTGAACACGCCCACGTAGTGCGTGGTGATGCCGCGCGTGTCGCGCACGGCGGTCAAGGTCAGCCACTCAAGGTATTGCTCGCCGTTCTTGCGCAGGCACCAGATCTCGCCGCGCCAGTAGCCGGTGTTGACCAGTTCCTTCCACAGCTCCTGGTAGAAGTTTTCGTCATGGCGGCCGGAGCGCGTCAGGTTGCGGTCCTGGCCCAGGGCCTCCGCTTCGGTGTAGCCGGTAATCTGGGTGAAGGCCGGGTTCACGGCCACGATCGTGCCTTTTTCGTCGATCACCATCACGCCATCGGCAATGTGCTCCAGCACCGTGGCCGAGAGGCGCAGCTTCTCTTCCGCTTCCTTGCGCGACGTGATATCGGCGTAGACCCAGATCGAGCCGTCGTTGGGGCGGTTCTGGTCGATCGCACAGCCGGACACCATGCACCAGAACAGCGTGCCGTCGCGGCGGCGGTAGTGGCGCTCTTCGCTGAAGTACTCGCCCGCACCCAGCGTCGGGTACTGGCGGGCGCCGGCCGTTTCAAAGTCGAAGGAGGTCGGGAACACGATGGCCGTCGAGCAGCCCACCATCTGACCCGGCTCGTAGCCGAACACCTCTTCGCAGCGGCGGTTGACGGAAACGATGGTCCGGTGGCGCACGAACATCACGCCGAACATCACGTTGTCCAGGATCGCGCTCTGCTCGGCCAGCAAGCCTTCGATGCGCATTTCATTGTGCTTGCGCTGGCTGATGTCGGAGATGATGCCGTCGACCCAGGGCGTCTGGCCGTTCTCGCCCATTTGCGGCTGGCCGTTTTCCGCCACCCAGCGCTCGGTGCCGGTGGCGTCGATGATGCGGTATTCGATTTCGTAAGGTTTGCCGTCCGCGATCGCTGCCACCACGGTGCGGCGCTGGCGTTTGCGGTCTTCCGGGCAGATCAGGTTGGCCCAGGCGTGCGTGGTGCTGCGCATGAACTGGGAAGCGGAATAGCCGGAGATGTCCTCGATGGCGTCCGACACGAAGTCGATCGGGCCATCGGGACGGAAGCGGAACACGGCGCCCGGCACCTGGGTCACGATGGTGCGGAAGCGCTCTTCGCGCTGGCCGATGTCTTCGAACAGGTGCTTGATCGCCACCCGCATCTGTTCCAGCTGGCTGGCCAGGCGGCCCAATTCGTCGCTGCCGCGCAAGTCCATGCGGGTTTCGAAATCGCCATGCGACAGGCGGTCGGAGAAGCGCATCAGCTTGCGCAGGGGTTTCAGCAGGCGCGAATTCAGGAACAGCACGATCAGCACCAGGGAGATCGTCAGCTGGGCCGCCAGCACAAAGACATAGGACAGCTGCTTGTCGCGCAGCTCGGCCTGGCTCTTGGCATCGTCCATCTCGACCATGATGCGTCCGATTTCTCGCCGCGCACCAGGATCTCGCGCTCGGCGCGGTAGACATTGCCGATGGCCCTCTTGGGCGCTTCCAGGCGCATGAACTGGGTGTCGGCCTGGCCGGTCACTTCGACCTTGATCACCGAACGGTCGCGCATGACCGACTCCACCAGCGAATGGGCCGATTCGGCATTCATATTCCACAGGGATTCCTGCATGCCGAGGGCGAGGATGTCGGCGTTGCGCTGCAGCGATTCGTTCAGCGCCGTGCGCGCCGATTGCTGCTCATGGACGCCGATCAGGAGGTAGCTGCCAATCATCGCTGGTATGACCAGCCCACCGAAGACCACCAGTAGCAAAGCGCCATAGATGGAAAGTCCGTACAAGGCGCCGAGGCGGGTTCGCAGTTTTCGGTAAAAGTGGCTAGCCATGCAGGACGGTGGAGTTGAAAAAATACCCCAGCAGCAATTATGCACGGAATTCAAGGGCGTAGTCACCCTATTCCGAGCATTCTTGCTATGATCGGCGCTCTTGAACAGAGGAGCATCTTATGTCTTTTTCCATGTATTCCGCATCCATTCCGGTATTTCGCCAGATTCTGAACAGCCTTCTGGCGATTCTGAACAAGGCGGAAGCCCATGTCGAAGAGAAGAAAATCGATCCCAACGCACTGTTGCAATTCCGTCTCTATCCGGACATGCTGCCTTTCACCCGCCAGATCCAGATCGCGGCCGACTTCGCCAAGGGCGCCGGCGCCCGCCTGGCCGGCCAGGATGTGCCGTCCTACGAGGACAGTGAAAAGACTTTTGGCGAGCTGAAGCTGCGCATTACGCGCACGCTGGCGTTCCTGGATTCACTGCCGCAGGCGGCGATCGAGGACAGCGCTGGCCGCGCTATAACGTCCGGTTCGGGCGAGAAGACGCGCCACTTCGTGGGCCAGGAGTATCTGGTGCATTACGCGCTGCCGCATTTCTATTTCCATGCGACAACCGCGTACGACATCCTGCGCCACAATGGACTGGAAATCGGGAAGAAGGATTTTATCGGGTCCTGGTAAAACCCAAGGCAAAGGCTGGTGGCAGCCACGATGTGGCAGCCACCGGGCCCGCGGCGGTGGAACAGGTGGCTGCCACATCGTGGCAGCCACCAGGGGTCGGGGTGGGTTTTCAGCTGTTACGGCGCGGGTAACCCTGCGAAAGGATGCGCTGCCACACTTTCTCTTTTGCGTCCTCGCTCATGGACACCCAATGTGCCACTTCAATGTAAGTCCGCCCGCATCCGCGGCAGATTTCATCGAAAGTAGTCGAGCACACCGCCACGCAAGGCGTATCCGGGCGCTCAGGCAATTTCTCTTCAGCCATCACTTCACCTGCAAGCCCAGCTTGTCCCAGCCTTCGTGGCCGAGCTTTTCCATGGTTTCGATATTCTTCTCGAAGATGGCTTCCGCCTCCGGGAAGGCTTCCACGGCGCGGTCGATACTCTCCTCGCGCAGCAGGTGCAGGGTCGGATACGGCGAACGGTTCGTGTAGTTGCCGATGTCATTCTTGTCCGTATCGGCAAACTGATAATCCGGATGGAAGCTGGCGACCTGGATTTCGCCTTCCAGCTCCATATCCTCGACGGCGGCGTCGGCCACGTCCAGAAACTCGTTATAGTCCGCGAAGTCGTTCAGCACGTTCGGATGGATCAGCAAGGTCGTGTCCACCTTCTCCGCCGGCGTATCAGACAGAAATTGCAGCTCGTCCATCAGCTGCTCCAGCAGCTCTTCCGGGGTTTCCGCGTCCGACACCACGTAGCGGATCTGCTCCTTCACATACACGGCCTTGGCGAAGGGACACAGGTTGAGGCCGATCACGGCCCTGTCCACCCAGTTGCGGGTGGCTTCGATAATGGCGTCGTGATCAACGGTAGGCTTGCTCATTAATGATTCCTGATTATTAAAACTTGGGGCCCATTATACCCTTTCACTGTATAAACTCATAAAATTGCCGATAAAAATCAGTGACATAGCACATTTTTTCTTGACTCAACTGGGCATGCTCCTTACACTCCGGGTTTGGATAGTCCGTCCGATGTTTCTTGTCGACAACAGTGGAAAACTATGCAAGTACGAATTAATACTGCCCTGCTGGCCGCACTGATCGTGAGTGCCGCCCCGGTGATCAGCCAGGCAAGCGAGCCTGTTGCCCTGCCCCTGAGCGCCATGGCGAAAGCCAGCCCGGCCGACGCGTCCAAGACCTTCGCCAAGCAAGCAATGAGCGAAGAAGCCTTCCGCGAAACGGACGTGTGGGGCCGTATCCGTTCCGGCTACGCTATTCCCGATGTCAACAACACCCTGGTAGGCAAGCATGCCAAGTGGTATTCGGACCGTCCCGACTACATGGCCCGTACCTCGGCCCGCGCCTCGCTCTACCTCTACCACGTGGTGAGTGAGCTGGAAAAGCGCGGCATGCCGACCGAGCTGGCCCTGCTACCCTTCATCGAATCCGCCTTCAACCCGAACGCCCTGTCCAGCGCTTCCGCCGCCGGCCTGTGGCAGTTCATGCCCGGCACCGGCCGCGACTATGACCTGAAGCAGAGCGCCTTCAAGGATGATCGCCGCTCCGTCATCGCTTCCACCGACGCCGCCCTGTCCTACCTGCAGCGCCTGTACGATATGTTCGGCGACTGGCACCTGGCCCTGGCCGCCTACAACTGGGGCGAAGGCAATGTGCAGAAGGCCGTGCAGCGCAACAAGGCCGCCGGCAAGCCCACCGATTTCGACAGCCTGGCGGAACTGATGCCGGCCGAGACCCGCAACTACGTGCCGAAGCTGCAGGCTGTGAAGAATATCGTCGCCAACCCTTCGCAATACGGCCTGAACCTGCCGCAGATCGATAACCAGCCCTACTTCGCTACCGTAGAGAAAACCAGCGATATGGACGTGGCCGTGGCCGCCAAGCTGGCCGAAATGTCGGTGGATGAGTTCAAGGCGCTGAACCCGCAGTTCAACCGTCCGGTCATCACCGGCGGCGAGCAGACCCAGATCCTGCTGCCGAAGGCGAACGTGGAAAAGTTCTACGCCAACCTGGCTTCCTGGAGCCACGCCCTGTCGAGCTGGACCACGCACAAAATCAGCAGCGCCCGCGAAAGCATCGCTTCCCTGGCGCGCAAGTTCGGCACCACGCCGGAAGCGATCCGCATGGCAAACAATATCCCCCAGCGCAGCGTGCTGAAGGCCGGCTCCACCATCCTGGTGCCGAAGACCTCCGCCAACCTGAACCAGGATATCCCGTCGGAAATCGCCGACACCGCCACCCTGGCCCTCGATACCGAGCGCACTTCCACCAAGCGCAACGGCTACAAGCAAGCCAGCGAATCGAATACCAACGCCAAGCCGGCAGTCAGCATGGTCAAGGCGCGCGTGAAGCGCGACGAAGCCGGCAAATCCCACCGCAAGAGCAACTGACCCCGCCACGCCACGACTTGGCAAACTTGCAGTCGTGGCGGCATGGCAATACAATCTCTGTTTTGCGGCTGCGGACGGCGGATCGATGATCCGCCCTACGGTCCGATACGGGCCACACGGCAATCAACAAACCGACACTGCGTAGGGCGGATCATTGATCCGCCGTATTCATAAGCAGCACCAATTGGAGTAAACATGGCTTTCCTGCAAGGCAAAAAAATCCTCATCACCGGCGTCCTGTCCAACCGTTCCATCGCCTACGGCATCGCCCAGGCCTGCCACCGTGAAGGCGCCGAACTGGCTTTCACCTACGTTGGCGAACGCTTCAAGGGCCGCATCACCGAATTCGCCGCTGAATTCGGCAGCAAGCTGGTGTTCGATTGCGACGTCTCCAGCGATGAGCAGATCAGACAACCTGTTCGCCGACCTGGGCAAGGAATGGTCGCAACTGGACGGCTTCGTGCACGCCATCGGCTTCGCCCCGCGTGAAGCGATCGCCGGCGAATTCCTGGACGGCCTGACCCGCGAAAACTTCCGCGTGGCCCACGATATCTCGGCCTACAGCTTCCCGGCCATGGTGAAAGCCGCGCTGCCGCTGCTCAAGCCGGGTTCTTCGGTGCTGACCCTGTCCTACCTGGGTGCAGTGCGCGCCATCCCTTACTACAACACGATGGGCCTGGCCAAGGCATCGCTGGAAGCGTCCGTACGCTACCTGGCCGAAAACCTGGGCCAGCACGGCATCCGCTCCAACGGCATTTCCGCCGGCCCGATCAAGACCCTGGCCGCATCCGGCATCAAGGACTTCAGCAAGCTGCTCGGCTTCGCCTCCAGCCACGCCCCGCTGCGCCGTAACGTGACCATCGAAGAAGTCGGCAACACTGCTGCCTTCCTGCTGTCCGACCTGTCCTCCGGCATCACCGGCGACATTATGTACGTCGACGGCGGCTTCAGCCACGTGATGGGCCTGAACGCCAGCGATTACACCTAAGCCTTAGCGTCCTCCTAAAAAAGCCGCCCAGTCAGTGCGGCTTTTTACACCCAAAGCAAACCCTAGTGTCAGCCACATCGTGGCTGACACTTGTTTTTGCCGTGGGTTTATTTTCTTGACAACGAGCAAAAGTGACACTAAAGTGATATCACTTTGATTTAACCTTTATGGGAATGTCATGAACCGAACCGAAAAACCGTTTTCCTCGTTTAGTGGCTATCTTGCAGTGGTTGTCGGTCTTGGGCTGGCCTTATTTGCCATCTTCGCGCTGCGCGGTTTCCAGCCCGTGCTGGCGGGCCTGAGCGGCCTCGCCGCCATCTTCGCGTTTGCCGGCCTGTACATGCTGCGTCCGAATGAGAGCGCACTGCTGACCTTGTTCGGACAGTACATTGGCACCGACCGCAGCGAAGGCCTGCGCTGGGCGTTCCCCCTGTACATCAAGCAGCGCCTGTCGCTGCGCGCGCGCGAACCTGAACGCCCCTACGCTGAAGGTGAACGACAAGCGCGGCAATCCGATCGAGATTTCCGCCGCCATCGTCTGGCGCGTGCGCGATACGGCGCAGGCCATCTACGATGTGGACGATTACGAGCGCTATGTCGCCATCCAGGCCGAGGCCGCCCTGCGCCATCTGGGCTCGCTGTACGCCTATGACGAAGGCGAAGACCTTGCCACTGGCGAAACCACGCTGCGCGCCGGCATGGACGAAGTCGCGCACGCCCTGAAAACCGAACTGCAGGAGCGCATCTGCGCCGCCGGCGTGGAAACGCTGGACGCCAAGCTGACCCACCTCGCCTACGCCCCCGAAATCGCGCAAGTGATGTTGCGCCGCCAGCAGGCCGAGGCGATCATCAGCGCCCGCCAGAAAATCGTGCACGGCGCGGTCAGCATGGTTGAAGCGGCGCTGAAAGGCCTGGCCGAGCGGGAAATCGTCGAACTGGACGGCGAGCGCAAGGCGGCCATGGTCAGCAACCTGCTCGTGGTGCTGTGTTCGGACAAGGACACCCAGCCCATCGTCAACACCGGAACCCTGTATAACTAAATGGCAAGCCCCGGCAAGAAAGCCTTCCCCCTGCGGATCGACCCGGCACTGTGGGAAGAACTGCAGCGCCTGGCCGCCCAGGACTTGCGCAGCGTCAACGCGGAAATCGAATTCCTGCTGCGCGAAGCCCTGGCGCGCCGGGGCATCAAGGCCAAAAATGCCGCATCTGGCACTCCGGATGAAGAAACCGGTGCATAAAAACCGGAACTCCTGTACAATCCTGTCCTTGTGCGCTGCACCAATACCGCAGCTGCAAAGAAAAAAACAAAACAGCAGCTTCGCAAACCTCTGCCGTATCCCGAAAAACCGGGAACGTCCATAAAGCCCCCCGCCCTGCGTGTCGAACTTTGACACCGTCCCGGCGCAAAGCTTTTGTGCCGAAATTTCTAAGTATTTAGAGTCGTTTCGTTTTTGGTTGGCGTAGCTATTTCCGCATTTTACGAAAGATATCAATGACTTTTGAAGCACTTGGCCTGAACCCGTCCATCCTCAATGCCCTGACCGAAGCCGGCTACACCAAGCCGACCGCCGTGCAGGAGCAGGCTGTTCCAGCCGCCATTGAGGGCAAGGACCTGCTGGTTTCGTCGCAGACCGGTTCCGGCAAGACCGCAGCGTTCATGCTGCCTTCCCTGCACCGTCTGGCTTCCCTGGGCCAGTCGTCGCAGGGCCGCACCCCGAATCAAGAAAAGCAGGCTGCGTTTGCGCGCGGCGAGCGCCCCCGTTTCCGCCCGGCCCAGCCAAAGATGCTGGTGCTGACCCCGACCCGCGAACTGGCACTGCAGGTCACCACCAACACTTCGAAGTACAGCGTCAACCTGCGCAACATCAAGGCCGTGTCCATCCTGGGCGGCATGCCTTACCCGAAGCAGATGCAGCTGCTGTCCCGTAATCCGGACATCCTGGTTGCGACCCCGGGCCGCCTGATCGACCACATGGAATCCGGCAAGATCGATTTCTCTCAGCTGCAGATCCTGGTGCTGGACGAAGCCGACCGCATGCTGGACATGGGTTTCATCGACGATATCGAAAAGATCGTCGCCGCCACTCCGGAATCGCGCCAGACCATGCTGTTCTCCGCGACCCTGGACGGCGTAGTGGGCAATATGGCCCGCCGCATCACCAGAGATCCGCTGGTTATTCAGGTGGCAAGCACCACCTCGCGCCACGAGAACATCTCGCAGCGCGTGCACTTCGTGGATGACCTGTCGCACAAGAACCGCCTGCTGGACCACCTGCTGCGCGACGAGTCGCTGGACCAGGCCGTAGTCTTCACCGCCACCAAGCGCGACGCCGACACCATCGCCGACCGGCTGAACATCGCCGGTTCTCGGCCGCCGCACTGCATGGCGACATGCACCAGGGCGCCCGTAACCGCACGCTGGACGGCCTGCGCCGCGGTAACGTGAAGGTGCTGGTTGCCACCGACGTCGCCGCGCGCGGCATCGACGTGCCGAACATCACCCACGTGTTCAACTACGACCTGCCGAAGTTCCCGGAAGACTACGTGCACCGCATCGGCCGTACCGGCCGCGCTGGCCGCAATGGCCTGGCCGTGTCCCTGGTGAACCACGCCGAGAACATGCACGTGCGCCGCATCGAGCGCTTCACCAAGCAAACCATTCCTGTGGAAGTGGTGGAAGGTTTCGAACCGAAACGCGCAGCCGCACCGCGCAGCGCCGCCCGTCCGGGCTGGAAGCCAGGCCAGGGCCGCAAGCCGGACCAGCGCAGCTTCAGCAAGCCACGCAGCGAAGGCGGCCACTACCGCAGCGAAGGCGCCCCGTTCCGCAGTGAAGGCAACGAAGGCCGTCCATTCCGCAGCGAAAGCGCTCCATTCCGCAAGGAAGGCGGCGGCTACCGCAACGACACCCCCGGCTTCCGCGCTGACCACAGCGAAGGCGGCTTCCGCAAGGAAGGCAGCTTCCGCGAGCGCGGCGAATCCACCTTCCGCAACCGCGAAGGCGGTTACAACAAGGGCCCGCGCACCGACGCCCCGCGCCGCCCATGGGGTGACCGCTAAATAAGAAAACGCCGGCCCAGTCGGCGTTTTTTTTTGCCCCCAATTCGGGGTCAGCTCTGTCATTCGGACATGCGAGCCGTTTCTTTGATCCAGCTCAATACGGGAAATTGCCCGATTTGGCGTATTGATCCAGCTCAAATGGTAGCGCTGACTGTCCGAATGACAGAGCTGACCCCGAATTCGGGCTTCGTTCGTTCCCGAACAGAAGCGCTGTCGCGAACGCGCGAGACTGTCGGGCATGAAAACCTCAATCATCCCCCTCCTGCTGGCTTGCGCCTGGGCGCAGGCTGAAACCGACGTGCCGCCCGTGTTGCGCGCGCAGGTGCTGCTCGATCGCGCCCACTTTTCCGTGGGGCAGATCGACGGCGTCTACGGCAATAATATGCGGCAAGCCTTGCTGGGATTCCAGCAAGCCCACGGCCTGCCCGCAACGGGCCAGGCCGACAAGTCCACCCTGGCCGCGCTGGACGACGGCCAGCCCGCGCTGATCCCGTACACGATCACCGAGGCGGACATCACTGGCCCCTTCCAGCCAGTTCCCGAGGAGATGGCGGACAAGGCCCGCCTGCCTGCACTGACTTTTTCCAGCGTCGAAGAAGCGCTGGGCGAGCGCTTCCACGCCAGCCCTATGCTGCTGAAACGCCTCAATCGCAACAAGGCCCTCAGCCACGCCGGCGAAGAGATCATGGTGCCTAACGTGAACGGCGGCAAGATGCTGCCGAAGGCCGCGCAGCTGGTGGTCAGCCGCAGCGCGCATACGCTGTCCCTGGTCGATGCCGGCGGGCAGACGATCGCGCAAATGCCGGCCAGCACAGGCAGCGAGCACGATCCGCTGCCGATCGGCGACTGGAAGGTCAACGGCGTGGCGCGTAATCCGCCCTTCCACTACAACCCGAAACTGTTCTGGGACGCGAGCCCCAACGAAGGCAAGGCCACCATTCCGCCCGGCCCGAACAACCCGGTCGGCGTGGTCTGGATCGACCTGTCGAAGGAGCACTACGGCATCCATGGCACGCCCGAACCGGGCAATATTGGCAAGACCCAATCGCACGGCTGCATCCGGCTCACCAACTGGGATGCGCTGCTCGTGGCGGACGCGGTCACGCCGGGCTTCGCCGTGGTGCTCAAAGAATAAGGAGAAACGATGCGACCACTGGGCATCCTGTTATCGGGCGCCGTGATAGGCGCCGGTGGAACGATCCTTTACCTGAACCAGATGCCGCTGCCGCCTTCCGACAGCTCCGAAACGCCGCTCACGGCGCCGGCGGTTCCGGCGCCGGCAACACCGGCGCCGCAGGCATCGCCAGGCAACCAGCCCTCTTCCGACGAGGACCAGCCGCGCGGCACGCCGCCGCCAGCCACGCCAGGGCAGGCGGCTGCCAACTGGGCCATGTCGCCGCAAACCAGCGGCGCATCAGGCGGCGGCAATATTGGCAGCAGCGCGGCCACCTCGCCAATCGAAGGCCTGCAAGTGCCGGTAGCCGGCGTAACCGTCTCGCAGTTGAGCGACACCTTCAACCAGTCACGCGGCAGCGAACGGCGCCACGAAGCGCTGGATATCCTGGCGCCGCGCGGCACGCCCGTGGTGGCCGCCGCGGATGCCACCGTCGTCAAGCTGTTCAACAGCAAACCGGGCGGCCTGACTGTCTATACCTTCGATCCGACCGAGCGCTTTTCCTATTACTACGCGCATCTCGACCACTATGCGAACTCGCTGCAGGAAGGCCAGCACCTGAAGAAAGGCGATTTGATCGGCTATGTGGGCACGACGGGAAATGCAGATCCGGGCACGCCGCATCTACATTTCGCTGTGTTCGAGCTCGGTCCGGAAAAGCATTGGTGGCTGGGCACGCCCATCAATCCCTACCCCATGTTCAACCGTCACCAGTGACGCACGCGCCCCGTGTCCATATGGACGAACTGGGACGTCGGATAGTAGCCCACTCCACCGCCTTTCAACGCCATCGCTGCCTTGTGCAGCTGGGCCAGGTCGCGCCCCGGCAGGCGGATGTCGATCGCCTTGCCTTCCAGGTGCATGCTGTGCTTTGCCACGCCGCCGCTGGCTTCCGCCAGCTTGCGGTTGGTTTCCGGCGAGCGGTAGCCGCTGATCACGTGGATCACTTCATTGTTGCTGAACTGGGAACTGACCTTGTCGAGCAGGAGCATCAGCTCGGGGTCCATATTGGCGATGGTGTTGCTGCGGTGGTCGCGCAGGACGCGGTTGATGTCCTGCAGCGCTTCGGGGATGAATTGCCCCTCCGCCCAGAACATGCTGCGCAGGGTTTCGCCCGTGTGCGTGTTGTAGAAACGCAGACTGCGTTCGTGGGGCGCCGCGATGGCGGCCCGCGAGAGTGACGGCAGGCTCAATGCTGAAGCCAGCGCCACCGAACTCTTGAGAAAAGATCTACGCTGATTCATGGCTCCATGATAGCAAGCCCGGCTTTTTCATGTTTTTATGGCGCGCGGCAAGAATTTGCGATATCATTGATTACTCAAGCAATCATCAAGTACTAGTCATGGAACAAGCTCTCGAATTCTGCCTGCGCCTGTCGCGGGCCCATGCCGCCATCGTGCGCCGGCTGGACACTGTCCTCGGCGGCCACCACGGCCTCAGTTTCAGCGATTTCATGCTGCTGCAGCATCTTGCGCGCGCGCCCGGCGGACGTTTGCGGCGCGTGGACCTGGCCGACCGCCAGGGGCTGACGGCTTCCGGCGTCACGCGCACCTTGCTGCCACTGGAGAAAACCGGCTGGGGTCGTGCGCCAGTCCGATGAACGCGACGCGCGCGTCGGCTACGCGGTGATCACGGCCGCCGGTCACGAACTGCTGGACAACGCCACCATTACCGCGCGCGAAACCTGCGGCGAGCTGCTGCGCCATGCGCCGCAGGACCAGCTGGACGCGCTGGGCGCCGTGCTGGCCAACCTGATCGGGCCTGGACGATGACTCCCGCGCTGAAGGCCAATGCCAACTTCCGCTGGCTGATGTCCGGCGGCGTGCTTTCGCTGCTGGGCGACCAGTTCACCATGGTCGCCCTGCCCTGGCTGGTGCTCAAGCTGAGCGGCGATCCCTTGTCGCTCGGCCTCGTGCTCGCCCTGATGGGCATACCGCGCGCCGTGTTCATCCTGATCGGCGGCGCGCTCGTGGATCGCTACTCGCCCAAGCAGGTGTTGATGCTGACCAAGCAGGCCAGCGCGCTGCTACTGTTCGTGCTCGCGGCCCTCACCCTGGCCGGACACGCCTCCCTGCCAGCGCTATATGCACTCGCATTTGGCCTGGGCTTGTCACAGGCCTTCAGCATTCCATCGGGGACTTCGATGATGCCGCGCGCGATTCCGGCCGAACTGCTGCAGGCGGCGAATGGCGCGATGATGGGCTTGCGGCAGGTGACCTTCCTCGCCGGGCCCTTGCTGGCCGCCCTGCTGCTTGCCTTCGCCGGCGACCAGCGCGCGCTCGGCCTGGCGTTCGCGTTCGACTGCTTCAGCTTCATTGTCTCCGCCTGGACCCTGTCCCGCGTCCAGCCCCTGCCCGTCGCATCGCCCAGCGCAAGTCCCGCGACCGCTCCGGCGGCTTCGGCGGCTGCGGCGGCGCAGGCGGGCGCGGTGCGGGCGGTGCTGCGCTCGGTCGGCGACGGGCTGTTGATGGTCTGGCGTGACGTCGAGTTGCGCACCTGCTTCGCCTACTGGGGCCTGGTCTCGGTGCTGGTTGGCGGCGTGATGCAGGTGGCCCTGCCGGTGCTGGCGAAAGACCGTCTGCACGACGCCGCCGCGCTGGGGATCTTGATGGCCGCCCACGGCGGCGGCACGCTGCTCGGCATGGTCGCGTCCAGCGCCGGCGGCAAGCTGCGCCTGCCCCGCTTCGGCACCCTGCTGCTGACGGTCGACGCGATCGCAGGAGTGATACTCTTCCCGCTGGGCGCCATCACCGCTACCTGGCAAGGCGCCGCCTTGTTGCTGCTGCTCGGCGCGCTGACCGGCTTCGTACAGGTGGGCGTGTTCACGTGGATCCAGCGCCGCGTGCCGCCGCAAGCGATAGGACGCACCATGAGCATCTTCATGTTCATCCTGTTCGGCCTTGCGCCGCTGTCGTCCGCGGTGACAGGCTGGCTGCTGAACCAGGTCACGTTGCAACAACTGTTTGCCGGCGGCGGCGCGATCCTGCTGGCCTGCGTGGCGGCCGCGTGGACGCTCACGTCCATGCGCCGCATCGAAGCCGCGCGGTAGAATCACGGCTATGGAAACCAAATGGCTCGAAGACTTCATCTCCCTCGTTGAAACGAACAGTTTCAGCCGCTCCGCGCAACTGCGCCACGTGACGCAGCCTGCGTTCTCGCGGCGCATCCAGTCGCTGGAAAACTGGGTCGGCACGGACCTGATCGACCGCACTTCCTACCCGACGCGCGTGACGCCGGCCGGCATGGTCTTCTACGAACAGGCGCTGGAGATGCTGGGCCAGATCAATGGCGTGCGCGAGCTCCTGCGCGGCAAGCGCGCGGCCACCCAGACCAGCATCGACCTGGCCGTGCCGCACACGCTGTCACTGACCTTCATCCCGAAATGGATCACCGAGCTCGAAACGGAATTCGCGCCGATCAACAGCCGCCTGATGGCGCTCAACGTGCACGACGCAGTTCTTCAACTGGTTGATGGCGGCTGCGATCTTCTCCTGTGCTATCACCATCCGCGCCAGCCGGTGCAGCTCGATCCGGGCCGCTACGACATGCTGGTGCTGGGCCGTGAAGCATTGCGCGCATATGCGCGTTGTGACAAGGCGCGCCAGCCGGAGTTCACGCTCCCGGGACGCAAATCCTCGCCGATCCCCTTCCTTTCCTACACCAACAACGCCTATCTTGGCCGCATGGTCGATCTGATCCTGGCCGACGCCAAGCAGGCGCTGCACCTCGAAAACCATTACGAAACCGATATGGCGGAAGGCTTGAAGATGATGGCGCTGGAAGGCCGCGGCATCGCCTTCCTGCCTGAATCCGCGGTCACGCGCGAAGTCAAACAGAAGCTGCTGGCGCCTGCCGGCGGCGGCCGCAGCGAGTGGGAAATCGAGATGGAAATCCGCCTCTATCGCGAGCGCCCAAGCGCCGCGCGGCCAGGCAAGCCGATTGTCGGCAAGCTGTGGGAATTCCTCGAAGAGCGGCAGCAGCCGGCCGACAAGAAGCGCCGCGTGCCGGCATCCGACCGATAGCGTTTTGACAGGTTATGCATTTTTTGCATAACCGGATGCGCATACAGCATTGGCCGCCGTGTGAGCTCAGGCATAAGATTCGCCTCGCCCTGATACCAACAACTACAACGACTAAGCGTATCAATCCGAACAATCGCGAATCAGAGGAGTCACATAATGACGAACCACGCACTGCCTTCCTATCTCAACGCCGACGATCTCGGTCCTTGGGGTCAGTACCTGAAACAAATCGACCGCGTTACCCCGCACCTGGGCGGCCTGTCCCGCTGGGTGGAAACCCTGAAGCGCCCGAAGCGCATCCTCGTCGTTGACGTGCCGATCGAACGTGACGATGGCTCCATCGCTCACTACGAAGGCTACCGCGTGCAGCACAATATGTCGCGCGGCCCGGGTAAAGGCGGCGTGCGCTTCCACCAGGACGTAACGCTGTCGGAAGTGATGGCCCTTTCGGCATGGATGACGGTGAAGAACGCCGCCGTCAACGTGCCATACGGTGGTGCTAAAGGTGGTATCCGTGTTGACCCGAAAACCCTGTCCCGCGGCGAGCTGCAGCGCCTGACGCGCCGCTACACCAGCGAAATCAGCCTGATCATCGGCCCGACCAAGGACATCCCGGCGCCGGACGTGAACACCAACGAGCAGGTGATGGCATGGATGATGGACTCCTACGCCATGATCGAAGGTAACCTGTCCACCGGCGTGGTGACCGGCAAGCCGATCTCGATGGGCGGCTCGCTGGGCCGCCGCGAAGCAACCGGCCGCGGCGTGTTCGTGGCAGGCCGCGAGGCTGCCGCCAAGCGCGGCGTGGACATCAAGGGTGCACGCATTGCGATCCAGGGCTTCGGCAATGTGGGCGGCGTGGCTGCGACCATGTTCGCTGACGCAGGCTCGAAAGTCATCGCCGTCCAGGACCATACCGCCACCGTGGTACACTCGGGTGGTCTGGATATCGCCCAGCTGCACAAGTATGTAGCGGAAACCGGTGGCGTAGCTAATTTCCCAGGCGCGGAAGTTACTCAAGATCGTGATTCCTTCTGGGGCATCGAATCTGATATCCTCATCCCGGCGGCCCTGGAACAGCAAATCACGGCCGCAAACGCACCGAAGATCCGCACCAAGATCATTCTGGAAGGCGCAAACGGCCCGACCACCCCTGAGGCCGACGATATCCTGAACGACAAGGACATCCTGATCGTTCCCGACGTGCTGGCTAACGCCGGCGGCGTAACCGTGTCATACTTCGAGTGGGTGCAGGACTTCTCGAGCTTCTTCTGGAGCGAGGAAGAAATCAACGCCCGCCTGACCCGCATCATGCAGGATGCGTTTAACTCGGTTTGGGAAGTTGCTCAGGAGAAGAAGGTTTCGCTGCGTACCGCGACCTTTATCCTGGCATGCACCCGGGTGCTGGCAGCGCGCGAAGTTCGCGGCCTGTATCCGTAAAAATACGTAGTTGGGCGCCTTAGTAGCGCTCGACAAAGCGCGCCCGCAACAGGTTTCGGCCTGTTGCGGGCGTTTTTCGCAGTGAAAGGAACAGAATAATGAGCAGCTTGGAGCGAAAAAGCTCTTGCGTACCACCAGGAAGGCGCACCAGGTAAACTGGCCATCGCCGTCACCAAAAGTGTCAGCAGCCAGGATGACCTGGCCCTCGCTTACTCGCCGGGCGTGGCAGCGCCCTGTGTCGAAATCCAGCGCGACCCCGCAAAGGCTTATGAATACACGGCTAAAGGCAATCTGGTCGCCGTGATCACCAATGGCTCCGCCGTTCTGGGCCTGGGGCAATATCGGCGCCCTGGCGGGCAAGCCGGTCATGGAGGGCAAGGTTGTCCTCTTCAAGAAATTCGCCGGCATCGATTCCTTCGACATCGAAATCGATGAAAGCGATCCGGACAAGCTGGTTGAAATCATCGCCGCCCTGCACCCGACTTTCGGCGGCATCAACCTCGAAGACATCAAGGCGCCCGAGTGCTTCTATATCGAGCGCAAGCTGCGCGAGCGCCTGTCGATCCCCGTCTTCCACGACGACCAGCACGGCACCGCCATCGTGGTTGGTTCCGGCATGCTGAACGCCGTTGAAATGACGGGCCGCGATATCGCTGAAGTGAAGATCGTCTGCTCCGGCGCCGGCGCTGCTGCTATCGCCTGCCTGGAACTGCTGGTGGATATCGGCGCACGCCGCGAGAATATCTACGTCTGCGATTCCAAGGGCGTGCTGACCACCGCGCGCAAGCTGACGGGCGAGAAGGCCGACTGGGCGCAGGATACGACCGCTTCCACGCTGTCCGAAGTGATCGCCGGTGCGGACGTGTTCCTCGGCCTGTCCGGCCCTGGCCTGTTGTCGCAGGATGATGTGAAGTCGATGAAGAAGGCGCCGATCATCTTCACGCTGGCAAATCCTGAGCCTGAGCTGCGTCCTGAACTGGTGCGCGAAGTGGCGCCGGATGCAATCATCGCTACCGGCCGTTCGGATTATCCGAACCAGATCAATAACGCGCTGTGCTTCCCTTACCTGTTCCGTGCTGCTTTGGATACCGGTGCGACCACCATCAACCAGGATATGAAGCGCGCTTGCGTGACTGCCCTGGCCGGCCTGGCGCGCAGCGATGCCCATTTCAGCAAGGACTATGTGGTGCCGACCTTGCTCGACGAGCGCCTGCTGGCACAGGTGACGCCGAAGATCGCCGCTGCTGCAATCCGCAGCGGCGTGGCGCGCAAGGAACTGGATATGAATGCGTATGCCGATCGCCTGGCGACGCTGAAGACCACGCTGCTGTAAGCGTTAGCGGCCCGCTGGCACGGCGGATCAATGATCCGCCCTACGCACCTCGGCAGCTCGCATTTCGGTGCCGAATGCGCGCGCATTTTGTCCCGATCGTGCGTGTCGCTGGCCGCGGGTCGCAATTTACGATTCACACGGGACGCGTAGGGCGGATCATTGATCCGCCGTGCATGCGTTGACGCGGCTCGTCCGGTCAACGCCCCGCCTTGCGCGCCGTGATCCAATCGTTGACCACGCGCTCCAAGACCGTCAACGGCAAGGCGCCGTGGGTCAAAACTTCGTTATGGAACTGCTTGAGATCGAAACGATCCCCCAGCTCCATCTTCGCACGTTCGCGCAGGGACAAGATGGTGAGCATGCCGACCTTGTAGGCCAGCGCCTGCCCCGGATCGACCATATACCGTTCCACCTCCGCCATCGCATCCAGCGTATTCATCCCCGTCTTGTCGGACAGATAGGCAATCGCCTGCTGGCGCGTCCAGTGCTTGTGGTGGACGCCGGTATCGACCACCAGGCGCACCGCGCGCATCATCTCATCGCGCAAGCGGCCCAGCTGGTCGAGAGGCTCCGGCTCCAGACCTAGCTCCCCCGCCAGATGCTCGGCATACAAAGCCCAGCCTTCCTGATAAGCCGAAAAGCCGATCACCTTATGGAAGAACGGCACGCCTTCGAGTTCCTGCGCCAGCTGCACCTGCAGATGATGTCCCGGCACGGCCTCGTGATAAGCGGCCGTGCGCATCGAATACTTCGGCACCGCGTCCACTGAGCGCATATTCACGTAAAACACACCGGGACGCGAACCATCGAAGGCGCCGGGAATGTAATAGGCGCCCAGCCCGCCCGACTGCGTCGCCTCGGGCACGGGACGCACCTCCACGCGCAGCTTCGGCATCGCATCAAAGGCGGACGGCAGCCGTTTGTATGCCTCGCTGACGATCGCCTGATAATCGTCCAGCATGGCCTTGCGCCCTTCCGGCGTATTCGGGTAGTGCTGGGCAGGATCTTCGGCCAGCTGCGCCATGCGCTCGCCGATGCTGCCCTCGGCCATGCCGTTGGCGCGCAGGATCTTGTCCATCAGTTCGGACACGCGTTCCACTTCCGCCAGTCCCAGTTCGTGGATGCGCTGCGGCGTGAGATTGGTTGTGGTGTGGCGGCGCACGCACCATGCGTAATAAGCGTCGCCATTGGGCAGCGCCCACGCGCCGCGGTTGCCCTGGATGCGCGGCTCAATTTCCTGGAAGTGGCTTATCAAGGTTACGTAGGCGGGATAGACGCTGGTCTGGATCGCGTCGGCCACCTGCGCCAGCAGCTCCTTGCGCGTGGCTTCATTCATTTCCGCCAACGGGATGTTCTCCAGCTTGGCGGCAAAGCTGGTGTACAGCGTGTTCTCGCGCGCCGGTCGCCCGGCGAACACCTGCAGCTGGTCCAGCACGCGGCCGATCATGAATTTCGGCGGCAGCACGCCGCGGTCCTCCTGCGCGCGCAGCGTTTCCACCAGCTGTTCGAATTTCAGCGGGAATTTGCGCAGGCGCGCGATGTAGGCATCCGCCTCGCGCCTGCTGGTGACCTGGTGCACGTCCGCCATGAACTCGGGCAGCGCCGTCTGCAGGCCGTGGATCTGGTTGACGGGGAAATCGTAGAACATGTACGGCTCGCCCTCGATCTCCAGCGTGAGATAGTGGCGCAGCGTGTCGTACGAGATCTGCCCCTTGCGGTCGAGATCCTTGCGGTCGAAGCTTTCCAGCGTGGCGAGGTCGGACTTCAACTCCTCCATCATGGCCTTCGCATGGCGCGGCGAGGCATCGTCGAGACGGGAGCTGTAGAAATCCGCCCACGCCGGCACTGGCCGCATGGCCGACATCATCTCCGGGCTTTGCAAGGCATACGCTGTGAAAGCCCGAAGGTAGAACCACTCCAGCTTCAATGGCTTGAAGTACCAGGTCTGGGTCAGCAGGGCCACAACGACAAAGGCCGCCGCCATGACACCTGTCAGCAGCCAGGCCGCCAATCGCGTCATACAGCTTCTTTCCCGAATGTTGAAGATACGGGCATTATAATGCGCGCTGGCCGGCCAAAAGCTGGCCAATTTTGATAACGCATCGGAGATACCGAATGACTCTACGCCTGCTGGTTATGGGCGCCGCCATCGCTGCGGCAACCAGTGCCGTTGCCGCGCCGCGCGGCCTGACTATCGAAGACCTTGCGGCCATGGACCGCGTCGGCAGCCCTGCGCTGTCGCCGGACGCGCACCGCGTCGTCTACACCGTGCGCAGCACGAATATGGAAAAGAACCGCGGCATCACCCAGCTGTGGATGATTGACCTGCGCGCCGCCAAGCCGGCGCCGGTGCAGCTGACCCAGCACGATGCCAGCAGCCGCGATCCTGAATGGTCCGCCAACGGCGACGCCATCTACTTCCTGAGCGGCCGTTCCGGTTCCACCCAGGTGTGGCGCCTGCCGCTGGCCGGCGGCGAAGCGGTGAAGGTCACCGATACCCCGGTGGACGTGGAAGCATTCAAGGTATCCCCGAAAGGCGACCGAATTGCACTCAGCTTTGCCGTCTACCGCGACTGCGCCGACCTGGCCTGCAGCAAAAAGCGCGAGGACGACAAGGCCAAGAACAAGGCAACCGGCAAACTGTATGACGAAATGTTCGTGCGCCACTGGGACACCTGGGCCGATGGCCGCCGCAATGTGCTCTACACCGCGCCGATCGACGCTTCCGGCAAGGTCAGCGCGCAGCCGGTCAGCCTGAGCGGCACGCTGGATGGCGATGTGCCCTCCAAGCCCTTCGGCGACGCCAAGGAATTCACCTTCAGCCCGGACGGCAAGAACATCGTGTTCTCCGTGCGCGCTGCCGGGAAGAGCGAATCCTGGTCCACCAACTTCGACCTGTATGAAGTGCCGGCCGCAGGCGGCGCCGCTCCGCGCAACCTGACCGCCGACAATCCGGCCTGGGACACCAAGCCATCCTACTCCCCGGACGGCAAGACCCTGGCCTACCTGGCCATGGCCCGCCCCGGCTTCGAAGCGGACCGCTTCAAGATGGTGCTGATGGATGTCGCCAGCGGCAAGAAGCGCGTGCTGGCCGATAACTGGGACCGTTCGATCTCCGACTACCAGTGGCGCCCGGACGGCAAGGCCCTGCTGGCCAATGCCGACGATGTCGGCAACCACCGCCTGTTCTCGCTGGACGTCGCCAGCGGCAAGGTCACCGCGCTGACCGGCAAGGGCTATGCGGGCGACTTCGATGTGGCGAAAGACACCGTCGTCGTCGCGCAAGCCAGCCTGTCCTCCGGCGCCCAGCTGATAAAGCTGAAGGCTGACGGCGCCGCCGAGCAGGCCGGCACCCAGCTGACCTGGGCCAACGCCGAGCGCCTGAAGGACGTGAAGATGGGCGAATACGAGCAGTTCTCCTTCGCCGGCGCCCACGGCGAAACCGTGCATGGCTACGTGATGAAGCCGTGGAATGCGGAAGCGGGCAAGAAATATCCGGTCGCCTTCCTGGTGCACGGCGGCCCGCAGGGCAGCTTCGGCAACTCCTGGAGCTACCGCTGGAACCCGCAGGTGTACGCGGGCGCCGGCTATGCGACCGTGTTCATCGACTTCCACGGCTCCACCGGCTACGGCCAGAAGTTCACGGATTCGATCAGCGGCGACTGGGGCGGCGCACCGCTGGAGGACCTGCAGAAAGGCCTGGCGGCTGCCGTGGCCAAGTACAGTTTCCTGGACCGCGAGCGCAGCTGCGCCCTGGGCGCGTCCTACGGCGGCTTCATGATGAACTGGATCCAGGGTAACTGGAGCGACGGCTTCAAGTGCATCGTCAACCACGACGGCGTGTTCGACCAGCGCGGCATGGCTTACGCCACCGAGGAACTGTGGTTCACCGAGTGGGAAAACAAGGGCACCTACTACGCCAACCCGCAAGGCTACGAGCAGTTCAACCCGGTCAGCCACGTGAGCAAGTGGAAGACGCCGATGCTGGTGGTACAGGGCGACCTGGACTTCCGCATCCCGACCTCGCAGGCGCTGGGCGCCTTTACTGCGCTGCAGCGCCAGGGCATCGAGTCGCAGCTGCTGGTATTCCCGGACGAGAACCACTGGGTACTGAAACCTGCGAACTCGATCCAGTGGCACCACGCTGTGCTGAACTGGCTGGACAAGCACATTAAGAACTAAACAACGATTCTGTTACTTTTGCCGAGGCCGCCTTCTAACAGGCGGCCTTTTTCTTGCATAGTGACCACTCGCGTCGCATAATGAGAATATACAGTTGCTGCCATGCACCAACGTTTTCCTTTTGACAATATTGCACCGAGCACCGCCATGCACGATCTAACCGACAACCCTGGTGCTTCGTCCGCCGAGCCGGCTAACCCTGCCGACGGCCAGGAGCACCTGCTGCAGTACGACCCGAATCGCCTGCTCGATTTCCTGATCGAGCGGCTGAAACTGAAGAATGACGCCGCGCTGGCGCGCACCCTCGCGATCATGCCACCCATGATCAGCAAGGTACGCAGCCGCCGTGCGGCCATCTCCCCGGCCCTGCTGGTGGTGATGCACGAAGCGAGCGGCATTTCGCTGGAAGAATTGCGCGAACAGATGGGCGACAAGCGCACCAGCTTCACGCCGATTCCCGACTCGCTGCTGTTGCGTTAACTATAGCGCGCAGGTGCGCAGGCCGCAGAAGATATCGTCCCGCTCGGGGAGGTAGAAATTGCGGGAACTTGGCCGAGCCAAGGCGCGACGGCGTCGCGAATGAGGCGCCGCGCAATACCTGATGGTTGCCGAACCACGGCGCCGAATATTCCCGATAACGGTCCGCCGTGAAGCCCGGATAAGGCTCGAACGGCGAGGCCGTCCACTCCCAGAGCTGGCCCCAGCGAAACGCCGGATGGCCGTACAGCGCAGCATATTCCCACTCCGCTTCCGTCGGCAAACGCCTTCCCGCCCAGGCGCAATACGCTTGCGCTTCAAACAGATTCAGGTGGCGTACCGGCTCCCACGACGGCAGCGTCGTCAGCTTGCCGAAACGCAGCGTGCGCCACTGGCCTCCTTCGCGCTGCCAGTAGCGCGGCGCCGAGCGCTCCTGGCGCATCAGCCAGTCGGCGCCGGCATCGCTCCAGTACTCGCGGCGGTCGTAGCCACCGTCTTCCACGAAGTCCATGTACTGCGCGTTGCTGACCAGGGACGCGTCCATCGTGAACGGCGGCACATAGCAGGGATGGGTGAATTTCTCGTTATCGAAGATGAAACCGCCCGTGTCGTCCGCGCTGCCCAGCTGCAGGGTGCCGCCGGGGAAGGCGATCTCCTGTTGCGCGGCGCGTACAGGCTCGTCGTGGGTCAGCTGCGGCGGCGCCTGCAGGCCCAGGGTTTGCAGGGTGTAGAGGAAGGCTTCGCCGTGCATGTCCTCATGGGCCAGGGCCAGGCGGTAGGGATACAGCGCCTCGTCCGTGTTCGGCTCGCGGCTGAGCTTATCGAGCACGCGGTCCAGCACTTCGTGGCAGTAGGTCTTCACGCCGCCCGGCGTGGGCAGGTCCAGGGTCCAGCGGCTGCGGTGCGGCACATTGGCGGAATCGAACCAGTCGTCGCCCTTGCTAAGCAGGGAAGGATACTGGGCATCCGCCGGGTGGCTGGACAGGGATTCGCGCAGGATGAACCACTCCGCAAACCAGGCGGTGTGACCCAGCTCCCATAAGGGGGGATTGACGATGCGCAGCTGCGGCACGCGCATGGCATTATCCATGCCGGCGGCGGCGAAACATTCGAACAGGCTAAGCGTATAATTTCGCGCATTCTGCAAGGCGTCTGCCAGCTGCTGGGTGCGCGCGTTCCGGAACGAGGCGGTGATTGAACTCATGAAACGATTGTAGCGACTTTTGATCGATAAAAACCAGTGAGCAAACCCACAATTTGCATCGTCAGCCCTGCGCTCGCCGCGGCCAACAACGGTAACTGGCAGACCGCCAGCCGCTGGGCGGGATTCCTCCTGCCGCGCTATGAGGTGTCCATCGCCAGCGCCTGGCCCGATGCCGGACCGGACGCGCCGCCGCCGGACCTGCTGATTGCGCTCCACGCCCGCCGCTCGGCCGCCTCGCTGGCCGCCTTCCGCGCCGAGCATCCCGCGCGCCCCACCCTGCTGGTACTCACCGGCACGGACCTGTACCGCGATATCCGCACGGACGCCAGCGCCCAGGCCTCGCTTTCCGCCGCCGACGCGCTGGTCGTCCTGCAGTCGGCAGGCCTGGACGAACTGCCGGCCGCCGTACGCGGCAAAGCCCACGTGATCTTCCAGTCCGCCCCGCCCCTGCCACACCCTGGGGTCAGATCCGACATTCGGACACAAGCTCAGCCGCACGAAATGCCCGCGAGCAGGCAGCGCGAAATCGTCATGATCGGCCACCTGCGCGACGAAAAAGACCCGCTGACCTTCATGCGCGCCGCCCCGCTGGTGCAGGCGCCGTCGGCAAAGCTGGTGCACATCGGCGGCGCGCTCGACCCGGACCTGGGCGATGAAGCCGAAGCCACGCAAAAAGCCGCGCCACGCTACGAATGGCTGGGCGCCCTGCCGCACGACGAAACGCGAGAGCGCCTGCGCCAGGCCCACGCCATGGTCATCTGCTCGAAAATGGAAGGCGGCGCCAACGTCATCATCGAAGCGGTAACAAGCGGCGTTCCGGTACTGGCCAGCGACATCAGCGGCAACCGGGGCATGCTGGGCAGCGATTACGAGGGCTACTTCCCGCTGGGCGACGCGCAGGCGCTGGCCAGGCTGATCGACCGCAGCTTGGAAGACGGCGCCTTAGCCGCCCGGCTGCTTGCCCAGTGCGCCGCCCGCGCCAGACTATTCGAACCAGCCACCGAGCAGGCAGCGTTGCTCGCTTTAGTGGATAATCTGCTCCATCAGAAGAAATGAGAGACTCCAATGAGCACTGAACCAATCAAACTGACCTCCTTCTCCCACGGCGGCGGCTGCGGCTGCAAGATCGCGCCTGGCGTGCTGTCCGAGATCCTGAAGAACTCCAACGGGTTTCCGGTACCGAAGGAACTGCTGGTCGGCATCGAAACCGCCGACGATGCAGCCGTCTACAAGCTGAACGACGAACAGGCCCTGATCGCCACCACCGACTTCTTCATGCCCATCGTCGACGACCCGTTCGACTTCGGCCGCATCGCCGCCACCAACGCCATCTCCGACGTGTACGCCATGGGTGGCACACCGATCATGGCCCTGGCCCTGGTCGGCATGCCGGTCAACAAACTGCCGATCGAAACCATCGGCCAGATCATCAAGGGCGGTGAGTCGATCTGCGCCGAAGCAGGCATCCCGATCGCCGGCGGCCACACCATCGATTCCGTGGAGCCGATCTACGGCCTGGTGGTGATGGGCCTCGTGCACCCGTCCAAAGTAAAACGCAACGCCGACGCGAAAGCGGGCGACGTGCTGGTGCTGGGCAAGCCGCTGGGCGTGGGCGTGCTGTCGGCCGCGCTGAAGAAAAACGTGCTGGGCGACGAGGGCTACCAGGCCATGATCGCTAACACGACCAAGCTGAATAAGCCTGGCAAGGCCCTGAGCGAACTGGCCGGCGTGCACGCGCTGACCGACGTTACCGGCTTCGGCCTGCTTGGCCACCTGCTGGAACTGGCGCGCGGCGCCAAGTTGACGGCAAAGCTGAATATGTCCAGATCCCGCTGCTGCCGGGCGTGGAGCAACTGGCGCACGACGGCTTCTTCACCGGCGCCTCCGGCCGCAACTGGGATGCCTACGGCAAGGACGTGACCCTGTCGCCGAACATCACGCAAGCCCAGCACACCCTGCTGACCGACCCGCAGACTTCGGGCGGCCTGCTGGTGTCCTGCGATCCGTCCGCCGTGGACGAAGTGCTGGCCCTGTTCCGCCGCGAAGGCTTCGGCGAAGCGGCCGTGATCGGCGAAATGAGCGCGGGCGAACCGCGCGTCCAGGTCGCCGGCTAAAGCCATGCTGACCCGGCTCGCGCTTCTGGACGATCTGCTTCAGAAGCACGCGCCGGTCATCGGCGATGACATGGCCGCTTATCGCAACCACTGTTATCGCCTCGTCAATTTCGCCAATGCCCTCGCCACCGGCGATCCGGACCAGCAAGACAAACTGTCCATCGCCGCCGCCTTCCACGACCTTGGCATCTGGACCCACCAGACCTTCGACTACCTGCCGCCCTCGGAGCAGCAGGCCCGCGCCTGGCTGCCGGCCATCCAGCGCGCCGACTGGGCCGACGAAATCGCGGCCATGATCACCGAGCACCACAAGATCACCGCCTGCGCGGCGCACCACACCGCGCTCACCGAAGCCTTCCGCCAGGCCGACTGGATCGACGTCACCGCCGGCGTGTTGCGCCACGGCCTGCCGCGCGCCTTCATCCGCCAGGTCCAAACCGCCTTCCCGGACGCTGGCTTCCACCTGCGCCTGTTGCAGCTAAGCGGCCGCCGCGCCCTGCGCCATCCCTTCAGCCCCCTGCCCATGATGCGCTGGTAAGCTCGTTCGATCGCGCCGACGCTGATTCACGCTGCGTACCCGCGCATGCAATGCATGCCCGATTTGCACGCGCCGAAGGACCATGATCGCGGCCACCGAACCCGCAACGGGCACGCCAAAGGCCAGCGCCTTCATGCCCAGCATGACCGGATCCGCCTGGGGCGCGCCAGGCGTGTAGCCCAATTCCCCCAGCACCCACCCGATGGTTGCCAGTGCCGCCGCCCCACCGCATTTGAGCAGGACGAGGACCGTGGAAAACCAGACGGTTTCGCGCCGCTCGCGATGGAGAAACTCGGAGAAATCGATGATGTCGGCCAGTATGCCCCAGGGCAGCATGAAAACGCCGGCGAAGCCGATCCCGATCAATACCGACCACGCGAGCAGCGCAGATCTGCTCTCCCCTGCTGCGGCAAACAGCATGATTCCCAACGCGGCCACACCGTGGCTCATCGCCAGCAAAGTGGTTTTGTCCCAGCGCCGCACAAGGGTGATCCAGAACACTGCGCCCAGCATCTGGCTCAGGGCAAGGACCAGCAGCACCTGGCCCGCAAACTCGGGGCTCTTCAACACATAGGTGCACAGATAGAGCATGGTTTTCGTAAACATTCGGCGTGGCGAAGCCGGTGACGAGGGCGATGGCCGCCATCGCAGCAAACAGCCGGTCCAGCGCCGGACACAGAGCCGCCGGCGACCACCGCCGGCGATGCGGCCGCCGGGGACGCGGCGGGGCCGCAGCCTGTGCCGACTTCGAAGACCATGCTGCCAGCAGCAACGCGCCTGAAAACAGCACTCCGCCGACGGCGCCCAGCCAGGCCAGGCGCGTCGTCGCCACATCCCCGGCGGCGGTGTGCATCAGCGGCCCAATCACGCAGGCGACGATCACGCTGGCAGCGGAACTAAAGATCGTACGGTATCCGGACGCGCGCCCCCGTGTGCGGCTATCGGTGGTAACCCGGGCGAGCAGGCTGTTATGCGGAACGTCGATGACCGCGAAAGCACAGCGCAGAAACAGGATAAGAGTGGCGATGACCGCCAGCTCGCTGACGCGCAGCAGCGGCAGGCTGAAGATGGCGCAGAAAGCCAGCCCGCACGGCACGGCAAACAGCGCGATCAGGCGGGGGTAGCCGACGCCATGCCGTTCGGCCTTTGCGGCGATGAATCCTGCGAGGATATCGAACACCAGATCGCCCGCCAGGACCATCATCATCAGGAGGCTGACGCGCCCCGGAGCGATGCCGAGGATATCCGTCAGCAGATAGAGCAAGGTGACATCGACGCTGCCCAGCATGATCGCCTTGCCGAAATTGCCGGACGCATAGCCGATCACATGCCGGTCATTCCTGACGACAGCGCTGACTTTTACGATCCACGGGAAAAAACGGCGGGCTAACATGGGTCGAGCATACTCGCCCACGATGACAGCCTTATGTCATGCAAGCAGCGCTGTTGCGGCGTGAATCGGCAGCAGGGCCGCGCCGATGGCAATCGCGCTGCCGCCCAGCTTCGACACCCTCACCTGGCCGCGCTCGCGGTAGCTGGGCCAGCGCAAGGGCAGCGCGTTCAGCCTGGCCGCCAGTCGCGAAGTGATCGATTCCGGCAAAGGACTGGAGATCACGATTTCATCCGGATCGAACCAGCCGATGGCGCTGTTCACGAGGAATTCCAGCTGCACGGCTGCGCGGTCGAGCCATTGATCGATGACGTCTTCGTAGCCGGCTGTCAGTTCGTCGAACCGGGCCACGGATTCGATGGGGCAGCCGGCCTGCTGCAGCACGGACAGCAAGTCCATCGTGGTCGGGCGCGGCAGATCCGAAGGATACAGGCGGCCGATATCGCCGGCGCTGCCGAATTCCCCCTTGACCAGGTGCCCGTCCTCGATCACGCCGGCACCGATTGCCGTACCCAAGGAGAATGACCACGACCGTGGCGGCCTTGCCGATTTTGCCGTCCGAATAGTACTCGGCCAGGGCGGCCGCCTTGGCGTCGTTTTCCAGCAGGACCGCCGTGCCGAGCGCCTCGTCCAGGATCTGGCGCAGGGCACGTCGCGCCATCCCGGCAGCTCCTTGACAATATGCCAACGATCGCCCTTGCGGGACACGGCCGGACCGGGCACGCCCACGCCGATGCCGAGGAAGCGCACGCCAAGCAGCTTGTGCTTCACGCACAGCTCGTTGATCCGGTCCTCGAGGATATTGGCGAACTCGATCGGGTCCGGGGCGCCGACCTGCTCGCTGGTCAGGCAGATCACGCCGCCGGCCAGATCGACCAGGGCGATTTCCAGCACGCCTTTGTGGACGGTGGCGCCAGCGGCGAAACCGCCCGACGGGGAGATGGCAAGGGGAACGGTTGGCCGGCCGCGCACGGGCGGTTCGGTCGACGCCTGTTCCTCGATCAGGCCCAGGCTGATCAGGTTGTGGGACAGCTTCGTCAAGGCCGAGTTACTGACCTGCAGCGCCAGCGCCAGCTCGGTGCGCGGCATCGGCCCCTTGGTGCGCAGATGCCGCAGCAAGCGCTTTTCCTCCGACACCAGGTGCAAGCGCGCCGCTCTCATCCCAACTCCTGCCCTTCAGTTCTTCTTCGATTTATTTTACAAGTAATAAATAAAGGCGTCAAAATTGGACGTCATGCTCTCGTGATCGTTAGTCACTATCTACCCAGGAGAGAAACCATGAGCATGAAGAAGACGACATTGGCGGCCGCGACCAGCGCCCTGTGCGCCCTCGCAGCCCAGGCATTTGCCCAGACAGCAACAGAGGCGCCGGCCTCGGCCAACCCGACTGCGGAAGCGACCGATTCCCAGGTCGTGGTCGTGACAGGCTCGGCCCGCCCGCAGCGCCGCTTCGACGTGTCCTATGCCGTGAATTCGCTGTCGCAAAGCGATGTGCAAAAGCTGGCGCCCCAGAACATGGCTGACCTGCTGGGCAAGATGCCCGGCATCCAGGTCGAGGCCACGGGCGGCGAGGTGCAGAACATCACGCGCGTGCGCGGCATCCCGACCGACGACGGCTACGCCCTCTTCCAGCAGGATGGCCTGCCCCTGTTCACCGAGATTAACGGCTTCTTCTTCCGTGGCGACAGCATGAACCGCTACGACCTGATGACGAAGACCGTGGAAGTGGTGCGCGGCGGCCCCGCGCCAATCTACGCCAGCCAGGCCGCCGCCATCGTCAACAATACGACCGTCACGGGCACGGAGAAAACCCAGGGCAAGGCCCAGGTTTCGGTCGGCACCACGGGCCTCAAGCGCCTGGACGCCTACCAGGCCGGCGCCATCGACGACAAGACCTTCTATGCCATCGGCGGCTTCATTCGCCAGGACGACGGCCATCGCGACAATGGCTTCCCGAACGACCGCGGCGGCCAGATCCGCGCGAACATCAAGCGCGTGACCGACAGCGGCACCTGG
Organism: Pseudoduganella sp. UC29_106; assembly: GCF_044055365.1. Classification (NCBI taxonomy): domain Bacteria; kingdom Pseudomonadati; phylum Pseudomonadota; class Betaproteobacteria; order Burkholderiales; family Oxalobacteraceae; genus Pseudoduganella; species Pseudoduganella sp. UC29_106. The sequence goes on along the minus strand of NZ_CP171977.1, from coordinate 2,221,800 downwards.
AAGCTGAGCGCCAACTACCTGAACGACCATAACGTCTTTTACCTGCCGATCCCGATCGCCGACCCGCGCAACCCGTCCGTCTCCCTCGATCCCTACATCGACTACTTCAAGGGGACGATGAACTCGCCGTCGCTGCGCAACGTCAGCCAGAAATACCTGGACGGCTCGGGCACGCTGCAGACCGACCAGCGCGACCTGAAAAACGGCCGCCACCTCGAATTCGGCAACATCGGCCTTCAATATGAGGGCGAAATCGGCGCCTGGCTGCTGTCGGCCAAGGCCGGCTTCACCAAGGGCAAACTGGATTTCGACGCCTTCTATTCGACCTCGAATCCGGCCGATGCGAAAACTTTCGCCAACGGCTTCCTCGCTCCCTCCAAAGCCGCATTCGGCGCCGTGGACCACCTGGGCTATGCGATCGCCGGCAGCAACGGCAGCCAGGCCTATGATCCGGCCTCCGCCTCCGGCCTCGTGATGCAGGGCCAGTACCGCGCCGCGGGTTCGGACTTCCGCTCGAACCAGGTGGACGTCAACGTCACCCGCAATTTCCAGACCGGCGTCGGTAACCATGACGTGAAGGCGGGCTTCTCTACGGCAGCTCCTACGGCCAGACCAGCAAGAGCGTCTACAACGACATGCTGATCGAAGTGCAGGGCAAGCCGCGCACCCTCGACCTGCTGGCCTACTCGGCTTCGGGCGCGGTGCTCGGATCCGTCACGGACAAGGGCGTGCTGCGCTACACCACTACGCTGAACCAGGGCGACGTCGATGCGAAGATGGGCGCGCTGTACATCAACGACACCTGGGAAGTGACAGACCGCCTGCGCCTCGACGCCGGCGTGCGCACCGAACGCTATAAATACGACGGTTACGCCCTGCTGACCAAGCAGGCCAACCTGGGCGACAAGACCACGCTGGCCGACGATACCACCCGCGCATTCACGGGTGACCGCCAGTCGCACATCTACAAGCCGCACACCACCAACTGGACGGCCGGCGCCAACTATGACTTCTCGTCCCGGTTCGGCGGCTACGTGCGCGCATCCCACCTCGAAATCCCGCCGTCGATGCAGGTGGCGGCTTCGGTGGACCCGCTGGTGCTGACGACCAAGGCCGACCAGTACGAAGCCGGTTTCAAGACCACCTTCGGCCGTTCCTACCTGTACGTGACGGGCTTCTACACGAAGTTCGATCCGCTCAATGCTTCCTTCGTCGCCTTCAATCCGCTGACCGGCCGCAACGACCAGACCGTGCCCTTCTTCGGCAAGGCCGTCGTGAAAGGCGCCGAACTCGATGGCGCCTGGTACCTGACCAACCGCTTCGTCGTGAACGCATCGCTGACCGTGCAGGACCCGCAATACCGCGACTTCGTCAGCGCTACCGGTGCGGACCCGTCGAAAGTGGTCGGCAACCAGATCATCCGCGAGCCCAAGGTGTTCGGCAATGTGCGTCCAAGCTACAGCTTCGACATGGACAATAACCAGGTCGACGTGTACGGCAGCTATTCCTTTACCGGCAAGCGTTACGTGGACTTCTTCAACGCCACCGAACTGCCGTCGTTCCACTCCATCGGCGCCGGCATCACGGTCACGCACGGCTCCTGGCAGTTCCAGCTCACCGGCGACAACCTGACCAACGCAAAGGGCCTCACGGAAGGCAACACCCGTACCGACACCCTGGCGGGACAGGGCAGCGCCACCGCGATCTATGGCCGCCCGGTATTCGGACGCAGTGCACGCTTCGTCGTGAGCAAGGCATGGTGATGGCAGTGACGAAAGGAATCATCCTGGCGGCGGCGCTGGCCGCCGCCCTGCCCCTCCATGCTGCGCCGGCCGGGGACCAGCACTGGTCCCTGCTGGCGGGGCGCCTGTTCCCGTTGGTCTCCAGCATGAAGCAGGAATCGGCCGGCGTCGCAGCGGTGCTGGACAAGCGCAAGAAGCGCATGGCCGCCTGCGAACAGGCGCCGAAATGCCTGCTGCTTGCCGCCACGTGGACTGATGCCGAAATGGCCGCCCTGGCTGACGCGATCCCTGCGGCCGCGACTTCGTCGCACCAGCCGCCGGTGGCCGACGATGGCATGCGGGCGCAGGTCGCGCGCGAATTGCGCGGCCTGAACGCGATCCTGCAGGTCTACGGCTTCGGCACCCAGCCGCGCTATCCGACGATCGACGGCCCGCTCGAAAAGGGCGGCAGCCCGGACTTCAAGACGCTGGTGGCGGATGCGATCACCTTGGCCGACACGGCAAAGAACGATCCTGCGGCCAAGCTGGACCCAAGCATCGCGCTTGCGCTCGCGCTCCTCGATGTCAACGAGCGCCATGAAGCAGCCAGCTTCGAGCCGCTCGACCAGGGCCACAACGCAGCGGCGCTGGCGCGCGCCCGCAGCATCGACTGGAAGCGATACCGCTACACGTCGATCATCGTGCCAGGCGTGGGGCCTGAAAACCCGATCATTCCGCTGAGCGCCCGCGGCAAGCTGCATGTGCAGTTGGCCGCCAGCCGATTCGCGGAAGGCGACGTGGCCTTCATCATCGTCAGCGGCGCGGCCGTGCATCCGCGTGGGTCGCAGTTCGTGGAAGCCGTTGAAATGCGCAAGGCGCTGATCGAACGCCACCACGTTCCGGCCGACCGCATCGTCATTGAGCCATATGCGCGGCACACAACCACGAACCTGCGCAACGTCACCCGGCGCCTTGCCGCCCTCGGTGCGCCGGCCAGTCAACCAGCGCTGATAGTCGCCAACACCGAGCAAAGCCGCTACATCGAAAGCCCCGAGTTTGCGGCCCGCAACGCCGCGGAACTGGGTTACGAGCCAGGTACCGTCGGGCCGCGCCTGTCGCCATACGTGCTGGAGTTCCGCCCCTTCCCTGCGCTCGCTCCGCATCGACCCACTGGATCCGCTCGACCCCTGAGCCATTCCGCGCTGCAGCCTAATCAATCACGGTCGCCGTATTTCCCTCATCCGGCGTACCGGGCAGGCTGTCGGCGCGGTAGATCGTCGGCTGCCATCGGCCCTTGCCCTGGCCATTGCCCTTGATCGTGACCGTCACGTGATTGTTCTTGCTCGTGGTCGGATCAACGCCGGGTATGAAGGTTGACCTCGCGCCGACCACATACAGATCCGTACCTCCGTTATTTTCCAGCTTGACGCCCCAGAGCTGGATCCTGACCGTATTGTTGCTTCCACCTCCGCCCTCAAGCGAAACGTTTTCGACCCCCAGCACGACAATGCCGCCGTGATCGAATTCGGTAAATTGCGTGTTGTCCAGATACGAGTCGCCATGCGCCTCAAAATTGATGGTATTGCCATCCGCTCTCACAGGGCCAGCCGTCAATGCACCGCCGATGCCGGTTCCTGATCCGTTGCCGTAAAAACGGTTGCCGGTAGAAACGACATTCACTTGTGAGTTGCTGGCGGTATTGTTGACGATGAGCCTGCCCTGCTGCTGTCCCCAGGAGCGGTTGCCGGACATGCGGACATTTACGATGCTGCCGATAGCTCCGCCAAAATTCCCCATGCGGATGCCTTCAGAGACGCCGAAGGGGTTCTCGAAAAAGTCGCAGTCGATAACGTCCGCTTCAATGGTCTGGCCCGAGGTCTGTGGTCCGAAGTTGCGGATATTCGCACCGCGGGCCGATCCCGTTGACGCGATGTGCGCCAGCAGGATGGAAGTGTCGGCGGGATCGAGCGCTTGCAGCCCCGTGTCGATGTTCGCTTGCCCGTTCGCGGCGCCACTGACCGTAAGCCACTCCAGCGCGTTATGGCCGAGCCCCATCCTGACCGCGGCGTTCGGCCCGTCCGCATTGGGGAACGAAGTCCTCGGCAGCTTGATCGCATCGATGACAACCTGGGTGCGGTCACCTTCCACGCCCATGATGCTCATGTTCGGCTGGAATTCGATCCGTCCGCCCTTTGGCCGCGCTACGTTGGATGGATCGGTCGTCGTCAAAACGTACCGTCCCGGCGCCAGTAACAGCGTCGCCCCGGCGTTCGCGGGATTATTCACATTGCTGTAAAGCTCTTCGATATCTCCAATCGGAATTGTCTGCGCCAGGGCGGCGGGATTTAGTACGCACATCACCAGCCACAACTTGCCAACACGTGAAGCGAACTTTTTCACGATAGCCTCCTTTGCATCCGGGTTTGCCCACATCTACCAACTATCAGTTAAGTTCGCAGAGAATTTCAGGATAGTCACGCCGAATGCCGACAATCTCACCAATTATCACCATCATCCAAATGGGTGATATTGCGAGATCCGGTTCATCATCGTCGCAAAGCGTTTGCGGTGACCGTCTCGTCCGCTCCAACGACCTATTGCCGACCCGAAGAATTTCCGCTATATTGAACATCAGTTCTGTATAACGGATTTCGTTCAACGAAGTCTGATTAGCAACTTTGCATCACGAGTCGGTTCGTCCGACGCCAACCTGCCTCCCCGGGCAAGGTGGAAGCCATTACGGCGATGCGGCCTATGAACGGCAACGAAGCGGGCGCGACATGGTTTGCTCCGAATCGGGCCAAGCTTTCTGGAGAAAACCATGACGACCCATACCTCTCACTCGCCCTCCCACGACATCAGCGCATGGCGCGACCAATACCGCCTGACGCATACCTTTCATCTCTCCTTAGGGACAAATGAACCGATTGCCGGGCAGGTGGAATCGACATTGAAACGTTCGCAGGCAAAAGTCGACAAATGGGTGATCTCGCGTCGCGGCGGCTTTTACGACCACTGTATTACTGTCGAGGGTATCGGCGATGAGTCGGCGCGCGAGCTGCGCAAGGAATTTGCAAACCTGAATGGCGAGATCAAAGTGCATGTCGAACATATGGTTCACTTTGCCGGCGCGGCGGCGCATCGTTGACCGCGGGCGGCGCATCAAATTCGTAGCCGCTGGCGTCATGCACCTCCCACGCGCCCTCGCTCATGATGCGCAGCACATGGGTATGGTGCTGCAGCACGCCGGAGCGGTGGGCCACGCTGATCAGCGTGGTTCCATTCTCGCGCAGGCGGCCATATAGCGAGGCTTCATTGGCGCTGTCAAGCGCGCTGGTTGCTTCATCGAGGATGACGATGCTTGGCTCGTGCACCAGCACGCGGCCGAATGCCAGGCGCTGCTGCTCGCCTACCGACAGCAGTTTTTCCCAGTCATGCACGGCATCCAGGCCGCCCACCTGCTCGGCGAGGTGCGGCAGATGCACCTGCTCCAGGATTTCCAGCAGCTCTTCATCGCTCTGGCTGGCCTCCACGCTGGGGTAGATCAGCTGGCTGCGCAGTGTTCCGTGCTGCATATAGGGCTGTTGCGGCAGGAAGAAAAAATCTTCGAGAGGCGGATGAAGAATCACGCCGCTGCCCGTATTCCACAAGCCGGCAATCGCACGCAGCAGCGAGCTTTTGCCGCAGCCGCTGTCACCGGTGATCAACAGCGCATCGCCTGGCTTTAACACAAGGCTCAGTTCCTTAATGAGCACTCGTTCCGATTGCGGCGGATACAGGGTGAGCGCTTCCAGCGCGAGATGCTGGCCCGGGCGGGTCTCGATAAGCGGATACTTGTTGTCGGCGACGGGTGTCGCATCCCCGCTGGAAAGCAGCAGGTTGGACAATGCCTGCAAGCGCCCTATCCCCGCCACGAAGCGGCTCAGGCTCTCAAAGTTATCGACAATGACGCCCACGGCAGCGAGCACCGCAGTGAACGCCCCGGCCGCCTGAATCGCCCGCCCTACTTCCAGTCGGCCCGACAAAACGCCGTCAGCCAGGATCATGCCCGGTATCACCAAAGTGAGCTGGCTGAAAGTGCGCTGGAACAGATTGAGGGAACGCTGTTTCCGGATCAGCCTCGCGAAATTTTCAATCACCCGGTCGAATTTGCTGTCGATATGTGCGCGCTCCTGTACCTCGCCACGGTAGAAGGCGATCGATTCGGCATTCTCCCGCAAGCGCATCAGGCTGAAGCGGAAGTCCGCCTCGCGCCGCAGCTGCCAGAAATTCAGGTGGATCAGCGGAGTGCCGAATATGTAAAGTGCGACAACGGTGCCTAGCAGCGCGTACACCGCCAGCACGCCGACCAGCAAATGGGAAATGGACCACAGCACGGCGCTGAACGCCACCAGCTGCATGATCGAGCCCAGGAAAATCAGCAGGAAGTGGATGGACCGGCCGGTGAAGGTATTGATATCTTCGCTGATACGCTGGTCCGGGTTGTCGATCTCGCCTTCGGAACCCAGCACATAGTATTTGCGGCCTTTCAGATAACCGTCGAGAAAACGGCCGGTGAGCCAGCGCCGCCACTGGTTGGCGAACAGGTCGCGCATGAAGTAATAGAAAGCGTAGGTCGGTATGGCAAACGCCAGGATATACAGGCATTCGCGCACCGACTTCCAGAAACGGCCGCCATCCCGGGCGGCCAGCGCCGAGGTCATCTCGCCGGACTGGTCGTTGAGCATGACAGCCAGCTTGGTCTCGATCAGCATCAACACGATGGAAACCAGCAGCAGGCTCCAGGCCTTCTTCCTTTCGCCTCCCAGCCAATATGGTTTCGCCACATTGACGAACTGTTTCCACGCCGCGAGCGACAAGCGCGGTGGCCTGGACCTTTTCCTGGGCGCCTGGTCAGTCCTGGCCTGGGGCTTGGCTGAAGTGGAAGTAGTCATTTTCGTTATCGCGCATTGCTGCCGGAGTCATACCCCCAGCATACGACTCAGCACGAAGCCGTTCGGTGCGGAAACGGACATAAGGCGCGCTCAGGCCAGCGGCGCGCGCACCGGCGTCTGATGCAGGATCACGCGGCTATAGGTATCCTGAACGCCGGCTGCACGCAAGGCATCGATCAGGCGCAGCAAATGCGCCTGATCCTGGCAGGCGACACGCAGCAGGCCGTCGTAATTACCGGTCAGCAGCGCAACCTCCATCACGCCCGGGATGGTCTGCACCACCGTTTCGAACTCGTGGGTATTGGTGCCGGCCTTTAGCTTTACGTCGATATAGGCCTGCAGGTGCAAGCCGAGGGCAGCGGGGTCGATGCTCGCCTCGAAGCCGCGGATCACGCCATCGGCCACCAGGCGGCGCACGCGGTCGGCCACGGTGTTGGCGCTGAGGCGTACGCGCTCGCCCAAATCCTTAAAACTTATCCTCGCATCATCGCGCAAAAATCCGATTATTTCTCGATCGATCTTATCCATGGTCTATTTTTCCTCGGCAATTCTGCGATTTTAGCACTTGAAAATGCGATTCTATCGCCTTGCGGCACTGCAAAATATTCTTGACACGCCCCGCTGAGCTCACTTACATTGCTCTACATGTTCACGCATCTGCACCTATCCGCTTTCCTGCTAAGCGCCCTATCCGAGGCGCTACTACCAGCACGCGCCTGATTTTCCGCCGCGTCCGCGGCGCCACGAAGTACCCTGCGTCGGCCACAAGCCGGCAAAGTTCTCAAAATCCAGGAAAGATTGCACCGATGTCCACCAAGGCTTTTCGTCCGCTGCCAGCACTACCAGCGCTACTGCTACCGACCGGTTGCCTGGTCTAGCGCCCCGTGGCCCATCAGGCAGCCTCTCGCCACATCGAGCCCGCTTTCCCAAATTTAAGAACACAGGAGTACCACCATGATGCTGCAGAACCCAGCCGCGAAATACCGCCCTTACCCGACCATCGACTTGAGCGACCGCACCTGGCCGAACAAGACCATCGACACGCCTCCAATCTGGATGAGCACCGACCTGCGCGATGGCAACCAGGCCCTGATCGAGCCGATGAGCGTGGAAAAGAAGCTGAAGTTCTTCGACCTGCTGATCAAGGTCGGCCTGAAGGAAATCGAGGTGGGCTTTCCTTCCGCATCGCAGACGGACTTCGACTTCGTGCGCAAGCTGATCGAAGAAAACCGCATTCCGGACGACGTGACCATCATTGTGCTGACCCAGGCGCGCGAAGAGCTGATCCGCCGCACCGTCGAGTCCTGCATCGGCGCCAGGCGCGCCATCGTGCACATGTATAACTCCACTGCGCCGGTCTTCCGCAAAGTGGTGTTCGGCGCCAGCCGCGAAGAGATCACGAAGATCGCCACCGACGGCACGAAGCTGGTGAAGGAGCTGCTGGCCCAGCATCCGGAAACCGACTGGACCTATGAATACACGCCGGAATCCTTCTCCACCACGGAGCTGGACTTTGCCAAGCACATCGTGGACGCCGTCTCCGCCATCTGGCAGCCGACGCCGCAGAAGAAGATGATCGTCAACCTGCCGGCCACCGTCGAATGCTCGACGCCGAATGTGTACGCCGACCAGATCGAATGGATGTCGCGCAAGCTGGAACGCCGCGATTCCATCATCATCTCCGTGCACCCGCACAACGACCGCGGCACCGGCATCGCCGCCGCCGAAATGGCCGTGATGGCCGGCGCCGAGCGCGTGGAAGGCTGCCTGTTCGGCAATGGCGAACGCACCGGCAATGTGGACCTGGTGACCCTGGCGCTCAACCTGTACACCCAGGGCGTCCATCCGGGCCTGGACTTCTCGGATATCGATTCGGTGCGCAAGGTGGTCGAAGAGTGCAACCAGATTCCCGTGCACCCGCGCCATCCCTACGTGGGCGACCTGGTGTTCACCGCCTTCTCCGGCTCCCACCAGGACGCAATCAAGAAGGGCTTCGCCAAGCAGGAAGAAGGCGCGCCATGGGAGATCCCCTACCTGCCGATCGACCCGCAGGACGTGGGCCGCAGCTACGATGCCGTGATCCGCGTGAACAGCCAGTCCGGCAAGGGCGGCATGGCTTACCTGCTGGAGCAGGACTATGGCCTCGAACTGCCGCGCCGCCTGCAGATTGAGTTCAGCCGCGCGGTGCAGGCTGTGGCCGACCAGACCGGCCTGGAGATCACCGCCGAAGGCATCCACGAGATCTTCGAGCGCGAGTACCTGGCCCAGAACACGCCGTACGCCTACGGCGCGCACAAGATGGTTGAAGATACCAGCAGCGACGAGCCGGTGCAGATCGATATTTCGCTGTTCCACAACAAGGCGCCGATGGCCCTGCAGGGCGGCGGCAATGGTCCGATCGACGCGTTTGTCGATGCGCTGGGGCTGGATGTGAAGCTGATGGATTATCACGAACACGCGATCGGCCATGGCGCCAATGCCCGCGCGGCATGCTACGTGGAGCTGCGCCTTGACAATGGGCCTACCCTCTTTGGCGCGGGGATCGACAGCAATATCGTTACCGCCTCGTTCAAGGCGGTGCTCAGTGCAGTGAATCGTCAGTTGAAAGCCAGGGCCACTGCCGACGCGGACAAAGCCCAAGCCGCCGCCTGAGCCGCCACGGCGGATCAATGATCTCGCCCTACAGCCCTTCGGACCATTGAACAGCCACACAAGCGTAGGGCGGATCGTTGATCCGCCGTGCATGCGTCGCCCGCGGCCCCGACCAAAATCCGCAACACCCACAACGCCGTTGCCCCAAAGCAGCGGCGTTTTGCTATATTGGGATGATGCACTGCAACATTCATCGGAGGATGGCGCCATGCGACTTGCAAATCTGAAGATCGGCACGCGGCTGGGACTATGCTTTGCGATTGTCTTCATCCTGATGACAATCCTCATCGTGGTCGGCCAGCAGCGCCTGAGCAGCATCGGCGAGCTGAATGACACCATCATCGACAAGGACTGGGTCAAGGCCAGCGCCGCCTCCACCGTGGCAGGCACCACGCGCGCCAACGCCGCGCTCGTGCTGCAGCTGCTGCTCAACACCGATCCGGCCCAGGAAGCAGCTGTAAAGCGCCAGATCGAGTCCAACAAGAAGATCATCTCGGACGCCCTCGACACCCTCGAAAAACTGGTCTACCGTCCCGAGGGAAAAGAGCTGATCGCCCGCATCCGCAGCGAGCGCGCCGCCTACGTTCAATCCTTTACGCAGGTCTTGAAGCAGCTGGGCGAAGGCCAGCGCGAAGCGGCAACCCAGCTGGCGATGAAGGACACGATGCCGCGCCTGGCCGCCCTCCAGGCCAGCGTCGAAAAGCTGGTCGCGCTGCAATCGGACATCGTCACCGATAACGGCGCGCTGGTGAAGCAGGACATCTCGATGGCCCGCCAGCTAATGATAGGCTTGGGCATCTGCGCCCTGCTGATGGGCGCCGCCTGCGCCTGGTGGGTCACGCGCTCGATCACGCGGCCGATTTCCCATGCCCTGCAAGTGGCGCGCGCCGTCGCCGCCGGCGACCTCACCACCGACATCAAGGCCCAGCACCACGACGAAGCGGGCCAGCTGCTGCATGCGCTGCGCGACATGAATCACAGCCTGTCCACGATCGTCGGACAAGTGCGCCACGGCACCGTCGCCATCGCGTCCGCCTCCAGCCAGATCGCCAGCGGCAATCTGGACCTCTCCGCGCGCACCGAAACCCAGGCCAGCGCGCTGGAAGAAACCGCGTCCTCAATGGAAGAACTGACCTCGACCGTGCGCCAGAATGCGGACAACGCCCGCGAAGCCAACCAGCTCGCGCGTTCCGCCTCCGAAGTCGCGCAGCGCGGCGGTGACGTGGTGTCGCAAGTGGTCGCGACCATGGGCTCGATCAACGATTCCTCGCGCCGCGTGGCGGATATCATCGCCGTCATCGACGGCTTAGCCTTCCAGACCAACCTGCTCGCGCTGAACGCCGCCGTCGAAGCAGCCCGCGCCGGCGAACAGGGGACGCGGCTTCGCCGTCGTCGCCGGCGAAGTGCGCAACCTCGCCGCCCGCTCGGCCGCTGCAGCGCAGGAGATCAAGGCTTTGATCGCCGATTCAGTGGAACAGGTCGAAACCGGCGCCCGCCTCGTCCAGCAAGCCGGCGTCACGATGGACGAAGTCGTGGCCTCGGTCAGCCGCGTGACCACCATCGTCAGCGACATCACCCTCGCCACCACCGAACAATCGGACGGCATCGAGCAGGTCAACGTCGCCATCACCCAGATGGACGAAACCACCCAGCAAAATGCCGCCCTGGTCGAAGAAGCCGCCGCCGCGGCCGCAGCCATGCACGAACAGGCGGACGCCCTCGAAAAACTGGTCAGCCAATTCCGCCTGTCCGGGGATGGTCAGCAGCGCCGCATCGAGGCACGCGGCAGAAAGTTGATCAGCGGGCCAGCCGGATCCCCGTGAACTGCCAGCGGGCAGTCGCGGGGAAGAAATTGCGGTAGCTGGCGCGGGAGTGGCCGGACGGCGTGGCTTGCGAGGAGCCGCGCAGCACGTACTGGTTGACCATGAACTTGCCGTTATACTCGCCCAGCGCGCCCTCTACCGGGCGGTAGCCGGGGTACGGCGCGTAGCTGCTGCTGGTCCATTGCCAGCAGTGGCCGAAGAGCTGGCGCAGGCGCTCGTCGGCGCTGGCGACTTCCCATTCGGCTTCGGTCGGCAGGCGGGCGCCGGCCCAGCGGGCGTAGGCGTCGGCTTCGAACATGGACAGGTGGGCAGCGGGCGCGCGCAGGTCCAGCGGCGCCAGGCCGTGCAAGGTGAATTCATGCCAGCGCCCATCGCGCAGCTGCCAGTAGATCGGCGCGGACAGGCGCTGCGCATTGATCCAGTCCCAGCCCTCGGCCAGCCACACTGCAGGATCGCGGTAGCCGCCCGCCTCCACGAAGGCCAGGAACTCGCCATTCGTCACCAGGCGCGAGGACAATTCGAACGGCGCGACATAGGCGCGGTGGCGCGGCAATTCATTGTCGAAGCAGAAGCCGTCGCCGCCATAACCGATGTCGGCAAGGCCGGCATCAAAACCAATCCAGGCCAGCGGACCGGCCGGTTCGGCGTCCGGCGCGGACGCAGCGTGATAGGCCGGCATCAGCGGGTTCTGCGCCAGCAAGTGCTTCACATCGGTCAGCATCAGTTCCTGGTGCTGCTGCTCGTGCTGCAAGCCCAGCGTGATCAGGTTCGCCAGTTCAGGCGAAATCCCTGCGCTGATCAGCACCGCCATGCGCTCATCGACGTTGGCGCGGTAGGCGCGCACTTCGGCCATCGAAGGCCGCGTCAGCAAGCCACGCTGGGGACGCGGGTGCTTCTCGCCGACACCGTTGTAATAGGAATTGAACAGCACGCGGAAGGCGACATGGAAAGGCTTGAAACCGCGCTCCATGCGCTCCAGGATGAAGGTCTCGAAGAACCAGGTGGTGTGCGCGAGGTGCCACTTGATGGGACTCGCATCGGGCATCGATTGCGCGCTGCAGTCTTCGTCCGACAGCGGCTCCGCCAGCGACAGCGAGGCGGCACGGACAGTCTGGTAACGCGCGGCCCAAAGGCCCGCATCGTGCATATGCATGGGATTCTCCCTATTCCGCTACACGGGCGTGCATCACGGCGAACCATTCGGCTGCGTCGGTCCACACGCCATCGACGCGGAAGCCTGCCTCGGCCAGCAAGGCCGTAAAGCTTTCGCGCGTGTACTTGTAGCTGTTTTCGGTATGAATGCGTTCGCCGCGTGCGAACGCGCGCTCGCCGCCGCTCCAGCGCACGGTCTGCGCTTCAAGCGCTTCCAGGTGCATCTCGATACGGCTTTCTGCTGCATTGAAGAAGGCGATGTGGCGCCACAGCGTCACGTCGAAATTCGCGCCGGCCAGGTGATTCAGGTGGCGCAGCATGTTCAGATTGAAGGCCGCCGTGACGCCGATGGCGTCGTCATAGGCCGCGTTCAGAACGCCATGGTCCTTGACCAGGTCCACCCCGATCAGCAGGCCGCCGTCGGCGCCAATGTTCTCCCGCACATGGCGCAGGAAGTTCACTGCCTCGCGCGGCGTGAAGTTGCCGATCGAGGAGCCGGGATAGAAGAACTGGCGCCGCTCATGCCCCACTTCCGGCGGCAGCGCAAAGGGCCCTGCCAGGTCCAGCGCCAGCGGCGTCATCTCGATGTGCGGGAAGCGCTGGCGCAGGCGCTCGACGGCGCCGTTCAGGAAGTCGCGCGAGATGTCGATGGGCACATAATGCTTCGGCTGCAGCAGCGGGAACAGGCTGGCCGCCTTGGCGCAGTTGCCCGCGCCCAGATCGAGCAGCGTCATGCCAGGGCCCGTGCAGGCTGCCATGTCCGCGCCATGGGCGGCGAAGATCGCGGCTTCGGTGCGCGTGGGATAGTATTCGGGCAATTCGGTAATGGCTTCGAACAGCTTCGAGCCCATGCCGTCGTAGAAGTATTTTGGCGAGACCGCGGCCTGCGGCGCCAGCAGGCCGGCGCCAATCTCTGCAATAGTGGCGCTGTCGCCATGGGCGGCGCCCACCGCAGGCTGGTTCGCTTCAGGTTCAACCACGCGCATCGCTGCGGAACGGGACGAGGTCATGACAAGGCTCCAATGACATTTTTGTTATGATAGCTGAATATCCAAGATACCGCGCCCCGTTGACCCTTGGCGCACCCAATAACAAAGGACCTGAAAATGACCTTCTCTCCCCTCCGTACCCTGAAAACCCTGATCGCTGCAAGCCTGATGTTTGCCGCCGCACATAGCCAGGCGCAGCAAGTCCTGCGCGTTTCCGCTATTCCGGACGAAGCGCCGACCGAACTGCAGCGCAAGTTCAAGCCGCTGGGCGAGTACCTGGAGAAAAAACTCAACATGAAGGTCGAGTTCACGCCGGTCACCGATTACGCGGCCTCCGTCGAAGGCCTGGTCAACCATAAGCTGGACATGGTCTGGTTCGGCGGCTTCACCTTCGTGCAGGCCAAGGACCGCAGCAAGGGCCAGGTAGTGCCGCTGGTGCAGCGCGTGGAAGACGAGAAGTTCCGCTCCGTGTTCATCACCACGTCCAAGAACATCAACAGCCTGCAGGACCTGAAGGGCAAGACCCTGAGCTTCGGTTCCGAGTCCTCGACCTCCGGCCACCTGATGCCGCGCTCCTTCCTGCTGGCCGCCAAGATCGATCCGGACACCGACCTGAAACGCATCGCCTTCAGCGGCGCCCATGATGCGACGGTGGCCGCCGTTGCAGGCGGCAAGGTCGATGCCGGCGCGCTCAACATCTCCGTCTGGGAAAAGCTGATCGAACAGAAGAAGGTGGACACCGGCGCCGTGCGCGTGTTCTACACCACCCCGCCCTACTTCGACTACAACTGGACCGTGCGCGCCGACATGCCGGCGGAGCTGAAGAAGAAAATCACCGACGCCTTCCTGGCCCTGGACAGCAGCACGCCTGAAGGCAAGGCCATCCTGGACCTGCAGCGCGCCACCAAGTTCATCCCGACCAAGGCCGAGAACTACGTGAACATCGAAGCCGCCGCCAGGAACGCGGGCCTGCTGCAGAAGTAATCAATGACCCAACCTGGCAACAATACGCCGCTGTACCGCCTGACGAATCTGTCGGCGCGCCACAGCGGCGGCACGCGGGACTATGCGCTGCAAGGCCTGGACCTGCAACTGAACGCCGGCGAACCGGTAGCGGTAATCGGCCCTTCCGGCGCCGGCAAGACCACGCTGCTGGCCGTCCTGGCGCTGGCGCACAAGCCGGACGAAGGCGGTTTCGAAGTCTTCGGCCAGTCGCCATGGCAGCTGGGCGAAGCCGCCCGCCATGCCTTGCGCGCCCGCCTCTTCCTCGCTCCGCAAACCCCGCCGCTGCCGCCGCGCCAGCGCGTGGTGACGGCGGTGCTGGCCGCGCGCCTGCCGCACTGGGGCTTGTGGCAATCCCTGGTATCGCTGGTCAAGCCCGCCGATCCCGAAGCGGCCTTTCGCGCGCTGAGCCGCCTGCACCTTGGCGATAAACTGTATTCCCGCGTGGACCGCCTGTCCGGCGGCGAGCGCCAGCGCTGCGGCCTGGCGCGCCTGCTCATGTCCTCGGCCGAAGTGCTGCTGGTGGACGAGCCATTGTCGGCGCTGGACCCGGCCCTGTCCCCAGCTCGTCACCACGACGCTGATCCAGGAAGCGCGCGACCGCAAGGCCCTGCTGGTATGCAGCCTGCACCAGGTGGACATGGCGCTGGCCCACTTCCCGCGCATCGTTGCGCTGCGCCACGGCCGCATCGTGTTCGACCTGCCGCGCGAGCAGGTTACGCAGGCGATGATAGACGAGCTGTATCAGGGCGAAGATATGGCGAAGCCTTCATGCCTGCCGACTTCTCCACCAAGCTGGCCATTGGCGCCTGCATGTAATGCAAACCGTTCCTGCAGTTCCCCAATCCGAACGCCACCCTGATCCCGCCTGGCGCGGCCGCGTGGCGTTCACGCTGCTGGCCCTTGTGCTGCTGTGGCCCATGATCGTGGCCAGCGAGTTCAATCCGGCCATCCTGTTCGATGCACAGAGCCTGCAGGCCACGTGGCGCTTCCTGGCTGCCTTTGTGCCGCCCGCGCATTCCGCTGAATTCCTGCAGATGCTGCTCACCGAAACCTGGAAGACCGTCGCCATCGCCACCTGCGGCCTCGCCCTGGCCATGCTGGGCGCGGTGCCGGCCACGCTGATCGTCACCGAGCGCCTTTCCATATCGCGCCTCGGCACCGGTCGCATGGCGCTGGCCCCGCGCGCCCTGCGCCAGCTGGTGCGCTGGGTTCTCATCGTACTGCGCAGCGTGCCGGAACTGGTGTGGGCGCTGCTGTTCGTGCGCATCATCGGCCTCGGCCCGACGGCCGGCGTGATGGCAATCGCCCTCACCTATTGCGGCATGCTGGGCAAGGTCTATGCGGAGATCCTCGAATCCTCCGAACACCTAGCCAGCGACACGCTGCTACAGAACGGCAGCGGACGGCTGGCGGCCTTCCTCTATGGCGCGCTGCCGGAATCGGCGTCCGAGCTGGTGTCCTACACCGTGTACCGCTGGGAGTGCGCAATCCGCGGCTCCGTGGTGATGGGCTTCGTGGGGGCGGGCGGACTTGGCCAGCGCATGGACGAATCGATGAAGATGCTGGCGGGCGATGAAGTGTCGTCCATGCTGATCGTGTTCGTGCTGCTGGTCGCAGTGGCTGACCTCATTTCGCGATTCCTGCGCAGGAGGCTGGATGAACCAGCAGATGCCGCCGCCGCCACCGCGCGACTGGGCCGGACGAGCCTTCCTCCTGGCGCTGGCCGCGCTGGTCGTGGCCAGCTTCGCGACGCTGGACCTGAAATGGTCCGCCTTCTTCACTACCGATGCGGTGCACAGCGTCGCCGAATTCCTGCGCGGCTTCGTCCCGCCCGAAACGGGCAGCGGCTTCCTGCGCAAGCTGGCACTCGCCACGGGCGAAACGCTGGCCATGTCCGCCCTGGGCACCCTGCTGGCCGTTGCCGCCGGCCTGCTGCTGGCGATTCCCGCGGCGGGACGTTTCGGCCGCGCCGCGCGTGCGGCCGTGCGCGGCGCGCTGAATGTGCTGCGCTCGATTCCGGAGCTGGTATGGGGCGCCATCCTGCTGATCGCCGCCGGCCTCGGGCCCTTCGCCGGCACCCTGGCGCTGGCGGCGCACACCTCCGGCGTGCTGGGACGCCTGTTTGCCGATGCGCTGGAAAACGCGCCGCCCCTGCCGGAACAGAGCCTGCGCACCAATGGCGCCTCGCCGCTGGCGGCCTTCTTCTACGCCACGCTGCCGCAAACGCTGCCGCAGATGCTGTCCTACACGCTCTACCGCTGGGAAAACAATATCCGTGCCGCCGCCATCCTCGGCGTGGTCGGCGCCGGCGGACTGGGGCAGATGCTGAAGTACCACCTGTCCCTGTTCCAGATGCAGCGCGCGGCCTCCGTGGTGCTGGCGATGCTGCTGCTGGTGGCCCTCGTCGACGCGCTGAGTTTTGCCATGCGCCGCACCCTGACCCGATAAAAACATGCTGGAACTGCGCAACCTCAGCAAATCCTACGTGCCCGGCCGCCCCGTGCTGGACCGGCTAAGCCTGGACATTCCGACCGGGCGAATTCGTCGCCATCATGGGCGATTCCGGCGTGGGCAAATCCACGCTGCTGAACCTGATCGCGGGGCTGGACCAGCCGGACGACGGCGCGGCCTCGCCTATCCTGGTCGATGGCGTTGCCATGTCCGCACTCGATGACGACGCAGCTACCAGGCTGCGGCGCGAGCGCATGGGCTTCATCTTCCAGGCCTTCCATGTGCTTCCCCACCTCACGCTGCGCCAGAACGTGGCCCTGCCCCTGCTGCTGAACGGACTGCCGGACGGCCGCGCCGACGAAATGCTGTCCGCCGTCGGCTTGGGCGGGCGCGAGAACGATTATCCGCACCAGCTTTCCGGCGGCGAGATGCAGCGCGTGGCGATCGCCCGCGCCCTGGTGCACCGCCCGGCCCTGGTACTGGCCGATGAACCCACCGGCAACCTCGATCCCGAAACGGCCCACGCCATCCTGGAATTGCTTCAGAAGGAAATCCGCGCCAGCGGAGCCTGTACCATTTTAGTGACACATTCTCCCGCCGCGGCCGCCATGGCCGACCGCATACTAAGACTTACAAAGTCCGGTTTACGCGAAACTCGCCCTGTCAACCCGACAGCGCAATGACTTCCATTATTTTTTACATAAAACCTCGCAAAAATTTGTAACCGTAGTATGATTTAGTTAACTTGCTTGGTCATATTTACAACAACACACGCCACGCCAGGGACAAACCAAAAATCAGTGGCGCCAGACAAGCATTGCCTTTCTATCCATGGTGTTAAATTCAGGGAGGAGCAAATGAGCGTCAGGCAAAAAAAACTGGAGTTGATCGAAGCGATGAACCGGGCACGGGCTTTGGAACCCTCAAGCTTCGTCCCGAATAAGTTACTCGATACTCTGATCGAGAAGATGCACCTGAAGAACGATGCGGAGCTGTGCCGTGTGCTGGAAGTTCAGCCCCCGATCATCAGCAAGATCCGTCATCGCAAGCTGGCAGTAGGGGCCACCATCCTGCTGCGCATGCATGAGAAATCCGAGCTCTCCATCCGGGAACTCAAGGAACTCTCGACTGCCTCTCAAGTGCACTAAGCCTAGCACGATGCCAGGCGCCGGCATCGCAGTCACCCGGCGCCAATCTCTTCCTTACTGCGCCAGCAAGCGAGCGCGCAGGCGATCCAAAGTAGCAGTGAACATATCCGTGCGATCGAATGCACGCGCCAGCACCAAAGCTCCCTGAATGCCACCCACTACCTCTTCCGCCAGAGCACGCGCGTCCTCGGCATTGCGGCCGGCCCTGATCAGCGCGGCAGCCAGCGCATCGATCCAGGCGGCGAAGTAATCGCGGACCCGCTCCGCAAAACGGTCGCGCTCATTGCCGAGCGCGAACACGCCAACCAGGCAGACCTTGCGGCCGGACAGGAAATAGCGGCCGACTTCGTCGAACATGGCAGCGATGCCCCCGGCCGCGTCGGCGCTTTCGCGCAGCGGCTCGAACACGTGGCGCCTGAACCAGTCATCGATCTCGGCCAGAACAGCCGCCGCCATTTCCTCCTTGCCGCCCGGGAAAAAGTGGTAAATGCTGCCCTTCCCCAACCTGGTCCCTTCGGTGATGCGGGCCAGGCTGGCCCCTTCGAAACCATAGGTGCGGAAGACTTCCGCCAGCAGCGGGACCACATCCTCCCGTTCCGCAATTACTCTCGCCATTACTACTCCTCAAAAACCAAAATCGCTCAGGCCCGGATGGTCGGCCGGACGCGGGCCGCTGGCATCCCAGAAGAACTTGCGCTCTTCCGGCTTGATCGGGTGCTCGTTGATGCTGGCGTGACGGTGGTGCATCAGGCCGTTCTCGTCGAATTCCCAGTTCTCGTTGCCGTAGGCACGATACCACTGGCCGGAATCGTCATGGTATTCGTAGGCGAAGCGCACGGCAATGCGCGAGCCGTCATGCGCCCACAACTCCTTGATCAGGCGGTAGTCGAGTTCGCGCGTCCATTTGCGCTTGAGGAAACCGATGATCGCTGCGCGGCCCTGCGCGAATTCGCCGCGGTTGCGCCACCAGCTGTCCTCGGTATAAGCCAGGGCGACTTTTTCGGGATCGCGCGTGTTCCAGCCGTTCTCGGCCAGGCGGACTTTTTCGATGGCGGTTTCGCGGGTGAAGGGCGGCAGGGGGTGGGCGGGTGGACATGGGGTTTCTCCTTTAAATGTACCATTCGGAACACTATGTACCGATCGGTACATTCACTATAGGCTGAGGCTGGCTGTTGCGCAAGGGCTTTTTTAAAACCCACGGCGTAAATCAGGTGTCAGGCACGATGTGCCTGACACCAGGGTCACGCCGTGGGTTTTTCCAAGCCGCGGAAGCGGGAGGCGAAATTGCAGGGTTTGTGGCGGGAATCGAGCTGCTCGGCCAGGATGCCGTGCCAGGCCAGCGCGCAGGCGCCGGGGGAGCCGGGCAGGCAGAAGATCAGCGTATCGTTGGCCAGTCCGCCCAAGGAGCGCGCCTGCAGCGCGCTGCTGCCGATATCGTCATGGGACAGTTGCCGCAGCAGTTCGCCGAAGCCGGGGATTTCGCGGTCCAGCAGGGGCAAAACCGCTTCCGGCACCACATTATTCGCTGCAAAGCCCGTACCGCCATTGGTCAGCACCACCTGCACTTCCCCGTCGGCGATGCAGTCGCTCAGTACGCGGCGGATCTGATAGAGGTTGTCCGGCACGATGGCGCGCCGCACCAGCTGGTGGCCGGCAGCCTGCAGGCAGTCGGCCAGCAAGTCGCCCGAGCTGTCATCTTCCGCCGTGCGGCGCGAACTGATGGTGAAAACGGCGCAGCGCAGGCTGACCGGATCAGCCATGCGCCACCTCTGTGTACTCGACGAAACCATCCTCGCGGCAGAAGCTGACCAGTTTCAGGCCGGCCTGGCGGGCGATGTCGATGGCCAGCGAAGTCGGCGCCGAGATGGTCGCCAGCATGGGGATCTGCATGCGGGCCGCCTTGCGGGCCAGCTCGTAACTGGCGCGGCTGGAGAGGAAAACGAAGCCGCTGCGCATATCCGTGCCCTGCATGGCGAGGTGGCCCACCAGCTTGTCCAGGCCATTATGACGGCCCACGTCCTCGAACACGCGCAGCACGGCGCCATCGCGGCTGCACCAAGCGGCGGCATGCACCCCGCCTGTCTCGCGCATCAGGTCCTGGTGCTCGCGCAGTTCGCGGGCGGCGCGGGCGATCGCGGGCGGCAGCGGATCGGGCAACACGGCCGGCGCCATCGGTTCGGGGTCCAGGTCCAGCAGCTCCAGGCTTTCGATGCCGCATACGCCGCAGCCGGTGCGTCCCGCCAGCGAACGGCGGCGCTCCTTCATCTGCATGAAGGCGCCCTGGGCGATGGTCAGCTGCACCTCGGCTGCGGCGGGCAGCACGCGGGCTTCCACATCATAGATTTCGGATTCGGAGCGGACGATGCCTTCGGTCAGCGCAAAGCCGACCGCCAGTTCTTCCAGGTCGCGCGGCGTGGCCATCATCACGGCGTGGGAAATGCCGTTGAAGACCAGGGCGACCGGCACTTCCTCGGCCACATTGTCCAGCGCGTGCACGGCGCTGGGGCCGCGGTGGCGCACGATGGCGCGTTCCTGGTAGCCAGCGCGGAGCGGGAGATCGCAGTCCATATTTCACCTCATTCTTACCATGCCAGTCTGCATGGTAAGAACAGAGGCGCTGCGCCCGCGTGCACAGTTAGGCACGCGGCGCAGGGGTACAGTTGCCTCAGGCGGCCACGCCGTAGTGGCGGGCGTAGCGGCTGTCCAGGTTCGCCAGCGGCATCATCACGAACAGGTCGGCGCTTTCGAAATCAGGATCCCAGGCCGGTTCGCCGCAGATCCAGGCGCCGGAGCGCATATAGCCTTTCAGCAGGGCCGGCACCTGGGCGCTGCGCGCCGGCTCCACCTGGCCGATCGGGAACGGCAGGTGCGGGGTCACGCGGTACTCCGGCGGCGCCATATGGGCCTTCTGCAGGTGCTGGTACACGGCGACGGCATTGTGGCCGCCGTCCGCCAGGCTGATGCTGGCGCAGCCGGTCAGGTATTCGCACTGGTGGCGGCGCATGTATTCGGCCAGGCCGGACCACAGCAGCATGATCACGCTGCCGCCGCGGTAGTCGGGATGAATGCAGGCGCGGCCCGCTTCCACCATGCGGCCACGCAGGTGGCGCAGGCGGCCCAGGTCGAATTCGTTCTCGGAATAGACGCGGCCCACTTTGCGCGCGCCTGCAGGGTTCAGCAGACGGTAGGTGCCAACGACTTTGAGGCTGTCAGCTTCACGCACGATCAGGTGATCGCAGACGTCGTCGAATTCATCGCTGTCCAGGCCATCTTCGCTGGCCAGGGACGTCAGGCCCATGCTCTCAATGAAGACCTTGTAGCGCAGGCGCTGCACTTCGCGCAGTTCTTCCTGAGTGCTGGCCATGCTCAGCGTCAGGCGGCCACTGATGACCTTCTGGTCGGCTACTTGGATGATAGTTTGCATGCTCTGCCTCCTTGTTGAGTCAGAGCAAGCGTAACTATCGATTACTGCCAGAAAATGACAAAACCGTGTCAGTTTTATGACATGGCCACACTCCCCGGCGTGCGATCACACTTTCTTTGGACGGCCCGTCTTCAGCTGTGGCAGGGATGCCAGAACGCTTTGCAGCGTTGCCAGGTCGATCTGGCTGATCAGGGCGACGCCGATGCGCAGCAATTCGCTCTTTTTCACCTCAAAACCAGCCTTCAGGCAAGCTTTCTTGACCTGGCCAAGCACGGCGTATTCGGCTTCCGGCATGGTGAAGCTGTCACGCACCAGTTTTTCCTTGCGTGGCTTCAGCACGTCAACTTCTTTCTCCACCGGCCTCACGGCTTTCGGCGCCTTCACCGGCTTCACGGCCTTGGCTCGCTTCGCCGGCTTGGCGGCGGTCTTGGCCGCGGGCGCCTTCCTGGCAGCCGGTTTCACGGCGGTAGTCGTCTTGGCAGCGGGCTTGGCGGCCGGCTTGGCGGCAGCTTTCGCTGCAGGCTTGGCGGCGGCGGACTTGGCGGCCGGGCGGGCTGCGGTTTTGGCGGCGGGTTTGGCAGCCGGCTTGGCGGCTGTTTTAGCGGCCGTCGTCTTGGTGGCGTTCATGGATATTCCTCAGGATTGAATAATATAAACAATATATACTATTTTTTGCTTTCAGGCAGCAGTCCGGATGCTGAAATCCACTCCAACCTCGTCCCAGAACTCCTGCTCCTTCTCGATCCAGTATGACAGCGTAGGATGTTCCGCCACGCGATCGCGCTTCACTTCCAGATCAATTCTGTTCTTCATGCGCAGGCGCACCGACTTCTCGTCGACAGGAATGCGCGAGTGCATGAACAGGATGGCAAGCCGCAGCGCCACCACTGCCTTTGCGAAATCGCTGTCCAACAGGTACTCGGTCACCTTGCGCAGATTGCCCTTCTGGGCCAGGATCATCCGCCCCATGACTTTCTGTTCGCGAGTGGTAAAACCTGGCAAGTCGGCATTTTCCACCATGTAGGCGGCATGTTTGTGGTAGCCGGTCTGCGATACCACCGCGCCGGTTTCGTGCATCAGGGCGCTCCAATATAAATAGCGCTGCATCGAATCGCCGGACGGCTTCATTTGCAAAAAGAGCGTCAGCGCATCATCCGCCACCCGGTCGGCGCGGACTTCGTCAACGTGAAACTTCTTAATGTAGAAGCGCACCGACTCTTCGCGCCGGTCGCGCCGCACGGAGCGCATGTACAGGTCCCACATCACGCCCAGGCGCAGACCCGCCTCCACCGGCTCCAGGCGCTGCACGCCCAGTTCGTGCATCACGCCGATCAGGATGGCCAGGCCGCCGATCACGGTGCTGGCGCGGTCCGGACGCAGGCCGGGCATGTCGATCTTGCCTACCTGGCCGAAGGAGATGAAGCGCTGGCGTACTTCATCCAGGCTGGCGGGCGTGATGCCGTCGCCCAGCTTGTTCTTCTCGATGATTTCGGCAATGGCGCGGATGGTGCCGGAGGAGCCATAGGCCCGCTTCCAGTACTCCGGATGATATGGCGGCGCCCCATCCTCGAAATGGCTGCGCGCGGACAGAATCGCGGCTTCGAAGGAAGGCGCATCGACCCTGCCATTGATGAAGAAGGAAAGGCTCTGTTTTACGCTGCCCACGCTGAACGATTCGGCGCGCTCGATGTCCAGGCCGCGTCCCAGGATCAGCTCCGTGGAACCGCCGCCGATGTCCACCACCAGGCGGCGCTCGGCCGGCTGGCCCAGCGCATTGGCCACGCCCATATAAATGAGGCGCCCCTCTTCCTCGCCGGAGATGATTTCAATGGGCGCTCCGATGGCCAGTTCGGCCTGCGGCAAGAAAGCGGACGCATTGCGCGCCTGGCGCATGACGGCGGTGGCCACCACGCGCACGGCGTCCAGGTCGTAGGCGGCCAGCACTTGCCGGAAAGTCTTCAGGCAATTCAGCGCGCGCTGCATCGCGTCCTGCGTCAGGTTGCCCGACGCATCGAGGCCCGCGGCAAGCCGGATCGGCTCGCGCTGCGATTTCAGTATACGGATAACTTCTCCATCGTGCTGGCCGATGGAAAGGCGAAAGCTGTTGGAGCCGAGATCGACGGCGGCAAACATAGTCGATTCCATTTATATCGTTTATACCGAAAATGCTACCACATTACCGGGGTATTGTTACGGGGTAATGACACAGGGTAGCGGCGATATTTTACGCCGTCGTGACGCAAGCACGGCGGATCGAATGATCCGCCCTACGCCGCAGTGGTGCATTCGTACGTTCCGTCACGGCGCGTAGGGCGGATCATTGATCCGCCGTGCCTGCATCCCGGGGACGCATGCATCAAACCTCGGCCGCTTCGGACGCTTCCGCGATCTGATTATGTCCGCGCAAAATGGCCGCCTGCAACGCCTCGTCGGCGCGCTTGAACAGGCTGACGGTGCTGTCATCGGCGCGGATGGTGGTCACGCCCATGCTCGCCGTCAGGCTGATAAGAGCGCGCTCGGTTTTCACCGGCATATTGGCGATCGCAGAGCGCACGCGTTCGGCCACGATTTTAGCGTCTGCCAGCGAGGTGCGCGGCAACTGGATCGCGAATTCCGCGCCGCCCAGGCGGCCGATCAGGTCGGAATCGCGCAACTGCTTGCGGCAAGTATCCACCATGGCTTTCAGCGCCGCATCGCCTGCATTGTGGCCATAGCTATCGTTGACGCGCTTGAACTGGTCCAGGCTCAGGATGATCAGGGCGGTCGGCTGGCCGGGGCGACGCGCCAGCGCCATCCATGGCGCCAGCGCCTGATAGAAGCCGCGGCGGTTCGGCACATCCGTCAGCGGATCGATGATTTCCAGGCGTTTCAGTTCCCCCTGCAGTTTTTCCTTGGACAGCAGCAGGTAGCCGAAGGCATTGGTCAGCATCATCAGATAGAAGGCGCCAAAGCCGAACATCTGAAGGGCGGCGGCACTGAGCCAGGAGGAGCCATCCGGCTGCAGTGCCGTCAGCGCACCGCGCGCGGCCACCACCACGGTCAATACAAACATGGCGATGACGAGGAAACGGCGCAGCATGCTGCCATGGCGCCAGGCGACGGCCAGCGCCGCCACCCCCGACAGGAAGAAGGCGCTCACCAGCAGCGAACCCGCTGCCACGCGCAGGCCGGGATCGGCGTCGGCAAAATGAAGCCCCAGCAGCGCCGCTATGGAGGCCGCCAGCCCGGGCAGCAGCACGTGGCGCCAGGCCGGCTTGCCGGCCGCTTCCCACAGCGCGCCCGCATCCAGCGCGAAACCGGCCAGCAGCACCGCCATGGCGGCGGGACCGGACAACCACTCCGGCACCACACCGCGGAAATACAACAGGAACCAGGCCACGGCCTGGCATTGCTTGGCCACCGCCCAGGTGGACAACGTCAGCGATTTCTGCTCTCGTACTCGAAGAAAAACAGGGCGGCGCACAGGCTCAGATTGCCGAGCGCCAGGGCGAGAACCAGGGTCTTGATGTCCATTGCAATGCGGCCGCGCCGCGTTAAATCTCGTGTTCGACGTTGGTGCTGCCATCGCCCATCTTGCTGGCCCAGGCTTTGGTAAAGAGTTCTTTTTTCTTCCTCGGAGGGAGTATCGTGCCAGAACACGATCAGCGTGCCCTTGTGGTCATGCAGCTGGCTGACCTTCTCGATGAAGTGCTCCTTGCCGGACATGTCGGCCAGGGCCGCCACATAGCCGTACACGCGGGTCAGGCGGTCGATGCGGTCAGGCTCGGTAAAGCTGTTGGTTGCGGTGATGGTCGGGTGATCTAAAAACATGCTCTTCTCCGTTCGGCCCCCGGGGCATTATGGTTGGCAATGTACCTATAAAAGTTGCCGATGTAAACGTGATACCGGTACACTTTGTCTCGAGCCCGCGAGCTTATCAGAACATCAGTGTTGACAACAAGCCAGCAAAATGTCTACCGCCATCTATAAGCGGCCCCAGGTCCGCCGGCGCGGGCGCCACCTGTCGCTCGAATTCACGCCCGGCGAAGTGCAGAGCCAGATGGACCCGGCCGATCCCTACAGCCTGGTGCTGGCCTACGCCCGCGCCATGATGTGCTTCGTGCTGTTCAAGCCGCGCCCCCAGCATATCGTAATGGTGGGCCTGGGCGGCGGCTCGCTGGCCAAGTTTTGCTACCGTTACCTGCCCCACAGCCGCATCACCGTGCTCGAACTGCGCGAAGACGTGATCGCCCTGCGCGAGAGTTTCGCCATCCCCCCGGACGACGAGCGCTTCCGCGTCATCCATGCCGACGCTGTGCGTTATATGCCGCAGCTGCGCGACTCGGCCGACGTGCTGCTGGTGGACGGCTTCGACGAAGGCGGCCTGCCGCCCTCCCTGACCAGCGCCCGCTTCTACGCCGACTGCCGCCGCGCCCTGCGTCCCGACGGCGTGCTGGTGGCGAACGTCTTCAGCTACGACCCGAACTACCGCGCCATGCTGACCCGCCTGCGCGACTGCTTCCAGGAACGCATCTGCCAGTTCGCCGGCATCGCCGGTAACAACCGCATCGTGTTTGCCATCCGTCCCGGCCGCGCCCCGGGCGCACCGGCCAGCCGCATGCAGCGCCGCGTAGCCGCCTGGGGCGGGTACGGTCCGGGCCTGGGCTTTGCCCTCGCCAACCGCATGCTGGCCCAATGGACTGTTGCGCGCTTGCGCCGCGCCTTGGGCGAATAGTTGTTAAATATTTCCATAGTGCACAAACTTATGCCACACTGAAGGGCGCAGCCTCACGTCCCCGGGCTGCTTTTTCCAGGGAAGAGCATGGCGCATCGCCGCAGGAGAACATCGGTATACGGAGCAGCGGCACTGACTTTTGGTGCAGGCCTCGCTGTTACCGCCGTTCTCTTCGTGGCCGTCAGCGCCCTCGAATACGGCAAGCAGGAACTGGGCTTCCAGCAGCGCGCCAATGCGCGCGTGGCAGCCATCCGGCGCGGCCTGGATGATGCGGTTGAAGTACTGAGTGTGACCAACCAGCTGTTCCGCACCGTCGCTCCCGTGTCACGCGAACAGTTCTACACCTTCAGCAAACCGCTGCTGGAGCGCTACCCCTTCATCCAGGCCTTCAACTTCCACCGCCTGCTGCCGCATGCCGACCGTGCGGCCTATGAAGCGTCCATGCGCGTCGAGCATCCCGGTTTCACGATCACCGAACTGACGGACACCAGCCTGGTCGCCGCGCCGCAGCACCCTTTCTACAATGTGGTCGACTACATCGAACCGCTGGCCGGCAATGAAGCGGCCCTTGGCCTGAACGTCGCACCCAACCTGGCCGTGCAGGACGCCATCGAGCGCATCCTGCAGACCGGCCTGCCGTCCGCCACTTCGCTGCTGCGCCTGGCCCAGACACCGTCCGGCCAGCGCGGCTTCATCCTGATCATGCCGGTCTACCGTCCCGGCGCGCCAACGGATACCTATGCGGAGCGGCATGCGGCCTGGCTGGGCGACACGGCGGCCGTGATCCGCATCCATCACCTGGTCTACACCATCCTGCAAAACAATGGCCTGCTGGACGATCCGCAAGTCATGCTGCGCGTGTATGCGGACGACCCTGCACAGCCGGAAAACCTGGTCTACAGCCACGGCGTGCGCACCGGTGACAGTGGCAGCAGCCTGCTGCACGACTGGCTGAACTTCCACTACCGCGACAGCGAATTGCGCAGCTTCGATGTACTGGGCCGCACCTGGCATGTGCGCGTGGAAGCCCTGCCCCGGCCCTTCCTGGACGATCACCTGGGCTCCCTCGGCACCCTCCTGGGCGGCATCCTGTTCAGCATACTCGAGTGCGGTGCTAGTGCATACGCTGGTGCAGCGCTCGCGCCGCGTGCAGCTGCTGGTCGATGCGCAAACCGCCGACCTCCAGCGCAGCAATGAGCGCCTGAACGCCGACGTGGCAGCGCGCAAGCGCACCGAACGCGCGCTGCAGGAAAGCGAGCAGCGCTTCCGCCGCCTGCTGGCCCTGTCCTCGGACTGGTACTGGGAGCAGGACTCGCAGTTCCGCTTCACGAACATCACGGCCGGCTTCTTCGAAAAAGGCCGCCTGACGCGCGAAAACTACATTGGCCGTACGCGCTGGGAATCCAACCCGGACATGCTGAACACCAAGTGGGGCCGCGAACACATCGCCCGGCTGCAGGCGCGCCTGCCCTTCTCCAACCTCGAATACGCGATCGCCGGCAACGACGGCGTCATGCGCTGGTACACCACCAGCGGCGAACCGCACTACGATGCACAGGGCAATTTCAAGGGCTACCGCGGCGTGGGCAGCGAGATCACGGGCCGCAAACTGGCCGAGCAGCGCATCCAGCACATCGCCCACCACGACGTGCTGACAGGCCTGCCGAACCGCATGCTGCTGCAGGACCGCCTGTCGCAGGCCATCGCCTACGCCAACCGCAGCGGGCATCCGCTGTGGGTGATGCTGATCGACCTCGATCGCTTCAAGTTCGTCAATGACAGCCTGGGACACAAGGCAGGCGACCTGCTGCTGAAGACCGTCGCCACGCGCCTGCAATCGAGCGTGCGCGAAAGCGACACGGTGGCGCGCCTGTCCGGCGACGAATTCGTGGCGGTGCTGAGCGAGTATCCTGACGAATCGCTGTCGCCGGTGATCATCGAGCGCGTGATGAAGGCGCTGGCCCAGCCGGTCATGCTGGAAGGGAAAGAGTTCTTCGTCACCTGCTCGATCGGCGTGGCCGTGTACGAAGCGGACGGCACGCCGGCCGAGCGCCTGATCGAACATGCGGACATCGCCATGTACTCCGCCAAGAAGCAGGGACGCAACTGCTTCCAGTTCTACCAGCCCGCGATGAACGAAGAAGCGCAGGAACGCATCCGCATCGAAAGCGCGCTGCGCAATGCGCTGGAGCGCGACGAATTCGTGCTGCACTACCAGCCGCAGGTCGATCTCGACTCCGGACGCATCGTCGGCATGGAAGCGCTGCTGCGCTGGCAGCATCCGGAACTGGGCATGGTGCCGCCGGCCCGCTTCATTGGACTGGCCGAGGAAACGGGACTGATTGTGCCGATCGGCGCCTGGGTCCTGCGCACCGCCTGCGCCCAGGCCAAGACCTGGCACGAGGCGGGCTACGAAGGACTGCGCGTGGGCGTGAATCTGTCGGCGCGCCAGTTCGGGCAGCAGAACCTGGTCGCCTCGATTGCCACTGCGCTGGCCGAAACGGGACTGCCGGCATCGGCGCTGGAGATCGAGCTGACCGAGAGCCTGTTCATGAACGATGTCACGCAGGCAGTGAACCTGCTGCACGAACTGAAGGCGCTGGGCGTGGCGCTGGCCATCGACGATTTCGGCACCGGCTACTCCAGCTTCTCTTACCTGCGCAACTTCCCTATCGACGTCCTGAAGATCGACCGCTCCTTCGTGTCGGACATCGCCACCGATGCGGACGATGCCGCGATCGTGGTCTCGATCATCGCCCTCGCCCATAACCTGCAGCTACGCGTGATCGCGGAAGGTGTAGAATCTGAAGAGCAGCTGGAATTCCTGCGCCGTCACGGCTGTGACGAAATGCAGGGCTACTATTTCAGCCGCCCGGTCGCCCCGCCGGAGTTCGAGCAATTGTTGCATGAGGGCAAACAATTGGATGGCGGTCAGCCAGCCCTGTTACGGGCCTGACCGGCCCGAAACAGGGAAAACAACAAATGCAAACGAATACTCTGCACCGTCAACAGGTGCGTTCCGACTATCGCACCCGCGACGTGGTGAACCAGGCGATTGCCGCCCTGCCCGAAATCGGCCTGCGCCGCGCCGCCGAATTCCTCGCCGCCATGGGCGTACCGCACGACGTCGCGGTGCGCACGCTGATCTACCCGTCGCAGCGCCGCCATTAACTACTTCTTGCGCGCCAACGCCACCTGCTGCCGCGCCGCCTTGCGCAATTTCGCCTGTTCGAAGCGCGCCTTCTGTTCCTCCGTCTCCGGCACCAGGGTCGGCACCTGCAGCGGCTTGCGGTCCTTGTCCACGGCCACCATTGTGAAATAGCAGCTGTTTGCATGGCGCACCAGGCGCTGCTGGATATTCTCGGTCACCACGCGGATGCCCACCTCCATCGACGTGGAGCCCGTGTAATTGACCGACGCCAGGAAAGTCACCAGCTCGCCCACATGGATAGGCTGCAGGAACATCACCTGATCCACCGACAGCGTCACCACATAGCTACCCGAATAGCGGCTCGCGCAGGCATACGCCACGCTATCGAGCAGCTTCAGGATTGCGCCCCCGTGAACATTCCCGGAAAAATTCGCCATATCCGGCGTCATCAAAACAGTCATCGTCAGCTCATGAGCCGACCAGTGCATCGGGCTTTCCATCTCACATCCTTCTAAAATTCGGGGTCAGCTCTGTCATTCGGACACGCAGCCGCATTCTTTGATAAATCTCAATACGCTGCCGTTGTTATTGTCGCCTACTTCGCGCTTCCTTGCTCAATAACAATGATGCCCTGGTAGGCGAGCGCTACACTAGCGCGATGACCAGACCTTTACGGCTAAGAATTCGACGGGGCCCTGTACCACGTCATAGCGCGCGGTAACCGGCGCGGCGCCATCTATCGCACCCACAGCGACCGGCTGGTCTGGCTATCCCTGCTCGGCGAAACCTGTGAACGCTTCAATTTCCGAGTGCATGCCTACTGCCAGATGACCAACCACTATCACATGGTGGTCGAGACCGTTGGCGGCCGACTGGCGCGCGGCATGCGCTACCTCAATGGAAATTATTCGCAGTACTTCAACCGGCAGCATGAGCTCGTTGGGCATGTATTCCAAGGCCGCTATACGGCAATCTTGTGCCAGCGCGAAACCTATCTGATGGAGCTGTCACGCTACGTTGTGCTGAATCCCGTGCGGGCGAAGCTGGTCTCGCAACCCGTCGAATGGCCCTGGAGCAGCTACCGGGCAATCGTGGGCCTGCACGATGCGCCATCATGGCTGCAGCACGACTTAACGCTGGCGCATTTCGACGCCCACCAGGCCAGCGCGCGCCGGGCGTATGAAGAGTTCGTACTGAAAGGTATAGGCAAGCCCAGCCCGCTCGCAGCAATCAGGAACCAGCTGTTTCTTGGTAACGACGATTTCTGCGAGAACTTCATCGACCACCAGGTGCCCGGCGACCTGATCGAAGTCAAACGCGCGCAACGGCGCGCTATCGTGCACGCCTTGCCCGACTACTTCAGACAGTACCGAGATCCGAAAGAGGCGATGGCGATGGCCTACCTGTCGCTCGGATATTCGATGCACGAAATTGCCCGATATTGCGGGGTTTGCGTGAAAACCGTGCAGCGGGCGGTGAAAAAGTCCCGAGAAATCAAGCGGACGTCTTGAGATAAATCAAAGGTGCTGCGCGCGTGTCCGAATGACAGAGCTGACCCCGAATTTTGGTATGCTTTCCAGAAACAACGAATAGGGGGGCGTATGAAGTGGAAACTGTTGGCGGCAGGGGTGGTGTATGCCACGGCGGCGTATGCGCAGGCGGCGTTGACGGCGGAGCAGGTGAAGTCGTTCACGCTGGCGAACGGGATGAAGTTCATTGTGCTGGAGAGCAGCGCGATCCCGAATGCGAATATGTATACGTTCTGGAAGGTCGGCTCGCGCAATGAGGCGACGGGGACGACGGGCTTGTCGCACTTCTTCGAGCACATGATGTTCAACGGGTCGAAGAACTACGGCCCGAAGCAGTTCGACCGCACGATGGAGGCGAAGGGCGGCGCGAACAACGCCTATACGAACAGCGACGTCACCGTCTATCAAGACTGGTTCCCCGCCAACGCGCTGGAAACCGTGTTCAAGCTGGAGGCCGACCGCATCGCGCATTTGAGCATCGATCCGAAGATGGTCGAGAGCGAGCGCGGGGTCGTGCTGTCGGAACGCAGCACGGGCCTAGAGAACTCCAATGTGCGCATGATGATGCAGGACTTGAACAGCGTCGCCTTCACCGCCCACCCCTACGCCATCCCCACCATCGGCTGGGAGTCGGACATCAAGGCCTGGACCCAGAAGGACCTGGAAAACTACTTCCGCACCTACTACGCGCCGAACAATGCGGTGGCGGTGATCGTTGGCGATGTGAAGGCGGACAATGTGAAGCGGCTGGCCACGAAATACTTCGGCAGCATCCCCAAACGCCCTGCCCCGCCGGCCGTGCGCACCGTGGAGCCGGAACAGAAGGGCGAGCGCCGCCTCTTCATCGCCAAGCCCTCGGCCAGCGCGCCGAATGTGATGGTGGCGTACAAGGTCCCCGAAGCCGGCCACGCGGACTTCTACGCGCTCGACGTGCTGCAAAGCGTGCTCGCCGAAGGCAAGACTTCGCGCCTGTACCGCGCGCTGGTGGACGCGCAAATCTCCAACAGCATCGCCGCCTTCAGCACGGAAGGCTTCGATCCCGGCCTGCTGTACTTCTACACCGTCTCCGCCGGCCACGTTGGCGCGGACAAGGTGGAGCAGGCCCTGCTCGATGCGCTCGACAAGGTGATCAAGGAGGGCATCACGGAACAGGAGCTGCAAAAGGCCAAGAATGCCAAGCTGCTGAACATCTACCGCGCGCAGGAAACCATCAACGGCAAGGCGCTCCAGCTGGGCAACCACGAAGTCTTCTTCGGCGACTATCACAAGATGTTCGAAGCGCCCGCCGCCTACGAGAAGCTCACCGTGGCCGATATCCAGGCCGTCGCCGCCAAATACCTGAAGAAGTCGCAGCGCACTGTCGGCGTGCTGGCTGCGCAGGAGGAATAAGCACATGAAGCAAATCTTCGCCCTGGCGCTGGCCGCCAGCGCAGTAACCGCAAGCGCCGCCGACTTCAAGCTGCCCGTCTTCGAAACGACAATGCTGCCGAATGGCCTCACCGTGTACCTGATGGAGCGCCACGAGGTGCCCATCATTTCGGTGCGCGCCGTGGTGAAGGCCGGCGCGGTCAACGACGGTCCGCAAGCCGGCCTGTCCAACCTGACCGGCGACGCGATCCTGCTCGGCAGCCAGGCCCATAACAAGGCCGCCATCGATGAAGCCTTCGATTTCCGCGGCGGCGCGATTTCCGGCGGCAGCGGCACGGAACAGAGCAGCGTGCAGGCCAACTTTGCGCGCAAGGACATCCCGGTGCTGCTGCCGCTGTTTGCGGAACTGGTACAGCAACCAAGCTTCGATGAGAAGGAGCTGGACAAGCTGGTCGGCCGCAAGATGAATGTGCTGCGCCAGGCCAAGGAGAGTCCGCGCCAGGTGGCCGGCACCTATTACCGCGCCATGCTGTTCGGCCCCGCGGCGTATGGCAATCCTGTCGGCGGCACGGTCAACAGCCTGGGCGCGCTGAAGCAGGCGGACGTGCAGGGCTTCCACCAGCGCTTCTTCCGTCCCGATAATGCGGCCATCATCGTGGTGGGCGACTTCGATCCGGCCGAGATGCGCAGGCAGGTCGAGACTCTGTTCGGACAATGGCGCGCCGAAGGCCCATCACCGCAGCGCGCCGATTACGGCAAGGTGGTGGCGGACAAGCCGCGCGTCTGGCTGGTCAACAAGGCCGACGCCATCGAGACGACTTTCCTGATCGGCGGTCCGGGCGTCGCGCGCAACGATCCGGACTATGTGCCGCTGCAGGTGCTGAACACGGTGCTGGGCGGACGCTTCACGTCCTGGCTGAACGAGGAGCTGCGCACGAACTCGGGACTTAGCTACGGCGCGAACAGCTCGTTCAATCCGCTGTCGCAAACTGGAACGTTCTCGGTGTTTTCCTTTACCGCGCAGCCCAAAACCGAAGCGGCGCTGGACCTGGCGCACAAGACTTACGATCGCCTGTTCACCAAAGGCATCGATAAGGCGACGCTGGATTCGGCCAAGGCTTATGTGAAGGGCCAGTATCCGCCGCGCTTCGAAACGAGCGAGCAGCTGGCTGCCCTGCTGGGCGATATGTATGCGCTGGGCGTGAGCCGCGAGCAGATCGATAACTTTATGCGCGATGTGGACAGCGTGACGCCGGAACGCGCGAAGCTGCTGATCGGGAAGCACTTCCCGCGACAGAACCTGCAGATGGTGATGGTGGGGAAGGCGGAGGCGATCCGCGGGATCGCGGCCAAATACGGTGAGGTGACGGAGCTGGAGATCACGGCGGACGGCTTCACACCAAAACCCTGACCCCTGGTGTCAGCCACTACGTGGCAGACACCTCAGCCCGCGCCGCCTACCTAGTGTCTGCCACATCGTGGCAGACACTAGCGCCCTGGTTTCAGATGCCGTGCGCCTCAATATCCGCCAGCGACTCCCGCCCCTTCTCAGTCACCGTAAAGCCACCACCTTCCACCGCCACGATGTGCGACTTCTTCCCCAGGAACAGCGCCACATCCGCATCCAGCGGCGCAGAAGCATCAGCCGTCAGCGCCTTCAGCGCCAGCACGCAGCGGCGCAGGAACAGCCGTTCCTTGCCTTGATCAGTGAGGGAAATCCGCCCGTCGCGGGCGAAGGAAATGAGTTTGATGCCGGACAGCCGTTTGCTGTTGCGGCCCACGCAGGCGCTGGGCTTGCCTTTGATGCCGCGGGCAATTTCTTCCAGCGCGTTGAATTCGTCAGTGCTCAGTTTTTCGTTTTTCATTGCTTGCTAAATCCATGATGGGCCATTGCGGCCATCATGGTACGCGCCCATCGGGGGCGCGGCAAGCTACTTGAACGCGCGCAGTGCCAGCAAGACCAGCACCAGGCCTGCCGCTGCACCCACGCACATCAGCGCCACCGCGCCGCGATTGTGCAGGTCGAGCCGGCGACCCAGATAAATCTTGTTGTGCAGGGAATTGCCCATATTGGCCTCCAGGGTTGCAATGAGACTGTCGATGTCTAAATTATAGGAAGTCTTTGATGACGCCCCTGTGACAGTGAGCACAAAACGCCACAAATATAACCTCAGCGCAACACTAGTTATTCGATAGCAACTCTGCGCCGCCCCAATAATCGCCCTGCTAGGATGAAGTGAAAGGAGGAATGAGCCATGAACCAGCCCTATGAACCAGACGAGTCCGAACGCCGCCACCACCTGATGGATGAGGAAGACATCGGCAGCGGGGAGAAAACCCCTGCCGAAAAAGAAATCGAGGAGGAAATCCGCAAGGTTCCTCCCCTGCCCTCGGAGCCGCCTAAGCCTTCATAGGCGGCGGCTTGGGAACCGGTTCCACGACGGGAGGATCCGCCGGCACCGGTTCGATGTCCGGCGGTGGTTCCTTTTCCGCCGGCGGTGGGGGTGTTTCGGGATCGGGGGTGATATGTGCCCGGATATCGATGGCGTGCATAGCATTTCTCCTCGATAAATATTGGCAAAAATTTACTGCTCAATTTTCAGATCGGGCGGCTTTTGGATTTATCAAGCCCCCCTTCTGAAAATGCAAATTGTCGCGGCGTTGTGTGCGCCATACACTGGCTCATCACCGCAAACTTAATGAGCCGACAATGTCCGACTTCGATCTTTCCCTGCTGCAGCAATGGATCGGCAAGTCCGAGAACCTGCACGACGTGGTCCGCCCAGAAGCTGTGGCGGCGCTCGCTGCCACTTTGGATAAGCCCGTTCCCGACCGGCTCCTGCCCCCGCTCTGGCACTGGATCAACTTCTGGTCCGTCGCCCCTGCCTCGCAACTGGGAGAGGACGGCCATCCGCGCCGCGGCGGCTTCCTGCCGCCCGTGCCGCTGCCGCGCCGCATGTGGGCCGGCGGCCGCCTGACTTTTCCCGAGCCGGTGCCGATCGGCGCCGCCCTGGCCCGCACTTCGTCCATCCTCGATGTGAAGGACAAGACCGGCGCCACCGGTCGCCTGGTCTTCGTGACGGTGCGCCACGAGATCCGCTGCGGCGGACGCCTTGCCGTCACCGAGGAACACGATATCGTTTATCGCGATATGCCGGCGCCCGATGCGCCGCCGCCCGCGCCCCGCCCTGCGCCGGCCGAAGCCAAATGGTCGCGTGAGATCACGCCCGATCCTGTGCTGCTGTTCCGCTACTCCGCGCTCACCTTCAACGGCCACCGCATCCATTACGACCGCAGCTACGTGACCGAAGTGGAAGGCTATCCTGGCCTGGTCGTGCATGGCCCGCTGATCGCCACGCTGCTGATCGAACTGCTGCGCGCCGAGCTGCCCGCCGCACGTGTGAAGTCGTTCAGCTTCCGCGCCGTGTCGCCGCTGTTCGACATCAATCCCTTCAGCGTTTGCGGCCGCCCCGAAGGCGATGGCCGCATCACTTTGTGGGCCCTGAATCACCGCGGCGAACTGGCTATGCAGGCCGAAGCCACCATCGAATGAGAGCAAGCATGCACACCAGCGACCAATACCAGGACATCCGCGACGCCGTGCGCGCACTGTGCGCCGAGTTCCCCGCCTCTTACCACCGCGAAGTCGACGAGGCGCGCGGCTATCCGGAAGCCTTCGTCGACGCGCTGACCAAGGCGGGCTGGCTGGCCGCGCTGATCCCGCAGGAATACGGCGGCTCCGGACTGGGCCTGACGGAAGCATCGATCATCATGGAGGAGATCAACCGCAGCGGCGGCAATTCCGGCGCCTGCCACGGCCAGATGTACAACATGGGCACCCTGCTGCGGCATGGGTCCAAAGCGCAGAAGGAGTTCTACCTGCCGAAGATCGCCAGCGGCGAACTGCGCCTGCAGTCGATGGCGGTGACCGAGCCGACAACCGGCACGGACACCACGAAGATCAAGACCACGGCCGTGCGCAAGGGCGACCGTTATGTGGTCAATGGCCAGAAGGTTTGGATCTCGCGCGTGCAGCATTCGGACCTGATGATCCTGCTGGCGCGCACCACGCCGCTGGCCGATGTGAAGAAGAAGTCCGAGGGCATGTCCATCTTCCTGGTGGACCTGCGCGAAGCCATCGGCAAGGGCATGAGCGTGCAGCCCATCCTGAACATGGTCAATCACGAGACCAATGAGCTGTTCTTCGAAAACCTGGAAATCCCCGCGGAGAACCTGATCGGCGAGGAAGGCAAGGGTTTCAAGTACATCCTGGACGGACTGAACGCCGAGCGCACGCTGATCGCCGCGGAATGCATCGGCGATGGCTACTGGTTCATCGACAAGGTCACGAAATACGTCAGCGAGCGCGAAGTGTTCGGGCGTCCCATCGGCCAGAACCAGGGCGTCCAGTTTCCCATCGCGAAAGCCTATGTGAATGTGGAAGCGGCCAACCTGATGCGCTTCAAGGCTTGCGAATTGTTCGACGCGCACCAGCCCTGCGGCGCGCAGGCGAATATGGCGAAGATGCTGGCGGCGGACGCGTCCTGGGAAGCGGCCAACGCCTGCCTGCAGTTCCACGGCGGCTTCGGTTTCGCCCATGAATACGATGTGGAACGCAAGTTCCGCGAAACGCGTCTGTACCAGGTGGCGCCGATTTCGACCAACCTGATCCTGTCCTACGTGGCCGAGCATGTGCTCGGGATGCCGCGTTCCTTCTGAAGAGGCCTGCCATGCGACCACTGGACGGCATTACCGTCATCACCCTGGAACACGCGATCGCCGCGCCTTTCTGCACGCGCCAGCTGGCCGACCTGGGCGCCCGCGTGATCAAGGTCGAGCGCCCAGGTGTGGGCGACTTCGCCCGCGCCTACGATGCCCGCGCACGCGGCCTCGCTTCGCATTTCGTGTGGACCAACCGCTCCAAGGAGAGCGTGACGCTGGATGTAAAGCACGAGGCGGCAGGCGAAATCCTGGGCCGGCTGCTGGACGAGGCGGATGTGCTGGTGCAGAACCTGGCGCCGGGCGCCGCCGCGCGGCTGAGCCTCTCGTATGAGGCGCTGAAGGAGTCGCATCCGCGCCTGATCGTCTGCGATATCTCGGGCTATGGCTCCGATGGACCTTACCGCGACAAGAAAGCCTATGACCTGTTGATCCAGAGCGAATCCGGCTTCCTCTCCATCACCGGCACGCCGGACGAACCGGCCAAGGCAGGCTGCTCGATCGCCGATATCGCGGCGGGCATGTATGCATACACCAATGTGCTGGCGGCGCTGATCCAGCGCGGCAAGACCGGCAAGGGCTGCCGCATCGATGTCTCCATGCTGGAAAGCCTGGCGGAGTGGATGAGCTATCCGCTGTATTACGCGATGGATGGCGCTTCGCCGCCGCCGCGCGCCGGCGCGGCGCATGCAACCATTTATCCCTATGGCCCCTTCCCTGCCGGCGACGGCAAGACCGTCATGCTTGGGCTGCAGAATGAACGCGAGTGGGCGCTGTTCTGCGAGAAGGTGCTGCTGCGGCCAGAGCTGGCCAGCGATCCGCGCTATGCATCCAACGCCAAGCGCACAGAGGCGCGCGCGGAACTGCGGGCTCTGATCGTCGATACCTTCGCATCGCTGACGGCGGAGCAGGTTATCGAGCGCCTGGACAGCGCGCAGATCGCCAACGCGCATATGAATTCGATGCACGATCTGTGGCAGCACGCGCAGCTGAAGGCGCGCGAGCGCTGGGTTGACGTCGGCACACCGGCCGGCCCCTTGCCCGCGCTGCTGCCGCCGGGCGTTCCCAATACCTGGGATGCGCGCATGGACGAAGTTCCGGCCCTGGGCCAGCATACGGACGCCATTCTTTCCCACCTGGGCTACGATGCGGCGGCCATTGCCGCACTGCGCAGCCAGCACGCTATCTGAGGTTCTTGCATGAGCACACAGGCACTCGCTTCTTTTGCGGCATCCCTGCAGTTTGAGGGTATCCCGGACCACGTGGTGAACCGGGCCGAGGACTTGTTCCTGGACTGGATCGGCTCCGCGCTCGCCGGCAAAGGCGCCCATCCCGTCGAGGCCATCGCCCGCTTCGCCGAGGCGATGTGCCCCAGCCCGCCCGACGCACCGTGCGAGGTGCTGATCTCGCGGGCGCGCACCACGCCGCTGTTCGCGGCAATGATCAACGGCGCCTCGTCCCACTTTGCGGAACAGGACGATGTGCACAACGGTTCCGTGTTCCACCCGGCCGCCGTGGTTATCCCCGCCGCGCTGGCCATCGCACAGGCCCAGGGCAGCTCGGGCAAGGAACTGCTGACCGCCGTAGTGGCGGGCTACGAGGTCGGCATCCGCGTCGGCGAATTCCTGGGCCGCTCGCACTACAAGATCTTCCACACCACCGGCACGGCCGGCACGATCGCCGCTGCTGCAGCGGCAGGACGCTTGCTGAACCTGAGCGAAGAGCAGATGCTGCATGCCTTCGGCTCCGCCGGCACTCAAGCGGCCGGCTTGTGGGAATTCCTGCGTGACGCGGCCGATTCCAAGCAGCTGCACACGGCCAAGGCGGCCAGCGACGGCCTGCTGGCCGCCTGGCTGGCGCGGGAAGGCTTCACCGGCGCCCGCCGCATACTGGAAGGCTTGCAGGGCATGGCCGCCGGCATGTCGCGCGACGCCGACCCGGCGAAACTGACCGACCGCCTCGGCACGCGCTGGGCGCTGGCCGAAACCTCGTTCAAGTTCCACGCCTCCTGCCGCCACACGCATCCCGCCGCCGACGCGCTGCAAGCCGTGATGCGCGAGCACGGCCTGCACGCGAACCAGATCGAACGCGTGGACGCCCTGGTCCACCAGGGCGCCATCGACGTGCTGGGCCCCGTGTCCGATCCGCAGACTGTGCACCAGGCCAAGTTCTCGATGGGCACCGTGCTCGCGATGATCGCCAAATTCGGTTCGGCCGGCCTGGCGGAGTTCGAACAATCCTTCAACGCACCGCCGATCGCCGCCTTGCGCGACAGGGTGAACATGGTGCTGGACGAAGAAGTCGATGCCGCCTATCCGATGCGCTGGATCGGCAAGGTGGTCGTGACCACCCAGGACGGCCGCACGCTGTCCGGCCGAGTTGACGAGCCGAAGGGCGATCCGGGCAATACGCTGAGCCGAGACGAGCTGCTGGACAAGGCCATCCGACTGGCCGCCTTCCGCGTCGGCGCTACCGCCGCGGAAATCAGCGCACTGGCGGAGAAAGTATGGTCGCTGCCAGATGTCGAACACATCGGAGCCCTGCTGTGATCCCCCGTTCCTACCTGTTCGTGCCCGCCACCCGGCCGGAGCGCATAGACAAGGCGCTCGCTTCCGGCGCAGATGCCGTCATCGTCGACCTCGAAGATGCCGTTGCTCCAGGCGACAAGTCCAAAGCGCGGGAAGCGCTCGCCGGCTGGTTCGGCGCCGCACCGGCGGGTACGGCCATTTATATCCGCACCAATACAGCCGACACCCGGTGGTTCGCCGACGACCTGGCGCTGTGCCGCACGGCCGGCAAGAAGCTGGCCGGCATCGTACTGCCCAAAGCCGAGCGCATCGAGCAGCTGGCGCGCGCCAGCGCCGTGGCGCCCGTGCTGCCGCTGATCGAAACAGCGCAGGGCTTCGCCCACCTGCACAAGCTGGCCTACGCGAGCCGCGTGCAGCGCCTGCTGTTCGGTTCCATCGATTTCCGCGTGGACCTCGGCATCGAAGACGAGCGTGAAGGCCTGCTCTACTTCCGTTCCGAACTGGTGCTGCAATCGCGCCTGGCGGACCTGCCGCCGCCCGCGGACGGCGTCACCACCACCTTCGACGATCCCGCACCGGTGGAAAGCGATACCCGCTACGTCAAGGCGCTGGGCTTCAGCGCCAAGCTGTGCATCCATCCCAAGCAGATCGAAACCGTACACCGCGTCTTTGCGCCGACCCAGGAGGAAATCGCCTGGGCACAGCGCGTGCTGCAGGCAGCCGAAGGGGCAGAAGGCGCCGCTGTGGCGCTGGACGGCAGGATGATCGACCGCCCGGTCACCCTCTCCGCCCAGCGCATCATTGATTCATCAAACAGACCATAAATCCGGAGACACCATGAAATTGAAATCCATCCTGTTTGCCGCCGCCACCCTGTTCGCCGCCAGCGCTTTTGCGCAGGCGCCGATCATGATCAAGTTCAGCCACGTGGTGGCCGCGGACACGCCCAAAGGCAAAGGCGCGCAAAAGTTCAAGGAGCTGGCGGAGGCGGCCACCAAGGGCCGCGTGAAGGTCGAGGTCTATCCGAACAGCCAGCTGTATAAGGACAAGGAAGAACTGGAAGCGCTGCAGATGGGCGCCGTGCAGATGCTGGCGCCTTCGCTGTCCAAATTCGGTCCGCTCGGCGTGAAGGAATTCGAGGTGTACGACATACCCTACATCCTGCCCAGCAAGGCGGCGCTGCAGCGCGTGAACGAAGGGCCGGTCGGCAAGTCGCTGCTGAAGAAGCTGGAGCCGAAGGGCATTGTCGGCCTGGCCTTCTGGGATAACGGCTTCAAGGAAATGACGTCGAATAAGCCGATCCGCAGCATGGGCGATTTCAAAGGGCAGAAGTTGCGCATCCAGTCGTCCAAGGTGCTGGACGCGCAAATGCGCGCGCTCGGCGCGAACCCGCAGGTGCTGGCGTTCTCGGAGGTGTACCAGGCGATGCAGACGGGCGTGGTCGATGGCGGCGAGAATACACCTTCCAATATCTATACGCAGAAGATGCATGAGGTGCAGAAGCATCTGACGGTGTCCGATCATGGCTATATCGGTTATGCGGTCATTACGAACAAGAAGTTCTGGGACGGGCTGCCGGCCGATGTCCGCTCGCAGCTTGAAGGCGCAATGAAAGAGGCGACCAGATACGCCAACCAGATCGCGCAGCAGGAGAACGACGAGGCGCTGGAAGGCATCCGCAAGGCGGGCAAGACGGAGGTCTACAAGCTCTCCCCGCAGGAAAAGGCGGAATGGCGCAAGGCGCTGCTGCCGGTGCAAAAGACGGTGGAGGACCGCGTGGGCAAGGATTTGATCGCGTCGTTCAACCGGGAGGCCGCCGCCGCCGACGCAGCCAAGTAGAGCGTAGGGCGGATCATTGATCCGCCGTGCGTGTGCCGTCTGGGGCGCCTGCCTTGCGGCCCTCGTCGCAAATAAAATCCACCAA
Organism: Pseudoduganella sp. UC29_106; assembly: GCF_044055365.1. Lineage (NCBI taxonomy): Bacteria > Pseudomonadati > Pseudomonadota > Betaproteobacteria > Burkholderiales > Oxalobacteraceae > Pseudoduganella > Pseudoduganella sp. UC29_106. Next base: position 2,180,568 of record NZ_CP171977.1, on the reverse strand, counting down.
CTCGCGCGCATATTGCGGCAACGCGTCCAGCTTCTGCACGATCACGCTGCGTTCGCGCACCGCCCACGGCTCCTTCAACTCCACCAGCGCCAGCCGCATCGTGCGGCTCAGGCGCATGGCGGAGGAATGCGGCAGGATCGCCACCCCGACATTGTTCTCCACCATGCGGCACATGGCCTCGAAGCCGCGCACCTGGATGCGCAGCTGCAGGCGCTGCCCAGTCTCCGCCGCAATGCGCGACAGGAAGTGCTGCAGCGTGCTGCCCTCGTGCAGGCCGATATGCTGATAATCCAGCGTTTCCGCGAAACTGGTTTCGCTCAGCCGGGCCAGCGGATGGTCAAGGGCCGCCGCCAGCACCAGCCGGTCCGTCGAAAAATTGATGATCTCCAGCCCCGCGCCGGACACCGGCCCGGCAGCGATGCCGATATCGGCCGTACCCTCCTGGATGCCGCGCACGATATCCTGGTTCAGCCGCTCCTCCAGCGCCACGTTCACCTGCGGATGGCGGCTGAGGAAATGCCCCAGCACCTCCGGCATGAATTCCGTAACGGCCGTGGTGTTGGCGAATATGCGGATATGGCCCTTGATGCCATTGTTGTACTGCTGCATATCGCTCTTCAGCCGCTCCACCTGCTGCATGAAGGCCTGCGCGTGCACCAGCAGCGTTTCGCCGGCTGGCGACAGCTGCACGCCCTTGTTCTCGCGATACAGCAGCCGCGTGCCGAAGCGCGTTTCCAGTTCCTTGATGCGGTTGCTGGCCGCCGCCAGCGAGATATGCATGCGCTCCGCCGCGCGCGTCAGGCTTTTCTGCTCGGCGATATGGATGAACAGGCGCAGGTCGGTCAGGTCAAACAGCATGGGCGAATCCTTCCCGGCTGCCGGCCAGGATTGCGCTGATCTGCTCAAAGCTGACGGGTTTCACCAGATGGCCTTCAAAGCCGGCATCGAAAGCTTGCTGGCGGTCTTTTTGCTGTCCCCAGCCGGTGACGGCGACCAGCACCGTCTTGCGCAGCACAGGCAGACGGCGCAGCGCGCGCGCCAGGTCGTAGCCGTTCATCTGCGGCAGGCCGATATCGAGGAAGGCGAAGTCGGGCACGAAGGCTTCCGCTGCCACCAGCGCCTGGTTGCCGTCATGGCTGATCTGCACCGTGTGGCCCATGGAGCGCAGCAGCGAACCGATGCTGTTGACGAAATCGATATTGTCATCCGCCAGCAGGATGCGGTACTGGCGCACCGGCCCCGCCGTCCCTTGCAACGGCACCGGCGCGTTGCCGGGCACAGCCTGCACTGGCAGCGTCACGACCATTTCACTGCCCTTGCCCTGCCCTTCGCTGTAGGCGCGGATGGTACCGCCATGCAGCTCCACCAGCTTGCGCGCCAGCGACAGGCCTACGCCCAGGCCGGCCGTCGTCCGCTCCAGCGACGTATCGGCCTGGATGAACAGCTCGAAGATTTCGTTCAGCATATTGGCCTGGATGCCGATGCCGTTGTCCTTGACGCGGATCTGCACCTGCTCATCCTGCACCTCGGCGCGCAGGCTGATTGCCCCTCCGCGCGCCGTGTACTTGGCCGCATTGTTCAGCAGGTTGGACAGCACCTGCGACAAGCGCGTGCCATCGCCCAGCAGGATCACTGGCGTCACGGGCAGCGCCACTTCCAGCTTGTGTCCCTGGTTCTCGATGAAGGGCCGCGTCACTTCCAGTGCATCGTTGACCACGTCCTGCAGGCTCACCTGGTCATGGCGGATGGTCAGCTTGCCGGTCGTGATGCGCGATACGTCCAGCAGGTCGTCCACCAGTCGCACCATCTGCTTCAACTGCCGTTCCATGATGGTGCGCGCGCGCTCGACGGCGCCCGCATCCCTGCTGTTGACGCGCATGATATCCAGTCCCGTGCGGATCGGCGCCAGCGGGTTGCGCAGCTCGTGCGCCAGCGTGGCCAGGAACTCATCCTTGCGCCGGTCGGCCAGCAGCAGCGCGCGCTCGGCGCCCTGACGCACCTGCATTTCATGCTCCAGCGTGCGATTGGCCTCCTGTAGCGCGTGGGCGCGGCGCCCTATCTCGGCCAGCATGTCGTTGAAGGCCGCGACCAGGGTCCCGATCTCGCCCGTGGCATCGCTTTGCACGCGCAGGTTGAAGTCGCGCCGCTGCATCACTTCCCGCGCCACGCCGGTTACGGCTTCCAGCGGCCGCGTAATGGCGCTCTGCAGGCGCGATGCGACCAGTGCCGCCACCGCCAGGCTGAAGACCAGTACCGCCACCAGGATCATCGCATAGCTGGCAACCCGGTCCAGCAGCCGGTAGCTGGCGTTCAGGTACACGGTGCCAACACGCTCGCCATTGTCAACGATCGGGTGATAGACGATCATGCTGCCGCCCTGGATCGCATAGCCGATGGGGCCGGGCTTTGCCGGGAAGGTGGGCGTTTCAATCGGCGACAGGCCATAGGCGGCGAACAGCGAGCCATTTGCCAGGTAGACCGCGCCGGAGCGGATCTGCGGCCGCACGCGCAGCAGGGAAAGATTCTGCCGCGCTGCCGCCGGATCGTTGAAGCTGACTGCCGGGGCGGACATGGTGGCGATGATTTCCGCCTGCGTGGTCAGGTCATCCACCCCAGCCCTGCTGGAAGCTCTTTAGGTCATATATGAGCATGCACACCGAGGTCGTCACCAGCGCAACCAGGGTAGTGACCAGGACCATCAAAATCAGCTTGGTCCTTACCGTACCAGCCTTCAACTGAAACATTACTGCCCGCCCTTCTGCACCTGGTAAGCCACCGACAGCAAACGGGAGCTGAGCTTCACATTATTCTTTTCCGCTGCCGGTAATGAGACCTCGAAGCGCACGCGATCTTCCACCACGCGGAAATTGATCACGCTGCCCTGCTGCAGGCCGTTTTCCACTTCCGTCACGGTCAGCACGCCCTGCTGGGCGGCCGTGCGCAGCACCTGCTGGGGACGCGACGTATCGCCCCCCACGAACAGCAGCTGCACGCCGCTCAGCGCATCGCCCTCATGCAGGGACTTTACCTCGATGGGACGATTGTTGACGGTGCGCCCCTTCGCAATCTGCGTCAATTCGGCCGCTACGTCATCCGCACCCATTACGCCCACTGTGTACTGTGCCGGCGCCTCGCCAGGGAAGTCCACATAGCCGAGGAATTTGTACAGGAAGGCAGCCTTCACGCTGCGCTCCAGGTTTTGCCCCTGCGCCTGGTTGGGTTGCGCGCCGCCGGCCAGGCAGCTCAGCGCGGCCAGCAGGAATAGTGGAAGCAGCAGCGCCAGCAGGCGGTTGCCCCATGCCGGGCTGGGTGATGACAGCGGTGGCAGCGTTGCAGTACTCATAGTCGCAGGGTGAGTTTCAGGAGGACGTTGCGTTCAAAGACGCTGCGTCCCGGCAGTGCGCCGAATTCGGCGTGGGTACGGTGCAGCAGGTTCTGGCCGATCAGGGACAGGTCGAGATTGGGGTTCAGGCGCCACAGCCAATGCACATCGAGTTCATGGTAGGCCGGAACTTCCGGTTTCGGCAAGCGGCCCATACGGCGCAGCGTCCAGTCGAGCTGCATATTGTTGGGCAGCTCATGCGAGGAGCGCAGCAGCCAGTGGCTGCGCGGATCGTTGGTGGCGCCCGCCACGGTAATGTCGCGGCTGCCGGGCTTCAGCGTGGTTTCCACATCCTGCAGCACCAGGCCGCCGTACAGGCGCCAGCGCGACGCAGGCTGCCACTGCAGCCACATCTCGGCGCCGCGCGCACGCCCTTCCGATTCATTGCGCAGCACATACAAACCGGTGTTCGGTGCATTCACCCCACTCGGTTCGATGGTGCGCAGCTTGTCGTAATCCGCATTGAACAGCGTGAGCGAATATGTGAGATCGGCGCGCGGCTGGGCGCGGTAGCCCAGTTCCACCACATTCGCCGTTTCGGACTTGAAGTCCGGGCCGCCGCCGATAACATAGCGCGGCAAGCCGGCGATCGGCACCGTGACGCCCGGCAGGTAGAGGTCGCGGTCCACGCGCGACGGCGCGCGTACGGTATGCGCCACATTGCCCCAGATTAGCTGGTTCTGGCTGGGCGACCAGGCAAGGCGCACGCTGGGCAGGAATTCGGCGCCCGTGTAATTATTGTGCTCGACCTTAGCGCCCGGCGTCACGGTCACCTTGTCGCTCAGCGCGATTTCATCCTGGGCGAATATGTTCCCCCAATGGAGGTTGATCTTGGTCGGGAAGAATGCGACCGCATAGCCGTTATGGACTTCGTTTTCCGAGTAGCGGTAGCCCACGCCCCACGCAATATTGTGGCGGCCGAAGCGAAGGCCGTGCTGCCCCTCGATTTCGATGGTATTCAGTTTGTCGATCAGCACACCGGGCTGGCTGCGCTCCGTGTGATCCAGCACCAGCTGCAGGCGCAGGTCGGAACCGGCGTCCAGTTTGCGCGTGTAGCTGCCCACCAGGTTGGCGCCGGAGACGCGCGTGTCGTCGGGACTTGCAACCTGCCCAAAGCGGCCTTCATAGGCATCGCCGGACAGTGCGAAGGCGCCGTCGCGCAGCGCCCAGTCGCCGCGGAAGCCCGCTTGATGGCGCTGACCTCCCGTGCGCACCGGCGCTCCCGCCTCGGTTTCGGTGTCTTCCTGGCGCGAGTAGCGGGCATAGGCGCGGAAATGGCCGCTGTCGCCAAGCTTGCCGCCGTAGCGGAAGGTTCCGTCGCGCTCCTCCTTGCCGGCGACGGCGCTGGCCAGCGTGCCCTGGCTGTCTTTGGCGCTGCGCGTAATCACATTAATCACGCCGTTCACCGCATTCACGCCCCAGATCGTGGCGCCGGGACCGCTGATCACTTCAATACGCTCGATATCCTCCATCACCACGTCCTGCGAGTCCCAGAACACGCCTGAGAACAAAGGCGAGTAGACGGGGCGGCCGTCGATCAGGACCAGCAGCTTGTTTTGCAGGGATGTGTTGTAGCCGCGCGCGGTGATCGCGTAGTTCATCGCATCCAGCCGCGCCACCTGCAGGTTGGGAGCCAGACGCAAGGCTTCCGGCAGCGTACGCGCACCGCTGCGGCGGATGTCGACGCCGCTGATGATGAAGATGGAAGCCGCCGCCTTGCTCAGGCGCTCTTCCTGGCGCGAGACGGAAGTGATGACAATGTCATTCAATTCTTCCAGCGACAGGTCGGCAAACTGGTCGCTGGCCTGCGCCGCCGCCGTGGACGCCCTGGCAAGCAGGGCCGCAAACAATAAAGTGCTACGGATGTTGTTATTGTTCATGGGCCCCTGGGACTCGAATTCGTCTCAGCGATTATAAACAACATCCTTTTTCCTCTCGCGCACAATTTGATCGCTGTGGCAACTTTGCCTCTTGTTAAATTGATAGTTACCGCCAACTGGTAAAACATGTTCCCCAAACACCCCAAACCTGTGGCGCCACAACGCGCCGTAGCCACCCAAGTCGTGCAGCGCCGCCAGACCGGCGCCGGCCCAGTCGACCCCACGCTAATCATCGTCGAAAGCCCGTCCCAGCCGACAAAGCCCAAGCCGCCACACAAAATCCGTCGAGACATGTAGGGCGGATCATTGATCCGCCGTATATGAGCAGCCCGCCGCAATGAATTTTCCATTTAACAATTTTTTGGCCTCCGGCAAAGAACCGTTGTATCATCTTGTATATAACGCTGTTAAAAGGGACTCCTCCATGAACACTGCAGCACAGAAGCTGGCGCTTGCAGCCAGCCTTCTCCTCGCATCTGCCGGCGCTCGCGCCGACGAGGTACAAGTCGCCGTCGCCGCCAATTTTGCCGGCCCCATGCAGAAGATCGCAGCGGCCTTCGAACAGAGCACGGGACACAAAGTGCTGCAAACCTCCGGCTCGACCGGCAAGTTCTACGCCCAGATCAAAGCCGGCGCACCATTCGAAGTGCTGTTCGCTGCGGACGATGAAACACCCGCCAAACTGGAAGCCGAAGGCGCCGGCGTGCCCGGCTCCCGCTTCACCTATGCCGTTGGCAAGCTGGTTCTATGGAGCAGCAAGGCCGATCGCGTGGACAGCAAAGGAGAAGTGCTGAAAAAAGGCGACTTCGCCCACCTCGCCGTCGCCAATCCCAAGCTGGCGCCCTACGGCCAGGCCGCCATGGAAACCATCAAGGCCCTCGGCCTGACCGACGCGCTGACGCCCAAATTCGTAGTCGGCGAGAACATCGCGCAGACCCACCAGTTTGTCGCTACCGGCAATGCGGAACTGGGCTTTGTCGCGCTGTCGCAGGTGCAGGAAGGCGGCAGCTTCAAGTCGGGCTCCGGCTGGATCGTCCCCGCCAGCATGCACGCACCGATCCGCCAGGACATGATCCTGCTTGAAAAAGGCAAGGGCAAGCCCGCCGCTGAAGCGCTGATGAAGTTCATGAAAACCGATGCGGCGAAAGCCGTGATCACCGCCGCCGGCTACTCGCTCTGACGATGGGCGCCTTTGGCGCGGACGACTGGTCCGCCATCCGATTAACGCTTGAGCTGGCGACGGCTACCACCGTCATCCTGCTGCTGCTCTCCACGCCGCTGGCGTGGTGGCTGGCCCGCTCGCAATCGCTTGGCGCCACCATCGTCAGCGCCATCACCACATTGCCGCTGGTGCTGCCGCCGACCGTGCTTGGTTTCTACCTGCTGGTGCTGATGGGCGAGCAAGGCCCGCTCGGCCATCTGACGAAGTCACTGGGCTGGGGACTGCTGCCTTTCAGCTTTATTGGCCTGCTGATCGCCTCCGTCATCTATTCCCTGCCCTTCTGCGTGCAGCCGCTGCAGCAAGCCTTCAAGGAAATCGGCAACCGCCCGCTGGAAGTGGCGGCCAGCCTGCGCGCCTCACCGCTCGACGCTTTCTTTTCCGTCGTGCTGCCGATGGCGAAGCCGGGCATCATGACGGCGGCCGTGATGACCTTTGCTCATGTCGTCGGAGAATTCGGCGTCGTGCTCATGATCGGCGGGAATATCCCCGGCAAAACGCGCCTGGTTTCCGTCCAAATCTACGACCACGTTGAAGCGCTCGAATATCCGCAGGCGCACTGGCTTTCGGCGGGCATGCTGGCCTTCACCTTCGTGGTGCTGCTCACGCTGCACTTGCTGAACCGGCGGCCGAAATGAGCATCAGCGCCCGCTTCCGCCTCGATCACGGCGACTTCGTGCTGGACGTGGACCTTGCCCTGCCCAGCCGCGGCGTGACCGTGCTGTTCGGCCCTTCCGGCTCCGGCAAAACTTCGCTGCTGCGCTGCATCGCTGGCTTCGAGCCTGGGGCGCGCGGCCAGCTGAGCATCGGCGAAGACTGCCTGCAGGACGACGCTCGCCAGCTCTTCATCCCCACGCACCGTCGCAATATCGGCATGGTCTTCCAGGAGGCGAGCCTGTTCGATCATCTCAATGTGCGCCGCAACCTCGATTACGGGCGCTCGCGCATTCCCGCCGCGCAGCAGCGCATTGCGCTCGAGCAGGCGACCGGCCTGCTCGGCATCGGCCACCTGATGGACCGCGCGGTGTCCACCTTGTCCGGCGGCGAGCGGCAGCGCGTGGCCATCGCGCGTGCGCTGCTGACATCACCATCCGTGCTGCTGATGGACGAGCCCTTGTCCGCACTGGACCTCAAGCGCAAGCAGGAGATCCTGCCTTTCCTCGAGCGCCTGCACCAGGAGCTGGACATTCCTATCATTTACGTCACGCACGCGATCGATGAAGTGGTGCGGCTGGCCGACCACATCGTGCTGCTGGATGACGGCCGCGCCGTCGCCAGCGGGCCTCTGGCCGACACCCTGTCGCGCATGGACCTGCCGCCGGCCTTTATCGAAGAAGCGGGCGCCGTGCTGGAAGGCGTAGCCTCGGAAATCGACGCGAAGCATGCGCTGGCTGCGCTGGCCACGCCTGCCGGCGTGCTGTGGGCGCCCGCCGGTACGCTACGCCCCGGCGCTACGACCCGCGTGCGCATTCACGCACGCGATGTCAGCCTGGCTCTGTCGCGGCACGAGGATTCGAGCATCCTGAATGTGCTGCCGGCGGTCGTGCTGTCCTTCGCCGCTTCGACGCATGCTGGGCATATGCTGATCGAATGCCAGTGCGGCTCGGCGCGCATCGTCGCGCGCATTACATCGCGTTCCTTCGACGCGCTGCAGATCGCAAGGGACATGCACGTGTGGCTGCAAGTGAAGTCCGTCAGCCTGGTGAACTGATATGGAAAAAGACAACACAATCGAGCTGCGAGGGTCGGTCTGGATGACAGTCGGCGGCGAAAACTTCGGCGGGCATGGACGGATCGCCCTGCTGGCCAGCCTCGCCGACTGCGGCTCGATCACCAAGGCCGCCAAGGCGACCGGCATGAGCTACAAGGCGGCGTGGGACGCCATCGACACCATGAACACGCTGGCGGGCGAACCTTTGGTGGAGCGTCTTACCGGTGGACGCGGCGGCGGCGGCACGCGCCTTACCGCGCGCGGCCAGCAACTCGTTGAGAATTTCAGGCTGATCGAACGTGAGCACCGCCGCTTCATCGACCAGTTGGGTCAGCAAGCGCCCGCGCTTGCGGACGACTGCCTGCTGTTGAGGAGAATAAGCATGAAAACAAGTGCAAGAAACCAGTTCGCCGGCAAGGTGATGCGCGTGAAGACCGGCGCAGTGAACGACGAGGTGGAACTGGAAATCCCCGGCGGCGAAAGGATTGTCGCCATCGTTACGCATGAGAGCACCGAAACCCTCGGGCTCGTAGTCGGCGCCGAAGCGTTCGCGCTGGTCAAGGCTTCGTCCATCATCCTGATGGGCGAGGACAGCGACGTTCGCCTCTCCGCCCGCAACCGCCTGCGCGGCATCATCTCGCGCATCCAGGAGGGAGCCGTGAATTCCGAAGTAGTGATCGGACTGCCCGGTGGCGGCGTGATCGCGGCAATCATCACCAACGAAAGCCTGTACTCACTTGGCTTCTCCGTTGGCGGCTCCGCCACCGCCATTTTCAAGGCATCCAGCGTGATCGTCGGCGTGCCGGCCTGAACCGCCCACCGCGTAGGAGACACTGTCGCGTGCATCGTCAATCGCCGCAACATCAGTGTTTGATAAATATCAAAGCCCCTTCGTGCAGCCATGATACTGTCAATGTTAAATAAAACAACAGAACAATTAACAAAGTCAACGAGGGGACTGCCATGCTAGACGAGGCACGCCGCAAGGACACGGCCATGGCGCACCGCGTGCAGTGCGGAATCACGTTGGCGGGTATCGCCGGCATCGCAGAAGCGCAACGCTATCTGCGGAACAACAATATAGACGACGGCATTATCGAACGCGTGTTGTCGAGCAATCCCAGTTTGCGGCGCGTGGCCGACGGGAGTCTCAGCACCGTCAAGCGCAAAGCCGCCGCCTCCGCCTCATTATGAACGGCGAGCCACCGTCAGCAACACCCGGTCAAAAGGATTAATATATGTTGATGTAGCAATTTAAATTGCAATCTAACATCACGAACATGTATATCACCGAAGAGGCCGCGGCCGCTGACGCAGAACGAATCTCCGCTCTGGAAAATCTGGGCATCCTGGACAGCCAGACGTCCGAGTATTTCGAAAGCATTACGCGATTGGCCATGGACCTTTTCGACATGCCCGGCGCCTTCATTTCGCTGATCGACCGCGACCGCCAGTGGCTCAAGGCCAAGGCGGGCTTCTGTTCGCCGACCGATTCGCGCGATCATTCCTTTTGCACGCACACCATCGGAAACGGCAGCGTGCTGGTGATCGAAGACACCCTCCTCGACCGCCGCTTCCGCGACAATCCGATGGTGACGGGCCAGGACAAGGTCCGCTTCTACGCCGGCGCGCCCCTGCTCACGCGCGACGGCTTCGCCATCGGCGCCCTGTGCGTAGTGGACCGCCAGCCGCGCCGGCTGGACGAAGCGCAGCGTACCAGGCTGCAGGAACTGGCTGCGCTGGTGATGGCGCATATCGAACTGCGGCGCGCCGTCGGCCATGTGGACGCCGTGAGCGGCATGCCGAACAAATACCAGCTGGAGGAAGACCTGAAGGAGCAAAGCGCTCTTGCCGAAGGCGAGAACCGTGTGCTGCTGTATATCGATATGCCGGATGCGGCCAAAGCCTTCGAGATCGCCAGCGTGCTGGGTGTTACCGTGTACGACGACCTGATTCGCGGCGTGGCGCGCAAGCTGTCGCATCTCTTCCGCCACCGCGCCATCGTCTATCACATCACGGACGCGCGTTTCGCCGTGCTGTCGAAAAACGCCGAGACGGCGGAATTCATCGACTTCGTGCACAGCCTGGAAGCTGCGCTGCAGGAACCGCTGATGGACCTGAATGTGCCGCTCAACCTGGCCAGCTTCGGCGGCATTGTGCCTTTCAGGCTTTGCCCGCAATCCTACGCCGACGCGCCGCGCAAGGCTTCGGCTGCCGTCAACCAGGCGCTGATCGCGCAGCAGCGCTGGCGCGACTACGATACGCAGGCGGACGCCAGCCAGCAGCGCGCTTTCCTGCTGCTGAACAGCGTGCACCACAGCCTGGCCAACGGCGCCTTCCAGCTCGTGTACCAGCCCAAGCACGATGTGCACAGCGGCGCCAGCGTGTCTGCGGAAGCGCTGCTGCGCTGGCAACATCCCGAACTCGGAACCATCTCGCCCGCGGAGTTCATTCCGCTGATCGAAAAGACCGCGCTGATTGGACCGCTGACGGACTGGGTGATCCGCACCGCAATCCGCCAGACAGCGCAGTGGCACAGCGAAGGCCAGCGTATCAAGATCGCCCTCAACCTGTCGGCGCACAACTTCGATGAGCCGGACCTTTGCAAACGCCTGGGCGCGATCTGCGAAGAATATGGGCTGGAACCGCGCTACGTCGAAATCGAATGTACCGAGGGTGTGTGGATGGAGAGTCCCGCCATCCTGAAAACGCTGCAAGGCATCCGCGACCTCGGCATGGGCCTGGCGCTGGACGATTTCGGCACCGGCTACAGCAACTTCTCCTATCTGCAGAAAGTGCCGGCGACGGTGATCAAGGTGGACCAGTCGCTGATCCGCCACGTCCACACAAATGAACGCGACCAGCGCATCGTGCGTTCACTGATCGCCCTTGCGCGCGAACTCGATTACGAAGTCGTTGCCGAGGGCGTGGAGACAGAACAATCCCTGGAGCTGATCCGCGACTGGGGCTGCCAGGTGGCGCAGGGATACCACTTCGCCAAACCCCTGCCCCCGGACGCCTTCATCGCACACGTGCGCGAGTACGCGGCGGCATAAGTCGCCGCCGCGATTGGCGCGCAAGTCCTTGGCGCGATTCCGGACAAGTGCGTCCGAAGTGTTCGGAATCCTGGAGTATTTTTCCCGCCCGCTTCCGTCCCTACACTGAGGCCATCAACACCTCAGGCGTGACAGAAATGGACTCAACGCGTTACATCACCAACAAGCGGCCACTTTATTGGCTGGCCGCGGGCACCTTTGCCGTCGGCACTGAAAGCTTCATGATCGCCGGCCTGCTGCCCGGCATGGCGCAGGACCTTGGCGTCAGTGTCGGCACGGCGGGCCAGCTGGTGACAGTGTTTGCCCTGGCCTATGCACTGGGCTCCCCGCTGCTGGCTACTCTCACCGGCCATATCAATCGTCGCAAACTGCTGATCGGCGCCATGTCCGCCTTCGCGGCCGCCAATGTACTTGCATTTGCAGCCTCCGGCTACTGGTCCCTGATGGCCGCGCGCGTGCTGCTCGCGTTGACGGCCGCCATGTACGTGCCAGGCGCGAATGCGCTGGCCAGCGTCGTCGTTCCTCCCGAACAGCGCGGGCGCGCAATCGCCATCGTCAATGGCGGCCTTTCGCTGGCAATTGCATTGGGCGTGCCGGCCGGCGCCGTGCTTGGCGGCGCGCTCGGATGGCGCGCGACTTTCGGCAGCGTTGCCATCCTTGCCGCGCTGGCAGTCGCCGGCCTGCTGCGGGGCCTTCCGCGCGGGATCGGCACCGGCCTCGCCACTGCAACGTTGCGCCAGCGCGTAGCCACGGCCGCACAGCCGGCGGTACTGGTTACGCTGCTGGTCACCATGCTGTGGGCCATGGCCAGCTACACTACTTACACCTATCTCGCCCCTCTGCTGGACGCCACCACCATCGTGCACGGGACGGCCATCGGTTTCGTGCTGTTCGCCTGGGGCGTTTCGGCCGCGATCGGACTTGCCATTAGCGGCCCCGCCGTGGACCGAAAGGGGCCGCGCGCCGTGGTGCTGCCGGCGCTGGCCACATCCACTACAGCCTTCATCGTGCTGTCGCTGGTCGCCCATTTCGCAGGCAGGCACTTCGCAATCGTGCCGGTTGCATTCGCTATCGCCGCCTGGGGCATCGCCCACTGGGCCTTCTATCCTGCCCAGCAAACAACGCTGGTCGGCGTGGCGGGCATTGCGGCGGCGCCGGTGGCGCTGTCGCTGAATGCCTCCTTCATGTATCTCGGTTTCTCGCTGGGCGCGGCGCTCGGGTCGCTGACTCTGCGCTACAGCTCTCTCTCCAACCTGGGCTTTGTGAGTGCGCTCTGCGCCGGCGCGGCGCTGGCCCTGGCCGGAGCGTTCGGCGTCCGTCCCGCTCCGCAAGCCCACCGCTCTCACTAAACAGGAGTTTTTCATGACCAAGATCCGCGTCGGCCTGATTGGCGTCGGCAACTGGGCCGAATACGGCCATCTGCCTGCCCTCAAGCTCTTGCCCGAATATGAACTGACGGCCGTCCACAGCCGCGATCCCGCCAAAGCCGCCCAATTGGCGCAACGTCACGGTATCCGCTATGCCCTTGATTCGGTGGACGCGCTTGTGGACCATCCAGAGGTGGACCTGGTCGTCGTGCTGAACACCGCGCCTCAGCACGAGGCCACCGTGCGCGCCGCCATCGCCGCCGGCAAGGACGTGTACTGCGAATGGCCGCTGACACCCAGCGCCGCCGTTTCGCGCGAGCTGACGGCGCTGGCGGAAAAGGCCGGCGTGCGCCACATCGCCGGCCTGCAGCGCCGTCTCAATCCGGACTACCGCTATGTGCGCGACCTGCTGAAGGATGGCTATATCGGCGAGCTGCGCTCGGTGCGGTTGCACATCAGCGTCGAATATTTCCAGCGCGAGCGCAAGGCGTCGCTGCATTTCACCATCCCGCCGGAGAACTTCTCCAGCCTGTTGTCCATCTATGGCGGCCATTATTTCGACGCCGTGTTCACCATGCTGGGCCATCCGGACAGCATCAGCGCCCTCACCGTCAACCAGTTCCCCGAGGTGACGCTGATCGAGACCGGCGAAGTGCTAAAGCATACGACTGCCGACCAGGTTGTCCTGAGCGGCACATTCCCCAATGGCGCCGTGCTCACCGCGCATATCGAAGCCGGCAAGCGCAATAACCACGGCATGCAGCTGGACCTGACCGGCACCCGAGGCGATATCAGAATCTGGAACACGACCAGCTTTGGCAACGCCTTCAATATGATCGAAGCCGCGCAAGGCGACTCGCAGCCGATGCGCATGCTCAAGGTGCCGCCGCGCTACAACTGGCTGCCGGAGAATGAACTGGGAGGCAGCCAGCAGGAGCTGGCCAATCTCTACGCAGCCTATGCGCAAGATGTCCGTGATGGCACGCGCCTGGCGCCAACTTTCGCCGACGCCCAGCGCATGCACGATCTGATCGACGCGATTGAACTGTCCAACCGCGACGGCGTGCGCGTGAAGCTGCCGTGATCAGATGCGCAGGTGCGCGCTCATGTAGTCGATGAACACGCGCAGCTTGGGCGAGGCGTAGCGGCTGGCCGGCCACAGGATCCAGAAGACGACCTGGCGGTCCATGTATTCGTCCAGCACCGTAACCAGCTGGCCGCTTTCCAGCGCTTCGCGCACGAGGAAGGCTGGCACGAAAGTGATGCCCCTGCCCTGGAGGGCCGCGTAGGCAAGTGGTTCAACGGTATTGGCGGTCATCGTTTCCGGCAGCGCCAGTTCGGGCTCGGCGGCGTCCAGCTTCAGCGGCCAGCGTTCCAGCCTGCCTGTGGCAGGGAATTTGTGCTGAAGGCAGAAGTGTTTTTCCAGGTCGCGCGGCGTGCTGGGTGTGCCGTGCCGCTTCAGGTATTTTGGCGAAGCGACGAGCACGTGGGCACTGGCGCCGAGGCGGCGCGCAGCGAGGCGCGAATCCGTCTGATCGCCCGTGCGGATCACGGCATCGAAGCCTTCCTCGATCACGTCCACCATGCGGTCGGACATATCGATATCCAGTTCAATCTCCGGATAGCGCTCCATGAAACCGTCGAAGGCGGGCATCATCAGGCTGCCCAACTGGGGCGTGCCGACACGCAGGCGCCCGCGTGGATTGCCGGCCAGGCCGGAGAGCTCGGCCTCGGCGGCATCGACTTCGCTCAGGATGCGCCGGCAGCGTTCGGGAAACAGCGCTCCTTCCGCAGTCAGCGTGATGCTGCGCGTGCTGCGGTGGAACAGGCGTACGTGCAGCCTTTCCTCCATCCGCGCGATCGCCTTGCCGACGGCGGACGACGAGACGCCCAGCTGCCGTCCCGCCTCCGTGAAGCTGCGGGTTTCGGCAACCTGCACAAACATCGCGATTCCACTGAGGCTGTCCATAAGCGGACTTTAGCCTACGAGTTCCCCCTGCGCAACCAGCGATTGCGGATATTTTGTCCGGAATGTTCGGCGCCTCGGCCCGTTTTTCTGGCACCTCAAAATGCCTATATTGCTCACATCTATTCACCACTGACAGGAATTGACATCATGTCCAAGCTGCATACCGGTATCAAAGTAGGCCCCCACAACATCTCTCACCGCGTCGTGCTGGCGCCGCTGACCCGCATGCGCGCTGACGCAGGCGCCATTCCAGGCCCGCTGATGGCCGAGTACTATGCCCAGCGCACTTCCGAAGGCGGGCTGCTGATCGGCGAAGCCACCATCACGGCTGCCAATGGCAATGGCTACCTCGGGGCGCCTGGCCTGTACGAGGACAGCCAGATCGCCGGCTGGAAAATGGTCACGGACGCAGTCCACGCCAGGGGCGGCAAGATCTTCCTGCAGCTTTACCACGCAGGCCGCCAGTCCAACAGCCAGTTGCAGCCGGGCGGCGCCGCGCCGGTGGCCCCGTCCGCAGTGGAACACGGCGGCGTCGCCTATACCGAGGCCGGCTGGGTGCCGAATACCCCACCACGCGAGCTGACTATTGAAGAAATCAAAGACCTGGTAGAAAGTTTCCGCCAGGCCGCCAGGCGCGGTATCGCGGCCGGCTTCGACGGCGTCGAACTGCACTCGGCCAACGGCTACCTGCTCGATCAATTCCTGCAGGACGGCAGCAACAAGCGCACGGACAGCTACGGCGGCTCCATCAAAAACCGCACGCGCTTCCTGCTGGAGGTTGTAGAAGCCGTGGCCTCGGTCTGGGGCCACGAGCGCGTGGCCGTGCGCATCGGCCCGAGCGGCAGCTTCGGTGATATGTCCGACAGTGATCCCGAAGCGCTGTTCACCCATGTGGCGCGTGAACTGGACAAGCTGAATCTAGCCTACCTGCACCTGATCGAGCCGCGCATCGCCGGCAACGTCGAAGACGAATCGCGCGAACAGGCCCCAGTCGCTTCGCGCCTGATCCGCCAGCACTACAAAGGCACCATCATTGCGGCCGGCGGCTTCGATGGCGACTCGGCCAACGCCATCATTGAATCCGGCAACGCCGACCTGGTGGCTTTCGGCCGCCACTTCATCGCCAACCCCGACCTGCCGGCACGCCTGCGCAACGGCTGGCCGCTGAACGCCTACGACCGCGACTCATTCTTTGGTGGCAGCGAAATCGGCTATACCGATTATCCGTTCTACCGCGAGGCCGCCTGAAGCGCGGCGGCCGGTTCACTCATGCCGAAACTGCGGCTTTCGCTTCTCCAGGAAAGCCGCAAGACCTTCTTCATGATCGCGGGTCGCGAACGATGCATGGAAGCTCTTGCGCTCGAACAGGACGCCTTCGGCAAGGCTCGATTCGTAGGCCCGGTTTACCGCCTCCTTTGCCGCCATGACGCTCGGCAGGGACATGCTGGCGATCACGGTTGCCGCCGCAAACACTTCCTCTTCGAGCTTTTCTGCCGGAACGACGCGCGCAACCAGGCCGGCCTTCTCCGCTTCTGCCGCGTCCATCATGCGGCCAGTCAGCACCATCTCCATCGCCTTCGACTTGGATACCGCTCGCGGCAACCGCTGGGTACCGCCCGCGCCGGGGATGATCGCCAGCTTGATCTCCGGCTGTCCGAACTTCGCATTGTCGGCGGCGATAATGAAATCGCACATCATCGCCAGCTCGCACCCGGCGCCAAGCGCAAAGCCGGCTACCGCTGCGATCACCGGCTTGCGAACCTGCAGGATGGTTTCCCAGTTGCGGCTGATGAAATTGCTGCGCACCACATCGCTGTAGCTCTTGCCCTGTAAGGCCGCGATGTCGGCGCCGGCGGCAAAGGCTTTTGCGTTACCGGTTATGACGATGCAACCGATGGCGCTATCCGCATCCATTTCAAGCAGGGCCGCACCCAGTGCGTCCATGACCGCATCGTTTATGGCATTCAGCTGGGCGGGCCGGTTAAGCTGGATAAATCCAACACGTCCTTCGCGCCGGACCAGGATCACATTTTCTTCCATCATTCCTCCTTGACCGATCAGGCCTCAAGTTGCCGGGCCAACTGGGGTACGATCTCGAACAGGTCGCCCACGATGCCGTAATCGGCCACGGCAAAGATTGGCGCTTCCGGGTCTTTATTGATCGCGACGATCGTCTTCGAATCCTTCATGCCCGCCAGATGCTGGATCGCGCCTGAAATGCCCACCGCGATGTAAAGCTGCGGTGCGACGATCTTGCCGGTCTGTCCCACCTGCCAGTCGTTCGGCACATAGCCGGCATCGACTGCGGCGCGGGAAGCGCCCATGGCGGCATCCAACTTGTCCGCAAGCGGCTCCAGGATCTTGAAATTCTCGCCGGAGCCCATGCCGCGGCCGCCAGAGACGATGATCTTCGCGGCGCTCAATTCGGGCCGGTCGGACTTCGCCAGCTCACGGCCGATGAAGCGCGATTTGCCCTGATCCGGCACTGCCGCCACCTGTTCGATGGTCGCCGCGCCACCATTTCCGGCGGCCTCGAAGGCAGTGGTGCGCACCGTAATCACCTTGACCGCATCGATGGATTGCACGGTGGCGATAGCGTTGCCCGCATAGATGGGGCGCTCGAAGGTGTCCGCGGAAATGACCTTGGTGATTTCCGAGACCTGGCCCACGTCCAGGCGGGCGGCCACACGGGGGAGAATGTTCTTTCCGTAGGCAGTGGCGGGCGCCAGGATGTGCGTATAGCCCGGCGCCAGCGCGATGGCCTGCCCGGCCACGTTTTCGGCCAGTCCGTCCGCGAATTGCGGGCCATCGGCCAGCAGCACTTTGGATACGCCGGCAATTTTGGACGCGGCCTCCGCCACGCCGCCAGCCTGATGCCCGGCCACCAGCACATGCACGTCGCCGCACTGGGCCGCGGCAGTAATGGTATTCAGCGTGCTGCCCTTGAGCGCAACGTTGTCGTGTTCTGCAATGACGAGTGCTGTCATATCAAATCCTATATTCAGTGACGGTCCGTTCAGGGATGGCGGGCAACTCGGTGCACACGGCCCATCCCAGGCGGCATTTGATTTGCCTCATTTCCGGCAAGGGCTGCTGCCGCTGCCAACGGTCATGCAGCCAGGTCCGGATTTGCTCTTTGCTCGGCTGAATTCTCTTGCGCATCATTCTTGTCCTCACAAGACAGTCAAATGACATTGGCCTCGTTGCGCAGCTTGCTAACCAGCGTGGCGACATCCGGCACGACCACACCGGCGCCGCGTTTCGCCGGCTCGGCCACTTTCAGCGTTTTCAGGCGCGGGCTCACATCGACCCCGAGGTCCCCAGGCCGGACAGTCTCCAGCGGCTTCTTTTTCGCCTTCATGATGTTGGGCAGCGTGACGTAACGCGGCTCGTTCAGGCGCAGGTCGGTGGTAACTACAGCCGGCAGCGGCAGGGATAAGGTCTCCAAGCCGCCGTCCACTTCGCGCGTGACGGTGACAGAGTCGCCCTCCAACACCAGGCGGGAAGCGAAAGTCGCCTGCCCCCAGCCCAGCAGCGCAGCCAGCATCTGGCCGGTCTGGTTGCAGTCGTCGTCAATCGCCTGCTTGCCCAGGATGACCAGCTGGACCTGCTCCTTGTCCGCTACGGCCTTCAGCAATTTGGCGACGGCCAGGGGCTGCAATTCCTCTTCTGTCTCGACCAGCACGGCGCGGTCGGCGCCGATCGACATTGCCGTGCGCAGCGTTTCCTGGCACAGGGCCGTACCGCAGGAAACCGCAATGATTTCGTCAGCCTTGCCGGCTTCCTTCAGGCGCACAGCCTCCTCCACCGCAATTTCATCGAATGGATTCATCGACATCTTGGTATTGGCCAGCTCGATGCCGGAACCATCGGACTTCACGCGCACCTTGACGTTGAAATCCACGACGCGCTTCACGGGAACTAGAATCTTCATGCAACACTCCAGCAATCAAAAATAATGGTAGAAGCCACGGCCGCTCTTACGTCCCAGCCTTCCTGCATCGACCATCTCGCGCAGCAGGGTCGCGGGACGGTATTTCGGATCGTTAAAGGCCGTGTAGAAGGTATCCAGTACCGACAGCAAGGTATCGAGGCCGATCAGGTCCGCCAGCGCGAGCGGGCCGATAGGGTGGCTGCAGCCAAGCTTCATGCCGGCATCGATATCCTGGGCCGAAGCGAGACCCTCCTGCAGCACGAAGATGGCCTCATTGATCATCGGGCACAGGATGCGGTTCACTGCAAACCCCGGGCTGTTCTTCACCACGATCGGCGTCTTGCCGATGGCGACGACCAGCTCCCTGGCGCTTTCGAGCGTTGCTTCCGAGGTTTGCAGACCGGGAATAAGTTCAACCAGGTTCAGCACCGGCACCGGATTGAAGAAGTGCATGCCGATAAAGCGGTCCGGCTGCTTTTTTCCAGCCGACGCGAGCTTTGTGATCGAAATGGACGAGGTATTGCTGGCAATAATGGCGTCCGGCCGCGCCACCTCTTCGACCCGCTGCAGGATCTTCAGCTTCAATTGCTCGTTTTCGGTTGCCGCCTCGATGATGGCGTCGCAGTCCGCGAGGTCGCCATACTCCGTTGTGGTTCTGATGCGCGCCAGCGCTGCGGACTTTTCTTCTTCCGTAATGCGGCCCTTGGACTGCATGCGTGCAAGCGCTTCGTGCATGCCGCTCACGCTGCGATCCAGCGCCGCAGCCGAAACGTCGACCAGCAACACATCACGGCCGGCCATTGCACAGACTTGAGCGATACCGCTGCCCATGATGCCTGCTCCGATAACTCCAATGCTTTTCAACTCCATGTCTACTCTCCACTGACTCGTCTGCAGCCTAGTATAGAAGTGCGTGAATGCGATACCTATGCCAAAAAATATCAATCACGCTGGAAGGTTTGACCAGTCAGTAGGCCAGTTCGCCGTCCGCGCGCTGGTAGATTGATCGTACTGGCTTCGCGAAAACGCGCCTTACCATGGGCTCAAAGAAGGCCAGCGGCAGGGTTTCACGCTTTGGATCGAAGGCCGGCGCATCGTACAGCGCGCAGAATTCCACGGTCTGCCGGAAATATGCATGATCCCGGAACTGGTCGCGCATGTGGCGGTCCAGCCCAAGATGCTGGAAGAAGTAATAGCCCTGGAATATGGCGTGCTTCTCGATCATCCAGTGATTCGCTTCGCTCACGAAGGGCTGCAGGATGGACGCGGCTATGTCGGCATGGTTGTAGGAACCCAGCACATCGCCGATGTCGTGCAGCAGTGCACACACCGTATATTCCTCATCGCGCCCGTCGTGGTGCGCCAGTGTGGCCGTCTGCAGGCAATGCGTCAGCCGGTCAACGGGAAGGCCACCAAAGTCTCCCTCCAGCAGTTTCAGGTGCGCCAGTATCCGGTCCGGCAGGGCTGCGATGAATGGCGCCGAACTGCGCATGATGATGTCCCAGTCTTCGGCACTGCTGTTGCCGATATTGGTGAAAGTGGTTTCGCTCATGTGCGGCCGCCTCAGTTACGGTAGCCGGGGCTAACGCGGTCCAGGCGGCGCAGCAGCGCGGGCCATGGCAGCGACCCGTCCAGTTGCTTGCGCGTTCCGCGTCCGCTCTCGTTCATTGCCACCGTCATGGCGATGGTGTTCCGTTCGACTTCCGGCGCAATATGAATGAGCGGTACACCGCAGCTCTGCGCCTTCACCTGCACCTCGCAGGCGCGCTGCAGCATGTACATCATGAGGAAGGTATCCTCGACCGTTTCGCCGCAGGTGAGCAGGCCGTGGTTCGGCAGGATCAGATAGCCATTCTTGCCGAGGTCCTGCTGCAGGCGAACCTTCTCTTCGGGGTTCAGCGCAACGCCTTCATAGGGATGGTATGCTAGACTCGCACGGATATAGATCGACTGCTGCGACAGCGGCAGCAGCCCGTCCTTTTGCATCGAGACGGCAATGCCTTCCGCGGTATGCGTATGCAGCACGCAGCCCACGTCGTGACGCGCTTCGTGAATGGCGCTGTGGATAATGAAGCCGGCCGGATTGATATCGTAAGGGCTGTCCAGCAGCTTGTTGCCTGCCATGTCGACTTTCACCAGGCTGGAGGCGGTTACTTCGTCGAACATCAGGCCAAAGGGATTGATCAGGAATTCTTCCGTACCGGGCACTTTGGCGGAAATATGGGTGTAGACCAGGTCTTCCCAGCGGAACAGGGAAATCAGCCGGTAGCACGCGGCCAGATTGACCCGGGTTTGCCATTCGATGGCGGACACTTTCTGCTTTACGTCGGCGTGGACGAAGTCGAGGGGGGCGTTCATTTGTCAGTCTCCTTGTCAATTCTTGAGTGATTTAAGTATATAAAGCGATGCCTGCTTCGACTGTCGGGATTTTTACAATCACTGAAAAAGCCAGGCGGCGGGACTTCCTCTTGCGTAATCCTCTGTTCCAGGACGTTCCTGCCGAGATCCTGGACAGCCTGGTCGAGATAACTTCCCTGCGCCACCTGCCCGACCGCGCCCGCCTCTATGAAAAAGGCGCTCCGCCTGACGGCATGTATGCGGTGCTTAAAGGCTGCATACGCGCCAGCAGTACTACCGCCGAAGGCCGCGAAGCGCTGCTTGCGCTGTTCGAGGAAGGCTGCTGGTTCGGCGAATCCTCCGCGCTGGAAGGCACACCGCGCAACTATCAGGCCGACGCACAGGGCGACTGCGAGCTTCTGTTCGTACCCCGCGACCGCCTGACCGATCTGCTGGAGGCTCAGCCCACTCTTTACCGCTACATCATTCCTTTCCTCTGCCAGCGCATCCGGCTCTCTACCCTGCTCCTCGAGAACAATGCCCTGCTGACCATGGAGGAAAGGCTGGCAAGCCGGCTGCTGCTTCTGGCGCAGAATATCCTGCAGGGCGCAAACGCACTGCCGCGCCAGACCTTGAAAGTCTCGCAGGAAAATCTCAGCCTGATGCTCGGCACCAGCCGGCAGAGCATCAATAAGGTGCTCCGGGACTGGGAACGCAGCGGTTTGATTGAACTCCATTACAGCAACATTACCTTGTGCGACCTCGACGCCCTGCAACGGCTGGCCGCGCCGGACTAAAGTTCACGCGCCCAGCGCTCCGCCTCCGGCGAACAGGCCCAGTTGATCGCGTTCTTCAGGATCTTGCGAAACGCCGGATTTCGATAAGTCGAAGGACCGTCGCCAAACTGCAGATACACAATAGGACTGTTGCGATAGCGCTTCACCCAGCCGACCAGATTGCTGCCCGGCGCATGCTGCCAGCCCTCGTTGGCATTCAAGCGGCCGGCCAGTGCCAGCTTCGCCGAATAAAAGTGTTCGGCAGTGAAGGTGAAATCGCTGCGAAACAGCGGGATCACGGATTCCTCGAAGACTTCAAACAGATAGAGTTCGTCCAGCAGCTCGAATTCGGACACGCCTTCGGTAATCGGGTGCCGGCTTAACGCGCTTACCTTATGGCGCACATCCAGCCGGTAGCCGGAATCCGGCCTGTCGACGCCGCGCAGCTTCATTGGCTGGTACAGAAACCGCGCGCCGACAATTTCCGCCCACTCGGGCCACGCCGGCCAGGACGCACAGGCATGGTGCAGGATGACCAGCGGTTTTCCCTCTTCCAGCATCGCCAGCAGGCCGTCCTTGAAGAACTGCGGCGGCTCGTGGAACACCGGAACGCCGTCGCCATGGCGTTTGAACTCAATGCCGGGCATGTCGTACAGCACGTAGCAGTCGATGTGGGCGGCAATTTGCGGCGTAAACATCAGCTGCGCGGCGGGATGTTCGACGCCGGACCATTCTATATCCGGGTTGTCTTCGAAGACAGCGTAGAATTCGTCGCGCGCGAAGGCATGGCCACGCGTCGCCAGCAGGATATTCTTCTTCGTGCCTTTCGGCGGGAAAAATGTCTGCCCTCCGCTGCCGCTGCGGCCGGAATGGTGGTCGGGAATATCGCTAGCCATTGCGGGACCTCGCGCTGGTCTTCCTTACGGTCCTGCGCGGCGCCCTCGTGTTGACCGGCGCTACATGCTTGAAGGCTTCGACACGTTCCGCCGAAGGGAAATTCAGCTCGCCAATACGTATCTTGCGGATCATGTCAGCCGTGAAGGCCACCAGCGCCCATTCGGCATCGTTATCGCGCCACAGCTCCTTGCTCATGGTCAGGCCCTCGATGATGGCCCGGATGAGGCGCCGCGTCAGGTCAAGCTTGGGCATGTCGTCGCGCCACTCGGGGAACACCTTCAGCAGCTCTTCCTTCCACACCAGGTCGTGGTGACGGGCACGCGGGATGAAGATCGAGCGCAGTTCCCCGTTGGTACGCGAGGCAGCCCTCATTTCCAGATAGACCTGCATTTCGCGGCTCTGGCACATCTGCCAGTCGATCGCAATAGCCGAATTACGGTCCGTGCGGCTTTCGTCCGTCAGGCCCGAAACCAGCCGGCTGAAGGTTTCCATGTGCTTGTAGAAGGCATAGTCGATGACCGCGACCATCAGTTCCTGGGTCGACGGATAGTGGTGCAGCAAGGCGCCACGCGAAATTTGCGCGCGCTGGCAAATCAGGTTGTGGGTGGTGCTGGCATAACCATGCTCCGCCAGGCAGTCAAGTGCAGCCTCCAGGATCGTTTCCCGTGTCCTGGTGCTTTTTTGTTCCTGTACGCTGCCCGTATTGGGCGACAGGCCTTCCGGCGCAAGTTCCTGGATGGCGGCCGACAGTTCATTATTCATGGATGAAAATCCTTCCTTGCGCGATTGCTGAAAACCGTTGAAACGGGGGCCGGCGCCGGCAGCCGGAATCCCTGCGAGCTCAATACCGTGCCTGACAGGACCAGGATCAGGCCCAGCAGGTGCCACAATGTCAGCTGTTCCCCCAACAGGAGCGCGCCGAACGCCACGCCCAGCACCGGCACCCACGACATATAGACCGCTGCCCGTCCCAGTCCCAGCGCAGCTACGCCGCGCGTCCAGGCAATGGCGCCCATGGCGGTGGCCACGGCGCCGGAGAAGGCAAGGCAGGCCCATTCGCGCCAGCTCAGCGCCTGCAGCGCCGCAACAGGCGAAGGAATGGTCAGCGCGGTATGGATCACCAGGGCGGCGCTGCCCACCAGGTAAAGGAACACATTGATTTCCTGGGCGCCGCTGGATCTGGCGAGCCGCTGCACGATCAGGACGCCGCCGGCAAACGAGAACATGGAAGCAAGGACCAGCAGATCCCCTACGGACGGCCCGGCAAAATTCGCATGCGGCCGGTTAAGGATCACGATGCAGACGCCCGCCACAGCAAGGAGCGCGCCGATCACATAAGTAACGCTCAGCCGCTTACGGTAGACCAGGGCTTCCAGCAGGCCATTGATCAATGGATTCAAGGCCAGGATCAGGGCCGCATTGCTGGCCGTGGTCTTGCCCATCGCGGACGCGAACAGCATCTGGTTGGCATACACCATGAGCAGCGCCCCCGCGCAGGCCAGAGCCAGTGTTCTACCGCGCCAACGCGGAAAGCTGCGGCCGCCGAGGACCAGCAATAGCATCAGCACCACGCTCGCACAGACCATGCGCAGGCTGGCAACGAGAGTAACGTCCAACACGCCGGTCAACCATTTGACGGCGGACACGTTCAGGGCCCAGACGGCCATCGTGGCGGCCAGTCCGATATGTACTCCCAACCCAGCTGCCTGTGGCTTCGTCATGGCTGGTTCCCGGTCACGCTGGCATATCCAGGCCGATCAGCGCCTTGGTCTCGATATATTCCTCGAAACCCTGGACGCCCCACTCCCGTCCATTACCAGACTGCTTGTAGCCGCCAAAGGGCGCCAGCAAATCCGAGGGTGCGCCGTTCAGATGTACCGAGCCGGTACGCAGGCGCCGCGCCACATTCGCCGCATGTTCAAGCGAGTCGGCCCACACCGCGCCGGACAAGCCGTACGGCGTATCGTTGGCCAGCGCTACCGCTTCCTCTTCCGACTCGAAAGGCAGGATGCACAGTACCGGGCCAAAGATCTCTTCCCGGGCAATGCGCATATTGTTGTTCACTCGGCCAAACACCGTGGGCCGGACGTAATACCCGGTCGCAGTCCCCGCCGGCAGCGCAGCGCCGCCGCATGCCAGTTGCGCGCCCTCCTCGATGCCGGCGGCGATCATCTGGCGTACCTTATCGTATTGCGCGCGGTTAGCCAGTGGGCCCATCTGCGTCGAATCGTCGAGCGGATTGCCGACTCGGTACGCTTCCGCGACTGCGCACGCCAGTTGCACGGCTTCGTCATGGCGCGCAGCGGGAACGAGCATGCGCGTCGGCGCCTTGCAGGTCTGGCCGCTGTTGACCAGGCATGCCATGGTGCCCGCGCGCACGGCGTCGGCAAAGTCCCGGCCGGCCAGGATGACGTTGGCTGATTTGCCGCCCAGCTCCTGGGTAACCCGTTTCACCGTGCCCGCCGCAGCCTGCGCCACGGCGATACCGCCGCGCAGGGATCCTGTGAACGACACCATATCGACTTGCGCGTGCGCTGCAAGTGCCGCGCCTACCGTCTGGCCGTCACCGTGCACCAGGTTGAAGACGCCGGGCGGCACGCCCGCTTCATGCAGGATCGCCGCCAGCAGTGTGGCCGACAGCGGCGCATATTCGCTCGGCTTCAGGACGACCGCGCAGCCAGCCGCTAGCGCCGGTGCGATCTTGCACACCATCTGGTTCAGCGGCCAGTTCCAGGGCGTGATCAATGCGCACACGCCGATCGGCTCGCGCCGCACGACACTTTTGCCGGCGCGCTGTTCGAAGCGGTAGCCGCGCAGGATGTCGAGATTCGCTTTCCAGTGGCCCAGCCCGATGCCTGCATGCATCTGGACCGCCATCTGCAGCGGCGCTCCCATCTCCGTGCATACGGCCTGGCCAAGTTCGGGCAGGCGGCGCTGGTAGACGTCGACAATGCGCTCAAGCAGTGCAATGCGCTGCTCGCGCGTCCATTCGGAGTAGTTGGCGAATGCGCGGCGGGCGGCCGAAACAGCGCAGTCCACGTCGGCGGCGCTGCCCATGCGCAGGCGGCTGACGACTTCCTCGTTGGCCGGATTGACCACGTCGCGGCACTGCAGGCCCTGAGGCTCGCGCCACGCCCCGTCGATATAGAACTTCTCCAGATTGCTCATTGGCCCGCCCTTTCGCAGCTATTCGGCCGCCTTGTTTGCCGCAGCCATGCTCTTTGCATCGAAGCCCCCTGTGCGGTCGCCGGAAACCAGCTCGCTGTGCGTGTGCGCGAAGTGGTGCCAGGCGAATACCGCCTCCATTGCATTACGCTTGCCCTGCAAGTCTTCGACATGGTTGATGGCCTGCTTGGTCAGCGCCAGTCCCAGGCGCGGCTGCTTCGCAATGCGGGCCGCCAGCTCATAGGTGCCGGCTTCCAGTCCGCTGCGCGGCAGCACGCGGTTCACCATCCCCATCTGGTAGGCGCGTTCCGCGTTCATGCGGTCGCCGGTGAACAGGAACTCCTTCGCGATGCGCGGATTCAGTTCATATGGATGGGCGAAGTACTCAACGCCCGGAATCCCCATGCGCACCACAGGGTCCTGGAAGAACGCATCGTCGCTGGCGACAATCAGATCGCATACCCAGGCCAGCATCAGCCCGCCGGCAACGCAGGCGCCCTGCACCATTGCGATAGTAGGCTTCGGGCAGCTCGCGCCAGCGGCGGCACATGTTCAGATAGACTTCCTGTTCGCGCGCATACAGGAATTCGCCGCCCAGCTTGTTGGTGTGGTCCCACCACAGGCTCACACGCTCGAAGGATTTGTTGATGTCGCGGCCCGGCGTGCCGATATCGTGCCCGGCGGAGAAGTGCTTGCCGGCGCCGCGCAGGATGATGACCTTGACCGCATCGTCGCTGGCGGCACAGCGCAGGGCATCATCCAGCGCATAGGTCATCTGCGAGTTTTGCGCATTATTGAAGCCCGGCCGGTTCATTTCAACGGTGGCGATGCCATCCGCGACCCGGTACAGCACCGGTTCATCGGTCTCGTACTCGGAGCGGTCTTCGCGGTCCACAAAATCGTTCATTGCTGCTCCCTGGCGGCGCGCCGCGCATAAAAGGCATCGATTGCCGCGGTAAATTCGGGACGCACGGCGCAATCGAGGAAGGCGGCGTGCTCCTCGTCCAACTGGGTGGAGAGGTCGCGCTGCGACGAGCCGCGCAGCAGGCGCTTGAGATGCGCCAACGCATGCGGCTCGCGCCGCGCCAGGCGCCGGGCCAGTTCAAGCGTCGCTTCGGCCAGCTGCTCCCTGTCGACAACGCGGTTGACCAGATTCAGGCGCAAGGCTTCGACAGCATCGAAGGTTTCGCCGGCCAGCGCGATTTCCATAGCCTTGCGCAGGCCGACGAGGCGCGGCAGCGCCCATGACATGCCGCCGTCGCAGCTGGTGCCGATGTCGGAATAAGCGAAAGTAAAGCGGGTATTGGACGCAGCCAGCGCCAGGTCCGCCGCCAGCATGAGGCTCATGCCGGCGCCTGCCGCGGCGCCATGCACACTGGCGAGCACCGGCTTGGGCATCGTGGCGAGCAGGCGTACTGCTTCGTGCACGGGCGGAATCAGCGCATTGACCGCCTCGGCTGGCTGCGCGCGCAACGCCTGCAGGTCGCCACCGGCCATGAAAGCCTTGCCGCTGCCGTTCAGGACCACCACGCGGACCGCTGGATTAGCCGCCAGGTCGCGGCAGGCTGCAGCAAGCTGCACCGCCATATCCTCATTCAGTGCATTGAGCACTTCCGGCCGGTTGAACTGGATGCGGGCGATCTGCTCCGACACTTCGACGTACAGCACTGAACTCATTCTGAATACTCCGGCTAGGGTTGTTGGCGGCTCAGGCCTGGCGATCCGGCACGTGCAGGACCAGCAAGCCATCCAGCTCCGGCGTGACCTTGATCTGGCAACTGAGCCGGCTGGTGGGCTTGCGTTCGGCCGCCACGGCATCCAGCAACTCGTCCTCCAGGTCGCCCACCGGCGGCAGCAGGCTCTCGCACGAAGGGTCCACATAAACATGGCAGGTGGCGCAGGAGCAGGAACCGCCGCATTCGGCAACGATTCCTGCAACGCCGTTCTGCATGGCGCCACTCATGGCGCTCTCGTTCTTCAGTACACTGACTTCCTTGCGCTGGCCATCAGGCGCAATAAACACTACGTTTGGCATAAACACTGCTCCCAAAATCTCATTGATACTGCTCGGGCAATCTGCCGAGAAAATCTGCGGGCTGGTGATGGAACTGCGGCGCAGCGCCCGCTCCTGCTGCGGACACGCCGGAATCGATGACCAGCGTGTGCGCGCTGACGTGGCGGGCCTCATCGCTCGCCAGATAGCACAAGCTCGCCGCGATTTCCTGCGGCATAGCCGCGCTGCCCAAGGGCGATTTCGCCGCCCCGCCCCGCAGCGCCGCGTCGTGACCGCCGTACACTTCCTCCACCAGCGGCGTCATCACCAGTCCCGGCGCGACGGCATTGACGCGGATGCCATATGCCGACAGTTCAGAAGCGGCGCCACGCGTCAGCGCAATCACGCCTGCCTTGGCCACGCTGTATACCTGCGGGCCCACGCCGCCGACCAAGCCGGCAAGGCTGGACAGGGAAAGGATCACCCCACCGCCGCCCAGTTCGCGCATCTGCCGGCCTGCATGCTTGATGCCGAAGAAAACGCTGTCCAGCAGCACGGACAAGGTGCGGCGCCAATCCTCCGCGCCGGTCTCGAGGATCGAGCCGACGACGCCGACCATGCCCGCGTTGTTGACCATGCAGTCCAGTCGCCCGTGCCAGCCGACCGTGCTGGACACGGCCCTTTCCACTTCTTCCTCCTTGCTGACATCCGCCGCGATGAAGTGCATCCCCAGTTCGCGCGCCAGCCGCTCGCCCGCTGCGGCGTTGATGTCGGAAATGACCACCAGCGCTCCCTCGGAGGCAAACAGGCGCGCCGTGTGCTCGCCGATGCCGCTTGCGGCGCCTGTGATCAGCACCACCTTGTCCTTCAGGCGTCCAGTCATGGCTGCCCCTCCGCCGCCTGCACGGCACGTTGGCCGCTCGGCCCCATGAACGCAACCGGCCGGTCGCGCAGCACGCTGGCGCCGGAGGCAAAGCCGCCGGCCGTATGGCCGGAGTCCACCACCAGGGTATGGGCTGTGACATGGGGCGCCGCATCGCTTGCCAGGAACAGCAGACTGGCGGCGATCTCCTCCTTCGGCATGCCGCTGCCGGGCGCCACTGCATTGACGCGGATGCCGTATTGCGACAACTCGGAGGCTGCCGAGCGTGTAAGGCCGATAACGCCATGCCGGGACGCGGTATAGGCATGCGGCCCAAGCCCGCCCATCACGCCGGCAATGCCCGATACGGACAGGATGACGCCACCGCGCTGTTCGCGCATGGCGCGCGCGGCGTGCTTGATACCGAAAAACACGCTATCCAGCAGCACCCCCTGAGTTGCGCGCCATGCCTGCGCCGTAGTCTCCATAAGGGACCCCACCGCGCCGACGATGCTGGCGCCGTTGACCATGCAGTCGATGCGGCCGTGGCGCTCCACGGTCGCTTGCACGGCGCGCTCGACCTGCGCTTCGCAGCTCACATCGGCCAGGATGAAATGCATGCCAAGCTGGCCGGCCAGCGCCGCGCCGGCCGCTTCGTCGATGTCCGCCAGCACTACCGTGGCGCCTTCCGCGGCGAACAGGCGCGCGGTTGCCGCTCCGATCCCGTTCGCAGCACCCGTCACGAGGGCAATCTTGTTTTGCAGGCGTCCGCTCATGGCTGACTCACGCAAGCAGTGCATATGGACGCTCGACCCACTTGGCCAAAGCGCTCAGGAACGCCGCCCCAACGGCGCCATCGATGGCTCGATGGTCGCAGGACAGCGTGACCGACATCAGCGAGCGGAACTCGACGCCGCCGCCAGCCGATTCGCAAGCCTCGCGGCGCACGCTGCCGACAGCCAGGATGGCGCCCTGCGGCGGATTGATGACGGCGCCAAACTCGCGGATGCCGAACATGCCCAGGTTCGATACGGTGAAGGTGCCGCCGCTCAGGTCAGCCTGCGTCAGGCTGCGCTTGCGCGCCCGCTGCGCCAGTTCGGCGGTTTCGGCAGCCATCGCAAACACGCCCTTGCTCTCGGCCTGGCGGATGACGGGGGTCACCAGTCCGCCTTCGATGGCAACGGCCAGACTCAGATGCACGCTGCTGAACTGCTTGATGCCGGCGTCGGTGAAATGCACGTTGGCGGCCGGAACGTCCTGCAGCGCCAGCGCTACGGCGCGCATCAGGAAATCGTTGATCGACAGCTTGCGTTTGCCTTCACTCTGGGCATTGATGGTCTGGCGCAGCGCGATCAAAGCGTCAAGCTGCAGGTCCGCCGTCAGGTAAAAGTGCGGGATGGTCTGCTTGGACTGCGTCAGGCTGGCGGCGATCGCCTTGCGCATGGGCGTCAGCGGAATGAGCTCGTAGTCTTCCTGCGGCTGCGCTGCCTGGACTGGCGCGCCGTTGGCGACCAGCTTCTGCACATCGGCCTTCAGCACCAGATTGCGCGGGCCGGTGCCCTGCACTGCTGCCAGATCGACGCCATTTTCGGCCGCCAGCTTGCGTGCGGCAGGGCCGGCGCGCACATCGCCCCTGGCGACAGGCGATGCGCATGGTGCGGCCAGTGCGGTGGCTGCTACTGCTGCAGGCGCTGGCTGGCCGAGCAACCCCTGTACATCGGCCACCGCGACCCGGCCATGCCGGCCGCTGCCAGTCAGCGCAGACAGGTCGACACCGTGTTGATTGGCCAGGCGCAGCGCCACTGGCGACGCATGTACCGCCGCATTGCGCTGCGCCAGCAACTCCTTGCCCGGCGCCGGTGTCTCGCTGGCGCGTGGCGCGGTGCCGGGATGGATTGCAATGACATCGGCCACCGAAATGCGGCCATGGCGTCCAGTGCCGCGGAGTTGCGACAGCTCGATGCCGGCGCGATTCGCCTGGCGCCGCACCACAGGGCTGGCATGGGCCACAGCGTTGGCGGCGATGATGCGATCCATCTCGGCTTCGCTGCGCGCCACGACCGCCGGGCCAGCGCTCGCCGCGACCTGGTCGACCTGCGACAGCGCGGGCACGGCGGCATCGGCCGGAGCGGCCGGTTGCTGGACTGCGGCCGGTTGCGGGGCTGCGGCCGGTGCTTGCGCCGGCGCCGCTGCGGGCTGAGCGCCGCCGCCGATGAAGCGGTCGATCTCTTCATCGCTGACATCCGCCTCGGCGGCCACCGCCAGTAGTCCGCCAACCGGAACGACATCGTTCACGGCTGCGACCAGGCGGCGCACAACGCCCGGCACTGCTTCCAGCGCTTCCATCGCATTGACGATCTTCGCCGTTTCCACGTCGGCGATCGGCTGGCCCTTGCGCACCGTGTCGCCCACGGCGATATGCCAGGCGGCGATGCTGCCCTCGGTCATCTCCAGCCCCCACTGGGGCATGCTGATCGGATGAATTCTGCTCGATCTCATCCCCCTTAATGGGCCACCACGGAGCGGATCGCACGTTCGACACGCGCGGCGTCCGGCAGGTACTCGCGCTCCAGTTCGGGCGCGAACGGCACCGGAGTATGCGGCGGCGTCACGGTCGCGATGGGCGCGCGCAGGCTGGAGAAAGCCCTGGTTGCCACCAGCGCTGCAATGTCCGCGGCCAGGCCGCAGCGCGGGGAAGACTCGTCGATCACGACCAGGCGGCCGGTCTCGCCCACGCTTTCCAGGATCAGTTCTTCATCCAATGGCGACGTGGTGCGCGGATCGATCAGGTCGCAGCGGATGCCTTCCGCTGCCAGCTTGTCCACCACGCCGGCGGCCAGCTTGACCATCTGTCCCGTCGCCACAACGGTAACGTGTTCGCCTTCGCGCACCAGCACGCCCTCGCCAAACGGGATCGTGTAATCGCCGTCCGGCACATCGCAGGCATCGTTGTAGAGCATCTTGTGCTCCAGGAACATCACCGGGTCGTCGTCGCGGATGGCCGCCAGCAGCAAGCCCTTGGCGTCATAGGCGTTGGACGGCATCACCACCTTAATGCCAGGGATGGCTGTCAACAGGGAATGCATGGTCTGGGAATGCTGGGCCGCCGCGCTACGACCGGCGCCCACGGTCATGCGTACCACCAGCGGCGCCTTGGCGCCATTGAACATATAGCGGAACTTCGCCGCCTGGTTCAGGATCTGGTCGAAGCAGACGCCAACGAAATCGCTGAACATGATCTCCGCCACCGGACGCAGTCCGGCCAGGGCGGCGCCATTGGCCGCACCGATGATGGCGGATTCGCTGATAGGCGTATCGATCACGCGCTGCTCGCCGAATTTTGGCAGCAGGCCCTTGGTCAGGCCGAACACGCCGCCGGCTGCATCGCGCTGGCGGGAGGTGCCGCCGGCGCCGCCCGATACGTCTTCACCGATCACGATCACCGAAGGGTCACGCGCCATCTCCTGGTGCAGCGCTTCGTTGATGGCTTCCCGCATTGTCTTTGTAGTCATGGCTGTGGCTCAAATCAGTAGTGGTCGTAGACGTTCTTGAACAGGTCTTCCGGCTGCGGACGCGGCGCGTTACGCGCTTCAGTCACTGCGCGCTCG
Source organism: Pseudoduganella sp. UC29_106 (assembly GCF_044055365.1). NCBI lineage: Bacteria > Pseudomonadati > Pseudomonadota > Betaproteobacteria > Burkholderiales > Oxalobacteraceae > Pseudoduganella > Pseudoduganella sp. UC29_106. The sequence continues at coordinate 2,148,412 of NZ_CP171977.1, read as the reverse complement.
ATCAGCGCCGCGATTTCGGCATCGATATCGTCCAGGCTGGCTGCATCCAGCTCGCCGCTGGCCTGCATGCGCTCGCGGAAATTCTGCAGGCAGCAGTGTTCGTCGCGATAGCGCTGCACTTCATCCTTGGCGCGGTAGTTCTGCGGGTCGCCGACGAAGTGGCCGAAATAACGGATGGTGGTGCAATACAGCGCGACCGGCCCGCCCCCATTGCGAGCGATTTCCAGCGCCTTGCGCATCGCCTCGTACACGGAGAAGAAATCGAAACCGTCCGCTTCGAAAACCGGGATGCCAAAGCCTTCGATGCGCTTGACCACGTCGTCGCAGCCGATGCCGTAGGAAGCGCCCGTATGCTCGCTGTAGCCGTTGTTCTCGAAGACGAAGATCTTGGGCGCTTGCAGCACCACCGCCATGTTCATGGCTTCGAATACCGTGCCCTGGTTGGATGCGCCATCGCCCACGAAGGACGCGGCCACCTTGCCCTCACCGCGCAGCTTGCACGCGATTGCCGCGCCGAGGGCGATCGGCGAACCGGCCCCCACAATGCCGTTGGCGCCCAGCATGCCCTTGGCCACATCGGCGATGTGCATCGAACCGCCCTTGCCGCCATTCAAGCCATCGCGACGGCCATGCAGTTCCTTCATCATGCCGACCACATCGCATCCCTTGGCGATGCAGTGGCCATGGCCACGGTGGGTGCTGATGATGTAATCAGCTTCACCCAGATGCTCGCAGGCGCCAACGGCCACTGCTTCCTGTCCGCTGTACAGGTGAGTGAAGCCGGGAATCTTGCCGGCCAGGCATTCGGTGTTGACGCGTTCCTCGAATTCACGGATCAGCTTCATCTGCCGGTAGGCGCTCAACAGCTGCTCCCGGGACAGCCCGCTCTTCAACCTGGCGGCTGGCGCAGCCACTACTTCTTCTGCAGTCTTCAATTCTGTAGTCATGATTTCCTCGGTGGCGGGCCGCCGCAAATAAAACCGGACAGCCTGTATGTTTTACATGAATATCTTGGAAAAGGCAAAGCAAATCAAATCGAATCCGCAATTCCGGCCAGACCTTCACCCGGCCGCCAATGCAGCGGCGGCCGGGCCTGCCGGGTGCGGCAGGTGAAGCTTAGTTGCCGGCTTCCTCGAGCAGCCTGCTGATGTGCCGGTGGATATTCTGCAGCGCGAGTTCGTTGGCGCCCAGCACCGGCTTGAAGCCGGGCGGCGCATACATCATATTGTGCTGCCCTTCCTGCGACACGGAATAGTCTTCCGTGCTGACGACCTTGACGATGAAGTCGTGCATCTCGGTCCACGGCTCCTCTTCGTCGAATTCCTTCATCGAGGCCGGCTTGTAGGTCGTGATCACGGTCGTCGCTTCATCGACTTTGTCGTTCGGGAAGATGCGCGAAATGCCATAGAACTGCTTGCCGCCCTTGATGCTGTTCACGTTGATGACCACGTTCGGGAAGATGTAGTAGAGCCCGTTGTAAGTGGTATCCGGCCACTCCTCTTCCGGCTTGTCGCTATACTCCAGGAACTCGGCGCGCGGCATTTCCATGCGGTGGTTGGGGCCGTAGTTGTCGTAGCTCATGATGTTGGACAGGGCCAGCGCGCCAATGCTGGTCGGATGCAGCGTGGCGAAGTGGTAGCCTTCGCCATAGGTGTCCATCGCGTACTTCCAGTTGGCGTTGACGCCGAAGCTGGTCGACTTCATGGGGCGCGCCTGCGCCAGTTCCAGGTGCGCCAGCTCGCGGGCGAAGTCCTTGCCCAGGTGGGCTTCGACATCGATTGGTTCGCCATTCGGCACCGCGCGTACGAAGATGAGGCCGTGCCATTCCGCGACCGGCACCGGGATCAGGCTGCGCTCTTCCTTCTCGATGCCCTTGAAGCCTTCCGCGCCGGGAATGCCCACCAGCTTGCCGTCCAGGTCAAAGGTCCAGCCGTGGAAGCGGCAGCTCATGCGGACTTTGCGCTTGGGCTCGGTAACCAGCTTGGCCGCGCGGTGCATGCACATATTCAGGAAGGCGTTGACCTTGCCCTCCTTGTTGCGCACCAGCAGGATCGACGGCCCCGTTTCATCGAACAGGAAGGTATCGCCGGGCGCAGGCAAGTCGCAGCTCAGGGCCGCCAGCACCGGGCGCTCGCGGAACAGCACGCGCCTTTCCTGCTCGTGGCGTGCGCTGTCAGTATAGACGGCCGGATCAACCAGCATCGGCCCTTCGGCCAGGTCGGTGGTGCGGTTCTTGATGTGAGTGATCGTACGGCGCCGCAGCGCGTTGCCCGACTCGCGGCGCAATTTTGCCCAGTCGACGCTCGCCGATTCGGCCTCTTGTTGATCGGACGTCGGATCCAACGTCGCTTGTTCACTCATGGCATGTCTCCTCTGCTTTAGCGATAACGATTCTTGAATTCTTCCTCACACTCTACTCATCAACCGTGCAAATAACAAGCGGTTTGAACGGTTTTATTCTACACGCCGCCACACATTTTTGCGCAACTAAAAAACAAGCTGGACGGTTTTTAGATTGAGGTATAGACTGCAATGACACTTTCGTCACACCAGAGGAAAAACACACCATGGATCTCCAACTGAAGGGCAAACGGGCAATTCTCGCAGGCGCCAGCAAAGGCATCGGGCGTGCTGTTGCAGAGGTACTGGCGGCGGAAGGTTGCGCCATCGAATTATGTGCACGCGACCAGGCGGGCGTGGACCAGGCAGTTAATCACATACAGAGCCAGGGCGCGAATGCACGAGGCGAAAGCGTCGACCTCGCCGACGCCGCGGCTTACCGCGACTGGGTAGTGCGTGCCGGCGAACGCCTCGGCGGCTGCGACATCTTCGTGTGCTTTGGCTCCGCTGGCGGCGGCCCCGCCAACGAAGAGCGCTGGCAGGCCGCGTTTGAGCTGGATTTGCTGGCGACCTACCGCGGCATCGATGCCGCCCTGCCCGCCCTGGAAAAATCCGACAACGCGGCAATTATCGTCATCTCGACCACGGTCGCCATCGAACCGGCCTTTGGCCCCCAGCCCTACGCTGCGCTGAAAGCCGCCGTCACGAACTATGCCGGTGCGCTGGCGCACAGCCTGGCGGCCAAGCGCATTCGCGTCAACACGGTATCGCCCGGCCCGGTGTTCATCGAGGGCGGTTCGTGGGACAAGATCAAGCAGGGCCGGCCGGAATTCTATGAAAAGACCCTGACCCAGGTGCCGCTCGGCCGTCTTGGACAAGCACGCGAAGTGGCCGATGCCGTCGCCTTCCTGGCTTCTCCCCTCAGCGCCTTCACCACCGGCACCAACCTGGTGATCGATGGGGGCATGACCAAGCGCGTGCAGCATTAAGGAGCCCCAGCCGTGCGTCTGAACTGCGTGTTGATTGCGGGCGGGAAATGGCATGACATCGACTTTGCCCGCCTCGAACTGCTGAAGCTGCTCGCCGAAGATGAAAACGTCCGGGTCCGCGTGTTCGAGGATTATGCGAACCTGGAAGCGATCACGGCGGCCGACTTTCTCGTGAGCTACACCTGCGATGTCACGCCCACAGAAGAGCAGCAGGTCGCCCTGCGCAACTACCTCAACCGTGGCGGACGCTGGCTGGCCCTGCATGGCACCAACTCGATCCTGCGCTTCCTTGAAAACGGCAGCATCGATACGCCCTGCACGGCGCCGCTGTTCATGGAAACGCTGGGATCGATGTTCCGGGCCCATCCGCCCATCGGTCCCTACACCGTCTGGCCAACGGGCGTAAAGCACCCGATGGTGGAAGGCATCGAGCCCTTCGAAGTGGTGGACGAACTGTACCTTTCGGAAGTCTACGCGCCGATCGAAGTCCTGCTGGACGCTGAATTCGAAGGCCCGGCCGGCCGCTTCGTCCACAATCAGTGGGAAAAACAGCGCCATCCCGTGCTCTACCAGCGTAAGCTCGACAAGGGCGCCGTCATGTACCTGACGCTGGGCCACTGCCGCGGCCACCATGACCTGCAGCCCATGATGGAATACTATCCGCAGGTCGAACGGTGCTCATGGGAAAACCCCGTGTATTACGAACTGCTGCGCCGCGGCCTGTCCTGGGCCAAAACCAGGAATGAATGATTACCGGAGCCACCGCCGATGCAAAATAACCATATGAGACAAGCTCCCGTCACCCTGTCACCGAGCGAGCAGTTCAAGGCCCTTGCGGTCGCCTCGCTGGGCGGGATGCTGGAATATTTCGAGTTCATCATCTTCGTCTTCCTCGCGCCGCAGATCACGAAGAACTTCTCGTCGCCCGACATGCCGGAATGGATGCGCCTGATGCAAACTTTCGGCATCTTCGCAGCAGGTTTTCTCATCCGTCCTGTGGGCGGGATCGTGATGGCCCAGTTTGGCGACCTGGTCGGCCGCAAGCGCGTTTTCACGCTGACCCTGGCGCTGATGGCGACACCCACGCTGGCGGTCGCCCTGCTTCCCGGGTATGCACAGATCGGTGTGTGGGCGCCGCTGCTGCTCTTGCTGTGCCGGTTAGTGCAGGGCCTCGCGCTGGGCGGCGAATTGCCAGGCGCCATCAGTTTCGTGTCGGAACAAGTCAGTGGACGCCGCGTCGCCTTCGCCCTCGGCGTGCTGGCATCGACCGTCTGCCTCGGCTCGCTCGCCGGCTCGGTGGTGGTCAGCACGGTGGCCAACCTGCTGGGCCCGGATGAGATGATGAGCTACGGCTGGCGCATTCCCTTCGTGCTGGGAGGCCTGTTCGGGCTGATCTCCGTCTATCTGCGCCGCTTCACGCACGAAACGCCAGTCTTCGAAGAGATGAAGGCACGCCTGATGCTGGCCGAGCGCCCGCCCTTTGCCGTACTGATGGCGGAACATCGCTTCAACCTGTTCGCCAGCATGGTGCTGGCCGCCACTACAACAGTCACGGCCGCGTCGCTGCAGCAGTTCCCCATCACCTTCTTCGTGACGATGAAACATCTGCCCATGGCGGAAATCGCCAATATGCAGACGCTGCTCATTGCCTTCACCATGGTCGGGAATGTGCTTGGCGGCGTGCTGGTGTCCTGGCGCATCCTTTCCTTGCGCGCCGCGTACATCGTCTTCCAGCTGATCACCATTGCCGCCGTGTTCTGGGCCTTCCGGCAGGACAGCGTTGCCGGCATCGCCGCGCCCTTCATCGTGCTCGGCATCAGCGGCGGTGGCGCCATGGCGCTGTCCCTCACCCTGATGGCACGTTCCTTCCCGGCCCAGGTGCGCTATACCGGCCTGGCGACCGCCTACAACATCCCGATCGCCATTTTCGGCGGCACGGCGCTGATCATCCTGACTTACCTGTCCCGCTTTTCGTTGCAGTATCCGGCGCTCTATCCGTCCTTCTTCTGTCTTCTGTCCTGCATCGTCGCGTTGATGCTGTGGCCACGCCGCCACGCGATCAGTCCCTTCGACGCCAACGACCCCGATGTCAATCCGGCGCGGGCCAGTCTCGCCACGGCGCACACCGTTTGAGCGCCGCACCCAGTCTGATACAGGTGAATCATGTCCATAGATTCTAAAGTCATCATTATCGGCGCCGGCCATGCCGGTGGCGCCCTGGCCGCCCAGCTAAGGGAACAAGGGCACGTCGGTCCCATATGCATCGTCGGCGACGAAGCCTACCTGCCCTACCAGCGGCCGCCGCTGTCCAAGGCCTTCCTGAAGGGGACGGCGGACAAAGCTTCGCTCTTCCTGAAGAATCCCGCCTACTACGAGGAAAAGAGTATCGAGATCCGCACTGGCCAGACCGTCAGCTCGATCGACCGCGCCGGCCGCAGCGTCACGCTGGCCAATGGCGACACACTGCACTACGATTTCCTGGTGCTGGCCATGGGTGCGGCGCCGCGCCTGCTGGCGGCGCCGGGCGCCGGCCTGGACAACATCCTCGTGCTGCGCGGCATCGACGACGCCCTGCGCCTGCAGCAGGCACTGCAGCCCGGCCGGCGGCTAGCCGTAGTCGGCGGCGGCTACATAGGCCTGGAAGTGGCGGCTTCGGCGCGGCAACTCGGGCTGCACGTCACCGTGATCGAACGGGAAGCCCGGCTGCTGGCGCGAGTGGCAAGCGAGAGCCTGGCTTCATTCTACGAAAACCTGCACGCGGAGCAAGGCGTGCAGGTTATTTGCGGCGCCGATGTGAGCGCCTTCGAAGGCGGGCGCGCCGTAAGCACTGTGCGGTTGGAGGATGGACGGCGGGTGGAGTGCGACGTGGCCGTGGTCGGCATCGGCGCCGTGCCGCGCGATGCGCTGGCGCGCGCCTGCGGCCTGGAATGCGGCAATGGCGTGGTGGTGGACGGCGACGGGCGCAGTAGCGACCCTGCCATCTTCGCCATCGGCGACCTGAGCTGGCGCCCCCTGCCCGTCTATGGGGACAGGATGTGCCGGCTGGAGAGCGTGCCCAACGCGCTGGAACAGGCGCGCCAGGCTGCCTGCGCCATTGTCGGCAAGCCGCGGCCGGCCGCCGATGTACCCTGGTTCTGGTCGGATCAGTATGACGCCAAGCTGCAGATCGCCGGCCTGCCGTTCACGGCCGACCGGCAAGTGATGCGCGGCAGCGCGGAACTGCGGAAATTCGCGGTCTACCACCTGGACGGCGACCGCGTGGTGGCGGTCGAGGCAATGAATTCGCCGCTGGACTTCGTCGCCGGCAAGCAGTTCATTGCCAGCGGCGTCGCGGTTTCTGCGGCGCGGCTGGCCGATATGTCGGCCAAGGCCAAGGATGCGGCCCTGGCCGCAGCCTGACTTGGGTCAGTGACTCAGGCGGCCGCCTTCTTGCGCAGCCGTCCCACCGGAGCCTTGCGGGCCACGCTGCGTGGCGGCTTCGAATTGGCCGATGCCGCCTGCTTGAAGGCTTCCACAGTTTCCGGCGACGGGAAGCTCAGTTCATCGATGCGAATCTTGCGGATCATGTCGGCCGCGAAGGCCACCAGCGTCCATTCGGTGTCGTTGTCGCGCCACAGCTCGCGGCTCATGGTCATGCCTTCGATGATCGAACGCGTGAGGCGGCGCGTCAGGTCGAGCTTGCGCATATCGTCGCGCCACTCCGGGAAGACCTTCAGCAGTTCTTCCTTCCACACCAGGTCGTGATGCCGCGCACGCGGGATGAAGATCGCGCGCAGTTCGCTATTGGTGCGCGATGCCGTGCGCATTTCCAGGTAGACCGTCATTTCCCTGCTCTGGCACATTTGCCAGTCGATCGCGATTGCCGTATTGCGGTCGGTGCGGCTCTCTTCGCTGAGGCTGGCAACCATGGCGCTGAAGGCCGTCATATGCTTGTAGAACGCATAGTCGATGACGGCTACCATCAGGTCCTGGCTGGACGGATAGTGGTGCAGCAGCGCGCCGCGCGAAATCTGCGCCTTCTGGCAGATCAGGTTATGGGTGGTGTTGGCATAGCCATGCTCGGCCAGGCAGTCGAGCGCAGCTTCCAGAATCGTTTCCCGCATCCTGGTGCTCTTCTGCTCCTGCAGGCTGTTCGGATTGGCCGGCGCCAGTCCTTCCGGCGCCAGTTCCTGGATTGCGGTCGACAATTGATTGCTCATATACGATGGTTCCTCGATTGCGGAATAGTCACATAGCCGCAATCATACTGAAAACAATCGTACCAGCTGCTTTTTTTTTGCGTGTGCGTAACGCGCTGCGGCTCAGTAACGGGATGCCTGCAGCAAGAGTTGGCCCATGTCGACCGTGGGGGGATAACTGGTAGCGGAAGGCGCCGCCTGTTGCGCTGGACTGGACCCGGATTCCGTGTTTCCGGCATTGACCGCCAGCGACAATACGAAACCACCAAGTATGCATTTAACGATTACCATGCTTGTCTCCACACCATGGATTGCGCCTGATTGCCGGCGCCCTCTGAGGGGCGCCTCGCAAAAAACAGTTCACTTTGAATGTTTTACACCGTGTGAGCGTAAAAAGCAAAGGAATTATTATGCGGGGCAGCGGCTCATTTCATCCAGCCACTGGCGGGTCGCCCGTTGCACGATCTCCGCCCGTGTGACCAAGTCCGGATAGTCGTCGCGCAGCTGCCTGGAGCGCACTTCGACACTGAGCGGCAGGTCTGGGGGCAACGCCTTCAGCAAGCCATGCAGCGGCAGCTCGCCGGCGCCGGGACACAGGCGGCCATCGACAGCTTCAGCCCGGATCGCCGCACGATCGGTGGCACTCGGCCCTGACAGGGGCGCGTCGCACAGTTGGGCATAGCTGAACCATTGCGCCGGCAGGCGCTCCAGACGCTCGGCTTGCCCCCCCGAACGTTGCAGGTGCAAGGCGTCCACCAGCAAGGCCTGGTTCGGTTGCGCCGCATGCTCCAGGACTGCGGCGGCGGCTTCGAGATCCGGCACGTCGGTGAAGGCGCCAAATTCCAGCGCCATGCGCAGGGGCATGTGACGTGCGTACTCGCACAGCGCAGCAAATTTGCTCGCGGTGGCTGCTGCATCGGGATCGGAACTGACCACCAGCACGTTGGCCGCACCGATTTCGGCGGCGATGTCGATTGCGCGCAAATGATCCGGGTTGGCAGGACCGGGCCGCAGCCAGATGACTTCGGCATCCAGTAGCTGCAGGCCATGGTCGCGCACAGCCTGGCGCACTTCCCGTGTGGTCTGCGCAGTCCATTTCGCCGGCTCAATCCAGATCCCCACCGCGTCAAAGCCGGCCGCGCCGGCTGCCTGCACAGTCTGCAAGGGAGTGGCCTCCGGCATCACCCCGGAGGCCAGGGAAATGATGCGCTGAGGCATTACCACTCGCCCCTGCGGCGCAAGGGTTTGCTGCCGTCCCAATTACGGGCGGCTTCACGCACACTGGCAAAGAACTTGCGGCCGGCGTCGTCGCCCTTCCAGAACTCGACCATGGTGCCTGGGCCGCCGTGAGTGTCGACATAGATCACTTCGGCGCTGCCGCCCCGGAACTGGGCTTCCTGCAGCACGGTCGCACCCAGTTCGGCGCATACCTTGCGCGTTTCGGTCATATCCTGCACGGCCACGCAGACGTGGTGCACGCCCTGCATGCCCTGCTGCAGCCAGCTGCTGTAGATCGAGGGCTTGTCGTCGTGTTGCTGGATCAGTTCGATCTGCAGGTCGCCCCAGTAGCCGACGGCGGCGCTGAAGTCGAAAGATGCGGGCTCGCCCTGGTACTTGCTGTTTTCCGCCTGGATGTGTTCCAGCAGGAAGAAAGGCCCGGCGCCCATGGTTTCGGTCCAGAAGCGCAGCGCGGCGTCAAAATCGGCCGGCACGAAAGCGATCTGGAAGATTTCGCCCAGCGACGAGAGCTTTTGCCGCATGGGTGCGAGGGATGATGGCAGTTTGGCGTCCAGCATGGTATCTCCTCCTTTATTCGTAGATGCAGGCCAGCGCGCCGCCGCGCTTTTCCATGAAGGTCAGGCTTTCCTCGATCACCGCGGCCTTCATCACAGGCACCGCGCGCTGGTAGCGGGGATCGCTGCGGTAGGAATCGCCGCGCATCACGCGCTCCACATGGGCCATATCTTCCATTTCCCAGATGTCGACCACGACCGCCGGCTTGATCGGGCCGAAGCGCTCGACGAAGCAGCCGTGCAGCTTCCAGCCCTGCTCTTCCATCACCGGCACCAGGTCCGACAGCAACACATCGACGAATTCCTGGCACTTGTAGGCATCGACCTTGATCGTGGCCTTCATGAAAATAGACATGCACTCCTCCTGTTAATGGTTATTTTGCAGTCCTGAACTTCGGCGCCGGCGCCCTGCCCCGCTGCCCGGTCCGATCCTCGCTTCTGGCTTCGCGCACTGGTTCCGATGCGCCATCCGCCGCCTTTTCCGCTTTCGAGCGCAGCAGGAAGTGCGACAGCGCCGGAATCATGATCAAGGCGCCCACCATATTCCACAGGAACATGAAGGTCAGCAAAATCCCCATGTCTGCCTGGAATTTTATCGGAGACCAGGCCCAGGTGATCACACCGGCCGCCAGCGTAACGCCGATCAGCGCCACCACCTTGCCGGTGAACTGCATGGCGTTGCGGTAAGCCAGCTTGAGCGGCATGCCGGCACGCTGGAATTGCAACTGGACCGACAGCAGGTACAGAGCGTAATCAACGCCAATCCCGACGCCGAGCGCAATCACGGGCAGCGTGGCAACCTTGACCCCGATGCCCAGCACCGCCATCAGCGCCTCGCACAGTACGGAAGTCACCACCAGCGGAATGACGGCCACCAGCACCGCGCGCCAGCTGCGGAAGGTGATAAAGCACAGCACGATCACGGCCGCATACACGTACAGCAGCATCAGGCGGTTGGCATCATGCACCACGATATTGGTGACGGCCTCGATACCGGCCGGGCCTGCCGCCAGCATGAATTTGATGTCCTTGTTGTCGTTCTCGGCAGCGAACTGTTCGACTGCTGCCACCACGCCCTTCAGCGTCTCCGCCTTGTGGTCGGCCAAGAAAGCCGAGACCGGAATCGTGGAACAGGCGGTATCGACCGCTTCCGGAATATTCGTGATGATCAGTTGCGCGGCCGCGTCGGTCATGCTCGGGCTGCTGGGAATGGACATCCACTTCGGATTATCTTCCTGCATGCCTGCGATGAAATAGGCAGCCGCTTCGGACAGCGAAGTCACCGTCTGCACGCCGGCCACCTCGCGCAGCCGCCAGGAGAGGTTCTCGACCTTCTTCATCACCGTCATGTCCGAGCACATCTGGTCCGGCACCTTGACGATAACGACAAACTGGTCGCTGGACAAGCCATAATGCCCATTGATGTAAGCCACATCGCGGTTGTAGCGCGAATCGGCGCGCAATTCAGGCGCGCCTGCATCCAGGTCGCCAATCTTCAGGCCCTGGCTGACCCAGAAACCGCCTGCCAGCAGCGCCGTCGAAGCGAGCACCGCGCCAGACGCCCACGAGCGCGTGGTAAAGCGCTCGATAAAGCGGATCAAGCCACCCGGCCGCGCACTGCCATCGGCCGCTTCCTTGACCAGGCTGCGCTGAGCCGCCGCCGCGCTGACGCCGGTAAAGGACAGCATGACAGGCAGCAGGAGCAGGTTGGTCACGATCAGCATCGCCACGCCGATGCTGGCGGCCAGCGCCAGGTCCTTGATCACCGGAATATCGATCACCATGAGCACGGCGAAACCGACCGCATCGGCCAGCAGCGCCGTGAAGCCGGCCAGGAACAGGCGGCGGAAGGTGTAGCGTGCCGCCACGTATTTGTGCGTGCCACGTCCCACGTCCTGCATGATGCCGTTCATTTTTTGCGCGGCATGGCTGACGCCGATCGCGAACACCAGGAAAGGCACCAGCACCGAGTATGGGTCGAGGTAGAAGCCAAGCATCCTGAGCGCACCAAGCAACCAGACCACGGCCACCATCGAGCACGCCAGAACCAGGGCTGTGCTGCGCGGGCAGCGGGTATAGGCATAGATGATCGCAGCGGCGACCACGGCGGCAAAGGCGAAATACTGCAGCACCTGGATCATGCCTTCGATCAGGTCGCCGATCATCTTGGCGAAACCGACGATATGGACATCCACCTTGCCAGCCGTGCTGTACTTGGCACGGATATTCTTTTCCAGGCCCTGCGAGAAGGCGCCGTAATCCATCGCCTTGCCAGTCGCCGGATCCTTTTCCAGCAGGGGCACGATAATCATCACCGACTTGTAGTCCTTGCTCACCAGGTTACCGGCCAGCCGCGCGGTATCGATGTTGGTGCGCAGCTTGGCCAGGCTGGCCGGCGAACCGTTGTAGTCGTCCGGCATGACCGGGCCGCCGCGGAAACCCTCCTCGGTGGCCACTACCCAACGCACGCCGGACATCCAGATGGACTTCTGCCACGCCCGGTCCACACCCGGGGTCAGGTACAGATCATCATTGACCTTCTTGACCGTTTCCAGGAATTCCGGCTGGAAGATGTCGCCGTTCTTGTTCTCGATGACCACACGCAGCACATTGCCCAGGCCGCCCAGCTTGTCGCGGTTGGCGAAGTAATTCTTGATGTAGGGATGGGCCTGCGGAATCATCTTGTCGAAGCTGGCATTGACCGTCAGCCCATGGGCCTGATAACCCAGGAACAGCGTGAGCAGGACGCAAATGGCCAGGAACAGCAGGCGGTTGTTGAACACCAGCCGTTCCAGCACATTGCCGCTGCGCCGGTCAAAACTGGCCAGGTCGCGTACTGCCGGCATCGCGTCCGTCGTTTTGCTAGATACTGCCATCTTATTTCTCCTGCGCCAGGGCGCTGATAGTCTCGACCTGCACACCACCCGAGCCCGCCGTAACAAGCGATTCACCGCCAGCCGCCGTGACCGCTGCATACGCCATGGCGTGGCGGGCCGCCAGCTTTTCAAAACCGCTGCCTTCGCCCTTGTTGAGCAACAAGCGCCCGCCGCGCGTCACGAGCACGTACCTTCCGCCGGCCAGACTCGTGCCGCCTACCACTGAATCCGGGGCCGGCGTATCGACCTTGCTCCAGCTCTTGCCGCCGTCTGACGTGGCGTAGACATTGCCGCGCAGGCCGTAGGCGACCAGCTCCTTGCCCGTATCCAGCAGTCCGAAGAAGCTGCCCTGGTAAGGCGAAGACAGCGCGACAAAGCGCTCCTGCTGGCGGTCCCAGCGCAACAGCAGGCCGCGCTCTCCGGCTGCATACAGCTCTCCGCCATGGGTCGCCAGGGAATACAGGTGATTGGAATTCGGATTGTCCACGCGCGTCAGCAAAGGCTCCCAGGTCTGCCCTCCGTCGCGTGTGCGGAAAGCTGCATTGAAGGCGCCAACCACGAAGCCTTCCTTCGGAGTGAGGAACAGCACGTCCAGGAAAGGTTTGTCCGCCCCCTCCTGGACGAAGCGCGCCAGTGCATCCTGCTGCTTGACGGCCTGCTCATCGCCGGCTGCCGCGGCGCGCTTATAGTACTGGTCGACAATAGCGGCAGCCTGCCGCCCGTCCAGTTGCCGGGCCCAGGTGCGCCCCGCATCCACGCTGTGCAGCACGATGCCGTCGTGGCCCACCGCCCAGCCTTCGCTCTCGTTGACGAAGCGCACTGCCACCAGGTCCGAGGAAACGGGCGACGGCACCTGGGTCCAGTCGCGGCCGCCATTCCCGGACGTCAGGATATGGCCGCGCGGCCCGACCGCCACCAGGTTCCTGCCTGTGCTGGCAACGGCCGTCAAGCGATGCGACTGGGCGAACTCCGTATTCACTTTCGCCGCCACGTCGAGCGGCCCCTTGTATTCCCCGGCTGCGGCGGCGCCGCATAGGAGCGCCGCGGCGAGGAATACGTATCCGAATGGAGCGTTAGACATGGCAGGCTTACTTGACAACGATTTTCCGGTTGACCAGCAGGTCCGGCGAGAACTTGGAACGCGGCCACGGCTCGGTCAGGACGATGCCGCCCATCGGGCCCGAATAGCCGTACACGCCCGAGTTCATGTCGATCACCATATTGTCGGTGGCGGCCGGAGCAGGCGCCTCATACAGTGGCGAGCCGATCTGCTGATTGACGTGGAACAGGCGGCCGTTCTGGTCGAAGTTGTCGGACAGGCCATCGCTCCAGCTGTCCTCGTCGACGTACATGTCGCGCTGCTTGAAGATATGGCGCTTGCCGTCCTTCAGCGTGGCGCGGATGATCCACACGCGGTGCAGCTCCCAGCGCACGCATTTCGGATTCAGGTGGAAAGGCGTGAAACGCTTCTCGCCCGCGCACTCGCCATTAGGATCGGGATACTGGAAGCGGAAGTTGTTGTACGGGATATAGACTTCTTTTTTGCCGATCAGCTTCCAGTCATAGCGGTCCTTCTTGCCGGCAAACAGCTGGTCTTCGTCGAAGGTCATGGCGCCGCCCATCTGCGACACCGGCGTATCGCCCGAGTTGTCCGGCGACAGGCGCACACGGCGGGTTGCCGGGCTGTAGTTGTAGGCCACGCGCTCGCCGGTCTTCACATCGTCGTAGGTCAGCGAGGTATTGTTGGCCAGGCGGGTCGGCGCGCTGTATTCGTAGCTGTACGAATAATAACGGTCCGGATTTTTCTGGCTCGGATCATAGAAGTCCCAGCCGCGGTAGCTCTGGCCTTCATAAGTCTTCACGATCTCGCCGCTCGGCTTGACATACAGGCCGGTCACGTTCTTCAGGTAATAGGCGGGCGTGCGATAGCGCGTGCCGAAGCTCCAGATCGCCTCGTTGCCGTTCTTTGGAATCGGGAATGCGATGCCATGGCCGCAGCCGGTCGAGGTATCCAGGCCTTCGCCATCGTTGATCACCTTGCAGCGCGAGGCATTCTTGATGGTGTTGTCCTGAACCTCCTTGGGATAGGCGGCGGTGCGGCGCGTCGGGTAGACCTCGATGTAGAAGCTTGGGTATTTCTTCATCAGTTCCATCGTGCCGACGCTCAGCTTGTCCTTGTACTTTTCCATATTGCTGGCGTCGATGCGGAGCAGCGCCTTGTCTTCCGGGAAGGGATCGGGACGCCAGCCGGGGTTGGACTTGTCGTAATTCGCGGGCGGCTTGGTCAGGCCGCCGGTATAGGCGGGAATGCTGCCATCCGCATTGCCGGCCGCAATGGCGCCCCACGGGGTCAGTGTGCTGCCCAGCTGTTTCACGTCGGCCGGCGGTTCGGCCTGGGCCAGGCCTGCTGCACCCAGCAGCACTGCGATCGGGGCGTATTTCAACATCGAGGTCATGATTGTCTCCAGTATTCTGTATTGGTCGTCGTGAAAAAACCTTAGAACTGATACTTGTAGGTCACCGATACCCAGCCGCGGTCAGGCTGCGGGCCAACCGGCGACATCGCATCGTTGTAGGCGATGCTGATATCGTGCTTACCGTTGTAGGTGGCCGTTGCGCCGATCGTCCAGCTGCCGGCGTGCTCACTGGCGCTGCCGGTGGTCGAGCCGTTGCCCTTCAGGCCATAGGTGACCGAGGTGGTTGCGCTCAGGTCCCAGCCCGGAGCCACCGCCGTCCAGGCCGGCGTCAGGCGGATGGTGCCTTCCCAGTTGTTTTGGGACGAGCAGCCAGTGCGCTTGATGTCCGCGCCCGCTGCGCAGGGCCGGAAGAACGTGGCGCCGGAAGTGACTTTCTCGAGATGGCTGAAAGCCACCTCGCCGGACAAGTTGAGCGAGCTCCAGAGGTTGTTCTGTCCCCACTGCTTCTGCACATTGGCCAGCGCATGCCAGGTGTTGCCGCGCGCGCCTTCGTCCGCACCGTTGAGGATGGTGCTCTTCAGCGCGGCATGGCGGCGGTAGGACAGCTCACCGCCCACGCTCAGGCCACCCAGCAGTTTCGCAATACTCAGGCCATACAGCTTGGTATTCCTGGCATAGACAGCGCGATAGAAGGTGGGAGCCAGGCTCAGCGTTGGGGCCTTTTCCGTGTAGTTGCGGAAATAGACACCCACAATGCCGTCCAGGATGTCGGAGTTGTAGCGCGCATTCACGCCCCAATCCTTGTTGTCCTGCGGTTCAGCCAGTTTCTGGTTGACGCGGAAGCCGCCGGTCGCCGCGTTATAAGCGCGGTCCGGTCCGCGCAGCAGCAGGTCCGAGCTGGCGAGGAAGGTGCCGCTTTCCGGCAGGCGTGTGGGCAGCCACTCGTACTGGTACATGGCCGCCAGCGTCAGGCGTTCATTGACCTGCACCGTGGCATGCACCTGCCCCACCGGCAGCTGGACTTCCTTGGCATCGACGCCAGGCGAAGCCGCTGCCTTCAGGCCGTCCACCGGCTGCTGCTGGTTCGAGATACTGTGCGCGCTCAGCACCAGCGCCTCGCCCCACAGGTTGACCTGGCGCCCTGCCTTGACGTTGACGCGCATGCTGCCGGCATCGACGTTGCCGAACACATAGGCATCCAGCAATTCGCCGGACGGGCCCTGGAAGTAGCGCTTGGTGTAGTTGGAGAAGACGTTGCCGATATAGTTGCCGAATGCTTCGCGGCCCGGCGGCACGCCGACCTTGCTGTCAAAGCTGGCGTCGTACCAGGCCGCGCCGGACAGGCGGAAGCCGACCTGGCCTTTGTAGCTCACGTCCAGTTCGGTCAGCCAGTCGCCGCGGTTCACCACCACGTCGCCCTTGTCGTACTTGGCCTGAGTGCTGGCGATGCCGCTGGTTTCCCAGCCGGGATTGCGGTTTTCGGCGCGCCAGCCGACGTTGTAGCGCAGCGTATTGCCCCACTGGACCGACAGGTCAGGGTTGCCGACGTCGATATCGGACGCATGGACTGCCGTGGCGCCTCCGTACATTGCCAGCCAGGCTGCAGCCAGCCTTGCAGTAAGTTGGCGCTTCGTGGTCTTTCGCGACATGCTTGGTCTCCTCAGTTTTTGTGGTGTAGTAGCAGTGAGCAAAGTGGCGGTTCTGGTGACTTTCCCTATTTGCTCCAGTCGATGACGATCTTTCCGATGTGCTGGTTGCTTTCCATCAGCCGGTGCGCCTCCGGTGCCTCGCCAGGGCCGAAGCTGGCATGGATTTCCGGTCGAATCCGGCCGGATTCCGACAGCGGCCACACGTGCTCGACCAGTTGCTGCGCGATGGCCTGCTTGAACTTGATGGAGCGCGCCCGCAGCGTATTGCCGCTGATGGTCAGGCGCCGCATCAGCACCTTAAGCAGGTCCACTTTCGCTTCCGTGCCGCCAAGCACGGCGACCAGGGCCAGGCGGCCGTCGGCCGCCAGGCAGTCGATATCGCGCGGGATGTAGTCGCCGCCGATGATGTCCAGCACGACATCGACGCCGCGTCCATGGGTCAGGTCTTTCACGACGGCGGCGAAGTCGTCGGTGCGGTAGTTGATGCCGCGCGCGGCGCCAAGCCTCTCGGTGGCGCGGCATTTCTCTTCGCTGCCGGCGGTGGCAAACACGCGATGGCCCAGCGCGTGGGCAATCTGGATCGCCGCCACGCCGATGCCGCTGGTTCCCCCGTGGACCAGCAGCGATTCCGGCTGGCCATCTTCGTTCAGGCCCAGGCGGGCACGGTCGAACACATTGCTCCAGACCGTGAAATAGGTTTCGGGCAGCGCCGCCGCTTCCACCAGCGACAGGCCCTGCGGCGCCGGCAGGCACTGGGCGATGGGCGCCACGCAGTACTCTGCATAGCCGCCGCCTGCGACCAGGGCGCACACCTTGTCGCCCGCTTTCAGCGACCAGACATTGTCCGCATGGGCCAGGTCGCCCCACACGATTTCACCGGCGATCTCCAGGCCCGGCAGGTCGGAAATGCCGGCCGGCGGCGGATAGTTGCCTTCGCGCTGGGAGACATCCGGGCGATTCACGCCGGAAGCAGCGACCTTGATCAGTACCTCGCCCGCCTGCGGCGCCGGCATCGGCCGTTCTTCCAGCTGCAATACGTCCGGGCCACCATAGGCGGTGATTGCGATGCTCTTCATTCCACTTCTCCGTGGCCAGGGTCGGCCAGATATTTGTCCAGGGTTTGATGGAAGTGACGGATCCGCACTTCCTGCGAGTTGGCCAGCTGCAGCTTCTTGGTCTTGGAGAGCTTCATGCCCGCCTGCACGTGCGGCAGGTTGCCCATGTCCTGGTCGATGATGCTGCCCAGCACGCCCAGCGCTTCCGCCCAGTTCTGGTGCGGCTCCAGCATTTGCATGCGGACCACGTCCGGCAGCGGTTCGCCTTCCGGCACCAGGCCGAGGATGCGTACTTCCATCAGCGTGTGGTCCTGGTCCTGCCACGGCCGCCAGCGGTACACCACGGCCGGCGAGAATCCGCCCCAGGGCGAAAAATTGGGAAAGACGTTATAAGTAAAGGCGTCCTGCACTTCGGCGTCGCTGGCGTGATCAAGGTCCATTCCCGCCATTTCCGAAAAGCGGCGGCGGTTGAAGTCGCCCATGGCGCGCCGCGCGGTGACGCCGGCCGGCACTTCGATCGTGCTGTCCTTCGGCACCACCCGTCCGTTGTAGCGCAGGAAGGCATCCATGATGGCCTGCTCGTCCAGCCCTGCGCCATGCAGGTGCGGCGAGGTCGTGCCAAATGGTGTGATCGCCAGGTTGACGTTATCGCCATGCAGGCTGTACTTGCTGTTGGCATCGCCCGTGAAGGGCATGATCTGCGGATGGGTGGCGATCACGTGGTAGGCTTCCATGAACGCTTCCGCCGTCGCCTTCCAGTTGGCCGGCACCACCTTGGCCACCCACGCCGTCGTGTAGCGGCGCTCGGGCAGCCAGCGCTCGAAATGCAGCGGCAGCTCACCCAGGAATTCCTTCAGGCTGGGACCGCCCTGCTCTTCGCGGACGAAGATGAAGCCGCCCCAGCTTGCCACTTCGGCTTCCGGCAGGTTCAGCGGCTCATCATCCAGGTGCTTGAAGTCCCAGCGCGACGGGATCGTCTTCAGGCTGCCGTCGATATTCCACGTCCAGCCGTGGTAGGGGCAGCGGAACTCGCCCACCTTGCCGTCGGCGGTGCGCAGCTTGCGGCCACGATGCAGGCAGACATTGAAGAAGGCGCGGACCGAGCCGTCCTGCTGGCGGGTCAGCGCATAGGAGCGGCCCGCGTTTTCGTAGACGACCACGTCGCCGGGGTTGCGCAATTCTTCTTCCCGCGCAGCAAACTGCCAGACGCGCGGCCACATCCTGTCATTTTCACGCTGGAAAAATTCCGGGCTGGTATAGCGCTCGGTCGACAGCGGTTCGGAACCCAGGTCGGGGCAGGAGCCCTGCTTCAGGTATTCCGGCACCGGGCGGCTGTCGGCTTCCGCCAGCTCATCCCATGACACTCCGGGAGCGCGCGCTGCAGACAATTCCTTAGTGTTGTTGGCAACCAATTTGATCCTCTCTTGCCCGCCGCATCCGGCGGGCTTTTGTGCTGTTGTCGAATCAAATGTACACCCGCTAAAAACAAATAACAAGCGTGCCAGACTGTTTTTTTATTTTCTTGATGGCGCAACCACCCAGTCCTCATAGTATGTTGCCGCCAATGAAGACCGAAATAGTGATGGAAAAATACACAAACCAGCTAGACTGTTTTTGTGCGATCGGGTATTTTGGAGTCTTGGCAGGTGAACGCGGGCGGCAGACCCTCGGCCTGGCATGCAAGCCATACCGCAGTAGACAAAACGATTTCAAGGAGCGAGACATGCATCAGAAATCCGCCGCGGCTGCCCTGCCGTCCGCTAAGCCGCGCGAGCAGGTCAAGGCACTGGCCCTGGCTTCGCTCGGAAGCACGCTCGAATACTTCGAGTTCATCATCTACGTCTTCCTCGCCCCGCAGATCAGCCACCATTTCTCTTCGCCGGACATGCCGCAATGGCTGGCGCTGCTGCAGACTTTCGGCATCTTCGCCGCCGGCTACCTGATCCGCCCGGTGGGCGGCATCCTGATGGCCCAGGTGGGCGACCGCGCCGGCCGCAAGCGCGTATTTACGCTGACCCTGGCCCTGATGGCGGGCCCTACCCTGGCGATCGGTCTGCTGCCCGGCTACGCGGCCATCGGCATCTGGGCGCCCATCCTGCTGTTGCTGTGCCGCCTGCTGCAAGGCGTGTCGCTGGGCGGAGAGTTGCCCGGCGCCATTAGTTTCGTATCGGAACAGGTCAGCGGCCGCAAGGTGGCCTTTGCGCTCGGCATCATGGCGGCGGCCACCAGCTGCGGCACCGTGCTGGGCTCGGCCGTGGTCAGCGGGCTCACTCGCACCCTCGGCGCCGACGCCATGATGGAATATGGCTGGCGCATTCCCTTTCTGATGGGCGGCGTGTTTGGCGCGCTGTCGGTCTACCTGCGCCGCTTTACTCATGAAACGCCGGTGTTCGAAGCCATGCGCGCACGGCTGATGCTGGCGGAACGTCCGCCCTTCACTGAGCTGGTATCCAAACATCGCACCAACCTGATATGCGCCATGTTCCTGGCCGCGTGCACTACGGTGGTGGCAGGGGCGACGCAGCAATTTCCCATCACCTATTTCGTAACGCTGAAAAAGATGCCGATGGCCGACGTGTCCACCGCGCTAACGCTCTTGATTGCCTTTACGCCGGTTGGCAACGTGATTGGCGGCGCGGCCGTTTCCTGGCGCCTGATCAGCCTGCGCAACGGGTATATCGTGGCACTGCTGCTGACCGCGGCGTGCATGGGCTGGATGTACAGCCAGAACAGCGCTGAAAACCTGTGGCGCCCCGCCGTCTTCCTCGGTCTGAGCTGCGGCGCGGCGATGGCGCTGTCGCTGGCCTTGCTGGCCCGTGCCTTTCCAGCGCAAGTGCGCTATACCGGCCTGGCCACCTGCTACAACATTCCGATCGCCATCTTCGGCGGCACCGTACTGATCGTCATGACCTTCATCGCGCGCTACTCGCTCGACTACCCAGCTTTTTACCCGGCCCTGTTCGTGCTGTTTGCCATCACGGCGGCCTTCATCCTGTGGCCGCGCCGTAACGCCATCAGCCCCTTTGATCGCGATGACCCGGATGCCAATCCGGCCGCACCGTCCAATGCCCTGCAGTCGCCGGCATTTGATATCTGACATTAAGAACCAGAAGGAGACAAAATGGATTCGAAAACTTCCACCCCTGCCACCACCAAAGAGGTGGATGTCCTCGTGATCGGCAGTGGCGCATCCGCGTTCACCGCTGCAATTACGGCGCGCAAGCAGGGCCTCGACGTGCTCATGGTCGAGAAGGACAGCGTCTTCGGCGGCACCAGCTGCTTTTCCGGCGGCGTGATGTGGATTCCCGGCAACCGCCACTCCCCTTCGCTCGGCCCGGACACGTTGGAGAAAGCCCGCACCTACATCCAGCAGGAAGCCGGCGAATATTTCGATGCCGAGCGCGTGGATGCCTTCCTGGCCAACGGCGCGGAAATGATCGACTTCCTGGAGCGGGAAACCGAAGTGGAATGCTATCCCTTCCTGTACCCCGACTACCACCCCTCCTATCCGGGCCATTCCACCGTGCGCTCGCTGGGCACGAAGGACTATGACGCCTGGCGCCTGGGCAAGTACCGCAAGCTGATGCGCCAGGGCCTGACCCAGACCAACTTCATGGGCCTGGCGGTCGGATCGAACGTCGAAATGAAACAGCTGATGAACGCCGGCCGCTCGCTCAAGGGCCTGCTGTTCGTACTGCGCAAATTCGGCATGGTGGCGCGCGACATCCTGCGCTATGGCCATCCAGACCCGGTCACGCGCGGCCGCGCACTGATCGCCCGCCTGGCCCGCACCGCTTTCGATATCGGCATCGATCTCTGGCTCAACTCCCCGGCAAAACAACTGGTCTTCGCCGATGGCCGCGTGAAAGGCGCCGACGTCGAGACCCAGGAAGGCCGCGTGCGCGTCATTGCACGCAAGGGCGTGGTGCTGGCGAGCGGCGGCTTCCCGCACGACCATGCACGCACCTCGGCCGTCTACTCGCACAAGGCGGCCGGCCGCCAGCACATCAGCCTGGCCTCTCCCGGCAACACCGGGGACGGCGCGCGCATGGCGGAATCCGTGGGCGGCCGGGTCGAGACGCGCGTACAGCAGCCATCGGCCTGGATGCCGATCTCGGTCATCCCGGGGCACGAAGGCCACAAGGCGCTGTGGCCGCATATCGTCGACCGCCAGAAGCCGGGCTTCATCGCCGTCACAGTGGAAGGCAAGCGCTTCTTCGACGAAGCCGCGCCCTATCACGATTTCGTGCCGGCCATGGTCAAGGCTTGCGAACACCTGCCACAGACCTTCTGCTACCTGATCGCCGACCATCACGCCGTCAAGCGCTATGGCATCGGCTACGTCAAGCCCAACCCGGTTCCGCGTGGCCAGCATGTGCGCTCCGGTTATATCCTGCGCGGCGAGACACTGGCGGACCTGGCCCTACAGGCAGGCATCGATCCGGCCGAACTGCAAAAAACAGTCTCCCGCTTCAACGAGCACGCCCGCAACGGGACCGATCCCGAATTCGGCCGCGGCGGCAACATCTATGACCATTCGCAGGGCGATCCGGACCACAAGCCGAATCCAAACCTGGCGCCGCTGGAGGAAGGCCCCTTCTATGCGCTCAAGATCATTGCGGGCGACATCGGCAACTTCGCCGGCATCCGCACCGACGGCAGCGCGCGCGTGATCGGGCCGGACAATCAGGCCTATCCCCGGCCTTTACGCGGCTGGCAACGACGCGCTCAACTTCATGTCCGGCGCCTACGCCGGCGCCGGCGGCACCCTGGGCCCGGGCATGACGCTGGCCTATATCGCCGCCAGGCATATCGCCGCCGCGGCAGAACCAACCGCAGCGCGCTCCGCTCAACGCAAGCAGGAAACGTTCAGCCATGCATGACACCTGGGACTACATCATCGTGGGCGCCGGCTCGGCCGGCTGCGTGCTGGCGGACCGGCTGTCGGCAAGGCCGGGCAACCGCGTGCTGCTGCTCGAAGCGGGCGGACCGGATACCAATCTCCTGATCCATATGCCCAAGGGGATCGGCAAGCTGGCCTCCAATCCCAACCACGCCTGGATATTCCCTGTCGAGCAGCCACGCGTGCCGGATGTGCCGTCGACCGAGTCCTGGTTGCGCGGAAAAGGCCTGGGCGGTTCCTCATCGATCAACGGCATGATCTGGATCCGCGGCCAGCACGAGGACTATGACGCCTGGGAACGCATGGGCTGCACGGGCTGGGGCAGCAAGACCATGACCGCCGCCTTCCAGGCGATCGAGGACCACGAATTGGGCGCCGGCGAGGAGCGCGGCGTCGGTGGTCCCGTCCACATCAGCACCGGCAAATTCCGCTACCCGCTGGCGGAGGCCATGATCGCGGCCGGCCAGGGCATGGGGTTGCAGCGCCGCGAAGACTTGAACGGCAGCCAGGAAGGCATCGGCTATTACGCTCACAATATCCGCAAGGGCCGCAGGCAAAGTGCAGCAGGCACCTTCCTGAAACGTGCGCGCGACCGCCGCAACCTGACCGTGAAGACCGGCGTGCTGGTTGACCGTATCCTATTCCAGGGCAAGCGCGCCGTATCGGTCGAGGCCTTCATCGACGGCCAGCCCCATTCCTTCAAGCTGCGCGGCGAAGTGATTTTGTCGGCGGGCGTCATGGGGTCGCCGGTCATCCTGCAGCGCTCGGGCATTGGTCCCGGCGTGCTGCTCTCTTCCCTGGGCATTCCGGTGGTGGCCGACCGTGCCTCGGTCGGAAACAACTTGCTGGAACACCTGGGGTTTTCCATGCCCTACCGGCTCAAGGGCTTAGCTGGCAATAACCGCGAATTCTATGGCCTCGGCCTCGCCAAAAACGCGCTGCGCTACTCGCTCACGCGCAGCGGGCCGCTCGCTACCGGCCCTTACGAAGTCGGGGCCTTTGTGCGCAGCCGGCCGGATATCGAACGCCCCGACCTGCAACTGTTCGGCAGCGCGTTCACCTTCCAGGCCAAGCGCGTCGCCGACCGCAATTATCCGGTGCAGCAAGGCACGGTGGAACGCGAGCCCGGCTTCACCGTGTACACCCAACTGCTGCACCTGCGCAGCCGCGGCAGCATCGGCATCACCAGCCGCGATCCCAACGCAAAGCTGGACATCAAGCCCAACTGGCTGACCAATGCCGCCGACGAAGAATCGGCGATTGGCGCCGTGCGCTATGTCCGCAAATTCATGGCGCAACCGGCCATTGCCAACTATCTGAGCCACGAACTCATTCCCGGCGCCGAGGTACAGAGCGACCAGCAAATCCTGGATGCCTTCCGCCGGCTGTCCCGCTGCGGCATCCACGCGGTGGGAGTATGCCGCATGGGCGGCAGCGAAGACGATGTCTGCGATCCCGAATTGCGTGTGCGCGGCGTTTCCGGCGTCCGCGTGGTGGATTGCTCGGTCATGCCCGGTCTGATATCAGGCAACACCAATGCGCCGGCAATGGCGCTGGCCTGGCAAGCAGCATCGATGATCCGATAAAACCCATTCGAGGTGCAAATGGAACTACATGTGAACGAGCGGCCGCTTGGCCACAGCGGAATCTCGACCACGCCGCTCATGCTGGGCGGGAATGTGTTCGGCTGGACGGCTGACCGCGACAACAGCTTCGCGGTGCTTGACGCTTTCGTGGAAGGCGGCGGCAGGCTGATTGACACCGCCGACGTCTACAGCAATTGGATCCCGGGCCTGGCCGGCGGCGAATCCGAAAACATGATCGGCGAGTGGCAGGCCAGCCGCGGCTGCCGCGACCGCATCCTGATTGCCACCAAGGTCGGGCGCGGCAATGGCGATCTGGCCGGCCTCTCACGCAGGACCATCTTCAAGGCCATCGATGAATCGCTGCAGCGCCTGCGCACGGATTACGTCGATCTCTATTTCGCCCACCTGGACGACAGCGTAGTGCCGCTGGAAGAAACGCTGGGCGCCTTCGATGACCTGATCCGTGCCGGCAAGATCCGCGCGGCGGGCGCGTCGCATTACAGCGCCGAGCGCCTGCTCGAGGCCAATGCAATCAGTGCGGCGCATGGACTGGGTCACTACCAGGTGCTCCAGCCACGCTACAACCTGCTGACGCGCTATGCCTTCGAAGGCCCGCTGCAGCAGGCGTGCATCCAGAGCGGAATCGGTGTTGTGCCCTTCTATGGACTGGCCAGCGGCTTCCTGACCGGCAAATACCGCGATGCCGGCGACCTGTCCGGTCGCCAGCGCGGCGCGGAAGTCGCCAAATATATCAATCCCTTTGGCCTGGGCATCCTGGCGGCGCTCGACACCGTCAGCGCGCAGACAGGCGCAAGCCAGGCGCAAGTCGCACTGGCCTGGCTGATGGCGCAGCCGGGCATCACGGCGCCGATCGCCAGCGCCACCACACCTGCGCAGGTAAAGGAGCTGCTGCGGGCGATGGAGCTGCGCCTCAGCGACGAACACCTGTCCTTGCTAGACCGCGCCAGCACTCCACGATGACAGGCCGGCCGCCGCGAGTACGCGGCGCGCGCCCGTTACGGCGCGCCGCGCGTGCTCCAGCGGCGACACGCCGGCCCTGACGAGGCGCAGAGCCGGCACTTCGACATCGTAGGGCAGGTCCGACGGCAACGCCCGCACCATCTCCACCAGCGGAAACGCGCCCTCCCCCGGCGGCAGCCGGTCAAAGGCTTCGGCGATATAGCGGGTGGGGTCGAGCGCTTGCGCCGGATCGGCCAGTGCAGGCGCGTCGCACAGCTGTGCATAGCTGAACAGGCTACGCGGCATCCCGGCGAGGTCCAGCGGCGTTGAGCCGGTGCGCTGCAGGTGCAGTGCGTCCACCGCCACGCCGAGGTTGGGCTGCCCAATGCGTTCGACCAGTTGCACGGCCCGCGCAAGGCTCGGGCAACCGGGCGACAGCCCAAGCAGCTCCAGGCCCGCACCCAGCCCATATTCGGCCGCCATGCCGGCGAAGCGCTCCAGCGTGTCGCTGCCGCGCTGGTCGTCCGCATCGTGCAAATGGACGACGGCGCGGCGCGCTCCCAGCTCGGCGCCGAGTTCCAGCGCCGGCCGGAATGCATCCAGGTCCACATCGGCCGTCAGCGGAAAATATTCCACATTGGTGATCGCAACGCCGGCATCCGACATGCGCTGCCGCATTGCCGGCAGCATCGCTGGCGTCACCTTGGGAAAGACCGGCCGGCCGGGGCCGGGATTGCTGGGCGTGTGCACGAATACGCACACGCCGTCGCAGCCCAGTTCCGCGGCCAGCGAAACCAGCTCGGGCGGCGAACATTGCAGCGCCGTGATCTGATGCAGCGCGAGCGAGCGTGGCATCGGCGGGCCTCAGGCATCGTCCCGGTTGCGCTCATCCAGGAAGCACAGGCTCTGATACAGCATTTCCACCTTCTTCATCGGACTGCCTGCGGCGGCCGCCGCTGCGAGGGGCGCGGCATAGATCGCATCCAGCTCCAGCGGACGGCGCTCCGTGTAGTCCAGCAGCATGCTGGGCGTGTAATCCGGCTTGCCGTCGGTCGCCGCCCAAGCTGTGTTGATGTAATGCTCGCCCAGCGAACGTCCACAGGCTGCTGCGCCGGCAATCACTTCTTCCATCAGTTCGCGGATCAGGGCCCGCGTGCGGGGATGCAGCATCAGCGCCTTGGTGCCGGAGTTGAGCAGCACGCTCACACCATTGAAAGGAATATTCATCACCAGTTTCTGCCAGCGCGCCTGTTCCAGGTCCGCCACCAGCGACGCATCAACGCCGGCTTCGCCCAGCATGACCTGCGCCTGCGCCAGGATTTGCCGCTTGCCCGCTTCGTCCGCGGCCGGGCCGGAGTGATAGCCGATACTGACGCTGCCGTAAGCGTGATGCTTGATCACGCCCGGACCCTCGCGATGCACGGAGATGAAGCAAATGCCGCCCAGTACGTGCAGGCTGTCTGGCAGCAAGGCGCGCATCTGCTCTTCCACGCCCAGGCCGTTCTGAAACAACATCACTTTCGCCCCCGGGGCCGCGGCGCGGATGATGGCGGGCGCCAGCGCCGCATTGCTGGTGGTCTTGGCGGCCACCAGCAGCCAGTCGCAAGGCGGCATATCGGCCGCGTCATGGTAGGCGTTGGCGGGCTTGAGCCGGTAATCGCCCAGCGACTCACTCTGCAACAGCAGACCATCCGCGGCTACTGCCGCGTACTCGCTGCGGAACAGGAAGTGCACGTCGTAGCCCGCGCGGGCCAGGATCATGCCGTAGAATCCGCCGATGGCGCCGGCACCGATGATGCCGATGCGGGGACGCTGCATGTCTGTGCTCATGGTATTTTCTTTCCACTCAGGTTGACCAGCCATGGCGCTACTGCGCCTCATGATAATGCTTCATCGCGCCGGACAGCAGCCAGGCCGCGGCAAAGGCGCTGGTACAGCAAACGATAGCCAACGATGTTCCTACGCGGGCGGGATCACCCAGCACGTGTTCCGTGACGAAGGCGATGATGCTGGGCGCGATGCCCATGCCGAATACCGAAATCAGGAAATAGAAGATCGATACGGCAATGCCGCGCATGCGGTTCGGCGTCGAGATTTGCAGCGCGGAAGCCGCCACCGCCCACGGCAGCGCATAGAAAAGGTTGATCAGCGCTGCCACCGCCAATGCCGCCTGATAGCTGCCGGCAAACGGGAACGCGATGCACAGCAGGCCCGCCGCCACCGCGCACAGCATGGCGCAGCGTACCGGCGCATCACGCCAGCCACGCGAGGCCAGCCAGCGCTGCACCCAAGGGCCCGAATAGATGCCGATGGCGCCAACGATCAGTACCTGGGTGCCGTAGCGCAGGCCGACCGTGGCGGGCGCGGCGCCGAAATGGCGCATCAGGTAGGCAGGCATCCAGGTTGGAAAACCGTAGACGACGATGGCCAGCAGGGACAGGCCGATGAAGTAGCGTCCATAGAAGGCGCGATTCGTCCAGAAAAACTGCAGGGTTTCGCGCAGGGAGAAGTGTTTGGCGCTCCTTGCAGCGCCTGTCAGCGATGTGCGTTCAGGTTCGCGGATCGTCAGCAGCAGGGCGGCCAGCAGCAGGCCTGGCGCGCCGACCATTACAAACGCCAGCTGCCAGGGTGAGAGCGACGACAGGATCGGGAACCACTGTCCCAAGGTTTTCGCGGAACCGACGATCAATCCCCCGGCCACCAGCGCGAGTCCCGCGCCCAGCGACGGGCCAAGCATGAAAATGCTCATGGCACGCGGCAGGCGTTCGCGGCTGAAGTAGTCGGCGATCAGCGAGAAGCCCGCGGGGGCCAGGCACGCTTCGGCTGCGCCCACGCCGGCGCGCGCCAGGAACAGGTGCCAGAATTCCTGCGACATGCCGCACATGACCGTGAATGCGCTCCACAGCGCCACGCCGAAGGCCAGCACGCGGCGGCGGCTGCCGGTGTCGACCCAGCGGCCGAACACCGGGCCGAAGATTACATACGAGGTCATGAAGGCGAAGCCTTGCAGCAGGCTGATTTGCACATCAGTCAGCAACAGGTCGCGCTTGATGGGGTCGACCAGCAGGTTGAGCACCTGGCGGTCAATGAAGGCGACCGTGTAGGCGAAGGTGAGCAGGTAGACGGCGTACCAGGCGTAGGCGCCGTCCAGTTTGACCGTGCTGGTGGTGGGGATGGCTGACCGGGGGTGGGCGCCGATTCTCATGTCGTTCATTGCTTGTCTCCTGGGCCGAAGCCACGTTTCTGCATGCACGGCGGATCGATGATCCGCCCTACGCGCTTCGGCGGCACGGCGTTTTGATGCACGGCGCATCGTCGGGGGTGCAGCGCATCGGCGGCGCATCATTGCGGACGTGCAGCGCGTGGTTGCGGGTGCGGCGCTCATTGCTGCCAGGGGCGCGGGCGGGGCTTGCCGGTGGCTTTGATGGCGGCGGCGTCGAGTTCGGCGGCGGTGGGGTTGCCGCGCAGGGTAAGTCCGCCATTGATTTGCAGGTTCTGGCCGGACATGAAGCACTCGTCGCTGGCCAGCCAGACCGCTGCCGCGGCAATGTCATCCTGCGTGCCGATGCGGCCGAGCGGATAGCGGCTTTGGTAGGTTTCGAAGATGCCAGGCACGGATTTGGCGCCCGCCGTCATCGGCGTCTCGGTCAACCCGGGCGAGATGGAATTGGCGCGGATGCCACGGCGGCCGTACTCATTGGCGAGGCAGCGCATCACATGGTCGAAGCCGGCCTTTGTACCCATGTAGGCGGCATGGTCGTCCAGCATGATGGTGGCGGTGGCGGATGAAATCTGGATCAGCGAGCCGCCCTGCTGCATCGCCGGCACCACCGCCTGGAAGAACAGGAAGGGACCGATGAACTGCAGATCCGTCATGCGGCGCAGTTCTTCTTCCGTAGTCAGCTCGAAAGGCTTGAGCAAGCCCCAGCCCGTGCCGTTGACGGCGATATCGATACCGCCCATCTTTTCCACCGCGGCCTGCACCAGCGCGTGGTTGTCTTCGCGTCCGGTGATGTCGCAGCTGAATGCATGGCCACGGATTTCGTCGGCAAAGCGCTGCAGTTCCTCCATGTGACGGCCACCTACCATGACCTCCGCGCCTTCGTCCGCGAAGCGGCGGGCGATGGACTGCGACATATTGCCGCGTGCGGCCGCGCCCATCACCAGTGCGCGCTTTCCATTCAATTTACCCATTTCATGTCTCCTTTGTATTGGCCGGCGCCAGATCAGACGCCGACAACCGATTTGGCAATAATGGTCAGCTGCACTTCGGCGGCGCCGCCGAAGATCGTGAATGCACGGCTGTTCAGGTAGTCCGGCACCAGCAGCGGCAGCAGGCTGCCCTCCTGATGTTCTTCTGCATTCCATTGCAGGGCCTGCGGCCCCAGGATTTCCACGCCCAGCTCGGCGATCGCCTGCTTCATGCGGCTGGCGCGCAGCTTGAGGATGGAGGACACCGGGCCCGGATTCTGGCCCGGCTGCAAAGTGCCCATAATGCGCAACTCCATCATTTCGAAGCAATCGAGATCGGCGCAGACTTCGCCGAAGCGCGCAACCAGGCGCACGTCGCGGCGCACATCCTTGCCCTGGGCCTGCAGTTCGTCGATGGCGGCGCCGACGCGCTTGAGCTGTGAGCGCAATCGGCCGCTGAAAATGCCTGCGCCGCGCTCGAATTCGAGCAGGTACTTGGCGCAATCCCAGCCGGCGTTTTCAGCGCCGACGCGGTTGGCCTTCGACACGCGCACGTCAGTGAAGAAGACCTGGTTCACGTCATAGTCGCCGCCGATGGTGTCGATGCGGTGCACTTCGATACCCGGCGACTTCATGTCGATCAGCAGGAAGGTGATGCCCTCCTGGCGCTTGCCCTCATTACTGGTGCGCACCAGGGCGAACATCATATTGGCGTGGTGGGCATGGGTGGTCCAGATCTTGGAGCCATTGAGGATGTAATCGTCTCCGTCGGAGACGGCAGTCATCTTCAGCGAAGCCAGGTCGGAGCCGGCGCCGGGCTCGGAGAAGCCCTGGCACCAGTAATCCTCGCTGTTCAGGATACGCGGAAGGTATTGGCGCTTCTGTTCCTCGGTGCCGAAACGCAGGATCACGGGACCGACCAGGCGCACGCCCATGGGATGCACCAGCGGCGCGCCAGCGAGGGCGCATTCTGATTCGAAGATGAAGCGCTGCGCCGCGTTCCAACCGGTTCCGCCCCATTCCCTGGGCCACATGGGCACCAGCCAGCCCTTGCGCTGCAAGGCTTGCTGCCATGGCCCGGAAATATGCGGCTCAGGGTAGACCGCGGTGGTGTAGCGCTGTCCGTGCTGCAATTCCGGCGTCAGGTTCTCGCGCAGGAAGGTGCGCACCTCATCGCGGAACGCCTGCTGTTCAGGGCTCAGTTCAAGATTCATTGCTAACTCCTGTGTCGTTGGGCAGGACCTGGCTCTTGCGGTAGCCACCGCTGCCCAGCATGAGTTCTCCATAGCGCTCGCTATGCCACGCCGTACCTCCGGCCTGCTGCGAGAACGCCAGCAGCTTGCGGAAATAGCTGGCGATCGCCAATTCTTCCGATACGCCCATGGCGCCATGCAATTGCACCGCTTCCTGCGCAACGAAGCGCGCGCCCCGCCCGACCTTGGACTTGGCCAGCGAGGCCATCGCCTGCGCCGACGCCGGATCGCTGTCGATGCGCATCGACGCCAGCTGGCAGGCCGCCAGCGCCTCTTCGCAGCAAACCGCCATTTCGGCCAGGCGGTGCTGCACCACCTGGAACTTGCTGATCGGCTGGCCGAATTGCACGCGTTCGCCGGTATAGGCTGCGGTCTGCTCCAGCGCCGCCTGCATGGCTCCGCTGGCCTCCCAGCACTGGCTGACGATGGCTTCGGCCAGAATGCGGTTCAGCACCGGCGCTGCATCGCTTGCGCCCTCCAGCCGCGTCGCGGCATCGAGGCGCACTTCATCGAGGTGCAGATCGGCTGCGCGGCCGCCGTCCAGGGTGCGGCCTTCGGTCACACGCAGGCCCGGCGTATCCAGCGGCAGGATGAACAGCGCATGTTCGCCCGCTTCCAGACGAGCGGAAAGCAGCACCGCATCCGCACCCGGCGCGCCCGCTACGAGCGACTTGCCTCCGGCCAGCACGTAGCCGCCGTCTACTTGCATGGCCTTAGTTGCTCGCGGCGCCCAAGGGTCATTGCTGGCCGATTCCTCGTGGGCCAGCACCAGCCGGTGCGAGCCGTCCACCAGCCTGGGCAGCCAAGCCTCGCGCTGCGCGGCGCTGCCAAGTGCGCCCAGCAAGCGCGTGCCAAGCAGGACGTTGGGCAGATAAGGTTCGACCACCAGATGGCGGCCGAAAGCGCGCATCAGCAAGCCGCTTTCCATCGCATGGCCGCCGATGCCGCCGTCCGTCTCGGAAAGGGGCAGTCCAAGCCAGCCCATATCGGCAAAGCTCTGCCAGATGAACGGCGCGCTGGCATACGGCGCCTTCAGGCTGTTGGCGCGCTTGAGAAAATCGTATTCATGGGTCAGGAATTCGAGCACGCTTGTCTCGATCATTTCCTGCAACTCGGTTAATGAGAGCAGCACGGTCGGCTCCAGAAGAAGTGACGGAAATCAGCGGGTAAGCAGCAAGGCATCGATCGCGACCGCGCCCGTTTCCTTGACCTGGAGCGGATTGACCTCGATCTCCTGGGCCGCCGGCGCCAGTCCGAGCGCGGCGTTGGACAGGGCCGCGATGGCCTTCTGTGCGGCAGCCACGTCGGCCTTGGGCCTGCCGCGGAATCCATCCAGCAACGGGAAGGCTTTCAGGCTGCGCAGCATGTCCGCCACGATAGTTTCGTCCACCGGCAGGATGCGATGGCTGACGTCGCGATAAAGCTCTGTGAGCACGCCACCCAGGCCCACTGTGATGGCTGCGCCGAACACCGGATCGTGGGTCACGCCGGCGATCAGTTCCGCCACGCCCTTCGACATCGGCTGTACAAGCACACCCTTGATGTGTGCATCCGGAGCATACGCCCGTGCCGACGCCAGGATTTCCTCGCAGGCCGTGCGCACCTGGGCTTCGTCCTGCAGGTTCAGGCGCACGCCGCCCCGCTTCGGTCTTGTGCGCGATATCCGCACTGAGGACCTTGAGTACGACCGGATAACCGATGCGATTAGCAGCCTGCACCGCCGCATCCGCATCCGCCGCCGGCACTTCCTGTACGGGCGGTACGCCGAAATCGGCCAGCAGGCGCTTGGTCTGGTATTCATCCAGTCCTCGTAGCTCGGGCACGGCAGCAGCGCTGCGTTGCTGGCTGCGCAGGCTGGCCCAGTAGGACACAGCGGCGCGGCCTTCCAGCCAGTGGCAGTATGGCGCCAGCGCCTGGGTGGCGCGGCCGATATCGGTGAAAACGGGAATGCCGGCGCTGGCCAGCTGCTCGCGGCACTTGGCCTTGCCGGTATCGATGGCCACGAACAGGCGGGGATGCTCGGCGCAGACCTTGATCAGCGGTTCGGCCATGCGGTCCAGCAGCGCGCCATTGGCGTATATCACGACGGTGTCCACCGCATCCGTGCGCGCCAGGGCGTTGAACACGGAACTGACAAACTCGGGGTTGTTGACGATATTGCCCGTCACATCGATCGGATTGGATACCATGCCATAGTCGGGAATGCCGTCACGCAGCGTCTGCTGCACTTCGTCCGGCAGGGTCGGCACATCGAGGCCGGCGCCGATGAATTTGTCGGCCAGGATGGCGCCCAACGCGCCGGACAGGGTGACGATCGCGATGCGCTTGCCGCCCGTGCGCTGGCGGAAGCCGCTCAGCCAGGCGATATCCGCCATGTGCGTAAAGTCCTGGCCCTGGATGATATTCAGCTGGCGGAACCCCGCCTCGTACAGCGCCATATTGCCGGCGAGCGCCGAGGTGTGCGAACGCACCGCTTCCGAGCCCTTTTCCGTCTGGCCCGCCTTGTAGAGAATCAGCGGCTTGCCGGCTTCGGCGAAGGCCAGCGCGGAATCGATGAAGCGCTGGCCATTGCGCAGTTGCTCGACATAGCCGATCACGCAGTCGGTCTGTTCGTCCTGCGCCAGGAATTCCAGGTATTCTGAGAATTCGACGCAGGCCTCGTTGCCGGTGTTGATGAAGTGGCTGACCTCGATGCCCAGCTGGCGCATCAGCGCAAAGACCGTGGAACAGACATTGCCGCTCTGGGTCACCAGGCTGGCGCGACCAATGCCTGTCTGCGGCGCCACATTCTTGAACACCGTGGCGAACGCCGTGAAGGCTTTCAAATTCAGGTTGGCAAAGCCCATGCAATTCGGACCGGCCACCACCATGCCGCTCTCCTCCGCGAAGCGTTCCAGCGCCTCCTGCAGCGCGCTTCCTTCCCCGCCCATTTCGGCAAAGCCGGCGGCGTAGACAATGGCCGCCTTTACACCGCGTGCATGGCAGCGGCGCAGCATGGCCGTGACGTCGGCGGCGCCGATCGCCAGCACGGCCAGGTCGGGCGCCTGCGGCACGGACTCGATGTCCGGATAGCAGCGGTAGCCAAACACTTCTTCGTATTTCGGATTGACCGGATAGACCTCGCCTTCGAAATTGAAGGTCTTGAGCAGATCAAGCGGCATGCCGCCGATACGCGCCGGGTTATTGCTCGCGCCGATCATGGCGATGGAACGCGGTTGCAGGAGTGGGGACAAGCGATGGGACATAGGAACCTTCTCTCTCTGAATTGGTTGCCGCGGGTATGGAGGCGGACTTCGCCGCCCCAATAAAAAACAGTCTACCTTGTTTTTTATTTCGGCGCAAAATAAAAACGCTGTACAATTGGCTGAAACATACAAACGGGGATGAAGCAATGACGACGACCACTCCGCCCGCCTGGACCGATCATTTCCTGCTCGGCTACCCGCCAATGGACGACACCCACCGCGAATTCGTCGATACCGTTGCGGCCATGATTGCCGCCAGCGACGAAGGTTTTGCCGCCTGCCTGGATGCCTTCATCCGGCACGCCGAAGATCACTTTTCCCAGGAAAAAACGTGGATGACGGAAACCGAATTTCCCGCACGTCAATGCCACATCGATGAACACGATGCCGTGCTTAAGTCCGTCTACGAAGTGCGCGAGCGCATTGCCTCGCAGCGCGACTTCGAAACCGGCCGCGCACTGGCCGCCGAGTTGATGAACTGGTTCCCGGGCCACGCCGATTATATGGATGCTGCCCTCGCCCAGTGGATGACCAAGCAACGCAGCGGCGGCGCCCCCGTGGTATTGCGCCGCGGCGTGACGACATCGAGATAAGGCCCACCCATGCCAGATTTTCTGATGACGACCGGCGCTGCGGAACAGGCCTGGAACCAGGACCAGATGCGCGAGCCCGTGACACGTCCGCTGTTCCAGCTATGGGCTTACGAAGCACCGGCCGTGGTTCTGGGCTGCTCCCAGGCTCGCACGGTGACGCAGGAGGAAATCGCACAGCGTGCCGGCATCGGATCAACGGCACGCCAGTCCGGCGGTGGCGCGGTCCTGGCGGGCTCCTGGATGTTGAGCGCTTCCATCATCCTGCCGAACGGCCATCCGCTGGCGTCGGACAAGCTGGTGCAGAGTTACCAGTGGATCGGCGAGCTGTATGCGAAGGTCTTGCACGGCTTCGACATCGCAGCCCATGCCCTGCCCCCGGAACAGGCCAGGGCGCTGCAGGCCGGCGTTCCCCCCTCGCTGACGTGGGCGTGTTTCGCCGGCTTCTCGCCGTGGGAAGTGGTTGTCGACAACCGCAAGATCGTGGGCCTGGCACAGGCGCGCCGCCGCACCGGAACCCTGGTTGTCAGCGGCGTGCTGCTTGGCCGACCTGACTGGGGATTACTGGCCCGCGCGATGAATCAGGCTGCCGGCAGCGCCGCCGAACTGGCGGCCTGCACGACTTCCTGTGCCGAACAATTGGGGCGTGAGCTGACGCTGGAGGAGATCGCCGCCCCCCTGGCGCGAGCACTCCGGGAAGCACTCGGCACAGCTTAGTGCTACGCCAGCCACGCCTCGTCAGGGAAGTCAAGCGCGGCCTGCCCGCCATTGACGATGGCCGAGGCCATCGCAGGCGCACGCACCAGCACCTGCTCGGCGAAGAAGCGCGCACTTTCGGCCGTTGCCCGCAGGTCGTTGCCGGACTGGCCGCCGCCCAGTGCCGCCTGCAGCCGCAGCGCGTGCATCCATCCGCCGCAGGCTTCGCCCCACAGCTGCAGATAGGGAACCGAGGAAGCATAGACCGCACGCGGATTATTGCGCTGCTCGTCCAGCAGCCAGTGCACGACGCCGCGCACGGCCCGGCAGCATTCCGCCAGGCGCGCGCCAAGCACTCGCGCAGCCGAGGCATCCTCGCGCGCCAGGCTATCGGCCGCAGCGGCCATGGTATCCAGCAGCGCGAACGCCGTCTGCCCGCCGTCACGCACAGTTTTCCTGCCCACCAAGTCATTGGCCTGGATCGCGGTCGTGCCTTCGTAGATGGTCGTGATGCGCGCATCGCGGTAGTACTGCGCGGCTCCGGTTTCTTCGACATAGCCCATCCCGCCGAAAACCTGCACCGCGTTGTAGGTAAGGTCTTGCGCCGTTTCGGTGAACCAGCCTTTCAGCACCGGCACCAGTAATTCAAGCTCGCTTTTGGCGGCGTCCCGGGCTGCGGCATCAACGCCGGCGGAATGCGCGGCATCCTTCTTCATCGCCACGTGCACGGCCAGCGCGCGCATGGCGTCGATATGGCTGCGCATCGAGAGCAGCATGCGCCGCACGTCCGGATGGCGGACGATGGTATCGCCATGGCTGCCATCGTCGCCGACCGCCCTGCCCTGCACGCGCTCCAGCGCGTATTGGGCGGCGTGCTGGTAGGCGCGCTCCGAAATGGCCAGGCCCTGCAACCCGACCGAGAAGCGAGCATCGTTCATCATGATGAACATGTATTCGAGCCCGCGGTTCTCTTCGCCCACCAGGTAACCGACGGCGCCCTCACCTTCGCCAAACAGCATGACGGCGGTCGGGCTGCCATGGATGCCCAACTTGTGTTCGATGGAGCTGCAACGCACATCGTTCCGCGCCCCAAGGCTGCCGTCCGGCTGCACCATGAACTTCGGCACCGCGAACAGGGAAATGCCCTTCACGCCGGCCGGAGCGTCCGGGGTGCGCGCCAGCACGAGGTGCACGATATTGTCGGTGTAATCGTGCTCACCATAGGTGATGAAGATCTTCTGGCCGCTGATGCGATATGTGCCGTCGGCCTGCGGGACGGCCCTGCTGCGGATTGCAGCAAGGTCGGAGCCGGCGCCCGGCTCGGTGAGGTTCATGGTGCCGGTCCACTCGCCGCTCACCATCTTCGGAACATAGGTATCCTTCAGATAATCGCTGCCGGCGGTCAACAGCGCCTCGACGGCGCCATTCGTCAGCATCG
The DNA here is from genome assembly GCF_044055365.1 of Pseudoduganella sp. UC29_106. Classification (NCBI taxonomy): domain Bacteria; kingdom Pseudomonadati; phylum Pseudomonadota; class Betaproteobacteria; order Burkholderiales; family Oxalobacteraceae; genus Pseudoduganella; species Pseudoduganella sp. UC29_106. The sequence continues at coordinate 2,112,253 of NZ_CP171977.1, read as the reverse complement.
GGCACAGGGCGAAGCTGAAGCTGGCCCCGTGCCACATTTCATCGATCAGGCTTGCGACGACCGCATTCAGACCCTGGCCGCCATACTGCTCCGGAAAGCGCAGGCCTTGCCAGCCGCCAGCACAGAAGTCCTGATAGGCTTCCTTGAATCCCGGCGCGGTGGTGACGGTCGAATCCGACCAGCGCGCGCCCTGCATATCGCCGGCGCGGTTGATGGTATCGATCCGGTCGCGGGCAAATTTTCCGGCTTCGTCCAGGATTGCCAGTGCCGTGTCGGCATCGAGATCCAGTCCGCATCGCTGTGCATGCGCGTCGACGCTGAACACGTGCTTGAGCAAGAAAGCTGCGTCGCGGTAGGGAGGTTGATACTGGCTCATCTCTTTTCGACCCTCACATGCTGCGGCGGTACTGGCCGCCAACCTCAAACAACGCGCTGCTGATCTGGCCCAGCGAGCAGACACGAACCGCGTCCATCAGCACTGCGAACACATTATCGTCATCGATCACCGCCTGCTGCAGGCGGCGCAGCATGGCCGGTGCGTCTTTCTCATTGCGCGCCTGGAAGTCCGCCAGGCGCTGCAATTGCGACTGCTTCTCTTCATCCGTGGAGCGGGCCAGTTCCAGCGTTTGCGCGACCGTGTCGCCCTTCGGATTGCGGAAGGTGTTCACGCCGATGATGGGCAGGCTGCCATCGTGCTTCAGCTGCTCATAGTGCATCGATTCTTCCTGGATCTTGCCGCGCTGGTAGCCGGTTTCCATCGCGCCCAGCACGCCGCCGCGTTCTGCGATGCGCTCGAATTCCTGCAGCACGGCTTCCTCCACCAGGTCGGTCAGTTCCTCGATGATGAAGGCCCCCTGGTTCGGGTTTTCATTCTTCGCCAGGCCCCATTCACGGTTGATGATCAGCTGGATCGCCAGCGCGCGGCGCACCGATTCGTCGGTCGGCGTGGTGATCGCTTCATCGTAGGCGTTGGTGTGCAGGGAGTTGCAATTGTCGTAGATGGCAATCAGGCCCTGCAGCGTGGTGCGGATATCGTTGAAGTCGATTTCCTGCGCGTGCAGCGAACGGCCGGAAGTCTGCACGTGGTATTTGAGCTTCTGGCTGCGTTCATTGGCGCCGTACTTGTCGCGCATTGCAACGGCCCAGATGCGGCGCGCCACGCGGCCCAGCACCGTGTATTCCGGGTCCATGCCGTTCGAGAAGAAGAAGGACAGGTTGGGCGCGAAATCATCAATGTGCATGCCACGTGCCAGATAGGCTTCCACGAAGGTAAAGCCGTTCGACAGCGTGAACGCCAGTTGCGAGATCGGATTCGCGCCCGCTTCGGCGATGTGGTAGCCCGAGATCGAGACCGAATAGAAATTGCGCACCTGGTTGTGGACGAAGAATTGCTGGATATCGCCCATCACCTTCAGCGAGAACTCGGTCGAGAAGATGCAGGTGTTCTGGCCCTGGTCTTCCTTCAGGATGTCCGCCTGCACGGTGCCGCGCACATTCTTCAGCACCCAGGCCTTGAGTTGCGCCATCTCCTGCGGGTCGGGCTTGCGCCCGCGTTCCTGCTCGAATTTCGCCACCTGCTGGTCCACCGCGGTATTCATGAACATCGCGAGGATGGTCGGCGCCGGCCCGTTGATGGTCATCGAGACCGAGGTGGCCGGATCGCACAGGTCGAATCCGTCATACAGCACCTTCATATCGTCCAGCGTGGCGATGGAAACGCCCGAGTTGCCGATCTTGCCGTAGATATCTGGACGCGGCGCGGGATCGGCGCCGTACAGCGTGACGGAATCGAAGGCGGTGGACAGGCGCTTCGCATCCATGCCAGCCGATACCAGCTTGAAGCGGCGGTTGGTGCGGAATGCGTCACCCTCGCCGGCGAACATGCGGGTCGGGTCCTCGCCTTCGCGCTTGAACGGGAATACCCCGGCCGTATAGGGGAAGGAGCCGGGCACATTTTCCATCAACAGCCAGCGCAGGATTTCGCCGTGGTCTTCGTAGCGGGGCAGCGCAACCTTGCGGATTTTGGTGCCGGACAGGCTCGATTGCACCAGGCGCGTGCGGCTTTCGACAAACTGCTCGCCCTTGCGGATCCTGACCACGAAATCGTCCCCCGCATAGGCGGCTTTCAGCTCATCCCAGGAATCGAGCAGCTTGCGGCAGCCGGCATCGAGTGTGCTTTCGCGCTCGGTAATCAACTCATCGAAGTCAGCGTGGCGCTCGGCGGCCAGGATCATGCGGCGGGCTTCCTGCAGCTGCTGGCGTTCGCGCGCCAGCTTCACCTGGCGTTTCGTTTGCTTGTGGTAGCCACGCACCGTGTCCGCAATCTCGGCCAGGTAGCGCGAGCGGGCCGGCGGCACGATGGCGTTCTTGCCGGAGGAGAAACGCACCGCTACGGGCGCCAGCTTGCCCTGCGCCGTTTTCAGGCCGAACTCCTGCAGTTTCGGCAGCAGGCCGTGGTACAGCGCGGTCACGCCGTCGTCATTGAAGCGTGACGCCTGTGTTCCATAGACCGGCATCTGGTCCGGCTTCTCGCTCCAGCGCTCGCGGTTGCGCTGGTATTGTTTGGCGACGTCGCGCAGGGCATCCTGGGCGCCCTTGCGGTCGAATTTATTGATGGCGACGAAATCGGCAAAATCGAGCATATCGATTTTTTCCAGTTGGGAGGCGGCGCCGAATTCGGGCGTCATCACATACATCGACACATCGACGTGCGGCACGATCGCCGCATCGCCCTGCCCGATGCCGGAGGTCTCGACGATAACGAGGTCGAAACCGGCCACCTTGCAGGCAGCGATCACGTCCGGCAACGCCTGGGAAATTTCGGAGCCGGCTTCACGCGTGGCGAGCGAGCGCATGAACACACGCACCTGACCGGCCCAGGGATTGATAGCGTTCATGCGAATGCGGTCGCCCAGCAGCGCACCGCCCGACTTGCGGCGCGACGGGTCAATCGAAATCACGGCGATGTTCAGGGCATCGCCCTGGTCCAGTCGGATGCGGCGGATCAGTTCATCGGTCAGCGACGACTTGCCAGCGCCGCCGGTACCCGTGATGCCCAGCACCGGCGTCTCGATGGTGTCCGCGGCCTGGTGCAAGGCCGCCTTGAGTCCCGGCGCGGCGCTGCCGTTTTCCAGTGCCGTGATCAGTTGCGCGAGCGGACGATGGCGCTCCGTGATGCCGCCTTCACCGAGGGCATCCAGCGCAGCCGGCGCGTCGACGGGCGCGCTGCCATCGCACTCCTGGATCATGGACAGGATCATGCCGAGCAGGCCAAGGCGCTGGCCATCCTCGGGGCTGAAGATGCGCGTCACGCCATAATCATGCAGCTCCTGGATCTCGGCCGGCACGATCACGCCCCCCCCGCCGCCGAACACCTTGATATGGCCGGCGCCGCGCTGGCGCAGCAAATCGATCATGTATTTGAAATATTCGACGTGGCCGCCCTGGTAGGATGAGATGGCGATGCCCTGCGCATCTTCCTGCAGCGCCGCAGTGACGATTTCGTCCACCGAACGGTTGTGGCCAAGGTGGATCACTTCCGCCCCATTGGCCATCAGGATGCGGCGCATGATGTTGATTGAAGCGTCATGGCCATCGAACAGTGCGGCGGCGGTGACGAAGCGGACTTTGTTGGCGGGGGCGTATTCAGTGATCTGTTTCGCTGCGGAAAGGTCTGTCATCGCTATCTCGGTATAAATTGCGGTCGGTGATGCCTGAGTATAGGAAGCGCCCCCTGAAAGAACGATGCCCAAAAATGGCAAACTGCTTGCGACGAATAGCCACACCGGCCGCAACGCCGGGCCGCATTGGATACTTATAAGTTGTAAGTTTCGCCCTTATCGGCATAGAATCGACACATGGAAAAAGGCAGTATTTCAATCTACTTCGTCCAATCCGCGCTGGAACCGATCGTAAAGCGCGGTCTTGATACCGAGCCCCTGTTGCGCGCGGCCGGCATTTCACCGGCCCTGCTCAGCGCTCCCCAAGGCCGCGTGACCGCCCAGTGCTTCAGCGCCCTGTGGCTTGCCGTCGCGCGCGTACTGGATGACGAACTGTTTGGCCAGGATTCGCGCCGCATGAAGGTCGGCACGTTCGCCATGCTGTGCTACACGCTGGTTCACTGCGACACGCTGGACAGCGCGCTGCAGCGCATGGCGCGCTTTTTCAACCTGATTCTCGACGACTTCCACTGCGATGTGGAAAACGATGGGCATCAAGCCGCCCTGCTCATTCGCGATGAGCCCAACACGGAAGCGCCGCGGGTGTTCGGCTACGAAACGCTGCTGATGCTGCAGCACGGCCTGGCCTGCTGGCTCATTGGACGCCGTATCCCCGTGCTGTCCGCCGAATTCGCCTACCCTGAGCCCTCGCGCAGCGCCGAATACGCGCGCATGTATTCGCAGGAACTGCATTTCTGCCGGGACGCCACCCGTCTCGTGTTCGACAGCTCCTACCTGTCGCTGCCGGTCATACAGAATGAACGCAGCGCCAGGGACTTCATCCGCCAGGCGCCAGCCAACATCGTCCTCAAATACAAGAACACCAACAGCCTGTCCGCACAGATCCGGCGCAAGCTGCGCACTGCGACGCTGAGCGAGTGGCCCGATTTCGACGCCTTCGCGGCAAGCCTGCACATGACACCGTCAACGTTGCGCCGCCGGCTGGACGACGAAGGCCAATCCTTCCAGGCCATCAAGGACGACCTGCGACGCGACATCGCGATCGATTACCTGTGCCACTCGTCCAAGAACGTGGCGGAGATCGCGTTTGAACTGGGATTTGCGGAGGCGAGCGCCTTCCACCGCGCCTTCAAGAAATGGGCCGGCGCCTCGCCCGGCGAATACCGGCAGCGCATGCATCAGCGCTAGGCTGCCGGGCTTTACGGCTCACAGACGTTCGAAGATGGCGGCAATACCCTGCCCGCCGCCGATGCACATCGTTGCCAGAGCGTAGCGCCCGCCGGTACGGTGCAATTCGTAGATAGCCTTGGTGGCGATGATCGCGCCCGTGGCGCCGACCGGGTGTCCCAGCGAAATGCCGGAACCGTTCGGATTGACCTTGGCCGGGTCGAGGTCCAGTTCGCGCGCCACGGCGCAGGCTTGTGCGGCGAAGGCTTCGTTGGATTCGATCACGTCCAGGTCCTGCACGCGCAGGCCGGTTTTCTGCAGCACCAGCCGCGTTGCCGGAACGGGGCCAATGCCCATAAACAGCGGTTCCACGCCGGCGTGCGCATAGCCGACCAGGCGCGCCAGCGGCTTCAGGCCCAGTGCTGCGGCCTGCTCTGCCTCCGCCAGCACCAGGGCGGCGGCGCCGTCATTGATGCCGGAGGCGTTGCCGGCGGTGACCGTCCCATCCTTTTTGAAGGCCGTCTTCATTTTCGCCAGGCCTTCTGGGGTGACATCGGCGCGGACATGCTCGTCGGTATCGAAAAGCACGGTCCCTTTACGAGTGGCAATTTCAACGGGGACGATCTGGTCCTTGAAATAACCGGCCGCGATCGCGCGGGCCGCACGGCGCTGGCTCTCCAGCGCCAGCTCATCCTGCATTTCGCGGCTGACGCCATAGCGCGCCGCCACATTCTCGGCCGTGATGCCCATGTGCACTTTTTCCCATGGGTCATGCAGGATGCCATTCATATAATCGAGCATCTGGCTGTCGCCCATGCGGGCGCCCCAGCGCGCGGCCGGCAGCAGATACGGACCGCGGCTCATGGCCTCGGCGCCGCCGCCAATGGCGATGGCCGCGTCGCCCAACAGGATGGACTGGGCCGCCGAAATAATGGCTTGCAGGCCCGAGCCGCACAGGCGGTTCACGTTAAAGGCCGGCACTTCCTGCGGAATGCCGGAATCCATGGCCGCGATACGGCTGAGATACGCATCGCGCGGCTCGGTCGGAATGACATTCCCCATCACAACGTGGCCGACGTCGCCAGGCGCAACGCCCGAGCGAGCCAGCGCCGCGGAAACTGCGGTGGTCGCCAGTGTGCTGAGGGGGACATCCTTCAGCGATCCCCCGAAAGTGCCAATTGCAGTTCTTGCCGCGCCAACGACCACCACTTCACGTTGCTTCATTTCCGCTCCTCCATGATTTAAGTACCCATAAGTGCCTAGTATGGAAAACCGCAAGCAAAGCGCCATGCCCGAAACCGCCAATCTCGCTGCAATTTTTTGGCACCCCCGATTCGGGGTCAGCTCTGTCATTCGGACACGCACGACCAATGTTTGAGCGATATCAATACGCGAAAACACGCCATTCCGCGTATTGCGGAAGATCAAACAGTTTGCGTCTGTGTCCGAATGACAGAGCTGACCCCGAAATTTGCGGCTTACGAAGTAACCGCCTCGATTCCAATCACATTGATCCCAGCCAGGTCGGCCGACAATGTGTCGGACGCTTTCTGCTGGTTGCCTGCTGCATAAGCCGACTGCAATAATTCCTGCCGAACAATGTTGACCGCCTCAGCCTTCGTCGGCTGGATCAACAGCTCATGATAAATCGACCGGGGCCGGGCATAGCGGTCCTCGTATCGAATGCGCCAGAGTGCCATTTTGATCCCTCACCCAAAATCCACCAATATTCGCCGGTGAAACTAGCCTAGCGCCGATCCCGCTTCCTAGCAAACGGCTATCGTGCGACGACAGAAAGTTTCATTAGCGTTTTTTCACTTGGTAGCTCATGCGTATGGTTCTGGCCTTGCCATCGAAAATAACCTATGCTGTCGGTACTCCCCAACTCCCTTTTCCACTTTGGCGTAAGATGCAAAGGATGAATCGCATTTATCAAAGCAGGCGAAACGATTCGATCTTGTCCGAATACGTCCAGCGCGGGATTTCCTTGATGTATGTTGCCGGCATTACCGAAGCCCGGCGCTACCTCGTCGCGCGCAGCGTCCCCCAGGAAGTGATCGACCGCGTCCTCTCCTCGACCGCCCAGCGCCGCCAGTTGGCCCACCCATTCGGGGTCAGCTCTGTCAATCGGACACGCGAAGAGTCTTCCTGAGCCTCAGGTGACTATCGCTTGAAGGGCAGCCGCATCCGGACCGCCCGGTCCTCGCACGGCTGCCAGGGAAGCGCTTATTCGACCCAGCTGAACCCGTCGCGCGCCAGCAGCGCGAACGATTCGGACGGACCCAGGTACCGGCGGCGTAGTTGTACGGCTTCTCCGCCAGCGTGCCCCAGCCGTTGATGATCGGCTCGACCCATTGCCAGGCCGCTTCCAGTTCGTCGCGGCGCATGAAGTGGGTGAGACGACCGCGCACCACGTCGATCAGCAGGCGCTCGTAGGCCTCGGCACGGCGCTGGGAGAACGCGGATTGCAGGTCCAGGTTCAGTTCCACCTGCTGCATCTTCATGCCGCTGCCCGGCTGTTTCGCCATCACCTGCAGCTTGATCGCCTCTTCCGGTTGCAGCTCGATCACCAGGCGGTTGGCAACACCACCGGGATTTTCCGGGAACAGCGGGAACGGCGGGTTGGCGAACTCGATCACGATCTTGGACGAGCGGCGCTGCATGCGCTTGCCGGTGCGCAGGTAGAACGGCACCTTGGACCAGCGCCAGGTGTCGACATAGGTGCGCAGCGCGACAAAGGTTTCGGTGCTGCTGTCGGCCGGCACATTGCTCTCCTCCAGATAGCCGGACACTGGCTGGTTGCCGTTGGCGCCGCGCACATACTGTCCACGCACCGTGTCGCGCGCAATCGAGGCCAGGCTGAATTGGCGCAGCGAACGCAGCACCTTGAGCTTTTCATCGCGCACCGCATCCGGCGCCAGAGAAGTTGGCGGCTCCATGGCGACAATGCACAACAACTGCAACAGGTGGTTTTGCACCATGTCGCGCATGGCGCCGGCGCTGTCGTAGAAACCGGCGCGGCTGCCCACGCCCACTTCCTCCGCGACCGTGATCTGCACGCTCGTGATATTCGGCGCGCGCCACAGCGGTTCCAGGATCGAATTACCAAAGCGCAGGACCATCAGGTTCTGCACGGTCTCCTTGCCCAGGTAATGGTCGATACGGTAGATCTGCGATTCCGCGAAATGCTTGCCGACGGCTTCGTTGATCTCCACCGCGGACGCCAGGTCGCGTCCCAGCGGCTTCTCAAGTACCACGCGCGCATTGCGGTCCACCAGGCCAGCCGCGGCCAGCTTGTCGCAAATGGTCGTGAACAGCGATGGCGCCGTCGCCAGGTAGAACACGCGCTCGACGCCGACACGCGACGCTTTCGCCAGCGAGGCCAGGTCATCCTGCTGCACGTCCACGCGCACATATTCCAGCAACTGCCTGAAGCTGGCCCATGCCTCTTCCGTGAAATTGCCGCCGCTGATGAAGGAGCGCGAATGCTCTTCCACGAAGGCGAGGTAGGCGTCGCGGCCGAAGTCTTGGCGCCCCGTGGAGATAATACGGGTCGCCGGCGGCAGGTTGCCGTGCAGGTGGGCCATGTACAGCGCAGGCAGCAGCTTGCGCATCGCGAGGTCGCCCATCCCGCCGAAGATGATCATGTCGAGGGGGAGGCTGGTGTCAGGTTGAGCTGGCGAGGTCATGTCGATCAGGCTGGAAATTGGTTTCGTTAGCTGGAATTAAGTCTACTTGCAGCCAGCAATATTAACAGCCTTATGCCGGGAACGCGCCGGGCAGGTCCGAACCCAAGCTATGACCTGGCGCGGCCCGGAGCGTTGTCCAGCACTCGCGCCAGCAGGAAGGCGACCAGCAGCGGTACCGGACGGCCCGTTGCTCCGCCTGCCCCGCCGTGCTGCCAGGCAGTGCCGGCGATGTCGAGATGGGCCCAGCTGTAACTGCGCGTGAAGTTCTCGAGGAAGCAGGCCGCCGTAATACTGCCCGCTCCGGGCGTACCCAAATTGGCCAGATCTGCGCTGACGGACTTGATCTGCTCCTGATAGGCGTCGCCCAGCGGCATGCGCCAGGCCAGATCGCCGGAGGTGCGCCCGGCCTCCAGCAACTGGCTGGCCAGGAGGTCGTGCGCTGGATCGGCCCGGGTGAACAGGCCGGAATGATGCTGGCCGAGCGCCGTGACGCAGGCGCCGGTCAGCGTGGCGATGTCGATCACGGCGGCGGGTTTGAAGCGCTCCGCGTAAGTGAGCGCGTCGCACAGCACCATGCGCCCTTCTGCGTCCGTGTTTTGCACTTCCACGGTCAGGCCACTCATGGAGGTCACCACGTCACCGGGCTTGACGGCACGCCCGGACGGCATGTTTTCGCACGCCGCCACCAGGCCAATCACATTCAGCGGCAGGCGCAGCTCGGCGATGGCGCGGAACACGCCGAGCACGGCGGCGCCGCCGCACATATCGTATTTCATCTCGTCCATGCCGGCGCCGGGTTTCAGCGAGATGCCGCCGGAATCGAAGGTGATGCCCTTGCCCACCAGGACCACCGGCTCCTGTTTTGCTTTGCCTCCCATATGCTTCAGTACGATGAAGCGGGGCTGCACCTCGCTGCCGTCGGCCACGGCCAGCATGCAGCCCATTCCCAGCCGCTCGATCTGCCTGCGCCCCCATGCCTGCACCTCGACGCCCCAGTCGCGGCCCAGCCTCCCCGCGGCCTCGGCCAGGTAGGCAGGTGTACAGATATTGGCCGGCAGGTTGCCCAACTCCCTGCACAACTCAACACCGTTCGCGGTCGCCAGCGCGCGGGCCAGTGCAGCCCTGGCCGCCGCATCCGGTTTAGTGACAAGCACGATGCGGCTCACGCCCGTTACCGGAACTTCCTTGCGGCTTTTCAGTGCATCGCGACGCAATGCATTGTCCCGTGCGGCCGATTACGATGCAGGCGATGGCCCAGCACATATCGCGCCCCGCCACGCCATCCAGCGGCAGCGCCACGGACGCCTGCGTCGCGCCCAGGGTGGCGAACACCTTCACCATGGCCCGCACCGCCATGCCGAAGGCCGTTTCACTTACCGCGCCCGCCTCGCCCAGTCCAACCAGCAGCACGCGCGCCATGCCGCCTACGCCATGCAGCAACAGCGTGGAGCCCGGTTTGCCGCTGATGTCACCCGACCGCATCGCCAGCGTGACGGCGCCCTCGCCGTCCAGAGCTTTGGCTTCGTTCGACAGGCGCCGCTGCTCGTACACGCCCACCGCGACGCAGGCGCTGCGGCTATCCTTTTCCTTGATTCCGAATTCCACTGTTATCCCCAAAAGTCCGGTTCCGCCGCGCTCAGCAGCGCCGCCTGATAGCGCATTCCCAGGGCGCGGTCCTCGCGCAGGAGCAGCGGGCCATCCAGGTCGACATAAATGCATTCCTGCGCCACCAGATGGGCCGGCGCCATCGCCAGCGAAGTTCCTCCCATATTGCCCACCATGAGCTTGAAACCCAGTTCACGCGCGCGGCGCGCCAGCGCCAGCCCCTCGCTGAGGCCGCCGCACTTGTCGAGCTTGATATTGATGTATTGATAACGGCCAAGCAGCTGGTCCAGCGAGTTGCGATCGGTGCAGGACTCGTCGGCGGCGAGCGGGATGGCCGAGCGCAAGCCGTCGAGCTGGGCGTCCGTCCCCCGCGGCACGGGCTGCTCGATCAGTTCGACGCCCTGGGCCTGCAGCTCCGGCAGGATCTTTTCCAGCAATTCACGGTTCCACGCCTGGTTGGCATCGATCACCAGCCGGGCATTCGGATGCTCCTCGCGCGCGATGCGCACCATCTCGCAATGCCGGGTGGCGTCTGCCTTCAGCTTCAGCAGCGGGAAATGGCGCGCGGCGCGAATTTTGCGCCGCACATCGGCCTCATTGCCAAGGCCGATGGTATAGGCAGTCGTTACCGGCGTGGGCGGTGGGCAGCCAGCCAGGCGCCAGACCGGCCGGCCTGCCTGCTTGGCACGCAAGTCCCACAATGCGCAATCGAGTGCATTGCGCGCGCCGCCGGCAGGCAGCCATTGCATCAGCTCCAGGCTGGTCAGGCCATCATGCAGCCTGGGCCGCACGGCATCGATTTGCGCCGCCATCGACCGCAGCGTCTCGCCGTCGTAGGACACGCCGGCGGCCTCGCCCCAGCCTGCATTGCCATGACCATCGAGCAGGCGCACAACGATCACGCCGATGTCGGTCAATACTTCACGCGAAATTTCAAACGGCTCTTGCAAACGCCAGCTTTCCGGCGTGATAGTGCATTCAAGACTCATGACAGGTCTCCTCTTGATTAATAAGGGCTGTGGTCAGCGTTTCGACGCCGCCACGCAGCGGATCGGCCACCGGCAAGCCGAGTTCGGCTTCGAGCCGCTCCTGGTAGGCACTCCAGGCCGCCTCGCTCAGCGATGATGAATTGACGCTGATGCCGATGCAGCGCACATCGGGGTTGGTCAGGCGTCCCGCCTGCAGATAGAGCGCGATAGCCTCGGCCAGGGCGGGCATGGGAAAATCGGGCAATCCGTCGATGTGCTGGCGGCCAGGGTCATGGCACAGCACCAGCGCATCCGGCTGGGAGCCGTGCAGCAGCCCCAGGCTGACACCGGCATAGGCAGGATGGAACAGCGAGCCCTGGCCTTCGATCACGTCCCAGTGGCTGCCGGCGTTGTCCGGCGAGAGCTGCTCGGCCACACCGGCGATGAAATCGGCCACGACGGCGTCTATGGCGACACCGGCGCCGGAGATCATGATGCCGGTCTGGCCGGTGGCGCGGAACGTGGCCGGCATGCCGCGCGCTTGCAGCGAGCGGGTCAGCGCAAGTGCCGTGTATTTCTTGCCAAGCGCGCAATCGGTACCGACTGTCAGCACGCGCTTGCCTGGACGCTTGCGGCCGCTGCCGGTGACGCGCGGCCAGTCGCCATGCCGTACGTCGTGCAGCTGCACCCTGGCGGCGGCAGCGGCGGCCACCAGCTCCGGGAAGCTGCCGAGGCGCGTGTGCAGGCCGCTCACGATGTCCAGGCCCGCTTGGGCGGCCTCGATCAGCGTCGGCAGCCAATGCGGCGGCAACTGGCCGCCGACCGGGGCAATGCCGATCAGGAGCGAGCCGGCGCCGGCAGCAGCGGCCTGGGCTATGCTCAAGGCGGGCTTGCCGGTGCTGACCGCCGCGCCGTCAAAGCGTAGCTCGCCCACCACATCGTCCGGGCACCAGTGGGCCACGCCGAAGGCGGTCTTGGCATGCACCGCGCTCCGGACGTCGCCGAGGAAAAGCAGATAAGGCTTGCGAAGTAAAAGCATGATGTCTCCGTTCGTGTGCACTCAGGACCAGGCCGCATGCGGCCGCGCGACGCGGGGCCAGTAGTTCAGGTTGCGCACCTGGTAGGGGATGGCGGCGCAATCGGGTGCGATCGCCCCCGGGGTCGAGGCGTAGATCACCGACCTGGCAATGGGAGCGAATTCGGCGTTGAAATGGATGGCCGACTTGACCACCACCAGCTTCCTGCCGTCCAGGTCCAGGCCAAGGCCGGTGAAGGCTTCGGGAGAGAACACCTGGCCGCGCACCGAGGCCAGCAGGATGTGCACATTGTTCGGACCTTCCAGCCAGACGCTGGTGCCCAGCAGCACGCGCCCGCCAATCGCCACGGCGCTCTGGCTGTGGTCCTCGGCGATGGCGCGCACGGTCACGCGCAGGTCCAGCGGCTGGCCCGAGCTGGGGCCGCATTTGCCGCCGATGCGCAGGTCCAGCGCCGCGCCGACACCAGCTTCCTGGCAGATATGGATCGCACCCAGGTCCCAGAACGCGCCAATGGCCACGTTGCCGATACCGCGTTCGAGCAGCCGCCGCAGGATAAAGGTCGAGTCGCCGGGCGCGCCGCCCCCTGGGTTGTCGGCCACATCGGCCAGCACGACCGGCCCGCCGTCCGGCGCCGACGCCTGCTCGATTGCGCGGTCAAGCGCGGCATCGAGTTGCAGCACATTGCGCCCGGTCAGTTCGCGCAACTCCCAGAATTCACGCGCCAGCCGTTCGGCCAGCGACGCCGCCAGCGCCATATCGTCGTCGGTGATGACCCACAGCCTGGCGCCGGCATCGGCCACATCGCCCCAGGCGAAGCCATGGCCAAGCGAGACGGAGAGCACGCCACCCTGCCCTTCAAGCGCTTGCATGCGCTGGACAAAGCTCTTCATCGGCTCCTGCGTCGTTTGCCAGTTGCCGACCATCTTGCAATCGAAGACCGCCGTAGACGGACGTACCTTCCCGGCATGCATGTCGGCCAGCAGGCGATACAGCTCGCGCCCGCGCGCAACAATATCGGTATGCGGATACTCCTTGAAGGCGATGATGATATCGGCCGACACGCGCATCTTTTCCGTGAAATGGCAGTGCAGGTCGAGTTCGGCGCCCACAGGCACGCCGGGTCCAACGATTTCGCGCACGCGCTGCAGCACGTCCCCTTCACAATCGTCATAGCCTTCGGCCACCATCGCACCATGCAACATGAGCTGCACCGCATCGACCGGCAAGGCGGCGCGCAGATCGGCCAGCAACCGGTCACGCAGCTCCTCGTAAACGGCGCGCACCGTACGGCCCGATGGTTCCGCCAGGGCGCACAGCCCCTCGGCGACCTGGTGGCCATCGGCCTCCATCATCGAGCGGTAGGCGTGCATGACGGCGCCGGTGCCGTCCGGCGCCTTGAGGCTGGCATCGCCGTAGTAAATGCCGCATTCCTCGAACCCGCCACGGCCAGTCGGGGTGGCGGCAAAGGTGTTGGTCTCGGTTGCGAACTGGGCAATAAAGAATTTCATCTCCGGCCCCGTCAGTCGGTCAGGCGCTCGAAGCGCAGGTGGCGCGTGCGCGCCGTATTGATGCGGAACGCCTTGATAGCGCCGGACGAAGGCTCGGCGCTGAGCACCCCGCGCATCGGAGGATATTCGCCGCCGAAGCGCAGGCCAAACACCAGGTCGGAGAAGGCTTCGAGCACCATCACATCGCGGCCATGCGACCCGAACACTTCGAGCAGCAGCTGCTCGCCCTCGAAGCGCATCAGCGCGTCCGCCCCCAGGTCGCGCGCGTGGTAGCGGCCCACCAGGGCCCGGCCCGCGCTGGCCAGGGAGGGTGGCGTGTCCGGCAAGCGCTCGTAGCGCTCGGCACGGCCAGCTTCGCTCAGGGTCAGCGCTGACGGCGGCGCCTGGTTCTCTACCGCCATTGCTGCGGCCGGCAACACCAGCGGGCCCAGCGCAAAGTCTTCGAAACCGATGCGCAGCACATCGCCGCTCACGGTCAACGCCACCGGCAGGTTGTCCACCAAGGTCAGCCCCAGCCGCCCTTCGGGCGCCTCGCCGAAGCCGAACACCATCCCGGAGCCGCTGGCGTGGTAGCGCGTTCCCAGCATCGGCTTGAAGCGCTCCGCCGCCGCCTTCTCCGGGGCCGCCACGATCAGGACATCGCCCAGCATGGTGTCGATGATCTTGTAGGCCAGCTCGATGGGATTGGCGGGCGCGCCATTGGTCATGATGATGATGTCGAGCGCGTGATCGGGCACGGTGATCATCTGGCAGGTGCCGCCGATCACGCCGCCGGCGTGGTGGATCACGTCGACGCCACGGTAGTCGTGCAGCATCAGGCCCAGGCCATAAGGGTTGACCAGCCCGTTGTTCAGCCTCGTGCGGGTAAGCATTTGCCGCCAGCTTTCCGCGCTGCCTACCGTCTTTTCCGGGGCGCGCATGTGCGCCAGCCAGGCCAGCATGTCATCCAGCGTCGAAATCATGGCGCCCTCGCCGCGCATCTCCTCGGACGGGAAGATGCCCCCGGCGCCAGCCGCCGCCCTGCTCGGCCGGGCGCGGCACATGCAGGGTCGCCATGCCGGGATGGATCTCGAAATCGCTACGCACCGAGAGCGTGTCCTTCATCCCCAGCGGCGCGAAGATGCGCTCCTGGAGGAACTGCTCGAACGGCATGCCGGCAGCCTGTTCGATCGCCAGCGACAGCAAGTGGTAGCCGCCATTGCAATAGATCATATTTTCGCCGGGTGCGAAATTGGCCGCCCCCTGCCGCAGCTGCGCCGCCAGTACTTCGCCCTCGGGCTTGATCGCCATCCCGTCGGACAGGGAGCTGAGGTCCAGGTAGCAGCGATAGCCGCTGGTGTGCGTCATGAACTGGCGCAGGGTGGGTTCGCCCTGCAGCAGCGGCATGGTCGGGAAGTAGCGGCGTACCCCAGCGTCGATATCGAGCTTGCCCTCCTCGGCCAGCAGCAGCGCGGCCAGGCAGGTGAAATGCTTGCTGGTCGAGCCGATCCGCATGCGCGTCCACGGCGTGTTGGCCACACCCAGCTCGATGCTGGCCAGGCCGAACCCGCGCCGGTAGACACGCTGGCCGTGCTGCGCCACGCCAACCACCAGGCCAGGGGCATCGCTGCGGTTAAAGGGTTGGAACAGCTCGTCCAGCGCAGCGGCGCCGGACTTGGTTTCGGTAGCTTTCGCTTCGTTCATGGTATCTCCTGTTGGGGAATCAGGCCTCGCGCAATGCGAGGCCGGGGTGGATTTCTTCGACGGTTTGTACAAACGGCGTTTCGGCGATCTGCATCACGCCGGCGGCCAGCGCGAAGGCGGCGGCGCCAACGCCTGCCATCGCGGTCAGCAGCCCCTGTGCAGAGGCTTGCAACAGATCGGACAGGGCGCCGACCAGCACCGGGCTCAGCGCGCTCAGGCCCACGGTCACGCCGGTGCCGATGGCGATCAGCCGCGAACGCAGCGCGGCCGGTGTCATGTCCTGCAGCAGGGTCGGCACCAGCACGCTGCCCGCTATCAACGCCGCCACCTGCATGCCGAACAACAGGTACAGTCCGGCGGCGCTGTGCACGGCAAGCATCAGTAGCGACGCCAGCGCGGCCAGCACCGAACCGATCGTGATGACGCGGATCGGTGTCGCCAGCCCCACGCGGCGGCGCAGCAGATTGACGCCAGCCGCACCCAGCACTGCCCCTGCGGCCGTGCCCAGCAAATACGCCATGCCAATGCCCTGCCCGGCCTCTGCCGCCGTTGCGCCAAACTCGCGCGCGGCGACCACCGGCGCCCAATTGGCGCTGGCGGCAATGGCCAGCGCCAGCAGGCCGGAGCCGCCGAACACGCACACCATCGTGCGGCCATGGTCGCGGCAATAGGCGGACAGGGCCGGCCTGGCGCCGCTCGTTTGCGCTTCGGCGCCGCTACGCTGCGGATGCAGCCGTATCAGCAGTACCGCCAGCGCCACCAGCGGACCCGGCAGCGCGACGGCGAGGAAGGCCAGGCGCCACGACTCCATCAGCTGCAAGGTGGGCGGCAACAGCGGCCGGGTGCTGTCGAGCGCCTGCACCAGCGCGCCGCTGAGTGCAATGCCCAAGCCCGAACCCAGGATCACCGCCAGCGTATAGACGCCATTGGCCAGCACGCGGCGGCGCTCGGACACAATCTCCGGAATCAGGCCGTAGACAATGGGCGCCAGGCCGGCTTCGCCCAGCCCCAGGCCAATGGCTGCGGCAAACAGGGCGGAAAAGTCCTGCGCCAGGCCGCACGCCGCGGTGGCGGCCGCCCACACCAGCACGCAGGCCGCCAGCAGCACGCGCCGGCCGTAGCGGTCGGCCAGCCAGCCCAGCGGCACGGCGGCCACGCCGGAGAACAGGGTGATGCCGACGCCTTGGAGCAGGCCCAGCTTGGTGTCGGACAATCCCAGGCTTTGGCGCATGGGCTCGGCCAGCAGGACCAGGATCTGGCGGTCCAGGGCGCTGAAAATGGCGGCGGTGACGAGCACCAGCAAGCCATAGCAGGCCAGCAGGCTGCTCGCCCGGGAAGTGGCAGGCTGCGCTGGCGCAGCGAAATTCAAGGCGTGACTATCCATGAGCGTAGCCCTCTAAGAAAAAAAAGAATGTGGAAAAGCGGAGGTGGCTTAGAACGGCACCGTCAGGGTCGCGCCCAGCGTGCGCCTCTGGGCCAGCGATACCCAGGCGGGTCCGCCGAGCGCCTGCACGGTGCTGTCGGCCGCGAGCTGGGCGCGGCGGTCGAATACATTGCGCAGGAACAGCGCGAGGCTGGCATGTTTGAAATCGATGCCGGCCTGCAGATCGGTCAGCGCGTAGGCTGGCAAGCGGTACAGCGGAACCTGGGTACTGCCCGCGAAGCCGGCGGTACGCGCGCCAACGTAGCGCTGCGCCACGCCGGCGTAGCTGGCAAAGCCGGCCAGCTCGAACGCATAGTTGGCGCTGACGCTGGCCGACAGCCGCGCGCTGCTGGGCAGCCGCGCGCCGGCCATGGCGCCCAGTCCCGGCGCGTCCTCGCTCAGGGCGGCATCGATGTAGGCGGCGTTGCCGGCCAGGGTCCAGTGGGAATCGGGCCGGTAGCCCAATGTCAGTTCGGCGCCGCGGATGCGCGCCGCGCCGGCGTTGACGATCACCGACAGCCCGTTGACCGGCCGGTATTGCTGGAGATCCTTCCAGTTCAGCTTGAAGACGGCGGCGCCGATGGCGAGACGTTTGTTCAGCAAATCGGCCTTATAGCCAAGCTCGTAGCTGGTGAGAGTATCGGGTCGAAACGCGTCCGGTCCGGTCGTCTCGCCGGTATACGGATCGCGCAGGACAGCATTCGGGCCGCCGGGCCGGTAGCCGGTGGCAGCGCGTGCATAGATGGAGCTGGCCGGCGTCATCCCATAGCGCGCGGTCAGCAGCCAGGTGCGGCTGGTGTCGGCCGAGCGGGCATCGATGGATTGCGCGCCGCCCACGACCAGGCCATCCGACACCTGCACGTAATGCTGCTTGTTGTGCGCAACGCGCAGGCCGCCTGTCAGCGCCAGCCGGGAAGCCATCTTCCACGTCAGGTCGCCATACACCGCCAGTTCCCTGTACTCGGCGGGCAACGCCGAGGTCAGCAGGTCGGGGCCCGGCGTGCCGTCCACCAGCGTGCTGACCGCGCGCTGCCGGTTATTGGCCTTTTCGTGGTTGTAATAGAGGCCGGCCAGCCATTCAAGCTGCTTGTCGGATTTGGACGTCAGGCGCAGCTCCTGCGTCGTCTTGTCCACCGCAACGTTGATGGTCACCGCCGCGCGGCTGACATGGAGGCCAAAGTCGGCCAGCAAGGGCACATACACCGAGCTGAGGTCGACCGGCACGCTAGAACGCACGCGCTGGCGGGAGGTGATCGAATTCAACCGTGCCCAGCCGAAGTCATATTCGAGGTCGGCCGCCAGAAGATCGATCTTGACGCTGTACGGCTCGGGGACATCGAGGCGCCGGGTCGGCTCGGTATCGACGGGGCGGCCGGTGGCGGGGTCGTAGTCGACAAAGTCGGTGCCGCCGCGGCGGATCTTCTGGGTGGTACCGGTCAGCCTCGCCCTGAATTGATGCACCGGCGTCAGCAGGACGGAAACGCGGGCGCCGCTCGTGTTGCCGCGGTCGATATTCCGCCCGCTGGCCGGTCCCACGCTGTCGACGCTGCCGCCCGCATGGTCGCTGAAGGCCGAGAACCGCAGCCCTGCGACATCCTCCTTCAGCGGCACATTGACGACCCCGCTGGCCGTCTGGCTCGCGCCGCCGCGCTGGGTGCCGGCCACGCTCAGCGCTGCTTTGCCCGAGAACTCGGTGGTATCGGGTTCGTTGGTCACGTACTTGAGCAGGCCGCCCATTGCGCTGGCGCCGTACAGCGTGCCTTGCGGGCCGCGCAGCAGCTCGATGTGATTGAGATCCAGCAAAGCCATGTCCAGCGCCATCTGGGCGCCGTTCGCGGTGGCCGTGCTGGAGCCGAAGGCCACTTCGTCGATATACACGCCAACCGTCGAAATGGTCTGGACGCCGGTGCTGACACCCCGGATCGTCAGGGTACCGATGCCGGGACCGCCGCTGCTTTTGACGTCGACGCCGGCCTCATTGGCCAGATAGTCCTGCAGGTTCTTGGCGCCGGAACGGTCCAGCTTCTCGGTCGACAGGCTGGAAACCTGCATCGGCACCTCGCGCGCAGGCTCGCGGCGCCGGGTGGCGCTGACAATCACGGTGTCCACCACGGGCGCTTCGCTCTCCGCACTCTTCTCCGGCTTGGGCGGCGGCGGAGGCGGAGGCGCGACGAAGATCACCAGCGCGCCGGAGACGTCGCGACGCACGGATAAAGGAGTTCCCTCGAGGAGCTGCCGCAACGCCTCTTCGACCGAGAGTGCACGTTTGAGCCCCTTGGTGCTGCGGCCCTTTACGTCCTCGACCTTATAGATCAATTGCGTACCCGACTGCGCCGCATAGATATCAAGCGCGGCTTTCAATTCCCCGCCGGCGATATCGAAATTGCGCACCTGCGCCTGGACGCCGGCGCAAAATAGCACCGCACTGCTCAAGGCCATGCGGGCCAGGATTTTCAAGCTGGTTTTCGTTTTCATTATTTTCTTTCTCGGTCTGGTGTCTCTGCAAAACTTAGACGAAGACGCCGCGCCAATCCGGTATGCTGCGCGTGTTTTTTTCGTGACCGGAAAATATTTTGTCCAACAATACCGGATTTTTTGCGCCGCTTCGTCTTAAGGGGTAGGCTGATTGCTGAACCGCATAATGCGAGGGGTTCCGATTGAAAGATGACGACTTGAGCGCCTGGTTTGTCGAACAGGTCCTGCCGCTGGAAGGCGTGCTCGAACGCTATTTGCGGCGTAACTGGCGCGATGCGAGCGAAATTGCCGATTTGCGGCAAGAGGTGTATGCGCGCGTCTACGATGGCTGCGCGCAGCGGCGCCCGAGTCGGCCCAGGCTTTTGTGCTGTCGACGGCGCGCAACCTGCTGATCGACCGGGCGCGCCGCGCGCAGATTGTAGCGATCGAAACTTTTGCCGATATGGATACGCTGGCGCCGACCATCGACGAACTGACTCCCGAACGCCATCTGGCTGCGCGCAGCGAGCTGAACCTGTTGCAACGCGCGCTGAACCTGTTGCCCGCGCGCTGCCGGGAAGTGGTCGAGTTGAGAAAGATAGAAGGATTGTCGCAGCGCGAGGTGGCTGCGCGCATGGGGATCACCGAAGACACGGTCGAGCGCCAGGTTTCCAAGGGCGTGCGCGCCCTGGCAGTGGCCTTGCACGCCCCAGGGTTGGCCAGTAGCGGCGCCGCAGCGCGCCCCGGCTCGGCGCTGCGCAAAGAAGGAACCATACAGATGAAGAGCAAGGAATTGAATGAGATCGAAGCGCGCGCGGCCGACTGGATCGCCGAGCGCGACCGCAGCGATGCGGGCCTGCCGCCCGAGCGCCAGGTCGCACTGGATGCCTGGCTGGACGCCTCGACCGCCCATCGCGTCGCATTCCTCCGCCTGGACCACGCCTGGCGCCGCGCCAATCGTCTGCAGGCGCTGCAATCCGCCAGCCCTGCCCTGGCCGAGCCGACGATGTGGCTGGGACTGGCACGGCTGGCGCGGCCGCAGGTCTACCGCGCGGCTGCCGGCATCTGCCTGGCCGTGCTGGCCTTGCTCGCCTTCACCCTGGTAGCGGACTTTCGCACATCGCAGCCTGCACAGAACTATGCGACCAAGCGTGGCCAGCGCGAATCGGTGGCCTTGTCTGACGGCTCGCGCCTGACGCTCAATACTGCCACCCAGCTGCGCACGGCCGTGACGGCGCAAACGCGCGAGGTCTGGCTTGAGCAGGGCGAAGCGTTTTTCGACATCGCCCATGATCCGCAACGGCCATTTGTGATCCATGCCGGGCGGCAGACGGTGACGGTGCTGGGTACGAAGTTTTCCCTGCTCCGCGAGGGCGAGCAGCTGCGCGTGGCAGTGCTGGAGGGCCGCGTACAGGTCAAGTCGGCACGCGGCAATCCTGTCATACTGACGCGCGACGATGCGGCCCTGGCCGATGGCGGCAATGTGCTGGTGTCGAAGAAATCCAGTGAGCAGCTGAGCGCCAGCCTGGGCTGGCTACAGGGCAAACTGGTCTTTGATGAGGTCAGCCTGGCGGATGCGGCGCGCCAGTTCAACCGCTACGGCCGCATGCAGCTGGTCATCGAGGACGACGCCGCCGCAGGCATCGGCATTGGCGGAGTGTTCGACGCGAATAATGTCGAAGCCTTTGCGCGCCTGCTGCATGCCGGCTTCGGCTTGAACGTGCAAATAGCGGGGGACGAGATCCGCGTTTCCAGCCCGGTACGCTGAGCTGGGGGCGCTACCAGTTCCGCGGCAGCTGACTGGGGCTGTCGCTATGCTGCTCCAGATATTCGCGCAGGTATTCGACGAAGTAAGCCACCTTGGCGGACAGGTTCAGCCGCTCCAGGTAAACGGCATAGATATCGGCCGGAGGGGTCTCGTAATCGGCGAGCACCTGCACCAGTCGCCCGCTGCGCAGGTATTTGGCGACATCCCACTCCGCCCGCATCAGCACGCCATGACCTTCCAGCGCCCATTTGAGCGCCACTTCGCCATCGTTGGTACTGAGCTTGCCATGCACTTTCACCGTCTCGACCTGCTTGCCGCGGCTTAAACGCCAGTTGCCATAAGCGCCTTCGTTCTGGCGCAGCACGATGCACAGATGCTGCGTCAGATCGTGCGGATAAGTGGGAGTGCCGGCGGCGCGCAGGTAGGCGGGCGAAGCGCACAACAGACGCCGGTTGGCGGCAATCTTCTTTGCGATCAGGCGCGAGTCGGGAATGTCGCCGAAGCGGATCGAGATATCGATCGCCTCATCGGGCAAGACGATGGGACGGTCGGTCAGGTGCAGCTGCACCTCAACATCGGGATAAGCCTTGCTGAAGCCCGAAATCGCCGCCCCGATGTAGGAGCGGCCAAAACCCAGCGGGGCATTCACCCGCAACATGCCGCGCGGGGCTGCGCGGCTGCTTGAAACCCGCTGCTCCATCTCGTCAATGTCGCTCAGGATGCGCTGGGCGTTTTCAAAGTAGACCTCCCCTTCGCTGGTCAGGCTGATGCGGCGCGTGGTCCGGTTGAGCAGGCGCACGCCCAGGCGCTCCTCCAGCAGGGACAAGCGGCGGGATACGGCCGGCGGCGTGAGGTTCAGCTCGCGCGCCGCGGCCGCCAGGCTGCCCTGTTTGACCAGCACGCAAAAGAAGGCCAGTTCGGAATCGGTGTTCATTCGTAAGTTTTTCTGAAGAATGAATTAAGTTTACATCGATTCTCCTCATCGCGGAAAACTATAACCTCTCACTACGCCTCACACCTTCTGAGGCATTCACGACGCAAAAGCCGGCAATTAGTCCGGTCGTCGACAAAACGCTCGTTTATCGAACATCAAGGAGACTTCCCGTGGAGCGAGAGATCGAAAAGCGCACCTTGCGCCGGATTTGGTGGCGCATTGTGCCCTTCATCATGCTGCTGTATTTCATTGCCTACATTGACAGGGTGAACATTGGCTTCGCCTCATTGCAGATGAAGGGCGACCTGGGCTTCACTGCCTCCATCCTGGGCTTCGGCGCAGGCATTTTCTTCTGGGGTTATTTCCTCTTCGAAGTCCCATCCAACATCATCCTGCACAAGGTCGGCGCCCGCGTCTGGATTGCGCGGGTGATGGTGACCTGGGGCATTATTTCCGGCGCCATGGCCTTCGTCAGCGGGCCGACCAGCTTCTACATCATGCGTTTCCTGCTTGGCGCAGCGGAAGCGGGTTTCTTCCCCGGCATCATTCTTTACCTCAGCTACTGGTTCCCGGCCCGTCACCGCGCCGGCGTGACGGCCTTCTTCATGGCTGCCGCACCGATTTCCACTGCGCTGGGCTCGCCGATTTCCGCAGCACTGCTGGAGATGGACGGCATCATGGGCATGCACGGCTGGCAATGGATGTTCGTCCTGGAGGCGATTCCCGCCCTGATCCTCGGCGTTGTCGTGTTCTTCTACATGACGGACAAACCGGAGAAGGCGAAATGGCTGAAAGACGATGAGCGTGCCTGGCTGATCAATGCCATGAACGAGGAAGTCGCCGGCAAAGGCCACGACGCCAAGCACAGCATCGCAAGCGGCCTGCTCAATCCCCGCGTGCTGGCCCTGGCCATGATTTACTCGGCACCTCCGCCGGCCTGTACACCCTTGGCATCTGGGCGCCGCAGATCATCAAGCAACTGGGCGTTTCGTCGATGACCGTTGGCTTCCTGAACGCCATCCCGCCCATCGTTTCGGTGGTCGCCATGGTCTGGTGGTCGCGCCATTCGGACCGCACCGGTGAGCGCACCTGGCACGTGATCCTGGCTTGCCTGGCTGCGTCCGTCGGGCTGGTGGTTGCCGCTGGCGCCAGCAGCATCGTTGGCCTGATTGCAGCGCTGACCCTGGTCAATATCGGCATCAGCTGCGCCAAGCCGCCGCTGTGGAGCATGCCCACGACGTTCCTGTCCGGCGCCGCTGCCGCAACCGGCATTGCAACCATCAACGCGATCGGCAATCTGGGCGGCTTCGCCGGCCCGGCAATGATCGGGTGGATGAAGGACAGGACCGGCAGCTTCAGCGGCGGCCTCTACTTCGTCGCAGGCCTGCTGATTCTCTCCGCCGTGCTGACGCTGATGCTGTCGCGCTTCAAGACCGGCAGCACTGTACCGGCGCAGGCGGTCGCGCACTGATTTTCGCCCGAACAATCCACTGACATTTTTCAAAAGAGGAGCACCACATGGACAAGGAAGCAGCCGTTCTGTCTCTGACGGACACCATGGCCAAATTCACAGCCTACATCGGCAAGCGTCTTCCCAAGGACGTCAAGGCCAAGCTGGCCGACCTGCGCACGATGGAAACCAACCCGCTGGCGAAATCGATTTACGATTCGATGCACAGCAACCAGGAGGCCGCAGACAGGCTGGATCGTCCCAGCTGCCAGGACACCGGCGTTATCCAGTACTTCGTCGAAGCCGGCGCGCACTTCCCTCTGTTGGGCGAACTGGAAGAGATCCTGCAGGAGGCGACCGCCGAAGCGACCCGCATCGGTCCCCTGCGCCACAACGCTGTGGAAACCTTCGACGAGAAGAACACCGGCACCAACACCGGTACCAACATCCCCTGGCTGGACTGGCGCATCGTGCCGGAAAAGGACAGCTGCACGATCGACGTGTACATGGCGGGCGGCGGCTGCACCCTGCCCGGCGCGGCCAAGGTGCTGATGCCCGGTCAGGGCTACGAAGGCGTGGCGGAGTTCGTTATGGACGTGATTACCGAACGCGGCGTGAACGCTTGCCCGCCGCTGCTGGTCGGGGTCGGCGTGTCCACTTCGGTGGAAACGGCGGCGCGCTTATCGAAGCTGGCCATCATGCGTCCGGTCGATTCGAAGAGTTCGAATCCACGCGCCGCACTAATGGAAGAACTGCTTGAGCAAGGCCTGAATGAGGTCGGTATCGGTCCGCAGGGCCTGACAGGCAACAACAGCGTGATGGGCGTGAACATTGAATCGTCCGCCCGCCACCCGTCCACCATTGGCGTCGCCGTGAATACAGGTTGCTGGGCGCACCGCCGCGGCAAAATCCGCATCAACGCTGACCTGTCCTATGACATTCTGTCCCACGAAGGAGTTGTACTGTGAAGAAGATTTTGACGACCCCCATCAAGGATGAGGATCTGCAAGGCCTCAACGTCGGCGACGTTGTCTACCTGACCGGCCGCCTGATCACCTGCCGCGACGTGGCACACCGCCGCCTGATCGAGCAAAAGCGCGAACTACCCGTCAACCTCGACCGCGGCGCCATCCTTCACGCCGGTCCTATCGTGCGCAAGAAGGATGAGGGCTTCGAGATGGTGTCGATCGGCCCCACGACCAGCATGCGCATGGAGAAATTCGAACGCGAATTCATCAAGCAGACTGGCGTCAAGCTGATCATCGGCAAGGGCGGCATGGGCCCGGAAACGGCGGCCGGCTGCCAGGAACATACGGCGGTGCACGCGATCTTCCCCGGCGGCTGCGCAGTGCTGGCAGCGACGCAGGTCGAGGAAATCGAAGGCGCGGAATGGCAGGATCTGGGCATGCCCGAGACTTTGTGGATCAACCGCGTGAAAGAGTTCGGGCCCCTGATCATTTCAATCGACACCAAGGGCAATAACCTTATCCAGAACAATAAGGCTACGTTCAACGAGAAGAAGAAGCCGATTCTGGAGAAGATCAGCAAGCAGCTTAGCTTCATCAAGTAAGCGCGACGGGGACGCTTTATGCGTCCTCTCTAGTAGAATCCAATGCGAAGGTTCCACATACGCTCAAGGATTCACAATGACACCAGACGAAATTTCGCTCGCATTCCGTACCGCGCGACTGGCCGCCACTCCGCTTCCAGGCTATCCCGGCGATCGCGTTCCCGCAACGCTATCTCAGGCCTATGACATTCAAGAGGTTTCCATCGCGGCCTGGCCCGTTCGCCTCTCCGGCTGGAAGGTCGCAGCGATCCAGCCGCAGTGGCGGGAGACCTATCCGGCAGAGAGGGTCTACGGGCCGGTATTTGCCCGATCCGTGCTCCTCGCCGCCGCAGACGCGGTGGACTTCCCGGTCATCAAAGGTGGTTATGCCGCAGCCGAGGCCGAGTTCGCACTGCGTCTCGGTGACGGTTTTCCACTGCATACCCGCTTCGAGAACGCATCAGACCTGCAGCCGTTCGTGGCCGCCGTGCACGCCGCAATCGAAATCGCCGGCAGTCCCCTGCCCACTCTCAGCTCACTCGGACCAGGCGCTGTGATCAGCGACTTCGGCAACAACCTTGGCCTGGCCGTTGGTCCCGAACTGCCGAAATTCTTTGAACGCGATCTGGCTGACTGGCGTGTCGAGACCGACATCAACGGCGCGCTCGTCGGCAGCGGCAGCGCCGACCGCATTCCTGGCGGGCCATTGGCTTCGCTGCTGTTCCTGGCGAACAGCCTGGCCGAACGCGGCGGCACCTTGCGTCCAGGTGACTGGGTCTCGACCGGCGCGAGCACCGGTGTCCACCCGATGAGCGTGGGCGATGCCGTGACTGTCCGCTTCGACGGCCAGCAGGTACTTTCCCTGCGCGCCGTCGCGGCGGCTCCAGCCGCGACCAGCTGAAATCAGCGGCGGCCCTGACGCACGCGGCGCGAGCACGCGGCAGAGCGTCACCTGGCAACGCCTGACCGCAGGGGCCATCCCATTCACTTAATCGGCGGTGTTGGACGAGTGGACTCGCCTTCGCTCAACACGAACGAGTAGTCCAACGTGTAGTATGGCTCACCGGTTTCCGCAAGCGGTCCAGTGCTGGCCGCATGCGATTCGAAGCTGCCTACCAGGTCACGGGTCACGCCAAAAACGACGTCCGAATCCAGATATTCCGCGTCATCCGAGAATACTTGGGAAATCAAAGTCGAATAGCCTTCAGCGACGACGATGAAATGCAAGTGTGCCGGACGATACGGGTGACGTGCCTGTTTCCGCAGCAAAGTGCCGACTGGTCCATCCGTCGGCACCGGATAGCCTGCCGGACGTACAGTTTTGAAGCTGACCCGACCATTTTCATCGGCAAAGAAATGGCCGCGCAGATTCATTTCCGGTTGTTGCGGGTCCTGATTCTCATACATCCCAACTGGTGAGGCCTGCCAGACCTCGACCATCGCGTTTGGCACCACCTCATTTCGGGTATTGAGCACGCGAAGGTTGACGTACAACAGCATGCCAGGTGTGCCACTCTGGGCGATCGAGTCACCTGATCAGTATTTAGGCGAGTTGGCTCGATAGAACGGGCCAAGCAACGCTCCGCCAGTGCCCTCCGGCGTATTGGAGTTGTTGATGGATTTCACCAGTGTCGAGAGGCCGAGCACATCGGAAAGCAAGACCACTTCGTTGTGGCTATCCGAACAGGCGCCCCCTACCCTCCGGATGAAATCAAGTCCCTGCTCAAACTCGTCATCCGTCAAGTTCACCTCCCTCAGGAATGCATGGCTGTGACGGATCAGGGCTGACATGATTTCCTTCAGGCGGGCATCCGCTGTATTGCTCATGGCAGCCAGGACGATGTCAGTCACCGAATCAGGATCAGTAACAATGTGGGTGAAGTCGTATTCCATTTGAAGAATCCTTGTTTGCGATTGCGTAAAGTTGATGGGCTCGCGCTTGCATGCGAGATTTGCTCGGCATGTCAAGCTTTAACCGGTGCCCCGTCGAGGGTTTGTACAAGTGCACTCGACTGCTTCATTGCCAGCCGACGCTGAACCGGGAATACGCGCCAGTCAAATCGCGCTTGCAGGTATCCCCACAATCCCTGCTTGAACACAAGCGTGACCGTGATTGCCAACAGCCCCAGCCCGACCAGGTACCAGGTTCCGTAATCCGAGAAGAATTTGTTTAGCGCCCAGAAGATCACCGCTCCCACGATCGGGCCTTCGATCGTCCCCAAGCCACCGATCATCACCATGAAGATTGCGAATGCCGTCCAGTTCACAGCGAAAGCGGCGTCCGGTGATATCCGCAGATTGCCGAGAAAATACAGAGCACCCGCAAGGCCGGCGCCGAACGCCGAGACAACATAAGACTCCCAGCTTGACGCGCCTGACATCAATCCCTTGCGATTCCGAGGCGGTCTCGCTGTCGCGGATAGCCATCAACGCCAGCCCCTGCTTACTGCGAAGGAAGAAGTACGTCAAAGCGATGGTCACAGCGACTGCAGCGAATGTCATCCAAAAGGTCACGGACTCACGCGTTGCACGCTCAATCCCGGCAAGCGCGGTCAGACTAGTGCCGGAGCCACCGCCTACCACCGTCAGGTTGGCAAATGAAAGACGGAGCACTTCCGCTATTACCCACGTGCCAATCGCGAAATAGCCGCCTTTTAGTCGGAACGCGAGCCTGGAAACCGGTATCGCCACCAGCGCCGTCAGGACTGCTGCAACAGGAATGGCGACAAACGGATTGACGCCACAGAGGTTGGCAAGAATGACCATCACATAGCCGCCCAGGCCAAGATAGGCTTGCTGCCCGATTGAGACCATACCGCCATAGCCGGCCAGCAGATTCCACATACTCGCGAAAATGAAATAGCAGGCAATCTGGTTAAATTCGCGCATCCAGCTGGATTCCCCCCACCAGGGCAGGGTGCATCCCACTGCAAGCAACAGCGCCCCTGCGATCAGGGCGCCCTGGCTGGAGCGACTGGTCCTGACAACCGTATAGTGTTCGTTTTTCATAATGAATTCTGCGTCAGAAGGTGCCGGCAATGGCAATTACCGGGTCTTGGGGAACAGTCCTTGAGGCCTGAATGCCAGCATCAGCAAGAATGCGATATGGCCGAACCAGATGCCCCAACCTGGATCAAGCCGTGCGCCAATGCTCTGCGTGACGCCAAGAGTCAGGGCGCCTGCAAACGTCCCCCAGAACGACCCCATTCCGCCGATGATCACGGACTCGAACGCTAACAGCAGAAGCGCCGGGCCATCCGTTGGTGAGACGTCGTGCGAGTCCCTTGCAACGTTCCTGCAATGGCAACCAATACGAACGCGAGGCCGGTCGCTAGACCATAGACATGGCGTGAATCCAGACCCATCAGTTGAGCGACATCCTGGTCATCCGAAGTGGCTCGGAATGCGCGCCCAAGCGCCGTGCTTCCAAACAGCCATTGCAAGCCGGCGATGACAAGCACCGCGATCAGGAAGGTCCGCCAACGGCAGGACTCCGACCGACAAGTTCTCCCCCAGACTCAGGCTCTGGGTTCCCAAGGCGCCGATATCGATAGCTCTCGGGTCCGAGGTGAAGACTTCCGTCAGCACGTTCTGAATGACAATGGAGATCCCAAATGTCACGACCAGCGAAGGGAGCGGATCCTTGCCAAGCGTTCCATTCAGCACCAGTCTTTGCAAGCCGTAGCCGAACACAAAGGCGAGCGGGAGCAAGGCGAGCACGACTGCAATACTCGCGGCCGCGCCGTGTGGGCCGGTCGCAGCGAGCAATGAAAAAGCAGCGAAAGCGGCCAGTATCGTGAAATCGCCATGGGCCGTATTAGTCAGCCGCATGACACCAAACATCAGTGACTGGCCAGCGGCAAACATGGCATACAGGCCACCCAGCATCAGTCCCTGCAACAGCGTGTGAATCCAGCTCCACATGATGAATAGCTCTCCGGTCAAAGGCCAAAGTAGGCCTGCGAAATTTGATCGTGGGTCACGTCCTGCGATTTGCCGGTCAGGGAAATCCGCCCCCTCCTGCATGCAGTAAAGCCGATGCGATACGCTGCGGGCAGTCGCCACGTCCTGCTCCACAACAATCACGCTAAGTCCGCCTTCCGTAATCACCGGCAGCGCGTCGTATATCTCCTTGACGATAATTGGAGCGAGCCCCAGGGATATCTCGTCGCAGATAAGCAGCGAGGGGTTGCTCATCAGCGCGCGGCCGATCGCGACCATCTGCTGCTGACCACCAGACAGCTCGGTGCCAGGATGGCGGCGGCGCTCGCGTAAAACAGGAAACAAGCGGTAGACGGCTTCGAGATTCCACGGCCCAGGCCGCCGGCTATAGCCGCCGATCATCAGATTCTCTTCCACCGACAGGCTTGGAAAAAGACGTCGCCCTTCCGGCACCATCGCAATGCCTTTTGTAACGATCTTCCCTGGAGCCAGGCCTGAGATGGCCTCCCCTGCGAAGCGAACGGAATCCTTCGGTGCTTTAAGCAAGCCTGTGATCGACTTCAGGAGAGTCGACTTGCCCGCACCATTGGCGCCGATCAGCGCAACCACTTCGCCTGCCGCAATCTCAAAGTCGACGCCAAAAAGGGCCTGGAAATCGCCATAGAACGCGGTTAGCTCCTGAATTTTCAGTAGCGCGCTCATACTTCCATTCCCATATAGACGCGCCTGACTTCGGGGTTCTCGAGCACTGCAGTGGGCGTCCCCTCGGCAAGCACCGCGCCGAAGTTAAGGACGACGAACCGGTCGGCCACGGCAAGCAATGCATGGACGACGTGTTCGATCCATATCATCGTTACTCCCCGCGCCTTGATTGCTTTGATTTCGTCGACCAGCGTCCTCGCCTCATGTTCGGTCAGCCCGCCGGCAATTTCGTCGAGCAGCAGGAGCCTGGGTCTCGTCGATAGCGCGCGCGCCAAGTTCCAGCCGCTTGCGGTCCAACAAAGGCAAGGCGCCAGCGAGCTTGTTCGCTTTGCCCAGCAATCCTGTCTTTCCAGCACATCGATACACACTGGATATGCGTCCGTCTCCGGCAAGCCGGCGCCAAAAGTTGCGGCGACCAGACAGTTCTCAAACACGGTCATCGCCCCATAGGGCTGAGGCACTTGATAAGATCGACCGATACCGGCCCGGCAGCGCCGATGCGCCGGGGATTTGGAGATGTCCGTAGTGCCGAACAGCACGCGCCCCTTGTCGGGCCTGACGTCCCCGAGATCACGTTGAACAGCGTGGTCTTGCCAGCCCCGTTCGGGCCAAGGATGCCGAGCGTCTCGCCTTCAGCGACGCTCATCGAAACGTTGTCGGTAACCTTCAACGCTCCATAGCTCTTGCTAACACCCTCGATACTAAGAAGTGCGGTCATGAAGAACCCTGCCAACCTTCAGGCCGGCATATTCAGGTAATGGGATGCCGCCGTTCCGGCGGCAGAGTCAGGCTATCAGCCGCAGCTGGCCATTGGTCGGGATGGCGGGACTGGCAGCCGAATCGACAATGGCCAACTCGTACTTGTATTTCTTCCCTTTGACCCACTGCCCCAGCACCAAAGGCGTCTTGGACACATTCTTGAATGGCCCCGCCCCGCCCCACTTTACCGGGCCGACGATGGTAGTCATATTGGTCGCCGCGATCGCATCGCGAATCGCCGCGCGCTCGGCGGACTTCGCGCGGCGCAATGCATCCACCGCGACTTCGAAGAGCGCATGGGAGAAGCCAAGCGGCTGTGTCCACTGCTTCCTGGTCTGGTCTTCGTACGCGGCACACAGGCCTTTCGCATCCACCCCAGTGATGGTCGATTTGAATGGATGCCAGGGCGACCACCACACTTCCGTTGTCAAGCCGTCGCCAAGGTCACCCAAGGCATCGATCGCCGCAGGGAATAACAGTGCTTTCCCGAGTGTTACCACGCGCGGCTTAAAGCCCTGCTGCCGCGCCTGGGTCAGGAAAGTCTTGGCGTCAGGTGGAATCATCACACCGGTGACGATCTCGACACGGTCGCGCTTGAACGCCGCGATCTGTGCCGAGAAGTCCTGATTCATGTTCTGGTAGCGGCCCGGGTCGGTCAGGCTGAAGCCTTGCGCCGACAGGGCCTTGGGGAAGCCGAGATCCTTGTCACCCCACGCATTGCCATCACCGTCGTTAGGAAAGAGTCCACCTACCTTGTGGTTTGTCTGAAGGCTCTTCCAGCCATTGGTAAAGTTGGCGATAACATCTTCAAGCCCCCAGAACATATGGTATGTCCACTTGAATCCTTTATCGGGTTTCCGCCACGGCCGAAGAACCATGGCTGCCAGGGCGCGACAGTGGAGATGCACGGCACCTCATTCAGCTCGCACGCATCGGAAACAGGATTGGCAGTTTCCGGAGTGGACGACACAAGGATCAGGTCGACATTGTCCTTGAGGATAAGGTCGCTAGCGACCTCGCCAGCCCGGTTAGGGGAAGACTGGCTGTCCTTCACAATCACTTTGACAGGCAGGACTTTTCCGCCCACCTGAATACCCGCCTGGAACTTGCTCTGCAGCCCAGCGATCACCCATTTGTCCGCTTCACCGAAAGCAGCGAGCGAGCCAGTCTGAGGCGATACGAAGCCAATGCGAACTTCCTTTGCACTTGCGAACGCGGACTTCATGCCGACCGCATTAAGCATTGCAGCGACACCAGCGCTTTGCAGTACACGGCGGCGTCGTTGATTAAACCCTTTCATGTCTCCTCCTGTGATTGCCCGCGCATCGGTGCGCATATTTTTAGAATGGCTTAAGGCGTGGGTTGCGGCGCTGATCAACCTCCGGGTTGGCGCCCAGAGTAAGCGTCATCCAGCAGTTTCCGGATTGATGCCTGGTCGATTGGTTGAGGATTCCAATAAGCGTTCTCGCTGGCGATCTGTGCACAGCGATCCAGGTCCTCCTCGCGCATCCCAATGTATTTCAGCGCCATTGGAACGCCGAGGCTGAGTGCAAGCGCATGCATACCCTGCGCGGCATCTTCTGCACCGAGCGCACGGGCAATCCTCTCCATGGCCTCCGGCGCGGCGGCAGCGTTGAACGCGAGCACGTGAGGGAGTACGACTGTATGGGTCTCTGCGTGCGGCAGGTTGTAGCTGCCGCCAAGCGTATGGCACAGCTTATGGTGAAGCGACATTTCGACATTCCCAAGGACTGTCCCGCACAACCAAGCCCCATACAGCGCATGGGCCCGCGCCTCGATATTGGACGGATTCTCTACAATTTTTGGCAGAGCTTGCGCTAAGGCCGCTATGCCCTCCTCGGCAAAAAAGGAAAGGATTGGATTAGTGTCGCGTGCATACAGCCCCTCGGCAGCATGGGCAATGGCATTGATGCCGCTTGTTGCCGAGAGCATGCGCGGGAGACTCACCGTCAATTCAGGATCATAGATAACCGTTTTGGGCAGGACACGGGCGTCGCGCCCCGTCTTTTTGATGCCCTTCTCGGTGATGCCGTAAATTGGCGTCATTTCGCTGCCGGCATACGTCGTGGGAATGGCGAGGATCGGTATGGAAGACTCCAACGCGATGGCCTTGCCCAGGCCGGTAGTAGAACCGCCGCCAATCGCGATGGCGCAATCGGCGTCAAGCTTCCTGGCCATGGCCACGGCTTCGCGAGCGGTCTCGATCGGGACATGCATGACCGCCCGGTCGAAGATTCCGCGCACCGCGGACCAATGATTGCCTGCACCTTTTCAGCGCTCGCACGCTGTTCCGGGGTGCACAGAACGAGTGCACGAGTGGCGCCGAGCAACGCAATCTCACGTTCAAGGTGCTGCATGCTTCCAGCCCCGAACACCACACGGGGAAACCGGCTGTCAAACGTGAAACTTGGCAACGACATCATGATTATTCCAATGCGAATTTCAAGGTTTGATATGGCGCTTAACGCGGGTAGTACGGCGGCAGGTTGGCGTCCACGTTGACCCACACGGACTTGGCCTGCGTGTATTCACGCATGACTTCGAAGCCCATTTCGCGGCCGTACCCGGACTTGCCTACGCCACCGAACGGAGAAGCCGGATTGACGCGCTTGTAGCAGTTAATCCATACCATGCCGGACTTCATTTCACGCGCAATTTGATGTGCCCGGGTCAGGTTATTCGTCCACAGCCCACCACCCAGTCCATACTCGGTTCCGTTGGCGATTGCCAGCGCTTCCTCGTCCGTTTCAAAGGTGGTGACGGTGACGAACGGACCGAACACCTCTTCCTGGCTAACCCGGTCACCCGGTTTCGCTTTGACGATAGTCGGCTCGACATAGCAGCCAGCTGCAAGGTCCGCGCGAGAGGGAACCTTGCCGCCCAATACCAGCTTGCCGCCCTCTGATTGGGCAACCTCGACATACGACAGCACGCGGTCGCGATGCTGCAGCGAGGTTAGCGGGCCGAGCTCAGTGGTCGGATCCAGCGGATCGCCGATTTTGATGGATGCTGCCAGCGCGGCGAATCGCTCCGTAAACTCGTCGGCGATGGACTTGTGCAGGACCAGGCGCGAACCGGCGATGCAGGCCTGGCCCTGGTTGTGGAAGATCGCGAATGCCGAGCCCTGCACCGCTGCCTGAATGTTGGCGTCGCCGAAGACGATGTTGGCGCCTTTGCCACCGAGCTCCAGCTGGACCTTTTTCAAATTGCCCGCGGAGGCCTGGACGATCCGGCGGCCAGTGGCGGTGGAGCCAGTAAACGCAATCTTCGCGACATCCTCGTGCTCCGCCAGGTATTGACCTGCAACATGGCCAAGGCCCGGGACGATATTGACGACGCCCTCCGGGAAGCCAACCTCGGCCATCAATTCGGCAATACGCAAGGTGGTCAGCGGCGTAAGTTCTGCCGGCTTCATCACGATGCAATTGCCGGCCGCCAGCGCCGGCGCCATCTTCCAGCTGGTGAACATGAGCGGAAAGTTCCAGGCACCACCTGGCCGACCACGCCCACCGGTTCACGCAACATGTAGTTCAGGAAGCCTGCTTCCACCGGAATAACCGTACCTTCCAGTTTGTCGGCCATGCCACCGAAATAGCGGAACGTGACGGCCGTACGCGGCACATCCAGGTTGCGGGTGTCGCGCAGTGGGTGACCGGTGTCCAACGACTCCAGCCGCGCCAATTCGTCGGCGTTGGCTTCGATCGCATCAGCCAGCTTCAACAGCAGGCGGCCACGCTCCATGGCGGCCATGCGCGACCATTTTGGAAAAGCCTTGTTTGCGGCCGCCACCGCCTTATCAATATCCGCCTTACCAGCCATGGAGACATTGGCAATTACGGAATTGTCGTGCGGATTCAGCGTGGGAAGGGTCGCGCCGTCCTCCGCTGGAATGATCTGCCGTTGATGAAAAGTTGGGTTTGCATGAGTAACTCCGTATTGTTTTCAATGTGCTGAGACGAGCCCACTCACGGATGGAAACCGTCCGCGAGGCAATGCTGGCATCAGGAAGCGGCTTTAGAACGAAACAGGATTGATGGGCGCACGGCCTTCCTGGATGTCGTACACCACCTGCGGCGATCCGTTCTCCCAAACCAGGAGCATCGAACGCTTGGGCGAGAAGCCCTGGTGGCGGCAGTCGGCCGGCATTGCCGCCATATCGCCTGCCTTCATCACGACGCGGGCACGCGGCTCGGCCGTCAGTTTGTCTCCACAGTCCCAGGTGATCTCGTCGCACATCTGGAAGAACCACTCCACACGATCGTTGCCGTGGATGATCGGCAGCTTATGTTCTTCAGTGGTAGGACACATATAGCTGTGCTTGACCACCGAGGTAAATGACGGGTTCCAGACCACGTCTGAACGCGAAAGATAGGCGAACAGGTTAAACGCGTGCACTTCGTTTTCGAAGCCAGGCTCGGGATGCAGTTCCGGCGGATCCTGCGGCACATCCGCGAATGCGCGGTTAATCGGATAGCCTGCACTGTCGGTGCGCATGCCCAAATCGTCTTTCAGGCCGACGCATCGGTCGGCCAGCTGCCGCACGCGCCGGACAGCGCTCAGGTTGTCGCCGTTCTTGCGGCCATATGGCGTACCCGTTTCCTGTGGTGCGGCATATGGGTCAAAGCCGGCGTTGGTCCAGTTTTCCAGGATATCGACAAACGTCACGCGCACTTCTTCGGTGGGGAAGTTCTGCAGCAGATCCACATTGGCTTTCTTGTAGGCGCCGTTATACGTGCCGGCGAAGACGTCAATCGTCTTGTAATGATTGGTGGTGCCGAACACGTCATCGAAATTTACCCAGCCGTAGAAGAAGCCCCAGCCCACGTCGCGCATCAGCGCGCGAAGGAAATCACCAATATCCATGGTGTGCGAAGCGGGCTTCTCTTCTGCGGTCGACCAATGGATGTGAGCGAAATATTCGTCGCGCTCAAAGGTGAAAGCGCCGAGGTGGAAAGCCTTGTAGCCATATACCGGATGCGGTTCGGTGGCCGTGGATTGAAACTTGACTGCGATGTCCATTGATTGTCTCCTTCTTGATTTTGGGGGGTCAGGCCGCCTGGCAAATGTCAGCCCACTTTTCGACTGAAAGATCCCCTTTGCAGGTCTGGAGAACAGACAACGCCAGGCTTTGCGGCACGGAACTGATAAGCGGTATTTGCAGGCAGCAGCGCTTGATGGCCGCGCTTCAGGCGCATCCATCCCATAGCCGCTCCTTTTCGGCTCGCCGGCAACAATCACAGCACCGTTTTTATCGGCATCCCCCGATCTGTTGTGAAGGATCGAGCTGATCAGATGAATATCGACTTCCTTATCCATGCACAGTGCAAATTCGTCATGCGCACAGGTGAACCAGGGCGATGTGCCTTCAGTACGGAGGACTTCCAGGACATAGATCTGATTGATACCAAAGACCACTTTCTCGTATGCTTTCGATATGTTGGCAATTTCGAAGCAGTTGGAGAATGCATAGTGTTTGGCATCGTCGTTGATGATTTGCACGCCGCCTTTTTCGTAATGCTGAGCGAGCCGAATTTGGTCGTGTATTCCACGTTAGTCTCCGTTAGAACAGAATCGTTAAAGATTATTTTTCTTACTGAACCCAGTATATGCAGGGCCTATTGGCGAGAGTAGTAGGCACTTGCCGGTCGGCTTGTTCGGATTTTCAGAACAAACCCAGCTAGCATTACGGGCGAACGGCCAATGCAGCCGCACCCGCGTGCTGCAGCGGTAAATTCACATCAAAGACATAATCGAAGCACTGGCGGCTCTCACGCAGCGGCGCCACACGCGCCTTTAACGCCAGATGATCCGGATGGCCGTTGTATGCAGCTAAAGCTTCAGGCGAGGTGAATTCAGCAATGAGCAACACATCACATGTCGCCTCCATGTCTTCCTGCGCAACCACGACCTCGAATCGCCTGATTCCCGGCACCAGGTCGGAGCAGGTATCCAGCCAGGCTTTCACCTGCAGCGCGTTTGCGCCCCTGCATTCGCCCTCGCTGGGCTCCTTGAGCTTCCACATCACTATATGTTTGATCACGCCGTCATCGCCTATACGAAGCTGAAGAAGCAGGGTTGAGCGATTAGTCTAGGCCCGCTAAGTCACCGGAGTAGACGACGAACGCAGATCAGATCATTCGGCCTTTTCGAATAATCGTGTCTGGACTGGCGCGGGAAGTACCGATGCCGGTCAGTACTAGTCCATTTGACTTTCGGACAACAGGCCCTTCTCTTTCAGCGCCCGATCCCATGGCGGTTCGCCGGAAAAGCGCGCGAGGAGACCATCGGCAAACATGCTGAGCTTTACTCCACCTCGATGGCTGCGCGGATAAACGATGGACAACCAGAAGGAGGACAGCTGCCAGTCAGGCAGCACTAGCTGAAGCTTGCCTTCCAGCAGACCGGCCGATGCTACCAGCGTCGGCAGGCAAACAATGCCGCCGCCTTCAAGGGCATACTCCTTGAGCAGGTGGACGCTATTGCTGCGAAATGAGGGTCTGAGATCCAGCTCGACTCTTTCGTCGCCCTGGTGGAAGTTCCAGCGATCACGCGTCGGGTAACCGGAATACAACCCGACCATATGTTCATGCAGATCACGAGGATTTCTCGGCACCCCGTGATGTTCCAGATAAGCCGGGGACGCACAAACACCCGCCGCACTGGAAAGACACGCCGGGCAATCAACTCTTCCGACGGAGGATAGAAAATCTGGAGAGAGCAATCGACGCCTGACCTGATCGGGTCTACAACCGCATCGTTAACGAACATTTCAAGCTCAATTTCCGGGTACTGCTCCTGAAACTCGCAAATATAAGCCGCCAGATGCCCCAGCACGAAACCGGGGAGCGCATGAATCTTCAATTGACCTGCGAACGACCCTTTATGCTCCCGCATCTGGTCTACGACTGTTTCGGTCTTGCAGACGAGATCACTACATTCGGCGAAGAACGCCTGGCCAATTTCGGATAGCCTGACGTTGCGGGTATTTCGATGGAAAAGGGGCGCCCCTACGTAATCCTCCAACTGCTGCACGCGTGTCGTAATTACCGACTTCGAGACGCGTAATTGCCGGGCGGCTTCGGCAAAACTCTCTGCTTTTGCAACTGTTACGAATGCTTCGATTGATAGAAAGCGGTCCATCAGGTCTCCTCACCCGGCTGAATGCGCGCGAAGGGATTGAGCCCTCCACTTCGCATTCCACCGAGCTTTTCACGGCCCAGTAATCTGGATGCCGTCGACAGCTTTAATCTTCTAAATTCGTTATTTGCTGAGTTATCCAAAATCCAATAGCAAGTGCTGGCAAGGCGGCGACTCGACAACACTTAAACACCAGTATAACGAGCAGTTGCGGCGTTCTAAATTGAATAATTTACCCTCGTATGATGAAAATTATCGAACGCTGCCGCGTCGCGCATATCAGACTCGTTCAATGATCAAGGCGATGCCCTGCCCTACGCCGATGCACATGGTGCACAATGCATAACGGCCGCCGTGGCGATGCAGTTGATATGTTGCGGTTGTGACCAGGCGTGCGCCACTCATGCCCAGCGGATGCCCCAAAGCGATGGCGCCCCCATTCGGATTCACGCGTGGATCGTCGTCGCGCAGACCCAGCTCGCGCAGCACAGCCAGCCCTTGAGCCGCAAAGGCTTCGTTCAGTTCAATGACGTCCATCTGCTCCAGCGTCAGGCCGGTCTGGCGCAGCAGCTTTTGTACCGCCGGCACCGGACCAATGCCCATGACGCGAGGCGCTACGCCGGCAGTCGCCATTCCGACAATGCGGGCCAACGGTTTCAGGCCGTTTTGCTCCGCCGCTTCAGCGCTCGCGATCAGCACAGCGCAAGCGCCATCGTTGATACCCGATGCGTTGCCGGCAGTGACTGTCCCATCGGGGCGAACAACCCCCTTCAGCTTGGCCAATGCTTCCGGCGTCGTCGCACGCGGATGCTCGTCTACCTTGAATACCAAAGGGTCGCCCTTCTTCTGCGGGATCGTGACAGGCACGATCTCCTGGTCGAATCTGCCGTTTCCGATGGCCGCAGCTGCCTTGCTCTGGCTCGCCAAAGCGAAGGCATCCTGATCTTCCCGACTGATCTTGTAGTCTGTTGCCACGTTTTCGGCCGTATCAGGCATCGTCTCCGTTCCATAGACTTCTTTCAAAGCCTTGTTGACGAAACGCCAGCCCATGGTCGTGTCTTCAATCTTCGCGCTGCGCGAAAACGGGCTATCGGCCTTGCCCATGACGAATGGCGCGCGCGTCATCGACTCCACGCCGCCGGCGACCACCAATTCAGCCTGGCCGGCCTGGATGGCACGTGCCGCGGTGCCAACTGCATCCATGCCGGAGCCACACAGCCGGTTGACCGTCGTTCCCGGCACCGTCTGCGGCAAGCCGGCCAACAGCAGGGACATGCGCGCTACGTTGCGATTGTCCTCCCGGCCTGATTGGCGCAGCCGTAAATGACGTCGTCGACCTGCTCCCACTTCACGCCTGGATTGCGCTCGATCAGGGCGCGCAGCGGAACGGCGCCGAGATCGTCGGCACGAACACCTTGCAGGGAACCGCCGTAACGTCCGATCGGCGTGCGGATGGCGTCGCAGATAAATGCGTCTTTCATTGTATGTTTCCTTTGATCAGAGGCGCCGCAGTCGCGGCTTGCAGTTCGTCGAACGTCAGTCCCGGCGCCATTTCACGCACAACGAGGCCGTCGGCGGTGACATCCAGCACTGCCATGTCGGTGTAGATACGGCTGACACAAGTCATCGCAGTGAGCGGATAACTGCAGGTTTCCACAATCTTGCTTTCACCGGTCTTGGTCTGGTGGTCCATCATGACGAAGACGTTCTTGGCGCCGAGCGCCAGATCCATAGCGCCCCCAACCGCCGGAATCGCATCGGGCGCACCGGTGTGCCAGTTGGCCAGGTCGCCCTTGATCGAAACCTGGAAGGCACCCAGCACGCAAACGTCCAGATGACCGCCCCGCATCATCGCAAACGAATCAGCGTGGTGAAAAAAAAGCACCGCCAGTCAGCAGCGTCACTGGCTGCTTGCCCGCGTTGATCAAGTCGTCATCCTCCTCCCCTGCGGCCGGCGCGGGGCCCATCCCCAATAAGCCATTTTCGCTATGCAGGAACACTTCACGGTCGGACGGCAGATAGTTGGCCACCCTGGTCGGCAGACCTATGCCCAGGTTGACGTAAGCACCTTCAGGAATGTCTTGCGCGACGCGCGCTGCCATCTGTTCGCGTGTGTAACGGTTACTCATACTGACTCCTTCACAACACGCTGTACAAAGATGCCGGGCGTGACAATAACCTCGGGATCAAGTTCACCCAGGGCTACCACATCCTGCACCTGGGCGATCGTCGTCTTTGCCGCCATCGCCATGATCGGGCCAAAATTGCGGGCGGTTTTTCGATAAACCAGATTGCCCCAACGATCTCCCCTCAGTGCCTTGATCAATGCGAAGTCCGCACTGATTGGGGATTCGAGCACGTAATTTCGGCCGTTGATGACGCGGGTCTCTTTGCCCTCGGCCAGCAGCGTGCCGTAGCCAGTGGGAGTGAAGAAGCCGCCGATGCCTGCGCCGGCAGCGCGGATTCGTTCAGCCAGGCTGCCTTGCGGTGTCAGCTCCAGTTCGATCTTTCCGGCACGGTAAAGAGCGTCGAAATGATGCGAATCTGCCTGGCGAGGAAAGGAACAGATGATCTTGCGCACGCGGCCCGCTTTAAGCAGGGCAGCCAGGCCAGTTTCGCCGTTGCCCGCGTTGTTGTTGACGATTGTGAGGTTGCGCGCACCTTGCGCTATCAACGCATCGATTAGCGCTGACGGCATGCCTGCATTGCCGAATCCGCCGATCATGACGGTGGCCCCGTCATGTATGTCAGCCACCGCTCTCTCCAGCGATTCAAATGTTTTATCAATCATGGTTTAGCTCTCAGTCGTGTTTTGTGCGATAATCGCACAAAAAATCGATCACCGCACAACCAGTGTAGAGCCGAGATCTGCCATGGTCAAGAAAAAACCACCGGCCAAGGCAATTCCCTGCATTAAAATCAGCTCATGTCAAAAGTCACTTCACTTCCTACTGCTGATGCTGAATGCGCAGCGACCATCTCCGAACAGATCGACGCGCTAACCGATCCAAGTTTCATGACGTCGCTGGCGCGCGGATTGGCCGTGCTACAGGCCTTCAGCGATGCCCGCAAGCCTCAGACCATCACGAGCATTAGCCAAAAGACAGGCATTCCGCGAGCCGCCGTCCGTCGCTGCCTGCATACCTTGCGTGAATTGGGTTATGTCGATGCCGAGTTGAACAACTTCTCGCTTCGCCCCAAGGTGCTGACACTCGGGTATTCCTACCTGTCGTCGACGCCATTGACGGTCTCTGCACAGCCGTACCTGGACAACATCAGCCGCACGCTCAACGAATCGAGTTCCCTGGCTGTATTGGACGATGATGAAATCCTGTATGTTGCGCGCGCGTCCACTTCACGCGTGATGTCGGTGGCGCTCAATACCGGCAGCCGCTTACCGGCCTACTGCACCTCGCTTGGGCGGGTAATGCTCGCTCATCTCCCGCGGGCAGAACTGGACGCCTATCTCGCGCGCACCAGGCTCATTGCCAAGACTGACAAGACCGTGGTGGATCATGAACAGCTGCGGGCGATCCTGGACACCGTGCGCCGGGACGGATATGCCATCAACGATGAGGAACTTGAAATTGGATTGCGTTCGATCGCGGTGCCAGTCCGGGGCGCCTCCGGCACCGTGCTGGCTGCGTTGAATGTTGGTGTGCAGGCCGCGCGCGTCGACATCCCGGCCCTGAAGCACAACGTACTGCCCGTGTTACAGCAAGCAGCGCAGGAACTCTCAATATTGTTACCATGAGGCGGCCCTGCAGTCCCGGCCTCGAAAGAAAACACCGCCCATGTGAAGCGGTGTTTTTTTTCCGGTTTCGGATCACGCAGGCCAGCGCCCTGCTACTTCGCGAGCCAGGGGTATCGCGCCGTATCGGCGCTCTCGTAATCCGGGTCGAGGTAGATGAAGCAACGCTGAATCTTGAAGTCGCGAATCTCGAACACATCGCACCAACGGCCCGCCTGCGTCTGCCCCGCGCGCCATTCGACACCCGACTTGGTTGCACCGTAGCTGGTTCCTTCGACGACGACCGTGTCGCCTTGCTGGATCACGTTCACGTATGCCATGTCGTGCTTGAACCTGGCGATGATTGAGCCAAGGTCCATGAACAGTTTTTCGAATTGGGCGCGGCCGCTTGCGATACCCCATTTCGGGAAGTACACCTCGGCATGGTCGTCGAACAAGTCAAAGAAATTCTCGCTCCGATCAAGGCGTTTCAGATATTCCAGGGCGACGGCTTTTCGCTGCTCATCTGCCATAACTTTTACTTCCATGATTTCCTCTATTGGTTCATTAAACTAAAAACAGATTTTGATCCCTACTTCAGTGAGGACAGATAGCGCAAAATCTTCGCGCGCTTGGCGGCATCGTCCTGGAAGTACACCATGCCGCTTCCTGGCGCTACTGCCTGAGTATCTGTCAGCCATTGGTCCAGCAATTTGGGATCCCAGGTCCGATTCGCCATCGCTTTCCGGAAGCCCTCGGAATAGGCAAAGCCCTCCGCCGATGCCGCTTTTCGGCCGACAATTCCAAACAGATTCGGCCCCTGACCAGCAGGCTCGCCTTTCCCGAACGTATGGCAGGCGACGCAGTGATTGGTCGCGAGGTTTTTCCCCGCGGTGACATCATCGGCCGCGCCACTCGCCAAAGGCATCAGGCACACGGCAGCAAGAAGCATTGCAGTTGGAGTAAATTGGTTTGTCATATCTTCCTCATTCTCGAAGAGGGCGCCGCCGTGTGGCGGCGCCGCGTTATCAGGCTGCGGGCCTGCTCGTCACGTCGCTCGGCGTCACCGGCTCGCCAGTCTTGACTGGTTCTACAGCGGCCTTGTTCGCCGCACGGTAGGCGAATGCGATGATTGGGCCCAGTGTCGCGCCGCCAGCCCAGTACGCGCCGCCAGAAGCGGAAGCCACGCAGTTACCCACCCCATAAAGACCTGGAATCGGTTTGTTCTGGCTGTCGAGCACCTGGCCATCAGTATTGGTCTTGGGACCTCCTTTGGTATCGAGCGTTCCGCCAGTAACAAGCGCGGCGTAGTATGGGCCGGTTTCACTGATTGGCCACATGGTCGCGTTCTTTCGGTTCGCTTCTTCTTTGACATCGCCATTGAACAGGTGCTCAACGATCCGGTCCCCGCGCTGGAAGTCCAGGTCCTTGCCGTTCTGTGCAAAGCCATTGAACCTGGCGATGCTTGCCTTAAGGTTGCTGACGAAATCGTCGGACAGCGTCATGCCGCCAATGACACCGTGATATTTCTTCAGGCGATCCGAAATGTTCCGCGCCAGTTCTTCCAGCGTGGCTCCCTTGATGACGTGGCGGTCATCGCCACCTGGTGGAACAATCATCCTGCCGTACTCATTGCTCGCACTATGTTGCTGCGCGCGCTGATCCCAGATCGACAGCAATACCAGGTTTGGATACTCGACCTTCTGGCCATCCCATTCAAAGAACTTCTGCGCGAGCTCGTTGTACTGCAGTTTTTCATTGACGACGCGCTTGCCCTCCTTGCTGACCATGATCATCGAATCGCCTGCGTTCGAGAACATGCCGGACATCGAACCGTCGCGCGCTATTGCCTTCTCCAGCGAGATCGGGCACATCCAGGCGTGGTTCATGTTCCGCAATTGCACTCCAAGTGAACTGGAAATGCGGACGAAATCACCTTCGTTGGTGAGCGCCGCGCAGCCACCATACAGCGGCATGTTGAGGAAGTTCTTACGCAGTTCGGCATTGTGCGTAAAACCGCCGGTGGCGAAAATGACCGCTTTGCGCGCTCGCGCACGGAAAACCTGCCCTTCTTCCGTACTGGCCTCAACACCGATAACTGCACCTTTGGCGTTCTGGATCACACGCTCCACGCGATGCCCCGTCTTGATGACGACACCGTCGCGGCGTGCCGCAGCCGTCAGCGTGCGCGTAGCGACCTGGCCGCCATCGGACATCGAAGCCGAGCCTTCTTTAGGAAACAGCACGCGGCCTTTCCTGCCCTTGGTTTCGAGCTCCGCGAAATAGTCGGGCACTTCTGCGATGTGGCGGTAAGGTAGTGCGCCCTTTTGCGCGAGCAGCTCGGCCGCCGGCGAGGCGCTGTCATAGATTGCCTCGCACATTGCGTATTCCCACTCATTCAGTCCGAATCGCGGATGCTCCGGATCGTATGATTGCGGAGCAGTGAGCCGTGCGACATACCGCAGGAAATCAGGCTTGGGGTCCTCCATCCCGGCTGCACGCATCCCGGCATTGTTCGGGACCCAGTACCAATACGCGGCCTTGAACGAAGTCCCGCCCAGGGTCGGGGCCTTTTCCAGTACCAGCACCTTATTGCCATGCCAACGAGAGAAGAGCGCCGCAGGCAGCCCGCCTCCCCCGCCGCCAACTACGACGATGTCATACTCCGCGTCGAAGCGCATCTTTGAAGCCTGTGCAGCAAGTGCGGAGCCGGCGCCTACTGTGCCAAGGCTGGCTGCCAGGCCAGCACTGGATTGTTTCAAAAAGCGGCGACGCGATTCTTCAGTCATTTTTTCTTTCATGATTATTC
Organism: Pseudoduganella sp. UC29_106; assembly: GCF_044055365.1. Classification (NCBI taxonomy): domain Bacteria; kingdom Pseudomonadati; phylum Pseudomonadota; class Betaproteobacteria; order Burkholderiales; family Oxalobacteraceae; genus Pseudoduganella; species Pseudoduganella sp. UC29_106. The sequence continues at coordinate 2,068,238 of NZ_CP171977.1, read as the reverse complement.
CCAGGGTCTGAATACGTTAGATGTTGGATCCAGGCGGATATCGCATCACCAGTAATGCCAGTATTGGAGAAAGAGACCGTTAGTGACCGTGGTATTCCTGCCGTTCACACCTTTGGAGTAGTGGAGCGACAGCTGGTCATAGGTCTTCTGATTGCGCCAGATCGAAGTCGACCCCGGCTTCAGTTGGAAAAGCACGCCGACACCGAGCGCCATCTCGCGGCTGTTCGAGTTGGCCACCGTGGCACCGGTTTCCCTGACCTTTGTTTCGGTCGTGCGCTGATAGTCGAGCGACAGGAAAGGAATCGCAAATGGATCGGTGGGAGGCGAAAGGCTGTAGCCAACGCGCAGGTTGGTGTGAACGGTATTGCCTTGGTCGACGTCGGGAACACCGGTCTTCTTCGTCGTACCGCGCAGGATGCCGCCAACCACAAGATCAACATTGACGCGGTCTATCCACTGGTTGTAGAACACCGATGGCCAGAACGACCAGGTATCGGTAGCGACGTCTTTCTGACCAATGGGAAGCTGCACATAGGCTTGAAGTCCAGTGGTTATGCCCGGTGCTGGATTAGTGAACGCCAAACCGCCGACCAAAGGATCGCCGATACCGCTGGCCGAGAACGAGCGGCTCTGTACGCGCACTTCCGGAATCGTTACGCTGGCAACCCATCCCCAGTTTGGCAGTGCGTCGATCTTGAAGTAATGCAGGCGGGACGACAATCCAACCACGGTATGTCCGCCAGGGCCGTCAACCTTGTCGCCTGCCGCATTGAAGACTCGATTGTTGTCGTTGATTTGCAGGTACTGGCCGAAGGAGTCATACGGTTCTTTGAAGTTGGTGCTGAATTCAAAGCTCTCGGGTCGGTTCCCCGCGAACGGGATACCACTGGCGTTCGCCACCGTCGAAGAAAGACCAAGCACCGTGGCCGCAACCGCTGTCAGAGCGGGTTTCGAAGAAAAACATTGAAGTCGTGTTTTCAGGGCAAACACGGGCCCGGCCAACGTGGAAACGTTGTGCATGTCTCACTCCTCGTTCTAATTGATTTATGTCGCAACCGTTTTATGCCTTGTAATCAAGGCCCCTGTTGCAGCAAGCAAGCCGCAACAGACAGTCAAAATTTAACAAGTGAAAAAATGATCGGGTAGTGTGCAAATTGCGACTGCACATTTTGGGAATCGAGAACAATCTGATTTTGCAGATGGGTGACAGCTGCTGCCATGGCCGGAGACGGCGGCAACGCGCTCGGAGATCCGTTGGCGGGAACCAACAGGTTTGCGACACTTCTGCGACCGCTTGACTGAAGCAGGACGGTAGGTGACGGCTATGTAGGCCGTTTGGGGCCGAAAAAAATCACGAGCTTGGCGATCAAGCTACCAGAAAAAATCGCACTGTTTTCAGCCCGTTCGACACTGGCGTTTCGGCGATTCTACGTATCCCAACGCAAGCCTTACTGAACTTCCGCTTCCGCGCCCTTTGCGGACGATCACCATTCTATAAGCGATCGATGAACGTCACTGTGTGCGTTGCATCCGATTTTGCCCCGCCTCAGGCGTTAGTCGGCTCAATCAGATGACCTACGCCATAAAAGGCGATGCGTATTCTTCCCTGGCTCGACGGAGCCGGCCAAGGCAGTTCAAGGCGGGTCAATAGACGCGGGGCAAACCAGCATGCAAATGAACAGTCCCGGCCTCCTTTACGCAACCGTGACCTCGCGAAAGAAAAGGGCGGCGCTAGCCGCCCATGCCACCAACTGCCGGCTCCAACGGCGCTGGGCGCCGCTTGCCTGCTTTGAAATCAATGCCTATTACGCACAAGCGAGCGCTGACCACTCTAAGACTGAGCTATCGTGGCCGCCAAACAGTGTGTCCACGCGGGAGCAGGTCCAATATACGCATGGAGCCTATCCCCGCCCTCTCGGCGAGCAGGATCTACTTAAATTTTTTTCCAAACAAGAGAAGAGGTTCAGTGGCAACGGTAAGTAATAGAGAACATGACACCGCCACATGACGCCAAACGATTACAGCCTAACCGGGTTTTCGCTTCAATCCGATCAGGCAGCCCAAGCCCAGTGCAAACAGCGCAATTTCCGACGGTTCAGGTACTGCGGCAGAGCCATCGCTAATGAAGTGATAGGTCACTTGAAAATCACTGGAAATATATCCCGGCTGACCAGCCGTGGGCGTATAAAAAGCGCCATTGTCGGTTTCGGTGCCCAGCTCCGGAATGGAGACAACGTTGGTGTAAAAGCTCAAGGGTGGGCTCGGCGTATCTGCAAGACTATCAGCGCCGTCGACGTTGTCAGAATAGAAGGCAATCGTGGTGCCATTAAAGCGAACGACGTCGAGAATCAGCCCATTGTCCGTCAAAAAAACATCGCCCGTGACCGTCTGGAATGGCAGTCCATAGGTGAGGACCGATGACAGACCGCCTGGTCCGGGGTCGGCGTGTAAAGTCCCGGGGCCCGTCGTCCCGATACCGACACCGTTTTCATCGACCGTGACTGAAACCGGTACCGCGTTTGCTGTTGCGCAAAGCAAGTAACCGGCAATTGTGCCAACCATTGCACCGTTTTTGAAAATGCTGGCGATTCTTTGAGATATCTTCATTTCTTCCTCCACGTTGATGTCGATCGGAACAGCACCCAGCGGGTGGTGAACAAGCATATTGTGTGCCGGAAGAAAACACTGATCCTTTTCAAAGAGTTGGCGGGGAATGGCTCGATTTTAATTTTCTCGATGTAAAGATTTCTGACAAGTCTTATCCTTTGAGGTGCGGCCGTGCTCCGGTAAGTTTTGCGATGCAGCGGAAATGTGTCAGTCCACGAGCCAAGGAATACCTTCTCGCCGGGGAACCGCTACGACTGCACGCCCGCCCCCCGGGCGCCGGCCTGGGCATCATCCGGCGCTACGATATGTTCGCCTCGACCAGCAATAAGGTCACCCTGCCCGGCTAAGCGCACGACATACCTGTATCACTGCGCCCTGACCAGAAAGCGCGCGGACCAAGCACTGCGAATCCGTGACCGGCGCTCTACTCCAGTGTCAACGCAATTATCATTACCTGCTGCGAGGACGGCGAACACAAGATCGGATACGTCAACCCGGCATTCGAACAGTTGACCGGCTATACGCTGGCAGAAATCAAGGGGCCTCTTACGTTGACTGTTGAGGCACAAGCCCCCAACCTGCGGAAGAAGCCCCCGTGCAGGCCCCCGAAAATTCGTGGATTGTGGCGTGCAGTGCTGGACAATATAAAACAAAAAAACCGCTGTCCCGTAGCGGGAATCAGCGGTTTCTTTGACATTCTTGGACTTGCCAAGACAATATTCTGGCGGAGAGGGTGGGATTCGAACCCACGGTACGATTTAACGTACGCCTGATTTCGAGTCAGGTACATTCGACCACTCTGCCACCTCTCCAGGTACTGCTAGCAACGGTGGTCGCCGTTGAGAGCCAAGATTATAGCAGCGTTGTCCGAAAAAGGAAGGGGCAAGTTGCCAAATCTTGAAAATAGTTTCCGTCAGGCTGCGGTCAGGCGCTCGACGCCGCCCATGTAGGGACGCAGGGCCTCAGGAATGACCACGCTGCCGTCAGCCTGCTGGTAGTTTTCCAGCACAGCGACCAGCGTGCGGCCGACGGCCAGGCCGGAGCCGTTCAGGGTGTGCAGCAGCTCGGGCTTGCCCTGGGCGTTGCGGAAGCGGGCTTGCATGCGGCGGGCCTGGAAGGCTTCGCAGTTGGACAGCGACGAGATCTCGCGGTAGGTGTTCTGCGCCGGCAGCCACACTTCGAGGTCATAGGTCTTGGCGGCGCCGAAGCCCATGTCGCCGGTGCACAGCTGCATCACGCGGTACGGCAAGCCCAGTGCCTGCAGGATCGTTTCGGCCTGGCCCACCATCTCTTCCAACGCTTCGTAGGACTTCTCCGGATGCACGACCTGCACCAGCTCCACCTTGTCGAACTGGTGCTGGCGGATCATGCCGCGCGTGTCGCGGCCGTAGGAGCCGGCTTCGGAACGGAAGCATGGCGTGTGCGCGGTGACCTTGATCGGCAGCGCATCGGCAGCCACGATCTCGTCGCGCACCATATTGGTCAGCGAGACTTCGGAGGTCGGGATCAGGTAGAAGGTCTCGCCCTCGCCTTCCGCGCCGCCCTTCTTCACCGAGAACAGGTCCGCTTCGAACTTTGGCAGCTGGCCGGTGCCCAGCAGCGAATCGGCATTGACCATGTATGGCGTGTAGCACTCGGTGTAGCCGTGCTTTTCGGTGTGCGTGTCCAGCATGAACTGCGCGAGCGCGCGGTGCAGGCGTGCGATGCCGCCCTTCATGACGGAGAAGCGCGAGCCGGTCAGTTTGGTAGCGGTGTCGAAATCGAGGCCGAGGGCTGCACCCACGTCAACGTGGTCCTTGATCTCGAAGTCGAAGCTGCGCGGGGTACCCACTTTACGCACTTCGACATTGGCCGTTTCATCAACGCCTGCGGGCACGGATTCGTGCGGCAGGTTCGGTACGGACTGCAGGAAGGCCGACATCTTTTCCTGCACAACGCCAAGCGCTGCTTCATTCGCTTTCAGCTCGTCGCCCAGTCCAGCCACTTCGGCCATCACGGCGGAGGTGTCTTCCCCTTTACCCTTCAGCATGCCGATCTGCTTGGACAGCGAATTGCGCTTGCTTTGCAGTTCTTCAGTGCGCATCTGGATCGCTTTACGCTCGCCTTCCAGGGCATTGAAGCCAGCTACGTCCAGCTGGAACTTGCGGGTCGCCAGCCTGGCGGCGACGGTATCAATATCTTTACGGAGAAGTTGGATGTCAATCATGGCATTGCCGGCTTATGTCGAAAGGAGCAATTGTACCAAGATGACGCCACTTCTAACGAGTTTTACGCCCTCCGACGCCCAGCCATCAGATCAGTGCGGATTTTTCAGCTGCGGTCAGGCGCTTGGCGCTCACGGTCACGACAGGCATCTTTTCGGCAGCAACTGCGACAACCGGATCAGCAGCGACTTTGACGATCGGGGCTTTGGCGGTGGCGAAGCTGGTTACGATGGCCAGAGCGGCAGCGATAACGAAGGTGGCTTCGAAGTTTTTCAGGGCTTTCATGATGTTCTCCTTTGGGTTCGGTGGAATCAAGTACTGCTTGTATGGTTCCACTGTATGTAAAGGCGCCCTTGCCTGCCATGGAGTTGCGACGAAGTGCGGAAAACACGGAATGAAATGCGGGAAATGCGGCGTTGGTTTGCGTTCCAGGTGGCGCATAGACGGCGGATCAATGATCCGCCCTACGCTGTAACGTTACGCACGTACCGAAGCGCGATGGTGGCACGGGTGAGGAATTTGCGGGACCACCGGGGCGTAGGGCGGATCATCGATCCGCCGTGTGTATGCCGCCCGCGGCGCCTGCTAATGCATGACTTGCTCGCCCACCGGCACCGGCGTCTGCAGCCAGCCGAGGACCGCGTCGTTGAAGGCGTCCGGCTGTTCGCGCATGACCCAGTGGCCGCTGCGGAAAGCCATCACCTTGCTGCCCGGCTTGGACTGCACGGCCTGTTCGAAATTCCGCGTGTGGAACTGGAAGGGACGGCGCCGCCCGTAGATGAACAGCATGGGCCAGCGGATCTTGAATGGCAGCGCCGCGCGGCGTGCGGGATGATCATTGAACCAACCCACGGCGTAAGGACAGTTCAGGTGAGAGCTCACCTTCTGCGCCTGCGAGCGTGTGCTGTCGGCCATGGAGAGACGCATCTTGTACAAGGCCAGCTTGAGCTTGCCGCCCCAGTCCAGCGCGCCGCGGAACGATGCCTGGCTGGAGCCGCCGATACCCACGCCGATGATGCGCGATACCAGCTCGGGGTAGCGCATTGCAAACTGATAGCCGTAGACGCAGCCCCAGTCGTTCAGCATCAATACCACCGGACGCTGGGGGCTGACCTGTTCGACAGTACGTGCAAACATCATGCAGACTTCATCGAGCGTGCGTCCGCGGCTGCCGCGCGGACTGGAAAAGGTAAAGCGAACGCAACGATAATGCGGCGACAATGCGTCGACCTGTGCATCCCAGAGGCGCCGGTCATGCGGCCAACCGTGGATCATCACGATGGCATCCTGGCCATGGCCCTCCACGTGGACCGTGACCCCATCAACCACGAGCTGCCCCTGCATTCTGACACCCCCCGAGTTTTTATATATTTTTTGTTAAAACTATGACAATATCATACTCATAGGAAGTGTCACTGTCCAGCCTCTAAAAGCAGTAGCGATTGGGAAGCAACAGCTGTCTTAAGCAAAACTTAAGCGCAAGCCGCACGTTGCGAGGAGGATGATGATGGCAAGCAAGGCCGCGAAGACGGCGCCGCCAATCATGATGCGGTCCGCCAGGGGATGCTCCGCCCCATGCTTCAGCATGATGACGCGCAAGCCAGAGAATGGATGGGCTACCGCAAAAAACACGGCCATCAGGTAGTAAGGCAGCAGGTGGATATTCCACAGGTCGGCAATCAGGCCTGCCGGCCCGCCGGTGGCGAAGGCCCAGTCCGTATCGATCTTCAGCACCACACGCGCCAGGTCGAGCACGGCGTTGACGTGACTCGTGATCGCAACCAGCAGATAAACGCCGGAAGCGATCTGGAAGGCTCGGAAGCGGTCCGCTCGCTGGCGGGAACCCTCCCAGGCGAGCACGGCGCCTGAGACCAGCAGGAAGAACAGCAAGCCCAGCACCAGCGGCTCGCCCAACGACGAGCGGTAGAAGTGGCGCAACGCCTTCATCACGGCCGTGTGCTGCGCTTCGCCGACGAGGCCGACCAGGTGGTTCCCGAGGTGCAGCCCCAGATAAAGCAGGATGAACAGGGCTGCCGCTACGCCGTGCGCCACCACCAGCGCCATGCGCGAGCGGGAGGCAACAACGGACGCTGGCCGTGAGCCGGCCATCGCAATGGCCGCCATGGCGCCCAGCCACAGGGCGGACACCAGCCAGGTATCGAGGCCGGGCATCTCCATCAACCAAGTCGCCACGCCCACCAGCACGTACAGCGGCGGCGCGGCAACGGCCGCCAGCGCCACGCGCCGCGCCATCAGGTCGGCCTCGGAAGGGCTGGTGAGCGCGAAGTAGCGCATGGCGGACAGCAGCGCCACCACAGGCACGACGATCGACGCCAGCAAGCTGGCGGCTGCCACCAACACGGCACCGCGGTCCTGCGGCGCCAGGCCCGCCGCATAATGGAAGGCCATCAGCAGGAATGGATAGGCGAGTGCCGCTGCCGGCGCCACATAGCGCAGGCGGGCGGCGCCACCCTGCGCCATAGGAATGGCATACGGGTGCTGCGCAAGGCTCATGCAGCGGCCTTCTCGAAGCGCTGCAGGAAGGCGGCCAGGCCGTCATCGATCCAGGCATCAGCCTGGCTTTGCACCTGCGCCATCGGTTCTTCGGTGAAAGCGAGGCCGGTCGCGGCAACAAAGCTGATATCGTGCAGGCCGATCACGCCCAGCGCGGCCGTCAGGTAGGGACGGAAAAAGTCCGGCTGGCGCGGCGGGTCGCGGAACATGGCGCCGCCGGACGAGACGGCGATCAGCGTCGGACGGTCCTCCAGCAGGCCGATCTTTCCTTCGGGCGTATTGCGGAAGGTGACGTTATTGCGCAGCACATGGTCGATCCACAGCTTGAGCGACGCGGGCACCGGTGAAATTGTGCACGGGCGATGCGATTACGACCACATCGGCCCACTTCAGCTCCGCGATCAACTGGTCGGATACGGCCAGCGCATCGCCATAGCGGGCAGCGCCCTCGCCCGGCGGCAGCAGCACCGATTCGGCGTATTCTGCGGACATGGCCGGCAGCGGTTGCGCGCCTATATTGCGCTCGACCAGTTCCACTTGCCGTCCGCTGCGCGCGCTGATCGCTTCGACCAGCCGCCTGCCCAGCGCGCCGCTGGTGGCATTCGCGTTGGCCTTGCGCGGGCTGGATTCAATAAGGAGTAGTTTCAGTTGTTTCATGATTGCACCCAGGAGTTCTTTCACTAGTTAAAGATCCTAAGGGCAATACGGTATAATTAGAATGCCCATTTACCGACATATTGATTAGGCCACTTCGTGGTGAAACGTGCGAATGAACTGAAGATAGGCCTGGGGCAACGTCCGCAAGGAACCACTCTGCAGCGCTGGCTGTATAGCGAATTGCGTGACGCGGTGCTGTCGGGCCGTTTCGCACCGGGCCGGCGCCTGCCGTCCAGCCGCGATTTCGCGCGCCAGCATGCCGTTTCGCGCGGCACCGTGCTGGCTGTGTATGAACAATTGATCGCCGAAGGTTATCTGACCGGCACGACCGGCAGCGGCACCAGGGTGTCCCCTGCGCTGCCTATCAAGCCTGACGCGGCCGAGCCGGTTCGCGCTGCAGGCGCAGGCAAGCTGTCCGAGCGCGGCCGGCTGCTCGGCTGCAGTCCGTTTCCAGTGGAACCCGTGCACCAGCCACTGCGCCCCTTTCCGCCCCAACCAGCCGGACTTGTCGGCCTTCCCGATGGCGACGTGGCGCCAGCTGTCCAACCGCTACAGCCGTACGCGCTGGGCCAATGAATTGAGCTATGGCGACGCGGCCGGGTATCTGCCGCTGCGCCGCTCGATCGCCGACTACCTGCGCTTCTCGCAGCGTATCGCCTGCGAACCAGCCCAGGTCATCATCTTCGCCAGCACCCAGCAGGCGCTGGATCTCTGCGCGCGACTGCTGCTCGATCCCGGCGATGGTGTGCTGATGGAAGATCCCGGCTATCCGGGTGCGGCGCGGATTTTTGCGGCGGCCGGGGCCAAGGTGGTCAGCGTGCCGGTGGATTCGCAGGGCCTGTGCACCGAGCCGCCCCTGCCCGTGCAGCCGGACATGCGGCTGGCCTATGTGACGGCCGCCCATCAGACACCGCTGGGCGGCAGCCTGCCGCTGGAGCGGCGGCTTGCGCTGCTGTCCTGGGCAGAAGCCTGCGGCGCCACCGTGATCGAGGATGACTACGATGGCGAATTCCGCTTCCACGGCCAGCCCATGCCGGCCCTGAAAAGCCTGGATGCCGGCCAGCGCGTGATCTACATGGGCTCCTTCAGCAAGATGCTGTTCCCCTCGCTGCGTTTGGCCTACATGGTCGTCCCCGGCTGGCTGGCGGAGCCCTGCCGCGCCGCCATTTCGCTGACGATGCGCCATGCGCCCTTGCACCAGCAGGCGGTGCTCTCCGAATTCATTGCGGGAGGCCATATGGCGCGCCATGTGCACCGCATGCGACTGCTGTATGGCGAACGCGCGCAGCATTTCCAGCAAGAGTGCGAGACGCGCTTCGATGGCTTGCTTTCGCCTATCCCCGTCAGCACCGGGCTGGATGCGACAGTGCTGCTGCCGGCGCACGCCAGCGATGCCCAGGTGGCGGCCGCGCTGCACCGGGGCGGCATCGAAACGCGTCCCCTCTCCTTCTACAGCGTGCAGCACAAGGCTCCGCCGGGACTGGTGATGGGCTTTTCCGCGTTCGACGAAACCGCCATGCGCCAGGGCATGGACGGCATTGAAAAGGTGCTGGAGGGGCTGGCGCTGAAGCCTTAGGACTTGCCGGCGTCTTCGTCCAGCTTGCGCAGGAAGGCGAGTTTTTCGGCGATCTTGGATTCCAGGCCGCGCGGGACGGGCTGGTACCAGCCCGGTTCGGCCATGCCGTCCGGCAGATAGGTCTCGCCGGCCGCGTAGGCGTGCGGCTCGTCGTGGGCGTAGCGGTATTCGTGGCCGTAGCCCAGTTCCTTCATCAACTTGGTCGGCGCATTGCGCAGGTGAACCGGCACTTCGCGCGACTTGTCACGCTTCACATAAGCCATGGCGGCGTTGAAGGCGTTGTAGCCGGCGTTGCTCTTGGCGGCGATCGCCAGATAGATCACGGCCTGGCCCAGCGCCAGCTCGCCCTCGGGTGAGCCCAGGCGCTCGTAAGTGGCGGCGGCATCGTTGACCATCGTCAGCGCACGCGGATCGGCCAGGCCGATATCTTCCCAGGCCATGCGCACGATGCGGCGGGCCAGGTAGCGCGGGTCGGCGCCGCCGTCGATCATGCGGCAGAACCAGTACAGGGCCGCGTCGGGATTCGAACCGCGCACGGACTTGTGCAGGGCCGAGATCTGGTCGTAGAAATTGTCGCCGCCCTTGTCGAAGCGGCGCGCATTCAGCGTCATTGCGTTCTCGACGAATTTGGCGTCGATCTTCTGCACGCGGGCCGAACGTGCGGCCGTATCGGCCTGCTCCAGCAGGTTGAGGAAGCGGCGCGCATCGCCGTCGGCAAAGCCGATCAGGGTATCGACGGCCACGTCCTCGAATTCGAGATTCGGCAGCGCGGCCTTCTGCGCCTTCGCCAGCAGCTGGCGCATTTCCTCGTCGTTCAGGGACTTCAGCACATAGACCTGGGCGCGCGACAGCAATGCCGAGTTGACCTCGAAGCTTGGGTTCTCGGTGGTGGCGCCGATGAAGGTCACCAGTCCCGATTCGACAAAGGGCAGCAGCGCATCCTGCTGCGCCTTGTTGAAGCGGTGGATTTCATCGACGAACAGGATGGTGTGCTTGCCATACTGGTCCAGCGTCTGCTGCGCCTGGTCCATCGCTGCGCGGATATCCTTCACGCCCGCAAACACGGCGGAAAGCGCGATAAAGGAAGCGTCGAAGGCGTTGGCGGTCAGGCGCGCCAGCGTGGTCTTGCCCACGCCGGGCGGGCCCCACAGGATCATCGAGTGCGGCTTGCCGGCCTGGAAAGCCAGGCGCAGGGGCTTGCCTTCGCCCAGCAGGTGCTGCTGGCCAATCACCTCGTCCAGTGTCTTGGGACGTAGCGATTCGGCCAGTGGCTGGCGTGGTTCATTGGAAAAAAGGTCGGCCATGACCTCAATTATTGATGACGTCTGCGCCCTTCGGCATGACGAATTTAAAAGAGGTGGCGTTCAGTGCTGGATTTTTTTCAAATTTCTTGAAGGCGAGCACGGAAGTCTGGCCGAAATTGTCCTTCAGCTCCATCGCTTCCGGGGCGCCGTTTTTCAGGCCGATCAGGATTTGCTCGAAGCTGGTGTCCCTGGTCTTTGGGATGGCCTTCAACCATTCCAGGCCGTCGCGGGCGCCGGCATCGGACAGGGTGAAGTTCTTTTCCAGGTCATTGCTGCCGAACAGGATGGCGGCCGGCGAGGAACCCAGCGCGTCGCCCAGCTTCTTCACGGTGACCTGGTTCAGGTCCTTGTCGTAGACGTAAAGCTGGTCGCCGTCGGCCTGCAGCACCTGTTCGTAGGGTTTCTGGTACGTCCAGATGAATTTGCCGGGGCGCGCGAACAGGAAAGTGCCCGAGGCAGGCTGGGACACCTTTTCCTTGCCGTCCACATTCTTGATCAGCTTTTGCGTGAAATCGCCGCGCGCCGACTTGGTCGAGGCGACGAAGGTCTTGAACTGGTCCAGCGCTGCCGCGCCGGCGCTGCCTGCAATGCACAGGCCCGCGGCCAGGGCCGCAACAATTTTCAGTTTCATATAAATCCTTATTCGGCGGACGCCGTCGGCGCGATGATTTCGCGGTTGCCGTTCGACTGCATGGCCGACACCACGCCGCTCTGTTCCATTTGCTCCAGCAGGCGCGCCGCGCGGTTGTAGCCGATGCGCAGGTGGCGCTGCACCAGCGAGATGGAGGCCTTGCGGTGCTTGAGCACCACCTGCACGGCCTGGTCGTACATCGGGTCGGCTTCGCCGCCGCCCTCGCCACCGCCGCCCGCCATCGCGGCGTCGCCACCCTCTTCCAGCGTGCCGCCTTCGAGGATGCCCTCGATGTAATTCGGTTCGCCCTGCTCCTTCAAATGCTTCACCACGCGGTGCACTTCATCATCCGAGACGAAGGCGCCGTGCACGCGGATCGGCAGGCCGGTACCCGGCGGCATGTACAGCATGTCACCCATGCCCAGCAGCGCCTCCGCGCCCATCTGGTCCAGGATGGTGCGCGAGTCGATCTTGGACGATACCTGGAAGGCAATACGCGTCGGGATGTTCGCCTTGATCAGGCCCGTAATCACGTCTACAGATGGGCGCTGAGTCGCCAGAATCAAGTGCAGGCCGGCCGCACGGGCTTTCTGGGCGATACGGGCGATCAATTCTTCCACTTTCTTGCCCACGACCATCATCAGGTCGGCCAATTCGTCGATGATGATGACGATGGTCGGCAGTTTTTCCAGCGGTTCCGGCGAATCCGGCGTGATCGAGAATGGATTCGGGATCTTTTCCTCGCGCTTGGCCGCTTCGGCAATCTTGGCGTTGTAGCCGGCCAGGTTACGCACGCCCAGCTTGGACATCAGCTTGTAGCGGCGCTCCATCTCGTTCACCGCCCAGTTCAGCGCGTGGCCGGCCTGGCGCATATCGGTCACCACCGGCGCCAGCAGGTGCGGAATGCCCTCGTAGACGGACATTTCCAGCATCTTCGGGTCGATCAGGATCATGCGCACATCGTGCGGGTCGGCCTTGTACAGCAGCGACAAAATCGTGGCATTAATACCAACGGACTTACCGGAGCCGGTGGTACCCGCCACCAGCAGGTGCGGCATCTTGGCCAGGTCGGCCACCACCGGCTTGCCGGCGATGTCCTTGCCCAGCGCCACCGTCAGCGGCGAGGCGTTGTCGTTATAGACCTTGGAGCCCAGGATCTCGGTCAGGCGCACGATCTGGCGCTTCGGATTCGGCAGCTCCAGCGCCATGTAATTCTTGCCGGGGATGGTTTCCACCACGCGGATCGAGGTCAGGGACAGCGAGCGCGCCAGGTCGCGTGCCAGGTTCACGATCTGGCTGCCCTTCACGCCCGTTGCCGGTTCGATCTCATAGCGCGTGACCACCGGACCCGGATAAGCCGCCACCACCTTGGCTTCCACGCCAAAGTCGGACAGCTTCTTCTCGATCAGGCGGCTGGTGAATTCCAGCGTTTCCACGGCCACGGTTTCCTGGGCCGGCGGCGCATCGTCCAGCAGCGACAGCGGCGGCAGGTCGGTATTTTCCAGGTCCTGGAACAGGATGCCCTGCTTTTCCTTGACGGCGCGTTCGGACTGCACCACCTGGGTCACCTGTGGCTCGATCTTGACCATCGGCGGCGGCGCCGTTTCTGGCACACCCGGCGCGATCGGCGCCACCGGTGCCGGACGCGGGATGCTTCTCCTCGTGCTTCACGCGCTCCTTGACTACGGTTTCCTCGCGCTTGACCATGGCCGCCTCGCCCTGGCGGCGGTCTTCGCGCATTTCCATGCGCGCCTTGACCCAGTCCAGGCCAAGCTCGATCGCTTCGCCGATGCGCTCCGCCACGGCCATCCAGGACACATGGAAGAACAGGCTGAAACCGGTGCCGAACAGGAGCAGCAGCACCAGCGTGGCGCCGGTGAAACCCAGTCCCACGTGGGCCGCGTGGCCAATCAACTCGCCCAGCACGCCGCCCGGCGCGCGCGGCAGCTGCACCTTCATGGTGTACATGCGCAGGTATTCCAGGCCCATCGAGCCGACCAGCAGGAAGGCGAAACCGACCAGGCGGATCGGGCCTTCGGAGCGGTGCTCGGCTTCCGGCTCCGTCTCCAGCACGAATTTATGCGTCAGGCGGCGGTAGCCCTGCCAGACGAAACGCAGCATATAAATGCACCACCACCAGGCCGAAAAGCCGAAGATGAACAGCATCAGGTCGGACAGCCAGGCACCGCCGCGGCCACCCAGATTCATCACCTTGGCGACATTGGTGTTGTGCGACCAACCCGGGTCGATCCGGTTATAGCTGGCCAGGATCAGGATGAAATAGACGCAGACAACCAGCAGCGCGAAGAATTTTGCCTCCGAGAGCAGACGCACCAGCCGGTTCGGCAGGGGCTGTCGTTCGATCGGAGTCCGCTTGTAACCGTCTTTGGTAGTCGCTTGACTGGCTTTACTCATTGCTTGGAGGAATTTTTTCCGTATTGCGCTTATTCTAAGGCATTCAGGGTGCAACCGGCCTCTCAATTCATGCGAAATCGGTGCTTGGCATATAATTCTCGTTTTCCGGAACAGGGGTTGCGCCAACGCACCCTGCCCCAAATTACAGTGCAAGTTCAACCAATTTGAAGAAGCTTCCCATGACCACTACCAAACACGCGCGCGTATTGATTCTTGGCTCCGGCCCCGCCGGCTACTCCGCCGCCATCTACGCGGCGCGAGCCAACCTGAATCCGGTGCTGGTGACCGGCGTCGAGCAAGGCGGCCAGCTGATGACCACTACCGACGTGGAAAACTGGCCGGCTGACGCGATGGGCGTCCAGGGTCCGGACCTGATGCAGCGCTTCCTGCAGCACGCGGAGCGTTTCAATACCGAGATCGTGTTTGACCACATCCACACCGCCAAGCTGAATGAAAAGCCGATCCGCCTGCTGGGCGACAGCGGCGAGTACACCTGCGACACCCTGATCATCGCCACCGGCGCCTCCGCCCAGTACCTGGGGCTGCCGTCGGAAGAAGCGTTCATGGGCCGCGGCGTGTCCGCCTGCGCCACCTGCGACGGCTTCTTTTACCGTGGCCAGGAAGTGGCCGTGGTCGGCGGCGGCAATACCGCAGTCGAGGAAGCGCTGTACCTGTCCAACATCGCCACCAAGGTCACCCTGGTGCACCGCCGCGACAAGTTCCGCGCCGAGCCTATCCTGGTGGACCGCCTGATGGCCAAGGTCGCCGAAGGCAAGATCGAGCTGAAACTGAACTCGAACCTGCACGAAGTGAAGGGCAACGACTCCGGCGTGACCGGCATCGTGATCCAGCACAACGACGGCGGCCTGAGCGAAGTGACCGTGCACGGCCTGTTCATCGCCATCGGCCACAAGCCGAACACCGGCATCTTCGAAGGCCAGCTGGAAATGCACAACGGTTACATCAAGACCCGCACCGGCACCGAAGGCATGGCAACCTCCACCACCGTTCCGGGCGTGTTCGCGGCCGGCGACGTGCAGGACCACGTCTACCGCCAGGCGATCACTTCGGCCGGCACCGGCTGCATGGCCGCGCTGGACGCCCAGCGCTTCCTGGAATCGCAGGAGTAATCGTCGTATGAAGTCGTTCGCCGACCTGAAGGGCTTTGGCAAGCAGCTGAAGGAGCAGGAAGAAGCCAAGGCCATCGCCGAGAAGGAGCGCGTGCAGCGCGAGAAGGTGGCTGCTGCGGAGGCGAACGTCTTTTCCACTTCGATGGGCGGCGTGCAGCGCATGAAGGCTTCCGACCGCTATGTGCCGCCGATTGCCAAGGCGCCTGCCGTTTCCGCGGCGGCGCGCGCTGCGGCGGCCAGGTCCGGTCCGCGCAAGCCGCTGAACGCCGCGGAGCAGGCGGCGGACGATGCGGCCGTGCTGCGCGAATCCATGCTGTCCGACCAGTTCGAGGTCGATCACTATATTGAAGAAGACCCGGCGCTGAATTACCTGGCGCCCGGCGTTGGCGTGGACGTGATGAAGCGCCTGCGCAAGGGCTACTGGCCGGTGCAGGATGAACTCGACCTGCATGGCCTGCGCCGCGACGATGCGCGCAACGCCATCGGCGAATTCCTGCGCAAGGCGTCGCAGCGCAACTACCGCTGCGTGTGCGTGATCCACGGCCGCGGCTTCGGCTCGCGCGGCGGTGAGCCGGTGCTGAAGTCCATGGTGCACAGCTGGCTGGTGCAGACCGATGGGGTGATTGCCTTTACCCAGGCGCACGCTGCCGAAGGCGGTGAAGGCGCCCTCATGGTCCTCCTCCGCGCCGCTCTCGCCCCCGTCCGCTAAAACCCACGGCGTAAAACTGGTGGCTGCCACAATGTGGCAGCCACCTGCTTCACGCCTTGGGTTTTTAATCGCTCCCCCGGCCCGCACGCAAAAAATCGCGCGACTTGCACGCTCCTCAGCCCAAGTGCTAACCTTTGGTTATTTTTGACTTCCAGATAACCATCGCGCATGAAAATAGTCCCGCACGTCTCGCTCATTACCATCATCGAGATCGTGGCTATCCTGGTCGGGGCGTTTTCGGGGTTTATTGAGGCCCGGCGCAAGCGGATGGATATTGTGGGGGTGTTCATCGTCGCCTTCATTACCGCGTTCGGCGGCGGGACGATGCGCGATGTGCTGCTGGATAAGCGTCCCCTGTTCTGGGTGGCGCATCAGGAATATACGATCCTGCTCTTCGTCGTAGCGCTGGGCGCGGCGCCCTTCATCAAGCAACTGCGGCATATCGTTTCCGAACGGCTGATCGTGATCGCCGATGCGGCGGGACTGGGGCTGTTCGCAGTAGCGAGCGTGGCGCAGGCGCTGGCGGCCGGGATGCCGCTGTTCATCGCGTCCATGATGGGCGTGATCACGGGCATCTTCGGCGGCGTGCTGCGGGATGTGCTTTGCAATGAGGTGCCCATGGTGTTCCGCGATGGGAAACCGTATGCGATCTGCGCGTTCTTTGGGTGCTGGCTCTATATCGGGCTGCAATACACCAACGTTTCCGATGATTTCGCGCTGTGGGCGAGTGCCGCGCTGATTATGGCGATGCGCTTGATCAGCTGGAAGTTTGATCTCAAGCTGCGCGGGTCCACCTGAAGCAGACCCGCCGCTGCTGATTAAACTGCGTCCGGGCCGGTTTCGCCGGTGCGGATGCGGATGACCTGCTCGACGTTCTGCACGAAGATCTTGCCGTCGCCGATCTTGCCGGTGCGGGCGGCCTTGATGACGGCGTCGACGACCTGCTCGGCCACCACGTCATCGACCACCACTTCCACTTTGACCTTGGGCAGGAAATCGACCACGTATTCCGCGCCGCGATACAGCTCGGTGTGGCCTTTCTGGCGGCCGAAGCCTTTCACTTCAGTCACGGTCAGGCCGGTGACGTTCACTTCGGCCAGCGCTTCGCGCACTTCGTCCAGCTTGAATGGCTTGATGATGGCGGTAATTTGCTTCATTGCGTTCTCCTTATAGTGAGTTAGGCGTCGGGCACGGTCTTCAGGTTTTCCAGCCAGACGGCGGCTTCGGAATCGCTCGGGGCACGCCAGTCGCCGCGTGGCGACAGCGAACCGCCTGAGCCGACCTTGGGCGCGTTCGGCACGCAGGTGCGCTTGAACTGGCTGGTCTGGAAAAAGCGTTTCAGGAAGATGCCCAGGTTGTGCTTGATGTCTTTCAGTTCGTACTGGTTGCGCTGCACGTGCTCGTCTTCCGGCCACATGCCAACATTGCGGTCCCGCCACGCGTGCAGCGACAGGAAGGCCACCTTGGACGGCGCGAAGCCGAAACGCAAAGTGTAGTACAGATTAAAGTCTTGCAGCTCATATGGGCCGATCACATTCTGCGTGATCTGGGCAGGCGCTTCGTCGCCCACCTTGCCGGGCACCAGTTCGGGACTGATCTCGGTGTTCACCACCGCCAGCAGCACGCTCGAATTCACGTCGCCGAACTGCTTGCTCTCTGCGACCCAGCGCACCAGGTGGGCGATCAGCGTCTTCGGTACGGAAGCGTTCACATTGTAGTGGGACATGTGATCGCCCACGCCATAGGTGCACCAGCCCAGCGC
Organism: Pseudoduganella sp. UC29_106; assembly: GCF_044055365.1. Taxonomy (NCBI): domain Bacteria; kingdom Pseudomonadati; phylum Pseudomonadota; class Betaproteobacteria; order Burkholderiales; family Oxalobacteraceae; genus Pseudoduganella; species Pseudoduganella sp. UC29_106. Next base: position 2,050,729 of record NZ_CP171977.1, on the reverse strand, counting down.
CAGCTCGCTCAGATCGCCGGTGCCGATGACGATGCCGTTATGGTGGTTCGCCAGCCGGAACAGGTGGTTGGTGCGTTCGCCGGCCTGCACGTTCTCGAAGGTGATGTCGTACTGCTCGCTGCCCTCGGCATACGGGTGGCCGATATCCTTCAGCATCTGGATGCAGCTCGGGCGGATGTCGATCTCGGACGCGCTGCAGCCCACGAAGGCCATCAGCGCCCTCGCCTGGTCCAGCGTGCGCGTGCTGGTGGCAAAGCCCGGCATCGTGACGGCGATGATATTCGTGCGCGGCAGGTTGAGGCGGTCCATCGCCTTGGCGCAGACCAGCAGCGCGTGGGTGGAATCCAGTCCGCCGGAAACGCCGATCACGACCTTCTCGATCCTGCTGGCGGAAAGGCGCTGCACCAGCGCCTGCACCTGGATGTTGTAGACCTCATTGCAGCGCTGGTCGCGCAGCGCGCGATTGGCCGGCACATAGGGGAAGCGCGCGACATTGCGCTCCAGCGGCAGCACGCGGTGCGTCGGCAGTTCGATCGGGAAGCGCACGGTGCGGAATTGCTGCACTTCCTGCTTGTGGCGGCGCACGGACTTGCCGAAGGTGGTGGTGCGCATGCGCTCGCGCGACAGGCGTTCCAGGTCCACGTCCGCAAAGATCAGGTGCGACTCGTCGCTATAGCGCTCGGACTCCATCAGCAGCTCGCCATTCTCGGCGACCAGGGCCTGGCCGTCCCAGGCCAGGTCAGTAGTCGATTCGCCCCGCCCTGCCGAGGAATACAGATAGGCGGCCAGGCAGCGCGCCGACTGCTGGCTGACCAGCGCGCGGCGGTAGTCGGCCTTCCCGACCAATACATTTGATGCGGACAGATTCACCAGCACCGTCGCCCCTGCCAGCGCGGCGAAGGACGATGGCGGAATCGGCACCCACACGTCCTCGCAGATCTCGACGTGGAATTTGAACAGCGGCAGGTTCTCGATCTCGAACAGCTGGTTGGCGCCGAAGGGCACGCGCTGTCCGCACAGGTCGATCTCGGTGGACACCGCCTCGTCGGCCGCGCTGAACTGGCGTGCTTCGTAGAATTCGCCGTAGTTCGGCAGATACGTCTTCGGCACCACGCCGCGAATCTTGCCGCCGCTGACCACGGCCGCGCAGTTGAACAGCTGATGGTCCACCCGCAGCGGCAGGCCGACAATCATCACAATCTGCAGCTTCTGCGACGCTTCCACCACCTTGTGCAGCGCCTGGAGCGCCCCATCCAGCAGCGTGCGCTGGTGGAACAGGTCATCGCAGCTGTAGGCGGACAGGCCCAGTTCCGGGAACGCTATCAGCGCCGCGCCGCGCAGCGCGGCTTCCTCGGCCAGTTCGATCGTTTCGTCCGCATTATGCAGCGGATCGGCGACGCGGCAGCGCGGCACGCCCACCGCCACACGGGCGAAATCGTGGTGGTACAGATTATGGAATGAGTGCGACATAGGATGCAGCCGTTACGACGAGATGGCGAAGATTGTAACATTGCCTCCGCAGCAGCGCCCGCAACTGGGGTCAGCGCAACTAGGGTCAGGCACTAAATGGAACATGAGCTCGCCTTGCAAGGCGAGCTCATGTTCCATTTAGTGCCTGACCCCAGCTGAAAATATGCCGATGACCTACCGATTCACCGTAATCTCCTCCCTCGCGGACGTCGGCCAACCCGCCTGGGATGCGCTGGCGGCCGCCGACGGCAATCCTTTCCTTTCCTACGCCTTCCTGCACGCCCTGCACGAATCCGGCAGCGCCAGTGCGGACACGGGCTGGCAGCCGCAATACCTGGCGGTCCACGAGGGTAAACAACTGGTGGCGGCCATGCCGCTCTATGTCAAACATCACTCCTACGGCGAATATGTCTTCGACTGGGCCTGGGCCGACGCTTACCACCGCAACGGCATCGAGTACTACCCCAAGCTGCTGTCCGCCATCCCCTTCACGCCCGTCACCGGCGGCAGGCTGCTGGCGAAAGACGATGCGGCAAGGGGCGCCCTGCTCGACTACCTGTGCGAGCAGCAGAAAGCGGCCGGCATGTCGTCCACCCACGTGCTCTACCCGCCGGAGGACCAGGCAGAACGGCTGCAGAAGGCCGGCTTCATGCTGCGCTCGGGCGTGCAATTCCACTGGCTGAACCAGGGTTACAAGGACTTCGACGAGTTCCTGTCCTCGCTGGAGCACAAGAAGCGCAAGAATATCCGCGCCGAGCGGCGCAAGGTGCAGGAGGCGGGCGTCACGATGCGCCAGATCCGCGGCAAGGACCTTACGGACCTGGACTGGCGCTTTTTCCACCTCTGCTACAGCAACACCTACGCCGAGCACCGCTCCTCGCCTACCTGAACCTGGATTTCTTCCTGCGCATCGGCGCCACCATGCCGGACAACATCCTGATGATTGTCGCCGAGCGCAACGGCCATCCGATTGCCGCCTCCCTCGTCATCCACACGCCGGACACCCTCTACGGCCGCTACTGGGGCGCGATCGAGCATGTACCCTGCCTGCATTTTGAAACAGCTTACTACCAACCGCTGCAATTTTGCATCGACCAGAAAATCGCCACTTTCGAGGGCGGCGCCCAAGGCGAGCACAAAATGGCGCGCGGCTTCCTGCCGGTGAAGACCTGGTCCGCCCACTGGCTGGCCCACCCTGCCTTTGCCGACGCCGTCGAGCGCTTCCTGGCACGCGAGGGCGGCGGCATTGACGATTACATCAGCGAGCTCAACGAGCGCAATCCCTTCAGGTAGCCGATCAGGGACGCGCCCGGCGCCTGAACTCGCCCGGCCCCACTCCGTGATGCCGCGAAAACGCCCGGCTGAACGCCGCTTCCGACTGGTAGCCCACCGCTTCCGCCACCCGCGCCGACGTGGCGCCGTCCTGTCCCAGAAGCTGGGCCGCGGTCTGCATGCGCAGCTGGGTCAGCAGCTCGGCGGGCGGCATGCCGGCCGCCTTCGTGAATAGCCGCGCAAAAGTAGCGCGCGACATATGGCAGAGCTCAGCAAGCTCCTCCAGCGTCCACGGCACCTCCGGCTGGCGCATCATTGCCTCAAGCGACGCATGCAACCGCCGCTCGGCCAGGACGCCGAACAGGCCCGGCACCGGCTCCTCCTGCTCCATCCATGCGCGCAGGATCAGCGTGAACAGGGCCGCGGCCAGTTGAGCCAGGACGGCGGCTGCGCCGGGGCGCTCCTCCTCCGACTCATCCTGCAGCACTTCCAGCAGCGCCCGCAGGTTGGGATGATGCCTGGTGTGCACGAGCATCACACGCGGCAGGCTGCGCAGCAGTCCGTCGCCATGGGCGCTGAACCGGAATTCACCGCACAGCACGTCGGAGATTTCGCCGCGTCCGCCGTTTTCCACGAGCCGCAACGGATGGTCGCCCAGCTGCACCACGCCTGGCGTAGCGCCGGACAACTGCCCGCCGTAGAGCTTATGCGCTTCCCCTCGGGGAAAACGATAATGTCGCCTTCGGTGAGTTCAATATCTTCGCGCTCGCCCACCTGCAGCCGCGCCTTGCCGCGCGTGAGCAAATGGTAGGGAGCGACTCCGGAAGGCATAGCCGGGTGATCGAGCACCCAGGGTGCGCCGAAATGACAGCGGACATCCATGGCCGTCTGCGGCGGATAGAGAGATAGGATTTTGCTGAGGGCATCCATGAGACGAATGAGCAAATAATAGTAGTTTTAAGTCATTCTACGTCGCATAGGGACGATCTAGAATTCCTTCATCGCAAACACTTACTGAAAGGAATTCATCATGTCCCGCCTGTTCAACCAAGCCATCGACCAAGCCACCGGCGACGCAGCCCAACTCTTCGCCGGCATCAAAAAAGCCGTAGGCATGGTGCCCAACGCTTACGCGACCATTGGCAACAACAGTCCGTTGGCACTACAAGCTGTACTGACGTTGGAAGCTACCCTCGGCAAAAGCAGCCTGAGCGCTAAAGACCGCGAAATCATCAAGCTGGCGGTCAGTGAAGATGCGTCCTGTGCCTATTGCCTCGCTGCCCACACCCTCTTCGGCCAGAAAGCCGGCCTGAGCAAGGAACAGACCATTGCCGCCCGCCACGGCCTGCCTTCCGGCGATGCCAAGGCGGACGCCCTCGCCTCCTTCGTTCACACCCTCGCGACCACGCGCGGCGATGCCCCCGCATCCGCCGTGGATGCCGTGAAAGCGGCGGGATACACCGACCAGCAGATCGTCGATATCCTGCTGACCATGTCCAGCATCAATTTCACGAATTTGTTCAATCGCGTGAATGCCACTGAACTGGACTTCCCCGCTGCAATTTAAGCATCTAAGCCAGCATAGCAAAAGAAAAAGCGCACCGCCTTTCGGGGGTGCGCTTTTTTTACAATGTTGCGATGGTGTTACGGATTCTGCTTCTTGTACTGGTCTACGCCGTGCAGGATTTCCTGCTTGGCTTCTTCCGGGCCGAACCAGCCGTCCACCTTCACCCACTTGCCTGGTTCCAGGTCCTTGTAGTGTTCGAAGAAGTGCTGGATCTGCTGCAGGCGCAGGTCCTGCAGGTCTTCCGGCTTCTGCCAGTGCTTGTAGATCGGCAGGACCTTATCGACCGGCACCGCCAGCACTTTGGCATCCTGGCCCGACTCATCGGTCATCTTCAGCACGCCGATTGCGCGGCAGCGCACCACCACGCCCGGGATCAGCGGGAACGGGGTGATGACCAGCACGTCCACCGGGTCGCCGTCGTCGGACAGGGTGTTCGGCACGTAACCGTAGTTGCACGGATAGTGCATGGCAGTGCCCATGAAACGGTCCACGAAGATGGCGCCGGATTCCTTGTCCACTTCGTACTTGATCGGATCCGCATTCATCGGGATCTCGATAATCACGTTGAAATCGTTCGGCACGTCGCGGCCGGCCGGTACTTTGTTCAGGCTCATTTTTTTCCTCGGGTTAATGCGAATTCGTCAGTTTAACCTTGCAATTATAGCTCCGCGGGCGCCGCTTGTGCGGCGCACAACATCACAGGATGGTCGCAAGGGCGCACTGGCGGTAGTGGTTGGCAGCCTCGTCGGGCTGGGACAGCGCTTCGTGCAACTGGGCAAGCTTCAGGTGGGATTCGCGCACCATGCGCGGTTCGGTGGCGTCGGACAGGGCCTGCTCCAGGTGGCGCTGCGCCTTGCCCCACAGCTTCTGCTTCAGGCAGAGCGAGCCCAGGGTCAGGGCCAGCTCGGCATCGGTGGGACGCTCGCGCAGCCAGCCTTCGCAGTGCTCGATCTGGGCCAGCAGCGCGGCGGAACCGGCCGGGGCGGCGGCGTCGCGGTAGGCCCGCACCACGCGATCGTCCCAGTTCGCAGCCAGCGCTTCCTCGCAAACCTGGCGCGCTTCGTCGTGCAGGCCGCGCTCGTTCAGGGCGGTGGCGGCACGGCAGGCGACGTAGGGTTTCACGCGGTCGGCGGTCGGAATCGTCGCCCAGACGCGCTGGATGGACTCGGCATCATGGGTGCTGCTGGCCAGCAGGTCGTCATAAGCCAGCTCGCGCAGGCGCGCGGACAGGGCCGGGTGCAGGGCCTTGTGCTTGTCCAGCAGGCGCACCAGGCGCAGCACCTCGGGCCAGTTCTTGGCCTGCTGGTGCGCCTTCAGCGACAGCTGCAGCGCGTGGATGTGGCGCTGGCCGCTCTCATGCAACTCGCGCACGGCTTCCAGCGCCGCCTCGGCCTGGTGGTCGTCCACCAGCAGTTCGGTCGAAGTCATCAGACGCGCAGTCTTCATGCCATTGTCGTCCGCGATGCGGTTCAGCCACTGCTCGCGGCGCGCATTCTGGCGCATGCGGTGGGCAGCGCGGGCGCCGATCAGTGCGGCCACGCCGGCATTGTCCGGCAGCTCGGCGGCGCGCAGGGCGGCCTTCTCGGCCTGGCCGAAGCGGCCTTCGAACAGGGCTTTCAGTGCATCGCGCAAGCCTTTGTTGCCGTCGCGTTCACGCTTGCGCAGGCGGTACTCGGCCACGCGCGCCGGCATGCGGGTCGTCGCGCGGAAGGCGCGCACCAGCACGTACAGGAAGATGAACAGCAGCACTTCCAGCAACACGAAGAAATTCAGCGACAGGTCAACGCGGTACGGCGGGTAGAACAGTACGACATTGCCCGGATTGAAGCGCGCCGTCACGGCGATGCCGATGGCGGCTGCCATCAGGGCGACTAACCAGAGGAATAAAACGCATCTTATGGCTTCGCCTTGTAGTTGCGCACGGCGTTCAGGGAATCCGCCAGCGTAGGCATTTCGATCGACAGGTTGCTGCCCTGGACCTGGCGCAGCAGCTGCTGCACGGTCTGGGTCTGCTTGGCACGGGTGTCGAAATACTTGGCCAGGGCTTCCTGCGCCGCCAGCAGGTCGGCGCGGAAGGCCGCCTCGTTGCGGGACAGCAGGGCCATGCGCGCATTCAGCAGGCGCAGCTTGAGGTTCTCGCGCAGGAAATAGGAATGCGTTGGGGACAGCATCAGCGCTTCCGGCGAGTCCACCGTGCGCACGCGGATCAGCTGCGTCACTTCGGACCACATCTCGGTGCTCCAGTCATGCCATGCATGCTGGACGCGCTGGGCCCAGGTTTCGTCCGCCGGGGCGGTTTCCTGGGTCGGCGCCGCACCCTTGGCGGCGCGTGGCTTCAGCTTCTTCTCGGGCAGGGCCGGCGCGGCTGGCTTCTCGTCAGCCAGCAGCGGCAGGTTGTCCACCTGGGCGATCACGTTATCCAGGCGCACGGCCAGGCCCACGTTGTCCACGCTGGGCAGCGCCTTCAGGCGCTCGATATCCTTGGCGATGGCGCGGCGGATGGTGATGAACTGGGGCTTGTCCGAGCGGGACAGGCTGCGGTCCGCATTCTGCAGCGCGATCAGCGCGCCCGGCACGTTGCCGGCCAGCTGCAGTTGCTGACTGGCGGTGGACAGCACCTGCTCGATCTCGGCCAGCGCCCACTCGTCGCGGTTCTTCGAAAGGTCCTGGTACAGCTGCTCCAGGGCCAGCTGCTGGCTCTGGGCTTCCTGCTGGCGGCTTTCCAGCAGGCCTACCTTGATTTGCAGCTCCTTGGTCGTTTCCTGGGTGGCGCGCACCAGCTGGCCGGTTTGCGAATTGGAGTTGTCGCCCGCCTGCAGGCGGCGCGCCATCTCTTCGCGCAGGCTGCTCACGCGCTTGTGCGAGGACCAGGTCTGGGCCGCCAGCAGGATGCCCAGCACGATGACGGCGATCGTCAGCGGACGCTGGAATGCCCCGGCCATGCCGGGCTCGCGGGGGGCTGGGCCGGGGGCCGCAGGGGGTACAGGAGTCGGTTCCACGGTCTGGCTGCTCTGCTGGCCAGATGAGGAGTTTGGCAAAGTAGGTAAATCGTTCATGGTCGTGATTGTAACGCGGCGAGCAGGCGTTCGTCGCCAGAACCTGTCAGGGTCACCCTCTGGCAGCCCAGGGCGGCCGCAGTGTCGGCAATCCGGGCATGGGGCACGATCAGGTGCTGTTGTTGCAACTTTGCAACGCCTGCAGGTCCGTCAAGTTGTTCGGCCAGCCGGGCCAGTCCGCGCAGAGCTTCGGAGCTGGTAATCAGCCAGTCGTTGGGTTCCGCCAGCAGCTTGCGCAGCCTGGCGGCCAGCGTGTCGTCCAGCACCGGGACGCCGCGCCGGTATGCGGGCAATAGTGTCACATCTGCGCCAGCCGCGCGGAAACTGTCAGCCATCAGCTCGCGGCCGGACTCGCCACGCACGATCAGCACGCGTTTGCCGCGCAGCGCGGCAACGTCCAGCGCTTGCAGCAGGTGCTCGGTATCGCTGTGCGCCGGGTCGGCCGGGCTGACGATATCGCCCTCTGCCAACCCATGCGCCAGCAACGCGGCGCGGCTGCCCTCGCCCACCACGGCGGCGCGCACGCCGGCCGGCCACGTCCTGATGTGCGCAAAGGCCGCGTCGATGGCGTTGGGCGAGACGAAGGCTACCAGCGCGTAAGGCGTGAGGTCGGCCAGGCGGCTTGCAGCGGCGCCTGGTCGGGCAGCGGAGAGATTTCCAGCAGCGGCAGGACTTCCACCGCGCGGCCCAGCGCGGCGACGCGCGCCGCCAGCGGCTCGGCCTGGGCCAGCGGACGGGTGATGATGACGGTGGCGGTCATGCGGCGCGGGTCAGCGGACGCTGTGGCGGGCGCCGTCAGCCGGCGCCGACATCCGTCGCGCGGCCCGCGTTCGCTGCGCCGGGCGCAGCGTTCGGGTCCATGTCGCCCGCCGCTTCGGCGAGGCTGGCGGCCAGGATTGCGGCAGCGTCCTGCCCGCGCAGCAGTTCGGCCACGTCATGGCCCAGCTGCTCGGCGTCGGCAGCGGCGCCGCGCACTTCGGCGCTGGCCACGCGTGTCCCGTCCGGCGTGGCAACCATGGCGCGCAGGAACATCTGCTCGCCGTCCACGGTCGCATAGGCCGCCAGCGGCACCTGGCAGCTGCCGCCAAACACCTTGGATACCTGGCGCTCCGCGCGCACCGCCTGCGCGGTCGGCAAATCGTTCAGGGGCGCCAGCAAGGCGCGCAAGTCCACGCCATCCGAACGCTCGGCAATCTCGATCGCCATCGCGCCCTGCCCTGCGGCAGGCAAGCTGGTTTCCGGCTCCAGCAGCGCCTTGATGCGCTGGGCCAGGCCCAGGCGTTTCAGGCCGGCCGCCGCCAGGATGATGGCCGCATAATCGCCGCGATCCAGCTTGCCCAGGCGGGTATCCAGGTTGCCGCGCAAAGGTTTGATGACCAGGTGCGGATAGCGCGCCGCGATCAGCGACTGGCGGCGCAGGGAGCTGGTGCCCACCACGGCGCCGGCCGGCAGCTCGCCCAGCGAGGCATAGTCATTGGACACGAAGGCGTCGCGAGGATCTTCGCGCTCCAGCACCGCCGCCAGGGCAAAGCCCTCCGGCAGCTCCATCGGCACGTCCTTCAGCGAATGCACGGCCAGGTCGGCGCGGCCTTCGGCCATGGCCACTTCCAGCTCCTTCACGAACAGGCCCTTGCCGCCTACCTTGGACAGGGTGCGGTCCAGGATCTGGTCGCCGCGCGTTGTCATCCCTAGAATTTCGATGCTGCACTGCGGATATAATAAAGACAAGCGCGCGCGGACATGCTCGGCCTGCCACATGGCCAGGCGGCTTTCGCGCGATGCGATCACCAAACGGGAAGGGATCTGAAGGGCCAATTCTGAAGTATTCAAAACCTGTTCTTTCGCTGTTGCTGACGCTGAACCGGCGTTCACCAGTAAAAGCAGCGCGTGATTAAGATCATAAATTTTATCATGCGCGCAATATGCAAACTGCGGCCATAAGCCTTACGCACAATATATGCACGACCATTCAACATCTTTGTGAAGATTTACTATGGCAAATCAAGTTAGTGCAACAGACGAACAAGGCGTCGACAAGGACGCGCCTTTGAAGGAAGACATCCGGCTGCTGGGCCGCCTGCTGGGCGATGTCCTGCGCGACCAGGAGGGAGAAGAAGTATTTTCCGTGGTTGAAACCATCCGTCAGACAGCCGTGCGCTTCCGCCGAGAGGCCGATGCAGGCGCAGCAAAAGAGCTGGACGGAATGCTGAAGATTCTCACGCGCGAACAGACTATTACCGTGGTGCGGGCATTCTCGTATTTCTCGCACCTGGCCAATATCGCCGAGGACCAGCACCACATCCGCCGCCGCCGCGCCCACCTGCTGGCCGGTTCGGCGCCCCAGCGCGGCAGCATCAGCTACGCACTGTGCAAACTGAAGGAGTCCGGCGTAGAACTGGACACTGTCAACAAGTTCTTCAACGAAGCCTTGATTTCGCCGGTACTGACTGCACACCCCACTGAAGTACAGCGCAAGTCCATCCTGGATGCGGAACACGACATCGCCCGCCTGCTGGCGTCGCGCGACCTGCCGCAAACGCCGAAGGAGCTCGCCAACACCCTGCACATGCTGAAGTCGCGCATCGCCACGCTGTGGCAGACGCGCATGCTGCGCTACTCCAAGCTGACCGTGGCGGACGAGATCGAGAACGCCCTGTCCTACTACCGCATCACCTTCCTGCGCGAACTGCCGGCCCTGTACGACGATATCGAATGCGAAATCGCCGAGCGCTATGAGCAGCCGGCGTCCGCCATCGATGCCTCGTATGTGCAGATGGGCAGCTGGATCGGCGGTGACCGAGACGGCAATCCGAACGTCAACGCCGGCACGATGAAGCATGCGCTGGAGCGCCAGGCCACGACCATCCTGGACTTTTACCTGGATGAAGCGCACGCGCTGGGCGCGGAGCTGTCCATTTCCACGCTGATGGTGGCCTGCTCGCCCGAGCTGCAAGCCCTGGCCGATGCCTCGCCGGATACGTCCGCCCACCGTTCGGACGAGCCCTATCGCCGCGCCCTGATCGGCATCTATGCCCGCCTGGCCAGCACGGCCCGCGCGCTGGGCGCCACCAACATCCTGCGCAAGGAAGTGGGCCACGCCGAGCCCTACCCCTGCCCGGCCGATTTCGTGGCCGACCTGCAGGTGCTGGTCGATTCGCTGGACGCGAACCACGGCAGCGAAATGGCCCGCCCGCGCCTGACCACGCTGAAGCGCGCCGCCGAAATCTTCGGCTTCCACCTGGCGTCGCTGGACATGCGTCAGTCCTCGGACATCCACGAGCGCGTGCTGGCCGAGCTGTTCGCCAAGGCCGGCGCCCACGCCGACTACGCCTCGCTGGACGAAGACGCGAAGGTCAAGCTGCTGCTGGCCGAACTGGCGCAACCGCGCCTGCTGTATTCGCCGTACATCGAATATTCGGACGAAACCACGTCCGAGCTGACCATCATGCGCGCGGCCTACGACATCCGCCAGCGCTACGGCCAGCGCGCCATCCGCAACTACATCATCTCGCACACGGAGGAAGTGTCCGACCTGCTGGAAGTGCTGGTGCTGCAGCAGGAAACCGGCCTGCTGCGCCAGAATGCGGACGGTTCGCGCAAATCCGACCTGATGGTGATCCCGCTGTTCGAGACCATCCCCGACCTGCAGCGCGCGGGCGGCATCATGGAAGTCTTCATGGCCCTGCCGCTGGTGAAGGAACTGATCGCCCAGCGCGGCCAGATCCAGGAAGTCATGCTCGGTTATTCGGACTCGAACAAGGATGGCGGCTTCATGACGTCGAACTGGGAACTGTACAAGGCCGAGATCCGCCTGATCGACGTATTCGGGAAGGCCGGCGTGAAGCTGCGCCTGTTCCACGGCCGCGGCGGCACCGTGGGCCGCGGCGGTGGCCCAAGCTACGAAGCGATCCTGGCCCAGCCCAAGGGCACGGTCAATGGCCAGATCCGCCTGACGGAACAGGGCGAGATTATCGCGTCCAAGTTCTCGAACGCCGAAATCGGCCGCCGCAACCTGGAGCTGCTGGTGTCCGCCACGCTGGAAGCCAGCCTGACGCCGGCGCCCGCCGATGCCTGCCACGGCGAGCAGCTGCAGCGCTTCGAAACGGCGATGGCCGAGATTTCCGAACTGGCCTACAAGGCTTACCGCAACCTGGTGTACGAAACCCCAGGTTTCACCGACTACTTCTTCGCGGCCACGCCGATCGCGGAAATCGCGGAATTGAATCTCGGTTCGCGTCCTGCGTCCCGCAAGTCGACGCGCCGCATCGAAGACCTGCGCGCGATCCCCTGGGGCTTCAGCTGGGGCCAGTGCCGCCTGCTGCTGCCGGGCTGGTACGGCTTCGGCAGCGCGATCTCGTCCTGGATCGCAGCCGGCAAGAAGGAGGAGCGCGTGGCGCAGCTGCAGGCGATGTACCGCGAATGGCCGTTCTTTGCCACCCTGCTGTCCAATATGGACATGGTGCTGGCCAAGACTGACCTGGCGATCGCCTCGCGCTACGCCGAGCTGGTGGCGGACGTGGAACTGCGTGAGCGCATCTTCAAGCGTATCGGCGAGGAGTACAACGGCACGCTGGCGCGCCTGGAAGAGATCACCGGCACGAACGAACGCCTGGCTGGCAACCCGCTGCTGGCGCGCTCGATCACCAACCGCTTCCCCTACCTCGATCCGCTTAACCACCTGCAGGTGGAACTGATCAAGCGCCGCCGCGCAATGGTCAGCGATCCTGAGAAGGTGGAGCCGCGCGTGAACCGCGGCATTCACCTGTCCATCAACGGCGTTGCGGCAGGTCTGCGCAATACCGGCTGATCCACCACGGCGGGCTAGCCCCCCCCGTCTGACCCGCCCTACGCTCCGTCGTGCTGCGTAGGGCGGATCATTCGATCCGCCGTCTCTCCGGAGCCACGAATGCTAAAACTCATAACGATCCTCCCCGCCCTGCTGCTCGCCGCATCGGCCCACGCCGACCAGCAACCCCGCAAGCTGGACAACTTCGTCGGCATCAACGTGAAGGGCCCGATCAACATGCAGGTCGACGTCGGCAAGGCGCAAACGGTCACGATCAGCGGCGAAAAAGCCTTCATCGACCGTGTGCAGACCGTGGTCGACGGCGGCGTCCTGCGCATCACCTACGACGAAAACGGCCCAAAAAACATCAAGGGCGAATCGAAAATCCTGATCACCGTGCCCGCGCTGACCAGCTTCCGCGTGCAAGGCGCCGGTCAGGCCGACCTGAACGGCGTCGCCGGCGAGCGCATCGACATCAGCTTCGAGGGCGCCGGCGCCCTGCACGCCAACGGCAAGGTCAAGCTGCTGCGCCTGAAAGCCCAGGGCGTGGGCGAAGTCAATACCAAAGACTTGAAGACCGAACGCGCCGACGTCAACTTCAACGGCATGGGCGACGTGGCCGTGCATGCCAGCGACACGCTGAACCTCGTGGTGCGCGGCATGGGCAACCTGAGCTACTACGGCCACCCGAAGACGGTGAACAAGTCCGTGGGCGGCATCGGCAACGTCAGCGCGAAGGACTGATCACCTTCGCGTGTTTCAGCTCGCGCGTGGGCCGAAAGCCCAGCGCCTCGTACAGCGCCTGCGCGCGTTTATTGGCCGCACCGACGTGCAGGAAGGGCTGCACGCCCTGCCGCTGCATGTGACGCAGGCAGTCCAGGATCAGCAGCCTGGCCAGTCCGCGCCCCGTGAAGTCCGGATGCGTACACACCGCGCTCACCTCGCGCAGCGCTCCCAAATCCATGCGCTCGCCGGACATCGACACCAGCCGGCCCTCTTCGTGGATGCCCACATAGCGCCCCATCAACCCTGTGCGGGCGCGGAAGTATCCCGGGAAGGCCACATTGGTCAGCTCCACCATTTGCGGATCGTCCGACGCCAGTTCGCGGATTGCGCTTTCCTCCGGCGCGCCGACCGGGCCGCCCTCGTACACCATCTGCAGCACGTTCGAGATGGGCTGCAGCGACCAGCCTTCGGGCAGCGCGGGGAATACGTCCAGCACGTAATAGTCGCCATCCATATCCTCCAGGTCGGCTGCGGAGAGTGGCATGCCGTCCTCCGCCACCGCCAGGAATGGCGCCACGTCCGCGGGATAACGGCGGGCCGCGCCGGCCGCAATGCTAAAATGCTGCTGCGCCGATGTCAGCGCAGCCCACAAAGGGTTCTTCAATTCCTGCATAGCTTTCCCGATGAGTAATCTTCCTGCCTGCCCCAAATGCCAGTCCGAGTATACCTATGAAGACGGCGCCAATTACGTTTGCCCCGAATGCGCCCACGAGTGGCCGATCCAGGCCGCCGAAGCCGCCGCTGATACCGCGCGCGTCTACCGCGACTCCGCCGGCAACATCCTGCAAGATGGTGACACCGTCACCGTGATCAAGGACCTCAAGCCCAAAGGCTCGGGCGGCGTGATCAAGCAGGGCACCAAGGTCAAGAACATCCGCCTGGTCGACAGCGACCACGATATCGACTGCAAGATCGAAGGCTTCGGCGCCATGAGCTTGAAGTCGGAGTTCGTCAAGAAGGTTTAACCGCCTTCTTCTCGTGCTCCTCCACCGCGCGCCTGTACTCGCGCGAAGCCTTCAGGCGGTCCATGTATCGGATCTTTCGTTTGCTGCTGCGGGCGACCGAATAGTCGCCCAGGCTTCCGCGCACGCCGCAATAGTCCCTGCAGCTTGACGCCTCGCCCGGCGCCGCCCGGTCCGTCAGGAACAGCCTGTCCCCACGCACGCCAACCTTCAGCGTGCACTCGGGTTCGCCCGGCACGATCGATGGCGTGCGGTAGACGAACCCACCGCCAGCGCTGCCGGCTCCGCGGCTTGGACCTGGACCGACAGCGCCAGCGACAGCAATGCGATACCTGCTCTCATTCACTCCCCTGTGACAATCTGAGACTATTTCCCGATAAATAATAACGTATAGTCAAGCCTCCTTTCACTAGTGGAGGCTGTGTATGCGTAAAGCGTTGATTGCTGCAGGCGTCTTGTTCCTGTCCTCTATCGGCGCGGTGCATGCGGCCGGCCCTATGGGCGAGAAGCGGGGAGAATCGAGCGCCATCATGGACGTCAACGCTGCCGGCGAAACGGTGGGCGAGATCAAGGATGAAGACGGTAACCGCCGCGCCATCCTCGTCAGCCAGGGACGCCCGATCGAGATCGGTACCCTGGGCGGCAGCGAGAGCTTCGCCAATGCGATCAACAATGCCGGCGTGGTCACCGGCGCCGCGCTGACGGCGCAGAATGCCTGGCACGCCTACCGCTACGACGAAAGCCAGGGCATGCGCAGCCTGGGCACCTTGGGCGGCAACAGCAGCGTGGGCACGGCCATCAACGACAAGGGCTACATCGCCGGTTACGCGGACACGGAACAAGGCACCTTCCACGCCTTCGTCGACAACGGCATCGGCATGCTGGACCTGGGCACTTTCGGCGGCAAGAACAGCTACGCCACGGCGGTGAACAATAACGGCATGGTGGTCGGCGCCGCCCAGCTGCCGAACGGCTACCGCCGCGCCTTCCTCTACAAGCCGGGCAGCGGGATGATCGAGATTCCCGGCCTGGGCGGCCGCATCAGCGTGGCCACCGCAGTCAACGACAACGGCATCGTCGTCGGCTCGGCCGAAACCGCCGACCACAAGTGGCACGCCTTCATCTACGATGGCAAGCGCGTGACCGACCTGGGCGCCATGATGGTCAGCGGGAACAGCTTCGCCACCGCCATCAACGCCAACGGCGACATCGTCGGCACCCTCAAGCTCAAGGACCACGACGCGCCGCACACCTTCATCTACAAGGACGGCCGCATGCGCATCCGCGCCGGCGGCAACAGCCTCTATCTGACCAAGCGCATCACCGACGACGGCCAGATCGTCGGCGCCTGGTACACAGGCCACATCCTAAAGGCCGGCGCCGTCCCCACCGAAGTCCCCGAAGGCGCCGCCCGCTGGAATCCCGGCGACTGGATGACCTTCGCCCTGCTGGTGTCCGTGCTACTGTGGGCAGTGTTCAAAGTCTTCGAGCACCGGCGCAAAGGCTTCGAGTTCCGCATGTTCAGCTTCTCGTTCTGACCTGCGGCCGCGCCGCCGGCTAGGCGAAAACCTGCTTCAGCGTTTGCGCCGTCAGCACCGCATCGCTCCAGGCCGCGAGCTGCTCCAGGCTGGCCTTCGCCAGCCTTTTCTTATCGTCTGCGGTAGGGGGCCGACCGCTGCGCGAGCTGCCGTTCGAGCAGTTGGGCAGCGCCTTCCTCCCGCCCACGCTCCAGTCCTTGTTCCAGGCCTTGCGCCATGCCCTGCTTCAGGCCTTTTAACCGCCCCTTCTCTATGAACGATTCTTCAAGCGGGCTGATCCATTCCACTTTGCGACTCCTTTCCAGCCTGTTGATAGCCTCCCAGTAACGGGACTCCCACTGCTCCGGCAAGGTCATCATCCAGTTGATCACTTTGAACAAAATAATTATGCGCTCTTTGCGCCAGCCGCGGTCGTACAGCAGTTTGGTCAACTGCCATTTCGCGGCATAGCGGTCGGCGACGCTGCCGCGCGTTTGCTGTGTGCGCAAGTGGGCCAGTGTGACGATCGCGAATGGATTGCCTGACGCCAGCAATTCATCCGTGCGGCCGGAATGGTCCAGCAGCTTCGCTGTGGCGAAGGAGATGCCCATCACTGTCCCGAGCACAGTGTTGTGGAAGGCGCTTGGCTTCCAGCCAGGCGAATCGTCGGCGAGGAGGACCAGGCTCGCCACTGGCTGACCATACTGCTCGAAGATGCGGTAGTTGTAGGCAAGCACCCGGCGTGCGAGTGCGTCGTCGCGCTGGGCCTGCACTTCGATGTGCACCATAACCCACTGCTCGCTGCCATCGCGCAGGTGAACGCGGGCCAGTTTATCGGCGACGCGGCCGGCGGGATGGGCGCCGCATCCAGTCTGGGCCAGTTCCTTGTCCAGAAAGCGGGGGCGCCTGCGCCAGTCGATCCGTGCACATTGCGCGGGAAAGTAGAACTCAAGGAAGGCGCGGAAGGCGTGCGTGAGCGCGGTCTTCCAGGGCGAGTCGTAGCAGGCGCGAGATGGGGGCGGCATTCGGGCCAGTCTGCTGCCTGGTCGGACAGCGCGCCTTGATCGGCCGCAAAGAAAGCGCCCAGTGCGACGGGGAAGCAGGATAAACTGGCGGGCACCAACTTACAGGAGCCCGCGCATGACACGCACTATCCCGCCCTGCTCGCAATCGCCACAGCATTCGTCCTGCCCGCCGCGGCGTCAGCGGCCGCATCGCCCGCCGCGTGCGGCAAGGCGCCGTCGGGGGAGATGGCGGCGCAGCGGGTGGAAGCTGTGAAGCCGTCGCGCAAGGAGGCGGGGTTGTATGAGGGGCCTGTGTGGGTGAAGGATGCGCTGTACTTTTCGGACTTTGCGTTCAGCCAGGGTTTCCCCTCGCGCATCCGCAAGCTGGCTGCAGACGGTAGCGTGAGCACGGTCACGGAAGACGGCGGCAGCAACGGCCTGGCGGTGGATGCGAACGGCGACCTGGTGGTGGCGAGCCATAAGGACAAGGCGTTGCTGCGCCAATCGCTGAAAGACGGCAAGCGCACGCCGATCGCGCAGCACTACAACGGACAGGTTTTTAATTCGCCTAACGATATCGCGATCACCGCTGACGGTACGATCTACTTCACCGATCCGGACTACCAGAAAGCCGCCGGCGCCAGGCGGCCAGCCGGTGACGGGCATCTATCGCGTGGACACGGATGGCAAGGTCACGCTGGTGGATGGCACGCGGCATAATCCGAATGGCATTGCGATGTCGTTGAAGGAGGATGTGCTGTATGTGAATGCCAGTGACAATGAGGTGCGCAGCTACCCCGATCGTCAACGGCATGCCGCAGCAGGGCCGTGCTTTCGCGCGCATCGATGGCGGCGATGGCATGACGCTGGATTGCCACGGCAATCTGTACGTGACTGAACACGGTGCGAAACGCGTGCGCGTGTTCAGCCCGGAGGGCAAGGAGCTGGCCACCATTCGCGTGGATGCGAACGTGACCAATGTGGGGTTTGGCGGCGCTGATGGCAGGACGCTTTATATCACCGGGGCGGGCGCCGTGTGGCAGATTAGGCTGGACGTCACGGGCAGGCCGTATCAGGCGAAAGCCGCCGACGACGCACGCACGGCGGATCAATGATCCGCCCTACGCAGCGAGGTCGGTTTATGCCGGACGGTGGTCGGTTTGCGCCGGTCGGTGACCGGTTGCGCCGGTCGGTGACCGGTTGCGCCGGTCGAGGATCGGTTGCGCCGGTCGAGGATCGGTTGCGCCGGACGGTGAACGGGCCGGTCGGCGGTCGGTTTGGACCGGCGGATCAGGTCAGGCGCGGAGCGTGATGCGGCGGCGCTCGCGGGCGGACTGGTAGATCGCTTCGATGATGCGGATGTCGCGCAAGCCCTCCTCGCCCGCCACGATGGGCTCGCGATTCGAAACGATGCACTGCGCCATGTGATCGAGCTGGCCGGCCCATTGTGTGGCGCCGGGCCCCGGCGGCGGTGTGATTTCGTTTTCGCGTCCACGGCCGACCCACAGGCGATTGCCGCTGTAGGAAGTGCCCGGCTCCAGTTCGATGCGTCCCTTGTCGCCCATCAGCAGGACGTGGTTCTGGTTCGCGCTGTACATGGACATGCAGGAGCCAATCACGCCGGACGGAAACTCCAGCTGGAACTGGATCATGTCCTCTACTTCGCGGAAGCGCGGATCGTTGCGGTCGGTCTGCTCGTGCGCAAACACGGCCACGGGCTCCTCGCCCGTCATATAGCGCGCCGCCTGCAGCGCATAGATGCCGATGTCCATCAGCGAACCGCCGCCGGACATCGCCTTCTTCAGCCGCCACGCATTCGGATTGCCCGCCACGAAGCCGTGCTCGGAGCGGAAGTAGCGCAGCTTGCCGATGTCGCCGGCGCGGGCGCGGCGGATCGCTTCCAGGTTGTAGGCTTCGAAGTGGCAGCGGTAGCCGATCATCAGCTTCTTGCCCGCCTTGCGGCATGCGGCAATCATCTGCTCGCACTCGGCGGACGATACGGCCATCGGCTTCTCGCACAGCACATGCTTGCCCGCCTGCGCCGCACGGATCGTGTACTCGGCGTGCATGGACACGGGCAGGCAGACGTAGACCACGTCGATGTCCGGATTATCCTTGATGCTGTCGTAGTTCTGGTAGTTGTAGATGCCGCGCTCCGGCACGCCGTATTCGGCCGCCACGCGGCGCGCCTTGGCCGGATCGCCGCTGACCAGCGCCACCAGCTTGCTGTGCTGGCAGTTCTTGAACTGGGGGATGATGACGCCAAGGCCGTAGCCGCCAAGGCCCACGATGGCGTAGCCAATCTTGCGGCCCGTATCCTGCGCGGCGGCCGGCAGTCCGGTGGCGGTGGCCGCGATGGCGGCGCCTGCCGCGAGTACGAAATCACGTCGGTCGATCATTGCGTCTCCCCTTTTTGTCAAATGGTAGCGCAATCATAACATTAAACCAACGGCGTAAAACAGGTGTCTGCCACGATGTGGCAGACACCAGGTTTAAGCCTTGGGTTTATAAAAAAGGACGCCGAAGCGTCCCTTTTCGATCAACCCTGGGTCAGGAAAGTCTTCAGCTTGTCCGAACGCGAAGGCTGGCGCAGTTTGCTCATCGCCTTCGCCTCGATCTGGCGGATACGTTCACGGGTCACGTCGAACTGCTTGCCCACTTCTTCCAGCGTGTGGTCGTTGGACATTTCCACGCCATAGCGCATGCGCAGCACCTTCGCTTCGCGCGGGGTCAGGGAGTCCAGCACTTCCTTGATCACATTGCGCATCGAGGCGTGCATCGCGGCGTCCAGCGGCGCCAGCGTGGTGTTGTCCTCGATGAAGTCGCCCAGCTGGGAATCGCCATCCTCGCCCATCGGCGTCTCCATGGAGATCGGCTCCTTGGCGATCTTCATGATTTCGCGAACCTTCGATTCCGGCATTTCCATCTTCACCGCCAGGGTAGCCATATCCGGCTCGGAACCGGTTTCCTGCATGATCTGGCGCGAGATGCGGTTCATCTTGTTGATCGTTTCGATCATGTGCACCGGCACGCGGATGGTACGGGCCATGTCCGCGATCGAACGGGTGATGGCCTGGCGGATCCACCACGTCGCATAGGTCGAGAACTTGTAGCCGCGGCGGTATTCGAACTTGTCCACCGCCTTCAGCAGGCCGATATTGCCTTCCTGGATCAGGTCCAGGAACTGCAGGCCGCGGTTGATGTACTTCTTCGCGATCGAGATCACCAGGCGCAGGTTAGCCACGGTCATTTCGCGCTTGGCGGTGCGGGCGCGCTTCTCGCCGGCTGCCATCTGCTTGTTGATCACGCGCAGGTCGGCCAGCGGCAGCTTCACGCGCTCCTGCAGGTCGATCATCTTGTTCTGCAGTTCCTTGATGGCAGGGACGTTACGGCCCAGCACAGCGGAATACGGATGGCCCGCGGCCACTTCGCCGTCCACCCAATCCAGGTTCGTCTCGTTGCCCGGGAAGACCTTGATGAAGTGGGCGCGCGGCATGCCGCAGCGGTTCACGCACAGTTCCAGCACGGCGCGTTCGATCGAGCGCACCTGTTCCATCTGCGAACGCAGGGTGTCGCACAGCTTTTCCACCACTTTCGCGGTGAAGCGGATGCCCAGCAACTCGTTGGAGATGATGTCCTGCGCCTTCTGATAAGCGGCGGAGCCGTAGCTCGCCTTGCCCATCTTGTCGTACTGCGACGAGATCAGGGCGAACTTTTCCAGCGCGTCGACTTTCAGCTGCGCCAGCTGTTCGGTGGAGAAGCCGGCCGCACCGCCGTTGGCGTCGCCGTCTTCGTCCTCGTCCAGCTCTTCTTCTTCCTCGTCTTCATCGCTGGAGGGCGCAACGTGACGCGCCGGAGCGGCCGGGACGTTCACTTCGTTCAGGTCCACAAAGCCATCGACCACGTCGTCGACCTTCATTTCATCGTTTTCGATCTTCGTCGCCAGGGACAGGATTTCTTCGATGGTGGTCGGGCAGGCGGAGATGGCCTGGATCATGTCGCGCAGGCCGCCTTCGATACGCTTGGCGATCTCGATCTCGCCTTCGCGGGTCAGCAGCGCCACGGCGCCCATCTCACGCATATACATGCGCACCGGATCGGTGGTACGGCCGAAGTCCGAATCCACGGTGGACAGCGCGGTCGCCGCGGCAGCTTCCACTTCATCGTCGCTGGCAGCAGCCGGCACGTTATCGCTCAGCAGCAACGCTTCCGCATCCGGAGCGCGCTCATAGACCGCGATGCCCATGTCGTTGAAGGTCGTGATGATGCCTTCGATCGCTTCAGGATCGACAATGTTTTCCGGCAGGTGGTCATTGATCTCGGCGTAGGTCAGGTAGCCGCGGTCCTTGCCCAGATTGATCAGGTTCTTGAACTGCAGGCGGCGCTTTTCCATCTCCTCCGCGGAGGAGCCATCGGCCATGCTCAGCGCGTCCAGGCCCTTGGCCTTGCGCTCACGCGCCTTGGACGCCGCCTTCATCTCGGCGCGTTCCACGGCGTTCAGTGCCGCCACTTCATCGTTCTCGGGCGTGAACTCGCTCGGCTTGCGGCCGCGGCGGCCCGGCACCTTCACTTGCGGCAGCAGGTAGCCGGAGGTATCGATGGACGCCAGTACGGCGGCATCTTTCACTTCGGTCACGGCGGCCGGACCGCTGGTCACGGGCGCAGCTTCGACCTTGGACTTGCGGGCACGGGTCACCTTCGGGCGGTCCGGCGTTCCGGTGGGCGCTTCTTCGACGGCGGCAGCCAGCGGCGCCGGCTTGGCGGCGCCGGTCTTGCGCACAGTCTTCACCTTCACCTCGGACGCGGCTTCCACCGGCGACTCAACCGGCACAGCGGCCAGGCGACGGGTCTTCTTGACGACGGTGACTTTGCCGGCTTCCTCTTGCGCGTTGTCGATCACATACGATAAAGTAGGTTTCGGTACAGCCAGGTTGGCGGCAGCGGCCGGCTTCTTGGCGGACAACGTAAGGGTTTTCGGCGTTTTCGTCATTGAATATCTTCCTTTGTGCGCCAACAGGCACACAACTCGATTGTTCGGGTTGGGATCATCCGGAATGAAAAAAGCCCGTTGTACGGGCCTCGTTCCGCTATGTATTCAGTGCTGAATAGAAGAGAGGGCACATGCCCTGCGGCTGGACTACTAAGGGCGGCGCGGCCCCGGTCTACAACTCTTTACCAAACTGAATCAGCACCGTGCTGCATTTGGTGCGTCGATCATTATACACAGTTTGTGCGCGCGCCGCACGTGCCATTTCGCTGAGCAAAACAACATCATGGCAGGAAATGCAATGCGTCTACCCCTTGTGCATGGTATGCTGGCGACTTCCGAGTAACCCCTGAAGTCAATGAACACTAGCACTACCCCTCAGGCACCGGCCACCGAAACTCCGGCCGCGCCGCAAGCAGTAGCGCAGCCTGCTTCGCAGTCTGCACGTTCCCTGCTCAAGCAATTGCAGCAAGATTACGCTCCCTTCCGCGATTGTCTGCCCCTCTCTATCGGCATCGACAAGCAGATTGTGGCGGCCATCCCGGATATCAACCGTAAATTGATGCGTGCCGCACTGGGCATTCATACCAGCTCGCAGCGTTATCTGCGCGGCATGGAAAAAGCGACCGTGCGCTACAACCTGGACGGCAGCACCGGCGCCGAAGTGACGGACACCCACCGCAAGCATGCCAAGGAAGTGCTGCAGGAACGCTTCAAGAAGGAAGCCGAGCGCCGCAAGGCAGAGCGCGAAGCCGCGGTCGCCGAGGAAGCCGCGAAACGCCGCCAGGAAAAGCTGGAAGCGCTGACCGCCAAATTCTCACGCAAATGATCGACACGCCGGAAACCGCCCCCGAACTGCCACCCTACCCCGGCATTCGACTGGACGACGTACGGCTCGTGAAGTCCGCCGCCGACGCAGCCGCCGCCCAGGCGGCCCTGCTGGCCGCGGACGCGATCGGTTTCGATACCGAATCCCGCCCCACTTTTGTCAAAGGTGAAAGCTCGGACGGCCCGCACCTGGTGCAGCTGGCCGACGACAAGCACGCCTGGCTGTTCCAGGTCGGCGCCGATCCCACACCCTTCCTGCCCACGCTGCGCGCCATCCTGCAATCGGAATCGACGCTGAAAGTGGGCTTCGGCCTGACCGACGATATCAAGCGCGTGCGCGCCAAGCTGGGCATCGAGCCGCTGAAAGTGGTCGACCTGTCCGTGGTGCTGCGCGTGCCGGGCCAGAAGAATGACCTGGGCGCGAAGAGCGCGGTAGCCAAGTTCTTTGGCCAGGCATTGCAAAAGTCCAAGAAGATTTCCACCACCAACTGGGCCGCGCCGCGCCTCAGTGAAAAGCAGATCCTCTACGCGGCGGACGACGCCCAGGTGGCCCTGCGCGTGTTCCGCCACTGGATTGCGGCGGGCAATGTGCTGCCGCCCATCCGTCCACCCAAGCCGCAGAAGCCAAAGCGCGCGCCGCGTCAGGCAGCGCCGGCTCAGGCCGCGCAGCCTTCCAGGCCAGCCGACTGAGCACAAGCCAGCCGGCCCAGCGTGGCAACGGCGGCCGCATGCCGCTCATCCCAGATGTGCCCATAATTCAGCCGGATGCAATTCCTGAATTCGCGCTTGGCGCTGAACATCGGCCCCGGTGCGATGCTGATGCCTGCCGCCAGCGCCTGCCGATGCAGTTCCAGCGCGTCGCATTGCTCGGGCAAGGCCAGCCAAAGGAAATAGCCGCCTTCGGGACGCGTCACGCGTGTGCCGGCCGGGAAGTGCTGGGTAATCGCATCCAGCATGCAGCGCTGCTGCGCGGCCAGCGCCGACCTCAATTGACGCAGGTGGCGCTCGTAGCCGCCCTGCCCCAGGTAGGCCGCCAGCGCCAGCTGCGAAGGCATGGCGGCCGCCAGGCTGGTCGTGATTTTCAGGCGCTCGACCTCGCGCGCGAAACGGCCCGGCGCGGCCCAGCCGACACGGAATCCCGGCGCCAGCGACTTCGAGAACGAACTGCAATGCATGACCAGGCCTTGCGTGTCGAAGCGCTTGGCCAGCGCGGGCCTCTGCGCACCGAAATACAGTTCCCCCGTACACATCGTCCTCGATCAGCGGCACGCCGTGCGCGGCCAGCAGCTCGACCAGGGCCTGCTTCTTCGCCGGCGGCATCAGGCTGCCCAGGGGATTGGAGAAGCTGGTCATCAGCCAGCACGCCTTGGGCTGGTGCTGCGCCAATGCCGCAGCCAGCGAATCCAGGTCAATGCCATCACGCGGATGCGTCGCCACTTCCACAGCCTTCAGGTCCAGCCGCTCCAGCGCCTGCAGGGCCGCGTAAAAACTGGGCGACTCGATCAGCACCGTATCGCCGGGGCGCGCCACCGCCTGCAGGCACAGGTTGAGCGCTTCCAGGGCGCCATTGGTGATCACGATATCGTCAGCCGGCACTTGCACGCCATCGAGCTGGTAGCGTAGCGCGATCTGGCGCCGCAGTTCCGCATTTCCCGGCGGCAGGTCCGCCACCGTGCTCCATGGGTCGATGTGGCGCAGGCTGGTGGCGGCAGCGCGCGCCAGCTTTTCAAGCGGGAACAGCAAGGGGCTGGGGAAGGCCGAGCCGAAAGGCACGATGTCCGGCACGCGGCTGGCATCGAGCACGCTGAATACCAGCTCGCTGACATCGACGCGGGTCGATGCGGGGTCCGGCCTCGAAGGTTCCGGCTCGGGAGCCGGCGGAGCGCGCCGCGCCGCCACGTAATAGCCGGAGCGCGGACGGGACTCGATCAGGCCGCGCGCCTCGAGCAGATAATAAGCCTGGAACACGGTCGAAGGACTGACGCCGCGCCGCTCCTGCTGCTGCCGCACCGAGGGCAGCCGCTCGCCTTCGCGCAGCACGCCACTGGCCATCAATTCCGCTAGTTCGTCGGCCAGCGCCTCATACAGCTTCAAACTGATCCCCTCTTTTCCTACCACTTTTGATCCTGTCATTCTTCGGCGAGCAGGCGTATCCTTGGCATACACCAAGAATAACGGATGCATCATGCGAATTTTCTCATCAATCGTCCTGCTTGTGGCTGCGCCGCTGCTGGCCCATGCGGCGCCTCCTGCTCCTGCCAAGCTGCCGGACACCATGGAGCAGCGCGTGGCCGCCTGCGTGGCCTGCCACAAGGCCAAGGAAGAAGGCGACGCCTTCTTTCCCCGCATCGCCGGCAAGCCGGCCGGCTACCTGTACAACCAGCTGCTGAACTTCCGTGAAGGCCGCCGCAAGTATCCGATGATGTCCTATATGGTCGAACAATTGCCGGACGCCTACCTGCGCGAAATCGCCCAGTACTTCTCCGACCTGCACCCGCCCTACCCGCCTCCGGCGCCGAACAGCGCCACGCCGGCCATGATCGAGCGCGGACGCGTCATCGTGCACGAGGGCGACCAGTCGCAGAGGGTCCCGGCCTGCATCGCCTGCCACGGCGAGAAGCTGACCGGCGTTGCGCCCGCGATCCCTGGCCTGCTTGGCTTGCCGCGAGATTACATCAATGCGCAATTCGGAGCATGGCGCAACAAGGTGCGCAAGGCGCATGAACCGGACTGCATGGCCGACGTTGCCAACCGCTTGAGCGAGGCCGATGTGGCCGCGGTGTCGGGCTGGCTGGCGAGCCAGCCGGCCGATGCCGAGGCCCGCCCCGTCGGCACCGAAGTCCTGCCGCGCTGGGTTAAATGCGGCGGCGTTCCACAAAGCTGATTTGTCATGAAAAAGAATAATTCAAACCATCATCGCTATCGTTGCGCTGCTGATCGTTGCGGCCGCTATCTACATCTGGCCCCGGCGCGATGCGGGCCCGCCACCGAGTGCGGCTTCCAAGGCCATGTCCGCCGCGGACAAAGTCGCGCGCGGCGCCTACCTGGCCAAGGCCGGCGACTGCATGGCCTGCCACACCACGCGCGGCGGTGCGCCGTATGCGGGCGGCCGCACGCTGCAAACGCCGTTCGGCGGCGTGGTCTCGCCCAACATCACCTCCGATGCCGCGACCGGCATTGGCCGCTGGAGCGCGGACGACTTCTGGAATGCCCTGCACAACGGCATGTCCCGTGACGGCCGCCTGCTGTATCCGGCCTTCCCCTACACGAACTACACCACCGTTACTCGCGACGATTCGGATGCGCTGTACGCCTACTTCCAGACCGTTCCGGCCGTGAAGCGCGCCAGCCAGCCGCACCAGCTGCGCTTCCCCTACAACCAGCAGATCGGCCTGGCCGTGTGGCGGGCACTCTTCTTCAAACCTGGCGTGTATGAAGCGGACAAGTCCAAGCCCGCCGACTGGAACCGCGGCGCTTATCTGGTAAACGGCCTTGGTCACTGCGTGGCTTGCCACAGTACCCGCAATGTGCTGGGCGCCAGCGACAACAGCCTGTCCGGCGGCCTGATTCCGGTGCTGGGCTGGTATGCGCCTTCGCTGACTTCCGATGCCGAAGCGGGACTGGGCAACTGGCAGGTCGAGCATATTTCCGATTTGCTGAAGACGGGGATTTCGCCGCGCGCCACGGTGTTCGGTCCGATGGCGGAAGTGGTGCGCGAGAGCCTGCAGCACCTTAGCGACGAAGATATCCGCGCGATGGCCGTGTACCTGAAGTCTTTGCCGGCCGAGCATGAGGGACGCCCGCAGTATGAGCGCTCGAAGGAGGCGGAAGCCATTGCCTTCCTGGCTGCTGGCGAGAAGATTTACCGCAAGGCCTGTATGGACTGCCACGGCGAGTCGGGCGAAGGCATTCCGCCGCACTACCCGCCGCTGTCCGGCAACCGCGCGCTGACCATGGACGAGGCGGTGAATCCGATCCGCATTGTGCTGAATGGCGGCTTCGCGCCGGGCACGGCCGGTAATCCGCGGCCATACGGCATGCCGCCGTTCAGCCATTCCCTGAACGATCTGGAAGTGGCGCAGGTGGTCAGTTACCTGCGCAGCGCCTGGGGCAACAACGCGCCCCCTGTTTCGAGCGTGGACGTGAACCGTTACCGCAACGTGCCGCTCGATTAAAACCCACGGCCTAAAGCAGGTGTCAGGCACATCGTGCCTGACACCAGGTTTCCGCCGTTGGTTTTAATTGACGTCGGCGAACCCGATCCGGTCCGTGGTCGCATTGCGCGCATCATCCACGCTGACCTTCTTCCTGGCCAGCAGCACGCGCAATGCCGCGTTCATCGTATGGCACCCTTCCGAATCCTTATGCTCCATGAGCTGCCGGATACCGGACAAATTCGCTCCTTCGATCAAATCCTTCACCTCCGGATTCACGGTCAGCGACTCGGTGGCGAGGTAATAGCCGTCCGCATCCTGCGCCGGCAGTAAAGCCTGGCACAGCACGCCGCGCAGCGCATGCGCCAGCGCCTGGTTCTGCGATTCCGAATTCCCCAGCAAGCGCATCATCTTTTGCAGCCCCAGCTCCGTGGAGCGGGCATGCAGCGACGCCAGTACCAGCGGACCCGATTCCGCCAGCGCCAGCGCCTCGCGCGCCGTTTCGGCATCGCGGATCTCGCCGATCACGATCACGTCCGGACGCTCGCGCAGCGCATCCTTCGCGCCCAGATCGAAGGTTTCCACGTCGCCGTCGAAGCCCACCTCACGCTGGGTGATCACGCATTTGCGCTGCGGGATCAGGGTTTCGACCGGGTCCTCGATGGTGATGATGTGGCCCGAACGGGTCTTGTTGATCTCGTCCAGCATCGACGCGATGGTGGTGGACTTGCCCTGGCAGGTGTCGCCGATGATCAGCAGCAGGCCGCTGGTCAGGTGGGCGAACTGCGTCTCGTTCGGACGCAGGCCCAGCGACGCCAGCGGCAGCGGTTCGCGCGGGAAGCGGCGCACCACGCAGCCCAGGCGTTTCTTGCCCTGGAAGGAGAAGCAGTTGGCGCGGATGCGCGCCGTGTGCAGGTCGATCGCGCGGTCGAAGGCGCGGTCCTGGATGCGCTCACGCCAGTTCGGCTCCACCACTTCAAAGAATTCCTCCAGCTCCTCGCGCGTGATCGGCGAATCGCTCACCGCCACCATGCCTTTCGGCTGGCGCAGCAGCAAGGGGCTGTTCTGATGGATCAGGATATCGCTGAATACCAGTTTTGAGTTCAGCAGGTGCAGGATCTGTTCGACCAGGGTGCCAAATACCGGATGATCTTCGTTCTCGATATAGGACAGGGTCCGAATTTGCGAGTTTTCCATGTGCCTCTGCTTCCTCTGGTGGTTTTGTACAGCTTGCCATGATTCTATTTCATTTGCGCAACGGATATAAGACCCTTGCATCCTAGGTACAACAGTTGACCCGTCCCACTTTGAGCGTAGAATGAATTTCAGGGGGATCCGATCATGCCTGCTACTCGCGCCATCCTGCTTGCTGCCGCACTTGCTGGATTGGCTACGTCCGCCGCGGCTCAAACCTTCGAGCAGCGCTGCGCTTCAGAGATCAGCCTAATTTCACCATCCGCTCCGTCCATTCCGGTTATCGCGTCGACAACACCGTCTCGACCAGGGTCCTATTCCAGCGCCGCATGCACGCAATTCAAGGTGACATGACTTTGGGTTTGACCTCGGCGACGTCCCGCGTCCAGCTGGATACGGACGGCAAAGTGCTGGTGGACGTCGAATCGGGGCGTGGTGCATCGCTCCCCGAGTCGAAATAGAGCTTCGGTATCTCCCTTTGCACGTGTATGTGGCGCGTGAGTTCACACCGAGCGGCTGTCCTTATCGTACGGTACTTGCGCACGAGATGGATCATGTACGACTCTACCTTGAGCATTTACCGAAGGTGGAGCAGCGCATCCGAGCGGCATTGAATGAGCGCTATGACGGCAAACCTGTCTTTGCCTCGACCGGGCAGGCGCTGAATATCCTGAACGACCAGCTGGATACATGGCTGTGGCCAATGATCAAAGCCGAAATGAAGCGCGTTGAACAATACCGTCAGGAGCTGGACGGCTGTGAAGAGCAACATCGCCTGAGCATCGCCTGTAACGGGGAAGTCGCCTACGATGTTCAAGGGCCGATGCTGAGAAACAGGCGCCGCCGGAACGAAGCGGATCATTGATCCGCCGCTGTGTCGCCCGGGGCAGGTCCGCCCCAACGCCACCCATTTGCATTCTGTTACCCGCTGAGTGCAGCCTGTCGCAATCGTGAGGCGGCAGCAGGCTCCCCTGAACTATCATTCCATCATCAAATATTGAAGCTTAAAGGAGATGATGATGGAATTTTCTGCTGCAGTGCGCAAAATCGTGCTGGCGATCGGCCTGATCGCCGCCGTGGCTCCGGTGGCGCAGGTATCCGCCTCGCCGGGCTGGTTTGCAGGCGAAAAGGTTCATGGCAGCGGGGCCATTGTTAAAACAAACACGTGACGTCAGCCCCTTCGAAGGCCTGGAACTGGGCATGCCGGGCAGCGTGGAAGTGCGCATCGGCGGCTCCGACAACGTGACCATCGAAGTCGACGACAATCTGCAGCCGCTGATCGAAACCGTGATCGAAGGCGGCACCCTGAAGATCCGCCCAGTGCGCAAGGAACTGCAACTCAATACCCGCGGCATGAAGATCTTCATCAGCGCCCGCAAGATCGACAAGCATATCCGTCGGCGGTTCCGGCGATGCTGGATGCCGAGGGCCTGCGCGGCCAGCGCCTGTCCTTCAACGTCGGCGGTTCCGGCTCCATCAATGTGCGCGGGCTGGAAGCAGAATCGGTAAAAGTGTCGCTGGGCGGCAGCGGCAACCTGAAAGCCAGCGGCCATACGGAGCACCTGGCCGTATCGATCGGCGGTTCCGGCAAGGTGGGGCACCGGCCAGCTGGGCGAGCCGCGATGTCAGCGTGAGCAGTGGCGGCTCGGCCAGGCGACCGTGTGGGCCAAGCAGTCGCTCTCCGTCAGCGTGGCCGGTTCCGGCGACGTGTCCTACTACGGCGACCCGCAGATCAGCAAATCGATCATGGGTTCCGGCAGCATCCGCCGCCTGAGCGGGGCGCCGCAGTAAGTTTTTACAAGTCGTACTTCAGTTCCGCACTGACGGTACGCTGTGTGTAGGGGTGGAAGGCCCAGTACTTCTTGTTGTTCAGGTTATCCACCCCGACCGACGCGGACCAGTTCTTGTCAAACCGGTAGCGCACGCGCGCATCGACCACGAAGTAATCCGACACCCCCGTGTACGTGAAGCCATTCGGATCGCTGTTATCCAGCGTGCCGTACTGCTTGCCGCTGTAGCGCGCGCCCAAGCTCGTGGTCCAGTGCTGCCCACGTGATAGGACGCCAGGAAGGTCGCCCGCCAGTCCGGCACGCGCGGCTGTCGCTTGCCAACGCTGGCCGGCAGCCTGGCGTTGCTGACGATCTTCGAATCGGCATAAGTCAGGCTGCTGCTGATCGAAAGGCCATGCACCAGCACATCGTCTTCCTGCTGCGAGAGTTCCAGGCCCGTCGTACGGATCTTGCCCACGTTTTGCACGGTGCTCACGGTCGGCGTGAGCGGCTCGAATACAGCGCATCGCGCGTGGTTTCGTGGAAGACGGTGGCACGCAGGCTGCCTTTCGTGGTCAGGCGCTCGGCGGTCAGTTCGCTGGTCCAGGATTTTTCGGCACGCAGGTTGGGATCGTTGTTGAGGATTCTCCCGTCCACCACCGAACCCGGAACAATTCCGCCGCCGTCGGATTGCGCACGGCGCGGCCCGCGGAACCTTTCAGCATCTCACAACTCGTTCGCCCGCCAGGAGAGCGCCGCTTTCGGAGACGTGCTGTTTTCGCGGCGCTCGCCGAACGGCACGCCCGACAGCTTGCCGTCGAACGCCGTCCAGCGCTCGGCACGCAGGCCCAGCATGGCTTTCCAGTCCTCGTTGATGCGCCAGGTGTCCTGCGCATACAGCGCTTCCAGCCGCGTGCTGCCGTTGAACACCGTGCCGCCGACGCGCGACCGCAGTTTGGCCGTGTCCCGCTGCACGCCGAAGTCCAGTGCATGCCCCCGCCGGGGCGCCAACTGCCCTTCAGCGCCAGGGTATTCCAGCCGCTGTCTTTCCAGGTCGGTCACGATGCCGCTCTGATTGACCACATCGCGCACATAGTCGTACTTGCTGGCCCCGACTTCCCAGTCGAAGCTGCCAGCGCCCGTGCGTCTTCAGCGACAAGCCCTGCATGATGTGCTCAAGATCGCCCTTGCTGGTTGCGAAATCGGCTGGCGTAACCGTGAAGCGCTTGCCATTGATATTGATATCGCCCTTGTAGACCGGGTTGCCCGCCGCATCGCGCAGATACGATTCGACATTGCGCGTGGCATCGTTCTGCCACCACCCCAGCGTGTAGCTGGCGCGTAGCGTGGGCGACAGATCATACGGCCAGCTTGACCTTGGCATGATCCTGCTTCGTGTTGATCTGATTCGTGCTGCCAAGGATGAACCAGTCCTTGTTCGATGGATTGCGGTCGGCCACGGCGCCGGTGACCGGCACGCCCGTTGCGGCGCCCGGCGCCGGCGTCACCCCGGCGGAGGCCAGCTTGGTGACGAACGCCAGCGGCTGACCATCGCTATCCAGGCGCGACACATCCACCCACCACGACAACGCGCCATTGCGATTCCCCAGCGACGCGCTGCCGTTGCGCCCATAGTGGCGCGAGTCCGACGCATACTGCTCGAAGCCCTGCGTAAAGGCACTGAGTTTCATATGCGCTTCGAGCTGGCTTGGCATCCGCGTCTGGTAATCCACCACCGCGCCGACCGAGTTACCCGCATACGCCGCCGAAAACGGTCCGTACAACACGTCTACCCGCTCGATTTCCTCGGGCGTGACCAGCCCCCAGCGCGGCGTGAACGTGGCGCCATTACCCAGCAAATTGGAAAGCAGGATGCCGTCCGCATAGACCAGCGAACGCGCGCTATTGCCCGTGCCGGAAGCACGGCTGGCCAGCACGGCGTGGTCGTAGTCGCCGGATAGCGCTTGCGCACGTTCAGGCTGGGCAGGTACTTCAGCGCATCCTCGCTGTCGATCGCGTTGATGCGGTCTTCGATCTGGGCACCGGTGATGCCCTCGATCGTGGTCGGGATCTGGGTCGGGAGCGATGTCGGACGCCCCCATTGATCGTCACCACGTGGTCCGCATAAGCCGGACAGGCGAAGCCAATCGCCGCCAGCATCGCTGCCAGCGGTTTATATTGCAGTTGCATGGCGTCTCCTTAGTGGTGCGCGTGTTCGCCTGCAGCGGCAGGCTGGATCTCCAGCACCGGCGCGGGATTCTTGCCGCCGGGCGTGCGTCTCGTCCACGCAGCGCTGCCCTTCACGCAAGCCTGCATGACCTTGAAGTAGCGAGTACCCGTGTCGGCCGGCAGCTTTACCTGCATCACGAATTCATCGTAATACTCGTCCGGCAGCGGCCCGCCGGACCAGGTCACGCTGGTCGGCGTGGTCTTGATTTGCCAGCCCTGCTTCGGCATTGGCTTGGCGCCTTTCACGCCTTCCGGCAGCGTGACGGTGATTTCACGGGTGGCGCTGCCTGCGCAGCCATGTCCACACGGAAGGTCAGCTTCTGATAGCTGCCCGCCGTGGCGGTTTCTGTTTCCAGCGTGATATGGGCGTGCGCGGACGCTGCCAGCAGCGCGGCTGCAGCAATAACGATACGTTTCATGGCTGGCCCCTTAGTGTTGCGCGTGAGCGCCGGCAGCGGCCGGGCTGTAGCTCAGAGGCTTGACGGGGACTTGCACTTCCACGTTGCTGCGCTTCTTGTCCTTCTTGTTTTCGACCACCAGGGTCAGAGGCACGGTTTCGCCCTCTTCAGCTGCCGTTTCAGCTGCATCAGCATCACGTGGTACCCGCCCGATGCCAGCGCGACCGGCTTGCCGGCAGGGAGATCGATGCCTTCCACATGCGACATCTGCATGCGGTCGCCCTGCATCTTCATCTCGTGAATTTCAGCGTCGGCGATGGGAGTGCGGACTTCGACCAGGCGCGCGTCCTGTGCGGACTGCAGCTGCATGAAAGCGCCCGATGCCTTGGCGGCGGGGACGGTGGCGCGGATCCACGGATCCTTGACGGTGACTTGGGCGTTGGCGCCAGCGGCGAATGCGATCGCCATTGCGAACGCGAGGATTTGCTTGTTCATTTATTTGCTCCTGAAGTTATTGAAAAATAGGTTCAGGAGCGTGGCGGACCTCGCGGGTTGGCGCTTGCCCAGATTTCCAGCGGCGCCGGAGATTGATAGAACAGCAGTGGACGCAGGCTCGGCTCGGCCGCCGCCAGTGCGGGCATTGCGTCGGATGGCGGCAGGCCTGTGCTGCCGGCGTGCGGCAGGCAGTATGCGCAATCCGCCATGTCCATTGCCATGACCGGCGCGGACTTGGATGGCTTGCTGCGGTCAGTCAGCGCTCGGAAGGTCTCCGCCGTCAGCTCGCCGGTCCCGCTGATGCGGGTACCGTCGTTCAGGCAAATCTCCCACACGCGCGGCTTGCCTTTTGCCAGGGCCACGGCATGCGAAATCGAAGGCGCGAGCGCGTTCAGCAGCACCGCCAGGCAGGCGAGCCAGATGAACATCAGCCTCGATTTCGATTTCAGTCGCATGGGCTGGATTATAGCCGATGCCCGTGTATGCTGCCGGCGCCCGCAGCCCCGCAGGCACAAGCGCCCGGCCACTACCGCGCGGCGTCGAGCTGTCGCGCCAGCGCGCGCGCCGCCTGCCACCGAGCATTCGGCGACGGATGTTCCGCGCTGCTCAAATTCGGCGATCGGCTATTGCGCGCCAGCTTGCGGAAGTAGCCCGCCAGCGCCTCGGCCGGCCACCCGGCGCGCCACGCCAGCCGCATCCCCTCGCGGTCCGCCTCCTCTTCGCACGCCGCATTGAATCCACCCAGCGCCCGCATCAGCGAACCATCGTTGTCAATCGCATGTTCCAGCTCTGCATACGGCCGCCTGGACCACGCAGGATCGAGCCTTATCGCCTCCTCCGCCTCGCGCAGATTATGCAGCAACACCGAATGCGCGATTTCATGCGCCAGCAGCATCGCCAGCTCCGCGTCGTTCAGGCCCAGCTCCGACACGTGCTCACCGCCGACCAGCAGCAGTCCGCCTGCCATTGATGATGCATTCGGGTCGCCGTCCGGCGTCGTACTGCACCTCCCATGAGAAGCTGGCGGCCGCCGGGTAATCGCGCATCGCCTGCGCAATCAGCGGCCGCACGACGCGCTCCACCCGCGCCTGAAAGCGCTCGTCCGATCCAGCCGATACGCCGCCCGCAGTGCCTCGATGCGCTCGCGATAGAGCCGCGCCGCCCGCCGCCACCTCCTCCTGCGTCACCGCCTGAGCAGCGCCGTTCAGCATGAAAAACAAAGCGATTGCATACTTCATCATGGGAAGCGCCTCTCCGAAAGAGCCTTCACGCGCGGGTCGCTGTCTGCCGCATCGCGTTCTGCCCGGCAACCCGCCCACGCGCCGCCTCGGACGACCACGTTTCCCCCTCGATCAGGCTCGAACGGAATATCCAGCAGCGTAAGCGCCGCTTCAACGGCGACCGGAGCCGGAAGCTGCCGCGCGTACAAGACTTATCGTGCCATCATGCATATCCTTAGCCCGACGTCGCCGAACGCCTCGCAATAAGCGCTTAGGCGTCTTCATTTTCGAAGTTAAGCTCAACGCCATTGCCCGCTGGGTCACTGAAAAACAGTTGAAGCAGCTGGGTTTCCGGGACAAGGGCGGTCCTATATTGGATGCCCCGCCTGGTGAGCTCCTGCTCGTAGGCCGCCCGGCCGGTACATTGGAAGGCAGCATGGTCGAATGTGCCGACCGGCTGGGCCGGCCTATTTTCGGTTGGCCTTGACTCTGACAGATGCAGGACGGCCTGTCCTCCGGCATAAAGCCAGTAGCCAAAGCTGCGGAAAGGCGGACGGTCGCCAACTTCGAGGCCGACGACCTCACAGTAAAAATCACGCAATTCGTCGAGCAACGCTCGATCGGCGCGCAAATTGTAATGACTAAAAACCGATGGCTGGCATCTGGACTCCTGACTTTATTCAGACCGCAAAAAGTGCGGTTTCGATGGCAGTATAGTTTCATTGCTCATCTTGCGGCTGAAGCGGGAAGATCTGCCAGGGAAACATGGATAACAAAGCCTTGGCGTCGCCGTCGAATTGCTGGCGATAGTGGTGCGCGTGCGGCGTCGGCACAATAGGAACGCCATCCGTGAAACTAATCGATTGAAGAACTTCGCAGAAACATTCAATCGGGCCGTAACCATAGACCAGGTTGTGACGATCCCAGACAATCGTGCCCTTTGTTGCAGGTGAATGCACCCGAAGATCGAAACGCGAATCACCTGCGAAGAACGAAGCGAAGCGATCAAGGAATGCTTGCAGCTCATCGCCGCTGAGCTGCGGACTTTGGTATCGTCCGGGAGTACCTTCACCACGCGGAGTGTGCAATACGTACAGGACGAAAAACGGTGGAGCCAGGCATTTGATAAGCTGCGCAGGTACGCAAAAGTCACCAACAGGAACTCCGGCAAGTAGCCGCGCTGTTCCTGCCGACGTTATTTCAGTCGTGAAAACTGCAGAGTGAGAATGCGGCTGCCACTCTCCATCTAATTGCCAATCAAGCTTCTGCATTGTCTTTTTTATTGGTGCTTTCATAAATTTAACATGCCGAAGTGTCGTCCTCGGGCAGACGAGTGTTACACACCCGCGTTGCGCGCGCCTGCTGCCGCTTTAGCAAAGTCGCCAGACGGCTGCGCGCGGAGCGGAGGTGGAGGATGGGATAGACGTTAACGAGCAACTGGATGAGCAGGAAGAGCGCGGACAGGCCGGGTTGGCTGCGGAGGAAGAGGAAGGCAATGTAGGGTGTGAAGAGCACGGCCGCCCAGAAATGAGTGGCTTCGACAGATAGCAGACGGCGGTGGAGGCTGAGGAGGTCGTCGGCGCCGGACGAGTAGACCTGCGCATTGAAGTAGCGCAGCGGCGTGTTGCGCAGGACGCTGCCGAATTGGGGGACAGCGAGCCGACGATAGAGTCGTCCGGATTGCTCCCAGGGGCGAATCCGAAGGAGCGCACCCGGCATGGGCAACATGAAGAACGGCTCGGCAAGCTTGGCCAGCGCCATGAAGTAGAACATCAGCAGCAGCGCGAGCCAGGGCGATGAAAAGCCGATGACCTGGCCGAGCATGGCCGCACAGACGGCGAACACGATCGCCGTGCCGATAACTAACAGGACGCTGCGCAGCCGATGCACACTCCTCCTTTGCGCGCGTCAGGCCTTCCACACCTCGCGCAGCACTTCTACGGTTGTCTCGCCATCAGTCAGCCAGATCTGGCCATCTTGGATCGTGCATTGCAGCTGCATGGTGCGCTGGGCCATCTTCTCCAGCGCGGCGGAGGACTCGGGGTCGATATTGATCACGCTGACATTCCTCGCGCGGTCGATCTTGGAGGCCAGCTGCTTCCACCAGACAGGCGAGGCGCTGCTATAGGAGTAGACCATTACCTGCTCCGAGCGGCCGGAAGCCTTCAGCAGGCGGCGCTCGTCCGGTTGGCCGACCTCGATCCACAGCTGGATCGCGCCGGTCAGGTCCATTTGCCACAGGTCCGGTTCCTCGGTGTCGGAAATGCCCTTGGCGTTGACCAGCCTTTCGTCGGCGTGGATGGCGAAGGCCAGGATGCGGATCATCAGGCGCTCGTCCGTCTCGGACGGGTGACGCGCCAGGGTCAGCAAGTGCGTGCCATAGTAATTGCGGTCCATGTCCGCAACGGAGAGTTCTGCCTTATAGATTGTAGATTTGAGAGCCATGAAAACAATTTACTTGAAAATAACGGTGCGGTGACCGTTCTGCAGGATGCGGTGCTCGGTGAACCATTTCACCGCGCGCGCCAGCACCACGCATTCGACGTCGCGGCCGATGGCCGACAGCGTCTCCGCGTCCATCGAATGGTCCACGCGCTCGACGTCCTGCTCGATGATCGGACCTTCATCCAGGTCGCCGGTCACGAAGTGTGCCGTGGCGCCGATCAGCTTCACGCCGCGCTGGTGCGCCTGCGCATACGGCTTGGCGCCCTTGAAGCTGGGCAGGAAGGAGTGATGGATATTGATCGCCTTCCCTTTCAGACGAGTGCACAGCGACGGCGACAGGATCTGCATATAGCGCGCCAGCACCACCAGGTCGATCTGGTGCGAATCCAGCAGCTCGATGATGCGCGCTTCCTGCGCCTGCTTGGCCGATTCCGGCGCGCCGGCCGCCAGCGGCAGGTGGTGGAAGGGAATGTTATAGCTGGCCGCCAGCTGGTAGAAGTCCATGTGGTTGGACACGATGGCCGGATCTCGACCGGCAGCAGGCCGCTCTTGTAGCGGAACAGCAGGTCGTTCAGGCAGTGGCCGATCTTGGACACCATCAGCAGCACGCGCGGCTTGCGCCCGGCGTCGTGCAATTCCCATTCGAGACCCATCGCCTCCCCCACCTGGCCCAGGGCGGCGCGCAAGTCGGCGTCGGTGACGCCGGCATCCTCGCGCGCGAAGTGCACGCGCATGAAGAAGCGCTTCGTTTCCTGGTCGCCGAACTGGGCCGAGTCAATGATATTGCAGCCATTCTCAGCCAGGAATCCCGAAACGCGATGAACGATGCCGCGCTGGTCGTGGCAGGATAGCGTGAGGATGTATTCCGGGTGACTCATGGCGTGATCTCTGAATGGATGAGCCGTCTATTGTCGCATGAACCACCGATAATTCCGAAATAGCACGTTCGTTTCATTTTCAGGTATAGTGGAAAAACAACCCAACCATAAGGAAAAGAACAGATGGAGAACACACAATACCGCCTGGCCGCGCGCCCGGTAGGCATGGCCAAGGACAGCGACTTCCAGCGCACCACGGAAGCCGTGCCCGAACTGAAAGATGGCGACGTACTGGTCAAGACCCTCTACCTCTCGCTGGACCCGGCCATGCGCGGCTGGATGAATGAAGCGAAATCCTACATCCGTCCGGTCGCGATCGGCGAGGTCATGCGCGCCGGCGGCGTGGGCGTGGTGGTGGAATCGAAGTCGCCGAAGTTTGCCGCCGGCGACCATGTGGCCGGCGGCCTCGGCGTGCAAACCTACTGGTCCGGCCCGGCCGACGACCGCAGCGCCGCCCTGAGCAGGATCGATCCCGCGCTCGCTCCCCTGCCCGCCTGGCTCAATATGCTCGGCATGCCCGGCATGACCGCCTACTTCGGCCTGCTCGAAGTGGACAGCCGCGCTCGGGCGAGACCGTGGTGGTGTCCGGTGCGGCAGGCGCTGTCGGCCAGACCGTAGGCCAGGTCGCCAAGCAGCTCGGCTGCCGCGTGGTCGGCATTGCCGGCGGCAAGGACAAGTGCGACTTCGTCGTCAACGAGCTCGGCTTCGATGCCTGCATTGACTACAAGAACGCCGATGTGCGGGCCGGTCTAAAGGAACACTGTCCAAATGGCGTTGACGTATACTTCGATAACGTTGGTGGCGACATCCTGGATATAGTCCTGACACGCATCAATATGAAGGCGCGCATTGTTATCTGCGGCGCCATCTCACAATACAACAACACCACCCCCATCAAGGGTCCGTCCAATTACCTTTCCCTGCTCGTCAATCGCGCGCGCATGGAAGGCATGGTGGTATTCGACTATGCGGATCGTTACCCCGTTGCCGCTGCCGCGCTCGGCAAGTGGCTGAAGGAAGGCAAGATCAGAAGCAAAGAAGATGTGGTGCGCGGCATTCGAGAATTTCGTGCCGGCGCTGAACATGCTCTTCGAAGGCAAAAACTTCGGCAAACTGGTCTTGCAGGTCGACTGACTTCCTCCGGCTCCTTTTGCGCGGCGCCACTTCAACCACACAAAAGGAGCCAGTCATGAATACGCCAGCAAAAGATGCCGTAGCATTGCTCACCGCCGATCACGACAAGGTCAAGCAGCTGTTCCGCGAGTACGAGAAATGCGATGCCAATCATCAGGGCATGAAGGCTGACATCGCCCACCAGATTTGCCTCGAACTCACCATCCACACCAATATCGAAGAAGAAATCTTCTACCCCGCCGTGCGTGTCGAAACGCAGGACGAGCAGCTGGTCGATGAAGCGCTGGCAGAGCACGCCGAGGCAAAGGAGATGGTCGAGCGCCTGCGCTCCATGCAGGCGGAAGATGCCGGGATGGACCAGCTTGTTTCCCAGTTGCGCGCGGCCATCGAACACCACGTGACCGAAGAGGAAACGGAGATGTTCCCGAAGATGCGCCAGTCGGACGCCGATCTTGGCCAGCTGTGCGAGCAGATGCGGGACCGCAAGGAGGAGCTGGAGCACGAAATGGGCGCTTCGCCGGTCCGCGGCAGCGCCGACAGCGAAGCGGCCGGCGAGCAGTCTGCCGTGGGCCAGGCCGGCGCCTGATCAAATTCAGGGAACTTCGGCGGAGTACACTTCTCCAATCCATCAGGGCGGCCCGAACCGCCCAGTGCCGGGCGCGTTGCCCGGAACTTTTCCTTTGCTTTGAAGGAGGTGGATGATGGGCGATCAACAAGAAGGCAGCACGCAACCCAAGGCCAAGCGCGGCTTCGCCGCCATGGATGAAGCCACACAGCGCGCCATCGCCAGCAAGGGCGGCCAGGCCGCCCATCAGAAGGGCACGGCGCACGAGTTCGACTCGGAAGAGGCACGTCGGGCTGGACAAAAAGGCGGCGAGGCCGTCAGCCGCAACCGCGAGCACATGGCGGAGATCGGGCGCAAAGGAGGAGAAAGCAGGCAATCCACACGCGGCAATCGACAGGCTGCCGACAAGGAGGAAAAGAGCTGAATACCAGCCGGGTCTGGTATGGGACCCGGCTATGCTTTTTGCTTTGCGTATTGACGCGGATCAAACTTCCGTGTGTAGTGTCCATATGACAGACCTGACCCCGAATTTTATGGAGATCCGCAAAGCCGCCCCTTCCGACAATGGCGCAGCCAGGGACTTGGTGCGCGTGTCGCTGGCAGCTTTTGGCATTGAGGCGGACTTTGATCATCTGGATCGCGCAATCGCGCTGTTTGGCACGTTCGAGAGCGGCAACGCAATCGAGCTGGTGGCCATTATCGATGGCGCGCTTGCCGGCTGCGTCGCGATTCAGCGGCTTGGACGGGAAAGTGCGAAACTGTTTGGTTTTCATGTCGATGCTTCGCGACAGGGCCGTGGCGTGGGCCGCGCGCTGCTCGCCGCGGCGATCGCGGAAGCAAACGCACTTGGCATTTCGCGCCTTCATCTCGATACCTGGGACGACATGCAGGCGGCGGTGCACCTGTACGAGTCATTCGGCTGGCAGCGCGCGGAGGATCCGCATCCTGATTCGGGCGCTAACCGCAGCTACGTACTGGCCTTGTAGCCACAACGCCGCCGGGCGCGATGGGAGTGCGTTCGTGATACCATCGCGCCTCCATGAAATACCTCAGCGCTTACTCCGAACAGACTTTGCAACAGGTGCGGCTCCTGATCGATCAGGACCGCCTGGGCGAAGTGCTGCTGAAACGTTATCCGAAAGCTCACGATGTCCGCACGGACCGTGGCTTGTATGACTACGTCCAGGACCTGAAGTCGGAATTCCTGCGCAATGCGGCGCCGATCGACAAGGTGGCTTACGACAGTAAGATCCACGTGATCAATCACGCGCTGGGACTGCATACTTCGATCTCACGGGTGCAGGGCGGGAAGCTGAAGGCCAAGCATGAAATTCGCGTGGCGACGGTGTTTCGCGACGTGCCTCTGGAGTTCCTGCGCATGATCGCGGTGCATGAACTGGCGCACGTGAAGGAGAAGCAGCACGACAAGGCTTTCTATAAGCTGTGCACTTATATGGAGCCGAATTATCATCAGTATGAGTTTGATTTGCGGCTTTATTTGACGCAGCTGGAGCTGGCTGGCGGCACGCGCCTCTGGTCGGGAGGCACGGCGGATCAATGATCCGCCCTACGCGAACCGGCCGATCAAAATGTTCGCGCCCACCAGCTGAGATCCGATCGGTCAAGCCATTCGCGCCGGACGGTCGATCCGTCGAAGCGCGTAGGGCGGATCAAATGGGGGCGCCGAGCCCCGCCGTCACTCTAGCGCGTCCATTTGCTGACATTTTCAGGCCGCGGCTCGCGCAATCGTTCGATCAGCTTTTGCGGCGAATCCTCGACCATCATCAGCGCCGCGTGCTGCGGGCGGATGAAGCCTTGCGCGCTGGCGTGGGCGATGAACTGCACCAGGTGGTTGTAGAAGCCATCCACATTGAGCAGGCCGACCGGCTTGGCATGGAAGCCGAGCTGCGACCAGGTCAGCATCTCGAACAGCTCCTCCAGCGTGCCCATGCCGCCCGGCATGGCGATGAAGCCATCCGACAGCTGCGCCATCATCGCCTTGCGCTCGTGCATGTCCTTGACGATGAACTGGCGCGTCAGCCCAGTGTGGCCAACTTCTTTCTCGACCAGGGCGGATGGAATCACGCCCGTCGCCTCGCCGCCAAGACGCAGCACTTCATCGGCAATGATGCCCATCAGGCCCACATTGCCGCCGCCGTAGACCAGGGACAGGTTTTGCTCCACCAGCGCAGCGCCCAGCGCGCGCGCCTGTTCGGCGTAACGGGAATCGACGCCCGCATTGGCGCCGCAATATACGCAAATCGATTTCATTTCAGCTTCTTCAGATATTCTTCAGACAGTTTCTGGAACAGGACATTCGTCTCGCCCCGCAGGTAAGGGCCGATCTGGGACAGCACCTGGTAGCAGCCGCGTGCCAGCGCGTCCGCCATCGATTGCTGCTCCGAGTACTTGCGCGGATTGCGCACGAATTCGTAGGACAGCCAGTACGTCGCCACCACGACCATGTTGACGCTCATCGCATCGATGGCCATGTCGCTCGCTTCCAGCGAGCCTTCGGTGCGCAAGTCCACGCACAGGTTCTTCGCCACCTTGATCTTGTGCGCCAGCAGTTCCTTGAACTCCAGTTCCAGCTTGCGGTTGCGCGACAACAGGTCGTTCAGGTCGCGGTAGAAGAAGCGATAGCGCCAGATCAGCTCAAACATCAGGTGCAGGTAGAGCCACACGTCTTCGATGTTCGAGCGGCGTCCGCTCGGCACCTGCAGCATGCGCTCGGCTTCGGCCTTGAACTGGACGAAGATGGAGTTGACGATATCGTCCTTGTTGCGGAAGTGGTAGTAGAGGTTCCCGGGCGAGATATTCATCTCTTCCGCGATCACGGTGGTGGTGATATTCGGCTCGCCGAACTCGTTGAACAGGCGCAGCGAGAGTTCCAGGATGCGTTCGCGGGTTCGTCGTGGAGCTTTTTGTAGCATATGAGGGGAGTCTCTATTGTTTCCCCTGCAAGCATATCATTGATGGGCCTCAGGCAACAGATTTACGGGGCAGCTTTCTTCGCAGCGGGCTTTTTGACGGCTTTTTTTGCGGCGGGTTTCGCGGCTGCCTTCTCTGCTTTCTTTGCGGCGCTCAGTTTTTCCACCTGGCGCGTCAGGTCGTCGACACGGGCGGTCAGCGCATCGATCTCCTTGCGCATCGGGACGCCGATCGACTCCAGCGCGCGCGTCACCCGCTCTTCGAATACCTGCTCCAGCGTGTTGACGGTTTCACGCACGTGCCCGGCCTTGTCGCCTTCCATGCTGCGCGTGCGCTGCTGCAGGTCGGTGAACGCGCCCAGGCCCGCCTGCCAGATCTGCTGCGCGGATGAGCGTACGGCCTTGGTCATATGGTCTTCGCTCTTTTCCTGAGTCTTGATTTTCTTGGCCATGGCCATTCTCCTTGTGCGGGCTTTCATTGTAAGCCAGACAATCTAGAAACGGGCTTCTAAAGCTGTTGTGCAGGTCTAGAATGGTCGCCATGGGCCCGAAAATCCTATGGGTGTTGCTGCCGTTGCTGTTGTACGGCGTGCTGCTCGTGCTGGCCTGGCGCGGGCGGGCGCCATCGCGTCTTTCAGTCAATATGCACGGCAGCCTGCTGCTCGTGGTCTATCTGCTTTGCACCGCCGGCCTGGGGATCTTCTGGGGTCGCGAACCAGCAGTTGCCGGTGTTCGACTGGCATTACCTGTTTGGGTATGCGACGCTGCTGCTCGTTAGCTTGCATCTGTTCTTCGATCTGCCGGTGCTCGTGCGGTGGCTGCGACGCACCGCGGCCGCCACGCCCGCTACACCGCCGTCCGCATCTTCGCCGCCACACGCCGCTGCCTCGTCCCGGCGCTGGCGAGCGCTGGCTGTGTGGTTCGCCGCGCCTCTCGCACTGGGCGCCGCCTTCTGGCTGGGCGCGCAGTTTGCCAGCGCTCCGGCGCCACAGCGTGCGGCGCCTGACGATCCGATCCATGCTGTGTTGCGCTTCCACGAATACTCTTCCGAATCGCGCACCAGCGCCTTCC
This sequence comes from Pseudoduganella sp. UC29_106, assembly GCF_044055365.1. NCBI lineage: Bacteria > Pseudomonadati > Pseudomonadota > Betaproteobacteria > Burkholderiales > Oxalobacteraceae > Pseudoduganella > Pseudoduganella sp. UC29_106. Next base: position 2,008,012 of record NZ_CP171977.1, on the reverse strand, counting down.
GCCGCGCTCCCGTGCCGGCGCTGGATGTCCAACCGCCAGTATTCAAGTCCTATCCAGATGCGCCTCATATCCCTCTGGGCCGCGGCACGCCGTCGAGAGATGGGCGCAGCCTGGGCGCGATGCTGGGCGGTCCCGGCGCAGCGCGTCCTCTCACGCTGGCCGCGCTGGGGGAGATATTGTTCCTCTCCGCCGGGGTGACAGCGCATCGCGGTGGGCTCGCCTTGCGCGCTGCCCCTTCTTCAGGCGCCCTGTTCCCCGGCGAGGTGTACATCGCGGCGCGGCACGTGGATGGCTTGCCCGCAGGCCTGTACCACTATGATCCCGAGCATCACCGGCTCGATGGTCTCGGCGCCCTTCCCCTTTCGCTCGCACCTCTTATTGGCAACGCCGATGTCCTGGTCGTTGTTGCCGCGGTGCTCGACCGCACCGCGTGGAAGTACCGCAACCGCGCCTATCGCTACGTCGCCGCGGATCTGGGCCACCTGCTCGAGAACGTGCGCCTGGCTGGCCACTACGCTGGCCTCCCTGTTCACCTGCCTGTCTTATTCCCCGAGTCCCAACTCACCCATGCCTTCAACCTGGACAGCCGCCAGGAAGGCGCTCTGGCCCTCGCCCGCCTCGGCGGTGTGGCCGGCGACGACGATGCGCGTGACGGAGCGCCAGGCGGCGCGCCGCGCGGCGGGGGGCCAAGCGTTGGGCAGTCGGGCGGCGGCACGACAGGGGTGGACGCGGCGCGCGGCGAGGCAGCAAGCGTCGGTGCGGTGGGTGGTGGTGGGACAGGAACGGGACGCGGTGCATGTCCGGGACGGGCGGCGCCGGCCACACCGGTGATGGCGCGGCAGGCGTAACGGAGGCGGTGCACGCGGCGACGTCGCTGGGAGCGGGATTAGCGGACGATGCGTCGCGGACGCGGTCGAAGGGGCAGGATGCGGAAGGGGAGCTAGTGGAGCTGCCGCGGGCGGAACGGGCGAGGCGGGCGCGGATTTTGTATGGAACGATCGTCAAGCGCCGCAGCCAGCGCAGGTTTGCAGAAGAGGCGGTGCCGCTCACCGCCCTGGCGGCGATGTTGGCGGAAATGTCGCAGGAGCCGATGCTATCGGACGCGGTAAAGGTGGATCTGGTGGTGAACCGGGTGACGGGAATAAAACCAGGCGTGTACCGCTACCTGCCGCAGCGGCATGCGCTAAAGCGGGTGCGGGAAGGACGGTTCGCGGAAGAAGCGCAGTCGGCAGCGCTGTCGCAGGACGTAATCGGCGCCGCCGCGGTAGTGCTGATCCTGTCCGCCGAGCGCGCGCGCGATGTTCGCCTGGCACGGCGCGCGCGGCTACCGGCTGGCCTTCCTGGAAGCGGGCATGATGGGCCAGCGCTGGCTGCTGGGCGCCACCGCAAGGGGACTGGCCGCCTGCCCCGTCGGGGCATTCTACGACGACGAAGCGGCAAAGCTGATCAGCGTGAACCCGCAGCAGCGCTGGGTGCTGCACTTCGCGGCGTTGGGCAAACCGGCAAACTAGGCCAGCAATGCCGTCGCCACCGGCGAAGCGCGCAACTGCCCGTGCAGGCGGAAGCCCTCGCGGATATTCTCGCGCAGCACCGCCCCCTTCCACGGCTTGGTATAGAAGCGGTCGATCGCGCCATGATTGATGGCCGCCATGATCGGCGTGAGGTCAGCATACGCCGACAGCATGATGCGGAAGGTATCCGGCGCCAGGTTCTTCACGCGCTCCATGAACTCCGTGCCGCTCATCATCGGCATGCACTGGTCGCACAGGATCACCTGCACCCGGTGCTGGGCGAGAACGTCAAAACCCTCGGCCGCCGTCTGCGCCGTCAGGATGCGGTAACCATCCTGGGACAGGAAGTCGCTCAGCACATCGAGCATGAAGGCATCGTCGTCCACGATCAGCAAGGTTTGCTGGTCGACGATATGCTCGTCCACCGGCGCCTGCAAGTGACGACCCTCGCGCAGCATCTGCTCGAATTCGTCCGCCGGCACAGGGCGGCTGAAGTAATAGCCCTGCATCTCGTCGCACTCATGGCGGCGCAGATAGGACAGCTGCGCATCCTTTTCCACCCCTTCCGCAATCACCTTCAGCTTCATGCTGTGCGCCATATTGATGATGGCCAGCACGATGGCAGCATCGTCCGGATTGCTGGTCACCTCGCGCACGAAAGCGATATCGATCTTCAGCTTGTCGATCGGGAAGCGCTTCAGGTACGCCAGCGAGGAATAACCGGTGCCCGAAATCGTCGATCGAAATCTTGATGCCGAGCGCCTTCAGGTTCTGCAGCACCGTGATGGTCTCTTCGGCATTGGACATCAGCGAGCTCTCGGTCAGCTCCAGCTCCAGCAGCTCGGGCGCGATATCGTGTTCCTTGATCGCGCGCATGACCTCCTCTTCCAGCCCGCCCACGAAGAACTGGATACCCGATACATTGACCGACAAATGCACCGCGCCCGTCTTGGACCGGTTCCACTCCGCGATCTTGCGGCAAGCCTCGTGGATCACCCAGGTGCCCACGCGCACAATCAGGCCCGTCTCCTCGAGCAAGGGGATGAACAGCGCCGGCGACACCATGCCGTGACCCGGACGCTGCCAGCGTATCAGCGCTTCCGCTCCGCTGATGCGTCCCGTGGCGATATGCACCTTGGGCTGGAAGAACAGCACGAATTCCTCGTTGTCGATGGCCCGGCGCAGCGCGTTCTCCATATCCAGCCGCGCCAGCGATTGCGCATTCATCTCCGCCGTGAAGAAGCGGAAGGCGTCGCGCCCCGCTTCCTTGGCGCGGTACATGGCCGTATCCGCATACTGGATCAGGGTGTCCGGATCGGTGCCATCCTCCGGGAACACGGAAATGCCGATGGACGCGGTCACCGTGACTTCATGGCCCTTCAGGTCGAACGGATGGCGCATCGCCTCGCGGATCTTTCCACCACGGCGACCGCATTCTGCGCGCCCTCCGGCAGCATCAGGATGGCGGCAAATTCATCGCCGCCGAAGCGGCCGATGGTGTCGCGCACGCGCAGGCAATCGACCAGGCGGCTGGAGAACTGGATCAACAGTTCGTCGCCGATGGTATGGCCCAGCGTATCGTTGATATTCTTGAAGCGGTCCATATCGATGAACAGCACGGCCAGCGACCAGTTATGGTCCTGCGCCTGCTTCAGCGAATGGGCCAGCGAATCGTAGAACTGGCTGCGGTTCGGCAGATTGGTCAGCGTATCGAAGCGGGCCAGCTTGAGCAGGCGCTTCTCGGCCTCCTTGCGTTCCGTGATATCGCGCGCCACGGCCACCAGGATCCAGTTCTGTCCCGAACGCAGCGTGCGGCGCTGCACTTCCACCGACAGTGAACTGCCGTCCCGGCATTGCAGCAGCAGTTCCGCCATGGCGCCGCTCTGGTCGCCTGCCAGCAGTTTGTCGTACAGATCCTCCAGCGGAACCAGTTCGGGAATGGTGGACTTGTTCGGCCCCACGCGCAGGAAGTCCTCGCGTTCAAAGCCCAGCATGCGGCAGGCCGTCACGTTGACGTCGATGAAGCACATATTCGCGCGGTCGACGAGGAAGATGGCATCGGCCGTGGCATCCATCGCCAGGCGGAAGCGGCGCAAGTCTTCATCCATGCGGATGCGCGCATTCATGTCCAGTTTCAGCTGGGCGTGATGACGCCGGATTTCCTCGTACAGCAACAAGTTTTCATAAGCGACCGCGATCTGCGCCGCCACCGTAACGGCGACGCGCTCATCGACTTCGCTGAATTCCTCGGCGCCCAGCTTGTCCACCAGATAAAGCCAGCCGTGCACCCTCTCGCGCGAAGAGATCGGCACGCCGAGGAAGGAGTGGACGGGCGGGTGGCGCTGCGGCAGGCCGATCTCGGTCGCAGCGCCCGGCAGTGCGCTCATGCGCACCGGCGAGCGCTGCTCGAGCAGAGCATTCAGGATGCCCGCGCGCGGCGTTTCGGCGATCACGCCCGCCTGTTCGCTCGCACCGCAGGAAGCAAAGAAGCTCAGTTCTTCGGCCTTCGGCTCCAGCACGCCGATGCAGGCATAGCGCGACACGCAGATATTCTGCGCGACGCGGCAGCCGATCTCGATCAGCCCTTGCGGATCGCGCTCGGCGCCCAGTTCGATGCCCAGTTCGATCAGGGCAGTCAGGCGCAGGCTCACCGCCTGCAGGCTGGAGAGGGAGCGCGACAGCCGCTGCGTCATCTGCGTCAGGTGTTCGGGTTCCGCTTCCTTCACTTCGCCGTTGGTGGCCAGGTGCGTGATCAGCTGGCTGCTGGACTCCAGCTCGTCGAGATACTCGGCCACCTTGTTTTCGATGTTCGACAGGCGGCTTTCGGTCGGCGGCTCCGGTGCAAAGGCCGGCACGGCTTCCTCTTCGCTCTCCGCCACGCCCAGCGCCTCGTGCACCGTCTTCAGGATCACATCGGGATCGGATGGCTTGGGCAGCACCCAGCGCACGCCGCAGGCTTCGGCCACCGCCATCGCTTCCCTCTCGCGGTAGGTCGCCGTATAAAAGATGATGGGCACATCCGCCGTCTGCGGGTTGGCCTTCATGCGGCTCACGAACTCGTAGCCATCCATGTTCGGCATCAGGATGTCCGAAATCACGAGGTCGGGGCGTTCGGTCTCCATGACCTTCAGGCCGTCGATGCCGCTGGCCGCTTCCAGCAGGCGGTGGCCGCTGTAGCCCAGCAAAGTCATGAGGAATTCGCGATTCAGCACATGGTCATCGACAATGAGAATCGTGGCGATGTCGTTTTCAGCCTGGGGCGACATCTCCCCCGGCAAAAAAGACTCGAGCTGGCTCACGAAAGTATCCCGGCTCGATCGGCTTGCCGATATAGCCGTCGAAACCGGCGGCCAGCAGTTTCTCGCGGTCGCCCACCATGGCCAGTGCGGTCACCGCCAGCGTTGGGATGGTGCGCAGTTGCGGGTCCTGCTTCAGGCGCGAAACCACGCCGTAGCCATCGAGCTTGGGCAGGTGCACATCGCAGATGATCAGGTCCGGACGCTCGCGCCGCGCTGCCTCCACACCCTCCTCCCCGTCATGCGCCATCAAGGGCTGATATCCGAACGCACGGAGCAGATAAACCATCAGCTCCATATTGGTCGGATTGTCTTCAATGATAAGAATGCGGGCTGACACGGTGGTGCTCCTGATAATATCGTTCACGTGAGTATCCCTTATTCCAGCGGCAGGGAGAGCACGAATACACTGCCCTTGCCGTGCTGGCTGGTGCAGGTAATCTGCCCGCCCAGCAAGCCGGCCAGTTGCTGGCTCAGATGCAGGCCCAGGCCGGTGCCTTCGAACTGCCGCGTGTTGCCCTCGTCAATTTGCGTGAATGCCTGATACAGCTTGTCCTGGTTATCGCTGGCGATACCGACGCCCGTATCGGCCACGCTGATCAGCGCCCGCGCGCGACCGTCGCTGAACGCCCGCTCCAGCACCACATTGACTTCGCCCGAGTCCGTGAACTTGATCGCATTGTTCATCAGGTTCATCAGGATCTGCTGCAGCGCGCGGCGGTCGGTACGCAGGGTGACCACCTCGGATGGCGCGCGGAATTGCAGCACCAGTCCCTTCTGGCGGGCCTGCGGCCGGAACACCAGCGCCAGCTCCTCGATCACGGCGCGGCAATTCACCGGTTCGGGATGCAGCTCCACCTTGCCTGAAGCGATCTTCGTCAAGTCCAGCAAGTCGTTGATCAATGAGAGCAGATGGCGTGCGCTGGACTGCACGGTGCGCAACTGCTTTTCCTGCTCGGCGTTGATGGGACCGGGCAGCTGCATGAGCAGCGTTCCGGTAAATCCGATCACCGCGTTGAGCGGCGTGCGCAGTTCGTGCGACATGCTCGCCAGGAAGCGGTCCTTGGCCTGGTTGGCCTGGTCCAGTTCTACATTCTTTTCATGCAGCGCCTGTTCGATGCGCTTGCGTTCGCTGATATCGCGGATCGCGCTCATGATCAGCGTGCCATGCTCGGTCGCAACGGGACTCAGGCTGATCTCGACCGGGAACTCGTGGCCGTCCTTGCGCAGGCCGAACAACTCGCGGCCCGCGCCCATCGGCCGCACGCTCGGCTGGCGGAAGTAGCCGTCCCGGTGCGACACATGGGCATGGCGAAAGCGCGGCGGCATCAGGTCTTCCAGCGTCATGCCGCGCAACTCGCCGCGCGTATAGCCGAACAACGCGTCCGCCTGGCTGTTCGCCAGCACCACACGGCCGCTGGCATTGGCGATGATGACCGCATCCGGCACGGATTCCAGCAGGCCGCCGAAACGTGCATCCGCATCCCGCGCATCCTTGTGATCGAGCCTACCGAAGTCTGTCGCCATCCCCAGCTTTCAGAACAGAAGTTTCCTACTCTCCAGATTGCTTCAAGGACAGTCTACGGGATCGCTAAAATCTCCGCAACAACACGCTGCATAACAATAGGATGACTACCCAGCGCGACGTGGCCAATGCCACCCAGCGCCACATTTTTCGCGCCCGGCAAATGGCAGGACGATTGCGGCGCAATGATATTGTCGTGATAGGAGTAGATGGACGTGAACAGGCTGCGCTGCTCGCGGTCATCGGCTTCCAGTTGCGAGAGCCACGCGGCGCTGAGCCGCATCTGCTGCGCATTGCTGCCGATGCCGAAACTGGCGAGGCCCGTTCCATGATGTGGAGTGCCGAGCGTGATCACGCGGGCGATGTGCGCGGCGCCATGCCGGCGCAGATAGGCGCGCGACACCAGGCCGCCCATGCTGTGCGCGACGATCACTATTTTTTCGGCGCCGGTCGCCGCCCGCAACGCCTGCACCGCGCGCTCGATCTGCTCCGGATAATCATCGATGGATGCGGTCATCGGCTCCAGGTTAACCGTGGCGTGGCTGATGCGCTCCTGTTCCAGCAAGGCGCTCAAACGCGCCCAGTAGCCGCCATTGGCGCCGTAGCCATGCACCAGCAGCACGGGGACGCCGCGCGGAACGAGCGCGGTATGCACGCGCTCGCGATGGCGCAGCATATGCCACGACGTAGCCAGCATGGTGGACGCGTACTCCTGCGCAAACAGGCGCGCGCTGCCCGGCAGGTCCAGGCGGTGCGCTTCGGGCGGCTCGCTGCGCATGCGCCATGCAAGGCGGAAGTTATTGGCTGTGATGACCATGCGCACCAGCAGGACGATCAGCACGGCGACGACGAGGGCTACGTCCAGCGGCAGCACGCGCGAGAGGAAATACCAGAACAGGCCGGCCGCGGCCAGCTGCACGGCCATGATAATCCCCAGTATGCGTGCCACCACTGCCCTGCCCTCCTATGCCACCGGCCGCGGCGCGGGACGGCCGCTCAGCTCCTCCACCAGCCCGCTGGCCAGCATCGCTACAATGCCATAGATCGAGAGTTGCGGGTTGGCGCCGATCGATGTGGGGAACAGCGAACCGTCATGCACCGACAGGTTGGCAATGCCGCGGTAGCGTCCCTTCTGGTCCGCCACCCCGCTGCGCTCATCGGCGGACATGGTGCAGCCGCCCATCACGTGAGCGGACATGATGCGCGTTTCCAGCTTCCTCATCGGCAGCGCCGCAATCGCCTGGCGCGCCTGCTGCCAGCTGGCATAGCTGCCCCCTTGTTCATGCATCGGCGTGACGGTTTGCGCGCCGGCGGCAAACTGGATCTCGGCCATCGTCAGCAACGCGCGCCGCGCGCCTTCCCATACATATGGTCCGAGCGGATAGTCCAGCACGGGCGTGCCATCGCTGCGCAGGCCCACGCTGCCACCCGGTGCGCCATCATGGAAGCCGTCGCGCAGCAGCGCCAGCATACCCTGCGTGTGCGGGTAGCGCTGCATCAGCGCGGCGTGCCCGGCGCCAAAGCCGGCCAGCGCGGTGGACGTAAGCAGTGGGTGCATGGGCGCCACTTCCAGCTTGTAGCCCATCGGCCCGTCGATCGGACCGGTGTGCAGGAAGTGGTCGGAATAGACGGTTTGCGGTGCACCGGCAAAGGCTTCCACAGGCTGCCTGTAGCTGGCGGCCGAGATCAGGGTCGGATGGAGGAAGGTGCGCTTGCCTAGCTGGCCGTGCGGATCGGGAGCGCTGGAACGCAGCAACAGCGCCGGTGTGTTGATGGCGCCGCCGGCCGCCACATAATGCCGGGCGCGCAGCTTGATGCGGCGTCCGGTCGCTTCGATGCCGTCGGCGCTCAGCGCGCTGCAGTCGATGCTCTCGACGCGGCCCGCCTGCAGTTGCAGGCGCTCGGCACGCGCGCGTGTCAGCAGCGTGGCGCCGTGCGACAGCGCGGACGGAATGGTCGTCACCAGCATCGACTGCTTGGCATTGGTGGGACAGCCCATGCCGCAATAGCCCAGGTTCCAGCAGCCGTTCACGTTACGGCGGATATGGCCGAAGCTGATGCCCAGCTTTTGCGCGCCCTCCCCCAGCAAGCCGTTGTTCGCGTTGGGCGGCGTGAGCCAGTCGCCGATGTGCAGGCGTTCTTCCATCATCTGGAACCATGGCGCCAGCGCTTCCACCGTGTAGCCTTGCAGGCCATACCGTTGCTGCCACCAGGCCAGCGTGTCCGGCGGCGTGCGGAAGCTGGAGGTCCAGTTGATCACGGTGGTGCCGCCGACGGTGCGGCCCTGCAGGATGTTGATGGCCTTGTCCTTCGTTTTGCGCGCGGCTGATTCCTGGTAGAGGGCAGGATAGGCGTCCGCTTCGCGCATCTTGAAGTCGCGCGAGGATTTCAGCGCGCCCTCTTCCACGATGATGACTTTCAGGCCGGCCAGGGACAGGATTTCGGCAGTCACGCCGCCGCCTGCGCCGCTGCCGACGATGACCACGTCAGCTTCCAGCGTCAGGTCCTTGTCGAGCGTGGCGGCATCGATGACTTTCCAGCCTGATGCCAGGCCGGCGGCAATTGGGTCCGGGACAGGGCTGCTCATGCGCTCAGCTCCTTCAGTGGGCCGGGATAGCCAATGGCTGCCCAGCTCATTGGATCGGCGTACCAGGCGCCCAGCACCAGGTCGTGCAGGGCCAGGTAGGCGGTTTGCAGCATTTCGAAGCGGTGGGTGCGCCAGCTTTGCAGGAAGGCGGCCACTTGCTCGGGCGTGGCGCTTTGCCAGTCGCTGATGCCGGCAATCAGGCTGCGCGTCGGCGCCAGGGACAGGAGCGCGAACAGGTCGGCGATTTCCTTTTGCGTGGCCAGGGGCAGGCCGGCGATGGCGCCCGCCACGCGCTGCACGGCCCCGTCAGCGGCGGCTTGGCGCGCCACGGCTTCTGGCGGAAGCACGGGGCCGACGATTACCGGCGCCAGGGCTGCCACGATGGCGCGCGCCTGGTCGTCCATTGCATAACGTTCGAGGCGCGGCGGATTCAGTTGCCGGTACACCGCGCCGCCCGCCGCCAGCGCAATCGCGCCCAGCAGACCGGCCTTTAGAAGTGTTCTGCGCTGCATCGTCTCCCCTTATGAGTTTTTTGATCATAAAAGTGTACGAGCGTGCGGAGGTTGTGGTTAGAGGATTGACTCTAATGGCGGCGCATAGACGGCGGATCAATGATCCGCCCTACGCCGCGCTACGGATCAAATTGTCGCGCGTCGTCGCGGCTCGAACGGACGGAAAATCATCGAAACGCGTAGGTCGGATCATTGATCCGACGTGTTGGATCCGCCGCGGGAGCGGGCAATGATCTGGCGCGCGATGCCGCGCAAGATATTGACCTCCTCCGTCTCAAGCCCTGTGCGGGAAAACATGCGCTTCAAGCGCGGCATCAATTTGCGCGGGTTGCTCGCATCGAGGAAGCCGACCGTCACCAGCGCCTCCTCCAGATGCACATACATCCCCTCAATCTGCGCCAGGCTGGCTGCCTCGCCATGGAAGCCGACATCGGAAGCAGCACGGTGCCCCGCCAGCGCCGCCATGCGGCACTCATAAGCCAGCACCTGCGCCGCCTGCGCCAGGTTGAGCGAGGAGTAATCCGGATTGGCCGGGATATTCACGAGCACATTAGCCGCCTGCACAATCTCATTCGGCAGCCCGAAGCGCTCGTTGCCGAAGATAAGGGCCGCGTTCAGCGTGGAATCGCCGGCGACATGCTCCGCCAGTTCGCGCGGCGTCTGCACCGGCGGCGAAAATTCGCGCAGGCGGGCGGACACGGCGGCCGCGAAGTTGATCCCGTCCAGTGCCTCCGCCATCGAACCGACGATGCGCGCCGAGGACAGGATATCCTGCGCGCCGCTGGCAAACGCCACCGCCTCCTCGTGTTCCAGTGCCCCCTCGAAGCGCGGATTCACCAGCACCAGCTCGGAAAATCCCATGGTTTTCATGGCGCGCGCCACCGAGCCGATATTGCCGGGACGGCTGGTTTCGACCAGGATGATGCGGAGCCTGGAAAACAGGGAAGGTGCGGATTCAGTCGGCTTCATTTAAAATAGCGGAATTCAGCGTTGGCGAAGGGCGGAATTGTACCTCTCGCAGCAACGCAACGTTCTTTCTCATTCTTGTTCACAGACCGTCGCCGGATGCGCGAAGCGCGCCGCGGGCGGTATTGCCTATTTTACGGAAGCTAGTATGCACCCAATGCTCAATACGGCCATCAAGGCCGCGCGCCGTGGCGCCGCTGTTATCAATCGCGCCTCCTTCGACCTGGACCGCGTCAGCGTAACTGAAAAGCAACACAACGACTTCGTGACCGATGTCGACCAGGCCGCCGAGCAGGCCATCATCGAAGTGCTGCTGAATGCCTACCCGACGCACGCCATCTACGCCGAAGAATCCGGCATCACCGGCACTGTGAACGACGAGAGTGAGTTTGTGTGGATCATCGATCCACTGGACGGCACCACCAACTTCATGCACGGCTTCCCCCAGTACGCCATCTCCATCGCCCTGCAGCAGCGCGGCGTGGTAACCCAGGCCGTCGTCTACGACCCGGTGCACAACGACCTGTTCACCGCCACCAAGGGCGCCGGCGCCTACCTGAACGAGAAGCGCATCCGCGTCAACAAACTGGACCGCATCAGCGGCGCCCTGCTCGCTTCCGGCTACAAGCCGGGCAGCCCGCTGGCCATCGCTGAATTTGCCAAGATGTTCACCATCATGGCTGAGCGCAGCCAGGGCATCCGCCGCGCCGGTTCGGCCGCGCTGGACCTGGCCTACGTGGCCTGCGGTCGCCTGGACGGCTACTACGAGAAGAACCTGAAGCCCTGGGATATCGCCGCCGGCGCCCTGCTGGTGACGGAAGCGGGCGGCATCGCCGGCGAGTTCAATGGCGAGTCCAACTACATGAACACCGGCCATATCATCGCCGGCAGCCCGAAAATCTTTGGCCAAATGGTAGGTCTGTTGGCCGAGTTCGCCTGATTTAGAACCCAGGGCGGATGCTGGTGTCAGGCACGCTGTGCCTGACACCCGGGTCTGCACTGGGTTTTAACAAACAAAAGAGGCTCCTCCGGCCTCTTTTGTTGTTTCCGTGCGTCAATTTCCCGTGGTTTGCTGCTATACTGGGCACTGACCACAGTTGCCTATCGGCAACTCGTTTCACTAATCAAAGATTAATAACTTTATGTCCTTTTCCCAACTTGGTTTGTCCGAAGCGATCGTGCGCGCCGTTACCGAAACCGGCTATACGGCGCCGACCCCGATCCAGACCCAGGCGATCCCTGCGGTGCTGAACGGCGGCGACTTACTGGCGGGGGCGCAGACCGGCACCGGCAAAACCGCCGGCTTTACCCTGCCAATACTGCATCGCCTGTCCAACGACGCCTTCGGCATCAAGCTGACCAATAACACGTCGCCGCGCCCGATCCGCGCGCTGATCCTGACCCCGACCCGCGAACTGGCGGCCCAGGTCGAGGAGAGCGTGAAGGTGTACGGCAAGTACACGCGCCTGAATTCGGCCGTGATCTTCGGCGGCGTGAGCATCAATCCCCAGATCAAGCTGCTGAAGCACGGTGTCGACATCCTGGTCGCCACGCCGGGCCGCCTGCTGGACCACCTGTCCCAAGGCACCGTCAAGCTGGACAAGATCGAAATCCTGATCCTGGACGAAGCCGACCGCATGCTGGACATGGGCTTCATCCGCGATATCCGCAAAGTGCTGGCCGCCCTGCCGCCGAAGCGCCAGAACCTGCTGTTCTCGGCCACCTTCTCGGACGAGATCAAGGCCCTGGCCGACGGCCTGCTGAACAGCCCTTCCACCATTGAAGTGGCGCGCCGCAATTCGACCGTCGAAGTCATTTCGCAGAAGATCCATCCGGTGGACCGCGACAAGAAGCACCCGATGCTGTCCCACCTGATCCGCACCCACAAGTGGACGCAGGTGCTGGTGTTCACGCGCACCAAGCACGGCGCCAACAAGCTGGTCGAGCAGCTGGGGCGCGACGGCATCAATGCCATGGCCATCCACGGCAACAAGAGCCAGAGCGCGCGTACCCGTGCGCTGGCTGAATTCAAGGATGGCACGCTGCAGTGCCTGGTCGCCACCGACATCGCCGCGCGCGGCATCGACATCGACCAGCTGCCGCACGTGGTCAACTACGACCTGCCGAACGTGCCGGAAGACTATGTGCACCGTATCGGCCGCACGGGCCGCGCGGGGGCGACGGGCGAGGCCGTGTCCCTGGTTTGCGTCGACGAACACGTGATGCTGCGCGACATCGAACGCCTGATCAAGCAAACGCTGCCGCGTGAAATCATCGCCGGCTTCGAACCCGACCTGAGCGCCAAGCCGCAGCCGATCCAGCTGCGCAGCGGCACCGGCCACCAGCGCAACCAGCGTCCCGGCAACGGCGGCGGCAATGGCGGCGGACGCGGCAACGGCCAGCCGCGCGCGGCCGCCAACGGCAATGGCGGCAACGGCGGCCAGCGCAATGGTAATGGCAATGCCCAGCGCAATGGCAACGGCAACAACGGCGGCCAGCGTGCTGCCGGCGGCGCCGTCGAAGGCATCCGCCGCAACAGCGGCGCCCCCCGCTCCGGCAACGGCCCGCGCACCGGCGGCCTCCGCTCCGGCTCCCGCTAACTTTCGGGGTCAGATCCGACATTGCGCCATTGCAGGATGAAAGTGGCGGATTGTCAGATCTGACCCCATGTTGTCGTGGTAGCATGCGGCTAGCCATGCCGAAATTTGCCGCAAATTTGTCCATGCTGTTCACCGAGGCGCCGTTCATTGAGCGCTTTGGGGCTGCGCGCGCCGCCGGTTTCGAGGCGGTGGAATTCCTCTTTCCTTACGCTTTCGATCCGGACGACCTGCTGGAGCGCCTGCAGCGCCATCAGCTGCAGCTGGTGCTGCACAATCTGCCGCCCGGCGACTGGAACGCGGGCGAACGGGGCATGGCCTGCGATCCGCGCCGCAAGGCCGAGTTCGAGGACAGCGTCCACACCGCCCTCGAATACGCCGGCGAGCTGAAAGTGCCGCGCGTGCATTGCATGGCCGGCATCCTGCCCGGCGGTCTGGCGCCGGAACGCGCGCGCGAAACGTTAGTCGCCAACCTGCAATATGCCGCCGACCAGTTCGCCCCTCTTGGCATCGACGTCCTGGTCGAGCCGATCAACACTTTCGATATTCCCGGCTATTTCCTGACCGGCAGCAAGCAGGCCCTCGATATCCTGGCAGACGCGGATCGCCCCAACCTCGGCTTGCAATACGACATCTACCACATGCAGCGCATGGAAGGCGAATTGAGCAGCACCATCCGCGCCGCCCTGCCCCGGATCCGCCACATCCAGTTTGCCGACTCGCCCGGCCGCAACGAACCGGGCACCGGCGAAATCAATTTCCCTCACCTGTTCCGCCTGCTCGATGAAATCGGCTACGAGGGCTGGGTGAGCGCCGAATACCTGCCGTCGACGACGACCGAAGCCAGTTTGGGCTGGCTGCCACGTTCCCTCAAAAAAACCGCCTGAGCCGCGCGCCGCTACCGTATTTTCCGCCGCATAATTTGCGTTCGCGCAAGCGTGTCCCGTCTGCGGCGGCGCAAGATGGGATCTCTGTCAAGGAGGTGCCATGCGTCCCGTCATCCTGCTTACCCTGGTGCTGGCCCTGGCCGGCTGCGCGGCCCCGGACGCGCGCCTGGCCCAGGTGCGCGATCTGGCGGACGACGCGCCCAAGCTGGCCGCCTTCGCCGACCTGAGCGCGCGCTACCGCGACACTTACCAGCGCGAGCAGCCCTATCTCTCTCCGCAAGCCGATGAGCGCGAACGCGCCATCGATGCCAAACGCCGCGAAGCCTATCCCGATTTCATCGCCCTGCACGACGCCGTCACCGCCTATCTGCATGCGCTGGGCGCGCTGGCCGGCAAGGGCCAGTTCGACTTCCAGGGCGAGACCAAGGCCCTGGCGGACGGCATCAAGGCCTGGCCCGGCACCGGCCTGGAAGACCGTCACGTGAACGCCTACGCCAGGCTGACGCGCCTGCTGGTGAAATATGCCGGCATCCGCGAGCAGGACAAGGCCGTGCAAGCCATGCTGCGCGAAGGCTACCAGCCGATGCAGGATTCGCTGGACGCCATGGATACCCTGCTGCGCTTCTTCAACAAGAACCACGACAACGAGCAGCGCATCGTGCTCGGCATGCTGGAAGTGGAAATCCCCTACTCCGCCGCGCCCAAGGACCGCCTGCTGGCGGCGCTGGCCAAGTCGCACCAGCAGGAGAAGATCAGTGAATACCGGCTGCTGGGCCTGCGCCACACGCTAGCCGCCCGCCACGTCGAAGACCTGCGCGCGCGCCATGCGGCGCTGTACAGGGAACTCGATCCCGCGCCCGGCGCCGCCCCCGTCACCGCCTCCCTGCAAGGAACCCGACCATGAGCCAGACCGCCAACCTGCCGCATGACCTCGAAGCCCTGGCCGACAGCCTGTCCGCCTGCGCGGATGAACTGCATTCGCGCCTGATGCGCGCCCTGCGCCGGCAGCAGCCCATGCAGGGCGGCTTGTCCCAGGGCGCCGCCCAGGCCCTGTTCGAGAACGAGGTGGCGCTGCGCCAGCAGGCCAACAGCCTGTATGTGGATGCCGCCACCATCACCATGCGCAACCTGGGCGCCACGCGCCAGGAGCTGCTGGACCTGGCGGCGCAGGCGCGCCTGGCCATTCGCCGCATCGATGTCATGAAGGACCTGGCCGGCATCAGCGCCGACCTGCTGGCGGTAGCCGCCGCCGTGGCCGGCATGAAGCCCGACCAGCTCGCCACGCCGCTGCAAAGCCTGAAATCCCACCTGGCTGCACTGCATAAGGACAGGAGTGCAGTAAACTGCGCGGCAGGCATACAATGGTCTTCCGGACAACAATACCTGCGGAGACCTGCCATGGCGCAACTTACCCCCTACCTGACGTACGGCGGCAATTGCAAGGAAGCGTTCGCGTACTATAAACAGCACATCGGCGCGACCGACGTCATGGTCATGCCCTTCCGCGGCTCCCCGGCGGAAGCCGACGTGCCGGAAGACTGGCGCGACAAGACCCTGCATGCCTCCATGAGCGTAGGCGGCAGCCCGCTGATGGCCTCCGATTGCCCACCCGGCATTCCCTATGAGGGGATGAAGGGCGTCTCCGTCGTGCTGAACGCGTCCTCCGATGCCGAAGCGAAGCGCTGGTTCGACGCCCTGGCGCAAGGCGGCTCGGTCACGATGCCGCTGGGCCAGACCTTCTGGGCCAGCAGCTTCGGCATGGTCACCGACCAGTTCGGCGCACCATGGATGGTCATGCACGAAGGGTCGCAAAACCAGTAATTCTGCCCGCAGGGGGTCGCCATGAACGGATTGACGCCTGAACAGCTTGCGTCGTTGCAGGCAGCTCTGGAGCAGCGCAAGGTGACGCTGCTGAACCAGCTCGGCGACCGCGTCGAGGGCATCATTACGCGTGCCCCCGCGGTCGAGGAAATCGAAACGTCACCGGCCGACAGCGCCAGCAACCGTACCCTGAACCAGCTGGAGCTGGAGGCGGACGAGCACAAGCTGAACCAGCTCAGCTGCATCCGCCATGCGCTGGCCAAGATCGAGGACGGCAGCTATGGCTTGTGCGAGAACTGTGATGCCGAAATCCCGTTTCGCGCCTGAATGCGCGGCCCGAGGCGGGCTTGTGCATTGCGTGCCAGACGCGCCTGGAGAAAGCGATACGGTGAGCTACAAGACCATCCTCGTCCATGCCGATGAAGCGCCCGATTCCGCGGCGCGCATCATGCTCGCGGCCGAACTGGCGCTGCGCGAGGGCGCGCATGTGATTGGCGTGGCCACGACCGGCATTTCCCGCTTCCTGTACCGCGGCGAAACCGTCGACGAACAGGACCTGAACCTGATGCGCCACCTGGACGTGCTGCGCGAGCGCGCCGCCCAGGCGCTGGCCGAATTCACGCCGCGCCTGCGCCACGTGGGCGTGCAATCCTTCGAGCAGCGCGTGCTGGACGATGAGGCGGGCGCCGGCATCAGCCTGATGGCGCGCCATGCCGACCTGGTGATCATCGGCCAGTCGCGGCCGAACCAGCGCGGCGTGCCCGATGTGCCGGCCGAAGTATTGAGCGGCGCCGGCCGCCCGGTGCTGCTGCTGCCGCATGAGGCGCGCGCCACGTCGGCCATTGCGGTCGATTCGGCGGGCGTGGCCAGTCCCGGCGCCCCGCTGCCGGGCCGCCACATCCTCGCCGCCTGGAACGCCAGCAAGGAGGCGGCGCGCGCGCTGGCTGACGCCCTGCCCTTCCTGCAGCGCGCCGACAGCGTGACGCTGGCGATTTTCGATGCGGACGAGCGCCCCGGCGTATATGGCGAAGCGCCGGGCAGCGAAGTGCAGGCGTGGCTGGAACGCCACGATGTGCGCGCCCAAATCGTCGTCGAACAGACCGAACGCCAGGGTTTGCTGAAACGGCCCGGCAACACGGGCGACGCCCTGCTGGCCATGGCTGGCGAGCGCGATTGCGACCTGCTGGTCATGGGCGCCTACGGCCATTCACGCTTCCGCGAGTCCCTGCTGGGCGGCGTCACGCGCACGGTGCTGGATGCCATGCACCTGCCCGTGCTGATGTCGCACTAGCCTTCGGATTGCCAGGGCAGGCTGCGGATCTTGGCGACCTGGCGCTGCGCCAGCCATTTCCATACTTGCAGCGCATCGTCCTGGCCGCAGGACATGTGGCGCGGGCTGGCCAGGGCGATCTCGCAATCGCGGTCGGACCATTCCTCGAAGCGTATGGCGCCATCCTGCGCGACTTCGACCTGGTACATCAGGCCATCGTCATAGCCGAACTTGAGCGTGGCCGAACCGGGCGAGCCGTCCGCTGCCGTCGACTTTCCGCCATAGACATCCGCCAGGGCCGCAACGAGCTGGGCTTCCGTCGGCGCCGAAACATCACGGCCGTCCGGCCGTGTGAGCACTACCCATGCCTGTGTCATTGACGCTCTCCTTCTTCAAAAAGCGCGTGCATCTTCTGGCAGATAATGTACTGGTCAGCACCAAGAAGCTGTTGATCTGCGTCTAGCCTAACGCTGACTTTATTGTAGCAACTCTCGTTGCCGGCGCACTCTTAGTTACAGGCACTGTAAGCGGGCAGCAACAATGCTCACACCCAGTCGGGGACGGAAACCGGATTGAAATCGCGCCAGTCGCGGTTCTCGATCGTGCCTTCGGCGCGTTCGATATGGTGGGTGCCCAGCTGGCGGAAGATGTCGATGGCTTTCTGTTCGGACTGCCCGTCCACCGCCACGGCGACCATCATGCCGCCGCGCCGCGGCTCGACCTGGTTGGCCACGCTGCCGTCTTCCTGCTCGCCTGCCTCCTTCATATGCGAAAAACTGTACAGCGAGCCCACGTGCGCGCCGACCAGGCCGCCGATCACCGGCCCCAGCGGACCGGTGACCGGCACGGTGGCGGCGCCGAGGGCTGCGCCGATTGCGCCGCCCGTCGCCATGCCCTTGGCGGCGCCTTCCGGCGACTCCTTGGCGCCGGGCGACACAATGTGATCGCCGCCGATCGGCGTCACGGCATGCTGCCCGGCGTCGCTGACGAAGAAGTTGCTGATGCGATCGTCAGGAAAACCGGCCGCTACCAGGGCTTCACGGGCGCGGTCGGTTTCTTCCTGCAACTGGAAATGCGCTCCAATGATCTTGCTCATGACGTTCTCCTGCCAGAGTGAAAAATGCTCCCAGCTTGCCGTGCGCTCCAGCACCACACCGTACGCGTACGCACACACCGCTTTTCGCCGACGGGGCCGTATAATAAAAATTCCGACAAAGATGCCACTTTGATATGAGTCGCTTCTATAACGAAAGTTCGGACGACGTGCAGACGGCCATGCCGCCGGCGGCCATCGGTATGTCCGAGCTGCTGGATGGCCACCCGGTGGCCACTTTCGTGATCGGCATGGATCACGTGGTCAGGCACTGGAACAAGGCGTGCGAACACCTGCTGGGCTGGAGCACGGCCGAGATGGTGGGCACCCGCAACCACTGGCAAGCCTTCTACAGCAAGCAGCGCCCCCTGCTGGCCGACCTCATCGTTTCCGGCGTCGATCCGGCGCAGGATGAGTACTACCGCGGCAAGCACATCCGCTCGCCCATGATCGCCGGCGCCTACGAGGCGGAAGACTTCTTCCCCAACATCGGCGAGGCCGGTCACTGGCTGCAGTTCACGGCGGCGCCGCTGCGCGACCGCGACGGCGAGCTGGTGGGCGCCATCCAGAGCCTGCGCGACGTGACGGAGCGGCGCGTGGCGGAAAATGCACTGCGCCGCGCCCACGACAACCTGGAACACATCGTGAACAAGCGCACGGCCCAGCTGGCCGAGGTCAACGGCAAGCTGGAAGAGGATATCCGCCAGCGCCAGACCGCAGAGGACGAACTGCGCCGGCGCAACCTGGAACTGACCGCGCTGAACGAACAGCTCGGGATGGCCCAGCAGCAGCTGGTGCAGTCGGAAAAGATGGCCTCCATCGGCCAGCTGGCGGCCGGCGTGGCGCACGAGATCAACAATCCGATCGGCTATATCTTCTCCAACTTCGGCACCCTGCAGAATTACCTGGACAATCTGTTCGCCATGCTGGACGCCTACCAGCAGGCCGAAGGCAGCATTGCCTCGCCCGAGGTGGCCGAACGCCTGCGCGCCATGCGCCAGCAGGTCGAACTGGCCTTTCTGCGCGAAGACATCCCCTCGCTGATGGAAGAGTCGCGCGAAGGCATCGTGCGCGTGCGCCACATCGTGCAGGACCTGAAGGACTTTTCGCGCGTGGACACCCGCCAGGACTGGGTATGGGCCAATCTGCACCACGGCATCGACTCCACCCTCAACATCGTCAGCAATGAAGTCAAATACAAGGCCGACGTGCTGCGCGAATATGGCGATATCCCGGACATCGAATGCCTGCCCCTGCAGCTGAACCAGGTCGTGATGAACCTCATTGTCAACGCCGCCCACGCCATCGGCGGGCAGCAGCGCGGCTGCATCACGCTGCGCACCGGCCGCGCAGGCGACCAGGTGTGGCTGACCGTCAGCGACAACGGCAGCGGCATCGCGCCGGAAAACCTGGGCCGCATCTTCGATCCCTTCTTCACCACCAAGGCAGTCGGCAAGGGCACGGGACTGGGACTGTCGCTCGCCTACGGCATCGTGCAGAAGCACAATGGCCGCATCGAGGTGGAATCCGAGCCGGGCAAGGGCACCACCTTCCGCATCACGCTGCCCATCCGCCACGACTATGCGAATGACAAGGAGCCCGGCCGATGAATTCCGCCATCCCACTGCCTGCCGATGCCGCCGTCCAGACCATGCTGTGCGTGGACGACGAGCCGAATATCCTGTCCTCGCTGCGCCGCCTGTTCCGCGGCAAGGGCTACCGCGTGCTGACGGCGGAAAGCGGGGCCGAAGGCCTGAAGGTGCTGGAAGCGGAAAGCGTGGACCTGGTGATCTCGGACATGCGCATGCCCGAGATGGATGGCGCGCGCTTCCTGGCCCAGGTGCGCCAGCGCTGGCCCGATACGATACGCCTGCTGCTGACCGGCTATTCCGACATCCAGTCCATCCTCGACGCAATCAACTGCGGCGAGATCTACCGCTACATCACCAAGCCCTGGGACGACAACGATATGCTGCTGGTGGTGCGCCACGCGCTGGAGCGGCATGCGCTGGAAGCGCTGACCCGGCGCCAGCACGAAGAGCTGGTGGTGCTTAACCGCACGCTGGAGCAAAAGGTCGAGGAACGCACGGCACGCCTGAAGAACAACTTCCTGACCACGATCAAGATCCTGTCCGGCATCGTCGAGATGCGCGGCAGCAGCCTGCCGGGCCACGCGCGCCAGGTGGCGGACCTGGCGCGCAAGATCTCCGTCCAGCTCAAGCTCGACGCCAGGGAAACGCAGGATGTGTTCATCGCATCCCTGCTGCATGACCTGGGCCGCATCGGCTTCTCCGACGATATGCTGCACACGCCCATGACCCTGCTGCAGGGCGAGAAGCTGGCGCAGCATCGCAAGCATCCGCTCCATGCCGAGCACTTGCTGATGCCGCTGGAAGACTTGCGCGGCGTGGCGGCGATCCTGCGCTCGCAGATGGAGCGCTTCGACGGCAACGGCCATCCGGACCGGCTGATCGGCTTTGCCATCCCGCTCGGCGCCCGCATTCTGGCGCTGGCGGCCGACTATTACAACCTGCAGCAGGGGGCGCTGGTGCAGCGCCATGTGCGCGCCGAGGAAGCCAAGTCCCTGATCCTGGACGCCAGCGGCAAGCGCTACGACCCGGCCGTGGTGATGGCCTTCCGCCAGGTGGTCGACGGCGGCATTGCCACGGGCGAGGAACCGAACGGCGTCGAGCTGCTGTCCGGCGAACTGATGCCGGGCATGGTGCTGGCGCGCGACCTGATCAGCCGCGACGGCCTGATGCTGCTGGCGGCCGACCACGTGCTCGATGCGCGCATGATCCAGCAGGTGCAGGACTTCGAGAAAAAGAGCGGCGCACGGCTGCCGATCTGGGTCAGGCCCCGCCATTGACAGGCAGGTGCACGGTAAAGGCCGTGCCCTTGCCGGGTTCCGAAATCACGTCGATATGGCCGCCGTGGCGGTTGACGATCCCGTACGAGAGCGAGAGGCCCAGTCCCGTGCCGCTGCCGACCGGCTTGGTGGTGAAGAAGGGTTCGAAGATGCGCTTCAGGTGCTCGGGCGCGACGCCGACGCCATTGTCCTGGATGCGCACCCACACCCAGTCGTCGCGCGTGCCGGTGATGATGCGGATGACGCCCTGCTCCACAATGGCCTGGCCGGCGTTGACCAGCAGGTTCATGAACACCTGGTTCAGCTGCGACGCCAGGCAGCGCACCAGGGGCAGCCTGCCATAGTGCTTTTCCACCTTGGCCTTGAACTTCAGTTCATTGGCGACGATGTTCAGCGTGCTGTCCAGGCCCTTGTGCAGGTCGGCCATCTGCCAGTCCGTCTCGCCCACATGGGAAAAGTCCTTCAGCGACTGCACGATGTCACGCACGCGGCGCAGGCCGTCGAGCGATTCGCGCACCAGGGCGCGCGCGTCATCCTTCAGGAAGTCCAGGTCGGCATTCTGCAGCACCGGCGCCACCTTCGCCTCCAGCGCCGGCTGGCCGGCGACGGCCAGCTGGTAGCTGTCGATCACCGTGAACAGCGTGGCGAGATAGGACGCCATCGTGCCCATATTCGAATTGACGAAGCCCACCGGGTTATTGATCTCGTGCGCCACGCCCGCCGCCAGCTGGCCGATGGAGGCCATCTTCTCCGCCTGCAGCAGCTGTTCGTGCGCCTCGCGCAGCCGGACGATCAGGTCGCTCTGTTCTTCCTCCATCTGCTTGCGGTGCGTGATGTCGGTCAGCGAACCGATCACCTCCAGCGGCGCGCCGGATTCGTCGCGGATCAGGCGCAACTGGTCGTGCATCCACAGGTAGTGACCGTCGGCGGCGCGGAAGCGGTATTCGTACACGCGCTCCCCTTCCGTGAACAGCATGGCCAGGCTGGAGAAGATGTTCGGCGCATCGTCCGGATGGATATGGTCGAACCAGAAGTTCGGATCGGCCACCATGTCTTCGGGCCGGTAGCCCAGCACGTTGAAGGCGTTGTTGCTGACGAAGGTCAGCTTGAAGTCGCCGGAAGGCACGGTGGCGTAGATGATGGCCGGCGTATTGTCGACCAGGTATTGCAGGCGCTGCAGGGGCGAAGCCGGTTCGCTGGCCCGGGCCGGGGTATCGGAGCTGATGAATTCGAATTCGTCAAACTCCATGGCCGGTCTACCAGTTGGCCCAGGCGAAGGAACGCGATGGCACGGGGATGCCGAACAGCGTCGGCTCCGGTTCCGGCGGGGGCGGCGCCGGCATCCATTCGCGCGGATCGACGCGATAGTACTTCTGCAGCTCGCCGAACAGCGCAGCGTGGCGCTCGGCCAGCTGCCAGGGCTTTTCAAAGAAGGTTTCGGTGGCGACGGCAAAGAATTCGGCCGGGCTGGTGGCGCCGTAATGGTCCATCACGCTGTCGTGGCGGCCGAAGTAGGCATCTCGGCGCAGGGCGTCGAAGTCGCGCTGCAGCACCTGCGACCAGCTGCGGTAGCTTTCCTGGCTGCCCAGGTAAGGCGCGCCGTTATTGGAGCCCGATTCGCTGTCCAGCTGGTGGGCAAATTCGTGCAGCACCACATTGTGGCCGTCCGACCAGTCTTCGGCGCCGCGCTTCACATCTTCCCACGACAGCACCACGCGGCCATCCTGCCACGATTCGCCCAGCATCTGCTGGCGCGTATCGGTGATCACGCCGCCCGGCCCCACTTCCTGGCGGCCGGCGACAAAGGCGCCCGGATACAAGAGAATGGTATGCAGGGCCGGATAGACCTTGCTGGGGCGGTTTAGCAGCAGCAGGCATGCCTGGGCCGCAATGGTCACGCGCATTTCCTCGCTCACTTCGAGATCGAGGCAGCCGACGATTTTCTTCTGGTGCAGGAACTGGATGATGAGACGCTGCAGCTGTTGCTGCAGGGGAGGCGCCATGCGGCGGTAGACGGGGATATTGCATTCCAGGATGGCCAGCACGGAAGGCGGCAAAGGGCGGGCAAGGGCCCGCTTCAGGGTCCAGCGCGGATACCAGAACGGCGCGGAGCAGGCCAGCGCCGCCAGGGTCAACCAGATCAAAGCTTCCATAGAGGCCGTCCATAACAGAACATGTCCGCCACAGATGAGGCTGTGTGCCGACATTTCAATACCGGCAATGGAAGCTTACACCTTTAGCTCAGGGCTGTGCTTTCTGTTGCGACATCGGCGCGCCGAACAGGGCGGCCACCAGCGGGTCGCGCGTGACCGGGCCGCGGTTGACGCGGATCGCATAGTGCGTGTCGTCGGCCAGGATGTGGAAGTGGCGGCCGCTGCCGGCCATGCTCTGCTCGCGCAGGCTGGGGCGCTCCTTGCGCGGCGGCGCACCTTCGCGCTTCGGCTGGGCGATCGCAGCCAGGAAAGCCTTGACGCGCTCGGCGTCCGGCGTCAGCTGATAGACCGCCTTGCCCAGGTAGGTGGCGGTGCCTTCAATATAGCGAGCCAGTTCGATCACGCCTGCGTCGCGCAGGTCGCGGATGTATTCGCGGGCACCCGATGGGGAAAACTTCAGGAACCAGGCGATTTCATCCGCCAGCATTTCGTGGTTCTGCAACTCGGCGATCAGCTTTTGCATGTTCTCGATGCGGCGCAGGGTTGCGGACGTCGAGCGGACGCGCTCGATCGGGGCCAGCGACAGGGCTTTACGCTCGGTCACGGGACCGGGCCTTTCGACCAGAGCCAGGCGCGGACGGTTGGATGCCGCGGCCGGGGACAGCTCCTGGCGGGCTGCCGCTGCTTCTGCGGGGGTCACATCGTTTGCTTCTCTGATTGCATGCATTTTGTACACTCCTTATAACGATCCAGGATGCGGAAATCACTGGGATCCAGAATGCCGTCCGGGGTGCTCATCGGTCTGTGCGGCAACGAACATAAAAGCTTTTTAGCATTGCTTTTTTGGTAACTCGGCAGCCGGTGCACGCTGTGTGCGCGCCCGAACAGAACGCCCCCCCGGTGCGCTTTATGCTGAGAACACTTCATCCATGACTTTTCCGAGAGGACCGAACGATGAAGACAACGATTCTCCTGGCCCTGCTGGCCATGATTGGCCTGACGGCCTGCGAAAAGACGGTGACCAATAATCCGGCGCCGGCTACGGTGGAAAAACACGTGACCACTCCGGTTCCGGTTCCGGTGCCGACGCCAGTGCCGGGTCCTCAGGGACCGGAAGGCCCGAAAGGCGAACCTGGCAAGCCGGGCGGCGATACCACCATCGTCGTGCCGCCGGCCGAAAATCCGCCGCCAAACCGCTGATCTTGCGTTCCGGCGCCAACGCATTCCCCGCCGTTGCGGCGGGGAAGCACCCGCACCCCGCTCCGGCGGGGTGCTTCTTTTTCTATATAGCAATAAAACGGTTGCAAAAAAACTACAATCTTTTTAAAATGCTAGTCTTTTGTGCGCTGCCGCACAAAAGACGGGAAGTTACATCCCATAAACTGATCCCACACAGCAAGTCTCCGCTGGGAACAGTGGAGTGGCGGGCGCCACCCGCTTACAACCAGTCACTCAATTACATCGGGAGTTTTCTAGTGAATAACATCAAGAAGATCGCCATCGCCGCCGCCCTGCTCGGCACCACCTTCGCAGCATCGGCACAAGAAGTACCTTCCATTAACCCTAACTGGTACGTCGGAGGCTCTATCGGCGCGATCCGCCCAGACAAGGACTGGAATGACCTGAGCAATGACAAGGCTTTCGGTCTGCGAGTCGGCAAGCCGCTGAATGAAAGCTGGGATATTCAGATTAGCCATCTCTGGGGCCTGTCCGAGGAAGGCAATAAATCCTACAAACAGCAGACTCTGGGCTTGGACGCTCTGTACTTCTTCTCGCGCAAGACTTTCCGTCCTTTCGTGATGGTAGGCGTAGGTGCTGAGCGTGACACGCTGGCTCCTGGTATCAATTCGGACCGAGCACGCCGCTCTTCTCCATATCAGCGCCGGCGTCGGCTTCCAATCCGTTATCAACGATCGCTGGTCCTTCCAGGCGGACTTGCGCAATGTACATGGTTTCCTCCGAGGAGACGAATTCCGTCCATCCAAAGTTGACAACCAATACCTGATGTTTGGCCTGAACTATGCCTTCGGCCCGACCCCGCAGCCGCCTGCTCCACCGGCACCGGCTCCAGTGGTTGCGCCGGAACCGGCACCGGCCCCGGCACCGGTCGCTCCGCCGCCACCACCAGCACGCTTCGAAAAAGTGACCATGTCGGCCACCGAACTGTTCGCCTTCGACAGCGCCAAGCTGGCACCGAACCAGCCTAAACTGGATGACATGGCCAAACTGCTGAACGACAACCCGTCCATCAGCGGCATCACCATCACCGGCTACACCGACCGCATCGGTTCGGACAAGTACAACCAGAAGCTGTCCGAGCAGCGCGCCAACTCCGTCAAGGCTTACCTGGTGGGCAAGGGCGTGGGCGCCGACCGCCTGACCGCACAGGGCAAGGGCAAGGCGAACCCGGTCGTGGCTTGCGATGGCAAGATGAAGCGTCCGGAACTGATCAAGTGCCTGGAACCGAACCGCCGCGTGGAAATCGAACAGATCACCATCGAACGTAAAGTTCAGTAAGTGATCCGACCAAGGGACGCCGTCCCTGACCGCAGCAGATGGGCGCCTCGTGCGCCCATCTGCATTTGGAGGGTCTGAAATGCATTGGAGAAATTTCTCACGCAAGCTGATCCATGTCGGCTTCTGCTCCGTCAGCGAATGGTTCGAGCATCGCGGCAGCAGCAAGGGCGCCGCCCTCGCCTTCTACACCCTGTTCTCCCTGGCGCCCATCCTGGTGCTGGTGATCGCCGTCGCCGGTCTGTTCTACGGCCAGGAAGCGGCGCGTGGCGAATTGTTCTTCCAGCTGCGCGGCCTGGTGGGCAGCGGCGGCGCGGAAGCCATCCAGCTGGTGCTGGCCGGCGCCCACAACAAGGACCAGGGCCGCCTGGCCACCCTGATTGCCGGCGCCCTGCTGCTGTTCGGCGCCACCAGCGTGTTTGCCGAACTGAAAACCAGCCTGGATGAAATCTGGCAGCTGCCGCCGCTGACCAAGGGCACGTTGTGGGACACCATACGCACGCGCCTGCTGTCCTTCGGCATGGTGCTGGTGCTGGGCTTCCTGCTGATGGTCTCGCTGGTGGTCAGCGCCGCGCTGGCCCTGCTGGAGAAGATCATGCATGGCTACTGGCAGGGCTGGGCAGCCGTGCTGACGGTAATGAACCACGCCATCAGCTTCCTCGTCATCGCCGCCCTGTTCGGCGTGATCTACAAGATGCTGCCGCGCGTGCGGCTGTCCTGGTATGACGTGGTAATCGGCGCGCTCGGCACCGCCGCCCTGTTCACGCTGGGGAAATTCGCGATCGGCGCCTACATCGGCAACAGCGGCGTGACGGACAGCTTCGGCGCCGCCGGATCGCTGATTGCCGTGCTGCTGTGGGTGTATTACTCGGCGCAGATCTTTTTCCTGGGCGCCGAATTCGCCCGCCAGTATGCGCTGCAGCTGGGCAGCCTGCGCCACCGCGACGACTTGCGGCGCTGACTAGTCGCCCAGCAGCTCCGCCACCACTTCCATGCCTTCCAGCTTTTCCGCGACGGCCTTCAGGATCACCGTCACCGGCACGCCCAGCAGCAATCCCCACACGCCCCACAGCCAGCCCCAGAACAGCAGGCTGACGAAGACGGCGGCCGCATTCATGCGCGCGATGCGTCCCGTCATCAGCGTGGCGACCACCAGGCCGACCAGGGCGGCGATGGCCAGCGAAGCGCCCATCACCAGCAGCACCGGCGGCAGCGATTCGAACTGCAGGTAGGCGATGATGCCCGTGGCCAGCGCGGTGAGCAGCGGGCCGAAGTAAGGCATGATGTGCAGCAGGCCGGCCATGATGGCCCAGGCGCCCGCGTTATCGAGTCCGATCCAGAGGAAGGCGCCCCAGGTGAGCAGGGCCAGCAAGCCATTGGTCACCAGCAGCATGAACATATAGCCCTGGATGGAAGCGCTGATGTCCTCCAGGATCGCCACCGTGATGCGCTTCTTCGACAAGGAAGGCCCGGTCAGCTTGACCAGCTTGCGCTTGAAGATATCGCCGGACAGCAGCAGGAAATAGACCAGGAAGGCCACCATCGTGGCCTGGCTGAGGAAGGCCGTCAGGCCGCGCGAACCGGCCCAGACCCAGTCGATGATCTTGATGCTGCCGCCCTCGCTCGTCACGGTCACCGCCTTCTTTTGGCGCCTTGCGCAAGGCGCCGGTAGTGGCCTGCTCCAGTTCATTGGCCACGGCCTGTATGCGCTCCAGCGCGCCGCCGCTGGCGCCGGTGGTCGAGGCCAGCAGGCGCGACAGTTTGTGCCCGGCGACCGGAATCTCTTCCACGATATTGGCAAACTCGCCCTGCACTTTTTGCGCCACCACCGCCATGCCGCCGAGCAGCGCAATGGTGACCAGCGTGGTGCCGACGGCGCGCGGTATATGCCAGCGCTCCAGCCAGCACACCAGGGGATTCAGGGTATAGGCAATGAGAATGCCCAGCAGCAGGGGCACAAGGAAGTTGCGGCCCCACTGCAGGGCGTACAGGAAGGCGACCGTGGCAATGATGCCCAGCGCCAGCCCGCGTGCCTCGACATGCAACGGTACTGCGCTGCTCGCCGTTCAGCTCCTCGGGCAGGTCCATGGCGCCGGGCCGTTTATGCGCTTACTTGACGCGGATATCGTTCTTCACCGATTTCACGCCGTTCACGCCGCGCGCGATTTCGCCCGCTTTCGTGATATCGGCCGGCTGGGCGACAAAGCCGCTCAGCTGCACGGTACCCTTGAAGGTTTCCACATTGATTTCGGTAGCCTTCAGGGTCGGCTCATTGATGATGCTGGCCTTCACCTTGGCGGTGATGGCAGCGTCGTCGATGTACTCGCCGGCGCTTTCCTTGGTCGGGTCGATTGACAGCCGACCACACCGAACACGGTAGCGGCAGCAAACACAGCCATTGCAATATTGCGGGGCGATTTTCATGGTGCTTCTCCTAGGGTTGTAGAGTGGTTAGTCGCCTTGCGACATTGCCTAGTGTCCAGCTAAATCCGCGCTCTTTCTGTTCGCTGCCGAACATAAATATCACGGTGCGGCATCGCACAGACCCCTTTGTGCCAGATGACTATGCTGGCTACACATCATTCTGGAGGACATTAAATGAAATCGACTACCACCCTGGCAGCGATGATGCTTGCAGTCGCTGCTCTCACCACCGGCTGCGCAAGCAACAATTATCCGCAGTCGACTGACTACTCGACCCGCGCGGACGCTTCCACTTACGGCACCATCGACTCGATCCAGGTTGTGCGCGTCGACGACTCCACCAGCGGTGCAGGCGCCGTGGCAGGCGGCCTGATTGGTGCGCTGGCCGGCAACCAGATCGGTTCCGGCTCCGGCCGCACCGCAGCAACCGCGGCCGGAGCCATTGGCGGCGCCGTCGTGGGCAACCAGGTCGAAAAGAGCCGCAATGCGCCGCACGAGGTCTACCAGGTCAGCGTGCGCCTGGATAACGGCGACTATCGCACCGTGAATCAGGACAGCATCTATGACCTGCGCGTGGGCAGCCGCGTGCGCATGGTCGATGGCCGCATTTACCGCTACTAAAGGAGATCGACTATGGGAACCATTCTACTGATCGTGCTGGTCCTGTTGGTGATCGGCGCCCTGCCTGCCTGGCCTTACAGCCGCAGCTGGGGTTACGCCCCCAGCGGGATCGTCGGCCTAATCGTGGTGATCCTGCTGGTCATGCTACTGACCGGCAGACTGTAGACCCCGGGGCGCTGCGGCGCCCCTCACTTTTTTTCCAGGAGAACTGACATGAAACGGACCATCTTTCTCGGCGCCGTGCTTGCAGCTGGCCTGTGCAACGCTTACGCCCAGGTGACGCCGCCCGAAATCGCGCGCCAGCAAAAGCAGGAAATCAGACATGGCGACCCGGCCCGCTGGTACAAGGCCGACCGCACACAGAAAGCGGAAATGGCAACGCTGCGCAAGGACATCAACGCCGCGCTGCGCGAGGCACTGCAAGCCTGCAAGCAGGCCCACGCCGGGCCGAAGAGCGAATGCGTGCGCGACGCGCGCGCCACCTACCAGGATGACATGGCAAACATCCGCGAAATCCACATGGCTTCGAAGGATTTGTCGAAGACGTATGAAACCAGCGGCCGCTGACTGAGCACGCACGGCGGATCAATGATCCGCCCTACCCAGCACGATAGGTTCAGGCCCGCAGGGCTGTAGGGCGGATCATTGATCCGCCGTCTTCGCGCCGCCTGCGGCTCCAATCAGGGATTCGGATCGGAGCGCCGCCGCATCAGCCACCCCGCGCCCACGGCCGCCAGCGCGGCCACAGCCAGCGCCGGCTTAAGCAGCCGCCTGCGCATGATGAAGGACCCGACCGTCAGCGCATACGGCGCCAGCGATTTGATCGAGCGGAAGTTGATCTTATCGAGCCCGCCGCCGGGTCCGCCCAGGCCGCCCAGCAAATTGCCCAGGCGGTTCTGCACGGCGCCCACCGCATGCTCCATCGCATCGTGCATCAGGCGGTCCGGATGCAGGGCATTCACCACCTGGTACTTCGACTGCAGCACGCCCAGCCGGTAAATCTCCCCCTCGCGGATCAGGCGCTCCTTTTGCGAAGCGCGCGCGGCATGTTCTTCTTTCTTGCTCATGGTCTTCCTTTACAAGAGCGCGTCACGGTCCGCCTTCAGTTCGGCCATGGTGGCGTGCAGCGCCAGCTTGCCCTGCTTCACCAGGCCCACGGCATACCAGATCAGGCCGATGGCTACGACGGCAAAGGCCACCGCCAGGATGAGCAGGATCTTCCAGCCCAGGGCGGCCCAGGCCAGGTAGATCAGCGTTGCCGTACCGAAGGCGATGGCGAACCAGGCTGCCAGCATGGCCAGCGCAAACACCACCGACAGTTGCATCAGGTGGTTGCGCAGCTCGGACAGCTCCAGTGCCGCCAGCTCCAGCCGCGACAGCAACAGGCGCATGGTATTGCGAACGACCGCCGACAGCGACCCAATCAGGCCCGGCTGCGGCGGGGCGGCTTCTTCCTCCATGGGTACGGCGGCCATGGCGGTTTACTTACGGCCCAGGATGACGCCCACCAGCAAGCCCACGCCGGCAGCCACGGCGATCGAACGCCATGGATTTTCCTTCACATAGGCGTCGGTCGAAGTGGCCGCCTGCTTGGTCGCCTGCACGGCGCTGGCCTGGGCTTCATGGGCCTTGGCCAAAGCGCTGTCCAGCGCGCGCATGCCGCGGCCGCGCAGCTTTTCCGCCTTCTCGCCGGTCAGGGCGGTAGCGGCCGTGAACAGGGCCTGGGCATCCTTGACCAGGGTCTTGACGTCGTTGTTCACGGTACTGATGTTATTTTCCAGCATGATAGGGCTCCTCTTTGGCTTCGGTTAGATCAACAAATCCCGCATATCGTCGGCGTGTTCCTCTTCGACCGCCATGATTTTGATCAAGAGCTGTTTAGTGGTCGGATCGCTGTCGCCGATCTGCTCGATCATCTGGCGGTAGGACTCGATGGCCACACGCTCGGCAATCAGGTTGGCGCGGACCATGGCCTGCACCTCCCTGGACTCATCATACTCGGCATGGCTACGGTCGAGCAACGTTGCAGGATTGTAATCCGGTTCACCGTTCAGCTGCACGATGCGCTCGGCAAGCCAGTCGGCATGCTCCTGTTCCTGGGTTGCATGTTCCAGGAACTCAGCCTTGATGGCCGCGTTCTGCAAGCCGACCACCGTGTAATAGTGGCGCTTGTAGCGGTTGATGCAGACCAGCTCGGTGGCCAGCGCTTCGTTCAGCATCTTCAGGACGGCAGCCCGGTCGCCCTTGTAGCCGGCGGTCACGGGACCATCGGTGAGGTTCTGGGCCGCCGCGCGGATCGCGGCCTTGTCGATACCGCGCGGGGTTTGATTGGTATCAGCCATGGGATTTTCCTCTGTTGCGGTTAGCGGCGGGTGATTGGCGGACGACCCGCCTCGGACAGCACGATCTCCACGCGGCGGTTCAGTTGGCGGTCGGCAGCCGTGTTATTGCCGGCCACCGGATACGCTTCGCCATAGCCGCGCGTATCGATGCGCGAACGCTCCACCCCCGTCTGCATCAGCGCACTGCGCACCGCTTCGGCGCGGCGCTGCGACAGTTCGAGGTTGTGGGATGCAGTGCCGGTGCTGTCGGTGAAGCCTTCCACCAGCACCGAACGGTCGGTGTTGTTGCGCAGGACGTCCGCCAGGCGCTGTGCCGTCTGCATGCCCTGCGCGGTCAGCACGGCCTGGTCGGTGTTGAACAGCACATCGCCAAAGGTGATGACGATGCCGCGTTCGGTCTGCTTGGCCTGCAGGTCGGACAGTTGCTGGGCCAGGGCGGCGGCGCGCGCCTGCGCATCGCGCGTGGCGGCTTCGGCGCTGGCGGCCTGGCTCTGGGCGGCATTG
The DNA here is from genome assembly GCF_044055365.1 of Pseudoduganella sp. UC29_106. Taxonomy (NCBI): domain Bacteria; kingdom Pseudomonadati; phylum Pseudomonadota; class Betaproteobacteria; order Burkholderiales; family Oxalobacteraceae; genus Pseudoduganella; species Pseudoduganella sp. UC29_106. The sequence continues at coordinate 1,976,520 of NZ_CP171977.1, read as the reverse complement.
GCCGCGGCGGCGGCTTCATCGGCCTGGCGCTTGGCTTGCTCGGCCTCGGCCGTGCGCGCCTCCAGGCGGATCTGGTCGCGCTGCTGGCCCGCCTGCGCCACCTGGGCTTCCGCGGCCTTGGCGCGCGCCACTTCCTGGGCGGCGGCAATCTTCTGCTTGGCGACATAGGCCAGCTTGTCGATTTCATTCAGGCTGTCATGCTTGGCGGCAGCCGTGTTGGCCTGGTCCAGCGCGCGCGTGGCAGCGGCCAGTTCCAACGGTGCATACTTCGCCACATCCGGGCTGGCCTGAGCGACAGCGTAATCGCTGCGCGCCATTTCCAGCTGGCTGGTCGAAGTGGGCGCGGTGCTGCAGGCGGTCAGCGCAAAGGCCAGGACCAGCAGCATGGGCTTGATAATGGGCTTGTTCATGGTGCTCTCCTTTTCCTATCGGTTGCTGCTGTTGGCACGGTCCAGCTCTTCGCGCAGCACGCGGATGTCTTCCTGCAGCGCATTGGCGGCCTCGGTGGCCTTGGCACTGCTGGCCTTGCTTTGCGCCAGCTTGGCGTCGGCCTGGGCCTGCTGCGCCAGGTCGCTCGCGGTACGGTAATCCTTGGCCGCCAGCGCCTGGTTGGCGCGCAACATCTTGTCGCGGGCGGCCGCCATTTCAGCGGGCGCCAGTTCCGGTGCGCCGGCCGACGCGGCGTTCGCCACCGCTTCCTTCGACACCGCCACATCGGCCGTGGCCGGCGCCTTCATGCTGCTGCAGGCGCTCAGCGCGACTATGCACAGGGCGCACAGCAGGAATTGCAGACGATACAAAGAATCCATGGTTGTTCTCCTGTTTCGTTTAGAAGGATCTTGTCGTAGGGACGTTATATAAGCTGGAGAGCTGGCCTTCAGTACGTTTCCGCACATAGTTTTCGGGATGTGCGCGAGCGAACAGTACATGCCGCAAGGCAGTGCTAGGCTGGGTCATCCTGTGTGCACAATGAAAGGCCGAGGTATGCCGACGACACGCCGCACCAAGATCGCCCTCGCAACCGTGGGTACCTTGATCGCCATTCCCGCCATCGCGGTGGTGATCCTGCTTAACTACGACTGGAACCGCGCTCGCCCCTGGCTCAATGAAAAGGCCACGGAAGCGCTGGAACGCCCCTTCGCCATCCGCGGCAATCTGTCGCTGAGCTGGCACCGCCAGCCCGGCGCCACCACTGAAGGCGGCTGGCGCGACTGGATCCCGTGGCCCCATCTGCAAGCGCAGGACGTCCACCTCGGCAATCCGGCCGCGATGCCGCAAGGCGACATGGCGGCCGCCCGCAGTATCGCGTTCTCGCTCAATCCCTTCTCGCTGCTGCACAAGGAAATCGCGATTCCCGAACTGCGCTTCGAGGCGCCCCATGCCGAATTGCTGCGCACGCCACAAGGCAATAACAACTGGACCTTCGTCAAGAAGAAAACCCCGATGAAGTGGAAGATGGACCTCGACCGCATCGTGTTTACCCAAGGCACCGTGCACCTGTTCGATGAAATGGAAAAGATCGATGCCACCGCCGAACTGGAGCAACTGGTCAAGGATCCCAAGTACTACATTGCCTGGAAGCTGAAAGGCCAGTGGAACAAGCAGCCGATCAGCGGCCAGGGCAAGACGGGCGCCGTGCTGGCCTTGCAGGATTCCAGCCTGCCCTTCCCCGTGCAGGGCGATGTGAAGATCGGCCTGGTCAGCGGTTCGGCCGAAGGCACGCTGACCAATCCCGTGCACCTGGCGGCCGTGGACATGCGCCTGAAGGTTTCCGGCGCTTCGATGGCGCGCCTGTATTCGATCACCGGCCTGCTGTTGCCGGAAACACCAGCCTTCAGCACCCAGGGCCACCTGATCGGCAACCTGGCCACGGGCGCCGCCAAATGGACGTACGAGGACTTCACCGGCCGCGTCGGCGACAGCGATATCGCGGGCCGGCTGGCCTTCCAGCAGCGCCGGCCGCGCGGCCTGCTGACCGGCGATGTGCACTCGAAGCTGCTGCAGTTCAAGGATCTGGGGCCGCTGGTCGGCGGCGACGACAACGCCAGCAAGGTGGCGCGCGGCGTGGCGCCCGTACAGCCCGGCGACAAGCTGCTGCCGGTGGAAACCTTCAAGACCGAGCGCTGGACCGCGCTGGACGCCGACGTGACATTCCGCGCCGACCACCTCGTCCGCACCAAGCAGCTGCCGATCAGCAAACTCAATGCGGAAGTGCATATGAAGGATGGCGTGCTGCGCCTGACGCCGCTGAACTTCAACTTCGCCGGCGGCAATATCGCCTCCACCGTCAAGCTGGATGGCAGCAACAACAAGGTCAAGGACGCGATCGCGGCCGAGCTCACCGCCAGCGGCAAACACATCAAGCTGAGGGAACTCTTCCCCAACCTGCCCCAGCTGCAGCAGGCCACGGTGGGCGAAATCAATGCCGAAACCAAGCTGAGCGCGACCGGCAATTCCGTCGCCACGCTGATGGCTTCGTCCAACGGCGAATTGCACACCCTGATCAATGACGGCACCATCAGCAAGCTGCTGCTGGAACAGATGGGGCTGAACATCGGCAATGTGGTGCTGACCAAACTGTTCGGCGACAAGCCCGTGCACCTGAACTGCCTGGCCGGCGATTTCGGCGTGGAAAAAGGCGTGGCGCGCACGCGCTACCTGGTCCTCGATACGGATGACGCCGTGGTACGCGTCAACGGCTCAGTGAACCTGGCCAATGAGCAGATCGACCTGACCCTCAAGCCCGACGCCAAGGGTCTGCGCATCATCTCGCTGCGCTCCCCCATCTACGTGCGCGGCACGCTCAAGCATCCGGACGTGGACATCGACAAAGGCGTGCTGGCCATGCGGGCCGGCGGCGCCCTCGCGCTGGCCACGCTGGCAGCGCCGGTGGCAGCGCTGGCGCCGCTCATCAGCGGCGGGGCCAGCAAGGACAACAACTGCGCCGCCATGCTGGCCGAGGTCAAGAGCAAGCCCGAGGCGCCACCGCCCGGCAAGCCCCTCAAGGAGAAAAAAGCGATTAAGTAACAAAGCGTTACATCGTGAGATGCCGAACAGATCCAAAAAGCGCCAATCCTTAAGCTGGAACTGTCGACGCGACAGCGCCGTTTCAGACAAGGAGCGTGTAATGAAGACCTTGACTACCCTTCCCACCCTGTTGTCCGGCTTCGTTCTGGCAACCCTGGTTGCTTGCGCGGCATCGCAATCCGTTGCCCCGACTGCCCAGGTTGTCGGCGATACCGAACTGCGCAGCAACGTGCAGGCCGCCATGGGCATCCAGCCCGGACTGAACGCGACGGCCATCACGGTGGACAGTTACGATGGAGAAGTAAGGCTGAGCGGCTTCCTGGACAGCCAGGAGCAGATCGACCAGGCTGTCGCTACCGCCCGCAGCGTCAATGGCGTCAAGGTCGTCAAGAACGAAATGCGCCTGAAATAAACCAACCCCACAAGGAGATCATCATGAAGAAGCTTGCCATTACCCTTACCATGGCCGCCGCAGCAATGAGCCTGGGCGCCTGCAGCTCGATGTCGCAGCAAGATAAGAATACCGCCCTGGGTGCGGCAGCCGGTGGTGTGGCTGGTTCCGTGCTGTCCGGCGGTTCCGCCCTGGGTACTGTCGGCGGCGCTGCCGTTGGCGGTGTGATTGGTAACCAGGTCAGCAAACCCAGCCGTTAAGTAAACACGCTGCCCATCCCGATACTGCCGCTGTCCTTGACCAGTTCATAGCAGCGGCAGGACACCGCCTCCAGTCCCGCCGCATCCAGGATTTCGATATTGCCCCGGCTGTAGCTGATCAGCTTTTGCTGCTGCAGCGCGCTGGCGGCCTTGGTCACCCCAACCCGCCGCACGCCCAGCGCATGGGCCAGGAATTCATGGGTCATGTGGAATTTTTCCGATTGCAGGCGGTCGCGCGTGATGAGCAGCGAGCGCGCCAGGCGCGCTTCCAGCACATGGAAGCGGCTGCAGACAGCGATCTGGATGGCCTGGGCCAGCAGCGTGTTGGTATAACGGTGCAAGAGATGCTGCAGGGATTCAAGATGGGCAAATTCATTGCAGAAGTCGGCAGCGCTCATGCGCAGGCACTGGCCGCTGCGCTGAACCACGGCGCGCACCTGGGCCAGCGTATGGCCCAGGGCCACGGAAGTGCCGATCATGCCTTCGCGGCCCACCGCACCCACTTCCAGCGTCATGCGGCCGTCGGCCACGGCCAGCTGGGAGATCAGGGCATCGATGGGGAAGTACACGAAGTCGATCGGCTGGCCCGGTTCAAACAGCGCCTCGCCCACCTCGACCTCGACCAGTTCGCACAGCGCTTGCATGTGGCCCTGGTCTTCCTCCGGCAGGCTGGACAGCAGTCGATTGCCCGAGCTCTGCGGTGAAAGGTTGTTGCGGTGCGCAGTGTTGAGATTCAAAGTCATCGCATGGGGCCTGATGGGTTTTAGCCGGAGCGTAGCGGCAATTAAATCGACTGTATGTACGCTGACGCACGGAAGCCCGGGGCCTCCCCGCCGACAATGAGAATGTCTCAGAGGAAAGGAAGAAATCATGGAACAAAAACATATGTCCCGCTACACCACTCACCCGGTCCTGCTGATCGCGGCGGTGGCTGTCGTGCTGTTCTGCACGTTCGGCATTGCCGCCATCATGGGCTGGCTGCCCAACTCAATGGGCAGCAGCACGCCGGCCGGCCAATATGCGAATGTCCCGATGGGTCCGCCTGTGGCCGACGCGCCAACCCAGCTGGCGCTGCAAAAGGCAGCGGCCCCGCCACCGGCATTGCCGGCGCCGGCGCCAGCGCCCCGCTATGAAACGAGCGGCGCCAGCTATGCGCAAGGTTACAGCGGCGGCAGCTACGCCCAGAATGAACCCGGCTATGCACCGCAACCGGTGGCCAGGCCTGCCGTGTGCAGCAGCTGCGGCGTGGTTGAATCCGTGAGCGTCACCAAGCAGCGGGCCCAGGGCAGCGGCCTTGGCGCCGGCGCCGGCGCGGTGGTCGGCGGCCTGCTGGGCAACCAGGTGGGCGGCGGTACCGGCCGCAAATTGGCGACCGTTGCGGGCGCAGTGGGCGGCGCCGTGGTCGGCAACCAGGTGGAAGGCAATATGAAGGCTTCCACGACCTACAACGTTCGGGTGCGCATGGAAAACGGCAAGTACCGCACTTTCCACACCAGCTCGCCGTCCTTCCAGGCCGGTGAACACGTAAAGGTGGTGAAAGGTGTTCTGCATCATCGTTAAGTACGGCAACGTACAGATGTGATGGCCTGCTGGACGCAGAATTACACCGAACACCCCCGGAAATGAAAGGACCACATCATGCTTTACACCATCGCAGTTGTTCTGATCATCCTGTGGCTGCTTGGGATGGTTACGTCTTACACCGTCGGCGGTTTCATCCACATCCTGCTCGTCGTCGCCATCATCATGATCCTGCTGCGCCTGATTAGCGGACGCGGCATCTAGCGGTCCCCACGGGGACACCTACCGGGGCAGCCCTGCAGATCTTGCAGCGCTGCCTCGCTTTCTTTCGCGCTACACTAAGATTTTGGAGGATTGCCATGAATGCACCCTTTGCAAGCAAAGTCCTGGCCGCTGTAACGGCCCTTTCCCTGACCCTGAGCGGATGCGCCGACATGAGCGCCGAACAGCGCGGCACCGCCACCGGCGCCGGCGTAGGTGCGGCCCTGGGCGGCATCCTGGGGGCCAGCACGGGCCATGGCGGCGGCGGGCGCGCAGCCGGCGGCGCCGTACTGGGCGCAGCAGCCGGCGCGGTGGTGGGCAATATCTGGTCCAAGCGCATGGAAGCGCAGAAGCAGGCCATGGAACAGGCAACGCGCGGCACCGGCGTGCAAGTCAGCCAGACCGGGACAACCGCCTGAAGCTGGATATCCCGAGCGACATTTCGTTCGATACCAACCGCTCCGATATCAAGCCCGACTTCCGTCCCATCCTGGACCGCTTCGCCACCACGCTGAATGAGAATCCGGCGACCACGGTGACCATCGTCGGCCACACCGACAATACGGGGGGGCGATACCATCAACCAGCCGCTGTCGGTTGACCGCGCGGCCCATACGCGCGATTATCTCGCCTCGCGCGGCGTGTCGCCGACGCGGGTCGTGGTGGAAGGCCGCGGTTCGCGCGAACCGATCGCGTCCAATGACGACAACACGGGCCGGGCCCGTAACCGTCGCGTGGAAATCTTCGTGGCCGAACCGGCCCCCCCACGCGGCTAACAAGGAGAAATCATGAAACGCCATCTGTTCCTGTTGTGTGCCGGCCTGGCCACGGCTGCCGTATCCGCCGCGCCCCAGACCACGCTGAAACCAGGTCTGTGGGAGCTGTCCAACCGCATCGCCTCCGGCAGTTCCGAGACCATGGCCCTGATGGCTGCGGCCCAGCAGCAGATGGCGAATATGCCGCCCGAGCAGCGCAAAATGATCGAACAGAAGATGGCCCAGCATGGCGTGTCCAACATGAACCTGGCTGAAGGCGGCGGCGTCAAGCTGACCTATTGCCTGACGAAGGAAATGGCCGAGAAGCAGGAGTTGCCTTCCGGCCAGCCGGGCCAGTGCACCACCACGCGCACGCCGATCCCCGGCGGCCTGAACGTAACGTTCAACTGCACCACCCCGCCCTCCAGCGGCAATGGCCAGGTGATCTTCAACGGCAATACCGCCTACACGATGAAAATGAACGTGAATGGCCAGGGCAATGGCAAGGCCCAGCAGATGACGGTGGAAGGCACGGGCCGCTGGCTGTCCGACGATTGCGGCACGGCCGCGAAGGCGCAGCCCTCCGGCCGTTAAAACGCGTGGCGGAAGCCGATATTGAGGGCGCTGTTGCCGCGCCCGCGCTCCGTGGCGTTGCCCACCGTATAGGGCGCGCCATTGCGGTTCTTGATGTGCGCGTAAGCCGCGTACAGCGCGCTGCGCTTCGATAACGCATAGGTCATGCCCACGGCCAGCTGGTCGGCATCCATATTGGCCAGGGTGCGGTCATCCTTGCGGATGTAGGACACCATATACGTCGAATTGCCGCTCGGCACCGAGATGCCGACCAGCACGTCGTTGCTCTTCGGTGTGGGTGAGGACATCACCAGCACTCCAAAAGGATTGGCCGGATCCCACGGCGAGCTGCCGATGCCGCGGTTGACGCCAAAGGCGGCATAGGCGGTCGCCCTGCCGAGGCTTACATTGGCCGCTACCAGAGTATTCGTGCAGACAAGTCCACCGGCTGGGTGGACCCGGCCGCCTCCAGCGGATTACTCTTTTTCTGGTGCGCGATGCGGATGTTGAAGCGGCCGTCGGCGAAGCCGATGGTGGCCCCGTAAGCGCGGTTGCGCGAGACACTGAAGGCCGACTCGCCGAAGCTGTAGATGGCGCCGGCGCTCCAGCCGCGCATCGATGGCGTCTGATACTTCACGGAATTATCGTAGCGCTTGGTGGTATAGCCCATCAGGTTGGTGGCGGCGCCCGCCAGCCCGGCGTGGAAGGGATCGGCAACCTCGGCCAGGGTTTCGTACTGCAGGTTGTACTGCCGCCCGAGGGTGAGCATGCCCCAGCGGCCATCCAGCCCCACAAACGCCTGGCGTCCGAACAGCCGGCCCTCCTCGGAGCGGCCGGTGTCGTTTTCCACGCCCGCCTCCAGGGTAAACACAGCTGCCGTGTCGCCACCCAGCTGCTCGCGGCCCTTGAACCCGATCCGCGAGCCCGATTCCACGCCGGGCGAGAAGCTTGGTCCCGGGACAACCATCGCGGCAGCCCCGCTCGGCCACGACGCCCGCATCCACTACGCCATAAATCTGGACGGAGCTGGAGTTCTGGGCGTAAGCTGCCATAGGCAGCAGGCAAGCGAGCAAGGTGGCAGTGGTCTTCATGATCGTCCCTCAAGCTGGCTGTCAGAATACGGTAAGCACGATGAGGCACTCTGTGCGGACACTCACAAAAAACACCTGAGGAGACTCCATGCAAGCGCAAAGCCTGTATGCCAGCAAGCGCACGTCCGCCGCCGAGGCGATACGCCTGGTGCGCGACGGCGACACCATCATTGTTCCCACCGGCGCCGCTGAGCCGCCCGTGCTGTTGACGGAACTGTCCGCCCAGCGGCAGAGCTTCCGCGACGTGAAGGTGTCGCAGATCCTGGCAATGAAGAAATATGATTATTTCGATTGCGACACGGCGGCCGAATGTGCGCCATGTGGCCCTGTTCTTCGGCGGCGCCTCGCGCGGCTGCGGCCAGGGCGGCTGGGGCGACTTCATTCCGAATTACTTCTCTGAAATTCCATCGATGATCGAACGCGGCCAGATCCCGGCGGATGTGGTCTTCACGCTGGCGTCGGACATGGATGAGCACGGCTACTTTGCGCTCAGCCTGGGCGCCGATTACACGATGGCCGCGATCCAGAAGGCGCGCGCGGTGGTGCTGGAAGTCAATCCCAACGTGCCGTTCGCCCACGGCCAGTGCCACATCCATATTTCCCAGGTGACAGCCATTGTCGAAAGCGACGCGCCCGTGATTGAAGTGGGCCTGCCCAAGATCGGCCCGGTGCAGAGTCGATCGGCCGCTACGTGGCCGAGATGATCGAGGATGGCTCGACTCTGCAGATCGGCTACGGCGGCATCCCCGATGCGGTGGTGCAACAGCTGACGGACAAGCGCGACCTCGGCATCCACACAGGAAATGATCGGCGACGGCATCCTCAAGCTGGTGAAGGCCGGCGTGGTGACCAACCGCCGCAAGTCTTTCCTGCCCGGGAAGATGGTGGCGACCTTCGCGCTGGGCTCACAGAACCTGTATGAGTTCATGCACCACAACCCGATGCTGGAAATGCATCCCGTTAATTTCACCAACGATCCCTATATCGCCGGCCAGAACGACAAACTGGTGGCCATCAACGCCAGCCTGCAGGTGGACTTGCTGGGCCAGTGCGGCTCGGAAAGCCTGGCCCACCTGCCCTATTCCGGCACCGGCGGCCAGGTCGATTTCGTGCGCGCGGCCAACCGTTCACGCGGCGGCAAGGCCTTTATCGTGCTGCCGTCCACCGCCAAGGAAGGCACGATCTCGCGCATCGTGCCCTGCCTGACGCCGGGCACCCATGTCACCACCGGCAAGAACGACGTCAATTATGTGGTAACCGAGTATGGCGTGGCCCAGCTGCGCGGCAAGTCGGCGCGCCAGCGGGCCGAAGCTTTGATCGCGATCGCCCACCCGGACTTCAGGGCCGAACTGAGGCAGCAGGCATCGAAGCTACTGCTGGCCTGAGCGCAATGTTCGGCAGCGTACAATCAAATTCCTGACGCAGGCATAGACTGAGCCGTGGAGGTGGTCTATGCGACACGGCAAGGCACAGACATGGCTGGCAATGATCCTGATGGGATGGACGCTGTTCGCCTGTGCATCCCTGCCCGAAGTCGATCCGGACAAGACCAAGGCGAATGCCAAGCCTGTACCGGTGGTGCAGGCCGCCGGCGGCAAGCTGCCGGCGCAAACCACGGAAGCCTTGCTGCAGAAGCGCTGGGCCAAGTCCACGCTGGACCTGAAGGCCCAGGCCGCGCTGGAGGAGTCCGCCACCGGCGTGCCCCTGATCGCAGGCAACAAGGTGCAGCTGCTGTTCGATGGCCCGCAGACGCTGACCGAAATGGCCAAGGCCATCGCCGCGGCCAAGAACAACATCAACTTCGAGACCTATATCTTCGACCAGGACGAACTGGGCGAAAAGTTTGCCGACCTGCTGATCAAAAAACAGCGCGAGGGCGTAGTCGTCAACGTGATCGTCGATGCCGTGGGCACGATTGCCGTACCGGGCGAGTTCTTCAAACGCATGCGCGATGGCGGCGTGCAGGTGCTGGTCTACAACCCGGTCAATCCCGCCAAGACGCGCGGCAACGGCTGGAAGGTCAATAACCGCGACCACCGCAAGATGCTGATCGTCGATGGACGCGTGGGCTTTGCGGGCGGCATCAATATCAGCGATACCTATGCCAAGAGCTGGCCCTTCCGCTCCAAGGGCCGCCGCGCTTCAGGTTCCGGCAGCACCGGCGGCTCCAGCCCGCTCGGTTCAGGCGCGGGAGGTTCGGTCATCGGCTCCGGCGGCGGCATCGGCTCCGGCCTCGGTGGCGGTACGCCCGGCGCGCCCAAGGATCCGAAGGAAGAAGGCTGGCGCGACACGCATGTGCGCATCGAAGGTCCGGCTGTGCAGGCCATGCAGTGGCTGTTCATCCAGCATTGGGTGCGCCAGGACGCTGACGACCTGCGCGACGCCGTCTACTTCCCCACTCCCCAGGTCGCCGGCGACAAAGTCGTGCGCATCCTGGGCAGCGAACCCGATGGCAAATTCGAGATCTACAAGGCGCTGTTGCTCGCAATTCAGGAGTCGAAGAAGTCCATCCACATAACCTGCGCCTATTTCGTGCCCGACGAGCAGACCCTGCAGGCGCTGATCGATGCCGCCCAGCGCGGCGTGGACGTTCAGCTTGTGCTGCCCAGCGTGTCCGATGCGGCGCTGGTGTTCCACGCCGGCCGCGCCTTCTACTCGCGGCTGCTGAAAGCCGGCGTGCGCATCCACGAGCTGAAGAAGTCCGTGCTGCACGCCAAGACTGCAGTAATCGATGGCGTCTGGTCCACCGTCGGCTCCACCAATCTCGACACCCGCAGCTTCCTGCACAACGCCGAGATGAACGTCATCGTCATGGGCGACGCCTTCGGCCAGGAAATGGAAAACGCGTTCAAGGAAGACCTCCGCATCTCCACCGAAATCACCCGCCAGTCCTGGGACGACCGGCCCATCTCCGTCAAGCTCAAGGAATTCCTTGCACGCCTGTGGGACTACTGGCTCTGAGCTTGCGCCGCCTCAAGCAGCCGCTTGTCCGCAGCGCGTATGCTGGACGGGTGCCACCCGACCGCTCACCGTCCCCCTCGCTTGACAACGCTCCCATGACGCCAATGATGCAGTCATGTCCGCGCGCGTCGCGCGCCAGGAGGGCGACTGTGGAGGAAGTGCTCAGGCGTCTTGACTTTCTGCAGCAGCAGATTGCCGCATATCGGCAAGAATCAAATATGCATTTCGAGACCTTGCGCAAAGAAAGCGATGAGCGGTGGCAGGTTTCACGCAAGGAAGGCGAGGACCGAACGCAAGCTCTGCGCAATGAATCCGATGCCAGATTCCAGTTCCTTGTCGGCGCGCTGCAGAAAAACGCATCACCTTGTTATCCGGGTTCTCGTCACCCTGATTGTGGCGCTGGTTGCGCTGGTGGGCACGCTAGGCATTGGCCTCCTTCGTTAAGACCGAGCGCCAGACGTCGCCGATGCGCTGGAAATCTTCGAGGCCGGCGGGGCGGAAATTCATGAAAGATTCATCCCAGCTATAGCGCTCGACTTCGATGCGGGAAGATTCCACGCGCAGGACGTTGAAGGAATTGGACTCGCCGCGTCCGCGGGTGGAGGTGGCGGTACCGGCCTGAACCACCAGCGCTGCGTAACCGCCAAGCTTGTAGCGGTCGTCGCTGGAATGCGTATGGCTGGTGTGCATATGGCCCGCCAGCAGCAAATCCACCCCGCATTGCGCGAACGCCTCCATCGCCATTCCGGCGCGGTCGACCAGGTCGTCCTCATCAAAATGTTCAGGCAGGTCGAAAGGATGATGGGTCACCACCACGCGCGTGATGTGCCGCGGCAGCTGGTCGAAGCGCTCGTGCAGCGCCGCGATCTGCTCGCGGTTCACGCGGCCATCCTTGAACGTCAGCGAGCGCGCCGTGTTCAGGCCGAGCACGGCGATTTCATTGTCGATGTATTCGGGCGTCAGATCGTCGCTGATGTAATGCTGGTAATTGGTCAAGGGCGTGAGAAATCGCGCCAGCACGTTGTACAGCGGAATATCGTGATTGCCGGGCACGATGATCTGCGGCTGGGGCAAGGTGGACAGGTAGCTGCTGGCCTCGGCGAACTGGCCGCTGCGCGCCCGCTGCGTCAGATCGCCGGACACCACCACCACATCGGGCTGCAGCCCATGCACCGTCGCGCGCAGCGGCGCCAGCAATTGCTCGTCCACCCGGCCGAAATGCAAGTCCGACAAATGCACCAGTGTTCGCATGCTCAAGCCTCCTCAAGGCGCCAGCACCGCCAGCGCCGCCGGACGTATGCGGTAGCGCAGCGGCGTGGCCATCACGGTCACCTCCCCATCGGTCGCCACGCGCAAGCGCTTATGGTGGGTTTCCACCATCAGTTCGCGCGCCAGCAGCGCATCGAAGTCGCGTGCCTGGGCCAGCCGTCCAAACAAGGCATGGAAGGCCAGACGAACCAGCCCCAGCCGCGTGGTCCGCTGGGCGACGTACAGGCTCAGCTGTCCGCCATCGATGCGGGCCCGTTCACCGATATTGAAGCCCTGCATCGTGTACTCATTGTTGCCGATGAAAACGAATGGCGTGCGGCGCGGATGGCTGTTCTCGCCCAGCTGCAGCCGCACGTTAAGGAAAGGATACCTCCGCAGCGCCGCCAGTGTCGCCCAGCAGAAAGCCAGCCATTTGCCGCGGCCCAGCCGGCGCTGCTGGCGCTCGCGGTCGCGCACGATGTCCGGATACAGGCCGAGGCTGGAATTATTCAGGAAGATACGGCCATTGACCTCGCCCACATCCACGCGCCGCACCCGGCCCTGCGCGATGACGGTAATCGCATCATCGAGCGCCAGTGGAATGCGCAGGTCCTTGGCAAAGTGGTTCAGGGTGCCCATCGGCAGCACGCCGAAGACGGTTCGGCTGTCCGCCACCACCGACGCTACGGCGTTGATGGTGCCATCGCCACCGCCCGCCACCACGGCATCCGCACCGCGCGCCAGCGCCGACTGCGCAGCCGTGATCATTTCCTGGGCGCTGTGGGCCAGCACCACGTCCGGCCGCAGCCCGTGGACGGCAAACTTGCCGTGCAGGGACTGCACCAGCGTCTCATCGTGCCCCAGGCCGGCGCCTGCATTGACGATGACGGTGATGCTGCTCATTGCTGCTTCCCTGCTTCGCGCCGGCGCCGCCACGTGGACATGCCCGTCACGCAGATGGCCAGCCAGGCCACGCCTTCCGCCACCGCGGCCAGCACATCGCTCAGGTAGTGCACGCCGAGATACATGCGGCTGCAGGCCACCAGCAGCACCATCAGCGTAGCGCCAGCCACAGGCAGCCAGCGCCGGCCGCGCATGACCAGATAGCAGGCCAGCAAACCATAGAACAGCGTCGCCGCCACCGTATGGCCGCTGGGGAAGCTATAGGTTGCCAGCGTCAGCAGCGGTTCGTCAAAACCACGGACGTGTGCGCTGGTAACTGTGCTTGAGGGCGACATTCAGCAGCATGCCGGGCGGCAGCGCCAGGAACAGGGTCGCCAGCCAATAGAACTCCCCGCGCCGCCAGAACCACACGGCCAGCAGCAGCCCCAATACCGAAATGCCTGCCAGGCTGTGCAGATGCGTGAGCACGAGCATGAAGGTGGTCAATGGTTCGAATGCATTCGCGTGCAACCATTGGGCCAGTTGCAGGTCGAGGGCTGCCACACCGGCCTGGCGGCGCATGGCTTCGGCCAGTTCATGGAAGGCATAGGTGGCAGTGAACAGCAGCGTCAGGCCCACGGTCAGGTGCAGGCCCAGTTGCTGGCCCGGGGCGAGGCGGGCGGCCAGGAAGCGCTTCAGCTTCTTATAGGCGATGTGGACATTCGCAGGCGGCGTATGCACAAAAAACAACGATTAACAAAAAAACCTGATTTTTCATACAGTCCTGTGTTTTTGTACAGTAGTTGTGCTATTCTACTCTCACTGGTTCAACACTAACTTGAAAACACCACCGCAAAGGGAACTGTCATGACCACTATTCAAAGCACCTTCGACTCTCGTTTTGGCCTCGAATACGCCCCCATGTCGTTCCTGATCCGCTTCGGTAAGCGCGAGATGCTGGTGTGCCGTGACTTCCGCAAGCGCTTCTACGCGGTGAACCCGATCATCGAATGCGATACCGGCGTGCAGCCGGGCCATGTCGAGGTGCTGCTGTTTGGCCGCTGGCTGCTGATCCTGTCCAAAGCCCGCTGAGCAGTTTCTCACATCTGTTCTACCTGCGCGCGCAAGAAGTCGCGCAACTGGATCACGATGGGCGTGACCTGCGAGCGGTGTATACACACAAGGTTTAGCGGCACCTCTTCACCCGCTATCTCTGGCAAAAGCACTTGCAAGCGCCCGGCCTTCAGGTCGGCGGTCACGTCCAAGCGTGATTTGTAGGCGATGCCCAATCCGGCTACGGCCCAGCGCCGCACGAGGTCGGAATCATCGGTGCATCGATTGCCGCTGACCTGCACCATCGACGTTTCCCCTTCCTGGGGGGCGAAGGTCCAGCGGTCGTAAATCACTTCATCCAGCGCGAAACGGAGGCAGTTATGCCGCCGCAAATCCTCTAATGCATTCAGCCTGCCATGCTGGCGTACATAGTCCGGCGAGGCGACCAGCACGCGCCGGTTGTCCGCCGTGATCGGCATGGCCACGAGGCTTGAGTCTTCCAGCTTGCCGTAGCGGATCGCGAGGTCCACGGGCTGGCGCGCCATGTCCGCCAGGCGGTCGCTCACGCTCATCTGGTAGCTGATGCCCGGATACTGGGCCTGGAATTTATCCAGCCAGGGCAGCAACACATTGCGTCCCACGTCCGATGAGAGGGAAATCTTCAAGGTCCCCGTCAGCGTTTCCTTGCCCTGCATGAGGGTTTCGTGGCCTTCCCTCAGCAGGCGCAGCGCTTCCCGCGCATGGCGCAGATAGTGTTCGCCTTCATCGGTCAGCCGCAGCGAGCGCGTGGTGCGGGCAAACAGCCGCAACTGCAATTCGGCTTCCAGCCGCTTCAGCGAGGCGCTGGCCATGGCCGGCGAAATGGCCAGGATGCGCGCGGCCGCGGACAGGCTGCCCTGGTCGGCCGTGCTGACGAATACAGTGAGGTCATCGAGGCGAAGCATTTTCTTCATTTCATTGAAAGTGTTTCGGCGATTCTAGTCTTTTTCTTCATTCAGCGATAAATGAAGATAGCGGCATCGACAATCTTTAGAGGAAAAGACCATGAAAGCCGTCGCCTACCGCGCCTCCCTGCCCATCGACCATGCCGAAGCCCTGATCGACGTTGAATTGCCTGCGCCCGCGGCTACGGGCCGCGACCTGCTGGTCGAAATCAAAGCGATTTCCGTCAACCCGGTCGACACCGAGATCCGCCGCAATGTGGCGCCTGCTGAAGGCGAGCTGAAAGTCATCGGCTGGGATGCCGCCGGCATCGTCAAGGCTGTGGGTCCCCGACGTCACCCTGTTCAAGCCGGGCGATGAAGTGTGGTACGCCGGTGCGCTGACCCGGGCCGGCACCAACAGCGAGCTGCATCTGGTGGACGAGCGCATCGTCGGCCACAAGCCGCGCAAGCTGGACTTCGCCGAGGCCGCCGCCCTGCCCCTGACCGCGATCACGGCCTGGGAACTGCTGTTCGACCGCCTGCAGGTATCGCGCGATAAGGGCGAGACCGGCAAGTCGATCCTGGTTACCGGCGCCGCCGGCGGCGTCGGCTCCATCCTCGTGCAACTGGCGCGCCAGCTCACGGGCCTTACCATCATCGGCACCGCTTCGCGTCCCGAGACGGCGGAATGGGTGCGCGCGCTGGGCGCCCACCACGTGATCGACCACAGCAAGCCGCTGAACGAAGAAATCAAACGCGCCGGCCTGCCGCCGGTCGATTACATCGCCAGCCTGAATCAGACGGACACACACTTCGCTGCGCTGGCCGACCTGATCGCGCCACAAGGCAGGCTGGCCTTGATCGATGACCCTGACCAGCTCGATGTGCGCCTGCTGAAGCGCAAGAGCGTGTCGCTGCACTGGGAGTTCATGTTCACGCGCTCGATGTTCGAAACCGCGGACATGCAAAAGCAGCACGCGCTGCTGAACGACGTGTCGCAACTGGTGGATAGCGGCGTAGTGAAAACGACGCTGAACGACCGCTATGGCAAGATCAATGCAGAAAACCTGAAGCGTGCGCACGCCCTGATCGAGAGCAACCGGGCGCGAGGCAAGATCGTGCTGGAAGGCTTTTAAACCGGCTGGATTCCGGCGCGGGCAGCGTGCGCTTCCGCGCTGGCCTGCGCTGCAAGCTGCTGCGCCTGCTCCTGGCGGAGGAGAGAGAGCGCGCGCGGTATCGTGGGCTTCCAGCGCGCCTTGCAAAGTCGTCGCCCGTTCGCAGGAGAGATCGACCGCCGTCAGGAACGCCTTTTGCGTCCGCTCCAGGAACCACGAACGAAAGCCGATGCTGACGAACTGCGTACCGATTTCCACACACAATTCACGCAACTGCAGCAGCGTGCGTTTGGTGGATTCGATGTCATTCCGCATGCCCCGATCGATGTCGATCAGTTCGGTACGCGCCTTTTCATGTGCGGAGAGTTCACGTATCGTGGACAGCCAGCGCTGGATGCGTCCAGCGATGCGGCTGATACGCGCCGTTTTCCCCTCCATCATAAGGCAGTAGTTCAGACACAGTAGCCAGGTTGGCAACTGGGCCAGGAAAAGCGGCATGCCAAATTTGCGCATCTGCGTTTCGAATCGTTTGAATTTCTTGAGCAGCGTACCAATACTGGCAACCAAAGGATCATTGCGCATGATGTACCTCCCCCCCGGAAGTTTCTGCGACACTCCAAGTATAGGCAGCCGCGACGCTTGGGGCCGCTCGTTTGAATTGACGCAGATTAAAACCTGTGCATTCAGCAGGGAGGGGGATCAGCGCGAGCCGTTCAACCAGGCTTCTTCATGCTCGCGTTCGCGCCGGCGCCGTTCGGCCGGCGCATCAAAGGCGCTGAGATAGTCACGGTGCCTGCGCTGCATCTGGGTGATGTCGCGCTCGATTTGATCGATTTCCGCCGCTTCCGGCGAGAAGTGCATGAATTCGGCGCGCTGGTTTTTCAGCTTGTGCTCTTCATCGGCCAGCTCCGATACCCGCGTTTCGCAGCGCTGCACGGTGCGGCGCAATTTTTCCGGCGTAATGCCTTGTTTGCGCAAATCGGCCAGGACGGCCATGTCAGACCGCACGACGTTGATGCGGCGCTGGAGGTCGGCGATTTCGGTGTTGACCGCCTCGATATCGCGCTTGCTCTTTTCAGCGTAGGCCACGCTGCGTCGCTCGGAGAGCAGGCTCATCTCTGCTTCCAGCAACTGGAATTCGTCCTTGAAGGGACGCTGGAAGCCCTCCAGCTGGGCACGGCATGCCGCCATCTGTTTTTCCAGCGCCAGCACTTCCAGTTGCAGCTTGCTCAGCGCGATGCCAAAGCGGCGATGCGCCTTTTCTTCCAGCGCTTTGTTCGCGGCCAGCAGGCGCGCTTCGAGGCGGATCGTAGAGAACTTCTGATCGCCCTCGGCTTCGTATTCAGCGCGCCGCGCATGCTCCCACGCGCGGTATGCGGACGGAAGACGCAAGCGGCGGAATTGATATTTGATCCAGTTCAGCATCGTCCTAATTTATCATCGCGCGCACGGCAGGGGCAAGGGCAGGCACCAGGTCGATTGCATTGCTCGGATGCGCGATCGTATTGCAGCTGATGACCTGGCCCACGCCCATCTCCTGCAACTCGGCGTAGGCATTGTCCGCGAAGACCGGATGCACGGCCACACAAACCGGCCGGGCCAGGCCCGCCTTCAGCACATGGCCGGCGGCGCTCATCATCGTGCGGGCCGTGGACGCGATATCGTCCACCAGCACTGGCGTGTGATCGCGCCAGCGGTCCGTGTCCGGCACCGACACGGAGACATCGCGGTCGCCGCGGCGGATCTTCTCCAGCACGATGCAGGGGGCGCCCGCAAACTTTGCCACCTCGCCGGCCCACTGCTCGCTTTCCGCGTCCGGCCCGATGATCAGGGGACGTTCGATGTTCTGCTTCACCCACCGTGCGATATCGGCCGCCGCGTGCACGATCTTCGTCGGAATGCTGTAGCACTCGTCCAGCGAGCTATGCCGATGGAGGTGGGGATCGATTGTCACCAACCAGTTGACAATCGATGACAGCAGTTTGCCGAAGGCGACCGAAGTCTGGCCTTCGCCTTTGTGGAAGACAGAGTCCTGCCGCATATAAGCCAGGTAAGGCGCCACCAGTCCGATGCGCGTTGCGCCCTGCTCGCGGGCCAGGCTGGCGGCGAAATACAGGGTCAGGAATTTTTCGTCCGGCCGGGTCCAGGCTGCCTGCAAACACGACCTCGCGGCCGGCCACATCGGACAGCAGCCGCACATAGGCCTCGCCGTCCGGGAAGCGGCGGACCGTTGCGCCGCCCGGCTCCCAGCCAAGCTCCTGCGCCAGCCGCCGCGCAAGCTCCTCGCCACCAGGCAAGGCAAACAGAATGGGCTTCATCCCCTCTCCTCCTCGGAAAAGCATCAGCCAATTCTACAGCACATCAATCCTTGCATTAGTGCTAAATCCGCCTTCGACCGCGAGCCGATCGCTGATCAGCACAAAGTAGCGTCCCGCAGCCCAGTCTGCTTCCAGCCGGACCTCGCTTCCCAGCGGAACCGGCGCCACGAAGCGCGCGCCAATCGATGCAATCCGCTCTCCGCCCGCCTGCTCCAGCAACGCGCAAGCCCTGGCGATTGTATGCATTCCGTGGACAATCGGCTCCCGCAGCCCGAACAGGCGCGCCGACCAGCGCCACAGGTGGATCGGATTCCAGTCGCCGGACACTTGCGCATAGCGCCGTCCCTCATCGTCCGCAAGCTGCCAGCCGCCGACCGGATCGCCCAGCGCGCCATCCAGCGCCAGCCTGAGCCTGGGGCGCCGCTCGCCGCGCACGGCCAGGTAGCGGCTCTCGCAGCGAAACACCGGTCGGCCGCCCTGCTCCACCATGGTCTCGAACACGCAATACTGCGCGCCAGTCTCCGTGCGCGGCTCGACCCGCAAGCCGTCCCGCAGCACAAATTCGGCATCCAGCCGCGGCGGGACAACTCGGTGATCGCATTCTCCACATGGATCATGCCGGCCAGCCTGAACGGAAATGCCCGCCCGTCATCGTGGCCAGATGCGCGCGCTGCGCAATGAGATAGTAGAACGTGACGGGCATCGCATCCGGCGCGAGCCCAAACAGCGCCCGGTACGCGTCCAGCTGCGCCAGGTCCAGGCCCGCCAGCCGGTAGCAGGACTGGCTCGCCGCGCCACGTCCGCCATTGCCGCTGCGGCCCCGGAGCACGCCTTTCAGCAGCGCGAGCAAGCTGACAGATGGAAGATCTCTGGAAATCCCGCTCACGCTCGTCCCCCTTTACTGTTCCCCCGAAAGTCCCGCGGCGAACTGCCCGTGACGCGCTTGAACGCATTGCTGAAAGCCGCCTCGGACTCGTAGCCGTGCGCAAACGCGATGGAACCTACGGAAGCCGGCGTACGCTGCAATGCCTGTCCCGCAAGGCGCATGCGCCAGCGCAGCAGATAATCCAGCGGGCTTGTGCCGACCAGCTTGCTGAATCGCGCCGCAAACGCTGACCGCGACATACCCGCCACCGACGCCAGGCCATCGACCGTCCAGCGCTGCATGGGCAAGGCGTGCATTTGCCTCAGGACCTTGCCGATGCGCGCATCCTGCAGCGCCGCCATCCAGCCCACAGGTGCGCTGCCTGAAGCGAGGTATTGACGCAGAATCTGCACCATCATCATGTGCGTCAGGCTGCCGATCATCGCGCTGGCGCCCGCCTCCTCGCCCGCCAGCTCCAGGGCCAGGCGCTCCATGATCCAGCGCTGTACGTCGGCCGCGTCCGAGCCGCCCGGAATGTGGATCACGGGCGCCAACGCATCGAGGAGCAAAGGTGCATTCGCCGCGTCGAGCACGAAACGGCCACCAAGCAGCAGCAGGTCCGGGCTGGTGCCGCAGTAAGCCACGCCATCGACAAGCTGCGCCAGTACCACGCCCATCTCAACGCCGGCCAGCGAAAGATCGCTGCCGATCCGATACGGCCGCCCGTCGGTCAGCAAATAGCAATCGCCTGCCCGCAGCTTCAGCGCCTGTCCGCCTTCCACCTGCAGCTCGCAAGCCCCGCGCACCAGCGCGCCGAAACGCAGACCGTCGTAGGCCGGAGAATTGATGCACCAGCGGCCACCCGCGACCAGCCGGGCCGACAATGCGCCGCGGGCATCCAGCAAAGCCAGCACTTCGGACAAGGGATCCATTCAGGATTTTCGAGCAAATATAACGGAGTCTGGATTATGGATCATCCAGGTCGCCGGCGCCAGAATGGAGTTTTCGCAAGGAGCTTCAGCTATGCCCAGCAAACAAATCCCCATCAATTCCGGCTTCGGCCCGCGCACCACGGCCGCGGAAGTAATGCGTGGCACGGACCTGCGTGGCAAGAACGCCATCGTCACCGGCGGCTATACCGGCCTCGGACTCGAAACCACGCGCGTGCTCGCCCAGGCCGGCGCCACCGTCGTCGTTCCCGCACGCAGCATCGACAAGGCGCGCGCCGCGCTAACCGGCATCCCGCGCGTAGAAATCGCCGTACTCGACCTGCTCGACCCGTCCTCCATCGCCGGCTTCGCGCGCGGCTTTGTGGGCAGCGGCCGTCCACTGCACATCCTGGTCAACAACGCCGGCATCGCCGCCACGCCGCTCACACGCGACGCCCGCGGCTACGAGTCCCAGTTCTCCGCCAACCACCTCGGCCACTTCCAGCTGACGGCGCAACTGCTGCCGGCGCTGCGCAAGGCCGGCAGTGCGCGCGTTGTCGCCGTATCTTCGCGCGGCCACAGCTTCGCACCCGTCGACTTACACGACCCGAACTTCGAGCACCGCGCCTACAATAAATTTGTCGCTTACGGCCAGTCGAAAACTGCCAATGCCCTGTTCGCGCTGGGACTCGATGCGCGTGGCGAACAGCACGGCATCCGCGCCTTCTCCGTGCACCCGGGTCGCATCATGAGCACAGGCCTCAATCGCTACCTCAGCGACGAGGAGCTGAAAGCCGTCATGCGCGCATCGGGACTGCTCGATGAACAAGGCAGGGAGATCGCGGACGTCAACGGCAAGAATATCGAGCAAGGCGCCGCAACGATAGCGTGGTGCGCGGCCAGCGCGCAACTGGAGGGCATGGGCGGCGTCTACTGCGCCGATGTCGACATCGCGCCGGCCGTGGAAGCCGACTCGACAGACCACGCCGGCGTGCGCCCCTGGGCCGCTGACCCAGTGCTTGCCGACCGCCTGTGGGAACTGAGCGAACGCCTCACCGGCGTCCGCTTCAACATCTGATGACGAAGCCGGCTACGCTCTGCCGCGCGAAGGACCGAATCGGGTGCGTAGCCAACCCGACCGGCGCGGACCTACTTTCCCAGCCATTTCCTCACATCCTCGGCCATGGGGCCCACTTCCTTAACAGCCTTGCGCAGCTGTTCGGGCGTAACGTTGAGGGCCCCGGTCCAGTAACGGACTTCGTGCTCTTCATTGATATTGACGCGCTGGCGGTCTTGCGCGCCGCGGTTGTTCAGATCGTCAGACATGATGGCCTCCTTGTTTGCCCCAATCTGCGCCTCCAACGCTACTTCTTCCGTGCGCGTTCGCACCTTGCTTGACCTGCGCGCCCCAAGCCTGCAATACTTACCGCATGAAAACCGTGCACGCCATCATTATCAGCTCCTTCCTTTCACAGGCGGGCTAGGCACGTTTCCACTATCGCAAAGCAACCCGCCAGGAGGCGGGTTTTTTCTGTCCCTCTCCTGGCCCAACAGGGAGACCGACATGCAAGCACCACACCCAGTCCAACTCGCCATCGAAGCCGCCGACCGCGCCATCACCGCGGAGGACTTCGACGCCCTCCTCGACTTCTACGCCGAGGACGCCACGCTCGTCATCAAACCCGGCCTCATCGCACGCGGCAAGGAACAGATCCGCAAGGCATTCGTGGCCATCGCCGAGCACTTCGAGCACAAGCTCGTTGTAAAGCAAGGCGAAATGCAGATCGTCGAAGGCGCCGACACGGCGCTGGTGCTGATGGAAACCCTGCTCGAAGCCGGCGATCTCAAAATAAATCGCCGCGCAACGTATGTTTTCCGGCGAGAAAAAGGAGTACGCTGGCTATGCGTTGTCGACAATTCCTACGGAACAGATCTTTTGAACCAGTGGTAACAAATTTATAATCAAATTTGTGACAGTTTGGTTACAAGCGCTAACAACTTGTTGTCGGACAACCCTGTGAAAGCGTTATCATGGCTCCCTTGTAAGCAGCAGGAATTTGCCGCATGAAGACAGAAGACTTCAATTTTTTCGGCATCCCAGCCGAAAATATCCGCGCCGCCAAGCAGAAGCGTCCGACCAACAAGCATGCCCAGCACACGGTCGTTCCGTCCCGTAAGGACATTGCGACTCTTTCCCCGGCCGAGCTCCGCACCCTGCTCGTTGCCTGGATGGAAAATGGCGCAACGGAAATCATCCCCAGCCGAGCGCAAATCGCCATGGTCCGTGAAGCGCTGCTCGAACGCGCTGACGCCAAGCAACTCTCCCAGGTAATCGCCATGTGCGACAACTTCATCAACGGCGCCTAGCATCCCGCAATTCGGGGTCAGCTCTGTCATTCGGACAGGCGCGCTAGTTCTTTGACTTTTCTCAATACGTTTTAGATGACGCATGCATCGCGCGCCCTCGGCGCGCGGGGGCTGCCCGCGTCGCGGGCAGCAAAGTGGCGATTCGGAGCGGGATGGCCCGGTAGGGCCATGCCCTTCGAATCTCACACGGGGAGCGCGCAGGCGCTCCCCTCGCTTCCGCCAGGAAATAAAAAAGCGCCTTGCGGCGCTTTGTTTATTTCCTGGCGGAAGCGGTGAGATTCGAACTCACGAACGGTTTCACCCGTCGACAGTTTTCAAGACTGTTGCCTTCAACCACTCGGCCACGCTTCCTTGGAGGCAGCATTATACCCAATTCAACTCGCCTTGCCAGCATCACCGGGGCAGCCGCGCGGTTTGACAACAAGGAACTGACAGTCCAGGGGACGGAAGAACTCGCGCGAGGTGCCGTATTCGCGGCGGTAGCGGTCGAATATCCTGTCGACGGCGCCGGAGCGGTACAGGGCTGCGAGGCCACGTTCGAACAGGTCGCGCTGTTCGGCGGTGCGGAACTGGAACCAGTAATCGACGCCCTTTCCCAAAATATCGTGATACGCCACCTCGCTGTCGTCCGAGCGGGCGAATTGGGCCTGGCGCGTGAGATAGTAGCGAAAGATATCCGGTTGCGATACGACCACGTCCAGCTGCCCCAGCATCAGCAGCGCGGACGGCATATTCGGCATTTCGCGGTAAGCGGGGTTGTCGGCCGTCGCTTCCTGGTAGGCGCCGCCCATCGCCTTCGATGCGCCGCGGAAGGCGTTCACGCGGTAGTGCGACAAGTCCTCCACGCCGATACGCGGTAGGCGCACCTTCAGCGTGATCGCCATATTGTGGAAGTAGACCACGGGCCAGCGACCCGTCACGCCAACGGCTGGCGGCGCGGAGCGCAGCGTTCCCGTGGCATCCACCCCAGCCCGTCTTCAGCGCTTCCTCGGTGCGGCTCTCTGGCAAATACAGGAATTCAGCCGAAGCGCCTTGCGTGGCCAGCGCTTCGCGGAACACATCGACCAGCAGGCCGGAGTCGCGGTTGGGCATGACGAAAGGCGCGATGGTGGAAGACACGCCGAACTTCAGTGTGTCACTGGCGTGGGCAGCGGCGCCATAAAGCAGCGCGCCGCACAGCAAGAGGCGCTTCATACGGAGCCTGAGGCGTAAGCAGGCAGCAGGGACCGTAGCAGCACGTTCTCGAATTCGACCGCCGGCAAGGGGCGCGAGAACAGATAGCCCTGCACTTCATCGCAGCCGGAATCCTTGAGGAAGGCCAGCTGCTCCACCGTCTCCACGCCTTCCGCGATCACCTTGTGCCGCAGCTGCTGCGCGATGCTGATGATGGTGCTGGCGATGGCGCAATCGTTGGTGTCGGTCGGGATGCCGGTGGTGAAGGAGCGGTCGATCTTCAGCGTGTCGATCGGGAAGCGCTTCAGGTAGGACAGGCTGGAATAGCCGGTGCCGAAATCGTCCAGCGACAAGGTAATGCCCAGCGCCGTCAACCGGTCCATGATACCGATCACGCGGTCGATATTGTGCATCAGCGTGGACTCGGTAATCTCCAGCTCCAGCCACGAGGGCTCCAGCCCATAGCGCTTCAGCGTTTCCATCACGCGCCCCGGCAGCGATGAAGTGAACTCGCGCGCGGACACGTTCACCGCCAGCCGGATCGGGGGCAATCCCATTTCCTTCCAGCGCTGCGCCTGCGCGCACGCCGCTTCCAGCACCCACTCGCCGACCTGCACGACCAAGCCGGTGGCCTCGGCGAGCGGAATGAATTCGGCCGGGGGCACCAGGCCGCGCTCCGGATGCTTCCAGCGCACCAGCGCCTCGGCGCCGATGATCTGTCCCGTGGCAATCGAGTACTTGGGCTGGTAGTGCAGCAGCAGCTGCCCATTCCCAAGCGCCTGACGCAGGCCGGACTCGATGCGCATGCGCTCCTGCATGCCCTGGTTCATGTCCTGGCTGTAGAAGGCGACGTTTTCCGCGTCCGAATCGCCGCCCTGCTTCGCGCGGTACATGGCGATATCGGCCAGGCGCAGCAGGGTTTCCGCATCCTGCCCATCCTGCGGATAAACCGATATGCCGATCGACGCGCCCACGCGCAGGTCATGGCCATCGATGATGAAGGGTGCGGTCAGCGCCTGCAGCAGCTTCTGCGCGACCATGCTCGCTTCATAGTGCTGGCTGATGTCGAACAGGCCGATGGCGAACTCATCGCCGCCCAGGCGCGCCACGATATCCTGGTCGCGCAGGGCGACGCGGAAGCGCTGCGCCACTTCGCACAGCAGCGCATCGCCCACCTCGCGGCCCAGCGTGTCGTTGATCATCTTGAAGCGATTCAGGTCGATGAACATCACACAGCCGGTCTGCTTGCTGCGCTGGGCCACGGTCAGGGCCTGGTCCACCAGCTTGGTCAGCAGCGAACGATTGGGCAGATTGGTCAGCGCATCGTAATACGCGAGGTGGTGGATGCGTTCCTCTGCGTGTTTGCGCTCAGTGATGTCGGTGATGTACGCGATCAGGCCGATCGAGCGGTCGTGCATATCGCACAGTGGCGAAAGCGACAGGCTGGCCCAGAACACTTCACCGGACTTTTTCTTGCGCCGCACTTCCATCAGCCGGCCGCCCATCTCCAGGAAGGAATCGTGGAAGCCCGCTTCCTCGTCCTCGTACAGGAAGATGATGTTGCGCCCCACCGCCTCCACCGCTGAATAGCCGAACAGGCGCTCGGCACCCTTGTTCCAGCTGGTGATGAAGCCATTCATATCCATCGTCAGCACGGATTCGTGGATCTGGTCAAGGATCTGCGACTGGTGCTGCAACTTCGCTTCCACCTGCACATAAGCGTGGGTGGTGCGCTGGGCGATCGAATGCACCTGCAGCACGCTTCCTGCCAGCGCGGCAAGGCTGGCCAGGTGCTGGCGCACACTGGCATCGTAATCGCGGCCGGACACTTCGAACCGGCCAAAGTACTGGTCATCGAACAGCACATCCTGGCGCAGCGTTTCGTCCGGCAAGGTATCGGCCGGCTGTGCGCCTGCAGGCACCCAGCGGCCGTTAGGGCTGTGCGTGACTTCGCGCGCAATGCGCCCCAGCTCCTCGTTGAGAGCTGGACCGCGCAGTCGCAGCACGGCGTCGCACAGGGCGGCGCTGCTGCCGAGGAAATCGGAGACCGGATGCGGCGCCATCGTTCAGACGTTCCTGCTGACTTGCAGCGCCCACTGGTAAGCCTGCAGCAGGCTGCGCCAGTAAGTTTCGTTGTCGATGCCAACCTCGCTCAGCGCGCCGGCGTCCGGTTCGTGCTGTTCCACCAGGCGCAGCATGGCGCCCAGCGGACCGGCGCGTTCGACCAACGCGCGCACCACATCCAGGTCCAGGTTCAGCGCGGCCACGATCTCGGTCATCGGCATGGCCAGCAGCACATCGAGCAGCGAGAATACGCCGACCAGGAAGGCCATATCCTGCGCATCGCGGTCGCCGCCCTGAAGCTTGCTCAGCGCTTCCATCTGCGCAGCGCGCAGCGCAGCCAGCGGCAACAGCGCGTTGGGCGGACCATCCACCTCGCGGCGCGCATACAGCAGCAATTGCAGCCAGCGCTGCAACTGGCGGCGGCCCAGCACATTGATGGCCTGGCCGAAGTTGTGGATCGGGGACGCGGGCGCGAAGGCGGCCGAATTCACCAGCTTGAGCAAATGGTAGGACAGCGCCGGATCCTGCTTCAGCAAGGCTTCCAGTTCGCGCGAATCGGCATCGCGCGCCAGCAGGCCGAGAAGCGCCAGCAGGCGCTTGCGCGAGGTGCCGTCGTCGCCCGGCTCGTCAGCGGACGGCTCGGCCGGTGCACCGCTGAACCAGGTGAAGCCGGCCTTGCGGCACTCTTCCACGCGGGCGGCGGCGGCAGCGTTGCGCGCGAGATGCGGTCCGGGGAAGGTCAGCATTGCCAGCGCGGATGGCAGCGCAGCGCCGCAATCGACATTCAGACCGCGCACGCCGGCACGCGAGGCGTGGATGCCCGCCTCCCCTTCCACCAGCAGGCGGCAGCCGGCGTCGGACAAGGCGGCGCAGCGTTTCAGCGCGGCTTCGTCGTCACAGGCGGCGGCAGGAATCGAGAGCACGATGCGCCCCGTCGCCAGACCGTCCAGGTGGGACAGTTCCAGCTGCAGCGGATCGGTCAGGGGAATGATGCAATCGAGGGATGCCAGCACCTGCGCGTCCGCATCGGACAACAGGGACAGCAGGGCGCTTGGTGCGGCGCCCGTTACAGGCTGGAAGGCCAGTGCCACCCACTGATTCTGGGTGTTGGAAACCGGCTTTAGTCCCACCAGCGGGAACGGGCTCGAATCTGAAGCAAACATCGGTATCTCGGTGTTTTCGTGCAACAATGGTAGTTGAACTGTTAACGGGAGGCAACCATTGGCGCGATACCGACACCGGAAGCTTTAATACGAAATCAATAAAACTTTCCTGAACTTCAGGACCTGTGGAATATAACAGAAATTGCCGAAAACACAGGTTCAGCAGATAGAGTATGCGTTCGAAAGCCCGGCAGGTGTGCCTGCCACGATACACTTCGGGTCACTAAGGGCTAACTATTGCCCGATTGAAACTGCGCGTGCTGGACGGCGAACTTGATCAGCTCGGCCTGGCCCTCGATGCCGAGCTTGCGTTTGATGTTGAGACGGTGGGTTTCCACAGTGCGCACGCTCAGGTCCAATTCGCGCGCAATTTGTTTATTCGATTCGCCATTGGCAATGTGGCGCAGGATTTCGTGCTCGCGCTGGGTGAGCTGGTTGTCCTGGTTCTGCGGCTTGGCCAGCTGGGCGGCCAGCGCGGCGCTGTAGTAAATCCCGCCGGACATCACCGTCTCGATCGCCACCACGATATCCTTGCCCGGCGCATCCTTCAGCACATAGCCGCGCGCGCCGGCCTGGATTGCTTGCGTCACGTATTCCAGCTTGTCGTGCATGGACAGGATCAGCACGCCGATGCGCGGGAATTGCGCGCGGAACTGGGCGGTGGCTTCGATGCCGTTGGTGCCGCGCATATTAATGTCCATCAGCACCAGGTCGGGCGAGCTGCGCCCGGCTTCCTCCAGCGCTTCGGACGCGCTGCCCGCCTCGCCCACCACCTCGAACTGCCCCATCGCTTCCAGCCGCGCGCGCAGGCCGTCACGCACTAAAGGGTGGTCATCGACCAGCAGGATCCTGATTGTCATTACTTTAACTCCGGTTCTCGACGCGGGCTTCCACCACCGTGCCCGCGGGTGAGGAGGAAATCGCGAACTGGCCGCCGATCGCCTCCATACGTTCCATCATATTGCGCAAACCGATGCCGCGCTTCGGGTGCCCCGCTATACCTTCGGCATCGAAGCCGCTGCCATTGTCGCTGATGCGCAGCGCCACGCGCCGCTCGTCGCCGCGCAGGTCGATCACGATGTGGGTGGCGCCGGCGTGGCGTTCGATATTGGTCAGCGCCTCCTGGGCGATGCGGAACAGCACCGTGTTCGCCACGTCCGGCAGGCGGTCGGTGCAGCCTTCGGCGTGGAAGGTCACCGGTGTGCCGCTGTGCTGCTGGAATTCGCCGGAGAGATGGTCCAGTGCCGCCGCCAGGCCCAGGTCGTCCAGGATGGCGGGACGCAGGTTGTGCGAGATGCGGCGCACCTCGCCCAGAACATTGTTCAACTGTTCGGCGGTGTGCTCGAAGACAGCTTTCGCCTTGTCCTGCTGGTCGGGATTGGAGAGACGGATGATGCCGGCCTCGATCTGCAGCTTGATCGACACCAGCCACTGGCTGATGCCGTCGTGCAGGTCGCGCGACAGGCGCGCCCTCTCCTCTTCCTGCGATTCGACCACGCGCTGGGCCAGCACCTTCAGCTTGGCGTCCGCCACGCGGAATTCGGAAATGTTCAGGGCCATGCCGGAAAAGCCCACGATCAGCGCGCCCATGATGGCGATCAGCGCGATCCACAGCATGGTGCTGCGGATATTGCCGCGCTGCTGGGCATCCACGGTAGCGAGGGCCGCCTCCACGTCATCGAGGTAGATGCCGGTGCCCATCATCCAGCCCCATTCGGGAATGTGCATCACATAGCCCAGCTTGGGCGCGGACTTGTGGCTGGACGGCTTCACCCATTTGTAGCGCACCAGCCCTCCTCCATCGGCGGCAGTCGCCAGCAGGCGCTGGATCGTGGGTGTGCCTTCCTCGTCGCGCAGCTCGAACAGGTTCTGCCCCACCAGCTCCGGCTGGCGTGGGTGCATCAGCGAATTGCCCTTCATATCGTAGACAAAGAAATAACCATCGTCGCCGAAACTGAGGGTGGAGAGGATGCGCTTGGCCTCGTCCAGCGTGGCGCGGTCGTTGCGGCCGGACTTCACCAGGTGCGAAATCGAGTGGGAGGCCAGCGCTACGTAGTGCTTCAACTCCGCCTCCTTGCTGGCCAGGTAGGCCTGCTGAATGGTGGCGCGCTGCTGCATGGCGAGCGTGCGCGCCTGGTATTGCACCGCAATGGCGATGGCGCACAACGCCACGATCAGGGGCGCGATGGCCAGGAAAATGAACTTATGGCGCAGCTTCATTCCGCGATTGTACGTCCACCTGCCGGACCGGGTCCTACGTAGTACTACGGACCGGATCTGCGTAGTGCTGCGCTTGTGCGGTGTTATGCGCTTCATGAATACTGTCCATAAGCTGCGCGAAGAGCAGCAACCGGACCCCTGGAGGAAACAATGAATCCCGTTTTGAAGAAACTAGGCTGGGCGGCGCTATCGCTGGCTGGCGCTTCCGCACTGGGCGTCGTCGCACTGAAACGCGGCGAACCAATCAGCGCTATCTGGATCGTGATCGCAGCCGTCTGCGTATACCTGATCGCCTACCGCTTCTATTCCAAGTTCATCGCCGAGAAGGTGATGGGCCTGGACGCCAAGCGCATGACCCCGGCCTACAAGTTCAACGACGGCCTTGACCACGTCCCCACCAACAAGAACGTTTTGTTCGGCCACCACTTCGCCGCGATCGCCGGTGCAGGTCCGCTGGTCGGCCCCGTGCTGGCCGCGCAAATGGGTTACCTGCCCGGCATGCTGTGGATCCTGGCGGGCGTGGTGTTTGCAGGCGCCGTGCAGGATTTCATGGTCCTCTTCATCTCGATGCGCCGCGACGGCCGCTCGCTCGGTGACCTGATCAAGTCCGAACTGGGCCCGATCCCGGGCAATATCGCCCTGCTGGGCACCTTCATGATCATGGTGATCATCCTGGCCGTGCTGGCCCTGATCGTCGTGAAGGCGCTGACCGGCTCTCCATGGGGTTCCTTCACCGTGATGGCGACGATCCCGATCGCGCTGTTCATGGGCGTGTACACCCGCTACTTCCGCGTTGGCCGCATCGGCGAAGTGTCGCTGATCGGCTTCGTCCTGCTGATGGCGGCCATCTTCGGCGGCCAGTATGTGCAGGAAAATCCGGCCCTGGCGCCGCTGTTCACCTTTACCGGCACTGAACTGACCTGGATGCTGATCGGCTACGGCTTCATCGCTTCCGTGCTGCCGGTGTGGCTGCTGCTGGCGCCGCGCGACTACCTGTCCACCTTCCTGAAGATCGGCACCATCGTCGGCCTGGCGCTGGGCATCGTGGTCGTTGCACCGTATCTGCAGATGCCTGCCATGACCAAGTTCATCGACGGCACCGGCCCTGTGTGGGCGGGTAACCTGTTCCCCTTCCTGTTCATCACCATCGCCTGCGGCGCCGTTTCCGGCTTCCACGCGCTGATCTCTTCCGGCACCACGCCGAAGATGATCGAAAACGAAACCCATGCCCGCTTCATCGGCTACGGCGCGATGCTGATGGAATCCTTCGTCGCCATCATGGCGCTGGTGGCCGCTTCGACTATCGAGCCTGGCGTCTACTTCGCGATGAACAGCCCGGCCGCGCTGATCGGCACCACCGCCGAATCTGCGGCCCAGGCGATCTCGCAATGGGGCTTCCACATCACGCCGGACATGCTGACCCAGACCGCGAAGGACGTCGGTGAGCACACCATCATCTCCCGCGCCGGCGGCGCACCGACGCTGGCCGTGGGCATGGCGCACATCCTGTCCAACGCCATCGGCGGCAAGGCGATGATGGCGTTCTGGTACCACTTCGCCATCCTGTTCGAAGCGCTGTTCATCCTGACCGCCGTGGACGCAGGCACCCGCGCCGGCCGCTACATGCTGCAGGACCTGCTGGGCGCCTTCGCTCCGTCGCTGAAGAAGTCCGAGAACACCTTCGCCGGCCTGCTGGCCACCGGCCTGTGCGTGGCCGCCTGGGGTTACTTCCTGTACCAGGGCGTGGTTGATCCGCTGGGGGGCATCAACACCCTGTGGCCGCTGTTCGGCATCGCCAACCAGATGCTGGCCGGTATCGCACTGGTGCTGGGCACCTGCGTGCTGTTCAAGATGAAGCGCGCCAAGTACGCCTGGGTCACCGTGGTGCCGACCATCTGGCTGCTGATCTGCACCCTGACCGCCGGCTGGCAGAAGATCTTCGACGCCAATCCGAAGGTCGGCTTCCTGGCCCACGCCGCCAAGTACTCCGCGTCGCTGGCTGAAGGCAAGGTGCTGGCTCCGGCCAAGTCCATCGAGCAGATGCAGCAGGTGATCTTCAACGATTACCTGGATGCCGGCCTGGCGGGCTTCTTCATGATCGTGGTGCTGTCGGTGCTGGTGTTCGGCGTGCGTACTGCGCTGAGGGCCTACACCAACAGCAAGCCGTCCCACAACGAAAGCCCGGCGCAGCTGATGCCGGCTGTGCAGTGATGTTCGGTGAGATCGTCAAAGCCGGCAAGTATCTCGGGCAAAGCGTGCGCCTCATGGTGGGCCTGCCCGAGTACGACACCTACGTGGCCCACTGCGAAACCACGCATCCCGGCGAGCCTTACATGAGCTACGAGGAATTCTTCCGCGAGCGCCAGGAAGCCCGCTACGGCGGCGCCGGCAAACGCGGCGGCTGCTGCTGATTCCCCATCCCCTTGCACGAGCCCGTGTAGCATTTGGTGCCTGACCCCAAATGCTACACGGGCTCTGCTTTTGCGCCACCTCAATGTGCAAGATTCCTCGACCGGTATATTTTGCCGGATGGAATCCCACCATCGGTGGCGGACATGCTCAACTTCGAACGCTCCAGCCTTAGTCGCAAGCTCACCATCATTTCGGTGCTGACCACCGGCAGCGCGCTGCTGCTGGTGTTCCTGGCGTTCGCCATCGCTTCCGTGCTCACGCATACCGCCGAAGAGCGCAAGCAGCTGGTGTCGCTGGCGGACGTGATCGGCGCGAACAGCGTCGCTGCCCTGCTCTACGCGGACCGCGCCACCGCTGCGCAGGCGCTGGCGGCGCTGGAGGTGATGGAGGATATCGAGCGCGCCACGTTGTACGACCGCAACGGCAAGCCTTTTCGCCGCCTATCCGTCCAGCGCGACGCCCGAAACGCTGGACACGACGGACATGGCCCGTATTGCGGAAGGCGGCCGGGAAGAGCGCAGCGGTCCGGCGTGGGCGCCGCGACTGAGGGTGTACCGCGCGGTGCGCGTGCAGCCGCACGTGGTCGGCGTCGTGATGATCGAAGCGGGACAGGGCCGCATGTGGCTCGGCGTGCTGAAGAACCTGGCGGCGACGGGCGTGGCGACAGCCATCTCCTTCGGGCTCGCGCTGGTGCTGTCGGCCCGCTTCCGCAAGAGCATTGCACAGCCGATCGCGCAGCTGATTGCAGCGTCGGAGAAAGTCTCCACCAGCCAGACCTACGCCCTGGTGCAGCACGCGCGCCACGATGAACTGGGCACGCTGATCGATAGCTTCAACGCCATGCTGTGTCAGATCGAGAGCCGCGACGGCAAGCTGGCGCAGTACCGCGACCAGCTGGAACGCCAGGTCGCCGTGCGTACCGAGCAGCTGGAGAAGGCCAAGGACGCGGCCGAAGCGGCCAGCCAGGCCAAGAGCGCCTTCCTGGCCACCATGAGCCACGAAATCCGCACGCCGATGAATGGCGTGCTGGGCATGACCGAACTGCTGCTGGCCACGGAGCTGGACGAACGCCAGCAGCATTACACGACCATGGTCAAGCGCTCCGGCGAGCATCTGTTGGTGATCATCAACGACATCCTCGACTTCTCCAAGGTCGAAGCGGGCAAGATGACCGTCGAATACATCAACTTCAACCTGCGCGAGCTGCTGGACGATATCGATTACGTGTTCTCGCCCCAGGCGTCCGCCAAGGGCGTCGCGCTCGATTTCGAGATCGCGCACGAGATCCCGCTGGCCGTGTGCGGCGACCCTAACCGCCTGCGCCAGGTGGTCGTCAACCTGCTGGGCAATGCGGTCAAGTTCACGGACAAGGGCCGCATCACGGTCAAAGTGCAGGTCACGGACGAAGACGCCCAGTCGGCGCGCCTGCGCTTCGAGGTGCACGACACG
This sequence comes from Pseudoduganella sp. UC29_106, assembly GCF_044055365.1. Lineage (NCBI taxonomy): Bacteria > Pseudomonadati > Pseudomonadota > Betaproteobacteria > Burkholderiales > Oxalobacteraceae > Pseudoduganella > Pseudoduganella sp. UC29_106. Next base: position 1,943,499 of record NZ_CP171977.1, on the reverse strand, counting down.
GGCATAGGCGTTGCGCGCGAGGCGCGTGCCCGCATCTTTGATTCCTTCTCGCAGGGCGACGGCTCGACCACGCGCAAGCATGGCGGCACCGGCCTGGGCCTGGCAATCTCCAAGCAGCTGGTGGAGCTGATGGGCGGCACGATCGGCGTCGAGAATGCGCTGACGCGCGGCTCGGTGTTCTGGTTCACCGTGCAGTTCGACAAGCGGCGGATCGACGGCGATGTGGCGCCGGGCTTGCGCGTGCTGCTGGTGGACCCGGATGCGTCCAGCCGCGAGGCGCTGGCCAGCGTGATGCGGCGCTGGCAGCTGCGCTGCGATGGCGCTTCACGGCCGGACGAGGCCTTGCGCCACTTGCACGCTGCCGCGGCGGCCGGCGAGCCTTATGACGCAGCGCTGCTGGATATGTCGCAGTCCGGCGGCAGCGGGCTGACGCTGGCGGCCGATATCAAGTCCGCCCCTGCCATTGCCGATGTGCGCCTGCTGCTGCTCAGCTCCCACCGCGACGCGGCAGACGCCGTGCAGCGGCGCGAGGCAGGCGTGGCTTTCCAGCTGATCAAGCCTGCGCGCGAGCCGGACCTGTATGACTGCATCGTGTCGCGCATGCGCGCCAGCGAAGGCGTGCGCAGCGCTTCCGCCAGTGCGCAGCGCGCGCCGCGGGACCGGCGCCGGCTGAAGGTATTGCTGGCCGAGGACAATGCCGTCAATGTGGAGGTGGCGTCGGCCATGCTGGAGGGACTGGGGCTGGAGGTGGCTTGCGCGGGCAATGGCGAGGAAGCCTTGTCGGCCGTGCGCGAGAGCGAGTTTGACCTGGTGCTGATGGATTGCATGATGCCCGAGATGGATGGCTTCGCGGCCACGGCCGAAATCCGCCGCCACGAACAGCAGCACGGACACGCGCGGCAATTGCCAATTGTCGCAATCACCGCCAATGCGCTGGAGGGGGACCGCGAGCGCTGCCTGGCGGCGGGCATGGACGATTACCTGAGCAAGCCTTTCAGCCAGCAGGCGCTGTCCACCGCCCTCGGACGCTGGGTCGCCCTGCCCCGTGCCGCCGTCGCCCACCACGACGATCCACCTCAGCGCGTGCGCCGCCCCGCCACCGCCGCCGTCGCCCGCTCCCGCACTTCCACCGCCGCGCACCTTGCGGCCACCGCCCCGGTGTCCGCCACGGTCGCGTCAATGCAAGCCGCCGCTGCCGACGCCCTGGCCACACTGGACGACATCCCGGTCGCGCTCAACCAGGAGGCGCTGAACGCCATCCGCGCACTGAGCGTCGACAAGGGCGAACTACTGGTGCAGCGCGTCGTCCACGCCTTCATCGACGACACGCCAACGCAGCTGCACGCGCTGCGCCAGGCCATCGACACGACGGACACGAACGTGATGCGCCGCGCCGCGCACAGCCTGAAATCGAGCAGCGCCAACGTCGGTGCGGACGCTCTGTCGAAGCTGTGCAAGGAACTCGAACAACTGGGCCGCACCGAGTCCACCGAAGGCGCCGCGCGCCTGTTGCTTGAAGCCGAGCGGGAATTCCAGGCAGTGCGCCGCTCGCTCAGCGCAATCCTCGTCAAGGGAGTCTAGTCATGGCAGCGCTTCGATCTCCAAAACGCGGCACGGTGCTGGTGGCCGATGACGATCCCGTGATGCGCCTGCTGATGCTGGAGATGCTGTCCCAGGTCGGACTGGACGCGATCGAGGCGGCCGACGGCCACGCCGCCGTCGCCAGCTTCCAGCAGAATGAACCGGACCTGGTACTGCTGGACGTGGACATGCCGCAGATGGACGGTTTCGCCGTCTGCCGCGCCATCCGCGCGGTCGAAACCCGTACCACGGTGCCCATCATCATGGTCACGGGCGGCGACGATATCGAAGCCGTCACCCAGGCTTACGAGGTGGGCGCGACCGATTTCGTGTCCAAGCCGATCAACTGGCCTATCCTCGGCCACCGCGTGCTCTACGTACTGCGCGCCAGCGACGCCATCGTCCGCCTGCGCATTGCGGATGCGCAGAACCGCGCCGTGCTGGCAGCCATCCCGGACACTTTCTTCCGCCTCAGCGCCGACGGCTACTACCTCGACTACGAACAGGGCCACGATCCCGGCGCCGCTTTCAGCGAAGTGGATTGCGTGGACGCCATGTGCGCGATGTGCTGCCGCGCCAGATCGCCGAGCGCCTGCTGGATCAGCTGAACAGCGTGCTGTCCACGCAGTCCATCCGTTCGGTGGACTATGAGCTGACACGGCGCGGCGATGTCCATCATTTCGAAGCGCGCCTGGTCAGCACGGCGGCCGGCGGCGAAGTGCTTGGCCTGGTGCGCGACATCAGCGAGCGCAAGCGCACGGAAGAGCAGATCCGCCGCCTCGCCTATTGCGACAGCCTGACCGGCATCCCCAACCGCCAGGCCTTCCTTGAAACGCTGGAGCGCGAACTGGAACGCTCGGCGCGCGAGCAGCGCAAGTTTGCCATCCTGTTCATGGACCTGGACTCCTTCAAGCGCATCAACGATACGCTGGGACACAATGTGGGCGACCAGCTGCTGCGCATCGTGTCCGAGCGCCTGCACGAGACGATACGGCCCGGCGACCATGTGGCGCAACTCCAGTCCAGTCTTGCGCGGCTGGGCGGGGACGAGTTCACCATCCTGATTCCGGACCTGGACCGCGCCGAGGATGCGCTCAATGTGGCGCACCGCGTGAAGGATGCGATGCGGCGGCCGTTCATGCTGGAGGGGCATGAGATCTTCGTCACGGTCAGCATCGGCATCTCGCTCTATCCGGAAGACGGCGAGGACTGCACTTCCCTCCTGAAGTATGCCGACACTGCGATGTACCACGCCAAGAACTGCGGCAAGAACAATGCGAAGCTGTACAGCTCTTCGCTGACGATGCAGATCATGTCGCATGTGAAGCTGGAAGTGGGCTTGCGCAAGGCGCTGCAGAACGATGAGCTTTACCTGCTGTATCAGCCGCAAGTGGACGTGCCCTCGGCGCAGATCGTGGGCGTGGAAGCGCTGGTGCGCTGGCGCCATCCCGAACACGGCATCATCCCGCCCAACGAGTTCATTCCGCTGGCCGAGGAGACGGGGCTGATCGTGCCGATCGGCGAGTGGGTGCTGCGCACGGCCTGCCTGCAGGCGCGCGCCTGGCAGCAGCAGTGCGCGCGCTCGATCCGCATGGCCGTCAATTTGTCGGCACGCCAGTTCAAGGACGAGAACCTGGCGGGCATCGTGCTCGCCGTGCTGCACGATACCGGCCTCGATCCGCGCTTGCTGGAGCTGGAGCTGACCGAGGGTACGCTGATGGACGATGCGCTGGCCACCCTGGCCACGCTGGAGCAGTTGCGCGGCATTGGCGTGTTTTTGTCGATCGACGATTTCGGCACCGGCTATTCGTCCATGAACTACCTGAAGCGCTTCGACGTGCGCGCACTCAAGATCGACAAGACCTTCATTTCCGGCCTGCCGCAGGACTCCGAGAATGCCGCCATCACCCGCGCCATCATCGCCATGGCGCACGGGCTCAAAATGATCGTGGTCGCGGAAGGGGTCGAAACCAACGAGCAGCTTTCCCTGCTCCGTAACTTCGGCTGCGACATGGCCCAGGGCTACTACCTCGGCCGGCCCTCGCCGCAGGAATCCATCACCGCCATGCTCGCCGCGCCGCAACCCGCCGCGTGAAAACCCGGCGGATCAATGATCCGCCCTACAGCCCCTTTCGGGGCCAGCATGCGCGTCGTTGCGCGGTACCTGTGGGGCGTTCATGTGATGTCGTGGGCGCCACCGCGGGGCCATCAACTGTTGTCGTGATGCGTCCTGCGGGGCGTATATGTGATGCCAAGGTTCGCCCTGCCGGGCATCATGTGATGTCGTGGTGCTGCCGTGGCGGCGCGTTCATGGGATGCCGAGGTGTGGCGTAGGGCGGATCATTGATCCGCCGTGCGTGCGCACTGCGGGCGCGTCACGGGGTTACGTGCTGCGGCGATCCAGCATCGCGCGGGCGATGGTGCCGGCGTCCACGTATTCGAGCTCGCCGCCAACCGGCACGCCGCGCGCCAGGCGGCTGACCTGAAGGCCGCGGGCCTTGAGCATCTCGCTGATGTAATGCGCCGTGGCCTCGCCCTCATTGGTGAAGTTCGTCGCCAGCACCACTTCCGACACCACGCCGTCCGCCGCGCGCGCCAGCAGCTTCTCCAGGTGGATGTCCTTCGGCCCAATCCCATCCAGCGGCGACAGGCGGCCCATGAGAACAAAGTACAAGCCCTTGTAAGTAAGAGTCGACTCGATCATCGCCTGATCCGCCGGCGTCTCGACAACGCACAGCAGCTTGCGGTCGCGCTCCTCGTCCGCGCAGGTGGCGCAGATCTCGTCTTCGGTGAAGGTATTGCACAGGGCGCAGTGGTGCACCTGCTCCACCGCCTGGTACAGGGCGCGCGACAGCATGGCCGCGCCTTCGCGGTCGTGCTGCAGCAGGTGGAAGGCCATGCGCTGCGCCGATTTCGGGCCGACGCCGGGCAGGCGGCGCAAGGCCTCCGTAAGGAATTCGAGGGACTTCGCCATGGGGTCAGGCTTGCTTGAAGGCGCTCAGGATATCGGCCGTCATGGTCGGCACGAATTCGGTGATGGTGTAGCTGGCCGCGCCGGCCTCCTTGAAGGGATCGAGCTCGACCACCGCTTCGATGTCGGCGCGGCTGTCGGCCGTGGCGAGGATGATGCCGCCGGTGCGCGGCACCAGGCGGCCGGACATCAGGAACATGCCATTGTCGTACTGTTCACGCAGGTACTCGCGATGCGCCGCCAGGAGCTTGTCGATCTCCTCGGCGGGCTTCAGGTACGTGAGCGTGATGATGAACATGATCGTTATCAGAACGGCATTTTGAAGCCGGCCGGCAGGTTCATGCCGGATGTCAGGCCGCTCATCTTCTCGGCGGCGGTGGCTTCAGCCTTGCGCACCGCGTCGTTGAAGGCGGCGGCAACCAGGTCTTCCAGCATGTCCTTGTCGTCGGCCAGCAGCGACGGGTCGATGGAGACGCGCTTCACATCGTTCTTGCAGGTCATGACAACCTTCACCAGGCCGGCGCCGGACTGGCCTTCGACTTCGATATTGGCCAGCGATTCCTGGGCCTTCTTCATGTTTTCCTGCATGGCCTGCGCTTGTTTCATCAGGCCTGCCAGTTGGTCTTTCATCATGATGTGATTCTCCGTATTGGGGTAAGTATAACGTTAATGCGCGGGCGTCATCGGGGCTACGATGGAGCCGGGGACGATGAAGGCGCCGAAATCGCGCACCATGCTTTTTACGAATGGGTCGTTGGCCACCGTTTCTTCGGCCGCGCGCTGGCAGGCTTCGCGGTGGACTTGCGCTTCGGCGCTGGTGGTGTACCAGGCTTTGCCCAGTTCCACATCGACGCGCATTGGGTGGTTGAAGCGCTCGCTCAGCGCCACGGTCAGTTTTTCCACGTTGGCCGGCGTGCTCCAGGTGTCGATCGGGCAGCGCAGGCGGAACACCGCCATATTGCCGTCGAAAGTGACGCTCACCAGTTCGGCCTGGGTCGCCAGCTGCTGCGACACGCCGCGCAGCGGCAAATGGGCGGCCAGCAGCGGCCAGTTGCCATCCCAGCTCAATTGCGGGACCGGCGTGATCACGTATTCGTACGGCGGCCTGGCCTGGGCCGGGGCACGCTGCTGCGGCGCTGCAGAGGGCGCGGCAGCGGGCTGTCCGGGATCGGCGCCGATATGCGACGGACCGGCGGGGACGGCGCTGTCGTCCGAGAATTCGGTTACCCAGGGCGGCAGGTCGTCATCCTGCTGCGGCTTCGCGACGGCCGGTTGCGCGGCGGCGGGACGCGGCTGGACCTGTACTTGCGGCGGAGCTTCCAGCACGGCGGCGTCGCCCATACTGCCCGGCGCTGCATCTTCCCACGGCGCAGGCCCGCGAGCGGCCGCCTGAGGGGACGTGGCCTGTGCAGTGAACGCAGCGCCAGCCGATGCAGCCGGCGATTGCGCAGACGCTGCGCCGGCGGCCTGCATGGCGGGGCCGGGTGCAGACGGCGCGGGCGCGGATGGCGCGGGTTCAGGCGCCGGCGCTGGGCGCGGCGCGGCAGGACGCGCACCGGTCCTTGCAGCGGAGGCGGCGCGTGCGGCTTCCAGCGCGGCGTTGATCGCAGCGCGAGCAGGGCTTAGCGGCTTGCCGGCGGCAGCAGCGGGAGCCGGCGCAGGCGCGGGGGCCGGCGCAGGCGCAACCGGTGCGGGCGCCGGAGCGGCAGCGGCAGGCGGAGGCGGCGGAACGGGAACGCTGGCGCGGTCGGCGACGGCAGCGGAAGCTGCAACGGAAGGCGCAGCCTGGGCCGGCGCAGCGGCAGCAGCGGCAGCAGCCGGCGCGGGCCGGATTAGGTCCGGCGGGACGCGCCGCTACCGGGGCGCTGGCCGGAAGGCCCTCTGCCCCGCCGACGCCGGGCCGAAAGGCCAGCATGCGCAGCAGGGTCATGGAGAACCCGGCATATTCGTCCGGCGCGAGGCCCAGCTCATTGCGTCCGTGGACCGCGATCTGATAATAGAGCTGCACTTCTTCCGCATCGAATTGGGAAGCCAGGCGCACAATATCGTTATATTCAGGCAGGTCCGCAGGCACGGCGGACGGCACGGTCTGGGCCAGCGCGATCCGGTGCAGCAAGGTGCCCAGGTCCTGCAAGGCGCCGTTATAGGACAGCGAACGCGTCGCCATCTCGTCGGCCACCGCCATCAGGTCAGCGCCATCTCGATTGGCCAGCGCATCCAGCAGGCGCACCAGGTAGGACTGGTCCAGCGCACCGAGCATGCCCTGCACCGCATCCAGCGTCACCGCGCCGGCGGCATAGGCAATTGCCTGGTCGGTCAGCGACAGCGCATCGCGCATCGAACCGTGCGCGCCCTGCGCCAGCAGGCGCAAGGCCGGCTGCTCGAACTGCACGTTCTCCTGGCCCAGGATGTTTTCAAGGTGGCCGACGATATGCCCCGGCGGCATCTGCTTCAGGTTGAACTGCAGGCAGCGGGACAGCACGGTCACCGGAATCTTTTGCGGGTCCGTCGTCGCGAGGATGAACTTCACGTGCTCGGGCGGTTCTTCCAGCGTCTTCAGCATCGCGTTGAAGGCGTGGTTGGTGAGCATGTGCACCTCGTCGATCATATAGACCTTATAGCGTGCATTCGACGGTGCATACACCGCCTGCTCCAGCAACTGCGCCATCTCGTCGACGCCGCGGTTGGACGCCGCGTCCATCTCGATATAGTCCACGAAGCGGCCGCCGTCGATGGCGGTGCAGGCTTCGCAAACGCCGCAAGGAGTGGCGGTGATGCCGCCCGAGCCGTCTGGCCCGACGCAATTCAGGGACTTGGCCAGAATGCGCGACAAGGTGGTCTTGCCGACACCGCGCGTGCCCGTGAACAGGTAGGCATGGTGCAGGCGCCCCGTATGCAGCGCATGCGTGAGCGCGCGCACGACGTGCTCCTGGCCGACGAGCGTTTCAAAGTTCCGGGGACGGTATTTGCGAGCGAGGACTTGATAGGACATGTGCGCGATTTTACCGTAGTTGGCGAGCACTGCGGACAACATTAGCCAACATTGGCAAAATGGGAGCTCATCAATTACACTTTAATTTTTTGACAATGAAAAAGCTGCTGCTGATCACCCTGCTGGCCGCGTCCAGCCTCGCCGCCGCGCAGGAGCGCGAATGGGCGCCCTATAAGAAGCTGGTTGACGCCATGCGGCTCGACAAGTTCTACGCCCTGCCCGCCACCGAGCGCGACAAGCTCGACTACTATGTGCTGCTCAAGCCCGCCAACAAGGCGCTGAAAGCCACCGACTTCAACCTGACCGTGGTGCACTCCGGCGGCCGCACGCCGCTGCCCGTGAGCGCCGATGGCCGCCTGCGCCTGGCGCTGAACCCGAAGTGGCTGTCGGAAGATGCGAAGATCGTCACCACCCAGCCCTCGGGCGAAAAAGTGCAGATTGCCCAGGGCATGGACGCCATCGTGCCCGACGGCCAGCAGTGGCAGTACAACGCCCTGATGGACAGCGTGCCGCAATCGAACAATATGATCGGCAAGCTGGCCGGCATCGCCCGCGTATTCTTCCCGACGCTGAAAGGCGTGACGCTGAAATTCGACAAGCCGGCGCAGCTGACCATTCAGGCCAAGGGCGGCCCTAAACAGCTGTCCACCGATGGGAAAAATGAAATCCACCTTGCGCTGGACAGCGCGTTGCAGAAGGAAAATCCGCTGATGGTGGTCACGGCGCGTCCGCAGGAAGCGGAGCTTGACGAGTAGAAGAATAAGGAGGCGAGCCTGATCTGCGGCACTTGCGGTGAACAGCTTTGGCTGCTTCGTTCCCGACCTGACCAGGTTAACCGTGCCGCAATGCGCAGGGGCCCGCCCGGGCGCAATTATAGGCTATAAACCTAACTGCTGCCAAATATCGTCCACCCGTGCTTTCACTTCGGGCGTCATGGTGATGGTCGTGCCCCATTCGCGGCTGGTTTCCCCCGGCCATTTATTGGTCGCGTCGATGCCCATCTTGCTGCCCAGGCCACTCACCGGCGAGGCGAAGTCCAGGTAATCGATGGGGGTGTTGTCGACCAGCGTGGTATCGCGGGTCGGATCGACACGGGTGGTGATGGCCCAGATCACTTCCTTCCAGTCGCGGATGTTCACGTCTTCGTCCACCACCACGATGAACTTGGTATACATAAACTGGCGCAGGAAGCTCCACACGCCGAACATCACGCGCTTGGCGTGGCCCGCGTACTGCTTGCGCATTTGCACCACGGCCATGCGGTAGCTGCAGCCTTCCGGCGGCAGGTAGAAGTCCGTGATTTCGGTGAACTGCTTTTGCAGCAGCGGCACGAAGACTTCGTTCAGTGCCAGGCCCAGCACCGCCGGCTCATCGGGCGGTTTGCCGGTGTAGGTGGAGTGATATATAGGATCGCGGCGCATCGTGATGCGGTCGATCGTGAAGACGGGGAACCAGTCCTGCTCATTGTAATAGCCGGTATGGTCGCCGTATGGACCTTCCAGCGCATGCTCGTAGCCGGAGGGATGGTTCTGGTCCGGATAGATATGCCCTTCCAGCACGATCTCGGCGGACGCCGGCACGCGCAGCTCGCTGCCGATCGCCTTTACTAATTCAGTACGGCTGCCGCGCAGCAGGCCGGCAAACTGATATTCAGACAGGGTATCCGGCACCGGCGTGACGGCGCCAAGGATGGTAGCCGGGTCCGCGCCCAGCGCCACGCACACCGGATAAGGCTGGCCGGGGTTGCGGATGCAGTGCTCGCGGAAGTCCAGCGCGCCGCCGCGGTGGGCCAGCCAGCGCATGATCACTTTATCAGGACCCAGCACCTGCTGGCGGTAGATGCCCAGGTTCTGGCGCTTCTTGTTCGGGCCCTTGGTAATGACCAGGCCCCATGTAATAAGAGGCGCCACGTCGCCGGGCCAGCAATGCTGGATGGGCAGGCGGCCCAGGTCCACGTCATTCCCTTCCCACACGATTTCCTGGCAGGGCGCGCCGCGCAGCTCTTTCGGCGACATATCCCAGACGGCCTTGACCAGGGAACCCATGCCCATCAGATCCTTGAAACCCTTGGGCGGCTCCGGTTCCTTCAACTGCGCCAATACGTGCCCGATCTTGCGCAATTCGCTCACATCGTCGGCGCCCATGCCGAGCGCGACCCGGCGCGGGGTGCCGAACAAATTGCCGAGCACGGGAATGTCAAAACCGGCTGGTTTTTCGAACAAAATTGCGGGTCCGGCCGCGCGGAGGGTGCGATCGCACACTTCCGTCATTTCAAGGTGTGGCGAAACTGGCACAGAAATGCGCTTCAGCTCATCTTTTGCTTGCAATTGGGAAAGAAAATCACGCAGATCGGTGTACTTCATATTTTTTTACGATTTTTTTGCACCCAACACGCTAGCTGAGCACTTTTGAACAAGTGGTTGATTTTATTGGTTTTTGCCAACTGACACATGGAAAAATCATACTCAAAAGTAATAAGAAACGTTCGCGTTAGTATTGACGGCGTATAATGCGGCTTCTACAATTTGACCTACTTGATGAGGATATGGCTACTTCGCCAACATAAATTGTCCTCATTACATTTCACGGAGTCCGGGCTCCACATGACATTTTAAGGAGTGTTTTTCGCAAGGCGTCTGCCTTCCCTCCCGGAGAAAAGTTGTATTGCAACTGGTCCCCATAGATCGACCAGCTCAAGCAAACAATGATGGCGTCAACCAGCGGCACGCACAGTGCGCCGGCTGACGAAGATAACACTGATGTAACGACATTGGCACGTCGAAGACTGCGATCGCACGCAGCGGGTACGCTTTTGACTTACATTTCAGGGGAGTTCTATGAACAATCGACTGACTGGGCTGGCTTCTGCCGCCCGCACCCTGGCCAGCCAGCCAGCGGCGCTCCTGTCTGCGTCACGCATTTCGGCTCGTGGCCTGCTGGCCACCGCTCATCACACGATGAGCATCTTTGGTATCACCGCGCTGGTCATGATCGGCGTACTGTATTTCCGCCCTGACCTGGCTGTCTCGCTGAGCAAGACCCTGGTCGGTGAAACCGTGCAGGAAACGCCCATTGTGAGCGTGCCGCCGCTGTCCGAACTGATGGAAGCACCGGCCGTAGCCAAAACGGCTGCTGTGGCTGCTCCTGAGGCCACCCCGACGTCCGACGAAAAGGCGTTGATGGGCACCAGGAAACAGCAGGAATTCGTCACCAGCTGGCTTTCCAAGCGCTACCGCGTGGCCGGCGACGCCACCAATATGCTGGTTTCCACCGCCTACCTGACGGCGCGTGAAATCAAGCTGGACCCGCTGCTGATCCTGGCCGTGATGGCCATCGAATCGGGCCTGAATCCGTTTGCCGAGTCGCCGATGGGCGCACAGGGGCTGATGCAGGTGATGTCCAAGGTCCACACCGAGAAGTTCCAGGACATGGGCGGCGTGCAGGCTGCGCTGAACCCGGTAGCCAATATCCGCGTCGGCGCGCTGATCCTGAAGGATTACGTCGCCAAGGGCGGCTCCGTGGAAGCGGGCCTGAAATCCTACGTCGGCGCAGGCGCCTTCGAAACGGACGATGGTTACGGCTCTCGCGTGATGGCTGAGTACAACCGCCTGAAGCAGGTCTCCGCCGGCAAGAAAGTCCCGACGATCACCCCAGTGCTCGCCGCGGCCGCCCCTGTCGCCAAGCAGCAGGCAACCGCCGTTGCCAGCAACGACAAGGTCAAAGTCACCCCCGAGCAGCTCGCCGGCCTCTGATCCTCCCTACGGACGTAAAAAAAGCCACCTCGCTGAACTGAACCCCGAAAGTTGGACACCAACTTCCGGGTTTTTTTCATTGGCGAAGCACACAACACAATTCAAGCTGGAAGTTGTCCAGCAATACCTGGCAGGCTTCATTGGCTTCAAATCACTTGGGAAGCAGCACGGCGTCAATCATGCTCACGTTAAGCGTTGGGTGGGCTTGTTCAAAATGCATGGTGTCGCGGGGTTGGAGAGGAAACATACGTCATTCAGCCCGCATCAGAAGGTCGCGATTTTGCAGCATATGTGGGACAACGAGCTGTCATTTGAGCAAGCCGCTGCCACGTTCAACATTCGTAGTCCTGGCAGCCTCTCCAGCTGGGAGCGCTGCTATCATAGTGGCGGTATAGATGCCTTAACGCCGCGCCAGCGTGGCCGCCCCAGAAAATGCCAGACCCACTCCCTCCTCAGGACCAACCTCCAGTTGATGATGAATCTCGAACCCGCGAAGAACTGCTCGCGGAAGTGAATCAACTGCGCATGGAGAACGCGTACCTAAAAAAGTTGAAAGCCTTAGTTCAGGAACAGCAGATGCAGCGGGCAACTGCGCGCAAAAAGCGCAAGTAGTGCATGAACTAAGGCAGCACTTTCCCCTCGCAGGCTTGCTCAAGGTCGCTGGCTTGGCACGCAGTACGTTTTACTATCAGCAGAAGCGCGCTCAGGTGGAGGACAAGCATCAGGCGTTGAAGCGGCAGATTCGATCCATTTTCGCCAGCCACAAGGGGCGCTATGGCTATCGGCGCATCACACTGGCCATCCGAAATTCTGGCCAGACGATCAACCACAAGACCGTGCAACGTCAGATGACGCTGCTGGGCCTCAAGTCGTTGGTGCGTCCCAAGAAATACCGATCGTATAAAGGAGAAGTGGGGCATGCTGCTGCCAACGTGCTGCAGCGGCAGTTCGAAGCGAAGGCGCCAAAACAGAAATTGGTGACGGATGTGACGGAGTTTAACGTCGCGGGAGATAAGCTTTACCTGTCGCCGGTCATGGACCTGTACAACGGAGAAATCATCGCTTACGAGACGGCCACGCGCCCAGTGTATGAACTGGTGGGCTCCATGCTCAAGAAGGCATTGGCCAAGCTCAAAGCCAGCGACAAACCTCTGCTGCACACAGACCAGGGGTGGCAATATCGCATGCCCGCATATCAACGTGCATTACGCTGCAAGGGGGTACAACAAAGTATGTCACGCAAAGGGAATTGCCTTGATAACGCCGCGATGGAGAGCTTCTTTGCCATACTGAAGTCGGAATTCTTCCACCTCAACAAATTCAGCAGCGTCGAGGAACTGAAGGAAGGACTCAAGAAATACATCCACTACTATAATCACGACCGCATCAAACTGAAACTAAAAGGGCTGAGCCCTGTGCAATACAGGACTCAGCCCTCGGCAGCCTAACAAACTAAATCGTCCAACTATTTGGGGTCAGTTCATCGCGGTGGCTTTTTTGCTTTTGGGGGTCAGGCACTAAATGTTACATGAGCTCGCTTTGCAAGCGAGCTCATGTAACATTTAGTGCCTGACCCCCGAAAAAGGATTTAGCGCTTCTTGTCGGCGGCGACTTCGTCGGCGCGGAGTTGGGCGGCGAGCTTGTCGAGGACGCCGTTGACGTACTTGTGGCCGTCAATGCCGCCGAAGGATTTGGTCAGTTCCACGGCTTCGTTGATCACCACGCGGTACGGGATTTCAAGCTGGTTCTTCAGCTCGTAAGCGCCCAGCAGCAGCACGGCGTGCTCGATCGGCGACAGCTCGCCCACGCCGCGGTCCACCAGCGGTGTAAACGATTCACGCAGTTCGACGGATTGCGCAATCGTGCCGCGCAGCAGGTCGGAGAAATATTCGCCGTCCGCTTTGTCGAAGCCGTGGGCGCCGCGGATATTGGCGAGCACCTTGTTCGATTCTTCATTGTTCAGCAGCCATTGGTACAGGCCCTGCAGCGCGAACTCGCGCGCGCGGTGGCGCGGCGTGCGGTTCTTGCTCGGGTTGGCATGCACGGATTTATCAGTCATCTTTTAAAGCTTTCTACGGTAATTATTCGTCGTCGCCTGCATCCTGGTGCAGTTCTTCCAGTGCGATCGACAGGTTGGCCATCTCGACAGCCACGCGCGCCGCGTCGGCGCCCTTCACGGCCATGCGCACTTCAGCCTGCTCGTCGTTCTCGGTAGTCAGCACGGCGTTGGCGATAGGAATCGAATAGTCCAGGCCCACGCGGGTAATAGCGGCGCCCGATTCGTTCGACACCAGCTCGAAGTGGTAGGTTTCGCCGCGAATCACGGCGCCCAGCGCGATCAGCGCGTCGAACTGGTTGGACTCGGCCATCTTTTGCAGCACCAGCGCGATTTCCAGCGCGCCCGGCACGGTCACATGCAGCACGTCTTCATCGGCAACGCCCAGGTGCTTGAGCTCCTGCAGGCAGGCCGACAGCAGGCCGTGGCACACATCTTCGTTGAAACGGGCTTGCACGATGCCGATGCGCAGGCCTTCGCCGGACAGGTTGGTTTCGTAGCTACCAATGGTCATGGTGGTCCTCTTGTTCAGTTGGGTTAAACCGCGCTCAGGCGGCAGGCTTGGCCATGTAGCCGGTCACTTCCAGGTTGAAGCCCGTCATCGACGGCATCTTGCGCGGGCTGGCCAGCAGCTTCATCTTGCAAACGCCGACCGCACGCAGGATCTGTGCGCCGATACCGTAGCTGCGCAGGTCCATCGTAGCAGCACGGCCGGTCGGACGCTGGTCCTTTTGCAGCGCTTCCAGCTGGCCGAACAGCTGTTCCGCCGTTTCGCCGCAGTTCAGCAACACCATCACGCCCGACTCCGCCTCCTTGATCGCCTTCAGCGAGGACGACACGTTCCAGGAGTGGGTGGTGGCTTCGGTTTCCAGCAGGTCGAGGATGGACACCGGCTGGTGCACGCGCACCAGCGCTTCCACGCCCGGTTTCGGATCGCCGTGCACCAGGGCCAGGTGGGCCGCGCCGCTCGGCGTGTCGCGGAAGGCGATCATGCGGAAATCGCCGAAGGCGGTGCGCAGCGGGCGCTCGGCCACGCGCTCCACCATGCATTCATTCTGGCTGCGGTAGTGGATCAGGTCGGCAATCGTGCCGATCTTCAGGTTGTGCTCCTGGGCGAAATCCAGCAGGTCCGGCAGGCGCGCCATGGTGCCGTCGTCCTTGACGATTTCGCAGATCACGGAAGCCGGCGTCAGGCCCGCCATCGCGGTCAGGTCGCAGCCTGCCTCGGTATGGCCGGCGCGCATCAGCACGCCACCCTTGACCGCGCGCAGCGGGAAGATGTGGCCGGGCTGGACGATGTCCGACGGCTTGGCATTCTTCGCTGCCGCCACCTGGATGGTCTTGGCGCGGTCGGCCGCCGAAATGCCGGTGGTCACGCCCTCGGCCGCTTCGATCGACACCGTGAAGTTGGTGCCGAAGGAGGTGCCGTTGCGGCTGGTCATCATGCTCAGGTCGAGCTGGTCGCAACGTTCTTCGGTCAGCGTCAGGCAGACCAGGCCGCGTGCGTGCTTGATCATGAAGTTGATGGCTTCCGGCGTCACGAAGTCGGCTGCAAGCACGAGGTCGCCTTCGTTCTCGCGGTCTTCCTCATCGACCAGGATCACCATCCGGCCGGCGCGCAGTTCGGCGACGATTTCTTCGGTGCTGGAAATAGACATGTTCAGTATCCCTAGGTTTCTTGTTAACCCGTTATTTTAAAGGATTTGGCGCCGGCCGGCCGAGCCTCTGCCTCTGGCGCAATAAAGATTGTCAAATACAGCAATTCACCAAGAAACAAATTGGCGTGCGCGGCAACGAGGATTTATGATCAGCCAACACCAGACAGCCGTGCGCCCGCAGGGAAGGCGCCGGAGTAGCATCAGCCATCACCCGGGGGAACTTAGCGCACTATGGCAACCATCCTGATCGTCGATGACCGCGCCAGCAACCGGGATTATCTGCTGACGCTTCTCAGTTTCACCGAGCACACCCTGCTGCAGGCCAATGATGGGGCCCAGGCCCTGCAACTGGCAATGAAGCACCGTCCCGATCTGGTGGTCACCGATATCCTGATGCCCACCATGGACGGCTACGAGTTCGTACAGCGCCTGCGCGCCACGGCGGAGCTGTGCTCCACCCCCGTGATCTTTTTCAGCGCCACCTACTCCGTGGCCGAAATGCGCGCCATGGCCCTGAGCGCCGGTGTGCGCACGGTGCTGCCCAAGCCGTCCGACCCGCAGGCCATCCTGGACGCGGTGGCCTTCGAACTGGGCGAACAGCAGCCGGCCAATGCGCCCCCGCCCGCCGCTCTGCCGCGCGACATCGGGCGCACCGGGCCACGCAGCGCGCTGGAACGCATGGCGGCGCTGCACCAGCTGAGCCTGCGCCTGCAGGGCGAGCGTGACAGCACATCGATGGCGCGCCTGTTCTGCGAAGCGGCGGCCGATATCATGGAGGCGGAGATCGCCGCCCTGTGCCTGCTCGATCCCGTCACCGACAACGCCCACCTGGTGCAGGCGCACGGCGTGCCCGCGGTGGTTCTGCAAACGGCCATCCTGACGCAGCCCGGCTTCCCTACCAGCCTGCTGCATGAACCGGGGCCGCTGAACCAGGGCGGCGACGGCGGCACGCCACCCGTTATGCCGCCCGGCCATCCGCCGGTGCGTAATCTGCTTGGATTGCCGGTACGCGACGCGGTGCATTTGTACGGCTGGCTGTATGTGGCCAATCGCAGCGAGGGCTCGCGCTTCACGGCGGAGGACAGCCAGATCGTGCAGATGCTGTCCGCCCAGCTCGCGGTAGCCTATGAAAACAGTTCGCTGTACGCCACCGTGCAGCGCCACGCGGCCCAGCTGCAACTGGAAGCGACCGCGCGCCGCCTGGCGGACGTAGCCCTGCGCGCCAACGAAGCGCGCTTCCGCGCCATGACCCAGTCGGCGCCGGACGCCATCATTGGTCTCGACGTCAACCAGCGCGTGCTGCACTTTAACAGCGCGGCCGAATACATGTTCGGCTACACCGAGCAGGAAATGCTGGGCCGCGAAGTGACCGTGCTGATCTCCGAACGCTCGCGCGCCGAACATCAGCATCGGGTCGAGCGCTACCGGCAAACGCAGCAGCGCCTGTATAGCGGCCGCATCGTGGAGGTGTTCTGCCTGAAGCGCAGCGGCGAAGAATTCTGCGCCGAACTGGCGCTGTCGATGGCGAATGTGGAAGGCGAGCAGCTGTTCACCGCCATCCTGCGCGACACCACCGCGCGGCGAGCGCTGGAGGACCGCCTGCGCCTGTCCGCCCAGGTGTTCGACAATACGCAGGAATGCATCATGATCACCGATGCGGATGCAAAAATCATCGCCGTCAATCCCGCCTTCGAACAGATCACGGGCTACAGCGAGCAGGAGGTGCTGGGACAGAATCCGCGCATGCTGCGCTCGGGCCGGCACGACGCGGAATTCTACAAGGAGATCTGGGACAGCCTGGCGCGCGATGGCCAGTGGCGCGGCGAGATCTGGAATCGCCGCAAGAATGGCCAGGTCTACCCCAAGCGCATGAGCATTTCAACCGTGCGGGATTCAAGGAACCAGGTCAGCGCCTATGTTTCCGTCTCGACCGACCTGAGCGACCTGAAAGAAGCGCACCATCAGCTGGACTTCCTCAGCACCCATGACGCCCTCACCCTGCTCCCCAACCGCAACCTGCTCAATGACCGCCTGCAGCTGGCCATGAGCACGGCGGAGCACGGCAGCGAGCTGGTAACGCTGCTGCTGTTTAATATCGACCGCCTGCAGCGCATCAATGATGCCTTTGGCCGCCAGGCGGGCGACCGGCTGCTGCAGCGGCTCGCGCAGCGCATGAATCTGCTGGTGGGACCGGGCGATACGCTGGCCCATCTGGGATCGGACGAATTCGCCCTCGTGCTCACGCGCTGCAAGGGTATCGACGATGTGATCGTTGTCGCCCGGCGCCTGCTGGAGCAGGTATCGCAACCGGTGCAGCTGGATGGGCACGACGCGATCGTCACCGCCAGCATCGGCATCAGCCTTTATCCGCGCGACGGCGCCACGCCTGGCGCCCTGCTGGTGGGCGCGGACGTAGCGCTGGCGCGTGCCAAGGAAAGTGGCCGCAGCAGTTTCCGCTTCTTCACGGCGGAGATGAACACGCACGCGCTGCGCTGGGTGGGCATGGAAAACCAGCTGCGGCGCGCGCTCGAGCGCAATGAGCTGGAGCTGCATTACCAGCCGCAGGTGTCGCTGGCCGATGGGCGCATGAATGGCATGGAGGCGCTGCTGCGCTGGAACAGCGCGGAACTGGGCGCCGTGTCGCCCGCCGACTTCATTCCGCTGGCCGAGGATACCGGACTCATTCTCTCGATTGGCAACTGGGTCATCGAGCAGGCCTGCCGGCAGAACAAGGCCTGGCAGCATGCGGGACTGGCGCCGCACCGCGTGGCCGTGAATGTGTCGGCACGCCAGTTCGCTGCGGGCGACCTGCCGGACGTGGTGCGCGCAGCCCTGCAGGCCAGTGGCCTGGACGCTCGCTTCCTTGAGCTGGAGCTGACCGAAAGCGTGATGATGCAAGACAGCGACTACACCCAGGCGCAGCTGGCCGAGCTGGCCGGCATCGGCGTCTCGATTGCACTGGACGATTTCGGCACCGGCTATTCCTCGCTGAGCTACCTGTCCCGCTTCGCGCTGGACAAGCTCAAGATCGACCAGGCCTTCGTGCGCGACATCACGAGCGAACCGCGCAGCGCCGCCATCGCCCAGGCCACCATCGCGCTGGCCCATGGCCTGAAGCTGACCGTGGTGGCCGAGGGTGTGGAAACCCAGGGCCAGCTGAATTTCCTGCGCAGCATAGGCTGCGACAAGATCCAGGGCTACCTGTTCAGCCGTCCCCTGCCTGCGGACGGGCTGGCCGCGCTGCTGCGCGAACAGCGCACTCTGCAGCAGGACAACCTGGCCCTGCTGCCCAACCGCACCCTGCTGCTGCTGGACGATGAACAGAACGTGCTCTATTCGCTGGTACGACTGTTCCGGCGCGAGGGCTACCGCATCCTGGTCGCCGACAATGCGCGCGAAGCGCTGGAACTGCTGGCGGCCAACGACGTGCAAGTCGTGATGGCCGACCAGCGCATGCCCGAGATCAGCGGCACCGAATTCCTGGCGCGGGCGCGCGAGTTGTATCCGAAAACGGTGCGCATTGTCCTCTCCGGCTTCGCCGACCTGGAAACGGTCACGGACGCCATCAACCGCGGCGCCGTCTGGCGCTTCCTCAGCAAGCCCTGGGACGACGAAGAACTCAAAGCTGTCATCCGCGCCGCCTTTGACGAAGCCGACCTCCAGCGCCATCCCCCCGCCGAACGCCGCACCGGCTAACCTCGGGGTCAGATCTGACCCCAAAATTTTGCTTGACTTATTAATTGTGAGCGCTATGATTGAGTCATATTGATTGCACTCGCAATTTAAAACCTCAAGGAGCTGTAAAAATGAAAATCAAGGATTCCGTCGTTCTGGTCACTGGCGCTAACCGTGGTCTGGGCCTGGCCCTGGCGAAAGCCGCTTTGGCTGCAGGCGCGAAAAAGGTTTATGGCGCGGCGCGCGATGCGTCGGCCGTGACCCTGCCGGGCGTGACGCCGGTGCAGCTGGACGTGACCAATCCGGCCAGCGTGGCCGCCCTGGCGCGCGATCTCGGAGACGTGAGCATCCTGGTCAACAATGCCGGCATTGCAACCGGCAGCCCGGTCGTCGGCGAAGGCAGCATCGACAAGCTGCGCGCGGAATTCGAGACCAACGTAGTCGGTCCGATGGCGCTGAGCAATGCCTTCGCGCCGATCCTGAAGCAGAATGGCGGCGGCGCGATCATCAATATCCTGTCGGCCCTGAGCTGGATCAGCCTCCCTTCCACCGGCACTTACAGCACGTCGAAGGCCGCTGCCTGGGCCGTGACCAATGGCCTGCGCGGCGAACTGGCGGCGCAGAACACGCGCGTGGTCGGCGCCCACATGGGTTATATGGATACCGACATGACCGCCGGTATCGATGCGCCGAAAGCCAGGCCGGAAGACGTGGCCCGCATCATCTTCGAAGGCCTGGAAGCCGGTGAAGATGAAGTGCTGGCGGACGATATCGCCCGCCAGGTCCGCATGGGCCTGCGCGCCGAGCGTGGTGCATACTTGGGGGCGCCGCGCAGCTGAAGCTTAAGCTGAGTACACCATCATCCGGAGAGTCCCATGCCCTATCTTCAACTCGATGTGAACGGCCATTACCCGGCCGAGACCAAGAAGCTGCTCGCAGCGAAGATGAGCGAGACTTATGCCCGGATGATGACTGTCGATATCCGCCGCATCAGCGTGGCCATTCGCGAACTGGGCGAGGGCGGCGTGTGGCGGATCACGGAGGAAGGCGGCGAGCCGGAGCCGGTGTCCCTGATGATGCTGGACATCCGCAAAGGCCGGCCGCCCGAACTGCGCATGGCCGTGGCGCAGGCTCTGTGCGCGCATTGCGTCGAGATCCTGGGCCTGCGCGAAGACCGTCTCAACGTCGAATTCACCCAGCACACGGGCGACGAGATGTACCACCCCACGCTGGGCGGCTACAGCCCGGACTGGACGCCGGACGAGCAATAGCACCAGTCAGTCGGCCTTTTCGCGGGCGGCGTCGCGCAGGTGGAGGCGCAGATAGTCCGCCGCCTCTTCCCGTTTCCCGCTCAGCAGCAGTTCGATCAACCGCACGTGCTCGCGGCAGCGCCGTGCGGACGCTACACGGTCCACATCCTTCTTGTATTCCATCAGCCGCCGCAGCCGGTTCACCCGCCGCAGCGCGTCGACGATGAACGCGTTGCCGGAAAATCCGGCAATCACTTCATGCAATCGCGAGTTGGCATCGAAGATATGCGCCGGCGACGCCGTTTCGATGCCGCCGTCGAGCAGCGCCTGTTGCTCCTGCAGGCAGCGCCGCAATTCCTTCTCGTTCAGCCGGTAGCCCGGCTCCAGCAGGGCCGCCGGTTCCAGCACGATGCGCAGGCGGTAGCCCTGGTTGTAGGCCTCGCTGGACGACAGCGTCGGCAGGAAGGCCCAGCCATGCCCCATCAGCCGTTCCGCCCAGCCCTCCTGCGCCATGCGGCGCAGGATGTTGTTGAGCACCGCACGAGTGACGCCATAGCGGCGCATCATCTGGTTTTCCGTGAAGCGCTCCGGCAGCTCGCCCGCCAGGCGGTCCTGTGCGATCCGCAGGTAAATCTCTTCCTCGCGTGAAGCGCCCTCTTCTTCCGATGGCGTCTCCGGTGGCGTTTCGCCCACCACATAGCCGCCCTCCGGCTGCTTCAGCACGATCGCATTCTCTTCCAGCTTCTTCAGCGCTTCCCGCACGGGCGAGCGCGACACGCGGAACTGTTCCGCCAGTCCCCGTTCGGACAAGCGCGTCCCCGGCGCCAGCTGCCGCGCCACGATGTGTTCCTTGATGCTGACAACCAGCTGGTCCGCGACCTGGCTCGCCATAACTGCTCCGAAGTAATAACGGCTCAATGATAAGACAAAAAACCACCGATCAGCCAAGAAATGCGTTGACGTGGTATTTTGAACGTATAAAATACCACTCATTCAAAACCCGAAAAGATCCGCCATGATTGAATCCATCAACCCGGCCACCGGCGCCACATTGGCCGAATTCGACCAGCACACGCCCTCCCAGCTGAACGCCATCCTCGACCGCGCCGCCGCCGCGCAAGCTGAGTGGGCCCTGCGTCCCCTCGCCGAACGTTCCCGCATGCTGCGCGAAGCGGCCCGCGTGCTGCGCATCCGCAAAGCCGAATACGCCCGCCTGATCACGCTGGAAATGGGCAAACCCGTGGCCGAAGCTACGGCCGAAATCGAGAAATGCGCGTGGACCTGCGAGTTCTACGCCGAATCCGCGCCGCGCTACCTTGGCGACATGACCGTGGAAAGCAATGCTTCCGACAGCAAGGTGGTATTCGATCCGCTCGGCGTGGTGCTGGCCGTGATGCCCTGGAATTACCCCTTCTGGCAGTTCATCCGCTTTGCCGCTCCCGCCCTGGCGGCCGGCAATGGCGCGGTGCTCAAGCACGCCAACAATGTGCCGCAGTGCGCGCTCGCGCTGGAAAGTGCCTTCCAGGAGGCTGGCTTCCCATCCGGTCTGGTGAACACTGTGCTGATCGATTCCAGCCGCGTGGCCGGCCTGATCGACGATCCGCGCATTGCCGCCGTCACGCTGACCGGCTCCACGGAGGTCGGCAAAAAGGTGGCGGCGCAGGCGGGCCGCGCACTGAAGAAGCAGGTGCTGGAACTGGGCGGCTCCGATCCCTTCATCGTGCTGGCCGATGCCGATATCGAACAGGCCGCGCTGACGGCCGTACGCGCGCGCTACCAGAATGCGGGACAGAGCTGCATATCCTCCAAGCGCTTCCTGGTAGAGCAATCGGTGGCGGACCGCTTCGTGGCGCACTTCGAAAGGCTGGCGCAAGCCATCGTCACCGGCGACCCGCTGGCCGAAGGCGTGACAATGGGCCCGATGGCGCGCAGCAATCTGCGCGCAGACCTGCATAGCCAGGTCGAACGCACGGTGGCCGCTGGCGCCCGGCTGCGCCTGGGCGGCAAGATGCCGACTGGCCCCGGCGCCTTCTATCCCCCCACCCTGCTCGACCACGTCACGCCGGACATGCCGGCCGCACGCGAGGAAACCTTCGGCCCGGTGGCTGCCATCATCCGGGTAAAGGATGCGGACGAAGCGGTGCGCCTTGCGAATGCCACCGAATTCGGCCTCGGCGCCGCCCTGTGGACCGCCGACCTCGATCGCGCCCGCGTGCTGGTGCGGCGCATCGAAGCGGGCGCGGTCTTCGTCAACGGCATGGTCGCCTCGGACGCACGCCTGCCTTTCGGCGGCATCAAACAGTCGGGCTATGGCCGCGAGCTGGGCGCCTTTGGCGCGCGCGAGTTCACAAATGTGAAAACCGTCTGGATCGGCCCTGCCGTATAAAGGAACCCTGCATGTCCATACTCAGAACACCTTCCAACGCCGCGCTGCTGCGGCCATCGAACCTGCCTGCCTTTGACCGCGGCGGCGGCGCGCGCACCACTCCGCTGGTCGCACCCTCGCTGGGTGCCGGCAGTTTCATCACAGGCATTACGGAATTCGAGGCCGGCGTGGCGATTCCCTTCCACTGCCATAACTGCGAGGAGAGTGTGGTGCTGCTGGAAGGCGAAGCGGTGATGGATATCGACGGCCAGGAGCATCCGCTGCAGCCGCTCGACACCACCTACATTCCCGCTAACGTCATGCACCGCTTCCGCAACATCTCTTCGACGAAGCCGATGAAGATCCTGTGGATCTATGCGAACGCCAACGCAACGCGCTCCCTGCGCGACAGCGGCCAGACCAACCCAGTATCCCTTGAACATCACAAGAAAGCCTGATCATGCGTATTCTCGTTCTTCCCGGCGATGGCATCGGCCCCGAAATTACCGCGGCTGCACTCGACGTCCTGCACAGCGCCAACAATGCCTTTCGCCTCGGCCTCGAATTCGATCACGACGAGGTAGGCTTCGCCAGCCTGCAATGCCATGGCACCACGCTGACCGACGCGCTGCTGGAAAAGGCCCGCGGCTACGAAGGCATCATCCTCGGCACCATTTCGCACGCGGACTACCCAAAGCCGGCGGAAGGCGGCCGCAATGTATCCGCCGCCTTCCGCGTGGGCCTGGACCTATATGCCAACGCCCGCCCAGCCCGCACGCGCAGCTTCCTGCCTTCGAATATGCGTGCCGGTAAACAGATGGACCTCGTCATCATGCGCGAAGCGACGGAAGGCTTCTACCCGGACCGCAATATGGCCCTGGGCTGGGGCGAGATGATGCCCTCGCCGGACATGGCCCTCTCCGTGCGCAAGATCACGCGCCACGGCAGCGAGCGCATCGCGCGCCGCGCCTTCGAACTGGCGATGAAGCGGCGTAAGAAAGTCACGGCCATCCACAAGGCCAACAGCTTCCACATGACCGATGGCCTCTTCCTGGAAGCGGTGCGCACGGTCGCTGCGGAATTCCCCCAAGTGCAGCTGGATGAGCTGCTGGTCGACGCGTCCACTGCCCACCTGGTGCGCAATCCGGAGCGCTTCGATGTGCTGGTGGCCACCAACTTCTACGGCGACATCCTGAGCGATCTGGCCAGCGAACTGTCCGGCAGCCTTGGCCTGGCGGGCTCGGTGATGGCCGGCGACCTCCAGTGCTGCGCCCAGGCCCAGCATGGGTCGGCGCCCGACATCCAGGGCATGGACAAGGCCAATCCCACGTCGATGATCCTGTCCGTGGCGATGCTGCTGCAGTGGCTGGGCGAGCATCACGGGCAGCCGGCGCTGAACCAGGCTGGCGACGCGATCCACGCCGCGGTGGACGCCGTGCTGGAAAACCCGGCCAGCCGTACCGGTGACTTGGGCGGCGGCATGGGCACGCGCGCCTTCGGCCGTGAAGTGGCCGCGCGACTCGCTGCTTAAAAGAAGAGTTTCAGGGCCGCCTCGAAAGTGCGGTCCACCTGTCCGGGCGTGCGCGGACCGATTTCGCGTCCGCCCAGCAGGCGCAAATAGACGCCGCGACCAAGCTCCACATCCACGCCCAGGCGCAGCAGGGTCTGGCCTTCATCGTTGGAGGCCAGCTTGCGTTCCGCATTGACGATGCAATCGACACGCGACATGCAGGGATCGGTCACCTTCAGCTCGAAAGTCCATTCGTCCGGCTGGCGCTCGACGAAATTTCGTCCCGCCTTGATTTCAACTTCCGTGCGTCCGATGGCGAACACGGTTTCCGTGCCGAGCAGGTATTCCTGGTTTTCGGAGGCGATGCCGCGCCGCACCGATGCGCGGGAAAGACGGCGCGCAAACTCCGGCGCCAGCGCGAAGCCGAAGCCTGCATCCTCCGGCAGCAGCTGGTATTTGGCTGCCAAAGTGCCCGCGCTCAGCGCGGAACTGGTGGGTGCGCCCGTCGGCCGCGCCTCGATCCACGAAACCTCCACACCCAGTTCAAGACGCGGCGACCACTGGTACTTGAGCTCCGTCTTGGGCACGGCGATGCGCCAGCCTTCGCTGCTGTGCTCCGCTTCCGATCCCGCGATGACTTCCCAGCGCGCATCCTGCGCCGCTGCCGCGCCAGCACAGGCCAGCAATGCGGCGGCAATCAGCCGCATAAAGCCTCCCGCAGGATGGATGGCATCACGCCGCCCTTCTCCAGCAGCGAAATTTCCAGCGCAGTCTCCACCGCCGCCGTGGCCTCGAAGGTCTCGGCGCTGCCATCGCTGCGCAGAACGCGCACCGGCAACGCCATGCGCGGCCGGAGCATGGCTGCGTCGACCGAGATTTCGATGCGGTCGCCAGGCGACAGCGCGCGTGCGCCGGACAGCGCATCGGCCGGAATCCGCAGCGGCAGGATGCCCATGCCGATCAGGTTCGAGCGGTGGATGCGTTCGAAGCTGACGGCCAGCACGGCGCGCACGCCCAGCAGACGCAAGCCCTTGGCCGCCCAGTCGCGCGATGAGCCAGTGCCGTAACGCTCGCCGGCCACCAGCACCACGCTGTCGCCTTCGTCCTGGTAACGCTTTGCCGCTTTCCAGATCGGCAGCACCTCGCCGGACGGCACATGCAGCGTATGGGCAAGAGGCAGCGCGCTTTGCAGGTGGTTGACCAGCATGCGGCTGTGGAAGGCCGCGCGCAGCATCACCTGCCAGTTGCCGCGGCGCGAGGCGAACACATTGAGGTCGTTGCGCTGCTCGCCGCGCTGCACCAGGTAATCGGCCACCAGGCTGTTGGGCGGAACCGCGCTGGCCGGCGAAATATGGTCGGTCGTGACGTCGTCGCCCAGCACCAGCAGCGGATAGGCCGCATAGCTGCCAAGCAGGCTGCCTTGCTGCGCCGAGGCGAATGGTGGACGCTGCAAGGTGTTTGACGCCGGGTCCCAAGGGAAGCGCGGACTGTCCGGCGCGTCCATGCCGTGCCATGCGGGGTTGCGTCCCGCTTGCGCAAAGTCGCGCGGGAAGTCGGCGGGGTCGCCCGCGATGCGCAGGCAGCGCTCGATCTCTTCGCTGCCGGGCCACAGTTCGTCAAGATGTACCGGACGGCCGGTGCCGTCCACGCCCAGCGGCTCGGTCGCCAGGTCGCGTGCGGCATCGCCAGCAATGGCATAGGCGACCACCAGCGGCGGCGACATGATGTAGCCCAGCTCCAGCTCCGGATGCACGCGGCCGGGGAAGTTGCGGTTGCCTGACAGGACGGCCACCGGCTTCACGCCGCCCGCCTCCTGCGCCGCGCGCACCGGCGCCGTCAGGGCGCCGGAATTGCCGATGCAGGTGGTGCAGCCGTAGCCGACGATGCCGAAGCCCAGCGCCTGCAATTCGTCCAGCAGGCCAGCACGGCGCAGGTAGGAGGCGGCGGCCGGCGAGCCGGGCGCCAGCGAAGTCTTGACCCACGGGGCGGCGTGCAGGCCCAGTGCCCGTGCCTTGCGCGCCAGCAGGCCGGCGGCCACCAGCAGGCGCGGATCCGAGGTATTGGTGCAGCTGGTGATGGCGGCGATCGCCACCGGATACTGCGGCAGCGCGGACGCACCGTGGTCCACAAGCTCAGGCGCAGGGAGGGGCTGCGCCCGCACCGATGCCGCCATTTGCGCCAGCGGCATGCGGTCCTGTGGACGTGCGGGCCCGGCGACGGACACGCCAATATCGTCCAGGCGGATTTCCAGCACGCGCGTGTAGCGCGCTTCGCGGTCCGGCTCATGCCACAAGCCGGTACGCCGCGCATAACCATGCACCAGCGCGATCTGCTCCTCGCTGCGGCCGGTGGCGCGCAGATAGGCCAGGGTTTCCAGGTCGATCGCGAAATAACCAGTAGTGGCGCCGTATTCGGGCGCCATATTCGCCACCACCGCGCGGTCGCCCGCCGTCAGCGTGGAAACGCCGGGGCCGATGAATTCAACGAAATCTCCCGTCACATCCAGCGCGCGCAGGCACTGCGTGACGGCCAGAGCGAGGTCGGTGGACAAGGCGGGCGCGCGCAACCTGCCCGTCAGGCGCACGCCGACAACGTCCGGAATGCGCAGCATGGTCGGCATGCCGAACATCACGGTCTGCGCTTCCAGTCCGCCGACGCCCCAGCCCAATACGCCGATGCCGTTGATCATGGGCGTGTGGCTGTCGGTGCCGATCAGCGTGTCCGGCACGGCCCATGGCAAGCCGCCATCGGGGTCCGGCTGCACGGCAACCACTGTCGCCAGCTGCTCCAGGTTCAGTGTGTGCATGATGCCGGTGCCAGGCGGGTGGATGCGCACCCCGTCCAGCGCCTTCGAGGCCCAGCGCAGGAAGCGGTAACGCTCCGCGTTGCGGCGCATTTCCCATTCCAGGTTGACCGCCGCGGCGCCCGGCTGCGCGAACGCTTCCACTGCCAGCGAATGGTCAACCGACACGTCCACCGGCAAGGCGGGCTTCAGCCGCGCGGGATCGGCGCCCGCCTCAGCCAGCGCGTCGCGCATGGCGGCGATATCCACCAGGGCCGGCGTGGCCGTGGTGTCGTGCATCAGCACGCGGCCCGGCTGGAAGGCGATTTCGGCTTCGCTGGTGCCGCGCTCCAGCCAGCCGAAGATGGCGGTAACCGCCGCTTCGCGCTCGGCGCCGCGTGCATTGCGGATTGTATTTTCCAGCAATATACGCAGCACATAGGGCAAGCACCAGAGGCGCTCACCACCGCTGGAAGGCAGGTCAACGACCTGATAATGATTACCGCTTACGGCAATCGTTGTGGTTTCGAACGTGGTTTTCATGATGCACTCCATATTGCACTTAATTGCAATTAAATGCAATAATGACTGAACATGATTTGCACAGGGAGAGCGGACGTGCTGGCAAACGAATTCCTCAGCGGCGGCGTGATGCGCGTCGCCATCAATCTTGGCAACCCCATCCTGGCGCGGCGCGACGCGTTGACAGATGAACCGGCAGGCGTGTCGGTCGACCTGGCCCGGCAACTGGCGCAGCGCCTGAAAGTGCCGGTGCAGCTGGTGCCCTTTGCGACGGCCGGCAAGGCGGCGCAGGCGCTAGCCGCATCGGAAGTCAACCTCGCCTTTCTCGCCATCGATCCGGAGCGCAGCCAGGGCATCCGCTTCTCGCCCGCCTATGTGTGCATCGAGGGCAGTTATATGGTGCGCGCCGAATCGCCACTGCGGTCCATGGCCGAAGTGGACCGTCCCGGCACCCGCGTCGCCGTTGGCCTGGGCAGCGCTTACGACCTGTTCCTGAGCCGTTCGCTGAAGCACGCGGAAATCGTCCGCGCACCAACCTCACCCGCCGTTACGGACACTTTCCTGGAGCAGGATTTGGACGTGGCCGCCGGCGTGCGCCAGCAGCTGGAAAGCGACGCGCGCCGGCACCCCGGCCTGCGCCTGCTGCCAGGCCGTTTCATGACCATCAACCAGGCCATGGGCCTGCCGCTGCAAACCAGCGACGACGCCTGGCTGTATCTGTGCCGCTTCGTGGAAGACATGAAGCGCAGCGGCTTCGTGGCCGCGGCATTGGCCCGTCACAACATCGAAGGCGCGGCCGTTGCCCCGCCCGCAATCTGAGGAGACTTTGCATGAACAAGAGAAGGACCCTGGCAGCGCTGATCGGCGCTGCCTTTGCCCTGGCCGTTCCGGCCGCACTGGCGCAGCAGCCGGCCGGCTATCCGGCGTCCTACGCGCAACTGATCGAAGCGGCAAAGAAGGAAGGCCGGCTGATCATCTACAGCACCACGGATACCAAGCTGGCCGGCGCGCTGGTGAAGGACTTCCGTGCCCTGTACCCGGCCATCCAGGTCGAGTACAACGATATGAATTCGACCGAGATGTACAGCCGCTACGTGTCCGAAATGGCTTCCGGCAGCGCCAGCGCGGACCTGCTGTGGAATTCCAGCATGGACTTGCAGATGAAGCTCGTGGCCGAGGGCTATGCGGCCGTGTACCAGTCACCCGAGGCCGCCTCGATTCCCGCCTGGGCCAATTACAAGGGCATGGCCTACGGCACGACCTTCGAGCCGGCGGTCTTTGTCTACAACAAGCGCCTGGTGCCGGCCGCGGACGTACCCACCACCCATGCCGCCCTGCTGCAACTGCTGAACGCCAAGGCCGCCACCTACAAGGACAAGGTCACGACCTACGACATCGAAAAATCCGGCGTCGGCTTTCTGCTGACCAATCACGACGCGCAGCAGAACAGGCAGTTCTGGGACCTGGCGCAGGCCATGGGCAAGGCTTCGGTGCGCGTGCAGTCGTCCAACGGCATTATGATGGAGCGGATTTCTTCCGGCGAGCAGCTGATCGGCTACAACATCCTCGGCTCCTACGCCCACGCCCGGGCGAAGATGGATCCGTCGCTGGGTTATGTGGTGCCGACCGATTACGCGCTGGTGCTGTCGCGCGTGGCGTCCATCAGCAAGGCCGCGAAGAATCCGAATGCGGCCAGGCTGTGGCTGGATTACCTGCTTTCCAAACGCGGCCAGACCATTATCGCCAACGATGCCCAGCTGTTCTCGATCCGTGCCGACATCAGCGGCGACGGCACGGCCGCGGACCTGCTGCGCAAGCATGGTGCGGCGATCAAGCCGATTCCGGTTGATCCCACTATCCTGGCGGGGATGGAGCCGGCGAAGCGCCTGGCGTTTATCAAGCGGTGGAAGGAGTCGACGGCTAAGAAATAAACCCACGGCGTGAAACAGGTGTCTGCCACGATGTGGCAGACACCAGCTTTAAGCCCTGGGTTTTTATTTGGCCTTCAGCTCATCGGCGATGATGTATTGGCGGTTCACGCGGTATTGCCCCTTGTCCTTGCTCCACTCAACCCAGCTCGGATTGTTCCTGACCAGGTCAGCGCGCACCTTGGCCTGGGTTTTCTCGCGCAAGCCAAGGCCCTCGTCGCCGTTGTACTCGTAGAACATCAGCGCCGACCAGTGGCGGCCGACGACGTAGCGGCCGAAGTACACGCTGTACTGGTTCAGCACACCTTCCTTCAGCCAGCCATCCAGTTGCGGCACCAGGTAGCCACGCAGGTAGGCCAGGTACTTGTCGGTCGAGACCAGGTAGTCGTAAGGGATCACTACATACACGCCCGAACCCTTGCTGCTGCCGCCCTGCAGGTACAGGTCGCCCGGGTTGGTGTCGATCTTGTTCACCAGCGCCAGCGCCTTCTGCGGCAGGCCGGCCGGCATCTCGGCTTCGATCTTGCGCCAGTCCGACATCTTCGCCGCGCTCGGGAAGTTCAGCAGGATCATCATGTCCCAGTTCTGGTTGTCCGCCCAGCGGTTGAACAGGACCTTGTAGGCGCTCAACAGGCCTTCGCTCTTCCAGCGTTCCAGTTGCGCCAGGCCATCCTGCTGCATGTACTGGCGCAGCGGCAGGCGATTGACGGGCGAGGTGTGGTATTCCAGCACCAGCGAAGTCGTGCCGGCCACCTGCGGGTCGGGCAGCGGCTGGGCGTAGGCGAACGGGCCGCCGGCCAGCAGGGCAAACAGCAAGGCGCAGGCCAGCGCCACATGGCGCCACAAAGAGGTGATTGCGTTGTGCACTTTCTTCTTCCTTATCGGTTGGTTGAAAAATTATTTACGCGATGCGGACAGCGGCATCGTGCGCACGCTGGCTCCAGCCGGCAATTCCAGCGCCGACAGCGCATCGGCCGGCAAGGCCAGGCTGCCGCCGCGCGGCTCGGCGGGCAAGGCGATCACACGGAATGCGTCCAGCGACGTGGTCGAGACCAGCGCCAGCGGCGCATCGGCGCATCCGCCGTGCTCCAGCGCCGCCAGCCGGCTCTCGCGCGCGGCGCGCAGCTCGGTGACACGCGCCTGCAGCACAGGGCCGCCGTCGAAGATGTCGATATAACCATCGTAGCGCAGGCCTTCCTGCTCCAGCAGGCGGCGCGCCGGCACGGTGTCGTCATGCGTGCGGCCGATGGCGGCGCGCGCTTCTTCGGACAGGAAGTCCGTGTACAAGGGATGGCGCGGCATCAGCTGCGCGATGAAGGACTTGCGGCCCTGGCCGCACAGGTCGTCCGCCGCGTCGAAATCCATCTTGAAGAAGTGCCGGCCCAGACTCTCCCAGAATGGTGCGCTGCCGTCGGGCTTCTGGTAGCCACGCATTTCGGCAAACACCTTGTCCGGGAACAGTTGCGGGAACTGCGCCATGAACAGGAAACGGCTCTTGGACAGCAGCTTGCCGTTCAGCCCATTGCGATAGTCCGGATGCAGATACAGCGAACACAATTCGGCGCTGCCCGTCATATCGTAGGACAGGTACAGCGCCTGCATGCGGGCGAAGACGCCCGCCTCGCTGCTGGCGTGCACCAGGGTGCCGATGCGGTAGTTGTAGAAAGGCTCATCCAGCCCGATGGCGCGCTTGATTGCGCAGACCCCGCCGATGCGGCCGTTGGACAAGTCTTCCAGCACGAACAGGTAATCGCACTCTTCGCAACTGGCGCTGCCGGCAAACGATGCCGCGGCAATTTCCAAACGCCGCGCCAACGCCGCGCGGTCCGCCTTCAGCGTGGTCATGCCGGGACCTATGCGGCTGGCCAGGTCGTAAATCGCATCGAGGTCGCCCAATGCGGCATTGCGTACGACGATCATGGTTGCTCTCCAACGGCCACACACAGCACCTCGTCGCTGTTTTCCACTTCCAGCAGGTCGGCCTGCTCGGAGGTCAGGTTGATGTGCTGTTGCTGGCCCAGCGGGTCCGAGTGGACGGCGATGGCGCGGAAGCGGCGCGTGCGGGCGTTGCAGACCAGGTAGGGCAGCGCGCCGGCCGGGCTGGCGGCGCTGCGGCTGGCGACGCGGCGGCGCAGCGCGCTGGCGTGC
Source organism: Pseudoduganella sp. UC29_106 (assembly GCF_044055365.1). Classification (NCBI taxonomy): domain Bacteria; kingdom Pseudomonadati; phylum Pseudomonadota; class Betaproteobacteria; order Burkholderiales; family Oxalobacteraceae; genus Pseudoduganella; species Pseudoduganella sp. UC29_106. The sequence goes on along the minus strand of NZ_CP171977.1, from coordinate 1,912,309 downwards.
GAGCGCAGCGCATGCGCGCTGGCCTGCAGCACGGGGCCGCCATCGCAGATATCCACATAGTCGTAGGCTTCGAATCCCTCGCCGCGCAGGATGGAGAGCGCATCGCCGGCGCAGGGATCGGCCGCGCCGACAGCCTCGCGCGCCGCCTCCGGCAACAGCGCCATATACACCGGATAGTGCGGCATCAGGCCGACGATCAGCGGCTGGTTGCGGCCGCCCTCCAGCAGGGACTCGGCCTGCAGGAAATCCATCTGGAAGAAGTGGCGGCCTACCGCGTCCCAGAATGGTGACTGGCTGTCGTTATCGACCTGGCCCGGCAGGGAGGCAAAGAATTTGCCGGCGAAACGCTGCGGCGCCAGCGCGGCATACATCAGGCGCGCGCAGGCCAGCAGGCTCTTGTCCGTGCGGCCCAGGTCCGCGCCCGGCGCGTGGTAGCCGGCCAGCTGGGAATAGCCGCTCAGGTCGGAGCACAGCATCAGCGTGGCCACGTCGTTGCAGACCAATGGATCTGGCGACAGCTGCTGCATCATGTCTTGCCGGAAGGAGAGGAAGCTGGCGCCGCTGCCAGCCTGCGCCAGCAGCGAGGCGGTGCCGGCCAGCGTGCCGTCGGGCGCCTGCAGCACAAAGATATAGCGGCCGCCTGACGACAGCGGCGGCGGCACAGGCGCGCCAAAGGATTCCAGCGATTCGCCCACCAGGCGCTCCAGCGCCGCCCTCTCCTGCGGCAGCGTATGCACGCGGCGGTTATCGCGCCGCGCCAGCGCTTCCAGCTTGGGCAAATCGCCCATTTCTACCGGCCGTACAACATGCATCGTCATCTCCTCGGTCTCGTTTGTCCGGGGCGCACGCCGCGACGCGCCGGACCCAGGGCCTGGCGCGGGCGCTCCGGCGCACCGAAGCGGTATCTGGTATTGCGGTCCTAGCCGACCGCCGCCGCCGGCATGGCGCTGGCCGGGGCAGCCGGCGCAGCGGATACCGCCGCCCGGTGGGGCGTGGCGGCATCGGCCGGCGTCAGCGCGACCAGGCGGCGCGCGGCGGCGACATCGGTTTCGGGCTGGAAGTAGCTCAAGCCGGCGCGCGCGGGCGGCAGCTTGCGGGTGGCGATACTGAAGCCCTGTTCGCGGTCGCCGTGCAGCTCGGGCACGGCCTGCAGCAGGCGCCGCGTATAGGGATGGCTGGGCGTATCGAAGACATCGTCGCGCGTGCCCTCCTCCACCACGTGGCCGCGCAGCAGCACCAGCACGCGGTCGGCGATCTGTTCGACCACGCCAAGGTCGTGCGATATCAGCAGGCATGCAAAGCCGTACTGGTCCTGCAGGGACACCAGGATGTCCAGCACCTGCTTCTGCACCGTCACATCGAGCGCGGACACCGGCTCGTCGGCAATGATCACTTCCGGCCGCACCACCAGGGCACGGGCAATCGCCACGCGCTGGCGCTGGCCGCCGGACAATTCATGAATATAGCGCTGCGCATAAGCGCCGCCCAGTTGCACATCCTCCAGCGCCTGGGCCACGCGGCGCGCGCGTTCGGCCTTGTCCAGGCTGCGGTCCAGTCGCAGGCCCTCGGCAACCAGGGCGCCGACCGTCATGCGCGGATCGAGCGAGGAATACGGGTCCTGGAACACCATCTGGATGCGGCGGCGCGCCGCACGCAATTCTTCCTTGCTGCAGCCTTGCAGCTCCTTGCCGCCGAAAATGATCTTGCCGCCGGACGGCGCGACCAGCCCCAGGATGGCCTTGGTCAGCGTGGTCTTGCCGCTGCCCGACTCGCCGACGATGGCAAGCGTCTCGCCCGGCGCCACGCGGAAATTTGCCGGGTGCACGGCGCGCACTGCGCGCTTGCCGAACCAGCCCTCCTGCATCGTGTAATCGATGGTCAGGTCCTGCACTTCCAGGATGGGCGACCGCGGCGGCGGCGCCAACGCGTCCGGGTCGCGCTTGGGCAGCGCATCGAGCAGGCTCAGTGTGTACGGGTGGTCGGGATGGGCCAGCACGCGCGAGGCAGGGCCGGTTTCCATCGCATCGCCGCGGCACATCACCAGCACGCGCTCGGTGTACTCGGCCACCAGCGACAGGTTATGGCTGACGAAGACCAGGGCCGTGCCCTCCTGCTGCGTCAGCTCCGTCATCAGGTCCAGCACTTCCTTCTGCACCACGCAATCGAGCGCGGTGGTCGGTTCATCGGCAATCAGCAGCTTGGGCTTGAGCAGCATCACGGCAGCGAGCATGATGCGCTGGCGCATGCCGCCCGAGAATTCATGCGGATAGCGCTGCATGCAGTCTTTGGGATTGCGCACCAGCACACGCTCCAGCATGGCCAGCGCCAGCCCGCGCGCCTCGTCCGGCGCCAAACCGCGGCGGCAGATCAGGCCTTCGGTCAGCTGGTCGCCGATGCGGAAGGCAGGGTTCAGCGATACCATCGGCTCCTGGAACACCATGCCGATCTCGGTGCCGCGCAATCCGCGCCACTGGGCCGGCGTGCAGTGCGCCAGGTCGTCGCCGTTGAACAACATCGAGCCGCCCGTCACGCTGGCCGCATCCGGCAGCAGGCCTAGCAGGGCCTTGCCTATCATGGTCTTGCCGCTGCCCGATTCGCCGACGATGGCCAGCGACTGGCCTGCCGCGAGATCGAAGCTGATGTTCTTGACCACCGGCCGCGTGCCGTTGTCCGGGCAAGGGAAACAAATGGTCAGGTCGCGTACGCTGAGCAGCATCAGTGGGCTCCTTTCATGCGCGGGTCCAGCAGGTCACGCACCGCATCGCCCAGCATATTGATGCCCAGCAGGGCGAACGAGATCATCGCGCCAGGGAAGATGGACAGCCAGATCGCCTGCTCCATCGAATTGCGCGCATCGGACAGCATTCCGCCCCAGGACGGCGCCGGCGGCGGTACGCCCAGTCCGAGGAAACTCAAGGCGCTTTCCGCCAGCAGAGCGGAACCGAACAGCGAGGTGGAGAAAATGATCAGCGGCGCCACGCAATTCGGCAGGATGTGACGGCCCAGCGTCCACAGGCCACTGTTGCCCATCGCCTGGGAAGCGATGACGAAGTCGCGCTGGCGCAGCGAGAACACGGTGGCGCGGGCGATGCGGGCGACGGACGGCGTATAGGCCAGGCCCAGCGCCAGCACCACGCCCACCTTGGACGGGCCAATGATCGCCATGATGCCCAGCGCCAGCAGCAGGCCGGGGAAAGCCATCAACGATTCCAGCAGGATCATGGCGATGCGGTCGAACCAGCCGCCGATGTACCCGGTCAACACGCCGATGGTGGCGCCGCACAGGATGGCGAACAGCACGGCGCCCAGGCTCACGGCCACACTGACGCCGGCCCCGCCCATGATGCGGGACAGCACATCGCGCCCGAATTCATCGGTACCCATCCAGTGCTGCCAGGATGGCGCGCTGAAACGGGCCACCAGGTCGCCGTCGATCGGGTCGTAAGGCGTGTAGACCGTGCCTACCAGCGCTATCAGCAGCAGTGCGCCGACAACGACCGAGCCCACGGTTAGATTGATGCGTTTGAATGTCAGTTTCATAGCTTGATACGTGGATCGAACAGCGGGTACAGCAAATCGATGACCAGGTTGACGAAGACGTACAGCAGCGCCACGAACAGCAGGCAGCCCTGCACCACCGGGTAGTCGCGCGCATAGATGCTCTCGACCAGCAGGCGCCCCAGGCCCGGCAAGGTAAAGACGGTTTCGATCACCGCCGCGCCGGACAGAAGATGGCCCAGCACCAGGCCGATCACCGTGAGCGCGGGGCCGAAGGCGTTCGGGAAGGCGTGCTTCAGCATCACCCGCTGCTCCCCCAGCCCCTTGGCCCGCGCATGGGCGATGTATTCGAGGCGCAGCACATCGATGGTGCTGGCGCGCATCATGCGGGTCAGGACGGCGATCTCGGTCAGCGTGATCGCAATCACCGGCAGCACCATGTATTTCAGCGCACCCCAGCCGCCATCGGCCATCGACTGGAAACCGAAGGTGGGCAGCCAGTTCAGCTTCACGCCGAACAGCCAGATCAGCATGATGCCGGCCCAGAAGCTGGGGATGGAGACGAGCATGATGGCGCCGGTGACGATGCCCAGGTCCGGCCAGCGGTTCTGGCGCCAGGCAGCCACCAGCCCCGCCGGCAGCGCGATCAGGCAGGACAGCGCGGTGGCCGCCAGCACGATTTGCGCCGTGACCGGGAAGTGTTCGGCGATCAGGTCCAGCACCGGCTCATTGGTCTTCACCGAGTTACCCAGGTCCCCGTGCAGCACCTTGCCCGACCAGTTGGCGAACTGGCGCGGGAGCGACTGGTCCAGGCCCAGGGAGCTGCGCATTTCCTGCACCATGGCGGGATCGCCGCCATCGCCCAGCATCAGCACCACGGGATCGCCCGGAATGAGGCGGATCATGACAAATACCAGCAGCGAAACGATCAGCGCCGTCGGTATCGCCATCATGATGCGCTTGATTGCGTAAATGAGCATGGCCCCTTAATCCTTGCTGACGTTGAAAAGGCGCGGGCGGCGCAGCGGCCATGGCGCGAAGCCATGCAGGCGCTTGCTCACCGCCAGCAGCACCGGCGTGTTATTCACATGCAGCAGCGGCACATCCGCCACCATGCGCTTGTGCAGTTCCTCGAAGGCGGCGCGGCGCATGGCAGGATCGGTCTCGCCCTTGATGCCGGCCAGGATGCCGCTCGCCTCCGGATTGGTCCATTGCAGCGTGGCGGACCTGGACTTGTCGCCCAGAATGTCGCCATACATGGTGGAGGGATCAATGCGCGCCGAATAGGTGAAGGCCATCATCTGGAATTTGCCTGAGCGGAAGTTGCTCACCTGCGTGGCCCACTCCAGCACTTCGATCTCGGTGCGGATGCCGGACTTGCTCAGCATGTTCTGCACCACCACGGCCAGCCGGTACGTGTCCGGATAACGCTTATTGGTCTGGATCCTGATGGTCTCGCCCTTGTACCCTGCCTGCGCCAGCAGCTGCTTCGCCTGCGCCAGGTCCTTGCGGTAGCCTTCGGCGTGCACCGGCGAATAGTACGGCGATACCAGCGGCACCAGCGAAGGGTTGTAGCGCGTCTGGCCGTTACTCAGGCTGCTCACCAGCAGAGGGAGATCCAGCGACAGCGCGATGGCGCGCCGCATTTCGGGCTTGCCCAGCAGCGGATCGCCGGTCTGCATCAGCAGCGCGTTGGGGTCCATATCCTGTTCGGGCACGATGTCCCAGGACGGCGACGGCGGCGGCGGGTTCTGGCTGTCCGCCACGATCAGGTCCACCTGGCCGGACATGAAGGCCACTTTCTGCGAGGCCGCATCGGGAATCACGACAAAGCGCAGATTGGCCAGCGCGCGCTTGGCGCCCGCCAGACCATCCGGCTTCTCTTCGCGCGGCATATAGCCGGTAAAGGCGTTCAGCTGAACATACTGGCCCTTGCGCCATTCGCCCCACATATACGGCCCCGTGCCGACCGGCTTGATCCACTTGCCGTTCGCGTCCACGCTGGATGGGTGCAGCACGGCCAGCGGGCATTGGATATTCGCCATCTGCTGCAGCAGCAAGGCATAGGGCTGCTCCAGCACGATGCGCACTTCATCCGGCGCCGGCGCGCTGGCGCTGACCACCCTGGCGCCCTTGCTGCCATCGTACTGGTTGCGGCAGTAGGATTCCGACTTTGGATTCAGGATGCGCTGCAGGCTCCAAACCACTTCGGCCGATGTCACGGGCGCGCCGTTATGGAAGCGCACGCCCTTGCGCAGCTTGAAATCATAGGTTCGGCCATCCGGCGAGATGGTCCAGCTGTCGGCCAGCATCGGGCCGACGGAGAAATCCGAACGCAGTGCCACAAGCGATTCGACCACGTGCAGCAGGATGCCGTCGGTTGCCGTGTTGCGCGAACGGTGGCCGGGCATCGAGGTAGGCGTGTCGATCGCATCGGCAAAGCGGATCTCGGGCAAGGCAGCGGCAGCCGGCGCCATTACGCCTGCCGCGCCGGCGGCCCCTGCTCCGATGGCCAGCGCCACCGCCAGCCATGCCGAGCTGATTCGCGTCATTCCCATTCCTCCGTCTTACAGCGTGTATTCGACGAAATTGCGGCCCTCGTAAGGCTTGCGCGCCACCCACATCTTGCCCGCCGCCGGGTCCATCAACGTGGTGGCCACCGTGCAGTAGACGCTATTGAAGCTGGCCTTGGCCGGGTGGGTCAGCACGCCTTCCGGCTTGCCGAATTCATCGGCCAGGGCTTCCTTCACGGTCTCCCAGGTGATCTTCCCTTGCGCTTCCTGCAGCATCGACGCCACGCGGCGCTGGCGATAGATCGAGTCGGGGGTATTCAACAGGCCCAGGTCCACCAGCTTGGCGCGCGCCGGGTAACTGATCCAGTGGTTGGCGTGCACCAGGATATTATCCTCCGGCGTGATCCAGAAGATTTCATCCGGCGCGCATTCCAGATTGACCGCTTCGCCATCGGCATGGGCCAGCATCAGGTTATTGGAGCAGTAGCGGCGCGCGCCGAACACGGTGCGCATGGCCGCCGTCATATTGGTCGATTCCAGCATTTTCCGGCGCAGCAGGCCCAGTGGCACGTCCGCGCTGCGCTGGTAGTCGCGCTCGCAGGTCAGGAAATTGCCGGACAGGGACAGGCCGGCCGAATTGAAGCCATGGCGGCCCAGCGTGCCCGCTTCGGTAAACATCAGCATGTCCGGACCGTCGCCATGCTTTTTCACCTTCAGCACAATGCCGGTATCGACGCAAGCTTCGCGCCAGTCCCAGTTATGGGCGTGGATCAGGCGGCCGTCACGGGTGCCCTTGGGCAGCACGACCAGGCCGGTGCAGCCGTCGTCCAGCGCTTCGCGCGCCTGTTTCAGGGCGGAGTGGCCGAACATCATTTCGGTGCGGCAGTTGACGGTGATGATGTCCTCGACGGCGACACCGGCGCCTTCCGCCATGCCCTGCATCTCTTCGAAGTAAGTGGGATCGAAAGCGACGATGTTGGGGATGAAGTTGCGCGCCAGCGTGGCAATGGTTTCGAGGTCGATGCCGCGCTTGGCCAACTGGTCGCGGTACAGGGCAATGCTGCCGCGCACGCGGTCCGGTACCGCCCGGCCATGCTGGACGCCGCGCTCGAACGGTGTGCCCGAAACCTCTACCAGCGGAAAACCTTCATTGTTCTGCATGTCTGTAGCTCCTTGTTGGGAATGGATTCATTTTGTACTAAATGCAGAATAAATGCAATCTGAATGTTTTCTATTTTCATTGGGAACAAAAAATTCGTGCATAATGCGACGAAACCCTGTCCCCATACGACCATGAATACAGTCACCAAGGCCGCCGCGCCAAGCCCCCTGCAGCTTGAACTGGCGGAGCGCATCGGCCGCGAAATACATAACGGCACCCTGCCCGTCGGCGCCCACCTGACCGAAGAATCCTTCGGCTCGCGCTATGGCGTCTCCCGCACTCCGGTGCGCGCCGCCCTCAAGCTGCTGGCCGACCGCGGCATGATCGAGTACCGCGCCAATGCCGGCTACTTCGTGGTCGAAGGCGGCGCCGACGTCACGCTGGACGGCATGAATCCCGGCGGCCAGACCATCGACGACCTGTATAAATCCATTGTCGTCGACCGCATCCGCAACGGCCTGCCGGACAACATCACCGAGAAGGAACTGCTGTCGCGCTATGATGCGCCGCGCAGCCTCCTGAACAAGACGCTGACCCGCATGGCCTCCGAAGGCCTGATCATCAAGCGCACCGGCCATGGCTGGTCCTTCCTGCCCTCCCTCGGCACGCCGCAAGCCATGCAGGAGAGCTACCGCTTCCGCATGCTGCTGGAATGCGGCGCCTTCCTGGAGCCGACGTGGAAGGTCGATCCCGTGCTGCTGAAACGTATCAAGGACGCCCACCAGCGCGTGCTCGACACCCCGGAAAACCCGCCCAACTCCGGCGAGTTCTTTGCCCTCAATGCCGCCTTCCACGAAATGGTGGCGCGCTTCTCGGGCAACCGCTACATCCTGCAGGCGATGCAGCAGCAGAACAACCTGCGCCGCCTCGATGAAACCGCCGCCTACTACCGCACGCTGCGCGTGCACGGCTCCTGCACCGAACACCTGGAAATCATCAGCGCCATCGAGGCGGACGATCGCGAACTGGCGGCAGCGCTGATGCGCCGCCACCTGAAAATTGCAACGCCCAAGCCCTCGGCAGCACAAAGTACTTAAATCTAATTTAATACAATCCAAAATACATTATTTCGGTGCTGGCTGCAGCACCGGCTGCAGCACCGCCCACAGTCGCTCGTAGCCTTCCGGTAAGAGGTGCAGCAAGTCGTCCTGGTAATAGCCGCAGTTATTGCCGCCGCCGCAGAAAAACGCGCCGGTCGTGTCGACAAAGCGGTAGCCGCCCGCCTCCGCCCCGGCGCTTAATCCGGCGTTGACGGCCTGGCGGCGCTCCAGCGCATACTCCATGCGCGCCCCGCGCGGCAGGATGCCGAGCACCACCAGCTGCGCCTGCGGCCAGGCCGCGTGCAGGCGCTGCACGATGGCCCCGATGCCGCCCAGGATGTCGCAGGGCGCGTCCTCGGTGCGCAGGTTGTTGGTGCCGATCAGCAGCACGGCCTGGCGCGGCTTCACGCCACGCAGATCCATGTGATCCAGGCGCCACAACACGTTTTCCGTCTGGTCGCCCGGAACGCCCAGGTTCACGGCCTTGCGGCCCGCCAGCCCGGGAAGCTTGTCCCAGCGGCCGTTGTCGGAAAAGTGGGCGGTGATGCTGTCGCCGACGAAGACGATGTCCGCGTCCGGCATCGCCTTCAGCCGTTCGCTGACGGCCTGGTGTTGCGCCGTCCAGCTTTCCAGCTTGCGCTCCGGCGGCTGCGGCGTCGCGGCGCGGAGGCCCTGCCCCGCCGGGCACTCCTGCGCGCCAGCTGCGGCGCACAGGAGGAAGGCCAATGCTGTTACAAGCGTCTTCATTGCAGGTCCAGGATCTTGCCGTTGACGATGGTGTAGACCACTTTCGTGCTCAGGTACTCTTTCGGCTCGACAGCCAGCACGTCCTTGTCCAGCACCACGATGTCGGCCAGCTTGCCCTCGGTGATGCTGCCCTTGATATTATCCTCGCGCGAGGACCAGGCGGGATTCAGCGTATAAGCCTTGATCGCCTGCTGGATGGTCAGCCTCTGCTCCGGATGCCAGCCCCCGGCCGGAAAACCCTTCTTGTCCATGCGGGTGACCGCCGAGTAAATATTCTCCAGCGGGTTGTAGGGCGATACGTGCAGGCGGTTGAAGGAGCCCGGCATGTCCGAACCAAGGTTCAGCACCACGCCCGCATCGATGAAGCTCTTGTAGGGATGGCTGGTGCGGGCGCGCTCTTCATCCAGCGTGTTGCCGATCTGCGCCACCTCGCGCTCCAGATGGTAGGGCTGCACGTCCGCCACAAAGCCCATCTTGCCTGCGCGCTGGATATCCGCTTCGGTCGTGTGCCAGATGTGGATCAGGCGGTGGCGGCGGTCGCGCGCCGGGTTCTGGCGGAACGCATCGGCATACCAATCGATCAGGGCGTTGACGGCCTTGTCGCCGATGATGTGCACGCCCACGTCGTAGCCCGCCTTGTCCGCATCGATCAGATTGTGCGCGAACTCCGTCTCGCCAGGGAAGCGGTAAGACCATTCGCCCGGCAGGCCGTGGTTGGAAAGGGGCTTGAACATCAAGCCGCTGTCGCCATAAGCTTTCAGTGCGCCGAAACGCAGCCAGGCATCGCCGCTGCCCGGCCTGACCTTGTGATCGACCAGGCTTTTCTCCGTTTCGATCGGCAGCATCGCGTACACGCGAACCGTGAGCTCCTCATTCTTCTTCAGCGCCTGGAAGATGCGGCCGTCGGTGGCGCTGCGTTCCACATAGAAGGGATAGATCTGCTCGTTGGAGATTTCATCCAGCCGCGCCATATCGGTAATCGAAGTGATGCCGACCCGGTTCAGGTCGCGCATCACGGCGCGCGCGCCGATCAGCTTCTGCTTCAGCGACATCGGCGGCAGCTGGCGCTCCAGGCCCTCCCCTGCCGTGCCATACAACATGCCCGTCAGCTCACCCGTATTCGGGTCGCGGCCGTAGGAGCCGCCCGCAGGATTGGGCGTCTTCGGCGAAAGGCGCGCCAGTTTGAGCGCGGCCGAGTTGGCGAAGTACACGTGGTCGAAACGGCGGATCAGCACCGGGTGGTCCGGCGAGACGGCATCGATGGTCTTCAGGTCGGGCACCATGGGCTCGAAGCCGGCCTGGCGATTCTTGTTGGCGGCATTGGCGGCGCTCGTCGCCCAGTCGCCGCCCGTGATCCAGATGCCCTTCGGCACGCGCGCCGCCACTTCCGCCACGCGCTTGGCCAGCAGCTGCACATCATTGACATCGGTCACCGGCACCTGGAAGAACCATTCGGCCGCATTGCCCAGGTGGGTATGCGAATCGTTAAAGCCCGGCAGCACGCGCTTGCCTTCCAGGTCCAGCAACTTTGTCTTCTCGCCCTTCAGCTTCAACACTTCCCTGCTGCTGCCGACCTTGACGATTTTCTTGCCGCGCACGGCGACCGCTTCGGCCTCGGGCCGCTTGTCGTCCACCGTCCACACGCTGGCGTTGTAGAGGATCAGGTCTGCGTGTTCGCCGGCGATAGCGCCGGCGCCAATCATCAGTGCCGCTGCGGCGGCTGCGAACTTAATGAACATGCTTCTCCTCGTCGCGTGGGGGCGTTGGCTGTACCGGTGCATAGCTCAGCACCGTGAAGGAATCCGGGTGGAACACGGGCGGCGGCTGCTTGCCGGCATCGGGCGCAGGCACACTGTAGCCGGCGGTGACGGAGTACAGCTTTTTCGTGGACGGGTCCATTGCCAGCACGCGCACCATGGGGCGGGTGCTGATATTCTCGACCAGCTCATACTTGTCCGGGCCTGCGTGGCGGATGACGGCCATATTGGCGTCCGTGCCGCTGGTCGTCATGATCAGGTGCCGCTCGTGGTCCATCACCATGCCGTCCACGCCCTGGCCGATCGGCAGCGAGGCGGTGACCTTGCCGCTGGACGGGTCGACCACGACGAACACCGGCTTCGCGCCGCGGCAGCCGATGTAGATGCGATTCGCGGAATGGTCGTATTCCACGGCGACCGGCTGCTCGCAGGGCGCCAGCGGCCAGGTCTGCTGGATGCTCAGGTCTTTCGCATTCAGCTTGTTCAGCACATTCCTGTCGCGCATGGGCGCGAACATGGCGCCCTTCTCATCGCTGACGGGCGTATCCATCTTGGTGCTGTCGAAGTTCGTGCGGCGCAGCACCTTGCCGGTGCGCGGGTCCAACGTGATATAGGTGGAAGTCTTTGGCCGCAGGGCCGTGATGGCGTGCATTTCCTGCGTAGTAGGCTCGTAGACGATGGCGTTCAGGCCCGCCTCATCCAGCTTTTCCCATTTGATCAGGGTCAGCGTGGAAAGCTGGATCGTGGTCATCGTGCCGTCCGTGTTGACCACGTAGGCGCGGTCGAAATGCGGCAGCAGCAGCACGCCATTCGCGCCCTTCGTGCCGGCGACATTGGCGACCACCTTATTGCTCTTCACATCGAACACCGTCAGGCCATCGCCGCGGCGCGCGATGAACAGATAGGAACGCGCCGCGTCGAAAGCCAGGTAATCCCAGTCCGTATTGGTGCTGGGCAGGACAGTTGCGGACTCGAAGCGGTAGCTGCTGCCTGCCGCCAAAGGCATCCCCGCCGATGCCACAGCCACTGCACCGAGCAGCGTCGCGGCCAGAATAGTACTCTTCAAATTCATCTCCTCTTTTCTCCTCTTTCTCAGAACAGCCACAATTTTTCGGGCGGCATGTGCAGCCAGTAGTTGCCGCATCGAGCCGGCGCCTGGCATAGGCGCGCAGGCTGGTATCGCCGCGCTTGAACAGGCATTCCCAGCGGTCGCCCAGGTACATGCACGTCAGCAAAGGCAGTTCGATGGCGTTGTCCACGCGCGAAGTGCCCACAATGATTTCCTCGATGCGAATCAGGGCCGTTGGCTCGCCGCCGTTCGCGGCGCCGCGCGCGGTGGCGCGCATGCTCATTCCTTCGATTTCCAGTTCCGCGCTGGCGCTATTGCGGCTCAGGATCTTCGCCGGCAGGCGGTCGTTACTGCCCATGAATTCCGCCGCAAACAGGGTTTCCGGCGTCTCGTACATACTTTGCGGCGTGCCCTGCTGCTCGATCCTGCCGTTATTGAGCAGCAGAATGCGGTCGGAAATCGCCATTGCTTCCGCCTGGTCGTGCGTCACCATCAGCGCAGACAGCCCAAGCCGCACGATCAGCTCGCGCAGGAAGGCGCGCGCTTCCTCCCGCAGCTTGGCGTCGAGGTTGGACAGCGGCTCGTCCAGCAGAATCACGGGCGGGCTGTAGACCAGGGCGCGCGCAATCGCCACGCGCTGCTGCTGGCCGCCGGAAAGCTGGTGCGGATAGCGTTCGCCCAGGTGGCCCAGCCCCAGCTGGCGCAGCGCATCGTTGACGCGGTCCGCGATGTCGCCCTTGCCCATCTTGCGCAGCTTCAGGCCATAGGCCACATTGTCGAACACCGTTTTGTGCGGCCACAGCGCATAGGACTGGAACACCAGGCCCAGGTTGCGCTGTTCGGCCGGCATTTCGAGGCCGGCCGCGCCGTCGAACACGCGGCGCTGTCCGATGTCGATCGTGCCTGCACGCGGGCTCTCCAGGCCGGCGACGGCGCGCAGCAGCGTGGTCTTGCCGGAGCCGGAGGGGCCAAGCAGGGCCACCACCTCGCCCTTCTGCAGGTGCATCGACACGCCCTTCAGGATGGGATTGGCGCTGGCGCCGCTGCCGTAATCCAGGTGCAGCGCATCGACGGATAATTCATTGGTGTGCAAGTCTCGTTTCATGATCATGTCTTGTAATTAGTTATGCAGCTTGACGCCGAAGCGCAGCGCGACGCCCAGGCCCACGGCCACCAGCGTGATATTGATGAAGGACAGCGCCGCCACCAGCTCCGTAGCCCCGCCCGCCCAGAGCGACACCAGCATGGCGCCGATCACTTCCGTGCCCGGCGACAGCAGGTAGACGCCGGTCGAATATTCGCGTTCGAAAATCAGGAAAATCATTAGCCAGCCGCCCAGCAGGCCATACTTCACCAGTGGCAGCGTGACGTCGCGCGTGACCTGCCCCTGACGGGCGCCGACCGCACGCGCCGCCTCCTCCAGCTCCGGTCCGACCTGCAGCAGGGCGGTCGAAATCAGGCGCATGCCATAGGCCAGCCACACCACCGAGTAGGCCAGCCATAGCGAGAAGATGGTCGAGCGCAGTGCGCGCAGGGGCGGCACGATCTGCTCGGCCAGCCAGATGCCGAAGGCGCTCTCGGTGCCCTTCAGCGCACCGTCTAGCCAGGAAGGCACGAACAGGAAGACCCACAGGAAGGCCAGGCCCGCCAGCAGGCCGGGCACGGCGCGCGGCACCAGCACGCTGTAGTCCAGCAGCCGGGACACCGCGTCATTCTTGCGGTGCATGGCCAGCGCGATCGCGCAGTAGCAGACGATGGCCAGCGCGCCGCCGATCACGCCGATCAGCACCGTGTTGACGATGCCGCGCACCAGCGAAGGCTGGGCAAGGATGTCGCGGAAATGCTGCAAGGTCAGTACATCGGCCAGCTTCACGCCTTCGCCCCAGTACTGCACGAAAGAGCGCAAGGCAATGCCGGACAGCGGAAACACGATCGTGAACAGCAGCCAGGCGCCCAGCAGCGCCAGCGCCAGCCACTTCCAGCTCCCCAGCGGCAGCGCCTTCTGGCGCGCGCCCTTCCCCTTGATCGACACGTACTTGTTAGCGGATTTCAGCAGCCATCGCTGCAGCATCACGAGCGGCATCGTCACGGCGACCAGGCACACCGCCACAGCCGCCATCAGGTGATAGGACGGCGTGCCAAGTTTGTTGGTCAGCTTGTAAAGATAGGTCGGCAGCACCAGGTGGCCTTCCGGATCGCCCAGCACCAGCACCAGGCCAAACACCTCAAAGCCCAGGAAGAACACCAGCACGCCGGCATAGGCCAGCGCCGGCATGATCATCGGCAGCGACACATTGAACATCACCTGCAGCGGCGAGGCGCCGGCCACGCGCGCGCGCTTCTTCCACATCGGAGCCCAGCGACTTCAGCGCGGACGAAGCGTACAGATAAACGTGCGGCACGTGGGTCAGGCCCGCAATGATCACGATGCTGGTGAAGGAGTAGATATTCCAGGGCACAAAGCCCAGCAGGCTCCTGGCCCAGGTGGAGTAAAAGCCTACTGGCCCCATCGAAACCACATAGCCGAATCCCAGCACCATCGGCGACACGAAGATCGGCACCAGCAGCAGCGGCGCGATCCAGCCGCGGCCCGGCAGATCGGTGCGCACCATCAGGAAGGCCAGCATGCCGCCCAGCGGGACGGCGATGAAAGCCAGGCCGGCTGCCAGTTCAAGGCCGTTGATGAAAGCTTGCGCGAATTCGGGATCTTCGGCGATGAAGCGGTAGGCGTCGAGCCCCGCGGCGGCCATCGGCATGAAGAACGGTGCAGACAAAAAGCTTTGGTAGAAGACCAGCGCCAGCGGCACAAACACGGCCGTGACAGTAAGGAGGGTGACCGCTGCGCGCGGCCAGTTGTACAGCCTGAACGTTGGTGAGTGCATTGCTCTTTCCTTGTAGACAGTGAAATCATTTTGTACTCTTACCTGAAAAAGTGCAAGCAGATTCACAATGCCCGAGGACGGTGAAATCCCGCACCAGCACTGTGCGCCGCAGCATAAACCGCACTATGACGGCGCTGATTGTGGCAATGATGCATCGACACCAAGAAAACAATAAGATTGTATTTGACACGCAAAAAAGACAGCACTATTCTTGCCTTAGCGTTACGCATCTGAGAAGACATCAATCAATAATTCGAGGGGATCGGCAACATGAAGAGCAACACGCAATTCAAACGCAGCACGCTTTCGCTTAGCATCAGCCTGGCGTTGGCCTTGATGGCGGGCGGCGCGTTCGCGGCGGACGAACCGCAGCCAGCGGCCGAAGGCGCAGCACCTGCGGCGCCAGCAGCGGAAGGCGGGGAAGCGCAAGGCCATGAGAAGCCTGTGCTGCAGACCGTGACAGTGAATGCGGAAAAACAGCAAGGCTTCAAATCGAAGTACGTCCAGGTCGGCGCCTTCCGCGACCAGCTGCTGCTCGATGCCCCCTTCACCGTCAACATCATCCCGCGCGCCATCCTGGAATCGCAGGATGCGCAGGGCGTATTCGACGCAGTGAAAAACTCGGCGGGCGTGTCGCGCTCCCAGACCAGCGGCAGCGTCAACGACTCGCTGTCCATCCGCGGCATTTCGGTGGACGCGCGCACCAACTACCGCCTGAACGGTTCCCTGCCCATCATTAACCTGATCGACCTGCCGCTGGAGAACAAGGAACGCGTGGAAGTGCTGAAAGGCTCCTCCGCCCTGTACTACGGCTTCTCCACGCCGGCCGGCATCATCAACCTGGTCACCAAGCGCGCCGGCGCGACCCCGGTGACTTCGTTCTCGGTCAGCGGCAACGAATATGGCCAGGCGGTCGGCGCTGTGGACATCGGCCGCAAGTTCGGCGACAAGGATCAATTCGGCATCCGCGTGAATGCCGCCGGCGGCCGCCTGCGCAATGCGACCGAAGGCGTGACGGGCGACCGCCAGTTCGGCTCCATCGCGCTGGACTGGCGCGCCAATGAGGACCTGACCTTCCGCTTCGATGGTGAAGACATCCGCAAGGACATCGTCGAGAACGCGGGCGTGGGCCTGCTGCCCGCAGTGAACGGCAAGATCGCCCTCCCGCCGGTGCAGGACCAGACCAAGCTGCTGTCCGGCACCTGGTCGCACTACGATGCGTCGGCGCAGAACTACCTGTTCCGCGCCGACTACGCCATCAATGACGCCTGGGCCGCCACAGTGGAAGTCGGCCGCGCCGAAACCCAGCGCAAGCGCCGCAGCTTCGGCCAGCTGCAGAACTACAACATCGATACGGGCGAAGGCTCGCTGCGCGTGCAATTCGTGCGCGGCCAGGTCTATGTGAACAAGAACATCCGTGCCGAAGTCACGGGCCGCGTGGACCTGCTGGTGGACCATGAGCTGACCATCGGCGTGATGCAGAACAAGCGCGACCAGAATGCGCCGAGCGTGCAAACGGTGAACTTCAAGCAGAACCTGTATAACCCGCGCGAACTGACGCCACCGGCGCTGAGCAACAACATTACCTTCAATCCGCAGTCGATCGACGACAAGGGCCTCTACTTCTTCGACAAGATGCGCTTCACGGACAAGCTGTCCTTCCTGGTCGGCGCGCGCCACAGCGATTACGAAAACAAGACCACCACCACGACTTATGAGGTGAAGAAGACTTCACCGTCGGCCAGCATCGTGTACAAGCTGCGTCCGGACACCAGCATCTACGCCGCCTACCTGGAAGGTGTGGAAGAAACCGGCATTGCGCCTGCCGCCACCGTCAACGCCTTCGAGGCGATGCCGCCTGCGGTCAGCAAGACCAAGGAAATCGGCATCCGCTCCGAAGCCTGGTCCGGCATGACGGCTGCAGCTGCCGTGTTCCAGATCACCCGCGCCTCGGCCTATACCAATGCGCAGAACCGCTTCGTCGTTGATGGTCAGGCCCACTACAACGGCCTCGAACTGTCGCTGACCGGCAGCGTCACGCCTGAAATCTCTGCCTACATTTCCGGCATGTTCCTGGATGCGGAACTGCGCAGCGCCGCCAACGCCGCGCAGGTCGGCAAGCAGGCGGAAAACACGGCGAAAAAGACGGGCAGTGTGCTGATCGAGTACAAGCCGGCCTACCTGCCGGGCTTCAGCGTGAACGCGGGCGCCTATTACACCGGCCGCCGCGCCGTGAACAATGAAAACCAGGCCTTCATCCCGGGCTACACGCTGTTCACTGCGGGCGCCCGCTATGTGACAAAACTGATGGGCTATCAGACCAGCTTCCAGCTCAATGTGGAAAACCTGGGCGACAAGACCTACTGGTCCGCCACTGGTGGTAATCTGCTGGCATCCGGCCTGCCGCGCACCGTCAAATTCGCAGCGAAGATCGACTTCTGAACCTGTCCTGGTTACGGCCGGTGCGCACCCTCCCAAGGCGTGCCGGCCGTTTTTTCCATTTTGAAGGCCGTACCAACATGATGATGAAACGTTGTAGCCTGTTCGGCGCCCTGGTGGCGATTTCCTCCCCTGCCCTTGCTGGCGATTGCGCGCAACTGGCGGGCCTCAAGCTGCCGCATGTGCAGATCACGATGGCGCGGGAAATCACCGGCGGCACCTTCAACGAAGACACCGCCTTCGGACGTGAAGGCCGCATCTACAAGGGCTTGCCGGACTTTTGCCGCGTGCGCGGCCTGGCGTCGCCCGTGGCCGGCTCGGAAATCGAATTCGAAGTATGGCTGCCGCGCCGCGCTTCCTGGACTCGCCGCCTGCACATGGTCGGCAATGGCGCCTATTCCTCCAACATTTATTACGCGCAAATGATCACGCGCCTGAAACGGGGCGACGTGGCGGTGGGCACCAATACAGGCCATCGCGGCCGCGAACTGACTTTCGCGATCGGCAAGCCGGAATCCATCGTGGATTTCGCGCACCGCGCGGTACACGAATCAGTGGTGTCGGCAAAGGCAGTCACCAAAGCCTATTATGATGCGCCGCCCGCATATTCCTATTTCAGCGGCTGCTCCACCGGCGGCTATCAGGGCCTGAGCGAAGCCCAGCGTTACCCGGAGGATTTCAACGGCATCATTGCCGGCGCTCCGGGCAATAACCGCTCCACCCTGAACATGGCCTTCCTGTGGAATTACAAGGTCAATCACCGTGCGGACGGCAGCCGCATCCTGCCCGCCTCCAAGCTGGGCATGATCACCAGCGCCGTCGTCCAGAAATGCGACCGCACGGATGGCGTGGCCGATGGCGTGATCGGCGACGTGAGCGCCTGCAAATTCGACCCGGCCGAATTGCAGTGCAAGGCCGGCGACGAGGCCAACTGCCTGAGCGCCGAACAGGTGGAGGTCGTGCGCAAGCTGTACGCGGGACCGACGGATGTCCGCACCGGCAAGCCGTTGTATCCGGGCTACGTGTTCGGTAGCGAAGGCATCGCGGGTGGCGAAGAGACCACCCATCCGGGCTGGAGCGCCTATTGGGCCAATAACGCCAAGCCGGACGAGCCGCTGCGCCTGGACTTCTTCCGCTACTGGGTGTTCAACGACCCAAACTGGAACTGGAAAGGCTTCAACTGGGGCTCGGACATTGACGCCGTCAACAGCCGCATCGCTGCCACCTTCAACGCCACCAATCCGGACCTGCGCCGCTTCCGCGCCAACGGCGGCAAGCTGCTGATGTTCATGGGCTGGCAGGATCCGGTCGGCGCGGCGGCCGAAGCGATCAACTACTACAACGATGTGGAAGCGGCCTCCAAAGCGGCCGATCGCCGCCGCGATACGCAGGACTTCCTGCGCCTCTACATGGTGCCTGGCATGGCCCATTGCGCGGGCGGCCCCGGTGCAACCCACTTCTCGACTGCGACCCGCGATTCCGAGCCGCCGGTGTCCGATGCGAAACATGATATGGCGATCGCGCTGGAAGAATGGGTGGAACAGGGCAAGGCGCCGGGCGCGCTGGTCGCCACCCGGTTCGATGAACCGAAGAGCAAGGCGCGCAAGATCGTGTTCCAGCGCCCGCTCTGTGTGTATCCGGAAGTGGCGCGCTACAAGGGCGGCCCGGAAAATGAAGCCTCCAGCTTTGCCTGCGTGGCGCCACAGTAAGGGCCGGCCATGTTCAAAGCCACGATACGCCAGATTCACCTTTACCTCGGGATTACGATAGGCACGATCCTAGCCCTGATGGGGCTGACCGGCTTCATCACGGCCTGGGACGAGGACATCATGTCCGCGCTCGACCACGGCGTGATCCGCGTCGAGCCCCGCAGCCTGCCCGCCCTGACGCCGGACCAGCTGCTGCAACACTTCTCCGAGCAGATGCCGGCCGCCAAGCCCACGGTACTAGCCATCAGCGGCCAGCCCGGCGGCTCGGCGCGCGTAACCTATACGGTGGGCGAGGAACGTTCCAAGACTTATCTCGATCCCTACACGGGCAAGCTGCTGGGCCAGGCCACCGGCGAAGAATTCTTCGCGCAGGTGCTGCTGCTGCACCGCGTGTTGCTGATGCCGGGTGGCTCGGAAGGTCCGGGCGCCATTTCACGGCAGTGGCGGCCTTCACACTGATGTTCTTCGTCTTCTCCGGCCTGTACCTGCGCTGGCCCAAGGCCGCCGCAAGCTGGCGCGCCTGGCTGCTGGCGGACACCAAGATGCGCGGCCCCGCCCTGTGGCGCAGCCTGCACCTGACCGCCGGTACCTGGCTGTTCCTGGTCTACCTGATGAGCGCTACGACCGGCATTTCCTTCTCCTACGAGTGGTGGCGCAACGGACTTTCCGCCGTGCTGACGGGCGCCGCGCCGCCGCCCAAGTCCTCGTCGCCGAAGGAAAAATCCGGCAAGAAGGATGCGCCGCCCTCCATGGATGCAGCGTGGATCGGCATGCAGGCCTTGAACGGCGGGCACTACGAGATTGTCACCATCACCGTACCCAAGGCCTCGGCGAAACAAGTGCGCATGGCCCACCTGCCCGTCGGTTCCACGCATAACCGTGCCCAGGATATCGCGATGATCAACCTGGCCAACGGCCATGTCGACAAGCTGACGCGCTACGACAGCCAGGCGCTGGGGGCAAAGATGATGCAGGCCATGGTTCCGGTCCATCGCGGCGCCTTCTTCGGCCTGCCCGGCCGGCTTGTCGTCGCGGCGGCGGCCATCACGTTGCCGGGCTTCTTCATCACCGGATGGATGCTGTACCTGAACCGCCGCAGGGGCCAGGCGCTGGCGCGGCAGGCGGCGGCACTGGCCGGCGTCGGCGTCGGCACCGGCACTGGCACGGGCGATGGCGCCGACGGCATCGTGGTCGCCTACGCCAGCCAGAGCGGCACCGCCGAACAACTGGCGTGGCGCACCGTGGCCGCGCTGAACGAAGGCGGCGTGCAGGCCAGCGCCAGCTCGCTGCACAAGCTCACACCTGATGCGCTGGCCTCCGCCGGCACGCTGCTGGTGGTGGCCAGCACCTATGGCGAAGGCGAACCACCGGATACCGCACGCAGCTTCGAGCGCAATACGATGGCTGCTCCCCTTCAGCTGCAAAAGCTGCGCTACGCCGTTCTCGCGTTGGGCGACAGGGCCCACGACGACTTCTGCGCCTTCGGCCGCCGCATCGATTCCTGGCTGGAGGCGAGCGGCGCCCAGCCTATCCGCGCCCGTGTGGAAGTCAACGGCCCCGCCGACCGCGCGGCGCTGGACAACTGGCGCGAATGGCTGGCCTCACTGGGCGCCTGCGTTCCGGCCAGCATGAATGAGGATGCCCCCTTCAGCGACTGGCGCCTGTACGAACGCCGCCTGCTGAACGCGGGCAGCCCGGGAGAGGAAACCTGGCATATCGCCTTGTCGCCGCCGCCCGGAACGGCCTGCGAATGGATAGCAGGCGATATCGCGGAAGTGATGCCGCCGGAGCGCGAGAACAGCCTGCCCGGTCCGCGCAGCTACTCCATCTCCTGCCTGCCCGGCGCCGGCCGGCTGGAACTGCTGGTGCGCAAAACGGTGCTGGACGATGGCAGCCTTGGCCTGGCGTCCGGCTGGCTCACGCATGATGCTTCATTGGGTGGCGTGATCCCGCTGCGCCTGCGCGCCAACACCGGCTTCCGTCCGCCGCAAAGCGACCGGCCCATGCTGCTGATCGGCGCCGGCACCGGCCTGGCAGGCCTGCGCTCCCACCTGGCGCACCGCGCCGAGTTGGGGACTGCAGCGCGCATGGCTGGTGTTCGGCGAGCGCTCGCCGCAAGCGGACCGCCTGTACGGGGATGAACTGGAGGCGTGGCAGCGCAGCGGCGTGCTGGCGCGCTGCGACCTTGTATTTTCGCGCGGCGGCGAAGGCCCGCGCTATGTGCAGGACCTGCTGGAGCAGCAGGCGCAGGCCGTGCGCGACTGGATGGCGGCCGGCGCCGTGATCTATGTCTGCGGCGGCACGGCCATGGGAGCGGCGGTCGATGCGGCGCTGCGCCGCATCCTCGGCGACAGCCACCTCGACCTGCTGCAGGCCGAAGGCGGCTATTGCCGCGACGTGTATTAAGCGCCCTTCGCCGCAGCGGACAGCATGCGCTCCACGTAACGGGCGATCAGGTCGATCTCCAGGTTGACCTTGGCGCCTGCTTTGAGGTGCTTCAGCGTGGTGACCTGGATTGTGTGCGGGATCAGGTTGATCGAGAATTCGCAGCCGGTACCCGTGTCGCTGACGCGGTTCACCGTCAGCGATACGCCGTTCACCACCACCGAACCCTTGTAGGCCAGGTATTTCGCCAGGTCGCGCGGGGCTTCGATCACCAGCTCGAAAGATTCGCCGACCGGGTCGAATTCGCGCACGGTGCCCAGGCCATCGACGTGGCCGGAAACCAGGTGGCCGCCCAGGCGCTCGGCCAGGGTCAGCGCCTTCTCAAGATTCACTTCGGTGGTCGTGTCCAGGCCCACGGTCTTGTTCAGGCTTTCGCGCGACACGTCCACGGTGAAGCCAGTCTCGGTCTTCTCCACCACCGTCATGCAGGCGCCGTTGAGGGCGATCGAATCGCCCAGGGCCACGTCGGCCATTGGCAGGCCGCCTGCATCCACGTCCAGGCGCACGCCTGCGTCATGGCCGCCTTCCAGCGGCGTCACCGTTTTGATTTTGCCGACAGCGGCTACGATTCCAGTAAACATAATGGTCTTTATTGAGAGTTGAATCGGGCGAGGATGCGCAGGTCGTCGCCGACCTGGGTCACCTCATGGAATTTCAAACGTTTGGCGCCGGCCAGCTCCGCCAGTTCGGGCAGCGCGAACATGCCTTGCGCGTCGCCGATCAGCATGGGCGCCAGGTAGACCAGCAATTCGTCAACGCAGCCTTCGCGGATCAACGAGCCGTTCAGCTTGGTGCCTGCTTCCACGTGCACTTCATTGATCTGGCGCCGGCCCAGTTCGCGCATCAGCTCCGGCAAATCCACCTTGCCGTGGGCATTGGGCAGTACCATGATTTCGGCGCCTTTTTCGCGCAGCGCCGCTTCCTTTGCTTCGTCATGTGCAGCGGCCACGATCAGCGTATTGCCACCTTCCAGAATGCGGGCTTGCGGGCTGATTTCAAGCTTGCTGTCGATGACGATGCGGCGCGGCTGGCGCGGTGTCTGCACTTCGCGCACGTTCAGTTGCGGGTCGTCGGCCTTCACGGTGCCGATGCCGGTCAGGATGGCGCAGGTGCGGGCGCGCCAGGCGTGACCGTCGGCGCGCGCTTGCGGACCGGTGATCCACTGGCTCTTGCCGTTGTGGAGGGCCGTCATGCCATCCAGGCTGGCGGCGACTTTCATGCGCACCCAGGGCAGACCTGTTTTCATGCGCTTGAAGAAGCCGATATTCATTTCGTGGGCTTCAGCGGCCAGCAGGCCGGTGCTGGTCTGGATGCCGGCGGCGGCCAGCGTGGCCATGCCCTGCCCGGCCACCAGCGGATTCGGGTCTTCCATGGCGGCGACCACGCGGCCAAGGCCGGCGCGCACCAGCGCATGGGAGCATGGCGGCGTGCGGCCGTGGTGGTTGCAGGGTTCCAGCGTGACGTAGGCGGTGGCGCCGCGCACGTCGTTGCCGCGGCGCTGGGCGTCCTTCATGGCCTGGATTTCGGCGTGATCCTGGCCCGCGGCCTGCGTGACGCCTTCGCCGATCACTTCGCCGTCGCGCACGATCACGCAGCCGATGCGCGGGTTCGGGGAGGTGGTGTACAGGCCTTTCTCCGCCCATTGCAGGGCAAGCTGCATGCCTTCCAGGTCGCTATTGATTCGCATATTCAGTCCACGCCGGTGCAGGGCGATTCTCGGGCCGGGTCGCACAGCCGCACGCGGCCCAGCATATTGATCTTGATATTGCGCTGCTGTTCGCCGATGACCAGTGTTACGGTGCCGAAATTGGAAGCCTTGGCATGGGCGGCGCGACAGCTGCGTCCAGCAGAATTATAAGCAATGTAGGAAGGCACCGTTTGGTCGGTGAACCGGAAGCGCACTTCCATGCCTTTTGGCAGGGCGCCGTGGCGGCGCAGAACAGGCTCGCCGGGTCGGAGCGGCGGTTGGCGTTGGCGTCAATCAAGAGGGTCCAGCCCTGCTTCCAGTCGCCATTGTTGGGTAATAGCGTGACGATTTGTCCTTGGGCGAGAGCCTGGGCGCGGGTTTCGTGGATGGCAGCCACGAAGTCGCCGGAGGCGGCTTTCAGCTGCAGGGCTTCGATGGCCTGGCGCATGCTGGGCAAAGCGCTGCTGAGCATGATGGACGCGACGGCCAGGACGATCATCAGCTCGATCAGGGAGACGCCGCCGGCACGCCGGCATCCGGTGCGGACGGCGCTCAGCGCCAGCAGTTGGTGGCGGGGCCGGTGGCGCCGCGCTGGCCGGTGCTGGTCAGGGTCAGTTGTTCGCATTGGCGGTCCTGGAAGTGGCTGTCGACCTGCGCGGTGCCCGGTCTGGCGATCAGCTGGATGCAGTTGCGGATATCGTCGCCGTCGCAGGCTTTCCCTTCGAGTTCGTAGGCGCTGCGGGGCGGCGAGCGTCCCGACCACCAGCGGAACTGGCGCGCCTCCGGCTCGGTGGCGGTGGACGAGAAGGCGATGTAGGTGTTGAACTGGGTGAAGTGACGCTCCTGCTGCTGCATCAGCTCTTCCATCAGGCTTTGCGCTTCCGCGCGCTTGGATGCGATTACCGCCTGCTGGAATACCGGCAGCGCCACGGTGGCAAGCAGGATGGCGATCGCGGCGGCGGCCAGCATTTCAATCAGCGTGAATCCGGCTTCACGGACGCTCATGGCTTTTCCTCTCTTCCGGCGCGGGCGGCGGCGTGCAGTTCGCGCCAGTTGGCGATTTCGCGCCAGCTCAGCCGTCCGCTCGGGCCGGACGCGCCCGGTGGGGCGTCGGCGGCGCGGCGGTAGGTCGATTGCAGCACGACCTCGGTGTCGGAGCGGCTGCCAAAGCCGATCACCGTGACCCGGTAGAAAAAGCCGCCGCCCGGACGGGGTAGTCTTTCAGCAAGGTAGCGCGGGCGGCGGAAGGGCTCGAAACCTTCCCCTGTTTCCATCACGGCGCCGGACAGGACGCCGAACGGCGTCGTCGCATCACTCGCCAGGTCGACGAGCTGCCAGGCCGGCGAGCGTGCTTGCGGCGCGGGCTGCGCGGGCGGCGTGGCGGGTGGGTCCGCTGGGGAGCGGCCGGATTCGATGTCGCGTTCTGCGTCCATGAGTGCGTCCTCCGCTGCCTGGAATGCGATGAGCCGGTCGCGCTCGGCGCGCGCGGCCTGCTCGCCCAGCAGCGCCATTGTGGACGCGGACGCGCCCAGCAGCAGCACTGCCACCAACATCAGCAAGGTCACCAGCAATGCCACGCCGCGCTCGGCGCCGTCCCATGTCCGCCTCCTCACAGGTTGCGCACCGCGTACGTGGCCGTGAACACGCGCCGCACGCGTCGCTGCAGCGGCGTGGGCATCATGGCCTCGTCCACTGCCGGCTCGCCCTCGAACAGCTCGTAGCGCTGCAGCAGGCTACCGGGCGGACGCGAGCCGAACTCGCCGTGCAGCAGCAAGGCCACGCGCACGGCGACCACACGCCGCCAGTTCGATTTCTGCGCGCGGTCCCGGTCGCGCTCTTCGGCGGTGGCGCCGACGGGGTCAATCTCGCCGTCCAGTGCCGCGATGGTGCTGGCGGTCAGGTATTGGTTGGCGATGCCGTCTCGCGGTGTATCGGTGTCGATGCCGTAGAGGACCTGGAAACTGTCCACGCCGCGTACGATCGCGTCCGACGCCCAACTGGATGCGCCTTTGTATTTGCAGCGGAGTTCGGCCTCGCCGTCGTCCGCCTTCGCGACATAGAAGATGCTCCAGGCGTGCTCGCCGGTTTCGTCGAAGCCGGCGCAGTTGACGATGGCGCCGTCTGCGCTGCCAGTGAAGTGGATGAGCAGGACGTCGCTGCGGTTGGCTTCGGCTGGCATGGATGGTCGATGGAGGCGCCGTGGGCGGAGGCTGGCCGCATCGAGGCCCGTGATGGCCGCGGGCTCGACGGCCGGGGTGCCGGCGTTGTCGTGGTAGCCGGCCTGGCGGATCGATTGGGCGAGGATGGCCAGCGCGAAGCGTCCGCTGTCGTCTACGCGCGTGCTGGCGCCGGTGTTCAGGTAGCTGGCATTTGCGGCCAGCAGCATTGTCGTGGCGACCAGCGTGAGCAGCAGGCCTACTGTTGACGCGACCATGATTTCAGCGAGGCTGAAGCCTGACTGGCGCGTCTTAGAGCAAATGGTTGAGCAGCGCGGGCTCATGGCGAGCCTCCAGACGTGAGCGTCGAAGCCTGCGGCGCCGTCGACGACGCGGACGGGACGGGCCGCGCAAGCGGCTGCGTGGACGGCGCTGGCGGAGCGGCCGACGGCGCGATGGGGGCGGGCGGCGGCGCGGTGGGCACGGGCGGCGGCGCGGTGGGCGCGGCCGACGGCGCGATGGGGGCGGGCGGCGGCGCGGTGGGCGCGGGTTGCGCGAGCGATGGCGAGGATGCGGTGGTGGCGCGGCGGCGGCGAGGGGCGCGGCGGCGACAGCGATGGCGACGCCGGGGGCGAAGTCGTCGGCGCCGAAGGTGCGGCGGGGTGCCGTCGGGGTTCTTGCCGCGCCAGCCGATCTTGATGACCAAAGGGTCGGTGTCGCCGCCCGTGCAGGCCCAGCGCAGGCGCCGGGCTTGCCACATTTGCGCGTCGCGGCAGATGCGTGCGCGGCCCGTGGCGAACTGGCGGGCCACGGCGCGCTGCAGCTCCGACAGCTCGGCGCCGGCCAGCTCGGCAGGCGAGCAGGACGCGTCGAGGCAAGCGGCGGGGGCAGGAGCGGGGGCAACGGCAGCAGGCGCTGCGGCAGAGGCTGTGGCGGCAGCGGCAGCGATGGGGACGGGGGCGCGAGGCGGGGCGGCGCTTGGGGCGAAGGCAGGAGGATGCGGGTCCGTGGCGGTGTCGTAATCGAAGCCAACGTAAGCCGAAGTCTGCGCGGCGTTGGCGCGGATGCGTTCAGCCATGCCCGCGGCCAGTTGCACCGCGCGCGACAGTTGCGCCGACTCGTAGCGCGTGCGCATCGCATGCAGCTGCATGGCGACGCCGCCGACGAGCCCCAGCGCCAGCACGAGCGTGGCGATCAGCACTTCGATCAGCGTGAACCCGGCTGCGGCGTTCGCAGCCGCAACGGTAGCATTGCGCATGACAAGGCCCTCCCCCGCTGTTCACATTAGCCAGCGGTAGAGAGGCGCGTTTGCGTCAGATCAAAGGATGAGAGGGAAACCGAAAATTTCCGGCGAGTATTTGTCAGCGCGGCTTGCGCTCGAATTTCTCGATCGCGTCCTGGAACTCGGCCAGGTCCTCGAAATTCTTGTAGACGGAGGCGAAGCGGATATAGGCGACTTTGTCCAGGCGCTGCAGCTCCTGCATCACCAGTTCGCCGATGTAACCCGAGTCAACCTCGCGCTGGCCGGATGTCAGCAGCTTTTCTTCGATGGAGGCGATCGCCTTGTCGACCGACTCGGCCGCCACGGGACGCTTGCGTAATGCCAGCATCAGGCTGGCGCGCAGCTTGGACGCCGCGAATTCGGTGCGGCTGCCGTTCTTCTTGACCACGTAAGGCATGGTCAGCTCGATGCGCTCCCAGGTCGTGAAGCGCTTGTCGCAGTTCACGCAGCGCCGGCGCCGCTTGATGGCATCCCCCTCCTCCGATACGCGCGTATCGAGGACCTGGATATCGTCATGCTGGCAAAACGGGCATTTCATGTTGGAGGCGTCTGAATTTAACTATTCTAATGAAAAAAGCGCCAGGCCTTTCGACCCGGCGCCCTGATAGTACCAACCGTCGGCTTAAGCGTAAACGGGGAACTTGTCGACCAGCACCTGCACCGCGGCTTTCACGCGCTCGATGGTCGCTGCATCGTTCGGGTTATCCAGCACGTCAGCGATCAGGTTGCCCACTTGCTCCGCTTCCGCTTCCTTGAAGCCGCGGGTGGTCATGGCCGGCGAACCGAGGCGGATGCCGGAAGTCACGAATGGCTTCTGCGGATCGTTCGGGATGCCGTTCTTGTTGCAGGTGATGTGGGCCTGGCCCAGGATCGCTTCGGCTTCCTTGCCGGTCAGGTTCTTCGGACGCAGGTCCACCAGGAACACGTGCGACTCGGTGCCGCCGGACACGATGCGCAGGCCGCGCTTGATCAGGGTCTTGGCCAGCACGTCGGCGTTCTTCACCACCTGTTGCTGGTATTCCTTGAACTCAGGCGACTGCGCTTCCTTGAAGGCGACGGCCTTGCCGGCGATTACGTGCATCAGCGGGCCGCCCTGGATGCCAGGGAAGATCGCGGAGTTGATGGCCTTTTCGTGTTCGGCCTTCATCAGGATGATGCCGCCGCGCGGGCCGCGCAGGGACTTGTGGGTGGTCGAGGTCACGAAGTCGGCGTGCGGCACCGGGTTCGGGTACAGGCCGGCGGCGATCAGGCCGGCGTAGTGGGCCATGTCCACCATGAAGTAGGCGCCAACGGCCTTGGCCACCTTGGCGAAGCGCTCGAAGTCGATCTTCTTGGAGAAGGCGGACGCGCCGGCGATGATCAGCTTCGGCTTGTGTTCCTTGGCCAGGGCTTCCATCGCGTCGTAGTCGATGTCTTCTGCAGCGGTCAGGCCGTAGGAAACGACGTTGAACCACTTGCCGGACATGTTCAGCGCCATGCCGTGGGTCAGGTGGCCACCTTCCGCCAGCGACATGCCCATGATGGTGTCGCCCGGCTTCAGCACAGCAAAGAACACGCCCTGGTTGGCCTGGGAGCCGGAATTCGGCTGCACGTTGGCGGCTTCAGCGCCGAACAGCTGCTTCACGCGGTCGATGGCCAGCTGCTCGACGACGTCCACGTATTCGCAACCGCCGTAGTAGCGCTTGCCCCGGGTAGCCTTCGGCGTACTTGTTGGTCAGCTGGGAACCCTGGGCGGCCATCACTGCCGGCGAGGTGTAGTTTTCGGAAGCGATCAGCTCGATATGGTCGTGCTGGCGCTTGTTTTCGTTCTGAATGGCGCCGAACAGTTCCGGGTCAACATTGGCGAGGGTGTGATCTTTAGCGAACATGAAAAAACTCCAAGTTTTATCTAAGGCAGATTGGATCGAATGAGGGCGCCGGAATCAGTCAGAGCAGCCGTCTTCGCACGACTCCATCGTTGGCTGCCCAGGCGAACGGCTTGTTGAAATCTCACGTTCCCCGGTGGTTGCCCACCTCTCGCCGGCCAGCGCCGGCTTTTCGCCAGTTACGTGAGACAGTAATGGAGCCAAGATTGTATTTCATGCGGCAAATCCGAGCAACGTCAAAACACCGTCAAAACTGTCATATCGGCTACAATTTGCGGCGGATCAAAGATCTGCCCCGTGTCTATGTGTTCGATTGCCACCTTGAGGGACCCATGATAGTTCTCGTTACCGGCGCCACCGCCGGATTTGGCGCCGCCATGGCGCACATTTTCGTCAAAAACGGCCATAAGGTCATTGCCGCCGGCCGCCGCACCGAGCGCCTGCAGGACCTGGCCACCGAACTGGGCCCGAACCTGCTGCCGCTGAAGCTGGACGTATCCGACAAGGCCGCCATCCACGCCGCCTTCGCCGCCCTGCCCGAGGGCTGGCGTGAAATCGATGTCCTGGTGAATAACGCCGGCCTGGCGCTGGGCGTGAAAGGCGCCCACGAAGCCAGCCTGGAAGACTGGGAAACCATGATCGCCACCAACTGCACCGGCCTGGTCACCGTCACTCGCGCCCTGCTGCCGGGCATGGTGCAGCGCGGCCGCGGCACCATCATCAACCTGGGCTCGGTCGCCGGCCACTACCCCTACCCTGGCGGCAACGTCTATGGCGCCACCAAGGCCTTTGTCGAGCAATTCACGCTGAACCTGCGCGCCGACCTGGTGGGCAGCGGCGTGCGCGCCACCAACCTGGCGCCCGGCCTGTGCGGCGGCACCGAATTCTCCAACGTGCGCCTGAAGGGTGACGATGCGGCGGCCGCCAAAGTCTATGAAGGCACCCTGCCCCTGACGGCCGACGACATCGCCCAAACGGCCTATTGGATTGCCACTTTGCCGGCCCATATCAACGTTAACCTGATCGAGCTGATGCCGACCTGCCAAGGTTTCTCCCCATTCAATATCAAACGGAGCTAAAATGGCGGGTTAATAAGGGAAAAACGTAAGAGATTGTTACATAACCTGCATTTACGCAATTCGAATCACAAATTGACGTAAAATGTTGCTTAATCACATTAAGTAGTCAAACCAACATGTCGTCAGAGTTCAACTGGGAGGTCCGTGTCTATTACGAGGACACAGATGCCGGCGGAATTGTCTATTACGCGAATTACCTGAAGTTCTTCGAGCGCGCGCGGACCGAATGGTTGCGCGCTATCGGCGTTGGACAGCAGGTTTTGCTGGCAGAACATGACGCGATGTTCGTGGTGAAGTCCGTGAGCGCCGACTATCATGCGCCGGCAAAGCTGGACGATGTACTAAAATTGACATTAAGAATCGAAAAGCTGGGCCGCGCCTCGATCCAGTTCGTGCAGGAAGCATGGTGCGGCGACCGCCTGCTCAATACGGCCCATGTAAAAGTCGGCTGCGTGGATTCCGCTTTGCGTCCGCGCGCCGTGCCCGATGCCGTGGCCGCCCGCATGCGACCCTGAAACCAGATAGTGAAATAATGAACGTCACTCAAGACCTCTCCTTCATCGCCCTCATCACCCACGCGCACCTGATCGTTCAGCTGATCATGGCGCTGCTGCTCGGCGTCTCGCTGGTCAGCTGGACCTACATCTTCAAGAAGCTGTTCGACGTGCGCGCCGCGCGCAAGCAGACCATCGAGTTCGAAAAGACCTTCTGGGCCGGCGGCAACCTGCACGCCCTGCACCAGAGCGCCGGCAGCAACCGCGCCAACAGCGGCGCGCTGGCCCGCATCTTCGAAGCCGGCATGGGTGAATTCATCAAGGGCAAGCAGGCTTACGCCACCAGCCGCGAAGTGCTGGATCTCGGCGCCATCCTGGATGGCGCCCGCCGCGCCATGCGCGCGGCCTTCCAGCGCGAGATGGATGCGCTGGAAGCCCACCTGGCCTTCCTGGCTTCGGTCGGTTCCGTGTCCCCTTACATCGGCCTGCTCGGCACCGTGTGGGGCATCATGAATGCGTTCCGCGGCCTGGCCAATGTGCAGCAGGCCACGCTGTCGGCCGTGGCGCCCGGCATTGCGGAAGCGCTGATCGCCACCGCGATCGGCCTGTTCGCGGCGATCCCTGCGGTGGTGGCCTACAACCGCTTCTCGCACGACATCGACCGCCTGGCCATCCGCTTCGAGAGCTTCGTCGAAGAGTTCTCGAACATCCTGCAGCGCCAGTCGCGATAAGGCGGACCAACAGCCATGGCCTCCTCATTCTCCAGCAGCATGCGCGGCGGCCGCCGCCGCAAGTTCAAGTCGGAGATCAACGTCGTGCCGTATATCGACGTGATGCTCTGCCTGCTGATTATCTTCATGGTGATTCCGAGCTCGAACAATCCGAGCACGATCGACCTGCCGCACGCCGAGAAGGCGGTGCGGCCACCCGATACGTACATCCAGGTGACGGTGAAGCCGAATGGCGCGCTGTCCATCGGCATCGCCGGCAAGAACGCGGAAGCACCGGAGACGGAGCCGAACCGCGACGCCCTGGTGCGCAAGCTGCGCCAGATCCACGAGGCCAACCCGGACTACCCGGTGCTGATCGCCGGTGACAAGGAAAGCAAGTACGACGACGTGATCCAGCTGATTTCGGAAGCGAAGAAGATGGGCATCAACCGCGTCGGCCTGGCAACGAAGTAAGGCATAACCATGAGTAGTGCAGCAGCGAGCGTAGGTTCACCATACCGCGTGCCCAAGCGGCACGACGGCTTCCGCTCGCTCTCGCTGGCGATCGGCATGCACGTGCTGCTGTTCGTGTTCCTGTGGGGCGGCATCCGCTGGCAAAGCTCGGAGCCGGTTGGGGTGGAAGCGGAAGTGTGGGACATGACCACGCAGCAGGCCGCGCCAACGCCGCCGCCCACGCCGGAGCCTGAACCCGAGCCGGAGCCGGTGAAGCAGGCGCCGCCGCCTCCTCCGCCACCGCCGGAGGTCGTGCAGCCCAAGCCGCAGGAGCCGGATATCGCCCTGCAGCGCAAGAAGGAAAAGCTGGAGAAGGAGCGCCAGGAACGCCTGGCCGAAGAGAAGCGCAAGCTTGAGGAAGAAAAGCAGCGCAAGCTGGAAGAAGAGAAGAAGCTCGAAGAGAAGAAACTCGCCGAGCAAAAGAAGAAGGACGAAGAAAAAGCGAAGAAGCTGGCCGAGAAGAAGGAAGCCGACAAGCTGGCCAAGGCGCGCGAAGCCGAGATGAAACGCATCACGGGTTCGGCGGCGAGCACGGCGACCGGCACGGCTGCCAAGTCCACTGCGCCGCGTATCGATAACGGCTATGTGGCGGCGCTGAAGGCCAAGATTCAGAGCAATGTTTCGTACACGGGCGGCAAGCAGGACGTGGAAGGTGTCTTCCGCATCACCCAGCTGCCGACCGGCGAAGTGATTTCGGTCCGCAAGATCAAGAGCAGCGGTGTGCCATCCTATGACGCCGCCGTGGAAAATGCGATCAACAAGTCTTCGCCCCTGCCCAAGAAGAAGGATGGGACGGTGGAGCGGGAACTGGATATCGTGTTCAACCTGAAGGATTTGCCCTGATGAATAAAATCAAATACCTGTTTGTAGTAGCCGGTGCGGCGCTGAGCGTCTCCGCCCAGGCCCAGCTGCGCGTCGAGATCACCGGCGTCGGCAGCAACCAGATCCCGGTCGCCGTGGCGACCTTCGTCAACGAAGGCCAGGCGCCGACCCAGATCTCCGAGATCATCAAGTCCGACCTGCAGCGCAGCGGCGCCTTCAAAATCATCGACGCCGGCACCATCACCGACATGAACACCATCGACTACGGCGCCTGGAAGTCGCGCGGCGCCGACGCCGTGGTGATCGGCACCGTGACCCCGGCCGGCAACGGCTCCTTCGATGTGCGCTACAAGCTGATGTCGACCATCCAGTCGTCCAAGCTGTCGCAACTGGACCAGCAGGCGCCGCCGCAATACGGCCGCCTGGCCGCGCACCGCATCGCCGACGACGTGTACGAGAAGCTGACCGGCATCAAGGGCGCCTTCTCCACCCGCATCGCCTACGTGACGCAGCAAGGCCGCAGCTACCGCCTGGAAGTGGCGGACGCGGACGGCGAAGGCGTGCAGCTGGCCCTGAGCTCGAACGAACCGATCATCTCCCCGTCCTGGTCGCCGGACGGCACCAAGGTCGCTTACGTCTCTTTCGAACAGAAGAAGCCGGTGGTCTATGTGCAAAACCTGATGACCCGCCAGCGCACCGTGATCGCCAACGAGAAGGGCAGCAACTCGGCGCCGGCCTGGTCGCCTGACGGCAGCAAGGTAGCGGTAGCACTGTCCAAGACCGGCAATACCCAGATCTACGTCGCCAATGCCGACGGCAGCGGCCTGCGCCGCGTCTCCAACAGCAACGGCATCGACACCGAGCCGCAGTTCTCGGCCGATGGCCTGTACATTTACTTCACCAGCGACCGCAGCGGCGGCCCACAAATTTACCGCATGAGTGTAAACGGCGGTGAGGCCCAGCGCGTTACTTTCGGTGGCCCCTACAATATCAGCCCGCGCATCTCCGCCGATGGCAAGACGCTGGCTTACATTTCCCGCCGCGACGGCAATTTCCAGCTGTATGTGCTGAACCTGGAAACCCGTCAGGAGCTACGCCTGTCCGATACGACCAGCGACGAATCGCCGAGTTTCGCGCCGAACGGCCAGTACCTGCTGTACGCGACGGAATCGGGACGACGCAAGTCGCTGGCTGTAGTGTCGGTAGACGGCCGAGTAAAGCAACGCCTGACTATTCAGGCGGGCAATATCAAGGAACCCACCTGGGGTCCTTTCATGAAGTGAAGCAGTAAACTTATCAACGACCAGGAGAAGCAAAATGCAAAACGTAAAAAGTGTAGCCTTCCTCATCGCCAGTGCGGCCCTGCTGTCCGCTTGCTCGACCTCCGTGCCTGTGAAAGAGCCAGCACCGGTGGTAGAGTCCAAGCCAGCTACCCCGCCGGCAGCTGACACCCGCCAGGTAGCACCGGTGGAAACCAAGTCGATCGATCCGCTGGACGATCCGAAAGGCGTTCTGGCCAACCGTTCCGTGTACTTCGACTTCGACAGCTACGTGGTGCGTGCCGACGGTCAGCCAGTGGTGCAGAACCACTCCGCTTACCTGGCCAAGAACCAGCGCCAGATCCTGATCCAGGGTAACACCGACGAACGCGGCGGCGCCGAGTACAACCTGGCCCTGGGCCAGAAGCGCGCTGAAGCCGTGCGCAAGTCGATGGCAGCCCTGGGCGTGCCGGAAGCCCGCATGGAAGCCGTGTCCCTGGGCAAAGAGAAGCCGAAAGCTGAAGGCCACAACGAAGAAGCATGGGCACAGAACCGCCGTGCTGACATCGTGTACAAGTAATCCTTCTTGTAAGACACGCACACGGGGTGGCGCGCAGTTTATACTGCGCCCTGCCCCGTTTTTTTATTTGAGCACTGAAAGCGTCCAACCATGATCAAATTCGCCAAGACAGCCTTTGTGCTGGCCGCCTTTGCCGCCCTGCCCCTGACCGCCTCCGCCGGCCTGTTCGACGACGATGAAGCGCGCCGCGCCATCCTCGACATGCGCACCCGGGTGACCAAGATGGAAGGCGACCTGAAGAACCTGATCGACACCAAGACCGACAAGAGCGCTACGCTGGACCTGATCGCACAGCAGCAGAACCTGATGGAAGAAATCAACCGTCTGCGCGGCCAGGTGGAACTGCTGGCGCATTCGATCGATACCGCCGCCAAGCGTGAAAAAGACTTCTACTCCGACCTCGACGCGCGCCTGCGCAAGCTGGAGCCGCGTGAAGTGACCATCGACGGCAAGACCGCGTCGGTCGACCTGGCCGAGCAGAAGGCCTACGACACCGGCATGCAGCAGTTCAAGGATGGCGACTACAAGGGCGCGGCCAGCCTGCTGAGCGACTTCGTGAAGCGCTATCCGGCGTCCAGCTACGCCGCCAACGCCCAGTACTGGCTCGGCAACGCCTACTACGCCCAGCGTGACTGCAAGACCGCCATCGTCGCCCAGCAAGCCGTCGTGAAGAACTATGCCGACAGTCCGCGCGCGCCGGAAGCCATGCTCAACATCGCCAGCTGCCAGACCGAGCTGAAGGCAGTCAACAACGCCAAGAAGACGCTGCAGGAGCTGATCAAGAGCTATCCGGACTCCCAGGCCGCCGCCACCGCCCGCGACCGCCTGAAGGGCAAATAACAGCCCGAGGCCCCGAACCGGTGACTGCCACGCCGTGGCAGCCACCAGGATCTGACTTTGGTTTAGTGCTCCGAAGCATTTGACAAGAACAGATGAGGGGCCTATAATCCTGCTTCTTCTTTCGACGGGTCGTTAGCTCAGCTGGTAGAGCAGCGGACTTTTAATCCGTTGGTCGCAGGTTCGAATCCCGCACGGCCTACCATTCGAAAGCAGAACAAGTTGTACATTGGGTCGTTAGCTCAGCTGGTAGAGCAGCGGACTTTTAATCCGTTGGTCGCAGGTTCGAATCCCGCACGGCCTACCAAGAATTATCAAGGAAGCCCACGAATTTCGGTTCGTGGGCTTTTTCGTTTCTGGTCGCTCTCTGGTCGCTCCTGCGAGATTCCTACCTCCCCTCAGGCTAGCAACCATCTACTACCAGCGGCCCCACGCTAGACGTTGAACCCAGTCCCGCCCTCCGCGATTTAGCAATTTCGAAGCTCAGCAGAGGCTTTCCCGGTCATTCACCCTACGTACCGACATGACTTTATCATTCGGTAAGTCACGGCACACCAACTCTCCCCAATAACAATAAAGTACTTGCCAAGAGAGCAACCAGTCTAATAAACTGCACAGCGGTAATGTCCTCCTCAGTTCGGAATTTGAGAGGCGCATATGAAACCAGTCCTCGTTTTGCCGAAAGTCTACGCCGCAAAGACGAGCCAATTTCCATTTAAGTATTAATCGAATATGCAAAATATCGAAGGAAAAATTGAACCGATCGGAAAGCTTTTTTCCTCGGACTTCTTCTTTACAGTGCCTGACTATCAACGTCCGTTTGCGTGGGAGGAATCGAACTTTCAAGATTTGGTTGACGATTTAGAGGAAGCTCGAAATGGACAACAATATTTCCTTGGAACTTTAGTGTTGCATAAGCGTGGTGGAAAGAATAACTACGATATCGTCGATGGTCAGCAGCGCATAACTTCCTTGCTTATTCTTTTAGCTTGCCTTCGTGACATGATAAATGATCCGAAGTTCAAAAAAAGCCTACAAGACAAAATCGTACAAGAAGAAAATAAGGTTGACGGAATACCTGAGCTGCCGCGAGTCACATCTAAAGATCGCGCCATTTTCCGAGAATTAGTTCTTGGGCAGGATGGAACACTAACGAAGAAAAACAGGAAGATCTCGCTGAGCCGGAAACAAGGTATGTTCAAGCGATTTCGATTTTTAGAAAAACACTTTCCAAGTACAGTCAAACTGATTTGGAAAAATTTGTCCAATTCATTAACCAGCATTGCAATATAATTTATATTGCAACAACCACCTTTGATGACGCATTTAAATTATTCACAATCGTAAATGATCGCGGGCGACAATTGAGACGTATCGATGTACTAAAGGCTCAAAATATATCGCCAGACGCTATCCCTGTTCAGATCACTCGGGATCGAGTGGCAAAAGTGTGGGAGACGCTAGAGAACGAGATCGGCGAGGCCGAGTTTGAGTCGATTCTTTACTCGATGCGGATGATTATTATCAAAGAGAAACCCCAAGAGGACTTACTGACTGAATTTGACAATAAAATATTCAAGAGGGGCTTATTACAACGGGGCGAAAAGTTTGTCGACGAAGTGAAGACGTACGGGGACTTATATCGCGGAATTTTTATCGACAAGGATTATGTTCCAAATACTGATGTTAACCACGTAAAGTTTAAAGCGATGATCCACATCATGGACAAGGAATTTGAGGCGTCAGAATGGCGCGCTTGTCTTATGTTTTTCGCAAAGAAATTTACCGGCACTTTGTTTTACGAATTTATGCTCGCACTAGAGAAGAAATACTTGGAGCAATGGGTTAGTGGAGTGCGGAAGACGAACGCTTTGGAACCTACTCTAAAATTCTAAAGTCTATCGACACCTCGTCTGATCCTAGCGATGTAATAAAAGATATGACTTATGATGCCACCATAATAAAAAAGGCTGCTGCCGACGCGAATCTCTACAATTCGAGATACGCAAAGTACTTCTTGCTACGCCTTGAAATAATAAATAGTGAGCACGACGTCTACAAGGAAATTAACGCAAAATCAATTGAACACGTGTTCCCTCAAAATCCTAGTGCAACTTCAGACTGGGCAAAAGACCCTGATTTTTCTGAGCACAAATCCGTAGTAAATAGCATCGGCAATCTAGTTCTTTTAAGTAAGTCAAAGAATTCATCAGCAAGCAATCATGATTTCCCCGTAAAAAAAAATACGGTATCTTAAAGATCGAATGTCTGATTACCCGCGAAGTCTGAAGGTAGTGACAGAGGCAGACTGGACCATCGACAAAATTAAGACAAACACTAAATCTTTCGCAGCAAGCATACTCGACAACCCTTGAATTAAGATTTTTCAGCTGGGAGTAGTTATTGCACTACTCCCAGCTGAACACGCTCGTTCACCCGCCACCGCTGCCCCCCTTCGCGTTCCCCTTGTCCCTACGCAGCCTCGTGCGCAGCAGCTTAAGCCTTTGCTGACTCCCGCAACTTGCCCGGCAACTCATAAATCACAACTGAAGTCGTTGGCGTCCTGGCTGCGCCATTAATGGGCCAGCAGCGTCTGCATTACACGCATTGAGCCAATCTCTAATCACCTGCGCCCGAAAACTCCGGCGTGGTGCCACCCCCGACCGGAAATGGACCGGAGCCAGTGCCGACAGGGGCACCGACGAGCTAAGGGAAGCAATGAGTGAGGCACCGAGACAGCCATTCAGCTGTTGACTCCCAACCACTCCCAGTTACACGGATTCGAACTTCCAGTACCCGAAAACCTACCGCCATCAACCAACCTATCCACCATAGGAGCGTAAGCAATGAACCGACAGTTCCGCTTCAACAAGAAGCTGATCGATGCCCTTCCTCCGCATCCTGAGGATGCAAAGTCCAAAGAAAGTGAATACTCCGATACCGAAGTAGCAGGCCTGCGGGTGATCGTGACCCGCAAAGGGCGCAAGTACTTCCTACTGCGCTACACCCTCAACGGCGCAAAGCGCAGCATGAAGTTAGGGGACTATGCACACGTTGCATCAGCAAACTTGCGCAAGGCGAGCGGACACGTCTCGGCCATCATCGCTGCTGCACAGCTGGCCACCGCACAGACGTAAAAAAAGCGCTCTAGCCAAAGACTAGAGCGCTTTTTTTTGGTTGGTGTGGCGCAGCTAAGGCTACGACCGATACCTGCATCATAAAACTCTTGCCCAGCGCACTAGCGGGGCAGATGTAAAACATAACTAACGTGGCCATTGGCCGAAGCGCCGGAGTAATTCATATTGTAGAACCTCCACTGATGTAATCGATCAAGGCGGGCATCGGCCACGTTTGATCTAAGGTGAATGAGCGAGCACTAGGCTCACTCCGACGTCGCCAGCATCAAGGCTTGCGGTAAATGTACGTTCTAGTCGATCTCTACATCGCTTAGATTTACGCGAGAGCGAGAGCCATCCGAGCTAGGCGGCTCCTCGTGCTCAGCCAATTCAGTCAGGATTGGTTCGAGTGATGACAAGCGCGGAGTAGCAAGGGATATCGCGTTTTAGTAAAACCGAAAAAATCAGTACCCCTCCCCAACCGCGCGCTCGTCGCCGTCGCCCCCCCCCTCAAGTGCGTAGCCCGAAGCAGTTCCGACACAACGAGGCGCTGGCTATGCGTGTAAAGATTGATTCACTAAAAATCCTTCTAGCAACAACGATTGAACTGTCGAATTTTTTTACATTCGGACAACGATCATACTAAAAGTATTAACATGACTTTCCTAAGTCATTGATTTAAAAGCAATATGAATTTCCGGCACGGATATTGCTTCACGCGTAGCGGGGGTCGTTGCTGGAAAACCAAGACTTCCTAACGTATAACCAACCAGGTATCGAAAATAGACATCTCTAAATTCAAACCGGCCACATTGGCATCCGCCATCCTGATGCGTGCGCAGCGGTTGGCGCACACGCAGGTCGTTCCGGAGCCTGGCACGATCAGTCTGCCTGGCCAGGACCTGGCTGGCCAAGCAGTGATTTCCCGTCCGCCGCAAAGCTTCATTCGGACTTGGTACTTAAGGGTATTAAGGGTAGCCCGTTGCGGGGGTTGCCTTTTTTATGTCTCGCCGCCATCCGCGCCCCAAGGCAGCGAAGTCTGACACTTCTCTAACCTAACTAACCAGAAACCAAATTGAAAACTTCCAAAATTAAGTTGGCCACTTTGGCCTCTGCTATCCTGATGAGCGCGGCAACGGGTAGCGCACATGCTGGTGCGTATGCGCTGGCTTCCAACAACATCCAAAACTTTACTATCACGCAAAGCGCCAGCAATCTCATTACGTTCGGCGCGTCGACCGACACATCCGGCGCCACTGCCGCATTGAACGGCGTGAATGTCGGCGGTCCCGGCGTCCCGGGCACCAGCGACGCTCCGATCGCGGCCCTCGGTACCCCTGCTGTGACGAATAACGGCCAGTTCACTGCTACGGGCATCAATCCGGTTGGCATGACAGCGACGAGTTATTCGTATGCCGACGCGTTGATTACCCATGTCACGCCGAACGTATTCAACGCTCAAACGATCGCCGAAAGCAACCTGGCTGCTTCCGGCACGGCCGGCGGCAGTTCCACTAACTCGTCGGCAACTGGTTTCGTTGCGGGTTTTGTAGTGAACCAGCCAGGCGGCGTCATCGATTTCGCCTTCACTGCGGACCCGCTGATTCGCACTTTCCTGCAACCTGAAAGCGGCAAAATCGCCCAAGGCACCCTGAGCGCCTCGCTGACGATTTCCTGTGCCGCCACCAACTGCGGCAGGGATGCCAGGGGCAACCTTATCGGTCTCGGCGCCGTCGTGTTCGCCTGGGCGCCTGACGGTGTAGCGGACGGCACTTCCGGCGTAACCGGCCGAATCGGCGGCAACGAACTGGCCGATGACGAAAATCTCAACCTGTCCGTTACCAACGACGTTATCTTCACCGGCGGCGGTTCGCTGAACTTCTCCGATACCGGCGTCAGCCTGGGTGCCTTCCATGCAGTGACCAATGCCATGAACGTCGGCACCTACACCCTGACCCTGGCCATGACCTCTACGGACGCTACCACCAACGTCGTTCCGGAGCCCGGCACGATCGGTCTGCTCGGCCTGGGCCTGGCTGGCCTGGCCCTGTCGACCCGTCGCCGCAAGGTCTGATTCGACCTTTCCCCTTAAAGGTAGCCCGTCCCGGGCTACCTTGTTCATTTCGCCTCCCCTTATCCCTATGCCGCGTCGCTTCAGCAAACTGGCCGCCAGCGCCACAGTAATCGCCACTTGCCAGTTGCTGGCCGCCGGGCTGACCGGTTGTCATAGCCAGACAAGCGATGGTTTATTGGCCGAGGCGAAGCAGTTTCAGCAGAAGGATAACGATAAGGCGGCCCTGATCCAGCTGAAGAATGCTGCGGCCAAGTCTCCGGATAACGCCGAGATCAGGTTCCAGCTTGCCGCCCTGCACAACAAAATGGCTGATGGCGCTTCCGCCGAGAAGGAAGTTCGCAAGGCCATCGCGATCAGCAAAGATCGCACACGCGCCGCCCCCGACCTTGCCATCGCATTGCTACTCCAGGGCAAACCGCAAAGAGTAATCGATGAAACCGCGCCAGACGCAGCCAATGGCGGTGCGGCCCTGCTCAATGCACGCGGCGAAGCCTACTTCGCGCTGAACGATATCGAAAGGGCCCGCGAGTCATATAAACAAGCGCTGGCCGCGGATGCCGGCAATGCGCATGCTTTTATCGGGCTGGCGAAAATCGCAGCCCGCAACAAGGATCTGGAAAACGCCGTCAGCCTGACCGATCAGGCCATCACAGCCAATCCAAAGGAGCCGGCGGCCTGGAGCCACAAGGGCATGCTGCTGCGCATGCAGAGAAAGTTTGACGACGCCATTGCCGCGTTTAGCCAGGCAATCGCAATTAATCCATCTGTTCCAGGCCCGTACCTCGAGCGCGCCGAGGACGAGATGGAACTGAAAAAATATGACGCTGTCAAAGCCGATATCGCAGCCGCCCGCAAGATCGCACCAGACACCGTCCAAGTCGTCTTTACCCAGGCTAAGTTCGACCTCGTTCAAGGCAACTTCGCCGCAGCCAGAGAGGGAGTGCAAAAAGTCCTGGCCGTGGCCCCGGATCATTTGCCGTCTTCGCTGTTGGCCGGCATGGTCGAGCTCAAGCTTGGCGCGACGGAAGCCGCCGAACAGCACTTGAAGAAGTTTGTCGACAATTTCCCGGAGCACGCCGGAGCGCGCAAGCTGCTCGCAAAAGCCATGTTGAAGAATGGCCGGCCGGGCGAAGCAATGGTAATTCTTGGCCCATTGCTGAAATCCGGAGGCGAGGATCCCCAGTTGCTGGAACTTGCCGGCGAGGCCCTGCTGCAAGGAAAGGACTACCGGAATGCTGCACAATTCTTCGAGAAAGCCAGCGGGCTCGTGCCGGAAAGTGCAGCCCTGCATACATCGATCGCAATGAGCAAACTCGGGATGGGCAATAGCGCCGAAGCAGTCGCCGAACTGGAGACCGCGGTCAGGCTCAATCCGAAGCAGACCGAAGCCGCCTTCCTGCTGGTCAAGACCGAGATGCAGCTTAAGCATTACGACAAGGCGATGGCTACCGTTCAGAAGCTGGAGCAAGCGCAGCCGAACAATGCTGAAATCCTGAACCTCAAGGGCGGCCTCTATATCGCGCAAAGGGACAAGGCCAACGCCCGCGCGAGTTTCGAAAAGTCCGCAGCCGCACAATCCGACTATTTTGTGCCGATCACGAATCTGGTTGGCATGGACAAGGCCGAGGGGAAACTCGACGTTGCCAAAAAGCGCTACGAGAGTTTCCTCGCAAAAAACAAGAAGCACTTTGGCGCCATGTGGGGGCTGGCTGAAATCGAAGCCGAGCAAGGTAATGCGGCCATGGCTACCCACTGGCTGGAAAGGGCCAGCGCGGATAATCCGCAAGCGCTGCCGCCTGCCATCAAGCTCGGCTACCACTATCTTGAGAACAAGGAAAATCAGAAAGCCCTGACGCTACTGCGCAAATTTGCGGCTGCCAATCCTTCCAACCCCGAGCTGCTCGACGCCTTGGGACTGGCGCAGATGGCGAACAATGACAATGCCGGCGCACTCGATTCCTATGGCAAGCTGGTCAGCCTGCGCCCAAGGTCGGTGACTTCGCATCTACGCCTGGCGGCGGCGCACGTCGCGGCAAAAAATTATGCGGCTGCGACAGAAGATCTCAAACGCGCGGAGGCAGTCGACCCTGGCGCATTCTCCGCGCATACCGGCCTGATCGAGATCGCCATGCGCCAGCAAAAGTGGGGGGAGGCGCTGAATATGGTGCGCGACCTGCAAAAGAAGGCCGGCAACTCGCCGGTTGGCTATGTGCTGGAAGGCGACCTGTTCATGCGGCAGAACCAGGCGGCAAACGCGATCCCCGCGTATGAGAAGGCCTATGCGCTGAACAAGGCGCCCGATTCGCTGATCCGGATCGCGGACGCGATGAAGCTGGCCGGCAAATGGAAAGACGCGGAAGTCCGCCTCGCCCAGTGGCGCCAGACCAACCCGAACGACGCGATGATTCCCCTGTATCAATCGCAGCAGTACAGCAACGACAAGCAGTACAAGCCGGCCGCGGAAGCGCTGCGCACCGTGCTGAAACTACGGCCGGATAATCAGGTCGCGCTGAACAACCTGGCTTGGGTCTACCAGCAAGACAAGGACCCGCGCGCACTGGAAACGGCCGAACACGCGGCCAAGATTGCGCCGAATAATCCGGTGATCATGGACACGCTGGGCTGGATGCTGGTCGAACAAGGCGACTTGAAGCGTGGCTTGCCGATGCTGCAGAAAGCCGCCGGCTTGGCGCCGGAAGCCAAGGATATCCGCTATCACATGGCGATCGCCTTGCAGAAATCCGGCGATAAGGCCGGCGCCCGCAAAGAACTGGAGAAGCTGTTTGCGGACAGGAAGCCATTCCCTGAAGCCGACCAGGCAAAGGCCCTGCTGAAAGTGCTGTGAGATCAGGCGGAGCTTGGGCGCACTGCCGCCTGGCTTCCGGCGAAGTCGAAGATTCGGCCGAGCGGCGCTTCTACCCAGCGGTGGAATGCGGCGCCGGCGGCAAGGCTGGAGGCCCATGCCAGCAGCATGCCGGCGGCCTGCAACTCCGGCACGGGCGGTGTAAAGCGCGTAAATAGCGCGTTGACCAGCAGGCAGACGGGGAAGTGGATCAGGAACACCGAATAGGAAATCGTGGCCAGGCCATTGATAGCCGACCACGCCGGGCCGTTCGAGCTGGTGCGCGCACGGCCGAACAGAAGCAGAGCGCAGGCAACGGCCAGCGCCAGCGCGATGCGGCTGCGGAATTCGACCAGCAGGCCCGTCAGCGTCGGCAGCAATACCAGCACCAGCAGCAAAGCGACCGCGCCTGGCTTGCGCTTCGGATCGCTCGCCCACCAGGCCATCAGGCCCAGGCCATAGCTGCCGAGGAAGTAAGGCGCCCAGTTATCCCATTCCGAATCCAGGTTGAAGTGCAGCAGCGACAGCGTAACGCCTACGGCGATCCAGAACGGCACCAGCCAGCGCAGCTGCGTCTGGCCAGCCATCTTTCCTGCCAGCCATAGCAGCAGCACGACCAAGGCATACAGCTGGAAATCGATGGCGACGTACCAAGCGCCGGCGGAAATCGAGGGAAAACCGAGCACGCCATGCAGCAGCAAGGCGTGCGCACTCAGCTGGCCCCAGGTCGCGGGAGGGGAAATCGAATCATGCTGCATCAATGCCCCGGCCCAGGACGAGGCAATAACCGCAAACAGCGTGGCCATCATGAAGGGCGGCGCCAGCTTGGCGTAGCGGCGGCCGATGGCGCCGAGCGGGTTCGCGTGGCCGGGGTAGCCTTCCGGGGACAGCGACTTGGCCGCCAGGAAGCCGCCAACGACGAGGAAAACCTGCCACGGCAATGCGCGCGCTGCCGGCCAGCCAGTTGATCAGTTCAGGCAGGATCTGGCGAACATGGTCAGACATCGGCCCGTAAAACGCGAGGTGATGCAGCACGATCAGTTGCGCCGCGCCCGCTTTTAACA
Organism: Pseudoduganella sp. UC29_106; assembly: GCF_044055365.1. Lineage (NCBI taxonomy): Bacteria > Pseudomonadati > Pseudomonadota > Betaproteobacteria > Burkholderiales > Oxalobacteraceae > Pseudoduganella > Pseudoduganella sp. UC29_106. The sequence goes on along the minus strand of NZ_CP171977.1, from coordinate 1,868,668 downwards.
TATTGATTAAGCCAAACTGCGTCTGGACCTTGTTTGTTGCCGTCATCCCTAGTGATTCCTAGCAACGCGCTAGTTTAACCATTGAAAGGGCGCCATGATAGCCGACTTAGCGGATTGCAGGCGCCGCCGAGCCTGAAATAGGCCCGTAAAAACAGTGACAAATTGTGAGTTTGATGCCACAGATACAAGTTTTTCGCCGGCGCCGGGCCGGCCCGCCAGTCGGCGGCCTATACTGGAAGCAGCGGAGGTCGCCATGATAATGATGCGTGCTAGTACTGGTTTCGTACTCGCTGCCATGCTCGGCGTGTGCATCTGTTCGCTGGTCTGGGCGCAACCCGGCGCGCCGGCCCTCCTGCCGCTCGAATCGGAGCCGGCACCGAAGCTGCTCGCCTACCCGCCGATCCCGGACGCGCTGGCGCGCGGCGTGGTGATCATCCAGTTCCGGACCGAGAATGTGCGCCTGATGCCCGTGTTCGGCGCCAAGGCCACCGAAGTCACGCCGCGCCTCGGCCATTTGCACGTGACAGTCGATAACTGGCAAGGCACCTGGGCGCACACCAGCAATGACCCCATCATCCTGGTCGGGCTGCCGCCCGGTCCGCACAAGATCCTGCTGGAGATCGCCGAAACCAACCACAAGATCCTCGCCGCCGAAACGGTCAGCTTCACCGTGCCGCCCAAGCCGGCCGACAAGGCGCACGGGCATTAAAATATCCTGATGAGCAATCATCAGGCCACTTCCGAACTGCGCATCATCCTTCTCGCATTGGCGCTTTCCATGGGCGCCGCCATCTCGCTTGGCCTGGCCCGCTTCGCCTATGGCCTGCTGCTGCCCGTGATGCGCGCTGACCTGGGATGGTCGTATGCCCTGGCGGGCGCCATGAACACGGCCAATGCGGTCGGCTACCTGCTCGGCGCGCTCATAACGCCCCTGCTGATGCGCCGCTACGCACCGGCGCGGGTGATGATGGCCGGTGCTCTGGCGGCCTGCGTGTTCATGGGCCTGAGTGGCTGTTTCGTCACCGTCATGCCGTGGTTGGCCCTGCGCCTGCTGGCCGGCGTTGCCAGCGCCCTGGCCTTCATCGGCGGAGGCCTGCTGGCCGCGCGTATCGGGTCGCAGCATCCGAAGCGCAGCGGCTTCCTGATTGGCCTGTATTACGGCGGCTCGGGCCTGGGCATCGTGGCCTCCGCCCTGCTCGCACCGGTGGTGCTGCGCCTGGCCGGCCCTGCGCCGCATGGCTGGACATGGGCATGGTGGGCGCTGGCCATCGTCTGCGTCCTGGCGACGATCGTGCTGGCCTGGCCGGCACGGGTGCTGGATTCCGGCCATGCCGCGGCCGCGCCGGCGGAGGGACACGCCCCGCCTTTCCATCCGCGTCCGCTGGCCTACGCACTAAGCGGGTATCTGATGTTCGGCGTCGGCTATATCGGCTACATGACCTTCGTGATCGCGCTGCTGCGCGAACAGGGCGCCGGCGGGCCAGCCATTACCCTGTTCTATAGCCTGCTGGGACTGGCCGTTGTCGGCTCATCGCGTCTGTGGTCCGGCCTGCTGGACAAGCACCACGACGGGCGCCCCATGGCCATCCTGAACGCCCTGCTCGGCGTCGCGACCATCCTGCCGGCGCTGACGGCTTCCTGGCCGGCCATGCTGTTGTCCGGCGTGCTGTTCGGCGCCGTGTTCCTGTCGGTGGTGGCGTCAACCACCGCGCTGGTGCGCCACAACCTGCCGGGCGCTCAATGGCCCGCCGGTATCGGCGCCTTTACCATCATCTTCGCCGCCGGCCAGATCATCGGCCCGCTCGCCGTCGGCTGGATATCGGACGGTCCCGGCGGACTTGAGCGCGGCCTCATCGTCTCGGCACTCGCCCTCTGGCTGGGCGCCCTGCTTGCCACACGTCAGAAAGCGCTTGCCAGGACGTAAAAGTTAACTTGACACTGTCACACAACCGTCGCGATACTTTGCAGACCCAATCACAATATGGAGACAAAGTATGGCGAGCGATGCATGGAATGCAGACGAGAGCTGGTTGTCACATCTCGAACGACGGGCTGCCTTGGGCCAGATTGACCGGCGCGGTTTTCTGAAGCTGGCCGCGGCCCTGGGTGTCCAGGCCACCCTTAGCGATTTCGCATTTGCGGCGTCCGGCGAGCGCCGGATCGCTGCGGCCTATGACTATATTGTTGTCGGCGCCGGTTCTGCCGGCTGCGCAGTGGCCGCCCGCCTCGCCGAGGGAGGCGCCCGGAAAGTATTGCTGCTCGAAGCTGGCGGCGCCGACACTGAGCGCGCCTCGCTGACCAGCCCTCACGCGTGGGGCGCCAATTGCGGCAAGGACGTGGACTGGGGTTATCAGACCACGCCCCAGGCCAGCGCCAACAACCGCGTCTTCGACTGGCCGCGCGGAAAGGTGGTTGGAGGCTCCAGCAGCATCAATGCGATGATCTGGGTGTGGGGACACCAGGCGGACTTCGATGACTGGGCCTACGCCGGCAATGAAGGCTGGGACTATGCCCGCGTGAAGCCCGTTTTCCAGAGCATCGAAACCAGCACGCGCGCTAACGCCGGCACCGGGCGCGGCACATCGGGCCCGATGCACGTGGGTTCGATGTCGCGCGCCAATCCCTTGAACCAGGCATTCTTCGAATCCTGCCGCGAGGCCGGACATGCTGTACATGCCGATGTGAACGGCCCGATCCGCGAGGGCGCCGGGCTGATGGACCTGAGCGTCAGGGACGACAAGCGCTTCAGCGTCGCTCATGGCTACCTGATGCCCGCCCTGCAGCGCGAAAACTTCACACTGGTCACCGGCGCCACGGTCGAAAAGCTGCTGTTTGCCGGTACCCGCTGCACCGGCGTACGCGTACGCATCGATGGCAAGGCTCGCGATATCGTTGCAAACGAAGAGACCATCCTGTCCTCCGGTGCGCTGGATTCGCCGCGCCTGCTGCTGCAATCCGGCATCGGCAACGCCGACGAACTGCGCAAGCTGGGCATCAAGCCTGTTGCCGATTTGCCCGGCGTCGGCGAAAACCTGCACGACCATCTGATGCTCAATGCCTTTGTCGCCGAAGTGCGCGAGCCCCTGAACCACAACGGCTTCCGTTCCGACAGCCATGTCTTCTACCGGACCAATGGCAATGGCTTCGTACCCGACATCCAGACCATTTTCGTACCCGCCGCGCTGAGTCCCGCGCTGCAGCGTAACCAGGGCTACTCGCTGCTGGTGGGACTGGTGCGCCCGCAAAGCCGCGGCAGGCTGAAACTGGCGACGGCCGAACCGGGCGGTCCCCTGCTGATCGACCCGGGCTACCTGACGGCCCAGGCGGATCTCGATGCACTGGTGGCCGGCGCCGAACGGGCGCGCGACATCGGCATGGCCAGCGGTTTTGCCCCGATCCGCAAACGTGACGCAGGCCAACTGCCGCGCGGCAGGGAAGCCATCGCCGATTATGTCAGGCGCAATTTCCAGACTTACTGGCATCCGGTGGGGACGTGTGCGATGGGGCTGAGCGAGCGCGCGGTGGTCAATCCGCAATTGCAGGTGCGCGGCGTGGAACGCCTGCGCATCGCGGATGCTTCGGTCATGCCGACTATCACCACCGGCAACACCAATGCACCTGCCATCATGATCGGGGAACGCGCCGCGCGCATGATCGCAGCGTAACGTTTTTGCAACAGCATGCAGGCCCGATTCGTGAGACAGTTACTCAATCTCAGGGAAGGAGCCCCGCATGCCGCCGGATCACTGCCGTCACGAAGCGCTGGAGGATGCTCACGCACTGCACGCGAGTTTCTACAGCAGCCCCCACTGGCTGGACGTCGAACGGCGCGGCGTGTTCGGCGCGAGCTGGCAATTGGCCGCACACACGGGCGATCTGAGCGAACCGGGCGACCATGTACCTGCGGAAGTCGCCGGCCAGCCGGTGCTGGTCGTGCGCCAGCCGGACGGAGAGCTGAAGGCCTTCCACAATGTGTGCCGCCACCGCGCCGGGCCGCTGGCGGTCTGCAACGGCAAGGCGGCGCGCGCACTGCATTGCAAATACCACGGCTGGACCTACGAGCTCGATGGCCGGCTGCGCGCGGCGACCGAGATGGGGGACGCGGCCGGCTTCGACCCGCGCAGCGTCCGGCTGCCTGAAATCCGGGTGCGCGAATGGCAAGGCCTCGTCTTCGTCGCCCTGAGCGATGAGACGCCGCTATCGAACGGGTCTACGGCGGCATCGCAGAGCGCATCGTTCCCATCGACCTCGCCGCCATGCGCTTCGCCAAACGCGACACCTACCGCATCCACTGCAACTGGAAGGTCTACGTGGACAACTTCCTGGAAGGCTATCACCTGCCCTTCGTCCATCCCGGCCTGTCGAAAGTGCTCGACTACCGTGCCTACGACACCGAACTGCAGGACTGGTACTCGCTGCAGCACTCGCCCCTGCGCAATAACGAAGGCATCTACGGCGATGGCAACGCCTTCTACTATTTCGTCTACCCGAACGTCATGCTCAACATCACGCCGGGCCGCCTGCAGACCAACCGCGTGCTGCCGGATGGGCATGAGCGCTGCATCGTCGAATTCGATTACTACTACGCGCAGGATGAAGCAACGCTGGCGCGCGTTGCAGCGGAACAGGAATTCAGCCACGCCATCCAGGAAGAGGACATCTTCATCTGCGAGCGCGTACAAAAAGGGCTGGCTTCCGGCGCCTATGAAGCAGGGCGCCTGAACCCGCGCCGCGAAAGCGGCGTATGGCACTTCCAGAACCTGCTGCGCACAGCCTACGCCCGCCATGGCCAGGAATGACAAGCCACTCGGCTTCTGGATGAGCACCGCGCTCATTGTCGGCAACGTGATCGGCATGGGCATCTTCCTGCTGCCGGTGTCGCTGGCGCCTTACGGCATCAATGCCTTTGCCGGCTGGGCCGCCACGGTCACCGGCTGCCTCTTCGTCGCCTACACGTTTGCGCGGCTGGCGCGCAGCCTGCCGGAGGAAGACGGCCCATACGGCTACACGCGGCGCGCCTTCGGCAACGGCGTGGCTTTCTTCACGATGTGGTGCTACTGGGTGTCCATCTGGGTCACCAATGCCGCGCTGGCGATCGGCCTGGTGGGCTATCTCTCCGCCCTCTTCCCGCCGCTGGCACGCGCGCCCTCCTCGGCCACCGCGCTCGCGCTGGTGTGGATTTTCGTGCTCATTAACCTGCGCGGCGCGCGCACGTCGGGCCGCGTGCAGCTCATCTCCGTGGCGCTGAAGCTGATGCCGATGGCCGCCGTCATCGCCCTCGGCGCAGCCGCCATGGCAAGCGGCCAGCCAGTCGCCGGCCATCTCGCTCCGGCGCCATTGACGCTTGACGCCACCGCAGCCGCCGGCACCATCGCCCTGTTCACGGTGCTCGGCGTGGAATGCGCGACCATCCCGGCCGGGAAGATCGTGCAGCCCGAGCTCACCATCCCGCGCGCCACCATTGCCGGCACCGCCATCATCGCCGTGGTGTATGTGTGCGTCTCCGCCGCGCCGCTCCTGCTGCTGCCGCACGCGGAGCTGGCGCAGTCCAGCGCACCTTTCGCCGCGCTGTTCGACCGCTACTGGGGCGCGGGCTGGGGGCAGTGGCTGTCCGCCTTCATTGTCGTCAGCGGCATGGGATGCCTGAATGGCTGGACCCTGGTGGCCGGCGAAGTCACCGCATCATTGGCCTCTCACGGCACCTTCCCCGAAGCGCTACAGGTGCAGAACCGGCGCGGCGCCCCGGCGCGCGCGCTGGTGCTGGTCGGCCTGCTGGCCAGCGTGATGGTAGGCATGAGCTATACGCGCACGCTGGCGGATGCCTTCACCTTTCTCACCGTAATGGTCACCGCCGCCAGCCTGCCGCTCTATCTGGTGGGCGGTTTCGCCCTCATCAAGCTGTGGCAGCGCGGCGTGGTCAAAGGCCGCAGCGCCAGCCTGCTGGCCGGCGCCACCGGCACCTGCGTGTTCTCCGTCTGGGGCTTTTTACGGCGTCGGCCAGGAATCCTTCCTGTGGGCGCTGGCGCTGGGTGCGCTCAGCCTGCCCCTGTTCTGGTATGCCCGCTATCGCGCCCGTGCGCGGCTGGTGACGCCATGAGCGACGACACCCGATTCCTCCAGGCACTGGTGGAAGCCGCCTTCCCCAAGCGCTGCCGCAACTGCGGTGTGGTCTATCAGACTGCGGACGACTTCCTGCAGCAAACGCGCGGCAGGGGCCTGAAACAGAGCCGGGACGACGACGACCTGACGATTGTCGAGGTCTATCGCAACTGCGCCTGCGGCTCCACGCTGATGGATTTCTTTTCCAACCGGCGCGACACCAGTGCCGCCGGCGACCAGCGCCGCGCGCTGTTCGAGGAGTGGCTGAGCCACCTCGAAAAGGCTGGCATGAGCCGCGAGGAAGCGCGCCTCCACGCCCGCAAGCTGATGCGCGGCGGGTGACCGGTTACAATCGCGGCTTCGATTCGCACGCAAGTCCGCCATGCCCCAGACCATCGCCGCGCCGGTTCACTATGAACTGGTGATCAAGAAAAGCCGTTTCCTCGCCTGCGTCCAGCCCATGGCGGACCGCGCGGGCGCACAGGCGGTGGTGGCAGGGCTGCGCGCCGAACATCCCGGTGCGGCCCACGTCTGCTGGGCCCTGTTGGCTGGAGGCCAGTCGGCGGCCGTCGACGACGGCGAACCAAGCGGCACGGCGGGCCGTCCCATGCTGGATGTGCTGCGCCACCAGGACCTGGAAGGCGTGCTCGCCACCGTGGTGCGCTACTTCGGCGGCGTGAAGCTGGGGGCGGGCGGCCTGGTGCGCGCCTATACGGACAGCGTGGCGCAAGCCCTGCTCACGGCCGAAAAAATCGCCATCATCAAGCAGCGCACGCTGGCCTGTTCGGTTCCGTACGCACTGGAAGGCACGGTGCGGCGCGAGCTGGAAGCGTCCGGCGCCACGCTGGGCAGCGTCGAACACCGCGATGCGGTGCACATCGAATTCAGCGTGCCGGCCGATGCGGCGGATGCGCTGGCGCACCGTCTGAACGAAGCCTGCCACGGCCGCCTGGCCTGGCGCGAGCAAGACTAACGGTATTTCTTCGGCTGCTTGCGCCGCGCGGCAGCGTTCTGGTCGCGCAGGATGGCGTCCACCCGCTCCGAAGCCTCGCGCGACAATTCCTGCGCCACTTCGATATCGGGGAAGTATTCGGGAATGCGGTAGCCCAGCCAGGCATAGGCCGAGTACAGGCGGCAGGCATCCTCCACTTCCTGCAGGCTCTGATAATACAGCTCGTCGTGCTGTCGCTTCAGCTGCGTGACCTTTTTGCGCGACAGGGCCAGCGACCACTGCTCCCAGGCGTGCTGCAGGGTCAGCACCTTGGTCGACACCGGCACCAGCGACATCGTGAACTTCTCCGCCACGGACAGCGGCAGCGTATCCAGCCACTCCGCGCGGCTCGATTGCTCGTCCGTGATGCGCGGGAAGAAGAAGCCGTCCGGCACATCGATATCTGTGGACGAATCGCTTCAGCAGCTTGGCCAGCGCGGTCTCGCCGGTCACGGACGAAATACGGTGCAGGTGCTCCAGCGTGGGCGCCACCGAAAAGCCGCTCGATGGAATCGGCGCCAGCTTCTCCTTCAGCAGCGCGCGCATCACCTCGTGCGACTCATGGTCGAAGCCCGCCACATGGCCTTCCTCATGGATGCCGTAGCGCCCAGCGCGGCCTGCAATCTGCTTGGCCAGCGCGGCGGAAATTTCTTCCTCGTCGTAGCCGTTGAATTTCACGGTGGTGGTCATCACCACGCGCTGGATCGGCAGGTTCAGGCCCATTGCGATCGCGTCGGTGCCGACCACGATATCGGCAGAGCCATCGCGGAAGCGCGCGGCCTGGGCCCGCCGCACTTCCGGCGACAGGTTGCCGTACACGGTGGCCACGCTCATGCCCAGCTCCGTCACCAGGTCGCGCCACATCAGCACTTCGCGCCGCGAAAACGCGATCAACGCATCGCCGCGCCTGAGGGACTTCAGATTACGCACGGCGGACGGCTCCATCGCCAATGGCGCCTTGCGCTTCAGGATATGCACTTCGAGCTGGCATTCCAGCCGCTCCGCCAGCGCCTCGATGGCACGCTTCGCCTCGGGCGCGCCCACCAGGTAGACGGTGCGTGCCGGAGCGCCGCACACGGCTGCCGTCCATGCCGCGCCGCGCTCAGGATCGGCCAGCATCTGGATCTCGTCGATCACCGCCACGTCCACCGGCGTGCGCGGGTCAAGCATTTCGACCGTGCTGGCGACGTGGGTTGCGCCTTCCTCCAGGCGACGCTCCTCGCCGGTGATCAGGTTGACCTTCAGCGGTTTGCCGCCGTGCGTCTGTTCCTGCAGCCGTTCATAGTTTTCCAGCGCCAGCAGGCGCAAGGGCGCCAGGTAGATGCCGCTGGACGCCTTGGCCAGCGCTTCGATGGCCTTGTGCGTCTTGCCCGAATTGGTGGGGCCCAGCAGCGCGATGAAACGGCGCGGCAGGCGGCGCGCCACCTCGAAGGAAGTCGGATACTCGGCCAGGTTGATGCTTTGCTTGGTGCGTTCGGCGTGCCGCTCTTCGCGCTGGCGTTCGGCGGCGTGCTCCAGCCGCTGACGGATACGGTCGAACAGCAGGCTGGCGGGTTCGGAACTCTGGGCCTCGGCCAGCGATTTCAGGAAAGGCTCGGCGTCGAAGCCGAATTCGCCGCTGGCCGCTTCCAGCTCGGACACGAACGCCGCCACGCTGGCGCGCAGCTCGCGCACCGCGCGCTCGTTGCCGCGCTCGCGCAGCAGGGCCGCACGGCCTTCCTCGTCCAGCTTGCGCCATTTGGACGGCTTGGCCAGCACGCCCTGCTCGGGCACCAGCGAGAACGGCACCTGGCGCCCGCCCGCCTCCACCGTGCCGGAGATGCGCAGGAACACCCGGCCTTCCATCTTGACCAGGCTGATGCCCCGGTCCGCGAGGCCGGTATCGATAAGGATTTTCTCGTCTGGGTCGTATTCGTGGCGTGCAGTCATGGCGCGAGTATAGCCGCTTAAAAAAAGCAACGGTGCCGCGCCCGGATTGTGAATTTGTGGCGGTGCAGCTTGACATATGCATCAGTTGGCGCATCCTAGCACCTGGCCTGTTGCCAATTCAGCCACGAGTACTTCCAACAATCATAATGAAGGAGGGGTAGACGATGGAGAAGAAGCTCAAGCAGTCCCGCCGCAAGTTCCTGAACACCGCAGCCACGTCGGGCGCTGCTGCCGCCCTCGCCCTTCCCTCGATTGCCAGCGCCCAGGGCGTCACCAATTTCCGCTTCCAGAGCACCTGGCCCAGCAAGGATATCTTCCACGAATACGCCCAGGATTTTGCCGCCAAGATCAATGACATGACGGGCGGCGAACTGAAGATCGAAGTGCTGCCGGCGGGCGCCGTGGTGCCGGCCTTCGGCCTGCTGGATGCCGTGTCCAAGGGCACGCTGGATGGCGGCCATGGCGTGATGGGCTACAACTACGGCAAACAGGCTGCCATCGCGCTGTGGACTTCGGGGCCCGTGTTCGGCATGGACGCCAATATGGTCCTGGCCTGGCATAAATACGGCGGCGGCAAGGAACTGCTGGAAAAGCTCTACAACCAGATCGGCGCCAACGTGGTGTCCTTCCTCACCGGCCCCATGCCCACCCAGCCCCTGGGCTGGTTGAGAAGCCCATCACGAAGAAGGAAGACCTGAAGGGCCTCAAGTTCCGCACCAATGGCCTGGCGATCGACCTGTTCACCGCCATGGGCGCCGCAGTGAACGCCCTGCCCGGCGCCGAGATCGTGCCGGCCATGGATCGCGGTCTGCTGGACGGCGCCGAATTCAATAACGCTTCCTCCGACCGCATCCTCGGCTTCCCGGACGTCTCCAAGATCTGCATGCTGCAAAGCTTCCACCAGAGCTCCGAGCAGTTCGAGATCACCTTCAACAAGACCAAGTACAACACCCTGCCGACCAAGCTGAAGGCCATCATTGCCAATGCGGTGGAAGCCTCGTCGGCGGATATGTCCTGGAAGGCCATCGACCGCTATTCGAAGGACTACCGCGAGCTGCAGTCCAAAGATGGCGTGAAGTTCTACAAGACGCCCGATACCCTGCTGCAGGAACAGCTCAAGGTGTGGGACGAAGTGGTGGCCAAGAAGGGCGCGGACAATCCCCTCTTCAAGGAAGTGGAAAAGTCCCAGCGCGCCTTTGCAGAACGCGCCATGAAGTGGGATATGGACACCAACAACAACCGCCGCATGGCGTACAACCACTACTTCGGCCGCGCCGCCAAGCAGTCCTGACACGCGCCTGAAAGGCTTCGCATGCAAAGGCTCTTGCGCTTTGTGGACGGGGTCAGCACGTGGGTCGGCCAGGCGTTTTCCTGGCTGATCGTCGGGCTGACCCTGCTCGTGTCGTGGGAAGTGTTCTCACGCTACGCGCTCAACCACCCGAATCCCTGGTCCTTCGACCTGATGATCATGATGTACGGCACCGCCTTCATGATGGGCGGCGCCTATACCCTGGCAAAGAACGGCCATGTGCGGGGCGATGTGCTGTACCGCTTCTTCCCTCCGCGGCTGCAGGCGGGCATCGACCTGGTGCTTTACCTCGCCTTCTTCCTGCCCGGCGTGATCGCGCTGGTGTGGGCCGGCTACTTCTACGCGGCCGAATCGGTGGCGATCAACGAGCATTCGACACTGACCGCCAACGGGCCGCCGCTCTACCCCTTCAAGATCGTGATCCCTTGCGCGGGCGTGCTGCTGCTCCTGCAGGGGCTGGTGGAGATCGTCCGCTGCATCATCTGCCTGCGCATGGGCGACTGGCCCAGCCGAGAGGAGGATGTGGAGGAAGTGGACGTGGACAAACTCAAGGCCATGGTGCGCCAGGAACCACAATGAAAAAAGAAATCTGGTTTGGCCTGATCATGCTGGCGGCGGTGGTCGTCGCCGTGCTGGCGCTCATGCCGCCGCCCAGCGAAATGACGAATGGCCATCTGGGGCTGCTGATGCTGGCCCTCGTTGTAGTGGCCATCATGCTGGGCTTTCCCACGGCTTTCACCCTGATGGGCATGGGCGTGCTGTTTGCGTGGCTGGCCTTCCATAGCCGCGATCCAACCGTCGCCTGGCAGCAGACGCTGGACCTGATGGTGCAGCGCGCCTATTCGGTGATGGCAAATGATGTGCTGATCTCGATTCCGCTGTTTATCTTCATGGGCTACCTGGTGGAGCGGGCCAACCTGATCGAGCGCCTGTTCAAGAGCCTGCACATTGCGATGGCGCGCGTGCCGGGCGCGCTGGCGGTGGCGACCATCGTCACTTGCGCCGTGTTTGCGACGGCGACCGGGATTGTCGGCGCCGTGGTGACCCTGATGGGGCTGCTGGCGCTGCCGTCCATGCTCAGGGCGGGCTACAGCACGCAACTGGCGGCGGGCGCGATCACGGCCGGCGGCTGCCTGGGCATCCTGATTCCGCCTTCCGTGCTGCTGATCGTGTATGGCGCGACGGCGGGCGTGTCGGTCGTCAAACTGTATGCGGGAGCCTTTCTGCCGGGGATCATGCTGGCGGCGCTGTATGTGGGTTATGTGATCGTGCTGGCCAAGCTGAAGCCTTCGCTGGCGCCGCCCTTGCCTGAGGCGGAGCGTGTTCTAGAAATGCCCGCGCTGGCGCAGCAGATCGGGCCCCGCCGTTCTGCGCTGGCCGGGCTGGCCGGGGCGCTCGGATCGCCCGGCATCCCACGCGGCGCTGTGCTGAGCCAGCTGGGACTGGTCTTGCTGCCGGCGCTGGCCCTGGCGCTGATCCTGGGCGTCAGCTATCGCGTTTCCACCGCGCCCGTGCAATCGGACGCCGCCGCCGGCGCCATCGAATTCGGCTCCGCCGCCGATACTTCCTCTACTTCCGGCGACGGCGGCCTCGCCGAGCCCCCGCCCGCCGATACGCTCGCCGAGCCGCCTCCCGCCGACGCCCTCGCCGAGCCGCCAACCGAGCCTGCGTCCGCCACCGCCGCCACGCCGCATGCGCCGGCAAGCGCGGCCGAACCAACGGTCACGCCAGCGGAAAAACTGGCCGCGGACGGCGATCGGCGCCCGGCCCCAAGCGGCTTCTGGATTGCGCTGGCCGTTGTCGTGGCCGCGCTGGTCCTGTTCTACGCCACCTTCAACTTCGCGCGGCTGGAAATCTTCAAGATGATGCTGAGCTCCCTGTTCCCGCTGGCCATCCTGATCCTGGCCGTGCTGGGCAGCATCGTGTTCGGCCTCGCCACGCCCACCGAAGCTGCGGCCTTGGGCGCCTTCGGCGGCCTGCTGCTGGCCGCTGCCTACCGCAGGTTCAACTTCCCATGTTGAAGGAGTCCGCCTTCCTGGCCACGAAGACCACGGCCATGGTGTGCTGGCTCTTCGTCGGCTCCAGCATCTTCAGCGCCGCCTTCGCCCTGCTGGGCGGCCAGGAACTGATCAACGCCTGGGTGCTGTCCATGGACCTGACCCCGCTGCAGTTCATGATCCTCGCCCAGTTCATCATTTTCCTGCTTGGCTGGCCGCTGGAATGGACGGAGATCATCGTGATCTTCATGCCTATCTTCATTCCCTTGCTGCCCCACTTCAACGTGGACCCGCTGTTCTTCGGCCTGCTGGTCGCGCTGAACCTTCAGACGGCCTTCCTCTCGCCGCCGGTGGCGATGGCGGCCTTCTACCTGAAGGGCGTAGCGCCGCCGCATGTCACACTGAACCAGATTTTCCTGGGAATGATGCCCTTCATGGCGATCCAGGTATTGGCACTGGTGCTACTTTACTTGTTCCCCGGCATCGGCCTGTGGCTGCCCAACGTACTCTATCAATAATTACAAGAAATTCCTTTGTCTTTTAGAAAGAGTTCTGCTACTTTGTGCTGGACAGAGCATTAGTATTGGACCAGGGTTGAGAGACGACTCCATTTTCTCCGGCGTGCAGCTGGACGCCATCCTCGACGCATTGCCGGACCCCGCCTTTGTGTTGACGCGCAGCGGCCGCTACATCGCCATCTTCGGCGGTGCGGACGTGCGCTACTACCACCGCAGCGATAGCCTGATCGGACAGCGCATTCATGACGTGCTGGAAAAGCCCAAGGCCGACTGGTTCGTGAACGAGATCGCTGTCGCACTGGCGGAGGGCGGTTTGCACGTGGTCGAATACGATCTCGCATCCAGCGATGTAAAGGGCCTGGATACCAACGGCCCCACCGAAACGCTGCGCTTCGAAGGCCGCGTGCAGCCGCTGCAATTCCCCGTGCAGGGAGAGGATGCCGTGCTCTGGGTCGCCAGCAATATCACGGCGCGCAGCGAGCTCGAATGCAAGCTGCGCACGCTGAGCGAAGTCGATCCGCTGTCCGGTTTGCTGAACCGCCGCAAGCTGATGCACGTGCTGGCCGAGCATTACGAAACCTTTGTCCGCTATGGCACGCCGACCTCGGTGCTGATCTTCGATATCGACCACTTCAAGCGGGTCAACGATGAACATGGCCACCTGTGCGGCGACAAGGTCATCTCCGCCACGGCCGACGTGTGCCGCCGTGAACTGCGCGCCACCGATGCGCCGGCGCGGCTGGGCGGCGACGAGTTCGTGGTGCTGATGCCCCACACGTCCTGGGATCACGCCGAACCCATCGCCGAACGCCTGCGCGCGCGCATTGCCGAAGCTCTGTGCGCGCTGGGGGAGATCGGCTGCCAGTCGACCATCAGCGGGGGGCTCTCCGAAATCGCCGCGGGCGATACTTCGGGCGAGGACGTTCTCAAGCGCGCCGATGATGCGCTTTATCAGGCTAAGCGGCAGGGGCGGAATCGCATCATCCGCAGTTGATGGTGGCGGCATACACACGGCGGATCAATGATCCGCCCTACAGCCCTTCGGGCAAAACCTGTTTCGAGACGCGTAAGGCGGATCATTGATCCCCGCAGCGGCTTGTCGCTTAATACACACTATTGGTCCGCCAATCTTGCAATATTGGTCAGGCCAATATAGTATGGCCTGACCAAATCGGTACTTCTCCACCAGGCGACCTCGGCTGACTTCCCCCTCCGGCCTTCGTTTCAATGGCAGTGGACACGCGAGGTGTCCACATGCAGTTTCCGGTCCATCACCCATCGGAGCACACAATGAAAAAAACCATTATGGAGACCATGGTGGCCGCCGCATTCGCCACCGGAGCAGTCGCAGCACACGCAGCACCCCTTCCCCTGCAGGACGCCGTCATCACCGCCAGCTATAACGGCGTGGGGGCGGATATGCTGGGCCTTGATCATTCTTTCCAGCTCGAACCGGGCGCCAACACCACAGCCCTCGATCCCACCGACACCGGCATCGAATTCCTCAGCGCGGACAGCCTGTTCGGCTTTGACTTTGCCGCCAGCGGCGCGCTGACGATCTACAGCAACGGCTCGATCACGCCGGGCAGCTATCACTTCCACTTCGATTTCGGCAGCACGCTGGCGCGTCCGCTGACGTCCTTCGTGCTGACGGACGCCAGTGCGGTTGGCGGCCTGCCCTTGCTGCAGCTGGCGGCGGATGGCAGGTCGATCGATATCGACCTCAGTACCATCAGCTGGAACAGCGATTTCGCTGCCGTCACCGCGCAGCTGGACGCGGCGGCCGTGCCGGAGCCGGGCAGCGTTGCGCTGCTGCTGGGCGGGCTGGGGGTGATGTCGGCGTTGCGGCGCCGGCGGGCGGTGGCCTAAAACCCAATGCGAACCCTGGTGTCTGCCACGATGTGGCAGACACCAGGTCGAAGTCCGCGGCTTAAAAACGGGTGTCTGCCACATCGTGGCAGACACCAGATTTTCCCGGTTTCGCGTCAAAAAGATCAAGGAGAATGCTATGAAACATACTGGTTTCAGGGCGGCGCTGCGCCTCGCGGCGGCATCGCTGCTGCTCGCCTTCACATGCAATACGAACGCCGCCACCGACCCGGCGCGGCAAACGGCGCCCGCCGACGGCTGGGCATCGCACGCCGGCGGCACAAGCGGCGGAGCGAACGCCACCGCCGCGCAAATCTATACGGTAACGAACCGCCAGCAGCTGCTGGCCGCCATCAACAACGCCGGCACCAACCCGAAAATCATCAAGCTCACCGGCACCATCGACATGACGGAAGGCGTGCCGTATGCGAACACGGGCGACCAGGCCATCCGCGGCGCGATCCGCCTGCGCAGCAATACCACGCTGATCGGCGACGGCGCCGGCGCGGGGCTGGTGAACGGCCATATCCTGCTGACCAATGTCAGCCAGGTCATCATCCGCAACCTGAAGATCGTCAATCCCTGCGACGTGGGCCCGGTCTTCGATCCGACCGACGGCGCCAATGGCGCATGGAACTCCGCCTACGACGGCATCGGCGTCTCCGGCTCCGATCACATCTGGGTCGACCACGTGACCTTCACCGATGCGCCGATGACGGACAACCTGCTGCCCATCGAGAACGGCCAGATCAAGCAATGCCACGACGGCGCGCTGGACATCACCAACGGCTCCGACTACGTCACCGTCTCGTACAACGTCTTCGGCGAACACCACAAGAACAACCTGATCGGCTCCAGCGACAGCGCCAGCGGCGACGAAGGCAAGCTGCGCGTTACCTTCAGCAACAATGTGTTCCGCAATGTGTCCAGCCGCGCGCCACGCGTGCGCTATGGCCAGGTCCACCTGTTCAATAATTACTTCGTCGGCAGCCAGCACACGGACGTCTACGAAAACCTGTACAGCATCGGCGCCGGCTTCAACTCGAAGATCCTGTCCAACGCGAATGTGTTCGAGATTGCCGGCGCGGCAGGCTGCAGCGACATTGTCGTCAATCCCGGCGGCACGGCGACGGGAACCTTCAAGGACACGGGCTCGCTGTTGAACGGCACCCTGCTGAATAACTGCACGATCTCGAACAACGTCAGCTGGACTCCGCCCTACGCCTTCAGCGTGCGCCCCACGCCGCTGGTAAAAGCCAACGCGCTGGCGCAGGCGGGCGGCGGCAAGCTGACCACCACCATCACTGGCACCGGTGATGTCAGCAGCACGCCCATCCTCACGCTCACCTGCCCGTCCACCGGCCTGTATTTCTGCGACGATTTCCAGAACGGCACCAGCGCCAACTGGGATCTGCTGCCCGTGGCCGGCCCGAACGGCAGCTTCAGCGTGAAAGCCGAAGCCGTCGGGGCAGCGAACCAGCTGATGCAATACACAGCCGCCACCACCGGCGGGGTGCTCGCCACGCTGAAGCCGGCTGCCATGGCCAATGTGCCCTCCGGTGACTACTTCGTGGAAGCGCGCATCAAGCCGCTCACCAACAGCACCACCGGCAACAAGCAGCTCTACCTGATCACGCGCTACGTCAACGCCAGCAACTGGTACGGCGGCGGCCTGAATGTGCAGAATGCGAACACCAGCACCCAGGTCGAAATTGCCAAAATGCTGAATGGCACGCTGAACCGCCCCAGGCAGGTGCGCAAGCCTATCAATATGGATGCGCAGTGGTACACCGTGCGCTTCGAAATGATCGGCAGCACGCTGACCATCTACCTCGATGGCGAAAACCTCGGCTCCGTCACGGACACCGCCTTCGCCGCGCGCGGCCTGGTCGGCCTGTTCACCGCCAACAAATCCTTCCAGATCGATGACGTGCGCATCGGCGACCCGCGCCTGAAGCCTTCGCAGCTGACGATCAATCCCGCCACCACCAGCTATATCGCCGAAGCGGGCGATGCGCCGCTGCAGCTGGCCGTCACCGCGGTGAAGCCTGATGGCACGGCCGACACCTTCAGCGCCAGCTCCAGCAATCCTTCCGCAGTGGCGGTCGCCATCGCCGGCAACACGCTGACGCTCACGCCTGTCGGCGCCGGCACCGCGAACATCACACTGACCAGCGACAGCGATCCCACGCTGGTACGCATCATCGCAGCCAACATTGGCGCGCAATTCGTGCAGCCCACGCAATCGTATCTGCTGAACGGCGTTGCCAGCCCGGCCACCGCGCTGGGCCAGGCGCCGGTCGACACCGTGCTGCGCCTGACCTTCGACAGCCCACCCACGCTGGGCGCTGCCGGCACCATCCGCATCTTCCGCAAGTCCGACGATGCGCTGGTGGACGTGATCAAGACCACGGGCGAAAGCGATGAACTGGGCTATCCCGGCCAGACCGCGATCCGCAAGGTCAACACCACGCCGATCTCGATCAGCGGCAACACCGTCACCATCAAGCCGCACAGCGGCAGGCTCGCCTACGGCACCGAGTACTACGTGGCGATTGCCAACGGCGTGCTCAATGGCGCCACGCTGAACGGCACGGCCTTCGTCGGCATCGGCAAGCTGGGTGACTGGTCCTTCGCCACGCGCGCCGCGGCACCCGCCGGGCCGGACCTCGTGGTCGGCGCAGATGGCGACTTCAATACCGTGCAGGGCGCGCTGAGCTTCCTGATGCAGAACGTGGCCAAGGCCACGCCGGCCACGGTGACGATCCGGAACGGCGCCTACAACGAACTGCTCTACCTGCGCGGCAAGGACAATGTGACCCTGCGTGGCGAGAGCCGTGATGGCGCCGTGATCCAGTACACGAACAATGACTCGCTGAACAGCGGCACCGGCGGCAGCCAGGCGCCAGGCGGCACGACCGCAGCCGGCGGCCGCGCCGTCTTCCTGGTCGAGGCGTCGGACCTGCTGTCCCTCGAAACGCTCACGCTGCGCAATACCACGCTGCGCTCGTCCAGCATCTCGGCCCAGGCGGAAGCGCTTTACTTCAATAACGACGCCGGTCGCCTGATTGCACGCGAAGCGAACTTCTTCAGCGAGCAGGACACGCTGAACCTGAAGGGCTGGTCCTGGTTCTACCGCAGCCTGGTGGCGGGCAATGTGGACTTCATCTGGGGCTCCAGCAAGGCCGCCCTGTTCGAGGAAAGCGAAATCCGCTCGGTGGGCGACACGTCCAGCGCCTCCAGCGGCGGCTACGTGCTGCAGGCGCGGGTGGCAGCGGCCACGGACAAAGGCTACGTTTTCCTGAACAGCAGCCTGACCCACGGCCCCGGCCCCGGTCCCCTGCACGGCGACGTGCCGAACGGCGCCACCTACCTCGCGCGCAGCTCCGGCAGCAGCAACGTGTGGGACAACATCGCCTTCATCAACTGCAGGATGGATAGCCATATCGCCGCCGTCGGCTGGGCCGGCGCCGGCGTGAATGGCCAGCCTGCGCCAAATCCGGCCACGCCCAACGCCGCCAGCGGCTGGCGCGAGTACGGCAGTACCGACCTCGCCGGCAACCCGCTGAACCTCTCCACCCGCGTGGGTGGCTATCAGCTCAGCAGCTCCGACGTGGCTGCCGGTTTCGCCACGCGCGCCCAGATTTTCGCCGGCTTCAACAGCGGCGCGGGCTGGACCCCGTAAGCCCTTCCAACGGCTGAGCTGCCGCGCTTGCGGCGCTCAACCAATGGGAGCACACTACCCGATGCATGCACTCGAATGGAGGATGCCATGGACGGGGTATTGCCAGACTCAAACCACCATGTCGCACCGGGCGACATCCTGCTGCTAAGCAGCCGGGGCGCGCGCGGACGAGGCAGCCTGCTGGCGCAAGCTATCGAACGCCGGGGCAGCAGCCGGTTCAGGCACATTGCCGTGGTCCTCAATGACCAGATGGTCGCCGAAGCCATGCCGCGCCACGGCGTCATGCTGCGCCACTGGCAGGACCTGATCGACCACGTGGACCTCTCCGCCAGCCGCGTGGCGCGCAACCGCAAGCTGGCGCACGATCCGGACGCCGGGCCGCGCATCATGCAGCGCGCCAACCTCTTCTACAAGCAGCGCTACGACGTGCAAGCCCTGCTGCGTTCCGAAGCGCCGGACAGCGAATCGGCCTGCTGCCAATTTGTCGGCGCCCTGTATGACGATCTGCAAGTCCACGTGCAGCCGGACGAGCCGCGCAGCGACTGGTCGCGCGTGATTGCCAGCCATACGCGGGACGGCGCCTGGCGCCAGTTCAAGCTGTCGGAATATGGCCTGGCCCAGCCCCAACATCCGCTGGGCGCCAGCCTCTACCTGAATCACTTCGACGAGACTTTCAGCGCAAAAGTGCCACCGGCCCTGGTCCAGCACCTGCGCAGCCAGCGCGCGGCCTGCCAGTTCGCGGCGCGCCAGCGTGAACTGGCCCTCGCCATCGCCGCCATTTCACGCCAGCTGGAACCGCTGCGCGATACCTTGCGCGCCCTGTCGTCAGGCCAGGAGGATGAGACGCCGATCGGCGGCGGCGCGATGGATATGCAGTGGCGCCGCCTCTTCTTCGGTTATCACCCCGGCCTGCCGGGCTTCCTGCACACCCAGGGCGAGGCCGGCGATCACCTGCCGCAACTGAAGCGCTTTACCGCGGCGACGGGCGATGTGCTGGCGCTGTCCCAGCTGCTGCATGGCGCACTGGCCGTGTTCCAGGAATTGACGATTACGGCCCACCAGCTGGCCTACCAGGGCAAGAGCGGCGTGCTGCAGATGGAAATGCTGTGCAGCCAGGGCGACCAGCTGCTGGCCTGCGGCGAAGCCTTGTGTGACGACGAACTGGAGGATGAAACGCTGATGCGTCTGCAGAATTATCCGGTGCTGCGCGCAGAGCTGGAGGATATGCCGGATGCCCAGGTGGCCGCGCTGGCCTCGTCCAGCCTGGTGGGCCTGAGCGAGGCGGACCTGCTGCGCCTGAAATGGGTGGCGGAACGCCGGCCCGGCCTGCAAAAGAACCTGCCGCGCATGCGCGACATCCTGGAACTGCTGCGCTAGCGCCAGCAGAGCCGTGGCGCCAGGGCGGCGCGCTCAAGCGCTGCCGACCGCCTGCTCGCGCGCCCGCAGCTCGGCAATCGTCACGGCAATGCGCTGCTTGCGCGCCTGCAGCGCCATCGTGCGCCCGCCGGCCATTTCGGCGGTTCTCAATGCCACTTCGTTAAGGGCCATCTCCTCGTCCAGTTCGCTCAGCCGGGCGCGCAGCTCCGGCAGGGTGGTGCTGTCCTGATAATGCATGGCGAAATCTCCCTGGGCAGGTCTACCTGATCACTTTAGGACAAATCCCGCCGAATAATCTCTCCAATCACCACATCTGATACGGTCGATTCCGAACGATTCTGAGTCTGTCTTTCCCCGGCGCAATGGCGCAGAATGAGTCCAATGTGAAAGGAATCCCAAATGGCTACCTCGACTGAGAAACGTTCTTTCGGCTCCACCATGCTGGCTATCGCCTGGTCCTTCATCGGACTGCGCCGCCGCAGCGATTTCGACCGCGACGTCGATGCCCTCAAGCCAGGCTATGTGATTGCCGCAGCCCTATCTGGGCGCCGCCGGCTTCGTGGGCGCACTGATCACGGCGGTGCGCTTCGCCGTCAGCTGAGCCCCGCCCTCGCCTACCTTGAACACGCCGACCACGCCGCTCAGGCGGTCTGCCTGATCCTTGAGCGATTCGGCGGCGGCGGCAGCTTCCTCCACCAGCGCGGCATTCTGCTGCGTCACGCTGTCCATTTCGGACACGGCCCGGTTGATCTGCTCGATCCCTTCGCTCTGCTCGCGCCCGGCCGCGGCGATCTGCTCCACCATCGCCGACACGCGCTGCACCGCCGTCACCACCTCCTCCATCGTGCGGCCGGCCTTCTGCACCAGCTGGCTGCCGGAATCGACCTGCTGCACCGAGTCGCCGATCAGCCCCTTGATCTCGCGCGCCGCCGCCGCGCAGCGCTGGGCCAGGGTGCGCACCTCGCCTGCCACCACGGCAAAGCCGCGTCCCTGCTCGCCGGCGCGCGCCGCTTCCACCGCCGCGTTCAGCGCGAGGATATTGGTCTGGAAGGCAATGCCGTCGATGACGCCGATGATGTCGACGATCTTGCGCGAAGCGTCGCTGATCGAACCCATGGTCTGCACGACTTCGCCCACCACGGCGCCGCCCTGCTGCGCCACGCGCGAGGCTTCGGCCGCCAGCACATTGGCCTGGCGCGCATGATTGTCGTTCTCGCGCACCACGCTGGTCAGCTCCTCCATCGAGGACGCGGTTTCCTCCAGTGCGCTGGCCTGCTGCTCGGTGCGTGAGGACAGGTCCAGGTTGCCGCTGGCGATCTGCGTGGTGGCGGTGGCGATGGTGTCCGTGCCGCGCCGCACTTCGGAGACGATGTCCAGCAGGCTGTCGCGCATGGTCTTCATGGCCGCCATCATGCTGCCACTGTCGCCGTGGCGCGTGGCCACATCCACCGTGAGGTCGCCGGACGCGATGCGGCCCGCGATTTCTGCGGCGTGGTCCGGTTCCCCGCCCAGCTGGCGCAGCAGGCGGCGCGCAATCAGCACCGATGCCCCGATGCCGGCCAGCAGCGCCAGCCCGCTCAGGGCCAGCATCAGCGCGCGCGCCGAGCGGTAGGCTGCGGCGGCCGCGGCGGCATCCTCGGCGTTGTGGCGCTTGACCAGGGCCATGTCCTCGTCCATCACGTCCTGCCAGGCCTGAGTGGCGGGGCCAGCCTGGGACATCAGCAATGCCGTCGCTTCCGCATCCTTGTGCTCCAACGCCAGCGCCACCATCCTGTCCGTCAACGGACGGGCGACGGCACGCGCGGCATCGATGCGCTGGCGCAGCGCCAGGCCCTCCGCGCCCGTGGGCAGCCGATTCAGTTCGGCATTGGCACGGTCATAGCTGGCGCGGGCCGCCGTCATTTTTTGCAATTCGCGCTGCATGGCGGGCACGTCGTCCAGCATGACCACGGTACGCGTAACGCGCGCCACCACGTGCACGGCCTCGGACATGTCCTGCACCAGTCCCAGCTTGGCGACATTCAGCTGCACGATGCGCTCCAGCTGCGCATTGATATGATGCATATAATATATACCCAATCCGGACACCGCCATCAGCAGCACCAGCACGGCCCCGAAGCCCAGCCCCAGGCGTGTACCCACCTTCATTGCTTGCTTAGCCATACCCCCTCCCCGAATGTGGATCGGCAATGCTGCGCCGATTCCATTAGAATCTGTCCAGTTTAAGCCACCCTTGCCAAAATCCAATGACCCTGCCCGTCGCCCTGAACCTCGCCATTTCCCTGGTCCTGCTTGGATTCCTGTACACCCAGCAACGACGCCACGCATCCTTTACCGTCCGGGTCTTCACTGCCCTGGGGCTTGGCCTGGCGCTGGGTGCAGGCTTGCAAGCGACCTATGGCGCGGCCAGCGCGGAAGTGCAGCTGACCGGCGATTACCTGGATATCGTCGGCAGCGGCTATGTAAAACTGCTGCAGATGATTGTGATGCCGCTGATCATGGTGTCCATCGTGTCCGCCATCCTCAAGCTGCGCAACGCCAGTTCGCTGGGCAAAATCAGCGCCCTTACCATCGGCACGCTGATGGTCACGACGGTGATTGCCGCGTCCATCGGCATCGCGATGGCCAAGCTGTTCGGGCTGAGTGCGATCGGCCTCGCCTCCAACGCGGCGGAAGTGGCGCGCGGCGCCTACCTGGAAGGCAAGCTGGCCGACGCCAAGGCGATCAACCTGCCCAGCATGGTGCTCAGCTTTATTCCCGCCAATCCCTTCCTCGACCTGACCGGCGCGCGCAAGACTTCCACCATTGCGGTCGTCATTTTCTCCGTCTTCATCGGCATCGCCGCCATCGGCATCGCGGACAAGAAGCCCGAGCATTTCACCTACTTCGACACGGCCGTGCACGTGGCGCACAGCATTGTGATGCGCATCGTGACCCTGGTCCTGCGCCTGACGCCGTATGGCGTGTTTGCTTTGATGGCGCAGGTAGTGGCAACGTCGAGCTATCGCGACATCCTCAACCTGATCGGCTTCGTGGCGGCCTCGTACACGGCGCTGCTGCTGATGTTCCTGGTGCACCTGGCCATCGTGGCCGGCACGGGCCTGAACCCGGTGCGCTTCGCCAGGAAGATCCTGCCTGTGCTGACTTTCGCCTTCACCTCGCGCAGCAGCGCGGGCGCCATTCCGATGAATGTGCGCACCCAGACTTACCGCCTCGGCACTTCGGAAGGCGTTGCCAACTTCAGCGCCTCCTTCGGCGCCACCATCGGGCAGAATGGCTGCGCGGGCATTTACCCGGCCATGCTGGCCGTGATGATCGCGCCGACCGTCGGCATCGATCCCTGGAGCGCGAGCTTTATTGCGCCGCTGCTGGCCATCGTGATGCTGGGTTCGGTGGGCGTGGCCGGCGTGGGCGGCGGCGCGACGTTTGCCGCACTGATTGTGCTGTCTTCGCTGAACCTGCCGGTGGCGCTGGCGGGCTTGCTGATTTCCATCGAGCCGCTGATCGATATGGGCCGCACTGCGCTCAACGTCAGCGGCGCCATCACGGCCGGCACGCTGACCAGCCGCGTGATGGGCGAGACCAATATGGAAATCTTCAATAGCGATGAAGAGTTGCGCGTGGATAGCGAAAGTGCCGCGGCATGATTTAGAACCCAAGGCATAAAGCAGGTGTCTGCCACATCGTGGCAGACACCAGGTTCACGCCTCGGGTTTTAATTTGCGCCGCCATTTGGATGAATCGTCTACCATTTGCCCCATCAGATTCAGGATGGACAGACGATGGAACAGAAATGGCCCCAACGAATCTGGCTGGTCCGTCACGGACAGAGCGCCGGCAATGTGGCGCGTGACGCGGCGGAAGCAGCCTCCGAACTGCTGATCGATATCGCCGAGCGCGATGTGGACGTGCCCCTGTCCGAGCTGGGCATGCGCCAGGCCGAGGCCCTGTCGCAATGGTTCTGCGCCCTGCCCGCCGAAGAGCGCCCCACCGTCGTGCTCTTTTCCCCCTATTTGCGCGCGCTCAGCACCGCCGAGGTCGTCATGCAAAAGCTGGGGCGCGACGAGCTGGTGGCCGCGGTGGCCGATGAGCGCCTGCGCGAAAAGGAATTCGGCATCACCGACCGCCTGACGCCGCTGGGCATTGCGGACAGACATCCCGAACTGGCGGCCCAGCGCAAGCACGTGGGCAAGTTCTACTTCCGGCCGCCGGGCGGCGAAAGCTGGTGCGACGTGATCCTGCGCCTGCGCAGCGTGCTGGACACGATCACCCGCGAATACCGCAAGGAAAACGTGCTGATCGTGGGCCACCAGGTCATCGTCAATTGCTTCCGCTACCTGTTCGAGCGGCTGGACGAAGCCGCCATCCTGGCCATCGACCGCGCCGAGGACGTGCCCAACTGCGGCATCACCGCCTATGAATTCGACCCCACCGCAGGCAAGAACGGCAAGCTGGTGCTGCGTGGGGCCAATATCGTGGCGCCGATGAAGGAAACCGGCACCCCCGTCACCGACAAGCCGGACATTCCGGCCGCCCCCAAACCATAAGGTCCTATCATGCAAGCGGACGACATCACTTCCGCCTTCCTGCGCGAATGGCCCCTGCCCCAGCCCCGCCACGACGGCGACAAGGAAGCGCGCGGCCACGTGATGGTCGTGGCGGGCTCGCGCGAAATGCCGGGCGCCGCCATCCTGGCCGGTACGGCAGCGCTGCGGGCCGGCGCCGGCAAGCTGACGGTCGCCACCGCCGCCAGCGTCAGCGCCGTGGTTGGCGCGGCCATGCCGGAAGCGCGCGTGGCCGGGCTGGCCGAAACGGCGGCCGGCGGCTTCACGGCCGACAGCACGCGCCGCCTGGCCGAACTGGCTTCGAAAGCGGACGCGGTACTGATCGGCCCCGGCATGCAGGATGAGGTGGCCACGTCCGAGCTGGTGCACGCGCTGCTGCCCCGCCTGGGCAGCACGCCGCTGATCCTGGACGCCGGCGCGCTGGCCGCGCTGTGTCCGCCGCGCGAGCCACATCTGCTGGAAGATCCGGTGGACTGGGAACAGTTCCGCTTCACCGGCAGCGTGCTGCTGACGCCCCATGCCGGCGAAATGGCGCGCGTCACGGGCGCCCAGCGCAGCGCCATCGAACACGAACCGCATGCCGCTGCTGCCCAGGCCGCAGCGCGCTGGAACGCCGTGGTGGCCCTGAAAGGCGCCACCACAGTGCTGGCTGCCCCGGGAGGCAAATTGTGGCAGCACCGGGGCGGCAACGTCGGCCTGGCCATCTCCGGCTCGGGCGATGTCCTGGCCGGCATCATCGCCGGACTGTCGGCACGCGGCGCGACGCTGGCCCAGGCTGCGGCCTGGGGCGTGGCCCTGCATGCTTCCACCGGCGAGCAACTATCGATCCGCTATGGCGTGCTGGGCTATCTGGCGCGCGAAATCTCCGCAGAAATCCCTGCCCTGCTGCGCACCCTCGCACCCTAGCGGCTGTTTGAAAGGAAATCCCAATGATTGCAACACGCACCACCACCGCCCTGCTGGCGGGCGCCGCCCTGGCCGCGGCCATGCTCGGCGGCTGCAAGAACCGCGACGTTGAAAGCGCCAACAACCCACCGAGCAGCACGTCCGGCGCCGGCACCACGCCCGACACCGGCGGCACCGGCACGGCGCCCGCACCTGTGACGCCGCCGGCCGAGAATGCCGGTCCGGGCACCGGCGGCGGCGCCGGCGAATCGGGCACCACGGGCGGCACGGGCGCCACCGGCACCACGCCCGGCGGCACCTCGGGCACCAGTGGCACATCCGGCACCTCCGGCACCAGCGCCACGCCGGGCACGTCCACCCCGCCATCGGGAACGAGCGGCACCGTTCCCGACCGCGACGACAGCCGCAACACGTCCACCCGCGACCGCCGGCCAACATATTGAGGCAATAAAAAACCGGCGTCCGCGCAGAGGCGGAAGCCGGTTATGCGGCGGATCAACGATCCGCCCTACGCCGCGCGTCGGACAAAATGATCACGGACGCATATGCGCCAACGAGGCGCGTAGGGCGGATCATTGATCCGCCGTCTACGCTCCGCCTATAACTTAGAACTTGTAGTTGTAAGCCAGGCCGATCAGCGACAGGTGAGTCTGCCAGGTACCCTTGGTCAGTTCGCCATTGCCCGTGCAGCCAACAGTCAGCGGAGAGCAAGTGTTTTTGTAATTGCCCTCGGCATCCTTGAAGTGCAGGTAGGAGTAAGCCAGGTCGATCGAAGAATTCGGCGACAGCTTCCAGTTCGCGCCGAAGGACAGCTGGGTGCGGTCCTCATCCGGCAGCGCCGGGTGGCGCAGGGTGGCGTTCGGCACCGGGCCCTGGTCGTAGGCCAGGCCGCCGCGCAGCAGCACGTTATCGTTCAGCTTGTAGTTCGCGCCGACGGAGAAACGCCAGGTGTTCTTCCACTGCTGGCGGATCACCTCGTCGCCCTGCACGGTGCCAGGGAACTGGATGTCGATGTTCTGCATGCGCGAGTTGCGGGTCCAGGTCGCATCGCCCATCACGGCCCACTGGGAATCGATCTGGTGGAAGCCATTGATGGAGAAGGTTTCCGGCGAGCGGATTTCCACCAGCGCAGCGGAATTCGCCTTGCCCGAGTTGGCGGCGATGATCTTGTTGACCACCTGGTCGCTGGTCACGTTGAAGTCCCATACCGCATTGCCCTTCAGCTCCTGCTTGATGGAGGAGCGGTAGGCCACGCCGAAGCGGGTGTTCTGGTCCAGCGTGAACAGATAGCCGATGTTCCAGCCGAAGCCCCAGTCCTTGCCGTCCATCTCGCCATGGCCGTCTTTCACGGTTGCCAGGGCGGCAGGATTGCCGCCGGCCGCCACGATGGCCTTCAGCAGTGCAGCGCTTTGCGGGGTGCCGGTCAGGGCAGCGATCGAACCTGGCACGTCAACGCCCTGGCCCAGCTTGGCCTTCATATGCTGGGCGGTCACGCCGAAGCCGAAGGAATGCTGCTCGTTCAGCTTGAAGCCCACGGATGGGTTCAGCGCGATCGATTCCAGCTTGACGCGGGTCAGCGCGTAACGGCCGGACCAGTTGTTGTCGTAGTCCAGCTTGGTGCCGTAAGGCACGAACAGGCCGAAGCCGGCGGTCCACTGGTCGTTGATCTTCTTGCTGGCGTACAGCGAAGGAGCGGCCACTACGTCCGGTGCATAGCCATCCTGGGTCGTCAGGCCGCCGGACGAAGTGCCGGTGAAGCGCTTGGAACCGGAATCGGAGAAGGTCGAGTGCGGTACGACGGCGGTAATGCCGCCCATGATCTCGGTGCCTTCCAGGCGGGTCAGGCCGGCAGGGTTGGCGAAGACGGTGGAAGCGTCAGCCGCTTCGGCGCCGTTGGATTCAGCCGTGCCCTGGGAGGACACGCTCTGCGAGCCGAAACGGTAGCCGGATGCATTGGCCGACAGGGAAACGGCGCCCAGGGCAGCCGCGATGAGCAGGGAAATATACTTTGGGTTCAAGGTGGAGTCTCGCAACATAATTATTAATCTTTAGGCAATCTCCGCGCCGAAGTCGGGGAGCGGGAACCGAAGCATACACTAAAAGGAGAACGACTGTCCTTTTAATTTCCGCGCAGCAAAAGAAAAAGGACCCGAAGGTCCTTTTTCGCGGCAAACCAACAGTTTTCTTATACTGCGGCTGGCTTGCTGCCGCGGCGCAGCACCATGTTGACCGGCTTCATCAGCAGGCGGAACACCAGGCGGATGAAGGTCAGTGCCAGGATGGCCTCGACAAAGGTCATCAGGAAAGCCAGCGCGACCGGGAAGCGTTCGGCTCGGCGGTTGAACTTGGCAATCATGCGGTCCTTGGCGATCTCGATGCTGTCATAGAAGGTCGGCACGACCAGCAGGGTCAAAAGGGTCGAGGTCACGGTGCCGCCGATGATCGCAATCGCCATCGGACGGTAGAACTCGCCGCCCTCGCCCATGCCGATCGCCACCGGCATCATGCCCGCGATCAGCGCGAAGGTCGTCATCAGGATCGGACGCAGACGCATGCGGCCGGCGTGCATCAGCGCTTCCTCGCGGCCGTAGCCCTCTTCCTCACGCTTGCGCGCCGCATCCAGCAGCAGGATGGCGTTCTTGGCAACCAGGCCCATCAGCATGATCACGCCGATAAAGCTCATCAGGTTCAGGGTGTCGCCGGTCAGCAGCAGGCCCACCACCACACCGATCAGGGACAGCGGCAGCGACAGCATCACCGCGCCCGGCGCCGTGAAGGAACCGAATTGCATCACCAGCACCAGATACATCAGGCCGATACCAGCCACCAGCGAGATTGCCATCTGGGTGAACACTTCCTTCTGGTCCTTGCCGGCGCCGCCTACGTCCAGGCCGAAGCCCGGCGGGTAATCCATGGCCTTGGCGATCTTCAGCGCTTCGGTCGTGACTTCACCCGGCGAACGGCCTTCGACGTTGGCCGACACGGAAATCGAACGCTTGCCATCCTTGTGGCGGATGGTGGACGGGCCCTTGCCCATGGTGATCTTGGCGATCTGGTCGAGCGGAACCATCATATTGGTGCCCGATACGCCGATCGGCAGGCGCTCGATGTTTTCCGGACTCACGCGGTCGTCCGGATGCAGGCGCACGGCCACGTCGCGGGTTTCGCCGGTCGGATCGACCCAGTCGCCCACTTCGATACCGGCGAAGGCCACGCGCAGGGCCTGGGCGGCGTCGCCGGCCGAAATGCCCATGGAATTGGCGAGGCCGCGATTCAGTTCGATCTGCAGCTCATCCTTCGGATCCTGCTCGGACAGGCCCACGTCCACCGCGCCCGGCACCTGGCGCAGCTTCTCCATGAAGGCGTTGGTGAGTTCCATCAGCTTGCGCGAATCGGGGCCGACGAAGTCGATCTGCACCGGTTTGCGGGCGCCGTTGTTGATGTCTTCCAGCACCACGAACTCGCCGCCCACCAGGCCGGCCAGCTTCTGGCGCAGCTCGATGGCGATGGCCGTCGCGTCGCGCTTGCGTTCCTTGCGCTTGCCGATGTCAATCCAGATACGGCCACCGGAGAGGTTCACGTAGGTCGACGTCGCCTTCACTTCAGGGATGGAGTGGGCGATTTGCGCCGCCTTGTCCATCTTCATCTTGGTGTAGTCCAGGCTGGACGAGGATGGCGTGCGCACCTCGACCGCGATGGTGCCGAAGTCCACTTTCGGCAGGAAGCTGGAACCGCCGAACTTACCTTGCAGGAACAGCGCGGCCACGAAGGTGGACAGGGCAATCACGGCCATCCAGCGGCGGTGGTGCAGCGCCCACGCGATCACCTTGCCGTAGCGGTCGGCCTGATGGTCGAACCAGTGGTTGAACTTGTCCAGCACCTTGCCGATGCCCTTCTTCGGCGCATTGTGATAATCAGGCGGGTCGCCCCAGAACGCGGACATCATCGGGTCCAGCGTGAAGGAAATGAACAGCGACACGGCCACCGAGCAGGTCACGGTCAACGCGAAGGGACGGAACCATTCGCCCGATATGCCCGGCATGAAGGCCACCGGAATGAACACGGCCATGATGGAGAAGGTGGTCGCAGCCACGGCCAGGCCGATCTCGGCGGTGCCTTCCAGCGCGGCGCGGCGGCGGTCCTTGCCGCTCTGCATGTGGCGCACGATGTTTTCACGCACCACGATGGCGTCGTCGATCAGCACGCCGATCGCCAGGGACAGGCCCAGCAGCGTCATGAAGTTCAGCGAGAAGCCGCACAGCCAGACCGCGATAAAGGCGGCCACCACGGAAGTCGGCAGCGACAGCGCGGTAATCAGGGTCGAACGCCAGGAATTCAGGAAGGCGTACACCACGAAGATGGTCAGCACGGCGCCGAACACCAGCGCTTCGATCACATTGTTGAGGGAGCTCTGGGCGTCCTCGCCGCCGTCCTGGGTGATTTCCAGCGACGCCTGGCCGTCCAGTTCCTTGTTGATTTCCTGGGTCAGCTTGCGCACGGCGGTCGCCACGCTGACGGTCGATGCTTCACGCGAGCGGATGATGGACAGGCCCACATTGGCCTTGCCGCTGCGCAGGCTGACGTTATTGATTTCGGCGAAGCCGTCCTCGATGGTCGCCAGCTGGCCGAGGCGGATCAGCTGTTCGCCGTTGCGCTTGACCACGATTTCCTGGAATTCTTCCGGACGCTCGATGCGGCCTACCAGGCGGATGCTCTTCTCTTCCAGCGAGCCGCGCACCTTGCCCACCGGGGCGTTGGTGTTCTGCATGCGCAGCGCGTCGGCCACCTGGGCCACGGAGACATTGTATTCACGCAGCTTTTCGGCGCGCAGCAGCACGGACAGTTCACGGCGCAGCGCACCGTTCACGTTGACCACGGCCACGCCATCGATGGCGCGGTAGCGGTCGGCCAGTTTGTCTTCCGCCAGGCGCGAGATGCCCGCGTGCGACATGCTCTTCGACGAAATCGACAGCTGCATGATCGGCTGGGCCGAAGTATCCACGCGCTGGATCATCGGTTCGCGCATTTCCAGCGGCAGCTTGTAACGCACGGCCGCGATGGCGTTGCGCACCTCGTCCGACGCTTCGATCAGGTTCTTGTCGAAGTTGAAGCGCAGTTCGATGGTGGCCGAGCCTTCACGCGAGGTGGAATAGGAATCGGTCACGCCGGAAATGCTCTGCAGCGACTTTTCCAGGCGGTTGACGATTTCGCGCTCCACGGTTTCCGGCGAGGCGCCCGGATACGGGATATTGACGATCAGGACCGGGACTTCCACGTCCGGGTTCTGGTTGACGCGCAGCTTGGAGAGGGCCAGCAGGCCCATCGCCATCATCGCCACGATCAGCACGATCATGGCGACGGGGCGCTTGACACTGAAATTGGACAAGAACATGTTTTAATTTCCTTTGCTGACAGCCGCCGCGGCCGTGCCGTTAGCGGACGCTACCGCCTTTGGGGTCTGCAGCTCGACTTTCTGGCCATCGCGGAAGCCGGAACCCGGTGCGCGCAGCACCTGGTCGCCAACCGCCAGGCCGGTCTGCACCGCCCAGTTGCCGGAGCGCGCATCGCGCTGGCCGACGCCCAGCGTGATCTTTTGCAGGGCATTGTTCTTGATCTTCCAGGCGTAGGTATTGTCGCCCTGCTTGATCAGGGCCGATTCCGGTACCATCAGCACCGAGCTCGTTTCGGCTTCGATGCGGCCTTCGGCGAACAGGCCGGCCACGCGCGGCTGGCTGTTGCCGGTGAAGTCCACCAGCACTTCGACCTGGCGGGTAACCGGATTGGCGGCCGGGTCCACACGCTTGACCTTGCCGGAGAAGTTCTGGCCCGGATAGCCATTGATGGCGAACAGCACGCTCTGGCCCGCCTTCACGATGCCGACCTTGTCGGCGGAAACGCGACCCTCGAAGCGCATCGAGTTCGGGTCGACCACTTTCACCAGTTCCTTGCCGATCTGGGCGGTGTCGCCGTTGGACACCTTGCGCTCGGAAACGATGCCGTCGAACGGAGCGCGCACCAGGGTGCGGGACAGCTGCTGGTTGGCGGCCACCAGGCGCGCCTTGGCGGCGGCCAGGTCGCTCTGGGCATTGTTGCGGCGGATTTCCGCGTCTTCCAGGGCCTGGGCAGAAGCCATGCCGGAAGCGCGCAGCGTCTTGTTACGCTGGAACATGCGCTCGGATTGCTCCAGGGACTGGCTGGAGGCGCGCACCGCTTCCTGGGCGGAATTCATGGCGTCGCGCAGCGAGGTGTCGTCCAGGCGCACCAGCAGGTCGCCCTTCTTCACCACTTCGCCGTTCTCTTTATATACCTGCATGACCACGGCGCCCACTTCGGCGCGCAGATCGGCCTTGCGCTCAGGCTGCACGGAGCCGGTAATCACCGGACCGGTCGCCAGGGCGTTCGATTCCACCGTGACCAGGTCTTCCGGAGCAATTTGCAATGTCGCCAGCTTCTTCTCGTCCTTCGCATCGGCCTTTGCGGTAGCACTGGCCTTGCCGGCTTCCGGCGCCTTGTCTGACTTGCCGCAGGCGGTCAGCGCTGAGGCAACGGCGAGGACTATTAGGGTTTTACGCAACATAGAAATCTCCAGACGGTTTGGGCTTTTGGTGAAACGACTTTTATCTTATTAAATTGCGAACTTCTGCAAGGCGCAGAGTATCCTTGGAGCCCGTGGGACTGTCAATTCATCAGCGACCAGACTGCGGGAATAAATGGATGGACTGCTGAAATCGCGGATAAACCGTATTTCAGGTGATATTTGGAGAGATTGCAATGCAGGCGGGGATTAATACATTTGTGTATTAATCCCCGTGGGATTTCAACGGGCGAAGACGGTGAAGATGCCGTAGCCGACCAGCACGCCGGTGCACAGGCCGCCGATGATTTCGACCACCGTGTGGCCCATGCGTTCGCGCAGCCACTTGTGTTCGGCGGCGTCGCCAGCCAGGCGGTTAATGGCTGCGGCCTGGCGGCCCACGTGCTGGCGCAGGCTGTTGGCGTCTATGATGACGATGAAGCACAGGGTTACGGCCACGCCGAAGGCCGGATGGCCGATCCCTTCGCGCAGCGCGATCAGGGTGGCCATGCTGGATACCACGGCGCTGTGATTGGACGGGAATCCGCCGTTGCCGACCAGATTAAAAGCCCAGCGGCGGGCGCGAATGGAATTGATCAGGAATTTGATTGGACCGACGGTGATCCAGGTAATCAGAGGAGTCAGCAGGTAAGCGAGGTCCATTGGGAAGTGCGTCCGAGTTGGCAATCGCCCATTATAATCGCCGCATTACATAATAAATAGCAAAGGGGCTGGACCGCATGAAGCATTTCCGCATTTCGTTCATTGTCACCATCGTTTTGATGGCCTGTGCCGGCTGGTGGGGATATAACCATGGAGGGCTGGGCGCGGCGCTGACGGCGCTGTGGATCACCGGGGTGCTGGGCGTGATGGAAGTGTCCCTCTCCTTCGACAATGCCGTGGTCAATGCCTCCGTGCTGAAGGACTGGAATGCATTCTGGCAGAAGCTGTTCCTTACGGTCGGTATCATCGTCGCCGTGTTCGGCATGCGCCTGCTGTTCCCGCTGGCCATCGTGGCCGCCGCGACCGGACTGGGCATGACCGACGTGTGGACCATGGCGACCACCACGCCGGATGAGTATTCAAAGCACCTGATGGGCGTGCATGAGGAAGTGTCGGCCTTCGGCGGCGCCTTCCTGCTGCTGGTCTTCCTGAACTTCCTGTTCGATGAAGAGAAGGATGTGCACTGGATCCACTGGTTCGAGGAAAAGGTCGGCAAGTACGGCACCGAGAGCCTGGCCGTGCTGCTGACCCTGCTGGCCGTGCTCTTCTGCGTCGGACTGGTGCCGGAAGCCAAGCAGTTCAGCGTGCTGTATTCGGGCGTGATCGGCATTGCCATCTACGTGGCGGTGGGCTGGATCAGCGGTCTGCTGGAAGGCGAGGAATCGGACGGTGAAGTCGGCAAGGCGATCCAGCGCGGCGGCATCGGCGGCTTCCTCTACCTGGAAGTGCTGGACGCGTCCTTCAGCTTCGACGGCGTGATCGGCGCCTTTGCCATCACCAGCGATGTGGTGGTGATCATGCTGGGCCTGGCCATCGGCGCCATGTTTGTGCGTTCGATGACGGTCTACCTGGTCCACCGCGGCACGCTGGACGAGTTCATCTACCTGGAGCACGGTGCGCACTACGCCATCGGCATCCTGGCGCTGATCATGTTCGCCAGCGTGAAATACCATATCGCCGAGTGGGTGACGGGCCTGTCCGGCGTGGCCTTCATCGTGATTTCGCTGTGGTCCTCGGTGCGCTACAAGAGACAGTTGGTGGCGCAGTGATAAGATTGCGCCGTTGATAACTCTCCCTCGGGGAACCATGCGCATCATTACCATTGTCCTGGGCCTGCTGCTCGGCCTCATCCTGCTGGCCGCGGCCTATACCTGGATCGCCCTGCACTACTCGTATTCCGAGGGCGAACGCGCCGGCTATCTGCAAAAGTTTTCCAAGCGCGGATGGCTGTGCAAGACGTGGGAGGGCGAGATCCTGCTGTCCTCGATGCCGGGAGCGATTCCCGAGAAGTTTGAATTCACCGTGCGCGATGATGTGCTGGCCGCCCAGCTCAGCGCCGCCGCAGGCAAGCGCGTGGTGCTGACCTATGCCCAGCATAAGGGCGTGCCGAGCAAGTGCTTTGGCGATAGCGAGTACTTTGTCGGTCGGGTGACGGTGACGCCTTAAACCCAAACCCGAGGCGTAACCCAAGTGGCTGCCACATCGTGGCAGCCACTAGCTTTGGGCCTCGGGTTTTGTCAAACTGCAGCGGCGCGCAGGCGCCGACGTTGGCCGCCGATCCTGCCGCGCTGGCCACAGCCACCTTGGCCTGGATGCCCGCCAGCGCCTTCTCAGCCGCCTGCTGGCGACGCGCCTCCACCGCCAGCAATTCCTTCTTCGCCTCGACCATGGCCGCAGTCGTATTGGCCAGCTTGCGCTGCATCTCGGCGTGCGCCTGGGCGGTTTCAACCAGCGCGCGCTGGCCCGCCAGCTTGTCCTGCCCAGCCTGCGCCGCAGCTTCCTCGGCGTCGGCACGATCCTGCGCCCTGGCGGCAAGCGCCTTCTCCGCTTCCAGGCGTCCCTCGATCGCCTTGGCCGCGCGCACTTCGGCCGCGTTGGCCGCGCGCTGCTGCACCAGCTTCTGATCGATCAGCGCCAGCGTCGCGCGCTCGGCGGCCACGAATTCCTGTTCCGCCGCCAGCAGCGCTTCCGCCGCGGCAGCCTTTTCCTGTTCAGCAGCAGCGCGTTCCGCCTGCACCTTGCCCAGCTCTTCCGCCAGACGGGCTTGTGCGGTGACGGCCTGTGCCGCCTGCGCCTGGGCCGCCGCATCCGCCTCAGCCTGTTCGGCCAGGCCACGGGTCGCCACAGCCTGGGCCGCAGCCGCAGCCTGCAGCTCAGCTTCCGCAGCAGCCTTGCGGCGCGCAGCTTCCGCCTGCTCCGCCTCCGCCGCGGCGCGGGCAACAGCCGCCGCGCCTGCGCGCTCTTCTTCCTCGATACGGTTCTTCATGGCGGCAATCGCTTCCTGCTCGGCAGCCACGCGCGCACGCTCGGCGTCCGCCAGGCGGGCGGCAACGGCAGCTTTCTCCTGGGCCAGCGCATTGGCAGCCTGCTGCGCCTCGACCTGCTCGGCCTGCGCAGCCAGTTCCACCTGCTCCGCCGCAGTCTGTTCAGCGATCAGCGCTGCGGACGCACGGGCCAGTGCAGCGCGCTCGTCGGCCAGTTGCGCTGCGCGCTGTTCTTCCCCGGTCTGGGTGCGGGCCGCTTCGGCGGCGGCCAGCTCGGCAGCCTGACGCAGTTTGGCCTGCTCCAGGGCCACGGCTTCCACTTCCACTTTTGTGCGGGCGTCGAAGTCGGCCTGCTGCTCGGCTTCCACACGGGCCATGGCGACGGCGTAGAGCTGGCGGTCGGTTTCGATGCGCGCCTCGGTGGCGGCAATGATGCGTGCATCCGCGTCGCGGCGGGCCTGGGCGCTGGTCGCGGCCATCGATTCCAGGCGCTCGCGGTGCTGGGCCGCGTCGCGGATTTCCTTCTCGGTTTGCAGGCGCAGGCGCAGCGATGCGGCGGCGCTGCGGTCGGATTCCGCCTTGGCCAGCGCGATCGCCTCGCGTTCCTGCTCCAGGTGGGCCAGCGCACGGGCGTCCTCGGCGGCGCGCACTTCAGCGGCGGCGCGCTTGAACGACGATTCCAGCACCACCTGGTCGGCGCGCTCGCGCTGGCGGGTCGCTTCGAGGGCCTCGGCTTCCGCCTGGGCCAGTTGCTGCGCGGTCTGGCGGGCGCCGTGCGCCTGGCGCTCGCGTTCGCGGGCCAGCGTCGCCATGCGCGCATCGGCGGACGCGATGCTCACGACTTCATCCTTTGCGGCCTGCACGGCGGCGGCGCGCTCCACAGCCTGCAGACGCGCCTGTTCGGTCTGGGCCATCAATTCTTCCGTGGCGCGGGTGGCCTTGGCGGTCAGTTCCACCTCGGCGGCCACCTGCTCGGCGGCGCGGCGGCGGCTTTCCTCTTCCGCCCTGGCGCGGGTTTCGGCGGCCTTGCGCACTTCAATATCCGCTTCCACGCGGGCGCGCAGTTCGGCGGTTTCCATCTTGACCGCTTCCACGCGGGCCACGCTGGCCGATGCGGCGGCACGCAGGGTTTCCAGGCGCTCGCGGTTGGCGGCAATGGCGTCTTCTGCGGCCTGGGCATTCTGCAGCGCTGCGGCTGCGGCTTCCGCGTCCATTGCGGCGCGGTCTTCCGCCAGCGCACGGGCACGGGCTTCGGCATGGGCGCGGCTCTCGGCGGCGCAAGCGGCTTTCGCCTCGGCTTCCACACGCGCAATCGCTTCCTGGATCGCCTTCAGCTCCGCCTCGGCACGCGCCGGACGCGCGAGCTCCTCCTCGTGCGGGCTTGCCAGATCGTCTGCTTCAAAAGATTGGTCCAGGTTTGCTTGCATGAGGGCTCTCGCTTGATAGGTTGAGTTGTCATTATCAAGCAGGGCAGCCTGGCCCCAGAGGGAAAGAAAAGGCAGGTTTCCCCGCCTTTTCCGCAATTAGGCCAGTTTGCCTAAGTATTCACTTTGACAACAACCTTGCCTTTGGCCCGGCCTGTCTCAACATAATCAAGCGCATCCGGCGTGGCTGAGAAAGGAAAGATCCTGTCCACCACCGGTCGGATGACCCCAGCATCGATCAACTCAGCAATGCTGCGCAACTGCTCGCCATCCGCGCGCATGAACAGGAAGGCATAATTCACGTGGTGCTGCCTGGCCAGCTTGCGGATCCGGTAACTGAGCATGCCCATTGCCAGCCGGATGAACCACGACGCCCCGCTCGCCCTGGCAAAGTCTGGATCAGGCGGGCCGGAAATCGAAATCAGCCTGCCACCCCGCTTGAGTACACGGACAGATTTCATGAGCGTCGCGCCGCCCTGAGTGTCCAGCACAACGTCATAGTTGTGGAGCATGGTATCGAAATCTGTCTGCTTGTAATCGATGACCACATCGGCGCCCAGGCGCTTAACCCAGTCGCGATTGGCGGCACTGGTTGTCGTAGCAACATGGGCCCCCAGTTGCTTTGCGAGTTGGATAGCAAAAGTGCCGACGCCGCCTGAGCCTGCGTGGATCAGCACTTTCTGCCCCTTCTTGAGGTTCGCCTTCTCAACCAGCGCCTGCCATCCAGTCAAGCCGACCAGCGGGATCGACGCGGCATCGTCCATGTTCAGCGTCTTCGGCTTGAGCGCGAGCGCATCCTCGCGTACTGCGATGTATTCGGCGAAAGCACCAATGCGTTCCTGCGCCGGCCGCGCATACACTTCGTCACCGGGCTTGAAACGCCGCACGCGCGCCCCCACACGCACCACCACCCCCGCCAGATCATTCCCGAGTATTAGCGGCAAGCGGTAAGGCAACACCAGTTTGAGCGCGCCGCTGCGTATTTTCAGGTCCAGGGGATTGACGCTGGCAGCGTGGATCTGGACCAGCACATCATCGTCTCGCAACTCCGGTTCCGGCATCTCTCCGGCGTGAACCACACTCTTACTGCCATAACGATCAATTACGAATGCCTTCATTTGTTTCTCCAGTGTTCGACTTCCATAAATGCAGATGTTGCGGACCGCGACGCGCTGCGGCCTTGGTACTTTCCCTCCGGACGCACTTCAGGAATCTGCGCCATCGCATACTCGGCCAATGCGGTGATCGTGAGCGCTGGATTGACACCCGGGTTGGCAGGCATCGCGGCGCCATCACAGACCAGCATGTTGCGGTAGCCAAACACGCGCAGATGCCGATCAATCACACCGGTCGAAACGTCGGCACCGATGACGGCGCCGCCCAGCACATGGGCTGTCGTCGGAATGTTAGCCAGCGCTTCGAGCACATTGCTTTGGGCGATGCCCCCGGTACGCCGCGCCAGCCACTGGGCGGCCTTATTGGCCACGTCGATGTAGGTGGGATTTGGCTTGTCGCGATTCTGCTCGGTGACGAGGCGGTAGCCGCGCCCCAGCCAACGCTTCCTGGGTCGCAGCGCAATGGCGTTATCCAAAGTCTGCATCACCAGCAGCGTCACCATGTGCCGGCTCCAGCCGACTGGCCACACGGTCTTCAGCCATTGGAGCGGGTGCAAGGCGATATTGGACAGCCACTTTAATGGCCGCGTCACTCGGTTGCCATTGCCAACCAGGACCGTGTACATCAGACTCATGAAGTCGGCCTTGCGCCCGTAGGTGAGAAACTCTATGTGGGTATTCTGGTCGACATGCACACTGCTGCTGGCGGTGACATCGTTCCAGGTCTTGAGATCCGCAGGCAAGCGCACATTGAGAACAGACTCGCTGTTGGTCCGCACTAATTCCCCGAGACGATCACTGACGCGGGGCAGCGAGCCGCCGAGCTTGCAGTTGGCCAGAAGTTCGTTGGTACCCAATGCGCCACCCGCGAAAACAATTCCGCGGACCGTAAAAGTCTCGCGACTCGTGGCGAACCATGCTCCGGGGCGCCGCGTGGTCACACGGTAGCCTTCACTGCCATCGGGCGCTCCGAGCGGGCAGACATCAACTACCTCGCGATCCGCCAGGATTTGAGCCCCAGCTTTCTCTGCGAACCACAGATAGTTCTTCCCCAGTGAATTCACCGCACCAGTGCGGCAACCCACCATGCAAGCGCCACACCGCGTACAGCCCGTGCGGTCAGGCCCCTCACCACCGAAGTAGGGATCCTTAACTGTCTTGCCCGGCTCGCCGAAGAATATCCCGGTGGGAGAACGGGCAAATCCATCATCGCCACCGAAGTGTCGCGCCATCTCGCGGGCGAGCTGTTGATTGGTGGAGTCGAATGGAACGGTCTGCACCCCAAGCATGCGTTCAGCCGTATCGTAGTGTGGCCGCAATAGCGCCTTCCAGTCAGCAAGCTCGCGCCACTGGGCGTTTGCGAAAAACTCCGGGCGGGCACGGTACAGCACACCGCCATATACCGTGCTGCCGCCACCGACACCGGACTGGCTTGGAAAAAAGATATGGCGAAACACTTTCATCCGCAGGACGCCCCTAAAGCCTATTGCGGGAGCCCATAAAAATCTGTGCAGTTGCCATGCCGACTTGGGCAGGTCTTCATCGCGAAAGCGCCGGCCACGCTCAAACACTGCCACGCGATAGCCTTTTTGCGCCAGGCGCAGCGCCGAGACGCTGCCGCCGAAGCCCGAGCCGATCACCAGCCAGTCAAAGTCGAATGCCATCCTGGTCATGCCTGTCAAAATTTATACCCTAAGGTCAGGCCAAAGATTTGCGGAGAGTCTTTGATAGCGACGTGCCGTGTGATGGGCCCGAAGCCAGGCGTCTGCGTAACAACCGCGGCCGATGTTTTCAGGCGGAACCTGGAATATTCCATATTGACGCACCAGCGCTGGTCAATCGGATACTCAAATCCAAGCCTCGCATAAAGCCCCCAATCGCTCTTCAATCTGATCGAACTGTTGGTACCTTGAAGTGCGGCCGTAAAGGCTGGACTTGACTGCTGCTCGGTGAAAAACGTGTAGGTCATGCCTATGCCCACATATGGTTTGATGGCCCCAAAGTCGGCAAAGGTGTAACGCACCATAGCGGTCGGAAACCAGATGCGTGCTTTTGCGACAGTTCCTACCGGCGTCGCGGCCCCTGCCCCAACAGCTGTAAGCGTTGGCGGGATACCGGCCTGGAACTGAAGCGCCCAACTGCTGGAGAGACGCCGTTCGTAGCTGATCGCCAGGATGTCCAGGTCCTTGGCTCCGATTCGAAGACCCCGGCGGCGTCGTTCCCGGTGGTCCCGTCAAATCGCCGGATTGAAGATTGAAATGGACGTTGGCATATCCAATCCTGACGACGTTATTCTCCTGGTCATCGGCCTGAACGGCGCCGCAGTAGCTCAATGCAGCTGGAAACGCTGCAACAACGGTGGTGATAAGCTTCTTGCCTTGCATTTTATTTTGTCTCCTATGGTGCGAATGTCGTTTTTTCTTATATGGTTCATAGTGCTAATTTCCGAACGATCCACCGTGTGACTGCCGTCGGTGCGATGCGACTGCCGAGAGAGAGCAATCCGGCCTGGAGACCGACGGTCCAATGTGTTTTGTGGATGCGTCGCCGCGTTGTTGCGCATCGCCACACGATGGCAGCGACGTGGTCTGGGGTCAGTCGAATGCCCAGTGATTTGGCGCTGGCGATGCGGTCGAAGCCAGTAGCCATTCCGGTCTTCACAAAGCTCGGCCAAATGTCGCTGACGCGGATGCCATACCGGCTCCATTCGAGGTCAAGCCCCTCAGTAAATCCGCGCACTGCGAACTTGGTTGCCGAGTAGGTCACCAGCTCTGGCTGGCCATAGATCGCAGTGGCCGACGCCATGTTGATCACCCGTGCTCCCTGCGTCTGCTGCAAATAGTGGAAGGCGCTGTGGCAAGCGACAATCATGCTGTCCACATTCACATCCAGCATTGCGCGGTGCCTGCTTAGCGGCACTTTCTCGAATGCCCGGCTGTCAATACGCCCGCATTATTGAGCAGCACATCGAGCCGGTGGCCGCTATGCGTCCAGAAATGTGCCAGCGCCCGCTCCCATGCGCCGGAATCCCTGACGTCCAACGTGCCACAAACAACATTGCCCTCGCCCAGCGTGGCGGCGACCCCGGCCACGCCTTTCGCATCCAGGTCGTATAGACCGACAAACCAGCCGCGCTGCGCAAACAGTTCGGCACAGGCGCGGCCGATTCCGGAAGCAGCGCCAGTCACGAAGATCGCCGGCCTCTTCATGTTGATTGCTGTTCCCACATAGTGCGAAGTTTCAGCTTGTCGATCTTGCCGACGGCGTTCTTGGGCAAGCTGCCAATAACATGGATAGCCGCCGGCCGCTTGTAGCGAGTCAAGCGCGCTGCACAGTGCTCGTTCAGTTCCGCCAGCGTGCCGGCATGCCCAGCACGATAGGCAACATAGGCGATGACGATTTCACCCAGAGTCTCATGCGGCGCGCCGATCACCGCTGCTTCCAGCACACCGGGCGCGGCGGTCAGCGCATCCTCGATTTCCTTGGGATAAATATTCTCCCCGCCTCGGATAATCATTTCCTTCAGGCGCCCGACGATGGAAAGGTATCCGTCCGCATCGATGCGCCCGAGATCGCCGGTGTGCAGCCAGCCGTCAACGATGGTCTTCTTCGTCTCTTCCGGCTTGCCCACATAGCCGCGCATGACGTTTGGGCCCTGCACCAGCACCTCCCCCGTAGCACCAGGCGCGAGGCGGCGGCCACTGGCATCCACGATCGCGATACGCTGGCCTTGAAACGGCACTCCCACGGTTCCGGCCTTGCGTACACCATTAAAGGGATTGATGGTCGATGCGCATGTTCCCTCCGACAGACCATAGCCCTCAACCAGCGGGAAGCCGTAGCGCGACTCGAAGCTCGTCAGCAATTCGGCCGATGCTGGCGCCGCGCCGCAAATGCCATAACGCAAGCTGGAAGCGTCCGGCTTCACTTGCTCGGGCAAGGCGTTGAGCAAGGCATAGATGGTCGGGACGGCCGAAAAGTACGTAGGCCGCAGTTGCTCGACATCGGCGAAAAACGTCTCGATGTCGAAGCGCGTACGGATAGTGACCCGGCTGCCGGCCGACAGTGGCGTGAGGATGCTGGCAACGATGCCGTTGACATGGAAGAGAGGCAGCACCAGCAAGCAGTGATCCGTAGATGCGATCTGCATGGCCTGGCGCGACATGTCCGCCATCGCTTCGATATTGGCATGATCCAGCATCACGCCCTTTGGCAGGCCGGTGGTGCCGCTGGTATAGATCAGCAGCGCGAGAGCAGCCGCATCATCGGCCGGCTGCGCGGCATACTTGGCACCATACTGCACTTCACCATTCAGCGCGGCCGCAGGCAGCGCCTGCACATGGTCAATCACTGCCACACCGCTGACATTGATCAGCAGCTTCGCGCCGGAATCGCTCATCTGATGGATCGCTTCAGTTGCCGTGAGGGCTGGGTTGATCGGTGTGATGGCGGCACCCAGCCGCCATGCGGCAAACATCGCCACCACAAACTCGACCTGGTTCGGCAGCATGATGGCCACCACATCGCCCGCCCCGATGCCGAGTTCGGAGAAGAGCCGGCTGCCACCAACACCTTTGAATGGAAGTCGCTGTTAGACAGGCTGGTCGTGGCATCGGCAATGCAAGGTCCCGCCGGTACCTGCGCCGCGCGCATATCTGGAAGTTTGGAAAATCGCATCATTACTCTTTCAAAGAAGACGTTGTTTAGTCCCGCCGCTCAATGTGCTGACCGCGCGAGCAAGTGCCGCGACAGGAAGTTCGTCTGATCCGACACCGCCCGTTCGAAGTGCTCGCCCAGGTAGAAGTCGAAGTGGCCGCAGTCGTAGAGCTTGATCTCGCCGAGCGGTGCGCGGCCGGCCATT
The DNA here is from genome assembly GCF_044055365.1 of Pseudoduganella sp. UC29_106. Classification (NCBI taxonomy): domain Bacteria; kingdom Pseudomonadati; phylum Pseudomonadota; class Betaproteobacteria; order Burkholderiales; family Oxalobacteraceae; genus Pseudoduganella; species Pseudoduganella sp. UC29_106. Next base: position 1,826,462 of record NZ_CP171977.1, on the reverse strand, counting down.
GCCAGGGTGCGTTCCGGCGGCGTCACAGTGTCGGTCCGGCTGACGCAAAACAGAATGGGCAGCTTGACTTTGGCTGCACGACGGCCGGGGCGGTAGCTGACAATTTCCGGGATCACGCGAGCCGCCACCCGGTTGATAAAAGTCAGCCCCTTTGGCATCAGTGCCAGATACCCGGGCAAGGCGTCATGAGCATTCATCAAAGCCGGCTGGCCAGGCAGCGCCGCGATCGGGACCATTACCGGCGGCCGCCCAAACAGTCGCGCAGCGAAGTCCCGCATGACCACGGGCGTCATCCGCAGCGAGGCACGCACACCCAATGCAGCAGCCGACTCAAATCCATCGGTGAACGGGCACTGGCTGATCGCCGCGCGCAGCTCGGGGTGACGACTGGCGACCTGGATCGCGTGACCTCCGCCGAAGGAACTGCCCCAGATCGCAACGCGGCCGCCATCGACCTCCGGGCAGACCTTGACGAAATCCAGCGCCGCATCCCAGTCCTCGAGCTGACGCCGCACCGACATCAACTGGCGCGGCGCACCGCCGCTGTCACCGAAATAACGGTAAGTGAAGGCCAGTGTCGCGATTCCCGCTGCGGCGAAGCGTTCGCAATAGGCGTCCAGGCGCATTTCGCGGACGGCGCCCAGCCCATGCCCAAGCACCACCACCGGCGGCCGTTCGACTCCGACTGGCAGATACAACCATGCCGAGCAGAACGCTTCGCCTGAACTGAAGCGAATATCGCGGCGGATAAATTTGTTGGAAGTCTCGTGCATGGCGTCTATTCGGAAGTCTGGCTGCTGGTGAAGGGAAAGTGGCCATACTTCAGTGCCTTGTCGTAGATGGCCGGGTCGTACAAGGGCAAGTCGCCGTCGCGCTCGGTGCGCTCCATGTACTCGATCATCAACGACTGCGCGCTATCGCCCGGCAGCACTGACATGAATTCGGTACGCTCCACATGCATGCCTTCCTCCAGCGACATCGAGCCGCCGAGATAGACCGCGCGTTTGATGGTGCCGATGGCGTCGCGTGGGCGTGATCCCAGGTAATGTCCCAACGCCACCGCGCGCTCCATCAGTTCGTCGGGAGCCACCACCTCGTCGACCAGGCCGATTTCAAGGGCCTTGGCCGGTGACGCGGGCCGCCCTTCGAGCATCATCATCAGCGCGCGATGGGCGCCGACCAGGCGCGTCAGCCGTTGTGTGCCACCGCCGCCGGGCGGAATGCCCAGCAGGACTTCGGGCTGCCCAATGAAGTAGTCGCCATCTGCCATCAAGCGCACATCGCAGGCTTGGGCCAGTTCGCTGCCAAGACCCAGCGCCGAGCCATTCAGGGCGGCGATGAAAATCACATCGCAACGGTTCATGCGCATGAAAGTCTCGTGCAGCTTGTCGAGCTGCATGGCGCCGCCCAGCGGCGTAATGAAAGCCACTGGAGCGACAAGCGGCATGCGCCTGACAGTGGCGGCAGTGCGAGCTACCGCCGACGTCATGCCACGTGCGATAGCTGGCAGCGTGGTGCCTCCCTCCTGCAGCCAGCGTACATCGGCATGGCCGATGAATCGTCCCGGATGTGTTCCCGTGAGCACCACAGCTTTGACCAAACGATCGGACTCGATCTCGTCGATAAACGCCGCCAGCCCATCTGCCATTTCCAGCCCCATCAGACCGTGTGGGCCGCCGTCCAGCCGCACAATCAACACTGCGCCACGGCTCTCCACCTCTAACCCGCCGGCGCGGATCTTTGTGTTCTTCATGTCTTGTCTCCTCTAGTCAACTGCCGATAAGAATAACATCGTTATACTTAACAATAACACTGTTATTTTCCGAATTCAAGGCGACAGCCGCACCATTTGTTGCGGCGGTCACTTATTTGTTGCGGGGTTTGCCGTTTTTGCTGCTTTGATTAGCCGCCCACATTGCCTGGGCCCCGACGGCAGAGGATTCTGCCTTATCGCGTTTCGCCCCAAGCCCGACGACCAGGTTCACGCACATCGGCACCAGCACGTCGGCGGAAGGAGAAGCCGTGTGAGCGAAGTGTCCGGCAAGGTCCAGCATAATGAAGCCGTGCAATGCACTCCAGAACTGCAGCGCAATGAAATCTGGATCCGCCTTGCGCACACACTTGGCATTTACCAGGCGTGCGCAGCCCTGGAGCAGGAAGGCGTAGGCCGTGCGAAAGGATGCTGACTGTCCACTTAGAATGGGTTCCACCGTTCCGCGCGACGGGCTGTATCGGCCATGAATAGACAGTCCGAACATCAGGTCATACAGATGGGGATTACGCCGCGCAAAGTCGTGGCAGGCCAACGCCATTGCACATAAGTCGACCATCGGGTCGTCCGTCAGCGGCAGCCTGCCGAAGACCAGCGCCTGCCGGCTAAAGCCCTCATCGGCCACGGCCTGCAGCAATTCGGGCACCCCGCCGAAGTGGGTATAAACTCCCATGGTGGATAACTTTGCTTCGCTCGATACGGAGCGGGCTTTCACTTCGGATGGCCCGCTCCTCGCCAGCAATCGGATAGTGGCTTCAACAAGGCGCGTACGTGGGTCCGAGAGGGAGTCGGCAGGGGTCATTTGGATTGGGAGCAGAACTATAACAAAGTTATCATAGCATGCCCCCTCGCCATTCCAGCCCCCTATTCCTGCCGTACCCAGGTCTGCGATCGGCCCAGCATTGGTACTCCGATGTATCCGCGCACGCTCAGTTTCTTGCCGCCCTCGCTCAACTGAACTTTGCTGCGATAGGTCTTGCCATTGTCCGGGTCGAGGATCTGACCACCGCTGTATTCATCGCCGTCTTTTTTCAGCCCACTCAATATGACCAGGCCGATTATCGGTGCGTCCTTGTTTGCACCTTCGCATTTTTCGCATTTCGGATTCTGGCTCTCGTTCGGAGCGGGAAAGACCTTTTCAATCTTGCCCTGAAGTGCGCCATTTGACTCGGTAATACGGATCAGCGCCCTTGGCTTGCCCGTCACATCATCGACGTTCTTCCACAGACCTGCGGGTGATGTATCGTCAGCCCACGCTGCCGACGACAGGAATGCCGTTGCCAACGTTAGTCCGACAGCAAATGACTGTTTCAAAGTATGCATAGCAAAGGTCTCCATGATTGAGGTTTGTTACTGGCGAGCCCGCGCACGCCGTGACTAAAGCTGATGGCTGCTACGTACTCACCATTTGTACAACGACTTTTCCTCTGGCGCGCCCCTTTTCGAGATAGGCAAGTCCCTCCTTCGCCTGCTCGAACGGGAATACCTGGTCAATTACCGGACGGATGCGCGACGCTTCCAGCAACTCAGCAATCTGGCCAAGTTGCCGGCCATCCGGGCGTACAAAGAGGAAGGAATATTCAGCCTCGCGTTTCGCGCGAGGCGGATGATTTTCCGGCTCAGCAAACCAAAGATGAAGGTCATGAAGGCGTTCATGCCGCGCGCACGTGCGAAAGCAGCGTCCGGTGGACCGATCAGGGAGACCACGGAGCTTGCGGGTTTCAATACCCGAAGAGACTTCTCGAGCGCGTCGCCCCTGGTGGTACCCAGCACCGCATCGTAGTTCCGCAGCACTTCTTCAAATTCCTGCTTTTTGTAATCGATCACTTCATCTGCGCCCAGGCTTCTTACCAGTTCCACGTTTCCCGTGCTCGTGGTCGTCCCAACCTTTGCGCCAAGGTGCTTCGCAAGCTGAATCGCGAATGTGCCTATCCCACCGGAACCTGCCGGAATGAATACCTGCTGGCCGGGCTTCAGCTGCATGCGTTCCTTCAGCGCCTGCCATGACGTCAGTCCAACCATCGGAATCGAAGCCGCTTGCACGAAGTCGAGATTGGCGGGCTTAAGCGCAGCAGCGCTCTCGGGTACAGCCACATACTCCGCGAGCGCGCCACCAGCCAGATCGAAGATGCTGGCGAAGACTCCATCTCCCGGCTTGAAGCGCGTCACCCGGCTGCCAACCTCGACCACAACACCGGACAGATCACTCCCCATCACGGCAGGCAGCTGAAAGCGGAGGATGGGTTTGAACGTTCCCTTCGAAATCATGTAATCGATCGGATTCAGGCCCGCAGCATGAACCTGGACGAGAATTTCGTCCGGCTTGATTGTGGGCCGGAGGATGTCGGCCAGCGCGACCTGGTTTAGTCCGCCATAACGTTTCAGGATAAGTGCTTTCATCTTTTCTTTCTTTGCAGCGAGGTCATTCCTTGGACTCCAGAATGCGCGGGCACCGCATAGCCCACATACAGGAAGCCGAGTGTGAACGCGATTTCAATAGCGACGGCGATCAAAATGGCTGGCTTTACATGGCCTGCGGTGAGCTCAAAAACGCCCAGCACAGCCAGCATCAGACAGGCGACCATAAAACCCTTGCTCAATGCTGATCGGGCTGGCGATGGCTCTGCGTTTCTGGCGGCAAAGAACATCACGGCGATACCCGCATATAAGGCCGAGGCGCGGCGGCCAATAATTGCCACCGACGATGTCAATTCGACACCCCAATCCGACAGCAGCAGATTGGGCGCAAACATCCATACGAACGCCAGGCAGAAGAAGAGCAGCGCCGCCAGGATTGCAAGACTCCGAAAAGTAAGCTTCATGGAATTAGCCTGCCAGCGTCGGATAATCCGTATAGCCCTGGGCTCCCGGCGTGTAGAACGTGTCAGGGTCGGGAGTGTTCAACGGCGCGTCCTGCCGCATGCGCTCGACCAGATCCGGGTTCGCCAGGAAAGCCCGGCCCAGCGCGATCAGATCGGCGCGCCGGTCCCACAAAGTTTGCTCCGCACTGCGCTTATCGAATCCACCCGCCAGGATGAACGGGCCATTGAACGCAGTTCGCAGATCAACCTTCAGCCTGGCCGGGACTTGGGGCGCACCCATCGCCGAATGATCAAGGACATGCATGTACATGAGGCCAAGCGCAGAAAGCTCCCTTGCGAGTGCCTGATACTGCTCATCCACTCCGGCAAAGGCGCCGGTGCTGTTGAAGGCGCCATGGGGCGAGAAACGGATGCCAACTCGCTCCGACCCGATTTCCTTTGCGGCAGCGCGCGCCACCTCAAGCACGAACCGGTTGCGCCGTTCGGCCGTGCCACCGTATTCGTCCGTTCGCAGGTTGACATTGGCATTCAGGAATTGCTCGAGCAAGTAACCATTCGCGGCGTGTAACTCGACGCCATCAAATCCTGCATCGATGGCCAGGCGTGCTGACGTTGCAAACTCATGGATGGCTGATTCAATGTCGATTTTGCTCATCGCGCGTGGCGGCGTATGCGCCTGGCTACCTTGGGCATCCGTCCACATTTCGCCTGGACAGGCCGCGCTGGACGGCCCCACCACTTCTGCGCCGGCCGGCAAGTTAGCCGTGTGGCTGACGCGACCGGTATGCATAAGCTGCACGACGATCTTGCCGCCACCGGCATGGACTGCATCCGTCACAAGTTTCCAGGCTCGCACGTGCTCATCATTGAAGAGGCCGGGTATCCGCGCGTACCCCAGCCCATTTGGCGATGGCGATGTCCCTTCTGTGATGATGAGGCCGGCGCTTGCGCGCTGTGAATAGTAGGTCGCCATCAAGCTGTTAGGCGTATTGTTGTCGACGGCGCGGCTGCGTGTGAGCGGCGACATCACGGCGCGGTTGTTAAGCATGATGCTGCGCAATGAGAAGGGTTCAAGTAGCATTTTTATCCTCAGATAAGTAGGGGCGGCCATGCCCGTTCGTCAGCATCAGCCAATGGTTGCGGCTCACGACGCCAGCCGCAGATCCTTGCGCACACCGGAATCCAGCAAGCCAGCTGGAGCAAAAGTGCGCAGCAGGCGCAGCCGCCCTGCGACTTTGCCGGCGGTATAACGCAGTTTTGGTATCGGCGCCTCTGCCGCTTTCAGCACGACCTCGGCCACCACTTCCGGCCCCTCGGCGCCCGCCATAACTTCCTGCACACGCTTATTCACCGCAGCACACACTTCCCGGTAGGCTTCGAGCTTCGCGTCCGGTTCCAGGAAGTTGGCATCGAACGGCGTCTTGGTGTATGCCGGTTCGATGACCACCGTCCGGATGCCCCAATTGCGCAACTCATGGTCCAGTGATTCCGAATAGCCTTCGATGGCATGTTTGCTGGCGGCATACAGCGCCCCATATGGCATCGGCAGAAAGCCCAACACGGATCCGATGTTGATGATGCGACCGCTTCCCTGCGCTCTCATGTACGGCAGCACAGCACGCGTCATGCGTATAACACCGAAAAAATTCGTGTCGAAGATGGACTGTGCCTGTTCGATTGAGCTTTCCTCGGCCCCGGCCGGTGCAACACCGAAACCCGCGTTATTCACCAAAAGGTCGATGCGCCCTTCCCGTCGCATTACGGTTGCGACAGCGGCTTCGACCGAGGCATCGCTAGTCACATCCAGTGCCAGCATGTTGAACCCGCGCTGGCCCGCTTGCGCGCCGCGGCGGCTGGTGCCGTATACCGTATAGCCTGCTGCAGCCAGATGCCTTGCGGTGGATTCGCCGATTCCTGATGAGGCTCCTGTGACCAGCGCAATCTTGTTTTTCATGGTGTTTCCTTTCAATTCAATGGACGCTTTTCAGCGCCTGAAGTGGCACAGAATATGATAACCATCATATTCCTTGGCAAAAAAAAATGCGTCGATTGCCGTCGTCACCTGCCTCAGCTGGCAAGGGGTATAAATTGCTTCAATGCCGCCGCACAGAGCGCTTCTGACAATTTCGGATCGTCCACCGCGCGGGCCACCATGGTGGTGCCGATCAAGGCGCAGACCAGGGCCATCGCCTGCTCATGCGCCTGCGGCTGCCCCCAGTCGGGCAACTGCCGGGCGAACAGATCTATCATTTCCTTGATATGGATGGTTGCGGCGCGCCGGACTTCAGGCGCCTGACGCGGCATTTCTGAACCCAGGGCGGAGACGGGGCAGCCGGTTTCAATTGCCTCAATGTGATCCGGGGATAAATAGGCCTGCATCATCGCCTGCAACGCTTTTCCGTGCGGCGCCGCAGCCGCTACCCGCGCTGCCATCGCTACCGATTCGGCTCCCGCGCGGTCGCCGGCCTCAGCCAGCAAAGCATCACGAGACTCGAAGTGCGCATAAAAACCGCCATGAGTCAGCCCCGCTTCCTTCATGATGTCGGCCACACCGGTACCGCCATAGCCCGAGCGGCGGATGGCACGTGAGGCCACCTCCACGATACGCTCATGGGTTTCTTCCTTACGGCTAACGGCTGGGCGCTTGGATGGCTTCATATTCATGATGACCATCATATACCATTTTAAACGAAGGCGTATACCTGGATTTGGGCCAGCGCCGACGGCGCGCATCAAAGCCGAAGGTGAACGGGTTGTTTAATGAATTGCAGGGAAGGGCCCGCCGCAAGGACGCGGCGGACAAAAAGGTTGGATCGCTCAGCCGAAGCGGTCGACGTAGCCGGCAAAAAGCTGCTCGACCAGCGCCTCGTATTTGGCGAATTCGGCCGGGCCGTCCGGGGTTTGCCAGTCGTTTTTCCAGGTGACGGTCTCGCCCTGCGGCAGGAGCATGTGGGCCATCACGGCGTCATGCGGGGCATAGGGGCAAGCCAGCCCCCAGTAGAAGTCGCGGCGGAAACCGCGGCGGACGTTGCCCAGGCCGAAGTCGACCAAAATCGCATCATCGATGATGCAAACGGCATGCCCCTCGATCTGCCCCGGCGCTGCGTAGCCCGGGCTGCCCAGCATGAAGGCCCGCTCGTCGCCGCGAATCTCGACGTGACAGGATTCCAGGCGCGCCTTGAAGCCATAAGCCAGCGCCACCCGCCGCACGAGCGAGGACATCAGGAAGCAGATCCCGCCGAAATTGTGCAGGTAAAGCCAGCCGATATCGTGGAAATGGTCGTACAGAGTATCGACCAGGCGCTGCAGGCGGGCGTCCGGCGCGGAAGCCAGCAACTGCCGCTCGCGCAAATCCTTGCGCAGGATGAAATGGCTCTCGAACTTGGTCTGGTATTGCTTCAGCAGCTCGACAAAGCGCTCGGTCGGCACCACGCGGCTGGCATGGCCGTCGCTGAAGGTCTGCTCTGCCAGTAATCCGCCCTGCACCATCGCCGCGATGTGCTCGCGCACTTCGGCATCGGCGTGCGGGATTTCCTTTACAAGACTTTCAAGTTCAATAGTTTTACCGGAAAAGAAATCACTGCCGATCTTTAAAAATAAATCATGCCCCACCATCGACGACGATGTAGGAATATTCTGAACAATCCAGTTACGGACATCAACTACGCCCTGCAGCAACGGCGGAACGCGCTGGATTTGCATGAAAACCTCATTAATCTGAAACTTACAAAATTTTGCTTACCAATCAAGGAAAACTCAAGTGTGCACTGCAACACATTGGTAAATCACTTGTAGGATTTCGTAAGTAATTGTAACGCGCCTTGACCAGGTACGCAGAGGGAGATGAGGGAAACACGTACGAAGCGCAGCGGAGTTCCGCAATCTAGTGCGGAGCAACACTATTTCCAAAAAATTAAAGTCGTTGCTTATTCGCCCATAATGTTGAACGAATAGACAACGACTATTTCATTTAAATATAGGTTTTAAAATAATTTAAACCGGCCATAGCGGCGGTTCATCCATCAGCGCTATTTGTTCGCGTAATTCGAGAATACGGTCCTGCCAATAGCGCTGGGTATTAAACCAGGGGAAGGCGGCAGGAAAAGCGGGATCGTCCCACCGGCGGGCGAGCCAGGCGGAGTAATGAATCAGGCGCAAGGTACGCAGGGCTTCGACCAGGTACAGTTCACGCGGATCGAATTCGCGAATGTCCTCATAGCCGGCCAGGATATCGCCCATCTGGCGCACCATGTCCTGGCGCTCGCCGGACAGCATCATCCACAGGTCCTGCACCGCCGGCCCGGTGCGCGCATCGTCGAAGTCGACAAAGTGCGGGCCGGCGTCCGTCCACAGCACATTGCCGCCGTGGCAGTCGCCATGCAGGCGGATCAGGGACACGTCCCCCGCCCGCTCGTAGCAGCGCGCGACGCCCTCCAGCGCCTGGTCGACCACACTCTTCCACGGCGTGACCAGTTCAGGCGGCAGGAATTCGTGGGCCAGCAGCCAGTCGCGAGGCTCGGTGCCGAAGGTGGCGATGTTTAGCGCCGGACGCTCGGCGAACGGTTTCGCCGCCCCTGCCGCGTGGATGCGGCCGATGAAGCGCCCCGTCCATTCCAGCACGGCCGGATCGTCCAGCTCCGGCGCCCGCCCGCCGTGGCGCGGGAAGACGGCAAAGCGGAAGCCCTGGAACTCGTGCAGCGTGCGGCCATCGATGGCGAGCGCCGGCACGGCCGGCACCTCGCGCTCCTCCAGTTCGGCGACGAATGCATGCTCTTCGAGGATCTGCGCATCGGTCCAGCGGGCCGGCCGATAGAACTTGGCCACCAGCGGCTTGCCGTCTTCGATGCCTACCTGGTAGACGCGGTTTTCATAGCTGTTCAGCGCCAGCAGGCGCCCATCGCCGTAAAGGCCGATGCTGGCCAGGGCGTCGAGTACGCAATCGGGGCTCAGGTCGGAAAATGGATGTGCGGGAGTCATGCTCGCCATTGTAAGACTCGCAGCGTATACTGTCGCCCTTAACCGCAAATCAGAGCCCATCATGCAACTCGAGCAGCCACTCACCGAAAAAGAATTCGACGAACTTGACCAATTCCTGCTGGGCGACCAAAGCCCCGAGGATGCGATGACCATGGACCACCTGCATGGCTTCCTGACGGCTATCGCCATCGGTCCGGAGCCGATCACGCCCGCCGAATGGCTGCCGCACGTGTGGGGCGAGGACGGCAAGCAAGCACCCAAGTGGAAGAACGCGAAGCAGGAAGAACGCATCCTCAACCTGATCATGCGCTTCATGAACGAGGTGCTGATCACCTTCGAAGTTGCGCCGAAGGAATTCGAACCGCTGTTCGTCGAGCACGAGCACATGGGCCAGACCCTGATCGACGCCGAAGCCTGGTGCTGGGGCTTCTGGGAAGGCATGGAACTGCGTCCCGGCTCCTGGGATTCGATCTGGGATTCCGAGGTGGCGGACCTGATGCGACCGGTCTACCTGCTGGGCGCGGACGAGATCCAGCCCGAGGAACTGAAGGAAGTGGAAGACCCGAACCTGGCCCACAAGCTGGCACTGCAACTGGAAGCCAACCTGCCGGCCATCCACAAGTACTGGGTACCGCGCCGCAAGGCCGGCGTGGAAACCGTCAAGCGCGAAGACCCGAAAGTCGGCCGCAATGACGACTGTCCCTGCGGCAGCGGCAAAAAATACAAAAAGTGCCACGGCGCGTCCGAAAACTGACAATTTTTGTCTTAAGTGACAAAAATTGTCGCTCCCCCAAGCCTTAATCCGCGCCCCTGACCAGGTGGCTGGCACATCGTGCCTGCCACCAGCCCTAGCCTCTGGTTTTCTCCCCGCCTGGCACAAAAATTGCCATACGGTATTAAACGGCGATATCCCGCCGGTTAATAAAAATGGGAGAAAAAATGCACCTAACCCAGTACAGGGCTTGGACGCTGGCCTGCCTGATGAGCCTGTCTGCCTCAGCCTGGGCCGCAACGGCCGAGCTGACGCACACAGCCCGCAACGCGTCCGTGGAACTTGGCAATAAGGTCTGGTTCCTTGGCAAGGTAGACGGCAAGGGCGTCTACATGAACTTCGCCGTCAACGGCATCCCCGGCGGCAACGCCACCTTCGGCACCATCAATTCGCAGAACGGCGAATACGTGGCGCCCAGGGTCATGCCGGCCAACCCCGTCGTCACCTTCACCGGCAAGACCACGACGACGCCCGAGCTCAGCGCCAGCACCACGCTGACCCTGCGCGCGCCCGGCGCGATCAGCACGCCGTCGCCAACTCCGACGCCAACGCCGTCGCCCACCCCAACGCCGACACCCACGCCAACGCCCGGCCCCATCGGCCAGCAGCCGCCCGCCGATGCCGCCACCGTCGCCGCCGCCCGCCTGCTCGCCCAGGCCAGCTTCGGCCCCACCGCCGCCGACATCGCCGCCCTGAAGACAGGCGGCGCCCAGTCCTGGCTGCAGCAGCAATTCCAGATGCCCGCCACGCCCCTGCCCGTCACCACGGACATGAACGTGCTGCGCAAGGGCTGGTACGTGAACATGGCCACCGCACCCGACCAGCTGCGCCAGCGCATGATCTTCGCGCTGTCGCAAATCTTCGTCGTCTCCTCCGACAAGAACAACTACGCCAACGAGATGACGCCGTGGCTGGCCACGCTGGAAAAACACGCCTTCGGCAATTACTACAACCTGTTGCGCGAAATGACGCTGAACCCGTCGATGGGCAAATACCTCGACCTGGGCAACAGCATCCTGCCGGCGCCGAACGAGAACTATGCACGTGAAGTGATGCAGCTGTTCACCATCGGCCCCGTGATGCTGAACCAGGACGGCAGCGTGCAGCTGGATCGCAACGGCGAACCGATCGCCAGCTACGACCAGGCCACGATTGCCGCCATGTCCCGCGCGCTGAGCGGCTGGACCTACACCGGCACCAATGCCACCGGCACCAACTGGGAAAACTTCACCGGTCCGCTGCAGCCGCGCGACCGACTGCACGACAAGACCGCCAAGACCATCGTCGGCGGCATCACCCTGTCGGCCGGCCAGACCACAGTGCAGGATTACGACGCGGTGATGAACGCCCTGTTCAACCACCCCAACCTGCCGCCCTTCGTGGCCACGCGCCTGATCCGCGCCTTCGTGATGAGCAATCCGAGCCCGGCCTATGTCCAGCGCGTGGCGGACGTGTTCGCCTTCGGCCCGGCCGGCCGCGGCGACCTGAAAACCACGCTGAGCGCCGTGCTGATGGACCCGGAAGCCCAGGCTGTGACGACCCAGTCCGGCAAGCTGAAGGACCCGATGCTGCACAGCCTGAGCCTGTTCCGCGCGCTGAACGCCACCGTGGTCGATCCAAACAACGCGTTCTGGGAGTACTTCCTGCTCGGCCAGAAGCTGCTGAGTGCGCCAAGCGTCTTCAACTTCTACTCGCCGCTGACGCCGCTGCCGGGCAATCCGGGCATGTTCGGCCCCGAGTTCCAGCTGTTCTCGCCGGCCCAGTCGGTGGCGCGCGCCAACTTCCTCTACAACTTCATCTCGGGCCAGTACAGCGGCATGGTGCGCATTGATATCGCGCCGTTCGTGGCCGTGGCGGGCAACCCGACCACGCTGCTGAACCTGGTGGACGCCACACTGCTGCAAGGCCGCATGTCGCCCTCGGCGCGGGCTGCCATCGGCGACACCGTCAGCCGCACCACCGACCTGAAGCAGCGCGCCATTACCGCGCTGTACCTGACCGCGATCACGGCCGAATTCGCCGTCCAGCAGTGAAGAGGATAAGAATATGAGCAAAACTACGATGTCGCGCCGCGGTTTCCTCGGCGCCGGTGCGCAACTGGGCATGCTGGGCACCATGTCCGCCCTCGGCCTGCTGGGCATGCCGCGCACCGCCAAGGCCGCGCCAGTGTCCGATTACAAGGCCCTGGTCTGCGTCTACCTGTTCGGCGGCAACGACGGCAACAATATGATCGTGCCGCTGGATTCGGCCCACTACTCCGCCTACAACGCGATCCGCAGCGGCCAGGGACTGGCGCTGTCGGTCAATGCCAAGACCCTGCTGGCCGAGCGCAGCGCGCGCACGTCCACCGGCGTGGACCAGCCTTTCGCCTTCCACTACGGCATGCCCGAGATCGACGCGCTGTACGGCCAGGGCATGGTCGCGGGCCTGCTCAATGTGGGCAATCTGCGCAAGCCGCTGACCAAGCCCGAGTACCAGTCCGGCGCCGGTGTGCCGCCGCAGCTGTTCTCGCATCCCGACCAGAACGTGCAGAACCAGGCGGGCACGCCGTCCGCCGCCGGCACGGGCTGGGGCGGACGACTGGTCGATGCGCTGGGCAATGGCGGGCACCTGGATGCGGTGTCGGTCGGCGCGGGCGGGCTGTTCGTGGAGGGCATGTCCAACCACGGCAACCTGCTGCCGGGGAATGGTCAGCTCGATCTGGCGGGCATGAACTTCTGGCCGCAATCCGAGGCCGATACGCGCCGTGCGGCGCTGCTGCAGCTGCTGTCCGCGCAGAATCCGAACGTGATCGCTGAGGCCGCCAACAAGTCCCTGCTGAATGGCATGGACCTGGTGAAAGACCTGAAAGCCGCCAACGCCGGCTCGCCTTTGTCCACCGTGTTCCCTGGGTACTCGCTGGCGCAGCAGTTGAAGACCGTGGCCCAGCTGATCCGCCTGCGCTCCACGCAGGGGCCGGGCCGCCAGGTGTACTTCGTGTCACTGGGCGGCTTCGATACGCACGGCGGACAGGCTTACCAGCAGTTCGACATGCTGCGCCAGGTGTCGCAATCGATCGCCGCCTTCCAGCAGGCGCTGAACGAGATCCATGCCGAGCAGATGGTGACCACGTTCACGATGTCCGACTTCGGCCGTTCCCTGCAGCCGAACAGCGGCGGCACGGATCACGGCTGGGGCAACCATCACCTGATCATCGGTGCCGGCGTGAAAGGCGGCCTGTACGGCTCCTTCCCCGACTTCGTCCTCGGCGGGAAGGACGATGCTACCGGCCGCGGCGTCTGGATTCCCCAGATCTCGAACCAGCAGTACGGCGCCACCCTCGGCCGCTGGTTCGGCGCCGAGCCGGATCTGCTCGAAAATCAGGTGTTCAAGAACGAGCTCACCAACTTCAGCGTGAAGGACCTCGGCTTCATGGTCTAAGCGCAGCATTGGCGTCGATGCTTCGCCCTACGCGCCGCCACTGCGCGTGGGGCGAAGCATGATCGGCCGCCCTGGTCCGCCCAACAACTTCAATCATGACTCCTATGACCCGCCCTTCCTCTACTCTGCTGACCCTGCTCCTGCTCGCTACCACCGGCGCCGCCCTCGCTGCCCCGGCCCCGGCCTCGTCCTCGGATCCACTCCCCACCATTACCCGCCGCGGCCCCGGCGACCCCAGCTGCGCCCGGCCCGTCTACCCGCAATCGTCCCTGCGCAATAACGAACAAGGCCGGGTCGTCCTCTCCTACCTGATCGGGCTCGACGGCTCCGTCCTCGACGGCAAAATCTCACGCTCCTCCGGCCACCCCGAGCTTGACCGGGCCGCCTACGTCGCCCTCTCCAAATGCCTCTACCGCATGCCCGACGGCGCGCAGGAACCACGCTGGATGAGCGCGACCTATGTCTGGACTCTCAACCAATGAACAGGGCAAAGGGGCTGCCCTCGCCGCCGACCAATTAATCGACGCACCACGTAACCGGCGTCGCTCAAGCCTGCATGCCCCAGCCAACCCTCGCCGCGCGGCGCTTGCGGCGCCCATTGCGTCCGGCGCCGCTCTTGCGCTGTAGGCCGTTAGCATTCCTGGCAATCAACGCCACCAAGGCGCTCAGTGCGCCTGGCTCGCTCTGGCGAGGCCCGCTTTGGCGCGGGCGAACTGATTCAGGTCACGCCCTCTCCTAGCGCCTGCCACGCCTGCGGCTGTGCGTCGCTCCGCAACTCGCCGCTCCCGTTGCCGCTGCCTCGGGGGTCGTTCAGCCGGAGCTTCACCTCCAATCAGGCGCGCTATCGCCGCTTGCCGTGCTGACCGGCAGACATCGGCAAGCAGCCATTCTTCACTGCCGGGAAGGCAGAGCCAGACGGCCTTCCAGGCGTTGCGATTGCCGCTGCCCTGAAGGTTCGCAAAGCGCGACGGCGACATCGCATGCCCGTCATGTTTAATCGTTCCGCCTTCCACCTGGGCGAAATAACAGTGGCCGCCGAAGCTCGCGCGCAGCCGGGTTCCCTCGGGAAGAAAGACTTGCTTCCATTGGTATCCCGTCCCGGAGGGCGCGCCCGCCGGCTGCGTCTGGGCCGCCGCTGCCGGCCGTAGATAGTTGCGTATCGCCTCGCAAATGAAAGGCTCCAGCGCCAGGGAATCCGACCAGCATTGGCCGGTGAATTCACCCAGGGATTCCAGCAAGTCGCTGGGCACGCGGATCGGGTAGTGGAGAGTAGACATGATGGGTCTCGAAAAGTCGGTTTTTACCAAGCGCTGCTACTTCCTGCTAAGGCTCACTAAAGCGCACTTCCTCTTACTAAAACTGCCGCCAGGAACACCAATCCGTACTAAATCGTCTTGGCAATTGTTCTTTAGAGACGGGCCGTGCGATTTAGTTCCCTGATTAGCGCGCTCTCCGATGAAATATCGCCAGCTAGCGCGGTTTAGTAAGCCTTATCTGGTTTTAGTAAAAACCGGGAAAAAGACAGTACCCCTCCATGCATCCGCCCGCTGCGGGCGGTGTTATTCGCAATGAAAATGACCAGCATTCCAAGAATAAATTTTCAATATATGCTGCGGCGCACTATAGTCGAATCGTACCCGGGACGTTTTCGAACCCAACCCATTGGAGCCCATCATGATCGCTAAACTGCACCTTATTGCTATCGCCTCTGTCCTGTCGCTAACCACGTTCGCCGCCAACGCCGCGGAACCAACTGTGCGCCAGAAACTGGTCAACTGCGGCGTTCCTCACTACCCGAAAGCTTGGGTAGACGACGAGGTCCAGGGTACCGTCCGCCTGGCCGTGCTGGTCGGCGCCGACGGTTCGGTGAAAGACGCAAAAGTGGTCGAGTCGAGTGGCCGCCGCATGCTGGACAAGGCCTCGCTGCGCGCCGGCGCCACCTGCAAGGCGGCTTCGAAAGACCGCGACAGCGTGGCTGGCTGGACCACCTTGCAATACAAATGGGTCGTCGATTGAAGGCGCATGCGCGGCTGCTGGCGTGCCCAACGCCAGCAGCCCGGTTCAGCGCAACGACAGTGCATTATGAGCTGGCTTCCGGCGCCGCCCAGACCAGGTTCCACAGGTGGCCATCAATGTCCTCGAAACCCTGGTCATACATGAAGCCATGATCCTCCGGTGGGTGTGGCGTACGACCGCCGGCGGCAAGCGCCTTGGCAATGAGGGAGTCGACTTCCTCCCGGCTATCGCAGTTCAGGCAGATGACCATTTCATTGGCCTCCTTCGCCTGCACGACGGGCTTGTCGATGAGGGACTTGAAGAATGGCTCGGTCGTCAGCATGGGCTGGATAGTGTCGCCGACAATGTTCATGAATGCAGCGTTTTCGCCGCTAAATCGGGCATTGAATGTGAAACCGAGCGCGGAAAAGAAGGCCTTGGACTTCTCCAGGTCCTTCACCGGCAAGTTCAGGATGATCTGTTTTTTCATAGCGGTTCCTTGGTTAAAGTGGAATGGCTAACCGGTGCTTCATCCAGACGACGGATGGCGGCGCGCAAAATCGACACGCTTTCGAAAAAATGACCGTTATGGCTGCTGATCCGCTTGATCCGACTCCTCGGGCGGATAGGTGATGCGCAAGCCCTCGACATGAGCGAAAGGCGTGAGCTTGTGCGGCCGCCGCTGGCGGGCATCGATGATGTCGTCAACGCGCACGCCGCGTACCAGCAAGGCATCGGCTACAAGTGAGCGGTGGCAGCGCCACGGCACGGCTTCGGCGCACATCAAGGCGCAGCACTTGTCGCGGCCCAGCTCGACGACTGTCTCGACATTGGCCGCAAACTCGTCGGTCTGCATATAGTCGGCGTAACCGCGGAATGACAGGTTGCGCCAGCCGGCGTTGGGCGAATCCTTGAGTGGACGGCGCAAGCCGCCGAGCCCGCGCAGGTAGCGGTATTCGATGCCGGCCTCGGTTAGCGAGACTGAGAGCTGATCCTGGCCGAACTGCGGGTTGTGGCGCGATTTCGGGACCGTGCGGATGTCGAGCAGGCAGTGGACGCCGTTCTGGCGCAACAGCGCAATGAAGTCCTCGATCGTACGGTTCGAATGGCCGATGGTGCAGACGAGTTCCATGCACACATTCTGGCATGGACGCGCCACGCGCAGCGCACCGTCCGGCCTCGCTGGCGTCAGCGACGCATCGTAAAGTTGACGCGGAAAGGAAACTCCTGCGAACACGGCTGGCCGTGGCACAGCGCCGGCTTGAATTTCTCCTGCATCAGCAGGTAGGAAACGGAACGAGTCAGTTCATCGTCCGGCGATTTGTAGACGGTCACGGTTTGCGCGAGTCCATCAGGGCCCACAACGACCGCCAGATCGAGCATGCCGCGTGCATCCAGCTTGCGGTTCAGGACTTCAATCTTGCGATACAGGGGCTTGAAGCCGCGCAGGGGAAAAGGCGGCTCATCGTCCTCCGCCATGCTCTCGTAGATCGCGCGGAAACGCGCCTTGTCCTCGGCGGAGAGGTCGGCATAGGGCTTGTCGAATGGCAGGCTGCCAATTGCGGCATCGCGCTTGATCAAGGTGCCCGTTCGCGCTTCGGCGGATTTCAGATGGTATTCGTCGGCCTGCGCCGCGGTGGTGGCGGCCAACAGAAGCAGCAGTGCGGCGATGCGCATGAAAAAGGCCCTTCATAAAATTATGAAAGGCCTAATTATAAATGCGCCAACATTGCGTTGACGCAACTTGCAGGATTAAAGCTTGATGAAGTTCTCGCGGTAGTACTTCAGCTCTTCGATGGACTCGACGATGTCGGCCAGCGCAGTATGCTTCTGCGCCTTCTTGAAGCCGGCCACCATCTCTGGCTTCCAGCGGCGGCCCAGCTCCTTCAGCGTGGACACGTCGATGTTACGGTAATGGAAGAACGCCTCCAGCTTGGGCATGTACTTGACCATGAAACGGCGGTCCTGGCCGATGGTATTGCCGCACATCGGCGATTTGCCGTTCGGGACCCACTGCTTCATGAACGCGATCAGCTCGGCCTCGGCCTGCTCTTCGTTCACGGTCGACGCTTTCACGCGGTCGATCAGGCCGGAACGGCCGTGCGTGCCCTTGTTCCAGGCGTCCATCTTGTCCAGGGTTTCGTCGGTCTGGTGGATGGCGAAGACCGGACCCTCGGCCAGCACGTTCAGGTGCATGTCCGTCACCACAATTGCCACTTCGATAATACGATCGGTTTCCGGCTCCAGGCCGGTCATCTCCATATCCACCCACACCAGGTTCATTTCGTTCGGACGCGGGGCAGCAACCTTGGCTTCAGCCACTTGAGTGCTTGCTGGGGTATCGTTCGCTTGTGACATAATTCTCTCTAGCCAAATTAATCCGCCATTTTCTCACAGGCACAGAATGTATTCACACGCGTTTTCGATTTTGTTTGTAGTTTTCCTGGTAGTGACATTGCTGGTCCGCTTCTGGCTGGCGTCGCGCCACATCCGGCATGTACTGGCGCACCGCGCCGCCGTGCCAGCCGAATTCGCGGAAAAAATCCCCCTGCACGCCCACCAGAAAGCCGCCGATTACACCGTGGCGCGCACCAAGTTCGGCCTGGTGGCCATGCTGGTCAGCACCGTCTCGCTGATCGGCTTTACCCTGCTGGGCGGCCTGCAATGGCTGAACACCACGGTCTTCAACGCCACCGGCGGCGGCATGGGCTACCAGCTTGGCCTGATCATCGCCTTCGGCCTGATCTCCGGCCTGATCGACCTGCCGCTGGACTTCTACCGCCAGTTCCGCCTGGAAGAGCGCTTCGGCTTCAACAAGATGACCGTGGGCCTGTTCATCACCGACATGCTCAAGGGCCTGCTGCTGGCCGGCGTGATCGGCCTGCCCCTGGTATGGGTGGTGCTGACGCTGATGGACAAGGCCGGCGACCTGTGGTGGCTGTACGCCTGGTTCGTGTGGACCGGCTTCCAGCTGCTGATCATGGTGCTGTATCCGACCATAATCGCGCCGCTGTTCAACAAATTCACCCCGCTGGCCGATGAATCGCTGAAGTCCCGCATCGAGGGCCTGATGCAGCGCGTGGGCTTCGCCTCCAAGGGCCTGTTCGTGATGGACGGCTCCAAGCGCAGCGCCCACGGCAACGCCTACTTCTCCGGCTTCGGCGCCGCCAAGCGCATCGTCTTCTTCGACACCCTGATCGAGCGCCTGGCGCCGCAGGAAATCGAAGCCGTGCTGGCGCACGAACTGGGCCACTTCAAGCTGAAGCACATCGTCAAGCGCATCAGCGTGATGTTCCTGATCTCGCTGGCCTTCCTCGCCCTGCTCGGCTACCTGAAAAACCAGATCTGGTTCTACACCGGCCTTGGCGTGAACCCGATCATCGTGCCGGGCCAGAGCAATGACGCCGTGGCCCTGATCCTCTTCATGCTGGTGCTGCCGGTCTTCACCTTCCTGTTCGGCCCACTGACTTCGCTCAGCTCGCGCAAGCATGAATTCGAGGCGGACGCCTTCGCCGCCAAGCATACCGATTCGCGCGACCTGGTGTCGGCCCTGGTGAAGATGTACGAAGATAACGCCTCGACCCTGACGCCCGATCCGCTGCATTCGGCCTTCTACGATTCGCATCCGCCTGCCAGCGTGCGCATTCGTCACCTCAACCTGGGGGCAGCACAATGACCGCCGCTATCCAGAGCGCAGCCCACCTGCGCTCGCTGCAATCCACACACGCCAAGGATGGCGTGAACGCCCACGAAGCCTCGCGCCTGTGCCACCTGCTGGACGGCTGGACCATCGCGGGCGGCAAGCTGGTGAAAGCCTTCAACTTCGCCAACTATTACGAGACCATGGCTTTCGTCAACGCGCTGGCCTGGGTCTCGCACAAGGAAGACCACCACCCGGAACTAGTGGTGGTCTACAAGACCTGCGAGGTGCGCTACGACACGCACTCGGTAGGCGGGCTTTCGCTGAATGACTTCATCTGCGCAGCGAAGGCGGACGCATTGGCATGAGCAAGGAAAAACGTACCGGCACCATCATTGCAGCACACGGCCGCCACTACCTGGCGGAGTCCAATGGCCAGCATCTGCAGTGCGTCACGCGCGGCAAGAAGACCAATGTGGCGGTGGGCGATATCGTCGACCTCACACTTACCTCCCCCGACCAGGCGGTGATCGACCGCATCCAGGAGCGCAAGACCCTGCTCTACCGCTCCGACCAGTACAAGTCCAAGCTGCTGGCGGCGAACGTCACGCAGCTGTTCATCGTGGTCGCCACCGAGCCAAGCTTCTCGGACGACCTGGTTTCCCGCGCCCTGGTCGCCGCCGAAGCGGCCGGCGTGCGCGCCCGCCTGATCCTGAACAAGATCGACGTGGAAGAGGCCCTGCCCCGCGCCCGCGAGCGCCTGCAGGTCTATACGGCCATGGGCTATGAGCTGATCGAAGTTTCCGCCACCGCGCAGCCGGAGGCGACGGTGGCCGCCCTCGGCCCGTTGCTGAAGGGCGAATCGTCGATCCTGATCGGCCAGTCCGGCATGGGCAAGTCCTCCCTGATAAACCTGCTGGTGCCGGACGCCGACATCGCCACCCGCGAAATCAGCGAAGCGCTGGACACCGGCAAGCATACGACGACCTTCACCCGTCTCTACCACCTTGGCCCCGATGCCAGCGTGATCGATTCGCCCGGTTTCCAGGAATTTGGCCTGTATCACCTGACCGAGGGCATGCTGGAGCGGGCCTTCCGCGACTTCGCCCCTTACCTGGGCGGCTGCAAATTCTATAACTGCCGCCACCTGAGCGAGCCCCAGTGCGCAGTGCTGGAAGCGGTGGAACAGGGCAAGATCGCAAAAATGCGCCATACTCTGTACGGCCAACTGCTGCACGAATCGTCACAGACGCTTTACTGACCGGGACCGCATATGGAGATGTTCGCAGACGACGACGCCATCGCCCAGTGGGAGCTGGATCTGCTCCCCCTGCGCGGCGCCGCCCGCCTGCCGCTGCTGATCTCCCTGTCCTGGCACCTGCGCCAGCGTGACGGCGCGCGCGCCTCGGCGCTGGTGGAAGAAGCGTCCTCCCTGTTGCCGCACGCCGGGCTGGAAGCGGACGAAATGGACGCCTGCGCCGCCCGCCTGCTGCTGGTACAGGGCGAGCTCGACTGGCTTTGCAGCCACCTCGATGCTGCCGACGAACTGGCGAACAAGGCCGAGGCGGAGCTGCACCGCGTCGGCGACCACGCCGGCTGTGCCGACGCCCATTGGCTCAGGGCCTGGATTGCCGTCGACCGCGGCGACCATGCCCGGCGCGACGCCGAACTGGCCGCCGCCGCCGAATGCGCCCGCCTGGCCGGCGACGCCGACCGCGAAGCGATTGCCGATGCCGCCAGCGCACGCTGGGCGGTGCTGCGCGACCTGAATACCGCCACCGCCACCTGGGGCAAGCGCTTCGACTTGTCCGAAGAAGTGCCGCCGGCGGTCGACTGCTGGATCAACGACTTCCTCGGCATGGCCGCCAGCCAGGCCAGCGATTTCGGCAACGCCGCCGGCTTCTATATCCGCAGCTATGAAGCCGCGCTGGAAACGGGGCAGGTCCGTTCCGCCATTATTTCAGCCACCAATATCGCGGAAAAATTCGCCAACCTGAACGACCTGCACTCCGCCCTGGAATGGATGCAGCGCGCGATGGAGCTGGCGCGTCCCACCAGCTGGCCGCGCAGCATCGGCTCGGTGCTGATGCATACCGCCGATTTCGTGCGCCGCCTGGGGCGCCTGGACGCGGCCCAGGAAATGCTGCACGAGGCGCTGGGCATCCTGGCGCCCGTGTCCAATGCGCGCAGCTACGCCATCGCTCTGCAATTCCTCGGCGACCTGTGCCTGTCCAAATATGACTACGCCGGCGCGCTGGACTCCTTCCAGCGCCTGGCCGTGCGGGCCGAAGCGCTGCAGCAGGCCGACTTCACCAGCGTGGCGTGGCGCGGCCAGGCGCACGCCCTGTGCTACCTGGACCGCCCGCAGGAAGCGCTGGAAATGGCGCAGCAGGCCGTCGAGCATGCCGCCAGCCACCACAATGCCTACAACCACATCGCCGCGCTGCGCGTGCTGGCCCTGATCCACAGCCGCCACGCACTGCCCGATCCGCCGGGCATGACGGCGCCCAACGCCATCCTGCACTACCTGCACCGTGCACTCGATACCGCGTCCACCATCGAAGGCTACACGGTGCCGGGCGACCTGTACGACAACCTGGGGCGCGAATACGCCCGCCTGGGCGACTACGAAGCGGCTTACGACATGGCCACCGCCGCCAGTACGGCGCGCGAGAAGACGCATACGCTGGAAGCGACCAGCCGCGCCGTGGCCATGCAGGTGCACCACCAGACGGAGCAGGCGCGCGCCGAGGGCCAGCACCACCGCGAGCTGGCCATGTCCGAAGCGCGCCGCGCCGAAGTGCTGCAGCAGACCACCAAGCTGCTGGAGCGACTGTCGGCCATCGGCCAGGAAATCACCACCTACCTGGACGCCGGCGCCGTGCACCAGGCCCTGAACCGCCACGTGCAGGCCCTGATGGCGGCCAATACCTTCGCCATCTACCTGACCGATCCGGCGGTGACCAAGCTGCAGCGCGCTTTCGGCATCGAGGCGGGCGACCTGCTGCCGCACTTCGAGATTCCGCTCGACCACCCGCGCGCCTGGACTGCGCGCTGCCTGAAGGAGCGGCGCGAAGTCTATGTCGAGCACCTGGGCGACAACGCCAACAGCCTGATCACGCCCGGCACGGCGGCCAGCGCTTCCGCCCTCTTCGTGCCCCTGCTGGTGGGCGAGCGCGCGCTGGGCGTGATGACGGTGCAGTCCATGCAGCCGGGCGCCTTCGGCGAGCGCGAACGGCTGATCTTCCGCACCCTGTGCGCCTATGGCGCCATCGCGCTGGATAATGCCCACGCCTACAGCCAGCTGCAGGAAGCGCAGACGCAGCTGGTGTCGCAGGAAAAGCTGGCGGCCCTGGGCTCGCTGATGGCGGGCGTGGCGCACGAACTGAATACGCCGATCGGCAACAGCCTGCTGATCGCCAGCACGCTGGAACAGAAAACCGAGGACCTGGAAAAAGCCATCAACGGCGCCGGCCTGCGCAAGTCCGAGCTGCTGGCCTATATCGCCGATGCGCGCAAGGCTTCCTCGCTGGTGATGCGCGGCCTGAATAGCGCGGCCGACCTGGTGAACAGCTTCAAGCAGGTGGCGGTGGACCGCACCACCGAGCAGCGCCGCAAGTTCAACCTGCAGCAGGTCACGCATGAAATCATCGCCACCATGATGAACCGCATCCGCGCCGCCTACCACAAGATCGAGTTCGACGTGCCCGAGTCCATCACGATGGACAGCTACCCCGGCCCCTTCGGCCAGGTGGTCACGAACCTGATCAACAACGCCCTGCTGCACGCCTTCGACGGCCGCGAGGAGGGCCGCATGCGCCTGGTCGCCACCATGCCGGTCGAAGGCCGCGTGCTGGTCTCCTTCAGCGACGACGGCGGCGGCATCACCCAGGAAAACCTGTCGCGCATCTTCGATCCGTTCTTCACCACGAAGCTCGGCCAGGGAGGTTCCGGGCTGGGACTTTCCATCAGCTACAACATCGTCACTTCGCTGCTGGGTGGGCATATCAGCGTGATCAGCAGCAGCGGCGGGACCACCTTTACCCTGGACCTCCCGCTCACGGCGCCGCGGCACGATCCCGCGCGACCGGCCACTATCTACTGAAATGCCCTTATAATCGTTATTCACCCCGCAATAAAGTAGTTGCAAATATGTCCACTTCGAAGATCAAGCACTACCTCCAGTTCAGCGACCTGACGCTGGACGAATACGAATACGTGATCGAGCGCGCGCACGATATCAAGCGCAAGTTCAAGAACTACGAGATCTATCACCCGATGATCGACCGCACCCTGGTCATGGTGTTCGACAAGAACTCGACCCGCACCCGCCTCTCCTTCGAGGCCGGCATGCACCAGCTGGGCGGCGCCGCGATCTACCTGAATACCCGCGATTCCCAGCTGGGCCGCGGCGAGCCGGTGGAAGACGCGGGCCAGGTCATGTCGCGCATGTGCGACATCATCATGGTGCGCACCTTCGGCCAGGACATCATCGAGCGCTTCGCCGCCAATTCGCGCGTGCCGGTGATCAATGGCCTGACCAACGAACACCACCCCTGCCAGGTCTTTGCGGACATCTTCACCTACATCGAGCATCGCGGCTCCATCAAGGGCAAGACCGTGGCCTGGATCGGCGATGCCAACAACATGCTGTATTCCTGGCTGCAGGCGGCCGAGGTGTTCGGTTTCCACGTCAACGTGTCCACGCCGCATGGCTATGAGATGGACATGTCGCTGGTGTCCACCGACCGCTTCACCCTGTTCGCCAACCCGTCCGACGCCTGCGAAGGCGTGGACCTGGTCAACACCGACGTGTGGACCAGCATGGGCTACGAGGAAGAAAACGCGGCGCGCCTGACCGCCTTCGATGGCTGGATCGTGGACGCCGACAAGATGAAACGCGCCAAGCCGGACGCCCTCTTCATGCACTGCCTGCCCGCCCACCGCGGCGAGGAAGTGTCCGCCGAGGTGATCGACGGGCCGCAATCCGTGGTCTGGGACGAAGCCGAAAACCGCCTGCACATCCAGAAAGCGCTGATCGAGTACCTGCTGCTGGGCCGCATCGATACACAGAGTCAGCCCGATTGAGGCACGTGGCCCGCAACGGCGGATCGAATGATCCGCCCTACGGGGAAGCAACCAATACCAACTGTAAGAGAAACCAAAATGAGCGATGTAAAAAAAGTCGTCCTCGCCTACTCCGGCGGCCTGGACACCTCCGTGATCCTGAAGTGGCTGCAGGATAACTACAAGTGCGAGATCGTGACCTTCACCGCCGACCTGGGCCAGGGTGAAGAGCTGGAACCGGCGCGCGCCAAGGCGCTGAAGTTCGGCATCAAGCCTGAAAACATCTTCATCGACGACGTGCGCGAAGAATTCGTGCGCGACTTCGTGTTCCCGATGTTCCGCGCCAACACCGTGTACGAGGGCGAATACCTGCTGGGCACCTCGATCGCGCGTCCGCTGATCGCCAAGCGCCTGATCGAGATCGCCAACCAGACCGGCGCCGACGCCATCTCCCACGGCGCCACCGGCAAGGGCAACGACCAGGTGCGTTTCGAGCTGGGCGCCTATGCGCTGAAGCCGGGCGTGCGCGTGATCGCGCCGTGGCGTGAATGGGACCTGCTGTCGCGCGAGAAGCTGCTGAAATACGCGGAAGACGCCGGCATCGACATCGACATGAAGCACAAGG
The DNA here is from genome assembly GCF_044055365.1 of Pseudoduganella sp. UC29_106. Taxonomy (NCBI): domain Bacteria; kingdom Pseudomonadati; phylum Pseudomonadota; class Betaproteobacteria; order Burkholderiales; family Oxalobacteraceae; genus Pseudoduganella; species Pseudoduganella sp. UC29_106. The sequence goes on along the minus strand of NZ_CP171977.1, from coordinate 1,801,373 downwards.
CCGGCGGCGCGCCTTACTCGATGGACGCCAACCTGCTGCACATCTCCTTCGAAGGCCGCCACCTGGAAAACCCGAGCGCCGAAGCCGAGGAATCGATGTGGCGCTGGACCGTGAGCCCGGAAGCGGCGCCGGACCAGGCGGAATACCTGGACATCGAATACGAAAAGGGCGACATCGTGGCCCTGAACGGCAAGCGCCTATCCCCTGCCGAAGTGCTGACGGAACTGAACCGCCTGGGCGGCAAGCATGGCATCGGCCGCCTCGACCTGGTGGAAAACCGTTACGTGGGCATGAAGTCGCGCGGCTGCTATGAAACGCCGGGCGGCACTATCATGCTGAAAGCGCACCGCGCCATCGAATCCATCACCCTGGACCGCGAAGTGGCCCACCTGAAGGACGACCTGATGCCGCGTTACGCCTCCCTGATTTACAACGGCTACTGGTGGGCGCCGGAGCGTGTCGCCCTGCAAACCCTGATCGACCACACGCAGCAAAGCGTGAACGGCTGGGTGCGCGTGAAGCTGTACAAGGGCAATGTCATCGTCGTGGCGCGCGATTCGAAGACCGATTCGCTGTTCGACCAGACCATCGCGACCTTCGATGAAGACGGCGGCGCCTACAACCAGGCCGACGCCGGCGGCTTTATCAAGCTGAACGCGCTGCGCATGCGTATTGCGGCCAACGCTCGCCTGAAGCGCGGTCAGTGATGCTAGCAACGGCGGATCGATGATCCGCCCTTCGCACCTGGGTGCGTTACCGTCCGGACGGGCTGCCTTTGCGCGGCCCGTTTTTTTTGTTACATTGCCCTCACGACCATTCGCCCCGGAGGCCGCCGCATGAAAGACCTGAGCGTCAAGAAAAAACTCTACCTGGGCTTCGGCAGCATTGTCGCAATCATTTTGATACTGCTGGCCGTCGCCTACAATAACTTCTCTCGCCTGACCGAGGCCAATGGCTGGGACAAGCACACCATGCAGGTGCTGATTGAAATCGACCGCATCAACAACGCCGTGCTGCGCACGCAGGTCGAGATACGCGGCTATCTCCTGACCGGCAACGATACGGTGCTGGCGTCGGAGCGCGAATACGCGCAGGAAGTCTCGCAGCACATGCAGAACGCAATCCAGCTCACCGCCGACAATCCGCGCCAGAACGAGCGCCTGAAGAAAGCCGGCAGCCTCCTCGACACCTGGCTGAACGTGAACCTCAAGCGCCAGATCGACAAGCGCCGCGCGCTGGGCGATGTCAAGGGCGCGGCCGATGCGCTGGGCCAGTCCAACGAACTGCGCGACAGCTCGGCCGCCGTGGCCAGCGTGCGCGCCCTGCTGGAAGACGCGACCACCGAAGAGGAACGCCTGCTGGCCCAGCGCAGCGCCACGCTGGCCGACCTCCAACGCCAGATGAATAATGTGCTGGCCCTGGGCGCCGTCGCCGTCGTGGTGCTGGCCCTGCTGATCACCTACTTCCTGGCGCGCGCCATCGTCACCCCGCTCAACAACCTGACCTCGGCGCTGCGGCGCCTGGGGGCCGGCGAACAGTCCGCACGCGCCGCAGTGCTGTCGCGCGATGAACTGGGCAAGGTGACGCAGGACTTCAACAATATGGCCCAGCTGCTGCAGGAAACCCAGGCGCGCGAACAGGCGCAGACCGACGAACTGCGCGCCAAGGTGGACTTGCTGATGGAAACCGTGACCCGCGCCGCCGCCGGCGACCTGACCAGCAAGGTCAACGTGACCGGCGATGACGCCATCGGCCGCCTGGGCAATGGCTTGACGCGCATGTTCGAGAATCTGCGCGGCCTGCTGAACAATGTGCAGAAAGCCGGCATCCAGGTCACTACTTCCGCCACCGAAATTGCGGCGTCGGCCAAGCAGCAGGAAGCGACCGGCGTCGAACAGGCCCAGACGTCGGTGGAGGTGCTGAGCACGACCAAGGAAATCTCGGCCAACACCAGCCAGCTGCTGAAGACCATGGAAGACGCGACCGCCGTGGCGGACTACACGACGACCGCCACCTCCGAAGCCCAGGTCAACCTGCGCCGCATGGACCAGACCATGCAGAACATGGTCAGCGCCACCGATTCGATCAACGCCAAGCTGGCGGCCCTGTCGGAGAAGGCGTCCAATATCAACAGCGTGCTGACCACGATTACCAAGGTGGCGGACCAGACCAATATCCTGTCGCTGAACGCGGCCATCGAGGCCGAAAAGGCGGGCGAAGCGGGGCGTGGCTTCTCCGTGGTGGCGACCGAGATCCGCCGGCTGGCGGACCAGACGTCCGTCTCCACCTGGGACATCGAGCAGATGCTGAAGGAGATGCAGTCCGCCGTGTCGGCCAGCGTGATGGGCATGGACAAGTTCAGCGAAGAGATCCGCCGCAGCGTGAGCGAAGTGCGCCAGGTGACGGACCAGCTTTCCGGCGTGATAGACCAGGTGCAGAAGCTGGCGCCGCAATTCGATACCGTCCTGCAGGGCATGCAGGCGCAGGCCGTGGGCGCGCAGCAGATCAGCGAAACCATGATGCAGCTGAACGACGCCACCCAGCAGACGGTGGAATCGCTGAAAGCCACCAGCGAGGCGGTGCACCAGCTGCAGTATGCGGCGGGCGACCTGCAGTCCAGCGTGGCCACCTTTGCGGTGAACGTGTGACGCCATGAAGCTGCTGGTTTTCCACATCGGCCATGACCGCTACGGCCTGCCCCTGCGGGCCGTGCGGCGCGTGCTGCCCTTGCTGGAACTGAAGGCGCTGCCCCTGGCGCCGGATGCCGTGGCCGGCCTGATGAACCTGCACGGCGATACCGTGCCGGTGATCGACCTGTCGCGCATCAGTGGCGGCGCGCCGGCGCGCCAGCAATTCGATACCCGCATCGTGCTGGTCGATTACACGGCCCCGGATGGCGTCACGCATGCGCTGGCCCTGCTGGCCGAGCGTGTGTCGGGCGTGCAGGATGTCGCCGAACAGGCGCTGCAGCCCAGCGGCGTCCAGGCCGCACCCTTCCTGGGCGCGGTGGCCGGCGATGCCGAGGGCCTCGTGCAGGTGGTGGAAGTGGAGCGGCTGCTGCCCGCCGAATTGCGCGCCCTGCTGTTCCAGCCTGAGGGCAGCGCGCCATGACCGTACAGGGCATGCTCAAGGACGCCACTGGCCTGAACCTGCCGCGCAGCGCGGTGGAGCGGGCCATCCGCGCGCGCATGGAAGCGCTGGGGCAGTCCGACCGCAAGCAGTACGCCCATGATCTGATGCAGGGCGCGTCCCCGGACGAACTGGCGCAACTGGTCGAACTGGTGGTGGTGCCCGAGTCCTGGCTGTTCCGCGATCCACAGGCCTTTGCGCTGGCGACCGAATACGTGAAGGGGCGCCTGGCGCGCGGCACGCGGCTGGTGCGCATCCTGTCGCTGCCCTGCGCCGGCGGCGAGGAGCCGTACTCGATGGCCATGGCCCTGTGCGACGCCGGCGTGCCGCTCGAAGCCTTCATGATCGACGCGGTGGACATCAGCGCCGACTGCATCGCACGCGCCGAAGCGGGGATCTTCGGCCGCAATGCCTTCCGCTCCCAGGACCTGGCCTTCCGCGACCGCTACTTCACGCCGGTCGCGGGCAGCGAAGGCGAACACGCCATCGCATCCAGCCTGCGCCAGCGCGTGCGCTTCAGGCAGGGCAATGTGCTGGCCGGCGGCGCCGCGCCGTCATCGTCCTACGACATCATCTTCTGCCGCAACCTGCTGATCTACTTCGACCGTCCCACGGCCGCTGCCGCGGCGGCGCGCCTTTCCGCGCTGCTGGCCGATGACGGCATGCTGATGGCCGGCTATGCCGAGGTGCCCGTATTTACGCAGAATGGCTTCGTGGCCCTGCCCTACCAGCACGCCTTCGCCCTGCGCAAGGCGGCCGGCCAGCCGGCAGCGCCCGGCTGGGCCAACCTGCCCGGCTTCGCCGCCCCCCGCCGCGCGCCCGTCCGCCACCGCCCGCCGGGTCCCGGCACCGCGCATCCCGGCGACGCCGCTGCCTGCACTGCCCGCGCCGTCCGCCCGTATCCCCCCGCGCATCGCGCCTCTCCTGCCGCGCCGGACCGCCGCGCCACACCGGCAGCCGGCCGCGCTTCCGCTCCTGGCCGCGCGCCAGGGCAGGAGCCGCCGGCGCCTTCAAGCGATGCGCTGCTGGCCGCCGCCCGCCAGCTCGCCGACCAGGGCAAGCTGAAGGAAGCCGCCGCCGCCTGCAAGGCCCTGCTGGCCCAGAAGCCGGAAACGGCCGAAGCCTGGTTCATCCTCGGCCTGCTGGCGGAAGCGGCGCAGGACACCGAACAGGCGGAGCAGCAGCTGCGACGCTGCCTCTACCTGCACCCCGACCACTACGAAGCGCTCTGCCACCTTGCCCTGCTCGCCGAGCAAGGCGGCAACCGCAGCGCGGCCGCCACGCTGAAAGCGCGCGCGGCGCGCGCCTATGAGCGCCAGCATGCGAGCCGATAGAACATGAGCGAAACCGAGAACCTGAACGACTGCTGGAATCGCATCGGGGTAGGCGGAGATCACAGCTGCCAGCTGCTCGAACGCGCCGTCCACTGCCGCAACTGCGATGTCTATGCGGACGCCGCCCAGCGCAACCTGCGCCGCCCCGTCAGCGCGGAGTACAAGCGCGAATGGGCCGAGCACTTCCGCGAACGGGAAACGAATCTCGTCAAGCTCGACGGCAGCGCTGTGGTGTTCCGCATCGGCCGTGAATGGCTGTCCCTGCCCACGCCGCTGTTCGTCCAGATCGCGCCCACAGCCGCGCCGCACCGCCTGCCCCACCGCAATGCGCGCGGCCTGCGCGGCGTTGTCAACATAGCGGGGCGGCTCTACCCCTGCATGGACCTGGCCGACCTGCTGGACATCGACGGCCGCGAGGGCGAATCGAGCACGGGGCGCTACACCTTCCAGCGCCTGATGCTGGTGCAGTGGGAGCAGCAGGCTTACGCGATTCCCGTGGCCGAGATGCATGGCATCGTACGCTATGCCGGCGCAGACGTGAAACCGCCTGCCGCCACGATCAGCAAGGGCCTGATCCGCTATCTGTCCGGCGTGCTGCCGTTTGAGGACAAGCAGGTCGGCTGTCTCGACGCGGACCTGATCGGCCACCAGCTTGCGAGGGCCCTGCGATGAGCAGCGACAACCGCGACCTGAGCCAGTTCTCCATGCTCGACCTGTTCCGCATGGAGGCGGACGCGCAAACCCAGATTCTGACCGACGGTCTGCTGGCACTGGAACGCGGCGGCGCAGATTCCGCGTCCGTCGAGCCGATGATGCGCGCCGCCCATTCCATCAAGGGCGCCGCCTCGATCGTCGGCCTGGACATGATCGTCCAGCTGGCGCACGGCATGGAGGATGCGTTTATCGCCGCCCAGGCGGGCAAGCTCAAGCTCACGCCGAACCGGGTCGATGCCTTGCTCGCCGGCGTGGACCTGATCCTGCAATGCTCGCGCCTGACCGATAACGGCGTGCAGCCCTGGATGGCGTCCAATGCGGCGCTGATCAAGAAGACCATGGACGCGGTGGCCGGCATCGCCTTCCTGCCCGAGCCCATTGCTCCGCCCCCGCCGCCCACTGCGCCACCGCCGCCACCGCCGGCCGCCCCGCCGGATCCGTCCACCGTCCCCGCCCGAGCCGCCCAGCGCGCCCGACGAGCCGTCCGCGCCGGCCGGCCACACCCCGGCCGCCCTGAAAGCGGCCCAAAGCTTCGACCAACTGCTGTCACTGGCCAGCGAATCGCGCATCAACGCCCACCAGCTGCATCCGATGATCCAGGCGCTGCAGCGTTTCAAGCGCAACCAGGCCAGCCTGTTCACGGCGCTGGAAGACCTGCACGAAGCGGTCTCCAACAGCATCGATCCGTCGCTGAAGGAAAAGGCCCTGCTGGCCATCCAGAAAAGCCAGCCGCTGAAGCAGTTCATGCTGGAGCACATCGCCGACATCGAGAGCTACGAACGCAGGCTGCTTACCGTCTCGCAGAACATGGTGGACGAAGTGCTGGCCATGCGCATGCGCCCCTTCCGCGACGGCGTGCAGCACTTCCCGCGCATGGTGCGCGACCTCGCGCGCAGCCTGGGCAAGGACGTAAGGCTGCATATCATCGGCGAGGACACCCTGGTCGACCGCGACATCCTCGCCCGGATCGAAAGCCCGCTCAACCACATGCTGCGCAACGCCGTCGACCACGGCATGGAAACGCCGCAGGAGCGCGCGGCGACGGGCAAGCCGAAGTGCGGCACCATCGTGCTGGAGGCGCGCCACCGCGCCGGCATGCTCAATATCGAAATCAGCGACGACGGCCGCGGCGTGGACATCGAAAAGATCCGCCGCACCGTCGTCGAAAGGAAGATGGCCACGGCGCAGATGGCGCAAGCCATGTCCCAGGCCGAACTGCTGGAATTCCTCTTCCTGCCCGCTTTCAGCCTGAAGGAAGACATCACCGAAATCTCCGGCCGCGGCGTCGGCCTGGATATCGTGCACGACACCATCCGCGAGCAAAACGGCACGGTGCGCATCGAGTCCGAACTGGGCAAGGGCTTCCGCAGCTCGATTACCCTGCCGCTTACCCAGTCCATCGTGCGCGCCCTGGTGGTGGACATCCGGGGCGAAGCCTACGCCCTGCCCATCGTGAAGGTGGAGCGCGTGCTCACCGTCGACCAGTCGGCCATCCACACCCTGGAAAACAAGCAGTTCTTCGACCACAATGGCGAGCACCTCGGCCTCGTGGCGGCATCGCAGGTGCTGGAGCTGGGCGAGATGGAAAACGGCGGCGAGCTGCCGGTGGTCGTCATCGGCACGGGCGCGCGGCGCTACGCCCTGGTGGTGGACAAGATCCGCGGCGAAGAAAGCCTGGCGGTGCAGACCATCGACCCGATTTTCGGCAAGATGCGCGATATCAGCTCCGCCGCCCTGCTAGACGACGGCGAGCCGGTGCTGATCCTGGACGTGCCCGACCTCCTGATTTCCATCGAAAAATTGCTCAATGAAGGCGGCCTGCATCAGCTCGCGCGCGCCGATCTGGCGGAACGGCGTAGAATGAAACGAATTCTTGTCGTGGACGATTCGCTGACCGTGCGCGAAATGGAGCGCAAGCTGCTGGTCGGACGCGGCTTTGAAGTGGACATCGCCATCGACGGCATCGATGGATGGAACGTGGTGCGCAGCGTCGACTATGACCTCGTGATCACCGACGTGGACATGCCGCGCATGGATGGCATCGAGCTGGTCAACCTGATCAAGAAGGACCTGCACTTGCACAAGCTGCCCGTGATGATCGTGTCGTACAAGGACAGGCCCGAAGACCGGGCCCGCGGCCTCGCTGCGGGCGCCGATTACTACCTGACCAAGGGCAGCTTCCACGACGAGACGCTGCTGGACGCCGTCACAGACCTCATCGGGGACGCCTACCGATGAAAATCGGGATCGCCAACGACGTCGCCATGGCGGCGGAAGCGCTGCGCCGCGTGGTCGCCAGCACCCACGAACACCAGGTGCTGTGGATCGCGCGCACCGGCGCCGAAGCGGTGCGCCTGTGCGCCGAAAACCGCCCCGACCTGGTGCTGATGGACCTGAACATGCCTGAACTGGATGGCGTGGAAGCCACGCGCCAGATCATGGAAGAGTCGCCCTGCGCCATCCTGATCGTGACCGCGCAGCCCAAGGACAATGTGAACCAGGTCTTCCGCGCCCTCGGCGCCGGCGCCCTGGATGTCACGGCCACCCCCATCCTGCAGGGCAAGGCCGGCGGCGACGCTGAACTGCTGCACAAGCTCAAGACCATGGACAGCCTGATCCGCCACAGCGGCGGCACCCAGTCCATGCAGCCCAAGCGCCGCGCAGCCCCCGAGCGCAGGGACGCCCCCCTCAACATGCTGGTCGCCATCGGCGCGTCCACCGGCGGCCCGCTGGCGATTGCCAAGACCCTGGCCGCCTGGACGCCGCCGCCCGGCTGCGCCGTGGTTATCGTGCAGCACATCGACGAAAACTTTGCCGACCATTTCGCCAAATGGCTGGGCGAGCAGCTGGCTGTACCGGTGCGCGCCATCGAGCATGGCGACACGCTGCAGGGCGGCATGGTGATGGTCGCCAAGAGCAATGACCATCTCGTGCTGGATGAATCGCTACATCTGGTTTACGATGCTAATCCTCGGGATTACGCGTACCGCCCCTCGGTGGACGTGTTCTTCCAGTGCGTGGCCCAGAACTGGAAGCAGGACGCCATTGGCGTGCTGTTGACGGGCATGGGGCGCGACGGCGCCGAAGGCCTGCTGGCGCTGCGTCGCGCAGGCAAGACCACGGTCGCACAGGACCAGGCCAGCAGCGCCGTTTTCGGCATGCCGCGCGCGGCCATCGAAATCGACGCGGCGCAAATGGTCCTGCCCCTGGAAAAGATCGGCCCCTTCCTGCGCAGCACGATAGGGGGCAAGAACCATTAAGTAGAGCGAGACGGAATGTCCCTGGAAATCCCGGACACGGAAAAAACCCTCACCAAGTTCAAAGTGCGCGTGTTGCTGGTAGACGACCAGCTGATCATCGTTGAAGCCCTGCGCCGCATGCTGGCCGATACGGACGATATCGAATTCCACTTTGTCACCGATGCCGCCAATGCACTGCAATGCGCCATCGAGCTGCAGCCCACCGTGATCCTGCAGGACCTCGTCATGCCGGGCGCGGACGGCTTCGAGCTGCTGCGCCAGTACCGCGCCTGCGAAGCGCTGGAGCATGTGCCCGTGGTCGTGCTCTCGGCCCGCGAAGACCCCAAGCTGAAGGCGCATGCCTTCGCCACGGGCGCCAACGACTACCTCGTGAAGCTGCCCGACCGGCTCGAAATGCTGGCTCGCGTGCGCTATCACTCGAACGCCCACATCAGCCGCCTGCAGCGCGACCAGGCTTTCCGTTTCCTGCGCGAGAGCCAGCAACAACTGGCGGCTGCCAATATCGAGCTGCAGAAGCTGGCCGCCCTCGATGCGCTGACCGGCATCGCCAACCGCCGCCGCTTCGATGAGACCCTGCTGCTGGAGTGGCAGCGAGGTCAGCGCGAACGCACACCGCTGTCGCTGCTGATGTGCGACGTCGATTGTTTCAAGATTTTCAACGATACCTATGGCCACCAGGCGGGCGATATGTGCCTGAAACGCGCGGCGGCCGTGCTGACCGAGCACCTGCGGCGTCCGGCCGACCTGGCGGCGCGCTATGGGGGCGAGGAGTTTGCCATCATCCTGCCGGATACGGACGGCGCCGGCGCCCTGTCGGTGGCCCGCGCCTGCGTGCAGACCATGGAACAGCTGGCGATCGAGAATCGCGGGGTTTCTTCCGGCGTGGTGACTTTGTCAATCGGCCTGGCGACCATGGTGCCGGCCAAGCCCTTCTCGCCAGCAGACCTGATCGGCGCCGCCGACCAGGCCCTGTACGCCGCCAAGCGCGCCGGCCGCAACCGCGCCATCGACGCGGCATCGATCCCCTCATCCGCCGCGTGACCGCCACGGCGGATCAATGATCCGCCCTACGCACTTCGATGATTCAACGTTAAACAATCCGTACAGCGTAGGGCGGATCGTTTGATCCGCCGTGCCTAAACGAACACCGGCTCCGGCTCCAGCCGCACACCGTACCGCGCCGCCACATCCGCCTGAATCGCCGCCGCCAGCCGCTGCACATCCGCCCCGGAAGCCCCGCCATTATTCACCAGCACCAGGGCCTGTTTCGGATAAACCCCCGCCGCCCCGAGCGAGCGTCCCTTCCACCCGCACTGATCGATCAGCCACCCTGCCGCCAGCTTCTGCGACCCATCCGCCTGCGCATGATGCACCAATGAAGGAAACTGCTGCAGCAAGCGCGCGCAATGCTCCGCGCTGACCACCGGATTCTTGAAGAAGCTCCCCGCATTGCCGATCTGCGCCGGATCCGGCAGCTTGCGGCGGCGGATCGCGATCACGGTATCCGCCACCTGCTGCGGGGTGGGCGCGGACAAGCCCTGCTCCGCCACCGCATTCGCCAGCTCCGCATAACGCAGGTTAGGCTGCCACGCCCGCGGCAGCGCAAAACGCACGTCCACGATGATCAGCTCGCGTCCCTCGTGCTTGAAGACGGAATCGCGATAGGCAAAGCGGCAAGCCGCAGCATCCATCTCCACAGTCTCGCCCGACGCAGGATCGAACGCCGTCAGCGACAGGAAAACATCCTTGGTTTCGGCGCCGTAGGCCCCCACATTCTGGATAGGGGCCGCGCCCACGGTGCCAGGGATCAGCGACAGGTTCTCCAGCCCGCCCACGCCCTGCGCCAGCGTCCACTGCACGAACTCGTGCCAGTTCTCGCCCGCGGCGGCGCGCACATGATGATGATCGGCATCCCCCGGCAACAACTCGCGGCCTTCGAGACAAATATGCAACACCAGTCCGGAAAAATCTCCGGTCAGCAGAAGATTGCTGCCGCCGCCCAAAACCAGGCGCGGCATGGCCGCCAACTGAGGGTCGGCGAAGACGGCGCGCAGCTGATCGACATTAACTACTTGTAAATACAGTTTCGCGGAAGCATCTATACCAAAGGTATTCAGGGCTTTGAGGGAAAAGTTCTGCTGCAGAGGGAGAATCAAAGTCATACCTATGTCAAGAATTTGCCAGATTATAGGGTCAAATCCCAAAAATCGACCGAGCGTTCGCCCCGTTGTCCGTTAAAATGTCGCATCTTTTGTGCGGCTATCAACTTGCCGTTGCTTTATTGTAAAGGAAATCCGTATGCCATCGTTTGACGTAGTGTCCGAAGCGGACATGATCGAAGTGCGCAATGCCGTCGATCAGTCCAATAAGGAAATCAGCACCCGCTTTGACTTCAAGGGCAGCGATGCGCGCGTTGAACAGAAGGAAAACGACCTGACCGCCTTCGCCGACTCCGAATTCCAGCTCACCCAGGTCAAGGACGTGCTGACCAACAAGCTGGCCAAGCGTAAGGTCGACGTGCGCTTCCTCGACGAAGGCAAGGTCGAGAAGATCGGCGGCGACAAGGTCAAGCAAGTCATCAAGATCAAGAATGGCCTCGACTCCGAGACTGCCAAGAAGATCACCAAGGTCATCAAGGAAAGCAAGATGAAGGTCCAGGCGTCCATCCAGGGCGAATCCGTGCGCGTCACCGGCGCCAAGCGCGACGATCTGCAGGCTGCCATGCAGCTGCTGCGCAAGGATGTGCCCGACACCCCGCTGGAATTCAACAATTTCCGCGATTGATTAAGGACAGTAATGAAACGTGTTGATGATTTCCGCCTGAAGTTTGGCGACAAAGAGTATGTGCCAATCATGATCGGCGGAATGGGCGTGGATATTTCCACGACCGAACTGGCGCTGGAAGCCGCGCGCCTCGGTGGCATCGGCCACATTTCCGACGCCATGGTGGAAGATGTTTCGGACCGCAAGTTCGACACCACCTTTGTCAAGGACAAGACCAAGCTGTACAAGTACAACATCCATAATATGGACAAGTCCGAAGTGCAGTTCGACCTGGGCCGCCTGGCCGAGGCGCAGCGCCTGCATATCGGCAAGACCATGGAGCAGAAGAAGGGCCCGGGCCTGATCTTCGTGAACTGCATGGAAAAGCTGACCATGAACGGTCCGAAGGAAACCCTGCGCACCCGCCTGAACGCGGCGCTGGATGCGGGTATCGACGGCATCACCTTGTCCGCCGGCCTGCACTTCGGTTCCTTCGCTCTGATGGCCGACCACCCGCGCTTCCGCGAAGCGAAGCTGGGCATCATCGTCTCCTCCGTGCGCGCGCTGCAGATCTTCCTGCGCAAGAACCAGAAGCTGAATCGCCTGCCTGACTATGTGATCGTCGAAGGCCCGCTGGCCGGCGGCCACTTGGGCTTTGGCCTGGAAGACTGGAAGGATTACGACCTGCACCAGATCGTGCGCGAAGTGCTGGACTACCTGAAGAACGAAAACCTGGAGATCCCCGTGATCGCGGCGGGCGGCGTGTTCACTGGTACCGATGCCGTATCCTTCCTGGAGATGGGCGCAGCGGGCGTGCAGGTGGCGACCCGCTTCACCGTGACCAAGGAATGCGGCCTGCCGGAAGATGTGAAGCAGGAGTACTTCAAGGCGACCGAGGCAGACGTGATCGTCAACGGCATCTCGCCGACCGGCTATCCGATGCGCATGCTGCAGCAGACCCCCCGCCATCGGCGCCGGCATCCGCCCGGGCTGCGAATCCTACGGCTACCTGCTCGACGCCACCGGCAACTGCGCCTACATCAATTCGTATAACCGCGAAGTGACGGCCAACGGCGGCAGCGACAAGGGCATCAAGGTGATGGACAAGACCTGTCTCTGCACCCACATGCGCAACTTCAACTGCTGGACTTGCGGGCACTATACCTACCGCCTGAAAGACACCTCCTTCAAGAAGCCGGACGGCACTTACCAGCTGCTGACCGCGGAGCATGTGTTCAAGGATTATCAGTTCTCGACTGATAATTCCATTGCCATGCCCGAGAAAGAGTCCTGATTCGTTAGACGCCAACGGCGGCTCACAGACGGCGGATCAATGATCCGCCCTACGCCGTGCGGTATTTCGACGATCATACGAGGCGCGTCGGGCGGATCATTGATCCGCCGTGCCTGCGTCACCCCTCATTTGTAATGCGCGTGATCAGTGCCCCCAGCACATCCTCCGCAATCTCATTATCCACCTGGCACGTCCCCCGCATTCGCGTGTCCGCCGCCGCCGTACTCCAGCATCAGCGCCCCGATATTGGTTTTGGAGGACCGATTAACAATCGACTTCCCAACCGCAAACACCGTATTCTGATTCTTCAGCCCCCACAGCACGTGGATCGAGATATTCGTCTCCGGGAACAGCGCATAGATGATGAAGCGGTTGCCCGCGTAAATCATCTCCTCCTCGCGCAAATCCAGCACAACGAGATTCTTGTGCACGGTCGCGCAGCGGCGGATCTGGTCCTTGCACTTCTCCGCATGGTCGAAGTAAAGATCGCTGCGCTCCTTCACATCGGGCAGCGCCATGATCTGGTCGATGGAGTGATCGCGGCAGTACTCGATCAGGTCCATCATCAGGTTGTAGTTCGAGATGCGGAATTCGCGGAAGCGTCCCAGGCCGGTTCGGGCATCCATCAGGAAGTTCAGCAAATCCCAGCCCTTCGGATGAAGGATCTCCTCTTCGCTGAACTGGGCTGAATCGCCCTTGTCCACGGCGCGCATCATGTCATGCCAGGCCGACGGGAAAGCCTTGCCGCCGCCGAAGTATTCATAGACCACACGGGCCGCGGACGGCGCCTGCGGATCGAGCACATGGTTCTGCCGGTCGCCGGTATTACGCAGGGTTTCGGACAGGTGGTGATCGAAGGCCAGGTGGGCGCCTGCGACATAAGGCAGGTTGGTCGTGATATCGCGGCCGGTGATTGCGATCTTCCCATCCTGCATATCCTTCGGGTGCACAAACAGGATGTCGTCGATCATGTTCAGGTGCTTGAGCAGCACCGCGCAGACCAGTCCATCAAAATCGCTGCGTGTTACCAGGCGATACTTCTTTGCTTCGGCAGACATGGGCACCCCTCTATCGCTTAGGAAAGAGCGCCCATCATACATTGAGGCTTCAAAGCCTGTCGAGACGTGCAGCAAATCCGGTAGCCTTAAATTGTTCAATGATGAAATCCACGAAGACGCGCGTTTTGGCCGGCAAGCCCTTCTTGCTGGAATAGTAGATCGACAGCGGCCCGACTTCGGCATGCCAGTCCGGCAACAGCCTCACCAGTTCACCGCTCTCCAGCAGCGGCGCCGCGTGCGGACCGGGCAGCAGCGCCACGCCCAGTCCCAGCTTTACCGCCTGCGCCATCGCATCCGGATCGTCGAAGGTGGCGATCACCTTAAACTCAGCCGTTGCTTCCTGCCCGGCTCCGTTGCGCAGCACGTAGCCACGCAAGCGCCCGGTCTCCGCCGAACGGCGCGAGAAACCTTCCATGCCGGCCAGATCCTCGGGCCGCCGCGGCATGGGACGGCCGGCCATATAGGCGGGCGAGGCGCAGACGAGGATGCGCGGGCGCCCCAGCTCGCGCGCTACCACGCCGGGCGCCAGTTCGATGCCGCCACCGATGGCCACGTCGTAGCCTTCGCCAATCAGGTCCACCGGGCGGTTATCGAAGCGCCAGTCCGGCTGCACGTCCGGATAGCAGCGCAGGAACTCGGCCAGCAGCGGCACGAGGTAAAGCCGACCGACCGCATGCGCCATGCCGACCTTGAGCACGCCGGACGGACGGCCTGCATCACCCGCCGCGTCGGCCAGCGCGCCCTGCAATTCGGCCAGCGGCCCGCGCGCCTGCTGCAGCAAGCGCTCTCCGGCTTCCGTCAGCTTGAGGCTGCGCGTGCTACGCTGGAACAGGCGCACGCCCAGCCGCGCTTCCAGCCGCGCCACGTTCTTGCTGACGGCAGCCGGGGTCAGTCCCAGCCGTCGGGCGGCCTCGGAAAAGCCGCCGCCTTCGGCGCTCTGCAGGAAGGATTCCAGATAGTTGAGTGGTTCCATTTGATACCAACGGTTGAAATTGATTGTCGCGATTACCAGCTAGTTTAAGCTTAATTTCGCGACCATACTGCATCCATCGACTACCCACTAAGGAAAAACATCATGAAACTCCAAGGAAAAATCGCTTTCGTTACCGGTGGCTCCCGCGGCATTGGCGCTGCTACCGTTCGCCGCCTGGCTGCTGAAGGCGCTACCGTGGCCTTCACCTACCAAAGCTCCGGCGAAACGGCCGATGCGCTGGCAAGCGAAATCAATGCCGCCGGCGGCCGCGCCCTGGCGCTGCGCGCCGACGCTGCCGACGTGGCAGCCGTGCAGTCCGCGATCGACAGCGTGGCGAAACAGTTCGGCGGCGTGGACATCCTGGTCAACAACGCCGGCGTGCTGCGACTGGGCGATGTGTCCGAGCTCTCGATGGAAGACTTTGACCTGACCGTGAACGTGAACGTGCGCGCCGTGTTTGCCGCCATCAAGGCAGCCGTGGCCCACATGAAGGAAGGCGGCCGCGTGATCAATATCGGCAGCACCAATGCGGATCGCATGCCTTTCGCCGGCGGCGCGGTGTATGCGATGAGCAAGTCGGCGCTGAAAGGGCTGGTGCAGGGCCTGTCGCGCGACCTGGCGCCGCGCGGCATCACCGTCAATAACGTGCAGCCGGGGCCAGTGAATACGGATATGAATCCGGAGTCCAGCGAGTTTGCATCGTCGCAGCATGGACTGATGGCGATCAAGCGCCACGGCACGCCGGAGGAGATCGCGGGCATGGTCGCGTATCTCGCGTCGCCGGAAGCGGCTTACGTTACCGGCGCCAGCCTGAATATCGACGGCGGTTTTGCCGCGTGACGGGACACACGGCGGATCAATGATCCGCCCTACGCGCATCGTCGAATCGTCGAAATACCACACCGCGTAGGGCGGATCATTCGATCCGCCGTGTGTGCATCACGGCTCGGTGTGAACTTGCCGCAACTGCTGCGCATCCTGCAACGGGGACGCACCGAACAGGCGACGATACTCCCGGCTGAACTGCGACGGGCTCTCATACCCCACCTGATAAGCCACGGTCGCCGCCTCCACCCCGCCCGCCATCAGCAGCTTGCGTGCCTCCAGCAGGCGCACATGCTTCTGGTACTGCAAGGGACTCATCACCGTCATCGCTTTAAAGCGCCGGTGCAGCACCGAGCTGCTCATGCGCACCGCCCTGGCCAGCGCCTCGATGCGCAGCGGCTGGTCGAAATGCTCGCGTATCCACATGATCGCCTCGCCGATCGCCTTTTCCTTGCCGCCGCCGCGCACGGCCAGGTTCAGCGCCGCGCCGCGCGGCGCCATCAGCAGGTGAAAGAACATCTCCTGCTTCAGCAACCGAGACAGCACCGGAATGTCACCCGGCCTGTCCAGCAGCGCCAGCACGCGCCCGAACACATCCAGCAGCGCACCATCGGCACGCTCCACATAAGTCGCCGCCTGCCCTTCCGCCGCTGCAGCCGCCGGCGCCGCAATCCCCATATCGATGATGAACGACGCCACCTCGCGCGGATCGAAATCGATGCGCATGCCGAAATAAGGCGCCTCCGCCGTGGCCGCCGTAACCTGCCCTGCCACCGGCATTTCAACAGCGGTCAGCACATAATCGCCAGGGCCGTATTCCAGCACGTCCGCGCCCACCAGCATCTGCTTGGCGCCCTGCAGCAGCAGGCAAAGCGACGGCTGCAGCATGCCGCGCCCCGTGGGAGTGGGCGCGGGAATGCGGATCAGCGTCAGCCACGGAATAGCAGTAACGATGTCGCGCTGCGCCGGCGGCACGCAGCGGAAGCGCGCCGCCACCGCCGCGCGCAGAGACGCCAGTTGTTCAGAGTGCGTTGTCATACCCCATCAGGGCCTTCGGTTCGAGATAGGCTTCCAGTCCATGGACGCCGAATTCCCGTCCCAGGCCGGATTGCCTGAAACCGCCGAACGGCGCCAAGGGTTCATCATACAGCCCATTGATGAACACGCGCCCGGCCACGATCTGCGACGCCACGCGGTTGGCGCGCGCCACATCGCCCGAAAACACATAGGCGTGCAGGCCGTAATCCGTGTCGTTGGCAATTTCGATGGCCTCTTCCTCCGTGCGGTAGCTGATGATGGACAGCACCGGACCGAAGATCTCTTCCCGCGCAATCGCCATATCGTTGCGTACGCCTGCGAACAGCGTGGGCCGCACGAAGTTGCCCGCTTCCAGCCCCGACGGCTTGCCCTCCCCGCCCACCAGCAATTCCGCGCCCTCCTCCAGCCCCTTGCGGATATAGCCTTGCACGCGCTCCCATTGCCTGTGGCTGACCATCGGGCCGATGCGCGTGGACGGATCGCGCGGATCGCCAACCCGCAGCTTCGCCATTTCGGCCGCGGCCAGCCGCTTGGCTTCCTCCAGCCGGTTCTCCGGGACCAGCAGGCGCGTGCCCGCCAGGCAGGCCTGGCCGCTGTTGAAGGTGGCGGCGGTAACGGCCAAGGGCATGGCCTTTGCGAAGTCCGCGTCATCGAGCAGGATGGTGGGGCGACTTGCCGCCCAGCTCCAGCGTCACGCGCTTCATCGTATCCACCGCGCCGCGTGCGATCGCCTTGCCGACTGCGGTGGACCCGGTGAAGGAAATCTTGGCCACGTCCGGATGACGCGTGATTTCCCCGCCCACCGTGTCGCCCCGGCCGGTGACGATATTGAACACGCCTGCCGGCAGGCCCGCCTTGTGCAGCAGGCGCGTGAGCACGTCCGTCTGCAGCGCGCTCATTTCGCTCGGTTTGATCACGGCCGTGCTGCCGGACGCAATCGCCATCGCCAGCTTGCCGCTGATGAAGCCATAATTGGCATTCCACGGCGTGATCAGGCCGGCCACGCCCAGCGGCACCATGCGCACTCGCGCAATGCCGGCCAGGCGTTCGAAGTCGTAGTCCGCCAGCACCTTCTTCACCGTGAGGAAGGTTGCAGAAGCGCGGCGTGCCGTCGCGGCCGTGGTGGCCAGCGGGCCGCCGTATTCGTCCAGCATGGTGTCGATCAATTCCTGCTCGCCTTCGCGCACGACGTCGTGCAGGCGCTGCAGCATGTCCATCCGTTCCTCGCGCGTGGTGCGCGAAAACGCAGGGTAAGCCGCCGTGGCGGCGGCAATGGCGCGGCGCGCGTCCGTTTCGTCGGCAAGACGGGTACGGACCAGCGCTGCGCCAGTAAGAGGATTGGCAAATTCCATGAACTCACTGCCGTGAGGGATCACGAATTCGCCGTTGATATAGATCTGGTCGAGAGTTTTCATGCGTCCATCTTAGGAGCGCAGCCGCCCGGGGCGGTAGACCAAAACTAGTGAAGGATTGCCTGATCCTGCCGGTACAGCTTTTCCAGCACGTCAGCCGTGACGGCGGTGACGATGGCGCTGGCAGGGGCCAGATCCGGCTCCTCCTGGTCGCGCAGCTGGCGCCAGAGGGCGCCCACTTCATCATCGCGTGCAGCTACCGCGGCTTCCACTTCCTCCTGCCAGAACGGCGGCGCTTCGCTCTCCACGAAGTTACCCCGCCCGCGCCCGAAGTGGGCCACGGCCAGGTAGCGCAGCACGCTGGAGACCAGCAACGTGCGCAGGAATTCGTCCGACAGCGTAATGTTCGGCACCTTGCGGTCCGTGCCCACGTTGAAACCCCACGCCGCGCCTGAAAACGCCAGCGCGCCGATCACCCCGCCCAGCAGCGCGCCCGTGCCCAGCGTGAGCCCGCCCGCCGCCAGGTCGGCCGAGAGTCCCGTGGCCGCGCCGGACACGATCGCCCCCAGCAGCGCCGCCTGCGCCTTCTCCACCGGCGCCCTGACCACGAAATTCTTGCTGACGCGCGCATTGATCTTGGGCGCCTCGCTCGGATCGAGCTTATGCAGCGCCAGCAAATGCACCGTGGTCTGTCCGATGGACAGGTTGAGGCGCCCGATCAGGGTATTCATGGCGCGCTCCTGCCGCTTGCGGTCATCGCCTTTGCCAAAGCCGACGATCTTCAGCGCAGAGGCGATCACGCCCTTCTCCGGCACTTCGACGAACTGGCGGTCGCGCGCCGCATCGACCAGCTGCTGCGCCGTGATCGACATCGAGTGGCGGAAGCGCCGCTCATTGTTCTCTTCCCACAGCGAGAACAGGCGCCGGTAGCTTTCCTGCTTGGCCGGTGGCAGCACGGCGGCAATCGCGTCGTAGAACACGCGCTCGTGCACCCAGCAGCGGGCGAAGGCGTCGAGCGGCAGCACTTCGCGTACCACGTCATACTGCAGCAGGTGTTCCTTCCACAGCGTCTGCTCCGCGTGCTCCTCTTCGGCGGGGCGCGGAGGACCCATCTGGTTCAGCAGCACCAGCACCGGCTTGCCCAGCCACTCCAGGATGCGCATCTCGGCCGGCAGATAGCCGGCATCGCCCGGGTTTTCGATGGAGTTCACGAGATAGAGCACCACGTCCGCCTCGTCGCGCGCCGCGCGCAGTGCCTGCTGGCTAAGCCAGAACGGACGGTCGCGGTAGCGGTCCAGCACTTCGCGCAGGAACCAGCCGATCGGGTTGCCGGACATGGCCAGCCGCTTCATCAGACGCACCGAGTCGCCAAAGCCGGGCGTATCCCACAGCATCAGGCGGTCGCCCTGCTGGGTGCTCAGTAAAGTATGGGATTCGGCGAATACGGTGACATGGGCGGCGTCCCTGACTTCGCCCACATCGGCCCCCAGCAGGGTGCGGGCCAGTGTGGTCTTGCCGTTATTGGTGTGGGAAATCAGTGCTAGCTGGATCGTGGCCTGCGCGCCGCTCATGCGCTCTCCCTGATGTGGTCCGGCGCCAGCAGGTCAACCACAAAAGGCTGGGCGCCGTGAAAAATGCAGAACTCGCGCCACAATTCTACCCTTTCCCTGCGCCGCTCCGGCTCCAGCCGCACCAGTGCGGACTGGTCGAGCAATACGGTCGCGCCCTCGCCGGAAGCGGCGACCAGCGCCTCCACGGCCACGCCATGGTTTTCCTTTTCCGGCGTAGCGGCCATGCTGAACAACAGGGCCGTGACCGTGGAACTATTGCCCGCTCCCGGTTCGCGCATGGACGGTGCGGGGTCCGTACCATAGGCTACGGACGGCAGCAGGCGCAGGCGGGCGCGGTCGCCCAGCTGCTCCGCCGCCACGCTTTCCAGCGTCTTGCCGCGTGTTTCATCCACGCTGAAACTGTAGGGCACAACACGCAGCACGCCCGCTTCGCCGCCCGCCGCCTGCACCAGCTTGCGGAAATACGGCTGGTCCAGGTCCAGCGGGAAGCGGCGCTGCAGGCGCCAGGCGCGCCAGGCGGCCGGCAACGCCAGCAGCACACGCGGCACCACCACATACAGCATCAGGGCGCCCGCATACAGGTGTACCCAGCGCGCACCGTTGTCGTTCAGCGTGAGCGCGGAGGAATCGTGGCCGAAGCGCAGGGTCGCCACCTCTTCCAGGGAAAAGCCCTGCATGTGAAAGACCGCAATGACCGGATAGAAGAAGTAATACAGCGCTGCGTAGACCTGCTCGGAATCGAGGAAGGTGCTTTCCCAGCCGGCCGAATAACGCGTCAGCACACCGCGCGAATAGAGCGAGATAATGGCGCCAAGGGCCAGCGCGGCTGCGCTCAGATGCAATGCGCGCGCCAGGCGGGCGCCATTCAGTTTTGCGCTGAGGCGCGTCCACTGGTGCAGGAATTCCAGCATCGCTGCCGACACCACATAATGCAGGCGGCGCGGCCGTGCGCCCTTGCCCACGCTGACGCGCCGCACCCAGGCCTTGCGCAGCGGCCCAAGGCCTTTCTTCGGCATGAGCGCCCATGCCAGGATCATCACATACACCAGCACATTCCAGCCGATGATCAGCAGCAGCGGCAGGGAAAGCAGATCCACGCGTTCCGGATCGTCGATGCGGTCGGCCGCGACGCCGATCAGGAAAGCGGCCAGCGGCATCAGCCAGCCGAACATCCACACGGCGTTCTGCCGCCGCAGGAAGGAGGAAAACGTCGGGTAGCGCGCCTCCAGGCGTTTCAGGAGCTGATCGGCGCGCAGTTCGAGGAATGCGGGGAAAGTGGCGGCAGACTTGCGCTCGGACGCATCCCACTGGGCCAGCTCACGGGCTGTGCGGCTGGCGTAGTTGCGGTCTTCTTCGGACAGGACTTCGTGGGCCGTGTCCGCTTCTTCGACGGCCTTGACCAGGAGGACCGCCCTCGCCCCAAGCTCTTTCATCCTGCAAGCCTTTCTTAGCTGTCACATATTAAGCAGTTTAGCAATAGAAATGGCGTCGCGGGGAATTTATTAGCGGCCACACAACGCGCTATCCGCCGGTATCTGGGGATTGTAGATCCGATCCATCTGTACCACCTCAAAATCGGACGGGCGAATCGCGCGCAGCTTTTGCAAGTCGGCGTTGTCCCAGCGCGGGTCCGGCGCGCCCGAAATGAAGAAGTTGGAGCCGATGTCCGCCAGGATGATCCCGTAGTTCTTCATGGCCGTGAGGATGGTGCGGTTGGCCGCCGAATAAGCGGAAATATCGACGCCCGGTTTCAGGCGCAGGCGCATGCCCATCGGCGTTGGCGCCGTGGTGCTGCCATTGCTGCCCGAGACGGCATGGCGGGCCGGCGCCGTGAAGGTCGGACTGACGCGGTTCGCCTGCAGCGTGAAGCGGATCGGGTGGCGTACGGCGCCGCTGGCCACCTCATCGTAGCGCAGCAGGCCCGGGAAAATGGGCAGGCCGGCGGCATCGGCCGAAGTCCAGCACAGGGGGCGCTGGGCATTGCTGTTCAGGTCGAAACTTCGCACCGGACGATGCGGCCCAGCCGGTGCCGCCGGCGGTCAGGCTGGCGTTGTAAAGTTCATACAGTTTGTAGTTTTTCGCGTCGACCACCAGTACATGGGAATCGCCGGCGCCATTCTCCTCGATGGGCGCATCGAGCGGAACCGGCATCGGGCCTGGATCGCTTTCAGATCCGTAGTTGCCGTCGTAGCTGTTGGCGCGATAGCTGACGCCGACCGGCGCCTGGTCGCACACGACCACGAAGGGCATGCCGATCGGCGCGCCGTTGTAGGTGCCGCTGCCGAAGTTGGCAAACAGCGGCCCATTGGTCTGGGCCAGGAAGCTGATGATGTCGTTCGAGCGGTAGTCCAGCGGGGCTTTGGAGATATCGGTGCGCCACGGGCTGTCCGGCGGGAAGATCTGCAGCTTGGCCAGATCGGCGGCTTTGGTCGAACACCCGACCGACGGCGGCGTGGACGGCGGTAAAGGAAGCGTCACGCCGCCGCCGCCTGCGTCCAGGCTGCCTCCGCCACAAGCACTCAGCACCAGCAGTACGCCCGCCGAAACAGTCAACTTCTTCATGTAATCTCCAGTTATTTCCTGACGGCACTATAACTGGAAGACGCATCTCAGTTTGTAAGCATTCGCAATCGTGCGCCGACAATTCAGTCGGCGCGGCGGTAGACCCTCACATAATCGACCAGCATCCGCTGCGGGAAAGTGGTGCTGGCGTCCGGATAGCCGGGCCAGTAGCCGCCAACGGCAAGGTTCAGCAGCACAAAGAATGGATGCTCGAAGACCCAGTCGCCGGGGATCGTGTTCGGCCGCGCCGTGTGATAGAGCACGTCGTCGCGGTACCAGCGGATTTCCTTCGGCTCCCATTCCACCGCATAGACGTGGAAATCGTCCGCATAAGCGCCGGTATGCAGCGCGGACGGCTTGCCGATCGACTTGTCGCCCGAGTAGCCGGGGCCATGCAGGGTGCCGTGGACGGTGCCGGGCTCCTTGCCGATGTTTTCCATGATGTCGATCTCGCCGCTGCGCGGCCAGCCGGACTTGCCGATGTCCGCGCCCAGCATCCAGAAGGCCGGCCAGATGCCCTGCCCGCGCGGCAGCTTGATGCGCGCTTCGAAGCGGCCGTATTGCCGCTCCATCAGGCCGGCGGTCTTGATGCGCGCCGACGTGTAGCCGCGGTTTTCGTACTGCTCCTTGCGCGCCTCGATGATCAGCCGCCCATCGGCCACGCGCACGTTGTCGCGGCGCGCCGTATAGAACTGCATCTCGTTATTGCCCCAGCCGCCGCCGCCCGTCTCCTCGATCCATTTCGAGTGATCGAGCGATGCGCCATCGAATTCGTCGCTCCAGTCCAGCACCCAGCCGGGCGCCCGCGCATACTTCATGATGTTGAGGAAGGTATCGGTCCAGTATTCGTCCTTGTGTTCGGCGAGGAAGCGGACCAGTTCCTCATGGGCTTCCTTCGACACGGTCAGGTAATCGCCGCCGATGCCGTGGAAGGTCAGGTTCAGCATCGTGCCTTTCGCGCCCGCTTCCTTCACCATCGCGATCAGCTGCTGGCCGGTGAGCCCCACCGGCGCATGGATGGGCACCGGCCCCAGTCCCGAGATCCGCGGCAACACGCCATCCGCGCCACCGGCCTTGATGCCCACGAAGTCATTCTCCAGCGCCGGCAGGTAAGGCTTGCCGCCCGCATCGGCATCGCCGCAGGGCGCCGTATAAGTGCGCTCGTATTTGCCGTCGATCGCCGTCAGCATCGTATTGGCGACGCGGACCTGGTCCGTCATCTGCTCCACGCTGGTGGCGGCCAGGTTGCGGTGCGGCTGCACCCAGGCACGGTCGCTGGCGTTGTGTACGCACTGGTGAAACAGGCTGTGGTTGCCCAGCTCATGCCCACGCTGCGCGGCCGCGCGCCACTCCCCCATGCGCAGCTGCACGGCGGGGTTGGAAAGCTGCAGGTAGAAGCTGCCCTTCAGGCCATAGCGGTCCAGCCCCGGCAGCGCATTATCGAGCTGCGAATCGAGCGCATCGTCATATGCGAGGCTCACGGCAGCCTTCGCGTGGCCCGGCCAGCGGAAAGCGTGGGCGGCTGGCGGCGCCATCAGCGCTGCAGCCAATGCAACGAAAACCAGCTTCATCAAGCCTCCTTGAGGTGGAAACGTTCCCATGCAAAGCGCAAAATATAGCATCGCAAAATTTTTCGTGTCAAACAAAGGCGTTCGTGGGCGCTGGTGTGCTTGCGCCGCAACGCCTTATGCCACATGGCTTCCACGATGGTGCGTTGCAAGTTGACTTCAAAAATTAAACAATGCTATATTGCCTTGGCATTATGGAAAGGTTTCCAATTTCCTGAGCGCGTCACCCGCAATATTGGCATCTGTTGTACGGCATCGCCAGAACCAGGCAGAAAGTCCCACCCTGCCGTGTATTTTATTGACAATTTTTTGCGCTACCCCTAGTATTTTTAAAAAATAGTGGAAACGTTTCCACGCCACCGGATGAAAAACAGCCCATCCGGCCATAAGGTATAAAAACAAAGGAGACCAAATGCATCATCCAAAGGCGAAGCAGAAGTTGATCAGCCTGGCCGTCGCTGCTGCGTGTTCGACATTCGTCGCGCCGCTCCATGCGCAGGACGCTGCGGCAGCACAGGAAGGCGGCGCTGGCCAGTCTTCCCCGCAGGCGATGCCGACCGTGGTTGTCAGCGGTCTGCGCGCCAGCCTCCAGTCGTCGATGAACCTGAAGCGCAATGCAGACGGTATCGTGGACGGCATCGTGGCCGAGGACATCGGCAAGTTCCCCGATACCAACCTGGCCGAATCGCTGCAGCGTATCAGCGGCGTTTCCATTGACCGCTCCATCGGCGAAGGCTCCAAAGTCACCGTGCGCGGCGTCGGCCCGGACTTCAACCTGGTGCTGCTGAACGGCCGCCAGATGCCGACGTCCAGCCTGGGCGACCTGAATGGCCGCGCCTTCGATTTCGCCAACCTCGCGTCGGAAGCGATCTCGCAGATCCAGGTGTACAAGACGGGCCGCGCAGAAACGCCGACCGGCGGCATTGGCGCCACGCTGAATGTGATGACGGCGCGTCCCCTCGACCGCCCCGGCATGCACGGCAGCATTGGCGCCAAGGGCATGTACGACACGTCGAACAACAACCTGCCGGGCGACGTGAAGGCCGGCCACTCCCTGACGCCTGAAGTCTCGGGCATCTACAGCAATACCTTCGCCAACAACACTATCGGCATCGCCCTGAGCGCCAGCTACCAGGAACGCAACCTCGGTTACAACCAGGCTTCAGTGGGCAACGGATGGCGCGGCCCGTTCCGCGGCGATGAAAACAACTGGGGCACCATTCCCCAACCGGGCGCCGACGGCGCCAACCGCATCACCAACCGCCCGAAGCCGACCGACATCTACTCGGTGCCGCAAAACCTGAACTACAGCATGAGCGGCGTGCAGCGCGAGCGCACCAACGGCCAGCTGACCTTGCAGTATGCGCCGGCCAAGTCGCTGACCACCACGCTGGACTACACCTATTCCGAGAACAAGATCCACACCAAGCGTAACGATATCTCGGCCTGGTTCAACTTCGGCCCGTCCACCAGCACCTGGACCAACGGACCGGTGGCGGCGCCGCTAATCTACACGGAACTGATCCCGGCCGGTAACAGCGATATCGCCATGGGCGGCGCGGACTTCGCGACCCGGTCCCAGAACAAGTCCCTCGGCTTCAACGCCGTGTGGAAGCCGTCCAACGACCTGCGCCTGGAACTCGATACCCACCACTCCACCGCCGAATCGAAGGCGGACAGCCCATGGGGCTCGGACAACGTGCTGGGCACCGCCAGCTTCAGCCGCGGCAACACCACGGCCGACTTCACCAACGACTTCCCGGTGCTGAGCATCGACGGTGCGGACTTCAACAAGGCGCGCCAGCAGGTCACCCGGTTCGGCCTTCCGCAATGGCTATATGAAGGCCAAGATCGACCAGACCCAGGTCAAGGGCAGCTGGAAGGTGATGGAAACCTCCAACCTGAACTTCGGCGTGGCGCACACGAAGTATGAAAACCGCTCCGCCTTCTCCACCCAGCAGCGCGACACCTGGGGTGGCGCCACCAGCCCGGCCGATTATCCAAGCAGCTTGTGGCACGCCGACACGGTGCGCCAGTACTTCGACAAGATCAATGGCAGCGACAGCCCCAAGCTGTTCAACCAGTTCTACACCTTCAACTTCGCCGAAGTGCGTGCCATCGCGGCCAAGGCTTCCGGCCTGCCGGAACTGTACCTGCCGAAGACCACCTGGGATACCGACCGCCGCACCAAGGAAACGTCCAAGAGCGGCTATGTGCAGCTGGGCACCGACTGGGAATTCGGCGTTCCGATGCATACCAACGTGGGCGTGCGCTATGAAACGACCGATGTCGTATCCACCGCACTGGTGCCGACGCCCGTCAGCATCAGCATGGTCTCGGCCAATGAATTCCCGGTGACCTTCGGTCCGCCCTCCTTCACCACGCTGGCCGGCAAGTACAGCCACTGGCTGCCGAGCGTGGACTGGGATGCCGACCTGCGCGACGATATCAAGGTCCGCGCCAGCTACGGCGAGACCATCGGCCGTCCGCGCTACGACCAGATCCAGGGCGGCAAGACCATCGACAACCTGGCGCGCGTCAACGGCGGCACCGGTTCCCAGGGCAATCCGGGCCTGAAGCCGGTGAAATCGAAGAACCTCGACCTCTCTGCCGAGTGGTACTACAATTCGCAGAGCTTCGCCTCCCTGGGCCTGTTCCACAAGGACCTGAAGGATTATGCGGGCCAGTCCAAGTTCACCGATACCTCGGCCAACCTGCATACGCCGGTTGGGGGCGCGCTGTGGAACGAGGCTGTCAGCAAGGGTAACTGCGGCAGCGACACGGTCTGCATCCGCAACTACATCTTCCGCAACCACCCGACCGCCCCCGGCGTGACGCGCGGCGCGGACGATGCCAGCGGCAATGCCACCGGCACCATTGTCGGCCAGCCGGGCGATCCGGTCGCCTCCTTCGAGATCAATTCCTTCTCGAACCAGAAGAAGGCCAAGCTGCACGGTGCGGAGGTCAACGTCCAGCACATGTTCGGCAACACGGGATTCGGCTTGTCGGCCAACTACACCTGGGTGCATTCGGGCCTGAAATACGACAATGCCGCCATCGGCGAGCAGTTCGCGCTGGTGGGCCTCAGCAACTCGGCCAACCTGGTGGGCATCTACGAGGACAAGAAGTGGTCGGTCCGCGCCGCCTGGAACTGGCGCGGCGAGTTCCTCGCAGCGACCTTCGACGGCGCCGGGCCCAACCCGCAGTACACGGAGCCATACGGCCAGCTGGACCTGAGTGTGAGCTACAACTTCAACGACAAGCTGAGCTTCCAGTTCGAAGCCATCAACCTGACGGATGAAATCCAGCGCACCCATGGCCGGGCCAAGTCCGAAGTGCTGTATGTGACCCAGGCCGGTCCGCGTTACATGATTGGCGCCCGTTACAAGTTCTGACCATGAAAAGGCCGCTGCCCGGCGGCGGCCTTTTCGGTTAGACTGCTTCAAAGATCAAACGGGGACGGGCTTCATGGCAGTTAGCAGTATCCGACAGATTGTTGTAGTAGGAGGTGGTTCAGCCGGCTGGCTGACCGCCGCCATCCTCGCCGCCGACCATCCGGCGCACTTGCCCGGCGGACTGGAAGTCACCCTCGTCGAATCGCCGGACGTCCCCATTATCGGCGTGGGGGAAGGCACCTGGCCGACGATGCGCGACACGCTGCACCGCATCGGCGTTTCCGAATCCGACTTCTTCCGCGAGTGCGACGCCGCCTTCAAACAGGGCTCGCTGTTCAGGCGCTGGATTACCGGCGCGGCGGACGATTACTATTTCCACCCTTTCGTGCTGCCCCAGGGCTATGGCGAAGCGAATCTGGCCGAGCGCTGGCAACAGGCGCACGTCCATGTGCCTTTTGCCGACCTGGCCAGCTTCCAGCCCCACCTCTGCGTGCATGGCAAGGCGCCCGAGCAGGCTTCCACGCCGGAGTTTGCAGCCGTGTCCAACTATGGCTACCACCTGGATGCGGGCAAGTTCTCCGTCTTCCTGCGCAGGCACTGCGTCGAGCGCCTGGGCGTGCGCCACGTGCTGGCCCATGTGGACGGCATCACGCCCAGCGCCAGCGGCGACATCGCCTCGTTGCGCCTGCGCGACGGTGGCGCACTGGCGGGCGACCTGTTCATCGACTGCACGGGCATGCAATCGCGGCTGCTGGGCCAGCACTTCGAAATACCCTTCATCTCGCAGAAGCACGTGCTGTTCAACGATTGCGCGCTGGCGGTGCAAGTGCCCTACCCGTCCGCGGACAGCCCTATCGCGTCGCAGACCACGTCCACCGCGCAAAGCGCAGGCTGGATCTGGGACATTGGCTTGCCAACGCGGCGCGGCATCGGCCATGTGTATTCCAGTGCCCACACCAGCGACGAGGAGGCCGAGCGCGCACTGCGCGCCTACGTCGGCCATGATATGCCGGCGCCGCGTAAACTGAGCTTCGATCCCGGCTACCGCGAGCGCTTCTGGCACCGCAACTGCGTGGCCGTAGGCCTTTCCATGGGCTTCATCGAACCGCTGGAAGCATCCGCCCTGGCGCTGGTGGAACTGTCGGCGGCCCTGATCAGCGACGATATGCCGGCCAGCCGCGAAGCGATGGACATCGTGGCGCGCCGCTTCAACGAAACCTTCCGCTATCGCTGGGAGCGCGTGATCGACTTCCTCAAGCTGCACTATGTGCTGAGCCGCCGCGACGATTCCGACTACTGGCGCGACAACCGCAACACCGTGCCCGAACGCCTGGCCGACCTGCTCACGCTGTGGCGCCACCGTCCGCCATCGCGCAACGACTTCTACCGCATCGAGGAAGTCTTCCCCGCCGCCAGCTACCAGTACATCCTGTACGGCATGGGCTTCCGCAGCGAAGCCGGCGGCGGCCAGCGCCGCGCCGATAACGATGCGGCGGCCGATGGCTACTTCCGCGAAGCTGCGGCGCTGACTGCAAGAATGCTGCCCGCCCTGCCCACCAACCGCGAGCTGATCGACCATATCCGTCGCCACGGCTTACCCAAGATCTGAGAAAGTCCACATGCCAAACCACGCACAGCTCAATAACGTGTCTCACAAGGACCTGCGCATCATCACGGCACGCGGCGCGCAGTATGGCGACAGCGTCATGAGCGCCCTCACTTTCCCCGGCGAGTTCCGCGACCTGCAGGCGCACTATCCCATCGTGTTCCGAAAGAGCGCGGACGGCTCCTTCGAGGCGCTGGCCCTGTTCGGTTTCCAGGAAGGCGAAAATCTCTTCCTCGGCCCGCGCGGCTGGAAGGCGAACTATATTCCTCTGGCCATCGAGCGCCAGCCCTTCCTGATCGGGATCAACGGCGAAGAACTGATGGTGCACGTGGACCTGGACAGCCCGCGCGTCAGCAGCACGGAAGGCGAAGCGGTGTTCCTGCCGCACGGCGGCACCACGGAGTACCTGGAGAACGTCAACTCCATGCTGCTGGCCCTGCACAACGGCATTCAGCAGTCGCGCGGCTTCATCGCCGCCCTGCTGCATTGCGAGCTGCTCGAATCCTTCGTGGCCGACATTGAGCTTGATGACGGCTCGCAGAACCGCCTGGCAGGCTTCTACACCATCCATGAGGAGCGCCTGGCAGCGCTGGGCGGGCCGGCGCTGGAGGGCTTGCACCGCGCGGGCTATCTGCAGGCTATCTATATGCAGATCGCGTCCATGTCCAACTTCCGCGCCCTGATCGACCGCAAGAACCGCGCCAATGCTGCCTGAAGCCACACCGATGCGCGAGCTGCATGGCGTTACGCGCGCCACGCTCAGCGACGAAATCCTGACCGCCACCGAACCTGTGATCCTGCGCGGCCTGGTCGGCAGACTGGCCGGCCGTGCGCGCCGGCGCCTCGCACCAGACGGCGGATGCTTACCTGCGCCGTTTCTATCGCGACGCCACCGTGGTCGCCATGCTGGGCCGCGACGACATCGAGGGCCGCTTCTTCTATAACGAAGACCTGAGCGGCTTCAATTTCCAACCGCTGCGCGCCCGCATCGACCAGGTGCTGGATGAACTGGCGGCCCAGCGCGACAATCCCCGTCCACCCGCCATCTATGTCGGCTCGACCACGGTGGAAGTGGCGCTGCCCGGCTTCCGGGAAGAGAACCCCATTGATCTCGGGGCGCGCGACGCCCTGATGAGCGTGTGGTTCGGCAACCGCACATGCATCGCCGCCCATTACGATCTGCCGGACAACCTGGCTTGCGTCACTGCCGGCCGCCGCCGCTTCACGCTGTTCCCGCCGCACCAGCTGGACAACCTGTATATCGGCCCGCTGGACTTCACGCCCGCCGGTCAGCCCATCAGCCTTGTCGATTTCAGGCATCCCGACCTTGAGCGCTTCCCGCGCTTCGCCGAGGCCTGGCGCCACGCGCAGGTGGCCGAACTCGGCCCGGGCGACGCCATCTTCATCCCCAGCATGTGGTGGCACCATGTGGAATCGCTGGACAGTTTCAATATGCTGATCAACTACTGGTGGCGCCAGTCGCCGGACTTCATGGATACGCCGACCAACGCGCTGATGCTGTCCCTGATGAGCATCCGCGACCTGCCGCCGGAACAGCGCAAGGCGTGGAAGGAGCTGTTCCTGCACTATGTGTTTGACGCGGACGAAAACACTTCGGCCCATATCGCGCCGGAAGCCCGGCGTGTGCTCGGCCCCTTCAATGACGACGCAGCGCGCGCGCTGCGTGCGCAACTGCTTAAAAAGATAAACCGATAAAGGAGACAGCCATGCGAGAACAAAATGGCGAAGAACGCGGCCGCCGTCCCATCCGCCGCGTCGTGATTGCCGGCGGCGGCACGGCTGGCTGGATGATGGCTGCCGGCCTTTCCCGCACCCTGGGCAAGCTGCTGGACATCAAACTGGTCGAGTCGGACGAAATCGGCACCGTGGGCGTCGGCGAGGCAACCATCCCCACGCTGATGAACTTCCACAATCTGCTCGAAATCAATGAGCAGGAATTCATGGGCGGCCACCCACGCCACCTTCAAGCTGGGCATCAGCTTCGAGAACTGGCGCAACGTCAATGAAGACTACATCCATTCGTTCGGGCTGACCGGCACCGACCACTGGACAGCCGGCTTCCAGCACTTCTGGATGAAGGGCGTGAAGCGTAATCTGGCCAGCGACTATGGCGATTACTGCCTGGAGCTGAAGGCCGCGCAGGAGAACCGCTTCGCCCACCTGCCACACAATGGGATGAACTACGCCTACCACCTGGACGCCAGCGCCTACGCGCGCTTCCTGCGCAAATACAGCGAAGGCTATGGCGCTCAGCGCATCGAAGGCAAGATCGCGCGCGTCAACACCGATTCCGCCAGCGGCGACATCACCTCACTGCAACTGGAGAACGGCACGCTGCTGGAGGGCGACCTGTTCATCGATTGCACGGGTTTCCGCGGCCTGCTGATCGGCGAAACCATGAAGGAGGAATACGACGACTGGTCGCAATGGCTGCACTGCGACAGCGCGATCGCTGTGCAGACGGCCTCCGTCGGCCCCGCCATTCCCCTCACCCGCTCCATTGCGCGTGACGCCGGCTGGCAGTGGCGCATCCCGCTGCAGCACCGCGTGGGCAACGGCATCGTCTTCTCCAGCAAATTCATCGACGATGACCACGCCAAAGCCACGCTGATGGCCAATATCCAGGGCGAACAGCTGGTGCAGCCGCGCGTGATCCGCTTCAAGCCGGGCCAGCGCCGCAAGACCTGGAGCGGCAACTGCGTCGCCATCGGCCTGGCCAGCGGCTTCCTGGAACCGATCGAGTCCACCAGCATCCACCTGATCCAGCGCGGCATCATCCGCCTGATGCAGCTGTTCCCGGCAGACGGCATTCGCCAGTCGGACATCGACGAATACAACAGCCAGACCCGCGCCGAGATCGAACATATCCGCGACTTCATCATCCTGCACTACAACGTGACGAACCGCCGCGATACGCCGTTCTGGCGCCATTGCGCGGAGATGGACATCCCGCCTTCCCTGCGCCACCGCATCAACCTGTTCCGCGAAACAGGCCGCGTGTTCCGCATTCCGAACGAGCTGTTTGCAGAGAATTCATGGATACAGGTGATGCTGGGCCAGGGCATCATGCCCGAGCAGCATCACCAGTCCGCTGATTTGATGGGGGATGCGGAGCTGTCCGCCTTCCTGGGCAGCATCCGCGATTCGGTAAGCCGCACCGTGGCGCAGCTGCCGCAGCATGAAGCTTATGTGCGGCAGTACTGCGCAGCCCCGGGCTAAGCCGGGGTTTTGTGCAGGCCGGCGTATTTCACGCCGAAGAAGAGAATGAAGGCATAGCAGGCGGCAGGCAGGATGAAGGAAGCCTGCACGCCTGCCGCATCGGCCAGCGCACCCTGCGCAAACGGCACCAGTGCGCCGCCGACGATGGCCATGCACAGGATGCCCGAACCCTGGCCCGTGAAACGTCCCAGGCCGTGCAGCGCCATGCTGAAGATGGTCGGGAACATGATGGAATTGCACAGTCCCACTGCCAGGATCGCCCACATCGCCAGCGCGCCTTTGCCGCCCGCCGCCGCCAGGATCAGGACGATTGCGCTGGCCGCATTGAAGGCCAGCGCCTTGCCCGGGCTGACCTTGCGCATCACGGCGAAGCCGATGAAGCGGCCCACCATGGCGCCGCCCCAGTACAGGCTCACATAGCGCGCCGCCGCTTCGTGCGTCAGCCCCGCGATCTGCGGCTCGCCGAGGAAGTTGATCAGGAAGGAGCCGATGCTGACCTCACCGCCCACATAGACGAAGATGGCAATGGCGCCCAGCACCAGGTGCGGAAGGACGCCGCCGAGTGCTTGGCGCCCTCCTCCTCGCCTGCAGTCGTCGTGCCATCGGCGTCGGCGTGCATGATGTGCGGCAGCCGCGCAGCCGCGAACAGCAGCGCCAGCACCGCCAGCGCACCCGCCAGCGCCAGATAAGGCCCCCGCACGCTGCCGCCGCCCAGGATCAGCAGCCCGCCCACCGCCGGGCCCACCGTCGTGCCCAGCGAATTAAACGCCTGCGTCAGCGTCAGCCTGCTGGACGCCGTGCGCGCCGGTCCCAGGACGGTAACGAAAGGATCCGCCGCCACCTGCAGGATCGTGATGCCCGCCGCCAGCACGAAGAAGGCGAACAGGAACAGCGTGTAGCCGTTGTCCGCTGCCGGATAGAACAGCGCGCAGCCGGCAGCCGCAATCAGCAGGCCCGTGACGGCGCCGCGCTGGTAGCCGATGCGGCGGATCAGCGCACCCGCCGGCAGCGACACGATGAAGTAGGCGCCGAAGAAGCAGAACTGCACAAGCATGGCCTGCACATAGTTCAGCGTGTACTTCGCCTTCAGGTGGGAATCAGCACGTCGTTCAGCGACGTGAGCAGGCCCCACATGAAGAACAGGATGGTGATGACAACGAGCGGCATCGTATTCGCGCCGTTCTCGCTGCCGGTACTGGGCGCCACCGCGGCGCCCGGAGCTGTGCTGGCCATGTGCTCTCCTTATTTCAGCCCTTCGCAGCGCACGAGGTCCGTGGCGCCGGCGACAATTTCGATATTCGCGAAGGACGCGGCAAAGGCGCCGTCGGCCGTCACGCTGAATGGCGTATCAACGCGCTCCGGCTGCACGCCGGCAAAGCAGGACAGCGGAATAGCCACATTCTGCTTGCCCTTGCCCGCCAGGCGCTGGAACAGCGCGGTGGCGTTGACGGCGCTGTCCTGCATGGCAATCGTGACCTTGCCCTGTGGCGCTGAGGACACGATGGTATCGAAGCGCAGCGCGCCGCCATTGGCAATCGCGGCCGGCAGGGCCAGCGGCTTGGCGCCCTTCGCCTCGAAGGTTGCCGGCGCGGTCCAGG
The DNA here is from genome assembly GCF_044055365.1 of Pseudoduganella sp. UC29_106. Lineage (NCBI taxonomy): Bacteria > Pseudomonadati > Pseudomonadota > Betaproteobacteria > Burkholderiales > Oxalobacteraceae > Pseudoduganella > Pseudoduganella sp. UC29_106. Next base: position 1,768,093 of record NZ_CP171977.1, on the reverse strand, counting down.
TCACCAGCTTGGCATCCTGCTGGGTAATGATCTGGGACGTGGCCACCGTGATGCCCGGCAGGCCGTAGCTCGCGTTCAGGTCGGCCCCCAGTGCGGTACGCTCGCTGCCGCTGCGGATCGCCAGCGGGAAGCTGGCGCGGTCCGCCTGGCTATGCACCGGATAGCTGTTGCTCGCGCCGCAGCCGCCCGGCGCATAACTCGTATCAAGCTTGCCCAGTTTCGAGCGCTGCCCCGCACGCAGGCCATACCCGTAAGCGAATAAGGGCGCGTAATCGGCGTCGCCCACATTGAGCGGCGTCTGGCACGCCGACTTCGGCCAGGAGAAGGACAGCTTGCCCCTGAAGTCATACTTGCCGGCACCCGCCACCAGCAGGTCGGACACGCCCTTGCCCTCCGTGCCCGGCAGCCATGCGGCGATGAAGGTATCCGACAAGTTCAGCAGGTCATTGACGAACAGCGGCCGGCCGGACAGGAACACCGTCACCACCGGCTTGCCCTTCCCTGCCACCGCTTCCAGCACCGCCAGGTCCTCCGGATAACGGCTGCTGTGGCGCAGCGTGCCGGACGGGCCGATATCGCCGTCGCCCTCCGCATAAGGGCGCTCGCCGATCACCGCCACCACCACATCGAACTTGCCGACATCGACATCGTGCGCATCGGCGTTGAAGCTCACATTGCCCTCGCCTGCTGCGGCGCGCAGGCCGGCCAGGATGCTGTCCGCATGCGGGAAGTCGGCATTGGTATTGTCCGTGCCCTGCCAGGTCAGCGACCAGCCGCCGGTCTGGTTGGCCAGGTTATCCGCGCTCTTGCCGACCACGAGGATCTTCTTGCCGCGCGCCAGCGGCAGCGCCGGGCCTTCATTTTTCAGCAGCACCAGCGATTCGCGCACGGCGCGCCGCGCCAGATCGCGCGCCTGCAGCGCACCATCCTTGCCCGCATAGGCGTTCTGCGCCGGCGACTTGCCGAACAGGCCCATGCGCAGCTTGACGCGGATGATGCGGGTGACCGCATCGTCGATGCGCGCCATCGGGATCTCGCCGGACTTTACCTGCGCGATCGTATTGGTGATGAAGGCTTTCCAGTCATCGGGCACCATGATCATGTCCACGCCGGCATTGATCGACTGCGCGCAGCTGTCGTTGCGGCAGCCCGGCACTTCGCCGATGCCGTTCCAGTCGCTGATCACGAAGCCGTCGAAGCCCATCTTCGTTTTGAGCGCATCGGTCAGCATGGCGCGGCTGCCGTGCATCTTGCCGTAGTTGACGCCCGCCGCCTCGTCGTTCCAGCTGTTGAACGATGCCATTACAGTCTGGGCGCCTGCCGCGAGACCTTTGTAATAGCCGCGTGCGTGGATATTCATCATCTGTTCGGCGGTGGACTTGTTCACGCCGCGGTCCTTGCCCTGGTCGGTGCCGCCGTCGCCCATGAAGTGCTTGATGCTGGCTGCCACATTGGCCTGCAAGCCCCTTACATAAGGCCCGGCATAGCTTTCGACCAGTGCCGGATCTTCCGAGAAGCTTTCGTAAGTGCGGCCCCAGCGGTCATCGCGCACCACCGCGATGGTCGGACCGAAGACCCAGGCGATGCCGGTGGCCCGTACCGCCTTGCCGGTTGCCAGGCCGATTTCCTCCACCAGCTTCGGATCGCGCGCCGCACCCAGGCCGATATTGTGCGGAAACAGCGTGGCGCCGTAGACATTGCTGTTGCCGGTGGATCGCGTCGATACCCCAGATGACGGGCACCTTCACCGCCATATCGGTGGACATCGAAGCCTGGTGGTAGGCTTCCGCCAGGTCCAGCCAGTCCTTCGCGCTGGCGTGCTTGTTCCCGTTCGGCCAGCTGCCGCCGCCATTCAGCACCGAGCCGAGGTAGTAGCGCTTCACATCTTCCGGCTTGGCCGTCTTGATCTCGGGCTGGGTCATCTGGCCAATCTTCTGCTCCAGCGTCATCTTGCCGACGATTTCCTGCACGCGCTTTTCCAGCGCCTCATCGCGCTTGATGGCGCTTTGGATGTGCGGCCAGTCCTTGATTGGCGCTGCCGGTGTCGCTACCGCGGGCAGCGCGAGCGTCACTGCCAGCGCTAGGCTAAGTTTCTTCATTCTTGGTTCTCCGATTTCAGGAACGCGCGATACCATTTGCCGCTCTCTTTCAGTCGGCGTTCCTGGGTTTTATAGTCGATATGTACAAGGCCAAAGCGGCGCAGATAGCCCTCGGCCCATTCAAAGTTGTCCACCAGGCTCCAGGCGAAGTATCCTTTTACCGGCACGCCCGCCGCGATGGCTGCCTTCAACGCTTCGAGGTGGCGCATCAGGTAGTGCCGGCGCTCCACGTCGCGTACCTCCCCTTCCGGCGTAACGGTGTCCTCGTAGCAGGAGCCGTTTTCCGTAATGTAGATGGGGCCCCGGGCTGTATTCCTGCTGGATGCGTACCAGCAGCTCGGTCAGGCCTTCCGGCGCGACTTCCCAGCCCATGGCCGTGGTCTGCACGCCGTTCGGCGCCAGCACCCGCGCATCCAGCGGCTTGTGGCCAGGAGCGTTGGCAATGGTTTCGGGGAAGTAGTAGTTCAGTCCCATGAAATCAGTCTTTACCGCAATGGCTTCCATATCGCCGGCGTGCACCTCGGGTGCCCGCGGCATGCAGCCGGTCCAGCGTGGCGGCCGGATAGCCTTTGCCGAACAGCGGATCGAGGAACCAGCGGTAGCGCAGACCGTCGTGGCGCTCCGTGGCGGCCCAGTCTTCCGCACTGCCGCTGGCCGGCCGCACGGGGTGCAGGCTCAAGGCAATGCCGACACGCGCATCGGCCACATTCTCGCGGATCAGTGGCACGGCCTTGCCATGCGAGAGCAGCACGTGGTGGCAGACCTGCAGGGCTGCGCGCAGGTCCTGCTTGCCGGGTGCATGGATGCCTTCAAAATTACCGAGGATGGCCGTGCACCAGGGTTCATTGTGTGTGATCCAGTGCTGCATCCGGTCGCCCAGGCGGCGCGTCATCACGTCGGCGAATTCGAGGAAGCGGTCGACAGTCTCGCGCGACTCCCAGCCGCCGCGGTCCTGCAGGAACTGCGGCAAGTCCCAATGATAGAGCGTGGCCCATGGCTGCAGGCCGCGCTCCAGCATGCCGTCGATCAGGCGCGAGTAGAAGTCCAGCCCCTTCCCGTTCGGCTTGCCCCTGCTTCCGAAAAGATGCGCGGCCAGGCGATCGAGAAACGGTAGGCGTTCAGGCCCATGTCGCGGGCGATGTCGAAATCCTGCGGCCAGCGGTGGTAATGGTCGCAGGCCACAGAGCCATTGGACCCGTCGCGCACCTTCCCTGATGTGGCGGCGAACCTGTCCGAGATTGACTCGGCGCGGCCGTCAAGCGAGCCGGCGCCCTCGATCTGGTATGAGGATGTGGCGCAGCCCCACAGGAAATCGGAGGCGAACTCGCTGCGCGCAGGCGCCTGGGGTTCAGTGCGGTGTTGTGTCGTCATGTTCTCGGTTCAGCCAAATTGTCAAAAAGTGTGGAAAGGTTTCCAAATCGAGTGCAAAAAAAGGCGGCCAGCCTTTTGGGAAGCCGCTCACTTCATGCCGCCGCCTTGCGCTTCGTAGTGGCGCTGGCTTTTGCCAGCGATGCACGCAAGGTGACGGTTACGGGGAAGCTGCGAGTCACAGGCCGGCCCAGGTCGTAGCATTTGTTCAGCAGCGCGCTCAAACCGTTCATCGTCATCTCGCGCCACGGCATATGCACGGAAGTCAGGCGCGGTGCGGAGAATTCGGCGCTGGGCGTATCGTCGTAGCCGATCACGGAGAGGTCGTGCGGCACGCGGATGCCCGCCTCCTGGAAGTAGGACAAAGGCGCCCACCGCCATTTCATCGTTGGCGCAGAACAGCGCGGTGCAGCGGTGGCCCGACTCGACCAGCTCCTTCGCGGCGGCCCAGCCGCCGGCCGGCGAGAAGTCGCTCTCGGCCACCCACATCTTGTTGGTGTCGATGCCGTTCGCCTGCAATTCATCCATGAAGCCGTTGATGCGGGCCACGCTGTCCGGCAGGCGCGAAGGGCCTGCAATGACGGCGATTTCGCGGTGCTTGTGGTCCAGCAGCGCACGCGCGGCAAGACGGCCGCCCAGCGTGTGGTCCACGGTGAAGCATTGTTCGGGAATATCCGTGAACGGATGGTTCAGCGCGACGAGGCGGCTCTGGTGCGCGCCCAGCGCGGCAATGTCCTCGTCCTGCAGTGCGCCCGTCATGATGATCAGGCCATCGCAGCCGCGTTCGATCAGGAATTCGATGCCGTCCTTCGCCTGGCGGCGTTCGTCGCCCAGGCCCACGCCGAAGGCCACCACCATGTGCAGGCCGGCCGCGCGCAGCTCGGTATCGATGATCTGCAGGATGGGCGTATAGAAGGTGCCGCTCAAAACGGGGATGTAGACGCCGATCATGCGGCTGGTGCCGGACAGCAGCGAGCGCGCCGCGTGCGAGGGCCGGAAGCCCAGTTCGTCGATCGCCTTCCTGACCTTTTCGAGCGTGGCGGGCGACACCGAACCCTTGCCGCTGACTACGCGGGAGGCGGTTCCCAGTCCAACGCCCGCGAGGCGGGCAACGTCTTTGATAGTGGCCACGTTGTTCCTTGGTTAGTTCACGTCTACGAGACTCAGTCGAGAGGATACTTTAAGCGTGCTTTCCGATAAAGCCTTTCCGCTGTCCTGGTCGAACAGGCAGGCCCGGCGCGCATCGATCGCCAGCTGCACCGGCTCGCCTGGCGCAAAGTTGCGCGGCTCCTGCACGATGCAGGACAACTGGTGGCCGCCGCAATCCAGCCAGACCACCTGATGGCTGCCCATCGGCTCGGCCAGCGTTACGGTGGCCGCGAACGGCCCGCCTTCAACAATGGCGATATGCTCGGGGCGTACGCCCAGCACCGCCTTGCCCTGCCCCGGCGCCGCAACGCCCAGCGACAGCTTTCCGGCGCGGAAGCGGCCATGCCCTTCCAGTTCGCCGTGCACGAAGTTCATCGATGGCGCACCAAGGAAGCCCGCCACGAAACAGGTTGCCCGGCCGCTCGTACACTTCAGCCGGCGTGCCGATCTGCTGGATCTCGCCGCCGCGCATGACCACGATGCGCGTGGCCAGCGTCATCGCTTCCACCTGGTCGTGGGTCACGTAGATCATGGTGGAACCCAGGTTCTGGTGCAGCAGCTTCAGTTCACGCCGCAGTTCCGTGCGCAGCTTCGCATCGAGGTTGGAGAGCGGCTCGTCGAACAGATACACGCTGGCGTCGCGCGCCAGGGCGCGGCCGATGGCCACACGCTGCCGCTGGCCGCCGGAGAGCTGCGCCGGCTTGCGGCCCAGCAGGTCCTGCAGCTGCAGCATCTGCGCCACCCGTTCGATACGCTGCCTGATCTGCTCCTTCGGCATGCCTGCAATGCGCAGCCCGAAAGACATATTCTTTTCCACCGTCATGGTCGGATACAGCGCATAGGACTGGAATACCATGCCGATGCCCCGCTCGCTCGGATCGGTGCGCGACATGTCCCTGCCGCCGATTTCGACGGCGCCGCCGCTGGTCTCGATCAGGCCCGCGATGCTGTGCAGCAGGGTCGATTTGCCGCACCCGGAAGGCCCCAGCAGCACGAGGAACTCGCCCTCTTCCACCTGCAGGTCGAGATCGCGGATCACGTGATTTCCGCCCAGGTTGATGCTCAGATTACGCAAATGTACGTTCGACATTTTCAACCCTTCACAGCGCCGGCGGCGATGCCGCGTACAAACCAGCGGCCGGACAAGAAATAAATCGCCAATGGCACCAGCGCCGTGAGGATAGTGGCCGCCATGTTGACGTTATAAAGACGCGTTCCCGTCGTCGTATTGATCACATTATTCAGCTGCACCGTCATCGGCAGGTTATCGCGGCCCGCGAACACCAGGCCCAGGATGTAATCGTTCCATACGCCCGTGACCTGCATGATGGCCGCCACCACCAGCATGGGCAGGGAGGCAGGCAGCATCACATGCCAGAAGATGCGCCAGAAACCGCCGCCGTCGATGCGTGCCGCCTGGAACAGTTCATGCGGCAGCGAGGCGTAATAGTTGCGGAACAGGAGGGTCAGCACCGGCATGCCGAACACCAGGTGCACCAGCACGATGGCAGGCAGCGAGCCATACACTCGACGGGTGCCAGCATGCGCACCAGCGGATAATCATCACCTGGACCGGCACGAAAGCGCCCAGCAGCAGCACGGCAAACAGCAGGTCGGCCCCGCGCGGGCGCCAGAACGACAGCGCATAGCCATTCAGCGCACCCAGCGCAATTGGCAGGATGGTGCTCGGCACCGTAATGCGCACGGAGTTCCAGAAGCCGGCCTGCACGCCCTCGCAGGAAGCGCCGGTGCAGGCTTCGCTCCAGGCCGCGCGCCACGCCTCCAGCGTGGGTTGCAGCGGCATGGCGAACAGATGCCCCATGCGGATCTCGTCCATCGACTTCAGGGACGTCGTGATCATCACGTACAGCGGCAACATGAAGAACAGCGCGGCACTGAGCAGGAAGGCGTAGAGGCCGATGCGGGCGGGCTTCATGCGATCCTCCGGCGGCTGCGCGCATACGCGTATGGCGCCAGCAGGGCCAGCACCGTCAGCAAGAGGACTACGGCGCCCGCCGAAGCCAGGCCGATGTTCGCGCGCAGGAACAGGTGATCCATGATGAACTTGGCCGGCACTTCGCTGGCCGTGCCGGGCCCGCCCTGGGTCATGGACACGACCGCGTCATACAGCTTGACCACCATGGTCGCAAGCAGGATCAGCACCGTGCCCAATGTGGGACCGAGCATGGGCAGCACGATTGAAACGTAGACACGCCACACCGGCACGCCATCCAGCCGCGCAGCCTTCCAGATTTCCGGATCGATGCCGCGCAGGCCGGCCAGCATGAGGGCCATCACGAATCCTGAAGCCTGCCATACGGCCGCGATGACCACCGTGTAGATCACCAGGTCCTGATCGACCAGCCAGTCAAAGCCGGGAATGTCGCCCGGCGTGAAAATCCACTGCCACACCAGGCCCGTGGCGACGAAGGACATCGCATACGGATAAAAGGAACACCGTGCGCAGCGCCCCCTCCCCTGTGACCTGGCGGTCGATGCAGGCCGCCAGCAGGAAGCCGATGACCATGCAAGCGAGGATGAACAGCACGCCGAAGATGAGAAGATTATTCAGCGACAGCAGCCAGCGTTCATTGTTGAACAGGCGTTCGTACTGCGCCATGCCGACGAATTTGTTGCTGGCGATGCTGCGCGAATTGGTCAGCGACACGTAGAAGGTCCAGGCGAAAGCGCCCAGATAGGCCACGCACACTGTCGCCAGCATCGGCAGCAGCGCGAAATAAGGCATGAACTCGTCGTTGCAGCATCGGCGGCTCAGTTCCGCAGCGCGGCGGCCAGCGCTTTCTGCGCTTTTTCGACCGGCATGGACGTGTTCCAGTACGCCGTGATCGCATCCTGCAGCGCGCCATTCTGGTCGGGCGTCAGATACACCTCGGGTGCGCCGGCCAGACGGGTCTTGTCGCGCATGATGGCGGCGCCCGCACGCGAGCACGCATCGAGCGAACTGGTATCGAGGTCGGTGCGCGGCGGCAGCGAGCCTTTGAGCTTGTTGAAAGCGATCTGCGTGGCTGGAGCAACCAGGGTGCGCGCCATCAGCTTCTGTGCCTGCTGCACGCTGGCCTGCTCGGACTTCGGAAGACAAAGGCGTCGCCCTGCACCAGGTAAGGCACATTAGCACCGAGGCCCGCGATGCAGCCATAATCTTCGCCCGGCAGCTGCTTAGCGGCGGTGAATTCGCCTTTCGCCCAGTCGCCCATGATCTGCACGCCCGCCTTGCCGCTGACCAGCAGGGCCGTCGCATCGTTCCAGTTGCGGCCAGGCGCATTCGGGTCCACATAGGATTGCATGCGCTTGTAGGCCAGCAGCACCTTGCGCATCGCTTCGGAATTGATCGCCTTCTGGTCGCGGTCGCGCATCACCTGCAGGTACAGCTGCTTGCCGCCGACATTCGCCAGGATGCCCGCGAACAGTACGTTTTCCTGCCAGGCCTGGCCGCCGTGGGCCAGCGGGATCAGGCCGGCGGCTTTCAGCTTGTCGAGCGCCGCAAACAGTTCGTCCATGGTCGCGGGCTCTTTCGTGATGCCCGCTTTCCTGAAGGCGGCCTTGGAGTACCAGATCCAGGTCTGCATATGGATGTCCAGCGGCAGCGCATAGTAATGGCCATCGACCTTGATGACACGGGCAATCGGCTCGGGCAGCGTGCGGTCCCAGTCCTGCTGTCTGGCGATGTCGTCGAGCGGCATCAGCATGTCCTGCTCCACGACGTCGAGGAACTGCTTGGAGATATTGAATTGCGCCGCCGCCGGCGCCTTGCCGCCAACCAGGCGGTTCAGCGTGACGGCGCGAGCCTGGTCGCCGCCGGCGATGGCCGTGTCGATCCAGTTGCCGCCGGCAGCGCGGTAGGCGCCGGCCAGCTGCTTGACGGCAGCCGATTCGCCGCCCGATGTCCACCAGTGTATGACTTCGGCGCTCGGCGCCGCGCCAACATTGCCGGCGCCGGCATAGGCCACGCCGGCCGCGCAGAACACCAGGCCGCAGGCAATCTTGAACATCCCGTCTCCTTGATTTTCCGGCACGTTTTGGAAACGTTACCATTTTCTATGCTGACTATAGCATCGGCGATTTTACGATGTCAACACATTAAGCATGGCGTCCCTGATCACCTTCCCTTTTCCTGTCAATTCCAGCGCCTGCAGCGCCTCTATCGCTCGACCGTCGGGCCGCAGGCGGTGCTGCAACATCAGTTCCTGCATCAACTGCAGCAGCTTTGCCATATCGCGCACCGGCGCACGGCACAGTATACCCAGCACGCTCAGCACCACGGAAGCCATTGCGAGATCTGCGTTCGCCGCCGACGCCAGGCTCGCTGCCAGCCGTCCACTGAAAAAGAAGGCGGGATTGAGCTGCAGCAGTGCGCGCCCCAGCTCCTCCGCCTCCAGCCGGCCTCCCAGGCTGCCGCAGACGAAAGCATCCACCGCCAGCGCCTGGCGGCCGGGGCTCTTTTTCCATCAGGCCCAGAGCCAGCAACAGCGTAGCGGCGGACGTCATTTTTGTGACCGGCTCGCCCAGCAGGCGGAAATAGGCAGCATGATGCCAGCGCGCCTCCGCATACTGCACATTCATCGCCACGTCCGGCAATGCCTCCGCATACATGGCTTCCTGGCTGGATGGGAACAGCGAGGCGCCGAACATGACCAGCGAGTGGGAGCCCTGCCAGAAGTCCTGATAGCGGAATGGCGCCAGCAGCTCGCTGGTCACAGGTACCGGCGGCGGCACCACCTCGCGTTTCGCGCGGTAATAGTCGCTATATTGGGACTGGACGAATTCGCTGCGCAGATGCGGCACCGCTGCCATCGCACCATCCGGCACGCCGGCGCCAAACATCGTCAGGGCGATCGGATCGTCATCGTGCGGATAGCGTATACGCGCCGCCGCCAGGCATAAGGCTTCCACCGGCTGCTGCGGCCAGTCGCCGCCCAGCGCATAGCACAGCGCCCGGGAGAACGGCGTGGCCGGCAGCGCTTCGGCGGTCGCCAGCACGCTCCCGCCCTGCCCCGGCGCAAGACGCAGCAGCGCCCGCACTTGCGCACGCAGCGGCAGCTCCGCAACGGCTGGCCCCAGCACTGCGGCCCGCTGCACCAGCGTGACCGCATCAATGAAACCGCCGCGATGGGTTGCCGTGTCCAACGGTACGCTGCCGGCACCGGCTATCACATCGTCAATGCGCTCCGCCAGAACGCCGGCCGCGCCCTTGCCTTCCCATGGGCTTTCTCGCTGCTCCCCGGTCACAAGAGCCAGCAACAGCCGCGCGAACTCATACGACACGGCGCCCTTGTATTCCCAGCGGTCGTGCTTCAGTTTGCGCGCCCTTTTCAGCAAGGGTGCGAACCGCGCCGCTGCATCCGGTGCGAATGGCGCCGCAGCTGCCAGTGCGCCGATGGCAATTTCCAGCAAGTCGAGATCCGACTCGTCTTCCAGCAAGCGCGCACAAATGGCAATGAGGTCGTCCAGCGTGGCCGGCGCCGCCAGCGCGCGTGCGGGATCGACTGGAGTCGCGGGTTCGGCGCGCGGCGGCAGCGCAATGTCGCGCCATACCGGCCCGTCCGCAGGCTGCGTGTCGCCCAACAGCTGTTCGAATTGCGGACGCACGCTGGCGGCCACGAAAGGCAGCATGTCCGCAGCCGCATCGCGTGCCGGCGCGTCCAGCCCCCACTGCGCAAGGCGCGTGACGATCGCCATTTGTACTTCCGGCTCCGGATGCTGCAAGCCGCTCAATGCGATGTGCGCCGCCTCGTGCCGCAACCTGCCATCGCGCTTGACCAGCGCATCGAGCAGCTTCAAGGCGCCGGTAATCTGCGCCTTGACGGCGGAAAGCATCACCGGCAGCAGTCCATCCATCACGTCCCGCGCCTCAAGCCTGGGCGCCAGCTTGCCGACGGCTTTCAGGGCCAGCGTTACGGTGGGCGGAATCCGGCTGTGCAGCAGGCCAAGGTAGCGCTGGCTGTGAACGTCCATCTCGTCCACCGTCGGCGCCAGCATGTCGTGGAAGCGCGAAAACCAGCCGGCGCGGAACTGTGGCCAGTCCTGCTCCAGCGTGTCGAGGCATGACGCCAGCAATGAGGCGCGATCGAGCACACCATCGTCGCAAAGCCGCAGCAGGTTCCACGCCCACGTCCTTTCCTCACCGCCGCTGTATTTATCAATTGCAGACAGGTTGTCCTCGCCCGTGCCCTGCACCTCGAACAGCAACGGCAGCACAGGCTTCAGCTCTTCAGCATGCAGCACGAGATACTCGCGCAGGCTGCGCACCATGCGCGGCAAAGCGATCAGCCGCAATACCGCTTCTTCGTCCATCGTGAATTCCGACAAGCCTTCACGGGCCAGCGCAAGCGACGCGGCGATATTCGCAAACGCGGACTCCTTCGCCAGGCCGTCCAGGCTGCGCGGCATGAAGCGGCGTGCCACCTCGACCAGGCGCCGCGCAGGCAACCGGTATTTCGCGGCGTCGTGCGCTGTGCCGCATACCACCATCGCCACTGCTACAGCATCGCGCTGGCCGTCCGTTGTGCGCATGCCCCAGCTGGCATGCACGGCTTCGCGGTCGTACCACCAATACTTCATCAAGTCAGCCACGGTTGACAGGCGCTCTGTCAATGCTTCGCGCTCCTGCACATCCATCCGCTCCAGCGCATTCAGCACGCCCTCGCCGTCGCCCGCATGGATCAGCGTTTCCAGCGCATTCTTCGGAACAAAGCTCATCGGAACGCCTCCGCGGCCAGCACATGTTTGCAGGGACCGCGGGCGCCCTGATGCTTGCCAAACCACGGACAGGTGCAGTGCAACAGATCATCAACTGCGCGCACACGATGCACGGTGCCGCCGCTGGCAACCGTCGCTTCCAGCGGCTGTTCGCGAATGATGCTGACAGCGCCCTGCTCCAGCAGTTCCCGCGCGGAAGCGAGCCGCGGATTCAGGTCTTCCACGAGACTCAGATCAAAAGGAAGCACGCGGTGGAAGTAGCGGCCCTCTGCCACGTCGAACCCCACCAGGCCTGTCGCGCCCAGCACATGTAGCGCATCCCTTACGTCGCCCGGCTGCAGGCCGAGATCACACGAGATCGCACCAGGGTCCAGGGCATCCTGCCAGTTCAATTGCGCGCGTACCGATGACAGGGCCGGCGACGCGGAAGCACGCAGCAGCGCGCGCAATGCCTGGCCTTCGCCCGAGAAGCCGCGCCAGGTCTCGGCGCTCAGCGCCAGTGTCAATCGCATCGCGCCGAAATCCAGCAGCCACGCGCTGGATTGCTGGGCATCGTCGGCATAAAGGGAGACTGATTTCGCCTTCGGCGCCAACACTTCCAGTACACGCAGGCGGGAGCTGTCCGTCATGCGCACGCCATCATCGGAGCGGCGCGCGGTGGTGCGCAGGCCGGAGGGAGACGGTACGATCCACAATGGCTCCCGTCCATTCGCGTTGCGCGGCAAGGAGCGCAGGAAGCGCAAGGCTTCCACGCCGTTCATCGTGTGCCGCAGACGCATACCGGCCTGGTAGGACTGCACCTCCAGCATGCCGCGCAGCCAGCGCAGCGGCAGCTCGACCTTCGTTTCAGTCACCTGATCCCTGGCCGAGCGCAGTGTCACCGCGTCGGCGCCGACAGATAAATCCAGTCCGTCGGCATCACGCAATCGCGCCAGGGCGGCGCGCATGGGTGCGTTGAAGTCGACGTTGGTAGTCCCCTTACGCACGACTTGGCCATCGTAGGCATCGCGAAGGAAGTCGGCACGGATGTAGGCGCTGCAGCAGCCGGAAAATCCTTCGAATCTAAGTTGCCCTTCGCCGCAGGTCACGACCGGATCGGCCAGGCGCAGCACCTTGGCCAGGGAGTTCGCAGGCACGAAGAAGCGGGATCCGACGATCAGGTGGACGGCGGTCAGCAGCTCGGACGCAAGCCGCGGCTGGCGCAGTTGGCCCTCGAAGAAGTGAGGCTGCTCGTCGGCGTTCGACGTCGCCAGCATCAGGCGCGGGCGGGCCTCGTCCGAGAGCGCGGACGCGAACGCGTAACGATAGGCATGGCTGAGCGCAGTCATGCCAGCAATATAAACCAAAACCCACGGCACAAAAGCAGGTGTCTGCCACGATGTGGCAGACACCAGGTTCACGCCGTGGGTTCTGAGAATGCAAAAAGCCCGCCGAGCGCTTTCCGAGACCCCATCTCGGAAAGCCCTGGCGGGCTTTTCTAATAACTAGCCTGACGATAACCTACTTTCACACTGGTTGCAGCACTATCATCGGCGCAAAGTCGTTTCACGGTCCTGTTCGGGATGGGAAGGGGTGGGACCGACTTGCTATGGTCATCAGGCATAACTTGTACGCATGTCGCCGCGCACTGCGGCGTCACACTGAATCTGGAAGAAGTAAGTTGGGTATCTCAAACACGGTAAGTGCGTATAACCGGCAAGGTTATAGGGACAAGCCGTACGGGCAATTAGTATCAGTTAGCTTAATGCATTACTGCACTTCCACACCTGACCTATCAACGTCCTGGTCTCGAACGACCCTTCAAGGAGCTCAAGGCTCCGGGAAATCTCATCTTAAGGCAAGTTTCCCGCTTAGATGCTTTCAGCGGTTATCTCTTCCGAACTTAGCTACCCGGCAATGCCACTGGCGTGACAACCGGTACACCAGAGGTTCGTCCACTCCGGTCCTCTCGTACTAGGAGCAGCCCCCTTCAAATTTCCAACGCCCACGGCAGATAGGGACCAAACTGTCTCACGACGTTTTAAACCCAGCTCACGTACCACTTTAAATGGCGAACAGCCATACCCTTGGGACCGGCTACAGCCCCAGGATGTGATGAGCCGACATCGAGGTGCCAAACTCCCCCGTCGATATGAACTCTTGGGAGGAATCAGCCTGTTATCCCCAGAGTACCTTTTATCCGTTGAGCGATGGCCCTTCCATACAGAACCACCGGATCACTATGTCCTACTTTCGTACCTGCTCGACTTGTCGGTCTCGCAGTTAAGCACGCTTATGCCATTGCACTATTAGCACGATGTCCGACCGTACCTAGCGTACCTTCGAACTCCTCCGTTACACTTTAGGAGGAGACCGCCCCAGTCAAACTGCCTACCATGCACTGTCCCCGATCCGGATTACGGACCAAGGTTAGAACCTCAAACAAACCAGGGTGGTATTTCAAGGTTGGCTCCACGAGAACTGGCGTCCCCGCTTCAAAGCCTCCCACCTATCCTACACAGATTGGTTCAAAGTCCAATGCAAAGCTACAGTAAAGGTTCATGGGGTCTTTCCGTCTAGCCGCGGGTAGATTGCATCATCACAAACACTTCAACTTCGCTGAGTCTCGGGAGGAGACAGTGTGGCCATCGTTACGCCATTCGTGCAGGTCGGAACTTACCCGACAAGGAATTTCGCTACCTTAGGACCGTTATAGTTACGGCCGCCGTTTACTGGGACTTCAATCAAGAGCTTGCACCCCATCATTTAATCTTCCAGCACCGGGCAGGCGTCACACCCTATACGTCCACTTTCGTGTTTGCAGAGTGCTGTGTTTTTATTAAACAGTCGCAGCCACCAGTTTATTGCAACCCTTTCGCCCTTCCACAGTAAAGTGGTCAAGCTACCGGGGCGTACCTTTTCCCGAAGTTACGGTACCAATTTGCCGAGTTCCTTCTCCCGAGTTCTCTCAAGCGCCTTAGAATACTCATCTCGCCCACCTGTGTCGGTTTGCGGTACGGTCTCGTATGACTGAAGCTTAGAGGCTTTTCTTGGAACCACTTCCGATTGCTTCGCGCTACAAGAGCGCTCGTCCCAGTCCCTTGGATTACGTACCCGGATTTGCCTAAGTACCTCCTATGAACCAGAAACTAGCTATTCCAACAGCTAGACAACCTTCCGCGATCCGTCCCCCCATCGCATCATACGACGGTGCAGGAATATTAACCTGCTTCCCATCAGCTACGCATCTCTGCCTCGCCTTAGGGGCCGACTCACCCTGCTCCGATGAACGTTGAACAGGAAACCTTGGGCTTACGGCGTGCGGGCTTTTCACCCGCATTATCGCTACTCATGTCAGCATTCGCACTTCTGATACCTCCAGCAGCCTTTACAAGCCACCTTCGCAGGCTTACAGAACGCTCTCCTACCATATCCTTGCGGATATCCGCAGCTTCGGTGACTGGCTTAGCCCCGTTACATCTTCCGCGCAGGACGACTCGATCAGTGAGCTATTACGCTTTCTTTAAATGATGGCTGCTTCTAAGCCAACATCCTGACTGTTTTAGCCTTCCCACTTCGTTTTCCACTTAGCCAATCTTTGGGACCTTAGCTGGCGGTCTGGGTTGTTTCCCTCTTGACGCCGGACGTTAGCACCCGACGTCTGTCTCCCAAGCTCGCACTCACCGGTATTCGGAGTTTGCAATGGTTTGGTAAGTCGCGATGACCCCCTAGCCATAACAGTGCTCTACCCCCGGTGGTGATACTTGAGGCACTACCTAAATAGTTTTCGGAGAGAACCAGCTATTTCCAAGTTTGTTTAGCCTTTCACCCCTATCCACAGCTCATCCCCTAATTTTTCAACATTAGTGGGTTCGGTCCTCCAGTGCGTGTTACCGCACCTTCAACCTGGCCATGGATAGATCACTTGGTTTCGGGTCTACACCCAGCGACTGGCGCCCTGTTCGGACTCGATTTCTCTACGGCTCCCCTATCTGGTTAACCTCGCCACTGAATGTAAGTCGCTGACCCATTATACAAAAGGTACGCCGTCACCCCTTGCGAGGCTCCGACTGTTTGTATGCACACGGTTTCAGGATCTATTTCACTCCCCTCCCGGGGTTCTTTTCGCCTTTCCCTCACGGTACTGGTTCACTATCGGTCGATTACGAGTATTTAGCCTTGGAGGATGGTCCCCCCATCTTCAGACAGGATTTCTCGTGTCCCGCCCTACTTGTCGTACGCTTAGTACCACCGCTTGAATTTCGTGTACGGGGCTATCACCCGCTATGGCGCCAATTTCCAGTGGCTTCCACTATCCAAACGACTATCACGTACAGGCTCTTCCCATTTCGCTCGCCACTACTTTGGGAATCTCGGTTGATTTCTTTTCCTGCAGCTACTTAGATGTTTCAGTTCGCCGCGTTCGCTTCGTATTCCTATGTATTCAGAATACGATGACCTATAAGGCCGGGTTTCCCCATTCGGAAATCTTCGGATCAAAGCTTGTTTGTCAGCTCCCCGAAGCTTATCGCAGACTTCTACGTCCTTCATCGCCTGTAATCGCCAAGGCATCCGCCATGTGCACTTAGTCACTTGTCCCTATAACCTTGACGGCTATAGTTCTAAGCACTTACTACTGTGTTTGATGAGTTTTTGTATGCGTTCCTTTCGGAACACTACCCTAAGTGTGAATCTCTCGATTCACGCTTAATAAAACTTTACTTCTTCCAGATTGTTAAAGAACGAGTACTACTCTTACCTAAACCTGCGTGGCTTACGTAAAGGCAGTGGTGGAGGATGACGGGATCGAACCGACGACCCCCTGCTTGCAAAGCAGGTGCTCTCCCAGCTGAGCTAATCCCCCGTGGTACAACACGATACTTGGTGGGTCTGGTTGGGCTCGAACCAACGACCCCCGCGTTATCAACACGGTGCTCTAACCAGCTGAGCTACAGACCCGCGCTCGTTTCTTTTGATCTAACAGCCGATAAGTGTGGACGTTTGAGTCCGTGCAGACTCTAGAAAGGAGGTGATCCAGCCGCACCTTCCGATACGGCTACCTTGTTACGACTTCACCCCAGTCACGAATCCTACCGTGGTAAGCGCCCTCCTTGCGGTTAAGCTACCTACTTCTGGTAAAACCCGCTCCCATGGTGTGACGGGCGGTGTGTACAAGACCCGGGAACGTATTCACCGCGACATGCTGATCCGCGATTACTAGCGATTCCAACTTCATGTAGTCGAGTTGCAGACTACAATCCGGACTACGATACACTTTCTGGGATTAGCTCCCCCTCGCGGGTTGGCGGCCCTCTGTATGTACCATTGTATGACGTGTGAAGCCCTACCCATAAGGGCCATGAGGACTTGACGTCATCCCCACCTTCCTCCGGTTTGTCACCGGCAGTCTCATTAGAGTGCTCTTGCGTAGCAACTAATGACAAGGGTTGCGCTCGTTGCGGGACTTAACCCAACATCTCACGACACGAGCTGACGACAGCCATGCAGCACCTGTGTGCAGGTTCTCTTTCGAGCACTCCCAGATCTCTCCGGGATTCCTGCCATGTCAAGGGTAGGTAAGGTTTTTCGCGTTGCATCGAATTAATCCACATCATCCACCGCTTGTGCGGGTCCCCGTCAATTCCTTTGAGTTTTAATCTTGCGACCGTACTCCCCAGGCGGTCTACTTCACGCGTTAGCTGCGTTACTAAGTCAATTAAGACCCAACAACTAGTAGACATCGTTTAGGGCGTGGACTACCAGGGTATCTAATCCTGTTTGCTCCCCACGCTTTCGTGCATGAGCGTCAGTTTTGACCCAGGGGGCTGCCTTCGCCATCGGTGTTCCTCCACATCTCTACGCATTTCACTGCTACACGTGGAATTCTGACCCCCCTCTGCCAAACTCTAGCCTCGCAGTCTCCATCGCCATTCCCAGGTTAAGCCCGGGGATTTCACGACAGACTTACGAAACCGCCTGCGCACGCTTTACGCCCAGTAATTCCGATTAACGCTTGCACCCTACGTATTACCGCGGCTGCTGGCACGTAGTTAGCCGGTGCTTATTCTTCAGGTACCGTCAGCAGGAACGGATATTAGCCATTCCCTTTTCTTCCCTGACAAAAGAGCTTTACAACCCGAAGGCCTTCTTCACTCACGCGGCATTGCTGGATCAGGGTTGCCCCCATTGTCCAAAATTCCCCACTGCTGCCTCCCGTAGGAGTCTGGACCGTGTCTCAGTTCCAGTGTGGCTGGTCGTCCTCTCAGACCAGCTACTGATCGTTGCCTTGGTGAGCCTTTACCTCACCAACTAGCTAATCAGATATCGGCCGCTCCAGGAGCACAAGGCCTTGCGGTCCCCTGCTTTCATCCGTAGATCGTATGCGGTATTAGCGTAACTTTCGCTACGTTATCCCCCACTCTTGGGTACGTTCCGATATATTACTCACCCGTTCGCCACTCGCCGCCAGGCCGAAGCCCGCGCTGCCGTTCGACTTGCATGTGTAAAGCATGCCGCCAGCGTTCAATCTGAGCCAGGATCAAACTCTTCAGTTCAATCTCTGTTTTCGCTATTTCTAGCGGGTCACTCACTCAAAATACTGACGAAATCTCGATAAAGAGATTTACGTTTATTTTGTGCGAGCGTTTGAAACTAATAATTTGAGCATCGCGCCATTCGGCACGTTGCACATCGTCAAACGCCCACACTTATCGACTGTTGATTTTTAAAGATCGCTGCGTTTAGCGACAAATCGTTGTGTTTGTCAGCAGCAGAGAAGCGAGATTATGCGGTACAGCGTGCAACTCGTCAACCCCTCGTTTTCCTCGCTTCGTTTCGCGCTGTTTGCTGCGTTGCGTTGCGAGGGACAGAACTATAACAAAGCACTCGAAGGGTCGCAAGGGCTTTTTAGAACCCAAGGCCAAAAACGGGTGTCAGGCACGATGTGCCTGACACCTGGTTCACGCCGTGGGTTTTCCATTCCCCGTTTTCTGCATCCTGTCGCACTCCCATAGACAGGTTTGCGCAAGGTTATCTACACTTGCTGCATATCTAAGATGAAAGTACTGAATGTTCCCTCAGCCTAAAGTGCAAGATACCGCGAAGACTGTCCTCTCCTGGCTGCATCGTGGATTCGACGTCACCGCGAACTGGGTCAGCCAGCTCTCGTGGTGGAAGTTCTTTCTGTTCGCCGCCCTTTCGCTGATCGCTGCCTCCATCCTGCAGGAAGAGCTGTTCTCGCCACGCCAGGAAGACGACATCGTCATGCGCTCGCATAAGCGGCCGCACGGCGGCTCGGATACCAACATCACCATCGACGACAGCGGCATTCACTTCAACCCGCGCGCCGGAAAGATCAAGAAGGAACAACCGAAAGACGGCGCGGACGCCTCCGCCGATGCCTCTGTCGACACGAGCGACGATACGGCTGCCACCGAACCCGCCCCGCACGCTGAGCCAGCCGAGCCGGCAACTCCGGCAACGCCAGCCGCGCCCGCTGCACCCGCCCCGCCGGCGCCGCCGGCACCGAAAGGAGCCAAGGGCATCAAGCCGCCGCTGCCGCCCGCTGCGCCGATGCCAGGCGAAGAAGTCCATATTGAGTTGCCGCCACAGATCGGCGAGGAACTGTCCAACGCGCTGGAACAGGCGGTCGACAGTGCCGCAGAGGAAAAAGTCTCCCGCTATCACAAGCAGGCCTCGACCTGGTTCACCAGCTTCGTGACCCTGTTGCTGCTGGCCCTGTTCGGCACCAAGGCCCTGGTTGGCGGCAAAAAGCGAGCTGAAGCGGAAGCACAGACGGCAACCGCCGCCGCCGAGCGCGAATCCATGCAGCGCCAGCTGAGCGAAGCGAAAATGCAGATGATGCAGGCCCAGGTGGAACCGCACTTCCTGTTCAACACCCTCGCCTCCGTCGAGCACCTGATCGAGACCGACCCGCCGCGCGCCTCCGCCATGCAGCGCAGCCTGATCAAATACCTGCGCGCTGTGCTGCCGCAAATGCGCGAATCGTCGCTGATGTCCAACCTCGGCCAGGAGGCGGACATGGTCGCCGCCTATCTCGCCCTGCTGAAAATGCGCATGGAAGAACGGCTGACCATTGATTTCGACATCCCGGACGGCCTGCGCACCGCCTGTTTCCCGCCGATGATGCTGCAGTCGACGGTGGAAAACGCAATCAAGCACGGCCTGGAAGGCAAGCCTGAAGGCGGCACCCTGAGGGTCCGCGCGGACGTTGCGCACAGCAAGCTGCGCGTGACCGTCACCGACGATGGCCTGGGCTTCGGCGCCAAGCCCAGCACCGGCACCGGCCTGGGACTGAGCAATATCCGCGAGCGCCTGAAGCTGCTGCACGGCGACCAGGCATCCCTCAACATCGAGCCCAACTTCCCCACCGGCGTCATCGCCATCATTG
This sequence comes from Pseudoduganella sp. UC29_106, assembly GCF_044055365.1. Classification (NCBI taxonomy): domain Bacteria; kingdom Pseudomonadati; phylum Pseudomonadota; class Betaproteobacteria; order Burkholderiales; family Oxalobacteraceae; genus Pseudoduganella; species Pseudoduganella sp. UC29_106. The sequence continues at coordinate 1,748,371 of NZ_CP171977.1, read as the reverse complement.
AAGTACCCTACCAGCTGGCCAAGCAATAGCGATTGCGCCGGACGCCAAATCATTGAATAATTAATACCTGTTTTTCAACACTTGAGAGACTATGCCAACTGCAATCATTGCTGACGACGAACGTTTGATGCGCGACCAACTGCGCATGCGCCTGAACCAGGTGTGGCCCGAACTGGACATCGTCGGCGAAGCCAAGAACGGTGACGAAGCCATCGACCTGGTCGATGAGCTGAATCCCGATTTCACTTTTCTCGACATCCGCATGCCCGGCAAGACCGGCATGGAGGCCGCTGCCGAAATCGGCAACAAGAGCCAGGTGGTGTTCGTGACTGCCTATGACGCTTACGCAGTTGAAGCGTTTGAACGCGGCGCCGTGGACTATGTGCTGAAGCCACCCGAGCCCGAGCGCCTGAAGATCACGGTCGAACGTCTGAAGAGCCGACTGGACAAACCTGCTGTGAGCGCCGACGCGAACGCCAATATTGCGTCCATCCTCTCGCAATTGACCGAAAAGATCGCGCAACCGAAGCCAAAATACCTGCAATGGATCCAGGCCAGTATCGGCCAGGACCTGCGCATGATTCCGGTCGAGGAAATCCTTTTCTTCCGTTCGGATGAAAAATACACCTGCGTGCAGACCGACAAGTTCGAAGCCCTGATCCGCAAACCGGTGCGCGACCTGGCCGACGAGCTCGATCCATCCCTGTTCTGGCAAATCCACCGCGCCACCCTCGTCAACGTGAATGCGATTGAGGGAGTAACGCGCGATATTCGTGGCCGGCATCTGGTCATGATCAAGGGCAGACCGGACAAACTGGAAGTCAGTCGCAGTTTTCTACATTTATTTAAACAAATGTGATGTTTCGCAAGCCCGCCTGCAGCGGGCTGTAGTACTGTGAAGGGTGCGGCCACACTGTGCCGCATGGAGTCCTTCATGCGTACTTCCCGCCTACTGCTCGCTGCCGCCACCATGTTCGCCCTCGGCGCGGTCTGGCAAATGGACGCTCGCCCTCAGCGCAACCGCGGTACCGGCCGTCGCGCCACCGATACTGCGCTGGAAAGCATACGTGAAGAAGAGCGCGCTTATATCGCGCGTGAGTTGCATGATGATCTCGGCCAGCTGCTGGCCGCGCTGCGCCTCGACCTGCACCTGATGCAGCAAAAGCCCTCTCCGGAACTGCTGGTCAGCATGGATGAACTGCTCATGTCCGCCATTACGTCCTTGCGCCGCATTGCCGCCGACCTGCGTCCGCGCGCGCTGGACGAAGGCGGGCTGTATTTCGCCCTGCAGTCACTGCGGTCGGACTTCGAACACCGCAATGGCATCCCCTGCCACCTGCTGGCTTGCGAAGACCAGCTGGAGCTGGACGACCGCTACAGCACTGCCGTCTACCGCCTGGTGCAGGAATCACTGACCAATATCGCGCGGCACGCCAGGGCCAGCCAGGTATCGCTGCGTTTGGCACGGGCGAACGGAGAGCTGCGCATCGCCATCCAGGATGATGGACGCGGCATCGGACCGGGGGACCTGGAGAAACCCGCTTCATTCGGCCTGCTCGGCATGCGCGAGCGCGTGGCCGCCCTAAGCGGGACGATTGAGATTGGCGGGGGTATGCACGGCTCGGGCGGCACGCAAGTGGCAATACGCCTTCCCCTGCCGCATTAAAAACCCAAGGCGTAACCCTAGTGTCAGCCACGACGTGCGAGCCCCCACTGGGGGCTCGCACCTAACACTTGCTTTTGCCGTGGGTTTAAAAAAAAAGGCGGGCACGAAGCCCGCCAAAAGATCATGAATCACCTCGAGAGTTGCGGACCTTGCGGTCCGCGGTGCAGCTAAATCAGAACGTGTGCTTCACGCCCAGATTGAATGCCTTGTCGCCAGAACCGGCTTCGGTGTTGTTGCCGACGGTGTAGCCAGCGCCGTTCTTGTTCTTGATCTTCGCGAACGCCACGTATGCGGTGGTGCGCTTGGACAGGCTGTGCAGGTAGCCCAGGGCGTACTGGTTGGCATTCTGGTCGTTTTGCTTGTCATCCTTGTGGATGTAGGAAGCAACAATGTTGCCCGTGCCGACTGGTACGGAAGCGCCGATCAGCCATACAGCGGAGTCAGCGGACGACTTCGGAGCCACTTTCAGGCCGTAGGCGTTAGCGACCGGGATCGGAGCGGAGCCGGCGCCCTTGTCTTTTTCGTAGCCGAAGAATGCCTTGGCCACGCCGAAGTCATAGTTGACAGCCAGCAGGGTGTTCTTTGCGTCTTCCTTGTCCACGGCCGGGGTGGTGCCAACAGCAGCAACGTCGTTGTTCTTGTTGTTGTACACCAGGCGCGCGTTCAGCGGGCCGTTGGAGTAGTTCAGACCGAAGCCGAACTGGCGGCCAGCGGTGTTGTCGCCAGCCTGCTCGCCCAGGGCGTACTCAGCATCAACGCCGAAGCCTTCGAAGGATGGGGAGTTATAGACCACGGCGTTGCTGGTACGGGTCAGGATGCCGGCGGTCGGGAACAGGTTCTTGGCGGAACCAGCGTAGCCGGCGCCGAACGGGTCCATCACCTGGGACACGGCGTTGTACAGCATGGTGTACTGACGGCCCAGGGTTACGGTACCCAGGTCTTTGCTCTTCAGGCCAACGTAAGCCTGGCGCTGTGCGAACACGCCGGCGGTATCCTGCTCACCGGTGTCGATCTTCACGCCGGACTCGATCACGAAGATCGCGGAGTTGCCGCCGCCCAGATCTTCGTTGCCGCGGAAGCCCAGGCGGGATGCCGAGCCTACGCCGCTGGTGACCTTGTTCACGCTGCCGTTAACGCCGCCGCGCTCAGCGACGATACCTGCGTCAACGATACCGTAGATGGTCACGTTCGATTGTGCTTGTGCTTGCGCGGCAAAGCCGCCAACGATCAGTGCTGCCAGAGTCAGTTTTTTCACTTGTTGTCCTACTGTTTGGTTAATGACGGGGCGTATCATGCCGGGCAAAAATTTCAACAATATGACAAAGTAAAAAGTGTTTATTTCAAGCGACAGTTCACTAACCAGTAATATTTGCTCTTTTCTAGCCGGATTTCACGGCCAAAAGCGGCTAATTTCTTCTTCAGGTAACTATCGGAAGGATAGTTCTTGAGCAGCTCGAAACGCTGGCCGGTGGCGTCAGTGCGGATCTGATACGTGTTGCCAGCCGCGTCCGTTCGGGCTGTAACAGTGCTGGAACCCTCTACATAAGCCTCACCCAGCAAGATCAGCACTGCATCCTTGCCTGCGCGCTGGCGCAGGTTGGCCAGGTAACGGTCGTGATCTTCGCGCTTGATGTGCGACCAGTTGGAGAACACGGCGGTGTAGTCGCCTGCGTCCACCGATTCGGCTGCTGCGGCAATAATTGGCGTCCAGTAATCATTGCCAAGATTCAAAACGTTGTGTCCGAACAACAATTCTTCTACACGTTCTTGCAGTTCAGCCAGGTCACTCTGGCGCTCGGGACGGGCGTAATCTTCCGCTTCTGCGGCCTTCAGATCGTTAACACTGATAATTCGTAATTTTCCTGCTCGCCCTTCATGGCCTGCTCGATCAGCTTGCGGTTCAGCGTCGGCGCGAGCAGCTCAATAAGGTATATATATAGGAGCGCAAGTAAGCACCCTGCTTCACCGCCACGCGCGACACATTCATGCCGAACAGGTGGCCGGCCGGGATGGCGCGCAGGTTGCGGTCGCGTTCGGAGTCGAAAGCCATGCCGGCGATGATGCCGATGCCCATGCCCAGTTCCACATAGGTCTTGATCACGTCCGCGTCGATGGCTTCCAGCAGCACGTCCGGCTTCAGCCCACGAAGGGAAAAAGCATGGTCGATCTTGGACCGGCCGGCGAAGGCGGCATCATACGTGATCACCGGATAACCGGCCACCTCTTCCAGCGTCACCGGCTTGGATTTCAGCAGCGGATGATCCGGCGGCACCACCACCACGTGCTCCCACTGGTAGCACGGCAAGGTGATCAGGCCGTCGACACCCGCAACCGACTCGGTCGCGATGGCCAGGTCGGCCTGGTCACGCTGGACCATTTCGGCGATTTGGCGAGGGTTTCCCTGCAACAACGACAGGCGCACCTTCGGATATTTCTGCATGAAGGCCTGGACCACCTTGGGCAGCGTGTAGCGCGCCTGGGTGTGCGTAGTTGCAATGGTGAAACTGCCGGAATCCTGGGCCGCATATTCCTTGCCGATGCGTTTCAGGCTGTCGATCTCCTGCATGATCAGTTCGACCGACTGCAGGACCAGCCTGCCGGGCTCGGTCAGGCCCCGGATGCGCTTGCCATGCCTTGTGAAAATATCAACGCCGAGCTCTTCTTCCAGTTCGATGATGGCCTTGGAAACTCCCGGCTGGGAGGTGAAAAGCGCCTTGGCGGCGTCGGTCAGGTTGTAGTTCTGGCGTACGGCTTCCGCACGAAGCGCAGTTGATGAAGATTCATTGTCGTTCTCGTTGGACTTCCCCAGCCCGTATTTTACGCTGATGCTTATACCCAAACTGCATATAAGCAAATAAAGACTAAGTCGTTTGGAATAAAGCTCCAGTTTATTACCATTGAAGCTACTTTGGGCCATGCCTTACTGGGAAAGCTATGTATCAATACGATCAATACGACCATCTCATCGTGCGGGAACGCATCGCACAGTACCGCGACCAGGTGAAACGCCGCCTGAACGATGAGCTGACCGAAGCAGAATTCCTGCCGCTGCGCTTGCAGAACGGCTTATATATGCAGCGTCACGCTTACATGCTGCGTATTGCAGTGCCTTACGGCCTGCTCAGCTCCAAACAGATGCGCATGTTCGCCCATATCGCCCGCAAGTACGACCGCGGCTATGGCCACTTCACGACCCGCCAGAACATCCAGTTCAACTGGGTCAACCTGGAAGATACGCCGGACATCCTGGCCGACCTGGCCTCCGTCGAGATGCACGCCATCCAGACTTCGGGCAACTGCATCCGCAACGTGACCTCGGACGAGTTCGCGGGCGTGGCAGCGGACGAGATCATCGATCCGCGTCCTTACGCCGAAGTGCTGCGCCAGTGGTCCACCTTCCACCCGGAGTTCATCGCCCTGCCGCGTAAATTCAAGGTTGCCATCAATGGCGCAGTAGAAGACCGCGCCGCGATTGCCGTGCACGACATTGGCCTGACCGTGGTGAAGAACGAAGCCGGCGAAATCGGCTTCAAGGTAATGGTTGGCGGCGGCATGGGCCGTACCCCGATCCTGGGCACCACCATCCGCGAATTCCTGCCGCGCGAGCACCTGCTGACCTATGTTGAAGCAATCATGCGCGTGTATAACCTGCACGGCCGCCGCGACAACAAGTACAAAGCCCGCATCAAGATCCTGCTGAAGGCCATCGGCGCCGAAGAATTCACGCGCCAGGTGGAAGTTGAATGGGAAGACCTGAAAGGCACTGAACAGACGCTGACGCTGCAAGAGATGGAGCGCATCATCGCCTACTTCCAGCCGCACGCCTACGCTACCTTGCCGAACGTGAATCCGGCTGCCGGCCACGAAGACAACAAGGCCTTCGCCAACTGGCTGAAGCGCAATGTGAAACCGCACAAGGTGCCGGGTTATGCCGCCGTGGTACTGTCGCTGAAGAAGACCGGCGTGCCGCCGGGCGACGCCACCGCCGAACAGATGGACTTCATGGCCGACCTGGCGGACCGCTACAGCTTTGCCGAACTGCGCGTGACCCACGAACAGAACATCGTGCTGGCCGACGTCGAGCAATCGAAGCTGTTCACGCTGTGGGAAGAGATCAAGGCCAAGGGCCTGGCAACGCCGAATATCGGCCTGCTGACCGACATCATCTGCTGCCCGGGCGGCGACTTCTGCTCGCTCGCGAACGCGAAATCGATCCCGATCGCCGCCGCCATCGCCGAGCGTTTCGACCGCATCGACTTCCTGCACGATATCGGCGACTTCGAGCTGAATATCTCCGGCTGCATCAACGCCTGCGGCCACCACCACGTCGGCAATATCGGCGTGCTGGGCGTGGATAAGGACGGCAGCGAATGGTATCAGGTGTCGATCGGCGGCGCCCAGGGCAACCACTCCGCCATCGGCAAGATCATTGGCCCGTCCTTCTCCGCACTGCAGATGCCGGAAGTGATCGACCGCCTGCTGAAAGTCTACCTGCGCGAGCGCCTGGCGCCGGAAGAGACTTTCGTGGAAGCCGTGGCACGTCTCGGCGTCGCACCGTTCAAGGAATTTGTATACGCCACGCCGATCCCCGATGCGGGCCGCCTGGTTGGAGAAGATGAATATGCCTAATCAAATCATTAAAGGCCGCGAAATCGTGGCGGACGACTGGATTGAATTCCGCCTCGCTGAAGGTGAAGAGCCGGCAGCTGCCGTGGTCCCGGAAGGCAAAGTCATCGTTCCCCTGAGCGTGTGGAATGCCCAACGCGACGCGCTGGCGTCGCGCGCCGAGATCGCCGTGTGGCTGGCGCCGGACGACGATCCTTTCGCCCTGAAGGAGGAATTGCCAAAGTTCGCACTGGTCGCCGTCGACTTCCCGAAATTCACCGATGGCCGCGGCTACTCGATCGCCTACAACCTGCGCATGCGCCTCGGCTACCAGGGCGAGCTGCGCGCCATTGGCGACGTGCTGCGCGACCAACTGTTCTCCATGCACCGCGTGGGCTTCGACGCCTACGCCACCCGTCCGGACCGCAGCATCGAAGATGCACTGAAAGGCCTGACCGTCTTCAGCGAGACCTACCAGGCATCGGTGGACGTGCGTAATCCCCTGTTCCGCCGCCACCTGCGCAGCGGTCCGCAGGAAAACACGGACGTCGGCTTCGGGATCTGATCATGAGCGAGCTTGCCAACCGCGTCGCGGCGACGCGCGATACGCTCGAACGTATCGCCCGCGACTTCACGCCTGCCGTCTTCGCATCCAGCCTGGCGGCGGAAGACATGGTGATCACGGACCTGATCTTGAAGAATCAGCTCCCGATCGGCATCTTCTCGCTGGAGACGGGCCGCCTGCACAAGGAAACGCTGGCCATGGTGGATCGCGTGAAGGAGCAATACGGCTATGACATCGCCCTGTTCCGCCCGCAGCCTGAAGCCGTGGAAGCCTATGTCTCGCAAAACGGCCTGAACGCCTTCTACGACAGCATCGATATGCGCAAGGAATGCTGCCGCATCCGCAAGGTCGAACCGTTGGGCCGCGCGCTGAAGGACAAGAAAGCCTGGGTCACCGGCCAGCGCCGCGCCCAGTCCACCACGCGCGCCGAACTGGCGGTGCAGGAAGACGACGCCGCGCACGGCATGGTGAAGTTCAATCCGCTAGCCGACTGGTCAGAGGAGGAAGTGTGGGAATACCTGCGTTCCAACGGGGTGCCCTACAATGAATTGCACGACCAGGGCTATCCGTCGATCGGCTGCGAACCCTGCACCCGCGCCATCCAGCCGGGCGAAGACGTCCGCGCCGGACGCTGGTGGTGGGAAAACCCGGACTCCAAGGAATGCGGCCTGCACATGGTCGACGGCAAACTGATTCGCATCAAGAAGGTAAGCTAAATGAACGCACTGGTAGAACAACAAGTTAACTCGCGCCACCTGGACGCGCTGGAATCCGAAGCGATCCACATCATGCGCGAAGTGGCAGCCGAGTGCTCCAATCCCGCCCTCCTCTTCTCGGGCGGCAAGGACTCCGTGGTGCTGCTGCGCCTTGCGGAGAAGGCTTTCCGTCCTGGCAAATTCCCCTTCCCGCTGGTCCACATCGACACCGGCCACAACTTCCCCGAAGTGATCGAGTTCCGCGACCGCCGCGTCGCCGAACTGGGCGAGCGCCTGATCGTGGGTTCGGTGGAAGACTCGATCAGGAAGGGCACCGTGCGCCTGCGTAATCCGCAGACCGATTCGCGCAACGCCGCGCAGGCTGTGACCCTGCTGGAAACCATCGCCGAACACGGCTTCGACGCTTGCATCGGCGGCGCGCGCCGCGATGAAGAGAAGGCCCGCGCCAAGGAGCGCATCTTCTCCTTCCGCGACGAGTTCGGCCAGTGGGATCCGAAGGCGCAGCGCCCGGAACTGTGGGACCTGTATAACACCCGCGTCCATCCCGGCGAGAACATGCGCGTGTTCCCGATCTCGAACTGGACCGAGCTGGATGTGTGGCAGTACATCGCCCGCGAAAAACTGGCCCTGCCGTCGATCTACTTCGCGCACGAGCGCCAGGTGATTCCGCGCAACGGCCTGCTGGTGCCGCTGACCGACCTGACCCCGGCGCGCGATGGCGAAACGATCGAGACCCAGGTGGTGCGCTTCCGCACCGTGGGCGATATCTCCTGCACCTGCCCTGTGTCTTCCGATGCAGCGGACGTGGATGCGATCATCGCCGAAACCGCCGTCACCCAGATCACCGAGCGCGGCGCGACCCGCATGGACGACCAGACGTCCGAAGCCTCGATGGAAAAACGCAAGAAGCAAGGATATTTCTGATGAACGCCCTGAACGAAAACCTGTCCCAGCATAGTTTGCTGCGCTTTATTACCGCCGGCTCCGTCGACGACGGCAAGAGCACGCTGATCGGCCGCCTGCTGTTCGACAGCAAGGGCATCTTCGCCGACCAGCTGGCCGCCGTGTCGCGCGCCAAGCATAAGCGCACCGTGGGCGATACCATCGACCTGTCCCCTGCTGACGGACGGCCTGGAAGCCGAGCGCGAACAGGGCATCACGATCGACGTGGCCTACCGCTACTTCGCCACGCCGAAGCGCAAGTTCATCATCGCCGACACACCGGGCCACGAGCAGTACACTCGCAATATGGTGACCGGCGCTTCGACCGCCGACGCCGTGATCATCTTGATCGACGTGTCCAAGGTAAAGCTGCGCGAGGATGGCGGCGTCGACCTGCTGATCCAGACCAAACGCCACTCCACCATCGCCCACCTGCTGCAGATCGAGCACGTGGTGGTGGCCGTGAACAAGATGGACCTGGTGAATTACGACCAGAACGTATACGACCGCATCGTAAAGGCCTACCGCGAATTCGCCGACACCCTGGGCATCAAGGATGTCACGACCATTCCGCTGTCCGCCCTGACCGGCGACAACGTGGTGGAAGCCAGCGAGAAGATGGATTGGTACAAGGGCCCGACCCTGATCGAGCTGCTGGAAAACCTGTCCGTCTACGATGAATCGCACAAGTCGGCCTTCCGCTTCCCGGTGCAGCTGGTAGCGCGCCACAACGGCCACGAAGCCAATGACTTCCGCGGCTATATGGGCCGCATCGAGGCGGGCAGCGTGTCTGTCGGCGACAAGCTGGTGGTGCAGCCTTCGGGCCACACCGCCACCGTGAAGGACATCGTGACCTTCGACGGCTCGCTGGCAACGGCTTCCGCCGGCCAGTCCGTGACCCTGGTGCTGAACGAGTATGTGGACGTGTCGCGCGGCGATATCCTGTCGTCCAGCGAGCAGCCGGCCACCCTGCTGAAGCAGGTGAATGCCGATGTGTGCTGGCTGTCCGAGGAACCGCTGGACCAGCGCCGCAAGTACTGGATCAAGCACGGCACCAGGCAGACCGCCGCCAAGGTCACGAAAATCGACTCCATCCTTGACATCAACACCCAGCAGCGTCACGATGCAGAGGCGTTGAAGCTGAACGATGTGGCGCGCATCGCCCTCACCGTGCAGCAGCCGCTGGCCGCCGATGCCTATGCAGACATCCGCGCGACCGGCGCCTTCATCCTGATCGATGAGGTGACGCACCAGACTGTGGCCGCAGGCATGATTCGCCTCGGCGAATGATGCTTGAGGAGCCAGCGGGTATGCCAGCGTATGGGAAAGTCTATCTGATCGGTGCAGGGCCCGGAGCCCAGGATCTGATTACCATGCGCGGTGCGCGCCTGCTGGCCGCTGCCGAAGTCGTTCTCTACGACGCCCTGGTCACGCCGGAAATGCTGGAACTGTGCGTGCAGGCCGAGAAGATCTGCGTCGGCAAGCGCGCCGGCCAGCGTTCGGCGGCGCAGGATTTCATCAACCAGCAACTGGTCGAATGCGCTGCACGCTATCGGCTGGTGGTACGCCTTAAAGGCGGCGATCCGATGCTGTTCGGCCGTGCGGACGAGGAATTGCGCGCGCTGGAGGAACACGGCATCGAATGCGAAGTCGTACCGGGCATTACCACGGCTGTCGCCGCCGCCGCTGCGGCCAAGCAGCCGCTGACCAAGCGCGGCGTGGCGCGCAGCGTGGCCTTCTTCACGTCCTCCACCGCTCCGGGCCATCCGGACGAAGTCGGCAATTCCTTCCACCGATACGCTGGTGCAGTATATGGGCGGGCGCGAAGCCATCGCCACCGCGCAGCGCCTGCTGGACCAGGGCCGCGCGCCCGAAACGCCGGTGCTGGTGCTGGAGAATGTCAGCCGGCATGACCAGCGCATCGAGCGCATTACGCTGGATGCACTGGCACATGGCCTGCATATGTCCCATGGCCCCGTGCTCGTGATGCTGGGCGACGCCATGGCCGCCCGCCCGCACCAGCCGGACGATGCCGACCACGGCGTCGACCTCCCTGCGCTGACCCGCAAGCCTGCCTGAAAACCCACCCCAGCTGCTGGTGTTACGCGGCGCCGGCTGGGGTGGCTGCCACATCGTGGCAGCCACCAGGGTTTGACGTGGGTTCTCAGGTGTAGAATTGCCAACATTGCCCCCCTCGGAACCCGACCATGCGCAAACCTGGCCTCCTCCTGCTCGTCCTCAGCGCCGCCGTGCATGCCCAGGACGCTCCCCTGAGCGCCCTGCCCTACACGCCCAGCCTGGACGTAAGCGCCATGGACCGCAGCGCCAATCCCTGCGAAGACTTCTACCAGTACGCCTGCGGCGGCTGGATGAAGAACAACCCGATCCCGTCCGACCAGAGCATCTGGAGCGTCTACGGCAAGCTGGCCAACGACAACCAGCGCTACCTGTGGGGCATCCTCGAAAACCTGGCCAAGGGCGGCGCCGAGCGCAACGCCGCACAGCAGAAAACGGGCGATTACTTCGCCGCCTGCATGGACGAAAACGCGGCCGAGCAGCGTGGCTCCTTCCCGCTCACCGACTACTTCAAGCTGATCAACGGCATGCGCAGCAAGAAGGACTTGCCGCGTGTGATGGCGCGCCTGCATACGGACATCGCCAGCAGCATGCTGTTCGACTTCCAGTCCAACCAGGACTTCGCCGACTCCACCCAGGTCATCGCCTTTGCCAACGCCAGCGAGCTTGGCCTGCCGGACCGCGACTACTACCTGAAGCACGACAAGAAATCACGCGACATGCTGGCCAAGTACCGCGCCCACATCGCCCGGACCTTCGAGCTGCTCGGCGATTCGCCTGCTGCCGCCGACCGCGCCGCCGACAGCATCGTGCGTTTCGAACGCGTGCTGGCGCAGGCTTCGCTCTCCAAGGTGGACAAGCGCGATCCGTATAAGCTGTTCCACAAGAAGAAGCTCGCCGAGCTGCAGGCGCTCACGCCAGGCTTCGCGTGGAAGGAATACCTGGACGGCGCCGGCGTGCCGGACACCCGCGTGTTCAATGTCTCGGAACCCCTGTTCTACAGCGCGCTGAACGCCTCGCTGAAGCGCCTGCGCCTGGCCGAGATCAAGACTTACCTGCGCTGGAACGTGGCGCGCGCCATGTCGCCCTACCTCTCCAGCGACTTCGTCAACGAGAACTTCGGCTTCTACCAGAAAACCTTGCGCGGCGTGCCGGAGCTGCAGCCGCGCTGGAAGCGCTGCGTGAAGCTGGTGGACGCACAGCTGGGCGAAGCGCTGGGCCAGGAATTCGTCAGCCGCGCCTTCAGCCCCGAGCTGAAGGAACAGACGCAGCACCTGACGCGCCAGATCGAAGCGGCCATGAAAGAAGACATAGCCTCGCTGAACTGGATGAGCGATGCGACGAAGAAAAAAGCCCAGGAAAAGCTGGCGGCCGTCGCCAACAAGATCGGCTATCCGGACAAATGGCGCGACTACAGCAGCTACAACGTCTCGCGCACGGACTTCGCCGGCAATGTGACCCGCGGCGTGGCCTTCGAGACGAAACGCCAGCTGGCCAAGATCGGCAAGCCGCTCGACCGCAGCGAATGGGCAATGACACCCCCGACAGTGAACGCCTATTACAACCCGCAGATGAACGACATTAATTTCCCTGCGGGCGTGCTGCAGCCGCCGCTGTACGACGCAAAGATGGACCCGGCGCCCAATTATGGCAACACGGGCGGAACCATCGGACACGAACTGACCCACGGCTTCGACGATGAGGGCCGCCAGTTCGATGCCCAGGGCAACCTGAAGGACTGGTGGAGCAAGAAGGATGGCAAGGCATTCATGGACCGCGCACAGTGCATCGTCGACCAGTATGCGCAGTACACCATCATCGACGACATCAAGATCAACAGCAAGCTCACGCTGGGCGAGGACGTGGCCGATCTCGGCGGCCTGGTTCTGGCGTGGATGGCGTGGAAATCCGAAATCGCCAGCGTGCCGCAGCAGGCGCGCGATGATCTGTCGCCGGAGCAGCGTTTCTTTGTCGGCTATGCTCAGTGGGCTTGCGAAAACGACCGTCCCGAGAACGCGCGCGTGAATGCGCTGACCAATCCTCACTCGCCGGGTAAGTACCGCGTGAACGGATTGATGGTGAATATGCCGGAATTCACCAAAGCCTTCTCCTGCAAGCCGGGACAGGCCATGGTCAAGGAACCGGCCAAAATGTGCCGCGTATGGTAAAGGCCGTAAGCAGGTAAAATACCGGCCTCGTATTTTTTGAGGATGATGATGAGCCAAGCACATGAAATTCTGGAGCGCGCCCGCAATGCGCGCCTGGAGGGCAAGTATGAGGACGCCCTGCGCGACCACCTGTGGTTCCACGAACATGCGCTGGACGAGGACCCGTCGCTGGCGGGCGTGCGCCTGTCGTTCGCGCTGCGCGACTGGATCTATCTCGCCGAGCAGTTCCCGCTGGCGCGCCGCGCCCTGCAAGCGATCCGCGACCGCGACACCCAGCGCGTGCTGAACGGCGGCGCCACGCTGCAGCGTTTCCAGGACATCAATGCCATCAACAGCGCCCTCGGCGACGACCGCGCCACGCACGAACTGTTCGTGCAGATCGATGCCCAGATTCCCGAACTGGCGCAGCAATGCGCCGAACTGGCCATGCCGTCGCTGGTGGCGGTCGAAGACTTCACCCTGGCCCGCCGCTACCTGCCCGCGCCGCTGGAACGCATCACCGCGCTGGCCCAGCGCCTGAACGAGTTTGCACAGGAACTGGCGCGCCGCGGCAATACCTCGTCCGCCCCGGCGCTGCTGTCCTATGTGCTGAACTACACGAAGGAAGTGCGGCTGATCACTGAAGTGCTGCGGCGTACCGGCGAGGATGAACTGGTCGAGCAAGTCGCGAGCGCCGCACTGGAGCAGCTGAAGTCCGACGCCCTGCGCGACGCCGTGCAGCGCGAGTTCGAAACGCCCGGCTCCACCATCGCTGCCATGGTGGCCCACGCCAAAGCCGGCGAACAACCTCCCCGCCGACCCGCAATGAGCGACGCACTCGCCGCGATGCAACGAGCCAGCCAGGCTCGCGAACGCGGCGAGTATGCGGAGGCGCTGCGCCTGAACCAGGCCATCCACGATGCGCCCATGCCGCCGCCGGACGAGCGGCAGGAACACAGCTTCCGCCGCTTTGCCTTCTTCGAATGGGGCCTGCTGGCCCGCGAATATCCTCCCGCGCTGCTGGCCATGCAAGCCTTGCGCGAGCGCGAAGCCGCGCAGCTCGAAGCTGAGCCGGAGCTGCGTTTTCTTTGCCTCGTTGAGCTGAACCGTCACCTGCCCGACCCGCGCCATACGCTGGCCCTCTTCCTCCAGCTGGAGTCCAGCGCTCCGGCGCTTGCGCGCCGCTGCTTCCATTACGTCGCCGACGTGCTGCTCGAATGCGGCGCAGCCGCCGTGCTGCAGCGCTACCTGCCGGAACCGCAGGAAGGCACGCGCTACCGCGCTCAATATCTCAACGACGTAGTGCGCGACTGCACAATGCCGCGCCGTTTCGGCGAGACGCAAGCCTTTGTCGACGATCTACGCTTGCAGTGCGGCGTGCTGAAATTGAACGGCAATTCGGCCGGTGCCGAAGCGCTGGCAGCAACCGCGCTGTCGCTGATCGAATCTGAAGACACGCGCGACCTGGCGCGCCGCGAACTGCGCGAGCCGGGCACGATCGCCCAGCTTATGGCTGACTGGCGGGACGCACAGAGCTGACTTCCCAGCGTCCGCCACGCCGGCCGGCAATCACCAGCCATTCGCCCTCTTCCGGCGCTTCAGCCAGCAGCTTGCCCGCCTCGTCCCACAGCGCGCTGCGGCCAGCCGACTGCCAGCCGCCCGTGGGGCCGCCGTGGTTGGCCATCAGCACAGGCATGGCCAGCGACGCCGCATAGCCTTGCAGCAGACCGCTGTCCTTCACATAGCCTCCTGGCGAAACCAGCACGCTGGCAGCGTAAAGCGCCGCACCGCCGCGTGCGGCGGCTTCCGCGTGGCTGGCGTGTGCAATCTCCGCGCAAACCGCCAGCGCGACCGGCGCGTCACCCACGTCCAGCATCTGGCCGCCGGTGCCGGGCGCAAACACGGCATCCTCACCGGGATGCAGGTGCTGCTTGGTATAGACCGCCACCCCGCCGCCCGGCAGGAAGCACAGCGCTCCAATGTGCAGCGCGCCCGCCAGTCCGCGCACCGGCGCACCGGCAACGATCGTCATGCCCGACGCCACTGCCAGTTCGGCCAGCGGCACCAGCCGCGAGTCGTCCGGCGCGACGACACAGTCCGCAGCGACATCCGGCTCATAGCCGGTCAGCGAAAGTTCAGGGAAGAGCGCAAGGCGCGCACCATGCGCCGCGGCCGATGCAGCCAGCGCGGCATGGCGGCGCACATTGGCCGCGATATCGCCGCGAACGGAAATGGACTGCACGGCCGCGCACAGCGGCAGGTCAGGCAAGTCAGGCCGCACCGAGCGCCTTCACGCAGTACTCGGTCATGGCGCGCAGCACATCGGGGTCTTCGCCGACGGCATCCACGGCGCGCACGGTGAGGCCGGGGTGCGCGGCGCGCAGCCCGTCGAGCAGCACGGGCAGGTCGCGCAGCACATGGCCACCCTGGCCGAGGAACACGGGCACCACGGTTACGTCGGACACGCCGCCCGCCACCAGTTCGGCCACGCGTTCAGGCAGGCGCGGCGACATCAGTTCAAGGAAGGCCAGCGAAACGTCAACGTCAGGCTGCTGCGCGCGCACCAGGTCGCGCAGCCGTTCGAACGGCGCAGCCCAGCTGGCCGCGCGCGCGCCGTGAGCAAACAGGATCAGTGCGCGCTTGCCCATGTCAGTGCCGCTCCACCCAGTACAGCGCGCCCACCGCCAGCATCAGGAACAGCAGGCTTGGCATGATCGCCGTTACGAAGGCCGGCAGGGTGGACAGCAGCCCGATATGCGAAAACAGTGTATTCACCAGCAGGAAGCTGACGCCGATCATAATGCCGATGAAGATCTTCAACGATACGCCGCCCGCACGCGTATGCAGGTAAGCGAAAGGCAGCGCCAGCGCCATCAGCACGAAAATGGCCAGCGGATCGATCAGCTTCTTCCAGAACGCGATCTTGAAGCGCTCCGTCCCCTGCTTGTTCTCCTGCAGATGGCGCGTGTACACGGCCAGCTCGTTGGCCGACATGCGCTCCGGATCAGAGGCCGCCACGGACAGGATCTTCGGCGTGATCTCGGAAATCAGCTCCTTGCTGGGATGCTTGCGGATCTCGACCATGCTGGTCTCTTGGGCGAAATTATTCTGCACGGTCGCCTGGCCGCCGGGCGCCGCCAGCGCGGGGTTGCTGAACACGCTCTCGGTTACATCTTCCAGGCGCCACACATTATTGCCCTGGAAGGTGCCCCTTTGGCCTCGGTCAGCGTGCGCAGGCGGAAGCTGGTATCGAACTCGTACAGCTTCACGCCCACTAGCTGGCCATCGGGGCGCACCTCGCGCGTGTTGAAGAAGCGCGTGCCCAGCACCGTGCCGGTCATGCCATTGCTCTTGACGATGTCCTTGGTCCACAGGCCGGAGCGGAACTCGGCGGACACCGTGGTGCCGCGCCCCGTCAGCCGCACCTTCTCCGCCCATGGAGCGGTGCGCGGTGCAATCAGCTCGCCGAAGATGAAGGTAATAATCACCAGCACGATGCCTATCTTGAACAACATGCCCGCCGCCATGCGCGTGGACATGCTGGAAGCGCGCATGATGGTGAATTCGGATGTGGACGCAAACTGCGCCATCGTATAAATCGTGCCGATCAGGGATGCCACCGGCATCACTTCATATATGTGCTGCGGGATCGAAGCGATCACATACAGCGCGGCGTGCTGCATGCCATAGCCGTTCTTGCCGACCGAAGGCAGCTCACCCGTCAGGTCCATGAAGGCCAGCAGGCCGAGGAAGGCCAGCAGCACGAAGGCGACGGCCTGGGAAATCGAGACCGCGAAATAGCGTTGCAGGATCTTCATTTTGCCGCCCCCCTCTTGCCGCGTTTCAGGGACGCCAACAGCGCACGCGGATGGTAGCGGTGGTTCACATTCAGGCGCCATGCGAACAGCACCAGCACCGCCAGCGCCGCCGCCAGGTGCAGCGGCCACCACGACATGCCGAAGGCGAACTTGCCCTGCTTGACGCTGGCCTCGATCACTTTCACAGCATTGTTATAAGTGAAGAAGATCAGCAGCGCGATAATCAGGTTCGTCGAACTGCCGGCGCGCGGATTCACGAAGCCCAGCGGAATGGCCAGCAGCATCAGCACCAGGCAAGTGATGGGCAGCGAGACGCGCCAGAGGATTTCGGCGCGCGCCTGGTTGGTCGGCGTTTGCAGCAGCTGCATGGTCGGCGTGGCATTGGCATCCTGCGACGCATCCAGGTCCTGGGCCTGCTGCGCCACGCGCACGTGGTAGCGTTCGAACTCCATGGTCTGGAAGTCGGCCTGCCCCGGTGTGCCCTGGTAGCGGCGGCCATTCTTCAGCACCAGGTAGCGGTCCCCGTTTTCGGTCTGCGTCACCTCGCCTTCGCTGGCGACGATGACGGCGGTGCCCTTTTCATCGACCGAGTTGACGAATACGTTCTGCACCACCGCGCTCTGGCCGGACACGGCTTCCACAAAGAAGATGCGGTTGCTGGACGAGGACTCGCGGAACTGGCCCGGCGCGACCTTCTGCAAGTCCTCGCGCTTGGCGAAGCGGTCCACGTATTCAGAGCTCTTTTGCTTGGCCCACGGCGTGGCATAAAAGGCCAGGCCGGCCGTGAGCAGGATGATGGGCGTGCCGAACACCAGCACCGGCTTGATGAAGCGCGTGAGGCTCAGGCCCGAGGCAAACCACACCACCATTTCCGAGTCTTTGTAAGTCCGCGTGACCACCATCAGCACGGAAATAAAGCTGGTGAGGATCAGGATCGTTGGCAGATAATTCAGGGCTGCGAAGACGATCAGCGCAAGCACATCACTGGACGCGACCTTGCCGCCTGCGGCCTTGCCGAGGATTGTGATCAGGGTCCACGTCAGGATGATGGTGAACAGCACCGTAAAGGTGGCCCCGGCGGAGCTTATGAGCTCTCTGCGGAAGGCGCGTTGGAAAATCATTCGACGTTTATAATTCGGTTAGCAAATCAAGTTACTGCGTAAAAAATACGCAAACCATACGGAGAATCAAATGGACTTTAGCATAAAAGCATTCGACACCAAGAACACCGTCGCGTCGGCCAAGACCGGCTGTGTCGCTGTTGCGGTGTTCGAGAACAAGAAAACTCTCGCAAGCTGCCAAGTCCCTCGACGGCTCTGGTGAAATCACCGCAGCCCTGAAGTCCGGCGACATCACCGGCAAGGCCGGCACCACCCTGCTGCTGCGCGGCCTGAAGGGCGCCGCGGCCGAACGCGTGCTGCTGGTAGGCCTGGGCAAGGAAGAGGAAGTCTCCGACAAGACCTTCAGCTCCGCCGTGGGCGCGGCCATCAGGGCTTTCTCCACCCTCGGCGCTGCGGACGCCATTATCGCACTGCCGCTGGAAGAAGTGAAAGGCCGCAATGCAGCGTGGGCCATCCGCAGCGTGGTGCTGGCAAGCCGTGACAGCATGTACCGCAGCGATGCGCAGAAGTCCAAGAAGGACCCGGCTGCTGCCGGCGTGAAGAAGCTGGCCCTGGCCGTGGCCAACAGCGCAGAGAACAAGCTCGCGCTGCAGCAGGCCATCGCCATCGCCAACGGCATGGAACTGACCAAGGACCTGGGCAACCTGTCCGCCAACGTCTGCACCCCGACCTACCTGGCCAACACCGCCAAGAAGCTGGCCAAGGACTACAAGTTCAACGTGGAAGTGCTGGACCGCAAACAGATGGAAGCCCTGAAGATGGGCAGCCTGCTATCCGTCACCAACGGCACCGAAGAGCCGCCCAAGTTCATCGTGCTGAAGCACATGGGCGGCAAGGCCAAGGATGCGCCTATTGTCCTGGTGGGCAAGGGCATCACCTTCGACACCGGCGGCATCTCGATCAAGGCCGGCCCCGGCATGGACGAGATGAAATACGATATGTGCGGCGCCGGCTCCGTGCTGGGCACCTTCCGCGCCATCGGTGAACTGGGCCTGAAGCTGAACGTGATCGGCATTATCGCCGCCACCGAGAACATGCCTTCCGGCCGCGCCACCAAGCCGGGCGACATCGTGACCTCGATGAACGGCCTGACCATCGAGATCCTGAACACGGATGCCGAAGGCCGCCTGGTGCTGTGCGACGCCCTGACCTACGCCGAGCGCTTCAACCCGGCCGCCGTGGTGGACGTGGCGACCCTGACCGGCGCCTGCATCGTGGCCCTGGGCCACCACAACAGCGGCATCTTCGCACGCGACGACGAAGGCGGCAACGCGCTGGTCGAAGAACTGATGGCCTCCGGCCGCGCCACCGGCGACACCGCATGGCGCCTGCCGATCGGCGAACAGTACAACGATCAGCTGAAGTCCAACTTCGCCGACCTGGCGAACATCGGCACGCCGGGCGGCGCATCCTGCACCGCGGCCGCCTTCCTGGAAAACTTCACCCGCAAGTACAACTGGGCCCACGTGGACATCGCCGGCACCGCCTGGAAATCGGGCGCCGCCAAAGGCGCTACCGGCCGTCCGGTGCCGATGCTGACCAGCTTCCTGATCGGCCGCGCCTGATCTAGCGTTCGCGCAGCGCCAGCTGCTTGCCGCCGCCGGCGCGCGGCAGCTGGAACACCGCCACCGCCTGCGCCAGCTGGCCGGCCTGTTCATTCAGGCTGTCCGCTGCCGCGGCGGCCTGCTCCACCAGCGCGGCATTGTGCTGCGTCCCTTCATCCATCTCTCCCACCGCCCGGTTTACCTGCTCGATGCCGCTGGCCTGCTCGCCGCTGGCCGTGTCGATCTCGCGCATGATATTGGCCACGCGCTGCACGGCGCCGATGATTTCTTCCATCGTGTGGCTGGCTTCCGAGACCAGCTTGGCGCCCTGTTCCACCTGCAGCACGGAGTCGTCGATCAGGCCCTTGATTTCCCTGGCCGCGCTGGCCGAGCGCTGCGCCAGGCTGCGCACCTCGCCCGCAACAACGGCAAAGCCGCGGCCCTGTTCACCCGCGCGCGCCGCTTCCACCGCGGCGTTCAGCGCCAGGATATTGGTCTGGAAAGCGATGCCGTCGATCAGGGCGATGATGTCGACGATCTTGCGCGCGGACGTGCTGATGTCGCCCATCGTGCTGCCCACCTGCGCCACCACGGCGCCGCCGCGGCCCGCCACATCGGAAGCGCCGCCGACCAGCTGGGCGGCCTGGCGCGCATTGTCCGCATTCTGGCGCACGGTGGCGGAGAACTGCTCCATGCTCGATGCCGTCTCCTCCAGGCTGGATGCATGCGCTTCGGTGCGGGCCGACAGGTCGCGGTTGCCGGCGGCGATGCCGCGCGTGGCATCGGACATGATGTCCACATTGGCGCGCACGTCGCCGATCATGGCGACCAGGTTGGCCTGCATCTGCTGCAAGGCTTGCAGCAGCTTGCCGATATCGTCGCCCCGGTCGGCCGCGATATGGCCGGTCAGGTCGCCGCCGGCCAGCGCACGCGCGGCGCGCGTGGCTTCACGCAAAGGCTCCGACACGCCCGCGTGCAGCAGGTAGCCGCTGCCCAGCGACAGCACCACGCCCAGCGCGCCGCCGGCAGCGAGCCAGCCGCCCGCCGCGCCACCCACCGCGGCCATCCCAGCCACGCCCATCACTGCAAAGAGCATGCTGCCCGCCGCCGCGCTGGCGGCAATGCGGGCCGGCAGCGAGAGCCGCGTGAGCGCCTGCACCTGCCCCTGCCAGCCAGTACGCACCACGCGGCCCTGGCGCAGCGTGATGGCGGCGCTGCCTTCATTCAGTGTGCGGTACAAACGGTCAGCGCCTTCGACCTGGGCGCGCGTCGGCTTGCTGCGCACGGACATATAGCCTGCCACGCGGCCCTGCTCCAGCACTGGCGTCACATTCGCCACCACCCAGTAGAAGTCGCCGTTCTTGCGGCGGTTCTTCACCAGGCCAGTCCATGGCAGCCCGGATTTCAGGCTGGACCAGAGGTCGGCGAAAGCCTGCGGCGGCATGTCGGGGTGGCGCACCAGGTTGTGCGGAGCGCCGATCAGTTCGTCTTCGTTAAACCCGCTGACTTCGATGAAGTACGGATTCACATAAGTGATCTTGCCCTTGAGGTCAGTCTTGGAGACGATGGGGCGGCCATCGTCCATGTGATATTCAATTGCCGTAACTGGAAGGTTCTTGCGCATGGCCAAGTCTCCGAAAAATGTTCCCAGGAGAAATTATAGCCACGCGCCGTAGGACCAGTCCTACGAAACTTCTAGTTGTGATAACAAAACAACAAGTAGTTAAATGAAAGTCAAACCGTATCGTCAATAGACGACGGATCCCGCCGCTGGCGCAGGCCTCGGCGGCTCGCCACGCTGCAGGACCATGGTGAGGGTTTCCGGATAATCGAAACCCGCGCCGGTGCTGCGGTCCACGTACTGGCCGGCGCCGGCGGTAAGGATGTAATTGCCCCAGCGGGAGCCGTTCTGGCGGGGAATGATCTGGTCGTAAGCCCACACGTCGGCCTGGCGGCAATCGACGGTCAGTGGCTGGGTGGATTTGCGGATGGCGACGCGGCCGGGCGTGGTCACAAACCAGCGGCCCACGTCATTGCTCAGCATGCAGCCGATGCCGGACACCTGCTGGTGGTCCAGTACCGTCTGTACGAGCAGGTATTGTTCAGTAGTTTCCGTTAACGTGGCACAGCCCACCCCAGCCGTCCCGATCAGGACGGCGACGAGCAGGCTGGCTGGGCGGCGCGAATACTTCGCCGCGGCGACCAGGCAGGTCGGCCAAACTGGCATGCAGGCAGTCTTAGAAATCCGGATGGGATTTCTGTTTCTGCTTCAGGTTCTGGATGACACTCAGGATGTCTTCCATACCCTTGTTACCGTCCATCCCCTGGAACGCATCCAGCACCTCATTCAGGACCTGGGTGCGCATCGCGGCATCATCAGAGGCCATGGCTTGCGGACGCTGCAAGCTCGAACGAGCAGAGGTCGTTGCCCCCACTTCTTTTGCCGCCGACTTGCGGCCGCTCGGCGATTTGCCGTGCTCCAGCGCCGCTTGCCAGATCAGCCAACGGCGTTGCGTCTCATACACCAGATATTCGTCTGGTTTGTCTTCGCGGCGACGGACAATTTGTCCTTCCTTTTGCGCCCATGCTTCAAATGCAGATCGCATGTTTTTCCTTTAGTTTTGCAGTGCCGAATTAATTTCCGTATGGTACCACTTATTTACGTAAGACAACAATTTGCCATACAAAAATAGAGCGAACCGGAAAATTCGAATCAACCAAGATAAGTATAGATGCCTATCTGGCCACCGATACCCTGATTTTAGTACCATTCTGATAACTCTGAAGCACTATTGGAAATTATTTTTCAGCCTGTTACATTTTGCGACAGAATCCGTTGCGGAAATCCGAAACCGCGGGCTGTTCGCCCGTTTTCGCATTGCTCAGCACGCTGCTCTGCAACAAAAAACCAACACTTTACAATAGCAAACAGAAAGTAACTCGTTCCTGGTAACAACGTTGGATCATAGCCGTTAAGGTAAGATGGCGCCCACGCAATTGAAATTTGGAAAGACGACGTATGAAACTTGCCACTTGGAACGTAAATTCCCTGAATGTCCGCCTGCCCCACGTGCTGAAATGGCTGGGCGAAAATCCGGTTGATGTGCTGTGCATCCAGGAGACCAAGCTGACCGATGACAAGTTCCCGCAAAAGGAAATCGAAGAGGCCGGCTATCAGGTCGTCTTCAGCGGGCAGAAGACGTATAACGGCGTCGCCATCCTGTCGAAGCTGCCGATGACAGATGTGGTGAAGAACAATCCGAAGTACCCGGACGAGCAGCAGCGCATCCTGGCTGCCACCATCGACGGCATCCGCGTGGTCTGCGCCTATGTGCCGAACGGCCAGGCGCTGGACAGCGACAAGTACACCTACAAGCTGGGCTGGCTACAATCCTTCCGCGACTGGCTGGCCGAGGAACTGGCGCGCAACGAGCACCTGGCCGTGCTGGGCGACTACAACATTGCGCCGGAAGACCGCGACGTGCACGATCCGGCGGCGTGGGAAGGCATGGTCCACGTGTCGCCCAAGGAGCGCGCGGCGCTGCAGGAGCTGCTGGGGATCGGGCTGGCGGATTCCTTCCGCCTGTTTGAACAGCCGGAGAAGAGCTTCTCCTGGTGGGATTACCGGATGCTGGGGTTCCAGAAGAATAAGGGACTGCGGATTGATCACGTGCTGTTGTCGGGGTCGCTGGTGAAGCGCTGCTCGGGGTGTATCGTGGACCGGGCGCCGCGCAAGTGGGCGCAGCCTTCCGATCACGCGCCTGTGATTGCGACGCTCGACTGAGCATAGACGGCGGATCAATGATCCGCCCTACAGCCCCTGCGGGCCCCTTTATGCCGCCACCCGCTCCAACATCAACTGCGCGCGCACGCCCAATACGGGCTTGCTGAACAAATACCCCTGCGCGTAATCGCAGCCCTGCATGCGCAGGAGCTCGAACTGTTCCTCCGTTTCCACGCCCTCCGCTACGATGGACAGCTGCAGGCTTTCGGACAGCGCCGTGATGGCGGCGACGATGGCGCGGTCCTCGGCGCTGTGTTCGAGGTCGCGCACGAAGGCGCGGTCGATCTTGATCTTGCGCACCGGGAAGCGCTTCAGATAGGCCAGCGACGAATACCCCGTGCCGAAATCGTCGATGGACAGGCGGATGCCCATCGCATTGATCTCCTTCAGCACGGCCATCGTATGCTCGCCGTGCTGCATCAGCGCCGTCTCGGTGATTTCAAATTCGATCAGCGCGGGATCGATGCCCGTTTCGGCGAGGATGCGGCGAATCGCATCGACCAGTCCCTTGTGCATGAACTGGCGCGGCGACAAGTTGATCGCCAGCGGCACCGGCTGCAGCCCCAGACGCTGCCACTCCATGCTCTGCTCGCAGGCGCGGCGGATGACCCACTCGCCGATCGGCACGATCAGGCCATTCTCCTCGATGATGGGAATGAACTGGTCCGGCATCACCAGCCCTGAGGCGGGACGCCGCCAGCGCAGCAGCACTTCCAGGGTAGCCAGGCGGCGCGTGGAGACGTCCATGATAGGCTGGAAGTGCAGTTCGAACTGGCCCAGCGCCAGGGCGCTGCGCAAGCTGCTCTCCATCTCGAAATGCTGGGCCGCCGCCAGGTTCATCGTCTGCGTGAAGTACTGGTAATTATTGCGGCCGGACGCCTTGGCGTGATACATGGCGGCATCGGCATTGCGCATCAGCGTTGCCACATCCTTGCCGTCATCCGGATACATGCAGATGCCGATGGATGGCGAGATATGCAGCATGCGGCCTTCCAGGGGGAAGGGAACGGCCAGCGCATCGATGATCTTCTGCGCCACATGGCTCGATTCATCCGCGTTGCGTATGCCCGGCAGCAGCACCACGAATTCATCGCCGCCGAGGCGGGCCACGGTATCGCTGGCGCGCACCGAGCCGCACAGGCGATTCGCCACTTCCTTCAGCAGCTGGTCGCCGGTCATGTGGCCGAGCGAATCGTTGATGGTCTTGAAGCGGTCGAGGTCAATGAACATCACCGCCAGGCCACGGTCCGAACGCTGGGCCGCCAGCATGGCGCGGTCGAGACGATCGGCCAGCAGCGCGCGGTTCGGCAGCCCTGTAAGGCTGTCGTGATACGCCATGTGATGGACGCGTGCCTCGGCCTGGCGCCGTTCCACGATCTCGGCCTGCAACTGGGCGTTGGCGCCCGCCAGTTCCGCCGTGCGTTCCAGCACGCGCACTTCCAGCTCATCGCGCGCGCGGCGCACGGCTTCGGCGGCTTCGCGGCGCGCCGTCACATCGTCCACCAGCCATACCGAACGGCCCCGCGGCTGGCGCGGATCAAACGGACGGCCGGACAGACGGGCCCAGAAAGTCGAACCATCCTGGCGCACCAGCTGGTATTCGTAGGAGCTGACACGGCCGGCCAGGAAATCCTGCGCCGTCTCCTTGCGCGCCGCATCCCAGGCATCCAGGCTCGGATAGAAGGACTGCACGCTCACATTCACCATGCCGCCCGGCGGATAGCCGAACAACTCTTCCATCTTCGCATTGCAGCGCAGGTTGTAGCCATTCTCGCAGACGGAGATGCCCAGCACCGCGCTGTCAAGAATCGCCTGGTTCTCCAGCAGCGCATTGCGCAGCGATTCCTCATCCCGCTTCTGCTCCGTGCGGTCCTCGATGATCCAGATCGTGCCCTGCGAGGGATCTTCCGGATTGACCACATAGCCGATCAGCTGCGCCCAGAAGCTGCTGCCGTCCTTGCGCGCCATTTCGACTTCGGTGCGGAAGGGCTTTGCGGCGCTGAGCAGCGGTGCGGCCAGCGCACCGACGTGGTTATAGCTTTCATCGTCCCGATACAGGCAGCGGCCCGGCATGCCCAGGCCTTCCTCGCCCTGGTAGCCGAACATATCGCTGAAGCCCTTGTTGTAGCGGGTGATCTGGCGGTTCTTTGTAAACAGGATGGTCATCGAGGCATTCGTCATGATGGCCTCGACCTCCATCTTGGTCTGGCGCAGCTGGGTCACGTCTTCCAGGATCCAGATCGTGCCGCCGTCGTTGTGTTCCTCGTCCACCGGCTTGGCGCGCACGCTGCACCAGATTGCGCTGCCATCCTTGCGGCGGAATTCGCACTCATTCATTTCGAACAGCTGGCCGGCGACCAGCCGCGGACCGGCCAGGCTGCCGAAATGGCGGTAGCTCTCCTGCGACAAAAACATGTCGCTGGCATGGCGGCCGACGATTTCCTCCCGCGCATAGCCGAACATCCCGGCCAGCAGCGGATTACAGCTCAACATCATGCCGTTCTTGGTGAACAGGATGCCGACCGAGGCGTTGTCCAGGATGGCTTTTCTGCTCCAGCAGCAGCTGGCGCGTGGCTTCGCTGGCAGCGCGCTGTTCGTGGATGTCTTCCACGATCCATACCGTGCCTTCGCGCGTGTCCGTGGGATCGAGTGCGCGGCCGTGGGTGCGGCACCAGAACAGGCTGCCGTCGCGGCGGCGCAGCTGCAGTTCGACCGAGTGCGCGCGGCCCTGGCGCAGCACTTGCCGGCCTTCGGCGCGCAAGCGTTCGCCCTCTTCCGGCGATGAATAGACAATGATGCTGGGTGCACCTTCCATCTCGTCGCGCGCATAGCCGAACATCTCCGCCGCGCGCATATTGCATTCGACGATGACGCCGCCCTTGCTCAGGATGATGCCCACTGCCGCATTCTCGAGGATGGCCTGCTGCTCCAGCATGGCCTTGCGCAGCGCGCGCTGGTCGCGCTGGGCGTTGCTGATGTCATGAAACACGATCGTGAAGCCGCCTTCTTCCACGGCCTTCACCGTCAGCTGCACGGAGATATAGGCACCGCTCGCGCTGGCCAGGCAGCTGTCCCACTGCTTGCGGGCGGATTGCAGCTGGGCGGCGGCATCCAGGCGCACATGGGGCGCGAAGTAGTCGCGGATATCGCGTCCGCGCGGATCGGTTTCGAGCAGCGCATCCAGCTCCGGATTGGAGGCGATAACGATCCCCTCCGCGTCGCAGCCGCAAGCGGGCATGCCGATCAGCTGCAGTGCTTCGGCGACAATATCCAGGTTGGCTGTGGCTCGGTCCATGTATGGCGGATCATAGCCTAGAACATTGATTCTACAAAGAAAAAGCCCGGCGAGGCCGGGCTTCAAAACAACAAAGTTGTTTCGGCGATCAGAAGTCGCCCGGTACGCGCACCCAGCCTTCCATCAGCACGCGCGCGCTGCGGCTCATGATGGCCTTCGTCACGCTCCATTCGCCATTCACCTGCCGCGCCGCCGCACCAACGCGCAGCGTGCCGGAAGGATGACCGAAGCGCACTGCTTCGCGTTCGCCGCCGCCGGCAGCGAGGTTGACCAGCGTGCCCGGAATGGCAGCAGCCGTGCCGATCGCCACGGCCGCCGTTCCCATCATCGCGTGATGCAGCTTGCCCATCGAGAGCGCACGCACCAGCAGGTCGATGTCGCCGGACTGCACCTGCTTGCCGCTGGATGCCGCGTAAGCTGCTGGCGGCGCCACAAATGCGACTTTTGGCGTGTGCTGGCGGCCGGCGGCTTCTTCCACGGTCTTGATCAGGCCCATGGCGATGGCGCCGTGGGCGCGGATGGTTTCGAACTTCGCCAGCGCTTTCGGATCGCCGTTGATGGCGTCCTGCAGCTCCGTGCCGGTGTAGCCGATGGCATCGGCGTTGACGAAGATGGTCGGAATGCCGGCGTTGATCATCGTCGCCTTCAGCGTGCCGATGCCAGGCACTTCGAGGTTGTCGACCAGGTTCCCGGTCGGGAACATGGCGCCGCCGCCCTCGCCTTCTTCAGCTGCGGGGTCCATGAATTCCAGCTGCACTTCGGCGGCCGGGAAGGTCACGCCATCCAGCTCGAAGTCGCCGGTTTCCTGCACCTCGCCGTTCGTGACCGGCACGTGGGCGATGATGGTCTTGCTGATATTGGCCTGCCAGATGCGCACCACGGCCACGCCGTTGTGCGGGATGCGGCTGGCGTCCACCATGCCGGCGCTGATGGCGAAGGGGCCGACCGCTGCGGACAGGTTGCCGCAGTTGCCGCTCCAGTCGACGAAGGCGCTGTCGATGGAGACCTGGCCGAACAGGTAGTCGACGTCATGATCGGGACGACTCGATTTGGAAATGATCACCGTTTTGCTGGTGCTCGAAGTCGCGCCGCCCATGCCGTCGATCTGCTTGGCGTAGGGGTCGGGGCTGCCGATGACGCGCAGCAGCAGCCTGTCGCGCACCTGGCCGGGGACCTGGGCGGCCTCCGGCAGGTCCTGCAGGCGGAAGAAAACGCCTTTGCTGGTGCCGCCACGCATATAGGTGGCGGGGATTTTGATTTGCGGGACGTGGGCCATTTATGCCGCCTTTGCTGACTCGAGGAAGTCCTGCGCGAAGCGTTGCAGCACGCCGCCCGCCTCGTAAATCGACACGTCTTCCGACGAATCCAGGCGGCAGGTCACCGGCACTTCCACGCGTTCGCCGTTGCGACGATGGATCACCAGCGTGAGCGTAGCGCGCGGCGCCCGTTCTCCGATCACGTCGAAGGTTTCGGTGCCGTCGATGCCCAGGGTCAGGCGGTTGGTGCCCGGCTTGAACTCCAGCGGCAGCACGCCCATGCCCACCAGGTTGGTACGGTGGATGCGCTCGAAGCCTTCGGCCACGATCGCTTCCACGCCGGCCAGGCGCACGCCCTTCGCCGCCCAGTCGCGCGAGGAACCCTGGCCATAGTCGGCGCCGGCGATCACGATCAGCGGCTGCTTGCGGTCCATATAGGTCTCGATGGCTTCCCACATGCGGATGACCTTGCCTTCCGGCTCGATGCGGGCCAGCGAACCGGCCTTCACATTGCCGTCCGCGTCGCGCACCATCTCATTCTTCAGCGTCGGATTCGCGAAGGTGGCGCGCTGCGCGGTCAGGTGGTCGCCGCGGTGGGTGGCGTAGGAGTTGAAGTCCTCTTCCGGCAAGCCCATTTTCGCCAGGTACTCGCCCGCCGCCGAATTCAGCATGATGGCGTTCGACGGCGACAGGTGGTCGGTGGTGATGTTATCGCCCAGCACAGCCAGCGGACGCATGCCCTGCAGCGTGCGATCGCCTGCCAGCGCGCCTTCCCAGTATGGCGGACGGCGTATGTAGGTCGATTGCGGACGCCAGTCGTACAGCGGCTCGGCGCGCTCTCCCGCTTCTTCGTTGCGCGCGAACATCGGGATATAGACCTTGCGGAAATGCTCCGGCTTCACGGAAGCTTCCACGATGGCGTCGATCTCTTCATCGCTTGGCCACAGGTCCTTCAGCGTGACAGGCTTGCCGTTCGCGTCGTGTCCCAGCACATCCTTCTCGATATCGAAGCGGATGGTGCCGGCGATGGCGTAGGCCACCACCAGCGGCGGCGAAGCCAGGAAAGCCTGTTTCGCATACGGGTGGATACGCCCGTCGAAGTTGCGGTTGCCCGACAGGACGGCAGTTGCGTACAGGTCGCGCTCCACCACTTCCTTCTGGATCACCGGATCGAGCGCGCCGGACATGCCGTTGCACGAGGTGCAGGCATAAGCGACCACGCCAAAGCCCAGCTTTTCCAGCTCCGGCAGCAAGCCCGCTTCTTCCAGGTAGAGCGTGACGGCTTTCGAGCCCGGGCGAGCGAGGACTTGACCCACGGCTTGCGCAGCAGGCCGGCCTTGTTCGCATTGCGCGCCAGCAGGCCGGCAGCAATCATATTGCGCGGGTTGTTGGTGTTGGTGCAGCTGGTGATGGCCGCAATGATGACGGCGCCATCCGGCATTTTGCCAGGTTCGTTCTCCACCACGCCGGCAATGCCGCGCGCTGCCAGATCGGTCGTGGCCACGCGCTTGTGCGGGTTGGACGGGCCGGCGATATTGCGCACTACGGTGGACAGGTCGAACTTCAGCACGCGCTCGTACTCGGCGTTCTTCAGGCTGTCCGACCACAGGCCGGTGTGTTTGGCGTACTGCTCGACCAGCGCCACCAGTTCGTCGTCGCGGCCGGTCAGCTTCAGGTACTTGATGGTCTGCTCGTCGATGGAGAACATCGCGGCCGTGGCGCCGAATTCGGGCGCCATATTCGAAATGGTGGCGCGGTCGCCCAGCGTCAGCGCGGTGGCGCCTTCACCGTAGAACTCCAGGTACGCCGACACCACTTTCTCCTTACGCAGGAATTCGGTCAGCGCCAGCACGATGTCGGTGGCGGTAATGCCCGGCTGCGGCTTCCCGCTCAGCTCAACGCCGACGATGTCCGGCAGGCGCATCCAGGATGCGCGGCCCAGCATCACGGTCTCGGCTTCCAGGCCGCCCACGCCGATGGCGATCACGCCCAGCGCATCGACCATCGGGGTGTGGGAATCGGTGCCGACCAGCGTGTCCGGATAGGCCACGCCGTCGCTCACCTGGATCACGGGCGACATGCGCTCCAGGTTGATCTGGTGCAGGATGCCGTTACCGGGCGGGATCACGTCCACGTTCTGGAAGGCTTTCTTGGTCCAGTCGATGAAGTGGAAGCGGTCCTCGTTGCGGCGGTCTTCGATGGCGCGGTTCTTGTCGAAGGCGTCTGGATCGAAGCCACCGCACTCCAC
The DNA here is from genome assembly GCF_044055365.1 of Pseudoduganella sp. UC29_106. Taxonomy (NCBI): domain Bacteria; kingdom Pseudomonadati; phylum Pseudomonadota; class Betaproteobacteria; order Burkholderiales; family Oxalobacteraceae; genus Pseudoduganella; species Pseudoduganella sp. UC29_106. Next base: position 1,718,588 of record NZ_CP171977.1, on the reverse strand, counting down.
GGCCAGCGAATGGTCGACCACCAGCTGGGTCGGCACCACCGGATTGACCAGCGACGGATCGCCGCCCTGGTCCGCGATGGCATCGCGCAGGCCGGCCAGGTCCACCAGTGCGGTCTGGCCCAGGATGTCGTGGCAGACGACGCGCGCCGGGAACCAGGGGAAGTCCAGGTCGCGCTTGCGCTCGATCAGCTGTTCCAGCGACGCGTTCAGCGTGGCCGGGTCGCAGCGGCGCACCAGGTTTTCAGCCAGCACGCGCGAGGTATATGGGAGCTTGTCCCAGGCGCCCGGCTTGATCGCATCGACGGCTTCACGCGCGTCGAAGAAATCGAGCTTGGTGCCCGGCAGCTGTTTGCGGAATGCGGTATTCATGATTACTTGCGGTCCTTGATCGGTACGAATTGCAGGTCTTCAGGGCCCACGTAGTTCGCGCTTGGGCGAATGATCTTGTTGTCGATGCGCTGCTCGATGATGTGCGCGGACCAGCCGGAGGTGCGCGAGATCACGAACAGGGGCGTGAACATGGCGGTGGGCACGCCCATCATGTGGTAGGACACGGCGGAGAACCAGTCCAGGTTCGGGAACATCTTCTTGATTTCCCACATCACCGATTCCAGGCGCTCGGCGATGTCGAACATCTTGGTCGAACCGGCTTCCACGGACAGCTTCTTGGCCACGTCCTTGATCACCACATTACGCGGGTCGGAGATGGTGTACACAGGGTGGCCGAAGCCGATCACCACTTCCTTGTTTTCCACGCGCTTGCGGATGTCCGCTTCGGCTTCATCGGCATTCTCGTAGCGCTTCTGGATTTCGAAGGCGAATTCGTTGGCGCCACCGTGCTTCGGGCCGCGCAGCGCACCGATCGCGCCGGTCACGGCGGAGTAGATATCGGAACCGGTGCCGGCGATCACGCGGCTGGTGAAGGTGGAAGCATTGAACTCGTGTTCCGCGTACAGGATCAGCGAGGTGTGCATCGCACGCACCCAGGATTCGGACGGCTTCGCGCCGTGCAGCAGGTGCAGGAAGTGGCCGCCGATCGAGTCGTCATCGGTTTCCACTTCGATGCGCTTGCCGTTGTGGCTGAAGTGGTACCAGTACAGCAGCATGGAGCCGAAGGAGGCCATCAGGCGGTCGGCGATGTCGCGCGCGCCGGCGATATTGTGATCGTCCTTTTCCGGCAGGGTGCAGCCCAGCACCGAGCAACCGGTGCGCATCACGTCCATCGGGTGGGCGGACGCAGGCAGCGCTTCCAGCGCGGACTTCACCGACTGCGGCAGACCGCGCAGCGATTTCAGCCTGGTCTTGTAGCCCTTCAGTTCCGCCTGGGTTGGCAGCTTGCCGTGCACCAGCAGGTAGGCGATTTCTTCGAATTCGCAGACATTGGCCACGTCCAGGATGTCGTAGCCGCGGTAGTGCAGGTCGTTACCCGTTTTGCCCACGGAGCACAGCGCGGTATTGCCCGCAGCAACGCCGGACAGGGCAACGGATTTTTTTGGTTTGAAGGTTGGTGCGTCGGTCATTTTGTTTAATCTCCTCGGTGAATCAAAGACGGCGGATCAATGATCCGCCCTACGCTTCTCGGCGGCTCGACGGCCGCGTTATTTTTTCTCGGGCGGCGAACAATGCGTCCAATTTTTGTTCAAAATCGTGGTAATTGATGCGCTCGTACAATTCGGCGCGGGTCTGCATCGTATCGACCACATTCTTCTGCGTGCCATCGCGGCGGATCGCGCCGTACACGTTCTCGGCGGCCTTGTTCATGGCGCGGAAGGCGGACAGCGGATACAGCACCAGGCCCACGTCGGCGGACTTCAGTTCCTCGACGGTGAACAGCGGCGTGGAGCCGAATTCGGTGATGTTGGCCAGGATCGGCACCTTCACGGCCTTGGCGAACTGCTTGTACATATCCAGCGTAATCATCGCTTCCGGGAAGATCATGTCCGCGCCCGCTTCCACGCAAGCTACGGCGCGCTCGATGGCGGCGTCCAGGCCTTCCACGGCCAGCGCATCGGTGCGGGCCATGATGACGAAGTTCTCGTCGGTGCGCGCGTCCACGGCAGCCTTGATGCGGTCCACCATCTCGCCCTGCGTCACGATTTCCTTGCCCGGACGGTGGCCGCAGCGCTTGGCGCCAACCTGGTCTTCGATGTGCATGGCGGCCGCGCCGAACTTGATCATGGACTTCACAGTGCGCGCCACATTGAAGGCGGAGGCGCCAAAGCCGGTGTCCACGTCGACCAGCAGCGGCAGATCGCACACGTCGGTGATGCGGCGCACGTCGGTCAGCACATCGTCCAGGTTGGAGATGCCCAGGTCCGGCAGGCCCAGGGAGCCGGCAGCAACGCCGCCGCCGGACAGGTAAATCGCTCGGAAACCGGCGCGCTTGGCCAGCAGGGCGTGGTTCGCATTGATCGCGCCCACCACCTGCAGCGGGGCTTCTTCTTGCACTGCCTTGCGGAAGGCGGCGCCGGCGGAGTATTGGCTCATGATGTCCTTTCAAACGGATTGGTTTGGGGACATTATTGCAAGTGCCATGCCAGGCCCTCACCCCACGTAAAATCAAGCACTTGCGACATCATCATCATTCTCAGCGTTTCACATTGAAACACGTGAAACAGCTATAATTGAAACATGAGACATTCCACCCCCCTGCCCTTCGATCCCGCCGACAAGCCGGTCATCTGGACGGTTGCCGTTTCACGCCTGTCCGAACTGTTCCGCGATATCACGCCGGAATACGATGCGCTGGCCACGATCGAGCCGATCAACCTCGGTTTCGACGAAGCGGCCCGCCACATCCGCGAACGCCTCGCGACGGAGCGCTGCGATGCTGTGATCGCGGCAGGCTCCAACGCCGCCTATCTGAAAGGCCGCCTGTCCGTGCCGCTGGTCATCGCCAGGGCCAGTGGTTTCGACTTCATGCAGGCGCTGGCCCGCGCGCGCAAAGTGTCACCCCGCATCGGCGTGATCACCTATCAGGAAGAACTGCCCGCGCTGGCCGAATTCGCGGCCACCTTCGGCGTGGACATCGAACGCCGCACTTATACGGCGGAAGAAGATGCGCGCGCCCAGATCAATGACCTGAAAGCTTCCGGCATCAAGGCCATCGTCGGCGGCGGGCGGATCACTGACCTGGCCGAGGAAGCGGGCCTCACCGGCGTGTTCGTCTACTCCTCGACTTCGATCCGCCAGGCCTTCGACGATGCGTTGGAAATCGCCCGCCTGGCGCAACTGGAATCCAACCGCAGTCACCGCACCGTGGTGGCAGACACGCTGCGCGCCAAGCATGGCCTGGCCGACTTGCGCGGCGAGTCGGAGGTGATGGAGCGCGTGCGGCAGGCGGTAGTGCTGTATGCGAAATCGCCCGCCACTGTGCTGATCCAGGGTGAAACGGGCAGCGGCAAGGAACTGGTGGCGCAGGCCATCCACCGCGAGAGCCCCCGCGCACTGGGCGCGAACCGTCCCTTTGTCGCCGTGAACTGCGGCGCGATCGCGGAATCGCTGCTGGAGTCCGAACTGTTCGGCCACGAAGAAGGCGCCTTCACGGGCGCACGGCGCGGCGGCCATGCGGGCCTGTTCGAAGCGGCCAACCGTGGCACGCTCTTCCTCGACGAGATCGGCGAGATGCCGCTGGCCTTGCAAACCCGTTTGCTGCGTGTGCTCGAAGAACGCGAGGTGGTACGGGTAGGCGGCACGCGCCCCATCCCGGTCAGTGTGCGCATCATCAGCGCCACCCACTGCGACCTGGAACAGCGCGTGCGCGAGGGCCGCTTCCGTTCCGACCTGTTCTACCGCCTGGCCGTGCTGCGCATGACGTTGCCGCCGCTGCGCGAGCGTCCGCTGGACATCGTGCCGCTGGTCGAATGGTCGCTGCGCAATGCGCTGGCGGCGCTGGGCGCGCGCCCCCATCCCAACCTCAGCGCGGAAATCGCAGCCTGCGCCCCGCTGTTCATGCGTTACGACTGGCCGGGCAATGTGCGTGAACTGCGCAATATGACCGAGCGCCTGGCACTCTTCCTTGCCGCGGAGCCGCTGCAGGCACTCACGCCGAGCTTTGTGGCCTCCGTTGTGCCGGAGCTGGCGACGGCGCTGCCGGCGCCGGGCGACGATGCTGTACCGCTGCGCCCCCGCACCGAATCGGCCGCCGAAATCCTGGCCCGTTTTGGCGGCCGGCGCGACGCAGCCGCCGAGTACCTCGGCATCAGCCGCACCACGCTGTGGCGCCGTTTGCGCGAGGAAAGCTCTACCTGAGCCGCGCGCCGTTCGCAGCGCCGCATCGCTAGAATGGTCCGCATGGACCCGCCTACTGAAAAGGAATCGTTGAAGGACCAGATGAGCCGCGTGATCGAGGAGGCGCGCATGGTGTTGCCCGGTATTCAGGCCCTGTTCGGCTTCCAGACGATTGCCGTGTTCAATGAGCCCTTCAAGAAGCTGCCCATGCATGTGCAGGATTGCCACGTGGGCGCGCTGGCGCTCGTGGTGATGGCCATTGCCCTGGTCATGATGCCGGCCGCTTACCACCGCCTGGCCGAACCGGGCCGCGTGTCGCACCATGCCATCAAGGTTTCCTCGGCGGCCATCTGTTCCGCCCTGCTGCCGCTGGCCGGCGGCTTGGCGCTGGACGTCTATGTCGTGCTGCATATGGTGACGGACGAAGACTTGTACAGCGCCCTCGGCGGCGGCGCAGCCTTCCTGCTGCTGACGGGATTCTGGTTCGGCTATCCCCTGTTCTCGCGCCTGCGCCGCGGCGGCGAAGCCGGCTAGCCGCCATTCATCACCGCTTCCTGCCGCTCATCCTTTGCCGGTAGCCGCCGCAGGGCCTTCGCGGTATGCTCCTATCCATGAAAAATTCGAGCTCGCAACGGCTGCAGGCCGTCAACTGGTACTGGGTGCTGCAAGTGATCGGCTGGTCCTTCGTGACCCTGTTCCTGATCACCGCCTCCAGCCGCCAGCTGCACCGCCTGGATGTGCTGGTCAATGATGTCGTGGCGGGCGCCAGCGGCCTGCTGATCTCCGACCTGTGGCACCGTCTCGTCAAGGGACGGCGCTGGGCCGTGGGCATCAACTGGCGCATGATTGCCGGGCCCGTGCTGCTGCTCGCGCCCCTGCAGACAGCCTTCCTGGCGCTGGTGGACTGGCTGCTGAAGCACACTTTCGACAGCCTTTCCTGGCTGCCCATGCTGCTGCTGTTCTGGGCCGGCGTTTTCCTGGCCTGGAATATCAGCTATGTGACCTTTGTCGCCGTGCGCCGCGCCAACCGGCTGCAGGAAGAGGCGCTGCGGCTGGAGGTACTGTCCAAGGACGCCGAACTGCGCGCGCTGCAGGCCCAGGTGAACCCACACTTCTTCTTCAATAGCCTGAACAGCGTACGCGCCCTGGTCTTCGAATCGCCCGAAGCGGCGGCGCAGATGATCGACAAGCTGGCGAGCCTGATGCGCTATGCACTGACGGCGGGCATGTCCGAAACGGTGCCGCTGCGCGAGGAGCTGGAAGCGGTGGAAGCGTATCTGGCGATCGAGAAGATCCGCTTCGAGGAGCGCCTGCGCGCCAGCATCGATATCGAAGACGGGCTGCAGGATCTGCCGATTCCGCCGATGTCCCTGCAAACGCTGGTCGAAAACGCCGTCAAATATGGCGTGGAGAGCAGTTCCAGCGGCAGCGATATCCGCATCGTGGCGCGGCGCGACGGCGGCAATATCCGCATAGAGGTTGCCAACACGGGCGCCATCCGGCCCTTCGTGGACTCCACACGCGTGGGCCTGGCCAACGCCCGCAAGCGCCTGGCGCTGGCCGTCGGCAAGGAAGCCAGCCTGGACCTGAGCGAGAACAGCGGCTGGGTGCGCGCGACGCTGCAGCTGCCCGTGGCGGCGTGAGCGCCGCTCATCACCGCTTTCAGCCACTCGTCACAAGCACCGTGTCCGCCGCCCCGCCCTGACATACGATGGCTTCCACAAGGAGGAAACACATCATGTTCAAGCAAACCATCGCCGCACTGCTGTTCGCCGCAACCATCCCGGCCTTTGCCGCCACCGCCTTCAAGGCTGAAGTGAGCGGCTCGGGCCAGCCCGTCATCCTGATCCCCGGCCTGGCTTCGTCCGGCGAAGTGTGGAAGGAAACCGCCGCCCACCTGTGCGGCCCGCGCCAGTGCCATGTGCTCACGCTGGCCGGCTTCGCAGGCCAGCCGGCACTGCAGGAAGGCGAGCTGATTGCCGCCGCCGAACAGCAGCTGGCCGACTACATCACGGCCAACAGGCTCGATAAGCCGGTCGTCATCGGCCACAGCATGGGCGGTTTCCTCGCACTGAAGCTGGCCAGCGACCATCCGGACAAGGTCGGCCGCCTCGTCATCGTAGACGCCCTGCCCGCACTCGGCGCAACCGCGGCGCCGAACGCCACGCCGGAGCAGCTGCAAGCCATGGCCGTCCGCATGCGCGACGGCATGGCGCAGCAGGACGCTGCCAGCTATGCGGCCGCCCAGCAGCGCGCCGTCGCCGGCATGGTCACTTCGCCCGCCCACGCCGAGCGCATCTCCGACTGGGGCAAGGCTTCCGACCGCGCCACCGTCACCAATGCCATGTACAGCGTGATGGCCACCGACATGCGGGGCGACATCGCCCGCATCAAGGCGCCTACGCTGGTGCTGGGCACCTGGGTTGCGTTCAAGGCCTTCGCGCCGAAGGAAGCCATCGAAGCCACCTATCGCATGCAGTACGCAAAGCTGCCGGGCGCCCGCATCGAACTTGCCGACACGGCGCGCCATTTCATGATGTACGACGAACCGGATTGGATGTATGCTCGCATCGACCAATTCCTGAAGTGAGACCGAACTCAATGGAAGCGCTCGCACCACTCGCACCCGCACGGCCGCCCCTGCTGGCACGCCTGAACTGGTACTGGATACTGCAAGTCCTTGCCTGGACGCTGATCATCATCGCCTTCATGATCGTCTTCGGCAGCCATCTGGGCGAACAGGGCGTGCTGGCAGTCTGCGTGTGGACGGGCGTGAGCGGCCTGGCGCTGTCCGACCTGTGGCACCGGCTGATCAAGGCCCGCGGCTGGAACCGCAGCGGCATCAACTGGCGGCTTATCGTCGGCCCCTTCCTGCTGCCGGCGCCGTTGCAGGTCACATCGATCGCGCTGGCCATCCACCTGCTGCAGCAGCGCTTGCGCGACCTGAGCTTCGTGCCCGGTTCGCTGGTCCTGTGGGGCAGCATTTTCCTGGCCTGGAACATCTGCTATATGACAGCGCTGGCCCTGCGCCGCGCCAACCGCTTCGAATCCGAAGCGCTGCGCCTGGAAATCCACGCCAAGGACATCGAACTGCGCGCCCTGCAAGCCCAGGTCAACCCGCATTTCTTCTTCAATAGCCTGAACAGCGTGCGCGCACTGATCTACGAAAACCACGACGCCGCCGCGCAAATGGTGGACCAGCTGGCGAGCCTGATGCGCTATGCCCTGCGCTCCGGCCAGCGCGACACCGTGCCGCTGCACGAGGAGCTGGAAGCCGTGCAAGCCTACCTGGCGATCGAAAAGATTCGTTTCGAGGAGCGCCTGCGCGCCAGCATCAGCGTGGAGCCGGGGCTGGAGAACGTGATGATCCCGCCCATGTCGCTGCAAACGCTGGTGGAGAACGCCGTCAAATACGGCGTGGAGCTGAGCGCCACGGGCAGCGATATCCGCATCATCGCGCGCCGCACGGCGGACGCCACGCTGATCGAGATCGCCAACATGGGCGCCATCCTGCCCTTCGCCAATTCCACGCACGTGGGCCTGGCCAACACGCGCAAGCGGCTGGCGCTCGCCGTCGGCGGCAACGCCAGCCTGGACTTGAGCGAAAGCGCTGGATGGGTACGCGCGACTCTCCAGCTGCCGGTGGCCGCATGATGCGCGTACTGATCGTCGATGATGAAAGACTGGCGCGCGCCGAGCTGCGGCGCCTGCTGGCCGCGCACCCGCAGGTCGAGATCGTAGGTGAAGCGGCCAATGCGGAGGAAGCGCTGCACCAGGTGGCCGCCTTGCAACCGGATCTGCTGCTGCTCGATGTGCAGATGCCGGGCGGCAGCGGCTTCGACCTGCTGCAGGCGCTGGATGCCGCGCCGGACGTGATCTTCACCACGGCTTTCGACCAGTACGCGCTGCGCGCTTTCGAAGTCAACGCGCTGGACTATCTGCAGAAGCCGATCCAGGCGCAACGCCTGGCCAATGCCTTGTCGCGTGCCGCGCTGCGCCTTGGTGGCTTGCCCGCGCCGTCGGTCACGCAGCGCCCGCAGCAGCTCTTCATCAAGGACGGCGAGCGCTGCTGGTTCGTCACGCTGGACCGCATCCGCCTGTTCGAATCCGAGGGCAATTACACGCGCGTGCATTTCGACGGCGAACAGCCGCTGATGCTGCGCTCACTGAACCAGCTGGAACAGCGCCTCGATCCGCTGCGCTTCTTCCGCGCCAGCCGGCGCCAGATCGTCAATCTCGATTACGTGGCGCAGCTCGCGCCGGCCGATGGCGGCGGCCTCTCCATCACCCTGCACGACGGCCAGTGCGTGGACGTATCGCGCCGGCGCGCCGCGCAGCTGAAGGAAATGACGACGCTTTAAGTCTGACGCGGCGCCACATCCAGCGTAGGCTGCGGCTTCGGGCTGCGCCGCGTGAGGTCGGCATGCGGGCGCTGCGTGGCTGCTGCGCTCAGGCCCTGCCACCAGACGGCGCCAAATTTCTGCTGGTGACCGGTCAGGCGGTAGGCAATGGTTTTCTGCAGCTCCGCATCCTGCCATTGCGCCGCATAGCTGTAGCCGCCCGTGCTCCAGGCTTTCGCCAGTTGATCAAGCTTCGGCTGCAGCACTGCGGCCGCGCAGCGCATGCGCACCTGGCGGTGATTCAGCCAGCCATTCTCAACGCCTTCGGTATCGAGGAAGCGCTCGATGATTTTTTCCGCGGCCAGCGCGCCGCTTCCACCCATTGACGCGATGGCGCTGGCGGGCATATTGAGGTTCAGCCCTCCTTCGGCGGCAGTATGGCGGATCACGACGACGCGGTCGCGATAGCCCGGCGTGCGTTTCAGCGCTTCGTGGCGCCAGGTGCGCATGGTCACCAGCAGCGCGCCGATAAAGGTCAGCGGCGATGGCAAACCGTCGCGGCCGCGAATGTCGACATAAGGCGGCGTCCAGCCCTGGTTATTATTCTCGGGCAGGACCACACGTTCGCTGGCCGGCGCCTTCTCCGCCAATGTCGATTGCAGGGACACGCCAAAGGTCGGCCGCTCGGGCAGCAGCGCATCGAAGAAATGGATAGGGAAATTGCTGGTCAGGCCGCCATCGCTCAGCCACACCGGCTTCACGCCGGGCGCGCCGCGCACCACGCCATCGCCCTCGGTAAAGCGCAGCCGGTACAGCGGTACGGCTTGCAGCAGAATGGGGAAACTCAGGCTCAGGCGGGCGCCGACCAGCACCGGCAGGTCGTCCGCGTCGGGCAGGAAGTACAGGTCACGCTGCTCGCCATCGAAATGCGGATCGGCGGCGCGCAGCAGGTCCACCGTGTCCCGCCGCGAGGTACGGCGCCGCAGCGAAGCGTCCACCATGAATTTCACCACCTCCGCCGGGAACAGCTGGCGCAGTTCGGACACGCGAAACAGCAAGTCCGCGCTCGCATGCGGCAGGCGGTGGCTGCTCAATTCACTGATGCCGGTGGTGATGAAGGCCAGCTCGATCGACGGGCTGGACAAGCGCAGCGTGCCGAAGGTGAGCGGCTGCGCCAGCGGCAGTCCGGCCATCCCTTGCACCAGGCCGTGCAGCCACACGGTCAGCGCCGGCAACTCGCTGTCTGCGTCGCTCATGCCGGAGCAGATGCCGCAGCGGTTGCGGCGCAGCCCGCGCCACGCCGTCCATGCGAAGTGGACGCCCGCGCCCAACAGCGCGGCCAGCAGCAGGCTGACTGCAAAGCCAAGCCACGCCAGGCCGCCCGAAGGCAGCGTCTGCGCCATCCAGCGCCATGCCACCAGTAGTGCGGCTGCGATCAGGGCGCCGACCTGGAATTGCTGCAGCAGGCCGCCGGCAAAAGCGCCGATGCGGGTGACCATGCTGTGCCGGTTGAGGGCTTCTTCGATGACCGCAAAATGCGGCTTCAGGTCGGCGCAGGGCTGGAACAGGGAGAACAGGCGGGAGCGGCCGTCGGCCACCGTTTCCGCCAGGTCTTCCGGCAGTTTCTCCAGCTGGTCGAATCCGGCATTGCCGCCGCCGGCGTTGCGGCGGTATTGCGCGGCGGCGGCAGCCACTGCGGCCACCGCGCCAACGCTGGTGCCGCCGATGCTGCGCAAGGTGAAGCGGCGCGCCAGTCTTGTCACGAAGCGGGGGTAGACGACGCCGGATGTCACTCCCCCTTCCATGACGATGTCGCATTCGGCGGGCGTGATGTGTTCAGCCACAGCAATCCTTTCATAGACGTAGTTGGCGTCATTGTCGGCGGAAAGACCCGCCTCAATACTCACCAATCTTCACATCTCAGACGGCCGTAAAAAAACCCGCTCTTTGCGGAGCGGGTTTTTGGGGACAGAGGCTTACTCGACTTCGACGGTTTCCGGCGGCGGCGTCGGCGCTGCATCCGGTTCCGGGAAGTCCAGCTTGATCTGGTCGGCTTCGTCCAGGTCCACGATGACCTTGCCGCCGCTGACCAGGCGGCCGAACAGCAGTTCGTCGGCCAGGGCCTTGCGGATCATGTCCTGGATCAGGCGCGACATCGGACGTGCACCCATCAGAGGATCAAAGCCCTTCTTCGCCAGGAACTTGCGCAGTTTCTCGCTGAAGATCGCTTCCACCTTCTTCTCGTGCAGCTGCTCTTCCAGCTGCATCAGGAACTTGTCCACCACGCGCAGGATGATGTCCTCGTCCAGCGCACGGAAGCTGATGATCGAATCCAGGCGGTTGCGGAACTCCGGCGTGAACATGCGCTTGATGTCGGCCATCTCGTCGCCTGCTTCCTTCGTATCCGTAAAGCCGATCGAACGCTTCTGCAGGCTTTCCGCGCCCGCGTTCGTGGTCATGATGATGATCACGTTGCGGAAGTCAGCCTTGCGGCCGTTGTTATCGGTCAGCGTGCCGTGGTCCATCACCTGCAGCAGGATATTGAAGATATCCGGATGCGCTTTTTCGATCTCGTCCAGCAGCAGCACGGAGTGCGGCTTCTTGGTGATCGCTTCCGTCAGCAGGCCACCCTGGTCGAAGCCCACATAGCCCGGAGGCGCACCAATCAGGCGGCTTACGGCGTGGCGCTCCATGTACTCGGACATGTCGAAGCGAATCAGCTCGATGCCCAGGATGAAGGCCAGCTGCTTTGCCACTTCGGTCTTGCCGACGCCGGTCGGGCCGGAGAACAGGAAGGAGCCGATCGGCTTGTCCTGCTTGCCCAGTCCAGCACGCGACATCTTGATCGCCGATGCCAGCGCTTCGATGGCCGGGTCCTGGCCGAACACCACGTTGCGCAGGTCGCGGTCGATGGTCTGCAGCTTGCTGCGGTCGTCCTGGTTGACGGTCTGCGGTGGAATCCGCGCGATCTTCGAGATGATCTCTTCGATCTCCGTCTTGCCGATGGTCTTCTTCTGCTTCGACTTCGGCAGGATGCGCTGTGCGGCGCCCGCCTCGTCGATCACGTCGATGGCCTTGTCCGGCAGGTGGCGGTCATTGATGAAGCGCGCTGCCAGCTCTGCCGCGGTGGACAGGGCGGACGACGAATACTTCACGCCATGGTGCTCCTCGAAGCGCGACTTCAGGCCACGCAGGATCTGCACGGTCTGCTCCACGGTCGGCTCGTTCACGTCGACCTTCTGGAAGCGGCGGCTCAATGCATGATCCTTCTCGAACACGCCACGGAATTCCGTGAAGGTGGTCGCGCCGATGCACTTCAGCTGACCGTTGGCCAGGGCCGGTTTCAGCAGATTGGACGCGTCCAGCGTGCCGCCCGACGCCGAACCGGCGCCGATGATGGTGTGGATCTCGTCGATGAACAGGATGCCGTTCGGGTTATCCTTCAGCTGCTTGAGCACTGCCTTCAGGCGCTGCTCGAAATCGCCGCGGTACTTGGTGCCGGCCAGCAGCGCGCCCATGTCCAGCGAGTAGACGACGGCGTTGTTCAGCACTTCGGGCACGTCGCCCTGGGTGATGCGCCAGGCCAGGCCTTCCGCGATGGCGGTCTTGCCCACGCCGGCCTCGCCCACCAGCAGCGGATTGTTCTTGCGGCGGCGGCACAGGACCTGGATCACGCGATCCACTTCGTCCTCGCGGCCGATCAGCGGGTCGATCTTGCCTTCCGCGGCGGACTTGTTCAGGTTCTGCGTGAACTGATCCAGCGGAGATTCCTTCTGGCTGCCTTCGCTCGGCTGGCCCTCTTCCACACCCTCGGACGCCTTGGTCGAATCGACCTGCTGGTCCTTGCGGACGCCGTGGGAGATGAAATTGACCACGTCCAGGCGGGTCACACCCTGCTGGTGCAGGTAGTAAACAGCGTGCGAATCCTTCTCACCGAAAATGGCGACCAGCACGTTCGCGCCCGTAACCTCTTTTTTGCCGTTCGATGCCGATTGAACGTGCATGATGGCGCGCTGGATCACGCGCTGGAAACCGAGCGTGGGCTGGGTGTCCACTTCGCCGGTGCCGGGCACGGTCGGGGTATTGTCGCCGATAAAATTCGTGAGGGTCTTGCGCAGGTCCTCGATATTGACCGCGCAGGCGCGCAGCACTTCGGCCGCCGAAGGATTGTCCAGCAGCGCCAGCAGCAGATGTTCCACCGTAATGAATTCATGCCGTGCCTGCCGCGCCTCGACAAACGCCATGTGCAAACTTACTTCCAATTCCTGCGCAATCATACTTCCTCCATCACACATTGCAGGGGATGTCCCGCCTTGCGTGCATGCGTTAAAACAAACTCCACTTTGGTTGAAGCTATATCTTTAGAGAAAACGCCGCACACTCCTTTGCCATAGCGATGGACACTCAGCATAATTTGCGTGGCCGTTTCACGGTCCTTATTGAAATACTCTTGAATGATCGCAACAACAAATTCCATCGGGGTGTAGTCGTCATTCAGCAGCGCCACCTGATACATCGGGGGCGGTTTCAGCGTCTGTCGCTCCAGGACGGTTTCAGTGTCATGCTTGGTTGCCATACGCTTATATTCTAATGCTTTCAGGGTAGATGCAACGCCCATTTAGCGGCGCGTTTCCATTAGTACTCATCTTACGCGTTTTCTCGATTCACCGCAGATGCGGTCTTGCCGCGCAAAATCAAGAGTTGCGAAAATAGCTGTTGCAAAAATCTTACGATGTGCTAGTGAAACAGCTTGACATTAAAAATTGTTCCGCCAACAATGCGATATCGACTTTGTGCAGAAATGTACACGTTGGTAAGAAGTGAGTTGTCGAGGAGGGGGCAGGAAGCTTCTTGCTTTTATGGCTCGTGTGATTCGTTTTTAAATTGAAAGTTTTTTATGGCAACTGGTACCGTTAAGTGGTTCAATGACTCCAAAGGTTTCGGCTTCATCACTCCTGATGACGGCGGTGAGGATTTGTTCGCACACTTCTCCGCAATCAACATGAACGGCTTCAAGACCCTGAAAGAAGGTCAGAAAGTGCAGTTCGAAGTCACGCAAGGCCCTAAAGGCAAGCAAGCTTCCAATATCCAAGCTTCCTGATTTTCAGCCTCGGACTCAAAAAGACCTCGCAACCGCGAGGTTTTTTTTCGCCTGAAGCACGGAACTTTCCTCGCCCGCGCGCCCTCAAACGATAGTCGCGGGCGAGCGAACAATGACGCTCCTCACCTCACCTCACCGGAGCGCATCATGCCATCAGAAACGCTTGAACGCCGGACTGAAACACTAGAGGAAGCCATGCAACAGGTATCTTGCCAACTGGCTTTGCTAAGACAGCACGTAGACGAAGGCTTCAAGGCCCAGAGTGCGAACACCGACGCGCTGGCCGCACGGATCGATAAGTTTGAGGCCCGTACTGACGCCAGATTCGACAAGGTTGACGCCAGGTTCGATAAGGTCGACGCGAGGTTCGACAAGGTCGACGCCAGATTCGACAAGGTCGAGTCTATGATCGACAAGTCGGAAGCGCGCGGGATGGCGGCAATGCGGCAGCTTTACGACCAGCTCGAAAAGCGCGTGGACAAACTTGAATCCGGCTTTCGCTGGCTGATCGGCCTGCAGGTGACGACGCTGGTTGGCGTGCTGGGCCTGGCGGCGCGGCTAATATAAAAGCCCCGGGGCCTTGCGGCGGGCCGGGGCTGGGCACGGGCGGCCGGGAGGATCCCGGCGCGTCGCGGCGGGATTACATGTTTTCGATCATGACCTGGCCGAAACCGGAGCAGGACACCTGGGTCGCGCCTTCCATCAGGCGGGCGAAGTCGTAGGTGACGCGCTTGGAGGTGATGGCCTTTTCCATCGAGCTGATGATCAGGTCGGCGGCCTCGGTCCAGCCCATGTGGCGCAGCATCATTTCAGCGGACAGGATCAGCGAACCCGGGTTCACATAATCCTTGCCGGCGTACTTCGGCGCCGTGCCGTGGGTGGCTTCGAACATGGCCACGGAGTCGGACATATTGGCGCCCGGCGCAATGCCGATGCCGCCAACCTGCGCAGCCAGCGCGTCCGAAATGTAGTCGCCGTTCAGGTTCAGGGTTGCAATCACGGAGTATTCGGCCGGACGCAGCAGGATCTGCTGCAGGAAAGCGTCGGCGATGGAATCCTTGATCGTGATTTCACGGCCGGTCTTCGGATTCTTGAACTTGCACCATGGGCCGCCATCGATCAGCTGTGCGCCGAATTCCTTCTGGGCCAAGGCATAGGCCCAGTCGCGGAAGCCGCCTTCGGTGTACTTCATGATATTGCCCTTGTGGACAATGGTCACGGACGGCTTGTCGTTGTCGATCGCGTACTGGATCGCCTTGCGCACCAGGCGCTCGGTGCCTTCGCGCGATACAGGCTTCACGCCGATGCCGGAGGTTTCGGGGAAGCGGATCTTCTTCACGCCCATTTCCTTGACCAGGAAATCGATCAGCTTTTTCGCACCATCGGAACCCTCCGCCCACTCGATGCCGGCGTAGATGTCTTCCGAATTTTCGCGGAAGATGACCATGTCGGTCTTCTCCGGCTCACGCACCGGCGAAGGCACGCCCTTGAACCAGCGCACGGGACGCAGGCAGACGTACAGGTCCAGCTCCTGGCGCAGGGCCACGTTCAGGGAGCGGATGCCGCCGCCGACCGGGGTGGTCAGGGGACCCTTGATGGAGACCACGTAGTCCTTCAGTACTTCCAGCGTCTCTTCCGGGAGCCACACATCGGGGCCGTACACGGT
Source organism: Pseudoduganella sp. UC29_106 (assembly GCF_044055365.1). Lineage (NCBI taxonomy): Bacteria > Pseudomonadati > Pseudomonadota > Betaproteobacteria > Burkholderiales > Oxalobacteraceae > Pseudoduganella > Pseudoduganella sp. UC29_106. Next base: position 1,703,251 of record NZ_CP171977.1, on the reverse strand, counting down.
GGTCGACTTTTCGCCAGCGAAGATTTCCATCCAGCTGATCTTGCGCTTGCCGCCATAGGCCTTGGCCACGGCTGCATCCACCACCTTGATCATCACCGGGGTGATGTCCACGCCCGTGCCGTCACCTTCCAGGTAAGGAATGATCGGGGTATCCGGTACGTTCAGGGTAAAGTCGGCGTTGACGGTGATCTTCTGGCCGTCGGCGGGTACTTTGATATGTTGGTACATCGTGTTCTCCGAAGTTGGGGTTCCACAGGTCTTCTATAAGACATAAGACACTAGTGTTCCACATTATGCACGAGTATTTTACTTGGCGCTACAATCCACAAATGCCGCTCATACTATTCAACAAACCCTTCCAGGTATTGTGCCAGTTTTCCCCCTCCGGAGAGAAAGAAACCCTGGCCGACTATATCAAGATCCCGAACGTCTATCCCGCCGGCCGCCTCGACTATGACAGCGAGGGCCTGATGCTGATGACGGACGATGGCAAGCTACAGCATAAGATCGCCCACCCGGACCGCAAGGAAGCCAAGACCTATTTAGTACAGGTCGAAGGCGTGCCGACGCCGGACGTGCTGGCCCGCCTGCAGGCCCCGCTCGACCTGGGCGATTTCACCACCCTGCCCTGCAAGGCCGTGCGCATCGCCGAGCCCGAATGGCTGTGGCCGCGCAACCCGCCGATCCGCGAGCGCGCCAGCCAGCCCACGTCCTGGCTGGCGATTACTTTACAGGAAGGCAAGAATCGCCAAGTGCGCCGCATGACGGCCGCCGTCGGCCTGCCCACCCTGCGCCTGGTGCGCGCCGCGATTGGCGGTATTTCCCTGTCCAGCCATCCCCTGCTGCCGGGCGAATGGCGCGAAGTCTCCCCGGACGACCTGAAAACCCGATAAGCAAAGCGAAAAACCCGCTATGGCCATCGCCATGCGGGTTATTCGGTACACCAGATTGGCGGCTACTGCCGCCGCACACGAACTTAAGCGGACAGTGCCTTCAGGGCAGCTGCCAGACGGCTCTTGTGACGAGCAGCCTTGTTCTTGTGGATGATTTTCTTGTCAGCGATCGAGTCGATGGTCGACACGGACGACTGGAAGATCTGGGTAGCAGCGGCTTTGTCGCCAGCCTGGATTGCCTTACGCACGGCCTTGATAGCGGTACGCAGGGTGGAACGCTGTGCCGAGTTGTGAGCGTTTGCCTTAACAGCTTGACGAGCGCGCTTGCGCGCTTGTGCGGTATTTGCCATGAGAAATCCTAATTCGTTGTCAAAGTTCGTTCGCAAACAATAGTTTGCCAAACCGGTGTGTTCAGAGCCGGCGGAACGTCTTGCCTGCCTTACTGAATTCTGTACAGCCTTAAATTATAGCGGGGATTTGCCGCCAGGGCAATTGCCAAATATCGAATCGTTGCAGGTTTCGCTATAATCGCAGCCCATGAATCTGCTCAAGACCCTCGCCGCCATCTCCAGCATGACGATGCTGTCGCGTATCACCGGCCTGCTGCGCGAAACCCTGTTTGCCCGCGCCTTTGGCGCCGGCGCCCATACGGACGCCTTCAATGTGGCCTTCCGCATCCCCAACCTGCTGCGGCGCCTGTTCGCCGAGGGAGCGTTTTCGCAAGCCTTCGTGCCCATTCTGGCGGAGTACAAGAATGCGCAGGGCCACGACGCTGCCAAGACCCTGGTCGACCATGTGGCCAATACCCTGGTCTGGTCCACGCTGATCGTCAGCGCGCTGGGCATCGTCGGCGCGCCCGCCTTCGTCTTCCTGATAGCGTCCGGCCTGAGCAAGGGCACGGCCTTCGACGAGGCGGTGTGGATGACGCGCCTGATGTTCCCCTATATCGCCTGTATGTCCTTCGTGGCGCTGGCGGGCGGCGTGCTGAATACTTGGCGCGAGTTCCGCATTCCGGCCTTCACGCCGGTGCTGCTGAATCTTTCCTTTATTGCCGGCTCGCTGTTCCTGGCGCCCTACCTGGAACGCCCCGTGTATGCCCAGGCCATCGCCGTGATGGTGGGCGGCATCCTGCAGGTCGCCATCCAGGTGCCGGCGCTGGTGCGCGTGGGCATGCTGCCTTCGCTGTCCTGGAATCCGGCCGGCGGGCTGAAAGACCCGGCGTGCGCCGCGTGCTGAAGAAAATGGGACCGGCCGTGTTTGCCGTGTCGGCCGCCCAGATCAGCCTGATGATCAATACCAGCATCGCCTCCTACCTGCCGGAAGGGTCGATTTCCTGGCTGACCTACGCCGACCGCCTGATGGAATTCCCGAACGCCCTGCTGGGCGTGGCGCTGGGCACGATTCTGCTGCCCAGCCTGTCCAAGGCCAATGTCGAAGGCGACCATGCTGAGTACTCGTCCCTGCTGGACTGGGGTCTGCGCCTGACCTTCCTGCTGGTGCTGCCGGCTGCCGTTGGCATGGCCGTGCTGGCGCAGCCGATGATCGCCACCCTCTTCCACTATGGCCAGTTCACGGCTCACGCGGCGGAAATGTCGGCGCGGCCGCTGATGGCTTATGCGGTCGGCCTGACGGGCATCATCCTCGTGAAGACGCTGGCGCCGGCGTTCTACGCGCAGCAGGATATCCGCACACCGGTGCGCATCGCCATCGGCGTGCTGATTGCCACGCAGGTGATGAATGCGATCTTCGTGCCCTACATCCAGGTGGCGGGCCTGGCGCTGTCGATCGGCCTGGGCGCCTCGCTGAACGCGGCCTTCCTGTACCGCGGCTTGCGCAAGCGCGATATCTACAAGCCTGCGCCCGGCTGGACGAACTTCTTCCTGAAACTGCTGGCGGCGGTGGCGGTGATGGGTGTTGGAGCCTGGTTCGGTGCATCCCAGTTTGACTGGATCGCCATGCGCGCACATCCCCTTATGCGCGCCGGCGCCCTATTGTTGGTCGTCGCGGTGAGCGGCGTAGTCTATTTCAGTATTCTTTTTATGCTGGGTTTCCGACTGCGGGACTTCAAGCGCCGCGCGAAGTAGACTGGCGGCGGCGGGCGACCGCGCCAACCAGGCCCAGGCCTGCCAGCAGCATGCCGTAAGTGGCAGGCTCTGGTACGGCCGACACGGTCACTTCACCACTGTAGGTCGCGCCTGCCATGGCGTTGCCGTACAGCTCCAGCGTGAACGGCGAAGAGCCGGTGTATTCCACACCGAAGAATCGGTATTTGCCGAACTCGTAAGCCGAGCCAACAGTACCGTTCAGGTTGGTCTTCGCGCCATCGATGCTGATGTTCTGGCCGCTCAGCGTCAGCACGAAATCGTACACACCGGCATTCAGACCGGTGAAGGTGATGACGTCCAGGCCGCCCGACAGCAGGCCATCACTGCCACTGGTTACGCCGATGAAGTGGTTATCGGTGTCCAGCACCGGCGTGGTGGTGATAGCGACGGATTGGTCAGCAGCAGAAGCGCCAAAAGAAGCAGCGGCCAGCAAACCTGCGATTGCGAATTTCAGATTCATGATGCCATTCCTTTACGTGAGAGTAGTCGTCGCTGGTCTAGATCTCGTTATAAGGATGTAAAGAGAATAGCATTTTTCTAAAGATTGTCAGGCGCGCACGATTGAAGAGTTAACAAATTCAGACAGTCTCAGCGTTGAGGGTCATTCGTGCTACGTTCGGGCTCGTTTTGTGGTGAAGATGGCTCGGCCTTTTCCGGCGTTTCGGCCGGCGGTTCGGCGGGCTGTTCCGGCTCCTGCGGCGCTTGTGGCGGCTCCTGCGGCGCTGGTTCCTGCTGCGGCGCGGGCTTGGGCTGCGGCATGGCCGGCTGCATGCCGGGCTGTTGCGGTTGCAGCGGATTCGCTGGCGCCGCCGGCGTTTGCGGCATCTTGACGGCCGTCGTCACGGGCGCCAGCGACGTCTCCGCCGTGAACTTCCAGTCGGAAACGTGAGCCTTGCCTTCGAACCTGACGAAGCGCTGCGGGAAGTTGCCAATCTTGATCGGCTCGGCGCTGGAAAAACTGTAAATACCGATAATGCCGCCCTCACCGGCGGACATCGAACTGGTCGGCGGCTCGCTCGTTGGCGGCACTCCCGGTGCGCCTGGCGTTGCCCCCGGCACGGCGCCCGGCGTCCCCGGCTTGTTGATGCCCGCGCGCACCAGTCCCCATTCCGGCTTGCCCGTCATCGGATCGACATAGATGCGGCGCAGGTGGCGGCGCACCTGGGGAAAGCGCGGGTCCTTCAGCAGCTCCTTCAGGGACGGCGGGAATGTTGGCTGTCCGGCCGGCGTGGCCGCCGCATAGCTTTGCAGGGCATCGCTGAACTCCGCGCCGATGCGCAGCAATTCCTCTTCGGCCGCCGCGCGCTGCATCGTCACGCCGAGGCGTAAGGTGGCCGCGCCCACCAGGCCGATGATGGCAACCAGGATCACCACGCTCAGGTAGGTGAACCCGCGCTGCCTACCAGTCCGAATAAGGCTTGCCGCTGCGGTCATTGCCGGGGGCTCCGCTCTTGATGTCGGACACGCCACCCTTGGTCACATCTTCGGGCGGCACGATCAGCCAGCTGTCCGCCTTCTCCGTGATCGGGTCGAGCGGAATCGAGCGCAGGTATTTTTTCTCGACCAGCTGCTCCAGGCTGTCCGGATAGCGGCCGGTGTCGCCATAGAACTGGTCGATCACCAGGCGCATATTGCGCAGGTTATCGGCAAGGACGGTTTCCCTGCTCTTGTCCACGCTGGGGAAATAGCGCGGCACGGCCAGTGTGAGCAGCAGCGCGATGATGCCCAGCACCACCAGCAGTTCGATCAGCGTGAAGCCTTTGCGTCTTACCATTTGCGGTACGGGATGCCGTTCAGGCCCACCGCCTCCGAGATTGAATACACGTCATACACATCTTCCCCTTCGCGCGGATCGTCCGCCTCGCTGGCGTAGCTGCGCCTGCCCCAGGTCTGGGCGTCGGTCAGGTTCGGGTCGCTGCTGAAAGGATCGCGCGGCACGCGGCGCAGGAAGAAAATCTTCGCGCGCTTGGGACTTTTCTGGTCCGGCACCCCCTCCACCAGCAGCTCCAGGTTCTTCGGATAGCCGTTGCCGGTGATGCTCTTGGCGATGCGGCCTTCGTCATAGGCGACCTTGTAGGCATCGATGGCCTTGCGGATTTCATGCAAGCCGCGGCGCAGATCCTGCTCGTTGCGGCGCTGGACGACCGTCTGCCCCACCGGCACGGCGAGCGTGGCCAGCAGGCCAAGGATGGCCAGCGTGACCAGCAATTCGATCAGCGTGAACCCGCGCGCGCGCATTCTGGGGTCAGGCACGTTTTGTTACACGGACTCATCGCTGTACCGGCTGCGGCTGCGGTGCAGGCGCTGGCTGTGCAGGCGCTGCAGGCTGCGTGACACTGGTCGCGGGGCCGGGCTGCTGCGTGGACAGCGGCACGCCGGCCGGCGCGGTCAGGTCCGGCGCGGGCTGGATCTGGCCCGGCATGGCGCCTGGCGGCAGCGTGACCGGTGCGCCGGCGGCGGCAGGTGCGGTAGGTGCGCCCGGCGCCGGGACCACGCCCGCTGCGCCCGGAGCCGCCGGAGCCGCGCCCGGACGCGCCGGCAGCGCGACCGGCAAGCGCGGCGCGATATCCGGCTTGCGGCGGAAGTTCGCTTCCGTGCCGGCCGAGAATTCCGCCGCGCTGATTTCAGGACGCTGCAGATTGCGCACCAGGTGCGGCGTGATCGACAGCACGATCTCGGTCTTCTGCTTGTCATCCTTCTGCGACCCGAACAGGCGGCCCAGGATGGGGATATCGCCGATGCCCGGCACCACATTGGCCGAGCTGCGTTCCTCGCTGTTGATCAGCCCCGCCAGCACCTGGTTCTCCCCGTCCTTCAGCTGCAGGAAGGTCGCGGCCTGGCGCGTGCCGATCTGGTAGGCCGTGGTGCCGGTCTTCGTCGTCACCGTGCTTACCAGGTTGGAAACCTCCAGCTGGATGCGGATACCCACCTCGTTATTCAGGTAGATGGTCGGCTCGGCGTTCAGGGTCAGGCCCACGTCCACATAGCTGACGGATTCAGAAGCGAAGCCGCCGGTGCCGGGCGAAATCGTGGTCGTAATCACCGGCACCTTATCACCGATCAGCACCTTGGCCTTCTCCTTGTTGCGCACGCGGATGCGCGGATTGGCCAGCAGGTTGGCGTCGCCATCGGCCTTGTTCGCATTCAGCTTGGCGCTGATATCGCTGATGCCGATCGTGCGGCGGTTCAGGTTATCCAGGTCGCGCAGGGTCAGCGTGTCGCCGCCCGAGGTGGACAGCGGCGTCAGCGCAACGGAGCTTGGCCACACCACGCCCAGTTCCGTGAGGCGGGTGCGCTTGATTTCGAGGATCTCGACATCGAGCATCACTTCAGGCTCCGCCTGATCCTGGGTGGCGATGATTTTTTCGGCGAGGCGGATCGCATCGGCGCTGTCGCGGATGATGACGAGGTTCAGCTTTTCATCTGCAATCACGTCGCGCGACTTGAGGATGGTCTTCAGCGTATTGGTGACGGCCTTCGCATCGGCATTCTGCAGGTAGAAGGTGCGCACCACGGTTTCCTGGTATTCCTTCAGCTTGGCTGCGGTGTTCGGGTAGATCAGGATCGTGTTCGCATCCATCGCCTGCTGTTCCAGCTGGTTCGTCATCAGCAGGTAGTAGATCGCCGATTCCACCGTGCTGTTCTTCAGCATGATGGTAGTGCGCGTATCGCTTTTCACATCCTTGTCGAACACGAAGTTCAGCCCGGAGCGGCGCGAGATTACATCGAACACCTGCTTCAGCGGCGCTTCGCGGAACTCGATCGTGATCGGCTGCTTGTAGGCTTTGGACAAGCCATTATCCGGCGGCGGTGGCGGGGCCTTGTCGTTGATCTCGCGCAGCAGCTCGCGCGCCTGGGCGTGGTCGGGCTTTTCGGATAACACGGCGTTGACCCTGGACTTGGCCAGGTCATAGTCCTTCTGCTCCAGCGCCAGCGAGCCGGCGGCCAGCAGCTTGTCATAGCGGTCGGCCGCATCCAGCGCACGCAGGCCGGCGCGGGCGCGCTCGTTTTGCGGATTCATCGCCAGCACGCGCTGCAGGTTCTGCGCCGCCAGGTCGTACTTGCGCTCGGCGATCAGGCGGTCCGCCTGCTCCAGCGCCCGAATCGTGGCGCGGTCGCGCGCCTGCAGATAGGCGGCGCGGTATTGCGCATTCGACGGGTCGGCCTGGATCGCTTCCTGGAACTTCAGCAGCCCTGCTTCCACCTGGTCTTTTTCAACCAGCGACTTGCCGTCGCGGTAGGCCATCTGTGCCGCACAGCCGCTCAGCGCCAGCACCAGCGCGGACAGCGTGAGCATTCTCATACTTGGCTTCACTCGATTACTCCAATATTTAGCTGCTGCACCTGGTTCATGGGCAGGTAGGTCATGGTCATGGTCGGCGGTGCGATCGTCTCGACGCGGTACAGCCCATCGATGACGGTGTGCTTGCGCACCACAAAGGTCTGGTCCGGGCCGCGCGAAAGGTAGACCTCATACTGCCCGTCCGCCACGGCCTTGCCGATCACCGTGAACGGCAGCGGCGGCGCGCTGGGCGGCGGCGGTGGCGGTGCCGCAACTGGCGGCGGCGGTGGTGGCGGCGGCGGGTTCCAGGTCTGGCCGCCGAAGACGCCGTCGGCGCTCTTGAAGGCGCCGTCGCCCGCCTCGCCGATCAGTTGGGCGCGCGGGATGAGGGCCAGGATGGCCGGAGCCGGCCCCGCAGCCGCGCCGGACGCCGCGACAGCGCGCACGGCTGGCTGCGGCGCGGCGGCGGACGTGGCGGGCCGCGCCGGGGCGACTGGGCGCGCGGTTGGCGCACGCTCGACCGATTCCACGACGCCGCCGGAGGGTGCCTTGTCGCCGAAGATCACCAGCGCGGCGGCGCCGGCCAACGCCGCGCCCATCAGCATATGGCGCGGCTTCATGGCTGCTCCTTCAGATAGAGCGTGAAGCGCAGGCGCGCTTCCACCACGGGATCGGTGATCGTCTCGCGGCGGAAATTCACCTCATCCAGTGCGGCGAAGGGCATGGCCGCCAACGCCTGCAGGTTGAATTGCCAGATGTTCGCGTAAGGCCCGCGCACCGGCAGCGTGATCTGATAAGTGCTCACGCGGCTGGCCTTGTCGTAGCCGAATTTGTACTCACCCTGGTCGAGCGAGAGATTGGTCTTGGCCGCAATCCCGAACAGGATCTTCACCTGCTGCTCGGCATAACGCTTCTCGCCCAGCGTCTGGTAGAAAGCGGCCAGATTTTCGTTGGCATTGGGCGGCGGGGGCGCTTCGACCAGCTGCGCAGGCGCGGCGGGCAGCGCAGCGGCGGCCGCCTGCTGTGCTTCGCGCGACACCAGCGCCCAGGCGATAGCAGCAGCGCCAGCCAGCAGCAGCGCCGCGGCCACACAGGCGGCGGGACCAGCGCGGCGCGCCAGCAGCTGCAGACGCAGCAGGGTTGCGTTGGCGTTCATCGCGCCCTCCACTGTGCTTCGACCTGGAAGCGGAGCGGCCGGTTCGGGTCGCCCGTATTGATTTCATGGCGGATGATGCCGGCGCCGCGGAAGAATTCCTGCTGCTTCAGCTGCTCCACATAGGCCACCATTTCATCGGCATTCTTCGCTTCGGCCGTGATCTTCAGCGTCTGCTTGCGCGCGTCCGGTTCCAGCGCGACCAGGGCAATAGTGGATGGCGTAGCGGCGGCCACCGCATCCTGCAGGCCGCGCCAGGGGATGTTCAGCTGCATGACGGCGGTGTTGACAGCCGTCGCCTGGGCTTCCGGAATCGCGGTTACGGGCAGGCGCACTGGCGCCTTCACGGCCGCCTTCTGGCGTGCGGCGTTCAACTGGCGCTCGCGCGCCTCGCGTTCCTGCGCCGTCTGCCACGCCAGCGTGCCGGCGGCAATGCACAGCAGCGCACCGGCCACGCCGGCCGCCAGCATCGCCGGATGCAGGCGGTACAGCGTGCGGCGCCAGCCCGGCGTGGCGAAATCGATATGCATGACCTTCATGCCGCACCTCCCGCACAGGCCAGCAGGCTGGCAGTGGACCAGCCTTCGCCCTGCCCTGCCCCCAGCTGCACCGTCGCGATATGGCCTTCGTGCGTGGACGGTTTGGCCAGCGCCGCCGGCAGCGGGCCGGCCAGCTGCACCAGTTGCGGTGGCTGCAGGTCGTGCAACAGGGCTTCGCGCTGCACCATCTGCGTCAGCCAGTAGTGGTCGGCGCCATGCGGCACGGGCAGCGCACGCACGAAGCGCAGCTGCCGTCCATCGACGGCGCCCAGCGTCAGCACGCCGCTGTGTATCACGCCCAGCCAGGCATTGGCCTTCAGCGTCCTGTGCCAACGGTTCCACACGCTGATGAAATGCGGCTGCATGGCGACAATGGCCAGGCTGCGCTCGGCGGCAATCTGCTCCAGCGTGGCCTTCAGCGCACGCGGCATGGCGGCGGCAAAGAAAGGCTGGTCGGCGTTCCAGTCGGCCGACACATCCCAGGCAGCGGGCGACTCGCCGAACAGCGCATGGAAGCGCAGCGCGGCAGCGGCTTCCAGGTCGGCCATGCGCGCGGCCTGCAGCGGCGGCGTGACTTGCCACAGGCGGGTCAATTCATCGGCCAGCACAAAGCTGACCGGCCAGCCGCCAAAGTCCTGTGCGGTCAACAGATCGCGCAGCGCGGCCGCCAGCGCTTCCGGTCCGGCCGCGAAACTGTGCTCGGCCAGCACTTCCGGCGCGGCCTTGCCCCAGCGCGCAATACGCAGCAGGCTGACGGCATTCGGCGCCACGCCGATGCAGAGGGCGTGTTTCTTAAGCATGCAGCGTCACCCTCTTGATTTCAGCTAATGTGGTGCCGCCGCGGCGCACCAGTTCCAGCGCGGCGTGGCGCAGGCTGCGCGTGCCCGCTTCATAGGCGGCCTGCTTGATCTGGCGGATCGGGCGCTTCTCGACGATCAGTTCACGGATTTCGTCGTTCAGCACCAGGATTTCGGCGATCGAACGGCGTCCCTTGAAGCCGGTGCCGCGGCAGTCGCCGCAACCCTTGCCTTCCTTGAAGTCGTAATCGTAGACATCGGCGCGCGTGAGGCTCACGCTCTCCAGCTCCTCATCGCTCGGCGTGTATTCCGCCGCGCAGTGCGGGCAGTTGATGCGCACCAGGCGCTGCGCCCAGATGCCGTTCAGCGCGGACACGAAAGCATAAGGATCGATGCCCATGTGCGTGAAGCGGCCGAACACGTCGAACACATTATTGGCGTGCACCGTAGTCAGCACCAGGTGGCCCGTCAGCGCGGACTGCACGGCGATTTCGGCCGTTTCGCGGTCGCGGATCTCGCCCACCATGATCTTGTCCGGATCGTGGCGCAGGATGGAGCGCAGGCCCTTGGCGAAAGTCAGGCCCTTTTTCTCGTTGACGGGAATCTGCAGGATGCCCGGCAGCTGATACTCGACCGGGTCTTCGATCGTGATGATTTTCTCGCGACCGTTGTGGATCTCGGTCAGCGCCGCATACAGCGTGGTGGTCTTGCCCGAACCCGTTGGGCCGGTCACCAGCAGCATGCCGTAGGCTTCCTGGGCCAGCGTGCGCAAGGTCGCCAGCGACGGCGCATCGAAGCCCAGCGCTTCCAGCGTCAGCGCGCCGTAGGACTCGATCATGGCACGCTTGTCCAGGATACGGATCACCGCATCCTCGCCGTGGATCGAGGGCATGATGGACACGCGCAGGTCGATCTCGCGGCTGTTCGATTCGACGCGGAAGCTGCCGTCCTGCGGCACGCGGCGTTCGGCAATGTCCAGTTCCGCGAGCACCTTCAGGCGCGAGATGATCTGCTCCGCCACTTCGACGCCGTTGACGGCCGTGGCGTGATCGAGCACGCCGTCCACGCGGTACTTGACCGCCAGGCCGGATGCCGTGCTTTCCAGGTGGATGTCCGACGCACCCGCTTTCAGGGCGTCATACAAGGTGGAATTCACCAAGCGCACCGCGGGGCTGGCCGCCTCCGATACCGAGGCAAAGGACAGCACGGCCGCCGTCTTGCCGTCGCGGCGGGAGTTGTCGGCGCCCGGCAGCAGCGTATCGACCGCGCGCGCCGATTCCTCCTGCTTCGATAGATAGGCCTGGATATCGGACTGCAGCGCCAGCCGGATCTGCAGCGGCGCCTGCGGCGTGCAGCGCGCCAGCGTCGTCAGCCAGGTCTGCTGGTCGATGTCAAAGGGATCGGCAATCACGCCGACAATCACGCCGTCGTGGGCGCGCAGCAGCACGCAATGGCGCGCCATCGCCTGCGACAAAGGCAGCAGGTCGAAGGCCGGCTCGAAGGCCAGCATTTCCACCGTTTCCAGCACGGCCAGGCCGAAGGGCTGGGCCAGCGCGCGCACGGCCACGCGCGGCTCGATGCCGGAAATGGCGTGCAATTCTTCCACCAGGCTGCGCTTGCTCTGCGCGCGCTGGCTCCGGGCACGGGACAGGGTCGCCGCGTCGATAGCCGGAATGGTCATGACATCTCTCCGGCGAGATCAAAGATAGGCATATACAGCAGCACCACAATGGCGCCCACCACCAGGCCGATACAGGCCATCAGCAGCGGTTCGAAAGTACGGGTGAAACGGTCGATCCAGCGGCTGATTTCACCGTCGTAGAAAGCGGCGGACTGAGTCAGCATCGGCCCCATATCGCCGGTGCGCTCGCCCACGCGCAGCATGCGCAGCGAAATCGGCGTGGTCAGGCCATTGGCGTTAAAGGCGGTCGACAGCGGCAGCCCCGATTCGATCATGGCGCGCGCGCCCTGCAAGCCCTGGCGCACATTGGCCGACACCATGCCCTGCACCGTGTCGATCGCGTGCAGGATCGTGATGCCGCCCTCGCTCAGCATGCCCAGGGTCAGGTAAAGGCGGGACAATTCATAGATGCGCACCCGCTCGCCGATGCCCGGCATGCGCGCCAGCAGGCGCGCCAGGCCGCCGCTGGCAATCAGGCGACGCACAGTCAATACCAGCCCGCCCAGCGCGGCAAAAATCCCGGCCAGCAGCGGCGCTGTATGCGCGGCGGCGAACTGGCCCCAGGTCAGCATCACTTGCGACATCCACGGCAGGTTGCGGCCCGCGCCCTGGTACACCTCGGCGAAGCGCGGCACCACATAGCCGATCAGGAACAGGGAAACGCCGCCGCCCACCAGCAGCAGGATACAGGGGTAGATGGCGGCGCTGACGATCTTCGCACGCACCGTATCGATGCGCTGCTGGTAATCGATGTAGCGGGCCAGGGAGCGCGGCAGATCGCTGGTGCCTTCGGCCGCCTTGACGATGCCGACATACAGCGGCGGGAACAATTGCGGCTGCTCGGCCAGCACGGTGGAAAATCGCTGGCCTTCGCGCAGGCCGCCCAGCAGGCGCTCCAGCACACTGCGGGTGGCGGGCGTCGCTTCCTTTTCCAGCAGGGCTTCCAGCGCTTCCACGATGCCCAGGCCCGCGCTCAGCAGCGCCAGCAATTCCTGGCTGAACAGCACCAGGTTCAGGGCCTTGCCTTTCGAAGCGCGCAGGCCGCCGCGCTTGGGGGTGATGGACGAGACGAACAGGCCGCGCGCCTCCACCTGGCGGCGTGCGTCAGCCTCGTCGCGGCCATCGACCACGGCGTGGCCGATCACCATTTCCGGCGACAGGGTGCGAACCTCGAACTGCATGGCTTGGGTAGAGCTTACTGGGCGCTGCTGATATCGGCGTTATCGCCTTCGCCGCCCGGCTGACCGTCTTTGCCCAGCGAGACGATTTCGTACTCGGACTTGGCGCCCGGCGATTTGTACTGATATGGACGGCCCCAAGGATCGGGCGGCACGCCTTTTTTCAGGTAAGGACCGTTCCACTTGGCGCCTGCCGTCGGCGGCGCGGCCAGCAGCGCGGCCAGGCCCTCTTCCGTGGTCGGATAGCGGCCCACGTCGAGCCGGTAAGTATCGAGGGATTTCTCGAACGCTTCAATCTGGGCCTTGGCCACGGTGACCTCGGATTTGCCCAGTTGCGAGAAGTATTTGGGGCCGACATAGGCGGCCAGGAGGCCGATGATGACGATTACCACTAACAGCTCAAGCAGCGTGAATCCTTTGCCATGCTTCCTTGCGACCATCAGTACAACCTCCCTTGAAATAACGGCACAGGCTACCACGCGGTTTGAGGTTTCGACAATATTTTCCCATGCGTGCGTGAGCATTTTTCAACGTCTTAACTTGCTCTTTTGACAGTTGTCAAAACTGTCGTAAATTTTTCACAATTTTGTAGACCTCAGCCAACATGAGTTTCCTTAGGGAGAACCGAATAAATTTTGAAAATTTGTTCATCTAACTAAATTAAAAACATTAAATTTTTGACCACCAAAATTAAACTTGTTGCTATATTCATTGCAACCTGAGCAACCCAGGTGCGAGCAGAAACGCCGCGGTGATCCCGTCGCCTTTCTTTCTAAAATGATAATTCCAAGGGCCCCGAGTCATGAAACTCCAACTCAAGAAGCTTGCTTGTGCCGTGCTTACCAGCACGGCGGCCATATTGGCCGCACCGGCCGCGCACGCCGATTTCATTTCGTTTGAAGCCGTCACAAATGTGGTGACGCCGACGCTCAGCGCTGGCGACACGATTTACACCGGCGGCCAGAGTTTCAAGGACAGCGGTTTCAAGATGACTGTGAATGACAGCGCCTTCTGGCAATCGCTTGGCGCGAGTGGCCAGGCCGGCGCAATTTTCGACGGCTCGAATCCCGCCAGCTGCAACCAGGTCTTTTCCTGCCCATCCGGCAATCTGAGCCACTACTTCGGTGGCGAGAATGACGGATCCCTCACCATCATGCGCGATGGCGGCGTGGGCTTCTTCAGTGTGAGCTCACTGAACTTCGCCTTCCTCGCACCACTGGGCGGACTGCCCGACGGTGTGTATGGCCAGCTGCGCCTGACCGGCCTGCTGACCGACGGCAGCACCGTGTCGGCCGCCAAAGACTTCGCCGGCCAGGACCAAGGCGGCAACTTCCCGTTCGCCAACTGGCTGCTGGACCCGGAATTCAGCCGCCTGAACCTGTCAAGCCTGACCATCGACGCCTGCATGTTCGATGGCGCCGGCAACTGCGTCAACGATGCCAGCGCGCCCGTCTTCCTCGCCCAGTTCGCCGTAGACGACCTGCAGGTGGAAGTGCCGCTGCCCGGCACCGCTCCGCTGATGCTGCTCGGCATGGCCGGCCTGGCCATGATCCGCCGCCGCCGCGCCCAATAACCGAACACAGTCGAGGAACCCGATATGAAACTACGTCCAGTCTCTCTCGCCGTGATGGCGCTGTTGTCCGGTCTCGCGCTGCAAGCCGGCGCCGATGAAGCCCGCCACACCTATATCGTGCGCCTGGCCGACGCGCCGGCCGCCACTTATACCGGCGGCGTCAGCGGCCTGCCGGCCACCCGCCCCGCTCCCGGTACTCGCCTCGATGTCAGCGCCGGCGATGTGCAGGCTTACCTGAGCTACCTGGAGCAGAAGCAGTCCAGCGTTGCCGCCACCGTGCCGGCCGCCCAGATCATCCACCAGTACAAGCTGGTGCTGAATGGCTTCGCCGCCCGCCTGACCGACGCTGAAGTGCGCGCCCTGAAGAAAAATGCCGCTGTGGCCGGCATCACTGCCGACGAGGCACGCTCGCTTGAAACCAACTACACCCCGACCTTCCTGGGCCTGGACCAGCCGGGCACCGGCCTGTGGGACAAGCTGGGCGGCAAGATCGCCGCCGGCGAAAACGTCGTCATCGGCGTGGTGGATAGCGGCATCTGGCCGGAAAACCCGGCCTATGCCGACCGCGTCGATGCCCAGGGCAACCCCACTTTCGACTCGTCCGGCACCCCGGCCTACCAGCCGCTGGCCGGCTGGAACGGCGGCTGCGATACCGGCGAGGGCTTCACCGCTCAGCATTGCAACAATAAGCTGATCGGCGCACGTGCCTTCCGCACCGGCTTCGAAGCCCAGAATCTGACCCAGCACTGGACCGAATTCACCTCGCCGCGCGATTCCATCGCCGGCGCCAAGGGCCATGGCGGCCACGGCACCCACACCTCGACGACCGCCGGAGGCAATAACGGTGTGGCCGCTAACCTGTCCGGCATCAATATCGGCCGCCTGTCCGGTATGGCGCCGCGCGCCCGCCTGGCCGCCTACAAGGTGTGCTGGACTTATGTGGACGAAACCAACCCGGACGGCACCGGCAGCCGCAACTCCTGCTTCACCTCGGACAGCGTGGCCGCCATCGACCAGGCCGTGGCCGACGGCGTGGACGTGATCAACTACTCGATCAGCGGGTCCCAGACTTCGGTGACCGATCCGGTTGAACTGGCCTTCTTCGACGCTGCCGCCGCCGGCGTGTTCGTCGCCGCCTCGGCCGGCAACAGCGGCCCATCGAATGCCGTGGCCCACGTGTCGCCATGGCTGACCACGGTAGCCGCCTCCACCCACAACCGCTTCAACGGCGCCAACCTGACCATCGGCGGCGCCACCTACCTCGGCGCGTCCTACAATGAAACGCCGCTGCCGGGCACGCCGACCATCCTGGCCCAGGATGCGGCCATGCAGCCATTCGCCAGCATGAGCACCTTCGACAAGCAGGCCGCCGCTCGCTGCTACAACGCGACCGACCGCGCCGCCAACAATGCCACTGACGCAGCCGCGCTGGACCCGGCCAAGGTTGCCGGCAAGGTGCTGCTGTGCGAGCGTGGCGTCAGCGCCCGCGTGGACAAGTCCAGGGCCGTCAAGGATGCCGGCGGCGTCGGCATGATCCTGATCGATGTCTCGGCCACGACGGCGCCGATTGCCGACCCGCACAGCGTGCCGGCGGTGCACCTGAACTTCAACGATGGCGCCATTGTCAAAGCCTTTATTGCCGCCAACACCGATACCCTGAGCGCCATAGGCAAATTCAGCCCCCAAGTAGGCACAACGCCGGCACCAAAGATGGCCGACTTCTCCTCGCGCGGCCCGAACCGCCACAACGCCAATCTGCTGAAACCTGACCTGACCGCGCCTGGCGTGGACATCCTGGCCGGCGTGACCGCGGACAAGACCCAGGCCCAGCGCGACGCCATCGCCAACAATATCGATGTGCCGGAGCCAAACTGGGCTTCGTATCAGGGGACGTCGATGTCCAGCCCGCACGTCGCGGGCCTCGCCGCCCTGCTGCGCCAGGCGCATCCGACTTGGTCGCCGGCCGCCATCAAGTCGGCACTGATGACCACCGCCTTCGATACCTTCAACGATGGCCAGCCAGGCATGGCCAACGGCAGGCTGCCATGGGCGCAGGGCGCGGGCCATGTGGCGCCGAACAAGGCTGTCGATCCGGGCCTCGTGTACGACCACGGCTGGGTCGACTGGGTCCGCTACATGTGCGGCATTCCGGGCACCTTGCAAGCGTCCACCTGCCAGAGCTTCGGTTCGATCCAGCCATACAACCTGAACATGCCGTCGCTGACTGCCTCCGCCGTGCTGGGCAAGATCACGCTGACCCGCACCGTAACCAACGTCAGCGACCAACCGGGCAACTACACCGCCCAGGCCACGCTGCCAGGGTATGACGTAGTTGTGTCGCCGAGCACGCTGAACCTGGCGAAAGGCGAGAAGGGCTCGTTCAACGTGACGCTGACCCGCACCACGGGGGCAATCAATGCCTGGGCCTACGGTAGCCTGATCTGGTCCGACACCAACGGCCACACTGTGCGCAGCCCGCTGACCGCCCGTGCGGCCAGCCTGGCCGTGCCGTCCCTGCTGACCAGCGAAGCTGCCAGCGGTAATGTGTCCTTCACGGTGGGCGCCGGTTACACCGGCATCCTGGGCATCAAGAAAGGCGGCCTGAAGGCAGCCAGCCGCAGCGCCAACACGGTCGGCATTGATAAGTCCAGCGATGGCGGCGTGGCAGCCTGCGTCGCCGGCGGCAGCGCAGGCGTAAAGGTGCACAGCATCACCGTGCCTTCGGACTCCCTGCTGCTGCGCGCCGCGCTGTACGACACCGACACGTCGGGCTACCAGGCCGGCGGCAAGGATGACCTGGATCTTATCGTGCTGAACCAGGCCGGCACGGTGGTGGGCAGCAGCGGCGGCTCCAGCTCCAACGAGGTGGTGACGGTATCCGTGCCAGCAGCAGGCACCTACAAGGCTTGCGTGGTCGGCTACGCACCAAAGGGCGGTACCTCGAACTACACGCTTTCTTCGTGGGTGTTGAAGAACGGCGAGATCGGCGGCAACTTCAAGGTGAATGCGCCACCGGGCGTGGTACAAAGCGGCACTGCAACCGCCGCTGCCAGCTGGTATGACTTGGCTGCGGCCAAACACCTGGCAGCCATGGTGTACACGGTCAACAATGCAAACACCGCCATCACCGTGCTGGAAGTGGACACCACCGATCCGGTGCCGGAACCAACCGCCCAGCGCAATGACGCGCCAGGCCGCTTCTGATCAGCCCCTGCAGCAAGCTCAACGCCGCGCCATGTGCGCGGCGTTTTTTTATTGGGCTTTCGCTCCGCCTGCCGTCTGGCAGCTGCCCGCGCGGCACACGGCGCCGGGATCGGTCACGATCATGCAATCGCCTGCCACGCCCATGCCCTTGAATTTCGCTTCGCGTTCCTTGCTGTAGCGCTCGGCGAGCTCGGTCACTTTGGCCGGCTGTTCACGGGCGTTGGAATAAGGCAGGAAGGTTTCCGGACCGCCGCAGGGCTTGGCGCCTACCGGCACGGTGCGGCACTGGGCATCGCTGGTGCAGCCGCGATCCAGCGCACGGAGCTGGCTGAGCAGGTCAGGCTGGGCATGGCTGCAGGCGGAAACGCCGCAGGCCAGCAAAAGAAGCAGGTATCGATTCATGGCGGGGCCTCATCGGGACATGCGCCATGATCCCGCCCTGCCCCGTCCGGGGTCAATCGAATTTACATGCCCCGTACAGCGCGACCGCATGCGCCCGGTTGTTCACGCCCAGCTGGCGGTACAGCCGCTGCAAATGGTTCTTCACGGTCAGGGAGCTGATGCCCAAGATCTGGCCAATCTCCTCATTGCTCTTGCCTTCGCGCACGCCGTCCAGGATCTGCGCCTGGCGCGGCGAGACAGACATCAGTGCATGATTGGCCTGCACCTCGCCCGCCGCGATGCGCTGCAGCGCCATGTGCAGGCAGGGCAGGAGCAGTTGCAGCAGCCAGCTGTGCCTCGCTTCGGCCGGCGCCGGCAGGCCGAGCAGCATGAAACAGCTGCCGCCGCTGGGCAACATACCGGTGCCGTGGATCAGTGCTGGCCCCAACGCCGGCGTCTCCAGCGCCAGCGGCACGGCGCCGCCCTGCCGCCACTGACGCAACAAGTCCAATGCGGGACCTTCCCGCGCGTCGCATAGCTGGCGGCGTTGCGACGCGTCCAATACGGCACTGTGCAGGCAATCGATGCGCTGCGGGTTGCCCTCGCCGTCGAGCCGCAGGCAGAGCAGCAAGCGATGCGGCAGCAGCGCCTGCAATGCGCCCTGGCTCCACAGATAGAACTGGTTTTGCTCGCGCAGCCCATGCGCTGTTTCCAGCGCATGCAGCAGATATTCCTGCTCGCGCGAATTCAGGATGACCACGCTGTCCCTTTGAAGCGGTAACCGCTGCCGCGCACGGTTTCAATGTGTGCATGGTGGCCGCTGGGCTGCAGGGCGCTGCGCAGGCGGCCGACGTGGGCGTCGACGGTGCGCTCGTCGAGGTAGACGGCGTTGCCCCAGACCTGGTCCAGCAGCTGGGCGCGGGTATGCACGCGGCCCGGATGGTGCATGAGGAAATTGAGCAGGCGGAATTCGATGCGGCCCATGCTGATCTGGCGGCTGCCGGCGCTGACGCGCAAGGTGGCCGGATCGAGGCGCAGGTCCGCTACTTCGAGCGCGTCCGCAGCATCGGCAAGCGCGGCGGAACGGCGGCGGCGCAGCAAGGCGTGCAGGCGGGCCAGGGTTTCGCGCGGGCTGAAGGGCTTGCTGATGTAATCGTCCGCCCCGCTCTCCAGAGCCAGTACTTTGTCCTGCTCGGCGTTGCGGGCGGACAGCATGATGATGGGAAGATCGCGGCTGCGCCGCGTGGCGCGCAGCTGGCGGATCAGCGACAGGCCGGACTGGCCCGGCAAGTCCCACTCCAGCACCAGCACATCGGGCAGCATCGCATCCAGCTGCGGCAACGCGGACTCGGCATCGCCCACGGCGCGCGCCGCATAACCGGCATGGCCAAGGTTCAGCGTCAGCAATTGCCGGGCCGAAAGGTCGCTATCGATGATAAGAATGTCCGCCGCCATTCGAAAACTATGCCCGATGGCGGCAAGGCAAAGCCAATACGATTTTATTTAAGGATTAATATTTTCATTGAATAAATGAAAATCCCGGGGTCAGATCTGGCAATCCGCCATCAATGGCGGATTGCCAGATCTGACCCCGGGATTGGGGGTGTGGCGTTATTGCATCAGGACTGGAGGCGGCGGATGAGGCCGAGCATGCCGAGGCCGAGGGCGGCGAGCATCAGTGCGGATGGCTCGGGCACGGCAGTGGCTTGCGCCGAGCTGTCGACGAAGCCCGGTGTCACGGCCGGAGCGCCGGCCGGCGACACCGACCAGTCCAGCGCCAGCAGCAGCGGATCGGCCAGGTTGCCGGCCGCGTTGCCGTTGGCGTCGTAGGCTTGCACCGAGAAGCGCGAGCTGACGGCGTCGATGGCGTCGCCGGCGAAGGTCAGATTGAAGCTGAACACGCCGCCGAAGGTGGCTTCGTACAGCAGCGCGTTGAGCGGCGTGGTGTTGGCGAACTGGAAGCCGTTCGCCAGCGCGGTGACGTCGCCTTCCGGCGAGCCGAACTTGCTCGGGTCGAAGCCGCTCAGGTCCGTCATGGTGGCGGTGGCCAGCGGCTGGCCGACGGTGGCGGGATTGAACTGGAAGTCCAGGAAGCCCACGGCACCGTTGCCGAAGCTGCTGGTGTTGATGTTCACGCTCAGCATCACATCGGCCAGGGCCGCGTTCGCGCTCAGGGCCAGGCCCAGTGCCAGTACCGTGCGGCCCAGCAGTCGTTTGAAAGTCGTAGCGATCATTTGTTTTTCCTTAGAAGTTGCCGCTGACTACCTTCAGCGTGTAGCTGATGGCAACCTTGGACGGGTTGTTGAACTGCAGCGGCAGGTTCACGGTGGCGCCTGCTGCCAGGCCGCCCGGCACGGTGATGTAGGCGTTGCCGTTGTGGCTGCCGGTCGGGTTGGCCAGGGTGACGCCAGCGCTCAAGCCCTGGAACTCTACTTGCAGCGGGCCGTTCAGCGCTGCGCCGCTGGTATTGGTCAGCGACAGCGTGCTGGAGTACTTGTTGGTGATACGGTTGACCACGTAACCGGTGGTGAAGGTTTTCACGCTGGCCGTCACGTCCTGCACTGCCGGCTGCAGGTCCAGGCTCACCACCACCGGGTCGTGGTCGGAAGCGCGGTATGGCAGCGGGTTGTACAGGTCCTGGGGTTTGCTCTCGGTGTTGTAGTCGATCACGACAGGCTCATCCGCGTTCACGTTCCATTCCGCCGCGCCCACCACCTGCGTGCTCAGCGTGCTGCTGGCCAGGGCGTGGTCGAGGTAGCCACTCAGGCCGTCGAACACATACGAATGCGGAATGCCGCTCGGACGCACGAAGCGCTCCAGCTGGTTGACGTAGCCGGTCGCCACGATGGCGGCGATCGGGTCTTCCATGCCGTAGGAGTTCATGTCGCCGATCAGCAGCACGTCCGGGTCGGCGGCGGCCGTCGCCACTTGCGGCACGAAGGTATTCACCAGGCGCTGGGCCTGCTGGATACGGGTCGCGTTCCAGCAGCCCTGGAAGTCGCCATTGTCCGCATCCGCACCGGAGCCGGACGGGCAGCTGCCCTTGGACTTCAGGTGGTTCACGACCAGTGAGAACTTCTCGCCGTTCAGGGCGCGGAAAGTCTGGGCCATCGGCGGACGGTTGTTGATCGCATCGGCGTCGGACAGCGCACTGCCAACCAGGGCCAGCTTCGATGGCTTGTAGATCATGGCGACACGGATGGCGTCGGTGCCGGTGGCGGCCGGCTTCGGTACGACGGCGTAGGTCGGCGTGCCGATGGCGGTGTTCAGCTGGTCCACCAGATAAGTCACGGCGGTTTCACCGTTGTTCTGGATTTCCATCAGGCCGTACACGTCGGCATCAATCGCTTTCAGCTCGGCGACGATCTTGTCGCGCTGGCGGACGAACTCGGCCAGGTTGTCGGCGCCACGGCAGTTGCTCTTGCTGGTGCCTGCGCCCAGGGTGCAGCCCTGGTTCACATTACCGAAGATGTCGTTGCCGTTGGTGAAGGTGGTGAAGAAGTTCAGCACGTTGGCGCTGGCCACTTTCACATTGCCGGAGGCCAGTTGCGGTGCAGTGGTGCGCGGATTGTCGCGCGAGAATTGCGGCGCTGCGGTCGGCTGCAGCTTGAAGCCGGCGCCGCCGCCGCCCACGGAACCGAAGTCGATCACGCCGGTCAGGTTGTGCACGGTGTCGCCGACGCGCACGGTGTTGTCCTGGCCGATGTAAGGGATCACGGTCGGGGTGACGAAGATGCCGTCATCCAGCACGATAGTATCGGCGAGCTGCTGCGCATTCAGTGCAGACGCATCGGCGCTGCGGGCCGGGAAGCGGTTGGTCGGCTGCTCGTGGCGGGTGCTGCCCAGTTCCAGTTCACCGCGGTTGCCCAGGTATTCGGAGTGGTTCACGACCAGCGGCTGGGCGAAGCGCACCAGCATGCCTTCCACATTGGCCAGGTTGTCGGCCAGCGTGATATTGGTCGGGGTGATGCTGCCGCTGCCGACGGTCACGATAGCGGAGGCGTTGACCAGCTCGGTGTAGCTGCGGTTGGCGCCGGTCGGCTTGAATTCGCTGATGGTAGCGGTCACGCGCACCTTGTCGCCGATGGCTACGCTGAACGGGGTCGTGTTCATGTAGACGAAGACGGCGTCCGAGGTCGATGGATCACCATCGCCGTTCTCGTCCTGGATGAAGAAGCCGTTCGCGATTTTCGCGGTGACGACGCCTTCGGTGGTCTGCGTGGTCCCGTTGAACGGGCTGGCGGCGCCGTTACCCTGGATTTGCGGGATGGTCTTGGTCACTGCGGCCAGGCCGGCCACGGTCACGTTGACGGTGCAGCTCGCGGTCTGCGACTGGTTATTGCCCCACTGGATGGCGACCGGGTAGCTGCCGGCCGGCACAGCGGTGCTGATGCTCAGGCTGGCCGTGGCGCTGCCGCCGTCGGCGGTGGCTGCGTTGAAGCCGATCAGGGTGATGCCGGGGATGGCCGCGCTGGTGATGCCCGCGGTGTTGACCGTGCCGTCTTCATCCGAGGCGCTCAGGGCGACGATCTGGGCGAAGCCCTGGGGCGACGGAGACCGATGCCGGGCAGGCTGGGACGATGTTCTTGACGACCGGGCCGGTAGTGCAAACGTTGAAGGCCGAAGAGCTGTTGCGCGGGTTCGCGGTGGCGATCGTGAAATCGTTGGCGTTATTGTCAGTGTCGTCGCAGCCGCCGTTGTTGCGGATCGCTGCCAGCGCGTTGGTCGAGGTCTGGCCGGCGGCGGCGCCTTCGAAGCCATTGGTGCCGTTGCCCCAGCCGATCATGTCGACAATCGCACCGCCGCTCGGGTTCGTGCCGGTCAGGGCGGTCTGGTTACTGGTCAGGGCAACCTTGGCAGCGCCGCCGGCCATGGCGATGGTGCCGGTGAGGTCCGGGGTTGGCAGCGCCGTGGTGCCGCCCGTGCCATCGGCTTCCTTGATCAGGTAGTACTGGCCCGGCTGGAGCGTGATGGTCGGTATGTTGGTGCGGTTGGTCCAGCTGCTGCCGGTCGTTGCCGCATACTGCACCGCCCCAGCCGGTCAGCGTGACCGGGTTGGCGCTGCGGTTGAAGATTTCGATGAAGTCGGATTTCAGTGTGGCGCCGCTGTTACCGCCGCCACCATAGACCTGGCTGATGACCACGTCTGCTGGCACTGCCCATGCCGATGCCGACAGGCTGGCCAGGATACTGGCGAGCGCAGTCAGGCGAAGTGACTGTTTCTTGTTCATTTTTAGACCCCGGAAATATTTACAGAAAGGAACTTTTTGTTGTTTTCTGTATATTATCCAGATGGTATGACTACTTAATGACAGGACATTAGTCCGAACGGACTAACGGGGGCGTCACGAGCTGCTCACGCACGGCGGATCAATGATCCGCCCTACAGCCCTGCGGGCCAAAGCGTCTCGACGGCGCGTAGGGCGGATCATTGATCCGCCGTGCATGCGGGCCGCGTTATTTGGCGGCGGCCGGCGGCGCGAATCCGCGGTACGGCGCGGCGAGGGGCTCGCCGATGAAGAGCCCCTGCGCCGGCCAGGCAACGCTGCGCCAGTACGCCTCGATGGCGCTGGCGCCGCGCAGGTAGGCGCGCAGGAGGATGTCAGGATGGGGGAATTTCTGCCAGTGGTTGCAGGGTTCGGACACGGTCCCGTAGCTGGCGGTAGCGCCCGCTTCCAGCCAGCGCAGGCTGCTCATCTGGTGGTCCGCCAGCAGGTCGCCGCCGAAGGACGTGAGGTGGTCGGCCAGCGCGCCGGGCAGGAACTTCAGCGTGTCGAGCTTGTCCACGCGCGCCTTGCCGGTCTGGTAGATCATCACGTCGGACGCGTTTTCCAGCGTGTCCTGCTTCAGGTTATGGATGGTGAGCCGGCGCGGCGGCACCACGCCGTCGTGCGGGAAGAAGGCGGCGCGGCTGTTGCGCGCGGCTTCGCTGGTGCGCAGGTAATAGGCGCCCGCCTTCGGCATGCTGAAGCCGGCAGCCATGCCGCGCTCGATCACGGCGCGCGACAGTTCCACCGAGGTTGTGGGCAGCAGCATGGACAGGCGCACCGGCGCCAGGCCAGGCAGCGCGTTGAATACGGGATTGCGCCGTCCCGGCCCGCAGGGCTTGTCGCACTGCGACGAATCGAAACCCAGCGTATAGGCGGACGTGATGCCGTTGCATTCCACGGCATACGGCGCCGTCCACACGAACAGTACGGCCTGCACGCCGGACGGCAGGCGCGCATCGATATCGGACTTCAGGTGGGCAAAGGTATCGGCATCGAGCTTGCGCGGGCTGCCGGGAATGCGGACGTGGATGACATTGGCGGGGGGAACATTGCGCAGCTTGCGGTATTCCTCGCCGACCGACACGCTGTTCGGCTCCTCATCGTTGACGATGAGGGCCAACTGGGAAGGCGCAAGCTGCGCCCGTGCAGCGCCGGCCGCAGCCAGCGCCAGGGTCAGCAGCAGGAGCTTGCGCAAGCCGGTCACGTGCGGGAATACACGTCCTCGAAACGCACGATATCGTCTTCGCCCAGGTAGGAGCCGGACTGCACCTCGATCAGATGTAGCGGCACCTTGCCCGGGTTTTCCAGGCGGTGATTCATGCCGATCGGGATGTAGGTGGATTCGTTCTCGGTCAGCAGCTTCACCGACTCGCCGCAGGTCACGCGTGCCGTGCCGCTGACGACCACCCAGTGCTCGGCACGGTGGTGATGCATCTGCAGCGACAACTTGCCGCCCGGGTTCACGGTGATGCGCTTGACCTGGAAGCGCTCGCCCATGTCGATGCCTTCGTAGCAGCCCCACGGACGATAGACCTTGGTGTGGTAGATGTGCTCGGTGCGATCCTTGTCCTTCAGGTGATCCACCACCTGCTTCACTCGCTGCACCTGGTCCTTGTGGGCCACCAGCACGGCGTCGGCGGTTTCCACCACGACCACATCCTTCACGCCCACCAGGGCCACGATGCGGCCTTCGGCACGCACCAGCGAGTTCTGCACATTGTCCAGGTAGACGTCGCCGCGGGTCACATTGCCCGCTTCATCCTTGGCCTGCACTTCATGCAGCGCGGACCAGGAACCCACGTCGCTCCAGCCGATGGATGCCGGCACCACAACCGCGTGCTTCGTATGCTCCATCACTGCATAGTCGATGGAGTCGGACGGGCAGGCGGTAAACGCCGCTTCGTCCAGGCGGCAGAAGTCCAGGTCGCGATAGCCCTTGGTCACGGCTTCGGCCGATGCCTTGGCGATGGCCGGCGCAAACTGTTCCAGCTCCTTCAGGAAGGAATCGGCGCGGAACAGGAACATGCCGCTGTTCCAGGAGAAGTTGCCGGCGCTGATGAATTCCTGCGCCGTTTCGCGATTTGGTTTCTCGACGAACTTCGCCACCTTGTAGCACTTGTCGCCATTGGCCAGCGAATCGCCGCTCTGAATATAGCCATAGCCGGTTTCCGGGCCGGTCGGCACGATGCCGAAGGTCGCCAGGGCGCCCTCTTTCACCAGGCCGGAGGCGCGGGCGATGGCGGCGTGGAAGGCTTCCACATCGTTGATCACGTGATCGGCCGGCAGCACCAGCATCACGGCTTCCGGATCGACGGCTTTCAGGTAGTTGGCGGCGGCGGCCACGGCAGGCGCCGTGTTGCGGCCCACCGGCTCCAGCAGGATGCCCAGCGGATTGACCTTGATCTCGCGCAGCTGCTCGGCGACCAGGAAACGGTGCTGATTGCCGCAGACGATCAGAGGCTGCATCATTTCCGCACGGCCTGCCGTGCGGAGTGCCGTGTCCTGCAGCATGGTCTTTTCGGAGACCAGGGGCAGCAATTGCTTCGGCAAGGCCGCGCGCGACAGGGGCCACAGGCGGGTGCCGGCGCCGCCGGACAGGATAACGGGATAAATTTTCATACTCTTATGTGCTAAGTTATTGAATTTGCTTCAGTTTCCATGCGACGGCGGCTGGCACGACGATCGCGGGCATTGGCCCATTCGTCGGATTCATATTGCGAAATATGCTTCATTTCGCCCACGCGGTCGACACTATAATCCTTAAATACGATTAATTCGTCCAGCGTAACGTCTGGTAACACTCGAGTATATTCGAACAAGACGCTGCGAACTACCTTCGCGCCCGAGCAAATGTGGCTGCCGTGTCCTATCCAGGTCGGGCCAATAATGGTAGCGCCTGCATCCACCCGCGAACCGGAACCGATATACACCGGGCC
Source organism: Pseudoduganella sp. UC29_106 (assembly GCF_044055365.1). Classification (NCBI taxonomy): domain Bacteria; kingdom Pseudomonadati; phylum Pseudomonadota; class Betaproteobacteria; order Burkholderiales; family Oxalobacteraceae; genus Pseudoduganella; species Pseudoduganella sp. UC29_106. The sequence continues at coordinate 1,677,259 of NZ_CP171977.1, read as the reverse complement.
CACGATCTTCGTGCCGTCTTCCCAGTCGATGCTGGTGTTCAGCCCTACCCACAGGCCTTCCTGCACCTGGACGCCGGGCACGTTCATGTTGACCACTTCGCCCATCAGCACGCCCTGCAGCACTTCCCAGTAATCCTTCACGCTGCCGATATCGATCCAGTTGAACTTGCGGGTCTGGCTGTAGAAGGCCATGCCCTTTTCCGCCATCAGCGGGAACAGTTGGGAGCCGATGTCGAACACGCGGCCGGACGGGATCAAATCGATCACCTCGGGCTCGAACAGGTAGATGCCGGTGCTGGCGCAATTGGACCTGGCCGCCGAGCGCGACGGCTTTTCCTGGAATTCTGTGATGCGGCCGTTGGCGTCGCTCACCACCACGCCATAGCTGCTCACCTTCTCCCACGGCACTTCATGCGTGATCACGGTGGCCAGCGCCCCCTTGCGGCGGTGCTCGTGCAGCGCCGACTTCAGGTCCAGGTCGATCATCGCATCGCCGCACAGCACCAGGGTGGTTTCGTCAAAGAAGCCGCCGAATTCCTGGATCTTCTTCATGCCGCCGGCCGAGCCGAGCGGCTCCGGCACGACTTCGCCGTCATCCTTCGTATAGCCTTCGAAGGAATAGCCGATCTGCACGCCGAACTGGTGCCCTTCGCCGAAATATTCCTCGATCTTCTCGTGCAGGTAGCTGACGTTGACCATGATGTCGGTCACGCCGTATTTGGCCAGATGCTCCACCAGGTAAGCCATCACGGGCTTGCCGAGGATGGGGATCATCGGCTTGGGCAATTCATAGGTCAATGGACGTACGCGCGTGCCCTTGCCGGCCGCCAGAATCATTGCTTTCATATTCCCTTCCTTTCGGAGCGCTATTTCGGTGACGATTGCCAGCGCCATGCGTCTTCGCACATGCGCGCCACGTCAAACTGAGCCTTCCAGCCAAGCTCGCGCTCGGCGCGCTCGGTGTTGGCATAACATGCGGCGATGTCTCCTGGCCGCCGGTCGACAATCTTGTAAGGAACGGGCTTGCCGCTGGCCGCTTCGAAGGCGCGCACCATTTCCAGCACGCTGCTGCCGCGTCCCGTTCCCAGGTTCCAGGTATGCAGGCCGGGCGTCGCCGCCAGCTTGTCCAGCGCTTTCACATGGCCGATGGCCAGGTCGACCACGTGGATGTAGTCGCGCACGCCGGTGCCATCCACCGTCGGCCAGTCGCTGCCGAAGACGTTCAGGCTTTCGCGCCGCCCCTCCGCCACCTGGGCGATATAGGGCAGCAGGTTGTTCGGGATGCCGCTGGGTTCTTCGCCAATCAGGCCGCTCTCGTGGGCGCCGATCGGATTGAAGTAGCGCAGCAGCGCAATGCGCCACGTGGCATCGGCTTGCGCCGTGTCGCGCAGGATCTCTTCGATCATCAATTTGCTGTGGCCATAAGGATTGGTGGCCTGCAGCGGGAAGTCTTCCGTGATCGGCACGCTGGCCGGGTCGCCGTACACGGTGGCGGAGGAACTGAACACCAGCGTTTTCACGCCGGCCGCCGCCATGGTTTCGAACAGCACCACGCTGCCGCCGACATTGTTGTCGTAATAGCGCAGCGGCTGGGCCACCGATTCGCCCACGGCCTTCAGGCCGGCGAAGTGGATCACGGCATCGAATTTGTGGACGCTGAACAGCGCTTCCATCGCCTGGCGGTTGCGGATGTCCGCTTCCTGGAAGGAGAATTCGCGGCCGGTGATGCGGGTTACGCGGTGGCGCACGGAGATGTCCGCATTGGTCAGGTTGTCGACCACCACCACCTCATGGCCGGCCGTCATCAGCTCCACTACGGTGTGGGAACCGATATAGCCCATGCCGCCGGTAACCAGGATCTTCATTCAGCTTCCTTCTTGCTTAGTTGCGGGACCGCGCCCGGCCGCGGGGCCTGTTCGGAATACAGGCGCTCATACGCAGCCAGCAGCTTCGGTGCTTCATACTTCCATTCCAGCTCGTTGACCACCCGGTTGCGGCCGTATTCGCCCATGCGGGCGCGGCGGGCCGGATCGTCCAGCAGTTCGGCGATCTTGCGCGCCATGTCCACCGGATCGTTTTTCTTCGCATACAGCGAAGCTTCCTGGGCCGACACGCGCCCTTCCACCAGGTCGAACTGCACGATGGGCTTGGCCAGCGCCATGTACTCCATGATCTTGTTCATGGTGGACTTGTCGTTCATATCGTTGGCCACGTCCGGGTTGACGCAGACATCGGCCGTGTTCAGCATTTCCAGCAGCTGCTGGTCGGGCACGCGGCCGGTAAAGGTCACGAAGTTGGCCACGCCAAGTTCGGCTGCCAGCTGCTTCATCTGCTCCAGCGAAGTGCCGCCGCCGACCAGGCCGAAATGCACATCCTTGCGGCCCATATCGTGCACCAGGTGGCGCACGGCTTTCAGCAGCAGGTCGATGCCTTCCTGCGCTCCCATCACGCCCACATAGCCTACCAGATATTGGCGGCCCATCTTGAGCGCCTCGACCGGCGGCAGCACGCGCAGGCGGTCCAGCTTGGGGCCGGAGCGCACCACATAGACCCTGTCCGCGTCCATGCCGCCGCGCTCGATGGCAATCTTCTTGTAGGAATCGTTGGTGGCGATCGACACGTCGGCCGTGCTGAAGGACCAGCGTTCGAACAGCACCATCAGTTTGTAGAAGAAATCGCGCCTGCCGAATTTGGCTTCGTACAGTTCCGGATTGATGTCGTGATGGTCGAACAGGAACTTCTTGCCCATCGTGAGCTTGAAGAAGCCACCGATCAGGAACAGCAGGTCGGGCGGATTGCAGGCATGGATGATGTCGAAGCCGCGCTGGAACAGTACCTTCAGCGCCAGGCGGAAGGTGTGGAACAGCGCCAGCGAGTATTCGATCGCATAGCCCTTGGCGCCCTCCGCCTCCAGCGGCAGCTTGTAGCGGTAGATGTGGATGCCTTCCAGCTCCTCATAGCGCTTTTCGTAGCCCTTGCCGGTCGGGCAGATGATGGACACCTCATAACCGTGCGCCCGCAACGTGGTCGCCTCCTGCCATACGCGCCGGTCGAACGGCGACGGCAGGTTCTCGACCAGGATCAGCACACGTTTACCAGCAGATGCCATCGTATGCGCCTCCGCTGTGTTCCCTGCTGATGCGGACCAGGTCCACCAGGTTCTGGCCCGGGCGCAGCATGTTCGGCACATCCTTGAACTCGGCGGCGCCGTTGCCGATCACGATGGTGTCGGCGAAATCGAGCACGCCGGCCATCGAGGTCATCATCAGCTTGGAGATGTGCGGGATCATGTTCAGGATGTAGTCCTGGTTGGCGCCGGTCAGTGCAGCCAGGTTCACATTGCGGTCGTACAGGCGCAGTTCATAGCCCTTGCCGATCAGCTGCTCGATCACATCGACCAGCGGCGACTCGCGCAGGTCGTCGGTGCCGGCCTTGAAGGAGAAACCGAGGATGCCGACTTTCTTGCTGCCCTTGTCCATCACCATCTTCAGACCCTTCTCGATCTGCTTGTGGTTGGACGGCAGGATGGAATTCAGCAGCGGCAGTTCCAGGTCCAGCGCGCGCGCCTTGTAGGTCAGCGCCCGCACGTCTTTCGGCAGGCAGGAGCCGCCGAAGGCGAAGCCGGGCTTCATGTAGTAAGGCGAGAGGTTCAGCTTGGTATCCTGGCAGAAGATCTCCATCACTTCATGGCCGTCGATGCCGACCGCCTTGCAGATATTGCCGATCTCGTTGGCGAAGGCGACCTTCAGCGCGTGCCAGGTGTTGTCCGTGTACTTGACCATTTCAGCCGTTTCCACGCTGGTGCGCACCACGGGCGCATCCATCTTCTCGTATAGCTTGAGCAGCATTTCGCCGGAGCGTTCATCGGTCTCGCCGATCACCGTCTTGGGCGGATGATGGTAGTCATGCACGGCAGTGCCTTCGCGCAGGAATTCCGGGTTGTTGCAGACACCGAAGTCCACGCCCGCTTTCTTGCCCGATGCTTCCTCCAGCGCCGGAATGACGACAGCCTGCATGGAGCCAGGCAACATCGTGCTGCGGGCGACCACGACGTGGAAGTCCTTCTTTTCCTTCAGCGCGGCGCCGATCTGCTCGCACACCTTGCGCACGGCGGACAGGTCCAGGTTGCCGTTCAACTGGGAAGGCGTGCCCACGCAGATCAGCGACATATCGGTGTTCAGCACCGCGTGCCGCACATCGTCGGTGGCATGCAGCATGCCGTCCTTCACGGTGGCGGCGATCATTTCGCCGATATCCTTTTCAATGATGGGTGTCTGGCCCTGGTTGATCAGGTCGACCTTGGTGCGGTTGGGATCCACGCCGATGACATTATGGCCGTCCGACGCGAGACAACCCGCCGATACCGCCCCCACATAACCCATGCCAAAGATACTGATTTTCAAGATACTGCTCCTTTTGTTGGGCGGGCCGTCTTCAGCCCGCCGTCAGTGCAATCTCGGTCACGATCTCGGTGGTGCCGCGGATCCTGCCGCGCCACACCGCCGTCGTGATGCCGGCCTTTTCATCGAATTTGCGCGAAATCCATCCGGCGATGGGAGTCATGCTGCAATGCAATAAATCCGGGCCATTTCCGAAGCCGCAGGCCATGCGCAATCCACGCTGCCCGGCTTGTGCCGACAGGCTGCCGCCTTCGGCCCGAACCTGGCAGTTCTCCCCGAAATGCCAGTGCAATGCCACCTCATGCTCGCCAAAGCATTCTAAGATATCTTTGACAACTACCCCGTTCCGATTGGAATCGAAGGCAATCATGCGGCGGTGCAGCACAGGATCCGCCAGCCGGCGGTATCCGTCGTGTTTTCCTTCGAACAATTGGTGTTCCCCAGCGATGCGGTGCGTGACCAGTTGCGCATGGGCTTTGCGCAACCACATGAAGTTGCCGCCGATCTCGGATTGGTCCTGCCCGTCCACCTGCACAGTGTTGTGCGCGGCCGTGCCGCGGAAGTAGTCGCGCCACGCTTTCTGCGTGTGATAGGCATAGGTGCCGGGGTCGACCAGCAGTTCCTCGCCGCCGGCGGAGAGCGTGAAGGACAGCGCATCGGCATGGCCGTGGGCCGCGATCGACAGGTAGCCCAGCGGCGCGCAATCGGCAACGATGCGCACTTCGCCCGGCGTGCCGAAGTCCTTGCCCAGCAGGTAGTAGCCGCCTTCCGGGAAGGCCATCACGGGTTTCTCCGGCCCGGCCGGCTGCAGCGCCGCCCAGTGCGCGACGCCGTGTGCACCAAACAGCCAGCGGTTCTTGTCGTCCAGCGCACCGGCTTTCGCTTTCAGGTCCGCACGGCTGAACAGGATGGCGCAACTGGCCAGCAGCGAACGGTAAGGACTCCATTCCGGCTCGTGGCTAAGGCGCACCATTTGCGCATCGTCCGCATCGCCCGTCATCGGCACATTGCCGCCCACGTCCATCAGGGCCGCCACAAATTCGGCCATGCGCTCCAGGCGTTGCAGATAGGACGGCGGGAAGCTTTCGCCATTGGCCGCGCCGATGTGCTGGCACAGCAGCATCATGTCCATCACTTCATGGTGGTAGTAGATGGCCTGTTCCTTGTTCACGCCATCGGTGGCATTCTGCTTCAGCGCTTCCGCTTCCAGGCCGCGCCGTGCAAGCGCATGCCAGCGCGCGCTCTCCGGCCAGCAGGGCCACTGCAGGCTGGCCACGTAAAGGCCCATGAATTCGCCGAACAGGTGGTTGTTGGCGGACGAGTGGCGCGAGAAGTAGCCGCGGATGAAGTGGCAGTGCTGGTAGATGTTGTCCAGCCAGCGCTTGCGGAAAATCGCGTCGCGCCCGACCTCGTCGCCCAGCAGCTGCCAAGCGCAGGCCCAATTCAGCAGGCGCACCGCCAGTTCCAGGGAGCTGGTCCAGTGCACACCCATCGGATACGGGCATTGTTCGAACCAGGACAGCAGCAGCACCTTGGCGCCCTGCGCATAATGCTGCTCGCCGGTGGCGCGGTAGGCGGCCGCCAGCGTCACCAGTTCCAGGTGGCGGCTGGGCTCCCACAGGTATTTGATGTCGCCCACCACGCGTTCGCTGCGGTAGTCGATGGTCTTCCCCAGCGTCATGGGCGCCACGGTGCCCGTTTTCGGGTCGCGGTTCCACTGCGGCGGGAAGCCCAGTTGCATGCCGCGCATGGCGAAGACATTCCAGCGGCCGTGCAGCACGTCATCGGCCGCAGCCCTCAGGGCCGCGGCACCGGCCAGTGCGGGAGCGCCGGCCGCAAGGAAGTGCGCGCCCAAGCGCTCCAGCGACGGCGCCGGGGGATCGAGCACCAGGCCCAGTCCCAGCCTGCTGGCCTTCTTCTGCACCAGCTGGCGCACGCGCCACGCTATCTCGGGCGCCCCCATCAGCTTGAGACGGTTGATTTTCCAGGCCAGTGACGTCATAGCGGCGCAAATCCCAATTCCTGATACATTTTTTCCACGCGCGGCAGCACGGCCTGGCTGGAGAACGTCGTCTCCACCTTGTGCCGCGCGGCCGCGCCCATGCGCTGGGCCAGCGCCTCATCCTGCAGCAGCTGCGCCAGGCGGGCAGCGAGCGCTTCCACATCGCCGGGCTCCACCAGGAAGCCCTCCACCCCGTCGGACACGGCTTCCGGAATCCCGCCCACCGGCGTGGCCAGCACGGGCAGTCCTGCCGCCATCGCTTCCAGCACGCTCATGGGCAGGCCTTCGTTATAGGACGGCAGCGCATACAGCATGGCGCCTGCCAGCTGCTGCTCCTTGCGCTCGCCATTGACCCAGCCCAGCAAATTCAAATGGTCGGCCATACCCAGTTGCGCGGCACGGGCGCGCACCGCATCGAGTTCGCCATCGCCGCCGAGGCGCAGTTCGACGGCCGGTGCGGAAGGCAGCACGCGCGCCGCCGCTTCCAGCAAGTCATAGCTGCCCTTGCGCTTGCCCAGGCGGCCCAGCGACAGCACGGCGCCGGGCTGGCGCGCCGTCCATGCGACGGCGGAAGGCGGCAGCAGCACGGGGTTGTAGATCGCTTCCACATGAGGATTTTTCGACACGCCCTGCACCCAGCGCTTCCACGCGTCCGACAGCACGACCACGCGCCGGCAGCGGTCGAAGATGCCGCGCACGATGCGCTTGCGCAGCGGGCCGCATTCCTCGCCGTAGAATTGCGCGAACTCGGCGCCGTGCAGGTGCAGGATGGCGGGAATGCCGAATGCAAAAGCCAGCGCAAAGAAACCGGACTTGCGCCAGAAGCTGGCGCGCGAAGCCACGTGCACATGCAGCAGTCCCACCTGCCCGCGCAACAGCATGCCGAGGAAGGCCACGTAGGCGCCGGCCATCGCACGGAACTTGCGCAGCTTGCCGCCGTCGCAGTGGGTGGCGATGTAGCGGATGCCGTAGCGGCGCAGCAGGCCCGCTTCCTGGTAAACGCGGACCACGGAGGCGATGCCCCCCATCGTGTCCAGCCCTGTGCCGAGCATGACGATCTTCTTCATGCTGCGGGCCGCCATTCGTTGACGACCCAGCGGAACTTGCCGGCCGCCGTGTTGGGCAATTCATTCCTGACCACGACCGTCACGCGCACCGTGGCGTCGACCAGGTGCCGGATGTTATCCAGCAGCTTTTCGCGGTCCGCATTGCTGTAACCCTTGTCGGGAACGAGGCGCAGTTCCCAGTGGCCAGGGCCGACCTGGGCCACCTGCGACTTGCGGATGTTTTCCACGCCCTTGAAGGCAAAGGTCAGGACAGAGGGGCTGACGGGATTGCCGTCGCCGCCCGTGATTTCGTCTTCCAGCTTGCCGGTCACCGGCTCGATCATCGGGAAGTTGCGGCCGCAGGCGCAGCGGCCCGGCTTCCAGCGCGTGCGGTCGCTCAGGCGGTAGCGCACCAGCGGCATCGCGAGGTTGTGGAAGGTGGTGCCGACGATGTGGCCGTAGCCGCTGGTCGGCTTGCCGTCATCGTCCAGGATCTCGACCCAGGAATAATCCGGGTTGACGTGCATCTCGCCGTGCTCGCACTGGGTGGCGAAGGCCACGCGTTCCGCCATGCCGTACATATCCATCACCTGCCCTGCCAGGCGTTCCGTGACCAGCGCCTGCTGATGCGGATAGAGCGGCTCGGACGCCGTGAACAGGAAAGGAATCTTCAGCTTCTTGCCGCGCCGCTCCAGGTACTGCGCCAGCGTGTAGGCTGTGGACGGGTAGGCCTGCATCATCGCGGGGCCGAAGTGCTCGATCTTGTCGATGATGGAATCGATGCAGTTGTCCGTCAGGTGGCGCGAAGACAGCAGCAACTGCCGGTTGTAGCGGTTGACGAACCAGAACGGCGGGCGCTGCTGGTCCAGGCCCACAATCATATCGCCGCGCAGCGTGGCGCGCGGCATGCCGTCGTGGTAGCCGCCCCAGGTCCAGTGCCGCTTGATGAAAGCCTGCTCCATCTGCACCGACTGCAGGCTGCGCAGCACCACCAGCGGCGTGCCCGTGGTGCCGCTGGTCTTGCCCAGCGCTTCCCAGGGCCGCTTGGCGCCGCCGTTGGGATACAGGCCTTCGTGGTTGTCCAGCAGCGTATGCTTTTCCAGCACGGGGAAAAATTCGCGCAGCACCACGTCCGCTTCATCGACGGAGAAGCTGCGTGGAACGTGGCGGTAGTAAGGCAGCTTGTCCACCGCTGTTTGCAGACTGCGGTGCAGCAATCCCTTGCGCAGTTTCTCCAGCTGCGCATCGTCCATCGTTTCGTGGCGCCCGAGGCGCTTCACCAGCTGGCGGCTCAGCATATTGTCGCGCACCAGGGCGCGGCCGCCGTACAGCAATTCCTTGCGGAGATCAGACAGCATGGCCCTCTCCTCCCAATACGTCGTGATAGCGGCGCGCCACGGCTTCACCGAGCACGCGGTAGCTGCGCACCGCTTCTATGAAATTCGGACCCGCGGCCGCGCGCCGGCGCGCCGCTGCGGGGTCGCGCAGGATGGCAACCAGCCCGTCGGCCATCGCTTCAGCCGTGCTGGCGGACAGCCAACCCGCACCGCTGGCGGACAGCACGGCCGCCTGGTCCGGTGTGTCGTTGCCCACGCAGGGCATGCCCAGCGCGAGGTATTCAAGCAGCTTGGTTGGCGAGCTGACGTCGTACAGCGCACCGCGCGGAATATAGGAAACGGCGGCCTGCGCGCCCAGCAGGTATTGCCAGGCTTCGCTGGCCGGCAGCCAGCCCGTGACCTGCACCGCATCGGCCACGCCGCGCTGCTGCGCCGTGTTCATCCACAGCGCGATGTCTTCCGGGCGCGGCGAAGAGCCGATCAGCAGCAGGCATGCATCGGGCACCTGCTTGCGGACCAGGGCCAGCGCATCGATGACTTTGTCCAGGCAGCGCGCACGGTCCAGCGTGCCGAGATAGGCGATCACGGGACGGCCTTCCCAACCGGCCCAGGCGCGCGGCGCCAGGCCGCCGGCGCTGACCGTTTCCATGTCCACGCCCATCGGCACGGCGCACAGGCGCGAAGGCGGCACGCCATGACTGGCCATCAATGCCGCCATCGCCTCGCTTTGCACAAACACATGGTCGGCGCGCGGCAGCAGCACGCGATACAGCAGCCAGCGTTCGGCCACGCCTTTCGCCAGCACGAGGCGCGCACGCAGGCCGCCGCGGCGCGCCAGATCGGCTTGCGCGCGTTCGATGCGGCCTTCGCTCATCAGATAGGAAACCCAGTACGCCATCGGGATGCGCTTCAGACGCGCAATGCACAGCGCCAGCAGGCCAATGGACACCATATCGCGCACCTGGATCAGGTCACAGTTGCGGCGGTTCGCCCCCAGCAGCGCGCGCAGGCACAGCCAGGCGAAGGACAGTTCGGACTTCCAGCGCGCGCCATCGCGCGAGCGGCGCTGCGACGCGAAGCCGTGGGTTGCCGCGTCGAGCGGGGCCGCGCTGCCCTTCCCTACCAGGTGGCATTCGACGCCGTGGCGCGGCAGGTATTTACCAAACAGCGTGGCCACATCCGCCCTGAAAGTCGGTAGCGGCTCCGGCACAAGTTGCAGTATGCGCAAGCGTTTCATGTAAATTATGCTAACAAAAACTCTTCAATTTCGGCGCCCGGTTCACCGCGCTGTTCGAGCTTGCGGCCCGCTTCGCGGATGCGTTCGGACAGCACGGCGCGCAGGCCCGGCTGCTCCAGCGCGGAAGCCAGCGCGGTGCGCAGCGCCGTCACATCGTTGTGCGGCACGAAGCCCGGATAATCGGCGCCCAGGTATTCCTCGATCGACTCGTGGCGCGTGGCCACCAGCGGCTTGCCATTGCGCAGTACGCGCAGCAGCACGCTTTGTCCGCAAGCCTCGCCCTGGCTGCGCAGCGGCATTGCAACGACGGTGCTGCGCGCCAGCAGGTCTTCGAACTCGCCTTCCGGCAGGTCGCGGTGGATGGTCGTGTGCTCGTTCGACGGCGGCGCGATCGCATTGCGCGCGGACGCCACGATCACCAGCGGCGCCGGCAGCGGTTCGGCCGCCTGCAGCAGCAGGTCGTAATCGCGGTTGGAAAAGCCGCCCGCGAAAATGCTGCCGTCCTCCGCCTGCATCTGCGCCTGGCCATCGAGTTCCTGGCGCCACAGGTGGTAATGCACGCTGTCTGCCGGCATGCCCACTTCATCGATCAGGTTGCGCGTTTCGCCCGGCGAAAAAGTGATGAAGCCAAGGCCGGGAAAGCGCAGCGTCTTCCATGCGCGATTGACGACGCGGCGCGCGCCCTCGCCGTGGATGAAGCAGCCCATCACCAGCAGGCGCGCGGGACGCGGCAGCACGCCCGCCTTGATCAGCGCCAGCACCGGCAAGGCTTGCCAGCCGACGATCAGCACGCGGTCCTCGCGCGTCCAGAGGCCGCGCGTCCGCAGCACGCGTGGCGACAGCATGGCGCGCACGATTTCCTTCTTGCCCCGTATGCCTTCCCTCGGTTCGGGACCGATGACGGTCACGCGCGCGCCGCGTCCGGCCAGGTAGGCGATGATGTCGCGGTAGCCGCCGGCTTGCGAGAGCAGCACGTGGATCATGGCTTGCGCCCTTCCGCCACCACTTCGCGCAGGATCTGCAGGTACTGCTTGCTGACCACGTCCGCCGTGTGTTCGGAGGCGTAGCGCAGCGCGCCGCCATCCTGCAGGGCGCTGTAATACTCCGGGTCGTCATACAGGCGGCGCACGGTGGACACCAGCGCCGGCACATCCTGCGGCATCATGCCGGTCCAGCCGGGCACGATGCTGAACGTCGATTGCGGGCACAGCACCGGCGTGCGCGTGGACCACGCATCGCACAGGAAGCCCCAGCCCGAATTGCTTTCGGTGTAGGCGAAATATGCGGAGGACATGCGCTGCAAGGCTTCCAGCCGCGTTACGCCCGTGATGTGTTCGATGCGGTCGCCGAAGCGCTTCTTCAGTTCTTCCACAACGTGCAGGTAGGGCCCGCGGCCAATGACGACAAAGCGCTGCACCGGCGTTTGCTCAAGAATGGCGGGCACGGTTTCCAGCCAGCGCGTGCAGTTCTTGTGGCGGATCAGCGATCCGATATAAATCATTTCCGCAGGATTGCGTTCGCTGGCGGGACGCCACTCGGGCGGACGCTGCGCGCAATGCGAGGCGTAGTAGGCGCGGCGGCCGCGCAGGCCGATGTGCGCCAGGCCGGGCAGATCGGCCGGGTCATTGCTCATCACGGCATCGACCTGCCCGCACACCTGCCACCAGCGCATGCGGCCCGCCAGGCGGCCCAGCGCAGGCACGCCGCCATAATAGCGGCGCCGCACCAGCAGACTGGGATCGGCTGACTCCACGCGCAGCAGCACGGGCACCTTGTAGCGCTCGCGCAGGCGCGACAGCAGCGGCAAGGTGTGGAAGGAGTTCACGAGCAGCACATCAGGCTCGAAATCGTCGGCCAGCTTCTCCACCGATTGCAGGTATTCGTCCGAACGCTGCGACAGCGCAGCGAGGTCGGGGAAGACGCGGTGGATTTCCACGCCGTTGAAGTTTTCGAAGTCGGCGCCCTGCTCCGCGCTTTTCAGCGCCGATACGCGCGAGGTGATCACACGTACTGCGGCGCCACGCGCCACCAGTGGCGGCAAGGCGTAAGCCACTTCATCAAAGACCGGGTTCAAGCCCGGGTATATCGCGAGAATTCTCATCATGCATCCGGCAAAAGCTGGCGGCCAAGGGCCCGGTTGATCAGTTTGCGGTCCATCTTGTCGATGACGCCGGACAATAGCAGAGCTACTCCGAATACGGCGCACAGCAGCAGGCCTCCTGCCGTTGCGGCCAGCACGTCGTGGCCCGGCACCAGCGTTGCCGCGAGCATCGCTGCCATCAGTGCGGCCAGCGCGCGCAGCCACCAGCCAAGGCCCAGCGGCCATGCGAAACCATGTGCGCGCATGCCCGCCACCACCAGCGAGTTGATGACGATTTCGTTGCCCAGCAAAGCCAGCGCGACGAACCATACGCCAAGGTGCGCAAAGCCCACCAGGTAGAGAATGGGCAGCACGAACAGCGAACACAATGCGGCGCGCGCCCACATGCCCATCAGGCCGATCGCATTGCACACCACGTTCAGGATGAGCCGGTGCAGGCGCAGCGCCAGCCAGGCGCACAGCACGGCAAACAGCCCGTGGTATTCGGCGAAGCGCCCGCCGCTGGCAAGGCGCAGCACGAGGTCGCCGTACACGACGGCGACGGCCAGCACGGGCAGCAAGGTCAGTGCGCTGATCTTGAACACGAAGTGCGCCCAGCGCTGCAGCTCGCCGTAATCGCGGTTGCCGGCATAGGCGCCGATCATGCGCGAGCGCACCACGGAGAAGATCACCATGCCCGGCATGTAGTTGCGGATGATGTCCGTCAGGCGCAGCACGAAGCCCAGCCCGGCCATCGCTTCCGCGCTTTGCACGCGCGCCAGCAGCAGGATCAGGAAGGCCGGTGAATACAGGTACTCCACGATGCCGCTGGCATAGTTGTGCAGCGCGACCTGGCGCATCTGCGTGAACGTGGCGCGCTGCCACCCTGGCTTGGACTGCGCCGGCAAGGCGCGCATGGCGTGTGCGACAAAGCCTGCAGCGAGCAGCAGCGTGGCGGCAGCCGCCGCCAGCTCGGCCAGCAGCAGGCCGCGCGCCGTGCCGCTGTCCATCATCAGCAGCGCGACGGCGACGATGGAGCTTTTCAGCACGGTGGCGGCCTGCATGCGGCTTTGCAGTGCGAGCGCTTCCAGCGTGTTATCGCGCAGCACGCGCATCGTGCCTTCCGCCACCAGCAGCATCGCCAGCACGCCCGCCAGTTCAGGCGGGAAGCCCGTGGCCTGGCGCAACGGCTCGCGCCACAGCAGCATGCCCGCCGCGATCAGCGACAGCACCAGCAGGCGGCAGCCCGCCACGCCGCCCACCAGGCGCGCCAGCACGCTGCGGCTGCCGTGCAGGCGCACGTCCGGTATGAAACGCAGCAGGACCCAGTCCATGCCCAGCGTGGACAGCCCGAGCGCCAGCTCGACAAAGGCCATGCCGATCACGTAGTAGCCGAAATCGGCCGCCGGCAGTACGCGGGCGGACAAGCCCAGCACGGCGGCCGTCAGTAGTGCGGTAGGCACTTTACCGGCCAGGAAGGCAACGATATTGCGCCGTGTTTGATGTCCCGAGTATGGCGCTGTCATATCCTCATGCCCAATCGAAAAACTTGAAATTAGTATAACAAGTTCCCCTGATTTCAACGGTTGATGGTTTCAATCGTGCGCGGGGTCAAAAGGGGTCAGATTAGGGGGGATTGTGGCAAGATATTTTGCGTTTGATCAAAGAAAGCGCGCGCAAAAACCAGGGCCGTAACCCAGGTGGCTGCCACGATGTGGCAGCCACCAGTTTTTGGCCGTGGGTTGAAAAAAAAGCGCCGGCTCTTTCGAGTCCGGCGCTTCGGGTGAGGAAGAGTAAGAGGGCTTACGGCAGCGGCAGCGTGATGGTCTGGCTGCCGACGGTCAGCGTGCGGCTGCTGGAGCCGGTCGTCAGGCTCACGGCCGGGTTCTTGCAGCCCACGTCCAGCAGCACCAGGAACTCAGCCTTGGTGGCGGCGGGACGGGTGAAGGCGGCGTGGTCCTCGAAGCCGGTCAGCGGCGCCGGTCCGGTGCGCTTGATCAGCGTCGTGCCCGGCGTGATCGAGCGCACGCACAGCGAACGGTCGCCGTTGACGATGGTGGCGCTGCCGTCGGCCTGGCCCGCGATCGTCACCGGTGCGTGGAAATTCCATTCGAAGGAACGCGCCACGGAGGACGTCATCGTATCCATCACCACCGCCAGGTCCTGGCTGCGCAGGTACCACAGCTTGCGGCGCGCCAGCGACACCAGGCCCTCGAAGGCCGGCGTGGCATCGCCTTCCACGTAGTCCATCTCGGTCGTGGTCGAGAAGCCGGTAATCTTGCCGTTACGGCCCAGGTTGACCGTATTGCCGTCCGTCTTCTGGCCGACGCCATTGTCGAAGGTGATCGCGTTATGCGACTTGGTCGCGCGGTACCAGCTGGTCCACAGCGGCGAACCGTACCAGTCGTAGTAACCTGCCTCCATCAGCAGGCGCTTGCCGCCGCTGTTCAGCACAAGGCTGTTCTGGTCGCCGTGGCTGTGATTGTACGAACCGTAGGGGCTGGACTTGAAGTACAGCGACGTGCGCTTCGGATCGGCCAGCGAGCTGTGCATCGCAGCCCAGCCCACGCTCGGATACATCGCGGCATTGGGCGGCGGCGCGGCGCTGGCGACCGTGTTGACCGGCAGCGGCGACGGCGCCTGCAGCAGCGTCAGCGGATCTTCCACGCCCGTCATGTTCTGGTAGTACCATTTCGCGGCCGGCGTGTCGAAGCGCGAGGCGAAGGCTTTCAGCAGATAAGTGTTGGGCACATCTTCATGGCCGTCGCCGAACACATGGTTCGGGGTGCCGGGCGGCACGAAGTGCGCCATGAAGCGCAGGAAGCCGTCGGACCACGGCTTGCGGTAGATCGACACGGCCAGCGCCTGGCTTAGCGGATCCCAGATCTGCACGGAGAAATCGGCCGCGGCCTGGCCATAGGCCGTGCCGTTCGCATAGCCGCCCTCCGGACCGCTCCAGGTGTAAACCTGATGCACATAAGTACGCACGGCGAAGTCGAACCAGGTCTGGGCCTGCGGCACTTCACCCAGGTTCAGGGCCGCGATCAGGGCCAGGAAGCCCAGCGTGTTGCCGCCGTGGGCGTCATACGGGTACTGGTCCATGCGGCCATTGCTGCCGGACAGGTCGTTGTAGATGTCCGTAGTGCGCGCCGCAATGGCGGCGGCCCACTTGGCCTTGCGCGTGGCATCCAGCTTATCCCACAGCACGTCCTTCGCTTTCGACAGCGACAGCGCAATAGTCCGTGTCGCCTGGTCCTGCGTCGCGTAGCTGGTCGGGCCGGTTGGGCTCAGGCTGGCCAGCTCGTCGCCGCGCTTGATGGCTTCATTCAGGTAAGTCGATGCCGCGGGATCGTACGACTTCAGGAAGTACAGCAGCGACGCCGCTTCCACCTGGTGGCCCATCTTGTTGACGCGATTGCGGATATCGGTGTTCTGGTTGCTCAGCGCCGTGGTCATCGTGGTGCTGTATGGCAGCGGCCAGTCGCTATCCTTCAGCGGCGCCAGCGGAATGCGCGACACCACGGTTTCCGTCAGGCGGCGCACCTGGTCGCCGCGCTCGGTCACCATCGATGCCGGCCACTTGTTGAACGGCACAAAGTACTTCGACAGCATGCGCGGACGCACGTGGTTCGTCACGTTGGCGCGCAAGGTCGCATTGTCCGGCACTTCGAACTTGATGGCTGTGGTATCCAGCGTGAAGCTGCGGATGGACGACCAGTCCTTGGCCACCGGCTCGGCCAGTGGCACCAGGGCGGCTTCCGCAGCCGCTTCGGTCTGCGCAGTGTTGTAGTTCAGCGAGGCGGACTTGGCGCGCGAAGCGGCTGCCGCATCGGCCATCGCCTGGGTGTAGGTGAACGGCGCCACCTTCCAGGTGTAGATGCCCGGCGCAGTAAAGCCATGGGTCGGCAGCAGCCAGTTGCGCGACACCACCGCCTTGATCGGCGCTGCGGGCGCAGGCGGCTGGATGACGACAAAGTACCAGGTACTCGAGGTGGCCGTCGGATATCGGGACCAGGAGAACCCGGGTGGGTTCTGCGGTTGAAGCTGCATCTTGTCCGGCGCGGGGCGCACGGCTTCGATATTGACGGACGTTGCCCAGTCGGCGTAGCTCGCCGAAGAGAAGGCTGCCAGTGCGGATAACACGGCCAATTGTAAAACGGCGGCTTTACGGAATTTCATGTAAGACTCTCCAAGCAATTCGTTTTCAAATCAATAACTTAGAGACTTGATAAGCCCGAGGTCAGTGATTCTCTAAGGAAGGGAAAGTGTACATCAAACGGCTGCAACAACCGTTTCCTCACGGCACTTTTTAACAAATGTCGCGCGAAAAATACACAAGCTAGGAGAAATGTCAAGCCATCCTTACAACAGGTGTTACCCGTTTGGCAGCAGCTTGTTGAGAGTCGGTAAACCGGCATAACTGAACGACGGTTCCCAGGCACAGCATCAGCAACAGTTGCGCAGTTGGCTCATCCATTACCGCCCGGCTGTAAACTAACATCATCAGGAACAGCAGCATTGCGGCGACGCAAGTGTCAGCGATTGCGCGCTGGGCCGGAGTTCCCCTGCCCTGCCGCATATAACGCCACGCGGCAAGGAGCCCAAACAGTAGCATGGAGCCGTAGGCGACAGCGCCCAATAGGCCCAGGTCCCACAACAAGATTGCAAGTGCCGTGGCATCCAGGTGCAGCGGCAGGTAGCGCTGCGCCACCTCGCCCGCGCCCATCAGGCCCGCGGGCTTGGAGGCGCCCGGTCCGTAGCCGACCAGACGGCGCGGCACGGTCGATTGCGGGTCGCGCCACCATAGCGCCAGCGAGGCGCCGCGGCTGATTTCGCCGGTACGGTAGTTGACGTTGTTCGGGTCGAAGAAATAGCCGCCGCCCTGGTCCAGCTTGTCGGCCACGCTATGCTGGGCATCGACCTTCTTGCCCCAGTACAGGCTGTCGTACACCACGTAGGTAGCGCCCATGAAGGCGCCCACCAGCAGGCCGAAACCGATGAAGGCCGTGATACTGCGCAGGATGCGCTTGCGCAGCACCCAGCCCAGCACCAGGGGCAGCCAGATGAAGGCGGCCTTCACTTCGCCCAGCATGATGATGGCTAGGCCAGCCACCAGCATGCCGAAGAAGGCACGCCCGGACAGCAGCCCCGCCTGCCAGCGCGCGGCCGCGTAGCCCATGGCCACCACCGTGAAGAACACCATGATGGCGCTGTTGCCGCCGGCCCCCGGCGTGCCGCCGAAGGTGCCGACAATGGCGTCGAAGGAGGTGGCGCTGGCGACCACGAAGTGCTGGTACAGCACCACGGGCAACTGCAGCAGCACGATGATGGAAAACAGCTTCCAGATGCGCACCAGCTGCAATTCCTTCCATTGGAACCAGTACAGCGCAAACAGCACGGAAAACATCGGCAGCGTTGCCTTGATGCCGGAGGCGATCTGCGCCTTCGGCGTACGGTTGAACACCAGGCTGAGGGCGAAGCAGGCGATGAATAGCACGGCCGCCAGCACGACCACCGAGCCGTCGCCCTGCATGGTGCGCGCATTGCGCTGGCGCTTGGTCACCAGGTCCAGCAGCGCGCGGCAGAAGAACAGGATGGCGAGCCCAAAGGCGAGCCAGGTGGCGGACTTGAAGCCGAGGAAGTACAGGGCCGAGCCCTGTATGAGGAAGGTCAGCACATACAGGCACAGGAACATGCCGTACAGCGGCAGCACGAACAGCAGCAGCACCGACAGCACGGCCGAGCCGATGATGGCCACCAGGGCCGGCGAATCGAGGCCGCCCACCATGCCGACGAAGGCCGCCAGCACCAGGAAAGGCAGCAGCAGCATGAGCGGGATGCCGCGGTCCGGCGCGCGGCGCAGCGGCCCGCCGGGCCTGGCCGAAGGAATGGCGCCGCCGGCTACTGCTGGTTTGCGGAAGAAAGGCAGCTTCATGCGTCAAACACACCAATCAGGCGGATGCGGGACGCTTCATCCATCGAACGCAGCAGCGCGTTGATGAAGCTTTCCTGCAGCGCGTAGGCGGCGGGCGCGTCGGCGCCGATGCTCGAGACGCGCACCAGCATCCCGTCCGGCACCATGCCGGTCAGGCCATAGCGCAGTTCCTGCAGGCGCTGCTCCATGCCGGGCAGCGTGGCTTTCTTGCCGATCGTGATCCAGTAGGTGATCGGCTCGTTGCGCGCGCCGGCCACGGCATACAGGCGCTTGACGGGCAAGGCGCCGTAGCCGGTATTGATGCTGCCGGTCCTGGCGCCGCTGACGTCGAAGCCCTGCGCCGTGTAGCACACTTCCGGCTTGTGCACGCCCATATTGTCGCCCTGGTCGCCGCCATAGGCGATGGACAGCATGATGCGCTGCCCGGCCCGGTTGACATAGGTGCGCGACAGGGTCTGGTTGTAGATCTTGTCCAGCTTGGCCTGCGTGGCCGGATCGACTTGCAGCGGGATGATGGAAGTATCCTCATGCCACTCGCCGAAGGACTGGGGCACCATGGAGGGCAGGCTGAAGCGCCCGCCCGCATCCGCCATCTTGACCGATGGCGTGACCACCTTGGTCACGGCTGCCGATGACACCATCAGCGCGCCGAGAGCCAGGCTCACCATCATCGACTTTTTCATGAATTGCGCCATTTGACGAACCACTGAAGGAAGGAATCAACGCCGATGATCAGCACCAGCGCGGTAACGAACAGCACCATGCCGGCAAAGCCGTGCAGGAAGCCCTGCCCCGCCGCATCGCCCATGTAGTAGGTCACCAGGGACAGCGTGATCACGCGGATCACATTGGCCGTAAACGAGATCGGAATGATCAGGGTGGCCAGCGTCACGTTGCGGAAGGTGGACGAGTGGCGCACCACGTTCAGGTAGAACAGGCCCAGCGCCTCGAGGGTCAGCAGGGTCTGCAGCCCGGCGCAGGCATCGGCCACCAGCAGCTGGTACTGGCCCACCTGCAGGATCACGCCGCTGCGCGCAATCGGATAGCCCAGCGCAAACAGGATGTGCTCGGTGGCCCAGGACACGGCCATTTTCATCGGCATGGTCAGCATGCTGACCACGGGGCCGGGCAGCGGCACCATGAACAGCATGAAGAAGAAAGCAAACCACTGCACGCGCAGCGCGCCGCGCCCGCACTTGAGCATCAGCACGGCCGCCAGCAGCACCACGAAGGACAGGATCTCGAAGGCAATGATGCCCTGCGAGCGCCCCAGGATGTAGAGCAGCAGACCCGCACCCAGCATCACCCAGCCGGCCGCCAGCGGCGGCTGGCCTTCGGTGCGCGCCATCATGGCGGACCAGTTGCGGTACATCAGCCACAGCGACAGGCCGAGGATGATGGGCCCGTGGGCCTGCTCCTCGGTCGCCCACAGGCCCGTGAACAGCGTGTGGAAGGTGGGCACGAACAGCACCAGCATGCCCAGCAGGACCGGCCACCAGTCCGGCAGCACGGCCTTCAGCGCATCCAGGCTGTTATGACGGACGGCCAGTGTCGGTTCCATGATCAGAAGTCGACCAGCACCGAACCGACCACTTCGGCGCCCGCCTGCGCCGCCTGTTCGCCGACGGCAGCGACGTCGTACAGCGAAGTCTTGTTCTTGCGCACCACCAGCAGCACGCCCTTGGCGCGCGCGATCACGGGCAGCGCGTCGGACGCGGTGGCCAGGTCCGGCACGTCATACAGCACGATATCGTGTGACAGTTCCAGCTGCGCATTCAGGCCGGTAAAGGCGTGCCGCGCCAGCAGCTCGGCCGGATTGGGCGGCTGGGTGCCGGCCGGCAGCACGGACAGCGAGACGAAGCCATCGACCGGCGCCACCGCTTCCATGCCGGCGCGCCCGGCCAGCAGGTCGGACAGGCCGCTGCGGCCATGCAGGTCGAAGATTTCCTGCTGCGCCGGATGGCGCAGGTTGGCATCCACCAGCAGCGTGCGTTCGCCCAGCTGGGAGAACACCACGGCCAGGTTGGCCGCAAACAGGCTGGCGCCGTCGCCCGGGCCGGCGCCGACAATGGCCAGCGCCTTGCGGCCGCGGGCGAACCAGCGCATCATCAGCTGGCCGCGCACGGCGCGCAGCATTTCCACCTGGCGGCTGAAGGGCTGGAAGGCCGCCACCAGCTTGGGCGAGAACTGCTTCTCGCCCACCTGCACATAGGGATAATCGAACTGGCGCGCCAGCACCTGCTGGATGTCGGCTTCGTTGACCAGGCCCAGGCGCTGGGCCGCTTCGCCGAAGCGGATGCCCTCTTCCTGCTGCAGCGCGGCCACGTTCTCGGCATTCTCCGCCGTGATCTTGCCCGCCTCCAGCAGCAGCGTGCCGATGCTGGCCTGGCGCGCGCCATGCAGGCCGGGATTGATGGGATAGGGATGGTTCATTGCGGGCTCCATATCAATTCAAACGCAGCTGGCGCGACGGATTCAGGCGCAGCGGGCCAAAGCGGCGCGGCTTCGGCGGATTCCAGTCGATGGCGCCCAGCACGGGGATCTGCACCACTTCGGTCAGGTCGGAAGCCGAACGCACGCGGCGGTCGAACATTTCAGCCAGCATGGCCAGGCCGATGCCCAGCATGCTGCCCAGGAACAGCGACAGCACGGTGTTCAGGATGATCTTCGGACCAGCCGGCTCGATCGGCGGCACGGCCGGATTCAGCACCGATACGTCCGCCTGGTCGGAACCGCCCTCGATGCGGGTCTGGGAGAAGCGCAGCGAGGCATTGTCGAAGGCGCGCTGGGCGCTTTCCACATCCTTGTTCAGCACATTCAGCTCGTCGCGGCTGCGGTTCAGTTCCAGCACCTTGGACTTCTGCTCGGCCAGCGCCGCGCGCAGGGCCGCTTCGCGCTGGGCGAAGATGCCGGCGTTGTTGCTGACGGAGGCCATGGCCACGGCCGTGTTGTCGCGCAGGGCGCGGCGCAGGCGCTCGGCTTCGGCGCGGGCGCTTTCCACCTGCGGGTGGTTGCGGCCCAGGCGGCCACTCACTTCCGCCAGCTTGGTTTCCGCCGTGGCCAGCTGCAGTTTCAGGTTCTGCACCACGGGGCTGTTGGCCACGTCCGGCGACTCGCCGCCCGAACCGCGGGCAACGGACTGGCGCGAATTGGCTTCCATCGACTGCGACTGCGCCATCACCAGCTGGGTGGACAAGTCGTTCAGGCGCGTGTTCTCCACATCCAGGCGGTTATCCACGCTGACAATGCCATGATCCTGCTGGTACTTGGAGAGCCGGGACTGCGCCACCTCCAGGTTGTCGCGCAGCGACTTGAGCTGGGAATCGAAGTAGCGCGTGGCCTTGCGCATCGGGTCGGTCTTCAGCTGCACGCTGATCTTCATGTATTCGTCGGCGAAGGCATTGGCCACGGCCGCCACGAACTGCGGGTCGGAACCCTTGAAGGTCACGTCCACCACCGAGCTTTCCTTGGACGGCACGATCTCGAGCTTCTTCTGCAGCAGCTCGGCCAGCCAGTCGCGCACATTGCCCTGGCCGCCGGTCGAGTCATTGAACTGCTGCACGACGGCCGGGCTGTCGGCCAGCTTCAGCTGGTCCACCACGCGCAGCGCCACATTCTTGCTGCTGATGATGTCGATCTGGGTGGCCATGTAGCCGGGCAGCAGCTGGCCCGGCAGGGTGAGGCCGGTCAGCGGGTCGATGCCCTTGAAATTCATTACCAGCGAGCTGGTTGCCTTATAGGTCTTGGGCAGCAGGAAGCTGACAACCAGGGTGGCACACACCGTCACGAGCAGCGTAAGCAGCACAATGCGCTTGCGGGCGCGCAGGATCAACAGAAACTGGGCGAAATTCATTGATTATCCTTTCGCCGGTCAGAACCAGCTTTCCTTGATCAGGATGACGTCGTCCACCTGCACCAGGTCATCGTTCTTCACGTTCACCACATGCAGGGAGCCATCGCCGTTGCGGCGCTTGACGCTGATGCCGCGCTCGGTGCCGCGCGGGGTCAGGCCGCCGCCGACAGCGAGCGCCTGCGCCACCGTCATCTGGCGTTCCAGGCGGAAGGCGCCGGGGCGCTGCACTTCGCCATAGATGTAGAAGCGCGGGCTGCGTTCGGCATAGATCACATCGCCGGGCGCCAGTTCCAGGTCCTTGTTCGTGCCGCCGTTGCGCACGATATCGATGACGTCGACCACGGTCTTGGTGGTGGCGCCGTTGCGGGTGCGCACCAGGCTCACCGCGTCGCCGCCGTCGGCATTGAAGCCGCCGGCCTGGGCCAGCATGTCCATCACGCCGCGCTTGCCGCCTTCCAGCGGATAGCGGCCGGGACGGTTAACCATGCCCAGCACCGACACCTGCGCGCTGGCGACCTGCGATACGATCAGGTTCACCTGCGCCTTCTTCACGTAGCCGCCCGATTGCAGCAAGCCGACGATTTTCTTTTCCGCCTGCTGCACGGTAAGGCCGTTCACATCGACTTCGCCGACCAGCGGGAAGGTCATGCGGCCCGCATCGCTGATGCGCGTTTCAATGGCCAGGTCGGGATTGCCGTAAACGGAGGCTTTCACCACGTCACCAGGGCCGAGCGTGATATCCGCCGCCTGGGCGATGCCGAAGGACAGGCCCAGCAGGACTGCCATCATCCACATCATCAGTCGTTTCATAATCGTTCTCCCTTCTTCTTCACGTAAAAATGGACGGACTTATTTGAGTCCGGCCACACCGCGTTCGTTTATTTCATGCCGGGCGCCATCGGCCGGCGTGGCGTCCGCCGACTGGGTCGGCGCGGCAGTTGCCGTGCCCGGAGCGGCGGCGGTGGCCGGCGCTGCCGCCGGCGTGCCGGTGCCGCCGGCCTGGTTCATGTAAGCGATCTTGGCCGTCGAGCGCAGGCGCTTGATTTCGGCTTCGGCCGCTTCCTTGTTCTTCTTCGCATACAGGAATTGCTCGATCTGCGGCGTTGCCACGTCCAGCGTGACGGGCGCCGGGCGGATGTCGGCAATCGAGATCAGCATGCTGCGCTCACCCTCGCGGATGATGAACATCTGCCCTTTCGGCATCGCCAGCAGCTTGGCCGACAGTTCCGGCGGCAAGTCCGAGCTGGTGCGGCTGATCTGGGCGCGCGCATACTTGATCTTGTGCTGGTCCAGCCAGCCGGCCACGTCGTCCAGCGACTTGGAAGAATCCATCGCCGTCTTCATGTCGTCGCTCACGTCGCGCGTGGCGACCACCAGTTCGCGCATGTCGAACTGCTTGCGGTTGGTGAAGAATTGCGGGTTCTGGCTGAAGTAGGTTTCCACTTCCGGCTTGGTGGGCTTGGCCAGCGTGCCCACGCGCTTCTGCATATAGGCCTGGGCCACGATCAGCGATTTGGCGCGCTCGATGGCCTGCACCACTTTCGGGTCGCGGTCGATCTTTTCCTTGGCCGCTTCGCCCTGCAGCAGCTGGCGGTCGATCAGCGCTTCCAGCACCTGCTTGCGCGTGGTTTCCAGGTTGGCTGCCTGCGCATTGCTGCGCGACAGTTCATCGTTCAGCTGCAGCACGGTGATCTCTTCGCCATTGACGCTGGCGAGCGCCTGGCCCGGCTTTTTCTCGGCCTTTTCGCCGCATGCGGTCATGGCGGCGGCGGTGAGGACAACCAGTCCGGCGCTCAGGATTCGCTTGTTGAGTGAGTAGTTCAAGATAAGTCCTCCGGTATGTTGCAAATAGACAAAATAGCAACTTTATGATGCAATTTTAACGGGCATACTGCCGCGCACGATTGAAAGCAATGAAAAAATTCAATGCGCGTTTTGCCGCGCGAGCACAACCTTTACCGTGCGCAAGATGATCCACAGGTCGAGCCATAGCGACCAGTTGCGCAGGTAGTCGAGGTCGTAACGGATACGCGCTTCCATCTTGTCCAGCGTTTCCGTTTCGCCGCGCAAACCGTTGACCTGGGCCCAGCCGGTGATGCCCGGCTTGGCCTTGTGGCGCAGCATGTAGCCCTTGATGAGCTTGCGGTACTGCTCATTGTGCGCGACCGCATGCGGGCGCGGCCCCACGATACTCATCGAACCCTGCAGTACGTTAATGAACTGGGGCAATTCATCGAGCGAGGTGCGGCGCAGGAAGGCGCCGATGCGCGTAAGGCGCGAATCGTTGACCTTGGCCTGCACCACCTGCGCCCCGTCTTCCGTCACCTTCATCGACCGGAACTTGTAGACGATGATCTGCTCGCCATACAGGCCGTAGCGGCGCTGACGGAAGATGATGGGACCGGGCGAACTGGCCCACACGGCCAGGCCGATCACGCTCATCACCGGCAGCAGCATCAGCAGGATCACGCTGGCCAGCACGATGTCGCTGGCGCGCTTGAGCCAGCTGTTGAAACCCATGAAGGGCGTCTCGCAGATGGCAACGACAGGCATGCCGCCGACGTTGTCGAAGCGCGCCTGCATCAGGTCGAACACATAGATGTCCGGCAGGAAGTAGACGGATGCGGTCGTGTCCTGCAGCTCGTCCAGCAGCTTGCGGATGCGCGGCTGGGCCGAGATTGGCTGGCTGATGAAGATCATCTTGATATTGTTCTCGCGCACATAGGGCGCGACTTCGCTCATCTTGCCCAGCACGGGATAGTGCAGGTCGCTCGGGCGCCGCTCTTCCATGCGGTCATCGAAGAAGCCGCGCACGCTGAGAAAGAGATTGGGGTAGCGCTCGATGGTGCGGGCAAACTTCGCGCCCACATCATTGGCGCCAACAATCAGCACCGAGCGCACTTCGCTCGCCTTGGCGGGATCGACGCTGACCTTGCGCGCCGCCAGGTGGCTGAACAGCAGCGCAAACGGTGTGGCAAAGAACCAGCTCAGCACCACCGATTCTTCATAGTGGTAGGCCAGGCCGCTGGCATTGCCGAGGAAGACCAGGATCAGGGCCGTGACGAACCAGCCCATGAAGATATCGCGCGAATAGGCCAGGATGCGGCCCGAGCGCCAGGTACGGTAAGGGTCCACGTGCTGGTACACCGAGGACGAAATAAAAAAGGCCAACACCATTAACACCAGCGAATAGCCGGTGAAGGGTTCGCCGTACAGCACCGAGGTGGCGTACAGCGTGCCCATGATAATCAGCGGGTCCAGCACCCGCTGAAAGAATGCGACGATGGGTAAATCATTGACAGTCATTGCTGGTTCCCGTTACTGCGTGTTTCAAAACTGTGCCGTGGCGCTGAACGAAACGCCTTTGGCCTTGTAGCTGCCGGTGCCGATCAGCGGCGCCCCGCTGCGGCGCTCGTGGAAGCCGCTCAGGTTCAGCTGGATATTGCGGGTCGGCATGTACTGCAGGCCCACACTGCTGTTCTTGGTGGTATCGCTGTCGCCACCGGTGAAGACGACATTGCCCACCGGCTCAAACTGGCGCTTCTCGTGACGGTAGGCGGCATTGGCGGAAACCTTGGAAGTGATTTCCCAGTTCGCCGCCACGCTGGCGCCGCGATTCAGGCTGTTACTGATTAGAGTCGATTCGACGGCGGAGAAATCCCGCCACGCGTCGGCCTGGAATTTCAGTTTCACGCGCGGCTTCCAGGTCAGCGTTACGCGGCCGTTGGCGCCGCTGGCATCGCGCGAAGTGAACTGGTCATGCTTGCGCTTGGCGTAGCCGGCCAGCACGGTCAGCTGCGTGATATCGCTGTAGAGCCAGTTGATATTGGCCTTCAGTTCGTCCTGGGTATAGCCTTCGTCGAGGAAGGCGGTGCCGAGGCGGCGTTCGTTCAGGTAAGTGCCCTTCAGCCGGCGCACGACGAAGCCGACCTTGCTGCCGCTGGGCGCCAGGTAATCGATGCCCGCTTCGGTCAGGTCCTCGTTGCGGTCATTGATGCGCTGGGCCGGCAGCTCGTAGCTGTATTTGTAGCGCTGGAAGCCGGCGCGCGCACGCCAGCTCGGATGGAATTTCCAGCCGCCATTCACGTACTCGCGGCGCTGCGTACGCAGGTTGCGGTCATCGCTGTGGAAGTCGTTGAACGGAGTCAGCGTTTGCGAATAGCTGCCGCCGGCATTGCCGTCCAGGTGGTTGCCGAGGACCCAGGCCCAATCCAGGCTGAAGTCCTTGCCGTTGTAGTCGAGCTGGTCGTAGTGATCGAAAGTCACACGCGAGATTTTCGCCTGCCCCGTCAGCTTCTGGCGGCCGATAGGACGGTCCAGCAGGAAGCCGGCGATGGTTTGCGTGGCCTTGTCCGAGCGCTGGAAGTCCGGCGGCGTATTGTCGGGCAGCCGGAGCAGGTTGTCGTCATAGGTGTAAGCCACCTGGACGAAAGGTTTGATGGTGTCGCTGATATCGGCATGGGCCGCACCGGCGGCAAGCGTGCAGGCCAATGGAATCAGCCGCAATGGGGACAAAGGTTTGTGCATGAGAGAGCCTTCTTTTTACCAGTATGTCCAGTTGCCGGTGGCGAGGATCCACGCCCCCAGCAGACCGTTCGTGACGGCATGGGCGAGGATGGGCGCCCATAGTGTGCCGCTGCGCATATAGAGCAGGGTGTAGGCTGCGCCGGCCACCATTCCGGCCAGCCACAGGTTGTGTTCGATGCCGAATAGTAGCACCGTGATCACGACAGCTTTAACCTTCACTTGTGAAGGGTGTACAGAGAGGAAATGCTGCCGTTCAAGCCAGCGTAGCAGGAAGGAACGCCAGAAGAGTTCCTCCATCACCGGCACGATAAGGGCCGCGCCGCCGATGCGCAGTGCGACCAGCAACCAGTCGATGCGCCCTGCCGCATCGGTGGGATTGAAACCAGTGGAAACGCCGACCTGCATCCAGTCCGCGTTCAGGCTGATCCACAGCGCGAGCACCAGCACGCCGACCACGGCCGAGATGGCGGCCATGCCGGCGCCCAGGCGGGCGCGGGTCAGTTCGGTGTAATGGCGGCGGCAGGCGAGCAGCGCCAGCAGCACGGCGCCGATCTTCACGGCATATAGCCAGCGCAGCTGGTCGCCGGTCAGGCCCGCCCGCTCCAGCACATCCTGTACCCCGATGAAGCCGAGGTAGATGGCGAAGGGCAGCACGCGCGGCAGGACGCCGCCCGTTGCCGTGTCAGCGGCGTTGTGCGCCGCTGCGGCTCCTGCGATCGGTGGTTCCGGGTGCTGGACTGACATTGTGGATCTGCCTCCTCGTGAAAGGTTTTGCAGATCTTACAATGTCCTGCTGAGCTGGCGCGCACGAAAGTGCGGTTTGGAAATGGGACAAGAAACTATATTGATGCAGATCAAACTTTGTTACGCGACTCGATCTCTTCCCAGCGCTCAAGCGCCATCATCAATTCCTCCTCGATCTGGCCGATGCGCTCATTGAGGCGCTTCGCTTCGCCCGGCGTTTTCTTGTAGAAGTCGGGGTCGGACAGGGTGATGTTCAGCGCGCTCTGCTCGTCTTCCAGCGTGGCGATCAGCTTGGGCAATTCTTCCAGTTCGCGCTGCTCCTTGAAGCTGAGCTTTTTCGGCTTGGCTGCGGGCGCGGCGGCGGCGGGCGCTGCGGCGGCTGGCGCGGGCTTTTTCGCTGCCGACGCCGCCGGTGCGGGCGCCGCATCGCGCACCCGTTCCCAGTCGCTGTAGCCGCCCACATATTCCTTCCACCTGCCCTGCCCTTCGGCCACGATAACCTGGGTCACCACATTGTCGAGGAAGGTGCGGTCGTGGCTGACAAGGAAGACGGTGCCGCTGTAATCCTCCAGCAGTTCTTCCAGCAGTTCCAGTGTGTCGATATCAAGGTCGTTGGTCGGCTCGTCCAGCACCAGGGCATTGGCGGGCTTGGCGAACAGGCGCGCCAGCAGCAGGCGGTTGCGTTCGCCACCCGACAGGGTGCGCACCGGCGAGCGGGCGCGTTCCGGCGCGAACAGGAAGTCGCCCAGGTAGCTCATCACGTGCTTTTTCTGGCCGTTGATTTCGACCCAGTCGGAGCCGGGCGAAATGGTGTCGGCCAGGCTGGCTTCTTCATTGAGCTGGGCGCGCATCTGGTCGAAGTAGGCGACTTGCAGTTTCGTGCCCTGCTTGATGGCGCCCGAATCCGGCTGTTCTTCGCCGAGGATCAGCTTGAGCAGCGTGGTCTTGCCGGCGCCGTTGGTGCCGATCAGGCCGACCTTGTCGCCGCGCATGAGGATGGAACTGAAGTCCTTGACGATCACTTTCTCGCCGTAAGCCTTGTCGACGTTTTCCAGTTCCGCCACGATCTTGCCCGAGCGCTCGCCGGACGCCACTTCCAGGCGCACCTGTCCCTGCTGGTCGCGGCGCACCGAGCGCTGCGCGCGCAAGGCTTCGAGACGGCGCACGCGGCCTTCATTGCGGGTGCGGCGCGCTTCCACGCCCTTGCGGATCCAGACTTCTTCCTGCGCCAGGAATTTGTCGAACTTGGCGTTCTCCACTTCCTCGATGGCCAACTGCTCGGCCTTGCGCGTCTGGTAGGCGCTGAAGTTGCCGGGGTAGGACATCAGGTTGCCGCGGTCCAGTTCGACGATGCGCGTGGCGACGTTGTCGAGGAAGGAGCGGTCGTGGGTGATGAAGAGGATGCTGCCCTTGAAGTCGCGCAGCAAGCCTTCCAGCCACATGATGGACGTGAAGTCGAGGTGGTTGGTCGGCTCGTCCAGCAGCAGCACGTCCGGCGCGGCGACCAGGGCGCGCGCCAGGGCCACACGCTTCTGCATGCCGCCGGACAGCGTGCCCATCTTCGCGTCGCCCCCCAGGTTCAGGCGGTCCAGGGTCTGTTCGACCTTGTTCTTCAGGTTCCAGGCATCGCCGGCGTCCAGCTTCAGCTGGATCTCGTGCATGCGCTCCATGACCGCATCGTCGTTGCCCTGGCCCAGCTGGCCGGTCAGTCCTTCGTATTCCTTCGCCAGCGCCGGCAACTCGCCGAGGCCGGCCGCCACCGCGTCGTACACGCTCATCTCCGGCTCGAATTGCGGCTCCTGCTCGACATAGGCGACCTTCAGGCCCTGCTGCATGACCAGCAGGCCATCGTCCAGCTTCATGCGGCCGGAAATAATCTTCAGCAGCGAGGATTTGCCGGTGCCGTTGCGGCCGATCAGGCCGATGCGCTCGCCGGTTTCCAGCGAAAATTCCGCGTGGTCGAGAAGCGCATGGTGGCCAAATGCCAGCTGCGCGGAAGAGAGGGAAACGACTGCCATGAGGGGATGAAATCTGTGGGATAAACGAGCATTGTAACAACTGCCGCGCCGTCGGCTATAATTGCGCTCGCTTTGCGTCCTCCCCGTAGCACAATGGATAGTGCACATGCCTCCTAAGCGTGGGATACTGGTTCGATTCCAGTCGGGGGGACCACGGCGCCCTCCCCGGGAACTTATCCCCACGTCCCCTGTCCTAACTCAATATGCTTTCCGCGCAATTGCGCCACCTTGGCGGTATATCACGCTGCGGAGGCCTATATGGACCTTGAAGAACGCGTTGCCAAAGTTGAGGCGGAAGTGGAGAACAACAGGAAAGATATCGACCGGCTTGAGCATGTGATCGAGGCCCTTCGCGTCAGCACAGAGCGTGGCTTTGCCGAGCAGCGTGCTGCGATAGGGCGCGGATTTGCTGAATTGCGTAAGGATATCCGCTGGCTGTGCGGCCTGGTTTTCGCAAACCTGACCTTCACCGTCGGGATCATTATCCACCTGGCGGGAATCATTTGAAAGAATTTGCGCCGGCCGGCTGGCGGCCAAATCAGCGGGCCTGCGCGCGAATCACGCTACTACGTACTTTTGTTACATCGGCGAATTACTCGCCGCGGCGGCGACGCGCGATGGCGCCGACGAGTCCCAGGCCTGCCAGCAGCATGCCGTAGGTTGCCGGTTCGGGGACCGGCGTGGTGGCCATATCGCGGCCAAACACGGTTGCGTTGGAGAAGTCCGGATGGGCTCCGTTATTCCCGACGGTCCAGTTCATCTGCCAGGTGCCGTTCAGCGTCTGGCCGGCGGCGATGGCCTGGTTATCGAACAGCCAGGCGCCCCCTTGGTTCCCCGCGTGCAGGGCAAAGACCAGGTCCAGCTGGATGTTCTGCGTGGCACTGGTGTTGGTCACGGTCCAGGTGCCGCTGCTGCCGGACCCTGTGAGCGTGAAGGATAGCGGTCCCGTAGTGCTGAAGGGCGTGCTGCCGTCCTTCTTGCCCAGCAGATCCCATGCCGAGCCGGTTCCAAAGGCATCAAAGGTGGTGCCGAAACCGCTGGTGTCGCCATTCGGACCGGCCTGCGGATTCCACCCTGCCTGGTAGGCAAAGGCATCTGCGGGACTGCCGTTCAGCGTTACATCATTGACGGACGCCGTGCCGATATCGGCAAAAGCGCTTCCCGCCAAAAGGCATGCAGCAGCCGCCGCAGCCAACTTCTGAGGTAGTTTCTTCATTGTGGACCCCGTTAAGCAATGTCAACAATTGCAGGCGCCGATCGTGCGCGGCGCCGCGCCCTAAGCCTGGGCGAACAATTGCCCAAGCCCAATGTTGCCAAGTGATATCAATATGACAACACTGTTAGGCAAGGTAGCACAAAGCTAGGGACGGGGTCGCCACGTAGACGAGGTCAGGCTGTGAAACCAGGACCAGAAGCTGGTGCCTGCCACGATGTGGCAGGCACCTGGTTCACTTGACTGGACTGAATGAGGCTGCGAGCGCTTTGAGACCGTCCTGGTAGATGCCGCGGAAAAGGCGGACGGCTTCGTCGTCGCTGACGCCGGCGGGCGTGAACTGGCCGGACCATTCGACGCGGGCATGGTTGCCCGCCTCCAGCACGCGCAAGGTGGAGCGGTAGCCGGTCACCGGGAACGGCGCGGACAGGATGGCGTAACTGTAGCTGCGCCCTTCCTCATCGAAGGACAGCAGGCGCTCCACGATCGCCTCGCCGTTCGGATTTGCCAGCGTGCGTACCCGCCCTCCTTCGCTCAGTTCGCTTTGCGGGATGTAGGGCAGCCAGTCCGGCAGCGCGTCGAAGCCGCCAATCAGCTGCCATACCTTGTCCGCGGACGCCGGGATCTCGATGTGTGCAGATGCATTCGCCATGATCCACCTCACGCCGGCAGCGGTGCGTTGGCAGCGACCAGGCCCTGCTCGCGCAATTCGCGCCAGAAGTCCGCCGGCACTTTCTCCGCCAGCGCAGCGCGGTCTTCCAGCAGGCGCTCGGGACGGCTGGCGCCAGGGATCACGGAAGCCACGGCCGGATTGGCCAGCACGAACTGCAGTGCTGCAGCTTTCACGCTGATATTGTGGCGCGCGGCCAGCGCCCTGATGCGCTCCACCCGTGCCAGCACTTCAGGCGAAGCCTGCTGGTACTCGAAGGTGCTGCCGCCAGCCAGGACGCCCGAGCTGTAAGGGCCGCCGACGACAATGTCCACGTTGCGCGCTATGGCCGCCGGCATCAGGCGCTGCAGGGCGCGCTCGTGATCGAGCAGCGTGTAGCGGCCTGCAAGCAGGAAGCCATCCGGCTGCGCTTCCTGCAAGTCGAGCGTCAGTTCCAGCGGCTCGACGCGGTTCACGCCCAGGCCCCAGGCCTTGATCACGCCCTGCTCGCGCAGCTGGGTCAGCACACGGAAGGCCCCGGTGCGTGCTTCCTCGAATTTGGCCAGCCATTCATCGCCGTAGAAGTCCTGCGCCACATCGTGCACATAGACGATATCGAGGTAATCGGTGCCGAGGCGCTTCAGGCTGTCCTCGATCGAACGCAGGGTGGCGGTAGCCGTGTAATCGTTGACAATCTTGTTCGGCAAGCCATGCTCGAACAGGCCGCCCTTCTCGCCCAGGTCACGCGCCTTGGCGTCCTCGACTTCGTCCAGGACCAGGCGGCCGACCTTGGTTGACAAGACATACTCGCTGCGCTTGTGCTTGGCGAGCGCCTTGCCAAGGCGGATCTCAGACAGGCCGGCGCCATAGAAGGGCGCGGTATCGAAGTAGCGGATGCCCTGTTCCCAGGCCGCGTCCACCGTCGCCTCGGCTTCCGCCTCCGGGATGTTGCGGAACATATTGCCCAGCGGTGCAGTGCCGAAGCCAAGGGGATTGGTGCCGATCAGTTTGTCTTTGATACTCATTGTGCTCTCCATGAGGTAAGTTGGTAGAGCCCAGTCTAGATAGCGAACATAAGTCTGTCCAAGACGGAATATGCGACACTTGAGTCCCGGGAGGTCTGAAATGCTTGATATACGCCAGCTGCACTATTTTGTCGCCGTCGCCGAAGAGGAAAACGTGGGACGGGCCGCGGAAAAATTGCACATCTCGCAATCGCCCCTCAGCCGCCAGATCGCGCAGCTGGAGGAAAAGCTGGGACTGATCCTGTTCGAGCGCTCCCAGCAGCGCATCTACCTGACGCGCGACGGCCGCACCTTCCTCGCCGAGGCCAAGGCTTTTCTCACCCACGCCAACCGCCTCGAATCGCTGGCGAAACGCCTGGGACGGGGCGATGAAGGCGGCCTCTGCATCGGCTACCTGGAAAACGCCATGCATTCGGGCGTGCTGCCGAATGCCCTGCGCGAGCTGCGCGGAGAGCGTCCCGCCGTCCACGTGGCGCTGTATAACTACCACTCGGCGGAACAGCTGGAAGGACTGCGCCAGCGCAGCCTGGATATCGCCCTGGTCTGCGAACCGCCGGCGCCGGACGATCCGGACCTGGAGTATGCCCAGGTGCTGAACGACCCGATGCTGCTCGCCATCCCCGAAGGCCATCCGCTGGCGACCATGCTGAACCTCACGCCGGCCGACCTCGGTGCGGAAAAGTGGATAGGGGTGCTGCACAAGGAAAGCTCGCTGGGCCACGATAACTTCGTCGCCGCCTGCGCCCGCGCCGGTTTCACGCCGCAGATCCGGATGGAAGCCACGGAACCGCTGGCCGCACTGGGCCTGGTTGCGGCGGGACTGGGATTGACGATGATCCAGCAAAGCCTGCGCTACCAGGCGCCGCAAGGGGTCGTGCTGCGCGACCTGTCCTGGTTCACCTACCGCACGCCGCTGTGGGCGGCATGGCACAAGGTCAACCTGCGGCCGCTGGTCGAGATATTCCGGAAGACCCTGCTGGCGTCGAGCGCCGCATGAAGCCTAGCAGGCCCAGCCCCGGCAGCAGCATCATCCATGCAGCCGGTTCGGGGACGGCGATGGTGAACACTTCCATATCGCCGAAGGTGACATTGGGCTTGGTGAAATCGCGGCCATCGAGCAGGCTGGAATCGAAGTTGCTGCGTGCCGGATCGATATACGAATACATGCTCGAATAACCGCCATTGGTCAGGTCGAACGGCACGTACAGATCGTGGCCGGCGCCGAACACGGGACCAAGCTTGGCGTCATTGAAGGTCTGGAAGGAACCGACCGTATCCAGCGCGTAAGTGCGCGGCGTCTGGATGTGCAGCTGGCGCGAAGTCAGGTTGAAGATGAAGCCGACGCGCTGCGACTGATCGGTCGTGATATGGAAGCGCCCCGAGGAATCCCAGCTCTGGGGGTTGTAGCCGCCCACCAGGAATGTGTCGCCCAACTCCGTGGTCGCTTCCATGACCACGAAGGTACGTCCTTTACCATCGACCGCTGCGTGGAAGTCCGCGGCAGTCTGTCCGATGCGCTTCTTGTAGATGCGCTCCAGTTCGATTGGTCCCTGCCCCAGCCACTTGGCGAGCTGGCTTTTGTCCGACTCGCTCAATAGCGGCGTGGCGGCATGGACGGGAGCGCTTGCGCTGAGCACGAGCACCGCAAACGCGGCTCCGGCAAGGCGCGGGAAATGCTGGGCCATGGTGGCACCTCTCTTCAGCGTCTGTAAAAACACCGCCGAATATAGCACTTTAGAAAAATTATGTGGGCACGACTGCCGTCACTTCGATCTCCACCCGCGCGCGCGGCTCCATCAGGCCGGCCACTTCGACGGCCGTCATGGCGGGATAGTGTTTGCCTATCAGATCACGGTACGCCTGGCCGATTTCTTTATAGGCGTTCATGTATTCGTGCTTGTCCACCACGTACCACGTCATGCGCGCAATGTGCTCGGGGCGAGCGCCCGCTTCGGCCAGCACGGCGACGATATTATGCAGCGCCTGGCGTACCTGGCCGGCGAAATCGTCGGTCTGGAACTGGCCGTCGGCATCCCAGCCCACGGTGCCGCTGACGAATACCATGCGGCCGGACGCCGCGATGCCGTTGGAGTAGCCGCGCGGCCTCGCCCAGCCCGGCGGTTGAAGAATTTGCATACCAGCTCCTTACGCTTCGCGCAGCATTTCGCGCGCGATGATCAATTGTTGTACTTCGGTGGCGCCTTCGTAGATGCGCAGCGCGCGGATTTCGCGGTACAGGCGCTCCACCGGCTGCTCTCTGACCACGCCCAGGCCGCCGAACATTTGCACGGCGGCGTCGATCACTTGCTGCGCGGTTTCGGTGGCGGTCATCTTGGCCATGGCGGCTTCCTTCGTGACCTTGCCGCCCTGGTCGCGCTGCCAGGCGGCGCGATAGGTAAGCAGCGCGCTGCTGTCCACGCCGGTCGCCATCTGCGCCAGCTTTGCCTGTGTCAGCTGGAAGTCGGCCAGCGTCTGGCCGAACATCTTGCGCCCTTTGGCCCGCGCCATCGCCTCGTCAAGCGCCCGGCGCGCGAAGCCCAATGCGGCGGCAGCCACCGACGTGCGGAACACGTCCAGCGTCGCCATGGCGACCTTGAAGCCTTGCCCTGCTTCGCCCAGGCGCTTGGCGGCCGGCACGCGCACGTTGTTGAAGCGCAGGCGGGCCAGCGGGTGCGGGGCGATCACGTCGATGCGCTCCGCGATCTCGAAGCCGGGGGTGTTGGCGTCCACGATGAAGGCGCTGATCCCGCGCGCGCCGGGCTGCTCGCCGGTGCGCGCAAAGACGACGTAGAAATCGGCGATGCCGCCGTTCGAGATCCAGGTTTTTTCGCCATTCAGCACGTAGTGATCGCCTTCCTGCACCGCCGCGCATTGCATGGCGGCGACGTCGGAGCCGGCTTCGGGCTCGGACAGGGCGAAGGCGGCGATCGCTTCGCCGGCTGCCACACGCGGCAGGTATTCGCGCCTGTTTTCCACGCTGCCGAACAGGCTGATGGCGCCGGAGCCCAGGCCCTGCATGGCGAAGGCGAAATCCGCCAGGCCGTTATGGCGGGCCAGCGTTTCGCGGATCAGGCAGATGGCGCGCGTGTCGATGGCCGCGCCGGCGCCGGACGTGCCGCCGACCGCGTGGCGCAGCCAGCCGGCGGCGCCGAGGGCGCGCACCAGGTCCCGGCATTGCGCATCGACGTCGTGGCCGTGGGCATCGCGCACATTGGCCGCGGCCCAGGCGTCGAGTTCCCGCTCCAGTTCAGCGTGGCGCGGCTCGAAGAATGGCCAGCTCAGATACGATTTGTCGGTCATTTCAATCGCCCTCGAACACCGGCTTCTGCTTCGCCACGAAGGCATGGTAGGCGCGATGGAAATCGTTGGTGGCCATGCAGATGGCCTGGGCCTGGGCTTCGGCTTCGATGGCTTCGTCCACGCCCATATTCCATTCCTGCTGCAGCATCTTCTTGGTCATGCCGTGTGCAAAGGTGGGACCGTCCGCCAGGCCCTGGGCAAAATCCTGCGCGGCCTTGAGCAGCGATTCCGGCGCGTGCAGGCTGTTGTAGAAGCCCCAGCGCTCGCCTTCGGCGCCGGACATCGAGCGGCCCGTGTACAGCAGTTCCGACGCCCTGCCCTGGCCGATCACGCGCGGCAGCAGCGCGCAGGCGCCCATGTCGCAGCCGGCCAGCCCCACACGCGTGAACAGGAAGGCGGTCTTGCTGCGCTCCGTGCCGAGGCGGATGTCCGACGCCAGCGCCAGCATCGAGCCCGCACCGGCGCAAACGCCGTCGATGGCCGCGATCACGGGTTGCGGGCAGGCGCGCATGGCTTTCACCACGTCGCCCGTCATGCGCGTGAAGGCCAGCAGGCCGGGCATATCGAGCCTGGTCAGCGGGCCAATGATTTCGTGGACGTCGCCGCCGGAACAGAAGTTTTCGCCGGCGCCGGTGATGACGATGGCTTTCACATCGTCCGCATAGGCCAGTGCGCGGAACAGCTCGCGCAGCTCGGCGTAGGATTCAAAGGTAAGTGGGTTCTTGCGCTCGGGGCGGTCCAGCGTGAGCGTGGCGACGCCGCCGGCAACGCTGAACAGGAAGTGCCTGGCCTGGTAGCCTGCCAACCGGGCGCGGTTGCCCGGCAGCTCTTGCGGCTGGCCCTGGAGGTATTTCATGGTGTGTCCTTATTGAGATGGCCCTTCATCTGCGACAGCAGGTCGATCAGCTGGGCCTTGTCTTCGGTGGAGATGTCCTGCAGCAGTTCAGCCACCCAGCGCTCGTGCACCAGCGCCATCTGGCTGAAGGCCGTGCGCCCGGTGGGCGTGAGCTTGACGCTGAAGGCGCGGCCATCGTTCGGATCGGGCACGCGCGCGACCAGGCCTTCCTGCTCCAGCTGGTCGGTGATGCCGGTGACGTTGCCGCCAGTGACCATCATGCGCTTGCTCAATTCGCCCATGCGCAACCCGTCCGGATAGCGTTCCAGCTGCGCCATCAGGTCGAAGCGCGGCAAGGTGATGCCGAACTGCGTGCGCAGGCGGCTGCGGATTTCGTTTTCGATCCTGGTGGTGCAGGAGAGCATGCGCAGCCAGAGTTTGAGCGACTGGTGGTGTTCGTCCTGCAGGCGACTGGAGAGGTCGAGCATCGTATCCCTCACATGACTTCGCCGCCGGCGACGGCGATGGATTGTCCGTTCATTGCGGACGAAGCGGGATGGCACAGCCACACCACCGCATTCGCCACTTCGTCCGGCTGCACCAGCTTTTGCTGCGGGTTGCCGGCGGCCAGTTCTGCCCTGGCCTGCTCTTCACTACGTCCTGTCTTTTGCATGATATTGCTGATGGCGCCGGCCACGATGTCCGTTTCCGTGTAGCCGGGGCAGACGGCGTTCACCGTGATGTTCTTCGTTGCCAGCTCCAGCGCCAGCGCGCGCGTGAGGCCGACCAGGCCGTGCTTGGCGGCGACGTAAGCGCTGACGTATTTATAGCCTTTCAGGCCGGCGGTGCTGGCGATGTTGATGATGCGTCCCCAGCCTTGTTCCAGCATGTGCGGCAAGGCTGCCTGCGTGCAGAGGAAGGCGCCGGTCAGGTTTACGTTCAGCATTTGCTGCCAGTGTTCGCTGGTGGTCTTTGCGAAAGGTGCGGGCTGCGCCTGGCCTGCATTGTTGACCAGGATGGCGATGGGGCCGAGCGCTTCGGCCGCGGCTTGCATTGCGGCGCGGACGGAGGCTTCGTCGGCTACGTCCAGCTGGTGCACGAAGATGCGGGGGCCGGCGGGCGTGGCGATCGCGCCGTGCGGCGGCGCAGTGGCGTCGGCGGGCGCGGCGAGCGTTGCGGCGGGGTTGGACGCAGCGGGCGCGTCGTGTTGCGCGGCGAGCGCGGATGCCGTGCGCTCGAGGGTGTCGAGGTCGCGGCCGGCGATGGTGACGGAAGCGCCTTGCGCGAGCAGCGCGCGGGCGCAGGCGGCGCCGATGCCTCGGCCGCCGCCGGTGATGAATGCGTGTTTGCCGGACAGCGTCATCGTCAACCCTCCAGTAGTTTGGCCGCCAGCTGCTGCGGCGTGAGGCCAGCGCTGGCCGCGGCAAGCTGGCGTTCGCGCTCGAGATTGCGCTCGAGCTGCGCCTTGCCGGCCAAATACTGCTTGGGCCACCACAGCTCACGATAGCCCAGCCGCGCGGCCTCGCCCAGCGTCCACGCTGGATTGGCGAGATGGGGACGCCCCACCGCACACAAATCCGCGCGCCCCGCAGCGATGATGCCGTTCACATGATCGGCCTCGAAAATCGAGCCGACGGCGATCGCGCCGATGCCCGCTTCATTGCGTACGCGGTCGGCAAACGGCGTCTGGAACATGCGGCCGAACACTGGCTTTTCCAGCTTGCTGACCTGGCCGGACGAGCAATCAATCATGTCCGCGCCAGCCGCCTTGAACAGCTGCGCAATGCGCACCGCATCGTCCGGCGTGATGCCCCCTTCGACCCAGTCGTGCGCCGAGATGCGCACGCTCATCGGCTTATGCGAAGGCCAGACCGCGCGCATGGCCGCGAACACGCGCAGCGGGAAACGGCAGCGGTTTTCCAGGCTGCCGCCGAATTCGTCGCCGCGCTGGTTGGTCAGCGGCGAGATGAAGGACGACAGCAGGTAGCCGTGCGCGCAATGCAGTTCCAGCCAGTCGAAGCCCGCTTCGTCCGCCATGCGCGTGGCACGCACAAAGTCGGAGACGATGCGGTTCATGTCTTCCAGCGTGGCCGTGCGCGCCACTTGCGAAATGCCCGGCAGGTACTGGTGCCGGGATGCCGACAGCAGCGGCCAGTTGCCTTTGTCCAGCGGCATATCGATGCCGTCCCACATGGCGCGCGTAGAGCCCTTGGCGCCGGCGTGGCCGAGCTGCAGGCCGATGGCGGCGTCCGTATTGGCATGCACGAAATCGACGATGCGCTTCCAAGCCATCATGTGCGCGGGCGCGTACATGCCGGGACAGAAAGGCGTGATGCGCGCATCGGCGGAAACACAGGTCATCTCGGCCATCACCAGCGCGGCGCCGCCCATGGCGCGGGCGCCGAGGTGGGTCAGGTGATAGTCGCCGACGCAGCCGTCCACCGCGCTGTATTGCGCCATCGGCGAGACAATGATGCGGTTTTTCAGGAGCAGGCTACGCACGCGGTAAGGCGTAAACATGGGCGGCGGTGTTGGCGAGCCGGAGGGCGGCAGCGGCAGGCCGGCCTCCGCATAGGCACGTTCGGCCAGCCACTGCTCGTAGCGCGCCACATAGCCGGCGTCGCGCAGGCGCAGGTTCTCGTGCGAGAGGCGCTGGCTGCGGGTGAGCATGGAGTAGGCAAACTGCGGCGCCTCCATGGCCGTGTAGCGC
Source organism: Pseudoduganella sp. UC29_106 (assembly GCF_044055365.1). Lineage (NCBI taxonomy): Bacteria > Pseudomonadati > Pseudomonadota > Betaproteobacteria > Burkholderiales > Oxalobacteraceae > Pseudoduganella > Pseudoduganella sp. UC29_106. Next base: position 1,638,348 of record NZ_CP171977.1, on the reverse strand, counting down.
TTCACGTTCTCGAACCATTCCATCGAGTTGCGCGCCGCGCTCTGGATCTTGATCACTTCAACGGCGCGCACGGACTCGTATTCGCGCAGCGCCGCGGCGATGTCGCCGGGATGCGCGGCAAAGCAGCGCGTCAATTCGATCGCATCCTCCAGAGCCAGCTTGGTGCCGGAGCCGATCGAAAAGTGGGCGCTGTGCGCCGCGTCGCCCATCAGCACTACGGGCACCTTGTCGTTCCAGTGCACCCACTGCTGGCAGACGATGCGCGGGAACTTGATCCACACGTTCGAGCCGCGCAGGTGGGCCGAGTTGGACATCAGCTTGTGCCCTTCCAGCCGCTCGGCAAACAGCTTTTCGCAGAAGGCCATCGTCTCTTCCTGCGACATCTCTTCCAGCCCCGCCGCGCGCCACACGGTTTCCGGCGCTTCGACGATGAAGGTCGAGGTCTCGCCGTCGTACTGGTAGATGTGGGCCTGGAACCACCCGTGAGGCGTTTCCTGGAAATCGAAGGTGAAAGCGTCGAACTTCTTCGTGGTGCCCAGCCACACGAAGCGGCACTGGCGCGCTTCGATCATGGGCTGGTAGGTCGATTCGTAACGGGCGCGCACGCGGCTGTTCAGGCCATCGGAGGCGATCACCAGGTCGGCCTCGTAGCGCGCGGCCAGTTCCTGGTCGTCCATCACTTCCGACTCGAACACCAGCTCCACGCCCAGCTCTTCGCAGCGCTGCTGCAGGATGTTCAGCAGGCGCTTGCGGCCGATGCCGCAGAAGCCGTGGCCGCCGGAGGTGACCTTCTGGCCCTTGAAGAAACGTCGATATCGTCCCAATGATTGAAGGACTGCAGGATCTCGCGCGCGGTGGGTTCGTCGGCGGCCACCAGGTTGCCCAGGGTCTGGTCGGAGAACACCACGCCCCAGCCGAAGGTGTCATAAGGCCGGTTGCGTTCCACGATCACAATGCGGTGGGCCGGGTTCTGCTTTTTCATCAGCAGGCCGAAATACAGGCCGGCCGGCCCGCCGCCGATACAAACAATATTCATCAGGCTCCTCGCAGCTTGAAGCGCTGCAGCTTTCCGGTTTCAGTACGTGGCAAGGCGCTCAGGAAGCGAATCTGGCGCGGGTATTTGTAGGGCGCGATCTGCTCCTTGACGAAGTCCTGCAGCGCAGCCGCCAGTTCAGGCGTTCCTTCGAAACCGGGCTTCAGCACTACATGGGCGGCGACGATCTGGCCTCGTTCCTCGTCCGGCACGCCCACGACGCCGCATTCGGCCACCGCAGGGTGGCGCAGCAAGGCGTCTTCCACCTCGGGGCCGGCGATGTTGTAGCCAGCGGAGATGATCATGTCGTCCGTGCGGGAACGGTAGAAGAAGTAGCCGTCCGCATCCATTTCGTAGGCGTCGCCCGTCAGGTTCCAGCCGTTCAGCACATAGTCCTTCTGGCGCGGATCATCGAGGTAGCGGCAGCCGGTCGGGCCTTTCACGGCCAGGCGGCCAATCACACCGGGGCCGACGGCATTGCCGGCGCGGTCCAGGATGCAGGCGCGGTAACCGGGAATCGGCTTGCCGGTTGCGCCGGGGCGGATTGTCGCCGGCGGCCGAGATGAAGATATGCAGCATCTCGGTGGCGCCGATGCCGTCGATCATGCGCAGGCCCGTGGCCTGCTGCCAGCCTTCGCGCGTGGCGACCGGCAGCGCTTCGCCGGCGGAGACGGATTTCTTCAGGCTCGAGAGATCATACTTGCCGACCAGCGCCGTCATCTGGCGGTAGAAAGTGGGCGCCGTGAAGCAGATCGTGGCCTTGTATTGCTCGATCGCCTGCAGCAAGCCTTCGGGCGTGAGCTTTTCCAGCAGCACGGCCGCTGCGCCGATGCGCAACGGGAACAGCAGCAGGCCGCCAAGGCCAAAGGTGAAGGCCAGCGGCGGCGTGCCGATGAACAGGTCGTCCGGTTCGGATTGCAGGATGTGGCGCGGGAAGCAGTCGCAGATGGCCAGCACGTCGCGATGGAAGTGCATCGTGCCTTTCGGGACGCCTGTGGTGCCGGAGGTAAAGCTGATCAGGCAGATGTCTTCCGCTGACGTGTCGCAGGGTTCGAAGCTTGAGGGCTGTTGCGCCATCAGGGCTTCCAGCGAGCCTTCTCCGCTGTCGCCATTGAAGTAGACGATCTTGTCCGGCCGGGTCGGCGCGACTTCGATTTCTTCGTGCAGGGCGTCGGCGCACAGCACGGCGTTGACTTTGGAGCGGTCCATGATCACACCCAGCTCGCGCGCGCGCAGCAGCGGCATGGTGGGGACGGCAATCAGGCCGGCCTTGAGCACGGCCAGCACGGCCGCTGCCATCATCGGGTGGTTGGCGCCGCGCAGCAGCACGCGGTTGCCGGGCACGAGTCCCATCGGGCCGCGCAGCGCGTGGGCGATGCGGTCGACTTTTTCCTTCAACTGGGCGTAAGTCCAGGTTTCATGCTCGCCGCGCAGGGCGATGCGCGCGCCTTTGCCCTGCTCTACCGCGCGGTCGAGGATTTCGGCGACGCAGTTCATGCGGGAAGGGTATTGCAGCTCCGGCAGGTCGAAGACCAGGTCGGGCCATTGGTCCTGCGGAGGGAGATGCTGGCGCGCGAACTGATCGAGATGCGCGCTCGGTTCGATTGCAGTTGGTCTGTTCATGGTCGCCCTGGGGGTGGTGGGAGGTTGAATTCAGGCTGCACGCGGTTACTTTAAACCTAAAGTAATTTTGTGGCAAGCGCGAAAACGGCGGATCAATGATCCGCCCTACGCGCCAGTGGTGAGGCAGAAGGCACGGCGGCGGGCGGCGGGCGGATTATGCGGCTTGGCGGACCAGGGAGCTTTGCTGGATGACGGCGCGGATGACGTCGGACAGGGCGGCTTGCACGGAGTCGTTGTGCAGCTGCGAGTCGTGCAGGACGGCGGCGGCGCCGGTCAGGCCGAGGGTGACGCAGCCGGCGTGCAGGCGGTCGATGCGGGCCCGGGCTTCCTGCTGCTCGCCGCGCGCGAGCAAGGCCTGCAGTTCGTTGCCGGCGGCGGTGATCTGGTTCTGGAAACCGGCCAGGTAGACCAGCAGGCGGTCGGCGCTGATGCCGAGGCGCAGCTGGGTGTCGGCCGGTTCTTCGGCACGGTGCTGGTAGCCTTGCGCCGCCTGGTCGAGGAAGGCCGACAGATGCACGCGCACCTGGTCGGACTGGAAGGGCTTGACGATATAGCCGGCAGCGCCGGCCAGCGTGGCCTGCTGCACGGTTTCCTTGTCAGTGGCGGAAGACACCAGCACGAAGGGCAAGCCGCTCAGTTCCGGATGGCTTTTCACGCGCTGCAGCAGCTCCATGCCGGACAGGCGCGGCATGCGCAGGTCGCAAAAACAGATCGCAGGGCGCAGGCCGGCCTCCAGCTGCTCCCACGCGTCGGCGCCATCTTCGGCTTCCGCAATCTCAAATTTGCCGCATCCATCGATCAGGTGCATCAGCACCATGCGCGACACGACATCATCATCTACTACCAGCACTTTCATTCAACAATCTCCACAGTGTGCGTTCGCACAGCCGCCATTATGCACTGCTCAGTGGCGCGGCGGCGCCACGACATGGTCCAACAGCACGCGCAGGCGCGGCAGCTTGGACTGGATGGCGGGCCACAAGGCCCGGTCAGCCGCCTTTTCCAGCTCCGTGCACAGCGCACGCAATTCCGCTTCGTCCAGGTAAGCCGCACTGCCCTTCATGCCGTGGAACAGGCGGCCCGCCGCATCGGCATCGGCTGCCGCCAGCGCCGCGTCGAGTTCGCGCAGGCGGGCCGGCAGGTCGGCAATGAAGGCGTCGCGCAGGCGCAGCTTGATGGCGTCCGCCGCGTGGCTGCCCGGCGGCAGGATGGTGGCCGTTTCCGGCATGTCCCCCACGCCGAACATCGCGTCCAGTTCCGCGATCGAGGGACGCGCTTCCTTGTGCGGCATCGGCGGCAGCGCAATGCCGCGCTGCAGCTGGCGCTCGATGGCGCGGCTCAGCTGGAAATGCAGGGCGCCCTCGTCGATCGGCTTGGTCAGGAAATCGTCCATGCCGGAGGCGAGGTAGCGGCTGCGGTCTTCTTCGCTGGCGTTGGCGGTCAGCGCGATGATCATCAATTCCTGGTCCAGCACCGGCGCCTCGTGCGGGCCGCCGGAGCGGATCAGGCGCGTGGCGGTCGGGCCATCCATTTCGGGCATGCGGCCGTCCATCAGGATCAGGTCATAGCGGGCCTGGGCGCAGGCGGCAACGGCCAGTGCGCCATTGCCGACAATGTCGGCCCTGTGGCCCAGCTCCTCCAGCATCATGCGGATGATGATCTGGTTGGTCGGGAAGTCTTCCGCACACAGCACGCGCAGCTGGTGGCTATGTGCCTTGCGCGGCACGTGCGGCACCAGCGGCGGCGCCACGCCGTTCGGCAGCGGGATGGTGAAGCTGAAGGTTGAACCCACGCCCGGCTGGCTGTCCGCCACGATCTCGCCGCCCATCAGGTCGACCAGCTGGCGGCAGATCGCCAGGCCCAGGCCCGTGCCGCCGTAGCGGCGGGTGGTGGTCGTATCGCCCTGTTCGAAGTGCTCGAACAGGCGCGGCAGCTCGTCGGGCGGGATGCCGATGCCGGTATCCTGCACGGTGAAACGGATCAGGTGCCAGCCCGGTTTCATGCCTTCCTGCTCCACCAGCTCCACATGCAGGCGCACTTCACCCTGCTCGGTGAACTTGAAGGCATTGCCGACCAGGTTGACCAGCACCTGGCGCAGGCGCGTGGGGTCGCCCACGACGAAAGGCGGCAGTGCGGGATCGAACTCCACGCGGAAGCCGACGGTGGAGGTGGTGGTCTGCTCGGCAAACAGGCTCACCACGTTTTCCACCGCGCTGGCCAGCGCGAAATCGATATGCTCGATGGCCAGCTTGCCCGCTTCGATCTTGGAGAAGTCCAGCAGGTCGTTGATGATGGTGAGCAGCGACTGGGCGTTGGCCTGGCCGCGCTCGATCTGGTCGCGCGTGCGCTCCTTCAGGGCCGCATCGCGCAGCGCGAAGCCCAGCATGCCGATCACGCCGGCCAGCGGCGTGCGCATTTCGTGGCTCATATTGGCCAGGAATTCGGACTTCTGGCGCGTGGCCTCCTCGGCGCGCTGCTTGGCCTGGCGCAGGTTCTTGTCGCGCTGTTCCAGTTCGCGCTTCTGCTCCTGCAGCAGCTTGTTCTTCAGTTCCACTTCCGCCGTGCGCAGGCTGACCTGCTGCTCCAGCCTTGCCCGCGCATGACTCAGAACCCGCACGCGCGCCTGATAGACGCCGTAGCCCACGCCGGCCAGCAGCAGGCCCGCGATGCCGCGGAACCACCAGGTCTTCCACAGCGGCGGCTCGATCGTGATGCGCAAGGTGGCGGCGTTGTCGTTCCAGATGCCATCCTTGTTGGCGGCCTTCACGCGGAACAGGTAGCTGCCCGGATCGAGATTGGTATAGGTGGCGAAGCGCTTGCCGGCGTCGGTGACCACCCAGTCCTTGTCGAAACCCTGCAGCTGGTAGGCAAAGCGGTTGCGCTGCGGCGCGGCGTAATGCAGGGCCGCGAACTCCAGCGCAAACACCGAATCCTGCTCGCGCAGCGACAGCTCGCTGGTGTATTCGATGGCCGCGCTCAGCACCTTGCCGGCCTGGCCCGGCCGCACGGACTTGTTGAAGATCTGGAAGTCCGTGATGGCCACCGTGGGCGCCACGCTGTTCTCGCGCACATCCGCAGGATCGAAGGCCGTGATGCCATTGAAGCCGCCGAAGTACAGGGTGCCATCCGCCGCGCGCAGGGCCGAGCCGTCGAAGTAGGCGCCTTCGATGGTGCCGTCCGCGCCCGAGTAATTCCGCACCTGGCCGCTGCGCGTATCCAGGCGCGAGATGCCGGTGTTGGTGGATAGCCAGAGCTGCCCTTCCTTGCCGGGCAGGATGGCGGCAATCGCATCGTCCGCCAGGCCATCCTTGCGCAGGTAGCGGCGGAAGCTCACGCTGCCGTCGCCGCGCCGCTCCATGCGGTTGAGGCCCGCCGCCGTGCCCACCCACAACGTGCCGTCGCCATCCTCGTAGAGGAAGTGCACTTCATTGTGACTGAGGCTGTTCGGGTCGCCCGGGTTGTGGCGGATGTGCGTGAAGCGGCCGGTGGCGCGGTCCAGCAGATCGAGGCCGTTGAAAGTGCCCACCCACAGGTTGCCGCGGCGGTCTTCCAGCACCGGGCGCGCCACATTGTCCGCCATGCTGTTGCTGTCGGCCGGATCGTGGCGGTAGGTCAGCACGCCGCCGCTTTCCGGGTCCAGGCGGTGCAGTCCGGCGCGCGTGGAAACCCAAAGCACGCCCTGCCTGTCGCCGTAGATGTAGCGCACGGTGTCGTTCTCGGGATCGCCGTGGGTCAACATCAGGGGGCCGAAGCGGCGGGTTTTCGTATCGAAGCGGCGCACGCCCTGGCGGCTGCCCACCCACAGCGCGCCGTCCGGATCCCTGGGATCCCTGGCCAGCGCCGTGATGTTCTGTGCGAAGCCGGCGCTCTCCGGCAGGCGGTAAAGCACCGTTTCGCCGTTCAGCGGATCGTAGTAATTCAGGCCGTCGCTGTTGCCGACCCAGATCTTGCCATTGCCCGCATCGACGATGCCGCGCACCTTGTTGTCGGTCAGCGAGCGCGGACGGCCGGGGTCCTTCACCAGGCGGGAAAAGCCGCCGCTGCCCAGGTCCACCCGGCTCACGCCGTTGTACCAGGTGCCGACCCACAGCGTGCCGACACGGTCGCGGAACAGCGAGTAGACGTAGTTGTCGGCCAGTGCGTGCGGGTCGCCCTGCTGGTGGCGGTATTGCACGAAGCGCCCTTCGGCAGGGCGCCAGCGGAACAGGCCATCGTTCTGCGTGCCTATCCACAGCGCGCCGTCGATATCCTGGTAGATGCGGCGTACCAGGCCGGTAGGCAGGCCCTCGGCTGCGCCCAGGCGGCGGCGCTGCGGTACGGCGCCGTCCAGCGTCCATTGCTCGATATTGTTCTGGGTGCCGACCCACAGCACGTGATCGCGGTCCAGCAGCAGGGACTGCGGCGCCAGGCGCGTGCCGCCGCTGGGCTCAAGCGGGAAATGGCGGAATTCGCCGGCGCCGGGCGCCAGCATGTCCACGCCGGCCGCCGTGGCGATCCACAGCCTGCCCTCGCGGTCGCGCGCCAGGCCGTTGATCTGGTCGTGCGACAGGCTGCCCGGCTTGTTCTTTTCATTGTGCCAGATCGTGAAACGGCCGGTGGACGGGTCGAAGCGCTGCAGGCCGTCGCGCGTGCCCACCCACAGGCCGTCGGCGCCGTCATCGATGATGGCGCTGACATGGCGGTTGCCGCTGCCGCGCTTCTCCGGCTCCTGCGGCAGGAAGTGTGTGAAGTGCTGGGTGACGGGATCGAACAGATCGAGGCCGCCATCGGTGCCCACCCACATGCGGCCCTTGGGGTCGATATGCAGCACGCCCACCCAGTTCTCGGCCAGGCTGCGGCGGTCGGACACGATGTTGCGGTACACGGTGACGCGGTAGCCGTCGTAGCGCGACAGGCCGGCCTGGCTGCCGAACCACATGAAGCCCTGCCTGTCCTGCGCGATGGCGAGCACGGATTCCTGGGCCAGGCCGTCTTCCACATCGAGCTGGTCGAAGCGCAGCGTGCGCGGCGGCGCCGCCACTGCGGACAACGCGACGCAGCCTGCCAGTCCGAAGGCGGCAAGGGATTTCAGCAGGGAGGGAAAAGCTGGCAAAAGTTTACTCGGCAACGCTGCAAAATGAGCAATTCTACTATCTCTCAAAAAACGCCATGACATCGGCCCGCCGCGCATGCGTGTCGTGCTGCCCGAGGCGTATCAACTCCTTGGTGTAGCTGGACTCGAACAGCAGGTAGGACGCCAATGCCGCGCCGCGCGCTTCGGTGGCGCCAATCCCGGACAGCATGGTGCGGATCGGCGCCGGCAGGCTTGCAATATGGCGGATGGCGATGTCGTCCAGCCGTTCGGAGGGCGCGATCACCAGCAGCTCGATGGGCCGCAGAGGGGTGTTGTCCAGCAGCTCCTGCGGCAGCACGGACAGCGTGTGATTGATGCGGTTCAGGCGCTCGATATCGACCGCCAGCCCGTCCAGGAAGATGGAAGACATCGCATGGCCCGCGATCTGCGCCAGGCTCGGATAGCGCGGCGTTTCCGTGGCCTGGCGCGCCGGTTCGGTCAGGCGCCCGCGCCCACCACCAGCACCTTGGCCGCGCCGAGGTGGATGGCGGGCGAAATCGGGGCCAGCTGGCGCATCGAACCGTCGCCGCAGTATTCCAGGTGGCCGCCGAGATAGAGCGGCACGGCCGGAAAGATGAAGGGAATCGCGGCCGACGCCAGCAGGTGCTGGACGCCGATCTGGTCCTGCATCGCCACGCGCTGCATGCGGATCCAGGGCGCGATTTCGGCGGCGGTCTGGTAGAAGGTGATGTGCTGGCCGCCGGTGTAGGACGACGCCGTAACGGCCAGCGCGTGCAGCAGGCCTTCCTGCAGGTTGGCGTCCAGCCGCGGCAAGTCCAGCATGCGGTGCATCAGGTTGACCAGCGGGGTGTTGTCCAGCAGCGACTGGGGCGGCGCCGCGCGCCATTTGCGCAGCAGCCAGCCGAAGGAAAGCAGCGACAGCCAGCGCGCGCCGGAGCGCAGCACGCCCAGCGAGTCGGCGCGGTAGACTTGTTCGACTTCGATATTGTTCCAGACGTCCAGCAGCTTCTGCACGCCTTCGCCGAAATTATCGGAGCGGCAGGCCAGCGCGGTCGCGTTGATGGCGCCGGCCGAGGTGCCGCAAATGACCTGGAAAGGCGAGCGCGCCGGCGGCCAGCCTTCTTCCCACAGGATTTCCGAGACGGCCTGCAGCACGCCGACCTGGTAGGCCGCACGGGCGCCGCCCCCCGTCAGGATCAGTCCTGTCTTCTTTTTTTGTCCCATACGGAAAGATTAACACGTCCACGACGGCGCTTGCACGGCGGATCAATCGCCGCGGACGATGCCTTCGCGGCGCGGGTCGGCGCCGCCGAACCAGAACTCCTTGCCGTCCTTGCGCATGCGCTGCAAACCCTGCAGGCCGGAATTCTGCTCCATCTGGCGCACATCGTGGCCGCGCGCCTTCAGTTCGTCGACGACCGATTGCGGGAAGCGCCCTGCCTCCAGTTCGGTCGGGCCGTTGCGGCTGCCGAAGTTGGGCAGGCTGATGGCCTGCTGCACGTTCAGGTTCCAGTCCAGTGTGCCGACCAGCACCTTGGCCACGTAGTTGATGATGGTCGAGCCGCCCGGCGAGCCCGTGGCCAGCACCAGCTTTTTGGTCTGCTTGTCGAACACCAGCGTCGGCGCCATCGAGCTACGCGGACGCTTGTTGGCCTGCACGCGGTTGGCCACCGGGCCGTTCTCGTCGACGGAATCGAAAAGAGAAGTCGGTCAGCTGGTTGTTCAGGATGAAGCCATCGACCATCTGGCGCGAGCCGAAAGCGTCTTCCACGGACGTGGTCATCGACAGGCCGTTGCCGTAGCCATCGAGCGCCACGAGGTGGGAGGTGGATGGCTTGTCCAGCGCCGTATCGTCGCCCCAGGCCACTTTCACCTCAGGCGGTGTGCCGGCGCGGGCGCGGCCCATGGATTTGTCGGCAATGGTGCTGGAACGCTGCAGCAGGTAAGTCTTGTCCAGCAGCGAGGAGACGCCCTTGCCCGGCAGCGGCACGAAGTCGGTATCGGCGACATAGCGGTTGCGGTCCGCATAGGCCAGGCGCTCGGCTTCGGACATCAGGTGCACCGCATCGGCCGTGAGCACGCCATCCTTCGGTGCATAGGCGCCGATATTCTTCGATTCCAGCAGGCCGAGAATCTGCGCGATCGCAATCCCGCCGGACGACGGCGGCGGCATGCCGCACACGGTATAGGCGCGGTAGTCGGAACACACCGGCTCGCGCTCCTTCGCCTGGTAGCCGGCGATGTCGGCGACAGTCAGCTTGCCCGGATTGGTGGCATGGATGCGACCTTGGCCGCGATATCGCGCGCGATGCGGCCCTTGTAGAAGGCATCCGCGCCGCCCGCCGCGATTTCGCGCAGGCTCTTTGCCAGCTCGGGATTCTTCAGGATGTAGCCGACGGGACGGGGCTTGCCTTCCTTGTCGTAGAAGTAGGCCGCTGCCACCGGGTCGCGGATGATGTATTTGTCCCAGGTCAGCAGCGCGTTCAGGCGCGGGCTGACCGCGAAGCCTTCTTCCGCCAGCTTGATCGCCGGCTCGAACAGTCTGGCCCAAGGCAGCTTGCCGTGGGTCTTGTGCGCCAGCTCCAGCATGCGCAGCACGCCGGGGGCGCCGGTGGAGCGTCCGCCCACCACGCCTTCCACGCGCGAGACTGGTTTGCCGTTCGCGTCCTGGAACAGGTGCTCGTCGGCTGCGGCGGGCGCGGTTTCGCGGCCGTCATAGGCTTGCACGCGCTTGCCGTCGAAGTGCATGAGGAAGGCGCCGCCGCCGATGCCGGACGATTGCGGTTCGACGAGGGTGAGCACGAGCTGGGTTGCGATGGCCGCGTCAAGCGCCGTGCCGCCCTGCTTCAGCATCTGGTAGCCGGCTTCGGTGGCCAGCGGATTAGCCGCGGCGACCATGTATTTCTGCGCGCTCCACCCGGCCTTTTCCTGGTAGCCGGTGGCAATTTCAGGCGCGCGCTGGGCGACGTCCTGGGCGTGAACGAGGGAACTGGTGAGCAGCGCGGCTGCAAGGGCGAGGGTTTTGAGGCGGATCATGCATTCTCCAGGGACAAGACTGCATCGTAACCTAAAACCGGAAAGGCTAGTGGCTGCCACGATGTGGCAGCCACTTGTTCATTGCCGCGGACTCGGAACAGGTGTCTGCCACATCGTGGCTGACACCAGGGTTTGCCCTGGGTTTTACTTAGGCTGCATGCGGATCGCGCCATCCAGGCGGATAGTCTCGCCATTCATCATCGTGTTCTCGATAATGGACTTGGCGAGGTTTGCGTATTCGAACGGCTTGCCCAGGCGCGGCGGGAACGGGACCATCTTGCCCAGCGCGTCCTGCACTTCGGCGGGCATGCCCAGCAGCATAGGGGTTTCGAAGATGCCCGGCGCGATGGTCATCACGCGGATGCCGCTGCGGGACAGGTCGCGCGCCATAGGCAAGGTCATGCCGGCGACGGCGGCCTTGGACGCGCCATAGGCAGCCTGGCCGATCTGGCCGTCGAAGGCCGCGACGGAAGCGGTGTTGATGATCACGCCGCGCTCGCCCCACTCGGCCGCCTCGGTCTTGGACATCGCATCAGCGGCCAGGCGGCACATATTGAAGGTGCCGACCAGGTTGATGTTGATGGTGCGCTGGAAGACGTCCAGCGGTGCGGGCCATCCTTGCCGACGGTTTTCACGGCCGGCGCCACGCCGGCGCAGTTGACCAGGCCACGCAGCGTGCCCATGGCGGTGGCGGCAGCGACAACGGCCTGGCCGTCCGCTTCCGACGTCACATCGCATTTGACGAACTTGCCGCCCAGTTCAGCGGCCAGCTTCTCGCCGGCTTCCACCTGCACGTCGGCCAGCACCACCTTGCCGCCGTTTTCCACGATCATGCGCGCCGTTGCGGCGCCGAGGCCGGACGCGCCGCCGGTGATGATGAATACCTGATCCTTGATCTGCATGTCTTCCCCTATTCGTTGATGGACTTGCTTTACGTTACGTAAACGTCAAACAGGGCTTATTGTAGCGAATCACGGGCAGGTCATCCACATTCCATTGCTGGCGCAAGGCTTTCCTGTGGGGCTGACGCTCACGCCCTGCGGGTTGTTGTAGATAGTGCCGCCGGCGTCGCGGCAGCCGGCCGGTCCGCAGGTGACGGGAATGGGCGCGCTGGGTCCGGGCAGCGGTGTCAGGGCCGGCAGGGTTGGCACGACGGTCGCCTTGCCCGGCGTGAAATTGCCCGAGGCTGCCGCCACGGCGGACGGCGGCGTGGCCGGCGTCAGCGTCGGCGCCCAGGCGGGCGGCGCTATCTCCGTGTTTTTCGGCGCGGCCATGCGCGGCATGGGATCGGTCAGCTGGGGCACCGGGCGGCGCGGCATCAGCTTTTTCGACGGGGCGGTGCGGCAGGGTTCCACGGCGAGGCGGCTGCCATCCTTGCTGAGGGTGCAGACCGGCAGGCGGGCGTACGCCTCCTGCTCGGGTGTGAGGGCGGGCGCCGCACCCGCAAGCGCGGCGAAGGCGCTGGAGATCAGAAATAACATGGGAGCCTCCTGGCTCCCATCATAGTCCAATTCGCCACACCGCCGCGCGCGGCGGCGGGCTGGCCGGCCGCCCTACTTCGCGGTGGCGGGCGCCGTTTCGACGGCGGCCGTGGTGGCGGACGCCGATGCGACAGCCGCGGTGGCAGCAGGCGGCGCGGCGGTTGCCGGCGCCACCATCGGCGCATTGGCCTGGATCGGCGCCATCGTCACCGACAGCATGCCGGTGGCCGGCAGCAGCGGCACCAGCAGCAGGGCCACGATGTTGATGATCTTGATCAGCGGGTTGACGGCCGGGCCGGCGGTATCCTTGTACGGGTCACCAACGGTATCGCCGGTCACCGCCGCCTTGTGGGCGTCGGAGCCTTTGCCGCCGTGGTTGCCGTCCTCGATATACTTCTTCGCGTTATCCCAGGCGCCGCCGCCGGTAGTCATCGAGATTGCCACGAACAGGCCGGTGATGATGGTGCCCATCAGCAGGCCGCCCAGGGCGCGCGGTCCGAGCAGCATGCCGACCAGGATCGGCACCAGCACCGGCAGCAGCGAAGGCAGGATCATTTCCTTGATGGCGGAGGCGGTCAGCATATCGACCGCCTTGTCGTACTGCGGCTTGCCGGTGCCGTCCATGATGCCCTTGATTTCCTTAAACTGGCGGCGCACCTCGACCACCACGGCGCCGGCGGCGCGGCCCACGGCTTCCATCGCCATGGCTCCGAACAGGTAGGGGATCAGGCCGCCGATGAAGAGGCCCACGATGACCATCGGGTCGGACAGGTCGAAGGTCATCTTCAACTCGCGCGTTTCCAGCGCGTGCGTGTAGTCGGCAAACAGCACCAGCGCGGCCAGGCCGGCGGAACCGATGGCATAACCCTTGGTCACGGCCTTGGTGGTATTGCCCACCGCATCCAGCGGGTCGGTAATGGCGCGCACGGAATCGGGCATGCCGGCCATTTCCGCGATGCCGCCCGCGTTGTCGGTTACCGGGCCATAGGCATCCAGCGCCACCACGATGCCCGCCATCGACAGCATGGCCGTCGCCGCAATCGCCACGCCGTACAGGCCGGACAGCTTGAAGGAAACCAGGATAGCCACGCAGACAGCGATTACCGGCCAGGCAGTGGATTTCATCGATACGCCCAGGCCGGCGATGATATTGGTGCCGTGTCCGGTGGTGGAAGCTTCAGCGATATGGCGCACCGGCCTGAAATCGGTGCCGGTATAGAACTCGGTGATGTAGACCATCAGGCCGGTCAGCACGATGCCGACCACCGTGGCGCCCAGCATCTTGTAGCGCATGTCATCGTCCGGCCACAGCATCCAGGTCACGACCACGAAGCCGATCAGGGACAGGCCGGCCGCCCACCACAGGCCGGTGTACAAAGCGGACATGATCTTCTTGCCAGGCTTGGCCTTGACCATCGAGCAGCCGACGATGGACCCGAGGATGGACACGGCGCCCAGCAGCATCGGATACAGCACGGCCTGGGTCGGCGCATTCACGATCAGCAGTGCGCCCAGCAGCATGGTGGCGATCAGCGTGACCACATAGGTTTCGAACAGGTCGGCCGCCATGCCGGCGCAGTCGCCAACGTTGTCGCCCACGTTATCCGCGATCACAGCGGGATTGCGCGGATCGTCTTCCGGGATGCCCGCTTCGACCTTGCCCACCAGGTCGGCGCCCACGTCCGCGCCCTTGGTGAAAATGCCGCCACCCAGGCGGGCGAAGATCGAGATCAGCGAAGCGCCGAAGGCCAGGCCGATCAGGGGTTTGATCACGTCATGCGGCGTGACGCCGGGCGCGGCCTGCGCCGTCAGCAGCCAATAGAACAGCACCACGCCCAGCAGGCCGAGGCCGACCACCAGCATGCCGGTGATGGCGCCGCCCTTGAAGGCGACGTTCAGCGCTTCGTTCATGCCGACCGATGCCGCCTGCGCCGTGCGCACATTGGCGCGCACCGAGACGTTCATGCCGATGAAGCCGCAAGCGCCGGACAGCACGGCGCCAATGAAGAAGCCCAGCGCAGTCTGCCAGCCGAGCAGGAAGAAGATGGCAAGGAGGAGCACGACGCCGACGATGGCGATCGTGCGGTACTGCCGCGCGAGATAGGCCGCTGCGCCTTGCTGAATGGCTGTCGCGATTTCCTGCATACGCGGATTGCCCGCGTCCTGACCAAGAATCCAGTTGCGTGCCCACAAACCATAGACGACCGCGAGCACACCGCACGCTATCGCGAACCACAGACTTGCTGCCATAAATTGCCCCCTTCTGTTATTAGAATCAAGTGCTACATCACGAAATCAGAAACCACCATGCCTTGTGGGCGCGGCACTAACCGAACTACGTACTGCAAACCTTTGATACTGCAACGGCCAGGGGGCCGTTCAATGGCGGTTTTTCCGCCGAATTTTTTGTTACGCCGCGGGCCGTTCAGCGGCGGATCAATGATCCGCCCTACGCCTCGCGGCAACGCATCCATCCCAACGCGTCCCGGCCCGGGAGCGCATCCATCATCAACGCATGCCGGGCCGAGGCCCATTCGTCACCAACGCGTCCCGGCACGAGGCGAATCCGTCCACAACGCATGCCGGGCCGAGGCCCATTCGCCACGAACGCGTCCCGGCACGAGGCGAATCCGTCGACAACGCGTTCCGGTCGATCGCGCATCGCGGTGCATCCCGGCACGGGGCGTGTAGGGCGGATCATTGATCCGCCGTGCGTGCATACCTGCAAATTAAAAAGCGGGCCAGTGGCCCGCTCGAGTTAGTTGGACAGCGCCGCGAACGCGCGGTCGCGGATTTCCTCGACTGGGCCTACGCCCTCGATCTTGCGGTATTTTGGCGCGCCAGGCTCGCCCGATTGCGCCCACTTGTTGTAATAACCCAGCAGGACTTCGGTCTGGTTGTGGTAGACGTCCAGGCGCTTCTTGACGGTTTCCGGCTTATCGTCGTCGCGCTGCACCAGCGGCTCGCCGGTCACATCGTCCTTGCCCTCTTCCTTGGGCGGGTTGAACTTCACGTGGTAGGTGCGGCCCGAGCCAGGATGGCAGCGGCGGCCGGACATGCGCTCGATGATCTGCTCATCGGGCACGTCGATTTCCAGCACATAGTCCACAGCCACGCCGGCATCCTTCATGGCGTCTGCCTGCGGGATGGTGCGCGGGAAGCCGTCGAACAGGTAGCCGTTGGCGCAATCCGCATCCTTCAGGCGCTCCTTGACCAGGCCGATGATGATGTCATCGGACACCAGCTGGCCAGCGTCCATCACCTTCTTGGCAGCCAGGCCCAGTTCCGTGCCGGCCTTGATGGCCGCGCGCAGCATGTCGCCCGTGGAAATTTGCGGAATGTTGTACTTTTCCTTGATGTAGTTGGCCTGGGTGCCTTTGCCGGCGCCGGGTGCTCCTAACAGAATGAGACGCATGAAATTTCCTAAAACAATATAAATAATGTGGTTGCCTTGACTACCTTGCTACGAAACTTACCACAAAAGTAAGCCGGAACGCCAATCCGAACCCAAATTGGCCGTTGGTTATTCGACTACTTGTAGTGGGCGCGCACGCGCTCCAGGTCTTCGGGTGTATCCACGCCTGCTGCTGGCGCCGATGCGGTCACGTGGACGGCGATGGGATAGCCATGCCACAGCACGCGCAACTGCTCCAGCGCTTCGATGCTTTCCAGCGGGGATACTTCCAGCGTCGGGTAGGCTTGCAGGAAGTCGTTGCGATAGGCGTAAAGTCCGATATGGCGCAACGGGGTATAGCCGGAGGGCAGCGCGTCCTTCGTTTGTGCAAAGGCGTCGCGGTGCCAGGGGATGGTGGCGCGGCTGAAAATACAGGGCGCGGCCCTGTTTATCCTGCACGACTTTCACCACATTGGGGTTAAAGGTGTCAGCCGCTTCATGCAGCGGGTGGGCGCAGGTGGCCATCGGCACGTCCGCGCCGATGCGGGCGGCGGCCGCCTGCAGCAGGGCGGGGTCGATCAGCGGCTCGTCGCCCTGCAGGTTGACCACCACGGCGTCGGCTGGCAGCTCCAGTTTCTGCGCCACTTCGGCAATGCGGTCGGTGCCGGACGGATGGTCGGCACGGGTCATGCAAACTTCCACGCCGTGCTGTTCGCAGGCGGCCCTGATGTCTTCGTGGTCGGTGGCGACGATGATGCGGCTGGCGCCGGATTGCGCGGCGCGCTCGGCCACGCGCACCACCATGGGCTTGCCGCCCAGGTCGGCCAGCGGCTTGTTCGGCAGGCGGGTCGAGGCCAGGCGGGCCGGGATGATGACGATGAAGGACACAGCTTACTCCGTGCTGTCCTGCAGCGTGCGCGCTTCGTCGGCCCACATGATGGGGATACCGTCGCGGATCGGATAGGCCAGGCGGTCGCCGCGGCAGATCAGTTCCTGGTTTTTCTTATCGTATTCCAATGGACCCTTGCAGACAGGGCAGACCAGGATATCAAGCAGACGTGCATCCACGACATTTCTCCACAATTTGGTCAGCCAGCGCACGGTCGATGCGGGCGCTGACCGGAACGACCCAGATTCTGGGATCGTTGCTTAGTTCTTCAATTTGTCGACATTTTACTGCATCCTTCTCCGTCACCAGAATAACGTCAGCTCTCCGGTCGGCGAAGGGATTGTCGCGGAAGTCGTGATGATCCGGCAACGGCAGTTCTTCCGGCTCCAGGCCGGCGGCGCGCAGCATGGCGAAAAAGCGGCCCGGGTTGCCGATACCGGCGGCCGCCAGCACCTTGCCTCCGCGTGCGGCCAGCTCGGCCAGCGTGGTGCGCTGCGAGGGGGCGAGCAGGCGCTCGGCGACGTCGCCGGCCAGCACCATCTGCACCGGCACGGCGCCGCCGGCGGCGCGCGGGGCGACACTGGCTGCCAGGGTCGGCGTCAGTTCGGGGGCGTTGACGACGGTGAAGTCGCGGCGGCGGGAAGGCGGCTCGCGCAGTGGGCCGGCGGGCAAAGTCCAGCCGTTGCCGACGCCGCGGCCGTCGAACAGCACGATTTCGACGTCGCGCGCCAGGGCGTAATGCTGCAGGCCATCGTCGGCGACAATGATGTCCAATTCGGGGTGGGCGGCCAGCAGCGCCCTGCCCGCCTCCGCCCGGCGCCGGCTGACCATGACAGGCGCGCCGGTGCGGGCCGCGATGAGAACCGGCTCGTCGCCGACGTCGGCCGGCGCGGAGGATGCCGTCACCAGCTGCGGCGCGGCCAAAGCCGCACTGCCGAAACCGCGCGAAATCACGCCGGGCGTGTAGCCGGCGTTACGGAGAGCATCGACCAGCCAGATGGTCAGCGGCGTCTTGCCGGTGCCGCCAATGAAGATATTGCCGACCACGACCACAGGGACGGGCAGGCGCGCGGCGCGCGACAGGCCGGCGGCGTACATGCCCCGGCGCACGGCGGCGAGCGAGCGGAACACGAGGGAGAGCGGCCACAGCGCGCACGCCAGCGGCCCGCGCCGCAGCCACTCACGGCTGAGCGTGCTCTCCAGCGAGGAGGACATTATTTGCCCTGGCCGGTCTGCGCAGCGAAGGTCAGCTTGTCGAAGCCGGCGATGCGCGCGGCTTCCATCACATTGACCACCATCTGGTGCATGGCGAACTGGTCGGCGTTGATGATGACCACCGGCTGCTCGCCCGGCTTGGCGGCCGCGCGCAGATGCTCGGCCAGGCCGGCCACATTCGAGAAGGACACCGCCTGGTTATTCACGGTGTAATTGCCCTTGGCGTCGACCGTGACATTGATCTCGGCCGGCTTCTCCAGCGCCTTTTCCGCTTCCGCGGTCGGCAGCGTGATCTTCAGCTCGGTGAACTTGCTATAGGTCGTGGTGACCATCAGGAAAATCAGGATGACCAGCAACACGTCGATAAACGGAATCAGGTTGATTTCCGGATCTTCGCGCTTCTGTCCCCTGCGGAAATTCATGGCCATGAGGCGCCCCGCTTACTTGCGCGAGTCGTGGACGATGTCCACAAACTTCACTGCCTGCTGTTCCATGTCGATGATGAAGCTGTCCACCAGGGCGCGGAAATGACGGTAGAACACCAGGGTCGGCATCGCGATCGCCAGGCCGAAACCGGTGTTATACAGGGCGACGGAAATACCGTGCGCCAGCTGGGCCGGGTTGGTGCCGGCAGCGCTGGTGGATCCGAAGATCTCGATCATGCCGACCACGGTGCCGAACAGGCCCATCAGCGGCGCCAGCGTGGCGATGGTGCCGAGGGTGGTCAGGAAGCGTTCCAGGGTGTGGGCGGCGCTGCTGCCCGCTTCTTCGATGGATTCCTTCATCACATCGCGCGGTGCATTGACATTGCGCAGGGCCGCGGCCAGCACCACGCCCAGCGGCGAGCTGCTTTCCAGCTTGTTCACGATGTCCGCGGAAATGCTGCCGCTGCGGTAGACGCGCACGACTTCGTCCAGCAGGGTCTTGGGAATGATGCGGGATCGGCGGAGATACATCAGGCGCTCAATGATCAGCGCGGTGGCAACAATAGAGGCAATCAACAGCAGCCAGATAGGCCAGCCTGCGGCTTGGAAAATTGCGAGCAACTCGAACTCCTGTTTGTGAGGGAACCTAAACGCGCAATGTATCGTGTTGGCAAGCTTACGGCAAGTGTGTGCGAAACCCACATAATCTGTGGACAAGATTGTTGGCAAGCCGTACAAGCATTAACTAAGCTTTTGATTTGCAAGTGAATTTTCCTAATGCAAAATTTTTCAGCAGCACTTTTTTGTCCCCTGGCCGACCGGGTTTTTCACATATTCTGTGGACAAAATTGTGCAGAATGCCACTGCAAGCCAGCTAAGCGTTTGATCTGAAAGAGAATAATTCTCATGCGCAAAAATCGCGCAGGGGGCGGAAAAGGCAGCTACCCTGGTCTTGGATTTCCCCACATATTCTGTTGATAAGATTGTTAGCAAGGCATTTGATGTATATCAATGTCCTTGATTTAAAAGAACATTCTTGCCATGCGTAAAAATTTCGCAGTGACATCGTTTTTAGTACTATCCACGCTTCTGCACAAATTCTGTGGACAATGTTGTGAGCAAGGGACGGGACCTGGGGTGAAGTCATTGATTTGAAACAAAAAAGTGCCACAGCTCAAATTTTAGGCAGCGATTTTGCAGTGGAGAACTCCGATCTGCGACCGTTCGCATTGTGCGGGCGCACATCGGGTTCTTCACAACTTCTGTGGATAAAATTGTGAGCAAGGCCCCGGCAGCTAGTTTAAGTATTTGATTTCTAAAATGAAAGTTACTCTGCGAGAATTTTTAGCACGGCGGTTCTCGCGGCAAAAGTTCCGCACACTTTCTGTGGATATCTTTGTGCGTAACAACGCAGCCGAAACGCAAAGTACTTGATCCGTAAGGATATTTGTGAAATGCACGCGAATGTAGCATCCAGGTTTACCCTTAATAATCAGCCATTTACAAAAAATCCTTGCGAAATGAAGTGATGTATGACATAAGCATGACCTCCGCAAAGAAGTGTGGACAGCTTCACTAATCCGTAACGATGAACACGACCGATCAAGCCCAGGTAATCACTGTCAGCGCGCTCAACCAGGCCGTTGCGCGCCTGCTCGAACGCAGTTTTCCACTGACCTGGATCGCTGGGGAAATCTCGAATTTCACGCGTGCCGCCTCGGGCCACTGGTACTTCACCCTGAAAGATGACGGAGCCCAGGTGCGCGCTGTCATGTTCCGCGGCCGGGCGCAGTACGCCGGCTTCATCCCGCGCGAGGGCGACAAGGTGGAAGTGCGGGCCCTCGTCACGCTTTACGGGCCACGCGGCGATTACCAGATCAATGTAGAAGCGATCCGCCGGGCCGGAGTTGGCACCCTGTTCGAAGCATTTATGCGCCTGAAGGAAAAGCTGGCGGCAGCCGGCCTGTTCGACGCGGAGCGCAAGCGGGCCGTGCCCATGTTCGCGCGCACGATCGGAATTGTGACAAGCCCATCCGCCGCTGCGCTGCGTGACGTGCTGACGGCGCTGCGCCGCCGCGCCCCGCACGTCAATGTCATCATCTACCCTACCCTGGTGCAGGGCGCGCAGGCGCCTGAACAAATTGTGAACGCCGTGAACCTGGCCTCGCGCCGCGCCGAATGCGATGTGCTGATCGTGTGCCGCGGCGGCGGCAGCATCGAGGACTTGTGGAGTTTCAACGACGAGGCCGTCGCCTACGCCGTGGCGAATTGCAGCATGCCGGTAATTTCCGGCGTGGGCCACGAAACCGACTTCACGATCTGCGACTTCGCGGCCGACCTGCGCGCCGCCACACCGACCGCAGCGGCCGAACTGTCTGCCACGCCTCACGCGGACTGGCTCGCTTCGCTGCGGACGGACGTGACGGACCTGCGCCGCTCGATGCGCCGCGCATTGGGGGATGCGTCGCAAACCCTGGATAACCATGCGCGTCGCCTGCTGAGCCCGACCGCGCGCATCGCCCAGCAGCGCATGCAGCTGAAATCGCTGGCGACGGCCCTGCTGCACGCCAAACGCGCGCCGCTGTCGCAGACCCGCTTCACGCTCGACCGGCTGGCCGGCCGCCTGGCCGCGCGCCGTCCGGACGTGACCGCTGTGCGCGCGCCAGCTGGGCGGCCTGCAGCACCGCGCCGCGCTGGCGGCCAATGCGCAGATCGCCCAACGGCGTGAAGCGCTGGCTGCGCTGTCCGCCCAGCTGGAACTGCTGAACCCGCAGCGTACGCTGGAGCGCGGCTACGCCATCGTCAGCGATGCCAAGGGCGCCGTGCTGCGCTCGCCGGATCAGCTGAAGCCGCGCGAAACGGTGACGGTGCGCCTGGCGGAGGGCAGCGCCGAAGTGGGCGTGGCGTCGGTTCAGCCTTTGCTGTGAGTAAAATTGAAAGTGCCCGTGTTTTCAGGTAATCTGGGTGAAAAGGATTTCAATACGGGACAGCAATTGGCAGAAGAAGAGAAGAAGTCCGGGCCCTCGACCCTGATCGATGTCGCGCGCGAAGCCGGCGTGTCACCCAGCACCGTCTCGCGCATCCTGAATGGCACCGCCAGGGTGTCCGACGAGAAGCGCCAGGCTGTGCTCAAGGCCATCGAGCGCAACCAGTTCGCCCCGAACCTGATGGCGCAGGCGCTGAAGAAAGGCCGCACTCATACGATCGGCATCGTGGTCCAGGACATTTCCTCGCCCTTCTTCGACGAGATCCTGCACGGCGTGGACGATGGGCTGAAGAACACCGGCTACGCTTCGGTCATCGTGTCCGGCCACTGGAACGCGGAAGAGGAAGCGGACCGTATCCGCCTGCTGCTGGCGCGCAAAGTGGACGGCATCGTGCTGCTATCCGGCCGCATGTCCGATGAAACAGTGCTGCAATTCTCGACCCAGCGTCCCATCGTTTCGACCGGCCGCCACCTCGACACCAAGCGCGCCCTCGGCTTCCGCCTCGATCATGAGCGCGGCGCCTGGCTGGCGGTGCGCCATTTGATCGAACTGGGCCACCGGCGCATCGCTTTCGTGTCCGGTCCCGCCAACCATGCCGATGCGATCGATCGTATGAACGGTTACCGCCGCGCACTGGAAGAAGCCGGGCTGGAAGTCGACCCGAAGCTGATTGTGGAAGGTAATTTCCACGAAAACAGCGGCCTGCTGGCTGTCAATCACCTCCTCGATACCCGCCAGCAATTCAGCGCCATCTTTGCCGCCAATGACCAGAGTGCCTATGGCGTGCGCCTGGCGCTGTACCGCAAAGGCATCCGCGTGCCGGAAGACATTTCCCTGGTCGGCTTCGACGACCTGCCCGGCTCGGCCTACACCACGCCGCCGCTGACCACCGTCAAGCAGCCGCTCTATGAAATGGGGCTGATTGCGACCAATGCGCTGTTGCGCCTGATCCACGGCGATCCGGCCGAGGCGAACATTCCGCCTGTGGAACTTGTTGTGCGGGAGACAACTCGACGCTACGCTTAGCAGTCATCCGGCTCCCGTATTACAATGATGGTCGTTTCGTCAAAAATAATCTTTCGTCTCTACTAAAGGAAACCTCATGGAACATACCCTGCCCCCGCTGCCGTATGCAATGGACGCTCTGCAGCCGCACATCTCCAAGGAGACCCTGGAATACCACTACGGTAAGCACCATCAGGCTTATGTGACCAACCTGAACAACCAGATCAAGGGCACCGAGTTCGAAAACCTGTCCCTGGAAGAGATCATCAAGAAGTCGTCCGGCGGCGTGTTCAACAACTCCGCCCAGGTGTGGAACCACACCTTCTACTGGAACTGCCTGGCCCCGAACGCCGGCGGCGCAGCAACCGGCGCCGTGGCCAACGCGATCAACGCCAAGTGGGGTTCCTTCGACAAGTTCAAGGAAGAATTCACCAAGTCCTGCGTGGGCAACTTCGGTTCCGGCTGGACCTGGCTGGTGAAGAAGGCTGACGGTTCCGTGGACATCGTCAACACTTCCAACGCCGCTACCCCGCTGACCAGCGCCGACAAGCCTCTGCTGACCTGCGACGTGTGGGAGCACGCTTACTACGTCGACTACCGCAACGCCCGTCCGAAGTACGTTGAGTCCTTCTGGAACCTGGTGAACTGGAACTTCGTGAACCAGAACTTCGCTTAATCGCGTTTCTGTTCACTCCGCGAACGCCCGCTTTTGCGGGCGTTTTCTTTTAGTCTTCCAGGCATTCACTTGCCAGGTCATCGTCGCGCCGCCGGTGTTTCGGCACTCGCCGTTCCACCTGCAGCTCCGCCCGCATCCGGCTTTGGTCGACCAGCAACAGCGCTGTTTGCAGCGCTTCGCTCATGCTCTTCGCCGCCAGGCGGATTGCTTCGGTAGGCGATGGTTGCTCTACGCTCGCTTCCTCTACGGCCGCGCGCCTCAACTGAGCCGCCGGCGCCCAGCCACGGTCCTGCGGCCGCCTGATCCAGAGATCCCGCCACGCATTGCGCTGTTCGCCCGCTGCGGCGCACACCATCTGCCGCGGCGAGACCGGGCGGCCGCGGAAAATAATCTGATCGCCCATAACGTCGGCAAAGAACAATTGCTCCGCGCAGCGCATCCGCAACTGCGTCCCGGCAGGCAGGAAGAGATTTTTCCATTGGTATCCCTGCCCTGCCGCCTCGGCTGCTTGCTGATTCTTGATCCAAAGCTTGATGGCGCGCGCTATTGCTTCCGACGCGCACAGCGCGCTGCCGGACGTGCGCAGGAAAGTCCGCAGCTCGGCCAGCGCCGCATATGGAACAACGCCAGATTCTTTGTTCATGATCTTTCTCCCTTGAGATCATTGGACTATCTGTATACCCATTGGTTCCAGAGTCAGTCGGCCGTTTTGTTCCTTTCCTTGTTCTTTTACTGTTCCTTTTTGTTCCTTTTTGTTCCCTTTTCCGCGGTCTCGAAAAAGGAACAAAAAGAGACAGGAAAAGACACAAAGGAACACACAAAAGGAACAAAACGGCCGACTGACTCGGATCGCGATCACATACCCTTTTCGCCCGGTGGGCGTGACAATGCGTGAATAATTCCCCAGGATCGGTCTGATATTCTCTGCCGATCACATTTCGAGGGAAGGCGGCGGCGATGCGGAAGAACCTGGTGTTCTTGCTTGCGGTGTTGTGGCAGCTGCCGTCCATGGCGGCGGACCGGATTCCGGAAGGACTGACGGGCAGCTGGTCCACGGCGGAGTCGCTGTATGCGGGCAGCACTGGCCAGACGGAAATGCATCTGCTGGCGGACGGCTTCGGCGTGCTGGCAGGTTCGACGCCGCCGGCGCAGGAGAACGGCGGCGCGCCCGCTGATCCGGGCGTGCATGCGCCGCGCGCGATCATCGGATTCCCCTTCCAGGCAACGTTGCAAGGCGGCGAGCTGATTGTGCGCCCATTTATCCCCAAGGCAGGGCAATCGCCGATGGCCAGCGATATGGTCCTGTCCTGCCGCTACGTCGCGACGGCGCCGTCGATCACTTGCAAAGGCCCGGACGGCGTGCCGATGGTGCTGGCGCGGCGCAGCAAAAAGGTGCCGGACGAAGTCGTGCGGATGATCGATCACTTGAGGCCGCTGTCGTGAAAATCCTGGCACTGACGATTGCGCTGGCAGCGCACGCCGCGGCTGCAGACCTGCCGTGCGGGCTGGGGGCGCCGCCCGGAACGAAGGGATTTGCAGCGCAGCAGGCTCGAGAGGCCGACGAGGTGGCGCGCAAGGGTTATCTGACCGTCTGCGAAGCGAACCTGGAGCGCTATGACGTGCGCTCCAATCTCACGCCGCTGGCGTCGGCCAGCAAGGGGCTTGCGTTCAAGCCCGTGGATCTGTCGAACACGCCGTTCGCGCGGCTGCAAGCGCTGGGCGGCGTAGCCGAAGCAGTGGGCGATGTGAAATCCCGCTTCTACCGCGGCTTCCGAGATGCGAAGGGCCGGACGGTCACGCTGTTCGAGCATGACATGTCCGCCGACGGCGTGCGCGCCTACCGTAATCCGAAGGACGAACCGGAGCGCGTGAACGGCCTGCCTGCACGGCTGGTGGTGCTGCAGGCGCAGAAGAAGGCAGCCTCCGTCCTGAGCTGGACGGAAGGCAGGCGCTATTACGAATTGTGGATCGACACCAATGTGGTGCTGGACCGCTCGCGGCCGGAACTGTTCGCGCTTGCAGCATCGCTGCCGAAAGCCATCCCGGCAAAGCCGAACGGGCCGACAGCGGCGCCGTTCGTGCTTGGCCCGGATGGGCTGCCAGTCATTCAGCCGCCGGTCCCGGCCCCGCCTCGATGACCCAGTGGACGCCGAATTTGTCGTACAGCGTGCAGAAGGCCCGCGCGCGGTCCGACTGCGCCAGCATCCTCACCCGGCCGCCCTCGCCCAGCACCTGCGCAATGCGCTCGGCTTCTGCGCGGCTGCCCATGCGCAGCGTGAGGAAAGCCGGGCCTCCGGTTCACGCGGCAACGTAGTGAATAAGTCACGACGCCCTCCTTTCCCAGGATTGATCACGCAGGCGAGTATAAGCCCGAAAAATTGACGCGGCGTTGGTGAATTTCGAAATTGCCCTAGGCCGGCAGCGCGAACACAATGGGGCATGAACACACCAGACCAACCCAAACGCCGCGGACTGCTGAAGGCCGCGCTGGCGGGCGCCGTTGCGGGCCCGATTGCAGCAAGCGCCCGGCCGGCAGCGCCACGCCCCGCCCAGGGCATCGAAGGCCAGCGCAAGGCAGATCTCGGCAACGGCAGCTACCTGAACCCGATCATCTCCGGCGACCATCCCGATCCGACCATCCTGAAGGACGGCGAAGACTATTACATGACGTTTTCGTCCTTCTTCTCCTACCCCGGCGCCGTGATCTGGCACTCGCGCGACCTGGTGAACTGGGCGCCGATCGGCCCTGCCCTGAGCAAGCCGCTGGGCAGTGTGTGGGCGATGGACCTGGTCAAGCACAAGGGCCGCTATTTCATCTACATCCCCGCCGGCGAATCGATCTACGTCATCCACGCCGATGACATCAAGGGACCGTGGAGCGATCCGGTCGACCTGAAGATCAAGGGCTGCATCGATCCCGGCCACGCGGTGGGCGAGGACGGCAAGCGCTACCTGTTCTTCAACGGCGTGCGCCGCATCGCGCTGTCCGACGATGGTCTCGCCACCGCCGGCCCGCTCGAAAAAGTCTACGAGCCCTGGCACTATCCAAAGGACTGGGTGGTCGAGATGTTCGCGCCCGAAGGCCCGAAAGTCTTCCGCCGCGGCGAGTGGTTCTACCTGGTGGCCGCGGTAGGCGGCACGTCAGGACCGCCTACCAGCCACATGGTCACCGTCGCCCGTTCACGTTCCATCCACGGTCCGTGGGTGGACTGCCCGTCCAACCCAATCCTCCGCACGCAAAGCGCCGACGAACCATGGTGGTCGCGCGGCCACGCCACGCCGGTCGAAGGGCCCGCCGGCGACTGGTGGCTGGTCTATCACGGCTACGAGAACGGCTTCCGCACGCTGGGCCGCCAGACCCTGCTCGAACCGATGGAATGGACCAAGGACGGCTGGCCGCGCGCCAAGGGCGGCACGCTGTCAACGCCACTGCCTAAGCCGCGCGGCGGCAAGGCCAGCCCCGCAGGCTTTGCGCTGTCCGACGATTTCAGCACCAACAAGTTCGGCACGCAGTGGAGCTTCTTCGCGCCGGGGCCCGACGAGATGAAACGGGTGCGCTACGAGAACCGCAGCCTGCTCATCGCCGCCAAAGGCCAGACGGCTGCCGCCAGCTCGCCGCTGACCTGCATTGTCGGCGACCGCAGCTACGAAGCCTCGGTCGAACTGGAGATGTCCGAAGGCGCACAGGGCGGGCTGCTGCTGTTCTATAACGAGCGCGCCTACTGCGGCGTGGGCTTCAGCCCGACGCATATGTACACCTACACGCACTCCGAAGAGCAAAGCTGGATGCGCGAGGCCACGGCCGGCAGCACGGTGCACATCAAGGTCGTCAACCGCGAAAACATCGTCACCTGGCACTACTCGCGCGACGGCAAGAACTGGACCCAGCATCCGTGGCAGATGGAAGTCTCAGGCTTTCACCACAATGTGTTCGGTGGCTTCCTCAGCCTGAAGATCGGCTTGTTCAGCACCGGCACGGGCACCGTCCGCGCGCGCTCCTTCAGCTATAAGGGCCTGGTCCAGGCCTCGTAATCGGCACGCACAAAGGCTTCGGCATCGGCCGACAGCGCGTCGAGCCAGCCTTTGCGACGCTTCGCCACGTGGGCCGCCACACGGCCGGCGTGCTTGTGGGCGGCGTGAACCGCGCCCACATCGTGCCCCATGGCCTGCAGCACTTCCGCCGCGGAGCCGGAACGCGCCAGCTCTTTGGCCGACAGCTTTTGCGTGTCCGGAGCCAGCCGCCGCAAGATGTAGCCATCGCGCGCGGTCAACACCGCGTCTGGCGAACGGTATTTGCCCTGGGCCGCGTCCAGGAAGCGCGCGCGCTTCTCATCGTGGCTCTGCGCCCAGTGCCAGCCGGACGGCACCAGCAGCTTGGCTTCGCGCACCACGCGCCCGCCCTGCCACTGCGCCACCGCGAGAAAGCGCGGCCGTCCCAGGCTGCCGCCGCCCTTCTGCCATGCGGACACGCGCTTCACCTTCGCCCCCTCCGGCATCGTCATCGCCAGCAGGGCGCGCACATTGTCCGGCACCGGAGCGGGCTCGCTCACGTCCAGATCGGACCAGAACTTGTCCGACTCATCTTCCAGGCGATTGATAATCATCTTGAGCCACTGGCTGCCCTCGTCGAGCAGCACGGGCCCGGGCGCAGCCAGGCCGGCCCGGTAACCCAGCAGGATCTGTTCGCAGGCGGCGCGCGGCGAGAGATCGAATGTGCCCGCCATGCGCACGCTGGTCGCCAGCCGCAGCAGGTCGAGGGAATATGGCATCACGGCCGCGTCGTCGAAATCGTTGGCGCCCCAGACCAGGCGCCCGTCGCCATCGCGCCAGGTGCCGAAGTTCTCGATATGGCAGTCGCCCACGGCCAGCACGGAAGGATCGCCCGCGCATTCGGCAGCGAATTCCTCGAAGCGCTTCGCCCAGCGGAAGTAGGTCGCGCGCAGGAAGCGGAAGGGATTCTCGGCCATGCGCTCGTATTTCCTGCGCAAGCCATCTTCCACCACGTCGCACTGGCTGCGCAGCCAGAACTCGTAGTGCATGTTATCGCTGTAAAAATCAACCATCCTCCCCTCCGGACGATCAAAGACGTAGAATTCATTATCCCCGAAATACCCCGCCAGGAGCCAACATGACCTATACCGCTTCCCGCCACCGTTATGAAGAGATGGAGTACCGCACTTGCGGGCGCAGCGGCCTGCAACTGCCGCTGATGTCGCTCGGGCTGTGGCATAACTTCGGCGACACCACCAGCCTGGCCACGCAGCGCGAAATGCTGCGCACCGCCTTCGACCACGGCATCACCCACTTCGACCTCGCCAACAACTATGGCCCGCCCTACGGCAGCGCCGAAACCAATTTCGGCCACCTGTTCAAGCAGGATTTCAAGCCCTACCGCGATGAGCTGATCATTTCCACCAAGGCCGGCTGGGATATGTGGCCCGGTCCCTACGGCCAGGGCGGCGGCTCGCGCAAATATGTGCTGGCGAGCCTGGACCAGAGCCTGAAGCGCATGCAGCTCGATTATGTGGACATCTTCTACTCCCACCGCTTCGATCCGAACACGCCGCTGGAGGAAACCATGTCTGCCCTCGCCCACGCCGTCCAGCAGGGCAAGGCGCTGTACGTGGGCATCTCGTCCTACTCGGCCGAAAAGACGAAGGAAGCCAAGCGCCTGCTGGCCGAATGGAAGGTGCCCTGCCTGATCCACCAGCCTTCCTACAATATGCTGAACCGCTGGATCGAAACCGAGGGCCTGCTGGACACGCTGGGCCAGGAAGGCATAGGCTGCATCACCTTCACTGCGCTGGCGCAGGGCATCCTCTCCGACAAATACCTGAACGGCATTCCGCAGGATGCGCGCGTCAACCGTCCCGGCGGCGGCTCGCTGAAGGAGCAGCACCTGAGCGAGGAAAACCTGAAACGGGTGCGCGCCCTGAACGATATTGCCAAGTCGCGCGGCCAGACGCTGGCGCAGATGGCGCTGGCCTGGGTGTTGCGCGATACGCGCATCACCTCCACGCTGATCGGCGCATCGAATGCGGCGCAGATCCGCGAAAACGTCGCGGCGCTGAAGAATCTCTCCTTCAGCGCCGACGAATTGCGCGCCATCGACGCGCAAGCCCAGGAGGGCAACCTCAATTTGTGGGCTGTGTCGTCAAAGCATTGAGCCCGGCGTAGAAGCCCGCGCCCTGCTGCAGGTGCGGTCCGAAATCGAAGCCCCGGGACAGCATCTGCTCCAGGTCGCGCCGCGCAATGCGCATCACGTAGCTGCGCTGGTTGGCGACCAGCCGGCTGTCGGCCGGCGGCATGGCGGACGGCACGCCGCCATACCATTTGCCCGGGTCGTCGTGGCCGGACGGCGAGGTGCGCCCCGCCTGCTCCACCTGCCAGCCGCCATCCAGCAGCACCCACATATAATCGCCGGCTTCCGCGCCGGTGCTGATCACCTGGCCGGCGCGCGCCTCCCATTCCGTCGAATGCGCGATCACGTACTGCAGCTGTTCCCTGTCCAGCGCCGTGAAGAACGGCGTGTGGCGCAGCAGGTGCAGATAAGTCACGGACTGTTTCATTCCCTTCTCCTCGGCGCACGCGCTCAGGCAGAAGGCCACCGCGGCAGCGACACCCGCCGCGGCGGACAGGTTGCGCAGCATCATGCGTTCACCTTCAGCAGGTCGGCGATGCCGATGCGGTGGGCGAACTGCTCGCGCACGCGCTCCGCCACTTCGGTCACTTCAGCCGCGCCATCGTCGATGAAGTCCACCACCGAGCGGAAGGGACGCGTGCCGTGCGGCAGGCTGACGATGCGGGCGATCTCCTCGCCTACCGCCGCCGGATCGGATTCGGGCGGCGACAGTTCGCTCAGGCGAACGCCAACCTGGTCCAGCAGGCCATCGTAGCGGGCGTAGGCCGCAGCGGTGTCCGAGTCCGCCGGCTTGCCCGCCTTCGGGAAGTGCTCGGTGCCCGCAGTGAACGCGCCCGGCACCACGATCGAGGTTTCGATGCCGAAGCGCGCCAGTTCGTAGGACAGGCTCACCGCCAGCGAATCCATCGCCGCCTTGGCTGCCGCATAGGGGCCGAGGAAAGGCGGGAAGCCGCCGCGCACCGTGGAACTGCTGACCCACAGCACCAGTCCCCTGCCCTGCCGGCGCAGCACCGGCAGCACGGCGCGGTTCACGCGCTGGGCGCCGAGGAAATTCGTGTCGAACACTTGCGCAATTTCCTCAGGCGTGAAGGCTTCCGTCGGGCCGATGACGAGGTGGCCCGCGTTATGCACCACCGCATCGAGGCGGCCGCGGTCAGCGATGATGGACGCCACTGCCGCATCGGC
This sequence comes from Pseudoduganella sp. UC29_106, assembly GCF_044055365.1. Taxonomy (NCBI): domain Bacteria; kingdom Pseudomonadati; phylum Pseudomonadota; class Betaproteobacteria; order Burkholderiales; family Oxalobacteraceae; genus Pseudoduganella; species Pseudoduganella sp. UC29_106. Next base: position 1,608,183 of record NZ_CP171977.1, on the reverse strand, counting down.
CGAAGCCTGGGACAGCACATCCAGCTCCACCACGCGCACATCGGCGCCGTTGGCAAAGCCCCAGTCGCGCAGCTCGCGCACTCTGGCGGCATTGCGGCCCGCGATATCGCGCATGCTGGCGTACACGACGTGGCCGGCTTTCGCCAGCGAACGGACGGTCAGTGCGCCAATGCCGGTGGCGGCGCCGGTAACGAGAACGACAGATTGCGTCATGATGTCTCTCCTTAAACGATGCCGCCGTTGGCGCGCAGGGTTTGTCCATTGATCCAGCTGCCGGGCGTGGCGAGGAAGGCGACGGCGTCGGCGATGTCTTCCGGCTTGCCGAGGCGCTCCAGCGGCGCCATCTTCGCCAGGCGCTCGATCTGCTCCGGCGTTTTCCCGTTCAGGAACAGATCGGTGCCGGTAGGACCAGGGGCCACGGCATTGACCGTGATGTTCTTGCCGCGCAATTCCTTGGCCAGGATATTGGTCATCACTTCCACCGCACCCTTGGTGGCGGCGTAGACTGCATAACCCGGCAGCGCGATGCCGATCACGCTGGTCGAGAAGTTCACGATGCGGCCGCCCTGCTGCAGGCGGGCCGCCGCTTCGCGCAGCGTGTTGAAGGTGCCCTTCACGTTCACGGCGAACAGGCGGTCGAAGGTGTCGTCGTCCGTCTCGGCCAAGTGCGGCAGGGCCGGCGGCATGATGCCGGCATTGTTCACCAGCACGTCCACCCGGCCGTAGCGGTCGATGGCGGCATCGAACAGGCTGCGCACGGCCGCGCTGTCCGACACGTCGGCGCGCACGGCGAAGGCGGCGCCGCCCCTGGCTTCGATGGCGCCCACCACGGCCTGGGCTTCTTCCTGCTTGCCCGCGTAGTTGACGATGACCGCGTAGCCTTCACCCGCCAGGCGGTGGGCGATGGCGGCACCGATGCCGCGGGATGCGCCGGTAACGATTGCGACTTGTTTCATGATTTTTCTCCAGTGGTTGAGTTGATGGAGACAGTTTCTTCCTTTTCGCCACTTGGATAAATGAGGTAAAGTTGCGATGACTATTCAAAAATCATCAATAATGGACCGATTCGATGCCATGCGGCTGTTCACCCGCATCGTGGAACTACGCAGCTTCAGCAAGGCGGCGGACGACTTGATGCTGCCCGCCGCCACCGCCACGCACACGATCAAGCAACTGGAAACGCGGCTGGGCGTGCGTCTGCTGCACCGGACCACGCGTCAGGTCAGTCCCACGCTGGATGGGGAAGCCTATTACCAGCGCTGCCTGCGCATCCTGGCAGACGTGGAGGAAACGGAAGCGGGCTTCGGCACCAGCGGCGTGCTGCCCAAGGGGAAGGTGCGCGTGGATTTGCAGGAAACCTTGGCACGTCACTATGTGCTGCCGCGCCTGCGCGAATTCTTCGCCCGCTATCCGGACATCGACCTCGAAATCGGCATGGGCGACCGCTTCGTGGACCTGGTGCGCGAGGGCATGGATTGCGTGCTGCGCGCGGGCGAACTGCGCGATTCGAGCATGGTGGCGCGGCGTGTCGCATCACTGGCCCAGGTGACCGTGGCCACGCCCGGCTATTTCGACAGGCACGGTGTGCCGGCAACGCCCGATGAGCTGACCGGCCATCGCGCCGTCAACTTCTACTCTAGCGCCAGCGGGCGCATGGTGCCCTTCGAGTTCCGCGTGGGCGGTGAGATGCGCTATGTGGACTTGCCGGGCAAGGTCGGCGTCATCAATGCCGAAGCTTATGTGGCGTGCTGCCTGAATGACCTGGGACTGATTCAGCTGCCGCGCTACCACGTCGAGAGCCTGCTGCAGGGCGGCGCGTTGCGCGAAGTACTGGCGGAGTTGGTGCCGCCGCCGATGCCGGTGTCCGTGCTGTATCCGCACCAGCGCCAGCTGTCGCCGCGCGTGCGCGCCTTTGTCGACTGGCTGGCCGACGTGATGTCGGTGGCGCATTAAAAACCGGAAAGGCAGGTGTCTGCCACGATGTGGCAGACACCTGTTTTGTGCCGCGGACTCCGAACGGGTGTCTGCCACATCGTGGCAGACACCAGGGTTACGCCTTGGGTTTACGGGCCGCGTTCCACGTCATCCTTCTCCTTCCTCTCGGGGGAGGAGATGGTTTCGATGTGGTCCACATTGATGTCGGCCCCATCGGGGGCCACCGTGTCGCGCCCGGCGGCGGCCACTTCGCCGGTGCCGTAGGAATCGGAATCGCTGTCCAGGTTCGCATCGCCGACGTCCGGTCCGGCGGTGCCGCCGGCCGTGCTTTGTTCCAGGTCGTCATAGGCGCCGCGGTCGAGGCCAAGATTGTCCTGTTGCGCCAGGCCCGGTCCACCCGTCACGTCACTGCCGGAATCCGAACTGTCGCTGGGGCCCAGGGCCCGGGTGCCATGCCCCTTGTGCAGGGTACGGTCCTTACTGTTCGGCATATTGTCCGGATCTAAAGTACTTGTGCCAGTCATATCGTCCTCCTGTTGCAAGTCCATGATTCACAAGTGGGTCTTGCATTTACTTTAACAAGGAAAAAAATTTGGCGGCGTACCGTATTTCTACTTATTTCATGAATGTACTATTCATGTATATACTGTGTTCATCGTAGATCACTTCTCAGGAGAAATGCCATGAACGCCGCTCACTTCCTTATCGCCACGATCACCCTGTCTGCCGCCAGCGCTGCCTTCGCAGCCGACAACAGCAACGCGACCACCACCACCGCCGCATCCGCCGCCCCCGCCGCAGCCGCTGTCGCAGCGACCCAAAAAGCCCCGGCCCTGACCCGCGAGCAAGTCATGGCTGAATTCTATGAAGCGCGCAAGAACGGCACCCTGATCCAGACCGAAGCCGACCTGGACGTTGCACAGACCCGCCAGCAGACCGCCAAGTAAGCTGGAAGGCAAGCCGAGATCATGCTGCGCCGCTTCGCTCCCACCGCACTGGCAATGGCCGCGCTGGCGCTGGCCGGCTGTGCCGACATGGGCGATATCAAGCCCCAGTCGCACACCGTGCCCGCCAACGAGCTGAAAGCCGGCAGCGCCATCCATGCCGCGAAAGCCGTGGCCTGGCCGACGGATGCCTGGTGGGAAGCGCTGGGCGACGCGCAGCTGAACCGCCTGGTGCAGGCAGCGATCGCCGACAATCCGACGCTGAAAGTGGCCCAGGCGCGTGTGCGCCAGGCCCAGGCCTATGCCGGCGTGGCGGAAGCCGCCACCCTGCCCCGCGTCGACGGCAGCGTGAGCCTGGACCGCGAACGCTATTCCGCCCACAGTACCGTGCCCGCTCCGCTGGCCGGCAACTGGGCGTGGCGCAATACGGCCAACATCACGGCGGCGCATGACCTCGACCTGTGGGGCCGCAACCGCGACCTGCTGGCGCAGGCGCTGGACGATGCGCAAGTGGCGTCCGCCGAAGCGCAGGCTTCACGCCTCACGCTGGAAACGGCCGTGGTGCGCAACTACATCCAGCTGTGGTACGACTATCTCGTGCTGGACCAGGTGCACGACAGCCTGAAACAGCGCGAAAGAATTCTGGAGATTACCAAACGCCGCCACGCCGCCGGACTGGCCAGTTCGATCGACGTGTCGACGGTGGAGACAACGCTGCCAGCCGGCCGGCGCGACCAGGAGCAGATCGAAGAAGCGATCGCCCTGCTGCGCAACCAGCTGGCAGCCCTGATCGGCAGGGGACCGGGTGACGGCGAATCGATCACCCGGCCCAGGCTGGACCTTCGCGCCGAGGCAGGCTTGCCGTCCGCCCTGCCCGCTGAACTGGTAAGCCGCCGCCCCGACCTGGCGGCCCAGCGCTGGCGCGTGGAGTCGGCAAGCCAGGGCATCGCCGCCGCCAAGGCTGCGTTCTACCCGAACATCAATATCGTGGCGTTCGCGGGCTTCCAGTCGCTGGGCTTCAGCAAGTTCCTGGACTCAGGCTCGATGGTGCGCGGCGTGACGCCGGCACTGAGCCTGCCGATTTTCGAGGGCGGGCGGCTGCGCAGCCAGTTGGGAGCGCAATCAGCGAATTACGACGCCGCCGTAGAGCAATACAACTCGACTTTGATTCACGCACTGTTGGAAGTTGCCAACACCGTGACTCAGATGCAATCTAACGAAACGCAGCGCCAACTTGCCACGCAAGCGCTGGCTTCAGCACGCCAGGCGCATACCCTCGCGGATCGATCTTTCCGCGCAGGTATAACCGATTCGCTGACTGTGCTGTCCGCGCGGCTGGTTCTGCTGGGCGAGGAACAGCAGGCCGCGCGGGTCGAAATGCAGCGCCTGGATAACTACGCCAGCCTGATGGCGGCGCTCGGGGGAGGCCTAAAAATGTCTTTACCTTAGGTCAACAATAGTAGAATCAAGACTTTCGATATTGCACAGGGAGTGACTGCAAATGGGCAGTTTTGATGCCACCAACAAGCGACTGAAGAACATTCATACGCGCATGCCGGGCTTTCCGGAAGATCTGGTCCGCCTGCTGCGCATGACTTACCACGTTCAGAAGCGCATGAAGGACCTGTCCAACGCGGTATTGCGCAAGTATGACCTGGTGGACGCAAGCTATATGGTCCTGGCCGTGCTGTACGGTTCCGAAAACGAAACCTCCACCGCATCCACGCTCGGCGAGGCATGCATGGAGAAACCGGCGAACCTGACGCGCGTTTGCAATGACCTGGAATCGCAGGGCCTGATCACGCGAGGCAACCGCCCCGGCGACCGCCGTTGCGTGATGATTTCGCTGACCGATACGGGCCGTACGCTGATCGAGCAGGTCCTGCCGGAAGTATGGGAACGCACTACCAGGGCCTATGACGGCTACAACCTGGAAGAAATCCGGGTCCAGGAACAGTTGTTCAAGCGACAGCTGGATAATTTAGACCACAGTTTGTAGAGAACACGATGACACCAGCCCCCGCCAACACCAGTAACACAAGCAAGGCGGGCTGGCTGGGCAGGCAGTTCCGCGATTGGGCTGCCACCGACGGCGGGCGCCTGATTTTCGTGGCCCGTACGCTGGTGGCAGCCTTTTCCGCTTTATGGCTGGCCTTCCGCCTCGGCCTCGATTCGCCGTCGACAGCGATGACCACCACCTTCATCCTCGCCCTGCCCAGCAGCGGCATGGTGCTGGAGAAGGCTTTCTACCGCTTGCTCGGCACTGTCGTCGGGCTGTCCGCCGCACTGACCCTGGTGGGCCTCTTCCCGCAACAGGCGCCGCTGCTCTTCCTCGGCCTGGCGCTGTGGGTCGGCGTGTGCACCGCCGGCGCGGCCATGCACCGCAACCAGCAGTCCTACAGCTTCGTGCTGGCCGGCTATACGGCGGTGATGATCGCCGTGCCCGCGCTGGACCATCCCGCTTCCGCCTTTTCGCTGGCCGTCACCCGCGTGTCGGAGGTCGGGCTGGGCATTATCTGCGCCTCCGTCGTCAACGACCTGCTGTTCCCGCGCGCCCATGGCCTGCTGGTGATGCGCACCGTGCAGGCGCGCTTCGAGAGCTTCCTCGGCTTTTGCCAGAAGGTGCTGGAACACAGCCTGCCGCCCTCGGAAGCCGAAGTGGCCCACCTGCGCTTCGCGGCCGATATGCGGCGCTGGAGTCCGGCCGCGCGGCAGCTTTCTTCGAAGCGGCCCATGCGCGCTCGCAGACGCGCCAGCTGCACGCCTTCAATGAATCGTTCATGACGGCGCTGACCACCTTCTACACGCTGCACCGCCTGATCCACCGCGCCGGCACGCAGCCCGATTCGCCGGTGCCTGGCCTGCTCGAGCCGCTGAACCGCCAATTCGCCGGCGCTTTGTCCGCGGCGATTGCCGCCGCAGGCACGCCAGGCGGCGCGGCTGCGGCCCTGTCTGCGCTGGGCCCGCGCCTGCAAGCCGCGATTGCCGATGCAAGCGACGCGCTGGCGCTGGCGGACTCGGATGGCGGCTCGGAAGCCGCGCGCCGCTGGCGCATCGATTTCGACACGGCCGTTGAACTGCTGCAGCGCTTCAGCGCCAATATCACCGGCTTCGCCCAGCTCTATGATGGCCTGGCCCAGCGCCGCCGCATGCAGGTCAGCGAACCGCAGGCCTATTCGCCGAAGACGCCGCCGGCCATCGTGCTGGCCAGCGGCGCGCGCGCCGGGCTGTCGCTGCTGGCGGCAGCCGCCATCTGGTATTGGCTGGCATGGCCGCAGCTGGCCAACTCCATCATCCTGGGCACAATCTTCTGCGCGCTGGCTTCCTCCTCGCCGCGTCCCACGGCGATGGTGAACCAGCTGATGGCCGGCTTCCTGATTGCCGCCCCGCTGTGCTTCCTCACCATCTTCGGCCTGGTCGTGCAGAGCCACGACTACCCGACCCTGGTGCTGGCCACCCTGCCCCTGTTGGCCCTGGCCATGTGGCTGATAACCGATCCCAAGCGCGGCGGCATGGGCGTGGGCGCTGCCCTCTTCAGCAGCATGTATATCGCGCCCTCCAACCTGGTTCGCCTCGACGCCGGCAGTTACCTGAATGGCGCCATCTCGCAGATTGTCGGCGTGCTGATCGCCTATTTGGCCTTCGTAATCCTGCTGCCCGAGCATACGATGGGCAACCGCGAGCACGTGTCCGAGGCGCTGTGGCGCGAAGCCCTGAACGCCTGCACCGCGCGCCTGCCGCGCCGCGGCACGGCGGCAGCGGCACGCCGCCTGCGCCACCGCTTCGACAACCGCGTGCGCGACTTGCTAAGCCAGTTGAATGCCGCTTCCGGCCCGGCGCCGGGCGATGCCGCCCGTGCCGTGGTGCGCCGCGGCCTCACGCTGCTGGAACTGGGCCACTCCGTGATCGAATTGCGCGCGCTGATCGCCACTTCCGAACCGGGCGTGGTGCAGGAAGTGCTGCGGCGCGTGGTCGATGAATTGTCCCGCTTCCTGCGCGAACCGATGTCGCCCGCCGGCGCCAGGGCGCGCGAGGCGGCGCTGGACGCGCTGCTGGCCGCCGGCCCGATCGTGCGCGCCGCGCTGCCGGAGGCGTCCCCTGAGCGCGTGCCGCGCCTGCACACGGCGCTGACCGACCTGCATTCCATTTACACGTCTTTGCTCGACCGAGGAGAACCAAGCCATGCCGCGTGAACTTTCCGTGTTCGGCGTTCTGATTCCGACCCTGCTGCCCATTTTCTTCGCCAGCCTGCTGCTGCAAGGCTTGCTGGACCGCGTGCTTGGCTGGGCCGGCGTCTACCGTCATCTGTGGCATCCGGCCCTGGCGCGCTTTTGCCTGCTCGCCTGCATCTTCGGCGGCCTGACCATCACTCTCTACCAATAAAAAAAGGATCGCTATGCTGACCAAGATCTTCCGCTTCACGTTGACCGCCCTGCTGCTGGCCGCTGCCGTCTGGGCCGGCAAGATGGCCTGGGACCGTTATATGGAATCGCCATGGACGCGCGATGGCCATATCCGCGCCGACGTCATCAACATCTCGGCCGACGTGGCCGGCATCGTGACCGAAGTCCAGGTGCGCGACAACCAGTTCGTGCATAAGGGCGACATCCTGTTTGTGATCGACAAGGAGCGCTATGCCAGCGCCCTGTCCCAGGCCAACGCCACTCTGGCCGCGCAGCAGGTCGAGAAAGGCCGCCGCGCCCGTGAAGCGAGCCGCCGCGCGGCGCTGGGCAGCGAGATCGTGTCTGCCGAAGCGAAGGACAATGCGGACTACGCTGTCAGCAGCGCCGCCGCCCAGCTGGAAGCGCTGCAGGCGGCGCGCAAGGTGGCCGCGCTGAACCTGGAGCGCACGGTGGTGCGCGCGCCCGTCAGCGGCTATGTGACCAACCTGAATGTGCACGTGGGCGACTTCGCAGCCGTGGGCGCCGCCAGGCTGGCGCTGATCGACAGCGAATCGTATTACGTGATCGGCTATTTCGAGGAAACCAAGCTGCCGCAGCTCCAGCCCGGCGCGAAGGTGGACATGCAGCTGATGGACGGCGCCTCGCTGCAGGGGCACGTCGAGAGCATCGCGCGCGGCATCACCGACCGCGACGCCACCACGGGCCGCGAACTGCTGGCCGATGTGAACCCGACCTTCAACTGGGTGCGCCTGGCCCAGCGCATTCCGGTGCGCATCCACATCGACACGCCCCCGCCTGGCCAGCCCCTGGTGGCAGGCAGCACCTGCACCGTCGTGATCCGGCACAGCTAGCAAAAACCAGAGGCGTAACCCTGGTGTCAGGCACGATGTGCCTGACACCTGCTTTTGCCTTGGGTTCTAAAAAAAAAGCCCGCTATCTGCTAGCGGGCTTCTTTCATTTCTGCGGCTTCGTATGCCACATAGCGTAAGCGAGGTGTTCCCACCAATGTTCGCGCGACTGCACGGTCAGCATGCAAGTCTTGTCGATCTCCTCCTTGAACACCCTGTCGCGGCACTGCTTATTGGCCAGTGCATTGCGCTGGTTCTCGGCATTCACGATGGCGATGGCCATCCAGAACACGAGGCCAGTCAGCAGCACGACCAGGGTCCAGGCGAGGTGGTTGATCCAGGGGCGGTCGTACAACCCCGCCTCGTCCGGAGAGGACTGCCTGAATGCCTCCATTACGTCTTCTTCACGGTTCTTCATTGTTTACTTCTTGGTAGCAGCAGCCTTTGCGACCAGGTAGTCCATCACGGCCAGGGTCTTTTGCTGGGATACTACTTCCGACTCGCCCGGACGGCCTGCCTGCGACGGCGAAGTCACGTATTTACCGTCGATGACGATGGTCGGCGCGCTGTCCACCTTATAGGAATTGATCAGCGCATTGGCACGCTTCATTTTAGTCTGCACGCCAAAGGAATTGAAGGTTTCCAGGTACTTGGCCTTGTCCACGCCGTTCTTGGTGACCACCTCGGTGATCGAATCGTCGGTCATCAGGCGGTTATGCTCAACGTGGATAGCGCGGAACAGTTTGTCGTGCACAGCATCCAGCTTGTTCATCGCTTCCAGCGTCAGGTAAGCGTGGGCTTGCGGGTCTTTCTCGCCGGTGCGCGGGAAGTGCACGCGCTTGAACACGATCTTGTCCGCATTCTTCTTGACCCAGTCGGCCATCAGCGGTTCCAGTGCATTGCAGTGCGGGCAGGAGTACATGAAGAACTCGACCACTTCCACCTTCTTGCCGCCGGTGTCGGCGCGCACAGGCGTATCGAGAGTCTTGAATTCAACGCCCTCCTTCGGTTCGGCAGCATAAGCAGCGCCGGTGGCGGCGAACATCAGGGCGGCGGAAGCCAGCATGAGGCGCAGGAAACGCATAGTCATCCTTTAATGAATTGGGGTGGTAAACGCCGCGAGATTACCATTTTTTCGGCCCCCAATTTCAGCCCCGGCGGCAAAAATGCCGCCGCCGCACCCAATTTAAGCACCGTTTAAGCCCGCGCCCGCCGCGCCGACGCACCGCGTAGGGCGGATCATTGATCCGCCGCTGCGTCAGAAATCGTAACGCACGGACAGCTTCAACTGCCGACCATCACTCGGATAAATCCCCGACCGGCAGCCGAAAGCCGCAGTGTAATAATGCTTATCCGCCAGATTCAGTCCGGGACACCGCCACCTCCCACTGTCCAAACTTGCGTGCATACCGTGCATCCACGGTCGTAAACGAAGGAATGCGCGCGCTGCAGGTATTGCTGAAATCAGACCCGAAGCGCTGCTCATCCACCCACTGCACGCCGACATCCGCGGTTTGGCCATCGGACGGCAGCCAGGCCAGGCGCGCGGTGACGATATTCTTCGGCACCAGCACCATCTCGCGGCCGGAATTCGGGCCTTCGCGGAACTCCGCCTTCACATGCTGGTAATGGCCGCTGACCTGCCAGTCGCGCGCCACATGGGCGCTTGCGTCCAGTTCGAAGCCTTCGCGGCGGGTCGGATCCAGGTTGGTGTTCGCGCCGAAGCCGAAATCGCCTGCGGTCGGATCGAAGAAGATCTCGTTGTTGAGGTTATGACGGAACACGCGGCCATCCAGCTTCACGCCGGCGATCGAATAACCCGCGCCCAGCTCCACATCATGCGAAGTCTGGGTCTTCAGCGGCACGCCCCAGGCAACGGTGAAGCCATTCTCGTCGGCGTTCGCCACGCGGTAGCTCTGGCCCGCCTTGGCGTACACGGTCAGATTCGGCGCGGCCAGCACGCTGCCCTGCACTTCCCATGCGTTGTGGGCCTGGGTGATGTCGTAGGCCGGCTGGGCGCGCAGCGGATCGGTGGCTTCCTTGTCGAACAGCTCACGGCGCACGCCTGCGGCGAGGCGCGGCTGGTACACGCCGCCAAACTTGATCTCGTCGCGCAGATAGAATGCCTTGGAGCGCTGCGTCGTGTCGTAAGTGCCGTCGGTGACGCGGTTCCAGCGCGTCAGGTCCACGCCGGCCACCACTTCGTTCAGCAGCTCGCCGAACTGCGCCAGGTGGCGCACGCGCGGCGAGAACTGGGTCTGCTTGCTGTCGTAGTGGGAACTGAAGGTGCCGAAGGAGCTGACATAAGTCGCCTCGGTTTCCTTCTTGCGGTGCGACAGTTCGGCTGCGAAGTCGAAGGCGCCCAGCTTCTGCTCATAGAAAGCGGTGTAGCGATCGCTATCCAGCTTGCCGAAATCGTTAGGCGTATTGGTCTGGCGCGGATTGGCGTCGAACTGGGCCTGGGTCAGCGAGCCGGCGAAGCGGTTGTCCTGGCGCGTGATCTCGGCACGCACGCCGAAGCGGCCGTAGGACGTGCTCCACTGGGCGCCGCCGCCGAAGTGGCTCTGCTTGAATTCATTGTTGTCGCGGTAGTTGTCGGTGCGCTGGTGGCCGGCCGAGAGGTCCATCGCAAAGCCGTCCCACGCTTTGGCCACGGAGCCGCGCACTTCGCCAGCGCTGAACTGGCCGCCTTCGGCGAACACGGTGCCGCGCGTGGCGCCCGCTTCCGGACGCTTGGTGACGATGTTGATCACGCCGCCCGTGGCGCCTTCACCATACAGCACACTGGCGCCGCCGCGCATGATGTCGATGCGCTCGACGGAATCGACCGGAATGGTGGACAGCAGCGGGCCAGTCAGCTCATTCTCGGACAGGCGCACGCCGTCCAGCACCACCACCATATTCTGGTCGCTGTTGGTGCCGAAGCCGCGCAGGTCCAGGCCGAAGTCCGGGCTGCCGGTCAGGCTCTGGCGGCCGTACACGCCGCCGATCTTGCGGATGGCCTGATTGACGTCGGAAACACCGGAGCGGCGGATTTCAGCGGCGGTGATCGAAGTCGCGCCGATCGGCAGCAGGGCCGGATCGGCCGCGAAGCGCGCGCCTGAAATCACGACCACGTCGCCTTCCGCGAACGCAGGCGCGGCAAAGCACAGGGAAACGGCCAGCGCCAGCGCGCGGCGGGATGCAAAGATATTCATGGATAAACCAGTACTGAAAAGAGTATCCGCCTGCGTCCCCGCAGCCGGAATCCACAGAGGCGCAAACGCCTCCACCTCCCTGGCCGGTATCCGGGCTACAAGCCGAACCGGTTCACCTTCCTACGCCAAAGCGCAGTGGTCTCAAAACCGGCTTGCCGCCAAACCGCAAAACAAGTGGCTGCCACATCGTGGCAGCCACTAGATTTGAGGTTCTGGTCGACGCTTGCTTACCGTTGCGGGGGCAGCACACCTTGGCCGCCGCGCTGTGCTTCGCGCGCGGCCCCGGTGTTTCCCGTTTAACTGCGTCCATGAGCAGGACGCGGGCACCAGAGCGCCGCCATTATAAACCGTTTGCTTTTATGCCATAAGCCTAGCTATAGTTAATGGGTTGCCATTCTGATATTGGAGAGTTATGCGAAGCATCATGAAGTGGCTGCCCGCGATCGCGCTGCTGGCCGCAGGATCGGCCCTGATGGCGCAAGGCGCGAAGACGGCCGCACCGCCCGCGCCAGCGCAGGCTGCGACGGCCGGCGATATCCCGCTCGCGCCTGCCAAAGCCGCCGCCGTCACCACCCCGAGCGCGCCCGATGCCTGGGGCGGAGCCCGCAGCGGCAGCGAAGCCACGCTGTCCGACCGCGTGGTGAACTACGAAATCGAAGCCAGCCTCGATCCCGTCAAGCACACCATCGACGGCAAGCAAAAACTCACCTGGCGCAACCGCAGCGACCGGCCGGTGCACAGCGTCTACCTGCACCTTTACCTGAATGCCTTCCGGGGCAAGGACAGCACTTTCTTCACGGAGATGCGCCACCGCGGCGACGACATCCGTCAGGTCAAGGATGACGAATGGGGCTACACGGACCTGCGCAGCGTGGCGCAGAACGGCGCAGCCGTGTCGTGGAAATTCGTGCGGCCGGATGGCGGCCCCGCCACCGACCAGACCGTGGTGCGCCTGGACCTGCCGCAGGCCGTCGCGCCCGGCGCCAGCACCACGCTGGACATCGCCTTCTTCGACCAGCTGCCGCGCGTGATCGCGCGCAGCGGGCTACTTCGGCAGCTTCCACCTGGTGGCGCAATGGTTCCCCAAGATCGCCGTGCTGGAACTGCCGGGCGAACGGGGCGCAACGGCGGTCCGCTGGAACGCGCATGAATACCACGCCGAATCCGAGTTCTACGCGGACTTCGGCAATTACGACGTGAAGCTGACCGCGCCGAAGGAATACACCATCGGCGCCACGGGCGAGCTGCAAGGCACGCCGGCCGAAAAGGACGGCAAGCTGACCCACCACTACGTGCAGGGCGACGTCCACGACTTCGCCTGGACGGCGGACAAGCGCACCGCCAGGCCGCTGGTCGATACCTGGTCCGGCCCCGGCAGCCCGCAGGTGAAAATCACCGTGCTGTTCCCGCCCGAGTATGAATCCAACGCGGCGCCGGCGCTGAAGGCCACCAAGGATTCGCTGACGTGGTTCTCCAATACGCTCGGCCCCTACCCTTACAAGACCGTGACCGTCGTCATCCCGCCCCATAACGCGGGGGAAGCGGCCGGCATGGAATACCCGACCTTCTTCACTGCCGACAGCTACGCCGGCCTGCAACCCGGCACCCTTGATGCGTACCAGCTGGACTTCGTGACCATCCACGAATTCGGCCACGGCTACTTCTACGGCATCCTCGCCAGCAACGAGTTCGAAGAACCCATGCTGGATGAAGGCTTGAACGAGTACTGGGACGAGCGCATGCTGCGCGCAGCCGGCCGCGGGATCGATGCCACCACGCCGCTCCTCAAGGCCATCGGCATCGCACCGCGCTTCAAGGTATTCGACTTCTCGCGCCTGGGCAGTCCCCGCGAGGAACCGGCCGACCCGCTGGGCGAAAATGCCTATACGCGACTGCAGGGCATCGGCCCGGTCTATGCGCGCACGGCAACCGCCATGCACGACCTGGAGGAGCAGCTGGGCAAGGAAGTCCTCGAACGCGCCTTTAAGGAGTATTACAAGCGCTGGAAATTCCGCCACCCAAGCGTGGCCGACCTGCGCGAAACGCTGGCCGAGGTAAGCGGCCAGCGCCAGCTGGTGGAACGCGTGTTCGCCCAGCAGGTCTATGCCACCACGCGCGTGGATGACCGCATCAGCAGCTTCTCCAGCGAGGAAGTGCTGCCGCAGCCGGGCGTCAAGCTGAGCGCCAAGCAGGCGGAGGAAAAGGAAGACAAGATCCGCGAAGATTGGGACAAGGCCCATCCGCACGCCAAGGATGGCACCGGTCCCTTCCCCTACCGCACCGAAGTCATCGTGCGCCGCCGCGGCGCCGATGTGCCGCAGACGCTGGTCGTGACCTTTGTCGACGGCAGCAAGGAAACCGTGCGCTGGGGCGGCGAACAGCGCTGGCAGAAGTTCGAGTGGACCAAGCCGGTGAAGGCCGTCTCCGCCGAAATCGACCCGAACGCAAGCATCTGCTGGACGTGAGCAAGCTCGATGACAGCAAGACCATCAAATCCGATGGCAGCGCTTCGCGCCGCTGGAGCTTCGACATCGCCGCCATTATCCAGTCCCTCATTGCCCTGATCGTGACCGTATGAAGCTGACCACCAATCTGAAGAACGCCAGCCGCGTCGCCCTGCAGTGGCGCCTTTTATTGATCTGGCTGGGCGCCGTGCTGCTGCCCATGCTGCTGATGGCGCTGCCCGTGTGGAACACGCTGTCGGGAAGCCTCGACCGCTCCGTGCACGCGGCCGCACTGGCGCAGCAGCTGGACCTGCTAACGCTGGCCGACCTGATGGCGGAAGTGCGCCGCAACGGCGCAGCGATCCACGGCGGCGGCATTGCCGCGCTGGTGTTCACGCTGCTGCTGTCGCCCTTCCTGACCGGCGTGGCGGTGACGGCGGCGCGCGCCCACGACACGGCGCGCTTCCGCGAGCTGTTCGCAGGCGGCGTGGCCGAGTATCCGCGCATGTTCCGCATGCTGGTCTGGGGCGTGGTGCTGCTGGCGGCGGCTGGCGCCATCGGCGGCCAGCTGATCGAACTGGCGGACAAGCATGGCGAGCAAGCCATCCTGCAGTCCGACGCGCACCTGTGGAAGCATGCGGCAGCGCTGGTGCTGGCGCTGCTGCTGGCCCTCGTCCATGCCACGCTGGACGCGGGACGCGCGGAACTGGCCATCGACCGCCGCCGCACCTCGGCCGTGAAAGCCTGGTGGCGCGGCGTAAAGCTGCTGTGGCAGAATCCCGCTACGGTGCTGGGCATCTATCTCGGCGTAAGCATGGTGGGCCTGCTGGCGGTCGCCCTGCTGGCCGTGCTGCGCGTGAATATCCCCGGCAGCAATACCGCGCTGCTGATCGTGGCTTTCCTTGTCACCCAGCTGATCGCCCTCGTCCTGGCCTGGATGCGGGCTACGCGGCTGTTTGCGCTGATGACGGTGTCCGCTGCGGATAAGGCAATGCAGCATTCACAAATTGTGCATTGATACCGGGGTGGGCAGGCCGTATATTGGATATATCATGAAAACACTGCCCACCTACTTCCTTTTCGCACGGCGGCGGCCCCTGGCCCTGGATGCGCGATCAATTCGGCTCCGCTTATGACAAGCTGGATGCTTCCCTCAAAGATATCCCGGCCCAGATCGGCGGCAAGCCGAAAGCTGTCCTCGTGATCACGGCGCACTGGGAAGGCCGCGACTTCATGATCTCGGCCAGCCCGCGTCCGCCCATGATCTACGATTACGGCGGCTTCCCGGCGCATACCTACCAGATCCAGTACCCGGCGCCCGGCTCGCCCGAGCTGGCGGAGCGCGTGCAAGGCTTGCTGTCCGCCGCTGGACACGCCTCGCAACTCGACCCCGAGCGCGGGTTCGACCACGGCACGTTCAGCGCCCTGTATCCGGTGTTCCCGGAGGCGGATGTGCCTATCGTGCAGCTGTCGCTCAAGCACGGGCTGGACCCAGCCACCCACCTGGCCGTCGGCCGCGCGCTGAAGCCCTTGCGCGACGAGGGTGTGCTGATCGTGGGCTCGGGGCTGAGCTATCACAATCTGCGGGCGTTCAATGCCATGGGCGCGGCGGCTTCGCATCAGTTTGACGACTGGCTGCGCGCGGCGATGGCGCTTCCGGCTGGCGAGCGCACGCAGGCTTTGCTGGATTGGGAGAAGGCGCCCGCTGCCCGCGCCGCGCATCCGCGCGAGGAGCATTTGCTGCCGTTGATGGTGGTGGTGGGTGCGGCGGAGGATGAAGTTGCATCCGTGCCCTACCATGAGGATGACTTCTTTGGCGCCCTTGCAGTGACCAGCTTCCGGCTTGGTTAAAACCCAAGGCAAGGAGCAGGTGTCTGCCACGATGTGGCAGACACCAGGTTCACGCCGCTGGTTTTAAGTGCCGCGCTTGCCCTTCATGCGCTCGGCCTCTTTCTCAGCCGCTTTTGCGGCCGCATTCTCGGCCTTGACCCGCTCCTCTTCCATGAACACCGCCAGCGCAGCCGCTCGGGTTTCAGGCGTCTCCAGCGAAATCCTCCCCAGCGCCCCGCTGCGGTAATCCTGCAGCAGCATATGGGACGCCTTCTCATAGTCCCAGTCCCCGCCGCGCAGGCGGTAGCCGCGCAGTTGCGCCACGCGTTCCACCACGGCCACGCCGTCCATCCCCTCGGGCTTCAGCTTATAGCGTGCCGCCAGCAGCTCCGGATAGCGGGCCAGCAAGAGCTCCGCCAGCCACTCCGCCACCTCATCCTCGATCAGCGCATTGGCGCCGATGGCGTGGCTGGCCGCCAGGGCCAGGCCATCGCTCGGCATCTCGATCTTGGGCCACAGCAGGCCGGGGGTATCGATGATGGCGGTATTGATGTCCAGGTAAATCTTCTGCTGGGTCTTGGTCACGGCCGGCTCGTCGCCCACCTTGGCCACGCGGCGCTTGAGCAGCGCGTTCATCAGGGTGGACTTGCCGACGTTGGGAATCCCCATGATCATCATGCGCAGCGGCTTGGTCGGTTCATTGCGGTGCGGCGCCAGCTTGCGCGCCTTGCCGATCACCTGGGCCACGTCGGACTGCTTCTTGGTCGTCATCGCGTAGGCGGTAACGGTCTTGTCCTGCTCGAAGTGCCTGATCCAGGCCGCCGTGGCGTTCGGATCGGCCAGGTCGATCTTGTTCAGGATCTTCAGGCAAGGGCGCTGGCGGAACTTGCGCAGCTCCTCGACCAGCGGGTTGCAGCTGGCCGCAGGCAGGCGGGCATCCACCACCTCGATCACCACATCCACGTCCGCCATCTGCTCCGCCGCCTTCTTTTTGGCGGCGTTCATATGACCGGGGAACCATTGAATAGACATGCTCTTGCCTTCTGAATCTGAGGGAAAACCGGCTATTTTACCCAGATCGGCCTCAGATCCCCGCCAGCGCCTTCACATGGGCCGCCACGCTGCGGCCCAGGGCGGACAGGTTGTAGCCCCCTTCCAGGCAGCTGACGATGCGGCCCTTGGCGTACAGGCGGGCGATTTCCATCACCTGCTGCGTCATCCAGGCGTAGTCCGCCTCCACCAGGCCCATGCCGCCCAGGTCATCCTCGCGGTGGGCATCGAAACCGGCGCTGATGAAGATCATCTCGGGCTGGAAGGCGTGCAGCGCCGGCAGCCACTTTTCCTGCACCAGCTGGCGGATCACGTCGCCCTTGGTCCCGGCCGGGACCGGCACGTTGACGCGGTTCGGCGTCTCTTCGAGCACCGGCGTATAGGGATAGAAGGGATGCTGGAAGAAGCTCACCATCAGCGCACGCGGCTCATTCAGCAGCGCCTCCTCCGTGCCATTGCCATGATGGACATCGAAATCGACCACGGCCACGCGCGCGATCCCGCGCGCATCCAGCGCATGCTTGACGGCGATTGCCACATTATTGAACAGGCAGAAGCCCATCGGCTCGGTGGGACGGGCGTGGTGGCCGGGCGGGCGCACGGCGCAGAAGGCGTTGTCGATCTCACCGTCGATCACGGCATCCGTTGCAGCCACGGCGGCGCCGGCGGCGCGCAGGGCGGCCTGCCAGCTATGCTGGTTCAGCGAGGTGTCGGGATCGATCGGGGTAGTAGTCGCCGCTCGTTTGCGGCACATGGTCGCGCACGATGGCGATGGCATTGGCCGTGTGGTTGCGGGCGATGGAGGAGACATCGGCCAGCGGCGCATCGCGGTGGTCGATGAAGTCGTCGATCTTGGAAGCGATCAGCTGGTCGGCGATGGCTTGCAGCCGCGCCGGGCATTCTGGATGCCACTCGCCCATTTCGTGGCGGCGGCAATCGGGATGGCTGTAGATGGCTGTGCTCATGGTTTTCTGTTCAGTACTACTGCGTGTCCCCAATTTCTCGCATAAAATCGCCGGCAAGGGCAAATATAACAACAGGATAATCTCATGTACACAAAATTGCACGCCGTCGCGCGCCAGGTCAGCCAGATCATCGTTGGCAAGGACTTGCAAGTGCGGCAGGCCCTGACCTGCCTGCTGGCGGGCGGCCACCTGCTGCTGGAAGACGTGCCCGGTGTCGGCAAGACCACGCTTTCCCATGCGCTGGCCCAGTCCCTAGGCCTGCAATTCAACCGCATCCAGTTCACCAGCGACCTGCTGCCGGCCGATGTGGCAGGCATCTCGATCTACGAGCGCGAGAAAAACGGCTTCGTGTTCCACCCTGGCCCGATCTTCACCCAGGTCCTGCTGGCCGACGAAATCAACCGCGCCACGCCCAAGACCCAGTCCGGCCTGCTGGAAGCGATGGAGGAGCGCCAGGTCTCGGCGGACGGCGTGACCCGTACCCTGCCGGTGCCTTTCTTCGTTATCGCCACCCAGAACCCGACCCACCAGATCGGCACCTTCCCCCTGCCCGAATCGCAGCTGGACCGCTTCCTGATGTGCCTCTCCTTAGGCTACCCCGATGCCCAGGCCGAGCGCGCACTGTTGATGGGCGAGGACCGCCGCGCCATGCTGAAAGAGATGCGCCCGGCGATGACGCCGGCCGAACTGGCGGAAGCGCAGCAGGGCCTGCGCCAGATCCATGCCTCCTCCGCGCTGATCGACTACGTGCAGGCGCTGGCCCAGGCTTCGCGCCAGAACGGTTCCTTTGCCGAGGGCCTGAGTCCGCGCGCGGCACTGGCCCTGCTGCAGGCCGCGCGCGCCTGGGCGGCGCTGGAAGGCCGCAACCACGTGATGCCGGAGGACGTGCAAGCCATGCTGATTCCCGTCTGTGCGCACCGGCTGCGGCCCGTGAAGTCCGCGCACGGCGTGGCGCTCGCCAGCCGTGACCTGGTGCTGCAGCTGCAGAAATCCGTTCCGGTCTGAGCCCCATGTTCGCCGCCGTCAGGACTCTCACCGACCGCTGGCTGTTCCAGCTGAAGGACAGCGAGCCCGGTGAAATCGTGCTGTCGATGCGGCGCGTGTTCATCCTGCCCACGCGCGCCGGCCTGGCGTTCGTCGGCCTGCTGCTGGTGATGCTGATCGGCTCCATCAACTACACCCTGGGCCTGGGCTTTGCACTGACCTTCTTTACCGGCGCCTGCGCCGTGGCGGACATGTACCTGACCGCCAAGAACCTCGGCCTGCTGCGCCTGCGCCCGGGCCGCGCCCAGTCCGTGTTCGCCGGCAGCGAAGCCCAGTTCGAGCTGCACCTGCTGAACCCCACCACGCGCGACCGCTATGCGATCTGGCTCGGCTTCCAGCAGGACGGAGAACCGCGCCATGTGGTGGACGTGCCGGCGCGCGGCAGCGGCGTGGCCGTGCTGGCCCTGTCCGCGCGCGAGCGGGGCTGGCTGAAGGCGCCGCGCGTGCGCCTCTCCACCCGCTTTCCCCTTGGTCTGTTCAATGCCTGGAGCTACTGGCAGCCGGACATCCGGATCCTGGTCTATCCCCAGCCCGAGGCCGAATCCGCCGCCCCTGCCCACGCGCGGCGCCGCCAGCGAAGACGGCTACGGCACCGTGGGCCTGGATAATTTCAGCGGCGTGCGCAGCTACCAGCCCGGCGACCCGATCCGCCACCTGGCCTGGCGCCAGATTGCGCGTGTCGATCCCGCACTGGGCGGCAACCTGCTGACCAAGCAGTTCGAAGGCGGCGCCGTGGCCGAACTGGGGCTGGACTTCAGCCAGCTGCCGCACCAGCTGGACGTGGAGCTGCGCCTGTCGCGCATGGCGGCCTGGGTGCTGGAGGCCGAACGGCGCGCCCTGCCCTATTCCTTCCGCATCGCCCAGCACTACTACCCGCCTGCCAACGGCGACGCCCACCAGGCAGCCTGCCTGCGCGCGCTGGCCCTGTACGGGCAGGAGGCTTTCACATGAACGGCCCGCCGCCGGGCGTGAAGGAAAGGCGCGGCGCCACCCGGGGCGCGAGCCGCGCCGGCATGGCGCGCGACGCAGGCTCCTCCTGGCGCGTGGCGGCCCAGCGCCTGACGCGCGACAAGGCCGATACCCTGCTGCTCCTGCTGTCTTCCCTGCTGGTGATCGCGCCCCATTTCAACCACCTGCCGCTGTGGACCTGCGCCACCGTGCTGCTCACGCTGGCCTGGCGCGCCGTGATCACGCTGCGCGGCACGCGCATGCCGCCACTGTGGCTGCTGCTGCCGATCTCGATCGCCGCCATGGCCGGCGTGCTGTATTCCTACCGCACCCTGCTGGGACGCGATCCCGGCGTCGCCATGCTGGCGCTGCTGCTCGCCTTCAAGCTGCTGGAAATGCATGCGCGGCGCGACCTGTACGTGGTCACCTTCCTCAGTTTCTTCCTGCTGCTGACGAATTTCTTCTACTCGCAGAGCATTCTCACGGCGCTGACGATGATGGCGACCCTGGTCGTGCTGCTCACCGCCCAGCTGACCTTCCAGTACACGGGCAAGGTGCCGCCGCTGGCGACGCGGCTGAAGACGTCCGGCAAGATGTTCCTGATGGCCGCCCCGCTTGGCCTGCTGCTGTTCGTGGCCTTCCCACGCATCCAGGGTCCGCTGTGGGGCATGCCCGGCGACGCCCACGGCGGCCGCACCGGCATTTCGGACACGATGGCGCCGGGCTCCATGTCCGCCCTGGCGCTGTCCGACGAAATCGCCTTCCGCGTACTCTTCACCGAGGGCGCACCGACGCAGGACAAGCTGTACTGGCGCGGCGTTGTCCTCAGCAACTACGATGGCCGTACCTGGACGCGCGGCGGGCGTCTGCTGCGCCCGATGGACAGCGAGCATGTGCAAACGCGCGGCAACGCCTACCGCTACGAAGTGACCATGGAGCCCAGCAACAAGCGCTTCCTGTTTACGCTCGAGTACAGCGACACCCGCGTGATGCTGGGCGACTTGCGTGCAGGCCGCACCGACGAATTCGAATCCCTTGCCTTTACTCCCGTCGCCAAGCGCGTGCGCTACGTCTCCAGCGCCCACCCCAGCTACACCATGGAGCCCGCCCTGGAGCGCGAGCAGCTGCGGCGCTGGCTGCTGCTGCCGGGCGGCTATAACCCGCGCGCGCTGGAACTGGGCCGCGCGCTGGCCGGCCATGACTCGCCGGAAGCGGCCGTGCGCGCCGTGCTGACGCTGTTCCGCAAGGAGAAGTTCGAGTACACGCTGGAGCCGCCGCTGCTGGGCCGCGACAGCATCGATGAATTCCTGTTCCAGACCCGCCAGGGCTTCTGCGAGCACTATGCCAGCGCCTTCGTGTTCCTGATGCGCGCCGCCGGCCTGCCGGCCCGCGTGATCACCGGCTACCAGGGTGGCGAGTTCAATCCGGTGGACGGCTATTACACGGTGCGCCAGTCCGACGCCCACGCCTGGGCCGAAGTATGGCTGGGCGAACGGGGCTGGGTGCGGGTCGATCCCACGGCGGCCGTTGCGCCCGAGCGGGTGCGCCAGAGCCTGGCCCGCGCCCTGCCCCAGTCCGCCCCGTTCGGTTTCGAGGGCCTGGCCGCTTTACAGAACGACAAGGATTCGTGGCTGTCGAAGATGCGTTTTAACGTCAGTGCGATGAATAATGCTTGGAATCAATGGGTCCTGGATTACAATCCAGACAGGCAGCAAAATTTCCTCAAGGAACTAGCTGATGCATTCGCCACCTGGCGCACGCTGGCCGGCCTGGCCCTGATCGCCGCACTCATCGGACTGGTGCGCTGGCGCCAGCAAGTGCGCTCGACGGACCCGGTCGAGGCCGCCTTCCGCGCCTTCTGCGAAGCACTGGCGCGGCGCGGCGTGCAACGGGCGCCGGACGAGGGACCGATGACTCTGTCCCGACGGTTGCAGGCGCTGGAACTGCCGGGGGAAAAGCGAGCTGCCATGACCGAATTCCTGGAACTCTACGGCGCGCTCAAGTACGGCGTGCCGCGGACCGACGAAAGAACACAGTCAGTCAAGCGGCTGGCGAAATTGTTGAAGCAATCGCAATGAAACTGAAATCGCAATACCGCCCCCGCCAGCTCGGCGCCCTGTTGCTGGCAGCCGTGATGGGGGCTGGCGCCGCTGCCCTGCCGGCCACGGATTCCCACGCCGCGACCGTAAGCCATGCTGCAGCGCGCAAGCCGGCCAAGAAGGCGAAAAATCCGATCCCTCCGAAAAAGCCCGCCATCGATTACACGGGCGAGTTCGTCAACTTCGGCCAGTGGAAGGAAGTACAGCAATTCTTCGACGAAATGGTCGAAAAGCATGGCTACCAGCGCAGCGAACTGGAGAACCTGTTCCTGCAGGTGCGCTATATCGAATCCGCCGTGCAACTGGTGAAACCTGCACCGCCGGGCAAACCAAAGAACTGGCAGGCCTACAGCAGTCGCTTTATCGAGCCCATCCGCATCAACGCGGGCGTGAATTTCTGGAACGAAAACCGTGACACGCTGGCGCGCGCCGAAGCGCTGTACGGCGTTCCGGCCGAAGTAATTGTCGGTATCATCGGCGTGGAGACGATTTATGGGCGGGACATGGGCAAGTTCCGCGTGATGGATGTGCTGGCCACGCTTGCCTTCTCCTATCCGGAAGCGCCCAACCGCGAGTCGCGCATGGCCTTCTTCCGCAGCGAGCTGGAGCAGACCCTGCTGTACGCTCGCCAGACCGGCACCGATCCATTTGCATTGACCGGCTCCTTCGCCGGTGCCGTTGGCATGGTGCAATTCATGCCAGGCAATATTGCCAAGTTTGCCGTCGACTTTGATGGCGACGGCAAGATCGACTTGCGCAATTCCGCTGCCGACGCGATCGGCAGCGTGGCTGCCTTCCTGGTCGGTCACGGCTGGCGCCGCGAGGACTCGGGTCCTCTGGTGTACGCGGCCACCGTCTCCCCCGCCCGCGCCTGGGAACCCTATATCAATCAGGGACTTGAAGCGAAATTCCGCGCCGAAGACTTGATTGCGGCCGGTGTTGCCACCACTTCCTCATTGCCGCCAGGCATGCTCTATGGCTTGGTGGATTTGCAAAACGGCTCGGAGCCGACGGAATACTGGGTGGGTAGTAACAATTTCTACACAATCACACAATACAACCGCAGCTATTTCTACGCGATGTCGGTGGTAGAACTCGGGCGCGCCGTGCGCCTGTCACGGGGCGAGAGTTTGTAAGCAAGCGTAAAACGCGGTTGAAAAAGTTGCTAAGCAGCATATATTGTGCAGATATACGCCCTTGTATTGTGCAGCAACTTTTGTAACCTGAAGGTATACTTAAGCTTGCACGATAGACATGCTCCAGCATTACCCTAGCACAAAAAATGGGGTAGAATTCTCTCACAATGTTGCAACACGACAACGGCGGGCGAGAGCATTTTTATATTTTTTGTTGCTAATAAGTACTGCCAAAGCCTACTGTTGTACAATTGTGTATATATTATGAAACTTGTTATCCCGGAATCCGTCAGTGTGTGATTTCGTTCCTTAGTGAAGGAAGAACATTAACGCAGCAAGATCGAGCTCCGAGTGTTTCACTTTGCAGGACAACTTTACAGAAGGAACAGACAACATGACCAACCAAGTCGGCATTGATATGAACAGCGAGTCGGAAGGCGATGATCTGCTGCAGTACAACCCAAATCGTCTGCTGGACACCCTGATCGAAAACCTGCGTCTGAAGAATGACGCAGCCCTGTCGCGCGCCCTGGAAGTGGCCCCGCCAGTGATCAGCAAGATTCGTCACCACCGCCTGCCGGTGGGCGCATCCCTGCTGATCCGCATGCACGAGGTTAGCGACCTGAGCATCCGCGACCTGCGCTACTTGATGGGCGACCGCCGCAACAAGTTCCGCATCAGCGACAAGCAGTTCAAGCCTAAAGAAGGCGAAAGCCCGTCGAAAGGCTGATCCAGCTGCTCCGGAGTTGAGCGCTCCCTCCCCTCCCGAGGGGAGAGGGAACGACTTTTCTCAGGCCGGGAACACCCCGGTCGAAAGATAGCGGTCACCGCGGTCGCACACGATGAACACGATCGTTGCGTTTTCCACGGTCTGCGAAATACGCAGTGCAATCTCACAGGCGCCTGCTGCCGAAATCCCGCAGAAGATGCCTTCCTCCGCAGCCATGCGGCGCGCCATGCGCTCCGCCGCAGCCTGCGACACGTATTCAATCTGGTCCACACGCGCCTTGTCGAAGATCTTCGGCAGGTAGGCTTCCGGCCATTTGCGGATGCCGGGGATCGAAGAACCCTCTTCCGGCTGGGCGCCGATGATGCGCACGTTCTCGTTCTTCTCCTTGAGGAACTGGGAAACGCCCATGATCGTGCCCGTGGTGCCCATGGCGCTCACGAAGTGGGTGACGCGGCCTTCCGTATCGCGCCAGATTTCAGGACCCGTAGCCTCGTAGTGGGCGCGCGGGTTATCGCCGTTCGCGAACTGGTCGAGGATGATACCCTTGCCATCCTTCTGCATCTGCTCCGCCAGGTCGCGCGCGTATTCCATGCCGCCGGTTTTCGGGGTCAGGATGATTTGCGCGCCGTAGGCTGCCATGCTCTGGCGCCGTTCCTCGCTCAGGTTCTCGGGCATCAGCAGCAGCATCTTGTAGCCGCGGATCGCGGCCGCCATCGCCAGCGCGATGCCGGTATTGCCGCTGGTGGCTTCAATCAGGGTATCGCCCGGCTTGATGTCGCCGCGTTCTTCGGCGCGGCGCAGCATGGACATCGCTGCCCTATCCTTCACCGAACCGGCGGGATTGTCGCCTTCCAGCTTGCCCAGGATGATGTTGCCGCGCGCGGCAGCTTCCGCGCCGGGGATGCGCACCAGTTGCACCAGCGGTGTATTACCGATCGTGTCGGCGATTGTCTTGTAAGCCATCGGATTCCAAATGCGTTGACCAAAACAGCCATTTTAAACCGGCTGGCGCGGCGCCGCTTGGAGCGCAAGGCTCATATAGGTATAGGCGAGGCTTTCACCGTCGATGCGGAACATGTCCGGGATCTCGCCGGTCTGCACGAAACCGCGCTTGCGGTACAGCGCCACGGCCGGCGCATTCGCGCTCAATACTTCCAGGTCGATCCATTCCAGGCCCTGCTCCGTGGCCCAGGCGATGGCCGCATCCAGCAGGGCCATGCCAACACCGGCGCGGCGTACCTCGCGCTGCACGCCCATGCCCAGCAAGGCGCGGTGCGCCGTTCCCGGCTCGGGGCGCGAGCGCAGGTCGATGTGGCCCATGATGCCGGAGTCGCTTTCCGCCACCCACACACGGCGCCAGCCCGGCTGCCCCAGCGCGGCCGCCGCGCCATTGCGGAAAGCCGCCCCCTTCTCCGGCGGGAAGCCCTGGCCGCGCGGCATGGGCTGGAACAGCGGCGCGCCATCGTGGCCGTTGCCCAGCAAGTGCTCGTTGAGATAGCGGAGGAAGGCGTCCAGCTCGGAGGCTGCCAGGGAACGTATATGCATATGTGAATTTCAGGCAAGGTTATTCAATTAGTTTACACTGGCGGTATCACAGGAGATCCGCAACATGAATGCCCCCGAATTCGAACCCGAGTCCAATAAAGACGAGCAAGTGCCTGCGATGCCGGCAGTACTGGCCACCCGAATGCACCAGGTCAATCCTGTGCTCAACGAAGTTGAACTCAAACGCATCCAGCGCTTCGGCACGCAGCGCACCTATCCGCGCGGTGTGCGCATCCTGGAAGCGGGCCACAGCACATTCGGCCTGATCGTCACGCTGTCCGGCACGATCGAGATCGCCCGCTACGATGGCCTGGGCAATTCCTCGCACATGACCGAACACGGTCCGGGCGAATTCACGGGCGAAGTGTCGCAGCTGGCGGGCCGCCCTTCCCTGGTCAATGCTTTTGCCAGCACGGACGTGGAAGCGCTCGTGATCTCGCCGGAGAACCTGCGTGCGCTGGTGATTGCGGAAGCGGAACTGGGTGAGCGCATCGTGCGTGCGCTGATCCTGCGCCGCGTAGGCCTGCTGGAATCGGAAGGCGGCGGCTTGCTGCTGGTGTCCCCGCCCGGCAACGGCGCCCTGTTCCACCTGCGCGCTTTCCTGAACAGCAATGCCCATCCCTACCGCGTGCTCGATCCGAAGGACGATGAGCAGGCGCGCGCGCTATGCGAATACTATCAGCCGACCGATGACGACTGGCCGCTGGTCGTCTGCCCGGACGGCGCCGTGAAGAAAAACCCGACCCTCGCTGAAATCGGCCGCTGCCTCGGCATGCTGCCGGATCTCGATTGCGAGAAGATTTGGGACGTGGTCGTTGTGGGCGCCGGCCCCGCGGGTCTGGCGACCGCTGTGTATGCGGGTTCGGAAGGCTTGTCCGTGCTGGCGCTGGAGCAGCGCGCTTACGGCGGCCAGGCAGCAGCCAGCGCGCGTATCGAAAATTACCTCGGCTTCCCGACCGGCATTTCGGGCGGCGCGCTGGCAGGCCGGGCTTACGTGCAGGCGCAGAAGTTCGGTGTGGAAATCGCCATCCCCGCCCCGGCCGCGCGCATGATCTGCGACACCTATCCCCTGCAGGTCGAAACGGCCGAAGGCCAGCGCATCAAGGCGAAGACCGTCGTACTGTCCTGCGGCGCGCGCTACCGCCGTCCGCCGCTGGCCAACATCAAGCAGTTCGAGGGCAAGGGCATCTATTACTGGGCTTCGCCGATCGAGGCGCGCCTGTGCGCGTCGGAGGAAATCGTGCTGGTTGGCGGCGGCAACTCCGCCGGCCAGGCGGCCGTATTCCTGTCCGGCTTCGCGAAAAGGGTGCACATGGTGATCCGCGGCGACGGCCTGAAAGCGACCATGTCCACCTACCTGATCGACCGCATCAAGTCCACGCCGAACATCGAACTGCACACGCACACGGAAGTGGTGGCGCTGGAAGGCGATGAGGAAGGCCTGAAGCAGGTCCTGTTCCGTAACAACCAGACCGGCCAGGAAGAGAACTGCGACGTGTGCCGCATGTTCCTCTTCATCGGCGCCGACCCGAACACGGCCTGGCTGGAAGACTGTGGCGTGGACGTGGACGGACAGGGCTTCATCCGCACCGGCTTCGACGTGGCCAAGGCCCAGTGCCGCGCCAACTTCGAGAACGGCGTCTATCCGAAGAATATGCCGGTGCGCGCTTCGCTGGAAACCAGCGTGCCCGGCGTGTTCGCCATCGGCGACGTGCGCGCCGGTTCCACCAAGCGCGTGGCGGCAGGTGTGGGCGAAGGCGCGAACGTGGTGTCCCAGATCCACGCCTTCCTCGCCAACCTGCCGCGCAAGGTCTGAGTTTTACATTGCCTTGAAACGGTACTGGTAACGCTGGCTGACGGGCAGGCGCGCGGCGTGTTGGCGCAAAGTCAGCCACATCGCGCCATCTCCGTCCCGCACTGCGGCTGCAATGCGCTTGACGGCGACCACGTGGCTGCGGTGCACTTGCCAGAACCCCGCGCTTTCCAGCGATTCCGCCAGGTCTTTCAGCGGCGTGCGGATATGGGCTTCCAGCGTGTCCGTCACCACGCGCGTGTATTTGTCCTCGGCGGTGAAGTAGAGGATGTCCGCCAGGTCGATGAAGTGCACGGTCTGGCCGACAGAAGCCTGTATCCATGACGGTGCGCCCGCCGGACGCTCCAGGCGATCCATCAGCCGGCCCAGATCGGCCGGTGGCAATGCCTGCCGTTCACGTACACGCGCAACGGTGCGCGCGAACCGTGCCGGATCGATGGGCTTCAGCACGTAGTCGACCGCACCCTGATCGAAGGCTTCCACGGCGTGCTCGCTGTAGGCGGTGACGAAGACCACATGCACGCGGGCACTGAAGGCCGCGGCAATTTCCAGTCCGCTCAGGCCGGGCATGCGGATGTCGAGAAAGGCAATGTCGGGCGCCAGTTCGCGCACCATGCGCAGCGCGGAATAGCCATCCTCCGCTTCATGCAGCGCAGCCTCGGGCCATAGCTGGCGCAACTGGTCCGCCAGTTCAGCGCGCAGCAGCGGTTCATCGTCGGCAATCAGGATGCGTGTAGTCATGTGGTCTCCCGCTGCAGGGGCAGCTGCAGCAGCGCTTCGGTCGCACCCTCGCCTGCGCGCAGCGTGAACGCGGCCCCTTCGCCATAAAGGGCTTGCAAGCGCTCGCGCACATTGCGCAAGCCGACGCCGCTGCCCAGCACTGCGACGCCGGGTCCTGCGCCGGTGTCCGACACGAGCACGTGGAGGCTGCCCTGTTCTTCCCGGACCTGCACCGCAATGTGCACCGCGCCGGGCTTGGGTTCCAGTCCATGCTGGACCGCGTTCTCCACCAGCGACATCAGCATCAACGGCGGCATTGCTGCATCGCGCAGCGCTGCCGGGCAGTCGATGCTGGTGCTCAGGCGGTCGCCATAGCGGATCGCCATCAGAGAGAGATAGTGGCTGGCCAGCTCGAGTTCGCGGCCGGCAGTCGACATGGCCGCGCGCATGTCCGGCAAGGCAGTACGCAGGTAGGCTATGAGATGGTCCAGCATGGCGACAGCCTTGTCCGGCTCATGGCGCATGAGGTAGCGCGTGTTGGCCAGCGTGTTGTACAGGAAGTGCGGCTCGACCTGGGCTTGCAGCGATTTGAGCTCGGCCGACAATGCTGCCTGCCGCAAGTCCGCCAGCTGCAGCGCGTTGGCCTGGCGGCGCGCGTTCAGCAAGGGCAGCGCGATCACGGCGGCGCCGAAGCACAGCGTGGCAACAAGCAACTGGGACGCCGACAGTGCGGGCAGCAGCCATGGCAGCGTGAGGTGGCTATACAGCAGCTCCGCCAGGCATGCGCCAACCATCAGCACGAGCGGCAACGCGGTCCAGCACCACGACCAGGAGGCATCGCGTGGCAGCACAAGCCCCAGCAGGCGCAGGCACGCCAGGCTGACGCCGCATTGCGTGAGCAGCGCGGCAAACAGCGCCAGCCACGCGTATTCCTGCCGGGAAAAGCCTGTCACAGCAAGCAGCAGCAGAAACACGGCGCTGAGCGCCGCCTGACGCAGGGTGAATGCCGTCAGTTGGCGCAGCGCCGCATAGGGGCCGTGATGATCAGCCGCTGCGCTCACAGGTTCGGCTTGCTGGCCAGGGCCTGCGGGCTGGATGGCATGCTGTTCGTTGGGACGTCCTTGCCGACCACTTCGATCTTCAGGTCATCGATCAACACCGTGCCCTTGCCGGCGCCAATCACGCCAAAGGAAATGATGCTGGCGTCCGGCGCCACATCGAGCACGACGCTGCGTTCCTGCCAGCCCGTCGTGCCCTTGATCGGTTTGTCATGGCTGTTGTAGAAGGCCGATATCTCCGGGCCAGGACGATCGACGCGCATCCACAAGCCCGCCCACTTGCCGATATCGCGTGTGCGCACCATGGCGTGAAAGCGCACGCGCTTGCCGCGATAGTCGTTGGCGGAAAACTGCTGCATCAGCGAGGCCCAGCCTTCCTCGGACTCCGACTTGGCGCGCAGGTATTTCGCATTGCTGCCGCGCGTGTAGCCTTCGCTGTCCACGCCGATTTCATAGTGGTCCGGCGCAGCGCCGGAAATAATCCATGGCTCGCCGAGTTTCGCGGTCGGTTGGGCAAAGGCCAGCAGGGATGCGGCGCCGAGGGCCGCCAGCAGCACAAAGTGAGGTTTCATCGCATTAGTCTCTCATGGCATGACAAAATTGTCATGGCAACTTTGCACCATGCCAGGCGCCAGCGGGGCGGCTTGCGATGAACGCCGCCCCGCGAGGATAAGCGCGCCTTGAACGGGATCAGCGCTGCGGCGACGGGTAGGTGGCGGGACTGGCGTTGCCGTCCTTGTCGACTGCCTGCACGCCGAAGAAGACATTGTCCTTGGACAGCGGGATCTTCGCTTCCGTCACATTGCCCACGAACTGGCTGCCCTGCCAGTCGGCAGCCGTGGTGTCGCGCCAGACGACGCGGTAGCCGGCGACATCGGGTTCGCGGTTGGCTGCCCACACCAACGTGGAGTCGTTCTCCAGTTGCGCCGTGCGCAGTTTGACCTGCTGCGGCGCCGCTGGCGCGTTGGCCAGCGTGGCCAGCGCAGCGGCGTTCACGCGCGCGACTTGGGCGATGTAGTTGTAGTCGTTGTACTCGGGCAGGTCGCCGTACACCTTGCCGTTCTCAGTGCGCAGGTTCTGGTGCTGGTGCGAGAAGTCCTCGGCCGGCTCGGTGAAGCGCAGGGCCGCAAAGCCGCGCTCCAGGAAGGGCATGTGGTCGCCGCCGCGCAGGTAACGGTCGCGGCGCTGGATCACGCTGACCTTGAAGCCCGGCACATAACGCTCGCCCTGCTCTTTCACGTGGCGCGCGAGCTGGCGGCTGATGGAGTCGTTCTCGCCGCCGGTGGTCACGAGGTTGCGCACGGCCTCGCTCATTTCCTTCGCAGCCGGCACGCCTTCGGCGAACAGGCGCACCTGCTTGTCGTCCACCTTGCCGGTGTCCGAGCGCGAGCTGCCAATGATATCGTTGGTGAACATGCCGGCGATGTTCAGGTTCTTCTGCTTCGCCTGTTCGGCCCAGTGGGCGGCGCCCAGCAGGCCCTGCTCTTCGGCGGCCACGGTCATGAAGACGATGGTGGCGTCGAACTATATTTCGACATCACGCAGGCCATTTCCATCACGGCTGCCGTGCCGGAGGCATCGTCGTTGGCACCGGGTGCATCGCCCTTGGCGTCCATCACATCGGAGTTGCGCGAGTCATAGTGGCCGCTGACCACGTACATGCGGTCGCGAGATTCGGCCTGCGCGCCGGGCAGCGTAGCGACGACGTTCACGATTTCGGTGGGGCGGCTGATGCGCGCGGACACGGGCGCGATATGGCTGTCGAATGCAACCTGCAGCGTGCCCGCGCCGCACTTCTCCATCTCCGCCTTGATCCAGCGGCGCGCCGCGCCAATGCCCACGGTATCGGATTCCGTTTCGGACATGGTATGGCGCGTCTTGAAGCTGACCAGCTTGCGGATGATGGCTTCGATGCGCTGCGGGGAAATTTCCTTGACGATCTTGTCGATGTCCGGCTGGTGACGGGCCAGGTCCGGCCCCTGCGTTGCCGCGCCGCTGTTGACGGCGCATGCGGCCAGCGCCGCCGCCAGCGCTGCCTGCTTGAACTGCTGTTTCATTTTCTCTCCCGGTGAAATGACCGAGCTATCATCGCATGGCTGCGGCTTGACTTGTGCATCATATTGTAGGGAGGCGCGCTGTTTGATGCTGCAGACGGTGGCTCTGCGCGGAGACGGCGGATCAATGATCCGCCCTACGCTCCGGGGCGGATCATGGAACCCGTGGGACGGATCATGGAACCCCGCGGCGGATCATAGAGTTCCGGCGGCGGATCATGGAGCCGGGCTAGCAGCGCTGGCTGTGCAGGCGGCCGTCGGCGTCCTGGGCGAGCCAGGAGAAGCCGGATTGTTCGAGGAAGCGGGGGGCGTCTGCGCCCAGCAGCATGGCGATGGTGGTGGTGCTGCCGGCGGCCACCGCCAGCGGGGCAAGCACGCTGACGGAGCGCCAGTAGGTAACGGGCATGCCGCTGCGCGGGTCGAGGATGTGGCAGTAGCGGCGGGCATCGAGTTCGAAGTAGCGTTCGTAGTCGCCGGACGTCGCCAGGCCGCCGCGGGCGACAGCCAGCGACGCGATAGTGCGATCGGCGTTGCGCGGGTCCTGGATGCCGATCAGCCAGGGTTCGCCATCGGGCTGTGGGCCGATGACGCTAATGTCGCCGCCCAGGTTCACATAGCCATGCTGCACGCCCAGCGCGCGCAGCACGGCGGCGGCGCGGTCGGCCGCATATTCCTTGCCGAAGCCGCCGAAGTCCAGTTCCATGCCAGGCTTCTGCAAGCGCACGGCGCCGCGCCTGCGTTCGACCTTGTGCCAGCCGACCAGCGCCAGCAAGGGTTCCAGCTCTTCGCTTGACGGTATCCGCGGTACCTTGAAATTCCAGGCGCGGCGCAGCACGCCGGAGGTGATGTCGAACAGGCCGCCGCTGATGGCGAACAGGCTGGTCGCGTAATCGAGCAGGCTGGATGCTTCGTCTTCCAGCGTGATCCATTTGCCGTTGCCGGCCGCAGCGTTGATGCGGGAAACGATGCTGTCCGCACGATAGCGCGAGTAATCGGTTTCGATGCGGCGCACCTCAGCTATCGCCGGCTCGGCGATGCGCTCCGCATCTTCCTGCGTGGGTGCCACCAGCATCAGGTGGCAGGGACTTGCCATTGCGTTGAAACTGACCTTCCAGGCTACCATTGCTTGCTGACTCCAAGTTGCCACAACTGCGCATCAAAACGTTCCAGGCCCGGGCTGCCGCTGCCGAAGGCACGCCAGGAACCGCGTTGCCGGTACTTCTCGCCTTTCAGCCAGGCGCTCCAGCCCTGGCCGAACTGCTTGGCCACGCGCAGCCCCGCCGTTACGGCGCCGAAGCCGGACAGGCGCTGGTCCGCAGAAGTAAAGCCGGTGCTACCGATCACGAAGCCCAGCGGGAAAGGCGGGCCGAAACGCGGATCGTACACGGGATCGAAGTAGAAGTCAGCCGCAGACTGCGTGTAGTAGCGCAGGTTCGGCGTCCAGGACCAGCCGTGCTGCATCGGATGCTCAATCTCAAGGCTCAGCGTATGGGCGCGGATGCCGTAGCTGTCGCGGTAATAGCGGTAGCCACTGCGGATCGTCGGTCCCCGCTCCAGCGCGTGATTCCAGCGCAGCAGCAGGCTGTCGCTGTCCCGTTCACGGGGACGGTTGTCCAGCAACTTGTAGGGATCGGAGTAGTAGCCGCGGCCGCGCACATGCGTGTAATCGGCCTTCATCACATCGCGCTTGCCCAGCACTTGCTCCAGCGAGAGCATGGCTTCCGTCGAATGCCGCCGCTCATTGCGCACCAGCAGGTTGACCGGATCGATGCGGTCATTCGATACGCCCAGCGACAGGCCGGCCGTCGTATTGCGGTCTTCCGTGGACCAGCTGCCGGACACCGACCATGCATGCGAGCGGTAATCGTTCTCGATCGACGTCGTGTGGCCAACGCCCAGCGTGGCGTTATTGAAGTAGCGCGTAACGCGCGCATCGCCCGCATTGCGCTTTTCCTCCATGCGCGAGGCGCCGGAAAGCGCCGTGTGATAGCGCGGCGTGGCGCCGGACAGATGGTCGGATACCGCCCCGCCCTCCAGCAGCCATTCGCCTGCCACCGGCACCATCAGCCGCAGCGAGGGCGAACGCACGCTGACGCGGTCCAGGCTGGGCTGCTCATCCTTGTAGTAAAGATAGCCGACGCTGATTTCGCTGTATTCAGGCAGGGTTTGCGCCGCCGCGTCCAGTCCCGGCAGGGCCAGCGCCGCCAGCATCAGCGCCTGGCCGGGACTGCGCTTCTCGTTCGGGGCCGCCATCAGTTGCACCCGCATCCGCCGCCGCCCACGCTGCCGGAACCGAAGGCGGCTTCCTTGCTGTCATAGGTGTGGGCGGAGTAAGCCGATTCGAGACGGTTGCCGTCGAAGCGCATGGCGGGACGCGCCAGCGCGCCCTTTTCCCAGGGCGCCACAGGCTGCACCATGCCGCAGGCGGACAATCCCGGCGCCAGCAAGGGCGCAATCAACAGGCAAATGCGGCCAATCAGCGAGCGTTTCATTTTCCTCCTTCAGGGCAGCCCCCACCTTCGCTTCCAGTTGCGCGGCTTCGGCTGGATTGAATCCGGTGTGCATCCAAAGCAACTGCCCGTCGCGGCCAATCAGCGCGCTGCTGGGCATGCCCTTGATCCTGTAAGCCTTTGCCGTGGCGCCGGCCGGGTCGTAGACGATGGTGAAGGTTGCGGGCACCTGGGCCAGGAAGGCTGCCGCGTCCTCACTTTTTTCGTCGAGATTGATGGCGACAATGTGCAGGCCTTCGGCAGCGTGCCGCTTGTGCAGGCCGTTCATCCAGGGGAATGATTTCCTGCAGGGCGCGCACCAGGACGCCCAGAAATCGACGTAGACCAGTTTGCCGCGCAGGGCGGCGAGGTTCACGGAGCCGTGATCGCCCGGCAGCTCGAACGGCGGCGCAGGCGCGGCCACCGCAATCGACGCAAGACCAGACAGTACGGCGCACGTGCAGCTACGAACCATAGCGACTCCATAATCCGACGTGCGCCTATCTTAGCAGTTATTTCTTGCCGCTTTCCTTACGTGGGGCGCCATCGCGGGACTTGCCGTTCACCTGCAGTCCGGCTTCGGACAGGCGCATCGCATTCTTCTCGCCGATGCCCTTTACGCGCCGTTCAAGGTCCGGCCAGTCCTTGAACTCACCCTTGGCGCGCTCTTCCATGATGGCCTTGCTCTTGGCCGGCCCGATGCCTTTGACCGAGTCCAGCGCCGCGGCGTCGGCTTTATTGACATCGACCTGGGCGAACGCGACGCCCATGAACGCCACCCAGGCCACCAATGACAGCAACAGTTTCCTGATCATACCTGCCTCCATGTGTGTGAACGCGAGACGACCTCGCATCGCACACAACGGCGCGCCTCGCCGGGCGTTGACGCCGCGCGCGGCGCGTTTGAGGCAGATCAATCAGCGTGCAACCAGCTCCACCCGGCGGTTCTTCGCCCTGCCCTCGTCGCTGGCATTGCTGGCGACCGGCGCCAGGTTGGCAACGCCGCGCGCCGTCATGCGGCTGGCGGCGATGCCGTACTTACTGGCGAGGGCTTCGGCCACGGCCTGCGCACGCCTCTGCGACAGCGTCATATTCGCTTCGAACTCGCCCTGGTCGTCGGTGTGGCCGACGATGAAGACCTTCTGCTGCGGCTTTGCCTTCAATGCCTGCGCCATCTGCTCCAGCTGTTCGGCGGACTGCTCGCGGATCACGGCCTTGTTGGTGTCGAAGGTCACGCCGTACAGGGCCACCTTGCCTTCGCGCTGCAGCGCATCCTGGATGGCGCGCGTGTCGACGGTGACTTTGCCGCCTTCGAGTTTGGCCGGCTCGATAATCTGGACGAACTGGCGCACGCGCCCTTCTTCGCCGCCGCCGACCAGGCCCACCTGCACGTACATCGTTCCGCCCGGCAGCTGCTTGCTGGCGCTGATGTAGTGGAAGGCCGGCTGGTTGGCGCTGTTGAAGATGTTGCTGACGTGGGGATTGAAGGACTTCCAGTTCGCCTCGCGCGGCAGCTCCTGCACTAGCTGCTGCACCTTCTGCTGTTCGCACTGGCTGGTTTCGCAGGCGTAGATGGTCTGGAAGCCGGCGGCGGCCAGCGCTTGCTGGAAGTTGCGGTGGACTTCGAGGGTGCTGCGGTTTTTCGGCCCCCAGTAGAAGCGGTTGCTGGTGCGGCCCTCGACGCTTTGCAGTACCAGTTTGCCCTGGCCGGGCGCCACGATCTTCGCCTGTCCGAGGTTTTCGCCGCCTGTCATGTACAGGGACGAGCCTTCGTAGCGCTTCAGCATGGGGTGGTCAGAGGCGCCGGCCATATCCTTGTCGTAGTCGGCGGCGTTGGCGATGAGAGGCGGCTACCAGCAAGATAGCCGCAAGAGGGATGTGGCGCATGCGATGTCCGGCTTTGAGTTGACGGGAGGTCAATATAGCAGGAAGCCGCGCCGCAATGCGCCGGTAATCGGCGGGGGTAATGACCGAAGGGCCGCTGGCGTTCTTAGAACCCAGGGCAGAAGCTGGTGTCAGCCACATCGTGGCTGACACCTGGTTTTGGCCGTGGGTTTTGAATCAGGCGCCGAAGAGCTCTTCGCGGGTGACGGTAGCCGTGCCCAGCTTGCCGACGACAATGCCGCCGGCGCGATTGGCCGTCTGCACGGCTTCGTTCCAGCTCATGCCCGCGCCGAGCATGGCGGCCATGGTGGCGATCACGGTGTCGCCGGCGCCGGACACGTCGAACACTTCGCGCGCGTCGGCCGGAATGTGGAAGCGGTCGGTGGCGGTATAGAGAGTCATGCCCTCTTCCGAGCGCGTGAGCAGCAAGGCATCGAGTTTCAGTTCCGCGCGCAGGTTCTGCGCCTTGGCGGTCAGCTGGTCTTCGGAGTTCCAGCTGCCGACGATGCGTTTCAGCTCCGACTTGTTCGGCGTGAGCACGGTGGCGCCGGTGTAGGGTGTGAAGTCCTCGCCTTTCGGGTCGACCATCACGATTTTGCCCTCGGCGCGCGCGGTGGCGATCATGTCCGCCACGTTGACCAGGCTGCCCTTGTTGTAGTCGGACAGCACGATCACGTCATAGTCCGGCAGCAGGGTCTTGAACTGGACCAGCTTGTTGCGCAGGACGGTGTCGCTGGGAGGCTCCTCGAAGTCGATGCGCACCATCTGCTGCTGGCGGCCGATCACGCGCAGCTTGATGATGGTGGAAATGGCTTCGTCGCGCTTCAGGTAGGAGTGGATGCCGCCGCCTTCCAGCAGGTTCTCCACTTCGGTGCCCGCTTCGTCCGCGCCGACGATGCCGAGCAGGCCGGCGTGCGCGCCCAGTGCGGCGGCATTGCGCGCCACGTTGGCCGCGCCGCCCAGGCGCGCTTCGCGCTTCTGGATGCGCACGACTGGCACCGGGGCTTCCGGCGAGATGCGGCTTACGTCGCCGAACCAGTAGCGGTCGAGCATGACGTCGCCAACGACGAGGATGCGGACTTTGTCCAGGGCTGGTGCAGGATAGGTGGTCATCTTCAATTCATCACATTGAGTTCTTCGGTGCGGCGCGGCGGGTAGGAATCCCAGCGGCTGCATCCCGGACAATGCCAGTAGAACTGGCGCGCCTTGAAGCCGCAGTGGCTGCACTGGTAGCGCGCCAGCTTCTGCGTGTAGCCGTGCACCAGGTTCTTCACCATCGACAGCTCGGACAGCACGCCGGCCGGCGCATCCATCATGCGCGCTTCCAGCAGCTTGTCCAGGCCCAGCAGGGTCGGCGTGCGGCGCAGTTCATCGGACACCACCTGCTTGGCCGCGTCCACGCCTTCCAGTTCGATCACGGCCTTGAACACTACTTCCAGCAAGTCGATCGACGATGCCTGCTCCAGGTAGGACTTCAACAGACTAAGGCCCTCCTGCGGACGGCCCACCTTGCGGTAGCCATCCATCAGGCGCGTGGCGACCAGCGCCACGTGCGGCACGCTTTGCTGCTCCACGCGGCCCCAGGTCACGAGCGCGCCTTCCACGTCGCCGCGGCCCAGCTGCACATCGCCGCACAGGATCATGGCGCGCACGCTGCTGCGGTCCGCATGCAGGGCGTTTTCCAGCTGAGCTTCCGCCTCGTCGTAGTGCAGGCGCACCAGCGCGTCCTGCGCCAGTTCGCAGTAGAACTGGGCAATTTCTTTCTGGCGCGAGCCGGCACCCGCTTCCTGCAGGGCGACGGCCGCTTCAATGGCGCGCTGCCATTCCTTCTCGCGCTGGAAAATCTCCAGCAGCGCGCGGCGGGCCTGCACGGCGTAGGACGTGTCCAGCAGGCGCTGGTAGGTTTCCTCGGCGCGGTCCAGCAGGCCGGCCTTCAGGTAATCCTGGCCCAGCTCATACTCGGCATGGGCGCGCTGCTCGCTCGGCAGGTCCGGGCGCGACAGCAGGTTCTGGTGCACGCGGATGGCGCGCTCCGTTTCGCCGCGGCGGCGGAACAGGTTGCCGAGGGCGAAGTGCATGTCCGCCGCATCGGGATCGAGCTTGACGATGTCGATGAAGGAATCGATGGCCTTGTCCGGCTGGTCGTTCAACAGATGGTTCAGGCCCTTGTAATAGCCGCGAGAGAGCGTGCCGGCTTCGGACACCACGGCGCGGATATCAACGCGCGCAGCAAGCCATCCGAGGCCGAAGAAGGCAGGTATGCCCAGTAGCCACCAGAATTCAAATTCCATAGTTTCTTCTTTTTAGTGCTGGGTGTTGACGCTGTCCGGCGCCGGCTGGACGGCCGCTTTCAGGGCCGAGCTTTGCAGCGTCTGGATCGTGGTCTTTTGCTTGTTCGACTCGCGACGGTGGCGGAACACGGTCGGAGTCAGGGCCAGAACGCCCAGTACCGCCCCGGCCACAAAGAAGGCCAGCAGCATCAGCACCAGGGGGCCGCGCAATTCGTAGTTGAGGAAGAGGTGCAGGTCAACTTCCTGCGTGTTTTTGACGGCAAAACCAAAGAACAGGACAAATACAACAACGCCAATGGCGGTGGAAATCAATTTCATCGTCAGTTCCTGTTAAACCCGATTCAAGAGCTGGTGTCAGGCACGATGTGCCTGACACCCGGTTAGCGCCAACACAGGTGCCTGGCACCAGCATTTCGCCGTTGGTTTCGTCAACGAAAAAGGGGCAGGCAAATGCCCGCCCCTCCATTCTCCTTGCAGAGACTCAGTCCTCGATGATCGGTTGCCCGACCATCGCATCGACCCGCTCGCGCAATTGCTTGCCAGGCTTGAAGTGCGGCACCCGCTTTTCAGGGACCATCACCTTGTCGCCGGACTTGGGATTGCGTCCAATGCGCGGCGGCCGCGAATTCAGGGCAAAGCTGCCAAAACCGCGGATCTCGATGCGCTGGCCGCTCGCAAGAGCGGTGGTCATCGCATCGAGAATGGTCTTGACGGCGTACTCCGCATCTTTGGCCACCAGCTGAGAATAACGCTCAGCCAGGCGGTTGATCAATTCGGACTTAGTCATCTAAGCGCTCGGATAATTAGTTCTTGTTGTCGAACTTGGCCTTCAGCAGTGCGCCCAGGCTGGTCGTGCCGGAAGCAGCGCTGGAATCAGCGGACAGCTTCTGCATCGCTTCAGCGGTTTCGGCGTTGTCTTTAGCCTTGATGGACAGCTGGATCGAACGTGCCTTGCGATCGATGTTGATCACCAGGGCTTCCACGGAATCACCAACCTTCAGGTGGGTGCCGGCATCTTCCACGCGGTCGCGGGAGATTTCGGAAGCGCGCAGGTAGCCTTCAACTTCGTCGGACAGCTGGATCACGGCGCCTTTCGGCTCAACCGACTTAACGGTACCGGTAACCAGGGAGCCCTTGTCGTTCATGGCTGCGAAGTTGTTGAAAGGATCACCTTCCAGCTGCTTCACGCCCAGGGACACGCGCTCGCGTTCCACGTCGATGGCCAGAACAACAGCTTCCAGCTCGTCGCCCTTCTTGAACTTGCGCACGGCTTCTTCGCCCGGCTCGGTCCAGGACAGGTCGGACAGGTGCACCAGGCCGTCGATGTTGCCCGGCAGGCCAATGAACACGCCGAAGTCGGTGATCGACTTGATCGCGCCCTTTACCTTGTCGCCCTTCTTGTGGCTCATGCCGAAGTCGTCCCAAGGATTGGCCTTGCACTGCTTCATGCCCAGCGAAATACGACGACGCTCTTCGTCGATTTCCAGAACCATGACTTCCACTTCGTCGCCCAGCTGGACAACCTTGTTCGGCGCCACGTTCTTGTTGGTCCAGTCCATTTCGGACACGTGTACCAGGCCTTCGATGCCCTGTTCCACTTCAACGAACGCACCGTAGTCGGTCAGGTTGGTGACCTTGCCGAACAGGCGGGTGCCTTGCGGGTAACGACGGGACAGACCGGTCCAAGGATCGTCGCCCAGTTGCTTCACGCCCAGGGACACACGGTTCTTTTCCTGATCGTACTTCAGGACCTTGGCGGTGATTTCCTGGCCAACGGTCAGCACTTCGGACGGGTGACGCACACGACGCCATGCCAGGTCGGTGATGTGCAGCAGGCCGTCGATGCCGCCCAGATCCACGAACGCGCCGTAGTCGGTGATGTTCTTCACAACGCCGGTCACCACGGTGCCTTCTTTCAGGGTTTCCATCAGCTTCTGACGCTCTTCGCCCATCGAAGCTTCGATGACGGCGCGGCGGGACAGAACCACGTTGTTACGCTTGCGGTCCAGCTTGATAACCTTGAATTCGAGGGTCTTGCCTTCGAACGGGGTGGTGTCCTTGACAGGACGGGTGTCTACCAGCGAACCTGGCAGGAAAGCACGGATGCCGTTGGTCAGAACGGTCAGGCCGCCCTTGACTTTGCCATTGACGGTACCAACGACGATTTCGCCGGATTCCATTGCTTTTTCCAGAGCCAGCCACGAAGCCAGACGCTTGGCTTTGTCGCGGGACAGGATGGTGTCGCCGAAACCATTTTCCAGCGATTCGATGGCCACGGAAACGAAGTCACCAACTTTGACTTCCAGTTCGCCTTGGTCATTCTTGAATTCTTCAACAGGGATGAAAGCTTCCGATTTCAGGCCGGCGTTGACGATAACAAAGTTGTGGTCCAGACGCACGACTTCAGCGGAGATCACTTCGCCAGAGCGCATGTCTTGACGCGACAGGGACTCTTCGAAGAGGGCTGCAAAACTTTCCATTGTTAATTCCAGGTTAGCCAGTAAGGCCCGCACGATGCGGCTTCAACTGGGTTGAGGGTTGAACAAAACTGCTCACAAACAGCTACTTATTTGCCGACGGCTGCGTACCATTTCAAGACCTGATCAACAGCTTCTTCAGCCGTCATCGAGGAGGTATCCAGCACGTGGGCATCTGCCGCGGGGGCCAGCGGTGCAACGGCCCGGTTCATATCCCGGTCATCGCGCGCTTTCAAATCCATCAGCAGGTCTTGCATATTAGCAGAAATTCCCTTTGCGATCAATTGCTTATAGCGCCGATCGGCCCGGGCTTCCACGGAAGCGGTCAAAAACACCTTCAATTGGGCATGCGGGAAGATCACCGTGCCCATATCGCGGCCGTCCGCCACCAGGCCCGGAGTCTTGCGGAAACTCAGTTGCAGAGCGAACAAGGCCTGGCGCACCATGGGCAGGGCCGCGATCTTTGATGCCGTATTGCCAACTTCCTCGACGCGGATGGCGTCAGTGACGTTTTCTTGCGACAAGAAGACGGCTTCGCCCGTGAAATGGATGTTCAGGTGCTCGGCCAGCTTGGCGATCGCGTGCTCGTCGTCGAGCCGTGTGCCACGGCGCAGGGCCTGCAGCGCCGTCAGGCGGTACAGCGCGCCGGAATCGAGGAGGTGGTAACCCAGTTTGTCCGCGACCTTGTGGGCCACGGTGCCCTTCCCGGAAGCGGTAGGGCCGTCGATGGTGATGACAGGGATTTGCGATGTTGGCATGTATGTCAATATATCAAACTAAAACCCGAGGCCGAAAACTGGTGTCTGCCACATCGTGGCAAGACACCTGCTCCTTGCCTTGGGTTTTAAAGGCTTTCGCGGCGCGCGATGGACGCGAAAGCCGTGAAGTAGTCAGGGAAAGTCTTGGCCACGCATTTCGGGTCGTTGATGCGCACCTCGGTGCCGCGGCGGATCGCGCCGTCCAGCGAAGCGAGGGAGAAGCACATCGCCATGCGGTGGTCGTCATAGGTATCGATTTCGGCCGGCTGCATCGACGGCGGCGGCGTGACCTTCAGCCAGTCCGGCCCCTCCTCCACCTCTGCGCCCAGCTTGCGCAGCTCGGTCGCCATGGCGGACAGGCGGTCGGTTTCCTTCACGCGCCAGGAAGCGATATTGCGCAGGGTGGACGGGCCGTCCGCGTACAGGGCGGCGACGGCGATGGTCATCGCCGCATCGGGGATGTGGTTGAAGTCCATATCGATGGCCTTCAGCGGACCGTCGCAGCGCGACTCGATCCAGTTATCGCCCATCGTGATCTGGACGCCCATCTGTTCCAGCGCATGCGCAAAGCGCACATCGCCCTGGATGGAATCGCGGCCCACGCCTTCCACGCGCACCGGACCGCCGGCAATCGCGCCGGCCGCCATGAAGTAGGAAGCGCTGGAAGCGTCGC
The DNA here is from genome assembly GCF_044055365.1 of Pseudoduganella sp. UC29_106. Lineage (NCBI taxonomy): Bacteria > Pseudomonadati > Pseudomonadota > Betaproteobacteria > Burkholderiales > Oxalobacteraceae > Pseudoduganella > Pseudoduganella sp. UC29_106. The sequence goes on along the minus strand of NZ_CP171977.1, from coordinate 1,566,848 downwards.
CTTCCACGTGGATATTGCCCGGGCTCTGGTAGACCTGGCCGGCCGGAATGGTGAAAGAAGACCACTCTTCCTGCTCCACCGTCACGCCGAAGCGGCGCATCAGGTTCAGGGTGATTTCGATGTAGGGCTTGGAAATCAGCTCGCCTTCCACGGCGATGGTCACGGCCTTGTCGCGCGCCATCAGCGGCGCCACCATCAGCAGCGCCGTCAGGAACTGGCTGGAGACATTGCCGCGCACCGAGAGCTTGCTGGTCGCGAAGTTGCCGGCGTGGATGTGCAGCGGCGGATAGCCCTTGTTGCCCGTGTATTCGATATTGGCGCCGACGGCGTTCAGCGCGTCCACCAGGTCGCCGATCGGGCGCTCGTGCATGCGCGGCACGCCGTGGATCTTGAAGTCGCCGCCGATCACGGCCAGCGCCGCCGTCAGCGGACGGATCGCGGTACCGGCGTTGCCCATGAAGAGGTCGGCCGTGCGGTTCGGGAAGGCGCCGGCCACGCCCTGCACACGGTGGATGGTGCGCGCGTCGCCATGCACGGCGGACGGCGGTTCTTCCTGCCATTCCACGCCCAGCGAGCGCAGTGCGGCCAGCATCACGGCGGTATCGTCGGAAGCCAGCAGGTCGACGATCTTGGTCTCGCCTTCGGCCAGCGCGGCCAGCAGCAGGATGCGGTTGGAAATGCTCTTCGAGCCCGGCAGGCGCACCACGCCTTCAACGTGGCTGACCGGTTGCAGGTCGAGGTAATGCGGGGTAATCAGTCATGCGAAATCCTTGGGGTCGCGTTTCATTCGGCGGCCGAGTCCTTCGGCAGCGGCGTCTCGGCGGCCTCGATGGCCTCGATCCATTGCTTGCGCGCACGCTGCGCGTTGGCATAGACGGATTCGAGGGCGGCGGCGTCGCCGGCGGCCAGGCTGGCGCGCAAACGGGTTAATTGTGCCAGATATGCATCCAGCTCAGTCAGGAGGGCGGCCTGGTTGGCGAGGCTGATATCGCGCCACATTTCAGGCGAGCTGCCGGCGATGCGGGTGAAGTCGCGGAAGCCGCTGGCAGCATATTGAAACAGCAGGCCTGAGTGGGGCTTGCCGGCAATGTCATCCACCAGCGCGTAGGCCAGCAGATGCGGGAGGTGGCTGACGGCGGCGAAGACTTTGTCGTGCTCTTCCGGGGTCAGCTTGTGGATGATGGCGCCGCAGGCTTTCCATGCGGCGGCCACGCGGTCGATGTCTTCCTGCGCGTTTTCTTGCAGCGGCGTGAGGACGGCCTTTTTGCCGACATACAGGTTGTCGATGGCGGCATCGGGACCGTTGGTTTCGCGGCCGGCGATGGGGTGGCCGGGGACGAATTGCTTCACGCGCTCGCCCAAGGCGCGGCGGGCGGCGGCGACAACGTCGGACTTGGTGCTGCCGCCGTCGGTGACGATGGTGTTCGCATCGAGGTGCGGTTTGATTGCCGCGAGAATCCGCTCCGTCTGTGCCACCGGCGCGGCGAGAAACACCAGGTCGGCACCGGCCAGCGCGCCGGCGATGCTTGTTTCAAACCCACGGCCAGGACCAGGTGGCTGCCACGATGTGGCAGCCACCAGCTTTACGCCGTTGGTTTCGGTGTCAGCCGGCAACACGCACGAATCGATGATGCCCAGCTCCAGCGCCCGGCCGAGGAAAGCCGGCGAGCGGTCAACGCCGACTATATGCCGAACAAAACCAGCCCTCTTCAGCGAGCGTGCAAACGACCCGCCGATCAGGCCAACGCCGAAGATGACGACTTTATTCAGCACTGGCCAGGGCCTTCTGCAAGGCCGCAATGAGGATGGCGTTCTCCTGCGGCAGGCCGATGGAGATGCGCAGCCATTGCGGCAGGCCGTAGTTGCCGACCGGGCGCACGATCACGCCCTGCTTCAGCAGCGCCAGGTTGACGCGCGCGCCGGCGCCGTCGTCGTTGCCGACCTTGACCAGCACGAAGTTGCCATAGGAAGGCACGTACTCCAGGCCCAGCTCCTGGAAGGCTTGCACGAACTGCTCGTAGCCGGCCTTGTTGTTCTGCGCGGACCTCGCCAGGAATTCCCTGTCGTTCAGCGCCGCGATAGCGGCTGCCTGGGCCAGCGAGTTCACGTTGAAAGGCTGGCGCACGCGGTTCATCAGGTCCGTCAGTTCCGGCTGGGCCAGCGAGAAGCCCACGCGCAGGCCCGCCAGGCCGTAAGCCTTGGAGAAGGTGCGCGATACCAGCAGGTTCGGGAACTGCTTCACCCACAGGGCTGACTCGAACTGGTCTTCCGGTGACAGGAACTCGTTGTACGCCTCATCCAGCACCACGACCACATTCGACGGCACCTTCTTCAGGAAGGCTTCGATCTGCGCACCGGGAATGAAGGTGCCGGTCGGGTTGTTCGGGTTGGCGATGAAAACCAGTTTCGTGTCGGGAGCGATGGCGGCGGCCATTGCGTCCAGGTCATGGCCATAATCCTTGGCCGGCACCACGATGTGGCGCGCGCCGATGCCCTGGGTGGCCAGCGCGTACACAGCAAAGGAGAACTCGGAATAGACGATGGACTGGCCGCGCTCGCAGAAGGCGTGGGCGGCAATTTCCAGGATGTCGTTGGAGCCGTTGCCGAGGGTGATCCAGTCCATCGGCACGTCATAGCGCTTGGACAGCGCCAGTTTCAGATCGTAGGCGTTCGCGTCAGGATAGCGGCCCAGCTCCGCGGCCGCGGCGGCCATGGCTTTCTGCGCCGATTCCGGCACGCCAAAGGGATTTTCATTGGAAGCCAGCTTGACGATGGCTTCTTCGTTCAGACCAAATTCGCGCGCCACTTCCGAAATCGGCTTGCCAGCCTGGTAAGGAGCGATTGCACGAACGTATTCAGGACCGTATTGCTTGGACATGTTCAATTCTCGATTTATCAGGTGAGGCTGGTCGGGTAAGAGCCCAGCACTTTGAAGAAGGCGGCGTTGTCCTTGAGTTCGGCCAGCGCCTTGGCCACGGCCGGGTTATGGACGTGTCCCTCGATGTCAACGTAAAAATAATACTCCCAGGTGCCCATGCGGGCCGGGCGCGATTCGAAGCGCGTCATCGACACGCCGTGCGTGGCCAGCGGCGCCAGCAACTGGTACACGGCGCCCGCCTTGTTCGGCACGGCCAGCACCAGCGAAGTGTGGTCGCTGCCCGAAGGCCCCGTCTCCAGCTTGCCAATTACGGCGAAGCGTGTGCGGTTATGCGGATCGTCCTGGATATGGCCTTTCACCACGCCCAGGCCGTACATATTGCCCGCCAGTTCGCTGGCGATGGCGGCGATGGCCGGGTCGTCGCCCGCCATGCGCGCCGCTTCGGCATTCGATGCCACGGCGCGGCGCTCGATGTTCGGATAGTTCTGGTTCAGCCATGCCTGGCACTGGGCCAGCGCCTGCGAGTGGGCGCAGATGACAGTCACGCCGTCCATCGTGCCGGTCTTGCTCATCAGGCTGTGGTGCACGGCAATCGCCACTTCGCCGCTGATCAGGCAAGGGGTGGTGAGCAGCAGGTCCAGCGTGCGGTTGATGGCGCCTTCGGACGAATTCTCGACCGGCACCACGCCGAAATCGGCCGTTCCCGCCTCGGTGGCGCGGAACACTTCGTCGATGGACGGGCATGGCAGGCCTTCGACGGCTGTGCCGAATTGCGCATACACCGCCTGCTCGCTGAAGGTGCCGGCCGGGCCCAGGTAGGCCACGGTCACGCGGCGCTCCAGCGCGCGGCAGGAGGACATGATTTCGCGGAAGATGGATTGCACTTCCTTGTCGCCCAGCGGACCCGGGTTGCGCTCGGCCACGCCGCGCAGCACCTGGGCTTCGCGCTCGGGACGGAATACCGGCGCGTTGGTCTCGGCCTTCACATGGCCGACTTCCTGCGCGACCTGCGCCCGCTGGTTCAGTAAATCGAGAATCTGCGCGTCGATCGAATCGATCTTCTCGCGTAAGGGTTTCAGTTTGTCAGTCATTCGTTTAACGTATTCAAAGTGCCGTTGGCTCTTGCAAAACCCAAGGCTTAAAGCTGGTGTCTGCCACATCGTGGCAGACACCCGGTTCATGCCGTGGGTTCTAAAAACTCAACGGCCCGCAAACTCATTCAGGTAGTCGACCAGGGCTTGCACGCCCTCGATCGGCATCGCGTTATAGATCGATGCCCGCATACCACCGACGGACTTGTGGCCCTTCAGCTGCAGCAGCCCGCGCGCCTTCGCGCCGGCCAGGAATGCTTCATTCTTCGATTCGTCGCGCAGGTAGAACGGTATATTCATGCGCGAGCGGTATTCTTTCGCGACGCGATTCTGGTAAAAATCGTCCGCGTCCAGGGCCGCATACAGCAGCTCTGCTTTTTCAATATTACGCTTTTCCATGGCCGCCACACCGCCCTGCCGCTTCAGCCACTGGAACACCAGGCCGGCGATGTAGATGCCGTAGGTCGGCGGTGTGTTGAACATGGATTCGTGTTCGGCCACCGTCTGGAAATTCATCGCGGACGGCGTGATCGGCAGCGCCTTGCCCAGCAAGTCTTCACGGATGATTACCACCGTCACGCCGGCGGGGCCGATATTCTTTTGCGCGCCGCCGAAGATCACGCCGTACTTGCTCACATCGACAGGGCGCGACAGGATGTGCGAGGACATATCCGCCACCAGCGGCACATCGCCCTGCACGGTCGGCGTGAAGTTGTACTCGACGCCATCGATGGTCTCGTTGGTGCAGATGTGCACATAAGCGGCATCTTTCGTGAGCTTCCACGATTCCTGCGCCGGCACGCCCGAGAAACCATCCGCCTGCGAGGAGGCCGCCACGTTCACGGTGGCATAGCGCGCAGCTTCCTTCAGCGACTTGCCGGACCAGGAACCGGTATGCACGAAATCGACCGTGCGGCCCGGCGTGCCGATCAGGTTCATCGGCACCACGGCGTTCTGCGACAGCCCGCCGCCCTGCATGAACAGGATCTTGTAGTTGGCCGGCACCGCAAGCAGTTCGCGCAGGTCCGCCTCCGCCGCGCGGTAGATGGACATGAACTCCGGTCCGCGGTGGCTCATCTCCATGACGGACATTCCGCTGCCATGCCAGTCCAGCATTTCAGCGGCCGCCTGTTGCAGCACTTCCTTGGGCAGCACGGCCGGGCCGGCAGAGAAGTTATAAACGTTCGTCACAGCTTCGATCTCCTTATTGCTTGGCCTGTTTCAGCGCGGCCTGTACGCGTGGCGCCACGATGCGCTGGGCGCTCTTCATCGCTTCCGCCGTCAATTGCGGCATTACATTCAGTGCTTTCTGGCCGGTCGGCGTGCGGTAGAAAGCCGCCAGCTGGTCCATCTCCTGCGGCGTGAAAAAGCGCGCATACAGCGAGGACGCCTCGTTGTACATCTCATCGACCACCTTCGGGTCGGTCAGCACGCCCTGCACGGCCGCCGCGGCCTTCGGCAATGCCTTTTCCGCCTTCGCCATCTCGGTCTTGCGAGCGGCGTCGTCCAGCTTCGGATTGTTGCGGATGGATGCTTCCACCTGGTTGCGCATGACGTTTACCAACTGGTCCGACATCGCCTTGTTGTTGGCGGCAAGCGTCTCACGGTAGCGCATCGCTTCCAGCAAGCCGCGCACGCTGGCGGCAGCGGCAGGCGACACGGCCGGCGCTGGCGCAGCGGCCGGTGGTGCATTGGTAGGCGCCGGAGGCGGCGGAATCAGCTGGGCAAAAGCAGGCGCGCCGGCAGCCAGCGCCAGCGCGGTGAATACGGTTACGGCAGTCTTCTTCATCATCATGATTGTGACTCCAAAAAAAACTAACGGGCCCGGTCCGATTTGCTCAGACGGGGCCCGCAGGGCTGCAGCCTTATTCGGCTGGCGTTTCGGGCGCGCCGCCGTTGTCGCCGGCCTCGCCATTCTCTGCTTCGGGTTCGTCGGCATCCGCCTCCACGATACGCTGCAGGCCGGACAGCTTGGTGCCATCCTCCACGGCGATCAGGGTCACACCCTGGGTCGCGCGGCCCATCTCGCGGATCTCGGAAACACGGGTGCGGATCAGCACACCGCCGGTCGTGATCAGCATGATCTCGTCCGCCGAATCGACCAGGGTCGCGGCCACCACCTTGCCGTTACGCTCGGAGGTCTGGATCGCGATCATGCCCTTGGTGCCGCGGCCGTGGCGGGTGTACTCGGTGATCGGAGTACGCTTGCCGAAGCCGTTCTCGGTTGCCGTGAGCACGGACTGCTGCTCATTCTCGGCCACCAGCAGCGCGATCACGTTCTGGCCGTCTTCCAGGTTCATGCCGCGCACGCCGCGCGCGGTACGGCCCATCGGACGCACATCGTTCTCGTCGAAGCGCACCGCCTTGCCGGAGTCGGAGAAGAGCATCACATCGTGCTCGCCGTCGGTCAGCGCGGCGCCGATCAGGAAGTCGCCCTCGTCCAGGTCCACGGCAATGATGCCGGCCTTGCGCGGGTTGCTGAAGTCCTTCAGCGGCGTCTTCTTCACGGTGCCCAGGCTGGTGGCCATGAACACATAGTGGTCTTCCGGGAAGGTGCGGTTTTCGCCGGACAGCGGCAGCACCACGGTGATCTTCTCGTTGTCCTGCAGCGGGAACATGTTCACGATCGGCTTGCCGCGCGAAGTGCGCGAGCCTTGCGGCACTTCCCACACCTTCAGCCAGTACAGGCGGCCGCGGTTGGAGAAGCACAGGATGTAGTCGTGGGTATTGGCGATGAACAGCTGGTCGACCCAGTCTTCATCCTTGGTCGACGTAGCCTGCTTGCCGCGGCCGCCGCGCTTCTGGGCGCGGTATTCGGACAGCGGCTGGGCCTTCATATAGCCCATGTGGGACAGGGTCACCACCATGTCCTGCGGCGTGATCAGGTCTTCGGTTTCCAGATCGGTTGCGTTGTGCTCGATGGTCGAGCGGCGCGGATCCTTTTCGCCGTATTCGTTCTTCGCCAGCGTCAGTTCGTCGGTGATGATCGCGGTCACGCGGGCCGGCTTGGACAGGATGTCCAGCAGGTCGGCGATCAGGGCCATCACGTCCTTGTACTCGTTGACGATCTTGTCCTGTTCCAGGCCGGTCAGGCGCTGCAGGCGCATCTGCAGGATTTCGCTGGCCTGGTCGTCCGACAGCTTGTACAGGCCATCGGCCTGCATGCCGTAGTGCTTCGGCAGGTGCTCAGGACGGAAGGCTTCAATGCCCGCCTGGCCTTCTTCGCCGGTGCGCGCCAGCATCTCGCGCACCAGGGACGAGTCCCATGCCTTGGCCATCAGTTCCGCTTTCGCGATCGGCGGCGTTGGCGCAGCCTTGATGATGGCGATGAATTCGTCGATGTTCGCCAGCGCGACTGCCAGGCCTTCCAGCACGTGGCCGCGTTCGCGCGCCTTGCGCAGTTCGAACACGGTGCGGCGGGTCACCACCTCGCGGCGGTGCGACAGGAAGGTCGCCAGCATGTCCTTCAGGTTCATCAGCTTCGGCTGGCCGTCCACCAGGGCGACCATGTTCATGCCAAAGGTGTCCTGCAACTGGGTCTGCTTGTACAGGTTGTTCAGCACCACTTCCGGCACTTCACCGCGTTTCAGCTCGATCACCACGCGCATGCCCGACTTGTCGGACTCGTCGCGGATATCGGAAATGCCTTCCAGCTTCTTGTCGCGCACGTTCTCGGCGATGCGCTCCAGCAGGGACTTCTTGTTGACCTGGTAGGGCAGCTCGTCGACGATGATCGCGATGCGGCCGCCTTCCTTGCCGTATTCCTCGAAGTGGGTCTTGGCGCGCATCACCACGCGGCCGCGGCCGGTGCGGTAGCCGTCGCGCACGCCGGACACGCCATAGATCGTGCCGCCGGTCGGGAAGTCCGGCGCCGGGATCAGTTCGATCAGTTCATCGATCGAGCAATCCGGATTGGCCAGCACGTGCAGGGCGCCGTTGATCACTTCCGTCAGGTTGTGCGGAGGGATGTTGGTCGCCATACCCACCGCGATACCGGACGAACCGTTGATCAGCAGGTTGGGGATCTTGGTCGGCAGGACGGTCGGCTCTTTTTCCTTGCCGTCGTAGTTGGGCGCGAAATCGACGGTTTCCTTGTCGATGTCGGCCAGCAGTTCCTGCGAAATCTTGTCCAGGCGGCACTCGGTATAACGCATTGCCGCCGCGTTGTCGCCGTCGATCGAGCCGAAGTTGCCCTGGCCGTCCACCAGCATGTAGCGCAGCGAGAAATCCTGGGCCATACGCACCAGCGTGTCGTAGATCGACGCGTCGCCGTGCGGGTGGTATTTACCCATGACTTCACCCACGACACGGGCGCACTTCACATAGGGGCGGTTCCAGACGTTGTTCAGTTCGTGCATCCCGAACAGGACGCGGCGGTGTACCGGCTTCAGGCCGTCGCGCGCATCCGGCAAGGCTCGACCCACGATCACGCTCATGGCGTAATCCAGGTAGCTCTTGCGCATCTCTTCTTCGAGGGAAATTGGGATTGTTTCTTTTGCGAATTGATCCATTGGCGGGTCGATCTGTTGTCAGGCGTTAGTTAGTGTTGCGGCCCGGACGCATGGCACACAACCCTACGATTTTATCACGGGGCATGGTGCACCGGACGAAAGTAATGGGATTGACATAATTATCAATTATTATTCCGTCTTGGTTGCAAGAAAACAACATTTTGGTCGAACACGCAAATGTGCCCTTTTGCGCGCTTTTTTTGGGCATTTCGCGAAATGTGGCAAAATGGACGAGAAATCAATTAGTTTCACCCCAAGAAAGGACAACCACAATATGAAACAACTGATCACCACGATCTTCGCTGCTTCGGCCATGCTGGCCGGCGCCGCGCTGGCGCAGGAGAAGCCGACCGCTCCCCCGTTCGCTCCAGTCACGCAGGACATCAAGGCTCCAACGCCGAAGAGCGCATATGTGCAGGATGCCCGCGGCATTATCGCCCGTGATCCCTTCGGCCTGTGCTGGCGCACCGGCTACTGGACTCCGGCTGACGCCGTTCCAGGCTGCGATCTGCCGATTTGCACTCCACCAGAGGAACTGAAAGACGGTAAGTGCGTTGCTCCGCCTCCTCCACCACCGCCACCAGCACCTGCCGCTCCGGCACCGGCTCCGGCGCCTGTGGTGGCTGCACCGGTTTCCGAGAAAGTGTCCTTCGCTGCGGACGCCTTCTTCGACTTCGACAAGGCCGTGCTGAAGCCTGAAGGCAAAGCCAAGCTGGACGACGTGACCGCCAAGCTGGGTACCGTCAACCTGGAAGTGATCATCGCTGTCGGCCACACCGACTCCGTTGGCACCGATGCCTACAACGACAAGCTGTCCCTGCGCCGCGCTGAAGCCGTGAAGGCCTACCTGCTGAGCAAGGGCGTGGAAGCCAACCGTGTTTACACCGAAGGCAAGGGCGAGAAGCAGCCAGTTGCGGACAACAAGACCGCCGCCGGCCGCGCCCAGAACCGTCGCGTGGAAATCGAAGTTGTCGGCACCAAGAAGTAATTCCTGAGCGCTTCCGCGCCGGAAAGCAGCCCCGCCTAGTGCGGGGCTTTTTTCACCCCCACGGCCCAAAAGCAGGTGTCAGGCACGATGTGCCTGACACCAGGTTCACGCCTTTGGTTTCTTTTGATTGACCTGCGCGCTCATCTACGCCGCTGGCCGAACTGCGCGCCGCGACCTCCCCCGCAGTGCTAAAACGACGGCATCCCAAGGCAAGGAGATGCCATCATGACCACCCTCACACCAGCAAAAGACCTGGCCGCCGCCCACAGCCATCCCTATCCGAACGACAGCCCCGAATACCGCGCCGCCCGCACCGCCCTGCTGGCCGAGGAAATCGAGCTGCGGCGCCACATCGAGCGCGTAGCAGAGCAACGCCGCGCCCTGCCCATGGGCGGCGAACCTCCCGGCTATACCTTTCTCGACGAAAACGGCAAGACCATCACGCTGGCCGATATGTTCGGACAACACGACACCTTGCTCACCTACTTCTGGATGTTCGGCCCACAGCGCGAACGTCCCTGCCCCATGTGCACTGCCCTGCTCAGCGGCTTCGAAATCCCTGCCGTCGACCTCACGCAGCGCGTGGCGCTGGCCATCATCGGCCGCTCGCCGGTAGCGCGCCAACTGGCCTTCGCCCGCGAGCGCGGCTGGCGCAATTTGAAGTTTTATCAATGCATTGGCGATGATTTTCCGCGCGACTACCGCGGCCTGGCGCCGGACGGCAGCGAGTGGCCGGCGCTGGATGTGTGGACGAAGCGCGACGGCAAGGTGTTCCATTTCTGGGGCCCGGAAATGGGCGGCACCCAGGACCCCGGCCAGGACCCGCGCGGCGCGCCTGATCCGGTGATCCTCTGGACCCTGCTCGACCTCACGCCGGGCGGTCGGGGCAAGGATTGGTATCCGCAGCTCTCATACACGGCAGGCGACACGCGCCCGCACGTGGCGTGATTTGGCGTCCCCGGTCCGCACGCACGGCGGATCAATGATCCGCCCTACACGCCCCGAGGGCGCTCGATCATCCGACACCGCGCACGTTCGCCACACCGCGCTTGGGAACCCAACAAATGTCCTGCTATGATGCGCCCTATGAACGCCGATCCATTAGAACTGCAAAAATTCAGTGAGCTGGCCCACCACTGGTGGGACCCCACGTCCGAATTCAAACCTCTGCACGAGATCAATCCGCTGCGCCTGGAGTGGATCAACGCGCGCGCCCCGCTGGCGGGCAAGAACGTGATCGACATCGGCTGCGGCGGCGGGATCCTGTCCGAGTCCATGGCACGCAAGGGCGCGAAAGTCACCGGCATCGACCTGTCCGAAAAAGCGTTGAAAGTCGCCGACCTGCACAGCCTCGAATCCGGCGTGCAAGTACGCTACAAGCTGATCGCCGCCGAAGACATGGCCACCGCCGAAGAGGGCCAGTTCGACGTGGTCACCTGCATGGAAATGCTGGAACACGTCCCCGATCCCGCCGCCATCGTGCGCGCTGCGGCAAAGCTGGTAAAACCGGGCGGCAAAGTCTTCTTCTCGACCCTGAACCGCAACCCCAAGGCCTACCTGTTCGCCGTGATCGGCGCCGAGTACCTGTTGCGCATGCTGCCCAAGGGCACGCACGATTACGACAAATTCATCACCCCGGCCGAGCTGTCGCAATACATCCGCAGCGCCGGCCTGCAAGTCGATGCCCTGAAAGGCCTGGGCTACAACCCGCTGACCAAGGTCTACTCGCTGAATAACGACACCAGTGTGAACTACATGGTGGCGTGCACCCGTCCTGAGTAAAGCATGAACCTGAATTCCTCCCCGCGCGCCATCCTGTTCGACCTGGATGGCACCCTGGCCGACACGGCGCCCGACCTGGCCGCCGCGATCAATCTGCTGCGCACCGTGCGCGGGCTGGAACCGACGCCGTATGAGTTGCTGCGTCCGCAGGCTTCGGCCGGCGCGCGCGGCATGATCGGCGTCTCCTTCGGCCTCTCGCCACAGGATGAAGGCTTTGAAGAACTGCGTCTCGGCTTCTTCAGCAACTACGAAGCCGCAATGGCCGTGCACAGCACCCTGTTCGAGGGTGTGGCCGAACTGCTGTCCGGCATTGCCGACGCCGGCCTGCGCTGGGGCATCGTCACCAACAAGCCTGCCCGCTTCACCGATCCGCTGGTGCCGCAGATCGGCCTGCACCTGGCCTCCTGCGTCGTATCCGGCGACACCACGCCGCACGCGAAACCCCACCCTGCCCCGCTGCTGGAAGCGGCCTCCCGCCTCGGCCTCGCGCCGGAACAGTGCTGGTATGTGGGCGACGACCTGCGCGACATCCAGGCCGGCCAGGCAGCCGGCATGGCAACTGTCGCCTGCCAATGGGGCTACTGCGGCGCCGAGGAACCGGCCGCCTGGGGCGCCGACCATCTCCTGGCATCCCCGGCCGATTTGCTGGCCCTGATCCGCTCGACTGTACCATCTCCGACACCACTTGCCGCCTAAAGTTTGCGTTTTAGCAAGCCTATACAATTTTCGTATTGCCTCGCGGCAACGAACGGGCGTACCATGTAGAGGAACGTGTTTTACTAGAAATAGAAACAGACTCTAGATCGGAGACCAAGTATGACTGGCGAGGAAAACAGCGAGCTATCCCTCCCCCCACGCAGCAATGCGCCACAGCGCTGGGACGCCACGGTCGCCGAGGCCAAATACTATTGGTATGACTTGCTCGTCAACGACCCACCGGTCGCTGACTTCCGCGACCCCATCGGCCGCTATCAGCGCCGCATGCAGTTCGCCCTCGATGCGACGATGGAAAAGCGCCTGCTGTACTTGCTGGTGGCGCGCGAACGGCTTCGTATCGACGTCAAAAAAGGCACGAGCTGGGGCTTTTTCGGCCTGAAACTATCCGTGCCGATCCTGATCGGCAAGGACGAGCGCAAGCACTCCCTGCAGATCGAACTGACCGTGCCGTTCGAAGCCACGTTCAAGAAGCCACAGGTCACGCTGCACGACAAGTACCTGGCCCTCAACTGGGGCTCAATGACGGAAGTGTTCTCCGTGCACGACCTGATCCAGCAATTCGACACCGGCCTTTCCTTCCCCAGCAAGGTGCTGATGGTCGGCCAGACCCGCGATCCTGCGGCCAAGCTGGCCAAAGGCCGCCACACGGCGGTCAACCGGGCCTGTGAAGAAGTGGAGGCAGAAAGCGACTGCTTCCTGCTCATCAAGCGCATGAAAGTGGCGGTCGACACCGCGGCCACCGACTGGTCCGAAGAAGCGTCCATGCGCACCCATGTGGACGTGCTGGAGGCCATGCTGATCCGCCACTTCGAAGGCGAAAAGCCGCGCGGCCGCTCAATAATCGACCAGAGCACGCGCGCCGAGCGCCTGCTCACATTGATCGACACCTATCAGCTGGAAAGCCTGATCATCGACCTTGGCTTCAAGGGTGCGGACGGCTTCCACGACCTCGTGTCCGAACACGCCGCCAAATCCCGCCGCCACCTGCTCGACTGCGCGTTCGAGGATGGCGAAATCTCCATCAAGCCCCTGCCGGACGACTTCCGTCCGCTGGTCGAGCTGGAGGAATGAGCGGCCGGCGTGCTTCTCCACGTCTACGATTCACACCGAATCCTTATCTTCTTCTGCCCGACGTTTGCTCCTTTGCTGTAGGTGAAGGCGCAGGACCGGGTGGCGTCGGGCAGTTTCATGCCCAGTGTCACCTGGTCGGATTCGCCATACCTGCAAGCCAACCATTTGCCGCTGGCGAACGGACCATCCAGCTTGTAAGCGTAAGTGGTCCCCTCCTTTCTCCGATATTGTGTGTAGTCCGAAAGCTCACCCTGTTGCTCAGGGGGACCGCTCATCGGCGCCGCCGCATGCAAAAGAGCGGAGCCCCGACGAAGGAACTCCAGCCAGGTTCCACACTGGTCACTTGAATGGATTGCTCCGGAATGGAAGGCGGACACTGGGGCGCATATGAGCTTGCGCTCGCGTGGGCCGCGGCAACAATCAACGCCCCTATTGACAGCCGAGCTGATCGAATTTTCATAATTCACTCGATGACGAAGAAAGCGTCAGCATTATCGCTAGGGTGAAAGAAGTTTCCGTTCTTGTCCTTGCCCTTGGACCGGATGAAGCGTACCGAAATGCTGTTTTTGTTGTCAGCCTTCCACTGGTCAACGACGTAAATTCCGTCGATTCCCTGCCTGAGATAGAGAGCGGCGTGGTTGCCATGCGGGCGGTTGCCGTAACGCCCCTTCACGAAGGTAGCAATTGCAGTCCCCGCTTTCAGTTGACTGTTGCCAAGCACCGTCTGGCCCTGATGCCATCGGGACGTAACAGGCGCACCCGCATACTTTTGTACCAGCGCCACGCATTGCCGACTGCCGACGAGGGGCTTGCCCTCAACTCAGCTGCCTTGGAGTACACATAAGCCATGATCGAGCTCCCGAAAAGTGCGGAGATTCGACTTTACGGCGAGGGAGACAGCCATATTTTGCTATTAGACAAACTTTGCCCCACCCAGGATTGTGCTTCGATTCGGCTCAGCATCGTCCGCTGAACGTAAGCATAAGAGCCCTCCACTTCCAACAAAAAAATCATGTAGAATAGAGTTTCCTTCTGTGGGGACGACCTGGTTTCGACGTGGGTTGCAAAGCAGAACAGGGCATACCGAGGGCTGGTTACCTCGTAAATACACCCAGAAACAAACTAACTGCAAACGATTCTTCGTACGCACTGGCTGCTTAATGCACCAGCTCAACAACACCTCGTCCTTAGGGTGTGGCCGCAAGGCCGGTTGAGTCATTTATAAGGACTCGGACTACAAGGGGTCACTTCGAGTAGTCCTAAATTTAAGGTGAATCGCCCGTCCAAAGCGTGCTCGTCCGCGTTGTACGGGTTAAACTAATTGATAGAGCTAAGTATGTAGAACTGTCTGTAGAGTGCTTGCGGACGCGGGTTCGATTCCCGCCGTCTCCACCACCGAACAAAAAATTAGGGCCCCAAGCGCAAGCTTGGGGCCCTAATTTTTTGTTCGACAGCGCAGAGTTGGCTGGAATCAAATCCGCGTTCGTCGAAGACGGACGCGGGGCATTTCCGGGGTTTCGCGCCGCATGCGGCGCGCCGGAAATGCGACGCCCGCTTGCAAGCGGGCGGCTCTCCGATTCGCCCATTCTCGAAATCGCTCCGCGATTTCGCGCCGCGTTAGCGGCTCACGGCGAGCTCAGCCGTAAAGCGATCATCGTGCATCGAATCCAAAGCGAACCTTGGCCACAAAATAAGTGAGAAACGAAACGCCACGTGTGAAGCTGGTCATGCCGCTTTCCTCGCTGTAGCTTCCCACCTGATCTTGATGATCGGGGTCTGACTAACGCTTGTGGCTTCGCTTGACAGCGGCGGACGTTCTCTCACAATTCCGAATTGAAACGGCTAGCTCGTCGAAATCAAGACCGCCACGCGTTGCACATTCTGCTGGCCCTGCCGAGCTGCCGGTATAAACTGGCAAGCAAGTACTTCCTGATTTGATAACAAAAGCACCGAAAGGGAAGATCATGGCCGCCCCGTCTCTGCTGTTGGATTATGTCTACGACCGGGAAGCGTCCCACCCGGAGCGGATCTACCTGACCCAGCCCATCGGCGGCGGCAAGGTGATCGATTACACCTGGGGCCAGGCCCTCGACGAAGCACGGCGCATGGCCAGCCACCTGCAGCAGAGCGGCGTCGGACCCGGCATCAAGGTGGCCATCCTCTCCAAGAATTGCGCCCACTTCATCATCGCCGAGCTGGCGATCTGGATGGCGGGCGGCGCCACGGTCGCCATCTTCGCCACCGAAACCGCCGCCAACGTGCGCTTTGTACTGGAGCACAGCGAAGCGTCCCTGCTCCTGGTCGGCAAACTCGATAGCTGGGCGCAGCAGGCCGCAGGCGTTCCGGAAGACATGCGCCGCATCGCCCTGCCGCTGGCGCCTGCAGGCGCGGGCGAAGACTGGAGCGAGATCATTGCCCGCACACCGCCGATCAAGGGCCGCCCCGTGCGTGGCGCAGACGAGATGGCAATCCTGGTCTACACTTCAGGCTCCACCGGCCAGCCCAAGGGCGTGATCCACCACTTCGGCAATATGACGGCGGCCACCACAGTAATGGTCGACATGGGAATCAGCAGCGAGAGCGACCGCATGCTTTCCTACCTCCCGCTGGCGCACGTGATGGAACGCGTCTACATCGAATGCAGCTCTTTTGTGGCTGGCTTCCGCATCTTCTTCGCCGAGAGCCTGGACACCTTCATCGCCGACCTGCAGCGCGCCCGCCCCACCCTCTTCCTGTCCGTGCCGCGCTTGTGGACCAAATTCCAGCTGGGCGTCTTCAGCCACATCCCGCCCAAGCGGCTGGATTTGCTGCTGCGCCTGCCAGTGGTGGGCAAGCTGGTCAGCCGCAAGATCCTCGCCGGACTGGGGCTGGACCAGGTACGGCTGGCGGGCAGCGGCTCCGCTCCTCTGCCGAATGGGCTGATCGAGTGGTACCGACGCCTGGGCCTGAACCTGATCGAAGGCTATGGCATGTCAGAGGACTTCAGTTTGTCCCATGTGTCCGACCCTGAGCACGCCAGGCCGGGCTATGTGGGCCGCCCCTTCCCCGGCGTGCTCACCCGCATCGCGGACGATGGCGAGTTGCTGATCAAGTCCCCTGGCTGCTTCCACGGCTACTACAAGCTGCCTGAGCTGAACGCGGAATGTTTCACGGAGGATGGCTACTTCCGCACCGGCGACCTGGGCGAGTACAGCGACGATGGCCTGCTCCGGATCACCGGCCGCAAGAAGGAGCTCTTCAAGACGGCCAAGGGCAAGTATGTGGCGCCCGCCCCCATCGAAAGCTATCTGTGCGAACACCCCATGCTGGAACTGGCCATGGTCTCAGGCGCAGGACAGGCGGCCGCCTACGCGCTGGTGGAACTGAAGGACGAGCTGCGCGACAAGATAAACGATCCCGCCACCCGCAGCATGGTGGAGCAGGCCCTGGGCCGCCACCTGGAAGAGGTCAACGCGCGACTGGCAAATTGCGAAAAGCTGCAGATGCTGGTGGTCGCCCACGAGCACTGGTCCATCGAAAACGGCTGCCTGACGCCCACCATGAAGATCAAGCGCAGCCGCATCGAGGAGGGTGTAAGCGCCAGCCTCGACAGCTGGTACGCGCGCAAGGCGCCAATCGTCTGGGCCGAACCGTAGCCCGCCGGACACAGCGCAACGCACACATTGAATTCAATTGAACCTTTCGAGCACGGTGGGGAATAAACATACAACCCACCCTCGAAAGGAGCAACCATGGAACTCCGACCCTTTTCCGCCAGAATGTTTGCGGCTGGCATCGCCGCGACTATCGCCGGCGCAATCCTCGCAGCGTGCGGCGGTGGCCATCACGACCACAATATGCCCCCGTACACGCCGCCTACGATGCAACAGCCTATGGTGCTGGCCAATTTCAAGACCACCAGCCTGGTCGCCGACACTTCCACTGCAGGCGCAGCCAACACAGATGCCAAGCTGATCAACGCCTGGGGCATCGCCTTCGATCCCACGGGATTTGTCTGGGTTGTCAATAATGGCACCGCTACCTCTACGCTATATGACGGTAACGGAGTGCCGCAAACGCTGGTGGTGGCCACGCCGCCCGGCCCCACCGGCATCATCTTCAACGGCTCGCAGGACTTCAAGATCACCCAGAACGGCGTCACAGCCGCCAGTCCCTTTGTCTTCGCCAGCGAAAGCGGCATGATCGCCGCGTGGTCGCCTTCGGTGAACCGTACTGCCACGGTCACGGTATTTGATGGCAGCTCGGCCAACAAGGTGTACAAGGGGCTTGCCGCCGCCAGCTATCTGGGCCTGAACTACCTGTATGCGGCAGACTTCCACAACAATGCGATCGATGTGTTCGACAGGAACTTCGCGCCGGCCGTGCTGCCGGGCCAGTTCAAGACTCCTGGCCTGCCGGCGGGCTATGCACCGTTCAATGTGCAAGCGATCGGCGACCGCATTTATGTGGCCTATGCGAAGCGCGAAACCACTGGAGACGACGAGGATGCCGGTCCGGGACTCGGGTCCATCAGCGTATTCGACACCGGTGGCAACTACATCCGGCAACTCACGTCCGGTGGCGCACTGAATGCGCCGTGGGGAATGGTCATGGCGCCGGCCAACTTCGGCGCAGCCAGCAATATGCTGTTGGTGGCCAATTTTGGCGACGGGAAGATCAACGCCTACAATCCCAACACCGGTGCATTTGCCGGCGCCCTGGCGAGGGCTGACGGCACGCCCATCGTGATCGCCGGCTTGTGGGGCCTCGCGTTTGGACCTGGCGTCAACAGCCAGCCCACCAATACCCTCTTCTTTACTGCGGGTCCTGGTGACGAGAAGCACGGACAGTATGGGCGCATAGACATGCAGTAGATCGGAGTCAAACCCTGAGTTCATCCGCGTGCGCCAGCCCTGAAACGAGGCCATCGAACACGACTTTCACACGCGGCGGAACGGGCGAAACACTGGAGCGGTACACGGACACTGGCCAAAGTGCGGGCGCCTCATTGGCCAGTACCTCGACCAGTGTGCCCGCGCGCAGGTGCCTGCCCACCAGGTAGTTCGGCAACTGGACGTAGCCCAGCCCCAGCAAGGCCGCCTGCACTGCGGCCTCCATCTCATCGGTCGCGAACGATGGCTTGGCGAGGAATGACTTGGCATGCCCGAATTGCCAGGGCCACGGGCTGCGACCAGCGCAGGCGAACCGACGATGTGAAAGCTGATTTGCGCCTCCCGCCGAGCCACAAACCACGTATCGCGCAAGATGCCGATCCGCAGGCCGACATCGATGCGCTCATCAACCGCGCTGGAAATCGTTTCCGACAAGCGCAGATCGAGCGATAGCTGCGGATTGCAGGTCAGCGTATCGACGTCCACCGGGCAACCTGTACAGGTACTCGGCCAAAAGTCGCAGGCGACTTGCTCTCCTTTCGCGTTGGTTGTCCTGCGAGGCCAAGACATGCTAAGGTGACGGCACCCTGAAAAAATCGCATGGCCAATCGCAGCTACGCGAAAATGGAGACTGACGTGCTACTAAATGTCCAGGAGCGCCGTATGCGTGATCGGCTGGCGGGCGTCATTGACGATGCGCTTGACCTGGCCGAAGAATGTGGATGGCGCTATGCCATCGCCTATCTGATCAGTGAAAAAGTCCCTTCGCAAATTATCCAGAGGCTGCTCTTCGGCGGTGGGCGCGCGCGGCGCCGCTCTTCAAACGCGCCTCGCGGCCAAATCCACACCTGGACGGGCGCGAACGACGAAGACATGAATAGTCTGTTTGAATGGCTGCGCGAGCGCAGATCTCATCATTGAAGCGCTACGATACCGGCGCAGCCGGAACGCTCAAGTCATCAATCTGTCATAATATTTCGATATTCTTTGAATTGTCGAATTACCCCTTTACAGGAAAGCATCATGGAAACGAAAGCTGTACTCGCCGCGCTGGCGGCACTGGCGCAGGAGTCACGTCTCAGTGCTTTCCGCCTGCTGGTCCAGACCGGGCCGCAGGGACTTGCCGCCAGCAAGATCTCCGAAAAACTGGACGTTGCGCCGTCCTCCCTATCGTTCCATCTGAAGGAGCTGACCAACGCCGGACTGATCGAATCCCGCCAGGACGGCCGGTTCATCTTCTATAGCGCCAACTTCGGCACCATGAACGGCTTGCTGTCCTATCTGACCGAGAACTGCTGCGCCGGCGAAAGCTGCGTCCCCTCAACCAACATCAAGTGCTGCAATCCATGAACGTCCTGATTCTCTGCACCGGCAATTCCTGCCGCTCCATCCTTGGCGAAGCAACCTTCAACCACCTTGCCCCCGCTGGCTGGCACGCGATCAGCGCCGGTAGCAAACCCGCCGGCTACATCCATCCGCGCTCGCTGGCCTTGCTGGAACGCGAAGGCATTTCGACTGCGGGCTATCACAGCAAGTCCTGGGAGGATCTGCCGGTCACGCCGGACATCGTCATCACCGTTTGCGGCAGCGCCGCCGGCGAAACTTGCCCTGCCTACCTTGGCCCGGTGATGCGGGCACACTGGGGCGTCGAGGACCCGGCCCATGCGACCGGCACCGACGAAGAAATCGATGCGGCCTTCATGAAAGCCTATCTCATCCTGCGTCACCGCATTGAAACCTTCTTCGCGCTGCCGCTGGAAGAATTGAAAAAGGATCCGGCGCGCATGAAGGTGGAGCTGGAACGCATTGGTACTCTGCTGGCAAAGCCATGACTTTGTCCCGACGACTTGCAGCTGAGGGTCTCGGCACGACATTGCTGCTGGCGGTGGTGGTTGGCTCCGGCATCATGGCGGAGCGCCTTTCCGGCGGCAACGTCGGTGTCGCGCTGCTCGCCAATACCATCGCCACCGGCGCGGGACTGGTCGCATTGATCCTGATGTTCGGCACGATCTCCGGCGCCCACTTCAATCCTGCCGTCACGCTGTCCGAAGCCTGGCAGCGCAACGTGCCTGCCGGCGAATGCTGCCGTACATCGTGGTACAGGTCATTGGTGCGTTTGCCGGCGTCGCCGCTGCGCACGGCATGTTTGGCGAACCGATGTTCTTCGCCTCGGAACATGTGCGCAGCGGGCCTGCACAGTGGTGGAGCGAGTTCGTGGCGACCTTTGGTCTGATCGGCGTGATCATCGGCTGCTCCCGCAGCCGCCCTGCGATTACGCCGTTTGCCGTTGCGGCCTACATTACGGCGGCGTACTGGTTCACCGCTTCGACCTCGTTTGCCAATCCGGCGGTGACCCTGGCACGCGCTGCGTCCAATACCTTCGCCGGCATTCGTCCCGTCGATGCGCCGGGATTCATCCTCGCCCAACTGGCGGGCATGGCTGCCGCCACCACGGTGTTCTGCTGGCTGTATCCTGCACCGCCAGCCGACGCAACGGTCGGCGGCACCGTCGCACCGGGCGACTTTGCGGACTCTCTGGAAAAGCACTGAATATGAGCATGCCTGACCTGCCGAACATCAAGGCGGAATTATTCGATATTCCGACCACGGACAAGCTCGCGCCACAGGGCGACATGTCGCACGCGCCGCGCATCCTGATGCTGTATGGCTCGCTGCGGGAGCGCTCCTTCAGCAGGTTCCTCACCTATGAAGCAGCGCGCATCCTTGAGCACTTCGGCGCCGAGGTCAGAATCTTCGACCCGATGGAACTGCCGATGGTGGGCAGCGTTCCCGAGACCCATCCCAAGGTCGTTGAACTGCGCGAGCTTTGCCTGTGGTCGGAAGGCCAGGTGTGGTGCAGCCCCGAGCGTCACGGCGCGATCACCGCGGTGATGAAGAACCAGATCGACTGGATACCGCTGGAGCAAGGCGCCGTGCGTCCCAGCCAGGGCCGCACGCTGGCTGTCATGCAGGTTTGTGGCGGCTCGCAGTCGTTCAACGTGGTGAACACACTGCGGCTGCTTGGGCGCTGGATGCGGATGTTCACGATTCCGAACCAGTCTTCCGTGCCGATGGCCTATAAGGAGTTCGACGATGCGGGCAGGATGCGCCCTTCCGCCTACTACGACCGCGTTGTGGACGTGATGGAAGAGCTGTTCAAGATTACCTTGCTGATGCGGGGCCGCACGGACTATCTCACCGACCGCTATAGCGAACGCAATGAACGCGCAGTCAAGACGATCAACAGGCAAATAGAACGCCTCTAAATCTCTCGA
Organism: Pseudoduganella sp. UC29_106; assembly: GCF_044055365.1. NCBI lineage: Bacteria > Pseudomonadati > Pseudomonadota > Betaproteobacteria > Burkholderiales > Oxalobacteraceae > Pseudoduganella > Pseudoduganella sp. UC29_106. The sequence continues at coordinate 1,545,664 of NZ_CP171977.1, read as the reverse complement.
CAGGACGCGGCACACCGGAGGGCTGCCTCGACACAATCGCGCATCTCTTCATAGCGCCCGAGCGATTCAGCGCATCGTTCGCAATTGCTTGCGCATGTCATGCGGATCGCATCTGCGAAACCCTTGTTCCCGTAAAGGAGTTTGGTGGCGGTCTGGCACATGGCAGCGCACTGGATCAGTGCTTCTATCGCTTCGTCATCCAGGACAGTTGGTACGCTCCGGTCCATCAGTCTTGATACCTCCCGGCTGCACACTTCATGACACGCCTTGCACGCCTGCGCGCAATCGATTCTACTTTGCACCGGACCTCTGCCCCCTTCTACCCAGCCTGATCATCGAGAGCAAATGCTGGAAATCGACAGGCTTTGCCAGCACCATGCTGAAACCGGCCTCGATCGCCTGTTTGGCGATGTCGCTTTCAGCGTTCCCTGCCAGCGCAATCAGAACAGGGCACTCATCGCGATACTTCGCACGCATCGATCTGGCCACGTCGCATCCGCTCACTCCCGGCATTGTCAGACTCGACACCACGGTGGAAGGCATATGCAATTTGGCCATCGCCAGCGCTTCGTCGCCACTCTCAGCCCGCTGGACCATCCAGCCGTTTCGCAGAAAAAGCGATGCCAGCGAATCCAGCGCCTGCCGATTATCATCAATGATCAGTACCGTGCTTTTCATGCGCACCTCATCGACGCGCGGGCGAGGAACAGCATCCCGCCGCCGGATTTTGCATCGGCGGACACACGACGCTCCCATAAGAGCAGTACACGCAGCAATCGCCTTGCTTCGGCCGAAGCACGGTATGGCAACTCTCGCATTCGTAATGCCACTGGCACGCGTCGACCGGCATGTTCTCCCGTCTGGCATGGCCGCAGGCAGGACACGTCAGGACTGATTCGAGAACGAAACCGCTCACTTGCCGGCCCCCACAGGCTTCGAAGGATAGCCGGCAGCTTCCGTCGCATGCATCAATGCGGCGACGCTGGTTTTTGCATCGTCGAAGGTAACCATGGCTTCGCGCTTCTCCAGCGCGATCTCGATCGTGCTCACACCAGGCACTTTCCCAAGCGCCATCTTCACCGTTATTGGGCAGGTGGCGCAGTCCATCCCCGGCACCGACAAGGTAACGGCTTTGGGCGCAGCCCAGCAAACGACGCTTAGCGCAGACAAGGCAAAGGCCGCAATAATCTTCCGCATGTTGAAGTCCCTCATATTAATAAAACCAAGGCGCTATCCACGAGAAGCTGACAGCGACGAGAAGCAGCCCGACAACGACAACATGGAGCACGCGATAAGTCCACTTCATCCGAGGCGCGGCGCAAAACTCACCGGGTGCACACGCCCGCACGGGGCGCCAGATACGACGCCATGACAGGACCAGGGCGATGAAAGAGAGTCCGATGAAATATGGCCGGTAAGGCTCCAGCAGGGCTAGCATTCCAATCCAGGCGCCGGAAATACCCAGCATCAGCAATAGCAGCGGACCAAGGCAGCAGGTCGACGCCAGGATCGCGGCGACACCAGCCGCGAGCAAGCTGACGCCCTCGGGCGGGCGGATACCCGCCGTTGGTAATTTCAGGTTCATCAGGTAATCTTACGTCCGTACATAAGTACGGAATCAAGACATATGACCGTCAATAATGCGAAATTTACAATTGGCTCCCTGGCCAAGGCGACAGGCGTCAATGTGGAAACCATCCGCTTTTATCAGCGCAAGGGCCTGATGGCCGAACCTGACCGAATGCAGGGTGCAATCCGTCGCTATACGGACGATGATCTGGCGCGCCTGCAATTCATCAAGGCCGCCCAGCGAATCGGCTTTTCCCTGGATGAAGTCGCCGAGTTGCTGGAACTCGACGAAGGCACACATTGCTCCGAAGCCCGCAGCATAGCCGAACAAAAATTGCGCGACGTCCGCCAGCGCATCGCCGACCTGCGCGGAATCGAAGCGGCGCTGGACCAACTCGTCGCCAACTGCGGCGAAGCCGCGGACAACGTGAAATGCCCCCTGATCGAATCCCTCTACCGCCGCTAACCGTGGGGTCAGACCTGCTCCATCTTGTTTGATGGAGGAAAAATCCAATATACTAGATGGATGGATGTCGACAAACTCATTTCCAGACGGGTCCGGGAGCTGCGCAGGTCGCGCGGGCTGTCGCTCGAACAGCTGGCGGAACGCAGTGGCGTCAGCCGCTCGATGATTTCGTTGATCGAGCGCCAGGAGACCAGCCCGACCGCCGCTGTCCTCAACAAGCTGGCCGATGCACTGGGCGTATCGCTGCCGGGCCTGTTTTCCCACGACGCCGGGGCCGACGTCAAATCGCCAGTTTCCCGCCATGAAGATCAAGCGGTCTGGTCGGACCCTGCCTCGGGCTATGTCCGGCGCCACCTGTCCCCGCCTGGATGGGGCTCCCGGATCGAACTTGTGGAAGTTCGCTTTCCGGCCAGCGAAACCGTCATTTTTGATAACCCGGTCCGCAGCGTAGCGCTTCACCAGCAGGTCTGGATGCTGGAGGGGCAGATGGACATCACCGTGGCGGACCAGACCTGGCGCATCGGTCTGGGCGATTGCCTGGCGATGGAGTATGGAGAACGCATCGTGTTCCACAACCCGACCAACCAGCAAGCGCGCTACTTGCTGGCATTGACCAGTAACGAAACTACAGCAAGGAGAGCGCCATGACGTCGCAAACGATCGTTCACTGCACGCACGAGCGGCATGCGAATGCCATCCTGGATATCTTCAACGAAGCGATCCTGAACTCGACGGCGCTTTACGACTACAAGCCCCGTCCGCCCGAAAGCATGTCCACCTGGTTTGAAACCAAGTCAAAGGGTAACTTTCCTGTGATCGGGATCGAGGACGAGGACGGTACGCTTCTGGCGTTCGGCAGTTATGGCACCTTCCGTGCATGGCCCGCGTACAAGTATTCGGTTGAGCATTCGGTATACGTGCACAAGGACCATCGCGGCAAGGGCCTGGGTCTGCAGATCATGCAGGCGCTGGTTGCGGAGGCCCGCAAGAACGGTGTGCACGCCATGATGGGCGGGATTGATGCCACGAATGCAGGAAGCATTGCGCTGCACGAGCGCCTCGGCTTCCGGCACGTTGGCACGCTGCCGGAGGTCGGGTTCAAATTCGGTCGCTGGCTGGATCTGGCCTTCTACCAGCTGCTGCTCGACACGCCGGCCAATCCAGTAGACGGCTAAACTATTCCGCGGCAAATTCGGCGGCGGCCTTGGCCGACCACAGCGCTTCGTTATAGGTGGGGAATGGGATGTCGTACTTGTCGACGCTCCCATCTTCGGCGATGAAGCAAGTCCACCAGCCGTCCGGATCGGGCACGATGGCAATATCGTTCGGCTTGCAATGCGCCATCAGTTCTTCGCCCTGTTCGAGGGTGACGATGCGGGTTTTGCGGTGACGGATATGGGTAGCCATGAGCGCCATTGTACGTCAGCAGCCCGCCGCCGCTCCACTCCCGCCTCTGCTTTACCTCAATACACACATTTACACAAACTCTTATCCTGTGTAGCATCACTTACACCGATGGAGCAGTTATGGACTCCGCGCCCCTCATCCGCATCTTGCATCGGAACGGGTGGTACGAAGTCAGAAGTCGTGGCAGTCACATCACGTTCAAACACCCAACAAAGCCAAAACTCTGCACTGTGCCCCATCCAGCGAAAGACCTGCCAATTGGGGATCGTGAAACAGATCCTGAGAAACGCGGAACTTGATTAAAGCAGGGAGAGCCGAACATGGAAATACCAGTCGCAATTCACAAGGACGCTGGCAGCGTCTACGGCGTGAGCGTTCCTGACCTGCCAGGCTGCTTTTCGTCGGGAGAGACTATTGAGACCGCAATGAAGAACGTGCGCGAAGCGATTCGGGTCCACGTTGAAGCGGCCCTGCTTGAATCCCTTCCTGTGGACATCGAGCCAAGCAGCATCGATGAACTGGCACAGCGGCAAGAGTATGCAGGCGCGATCTGGGCCCTGGTGGAAATTGACATGGCCAAGCTGGATCCCAAGCCCGAGCGGATCAATGTAAGCATCCCCCGCTTCGCGCTGAGCAAGATCGACCAATACGCCGAATCGCGTCACGAAAGCCGCAGTGGCTTTCTGACAAGAGCCGCGCTGAGCCTCATTGCGAAAGAAACCACCACATAGCCCAGGATGCGGCCTCGCAGCCACGCTGGCCCTTCCCGCTGTTGCGCCGACAGGTCCCGCATGCGTATCATATTGATTTTGGGCAACTAGCATCTTTATCTTATGAAAACGGTCACATTCGACGACGTGACGGCAGCAGTCACTGGTCTGCAAATCGACGGCCAGGCTGTCACCATCGAAACGGTACGTGACGCCCTGGGCGGCGGGTCGCTCAGCGCGATCGGCAAACACCTGGCTGCGTGGCGCGCCGATAACGTCAAGCCGGCGGAACCTGCCGGTGCAGTACTGCCGGAGTCGCTGCTGAACGAGCTGACGCGCTGGGCGCAGCAGCATGCGGAGCAGGCCGGCGGCGGCGCGCGTGACGCGCTGGCGCAGTCCGAACGCGAGATGCAGGCGCTGCTGGCGGCAGGCGAAGAGCTGGAGACGGAGCGTGAGGAGCTGCAGGCGGGCATAGCAGCCGCCAAGATCGAACGGGAAGAACGCGATGAGCGCATCGAGCGGCTGACGGCTGAAGTGCGCCAGGCCAAGCAGGTCGCGGCGGACGCGCTGGTCGGCAAGGCGAAGGACCAGCTTGCGATCGAGGGCAAGGATGCCCAGATTGCCGATCTGCGCGCGCAGGTTGAGCGCTACGTTTCGAACGCTTCTTCGGATTCGGATGCGAAGCTGGCCGCGCAGATGGAATTGGTTGGCGCCGTGACGGCGCGCGACAATCTCGCCGCGGAATTGCAGGAGTTGCGTGCGCAGCTGGATGCAGCGCGGGCGGATCGTAGCGCGCTGCGGGCGGAGCTGGAGTCGCTGCGGGTGCGGTGATTGACTTTCAGGTGCACTGGTGGCGTCGCTTCGGGATGCGCTCTGACTGAGCTGGGACGGCGGATCAATGATCCGCCCTACGCTGTGGGGTTGAACCAGCGTTGGGGGCCGAAATAGTGAACGCTTCTTTTACCGTCGCGGGCATCGACATTGGCGGCGAGCGCAAGGGCTGCCACCTTGTCGTGCTGCGCGGTGACGAAGTGGTTTGCAGCATGAACAGCCGCGAGCCGCAAGAACTGCTTGCGCTCTGCCTCGAGCACGATGTACTTGCAGTTGGTGTGGACTCGCCCTGCCTGTGGGGCATCGCGGGCGCCGGCCGCCGCGCCGAGCGGGAACTGGCGAAGGAGCGCATCTTTTCTTTCGCCACGCCCACCCGCGAACGCGCGCTCGCAAACACCACCGGATTCTATGGCTGGATGTTCTGCGGCGAGCGCATTTATCGCGCGTTCGCGCCAAGCTATCCGCTGCTCGGCGAACATGCCACGGGGCGGGTCTGCTTCGAGACGTTTCCCCACGCGATCACATGCGTCCTGCTCGGCCGCGAAGTAGCGTCGGCGAAGCAGAAAAAAGCACAGCGGCGCAAACTGCTTGAAGACGAAGGTATTCCCACTGTCTCGCTGAAGTCCATCGACGCTATCGACGCCGCTCTGTGCGCGCTCACCGCACGCTACTACCTGCAGGGCCAAACCCGCGCCTATGGCGATGCCGAAAGTGGCTATATCCTTGTCCCGGCGCCCGGGGAAAACACAGAATTCCGTAGACAGGACTTCTGTATTCCATAAACACGCATTCCGTCGCCATGGACCGCTATGCATAATTCCCGCAACAATTAACCGGGAGTTAGCATGGCTACGATACAAATCAACGGCAAGGCGCACAGCGTCGACGTGCCGGAGGAAATGCCCCTGCTGTGGGTGTTGCGCGATGAACTTGGCATGACCGGCACCAAATTCGGCTGCGGCATGGCGCTGTGCGGCGCCTGCACCGTGCACCTGGACGGAGAGCCTGTGCGCTCCTGCACCACGCCGGTGTCGGCAGCGGTCGGCAAGAAGATTTCCACCATCGAGTCGATGGAAGCGGACCGCGTAGGCAAGGTCGTGCAGCAGGCCTGGATGGATCTCGGCGTGGCGCAATGCGGCTACTGCCAGGCGGGCCAGATCATGTCCGCCACGGCGCTGCTGAAGTCCAATACAAAGCCTAACGACAAGCAGATCGACGAAGCCATGAGCGGCAATATCTGCCGCTGCGGCACCTATCCGCGCATCCGCGAAGCGATCAAGACCGCCGCGGCCAAACTGAACGGAGGCCGCTGATGCAAGCCTCCCGACGCAGTTTCCTCCAGGCCGGCGCCGCCGTCCTGGCAGTCAGCATGAGCGGCCGCCTGTGGGCGCAGGAAGCCCGCAAAAAATCCGGCGGCGACGCCATGCCCGGCGGGATAGTCGACAAGCCGCTGGTCTTTGTCAGCATCGCGACGGACGGCACCGTCACCATCACGGCGCACCGCGTCGAGATGGGCACCGGCATCCGTACCAGCCTGCCCATGGTGGTGGCGGACGAGATGGAAGCGGAATGGTCGCGCGTGAAGATCGTCCAGGCGGAAGCGAATGAAGCGAAATACGGCAGCCAGAACGTGGACGGCTCGCGCAGCATGCGTCACTTCATGGCGCCGATGCGCCGCGTAGGCGCGGCCATGCGACAGATGCTGGAAGCGGCGGCTGCCGCGCAGTGGGGCGTGCCAGTGTCCGAAGTGCACGCAGTGCGGCACGAGGTGAAGCATGAGCGCAGCGGACGCCGCCTGTCCTACGGCCAGCTGGCGGAAGCGGCGATGAAGCAGCCGGTGCCAACCCAGCTGCGCCTGAAGGAGCCGAAAGACTTCCGCTACATCGGCAAAGGCAAGGTGCGGGCCTACGACAACAAGGACATCGTCACCGGCCATGCCACTTACGGCATCGATGTGCGCTTCCCGGACATGCTCTACGCCGTGATCGCACGCCCGCCGGTGCTGGGCGGCCGTGTGGCGAAGGTCGATGCGAGCGAAGCGCTGAAAGTTCCCGGCGTGATCAAGGTCGTGCAGCTGGAAAGCTACCCCGGTGCGCCGATGTTCCATCCGCTGGGCGGCGTGGCTGTGGTGGCCCGCAATACCTGGTCGGCCAACCAGGGCCGCGCGGCGCTGAAGATCGAATGGGCCGCCAGCAAGCACGATTCCTACGATTCAGCCGCCTACCGCAAGGAACTCACAGCCGCCGTGCAGCAGCCTGTAAAGTCGCTGCGCGACGATGGCGACGTTTATCAGGCGCTGCGCAAAGGCGACGATTCGCGCCGCGTGGTCGCGGAATACTATCTGCCGCACCTGGCCCACGCCAGCATGGAGGCTCCCGCAGCGACCGCGATTTTCAAGGACGGCAAATGCGAAGTGTGGGCGCCGGTCCAGGCGCCGCAAGGCGCGCTGGACAACGTGGCCCAGCACCTGGGCATCAAGCCGGAACAGGTCACCCTGCGCCCCACCCTACTGGGCGGCGGCTTCGGCCGCAAGTCCAAGCCGGACTTCGTGGCGGAAGCGGCCCTGCTGGCGAAGCAGTTCGAAGGCCGCCATGTGAAGGTCGTATGGACGCGTGAGGACGATATCCGCCACGACTACCTGCACACGGTATCCGTCGAACGCCTGGAAAGCGTGCTGAATGTGGCGGGACGTCCGGAAGCATGGCTGCACCGCTCGGCCGCGCCCACGATCGCCTCCACCTTCGCGGAAGGCGCGAAGGGCAAGGCGGACTTCGAAGCAGGCATGACTGCGATCAATGTGCCCTTCCAGATTCCAAACCTGCGCCTGGAAGCGGCGGACGTGGAAGCGCATGCCCGCATCGGCTGGTTCCGCTCCGTCTCCAACATCCCGCACGCTTTCGCGGTGCAGAGCTTTGTAGCTGAACTGGCCCACAGGGCCGGGCGCGACCATCGCGACTACCTGCTGGAGCTGATCGTTCCCGCACGCAGGATCGACCCGACAACGCTGGGCGACAAGTGGAACTACGGCGAATCGCCCGAGCTTTATCCGATTGATACCGGCCGCATGCGCGCCGTGATCGAACGCGCAAGCAAGGAAGCCGGCTGGGGCAGGAAGCTGCCTGCCGGCCGCGGTCTGGGCCTCGCCGTGGCCTACAGCTTCGTGACTTATGTGGCGGCGGTGATCGAAGCCGAAGTCTCGCCGGCCGGCGAGGTAACGGTGAGGCGCGTGGACGTGGCGGTCGACTGCGGCCCGCAAGTCAATCCGGAGCGCATCCGCGCCCAGGTGGAAGGCGGCTGCATCCAGGGCCTCACGCTTGCGCTGATGGGTGAAATCTCGTTCAAGGATGGCCAGCCGGAACAGTCGAACTACCACGACTTCCCCGTGCTGCGCCTGAACGAAGCGCCGAAGCAGCTCCACGTGCACATGGTTGGCGGCGATTTCTCCGTACCGCCGGGCGGCGTGGGCGAGCCTTCCGTGCCGCCGATCGCACCGGCCCTTGCCAATGCGATCTTCGCGGCGACCGGCAAGCGTATCCGCCAGCTGCCGATCCGCGACCAGTTGAAGGCTTAATCGCCGTCTTCGAAACCGGCCAGCGCGTCGACCAGGCTGTCATACACCAGTCGCACGCGGGCCGGCACCGGACCGCGGCGCGGCCGGTATACGTAAATATTCCACGGGTCGGGCGCCTCATGCTCGATCAAGGACACCAGGCGGCCGGCACGGACATGAGGCAAGGCCAGATGGCCGGACAACTGGCCGATGCCGAAACCGGCCAGCACGGCGGCTTCTTCGGCCAGCGGGTCGTCCGTCATATACGCCGGCGCGGACGGCATCAAGTGACGGCCGCCCTTGAAGAACCAGGTCCAGGGACGGCCCGTATTCGAATCGATCAGCGTTGTGGTGGGCGCCTGCAGCACCTCTTCCACCGTCTGCGGGCGGGCGATGCGCGCCAGCAGGGACGGCGCTGCCACTACGTGAAAAGTCATTTTCGACACCGGCTTCGCAATGAAGTTGCTGTCCTTGAGGGTGCCGACGCGCAGGCCAATATCGATCTGCTGGTCCACCACGTCCACGAAAGTGCTGGAGAAACGCATGTCGAGCAGCAGGCCGGGATAGGCCGCGACGCGTTCCGCCAGCGGCTGCAGCAGCTTGAAGCGTCCCAGGCCGGATGGGGCGGTAATGCGCACGGTGCCGGCAAGGTCGGACGGTTTGCGCCGGCTGCTGCGGTGGAAAAGCGCGTCCACGCCCGTCAGCGCCGCCCTGGCGCGCTCCGTGAACTGCGCGCCGAATGAAGTGAGCTGCACGCCGTGCGTATTGCGGTGGAATAGCGGTTCGCCGAGATCGTCCTCCAGCTCCTTGATCACCCGCGACACGACTTGCGGCGATACCGCCAGTTTCACGGCAGCTTCGCGGAAGTTGGTCGAATTGGCGGCAACGATGAATACGCGCAGGGCTTCAAGCCGGTTGGACATGGATTCTCGGTCTAAAAATAACCCCCGCAGTTTAAATTATGGTAGCGCTATCCATTTCTTGTTATAAAATGTTTCGAAATAAACCCGGAGACATCAATGGCAAAAACCCTGATTGCATTCGCCCTTGCCGCGGCCTTCGCGGCGCCCGCTTTCGCCGAACGCGACATCCAGCTGGACGTAAGCAAGGCCACCCAGCCGCTGGACCGCTTTTATGACCTGAGCGTCGGCTCGGATTTCCCAGGCACGCTGCTGCGCGACGACAGCATGGGGCAGCTGAAGACTGCTGTGGACGAACTGGGCTTCCGCTACCTGCGCTTCCACGGCATCTTCCATGACGTGTTCAAGACCGTGCAGGAGAAGGATGGCAAGATCGTCTACGACTGGGCGAAAATCGATGAACTGTACGACTCGATGCTAAAGCGCGGCATCAAGCCTTTCGTGGAACTGGGCTTCACGCCGCTGGCGATGGCCACGTCGGGCAACGATATCTTCTACTGGAAGGCCAATACCTCGCATCCGCGTCCGGAAGCATGGCGCGACCTGGTGCACACCTTCGTCACCCATATCATTGAGCGCTACGGCAAGGAAGAAGTGCGCAGCTGGCCGTTCGAAGTATGGAATGAGCCGAACCTGGACGGTTTCTGGGAGAAGGCGGACCAGAAGGCCTATTTTGATTTGTATGACAATACCGCGCGCACCATCAAGGCCATCGATCCGGAGCTGAAGGTCGGCGGTCCTTCCACGGCGGGCGCGGCCTGGGTGCCGGAATTCCTGTCGCATGTGAAGGCGAACAGCACGCCGGTGGATTTCGTGACCACCCATACCTATGGCGTGGATGGCGGCTTCCTCGACGAGATGGGCAAGGCAGATACCAAGCTCTCGCCTTCGCCGGACGCGATCGTTGGCGATATCCGCAAGGTGCGGCGCGAGATCGAGTCGTCGGCCTATCCGGGCCTGCCGCTGTACTTCACCGAATGGAGCACGAGCTATACGTCGCGCGACCTGGTGCACGATTCGTATATCAGCGCGGCCTACATCCTGGCCAAGCTGAAGGCGAGCCAGGGCCAGCTGCAGGGCATGAGCTACTGGACTTATTCGGATCTGTTCGAGGAATCGGGTCCGCCACCGACACCATTCCACGGCGGCTTTGGCCTGATGAACCGCGAGGGCATCCGCAAGCCGGCATGGTTCGCTTACAAGTATCTGCATGCGCTGAATGGCAACGTCGTGCCGGCATCCGATGCGCAGGTGATGGCTTCCTACGATGGCAAGGCGGCTGCAGCCCTGGTCTGGACTTTCGTGCAGCCGGAACAGAAGATCAGCAATCGTCCCTTCTATAGCCGGATCGTACCGAACAAGGCTGTGGAGCCGGCGACCGTGACTTTCAGCGGCCTGAAGCCGGGCAGCTATGCGCTGACCGTGCAGCGCACCGGGTACCGCAAGAATGATGCTTATTCGGCTTATATCGATATGGGGGTGCCGAAGTCGCTGACGCCGGCGAACCTGCAGCAATTGCAGTCGCTTACTGTCGACAAGCCTGAGGTGCAGCGGCAGGTCAGCGTGGGCAAGGATGGCAAGGCGGCGGTCAAGCTGCCGATGAAGACTAACGATATCGTTCTCGTCAAGCTTACGCCGCGCTAAAACCCGAGGCAAACCCTGGTGTCTGCCACGATGTGGCAGACACCTGTTTTGGGCCACGGGCTCCAACCATAGCCGCAGGCATTGACCAGGTGGCTGCCACATCGTGGCAGCCACCAGCATTTGGCCGCAGGCCGGGTTGGGTTTTCGCCGCCGCATGGAAATGTCGAGTAATATCTGGCTCCATGCTTGCCTCAATCATTCCCGTCTTTCTGGTCATCATGCTGGGTGTAGCGATCCGTCAGTTCCGCTGGCTGCCGGACGAGTTCTTCCCCTCGGTGGAGAAGTTCTCCTACTTCATCGCCTTCCCCGCCCTGCTCTTCACCGGAACGGCGCGCCTGAAGTTCGAGGGCCGCATGGTCAGCGAACTGGCCCTGGCCACGCTGCTGCCGACCTTCATCGTGGTCGGCGTGGCCCTGCTTGCGCTGCTGTTCTGGCGCGGACTGCCCGACGCCAGCCGCTCCTCCGTGGTGCAGGGTGCGATGCGGCCGAACAGCTATTTCGGCATCGCCGTCTCCACGCTCTTCTTCCCGCCGCAGACGGCTTCCCTTGTGATGCTGGCCCTGGCGCTTTGCCTGCCGGTGGTGAACATGCTGTCCATTCTGGCGCTGGCCTGGTGGAGCGGCAGCAAGGCGGACCTCGGCAAGGTGGCCGCGATGCTGGGCAAGAACCCCATCATCCTGTCCACGCTGGCGGGGATGATCGCAAGCCTGTCCGGCCTGGCCTTGCCGGCACCGCTGACGAATACGCTGGATATCCTCGGCAAGTCGGCCCTGGCCCTCGGCCTGGTGTGCGTGGGCAGCGGCCTTGTTTTCTCGCGCGACGGACTGCGCCCGATGGCGCTGGGCCTTACGTCCGCGCTCAAGCTGCTGCTGATGCCGCTGATTGCCGCGTGGGTCTGCCTGACATTCGGCGTTTCGCCGGCCGTGACGCTGGCAGCCTGCTTCTACTGCGCGTTGCCCACGGCGCCCAACGCCTACATCATGGCGCGCCAGATGGGCGGCGATGCGAGGCTGATGGCATCCCTGATTACGCTGCAAACCCTGCTGGCGGCGCTCACTGTCCCCGCCAGCAAGGGCTTCCTCGCGCTTATGGGCGGCTGACCTTCACATTGAAGTCGTCCACGTCCAGGTAGCCGCGTGCCGCACCGCTGCCGGCGCTGAACAATCCCATGCGCGCGCCAACCCAGCGGCCAACGGAGGCGATGAAAGGCGCACCGATCGGCGTGTAGCGCTTGCCGTCCACGCTGTACGAGAATTGCGTGCGCGCCCCCTCTTCCACCTGCATGCGCAGGTTCACGCCGGCGGCTGCCAGCGGCTCGCTGGCCACTGTGTTTTCCGTGCAGCCGGTCATCGCACCGAGGCAGGTCACCAGCACCAGCTTGTTGGCGCCCTCTGCGCGGCGCACGCCCAGCCAGGCGTAGTCAGTGCCATACATCACCAGGCCCGCGCTGTCACCATCGGCCAGGCCGCGCAGGTCCAGCTTCGTGGTCGTCGTGAAGCGTTCGGCGGATACCTTCTGCAGCAGGATCGAAGGCATATTCCACAAGTGTTCCAGCGGCTGGCTGTTCAGGCGCAGGAAGCCCTTGCGGGCATTGAGCGAATACCACTCCGGCTTCCAGTTGGCGTTCCACTGCCATTGCAGGCCAAGCCTGGGCTGCGAGAAATCGTCGCTGGCCGCCGGCTCCACGGCCGCCATCGCGCCGGCCAGCGGCTGCTCGTAGCGCGCCACGGGCTGACCGGTGATGTTGCCGGGATCCGCTTCGCCGATCACCGGCCAGTCGTCCTGCCAGCGCATGGGCTGCAGGTGGACGATACGTCCGTAGGCGCCTTTGTGCTGGAAGTGATAGAACCAGTCCTTGCCGTCGGCCGCCTGCACCCAGGCGCCCTGGTGCGGGCCATTGGTATTGCTGCTGCCCTGCGCCATCACAGTGCGTGCCTCATACGGGCCTTCGATGCTGCGCGAGCGGAACACGGACTGCCAGCCGTATTCCACGCCGCCCACCGGGGCGAACACATAGTAATAGCCGCGCGCCTTGTACAGCTTGGGACCTTCCAGCGTGTGATAGGTCGGGTATTTGCTGCCGTCGATGACGATCTTGCCTTCGTCCAGCAGACGCGTCGCGTCCGGCGACATCTTGCGCAGCCGAAGGACGTTGTTGATGCCGGCGCGGCTCATCGCATAGGCATACATCAGATAGGCCTGGCCATCATCGTCCCACAGCGGCGTGGGATCGATCAGGCCCTTGCCGGCGGCTAGCAGCTGCGGCGCGCTCCAGGGGCCGCGAAAGTCCGTGGCCGTGGTCACGTAGATGCCCTGGTCCGGGTCGGGATAGAAGATCCAGAACTTGCCGTCATGGTGGCGCAAGGTTGGCGCCCACACGCCCTTGCCGTGCTGCGGACGCTCGAACATCTCCTGCGGCACCAGCTGCGGCAAAGCGTGGCCGACCAGCTCCCAGTGCACCATGTCGCGCGACTCCAGCAGCGGCAGGCCGGGAGCGCTGTTGAAGCTGGACGCTGTCATGTAATAGGTCTGGCCGACGCGGATCGCGTCCGGATCGGAATAGTCGGCGTGAAGAATGGGGTTGCGGTATTCGGCCGCGCCGGCGGCGGTGCAGGCCGCCAGCGCGAGTACGACTGCGCTAAATGCGCGCTTCATTCAGTCTCCTTGATCGTAAAGCTGTAGCTGGCAGGCTGCAGCTTGATGCGGTACTTGGCCAGCGGGCGCCCATCCAGGCTCCAGCCGGTATCGCCGCCCACGCCGGTCTGCGCCAGGTCGACCAGCAGCGTGCCGTCGCCATGCTGCGCGATCTCGCTGCCCTTCCAGGCGCCGCGCGGACGCATGTAGAGGTCTTCATACGGGAAGGCCAGCGCGTTCACGGCCAGCGGTTTGGCGCCAACGACCTTTACGCCAACACCGGCGCCGGACAGCGAAACCCAGCGTACATCGGTCTTGTTGCCGCTCTCCTGCGGACGCATATAGCCATGATACTGGTCTTTCAGGCCGCCGCTGTAGAGGCCGAGCGCCGCGCCGGTGAGGCGGTCGGCGTATGATTCCTGCGGGCCGCGGCCGTACCAGGTCAGCTTGTCCAGCGAGGGTTCGCTATCGAAGCGCAGGCCCAGGCGCAGAGGGTCTGGCAGGTCGTCGCGCAGCGGCGTGAAGATGGCGTTCACATGCACGGTGCCATCCTTCGCCATGCGGTAGATGGTTTCCCAGTGTGCGGCGCCGGCGCCAAAGCTGTACAGCACCCGCACCGAGTCGCTGCCCACATCCAGCGCGCGCAGGTTGCGGTTGGCGGTGAACTGCTGCCATACCTTGTGGGATTTATCGACGCCCGTGCCTTCGTCGTTGTCGGTCAGGCCGCGCCAGAAGTTCGGCGTGCCGCCTTTCAGCAGAGTCTTGCCCTTGGCCGTGTAGCGCACCAGGCCAGTGCTGGCGTCGATTGCCAGCACTGCGCCCGCTGCGGCCAGCCGCACTTCGCCGCCGTCGCGCACCGGCCGCACGCCGGCAGTTTGCGGGCGGGCCGGCGCGGTCGCCGGCGACGCCAGCACGAACTGCGTCCATCCCAGCACCGTCCCAGCCGGGACGCCCTTGGTGGCGCCCTCCTTCGCTTTGGCGCGCAGCGTGAGCACCAGCTCACCGCCCTGCGCAGCGACGGCTGGCAGTTTGAATGCCACAGGCGCCGACTTGCCGGCAGCAGCCTGCACGCCGGCCAGCGTGCCATTGGCGACAGCAACGCCATCGCGCGTGACCGACCAGTCGAACTCCAGGCCTGACAAGTCGCGGAAATCGTAACGGTTCACTACGCGCAGCGAGCCGCGCGCCGGGTCGCCTTCGAACACCACCGGCGAATACACCTTCTGCAGCTCGTAATACTCCGGGTCCGGCGTGCGATCCGCCTGCACCACGCCGTCGCCGACCACGCTGTTGTCGCCATGGTCCGGATTCAGGTCGAAGCCCGAGGCCCAGTATTTGCGGCCCTGCGCATCGACTGCGGAAACGCCCTGGTCCACCCAATCCCACACGAAACCGCCCTGCAGCTTGCGGTGGGCGCGGATGGTCTGCCAGTAATCCTCGAAATTGCCCAGCGAGTTGCCCATCGCGTGCGCATACTCGCACTGGATCATCGGCTGGCGGTAGCGCGGGTCCTGGGCGTAATCGGCCATCTTCTCGATATCGTCATACATCGGCGCATAGATATCGACATAAGAATTCGGCAGGTGCTCCTCGCCGATAGTGCCGTGCCCCAGGTAGCTGACCAGGCGCGTAGGGTCGTTCTCGCGTATCCAGTTGGCCGCGTTCTCAAAATTCGGTCCCGTGCCAGCCTCGTTCCCCAGCGACCAGAAGATGATCGACGGATGGTTGCGGTCGCGCTGCACCATGCGCGATACGCGGTCCAGGTGGGCCGCGCGCCAGTGCGCCTTGTAGCCCAGCTGGATCTGCTCGCGCTTCGCCGGTTCGGCATCGCCCTTCTGCATGTATTCGTGGGACTCGATATTGGCCTCGTCCATGATGTAGAGGCCATATTCATCCGCCAGGTCATACCAGCGCGGATCGTTCGGATAGTGCGAAGTGCGCACGGCATTGATGTTCGCCTGCTTCATCAACTCGATGTCCTTGCGCATCGACTCCATCGACAGTGTGCGGAAAGTCACCGGATCATGCTCGTGGCGGTTCATGCCCTTGATCATCACGCGCTTGCCGTTCACGCGCACTTCGCCGTCCGCGATTTCCACGGTGCGGAAGCCGATGCGCTTCGATGTTGCCGAAATGAGCTTGCCGTCCGCGCCTCGGTATTCCAGCACCAGGCGGTACAGGTTCGGCGTTTCGGCGGACCATGGCTTCACATTCCTGATCACGCCCTGCAGCGCAGCGCCGGCGCCGGCAATCGGCGCGCGAGTGCTCAGAACGGAACGGTCGCCGTCGTACAGGGTGGCCACAACCTCGCCCGCGGCGGGCTGGCCCGCGAAGTCTGCGCGCAGCGAGAACTGGCCGTCGCGGTAAGTGGCCTTGTCCAGCAAGGCGTTCACGCTGAAGTCGCGCAGGCGAGCCTTCGGTTCGGCATACACGTAGACGCTGCGCTCGATCCCGGACAGGCGCCAGAAGTCCTGGTCTTCCAGGTAGGAGCCGTCCGCCCAGCGATAGACTTCGATGGCGATCGTGTTGCGGCCGGGGCGCACGAAGCGCGTGAGGTCAAATTCGGAAGGCAGCTTGGAGTCTTCAGAGTAGCCGACCTTTTCGCCGTTCACCCAGACATAGTAAGCTGCGCCGGCCGCGCCGATGTGAAGGAATACGTCACGCCCGTCCCAGCCCGCCGGGACCTCGAAATCGCGGCGGTAGGAGCCGACTTCGTTCGTCTCGTGCGGGATGAAGGGCTCGTTGGCCGGGAACGGGTATTTGATATTGGTGAAGATCGGCTTGCCGAAGCCCTGGGCCTGGATCATGCCGGGCACCTGGATGGTCTTCCAGGCGCTGACGTCGAAGCCGGGCTTGTAGAAGTCAATCGGACGGGCGTCAACGCCGGGCGAATAGGCGAAGGACCAGGCGCCATCGAGCGAGCGGTAATACTGGGATGCGGACAGCTCCCCGGCGACGGCCTTGTCCACGCTCTCGAAATTGAAGAAAGTGGCCTTCATCGGCAAGCGGTTGACTGCCACCACTTCCGGCTGTTCCCACTCCGGGGTTTGCGCCGCGCTGTGGGCGCAGCAAAGCATGGCCGCCAGGGCGAGCGGCGCGAGACTGAAGCGAATATTCACTGACTGTTCTCCTCCATTGTTGTTATCAGGCTATGCTAGGTGAACTGACAACAAGGAGTTATCAAAAAAAGACCGGACCCATATCGATTCGACATAGGTCCGGCAGAGGTGGGAGAAGAATTACTTGCCGCCGAACTTGTAACGCAGGCCGATGCTGTAGGTACGGCCATTCGCATAGTGCTGGCGTTCCAGGCCGGTTTCATACGTGCCCGGCTCGCCGACGAAGCGGTTCAGGGCCTTGTCCGTCAGATTGGAACCGTTGAAGGACAGGGTCAGGTTTGGCGCAATCTCGTAGTTGAGCGACGCGTCCAGGATGCCGTAGGAACCGATATAGCGGCCATCGATCGGGTTTGTCGAAACGCCGAACAGGATCGACGGCGAACGCCAGGTGTAGACCACGCGGGCCGACAGCTTGTTGTCGTCGTACATGCCGGAGATGCTGAAGTTGTTCTTCGACTGGAACGGCTGCGGCGTATCGACGATGCGCGGCGCCGCTGCGCTGCCGAAATTGACCGGGTTCGAGGTCTTCACATAGGTGTAAGAACCGGACAGGCCGAAGTTGTTCAGCATACCGTAGCTGGAATCGAAGAAATACTGGCCGGACAGTTCCACGCCGCGTGCATAGCCCTTCTCGGAGTTGACCGACTTCGAAACCTGCCACTGGCCGTTCGAGCAGCTGTTCGATTGGCCACCGGCATAAGCCACCGGCAAGGTCTGGCATTCGACGATGGCGTTGAAGAAGCCGTTGATCTCCTTGTCGAAGACCGCCGCTGCCACATAGTTGGTCGGGCTGAAGTAGCGTTCCAGCGAGATGTCGAAGCTGTTGGCGGTCTGTGGACGCAGGTCCGGATTGCCGACATTGGCGGTACCGGCAGTCACGTTCGCCGTGATGCTCGGGTTCAGGTCACTCAGGCCGGCGCGGGTCAGGCTCTTGCCGTAGCCGAAGCGGGCCAGGAAGTCCTTGGTGATGTCATAGGTGACGTTAGCCGAAGGCAGCACATTGTTGTACGAAGTGTCGCGCACGTTGTCCACCAGTGCGCCAGCGGCAGCGCCCGGACGCAGGTCGGCGATCTTGGCAATGGCGCGGCCCTCGGTGCGCACCACGCGCACACCGATATTACCTTTCAGGCGGTCATCCATCGCGGAGAACTCGCCCATGCCGTATACCGCAGTCGTATTCTCGCGGATGAAGCGGCGTGCGCCGAGGTTTTCCAGATAGGCGCCTTGCGCCAGAATGCCGGCGTTGGGGAAGGCATTTTTCACCTGGTCGCCCAGCAGTGCATCCGGCTGATACACCACATAGCCGCCGGAATAACCGGCATCGCCGCGCATGAAGTTGCTCGGGGCCTGCTCCCAGAAACTGGTGCTGCCAACCTTGATGCCGTTGGTGCGGGTGATCGGCACCAGGGCCTTGCCGTCGGTGGTCATCGGCCGGCCGGAGAAGTTCACGTTGGTGTACAGGCTTTGCTGGTGGGCGTAGCGGGTACCGAACTTGATCTTGTTGAACAGGCCGTCCATGCTGTAGGCGCCACTGAAGGCGGCCGCATAACCTTTGTCGTCCCAGGTCTGGTTGGTGCCGTTGTTGTAGTCGCGGAACACGAAGTTGTTCGGGTCGCTCAGGTTCGGACCGGTGAAGGTCAACTGGTGCGGAGCGCCGTCAGCCACGCGGTTGGTAGACCAGATCAGGCCCGGCGCGGAGTCCATATTCACCGAGCGGTTGTCCTGGGTCTGGTCGGACTTGATGTAGGAGAGGTCCAGTTTCAGGGACAGGGCGTCCGTCGGGCTCCATTCCACGCCGCCGGCGCCGATCCAAGTGGTATAAGGACGGTGCTCGTCGCCGCCCACGGTGTTGACGGTGGAATTCAGCATGCTGCCGCTCAGGAAGCGCTTGCTGACCAGTACATCATCGCTACCGCCGTTGATGTTGCGGTTGGCCAGGCCTTCGGTCAGCGCGAACGGCGTGGTTTGCAGGTTCTGCACGTTGCCGCCGTCGACCGAGTTCAGGCCGCGGTAGTTCTGGTGGTACAGGTAGTAGATGTAGTTCGCTTCAGTGTAGAAGCGCAGCGTGTTCGAAACGCGCCAGTCGGCCGCCAGGTTCAGGCCTTTGCGCTCGCGCATGATGGTTTCCTGGAAGGCGTTGCTGGTCAGCGCCGGTGCCGCGATCAGGTTGGCGTCCTGTCCCGAAGCGGTGGGCATGGTGCCGGCGTCCAGGAAGCTGACGTCGCTGCGGCCAACGTAGGCGGACAGCGGCTGAAACGGGCTGTTGCTCGTATTGCTGGCAGCCCTGGTCGCGTACTCGGCGCTGTCCGCGCGCACCACGCGCTTCAGGTTGGAGCCACCGTTGGCCGGGTTGTTGTCCGAACGGCCGGTGCTCTTCTGATACATGGCCGCCGCCAGCACGCCGATGCGCTGGCCGCCGCCGAGGTCGAAGCGGTTGGCGACAAGGCCGAACAGTTCCGGATCGGATTTCTTGGCCAGGTCGTTCCAGCGGCCGTTGACGGCCAGCGATGCAGTCAGGCTTTTGAAATCGCTCGGGTTGCGGGTGCGGATATTCACCAGGCCGCCAATGCCGCCTTCGATGTGTTCCGCAGTCGGATTCTTGTAGACGTCGATGCCGGCCACCATGCCAGGGATCGCGCCTTCGATATTGAATTCGCGGCCGCCTGCAGTGAAGAAGGCGCGGCCATTGACCTGCGACGCCGTCTGTCCGGACAGGCCGCGAATGGTCAGGCCCGAGCCGGCGCCGACCGGCGATGCGCCCTCGCCGCCGTAACGGTAGCCCTGCACGCCCGGAATGCGGGTCAGGGTTTCAGCCACGTTCGGATCGGGCAGCTTGCCGATATCTTCGGCGGTGATGGAATCGACCACCTCGGCGGAATCGCGCTTGATGGCGACCGAAGAACGGGCACTGGCGCGGATGCCGCTCACCACCACGGTCTGTGCTTCCGGTTCGGCGGCTCCATTAACCACGACGGGACTGCCGCTCTGCTGCGCAAAAGCCGCGGGAACGAATGCCTGGCTAACGGCCAATGCGATACCCGTCAAAACGATCTTGTTGCTCATTTCACCATCTCCTCTTTGTTGTCTATATTTTCGTTATCGATAACAGTTTCGGACCAGCCGGGCAGCGCCCGGCAAGGCCTCAGGTCATTTGAAACTGATGCCTTCCGTATGCGGACCGATATCCAGCACGTTCGCCTCCGCGCCCTTGAGCCGCTTGCCCTCCACCGTGACGTTTTCGATGACCACGTTTTTAACCTTGCGGTCCTTGTCGTAGCCATAGATGACAGACGCGCTGGGCGAGCCCTTGCCGCTGTAGTGGATATTGCGAAGGGTGATGTTCTCGATGCCGCGCCCCGGGCTGGTGTTGTACTTCGGCGTGTAGGCGATGTGCAGGTTGAACAGCTTGCCCTCCTCGATGCGCTCGACCCGGATGTTCTCGAAGGTCACGTCGCGCACCAGGTTGTCGTCACCGGCCATGATGCCGATGGCGCCTTCGTATTCCGGTTCGTCCTCGTCGTGGTCGAGGATATCGATATTGCTGAAGCGGATACGCTCCAGCACTTCGGCCTCCGGATGGGCCGCTGTTGGCGTGTTGCCGTGAATTCCAATCATGACCGCATGCGCGATGTCGGCCCACAGCGTGCTGTCGGTCACGGTGATGTCGCGCGTATTGCCCCAGATGTCCCAGCGGTGGTTGTACAGGGTGATGCTGTCGTCCGAGGTGCGGACAAAGCTGTCGCTGATCTTCACTCGCTCGCAGGCGAAGTGGCCCAGGCCATCGGACCACTGGCCGGCGCCGATGGTGCGGATGCTGCGCTCTTCGATGTCCTGCGAGGTGATGCAGCGCATGGTACCGTGCGGCTGGTTGATGAAGATCGGGCCGTCGATCGAGATGTTCTTCGCGTTGCGGATGGTGGTCATATCGACACCGTCGAAGATGCCGTCGCTGATCACCTTCACGTTTTCCACGCCATCGATGACCAGCGGGCTTTTCAGCAGGGCGGAACCATCGATGTAGACGGTGGTGTTGGAGCGCAGGCGGAACTCGCCGCTATGGACGCCCGGGCCAAAATACACCACGGGCTGGGTCAGGTCAGGCGCCTTGCCCTGGGTGATGTCGTAGGAAGTCAGATCTTCCGGCTGCTGCGGCATATCCTTGCGGATGGCGTGGGTGAAGATGTGCAGGTTGTGCAGGCGGTCGTCGTCGAATTCCACGCTCAGGTTTTCGGCGCGGTTCAGCGTGAAGTAGACGATGCCATTGCGGACCGTATGCTTGATACCCTTCGATTCCGGACGCACGGCCACTTTGCTGAAGATGCCGTTGTTCTTTTGCACCGACACTTCAACGGCGCCGTCGAAATTGAAATAGACCATGGAGGCGTTCTGCTTGGTGTCCAGGTCCACTTTCACGTTATATTCGTACAGGTCCTGCCACACGCCGCCCGGAGTGCGCACGCGCACCGTGAAGTCGTCGTTGTGGTGGGTGTAGCGGATCGGCTGCGGAAAGGGAAATACCTGCAGTTTGTCCACCGGCGCGGCCTGGCCCGTACTGGCAAATGCGCAGGTGGCTGCAGCCAACGCGAAAAGCTTCCTGATCACTCTTGTCTCCTGCCCGCATTGTGCGGCGCTTGTTATCGATATCAGAATCGATGTTAGGTCAATCTCTTGAGCGGGTCAAGCCTGTGAGGGTTCTTAACAACAAGTAGAGTTATCAAATTTTTCTTTTGATCCATATCGAATCGGCATAGCTTCTGTTGTTTCATTTCTGAAGCGGCATAATTAATTATGAAAAATACGTGAAAAGCTCTTTGCCTTTTCACGAAATCCACTGCTATACTTGTTATCGATAACAGCAATTCACTACATTGGAGACTGGTCGCATGTTCCAAAAGACCCTTCACGCTACGCATCCCGACATGATGGCGAACGCCAGCAACGAACAGCTGCGCGAGCGCTACCTGATCAACGGCCTGTTCGAATCAGGCCGGATCGCACTCAATTACTGCCATAACGAACGCTTCGTGATCGGCGGCGCCGCGCCGCTGGATACGCCGCTCGCCCTGCCCCACCAGACCGAACCCGCGTCCGCCGCAGGCCAGCCCTTCCTGGTGCGCCGCGAACTGGGCATCATCAATGTGTCGGCCGGCACCGGCCGCGTCACCGTTGATGGCCAGGCTTTCGAGCTGGCACCGCGCGACGGCCTGTATGTGCCGATGGGCAGCACCGACGTCACCTTCGAATCACTGGACGCGGCCAAACCTGCCCGCTTCTATCTGGCTTCCACGCCGGCCCATGCGCGCTTCGAGCTGGTGAAGATCAATCACTCCCAGGCCATTCCGCTGGAGCGCGGCAGCCTGGAAACCTCGAATGCCCGCACCATTTATCAGTACGTGATTCCGGGCGTGTGCCAGTCGGCCCAACTGCTGCTTGGCCTGACCGTGCTGAAGACGGGCAGCGTGTGGAATACCATGCCGCCGCACTTGCACGAGCGCCGCTCCGAAGTCTATTTCTACTTCGACCTGAAAGAATCCGAGCGCGTGTTCCACTTCATGGGCGAGCCGGACAAGGCACGCCACATCATCGTGGCCAACGAGGAAGCGGTGGTGTCACCGCCCTGGTCCATCCACATGGGTTCGGGCACCGCCAATTACGCGTTCATCTGGGCCATGGGCGGGGAAAACCTCGACTATACCGACATGAACGTGCTCGATATCTGCCAGCTCAAATAAGGAACGCGCCATGTCCAATCTGTTCGACCTGACCGGGCGCACCGCCCTGGTCACCGGCGCCAACACGGGCCTGGGCCAGGCGATCGCCATCGCCCTCGCCCGCGCCGGCGCCGACATCGTGGCCGCCGGCCGCAGCGACGCCAGCGAAACCGCTCAAGCCGTGGCTGAAGCGGGCCGCGGTTTCCACTTCGTGCAGGCCGATTTCGGCAGCACGGCCGATGTGCAGCGCGTGGTGGACGCGGCGATTGCCTTCCGCGGCCGCCTCGATGTCGTCGTCAACAATGCAGGCATCATCCGCCGGGCCGACAGCCTGGACGTGACCGAGGATGACTGGGACGCGGTGGTGAACACGAATATGAAGTCGGTATTCTTCGTGTCCCAGGCTGCGGCGCGCTACATGGCCAAGCATGGCGGCGGCAAGATCATCAACGTCGCTTCCCTGCTCTCCTTCCAGGGCGGCATCCGCGTGCCTGCCTATACTGCCAGCAAGAGCGCGGTGGCCGGCATCACGCACGCCCTGGCCAATGAGTGGGCCGCGCTGGGCATCAACGTCAATGCCATTGCGCCCGGCTACTTCGAGACCAATAACACGGCGCCGCTGCGCGACGATCCGAACCGCGCGCCCGCGATCCTGGCCCGCATTCCCGCCGGCCGCTGGGGCGTGCCGGACGACCTCGCCGGCGCGGCGGTATTCCTCGCCAGCGCCGCCAGCAATTATGTCCACGGCATCGTACTGCCGGTTGATGGGGGATGGCTCGCGCGATGAATACTATTGTCTGCTTTGGCGAAATCCTCCTTCGCCTTTCCGCGCCGGCCGGCGAGCTGCTGCTGCAATCGCCGATGGTCGATACTTGCATCGGCGGTGCGGAAGCGAATGTGGCCGTGTCGCTGGCCCACTTCGGCCATGATGCCCGCGTGGTCAGCGCGCTGCCGGACAATGCCCTCGGCCACGCGGCCCGCAACGCCTTGCGCGCCCAGGGCGTGGATACGCGCGCCATCCAGTTCCATCCCGGCCGCATGGGGCTTTATTTCCTGACGCCCGGCGCCGTGCTGCGCCCGTCCGAAATCATTTACGACCGTGCAGCTTCCGTCTTCGCCCAGAACGAGGCTTATGACTGGCCGGCGCTGCTGGCCGGCGCCAGCTGGCTGCATGTTTCCGGTATTACGCCGGCCGTGGGCCCGCAAACGTCGGCGGCCGTGCTGGCTGCCGTGCGCGCGGCCCGTTCCGCCGGCGTGCGCGTGTCCTTCGACGGCAACTACCGGGCTTCCTTGTGGGCGCTGCAGGGCAGCGACGGCGCGGACGTGCTGAAGGAATTGCTGTCCCACGCCGACCTGGCATTTGCAGACCAGCGCGACATCGCCCTGGTGTTGCGCCGTCCTGAACTGGCGAAGGACCGCGCGGCAGCCATGCAGGCTGCGTTTGCCGCCTTCCCGCAGTTGCAGCGCGTGGCCGCCACGATCCGCACCCAGCACAGTGTGGACCATCACGAGATCAAGGCCACACTGTACACGCGCAGCGGCATGTTCGATACGGGCAGCTATTCGCTGCCGGGCATCGTCGAGCGCATCGGCACCGGCGACGCTTTCGCATCCGGCGTGCTGCATGGCCTGGAATCCGGCTGGGACGATGCCGCCGCGCTGGAGTTTGGCGTAGCCGCGGCAGCATTGAAACATTCGCTGGCCGGCGATTTCCTGGCCGTCAGCGAAGCGCAGGTCAAGGCTGTAGCGGCAGGAGGGCTGGATGTCCGTCGTTGATTCAGGACGGCTGGCCTGGCGGCTGCAGTGGGAACACGGCAGCGCGGAGGTGCAGGCGCTGGGCGGCATGCTCGGCCCCGTCACGTTCCGGCTCGGCGAAGAGCGCGAGCTGGACGTGATGCACGTGGCGCCCTGGGCGGGCATGACGCGCGCCTCCGCCCTGCCCGGCTTGATGCGCCGCCTGCGCGGCGAGTGGCCCTGTGTACCCTTCGGCCGCACCGACCTGCCGTCCGACTTGCCGGAGGGCTGGCAGCCGCGCGATCCCGGCGACACCTGGCCGCATGGTTACGCCGCAAATCATCGCTGGGAATGCATCTCCGCCACGCCGACCCGCGTGCACCTGGCAATCGAATATCCGGCTGATTCGCCGGTCTCGCGCATCGAACGCGTGATCGAAGCGGCCGCCGATGCGCCGGCACTGGACATTACGCTGACCGTGCATGCGCGCCACGCCGGCCGCCTGCCGGCAGGCCTGCACCCGACGTTCCGCCTGCCGCCGGCGCCAGGGCGCGTGCGCGTGCTGCTGGGCGAGCATGAGGGCATCCACAGCTATCCCGCCAGCCCGGCCGGCGCCGTGTCGCGCCTGGTGCCGGATGCGCGCTCGGAGAATCTGTCCGCCATGGCCGGCGTGGACGGCCCGCTCGATCTGTCGCGCCTGCCGCTGGCGGTCGCCGGCGAGGAACTGGTGCAGGTCAAGGGCATCCATGGCGCCGGCAACCGCGCGCCGCTCGCCCTGCACTATCTCGATTACGATGCCTGCGTCGGCCTGTGGTGGGACACCGCCCAGCTGCCCGACCTGATGCTCTGGATTAGCAACGGCGGCCGCATTCACTTCCCCTGGATGAGCCGCCACCTCGCGCTTGGCGCGGAGCCGGTCAACGGACAGTTCGACCTGGGCCGCGTCGCCAGCGCACCGCAGGACCATCCGCTCGCTTCCCGCACGGGCATTGCGCTCGATCCCGCGCAACCCTGGACTACCCGATACCGTATCGCGGCATGGCCGCAAACCTGATGAGAGATCCCATGCTCCCTGATTTCCGATCGCCCGACTCGCTGCTGGCCCATATCGCCCACACCATGCAGTTCTACCATCCACGCTGCATCGATCCGAGCGGGGGCTTCTATCACTTCTTCCTGGACGACGGCACGGTCTATGACAGGCACACGCGCCACCTGGTTTCCAGCACGCGCTTCGTCTTCAATTACGCCATGGCCAGCCGCCGCTTCGGCGATCCGGCCTATGCCCAGGCGCTGCGCCACGGCGTGGCCTTCCTGCGCAATGTGCACCGCGACCCGGCCACCGGCGGCTATGCATGGCAGCTTTCCTGGCGCGATGGCCGCAAGGAAGTCCTCGACGGCGACAACCACTGCTATGGGCTGGCCTTCGTTCTGCTGGCCTACTCGCACGCATTCGCGGCCGGTGTCGATGAGGCCCTGCCATGGATCGAGGAAACCTTCGCCCTGATGGAGCAGCGTTTCTGGCAGCCTGAATACGGCCTGTACGCCGACCAGGCCAATGCCGACTGGTCGGTGCTCGACTCCTACCGCGGCCAGAATGCGAACATGCACGCCTGCGAGGCATTGATTGCCGCGTTCGAGGCGACCGATGATGTGCGCTACCTGCACCGCGCCGAAAAGCTGGCCCATAACATCACCATACGCCAGGCGGCGCTGGCCGATGGCATGGTGTGGGAGCATTACAAGTCCGACTGGTCGGTGGATTGGGACTACAACCGCGAGGACAAGACCAATATCTTCCGTCCCTGGGGCTACCAGCCGGGCCACCTGACCGAGTGGGCCAAGCTCCTGCTGCTGCTCGAGCGCCATGCTGCGCACCTTGCCGGCGCGGCGGACTGGCTGGTGCCGCGCGCATCCCAGCTGTTCGATATCGCGCTGGACAGCGCATGGGATCCGGTCCACGGCGGCATCCACTACGGCTTCGCGCCGGACCGTTCGATCTGCGACGGCGACAAGTATTTCTGGGTGCAGGCCGAGAGCCTGGCCGCGGCGGCTGTGCTGGCGCAGCGCACTGGCCTGGAGCGCTACTGGGACTGGTACGACCGCATCTGGGCCTACAGCTGGGAGCATTTCGTGGACCACGAGCATGGCGCCTGGTATCGCATCCTGAGCCCGTCCAACGGGAAGCTGACCAACGAGAAGAGCCCAGCCGGCAAGGTGGACTACCACACGATGGGCGCATGCTATGAGGTGCTGAATGTGATCGGATCGGCGTCATGACGGCTTTGCCTTCCTTTGTGTCGGCCGGAGAGGCGCTGACGGATTTGCTGCGCACCGGTCCTTCGACCTGGAACAGCCAGCCGGGCGGCTCCACCTGGAATGTGGCGCGCGTGATGGCGCGGCTGGGCGTGGCGAGCGCGTTTGCGGGCGCTGTGAGCAGCGATGTGTTTGGCCGCGCTTTGGCCGCGGCCAATGCGGAGGCGGGCCTCGATCCGCGCTTCCTGCAGCTGGTGGGCCGTTCGCCGCTGCTGGCGGTCGTGCACGAGCTGAATCCGCCCAGCTATTTTTTCATCGGCGACGACAGCGCGGACCTGCATTTCGACGCCGCCCGCTTGCCTGACGGCTGGCAGGACAGCGTCCGTTGGGTGCACTTCGGCGGCATCAGCCTGGCGCGGGAGCCTTTGGCCGGCAAGCTGATTGCGCTGGCTACTGAATTGAAGCAGCGCGGGGTGCGCATCAGCTATGACCCGAATTTCCGGGCGCTGATGGACGAGCGCTATGATGCGACGCTGCGCCGCATGGCGGGGCTGGCGGATGTGATCAAGGTGTCCGACGAGGATTTGCGAGGCCTGTTCCGCACCGAGTCCGTCGATGCCGCACTGGCCTCGCTGCGCGCGATGAATCCTGCGGCGCGTGTGCTGTACACGCACGGCGAGCGCGGCGCGCAACTGCTGGAAGGCGAGCAGACGTGGCACGCGTCGGCCCTGCCGGTGAATGTGGTGGACACGGTCGGCGCGGGCGACGCCAGCATCGGCGCGCTGCTCTACAGCTTCATGAGCTGGCCTGAGCGCGACGGCGGCGCCCACCTGCGCTTCGCCGTCGCCGCCGGCGCCGCCGCCTGCATGTCCCCCGGCGCCACGCCGCCTTCCCTTGCATCCATTCAGGCCCTGCTGCGGGAGGCCGCATGACGTCTCTCGCTCCGGCCTGCGCTGCGATAGTACGGCGCCTGGCGGCGGCCCTGATGCTTGGGCGCTGCGCTGCTGCCGGCTGCACAGGCGCAGGACGCGGTCGTGCGTTCGCCGGACGGAAAACTGCAGATGGAGATCCGCCAGCAGCAGCAAGCCGACGGCAAGCGCCAGCTGCGCTACTCGGTCAGCTACGCCGGCAAGCCGGTGATCCTCGATTCGCTGATGGACCTGCAGCTGGACAACCACCTGACCGAGAGCGCGATGGCCCTGCCTATCGACCGCCACGGCAAATGGTTCGAGAACCTGAAGATCACCGGCATCCAGCAAGGCAGCGCCGACAAGACCTGGCGCCCGACAACCGGCGAGCGTGCGGAAATCAAGGACCGCTACAACACCCTGACCGTCAACCTCGTCAAGGATGACAATCCGGTCTACAAGCTCGCGCTGGAAGCCAGGGCCTACGATGAAGGCGTCGCCTTCCGCTTCGCCTTCCCGGAAAACGAAAAAGGGAGCTACTACCGCATCACGCAGGAAAACACCGAGTTCGCGCTGCCGAAGGGGACGAAGGCCTGGTTCCACGGCTGGGCGCAAGCGCCGTACAAGCTGCTGCCGCTGGCGGACTGGCCGGACGAATCGGAGCGTCCGCTCACGCTGCAGCTGCCGAATGGCCTGAACGTCGCGCTGCTGGAAGCGCAGATGGTCGACTACTCGCGCACCAAGTTCAAGCTGCACAAGACTAAACCGGACACCATCGTCACTTCGATGCACGACCCGGCCGACCTGATCTCGCCCTTTGCCACACCCTGGCGCGGCATCATGGTCGCCGGGTCCTATCCGGCGCTGGCGCAGAACAGCCACTTCATCCTGAACCTGAATGAGCCAAGCAAGCTGCCGGACGAAAGCTGGATCAAGCCGGGCAAGATCATCCGCGTGATGAGCCAGACCACGGCGGACGCCAAGGCGAATATCGACTTCGCAGCCCGCCACGGTCTGCAATACATCCTGTTCGACTGGAAGTGGTACGGCCCCGCCTTCTCCTTCGATTCGGACGCCACCAGGGTCGCCATCCCGGACTTCGACCTGCCCGGCATCATCGCCTACGGCAAGCAGAAAGGCATCGGCGTCTGGCTCTACGTGAACCAGCAAGCCTTGCTGATGCAGTCGGACACCCTGTTCAAGACCTACCACGACTGGGGCGTGCAAGGCGTGAAATTCGGCTTCGTGCAGGTCGGTTCCCACCGCTGGACCACGTGGATCGAAAAAGCTATCCAGCAGGCGGCGGACGCAAAGATCATGGTCAACATCCACGACGACTGGCGCCCCACCGGCGAGCAGCGCACCTGGCCCAACCTGATGACGTCCGAAGGTATCCGCGGCAACGAGGAAATGCCGGACGCCACGCACAACACGGTGCTGCCCTTCACCCGCTTCCTGGCCGGCGCCGCGGACTACACGATCTGCTACTACAGCCCCCGCATCAGGACCACCCATGCCCACCAGCTGGCCCTGGCCGCGATCTATTACAGCCCGTTGCAAACGCTGTACTGGTACGACAAGCCGGAGCAATCGCAGCACGAGCCGGAGCTGGCATTCTGGGACCGCATTCCGACCACCTGGGACGACACGCGCATCATCGACGGCCGCCCCGGCGAGTTCGTGACCACGGCGCGCCGCATGGGCGAGGAATGGTTTGTCGGCACAATCACCAATAACGAAGCGCGTACGCTGAAAATCCCGCTTGACTTCCTGCAGCCGGGCCAGCGCTACGAAGCCACCATCTATGCGGATGACGCGAAGGCGCCAACGGCGACCAGGGTCGGCATGCGCACCATTAAAGTCGATGCGCGCACGGTGCTGGAAGCGCCGCTGCAGGCATCCGGCGGACAAGCCGTCTGGATTCGTCCGCTGAAATAAGGAGGAGACAATGACAAGCAAGCAGTTGCACTTCCGCTTCCTGTGCGGATTCCTGTTCATCTATTTCTTCGCACAGGCGATGAGCGTGTCCCTGCTCGCGCTATGGCTGCGCTCCACGCTGAAGCTTTCCGGCACGGAGACCGGCATCGTGTTCGCGGCCAACTTCATTGCCGCCATGTGTTCGCAGCCGATCTACGGCCTGGTGTCCGACAAGGTGGGCGTGCGCAAGCATATCCTGTGGACCGTAGCCGCCCTGGTCTCGGGCTGCGGCCTGTTCTTCACCTATGTGTACGCCCCGCTGCTGCAGGCGAACATCTATCTCGGCGCGGCCGTCGGCGGCCTGTATCTGGGCATCACCTTCATCGCCGGCAGCTACGCCATCGAGTCCTACGTCGACCGCATCGGGCGCCGCCACGGCTTTGAGTACAGCCGCGTGAGGCTGTTCGGTTCCCTCGGCTTTGCCACCGCCGCCTTCATGAGCGGGCAAATCTACAACATCAACCCGGGCATCAACTTCTTCCTCGCTTCCGGCGCCGGCCTGCTGCTGCTTGTGCTGCTGGCGTTCTGGCGCAGCGCCGGGGACGAGCACGACGCAGCGCCGGCGCATACCGTCACCCTGGCCGAAGCGCTGAAGGTGCTGCGCCAGCCGCAGTTCTGGCGCTTCATGGTCTTCATCCTCGGCGTGACGAACCTCTACCTGGTGTTCGACCAGCAGTTCCCCAGCTACTTCACCTCGCTGTTCCCCGACCCGGCCACCGGCGCTGCCATGTTCGGCTACCTGAACTCGATGCAGATCTTTATCGAGGCCTGTGGCCTGTTCCTGTCGCCGCTGCTGGTCAAGCGCATCGGCGCCAAGAACGGCCTGCTGCTGGCCGGCTCCATCATGCTGATCCGGGTGGCCGGCTCCGGCCTGGCCGTGGGGCCTGCCTCGATTTCGGCAATGAAGATGCTGCACTCGTTCGAGCTGCCGATCCTGGTCGTCTCCATCTTCCGCTACATCGCCCACCATTTCGACAACCGCCTGGCTTCCACCATCTATATGGTCGGCGTGAGCTTCGGCCATTCGCTCGGCCTGGCCATCCTGTCGCCGATCGCCGGCAAGAGCTATGACCTGATTGGCTTCCCGGCCACTTACCTGAGCATGGCGGGACTGGCGCTGATATTCCTGGTGCTGTCCGCCATCTTCCTCTCGCCCACGCCACCTGAAATTCCGCGCCGTAGCAATTCGGCGGCGCCTGCCAAGGAGTTATCCGCATGAATGCCCGTCTCCACCTCCCGGCCCTGGAGCCCCTGTGCCATGATGCGCTGCCCGCCCACTGGACCGGCCGCCCTCCGTTTGCCGTGCTGCGAGGCGCCATCGACCGCGCGCTGGCATCGATCGATCGCAACCTGGCTCACTTCGGCGACGCCTTCCCGGCCCCCTCCAGCACCGGCGGTGTCTATCCGGCCATGGGCAATACCGAGTGGACCAACGGCTTCTGGACCGGCATGCTGTGGCTGGCCTACGAGCTGACGGGGGCACAACGTTACCGCGATGCCGCAGAAAACCACGTGCGCAGCTTCCATCACCGCCAAGCCGGGCGCATCAGCACCAACCACCATGACCTGGGCTTCCTCTACAGCCTGTCCTGCGTGGCGGCCTACAAGCTGACCGGCAGCGAAATGGCTGCGGAAGCGGCCATGGGCGCGGCGCGCCTGCTGCTGGAGCGCTACCTGCCCGGCGCCGGCATCATCCAGGCCTGGGGCGAACTGAGCGACCCGGCCCAGCAAGGCCGCATGATCATCGACTGCAACCTGAACCTGCCCCTGCTCTACTGGGCCAGCGACTACAGCGGCGAAGCGGCCTTCCGCGATGCGGCCAACCAGCATATCGCGGCAGCCGCGCGGCATATCGTGCGTCCGGACGGATCGACCTTCCACACCTTCTTCTTCGACCCGGCCAGCGGTGCGCCGCGCGAAGGCAAGACCCACCAGGGTTTTGCCGACGATTCCTGCTGGGCGCGCGGCCAGGCCTGGGGCATCTCCGGCTTCCCGCTGGTGTACCGCCACAATGGCGACACCAGCCTGATTGAACTGTCGAAGGTGCTGGCCAACTACTACCTGAACCGCCTGCCGGCTGACGGCATCTGCTATTGGGACCTGATCTTCACCCGGGGCGGCGAAGAACGCGACAGCTCGGCGGCCGCGATTGCCGCCTGCGGACTGCTGGAACTGGCGAAAAACCTGCCGCTGACGGACCCGCTGCGCACGCAGTACGAGCGGGCCGCACTGGGCATGGTCACGGAACTGTCGCAGCGCTATGCCCAGCCGGGCATGCCGGGCAGCGGCCTGCTGGCGCACGCCGTCTATCACAAGCCGAACAGGATCGGCATCGATGAATGCTGCATCTGGGGCGACTACTTCTACCTGGAAGCGCTGGTACGCCTGAGCCGCACCTGGGAGCCCTACTGGTAACTCACTCGCCCAGGGTGGACGATTCGCGCGTGATCAGCGTGTACGGCAGCAGCCGGTGCTGGACGAGTTTGGACTCGCCGGCCCGGCGCCGGCGGATCTGCTCGACCAGCAGCTCGACGGCGGAACGCGCCATGTCGCCGATCGGCTGGTGGATGGTGGTCAGCTCCGGCCAGACGGTGGTCGCCACCGGCGTATCGTCGAAGCCGGCCACCGCCAGGTCATCCGGCACATGCAGGTGCATGCCGTGCGCCACGGCGATCACGGCGGCGGCCATATCGTCATTGCTGGCGAAAACGGCGGTAGGACGGTCCTTCTGCCCCAGCAGCTCGCGCGCGGCTGAAAGGCCGGAACGGTAGGTGAACAGGCCCTGCGCCACGCGCTCGGCCGGCACCTTGATGCCCGCTTCGGCCATAGCGTCCACGAAAGCCTGGTAGCGCAGCTGGGCCGGCGTGTGCTTGGGGTCACCCTTGATGAAGGCAATGTCGCGGTGGCCCAACGAGAGCAGGTAGCGCGTCATCGTCAGCGCGCCGTCATAGTCGTCGATGCGCACCGCGGACATACTGGATACAGGCTTGGCGGTCGCCACCGCCACGGTGGGCATGCCGATTTCGTCCAGCTGCTTGAGGGCCGATTTCGAATCGCACAGCGGCGGCGGCACCAGGATGCCGTCCGCGCCATTGGCGATCAGGCGCTCGATGGCGGCGCGCTGGCTGCGCTGGTCTTCGCAATTCTCCAGGATCAGGGTGGCGCCGCTCTGGCTGCACTGATCCATGGCGCCCACCAGGAAGGCGCTCAGGAAGGCGGCAGAGGGATTGCTGTACAGGAGGCCGACGCGCAAGGTGCCCACGCGGGCCGCGCGGGCAGCCACATTGACCTGGTAATTCAGGGACTGGACGGCCGCCATCACCTTGTCGCGCGTGGCGTCCGTCACGTGAGCGCTGCCATTGATGACGCGTGACACCGTCATGGCCGATACGCCCGCCACGCGGGCTACGTCGTAGACGGTGGCGCCGCCTGTGTTCCGGTCGTTTTTCTTTTCTCCCATTGCCGGGATGTTACCCCATCCCGTGGCCTCTGCCAATCAATGACGAGGTGCGGCCGCCGTGGCCGTGGTGCTGCGGACCTCGCCCTGGGCCATGCTGCCCATGCGCCGGCATTCGTCCGCGCAACGGTGGCAGGCCACCGCGCAAGCCTTGCAATGCTCGTGCTGGTGCTGGTCGCACTCGGAGCCGCATGACTCGCAGATCTCGGCGCAGGCACGGCACACTTCCGCCGCTTCCGTGCTGCCGCGCGACATGAAGGCGGAGGCCAGGCGGCAGATCTGGGAACAGTCGATATCCAGCGCAATGCAGCGCGCCAGCATTTGAATCTCCGGCTCGCGCAGGCAGGCCGCTGCGCATTGCTCGCAAGCTGCCGCGCACTCGTTGCACGCATCGATACAGGATTGATAGTGCTGATCCATGGCGTCCTCCTTTTCGAGAGAAGGCAAAAGCCTACCCCCGCCGGGCGGTCCCTGCCACACGATACGCTGGAGTAAGTTCAGGCCGGGCCCTTCCCCCACACGGCAGCTAATGCTTTCAGCTTGGTCCAGACGGACAGGCGCTCATCGGACAGCGCATCGAGCAGGTCGGACAGGCGCTTGGACTTGACCATCGTATAGGTGGTGAGCACAGTCGTGATCAGGAAGGTGGCGCCGAAGATCCACAGCCGGCGCGACATGGACGCATCCGCCTCCGCCAGCAGGTTCATGCCGAGGAAGCCCGTGGTCACGGTGCCGATCAGGCCGAAGATGGTCACCACCGTCAGGCGGACAACGGTGTTGGCCTGGCGCCGCAGGCTGTCCGCTTCCAGGTAGCCGTTCATGTCCGCCATGCGCACCTTGACCTCCGTGTGCAGGCGCTCCAGGTCCAGGTGCGTGGCGGACATCTTGAACAGGGCGCGGATCTGGGCCTGGTCCGAGATTTCGGTGAACCAGTAGCGGTGGGTGAAGCGCAGGAAGCTCTCGAAGGCATAGCGGATGCGGCGCTTGAAGCGGCGCACGCTGTCCGGGTCCGTCACGCTCAGGGAATTGAGCGCTTCGGCCAGCCGGTCCGAGAACATCAGCAGGGACGCCTTCTGCAGGTGGGCGATCATGAACAGCAGGAAGTGCTGGTGGCGGAACTGCGACAGCACCCCGCGCTCGCGGCAGCAGAAAAAGTCGGACGCCGCATCGCCAACGACGACCAGCGCATAGCCGGTGCACAGATAGCGCGTATTGGGCGCAGCGCCGCCGGCATACCAGAACCGGTCGTAGCAATAACTGCGCTCGAATTCGGCGGAAGCCTGGCCCGGCGTGGCCGGCGCACCAGCCACCATGCCGAGCGAGGCCCACTGGCCAGCATCGAGCTTGTCCGGCTGGCGCAGCGACAGGTAGGCCATCATCGGCATGCGGTAGTACTCCACCAGCCGGAAACGCAGGGGCGCCAGCTGGTCAGTGTCCTCCGGCACCAGCGGCTGCAGCAGCCAGCGCCAGTGGGAGGCGATCAGCGGCGTGTGGTTTTCGCAGACGTGGCGGGTGAAGGCGTCCTTGTCCTGCGCATCGGAGGCCGCCAGCACGGCGCCTTCGGCATCCATCCACTCCACGCTGTACATGCAGTGCAGCGCATTGCCGGCGCCATCCCAGCCGGCCGGGTAGGCGCGGCCGAAGCGGTAGACCAGATCCTGCGCGGTTTCCAGCGGCAGGTTTTCAGTGCCCACTTCCAGCACCAGCAGCACGATATCCACGTCGTAAAAGAAGTGCAGGCAGACGTTATGCACTTCCAGTGTATAGGTTGGTTCGCCGCTGCGCAGCGCCACCCTCACCTGCGTGATGTCGCGCCGGCGCAGGATATGGCGCTGGCCCGTGAAGTGGCCCTCCCCCTCCGTGCCGCCGACACCAAACAGGAAGCGCTGCACATAAGGCAGGAAGCTGACGAATTCCGTGTAATAGCGCTCCTGGAAGGATGCGCCGGCATCGCGGGCGCTGGACACTTCGCGCCAGGGAGAGCTTTCATCGGCGGTCAGCAGCTCCCAGGGCTGGCCGTGGGCACGCTCCTCGTCTTCACGCGGTACGAGCCGCAATGGCCAGACCAGAACCTGGCGCAGGTGCTCCACATGACCCACTGTCTCCATGGCCGCCCCTTCTTGTTGTGCTGAGACACATGCTAAACATAGCTTACAATGTTGGCAAGTCAGTGTGTCCGCTTCTACCGAATGTTCCGCAGCCTCGCCGCCTCAGTCCTGTTTTTCGCCGCCTCCATGCAAGCGCATGGCGCCTGCGCGCCGGTGCGCTTTGCCTATCCGGACCAGGACCGGCCGCCCTATTGGCTGGGCAACGGCAGCGAAGTACCCAACCCGCCCGGCGCCAGTGTGGAACTGGTGCGCGAATTCACCGGCAGCGTGGGCTGCCCGGTCGCCCTGCTTCGCCTGCCGGTCATACGCCTGCGCACCGCCCTGCAGGCCGGCGTGGCCGATTTCACCCCTGCCGACGAAAGCTCGATCGGCACGCCCGGCGTGGCCTTCCCTCTCAACGCCAATGGCGAAGTGGACGCGAAGCGCGCCGTGCCGCTGGTGATGGTGGCTTTCGTGCGCGCGGCGGACAAGATCGATCCCGCCGCCGACCCGGCTGCCCATTTCCGCGGCCGTACCGTGGGCACCACGCTGGGCGCCAGCTATGCAGTGCGCATGAAACAGCTGGGCATCAATATCGATTCAGGCGGCTATGGCGTAGTCAGCAACCTGGAGAAGCTGCGCCTGAAGCGCATCGACGGCTTCGTGGTGTCGCTGATTTCCGAGACGGATATGGACCGCTTCGTAGCGGAGCGCTACCGCGGCCAGTTCGTGCGGCTGGAAAAGCCACTGATCCGCACCAATATCTGGCTGGCCGCCAGCAAAGCCTATTACGACAGCCACACCGCCCAGGTGGAGGCGATGTGGAACTGGCTGGGCAGCGCCGGCAACAAGCGCTTCACCACCCTGCTGAAGAAATACAGCGACCTGCCCTGATCAGCGATACACCTTTTTCATCAGCTGCGTCATACCCATGTAGCCGAATACGATCAGCGGCAGCACAGCGAAATACAGCGGCGGCAGCGACTGCATCTTGAAGTAGTGCGCCAGCGGGCCTTCGGGCAGGAACACGCCCACTGCCATGATCAGGCCCGTCATCACCAGCAGCGGCATGGCGGCGCGGCTCTGAATGAAGGGCAGCTTCGGCGTGCGGATCATGTGCACGATCAGCGTTTGTGTGAGCAGGCCCACGATGAACCAGCCGGACTGGAACAGCGTCTGCTGCGCCGGCGTCTTGGCGCCGAACAAGAACCACATCACGCCAAAAGTGGTCACGTCGAACAGGGAGCTGATTGGACCGAAGAACAGCATGAAGCGCCCGATCTCGGCCGGGTCCCAGCGCTGCGGACCGGTCAGCAGCTCGGCATCCACATTGTCGAAGGGGATGGCGATCTGCGACACGTCGTACAGCAGGTTCTGCACCAGCAGCTGCATCGGCAGCATCGGCAGGAAAGGGATGAAGGCGCTGGCGATCAGCACCGAGAACACATTGCCGAAGTTCGAGCTGGCCGTCATCTTGATGTACTTGAGCATATTGGCGAAGGTGCGGCGGCCTTCCAGCACGCCCTCTTCCAGCACCATCAGGCTCTTTTCCAGCAGGATGATGTCCGCCGCCTCCTTGGCGATATCGACGGCAGTGTCCACCGAGATGCCGATATCGGCCTTGCGCAGCGCCGGCGCATCGTTGATGCCGTCGCCCATGAAGCCGACTACGTGGCCGTTGGACTTCAGCAGGCGCACGATGCGCTCCTTGTGCGCCGGGGTCAGCTTGGCGAATACATTGTGCTGCTCCACGGCTTTCGCCAGTGTCTCGTCGCTCATCGCCTCGATATCGCCGCCCAGCAGCACGCCCTTCTGCTCCAGGCCGACTTCGCGGCAGATCTTGGCCGTTACCAGCTCGTTATCGCCGGTCAGCACCTTCACTGCGACGCCGTGCGCGGCCAGCGCCTTCAGCGCAGGCGCGGTGGATTCCTTCGGCGGATCCAGGAAGGCCACATAGCCGATCAGCACCAGGTCCGATTCATCGGCCAGGCCATAGGTGTCGCGCGCCGTATCGTGCTCGCGGGCGGCAACGGCCACCACGCGCAGTCCCTCGGCGTTCAGGTCCGCCGTCACGGTGCGGATGCGCTCCAGCAGTTCCGGCGTCAGCGCTTCCACTGCCTCGCCATGGCGCACGCGGGTGCAGACGGACAGCACTTCCTCCACCGCGCCCTTGGTGATCAGCAGGTGCTGGCTGTGGTCGCGCGCCACCACCACAGACATGCGGCGGCGGTTGAAGTCGAACGGGATTTCGTCGACCTTGCGGTAGTCCTGCGCCACGGTCAGCTCGGCGTGCTCCAGCACGGCCACGTCCAGCAGGTTTTTCAGGCCAGTCTGGTAGTAGCTGTTCAGGTAAGCCAGGTCCAGCACTTCATCGGAATCCTCGCCCCAGATATCGATGTGGCGGGCCAGGAAAATCTTGTCCTGCGTGAGGGTGCCGGTCTTGTCGGTGCACAGCACATCCATTGCGCCGAAGTTCTGGATCGCATCCAGGTGCTTGACGATGACTTTTTTCCGCGACAGGAACACGGCGCCCTTGGCCAGCGTGGAAGTCACGATCATCGGCAGCATTTCCGGCGTGAGGCCGACGGCGATGGACAGCGCGAACAGCAGCGCTTCCATCCAGTCATGCTTGGTGTAGCCGTTGATGAAGAACACCAGCGGCGACATCACCAGCATGAAGCGGATCAGCAGCCAGCTCACTTTGTTCACGCCCATCTGGAAGGAAGTCGGCGCCTTGTCGGCGGCCGTAACGCGGCCGGCCAGCGCGCCGAAATAGCTCGCCGCGCCGGTGCCCACCACCACGGCCGTGGCGGCGCCGGACACCACATTGGTGCCCATGAAGACGATGTTGTCCAGCTCCAGCGGATTGATGGCCTTGGCGTCGCGCTGCTCGGCATATTTCTCGACCGGCAGTGATTCGCCCGTCATTGCAGCCTGCGATACGAACAGGTCTTTTGCGGACAGCACGCGGCAGTCGGCCGGGATCATATCGCCGGCGGACAGCGCAATCACATCGCCCGGCACCAGCAGGCGGATAGGCACTTCGGTGCGCTGGCCGGCGCGCAGCACGGTGGCGGTGTTGCTGACCATTTCCTTCAGCGCGTCCGCCGCCTTGTTCGACTTGCCCTCCTGCCAGAAGCGCAGCAGCGCAGACAGCACGACCATCGTGCCGATGACGATGGTGGCTTTTACGTCTTCCGTGACATAGGAGACGATGGCCAGCAGCGTCAGCAGCAGGTTGAAGGGATTGCGGTAGCACTGCCACAGGTGGGCGTACCAGGTGAGCGGCTTTTCGTGTTCAACTTCGTTCAGGCCCACCAGCTCGCGCACGGCTTCGGCCTGCTCTTCGTTGAGGCCATCGGCGCGCGTCCCGAGGCGCTGCAGCAGCGCGGCGCTGTCCTCGTTGGACGCGGCCACCAGGGACTGGGTCAGGCCTTGCGGCACTTCGCGGTCGACGCCCGTTTCGGCCATCGAATCGAGCATGACGAGGCGGCGGAAGTGGCGGCCAAAGTGGCGGGCGTGCAGGAAGCCCGCGAAGAGATCCTTCAGGAAGGCGATTTTCATTTTTTTCTCCAGCATGATGCGGAGCGCGCACGAACGCACTCCCGGGCCAGTGCGCAAAGACGCAAAAAGCCCGTTACTGCACCGCAGCTTGTGCGGCGCGAACTATGTCATCAGGGAGCGGAGGGGGATGCCGCCGCTACCTGCCGATATCGGCAAGGCAGCGGCGAATGGGGAATTCGGGCTTACCTTGCCTGGGTCAGGTCGATAACAAATCGACTACAAGAACTGTCCACAGGAGGAACTCCTAAAATTGAGATGCCCGGATTCTAGCCCTATTTATTACTTGAACTCAACCAATTTCTTGTAACGTCTTATGTCGGCATTGTGAACGCGATGGCGTTCACCAGGGCCGCCGTATCACTCACGCCAACCAGCGTGACCGAGCCGCCTGGCACGCTTATCAGCAGGTCATTCCCTACGTGAGTCACGTATTTGCTGACGAATTCGGCCGCCGTTATTGGCTTGCTGAAGATGTCCACGAAGTACAGCTTGTCCCCTTCGGACATACGGAAATCGCTGACACGGTCGTTGCCCATCTGCGCCTCGAACACGAAACAATCCGCGCCGTAACCGCCGATCAGCGTGTCATTGCCCTTCCCGCCAAACAGCACGTCGCGTGCGGCGCCGCCGTCCAGCAGGTCGTTGCCAAGGTCGCCATACAGGTAGTCGATGCCGCCGTTGCCGTAGACCTTGTCGTCGCCATTACCGCCGTACAGGGCATCGGTGGCGGCGCCACCGGTCAGCGTGTCGTTGCCGTTTGCGCCCTGCATCACGTTCTCGCCGTCCGTGCCGGTCAGTGTGTCGTTGCCATTGCCGCCGTTCAGGATCTTGCCCTTGTCCGCAGTCGAGCCCCAAATCGTCAGCGTGATCGTATTGCTGGTCACCATGCCGGCGTTGTCGCACACCGAATAGCTTACGGTGGCGTTGACCTTCTGGCCCGTGCTGGCCCAGTCGAATTCATCGGATGGCAAAATCGTGATGGTCTTGCCATCCGTGCCCATCGTCGCTTTCGCGTAGACCTGGCTCAGGCCCAGCACCTGCTTGGTCACCGGGTTGACGAAGGTGGTCGCCGTAGTATCCGACGCCCAGCTCAGCGTGCACTGGCCTACGCTCATCAGCTTCACGGCATCGCCCGCGTCCAGATCGAAGGCATAGTCGGGGATGACGGGAATAACGATTGCCGCGTTTTCCACCGTCGACAATGAGATGGCCGCAGCCGTTGGGGCTTCGTTCACGTCGCCGATATTCAGCGTGACAGCTTTCTGCGAAGCGTTGCCCGCATCGTCGGTGGCCACGATTGTGAAGTTGTATTTGCTCTTGCTCTCGAAGTCCGGATTGCCGTACAGGCTCACGGCGCCGTCGGTGCCAAGGCTGACCAGGCCAGCGTCATCGTTGTTGTTGGCAAGCAGGCTGTAACTGAAGGCGCGCGCATCGGTGGCCCCGGCCTGGTACACGAGCATGTTCGCGCCGCTGTTTTCGGCCAGCGTTGCCGTTGCCGCGGACGTGAAGACTGGCGCGGTCGTGTCCAGCGTCAGGCTTGCGGCCACACCCTGCGCGACATTGCCCGCATAGTCCGTAGCGGATACGCTGACCGCGATCGCGCCGTCGGTCAGGCCGGAAAGGTTCACCAGGCCGTTGCTGCCGATTGCAGTGTGCACGCCATCGCTGAAGGTGACGGTGGCATTGGCGTCGGCGTCCAGGCCGTTGATGGTGTAGGCCACCGCGCCTTTCTCGGCGTTGCTGACCAGGCTGTCGGACACTTGCACGGCGAGGTTGCCGCCCACGTCGGCAGTGGTATCGAGCACGGTGGCGGCTGCGGTGCCGGTGGCGCTGTTGCCGGCGGTATCGGTGGCCGAGATGGACACCGTGATCGTGCCATCCGTCAGCGTGGACAGGTTGGCGGTGCCGTTGCTGCCGGTGACGGAGTGGTTGCTGGCGTCCTTGAACGTCACGGTGGCGGTGGCGTCGGCATCCAGGCCGGTGATGGTGTAGGCGACCGCGCCTTTCTCGGCATTATTGACCAAGCTGTCGGACACCTGCACGGCCAGATTGCTTCCAACATCGGCGGTGGTATCGAGCACGGTGGCGGCAGCAGCGCCGTTGGCGCTGTTGCCGGCGGCGTCGGTGGCCGAGATGGACACCGTGATCGGGCCGTCCGTCAGCGTGGACAGGTTGGCGGTACCGTTGCTGCCAGTGACCGAATGGTTGCTGGCGTCCCTGAAGGTGACAGTAGCGGTGGCGTCGGCATCCAGACCGATGACGGTGTAGGCGACCGTGCCTTTCTCGGCATTATTGACCAGGCTGTCGGACACCTGCACGGCCAGATTGCTGCCCGCATCGGCGGTGGTATCGAGCACGGTGGCGGCCCCGGTGCCGCTGGCGCTGTTGCCGGCGGCATCGGTGGCCGAGATGGACACCGTGATCGTGCCATCCTTCAGCGTGGACAGGTTGGCGGTACCGTTGCTGCCCGTGACGGAGTGCACGCCATCACTGAAGATGACGGTAGCCGTGGCGTCGGCGTCCAGGCCGGTGACGGTGTACGCGACCGAGCCTTTCTCTGCGTTGCTGACCAAGCTGTCGGACACCTGCACCGCGAGGTTGCTACCTGCATCGGAGGTGGTATCGAGTACAGTGGCGGCTCCGGCGCCGGTGGCGCTGTTACCGGCGGCATCGACGGCCGAGATGGACACCGTGATCGGGCCATCCGTCAGCGTGGACAGGTTGGCGGTGCCGTTGCTGCCGGTGACGGAGTGGTTGCTGGCGTCCTTGAAGGTGACGGTGGCGGTGGCGTCGGCATCCAGGCCGGTGACGGTGTAGGCCACCGTGCCTTTCTCGGCATTATTGACCAGGCTGTCGGACACCTGCACGGCGAGGTTGTTGCCCGCGTCGGCGGTGGTATCGAGCACGGTGGCGGCCCCGGTGCCGCTGGCGCTGTTGCCGGCGGCATCGGTGGCCGAGATGGAGACGGTGATCGGGCCATCCGTCAGCGTGGACAGGTTGGCGGTGCCGTTGCTGCCGGTGACGGAATGCACGCCATCGCTGAAGGTGACGGTGGCAGTGGCATCGCTATCGAGGCCGAGAACGGTGTAGGCGACCGCGCCTTTCTCGGCATTATTGACCAAGCTGTCGGTCACCTTCACGGCCAAGTCGCTGCCCGCATCGGCGGTGGTATCGAGCACGGTGGCGGCTCCGGTGCCGGCGGCGCTGTTGCCAGCGATGTCCAACGCGGAGATGGAGACGGTGATCGGGCCATCCTTCAACGTGGACAGGTTAGCAGTACCGTTGCTGCCGATGACGGAGGTCACGCCATCGCTGAAGGTGACGGTGGCGGTGGCATCGCTATCGAGGCCAAGAACGGTGTAAGCAACCGCGCCTTTCTCGGCATTATTGACCAGGCCATCGGAAACCTTCACGGCCAAGTCGCTGCCCGCATCGGCGGTGGTATCGAGCACGGTGGCGGCTCCGGTACCGCTGGCGCTATTTCCAGCGGCATCGGTGGCCGAGATGGACACGGTGATCGGGCCGTCCTTCAACGTGGACAGGTTAGCAGTACCGTTGCTGCCGGTGACGGAGTGCACACCATCGCTGAAGGTAACGGTGGCGGTGGCATCGCTATCCAGGCCGAGAACGGTGTAGGCAACCGCGCCTTTCTCGGCATTATTGACCAGGCTATCGGACACCTTCACGGCCAAGTCTCCGCCCACGTCGGCGGTGGTATCGAGCACGGTGGCGGCCGCAGCACCGGTGGCGGTGTTGCCGGCGGCATCGGTGGCCGAGATGGAGACGGTAATTGGGCCGTCCGTCAACGTGGACAGGTTGGCGGTGCCGTTGCTGCCGGTGACGGAGTGCACACCATCGCTGAAGGTGACAGTAGGAGTGGCGTCGGCGTCCAGCCCAGTGACGGTGTAGGCAACCGCGCCTTTCTCGGCATTATTGACCAGGCTATCGGACACTTTCACGGCCAAGTCTCCGCCCACGTCGGCGGTGGTATCGAGCACGGTGGCCGCACCTGCGCCGGAGGCGGTGTTGCCGGCAGCGTCGGTGGCCGAGATGGAGACGGTGATCGGACCATCCGTCAGCGTGGTCAGGTTGGCAGTACCGTTGCTGCCGGTGACGGAGTGCGCACCATCGCTGAAGGTGACGGTGGCAGTGGCATCGCTATCGAGGCCGAGAACGGTGTAGGCAACCGAGCCTTTCTCGGCATTATTGACCAGGCTATCGGACACCTTCACGGCCAAGTCTCCGCCCACGTCGGCGGTGGTATCGAGCACGGTGGCCGCACCTGCGCCGGAGGCGGTGTTGCCGGCGGCGTCGGTGGCCGAGATGGAGACGGTGATCGGACCGTCCGTCAGCGTGGACAGGTTGGCGGTGCCGTTGCTGCCCGTGACGGAGTGCACGCCATCGCTGAAGGTAACGGTGGCGGTGGCGTCGGCGTCCAGGCCGCTGATGGTGTAAGCGACCGCGCCCTTCTCGGCATTATTGACCAGGCTATCGGACACCTTCACGGCCAAGTCGCCGCCCACATCGGCGGTGGTATCGAGCACAGTGGCCGCACCTGCGCCGGAGGCGGTGTTGCCGGCGGCGTCGGTGGCCGAGATGGAGACGGTGATCGGACCGTCCGTCAGCGAGCTCAGGTTAGCGGTGCCGTTGCTGCCCGTGACGGAGTGCACACCATCGCTGAAGGTGACAGTGGCGGTGGCGTCGGCATCCAGGCCGAGAACGGTGTAAGCGACCGAGCCTTTCTCGGCATTATTGACCAGGCTATCGGACACTTTCACGGCCAAGTCTCCACCTACGTCGGCGGTGGTATCGAGCACGGTGGCCGTACCTGCGCCGTTGGCGCTGTTGCCGGCGGCGTCGGTGGCCGAGATGGACACGATGATCGGGCCATCCGTCAGCGTAGACAGATTGGCGGTGCCGTTGTTGCCGGTAACGGAGTGCACACCATCGCTGAAGGTGACGGTGGCAGTGGCATCGCTATCAAGCCCAAGAACGGTGTAAGCGACCGCGCCTTTCTCGGCGTTGCTGACCAGGCTGTCGGCCACCTTCACGGCCAAGTCGCCGCCTACGTCGGCAGTGGTATCGAGCACGGTGGCGGCCGCAGCACCGGTGGCGGTGTTGCCGGCGGCATCGGTGGCCGAGATGGAGACGGTAATTGGGCCGTCCGTCAACGTGGACAGGTTGGCGGTGCCGTTGCTGCCGGTGACGGAGTGCACACCATCGCTGAAGGTGACAGTAGGAGTGGCGTCGGCGTCCAGCCCAGTGACGGTGTAGGCAACCGCGCCTTTCTCGGCATTATTGACCAGGCTATCGGACACTTTCACGGCCAAGTCTCCGCCCACGTCGGCGGTGGTATCGAGCACGGTGGCCGCACCTGCGCCGGAGGCGGTGTTGCCGGCGGCGTCGGTGGCCGAGATGGAGACGGTGATCGGACCATCCGTCAGCGTGGTCAGGTTGGCAGTACCGTTGCTGCCGGTGACGGAGTGCGCACCATCGCTGAAGGTGACGGTGGCAGTGGCATCGCTATCGAGGCCGAGAACGGTGTAGGCAACCGAGCCTTTCTCGGCATTATTGACCAGGCTATCGGACACCTTCACGGCCAAGTCTCCGCCCACGTCGGCGGTGGTATCGAGCACGGTGGCGGCCGCAGCACCGGTGGCGGTGTTGCCGG
This sequence comes from Pseudoduganella sp. UC29_106, assembly GCF_044055365.1. Lineage (NCBI taxonomy): Bacteria > Pseudomonadati > Pseudomonadota > Betaproteobacteria > Burkholderiales > Oxalobacteraceae > Pseudoduganella > Pseudoduganella sp. UC29_106. Next base: position 1,501,449 of record NZ_CP171977.1, on the reverse strand, counting down.
CGGCATCGGTGGCCGAGATGGAGACGGTAATTGGGCCGTCCGTCAACGTGGACAGGTTGGCGGTGCCGTTGCTGCCGGTGACGGAGTGCACACCATCGCTGAAGGTGACAGTAGGAGTGGCGTCGGCGTCCAGCCCAGTGACGGTGTAGGCAACCGCGCCTTTCTCGGCATTATTGACCAGGCTATCGGACACTTTCACGGCCAAGTCTCCGCCCACGTCGGCGGTGGTATCGAGCACGGTGGCCGCACCTGCGCCGGAGGCGGTGTTGCCGGCAGCGTCGGTGGCCGAGATGGAGACGGTGATCGGACCATCCGTCAGCGTGGTCAGGTTGGCAGTACCGTTGCTGCCGGTGACGGAGTGCGCACCATCGCTGAAGGTGACGGTGGCAGTGGCATCGCTATCGAGGCCGAGAACGGTGTAGGCAACCGAGCCTTTCTCGGCATTATTGACCAGGCTATCGGACACCTTCACGGCCAAGTCTCCGCCCACGTCGGCGGTGGTATCGAGCACGGTGGCCGCACCTGCGCCGGAGGCGGTGTTGCCGGCGGCGTCGGTGGCCGAGATGGAGACGGTGATCGGACCGTCCGTCAGCGTGGACAGGTTGGCGGTGCCGTTGCTGCCCGTGACGGAGTGCACGCCATCGCTGAAGGTAACGGTGGCGGTGGCGTCGGCGTCCAGGCCGCTGATGGTGTAAGCGACCGCGCCCTTCTCGGCATTATTGACCAGGCTATCGGACACCTTCACGGCCAAGTCGCCGCCCACATCGGCGGTGGTATCGAGCACAGTGGCCGCACCTGCGCCGGAGGCGGTGTTGCCGGCGGCGTCGGTGGCCGAGATGGAGACGGTGATCGGACCGTCCGTCAGCGAGCTCAGGTTAGCGGTGCCGTTGCTGCCCGTGACGGAGTGCACACCATCGCTGAAGGTGACAGTGGCGGTGGCGTCGGCATCCAGGCCGAGAACGGTGTAAGCGACCGAGCCTTTCTCGGCATTATTGACCAGGCTATCGGACACTTTCACGGCCAAGTCTCCACCTACGTCGGCGGTGGTATCGAGCACGGTGGCCGTACCTGCGCCGTTGGCGCTGTTGCCGGCGGCGTCGGTGGCCGAGATGGACACGATGATCGGGCCATCCGTCAGCGTAGACAGATTGGCGGTGCCGTTGTTGCCGGTAACGGAGTGCACACCATCGCTGAAGGTGACGGTGGCAGTGGCATCGCTATCAAGCCCAAGAACGGTGTAAGCGACCGCGCCTTTCTCGGCGTTGCTGACCAGGCTGTCGGCCACCTTCACGGCCAAGTCGCCGCCTACGTCGGCAGTGGTATCGAGCACGGTGGCGGCCGCAGCACCGGTGGCGGTGTTGCCGGCGGCATCGGTGGCCGAGATGGAGACGGTAATTGGGCCGTCCGTCAACGTGGACAGGTTGGCGGTGCCGTTGCTGCCGGTGACGGAGTGCACACCATCGCTGAAGGTGACAGTAGGAGTGGCGTCGGCGTCCAGCCCAGTGACGGTGTAGGCAACCGCGCCTTTCTCGGCATTATTGACCAGGCTATCGGACACTTTCACGGCCAAGTCTCCGCCCACGTCGGCGGTGGTATCGAGCACGGTGGCCGCACCTGCGCCGGAGGCGGTGTTGCCGGCGGCGTCGGTGGCCGAGATGGAGACGGTGATCGGACCATCCGTCAGCGTGGTCAGGTTGGCAGTACCGTTGCTGCCGGTGACGGAGTGCGCACCATCGCTGAAGGTGACGGTGGCAGTGGCATCGCTATCGAGGCCGAGAACGGTGTAGGCAACCGAGCCTTTCTCGGCATTATTGACCAGGCTATCGGACACCTTCACGGCCAAGTCTCCGCCCACGTCGGCGGTGGTATCGAGCACGGTGGCGGCCGCAGCACCGGTGGCGGTGTTGCCGGCGGCATCGGTGGCCGAGATGGAGACGGTAATTGGGCCGTCCGTCAACGTGGACAGGTTGGCGGTGCCGTTGCTGCCGGTGACGGAGTGCACACCATCGCTGAAGGTGACAGTAGGAGTGGCGTCGGCGTCCAGCCCAGTGACGGTGTAGGCAACCGCGCCTTTCTCGGCATTATTGACCAGGCTATCGGACACTTTCACGGCCAAGTCTCCGCCCACGTCGGCGGTGGTATCGAGCACGGTGGCCGCACCTGCGCCGGAGGCGGTGTTGCCGGCGGCGTCGGTGGCCGAGATGGAGACGGTGATCGGACCATCCGTCAGCGTGGTCAGGTTGGCAGTACCGTTGCTGCCGGTGACGGAGGTCACGCCATCGCTGAAGGTGACGGTGGCGGTGGCGTCGGAATCCAGGCCGATGACGGTGTAGGCAACCGCGCCTTTCTCGGCGTTGCTGACCAAGCTGTCGGACACCTGCACCGCGAGGTTGTTACCTGCATCGGCGGTGGTATCGAGCACGGTGGCGGCAGCTGCGCCGTTGGCGCTGTTGCCAGCGGCGTCGGTGACCGAAATCGAGACGGTGATCGGGCCGTCCTTCAACGTGGACAGGTTCGCAGTACCGTTGCTGCCGGTGACGGAGGTCACGCCATCGTTGAATGTGACAGTGGCGCTGGCGTCGGCATCCAGGCCGATGACGGTATAGGCGACCGCGCCTTTCTCTGCATTATTGACCAGGCTATCCGACACCTTCACGGCCAAGTCGCTGCCTGCATCGGCGGTGGTATCGAGCACGGTAGCGGCAGCTGCGCCGCTGGCGCTGTTGCCGGCGCCATCGGTGGTCGAGATGGAGACGGTGATCGGGCCATCCTTCAACATGGACAGGTTGGCGGTACCGTTGCTGCCGGTGACGGAGGTCACGCCATCGCTGAAGGTGACGGTGGCAGTAGCGTCGGCGTCCAGGCCGGTGACGGTGTAGGCGACCGCGCCTTTCTCTGCATTATTGACCAGGCTATCCGACACCTTCACGGCCAAGTCGCTGCCTGCATCGGCGGTGGTATCGAGCACGGTAGCGGCAGCTGCGCCGTTGGCGCTGTTGCCAGCAGCATCGGTGGCCGAGATGGAGACGGTGATCGGGCCATCCTTCAACGTGGACAGGTTAGCAGTACCGTTGCTGCCGATGACGGAGGTCACGCCATCGCTGAAAGTGACGGTGGCGGTGGCATCGCTATCGAGGCCAAGAACGGTGTAAGCAACCGCGCCTTTCTCGGCATTATTGACCAGGCCATCGGAAACCTTCACGGCCAAGTCGCTGCCCGCATCGGCGGTGGTATCGAGCACAGTAGCAGCCCCGGTGCCGGTGGCGGTGTTGCCAGCGATGTCCAACGCGGAGATGGACACGGAGATGGGACCGTCGCTCAGTGTGCTCAGATTGGCTACGCCGGCCACGCCGGTGACGGAGTGCACACCATCGCTGAAGGTGACGGTGGCGGTGGCGTCGGCATCCAGGCCGGTGATTGTGTAGGCGACCGCGCCTTTCTCGGCATTATTGACCAGACTATCGGACACCTTCACGGCCAAGTCGCTACCCGCATCGGCGGTGGTATCGAGCACGGTGGCGGCTCCGGTGCCGGTGGCGGTGTTGCCAGCGATGTCCGCCGCTGAGATAGTGACCGAGATGGGACCGTCGCTCAGTGTGCTCAGATTGGCTACGCCGGCCGCGCCGGTGACGGAGTGAACACCATCGCTGAAGGTGACGGTGGCCGTGGCGTCGGCATCCAGGCCGGTGATTGTGTAGGCAACCGCGCCTTTCTCGGCATTATTGACCAGACTATCGGACACCTGCACTGCCAGGTTGCCGCCCACATCGGCGGTCGTATCGAGCACAGTGGCCGCAGCTGCGCCGTTGGCGCTGTTGCCGGCGGCGTCGACGGCCGAGATGGACACGGTGATCGGGCCATCCGTCAGCGTGGAAAGGTTGGCGGTGCCGTTGCTGCCGGTGACGGAGTGCACGCCATCGCTGAAGGTGACGGTGGCAGTAGCATCGGCGTCCTGGCCGCTGATAGTGTAGGCAACCGCCCCTTTCTCGACATTATTGACCAAGCTATCGGACACCTGCACGGCCAAGTCGCTACCCGCATCGGCGGTGGTATCAAGCACAGTGCTGGTTCCGGTGCCGGTGGCGCTGTTGCCAGCGATGTCCGCCGCGGAGATGGACACGGAGATGGGACCGTCGCTCAGTGTGCTCAGATTGGCTACGCCGGCCGCGCCGGTGACGGAATGTACGCCATCGCTGAAGGTGACGGTGGCAGTGGCGTCGGCGTCCAGACCGCTGATGGTGTAGGCAACCGCGCCTTTCTCGGCGTTGCTGACCAAGCTGTCGGACACCTGCACTGCCAGGTTGCTGCCCGCATCGGCGGTGGTATCGAGTACGGTGGCGGCCCCGGTGCCGCTGGCGCTGTTGCCGGCGGCATCGGTGGCCGAGATGGACACGGTGATCGGGCCGTCCGTCAGCGTCGACAGGTTGGCAGTACCGTTGCTGCCGGTGACGGAGTGCACGCCATCGCTGAAGGTGGCGGTAGCCGTAGCATCGGCGTCCAGGCCGGTGATTGTGTAGGCAACCGCGCCTTTCTCGGCGTTGCTGACCAAGCTGTCGGACACCTGCACCGCGAGGTTGCTACCTGCATCGGCGGTGGTATCGAGCACGGTGGTGGCAGCAGCGCCGTTGGCGCTGTTGCCGGCGGTGTCGATGGCCGAGATGGACACGGTGATCGGGCCATCCGTCAGCGTGGACAGGTTGGCGGTACCGTTGCTGCCGGTGACGGAGTGGTTGCTGGCGTCCTTGAAGGTGACGGTGGCGGTGGCGTCAGCGTCCAGACCGGTGATGGTGTAGGCGACTGTGCCTTTCTCGGAGTTGCTGACCAGGCTGTCGCCGACCTGCACTGCGAGGTTGTTACCGGCATCGGCGGTGGTATCGAGTACAGTGGCCGCTGCTGCGCCGGTGGCGCTGTTGCCGGCGGTGTCGGTGGCCGAGATGGAGACGGTGATCGGGCCATCCGTCAGCGTGGACAGGTTGGCGGTGCCGTTGCTGCCGGTGACGGAGTGGTTGCTGGCGTCCTTGAAGGTGACGGTGGCGGTGGCGTCAGCGTCCAGACCGGTGATGGTGTAGGCGACCGTGCCTTTCTCGGCGTTGCTGACCAGGCTGTCGCCGACCTGCACGGCGAGGTTGTTGCCCGCATCGGCGGTGGTATCGAGCACGGCGACGGCCCCGGTGCCGCTGGCGCTATTGCCGGCGGCATCGGTGGCCGAGATGGAGACGGTAATCGGGCCATCCGTCAGCGTGGACAGGTTGGCAGTGCCGTTGCTGCCGGTGACCGAATGGTTGCTGGCGTCCTTGAAGGTGACGGTGGCGGTGGCGTCGGCATCCAGGCCGGTGACGGTATAGGCGACCGTGCCTTTCTCGGCGTTGCTGACCAGGCTGTCGCCGACCTGCACGGAGAGGTTGTTGCCCACGTCGGCGGTGGTATCGAGCACGGTGGCGGCAGCTGCGCCGGTGGCGCTGTTGCCGGCGGCATCGGTAGCCGAGATGGACACGGTGATCGGGCCATCCGTCAGCGTGGACAGGTTGACGGTGCCGTTGCTGCCGGTGACCGAATGGTTGCTGGCGTCCTTGAAGGTGACGGTGGCGGTGGCGTCGGCATCCAGGCCGATGACGGTGTAAGCAACAGCGCCTTTCTCGGCGTTGCTGACCAGGCTGTCGGACACCTGCACGGCCAGGTTGCCGCCCACGTCGGCGGTCGTGTCAATCGTAATGCTTTGCACGCCGGATGCTGCGCTGAGGTTGCCGGCGGCGTCGGCCGCCTTGGCGGTGAAGCTGTAGTTGGCGTCACCGAGCACGGCGCTGGTGAAGGTATAGATGCCGCTGCCCGGCGCGCTCTGCGTGGCGTTGCCTACCGCCACGCCTGCCTGATACACCGTTACCGTGGCGTCAGCCTCCGCAGTGATGGTTAGTGTCGGTGTGTTGTCATTGGTCAGCGTGTCGAGCGTCGAACCGCTGTTGATGCTGAAGCCGGTGATAGTGGGGGCGTTTGGTGCGCTGGCGTCGACCACCACACTGGCGGTATTGCTGGTGGACGTGTTGCCGGCCGTATCGGTCACCAGCGCGCGGAACTGGTAGGCGCCATTGGCCAGATTGCTTTGCGCCACGCTGGTCGTGGTCCAGCTGCCGCCGCCGTTGGTGGAGACTTGATAGACGACCGTGGTGCCGGCTTCGTTCCCGCTCAGCGCCAGGTCGAATGTACGGTCGCTGGTGATGCCGTCACCCGGCGTGCCGGTGTCGGTCAGGTTGCTGAAAGCGAGCGTGCCGGCCGAGGGCGCCGATGTGTCGAGCACGTAGGCGCGAGAGTAAGTGGTGCCGGCATTGCCTGCCAGGTCTTCCACCTGGATTTTCAGCGTGTTGCTGCCGGTTAGCGTGACGCCGGACAGGCTGAAGGTGGTGCTGCCAATGGTGTTGCTGGCGGTTTGCCAGGTGGAGCCGCCGTCCAGCGAAACACGTACGACTTCGCCGGTTAGCGTGGCCGCGCTCAGCGTGCCGGAAATGGTTTGCGCCGCCGTGGCGGTGGTGAAATCTGTATTGCTGGCGCCGCTGTCGTTGGAGAAGCTGGCCGAGCTGACGGCGGCGGGGGGCGTGGTGTCCAGTGTGTACGATTTGGCTGTGCCGAGTTGGTTATTGCCGTTTTGCGCGCTCCAGAACTGGATGTTTTTGGTACCTTGGGACAGCGTCACGGGTACAGTGAACGTGCCACTGCCGGCGTTGTCAGTGTAGGTGATGGTGGCCTGCGTCCGGTTGGCCCCCGTGCCGTCGGTCGATACCCAAAGGGTTGGTACTGAATTGCCGCTAGTGGAAGCGGTGAAGCTGCCGGTGATGGTTTGCACAGCCGTCTTGGTGACGAAATCGCTGCTGAAGCTGCCAGTGTCGTCCGACAGGGTAAGCGCTATCGCGCCCGTGGCCGCATCGAGCGTGCCGCCATAGCTAGCACTGCTCAGCGCGACGGTTTCAATAGTGCCGGTGCTTGCTTCCAGTACCCAGTCGCCGCCGGCGGCCGCGCTGCCGGTGGTGTCGGTGGACGCCGCCACGTCGGCGCCGGTGGCGTGCGCCAGGTCGGCGATGAACTGTTGGCCCGTGGTGCCGGCCGCGACGTCGCAGCCGTACAAGAGGATGTCACCACCTGCCGTCAGGTGGCTGCCGATTTCGGCCAGTTGGGTGCTGTAGCTGGCAACGCTGGCGCTGTTGAGGACCGTGGAACCGAGCATGATTTCGCCGGGCGAGCCGTGCGAGACCACGTCCAGGCTGGCGATATCGGTAATGATGTCGATGGCGCCCACCTGCCCCGTGTTGTGCGCCAGGTAGTCGCGGATCTGCTGCACGCCATCGCGCGTGGCATCGAGCACTACGGCCGTGGTATTGGCCGGCAGCGCAGCGATGATGGTCTGGTAGTCGGCCACCGAGGGATCGACAAACACCACACGCGGCGTGAACAGGCCGTCCATGCCGGTGCTGGGCGAAATCACGTTGATGCTGGCGGCAGTGAGCTGGTGCGCGGTCAGATAATCCTGGATCTGCTGCGCGCCGCCGGTCAGCGCCACCACCTCGTACAGGCTGGCATCGTAGTGGGAAACCAGAGATTGGTAGTCGGACAGCTTGCTGTCCAGAAATACGGTGCGCGCGGTAGCCATGATTGGAAGTTTCCCCGGGTTAAATTGTCCTAAACACAAAGCCATTTAACTCTTCGGTAACGTTCAATGCATGGGAGGAAACACCTTTCCTTGTAGGACAATTGCGTGGTTTTTTGTGAGAATCACATGACAAATGTCACGAAAAAATCACGTCACCAGAATGGGATTGCAGGCCGCAGCGGGCGTAGAATAAACACCCCAACCTTCAAACGGGAGGGCATCATGTCCACTCCAAATACAACACGCGGCCGCAGCCTCGAGCAGAAGACCCGCGACGGCACCAGCAGCATCGGCACCATGGGCGACGGCTGCACCGGCCACCACTCGCTGCAGGGCGACACCACCCGCAATGAACAATCGGCAGGAAGGACGGATGACCTTCTTTCCGGCGGCGTCGAAGAGAAAGACCGCGATCATGGCTTCCAGAGCGGTACACAGAACTGGGGCCATGTTGTCCCCAGCAACCGTTAATCCGCTTGCAACGGAGAAGCAAGTGACGGATAATAATGAGAATTATTCTCATTAAATAGCCAGCCATCCGTCTTCCTGAAGTGCGGTCGCCAGCCGCACCACACCAGGAAAACACGATGGCATTGACCAAGACCCCACTCGCGCTGGCGATCGCGCTGGCGCTTCCCCATTTACCCGCTCTGGCTGCCGACGAAGCAGACGCCAGCCTGCCGACCGTTACCGTCAACGGTGCGCGCGATGCCGCCTACAACCCGACCAGCGCCAGCAGCGCGACCAAGATCGATGCGCCGCTGCGCGATATTCCGCAGACGGTGAACGTGGTGCCGCAGCAGGTGCTGCGCGACCAGGGCGTGCACTCGATGCAGGATGTGATGAAGAATGTGCCTGGCGTGGGCCTGTCGCATGGCGATGGCCAGCGCGACCAGGTGACCATCCGCGGCTTCAGCGCCATTGCGGACCAGTTCATCGATGGCATGCGCGACGATGCGCTGTATTTCCGCGACCTGTCGAACGTGGAGCAAGTGGAAGTGATCAAGGGTCCGGCTTCCGTGCTGTACGGACGCGGTTCGTCCGGTGGCCTGATCAATCGCATCACGAAAAAGCCTGGCATCGACCGCAATGAAGTCAGCCTGGTGCTGGGCAGCTGGAGCCAGAAGCGCGGCGAATTCGATTTCGCGCGCAAGCTCGATGACAGCGGCGTGGCGTTCCGCGTGACCGGTGCGGTGGAGGATTCGGACAGCTATCGCCCCCAGCAATTCCTCAAGCGCGAAGCGTTCGCGCCTTCCCTTTCCTTCCGACTCGGTGCGGATACGAAGGTGCTGGTGCAGGGCGAGTACCTGCACGACCGCCGGCTCACCGACTTCGGCGTGCCCGCTTACAAGGGCCGTCCGGTGGATGTGGATCCGTCGGCATATTACGGCGCGGCCAACGCGCGCGATAACGATGTGAGTGAAGCGAAGGTGAAGTCCGGCGGCTTCCAGCTGGAGCACCGCTTCAATAACGAGTTCACCCTGCGCGATAACTTCCGCTATTACGATTACACACTGGACCGCAACAACACGCTGGTCGGCTCTGTCAACGAGGCGACTCTGAAGGCGTCCCTCAACCGCAGCAATGTGAAGCGCGCGGAAGACGGATGGTTCAACCAGCTGGAACTGGTGCAGAAGACGGGCATGCACCAGCTGCTCTACGGGATCGAGATCGGCAAGCAGAATAAGGACCAGTTGTTCCGCACGCAGAACAATATCGCGACGGTGGACCTGTTCAATCCTGTGCTGCCGGTGGTGCCGCTGAATGTGACCGCGGCGCCATCGACGGACAATCTGGGCATCCTGAAAGTGGCGTCGGCTTATGTGCAGGATCTGGCTACCTTGTCCGAGCACTGGAAAGTGCTGGCAGGCGTGCGCTTCGACGATTTCAAGCAGGAGACGCGCGAGCGCCGCGCCGGCCAGTCGAACCTGAATCGCACGGACCGCGAATGGTCGCCGCGCGCGGGCGTGGTGTATCAGCCGACTGCCGCGCAATCGTATTATGTGTCGTTCAGCAAATCGTTCCAGCCGTCGGGCGAGAGCTTCCCGCTCGCGGCCAATAACGCTTCGATCGAGCCGGAGAAGACCACCAACAAGGAAGTGGGCGCGAAGCTGGATCTGTTTGGCGGCATGGCGTCGCTGGGCGCTTCGCTGTTCCGTCTGGAGCGCACGAATATCAAGTCTACCGATCCGGTGACCAATCGACTGCTGCCGATCGGCACGCAACGTACCGATGGTGTGGAGCTGACGTTCAGTGGTGAGCTGGGCGATGGCTGGCAGGTGGTGTCCGGTTACTCGTGGCTGGATGCGGAAATCACCGAGTCCATCGCACGCGATGACGGGCAGCTGGTGCAGGGCAAGCGCCCTACCCTCACGCCGCGCAACAGCGCGAGCCTGTGGGTGAGCAAGGCGCTGGGCGGCGGGTTTGGCGTGGGCGCTGGCGTGAATTCTGTCGGCTCGCGCTTTGCCAATCCGGGTAATACGGTTACGCTGCCGGGCTATACCACGGTTGACGCGATGGCCTATTACCGCGCGGGCGCTTACGATGTGCAGCTGAACCTGACTAATCTGGCGGATCGCCGCTACATTGTCGCCGGACACGGGTCCAGCAAATTCCTTAACCTGCCCGGTGCTCCGCGCGCTATTCAGCTGACCGCGCGCTATCGGTTCTAAGCGGGCCGCGGGCTGCGGAGAAACGGCGGATCGATGATCCGCCCTACGCTGCATCTCGGATCAGGCCCGAAGGGCTGTAGGGCGGATCATATGGGGGCGCCGAGCCCCGCCGTGCGTGCGTCGCCTGCGGCTCTCATGCGGGAACCTGGCGGTTGAGGCACAATGGTGTTTTTGACACTTCGAAAACTGGACCGACCATGATCACCGAAATCGCCGAACTCTCCATCAAGCCTGATTCGCATGACGCCTTCCTCGCTGCCGTCAAGGAAGCGGTGCCGCTGTTTAAGCGGGCGAAGGGATGCACGGCCATGAAGCTGGAGCGTCTGACCGAGCGTCCGGATGTCTATCATCTGGTGATCAGCTGGGAGACGCTGGAGAACCACACGGTGGACTTCCGCGGCAGCGACGATTTCCAGGCGTGGCGCGGGCTGGTGGGCGGTTTCTTCGCAGAGCCGCCGCGTGTCGAGCACTCGGCCACGGCACTGGTAGGCTTCTGAACAATGCGCGACAGGGCGAGGGCTGGCTGATCGTGCACCTGCACTGGTCCTCGCGCAAGGCGAAGTAAGCGCGCGCCAGCAGCGCGGCCGTTGCGCGAAAATGGCCGCAAAGGAGATCACGATCATGCCCGACACTATCTATCGCAATTTCAAGCAGGTGGCCGACGCTGAATCAGCCCGCGCAGCGCTGCTGGACGCAGGCTTCCACGGCACGGCCGTGCAACTGAACCTGCACGATGCGCGTCCCATCACCACAACGGCGGCCGCCGTGCAGAACATCATGGATTCGCTGACGCCGGACGATGTCGATACCACCGACAGGCCGGACCGCCCCGCTGCCCTGCTGTCAGTGGACGTGGACAACGATATCCAGCGCGAGCAGGCCAACACTATCATGCTGCGCTACGGCGGCGTGGAAGCCTAGGCGCCCTCGCCGGACACCAGCCGCAAGCCGATCAGGCCACAGATAATCACGCCAATACAGGCCAGCCGCGCGGGCGATCCCGAATCGCCCAGGAACAGCACGCCCACCAGCGCCGTGCCCACGGCGCCAATACCCGTCCACACCGCATAGGCCGTGCCGACAGGCAGCGTACGCAACGCCAGCGACAACAGATAAATACTCACGATGCCCGCAATCGCGGTCAGCACGCCGGGAACAGGCCGCGTAAAACCGGCCGACCATTTCATGCCGAAGGCGAAGGCAATCTCCAGCAGGCCGGCAACAGTCAACAATAACCAGGACATATCGAATCCAGAAATAAAGGCGCGCAAGTGGCGCGGGACCGGCATTTTCCGCCGGCTGCGCTGGACAAAACGGCCACCCGGAAGCCAGTTTCGGCCACGGCCAGCAGCGGGCGGGTTTTGGCCGGAACTGACGCATTATGCAGCTGTCGGCACGGCGAATGGCGGCTGATAATGAACTCACCGCCACTTTCGGCCAATCACAAGGAGTTCAGCATTATGTCCAGTTCCAGCCCGATCCCGTCCGCCGCCGCCACGCCCGCCAGTGCTGCCGCCGCTACCGCTTCGATCAAGAACCTGCCCGTCAACCTGTTCGCTTCCGTAATGGGACTGGCAGGCCTGACCTCGGCCTGGCGCGGCGCCACGCATATGTTCGGCGCCAGCGACGCCATCGCGAATGGCATCGGCGTCGTCACGGTGCTGGTCTTCATTGCCATGGCCGCCGGCTACCTGGCCAAATGGAGCAGGTTCCCGCAAGTCGTTCGTGCTGAGTTCACTCATCCGGTGGCCGGCAATTTCTTTGGCACGGTGACGATCGCCGTGCTGCTGCTCTCGTCCGTGGTCGCCCCGTGGAGCGTGACGGCGCAGCAACTGCTGTGGACCGTGGGCGCTATTGCCACCCTGATACTCAGCTATATCGTGGTTGCTCGTGTCATGCAAGGCCAGATGGCCGGCAATAATGTGGTGCCGGCCTGGCTGATCCCGGGCGTGGCCTCGCTGGACATCGCCGTCACTGGCGCCACCATGCCCATGGCCTGGGCCCCGCAAGTGAACCTGATCGCCCTCGCCATCGGCACCATTGTCGCCATCGTGTTCTTCACCATGATCTTCAGCCGCCTGGTGCACGGCGATCCGCTGCCGACCGCCATGATTCCTTCGCTGATGGTCATGATTGCACCGTTCGAAGTCGGCTTCCTGGCTTATACCAACGTCACTCATCAGGTGGACATGTTCTCCGCCCTGCTGTTCTGGTTCGGCATGTTCATGACGCTGGTGGTCGGCGTGCGCGTGTTCCGCCCTTCGGTCACGTTCGCCCCGTCGTGGTGGGGCATCAGTTTTCCGCTGGCTGCACTTTCCAATGCCGCTCTGAAGTATGCTTCCGTTAACGGCAGCACGCCGTTGATGATCCTGGCCGGCCTGATCCTGGCTTTCCTGACCGTCGCCATTGCTGTGCTGTTCGTGCGGACCCTGCATTCCCTTTTCTCGGGCAAGCTGCTGTCCGCCTGATGGGAGGTTGCCATGCGTATCGCCGTACTCGTTTTCCCCGGCGTCCAGATGCTGGACGTTTCCGGCCCCCTCGATGTGTTCACTGAGGGGGCAAGGCAGTCCGGCCAGCCGGATTTCTATCAGTTCGACCTGATCGCGCTGGACGAGGGGCCGATTACCGCGTCCAACGGCATCGTCTTCCAGCCCAGCTGCACCATCGCCACGGCGCCGTCCGATATCGACACCCTGCTCGTGGCCGGCGGCCCCCAGATCCGCGACATGGAACCGCAGGACCGCCTGACGCAGTGGTTGGTGCGCCAGGCTGGCCAGGTGCGCCGCCTGGGGTCCGTATGCTCGGGCGCCCTGCTGCTGGCCAACGCCGGCTTGCTGGACGGCCGCCATGTGACCACGCACTGGAATATCTCCGCTTACCTGGCGCGGCGCTTCCCGAAAGTGAATATGGAGCATGACCGCATCTATATCCGCGACGGTTCGCTCTACACCTCGGCCGGCGTCAGTGCGGGCCTGGACCTGGCGCTAGCCCTGGTGGAGGAAGACCTGGGCCGCGAAACGGCGCTGAAGGTGGCGCGCGAGCTGGTGATGTTCCTCAAGCGTCCCGGCGGACAGTCGCAGTTCAGCGCCCACCTGGCGGCGCAAACCGCCGAACGCTCGGCCATCCGCGCGCTGCAGGAATGGGTGCTGGAAAACCTGGAGCAGAACCTCTCCGTCGACCGACTGGCCGCTCAGGCCGGGATGAGCGTGCGGAACTTCTCGCGCCTGTTCAAGAGCGATACGGAGATGACGCCAGCCGATTTCGTCGAAAGCGCCCGCATCGACGCGGCGCGGCGCATGCTGGAGGATTCGCCTACGCCGCTCAAGCGGGTCGCGGCACGCTCGGGTTTTCATGATCCGAACAGCTTGCGACGGGCTTTTGTGAGGCGGCTTGGAGTGACGCCGGGGGATTATCGGAGCCGCTTTCAGAAGGAAGCTGCCTGAAAACCCAAGGCAGAAGCTGGTGGCAGGCACCAAGGTGCCAGCCACCTGGTCGAAGTCCGTGGCCCTAAACAGGTGGCTGGCACATCGTGCCTGCCACCAGCTCTTGCAGTGGGTTCAACAAGTCTAGAAGTCGTAGCGCGCAGTCAGCCAGTAAGAGCGCGGTGCATTGATCGACACCCAGCCCGCCGAATTCGGCAATTGCTGGAAGATGTCGGCCGTGGTCACGCCGGTGGCCGTAGGCAGCAAGGTGCCATAGTTGCTGATGTACTGGTCGTTCAGCAGGTTGCGCACTTCGAACGAGATGCGGAAGTTCCTGAAGCCTGCATACTGCACCGACAGGTCGGTATTGCGTTGCGGCGGCAGGTAATTCAGGTCCTTCGGATCGTTGCTGCGCTTGCGGCTCGACATGAAGCGGTGGCGCAGGTTGAACAGGAAGTCGCCCATTTCATACGAGATGGTATTCGACGTGGTCCAGCGCGGCGTGCGCGACATGATGCCGCTCACCGTGGTCAGTACATCGTCCTGCGGGCCGGGGCTGCCGGCGGCGAAGCTGCCGACCGCGATTGCGCGGCCCTCGGAATACAGCAGGGACGAGTTCCAGCTCAGCGTCGGCAGGATGCGCCATTTCAGCCAGCCTTCCAGGCCTTTGGACACGTAATGGTCCTGGTATTCGACCACATAGCTGCTGCCGTCCGGATTCAGCGGCGTTTGCTGCTGCCACAACAGCAGTTCGGTGCGGTAGGCCGTCAGTTGGCCTGAAATCGAACCGCGGCCGAACACATAGGCCACTTCATCCTGCTTCAGGTCAGCCTGGGGGAACAGCGGCTTGTTGTCGGCATTGAACTGGGTGCCATAGCGGGTCAGGATGCCGGCGATATTGTTGCCGGCAGTGCTGCGGCGGTAGTAGACCTTGTCCGCCGGCGTGAGGTTATAGCCGCCGGACAGGCTCCAGTTCTGCAGATAGACGCTCTTCTTCGCCTCGATCGGCGTACCGCGCACATAGTTCTGGTTGTCGTACCAGGTCAGCGGATTGCCATCCAGGCCGCCATAAGTGCGCGAACTGGCGTTCGTGGCTTCCGGTGTCGTCACCAGCGGAATGGCCGTGGTGCGGGCCTCGGTGTAAGTGCCCTTGTAACTGCCGTTGAAGTCCCACTTCCCCGGCGACCATTGGGCGCCGAGCATCGGCGAGATATCGCGTTCGCGCGAGCGCCAGATAAAGGGATTGGCGCCATCCAGGTAGGCGCCGCCAACGCGTCCCCAGCCGCCTTCGTCGGTCAGCTGGTAAGTCGCGTCGGAGGTTACGTAGCGCACCCCCAGGTTGGACTGCTGGCCGGACGCGAAGGCCGACAGGCCGCGACCATTGAAATACGTGGACCAGCGCTGGTTGGCCTGCACAGCGAACAGGCCCGCCTGCAGGTTGAAATCATCGGCGTTGTAGTTGGCCGTGAAGTTCAGCATCAGGTCGCGCGAGCCGCGCGTGCCCACGTTCGAATTGGGCTGGGTGACGACATCGCGATTGGTGATGCCGCTGGTGGATGGAATCATCACGCCGTTCACCACGCCGCCACCCAGGTCATAGTCAGCGTTCGGCAGATTGGTGAAGGTCACACACTGCGCCGGGCTGGTGGCCGTGCCGGCCGGGCAGGCGCCGCCGGTGCGGTAGTTGATGCCGTTCGAAACGCCGACGTTGTTCGCTACCCGGGCACGCAGGGCTCCGGTGCCAATGTCATACAGCTCGTAGTAGCCGGCCTTGCGATTCAGATTGGCCGTAGCTGCCGCGCCCACGCCCTGGTTGACGATGAAGGCCGACTGAAAGGTATTCACGTCCCACAGCGAGATCGGACTGGCGCCGGCGATCCCCTGCTGCACATAAGCCAGGCTGTCCTGTGCCTTGAGGGCAGTATTGAAACTCCAGCGGCCGCCGGTTTCGTGGTCCCAGGTGATCCAGATCGCATCCTGCTTGTAGTTCGCGCCCTTCTCCGGATCGTGGTAGACCGTGCTGCCCGGACCGTTCACTGCATCGGTGCGAACGGTGTGCTGGCCGCCATGCAGGAAGAAATCCGGATTGCGGCCAAAGCCTGGCGCCGGCGTGGGATTCAGGTAGCCATAGACGGGGACCGTGAACTGTCCATTCCAGGAGTTGCGGTCATCCAGGTGCTTGAGCGTGACGCCGATACGGCCGCTGCCACCCGAATCCGTGCGATAGTCCTTCATCACGCGCGCCTTGACCTGTCCTCCCAGGTTTAGCGGATAGCCCGGATCGGCAGCGCCCGTCGAAGTGCGATAAAAACCGGAGACACTGGCGCGCAGGTCGCCGGCCTCGTTGCGCCAGCCGTACAGCGCGTCGACCTGCTTCCACGAGAGATGTGGATCGTCCCCCTCGAAGCCGAAGCGGGTGGACACCGTGGCGCCCGGCTTGATGGGCCCATTGATGTAGTTGAATACAGCGCCAGCCGACGAAGCGACTGAAGTGCCGGCGGAGCCGCCGCGCACGGATTCCACGCGGCTGATACTAAGGTCGGTGCGCAGGAAGTTTGAGTCCTGGAAGTTGTTGAATTTGACGGCCACCACGGGCAGGCCGTCTTCCAGATAGCTGGTCCAGAAATTACCCGAAGTCGGGCTGCCGGTGCCTACCGTCATGCCGCGCGTGAACGATTCATTGCGCGCCACGCCTTCATTCGATTCCACGACCACACCGGGCATATCGCGCAGGTAGTCGTCCGCGCTCATGGGGGTGAATTTGCCCAGGTCCTTGGCGTCCAGCACCGAATAGGACACGTTGGCGCGCTTTGCTTCGGTGGCGCCAACGGTGCCGGTAACGATTACGGTCTGGCTTTCCGAAGGCGGTTTGGCGCCAGCTTCCTGCGCCAGTACTTCATGGGCATTGAACAAACCGGCGCTGGCAAGAATCGCGAGCGCGAACTGGGGCGTGTGCGTGGCGACTGGCCGCCCGCACCGCTTGGGGGTCTTCCTCATTGCGTCTCCTTTTATTGTCGGCGAATGCCGCCGCTTGTTATCGTTAACTGTTATCGATAACGCGGATGCTAACAGTGCGTTTTTGCCATGTCAACGCAATTAAAAAGGAGTGTTGCGCGGAGGTGTCAGGAAGCCGTGTGGTGGAATACCTGGCGCAGGTAGGCGAGGAAGGTCTCGTCCTTGCACAGCGTCTTGCCCGGAGAATCGGAAAGCTTGGCCACCGATTGCCCATTGCAGCGTATGAGTTTCATCACGATGTTCAATGGCGTGACGCCCATATCGTTGGTCAGCCAGGTACCGATGCCGAAACCGACCATGATTCGGTTGGCGAAGTGCTGATAGATACGGAAGGCCGTATCGAAATCGAGGCCGTCCGAAAACACCAGGCGCTTGGTGTTCGAATCGATGCGCAGCGCCGTGTAGTGTGCGATGGCCTTTTCGCCCCACAAGATGGGATCGCCCGAATCGTGGCGCAGGCCGTCGAACAGCTTGGCGAAATAGAGATCGAAGTCGTCCAGGAAGGCATCCATGCCGACGACGTCGGTCAGTGCGATGCCCAAATCGCCGCGGTATTCCTGCACCCACTCCTCCAGCGCCGCCTTCTGGAAGTCGCGCAGGCGCACGCCGAAGGCCTGGAAGGATTGCATGTATTCGTGGGCCATGGTCCCGATCGGCACCAGGCCGAACCTGAATGCCTGGTAGACGTTGGAAGTGCCCTTGAAATACTCCGGCACTTCCTTCGCCAGCCGCTGCACCACTTCATCGTGCCAGGCAGCAGAGAAGCGGCGGCGCAAGCCGAAGTCCGAAATTTCCAGTGGGTGGCGCAGGCGCGTCTCTGCGCCGAATTTCTGCAGCGCGGCGATCTTTACGCCCAGGCGTCTGCAACCTTCGTCCCATGCCGCCTTCTGCTCCGCACGCCGGAAATACAACTCATTGACGATGTAGAGCACGAAGATCTCGAAGGCCATCACGTGCACCTGCGGCCCGGCAGCGTGGATGACAAGCGACTCACCTTCGGTGCTCACGTGGATGAACTTGCGCTGGAAGCGGAATACGGTCAGGAAGTCCACGAAGTCGCTCTTCATATAGCGCAGGGAGCGCAGGTAGGAGAGCTCGTCCTCCTTGAAGGACAGCGAACAGAGATGGTCCAGCTGTTCTTCCACTTCCGCCTTCAGGTCCGCCAGCGGCATCAGTGCCGGCTTGTTGCGGCAGACGAATTCGTATTCGGTGATCGAGTTGGGGTGGCCGTGCAGGAGCGCCTGCCACATCGTGAATTTATAAAGGTCGGTTTCGAGCAGACTGCGTACAACTGGAATCATGATTTATCGTCCTGCGTTCACCAGCAATTCCTGCAGCACGTCGCCTGACTGCGCGAGGCGCGCGCCGCGCTGCTGCATGCGCTGGATGAAGTCCTTGAATTGGCTATCGAAGCCTGTGACGGCGCTCATGCAATCGGTGATCAGCACGAGTTTGGCCGGGTCGATGTGATCGGCAATGTGTTCGGTGGTCGCCTTCACGCAATGGCTGCTGGCTTCACCAGCGATGAAAATCAGCTCCGCGCTGGACAGGCTGTCGATCAGTTGCCGGTTCAGCTGCGTGTGCGGGTCCTGCGGGTCGGGCACTTCGGCCATTACGGCGGAATAGTGTTCGGTCCAGGGACTGGAACCCTTGCTCACCTTCTCCACCACCCCCAGCTTCTGGTCTTCCCAGTGGTTGTAGGCCTCGCGCACATCCTCGTGCACATTGTGGCCCCAGGAACCGATCTCGCAATGCACGGGCCAGACCATCAGCTGGTAGCGCCCTGCTGCTTCCAGCGCATCCAGATAGGCGAGCGTGCGTTCCCGCACGGCGGCGTCGCGCGGGGTGAACTTCCCGGCGCGCACGTCGGCGGCGGCAATCTGCGTGAAGGGTTGTACCGGCCCGCCGTCACTGGCGACCCAGTAGGTGGGATGGGCCACGTCGTAGCGGTGATGCGAGTCGAGCGTGACAGTAATGGCGGCGATGCCTTTGCGGCCGCGATTGATCAGGCCTGCGAGGCGCAGCATGTCCTGGTGCGCGCCTGGCACCGGCAGGGCCGGCGCATGCGCGGTACGCGTGGCCGGGTTCTCCGGCAGATAGCTCACTGGCAGGTCGCAGAAGTCGTTCTGCGGGTCGATGACGAGCATGTGCAGGCGTTTCATGGACTCTCCGGAGCGGGCATATTGTTTACATGATACCTGCCGGGGCTCAATCGCGTGGATTGACGGACCAGGTCACCGAGTAGATCTTCCACTTGCCGTCGCGCTTGACCAGCTGCCAGGCTTCCACGCCATCGTTCTGCACCTTGCCGTCGATGACAAATTCATAGTCGAACAGCATCCAGGCCACGTCGCGGTCCTGCGTGATCTTCAGGTTGCTGAAGCGCTCTTCCACCTGGCGCTTTTCGCGCTTGAGGAAGCCGGCAAAGTCGTGGAAGCCGCCTGCGCGCACACCATCGGTGTTCGGATCGGACTCTTCGCGCGCCTTCCGCACGTACTCGTCCGATGCCGGCGACGTGAACAGGATGTTCGCGTTCAGCATCAGCGAGGCGAGCTGCTTGTGGTTCTTGGTCTTGAGAGCGGACTGGAAATCGTCGGCGACCTGCGTGATGGCCTTGATTTCTTCCGGCTTGTTGGCGGGGGCGGCGATAGCCGTGGCGGAGCACAGCAGGCTGGCAAAAATGATGGTGAGCAATTTTTTCATGCTCATCAGCATAATGAAAAAAGGGCAAGAAAGCCAGCCGCTTCCTTGCCCAAGGTCACTTCAGGGTTAAGACAGTGCGGTCGCTTACGCAGCTACCAGCTCGTCGATAGACTTGCGGCTCTTGGCGATGGCGTCCGCCACAGCCTGTTCGCCCATTGCCACGCCTTCGGCGCGGATGAAGCTCACGTCGGTCAGGCCGATGAAGCCCAGGAAGGTGCGCAGGAAGGTCACCAGGTGATCGTAGGCTGCTGCCGGGCCTTCGCTGTAGGCGCCGCCGGAAGCGGTGAACACATACACTTTCTTGCCTTTGACCAGGCCTTCAGGGCCGTTGGCGCCGTACTGGAAAGTGCGGCCGGCGCGGGCTACGTGGTCGATCCATGCCTTCAGGGTGGACGGCACGGAGAAGTTGTACATCGGTGCGCCGATCACGATCACGTCGGCAGCCAGCAGCTCGTCGACCAGCGTATCGGAAGTCTTCACCACGAAGGCTTGCTCGGCGTTGCGCTGCTCGGCCGGGGTGAAGAAGGCGCCCATCATTTGCTCGGTCAGGTGCGGCACTGGGTTGGCGGCCAGGTCGCGTTCGACGACGGTGTCAGCCGGGTTGGCGGCTTTCCACTTTGCTACGAACTCGGACGACAGCTGGCGCGACAGGGAACCTTCGGTGCGAACGCTGCTATTGATGTGCAGAACTTTTGCCATGTTGGGACTCCTTAGAGGAACAATTAGTAGATTGCAGTCATCATAGAACGGGTTTAATATCGAGAAAACCTGGTTTTTATCTATTAATAGCATCGATATTCTTGATTATGCGTGACCCCGGACTGCCCACCCTCGAACAACTGCGCGTCTTCATTGCCGTCATCGAACATGGCGGCTTCGCCCACGCGGCGCGCGCCCTGCACCGCACGCAATCGGTGGTCAGCTACACGATCGCCAACCTGGAAGAACAGCTGAATATCGAGCTGCTGGACCGCAGCAAGCGCAAGCCAGTGCTCACCGAGGCGGGCAAGGCGCTGCTGGCCGACGCGCGCGCCGTGGCCAGCAAGGTGGACGGCATGCGTTCACGCGCCAAGGCGCTGGGCCAGGGACTGGAGCCTGAGGTATCCCTGGTGGTGGACATCATGTTCCCCACCTGCCTGCTGGTGCGCGTGCTGGAAGCCTTCCAGACAGAGTTCCCGACCGTGTCGCTGCGGCTGCATACGGAAGCGCTGGGCGGCGTGACCCTGCTGGTGAAGGAAGGCCGCTGCCAGCTCGGCGTGGCCGGACTGGTGACCGCGGGTGGTCCTGACCTGGAGCGGCACGCGGCAGGGCATGTGAAGATGATGCCCGTCTGCTCACCCCGGCATCCGCTGGCGCAGATCGAAGGCGTGCTGCCAACCTCGCTACTGCGCGAGCATCTGCAGCTGGTGGTGACCGACCGCTCCCACCTGACGGAAGGCCAGGACTTTGGCGTGCAGGCCCTGCGCGACTGGCGGCTGGGCGACCTCGGCTCGAAACATGCGCTGCTGCGCGGCGGCGTGGGCTGGGGCAGATGCCGGAGGCCATGGTAGCGGACGATTTGCGGGAAGGCCGGCTGGTCCGCTTGCAGGTTCAGGAAGGCAGCGAATTGATGTATCCGATGTACGTGATCCATCGCGGCGACAACGAATTAGGTCCGGCCGGCAAGTGGCTGAGGCAGCAATTTATCACCCTCGACCATAACCTGCCTCACCGTCCTTTCTAGGAGCCAGTCCTACAAGGCACCGGGGCGTGCGCCTACACCCCCTGCCCGGTCAGAAGCCTAGCATGACCCCTAGCTTCACACCGAACAGAAAGGAGACAGATCATGGCATCGCAGAACCAAGGCAACAACCAGAACCGTGGCAACCAGCAGAGCGGTAACCAGCAAAGCAGCGGCGCAGGCAGCAGCGGCAGCCGCGATGACGACAACTCCCAACAGGATCAGAATCAGTCCAGCCGCCAGTCGGGCCAGCAAGGCAGCCAGCAATCAGGCAACAAGCAATCCGGCAGCCAGCAATCCGGAGGCCAGCAGTCGGGCCAGAAAGGCCGCCAACTGACCGCGGAAGATGAGGACATGCGCAAGGCACAGGAAGGTGGCCAACGTTCCGGCATGGGCAATCGCGGCGACAGCCAGCAGTCGGACAAATCGCGCAACGAGCAATCGGACGATTGGCGCAATCAGCAGTCTTCCGATGACCAGGGCAACCAGCAATCGGGCCGTGGCGCCGGCCAGCAAGGCAGCGGCAACCAGTCGCGCGGCGAGAATTCCGGCTCGCGCGGCGGCGGCAACGATCAGTCCCGCTAAGCGGGCTGATGTAACAAATTGTGCCTGACCCCGGACGTTACACGGGGTCAGCCGTGGAGGGCGCGCAGGCGGGTTCGCAGGCGCTGCACCTCCTCGCTGAGGTCCACCACCAGCGCCGCGAGTTCTTCGTTGGCGTCAAAATCCTGTTCAATACGCCTGATCTGGCGGGCCCGTACCAGGTCCACGCTGGTGAAGCGCCACGCTTCCGGACGCGATTCCGTCCCGCCCAGCAAAATACCCGAACGCACATGGTGCACTACCCACTCCGGCTCCACCGCGCAGGCGCGGGCCAGTTCTTCCAGGTTCAGCGCCGACTCGTCCAGCAGCACGCAATTGAAGATGGTATTCATGATCTAGCCTCGCGGATTGAAGTTCAGCTCGCGCGCCATCTGTTCGTACAGCGCGCGCGCCTTGTCGTTGTCGGCCGGCGGCAGCGCGACTTCAAGGATCAGATACAGATTGCCCGCCGTGCCGCTGGCGCCAGCCGCCGGGATGCCGCGGCCTTTCAGGCGCAGCTTGCGTCCACCCTGGCTTCCTGCCGGCACCGTGACCGTGACCTTTCCTGATGGCGTAATCACATCGATCTCGCCGCCCAGCACGGCTTCCCACGGCGCGACCGGCACGTTTTCATACACATCGCGCCCCTCCACGCGGTAGATGGTGCTCGGCGTAAACGCGATTTCCAGATAAAGGTCGCCCGGCTCGCCGCCGCCCGCGCCGGGCTGGCCCTGGCCGCTCAGGCGCAATTGCTGACCGGCAGTGACGCCCTTGGGGATATTGATGTTGAGGGTTTTCTCGCGCGTGACCACGCGGCCCTGTTCGTCGACCTCGGGCATGCGCAAGCTGATGGTGCGCTGGGCGCCGTTGTAGGCGTCCTGCAGGTCGATCTGGATGGTGGCGTGGCTGTCGTCACCGCGCATGCGGAAACCTCCTCCACCGCCGCGGCCGCGCCCGCCGCCCACATGGGCGAACAGGTCGGCGAAGAAATCGCTGGGATCGCCTTCGAAGGTGGAACCCCAGTCCGGCGGCGGATGGAAGTCCTGGCCGGCGCGGAAACCGCCCTGCCCCAGCTCATCGTAGGCGGCCCGCTTTTCGGGGTCGCTCAGCACGCCGTAGGCTTCGTTGAGCTCCTTGGTTCTGGCATCCGCATCCGGTTCCTTGCTGACGTCCGGGTGGTACTTGCGCACCAGCTTGCGGTACGCCTTCTTGATTTCATCTTCGCCGGCGGTCTTGGGGATGCCAAGTGTCGCGTAGTAATCCTTGTATTCCACGGCTTGCTCTCCAGGTGAAGATCCGGGAGAGCATAGCTTAGCAGAGGATTAACGCACGCGGCGCAGAGAGGACAGGCGGTCGCGCAAATTCGGCAGGTAGGTGTATCGACCCGGGCCGAAGGTGAAGCACTGGCCGCGGTAGTCGGCGTGCTCGCACAGTTCCCAGACACCTTCGTGGATGATCATGGAATTGGCGCGGTCGTTGAAGCCGACGTCCTGCAGCGTGCGCACGTCGCCGCTGATGCCGATGGCGCGGCCGGACAGATTATCGCCGTCGAACAGTTCGACTGCGCCGCGGGCCTGGCCGCCGCCCTGGTAGCCGCCCTGGCCACCTTGATAGCCGCCCTGGCCACCCTGATAGCCGCCCTGCCAGTTGCCGTCGCGGTCATCGCGCTCATAGCGGTCATCGACGCCATCGTGGTCGCGGTCGCGCATGCGGTCACGATGGCGTTCGCGCCATTCGCCGCCGCCGCCAACCTGGCGCGCCGACGAAATGGCATTCTCGAAGCGCGCCAGGCGCGGATATTCGCCGGGGCCGAATACGGCGCAGGCGCCCTGGAAGTCGCGGTGCTCGCACACTTCCCACTGGCCGGAGCGCACGATCATGCTCGAGGCGCGGTCATTAAAGCCCAGGTCTACGAAGTTGTTGCTGCCGTCACGCAAGGTGACGGACGGGCCGCGGAAACCTTCGCCGGCAAACAGGGTTAATTCACCTGCGGCAGCGGCTTGGCTGAGCAGGGTGGCGGCCAGGCTGGCCAGGATAATCAGGCGTTTCATGCTATCTCCAATATTCATGCGCCGCGCCGGCGTCATGCTCATCCAACGCGGTAAAAGGGCCGTGAGCATACAGGACCTTGTAACAATTTCCTACTCCAGTAGAATCGCTCTTTTTGTCAACGATACAACATCCGCATGCCCTACACCTTCACGATTGGGAATATCCGCAAAGAAGCCGCCTCCCTGTGGAAGCTGGCCTGGCCGGTGCTGATCGGACAGCTGGCGACGGTGGGCATGGGCGTGGCCGACGTGGCGATGACAGGCCACACCAGCGCCGCCGAACTGGCGGCCGTGTCGCTCGGCGCGTCCATCTGGTCCATCATCATCGTTACGGTCAGCGGCACCATGATGGCGATGAATACCGTGGTAGCGCACGAGGTGGGCGCGGGCGAATTCGGCAGGATTCCCCATTCCGTGCGGCAGGCTTTATGGACTTCACTGGCTGTCGGCGTAGTTGCGGCGCTGCTGGCCAACCTCGCCACGCTGCTGTTCAACCACCTGCACATGGCGCCGGAAGTGAATGCGCGCGCTTCGCTGTTCGTCCACATCATCAGCTTCGGGTTGCCCGCCTTTGCGGCCTACCGCGCGCTGTATGGCTACAGCGCCAGCATCAACCAGACCAAGCCCGTGATGGTGATCGCCATCGTGGGGCTGCTGTTCAATATTTGCGTGAACTGGGTGCTGATCTTCGGCCGCTTCGGCTTCCCCGCCATGGGCGGCGTCGGCTGCGCCGTCGCCACGGCTTGCTGCATGTGGCTGATGCTGACCTGCATGGTGGCGTGGATACGCTTCGCCGAGCCCTATCGCCAGACTTATCCCTTCACGCACTGGGAATGGCCGCACTGGCCCGAGATCCGCAGCATGCTGCGTCTCGGACTGCCGATCGGCGTGACCTATTTCGCGGAAGTCAGCGCGTTCGGCGCGGTGAGCCTGCTGGTGGCGCGCTTTGGCGTGGAGGAAGTTTCCGCGCACCAGATCGCGCTGAATTTCTCCTCGCTGGTGTTCATGGTGCCACTTTCCTTCGGCATCGGCACCGTGACCCGCGTCGGCCAGGCCATGGGTGAAGGCAATCCGGCGCGGGCGCGCTTTGCTTCGTGGGTGGGCGTGGGGATGGCGCTCGCTTTCGCCGTTTTGTCGGCGGTCTTTATTGCACTGTTCCGTTACCAGATCGCGGCGGCTTATACGAGCGACGCGGCGGTGCAGGCTCTATGCGTGCACCTGCTGCTGTTCGCCGCGATATTCCAGTTGTCCGACGCGACGCAGGTTGCGACTTCCTGCGCGATTCGGGGCTACAAGGTGACGCGGCAGCCGATGCAGATCCAGTTGCTGGCGTTCTGGGTGTTCGCGCTGCCGCTGGGCTGCGTGCTGGGGCTGGCGCCAACATGGGTGCCGTTCGCGCCGGCGCAGCCGATGGCGGCGGCCGGGTTCTGGATTGGGCTGGTGGTGGGGCTCACCGTGGCGGCTGTTTTGCTGACGTGGTCGATGCACAAGCTGACTCTGCGCCGCCTTGAAACCTGAAAAAGCTAGTGTCAGGCACTAAAGTGCCAGACACTTGTTCCCTGCCGCGGGCGCTGAACAAGTGTCTGCCACATCCAGGCTGACACTAGCCCTTCCGGTTTTAGCCGAACGAAAGTTGGCCGAATCCCCGCGATTCCGAATATCCAGAGGAGCAAGCTCTGGTATTGTCTTGCGATTCGTAACCAGAAAATTCTTCGGGACATAAATGCGTTTTATTCTCTCCTTCCTGGCCCTGCTGGCCGCCGGTTCTGCTTCGGCTGAGCGCCTCACCCTGGACCGCATCCACGCCGACCCGTCCCTGTCCGGCCCGGGCGTGCGCGCGCTGAAAGTGTCGCCGGATGGCGCCCGCGTGACCTTCCTGCGTGGCCGTGAAGACAACCAGTACCAGCTCGACCTGTGGGAATACAATATGAAGGACAAGACCGCGCGCCGCCTGGTCGACTCCAAGGTGCTGGCGCCTGAAGAAAACCTGTCCGACGCGGAAAAAGCCCGCCGCGAGCGCGCCCGCACCGCCGCCCTGAAAGGCATCATTTCCTACAGCTGGTCGCCGGACGGCAAGCAACTGCTGGTCCCACTGGCCGGCAACCTGTACCTGGTTGACCTGACCAAACCTGACCAGGCCCGCCTGGTCGCCACCGGCAATGTGATCGATCCGAAGATTTCGCCAAAGGGCAAATACGTGTCCTTCGTGCGCGATCAGAACCTGTTCGTGATCGACCTGAAGACCGGCAAGGAACGCCAGCTGACCACCGACGGCAAGGGCACCGTGCATAACGGCGAAGCGGAATTCGTGGCGCAGGAAGAGATGCACCAGTTCACCGGCTACTACTGGGCGCCGGACGATTCCGCCCTCGCCTTCCGCTGGTACGACGAAGCCCAGGTGCCTGTCGCGCGCCGCTTCGAAATCTACGCCGACCGCACCGACGTGGTCGAGCAGCGCTACCCCGCTGCCGGCGACAAGAACGCCGTCGTGGGCCTGAAGATCGTGTCGCCTGAAACGGGCGTGATCCGCGACGTGGACCTGGGCGCCAACAAGGATATCTACCTGGTGCGCGCCGACTGGAGCGCCGATGCGAAAGCCCTGTTCTTCCAGCGCCAGTCGCGCGACCAGAAAACGCTGGAGCTGATCTCCGTCGATGCCGGCACGCTGGCGCAGCGTCCCATGCTGACCGAAACCGCCAAGACCTGGACCACCATCAGCGACGACCTGCGCTTCCTGGATAGCGGCAAGGGCTTCATCTGGTCGTCCGAGCGCACCGGCCGCAACCACCTGTACCTGTACGACATGAACGGCAAGCTGCAGCACGCCATCTCAAAGGGCGAGTGGGGCTTCGACGACCTGCTGGCCGTGGACGAAAAAGCCGGCAAGGTCTACGTGTCCGCCAACAAGGATGCGGTGTACGACAAGCAGGTGTACGCGCTGGCCCTGAACGGCTCCACTGCCGACAAGCCGAAGCGCGTGACCCAGGCCGATGGCTGGCACGATTCCTCCTTCTCGCGCCACGGCGAAGTGTTCGTGGACACCTGGTCCGATCCGGCCAATCCGCCACAGGTTTCGATCCGCCGTCCGGATGGTTCGCTGGTTGCGTGGCTGGAGAAGAATGAAGTCAACGAATCGCATCCGTACTACAAGTACAAGTCCGACCTGCTGCCGGTGGAATTCGGCAGCATGAAGGCCAAGGATGGCCAGACCCTGTACTACTCGGTGATCAAGCCCTGGCACTTCGACGCGAGCAAGAAATACCCGGTCTACCTGTCGACCTACGGCGGTCCGCACGCCCAGCACGTGCAGCGCAAGTGGGACGGCGCCCATTTCGACCAGTACATGGCGCAGCAGGGCTATGTGGTGTTCCGCCTGGATAACCGCGGCTCCTCGCGCCGCGAACGCGTATTCACCGACGCCATCTACCGCAACCTGGGCAAGGTGGAAGTGGAAGACCAGCTGACAGGCGTTGACTGGCTGGGCACGCAGTCCTATGTCGATTCGAAGCGCATCGGCGTGTACGGCTGGAGCTACGGCGGCTTCATGTCCCTGCGCCTGCTGTCGCAAGGCTCGGACAAGATCGCAGCCGGCGTATCGGGCGCACCTGTCACTGACTGGCGCCTGTACGACACCCACTACACCGAGCAATTCATGGACAAGCCGTCCGAGAACGAAGACGGCTACAAGCAGTCCACCGTGTTCGCCCACGTGGACGGCCTCAAATCCAAGCTGCTGCTGATCCACGGCATGGCCGACGATAACGTCCTGTTCACCAACACGACCAAGATGATCGACGCGCTGGTAAACCGCGGCGTGCAGTTCGAGCTGATGACCTACCCGGGCGCCAAGCACGGCGTATCCTCGCGCACCGCCAAGCGCCACGTACAAACCTACATCGACGCGTTCTTCCGCAAGAACCTGCACCCCGAATCGAACTAAGCCTTCCCGGCTTGGCACTTCGCCCGCCCTGGCGCAAGCCTTGGCGGGCATTTTTTTGGGGTCAGATCTGCCCCCGGGCTATTGCCCCCGGCTATTCGGCCATGTTCTGTCCGGGGCTGCTAGTGAGGTCGGTCGGGCGAACCGCCTGCAGTTTGCGACAGCAGGTAGTTGGCGAGTGCGCCCTTGTCGTGCAGGCGGAGCTTTGAATAGATGTGCGTTAGCTGCGTGCGCACCGTGTTGGGAGAAATGCCGAGTTCGCGGGCCACTTCCTTGTGGCTTAAGCCCGCTGCGAAACGCCGGGCCACCAAGGTTTCGCGCGGAGTCATGGCCGCCAAGGCTGCAGTCGGCCGCGCCTGGCAAACGGATGCGGAGTCGGGCACCATCGTGATCTCGATGCACTTCCCTTTGAATGTGCGCGCCTCCAGCAACTGCGCCTGCACCTGCCGGGCCGCGCATGCAATGTCGCGCTCCGGCCATTCGAGCTGCAACAGTTCAACGAACCGCGCATCGGCATACTCAATCTCTCCGCAATGATTAAGCAGCGCCAATGCGAAGGTCGGCGGAGCCAGGTTGCGCAGCGCCGTAACTCTTCCGTCGCAGATCGATGTTGCTTGGGAAATATGCGGCCATAAGTTTGCCAGGCGTTTCTGCTGAGCCGGAGAGAAACCTGACTCCCCGTCCATGAAAAACATGATCCACCTGGTCGGGTGTCCCGAGCGAGGCATATCACCAAAAGTCATAACTTGATGCAGATGATATTGATCCGCAAAATCAGCCAGCGCCACCAGATTAAGATTTTGATAATAAAAATGCAGATCTGCCAGCAACGGGCGATTCAAACCGGCAAGCAGCGACCGCATGATCGGGTCACGCGATAAAAGCGGAAGATAGTCATCCATAAAAGTGCGCGGCAACCCATCAATATGCGCACCAATTATGTAAATGCCTGGCCTGGAATAAAACTGCGTCGCTCCCAGGACCACGGCATCGAATTGAAAACACTCATGCAACGAGTGGATCGCCGCTGTCTGGAACTCCTGCAGCGTTTCCTCTGTGGACGCGCGATAGATCGCGAGCAACGCGCTCGAAAATAAGTGCATATGACCCCCCACCCTAGTTTTGTTGTGTCACTCAGCACTTGCCAATCGATAGTTAGCATATACGGCCAAAATTAGATATCAAATTGTAAAAAGCTAACAAGAACATAAAATTAATATTTGAATAATTTGAAATATTATTTCTATCTAAATTTCCTCCAGCTAATCTCAACGGAGTTTAGAAGAATATCTATTTCGTTTGAAAAAGTAATAATGCCGCCGCAATCAACCAATAGTACCCAGCGGCGTAAAAACTGCTGGTTTTATCTCCCTGCCAACACCAAAAAATCGAAATTGTCATTGGCGATTAGTCAATTTCAATATAGCGCATTTGACGTATTACCGACTTGTACCAGAAGGGTTACGCTTCAATGGTTGCATTGCAACAAAGCTGGGTGAATTGACGGCAATAGTTGATAAATTAACTATCAATTCATTTAACGAAAAGAATCGATTTTCTTCGCTAGTTCGACCTCGCGGTCAGCCATTGCGGCCGTGGTCATTTTTCGAGGTAGGCAATCATGAGCGTTCTTCAGATCGACGAATCAGGCGGGCTTCAATATGTCCAAGGAACTCTTGCCACCAACGACGCATCGGTTGGCAACCTTCCAGACCCGTTCGATACTGTTCTCGGATTGGTAACGGCGGCAAACACGGGAACCGGACAGGGAAGCCCAACTGGCGCTGCAGTCAGCGGCGCCACCAGTGCAACTCCGGACGGTGCCAATGCATTGTCGTTTGGCCCAAATGTGAGTGATGTTGGGTTCGTAATCTCTAATGGCAACGGTTCCGACAGCGGGCTCACCACTACGGCAGGCAGGAAAATCTTCCTGTATGTGTATCAAGACAACAATAATGTTGTCCTCGCGAGGGAAGGGACTGCCGGCGGTGCTGCGGATCCGAACGGCAAATTGTCATTTGCCCTTTACATTGACACTGGTGTCGGGGGTGATGTCGGAGCAACCGGTGCTAAGTTGTGGTTGGCACAGTATGGCCCACTAGCTCACCCGGATCCTAATGACACGAATGAGCTTGTTTTTTTAACAAATAAATTAAAATACCAAGTCAACACTCTGCAAAGCTTCAGCCTTGAAAAGGCGCCCTCCGGGCAAAACCTGTTCCTGATGTTTGGCAAGCCCGAGGACACCAATACCGCCGGGGACGAAGTGGCCCTAGTGGTGACGTCAGCTAATGCCGAGAACGGTGGCACAGTCAATTCAAGCCAGGGCGGTACCGATGCGACGATCGGTACCGACAACCAGATGATCGTTCCGGGCAAGGGGCTGATCTTCACCTTCGTGACCAATGCCGACCCGCGCTACACCGTGCCGGATCTCACCCACGCTGAGGCCACGACTGCAGCAGACATCCAATTTAAGGGGCTGGCCGCCGCGACAATGGCGTCCTTCGTCGTTTCGCAAACGCAACCTGCCAGTGGGGCCGGCACCCTCAAGATCACCGCGTTCAACACAGCGCTGGAAACAGGCGCCAACTATATCAGTGGTCTGCATAATGACGGCACACCCATCAAAATCACGTCGGTCACCATCAGGAACTCCGCCGGCACCATTATCGAAAAATCAGATGGATCGGTTAACGACCCGAACTTGAGCATTTCGATTGATAACAGCACCGGCATTGCCACTGTTACCGGGGTGAAGGCAAACTACACCGTTGAATACACGACGACCCAGACGCACAATCGAGTTGAGCTCGACAACACAGGATCTGGCGCAAATAACGCAAAATTTGATATCGGTAATTTCAAGCTTCAGACAGGCAGTGACAGCGCAACCCCGCTAGAAGATATCGGTTTTGCAGACGACGCGCCAACGGCCGTAGCAGCGCTGGGCGCAGGTCTGGTCAGGCATGACGAAACGTTCGGCAATCAAAGCGATGCGGACGATACCACCGCTGCCGGCGTGTCCGCCCTGTTTAGTGGAGTCACTAACACTAGCAGCCAGATGGCGGCCGGCTATGCGCAAGGTACGGCATCCGTGATCGATTCGAGCACAAGTACTGGCGGCGTCGACGGCCTGGCAAGCACCGTCTACTCCCTTGCCGTGTCGGCTGCAGGCGTCGACTCCGGCCTCGATACGGTCGCCGGGACCAGCATCCTCCTGTTCAAGGAAGGCAATCTGGTAGTCGGCCGGATAGGCTCCTCCAGTGGGCAGGCAGCGTTTGCGGTTTCCATCAACTCCACCACGGGCGTGCTCAGCATGGCCCAGTACAACGCCATCAAGCATCCGACGACTTCCAACCCTGACGACTCGTTGTCGATTGCCAATGCCGCACTGCTGGCGGTTGTGACCGTCAAAGATGGCGACAACGACAGCAGTGTCGCATCGGTGGCAATTGGCGCGAGCGTACAGATTCAGGACGACGGGCCGGCAGCCGCCGCAACTTTGGGAACTGGCATCGTCCGGCATGACGAAACGGCAGACGTACAGGGTGACGCGGACGATACCACGGCTGCCGGCGTAATCGCCCTGTTCAATGGAGTGACAAACAAGGGCACCCAGATGACGGCCGGCTTCGCGCAAGGTACGGCGTCCGTGATCAATTCAAGCACCAGCACTGGCGGTGTGGACGGGCTGGCCACCACTGTCTACTCTCTTGCCGTCTCATCTGCGGGCGTCGACTCTGGCCTCGACACTGTCGGAGGCATCAGCATTCTTCTGTTCAAGGAGGGCGATCTGGTAGTCGGCCGTATCGGCTCTGCCAGCGGCCAAGCAGCGTTCGCCATCGCGATCAATTCTTCCACCGGCGTGCTTAGCATGGCGCAGTACAACGCCATCAAGCATCCGACGACTTCGAACGCTGACGAGTCCCTGTCGATTGACAATGCCGCATTGCTGGCCGTAGCGACCGTCACCGATGGTGATGGCGACACCAGCGCAGCATCCGTGGCAATCGGCGCGAGCGTATCGATCCAGGATGACGGCCCGACCGCCTCTGCGACATTGGGCGCCGGCGTGGTAAGGCATGACGAAACGGCGGGCGTGCAGGCCGACGCTGACGATACTACTGCCGCCGGCGTCTCCGCCCTGTTCAGCGGGGTGCTCAACACCAGCACCCAGATGACGGCCGGCTTCGCGCAAGGCACAGCGGCGGTGATCAATTCGAGTGCCAGCAGCGGCGGCGCCGACGGTATAGCCAGCACCGTCTACTCCCTTGCCGTGTCCACCGCAGGCGTTGACTCCGGCCTCGATACGGTCGCTGGCGTCAGCATCTTCCTGTTCAAGGAAGGCGATCTGGTAATCGGCCGCATCGGCTCTGCCAGTGGCCAGGCAGCGTTCGCGATCGCAATCAATGCTTCCACAGGCGCGCTGAGCATGGCGCAATACAACGCCATCAAGCACACGAATACTTCCAATCCTGACGACTCGCTGTCGATTACCAACGCCGCATTGCTGGCGGTAGCGACCGTCACCGACGGGGATGGCGACAGCGCTGTCGCATCGACGGCAATTGGAGCGAGCGTGTCGATCCAGGACGACGGCCCGATCGGCCTCTGCAATCCTGGGCACCGGCGTGGTCCGGCATGACGAAACAGCGGGAGTACAAGGCGACGCTGACGATACTACTGTCGCCGGCGTCTCCGCCCTGTTCAGTGGGGTCACTAACACCAGCAGCCAGATGACGGCCGGTTTCGCGCAAGGCACGGCGGCTGTGCTCAATTCGAGCGCCAGCACAGGCGGCGTGGACGGTTTGGCCACCACCGCCTATTCTCTTGCCGTATCTACTGCGGGTGTCGATTCCGGCCTCGATACCGTTGCCGGTACCAGCATCTTCCTGTTCAAGGAAGGCGATCTGGTGATCGGCCGGATCGGCTCTGCCGCCGGCCAGGCAGCGTTCGCGATCGCGATCAATTCTTCCACAGGCGTGTTGAGCATGGCGCAGTACAACGCCATCAAGCATACGAATACTTCCAATCCTGACGACTCGCTGTCGATTACCAATGCCGCACTGCTGGCGGTAGCGACCGTCACCGATGGTGATGGCGACACCGCTGTCGCATCGACGGCAATCGGCGCGAGCGTACAGATTCAGGATGATGGACCGACAGCCGCTGCGGCCCTCGGCACCGGCCAGGTCCGGCATGATGAGACAGCGGGCGTCCAGGCCGATGCGGACGATACCACGGCTGCTGCCGTGTCCGCGCTGTTCAGTGGGGTCACTAACACCAGTACCCAAATGACGGCCGGGTATGCGCAAGGCACGGCATCCGTAATCAATTCGAGTGCGAGCACTGGCGGCGTGGACGGCCTCGCCAGTACCGCCTACTCGCTTGACGTGTCGGCAGCGGGTGTTGACTCCGGCCTCGACACCGTCGCCGGCGATAGCATTTTCCTGTTCAAGGAAGGTAGTCTGGTGGTCGGCCGAGTCGGATCGTCCAGTGGGCTGGCCGCGTTTGCGATCGCCATCAATTCGACCAGCGGTGTGCTCAGCATGGCTCAGTACAACGCCATCAAGCATCCAACTGGCGGCGCTGCCAGCCCCGACGAGTCGCTGTCCATTGCCAGTGCCGCCCTCGTGGCGGTAGCGACCGTGACCGATGGTGACGGCGACACCAGTGCCGCATCCGTGGGCATCGGTGCACGCGTCTCGATCCAGGACGATGGGCCGTCGCTGGCATTCGGCAACCTGATTGGTACAGGCGTCATTGATCCGCAATTCGGTTACTGGACCAGTGCCTCAGGTGTGGACAAGCTGGGCGCGACGGGGCTCGATATCACGCTCAATTCGTTCACGCTGGTGCGGCCGGACGGCACAACGCTGGCTGGAGCGGCATCGACATTCACCGAACTGGCCGCATCGCCTGATGCCAACGGCAATTACCAGTTCACCGGAGCTCTGACCGGGGACTTTGATAATAACGCCGCCACCGCCAACACGGTCGAGCACTTCACCCTGACAGCACTTGCCAACGGCTCCTACTCGATCGACCTGTTGGAAGGCTTCCAGTCCACTGTGACGGAAAGTACAGCTAACGGCACACTGGATGCAGGCGGCCCGGACCCAGTACGCACCTTGACCATCGGCAGCGACAGCGTCGTGTTCTTCGCTGCCAAGCCCACGGCACCACTCAGTGATTTGGTGGACGCAGTTCAGCTCGGGGCTCCTGACCGCACAGAGGCTTATCTGCAAACACCATTGCATGTAGCCGTCGACGGCACCAAAGCCTTGAATGTCAGCACTGCCGGGATCGGCAACAAGAACAATAATCTGCAAGGCGACAGCAACGCCGCCATAACGACCGGGGACGAGAGCTTCGTTGCCAATCCAGGCACGCTGTTCACCAGCGCGAAGATATTTGTCGATAACTCCGTCACCGGGTACGACTACCTGGGCGGCGAACGCCTGTACTATCGTCTGATTTATTCGGATGGCACCGACTCAGGACAGGTCTTGGTCGACAAAAACGTCGGCGCGGACCATAAGCTGGAGTCCTTCACCGTCGACGCCGCATCCGGCAAGCTGATCGATGCACTCCAATTGACGATGGCCACAGGTACCGTGAAGATTCCTGAGATCCAGTTCATTACCAAGATCAACAACCTGGCTAACGGCATCAAGCTCGATTTCACGGCCACTTTGACCGATGGCGATGGCGACACGGCCAGCAGTTCGTTCCTGGCTAACCTGTCGCCGAACCAGCTGGGAACGTTCGACTACGTGCTGACGGGGGTTGCAGGCAAGGCCGATGCATTCGACGTCGATCTCGCGCCAACAGAGTCGAAGTATCAGGTCAACGGCTTCGAGCTTGGCGCAGACAAGCTGGTGTTGTTGGGGACTAATACCTTCACGCTTGACACCAGCACGGCCAACACCATCGTCGATATTACAGAAACAGGAGGTCAACACACGTTCGTGACGGTTGTCGGTGTTCACATTGCAGCGGCGGACATCGCGACAATCGTCTGAACCCGAACGCCCTGCGCCGGACGGTGTGGTGTTCCACCGCGCCGGCTCGGGGCTTTGCCTAAGCCTGATCAGGGCTTGGCGATGACGATTTGCGATACTGCGTTCTGGCTACGGTCGTAACTCATCAGCGTTCCGCTCACGCCGGTGGCGGTGAGAGTGGTCGACGACGTGTTGCTCGACTTGAGCGCGCCGCTGCTAAGCGTGCAGGTACCCGTGCTGTCGGTGTTACAGCTTGCATTGCCGCCAGCCGAGAAACTGCCTTCCACTGTGGCGTTGGCAACGGCGGCGCCGGTATTGATATCGCGCACTTTTACAACCGCTGCCGCTTTCCAGTTGCCTCCGGATTTAGTTGCGTTGCCGACCATCGATTGCAGCGCAACCACCTTGTTGGCCGGCTGTTGCACTGGGGTCTCGCTACCTGTAAACAGCAAAAGGTTGGGAGAACCAGGACCGATGCTGGCGGCCAGGACTCGATTCGGTGTGGCGTTTGTGACGATCCACGACGCTACGGCAGCTGGCGAGGCTGTTGGGTTCTTTGCAAGCACCAATGCAGCAACGCCAGCCACGTGCGGTGCAGCCATAGAGGTACCACCGATCGTATTCGATGCAGTAGGACCTGTGTTCCAAGCCGAAGTAATACTGTTGCCTGGCGCAAACAGATCCACGCAAGTGCCATAGTTGGAATACGATGCACGTGCGTCGAGGCCGTTAGTTGCGCCAACTGTGATTGCGTCTGATTCGCGAGCAGGCGAAACAGTGCAAGCATCAGCGTTACTGTTACCCGCCGCCACTACTACTGTCACGCCCTTGCTGATTGCGCCTGCGACAGCGGCGTCGACCGCTTCTGATGCGCCGCCACCGAGAGAGAGGTTTGCCACCGCCGGACGCTGAGTGCTGGCCGCTACCCAGTCCATACCCGCGATTACCGTGCTCCACGAAGCCGCACCAGCGCAATCGAGCACGCGCACCGGCACAATGCTGACGCCCTTCGCAACGCCCCAGGTAGTACCGCCAACGGTGCCTGCGACGTGAGTGCCGTGGCCATTGCAATCGTTGGTGCCGTTGCCGTCGCCGACAAAATCAGCGCCCGGCAGGATACGGCCGGTAAATTCGGTGTGATCGGCGCGGATGCCGGTGTCGACGATGAATGCCGTCACGCCTGCACCGGTGCCGGAGTAGTGGTACAGCAAATCGAGCGGACGGTCGGCCTGGTCGATCCGGTCCAGGCCCCAGGTGGCGTTGTTCTCGAGAGAGGTCGCATTGAGCGTCACCGTCTGGTCTTGCTCGACAAAGCGAACGTTCGGATTATTGCGTAAAGCTTGGGCTGCGGCATCCGGCAGGTTAGCCGAGAAGCCCTTCACTGCCTTGGAGAAGGTGCGCAGCACTTTGCCGCCGCGGCCCTTCATCATGTTTTCCGCTTCTGCGGCTGGGTTGGCGACGCTGTCCTTGAACACGATGACGTACTGGCCAGCTATTGGACGCGAAGGGCCGAACGGATGAGTGGCAGCGGTACCATTACCTTGCGCATAAGCCACGGGGGCGGTAAGGACCAGAGTCGCTTGTGCGACGGCCGCCAGGCGACGGCAAAGAGCTTTAGAAATCATTTGAATGGCTGAAGAAAGAAAAAATGAATTAATGAAGGCCGAGGCGCACAAACGCAGAATATATGCATTTATTGGGAAGCAATGTTGCTCCTATAAGAATAGCAAAAACCCCGAGGCAAGATTACCTCAATATCAGCGAATAAATACGGGAGGAATTATTACTATCAAGGAAATAGCTACTCAGCAGTTTCCCACGTAATTTGACGTGCGGCAATTTTTTTTATGAAACCAATTGTTTCATATCGTGTTTTCGCAACATGCAGGGCAATTATAATTGCCCGTATTCCAATAAGATTAACTCGGAATTAATCAGATTAAGTGCTGAGTCCGGCAATATTAAACAATAATTAAACAGCGCGCACTTATTTAAAAATACTCTGAGGAATTCCGAAACATACTTTTTAAGCCGACAATATTGCACAACCAATCGCCGGCGCGAAGATAATGTGGGAAATGGGAATGCCCTGAGTGGTCGTTCTAGCTGACCCAAGGCATAGTGAGGCGCGCGATGAAGGCCAGGGCCAACATCGCGGCTCGGACGAGGAATAGTTCAGACTGGTTCGGCGGCGACCGGCAAACCTTCGACCTTCCAGCGCAGCATGCCGCCGGCGAGGTTGGCGACCTGGGTGAAGCCGGCCTTGCTCAGCAGGACGCAAGCCTGGGCCGAGCGGGCACCGGAGCGGCAGACGGCGACCACGGGCTTTTGCTTATCCAGTTCGTCCACGCGTTCCATCAGCTTGGACAGCGGCATCAGGCGCGCGCCTTGCAGGTGGCCCAGGCGGTCGATGAATTCCGGGGCTTCGCGCACGTCCACGATCTGGGCGTCGGACGCATGCTCCAGCAGCGCCATGGGCTCGATTTCCCATACGCCACTGAAACGCAGGGTCAGCGGCGCCCAGTCCGGCGTTTCGATGGGCGGCGCCTCGCCTTCGGGCTGGCCGCAGCGCATATTGGCGGGCACGGCGACCGTCATCAGCTTCGGGTGCGGCAGGTTCAGGTTGTTCATGTAGCCGCTGAAATCGCCGATGTCCACATCGCCACCCAGGCGCGGGTTGAAGCGCTTTTCTTCCCCCACACTGGAAACGGTGATGCCGCGGTAATCGTGGGCGGGATAGAGCAGGCAGTCGTCCGGCAGCGACAGGATCTGTTCGCGCACCGACTCAAACAACTGCTGCGGACTGCCCTGCTGGAAGTCGGTTCGCCCGCAGCCGCGGATCAGCAGACTGTCGCCGGTGAAGGCCATGCTCTTGTCATCGAGGACGAAGGTCAGGCAGCCGTTGGTGTGGCCGGGCGTGGCGCGCACGGTGAGGTAGCGCTTGCCGAATTCGACATGGTCGCCGTGGCGCAGGGGCAGGTCGACCAGCTCGGCATTTGCCACTGCCGACAGTGCAATGCGGCTGCCGCAGCGCTGGTGCATGCGCCAGGCGCCTGTCACATGGTCGGCGTGAACGTGGGTATCGAGCGTGGCAACGAGTTTCAGGCCCAGCTCCTGCAGCAGTGCCAGGTCACGCGGCACTTGCTCGTAGACGGGGTCAATCAGCAGCGCTTCGCCGCTGTCGCCCAGCAGATAGGTATAGGTGGACGAGGTGGAATCATACAGCTGGCGGAAGATCATGGTATTACTCCCTGTTAGCCGAGGCTTCCAGTTTACAACGCAGCGGTAGTGTAAGGCGAGAGGGTGTGCCATCCCAGCGTCGAATACAACTCTCGTCCTTCGGCGGTGGCAACGAGGACTTGTCTTGATGCCGATGACTGGCGCGCCGTTCGCAGCGTCTGCATCAGATGCGCCGCCAGTCCGCGGCGGCGGTGGCCCGCTTCCGTGCGGATCAGATCGTAGATGAATACGCCTGATGACTCGGCCGCGTAGCCGCTCGCGGCGAGCTCGCCGCCGGTAGTCACTATGCGCGCTGCGACGGTGGGGCCGTAGCGGGTCAGTTGCAGGCTGTAGCCCGCCGCCAGGGGCCGCTGGACTGCGTCGAAGCCCTCCCCTGTCATCACAACACGCGGCTCCTTGATTTGCCAGCGCGAGCCGACCAGGGCGCGCATCTCCTGCTCGCTGCCGCAGAGTTTCAGGAATACCTTCGGCGTAGTGATTGTCACGGCCAGCGCACGCAAGCCCTCCTCCGCCCTCGCGAATACATAGCGCCGCAGCTCTTCCGGCTGCTGCGTGTCCACGCGCCAGCCACCGTGATCCGCGACCGGCATGGGCAGGCCGCGCGCCACCGAACGCGCTCGCAGCCACCCTTCAATCAATACTGGTTCGACACTGTTCATTGAATAATCTTACCTGACGCTCGCAGATGAGCTAGAGTTTCGTAAAGGGGATCATATGAAACTCAAATGGTACTGGCGCCTGTTTTTCGGCTGCGCTGGAGCGCTCTGGATCGCAGCGCAAGTTATGGCGTCCAGTATCGCCGGCGCGCTGAGAATCGCCTACCACCCTGACTCGCCCGCTCCCGGCTTTGGTCTTCTGGACGCATCCGGCGCGGTTCTCGCCGTCTATCTGATGCTGGTAGCGGCACTGGGCAGATGGCGCCTTTGGGGAAGTGACAAATGAACGAATCGAAATTCAACATTTTCGGGGCACTGATTGCCGTCAGCGGCTCACCAGGAGCATGGAAGGCATACCATCTCGGCCCCGATGGCAAGCGCCGCCCGGCCGACTTTATCGTCCCGAACGATATCGCGAAGGACGATCTCTGCGAGTACCTGGCGGACCTGTTCCATGAGAACGCAACACCACGCAACAGCACCGCTGAGAGGATCTCCTGACCATGAGCCTTGGCACCGTTACCCCCATCTTGCGCTGCTTCGACGAAGCCAAGACCCGTGAGTTTTACATCGGCTTTCTTGGATTCAAGATCGACTGGGAACATCGCTTCGAGCCGGATCTCCCCTTATACATGCAGGTATCCAGGGGCAGCTGCGTGCTGCACCTGTCCGAACACCATGGCGATTGCTGCCCCGGCGCTGCCCTGCGCGTCGCCACCGATGACGTTGACGCATACCAGGCAGAGCTCCTCGCTATGCGATACAAGAATGCTCGTCCAGGCGTGGAGGAAGTGCCGTGGGGCGGCCGGGAAATGTCGATCGCAGACCCGTTTGGCAACCGCTTGATCTTCTTCACTCATCGTCCTGATGACTAGCAAGCGCCATATGCGAGGCAGCAAACATTGCAGAGAGAAAGTTCGCTCTAGAATGGTCTGACATTTCAGACTGCGGAATCCCCAACAATGAAAAAGCTGATGCTCGCTTTCGGCATCGTTCACGCCTTGATCGCGCTGCTGTTCACGGCCGGGGCCCTGTTCCTGATCGTGATAGGAGCGCACCTGGGCTGGCAGGCGGCAACTGGCGAAATTGGACTGGGAGCGGCGCAGCAGGTGATCGAGGCAATCGGCATTCTTGCCGCTGCCGTGGTGGCCCTGCAGATCGCCGAAACCGTCATTGAAGAAGAAGTGATTCGCGATGCGGACATCAGCGCGCCAACCCGCGTGCGGCGCTTCCTGTCACGCTTCTTCGTGGTCGTGGTGGTGGCGCTGGCCATCGAAGGTCTGGTCGCCACCTTCCGCGCTGTGCATGACGATGCTGGCGATCTGCTCTACGTCGCAGCACTCATTGCGGGCGTTGGCGTACTGCTGGCGGCGTGGGCATCTTCGTCCACCTTAACCGCTCGGCAGAGGAGCTGGAGCCCGCCGCCATGAAAGAGGCCCAGGCTGAAGATGGCAAGGTGCAAGGCAGGTAAACTACAGGTATGACACTAGAGAACCGCCTCATCCAACTTGTTCGCTCCTCGCCGGCGTTGATGGAGTTGTTGAGCATCGCAAGGGACCTGGAACTGTCGTCATGGTGCATAGGCGCCGGTGCCGTGAGGTCCCTGGTTTGGGACAATTTGCACGGCTTTGCCGCCCTTGGCCATTTCGAGGATGTTGACGTCGCATACTTCGACAATATGGCGGGACACGATCAGGAAAGAGAGCTCTCAATGCGTCTCTCAGCTTCGTACCCTTCCGTCCGATGGGATGTGACTAATCAAGCCCTGGTTCACCACTGGTTTCTAACCGAGCATGCGGCAGTTGTGCCGCCCTTGCGTTCCTTGGCGGACGGCGTCGCGACGTGGCCGGAATATGCGACTTGCGTGGGCATCACGCTGAAGAAGGACGATTCAATCGAGGTCATCGCACCTTACGGGTCTGGCCGACTTATTTGACCTGCGTGTGAGGCATAACCCTGTTCGAGCCAGCGCCGCCCTATTCACGGAACGTGTCAGGTCAAAGCGTTTTGCGAAACGTTGGCCGATGCTTTCGATAATTCCGTGTGAGTGAGGCCCACGGTGATTGATGATCCATCGGGCGGTTGGGAAGCCATTGCCAGTCACTTCATTGCCGGCCGTTCCGACATCGGTCGTGGCGTTGTAAGGCAGTGGGCGAAAAGGCTGCGGCCGGGAGGTGATGTCGTGGACATTGGTTGCGGCTCGGGTGTGCCGGTTTCCTTGACGCTCGTGCAGGAAGGGCTCGTGATCTTTGGAATTGATGCCTCCCCGACGTTGCTGGCGGCGTTCCGTCGCAGATTCCCCGGAGCTCATGCGGCTTGTGAAGCAGCGCAGAGCAGCATCTTTTTCGGGCGGGAATTCGATGGTGCGATTGCGGTGGGGCTCATGTTCCTGCTTTCGGAGGACGACCAGCGGACGGTGATTGACAGTGTCGGGCGAGCGCTGAAGCCGGGAGGACGCTTCCTGTTCAGCTCGCCCCGCATTCCGTGCGAATGGAATGACGCTCAAACTGGCCGGCATTCGCTGTCGCTGGGGGAAGCGAAATACCGGGAATTACTAGCGGAGGCTGGGATGCGCCTCATGAATACCTACGTCGACGAAGGCGAGAATCACTATTTTGATGCCGAAAACGTAGGATGATTGTCGAATTCCGGAGTGCTGGCGCGTCGTGGGATACTTACCCGACAAAAGGAGATCGACAATGACGCTGAAACTGTATGCCCACCCTTTCTCGTCCTACAGCCAGAAGGTGCTGACCGCGCTTTACGAGAACGAGACCCCGTTTGAATGGTGCGAACTGTCACCGGAGCATCCGGAACACTATTCGGCGTTTTGCGAAATGTGGCCGATCAAGCGCTTTCCGCTGCTGGTGGACGGCGATCGCATCCTCACGGAAGCGACGACCATCATCGAATACCTGCACCTGCACTACCCTGGGCCCGTGAAGCTGCTGCCCGACGATCCGGATCTGGCGCTGGAAGTCCGCAATATGGACCGCTTCTTCGACAATTACATCTCCACGCCGCAGCAAAAGCCCGTCTACGACTCGCTGCGCCCGGAGGACAAGCGTGATCCGCAAGGCGTGCAGGACGCGCGCGACCTGCTCGACCGCGCCTACGGCTGGCTGGATAAATACATGGAAGGCCGCGAGTGGGCGGCGGGGAAAGACTTCTCAATGGCCGATTGCGGCGCGGGGCCCTTCCTGTTCTACGCGGACTGGACGCACAGGATCGATCCGAAATTCAGCAACGTGCTGGAATACCGGAAGCGTTTGCTGGCGCGCCCGGCATTCAAGCGCGCCGTGGATGAGGCGCGGCCCTACAGGCATTTGTTCCCGCTGGGCGCGCCGGACAGGGATTAACCCGGATTACGGGCGGCCCTGGCGATTGCCGCGATCGATCAGCTCATCGGTCGCATCATCGACAGCTTCGCGGGCGTCGCCCACTTTTTTCTGCAGCTTGCCTTCGACCTGCTTTGCTACGCCTTTGGCTTGCTGCTTCGAGCTGCCGACCAGTTCACCAGCTTCCTGCTGAATCTTGCCGCCGACCTCTTTGGCCTTGCCCTTGATTTGGTCCTTGTTCATCATGCTCTCCTTAAAAGTTAAGCCGAGAGGCAATCATACGAACAGGCATTGTTTCCATCCGTTCGCAAGCTAACACTTACGCCAAACACTGGCCAGCCAGGGCTGCTGTTCGCGCGGCAATCCTGCAGGACGGTAATAGTGCTGAACCGGCGCAAAGCCGGCTGCAACGCAATAGGCTTCCCACGTCGGGTAATCGTAATAGCTGCCGTAGCGCGAACCGTTCCAGCCTTCCTCGTTGTGTCCGCGCGGATTGGAGCTGAACAGCACACCGCGCGGCTTCAGCGACGTGTACAGGCGCAACAGCACGTCCGGCAGCGCGGCACTCGGCACATGGAACAGGGAAGCATTGGCGAACACGCCATCGAAAGAGCCGGCGGGAAGCTGAAGATCGACGAAATCCTGCAACCACACTTCGCAGCCGCTCCAGCTGCGCGCCATCTCGACAAACTGCGCGGAGCCGTCGATGCCGACCGGCTCGTGGCCCAAAGCCTTGAAGGTACGCAGGTCGCGGCCGGGACCGCAACCCAAATCGAGGATGCGAAACGGCGCCGCGCCCTCGATCGCATCGAGCAGGGCCGACACATTCTGGCTCACATCATGATCGCGCGTGCCCTCCAGGAAGGCCCGCGCATTGCGTTCATAGTGTTCCAGCGTGCGCCGGGTGATCTGCTCGATATCGTCCATCCCTCCAGCTTACCAGACGCGCACGCGCTGTTCCGGCGCCAGGTACAGCTTCTGGCCCGGCTTCACGTCGTAGGCCGGATACCATGCGTCCAGGTTGCGCACGGTGTAGGTGCGCCACTTGGCCGGCGAGTGGCCATCCGTCTTGATCTGGTTGCGCAGGGCCGCGTCGCGCTGCTTGTTGCGCCAGCTGGCTGCATAGCCCTGGAAGAATTCGCGGTCGGCTTGCACGGTCGCCTTGCCGCCCTGCGAGGTTCGGTAGGCATCCAGCGCCGCAGCCAGGCCCGCCAGGTCGGCCAGGTTTTCGCTCAGTGTGAGCTGACCGTTCAGGTGCAGGTCCGGGAAGGCTTCGTACGCGTTGTACTGCGCCACCAGCGCGGCGGACGCCTTCTTGAAATGCTCGCCGTCGGCTGGAGTCCACCAGTCGCGCAGGCGGCCCTTGGAGTCGAACTGCGCGCCCTGGTCGTCGAAGCTGTGGCTGATTTCATGGCCGATCACGGCGCCGATGCCGCCATAGTTCAGCGCATCGGAGGCGCCCATGTCAAAGAACGGCGCCTGCAGGATCGCGGCCGGGAAGTTCAGCGCGTTCTGCATCGGCATGTTCACCGCGTTCACGACGTGCGGCGGCATGCACCATTCGGTCGGGTCGACCTTCTTGCCCAGCTTCGCCAGCTCCTGCTTGTAGTGGAATTCTTCCGCACGCTGCATATTGCCGAAGGCGTCGCCGGCCTTGATTTCCAGGCCATCGTAAGTCGTCCACTTGTCCGGATAGCCCACGCCCACGTACAGGGTGCGCAGTTTCTCATGCGCTTCCTTCTTCGTTGCAGGCGCCATCCAGTCCAGCTGGTCGATGCGCTTGTGGAAGGCAGCCACGATGTTCGCCACCATCTGCTGCACGCGCGCCTTCGCTTCGGCCGGGAAGTAGCGCTCCACATACACCTTGCCCACCGCATCCGGCAGCGCGCCATTGATCGAACCCAGGCCACGCTTCCAGCGCGGGGAAAGTTGCGGCGTGCCGCTCAGCGTCTTGCCATAGAATTCGAAGCGCTGGTCGACGAAGGCTTTCGGCAGCACGGAGCCAAAGTGATTCACCGTGTGGAAGGCCATGTAGTCTTTCCAGTCTTGCAGCGGCACTTCGTTCACCAGCGCTGCGGTGCCGGTAATGGCGCCCGGATGGTAGACGATGAACTTCTGCTGCTTGCCCAGGCCCGCGCTGTGGAAGAAGGCTTTCCAGTCCATGCCCGGCGCCTTGGACGCGAAGTCTTTCATCATCCAGGTATTGTTGGCCTTCTGGATGTCGGCGGAATCCTCGCGGGTGCCGTGCACCTGGGCGATGCGCTTTTCCAGGGCGAAGATGCGGGCCGCACGCGCTTCCGGCTCGCTGAAGCCGGCCAGCTTCAGGATGGCAGCGATATGCGCCTGGTAAGCCGTGCGGATACGGCTCATATGCTCGTTCTCTTCCAGGTAGAAGGCGCGATCCGGCATGCCCAGGCCGCCCTGCAGGATGTAGGGAACGTAATGGTCAGGGTCGGTCAGGCCCTGGGCAAACCACAGG
This sequence comes from Pseudoduganella sp. UC29_106, assembly GCF_044055365.1. Classification (NCBI taxonomy): domain Bacteria; kingdom Pseudomonadati; phylum Pseudomonadota; class Betaproteobacteria; order Burkholderiales; family Oxalobacteraceae; genus Pseudoduganella; species Pseudoduganella sp. UC29_106. The sequence goes on along the minus strand of NZ_CP171977.1, from coordinate 1,456,991 downwards.
CCAAAGATGTTCTCGGTGTTGAAGTTGGTGGCGTTCAGCGGGTCCACGTCAGCGCGCACGCTGGCGCCCAGCGCCTTGGTCAGCGCGGTCTTGTCCTTGATGGCGGCAATCTTTTCCAGCGAGGGCTTCAGCACGGCCGCGCCCTTCGACTCGATGGTGGCTTCATCCATGAAGCTGCGGTAGTAGTCGGCTACGCGCAGCGCGTCGCCCTTCGGCGACTTGGCGCCGATTTCCTCGATCAGCTTGACGATGCGCTCATTGGTGGCGTCGCCCAGCGCCGAACCGGCGCCCCAGCTGCCCTTGTCGGCCGGGATCTCGGTCTTGGCCAGCCAGTCTGCATTCACATAGCCGAAGAAATCGTCGCCCGCCTGCACGGCGGCCGGCGCGGATTGTTGGACGGAGCCGGAGGCGGCTTGCTGCGCCATGGCCGGGGTCAGGGCCAGGGTGGCGCCGCACATCGCCAGGGTAATGGCGGTCTTGATCGGCGTCCAGCGGATGGATGCTTGCATGATTGGGTCCCTTATTAAATTTGAAATATTTATTGGCGTGGTGGGCCAGCCTGCACTCTAATGGCAGAGCATTTCAAATGCGACCCTGTTGCGACAGAATGCAAATTCCGGGGACCGGCCGCATAAAAACGTCCCCGGCCGGACGGAATCGCTATATAGTTCATCTAGGAAACATCACTACCAAGGAGAACCTTATGAAACTCGAAGCCCTGTTCCAGCATCCGACCGCGCTGCCCACCGCACCCAAGGTCGTCGATGAACTGATCAGCAGCTTCGACAAGGCCAGCGTATCGACGGAGGAAATTGCCAAGAAAATCTCGGCTGACCCGGTCCTGAGCGCCAAACTGCTGCGCCTGGCCAATTCCGCCTATTACCACGTGTCGCGCAGCATCGGCACGGTGGAGGATGCGGTCCTGATGCTGGGCTTCGTGACCGTGCGCACCCTGGTCATCAGCTCTGGCATGGTGAGCGGCTTCAAGACCGTGCCCGGCATGGACCTGCGCCAGTTCTGGCGCTACAGCCTGCGCACCGCCGTTGGCGCCAAATGGATCGCCCGCCACACCAAGCAGAACACCGACCTCGCCTTCACCATCGGCATGATGCACGCCATCGGCCAGCTGGTGATCCACGCCGGCATGCCCGAGCAGGCCCAGCAGCTCGACAAGATCGCCGCGCCGCTGGACGAGCGCCGTCTCGATGCCGAGCTGGCATCCTTCGGCTATAACTATGCGGACGTGGGCGCCGAACTGGCGCGCCGCTGGAAATTCCCGGAAATCTTCTCCAGCACCATTTCCGCCATCCCCTCCCCGGACGACGACGCGCTGGCCGCCGTGGTCCACCTGGCCGCGTGGCGCGCCCGCGTCGACGAAAACAAGCTGGGCTCGGAAGAAATCGCAGCCGTTTACCCGACCGATGTGGCCGACAGTCTGGGGCTCGAAGACAACGCCCTGATCGACGAAATGCCGCCGCTGGACGAGCTGAGCGCCGGCCTGGACGAGCTGATCAAGTAACTTTTCGGCAACATCTAAATATTTTTAAAAATATTTTGAAAAAACCCTAAAGTTCTTCCCGCGCCTGACGTAAATCCTGACAAGCGGTACTCCGTTTCCACTTGTCAGGATGAAAATGAGCAATCAGGTTCTCTCGATGTACGAAAACATTGCCGGTTTGACCAATCAAATGGTCGCGGCCGCACGTGCGAACGACTGGAGCAGCCTGAACAGCCTGGAAAATCAATGCGCCGCTGAGTCGGTGGCAGTAATCGGCGGCGCCGCTCCCCTGCAAGGTGACGCCCGCGCACGCAAAATCGCCCTGCTGAAGCAAATCATGGCCAACGACCGCGCTATCCGCGACGTGACCGAACCTTGGATGGGGCGACTGAACGGCTGATTGCCCTGCTCTTCCACCTTCAAAGGCGCCTCCCGGCGCCTTTTTGCTTTTTCACCGCCTGCGCGCCGCTGACACTAAACAAAACCACAGGCAAAAAGCTGGTGTCTGCCACGATGTGGCAGACACCTGGTTCACGCCGTGGGTTTTAAATGAAAAAAAGCGCCTCGATGGAGGCGCTTCTTCAGGTATTGGGGTGGGGCGAACACCAGGTATCTCCTGGCGTCGCCTCAGCGCCGGTTGCACCCGGCGTTCATATGCGCTCAGTCGGCTATGAACTGCTTCCAGGCCGGGTCGTTTCGTCAACGGAACTCCGCTGATCGCGCCACGCTATCGGTGGTGGCTGCGGCAGAACCCGGTCCGTGTGAGCCCAGTATAACGCAGCTCAAAAATTCATGTCGAGGGCCAAAAAGGCAACACAACTTACTTTTAGGAAGTGGCCTCGAAAGCACTTTCGGTGGCTTCGCTCATCGTCGGCTCGACCGGGCTTTCGGCCTTGTCTTTCCTGCGGAAGGATTGCCAGATCTTCAATGGACCGCCTTTGGCGCGGCGCTTGCGTACCAGGTGGACTGTCGCGCCCATCAGCGCCAGCAAACCCAGCGCGCCGCCGGCGATCAGGCTGATCAGGCGGGGACGGGACATTTTCTTTGGCTTTTCTTCTGGCGCAGCGGACGCGGCGGCCGGCCTGGCGTCCTTCGTGTGCCTGGCTTCTTCAGGCTTTTTCGCAGGCTCGGCAGGCTTGTCGGGGGCGCGGGCCCGCGCGTCCGTGATCGCGCCAGATGCGGTTTGTGTGGCGGCCGTCTTATCAGGCATAACCGGTTCCCGCGCCGGCTCTGTTTTTTGCGCTGCGCCCGGCTTCGCCGCGAATGGGGACGACGTCGCCTGGGCTGGCGTTGAGGCAGGCGCCGCCACCATTGCCGATTGCAAGCGCTTCACTTTGCCCTCCAGGTCCACCAGCTTGGTGGTCAGTTCCTTATTGCTCGCGTCCATCGCCGCGCATTGCTGGGCGCGCGCCTCGATCAGGGCCGGCGAGCATGCCTCGGCTGGACGCGCGGGCGCCATGGCCAGCTTCGCAGGCTGGACAGCGGCAGGGGCAATCGGGCGGGCAACGGGGGCTGCTGTCGGGCTTGCAAGTGCCGGACGGCGCGCGGCAAATGCGCGCTCCGCAGCGGCCTTCATCATTTCCTCGTCCGGCGACGGGCGGGATGGGGTGGCCTGCTGCTGGGGCGCGGCCAAGAGCCGTGACGCCGGGCTCACGGGCGCCCGGGCAACAGTGGGCGACGCAACTGCCGGCGCGGACAAACTGGCCGCCGGCACGGTCGCGGCAACGGATGGCGCCGCACTGGCGGCGGAGGCGGCGGGAGCGACGAGCGCGGCGGGAACTGCGGGAGCGGCGGCAATGGCCGTCCGCGCCGGCACAGTCTCGCGCGTCAACCACAGGCTGGCGGTACGGACAATCTGCCTGCCGCCGCTGCTCAGCTCAAAAAATATGTGCACCAGCTCCGCGTTCACCGGCTGCAAAGTGGTCAGATGCAGCACGCGGCGCGAGCCGTCCTTATAAACGGACATATTCAGCCCTGCCAGCGCCGGATTCATGGTCACGCGCGCGCCGGCGAACACGTCGGGCGACGCCAGCCGGACCTGGAGATTGGCCAGGTCCGCCGAAGAAAGATCAAGCAGCTCGATATCCGCCGAAAGCTGCTGTCCGGACATGCGACCGGACCGAAACATCCCCGAGTTCCGCCCCGGACGCAGACAGGGCCACAGACATCATCAAGGCAGGAACAAATAAACGCGGCATGGTTCAGAGCAGTTTCGAAGGTGTAACGGCTATAACGGCGAAAAAACGTGAATATGAACCCCTGCCAGACGGAAATTCCCTCGCGGGTTAGAATTAAATGATCACCAACCAACAAGAGGTCGCCATGGAAACTCGCATCGAGAAGGATAGTTTTGGCCCGATCAAAGTGCCCGCCGGCCAGTTGTGGGGCGCGCAGACCCAGCGCTCGCTGGAGCACTTCAAGATCTCGACCGAGAAAATGCCGCCCGAACTGGTGGCAGCACTGGCCAGCGTGAAGCGCGCCGCCGCCAAGGTGAACCTCGACCTCGGCATGCTGGACGATGCCAAAGCCGTCGCCATCATGCAGGCCGCCGATGAAGTCCTTGAGGGCAGGCACGCCGCGGAATTCCCGCTGGCCGTGTGGCAAACCGGCTCCGGCACGCAGTCGAACATGAATATGAACGAAGTGCTGGCCAACCGCGGCTCCGAGCTGATGGGCGGCGTGCGCGGCGAGTCGCGCATGCTGCATCCGAATGACGACGTGAACAAAGGCCAGTCCTCGAACGACATCTTCCCGACCGCCATCCACGTGGCCGCCGCCCAGGCCGTGCACAACCACGTGCTGCCGTCCCTGCACAAGCTGCGCACCACGCTCGCCGAGAAGTCGGCGGCCTTCGCCGATATCGTCAAGATCGGCCGCACTCACCTGCAGGACGCGACGCCGCTGACCCTGGGCCAGGAATTCTCCGGCTACGTCGCCCAGCTCGACTATGCCGAGCACGCCATTAAGGCCACTCTCCCTGCCGTGCTGGAACTGGCGGCTGGCGGCACCGCTGTGGGCACAGGCCTCAACGCCCATCCCGAATACGCCACCCGCATCGCGGCCGAGCTCGAGCACACCCTGAAGCTGCCCTTCCGCAGCGCCGGCAATAAATTTGCCGCCCTGGCGGGACACGAAGCGCTCGTCGCCGCCCACGGCGCCCTGAAAACCCTGGCCGCCGCCCTGATGAAAATCGCCAACGACGTCCGCTGGATGGCGTCCGGCCCCCGCTCCGGCCTGGGCGAAATCACCATCCCGGAAAACGAGCCGGGCAGCTCGATCATGCCGGGCAAGGTCAATCCGACCCAGTGCGAAGCCCTGACCATGCTGTGCTGCCAGGTCTTCGGCAACGACGTCGCCATCACCGTCGGCGGCGCTTCCGGCAACTTCGAACTGAACGTCTTCAAGCCCCTTATTGCGCACAACTTCCTGCAGAGCGCACGCCTGCTGGCCGACGGCATGGTCAGCTTCGAAGAACACTGCGTCCACGGCATTGAGCCCAACCATGGACGCATTGGCGAGCTGATGGAGCGCTCTTTGATGCTCGTCACTGCGCTGGCGCCGCATATCGGTTATGATCGCGCCGCTCAAATCGCCAAGAAGGCACAACACGAGGGCACGACGCTGAAGGAAGCGGCTCTGGCGCTGGCTTTCGTAACATCCGGGCAATTCGACCAATGGATTGATCCTTTGGCAATGACCAAGCCGGGAGCCAAGGGTTAATGAGTTGTAGAAACGGCACCAAACTGATCCATGCGAGCGCAAGCAAACGCAAAGAGGAATACAATGCAGAAAGTAAGTTTTGATTTGACAGCCGAGTACATCGAGCTGAATCAGCTCCTGAAAGTAGTCGGTTTATGTGACAGTGGCGGCGCTGGCAAGCAAATCGTCGCGAGCGGTGAAGTCTACGTCGACGGCAAGCAGGAGCTGCGCAAAACTTGCAAGATCCGGGCCGGACAACAAGTCCGGCTTGGTGACGTTCTCATCACGGTGATCGGCGAAGGCGGCGCAGACGGGGCCTGACCACCACTTCGGTTAAGGGGAGCAGCATGGACAGCCCTGAACGCGATATGCAGACTCAGGAACGCCTGATCGGTGACTTGCGACAAGTCATCGAGAACGCGGAGGAACTGCTGAAAAACACCGACCACTACAAGAGCCTGCCCTACCAGAGCGCACGCGCCAAGCTGGCGCAGGCACTATTGGCCGCCACCGCGGAGCTGGAGCGATTCGAAGACGCCCAGCTCGACCGCATGATCGCCGCCACCCACCAGGCCAACCTGCAGCATCAGGACACGTCCGGCGAAGCCAGGCTGATGCGAGCCTTCCACTAAGCCCTACTTCGGCCGCTGCGACAGCATCGCGTCCAGCGAGAAGCGGCCGGGGTCCGTACGCCACCAGCAGTAACAGGCCAGCGCCCCAGAAGAAGTGGTCATTGATAGCGGCCGGGCATTCAAAGCTGAACAGCTGCGGATACGAAATCACTGCCATCGCATTCACGCAAAAGAGCGCCAGCGCGGCCGGCCTTGTTATCACGCCGGCGAACAGCAGCAGCGGCAGCAGCAGTTCGCCGCCTGCGCCCATATACGCGGCCAGCTCCGGCGGCAGCAGCGGGACATGATATTCATCCTGGAACAGGGCCAGCGTGGCGTCCAGTCGCGGATCTTCGTCAGGCCGGCCTTGAAGAATTGCCAGCCGATGTACCAGCGCAGGGCCAGGCTGGCGAGCGACGCGCCCCAGTCGCTCAGTGCTTCGTCGAACCGGCTCAGCTGGCGGTGTGCTTGCAGAATTGCGTTCATGTTCTTTCTCCTCCCCTCTGGCTGCTGCACGGCGCTGAACACGCCCTGCTCCAGCCACTGTTGCAAGTGCGCGGCCACGTCGAATGCCTCGTCGCGCTCGAAGGCTTCATCCAGCGCTTCCCCGAAGGTGGCGCCTTGTTGCAGCACGCTCAGCGCGCCGTGCGCCGCCGCCGATTGCGGCACGACGGCCGTCTTCCATTCGGCCTTACCACCACTGCGTGGCTTGCCTGCCGCATCTCCTGCGGGAACTCTGCGCCCTGCTCATCCTGGTGCGCCAGCCAGAGCTGCACCACAGCCCAATCGGACGCGAACAACTGCACCGTGGGCGCCAACTCCATCGTTACAGACTCGATTTCCTCAGCCGGAATCCTGGCCAGTGCCTGCGCATCGACCGTGTCCGCTGAAGGTGCGTAATGCGCGCGGTGCAGCAGCCACTCAAGCCGGGCCATATCCGGCAAATACGGCAGGTCGGTCGTGTACTGGAATCCCTCCAGGAACCCGGCAAGGTCCGCACCGAAGCGATTCAAGTCGCCATCATCGGACGGATGCGCGCGGCCATACTCCCTGGCCAGCGCCTCGAAGAATTCGTCGCCAACCAATTGGCGGATTACCGGATAAGCCGCGCCCAGCGCCTTCGTCCAGGTCGCGCTCAGATTCCCGCGATACAGCGCAAACCGCTCCGCCCGCGTGAGCCGCGGCGCCACGTCCGCCTCGCGGCCTGCGTCAAACAGCGCCCCCGCAAACGTCTCCTGCCCTTCCGCCAGCGCGCTCATTCCCGCCGCGCCAGCCTCATGTAACATTTGGTGCCTGACCCCAAATGTTACATGGGCTCGGTTGGCGGCGGACATCAGCGACTGCGCTTTGGCGGCTTCGTCCTGCAGGACTTCGAGGGCGGGAATATCGGTGTCCCATTCGATCAGGGTCGGGACTGCGCCGAAGCGGGCGAGCGCGGCTTCGTAGAGCCGCCACACCGGCTCGGCAACGCGGTCGCCGTGGTGGTCGATCACTGCCGCGGGCGTGACCAGATGTCCGGCGAGGTGAATTTCGCCCACTGTGCCAGGCGCTATGGCAGCAATCGCCGCCAGCGCGTCCTCTTCGTGGTTGCACTGGTTCACAAAGAGATTGTTCACGTCCAGCAGTAACCCGCACCCCGTACGGCGCGAAAGCTCCGCCAGAAACTCCGCCTCGCTTATTGAATCCGTAGCAAAGCGCACATAGGTGGACACGTTCTCAAGCAAAATTGCCCGGCCGAGCGTTTCCTGTACCCGCTCCACCCGCTCACACATCAGATCGAGCGCGGAGCCATCCAGCGCCAGCGGCAGCAAATCATTCAGGTGGCGGTCAAACACTGCGCCCCAGCACAAATGCTCGGACACCAGCGCCGGTTCGATGCGCGCCACCAGGCTGCGTACCCGCTCCAGGTGCCGCTCCGAAAACCCGCGCGCTGAGCCCAGTCCCAGGCCGACGCCGTGCAGGCTGATCGCATAATCGCGCCGCAATTCCTGCAGCACATGGAAATCCCAACCTGCCTGGTCGAGAAAATTCTCGGTATGCACCTCGAGCCAGGCGGCACGCGGCCGCTGCTCGAGGAACTGGCGGTAATGCGGAGCCCGCAGGCCGATGCCGGCGCCGGAAAGGACGCTGTCCTGATTCCCAGTCATGGCTCCGCTCCCTTACCCGGTGATTATTTGGCTGGCGGGGTGACCTTGCCGCCGGCCTTCTCGCAAGTGCCCTTGGCCACGTACTTCCAGTCGCCCGGAGCGTTGTCCATCTTGGCCTGGCCGGAGCAGCTGTGCGTACCGTTGGCGGCGGCGCAGTCGTTCTGGCCAGCCTTGGCGATGCCGTAGCACTTTTCCTGGTCCTTCTTGTCGGCCGCAGCAGCGGTGCCGACGGAAGCGGCGCATACGGTTGCCAGGGCGGCGGCGATCAGGGCTTGACGCTTGTTCATGGTGAGTCTCCTCTTTCAGTTGAATGGACGCAGAAGTCTGCGGCTGCACGATTGTCGCGCAACCAACAGATTTCCTTACACGGTTTTTTGAAAATTTTTTGAGGGCGTAAAAAAACCCGCCGGCGCCTCTACGACGCTGCGGGCTTCCTATGCGGGCCGGGCTGGCTGCTCAGGCGGTGGTGTTGATGCGAGTGCCCAGGTGGGACGGCAGGTTGCTGGACGTGGCCGGCGTGGTCGGCGGAATAGCTTCCAGCAGCGCCGTGGCGGTCGAAGCCTGCACGTCCTGGGCTTTTTTCAGCACGGTCAGGCCGACTTCCTGGCGCGTGCCAGTTTCAGCCATCGTGGTGGCAAGCCTTGCAATTCCGGTAACGTCCATGGTGGTTCTCCATATGTACTTATCCTGATTTACGGACGGGTTTTGGGGAACTTTAGCCTTTCAGTGCAAAATTTTTCAGCCAGGTGAGCACGGCTTCGGGCTGGTTGAGGTCAAGCCAGTTCAATCCCTCCCTTGCGTCTGCAGGACGCGGCTGGTCGCTGGCCACGGCCACAATGCTGTTATCACTTCCATAACGCGGTCCCTCGCCCACTTCGCGGCGGTAGACCTCGATCTTGGGGATAGGCCAGCCGTGGAATCCCTCGACAAGGGTCAGGTCGGCCGGGGCCAGGCGTGCCAGCTGCTCGTCCATTGTCGGCTCGGGGTGGTTGCGCAGCTCGTGGATGATGGCGAAGCGGTACGGCGACGCGATCATCACTTCGGCGGCGCCGGCCTGGCGAAAACGGGCGCTGTCCTTGCGCGGCGGCTCCAGTTCGAAGTCGTGGTGGCTGTGCTTGATCACGTTCACTTTCACGCCCTCTTCCGCCAGCCTCGCCACCAGGTACTCCAGCAACGTGGTCTTCCCGCTGCCGGACGTGCCAACCACGCCCAGCACCCTGGTTCGCGCCCCGCTCACAGGGGCACCTTGTAGCGGTAGCCGCGGAAGCTGAACACCGCCGCCTTGGGCAGCAGCTTTTCGAGCTGCAGTCCCGGCGCGACTTCATCGCCTTCCTTGCGCAGGGTCTTGTCGATCAGGATCAGCCGGTCGGCCGGATTCTTTGAATACATATAGCCGCCAAGGGTGATTTGCGGGATGGCGCGCTGGATCGGCTCGGGGAGCTCGCGCACGGTCTGGATATGCTCTTCCGCCGCGGCCGTTGCCGCGGTAGCCGCCGGTGCTGCTATGGCACTCGCTGCCTTTGCTACGCGGGCGCCCTCTTCGTCTTCCTTGCGCCTTTTGCGCGACGTTGCCCCCACGTCTGCCCCGTCTGTCGCACGTTCCTGCGTCGGCGCTGCTACCAAGCGCGGCCCAGCAGCGACGGACGTCGCACCAGGGCTCACGGACGGGCTGTCGGCCGCCCCCTGCGCCGCGATGCCTGAGCGCTGCGGGCCGGCCGACGATCGCGCAGCGTCGGCAGACGGTTGCGCGGCAGCGGATCGCTGAGCCGCGACGGTCGATTGGACCGCGGTGTTCGGCTGCGCGGCGGCGACGGGCGGCTGTCCGGCAGCGGATGGTTGTGTAGCGGCGGCGGGTGGCTGGCCGACGGGCGGCAGGCCTGCGGATGGCTGAGCGTCGAGGGGCCGGGCAGCGCCCGCGGAGGCTGGGCTGGCGGCGAGGTCCGAGGGCGGGGCGACGGTCGCCGCGGCGTCGGGCTGGCCGGCGGTGGCGACGGGGGCCGCGGACATCGGCTGGCCGGCATTGGAGGCGCGGGACACGGCGGGCGAAGTGCCGGCGGTGGGGGCAGACGCGCCAGGCGCTGGGGACTGCTGCCGCAGCAACATGGCCCCCATTACCACCACCGCCCCGCCGAGCAAGCCAACGCCAACGAGCAGTGGCTTGCGATTGCCTGCCGAGCGCCGGTCGTCGGAGGCCGGAGAAATGGTCGGCGCGTGGATAGTCGGCGTCTCGCCGATCTGCCGCTCGGCCTGGGCCTTCTTCAAAGCTTCAAGTATGTAGGACATATCGTTATTTCCCCGCCACGACCGCAGCGGTCGAATTCGCAGCCGCTGTCGCCTGCGCGCGCAAGCGCGGTTCCTGCACGCCGCCCAGCTGGTTCAGGCGAATAAATGTCTTGGGCCCGGCCACGCCGTCCGCCTTCAGGCGCTGGCTGGACTGGAACTCGCGCAAGGCGCGCAAGGTGCCATCGTCCAGCGGCTGATTATCCAGTGGCTTCTTCGCGCCGCGCAGCTGAGCGAGGCGACGGGCAAGCCAGTCCACATCCGGCCCGCGGTCGCCCTGGGACACTTCATCGCGCCAGGCTCGCGGCGCGCGCCAGAACGTGAGGAAGCCGCCGTCAAAGCGCGCTTCCAGCGCCTCGGTGGACAGCGTTTCGCGCTTGCCGCCAACGAACAGCGTAGCGCTGTTGGCCTCCAGCGCGGTCAGCAACGCATAGCCGGGACGCACCGGATCATCACGCAGCTTGATCAGCACTGGACGGTCGAGCAGGCGGATCTCGTCCAGGCCACCCTTGGTTTGCAGGCAGCGCAGGTTCTGTCTGGCCGCTTCGGCGCAGCCTTCGCCATCGGACAGTTGCACGCCCCATTGGCTTGCCAGCGTCCGAACTGCGTCTTCAAAGCGGTCAGCGGACGCCGTGGTGGCGACTGCTCCGGCGACGCTTGCCGGCGCCGCAGCGGGGCCGGTTGGCGTGGCGCTGGACGCGGCGCGGGCGTTGACGGTGGCGGCAACGTCGCGCGCGACAGCGGGCGAACTGGCGATGGTCGCGGGACGGGATGGCGAGCCAGGCATCAGTTGCCAGGCCGCGGCGCCGGTAAGCACCACGCCAGCGAGCACGCCGGCGGCGACATATGGCCACGGCCCGCGCCCCATGCCGGCCGCGCCTGCCAGGACGCCGGCGCTGGCAACGCGTCCCTCGCCTGCGAACACCTCTTCAGCCGCGCGCCGCAAAATCTTACGCGACACCTGATGCTGGTTCTCGACATACGCCCCAAGCAGCGCCCGGTCGCACAGCAGGTTGATTCGGCGCGGCACGCCCTTGGTCAGCTGGTGCAGCTGCGACATCAGCGAGCGCGGAAACGGCGCCACGGCGGAAGATCCGGCCACGGCCAGCCGATGCTCAACATAGGCGCCAACCTCCGCCTCGGACAAGGATCCGAGGTGATAGCGCGCGATCACGCGCTGTGCCAGTTGCTCCAGCTCGGGACGCGCCAGCATGCCACGCAGTTCCGGCTGCCCGATCAGGATAATCTGCAGCAGCTTGCGTTCGGACGTCTCCAGATTGGTCAGCAGCCGCAACTGTTCCAGCACCTCCGCCGACAAGTTCTGAGCCTCGTCGATGATCAGCACATTGTTCAAGCCCTGCGCGTGGGAGGCGAGCAGATAGGCATTGATCGCGTCGACATAACCCTTCACGCTGAGCGGCCCGCCGGCGCCAACGTCGATGCGGAACTCATCGCAAACCGACTGCAGCAACTCCTCCACCGTCAGCTTGGGATCGAAGATATACGCCAGGCGGCAGTTCTCAGGAATCTGCTCCATGAAGCAGCGGCACACCGTCGTCTTGCCCGCGCCGATCTCGCCGGTCAGCAGCACAAAGCCGCCGCCGCTGCCCACGCCATACAGCAGATGCGCCAGGGCCTCGCGATGGCGTTCGCTCATGAACAGGTAGCGCGGATCGGGCGCAATGGAAAACGGCGACTGTTTCAGCTGGAAGAATTGCGTGTACATGAAAACCTTTAGCGCAAGGCCGGTGGCAGGGGCTTGAACTTGGCGCAGAAAATCTTGGAACGGGTGTTGAAATACACGATGCGGCTGCCCGCCTTTGTCTCCCGGACCGGGAAGCGCGAAGAGTCGATTTTCGCATACTGCAGGCCATCCTGCCCCTGAATCGCCTGTTCCAGCTTCTCCGGCGTGGTATCGGCCACGGCCCCGACGAAGCTGTAAGGGAAGCTTTCGTCGCTGACCATCACTTCCAGGATCGGCGTATTCCACAGCATCGCATCCTGGGTGCGGAACCAGTAGGCGCCGCCCTCGCGCTTGTAGGGCTGGCCGAAATGCTGGACCATGTAGTCGAAGAAATAACGGTTGGATGTCTCCGAGCGGCACAGCAGCCCGCTCCCCATCACGGTACCAAAATGGGAAGGCGGGGCGGCAAGCGCGAGCGGAGAGAGGGCCAGAAAGGCGAGACAGGTCAGGCGCGGCAGCAGCATCGAAGTTTCTGCATCCACGCCCGGTTCGCGTTGATTTGCGCCTTGGCAGCCGCCGGCAATGCTTCATAGCAGCCCGGATATTGCTTCAAGGCACTTTCGCGAATTTCCTTTTGCAGGCCATTGATCAAGAACACGTACAAGGTCCCGCCTTGTTCGTTCTTCTTGGTGCCCAGGTACTTGATCATCGTCGTAATCTCCTGACGAGCATTATGACATTTCAGGGCCAAATCACAATGATTTCAGCCATGGGTCGGCATCCGGATCGGGATACTCCTTCGTCATGAAACCGGTGAAAGCACGCACTTTGGCCGACAGAAGCTTACGGCTCGGATAAACCATATACACCCCAAGCCGCCCCACGCAATGGTCGCCCAGCAGGCGCACCAGCTTGCCCTGGGCGATATCGTCGCCCAGCGTAAAGGTCGGGCGCATCATCACGCCCATCCCCGCGATGGCAGCCTCGCGCAGCACGGCGTTGTTATTGGACACCATCCGGCTCTTGATCGGCACCTCCACCGGCTTGCCGCCGCACTGCACCGGCCAGGTATGGCGCACCTGCTCCCAGGCGTGATTGAGGCAATCGTGCTGGCTCAGGTCGCGCGGCGTCCTGGGTTCGCCCTTCCTCTTGACGTAGTCAGGCGATGCCGTGAGTACTACACTGGAAGTTGCCAGTTTGCGGGCGATCATACTGCTGTCGATCTTCTGCACATCGATGAAGATGCCGATGTCGAATCCCTCTTCCACCAGGTCGACCGGGCGGTCGGCCAGGGTCACATCCAGCACAACCTTCGGTTCCAGCGCTGAAAATGCGGGCAACAGCTTGGCCAGCGCAACCTGGCCGAAATTCGGGTGACAGTAAATGCGCAGGGTGCCGCTGGGACAGCGGGCAGACTGGGCGGCCATGGCGTCGGCATCGTCAATATCGTTGAGGATCTGGCGCACCCGCTCCAGGTACTGCTGGCCCGTTTCCGTCAGCGAGAGCTTGCGCGTGCTGCGATTTAGCAGCCGCGTGCCGAGGTGCTGTTCCAGGTCTGCCACGTGGCGCGTGACGACCGCGTTCGAGATATCTAGCTGGACGCCGGCCCTGGCAAAGCTGCCCTGCTCCACCACCTTGGCAAACACCCGCATCGATTGCAGCCGGTCCATGGCGGTCTCCTTTATTTCTGATTCAGAAATCGTCCATTGCCATTATTCGTCTTTTTTGCGGGAGCCGCAATCGATAGACTAGCTTCATCGATGGGCACAGCCCAGCAACAGACTAGAAGGAGAAAGACATGACTATCAAATACATCGCCGCGCTGATTCTCGCTGCCGCCGCTGGTTCGGGCTTCGCCGCCGAGCAGCCGAAGACCGCACAGCCGCAGCGCGCCGACGACACCGAAGTCGCCATCCGCACCGTGGACTTCCCGACCGCCGCTTTCAAGGCCACCACCGCCCGCAGCCGTGCGGAGGTGAAAGCCGAAGCGGTGGAGGCAGCAAAACACCACCAATCCACGCTGTCGGAACAGTTCGAATTGTTGAAGTAAACCCTGCTTCTCCTCTGTAGGCCGCCCTGATGGCGGCCTTTTTTGTAAACCCACGGCAGAAGCTGGTGTCAGGCACGATGTGCCTGACACCAGGTTCACGCCTTGGGTTCTGAATGCAGTTCAGTCGCGCTTTTCTGCATTTGGCTCCGCGTTTTCGCGCGTCTGTCTTTTCCGCACCAGGCTTGCGGAGGTTTGTCATATCGTTCATCTGTCGCCACTTGAACAAGTGATAAACAAAATGAAAATGCTGATCACCACCACCCTGGCCCTGTCCATCGCCGCCCTTGGCGTGAGCGCATTGCACGCGAGCCCGAACGATGCCGCGCCGGCGTCCGTCGACTATGGCCGCGAAACACGTACCGTCGCGGCATTCACGCAGATCGATGTGTCCGGCCCCTACAAGGTGCTGATCAATGCGTCCAGCGCGACGCGCGGCCTGGAACTGAACGGCCTGCGCAAGGATTTTGCCGATATCGAAACGATCGTCGAGAAGGACACGCTGATCATCCGCCCGCGCCGCAATGCCACCTTCAATCTGCGTTGGGGCAAAGGGCACGATCCGGTCATGATCAATATTGCGACTTCGGGCCTGAAGGCGCTGAACATGTCCGGCAGTGGCGACGTGGACCTCGACCGCTTCGAGGGCAATGAGCTGAAGCTGAGCTCCAGCGGCCCTGGCGACCTGCATGCTTCCGGAGTGGCGCGTGACCTCACGGTCCGCGCCAGCGGCAGCGGCGATATGGACTTGCACGGCCTGCGCGCCGCCAGCCTGAACCTGGCGATGAGCGGCCCGGGCGATGTGCAAGCCTCCGGCATGACTGCCGACGTGAACGCCGTTGTCACCGGTTCCGGCGACCTGGAAGTGAACGACCTGCGCGCGGCCAAGATCAACGCCATGATGCGCGGCCCCGGCTCGGTGTCGCTGAGCGGCAGCAGCCGCGAGATCCGCGCCGAGATTGCCGGCTCGGGCGACCTGGAAGCCTGTTCGCTGGCAGTGGAAAATGTAAGCGCGATCCTGAATGGCCCGGGCGGCGCCTGCGTCAGCGGCGCGATCAAGCGCTTCGACGCGGAAGTGCATGGCTCCGGCGACCTCGAAGCGCGCGGCCTGCAGGCGCAGAATGCGCGCGTGATCATGAGCAGCGCGGGCGGCATCAGCCTGTCCGGCACCTCCGCCACGCTGAGTGCGGACGTCACCGGCTCGGGCGACCTGGATGCGAAGGGCCTGCAGGTGGCGCGCGCCATCACGCGCAGCAAGGGTCCCGGCAATATCTATCTGCAGAAGGTCAGCGAGACCCTCGATGCCGAGGTCCAGGGCTCCGGCGATGTGAACGCCGAAACGGAATGCAAGAACGTGAAAGTGACGATGAGCGGACCAGGCGGCGTGCACCTGCGCGGCAAGTCCGCCACGCTGAACGCCCAGCTGAGCGGCTCGGGCAACCTCGATGCCCGCGACATGCTGACCGCCCAGGCGGACGTGGTCGTGCACGGGCCGGGACGCGCGGTCGTCAATGTGAAAGGCAAGGTCGATGCCCAGGGCCGTCAGATCACGACGGACCAGCAGCGGCTGGTGTGGATCGACCGCAGCGGCACCCGCGAAGAACGCAACTGATCCTTCCCTGTACCTATTACGAAATCGCTGCGGGCATCTGAGGTGCTGGCAGCGATTAGTTATTTGGGCGTCCGCCTCCATCCACGGCTTCGGCCTGGCGCTGCAGGTGGCGCCGCAGCGCCGGGTCGTCAGCCAGTCCGATCGCGCGCTCATAGGCCTGCGCGGCTTCCTTGATGCGTCCCGCCTGCGCCAGCAGCGCTGCGCGCGCGGCCCAGTAGGGCTGATACTCCGCGATCCGCGCGTCGTTTGTCAGTTTGTCCAGCTCCGCCAGCCCCACCTCCGCGCCCGCCCCGGCCGCCGCAATCGCGACCTCCGCTGCGGCGAGGGCAACGGCGCGGTTGATGGCGACGACGACTGAGCCGGTCAGCGCGAGCAGCGTATCGTAGAGCTGCACGATGGCCGTCCAGTCGGTGGCGCCGCTGCGGCGGCGCGCGGCGTGGACGGATTGCACAGCCGCTTCGAGCTGAAAGCGCCCCGCCCGGCCGTGTGACGCCGCGCGCATCAGCAAGGATTCGGCTTCGTCGATAAACTCTGCATCCCATAGCGCCGGGTCCTGCTGCGCCAGCGGCACGAATTCGCCCTGCGTGTCACGGCGGGCTGCGCGCCGCGCTTCGGCGAGCAGCATGAGCGACAGCAAGCCAAGCGCCTCGGGCTCCTCCGGCAGCAAGGCCACGAGCAGGCGGCCAAGCCAGATTGCCTCTTCCGTAAGTCCGCGTGACGCAGCTACCGCGCCGGCCGGGTCGGACCAGCCTTCCGAGTAGATCGCATACACCGCCTGCAGCACGGCATCCAGCCGCTCGGCCAGCTCGTCGCGCTCCGGCACGCGGAATGGAATGCCGGCCTGCCGGATACGCGATTTGGCGCGGACCAGGCGCTGGCTCATCGCGGAAGGCGCGACCAGGAAAGCGGATGCGATGCGCGCGGCGTCAAAGCCGAGCACCGTCTGCAGCATCAAGGGTGCGCGGACGCCGGCTTCCAGCGCCGGGTGGGCGCAAACGAACATGAGGCGCAGGCGGTCATCCGGTATTTCGTTGCCGAAGCCTGCGAGCCCGGTCAAGCTGCCAGGGCTGGTGCTGCCACCGGGGCCGACAGCGCTGCCGACGCCGAGCTGGCTGTCGGGACGGAAGCCGCCGCCGGCGGAGAGCACATCAGGCGCGATCTCGTCGGCGAGCAGCAGCAAGGTGGGCGCGGCGGCGTCGGCGACGATGCGGTGGCGGGCGGCATCGACCAGCCGGCGGCGGGCGACGGTCAGCAGCCAGGCCTCGGGCGTGCGCGGCACCCCGCTGACCGGCCACTCAGCGAGCGCCGCAGCAAACGCTTCGGACAAGGCATCCTCCGCGCCCGCCACATCGCGCGTGCGCGCCGCGAGAAAAGCCACGAGCTTGCCGTAGCTCTCCCCGCGCCACTTTCTCGGCTGCGTTCATGCGCCCCACACCGGGCGCACCTCGACCGCGCCATAAGGCGCCGCCGGATGGCGCTTCGCCCAAGCCAAAGCCGCATCAAGATCCTCCACATCGATCAGGTAAAAGCCAGCGAACTGCTCCTTCGTTTCAGCGAACGGGCCATCGAGCACGCTGGTATTGCGCACCGTGGTCGAGGAACCGATCGGCTTCAGGCCGCGGTTGGACACGTACACTCCCGCCTCCTTCAGCGCCGCCGTATAAGCCATGTATGCCCCGTGGAAGTGCTTCGCGTCCTCGCGCGGCATGGCCATCATCTTCTTCTCTTCGCAATACTGCATCAGCAGGAATTCCATAGTCATCTCCATTCAGTTAGGACGGGCACCATGCTCCGTCATGACAATGTCGTTCGGCGGGGCGCGATTTCGACATTTGCAAAATCAACATCATAAACCAGCACCAATCCATACCAAAGACCATACCATTTTTGCGACACAAAAATCACATATAAATCAATAAGTTAACCAAACATTCCCGTGCGTGCGTCAGCGGGCGGCAAGATGCATTACAATACCAGTTAAATACCTGTTGACAATCTGGTGTGGTCGCCCATATAGTGCCCCACAGCTCCTTAAATCCAATCCAATATGATCGAATTCCTCATCGGCGTGGACGGTGGCGGCAGCGGCACCCGCGTGCGGCTCGCCCGCGCAGACGGCACCCAGCTGGCCGAAGGCAGCGCCGGCCCATCCGGCCTGCTGCACGGTATCAAGAACGCCTGGGCCTCGGTGGAAGACGCCATGGCGCAAGCCTTCGCCGCCGCCTGCATCACGCAGCCGCCGCGCGAGAACATCGCCATCGGCCTGGGCCTGGCCGGCGTGCATAACCGCGAATGGGCCGCGAACTTCGTGACCGCCAATCCCGGCTACGCCGCCGTAGCGCTGGAAACGGACGCCTTCACCACCGTGCTGGGCGCCCACGAAGGCCGCGCCGGCGCCATCATCGCGCTTGGAACCGGCAGCGTCGGCGAAATCCTGAACGCGGACGGCACGCGTCATGAAGTCGGCGGCTGGGGTTTCCCGGCAGGCGACGAGGCCAGCGGCGCCTGGATCGGACTGAAAGCAGTGAACCACATCCAGCAAGTGATCGACGGCCGCGTTCCGGCCAGCGACTTCGCCAGCGCCGTGATCGAAGCCTGCGGCGGCAACCGCAACGCCATCCAGGTCTGGCTGGCCAATGCCACCCAGACCGCTTACGCCCAGCTGACCCGCATCGTGCTGCTGCATGCGGACACGAACGAAACCGCGCGCGGCTTCCTGCTCGAAGCCGGCCAGCAGGTCGCCCTGATCGCCGATGCGCTGGACCCGTCGCGCACCCTGCCGATCGCGCTGTGCGGCGGCCTGGGTGAACCAATGCGCCCTTACCTGCCGGCCGGACTGCTGCAAAGGATCGTGGCGCCCAAAGGCGATTCCGCCGCCGGCGGCCTGCGGCTGATCCAACAACACCTGAAGGAGTAGCCCGTGCTATCCCAGTTGAGCGACTTCCAGCCTGACCACGGCAGCGACACCCCTCTGTATATGCAGCTGGCGAACAAGCTGTCCGACGGCATCGCCAGCGGCGACTGGCGCGCGAACGAAGCCCTGCCTTCGGAACGCGTGCTGTCCGAAATGCTCGACATCTCGCGCGTAACGGCGCGCAAGGCGATCGACATGCTGTGCGACCGCGGCATGCTGACGCGCAAGCGGGGCTCGGGTACCTATATCACGCCCAAGCTGGAACAGCCCCTGTCGCGCCTGACCAGCTTTTCGGAAGAGCTGCGCCAGCGCGGCTTCACCGCCGGTTCGCGCTGGCTGCAAAGGGAAATCGGCGTGGCCGCCCCGCTGGAATTGCTGTCGCTGGGCCTGTCGCCCAATATGCCGGTAGCGCGCCTGAAGCGCCTGCGCACGGCGGACGATGTGGTGATGGCGATCGAAACCTCCACCATCCCGGCCGCCTACATGCCCAACCCGCACAGCGTGACCGATTCGCTGTACGGCTACCTGGAAGCGAATGGCACGGTGCCGATGCGCGCACTGCAGCACATCCGCGCCATCAACGCCAATACTGAACAAGCCCGGCTGGCGAACATCGCCCCCCGGCACAGCCATGCTGCACATCACGCGCGTGAGCTATCTGGAAAACGGCGCAGCAGTGGAACTGACCCACTCCTTCTGCCGAAGTGATTATTATGAATTTGTAGCGGAGTCGCGTCGATGACCGAGTCAATCAAAGGCAATATCCTCACACCGTCCGGCTGGGTCCACGGTGCGATCGCGTTCGGCGACCGCATCGAAGACATCAGCGGCGGCATTACCGATCCACAGCACAACAGCGACGATTACATCCTCCCTGGTTTCATTGACCTGCACGTGCACGGCGGCGCCGGCAAGGATGTGATGGAAGGCGGCGACGCCGTCCACACCATCGCCCGCATCCACGCCCGCCACGGCACCACCAGCATGCTGGCCACCACGATGACCGCCCCGCCGGAAGACATCGACGTCGCACTGACCGCGATCGGCAATGCCGTCAAGCAGCGCGGCAAGGACGAAGCGCGCGTGCTGGGCGCTCACCTGGAAGGGCCGTACATCAACTCCGGCAAGCTGGGTGCGCAGCCGAATTTCGCGCGTCCCGCCACGCTGGCCGAAGTACAGCGCCTGGAAGCGATGGCGCCGCTGAAAGTAATTACCGTGGCGCCCGAAATCGCCGGCCACCTGGAACTGGTGCGCGCCCTCGCCGACGAAGGCATGCGCGTGCAGATCGGTCATACGCTGGGCTCCTATGAGGAAGGCGTGGCTGCGCTGGACCATGGCGCATCCGGTTTCACCCACCTGTTCAACGCGATGAGCCCCCTGCACCACCGCGAGCCCGGCATGGTCGGCGCCGCGCTGGCCCACGCCGAATATGCCGAGCTGATTCCGGACCTGCTGCATGTACACCCGGGCGCCATCAAGACCGCGCTGCGCGCCATTCCGCGTCTCTATTGCGTGACCGATTCCACCGCCGCCACCGGCATGCCGGACGGCGAGTACATGCTGGGCCGCCATATCGTCCATAAATGCATGGGCGGCGTGCGCCTGCCGGACGGCACGCTGGCCGGCTCCACGCTCACGCTGGACCAGGCGCTGCGCAACCTCGTTGGCCTGGGATTGGAGCTGGCCGATGCGGTCAAGCGCGTGTCCACCAACGCCGCCGACTACCTCGGCATCGAAGAGCGCGGCCGCCTGAAGCCTGGCGCTTACGCCGACCTGGTCGTGATGGACCGGAACCTGAATCTGAAAGCCGTTTATATCGAAGGAGAACGTTGTGACCTCAATGATGCTTAAAGAAGCCCTGTCCTCCGCGGAATGCGTCGCCGAACAGCTGGCGCATGATGCGGACCGCTATGCGGACCTGGGTCGTAAATTGAGGAGCACGTCCTTCTCGACTGCACTGACCGTGGCGCGCGGCAGCTCGGACCACGCTTCCAACTACATCGCCTACCTGATCATGTCCCGCCTGGGCCGCGTGGTCGCTTCGCTGCCGATGTCCCTGGTCACGCTGCACAAGTCGCCGCTGATCACGCGCGACACGCTGACCATTGCCGTGTCCCAGTCCGGCCAGAGCCCGGACGTGGTGGAACCGATCCGCTACTTCCGCGATGGCGGCGCCACCACCGTGGCGCTGGTGAACGATATCGATTCGCCGCTGGCACAGGCCGCCGAATGGGCGATGCCGCTGCGCGCCGGCAAGGAACAGAGCGTGGCCGCGACCAAGAGCTTCATCACGTCGCTGGTGGCCGGTGCGCGCATGGTCTCCGAATGGCAGAACGATCCTGAACTGAAGGCCGGCCTGGAGGCACTGCCCGAAGCGCTGCGCGTGGCCGGCAATGCCGACTGGAGCGCCGCGCTGGACGTGCTGACTCCTGCCAAGAACATCATGGTGGTGGGCCGCGGCATCAGCTTCCCGGTGGCGCTGGAATCGGCGCTGAAGTTCAAGGAAACCTCGGCACTGCAGGCGGAAGCTTTCAGCGGCGCCGAGATCAAGCACGGTCCGATGGCGCTGATCGAAGAAGGCTACCCGCTGCTGATCTTCGCCACCCGTGGACCGACCCAGGCCGGCCTGCTGGCACTGGCCGACGAGATGCGCGGCCGCGGTGCGCGCGTGCTGCTGGCGGCGCCGTCCGACGTGGCGTCGCGCGACCTGACCTTGCCGGTGGCGGCAACGCCGGACCTGGATCCTATCGTGGCGATCCAGGCGTTCTATGTGATGGCTGCCAAGCTGTCGGCTGCGCGCGGCCTGGACCCGGATCGTCCGCGCCACCTGCAAAAAGTCACCAAGACCAACTAACCCCACTCGTCCCATCGCGGCCATCAATGAAGATCAAGACCATGCTTGCTGCATTGATGGCCACCGCATCGCTTGCTTCGGCCGCGCCGGTCCAGAAGATCGAATTCTGGACCTTCAGCATGAAGCCCAAGTTCACGCCCTACTTCGAGGACCTGGTGCGCCGTTACGAGTCTTCGAATCCCGACGTTAAGCTCGAGTGGGTCGACTTCCCCTGGGATATCATCCAGACCAAGCTGGTGACGCGCATCGTGGCCGGCACGCCGCCGGCGCTGGTCAACCTGAACGTTCCCTGGGCCGATGAATTCGCCCGCGACGGGCTGCTGCAGCCTGTCGATGCGCTGCTCGGCGGCTCGCGTTATCTGCCCGCCGCGCTGCAAGACCTGAACTTTGGCGGCAAGACGTACGGCTTCCCGCTGTACAGCAATGTCGCCGTCATCGCATACAACCGCGAGCTCTTCGCCGCTGCCGGCATTCCCCATGCGCCGCGCAACCTGGACGAGCAACTGGCCTTCGCGCGCCAGATCGCCCAACGCACCGGCAAGGCCGGACTCTGTCCGGCCCTCGCCAAAGTCGATGGCCTGATGCTGCAGCAAGGCTTGCCCGTTCTTTCGGGCGGCCGCGCAGTCTTCAACTCGCCCGCGCACGTGGCTTTCATCCGCAAGCTGGCGGACACTTACCGCGTCGGCGGTCTGCTGAAGGACAGCCTGTTCGCCGAGGACAATTTCCCCGCCGCGATCGATGCCTACAAGGGCGGCCGTCTCGGCATGCTGCTCGCGCCGCCGACCGCGTTGAAACGCATCCAGTCCGATTCACGGGACATCTACGCCATCACCGACGTCGCCCCCGCGCCCCTCGGGCCAACCGGTATTGCCGATGGGGGCTGGCTGATCCACTTCGGCATTCCCGCCGGCGTGCCGTCCGCCCAGTTGCCGGCCATCGGCAAGTTCGCCCGCTACCTGACCAGCGACGAAAACGCCTTCGCTTTCGCGAAGCAGGCCAGCGTATTCCCCTCTGCCGCCCGCGCGTCCGCCGACCCGTTCTTTTTATCCGTGCCGCCCGGCGCCGGCGCCGCCGAAAAAGCCGTCGCCGCCGGCGCAGTCTCGATGCCCCATGCCCGCACCATGTACGTCTCCGGCATCGAAGATTACGACGAACTGCGCCGCGCGCTCGTGAAAGCCGTCGAAGCCGCCGTCACCGGCCGCCAGGACATCCAGCAAGCCCTCGACACCGCCGTCGCCACCTGGAACAAAAAACTCTCCCGAATGGGGTCAGGCACGAAATGTAACACGGGCTCTTCTGTGCCTTGCGACGGAAGCAGGCTCATGAAACATTTCGTGCCTGACCCCAAATTGATGGGGGCCCGCTGATGGGCCGCTCGGTGACAGCTTGGATATTCCTGGCGCCCGCGCTGATACTGCTCGCGGTGTTCTCGTTCTGGCCGTCGGCTACGGCAGCTATCTGGCCTTCACCGACTATAGCCTGATCCGCCCAACGCATTGGGTCGCGCTGGACAACTTCCGCTACATCTTCGAAAACGAGATGTTCGTCACCGGCCTGCGCAACTCGCTGATCTTCCTGATCATGGTCCCGCTGGTGCAAATCGGTGCGCTAAACCTTGCGGTCCTGGTCAACAACAAGCTCCCTGGCATCAAGCTGTTCCGCGCCGCGTATTACGTCCCTGTGGTGACGACGGTGTCGGTCGTGGGTATCATGTGGGGCTTCATGTTCCACGAACAGGGCGCGCTGAATTATGTGCTGATGGCCGCGCGAATAGTCGATGCGCCAGTGGGCTGGCTGCAGGACCCAACTCTGGCGCTGGCCGCCATCATGTTCGTCACCATGTGGCGCGGCCTGGGCTGGTATATGGTCATGTACCTGGCCGCCCTGCAATCCGTGCCGGCGGACATGCAGGAAGCCGCCATCCTTGACGGCGCCACGAAATGGCAGCGCTTCTGGAAGATCACAGTGCCGATGCTGCGGCCAACAATCATGGTCTGCTCCATCCTCTCCGTGCTGGCCGCCCTGAAAGCCTACCAGGAAGTGGACGTGCTCACGCAAGGCGGTCCGATGAACTCGACCTTCACCGCCCTGTACTACGCCTACGACCAGGGCCTGAAGCACCTGAAGCTGCCGCGCGCGCTGGCCGCGAGCTTCGTGGTTTCGCTGATCTGCATCGGCATAGCCCTGCTCTGCCTGCGCTACCTGAAACCCAGGCACCGATGAAGACTGCCGCCCATTACCTGCTGCTCGGCGCCATCGCGCTGCTATGCGTCTTCCCCTTCTGGTGGACGCTGGTGACGGCCCTCTCCACCGAGGGCAATATCTTCGCCTATCCGCCCACTTTTTGGCCGAAATCCCCCTCGCTGGCGAATTTCGAGGAAGTGTTCCGCGTGATCCCGATCCTGTCCTTCCTCAAGAATTCGATCCTGATCGCCGTGTTCACCGTGTTCTGGAAACTGGTGCTGTGCTCCATGGCCGCCTACCCGCTGGCGCGCATGCACTTCCGCGGACGCAAGCTGGTGTTCGGCCTGATCCTGGCCACGCTGGTGCTGCCGTCCGAGGTGAACTTCCTGGTCAACTTCATCACGGTCACGAAACTGAGCCTGGTCGATACCTACACGGGCGTGATCCTGCCCAACGTAGTCACGGCCGTCGCCATCCTGCTGCTGAAGCAAGCCTTCGAGGAAGTGCCGCAGGACCTGATCGACGCCGCGCGCGTGGACGGCGCTTCCGAATGGACCATCTTCACGCGCATCATGCTGCCGCTGATCGCACCCTGGCTGGCCACCGTCGGCATCCTGACCGCCGTGGAGGCCTGGAACGAATACATCTGGCCCTCGATCGTGATGAGCAAGCCGGACGAATTTCCGCTGTCCGTCGGCGTGCTTTACCTGCGCGGCACTTTCGGCAGCAGCACGCGCGTGATCGCAGCCGGCACCATCATCACCATCCTGCCGACACTTGCGGCCTTCCTATTCACCCAACGTTACTTCATGCGCGGCATGGACGGAGCTGTTAAATGACCCATAAAGAACTGAGAAAAATTGCCGGACAACTGATCATGATCCGCTTCCCCGGCACCGAGCTCGATGCCGCCACCGCTGAATTCATCAAGGAAAACGGCATCCGCGGCGTATGCCTCTTCCGCGGCAATATGACCGATTCCGCGCAGCTGTCCAGGCTGACCGCCGACCTGCGCGCCGTCATGGGTCCGGAATCGCTGATCGCCATCGACCAGGAAGGCGGCGCCGTGGTGCGCTCGACCTGGGTGCCCGCACCGCCCGCCGCGATGGGCCTGGGCGCAGCGAACGACATCGAACTGTCGCGCCGCACCGGCGCCGCCGTGGCACGCGCCGTGAAGTCGCTCGGCTTCAACTGGAACTTCGCCCCCGTGCTGGACCTGAACAACAACCCGGACAACCCGGTCATCGCCGAGCGCTCCTTCGGCGCGGAACCGAAACAGGCGGCCGAACTGGCAACGGCCTGGATGGCGGGCAGCCATGCCGAAGGCGTGGCGTGCTGCGTCAAGCACTTCCCCGGCCACGGCGACACCCACGTCGATTCCCACCGCGACCTGCCGACCGTGGACAAGTCCATCGCCGAACTGGAAGCGCTGGAGCTGGCGCCCTTCCGCGACGCCTCGCCGCATGCCCCAGCCATCATGACCGCGCACATCGTCTATCCGGCCATCGATGCGGAGAATCCGGCCACGATGTCACCCGCCATCCTGGACGGCATCCTGCGCAAGCAGTGGGGCTACAAGGGCGTGATCATCACCGACGGCATGGACATGCACGCCATCGCCGGCCGCTACGGCGTGGGCAACGCCGCCGTGCGCGCGCTGGCCGCCGGTGCGGACATGGTCATGGCCCTCGGCACCACCGAAACCCAGGACGAAACGCTGGATGCCATCGCCAACGCAATCGCCAACGGCACGCTGAGCCAGCAGCAGATCGACGAGCGCCTGGCCCGCCTGGCCGCACTGGCGCAAGCCTACCCGTGCAAGCCGCGCGCCTACAAGGAAGATGCATCGGACCGCGAAATCATGGCCGAAGGCTGGCGCAAGGCGCTGACCGCGCGCGGCAATCCTCAGCGTCCGGCAAAAGGCGCCAAGGTGCGCCTGGTGGCGCGCCAGGATGTGGTGAGCGATGGGGTTTCCGAAGCCGGCGTGCCGGCGGCCGCTGTAGCCGCCTCTCTGGGCAAGCTGTACGACGTGGAACTGGTCACCTTCGCCGACGCCAACACCTTCGACTGGATCACCTTGCCGCAGGACGGCCGCTTCACCTTCCTCGCCTCCACCTCGCGCCTGCGCTACGGCGAGAACGCCCGCAACAACTGGAAGCCGGACCTGCACCTGGCCCTGTGGAACCCGTATCAGGCGCTGGACATCCAGTCCGCCGCCCTGATGACCTACGGCTTCGCCGCACCGGCTCTGGAAGCCATCAATGCCTGGCTGTCCGGCGAGCTGGAAGCCCAGGGCCGCGCTCCCGTACCCGGTTTCGAATAAGGACCACCAATGAGCGCCAACCGCCGCAGCCCGCTGTTCTGGGTCCCGACCCTGTACTTCGCCCAAGGCCTGCCCTACTTCTCCGTCGCCTTGATCGCAAGCCTGATGTTGAAGAGCCTGGGCGTGCCGAATGAAGACATTGCGCACTGGACCGCCTACATCGGCACGGCGTGGATTTTCAAGCCGCTCTGGAGTCCCTTCCTCGAACTGGCGCCCAGCAAAAAGCTGATCGTGGTGAGCTTCCAGCTGATCGGCGGCCTGTGCATGGGCCTTGTCGCGATCTCGCTGCACCTGCCTTTCTGGCTGGCGGCCTGCGTGGCAATGCTAGCGCTGGTGGCGATTGCTTCCGCCACCCACGACATCGCCTGCGACGGTCTCTACATCTTCAGCCTGACGGAAAAGCAGCAGGCGCAATATGCCGGCTGGACCGGCACCTTCTTCAACGCCGGCCGTTTCATCTCACTGGGCGGGCTGGTGATCCTGGCAGGCATTCTGGAAAAATCGCAGGGCATCGTTCCCGCCTGGACCATCATCTTCTGCATCCTGTGCGCCACCATGATCGCGCTGGGCATGTACCACAGCTGGGCGCTGCCGCCGGCGCCCAATGCGCGCCTGGAAGACCACACCGTGGCCGGCGTCGCGCGCACGCTGAAGGACGTGATCATCGAATACTTCCGCAAGCCGGGCATCTGGATTTCGATCCTTTTCATCATCCTGTTCCGCGCCGGCGAAGCGCAAGTGCAGACCATCGGCCCGCTGTTCCTGCGTGATGCGCGCGAGGTCGGCGGACTGGGACTGACCACGGCCGAAGTGGGCACGGTGTACGGCACCACCGGCACCATCGCCTTCATCATCGGCTCCATCGCCGGCGGCTATTTCACGTCCTGGCTCAGCCTGCGCCGCGCCATCCTGTTCCTGATCCTGGCGATGAATTTGCCGAACCTGGTGTTCTACTACCTGTCCCATGCGCTGCCGACGGACCTGACCATGATTGGCGCGGCGCTGAGCCTGGAGATGTTCGGCTACGGCTTCGGCTTCGTTGGCGTGATCCTGTACATGATGCAGGTGGTCGCACCTGGCAAATACCAGACCGCCCACTATGCCTTCTCCACCGGCGTGATGCAGCTGGGCTTCGTGCTGTTCAAGTGGATCAGCGGTGACATCCAGGTAGCGCTGGGCTACAAGAATTTCTTCGTATGGGTGCTGCTGGCCGCGATTCCCGTGGCCGTGCTGTCGCAGTTCATCCCGATGACGGCCCGCCAGCGCTCCGGCGCCGAAGCGGACGCACAAGCCGCCACGGTGGCCTGAGCGATGGCCGGCGTCAGTCTCAAGGGCATCGTCAAGCGCTACGACGACAGGCACCAGGTCATCCACGGTATCGACCTCGATATCCGTGAGGGCGAGTTCGTGGTCTTCGTCGGACCGTCCGGCTGCGGCAAGTCCACGCTGCTGCGCATGATCGCGGGCCTGGAGCAGATCTCCGGCGGCGAGCTGCATATCGCCGGCCGCCTCGCCAACGACGTGCCGCCTGCGAAGCGCGAACTGGCGATGGTGTTCCAGTCCTATGCGCTCTATCCGCATATGTCCGTGTACGAGAACATGGCTTTCGCGCTCAAGCTGGCCGGGCACAAGTCCGGTGAAGTGCGGGCGGCCGTGGAACGCGCCGCGGACATCCTGCAGATCACGCCGCTGCTGCAGCGCAAGCCGAAGGAACTCTCCGGCGGACAGCGCCAGCGCGTGGCGATCGGCCGCGCCATTGTGCGCAAGCCGCGCCTGTTCCTGTTTGACGAGCCGCTCTCCAACCTGGACGCCAGCCTGCGCGTGCAGATGCGCGTTGAAATCAGCCGCCTGCACCGCGAGCTGAAGACCACGATGATCTATGTGACGCACGACCAGGTGGAAGCGATGACGCTGGGCGAGCGCATCGTCGTCTTCAACGGCGGCCATATCGAGCAGGTCGGCACGCCGCACGAGCTGTATAACGCCCCTGCCAACCTGTTCGTGGCCGGCTTCCTCGGTTCGCCGAAGATGAATTTCATCCCCGGCGAGATCATGGCACTGGGTGCGCAACACGCCGCCGTGCAGCTGGCCGGCGGCGCCATCGTTGAAGTAGCGGCCCTGCCCGGCGAGGCGGAGCGCGGGGACAAGGTCACGCTGGGCGTGCGCGCCGAGCACCTGCAGCCCTCCGCCGCCGGCTTCAACGACGTCGTCGCCAGCGTCGGCCATATCGAGTATCTTGGCGACCAGACGATTGCCTATCTGTCACGCCCAGGTCTGCCGGAAATGATCGCTGCCAGGCTCCCGCCGGACGCCGCGCCACCGGAACCGGGTGCCGCGATGGGGCTGCACTTGCCACCCGAACGTTGCCTGCTGTTTGGCGCGGACGGAAATGTTTTCGCGCGCCCGTAAGCTCTCGTTACAATTGCGTCCTGTTGAATTCCTGTCCCATGCTAAATTTATGGGAAAATACACGTTTGTCCCTGATCTAAGGATTAAGAAACCATGTCCCAATTCCGTTTCGCCCGCGTAGGTCTGCTGGTTGCCGCCATCGGCCTGAGCGCCGCCCCGGCCCTGATGCAATCCGCCCACGCGCAAGACAAGAAAGCTGCACCCGCCGCACCGCAGGAGACCGTCCGCAAGGAAATGGCCAAGCTGCTCGACGGCGCAACGGTCAAGGCCCTGATGGACCAGAAGAAGTACGCCGACGTGAAGGCCCTGCTGGACCAGGCCGAAGCCATGCCGGACAAGACTCCTTACGAGACCTACATCATCAACCGCATGCGCATTCCGGTTGCCCTGAACCTGGGCGACAAGGAAACCCTGGTGAAGCTGCTGGAAAACGCTATCAATTCCGGCCGCCTGGAAGCCGCTGAAAAGGCCAACTTCACGCAAGCCGTGGGTTCGACCTACTTCGAGCAGAAGAACTATCCGAAAGCGATCGAGTGGTTCAAGCGCTATGAAACCGAAACCGGCGACAAGAAGCTGCACCCCCTGATCCAGCGCGCGAACTACCTGAATAACGACTTCGCCGCCGTGGAAGCGGAGCTGGGCAAGGACCTGGCTGAAGCAGTCAAGAACAACAAGCCGATGTCCGCCGACGAACTGCACCTGCTGGGCAGCTCGGCCAACAAGCTGAAACACAAGGACACCTACATGACCGCACTGGAGGCCCTGGTGCGCTGGTATCCGACCGATGCTTACTGGCTGGACCTGCTGAGCCGCACCCGCGGCAAGGACAGCTACTCCAACCGCTTTGCGCTGGACGTGTACCGCCTGCAGAAGGTCGCCTTGACCAAGATGGACGCCGACGACTACAGCGACATGGCTGAACTGGCCCTGCTGGAAGGCCAGCCGACGGAAGCCAAGCAGGCAATGGACGCAGCTTCCGCGCAAGGCCTGATCAAGACCGACAAGCAGAAGAAGCTGAAGGCGCAAGCCGACAAGCAGGCTGCTGACGACCTGAAAAACATCGCTTCCGGCGAAGCGTCGGCCAAGAAGTCCAAGGACGGCCGCGGCCTGGTCAACCTGGGCTACGCCTACGTGACCATGGGCGAGTACGACAAAGGCATTGACCTGATCAAGCAGGGTATCGCCAAGGGTGGCCTGAAGAACGCGGAAGACGCCAAGCTGCGCCTGGGCGTGGCTCAGGCACTGGGCAACAAGAAGGAAGACGCTGTCGCAACCCTGAGCGGCGTGACCGGCGCCGACGGCCGTGGCGACATGGCTCGTTACTGGATCCTGTGGGTGAACCGTCCATATCCGGCGAAGGCAACCCCGCCGGGTGAAGACGCCAAGCAGTAATCCTTTGTCTTTGTAAGACACGGAAGCGGGAAACGGCCTTGTGCCTTTCCCGCTTTTTCTTTGGGGAGTCCCTATGCCGCGCCTGCTCAGCCTCGACGCTTTCCGGGGCTTCGTAATCCTGCTGATGATCTGGGTGAACTATGTGGCAGGCATGCCCGGGATTCCTTACTGGCTGGAGCATGCCGGGCCGCGGGCGGACGGCATTACCTTGCCGGACCTGGTATTTCCGGGTTTTCTCTTCATTGTCGGCATGTCGATTCCCTTTGCCTTGCGCCGGCAATCTGCTCCCGACCTGCGCCTTGCATGGCGCGCAGCGGGCCTGATGCTGGCGGGCGTCGTGCTGGCCAACGCTTACCGCTACAACGCGTCCATCTCATTGCTGCCGCGCGCCTGGTACTTCCTGCTGTTCTATGTCGCCATGATTCTGCTCTGGCGACAGGGCGGTCCGCGGGCGCCGGCCTGGCCGCGCTGGCTCGGCGCCGCTTTGATGGCCTTCCTGCTCGTTTCCTTTCGCGGCTCGCTCAATGCGGAGTTCAACAGCGCGTGGCTGCAGCATACGTGGTGGGGCATACTCGGCATGATCGGCTGGGCTTATCTCGCCTGCGCCCTCGCCTGGTTCGCCGTGCGCGGCCGCGCCGGTCCGCTGGCCATGGTGTTCGCCGGCATGATCGCGCTGTCCCTCGCCGGTTCGTTCGGCGCCCTCGCCTGGCTGCCGGACGCGGTGAACAGCTTCGTCAACATTCCCCAAGTCCTCGGCTCCACCGCCGCCAACGTTCTCGCAGGCACGCTCGCCACCCTCATCCTGACTTCGGCGCCGTCCGTCACGCGCTCCCCCGCCCCAACCGCTGCAGCGCCCACCGCCGCCGTCGCGGCGGGCTTGCCTGCGGCGGAGCATGGCGCGCGCTGCTGGCGTCTGGCATCGTTGGCGGTAGGCCTGTTCGCGGCAGGAATGCTGCTCCGCCCCTGGGTCGCCATCAACAAGATCCAGGCGACGGCATCGTACACGCTGGTCTGCTCCGGCATCATGCTCGCGCTCTTCCTGCTGTTCTACCTGCTGATCGACGTGATGGAATACAAAGGCTGGGCGAAATGGCTGCTGCCGGCCGGCGCAAACGCGCTGCTCGCCTATATCCTGCCCGACCTGTGGGAACAGGCGGCAGCGGTCCTGCGCCTGCCGCGCTTCTGGTGGCCCTACCTCGGCACAGGCGGCGTCGCAGGCCTGCTGAACGCGGCGTTGCTGACAGTGCTGATGATGTCCCTGGTCGCATTGGCCAACCGCGCAGGGCTGAAGCTCAAGTTCTAGACCTTGATATAGATGCGCCGGCGGTCCATCGCCCAGGCCACCAGCCAGCAAGCCATCATGAATGTCACTGCAAACATCAGCGACGCCGGACTGGCCGGCGCCAGCGGCACGAACAGCGCCTCGTGCAGCCGCTGATACCATCCCGCGCGATCCAGCACGATCACGGCCAGCTCGGCGAACAGATAAATGAACAGCGTGTTCTTGCCGAACACCTCGAAGAAATACGTGCCACGCCGCCAGCCGCGCATCTCGATTGCATAAATCAGCAGCGGCAGAATCAGCAAATCCAGGCCGACAGTCAACAGCACATACGAGCCTGTCCACAATTTCTTGTTGATCGGCAGGACGGTGCTCCAGCCCATCGCAAGCGCAAGCAGCACCGCGCCGGACATCATCATCTTCGCCAGCGTTTCATAACTCGCGCCTTTGGACAGCACAAGCCTTCCTGCAAAATAGCCGGCAATGACGTTGACCGTCGCCGGCAGCGTACCGAGGATGCCTTCCGGGTCGAAGGCGATGCCCTCGCCGTGATAAAGGTGGCGCTCGCCGAGCAGCCACAGGTCCAGCAGCCGGCCCGCGTTGTCGGACATCGTCAGGTCGCCGAACGCGGCCAGCACCAGCCAATGCCCCAGCAGCGCCAGCACGCAGAAAGCCATCACTGCGCGCTGGCCGGCATAGTGCAGCACCAGCGCTGCGCAGGCAAAGCAAAGCGCGATGCGCTGCAACACGCCCGGTATGCGCGCCTCCGACAGCGGTCCCGTGAAGGGAAACCAGAACAGCAGGAAGCCAAGCAGGAAGATGATGGCGGCGCGCTTGCTTATCTTCGCCACCACGGCCCGGTTGCCCATCTCCGCGTACTTCGGCAACGCGAATGCCAGCGCGTTGCCAACCACGAACAGGAAAGTCGGGAAGACCAGGTCGGTCGGCGTAAAGCCATTCCAGTCCGCGTGCAGCAGCGGCGCGTAAACGTGGCCCCAGTCGCCCGGCGTGTTCACCACAATCATCAGCGCCACCGTCAGCCCGCGCAGCACGTCAAGCGACAAATACCTCGCCGCCGCTCCGCTCATCGTGTCCTGCCAGCCAGCCCCTCAGCCTCGGCCGATGCCGCGCCGGCCGCTGCGCCACCGCCGGCACGCGCGTGGGCGGCCATGGCGCGGGTGAAGACGGCGGGGCCGGCGCCGGGCAGGCCGTTGCAGTTGCCGTCGGCGGCGGTCATGGGCGATGGGCACGGTTTGTCGCGGTCCAGCGACCAGAAATGCAGCCCGGCCATGCCCTGCTTCCGCACTGCCGCCGCGACCGTGCGCGCATCGGCTAGCGAGAACACATTCTCGACCACGTCGTTCATGCCGATCATCGCCGTCAGCTCGATCTGAGCATAAGGCACCTTGTACTTCTCATGCACATTGCGCGCCGCCTGCAGCGCCGACGCGCCCATATCGCAGCGCCCTGCCCGCACAACGCACACCTTCGCGTTCGCAGGCCCATAATCCATGACCATCAGGTTCAGCACATAGTCCTGCAAGCCATGCTTGCGGGCCGCCGCCAGCACGGCCTCGCCGGTGGCGTTCAGGCTGCGGCGGCTGCCGTCGGAAGCAGCAAAGGATGCGATTGTAAAGCTGAAAACGCAGGCGCGGCGCCGAGCGCTGGGCGGCCCGGGCGCGCGCCACGATCGAATCGATCTGCGCCGGCGTCTGCTCCGCCTCAATATCGAAATCGACGCCGACGAAACGGGGCGACGCGTAGCGCGCCAGGAAGCGCGCCATGCCTTCATCGGACGCGCAGGTGAAAACGCCCCCCTGCCCGCCAGTGGAGATAATGAAGTCCAGGCCAGCACGCTCGAACGCGGCAACATTGGCATCGGCCACCTGCTGGCCAGGCACGCCGGACCACACTTCGTCCCCACACTCGCCGGTGGCAAAGGCCCACGTCAGCGCAACGCCGGACGGGAAGGCCGCACCATCGGGCGCAACGACGGCCGCGCGCCCCGTCCCGCCGGGCAGGCCGAGGAATTGATAAGGGCTGTACACAACGCGTGGCTGCGCAACCGCAGCGCCGCAAGCCAGCAACGCAGGCGCAAGCGCCCACCCAAGACGGCGCACGCCAGCGCGTGCCGCCGCAAAAAAGTTTCTGATCATTGTTCGACTTGCGCCAGCACGGATGCTTTGGACAGGCCATTGGCCGCCGGCGCGCTCCACCAGTAGTTGACCATGGTGTTCAGCAAGCCTATCGACTCCACGTGATGCCACCACAGCGTAGGAATGTACAGCGCATCACCCGGCTCCAGCTCGGCCACCTGGGCCGCCGCCAGCGCATCGTGAAAGCGCGGGAAGCGCCCGAAGTCCGGGGCGCGGAAGGATACGAGACTGATAGGCGTCGGCGTTGGCGCAAAATCCAGGGGACCGATGTACAGATTGCCCACCTGCTCCGGCGGGAACAAGGTAAAACGGCGATTCCCGCTCACAACGCAAGCCAGGTTATGCGACTCGTCGAAATGGGCAGGTGTGACCACCTCGTTGCCCAGCCACAGGCGCGGCTGCACGTCGGGCGGCAAGAAAGGCGCCGGATTGCCCGCCGCGAATCCAGGCAGGCACTCCGACAGCAAAGCGCTCTGCATTGCCACCGCAGGCGCCACGGGGAATTGCGAATACCGCGCAATCTGCTCGATCACTGCAGGCACCGTGCGTTTGCTGCGGGCGAAGTTGAAGCCCTTCATGTCCGCAGAATAAAAAAGCCGCCCCTGGACTTCAGGCGGCATCAGCACCGTGTCGCAAGCTCCACCGCCATCGAAGCCCATCAGATAGTGGCACAGGGCCTCCGGCGACTTCATCGCCTCGCGCACCGAAGGCCAGTGCCGCACCAGGCCACGCAGCACCACGGGACGCTGCGCCGCCGTCGCCGCCGCAAAGGCTGCGGCGTCGGCATTGAAGATCTCGGGTGTGCGTGCCAGTGTCGTCATCAATATTTGAACCGCAGGCCGGCGTAGTACTGAACACCGTTGGCGTAGAAGCGTGCCGGCTGGTCCTTATTGTAGACGTAGTTCTTCAGGATCGGGTTGTTCAGGTTCTGGCCGCTGAACGTCAACACCACATTCTTCGTGACGTTGTAGTTGAACGAAGCGGACAGCTGGCCTGCGCCTTGCTGGTACAAAGGCGTGCCGCGGTCCTGTGCCGCCAGGAAGTCCGAACGCCATGCATAGCTGACGCGCACGTTGAACTTATCGTTTTCGAAGTAACCACCGATATTGGCCGTGGTCTTCGAAGCGCCCAGCATGTCGCAAGGATCAGCCGAGGTGGAAGTCTGGGTCGCCGGGCAGCTGCCGAACTTCTGCTTCGAATCCGCCAGCGTCAGGTTGGCATCCCAGCCGAAGCCCGTGGTACCGAGCGGCATCTGCAGGTTCAGTTCCAGTCCCTTCACTTCCGCATCCACATTGATCGGGGACGTGATCGTATACTCCGCAAATACCGGACGGCTCTGCTGCTGCGAGGCGCGCGAGTCGATGAAGGTGCCCTTGCTGGTGCCGAAGCCCACGTAGTTGCGCAGGTCCATGTAGAACACGCCAACGGAAGCCAGGGCGCGCGGCGCGAAATACCACTGCAGCGTCGCGTCCAGGTTGTTGGACACGGTCGGCTTCAGGGCTGCGTTACCGCCGTTACCGGTGTGGGTTTCGTCGGTCAGCGACACCGTGCCGCCCAGGGCGCCGAAGTCAGGACGGGTCATGGTGCGCGAAACGCCTACGCGGCCCACCACATCCTGCATCACGTCCAGGCGCAGGTTGGCGCTCGGCAGGACTTCGGTGTGGTTGTTCTCGATGTGGGTCTGCTGCACGAAACCGCCCCACGGGAAGGCCGGCAAGTTCCCACCCGGGAGCTGGTTCGGCAGGATCTGGTAGCCGTTCGACTCGCCCTCGGTACGCACAACGCGCACGCCGGCATTGCCGCTCCAGCCTTCGCCCTCGAAGTCGCCCGTCGCGTAGATCGCCTTGGTCTTCTCTTTCAGATTGAACATGTCCGGATAATAGGTGCGTTCCAGGCTGCGGTTGGAGTGATCGTTACCCCACTGCTGCAGGATGTCGCGGTCCAGCTGCCACACGTTGCGCGGGAAATCGCCGCCCAGGTCCGAGGCGAAATTGCTCGGATAGGTAGTGCCGCTCCAGGCCGGGTTGGTGGAAGCGGAACCGGGAACCGTGTTGGCCCAGTTCGGGCCCTGCGCCACGGCGAAGTTGCTGCGCTTGTGATTGGTGCCGCGCAGGCCGAACTTCAGTTCGCGCAGCGGGCCGGCATCCAGCTTGAAGGATGCGTCCAGGCGGCCGTAGTTCTCTTCATCCGAGGTGGTGGCCGGGCTGTAGCCGAACACCCAGTCCAGGATGGTGCCGGTGAATTTCGAGGTATCGATGCTCGGGAACTTCACGGTGGCCGGCGAACCCATGCCGTTCAGCTGGTAGCTCACGCCGGAGTTGTTCACGTCACCTTCGTACACGCCCTGGGACGGGGTCTCGCCCGAGCCCTTGGTGCGGCCGAAGGAACCGCTGATGGTCAGCTCATTGGAAGGACGCCATTTACCCGAAATGTCCGCGAACTCGGTCTTGGCAAAAGCGCCTTCACGCACGATCTCGTCCACGATACCGTAGCGCAGCGGGGCGGCAGCCGTGCCCTTGTTGGAGTAGCTCACGGAAGTCAGCGTGCCGTTCTTCACGGTGTAGGAATCCGGAATCACATTGGCCGTGATGGTGCCGCTGGCCGCCATGTCGGTCATGTAGTTGCGGTTGTAGTTGCCCGCTTCCAGCTTCGAGTTAAAGTACGTGCCTTCCAGTTCGAAAGCGCGGCTTGGCTTGATCTGCGCAACGACCATGCCACCCTTGCGCTCGCGCTCCTGCTCGAACAGGGAGGAGCCGATCAGGCGCGGATACCACACATTGGCCAGGTCAGGCTTGGCCTTGGCCAGATCGCTGGTCGGCGCAATCTGCGTCCATTGCAGCAGCTCCTGGCCGTCGCGGCGCAGGTGGCGCTTCTCGGAGAAGCCTTGCAGCAGCACGCCCATGGTGCCGGCCTCGTTCTTCCAGTTCGCCAGGCCGGAGAACTGCGGATCGGTTTTCTTGGCCAGCGTGGGAGTGCACCCACTGCACCGAGCCTTCCAGCGCCAGCGGCTGCTTGAAGTCCAGCGGATGGCGGGTCAGCACATCGACGGTGCCGGGAGACGCCGCCTTCGATCTGGTCGGCGGTCGGGCTCTTGTGCACCACAACCTGGCCCACGATCTCGGATGGCAGCAGGGAGTAGGAAGCGGTACGGCCCACGGCGCCGCCCACCTGGTCCAGCACGAACCAGTCGCCGGACGAAATGGCGTGGCCGTTGATCAGGGTCTGGGTCAGCGACGGCGCGGTGCCGCGCAGGCTGACGCGATCGTTCTCGTCGAAGCCACCGGAACCGGCAGCGGACGTCGAAATGTTCACGCCAGGGAGACGCTGCAGGGAGTCCGCAACGTTCTTGTCAGGCATCTTGCCCACGTCTTCCGCCGTGATGACTTCGACGTTGGCCGAGGCATTGCGCTTGACGTTCAGCGACTGCTGCAGCGAACCGCGAATACCAGTTACGACCACCACTTCGGTCGGCTGTTCGGTCTGCTGCTGGGCCTGGGCCGGCAAGGCCACGCCGAGCACCAGGGCTGCGGTTGCGATGGCGATTGGCGTCAGGCGGGTTTTGCCATGTGCTGCTACCTGATAGTCCTTCATTTACTCCCCCTAGATGTGGACCAGTTGTGGTCCGTTCAACTCAAGTTCTACTCCACTACAAAACCAATTGAACGCCAATATACCCCCAACCAATACCAGAACACTACCAATTTTCATATTTTTTTCATATGTTGTACTGAAAATACATACCACTTCATCTACAAACCGGCATTGTTAGCGCTACCTCAAGGCAAGATTGAGATATCTCAATGCATACCGCTGGTAGCACGGTCTTTTTTTGGTATTATCAGCTCGCCATTTCTCAGGAGTATCAATGACCTCGCTTGCCCAGATCATGGAGGACCTCTCGCAGTCCAGCAGCCAGCCGCTATACCAGTTGCTGCAGCGGGCGCTGCGCGAAGCGATCAACCAGCACGTGTTCGGCCCGGACGAAGCCCTGCCCGCCGAACGCCAGCTGGCGACGGACCTGTCGATCTCGCGCATCACGGTGCGCAAGGCGATTGATGGACTGGTGGAGGAAGGCTTGCTGGTGCGCCGGCCTGGATCGGGGAATTTCATCAACGCGAAAGTCGAGAAGAATTTCGCCAAGCTGACGTCCTTTTCCGAGGACATGCGCGCGCGGGGACGCACGCCGCGCAGCGTTTGGCTGAAGCGTTCGGAGGGGACGGTGACGCCGGAGGAAGCCTTGCGCCTGCGGTTGAGCCCGGGCGCGCCGGTCTACCGCTTCAACCGCATCCGCTTTGCGGACGAAGTGCCAATGTGCCTCGAATACGCGACCATCGTGGCGAGCGCCTTGCCGTCGCTGGATGCGGTGGATGTTTCGATGTATGAGGCGCTGGAGGCCAACGGCTGCCGGCCAGTGCGCGCGCTGCAGCGTTTATCGGCCTTGCTGCTGAATGCGGAGCAGGCGAAGCTGCTGCAGGCGCGGGAGGGTGACGCGGGATTGGCCGTTGAGCGCCTCGGTTTCATCCGCGATGGACGGGCGGTGGAGTTTTGCCGGTCAATTTTCAGAGGGGATATGTACGATTTTGTGGCGGAGTTGAGCACGCCATAAGCCGCGGACGACGCATGCACGGCGGATCAATGATCCGCCCTACAGCCCTTCGGGCCTTGCCCCACCAGCCGCACACGCACCGATAATTTTCAATGCCCTGTCGGGCCGCACGGCCAATCATTGATCCGCCATACGCGCCGTGGATATTTCAATGGCCCGAAGGGCTGTAGGGCGGATCATTGATCCGCCGCACATGCGGCGCTACCGGGAGCCGGGGTGGCGAACAGCATGAGCTCCCCCTCCCCGCCCGGATGCGGAATGCGGCGTTCGTAATGCATCCCAAGCCTGGTCAACAGCTTCGCCGAGCTGCTGTTGTAGGGCCGCGTGGTGGCCAGCACGCGCGGAAGATGCAATTCCTTGAGCGCATATTCCAGCACGGCCGCCGCCGATTCAAACGCATACCCCTGCCCGCAAAACTGCGGCAGGAAAGCAAACCCGATATCCGGCGCATCGAGGTAATCGCGCTGGGCCAGCCCGCACATGCCGACCGGCGTGCCCTCCCCTGAAAGCTCCACGATATAGAAGCTGAAGCCATGCGCCGCCTGGCTGGCCATCGGCCCCGAC
Source organism: Pseudoduganella sp. UC29_106 (assembly GCF_044055365.1). Classification (NCBI taxonomy): domain Bacteria; kingdom Pseudomonadati; phylum Pseudomonadota; class Betaproteobacteria; order Burkholderiales; family Oxalobacteraceae; genus Pseudoduganella; species Pseudoduganella sp. UC29_106. The sequence goes on along the minus strand of NZ_CP171977.1, from coordinate 1,418,729 downwards.
CGAATATATTCGCGCGCACCAGACTCCGTGCGCACGCCACGGTCGCCGATCATGCTCAGCCAGGACGGATCGTTCAGCAGCGCGAGCATGAAAGCCGCGTCGCTCTCCTCCATGAGGCGCACGCGCAGGCGCGCCGTGGTGAGTATCGTCATTTGCCCTTGGCCTTGGACGGATCGGCCGCGGTGACCACCGTCAGCTTCGACGGATCGATCGCCTTGCGGAAGGCCGCGTTGACCTGGTCCACCGTCAGCGCAGTCAGCTTGGCTTCATGCTGCTTGCTCCACTCGAAAGTGCGGCCCAGGTCGAGGAAGCGGTTCCAGGCCGACGCCACGATACCGTCCTTCGAACGGTTCTGGATGCGCTGCTGCAGCAGGCCCGATTTGGCGCCCGCCACTTCGGCTGCGGTGAAGCCATCCTTCAGCGCACGCGCCAGTTCCTGCTTCACGGCCGCATCCAGCTTGGCGATGTTCTGCGGCGCAGCGATGGCGCTGATGCTGAAGCTGCCCGCGCGGTCCAGTTCACCGGCCTCGATCTGCGAACCGCCGCCGTAGGACAAGCCATCCTTCTGGCGGATGCGGTCCATCAGGCGCGACTTCAGGCCGCCGTCGCCGAAGATGAAGTTGGCCAGCTCCAGCGCCGGATAGTCCGGATCATCGGTCTTCAGGTCCAGGTTCATGCGCGCCGTGTAGAAGGCGTTTTCCTTGTCCGGTGTCTCGATGGATTTCTTGGTCGCAGGCTTGTCGACATAGGTATCGAGAATGCGGGCATAGGAAGCCTTGCTCTGCCAGCCGCCCAGTTCCTGCTCGATGGTCTTCACCGCTTCCGCCTTGTCGAAATCGCCGACGATGGAAAGTTCGCCGTGCGAAGCGCCGTAGAACTGCTCGTGGTAAGCCTTCAGCTCTTCCAGCTTGAGCGCCTTGATGCCGGCGATCTGCTCGTCAATCGTCAGCACGCTGCGCGGGTCACCCTTCGGCCAGTGGTCGAAGTACTCGGCCAGCGACTGCGAGGCCATTGCCTGCGGATCGCTGCGCATGGCCTCGATGCCCACGATCCACTGCTGGCGCAGCTGCTCGAATTCCGCCGCCGGGAAGCTCGGCTCCTTCAGCACATGCGCCACCAGGCGCAGCGCTTCATTCAGGTTTTCGCGCGTCGTATCGAAGTGATAGACGCCGCCGCCGGACATCTTCAGCTTCGACATCTGGTCCGCCAGCTGGGTGCGCGTGTACTTGCTGGTGCCGCGCGTCAGCATTTCGTTCGTGGCTGCGGCAATCAGCTGCTTGCCGAACTGGTTCTTCTCGTCGCCCCAGTGCAGGCGTAGGTCGACTGACACCATCTCGCCGCGGTTCTTCTTCGGCAGCAGCGCGAGCTTAAGGCCATTGACCTGCTTGAGCTCCGTGCGCTTCATGATGTTGTCCTGGCTAGGATCGAAGTTCTCGGACGTGAGCGCGCTCTCCTTGCCCTTGAAGTCTTTCAGGATCTCTACCGCGGTCGGCGCCGGCGCAATGTCCGCACGCTGCGGCGAGTCCTCGGGCAGGAAGATGCCAACGGTGCGGTTGTCCCGCTTCAGGTAGCGCGCGGCCGCATCGGCCACCTGCTTGGCCGTGATCTTCGGCAGGTCGTCGCGCCCCTGGAACAGCAAGCGCCAGTCGCCCAGCGCGATATGCTCGGACAGCGCCACGCCCACCTGCTGCGGGTTGTTCAGCTGCTTCTCGATCATATTGCTGTATTCGCGGCGGGTGCGCTCCATTTCCTCTTCGGTGGGCTCGGACTTGCCGAAGCTTTCCACCGTGGCGACCAGTTCATCGCGCACCTGTTCCACCGGCTGACCCGCCTTCACGACCGCGCCGAACATATGCAGGCCGGGTGCATAGCCGGTCTGGCCGAAGCTGAACACCTGGGCCGCCTTGCCCGTTTCGACCAGGGCCTTGTGCAGGCGGCCGGTCGGCGTGTCGCCGAGGATCTGGCCCATGAAGGCCAGCGGGTCGGCATCGGGATGCAGGCCGGACGGAATCTTGTAGGCCACCAGCACGATCTGCAGGTCGCCCTTGCGGCGCACGGTGAAGTTGCGCTCACCATCCTGGGTCGGCTCCACGGTCCAGAATTCGGGCAGCTTGCGCTTGGGCTTGGGAATCGCGCCGAAGGTCTTGCTGATCCAGGCCAGGGTTTGCGACGGGTCGAATTTGCCCGCCACCAGCAGCACGGCGTTATCCGGCTGGTACCAGGTGTGGTAGAAATTTTGCAGGTTCGAGATCTTCACATTCTCGATATCGCTGCGGTTGCCGATCGTCGAACGGCCGTAGCTGTGCCAGTCGTAAGCCACGCTCTCCATGCGCTTGACCAGCACGCCGAACGGATCGTTTTCGCCGCTCTCGTATTCATTACGCACGACGGTCATTTCCGAGTCCAGGTCCTTCTTCGCGATGAAGGACCTGGTCATGCGGTCGGCTTCCATTTCCAGCGCCCACTTCAGGTTGTCCTGGCTGGCCTGGAACACCTCGTAGTAATTGGTGCGGTCGAAGGACGTGGTGCCGTTGAACTCCATGCCCCGCTCAGAGAACTGCTGCGGAATATTGCGGTGCCCGGGTGCGCCCTTGAACATCAGGTGCTCCAGCAGGTGCGCCATGCCCGTCTCGCCATAGTTCTCATGGCGCGAGCCGACCAGGTAAGTCACATTGACGGTGACGGTGGGCTTGGACGCATCGGGGAACAGCAGGACTTTCAGGCCGTTCGGCAGGTGGTATTCGGTGATGCCCTCGACCGAGGGACCTTTTGTGACGCCCTTCGGCAGCGTTTGCGCGAAGGCGGGAGGGAGGAAACTGGCGCCGGACAGCAGCAGCGCGGCGATTAGGCGTTTTTGCATAGGATTCTGCTTTTATTGGCAAAACCCTATGCTACGCCATATCAGCCCTTTGCGTCAGGTAGCAGGCATGCGTCCACGACCTGCAGATTGTTATCCTTGGCGAATTCGACGACGAAGTTGTACGCCATCGGCTGCATCTCGCGCAGCTTGTGGTTGACGACAACGGCTTTCACGCCGTTGACGACGGTGGGCGTGACCATCGAGGAGTAACCGAGGTGTGCATGGGGACCGCCGCTGCCTGCAGGGGCAACGCAGGCCATGACACCGCACAGCCGCTCTGCCCAGTCGCTGGGACGGAACTGTTTGCCTTCGGCAGTCAGGCCAAGAATGAAGAACTCGCTGTCCATATTGGGGGGCGCTTTCTGTTGCGTGGTGGAACTTAGGTATTATATCTTATAGAAGACCTAAGCGCTATTTCCCGCGCCCCGCAGCCGCAAAAAAAGCGGCCGCGAGTCCTGCATTTTAGCCTAGCCAGGCCGCGCCGGAGAGCAGCAGCAGGAGCATCATCCACAGCAGCAATGCACGCCAGACAAGGCCAACCGTGCTCTGCAGCGCACGCACGCCCGGCTCTTCGCCCGGCATGGTTTCCACTTCCATATCGCTGATGTCGACAGTCGCCGCATCGGCAGTGACGATCTTGGCTGCGTTCTCCATCGGCGTGCCGAGGCGCACGCCCATGGCGCCCCCCACCGGCGCACAGGATGATGCCGATCGCTTCATCCTTCCAGCGGTGGGCGAAATTGCGCCAGGCGTAGATGGCGTCCTCGAAGTTGCCGACCACGGCGAAGGCCACGGCGGTCAGGCGGGCCGGGATGTAATCGATCCAGTAGAAGGCCTTGGCGGCGAACTCGCCGAAGGCTTCATTGCGCATGTGCTCGGGTTCGTTCCAGGCGCGGGCCAGGTATTCGGACACGCGGTACAGGATGGCGCCGGTCGGGCCGAGCGGCATCAGGAACCAGAAGAACACACCAAAGACATTGCGATGGGTAGTGATCAAGGCACGTTCGACGGCGATACGCGAAATTTCGGAAACATCCATGCCCACGGTATCGAGCTTGGTCCATTCGGCCAGCAGGGAACGGGCCGCGGTCTCATCGCCGGCGTTCAGCGCGAGCTGGATGGAGGTGAAGTAGTGGCTGTAATGGCGGAAGCCGAGCGTCAGGTAGACGATCACCACATTCCAGGCGAAAGCGGCGAGCAGCAGGCCGTAGCTGACCAGCACCCAGTAGATCAGGCCGGCAGGAACCATCAGCGCGGCCATCATCAGGAACCAGCCCATGCGGCCATGGCTTGCGTGGCCGGCATTGAACCAGGTCTCCATGCGGATTGCCAGAGCCTTGATCTCGGCATAGATCGGATTGTCGGCCCGCAGAGGCTTAAGTTGCTCGATTAGCAATGCGCATAGAATGGAGAGAAAAGTCATCGAATTCCTTTTTTTTTTAAACCCAAGGCAGAAGCTGGTGACTGCCACGACGTGGCAGTCACCTATCACGCGGCGCTGGTTTACGCCGTTGGTTTTAACAGTCTCGCAATGCCCGCTAGGGTAGCTTAAGCACGCAAGAAATGAAACAGATTGCGCAGCATGCCGGCCGTTGCTCCCCAGATAAAATAATTCTCGTACGGCATCGCATAGAAGCTGCGGCGTCCGCTCGGCAACTGCGCGGACAGGCGCTGGTGATTCTGCCCATCCATGAGGAAGGATAAGGGCACTTCGAAGATCTCGGCCACTTCAAACGGATCGCGCTTCAGTTCGAACGGCGGCAGCACCAGGCCAACTACGGGCGTGACCTCATAGCCGGTGCCCGTAAAGTACAGGGGCAGCGTGCCGATCACCTCGATATGGCGGCGGTCCAGGCCGATTTCCTCTTCCGTTTCCCGCAGGGCGGTGTCGATGGCGTCCGCATCGGTTTCCTCGGCGCGGCCGCCGGGGAAGGCCACCTGGCCGGCGTGGTCGTTCAGGTGGGCCGTGCGCTGGGTCAGCAGCATGGTCAGGCCCTCCTCCCGCAACACGATGGGCACCAGCACGGAGGCGGCCGTGGGGCTGGGATGGTCGAGGAAGACCGTTTCATTGCCCTCCGGCGACCATTCCGGCGGATTGGCGAAGCGCTCGCGCAGCCATGCGGGCGCCAGGCGCTCCAGCATCACTGCCGCCTCGCCTGCGATGGCTTCGACGGGGAGTTGGGTGGGGTCGAAATGGGGTCTGGCCAATCTGTCCTCCTTCAAAACCAGAGGCGTGACCCTGGTGGCTGCCACGTCGTGGCAGCCACCTGCTCTTCCGCCTCTGGTTTTCCTAAAACAAAAAAGGGGCACCGACGGCGCCCCTTCGATCCAATCATTATGACTTGGATTATTCTGCCGCTGCAGCAGCTTTGCGGTTCGGCAGTTTTTCCTTGATACGAGCCGACTTGCCCGAACGGTCGCGCAGGTAGTACAGCTTGGCGCGACGTACGTCACCACGACGCTTCACTTCGATGGAAGCGATCAGCGGGGAGTACAGCTGGAAGGTACGCTCAACGCCTTCGCCGGACGAGATCTTGCGAACGATGAAGTTCGAGTTCAGGCCACGGTTGCGGCGGGCGATCACGACGCCTTCGTAAGCCTGGGCGCGCTTGCGGGTGCCTTCGACTACGTTCACGTTCACGACCACGGTGTCGCCAGGAGCAAACTCAGGGATGTTCTTGCCCAGGCGAGCGATTTCTTCTTGCTCGAGTTGTTGAATCAGGTTCATTTTATGACTCCATAAACCATCGTGCCGGCGCCAAGGTTGCCCGGTAGAGGATGGGGTTAAACACGGCAGGCAAAAACGCCTGCCACGGTACTACGACGGGTTTACAAACCCGCCAAAAACTTTTCGTCCTTCTTCGAGAGCAGGCCCGCTTCGCGCGCCTTCACCAGCAGGTCGGGACGCTTGCGCGCCGTCGCTTCCAGCATGCGCTCACGGCGCCACTTCTCGATTTCGGCGTGGTTGCCGCCCAGCAGAACCGGCGGCACGCCCTCGCCTTCGTAAATCTCGGGCCGCGTGTAGTGCGGCGAATCCAGCAGGCCGTTGACGAAGCTGTCCTCAACGGCGGAAGCGTCGGTGTTCAGCACGCCGGGCAGCTGGCGCACCACGGCATCCATCAGGGCCATGGCAGGCAGCTCGCCGCCGGACAGCACGAAATCGCCGAGGCTGATTTCTTCATCGATGCAGCGGTCCAGCAGGCGCTGGTCCACCGCTTCGTAGCGGCCGCACAGTACGACGAGGCCGGGTTCCTGCTTCAGCTGCATCACGCGCTCGTGCGTCAGCTGCTTGCCTTGCGGCGACATGAACACCACGCGCGGCTCGGGCAGTCCGGAGACCACCTGGCGCTGTTTCGCGGCATTGATCGTCGCTTCCAGCGGCTTGGCCAGCATCACCATGCCGGGACCGCCGCCATAGGGGCGGTCATCCACGGTGCGGTGATTGTCGGTGGTGAAATCGCGCGGATTCCACAGCGACAGGCCCCACTTCTTCTGCTCGAACGCACGGCGGGTAACGCCGGACTGCGTCAGGGCAGCGAACATTTCAGGGAACAGGGTGATGACGTCGAATTGCATCGCTGCGGTTCCGGATCAGTAATCCAGGCCCCAGTCCACGATGATTTTCTTCGCGTCCTTGTCCACCTTGATAACGTACTGGTCTACAAACGGGATCAGGCGCTCCTGCGCCTTTCCTTCGGCCTCGTACTCGACGCGCAGGATGGATTGGGGTCCATTGCTCATCATGTCCGCGACCGTGCCAAGGCTTTCGCCCTGTTGATTCTCTACTGCCAGACCGAGCAGGTCGGCCCAGTAAAACTCGTCTTCCTCGTCCAGCGCGGGGAATTCACTGCGCGGGATAAAGACCGAGGCGCCCTTCAGCGCTTCTGCGGCATTGCGGTCCGCAACACCGGACATCGTGACGACCACGTCGCCACCATGCAGCTTGGCCCGCTTGACGTCGACGTCATGCAGGCTCGGCTTGTCAATCCACCAGGTTTTCGCGTGCAGCAGCGCATCTGCTTCCGCGGAGAAGGGACGCACCCTCACTCCGCCGACAATGCCGTAGGCTCCGAAGACGAAGCCTACCTGCACCAGATCTTCCGGGGCCTTGGCGCCGGATGCTGCTTTCTCGCTCAAGCCTTAGGCTGCTTTCTTGGTAGCAACCAGTTTGGCAACAGCTGGGGACAGCTGTGCGCCAACGCCTTGCCAGTAAGCCAGACGGTCTTCAGCAACGCGGAAGCCTTCTGCCTGGCCGGTAGCCATCGGGTTGTAGAAGCCGATACGCTCAACGAAGCGGCCGTCGCGACGATTGCGGGAATCGGTTGCAACGATGTTGTAGAAAGGACGCTTCTTGGCGCCACCACGAGCTAAACGAATAACGACCATAATATTTCCAAAAAAATGAGCTAAGCCGGAAAAAGCCGCAAATTATAGCGTGCTTTTCCTCCGACGGGAAGCATTAATAACAAGGGGTGAGTGTTGGGGCAATCCGAGATTATCCCCCGATCTGGCCTCGGCGGCAACAGCTTTGTTGCTCTATACTGCACGCTTTCAGTATTTTCGGCCCGGAAATCATGCCTGTTTCGCACAAAAACAAAACCCTCGCCACCCTGCTCGCGGCACTTGGCGGCGGCCTCGGCCTGCATCGCTTCTACCTGCGTGGCTTCGGCGACAAGTGGGGTTGGCTGCATGCGGCCGCCCTGCCCGTCACCGGACTGGTGGCGCTCACCGCGTCCGGCGCCGATCCTTTCTATAAACTGCTGCCGTTGATTATTTCCGTGCTGGTCGGCTTCCTGGAGGCGCTGGTGCTGGGCCTGATGTCGGATGAGAAATGGGATGCCACATTCAATCCAGCTTCGGGCAAGCAATCAAACTCGCGCTGGCCGCTGGCCCTGGTGCTGGTGGCCGCTCTCATGGTCGGCGCCTTCGGTCTGATCGCGTCCATTGCACGCCTGTTCGACCTGCTCTATACCGGCGGGATCTACGGCTGATTTTCCTGCAACGTCTTGTTTCAATTGCGTGTTCCGTTTGGAAATTGTTGACTTATACTCACACTCACCAAAGAACTTGTACGAGGAATATAAAATGAAAATTCGCAATCTGCTCCTGCCGGCCCTGCTGGCCATCACCGTTACCGGCGCCCACGCTGAAGGCAAACGCCCGGTGTGCAATGAGTGCGGCACCGTCACTTCCGTGCGCATGATCGAGAAGGATGGCAAAGGCGGCGCGACTGGCGTCGTGGCAGGTGGCCTGGCCGGCGGCCTGCTGGGCAATCAGGTTGGCGGCGGCACGGGCCGTACGCTGGCCACCGTGGCCGGCGCCGTCGGCGGCGCCTATGCCGGCAAGACCATCGAAGGCAAGATGAACAAGGTCAAGGAGTGGCACGTAAACGTCCACTACGAGAACGGCAAGAACGGCACCGTGGTGCTGGGCCACGACCCGCAACTGCGCAATGGCGACCGCGTACGCCGCCAGAACGGCGACCTCGCCCGCATCTAAGTTAGTCCTCCTGGCCCAGGCTGCGCAGCAACAGCTGCTGCAGCCAGGCCGTCACCGCCCGCACCCGCGGCGTGTCACGGTGCTTCGCGTGGAAGATCACGAACACCGGCTTTTCCAGCACCAGATCCGATAACTTCCTCAGGCCTTCCAGCTGCCGCGCCAGATAGTCCGGCAACAGCGAAGCGCCTGCCCCGCCGCGCACCGCTTCCACTTGCGCCAGCAGGCTGTTGCTGCGCACCTGCTGCTGCCGCTCATGGAACATTCGTTGCAGCGCCAGGGTTTCCGGATGGCGCGCGCCCGATGCGTCATAGCCGACCAGCCCTTCACCATGGGCTGCATCCGCCGAGCCGTACAAGGCGTAAGTCAGTGTGCCCGCGCGCAGTGCAATCAGGTGTTCATCTTCCGGCGGCGTCAGGCGCACTGCAACGTCCGCCTGCTTGTGGCTGATGCTCAGCACCGCCGACGCGGCAACGAGATCGATGCGCAGCGCCGGATACTGGCGCAGCAGGCCGCCCAGCGCCGGAGCGATGATATGGGCCGAAATCCCTTCGGGCGCGGTCATGCGCACCAGGCCGTGCACTTCATCGGCTGCGCCGCCGGCTGTGTCCCGCCGCCGCGCGCCCGCTGCAGCTGCCGCGCCACCAATGGCATCCGCCAGCTCCCCCATCTCCTGGGCCACCGCCACTGCCTCCTGCCCCCGTGGTGTGAGCACCACCTTGCCCTGGCTCTCCTCCACCAATTGCGCATCGAGGGAAAGTTCCAGCCGCTGGATGCGGCGCAGGACAGTGTTGCGCGTCAGCTTGAGCGCAACCGCCGCCTCGCGCCAGGAACCCTCGCGCGCCAGTGTGGCCAGCGTCAGCAAATCATCCCAGTGCAAGGGCATTTTTTTGACAGCGCCGGCAATTTTCTGATCTTTGGTGGCCACGATGCGGCCTCCTAGAATGGGCTTTTCAACAGGAGCACGTTCATGCAAGCAGCCGTCTACCGCCGCAACGGCCCCGCCGATGATGTCTTGAGTATAGTTCAACTGGCGAAATGCAAGCCGGGGCCGGGCGAGGTGCGCGTTCGCGTTGCCTTTTCCGGCGTGAACCCGTCGGACGTAAAGGCCCGCGCCGGCGTCAGCGTGCCCACCCTGGCTTACGACTACGTGGTGCCGCACAGCGACGGCAGCGGCATCATCGATGCCTTGGGCGAAGGCGTGTCCGGCCTCACGCCCGGCGCCCCCGTATGGTTTTTCCTCGCCCAATGGCAGCGCCAGCACGGCTCCGCGGCCGAATATGTCTGCCTGCCTGCCTCGCAGGTGCTTGCATTGCCCGACGGCGTGCCCCTGCAAGCCGGCGCCGCCATCGGCATTCCCCTGATGACCGCCTGGCACGCCGTGCACGGCTACGGCAGCGTGGTCGACAAAACGGTGCTGGTAACAGGCGGCGCCGGCGCCGTCGGCTTCTACGCCATCCAGCTGGCCAAACTGGCCGGCGCCCGCGTGATCGCCACCGTCAGCAGCGCAGCGAAAGCCGACCTGGCGAGCGAAGCAGGCGCCGACCATGTACTCGAATATGGCGATGCCGCCGCCCTCGCCCGCTCGGTGCGCGAACTGACCGGCGGCGCCGGCGTGGACGTGATCATCGAAGTCAACGCAGGCCACAATGCGCCCGGCCACGCCGACCTGCTGGCGCACGGCGGGCGCGTGATCATTTACGGCTCGCAGGCAGCGGAAATCCCTGTCAGCTACCGCGGCATGATGCGCGTGTTCGGCAGCCTGCACTTCTTTCTGGTTTACGTTTTCACGCCGGAGCAGCGGCGAGCGATTGCGGAATCCATGAACGCCCTGCTGGCGTCGGGACGCCTGCGCCACCTGCCCGTTGCCGAATTCGCGCTGGACGAAATCGCGTCGGCCCACCGACACGTGGAAGCGGGCGGCATCGGCAAGGCGCTGCTGCGTGTGGCCTGACGCGGCCTAGCTGCGGCGCGACAGCAGCAGGCCGAGTCCCGCGCCGGCCAGCAATCCCGCGCAACTGCGGTTGAAGATGCGCTTGCCGCGCGGCTGCGTGATCCAGTGGCGCATCCGCGCGCCCATCCACGAATAGATCGCCATCGCCACTACTTCCAGGACGAGGAACAGCGCGCCCAGCACGGCAAACTGCGGCGCCATCGGGCGATTCGGATCCACGAACTGCGGCAGGAAGGCCGTGAAGATCAGGATGGCTTTGGGGTTCCCCGCGGCCACCAGGAACTCCTGCCGCGCCAGGCGCCACCATCCAACGCTCGCCTGCGCTGGCGCGCCCTCCCCTCCCGGCTGCGCGCGCCACAACTGCCATGCCAGATAGAACAGGTAGAGCGCGCCCGCCGTCTTGATCCCGTAGAACAGTAGCTCGGACGCATGCAGCACCACGGCCAGCCCCGCCGACGCCAGCGCGATCATGCCCATGAACGCCAGCAATCGTCCCGCACCTGCGCTGCACGAGCGCCTGAAGCCATAGCGCGTCGCATTGCTGACCGATAGCAGGTTATTCGGCCCCGGCGCCATGTTCAGGGCGAAGCAGGCCGGCACAAAGATTAAAAGCGTCGAAATATCCATCATTGCCTCCGTGATGGATACTATACGACGCTTCAGCTACGCCGCCGCAATCTCAGCGGCTGGCTACCTCAATATTCTTCAGTCCCTGCCGCGCAACCGCCTGTGACATCAGCTCGAAGTTAGTAATCGTGACGTCGAAGCCCTGCTCCGAGAACTCCACGCGGGCCCCGCTCTGGGTTATGAACACGCCCTTGGACCTGGCATACATGCGCTCGCGCTTCTGGCTGTCCAGCTGCACGAAGAAGCGCTGCTTGCCTTGCTGGGAAAAGTAGACCTTGTCCCCTGTGCTCAGGTTGTAGCCATAGCCGAAACTCTCGAACTCGCCGGGCTTTAGCCGGTAGTCGTCAGCTGCATACGCAGCTCCTGTGCTGGCGAGGGCGAGCGCCGCCAGAGCGCTGAACAGAACTTTTTTCATCATCTCTTCCGATTGGTTGCCTGGGCGCTCCCGCATCTCTTTAATGTGCGGGAACGGTCTTAAGGTAGCAAAGGAAACTGCCGGTTCACAGCCGGAAACGACGAATGGTCAGTTTTGAGGGTTCAATCGCCAGCAAGGCGGATGAACTGCGAATGCATGAGGAGGAAATGGAGTGTGCATTAACCTGGTCCGCATTGCGGCCGCCATCGCATTGGCTTGCACCGTCAACGCACATGCACAGTCGGTAGCTTTCACCTTCGATGACGATCCAAACATGGAAGCCACTCCACGCATGAGCACCGCGCGGCGCAACGCGGCCATGCTGGCGGCGCTGGAGAGGCAACCATACGATGACGCACCCGGACCTGCACAAGACCGAGTTAGCGCAATACGAGCAGCTGCTGCTTGACTGCGACAGGATCATCAGCACCCTGCCCGGCTTACTTTTCTTCGTGAAGGGAATACGCCGGAGAAGCGCGATGGCATGCGCGCATTCCTGAGCGAGCAAGGTTATCGCAATGCTTACGTCAGTCTCGATACCAGCGACTGGCGGCTCAACGAGCGCCTGGTCGCCACGCTGCGCGCTGACGCTAATGCCGACGTCAGCGATCCGCGCCGCCTACCGCGAGCTGTCGCAAAAACTCCAGGGACGGGATATCGCTCAGGTGATACTGCTGCACCACAACCTGATCAACGCCATGTGGCTCGATGATGTGATTGCGCAGTTCAAGGAGATGGATTGGACCATCACTACGCCGCAAATTTCCCGGCGGCGAGCGCCTCGTCGATGACGGCGACTATGAAATCGCCGCCCTCGACAAGGTTAAGCCCTGATCAGAACTGATCTTCCGGCAGACCGAGCACGCCGGCGCTGCCTTCGACGATGGCGGTGCGCAGTGAGGACGACTGCGACAGGATGTGTTCAGCAAAGAAGCGTGCGGTGGTGATTTTGGCCTTGTAGAAGGCCGCATCGCCGCTGCCTGCGTCCAGCTTCTGCTGCGCGACCAGTGCAGCGCGCGCCATCTGCCAGCCGCCCAGCACGACGCCGGCCAGCTTCAGGTACAGCACGGAGCCCGCGAAGACAGCCTTGATGTCGCTCTTCGTGTTGTTGACCACGAAGTCCACCACATCGGACAGATCATTCAGGCCCTGCTCCAGCTGCTTGCGGATCGCCGCGAAATCGGCGCCCTGCGCGTCGGCCAGGGAGGCAGCGGTGGCGCGGGCTTCGGCGATCAGGCCCTTGGCTACAGCGCCACCGTCGCGCAAGGTCTTGCGGCCCACCAGGTCGTTCGCCTGGATGGCGGTCGTGCCTTCGTAGATGGTCAGGATCTTGGAATCGCGGTAGTGCTGCGCAGCGCCGGTTTCCTCGATGAAGCCCATGCCGCCGTGCACCTGCACGCCGTCGCGGGTGACATTCTCCGACATCTCGGTCGACCAGCCCTTCACGATCGGCACCAGGAATTCATAGATCGCCTGGTTCGTTGCGCGCTCATCGGCATCGGCGGCGTGGTGTGCGTGGTCGTAGATGCCCGCGGCAACGTAGGCCAGTGCACGGGCGCCTTCGATCTGGGCGCGCATGGACATCAGCATGCGGCGCACGTCCGGGTGGTTGATGATGGTCACAGGCGCCGGCGAACCCGCCAGGTCCTTCGACTGCACGCGCTCCTTGGCGAAGTTGACGGCCTGCTGGTAAGCGCGTTCCGCAATGCCCACGCCCTGCATGCCGACGCCGAAGCGGGCCGCGTTCATCATGATGAACATGTATTCCAGGCCGCGGTTTTCTTCGCCCACCAGGTAGCCGGTGGCGCCGCCATGGTCGCCGAACTGCAGCACGGCGGTCGGCGAAGCCTTGATGCCCAGCTTGTGTTCGATCGACACGCAGTGCACGTCATTGCGCTCGCCCAGCGAGCCATCTGCATTGACCATGAACTTCGGCACGATGAACAGCGAGATGCCCTTCACGCCCGGTGGCGCATCGGGAGTGCGCGCCAGCACGAGATGGATGATGTTCTCGGCCATGTCGTGCTCACCGTAGGTGATGAAAATCTTGGTGCCGGAAATCTTGTACGAACCGTCGCCCTGCGGCACGGCGCGCGAGCGCACGGCGGCCAGGTCGGAACCGGCTTGCGGTTCGGTCAGGTTCATGGTGCCAGTCCATTTGCCGGTGATCAGCGGCTCCAGGTACTGGGCTTTCTGCTCATCGGTACCTGCAGTCAGCAGCGCTTCGATGGCGCCGTCGGTCAGCAGCGCGACCAGCGCGAAGGACAGGTTGGAGCCGTGCAGCATTTCCACGCATGGCGTGCCTACCAGCTTCGGCAAGCCCTGGCCGCCGAAATCGGTCGGGTGCTGCAGGCCTTGCCAGCCTGCTTCACCAAACTGCTTGAACGCTTCCTTGAAACCCTTGGAGGTCGTTACCTTGCCATCAGCCCAGGAGCTGGGCGCCTTGTCGCCCTCGTGATTTGAGCGGCGCGATCACGCCGCTGACGAACTTTGCATTTTCTTCGAGCACGGCTTCCGCGGTTTCCGGCGTTGCGTCCTCGCAGCCCGGCAGCGCGCTCACGCCGGACAGGTTGGCCAGTTCGTTCATCACGAACAGCATGTCTTTCATTGGGGCTTGATAGCTCATCTATGTCTCCAAAGCGGAAGGGCCGCTTCTATCTCAAAACCAAAGGCGTGAAGCAGGTGTCTGCCACGATGTGGCAGACACCCGGTTCAAGCTGGTGGTTTTAACCGAGTTCTTTTACCAGTTGCGGCACGACTTCGAACAGGTCGCCCACGATGCCGTAGTCGGCCACGGAGAAGATCGGCGCTTCCGGATCCTTGTTGATGGCGACGATGGTCTTGGAGTCCTTCATGCCGGCCAGGTGCTGGATCGCGCCGGAGATGCCGACGGCGATGTACAGCGACGGAGCGACGATCTTGCCGGTCTGGCCGACCTGCCAGTCGTTCGGCACGAAGCCTGCGTCCACGGCGGCGCGGGAGGCGCCCATGGCGGCGTTCAGCTTGTCGGCCAGCGGTTCCAGGACCTTGAAGTTTTCGGCGGAGCCGATACCGCGGCCGCCGGAAACGATGATCTTGGCGGCGGTCAGTTCCGGACGGTCGGACTTGGCCACTTCGCGGCTGACGAAGGCGGACTTGCCGGAATCGGCAACGGCTGCCAGGCTTTCCACGGCAGCGGAACCGCCGGTGGAGGCTGCGGAATCGAAACCGGTGGTGCGGACGGTGATGACCTTGATCTTGTCCGACGATTGCACGTAGGCGATCGCGTTGCCGGCGTAGATCGGACGCTCGAAGGTGTCCGGCGCATCGACCTTGGTGATTTCGGAGATCTGGGCCACGTCCAGCTTGGCGGCAACGCGCGGCAGGATGTTTTTGCCGTAGGCGGTTGCCGGCGCCAGGATGTGCGAGTAGTTGCCGGCGATCGCCAGGATCTGCTCGGCCACGTTTTCGGCCAGGCCGTCCGCAAATTGGGCGGCATCGGCGTGCAGCACCTTGGTGACGCCGGCGATCTGCGCGGCGGCTTCTGCGGCGGCGCCGGAGCCGGAGCCTGCAACCAGCACGTGTACTTCACCGCCGCATTGTACGGCTGCGGTCACGGTGTGGTGGGTGGAGCCTTTCAGGCTTGCGTTGTCGTGTTCTGCGATTACGAGTGCGACCATGATGGAGAATCCTTTGAGTTAGCCTGAATTAGATGACTTTTGCTTCAGTGCGCAGCTTGGCCACCAGGGTCGCTGCATCCGGCACCTTGATGCCGGCGGAACGCTTGGCAGGCTCGGTCACTTTGATGGTCTTCAGGCGCGGGGTCACGTCGACGCCCAGGTCTTCCGGCTTGACGGTATCCAGCTGCTTCTTCTTCGCCTTCATGATGTTCGGCAGGGTCACATAGCGCGGCTCGTTCAGGCGCAGGTCGGTGGTGACGATGGCCGGCAGGGTCAGGGCCAGGGTTTCCAGGCCGCCGTCCACTTCGCGGGTCACGGTTGCCTTGCCGTCTTCCAGCACGACCTTGGACGCGAAGGTCGCTTGCGGCCAGCCCAGCAGCGCAGCCAGCATCTGGCCGGTCTGGTTGGAGTCGTCGTCGATCGCCTGCTTGCCCAGGATGATCAGCTGCGGCTGTTCCTTGTCGGCCAGCGCCTTCAGCAGCTTGGCCACGGCCAGCGGCTCCAGTTCGGTCGCAGTTTCCACCAGGATGCCGCGGTCGGCGCCGATCGCCATCGCGGTACGCAGGGTTTCCTGGCACTGCGTCACGCCGGCCGAAACGGCCACGATTTCGGTCACTTTACCGGCTTCCTTCAGGCGGGTCGCCTCTTCCACGGCGATCTCGTCGAACGGGTTCATCGACATCTTGACGTTGGCGATATCCACGCCAGTGCCGTCGGATTTGACGCGCACTTTGACGTTGAAGTCGACGACGCGCTTGACAGGTACCAGGACTTTCATAGGTGTGCCTTTGAAAAAGTGATAAGTAAAAGGTGGGCTAGATTATATGCTGAATTCAACTTGTCCAGTCGAATAATAGCACGATCGTGCGTTTTTCAAGCGTGATCCGGCGACAAAATATCCACTGCCGGAATTATACATACGGTTTAGCGCGCTGCTTACTTGCGCTGCATCAGGAAGGTGAATTCGGTGCCGTTCTGCACGTGGGACAGCAGGGCGTTACCAGTCTGCTTGGCGAAAGCCTGGAAGTCGCGCACGGAGCCCGGATCGGTTGCAACAATGCGCAGCACCTGCCCGCTTTCCAGTTCAGCCAGCGCCTTCTTTGCCTTCAGGATCGGCAATGGGCAGTTCAGCCCTCTGGCGTCGAGGTCCTTGTGAAAGTCCATGGTCTCGGGTTCAAGTAGTGTGTCGCTCATCTAAATCTCACTTGGTTACTACTAGTTCTACGACATACTACTCCAAAACGCAGCGCGTGACGCACCGCACCAAAATAGTTAGTACATCGTTGCAAACTCACAACGCGATTGTATTTCTAACAAGCCGCACGCCTTAAGGCACGCGGCTTTATTGATTTTAAAGGCGCTGTTCAACCCATGCTGCAACGCCACCGAGAGCGCCGGGCAGGGCTTCAGGATTGGTGCCGCCGGCCTGGGCCATGTCCGGACGGCCACCGCCCTTGCCACCCACTTGCTGGGCGACGAAGTTCACCAGTTCGCCGGCTTTCACCTTGCCGATCGAGTCCTGGGTCACGCCGGCGATCAGGCTTACCTTGCCGTCGTTGACGGAGGCCAGCACGATGGCGGCGGACTTCAGCTTGTCCTTCAGCTTGTCCATGGTTTCGCGCAGCGCGGTCACGTCGGCGCCTTCCATGGTGGCAGCCAGCACTTTCAGGCCTTTCACATCGACAGCCTTGGTCACCAGTTCGTCGCCCTGGCCGGAAGCCAGTTTCGACTTCAGTGCAGCCAGCTCCTTTTCCAGCGCCTTCACCTGGTCCTGCACGCCGGAGATCTTGGCGGTCAGTTCTTCAGGGTTGGACTTCAGCGCAGCGGCAGCTTCGTTCAGCTTGCGGCTCAGGTTCTGCACCAGCGCCAGCGCGCCCTCGCCCGTCACAGCTTCCACGCGGCGGATACCTGCCGCCACGCCGCCTTCGGACACGATCTTGAACAGGCCGATGTCGCCGGTGCGGTGCACGTGCACACCGCCGCACAGTTCCTTCGAAGTACCGATGTCCATCACGCGCACTTCATCGCCGTACTTCTCGCCGAACAGCGCCATCGCGCCATGCTTCACTGCGTCGTCGAAGGACATGTGGTGCGACTCGGTCGCGGTATTGGCCAGGATTTCCTTGTTAACGATGGCTTCCACTTGCGCGATCTGCTCGGTAGTCATCGGCGCGTTGTGGCTGAAGTCGAAACGGGCCTTGTCCGGGTCGACCAGCGAGCCTTTCTGCGCCACGTGGCCGCCCAGCACTTCGCGCAGGGCCTTGTGCATCAGGTGGGTCGCGGAGTGGTTGCGGATGGTGCGGCCGCGCAGGTGCTGGTCCACTTCGGCACCCACTTCATCGCCGACCTTCAGCACGCCGGAGGTCACTTCACCGTGATGCCCGTACACGTCGGCCTGGATCTTCAGCGTGTCTTCCACGGCGAACTTGGCGCCGGCTGCCTGGATCAGGCCCTGGTCGCCGACCTGGCCGCCGGATTCGGCGTAGAACGGAGTGATGTCCAGCACGACGATGCCCTGTTCGCCGGCCTTCAGTTCCTGCACCGGCGCGCCATTGGCGTACAGGGCGATCACTTTCGAGGTGTGCAGCAGCTGGTCGTAGCCGACGAACTTGTTCTTGTCGCCGCTGTATTCCACGTTGGCGGCCATCTTGAACTTGCCGGCGGCGCGGGCGATCTTCTTCTGGTTTTCCATGGCGGCGTCGAAGCCTGCCTCGTCCAGCGTCACGTTGCGCTCGCGGCAGATGTCCGCGGTCAGGTCCAGCGGGAAGCCGTAGGTATCGTACAGGGTGAAGGCGGTGGCGCCGTCCAGGTTCTTCGGATCCTTGGCCAGCTGCGCTTCCAGGATCTTCATGCCGTGTTCCAGGGTTTCGCCGAAACGTTCTTCCTCGGCCTTCAGCACCTGGGCCACGCGGTCCTTGGCTTCAGCCAGTTCCGGATAAGCGGCGCCCATTTCGGTGTTCAGGTCTTCCACCAGCTTGTAGAAGAATGGCTTGGCCTGGCCCAGTTTGTGGCCGTGGCGCAGCGCGCGGCGGATGATGCGGCGCAGGACGTAGCCGTGGCCTTCCGAGCTCGGGATGATGCCGTCGACGATCAGGAAGGAAGCGGCGCGGATGTGGTCCGCGATCACGCGTAGCGATTTGTTTTCCAGGTCGGTCGCGCCGGTTTCGCGCGCAGCGGCCTTGATCAGGTTCTGGAACAGGTCGATCTCGTAGTTCGAGTGCACGTGCTGCAGCACGGCGGCCAGGCGCTCCATGCCCATGCCGGTGTCGACGCAAGGCTTCGGCAGCTTGGTCATGTTGCCGGCTTCGTCGCGGTTGAACTGCATGAACACCAGGTTCCAGATTTCGATGAAGCGGTCGCCGTCTTCTTCTGGCGAGCCTGGAGGACCGCCCCAGATATCCGGGCCGTGGTCGTAGAAGATCTCGGTGCAGGGACCGCAAGGGCCGGTGTCGGCCATCTGCCAGAAGTTGTCGGACGCGTAGCGCGCGCCCTTGTTGTCGCCAATACGGATGATGCGTTCGCGCGGCACGCCGATTTCGTTGGCCCAGATATCGTAGGCTTCGTCGTCTTCCTGGTAGACGGTGACGGTCAGCTTATCGGCCGGCAGCTGATAAACCTTGGTCAGCAGCTCCCAGGCGTACTGGATCGCGTCGCGCTTGAAGTAATCGCCGAAGCTGAAGTTGCCCAGCATTTCGAAGAAGGTGTGGTGGCGCGCGGTGTAGCCCACGTTCTCCAGGTCGTTGTGCTTGCCGCCGGCGCGCACGCAGCGCTGCACGGTCGTGGCACGGGAGTAAGGGCGGGTGTCCAGGCCGAGGAACACATCCTTGAACTGCACCATGCCGGAGTTCGTCAGCAGCATGGTCGGGTCATTGCCTGGCACCAGCGGGCTGGAACGGACAATCGTGTGACCCTTGGATTCGAAGAACTTCAGGAACTTTTCGCGAATTTCAGCAGATTTCATGTCGTATTGGATTAGGTTGCAAGCTGGTGCAAAGGGTTGATTATACGTGAACCCAGAACCGAAAAGCAGGTGGCCCATGCCAGGTGGCTGGCACATCGTGCCTGCCACCTGGGTCTGCTTTGGGTTCTAGGCGAAAGTAGGCGCGATCAGATCGATGCGGTCAGTGCAGAAGCCGTCCACGCCCCAGCCGAGAATCTCGCGTCCTCGCTTCGGTTCGTTGACGGTATAACAAAACAGCCCGAATCCAGCTTCCTTGACTGCCCGCGCAGTGGCCGGCGACAGGTGCTTATGATTGGTATGAATGGCAACAGCCCCCAGCTCGCTCGCAATGTGAGCCCAATTCCCCGGCAGCTGATCAAAAAGACAAGCCCTCGGCACATCGGGCGCCGCATCGCGCGCCGCCGCCAGCGCTTCCATGCTGAACGAAGACAGCAGCGGCAACTGCGCCGGATCCCCCACCGCCACTTCGGCCGCAAAGCGCAGCCGCGTCGTCTGCGCCACCCAGCGCCCCGTCGTCGCCTCCTGCCCTTCGGACGGCTTGATCTCGATATTCATCCAGATCCGGTGGGCCTTGCAGTAGTCGACAAACTCCAGGAACAGCGGCACCGGCTCGCCGCGGAATTCCGGCTTGAGCCAGCGGCCCGCGTCCATGCGCGCCAGTTCGGCGGCCGTGTGATCAGCCACCCTGCCCTGCCCGAAAATGGTGCGTCCAAATTCCGGGTCGTGAACGACCACGCCGATGCCGTCCTTGGACAGCATGACGTCAAATTCCACTGCATGGAAACCGTAAGCCAGACCGGCGCGCAAGCCGGCAATCGTATTCTCCGGCGCCAGCGTGCCGCCGCCACGGTGCGCGACAATTTTCGGATAGGGCCACATGGTTTAAAACACTACCACGGCTGAATGCGTTAAGCTAACGCTCCCTGAATTTAGTATGGAACAGACAACATGATGCCAAAGGCCCTTGGACATATTCGCGTACTGGATCTGAGCCGCGTGCTGGCCGGTCCCTGGTGTTCGCAGAACCTGGCGGACCTTGGCGCGGACGTGATCAAGATCGAGCGTCCCGGCGCTGGCGACGATACGCGCGCCTGGGGTCCGCCATATGCCAAGGATGCGGCCGGCACCGATACCACCGAAGCGGCTTACTACCTGTCCGCCAACCGCGGCAAGCGTTCGGTGACGGTCGATATCTCGAAGCCGGAGGGGCAGGCGCTGATCCGCGAACTCGCAAAGCATTCGGACGTCGTGCTGGAGAACTACAAGGTCGGCCAGCTGAAAAAATACGGTCTCGATTACGATTCGCTGAAGGCCGTCAAGCCGGACCTGGTTTACTGCTCCGTAACAGGCTTCGGCCAGGATGGTCCTTACGCCCACCGCGCGGGCTACGACTTCCTGATCCAGGGCATGGGCGGGCTGATGTCCGTGACCGGCGAGCGCGATGACCTGCCGGGCGGCGGTCCGCAGAAAGCCGGTGTGGCGCTGACCGACCTGATGACGGGCATGTACTCCACTATTGCCATCCTGGCCGCCCTCACCCATCGCGACCGGACGGGCGAAGGTCAGTACATCGATATGGCGCTGCTGGATGTGCAGGTGGCGATGCTGGCGAACATGGGCTCGAACTATCTGAACAGCGGCAAGCCGCCAAAGCGCTGGGGCAATGCCCACGCTAACATCGTCCCCTACCAGACCTTTGCCTGCTCGGACGGCTATATCATCGTCGCTACCGGCAATGATGGGCAGTACCAGAAATTCGTTGAAGTGGGCGGACGTTCGGACCTGGCTTTCCATGAGCGCTACGCCACCAATCCCCTGCGCGTGCAGAACCGGGATGAACTGGTGCCCATCCTGGCCGAGATGGTAAAAGCACGGCCGCGCGACTGGTGGATCGAGCAACTGGAAGCCGTTGGCGTGCCTTGCGGACCGATCAACGACCTGCACGATGTGTTCCAGAATCCGCAGGTGCAGGCACGCGGCATGGTTGTTGAGGCGCCGCATCCGACGGCGGGCAAGGTCAAGCTGGTGCGCAACCCGATGCGCCTTTCCGCCAGCCCGGCCGAGACCAACGTCGCCCCGCCGCTGCTCGGGCAGCATACGGAAGAAGTCCTGCGCGAAGTCCTCGGGCGCAGCGCCGACGATATCGCCTCCCTCCGCGCCACCGGCGCCATCTAAGCCGCGTCCCGACGCCGCATCGCGAGGGCCGCCTCGATCCGCCACGCGACGCCCGGTGGACCACTTTGATCCGCCGCGCGGCGTAGGGCGGATCATTGATCCGCCGCAGCTCAGTGAAGGTGCAACTTAAAATCAAACAACTCACTGTGCATATGATTCACCGCCGCCCGCAACTCCTGCGTCACCGGCACTCCATTACTGCAACACCGCCGCGCCCGCGCCCCGAGCAACTCCATATCGTCCACCAATCGTGGCACATTCTCAAAATCCTGGCTGGCGAGAATTTCGCTGATATCATCCGACCGCCGATCCAGCTTCTGGATATATTCGCGCAACTCCCCGGTCAGGTTCCGTTCCGCGGACATATGCTGCGCCGCCTGGCTCACCGCCAGCTGAAGGCTGTTCAAGCGGCTGCGAATCTCGTTATCGTGCATCATGATCCCCTCCCATGCGAAAGCGGCACGTCGTGCGCCGATCATGATTTGAGATTCGTCCCCCTGCCCGGTTCCCGGCCGTTCAGCCACGTTTGAGCTAGCTCAACGCTTGCAAACCTTAAGTGACGCAGCCTGCAACACTTCGCCCTCAGTGGTCTGTACGAAAGCCACCACCGCCAGCCTGTCCGCATTCACGCCCGCCGGCAGCGACACCGCCTGCGCCACACCGCCCGTGCCGCCCGCCGCGACAGGCACCGGCGCCAGCCACTCGCGCACCACGTGCTCATGCCGCAGCACCCTGCCCCGGTTCTCGCCGGCGACGACCTGGTTGCTCAAGCCATCCTCCGTCACCGCCACGTGCAGCTTGCCGCCGCGCGGCGCGCTGGCCCGCACCTCAAGCGGCAGCGCGCCCGCCTGCGGCCTCCCGATGCTGATATTGATCTGCGCCCCCGCCGGCTGGGCATTCACGCGCTCCACGGCCGCCGCGACGCCGCCCGGCCAGGAGCGCAACTCGCGTCCACCGACAAAGAGTTCAGGAGTATAGATAGTGCGCGAACGCGCGAGGTCGCTGAGCCAGCGCTGACGTTCCGTGAACGTGGCGCGTGCGTAGGGATCTTTCCAGCCCAGATAATTCCAGTAATCGACATGCAGCGCCAACGGCACCAGCTTGTCGCTCGCCTGCAGCTCGCCCAGATACTTGTCCGCCGGCGGACAGCTGCTGCAACCCTCCGACGTATACAACTCCACCAGCGCCACCCGGTGCGCCGGGGCTCTGCACCGTGCAGGTGCCCGCTCCTGCTCCCGCCGCCACTACCGCCAACGCCCACGCCGCCCCGAATTCCATGATCGCCTCCCAGGTTCATATTACTTGGTCTGGCGGCGGCAGGATTCCTTACACGTCAGGTGGCCAGGGCGGGCGTGGCGGACGCCAGCGGCGTCAGGGTGCGCAGACGGAGGGCGATGAGCAGCGCGCCGGCGAGCAGGCTGGCGAGCAGCGCGACAACGCCAGGCCAGCCGCGGTGCGCCCACACCAGGCCGCACAGCCAGCCGACCACGCTGGAGCCGAGGTAGTAGAAGAACAGGTAGAGCGCGGACGCCAGTGCCTGCGGCGCGCGGGCGCGGCGGCCGATCCAGCTGCTGGCGATCGAGTGCGAGGCGAAAAAGCCGAAGGTGAACAGGGCCATGCCCAGCACAATCAGACCCAGCGCACCGGACAGCGTCAGCAGCAGCCCGGTCATCATCACGGACAGCATCATCCACAGCACGCCGCGGCGGCCGAACTTGTCCGCCAGCCGGCCCGCCCAGACAGAGCTGAAGATGCCCAGCAGGTAAAGCAGCGAGATGCCGCCCACCACGCTCTGGCGCAGGCTGAATGGGGCACCGAGCAGGCGGTAGCCGATGTAGTTGTAGGCGCTGATGAAGCAGCCCATCAACAGGAAGGCCAGTGCGAACAGCCATGGCAGGCCGTCATCCGTGAAGTGGCGGCGGGCGCCGTTAGCCACTGCAGAGAGTCCACCATCGGCAGGACGGAAGCGGCGCGACGCCGGCAGGCTGCGCCAGAATTCCAGCGCCGCCAGCACGCCGGCCACGCCCATCACGCCCAGCGCCACGCGCCAGTTGAGGAAGTCACTGAGCACGGAAGTCAGCATGCGCCCCAGCATGCCGCCGAACGCGCTGCCCGAAATATAGAGGCCCATCGACAAACCCAGCGACGTTGGCTCGATCTCTTCAGACAGATAAGCCATCGCAATTGCCGGCATGCCGCCCAGCGCCAGCCCAAGCAGCGCGCGCATGACCAGCAGCTGCCCATAATTCTGCGCGAAGGCGCACAGTACGGTCATCACGGCCGCGATCATCATGGCGGCAACCATCAGGGGCTTGCGCCCCATGCGGTCTGAAAACAAAGCTGGACGCCAGCAGCGAAATGGCCAGGGCGCCAGTGGAAATCGACAGCGACAGGCTTGCCTGCGCCGGCGTCAGCGAAAACTCATGCCCCAGCAGGGGCAGCAGCGGTTGTACACAGTACAACAATGCAAAACAGGAAAAGCCGCCGAAGAACAGCGCGCGGTTGGTGCGCTTGAATTCAGGTGATCCGGCGGTGATGGCAGTGGTATTCATGGGAATCATCTTAGGATTGCCCATTAATACTGTCCAATATATATTTTAGGAGTTATTAATCGCTTAAACAGATAACACCCATGGAATTACGTCACCTGCGCTACTTCGTCGCCGTCGCCGAAGAACTCAGCTTCACGCGCGCGGCCGAACGGCTGCACATCGGACAGCCTCCCCTCAGCCAGCAAATCCAGGCCCTGGAAGCGGAAGTCGGCGCGCGCCTTTTGGAGCGCAGCAAGCGCTGGGTGAGGCTCACCGAAGCGGGCAAGCTATTCCTGGAGGACGCGCGGCAGATCCTGGCGCAGTCCGAGCGCGCGGTGGTTACGGCGCGGCGGGCGCAGCGCGGCGAGGCGGGCGAGCTGCGCGTCGGCTTCACCTTTTCGACGCCGTTCACGCCCTTGTTCGCGAAGGTGATCAAGCGCTATCGGCAGCTGTATCCGCATGTGTCGCTGACCTTGCACGAGATGGCGACCCTACACCAGCTGGAGGCGATCGAGACGCGCAAGATGGACCTGGGATTTGTGCGTCCGCCCGAGGTGGCGGTGCAGGATGCGCTGGAGCTGGCGCATTTGCGCGACGATCCGTTGCTGTTGATCCTGCCTTCGGATTCGCCTCTGGCACGCAAGCGCAAGGTACGCATCAAGGATCTGGAGGGGCTGCCGTTCGTGATGTATCCGAAGGAGGCTGGGACCGGGATTTATTTCCAGATCTTCCGCCTGTGCCGCGCAGCGGGGTTTGTGCCGCAGATTGCGATGGAGGCTGGGGAGGCGTCCACCATCATCGGGCTGGTGGCGGCGGGGATTGGGGTGTCGGTGCTGCCGAGTCCTTTCAACAGCATTCATATGGAGGGGGTGGCGTACCGGCACCTCGATGATCCGGCGGCGGCGACGTCGTTGTTGCTGGCGCAGCGGCGGGACGATCGGTCGGCGTTGGTGGAGGCGTTTGTGGCGTTGGCGCGGGAGGAGGCAGGCAGCACGGCCGCGTGATCGGGGCGTGCGCCGCGGGGCCGCACGCACGGCGGATCAATGATCCGCCCTACGCACCTCGACGGATCATGGTTTTGCCCCCCGGCCGATGACAACGGTTTTGGCCCCGAAGGGGCTGTAGGGCGGATCATTGATCCGCCGTGTATGCTCAGTCGTAGTCGGCTTCGAGCTCCGAGCCCGCGTAATTTTCCAGATCCGCAAACAGCGTCTTCATCGCCGACCGCCCCGGAATCTTCTGCAGCACGGTGCAAGTGCGCCGGTACAAATCGATCCGATTCATCAGCACCGCATGATGCTGCGCCGGCACCAGCGCCAAGAGCTGCTCCCATCCCGCCTCGAAATCCGGCTTATCCTTGCGCACCGCCTTCACGAAGCGTTCGAACTCCTTCTGCCCCGTGCGGGCCACGATGCGTCCCTTGCCTTCGACGGCGAAGATGATGGCCAGCGCAATCACCCCTTCCGCATTCAGATCCTCATCCTTGATCGCGCCTTCCGAATGATGGCGGCGCAGCCAGTTCGCCAGCCGCACTACCGCCTGCACCTCATGGCGCTGTGCCAGCTGCTGCTGGAACCGGGACACACCATTCCAGTTCTGGTTCGGATCAGTGAAGCAGATATCGAAGAACAGGTCGCGCAGGCGGCGCTGGGCGTAGACCGGGTCCGCGTCGTACTCGCCGATCAGCGTATCTTCCGGCATGGCGGACAATTCCTTCAGCTGGCGGAAGCCCGCCTGGAACGCCGCCTCCGGCCCCTGCTCCACCAGGAAGTCCAGCGCGGCCTGGTCGCTGTCCACGGCCAGCAACTGCTCCAGGCCAAGCGACACGCCACCTACCGTCAGATTGATGGCCTTCTGGATGCCTTCCGCCGTGCGGTTGTTGGTGAACTTGTCCGCCACGTTGGCCGTGATGGTGGCCAGTTCCTCGGCCAGGACCACGGCGGCATCCGGACGCGGATCGCCCGGCAGCAGCTTGATCGCGCGCGTCAGCCGCGGCAGGTTTTCTTGTACGAGTGCCGGCAGCATCAGTTGAAGATCCCCGTACCGATGGAGCGGCGCGGACGTTCCTTGCCCGTTGCGCTGCGCGTCGTCGGCACCTGCTTGCGCAGGCGGTACAGCAGCTCTTTGGTCGTGCGTTGCAGGTGTTCCGGCTCTTCATCCGGATCGTCGCTGAACTCCGCATCGGCCAGGTCGGCGCTGTGGCGGAATTCCGGGAACAGTTCGAACAGCGCGCGGTCCCAGCCATCTTCATTGGCCTGGGCCAGCGCTACCGCCAGCGGCACCACATCGTTATCGGCCGCGGTCTGTCCGGTCAGGTAAGCGCCCTTCGAGATCACCTCGCCCGCCACTTCCAGCACCTCGCGCGGCGCCATCGAGAACAGGATGGCAAACGCCGTGCAGCCCCAGTCCGTGGCCGACGCTTCCTTCAGCAGCTCCACGCGGCGCTCTTCATCCTCGGTGCCGAACACCACGCCGTGAACATGCGCGAACAGCGATTCGGCGATGCGCTCGGGATCATCCTCGATCATATCGTCCGACCAGGTCGCGGCCAGGTAGGCCAGGCTCTCCGCCCACTGCTTGGGCGGCACGAGCAGCGTGGCCAGCGACAGCTTGCCGCCGTCGAAGCCGGACATATGCAGCGCCGTCACGTGCGGCGGAATATTCTGCAGCACTTCGATTACGGCCAGGTCGCCGTGCGTCTCGGCCGCTTCGGCAAAGGCTTTCTCGGCATGCTCCAGCGAGCCGGCCAATACGAGTTCGGTGACCTGCTTGCTGATTGCCGGCAGATTTTTATCGGACATCGCTTACTCCTCTCCCTGGTCAAAGATCTGGGCGAAATCGTCGCTCACGCTTTCGTCCTCGTATTCGTCATCGCCTTCATCGCCCTCGGCCAACTGGTCGAGGGAGGTATCCTCTTTCATCCCACATGCGCGGATGCTTGTGGAGGAAGGCTGTGATAATCGCCTGGCGGCCCAGGTCCGGGTGATTCTCTTCAATCGCTTGCAGCATCTTCGCTGCGGCGCCATCGGGGCAGGATGCGGCCCCGAACACGCGCGCCGGGTCGCCATACTCGAAGTCTTCGGCGTCCTTCAGCACGGCTTTCGGGTCGTGGAACTCGATCACGTCGACCAGCGCGAAAGCCATCATGTTCAGGTCTTCGATGCCGCCGCCGTTGGCGTATTCGGACACCAGGGTGTCCAGCATCTTCTTGTAGTTCTTGTGGTCGGGCGGATCGCCGAGGATACCTTCGATCTGTCCGGCCAACTCGCGCGCCTGGTAGGCGAACTCGTGGTGTACTTTGCTCATTGTTTCTCTGCTCATATTCGGCGGATCAATGATCCGCCCTACATTATTGCGCCTCGCACACGCAATCGATTTATTCGCGGTGCGTAGGGCGGATCATTGATCCGCCGTGTATGCTATGCCGCCGGCACGGATACGCCGTGCAGGCTGAACACCGACCGCCACTGGCTATACGCCTCGGCTTCGGGATCGATGATGATGCGGTGGTGCAGGCTCTGGTTATACTCTTCGCGCCTGGCCGGATCGGACAGCACCTCATAAGCCTTTACGATGCCTTTGAAGCGCGCGTCGGCGCCTGGCTCCTGGTTGCGGTCCGGATGGAAGCGCATGGCCAGCGAACGGTAGACCTTCTTGATTTCCTCATCCGAGGCATTGGGCGCGACACCGAGCACATTATATAAATTTTCCATACAGGAAACTCCGGGGTCGATTTTTAAAACGTGCAAAGACGAATTATCCTATATAAAGGCATGCTCGTCCCGTCATAACCCCCGCCGTACGGTAAAATGCGCGCTATTCGACCCTTTTTCCACTGTTTTCCTACATGAGCAACGACAAAAACAGCACCGCTCCGGCGCCTGCGCCGAATTTTCTGCGCAATATCGTTGAAAGTGACCTCGCAACGGGCGCCCACGACCGTCCCGGCCTGCCATCCGTGATCACCCGCTTCCCGCCGGAGCCGAATGGCTACCTGCACGTGGGGCATGCCAAGTCCATCTACACCAACTTTGGCCTGGCGCGCGATTTCGGCGGCCGCTGCCACCTGCGCTTCGACGACACCAATCCGGAAAAGGAAGAACAGGAATACGTCGACTCCATCATCGACAGCGTGCGCTGGCTGGGCTTCGACTGGGACTACAAGGGCCCGGTCGGCGCCGGCAATCACCTGTACTACGCGTCCGACTACTTCGGCAAGCTGTACGAGATGGCCGAGTACCTGATCAAGACCGGCAGGGCGTATGTCGACAGCCAGAGCGCGGCCGACATGTCCGCCAACCGCGGCAACTTCAGCACGCCAGGCACCAACTCGCCCTTCCGCACCCGCTCCGTAGAGGAAAACCTGCAGCTGTTCCGCGACATGAAGGCGGGCAAGTACAAGGATGGTGAGCACGTACTGCGCGCCAAGATCACGGAAGACGCGATGTCGTCGCCGAACATGAATATGCGCGATCCGGCGATTTACCGCATCCGCCATGCCCACCACCACCGCACGGGTGACGACTGGTGCATCTACCCAATGTACGACTACACCCATCCGATTTCGGACGCGCTGGAAAACATCACCCACTCCATCTGCACGCTGGAATTCCAGGACCACCGCCCGTTCTACGACTGGCTGCTGGCCACGCTGGCGGAAGGCGGCTTCTTCGAACAGCCGGTGCCGAAGCAGTATGAATTCGCTCGCCTGAACCTGACCTATATCGTCACCTCCAAGCGCAAGCTGCGCCAGATGGTGGAAGAAGGCATCGTGGACGGCTGGGACGACCCGCGCCTGCCGACCATGGCCGGCATGCGCCGCCGCGGCTTCACGCCGGAAGGCATCCAGCTGATGTGCGAACGCACCGGCGTGACCAAGTCGGACGGCTGGATCGACTTCGGCGTGCTGGAAGGCGCCGTGCGCGAAGACCTCGATCCGAAAGCGCCGCGCGCGATTGCCGTGCTGCGTCCGCTGAAGCTGATCGTCGATAACTTCCCGGAAGGCGAAGCACACGAGTGCACGTCGCCGGTGCACCCGCACCATCCGGAACTGGGCCACCGTACCTTCCCGTTCACGAAGGAACTGTGGATCGAAGAGGAAGACTTCATGGAAGTGCCGACCAAGGGCTACTTCCGCTTCACGCCGCCGATCGATGGCAATCCGGGCAGCCGCGTGCGCCTGAAGTATGGCTACGTGGTCGAGTGCACCGGCTACGACAAGGATGAAAACGGCAAGGTCATCGCCGTGCACGTGAATTACTTCCCCGATTCCAAATCCGGCACGCCGGGCGCGGACAACTACAAGGTGAAGGGAAATATCACCTGGGTCAGCGTGCCTGCTGCTCTGGAAGCGGAAGTGCGCCTGTACGACCGCCTGTTCACCGAGGAAAAGCCCGACGCAGGGGGCAAGGACTTCAAGGAATTCCTGAATCCGAAAGCGCTGGAAGTCGTGAAGGCTTATCTGGAACCGGGCCTGAAAGACGCTGTCGCCGAGCAGCGCTTCCAGTTCGAACGCCATGGCTACTACGTGGCCGACCGTGTCGATTCGCAGCCTGGACGACCAGTATTCAACCGCATCGTTACACTTAAAGACAGTTGGGCGAAATAAGATTACGCCTGTGTCTTGGACAAGAAGCCGCCCTCGGGCGGCTTTTCTTTTAGCACTTTGATTTCAATCAAATTGGTAGGTCCGCACTGTTGGTTTTGCCTTGCGCGCGTTACGGAAAGTACATATATTCAACCAACTTTCCCTCAAGGTATCGTCTTGTGACACCGCTTTTCAAACGCCTTCTATCCCCCGCGAAACCGATGTGGTGGACCGGTGCGCTGCTTTCGCTATGCGTTGGATGCGGCTTTTACACCCTGGCCGACAACACGGTCGAAAATGAAGCCAAAGAGCGGTTCCGCCACCTGGCGCGCAATGCCCAATTCGATATCAGCGCCAGTATCAAGGCGTACACCGAAGTGCTGCGCGGTACGGCCAGCCATTTCCAGGCTGCGTCACCGGAGCACATGACACGGGAGAGCTTTCACCGCTACGTGCAGGGCCTGGACCTGGCGCACAATTTCCCCGCCGTCGACAGCATCAATTTCGCCGCCTACTTTACCGATGCCGAGCGCGCCGCGCACGAAGCGCAGATGCGCCAGCTCGAACGCATCGACCACAGCTATCCCAGCTACCAGATCAAGCCCGCCGGCCATCGTCGCGAATATGCCGTGCTGACGATGATCGAACCTCTGGACCAGTTTGCCAACCGCTATGGCTTCGACCTGGCCTCGCTGCCCAAAGTGGCGGACGCTCTGTTTTCCGCACGCGACAGCGGAAGCATGAGCAGTTCTGGCCAGCCGATTCCGCTGCGCCGCTTCCCCAGCGATATCGGCATGGGGATGCGCATCCCCATTTACCGCAACAAGCAGCACTACGCCACCGTGGAAGAACGCCGCGCCGAATGCATCGGCTCGGTGGGACTGGGCTTCAATGTGCAAAAGCTGATCAATGGCGCGCTGGGGGACATGTCCGAACATGAGGTGCGGGTGATCCTGCGCGACGGCGGCCTGGTCAGCACGCCGCTGCCGAGCGATCGTCCCGGCCCCATGCTGTTCGACAGCCACGTCGGCATGCCGTTGCCCGCTGCGGATGCGAGCTTCGCGCTCACGCTGCCGATCCAGTTCAATGGCCGCCTGTGGCAAGCCAACTTTGTCTCGCCGCGCCGCGTCATGTATTCGCGCTTCGATGCCTATCTGCCGGCGCTGGCGGCCTGCGTGGGCTTTGGCGCCAGCATGCTGATTTGCGCACTGTTCCTGACCCTGGCGTCATCTCAGCGCCGGGCGCTGCGCATGGCGCGCGCCATGACGCGCGAACTGCGCGACAGCCAGGCCAAGCTGCAGTTATCCCACCACCGCCTGCGCCGGCTTGCCGCGCACGCCGACCAGATCAAGGAAGCAGAACGCAAGCGCATTGCGCGCGAGATCCACGATGACCTGGGACAGAACCTGCTGGTGCTGCGCATCGAGGTGGACATCCTCGTCGCCCGCACGGCACAGCGCCACCCGCGACTGCATGCGCGGGCCCAGGCCACGCTGCGCCAGATCGACGAAACCATCCGCAGCGTGCGCCACATCATCAACGACCTGCGTCCTACTGTTCTCGACCTTGGGCTGGGCGCCGCGGTCGAATGGCAGGTGGCGCAATTCCGGCAACGCTCCGGCATCGACTGCGAACTAGTCGAACACGGCGTGGACGTGAGCATCGACGACCACTGCGCCACCGCCCTCTTCCGCGTGCTGCAGGAATCGCTGAGCAATATCTACCAGCACGCGCACGCCAGCATGGTGCGGGTCGAACTGCGCCGCGCGGCCGGCATGCTGCGCATGAGCATCAGCGACAACGGGGTTGGCATCCGCAACGACAGCCGCAACAAGACCGGCTCCTTCGGCCTGGTCGGCATCGAAGAACGCATCAGCCTGCTCGGCGGACACTGCTCCATCCTCAGCAACCCCGACAGCGGCACCACCGTTGCCGTCTCCATCCCCCTCCATCCCCGCCCCGATCCCGCCCCCCGCCCCTCCGAACTTATCTGGGGTCAGATCTGACTTTTGTGACTTTTGGGGTCAGGCACGAAATGAAACATGAGCCCGCTTTGATAAGCGAGCTCATGTTTCATTTCGTGCCTGACCCCAAAGTTATATGGATGAGTGTGTAACAATTTAATAGTCACAAACTCCTGATTTAAAAGGGACTATGCGCTGTTGTTTCGTCTGCGCACAATTGAATTGTTACTTGTTTTCTGGGGGTCCCTGTCTATACTAGAGCGTGTTGATCTACATCAACGCAGCGTTCCCAAACTTCTGAACGTCCCTGACGCCCGGCATGAAACCCAGCCCCAAGAACGGCGTCTTTTTCATCAATAACTCGCTCTCAATTGAAAAAGGGATATCACTCATGATCTCGTCTGAAAGCTTCAAGGCTGTTGCCGACCTCGATCTGGAACCGATCAAAGTCAAACTGATGCACGTGGAATCCGGTGAAGGCTGGTCGCTGGAGAAAGTAAATGCGGTGGAGTTCGAGTATCGCCGCTTCCTGTACTTGATGAAGATGTTCCCGAATGAACAGACGGCGCCGCTGATGGACGTGGATATCTTCTGGCATTACCACATCCTGGATACGATGAAGTACGCCGTCGATTGCGAGAAAGTGTTTGGCTATTTCCTGCACCACTTCCCCTATATCGGCCTGCGCGGCGAGGATGACGAGGAAGCGCACGAGCGCGTGGGCAACCGTATGAAGGAGCTGTACGAGGAAACCTTCGGCGAAGCTTACCTGCGTTCGGATACGGCCTACTCGGGCCGCGTTGCATCCGCTCCGGACTTCAGCGCGAAGACGGCATACTCGGGCCGCGTCAGCGTGGCGTATTCGGGACGTGTGGCGGCGCAGACGGCTTATTCCGGCCGCGTGGCTGGTGAGCAGGTGGCGTATTCGGGACGTGTGGCGGGCGAGCAGGTGGCGTATTCGGGGCGCGTAGCAGGCCAGCAGGTCGCGTACTCCGGCCGTGTCGCGTCCGAGGCGAAGACTGCCTATTCGGGTCGTATTGCCGCGGAAGCGAAGACGGCTTACTCGGGCCGCGTGGCAGCGCAGGCGCAGACCGCCTACTCCGGCCGGGTGGCCGGCGAACAGGTTGCGTATTCCGGACGTGTGGCGGGCGAAAAGGTCGCCTACTCCGGCCGCGTCGCCGCCGAGGCGAAGACTGCTTACTCGGGCCGCGTGAGCGCAGAGGCGCAAACTGCGTACTCCGGCCGCGTCAGTGCTGAAGCGAAGACTGCTTACTCTGGCCGCGTTGGCGCACCGGCCGCTGCGGATACCAATAACTTCTACGCCGAGCGTCCGCGCCTGGCCACTGCATAAATTCGCCGTTCTACAAACGGCAACGGCCGCATCCTGGGACAGGTGCGGCCGTTTTTTATTCCTGCGAAGACAGCTTAGTGAGTCATCAAGTCGCGCAGTTCACGAATGCTCAAGTCGCTGATTTCGTGCATGCGGATCAGGATGGTCGCGCCAATCGGCAGCGTGTTGTGGCGGATCTTGGAGATCACCGGCGGCGCAACTTCCAGCGCGCGCGACAGGGCCGCATCGTTCTTCAGTTGCAGTTTTTCAATGATCGCGTCAAGTACGCGGTTCGGATTGTAAGTCGGAGACGACGTAATTTCTTTCAGGGCAGACATGATCTAAATCTTCTCTAGTTGTTGCAGTGATGCGACAAAATTTTTGCAAAATATTCGGCGGTATTTTTCACAAAAAGCGTCCAAAACCCTCGCGGTTGACACAATTTGTGGCAGTTGGCCGATATGATACCTTGTTTCGTTGCTGATTGCTTAACGCGACGCAACTTTTGTTAGATTTCGATAGATTCTACAGCGAAATCTTATGGTAGGAAATTTTCGACCACAAAAATGCAAAATCAGCGTCGATCGATTGGCACAAAAGGCTGGCAGATCCAGGCCAGCGCCATCAGGGCGCCGAGGTGGATCAGGGTCGGTGGAAGGAAGATGGCGGCGGGCAGTCCGGACGAAGGTATGGGGCGCACACAGCGCCAGTCGAGCCGGCGGCGGATCTCGTCGGGAGATGGGGGCGGCAGATGCGCATGATTGCGCTGCATCAGGTAGGCACGAACCTGCTCTTTGCTGGGATGGGTGGCGTTCATTGCGCTCTCCTCCGTTGTGCTGGCCTCACAATAGCGCCAGTTTGAGGCCCCGCCTTTAATCCAGGTCAGGACAGGTGCCTGTCTCCACATGCAAGTCTGCTTGCCGAAGCTTACAACCGGCTTTCACTGAGAAAAAAAGCAACAGTCGGGTAGCGCAGCCTTACGCCGAGTTCACGCTTGATGCGGCCGTTTGACAGACGGCGCGATTCGGACATGAACGACAGCAGGGTCGGCGAAACAGCCTGCGCCAGCTCGGCCCGGGGCAGTCGTGGCGGCCGTGGCAGACCATGTGTATCGGCGACGGCATCGAAATAGTCTCCCATCTTCATATCGCTGTCATCTACCGCATGATAGATACGGCACGGTTGGGCGCGCAGAAGGGCCGCCGCCACTATGAGAGCGAGGTCGTCGGCATGGATATGATTGGTATAGACATCGTCTGCTTCACGCAACGCTGGGGTCCCCTGCTGCAGCCGTTTGATGGGCAAACGGTCGTTCGCATAGATGCCCGGTACGCGCAAAATGGACAGCCGCCCGGCCGCGCGCCGCGCCCAGGCCCGCAACACCCGTTCCGCATCGACACGGCGGCGTGCACGCGCATTGTGCGGCGCCACTGTTTGCGTTTCATCGGCCAGCGCACCGCCAAGGTCGCCATAGACGCCTGTTGTACTGACATAAACGATCTTTGCCCTGTCAGGTAAAATGGCGGTCACATTGCGCGTGCGCAGGTCTTTTTCTCCCTCGGCAGCAGGCGGCGCCAGATGCACGACCGTGTGCGCCAGGCCGGCGAGACGTCCCAGCGAAGAACGCTGGTCGAGGTCCGCCAGCAGCGGCACGGCGCCCGCGGCGCGCAATTCGGCAAAGCGCTCGCGCTGGCTGGTGAGGGCAAAAACGCGATAGTGATCGCGCACCAGGGGCAGCAGACGCATGCCCACATCGCCGCAGCCGATGATGAGCAGGCGCGGCTTGTTGAATTTTTTTCTGATTTCCATTTTTGAGATTGTATGTCTTTCCAAATTACTGTTCAGCCCAGCGGCCACCAATTCAGCTGCGACGAAGATGAAACCGTGCTGGCGGCGGCGATCCGCGCCGGTGTCGGCCTGCCCTACGGCTGCAAGAACGGCGCCTGCAGCTCCTGCAAGGGCAAGGTGCTGGAAGGCTCCGTGAGCCATAAGGCGCACCAGCGCCGCGCGCTGAGCGAGGAAGAGGAAGCTGCCGGCCAGTCCCTGTTCTGCTGCGCCGTGCCGCATTCGGACCTGGTGCTGGAAGTGCGCGAGGTAGCGGGCAGCAGCGATTTCCCGATCAAGAAGATGCCGACGCGCGTGACCACGCTGGAAAAACTGGCGCCGGACGTGATTGTGATGACCCTGCAGCTGCCGGCCAACGAAACGCTGCAATACCGCGCCGGCCAGTATGTCGAATTCATGCTGCGCGACGGCAAGCGCCGCAGCTACAGCATCGCCAACGCGCCGGAAAGCGGCGGGCCGCTGACCCTGCACATCCGTCACATGCCGGGCGGCCTGTTCACCGACCAGGTCTTCACCACCATGAAGGAGCGCGACATCCTGCGCTTCGAAGGTCCGCTGGGTACCTTCTTCGTGCGCGACGATTCGGACAAGCCGATGATCCTGTTGGCATCCGGCACCGGCTTCGCGCCGATCAAGGCCATCGTGGAGCATGAGCGCGCCAAGGATACGAAACGCGAGATGGTGCTGTACTGGGGCGGCCGCCGCCCGCAGGACCTGTACATGGATACTTTGTGCCGCCAGTGGGCGGACGAGATCCCGAACTTTAAGTACGTACCGGTGGTTTCCGATGCGCTCGAGGACGAGCACTGGTCCGGGCGCCGCGGCTATGTGCACTCGGCTGTGATGGAAGATGTGCCGGATATGTCCGGCTACCAGGTCTATGCCTGCGGCGCACCCATCGTCGTGGAATCGGCCAAGCGCGATTTCGTCCAGCAGTGCAAGCTGCCTGAAGACGAGTTCTACGCGGACGCGTTCACTTCCCAAGCCGATTTGCTCAAGCCCTGATTCGCCTGCGCCGCGCGCCGTGGGGCGCAACGCGCCCTGCCCAGCGCGGCCCGCATGGCCGCGCCTAACAAACGCACACCATGTCATCCAACGGTTTCCACGTCCTCCGCCACCGCAACTTCTCCCTTTATCTCTCCGCCCGCATCCTCGGCACCCTGGCAGTACAGATGCAAAGCGTCGCCATTGGCTGGCAGGTCTATGCACAGACGCATAACCTGTTCTACCTCGGCATGATCGGCCTGGCGCAGTTCGCGCCCTTCCTGTTGCTGATCCTGATCGCCGGCCACGCGGCCGACCGCTACAACCGCCGCAACATCATCACCTGCTGCGTCGGCGCGCAGTTGCTGACATCCCTCCTGCTGCTAACGTACACGCACAGCGGCGTGCAAGCCGTGTGGCCCGTGTTCGCCATCCTGATCGTGTTCGGCAGCGCCCGCGCCTTCATGAGCCCCGCCACGCAAGCGGTGCTGGTGAACATGGTGCCGACCGAAGACTTCAGCCGCGCCGTGGCCCTGAGCAGCTCCAGCTTCCAGGTGGCCGTGATCCTCGGCCCCACGCTGGGCGGCCTGCTGTACATCTACGGCCCTGCCACCGTCTACACCACCTCCGCGCTGATGCTGGCCGGCGCCGTGGTGCTGATGCTGCTCACGCGCCCCGCCCCGCAAGCCACGCGCAACGAACCGGCCACCTGGCATAGCGTGCTGGAAGGCTTACGCTTCGTGTTCTCACGCCCCATCGTGCTGGGCGCCATTTCGCTGGACCTGTTCGCCGTGCTGTTCGGCGGCGCCACCGCGCTGCTGCCTGCGCTGGCGCATGACGTGCTGCATATCGGTCCAACTGGCCTCGGCCTGCTGCGCACAGCACCCGGCGCCGGTGCCGCGGCCTGCTCGATCGCCCTCGCCTTCTGGCCTATCACGCGCCGCGTGGGCGCGTGGATGTTCGGCGGTGTGGCGGTGTTCGGCGTCTGCACCGTGATCCTCGGCGCCACCACCAGTTTTGCCGTCGCACTGGCCGCGCTGCTGGTAATGGGCGCGGGCGACATGATCAGCGTCTATGTGCGCCACCTGCTGGTGCAGTTCGAACGCCGGACGCGATCCGCGGCCGCGTGAGCGCGGTGAACTCGGTATTCATCGGCGCCTCCAACGAACTGGGTGAATTCGAATCGGGCCTTACGGCCGGCTGGTTCGGCCTCACGCGCGCCGTAATCTTCGGCGGCGCCGCCACCCTGTTGGTCACTGGCCTGTGGGCCCGCATCTTCCCCGTGCTCACGCATATGGACCGCTTCCCGCATCACAACAAGTAGTAAGATGGGCGGCAATGAAAACTGCCGTCCACTACTTCGTTCGCAGCCGTCCTCACCTCAGCGTCGCCATCTTGCTTGGCGGCGTGGCCGGCATTTTCCTTCCCTCCTCCTGGCTCTGGCTCACGCGCACACTCGTCGCGTGGAATATCGCCGTGTGGTTCTACCTGCTCACGATGGGCTGGATGATGATGCGCGCCGATCATAGCGAAGTGAAGCGCATCGCCGCGCAGCAGGATGAACGCGGCGCAGTGATTCTCGGCGCACTGGTCATCGCGGCAGTGATGAGCCTGGGCGCCATCGTCGGCGAACTATCCGCCATGAGCAGGATGGCGCAAGACGCGCGCAGTCTGCACTACGCGCTCGTCATCACCACACTGCTTGGCTCCTGGTTCCTGCTTGGCGCGCTGTTCTGCTTCCACTATGCCCACCTGTATTACCGGCAAGGCCAGCGCTGCCTGCAATTCCCCGGCAACGAACTCCAGCCCGATTACTGGGACTTCCTGTATTTCTCGTTCACGATTGCCGTGGCTGCGCAAACGTCGGATGTGACGGTGCTGTCGCAGGACTTGCGCAAGCTGGTGCTCGGCCAGTCCGTGCTCAGCTTTTTCTTCAACCTTCTGATCCTCGGTTTATCCGTGAACATTGCGGCCTCTTTGCTGAACTCCTGAGAAAGGAGTAGGATGGAACCGCGTGAAAACGCGTTTTGATGAACAAACGGGAGCAGCATATGCAAATCAATGTGAACACCGATAAAACCATCGAACGACATGCCGGCCTTGACGACCACGTACACAAAGTCGTGCAAGCCGCGCTTCAGCGGTTCGGCGAACACATCAGCCGCGTCGAAGTCCACCTCAGCGAAAACAATGCACAGAAATCCTCGGACGGCGATATTCGCTGCCTGATGGAAGCGCGTGTAAACGGTTATCAACCGGTTGCTGTGAGCGACCATAACGCCACCCTGCACCAATCCATCAACGGCGCCGCGGACAAGCTGCAGCGCGCACTCGAGAGCACGCTGGGCCGCCTGTACGACAAGCGCCACACGCCGCAACCTGAATATACCGAGACGGAGGAATAAGGGCCCGTTGGGCTGTTGGGCGGATCACTGATCCGCCAACCTCCGCAAGTAGCGCAGCCCACGCAGCGCGCGGCTGCCATACCAGGACATCATCTCCCCATCCACCAGCTGCACCGGCTTGCCGATCTGCCGCTCGAGCGCATCCGCATGCTGCTCGGTGAAGCGATACGGCTCGGTCGACAGCAGCACCTGGTCGATCTGCGCCACCACGTCCTCCGACCACCTGAAGCTCGGATAGCGCGCTTCGCCCATCTCTGGAATCGTCCATCCGATCAGCGCCAGCATGTGGGCGATGTACGTGTCGCGCGAGATGGTCATCCACGGGTCCTGCCAGATGCAGTAGAGCACGCGCTGCGGCGGGCCTTTCGGCGCGGACTCCAGTTCCGCCAGTTCTCGCGTGAAGGCATCGCACCACTCGTCCGCATTCTGCTGCGCGCAGAACACGCCGCCCATCAGCCGGGCCAGCGCGATATTGTCGCGCGGCGTGATCGGATGCGTGACCACGATGTTGGGCACGAACTCGGCAAGCTTGCCGACGGTCGGCTTCTCGTTTTCGTCGATGTTCACGACCACATGGGTCGGCGCGAGCTTGCGGATCTTTTCGATATTCACGTCCTTGGTGCCGCCAACTTTCGGAATCGCGCGCACGGTATCGGCCGGATGAATGCAGAAGCCCGTGCGGCCCACCAGTTGTGGCGCAAGGCCAAGGTCGCACAGCAGTTCGGTAATCGACGGCACGAGCGACACGATGCGCGCCTCCGGGGCGGCTGCATGTTGCTGGCCGAGAACATCAGTGAAGGTCATAGTGCTTGGAAACAAACAATCATGGCGTTATTGAAACACACTCGACAGCGAGTGCGCTATCATTGTCTCCTGTTCACCGCGCTGTACGGAAGTCCCTTGAAACTGATAAGCACCTTCGCCGCTTCTTCCCACTCTATCCGCGATCTCCAACTGTTCCGCGACGCGGACGAGGCTGAAGTCGCGCCCTTGCTGGCGTCCTGCCCTGTGATGCGGGTGGAGGATGGCGAAACCGTGTCCGATCCACAGCGCGCACGGCTCTATATCGTGCTGCGCGGTGCGCTGGCCGTGTCCGCCGACACTCGCTCCGGGGTGAACGATGGCACGATCAGCAAGGTGCTGCCGGGCGAGAGCGTGGGCGAGCAGTCGGTGCTGGACGAGGAAGCGGGCCTGTCCCACATTACGGCGCTGGAAGCCAGCGAAGTGCTACTGGTCGAGGCCGAACTGGTGTGGAAGCTGATCGACAATTGCAATGGCGTGGCGCGCAACTTGCTGCGCCTGCTGTCCTTCCGCATCCGCGCCGCCAATGCCCAGCTGCGCCGGCGGCAGAAGCTTGGTGAGTTCTATCGCCAGCTGTCGATGGTGGACGGGCTCACCAGTCTCTACAACCGCGCCTGGCTGAACGATGCTCTGCCGTCCCTGGTTGCTGCTGCGCAGGATACGCAGTCGCCCCTGTCGCTGGTGATGATCGATATCGATCACTTCAAGCGCTTCAATGATTCGCATGGACATCAGCTGGGCGACCAGGCCTTGCGCACGGCGGCCCAGGTGCTGAGCAGCGCTCTGCGTCCTTCCGACTTTGCCGTGCGCTACGGCGGCGAGGAGATGATGGTCGTGCTGCCGGATACGCCGGAGAATGTGGCCATTTCCGTGGCCGAGCGCCTGTGCGAACGCATGCAGCGGGCGATTGTGTTCCGCGACATGCGCTTGCCTTTGCCGCATATTACGGCCTCGTTTGGTGTGGCGAGCCTGGAGGTCGGGCAGGATGAACTGGGCCTGGTCGCGAATGCCGACGCGGCCTTGTACCGCGCCAAGGAAGCCGGGCGCAACCGCGTTGCCGTTCACGGCGGGCCGTAACCCTCGCCGCCCGTGGCCGGCTTTCGCGCCGTCGACGGATCATACACGGCGGATCAATGATCCGCCCTACGCCGCGTCACGGATTAACGAGATGCGGTTAGGCGTTATCCGTCGTCGGCGTCTGTCCCTTGGCGAAGGAATCGAATCCCTTCATCACCAGCTCATAGGTCTTATCGATATTCGCAGCAACATCCCCGCCCAGCACATTCAATCCCTGCAGGATATCGCGCGCCTCCTTGAACCCCTGCTCCACGCCGCCCTTGATCGTGTCCATGAAGCGCGTCAGCGCCTCATCCCCTTCCAGCTCAGGATGCTGCTGCTGGAACGCCCCAGAAGAACGCCGTGGACAGCGAAACGATGCGTCCCGCCGTCCCCTCCGGCGAATTATCCTGCCCAGCGGCATTCTGGATCGCATCAGGCCCGAACTCCGCCTGCAAATGCTCATTGATGCTGTTGATGGCCGATTGGTAGACCAGCGCCAGCGGATCATTTTCCGATTGCAGGGAGATCGAAGCAGATTCCTGCAAGATCGACACATTCAGCTGCATTTTCGCGCGCTGTGTGGACGAGATGGAGGTATCCGTGCTGGCCGCAGCCGGCGCCGTGCGTGTATTGATGGAAACTGGATTTGACACAATAGTCCTCCTTGCCTCAGCATTCGGTAACGAGAATTCACCACCGCACCATGAGTAACCACACCTTCCTTTGGCACGATTATGAAACCTTTGGCGCCGTTCCGCGCCGCGACCGTCCAGCCCAGTTTGCAGCGATCCGCACCGACGCCGAACTGAACGAGGTTGGCGAGCCGATCATGCTGTTCTGCCAGCCCGCCAACGACTACCTGCCGGACCCGACCGCGTGCCTGATCACCGGCATCACGCCCAGCAGTGCCTGGAGCAAGGTGTTCCTGAGTACAAATTTGCTGCTACCGTCGAGAAAGCGTTCTCCGAGCCGGGCACTATCGGCGTCGGCTACAACACCATCCGTTTCGACGATGAAGTCACGCGCTTCCTTTTCTGGCGCAACCTGATCGATCCCTACGCCCGCGAATGGCAGAACCAGTGTGGCCGCTGGGACTTGCTGGACGTGGTCCCCATGATGTACGCCCTGCGCCCCGAAGGCATCGAGTGGCCTGTCCATGATAACGGCAAACCAAGCTTCAAGCTTGAGCACCTGAGCAAGGCAAACGGCCTGGTGCACGAGGCGGCGCACGATGCGCTGTCCGATGTGCGCGCCACCATCGCCCTCGCCCGCCTGATCCGGCAGAAGCAGCCGAGGCTGTGGGACTTCTGCCTGGCATTGCACAAGAAGGACCGCGTGGCCGACGAGATCGGCATGCACCTGGCGCCGGCGCTGCGCCAGCCTTTCCTGCACGTGTCCGGCATGTTCCCGGCCGAGCGCGGCTGCCTGGGCCTGGTGTGGCCGCTGGCGGGACATCCTACCAACAAGAACGAATTGCTGGTCTGGGATTGCGCCTACGACCCGTCCGAACTGTTCGCTCTCGATGCGGATACTATTCGCATCCGCCTCTTCACGCGCAGCGAAGCCATGCCCGAAGGCATGACACGCCTGCCGATCAAGAGCATCCACCTCAACAAGTCGCCGATGCTGGTGTCCAACCTGAAGACGCTGCGTCCGGAGATGGCGGCGCGCTGGGGGATCGACCTGGAACAGGGCCATGCCTACGCCAGGATCGCGGCCGCTGGGCCGGATATGACGGCAATCTGGGCAGAAGTGTTCCATCGCCCGGCCGGCGAGCCGGCGGATGTGGATGAAGACCTGTACGGCGGCTTTGTCGGCAACGGCGACCGCCGCCTGCTGGAATCGCTGCGGCGCGAGCATCCGGCCAAGCTGGCGTCAGTTGCGGCGCCGTTCCAGGATGAGCGGCTGGGCGAACTGCTGTTCCGCTACCGCGCGCGTAATTTCCCGCAGACCTTGTCGGAAGAAGAGATGCAGCATTGGGAGGAGCATCGCGCCGCCCGCCTCTACGACGGCGCCGGAGGGGCACGGACCGTGGATGATCTGTTTGCAGAAGTTGATCAGCTGCAGAACGAAGCCGATGAGCGGGGGGAGCACATCCTGGCCGCACTCTACGACTACGTGGAAATGATTGCGCCGGACCGCTAGCACGGCGGATCAATGATCCGCCCTACGCGCCGCGATCGGCCCGCGGCGGTAGGGGTCTGACCCCGACATGAGACATGCGCAGCATGTTTCGTGTTGGGGTCAGACCCCGGATTTTCATCGATACAGGTTGATCGCGTCCCGCGTTTCCTGCGCCACGCGGCGCGCGGCGGCAGCAAAATCCTCGCCCGCCTGCTGCGTCGCATACAAAATCGCGCGGGACGAATTGATCATCATGCCCGCGCCATTCGCCGTGCGTCCCGACTTAACGGTCGCCTCCACATCCCCACCCTGCGCGCCGACACCTGGCACCAGCAGCGGCATATCGCCCACGATCGCGCGCACCTGCGCCAGCTCTTCAGGGAAGGTCGCACCGACCACCAGCGCGCACTGGCCGTTCGCATTCCACTTCTCGGCCACCATGCGCGCCACGTGCTGGTACAGCGGCTTGCCGTCCACCTGCAGGAACTGCAGGTCCGAACCGCCCGGATTCGAGGTGCGGCACAGCACGATCACACCGCGATCCTTCCATTCCATGTAGGGCTCAACCGAGTCGGAGCCCATGTACGGGCTCACGGTCACCGCGTCCGCGCCATAACGGTCGTAGGCTTCGCGGGCGTACTGCCTGGCGGTGGCGCCGATATCGCCGCGCTTGGAGTCCATGATCAGCGGGATATGCGGGTACTTTTCGCGGACATAGGCGCAGATGTCTTCCAGTTGGCTTTCGGCGCTCAGGGCGGCGAAATAGGCGATCTGCGGCTTGAAAGCGCATGCCAGGTCAGCGGTGGCGTCGATGATCTCCGTGCAGAATTTGTAGATCCCGTTCGGATCGTGCTGGAACTGGACCGGCAGGCGAGCCATGTCGGGATCGAGGCCGACGCACAGGAGCGAGT
Source organism: Pseudoduganella sp. UC29_106 (assembly GCF_044055365.1). Classification (NCBI taxonomy): domain Bacteria; kingdom Pseudomonadati; phylum Pseudomonadota; class Betaproteobacteria; order Burkholderiales; family Oxalobacteraceae; genus Pseudoduganella; species Pseudoduganella sp. UC29_106. The sequence goes on along the minus strand of NZ_CP171977.1, from coordinate 1,376,041 downwards.
TGTTGGCTTCCCACGCGGCGGTCAATTTCTGGATAAATGTCACGGCAAACCCCTTTAATCTTTTTTACGCAAACCCTACATTATAGCTGCCGCGCTGTGTGTCTCACCGCACCATGCCGGGACGCGCTTGCGTGTATATTTCGATAATACGTCTTCGGGAGCGACTATGCGTACCTTTCAGTGGCTGGCTGCAGCCTTGCTGGCGGCAGCACTCTCCGGTTGTGGCTATAACGAATTCCAGGGCAAGGACGAGTCGGTGAAGGCTGCCTGGGGCGAGGTGGTGAACCAGTACCAGCGCCGCGCCGACCTGATTCCCAATCTCGTCAATACGGTCAAAGGCTACGCCTCGCACGAGCGCGAGACACTGGAAGCGGTGACCAAGGCGCGCGCGCAGGCCACCAGCATACAGGTCACGCCCGAGGTGCTGAATAATCCAGCCGCCTTCCAGAAGTTCCAGCAGGCGCAGGGCGAGCTGACGTCGGCCCTGTCCCGGCTGATGGCTGTCTCGGAACGCTATCCGGACCTGAAGGCCGACACCGTTTTCCGCGACCTGCAATCGCAGCTGGAAGGTACGGAAAATCGCATTACCGTGGCGCGCCAGCGCTATATCGCCTCCGTCCAGGACTTCAACACCCTGGCGCGGCGCTTCCCCACCAACCTTACGGCCAAGATGTTCGGCTATGAGGTCAAGCCGAGCTTCCAGGTCGAGAATGAAAAGTCCATTTCGACTGCACCGTCGGTGGACTTCGGCAAGAAGTAAGGAGTCCTGTTCTTGGCCACTTCTCCTGACAATGGCTCCTCCCGCGGCAACGGGGCGAACGGCGATGGCCGCCGCCCGCGTCGCGACGGCCGCCATGTGCGCGGCGGCGGCAAGACCAGCATGCGCGAAGATGAGGAGTGGACCGATCCCCTGCTGGACCGCGATGCCGCCCGCCGCGACCGCAGCGTCTGGCGGCGCACGCGCCGGTCCCAGGTGCTCGCATCCTTCCGCTCCGGCGCTCCTTTCAGCTTCCTGCCCCGCTCGGGGCTGGCGCGTATTCTCCTGGCGATTACTGCGGTATTCCTGCTGCTTCTGATCCTTACCACCGCCCGCGCGGCTGACAGTTTCGTCCCCGTGCCGCCTTACGCCGCACGCGTCACCGACAAGGCGGGCATGTTGACCGCCCAGCAGCGCAGCGCCCTGGAAGGCGTGCTGCGCGACTATGAGGCGCGTTCAGGCAGCCAGATTGCGGTGCTGCTCGTGCCCTCCACCGCGCCGGAAGCGATCGAGCAGTACGGCATTCGCGTGGCCGAGGCATGGAAGCTGGGGCGCAAGGGCGTGGACGATGGCGTGCTGCTCCTGGTTGCCAAGGACAATCCCTCGTCCCTGCGCCGCCTGCGTATCGAGGCGGGACGCGGCGTACAAGGCTCGCTGACCGACGCGCAGTCGAAACGCGTTTTGCAGGACGTGATTGCGCCGCATTTTCGGCAGGGCGATTATTACGGCGGACTGGCCGCAGGCGTCAGCGCGATTTCGACCTTGATCGATAAGGAGCATCTCCCGGCGCCGGCTGGCGCGGCCGGACGCCCCGCGCCTGTCCCCGGGGCCTCTCCCGGCGCGTCCACGACATCCGAAGCAGCGCCGCCCGCGTCCGCTGGCGCCGGCACTACGGGCCTGGGCCGCCTGGCCGAGGCGGCCGGCTCCGGCGCAATCGGCGGCGCCCAGCCGTCAACGCAGCCACGCGCCACGTCCGACACCACTACGACCGGCGCTGACGCGGCTCCCGCTGGCCGCAACGGCAAGGCGAGCGGAAATGCGGAGCGCGGTGCGGCGCGCGAAGGCGGCGGCTTTGGCTGGCTGATGCCCCTGGTGCTGATCGGCGCCGGCTGGTTCCTGTTGCGGGGCCGCGGGCGGCGGAGCGGCCTGCGACGCGGCGGCTGGGGCTCGGGCGCCAGCGGCGTACTGATAGGCGCGGCGCTGGGCAATGCCATCAGCAACGCCGGCCGCTGGGGACATGGCGGCTATGGCGGAGGAGGAGGAGGCTTCGGTGGCGGCGGCGGTGGCTTCAGCGGCGGTGGCGGCGGCACCTTTGACGGCGGCGGCGCGTCGGGAGACTGGTAATGGCACAACTACCCACAAGCTTTGCAGGCAGGTTAAAGCGTGCGCTGCGCCACGCCACAACAGGCGCCGGCAGAGGCAAGGACTGCTTCCCGCCAACCACGCTGAAGGCCATCGAACAAGCCATCGCGCAAGGCGAGCAAAAGCACCGCGCCGAAGTACGATTGATCGTGGAGCCCGCGCTGACCGCAGGCGCCGCATTCAGGGGCCTCGCCAACCGTGAACGCGCGCGCATGCTGTTCGCCGAATACGGTGTGTGGGACACGGAAGAAAACTGCGGTGTGCTGATCTACGTGAACCTCGCCGAGCGCGCGGTCGATATTGTGGCGGACCGCCATGTCGGCGACTGGTCGCCGACACCGAATGGCAAACCATCTGCCAGACCATGACACAGGGCTTCGCCATGGGCGATTTCCACAACAGCACCCTGTCCGCACTGGAGCAGCTCAATACCCTGCTCACGCGGCTCTACCCGAATGACGGGTCACGGCCAAATCAACTGCCCGATCAGGCTGTGATCCTCTAAAATTGTGTTCTCACCAATCACAGGCTGCACATCATTGACCCGCTCCGCGACGCATAAAGAACCAAGGGCATTAAACAGGTGGCTGCCACGATGTGGCAGCCACCAGGTTTGCGCCTCTGGTTTCCCGCGCGTCCCGGGCACATCACCTGATCCGCCGTCCCAACGAACATGAAACTGCACAACAAAGTAGCCATTGTCACCGGCGCCACCCAGGGCATCGGCCTGGCCTGCGCCAAGCGCCTGATCGCGGAAGGCGCGAAGGTCATGCTGGTGGATGTCAAGCCGGAAGGCCAGCAAGCTGCGGAAGCACTGGGCGACCAGGCCCGCTTCTTCGCCGCTGACGTCAGCCACAAGGCCGACGTTGACGCGATGGTCGCCGCCACCGTCAAGGAATTCGGCCGCATCGACATCCTGGTCAACAACGCAGGCGTCACCCACAAGGCCAGCTTCCTCGACCTCACCGAAGAAGACTTCGACCGTGTGCTCGGGATCAACCTGAAGTCCATGTTCCTGTGCAGCCAGGCGGCCGCGCGTGAAATGGTCAGGCAGCAGTCGGGCTGCATCATCAATATGTCCAGCGTGAACTCGGAACTGGCGATCCCGGACCAGGTGCCCTACGTGGTATCCAAGGGCGGCATCAACCAGCTGACCAAGGTCATGTCGCTCAACCTGGCGCCCTATGGCATCCGCGTGAACGGCATTGGCCCCGGCACCATCCTGACCGAACTGGCCGAGCAGGCGGTGCTGTCCAGCCCCGAAGCGCGCCACACCATCCTCTCGCGCACCCCGCTGGGACGCTGCGGCGAACCGGAAGAAGTGGCCTCGATCGCCGCCTTCCTCGCCAGCGACGACGCCAGCTATATGACTGGCCAGACCCTGTTTGTGGACGGCGGCCGGATGGCGCTGAACTACACGGTTCCGGTCAAGGATTGAGAGATATATTGAATTTTTATGTCGCTTATCGAAAACAGAAATTAGACATATATGCTGTGATGCACCATAATTGCACCTGTCTCCACTATTCTCCTCCAAGAAAATAGTTTAAGCCCGCTTTAACCAGCGGGCTTTTTTTTGCGCAGTCAGATCTGCCTCCAAATAGCGGCATAATCGCGGAGAGCGGACCCGACAGGAGGGGGCGATTGTGCTGAACCGGATGAAGCTTTGGCAGCGATTCGCGCTGCTTGGCCTGATGGGCGTCCTGCTCGTGGTGCCGCCGTCCTGGCTGTTCGTCCGCGAGAACAATAAGAGCATTGCCTTTTCGGCCCGCGAGCAGAAAGGCCTGAAGCCGGGCGAACATGCGATGCGCCTGCTGCAGGTGATCCAGCAGCACCGTGGACTCTCCGCCACCTTCCTTGGCGGCGGACAGCTGTCGGCGCAGCGCATGGCCAAGCAGACGGAGGTCGATCAGCTGCTGGCGGGCATGAAGGCCCTGCTGCCGTCCGGCGACGCCAAGCCCGCGCAAATGCTGGCCGGTATTGGCGAGGAGTGGAAGGCGCTGTCACGCGACGTGTCCTCGCACTCCATCAACACCCTGCAAAGCTACCAGCGCCACACCGCCCTGTGCGAAAACACGCTGCTCTTCATCGAACAGATGGCCGACCAGTACGGCCTCGCCCTCGATCCGGATCCGGACAGCTACTATCTGATGCGCGCTGTGTATTTCGACCTGCCGCGCGCAGCCGAAGACCTGGGCCAGACCCGCGCCCGCGGCGCCGGCATGCTGGCGGCGGGCCGCGCGGACGCCGAAGGCCGCGCCATCATGTACAGCCTCCTGAGCAAGGCCCTGGCCTCGGGCGAAGCCATGCAGCGAACCTTCGACAAGGCCTACGCCGCCAATCCGGCCTTGCGCAAGCAGCTGGAGCAGTCCGTCGGCGCCGCCGCGGCCTTGGGCAAGGAGGCTGCCGCACTGGCGCGCAGCCGCATCGCCATGGCCGACACGCTCGACCTGCCCGCGCCGGAATACCTCGTCTTCACCACGCGCGCCATCGATGCCCAGTTCAGCGCCGCCTATGCCGCGCTGGGAACGCTGGCCACCCGCATCGATGCACGCGTGGCAGTCCAGCGCAGCACACGCAACCGGCTGGAAGCCAGTCTCGCGCTGCTGTCCCTGCTGGCCGCTTTCGTGGGGTGGATGATCAGCCGCCACCTGATCCGCGAGATCGGCGGCGAGCCGCGCGACGTGAGCGCCGCCCTCGCCCGCATCGCCAGCGGCGACCTCACCCAGCGCATCGCCCTGCGCCGCGACGACCAGTCCAGCCTCGCGCACGCGCTGCACGCGATGGCCGAGCATCTGGCGCGGACCGTAGGCGAAGTGCGCAAGGCGGCGGACGATCTCGCGCTTGCCGCAGCCCAGGCCAACGCCACGGCGCAAAGCCTGAGCCAGGGCGCCGGCCAGCAGGCCGCCAGCGTGGAAGAAACCAGCGCCTCGGTCGAGGAAATGAGCGCGTCCATCATCCAGAATTCGGACAATTCGCGCGTGACGGAAGAAACAGCGTCCCGCGTCGCGCGCTATGCGGCCGAAGGCGGCGAAGCCGTAGCGCAAACGGTGAGCGCCATGCAGCGCATCGCGCGTGAAATCGCCATCATCGACGACATCGCCTACCAGACCAATCTGCTGGCCCTGAACGCCGCCATCGAAGCCGCGCGCGCCGGCGATCACGGCCGGGGCTTCGCCGTGGTGGCGGCCGAAGTGCGCAAGCTGGCAGAACGCAGCCAGGTCGCGGCGCAGGAAATCGGCGAGGTGGCGCAAAGCAGCGTGGCCGTTGCCGAACGCGCGGGCGCGCTGCTGAAGGACATCGTCCCCGGCATCCGCATCACCTCGGAACGCGTGCAGGAGATCAGCGCGGCCTCACGCGAGCAAAGCAGCGGCGCCAGCCAGATCAGCCAGGCAATGAACGAGCTGAGCCAGGCGACGCAGCGCAATGCGGCCGCGGCCGAGGAACTGGCAGCCACCGCCGAAGAACTGAACAGCCAGTCGGAAACCTTGCTCGCCGCAGTCGCTTTCTTCAAAGCGTAGAAAAGCTTGATCTATGTCATAGAGAGGTCACAGACGCTCCATATAATGGGCACATCTGCCGACACATGCAACCGATATGCGTGGTGGCAGAGAGGTGCGCCGGAGCCCATCCGGCGCACCCCATTCCGTGGTATCTTCCCCCCATGCTAAATTTCCTGCACCAGCTCCTGCTGACGCCCTCCCGTGCCCGCTTGCGCTACTGGAGCGCCATCGTTCTCTTCGTGCTGATCGTCATCATCGGATCGATTCCCGGCGCACGCGCCGAAGCCGCTGTTTGGGCGACCGGCCTGGTGCTGCATGGCATGGCTTATGCGGGCCTCGCTTTCCTGATCTTCACGGGCTGCAGCGGCAACAATGCGCAGCGCGCGCTGAAAGCCGTACTGCATATCGCCGCCATGGGCGCGATCGATGAAATGGTGCAGAGCTTCCTGCCCTACCGCCACGGCTCCATCGACGACTGGATGATCGACTGCACCGCTGCCCTGTTATCCGCCAGCCTTATGTGGCTGCTCTGGACCGCGAGCAAGGTCCGCACTGTCTAAGCCGGCCGCCCGCTCGGCATCGCGCCGCATTTCCAGCAATTGTTCGGATTTGGCCAGGCGCACCAGGCTGTGCAGCGCCTGGTTGAAAACGAAGCGGTAGCGCGGGTCGTCATTCAACCCAACGGTCGCGTCGGTCAATTCGGAGATGACTGTTTCCGTCCTGCGTTGCTGCATGATAGTGTCCTAAAATTACTACGGGACAATTATCCTTCAACTATCTTAAAGCAGTTTGATGTGGATCAAACTAGTTCGAACCGTGCTCGAATATCGTGCGGCGCAGACTGTCTGACTCGGACGTTCATAACAGGAGTTGAAGATGAAGACGATCATGATGATGGCCGTATGCCTGGCCCTGGGCGCTTGCTCGGAAATGGGCATGAAGCGCAGCGCGAGCACGGACGGCGGCGCCTCCAGCACCAGCAGCGACTATGGCACAGCCAAATCCACGGCGGCCAGCAGCGCCGACCAGTATGAGGCGACGGTGGTATTGGTGGAAGAGATGCCGCGCTCGGACCTGGGCACGGCGGCAGGTGGGGCTGTAGGCGCGGCGGCGGCCGGCACGCCGATGGACAAGTCCTACCGCGTCACCCTGCGCAAGGAGGATGGCACCACCGAGATGGTGACTGTTAACGCCATGCCCGGCTATAAGGCGGGCGACCGGGTCAGCTACCGCAATGGCACGGTGATGATGGCGCGCTAAGCCGGCTCAGTACAGTTTTTCGACATCGTAGCCGCGCTGCCTGAGCAGCGCCGGCACGCCATGCTCGCCGACCAGGTGCAGCAGGCCGATGCCGACGAAAGGCGTGCCGCCGCCTTCCATGATGGCGCCGATGCGGTCTGCCATCTCGGGGTTGCGCTTGCCCAGCAGCGTGCCGCCCATGAAACTGGCGCTCACGGTATCGCCGGTGGTCAGCTCGCGCGTCAGCTCGGCGATGCGGCTGGCATCGGCCGTACCCCACGCTTCGATCAGGCCGGCGGACTTCTTGACCGCCATGCCATTGTCGATCTCGGCGATGTTCTCCAGCAGGTATTTTTCCTGCTGGGCGTCGCTGAGGGTCGAGAACAGGCTGAGCTGATAGTCAGCCGTTTCCAGCTCGCGCAGCGGTTTTTCTGGCGCGTGGCCGCCTGCAGCAGGTAGCCTTCCACGCCATTGCTGCGCTGGAAGCCAATCTTTTCAATTTCCTGCCCGACGAGGATGTTTGCCACCAGCCAGGGACGATAGCGTTCCACGTCCTTCATTCTCAGGTTGGCGCGGGCCAGCGCACGGTTGAGCACGCCGAGCGCCTGCGGCGACAGGTGGTCGCGGATCGTCTCGCCGGCCGGATAATCGCCATACTTCGCCAGCGCCTTCTGGAATGGCTCGGCGGCGCGCACGTCCAGCTCCAGCACCAGGGAGCTGGAATCGGCCAGCGCGCGCGTCACTTCCGGCTCCAGCGGGAAGAAGTTCTGCTTGCCGACGTGGATGGTGCCGAACAGATAGCTGGTCTTGCCATCGTGGCGTACGCGGTACAGTGCGCCGCGGCGCGGCACTTCGGGAGAGGCGGAGACGTACTCGGCCGCACCGGACGATCCCGGCGGAATACTCATATCCATGGCGTGGGCGGTCCAGGAAAGGACGAGGGAGAGCAGGAAGGCGATCGGGCGGCGCATTACAGGGGCTCAGTAACGTGATGCCTGAGATGCAGCCAGGCATGGGCTGAGGGCTTCCGGTGCGGAAGCCCTTATTGCCCATGGTAAAGCAAGAACGGCTGAGAAGAAATCGTTTTTTTTGCGTTACAGAAAGGCTATCGTGCCAATTCGACCAGCACTGCTGTATACATTTCAAGATTCAGCAGCAGCTGTTTCTCCGTGATGTACTCGTGTTCGGAGTGGCCGGTATAGACCTTGCCGGGCATGGTGGGGCCGAAGCTCACCGCACTCGGGAAGAGGCGCGAATTGGTGCCGCCGCCGATGGCGATCGGCGCGGCGTCGACGATGCCGCTGTAGTGATTGAACACCGCCATCAGGGTCGGTACTTGCGGCGCCTTATCCTGCACCCACGGTTCGCCAATGGTGGTGGACACCGTCGCGGCCACGCCACGCTTCTGCTTCCATTCCTCGAACGCGGACTTGATCTCCTGGTCCAGCTGATCATGGCTCTTGCCGCGCGGTCGGCGCAGGTTGATGCCGAGGACGAGGTTCTTGTCGGCGTCCATCTTCAGCGTGGTCGGCGCCACGGTCATCTGGCCCATGAAGCCGTCGCGGTAGGCGATCTTGCCGAAGCGCTCACCATACAGGCCGGTGCCGACCATCTCCGCCGTGAAGTCGGCGATCGCGCCGGCCTGGGTACCGGACCAGCTGCGCACCGCCAGCGCGTCGGCCAGCATGGCAATTGCGTTCACGCCCTCCCACGGCTTGGACGAATGCGCGGCGTAGCCCTTGCCTGTAACCAGCAGGCGCTTGCCGTCCCACGAGTATTGGTAAGACATGCCTTTCTGCTTCATGGCGCGCAGGCGGATTTCGCGCTCCAGTTCCGGCGTGGCGTTGTCGATTTCAGCACGTGCGTCTTCCGGGATCTGGCTGGCGAAAAAGCCGCCCGTGAAGGAAGCCAGCTGCGGCGTGGATGCATTGGCGGCCGGCGCTGCGGCGCGCGGCGCATCAGGCGGCATGGAAACGGCGATCAGGCCCCAGCCCTTCTCCGCCGTCACCACCGGGTATTCCGCATCGAGCGTGATGTTCACCTGCGGCGGCGTGTGCGTTTTCAGCCAGGCTTCCAGCGGCGCCCAGTCCGATTCCTCCGCCATATAGACATAGAGTTCGATGCGCTTCTTCAGCGCCACCTTGCGGTCCTTGATCGCCTTCATCGCATACAGCGCGGTGGCGATCGGTCCCTTGTCGTCTTCCGTGCCGCGCCCCAGCAGCAAGCCTGGCTCGCTGGTGCGATCGAGCTTGAACGGCGACTGTTTCCACTTGGAGGGATCGACCGGCTGCACATCGCCGTGCGTGACCACCCCCACGCGGTCTTCGCTATTGCCATATCCGATGACGACGATATAGCCATCGTCGCGGTAATCGAAGCCGAGGCGGTCCGCTTCGTCCTTCAGGAATTTCTTGAAGCCGATATGCTGCGGATTCTGTTCGAACGGCACCTTGGGATCAGCCACGGTATTGAAGCTGACCATACTGGCAAGGCTGTCCACGACCTGCTTCTGGTAAGTCTTGCGGGCATAGCTGGCGGTGGAAGTGGCGGCGTCGCTAAGCGGCGCGGCATGCAGGGCGGCGCTGGCAAGCAGCGGCAGGAGGGCAAGTTTCTTCAGCATCGTCTCTTATTGGTAGGTGGAGAGAATCTTCGCGATGGCGCCGTCGCGCACCAGTTATGTGAGCGCGGTGTCGACGTCGGCCAGGGATACGCGGCCCTTTTGGGACACGGCGCATCTTGTCAGGTACTGCTTAACCAGCAGCGGCGGGTGCACGTCGATCGGCTCCCGCTGCTTCAGCTGATAATCGTAGAAATATTTGATGGTGGACACATGCGGCACGCGGCCGGCGGCCAGCTTGCGCAGGTTGCTCAGGTTCGATGGTCCGTCTTCGCGCACGAAGCCTGTGCCCAGGGCCTGCTCCAGGTCCGGATACTGAAAACCGAAGACGGTGCCGATCGGGCGCCCGGCCAGGTCAACGAGGCTTTGCGGCGCTGGCGCCGAGTGCGCGGACCCGTTGAACAGCAGGGCAAGCAATATTATTCGCAAGACATTCATGCCGAGATAGTAACGCAATTCCCCTGATACTTTCAGGGCCTTGCTTGAAAGCCCCGCCAGCAGCCCTGACATGATTGGAATGACCGCCTTCTCCATACTCGACCTTTCGCCCATCGCTCAAGGCAGCGATGCCCGCACTTCGCTGCGCAACTCCCTCGACCTCGCGCAGCACGGCGAGCGCTGGGGCTACAACCGCTACTGGGTGGCCGAACACCACGGCATGCCCGGCATCGCCAGCGCGGCGACGTCGGTAGTGATGGCTCACATCGCAGCCGGCACGTCGACCATCCGCGTGGGCGCGGGCGGCATCATGCTGCCCAATCACTCGCCGCTGGTGATCGCCGAGCAGTTCGGCACACTGGAAGCGCTGCACCCGGGCCGCATAGACCTGGGCCTGGGCCGCGCGCCCGGCTCGGACCAGACCACGGCGCGCGCCCTGCGCCGCAACCTCGCCGCCAGTGCGGACGAATTCCGCAGGATGTGCTGGAGCTGCAGGACTATATGTCCGACGAGCCGCGCCAGCGCGTGATGGCCACGCCGGGCCGCGGCGCCAAGGTGCCGCTGTGGATTCTCGGCTCCAGCACCTTTGGCGCCCAGCTGGCGGCCCATCTCGGCCTGCCCTTCGCCTTCGCATCGCACTTCGCGCCGCAGATGATGATGCAGGCGCTGCACCTGTACCGCAGCAATTTCCAGCCGTCCGCGCAGCTGCAAAAACCCTACGTGATGTTGGGTTATAACGTGTTCGCGGCGGACAGCGACGAAGAGGCGCAATTCCTCGTGACTTCGGCCCAGCAAGCCTTCGTCAACCTGCGCAGCGGCCGCCCGTCCCAGTTGCCGCCGCCCTTAAAGGACTACCGCAGTGGCCTCGGGCCGCAGGAGAACGCGATTATCGATTCGGTGCTATCCTGTTCGGCTATCGGTTCGCCCGACACCGTGCGTAGCCAGTTGAAAGGCTTTATCGCCAGCACCGGAGCGGACGAGCTGATGATCACGTCGCAGATCTACGAGCACAAGGCACGCCTGCGCTCCTACGAGATTGCGGCGGACATCCATCGCGAGCTTAAATGAGTCATCAAGAAGAACACACCATTTCCGCTGGCACGGTCTGGCTGCTGGCCACCGCCGCCGGCCTGATCGTCGCCAATCTGTACTACGCGCAGCCCCTGGTCGGGCCGATCAGCCGCGCCACCGGGCTCGATCCGGGCGCCGCGGGCCTGATCGTAACGCTCACTCAGATCGGCTACTGCCTTGGTCTGCTCTTCATCGTTCCCCTCGGCGACTTGCTGGAAAACCGCAAGCTCGCCGTCTCCCTGCTGATTGCCACGGCGCTCAGCCTCGTCGCCGCCGCCGCCAGCAGCAGCGCCACGCTGTTCCTCTCTGCCGCTTTCGCCATTGGCCTCACCGCCACCGCCGCCCAGGTTTTAGTACCGATCGCAGCCCACATGTCCGCGCCCGAACGGCGCGGACAAACGGTGGGCACGGTCATGAGCGGCCTGCTGCTGGGGATCATGCTGGCGCGGCCCGTCGCGAGCCTGGTCACCGACGTCTTCGGCTGGCACGCCATCTTCATTATTTCCGCTGTGCTGACCGCCATCCTCGCCTTCGTACTCACCAGGCAGCTGCCCCAGCGCCAGCCGCAAGGCGCCATGAAGTACACGAAGCTGCTGGCGTCGATGTGGGACCTGCTGAAAACCACACCGGTGCTGCGCCGCCGCGCCGCCTACCAGGCCTGCATCTTCGGCGCCTTCAGCCTGTTCTGGACCACGGTGCCGCTGATCCTCGCCAGCCCGGCATATGGTCTGTCGCAAACGGGCATCGCCATCTTCGCGCTGGTCGGCGTGGCCGGCGCCGTGGCGTCGCCCTTCGCCGGCCGCCGCGCGGACCAGGGCAAGACCCGTTCTACCACCGGCATGGCCATGATCGCCGCAATGCTGGCCTTTGCAGTGCCCCTGCTGTTGCATGGCAGCCGCGATTTCGAACTGGGCCTGCTGGTGGTTGCCGCCGTGGTGCTAGACATGGGCGCCTCCGCCAACCTGGTGCTCGGCCAGCGCGCCATCTTCCAGCTGGGCGCGGAAGTGCGCAGCCGCCTGAATGGCTTGTACATCTCGATCTTCTTCCTTGGCGGCGCAGCCGGTTCCTCGCTGGGCGGCTGGATGTTCGCCAACCACGGCTGGCACGGCGTGTTGGTGGCCGGCCTGATGTTCCCCGCCGTGGCCTTCGCGATATACTTGACGGAATTTGCAGAGCAACGAGTACCCGCATGAGGGGAGCGCCATGGACCGATCGCCGCAGTTGTTCGGAGAGCTGCTGGTAAAGAATCATCTCGTTACCGAGGACCAGCTGGCGCGCGCCATTGAGCAGCAGCACGCCACCGGCCAGCGCCTCGGTGAAATCTTCGCAGAATGGCATCTGCTCTCGCAGCAGAAAGTGCAGGAAATGCTGCGCAAGCAAGGCCACTTGCGCATGGCCGCGGCCCTCGTCGGCGCCATCCTCGCACCGCTGGAGTCCCACGCAGCCGACACCACGACGCCCGCGGCCATCTCCGCTTCCGCAGTCGACGATGCTCGCCTTGGCGGCGTTACCGGTGGTTCGATCCACAGCGGCGCGGCGACCGACAGCGCGGCGCGCGACGCTGCAGGTCAGGCCATCGGCGACCTGGCCCAGCGCCTCGATCCGGTGCTGGACGCTATCGAGCGCGACTTCACGCCCGAGCGCCCGCTCTCCCCTACCGGCCCCGCCACGTCGGCAGCCCTGCCGGACGGCACGCTCTCGCTCACCCTGCCCCTCACGGCAGGCGCGCTGAATGTGCGCAATGTCCGCGTGGAAGGCAGCAACACCACCATGCAATCCATCGACCTGCGCACCACCGTCATCTACGTCGACAAGAAACCCTAGTGCGCCCACATCCTGACCTGGCCGGTCATATTCATATCGCCGTTCACGTTGAAGCTGCCAAGGCTGTTGGTCACGGGCGCGAGCGGATCGTTCTGCACGCTCATTGATTCGAAGCCGAAGTTCCTGAAGCGCACGGTGCCGGGCAGGGTCAGCGCCACGTAATCGCCGCTGCCATCCGGCTTCGCGTGCACATCGATATTGATGGTGGACATATCGATCACGCCGCGCACATTGCGCAGCACGATAAAGCGCGTTTGCCCGTTATCGTGGAAGCCCAGCGACAGGCGCGAATCGCTGACCGCGCCCACCAGCGTTGGGTCGTTGATCGCCACGTGGGCGGCGAAGCTGATGCCGTCGCGCGCATTGACCTGTTCCAGTTCGCCGTCGTCCAGCGCACGCAGCGGCCCGGCATGGGCAGCGCCGGACAGCAGCAGTGCGATGGCGAGGGCGCGCTTCATTGGCGGAACTTGATATCGAGGAAGTTGATCTGCACCGAACCGATGCGCGAGGAACCGAGATCTGTGGTGCCGGTTGCCGGGCTGGTAAATGAAATCCTGTCGATCTGGATGCCGCCCAACGCCGCCTGGCCGCTGCCGTATTTCGCATCCGGCCAGTCGATGCCGATGTGCAGGCGCGGACCGTTTTCGTCGGCCACCGCGTTGATGACGGCGGGCTGGCTCGCCACGTCCGCAATCTTCCACGGTGCGCCGGTGAAGTTGCCGTTTTCGTCCACTTCGCCAATGCGTATGCCCTGCAGCGCCATCTGTTCGCCTGCGTTGTTGCGGCCCGCGGTGCGCAGCGCGAGCTGGCCGATGTCCAGCCGCAGCGCCGCGCCGAAGGCCACGCCGTCGGCCACCCGCGGCGTGGAGAATTGCCAGCCGCCGCCATAGAAAACCATATCGCTGAATACCAGGCTGCCGCCCTTGCTGACAATGCCGTCCGCTTCCACGCCGAAGTCCCAGGCTTTCTGCCAGCGTTGGGCGCCGTCCGCATTGACGGGGAAGTTGAAGCGGATCACGTCCGCCAGGCCTGGTGCGCCGGCCACGATGTCCAGCCGGTAGGGATCGGAGAAGGCCACGGCGCTGTCGCTGCGCGACGCGCTCAGGTTTTCCATCCAGATGCTGCGGCCAGGCGACGCCGTGAAGGTCGCACGCGCATTGCCGCTCATCGAAAAACCGGAAAGGTCGAAACTCACGCCATCGCGCCCGCGCACGTCCGACAGTGCATCGTCGCTGAGCGGCTTCAGGCCCTGCGCCTGCGCAGGCGCAGCGCATGCAAGGCCCATCCCGAAGACGAAGGCAAGCTTGCGCATCATTTCACCGCCGGCAGGCTGGGCGGCGCCACGGCCGTCGTGCCGAGCGCCTGCAGCTTGTCGCGCCAGTTCATCCAGATGCCCGCCTGCGCCATGTCCGGCAATTGCGTCGTGCCGGACGGCGCCTGGAACTGCACGCCCGTCTTCAGCACCGAGATCCAGAAATCGCGGCTTGGGCCGCCGGCGTCGCCCGCGCGCACGCTGCCCAGCTGGGAGAAGTTCAGGCAGGGCGCGGTGCAGCTGCCGTCCCAGCGCTTGCCGCCGCCCGCGTCGGTGCGCGAGTCGAGCGTGACGGTGCTGCCGTCGGCTGCCGTGCCGTTCACCAGCATGGAACCGGAAAGGCTGTTCAGCTTCAGGCCCACGTCGCCGCTGATGGCGTCGAAGCCGAGGCGCATGCCGATCACTTCGCGCGGCGCTGTGGCATCGGCGCCGGCGCGATAAACAAATTCGAAATAGGGATTGGCAATCTGCACGGTACGTTGCGCGGCCGTGCCATCGCTGCGGCCGAACTGCAGCAGCGGCATATCGATGTCCGCGCCCAGTCCCTCGCGCGAGGCGTAACGGTAATCGCCCAGGCGCATGTTGCGGAAGCTGGCGTTCAGCGTCACGTCCGCATCGAGCGCGATGCGCGTGAAGTCGAAGTCGCCCAGGCGGCTGTTGCTGATGGCGATCAGGCCCTGGCCGCGCGTGCGCGACATTTCCTCATCGCTCATCGCCTGCAGCTGCGCCATCGCAGGGGCGGCGAAAAGAAGGCCGCCGTAGCGGCCAAACCGAGACATTTGCTCATGGGTTAAGTAGGAGAGGCGGCCGTTGTGCGGCCGCCGTTGGTCAGATCAGTGTGCCCAGATCCACACGGTGGTGCCGCGCAGGTCCAGCTGGTTCATGGCCATGGAGCCGTAGGAGGCATTGCTGCCGCCCATCTTGATGGAGTCGACCTTGATGTCCAGCAGCTTGCCGGCAGCCACTTCGATCTTGTCAGGGATAGCGATCTGCACCACGTCGCCTGGCGGCACGAAGGCAGCAGCGCCGAAGGCCGCGGTCTTGACCAGGTCCACGCCGGCCGCAGCTGCTGCCTGGGCGAAGGATGCCTTCGACAGGATGTCGATGGAAGCAGCGATCAGGCCTTTGACCTGAATGCCGTTGAAGCTCACGCTACCGCCGCCCAGGCCGGTGGTCGGATCGACTGCGTCCGTATCGGTGTAGACGAAGGAATCCATCTTGATGTTCAGATTGGCGCCGATCGACACGCCATCCTGGCCGGTCACTTTGCTCAGGTCAGCATCCTGGATCGGGGTCATGGCCGAAGCGGACAGGGCCAGGGTGGACAGGGCGACAGCAACAGCAGCGGTAATGCGTTTCATAGGTTTATCTCCGTAGGGTTTTTGATTGGTTTCGTCCTCCGCGTCCCATTGCCGTCACGCCCTGGTGGGTGCGGAACGACGAGACGCATTCTTAATATTTTTTCAATATTAATTAAATTTATGATAGGTTCCCGCCCTCGGCCGGGTCTATCTTTTTGGCATGACCGTTCAGGCCAAATACTTGGCTTGGCGAGCCAGCCAGAGTGAAGCGCATGTTGCATGCAAACCTCGCAACAACATACACACAACAGCCTGTGCTCGCGCGCGCATGTGCACTCGCAGGCACGCTCGCGTACGCGTAATAACCCAATTTCCGGCGCGTCGCATTAGAGATGTGCTTCTAATTTTTTTGCTGCCGTGCGCGCGGCAATCATGCGTTAATCATTACCAAAAACATAAGGACGAACGCTCGCTTTTTATTAGCACGGTCGTTCGATAAATACGGAGACAACATGGGAAGCTCAAAATTTTGCGCGCGCACAACGCGTGTGGCCCCGCTCGTCCCTACGCACAGGGGGACGCCATGCTGATGCTGCTGATGGGCGTGATCGCCGCCCTGGTCGGAGGGGCCGGCGTGCTGTCGCGCCATGAAGTGCAGGACCGTCCGAAAGCCCAGTTCGAAATGCCACAGACCATGCTGGGCGGCGGCGCCTACACGCAGGCGGTGACGATGGAGCCCTTCTCGGAGCTCAAGTACAAGCACATCGTGCGCCAGGCCTATGACTACAGCTGCGGCTCCGCGGCCCTGGTCACCATCCTCAACTACCACCTGGGCATCCAGGTCACGGAACAGCAAGCCATGGAAGGCATGCTGGACAAGGGGGAAAGGAAAAGATCATCGAGAGGCGCGGCTTTTCGCTGCTGGACATGAAGCGCTACGCCGCCTCGCTGAACGTGAGCGGCGCCGGCTACCGCGCCGAAATCAAGGATTTGCTGACATTGACCGAACCAGGCATCGTTCCCATCGACTACGCCGGGGCCAAGCACTTCGTGGTGCTGCGCGGGATCCGCGACGGCGTGGTCTACATCGCCGACCCATCGGCCGGCAATATCGTGTTCTCTGTCGAGGAGTTCGCGTCCCTGTGGGACAAGAACACCCTCTTCATTCTCTCGCTGCCGCAAGGCCAGCACGCGCCGGCGCAACTGGCGCTCACCGACAGGGAACTGGGCGTGGTCGACATGGACCGCGTCACCAACCAGGGCCGCCTGGATGCCCTCAACCACGCCACCCTGCAGCTGGAACGCGCCGTCAACTCCGGCGTCTCCGGCACGTGGATGCATCGTCAATAAGTCAGCATAAGGAACCAAAGTATGAAATTGAGCACACTGCCTGTCTTTCTTGCTTCAGCCCTGCTGGTGCATTCGATGAACGCAGGGGCGCAGGAGAGCCAGACAGCGCCTGCCAGCGCTGCCGCCGCGCGTGACGCGCTGGCCAAGAAGGAAGGCGAAGGCGACCAGAGCGCCCTGCTGAAGGAAACCCTGACCGCCGTCGACAAGCAATACAGCCTTATCCGCCGTGGCAAGACCCAGTTCACCTATGACCTGAACTACAGCTACATCGGCCAGGAAAAGATCGTCACCGACTTCACCTCCAGCGGCCTGACGCTGTTCGATATCGAGAACGTCAACTCGCACATCATCACCAACACCTTTTCCGCCGACTACGGCGTGCGCGACAACCTGACCGCCAACGTCACGCTGCCGCTGATCACCAAATACGCAGAAACGCGCGGCCACAGCGGCGTGTCCAACTCGGTCGGCGACATCGTCCTGGGCGCCCGCTTCCAGCCCTTCGAAGCGCGCCGC
Organism: Pseudoduganella sp. UC29_106; assembly: GCF_044055365.1. Classification (NCBI taxonomy): domain Bacteria; kingdom Pseudomonadati; phylum Pseudomonadota; class Betaproteobacteria; order Burkholderiales; family Oxalobacteraceae; genus Pseudoduganella; species Pseudoduganella sp. UC29_106. Next base: position 1,358,751 of record NZ_CP171977.1, on the reverse strand, counting down.
GATGCGCCGGGCCTGACACTGACTTCCAACCTGCGCCTGCCCAGCGGCCGCAGCCCCTTCAAGATCATTGCCGGCAGCGGCGAGGCGACCGGCAGCGGCGTCACTGCGCTGTCGCTGGGCGTAAACGTGAATCGCATCGTCGATCCCGTGGCGCTGTTCGGCTCCCTGAACGTGACGGCCAGCGCACCGGCCAAGGACCTGAGCCAGGTCACCGGCACTCGCGTCCTGACGCGCGTGCAGCCGGGCATGAGCATCGGCTTCGGCCTGGGCTTCGCCTATGCGCTCTCCTACGGCATCACGACTACGGTGTCGTTCCAGGAAGCGGTATCGCAGGGTTCCAAGCTGCGCTTCGAGGATGGGCTGAATGTGAAGACCAGCACCCAGACTTCGGGCATGCTGAACATGGGCCTGGGCTATCGCGTCTCGCCCAAGACCACACTCAACTTCTCGGTCGGCATCGGCCTCACCAACGATTCGCCCAACCTGTCCATGGGCCTGAACGTGCCGCTGGCCTTCTGACGGAAACGCCATGCAAGCCCAGGTCCGCATGACGGCGCTGGCCGCCGCCCTCTGCTGCGTTTTCCCCGCGCGTGCCGCACTGGTGGAGAACCTGACAACCAGCGTCACCGCAATGGCGCTGGGGAATGCCGTCACGGCCGATCCGCCCGGCATCGATTCCGTGCATTTCAATCCGGCCGGCCTGGCGCGCCTGGTCGGCGACAGCGCCACCCACTCCGCTTTCGGCGCTTCGATCCGCACCAGGGCCAGCTTCCACCAGCCGGACGGTCTCGACATCGGCGGCTGGACCAACGACCCGCTGGCCGGCACCAGCACGGGCCCGGTGCGCCAGAAGATGTACGTCCCGGCTTACGGCATGCCGGGCTGGCGCCTGCCCGGCGTGGTCATCCCCGGCATCGGCTTCGCCTGGAACAAGCCAGGTTCGCCCTGGACCTTCGCCACCAACAACTACATGGCGCAGGCCATCAGCATCGACCGCAGCACGGACCCGAACGATCCGGGCAGCTACGACGGGCGCCTGATCCAGTTGCAGCGCCTGGTCTACCTGTCGCCCTCCATCGGCTACAAGTATTCGGACACGCTGCGCTTCGGCGTCTCCGTGCCCATCGCCCACTCGGCTTTCGTGATCGACACGAATATGCGCTTCCCCAATGAGCTGCTGGGCGTGTTCGGCAAGCTGCAGCAGGGCTGGTGCCCGGAACAGGGCGGCAATGTGATCGACATCTTCGGCTTCGGCCTGTGCGGCGGCGGCAAGGATGGTTTCGTCAGCCCCTTCAAGAAGGCGGCCTCGATGCGCATGGAAATGACGGCGCCGGTGGACCCGACCATCAATCTCGGCGTGCTGTGGGAACCCCGGCCCTGGCTGGGGCTCGGCATCGTCTACCAGGGCGGCTCCAACACGCGCTACACGGGGAAGTACGAATTCGATACAGAGCCGATGCTGCGCAACTTCGTCAAGGGCCTGAATTCCAGCCTGCTCGGCCCCATCGCGGGCGCCGTGCTTGGCCTGCCGCAGTCCATTCCAGAAGTCCAGAAGGGCAACCTGAGCGCCACTATCCCCTTCCCTGCCCACCTGCAGGTCGGCATCAAGCTCAAGCCCATCAAGTATATCCAGGTCAATGTGGACGCCAGCTATGCGCGCTGGAGCGACTGGAATGCGCTGACTTTCGAATTCGACCAGAGCGTGCGCCTGCTGGAAGTGGCGCGCCTGTATGGCATTCCCGATTCGACCAAGCTGAAAATCCCGCGCGGCTACAAGAGCCTCGTCAACTTCGGCTATGGCGTGCAGCTCTTCCCCTTCGATAGCCTCGCGCTGCGCTTCGGTTATGAGCCGCGCAAGTCGTCCGTCCCGGTGAACAAGATCGACCTCATTGCGCCGCTGCCCGATACGCGGCTGTACAGCTTTGGCCTGAACTACAGGATTTCCAAGTCCTATGACGTGAGCCTGACTGCGTCCCTGATGAAGGGCCGCTTCGCCGCCCCCGCCAATACGGACGACAACATGAACAGCAGCAAATTCCTGAACGTGATCTACAACCCATATGCAGGTCTGGATGTGGCGGGCGATATCAAGGTCCGCTACGTCGGTTTTAGTCTCAACCACAAATTCTAAGGAGGACGTTATGAAAAAACTAGCGATCATGTGCGCCGCACTGGCGCTGTGCACCGGCGCCGAAGCGGCGGCAACGAGCAAGCAGGAACTGGTGAACCGGGTGCTGAAGCTGTGGCATGTGGAGACGATCGGCGAATCCATGCTGCAGCAGCCCGTGGGCAATGCGGTGCAGCAGGCGCGCGTGATGCTGCAGGGGCGCGCCGCGCCGGAAAAGCGCGATGCGGCCCTGACTGAAATCGCGGAAGATGCGCGCAAATTCATGGAGGACAACAAGAGCGTGACCCGCGCCAGCGCCGAGAAGCTGATCCCCACCACGATCGCGCCCATGCTGGCCGAGCGCTTCACGGAGGAGGAACTGAAGCAGATCATCGCCATTCTCGAATCGCCGGTGAAGGCGAAGTTCGAGTCCATGGTGCCGGAATTGCAGAAGAAGCTGGGCGAAAGCGTGGCGGCCGATACGCGCGCCGTGATCGACCCCAAGCTGCAGGAACTGCAACAGCGCATCGGCACGCGCCTGCGCACGGCGGTGACGCCCTGATCGCGGGAAACGCGCCATGAGCTACTCCTCGGCTCTCCATCTGGTTCGCGGCGTGAAATCGCGCCTGGCCCTGTCGGGCATCGTGGCGGATTCGCTGTTCGAACTGGCCGGCCTGAATGAAGGCGACGGCCTGGCCTGCGACGCGCTGAGTCTGTCCGATAAGCTGAGTCACCTGTGGGAACTGCTGGTGGACCATGCGGGCGATCCGCTGATAGGGCTGAAGGTCTCGACGCCGCACCGGCTTGGCTGGCTGGGCGTGATGGGGCACATCATGCTCGTTTCTCCCACCGTGCAAAGCACGATCGAGCGCTGCCACGGCCATACGCGGGTCGGCATCGTGCTGCCCGGCCTGGATCGCGCGGTGCCCATCCAGCGCTATGACTTCGTGTGGTGCGTGCTGCTGCGCACGCTGCGCCGCGCGTCCGGCCGTGACGACGCGGTGCCGGTGGTGGTGGAGTATGCCTTCCCCGAACCGGCCAATGCGGCCTTTTATGAACAGACTTTCGGCTGCCCCGTGCATTTCGGCCGCCGCCACAATGTGATGGAGTTCTCGGACTCGGACCTGGTCGATGCCCTCACGCCGGCGGCGCATGCCTCGCCCGTGCTGGAGCGGCTGGCGCATGCGGCGCCGCCCAGCTTCACGGCGCGCGTGCAGGAAATCCTGGCGGCCATGCTGCCGAAAGGTCCGCCGCACCGCGATGCCGTCGCGGCGCGGCTGATGATGAGCGAACGCACGCTGCAGCGCCGCCTGGCCGAGGAAGGCACCAGTTTCACCAGCCTGGTCGACGACACGCGCCGCGAGCTGGCGCGCCAGTCGCTTGAAGCGGGCGACCTGTCGCTCAAGATGCTCAGTTTCCAGCTCGGCTTTTCCGAACCGAGCGCCTTCTACCGCGCCTGCAAGCGCTGGTTCGGCATGACGCCTTCGGATATCGTCCACCACGGAGAAAAACATGGCATGGTTTAGAGCGGAGCAAACGACGCAGCTGTTTGGCCAGATGCTGGTCAAACACAAGCTGATTACCGAAGAACAGCTGGCGCACGCGATCGAGCACCAGCGCAGCACGGGCCAGCGCCTGGGCGAGATTTTCGCCGAGTGGGAACTGGTGTCGCATCAGCATGTACAGGACATCCTGCGCAAGCAGCGCCGCGTGCGCATGGCGGCGGCCTTCATCAGCGCTGTCTTCGCGCCGCTGGAATCCTACGCGGTAGAAGCGGCGCTGCCAGCGACCTCGATCAGCACGCCCGCCATCGTGCCGCGCCGCGCCATGGAACCGCTGGACGAGACGCAGCTGGACGCGGTATCCGCCCAGGGGCTCGGCGATGACCTCGTGCACCAGGTGCGCCAGCAGCTCAAGGATAACAACGTGGAGGTGATCGGCGACCTGGCGAAGCTGGTCAATCCGGTGCTTGGCTTCCTCGATTCCGATGTGACCATGCACAATGTGGTGTATGCGCCCAACCGCGCGGCTTCGATGCTGAATGCGGACGGCTCCATCTCCCTCAGCCTGCCGACCACCATCGGCGAGATCAGCTTCAAGAACATCCGCGTCCACGGCGGCGCCGCCAGCGGGCCAAGCTTCGGCAGCATCACCATGACCGGCATCGACCTGACCGGCACCGTCATCACCCTCGCCCGAAAACCGTGATCATGACCACCAAAGCAAAAGCTAGTGTCAGGCACATCGTGCCTGACACTTGGGGTTGCGGTTTGGCTGTCGGACATGGCGCGGGCCTGCTGGCAATCGCACTCGCACTGAGCGCGGCGGGCAGCGCCCACGCCGACACGGCGCCAGGCGAAGACCAGGTCCGTGTCACCGAGCAGCCGGCCACCGGCCAGCCCGGCAAAACGTTCACGGCCGTCACGCTGATCGCCGCCCCGGTAGCAAAGCTGTGCGGCATCGTGCAGGACTACCCGTCCTACGCCAGCTATATGCCAAACACCAAAAGCGCCCTGCCCGTCGGCGCCGGCGAAGGCTACGTGCTGGTGGACATGACCCTCGACCTCCCGCTGGGCCAGGAAAAGAAATACCGCCTGCGCCTGGACGCCGACGCGAGCGGCAACCAATGCAAGCTGTCCTGGAAGCTGATCCCCCGCCCAGACCTGAAGCAATCCGACACCATTGCCGACACTACCGGCTACTGGCTCTTCAGGCCCGCGGCCGGCGCATCGGAAAAGTCGGTGGTTGAGTATCACGTCTACGCCGACCCCGGCCCCGTGCCATTCGGTTTCGGCTGGATCGTGGACCTGATGAGCAAGCGCAGCCTCCCGCGCACGCTGGAAGCCCTGCGGGGGCGTGCCGCGACAATGTAGACGCCAGCAATGCGCCCAAAGCTCGTGTACCATGAAGTACATGAGACAGCTGATCACCACGCTGGCCGCCGCCGCGGCCCTCCTGCCGGCGCTGGCAAACGCCGAAATCCCCGCTCTGCAGGCCGAGCGCTGGGTGAATTCGCCCGCGCTCACCCCGGCCGCCCTGAAGGGCAAGGTCGTACTGGTCGACTTCTGGGAATACACCTGCATCAACTGGATTCGCAGCTCGCCCTACACCAAGGCACTGGACCGCGACTACGCCAAGTACGGCCTGACCGTGATCGGCGTACACGCGCCGGAATTCGAATTCGGCAAGCAGGCCGCCAACATCGACCGCGGCATCCGCGACCACCAGCTCACTTACCCGGTCGCGCTGGACAACAAGTTCACCGTCTGGCAGGCCTTCCACAATGACGCCTGGCCCGCCAAATACCTGTTCGACGCCCAGGGCAACATGGTGCGCCGCTGGGTCGGCGAAGGCAGCTACGACGAAATCGAGGCCGAAGTGCGGCGCCTGTTGATGGCTGCTCATCCGGGCATCACCCTGCCGGACACCAGCCGCGAAGCGAAAGCCTTCGCCCGCAGCGGACAGCCCTCCTACGCCGGCATCACCGGCGAAACCTATGTCGGCGGCGACCAGCGCGAGCCGGGCGCCTTCCAGCTCGAAGGCGACTGGCAAACGAAGGGCCAGTACATCGAATTGCGCAAGGCCGGCGGCAAGATCGTGATGCCCTTCACGGGCGGCGAAGTTAACCTGGTCGTGCAGCCGCCGCCCACCGGCAAGGGCGCGCTGACCGTGCTGCTGGACGGGAAACCGGTGAGCGCCGCGCGCGGTGCGGACGTCGGCGAAGACGGCGTCGCCCGCTTCGACCGCTCGGGCATGCTGCGCCTGGTCAACGGCGCCGGCAAAGGCAATCACGTGCTCACCCTGGTCTCAAACGAACCAGGCTTCCGCGCCTACGTCTTCACCTTCGGCCCCTGACCGAAGGCAGTGGGGCGCTGCGGTATAGTGGTACGGTCCCAACTTGCGGAGCGCATCATGAGTACCACGCCCAACCAGCATTCCGACCACCTGCGCTTTCACCGCCAGCACGAGCACCTGAGCAAGGCCTTCGGCAGCGACGTCTTCGGGCTGCGCGCCGAAGCCTTTGCCCGCTTCTTCGGCACGCCACTCTTCCTCGGCGCGCAGACGATCGGCGTCATACTCTGGATCGCAGCCAATGTGCTAGGCCTCGCGCACTTCGACCAGTACCCCTTCATCCTGCTCAACCTCGCCTTCAGCGTGCAGGCGGCCTACGCGGCGCCGCTGATCCTGCTGGCGCAAACGCGACAGGCCGAGCGCGACAAGGCCCATGCCGACGCCGACGCCCGCCACCGCGAAGCGCTGGCCATCACTGCCGCGCACCATTCAGCGCAGATGATGGAACTGTTGAAGCAGAATACTGAACTGACCGCGCGCATCGACAAGCTGACCGCTGAGATACACGGGCACTTGCTGCCCGCGCCGCAACGCTAGCGGGCGCGCCGCATCTCGACCACGAAATCGTAACGGTCGCTGCGGCAGTAGGAATGGGCCAGCTCCAGCGCCTGGCCGGAGGCGTCGTAGGAAACGCGCTTGATGAAGAGCACCGCGTCGCCGGCGGTCAGGCCGAGCAGGCCGGCGACGACAGCGTCCGAATTCATGGAGCGGATGTGCTGGACGGTGCGGACAAGCGCGTAGCCGGTGCGCGCCAGGTGCTCGTCCAGCGAGTCCAGCAGCGAATCCGGCGCCGGCAGCATGGCCGCGCGCACGGCGCCAATCTCATAGGCCATCACCACACCATCGGCGACCAGCAAGCGTTCGACTCGCGCCACGGAAGCGCCATCAGCCAGACCAAGCGCAAACTGCTCCTCGGCGGTGGCGCCCGCAAGCGCGCGTTTCAGCCACACGGTGCTGGCATCCGCGCCGCTCTGTCCCACCGCTTCGGAGAAATGCGGCGATCCGACCTGGGGCGCGATATAAGTGCCCGAGCCGCGGCGACGCACAACAAGGCCCTGCTCCACCAGCTGGTCCAGCGCCTTGCGCGCCGTCACACGCGACACGTTCAGCCACTCGGACAGCACGCGCTCCGGCGGCAGCGCCACATCCGGCGCATAATGGCCTGTGCGCACCAGCTCCCCCAGCTTGCGCGCCACCTGCACGTACAGCGGCGAGGTATCCGCTTCGTCCGGGTGGCATTGCAGCAGTGCGGGAGCGATATGCATCATACTTTGACGAACCAGCGGCGGCGCCACATGAACCAGGCCACCGCGAACATCACGGCATTGAAGCCCAGCGCATACAGCAGGGACGTAGCCTGCGGCTCCAGCGGCAGCGCCTTGATCGGCGCATACAGCACGGGCCCCAGCTTGAAGAAACCGATCATCTTCGCCACCAGGCCGGAGAGTGCGAAAATGAACAGCGCATTCATGCCGTAGATGGTGAAGAACTTCGTACGGCGGGCGACGGCGGCGCGCAGCGCGGTGGCCGGCGCAGCGTCCAGCAGCCAATAGAAAACCGAGAACATGACGAGCGCCCAACCGGTCATGAAGACACAGTAGGACGTGGTCCACAAGCTCTTATTGATCGGCATCAGCACCACGTCCAGCACCGCGCCGGCCAGCAGCGCGGCCAGGCCTGCTATCAGCATCCACACCGTAGTCTCGGCCGGCGCGCGCCGCGCCAGCAGCCAGCGGCCCGTGAGTACGCCGAACAGCTGGCTGCACAGCGCGGGAATGGTGGTGAACAGGCCTTCCGGGTCCCACGTTTTGGATTGGACCCACATATGGCCGGTCAGGAACAGGCGGTCGATATAGGCACCGACATCGCGGCCCGGCTCGAGCAGGCCCGCGGCGACAACGCCGTCCGCGCCGGGCACCGGCACGGCCAGCATCGCGATGCTGTAGAACGACAGCAGCCCGGCGATCCACGCCAGCTGCTGGCGCCAGTTGAAATACACGACCAGCGGCGCCGCCAGCGCGGTGCACAGCGCGATCCGCTGCAGCACGCCGGGAATGCGCAAGGTCGCAGGATCGAACTTCGGAATGAAGTTCAACGCAAGTCCGATCAGGAAAATCAGGGCTGCGCGCTTGAACAGCTTGCGCAGCAAGGCGCCCTTGTCGGCGCCGGCTTCGGCCTGGCGGCCGAGCGAGAACGTCATCGACACGCCGCCGATGAACAGGAAGAAGGGAAAGATCCAGTCGGTGAAAGTCCAACCGTTCCAGTGTGCATGGGCCAGCTGGGAGTAAAGATTGCTCCAGTCGCCGGGATTATTCACCAGCAGCATGCTGGCAATGGTGAACCCGCGGAAGGCGTCCAGGGACGCCAGCCTTTGCGTAGATCCCGGCGACTGGCTTTTCATCAGTATTTCACGCGCACGTTGAAGTAGTACTGGCGGCCGTTGCGGCGGAACGAGTGCGGTTCATCCTTGCTGCGCACATAGTTCTTGGAGATCGGGTCGTTCAGGTTCACACCGTCCAGCGACAGCGACACATGCTCGTTGATCTTGTACTGCAGCGAGGCAGCCAGGGTCGCGAAGTCGTCGGCGTGGATGGTCGGGCCTACGCGGTCGATGGCGATGATGTAGTCCGAACGGCCGTTGTAAGCCAGGCGTGCACTCCAGCGGTCGTTCTCATAGTAGCCGCCCACGTTGTAGGTGTGCTTGGACTGGCCCAGCATGCGCGCACCTTCGCCATCCTTGGAATCGGCATAGGTGTAGTTCGCGTTGAAGCCGAAGCCCGCGCCGATCGGCTGTTCCCAAGCCAGTTCCACGCCGCGCAGCTTGGCCGAGATGGCGCCCGGCGAAGTGAGGCGGTAGGTTTCCAGCGCGCCGGTGTTGGTGTTGAACAGCTGGATGTCGCTTTCACCGAACTTCACGTAGTCATGCAGGTTCGATGCGAACACGCCTGCGGACAGCAGCGCGCGCGGCGCGAAGTACCAGGACAGGGACGCGTCCACGTTGTCGCCCTTGATCGGCTTCAGGTTGGGGTTGCCGCCGGTCGCCTTGTGGGTCAGGTTGTCCACGGAGGAGATACCGCCTGCGATATCCGAGTAGTTCGGACGGGACAGGGTGCGGTTCGCGCCGAAGCGGGCGATCAGGTCACGGTCGAACTCATAGCGCACGTTCAGGCTAGGCAGCAGGTTGAAGTGCTTGTTGCTCACGTCCTGCTTGTAGTAGGTGCCGTAGATCGAAGTGTTGATCGCGCCCGGCACGGAGCAAGGCGCCAGCGGTGCGCACAGGGTTGCGGCGACGGGCACGTACAGCTGCACATCGTCCTTGGTCTGCACGGCGCGCACGCCGATATTGCCGGACCACTTGCCCTCCTCCGCTTCAGCCATCACGTAGGCCGCGTTGATCTTTTCCTTCAGCGTGAACTCGGAGCGCAGCAGTTCGCGGCGTACCGGATCGGCGTCGATATTGGCATCCTTCCACTGCTCCAGCGTGGCCGGGTCGATCTGCCACACATTGGTCGGGAACTTGCCGCCCAGGCCCTGGCCGAAGTCGCCCGGATAGGTCTGGCCACCCCAGGTCGGCAGGCCCACGCCCGCGTTCAGGCCAGGCGCCACCTGGCGCAGTTCGCGGTTGTGGTCGGACGCGCGCGCGCCGAATTTCAGCTTGTTGACGATGCCCCAGTCGGTGGACAGGGTCGCATCGACCTGCGCATTGCGCTCGTCGTCGGTGGTGCGGATGCTGGTGCCGCCCGCGCCGGAGAGCTTGGTGTTGGCATCCAGCTTGGACGGATCGAGGCTGGAGTAGCTCACGTCCGCCGCGCTGTCGATGCCGTGCAGGTTGTACGACAGGCCGCTGTTATAGGTCATCACTTCCAGCGAGGACTGCTTCGGCGTGCGGCCTTCACCCTTGGTGTAGCCGACCTGGCCCTTCACTTCCAGGCGCTCGTTCACGCGGTACTTCGCGTTCAGGTCCAGGAAAGAGGACGTGGAACTGGCGCCGTTGCGCACGAAGCTCTCGGTGGTTTCTGCCGCGTAGTTCGGGCCCGGGTTCGGGATGTTCAGCGAAGTGATGACATTCTTGGCCGGGTTCAGCGTGTACTGGAAGTTCTGCACGCCGTCGCCGGTGCCCAGCATGGCGCGCGAGTACTGCATGTGGTTGCGGTTGTAGTTTTCCGCTTCCAGCTTGGAATACATGCCGGTCACGCCCAGGGTCAGATCGCGGTTCGGCTTCGCCTCGACGGACACCAGGCCGCCCTGGCGCTTGCGCTCACCTTCGAACAGGGCGGAACCGATCAGGCCAGAGTAGCGCGCGTTGGCCAGTTCAGGATGGGCCTTGGCTGCAGCGCTGGTCGGCGAGATCGCGGTCCACCACAGGTGTTCCTGCGAGTCGCGGCGCAGCTTGCGCTCTTCGGAGAAGCCCTGCACCAGCACGCCCAGCGTGTTGTCGGCGTTCTTCCAATTGGCCAGCGCGGAGAATTGCGGGGTGGTCTTGCCCGGCAGGTCGGCGTACACGCCGCCGATCGACGCTTCCAGGGTCAACGGCTGTTTGAAGTCCAGCGGCTTGCGGGAGATGATGTCCACGGTGCCGGCCAGACCGCCGTCAACGATATCGGCCTGGGAGGTCTTGTACACCAGGACCTGGCTAACCAGTTCGGACGGCAGCAGGGCGAAGCCCACGCTGCGGCCGCTGCTGGTCTGGTCGGCCACGTGCCAGTCGCCGCTGCTCACGGCATGGCCGTTCAGCAGGGTCAGGGTCAGGTTGGGCGACGAGCCGCGCAGGGACACGCGCTCCGCTTCGTCGAACTGGCCGGCGGAAGTCGCGCCCACGTTCACGCCTGGCAGGCGCTGCACGGCGTCGGCGATATTCTTGTCCGGCATTTTGCCGATGTCTTCCGCCGAAACGGCTTCCAGGTTGATGCTGGCGTTCTTCTTGCGGTCCAGCGATTTCTGCTTGGACGCGCGAATACCCGTCACGTCCACAACCTGCATTGGTGATTCGGCTGCCTGCGCGCCGCTTTCTTGCGCTGGCTCTGGGTCGGCGGCGTAGGCCGTATGGCTGATGCTGAGCAGTGCGATCGACACTGCGGCGGCGACAGGGTGCAACTTCATCCGGGGACTCTCCTCTTCGGTGATTTTTTCGTTATGGACAACTGGTAATACCACTTCAATATTGGCAAAACAATATAAACCATCTATTTTTAAGGGTCAATTGTTTTTCTTGACCGTGCGGTGAATGTTCGTTACGATTTATTGGTAATACCACTAATAAAACGCAAACCAGACGCACATTTATGACCTCTCGCATGCCTGCGGCGGCCCGCCTTTCGGACGTTGTCGCGAACGAACTGGAAACACGAATTCTTGAGGGCTCGCTGAAGCCCGGCGACCGCCTCCCCGCCGAACGCGAGCTGGCAGTGGCAATGGGCGTGTCGCGCCCTTCACTGCGCGGCGCGCTGCAGGCGCTGGTGGCCAAGGGCTTGCTCGTCACGCGCCACGGCGGCGGGACGTTTGTAACCGACTTCATGGAAGCGCCGTTTGTCGACCCCTGGCAGCAGATGCTGAAGGGCCACCCGAACATCCACGGCGACATGCTGGAATTCCGCCATATGCTGGAAGGCCAGGCGGCCCAGCTGGCGGCCGAACGCGCGACCGACGAGGACATCGAACGCATCCGCGTCTGCTACGAGGCGCTGGAGTCAGCTTTCGAGAACGACGATATGGAAACCTGCATCAGCACCGACGTGGCCTTCCACCAGGCCATCGCCGAGGCGTCGCACAATGTGCTGATCGGCCACCTGAGCGCGAGTCTGCACAAAGTGGTGCAGGGGCATGTGCAGAGTAACCTGGAGTATCTGAATGCGCGTCCCGAACTGTGGCAGCAGCTGAAGGTGCAGCACCGCGCGATCTGGGACGCCGTGCGCGAACGCCGCACCGACACCGCCGCCCGCGCGGCCTGCCATCACATCGAGTTCGTGCAGCAGACGATGGTGGAGACGCTGAAGAATGAAGAGCGGCGCAACCGCGCGTCGCGGCGCTTGATGGCCTGAGAACCCACCCCAAAGGCTGGTGGCAGGCACGATGTGCCAGCCACCTGATTGCGGCCACGGACTTCGAACAGGTGGCTGGCACCTTGGTGCCTGCCACCAGGGTTTCGCCTCAGGGTTTCAAGCGCGCCTTCCCAAACGCATCCCCCGCCCGCCACTCCGGCATCCTGGGCGCATCCGCCACCGCGCGTCCCAGGTTAAGCGTGAACTGCGCCTGCTGCGTCATCCCCGCCAGGTTCCACGACGGATCATATTCATCCGACACCTGATGATAAGACTTGCGGTAAGCCTCCTTCTTGACTTTCGCCGCCTCCTTGTCCCCCAGATAATCGCGTCCCGCGCCAACGGAGAACGCCGGCACGCCAACCTTGGCAAAGCTGAAGTGATCGCTGCGGAAGTAACCGCCGCTCAAATCCGGCTGCTCCTCGGCGAGCACCATATGCATGGACTTCGCCGTCGCCTCGGCCAGCTTGCGCAAGTCCGTGCGCTCACTGCCCGCCGTGCCGATATCGCGCGTCACGCCGATCCAGTTCAGCGAATCCAGATTCAGGGCGGCAGCCGTTTTATCCAGTGGCCACAACGGCGCCTCCGCATAGGCCGAGCTGCCCAGCAGGCCCTGTTCTTCCGCTGCCACCCACAAGAACATCTGCGAGCGTTTGGCAGGCGCCTGCACGGCTGCCTGCGCCATCGCCAGCAGCGCCGCGGTGCCGGACGCATTGTCCACGGCGCCGTTGAAGATATTGTCCTTGCCCTCGCCCTGCTTGCCCAGGTGGTCCCAGTGCGCAGAATAGATCACGACTTCCGCCTTCAGCTTCGGATCGGTGCCCGGCACCACGCCTGCCACGTTGTACTGGTCCACATTGCGCACCTCGGCCTTCATGTCGCCGGCCAGCTTCACGTTCAGCGGCACGGGCTTGAAGTCCTTGTTCTCGGCGGCCTTGCGCAGCGCATCCAGGTCCTGGCCGGCAGCCTTGAACAGGGCCTGCGCGGTTTCATTCGTGATCCAGCCCTGCAGCTCCGTGCCCGGCGTGCCTTGCGCCAGCTGGAAGCGTTCCACGCCGGCCCAGCTGTTCTGCACTACGCTGTAGTTGTAGGATGCGGATTCCGTCGTATGAATCAGCAGCACGCCTTTCGCGCCCTGGCGCGCGGCTTCCTCGAACTTGTAGGTCCAGCGGCCGTAATAGGTCAGCGCCTTGCCGCCGAAGCGGTTCGGCTGCTCCGCGGTCGGCTGCGGATCGTTGACCATCATCACGAGAATCTTGCCCTTCAGATCCTGGCCCTTGAAATCGTTCCCACCCCTCTTCCGATGCATTGATGCCGTAGCCGACGAAAACCAGATCGCTGTTGAAGCTGTGCGACGCCTGCGCGTCGCCGGGGGCATAGACCCAGTCCTTGCCGAAGCTGAAAGGCACTGCGGCGCCATTGGCTTCCAGGCGCAGCGTGCTAGCGGCGGCATCAGTCTTTACGCCGGCGATCTTCACCAGCTGGCGGTAGCTGCCGTTATTGGCCGGCTTCAGGCCTGCGGCCATCGCCTGGTTTTCGAGATAGGACACGGTCAGCTCGCCGCCGCGCTGTCCGGTGCCACGTCCCTCCAGCAAGTCGCTGGACAGGAAAGCAAGGTGGCCGCGCAACGGCGCTTCCTGCACTTGCGGCAGCGCCGCCTTCGGCGCGGCCGCCACCGCAACGCTTGTGGCGACGCTCGTGGCGAACAAAGAGGCAATCAGAGTCGGGATAATTTTCTGCATGCTGTTTTGATAATCCGATGAGGTGAATTGATGGCGGCGGCAGCGCCGCGAGCGCATTGTATGCGATTTGCCTCCCCGAAAAATGTGCGCCGCACCATGGGGTCAGATCCGACATTCGGACACGAGCACAGCCCTAGTGCCGCTTTTCTCCTCTACAAAGACGCTGCAACTTTTGAATCGGGCTCATCATCAAAAATTACCGAACGACGCCCGCACTGACAATAGCTATCAAAGTGAATGTCCGAATGTCGGATCTGACCCCAGGGTGTGCCCACGGTGTGGGGCGGGACGCAAGGTATACTGGGGCTATGACGTCTCACATGCCTTATATCGGCCGCTTTGCGCCCTCTCCTACCGGCCCGCTGCATCAGGGCTCCCTTGTCGCCGCGATGGCCAGCTATCTGGATGCGAAGGTGCATCGCGGCGCGTGGCTGGTGCGCGTGGAAGACCTGGACCGCGACCGCAACGTGGAGGGCGCGGACCAGCACATCCTGCAGTCGCTGCTGCGTTGCGGCATGCAGTGGGATGGCGAAGTAACCTGGCAGACCAGGCGCCAGCACCTCTACGAGGAAGCCCTGAAGCAGTTGGCCGACAATATCTATCCCTGCGGCTGCTCGCGCAAGGAAATCGCGGACTCGCAACTGCGCCTCGGCCATACCGGCAACGCCGCCCTGGTCTACCCGGCACCTGCCGCCTCGGCCTTGCACCGGGCCGCGTGCCGCGCGCATTGCGCTTGCGCACACCGCAGGAGCCGCACTGCGTGATCGGTTTCGATGACCGCTGGTTCGGCCATATCACGCAGGACATCACGCAGGAAGTCGGCGATTTCGTGATCCGCCGCGCCGACGGCTTCTGGGCATATCAACTGGCCGTCGTGGTCGACGATGGCGCACAAGGCATCACCGATATCGTGCGCGGCGCCGACCTGCTCGATTCCACGCCGCGCCAGATCTACCTGCAGGAATTGCTCGGCCTTCCACAGCCGCGCTATCTGCACGTGCCTGTCGTGGTGAATGAAGGTGGCGAGAAACTCTCGAAGCAAACGGGCGCGCAGGCTTTCGACACGGGCGCCTCCGCCGAAACCCTACTTGCCACAGCACTGATTCCCGCAGCGCATTTTCTCGGCCTGCAAATAAAGGCGGACAGTATCGAGGACTTCTGGCGCCAGGCAATTCCAGCATGGGATGTGCGCCTACAAGCGCAAGTGAAGTGACGAACAGAGCCCCTTAGCCACCCCGCGCAGAATGGTCTCACCGACGTAAAAGGAGGTGAACCATGCAACGCACAGCCATCCGCGGTGCGCTTTGCGCGGCTGCATTATTGCTGGCCGCGAGCAGCGCGCCGGCGCAGAACGATATCTACCGCTGCCAAGACCAGAACGGCACGACCATGCTGACCGACAAGCCTTGCGAGGCGCTGACAACCGTTCAGGCCACGCCACTGCCGGCGCCCACCGAGAAACTGGTGGTGAAGGAACACTTCACGCTGCCGCCTGCCGAGGCGGGACGCGAGCGATGGAGCAGCAAGCCGCCTGTCAGCATTCCGCCCAAAGTGGATGTCGTTACATTGCGAGCCGCGCGCCTTGCGCTTGACCTGCGCGACAGGATCGCCAGCGCCCGCTAGCGAAGATTAATGCCGTAACGCTTGCGGCGCGGCCACGCACAAGTAGCCTGCCACCAGCGCGTGCGCGAGCGGCAGCACCAGCAGCATGACGGTCGCGTGGCCTTTATCCTCGACAACGAGCGAGGTGCCCACAAGCGTGAGCACCATCGGCGCCAGCAACACGCAGGCGCTGAAGAAGCTTGGCGGATTCACGCGCCGCACAGCACCCAGATTAAAAGCCAGCGCGATCAGGTACAGCGCACGGTAGAGCCACTCGCCCTGCTCCGTTGCAAAGCGGGCGCCGGCCAGCATGGCTTGCATGAGCAAGCCCAGCAGCAGCGTCAGCAACAACGCAGGCAAAGCGGACCGTTCCATTATCACGTGTGACCTCCCGTCCAGATACCGACGGTTAAAGCAGGTTCCGTGCCACTGAAGGATACGCCTTTTAGTAATAGGCTAAATCAAATATGCACTTTCTCGACTGTAAGGATTTCCGACAATGCCGGGTCCGGCGTCCCGGGTATAATCGCGGGCTTTGCTGTTGATTCCACCCTGAAATGAAACCTGCCGTCGTCCTGCTGCACAGCTCCCTCAGCTCCCGCAACCAGTGGTCCGCCCTGATGGCCGCCCACAGTGAACAGTACCGCTTCATCGCCCTGGATTTATTGGGATATGGAAAATCTGCTTTCCCTACGGAATCTGCGGCAGCCGGCTATACGCTGGCGCATGAGGCGGATGCCGTCGCGGCGACGCTTGCTTCCCACTTGGACGCAGGCGAGCCTTTCCATCTGGTCGGCCATTCCTACGGAGGCGCGACGGCACTGCGCCTGGCGCGCCAACTGCGCGAACGCGTGCTGTCGCTGACGGTATTCGAACCGGTCGCCTTCCATCTGCTGCAGCGCAACGACGCGGCCCGCATGGAAATCGAAGCCTTCGCCGGCTCCATCGCCGCAGCGGAAAGGGAAGAAGACGCCACGCGCATCTTCATCGATTACTGGAACCGCCCGGGCGTGTTTGATGCGTTGCCGGATATTCAGCGCCAGCGCTTCATGTCGCAGATCGCGAAAGTGAAGCTGGACTTCATCGCCCTGCTGGGCGAACCGGCCACGCTGGATGATGCGGCGCAGCTTGGACTGCCCGCGCTGGTGATGGCGGGCCGCAAAGGCCCATCCTCCACGCGCCGCGTGGCGGAGCAGCTGGCTGCTGCCCTGCCCAACGGCTCCTTCATGGAGACGGCCGGCGGCCACATGGGGCCGATCACGGATGCGGAAGCCGTCAACGAAGCCATTATCGGCTTCCTCAGCGCTTGTACCGCAGACCAGTTTGCCGGATAATCAACCCATCCCATACTTCCGGTTACGAGGCGGCACATGAGCGATACGCGATACAACCAGGCACTGGCCGTCCAGGTCGACAAGGGCATTGAGTTGCACGCCATGCACGGCGCCGCCAACGCGTGGATCTATATGCAGACCATGCAGGTGCCGCGCAACGTGATCCTGCGCGTGCTCGCCTACCCGGAACAGCGCCGAACCGCGCGCCCCTTCCCTCACTGATTCCTTTTCACCGCCAGTAAGGCGGCACGTTGGCGCTCACTGTCGCCACCTCTTCCTTCGTCAGCGGCAGCGACAGGAACGCCGCCCAGCCTTCGCGCGGACGCAAGTTGCCGCCCGTCGCCGCATCCGAACCATACAGCACACGCGAAACCCCAACCTGGCGGATGCGTGCCACCAGGCGCTGCTCCTGCTCCTTCGTCAGCTTGCCATCCGGGATGCTGGCAATGTCGAACATCAAGTGGCGCGTGCGCGGATCGCCTTGCTGCACTGCTTCGGCCAGCACCCCCATCACTTCCTCGCCTGCCGGATCGTCATAACCGGGACCGGCGCCGGCAAAGTGCGCCACCTGCACCGTTACATCCGGCGCCTGCGGCAACAGCTGCTCAAGGAAGATGCGCGCCTGCTGCGCTCCGTAAGGACGCTTCTGCGAGATCGAGGCGCGCATGTGCACGACGATGGCCATATGGTGCTCATTGGCGGCCTGGAAGACCTGTTTCAGCCTTTCGACGTGGGCGGGGAGCTCCAGCTGCACGTCCGAATTCCCGAAGTGGAGCTTGATGCCGTGTTTCAGGCCGGGATGGGCGGCGCAGCGCGCCAGTTCGTCCAGCGCATAATCCTTCAGGGGATTGAAGCTGCAGAAGGCAATCAGGCGGCCGGGATACTTCGCCGCCTGCGCGGCGGTCCAGTCGTTCTCGGCGCGCACGCGCTCAAGTTCGTCGGGGAAGCTGCGCTTCGGACTGCCGAAGGTGTAGGCCACGGAGAGCAGCGTGGCGCGCTTGATGCCCGCGTCGTCCAGCAGGGCGACCAGGTCCGCCGCCGAAATTGGCGGCACCTTGATCGTTTCCGCCACCGCTGGGCTGAACAAATGCTGATGGTAGTCGCCGGCGGGCTGCGCCTGCGCCAGTCCGCAAAGCATTAGCAAACCGAGTAGAAGTTTTTTCATGATCGCGACATTCTAGCGCGCCGAGGCCCAGCGCGCCGCCATCTCGCGTACCACGCGCAGGACGGTCTGCTTGCTCTCATCCGGCCGCTTGCCGCTGCGCCAGGCCACCATGGCTTCCCACTCCCAGCGCGGCAGGTCGATGATATCGAGCTTTATCAGGCTGCCATCCTTCAGCTGCTTGGCCGCCGCAATCTCCGGCATGAACGTCAGGAAGCCGTGTTCCAGCGCCAGTTCGATCGCGGCGCTTGAAGGCTGGATGGCGTGGATGGGACTGGGCACCGTGCGCCAGGTGCGCAGCAGGGCGATCAGCTCGCGGATTTCATCGCTCCAGAACTGCGGCGCCAGCTGCTCGTTCGCCACGTCTGCCAGCGTGAGCTTGTGCCGTTTCGCCAGCGGATGGCCACGCCGTACCACGGCCACGATGGGAGACAGGATCACGCGCTCCATCTGGATTCCTGCAATCGCGGGACATTTCAGCACGAAGCCCAGTTGCGCGCGGCCGGTCAACAGCATTTCCATGATCACGGGCGAGTGGTCGGAGGTGCAGCGGATTTCCATCGGCGCGTTGGCCAGTTCCAGCAGGATGGGACCGAAGAAGAGCGGCGCCAGCGAGGGCACGCAGGCCAGCCAGATCTGCGGCAGGGCAGGCGCGCCCTGGATGGCCTGGCGTCCGGACTCGATGGCGGCCAGCGCCTGCTGCGCGGCGGGCAGGAAGGTAAGACAGGCGGGCGTGGGCGAAGCGCCGCGCCGGTGCCGCTGGAATAGCTGCACCCCCAGCTGTTCCTCCAGTGCCCCCCACCCGCTGGCTGACCTGCGGCTGCGACCAGCGGCGCTGGGCGGCGGCCTGGCTGAAGCTGCCGGATTCCACGATATCGAGCAGCAGCTGCAAATCATCGAGGCTCAGAGACATAAGGAAATCCAATATGAAATATGTGGCGTTGCCAGCTTCTATTATGGCTTGAAAGAAACTAATATCAAGTTCAGGCGGATATCGGGAGTGGCATCGTGGTCGGATCTAACAGGGCAAGGACGCTGGGCAAGCGCTTCATCATGCTGGATAGCGCGCTCGTGGTGGCTGGCTTCAATGTTGTCTTTCCGCTCATCGGCCTGCACTTTGTCGATCAGCTGGGATGGGCCGCCGCCGCGGTGGGCCTTGCGCTCGGCGTGCGGCAGGTGTCGCAGCAGGGTCTCGCCCTGTTCGGCGGTTCGCTGACGGACCGCTTCGGCGGCAAGCCACTGATCGTGCTGGGCATGCTGCTGCGCGCTTCCGGCTTTGCGCTGATGGGATTTGCGGCCACGCCGATGCAACTGATGGTGTCCCTCGTCTTGTCGGGCCTCGGTGGCAGCCTGTTTGATCCGGCACGCGGTGCGCTGGTGGTCAAGCTGGTGCGACCTTCCGAGCGCCCCCGCTTCTACTCGCGGCTGATCATGCAGGAATGCGTGGCCGGTGTGCTGGGCGCCCTGCTCGGCACCTTCCTTCTGGGTTTCGATTTTCGCTGGACCGCGCTGGGCGGCTGTGCGCTGTTTGTGCTGGCGGCGCTGGCCAATGCCGTGCTGCTCCCGTCCTATCGCACGTCCACGCCGGGCACCAGCGCCTTCACGGCGATGCGCACGCCCTTGCGCGACAAGCCCTTCGTCTCGCTGGTACTGACGCTGAGCGGCTATTACGTGCTGCAAACGCAGCTGATGCTGGGCGTGCCGGTGCTGCTGATGCAGCTTTCCGGCTCGGCGCAGTCGGTGGCGTGGATGTATGCAATGGAAGCAGTGCTGGCGGTATCGCTGCTGTATCCAATGGCGCGGCTGGCCGAGCGCCACTTCAGCCTGGAGTCGCGCCTGACGGCAGGCGTGGCCGTGATGGCTTGCAGTATCGCCCTGCTGTCGCTGGCGCGCGGCACGTTTGGCGTGTTTGCGGTCGTCGCCGTGTTTTATATCGGCAGTCTGTTCGCCGATCCGGCGCGCGAGGCGCTGGTGGCGCGCTTTGCCCAGGCCAGGGTGGCACGTGCGAGCTATATCGGATTGAGCCGCTTCGGGCTGGCATTGGGCGGCCTGTTCGGCTATACCGCCAGCGGCTACCTGATCGACCGCGCCCGCGCGCTCAATATGCCCGCGCTGCCGTGGCTCGTGCTGTCCTCCATCGGCTTCGTCACCGTTTTCGCGCTGGCCTGGCAGTTCGCGCCGCGCGCGAAGCTCAGACTGGAGAAGATGGTTTCGTAGTCGATGCCGTCGCCTCTCTGCGACGGCTCCGACCACACCGCGCTTAGCAGCCAGCTGCCGCAGCCTTCGGGCATCGCAAACCGCGCACGGCCCTCGTCGTCAGTCCTCGCGGCCGCCAGCGGCTCCTCATCATGCGCCAGGTCGGTCAGCCTGACCAGCGCGCCGCCCAGCGCCCGGCCCTTGTACAGCACGCGCGCCGCCACCTCCTCCGCCGGCTCCGCCGCGTCCATCAGCTCCGCGTGCCCCGTCCGCCAACCGGAATTCGCGCTCCGCGCGTCCGGCCGGCGCTCCAGCACAATCTCTAATGGCAGCCCGAGTGCGCGCATTGCGGCGCCCTGCCCGCCCGCTGTTGGCATCCCGGCCACGATGAGCGCCTTCGCCACGCGGCGATAGCGCTCCGCCCCAGGCTCACCCGCCAACCGGTAGCGTTCGCGGTGCGCGATCACGGCCGTCAGCCCCTCGGCAAAGAGGTAAGCGTTGAAGCGTGCGGCAGGGTGATGGCTTTGCGCCTGGTCGTCGGATTCCAGCACGAGCAGGTGCACGCCGTCACCTGCCAGGCGGGCCGCGCCGCTGCGCAGATCGACGCTGCTGCCATCGGGGGCCACAACCTCGTAGCGCAGGATGCGCCGCGCCGGCAGCGGCGAGTGCTGACGTTCTTCGCCATGCCCGACCAGGAGAGCCGGCCGCACGACGTCCCCTACAGACACAAAGAACCGGTCTGGTTGAATCCAGAAATCGTGCGCCGTCGCCGGCCCGGCCACCAGAGCCGCGCACGCGGCCAGCGCAACCGCCGCCAAGCTATTGGCCACGATACTCGCCCCGCGGCGGCGCCACGTATGGGAACACTTCGTTCGAATGCACGACATCATCCGCGTGCACGCCATCGTCCACGCCAGCATTCGCCCCTGCCGCCAGCAATGATCGATAAACATTGGACGCGTCATAATCCAGCGCCCGCCCGCCGCAATCGTCGCGGTAACGTGCATCGCCGGCCGCCGCCATCTCTACGGCAAACAGCTGCGTGCACCCATGCGCAGCGCTGTTGATCCAAAGGCGGTCGTCCGCCAACAGCTCCGCCAGTCGGCGATACCGGCGCTCGGGTGGCTGCAAGTCGGCCATCAGCTGATTGCCGCACTGGCCGTCGTACCCGTCATACAAGGCCAGCGATTTCTCGATCTCCGGCACGAATTCCGCAGCAGCATATGGCGTGGCTTCGTTATAGCGCATCTTCAGCGCATCGCTGATCTCGTCCGGTTCCAGCGGCGCCAGCAAGGCATTGCCGGTCAGCGGACGCCCCATGCGGTCAATACGCTTGTCCCTGATCGAAGTCTCCGCCCACACGGCCAGCAGCGGGCCGCCGCGATTCACCTGAGCCAGGTCGACCGACACCACGATAGTTGCAGGCGTCCACCCCTTCAGGAAATTGGCGGCTGGACCGCCATCAGTGCGCCGCCAGCGCTCCAGGATCTCGCGCGATTGCTCAACGCTGAAAAGCGGACACCCGGCCTGGTCCCGCCGCACGCCCGCCCTGAGCGCAGCAGCCGCATAGTTGAACGCATCACGCGAGCCCTTTACGTTATTGAAGAAAGGATCATCGCGCAGTCCCGCAAACACGCGTCCCGTATTGCACGCCATCTCGCCCGCCAGCCGGCAAACGATATCGACGCTCGCCGTCGTCGCGCCATAGCGCGCGCCGCTGTCCACGTGGAAGATGTAATCCACGTCCCGCGCAAAGCTGTGTCCAACGATGGTCATCACGAGATTGAGCCTAAGCCCATCGGCCGATGGCCACGCATAGATATCGCCGATATCGATGCGCGGATCGGCGATGACCTGCGGCGTATCCAGGTGATCCGAAGCCAAGGCGCATGTGCACAGCGCCAGCAAGGCCAGTGCGGTCAGACGCTTCATCGCGCGCCTCTGCCCGCGCCGGCGCGCGCTCGTTGCTCCGCGGCGGTCAGCTCGCGCCGTGCCTCCGCTTCCGTGAGGCCGATGTACTGCACAAGATAGTCAAGGGACTCCTCGCGCGTCCAGTTGAATTCGCGCAGTCCGCCATCGAGCACGAGCCGCGCTGCAGGTAGCAGCTCGTTGGCCTTGATGCGCCGGACTTCCAACTGCGCGGCAGCATGCCTGCCGGCCGCCGTTGCCTGAGCGTGAGCGACGGACGCTGCCAGCGCATAAAGCGCCCACGCCATCGCCACCAGAATGAGTATGCGTAAGGTTTTCATGCTTCCGATTGTAGGAAGCGCGGCGCACATAATCCATTACCTCCGAGGTCAAGTCCATGTACATATTTCGCAAATGGATATGAACAATGCTTCGTTCCCTTTCGCCCCGCAGGCAACGTAGACTGGGCCCCTCAGTATCTTCAGGAGTTCAACGAATGAGCCATCCCGCGCTGCAAGAATATCTGGACCGGCTGGCGTCCGGTGCATCGCCTTCCAGTAGCCTCAGCATCGGCGCCGACGGCGAAGTGGAAGGACGCATCTTCAATACGCGTCTCGGCAGCGAGTTCTATCCGCTGCGCGAACTGGGCACGGGGGAAGTCGCGGGCTACGCGGGCCGCGTGCGCGCCATCGCCGAAGAGGACCAGGGCCTGCCGCTGTGGAAATTCCTCGACGGCGCCGCCAGCGACAACGAATCCGTGGAACTGGACCGCCTGTGCCGCATGCTCCATGCCATCAACTTCTTCCGCCGTGCGGACGCGGGCCAGCACACGCTCTACCTGAACGTCCACGACCGCCTGCTCAGCGCCGTCAGCAGCAATCACGGCATGGCTTTCCGCCGCATCCTCGATGGCCTGGACCTGCCCGTCGACCAGGTGGTGCTGCAACTGCCGGCGGTGAACGCACGCCAGAACTGGATGCTCAACTACGTGGCCGACAATTACCGCCGCAACGGCTTCCGTATCGCGGTGAAGGTCGGCTCCGTCGCGCAGCTATCGTCCGTGCTCGGACACGCAAGCGTTGACGCCATCCGCATCAGCACCCTGCACGATGCGTCCACCGCCGACCTTACGCAAGCTTTCGCGCAGGCTGCCGCGCTGAATGTGAACATCGTCGTCAAGCAGGCCGCCGTCGACTCCACGGCCGCCAGCCTGCTGCACGCCGCCGAACGCACCGGCGCCCGCATCCTGCTCCAGGCTTCCGCCCACCGCCCGGCCCGGCCCGCCCCTCTCCACGTCCCGGCCGCACAACGCGCCGCCTAAGCTATTTGTTTTGACGCACGTCATGACTACGTATCGAAACTCGATATACGATAAGATATCCACAAATTCCCGAAGAGGGAAGCATGATCCAATCGTTTTCGTGCTCCCATACACGCGACCTCTTTAACGGAAAGCGCGTTGCTCGATTCGCAAATTTCGAATTCGTTGCACAGCGTAAGCTGGCGATGCTGAATGCCGCGCTCGATTTATGGGATTTGCGCTCACCTCCAGGGAATCGGCTGGAAATGCTCACGGGTGACCGCGCCGGGCAAGCCAGCATTCGCATCAACGCGCAATGGCGGGTATGTTTTCGCTGGACTGCGAATGGGCCAGCTGATGTCGAGATAATTGATTATCATTAGGAGGTCACGATGTCCACAAACCGAATGCGGCCCGTGCATCCAGGCGAAGTGCTTAAGGAAGAGTTTCTGGAGCCATTGGATATGTCTGCCACCGCACTGGCGCAGGCACTCAACGTTACGCCCGCACGAATTAACGAAATCGTTCGAGGCGAGCGCGGCGTTTCACCGGAAACGGCGCTGCGTCTTGCTCGTTACTTCAACACTAGTGCCGAATTCTGGTTGAATCTGCAAATGACCCATGATCTTCGGTCTGCGCAGATAGAGTTTTCCAGATTGATCAATTCCCAGATTCTTCCGCTGTCGCCAGATCTGGGAGGGCACGCTGCGGGACGGAGGCGTTAAGAAGGAGTTCGTAACTGTCCCCGGATCGTTTATAGCGGAGCAGACTGGCCCTGGTGGCGCGGCCGCAGGGCAGGACGACGTCCAGGCGGTCGAGGCTTTCGGGGTAGCGGCCGTTTTCGACGTGATATTTGGCGAGGGACCAGTGCAGGCGCTCGCTGTTGGCGAGGCAGTCGCTGTAGACTGACTTGAAGGATTGGTCGCCCAGGAGCGAGAAGACGGTTGCGACCAACAGAACGGCCGTCGCAGCGGCGCACTTCGCCAGCCATTTGTGCATGGCCATGCCCGCGATCGGCATGCCGATAACGGTGATCAGTCCGACAAACTGCACGTCGCGATCCAGCCTGCCGCCCTCGCCGATGAAGAAGGAGATCACAGCGACGATAATCAAGAGTAAGGGGACATATTTCAGCTGCACCGCGCGCTCCTCCACATGCCGTTGGAGTGCGCAGCTTATCCTCAGCTTGCGATGCGCTGTTTGAGCTGGAGCAAACTTTGTGCAAATCGCGTGGCGGCGGCTAGGGATGCAGGGCGCTGGGCGGGGCGCCGTAGAAGCGGCGGATTTCGCGGCTCAGGTGGGACTGGTCGGCGTAACCCAGGTCGATGGCGATGGTGCGCAGCGGGCGCCCGCCGAGAAGCAGGCGCTTTGCGTGCTCCACGCGGCGCTGCATCAGGTAGGCGTGCGGGGCGAGGCCGATCACGCGTTTGAATTCGCGCAGCAGATGGAAAGGACTCAGGCCCGCCACATCGGCAATTTCCTGCAGCGTGGGATTCGAGCCGATATGCGCATCGATATACTCGCGCGCCCGCTTCACGCCGCCTGGCATGGCGAGCAGCGTTCGCCGGCCGCGCCCTTTCTGCGCGTGCCGCGACACCAGCTGATTGAGCGCGAAAGTAAGCCGCGAACTCTGTTCCAGCAGGGACGCGTCACCCGATTCCGCGCTCTGGTGCGCCATCCTGATGGCCATCATCGTATCCGGATCATCGATCACATGCTCGGGGAAATGCAGCGGCGAGCGGCCGTCGGCAGACAAAAGCGAATCCAGGTCCTCGGGCGAAATATAGATCATGCGGTAATCCCAGCCGATGTCGGAAAACTCCCGTCCCTCGTGGAATTCACCGGGATTGATCACGCAGATCGTCCCGGCCGGCATGAGCACCTGCTGGCTGTGCTCCCGCATCACCGCGGCCTGGGCACCGCGCTCGATAAAGCCTATCGCGAACTCCTCATGCACATGCGGCGGGAAGCGGTGTGCCAGGTACTCGGCGCGCAGGAATTGCGTGTCGGGCAAAACCTTGTCCCGCCACGCCTTGACCCGGTTGCGCGGGCGAACGGAGGATGCGTCCATAAAGCCGTCCTGCAAAACTTCATTCTACGCCTTATGTACGCAGGGCTTTGAAACCTGCACGCAGCTCCTGGGCGAACAGGGCAGGCTGCTCCCAGGCCGCGAAATGACCGCCCTTCTCCACCCTGTTGTAATACATGAGTTTTGGATATGAGCGCTCGGCCCAGCTGCGCGGCGGCAGATAGATCTCATCCGGGAACACGCTGACGGCAACGGGCAACGTGACCCCCTTGGCCGCAAACACCGTCGTCTTGTTCTCCCAATAAAGACGGGACGCCGATACCGCCGTATTGGTCAGCCAGAACAGGGAAATATTGTCGAGGACATCATCGCGCGACAGGCCGCCCGGCTGTCCGGCGAAGGCCCGCGAGATCAGTTCCAGGCTGCGCGCATCGTGATCGAGCAGAAAGGCCGCCAGGCCGACCGGCGAATCCGCCAGCCCGGTCAGCGTTTGCGGACGTGTGCCCATGATGCGTGCGTAGCCGATATGCTTGTACACATAATCGAGCTGCTGGCATGCGTGCTGCTCCTCTTCGGAGAGCCCGGCCGGCGCCGGATTGCCCGTGCGGAGCGCCTTGTCGATATCCGGAGGCACCGCGCCCGGCATATTCGAGTGAATGCCGATCAGGCCCGCAGGCGCCTGCACCGCCATCAGGTCCGTGATGATGGCGCCCCAGTCGCCGCCCTGCGCCACATAGCGCTTGTAGCCGAGACGCTCCATCAGCACCGCCCACGCGCGCGCGATGCGGTTGCCGTCCCAGCCTGTCTTTGCCGGCTTGCCGGAGAAGCCATAGCCAGGCATCGACGGGATCACCACATGGAACGCGTCCGCCGCGCTGCCGCCATGGGCAGTGGGATTGACCAGCGGCTCGATGATCTTCAGCTGCTCGATGATGGATCCCGGCCAGCCGTGCGTCACGATCAGCGGCAGCGCATTCTCGTGCTTCGAGCGAACATGGATGAAGTGAATATCCAGGCCGTCGATCCCGGTCAGGAACTGCGGCAGCGCGTTCAGCCTTGCCTCGACCTTGCGCCAGTCATATTCCTTTTCCCAATAGCGCGCCAGCGCCTGCATCGTGGCGCGTTGCACGCCCTGTGAAGCGTCGGCGACCGCCTCCGCCTCGGGCCAGCGGGTCGCTGCAATGCGCCTTCGCAGATCGCGCAGATCGGCTTCGGGAACGTTGACGCGGAAGGGACGGATGGCGTCACCTGCGGCGAAGGACAGGCCGGGCATCAGGCCTGCGGCCAGTCCAAATGCAGCGGCTTTAACAAAACTGCGGCGATCCATGAAACTAAGCTCCTTGAGTTGCGACCGAGGCGATGATCTCCACCGCTTCCCTGATCTGTTGGCGAGAAATGTTCAGATAGGGGATGGCGCGCACGCCATCCTTCCCGTAAGGCAGCACATGCAGGCCGCGCCGATGCAGCGCGTCGACGAACAGGCCGGCGGGCATGGACGAAACGCCGAAGCGCACGATGTTCGATTCCACACCGGCGACATCCACATGAATGCCCGGCAGATCCGCGATGCCATGCGCCAGCAGCCTGGCATGTTCGTGATCCTCCACCAGCCGCTCGCGGTTATGCCGCAGCGCATACAACGCACCGGCTGCGATAATCCCCGCCTGGCGGAAGCCGCCGCCGATCTGCTGCTTGAAGCGGCGCGCGCGGGCAATGAAATCGCGCGGCCCGGCCAGGGCGGAACCAACCGGTGCGCCCAGCCCCTTTGAAAAGCAGACGCTGACGGTGTCGAAATGCCGCGCATATTCGCGCTCGGGGATGCCGGTGGCGGCGGTGGCATGCCACAGGCGTGCGCCATCCAGATGCAGCTGCAGGCCGCGCCGGCGCGCACAGGCGCAGACTTCTTTCAACCGCTCCAGCGGCCAGATCTTCCCACCGCCGATATTGTGCGTGTTCTCAAGGCAGAGCAGCTTGACGGGCGACGGCACCGTGGCCGGAAAGAAGCGGTGCGGCACGCCCAGCGCCTCCTCCACGTCTGTCGCGCTGAAGATGCCGCGCACGCCCGGCAGCAATCGGGGCAGCACACCCGCATAGGCCGACGGTGCGCCGCCTTCGAGAATGTAGACGTGGGCATTCTGATCGAACAGGACTGAGTCGCCCGGCTCCGTATGGGCGCGGATCGCGACCTGGTTGGTCATGGTGCCGGACACCATATACACCGCGTCCTCCTTGCCCAGCAGCTCCGCGACTTCTCGCTCCAGCGCCTTCACCGTGGGGTCGTCGCCGTACACATCGTCGCCGACGGGCGCGTAGGCCATTGCCTGCCGCATCGGCTCCGTGGGCTGGCTGCAGGTATCGCTTCGCAGATCGATCATGGCGTCCTCCTTGTTGCAAGTGCCGCCAGTATGGGCACGAGGAATCGCCACTTCTTGAAGAATCTTGCGGTTTTCCGCTACCAGCTGGGACCTGCGAATTGCGCGAAGCTGTCGGCCAGGAATTCGGTGAAGGCGCGCACCCGGGGCGAGCGGGCCTGGCGCTCGGCCGAAACGGCATAGATGTCCGCATCCGGCGTGGCGTAGTCGTCCAGCAGGATGCGCAATCGGCCAGTCTTGACGTATTTGGCAATATCCCACTCGGCGCGCAGCATCAGGCCATGTCCATCGAGCACCCAGTTCAGGCATACCTCGCCATCGTTGCTGCTCAAGGTGCCGCGCACCTTCACCGTTTCGGACTGTTTGCCGCGCGAGAAGCGCCAGGTGCCGTAGGCCGCGTCATTCTGGCGCAGCACGATGCAGTTGTGGTGTACCAGGTCGTGCGGCACGTTGGGCACGCCGTGCTTCTTCAGATAGGCGGGCGCCGCGCAGACCAGGCGGCGATTGGCGGCGATCCTGCGCGCCACGAGGCGGGCGTCCGGAATCTCGCCGAAGCGGATGCCGATGTCGAAATTTTCGTCCACCAGGCTGATTGGATGATCGCTCAGCTGGAGCTGTACTTCCACTTCCGGATACTTGCGCACAAAGCGTGACACCAGGGGCGTGATGTACGTACGGCCGAAGCCCAGCGGCGCATTCACCCGCAACAGTCCTTTGGGCGCCGCGCGATTCGCGGAAATGAGCCGCTCCATATCTTCCAGTTCACTGAGCAGGCGCACTGCATTGGCGTGGAACAGTTCCCCTTCGTCCGTCAGCGTCAGGCGGCGCGTGGTGCGCAGCACCAGCGGCACGCCCAGTTCCGCCTCCAGCCTGCTCAGGCGCTTGCTGATGGAGGCCGGCGTAACGCCCATTTCGCGCGCCGCCGCAGAGAGGCTGCCCTGCTTCACGATTTCCCTAAAGAAACTCAGATCAGGCGAATGGACCATCTTTAACTCCAGGTTAAAAGCAGATTGAATTTTAAGCGATTCATTCAATCGTGCGACGCCTACACTGCGCATCACTAACTCACCGAACACCAAGGAGATACCCGATGCGCACCCATAAGATCGCCGCCATTCCCGCCGACGGCATTGGCACCGAAGTCATCGCAGCCGGCCTGGAAGTGCTGAACGCCCTGGCGCAGCACGACGGCGGTTTCCGCCTGAGTGTGGAGCACTTCCCCTGGAGCTCGGACTACTACCTTAAGCACGGCCACTACATCCCGGAAGGCGGCCTGGAAAAGCTGAAGACCTTCGACGCGATCTTCTTCGGCGCCGTCGGCAGCCAGGAAGTGCCGGACCACGTGTCCCTGTGGGGCCTGCGCCTGCCCATCGCACAAGGCTTCGACCAGTACGCCAACGTGCGCCCTGCCCGCGTGCTGCCCGGCGTGAAAAGCCCACTGAAGAACGGCGAGGATATCGATTGGGTGATCATCCGTGAGAACTCCGAAGGCGAGTACGCCGGCAACGGCGGCCGCACCCACCGCGGCCTGCCGATCGAAGCGGCTACCGAAACCGCCGTGTTTACCCGCGCCGGCGTCGAACGCATCCACCGCTTCGCATTCGAACTGGCGCGCAAGCGTCCCGCCAGACATCTGACGCTGGTGACCAAGTCCAACGCACAGCGCTTCGGCATGGTGATGTGGGATGAGATCTTCTATGAAGTCGCGAAGGAATATCCGGATGTGAAGACCAACCGCGAACTGGTGGACGCCGTGACCACCACCATGGTGCTGAAGCCGAAGGCGCTGGACGTGATTGTGGCGACCAATCTGCACGCGGACATCCTCTCCGACCTCGCGGCAGCGCTGTCCGGCAGCCTGGGCATCGCCCCTACGGCCAACCTGAATCCGGAGCGCACTTTCCCCTCCATGTTCGAACCTATCCACGGCTCCGCCTTCGACATCACGGGTAAGGGCATTGCCAATCCCATCGCAACCTTCTGGACCGCGGCCATGATGCTGGAACACCTGGGCGAATCCGCCGCCGCCGCGCGCCTGATGGAAGCCATCGAGTACGTGACCGCCAACGGCGTCCACACGCCGGACCTGGGCGGATCTGCCACCACGGCCGATGTCACCGCCGCGGTCTGCGACTACCTGGCCCGCGCCGTTCCCGTCGCCGCTTGATTCCAATGCACTGAAAAGCCGGCGCCAAGACCAGCCTTCGCCCCATTCATACAAGGAGACAGATCATGCGCAAGCTTAAGAAATTGCTGGGCATGCTATATGTACAGGTACTGCTCGCCGTTGCGGCGGGCATTGCGCTGGGCGCGCTTTACCCCACCCTGGCCGTGGACCTGAAGCCCTTCGGTGACGGTTTCGTCAAACTGATCAAGATGGTCTTTGCCCCGGTGATCTTCGCGACCATCGTTGTCGGCATTGCGCGGCTGGAGAATATGAAGGAACTGGGGCGCGTGGGCTTGCGCGCCCTGATCTATTTCGAAGTGCTGTCCACCTTCGCGCTGGGCATCGGCCTGCTGGTAGTGAACCTGGTCGGCCCGGGCGTGGGCATGAATGTCGACCCGCATACCCTGGATAGCAGGAGCATTGCCAACTACACCTCGCAGGTGAAGCATGACACCTTCTCCGGCTTCATCCTGCAGCTGATCCCCTCCAGCATCGTCGATGCGCTGGCGAAGAACGACATCCTGCAGATCCTGGTGTTTGCCGTGATGCTGGGCGTGGCACTGGCGCGCATGGGCAAGAAGGCGGAGATCGTGATCAATGTGTTCGATTCGTTCTCGCATGCGATGTTCTCCATCGTCCGCATGATCATGCGCGTCGCGCCGCTGGCGGCGTTTGGCGCGATGGCTTTCACCGTCGGCAAATACGGCTTCGGCTCCATCATTTCGCTGGCCAAGCTGATGGCCACCATGTACCTTACCTGCTTCCTGTTCGTGTTCATCGTGCTGGGCGGGATTGCGCGCTTGTCCGGCTTCAGCCTGTGGAAGTTCCTCAAGTATCTGAAGGAAGAAATCTTCACCGTGCTGGGCACCAGCTCGTCTGAGTCGGTGGTGCCGCAGGTGATGAACAAGCTGGAACGCGTCGGCTGCTCCAGGTCCGTGGTTGGCCTGGTCGTGCCTTCCGGCCTGACCTTCAATCCTGACGGCCAGTGCATCTACTACACGATGGCCGCGATCTTCATTGCACAGGCGACGAATACTCCGCTAACCCTGATGGACCAGGTTGTGGTGCTGGGCGTGCTGATGCTGACTTCCAAGGGTTCGGCGGGCGTGACCGGGTCCGGCTTCATCACGCTGGCCGCCACCCTGGCTTCCCTGGGCAAGATCCCTGTCGAAGGCATGGTGCTGCTGCTGGGCGTGGACCGGTTCATGTCCGAAGCGCGGGCGATCACCAATACGATCGGCAACGCAGTGGGGACGATGGCCATCGCCAAATGGGTTGGCGCCGTCGATATACAGCGCGCCCGTGAAGTCATGGACGGTTCGGCGGCTCCGATGGTGACCGAGGAGCCGACACTGGTCCCGGCCTTCGCCAGTGTCACCGGCGACGACGGCGGACGTGCGCCGCTGGCCTCCCCCGCTGCTGCCTGACCGGGTGGCCTAGCGGTCGATGCGGGTGGTCATCAGGATCGACGTAGTGGTGCGCTCGACGCCGTCCAGCGCACCGATCCTGTCGATCACCGCATCCAGTTCCTCCACCGACTCCGCTTCCACGCCGGCGATAAAGTCGTAAATCCCGTTCACCGAATGCAGCGTACGCAGCTGCGTTACCCGCCGCAGCGCGCTCTCGATGCCGGGCGTGTGCTTCGGCGCCGCTGTAATCATCACCAGCGCCCGCACCAGGCCTGCGCGATAGTCCGCACTGGAGCGCACAGTGTAGCCGATGATCACGCCCGTCTTCTCCAGCCGCTCGATGCGGCTTTGCACCGTGGTTCGCGAGAGTCCGAGCTTGCGCGCCAGTTCAGCCGTTGGGGCGCGCGCGTTTTCACGCAGCAGGGCTAGCAGTTGCTGGTCGATTGCATCCATTCTTCACTTTCGCCGAAATATTCGTCAATTTGCTCAATAATACTCGACAGTTTGTCGCTATGTTCAGTGCAACTTGCCGAAGCCGCCCACACAATGGAGTCTCCTATCAATGCGGAGAGATAAATGCGGGATGCGATCATCATCGGCGGCGGCCACAATGGCCTGGTGTGTGCCCATTACCTGGCGAAGTCCGGGCTGAAGGTCACGGTGCTGGAACGGCGCGGCGTTGTCGGCGGCGCGGCGGTCACCGAGGAATTCCATCCCGGCTTCCGCAACTCCGTCGCCGCTTATACGGTATCGCTGCTGAACCCGAAGGTCATCCACGACCTCGAACTGGCGAAGCACGGCCTGCGCATCGTCGAGCGCCCGCTATCCAACTTCCTGCCCTTCGAAAACGGCCAGTACCTGAAGATCGGCGCCGGCAAGACCATTAGCGAGGTCGCGAAGTTCTCCAAGCGCGACGCCGAGCGCCTGCAAGCCTATGGGGAACAGCTGGATGCCGCCGCGGACGTGCTGCGCGACCTGGTGCTGCAAACGCCGCCGAATATGGTGCAGGGTAACTGGCTGACCGCCCTGCCGGAACTGATCAAGGCCGGCGGCATCGGCAACCGCATGCGCAAGCTTCCGCTGTCCACGCAGCGCGAACTGCTGGACCTGTTCACCAAGTCCGCTGGCGATTACCTGGATGGCTGGTTCGAAAGCGCGCCGATCAAGGCAGCCTATGGTTTCGACAGCGTGGTCGGCAACTACGCCAGTCCGTACACGCCCGGCTCAGCCTACGTGCTGCTGCACCATGTGTTCGGCGAGGTCAATGGCAAGAAAGGCGCATGGGGACACGCCATCGGCGGCATGGGCGCGATCACGCAGGCCATGAGCCGCTCGGCGCAGGCGCGCGGCGTGGAAGTGCGCACCGATTGCGCCGTGCAGGAAGTGCTGCTGAAGAACGGACGCGCATCCGGCGTGGTCACGTCGGCCGGCGAGAAGCTGGAGGCGCGCGCGGTCATCTCCAACCTCAACCCACGCCTGCTGTACACGAAACTGGTCGATTCCGCCGCGCTGCCCGACGACTTCCTGCGCCGCATGCAGGCCTGGCGCTGCGGTTCGGGCACCTTCCGCATGAATGTGGCGCTGTCCGAGCTGCCGGACTTCAGCTGCCTGCCCGGCAAGCAGGCCGCCGAGCATCACGGCAGCGGCATCATCATCGCACCCAGCCTGCAGTACATGGAACGTGCCTATCACGACGCGCGCGAATTTGGCTGGTCGCGCAATCCCATCGTCGAGGTGCTGATTCCGTCCACGCTGGACTCCACGCTCGCCCCGCCCGGCCAGCACGTCGCCAGCCTGTTCTGCCAGCACGTTGCGCCGCAGCTGCCGGATGGCGCGAGCTGGGATGACCACCGCGACACGGTGGCGGACCTGATGATCGATACCGTTACCCGCTATGCGCCCAATTTCAAGCGCAGCGTGATCGGGCGGCAGATCATGAGTCCACTGGACCTGGAGCGCACCTTTGGTCTGGTTGGCGGCGATATCTTCCATGGCGCGCTTGGGCTGGATCAGTTGTTCTCGGCCCGGCCGATGCTCGGCCACGCGGATTACCGCGGGCCGATTCCCGGCCTGTACACCTGCGGCGCCGGCGCGCATCCGGGCGGCGGCGTTACCGGCGCGCCGGGGCATAATGCGGCGCGCGAGGTGTTGAGGGATTTCAGGCGTTAATTGTCCGCAAATACGGCGGATCAATGATCCGCCCTACGCACCCGGGTCGTTTAAGGTCGGATATGTCACGGACGTGTAGGGCGGATCATTGATCCGCCGTGCGTGCGCCACAAGCGGCTCATCGAATCACATCGAGCTTGCTTTTCCGCCCCGCCCTGTAGGTGGACACGGTAATGGCGCCGTTGGCCAGGTCGCCGGCAGCGTCAAACCGGATCAGACCGGTGAGGCCGTGGTACTTCGTCTGCTTCAGCACGGGCAAGAACTTCGCGGGATCAGGGGACCCAGCCTGCTGCATCGCGGCGACGAACACCATGACCGCGTCGTAGGCATAAGGCGCATAGGTCTGAATATCGCTGTGATACTTCGCCCTGAACCGCGCAACGAAATCATCGATCGCCTTCTCCTGCGACTTCTCGATTCCACCTGCATCGGCGCAAAACACTTCACCATCGCGCATGCCCACGCCGGCCAGCTGCGGCAAGGAATCGCTGCATACGCCATCCCCCGCCATGAACCGGGCCTGAATGCCCAGCGCCTTCATCTGCCGCAGTATGCCACCGGCCGTGGCGTCCATCCCGCCCAGGAAAATCAGGTCCGGCTTCTTCGCCTTGATCGACGTGAGAATGGACGTGAAATCGGTGGCCTTGGGATTGGTGAACTGCCGCTCCACCACTTTCAGCTTCTGCTTCTGCAGGCTCTTCACGAATTCATCGGCCACGCCCTGTCCGTAAGCCGTGCGGTCGTCGATGACCGCGATGTGGCGCGCGCCCAGCTTCTCCACCGCATAACGGCCCAGCGCCGCGCCCATCATATTGTCGTTGGCGACAACGCGGAAAGCGCCCGGAAAGCCCTGCTTCGTGTAGCCCGGCGTGGTCGCGGACGGCGTGATCTGCGGGATGCCAGCCTGGTTGTAGATGCGCGAGGCGGGCACCGTGGTGCCGGAGTTCGAATGCCCGACCACGGCAACCACGCCCGCGTCCACCAGCTTCTGCGCCACGGCCGTACCCTGCTTAGGGTCGGCCGCGTCATCCTCGCTCTGCATTTTGAAGACAACCCTCCTGCCGCCGATCGTTGTGCCGCGCGCATTCAGGTCATCGATCGCCATCGCCACGCCGTTTTCCATCGCCTTGCCAAGGTGCGCGATCTCGCCGACGAAGGCCCCGCAATACCGATCTTCACGACTTCCTGGGCGTGTCCCGCTCCCGCTGCCGCTAGCGCGGAGACGATGAAGGAATGAAGCTTTTTCTGCATTGCTGCTCCGGTGGAATATTGAAGGTCCCACAATACTGTCAATGGGCGGTGATTTCAATGGGCAACTGAACGCGGCCGTTGCCGAAACCGCGCTAGGATCAGCATATGAGCAACAAAGGTAAACAGAAACTGGACCATGCCGTCGACGATCTGGAGCGCGAAGTGCCGGGCAAAGCGCGGCGCTTCATCGAATGGGCGCGCTCCGAGCGCGCCAAATGGGTCCGCATCCCACTCGCGCTGTCACTGATCGCGGTGGGGATTTTAGTGCCTTACTTGCCGATCGTAGGCGTCGAAGACGTGCCTTTCGGCCTGTTGCTGCTGTCCTACGACATCCCCTTCCTGCGCAAGCCCATGGCAGCGACGATCGAATGGCTGGTGCACCTTTGGCGCGGTATCAAAAAATAGATTGCACCTGCAGGAAGCTTGCCTCCGGTTCGCATTCCAGTTCCAGCGGCTCGCCGGTGCGCGGATGCGTGAACGCGATGCCGGTGGCGGCCAGCATCAGCCGGCCCTGGCCAAAGCGCTCGGCGAAATAGCGGTTGTGGCGCCCGCGCCCGTGGTTGGCGTCGCCAATGATGGGGTGGCTGATATGCTTCATGTGGCGCCGCAACTGGTGGCGTCGTCCCGTCTCCGGATAGAGCTCGACCAGACTGTATCGGCTGCTTGCATAGCCCTCGATCGCCACAGGAATCTCCGTGGTCGCCACGCGCTTGTAGCGGGTGACGGCTTCGCGTGCCACGCCCTCCGCATCGCCGCCGAAAGGATCTTCATCCCGCAGTGGATAATCGATCAGGCCCCGCTCCGGAATCCAGCCGCGCACCATCGCCAGATAGCGCTTGCGCACGTCGCCGGACATGAAGGCTTTCCCCAGGATGCCGGCCGTCTCCTGGTCACGCGCGAAAACCAGCAGGCCGGACGTCGGCCGGTCCAGCCGGTGCACGGCGTAGACGTACTCGCCGCCATTCATCTCGCGCGCATATTGCAGCGCAAACTCGGTTTCGTGCGGGTCAATGGGGCTGCGGTGCACCAGCAGGCCGGCCGGCTTGTGGACCACCAGCAGCCACTGGTCGCGGTAGATTTCGCGGAGGGGGTTGTTCATCCCCCGCATTATAAGCGCCGCGTCTTATGCCGCCTGCACCACCCTCTGGTCGATTACACCGAAGGGATGGCTGCCGTCCGGCAGGCGTGCCGCCATGCGCACGCGGTCGCCGAACTGCATGAAGGACGTCTGCGGTTTGCCCTGTTCGATGATCTCGATCACGCGCCGCTCGGCAATGCAGGCCGATCCGGCGCTGCGATCGGCATTGGAAACGGTGCCCGAGCCGATAATCGTGCCGGCGCTAAGCTTGCGTGTGCGGGCAGCATGCGCAATCAGTTCGCCGAAGCTGAAATTCATTTCGCCGCCGTGCGGGTGACCAAACGTTTCGCCATTCCACTCGACTTCCAGTTCAAGCTGCACCCGGCCATGGCGCCAGTGCGCGCCCAGTTCGTCCGGCGTGATCGCCACCGGTGCGAAACTGGTGGACGGTTTGGCCTGCAGGAATCCGAAGCCGGACTTCATTTCACGCGGGCCGAGGCCGCGCAGGCTCCAGTCATTGATCTGCACCAGCAGGCGTACCGAATCCAGCGCCGCGTCGCCCTTGATGCCCATCGGCACCGGGCCGGCGATCACACCGAACTCGCCTTCGAAGTCGATGCCGAGCGCTTCATCCGGCATTGGCACGTCCTCGGCCGGGCCAAGGAAATCGTCCGACGCGCCCTGGTACATCACGGGAATCGTGTTGAAGTCCGGGATGGGCGGCGTATTGAAGGCCTTTTCCATCAACCGGCCGTGGTTCAGGAAAGCCGAACCATCGCACCACTGGAAGGTGCGCGGCAGCGGCGCCATGCAGGCCGCGGGCACGAAGTCCACGGCGCCTTCGGCTTTGCCCGAATTGAGCGCATCGGAAAGCTGTTGCAGACGCGGCGCGCAGTCGTCCCAATGCTGGATCGCATGCAGAAGGTTGGGCGCTATAGACGTGGCGTCCAGGGCACGGCGCAGGTCACGCGAAACGACCAGCAGGCTGCCATCGGGTTCGCCGTTGCGTAAAGTTGCCAGTTTCATCGCACCTCCCTCAGCGCCGCGGCAGGGCAAGCAGTGCGTCGTCGACGATGGCGACAGCACGCGTCCATCCGGCCGATCCGGCACGTACCTTGTGCGGGAAGCAGCTGATGTAGAAGCCGTGGCCGGGCAACGCTTCGAGGTTATGCAGCTTCTCCAGGTGGCAGTAGCCGATATCGCGTCCGGCCTTGTGGCCTTCCCAGATAAGGGATTTGTCACCAGTTTCCGCGATCTTTTTCGCGGTGTAGGAGAACGGCGCATCCCAGCTCCAGGCATCGGTGCCGGTCAGGCGCACACCACGCTCCAGCAAATACATGGTGGCTTCGTAGCCCATGCCGCAACCGGCGGAGACGTAATCGTTATGGCCATAGCGGCTGCCGGCGCGCGTGTTGACGACCACGATGTCCAGCGGCTGCAAATCGTGGCCGATACGGGCCAGTTCCGCTTCCACATCCGCGGCGGTGGCCACATAACCGTCCGGGAAGTGGCGGAAGTCCAGCTTCACGCCGGGCTGGAAGCACCATTCGAGCGGCACTTCATCGATCGTGATCGACTTCTTCTCGCCGGTCTTGGCATCCATGGTCGAATGGAAGTGGTAAGGCGCATCCAGGTGGGTGCCGCTGTGCGTGGTCATGGTGACCCATTCAGCGGCTGCCGCCTCGCCATCGGGATAATCGGCAGCGGTGGTGCCGGGGATCATGGCCATGAACTCGGGCAGCGTGTCCGTGTGCTTCTGGTAGGTGATTTTCGGCGCCAGCGGCGGCGGGTCGGACAGCACCTCGTTTTCGAGGTAGATCGACAAATCGATAAAACTTCTGCTCACTTTACATTCTCCAATCAGATTGGCTGGGCCAGCGCCATCAGGGTTTCGCGCATGATGCGGCCATGTTCTTCCTTGTCGCCGCCCGTGATTTCGATCTCGCCGAGGCGGGCGGAATTCTCGACCACCATGCGGCAGCGCTCCCAGCGCCGCGCCTGGAAGCGCGTCAGCGCCGCTTCGACAGGTTGGCCTCCGCCCAGTTCCTCGGCCAGCACGATGGCATCCTCGATGCCGATGCAGGCGCCGGATGCCATGTGCGGCGTCGTCGCATGAACGGCGTCGCCGATCAGCACCACCCGGCCGCTGTACCATGGCCTGGGAAGTAACAGATTTTCCAGCGGACGGTAGACGATCTGCGAATGCTCGCCCAGTTGCTCGCCGACCTGGCGCATCAGCGGCGCGGGGAAACGGCCCACAAGCGCCTTCAGCATGGGCACGAAATCCGCAGGCGCGATGTGCGTGTTCTCTGCGCGGTCCTCGGTCACAAACAGGTACATCTGATCGCGCGACACGGGATTCAGTCCGGTCTTGACCTTGGGACCCAGCCACATCGTGGTGCGCTCCACACCCTCCATGAGCGGCAGCACGGCGCGCCATACGCCTTGCCCGCTGTATGTCGGCGCCGGCGCATCGGGAAACAAAGCCGCGCGCACGCTCGAATACAGGCCATCCGCCCCGATCACAAGTTCGTAGCGATCCTGGCTACCGTCGGAAAACGCGACGTTCACGCCATTCGCGTCAGGGGCAATGCTGGAAAACGTGCAGCCCAGGCGAACCTTCGCGCCGGCCGCGCGTGTCGCTTCCGCCAGGATGCGCGCCAACACAGGGCGCATGATGGCGCCGTTGCCCGGCACGTCAGCGCCGGCCAGGCGCGGCGTGGGCAGGGACGCAATCTTCTCGCCCGTGGGGATGCAAATGTCCACACCGTCGGAGGCGGCGCCATGTTCCATGAAGGCGTCGAGGATGCCCAGCGTGCGGAAAGCTCGCAGTGTTGCGCCGCCCAGGCTGATGCCGGCGCCGTAGGAGCGCCATTCAGGGTCGATCTCGACCAGGTCGACTTCCCTGCCCTGCTTGCGCAGCTGGATGGCGGCGGCCATGCCGGAGAAGCCGCCGCCGATAATCAATACTTTAGCCGTCATGCCATCTCCTCCTGGTCCGCTCGAATGCACACTTCACGCTCGCCAGTGATGACCAGCTCAACTTTTTGCAACCGTTGCCCCATGCAGGGTCCCAGTGTGCACTCGCCGGTTTCGATATCGAACTGCGCGCCATGCGACGCGCAGACGATGCGTGTGGACGCCGCATTCAGGTAATGGTCCTTCCACCAGGCCATCGGCGTGCCGCCATGATGCGGGCAAGCATCGCGCCAGGCGTGCAGGCGGCCGCCGTGGCGCACGACCATCACCGAGTCCTGCCCTTCCGCGTGCGGATCGAAGCCGCGCGAGTGGCCCTCGGCGATATCGTCCGCGTGGCACAGGCGAATGAACTGCATGACGGCTTCCATCAGGGTTTCCCCGCTCCTGCCGGAGGCGGACCGCCCGGCGCCCATTTCTCGCGCGACTGGAACAGGAAGAGTTGCGACGCGTCGGCGCTCATCGGCGCCTGGCGGGCAATCCACGCATCGTCGTGGGTATCCATGTCCGCGTCATACTCCACGTGGCAGCCCAGTGGGCTGTTGAAGTACCAGAACCAGTTGGAGCCCATCTTGTGGCGGCCCGGGCCCCAGAACGACTGGTAGCCCTTGTTGACGAAACGCGTGCCGGCCAGCAGCACTTCAGTCGGTCCGCCCATGTGGAAGGTGAAATGCTCGCAGCCTTTCATGAACGGCGGCGTCTGGATCAGGAACAGCGTGTGATGGTCATCGGTGCCGGCCGGCTTCAGGAACGGACCGGCGCCCAGCAGGCGGTCGGTGCAGCGGAAACCCAGTCGCTGCGCGTAGAAAGCCTCCGCCTTCGC
This sequence comes from Pseudoduganella sp. UC29_106, assembly GCF_044055365.1. Lineage (NCBI taxonomy): Bacteria > Pseudomonadati > Pseudomonadota > Betaproteobacteria > Burkholderiales > Oxalobacteraceae > Pseudoduganella > Pseudoduganella sp. UC29_106. The sequence goes on along the minus strand of NZ_CP171977.1, from coordinate 1,319,236 downwards.
GGCATCGGGTACGAAGTACACGACGTGCGACAAGGTGCGCGGACGTGCTTCGGCATTCTCGTCCACCGCAGGGGTATTGACGGGACGCCGCACGCTCGATCCCGGCGCATTTACCGCTTCGGCGCGCAAGTCGATCGGACGGCGCGCAGTCACCTGGAAGCCCAGCACAAAACCCATGTCGTCGACGGATTCAATGCTGCCGTCGGCCAGGCGCTTCACTTCGCGGTCCTTGCCCAGCTCCTCGGCGATATCGCCCAGCGCCTTTTCATCGGCCACGCCGTAGATGGTCTTGCGCAGCATGCTGGCCGTACCCAGCGATGGCGGCAGCGAGGAGTCGTCCTTGTGCGCGATCACGATGGCTGTACCATCCAGCGCTTCGAAGCGGCCGTTTCCAGCCGGCGCCAGGCCATAGTCGGTCAGGTATTGGGTGCAGGCGGCGACGTCGTCGACGCCGAACACCAGTGCATCAGGTCCGATGATATTCATGAATCTTCCTTATTTCAGAGTGCAGTGCGGCCGCCCAGGGTCTCGGCAACCCAGTCGGCGATATAGGCGCCAGCGTTGGCGGAATTGTCGAAACTGGAGTGCTGCACGCCGCCCTCGCGTTCCGTGAAAACCTTGAGTTCCCGCTTCGGGCTGTTGACCAGTTGCTCATAGGTGCGCTCGGCCCAGGCCAGCGGAATCTGCGAATCCTTCTGGCCGTGCGTGACCAGGAAAGGAACCTTGATGCGATCCAGCACGCCGTCGAGATGGACGTTTTCGGCGATGCGCATGAAGTCTTCCATGTCCTTCGCGCCCCACACCCAGCGCACGTGTTCCCAGTAGTGCGGCACGGGGAAATTGCCTTCGCGCGCCAGGCGTTTCTTCTGCACGTCCCGCCAGTCATGATTGGCGCCCCAGACCACGCCGCAGGCGAAGCGCGGCTCGAAGGCCACGGCGCGCGGGCAGTAGTAGCCGCCCAACGAAACGCCTTCCAGGCCGATGCGCTTGGCATCGACGTCGGCGCGGGTTTCCAGCCAGTCCACAACCTTGCTGGCCCAGCGTTCGCTGTCGAACACGGCGTGCATGCCGTGCAGGCGCAACGCCTCGCCGGTGCCCGGCTGGTCGATCACCAGTGAGGACACGCCGCGCTGCGCCAGCCAGCGCGGCAGGCCGACGCGGTACTTCATTTCCTTGGTCGAATCCAGGCCGTTGACCTGGACCAGGATGGGCGCCGGCCCGTTCACGCCTTCGGCGCGCACGAAAAGACCGGAGATATGAGCACCTTCGTAAGGGATCTCGACGCGCTCGCAATTCTCGCCGGACAGGCGAACACCGCGCGCAAACACCTCAAGGTAGCGCTGGTATAGTGCTGCGCGGCCCGGCGCACCATGCGCCTGCAGGCGTTCTGCGGTCAGGTAATAGATGGCGGCGCGGGAGTACTTGTCACCGGCAGAGATCAGGCGGCCGCGCGTTTCATCCTCGTCGGCGAGGCTGCAAAGCTTATCGGCCATCCTTGCCCAGGTCTCGCGGAAGGCGCGGGTGCCCTCGGCATCCGGCTGGCGCGAGGCTTCCTGCAGCGGCGCGCACATTTCCTCGATTTCGCCGATACGTGCGCCCATTTCGATCGCCAGGTCGACGGAGAGGTTCCAGACATAATTGGTGGGAAAGTACTTGAACATATAAATCTTCGGGTTGGGATGTTGGCGATGGGGCGGCGCCGTGCCGCCCCGGAACGCTGGTCAGAAGTTGTAGCGGGCACGGATGCCGTAAGTCCTCGGATCGCTGATGAAGAAGGAACCCGGCACACGGCTTTCGATCTTGACCGTGTCTTCGATGTTCTTCACGAACAGCTGCACATTCCACACGCCGCCCGGGCTGTCATAGCCGATCGACGCATCGGACTTGTGGAAGGACGGCTGGCGATAGCGGATGTCCTGGGTCGGGTCGCTCAGGTAATAAGAAGTCGAGTGGCGCGTGCCGACCATGGCGGTAATCTCGCCGCCGTTCGACAGCGCGAAGTGATGCGTATAGCCCAGGCCAATGGTGGACGTAGGCGCACGGTCAAGCTTGCGGCCCGAATAGTCGATGGTCGGAGACGGGTGGTAATCCTTGTACTTCGCGTCCGTCACTGCGAGGGTTGCGCGCAGTTCGCCGTCCTCGCCGACTTTCAGCTTGCCTTCGAATTCCGCACCGTTGACCGTGGAATTCGCCGCATTGCTGGTGAAGGAATGGCAGGTCGATGGATCGTTGGTGAAGCAGGTCGTGATCGTCAGCTGCTGGTCCTTGTAATCGTAGTGGAATACGTTGGCGGAGAGCTGCAGGTAGTTTTGCAGGAAGCGGCCCTTGATGCCCGCCTCGTACGCCTTCAGGGTCTCCGGCTTGTAAGGACCGGGTCACCGCTTCCGCATTGAAGCCGCCCGCCTTGTAGCCCGTGGACACGCTGCCGTACACCATCACATTGCGCATCAGGTCATGGTCGATGCCCACTTTCCAGCTGGTGTTGTTGAAGCGGACATCCGCGGCATAGGCCTTGGAGCTGGTGGTCGCTGGCGGGATTGCCGCCTCGCCGCTCAGCGGATCGTAGCCGGACTTGCGGTCCTTGGTGTAGCGCACGCCCATCGTCAGGCGGGTATCGTCTCGCAGCGAATAGGTGGCTTGGGCGAAGGCCGCCTTCGATTTATTGTTGATCGATGCCAGGAACGGCAGCACCACATTGAAGGAACCGAACGGCGCTGTGATGTAAGTCGTGTAATTGGCATCGCGGAACACGTCTTCATTGAAGTGGTACAGGCCTGCTACCCAGCGCAGCGGACCATTGCCGGTCGAATTCAGACGCAGTTCATGCGACAGCGACTTGCTGTTGCCGTTATTGGTGTTGGTGAACGGGAAGCCGAAATACACGCCGTTGTTCAGCTGGTCGATATGCATGCGCATCTGCGCCACCTGGTACGTCAGCTCCGCTTCGCCCAGGCGGGTCTTGAACTCACCGCGCAGCGAGTTGGCGAAGTTGTCGCGGTGCTGATTCGCGTCCTGCTTGAACTCCCAGCCGGTGGTGCGCTGGGCGGCGCTGCCACGGTCCACATAGACAGGGTTCAGCAAGTCGTTGCCGCGGCCAGGCGGCGTGAATGGCAAGGCGCCCGTCGGCGTACCGGTGAAGAAGTTCGTCAGCGGAACGGGCGATGGACCGCCGCCGCCGATATCGTTGCGCTCCGCCGTCAGCAGCAGGCTGGTGTCCTTGCTGAAGGTGCCCAGCACGTGCACGCGCAGCGACTTGTCATCCTGGCTTTCCAGCGGAATCTTGTTCGGGCCAGCGTTCAGGTAGGTGTCGTGCTTGTTGGCGTTGACGGCCGCACGCATCGCCCACATATCGCCCAGCGGCACATTCAGCACGCCGTCAAAGCGGCGGGTGTTGTAATTGCCTAGTTCGAAACCGACGCGCCCTTCAAGTTTTTTGGTCGGCTTATTGCTGATCAGGTTAATCGCGCCGGCGGTCGCATTACGGCCGTACAGCGTACCTTGTGGACCGCGCAGCACTTCGATGCGGTCCAGGTCATAGAAGGCGACCGCTTGCGCTTCATAGCGCGGCACGTAGGCGCCGTCGATGTGGAAGGCAGCCGACGGGTCCCCCTTCTCGGTCATATCCAGGCTGGTCACGCCGCGGATGGCTACCTGCAGCATGCCGCTTTCCTGCGAAATTTCAACGTTTGGCAGCGAATCAGCCAGCGCACGGGGATCGTTGGTACCCGCGTTCTTCAGGTCTTCGCCGGACAGGACCGACAATGCCAACGGGGTCTTGCTGGCAGGCTGCGCGATCTTTTGCGCGGTAATGATCACTTCAGCGATGCCGCTTTCCTTCTTCGCTTCAGCTTTGGTCTCCGCCTCCTGCGCCATTGCGGCGCTTGCGCCCGTGAGGTAGCCGGCGGCGAGAAGTGCCCTGGCGATCAAGGTCAGCTTGGGGGTGTTGATCGAATATCTCCTAGGTTTTGCGCGGCGTTTCTTGAAGTGCCGCTCTGGTTGGTGTTGGCAAGAAAATGATATGTTTTTCCTGCGTTTTCCCATAACCCATAATTTCAATGCCACGAATTCATCCGGTGAATACGTCGAGATAAAAAGCCCCGCCAGCATCGGCGGGGCCAGAACAGGAGTGCTGTCAGATGGATGCGCGACTCAGCGTGGCATCGGCATCCATGTACCGCCGGCGCGAGACGACGCCTGCACGGTCTCAATAAACAACACGCCGCGCAAACCGTCGGCAATGGTGGGAATTGCGCCGCGCCGGGATCGCCACCATTGCGCCGTGCCAGCAAATGGCTGGCTATATCGCTGTACAGGGACGCAAAGGCATCGATATACCCTTCCGTGTGCCCCGCCGGTATGCGGCTCACGCGCGCGCCTGCCGCATTCATCGCAGTGCTGCCGCGCGCCACGATGCGCGTGGGCTCGCCCAGGGGCGTCCAGCGCAACTCATTCGGCTGCTGCTGCGCCCATTCGATGCCGCCTCTGCTGCCATAGACGCGTATCCGTAAATCGTTTGCATGCCCGGGCGCCACCTGGCTGGCCCACAGCATGCCGCGCACGCCGCCCTGATAGCGCAGCAGCACATGCACGTTGTCGTCAATGACGCGGCCCGGCACGAAGGAACTCAGCTCGGCCGCCAGCGCTTCGAGCGGCGCGCCGACAATCATGTCCGCCAGCTGCCATGCGTGCGAACCGATGTCGCCAATTGCGCCGCCACCGGCCTTGGCGGGATCGGTACGCCATGCAGCCTGCTTCTGGCCACTTTGCTCCAGCGGCTCCGCCAGCCAGTCCTGCGCGTATTCGACCTGCACCACACGAATCTCGCCCAGCGCGCCCTCCCTCACCATCTGCTGCGCGTGGCGCACCATCGGATAAGCCGAGTAATTGTGCGTGACGGCGAAAATCAGCCCGCGCTCCCCGGCCAGCGCCTGCAGCATGCGCGCATCGGCGCTATTGGTCGTCACCGGTTTGTCGCAGATGACGTGGATGCCCGCCTCCAGGAAGGCTTTCGCCACCGGCGCATGCATATGGTTTGGCGTGACGATGCTGACAGCTTCGATGCCATCCGGACGCGCACTTTCGGCGCGCGCCATCTGTTCGTACAAGTCGTAGATGCGCTCAGGATCCAGGCCCAGCGCACGGCCCGAGCGCTGCGATGCCTCCGCACTCGAAGACAATGCACCGGCGACCAGCTCGTAGCGGTCATCCAGCCGCGCCGCGTGGCGATGCACCGCGCCGATGAAGGCGCCCTCGCCTCCGCCCACCATGCCCAGCCTCACACGGCCGGGAAAAACTGGCTTTTCCATGGGCGCCCCTTATGCAATGCCCAGCATGCGCTTGTTGCGCTGCGGGTCGCTGCCGCTGCCGGCGAAATCGTCGAAGGCCTTGTCCGTGACGTGGATGATGTGATCGCGGATGAATGCCACGCCTTCCGCCGCGCCCTGCTCCGGGTGCTTCAGGCAGCATTCCCATTCCAGCACGGCCCAGCCCTTGAAATCGTACTGGGCGAACTTCGAGAAGATCGCCTTGAAGTCCACCTGGCCGTCGCCCAGCGAACGGAAGCGGCCGGCGCGATGCACCCACGGCTGGTAACCGGAGTACACACCCTGCCTCGCGTCGGGCCGGAATTCCGCATCCTTCACGTGCATGACCTTGATGCGCTCGTGATAGCGGTCGATGAAGCCCAGGTAATCCAGCTGCTGCAGCAGGAAGTGCGACGGATCATAGGCGATGCTCAGGCGCGGATGATGATTCACGCGCTCCAGCAGCATCTCGAAGGTGGCGCCGTCGAACAGGTCTTCGCCTGGATGCAGCTCGAAAGCGAGATCCACGCCCGCCTCGTCGTAGGCGTCCAGGATCGGCAGCCAACGGCGCGCCAGTTCATCGAATGCGGTTTCGATCAGCCCTGCAGGGCGCTGCGGCCATGGATAGACGAAGGGCCAGGCCAGCGCGCCGGGGAAGCTGATGGAAGCGTTCAGCCCCAGATTGGCGGAAGCCTTGGCCGCCAGCAGCATCTGCTGCACGGCCCACGCCTGCCTCGCCTGCGGCTTGCCGCGCACTTCCGGCGGCGCGAAGCCGTCGAATGCTTCGTCATAGGCGGGGTGCACGGCCACCAGCTGGCCCTGCAGGTGCGTGCTCAGCTCCGTGATTTCGACGCCGTTCTGGCGCGCGACGCCCGGCAATTTCGTCGCAGTAGGTCTTGCTTTCGGCCGCCAGCGCCAGGTTGAAGAGTCGCGCATCGTTGGATGGCACCTGCACGCCACGGTATCCCAGGTCGCCTGCCCAGCGCGTGATGTCCGCCCAGTTGTTGAACGGCGCCTGGTCGCCTGCGAACTGCGCCAGGAAGATGGCCGGTCCCTTGATCGTTGTGGTCATGGCTGGCCTCAGTTGGCGACGGTTGCGTTGATGGTGCAGCTGGTCACGGACTCCACGGCAGGTAGGAAATGCGCAATTGCACGGCTGCCGATACCGTATGCTCGCCTGGCGTGAGCCCGCCCGGCTGCAGCACGGAGATCTCGGCGACTTCGCCGAACTCCCAGCGCTCGTCGTAAGTCGTTTCCAGTTCGTCCAGCGTCCAGGTCTTGCCGCGCACCGTGAAGCGCACGTTCTCGCGCGGGACTTTTTCGCCGTCGATGGTCAGCGCCACGTCTTCCACGGCGCTCAGGATCTGGCCGCGGTAGTAAGGCAGGCGTGCACCAAGCTGCCAGCCAGTGACAGCGGAACCTTCCTGCGTATTGCGCACGCTGCCGGGGAAAATAATGTGCTTGTCGTACATGCTGGTGTTCTCCTTAGACTTCGCCCAACAGGCGCTTGAACATTTCTTGCTGGCGGCGTACCTGTTCGCGGCCATCGACCTCGAAGGCGTCCTCGATATGGCGCTGGCCTTCGTATTCGCTGGACAGGTGGCCGCTGTAGCCGCCCTCGATCAGCACCGGAATGATTTCCTCATATGGGATGGCAGGCTCCTTGCCGCTGTCGTCAATTTCGTAGAACTTGGCGTGGATATTGAAGATCCATGGCATGAACTCCAGCATGCGGCGCGGGTTGCTCCAGATATTGTGGCGCAGCGTCTCGGCCATCTGCAGGTCGACGGCATTGCCGCCCAGCTTGCGCACGTCCATCAGCACATAGTCCGGCAGGACGCGCGCCGCGTGCGCTTCGAGGATGAATTCGACGATCTTCGGCGTTGCGCCGTTGCGCAGGAAGCGGTCGCGGAACACGGGCGGATAGTTCTTGGTGTACATGCCCATGTCGGGCACGTAGCCCACGTGGTCGGAGCCGGTGGCACGTGTCAGTTCGGTATAGCGCAGGATCCACGGATGGTCGAAGTGGAATGGCGAGTGCACTTCGATGCCCATGCGGACGTCCAGTTCCTCGGCCAGCGGCACGCAGGCCACCACCACTTCCGGCGGCGTGTTGACGATCAGGCGTAAATTCTTGCAGCCGATGCGCTTGGCGAAGCGCAGGTCGCGCTGCAGCGAAGCGACCATTTCGTCGAAGTTCAGCTTGCGGTCCTTGTACAGCTTCACGTCCAGGAACATATCGTGACACTGGGCGTAAGCGCCGTGGCGCTCGAGCGAGGCAAACCAGCCATCGATCTGCTCCTGTGGCACGTTGGGGAAACCGGTAAAAGACTGCTCGCTGACGACTTCGATGCCGCGCGCGCCAAGACCGGCGGCGTGGGCAATGCAGTCGTCAAGAGTCATCTTGCGCAGGAAAGTCTCGTACTGGTAGCTGTAAAGGGAGACGCCACGCTTGATGCTGTGCTTAGTGTTCATGCAGGACCTCGGGGTTGACGGTTCAAAGGGAAGCTTGGGAATGCGCCGGTGGTACGCGCAGGCGCAGCAGGCCGGCCATCACGGCGCACACGGCGGCAATCAGTCCGAAGGCCAGAAATCCGCCCCTGAAGATTGCCCACCCAACCGCGCATCAGGTTGACGACGGCAGGCGACAGGAATTGCGCGACGAAGAAGGAACTGGCCCACCAGCCCATGCCGCGGCCGCGGTGTTCAAAGGAAAATTTGCTCTGCGTCCAGGCGATCAGCGCCGGAACGATGATGCCGTTGGCCAGTTGCTGCACGAAGGCGAAGGCCAGTGCAACCTTGTAGTCCGGCGCAATGCCGATGCCGCCCAGGCCAACAGCGAAGCAGATGAACACCAGGACGATTTGCGCGGCGGCGCCGAAGCGAGTCGTCAGCTTGAAGACGATGGCGCCGATCGGCACGCCAATGCTCGGCAGCGCCATGCTCAGGCCAATCGACTTCGGATCGGCCACGCCCAGGTCCTTCAGCAGCACGGAGAAGTTGATGACCTGGACGTAATAGATCGTGGAGAGGATCACCGTCACGCTGCACACCATCAGCGCCACCATATGGGGAACGGCGTGCTGCGGGCTGGCGCGCCCTGCTTGTCGAACGCCTTCCTGCGCGGCTCCGCTCGAACAGCCAGGCCAGGCTTGCCAGGAAAATCGGGATCGCCACGGCATAGACCAGGAAAGGATATTGCCAGCCCTGCGCTGCCAGGAAGCCCGAGCAGGCAATCGTGACGGTGCCCAGCACCAAACCGACTACGCCCTGTATCGTCAGCCAGCGGTGGCGCGCCTGCTCTTCGTAATAGTCGGCCAGCAGCGTATTCACCACGGTCAGCACGCCTGCTTCGCCAATGCCGATGACGACACGCCCGGCCACCACGGCCCAGAAGTTATCGATGACAAAGGGGATCATCCGCCCGCGCCATACAGCGCCATCGCACACAGGAGCAAGCGGCGGCGGCCGAAGCGGTCGGCAATTACGCCGGCGCCCGGCGCGAACAGTGCGATACAGGCGCTGGGAGCCGTGATCAGCAGCGGAACCATCAGGCGGGCATTCGGGACGTCATGAAAATGCGCCAGCAGGGTGGGCAACGTTGGCGCAAGTGCAATGATCGCCATCACGGGCAGGAACCCGGAAAAGACCAGAATCCATCCCTGCCGCCAGTCTGCCTGGCGCGTATTACTTTGGCTGCCCATGGGCATGTCCTCCTTTTTATTGATGTCCTGGCCAAAAATTAGAACCGAGATTATGATATCGCTTTCCCGGCGCTTTCCTCAACCAGCAAATGCCTTTCAGAGCGGCTTTTTATGGATATGTGGTATCCAAATCTTGAATACGTCGAAAGGCACGAACGGGATGCTTTTTCCGCTATATTGGGAAAAGTTTTTCCACCCGGACTCGCAATGCCAGCCAAATATCCCGACACCATTCCGCATGCAGCACAAGGCAAGCTGGCCTCCATTTCGGCCGTCGCCGAGCATGCCGGCGTGTCCATTGCCACGGTTTCGCGGGTCCTGAACAAGACCAAGGCGGTCAATGACGACACCGGGCGCGCGTCGAAGCTGCCATGGCAGCCCTGGGCTATCGCGCCAACGCGGTGGCCCGCAGCCTGATACGGGGTGAAACCCGCCTGCTGCTGGTACTGGTGCCGGATTTCGCCAATCCATTTTTCGCCGAAATCGTCAAAGGCGTGGAGTCGGTGACGCGCAAGCGTGGCTATAGCCTGGTGGTGGCGGATGCGTCGGAAACGCTGTCCCGTGAAAGCCCTTCGCTGGATGCGCTGTACAAGCGCCTCGCCGATGGTGTGATCAGCCTTGCCCGGTTCTCCGACCTGAAACCGCTGCTGCAAGAGATCCCGACCTGCCCTGGGTGGCCTGCTCCGAATGCGTGGACGACAACAGCGTGCCTAGCGTTAGCATCGATCACCGCCAGGCCGCGATCGATGCGGTGCAATACCTGATCAACCGTGGCCACCGCCGCATTGCCCTGATCAGCGCGAACGAAGATTATCTGTGGGCGCGCCAGCGTCACGAAGGTTATGAATATGCCTTGCGCCGCGCCGGCATTCCGGTCGAGCCGCAGCTTGTGCGCACGGCGCGCGGGACCGACTATGTGCACGGCATGGAGGCTGCCGGCACGCTGCTGGCGATGGAGCAGCCGCCGACCGCCGTCTTCGCGGTGTCCGACACGCTGGCCATCGGCGCCATCAAGGCCTTCCGCCGCGTCGGCCGCCGCGTGCCGGAAGACATTGCCGTACTTGGTTTCGACGACATCCCGGTAGCGCATGTCTTCGAGCCGGGCCTGACCACCATCGCCCAGCCGGTGCGCGAGCTGGGCGCCACGGCAGCCGAGATGCTGCTGAAACGCCTGGACGGCGGGTCTGCCGAATCCTGCACGCTGCAGCACGCCCTGGTCGTGCGCGCGTCGGCCTGACACCACGGAGGGATCATGCGATTCAATAACTTGACCTGAACCTGCTGGTGGTCCTGAATGCCTTGCTGACGGAGCGCAGCATCAGCCGCGCCGCCGAAAAAGATCTATCTCAGCCAGCCCGCCACCAGCAACGCGCTGGCGCGCCTGCGCGAATACTTCAAGGACGAGCTGCTGGTCAGCTCCGGCCGCCAGCTGCTCCTTACGCCGCGCGCGAAGGAGCTGATCGAGCCGGTACGCGAAGTGCTGATGCGCATCGACACCACGATCGCCGCCCAGCCGCTGTTCGATCCCGCGACGGAAACGCGCACCTTCACGCTGCTCGTATCCGATTACACGACAGCGGTACTGGTGCCTGCGCTGCTGGAAGCCCTTTACCGCGAAGCGCCCGGCCTGCGCATCAATTTGCGCAACCAGTCCGACCGCCCGGGCGAAGTCCTGGAACAGGGCGATGCGGACTTCCTCGTGATCCCGTCGCAATACATCGCAAAGGACCATCCGGCCGCCGCGCTGTTCGAGGAAGACTATCTGTGCGTGACCTGGAACGAGAACTCGCGCATCAAGGACAGGCTGACGCTGGACGACTATTTCTCCTGCGGCCACGTGATCGCCAATTTTGCCAACGCAAACCCGCTTTCAACGTTCGACGGCTGGTTCATGGAAAGCTTCGACGTCAAGCGCCGCGTCGAAGTCACGGCGCCCACGATGACCGCCCTGCCCTCGATGGTGGTCGGCACCGACAGGATCGCCACCGTCCACCGCCGCATCGCACTGCGCGCACAGGAAACACTTCCCATCAAGGTGTGGGAGCCGCCACCACGCATCCCGCATCTCGTGCAGATGCTGCAATGGCATAAGCATCGCAGCAATGATCCGGCCATCAGCTGGATGCGCGACAAGATTATCACCGTCGCCGCAAACGTCTAGGCAGTTCCGGCCGCCGTTTGCGGCACCCCACAACAACCAGGAAATTCATAATGCACGAAGCCGTTCAGAGCACGGAGGGCAGCGCTTTCCATGCCGCTTCCTCTTTCACGTCCCGCCGCCGCACACTGGCCCTGGTGGCGGTCGCACTCGCCTTTGTCATGGACTTGCTCGACACGACCATCGTCAACGTCGCCATCCCATCCATCGGCCAGACCATCGGCGCCGGCAAGGCGGCGCTGGAGTGGATCATTGCCGGCTATGCGACCGCCTTCGCCGTGCTGCTGATTGCCGGCGGACGCCTGGGCGACAGCCATGGCTACCGGCGCATGTTCCTGATCGGGATTTCGCTGTTCACGCTGACCTCCATGGCTTGCGGCCTGGCGCCCACTGCGTTTGCGCTGCAGATCGCCCGCGTGCTGCAGGGAGCCAGCGCGGCGCTGATGGTGCCGCAGGTGATGGCGCTGGTACAGGTCATGTATCCGCCGGAGCAGCGCTACAAGGTGTACACGGTATTCGGCTTCCTTGGCGGTTTTTCCGCAGCACTCGGCCCCATCGTCGGCGGTTTGCTGATCGACGCGAACTGGTTCGGCCTGGATGGCGCCTCACTTTCCTCATCAACCTGCCGATCGGCCTGTTCAGCCTTGCGGCGGGCATCATGCTGCTTCCGCGCGGCCGCGGCGTGAATGCCGTGCCAGTCGATCTGCTGGGCGCTGCGCTGTCCGTTCTGCTGCTGTTCTCCGTGCTGGCGCCGCTGATCGAAGGCCCCGCACGCGAGTGGCCTCCTGCGCTGATTGCGTTGATGGCCGCCAGTCTGCCGCTGGGCTGGGGCATGGTGCGCTACCTGCGCTGGCGGCAGGCCACGCGCGGCGATGCTTTGGTACCGCTATCCCTGTTCAAGCTGAAGAAAGTGGCGCTTGGGCTGCTGTGCACCCTGTGCATCAATCCCATCCTGCCGGGCTACCTGCTGGTGATGACTTTTGTGCTGCAAACCGGCATCGGGCTGACGGCGTCGCAAATGGCCTTCATCTGCGCACCGATTGCCTTCGGCGCCATGGGTGGCATCACACTGATCGGGCCGCGGCTGTTCCGTCTTCTCGGCGTGCGCGTGATGATGGTAGGCCTGACTGTGACGGGCAGCAGCTTGTGCCTCGCGGCCTGGGCGGTGCATGGCGGGCAGCTGCTGTACTGGCCTCTCGGACTGGCGCAGTTCGGCATGGGGCTGGGCATGGGATTGTGCGGCCCGCAGCTGTCGAACTCCACGCTGCAGGATGTGCCGATGTCCGACGCCGGCGTTGCATCGGGCATGTTCACCGCCGTGCAGCAGATTGCCGCCGCATTCGGCGTCGCCCTGGCCGGCCTGGCCTTCTTCCACGGCCTCCATCCCGAAACGGCCGAGGCCAGCCAGTACGCCAACGCTTTCCTGCACGTGCTGCCGCTGTTCTACGGCCTGATTGCCGCCGCCATGTTTGGCGCCAGCCGGCTGGCGCGCGTGATGAAGCCGTTACGCCGGTAAGCGCTTAAACGTCGATGATGTCGATGCACTTGCGCAGAACGGCCAGCTTGTCCTGGCCGGCGGAGGGCGTCCATTCGTGGCTGATGAAGCCGCGGTAGCCCAGGTCCGCAATGGTCTTTGCGACGTGGCGATAATTGAGTTCCTGGGTTTCGTCGATTTCATGGCGCTCCGGTACGCCGCCCGTATGGAAGTGCCCGATCCACTGGATATTCTTGCGCAGGAAGTTGGTGATGTTCCCATCCATCAGCTGGGCGTGATACAGGTCGACCAGCAGCTTGACGCGCGGCGAGTTGACTTGCGTGACCACGTCCAGCCCCCACGCTAGGTGATCGAACATGCTGCCCGGTGGCTCAGGCGGCCCGCCAGCGTGTCCTGAATTGATGTTCTCGACGACGAGCGTGACGCCGCGCGCCTCGGCGTGGCCGCACACGCGCCGCAGGAAGCCGATTGCATTGCGCTTTCCCTCGTCATAGCCGATCGCGCCGCGCTCACCGCACAAAACAATGATGTTCGGTATGCCATTCGCCGCTGCGGCGTCGATCCGGTCGCGCAGGGCCGCTTCGAATTGCCCGTCCTTGTCCGGGGTGCCGATCGCGTTCCATCCCGCCGGCCCGGCCGGCGCCCGGCCCGGCGTGGAAATGCCGCCGCCGTAGTCGACGCGCAGCACCGACACGACCAGGCCATGCTTTTTCACGGTAGGCCAGTCTGCCGGGTTGCTGACGAAATCCAGGCCCTGAATCCCGAGCGCCGCCGCCATCCGGCAGGTATCTTCGAGTTCCGCGTTGAACAGATGCGGCGTCAGGCCCTGGCGCAGCCGGCCTCGTAGGGACTGCGCCCCCGCAATGGAGCAGAAAGGAAAAGCGCCCGCAACAGCGAGCGCAGAGAGGAAGCGGCGGCGGTTAAAGGCCGAGCGCATGGCGGGTCTTTGCCAGCGAATCGTGGTCGCCAACGGTGGGGAAGTATTCGAGGCCGATATCGCCCTGGTAACCCTTCTCGCGCAGCACGGACATGATCTGAGGCCACGCCAGGCTGCCGGTCCCCGGTTCATGGCGGCCGTCGGTATCGGCCACCTGCACGTGGGCGATCAGCGGCATGCGATCGCCCACAGCCTGCGCGAAGTCTTCCTGCGCCTGGGCCGAGTGATAGACGTCCGCCAGCAGGCGCAAGGCCGGGCTGTTCACTGCCGCGACGATATCCAGGCCGCGGCCAATCGTGTCCACGAACATGCGCTGGCCGTTGACGACCATGTACACCGGCTCGAGCCACAGCACCGTGCCTGCCTGCTCGGCCATTGCGGCGGCGCGCTTCAACACGCTGACCGCCGCATCGAATTGCTCCTGCTCCGGCACGCCCTCACGGGTGAAGCCGGAAGCCAGCACCATGCCTGCACCCTTGAAGCGCTGCGCCACAGGAATCGCGTCGATCACTGCGGACAGTACCGCCTCGTGATCGGCAGGATCGACAATGCTGCGGCGCGGCTCGATGCAGAAGCTGCGCAGCTTCACGCCGGTTTCGTTCAGCGCATCCTCGATAGCATCCAGCGGCTTCTCGCGCCACAGGTGGAATTCGACACCCTGAACGCCGGCCGCGTGTGCGGCGCGAATGCGGGACGCAAGATCCTCGTTCCCGTCCAAGAACATCCATTCAATACAAGCTGCAAATTGCATGATTATCTTTCTTTAAGTGAGTAATGACGGCCGGCGATGAGCGCGGCCATGACGAGGCAGGCGGCCCCGATCACGGCAACGCTGCCAAGGAAGCTCGTTCCGGATGCGCCGATCAGGGTAAGCAGCGGCGGGCTGAGGAACTGGCCAGGAAGAAGGCGCCGCCCCACAGGCCCATGCCGCGCCCGCGGTGTTCGAAACCGTAGTGCTGCAACGCCCAGGTGACCAGCACCGGCAGCATCAGTCCGCCGCCGACCTGGCCCAGCGCGTCGAGCGGCAGGCCGGTCACGAGGTTGGGAGCCCACGCCACGCCGATATAGCTGACGCCATAGAAGGCCAGCACAATGGCCATCCACATCGTCACGGTCACCTGGCCAAAGCGTTTGAACAGATAGCCGCCAAGGACTGTGCCAAGGCTCGCGACCGTAGCCAGGATGCTGATGCGTTCGGGCGAGGCAACGCCCATGTCGCCAAAGATGCGGCCATGCTGCACGGCCTGCACGAAGAACACCAGCGAGAACAGCACGGTCACGCCGCACACCAGCAGCGAGGCGCGCCAGGGGAAAGGCGTGGCCGCAGCTTCACGCGCGCCGGCAGGCGCCGACCTGCGCGGCTCCCAGCAGACGAACAGCGCCAGCACCAGCACGGCAAAGCCGCTCAGGTACATCAGGAAGGGATAGCGCCAGTGCATGCCGGCCAGGAAGCCGCCGGACAGCAGGATGGCCGAACCGATCAGCGGCGCGAACATGTTCTGGTAGCCCAGCCACTTCTGCCGCTCCTCCCCCTCGAAGTAGTCGCCCATCAGCGCATTACCGACGGTGAGAATGGCCGCTTCGGCCAGGCCCACGACCACGCGGCTGGCAACGATCAGGACCAGGCTGTCGAACATCATCGGCGCGAGGCCGAGCAGCGAGAACGCAAACAGCGCCACGAGCAGCAGCTTGCGCCGCCCCCAGCGGTCCGCGATCACCCCCATCACGCCGGAGAACAGCGCCACGCACAGCGAAGGCACCGTGATAATCATCGGCACCAGCAACTGGAATTGCGGTACCGACGAGAACTGCTGGAACAGTTGCGGCAGGCCGGGCACCAGCGCGGCCAGCGCCAGCGTGGGCATGCTCATGATGGCCATCAAGGCGATGCCCTGGGCGGCACCGCCCTTGCGCGCGGCGGAGGGAGACGCCGCCAGCACGGGTGACTGGGGCTGCGTAGTCTGGAGAGGATTCACGGTAGTCCTTTCATGTCGGCCTGCGCCGCGGGTTCAGCGTGCGATGCGGTCCAGCACGTTCTGCTTGTACCAGCTGTTGAGCATCATGCCGGTGGCAATCGGTTCCGGCCCCTTGTCGCTTTCCACGATCACCCAGCCAGCATAACCGTGTTCCTGCATGGCGGCGAGCAAGGCCGGGAAATCGACTAGACCCGTTCCCATTTCGCCGAACCAGCGCGGGATCTCGCGCTCGCCGCCCGCCGCGATCATCGCGCGCTCGGCGTTCTGCAGCTTGTATTCGCCCAGCGTGTCGACTGCCAGCGCATCCTTGAAGTGGAAGTGCAGCACGCGCTGGTGGAAGCGGCGGTACAGTGCCACCACGTCATGGCCTGCGATCGTCAGTTCAGCGGTGTCAAAGGCCAGGCCCACATTGACAGGGTCGCACAGCTGCATCAGCTGTTCCAGTTCATCCGCCGTGCGCAGCGCCGACAAGGCATCCACATGCAGCGCGGTCTTCAGGCCCAGGGCCGCGGCCATTGCACCAACCTGGTTCCAGCAATCGGCGGCAGCGGCCAGGCGCTCGGCATTCAAAGCGCCCTCCTTCCAGAAGGACGGGAAGGGACGCACCACCAGCAGCTCGCCGCCCAGCTCCGCCAGCATTTCAGCGTGCACTTTCGCTTGCGCCACGATGCGTGCGTGATCGGCGGGCTGGGTGCTCATCAGGCCGAAGTGCAGCTCCTCGAAACTCATCACCGTCGGATCGAAGAAGGTGCTGGACACGCGATTGATGCCCAGGTCCTTCAGCTTCAGGCGGAAGTGCGTTGCCGAGCCGTAGTTGATGGCGATGTTCTCCGGACGCCCGATCGGGTCCCAGCGCCCGCTGCCGGCGTTCAGTTCGACCGCGTCGAAGCCGCAAGCCGCAGTGACCTTGAGCGCGCGCTCGATTTCTTCAAGCCGCGCGAAGCTGGTAAAGCCGGCCTTCCATTGATTGACGCCGTAGCCCCATTTGATCTGATTCATGCCTTCACCTTATGCGTAGATTTTCTTGAGTACGTGCTGGATGTACCAGGCCGACAGCGCCGTGCTTTCCGGGTAGTTGCCGCCGCCGACATCGGCCTTGTCGTGCTCCACGCCGACCCAGCCCTCGTAGCCGCACTCCTTCATCGCCTTCATCAGCGCCGGGAAGTCCACCAGCCCGCCCGGCGTGCCCATCTCGTGGAACCAGCGCGGCGTGGTCGGCGCCATCACTTCGGCGTCCGGCTTGCGGCGGTAGTCGCCGGTCAGGTCCACGTCCTTCGTATCCTTCATGTGGAAGCCGCCGCAGCGGTCTTGCAGCTTCAGGTAGAGATCCACCGGATCGACGCCTGCAATCACGTGCTGCGCCGTATCGCAGTAGAAGAACACGTAGCGCGGATCGGTCCACTCGTAGAACTTGCGCAGTTCCTCGGCGCTGCGGATGCCGCAGAAGAATTCGTGGTGGCAGCAAGTCTTCACGCCGTATTCCAGCGTCATCTTGCCGACGCGGTTCCACAGCTCGGCGCAGGCCTTCAGCTTGTCGTCCGTGACCGGCTCCACGTCGTAATACAGGCCGGCCGGCATGACGATGAAGTTCTCCACGCCCAGGCCCTGGCTGCTGCGCATGATGTGCTGGGCATAGTTGAAGATGTGGTCATGGGTGGAACGCACATGCGGCGCGCTCTGGCGCTCGTCGTACATGACGGCGTGGAACAGGCTCAGGACCTTGTCGATGCCGCGCTCCTGCATGAAGGCGCGCGCGTTTTCGAGAGAGCCGAACAGCTCGCGCAGCGGGCCAAGGTGGAAGTCGAAAGTCTCGATGGCCTCAAAGCCGAGGGCCGAAATCTGCTTCAGGAAAGCGTCGAAACGCTTGACCGAAGTGTATTGCGACAGCTGCCCTTGCGGCGTGTCGATGCGCCAGTGGTCCATATAGGCCCAGCGCAGTTTAGGAGTCGTAGTTGCCATGATTCATCCAATTAAAATCAAAATTCTGGTTATATTTTCACGCAAGCCGCAAGGCGGCTCACGCCTTTCAGCGCTTCGGTACGAACAACAGGAAGGACAGCATCATGTCGCTGAGGTCATCGAGCAGCTCATTCCAGTTGCTCGGCTCCCCCATGCCCCTACGCTGTCCAGCCCCAGGAAACGGGCCTGCGTGGCGTAGATCAGCAACATGCTTGAATCGATGGCGCGGTCCGGCTGCGGATGCCGGATCTCGCCCTTGCAGGCGCGCACCAGGTTGATGAATTTGGCGTGGTTGTCTTCCGCCGACTTGCGGCCCGCGTTGCGGATCGCTTCATCGCTCGGCCCGCGTAGCATGAAGGAGCGCAGCACGCTGGCGTTCTCCTTCAGCAGATTGCCAAGGCCGGCCACCACGGCAGGCACCACCTGCTCCAGGCCCTTGGCCTGTGCCGCAATGCGTTCGGCTTCTTCGGTGAATCGCTCTCCCAGCCGCTCCAGGAAGCGCACCTGCACCACACGCAGCAGTTCGTCCTTGCCATCGACGCGGCCATACAGCGATCCGGTGGAGACACCCGAACGCTGGCAGATTTCGGCCAGCGTGATCTGGTCGTAGGCACGCTCGCGCAGCAGGTCGATGGTCGCTTCGATGATGCGTTCGAAGGACTGCCGGCTGCGGCCCTGCTTGGGCGCACGGGCGTGGGCGCTGGTAGTTGGCATAGTTTGGTAACTCATTGTGATCGCAAGCGGCCGATTATATCTTTCCTGCCTTCAGTTGGGCCACGGCGTAATCCACCGCGCGCACCGTCAGCGCCATATAGGTCAGCGAAGGATTGACGGTACCGCTGGACGCCATTGCCGAGCCGTCGGTCACGAACAGGTTGCGCACGCCGTGCACTTGGTTGTGGGCGTTGAGCACCGAGTCCGCCGGGTCATTGCCCATGCGGGCGCCGCCCATCTCGTGAATCGAAGTGCCGGGCAGCGCACGCGCCGGGAATCAGCTGGACGCGCTTTGCGCCTGCGGCGATCAGCATCTGCTCCGCCTGTTTGCCGGCATCGACCGCCATGCGCCGTTCGTTTTCGCCATAAGCCACATCGAAGCTCAGTTGCGGCAGGCCGAAGCCGCCGGGCTTCTTGTCGTTCAGCGTTACGCGGTTATGCGCTTGCGGCAGCTGCTCGCCGAAGGCGCCGAGGAAGGCGATCCACTTGCCAGGACGGGCGATATTGTGCTTCATGCCGGCGCCGAAATCATCGGTCAGCGCCGCGGTATTGGTCCAGTCGTCGCGCATGGCGCCACCCTGGAAGCCGTAGCCGCGCGTGAAGTCGGCGTCCGCATCCTGGCCGCCCAGGTTGCGGTAGCGCGGGATCAGGATGCCGGTGGCGCGGCGGCCGCGGTAATTGCTGTCCTCGAAGCCTGGAATCTCGGCGAAGGCGCCCACGCCGTGATGGTCGATCAGGTAGCGGCCCAATACATCGCTGTGATTGCCGATGCCGTTGGGGTTGGTCGCGCTGCGCGACTGCAGCAGGATCTGCACGCTGCCGAAGGTGGACGCGCACAGGAAAATCACCTTGGCGCGGTAGGTCATGCGCTGGCCCGTTTTGGCGTCGATGATGCGCACGCCGGTGGCCTGCTTCGTCTTCGGATCGACTTCGATGGCTTCCACCACGCTGTCGGCGCGCACGGTGAGGTTGCCGGTCTTCTGCGCTGCAGGCAGCGTGGAGCTGAGCGAACTGAAATAGGCGCCGAACGAGCAGCCACGGTTGCAGATGCTGCGGTACTGGCAGGGTCCACGGCCATTGTGTTCAACGGTCAGGTTGGCGACGCGGCCGATGGTCACGCGGCGGTCCTTCCACTTCGCTTCGATGCTTTGCTTCAGCGCCTTTTCCACCGCCGTCATTTCCATCGGCGGCAGGTAATGGCCGTCCGGGAAATTCGGCAAGCCTTCCGGCTGGCCGCTGACACCGATGAATTTCTCCACATGGGTGTACCACGGCGCCAGGTCGGCATAACGGATCGGCCAGTCGTTGCCGTGACCATCGCGCAGGTTGGCTTTGAAGTCGTCGTCACCCCAGCGATAGGACTGGCGGCCCCAGGTCAGCGAGCGGCCGCCCAGCACATTGGTACGGTGCCAGCGGAAGGGCTTCACCTGCTCGTAGGGATTCTCGCGATCGTTGATCCAGAATTGGCGGTTGGCCCAGCTGAAGGCGCCGCGCTCGATCTTGCTCTGGACAGCGTAGTCGCGCTCATCGAGTTCGCGGTCCGGCAGGCCACGGTTCGCGGCCTGCCACGGCGCGGTGAATTCATTGATGTAGTCCTTTTGGTGCTCGATCAGGCGGCCGCGCTCCAGCACCAGCGTTTTCAGGCCTTTCTCCGTCAGCTCCTTGGCGGCCCAGCCGCCGGTAATGCCGGAACCGATGACGATGGCGTCGAATTGGGTGGTCTTGCTCATGTCTTGTCCTTAGATGACGGTCTGGTAGGGCCAGGTCTTCATGTCCAGGTTGGCCTCGAACTTGCCGGGCACCGGCAGGTAGCGCAATTCGGTGGTGCTGCCGGCCTCGGAGGTGAAGTAGCCCAGCACCGTGAGGTCGCGCAGGCGCAGGTAGAACGGCGCCTTGGGGTCGAGGATGCGGTCGGTCAGCGAAAAAGTACGGCCGCCGTAAGGGCTGGATGCGCGCAGCGCCTGGATAAGCTCCGCGCCCTGCTCCGCCGAGCACTCGGCGAAGCCGCGCTGGAAGCGCTGGCGCGCGCTGGCGTCCAGTGCGGACAGGCCATTGCGGAAGAACGCCGCTTCGTCGGCCGTCATCCAATGCGACACCAGCGCATCGATAAACTGCGGCACCCCGGCCTCCACCGCGCCCGGCGTATCGGTGGCGGGAATGATGACCTGGGCGGCGGCGGCCAGCACCGCCAGCTCTTCCCTGGCCAGGCCGGCGCGTGCGGCGGCGACCGCATTGCCGGCAGCCTGCAGAGCAGCAGCTGCCGAAGCGCTGCTCCAGACACCCGCCATGGCCGTGCCGGCCAGCAGTGCCGCCAACACGTCGCGCCGCGACACGCCGCCGCGCGGCGCAGAAGCTTCCGGCTGCCGGCTGAATTCCAATTTACTGATCTTCATCGCTTGCCTTTCTTAAAGCTGTACGCCTGCGCGCAGGCCGTAGGTACGGGGTGCGCCCAGACCGAAGCCGCCGGGCAGCAGGCTCTCGAACGTCACCTTGTTTTCAATATTGCGGACATAGGCCTGCACATACCAGCTCTGCGAAGGCGCTGTGTAGTTAAGGCTCAGGTCCGATTTATGGAAGGACGGCTGGCGGTAGCGGATGGCCGCCGCCGGATCGCTGAGGAAGTAGGCGCCGCTCAGGCGCGTGCCGGCCCGCGCCACCACGCTTGCGCCGTTCTCCAGCGCGAAGGTGTGCGCGTATCCAGGCTGGCGTTGTAGGCAGGTGCGCGGTCGATCTGCTGACCGGACCAGTCATCCACGCCATTCGGCTTGTAGTCGTCGAACTTGCCGTCCGTCGTGGCGACGGAAAAGTTCAGGCGGTCGTCCGGCGTCAGCGCATACTGCCCCTCCAGTTCCACACCCTTTACCTTGGCGCTGGAAGCATTGGTGGTCAGCGCACCGCAGTTGGCCGCCGTTCCCGCGCCGGTGCAGACGACGGAAGTCAGCTGCATATCCTTGTAATCGTAGTGGAAAACGGCGGCGCTCAGGCGCAGCTTGTTGTCCAGGAATCGGCCTTTGACGCCCGCCTCGACGGAGGTGATGTTTTCGGGCCTGTAGCCAGAGCCGCTGGTGTCGTTGAAACCGCCGGCCTTGTAGCCGGTTGATACGCTGCCATACAGCATGACTGCCGGCTTCAGGTCGTAATCGGCTGCCAGGCGGAAGTTCGATTTCGAGCTTTCCACATGCGCCGTGTAGCCGGGACCGGACGGGCTGCCGCTGAGCGGGTCGTGGCCGGATTTCTCATCGCGCGTGGTACGCACGCCAGCCGTCAAGCGCAGCTGGCCATTGACCTTGTACGTTGCCTGCCCGAACGCGGCCTTGGAATGGCTGCTCACGTGCGGTGCGAACGGCACCACGATCAGCGGGCCGGGCGTCTGCGTATTGTAGGTGGAGGCGCGGAAGATCTCCTCGTTGAACCAGTACAGGCCGGCCACCCAGGTCAGGTCGGACTTGCCGGCCGAATTGAAGCGCAGTTCATGCGTGCGCTGGGTGGATTCGCCGTCCACGACGTTATACAGCGGGAAGCCGAAATAGCTGCCGTTATTGACCTGGTCCACTTCCGCATGCAGGCGCGCGAACTGGTAAGTCAGGTCGGCCAGGCCAAGGCTGGTCTTGAATTCCGAGCGCAGGGAAGTGGCAACGTCGTTCTTGTGCGTATCGCTTGCGATGAACTTGCTCGCTGCGGTCAGCTGCGTGTCGGCGCCACGGTCCACGTAGACGGGGTTCAGCAGGTTGTTGCCGCCTGCGATGGGCGTGCCGGTGAAGAAGTTCGTCAGCGGCACCGTGCTGCCGCCATTCCCGCCGGACTTGCTGCGCTCCGCCGTCAGCAGCCAGCTGGTGGCGGGCGTGAACGTGAACAGCGCGTGCACGCGGGCCGCGTTATCGTCCTGGTCTTCCAGGCCAACGGTGTTCGGTCCGGGGCGCAGATAGGTATCGCGCTTGACGGTGGTCGCCGCCGCACGGAGCGCCAGCGTCTGGTTCACCGGCACATTGATCATGCCTTCGATGCGACGCATGCCGTAGTCGCCGATGTCGGTATCGATGCGGCCTTCCAGCTTGTTGCCCGGCTTGTTGGTGATCAGGTTGATGGCGCCGGCCGTGGCGTTGCGGCCGTACAGCGTGCCTTGCGGGCCACGCAACACTTCGATGCGCTCGAGGTCGAGGAAGCTGCCCAGTTGCGCTTCGCTGCGGCCGACGTAAGCGCCGTCCACATTGAAGGCGGTGGACGAATCGCCCTTCTCGCTGGTATCGAGGCTGACGACGCCGCGGATCGCAATCTGCAGCTTGCCCAGGTCCGTGGAAATCTGCACGTTGGGCGCCAGCTCGGTCAGCGCCACGGCATTCGTGGCGCCGGCCTGGCGCAATTCTTCGCTGCCGATCACGGACAGCGACAGCGGCGTCTTCGATGCCGGCTGCGCCGTTTTCTGGGCCGTGACAATCACTTCAATCAGGGGCGCTTCCTGCGCCATTGCGCTGCCGGCACACAGGCCAGTCAAAATCAGCGCATGGCGATGCAAACCGCGCCTTGCAACGGGTGGTTGATGCACACTTGTCTCCGAATGTTCTGGACTTTTTTATATTGTTTTTCGCATGCCCCGCATCGCGTGCAGTGGCATGGTCCAGTCAAGAATAGCACAGTTTTTAGAATTAAAATTCCAATTTTTATTGAGCTGCAGCCTGCGGCACACGCACGCCTACCACCTGCTCCGCCAGCAACTTCAGGCTGGACGAAACCTGGTCGTCCAGGCACTGCCCATCGCTGCCGAAAAGCTTGGTCCCGGCGGTGTTCAGCGTAACGCCCAGCGGCGTTGGCCAGCCGCGCAGCGCGTGCACGATGGAACGCATCGCAGCGAGCGTGGTATTGCAGCCCTGCCAGCCGGCGGCGGTGACGATGCAGCCCACCGGCATGCCATCGAGGTAGACGCGTTCGTCCGCCCGCAAGTCTTCCAGCAGGTCGATGGCATTCTTGACCAGGCCGGACACGCCGCCGTGATAGCCGGGCGAAGCGAAGATCACCGCGTCCGCCTGGCGCACCGCTTCCACGATGGCCTGCTGGCCTTCGCTGCGCTCGCGCACTTCCGGCGAATATCCATCCAGCGCGGCCAGCGCCTCGCCGCCGAACAGCTGCGTGCGCGCGCCCAGTTTTTCGGCATGCTTCAGTGCCTCGCGCAGCGCGCTTTCGGTGCTGGAGCCGGGGCGCGTGGTGCCGCCAATGCCGACGATGAATGGGGTGCGGCCATTGGCGGCCGCTGCGTAAAATGCCTGGTTCATGGCTTGTCTCCTGGTGGTGCTAGTTTTGAACTTGTACCGAAAGCGGCAGGTCCGCACTGGATGCGCCGATCAGCAGGTCGATCGGTCCCGGAATCGCGACCCATTCCCCGCGCCATTGCTGCAGGCGGCGCTTCGCCACAGTCAGCTCAACGCGGCGCTCTTCCCCCGCCTGCAGCTGGAACTTGCCGAAGGCGACCAGCGCCAGCTCGGGCTGGGCACGATAGACCTGGACCACTTCCGCGCCGGCGCGGGTGCTGGTGTTACGCAGCGTCAGCGAAACGGTATAGGCACCCTCGGTGCTCGCCTGCACGCTGGCGTCGCGCATCTCGAACGAGGCGTATCCGCGGCCACCGCCAAAAGCCTGGCGCGGTGCAATGCCCCGTGCGGCCAGGCCGCGGTAGCCGACCCGCACGCCATCGCTGTAATGCAGGTCGCCGTTGGCATCAGGCTGCAGCGACAGCGCGGGGTAGTCGCTATCCTCCAGCGCGATCGTGACGGGCATGCGCCCGCCCGGTTCGCGGTCGCCCGCCAGCACCTGCGCCAGTGCGGCGCCAAATTCCTGGCCGGGATACCAGCAGTGCAGCACTGCGCGTGCTTGCTGCTCCCAGCGAGTGTCGAAGGCATGGCCGACATTGGTGACGATGATGGTGTTGGGATTGGCCGCGCAGATCCGCTCGATCAGCGCGATCTGCTCGGGAGGCAGGTGAGTATCCGGCCGATCCTTGGATTCGACGCTGGCATCGGAAGTCTCGCCAACGACCAGGACAACCGCGTCAGCCTTCTCCGCGGCAGCCACTGCCCGCGCCATCATGGCGTCCGCGCCGCCGGGGCCGCGCACGCCGTACCACAGGCCCTGGCAGCGCGCAGCGGTGTAGCACAATTCAACCACCACTTCCACCGCCCTGCGCTGCTCCAGCGCGACGGGCACGCTGTCCGCATCGCCGCTCTTCAGACGGCCCATCACATCGCCCGGCGCCAGCTCCTCGTCGCGGCGGAACACTTCCACGCCATCGACCAGCAGGCGCAGCGCGCCCGTGCCGCCAACGTAGAACAGATGCTCACCCGATTCGGCAGGCAGGTAGACGCCGCTGGCGCGCGTACCCGCGTGGCGCTGCAGTGCGCCGGCATCGTGCACGCCATGGAACCAGGTGAGGGAATTGGTGTCGCGCGTTTCGCTGAGCAGCGGCTCGCCTTCAAAGGCGGCGTTGTCGAAATAGTCCAGCGTCATGCCCTTCACGCAGCCATCGCCAAGCGAACGTGCCGGCCGTACAGGCATGCGCGGCAGCTTCGGCTGCGGATCGACGCCCGGCTCGTAGCACACGACGGCATCGCCGAAACGGGCGCGCAGCGCATCGAGCGGCAACACGGCGTCCGGCTTCACGGCAATCTTGGCGAAGGTGCCGCCCTGGAAACAGGGCGCGCTGGCATTCGGTCCGATGACCGCGATACGCGGCCAGCGCTTGATATCGAGCGGCAGGATCGCCTGCTCGTTGCGCACCAGCGTGAAGCCGGCGGCGGCGGCTTCGATCAGCAGTTCGCTGGCCTCGGCATCGGCCATGGGCTGCCCTTTGCCGCTGCCGAAACGGCGCGCCACGCGGGCCACGCGCTCGGCGGCATCATGCAGGCGCGCGTGCGGCACCACGCCCTCGGCGACAGCCGCCGCGCTGCGTGCGCCCAGGTAGCGCGCCGGTCCCGGCATTTCCAGATCCAGCCCGCCCTGCAGCGAGCCGTTGGTGGAATGCGTGCCGAACCAGTCGCTCATGAACACGCCGGGGAAGCGCCATTCATTCTTTGCCGCGCTGATGACCGGACCGGCCTCGGCGCACCAGTCGCCATTCACTTTGTTGTACGCCGTGAGCATGCCTGCGCAACCGGCATCGGCCGCCATTTCGAATGGCAGCAGATAGATTTCGCGCAGGGTCTGCTCATCGACCACGGCGTTCATGCGGTCGCGCAGCGTTTCACTGTCGTTGCACACGAGGTGCTTGGCCACCGCACCCGTGCCGAACCGACTGGCAGCCATGAATCCAGGCCACGCCCAGCGCGCCGCACAGCAGCGGATCTTCCGAGAAGTATTCGAAGGCACGGCCGGCCAGCGGGCTGCGCGCCATATTCAGATTCGGCGCCAGCATCAGGTCCACGCCGCGGCGAATTGCCTCGCCGCCCACCAGTCGTCCTACTTTCTGCACCAGCTCCGCATCCCAGCTGGCGCCCAGCGCCAGCGGCGATGGGGTCAGCAGCGAGATATCGCGTTCGTCCACGCGCGGACCGGCAACGCCCATCGGGCCGTCCGCCATCATCAGCGACGGGATGCCGGCATGCGGGACCGCGGCTGTCGTCCACATCGACGCGCCGGCGGTCAGCATCGCCATTTCGTCCAGGCTCAGTTCAGTGCTCATGGCGGCCTTTTAATTGAAGGCGGGGATCACGCGCTGCGCCAGCAGACGCAGGGTCTGGTTTGCGTAAGCGAGGCGCTTTTCGGTCAGCGGGCCGGTGGTGGTGCCGCACAGGATGTTGCCGATGCCGACTTCCTCGTAAGCGCGCAGCTTCTCGATGACCGTCTTCGGGCTGCCGTACAGTGCCCAGGTAGCCATCCATTCCTCGGTCAGTGCGCCGCCGGTGCGGTCGGTTTTCTTGTTCGCGTCGTCCGATTCTGCCTTGGCATTGAACTCGGCTTCGCGGTCGATCGCTTCCTGGTAACCGCTCAGGATTTCCAGTACTTCCTTGTGCGCCTGCTCGTCGGTTTCCGCCAGGTGCACGCACTGGTAGCTGTGCGTGGTCCAGGACAGGGCATCGGCGATCGTTTCGTCCGAGTGGCCGGCGGCCAGCAGTTGCTCGTGATAGCTGGAGAAGTACTTCTTCACATGCTTCAACGGTTCCAGGCCGCCGATTTGCGGCGGCGTGAAAGCAGGGATAAACGCCGGCCAGCCATTGACGGCTGCGCGGGTGGTGCTGCTTTCCTTCATCGCAACCGGCATCAGGCGCGCATGCTTCTGGCCATACGGCATCGGCGCGATACGCTGCAGCACGCGGCCTTTGTGGAAGCCGTGCAGTTCGATCGCTTCGTCTTCAATCTTCTTGCTCCACAAGGCTTCCGCGGCTTGCAGGTTTTCCTCGGCAATGCGGCCTGCGTCCTTGTAGTTGACGCCAAAGCCGATCATCTCCTCCGGCGTGGTGCCGGAGCCGATACCGACCAGCAGCTTGCCCTTGGTCAGGTGATCGAGGATGTTGATGCGCTCAACGAAACGGACCGGGTGATGCAGCGGCACGGATGTGACCGAGAAGCCGAAGTGCATGTTCGGCATCTTGGCCGCCAGGTAGGCGGCAAACATATAGCTGTCGCTGGCGACCGGCATGTAGCCGTTGAAATGGTGGTCCGGCAAAAAGATGGCGTCGAAGCCCAGTTTGTCGGCCAGCAGCGCATGCTGCTCCAGGTCGATGATCAGCTGTTTGTCCGCGTCTGCCTGCATGGTGCGGGCGTTGAGAAAGACTGAGAAGCGCATTGATGTCTCCAGAAGTTGTTGTCGAAGCAACCGGATCAGGCTAAATCATAATCCGAATTCTGATTATAGTATTCGCGCAAAAATGCAAAGTCAACCGGAAAATCTGAAATAAGGGAAAGCGAGTTTGTTAACGAAGACTTCACACAGCCCGTGATATCTTCGGTCGCGCCATGGAAGATGACTATCAAAAATGCACCGACGCCTGTAAGGTTTGCCACGACTTGTGCAACCGTGAAGTTGCCCGGCTGATCGAGTCGACGCAGCCCTCTTCGCTTGGCGACGTGGAAATCGAGGCCCTCATCAAGTGCGCCGCCATGTGCGAGACTGCCGGCAAGGCACTGGATGGTCGCCGTTCGCTGGCTGAAATCATTTGCGTTGCCTGCGCAACGAATTGCGAGCAGACGGCTGCTCTGCTCGCGTCACATCCTCAGATGGCCGATTGCGTGCGTGCCGCGCGGGAGTGCGCGGCTGTTGCCGGGCAGTCGTGACGGGCCCGGGCCGGCCTAAGTCCGCCGCCTTGTGACCAGGCTGAATAAGCCCAGCCCGGCCGCGAACATCAGGTAACTCTCCGGCTCGGGCACCACGGGAATGGCGGTGAGCTGGCCGCCAGCGTTTGTGTCCATGTTAAAGCGCACCCCGCCGTTGAGGCTGGTGTTGGTGGTGTTCGAGAACTCCAGTTCGACCGGCGACGTTTCATTCAGCTGAACCAGCTGATCCTCGGTGGTGAAGAGATGGTGATATCCGTAGGTACCGCCGTAGTAGTCGTGGAAGGTTGGCGGATTGTTGGGGAATGCCTCATACAGCCAGAGGTAAATCTGGCCATTCACGTTGTACCATTGGCCCAGGCCCTTCTGTCCCTGGATGCTGGCCGACGTTATCATCTCTCCTCCGAATACCACCCTGGTATTCGCGGACAGCGTGAACGAATAAGGATCTCCCTGCACGCTGGAATAGGCACGCCGCAGCACGTTCTTGTCCATGTGGATTTCGTTGGAGCTGGCAAGGGAAAGGGTCGCGACATCGGCACGTCCGTTCAGGTCTACGGAAGATCGATACGCATTCCCTTCGGTGACCAGCGACAGCGGATTGCCTGCGTGATCCGGCCATCCTTCCTGATGAGTCGAACCACCCCATCTGCCGTTCTGCACCCACTCCGCACTGACGGAGCTCCACATTGCCCGCTCATATGGCGTGGGATCGAACGTGAGCGACGGCGTCACGCCATCGTTCGGGTCAAGGTCATACAGCGTGTAGTGCATGCCCCGCAAGATTGTGGTCGAGCCAAGGATGTCCGCACTGGACAGGCCGGGCGCGGCAGCCATTGCAAGCAGGCACGCACAGAGGACTTTCCGTTTGTTCATTGCTCTCTCCCCGATGATTGTTGGAGGATCGAGCGTAGCAATGACGGGGGCGCGCGAGATTCACAGATTGTCACGCGGCGCCTGATTCGCCTCCATGTGCACTCGGCAGGATGGCCCGCAGGCTGGACATCGAGACCGGCCGTTCCAGGTGGTAATCGAAACCGGCGCCACGGGCGATGATCTTGTCGTGCGACTGGCCGGACTCGGTGAGCGCAATGTAAACCGCGTGCCGGTCAGGATGCAGCGCCCGCAGCTGGCGTGCAAGAGCGTAGACTTCAACGCCGGGTTGATCGGCTCGGATCAACACCGCGTCCGGATGCTGCTCGCTGGCCTGCGCCCGGGCGCAGGCGCCGTCGTGGCACAGGATGACGGTGTGCCCGTCCGCCTGCAGTGCCGTGGAAAAAATGGCTTCATCGTCATCGGCCAGGTCGACCAGCAGAATCCGCAGCGGCCGCGCGCCCGGCGGCGCCGCATGCAGGGGCAGCGAGACGGTGAAGGTACTGCCCATGCCGCGCCCTGCACTGTCGGCGGTGATATGGCCATTGTGCAGTGCGACGATGCTCTTCACGAGCGCCAGCCCGAGACCGAGCCCGCCCTGGCTGCGGTCCGGCGTGCGCTCGGCCTGGGTGAACAGCTCGAAGACATGCGGCAACAGGGACGTATCCATGCCGATGCCGTTGTCGGAAATACAGATATCGACCTCGTGTTCGCGGGCTGTCACCTTCAGCACGATCCGGCCTCCCTGCGGCGTGTATTTGGCGGCATTGTTCAGCAGGTTGGCCAGTACCTGGATCAGGCGCGTGCGGTCTCCCAGCACGGTACCGCCGTCCTCGCTCATGTCCAGCACCAGCTGCTGCTTGCGCGCTTCGATCAGCGGGCGCGATTGCTCGACGGCCGTGTGCACGACCAGCGACACGCTGACCACTTCCTGCTCGATCGACACCAGGCCGCGGGTCACGCGCGACGCATCCATCAGATCGTCCACCAGCTCGGTCATGTGCTTGACCTGACGGTCGATGATGTCGCTGGAGCGCTGGATGTTTTCCGGATTGCGCGCGCCCAGCCTGAGCAGCTGCGCGGCGGTACTGATGGGCGCCAGCGGCCCGCGCAGTTCGTGCGCCAGCATCGCCAGGAAGTCGTCCTTGCGCTGGTTAGACTGTTGCAGCGCTTCCTCCGCTTCGCGCTGCAGCGTGATGTCAGTGTTCGTGCCCATCCAGCGCACCACATGCCCTTGCTAATCGCGGATCGGCACGGCGCGCGACAGGAACCAGCGATAGTGGCCGTCTGCACCGCGCAGGGGAAACGTGTCTTCCCAGGTTTCCTGGTCTTCCACGATGCGCTTGCGGTACAGCGCCAGCACGCGGTCCACATGGTCCGGGTGATGCACCTTTGTCCAGCCCCAGCCCTGCATTTCCTGCAGCGTGGTGCCGGTGTATTCAAACCAGCGGCTGTTGTACCAGAAAATGTAGCCGTCCGCGTCGGCCATCCAGGCTAGTTGCGGGATATTGTCCGCCAGCGTGCGAAAGGTCAGCTCGCTGGACTTCAGCGCGCTTTCGGCCTGCAGCTGGCGGGTGACATCGAGCACGGCGCCGGACATTTGCCGCGGCTTCCCTTCTGCGCCGCTGAACACGGTGCCGCGGCCTTGCATGAAACGGGCGCGCCCCGCCCCATCGCACACCCGGAATTGCTCGTAGTATGGCTCGCCGGAGGCCCAGCGCCTTGTCGATGCCGCCGCGCACGGCAGCTACGTCGTCCGGATGGATCACAGCGTAATAGGCGTCGATCGGTCCGCCATCGGCTACCGCTGGCGAAATGCCGAACATGGCTGCCAGATTGCTATCCGCATGCACCTGGTCGGCCGCGATATCCCAGGTCCACGTGCCGATTTCGGCGGCATTCAGCGCCGCCTGCAGGCGCACCTGGATGTCCTGCAGTTCGGCCTGCATCAGGATGCGTTCGTGGATATCGGTGGACGTGCCCATCCAGCGCACAATCTCGCCATGCTCATTGCGCACCGGCAGCGCGCGCGCCAGCCACCAGCGGTAGTTGCCGGAACGGTGGCGCAACCGGAATTCGGCCTCGTATGGCTCGCCCGTGGCGAGGCTGTGCCCCCAGCGCTGCTCCATCTGCGCAACGTCGTCGGGATGGAACAGGTTCACCCAGGCATCGCCATGCGCCGCGCCTTCGGGCACGCCCGTGTATTCATGCCATTGCCGGTTGAAATAGTCGTCGTAGCCGTCGGGCTGGGTGGACCAGACGATTTGCGGCATCGAATCGGCAATCGTGCGGAATCTTGCTTCGCTTTCCCGCAGTTCCTCTTCGGCGCGCTTGCGGCCGGTGATATTGCGGTAAAACACCAGCAGGCCATCGCGCAGCGGAGTGGCGCGGGCCTTGATCCACAACTCCCGCCCGTTGTGGCGGTAGAGCTGTTCCACCGTGAGTTCAACGCGGTCGCGCATCGCCCTGCGGTAGGCGTCGGCCAGGAGCAAGTCTTCCGACCCGGGCCAGATTTCCCAATACGTCCGGCCGAGGAAAGCCGAACGTGGACGGCCATCGATGCGCAGCGCTTCATCGTTGATGCGCAGCACGCGAAATTCGCGGTCTAGGACCACGAAACCTTCGGCAACGGATTTCAGAATGAGCTCATCATCGCTCGCCAGCTGGCCGGCTTCCCTCGGATGCTGGATGCTGAGCTGGCGCACCACCGCGAGGTACTGGACCGGCTGTGCGTCGGCGATGCACTCGAGCGCCACTTCGCAGGCAATGCCCTCCCCGTCTTTTCGCCTGTACCGTTGCCGGAACGACACTTCGCCAGCTGCGTTTTGCAGGAACTGGGCGCGCGCGTCGTCACCGCGCTGACGGTCTTCGCCGTCCGTGAAGTCGGCAAGGCCCAGGCGCGCCAGCTCGGCCTGGGTATAGCCGAGCAGTTCGCAAAACATCCTGTTCGCGGCGAGAATCGCTTCTGCGTCTGAATACAGCAAAGCAGCGCAAGGTATGAGTTCTACCAGGCGCAATGACTCCGCCGAAACGGTTCTGTCGGGCGCGAAATTCGCAACATGTGATTGCACCATGAGTTGCCTCTCGAGCTGGACTTATCGTACTGGAATCCTTGCCCGAGGGTCGCCACTGATGCGCCCTTGCGCTAACTGCGCCGTGCGTCCATGCAATATTCGCGCTCGCGGTACTCGAAATAGTCGAAGTCGGCATGCAGCGCCGTGCCGGCCATGTCCTGGCAGGCCATGCCCACGAAGGCGCCCGTGAAATTGGGCTGGCCCGGCGCGTTGGCTTCGTCGGACAGGATGCTGGCATCGAACATCTGCGGCAGCCAATGCCATTCGCCATCACCCAGGCGATAGCCGAAGTACAGGCGCTCCTCGTCCACTTCCACGCGCAGCTGGACGGGCACGCCGGAGGGCAGCGGGATCGGCGCGGTAAAGGTGTCCGTCTGCACATGGTTGGGCAGGCTGCTCATCACGCGCAGGTGCTTGCCTGTTTCATCGTCATGCGTGATGTACAGGTAGTGGAATTTGGCGGCGCCGTAATAGCAGATCAGGCCCGCTTGCTGCTGGTAATGTTCCGGCTCGAATTCGACCACCGTTGACGCGCTGTAGCAGTGCGACTGCTGGCGGCGCGCCATCAGCGCCTGGCGGAACTGGCTGCCCACGCTTTCGCGGCCAAACAGGCGCAAATGGCCCGGCCGTTCGGTCAGGCTGAACAGCCCCTCCGGCCACGGCGTGCGCAGCCACTGGAAGGCTGGCGGCAACTGCTCGCCGTCGAAATCTTCGCGCACCGGCGCTTCGGCAAAACGGTGCTCCGGCAACCCTGGTGCTGCGGGCTGCAACTCGGGCGAGCCCTGCCCGTCGAGCGTGCGCAGCCAGCCGTCCTCACCCAGACCATGGGCTGGATGGCGGTCTCGCGGCCCAGCGTGCAGGTGCCGCGGTTGCGCAGCGGACGGCCGCACAGGTAGACCATATACGTTTGCCCATCCTGCGTTTCCACCAGGTCGGCGTGGCCGGCGCGCTGCAGTTCCGCATCCGGACGGTTGCGCGAACTGAGGATGGTCGTATCGGGATGCAGCTCGTAAGGGCCGTGCAGCTCGCGCGAGCGCGCCATCGTCACACCGTGGTTCCAGCCGGTGCCGCCTTCGGCCGTGAGCAGGTAGTAGTAGCCGTTGCGCTTGTAGAGGTGCGGCGCTTCGGTCAGGCCATGCGGCGTGCCCTTGAAGATGTTCTCGCGCTTGCCGATCAGGCATCCCTCTTCCACCGAGTATTCCTGCATCACGATGCCGGCGAAGCGGTTGCTGCCGGGACGATGGTCCCACAGCTGGTTCAGCAGGTATTTGCGGCCATCGTCGTCATGAAACAGCGATGGGTCGAAGCCGCTGCTGTTCAGGAAGATGGGGTCGGACCAGGGGCCCTCGATGTTCGGACTGGTGACCAGGTAATTGTGGAAGTCGCGCAGCGAGGCGCTGCCGGTGGCGCCGCCGGTGGACGTGCGTCCGTAACGCTTCACGTCCGTGTAGATCAGCCAGAACAGGCCATCCGCGTAAGTCAGGCACGGCGCCCAAACGCCGCAGGAGTCGGGTGCGCCGAGCATATTGAGCTGGCTGGCGCGCGTGAGTGGACGCGTCAGCAGGCGCCAGTTGACCAGGTCGCGCGAGTGGTGGATCTGTACGCCCGGATACCATTCGAAGGTGGAGGTGGCAATGTAGTAGTCGTCGCCCACGCGCACGATGGAGGGGTCGGGATTGAAGCCGCGGAGGATGGGGTTCTGGATCATGATGATTTGGGCTCGCGCACCAGGATCCACAGCAGCGCTGCGGCTACCAGGTCCAGCACGGCGAGACTGACAAAGAAAGGCGTGTAGCCGACGGTGGCCATCAGGCCGCCGATCAGCAGGGAGAACAGCAGCAGTCCGAAATTGCCGAAGGTGCCGCACATGCCGGCCACCGTGGCGACTTCATTGCGGCGGAACAGGTCGGACGCCATCGTGATCACGGTGACGGACAAGGTCTGGTGCGCGAAGCCGGCCAGGCAGAGCAAGGCGATGGCGGCATAAGGACTGTCCACGAAGCCGACGAAGGCCACGCCCATCATCATGCAGGCGCCGACAGTGAACGCGCCCTTGCGCGCATTGATCAGTTTTACTCCGCGCTTTTGCAGCGCCAGCGCAACGGTCGGGCCGAACAGGCAGCCCAGGTCGGCGGCGAGGAATGGCAGCCAGGCGAACATGGCGATCTGCGTCAGGTCGAAATGGCGCACCGTGGTCAGGTAGAGCGGAACCCAGAACGCCAGCGTGCCCCAGGCGGGGTCCGCCAGGAAGCGCGGCAGGGCAATGCCCCAGAAATTACGCATCTTCATGATGCTGATGATCGATGGGCGCGTGCCGTCGCCTTGCAGGTGCAGTTCCTGTCCCTCGACGATGTGCTTGGCTTCTTCTTCCGACAGGCGGCGGTGCTTTGCGGGCGCGTCATACAGCAGCAGCCAGCCCGCCACCCATACCAGGCCCAGCGCGCCGGTGATCACGAAGGCGGATTGCCAGTTGTAGTGCAGGATGGCCCAGACCACCAGCGGCGGCGCCAGCATCGAGCCGAACGACGCACCGATATTGAAGATGCCACCCGCCAGTCCGCGCTCTTTCGCGGGGAACCATTCGGACACCGCCTTCATCCCGGCCGGATTCGCGCATCCTTCGGCCAGTCCCAGCAGGCCGCGCAGTCCGGCCAGCGCCTGCCAGTTGGTGGCGAAGCCGTGCGCCATGCAGATCATCGACCACGCGGTCGCAAACATCGCAAAACCGAATTTCAGTCCGATCACGTCCAGCACATAACCGGCCAGCGGCTGCAACATGATCGCGCCCTGGAAGGTGGCGGTGATGTACGAGTATTCCTGAGCGGTAATGTTCAGGTCCTTCAGCAGCGTCGGCGCCGCCACCGCCAGCGTGCTGCGCGTCAGGTAGTTGATGATGGCCCCCAGCATGACCAGGCCAATCATCCACCAGCGAAGTCCTTTGATCTTGAAGCGAGCCATGTTTGCGCAATCATTTCTGTCGGGATTCGAACAATAGCACACTCGCCCGCCGAAATGGTTGCGCAAACTTTCGGTTTCCCAACCTCTCTTCGATTTTTCACAAAGCGCGGCAGTGCGAATCCGCCATCCGTCTATTCCGGCCAAGTCCGCGCCACTATCACAGCGGCAAACTGCGCAAAGGCAGGACGTCTACCACGGCCACACTACTGAAGGCATTGCGCCGTATATCAAGCTGACCGTCGTTGACAACGTTCTTATCCTTTCGTTCAAGGAGCTGCGAAATGAAAAATTGTCCTGCTTGCGGGGCCGCGTCCCCTGTTCATGACACCCGCGACGTGCCCTACTCTTACAAAGGCCGGGAGACGGTGATAGCCGGAGTATCGGGCGACTATTGCGACGCTTGCGGCGAGATCGTGCTGGATCGCGAAGCCGCCGATCCGTGCATGGCAAAAATCGGCGAGTACCAGCGACTAGTGAACAGCGGGCTGGTAGATCCCGCATACATCGTCGCGGTGCGCAAGAAATTGCAACTCGACCAGCGCCAGGCCGGCGAGATTTTCGGCGGCGGCGTGAACGCATTTTCGCGCTACGAAACCGGCAAAGCGCGTCCAAGCATTTCCACAATCAAACTATTGAAGCTGCTGGACAAGTACCCGGAATTACTGGAGGAAATACGCGATTGATGCACTAGTAAAACTCTCGAGCAAGACTGTCGCCCTGCTGCCAACAAATTAAGCATTGAACGGCATCCGGCCATCGCATTTGCTACCTCAGCCATGTTAAGGTGGCGGACACCAGAAAATATCGCGCGGCCAC
Organism: Pseudoduganella sp. UC29_106; assembly: GCF_044055365.1. Lineage (NCBI taxonomy): Bacteria > Pseudomonadati > Pseudomonadota > Betaproteobacteria > Burkholderiales > Oxalobacteraceae > Pseudoduganella > Pseudoduganella sp. UC29_106. The sequence goes on along the minus strand of NZ_CP171977.1, from coordinate 1,284,014 downwards.
GTAGCCAAGCGAAAAACTGGAGACAGATGTGCTATTGAGTTTTCGAGGAACGCCGCATGAGCGCTCGGCTGGCATGGCGTCATTGATGACGCCCTTGACTTGGCCGAGAAATGTGGATGGCGCTATGCCATCGCCTATTTGATCAGTGAAAAAGTCCCTTCCCAGATTATCCAGCGGCTGCTTTCGGGCGGCGCACGCATAAGGCCTCCCTTGGAATTGCGTTACCAGTGCGCGCCGGCATGGCATGGCTCCGACGCTGACGACATGAAAAGCCTGTTCGAGTCATTGCGCCAGCGTAGGTCCATGCACGCGTTCTGACGCTGCTGCGAAGCGGGCTTCAGCCGCCTCGCCGCAGGACGATATGCGTGGCCTTCTCCGAAGCCACGAATTCCGCGCATTCGTATCCCAGCGCCCGCAGGTCCAGCCCTTCGAACAGCGGCTCGCCCCTGCCAAGAAGGATCGGCGAGATCGCGATGTGCAGTTCGTCGATAAGGCCTTCGCGCAGGTACTGCCGGATGGTGCTCGCCCCGCCGCCGATGCGCACGTCCTTGCCGGCAGCGGCTTCGCGTGCGCGCTCCAGCGCTTCGCGAATGCCGCCGGTGACAAAGTGGAAGGTCGTACCGCCTTCCATCTCGATCGGGGGATGAGCGTAATGCGTCAGCACGAAGGCGGGAACGTGATACGGTGGATTGTCGCCCCACCAGCCCTTCCAGTCCGGGTTCGGCCAGTCGCCGCGATCGGGAGAGAACATATTCCTTCCGAGAATCCAGGCTCCCACATTCTCGAAGCCACGGGCAGCGAAATCGTCGTCAACGCCGGTCGTACCGCCGCCCTTGCGAAACACGGATTGCTGGAACGTCCTTGCTCGGCACCAGCCACTGGTGCAGATCCTCCCGCCCACGCCGAGCGGATTGTTGATGTCCTGATCCGGACCTGCTCCGTATCCGTCGAGCGAAATGGTGTAGCCATCAACGCGAACCCGTGTCATCGTTTGCCTCCCTTTCCTTATAGCGGCAGCACCGCTTTCAAATAAAACTGGCGTCCCTGCGGACGATTGCGTACCCCGAGCTCCTCCTGCAGCTTGGCGGTCAGGAACCAGCCCCTGCCGCTATCGTACTTCAGCACAGGTCCGAGCGCATAGGCGCGCGCCTTGTCCGCGGCGCCGGGGCCCTTATCGCCGGTGGTCTGGCGATACACGTGACCGCCCAGTCCCGCCACCCAGCCATTGCCGAATCCCCACCCAACCGAGTAGTCGGCATGCAGCGCCTGTCCCGAACGCGTGCCGGTATCGCGGTTGCGGCGATTGATATCGTACATGGCCTTCACGTCCAGGTTCCATCCGCTCGGCTGCACAAGGCTGACCGCCAGCACCGGCTGTACGGTCCAGATGTTCCTGCCCAGGCTCGCAGGGTCGTCACGGTCGTAACTGCCGGTTGGCGCCACCACATCCAGCGAGACAAGATAATGCAGGCTGGGCGAGGCGTGATATCCGAGGGCCGCGCCGAAAGTCATATCGCCCAGCCCCTGGTTCTTCCAGCGCCCGGCCCCCGCGCGCACATCCACATCCAGCAGCGGCGCCACCACATGCAGCGCCAGTTGCCCGCCCAGGATCGATTGCCCCGTCACCCACACCAGCCGAGGCGCTGCCACGCCGACCTTCACCCTGAAATTCGGCACATCTACGCGATTGCCGGCGCCATCGCGGATCGAGTCGTAACGCAAGCCGCCGGCGTAAGCGATGCCGTACAAGCCAGGCGGCGGCAAAGCGCCCGACATGAAGTTCTCCAGGCCATCCGGATACACGCCCAGCCCCGCGCCTTCGGTCGCATAAGCCGCGTCGTTGGCGAGCATCAGCATGGTGGTAAAAATGGCTGCCCTTTTCATTGCGTCTCCTTTGTTGTGTTGTCGTAGCGGGGCTGTACGCAACGACCATGCCATTGCAATAACAGAGGGAAGACACGCAAAAACCCGGCGCTCCGCTTCAGCATTTGGTGAGGTGCACCTCATCAAATGATGAGGCGCAAGACGCGGATTTCTGTGGCACTATTGGCCGATAAAACCGACAAACGAGCAGGAGTTTGGCAGTGGAGACCCCGCAGTTACCGTCCAATGAGGATCTGTTGGCTCAGATCCGTTTCGATCCAGACCAGGGCACCATCTGGCTGCACGAGCAGCGCGTGATGCTCAATCCGGCAGCCGCTTGGGCACGCTGCGCGATGAGTTGGTCGAGACCATCGGCATGCAGCGCGCCCGCGCACTGCTGATGCGCTTCGGCTACCAGTCCGGCCTGCGCGACGCGGAAGTCGCGCGCAAGCTGCGTCCAGACCTGCCGATCGAGCAGGCCTTCATGGTGGGGCCGCAACTGCACAGCATCCGTGGCCTGGTCCATGTGACGCCACTCGAACTGGATCTCGATCTTGAGAAGGGCAGCTTCTTCGGCCGCTTCGAATGGCGCAACTCCTTCGAGGCCCAGGTCTACCTCCAGCATCACGACATCAGCAAGGACCCTGTGTGCTGGAGCCAGCTTGGCTACGCCAGCGGCTACACCACCTATTTCGTGGGACGCCCCATCATCTACAAGGAAGTGGCCTGCGTAGGCTGCGGCCATGCCCACTGCGAAATCGTCGGCAAGCCCGCCGAGGAGTGGGAAGACCACGCTGAAATGGAACGCATGCTGCCGCGCGACTCCCTCGCCGAAGAGTTGTTCGCCCTGCAAAGCCAGGTCAGCGAACTGCAGGAAACCATCAAGGCCGGCAAGCGCGACGCGATCAGCAATTCCGTCGGGCGCTCGCGCGCCTTCAGGGAAGCCTGCCAGCTGATTCACCGCGCGGCCGCCAGCAAGGCCAATGTGCTGCTTTCCGGAGAAACGGGTGCAGGCAAGGAAGTGTTTGCGCGCGGCCTGCACGCCGCGTCGCCGCGCGCCGACCAACCCTTCGTCGCGGTCAACTGCGCCAGCATTCCACCGGACCTGATCGAGGCTGAACTGTTCGGCGTCGAGAAAGGCGCCTATACCGGCGCGACGGTCAGCAGGCCTGGCAAATTCGAGCGCGCCAACCAGGGCACGATCTTCCTGGACGAAGTGGTCGAACTCTCGCCACGCGCCCAAGCCTCGTTGCTGCGCGTGCTGCAGGAAGGCGAACTGGAACGGGTGGGCGGCACGCAAGTCCACAAGATCAATGTGCGCATCGTCGCCGCCAGCAACGAAGACCTGAAACAGGCCGTGGCCAATGGCAAGTTCCGAGCCGACCTGTATTACCGCCTAAACGTTTATCCCGTGCATATCCCGCCGCTGCGCGAGCGCACCGAAGATATCCCACTACTGACGGAGCACTTCGTCAGCAAGTACAACACGCTGTACAACAAGCGCACATCCGGCGTTTCGGACAAGGCCATGCGCGCGCTGATGCACTACCAGTGGCCGGGGAATATCCGCGAACTGGAAAACATGATCGAGCGCGGCGTGATCCTCACGGACAGCAACCAGATGATCGACGAGCATGCCCTTTTCCCCTCGCTGACGGAGCCCGGCGGAATGAAAGCCATCGACCCCACCGGCCACTTGCATGCATCGGCTACGCAAACCGCAGATCCCGGCCACGACGAACTGTGCGAACAACTGCTTGCTGAAGGCTTCAGCCTGGACCAGCTAGAAGCCCGCCTGATCCGCACGGCCCTCGCAAAGGCCGAGGGCAACATCACCCATGCTGCGCGCCTGCTCAGCATCACCCGACCGCAACTCGCCTACCGGCTGGATAAGCTGAAAGGCCTCAAGTAACGCCCCTCCGCATTTGCTGAAGCACCGTTTCAGCCCCTCATGAAATCATGAAGCCGCGCGCCATGCCGCGCGGCCTGCAAACGCCTCTCCCCTTTGGATTCAAGCACTTAGTCTTGTGGCACGCCGATTGCTAAATAGCTCTTGCGGCACCAACGAAAAACAGGAGGAGACATGAATCAAGCGCCCTGCATACCCGGGCCGCTTCGTGCGGGTTGTTTCGCGCGATCCCGTATGGGTGCAGTTCGAATTTTCCATCGGCGACCCGGACCTGTGCGTAGAACTGACCATGCGTCCATCCCAGTACGAAGCCTTCCGTCGCCAGCAGCAGGCCACCGTGCTGCCCGATGCGCCGGCCGGACAACTAGAGCACGAACGCCGCCACTGGCACGACAGCGTTCCCGGCGAACGGGCTCACAAGGAAAACAACCAGGAGACATAGCAATGCAAATCGATATCCGCACAGACAGCGTCAAGCCGATACGCCAGACCTTCGCCAACATCGCCCGCCGGCTGGGCGGTGACAAGCCGGCCACACGCTACCAGGAAGCGATGTATGACCTTCAGCCGGACACCAGCTTCCACTACCGCCCGCTGTGGCAGCCGCAATACGAACTGTATGACAAGCGGCGCACGGCGGTCGTCATGGTCGACTGGTACGCGCTGAAGGACCCGCGCCAGTTTTACTACGGCACTTACGTGAACACCCGCGCGCGCCAGCAGGAATCGATGGAGAAAAACCTGGAGTTCCTCGAACAGCGCGCGCTGCTGGCGAACCTGCCTGCGGACGTGAAGGACCTGCTGACCACCACCGTCGTCGTTCTGCGCCACACCGAATGGGCCGCCAATATGAACAACGCGTCCATCACCGCCTACGGCTACGGCTCCGCGATCACCGAAGCGGGCATGTTCCACACCATGGACCGCCTGGCGCTGGCGCAGTACCTCACGCGCATCGGCCTGCTGATCGGCGGCAAGCCCGCCGTCGATGCAGCGAAGACTGCATGGCTTGAAGACGCCGCCTGGCAGCCTACCCGCCACGCTGTGGAAGACCTGATCGTGCGCCAGGACTGGTTCGAACTGTTCGTCGCGCAGAACCTGGTGTTCGACGCACTGGTCTATCCGCTGTTCTTCCAGAAGCTGGACGCACAACTGTCCCTCGCGCACGGCGCCGCCTATGCGCTGGCCACGGACTTCATGCAGACCTGGCATGCCGAGACCACACGTTGGGTCGATGCGGTCGTGAAGACGGCGGCCCAGGAAAGCAGCGCCAACACCGCTCGCATCTCCGGCTTTGCTTTCGGATGGCTGGACCGCTTTGCTGCAGCACTTGGCCCCGTCGCAAACCGCCTGTTCGGCGCAGACGGCGCCGATGTGCTGGCAGCCGTTACCGCCCCGCTGGAAAAGCGCCTGGCCACGCTCGGCCTGTCGCGCGAAGGAGAAGCATGATGAGCGGCCAACTCGTATTCATCGCCCTGCAGGCGAACGACGATATGCGTCCCGTCATCGACGCCATCGAAACCGACAACCCGCACGCCACCGTGCACCGCTATCCCGCCATGGTGAAGATCGATGCGCCGGGGCGCCTGGAAATCAACCGCGCCTCGATCGAAGACCGCATCGGCCGCAACTGGGACGTGCAGGAACTGCAGCTTGGCCTCATCTCACTGGCCGGCAATATCGAAGAAACCGAAGACCAGTTCGTGCTGGCCTGGCGTTAAACATCCATAAGGAGACAAGCAAATGAACACCGCAACCATGCCGGCACAGGATAAGGCAGGCGCCAAGCCCACACCGAAGATGTCGATCAGGGACAAATACGCCCTGCTGACGCGCGACCTGGGCTGGGAAACCACCTACCAGTCGATGGACGCCGTCTTCCCGCACGATAAGTTCGAAGGCATCATCATCCATGACTGGGATGGCTGGGAAGACCCCTTCCGCATGACGATGGACGCTTACTGGAAATTCCAGTCCGAGAAAGAGCGCAAGCTTTACGCCATTATCGACGCCTTCCAGCAAAATAACGGCCAGCTGAACGTGACCGATGCGCGCTACGTGAACGCGTTAAAGCTCTTCCTCACCGGCGTCTCTCCGCTGGAATATGCGGCGCATCGCGGCTTCGCCATGGCCGGCCGCAACCTGCGCGGCGTGGGCGCCCGCGTCGCCTGCCAGATGCAGTCAGTCGATGAATTGCGCCACTGCCAGACGCAGATCCACACCATCAGCCAGTACAACAAATTCTTCAACGGCTTCTCCGACTGGCGCCATATGCACGACCGGCTGTGGTACCTGTCCGTACCGAAGTCCTATTTCGAAGATGCGATGACGGCGGGCCCGTTCGAGTTCATCACCGCCATCTCCTTCTCCTTCGAGTACGTGCTGACCAATCTGCTGTTCATGCCCTTCATGTCCGGCGCCGCCTACAACGGCGACATGGCCACCGTGACTTTCGGCTTCTCCGCCCAGTCCGACGAATCGCGTCACATGACGCTCGGCCTGGAAGTGGTGAAGTTCATGCTGGAGCAGGACCCCGCCAACCTGCCGATCATCCAGAAGTGGGTGGACAAATGGTTCTGGCGTGGCTATCGCCTGCTCACGCTGGTGGCAATGATGATGGACTACATGCTGCCCAAGCGCGTAATGAGCTGGAAGGAAGCGTGGGAGATCTACTTCGAGCAGAACGGCGGCGCCCTGTTCGCCGACCTGGCCCGCTATGGCGTGCGCATGCCCAAGTACCACGAGCAGGCTGCCCAGGAAAAGGATCACCTGTCGCATATCGCCTGGTCCATCTTCTACAACTTCAACCACGCCGCCGCCTTCCACACCTGGGTGCCGGAAGAAAGCGAGCTGCAATGGCTGAAGGAGCAGTATCCAAACAGCTTCGAGAAGCACCACCTGCCGCGCCTGCGCTACTGGCAGGAACAGCACAAGGCTGGCAAGCGCTGGAGCAATCCCGGCCTGCCGATGCTGTGCCAGGTGTGCCAGATTCCGATGGCCTTCCCGGAGCCGGGCGACCCGTCGCAAATCTGCTACCGCGAAGTGAAGCACAAGGGCGACAGCTACCACTTCTGCTCCGACGGCTGCTGCGACATCTTCAAAGGCGAACCGGAAAAATATGTGCAGGCCTGGCTGCCGGTGCATCAGATCTTTCAGGGCAATTGCGGTGGCGCTTTCGCTGCCCGAAGTACTGGACTGGTACAACCTGAAGCCGGAAGACCGCGGCGATTACGCCGAATCCGCCGACCGCGCCAATTGGGAGCGCTGGACCGCCAACAACCAGAACGCGGCGTAAGCTCGCAAGGAGACCATCATGCCAGTAATCGCATTAGCGCCGGACTACGAGGGCGAAGTCCGTGACCGCGTGGAGAACTTCCACGGCAACCAGCTCGTCTACTTCGGGTGGGATCGCCACATGCTGTTTTGCAGCCCCTTCACGCTTCCGCTGCCGCCCACCATGCCGTTCAAGGCGCTGGTGAGCGAAGTCCTGCCGTCTTTACTCTCCGCGCATCCCGAAGGCGCGTCCATCGACTGGAAGGAAGCCATCTGGCTGCGCTCCGGCGAACCGTTCACACCGGATATGGAGGCCAGCCTGGCGGACAACGGTCTGGGTCACAAATCCCTGCTGCGCCTGCAGACACCTGCACTCCGTGGCATCGGCGGCAGCGGCAACTAATCGGAGGCTCGTATGTGCTACCAACTGACAATCGAACCGCTCGGCCAGACCGTAGACGTGGCCGAAGGCCAGACCATCCTGGACGCCTGCCTGCGCGCCGGCGTATGGCTGCAGCATGCCTGCGGTCATGGCCTGTGCGGCACCTGCAAGGTGCAGACCAACGGCGGCGAACTGGAACACGGCGAGGCGTCGCCATTCGCGCTGATGGACTTCGAGCGCGACGAGGGCAATGTCTCGCCTGCTGCGCCACGATGCAATCGGACCTCACCATCGAGGCCGATATCGATCCCGACCCCGATGCGCAGTGCCTGCCGCTGCTGGACTTCCAGGCGCGCGTGACGCGCATCGAATCGCTCACGCCCACCATCAAGGGTGTGTTCCTGGAAATCGAAGACGGCGAGGTGCTGCGATATCAGCCGGGCCAGTACGTGAATGTCTGGCTGGCCGGTGAAGCGGCACCGCGCGCTTTCTCGATTGCTTCCGCGCCTTCGTCGCGCGAGATCGAGCTGAATATCCGGCTGGTGCCGGGCGGGGAAAGTGACGTCCTATGTGCACGAGCGGCTGGCGGTCGGCGAACAGGTGCAATTATCCGGACCACTGGGGCGCTTCTTCGTGCGCAAGAGCGATCCGCGCCCCCTGCTGTTCATCGCCGGCGGCTCCGGCCTGTCCAGCCCCCGCTCCATGATCCTCGACCTGCTGAAGAGCGGAGACTCGCGCGAGATCCGGCTGGTACAGGGCGCGCGCACGCTGGACGAGCTGTATTACCGGGGTGAGTTCGAGCAGCTGGCCGCGCAGCACCCCAATTTCGAGTACCTGCCAGTGCTGTCCAGCGAGCCGGAAAGTTCGGCGTGGAGCGGCGCACGCGGCTACGTGCATGAACACGTGGTGCGCCGCTTCAACCAGGACTTCCGGGGTTGGCGCGCCTACCTGTGCGGTCCGCCGCCGATGATCGAAGCCAGCATCTCGGCGCTGATGCAGGGTCGCCTGTTCGAGAAAGACATTTTCACCGAGAAGTTCCTGTCGGCTGCCGACGCCGGGCAAGCCGCACGCAGCCCGCTGTTCCGGGCGCTGTGAACCGACCTATAGTACTTAATAAGGAGACTGATATGGACAAGCAAGCCATCGAAGCACTGCTGGGCAAGATCGAAAGCACCGAGACCGCCAGCGGCAACCCGCGCGTACAAGCCATCGTCAACCGCATCGTGCGTGACCTGTTCATGACGATCGAGGAAATGGATGTCCAGCCGGACGAATTCTGGAAGGCCGCCAGCTACCTGACCGAGGCGGGCCGCAACGGCGAATGGGGCCTGATCGCCGCCGGCCTGGGCTTCGAGCACCTGCTCGACCTGCGTCTGGACGAAGCCGAGGCGCGCCAGGGCATCTCCGGCGGCACGCCGCGCACCATCGAAGGTCCGCTGTACGTGGCCGGCGCCCCCGAATCGCTCGGCAGCGCGCGCCTCGACCAGGATGAGCAGCCCGGCGACGTGCTCTTCATGCAAGGCCAGGTGCGCGGCGCGGACGGCAAACCCGTCGCCGGCGCGCTGGTCGAAGTCTGGCACGCCAACCACCTCGGCTGCTATTCCTTCTTCGATCCCAGCCAGAGTCCCTACAACCTGCGCCGTTCCATCCGCACCGACGCCGACGGCCGCTACCGCTTCCGCAGCAAGATGCCCGTCGGGTACAGCGTCCCGCCCGGCGGCTCCACCGACAAGCTGCTCAAGGCGCTGGGCCGCCACGGCACCCGTCCCGCCCACATCCACTTCTTCGTCACCGCCCCCGGCCACCGCAAGCTGACCACCCAGATCAACATCGCCGGCGATCCCTACCTGTGGGACGATTTCGCCTTCGCCACCCGCGAGGGCCTGGTGCCGTCTATGGAGCGCATTGAGGATCCCGCCTCCCTGCGCGCCCAGGAAGTCGAAGCGCCCTACTACTCGATCAACTTCGACTTTGACCTGCACGCAGCGCAAGGCGACCTGCCCGCCGACCAGGTCAACCGAGACCGGTTCCAGGCTTGATCGAACATTGCCTGACTGGCAACAGGATGGGTGTTGTGTTTTTTCTCCAGAAAAACTTTGCATCCATCCAAAGCCCTGCTATAATTCGGGCCTCTCGCGAATCGTGAGAGATGCAGGAGAGATGGATGAGTGGTTTAAGTCGCACGCCTGGAAAGCGTGTATAGGTTCATAGCCTATCGGGGGTTCGAATCCCCCTCTCTCCGCCAAGAATGCCGCAAACCACTCCAAAGTTTGCCCAAAAGCCCCTAAGTAATCAACGACTTAGGGGCTTTTTTGTGCCCGTAGCGCCCAAGTTCGCCCATTGACACCCACGGTTTTTGGGGGCAGTCTCAGGGCATGCCCCCAAAGCGCTAAGGCGCATGCCCCCAAAATGCCTAAGGTTGTCGCTCCGCTGACCGATATTCAGGCCAAGAATGCCAAACCGAAGGCAGCTTCGTACAAGCTGGCCGATGGCGGCGGCCTGTACCTGGAGGTAATGCCGACCGGTCGCAAGCTGTGGCGCATGAAAATCAGACAGGCCACAGGCAAGGAAAGCAGACTCTCGTTCGGCGCCTATCCTGAGGTGTCGCTGTCGGCAGCGCGCGCCAAGCGAGACGCGGCAAAAAAGCAGCTGGTCAGTGGGATCGACCCGGCGCAGGCTAAGCGCATGGAAAAGCTTCAGCGGGGAATTGTTGCGGCCAACACCTTTGAGGCCGTGGCGCGCGAATGGCACACACACAAGCTCGATACCTGGCAGCCGCGCACAGCGGAGAACATTTTGCACCGGCTGGAAGTCGACATTTTCCCGCGCCTCGGCAAACACCCCATCTCCGAAATCAAGGCTCCCCTTGTGCTCGACGTGCTCCGCCAGATTGAGAAGCGCGGGGCGCTCGAAATAGCCAAGCGCCAGGGACAGGTGTGCAGTCAAATATTCCGCTACGCGATAGCATCAGGTAAAGCCGAGGTCGATCCGGTTCCGGGTTTGCGCGGCGCGCTCAAGTCCAGCGAAGGCGGCCACCACGCAGCCATCACGCCAGATGAATTACCGGAGTTCCTTCGTGTTCTAGCGAAGACCGAAGGCCGGATGTTCGCCCCCACGCGCATTCTGATGCGACTGATGATGCTCATCTTCGTGCGTACCAGTGAGCTAATCGAAACGCCCTGGTCCGAGATCGACTTGGAAAACGAGTCCTGGATCATCGATTGGCACCGCATGAAAATGGGCAAGAAGAAAATCAAGCCGCGCAAGGTCAACCACCATGTATTCCTGCCGGCGCAAGGTTGGGTGCTGCTTCGCGAACTGCACGGCATCACCGGCGGCAACAGGTACCTCTTCCCGAATCAGCGCGACCACGAAAAGCCGATGAGTAATGGCGCCATCCTGGCCGCGCTCAAGCGCATGAACTACTCAGGGAAGATGACGGGGCACGGTTTCCGCTCGCTGGCAATGGGCGTCATTAAGGAGCGCCTGGGATATCGGCACGAGGTGGTCGATCGCCAGCTTTCGCATGCTTCAGGCGACGCCTACGGCGAGGCCTACGACCGCGCCATGTTTCTAGACGAGCGCCGCGTGATGATGCAGCAGTACGCCGATTATTTGGAAAAGGCCGCGACCGGCAAGGTAGTAGCGGGAAAGTTCGGAAGGGCCGCATAGGCCGCAGCGGCGCCAACCAGCGCCGACAAGAAGTTCAAAGCACCAGCATAGGTTAGCTCCCGAAAAGCCGGCTCTTCACCGGCCTGGCTGGTGCCCCGATTCTGAAGATGACGCCTTGAAGGGGCGCTGATGAAATTGCCAACGAAGAGCCGGTACTCGGTTCACGAGGCCGCATTGTACGTTTCGAACGCGGTAAACCAAGAAGTTCGTACAGACCAGATTTTGGACTGGGCGCTCAGGGGCTGTTCAAGCTGTACCTTCCTATGACAAGCGCCCAGATTCGACAGGGCGCACACGTCAACATGTTACGTGACCAGACCGTTGAGATTCGATTATCTGCCAACGAGGCTGCCTTGTTAGGTAAGGGAAAGCGCATCTACATTTCGAAATGCTGGCACGATGGTGTGGAGGGTCAGTTTGTAAGGAACGTGCACGGGGGATACGGCGGTGGATACCAGGCGGATGGCCTTTACTTCGGATCTGCCTCAATTGCCGTGATGGGAGCCGAGTTGGATATCTTTATTGGGGGGCTGTTTAGCACGGCCGCACCGCTCGTCCAAGGTGCGACGTCAGCGCCTGGAGCTGAGCCGGCCCCGCCTCAAACTTGGCAGGATGCGGTGCGAATTATCGCAGATGAGCTCGATGCAATTGATAATCAGGCGGGAGCATGGTCAAGCAAGGCAGACATGTCCAGGCGCGTTGCAGAGATCGCTGATAAACGTGGAATTAAGGGGGCAGGCAGCAAAAAGCTGACCGATGGCAACATCTTGCGTGAGGCGTTAAGCGGCGGGGCGTGGAGGAGAAAAGTGATTAAGAAGCCGAAAAATGGCAATTCCGGGGAATCGGGAGAAGCTAGGGAAGAATAATCGGGGAATTTCCCGGCCCCGAAAAGTAAAAGAAAGCCAGTATCCATAAGGGTTACTGGCTTTTTTAGTTTCTGCTTGCCGGGAAAATTTCCCACCTGTGAAGTGGAGCCATTGAATATCACAAGGAGTGACATGAGATGGCAAACAACCAAAACACTGCTTTACGGGAGACGATGACGACGGCTCAGGCCGCCGCCGCCCTCAATCGAAAACCGCTAACTCTAAACCGCTGGGCCTGGACTGGCACTGGCCCGCTGCAACCCGTACGCATCAATCGCCGCCTTGCATGGCCCACAGAGGCTATCACCGCACTTCTGAACGGTGGTCAGCAATGAGCGCCGCAGCACCAGCAGCGCCGTCCCTGCCAACTGTGGGAATGAGCCGCTGGCAGCAACTGCGCCACGTCATCCCGGTAAGTCGCGAAAAGTGGCGCCAACTTGTTATTGCGGGAAAGGCCCCGGCACCGGTTCGACTCTCCGAACGCTGCACCATGTACGCGAACGCCGAGGTGCATCGTTGGTTGGCAGATCCTGTCGGCTATCGCCAGGCGGAAGGCGGTGCCGAATGACATCCAGAAAACGAAAAACGCCCCCGACTGGGGGCGCTCGACCTACGAAGCTGGCGGGCGGCGTAGGTGGACAACGAAAAATCTTCAACTGTAGCAATGCACATATTAGCAGGTTGCGCCGCAAATTAAAGCATGCCGGACTGGCACTCTCCAGTTCACGAACCGACACGCAGATCGAGTGCCTGCTGAAAATCCTCCAATACCTCGGCGAATCAGGCCTCTCGACCCCGGAAGGCACGGGTATCGGCTTCGCCCGCCTGGCAACACGCGTGTTTGACCTGGAATTGAAAGGCTGGCGGATTGACACGCTCCGAGAGGATGTGATTACGGCCGATGGCCTCAAGCACAAGGGCATCGCCCGGTACGTCTTTCGCGGGCGTAGGTTGGATATGCCAGACCCACAAGGCAACCTGGATCTGGACTAATGGCCGGCGCGCAGTTCCTACGTATGCAAAAGCTGACCGGCAAGGGCATCGTCGGCGTCGCCGCACGCCACAACCACCGCGAGATCCTGGCGGAGCTCGGTGGCACGCCCGGCTGCGCGATCGATCCTTCACGAACACCAATGAACAAGGTGTTGGCGGGCGCGGCAAACGCCGCGGGCGTCGTTGGCGAGGCGCAAGCACTCATGGGCGCGGCCGGTATCCGGACCTTACGGAAAGATGCGGTGCGAGCGCTGGAAATCGTCATCAGCCTGCCGAACGAGTCAGCGATAGACCAAGACGCATTCTTCTCCGACGCGGTACGGTGGGCCGGCGCCACCATAGGCGCACCGATCTTGAGCGCCATCGTTCACCGCGACGAGCCGGCGCCGCACGCCCATATCCTGATCTTGCCGCTGATCGAAGGCCGGATGGTGGGCAGCGACCTCATGGGGAACCGCTCCAAGCTCCAGGCATTGCAGGCTGATTTCCAACTGAAGGTAGCGCGGCGCTACGGATTGGCCCGCCAACCAGCGCCAGCACGCCTCAGCGCTTCGCAACGGCGAGAGGCGATAGATTTGGCCTTCGCCGCGCTCGAGGCCAACAGCGGCCTGCAAACGTCGTTGCTGCGGGTCTTGCTTGAGCCGCACCGCGGCAATCCCGAGCCGCTACTGCTGGCCCTGGGCATCACCCTGCCTAAGGCGAAGAAAAAGGCAAAAGATACCTTCGTCGGGATCATGACTCGCCCAGCGCCCGAGAAAAAGGAACCCTATAGGGTTCGCGCATTCAAAGCCTATAGGGTTTGCCGGACCTTCCGACCCGCCGAATGAGCAAACCCTATCCTGTGTAGGGTTCGGTGATTCCACCAGTCCGGAAAGCACCGATTCTCAACGCCAGCCGTCCGACAGCCAGACCGCCGGCGCCGGCAACATCCCGCCCGCCAAACGCCAACCGACCGCGGCGCAACATCACTCCGGCAAAACGCCAACGCCTCACGCATCGGAAGTCGCCGCCGGCGACTTTCAGCGGCAGCGCGACACCGACCTCCCTGCTACTGCGTGGGACGACCAGCGCGGCGAGTTTGTGCAGACCACTGGCCCGCCTTACAGCGCCAGCAATCACCTCGACTGACCACACACCGACCCGGCGGCTTCCGGGTACTCGCGCCCAGTTCGATTCCCTGCCACAGGCCAGCCGATCGAAGTTCCTGAACGAAGGCGGCCGGATCAGTGAAGGCGGCACGTCAGCAACCGGTGCGCCGGCGCCGCAGCCAGCGACCAACGGAAAAACGATCCCGCGCGCCCAATTCGAGGCTCTGACGCCGCAAGCGCGAATGAACTATGCCCGATCCGGCGGAACCATCACGGACTAAACCCCTTGCGCGGGAGCGGGCTGACAGCCTGGCCCGAGTCAACCGCGCACATAGCAAACACTTTCCAAATTGAGGACTACACAAAATGGCAGATACAGCAAATCTGGGCGTATTCAAAATTGACGTTAATGTCGCGCAGAAGGAAGTAATAGCGAACGAGGCGTTTGACGTCTTCGATGCGGCCTTCTCCGAAATCGCTATCACGATGTCGGATGCGAACTACACGTTGAGCAGCGCGACGACTCCGAAGGAGTGGCAATATGGAACGATCAAGCTATCCGGCGCCCTGAGCGCCGATCGAAACGTCATCGTCCCGAACAACAAGAAGACCTACCAGGTCGTCAACGGCACGAGCGGTGGTCACTCGATCATCTTCAAGACCTCGGCGGGTACTGGCATCACCGTCACCAACGGCGCGACGGCCATTGTGCGTTGCGATGGAACCAACGTGGTTGCGATTACGGGAGGATCGGGCGCTGGCACGGTGACGTCGGTGGGCGTCACCAGTACTGACCTGAGCGTGTCGGGCAGCCCAGTCACGACCTCGGGCAACATCACCTTGAACATTGCGAACAACGTCGTCACCTACGCGAAGATGCAGGACGTGTCGGCGACGGACAAGATCCTGGGCCGCTCCACCGCGGGCTCGGGCGATGTGGAGGAGATCACCTGTACCGCCGCTGGCCGCGCGCTGATCGATGATGCCGATGCGGCCGCGCAGCGCGCGACGCTGGGGCTTGGCACATCCGCCACACTCGATGTCGACACTGATCCGACGATGGCGGCAAATAGCGCCTCCCGCGTCCCGGCGCAATCCGCACTTGTCTCGTACATCGCCACACAACTGGACGGTCGAAGCTGGAAGCAGCGCGTACGTGTCGCCACGACGGCGAACGGCACCCTGGCGACAGCCTTCGCAAACGGCCAGACGGTCGATGGCGTGACGCTGGCGACCGGTGACCGCATCCTGATCAAAAACCAGACGACCGGCAGCGAAAACGGCATCTATGTCGTGGCCGCCTCCGGTGCTCCAACACGATCGAGCGACGCCGACACCGGCACCGAGCTGGTCAATGCGACCGTCGAGGTCAGTGAGGGTACGACTAACGCCGATCTGCAATTCACCTGCTCAACCAATGCGCCAATCACGGTGGGCACGACGGCACTGATGTTTGTCCTGACAAGCACCTCCACGACCTACACGGCCGACGAGACTACGCTCCACCTGTCCGGCGCGCAGTTCAGCCTGCTTAGCACGGCACCAGTTACCCATGCTGCCACCAGTAAGACCACGCCGGTCGATGCCGATGAATTAGGGATCGTGGACAGCGCCGCCTCCAACGTCCTCAAAAAGCTGACATGGGCGAATCTCAAGGCAACGCTCAAGACCTACTTCGACACCCTCTATCTCGCCGTCTCGGTCCTCACCACGAAGGGTGATGTGCTGGTCTATGGGTCCTCCGCAGCACGTCTTCCAGTTGGCACGGATGGTGATGTGCTGACCGCGGATAGTACCCAATCATTGGGCGTCAAGTGGGCTGCTGGAGGTGGTGGTGGTTCCGTGGACGCCCAGGTCTTTACCTCGAGCGGCACCTGGAATAAACCTGCCGGCTGCACGGTGGTGAAGGTGGTTTGTGTTGGCGCCGGCGGCGGTGGTGGCGGTGCGAGCGGTGGTTCGTCGGGAAGTGTGCGGCACGGCGCGTCAGGTGGTGGAGGTGGTGCCATTACCGAGTGGATTTATAAGGCGTCTGATCTGAGTTCGTCGGTCAGCGTGACGGTTGGGGCGGGCGGAACTGGCGGCGCGGGTGGCGTGTCTGCTGGCGGCTCTGCGGGCAACGCTGGCGGGAAATAGCTCGTTTGGATCATACCTGGTCGCTTATGGTGGCGGACGCGGCACTGGTGCATCCAGCTTCGTCTCGGGCGGCGGTGGCGGTGGTTCTGCCGGTGCGGGTGGAAATGGCACGGCGGGCGATGCCTCCGGTGGGCTGCCAGGGAGTACAACATCCGGTATCGCTGGACAGGGTGCGGGTTGCCTGCAAGGTGGCGCAGGAAAACCGGCCGAATATGGCGGTGGCTCTGGTGGCGGCTACGTGTCCGGTACGACCGGGGTTGCCGGTGGGAGCGTGTACGGTGCTGGCGGAGGTGGCGCGGGCATGGCGCTCGATTCCGGCAACTTCAGTGCCGGTCCCGCATCGGCCGGTGGCGGTGTCGGCTCCTGGACTACGGGCGGAGGTGGCGCACCAGAAGGTGGAACGGGTGGTGCAGCCGGCGGCGCCGGCACGGCTGGCGATAGCACCAAGTGCGGTACTGGCGGCGGTGGTGGTGCCGCGAATACGGCCGGAACCGGTGGCGCTGGCGGGGCTGGCGGCGCCCTGGGCGGCGGAGGTGGCGGTGGTGGCGGCGGAACAAGCACCGGTGGCGCCGGTGGCAACGGTGGGCGCGGCGAAGTGCGAGTGTACAGCTGGTAAAACATGAAATTTGCCGCTCGCTTCTTCAACTGGAACGCCGACGAACATCGCCACCGGCACGGTGCCGATGGACTTCGACACGACGAACCTCAAGCTATGCGTGTCACCGGCGGCGCCTGGAAGTCAACGGCGGCATTCACTTGATGCACGATTGGCGACGAAATCTCAACCCAAGGCGGTCCGCTTCCATGTGGACCGCATCGTATCCATTACCCAACTTGACCGGTCCTTGACATGCTTAGCCTCCCCGCACCCGTAAGAATACATATCCTGATTGGGCTTGCTTGCTTCGAGACCCCTGAAACGGTGGTCACGTCCGTCAAGGAAAAATTCGGCCTGACCTTGAGCCGCCAGCGCGTAGAGGCGCACAATCCCGAACGCGCGGCCGGCGCCAGGTTGGGAGTGCAGTGGCGTGATCTGTTCTACGACGCGCGCCAGCGCTATCTGAAAGAACTGGCGGACATTCCGCTTGCGCACAAGGCCTAGTGGCACACCTCAGCCGGCCGGGCCGTTATAGCGATGGCAATGGCTTGTGGCTGCAGGTATCGACGTCCTGCACCAAAAGCTGGGTGTTCCGTTACGACCACGACGGTAAGCGCCATGAGCTCGGGCTCGGATCGGTTAGCGTGGTATCGCTGGCCGCCGCCCGTGAAGCGGCGCGGGCGCAGCGTCTGCTGCTGCAGGCCGGCGACGATCCGTTGAGCGTGCGGCGCCTGCGGGCGGCAGCGCGACGCGTCGAAGCCGCGCATGCCATCACCTTCGACCAATGCGCCGCCAGGTACATCGCTGCGCACCGCGCCGGCTGGCGCAACGCCAAACACGCCAAGCAGTGGGAAACCACCCTCGCTACCTATGCCTCGCCCGTGATCGGTGACCTGCCGGTGGCGGCGGTCGACACGCAGTTGGTGCTGGACGTGCTTGAACCGATTTGGCATACACGCACTGAGACCGCCACGCGCCTGCGCGGCCGCATCGAAGTGGTGCTGGACTGGGCCATGGTGAAAGGCTACCGGCAGGGCGAGAATCCGGCGCGCTGGCGTGGGCATTTGGCGCAGCTGCTTGCGCCACCGCGCAAGGTGGCACGTGTGGCCATCAGCGTTTTCACTTGCGTAGATGGCGCATGCCACATCACAGACAAGACATACGTGTGGTCCTCGCGCGAGACTGAAATGAATTGAGTGATCGAGAAGGCAGGATAGACTGCCGTCTTAAATCCTTAATCTCTGCGAGATCAAGGAAGTGGTCCTCGCCCCTTCGGGGCTGCGGGCGATTCAAATCTCTGTGTAGATTTCGACGCCAGGACCAGCGCCATGTCGTACAGCACGTGCAATGCGGTCGCCGCGAAAGCGAGACCGGCTCCCGTCCACATTGGGGTGATCGGGTCCGACCGGACGCTCAGGCAGAACAGGAAGAGAAGAAGCCCCCCGCTCATCGCCAAGCAGGTATCGGGCGCAGTATTACTTCAAGCAGCAAAAGCAAAATGAAGCGCAAGACACCGAACAAACACCTGGCAATGACAGCCATGACCGCGAACCCGAGTCCTTCCATGATCTCCCCAAGGCAACCGTCCGGCGTTCCAATTTGCTCGATGCTCGGAGCAATCCAGTTCGAGCTGGAGGCGTCTTCACGGCATGGTCAAGCCGCCACGATGATTTACACAATCACGTATGCGAACACGTTGCGGCGGATTTTCTTCGGGCTGAACGTCTTCTCGTGTGAGATGGCGGGTTCTGCTCGGGCTCGCTTTGTCATGACAAAATCATTGTGCATTGGGCCTGTCGGATGGCCTCGGTTCGCTTCGTCATGACGAAATCCTCGGGCGATCGCCCCTCTGGCTCATCACTTGAGCTTGCTTTGCCATGGCAAAATCCTTGTGCGTTCGGCGCAGCGGCATCGCTTTGCCTCGCTTGATCATACCAATGCAACGCACTCCGACCGGCGACGCCGCGCGAAGTTACAACTATCGACGCATTCGACCGACTGCGTGTAGGGTAGGTCATTAATCCTCGAGATGTCCTGACGGTCGGTATCCGCCCCAAAGCCGCCTGTCACATAAGTTTTCAGTTTCCAATGTTCAATCTCTCGGGTGAATGCCAAGGAAGACATCAAGCCGGGCCCGGACCGGTACCTCTTCAACTAGAAGTTCGACATATCGATCCTTAGGGACGAAATCAGTATCTGAACACCGTTCACGAAGTCGTCTCGCGAAAACTGAGGCTTTGCTTGGTCAGGCTGTCTGAGGCCCCGCGAGTAGCCATGAAAGATTGAAAGCTAGGCTAGCTCAAAGGTATTGACATTCAAGTTCACATCAATCTTAGAGTATTCGGAGGATAACACCGAGAGAGCAACATGAAAATATTTGAATCACTATCTCTTCCTAACGGTATCACTATTCCAAACCGGATTGCAAAGGCCGCAATGGAAGAGAACATGGCAGACGCGGATCACGCTCCGTCAAAGCAGCTAATGCGCCTTTATAAAGCTTGGGCTGAAGGAGGAATCGGTCTCCTTATCACAGGGAACGTAATGGTAGACCGACGCGCGATGACCGATGCGAGTGGCGTAGTGCTCGAAGACGAAAGGCATTTACATACCTTCCGTCAATGGGCAACGATTGGTCGCTCTCGCGGTGCTCAATTCTGGATGCAAATCAATCACCCCGGCCGACAAATGCCAGCCAACCTTGGACAAAAGACATGGGCTCCCTCAGAAGTGGCTATTGACCTGGGTAAGATGTCCAAGCACTTCGCGCCGCCCCAAGCAATGACGGAAGAAGTTATTGAAGAAGTGATCCAGCGCTTCGCCAATACTGCCCGTCTTGCCGAAATGGCTGGTTTCACAGGGGTTGAGATCCACGCCGCACATGGGTATCTGCTTAGCCAGTTTCTCTCACCACTGACTAATCGACGCAAGGATAGCTGGGGCGGGTCTCTGCGAAATCGAGCACGCTTGTTAATCGAGATTGTCAAAGCCGTCCGATCCGTGGTTTCGCCGAAATTTGCAGTGGCCGTGAAGCTGAATTCAGCCGATTTTCAACGTGGTGGCTTCACTCAAGATGACGCCAAACAGGTCGTGCAGCTGCTCAACGATTTGCCCGTAGATCTCGTCGAGCTTTCAGGGGGCAGCTATGAGGCGCCAGCTATGCAAGGAGATGCGCGCGATGGCCGCACGCTCGCTCGCGAGGCCTATTTCCTGGAGTTCGCAAGCGATATTCAGACCGCGGCAAGCATGCCTGTCATGGTGACAGGTGGCATTCGTCGCCGAATCATCGCAGAACAGGTCCTGAGGAACGGACTGGACATGGTCGGAATTGGCACAGCACTTGCCATAGATCCCAATCTGCCGAGGGATTGGCGTCTTGGTCGAGAGAGTGCTCCAGAACTGCGCCCCATCACTTGGAAGAACAAGACCTTGGCTTCGCTTGCCAACATGGCGACTGTCAAATTCCAACTTAGGAAACACAGTCTTGGCAAGGATCCCAATCCTCAAGTGTCACCGCTGAAAGCTTTAGTCCTACAGCAGCTATTCAATGTATGCAGCGTCCGCCGATATCGAAACCGGATGACGCAACGCACGCGTCAAGTTTAAAGATGCTTTCATAGCTGGGAGTTTTGGCACACCGCAAATTTTGCGGTGTGCTTTTTTCAGCCACGGCGATTCGGCTCTGCTTCGATGCGTTTTGAAAATTGGGACTTTCAGCGCTCGTGGCATTACAATCCTTCGGCCGTGCTATGCCAAAGTGCGATAGCCACGCGCCCCATTGCATCACGATTACTATCATGTGCGACACACGGGGTTGACATTTAAGCTAACTTCAATCTTAGAATTTTCCCACAGACGTGACTTGACGGAGCGTTGAATGGAAAAGCAAATTCTGCTGACTGGACTCGCTCTTTTCCGACGATCACAGCCCTCTCAACGGCCATCGTCATTGCCGACCAGAAATACTGAGTCTGAACGATTTGTGCTCTTGGGCAGAAATGAATCTGATCGCTTTGATCAAATCCAATGACGTGTGCGGTCACACGGAACTTGCCGTACTTAGGTCTAGCTTCCAGTAGAGCGCCCACTCATAGCTGCGCAATGTCCGTTGCGCCCAATTGTTGAAAAAAGGGGAATACCGTGAAGCCAGAAGACGAAAACGAAAGCGGGAATCACATCTCCCGTCGGACCGCGCTTGCAGCAGGCGCAGCGATGATTTCTGCACCTTTGCTCAGTGCTGCGGCTCAGCCTAAATCAAAGTCCAAAACTGAAACCACAAAGCAAGGAGGAGACACCATGTCGTATGTGACCACCAAGGATGGCGTCCAGATCTTCTTCAAAGACTGGGGACCAAAGAACGCCCAACCACTTGTGTTCCATCACGGCTGGCCACTTAGCGCCGATGACTGGGATGCGCAGATGTTGTTCTTTGTCTCGCATGGTTACCGCGTCGTTGCTTTTGACCGTCGCGGCCACGGCAGGTCCTCGCAGGTCAGTGAGGGGCACGACATGGACCACTACGCTGCCGATGCCTCGGCTGTCGTCGAGCACTTGGATTTGAAAAATTCGATCCACATCGGGCACTCGACTGGCGGCGGCCAAGTGGCGCGTTATGTCGCCAAATATGGCCAACCACAAGGCCGCGTGGCGAAGGCGGTCTTGATTAGTGCGGTTCCTCCGCTCATGGTCAAGACCGCGAGCAATCCTGAAGGAACGCCAATTGAGGTATTCGATGGGTTCCGCAAGGCGCTGGCTGAAAACCGTTCGCAATTCTTCCTCGATGTCCCGGCGGGACCGTTCTATGGGTTCAACCGGCCAGGAGCGAAAGTATCGCAGGGCGTGATCCAGAACTGGTGGCGCCAAGGGATGATGGGGAGCACCAAAGCGCACTACGAGGGCATTAAGGCATTTTCGGAAACCGATCAAACCGAAGATCTGAAGGCGATCAAAGTGCCGACACTCGTGATGACCGGCGATGACGACCAGGTCGTCCCCTACAAGACAGGCGCACTGCTCCAAGCAAAACTGATCAAGGGCAGTACGCTCAAGGTGTATCCTGGCTTCTCACACGGCATGTGCACCGTAAATGCCGACGTCATCAACGCAGACTTGCTCGCATTCATTCGCGGCTGATTCTGTATGCCGGGAGGCTTTGTTAAGCCTCCCGGATTGTCCCTAGGTGCGAGCCCAGCTGTCGCCTGTTCTGTCCCTTAGATAGATTCGGCCCGTATCTGCTTAAGTCCGTCCTGATATGTGGTCAGTTCGAACTCAGGAAAACGGCGCTTGAACTTGCTCGAATCAAACAGATTATCCTGTTCATACCGTGGTAGCAGCTCTCTAAGCTCCCCCACCTGCTTAGAGAACAGTCCAGCGGCGATCATGCTCCACTTACCTAATACGCTGTACGAGTCGGGCATCCCAAACACCTCGCACGCTTTTTCTACGAACTCCTTGTAGGTGAGTCGGTCATCGCAGCACGGCAAATGCCATGTCTGTCCAAATGCGTCTGAAGAGTTTCCCAGGAGCGCCAACGCTCGGCTTGCATCAGGCGTCCAAATGAGCGTCCGTTTGGTGTCATCGCGCACTGGGACACGAGGCTTCTTTCCTTGTCTGAGGGGATCGATAATGAGCGCATTCGTAATGCTTTGCGTTTTCCCTGGGCCATAGAATTCAGGCGCGCGTCCAATCAGGACTGGGATTTCGCCTCGATCCATCTCCTGTAGCACCATGGTGGCCATCAATGCGCGCACTTTGCCTTTGCGGCCGACCGGCGCAAAAGGCGCGTCCTCCGACAGCAATCGGCTATCTTGCGGGTACATATAGGTGTTGTCGAAGTAGGCAAACATTGCGCCTTCCGTTCGGCAGGCATCCAGCGCGTTTTTCAACATCAGCGGAAACTGTTTCTCCCACAACTTCGTGTCCGGTGGCAGCCCCGCAGTGAAATAGACTACCCGACTGCCTTTGACGGCTTCGATCGTCTGCCTGGCATCCAACAAATTGGCCGATACAAGAGTGTCCGTATCATTTACTTTGCGGGGTGTTCGGCTCACGAGACGCAATTCGCTGGCGTATTTGCTGCCAAGCTCACGCGCGAGTTCCACTGCAATTTGGCCATTTGCTCCGAGAATTGTCTGCATATCTGCGCTTTGTTATTGGTGAAAATTTCTGATAAATCTCATTTACTGTAACGCGCTCACCCATCTCAAAGGCAGATGGCGCAATAGCGGCCAGATCGGGCGCCATGGCCAAGCCGGGACGCAGGCTGTCGCCGGTTCCTTGTTAATAGCACGAGCCAGAGCGCGGCAACCACTGACAACATCCAATTCAAATGGCAGTCGCTTCGCGCCTTCGTTTAACTCTGTACGGATATAGCCTGGGAAAAGCGTCGTAACGCGTATTGACGTCCGTAGCAGTTCTGCCCGGATGCCCTCGGCCAAATGTGCCAAACCTGCCTTGCTCGCCGCATAGGCAGTCAAGTGTCGGGGCATGCCGCGGGCAGCACTCATGGAAGACATTAGAACCAGGTGACCATATCCTTGTGCACGAAAGGTTTCGACAGCCGCTTCGCATTGCGCCAGCCCCGCAATCAAGTTGGTTTCCAGTGTACGCCGGTTGAGCTCAAAGTGACCAGTTCCAATACTTCGACCCTCGCCTATTCCGGCATTGACGATAATTCGATCAATGGCACCGAGCGCGCCGGCTATCTCGCGAAAGACGGCGAATACGGACGTATGGTCGGTCACGTCCAGCTCCGCCAATTCAACACGGGCACCGAAGCGCTCAACAAGCTCCTGACGAAGTGATGCCAGCCGGTCCAATCGACGTGCACACAGAACCAGGTGGCAACCCTGGGCGGCGAATTCGCGCGCGAGGCCTGCCCCCAGGCCGGAACTAGCACCGGTTATGAGGATGATTTTTCGTTTCATAAACGCCTTTTGCCCCGTCAACGGTAGCTGATCAGGTTCGGGTTTCCATAGAGATGTGCATGAACATTTAGGGAGCAGAGACGCGGGCCATGCGTACCCGTAAGTACACGGGTATAGCCAGCATTTACCAGAGTCCAGTTCAATGCGATGCTTTTTGAGACTGGCACCTGCAGCAAGTTCTGTATGATCGATGCGATCGGGCCTCCGGAAGTCACCACTACGGCATCTCGATCGTGCGGCAATTTCTGGATAAGCAGTGACAATGAACGATCCACACGCTGGTGAAATTGATCCCACGATTCGGCGTAGTCGACATCGTGCTGACCACTTGCCCAGCGAGCCATGGCTTTCTCGAAGAGATGCTGGAAGGCTGCTTTTGGATTGGATTGAGCGGCAATAGCCGAATGCAGCGCCGCAGGATCGGCATATTCAGGAGCCGCCGCCCGAATGAGATCAAGGTGATCGAATTCATTCCACCCCTCATCCACTTCCGATTTGGCGCCGAGGCACCAGGCAAGAAGGCACTCTTCAAGCGTCTCATCGTGGCGACGCATGCTACCACTCACAAAGATCGGGTCTTTCAGCCCGCGGGATGCCAGCGTGGCGCCCAGGTGGCGAGACTGCTCGATACCTAAAGGGCTAAGTTTATCGTAGTCCTGCGCTCCGAATGATGCCTGGCCATGGCGCACCAGATAGATGGCTGACATGTCATTTTCTCCTTGCGATAATTTTTCGGCACCGCCAATGCAGGTAATGCACAAAGATCCAGAATCGCTTGAATTCGGGGTTCCGGGTCTGCCGGTGGTGATAGCGATAGTAAATTTGCTGCACGATTACCGACAGGCGGAACAGGCCGTAGACTTCGTAGAACCGCCAGTCTTTAGGTCTGTAACCGGTACGCTCCTGGTAATACTCCAATACCTCGGCGCGCGTCAGCATGCCGGGTAAATGTGTAGGCTGACGCCGACTGGCGCGCGCGAGGAAATCGTCGTCTGCCTGAACCCAGTAGGCCAGCAGGTTGCCAACATCCATAAGGGGGTCACCCAAGGCCGCCAGCTCCCAATCCAGCACACCAATGACACGAGTGGGATCCGCGACATCGAGGACCACATTATCGAAGCGGAAGTCGTTATGGGTGATACAAAGGTGGCTCTCTTCGGGAACGTTGGCCGCCAGCCATTCCATAACGTACGTCCCCGCCGGCACGTTCCAGGTACGGGCATCACGGTAGCGCCGGCTCCAGCCTTCAACCTGGCGACGAGCATAATCTTGGCCGCCTCCCAAGCCGTTCAAGCCCGCGCCCTGGACATCTACCTTATGCAGTTGGACCAAGGTGTCGAGGACGTTAAGACACAGTGTGCGAACTTGATGCGAGGACAAGCCCAGCCCTATTGGCAGGTTTCGCCTCGGAATGATGCCTTTGATTCTCTGCATCACGTAGAACTCGGCCCCAATGATGGACTCGTCCCGCGAGTGAGCGTGCATTTCGGGCACGAGCGGAAAGAGCGGGCGTAGCGATCGCTGAAGGAGGAACTCGCGCCCCATGTTGTGTGCGGACTTCGCCTTGGTTCCAGCTGGTGGTCGGCGCAATATCAGATCGTCATTGTCATAAGCGATGCAATACGTCCAATTTGACGCTCCACCAGAATACTGGGTAACTTGAGGCTGGCCGCGCAGATGCGGCAGCTGCTGTCGAAGCCAGGCATCGAGCCGGCTCATGTCCAGCTCTTCGCCGGTGCGGACAGAACCTGCATGATCAAGAAGTTCCATGGGAACTCTCCTGATTCTGGCGTAATGCACTATATTTCCGCAGCTCCGTACGTGCCACCATGGCACAATGAACTTCATCTGGGCCGTCCGCTAAGCGCAGCGAGCGTGCCATTGCGTGAAGTCCTGCGAGCGGAGTATCGTCGGAAACTCCTGCACCGCCGTGGAGTTGGATAGCCATATCCACTACCTGCTGCAGGACGTTTGGCGCGACGACCTTGATTGAGGAGATTTCGCTCATAGCATGGCGCACACCTGCTGTATCGATTTTCCATGCCGCATACAGCGTCAGTAACCTGGCCTGGTCAATTGCCATTCTGGCCCGAGCCAAACGCTCCTGGTTCCCTCCCAGATCGAGCAATCGCTTGCCAAATGCCTGGCGCGAAAGGCCGCGCTCGATTGATAACTTCAGTGCTGATTCCGCTGCGCCAATGGCGCGCATGCAATGATGTATCCGGCCTGGACCCAAGCGACCTTGGGCAATCTGGAATCCCATGCCGCGTCCTAGGATCAGGTGCGATTTTGGCACGCGCACGTTTTCAAAAGTCACCTCGCCATGGCCGTAGGGGGCGTCATATTCCCCATGAACGGGGAGCATGCGCAAGATACGCACGCCTGGGGTATCGAGAGGAACGATCACCATGGAATGTCTGCTGTGCGGAGGTGCATCGGGATCGGACAGTCCCATGAAAATAGCAAACCTGGCATTGGGATGGCCAATCCCCGTTGTCCACCACTTGCGTCCGTTAAGTACAAGTGAGTCGCCATCTTCATCGATGGTCGCGCGCATATTCGTGGCGTCTGAAGAAGCCACTCCAGGCTCCGTCATGCAAAAGACGGACCGAATGGCGCCATCGAGCAACGGACGAAGCCATGTCTCCTTCTGCCATTCTGTACCGAAGTGGTAAAGCACTTCCATATTTCCGGTGTCCGGGGCATTGCAGTTGAAGACTTCCGCAGCGAATTCATAACCTCCCATGAGCTCCGCAAGCGGAGCGTATTCCAGGGTGCTTAGGCCCGCACCCATGTTCGGATCGGGGAGGAACAGGTTCCAAAGGCCACGTTCGCGAGCCTTTGCTTTAAGCGTTTCGACAAGTGGCACGGGCTGCCATGACGTCCAGTCACGTCCATGATTGAGCGAGCAGTTTTGCTGTCTGACTTGCTCGGCCGCCGGAGCAATGTGTGTGCCCAGGAAGCTTCGCAAACGTTCCAGGTAGTCCTGGGCTTTAAGGCTGGGCGTAAAGTCCATATGTCATTCCTTAAAAGAATTTGATCATCCTCAGTTGCGAGAAGCCGCCGTGTTTCGAATTCCTGGACTGAGTTGTTGCCATGTATTGGGCGGTAATCGCTGCGTTAATGGCCTCAATTTTTGTGGTGAAGAATATGCCGGAATTGGTGGAGCGAAGGCGGCTACTGCCCCACGGGTTATTGCTGTCATCTTGGTATTGCTGGACGCGCAGACCGTGAATTCCAAGAACGCCGTACGTTGTTTTATATCCCGCGGCGAGTTCGACTCCCGCCCAGTTCCCGCTGCGCAGCTGGTTGTCCCGATTGCGGGTGTTGGCGGCCCAGGTGACCTTACCGGAAATCGCAACTTCCGACGTCAGCAGATAAGTAGCCTGAATGGCAGGACGGAACGTATAGTAATTTCCGTAGCCAATGTCAGGGCCCGACGAAGAACTGTATTTCCCCGTGGGGAGAACAATGGACGCCCCGGCCAGGACCCGCAATTGATCGCGGACATAGAGCCATCCTGCCTGCAGTTCGGCATCCCCAATGCCGGACACTTGTCCACTTGCGTCATCTGCTTGCTTTTGCAGACCAGCTGCGTATTGATTCGAGAATCCCGTTGCGACTATCGCGCGTACTGGCGCCGGAACGGCAGGATTCCAAGTCAGTGGCGGTGCGCTACCACTGGCATCGAAGTTTTGTTTTTTCTTCGAGAACGGCAGGTTCAACAGGAAAGCAAAGCGACCGTCTGCAAAGCGCTGCTTTGACACATAGGCCAGTCCAAGATTGATCTGCTTCATGTTGCCGGTGCCGGCAATTTGCGCGGTACTATCCCCATAAGTCGGGTATAAGGCCAGTGGAAGGTTAGGGAGAGGCACCGTCCCGCCAGGAACTGATCGCGTCAGAGCGTTTCCATCGTTGCCGGTTACCTTGTTGATGTCCATATATGTGGCAGCCAGGCCGCCCGCCCAGCCTGTCTGGTCCCTCGGCGCGAACAGCTCTCCTCCAAGACTACCTGCCAGGTTGTAGCGTAATTGGAAGTCCTCCGAAGCCTTTGCCGGCGTCCATGCTCCACATGTAGCAAGAAGTGCCATCGTCATCGGAAGTACTTTTGCGATCTTCATTTATGTCTCCATCGTTATAGATTTTTTTGTGTAAAAATTTGCTTTGCAGGCGCTATCAGTAGCCGCGCAGGCGCCGCAATGTGACGCTTAAAACGAATTCCGCGAATCGTCCAAACGGAGCGTGCAAAAGGCGGGCGAGACTCCACCGTCCCTGCACATAAACGCCCTTGGCGTGGCTCATTGCCCTGAAACCTTCGATGCCGTGGTATGCGCCCATGCCGCTGGGGCCTATGCCGCCAAAGGGAAGATCGTCTTGGGCCACATGCATCAATGTGTTGTTGACTCCGACGTTCCCTGACGTCGTGCGCGACAACAGCGTCCTGAAGTCAGCATCATCCGGGCCAAAGTAGTACAGGGCGAGAGGCCGTGGCCTCGCGTTGACATAATCTATGACGTCAGTCATGGCGCGGTATGTGCGAATTGGCAGTATCGGGCCGAAGATTTCTTCGTCCATGATTGACATGATGTCGCTGACATCGAGCACCAGCGTTGGTGCAAGTGTTCTACTGCGCTGCGATGCTGTCTCGGGCCGCACCCCAATGGTCATTACCTTCGCCCCTTTGTCGCGCGCATCTTCAAGCAGTTCAACTAGCCGATCGTAATGTCGCGGGCTGATGATGGATGTATAGTCCGGGTGTGTTGGGCCATTGGGATAGAAATTGGCAACCACTTCTTTGAAACGTTCAACGAAAATCGCGACGTCATCTTCGTGAACAAGCACATAGTCAGGGGCAACGCAGGTTTGACCTGCATTTGACAGCTTGCCGTAGACTAGGCTCTGTATGGTTTGCATGCCCACGGCCCCTTTTGCGATGACCGCAGGGCTCTTGCCCCCGAGTTCCAGCGTCACCGGAACCAGATTGTCGCTGGCGGCCCTCATGACCTTTCGTCCTACCTGTGTGCTTCCGGTAAATAGCAAATGGTCGAACGCCAGGCTGCTGAAGGCAGCGCCCACGTCAGGTCCACCGAGGACGACCGAGACTTCGTCCTGGGGGAAAATTACGGCAAGCATGCGTTGAATCAGCTCGCTAGTACGCGGGGTGAGCTCTGAGGGTTTGATCATTGCCCGGTTACCCGCCGCAATGGCCGTCGCCAAGGGGATCATCGAAAGGGAAAATGGATAATTCCACGGGGCCATGATTCCGACCACGCCCAGAGGCTGGTGGATCACATAAGCACGACCTGGACGGTGGCTGATATGAACATGCTTTCGTTCAGCTCGCATGAAGCGAGGCAGTTTGCGCACGAGATAGTCGATGGATTGCACTACACTCATTAGTTCCATGATGGCCGTCTCGTGCCTTGATCGGTTCCCAAAGTCGGAATTGATCGCCTCCTCGATTCCCTCGCGCGTGGCAATTACCATCATGCGAAGTCGCCTCAAGCGTTCCTTGCGTTGCTCGATTGTTGGCGGCGGTTCTTTCTGAAAGGCGCGCCGTTGCTGTTGCAGCGTCCTTTCCATGATCATTCCCTGAGAGCGCTCGAAGAGGTCGGTCATTGCAAATATCCTGGTGTGGCATGAATAGTGGGACATAAAGGGAGGTCGTTAACGTCTCCCTGCAGGGAGCGCATGCCATCCTAGGATTCAAGCTGGCTTTAATGTCAAGCGGCGTGCCATGAGATAGGTCTCAATTCGCCACGCAAGAAAATACGAGGCGTTGTTTTCAGCCAAGTAGGCTTGACATTGAAGTTCACATCAGGTGTAGAGTGGGGCCATCCCCGGCCGGACGCAGTCAGAAATGCTGTTCACGCTGCGGGGCGGGGCGGGGATTGTTGCGATGACGCGGAAGAGTAGAAAATGAAAATTGGTGACTTGGCAAAAATCACAGGCTTAACTACGGCCACCATTCGGTTCTATGAGGCGAAGGGACTGCTGAAGTCCGTCGGCCGGAAAGCCAACGGCTATCGCGAATATCCTCCGGAGGCCGTCTCTGTGCTGTCAATCATCATCAATGCACAGCAAACCGGCTTCACGCTCGATGAAATTAAGCATGTGCTCCCATCAGATTCCATTGACTGGAAACATGATGACTTGGTTGTTTCGCTTCAAAAGAAGCTTGGCGAGATCGAGGCAATGCAAGCTCGACTAGCGCAAAACAAAGCCAATCTTCTTTCCCTGATGGAGCTGATCGATTCGAGACCTGCTGAAATGACGTGCAAGGACAATGCCGTCAGGATTATCGACGAACTGAAAATCCCTGCCCGAAGGAAGTGGCGAGCAAGGGACACCGACGCTTGACATTCAAGTTAGCTTGAATCTTAGGATGTTTACCGGATCGCTCGATCCTCTAAACAATCTAACAAAGGCGTCGATAGATGAACATCAGAAATATTGCAGTACTGACAGGAATTCTGTTGGGAGGAGCTGCTGCCGCTTCGCAGCCAGAGAGCATCAACGGAAGTCAGAGTGCCGAAACCAATTCGGTCAATATCGCAGGCCATTCTGTGCCAGTTATCAAGGGTGGACTTTATGACCGCTATCGTTCCAATCCGCCACTGTCCCTCATCGCAACTGAGTCGCCAACGACTGATTTGAGCTGGTTTAAGGAACTAAAAAAAGAGAAGGTGGACATTGGCTTTGAGAGCTATTCCCCGAACTTCTACTACAAGAACAGCAGCGTAACCGCAGTTTTTACTGCCGACATCGACAAGCTGCGGGAACTGATCCCTGCAGAAGTTCGAGCCAAAGTACAGCCGCTTCAGGTATGGCCGGGCCGAGGCCTGGTGGCGCTTACCGCTTATGCCTACCAATACTGTGACAATGACAGCTACAACGAAGTATCGCTGTCAGTCATCACGAACAAGCCGGGTAGCACGAACCTGGGACCAGTCACTATGATTGGCCAAACGATCTCGAGAGAGTTCTGGGGTTACGTCCTGAAGTTACCCGTGAACACTGAACTTGCCCGAGTTCGCGGTGTTGTTGGCTATAACCTTCCGAAATGGTTGACTGATATTCGGTTCCGCGAAAACGAGAAGACTGTAACTTACGAGATCGTCGACGCAGAAACTGGGAAACCTGATGTCACGCTCGAGAGTGCAAAGCTGGACGATCTTTCCACAAAACCGAGCATGGTCACAAACAGCTTCACGAATATCGATCATCAAGGGCACTTGACCTATGGATATGCGGTTACCCGCAAGCTGAGCCATGGTTCCAGCACGAGTTCCGATTCGGTAAATCTGAAGTTGGGCGACGGTAGCCTATCGAATTACATCAAGTCGTTGAAGCTTGGAAAAATGATCCGATATGAGTACGTCCCAGAATTCCAAAGTGCGCTTTACGCGCCGAAACAGTTGACTTCGCTCTTGGGCGAAAAATGATTTGGTAAGTTGAGGCGGTGCGGCACCACGACGCGCCTCAACATCCATTCCGGGTCTGCAGTAAGCATTTGGGCAGCGCAGAAAAATAAGGACAGTTCAATGGGCATTAATCGTCGTGATTTCATTTCGGCCGCTGCGGCAGCGAGCGCATTGGTTTTGACCGGATGTCAAACTCCCATCACTTCAAAACAGGACACTATCGCTATGGCTAACTCGTCCACGGCTGTACCCAATTATCAAGGACCCCGGACAAGACGCGTCCTGCATGTTGTCACGAATGTCAGTCACTATGACGACGTTTCGCATCCAACAGGATTGTGGTTATCTGAGCTCACTCACGCATATGATGCTTTCGCAGCACAGGGATACTCTCAATCGGTTGTCAGTCCTTTAGGAGGCGTGGTTCCTATCGAACCGCGCTCGCTCAAATGGCCGTATTTCGATAAGTCGGCGCGTGAGGGGAAAGAGAATCCTGTTATCCAATCACTTCTAGCCAATTCTCTGCGTCCTCAAGATGTCAACGCTCAGGACTTTGACATCATCTACTTTGCCGGCGGCCACGGCGTTATGTGGGACTTTCCGAATAGCGCGGGTCTTCAAACGATCACACGAGATATTTTTGAACGCGGAGGCATAGTCGCCGCGGTTTGCCATGGCTACTGCGGCCTTCTGAACACGAAGCTGTCCAACGGGAGTCTGTTGGTAGAAGGTCGCCGCCTGACAGGGTACTCGTGGATTGAAGAGGTTCTCGCGGGGGTGGCAAAAGAGGTGCCATACAACGTTGAAGAAGAAATGCGGAAGCGAGGCGCCTTATACGAAAAAGCCTTCATTCCGTTCACGTCCAAAGTCGTAATCGATGGGCGACTTGTGACTGGCCAAAATCCACAATCGGCCAAAGCAGTTGCAGACGCAGTGGTGGGATTGCTGTAATTCGATTCGTCGTGGAGTAACGACACGTAGCTAATGGTGTTCCGTTCCTGCGATGCCGATACAGGATGCGATAAGTCTCGCGAAATCCCTGGTGGATACTACGATCGGATTCGTAAAGTATTCTATCAATCGGCCGGTGAAGACAGTTGGAGGTCCAGTGGAAATTGCGACAATTACTAAGCATGAAGGCTTCAAATGGGTGAACCGCAAACATTATTTTTTACCTTCACTGAACGAAGAATTTTCTGCGGCCGCTCGTTCTTACCTTCGACTGTCCGAATTGGGGCGTTACCAGATAAGCACCTCCTAAGCGGTTTCGTGGCGTACTCCGTCCGCGGACAAATTACTGTATTCTGTTTTGGGGCACATAGCACCTCTGTTTGTATCTGGGCAATTCCGTAGGTAGGTAGAAAGGTGGATGGGGCGCTAAAGCGGATTTTTTACCCTCTTAGTGCTGAGGACCCTCTCTCCGCCAGAATGAAAAAAAGCCGCCTTCGGGCGGCTTTTTGCATTCCGGCGAGAGAGAGCGAGCCCCCTGCGGGGCTCGCGCGGGGGGTTCGAAGGGCTCGCCCCTACCGGGGCGACCCGCTCCGAATCGCCATTTTGCTGCCCGCAAGGCGGGCAGCCCCGCGCGCCGAGGGCGCGCGCTCCTTCATACACTTCAGGACTTCCAACCGCCTCAGCCGTGCAAGTAGCCCAAAGCACATTCCCCAACGCTCATCTAGATCCAAATCAAACATCCAGCGCGCATGTCCGAATGACAGACCTGACCCCGAATCTTGACCGAGGTTTAGCGAATTGAGAAACCGGTCACATATGGCCCGACTTCGATGTCGGCCGCTTCTTTCGAGGTGACTGGTTTGCCGCCAATGCGGAGGTTTTCGATCTTGATGTCTTTGATCTCCGTGCCGGGCGCAAGGCCGCTGATGATCGATTCGCCAGGCATGCCCTTTCCATCAAAGCTGATGTTGCGCAGCGTTACGCCCTCGATACCGCGTCCGGGCTTGGTGTTTGCCTGGGCGCTGACGATTGTCAGCTTGGTCTGGCCCGCGACGATGTTGAACAGCCTGCCCTCTTCAATCCGATGGACTCTGATATCGTTGAAGGTGATGTTTTTCATCAGGGTCGCGTTCCCCGAGTAGATCGCCATGACACCGTCCCACTGAGGATCGTCCTCATCGAAATTGACGACGTCGATATTCTCGAAAGTGACATCGCTGACTGTACGTGGTGCATCCGCGTCGCCGAAATGCCCGATGAACATTGAATGCGCCACATCGTTCCAGATCGTCAGGTTGCGGACCTTGATGTCGAAGGTGTCCGCCGGCTGCGCGGCGCCCGGAGGACCTACGGGGCGGATCGGGCGGTCCTTGCAGATCGGGCAGTCCGTGACCGAGTAGATCGCAACCGCGTCGTCAGAGGTGCGCAGGTAGCCGCCATCAATGCTCACGTGGCGCGAGGTCGAGATGTTGTAGCCATCGGACCATTTACCGGCCGTGAATCCGCTGAGGTCCTTTACCGATACATTCTCCGAGTTGCGGATGTTCATGATGCGTGCGGCGTCCGCGCGCTCATCGTTAACGACGATCAGGTCGCGAACCTCGATGTTGCTGGCGCCATCCAGATCGATGGCATGGCCCGGGTTGTAGAGCAGACCGCGGCCGAGAATCTTGACGTCTTTCACATGGTCCAATGCAAAGCTGCCGCGTAGTACCGCGCCTGGGGCCAGGTAGATGCGATCGCCGGATTTGACTGGGAACTGGCTGCCACCATCGGCCGGCTTGTGGAAGCCTGGCCCATAGTAGATCGCGCTCGGCTCGGGTTTGTCAACAGGGATCGCACCGGCCAGGATATGAAGATTGTGCAAGCGATCGTCGTCGAATTGAATCGAGAAGCGCTCGGGTTTGTCCAGGGTAAGGCGGATGATTGAGCCATTGCGAACCAACCGTATTCCAGGACTTTGCGGAAGCAGTTCGGCAGTACTGAAGGTCCCGTTGTTCTTCTGGATCTCAAGTTCGGCCGTTCCTGAGAAATCGAAGTAGACCAACGATGCATTCTGGAGCGTGTCGGCATCCACTCGAATG
The DNA here is from genome assembly GCF_044055365.1 of Pseudoduganella sp. UC29_106. NCBI lineage: Bacteria > Pseudomonadati > Pseudomonadota > Betaproteobacteria > Burkholderiales > Oxalobacteraceae > Pseudoduganella > Pseudoduganella sp. UC29_106. The sequence continues at coordinate 1,249,852 of NZ_CP171977.1, read as the reverse complement.
CGATATTCGTATAGGTTCTTCCACTTTCCGCCGGGAGTACGCACTCGGACCGTGTAGTCGTCGTTATGAGCCGAATAGATCAACTCCCGTGGGACTTCGTAGACTTGCAGGGTATTCGGAGTTTGTGCTGCTGCAGGGACCGGCGAACTGACCAAACTGAAAAGCGTCAGGCCTGCGATGAAAAGCGATCGTAGCATCTGGTTGTCTCTTAAGGGTTGTTGGATGGTGAGCTCGCTACCGAGCGAATTTCCGATTATTATTGTTATCGATAACACGATACGCTAAATTGGCCATGGCAGTCAAGGCAGCTTTTCGCGATGGGCTCGCCGGAAAGAGGCACGGCGCCTGCAGATCGCCCTGCACCGGAACTCTTGAGCGAAGTCAGAACATAGGTAGACGTGCCCAGACCTCAGGCCGAGAGTGGCTAAGATCGAATTTCCATCGCCCTTGTAGCGCATCTCAAATTGAGATATCGTCAAAACTGCTCCCGTCACGCAGGCGCGTCATTTCGAACACGGCCCTTGTTGAGTTCGCCAAGCGACATCCGCCTGCGGCAGAACCATTGCAAGCGTGGCGCAACTGACCGCGTCGGCGACTACTAGGTCTTCAACATGGGCGGCAATAAGTACCGATTAATAGCCGTGGTTCATTTCGATCATCCCCGTTGGCCGGGCAAAATCCCCCACCCCTGGCCGGGTCAAAATCCCCCACCTCCTGACCGAGTAGCGCTGCTGTAGGCTGGCGGTCCCCGGAGAGCAATCCCGCTGGCAGGACGTAACCTTACCCCTTCGACCATCGAAGGGGAGCATGGAGGGTGAACGTCTTGAAACCAAACAAACGCACCACAGTCGCCACGCTGCTGGCAACCGGCACCAGCCAGCGCGAGATAGCGCGGCTGACCGGGGTGGACCGAAAAACCATCCGCCGCCTGGCGCTGGGCACGACCGGGCCGGAACCAAATTCCCCCACCCTGGCCGCCGGATCAGCGACAGCAAATTCCTCCACCCCGGCCACCGGCGCCCCGCTTGAAATTCCCCCACCCCGGCCACCGGCTCCAGATACCGGCCCGCAGTCCCTGTGCGAACCACACCGTGCCTTCATCGAGGCCCAGCTGCGCCTTCGCCGCAACTACACGGCGATCTATCAGGACCTGGTCGACCAATTCGGCTTCACGGGCCGCTACAACAGCGTCAAGCGCTTCGCCGGCCGTCTGGTGCAGCGCGATCCGGAGCAGTTCGACCGCCTTGAGTTCGCGCCCGGCGAGGAAGCCCAGGTCGACTACGGCGAGGGCGCGCTGACGCGCATCGCCGGCAGCGACCGATACCGGCGGCCACGCCTGTTCGTCATGACCCTGCGTTACTCGCGGCGCTGCTTCCGGCGTGTGGTCTGGAAATCATCGAAGGAAACGTGGGCCCAACTGCACGAGCAGGCCTTCCGGTACTTCGGCGGCACCACGGCCTACGTCGTGCTCGACAACCTCAAGGAAGGCGTCATCAAGCCCGACCTGTACGAACCGGAGCTGAACCCCGTCTACAGGGACGTGCTGGCCCACTACGGCGTCGTCGCCGACCCGGCCAGGGTGCGTGACCCAAACCGCAAGGGTACGGTCGAAAACGCGATCCAGCACACCCAGAGCACCGCGCTCAAGGGACGCCGCTTCGAGACCATCGAGGAGCAGAACGCCTTCCTCGAACAATGGGAAATCAAGTGGGCGGCGCCGCGCATCCACGGCAGCGCAAAGCGCCAGGTCGAGGCCATGTTTCAGGAGGAACGCGCCCACCTCGGCGCGTTGCCGCAGCAGGGCTTCGGCTATTACACCGAGTGCGAGCGCACCGTCGCCGACGACACCTGCATCCGCATCGACCATAGCAGCTACGCGGCGCGCCCGGCGAAGATCGGCAGCCGGGTGCTAGTGCGCCTGTTCGAGCGCCACGTCGAGATCCGCGACCGCTTCACGCTGGCCCTATTGCGCACGCATCCGCGCGCCCAGCGCCCCGGCAGCGTGCTGCTGCCCGACGATGAGCGGCCCTTCAACCCCTCACGCGAAACGCGCCGCATCCTGGCCCAGGCCGGCGACATCGGCGACGCCGCGCTGGCCCTGTGCCAGCAATGGTTCGAGCATGAAGGGCGAGTGGGCCAGCGCAAGCTGCGCGGCGTGGTGGGTCTGGCCAAGCGCTTTCCGCGCCGTCTGATCGACCAGGCTTGCGCCCAGGCTTTGCAGGAGAACGTGCGCAACTACAAGTCGATCAAGGTCCTGACCGAACGCTTGCTGGCGCAGGCGCTGGCCAAGATCGACGCGCCGCTCCAGGCCGAACTGGACCTGCAGCAGCACCATCCACTGATCCGCGAAGGCGAGGACTACGCCGACCTGTTCACGCGCGCGGCGAACGCCAGCGCCGCCATTACACCGACCACGGAGGCACCATGAGCATGAGCATGAACGAAATCGAGCGCGCCCTGCGCGAGCTGCGTCTGTCGGGCATCCGCGCCACTCTCGACACCCGCATCTTGCAGGCCCAAGCCAACCAGGAGCCCTTCCTCGACACCTTCTCGCTGATCCTGCAGGATGAACTGGACCGGCGCCGTTCGCGCCTGATGGAACGGCGCTTCCAGCAAAGCGGACTGGATGAACGGATGTCGCTGGCCGACTTCGACTGGCGTTTCAACCCCAAGCTGCCACGGGCCGCCTGCTTCGAGCTGCACACCCTCAAGTTCGTCGCCGAGGGGCAGAACGCCCTGATCATCGGCAGGCCAGGGACCGGCAAGAGCCACATCGCCAAGGCGGTGGCCTACCAGGCCACGCTGCAGGGGCACAACGTGCGCTACCTGGAGGCCGACGGCGCGTTCGCGGCCTATGCGCTGGGTGGCGATGCCGAACAACGGCAGCAGCTACGTACCTTGATCGACGCCGATCTTCTGGTCCTCGACGATCTGTTCCTGGCGCGCCGTATCGGCGACAAGGCCGGTGAGCTGCTGCAGACGCTAGTGCACCAGCGTTACAAACTCAAGCGCAGCATCGTGGTGACCTCCAACCGGGTCGTGCAGGACTGGGGCAAGTACCTTGGCGACAACACGATGGCGACCACCATCTTGGATCGGCTCATGCACAGGGCGCAGATCCTGGAGTTCGAGGGAAAAAGCTACCGACTGAAGGAGGCAGCGTCGCGGCTTACGCGCTTGACGTCTGCCGACGTCAAGCAGGACTGACAAGGCCGGCGGCAGGAACATGAACTACAATCCGGACTGTCCTGCCTGGGGGAATTTGACCTGGCCAAAGGTGGAGGAATTTAACCTGGCCAACGGGGCGATCATCAGCGTCTTTTTGTGAGACACGTCTTCACGCACAAGGAATACGACTCATGGAAGCCTTGATTGAATTGAGGGTCGCCGAAATCGCTGAGCGCTACTCAGCTCTATCGTCATTGGTTCCATTAGGTACGATTTGGACTGAGGACGAGTATGACCGGGCGGTGGCGGTGCTGAATGCACTGCTTGATTCAGGAGCGGCTGAGCGAAATCATCCGCTGGCTGGGCTGGTGGAGACTCTGGGCTTGATCATCGGGGATTATGATGAGCGGCATTTTCCAAATGCGGCTATCTCCCCCGTCGCAACTTTGCGCTTCTTGATGGAGCAGCATGAGCTCACTCAGTCGGACTTGGCCGAAGTGGCAAGCCAGGGGGTGATGTCGGAAATTCTTAGTGGGAAGCGCGAGTTGAATGTGCGCCAGATAAGGGCGCTCGCAAAGAGGTTTAATGTGCCTGCGGGGGTGTTTCTGCGGTAGTAACAGGCATGGCGGAGCACACCGCCGCCCCGGAGGATGAAAGAAACTAGACTGGGGAGAGAAAGCGGCGGATCGAGATCGTTGTGTTTTTTGGCGGTCAGACCCCGTTAGTAACATGATCCCTTGACCTGATCCGTACCCCGGATTGCTTCCTAGAGAGCGCACGCTAAAAAGGCCGTGGGCGCTTCGGTGCCCTCAGGCAGACTTCAGGCCACATCCGCCGCTTTCCTCCATCAGTGTAAAACAGCGGGAGGTCATGTGGAACTGCAAACACTCTACAAACGCGTGATTGGCCTGGATGTGCACCAGAGCCAAATCACTGCCTGCGCCTTAATTGAGGAAGCCGACGGTACGCAACGGATTGAGCAGCGGCAATTTGGTGCCTTCAAGCGACATCGCCAGGAGCTCGCAGCTTGGGCAGCCGCTCTGAAGCCTGACGAAGTCGTGATGGAAAGTACCGGCATTTACTGGAAGAGCCCTTATGCAGCGCTGGAAATGGTGGGCATTCAGGCCAAAGTGGTCAATGCGCGTCACGTCAAGAATGTCCCTGGGCGAAAAACCGATGTGGCAGACGCGCATTGGCTGGCCATGCTGGCGCGGGCAGGCCTGCTACGCGCCTCTTTCGTGCCACCCACTGCATTGCGCGAATTGCGTCTTATCGCGCGACAACGACAAAAACTGGTTGGCCAACTAGCTTCGGAAAAGAATCGCCTGCATAAAATACTGAGCGATGGCGGCATCCGCCTGAGTGTCGTCGTCAGCGATGTGTTTGGACAATCGGCCCGTGCCATGGTCAAAGCCATTATTGTAGGTAAGGCGCCCCATGAAATACTCGATCTGGCTGGGCGCCGCTTTAAAGCCAGCAGAGAAGAACTGTTCGACGCTGTGCAAGGAGACTTGAGCCGGAGTCACCGCTTTGTACTGGATGAGCTAATGCGACATATCGACGAAATTGAGGCACGCATCGCTCGCTTCGACGCACGCCTGCTCAGCGAACTGGCCAATGAGCAGCCCAAGCTAAAATTGCTGCAGACCATGCCCGGTATCGATCTAATAGGCGCAGCCATGCTGCTGGTAGAAATCGGTACTGACATGTCGCTGTTCAACAGCGCTGACCGCCTCGCCTCCTGGGTGGGTATCTGTCCGGGCAATAACGAATCTGCTGGTAAGCGGAAAACTGGCAAGGCCGGCAAAGGCAACAACTACATCCGTCGCCTGCTGTGCGAGTTTGCACATGCTGCCAGCCGCACCAAATGCGTCTTCAAATTGAAGTTCCAAGCCATGAAATTGCGACGAGGGTATAAGCGCGCTATCGTCGCCGTCGCTCACAAGATGCTGCGCACCATCTATTACATCCTCAGGCGCGAACAACCTTATCGCGATAGCAGTGCCGATTATGAGGCCATGTCGGTGCAGCGCAATGCCCCGCGCTGGTTCAAGGCGCTCAACAAATTTGGATACATCAAGCCAGTTCAAGCCTGATTGCCGTCCGAGTTAATACCACACTGGCCTTTGGTGAGTCAGGTACTAGCTCGCCCTGATACCTGATTCTTTCACGCTAAAAAAAGCCGCACAGTGGGCGGCTTTTGCTTTCTTAAAACCCAAGGCAGAAGCTGGTGTCAGCCACGATGTGGCTGACACCTGGCGGGCTTAGGAGGTTTCTTTGAGTTGCTCGAGGATGGCTGGATTCTCCAAGGTGGAGACGTCCTGGGTGATGGCTTCGCCTTTGGCGATCACGCGCAGGAGGCGGCGCATGATTTTGCCGGAACGGGTCTTCGGCAGGTTGTCGCCGAAGCGGATTTCTTTTGGCTTGGCGATCGGGCCGATCTCCTTGCCTACCCAGTTGCGCAGCTCGGTTGCCAGGCGCTTGGCTTCATCGCCGGTCGGACGGGCCTGCTTCAGCACGACGAAGGCGCAGATGGACTCGCCGGTGGTTTCGTCCGGCTTGCCGACCACGGCGGCCTCGGCCACGAGCGGATTGGCGACCAGCGCCGATTCGATCTCCATCGTGCCCATGCGGTGGCCGGACACGTTCAGCACATCGTCGATACGGCCGGTGATGGTGAAGTAGCCCGTTTCGGCGTTGCGGATGGCGCCGTCGCCGGCCAGGTAGTATTTGCCGCCCAGCTCGTCCGGGAAGTAGCCGGCCTTGAAGCGGTCCGGATTGCCCAGATGGTGCGGATCATCGATGGCCACGGACGCTTGACGACCAGGATGCCGCCGTGGCCGTTCGGCACGTCTGCGCCCGATTCGTCCACGATCGCGGCCATGATGCCCGGCAGCGGCAGCGTGCAGGAGCCCGGCACCATCGGCGTTGCGCCCGGCAGCGGCGTGATCATATGACCGCCGGTTTCGGTCTGCCAGAAGGTGTCGACGATCGGGCAGCGTTCCTGGCCGACGCTCTTGTAATACCACATCCAGGCTTCCGGATTGATCGGCTCACCCACGGTGCCCAGCAGGCGCAGCGAGGAAATGTCGAAGTTCTTCGGATGCACCTTCGGATCGACATCGGACGCCTTGATCAGCGAGCGGATCGCGGTCGGCGCGGTGTAGAAGATGTTGACCTTGTGCTTGGCGATGGTTTCCCAGAAGCGGCCCGCGTGGGGGAAGGTCGGGATGCCTTCGAAGACGACCTGGGTCGCGCCGACGGCGGTCGGGCCATAAGCGATGTAGCTGTGGCCGGTCACCCAGCCGATGTCGGCCGTGCACCAGTACACGTCTTCCGGCTTGATGTCGAAGGACCACTTCATCGTCAGCGCGGCCCACAGCAGGTAGCCGCCGCTGGAGTGCTGCACGCCTTTCGGAGTGCCGGTGGAGCCGGAGGTGTAGAGGATGAACAGTGGATGCTCGGCATCCACCCACTCAGGTTCGCAGGTCGATGCCTGGTCCTTCGAGCAGGTCGTGCAGCCACACGTCGCGGCCGGCTTCGAAGTTGATGTTGCCGCCGGTGCGCTTGTAAACCACGACGTTCTTGATGGTTTCGCAGCCGCCCATGGCCAGCGCTTCGTCCACGATGGCTTTCAGTGGCAGCTGTTTGCCGCCGCGCAGCTGCTCGTCGCCGGTGATCACGGCCACGGCGCCGGCGTCGATGATGCGCTCCTGCAGGGACTTGGCGGAGAAGCCGCCGAACACCACGGAGTGGGTCGCGCCGATACGGGCGCAAGCCTGCATTGCTGCCACGCCTTCCACGGACATCGACATGTAGATGATGACGCGGTCGCCCTTCTTGATGCCCAGCGATTTCAGGCCGTTGGCGAACTGGCAGACTTTGTCGTGCAGTTGCTGGTAGCTGACCTTGGTTACGGCGCCGTCATCGGCTTCAAAAATGATGGCGGTCTTGTCCGCGTTGCCGTTCTTCAGGTTGCGGTCCAGGCAGTTATAGGACACGTTCAGCTTGCCGCCTTCGAACCACTTGTAGAACGGCGCGTTGTCTTCGTTCAGGGTGCGGGTGAATGGCTCTTTCCATTCCACGTGCTCGCGCGCCAGGCGCGCCCAGAAGCCTTCGTAGTCGCGTTCGGCTTCGTCGCACAGTGCCTTGTAGGCTGCCATGCCGGACACGTTGGCCTTGTCCACAAATGCCTGGGGCGGCGCAAAGATTCGGGATTCCATTGGACCTTGCTGGTCGGCGCCTTGAGTCGTCATGCTTGTCTCCGGTTAGTGATAATTTGCTTTTGCTTAACAATAGTGCTCATCGCTTACTGTCCCCTTACACTGTTCAGGGAGCCACTTTTGGCATTTTAATCACATGCGCGTCCGGCTGTGCAAGCTTCTCTCCGGCCGCCCGCATGAGCAGCTTGCGCACCCACTCGCCCAAGTGACGCTCCAGGAGCACGTGGGACAACGAAGCGACCGGAATCGCCAGCAAAAGCATCAGAAATACCAGATTCCAGTTGCGGAACGGCATCCCATGCTGCTCCAGCCAATGGGTCAGCCAGGACTGCACCAGGAAGTGCGTGAGGTACATCGAGTAGGAGACTGTGCCAATCCACAACAGCCCGCGCGGCACCGTCAACGTGACGGTCTTGCTGGCCAGCGCCAGCGAGCACAGCATCATGGCCAGCGGCCAGCCGTAGCCTTGCGGGCCGTGGCCGCTGCTGTTACCGGACCAGGCATACCAGAGCGCGAAACCGCTGGTGCACACCACGGCCTGCCAGGCGACGGCGGTGCTCGGGAAACGGATGCGCGGCGACAGGTAAAGCATGCCGATCAGCACACCGGCCAGGAATTCGTAGACGATCGGATGCGTGACCACCTGCAGATAGAGCGGAACCGCGCCCGGCAGCATTGCCGGCAGCGCGACCAGGCTGAACGCCGTCCAGGCAGCCAGCGCGAGCCAGCGCAGCCGGCCCGCCAGCATGCTCAGGCCGAACACGATGTAGAAGTACATTTCGAAGACCAGCGTCCAGCCCAGGGGAAAGGTCTGGTTGAAGAATGGGGCCACCCCGCCCTGCACCGGCACGAAGGCGAGCGTGCGCGCCAAAGCGCGCAGGTTCTGGCCATCGCGGAAGAAGCTGGCGTTTTCGTCGCGAACGAAAATGAACAGCACGGTGACCACCGCGAACGCCGGCCAGATGCGGGCGAAGCGCTTGATCGCGAACTGCAGCGCCTCGCGCGCTCCGGCGGCATGGCGCGTGGTGTACAGCATGATGAAGCCGCTGATCAGGAAAAACAGGTCGACGCCCATGGCGCCCGGCAGGAAGACGGCGTTGGCCAGCGCGGCGTCGGCGGTGCCTTCAAGGAAAATGCGTCCGTGGGTGAGTACTACCAGCAGCACGGCCACGCCGCGCAAGCCTTGAATCCAGTCGAGCTTCATAAAAACATTACGAAAAATGCAAAGCCGGACTTTAGCATTACTCTATAAATGAAGCAATTTCCATTAAGCAAATGAATCGGTGCTGCTGAGCGCTGCTGCCGAGGCCCTCCCCGTGTAGAATGTCGGGTGTTTCCGACCATCCCCCGAAGAATTCAAACGATGAACGAACACCAGAACGAACCCAAACGCCTCAGCCCCATCCCCGCTTTCATCTTCATGTCCCGCTGGCTGCAGTTGCCGCTGTACCTGGGGCTGATCCTGGCTCAGTGCGTCTACGTGTTCCATTTCTGGGTCGAGCTGAAGGACCTGATCGGCGCCGCAATGGGCAACGAGGCCTCGCTGGAACACATCTTCCACGCCGTTGCCGTTCCCGGCTCCACCAGCGTCCCCACCAAGCTGACCGAGACCATCATCATGCTGGTGGTGCTCGGCCTGATCGACGTGGTCATGATTTCCAACCTGCTGATCATGGTGATCGTGGGCGGCTACGAAACCTTCGTCTCGCGCATGCACCTGGAAGGACACCCGGACCAGCCGGAGTGGCTGTCGCACGTGAATGCTTCCGTGCTGAAGACCAAGCTGGCGATGGCCATCATCGGCATTTCGTCGATCCACCTGCTGAAGACCTTCATCAACGCGTCGGCTTTCGATGAAAAGACCCTGATCGCGCAGACCAGCATCCACGTCGTATTCCTGTTGTCGGCAATGGCGATTGCCTACACGGACCGCATCACCACCGTCACGCAGAACGAATCAAAGCATTAATTAGCCAACCGAGCCAACCATCATGACCATCATCAAGCAAGACGACCTGATTGAATCCGTCGCAGCCGCGCTGCAGTACATCAGCTACTACCACCCGGCCGACTACATCCAGCACCTGGCGCGCGCCTATGAAGCGGAGCAAAGCCCGGCCGCCAAGGACGCCATCGCGCAGATCCTGACCAACTCGCGCATGTGCGCGGAAGGCAAGCGCCCGATCTGCCAGGACACCGGTATCGTCAACGTCTTCCTGAAGATCGGCATGGGCGTCCGCTTTGAAGGCTTCAGCGGCACCGTGACCGACGCCGTGAACGAAGGCGTGCGCCGCGCCTACAACTTCGCCGACAACAAGCTGCGCGCGTCCATCGTGGCCGACCCGCACTTCGAGCGCAAGAACACCAAGGACAACACCCCGGCCGTGGTCCACATGGAACTGGTCGAAGGCAATACCGTGGACGTGAGCGTTGCTGCCAAGGGCGGCGGCTCCGAGAACAAGACCAAGTTCGTGATGCTGAATCCGTCCGACTCGCTGGTGGACTGGGTGCTGAAGACCGTGCCGCTGATGGGCGCCGGCTGGTGCCCCCCGGGCATGCTGGGCATCGGTATCGGTGGCTCGGCCGAGAAGGCGATGCTGATGGCAAAAGAGTCGCTGATGGAAGACATCGATATGTACGAGCTGAAAAAGCGCGGCCCGCAGAACAAGCTGGAAGAGCTGCGTATCGAACTGTGCGACAAGATCAATGCGCTGGGCATCGGCGCGCAGGGCCTGGGCGGCCTGACCACGGTGCTGGACGTGAAGATCAACATGTACCCGACCCACGCTGCGTCCAAGCCTGTGGCGATGATCCCGAACTGCGCGGCTACCCGTCACGCCCACTTCGTGCTGGATGGTTCCGGCCCTGCTTACATCGAGCCGCCGAAGCTGACCGACTGGCCTGATGTCTCCTGGGCTCCGGACACCGAGAAGTCCAAGCGCGTTGACCTGAACACGCTGACCAAGGAAGAAGTGGCTTCGTGGAAGCCGGGCCAGACCCTGCTCCTGAACGGCAAGATGCTGACCGGCCGCGATGCAGCCCACAAGCGCATCCAGGACATGCTGGCCAAGGGCGAGCAGCTGCCGGTGGACTTCACCAACCGCGTGATCTACTACGTTGGCCCGGTCGATCCGGTGCGCGACGAAGTCGTTGGCCCGGCCGGCCCGACCACCGCTACCCGCATGGACAAGTTCACCGACATGATGCTGGAGAAGACCGGCCTGATCTCGATGATCGGCAAGGCCGAACGCGGTCCTGTTGCGATCGAATCGATCCAGAAGCACAAGTCGGCTTACCTGATGGCGGTGGGCGGCGCGGCTTACCTGGTGTCCAAGGCGATCAAGCACGCCAAGGTCGTCGGCTTCGAAGACCTGGGCATGGAAGCGATCTATGAGTTCGACGTGGTCGACATGCCGGTGACCGTGGCTGTCGATTCCTCGGGCACCTCCGTGCACAACACCGGCCCGAAAGAGTGGGCGGTGAAGATCGAGTCGCTGAAAGCGGCTGTTCCGGCTTAATGTCCCACCACAACGCCCTGCCCTCCGCTGACGGCCCTGTCGGCATTTTCGACTCCGGCGTCGGAGGGCTGTCGGTGCTGCGCCATATCCATGCGCAGCTGCCGCAGGAGCATCTGCTGTACTTCGCCGATTCCGGCTTTGCGCCTTATGGCGAAAAGTCGGACGAATGGCTGGTACAGCGCTCGCTGGCGATTGCATCCTTCCTCATTTCGCGCGGCGCGAAGGCGCTGGTCGTGGCCTGCAATACGGCCACGGTGGCGGCCATCAAGGCCTTGCGCCATGCGCATCCCAGCCTGCCTATCGTCGGCGTGGAGCCTGGCCTGAAGCCGGGCGCCGCGGCCACACGCAATGGCAAGGTCGCCGTGCTCGCAACCGAGAGCACGCTGCGCGGCGAGAAGTTCCTGGCCCTGCGCGACCAGATCTGCGCTGCCTCGCACGCGGAATTCCTGCTGCAGCCATGCGGCGGCCTCGTTGAGCGCATCGAAATGGGCGAGCTCTTCTTCCGCCGAGACCGTGGCGCTGCTGGACGGCTTCCTCGCGCCCCTGCTCGATCAGGGCGCGGACACCGTGGTCCTCGGCTGCACCCATTACCCCTTTGTCCGCGATGCGATCGCACAGGTGGTGGCCGCGCGCGGGGCTGCCGATGTAACGCTGATCGATACCGGCGACGCGGTAGCGCGCCAGCTCGCACGCCTGCTCGAAAGCGCGGCGTTGCAGCGTCCCGGCGGTACCCCCGCCCACCTGCACTGCTTCACCAGCGGCAATCCGGACGCCATCGCCAAAGCCTTTTCCGACCTGCTGGGCCTCAAGCCTCTGGTCGAGCCGGTGCAAATCGGGCAATTTTGAGGAATTCCTGCATTTACATTTGCCAACTGGCAGGCGAGCCAGTATAATTCCGGCTCTGTCGCGCTGATGGCGAGACGGAAAGCAGTTTTCAGTGGTGGCTGTAGCTCAGTTGGTAGAGTCCAGGATTGTGATTCCTGTTGTCGTGGGTTCGAGCCCCATCAGCCACCCCAAAATTCTTAAATAAATCAGCGACTTACGGAAACTGATTTATTTCACGAAGTGAAATTTCCGACGAAATCAGAAATTTTCCGACGGGGTGATAAACGAGCCAGCTTATTGCTGGCTTTTTTATTTTTAAATCGCATTGATTTAGCTTCATTATTTATTGCCGCTGGTGTCATAGCCGCCGCGCTGGACCGCGCCTCATTTCGCCTGGATCACCACCCGCCACGACTGAGCCGTCCGCTTGTGCGTTAACTCGTCAATCTCCACGCCCGCAATCGTCATTTCTCCGCTGCCGATCCATAGCACCACAGCGTCATAAAGCGACGGCAATCCCTGCTCTTGGGTGTTGACTGGGTGGAGTTTGGCGATGCGCACGGTGCGGCGCCATTCCTTGATGTATTCCTCGGTCAGTGTGAGGTTGCCGGCGTGTGTCGGCTGGAGGGTGATTGCGCGATGCCTTGGCACTGGGCGGCCTTGGTCTTCGAAGAGTCTGGTTGCGGCGGCGTACATGGGTTGTCTATTACTGTATATGCATACAGTATAACCATCCGGTTAGATTTCTCAAAACTCGCCTTGCACTTTAATTATGTGTGTATATAATTAATTCAGCAGCAGCGCACTGGGCGCGGCGAAACCGGAGAAGATCATGAAAGCGATCAACAGCGGCGAGAAATACAAAGTCCTGGGCAACACCGACTATCCGGTGTGCGACTGCTGCGGCAAGACCAATCTGACCCGCGCTGTCGGACTAGAGAGTGAGGGCGGCGAAATCCTGAATGTCGGCGTTATCTGCGCCTCCAAGCTGCTGCGTCAGAACTACATGGGCAAGACTTATAAAGCTTCCGCTGACGCCATCCTGTCCATCGGGAAGCGCGTGAAGCGCGAAGGTGTAACCACCTACCTAACGGCGAAATGATGAAACCGAAAGCAAAAGTGATAGACCTGGCGGCGCTGAAACAAAAGCGGCGCATTTTGGAGAACTTCGACCGCCTAGAGCATGAGGACAATAAGGCGAAGAAGGAAAAGCGCGCCGAAGTCGAGCGCAAGGCCCGCAACACCAACTAATCCTAGCGCCCTTCGGGGCGTATTATCATCATGCCCCTACCCGACCATGTAAAAGCTCGCGAGCTGACAATCGAGCAGATGGATACCGGCATTTGCACCAAGCACCTGTTGTGCTTACTCCTTAGCCTTGAGTATGTCGATGCCACCGAATCACAAAAAGCAGTTTGGTTTTGGTCGGCGCAGCACATCGCAGCAGATATCATCGGCAACGGATGTAGGCCACCACGAAAACGACCATGAACAAGAAGAACGAAACCAGCGAGAAACGTCCGGTCGGTGCGCCGCCAAAGATGGATGGCGGCCACCGAATGAACGTCTATTTGGACGACGCTACGATTGAGGCTGCTAAGCGATTGGGGAATGGGAATATCAGCGAGGGGATACGGAAAGCCGTGGCGGCTTATTCGGAGGGCGGATGGCTGTCGGCGATGGTGTAGTGACGGGGATTCTTGTCGGCGTATTTGGCCTCAATCTCCGGGGCGAGGTGATTGAAGCTATTCAGACTATCGACCACCTTCACACCATTGAAGGCCCGATCATCAATCAGTGTGCCGCAGATATAGGCGTCGATCAGGATAGCCAGGCAGGCCAGGGCGTTGCCAAGGTGCGGCGTGCCGTCATCCGGGTCGATGCTCTCCCCCTCCCACCAGCGGCCGGCGTGGCGCAGCAGCGCACCGTAATAGACTGAGGCGAGGACGGGCGTAGCGCGCCAGTTCAAGCCGCCATATTTCGTTTTGCCGCAGAACAGCGCCCAACAGCCGTACATGGTTGCCGAGATAGGCCAGAGGTGCAGCGGGACTTTCGAGCGCGCTATCGCGTCCTTGGGGTTCCGGGGATCGCTCATTTCTTCGTTACCTTTCCGTGTACCCACATCGAGGCCATAGCACCCAGGCCGGAGCCCGCGCCAATCGCCAGGACGATCCAGCCGTAGCCGTTCTTGGCGGTCGTGGCAATCACATAGACCTCGCACGCCGCCATGGTCATTGAGGTTGGCAGCACCCACCGATATTGCTTATTTACCACGTTGAGTTGCTGGAACGCCTTCAAAAAAATAAAGGCGAATGATGTGCAGAAGGCGAGCAGATAGGTCATTTCAGCATCCCCACGTCGACTCGATGACGCTCAATCTCCCCGTGCTCACGATGATGCACGATGCAGATCATGTCGCGGCCGGCGCGGTAGCCGTGGCCGTTGGCATAGCTGTCCTTCGCGGCCAGGGTCCGGAACGACTCGCACAGCACGCCGGGGAGTTCCGTCACGTTCTGGCTGTGGACGTGACCGGTGTACCAGTAGCGGTGCGTGGTTTCGCCCCAGTCCTTCGACCGGTCGGCAGCCATGATGCCGCCCAGCTTGGAATGCGTGACCTTGTCGCCGTGCGTGGAGCCGATCAGGACCTTGCCGAAGCGGTAATACCAGAATGGCGACGGATGCAGGTCGACTTCGACGCGCTTGTCGTTATCGAAGAATGCGTCCAGCGTATAGGCCAGAGCCCAGATAGCCTCCGGGTCATGATTGCCCTGAACGCATCGCACTACGACTTTCTTATGCTTCTGGAGCGCCCTCAGGATGGCGTGCCGGTAGGTTTCGATGCCGACCTTCAGGACCTTCACATAGCGGCTATCTACGTCCAGCTGGTGTTTTGACCGTGGCGTGCTGTTGGTCTGGTCGTTCATGTGGAAAACGTCACCGAGCAGCAGGATCACGCCCGTCTCCGCCGCCGGCGCCGACTGCATCAGTCGGTCGACCGCAGCGAGCGTCATTTCTCGCGCAATCTTTAGATCGAAGGCATCACCGCATTCTTGCTGCCAAACCTGCAGGCCGATGTGCGGATCGCCGATCGGGAACACGGCCAACAAATCCTTGACGAAGGACTTCGGTGCCGGCGTGATGGGAGCCAGGCCACGCACGTCCTCGCTCATGGTCTGGATCATCTGACGAACCAGCTCCTCCTGGCGCTCCGCATCGATCGTAGTCTTGACCCATTGGAGCTTCGGCTTGCCGGCTTCGTCGTAGAGCGTCGACGTGCCGCGCAACTGGAAGCCATCGGGCACGATCTTGTTCATATCGTGCTCGGGCGAGTAGCCCTGCTTGGCCGCCCTCGCCTTCAGCCGCTTGATAGCCTCCTGGATCGTGCCTCTCGTCACCTTCATTGCGCGGGCGGCGCCGGCTATGCCTTTTTTCTCATGGATCGCATCGATGTACTGCAGATCACGCGTTGTAGCCCATTGCCGCAAATTCGGATCAATCGTCGTCATGGTTTCCCGCCCAGTGTCATAGTCTGAACATCCGCCCCAGTGGCAGAGTCATACCGTGCTGCGATCTGGATTGCTGATTTCGGGCTAGCGCCCATTGCCATCGCACCGAGAGCGAATGCAGCCCCAGTGCCGATTGCGTAAAACTTGTCGTGGATGGGGATCGCCATCATTTCGGAGCCCCACCATAGAAGCTGTCCATCAGCCGTGAGCTCGATAGCCTCGAAGCTCGGTTCTGCGAAAGTCGGCTTGGCGCCAGGGTTGCGGCGCCATTCGATGAACTGCAGCGCCTGCTCCGGATTGCCGCAGAAGCCAATCAGGGCGCCGCGCACGCGGTGGATCTTGGCCGTCTTGAATGTGACGCCATCGCCGGAAATGCGCTTATCTGCTGCCATACTCTTGCGGTCGCAGACGATGGTGGTCATTTGGGCACGCAACCGGCAATGACGCCCTCAAGCTGCAGGGCGTATTTCTTCCAGGTCGACAAATCGATGACGGCCGATTTCGAGGCTTGGACCTCGCCCGGGTATTCGCCTTCACCGAAGGTTTCCACTGGCCGCGCAGGCACGTCTTTCACGCAGGGCGCGTACACCGGCTTGTCGGCGGTGATGGGTTTCGTGGCGCAGCCGGCCAGCAACAGGATCAGGAGCCACTTCATTTCGCACCCCACGCATCGCGCATCACGCCATCACAGTTTGTTGCCTTGCTGGAGGCGGCAGCCGCGCCGCGGCGGTCGGCACTGGCAATTGTGGCGCGGGTCAGGTCTTCAGCCAGCTTGCGACGGCTGTCGGCGGCTTCAGACAGGGTTACCATCTTGTCCACGGCGTGACTCTGCTCGCGGACCTGCGTGGCTAGGTCGTCGCGCTCTTGCTTGAGGGTGGCGATGGCCTCGGCATGGTTTGCATCCAGGCGCCAGCCGTTCACAAACCAGCCGGCGGCGAACGCGCCGACAATCAGGGCGATGCCGCCCCGAGATACGCGGGTCCATGATGCTACCCGCCCAGCAGCGGCACGTACTTCGAGCGCCTAACCTGGATCACGTTCGTGACGTGCTCGCGGTTAATGTCACACGCCGACCGGCTGCCGTACAGCGGTTGCCGCGACTTGAGGCAATGCGCCTCCACGTGACCGAACCATCGGCCGGCGTCGCAACCTCTTGTCATCTGGCAGGCCCTACGCTCCTTTTGTACGCCGCCGATCCCGCCGTTGTAGCCAGCATCACCGAACTCCAGCATGGCCGGCGCCGCACGGAATGGCATGGCTGATTCTTTGGATAGGAGGACCACGGCGCGCAGCTGGAGGTCGGGCCGCTGGTAGACGTTACCCCAGGACCAGTCGGCCAGCGGGGCGTAACGCTTGCTTAAATCGGCCAGGGTATCGAAACGCAGAGATCCATCAGCGCGGTATGCGCGGGTTACTTGCCCCATGCCGGCGCCCTCTTCCCGGTCGGTTTTCAGCTTGGCTGCCGGATTCCAGCAACGCGAGGACTTGAGGCTGACGCACGATTCCTGCTCGACCAGGGCGCCAAGGATTGCCGGATCCGGATGGCCGGGCCAATAGCGCATCTGTTCGGCTTTCAGGACGGTCCCATATTTCAGCGCACCGGGCGGCAACTCGCCGGCATGGGCGCGCGGAGCAAACACGACCAGCAACCCGACGAACATCACGGCCACCGCGATCAGCGCCAGGCCGGCGCCGGTCGGGCTCTGTCCAGCCTTACGGAACAGGCTGCGCATGTCGGCTTCCGGATAGTCCATTAGGGCCTTGCGCGCCCAATGCGACGCGCCAACCGCCCAAACACCCTGCAGGACCGCCAGCCCGCCGAGCAGCGTGGAGAGCCCGCCGTCAGGATCGGACTCGAACGAGAGCAGTGCGGCGATGATCGCGCCACCAAAGAGGAATAGCGCGCGATGGCGCCTCAAGCCGCGGAGGAAGTCTTTCATTCTTTGTCCTGCTTCTTATCAAGTTTGTCTTCAATGCGCTCCAGCTTCTGGAACACGGCGTCGATGGACCGGCTGAACTGCTCGATGGCCTTCGTCAAGTCGTCCTTCGTGGAGTAGGTTTCCGAGCAGTGGAGCTTGAATTCCGCCAGCTCGCGTGCTGTCGTCTCGCCTCGCTTCTTGACCTCATGGAAGTTGGAGTGAAGGACTTTGGCAAAGCCGACCCCGACGATATTCAGGAGCGCCAACGCGCCCAATGCGACCTGCATCCAGTCCATACACTTCCCCGGTAAATGCCCGAAGGCGGTTATCACTTCCCTGCCGAATCCCGGCAGTGGTTCTTGGTGATCCAGTCCAGCACCTTGCAAAGCCAGCATCCCCAGCGTTCCTTATTCAGGCGGGCCCGGTGGGCGCGGCTGGAAACCGTCTCGTTCGGGTCGCCGTTAAGAGCGCCATTGGCGGCGCGGTCGATCGCCACGGCGATTCCCATCGCCTTATCTGGATTGGCGATCGCGCACCAAAGATGTCTGGGAATAATCACCAGTAGCCCAGCCAGGCAGACCACGAAAACCCCCAGCATCGCTAGGCGCGTATGCACTGCCTGCGCGATCTGCGATTTCGTGGGGGCTCTATATGCAAAGCTGCGTGCGGTAAAGTTCTGCGAAACATCCTCGACCATGATCGATATCAGTTGGTCAGGGCGCTCCGCAATATCAACCTCCACCTTCACCCAATGTCCGAACTGATGGAACTTGACCTTGTAAGGCACATCGGGCCACGCACAAGCCCGCATTGCCGCCCGTACCAACTCGCGGCCCGACGCATCATCAGCAACCGCGATTTTCCATTCACGGACGTGAGTAAGCAGACTCGAATCACTGGGATTTTCGTCAAAGAAGCGGGCTTGGAATTGCATGACTAGGTCATCGTGAAGACTTGCGGACGGCGCCCAGATACGATCACGGTGTCGCTCGGCGGAAGCCATAGCTGGTGCCGGCGTTCAAATAGCTGTCCAGGATCTCTCGAAAGCTGTACGAGGTCCCGGCGCGACATCGCCCGCGGCCAATACCCGAATAGGTAGAAATCAAGTGGGCGAGTATTCTCGTCTGGCCTGTCGCCCGATTTGATACCGAGCGCGTAGTGGTAATTGCTCGACACCGTCTGGGCCGATGTGGACTGGGTAATGTCATACCCATCCAAGGCCATATTGCAGGTCGTGTTGTCATATGAGACAGCAAGCACGCAGACCTTCCCCAGCTTCACGATCGGATCGCTAGAGGAACTGGCAGAGATCACGGCGACGTTATCCTTGACGGCCAGGATGGTGCCGTTCGTTTCAACCCTCAGCTGAAAACTGTTCGTGGTCGATGTGAATGCATAATCGCTCTCAACCAGCGTGCTGACGGCCGCGAAGTTATCCTGACGGAACGCAACCAGCAAGGTAAATGCGGTGCTCTGCAAGCGTGGGTTTGGCGCGTTAGGGTCGATTTCGATATAGTCGTTCGTCGCCGTCAAGCGTATAGCCGGCATGCCATTGCTCTGCGCGAAGCCTATGCCGGTACCAACCATACTCCCGCGCAGCCCCTGCGTTACATATCCCAGCGGTACAAGGCTTGCGTCGTTGAAAGCGTGAATCACAGCATCGCGCGCGAAGGGGCTTGCCCTGTTCAACTGCGCCGAGCTAACCGGCTTAATCCTACCGTTGCGGAGCCACTTCATACTTACACCGTCTGCTTCTGGATGCGGTGGTAGTTGATAGCCTGGTTGCCGCTTGTGGAATTCAAGTTCACGGCAGTATTGTGTGTGACGAAGACGCCCCGATAGGGCGGCAATTCACCGCCAAACAGGCTCGCAATCGATGTCGGCGGGATGTAGTAAGAGCGGTCGCTTGTACTATCGATGGCCGTGGACCAGACCAGGCGCAGCGCGGAATTCTTTACGTTGTCGCTCGTCACCGTCTTGGCCGCGTCACCGGTGCTAAATACATCCGGGTAGGTCGGCGTGCCGCTGCTGATCGAAATGGGCGCGTAGGCCCACACCTCAATGACCTTGCCCGCCGTCGGCGAAGTGCCAACCGTGATCATGCCGCTGACCAAGTGGTCCGTGTCCAGGTTGCTGCGGTTGTCCACATGCGCGCCCTCGCGGCCGGTGCGCAGATTCGAGTCGGTCGCCAGCGATGCGAGCGTGATGGTCAGCGCGACGGTGTCAGCATTCGATGCTGGGTACTTCTGTTTAATATCGGACATTTGAAATCCTCGGGATGTGCAGGAGCCTCCGCGGCGAAGCGGATAACAGGAGGTTCGGGAGGGTTAGCGCGTTGCGTAGAGGCCCACGCCGATGTCGGCGAGGGTGGCATCTGGAGTAGCAGGCGCCCAGACCGTTAGGTAGTCGGTGCCACCTGTGAGCGAGAAGCCAGATGCCGCGATGAAGGTAGGCACGGTTCCGGATGCGGCAAATCGGATGGTCCCTACGCTGGTACCGCCTGAACTGGTGGTAGCGTTCTTGCGCACATCGAAGTCGGTCTGCGCGGTGGCTGCTGTGAGCGCCTTGCCGGAACTGCCGGCGATTGCCGCGGCGAAGGTCAGCGTCGAAATGCCGGCCGGCGCGATAAGGTGTCCAACGAGTGCGCTTGCTGTCGGTGCGCCAGGGTAGAAGAACGACAGCACGGCTGGCTGCGTCAGTGGCGCGTACAAGGTATCAAAATAGCTCTTAAGTGTCGCCTTGATATTCGCCCAGCTAACCTTCTTCAGGATGTTCGATGCCGCACTGTCCATCAGGCCCAGGTAGTCGGCATCGACTGGCGTCGTCTTGGCGCTCGCGCTGCTAATCAGCGCGCCAATGGTGGTCGCGGTTTCGTCGCCAGTATTGGTGCCGGCAAGCGTCAAGCCGCTGTCTTTGACAATCTTGCCGGTTGCGCCATTGAAGAACGCAACGTGATTATCAGTCGCCGATGCCGGCCCGGTCACTGCGCCGTCAAGGTTGACCTGTGTGATTGCCCAATTCGCGCCGACGCCAGCATGCGTCCCGGAGGCTGAGGAATCGGTAATGCAGTAAATCGTATCCCCGGCCTCGACGTTCGGACCAGAGACGCCACCGATCTTACCGGCCACGCTGATCTTATACAAGTTGCCCGCATCGGCTGCCGGGTAGTTTGGATTCAAGGAGCAGTCGATGAGCCCCTTGAAGATCATCACGTCCGATGCGCCACCGGTAATCCGGGAGTCAACGTAGGTGACAAGGGCTGATTGGCTCGGAATCCTGGTGGCGCTGTTGGCCGCCATCGTGCCATCGGTATCGAGTATGCGCAGCGCATAGGTATTCGCTCCGGTGCGCTCCAGGATGCCCGTGCCGGACAGCGCCTCCAGCGCGGCTAGGTCATCAGCCAGAGTTAGCGTGATAGCGCCGGAAGTCGTGACCGGGCCGCCACTTACCGTGATGCCCGCCGCCGGGGCGGTGATATTCACACTGGTGACGGTGCCCGCACCGGCGCCCGGCGTGACTGCCACCACATTCGTTCCATCGCAGTAGACTGTCGTGATGACGCCAGCGGATACCGCCACACCCGTTCCGCCGCTGGTCTTCACGGTCAGCGCAAAGCCGCCAGAGGTCGCATTGATGATGGTGTACTGCTTCTTGTTCGTCGGGACGATGATGTTACGCCCCGCCGTCAGCGTGCCGGTGAACTTGATGACGCCGTATTGCCATTCCTGCGGCACGGTGGCCGTGGACAGTGTGTAGTTCGCGTCCGAAAGGGCTTTCGTGAGACCCGACAAGGCGGCGTCAAAGACATCGAACGCCTCGTTCGCGGTCACTTCCTTTTGCGCCTGAGCGCTGTCAATCTTGGTGACGGCAAGGTTTGCGGTATCGGTCATGCTTGGCCTTCCAGAACTGAGCCCCGTCCGACAACGGCGCTGATTTGATAGATACGAACGGAAACCGGATCACCCGGCGTCAGGCCGTCAGTGGTTTGATCTGCGGCGCTGTAAGTGGTACTGGTCGTGGTGATGCTGGAAATGGTGCGCAGCAGCGTCGTAAAGTCGTCATTCCAGATTTCCGCGACGAATTGAAGTGATTCCTCACCAATCGGCACATCCACGAAGTCGCGCCACTCGCCGCCGATGCGGGTGCGGCGGGTCCAACTGATCGTCAGGTTGTTCGATCCATCGCGCGATCCGGTCAAGTGGACCGGTGCGTAAGGCTTGAGGCCTACGGCGCGATTCGTGAAGCTCTGCGCCGTTGCATCGGATAACTTGGCCCTGAACGTGACGCCCTTGTAGCTGCGAGCAAGTCCAATCTCCGATGTCCCGAAGTTCATCCGGCGCAAGGCGGTGGTCGTCAGCAAGACAAACGTGTCACCCGCCGCATGCCGGCCGATTGCCCACTCGGTGCCGCGCCGGCCGCGCAACAGGCCTGAAAGCTGATAAACGCCTGGAGACAGCAGCGTGGCGGTCATGTATTGCACAATCTCCCAGCCGCCCGGAACGCTCAGGGCGATAGCCCCGGCGCCGTTCAATACCTGGGGCTTGGTGTAGCTCGATAGCTCGCCGGGCATCAGTAGTGCGATCGTCACGCTGTTCGTGTGGTCGAACACATTCCCACCGGCGAAGTCGCCCAGCACGGTCGATGCCTGCCCGATGATCGATGCGGACGAGGACGAGAGAACGCCATCATAGGTCGAGCCGTCAGCGCTCTTGAATACTTGCGCGCCAGCCCAGCTCATGCTTGCCCCGCCATGGCTATGTAGAATCCTGCATCGTTGTCCTCATCGCGTAGCAGCGGGATATCCAGCAACTCAAGTAGGGTTGGATCAGCCACGTACACCGATTGCGGCGAATACGGCGGCGTCACGCCATCGGCACCGGATTGCGAGTACACCTCGACCGCCTCTTGCGCGCCTTCCCATTCGATGATCCCGTTGGGCTGGTCGCGGCGATTCGTGATGCGGGCGCGGTAGGTAGCGGAATCTGTCGGCAGGCTGACGATGTCGGTCGGCTCCAGATAGGAGTACTTGCGCGTCGTGGTCCACCTGAACGAATTGTTCTGCCATGCCTGATACAGCGTCGTCCTCGCGATTTCCTTGGCCTTGACCGCATTCATCACGATTGCCAATTGCAGGTTGATGCGGTGGCGCGTGTCCTTCGTGAGTCTCCTGTCGTACTGGTTGCCGATCTGGTGGTCCGCATCAAAGTCCGGGTACTCCACGTCACACTGGATCGGCAATTCAGTCTCGAAGGCGCGCAGCACCTCCAGGCTGGCAGGCATATCCTGCCCTGGCTCGTGTGCCGCGCGGTCGTCTGCCGGAATGGTGGTCACGGTTGAGGAGCCGCGCTTGACGAACCGGATCTTGCCTTCGGACTCGACGGCGTCAAAGTAATAGGCTTGCTGCAGCGGTTCGAGCGCAGCGCGGGCCGTCATCTGGCGCGGGACGATATAACCCTTTACGAGGTCGGTCAGTTGCGACACATCGATGTCGGATTCTTCCAGCCCGGCGCGCAGGCAAATGTCGGTGACGATGTCGCTCAGTAAGACGTCAGCCGGCTCGATGGGTGTCCCATAAGGGATGTCGTAGAGGTCATACCCACTGGAGTAAATCACCTTGCGTTCGCTCGGTACATCGAACATCGGGCCGCGGGCGCTCGGGACAGAGGTGGACAGCGTGAACGAATCGACAATGCTTTCCGCCAACGGGTCCACCAGCATCATGTAGGCCGGATTGCCGACACCGCCGCCCACGAGCAGGCGAAGATGGCCGGTTGCCTCGTCCAGGCACATCCCTTTTACGTCGTTACTTTGGGCTTCGCCTGGTATAGCTGGCAGTTCAAAGCCGGTATCGGTGACAATCAGCGAACTGCTGCCATTGACAATGCTGTAGAGGCGGGAATAGTTGGATGTGGCGGGCCCTTTTACGAACGCCCAGATCGTCTGATTGACCTCATCCCACGCAATGCATGGCATTTCGGCGGGGTTGCTTGGCAGCGTGTCGGAGTGCTGGATGGATGGCGCCGTAGTGTCGAAACCCGTTACGCGCGGACCATGCCCCACCCAAGTGATATAGCCGCCGTAGCCCTGAACAATGGCCGCGTTCGGGTTGCTGATGGTCGTGACCTTGTACGCCCAGTCCGGCAGGGTCATACTCACGCCATCGAACGACTCACCAGCTGGGCATGAGGAAAGACCGCGCGATTGCCGCCACGACTGAGGCGCATTCCACCGCGGCGGAGTTACCGTAAAGTCCGCCGTGTAGTGGGTGTAGGTTCCCGGGTTTTCCTCGCTCTCCAGGCTGCGCGGCATGAAGCCGACGCTAAACCCGGATGACAAACCATTACCGCCCGCGAAATAGACCTTGTTGTTTTCGAGGACTGGAACCGGGACGGAAGGCCAGTAAAACACGTCGTTGAAGCCATTATGGATGCACTCCCATACCATCGGGAATACTTCCCGGGTCGACGTATTAACCGCCACGCCAAGCGCATAATTCTGGCCGTCCACGCCAGCCGAGTTTCGACCCACGAAGAAATACCCACCCGAGCAGACGGCTGCGCCCTGGATCAGATATTCGTAGCTGCCGCCGACGATCGGAACGTTATAGGCCCATAGCAGTTGCCTGGTGAGAGGGTCGTATTGCTGAAATTGAGCACGGTTTGTTCCGGGGTCGATAATGTATTGCCCGGTATCCTCATCGAACACCGCATGCCCGGTCGTCGTCGCAACCCATATACCGTTGCTATCCATCGACCAGTTGAACGCGGCGTCACTACCCGTTACACCGTAATGATCGCCGAAGGTGACGGCGTCCGGAATGTCGCTCGTGCCTGCAGAAACCACTTCGAATTCGAACTGCGGAGGGCGGCCTCCCAGCTCCGTCACGTCGTAGTCCTCGAAAACGACGTAGGCATAGCCAAGGTATGCCGGGCTCGGGCCGTCCGTTGCTTCGATCAGTGGGTCGACCTCCTGATCCTCGGTGCCGTTGTAGAAGCGGATTGCGCCGACAGCAGGATCTTGCGTAGCACCTTCGTTCGCAACCGAGACATCGTAAATCAATTTCTTGTTTGCCCAGATGCGGCGGATACCCGCGATCGGCCCTTCACAGACCAGAACCGCGAGCGACAGCGTATAGGTGAAATTGTGCTGCTCCGGCCCGCCCTTTGCGCTCTCGGTCGTCTCATGCTCGACCGCTTCCAGGATGCTTGGCCAGATAACCGTACCGGCGTGCCGGTTGCAGCCATACTCGAAAGGAATCGGGTTGCCATACACCGACATCTGCGTGCGCAGGTCGTCCAGGCGCGGGCCAATGCGGTCGGGTTGGTTTGCATATGCATCAATCCCGGAGCCTATGGAATAGGCCATCAGCGCGAATTTTGGATTCTCCGTGATGGCGAACGTAACCGCCGCTGCTACGGTACCGAGCAAAGACATTTATTCGACTCCAGGGAAGCGATAGACGGCGACGACCATGCGGCGCCAGTGTTCGGTATAGGTCTGCTTCACCACCTTTCGGGCGGTGATGAATGCGTGGACAATTTCGTTATTGCCGATGTAGATAGCGACGTGGTGGGGCTCAGCCCCGTCGATCGCCATCAGCAGTACATCGCCCGGCTCGGGCTGGCCTACCCGCTCCAACTGCGCTTCAAGCGCCGGCTGCAGCTCGCCATTCGGACGCATCGGATATGCCTGGCGGTCTTGTGGTTCATATCCACACTGGCGCGCGGCGCACGCGACCACACCGATGCAGTCCAGGCCGACACCGGGGGCGCGGCCTTGCGCGTGGAACGGGGTTCCGACCATCAACAAGGCGGCGGCGACTAGATCTTCTCTGCGCATCAGACGCCCTTGTACATTTGATCCTGGCCGGGGATCTTGTTGAATCCCCTAAACCGGATGATGTTGTCGAACTTGCCGAGGCAATCCTCGGTCGCGCGCTTCCGGCAGCCGGCCCACACCGTCAGTTCGTCGTCCTCCGCGACCGGATACGGCATCGGCTCTTGCAGGACGATCACGCCGCCCGCAGAGTGCTGTTTAATCTCCATCGACAGCCCAGCATTCGCGCCGGAGCTAAACGTCACCTTGCCGGCCGTGAAGAAATCCGCGTCTTGCGTCAGTGCGGAAACCGTGAACTGTCGCTGGCTGGTCGCGGTGGTAATGGCCTGGGTACTGAACTTGTAGACGCCTTCGGTTTCCAGGACGCCGCAGCGCGCATCGAACAGGTTTGCGTTACAAGTCGGGCTGACCACGTCGGCTAGAGTCTGCTGCAGCTTTTGCGTGATGCCACGGAATTCGGCCGTGAACGAAGACCGGCCGAGCGAGATCTCGCCGAAGGTGTAGCGATTCAATATTTCGGCGCCCATGGACAAGTCCATGTAGTTCACACGCAGCGGGTGCACCTCGCATAGGTCCCACAACCCTGCCGCGATATCTGCTTCATTGACGCCCATGGCCTGCAGTGCGCCCGTTACCTCCATGGTGTCAACGTTCAGGGCGGCGCTGGTTTCGGCGGCGGTGGGAATTACGCCGAAGGCCGATATGTAGGTCGTTCCGTCAAAAGTGATGTTCTGGTCATAATCTGGCGTAACCGCCAGAATGAAGCCATCGCGGCGAGTCATTTTGACCAAATGGCAAATCGAAGTGACAGGCTGCGCGAAATGCGCCTTCAATTCCGAGGACATGCTTTTCACAGACGCATCTCCGTCATCATCAGGTTGTCAGCCACATACATCAGGCCACCGGCGGCGCGCGTGGTGATCTGCCATACCAACTCGTCCTCATCGAACTGCACCGGCACATCGAATTCCCCGGTCCAGGTGGTCGGCGCGGCGCCCGAGTTGCGCGTCACGATGCCGGTCGTGTAGTCGACCGTGTACGAGCCGCCGCCGGCGATCGACAACGTCCGATTCCGCGGCTTCTGGATTTTGCGGGTGTAGGTGCTCGAGCCGGCGACATAGGTCTTGCCAAGCTGATAGTTGTTCCCGCTGATCAGGGTGCAGACACCAGACGATCCGGCGGAATAGTCGGACCAGTCCTTTATCCGGAAACCTTCAGCGCCGACAGCGCGAAAAAACGCGTCGATCTCGTTGCGCTGCGCCTGCGTTCTGGCCGTGGTCGTACCGTCGAACTTGGTCAGGTAGTGCGTCCAATTTCGGTTGATTGTGACCTGTCCAGATTGCGTGCGAATCCGGGTGCGCGAATCGATTGGGCCGACGACCAGACCATAGGCCAACTGATCCGGAAAGGATGGGGTTTCGAGGAAGGACATCAGTTGTTCCGCCTATTGGAGCGCGCGATGGCTCTCGCTGTGACTGCGCCGACCTGGCTCGCGCTGGCCTGCGAAGTGCCGGCCGGGACGTTGACGTTGATTTCCTGCTTGGACGCCCCGCCGGTAACCATGGCGATGCGCTCAGCGCCAGCGCCGGGAGTCATGGACATACTCTGGGTGCTCGGCATCTGGATCGAGCTTGCATTTGTCTTAAAGTTGGGTGACAACCCGCCGAACACACCGCCCACGGCGAACTTCTGAATGGAGGAATCATTTGCCGCATGCACCGCCAGGCGGCCAGATGCATCGCGCCCAAGCTGCAGCGTTCCGATGGCGCCGCGCTCGCCGAGCATCCGAACGGCCAGCTTGCCTTCGTGATCACGAACCAGCGGCATGATTGCCTCGGGCCCAGCCTCACCCATAAGGCCAGTTTTGCCGCCGGCCATCGGGAAGTATCGAGGAGCCTTGACGATGTCCGGTACGCCGCCCTTGGCGAATGGGATGATGCCGCCGCCAACAAAGATGTTTCCCTTCGCGGAAGCTGCTGCCGCCTTTACAAGATCAAAGATGCCGCTAGCACCATCGCTAGCACCCTTCGCCGCCACTGCTGACATCGCTACCGATGCAGTCAGCGCGGAGGCGGCCAGCGTGGTTAATGCCGTATCGACAGCAATGGTCGTAGTCGCCAGCGTGATCAGTGAGCTATCTGCGGCCGTAGTCACGGTCGTAAGCGATGCTAGTGCTGCTGCGGCGGCTGTAGAGGCCGCAACCTCTGGCGCCGCACCGGCTGCTTTTGCCGCAGAGGCAACAGCCGCGCTGGCAGCATCAGGCGTTTTACTCTTTCCGCCAAAGATCTCCGAGGCGAAATCAACAATCCCACTCAAGCCACCACCCTTGCCGAACAACTCCTTCGACAGGTCACGCGCCACCATCTTGTTGATTTCGGAGGTGATGTCCTGGAACATCGCCTTGAAGGCATCGCGGATCGTCGCGGTGCCGAGGTTAGTTTGTCGAAGAACGATTCGAAGCCGGTGGAGAACGTATCTTGGAACTTGGCGCGCACTAGGTCAGCAGACGCAGCCAGCTTCTCCACCTCGACCTGCATTTCCTTGGCACGCTGGACGATGGCCGGATTGCCAGTCTGGGCGGCCATCTGGGCGTATGCCGTGGCAACCGCCTGGAGGTCAACTACCGATTGGGCGCGGGCGTCACTGATCTGACGCAGGCTTTCCAGTTCGGTGATGCTTCCGTTTTCCGCTGCGATCTGAGCGCGATCGCTGGCAATGCTTAGATCGGACTGGATGCGGGCACCGATTTCCTGTAGCTCGTTGATCTTGCCTTGGGCGATCGCGATGTCGCGCAGTCTATCAAGCGCATTCAGCGCGCGCGAACCTCGGATGGTGGTGATACCGTCACTGTCAGGCTTTTTCTGGGCGGCAGCGAGTTCAGTCTCCAGGCGCTGGCGCAAAAGGCGATTCTGCTCATCAAAGCGGCGTGCGGCCACCTCGCCGGAAAGCCCCTGCTGCTCAAGCAACTGCGTGTTGATGTCAGCGATAGATCGGGCGAGCTGATCCGATGCCGCAGCCTGTTCGATGGTCGACTTGATTGCATCGCGACCAGCCTCCAGTTGCAGTTTCGCTTTGCGGTCCACGAGTTCGTTAATTTTCGACTGGTTCTCTGCTTGTTCGTTCGCATCCTTGCCTCGGCGGGCCTTGAGGAGAGCGATCTCCTTGTCGATATTTGCGGATTGGACCTGCAGCGCTTCGTCAGCGGCCGCCCTGCGAGCCTCGTAATAGTCGCGGATCGAGATCAGGTCTTGTTGATAGTAGGTCTGGAGGAATTCATTACGCGCCGAGAGGATTTCCTTTTCGCGATCGGATAGGCGATCCAGTGCCTTCAGTTGACCCTCTAGGATCTTGGCTCCGCCGTCTTCGCCTGGCAGGCGTGGCGCCGCCGGTTTGGTCTTGGGCTTTTCTTCCGGCTTGCCGGCGGGTTCAGCCTTCGGGTTAAGAATTTGATCGGTCTGCTTATCGACCGCTTCGCGCGCCGCCTTTGCGTCTTCCTTCATTGCCTCGCGGATCTTCCGGAAGGCGCTGAAGTCCAGCTTGCTCAGTGCGGTGAGTTGCGCAGCAATGCCGCCAATCTCATTGCCAACCTGCTTAAAGACATAAGACGTGTTGACGCCAAGTGCGGACACGGCCTCGATAACCGTCGCAATCGCCTTACCTACGCCACTGAAGCCTGCTGAGCTCTCCTTAACCTGAAGCATTTGATCGGCCAATGCTTGCAGAGTCGGCAGGAGTTCTGCGGCAACCTGGTTGCCCGCTGCGCCCGAGAGCAGTTTGATCTTCTCGAGGGTGTCGTTGAAGGCATCTGCCTTCTCCGCTGTTTCTTGCGTGACGCCCGAGTACCGCTGGAAGTATTCGATGTTGCGGCGCAGTGCATCGCCGCCGTCATCCAGCAGCGGGATAATGTCAGCTCCCGCTTTGCCAAACAGGCGGAGCGCGATCGCAGCCTTTTCAGGACCGTCGGCATAGCCCTCAAACTTATCGGCAACCTCCGCAATTACCCGGTCGGCGGTCTTCAACTTTCCGGATGCATCTTGCACGGAAATGCCAAGCGCCTTAAAACGCAGCGCCAGTCTCCGCATTACCCGACGCCGCCTCGGCAATCGACTTATTAAGCTTCCCGGCGGCAGCGGCGATACTTTCCAGATCTCCGCCTGCTTGTGCAGCGGCAAAGCCCAGGCCTCCCAGCACTTCAACGGTCACACCTGTCTTTTTCGACAGATCATTGAGGTGATCGGACGCGTCGATGGCATTTTTTACGATCGCCACCAGTCCTGCCGCAGACAAGCCAACACCCAAGCCCGCCAGCGTGGAGTTCAGGGACGTGAAAGCCCCCTGAATATTCGTCGCCGACTTCTTGGCCGTTTGCTCGACCCGAGACATAGCGTCCTGGAACTTCGCGTAACGCGCCTCGATGTCAATGCTCAGTAATGGCATCGCTATCCCTGTTTAAATTCCGTTGCATTGGCTATTGCGGTGAAGAAGGCAACCGGGTCCGGTTCCTGCGGTTCGGTTTCTTCGTCGCCGAAGTTCGGCATGAAGTCTTGCGGTTTGGTGTTGCCGTTTGCGGCGAGTTGCTTGCCGGCGAAGTTGGCGACAGTGGATGCCACCATGCCGGCCCGCCAGTAAGCGCTTTGCTCGCCCCACTGGTCGTCTTTGTACGCCTCGACCCACAGGCTGAATTCAGCGGAGGACATGCTTTCGCATAATTCCCCCAGAGTTCGCCCCATCCTCAGGGCTAGCAGCATCGCTAGTCTGAGTTCGGGGCTTTCTCGTTTTTTGCTGCTTGATCCCCATTAAAGTCGGACAGGCGCCAAGCGGCATCCCACAGCCCGCATGCCGCGGCGAGGTGTTTTGATCCGAAGGCTTCCCATTCAGCCGGGCTAAACAGTGGCTCATGGTCGCCATCCAACACACAGACCGCGAGCAGATTAGCCATATGGGCGAAGTCCTTTTTCCCGTTCTGCGGCGAGAACGAAAGAGTCATGCGCTCAGACAGGCCGGCGCTGCGTACGATGACGCTGCCGCCCAACTCCGGTACCGGCACCACTTCTTCGATGAGGGTGACCGGCTTTACATCTGACTTCTTCAGCAATTCCATTGCGGTTCCTTACGTTGGTTGAAAAACTGTGCGCAGCGCGACCGCCAGCCGCTGCGCACAGCGGGTGATTACGACGCGAATACCGTCGGGCGTCCGAACATAGTTGCGACCATCGGAGTCGTCACCTTGTCCTGGGCGTTACCGGTCGGCAGCATGGTCAAGCCGATGTAGCTGTTGAAGGCGACGATCTGGCCGCCAGCAAAGCGGAACTTGACGCAGCGCTGCGCCTGGTTGTCCGACGCCGACTTCAGTGCTGCGAGCGCGGTATCGGCTGGGTCCCACAGGTTGTCGAACGTGTACACGCCGGCTGCGGCGGTGCCCGGTACCTGCTTCTTCACGTTGTCGTGAATGGTCGTGACGTCGATGAAATCGAAGTCGCCGCCGGAAGCCTGCAGGCCCACGGCGGTAGTCATGGTCGTGCCGAACGTGATTGCTTCGGCAGAGCCGGAGCTAAACGTGTCGTAGTTGGTGGTGTTTTCGCCTTCCAGTTCGAACGTGTCGGTCGTCTTGTTCGCGACGCGGAACACGCGCGAGTCAACCTGGAACATGCCCTGGACGGTCAGCTTCACGTAATCGCCGTTGTTCAGGCCGTGTGCGGTTGCGGTGACAACACCGGGATTTGCCTTGGTGATTGCCGAGATCGTATCGGCGGCAGCCAGGTCGGATTGAATGGCGACTTGTACGCCACTCCATTTCACTACGTTGGTCATAATGCTTCCTCATCAATGAAGACGAGGCGGCATGTAGCTGGCGGGCACCTTACGGTGATGGCCAACTGCGGGCTCGTGGTTGTCGTTCAGCCGGCCTTGGCAGCGAGGGCGGTCGCGTGGCTGCCTGCGGGCTAAATTGGGGTTACTGCTTTGTTTGCTCCTTCAGCCAGGTTTCCCAGGCGTTGACGATGCCTCGCACCAGGCGGATCAGATGCTCGTGGAGCTTTTTGGTTGAAGGGCTCATGTCCAGATGTTGTAAGTGAGGATCGTAATCAGAGCCTCGGTTTCCGGGTCAACTTCCTGGCGCCGGTCGACCGGATAGCCTACGACTGGCACCATCGCGACCTCCGCCGCGTCCGCAATGTCCTCCGCCTTGGCGAAGCTCTCTGCGATGCACCAGATGTCCATCGTTACCAGTGAAGCAACGGGCGCGGCACTGTGAATGGTCGTCGTGTTCTCCGTGCCTGTCCGCACGTAGACGATGGCCGGCAGCTTCCTCCCTTGCGGCAGAATCGCTGCGCAGATATTGCTACCGACGTGCGTCGTCACGCCAACCACATTCAGTGCGGCGTAGACTATGGATTCAGCGCTCATTCAGTGCTTTCTGTGCTTTTGCAATACGGGCTTCGATGCGCTTGTTGAATGCAGCGACCGCCTGATCCTGCTTACCCTGGAAGGCTCGCCTCAGGAATGCAACGCCGGGAACAAACTTGCCGCCGGCTTTCAGGCGCGATCGCTGCAGCGCACGGCTACGATTGCCACCCTTCAGCTTGCCACCCGGGCCGCGAGCAACGTGCCCATCCTCGACCCAGCGCCAGTAGAACGCGGTTGCGACACCCTTCTTGCTCGTCTTCGAACCGGCCCTTGCCGCAACCACGATGGTTTCCAATCCCGGCTTCGACTTGCTCTTCGACCGCGTGGCGTAGATAGACTTCTTCAGTGCGCCCGGAGTCCGATCCTTGCGTCGGGTATTAGGTTTCAGCGATGGCGCATTTTCGCGGGCCGCGTTTCGGAACACGATGCCGGCCGCCAGGGCACCGGCGCGCACAATCTTGCGCTCCATGTCGATACCGAGAGCGCGCAACCGTGCGCTAAACTCGGGTATCCCGGTCATCTTGACAGTGATCGAATCAGTCATCTGCGGGCGGCTCAATCTTGGTGGAATACCGTTCGCATATCATTTCGATGCGATCCTTTGGCCCGCCGATTTCTGCAGGGCCGGAGCGAATTTCATAGGTCTGGTCGATGTCGCCATGGACGGTGATGCGCATGGTGGCGTCAATGTCCGTCCGGTAGCGCATCCGAATCCGAGTCATACCCTCGCCCAGAGCCACGGCGCCATCCACCCGCTCGGCGCGCGACGGCAGCACATCCTGCACCTCCGCCCACCAGCGCTCCGGAAGCACCGGGCTACCAGGCAACGCCACAAGCGGCACCCATTGAACCACCTCGCCGCCGCGGTTATCCTGCGAAGTGGACTTGCGCAGCACCGAAACCCGGCGATTAAAGCGACTGGACTTCATAGGTGTCCCGGTAGAAGGCGTACGCGCCGATGCTCTCGCGGCCGGCGTCGGTTTCGTGGCCGCTGATTTCCAGCAGATGGAACCGGCGAAGGCCCATCCAGCGGATAAATCCAGCCTCGGTGAAGTAGTACAGGTGCTCGCCAGGGCGGTAATGCTTTGACTCGCGGATCTTGCGCAGATCATCGAAGATCGGGATCGCAACCAGTACCACGGAACCCGGTTGTATCTTCTCCAGCACCTCGCCCGGGTTGTCGATATGCTCGAGCGAATCCCAGAACGTCACTACATCGAACATTGCCGGATCGCTGGCGTATGCCTTGATGCTTTTCAGATAATTGACCGTCTTCGGGATCACGTCGAACCCGCGCGACTCGAAGCCCCATGCTGCCGCGGCACGCACGAACGTCCCGCAGCCGGCGCCGATGTCGAGGACCGTTGCACCCTCGGCGGCGTGCCGGGCGAGCAGCGAGCAGCGGCCACGGTTCAGCGCATTGGCAATCGGCGTATCCTCGTAGGCTGCATATTTGTCGAAATAGACATCGTCGTAAGGAACGCGGGCGGCCTGCATCTGGGTCTGGAACGCCACTCCATCAGAAACGCAGAGCGATAGATCCCCATCTTCGACCGCATCGAAGTGTGCAATGAGCCGATCCATGACTAGCCCTTCGTGCTATCCCAGAGCGCCAGGCCGAAGCCGCCGTGCACCACTTGACCAAGGGGCAGGGAGTGCACCAGGTTCCAGACGGGCTCCTGGAATGGCCACACCTCATGGAACAGCGCGCGGCCGCAGTGCTTCACCAGCTCGAAATCCGTGTACGTGTCGTTTGCGTGGTCGCCGTCCAGGTAGGCGAAATCGAATTCCGTGACCTTCGCGATCTTCGCCTTTTCGGCGTTATCTGCGATGTCGATGCACTCGATATTAGTGATGCCTAGGTACTTGATGATGTCGCGCTTGATGTCATTGTGGGCGATGTCGACCGTGACCACCTTGTCAAAATGCTTCGACAGCACGATCGAGGTCAGCGCATTCCATGTCCCAACCTCAAAGCAAACTTTGCCGCGCACGTCGTTCGCCGCCAGCATTCGGCCCAGGCCATGGAACACGCTCGATCGGCGGAACACGCCGCCGCCGAACCGCTGATAGACCTTCAACAGATCCGGATCGGTCATGACGATATCGAGCCGGTCACCTACCTGTTTTTCCATCTGCATGGACCAGAACATAGGTTTATAGGCTGGGTCAACGTTCATCGTTTGCTTCCATGATCTGCTGCAGTCGTTTATCAAAAGTCAGTCCTGCACGGTTGGCGCGCAGCCATGCCGCCTCTAAGTCCGGCCGGTGGCAAATTGGGTCTTCCGGATTCCCGGCTTTCCACTTCTCGTCCACGTTGTGGATGCCAGAGGTGAAGAAATCGAAGCCGGTCAGGTAAACATTCGCTGGCTCGCAGGCCAACACGTCCAAGATGGCCGAGAAGCCAGTCGTCGGGATGTGCCGGTCAAGTAGTTCGAACGACCGCAAGAAATGTGCATCGTCCGGAATAAAGGTGTCGCAAAACCAGAATGGCGCTCGGTTCCGGTAGATGTACTGGAAATCAATGCCAACCTGCTTGCCCATGCGCTCATGCCACTCGGATTCGATCGGCTTCGAGTTGGGGCACTTGCACATGCAGAGCGTCACACCATCACCGGCCAACTCTTCGCGCGTCTTACGAATCGAGGTGCCGTAGAACGAGTAATGCACATCCGTCCGGAAGCCCTGGTTGTCGCCGGTCTTGTAGTTGTTTGCACGGACCACGATGTCATGGCTGTCCACGAAACCGGGCTCGTTGTCCAGGCTGCCAGGCCCGCTGCCAACGACAGCGATGCGCTTACCCTTCAGGCGCGCAGCCACTTCCTCAAAGCTTACGAAACGCATTGGCCGCCTCAGTAATCCGCTGCTGATCCCAATCATCCATTACGAATGTCGAAGTTTGCTTGCTCGAAAACCTTCTGCGGCGTGATCGTCCGGATGTATGCCTGATTCGATCCGGCCGCCCTCTGACTCCAGATTGCCAGCAGCGGCTTGTCGAAGCATTCCGCCATTGGCACCGCGAAGCTGCATTGCGCCACTACACCATCGCAAAGCGAAGCCAGATCGAGCAGATCGGAAACGTTCGTCTTACCAGTTAGATCCCATTCGACCGGCATGTCGTATTCCAGGCCCACGGTGCCGCCTACACTAATCGTCAGGCAATCGCTCAAACCACCCAATGCCACCTCAAAACCAGCGCGCTCCGGCATCAGGTCCATGGCAAAGCCATCCATCCGGCCCATCGGCTTGCGTCCGCCGTGCGCCAGGATGATCGGACGTCCCGCGGCGCGATCCCTCGCTTGACTCGCTAGATCTTCGTTCCGAACTCCCCACTGAAACTGCATCGGAGCCTGGACGCCGGCACTGTTGCAAACGTCCTGCCACTGATTTGTGTCCGGGTTCGACTTGCCACTTACGTAGTGCGCGAGGATCTGGACGTTGTCTCGGCTGAACGGCACCACTTTGGCTCCAGAGCCGATGAAGACATCCGCAAAGTTGGTCAGGACCGTGATTTCCTCGCCGCGCCGGATCAACTCGTCGCAGATCGGGCGCACATATAAGCTGTCGCCCAGACCGCCGCCACCGCGCAACCGCTTCACAGCACATCCCTCAAACTGACCTTAGGGAAAGAGTCAATAGCAGTTCCCGGGCTAGCGTTCAACACTTCCACGCCGGCAGCGGCAAGGTCATTCTCCGCAGCCGACATGGCCTGGCGGAAGTAGCTGTAGACCGCACTCGCCATCGATTCGGGGTGCTCGCCAAACCAGTGCGATCGGCCATCCGGTGCCGCTTTTCCATCGAATCCCAGCAGGATCACCCGTTCAGCGCCAGCCAATACAGCCAGGTTCAGCGCCTGAAAGCCCGAATTTCGGCCAGTCACCAGCATGCGAGGATCTGCAGACAGGCCGTATCCGTGCACGGCGCCGTGCGCGTTGCGAAGTACGTGCACCGAGTCATCCGCCACGACACCGGTGCCATTCTCGATACTGCACTTCTGCCCCGAAAACGCTGCCCATCGCTGCCGCACTTCCTCGGCTGCCAGTCCAATTGCAGGCTTCGCAATGCCGGCGCTATGCCACGCATGCCAGCGTAGGTCGGCCGCGTAATGAACATCCGCCCAGGAAGCCAGCAGATAGGCGTCGTTCACAGCTATGCATTTGACAGCCCTGCACTCATGGGCGCTGGCTACCGTCTGCACGTCCTGCGCAGTCAGGCTAGGACCTCCACCCAGAATCACGACCGTCTCGCCCTGCCACTCTGGCGACACCTCACTGAAGCGGTCGCCTGGAATTCGATTCAAAATCATGCCAACGACAACTCCACTCGTTCACCCTTGATGAGATTTTCAGCGGCCCTCATCAGTGCGTCGATTTCATCAACATTCGGGTTGTAGTTCGCCTGCACCCACAACTTGATCGCCTGCTTATAGCGGGCCGGGACAGCAGTTGCATCCTGAATCGGGCTTGCAGCCCGGTCGGCGTAGCCGGCGCGGAAGGTGATCTGCAGGTATTGTTGCGTCCACTTGGCGCCGTTTAGAGCTACGACCTTCGGGTATTTCGAATCAGCCAGGCGCAGCGCGTAGGTTTCGGCCTCGATTGTGGTTTCTGCGCCAGCGGTATCGACCGAAATGACCGATTCAACCGTCAGGACCGGAGACTTCCGTAGGGAGATTTCATTTTCGCGTGCCATCTTCCATTGGCCGCAGACCGCAGCATTCGATACCGTATCGGCCGGCAGCGTTCCGTCTCGCTCGATCGTCAGGCGCCAGGTCTGATCCACCAACGCGCGGCCGGTGAACTGCTCGACCCACTCGCGCGCGGCGGTGATCAGGGATGAAATAGTGTCATCCATTTCCGTCATCGAATCGTACTCGCGGAGGTGCAGTTTCATTTCCTCCAGACTGACCGGCTCGATGTCCGGATTGCTGACGCGCTCCAGGGCGAAAATCATTTCAGCCTCACTGGGCCAACTTCTTTAACTGCCGGCGGCATGGCATCTTTACCATCGCGGCCACGCTTAGCGGCCAGACGCCAATCACTGGACTCGCCCGGCTTGCCGGCCGGCTGGTCTTTCTGAGCGAGGAACCAGGAGCCGCCGAACGTTACGCCGTCGCCACGCTTGTATGCTTCGCCGTCGCGGAAGATTCCCTTGTCGACCACGCCGGGAATGGTGAATTCCTTGCGCTCCTCGGCGCCGCTTGCTTGGCGAATGACGACCACACAAGTGCGCTCGTCCGGGGCCTGCACTTCGATCCCAGCGACGCCATCAACGACGCACTCCCAACCTTTCATGCCATGCGTCGTTTCGTAGGAACGCCACAGGCCGCCATTGTGTGTGGCGTAGGTATTGCGCACATATGACTTCTCGGTATCGATAGCCGGCAGAATTTCGAGGTGGAGGGCATCGCGGCCAGGAGCGCCATCCTTCACAACGATTGCGGCGACAGCCTTTGCGACCGCCTCGGCCACCATCTTCTGTACTTCTTCAATCGGGACGGACTGGCCATCTTTCGGTGCTGGGATGTCCTTGACAGCCTCGGCAACCAACGTGCGGATTTGCTCAGGATCGGCATCCTTCCCATCCTTTGGCGCTGGGATCTTGGCGACCTCTTCGGCCACCATCTTCGCGACAAGGGCGGGATCAGCATCCTTTCCGTTCTCTGGCTTCGGCAGTGCAGCAACCGCAGCCTCCACCATCTTGACGATTTCGGCCGGGTCAGCATCGCGGCCAGGCGCTGCCGGCGGCAGAGCGCTCACGGCGCGCTGTACTTCCTCAGCAATGACCGGCGCGACGTCATCAACCGTTACGCTGGTACCGTCTTTTGCCTTGGGCAATGCATCCAGCGCCTCGGCCACCATGGACCGGATCACTTCCGGGTCCGCATCTTTACCATCGGCCGGCGTCGGCACGGCCTTGAAAGCGTCTGCGACGAGCTGAGCCAGCATCGGCGCAACGTCTTCCGCCGTGATGCTTTTGCCATCCACTGGTTTGGGCAAGGCCTCGATGGCAGCCTGGGCAGCGCGAATGATCGCTTCGGGCTCGGCATCCTTACCGTTCTCTGGGCGGGGGATCTTCGCCACCTCGGCCACGACCATGCCGCGGATCGCCTCAATGTCAGCGTCCTTGCCGGGCTGGCCGTCTTTAGGCGCCGGAATCAGGTCAGCGGCTTCGCGGGCAATCGCCTTGGTATCGACCGGCTGCCATGCCTTCACAGCAGATTCCAGCCCGTCGATGCGCTGCGACAGTCCGCTTACAGCATTGGCAACGAAGCCCTTGACCGCTGCAATGACGCCTTCGGCGATCTTATCCAGGTCTATTGACATTGCAGTCCCTTGGAAATTTTCTCAATCAGTTCTTGCGCCTGCTTGGCCGCAGCGTCATCGGCTGGCGCGGGTTCGTCCGTAGGTGTAGCGCCGGGAGTTGCGGCGGGTCCCTGATTTCCGAATGGATCGGTCTGGGCGTCGCGCTTGGCCAGTGCCTCCAGCGAGTAGTTCTGCTGCTGCAGGTACGGCGTATCGCCGCCAGCAACAGGAGGAAGCCCCATCCTGTAGCGTGCCTCGTTCGGCGCCATTATGCCGCCGCCGGTCGCCTTGCTCAGCACCTCGATTTGCGCAACCGAGTCCATGCGAATCAGGCCTTCGGTGTCGAACTCGGTTCGGTATGTGTTGAGCAACGCCAGCCCGTCATCCAGGCAGGCTTCCGCTTGCTCTAAATATTTTTGCAAGCACTGCGTGTAATAGCGCAGTGTTTCGGCCTCGACCGAGCTGCCAGATGGGGTAGCGCCGCCGACCATGAATTGCGGGACTAGAAGCGCGCGGGCGATATCCTTGACCGTCCATTCAAGCTGTTCAATCAACTGCGCCTGCTCGGCTGGGATGGTGAAGGCTTTGTACTCCAAGCCACTACCGGCCACTGCCAGCCGCCCCAGGTTGCCGCCGGCGTAGTTCTCTTCCCACCCCGTTTTCAGGCGCAGCGCCGTTTCATCGTCAATGGCGTTTGGCGAGGTCAGCATGCCGCTCGGACGGCTCATGTTCTCGAAGAACTTGGCGCTGTTGTTTTGGATCTTGCGACCCTGGGTAGCGGAAAGCGCTGCGGCGTAGATCGGGGCGATACCGACCAGCGGATGCCACAGGCAATTCATGCGGTCGTGGATGATCTCCGACGCCGGGACGGTCAAGCCTTGCTGCAGTCCAGCCAGGAAGTCAGCTGAAATCTGATAGTAGACATCGCCATTCGGAGCAACCAGAGGAAGTACGCGCTCGGAGTCGAGCACGTGCATCTCGATCACCATGTTGCGGTTGTCACGCACCTTCAGGATGTACGCGTTGCCGTACAGGATTTTCATCAGCATCCAGAACTCAACAAACTGGATGCGGGTTTGGTAGGTGTTCGGCTTGCGCAGGACGGGTAGGAACGGCGAGCCGGATTCGACTTCCGTCCAGATTCCGCTCGCCTGGCGCTCAGTCATTTTGAGGCGCAGCTTTGCGATGTCGCCGGCGATCAGCGTGACAGGAGCATACAGGCCGGAATAGGACAATAGGTCGCGCGGGGCATCGACTTCGACATGCGACTGAAACGCGCCGGCATAGGATTCGCGGATGATGCCGAACCAGCCGGAGTTGGCGCGCACCGGCGTCAGCGCAGCCTTGCGAATTGAGATGTCGAGGCCGAATACGCGCACGTTATGCCGCCTTGCGGTTGTGTTTGCCGAACTTCGGCTTGCTGGTCGTCACGGCGACTGGCGCTGGCGTGGCAAGCATTTCACGCGTCATAAAGCCGGGAATCGGGTCATCTTCCGTACGCTCGATACGGCGCAGAGCGACCAGTAAAGCAACGTCCTGTGGCTGCACATCGATTTCTTCGCCAGGGCCATACACTCTGCCGGCGTATTCGTGCGTATCAGCACTCATGCGGATGGTCATCTCAATCTCCAGAATGAAAGACCCGCCGAAGCGGGCCTTTCGTGCCATCAGTTAGGCCACGTAAGCGGCTTCTTTGATGTATGCAACGGCGGTATTGCGACGCTTCGCCCAGTTGATGAAGCGAGTCGCGCGCAGTGCCAGCGAGTGGGTCTGGAACATCGACACCATGGAGGTGGCGGTGGTCGATCCGGTGGAAGTATTGGTCGGGTTGTCCAGCATTTGGATGCTGGCTTCGCGGCTCACGTCCACAGTGACTTGGCCGTCGTCGGCCAGGAACACTTCGCGCTGGTTGACCAGGATGATCATGCAGCCCGAGTTCGGCGAACCTGGGATGTTCGCGGAGTTCGAGGTGATCACTGGGATGCCCAGCAGTTTGCCGCCATTGACGCCCATTTCCGGATACAGCGGCAGGCCGAGCGAGTTCAGCATGAGGCTGATTTGCAGCGCCTGGTTCGGGGTCATGATCCAGACGCAGTCGCTGATGTTCTCGTCGGCGTCGGCCATAGTCTTCAGCAGGGTTGCCAGGTCGGTGCGCAGGTTGGCCGCCGCAGTGCCGGTTGCGGTCACGGCGGTAACGCCGTTGGTCACGGATGCTGGCGAGATGTTGGAAACAGCAGCCACGTTCGGGTCAACGAACTGAACATCCATGAAGGTGGAGATCACGGCGGCCAGGTCATCGCGCACCAGGATTTCCGCAGATGGGGACGAGCTGCGCGCCAGTTCCTCATCGATCGCCATCAGGCCGGCGCACTTGGCTTGGCCCAGGGACTGGCTGGTAACGCTTGCCTTCGACATCGGGATCGGTGCGCCTTGGCCAACCCAGTAGGCGGTACCAGTGCCGTTTTGCTGGCCCATGCGCACGTTGAATGGAACACGGCGCAGGTTCAACTTGCCCAGGATGGTCATCGGACGCAGGTACTCGATGAACTCGGCCGCCAAGTTCTGGTTGTAGACCAGTTCCGAGGCCCAGCCGGAGGTGGTGGTGTCGCCGGCCGCAACAGCAGCCTTCAGCACTTGCGCGATTTCCGGAGTCTGGTCCATCCAGCGCTTTTCGTTCTGGAAGATCGACAGGGCGTCGTTCAGGTTGCCCTTGGCGCGGATCAGCGACATCGCGTAACGGGCGAACTTCACGCCTTTTTCGATGTTCGGACGAACAGCGATGATGTTCGGCTGGGCGCCGGCGCGCGGTGCGGCTGCGCCCTTTACCGGATTTGCGGGAGCACCGTCAACAACCACGGCGGCAGCCCGGTTGCGCTCTTCGTGCGCTTTCAGGCGGGTGATGTGTTCATCGATCTCTTTCACTTCCGAGGCACAGCCGTCGTACTCTTCCTTCTCGGCGGTGTCCAGGGTGCGACCTTCGTCGCTAGACTTGGTCATGATTGCGTCCTGGCGGGCCACGGTAGCGGCGCGCTTCTGTTCGAACGCAGTGATTTGCTCGGCGATGGTAGGCATAGCCAAATTCCTTTCGGGATTATTTGAGGTAGACCACACCAGGAAGGCGTGGCTTTTCAGTTCCCGAGGCGCCGGGCGAGGATTTGCTGATGTCTTCAGCGGAGAGGCGGACGACGCGGGAGCCGTTATTGCCGAACGCGGCGCGGCGGATTGCTTCGTCTGCGGATTTGATGGAGGTGATAGTGGCTTCCGCATTCATGGGAATCGGAACCAGTGATAGTTCAAGCACTTCGGTTTTCAGAAAACGAATGCCACCACCCTTCAGAATTTCATAGGCACCATCGATGACGCGGAAGCCAATGGATACGCCGGTGATCAGCTTGTACTTCAGCATCTGCCAGGCTTCATCCACGCGATCGCGCAGATTCCCCAACTCGACAACCTTAGGTAGCGAAGCCTCATATGGCACACCTTGCTTTGTGGGCTTTCCGAACTTCACACGACCCACGGTCAAGTGAGAATCGTGATACAGGAAAAGTGGAATATCAGGGGCTACCTGAATACCCATAGGCTCAACGATGTCGCCGGTGCGGTCAGGTGTTGGAGTGGTAGCCATGCCGTGAATGACCCGCTGCTCCTCGTCAAACTCCTTCACCTCAAGAAGGCTGTAAGCACGTTGCATAGTCATAGTCAGTCCTTTTTCTTCCGTAAAGCCCATGCCGCACGCGAAGCTGCGCCGATTTTTGCCTTGTGTTCCGGGGTAAGTTTTGAACCGCGCTTTGTTGAGGCCATCTTTGCTACGCGCTCTGGATTTGGTGGTCTAGCTTTCATTGCTACCGACAGCTTGGCCTTCGTTTCATCCGTCTTTGGCGCCCTCTTTTTGCCAGCCATCGCTTTAGAAATGCGAGCCCGCGTTTCATCGGAACGCTTCATCCCGCGATGCGCATTTGCAGTCTTGGCTGCCGCCTCGGGGTTGCGCGGCTTTCCTTTTGTTGGGGATTCGACTCCGGTCTGCTTAGCGCGAAGCTTTTCAATTGCCTCGGGTGTATGTCTATAGCCCAGCGTGTGCTGGTTCCCAAGTTTTACGACGCGCAGCTTTTGCTTC
Organism: Pseudoduganella sp. UC29_106; assembly: GCF_044055365.1. Taxonomy (NCBI): domain Bacteria; kingdom Pseudomonadati; phylum Pseudomonadota; class Betaproteobacteria; order Burkholderiales; family Oxalobacteraceae; genus Pseudoduganella; species Pseudoduganella sp. UC29_106. Next base: position 1,208,033 of record NZ_CP171977.1, on the reverse strand, counting down.
GTTTCTTCGCTGTGCTTTACACCTAGGCAGCTTCCAGCGATTGGTGCGATGTTGTATTCAGGCTTGAACGCATCAAATGCGCGTTGCTCGAAGAAAATCAGATCCTTAGCCTCACAGATCAACAACTTGTTGAACCGGAACGCCTCCGCGCCGTGCTTAACCCAAGCCGACTGAAGATGACGGCTGTGGTGCGTGCCGCGGTTCAAATGCAACAGATGAGCCTTCCACCGCAGCCGAAAATTCTTGGCGCTGCCGACATAGCGCTTGCCATTCACTGAATTCAGAATTTCGTAAATTCCAGAGTCCAATGTTGGCGGTCCTTAAAATGCAAAAACCCGCTCAAGGCGGGTTCGTAGTTAGATTCATTCAGGGTCAAACAAAGAACATCTGGTGTTTCGCTCCAGGTGCCGCAGGGTTCAGCGACAGGAGGGTGATGGCATTAAATAAGGCCATCAGCGGGTCAATCTTGGCTGTCCCGCTTGCTTGTTTGGTGATGATGATCGCGTTGCCGCGCGGCTCGACTTTTGCATTGCCGACGCTATATGCCATCAGATCCTGGCCGGCGTGAACGAGGACACCTTCAGCCAACTTTCGTTCGGTTGTCTTTATCGCGCCGGTCATCTTCCAGCCTTGGGAGATACCGACAATCCGATCTTCGGGAATGCCAGCCTCGACCAGTGCATCCAGAATCGCGCCAATACCGCTCGGGTCCACGCCGATCTTATCCAGCTTGCCCGATGCTTCGATCTGCGCCACGTAGTCGGCCACCTCCTGAACGTCTTCACCCATCTGGCGCACCAACGTCAGATCGCCCTGCTTTGCAAAATCATGGAACCGCGGCGCTTCCGTTTTGCGGCGCTCCAGCACGGACGGATGGGCCCAGGCATGGCCCCAGGCCAGCCATTTGCGCGTTGTCGCGCACCGACCAACCACCGCGAAGCCAAGCAAGTCATCCAGGCCGCCGCCGTCGATGCCGATATCGACTACTTCACAGCGAGCCAGCAGTTCTTCCAGGCCAAACTTCGGCTCAGCCGCGTCCATCCAGAAATCCGCGCCAGCCCAGCGGTCAGAGCGAAGCGACAACCCAATCTCAACATTGAGATGCTTCGCAAGAAACTGCTGGAAGGCCCCGTCAGTCTTCGTCTGGTTCTTCTTGAGTTGATCCTCCAGCCATTCCGCACTAACCGAGCGCCCAAGGTTCGGGTTGGTGATGTAGAAGTTCGCCGAATCCATGTACGCTTTGGACTCCAGCATCTTCTGCGGATATTCGTAGATCACACCCAGCGATTTCGGATCAAGAATCCTGCCATCACGCACATCGCGGTAATACTGCAGCTTCTCCTTGAACACACCGGCCGGCGGGTCGTCACTTTGAGTGGTCAGATAGATCACCCAACCCTCTTCCCGAGAAACCTGGCCGCCGGTGGCCTCCATGAACATGCTTTCCGCATTTGCCTTGGTGCCGAACAACCAGTGCTCGTCCACCAGGATGCGACCGGACTTCTTGCCGGATACCGTATCGGTGTCGGCCGCTACAACTTTGAGTGATGCGCGCGACACGCGATGCGTGATCGTCCGGATGTGGTCCTGAATCTGAAACAGCGCGGTCAGCTCCTCGTCAGCGCGGATCATGCTGGCAGCCGGCTTAAAGCTGTTGTCTGCGACCTCCTTTGTCGGCGCCAGGATCAGATGCTCCTCCTCCTCACGCCAACACAGAATCACGGCCGTCAACATGATGCCGGCGGCGATTGTGGACTTCGTGTTCTTTTTGCTGATCAGGAGGTAATACTCGCGGATCAGCTGCTTGCCAGTCTCCGCATCGTAGGCGCCGAAGATCGCGGCCACGAAGTCAAAGACCCATTGCTCACTGCATTCACCGAATGTCGGCTTACCGGGGAGGTCAACCACCCGCAACTGCTTAAAGATCGCAAGCGCCTGCTCTGCCTGATCGGGAAATATTGGCGGCGGAATGATCGATTCGCGCGCAATCAATCTCCGATCCCAGTCGGGACAGGCTGTTGACCACTCCATAGTCAGACTTTCTTACCGCCGGCAGCAGCCAAACGCGGCGGCGCAGCAGAAGCAAATCGGCCTGCCACCTTTTCCGCGTCCTTCTGCTTCTGATCCTTCTTGCCGCTCTCGCCAGGCTTCGCGTGCTGGAAGTCAACAATCTTCTTGGCGCAATCGATTCGGTACCGCTTATCCAATTCCGGGTCATTCATGCAGGCGACCAAGAAGTCCAGTGCATCGGAAAACATCAGCACCTTGGATAAATCAAAAGGCTGACTTACGTACTCCGGCGGCTCGCTTGCTGGTGGTGGTTCAGATACCTTTTTGGCATCTTTCTTGTTCTGTTTTAAATAAGCGACAACATCTTTGTCTTTAACAAGGCGTGAGCCAGCCTGTGAAGCTGTGGCGGCACTGTAGCCCGCCTTGATCGCCGCATCCTTATTGGAGAAACCACCCAATTTGGCTGCTGCAAACTTCAGCTTCCTTCCTGTTAAAGCCATTTAACAAAACCCTCAAAGGGGAAAATTTTCTGTGCGTGGGGCAGAGTGCGGTGTCCGTTAATGTTTCACTTTGGAAACTGGACTACCCCCCCACCTTTAATTACCACTTGGCAACCTTTCCCGCTCGCTCCGCTGCCTCGCGTGCGGTCTTCTCGTCATGGCATGGGGTCTGGCAGAGGGACTGGAAGTTCGACTCGTCGTCGCGGCCGCCTTTCCATAGTGGGATCTTGTGATCAACCACGTTGGCCATGGTGGTGCGGCCTTGCTCCTCGCACGCCACGCACAACGGATATTTAGCTAACCACTTGGCACGGCGCTCTACACCGGCGCGGCCGCGCAGCCTGGGCGTTGCGTCCGGGCTGCTGGCCAGCGGTGCGATGCGATTAACCCTGAGGGTCGACAGCCTGGGCTTTAGGGTCTGCAGCTTCATCAATCAACTCTGCGCCACTCGTGTGTACCGTCAGGGCACTCGAATCGCTGATACCGGAACTTCGTTGGGAGTGCCGCGCCACCGGCGACCATCAATCCATCTCGGGATGCGAACTTGTCTATCGGCTCACAATCCAAGTCGGCCTGTTGACAGCCAACTAATAGCGTCACAATAAGAAGAGTTGCCTTCATACTTTCCTCGGCCTCTCGCCCACCTTCACATTCCCCACCACAAACCCAAGCGCCTTCTCGATCCTCTGCAACTGCAACCTACCTCGATCCTCAATCCGATCACCCCAGGCATCCACCCACTGCTTCAGTGTCAGGCTGAACGGGATGCCTCGCTTCTTGCAGTGGCGAGCCAGGTTGGCGTGCTTGCGGATCGCCTCGTCTGGTGTCACGAATGCCTCAGACTCGCAGGCGGCGCCTTCTTCACCATGTCAGCCAGGGTTGCACCTTCATATCCCTTGGCGCGCATGATGGTCATGGCTGTCTCGGCGTCTTCCAGGCGCTGGGCCAGGTTGTCTAACACACCTTCCCGGTCGCGCAGTGCGAAGCGGGTGAACAGGCTGCGGAAGTACCGCCAGTTAGCCGTAGCGCCGGACATAGCAGTACCGAAGGATTTCGCCCACGATGTCATCGAAAGCTGGGCGAGACCACATGGCCAGTGCGATCAGGATGGCGCCAATGCCGAAGATGATGAGCGCGGCCGCATCGGACGCGCTGATTTCGGGCTCTTTGCTCATTTCGACAGCTCCAGGGCCGCGTACAGCACGCCGGCGGCCAGCAGCACGAAGCCAACGACTACCAGCGCAATCCTGTCCTGGTGGCGGTTGAAGCGTGGGATGCGCATGGCGGGCCCGCGAATAAAAAAGCCGCCCGGGTGAGGCGGCGAGTACCAGCGGTTAGGCTGATAGGGAGGTTACTGGTTGTGGTGCAGCGCGGTTCGTCATCCGCTTGGTACCGCGACACATGCTGACGAGGCTAATCGCGTCTAGTGCTGTCACCACACGACAGACGACTACTATCAGGGAGACTTCATACCCCTACCGGCCATGCTGGGCGCTTGTTAGCTCCGCAGCCTTACAGGGCAGTATGGGGCGGGTGGTCGTCTATGACGGGAGTAATCGCCTTGCGTGTGGCGCCTTGTTTCGTAAGGCTACGACGCTCCAGTGTCAGCTTGCGTCCAGGCTGGCTTTGGGGCGCACCTAATGAGTTAATCATCCGCGCTATGGCGGGCGCATCAGTTCTTATCCGTCCCAACCCTCAGTCGTCATGGCCGTAGTCCTTTGTTTCCGGCACCAGCTTCCAACCCAGCTCTGCGCGCGCCTGGTCAGGCGTCAGCGGTTTGTCTTCGGCAGGCTGCGGGTAGAGGTGTTCGCGGTACTTGGGGCGGGATGGTTCGGTCATCACTCGCCCCACGTAGATCAGTCAGGCGCTTCCGTGAAGGTCACGTAGTATTTCTTGCCTTCTTTCAGCTTCTCGATCACACCGGCGTTCCGGACCAACGCAGTGAATTCTGCGCATGGCGTCCAGTGGCCGAAGACCGCGTTTTCCGACATCTGCTGCTTCTCGGTCGAGCCTTCCCATACGGCGCCGAAGCGCAGACGGGATGCGGGCATCTGGGAATTATCGGCCGCGCACAGCGATGCGCCACCTTGGATCGAGTGCAGCTGGAGTTTGCAGACCATTACAGCATCAGACATTTTTCACCTCTTGGAGTTGACGGGGTGGTGTCTTACGGTCTTGCGCCCCAAATGAAAAACCCGCCGTGAGGGGCGGGTTGGGATTCAGGCTCCAACCACTATCGGTGGGTTGTGAGCCAATGTCAGACGCACTAATGACATCTAACATCTGGGTGCAAATTTTGCGCCTCTTGCGGATGAGTGTCAACAACTATTTCATCGATTCAGCGAGTTCAACCGCATCGCGCAGAATGTTGTTGAATTCCTCGGCGGTGCAGGCAAACTGTCCGCGCCCGAGGGGGTAGTCCGGGTCGCTTGCTTCAAGCGCTACATTTCGCTCGACCTTCAACTCATAGCTTGGGCCGCGACCATGATCCGAATAGTGAATCGTCATGCGACGGCCGTCGGCATCGTGGCGACGGTAGTAGACGCATGGATAGTGGTCGGTGAGATCGTGCTGGCTGTAGATTGGGAATTCAACCTCCATGAGTACTTCTTCACGGCGATTGATAATCATCTTGACGGTCTTTTTCATCTCATCGCTCCATGAAGTAGCGTTTGGTGTTCACGTTGCGCTGCATCTTCGCGGTCAGCGTGTCCTCGGCCAGCAGCAGTTCGCCCGCATAATCGGCATTCGGGAAGCGCCAAGCGGCGGGTGAAATGCCATGCGCCTTGCGGACGGCCCACCATTGGACACGCGGCAGATCGTTCACCATCGCCTCAACTGCCTCACCAGTGGCCATCAATTCTTTTGAGTCCTGCGGGTGGCTCCAGCCCCCGGATTCCTGCCGATCGGAGAGGCCTTGCCACTGGCGCCACACCTTCATCACCTGTTGGTACGGTGTGCCGCGCTCCGCGACGACTTCGATCTTATCCGGCACACGCTGAGCCGGTTCGGTCTTTTGAAGTTCTTTTACCATTTGATCAAAGACGCCCATTACATGCCTCCCCGTTGACTGCGCGCGTTATAGCACCGTTTTTAAAAAAGTGCATCTGCTTTCTCATACCCTCAGCGCTCCCCTCTTGTTGAATTCAGCAACCGCGGCGCGCGCGGCACGGTCGATCGCGACGTTGGGCACCGTGCGCAAGTAGTCCATCGTCAGGCCCAGCCCTTCACGCAACACGCGCAGCTCGTCGCCGGTGACGCCGTGCTTGCCGGTGCGCTGGGCGCGGTTCTGGATTTCGGCAACCGCTTCTACCATCCTTTGCGCGATCGGAAGGATCTCGTGGTTGTCTGGTGCGATGCGGCGCACCATATCCGCGTTCGATAGCAGGTCGTAGACGTGCTGCTCGCAGAAGTGCGCTTGTCCGAGTGCCAGGCTGGCGGCATAGCCTGGGAATTCCATCCGCTGAGCGTTCTTGATGCCCAGCGGCAGGACGTTAGGCTTGGGCTTGTACTGCTTGCGGGGTTTCTTGGTGGCGCCCATGGTTCACGCTCCGGCCTGTTGAACGAAGCTGGCAACGAAGATACTCGCGCCGATAGCAATAGGCCCGACGATGCACGCGGCGCACCGGCCGCGCTTAATGGTGAAGGTGATGAGGCCAGCCAGGATGAGGGTGATGGCGAGGATGATCACTTTGTACCTCTCACGTCGTAGCACTTCGGTGCTCCCCATATGCCGCGCAAATACATCCCGCCGCGTGCCTCGCACTCTGTCTTCTCGGTGAAGGTGTAGGTCCAACCACCCACAGCCACAACGAAGAGGAATGCCAGCCAAACTACATACCAGTATTCGCGCTTCATGCTGGTCTCCCTGGCAACTGCTGACCCTTGACGTCGTGGCAGTGCATGCATTTCCAGTTGCGCACGTGCTCTATGATCGACTCGCTGAACGGCTGGTATTCGTGATCGCAGGGCTTCGGAGCCTCGGTGGCCTGTTCTTTGGTCATTAGCATTAGGATTCCCCTTGTTCCAGCCAAAAATCAAGTTGGCGCGACTCCAGAGCATTGCGCGCATCTTGCGCCACATACACACCGAACTTGACATACCCCACCGCATCAGCAATGAGTCCCTCTGTCACCATCCAATTGATGAACCTACTTTCCGCACCCACATGGGCAAGCCAGTCAGTTCGATCCCCCTCGATCAAAGGACCTTCAGAATTGAATCGGGCGACCTCGGAAGCCACGCGGAACTCACGGCTTGCCACAAGCAGCCGTTCGAACATGTCGCCATCCGACGTGGAGTCAAGAAAAACCAGAACTTGACCAGCAGCTATTAACTCGCTTGCGCTCATGCCTCGCCGCCTTTCAGCGCAGCGCGCATCGCCTTGACTGCTTCAGGATTCTCTTTACGCCAGGTCGCCCAGCTTTTATCCCTGAGCTTCCACCGAATCCACTTCGGGTGATCAGGTTTTACCGGGAATCGCGCCCTACCCTTAAGGCAGCGCTCGCATACCTGGGCTTCATTGTTGTGGCGCATGTGATCGCCACAGAAATGCATGCCGCACCCATGCTCTCCGCCAAAGATGCCTCCGCCGCATACGTAGGAAATCCCACGGTCAATGACTTTGTTGCAATCAGGATGGTCGCAGAAGGCCGGGACACCGTATCCAACATCCCGCTTCAGATTGTCGTCGTATCCGATACTCCAACCCATCACGCACCACCTTTCACGCGCTCAATGATGGCGCCGTAGGGGACTTTCGACACTAGCTCACCGTCCGCATACGAGAGGTGCACGCCGCGCGCCGACGCCAGCATGACGCGGTAGCAGATTCTTGCCGCTTCGGCGGATGCCTGGCAGCCGCTCATTTCCGCACACTCGGGAGAGTCACGGAATTCGGATGCCGCCTCAAAGCCGTCGATCACCATATCTTCGGTCGGTTCCATAGGCACGAGCTGATGGCCATCCTGAACCGGCTGCGCCTCGATCATCCTTCCAAGCAGCGCCAGCTGTACCCTCGCATCCATAATCGGTACCGGCAAGTCGCCGTCGTGCTCCAGTTCGGCCATCGTTCGGCCGTCTGGGTCTGCTTCTATGGTCTTCGCTTCTGCGAGCGCGATGAGACTGGTCAGGCTGGCGCGCAGGCGTTCGAGTTTTGGGATTTCGTTGTGGTTCATAGTTGGGCTCACCAGTTGCGAACACGATCAGGACGCGAGGACGGCTGCTTCGCCGGTTCACGCAATGCGAAGGTGATGGTGTATTCCGTTCCGATCACCGGGCCAAGCGAATAGCAAGGGTCATTCGGGTCAAAGGGCACCGCACCATGAATATGTTTTTGATAAAACGTGGCGTTGCAAAACGGTTCCGCTTCGACCTGGGTGGCCAGGGCCCGCAGCCAATCGGCGGCCATCTTGCGGAGTTTTAGATTCTCTTTGTCGGGCATGGTGGCCTCAGCAATCAGCGTGGACTTTGCGCGCAGCCGGTGGTTGCGACTCAAACACTTCAGGGTGCATGTATCGAGCCACATCCTCCAGCCAGCGCATGGGGAAAGAGAGGAAAAGCGGCCCGATGCTCATTTGGCCGAAATTCGCACCGCGCATGCTCGTATAAAATCGATACCAGCTGTTCTTCCCGAAGTAACGAGGGAAGAAGCCCCAATGCCACGAAATCTGAATCCTGCCAGCTTGCGGTAGCTTTCGATCGATCTCGCGGCTCACCACGTCCTTTCGAAACAGCTTGCTCATCCCTCTTCTCCTTCTTCCGTTTTCGCCCTCTTAGGCGGGTTCAAAATCTTTTCCCATTCAGCGCGCTTTGCTATGCGCTCGGTATCTGTCATCGCCCTGAACCTTGCGCATTGGCGTTCGTATCGCAGGCTCTTGGTTGCGCCACTTGGATCGTCCGGGCACTTGCCTTGGTGCGGCATGCTCTGACCGTTCGGCCCTTTATGCGGCGGCAAGATGCGGATGCAGTCGAGGCATTTCATGGCTTCATTGGCAACTTACGGAAGTCGGGCCAGTTGAACGAGCAGACAAACGAGTTCTCATGCAAGCGCGATTCGACGCGATCGCCGACGAACTTGTGCAGCATGTCGAGCGGCTGGTTGCTGATTGCGATCACTGGACGCAGGCTGTTGTAGCGCCTGTTGATGACTTCCGTGAGCAGGATGTTGGCGTTTTCCTTATCAGGCTTCGCGTCGATTTCGTCGATGATCAGTACGTCATAGTTCGCGAACCGCAGGATTTCACCCTCCTGCGTTTTACCTTCCGTGCTGTAGGACGCCTGAATCTCGGAGACCATCTGATTCGCCGTGCAGTAGCGAACGGTGAGCGACATCTTATTGATCATGTATTCCGCCAGTTCGGTCGCGAGTAGCGTCTTGCCGGTGCCGTTTTTGCCGATCATGATCAGCGTGGCCCAGAGCCTCTCCCGTTTGAGTTGATCCAGGAACGCCTTAGCTTGTGCGCGGGCCGTGCGCATCGCCGCTGATGTGGCTGGGAACGTTCGGCCGAGATACTTCTCCGGCAGCGTCGCGGATCGATAGATGGCTTCGCGGCGCTCCCTTAGCCATCTAGCCCCGTCCTCGGCGCGCACTTTGACGCTTGCGCATTCAGAGCAAAACCACGCCTGATTCTTCTGGAAGGAAAAGATCAGGACGGTGCTCTCGCCATGCTCAGGACACGTTCCAGTGAATGGATTTGTGCCAGGGAATGCTGCTATCTCGCCTACGGATTTAAACGTCATGATCGCCTCAATCGAAAGGTACTTCGCCGGTTTCTGGCACTACGGTGCCGCGCTGCTCCACGCTGGCCGCTGCTGCAGCTTCTGTGCTTGTGTGGTCCGCGTTCGCCACTTGGAATTTGTCGTTGCCGCGCTTGCGGCCAATACGGGCGTTCAGTGCGGCAGCGAGCCAAGATGCCGGCTCGAGCGGCTTCTCATCCATGCACTCTTGCGCGAGAGCCCAGGCGCCGTCGTCGCCCAACTGCTTCCGGGCGCCACCGAGCAATGAGCGAGCGGACTTGTCGGGCATGCCGCGCTCCACAAGCCAAGGAACCGCGACTTGGAAAATCGCATCGGAGGGGGAAATGCCTTCCGGCGGCGCGGCAGCGCCCGTTCCGTTAGGAACGGAAGTATTTAATTCTCCCTGTCCCTGTCCCTCTCTCTGTCCCTCTCCCTCTCTCTTGGATGGCGTTTCCCCGCCTTGTCCCGCACCCGTCCCTGATGTGTCCCTAGGGACAGGTAGCCTTTGTCCCTGAGGACAGCCTTGTGACATCCATTCCTCGAATGTGGGACGTGGTATAGACATCTTGTGCCGGTCATTGTGCTTTTTGATCCTCGCGCACTCTGTACGCCATCGCTGATCGGTCTTTGCGTCCCATGCCTCTACTGCCTTCTCAGCAACAATAGGGTGATACAACCGGCCATCGCTGCACTTGATCCAGCCGTGCATTACCTTGCCGCGCAGCTTGTCCCACTTGATCGGGTCGCACATTGCGAATTCGGCCAGCACGTCGTCGTCATCCTCAAGCGATGCGGCTGGCACCTCATGCCATGACGCAGTCCATAGGTTGACCATGTAGAAGGCAAGCGCAGGATTGCGCTTCGCGAGCAGCCAGGCCTTCGACCGGCGTAGGCGCATGATCTGCAGCGGCATGAACGGGAAGTCCGTCAGGTCGCAATCTGGCTGCGTTAATGGCGCCGGGAGTTCGCTCATATCACTTCCCCTGCCTTCCACTGTGGCGACGCTGGTAATCCCAGGAGTACCAATTCAGGGCGAGCAGCACCGTGTGCGTAGCAATGGCGCCAGTCAGATCGCGGCCCGTGACGATCTGGTAGATGGTTTCAAGAACTGTCAGTAGCACGAGGATGACGATGAATTGCGGGCGGCCGTTGACGAGGCATTGCCAGAGTTTGCGTTTCATGCTGCCCTCGGGAAGCCATCGCACCGTTCGCCGTCGAGCATTCGGCCAGTCGCCTTCTTACCAGCGCGTTGCATCCAGACGTCATTGCCGCCGCGCGCAGTCAGATCCTGGCCGTTATGGCCGGCATCCGTCAGCCTGATGCGAGGCACGTTGTCGATGATTGGGTATCCCATCGATTCTGGCCCGCGTGGCGCCCACTCGCCCCATTGCTTGAATAGGAACGGTATGCCAGCTTCGTGGCACTGCATGTAAAGATCGCGCGCCCAGTCAGGGTGCATCGGACGGGCACCAGCACCGGATTCACCACCAGCGATAACCCAATGAATCCCAGCCCCCGCTTTCGTGGTGATGTGACTGCATGGACCATCCATGTCTTGCCGGTCACTCTCTGTGGCGGCCCGACGCAAGCGAAGGCTAACCGGGCCAAGCAGTGGCTCCATTGAGAGGAATCGCACGCGCGCTGGCACGTCCAAGAGTTTCGGAATGTCGCGGTTAGCTTCTTTCTGGTTGACGATTGTGGCACCCAACCAGACGTTGGGCTGCCCCTTGAGCCAGTCACTGACCTTGGCGCGAGAAATCATTTCGGCCGCATTGCCGATTCGCTTCGTCAGTAACAGCCAATCGAGATTTGGTGTCAGTTCGATCAGGTCAAAAAGCTCGCGGCGCCATACTGGGTCGACCGCGTTATCGAAGATGTCGGCCAGGCTGGCGCAGAATACACGCTGGCGCCGGCCATGCGTGGCGAAGAACTCGGCGTGCGCTTTGTCCCATGCGACAGGCTTGCGCCAGTTCGCGACGCTAGTGCGACGACGCGGAGCGCCAGGACCCCAGTTGATAGCCGTGCCGCCACCAAAGCGCGCGTTACGCGTCTCCGCATAGCAGTGGTCGCAGCCCGGGCCTACCTTCTGACAGCCTTCCCAGGGATTAAACGTGTGGTCAGTCCACTCGATTTTGCTGTTCTCGCTCATCTCTCTTCTCCTTATGCCGCTTCGCGGTTCCGTTCAGCCGGGCGGCCGAACAATGCGTTGATAACCTGATCCCCGTGTTCGCGTACATAGCGCGCACGGGCGTATGCAGCGCGAGTGGCGCGGTGCTCATCGAGCTTTCCGGCCTTCGTGACTTTGGCCACCAGGCGCAGATACTTTTGCCGGTTTGTGAGTTTTTCGACATTGCAGACCGCGTCAATGCCTGGGCCTAACTTGTAGACGGCGACGGGGCCACCCATCTTTGCGCGCTTCCAGCGGCCGATGTGGCATTCTCCGCGAGCTCTCATGCGCCGAATTAGCTTGCTGACGGTAGACGGGCAAAGCAAAGTCTTCTCCACTATGGAGACTTGCGTTCCCGGTAGCGCGTCGAAGATTTTGCGATCAATGAGCGTTGCCAGTGCTTCGCGCTGCGTGCGCGGCAGGTCGCAATCCTCAGGGTATGGGCCGGCGGCGAAAGAGAGCTGATAGACGGTCTTACCGCTCCCGCGCCCCTCGGGAACTATCTCGAGGCCCGTGGGGTAGCACTTGTCGGCCCTCATCATCCTCGTGATGGCATCCACCACGCAATCAATGGACAACTTGGTCTTTTCTGCCAGAGTGGCGGTTGTGCCGGGTAAAGCAGCAAGGACCAGGTTGTGATAGCCAAAGGTGGCGTATGCGCAGGCGCGAGAGCAGTACTTCGATTCGCCTCGATCAACCCTGCCCTGATAGGTGATAAAGGGCTTGTCGCAGCAGATGCAGCGGACTTCGACTTTGCTCATGGTTGCACCTCCTTCAGTGCCAATGCCGTAATTGCCACGCCCAATGCCGGCCATACGTGCGTGCTGACGCCATACAGCGGTCCCGGCTGGGCCTTTGTTCCGATTTGTGGGGTGGCGCCGCCGCCGGCGCGCGGGAAGAGGTCAATCAGTGCCTGCCGAACGTTGCCGTCCTTTGCCTTATTGGAGCCGCACAAGTGCATCTTCACGTCTTTGCGATAGACTAATTGCACTTGATCGGGCTGACGCCAGGTCTGCATGAATCTGCCGATCCAAACGCACGTCTCGAAGACCTCGCGCCCTACGGGCATGCCATAAGATGCGATCATCTCAATGGCCAATAGTTCACCTTCATGTCGAAGAAGAATCCCGAGCACGGAATTGTTTTTGTCCACGCCGGAGGCAAGAACGCGGCTGCCGTCGAAGTGGCACCAGCCGGTTTGCTCAGGTCCGGGGTCAAGTGCAAGGATGCTCATTTGGCAGTCTCCAGCAGTTGCGCGCACTCGGCCATCAATTCCTCCTGCGTGCCGTATGTCTTCTCAAAGCGTGCTTTCCACGGATGCACTGCGATCAAGGACTTATCCTCGCCTGTGCCGTCCTGGTGGTGGCCGGCGCACAGCGGGAGAACCAGCTTGTGGCAGCCTGGCTTAGTGCGGCCGTCGACGTGATGAATGCTCACAACCGGCTGGTAGACTCCATCTTTCATGCAGGCGATACAGCCAAGGCCCGCGAGCCGATCCCAGAAGGCTTTTTCTTCTGTCGTCACCGCGCGCTGTTTCGTCTTCATCGTGGCTTTGCGGGCTGGAGCCTTGCGCTGTAGCTTCGATACCTCGCGGGCTTCGATGCGGTCGGCGCGGGCGAACCCTTGGCTTTTCAACGGGGTCTTGCGTTTCAGGGGTGTAGAGGGCTTCATGCTACGATTCCCTTTTCACCAAGGAGGCGGCCATGTGGAAATGTGTAAGCTGCGGTGTGGAACTGGAGTTTTCCGACTGCGAACCAACGGTCGATAACAAGGGTTGCTTTTTCGCGTGCCCTGAATGCGATGCCAGAAACAACCTTAAGAACGTTGGCAAGCCTGATGGTCCGCTGGAGTTGGTCCAGGCTGAGGACTGAACGCGCGGTCATGCGGCCTCCGCATCGTTCTCGAAGTCAAAGAGCGTCGGCATATCCAGTTCGCGCTCCATCATTCGGCAGTAGTGCACCTGGTCGGCGAAGTAGGCGGAGTTCAGTTCCGAGCCGGCGCCGCGGCGCCGAGCTTCATCGCGCGCACCGGTACCGTGCCCAGGCCGCAGAACGGGTCATAGACCAAGTCACCAGGATTGCTGTAGCGGTTGATCAGGCGGTCAACGATGTCGATCTGGAACGGGCAGACGTGCTTTTCGACAGCGCGGGCCGACTGCTCGCCGTTCAGGGTTTTCATGCGCAGGATGTCGTGCCAAACCATCGGATCATTGCTGCCCGGCGCCAGGCTCATGTAGTCGGACGGCAGGGCCTTATTCGCTAGCATGGTTTCGCCTACAGCCACGTGATATTCGTAGTTGTAGACGTTCGACAGCGACAGGTCGGTGAACATCTTCGCGAGGCGCGTCGGGCCGTAGCTGGCCAGCTCGTCAGCACTCAGAAGCCGGTCGCCGCTCGAGCGCCAGAAGGCATGTGCATCAACCTGCCAGCGCGCAACGCTGTAGCCGGTGCCAGGAATGGGCGCCAGCTTTCGGTCGAAGTCCACCGGCGTGCCGTCATCGGCTTGACAGAGCGGCTTACCCTTCGTTACCGGCGTATCGGCATAGCCGCGGCTGCGGTCGCTCTGTGGTTTGTGGAAAAGGAGGATGTATTCGGGCGAGCCAACGCCCATCTTTGTCCCATCCTTGCAGACTTCCGAGTATCCGAGGCGGTAGGTCTGATTGTTCTCGCGGACCACGTCGGTGACGACCGTGATCATGCCCATGTAGTCGAAGCCGTGTTTCAGGCCATGGAATAGCGCCTCAGCATGGAATGGGCTCACGGTCGGAATGCCGGCGCCAGTCACGTTGCCGAAGTTGATCCGGTCCTTGACGTGGCAGGCGTAAATCCGACCAGGCTGCAGGATGCGGTGCAGTTCCGGCGTCAGGAAGTCCATCTGCGCCCAGAAGTGGTCATTGTCCTGGGTGTGGCCGAAGTCGTTGTAGCTTGGGCTGTATTCGTAGTGATTGGCGAACGGGATGGATGTGACGATCATGCCAACGGAATTGTCGGCATGTTTTGCTGCCTCGAGCACGCAATCATTGTTGGCAACATGGAAGCGCTCTCCAGTGACGACCTGGCGAGTTACGCCGATGGTGCGAGCGAGCGCGTCCTGCATGGACAGGCGATCCAATCCGTAGGAGCGGATAATCTCCCCCATCTTGTCCTGCATTTCGTCGTGCCGTCGCCATTTCTCGCGCAGTTCTGCGAGCACCGCGCGCTCCACCTCCGTGTGGATGATGTCGATCCGCACCGGGTACGCCTGCTGAAAGCGTTGAATGCGGTGGATGGCTTGAATGAAGTCGTTGAACTTGAACCCGATGCCGGCGAAGATCGCACGATGGCAGTGCACCTGGAAGTTGCAGCCGGAGCCGGCGATGATCGGCTTGGTGGAAAGAATCTTGAATTCACCGTCACTGAAGCCGGCAATGCGCGCTTCGCGCTCGTCCAAGTCCTGAGTTCCCCAAACGCTGACGGCCCAGGGAATGGCGGCCTGAATGGCGTGCCGCTCGTCTTCCAGGTCGTGCCAGATCACGAAATGGTCATCTGGCGATTCGCTGATGATTTCGGCAGCCTTCGCTACACGTGCTTCCAGGCTCTGGCGTTTCTCGCCGGCCGCGGCCGACAGGCCCATTGCCACATTCGGGATGAGCAGGCCTTGGCCATTCTTTTCGGCGCCGGCCGCCTCGTAATCGCTCGGGATTTCATGGAAACGCACATCGAGCGCAGGTAGCACGTAGCCATCATCCGAGTGTCCGAGGTCGCTCGGCTTGCGGATGAAGCAGGCCCAGCTGGCGACCCAAAGCCAAAACTCCTGTTCCTTGTGCGGGTAGAGCGTCAGGTTGCCGGCCTTCTCGCTGTCGCGCTGGAAGAAGCGGGTCAAGGCCTGGCCAGTGTCCATTACACCCAGGAAGCCGGCGTAGTGGATCAGCTCTTTAAAGCGGTTCGGGCTCGGCGTGGCTGTGAAGACGAATTTGAACTCAACGCCTTCGAACAGCGGTAGGAACTCTTGATAGGTCTTGCTGCCGAAGCTGCGCAGGATGCTCGCCTCATCCAGCGCCGCGGCGCGGAACCGGCGCACGTTGATCTTCCCGTCGCGTACCGATTCGTAGTTGGTGAGGTAAATCGTGTCTTCGCCGTCCACCTCGGCATCGCTGCGGATGAATTTGAGTGTGAGCGTGCATTCGTCGGTAAATCGACGCGCTGCCTCACGGAAGAACTCCTGGCGCACGCCAAGCGGCAGTACGATCAGGCGCAGGCCTGGGCGGTGAATGCCAATCTGACGCATCACTTCCAGGTTGGTTGCGGTCTTGTGCAGGCCGAAGGATGCGAAGATTGCGCGCTGGCCGCCCTGCAGGGCCCACCGCACGATGTCGCGGGTATGCGGCTTCAGTGCTGGATTGATATCGCTCAGCGGAACATCAAAGCCCTTTGCCTGGGCCAGTTTGATTTTCCCGCGGAGGAAGTCCAGGTAGTTGCGCTCGAGTTCGGCCAAACGAGTTTCAGTATTTTCGATCATCACTTCCCACCTCCCGCACACTGCGCGCAGTGAAATACCTGACGGCGACCGATCATGCTGGTCAGCTTTCGACCGCAGATAGACTTGAACTGCCCGCAGCAAGGACATACGAAAGTATTGCCAGGAGCCGCAGATGCGCGAATAGCGCGGTCGCGGGATTCGGTGGAGTAGCAGGTACGAGGGGTCATGTGGAGCTCGCGTCAGGCTTGAACCAGTTCGCGGATACCGGCAATCGTGAACAGCGCCGGGTTCAGTTCGTGGATGCGCAGTGTCAGCGTTGCGCCGACGTTCAGTCGACCGTGGCGCAGCTTGCTAATCACTGGCGGCGCCACGTCCAGCAGCGCTGACAGCATGCGATCGTTTTTGCAGTCCATGTGATGCGATACGGCGTCAAGCAGGGTATTGGCGGACATGGGTTTCTCCTTTTTGGTTGTTAGTGGGTTATGTGGATAGCTTGCGAAATTCGATGCACCAGACCCAAGGGTTGGCGTCCCAGCTGTCGGCGCCGTTGATGTCCTTCCACAGTTCACGAAAAGCCTGGCTCGGCAGCGGCCCAACCGGAGGCTTGCGGCCCTGCTCGCACGCTTCATCGAATGCGCGGCGCCATTCCGGGAAATACTGCTCGTCCCACTCACGAGTGCGCACAGACAGCATGCCCTCGGCCAGCGCGTCGCCCTGGTTGATATCGCACAGCGGCTCCACGCGCACTGCGGTGACATCAGCGGCGATTCGGCTTGCCGCCCGCGGCATGAAGATAGCCGGTCGCTTGTACCAGCCTGGCAGCGGCCCGCCGCGCCCACTCGCCACCGGGACATCCGGATTGTCGGCCTCGTACTGGTAGGCGCGGTCGCATTCCAGGGTCATGTCGATGAAGTGCCATTCGTCACGGCCCTTCTTTTCGCTGTATCGAGTAATCCAGCGGCCGTATGCGAAGAACGTCTCGCGGACCCACAGGCGGTCGCCTGGCTTGCCGAATGGGCACATCACGGGCCGATCACTATCCGTGGCTGGATTCTGCGGAATCGTGTGATGGAATGCCACGCCCATAGCATCCGAGTACTCAGACAAGCCGGCGAGCAATTCATAGCCCGGCAGGCACTGCCAGTGATGGTCTGAAGGTTGGTGTTTCACCACGCGGCGCGTTTGAGTTTTGCTGCCGCTCAACAGCGCGCGGATCATGTGACCACTGAACAAAATTGGCCGCTCTTTCATGCGTACGCTCCGAACACGACAAACACCAGCAACCACACGTAACCGGTTGCGATGACGGATTGGGTAAAGGGCTGCAGGGCCTTGCGCTGCGACCAGTAGCCGGCGAAGCTCAAGGCGAGCAGGAAGAGGATGAAGAACGTCATGCGGCCTCCGGTTTCATCCAAGCGCGCATCTGGTCCTGATGCTTCTTCAGCGCGGTCTTGTAGCTGGCCTTAGCCTCCTTCTTCGTCGGCTTCCACTCGCCCTCGATGCGCGGCTTGCGGTAATCGCCATAACCAGTACGAACAAGGCGGCACTCCTCGCGCCACTTCCCGCCCTCAAGGTAGATCGTGCGATGTTCGACCTGCGGAACATCAATGCAGAGCCAGGTGGCGAACGAGTGCCCGTAATCGGCGTCCAGGTATTCGTCGTAACGGGACTTCTTCGGTGGCGGCGGCAGGTTGTCCAGCGCGAAGGCGCGGCCAGCTTCGGTCACGTAAAACACTTCGTCGCCATGGCCGCAGAACGCAGGGGCTGGGCGGCGCACCATGTAGCCCGCCTCCACTAGCTTCAGCAGGTCGGGCATATCGTGATGCCCTTCGCCAGCAACGAAGTGATTGCGGAACGGTTCGCGACGGTCGGGGCGCACTCCCAAGGAGTGATGCAGAAGACTGATGTTCATGCGGCAACCTCGATCAGTTGATTGAGGTGCACCGCAAATTCCGACTCGCATGCCTCGGTTGTGGCGCGGATCTTCTCCGTCATGATCTTGTTGCGCTGGAGGGATAGGAGGTAGACGGACTGCGCTTCCGCTTCCGTGTCGCAAACGATCAGCACCGCGCTTTTCAGCATGAAGGACTCAGTGCCATCGGTGCGGCGGTAGTGGATGCGCTGACCGGCGATGCGGGTTACCTGGCGGGGCTCGGAATGCAGGCCGTACTGGAGCTTGTATTCACCAACAGGAGAGCCATGCACCCACTGGCCTTCTTTGACTTCGGTGTCTGTTGTGGCGCGGGTAATGGTCATAGCACGACTCCCAGCTCGTCGCATACGTACTGGCGCGTCAATTCGATGGCGCGATCACTTTGCCCGGATTTGAGCGAATAGAAGATGTCATGCAGCGGGTGGCGTTCTTCGGTATTCAGGCCTGGCGTACCGTTAGGCCCCTGCTGGCGCCGCGCAAGTTCCGCAGCAAGATCCTCAGTCCGAAAGTCGGTCAGTTCGACATCGACGTCGATGTAGCCGACGTATGCTTCGACGGATGCCTTCATGCCATCACCCGACCGGTAAGGCGCTCGATCAGCGCAGCGTATTCCTGCTCAGCCTCCGGCGATGGCTGATCCTTCAGGCGCAGTTCGCTTGGCGATGCATACACTTCCGTGAACCATGGGATTTGGGCATCGACGCCGTAGACCAGTTCGAGGGATACCGCGCCATGTGCGTCGCGAACCAGGCGCATGTCGAGCGGGGCAGTGCTGGTGCATTCAGTGCCGTTGAGGTAGGCATGGGCGCCAGCCTGGTTCTGCCAGACGCAGATGTCGCCAACTTTAAGGATGCTCATACCTCGCCTCCAGCAAGGAATTTGCGGATGCTCTGGCCGGTGATGGAATGGGTGGTCGAATACTCCTCGGTCCGCTTCAACAACGCGATTGCCATGGCGAGCCTGTCTTCCATTGCGCTCGCGTGGCGGCTCAGGCCTTTCGCCGTCCAGCCGCCGTCGAAGTGATCCTGGGTCAGGCCGTTACAGGCGTTCCAGCAGTCGGCGAGGCGGCGAGCGGTGGCGCGAGACTGTGTGTCATCAGGAGCGCCGACGAATCCAGTGAGTGCCTGCGCATTCGTGTCGCCTTCAATGCGAATGCAGTGATGATTCCCAATCAGGGGGTCGCTCAGTGTGCCGACGACCATGCGGACTTCGGGGTGCGTGATGGAATCAGCGGGCGTGACTACCCCCGCATTGCTATGCGTATGCATGATGTCCTCCTACAGGGTCAGGAATTAGCGATTCGTGCTTCGCGGCGGAAGTCTTCGTAGACAGCCAGCGCCAGCAGAGTGCAGATCAGTTCAGTGATGAGGCCCATCTGCCACATGGCGAGCCAGACGAAGAATTCAGCGACAAGGATGGCGGCGCCGAAGGGTTTTGAGCGCGGGCTGGCGACCAGGATGCGGTTCGGGTCATGCATGGCGTAGCAGACCAGGCCGGCGGTAATGATGCGGAACCACAGGATGCCGCGGAAGGCGGCGGGAGCGTATTCATCACCGCGCGCCAAGAAATAGATTCCCGCGAGTGCGCCGTAGAAGATAAACCACACCAACCAGTTTTGTTTCGTCTTCATGATCATCCTCGCGGGTTGAAATAGGTGCCGGCCGGAGCCGGCGGGGGTTTGCACTGTCAAATCGGCTTTGCTTTGCGTTGCTGGAGTTGGCATCCCTGGTCAAACATCGCTTGACGCGCCAGGTACTCAGCGCGCTGTGTCGCCTGGTCACGCGGGTTGGCCCGACGGGCCTTTTCACACTCCAACCAATAATCCTGCAGACGAAGCCTCTTCTCTTCAGGAGTAGCCACTGGTATCCGGCTGTCCTCTTTCGCTCCTGATGCGCGCTGCATGGGCGGTCATCCTTCGTTTTACTTGCGTTAGGCCCACCTTTGTGAGTGGGCTCCATACCGGCGAATCGGATTACGGTTCACCGGCCCCTGCTCCTGACTCGATCGCATCAGGGACGCAAGCGCGCTGGGGCGGTCCCGAAGTTCACCCTGCTACCGAACGACAACCTGGGCAGAACATGGCTATGTTGTGCCCATTCCTGGGCCCGACTCTTGGCGCTATCCTTCAGATGTACCCACTGCTTAACCAACATACGGAGCGCACCGCTATGAGAAACTTCATCGTCCTGGCACTGCTTGCTGAACCTGACGAACTCGTCGGCGTTCATCAGTACCCGGACGACGATCACACGCGGATCACGCTTGCTGCTATTCGATTTCATACTTCTCTCCCAATGTCGTACTACTGGACTTCGGTGCCGCTGCTGCTTTTCGTGCCGCTATGCGGCGGTGCTGCGCAGATAGGTCCAATCAACCTTGTCGTTCAACCTCTCGCAGCGGACAACTCCGCCACTAAACTTCTCGATTTCCGGACACTTATCTGCAGGCACTGACCCTCGCGTAATCCACTCGTAGACTGAAACGGTGCTGATGCCGAAGTGCTCGGCAATCTTTGGTACGCCGCCAGCGTCGTCTAGCGCTTTTTTCAGTTCAGTGCTCATAGAGCCATGGTAGGTGAAACCTTCATATGAGTCAAGGTTTTGCCTGCATATTTTTTGTTAGGCTTTACCTTATGCAACCAAAAAAATTAGAATTTCCTGAAATCCTCAAACTTCGCCGCGACCGCTTGGGCTTGACTCAGAAGGAGGTCGCTAACCTAGCCGGCCTAAAGGCAGGGGTTAGTTGCGCCGATTGGGAAAGAGGTGATGGCTGGCCTGAGTCGAGTCGGTTAAAGCCGCTTGCGCGAGGTCTTGGCCTAGGGGTTGCTCAAATGCTCGGCGAGGCCGAAATCCCGCCGCATTTACTATTTGAGAATGCCACTCAGGCGGCCGCAGCGGGATACTCATGGGATGAGCCGATTAAGCCCCCGCCGCCACAACCTTATGAGCCGGTAGACCAGGAGCCAGGGCGGTTCCTGATGCGGGTCAACCTGGAGGACTGCGAGTTACTTTCTGGATTTCACCAACTTGATAGCCGGGGGAGGAAGGCCCTTCTTCTTCACGTCGACAATCTCGTCCGGCGCGGCGACCAAGGGCGTGACCAAGGTGAGTGAGCTTTTTGGACCAGGGAACTCCCTGGCTTGCATCAACACGAACATTACAGTCTCCTCTCTGGCGCGTTGATCCATCGCTTTATATGCCGCAACAACCAGGTCTAAATTCTTCATTGTCGTCAGTCATGTTGTTTGGGGTATGACCAACTTTAATTGTTGGGTGCAATTTTTTAAACGCAAAAGAAGAAGGCTTTTATGCCTTCAGTTTTGATAGAAAACGGGGCAATTCTCACTCAATTCTCACCTTTCATGATAGGAGGAAGCATGAAGACCGCACTCCACTTCGGGGTCGCCGTATTGATTGTGGCAATATCGGGTTGCGCATCCCCTCCTACTACTCAAGAACTGGCTTTAGCGGACTACGGGCCAGCGCCCAAGAACTACAAGGTCACAGTGACCGCTCATATGCAGATGCTGCTCAAGGACCCGGATAGCGCTCGGTATGGCTTCTACATTGAGCCAGTGAAAGGCTACGCTGGTCGGCAGCGGGTGTTTGGCTGGGCGACCTGCGTCATGATCAACGCGAAGAATAGCTTTGGTGGGTACACTGGCGCGCAGCAGTATTTCTTCTTGATACGGAACGACAAGATAGTTTTTTATGACGCCACTGATGGGAGAAACGTGCTCTCGGACAATCGAATTAACCAGTCCTGCGCGACCCTTCAGCCTGCGTAAAAAGAAAGCCCGCTCTTGGCGGGCTAAAAGAAAACCTGAAAGTGACCCCATTATGACGTCACTTTTCCACAACAGTCTCTCCGATTGTCACATTAGCAAAATCAGCCGCAATGTCCTGGTGCGGGCGCGCCGAGCCGGGACATTTATCCTGTAGCGTCCAGGATTTTCCGCAGCATCCCCTTCATCTCATGCAACTCACGCTCGATCGCGTTTAAGCGCTCGTCATCTGGCGCCGCCAGGCGCGCCAGCATCTCATCATTGGCTGATCTGCCGTTATGTGCGGCTGCGTTGTGGATTGCCTCCTTCAGCGCCGGCGGCAGCCGAATCGAGGTCTTTGTATGTAGCTCTGGTCTTGGTTTTCTTGGCATCCCAAGATTTTGACGGAGCCTTCCGCTCGATTACGCAAAGTGACTGCGATTAGGAGTCACATTCAGGCATACTTGAGCGACCGCAAAGCTTTTATCTGGCAAGTAAGATCCAGTCCCCGACTTACACCCGCCCCGAGCACATTACATTTCCGCAATAAAGGTGAAACCGAAAAATATTTCAGGTTTTACCTTGCATTGCATGAAGGTTTCACCTACCATTTAACTACGGTTAAGGCGAAGCAGGAAAGCAGCCATGAACTCAGCAAAACGCAGCACAGAAATACCCAAGCGCCCATCACCAGCGGCGCTGCCACTCCGGCTCGGTATGCCTGATGGCAGTAACGCTCACCTGGTGTACGACGCAAACGGTGTGGCAATTAGCAGCATCGTGATTGGCAGCACGTTCGGAGTCCTCAAGGGGATGACGGTCGAACAAGCCAGGCAGTCGGAGTTGACTGCGGAGTACGTGAAAGAGATCGAGTACATGATCAACGCGGTCAACTCTTACGAAACGCTCGTTGGCGCGCTGCAGATGATTTACGCAGTGTCGCCAAACAAGACTACAGCGGCCTTTGCAAAACAAGCCCTTGTCGCAGCTGGTGAAATGAAGGAATAGCCATGAAACGCGCGGCCCTAATCGTCGTCATAGTCCTGGTCTTTGGCATCTATGCCGCCGGGGTTGTACGTGAGGTTCTTACTGGACCGATTGCTGCTGCGCTGGCGTGACTAACGACTAACTAACTGGAGGATCTGCATGGGCGCCATCGAAATCAGCATCGCTAACTCCAGCATCAGCTGCGACGCCGCACGCCTGGGTGAATTGTCCGTCGAACGCTTCCTCGTTAAGCGCGATGCCATCGTTGCTGGAGATGAAGCCGCGCTCGGCGAGATCGAAGCGAGCCTGCTCGACTTGTGCCTCCATTCCGACGTATTGCGCCGCCTGGCCCGCACCGCCCTGTCCCAAGGGCGCGATGTCGCCGGCGGCGAACTGCTGCGCGTCGTCAAGGAAGTGATGTTTGCCGATGCGGGAATCGAGGTCGCGCTGCAGCTGGGAATGATGTCCAGTCACGCGCCTCTCGATGCGCGCCGCGCGGCGGCCCTGGATTCGATGGGAACAGCGCTTGAGCAGTTGGGGTCGTGATGGTCATCGCATTCCCTCCCCGTAAAGAGCAGCGCCTTATGCGCCTCTTCGAATTCATTCAGCGGGACAGGCCGGTGTATCGGTCCAGGCGGTTTAGTTGGGGTTTTGGTTAAGTGGGCATGGCGGCGAGGAAGGCGCAGAACAGTGGGTTGGCACATCACGACCTTACCTTCCAGTGATAGATGCAGGCCCGGCCTAAGTTCCGGTGGTCTATAAGCCCAGCGCTGGGTGCACGCAAGCGGCTGTAGGAAGCATGGGGAGTTGAGAGTTGAAGTAGCGCGATACCGGGCTTGGCGGCACGTCCGCCAGGCCCGACACAACGGCCAATCATGGTTGTTCGCTGTGTGGTGGTACATGACTGGATCCGGGCGGCTAGTACCCGCCCAGGCCAATAGGCAAGGTGAAGGTAGCCTGCCGCCGCAATCCCCGTAGCCGTCGCTGGATGCGGGTCCGCAAGAAGGCGCTGCGATTCGGCAGCTGCGGGAGCCAACCCGCTTTTTCCCTCACAAGGGAATGCGGTACCGAGCAAGGGAGCGAGCCTGTATGCGCTCACAGGCCTGCGAGAGGTGCAGTCAGAATCCCTGAGCCGGTGGAAGGCCGGTCCAAACAAACAACCCGGAGACAGCAATGCAAACGAACCGCCCGTCGCAGCAGCAAATCCGATCCTACCTGGCCGAGCGCCGCGATTCGCGACTGCCGCCGCCATCGCCAGAGGAAATTCGCCGTCAGCTCGGCTGGGGCCTGAAACAGTCGGTTCGTGATACGGGCCGCTGACCATGTTCAAGGATAACCGAGTCGCCATCGCGATCATCCTGCTCGTCTACCTGATTTTCGGGACGATGGATTACGCGGACACGGTTGAGCGCGAAGAGGCAATGCGCCCTGTTCCTGTCGTGGCGAACTAACAAGCAACGGAGAGTCGAATGTCGTCATATTGGGTCACCTTCACCGGCAAAGCCCGCCCAGGCTGCGTCAAGGCCCCGAGCATCGAGTCGGGCCGTGAGGCCGCGGAGTCTGTAACCGGCGAAAAAGTCAAGACCATCGACTTGATACCGTATCCGGCGTTTCCAATTCTTCATTCGAGTATGCCGCCGTCCGATGGATTGGGCGCCCGCTGCTCGGACCCTAATCGCTGCAAGGGTAAGTGGTTCTGCCCGAAGCGCCCATCGTGCTCCGAGTGAGGTAACCATGAAATCCAAAGTCGAAACCGAAGCCGAACGCATCGCCAGGCTGGATCTCGAGGCGATCCGCAACTACCGCATGCATCGCACATCAATGCGCAGCCCAACCTATCGCGCGAAGATGGCACAGGACGACCTGGAGGCGCAGAAGTCGACCACGCCGGCACCTACCGGTGACGGCAAGGCCTGATATGACCATCGAAGTCAAAGGCCGCTTACTCACCCTCCTGTCAATGGAGGATGGGACTTACGAAATCCTGGTGGATAACGATGGAGAGATCTCACACATCGTTTCCAAGAGCGTTGAAGGGCTCTTTCCGCTCTTTGCATCGCTTGAACGTAATAGCCAAGTGAATTTTTCAGTTTGAAACCATAACGAAGTACCGGCGGAAGCCGCAACCTAACGGAGAGAACATGGAAGTCATCGAGCGCGTGCTCAACACCCATTCAAGCGACTACGACGAATACGTCCAGCGCATCAATGATCGCTTCAACACCATCACTGGCCCGATCTTCGAAACCGATGCTGCCGGCCTGTACGAGGCCTATCTGGCATCGTTCACCGATGCCGCCGACCGCCAGTACCACACCTGTTCGTGCTGCAAGCAGTTCATCGAGCGCTTCGGTGGCCTGGTCATGGTCGATACCAGCGGCGGCGCAACGAATGGCCTGTTGATCCCTGCCATCTGGGATGAGGCGGACGCGCCCGAGCACTACAAGCCCGCAATCGCCGCCATGGCACGCCTGGTGCGCCGAGCAAAGATCACCATGCCATTCCTGTCCAGCGAGCAGCAGTATGGCACCCTGGTCAGTGTCGCGAAGGCCACCCGCGCAGTCTGGCATCACTTCGGCGTGCGCCCTGTCGCCTCCCGCATCTTCCGTGGATCGCGCCTGAAAAACGCCTTTCAGGCCGCTTCGGAAAAGCGCGAAGAATACAACTCCGTCAGCGTGGCCCTATCCGAATACAGCAAGGATACCTGCGACACCGCACTGCGCCTTTTGAAGAATGATCAGTTGGGCAACAGCGAAGCAGTACTCGGCCAAGCCCAATTCCTGGTCGATCTGCACGCTGCCCGCGCCGACAGCATGAACATGCATAACACCACCTGGCACCTCGTTGCGAGCGCCCCGGCTGGCTTCTGCCATCCGCGCTCCAGCATGATCGCAACGCTGCTAGATGATATTCAGGCGGGTAAAAGCTTCGAGCAGGCCGAAGCAGCGTGGAATGCCAAGATGCATCCGCTGCGCTATCAGCGCCCAAAGGCCGCGCCTTCAGCCGGCAACATCGCCGCAGCCGAGAAGATGTTTGCCGAACTGGGCTTGGCGCCAGCATTGAAGCGCCGCATCGCGCGGCTGGACGAGATCCCGAAGATTTGGGAGCCTCGCGCACAGCCAGTCAAGCCGGAGGGCGGTGTGTTCGGCCATCTGATCCCTAAGGGTGCCGCTACGACCATGAGCATGGCCCCGCCAGCCATTTCGATCACCATGGAGAAGTTCGCGCGCACCGTCGCGCCAGACGCTGAAAAGATCGAAGTCCAGCTTGGAAGTCGCGCAAATTTCATCGCCATTACGACAGCGGTCGAAGCCGATGCGCCAAAGCTGTTCCAGTGGGATCACCCATTTGCATGGTATGTGTGGCACGGCGGCGCAATGCCATCGCAATACGGCCTGTCCGTTGGCTGGGTCAACGTCGTCGGCATCACCCGCCTCCCCGCCCGCTGGAACGACGAAGGTACCGACCACTTCAAACACCACGGCGACGGCATCATCCTTCTCGTGGACGGTGCGCGCGAAACGCGCGTTGCGGGCAATGCACTCTTCCCGGCCTGTCTGCGCGCCGAACTGCGCGAAGTCCGCAGCACCATCGAAAGCTTCTCGAAGCGCGCCAATATGGAAGGCTTGAAAGACGGTTCGGCTATCGGCATCGACCTGCGCCAGGGCGGCGAGGCATTCCCAGTGAATGTGCGCGTGACATCTGCCGGCCAAATCCAATCCTACAAAATCGATCGTTGGGACTGAGCCATGTTCAAGCAACTCCAAATCTACCGCCTTCGTCCCGGCATCACCGCCGAAGCACTGGCGGCCGCCCTGATCCCTGGCCAGTTCGCGGACCTTACAGGCTCCGACCTGATGCGCAGCGGCTGGATCGCCCCACGTGGTGGTGAACTGGTTCACGTCGTCCACGGCCAGTGGCTGCTGAACCTGCGCACGGACAAGCGCTTACTGCCATCCAAAGTCGTCAACGAAGCCGCCAAGGCCCGCGCCAAGGAACTGGAAGACCAGCAAGGCTTCGCGCCCGGCAAAAAGGCCTTCAAGGAACTGAAAGAGCGCGTCTTCGATGAAATGCTGCCACGCGCCTTCCCTCAAAAGTCTGTTACGCAAGTCTGGATCGACCCTCGCAACGGGTGGCTCTGCGTGGACGGCACCGCATCGCGCGCTGACGACGTGATCAAGCACCTCCTGAAAGCCGTGGACCGTCTGCCGGTGGAATCGCTGCGCGTGAAGCGCTCGCCGGTTTCCGTGATGACCGAATGGCTGAATGAAGACGAGGCGCCGGCCGGCTTCACCATCGACCAGGATGCGACGATCAGAGCAGCGGGCGAAAACAAAGCATCCGTGACCTATAAGCGCTCACTGCAAGCCGATGATGTGCGCCGCCACATTGCAGCCGGTAAGCAGTGCGTCAAGTTGGCCATGACCTGGGACAGCAAGATCAGCTTCGTGCTGACTGAAGCGCTGGATGTGAAGTCCATCAAGCCTCTGGACATCCTGAAGGAAAACGAAGCGTCAACGCGGAACGACGAAGAACGCTTCGATGCCGATTTCGCATTGACGACAGGCGAACTGGCGAAGTTGCTGCGCGATCTGGTGGGAGCGCTGGGCGGCTTGGCCGATGACGACCAACCAGCTGAAACCGCCAGCATGATCGGCTTGATGCGACAGCACGGCGCGACCATCGACAGAGTGACTGTGGGCGGCAGTGAGAAGGCTGAGCGCGCCGTAGAGCTGACCGCCGACCTGTACAAGGTCCGCGCCATGCACCGCGACATTCTCAACGAACTGTACTTCAAGACGATTGAGCCGGTTATTGTCCGCGTGCGTGAGCGCATGGTTGAAACTGGAGAAGGGGTGCTCAAGTCCGCAATCGAGCTTGCGAAAGCCTTGCCTCCGGGCTCGCAGTCGGGGCAACTCTTCCTGGTGGCGGCCGTTGAAATCATGGCGCCGACCGCAAAGCAGACTACCGACAAGGAGGCAGCATGATCGACCTCACCTTCCCCGCCACGCGCACTGTGCACTGCCCGACTGGACCGGTGCACTGCTGCGCCAAACACGCCGCAAAGCTCATGGGTTTGATGAGCTTCATGGGTGCATCTACTACGGGTAGCCCTGCTCCAGTTGGTGCGCAGTGCTCTAACTGTGTGAATGAAGCTAAGGCTAGGGAGGCGGCATGATCGACCGTGACGGAAGTGAGGCGCGTTTCCTAAAGGACGTGGCCGAGCATCAGATGCAGGTCATCCGGGACGATGGCGTGAACCGCCACATTCGCTTCAAGCGGCCCGACACCAGCTGTTACTACTTCGACCTGATTACTTGGCCGGGGCACCTCTGCTACACCGGAGATATGGGCACCTACGTGTTCCAGCGGACGACGGATATGTTCGAGTTCTTCCGCACGGATCGCAAGTATCAGGATGGCGCCAGCAAGCTGAAAATCAACTTGAGCTATTGGACTGAGAAACTGATCGCGGTGGATGGAAGCCGCGGCGGCGGCAAGGTCAAGGAATTCGATGAGGACAAGTTCAAGCGCGTCATCAACGAATACAGGGTTGGCTGGATGCGAGACGCCAAGGAAAGCGGCTCGCTTAACAAGGACGGGCGCCGCGACCTCTGGGAAGCTGTTGACGACGAGGTGATGCGCGCACTGGAGGATGGCGGTGATCGCGCGCAATACGCCGCATTTGACTTCCACTTCAACGCAGCCAGCGGTGGACGGGGATACGGTTGGCACTTTGAAGACCTGTTCGAACGCGACTTCACCGAATATACACATAGCATCGTCTGGTGCTGCTACGCGTTGGCTTGGGGCATCGAGAAGTATGACGCGGCCAAGGTTGAAGAGGTTGCAGCATGAGCCTCCACTCCTGCCACAGCAACCCACGCCCGAACGGCCGCCCTTATGTCGTTCAGGATGGATGGCACGAATACAAGCAAGGCGACACCGTTGTTCGCGTTGCGCGCTGGATCGAAATAGACGGCCCTATCGCGCCGGACTGTGAAGGTGGGCGCGTTGCTGATCCTGGTTGTTTTGACTGCCTCACCTCACGGAGAAATCATGCTGATCTCGCTTCTCATCATCCTTTTGTCTGGTCCCGGTGAGCCGGTCGTCTTCGGCGTCATGGGCGAGTTCCGCAACCAGAGCGAGTGCTGGGCAACCGTGCGCGAGGCTGAAATGCCGGATGAAATGCGCCGCAAGCTCTCCTGCATTGAAGTGCGTAAGCCGAGGGATGCATGAGCATCGCAACGATTGGCGACGTGCTGGACGCCTCGCTGCAGCACCCGGCTACTGAGGACTGCCCGCATTGCAGCGGTTACGGCTCGCGCCAACTGCCCTACATGTACTTCGTCTCAGTATGCGCGGAATGCAAAGGCACCGGCAAGCGTGAGGTGGTCGAGGCAGCAGCGCCCGAACCATCGCGGCCAGGCCTCGGTGACGAGATCAAGCCGGAACTTCTGTCGAGGCGGCTGCGGAGCTGGTAATGAGGATCGGAGAAATGATGACCACACGTGAAGCACTAATGCAGCGCATCGAACAAACCTTCGATGCGAACTGCGGCAAGCACCCAGAGCACGTCGCAAAGCGGCTGGAGGATATCTGCTGGCAGGTTGACCAGTGGGCGCGGGAGGATGAGCGCCAGGCGCAGGCGGCAAGGATCTCAGGACTGATTGATTTGCTCTGGTGCGCAATCCGTGTCGTAAAAAAAACGGATGAAGCCGAGGCTGAACGAATCGCAACCGGTGCCCGCAGAACGCTTGCCGCGGTTCTCCCCGCCTCTCCAGTAAGTAAACAAGGATAAGCCATGATTAGTGCAATTACGCGACTTCTGCTGCGCATGGTCCCTGAAAGCTATCTGCTGAAGCACGGGCTGTGGGATGAGTGCAGCGGCGACCCGATCAATCTGGAAGCGCAAGAATTTGACCGCCGTGATTACGGCTGGCCACATTACACATCGAAGGATAAGCCATGAGCGACCTGATGTTTTACGGTGTCTTGCAGATGCCCTACGAAATGGCGATGTCGGACGAGATTAGCCGCTTCCAGTTTTACAGCCGCGTACAGGAAGCCGTTCGCCGCCTTCAAGCCGCAGAAGCAGCTCTCGCCGCATCGCAGACTTGCGTAGCTAAGCCGGAATTGCCGGTGAAGACTTGGCAGGAGCGAACAGAAGAAGGTTGGAGGATGGAGGTCATCGCTGGTCTTGGTCAAGCATTCTATCGTTCTGAGCGAGCGATTTGCCACAGGGAAGCCGAAATCGCCGACCTTCGCGCCGCTCTCAGCGCCAGTGGGCAGACTGCACAGGCTGCGAAGGTGGAAGCACAATTCACGCAACCGGACTACAGCGAAATGAGCCGCGATGCTCTGGAGCGTCATGCCGCGCGTATGGCGCAGGCTTTGGCAAGTGATACCGAGCGCAAGTTCTACAACAAGCACGCCACAGGCCCGATGCTGCCGCCATCTTGCTTCTGCTGTGGGAAGTTGCCGAATAGGATCGCCATTCGCCACATGGAATTACCCGGCATCGTCGTATGTGAGGATTGCCGATCTGCCGCCCTCTCTCCAGCACCACACCCCAGCCAGGTAGCGCAGGACAAGCCGAAGATTGTTCCGGATTGGGAGCCATGTAACGAAGGCTGCGAGCGATCGCTTCCCCATGGTGGCTATCAGGACTGCCGCGATGAGCGTTGCGACTGCGATCCAGCGAAAGATTCGATTGCCCGTCAGCGCGCCGCTATCGCTGCCATCCAGCCTAAACCTGAATAACCGTAAGGGACGATATGAAAGCACAACCAGTAAAGCTGATTCCCGCGAAAGGCTACGAGCCTTGCGCCATCGAAGAATGCACGCACATCACCCTGAACATTCCCGGACCGAGCGGCAGGATCACCTTTCCTGTGATCCTCAAAGGCACGCGCGACGGCACGAACTGCTGGACTTGGAACGGCAGCGTCGATTCCCCTACCTTGCGCCCCAGTGTGAAAACCGAGGGCGTGGACTATTTCGGCACCGACTTCCTCTGCCACACCTGGATCAATGACGGCAACGCGCAATACCTTGATGACTGTACCCATGAACTGAAGGGACAGACGGTACCGCTGCACGACATCGAGCAGCGCAACGAAAACCACGTGCGCCCCTAACCGCCCACACCCACCAGGAATAATCATGAATAACGAAGAATTGCAGAAACTGAAAGATGCGAAGAATCGTATCGCATGCTACATCGATCCGCGCGAAGCGCCGCATGATGACATCGAATTTGTCTTGTCGAGCATTCCGAAATTGATCGCACGCATTGACGAACTCGATACGCCGTTCTGCGTGAAGTGCGGCGGAACGGAGATTTGCAATGCTTCCGCACTGGATGAAGCGACAAAGCCTTTTGAGCAGGATGACGAATATAAGGCATTCATCGCAGCGCATCGTGCGCAAGTCATGAAAACAGTAAAGGAACCCAGCGAAGAAATGGTTCTGTGGCATGCAAGCCGACACTGGGACGGCAAGCCCGGTGAAATGTGGCGCGCGCGTGCTGCCCTGGCCGCCGAGAAATCGCTTGCTGCTCCCACAACGCAGCCCATCCCAACGCCAACTGAGCCTTATTTCGTAGGCCTACTGAACGCGCAATATGCCATTGTGGGCCGCACATCGGACGGGCGGGACATCGATCTACCAGTGTTTGGCGATGGCTCGAAGGATGGGAAGACTTTACTGCTCGTAAGTTTGCCCGATCCGGCTCCCACAGCGATGCAGCCAGTGGCGGTGGTCGACGCGAACGACGATGGCATGTGGGCTGACATTCTGCCCAACGTGACCGTGAAAGTCGGCCAGCCTCTCTATGCCGCTGCCCAAGCACCAGCACAGGCGGATAGTCGGGATGCGGTCCTGCCTGCCGACGTGATTGCATGGCTTGACGCCGAGACGGCACGAATTGCGGCCGTCCACGAATACAACGCCGCTATTGAAGCAGCAAAGCGCTTTGGCTGGCCGGGTCCCGACACAAACCCGCAGTATCAGAAGATGAACACCGCCGGCAATGCTGCACACAAGTTGATCCATCCAGCCTATGAAGCACTGATCGCTTACCGTGCCGCCATGTCCACTACTGGCGATGCCGCCATAGGGGAGAAAGGGAATGGCTAACGAAATCTCCAAAGTGCTTGAAGATGCTGAGGCTGCTATAAGCATGGCGCTTGGAAAAGCTTTGAATGAGCCTCTGGGCCGATCAAAGAATGGAAAACTGCGCATTGGCCTACTCAGCGAGCAGCACCGCCTTGCGAGCCTCTTGCTAAAGCTGCGCGCATCAAAACGATTCTTCGACCATCACGGCATGTAACCGCCACCAGGAGAGCAACCAAAATGACAGATAACGAGAACAAACCCGCTGCCGTGCTGGAGCCGAAATTTCAGACGAAAGAGTACGCACAGTACGAATGCCATCATTGCGGCTCTGGACTCACTGTGCACAAGGCAAGCGCAGTACCGGAATTATTTGCGGAGAAGACCATTCCTATCTTGAAGCCGACTCAGTCATTTCATCCGTTTGATAATCGGGTCAGCACCGAAGCTGTATTCGTTGAAGTGACCGTGCCATGCCGAAAACCTGCCGCCGCTGCACCACAGGCCGAGGAAGCGCCAGCCGGTATCTCGATTCAAGATCTGGTAGCGGAGCGTCGCAAAGATCCGCGAAAGGCTGCGGCCTTGGATCGCGTAAAAGATGCGCATTCGGCTGCTGCCGCCCCTGAGCACGTACAGCCAAGCATCGCCGACGATCCAGAATTTCGCGCTATGTATCTGACTTGCGCGGGAACGCTTCTTTGGACAGAAGAAGGCTTTCGCCAGAAGACCGCATACATCGACGCCAAGCTGACCCAGGCACGCGTGGAAGGAGCAGAGCCATACTGCGATCTGGTGCGAGAAATCTGTTTCCAGCTTTCGTGTGGTGGCTACAACTCCGAGGGCCTGATGCCAGTAGAAACTGCGCGGCAGAAGATTGCAGCCGGCATCGACATGCTGGTGCAACCTTGGCGTGAACGCGCAATAAAAGCCGAAGCACAGCTCGCTGCCATCCGTGCAGGAGTGGAAGGGCTGGCGGCTTACAGCCGCGAGATGCGCGGCGGCCAGCACGGGCGGATTGGCTTTGAAGACTTCTATGCGACCGCCGACGTGCTCACCCTCTTCCGCCAACCAGCGCCAGCATGTGAAGTCTGCGCCGGCACCAATACTGCGTTTGGTAAGCGGTGTGAGTGCAAAGGAGCGGCAGCATGAAGATAACTATCGAATTGAGTAGTGCCGCCGAGCTGTTGGAACTTAGTGATGTGCTGGCGAAGTTGAATAGCGCTTGCCTGGCTGCGCAAAAGGATCTCACGGGGTTGGATATCAACTTTCGCGTCCGAAACCGTCTTTTGAAGGCTGGCTTTTCATCCATTAAGGAATTACGGGCCTTGTCGGATGATGACTTGATGCGAATTCCAAATTTAGGCGGTCGCGCTGTGATAGACATTCGGGCCGCGATAGCGAGAATCGACGGTGCCTCATGACCCAAATGCAAATACTCTTCGAGCAGATGTGCTGGGAGCGCGGTTTACTCACCGGAAGCGCCCAGACGGCTCGTATCACATGGGAACCACGCACCAGGCATGGGTATGGTGGCAGAAGGCTTATGAGGCTGGCCAGCGCGATCCAGTAGTGGAAAAGAATCTGAAAGCTTAAGAAGGAGAGAGTGATGTCGGATATGAAAGGATATGCGGAATGAGCCACATCAGCTATTTGTCCGCCGATGAACTGGCCGAGCTAGTTCAGTGCAAGCCGAACCAGCGGAGTAAGATGGTCACGTGGCTGACCATGAATCGCTGGAAGTTCGAAGTGGGGTCGTCCGGACTGCCGCGCGTGGCGCGCGCCTATCACGACCGCAAGATGGGCATTTCCGAAGAGAAAGCGAACACGAAGCATGCCGAAGCCCCAAACCTCCAAGCCTTCGCCACGTAGAGAATTCCTGCGCGGCGCTGAGCGCGTGCAGAAGTACGTCGGCGTGCGCAAGGTGTCCTTCTACTACCAGCACGCCGACAAGAAAAGCGAGACGCTGGCGACTGCTCCGACCGGCGACCGCGCCGCCATCGCCGACGCCGAACGCATCGCGCGGCGCAAAGCGCTGGACATCCAGCAGGGCCAGGTCGTTGCCGGATCCGTCGCCTCGCTGATCGAGCGCTTTGAGGAAGAAGTGGCGCCGACACACTACCGCGATCAGTCGAAGGAAGGCAAAGCGGTTCGCTCCTCCACGTACAAGAATTTGAAGGCGTTCTTCGGCCAGATGGCGCCGATGTCGCTCAAGACCGTGCACGGCTACCAGTACCTGGACGCCCGGGCGAGCGCCGGAGCGCCAGCCAAGGCCAATAAAGAACTGTCGCTCATGTCCACGATCTGCCACTACGCCGTGCGCTGGGGCGTGATAGAGGCCAACCCGTTCACGGACATGATGCAGAACAAGACCGACAAGGACACGCGCGTCATCAGCCGCAGCCAGGTCGTGCAGTTCTACCTCTGGTGCCAGCGCCAGGACAATCGCACTGCGCGCTTGATGGGCTGCATGGCCTTATTCACTTACCTCACTGGCTTCAGGACCGCCGAGGTCCGCCCCATGCTGAAAACGGCCTGCACCGCGCAAGGCGTGGAAACGATCGGCGCGAAGCGTAAGCGCGGCGAGGTTGAGGTTGTGAAGCTGCGCGAATGGTCGCCCCGGCTGCGCATGGTTGTGAAGCGGATCGAGCAAGCCCAGGTATTCATGCCGGCCGTGCCCACTGAGGTAGCCGAGCTCATGGCGCGCGTTGCTATCCTGATTGCCAAAGGCGAGAGCGCGAAGCGCGCCACGGCTGCTGTTGGCATGAAGGAGCCCACGTATTACTACTGGATCAAGCGGATCCGGAAAGACGAGCGGGTCAGGCCGAAGGAGTCCACTTACATGTTTCCAGCAGCGGGCGGCAAGAGCTACACGAAAGGCGGCCTGGCGTCATCTTGGCAGGAGGTAATGCTCGCCTATATCTCGAACATCGACGGTGCCGTGACCGAGAAGACGCTCACACAACACGTCCAATACTTTGCCCCTCTGGACATCCGGCCGGCAGCGATCACAACCAAGCTGGATAAGCGTTCGGTAGATGCCTACGACTTCGCTGCGCACGCCAATCCGGCCACAACCCACCGTCATTACGACCGCCGAAAAGTGAAGAAAGCAAGCGCCACGGAGTGATAGAATTTTCCGACGGGTGACCGCAAACCCGCATGAAATGGTGTGATAAATTGCGGCATCGTCGGAAAAATAAAACTGCAATATCTTTTGTTATCAATGACTTGCAGTAAGTTCGCTACCGGATTGTGATTCCTGTTGTCGTGGGTTCGAGCCCCATCAGCCACCCCACCGAATTCACGAAGAAGGCTTGATGCTCCGGCATCAAGCCTTTTTTGTTTTTTGCTTGACGCGACGCAGTACCCTGCGCCCTTCCGAAGGCTACGATCCTCCAATGAGAGTGATCAAAAAACAAACACTGGTCCGGTTCTGGCAGTCCCATCCTCCAGCTGAACCTCCCCTTCGCACGTGGCTCGCGATTGCCTCAAGAGCCACCTGGCACACTCCAGCTGATATCAAGGCTTTTGATCGCTCGGCCAGCTTCGTGGCCCGAAACCGCATAGTGTTCAATATCGGCGGCCACCGGTTTCGCCTGATAGCATGCGTTGCCTATGACTTCCAGGCGATGTACATTAAATTCATCGGCACTCACACCGAGTATGACAAGATCGACGCCGCCACTGTCGATATGGAGTATTGAGATGAACAGGCAGGTGCTTGCAAGCCAGGAAGAATATGAGCTCGCAGTCCGCGAACTTGCTGTGCTATTTGACGATCCTCCGCAGCCGCAAACGCCGGAGGGAGAACGCTTTGCGGCGCTGATTGACATGGTGGATCAATACGAGCAGAGCCAGTTTCCCGTCCCCTGACCGCGGCGCGACGCAAACGAAGCAAAAAGCCGGCTTGTGCCGGCTTTGTTGTTAGTCCAGCGCGCAGGAGGGCGGGAAGGCGTCGAGGCGGAAGCCGTTGACTTCGATCAGGCGGTCGGCGCGGATCAGGTCGCCGGTGCTGAGGGTGATCCAGTCGGCGCCGGTGCGGGCGAAGACGTCGGTGATGGCGGCGGTGCGCTGCTGGGCGGAGCCGCTCTCGTCGAGGTAGCTGATGCTGACCGGCTTGCGCAGGGTCGCGAAGTCTTCGAGATGGTCGTGGAATTCG
Source organism: Pseudoduganella sp. UC29_106 (assembly GCF_044055365.1). NCBI lineage: Bacteria > Pseudomonadati > Pseudomonadota > Betaproteobacteria > Burkholderiales > Oxalobacteraceae > Pseudoduganella > Pseudoduganella sp. UC29_106. The sequence continues at coordinate 1,172,201 of NZ_CP171977.1, read as the reverse complement.
CAGTTGACGGGGATGTAGGCTTCCATAAGTACTCCTTATATATTTCGCTATTAAATCGCATACGATTAACACATCATCGGTTATGGAGGGGCGGAAGTCAAGGAGGAAATTGTGCGGCCGACGCCGGGGCCGCCGCGCGCGGCGCGGAGGCGCGGCAGGCGGCAGGCGGCGGGGGACGGGGGCGCGGGTTATTCGCTCAGGCTGAGCACGACGACCGACTTCGCAGGCAGGCGGGCGGTGAGCTTGCCGGCTTGGGCGGAGGCGGTGAACGGTGCGGGGGCGACGGGCGCGGAGGCGAAGGTGTTGTGGGCGTCCATGGCCGCGGCGGTCAGCACGCTGCCGGTGGCGGTGGCGACGCGGGCGCCGGAAACGGCAAGCGCCACCTCAGCCTCATGCCGTGGATCGGTGTTGACCAGCGCCACATAGAGCTTGCCGTCCTTGCCGCGTGCGGCCGAGGCGCTCACAGCGGGAATGGACTCCTTGCCGAACGCATAGCGCGGCGAGTTGGCCAGCCGCACAGGCAGCGAAGTAGCATCCTGGAACGGTTGGTACATCTTGAAGGCGTGATAGGTCGGCGTAAGCACCATCTTGTCGCCATCGGTCAGCACCATCGCCTGCAGCACATTGACCATCTGCGCAATATTGGCCAGGCGCACGCGGTCGGCATGGGCGTGGAAGATGTTGAAGTTCAGCGCCGCCACAATCGCATCGCGCAAGGTATTCTGCTGGGCCAGTGACCCGGGCTTGGAGCCGGGCGTGGACTCGTACCAGGTGCCCCACTCGTCCACCGCGAAAGTCAGCTTCTTCTTCGGATCGTTTTTCTCCAGCAGCGCCACATTGTCCGCGACCAGCTTCTCCATGCGCAGTGCCAGCTTCAGCGTGCCGATCCACGCATCCTCATTGAATCCGGTCGCCGGCGCCCAGCTGCGGAAGTTGCCGACAGGCGGCTGCACATAGTAGTGGAAGCTGATGCCGTCAAAGCGCATCGTCCACTGCTCGGGAACGTTCTTGCTGATGTAGTCGGTCCACAGCGTCGGATGGCCTTCGTTGCCGGTGCCTCCGCTAGCGATGATTTGCGTTTCCTTCGGCGCGCGCAGGAAGGTCGCCGTCTGGTTGTAGAGGTTCGTGTAATGCTGCACCGTCATCGACCCGCCGCAGCCCCAGGCTTCATTGCCGACGCCGAAGAAGGCGACCTTGTACGGCGCAGGATGTCCGTTCGCCGCGCGCTCGCGGGCCAGGGAGGAATTGCCGCCGGCGGTCATGTACTCGATCCACTCCGCCATCTCGTGCACGGTGCCCGAGCCGAGATTGCCGCTGATGTAGGCGTCCGCGCCGATCTGCTCGATCAGGTCGAAGAACTCGTGCGTGCCCACGGCATTATTCTCTTCGATGCCGCCCCAGCTGGCGTTGATGCGCGAGGGACGCTTGTCGCGCGGGCCGATGCCGTCGCGCCAGTGATAGAGGTCGGCGAAGCAGCCGCCGGGCCAGCGCACGACCGGCACGTGCAAGTCTTTCAGCGCGCCGACGACGTCATTGCGCCAGCCGCGCGTGTTCGGGATGGGAGAGTCCGGGCCGACCCACATGCCGCCGTAGATGCCGGTGCCGAGATGCTCGGCGAACTGTCCATACACGTTCTTGCTGATGACCGCGCCGGGCTTGCCGGCATCGATGGTCACGACCGTTGGCGCCGCGGCAGCTGCAGTAGATACCAGGGCACCGATCGCGAAACTGATGAATCGCATTCCTGTCTCCTTATTGGTTATCGATAACAAGATACGGGGAATTGCGTGGCGCGTCAACAATCAGGGCAGAAACTGTCCGCATGGCCGCATATGCTGGCCGCTTCAATCAGCAGAGGACGCCATGAGCAAATTTCCCGTAATCGAATTCCGCCGCTATACGACGGTGGACGGCAAGCGCGACCAGTTCGTGCGCTACTTTGAGACCCTGTTCCCGGAGGCTTTCCAGCAGCTCGGCGCGATGGCGCTGGGACAGTTCGCAGAGCGCGACAATGAAAACGGCTTCATCTGGATGCGCGGCTTCCAGACCTATGAGGACCGCGCCATCGTCAACGCGGCCTTCTACTACGGGCCGGTCTGGCAGGAGCACCGCTCCACACTGAACGGGCTGATGACGGACAGCGATAACGTGCTGCTACTGCGTCCCCTCACCCCGGAGCGCGGTGTGCCGCTGCTGCCGGCGGTTGATCCTGTGCTTGAGGCGGACGGAGCCCAGGGCGCGGCAATTGCGATCCTGTGCACGCCCAAGCCGGGCTGCATGGACAAGTTCGCGGCGCTGGCGGAGCCGAGCTTCCGGCGCTATCAGGAGGCCGGCATACGCGAGGCGGGCGTGCTGGTCACGCTGGATGCGGCGAATAACTTCCCGCAGCTGCCGGTCCGCAGCGACGGGCCGCACCTGGTGTGGTTGGGCGTGGCGGAGAGCGATGAGGCGCTGGCGGCAGCGCGCGATGTGCGGGCGCTGGTGGCGACCGACCTGCTGCGCGCACCGCCGGAGGTGATCAATCTGACGCCGACGCACCGGTCGCGTCTGCGCGCCGGGTTGCGCGGCGGCATCACAACGTTACAAAAATAAAAGGTTGAATGTTGTCGTATGACATCTTTTCGGCAGTAAAATGCTCATATTATTTGCATCAGGATATGAGTGTATGTCTGCCGAAAATACTATTGCCGGGATCTCGCATTACAGCAAGGACACCCCGGTGGGCCGTCCAAGCCAGGACGGCCGTGCCGGCGTGTTCGTGCCCACCGAGCACTTCGACCTCACCAGCTCGACCACCATCCGCAAAGGCTCGGGCATCGTCGCCTTCGGCAATCCGGACGGCACGCTGATGGTCTACTTCGAGGCCAACCGTTTCGATGAGAGCAGCCTGCACAAGTGGGAAAACAAGGCCCGCAAGGCTTACGACCGCATGGTCATGGCGGCGCCCACCGTGTCCAAGGCGAAGATGGACGCGAAAATGCTGGAATACATCGGCTATATCGATGGTACGGGGATTACCCTGCGTCAGCCGGAAAAGCTGCAAGCCTGGCTGGAGCTGGCGGATGCGATGGACACGGCGCCGGAATCGTCCAACATCACGTGGGAAAAGAGCAAAAGGCTAGTTACTTAACGACGAGCAATTGTCCTACAAACGCTTGGTCTTTTGGCCGATGCCTTCAGACGGCTCGGCGGCATAAGATGGGCACATGATTAAGGAGAACATCATGTCCCATCATCCTGTTGCAGGCAGCGCGCTGCTGCTGGGTTTGGTGGCCACGTCCACCTTCCTGCTGGTGACAGCAGACGTACTGGCCCACATCCCCTTCTTCGCTTATTAACGGTGACGGCCGCGCCACCAGCCACCGCCACGGCGGTTGCTGAACGCGAAGTCCAGCCCGATCGATACCGGCGGATAGTAGTAAGCAGGCGCTGGCGCATAAACCGGAGCAGGCACATATACCGGCTGTTCAACATACACTGGCTGCTGCGCATAGACTGGCGCCGGCTCGGTCGTGTACTCGACACGGCCACCCTGGGACGCTACCGTTCCGGGAGCCACAGGCGTTGACGACACCGTATGCCATTCATACGGATTTGCCGGACGCTGTGCGTAGTACGGCTGCTGCGCTGGAACTGCGCAACCTGCCAGGATCACAGCTGCTGCCGGCAGGACAAATAAGGTCTTCATAAAAATCTCCTTCCCACTTCCTACTATAGAGAATTTGAACGGCGCTTGCCGCGGTTTTACATTCCCTTACAGCGGGAAACGCTTAGATATACGGGATATCGCACTTGTCGATCGCCTTGCCATCTTCGCCCAGGCGCTGGGCGCAAATCGCATAGCTGATGCCGTAATCCATTTCCACACGGTAGACGCGGCCGTAGGGCAGCGCCACCGTCTGCAGCAGGTTCTTCTGATAGCTCAGGGCTGGCACGTCGGCCGGCACCGCCAGCGAAGTGTGATAGTTGCGGCGGCGGTCCTGCTGGCGGCGGTGCACGTCCACGTCCAGTCCCAGGTCGAGCGTGATGCCGCCCGGCTCATAGGCGTAGCGCGTGGTGCTGCGGGCCGCGCTCAGCACGCCCCAGGCGCAGGGCAAGCCTTGCGGGCAGTGCTTGATCTGGGCCAGCGGGAAGACTTCCTCGTGGTTCGCCAGCGCCGACAGCGGCCAGCTGGTGCGCGTGCCGTCCATCCTGCCGGACACAGGATTGGTCCAGGTCAGCGAATTGACCACCACAACGGTTTGCTTATCCTTGGCCGGATCGTTCGGATTGCGCCACATGGAGCAGCCGGAGGCCAGCAGGCCGATCAGGGGAAGGCAAAACAGGACTTTCATAAAAACATTATCCATGCAAACGATAGTTGCAGATTAACAGAAGCTGCGCGGACTTGGCGCGAAAAAAACCAGCCGATTGTCCATGGATTTAAGCGAGAATTGTGCCGAACTCAGCCACAGGGTGGCAGACCACTTGCCTGCTTATTCTTTTTGGATGTTTGGACGGGGAAAACATGACGAATTCGACGGCGATGCGCTGGCAGGCGCTCGACTGGCTGCGTGGACTCAGCATCATTGGCATGCTCTTCAATCTGACTCCTGGAGCATGGGAAAAGGAATATGATTGGATGATCCATGCGAAATGGGAAGGCGGCAATCTGATCGACATGGTGGCGCCGGCCTTCCTTTTCTGCATCGGCGCTGCACTGCCGCTGTCCCTCTCGAAGCGGATGAAGGCTGGCCAGTCGAAGGCCGTTCTCTGGCGTCGCGGGCTGTGGCGCGCGGCGGTGCTCGTCGCGGTGGGCCTGTTCCTGAACGGATATCCCGTTTTTGACGTCGCCCATATGCGCTTTCCCGGTGTGCTGCAGAAAATCGGCCTGGCCTTCGCGCTGGCGTTCAGCATTGTCCTGATGGCTACCCGACGTTCCGCCAACGGTGAAGCGGTGTTCAAGCCGCAGTTGCTGTGCGCCGCTATGGCTTTTATCCTCGTCTCCCACTGGGCTTTGCTCTATTTCGTGCCGGTGCCCGGCTTCGGCGCACCACGCTTCGACCCGCTCGGCAGTTGGCCAGCCTATATCGACCGGGGCCTGTTCACCGTCCCACACATGTTCATCTATTGGCCGGTGAACGGCCAAGTGCTCTTCGATCCGGACGGTCTGCTTAACGTCTATACGAGTTGCGCCAACATATTGATCGGCGTCCTGGCCGGGCTCGCTTATATGAGCGGCAAGGTAAGACGCCCGGTGCTCACGGCCTTTGCCGCCGGCGCGGCTTTGATGGCGGCAGCATTGGCACTGAGCGGGATCTGCCCGATCATCAAGAATATCCATACCGCGACCTTCGTGCTGTTCAGCGGAGGCTTTTCCCTGGCCCTGCTGGGCTTGTTCACGCTGCTCGCCGATCTTCCGAAATCCGACGCGGTTCTGTTCCCGCTGCAGGTCTACGGCGCGAATCCTCTGCTGGCCTATGTGACCTGCTTTCTGGTCGCACCGCTGCTTGATCACAACTGGGCTGCTCCCGGCGGCGCCTACGCATCCATCCGAAGCACTGGCCAGGAGGTCTTGAGCCGCGGGCTCGATCCCTATGCGGCGTCGTTCAGTTTTGGCCTGATCTACCTGGTAATCCTGTTTCTGGTGCTGAGGGCCTGCTACCGCCGCCATTGGTTCCTGAAACTCTGATCCTCTGCCTCTCAATGAAAAACGGCCCGTCGTCACTGCGACCGGGCCGTCAATTCCTGCTTTGCCGAGGGACGAGATTCAGTCCAGTTTCCATGCGTAGTCCACCTTGGTCCAGGTTTCGGCGGGTGCGCCGTCCTTCGAACCAGGCTTGAACTTGCAGGCGCTGATGGCCTTCACGGCAGCCTTGTCCAGGTTCTTGAAGCCGGAAGACTTCTCGACCTTGGAGTCCTTCACATCACCGCCAGCGGTGACCAGGAAGGCCATGGACACGGTGCCCTGCTCTTCGTTCATCAGGGATGCCTTCGGATATTCTGCCTTGCAACTCTTGGCGTCGAAGGAGGCTGGTACTTCGCCCGCGAAAGCGGCCGATGCGCTCATGAAGAGCACTGCTGCAACAACACTAGACTTCGTAGACATCTCGTTCCCCTAAATGGTTATGAAACTGAAAGGTCAGGAATTACAGGGCCCAGGCGTAGTCGACACGGGTCCAGGTCTGGGCGACCGCGCCGTCCTTGGTGCCAGGCTTGAACTTGCATGCGCTGATGGCTTTGATGGCGGCCTTGTCCAGGTTCTTGAAGCCGGAAGACTTCTCGACCTTGGAATCCAGCACCTCGCCGGAAGCGGACACCAGGAAGGACATGGACACGGTGCCCTGCTCTTCATTCAGCAGCGAAGCCTTTGGATAGTCGGCCTTGCAGTTCTTGGCGTCGAAAACGGCCGGGGTTTCGCCCGCGAAGGCGGCGCCGGACAGGAGGGTGGCAGCGATAAAACCAATCAGATGCTTATTCATTACAATTCCCAAAAGCGATTATTGAAAAACTTGTTATTAGCGCCGCCGGACTCGTGACCCGGCGGCGGGTACAGCTCAGATCAGAATTCTTCCCATTCGTCGGCGCTGGTTGCAGCAGCGACGACTTTCTTCTTTTCAGGCGCAGCGGCCGGAGCGGCAGCTTTGCGTGCAGGACGCGCGGCCGGCCTCGGTACAACTGCCACGGCGTGCTGGGTTGCGACCGGAGCCGGAGCGGCAACCGGTGCGGCCAGCATGCGTTCTTCGCCGGCTTCCAGCTTGAAGATCGAAACCACGCGGGCCAGTTCGGTGGCCTGGTCCTGCAGCGCTTGTGCAGCGGCGGCGGACTCTTCCACCAGCGCGGCGTTCTGCTGGGTCATTGCATCCATGTCGATGATGGAGCGGTTCACCTGCTCGATGCCGGCGCTCTGTTCCTGCGATGCGTTGGCGATCTCGGCCATGATGTCGGTCACGCGGCGTACGGAAGCCACCACTTCGTCCATCGTCACGCCAGCCTGGCCCACCAGCTTCGAGCCGCGCTCCACTTTCTCCACGGAGTCGCCGATCAGGGACTTGATTTCTTTCGCGGCGCCGGCGGAACGCTGGGCCAGGTTGCGCACTTCGGAGGCCACCACGGCGAAGCCGCGGCCCTGTTCACCGGCACGAGCTGCTTCAACCGCAGCATTCAGCGCCAGGATGTTGGTCTGGAAGGCGATGCCGTCGATCACGCCGATGATGTCCACGATCTTGTTGGCGGACTCGTTGATCGAGCTCATGGTGTCAACCACTTGCGATACGACTGCGCCGCCCTTGCGTGCCACGTCGGAAGCCGATGCGGCCAGCTGGTTTGCTTCGCGGGCATTGTCCGCGTTCTGCTTCACGGTGGAGGTCAGTTCTTCCATCGCGGAAGCGGTCTTCTCCAGCGAGGAAGCCTGCATTTCGGTACGGGACGACAGGTCGATATTGCCGGCAGCGATTTCGCGGGAAGCGGTGCCGATGGTTTCCGTGCCGGTGCGAACCTGGCCAACGATGCCCACCAGGCTGTTGCGCATTTCCTTCATTTCGACCAGCAGGGAATCCTTGTCGTTGGAAGCGGTGTCGATCTGCACGGACAGATCGCCGTTGGCGATGGAGCCGGCAATCGCCGCGGTGTAGTCAGGCTCGCCGCCCAGCTGCTTCAGCAGGCCGCGGGTGATCACCCAGGCTGCCAGCACGGACATCAGCACGGCGACGGCGCCCATGATGATCATGAACAGGCGGGCGCTGGAGAAACCGGCAGCGGCATCCGTCTTCACTTGTTCGTTCAGCTTGTCTTCCAGGCTGGCCAGCTGCTCCAGGCCTTCCATCCACTTCTTCTGCGCAGGACGGATTTCCTTGATCAGGATCTTGGTGGCGGATACGGCGTCATTCGCCAGCCACAGTTCGGAGGCCTTGGCGATGGCAGGCATGGCCACGACTTCGGCTTCCTTCACTTGCGCCAGCAGGGCTTTCTCTTCTGGGGTAGCGTTAGCAGCGTACAGCGCGCTCAGCTTTTTGGCGGCTTCGTCATACTTCTTGGCCTGCTCCTTGATGCGGGCCATTTCCGGCTCCATATCGCTGGCGTCGGCCATCAGGGTCAGGATGCGCAGGGAGGTGATGCGATCGGCGACGTTGTTGCGCATGTCCACCACCAGGCGGGTCGCAACAGTGTTAACACTAACAACATGATCCAATCGGTCCTGGATCTGAGCCATGCGGAAAATACCCACCACGGTAACGGCGACCAGGAACACCAGTACCAGTGCAAACCCGAGACCCAGGCGAGTCCCCACTTTCATTTTGCTCAAATTCATTTCGGCTCTTTAATTATTAATGACACACGTTGTTGATTGCACAGGGAATGCAAATGTTGTCTGCACCCACTGCCCCTTGCTTCCACGCAAGTATCGACAGTAGCAAACAATGACTGCGAATGCAAAGTTGCCGTTCGCCAAGAGCCGAAACCTGTCGTATTTCGACCGCAAACACACAGGAAATCGAGGGTGATTGTGTGTCTATCAGAAATTATAGTTGCCCTTATTGCCGCAGGGCAAGCAGAATCTGCTCAAAAAACACGCAAACGTTATTTCTTTGGTGAAAGTGTTGTTGTGCCGAAGGAATGATGGGAAACCCAAAGCAGAGGCTGGTGTCCGCCACGATGTGGCAGACACCTGTTCGGAGTCAGCGGCCTTAACCAGGTGTCAGCCACATCGTGGCTGACACCAGCCTTTCCGGTTTAAGCAGCGAGCGGAGTCCGGCTAAGCGCTTCGAGCAGAAGCTGGGGATCGCCGGCGGCGAGTTTGCGGGAGTCGGAGAGGGTCTGGCGGAACTGGCGCGCGCCCGGCATGCCGGCCAGCAGGCCCAGCATATGACGGGTAATGGAATTCAGCTTCAGCCCCTCGGGCCTTCGCTTGCCAGTTGCGCAGCTATATAGGAATCATCGCGCGCAGCACTTCCTCGCGCGTCTTCTGCGGAGCGCTGCTGCCGTAATAGCGCTGGTCGAAGGACGCCATCAGGTAGGGATTGTGATAAGCCTCGCGGCCCAGCATCACGCCATCCACGTGCTGCAGGTGCGCGTCGATTTCCTCGACGGTCTTGATGCCGCCATTGATCAGGATCTCGAACTGCGGGAAATCCTTCTTCAGCTGATAGGCGTATTCATACTTCAGCGGCGGGATCTCGCGGTTCTCTTTCGGCGAGAGGCCCTTCAGGATCGCATTGCGGGCATGGACGATGAAGGTCGTGCAGCCGGCTTCCGCCACCGTGCCTACGAAATCGCGCACGAAATCGTAGCTCTCTTCATAATCGATGCCGATGCGGTGCTTCACGGTGACGTCGATATCCACCGCGTCCTTCATCGCCTTCACGCAGTCGCGCACCAGTTCCGGCTCGGACATCAGGCAGGCGCCGAAAGCGCCCTTCTGCACGCGCTCGGACGGGCAGCCGCAATTGAGGTTGACCTCGTCGTAGCCCCACTTCTCGCCCAGCTTTGCGCTGGTAGCCAGGTCCGCCGGATCGGAGCCACCCAGTTGCAGGGCGACCGGGTGCTCTTCCTCGTTAAAGCGCAGGTGGCGCTCAACATCGCCGTATACCAGGGCGCCCGTGGTCACCATTTCCGTATAGAGCCAGGTGTGCTGGGAAATGATGCGGTGAAAGTGACGGCAGTGACGGTCCGTCCAGTCCATCATCGGCGCGACAGACAGGCGGCGGCCTCGCGGCGCGGCGTTGTCATTGGCGGCTTCAGAAGTCGGAATGGTCATATCGTCAATGTCCTTCATCGGGGCTGCAGTATTATACAGGCACCCGCGTTTTGGGTCAGGCACGAAATGCTACATCGAGCTCGCTTTGCAAGCGAGCTCATGTAGCATTTCGTGCCTGACCCGAAAACCAAAACTGTATCTGCTCATTTACATGATTAATGATCCTGTCTCCGTTGACTGTCCATGCGTGAAATTCAATACTCGAAGCGCCTTTATGACTACAACAACGAGAGACCATGCAGACCAAAGCCCTCCTTCTCTTCCTCGCGGCCGCCGGCTGCGCCCAGGCTGCCGAGCGCCTGACCATTACCGCGAGCCATGACCTGGCGCAGGCGCGCCCTTCGGAAACGATTTCCGTGCCGTGGGCGGAAGTGAACCGCGCGCTGCCGGGCGCCCTGCTCCAGCAGATCACGGTGCGCGATGCAAAGGGCAATGTGCTGCCCTACCAGGTTACCAATGTGCTGCCGGAAGCGAAAGACCCTGAGGGCAAGGGCATCGCCTACGGCGAGTTGATTTTCCAGCATGATTTCGCGGCGGGCGAGCATAGCGCCACCTTCACCGTCGAAAAGAGCGGCTCGCTGACTGCGCCCTTCCCTTCCAAAGTGTTCGCCCGCTACGTGCCGGAACGGCTGGACGATTTCGCCTGGGAGAACGACAAGGTCGCCCACCGCACTTACGGCCCCGCCCTTGGCGCCCCGGCAGCGCCGGGCAGCGACAAGGAAGTGCTGGTCACCAGCGGCCTCGATATCTGGTTCAAGCGCGTCAGCTATCCTATCGTCGACCGCTGGTACAACAAGGGCCATGACCACTACCACAAGGACGAAGGCGAGGGCATGGACATGTACAACGTCGGCCGCTCGCGCGGCGCCGGCGGCATCGGTATCTGGGATGGCAAGGCGCTGTACACGGGCCGCAATTACGCCAGCTGGAAGGTGTTGGCCAATGGCCCGATCCGCGCCATCTTCGAACTGTCGTATGACAGCTGGGATGCCGCCGGCGCCAAGGTGTCTGAAAGTCAAGCGTTTCACCGTGGACGCTGGCCATTACTTCGACCAGATCGACAGCACCTTCACATTCTCCGGCGCGCCCCGCCTCACGGCCGCGCTGGGCCTGAACAAGAATCCGACAGACAAGGGACAATCACCTGTCGTCGCCCCCGCCCGTGGCGCCGGTTCGCTGAGCCAGTGGGTCGAGCAGAAGAGCAATGGCGCCTTTGGCGTCGCCGTCATCGTGCCCTCGGCGTCGGGCTACGCGGAGGACTCGCTCAATGAGCTGATCACCGCGCCCGTGGAATCCGGCAAGCCGCTGCGCTATTACATTGGCGCCGCGTGGAGCCGCGGCAGTCCATACGCCAGCAAGGCCGCCTGGGACCAGTTCATCGCCGCCGAAAGCGCGCGCGTTCGCTCGCCAATCAAGATCGAGTTGAAATGATGTTCACGCGTGCCCATCTCTCCGCCGCCCGCCCGAGGTCCGACGCCCCGCAGCCGCCAGCGGCATCGCGCTTGCCGCGCGGCGTCCACCAGGCCTGCGCCGCGCTGCTGGCCATCTGCGCAGCAGCCAGCGCTGCCGCGTCGCCGACGACCGACACCTGGCATTTTGACTTCGCCCCTGCCGCGCCGGCAGCTGCGCCGTCGGCCGCGCCGAAATCCGCCCGCGCCACGGTCACGCCCGACCAGACATACTCCCGTCGCGCGGCTACGGCTTCGAACCCGGCGCCGCTCCCCAAGGCGGCAAACCGTACTACTTCTCTGTAGACCTCCCCGAAGGCAACTACAGCGTCACAGTAAAACTCGGCGGCACTGAAGAAGCAACGACCACGGTCAAGGCTGAACTGCGCCGGCTGATGCTGGAAAACGTGCACACCGCCGCCGGGAAAACGGCCACCAAGACCTTCACGGTCAACATCCGCACGCCACGCATCGCCGCGGTGAAAGGCGTTGAAGCCGGCGAAGTCAAACTGAAGGCGCCGCGCGAAACCGTGCAGGAAGCCTGGGCCTGGGACGAGCGCCTCACGCTCGAATTCAATGGCAGCAACCCGTCGGTGCAGTCGATCGATATCAAGCCGGTAAAGTCACCGACCATCTTCCTGCTCGGCGACTCCACCGTTTGCGACCAGCCTGGCGAGCCGTATAACAGCTGGGGCCAGATGCTGCCGCGCTTCTTCAAGCCAGGCATCGCTGTTGCCAACCACGGCGAATCCGGCGAAACCTACCGCGACTCGCTGCAGCGCCGCCGGCTGGACAAGATCCTGAGCGTACTGCGCCCCGGCGACACGGTGCTCATGCAATTCGGCCACAACGACCAGAAGCAGATCAAGGAAGGCAAAGGCGGTCCCTTCACCACCTACAAGGACGAAATCAAGGCTCACGTGGACGCCATCCGCGCTCACGGCGGCATCCCGGTCATCATGTCCTCGATGGAACGCCGCAATTTCGACGCCAACGGCAAGGTCGTTCCGTCCCTGATCGACTACGCCAATGCCGCGAAACAGTCCGCGCAGGAACTAAAGACCGCCTTCATCGACCTGAACGCGATGAGCAAGCCGTTCTACGAAGCGCTGGGACCGGAAAAATCGAAAGCCGCCTTCGCCGCGCCCCGCACCGGGCAAAATCGATAACACCCACCACAACAACTACGGCAGCTATGAGCTGGCCAAGCTGGTAATCAAGGGCATTCGCGACAACAAGCTGGCCGCCGCGCGCTACATCGACACCGAGGTCCCGGCACTCGATCCGGCGCGTCCGGACGCGGTCGAGAAATTCGCCGTCCCGGCCAGCCCCGGCGCACCGGGTAAGCGTTCCGCTGGGCGACGAAACCAACGCCGCCAACAACGCCGGCACCGCCTGGCTGTTCGCCTACTTCACAGGCAACGGCGAAGATGGCCTGCACTTCGCCACCAGCACCGACGCCTACAACTGGACCAGGGTCGCCGGCGGCCGCAGCTTCCTTACGCCAAAAGTCGGCAAATCGAAGCTGATGCGCGATCCCTGCATCGTACGCGGCCCGGACGGCACCTACCACATGGTCTGGACCTCCGGCTGGAACGAAAACAATATCGGCTACGCCTCCTCCAAAGACCTGATCAACTGGTCCGAGCAGAAGGAATTGCCGGTAATGGCGCATGAAAAGGAAGTGCTGAACGCCTGGGCGCCCGAAATCGCCTACGACGACAAGCGCGGCGAATTCCTGATCTTCTGGGCTTCCACCGTGCCGGACAAATATCCGGCGCCAGCCGAGTCCCCGGAAGGCAAGTACAACCACCGCATGTATTCCACCACCACGAAGGACTTCATCACCTTCACGCCCACGAAGCTGTTCTACGACCCCGGATTCAGCGTGATCGACGCCACCTTCCTGCGCGCGGACGGCCGCAACTACCTGCTGGTGAAGGACGAAACCCGTGTGCCCGCCCACAAATACCTGCAGCTCGCCGAAGCGCCCGACCTGCAAGGCCCCTTTGGCCAGTTGAGCAAACCTATCACGCCTCCCGGCGTGTGGGTGGAAGGCCCGACCGCGATCAAGGCCGGCAGCGAATACCTGGTCTACTTCGACGCCTACAAGGACAAGCACTACGGCGCCATGCGCTCGCGCGACCTCGTGAACTGGGAAGACGTCAGCGACAAGATGCGTTTCCCGGACGAGGGCACGGCCCAGCGCATCCGCCACGGCACCGTGATCGCCGTCCCGGCCGGCGCCGTCGCGCAATTGCAGGCTGCAGCCGGCGGCGCGACCACGGCCGCCAGTCCGCAGAATTACGAAGCGCGCGTTCCCTACCAGACCTACTTCAACGATTATCTCGCCCTGCGCAAGGGCCGCCAGTCGGACATCATCTTCATCGGTGACTCCATCACCGAGCAATGGCGCTGGGGCGCCGGCGGCCCGCTGTGGCAGCAGCGCTTCGAAGACCGCGCCTTCGACTTCGGCCTGGGCGGCGACAAGACCCAGCACGTTCTGTGGCGCCTGCAGAACTTCGACCTCTCTTTTCGTCAAACCGAAAGTGGCCGTGCTGATGATCGGCACCGATAATATCGGCGACACGCCGGAGGAAATCGCCGGCGGCGTGCATTCCGTGATCGCTGCCACGCAGCAGAAATTCCCGGGCGTGAAAATCATCCTGTGCAGCATCCTGCCGAACGCCCGCGCCACCGACAAGATGGCGGCAGCGAACAAGCTGCTCCTGCCGCTGGCGGACCAGCGCAATGTGTTCTACCTGGACCTGGCGTCGAAGTTCACGCCTGAAGGCGACAACTGGAAAGGCCTGAGCCGCGACAAGCTGCACCTGACCGCAGAAGGTTACGCCAGCTGGGCCAATGAGCTCGAGGCGCTGCTGCCAACCGTTCTCCACTAACATGATGACACCTCGCTCACTCGCCATCGCAACATTGCTGGTGGCCGGCGCCGCACACGCAGCGCCCGCACAGCGCGCCGTCTACGACTTCAACCCCGGCTGGCGCCTGTTCGTCGGCGATCCGGCAACCGCCAGCCAGCACGGCTTCAACGACGCCGCCTGGAAGCCCGTCACCCTGCCCCGCGCCTGGAACGAGGACGATGCCTTCCACAAGGATATTGCCGACCTCACTACAGGCATCGCCTGGTACCGCAAGACCTTCCGGCTGCCGGCCGGCGCTATCGGCGGCAAGATCTTCCTTGAGTTCGAAGGCGTGCGCCAGGCCGCCGAAGTTTTCGTCAACGGCAAGGCGCTGGCCCTGCACGAAAACGGCATCATGGCCTTCGGCGTCGATATCAGCGATGTCGCACAGGCTGGCGACAACGTGATCGCCGTCCGCACGGACAATGCCTGGGACTACCGCGGAAAAGGCCACCGGCCAGCGCTACCAGTGGGCGGACAAGAATTTCAACGCCAATTACGGCGGCATCCCGAAGAACGTACGCCTGCACGTGACGGGCAAGCTGTATCAGACCCTGCCCCTGTATTCCTCGCTCGGCACCACCGGCGTCTATATCTACGCCTCGGACTTCAACGTGCCCGCGCGCACGGCCAGCATCCACGCCGAATCGCAGGTGCGCAACGAATACGCGCAGCCGCGCACTTTCAGCTACGAGGTGAAAATCCTCGACCGCGAGGGCAAGGCCGTGGCGGCCTTTTCCGGTCCGAAGCTGACACTGGCCGCCGGCGCCACCGGCACCGTAAGCGCAGCAGCCAGCGTAGGCAGGCTGAATTTCTGGAGCTGGGGCTATGGCTATCTTTACGACGTGGACACCACGCTGAAGGTGAACGGCAAGCCGGTGGACACCGTGCGCACCCGCACCGGTTTCCGCAAGACCGAATTCGGCTCGGGCATGGTCAGGCTGAACGACCGCGTGATCCAGGTGCACGGCTACGCCCAGCGCACGTCCAATGAATGGCCATCGGTCGGCATGTCCGTGCCGCCCTGGCTCAGCGACTACAGCAACCGGTTGATCGTCGAAGGCAACGGCAACCTGGTGCGCTGGATGCATACCACGCCGTGGAAGCAGGATATCGAATCGCTGGACAGGCAAGGCATCATGCAGGCCATGCCCGCCGGCGACGCCGAAGCCGATGTCACCGGCCGCCGCTGGGAGCAGCGCATCGCCGTCATGCGCGACGCGATCATCTACAACCGCAATAGCCCGAGCATCCTGTTCTACGAATCCGGCAACCGTGGCGTGTCCGACGAGCATATGCAGGAGATGAAGGCCTTGCGCGACCAGTACGATGCGCACGGCGGCCGCGCGTCCGGCAGCCGCGACATGCTGGGCAACCGCACTAACGAATACGGCGGAGAAATGCTGTATGTGAACAAGAGCGCGCGCCAGCCTTTCTGGTCGATGGAATACTCGCGCGATGAAGCCCTGCGCAAGTACTGGGACGAATTCTCGCCGCCGTTCCACAAGAACGGCGACGGCCCGCTCTACAAGGGCCAGGACGCCAGCGTCTACAACCGCAACCAGGATACGCACGCTGTCGAGAATGTGCTGCGCTGGTATGACTATTACGCCGAGCGGCCCGGCACGGGACGTCGCGTGAACAGCGGCGGCGTGAACATCATCTTCTCAGACACGAATACCCATCACCGCGGCGCCGAGAACTACCGCCGCAGCGGCGAGGTGGACGCCATGCGCATCCCGAAGGATGGCTACTTTGCCCACCAGGTCATGTGGGACGGCTGGGTGGACGTCGAGCGGCCGCGCGCCCACATCATCGGCCACTGGAATTACGCGCCCGGCACGCGCAAGACCGTCAATGTCGTATCCAGCGCCGACTCGGTAGAACTGTTCCTGAACGGCCGCTCGCTGGGCCGCGGCGCAAGAAGCGCCGGCTTCCTGCACACTTTCGCGGACGTCGCCTACGAGCCGGGCGAGCTGAAAGCCGTCGGTTACGGGGCGGACGGCAAGCCAGTCGCCCGGGCCGCGCTGCAAACTGCCGGCGCCCCGGCTGCGCTGCGCCTGAGGGCGATCACCGGCCCGGCGGGCATGCGCGCCGATGGCGCCGACCTGGCGCTGTTCGAAGTCGAAGTGGTGGACGCCAACGGCCGCCGCAATCCGGTCGCCCTAAATATGGTCGACTTCAGGCTCGAAGGCCCGGCCGAATGGCGCGGCGGCATCGCCCAGGGTCCGGACAACTACATCCTGAAGACCAGCCTTCCGGTCGAGGGCGGCGTGAACCGCGTGCTGGTGCGCAGCACCACGCAGGCCGGCGACATCACGCTGCGCGCCAGCGCCGAAGGCCTGCAGCCCGCCACCGTCACGCTGCGTACCCACTCAGTCGCGCAGTCCGGCGGGCTGGCTGCGAGCAGCCCATCGGACGGCCTGCCCTCCTATCTGGAGCGCGGCCCCACTCCGCCCGGCCCATCGTTCAAGCCCTCGCGTCTATCGGTGGCCCTGACCGGCGCCACGGCCGGCAGCAATGCCGACGCCGCGGCGAAGTCGATCGACGATGACGAATCCACCGTCTGGACCAGCAGCGCCGAAGCGGGCAAACGCTGGATTTCCTACACGCTGGAACATCCGGCCACGCTGACGGCAGCCAGCTTCAAGCTGTCCGGCTGGCGCGAGCGCAGCTATCCGATCCGCATCACAGTGGACGACCAGGAAGTCTTCACTGGCGATACGCCGAAGGGGCTGGGTTACGTTACACTGCCGCTCAAACCCGTACAGGGCAGCAGCGTGAAGGTCGAACTGACCGGCGCCACGGTCGACGGCGACGCGTTGAAGATCACCGAGCTCGATCCCAAGGCCGTACGCGACACGGGCGCGAATCGCGAGCCGCGCGGCGTGCTGTCCATCGTTGAAGCAGAGTTTTACGAATCGCCCAGGAACCCATGATGAAGAAGGAAACCGGCTTTGGCATGCTGCTGCTGGCAGCGGCGGCATCAGCGGCGGCGCAGCAGGCGGTGGTGCCTGTGCCAGCCAGGGCGCCACTGAAGAAGGAAGAGGCCCGCCCGGCGCCACCGCCCGCGCCCGCGTCGCCGGCCGGCGACGAAGGCATTGCCAGCGTGACCGTGTCCGCCGAACGGCCGACCAACCGCATCGACCGCCAGGTCTATGATGTGAAGTCGGACGTATCCAGCTCGAACGGTTCGGCGGCCGATGCCCTGAACAATGTGCCTTCCGTGAACGTGGATCCGGACGGCGCGGTGCAACTGCGCGGCAGCAGCAATGTGCAAATCCTCATCGACGGCAAGCCTTCCGCCATGCTGCAGGGCGATAACCGCGGCGCGGGGCTGATGTCGATTCCCGCCGAGGACCTGGATTCCGTTGAAGTGATCAACAATCCCGGCGCGCAGTTCGGCAACGAGGCCGGCGGCGGGCCTATCATCAACCTGGTGATGAAGCGCACGCGCCGGCCCGGCGGTTCTGGCGTGGTCAATGCGAACACCGGCGTCGAAGGCCGCCGCAATGCGGCGGTTTCGGGGACTTACAACGAAGGGCTATGGGGCTACCAGGGCGGCATGAGCTATCGCCGCGACGGCCGCAACTACGATAGCGAGGCAGTCCGCGACCGCATCGATCCGCGCGACGGCAGCGTGAGCCACAGCACGCAGATGGGCACCTCGAATGGCTTGAACGATTCGCTGAGCGCCAACGGCGGCGTTACCTACAACCTGGGCAAGAACGATACGCTGGTCGGCAGCGTCACCTACCAGCACCGCAGCAACGACAACCGCTCGCAGGACCACTACCAGACTTTCGACGAGTCGGACCTGCTGGTCAGCGATTACGTCCGCAACTCCATGCGCAGCGGCACCAGCCGCAATTACGGCCTGGGCGCCCGCTGGGACCACAAGTTCGAGGCGCCTGGCGAGAACCTGAAGCTGGACTTGCGCATCACTGGTTCTAAGAACGACAGCGACAGCGATTACCGCAACATATATGCGGTGCAGAGTCCCGGCACGGTGAATTCGCGCAGCATGCAGGAGAATGACACCAACAACCGCATCTCCGATTTCACGGGCGATTATGAGCGGCCGGACGATACGGGCCTGCTGAAACTGGGCTACAAGATCTCGCAGAACCGCAACAGCTTTGACACGATCTACACGAATATCGATCCTTACACGCTGGCGGAATCGGTCAACACGATCCGCAGCAACCGCTTCCTGCTGAAGGAAAAGGTCTATGCGCTCTATGCCTCGTATCAGTTGCGGCTGAACGAGCGCTGGGGTGTGCTGGGCGGCTTGCGCACCGGTATACGGACCTGGACATCAACCAGCTCACCAGCAATGTGCAGGCGACGAACAGCTATGTGGACTATATTCCGAGCTTCTTCGCTTCCTACAAGGCAGGCGAGGAAACCAATCTCCGCTTCAGCTACGCCCACCGCATCAAGCGGCCCGCCGCGAATGACCTGAATCCCTTCATTGTGTATCGCGATGAATTCAACGTATCGTCCGGTAATCCGCAATTGCGTCCGACGCAGACGGATTCCTTCGAGCTGGGATACGAGACGAAGGTCGCCGGACTGGAAACCAACCTGCGCGGTTATTACAGCCGTGACAAGGATGCCATCCTGGAGAAGAAGTACTTCATCAGCGATACGGTGCTGCTGACCACGCGCGATAACGTGGGCGGCAGCCACGCGGGCGGGCTGGAGTTCACCATGAGCGGGAAGCTGATGCCCGGCCTGTCGCTCAATGCCAGCGCCAATCTGTCGCGCCGTGAAAACCGTTTCTACGATGTTGACGGTTCCCTGGCGCGCCGCACGGCCAATGGCTTGAGCGGACGCATTCGCCTGAATTATTCGCTGACCGATGCGGACCAGCTGCAGCTTGCCCTGCAGGGACAGGGACGCACGCTGTTCGGCCAGGGCTATCGCAAGCCCAATTCAACGGTGAACGTGAGCCTGCGCCATACCGTGTCGCCGTCACTGAACCTGGTGCTGAATGTGACCGATCTGTTTGACCAGAATCACCAGGAGACGGTGACGCAGACGTCCATCCTCGACGAACACGTGTCCCGCAAATTTGATGGACGCGTCATCTACTTCGGCCTCTCCTACCGCTTCGGAACATCCATCCCCGGCGCGGGCAATCGCGGCCAAGGCTTCGGCCCGCGCGGTGGCGGCGGCGGCCGCGGTCCCGGCGGCGGCGGCCCGGGCGGCGGCGGTGCGGGCCCTGGGGGCGACGTCTGACGCCGCCGCGTCCTCGGCACGCGTCACCGTCCCAGCGGCACGATCTCCATGCTATCCACCACCAGCCCCACATCAGCGCCATAAAGGCGCAGCGTGTGGCGGCCCGACGCAGCAACCCGCAGCGTCGTGCTGGCGACGCGATCGTTATTCAGCACACCCTGCGCCCAAGCCGCCCCGCCATCCGGCACATCCACTGTGACTGCCTGCGGCGCCTCGCCATTCAGCGCCACCGCCAGCCGCATCTGCCCGCCGCCGGCGCTGGGGAAGGTCGGCAGCATATGCACGCGCACGGCGTACTCGCCCGCCGCCAGTTCCACATCGTAATCCAGCCGCGCCGCCCCAGCCTCGCCGGCGCTCTCGCCCTTCCCACCAGCGTCCTGACCGTTGCCCTTGCCCTCGTCACCGTCCGCCCCGGCCGCGCGAGCGCCCGCATTGCGCGCGCTGGCGGCGCTACCCAGGATCGCAACTGCGCCGTCGCCGGTTCGGCCAAGCCCAGGGACACGCTCCCAGCGCGAGCCCGCACCAGCAAACTGCCGCTGAAACGCCTCCGCCTCAATCCGCATTCCACCGCGCGCGGCCAGTCCCGACGACGAGCCCGCTCCGCGCTCGAAGTCGCTGGCGGGCGGCGTCCACTTCGCGATGCGCATCGAGCGCCACTGTCCATCTGCCGGTTCGGCGGACATGATATGCCGCCACTTACCGCCGGCCAGCGCGCCATCCCAGCGCGCGGTAAGCTGCGTGAGCGCCGCGTCAGCAGCAAGCGCCGCGTCCACACGCCCGCGCTCCCCTTCAAAGAAACGCTCATTCGCCAGCGCCGAAACCAGCACCGGATACTCTACAAGCTCAAAGAACGCGTCCGCCGCCGCAGACGGCAACCGTGCGCGCACAGCCTCAACCCGCCGCCGCAGCGAAGCAAATTCCGCCAGCCGCGTCTCGACTTCGGCGGCGGACAAATCGCTGGGGCGACGCGCCTTCTTCGGCAGCCACCACTGCAAATGCTCCGGCCTGCGCGAAAAATTCAGCCGGTAGTACTCGCCCATGATGCCTGCAACGTCCCCCGCCAGCGCAGGACCAAACTCGCGCCCAGCCCACTGGCGCAGGAAAGCCAGCTGGGCATCCGAGCCCCAGCGGCCAGCATCCCACGCCAGCCGCAGGAAGAACTCCGTCCCAATCTCGGCCGGCTTCAGATCGCCAACATTGGCAATCCAGATCCTGTCCGCCCCGGAAGCGTAGGCGCGTGACATCTCTGCCCAAACAAGCGCCGGCGGCGTCGTATACAGCCAGAGATACGACAGCGGCGCACCCAAATAAGACAAGTGGTAATACACCCCTGCCCCGCCGCTGCGCGCCCGCTCCGCCGCGCCGCTGAAATTGCGGATATAGCCAAAGTTATCGTCCGGCCAGACGATGGTCACATCATCCGGCACCTGCAATCCCTGGCGGTACAACGGCAGCACCTCCTTGTAAGCGCAGAACATCTGCGGCGCCTCGGGCAGCGCATATTTCGCCAGCAGCCCGCGCTGGTCGGCGAAAATCTTCTGCAGCAGCGCCACCCGCTCTGCATCCGTCTTCGCCCCCTGCATCGACGAATCATGGATGCCACGCATTCCCAGCGTATAGATATTCTCGTACCGTCCATTGGACTGCATGCGCTCTTCCCAGTAGCGCCGCACCCCGTCCGCATTGCTCACATAGTTGTAATCCTCGTGAGGCGCCTTCCACTCGCCCACGTTATTGCGCAGCATTGGCTCGGCATGAGAGGAGCCCATGACGATCGCATATTCATCGGCCAGCGCAGCATTGCGCGGATCGGCATTGAACGGCGGCGTGCCCGGATGCATGGCAGGCCAGACCGTATTGGCCTTCAACCGCAGCAGCAGTTCGAACATGCGGCCATACGTGCGCGGGCCAATACCGCCGTTCTCAGGTTCGAAAGTCTTCGCAGCCCAGGGCTGCAAACCCCAGTCCTCATCGTTGATGAAGATGCCGCGGTATTTGACGGACGGCGGACCGAAACGGCGCGTACCGGCGCCCACGTAAAGCGCGTCCCTGCGTGCTACCGGCACGTCCGCCCACCAGTACCACGGCGAGACGCCGATTGCTTCGGAAAGTTCGTATACACCGTAAGCCGTGCCGCGCGGATCGCTGCCCGCGATGACCAGCGCACGCGGCACGCCCGGCAGCGGTGCTTCCACAGTGGTGATGATGAAGGATTCCCAGGCGCCGCGCAGCCTGGCGGCATCGAGCTTGCCTGATTTTGCCAGCGCGTCGATCAGGGCACTCTTGCCCAGCGTGCCGACCAGTACGGCCGGGCCGCGCGCTTCGTTTGCTACGGCGGGTTTGCGGCCAGTGACACGCTCCATGTCCGCCGCCAGGTCGCGTGCTGCGAGGCCGACAACCCGCGCATCCGCTGCGTCATACACGATCGCGGCGCTGGCTGCGCGCGTGGCGAGCGGAAAATCGCCGCGCTGCGCGCCGGCGTGCACCCAGTCCGCAGCGAACGACGGCAGCGCTGCGGCCAGCCAGAGCGCCGCCGCGGCGCGGCGCATGGCGGCAACGGCAAATTTACTTGCGCGTGACGAGCTGCAGCGAGCTGTCATTGATTTCGAACTTCTGCGACTTGAGCATATTGATCACTTCCGCACCTGCCAGCAGCACCGGGCCGTAACCGTGTGCCGCAAACACATTGATCGGACGGTAGTAGTAGAAGGCCGGATCGAAGCCCATGCCTGTGCCCACGCACGTGCCCTCAACCTGCCCCTTCTCGTTCACCTTGGTGGCGACGGCATTCCAGGCCAGCATTACGGTTGGTGCATAGGCAGCGCGGTCGATATAGCCCTTGTTGATCGCGCGCGCCATCGAGTAGGCGTAGATCGCAGTGGCCGAGGTTTCGAGATAACTGTCCGGACGGTCCAGCAGCTGGTGCCAGAAACCGGTACCGTCCTGGTAGGACACCAGGCCCTTCACGTGCGCGCGCAGCTGCTGCAGCAAGGCATTCCGGCCCGGATGATCTTCCGGCAGCACGTCCAGCACTTCGACCATGGTCATCACCGCCCAGCCATTGGCGCGCGCCCAGTGGAACTCAGGATGCGCGTCCATGCCCTGCACCCAGCCGTGCATATAGATGTTCTTCTGCGGGTTGAACATGCGCTGCGAGAATTGCTGGATCTGTTTGACGGATTCGTCGAAGTACTTGCGGTCGCCGGTCATCTTGCCCAGGTTGGCCCAGGCCGGAACGCCCATGAACATATCGTCCAGCCAAAGCGTGTCCGGTTGCGGACGCAGGCGGGCCAGGGTGCCGTCGCCCAGACGGTGCTCCTTGGTGCCGATGAAGGTACGGCAGGAATCCAGCAGCGGGGTTACATCCGTCTGCAGGCCGGCGCGCTTGGCCTTGATGAAGGACACGCACAGAGCCCCGATATCGTCCAGCGCGTGCGGCTCCAGCGCGCGCAGCACCGGCGACTTGGCTTGCGGGTTGGCTTTCAGGCGCGCCAGCGTTGGCTTGGCCAGGTCGGCCAGCAGGGTCACACGCTTGTTGGTGTAGTCGGTGTAGCGCTTTTCGCCGGTCGCCGCGCCGGCGGCCAGCATGCCGGCGTAAGTTACGCCCCACTCGTAGCTGGTCAGTCGGTAGTCGCCTGGCGCGAAGACGGAATTGTCATCCAGCTTGCTGAAATCCTTGATCTCCTGGTTGGTGTTCTTGTCGATCACCTTGGCCGGGGTGACCGCGTCCAGGTAATTGAACACGCGGTCCAGCACCTTGCTTACTTCCGCCACGGTCGGCGTGCCATACGGCGTTGGATAGTCCGGCTTCATCAGGTGCAGCGGTGCTGTCATGTCGTTGGCCGGCGCTTGCTGGGCGGCGAATGCGGGCAGCGACAGGGCGAGCAGGATGGCGGCCAGCAGTGGGGTCTTTCGGTTCATGCGTTCGTCTCTCTCTTTGTTCTTACTTCAGCTGATAAACCTTGAAATCGCGGATTTCCTGGTGCGAGTGGGTGGTGCGGAAGGCGAAGTGGCCTTCACGCAGGGGATCTGGGTCGCGGTAGGCGAAATACTCCTTGCCGTCCACGCTCATTCGCGTGCAGCCGTCGTACACGGCGATCTCGATGCTGTATTCCTTGTTCGGCTGCAGCAGTTCGCTGTTTTCCGCAATTAGCGTGCGCTCGCCTTTGTCGTATTTGCGGAAGCGCGTGGTGGTGTTGCTGTTGCCGCCGATGCCCGCGTAGTAGAGGGTAAGGTTGTCGTATTGCTTGAACGTGCCGTCCCTTGTGAACAGGTTTTTATTGTCCGGGTCTTTCGCCATCCAGAACTGGTTCAGGTCGGACAGGCGGTCGTTCGGGCCGCCGTTCATGATCATCTTGCGCTTGTAGGCGATCAGGACGTTGCCTTTCAGTGCTTGCTTGAACCAGAGAGTTGCGTCGCCCGGGAGGTTCATTTGAAGCTTGCCCTTGCTTGCTGCGATGCTCGCGCCGGGGGCCGGGCGGTATTCGGGCTGCCATTGCTTCAGGCCCGTGTCGAATTTGTCAGCGTACAGCAGCGCGCCTTTCGTGCCCCAGGTCTTGCAGGATTGGGCCAGCGCCGTCGCAGCAGCAGTCGGCGCGCCGGCCGGACGCGCGGCAGAGGATAGCGCGAGGCCAGCGCTGGCTGGCCGGGACGCGGTGGCGGATGCGGGAGCTCCGCTAGGGGCGACGTGTGCGGAGGCGGCGGGCGGAATGGCGGCGGCGTCGGGGGACAGCCAGGGGGTGACGGGGGCGCCGGGGAGAGCCTTGAGGGCGGCGATGACGCGCTGCGCGTTGAAGCGGGCGCCCGCGTCATTGGTGTGGGTCCGGGCGTCGGAGAAGTAGCCGTTCACGGTGGCGGCGCCGAGCTGGCGGTAGCCGTCGCTGACGACCACGGTCAGGTCGGCGAACAGCGCGCCGCCGCTGCGGGCGACTTCCTGGTCCCACTCGGCAAAGGTAGCGAAATCGCGCCCCTGTTCCCACGCATCGCGATGCGGCACCGGCGACAGCAGCACGACAACCGCGCCGCGCGCCTTCGCGTCGGCCACGTAGCGCGCCATATACCAGCCAAAGGTATGCACCTGCTCCTTCGTGCCATCGGGACGCGTATCCTCAACCGTCTCCGGACCAAGCCCGCGGCCCGAAGCGCGATTCTTCATGGCCGGGTCGCCGATGCGACCGCCGTCATTGTGGCCAAACTGGATCAGCACCACGTCGCCAGCCTTCAGTTGCGACAGGACGCGATCCCAGCGTCCCTCCGTAAAGAAGGTCCGGCTGCTGCGACCACCAATCGCATGATTAACCACATTCACGCGCGAGGTATCGAAATACTGGGCGATGCGCTCGCCCCAGCCGATTGCGCCATTCTGCCCGCCGCTTTTCACCGTCGAGTCGCCAACAAGGAAAACAGATGGCAACCGGGGATCGCGCGGCTGTTCGCCGGAAACGCGGGCAGCATCGACCACGGGGCGGTCATCTTCGGCAGCAGGCACCGCCGCAGCGCCAGGCGACATCGCGGCAAGCAGCGGCGCAACCCGCAGCGCCTTGATGCCGGCGACCACGGCGCGCGCATTGAACTCCGCGCCAGCCATATTCGTATGCACCCGTTCATCCGGCGTCACGAGCGGGAATAGCTTCATCACCGCATCGCGCCCTAGCGCGTCATACTGGCGCGCCACGTTTTCATTCAGATCGATAAAGCCCACATTCTGCTGGCGCGCCACTTCGGCCGCCCAGCCGGCATAGTCGCCGCGGGCGCGCACCACGTGTCCATCCGAGCCCCATGCCTTGCGCGGAATCGGCGACGCCACGATCGGCGTCGCACCGCGTGCGCGAATTTCTGCGATATACATGCGCAAATACCAGCCGTAGCTGTGTACCGTCTCGCGCTTTCCGGTCAGGAGATTGTCGATCTCCTGGCTCTCTTCGCCGGACCCGCGAATCGTGCCGCGCGCGCGGGACGGGTCGTTCGAGCGCCGAACTGTCGTTATGCCCGAACTGCATGATGACCACGTCGCCCGGCTTGATAAAGTGCAGCGTGCGCTCCCAGTGGCCGCTGGTCAGGTATGTGCGGCTACTCAGCCCGCCCACCGCGCGGTTCACCACATTGATCTTTGACGGATCGAAGTAGGCCGCGATAGGATTACCCCAGCCCCACTGCCCTTCCGCGCCTTTGCCCTGGCCATCGTCGTGGCCATTGCGCACGGTCGAATCGCCGATCAGGATCAGCGAGGGCAATGCAGCATTCGCCGGCTCCGGCAGCACGACCTGCGCCTTCGCCGGATCGGTGTTCACGGCCGCCGGACGGACAGCCTGCTGCTCCGCGCACGCAACGCAGAAGATGACTGGAATGGTGGCGCAAGCGAGCGCCTTCAGGTAGCTGTTCATGCGAACCAATTCTAAGCGAGCGGCTTTAGGCATAAGCGTTCCTCGTATAAAGAATCAAGAAAATGAGCAATGTGACTGAACAAAAGGGAACACAATCAAAATCTCTCAACTCACTGAGCCCGACACCGATGACCCGACTGACAAGCTGCGCCCTGCTGTGCGTGGCGCTCACCCTTTCCACCGCCGCCCACGCCCAGATCGGCAAGCGCTTCCCTTCCGAGCGCAAAGTCGTCAAGGACCCGGTCACCGGCACCATGCTGACCTTCCTCACCAGCCAGCCGCACGGTGATTCGAAGATCTACCCCACCCACCCGCAATGGACGTCCGACGGCCAATGGCTGGTGTTCCGTTCCAACCGCGTGCGCGGCGAAGCGATGGCTGTCAACGAGCAAACGGGCGACCTTGTCCAGGTCAGCGAAGGCGGCTACATGGGCATGCTCAATCTCGCGCGCAAATCGATGAAGCTCTACTTCATGCGCAAGGATAGCGCACCCGGCAAGCTGCAGATCGTGGAAGTGGACCTGGCCCGCGTATTCGCGGACAGCAAAGCCGGCACAATGAAGCCTGCCGACAGCTACCAGCGGGTGGCCGGCATCACCCCCCGCCGAACTGGAAGCCGGGGGCGACATGGCGCTGGATGCGGACGAAGAATGGGTCTACTTCCGCGTCGGCAAAACGGAAGCCGCGCGCCACCTGAAGCCGGGCACGAAAATCGAAGACAACTTCGGCCCGCGCAATATGGGCTCAGGCCCGAACGGCATCGCGCGCATGAATATCAGGACGGGCGAAATCAAGCACGTGGTGTCCGTGCCTTTCCAGATCGGCCATATCCAGGCCAACCTGTACCAGCCAGGCGAAATCGTCTTCTGCTGGGAGACCGGCGGCAAATCGCCGCAGCGCACCTGGACCGTGCTCGCCGACGGCACCGGCCTGCGCCCGCTCTACCCGGAAGCGCCCTACGAGTGGGTGACGCACGAGGCGGTGATCGGCAAGGATGAAGTGGCGATGGCCATCATGGGCCACCGTCCCGTGCCGGGCGGCGGTGGCGGCGTCGATGCGCCCGCAACCGGCGTGGGAGGCGCGAATCCGGGCCAGGACGCCGGCTGGGGCAATTCCGGCACGCGCGAGAAGCCGACCGGCCTCGCCATCGTCAATCTGCGTACTCGTGAAATGACGATAGCCGGCCAGACGCCCTCCGGCAGCGGCCTGTGGCACGTCCACGGCTCCTCCGACGGACGTTGGGCGGTGGGCGATGACTTCAGCCGCAGCCTGTACCTGATCGACCGCCGCACGCGCGAAATGATCATGCTGACCACCGGCCACAAGACCACGGCGGCCGACCATATTCACCCGACCTTCAATGCAGACGGCACCAAGATCGAGATCCAGTCCGCCATGCTGTCCGAGGACGGGCGCACAATGAACATTGCCATCGTGCCCGTCCCCGAGGAGTGGCTGAAGCGGAAGTGATGCGCTCAGTCCAGCGGCACAAGCTGCACGTTCCGCAGCTCGTAAGGCGTGCCTTCGAGCTGGAAGCCGATGCGCCCTTCGCGGGGCGCGGCATTGCTGATGCGGTTCTGCAGCACGCCGTTGACGGTCACCTCGATCGTGCCGTCGCGGCTGACAATGTCCGCGCTGTTCCACTCGCCCGCCGGGCGCTCGCTGCTGGCCGCGATATGCGCTTTCACCGGCGGCTTGTCGCCCGTGAGCGGTTCGCTGAAGCTGGCGCCGGCCATCGGCAGCAAGTCGCCCACGCTGCCGAATTTGGTCTGCACCTGCTGGCTCAGGGGCCACACGCGGTCCATCGGTCCGGGGCTGATGTGCAGCAGCACGCCGCCATTGCCCGTCTTGCCCGGCCAGCGCCATTCCACGTGCAGCTTGTAGTTGCGGTAGTTCGCCGTCGTGGCAAGGAAGCCGAGCGGCTGCCCCGCCGACGTAATCACGCCATCTGCCTGTACACTGAACACGCTCGCGATGGATGCTGCGGGTTCGGTGCGCAGCTCCCATCCGCTGAAGTCGCGGCCATTGAACATGTCCGCCGCACCGGCGCCGCCGGCGGCCAGCAGCATTGCAGCCGCAAGAAATTGTTTAACCATCTGGACTCCGAATGAAAAAAACACTGCTCCTGTTGATCCTGTCCGTCAGCGCCGCGCTGGCATCCGCTGCCGATATCCCATTGTGGCCCGAAGGCGTGCCCGGTGCACGCAATATCGGTCCTGAAGTGCGCAAGGACGGCTATGTTTCCAACGTCAGCGAACCTTCGATCACCGTGGTGCACGCCGCCGTGGACCGGCCAAACGGCACCGCGGTCATCATCGCACCGGGCGGCGGCTACGTGCGCATGGCCAATGCCCGCGAGGGCGAGCAGTACGCCAACTGGCTGAGCACCCTGGGCGTCACCAGCTTTGTCCTGCACTATCGCGCCCAGGAGTTCGGCCACCCTGCCCCGCTGCAGGACGTGCTGCGCGCCGTGCGCCTGGTGCGCTCGCGCGCCGCGGAATTCGGCATCGATCCTGCACGCATCGGCGTGATGGGCAGCTCGGCGGGCGGCCATCTGGCGGCCAGCGCCGGCACGCTGTTCGACAATCCCATCGGCCGCACCGGCGCGGCGCTCGACGCCACGTCCGCACGGCCGGACTTCCTGATCCTGATGTACCCCGTGATCACGCTGGACGGACCGGCGGCGCATATGGGCTCGCGCAAGTCGCTGCTGGGCGCCTCGCCTTCGCCGGCACTGATGCAGCTGATGTCTGTCGAAAAGCAGGTCACTGCGCAAACCCCGCCCACTCTGCTGATCCACACCCAGGCCGACCAGGCGGTGCCGGTCGAGACAGCATCCTGTTCTACCAGGCCCTCACCCGCAACAAGGTGCCAGCCGAGATGTACTTGTTCGAACAGGGCAGCCATGGCATGGGCATGCGCGACAACCTGGGCACCGCGTCTGCCTGGCCGAAGCGCGCCGAGGAATGGCTGCGCGCCCGCGGCCTGCTGAATACTCCCGTTCAGGCGAAATAGAACATCGGCTGCAGCGGCCATTCGCGGGGACGGTTTCCCGGCACCGTCTCCATCAGGTCCGCCATATAGTCCCACCACTTCTGCATCACAGGCTGCTGCGGCAGTTCCTCGATGCTGTTGTCCGGCCTGAGCTTGAGCACTGCAAACAGATGCAGGGTTTCTTCATCCAGGAAGATGGAGTAATCGTAGATGCCCGCTTCGCTCAGCGCCTTGGCCAAGTCCGGCCACAGTTCATCGTGGCGGCGCTTCTACTCCTCCACCATGCCGGGCTTGAGTTTCATGCGGAATGCACGCGTAGTCATTTGTTCACCGCCATTTTCTTGAGTTCGGACGCGGCCAGCAGGAAGCCGCCGACGCCGTAGTTGAAGCTGGATGCAGGCCGGTAGAACGCCGGTTCGGCGCCGGTCTGCTGGATGCCGCCGAGACGTCCGTCCGCATACACATGCTGCAGGATGCCTGCCCAGGCGCGTTCGATCACGGGCTTGTAGATTTTCGCGTCCAGATAGCCCTTGTTCACTCCATAGGCCATGCCGTACACGAACAGCGCGGAGCCGGAGATTTCCGGCAGCGGCCAGGCTTCGGGGTCGAGCAGCCCAGCGTGCCACAGGCCGTTCTTGCCTTGCAGCGCGGCGATGCGCGCGGACATGTCCTTCAGTTGCTGGATGTAGAAGGGACGGTTCGGATCGTCCTGCGGGATGTAGTCGAGTGTGCGCGCGGAGCCCGCCCATCACCCATCCTTCGCCGCGCGACCAGAAGATCTTCCTGCCGTTGGCTTCGCGCTTGGGGATGTAGCTCACGTCACGCGCGTACAGGTGCTCTTCCTTGTCGTACAGCAGTTCGTAAGTCTTGCGCCATTGCTCGTGCACGTAGTCGAGGTATTTCTTGTCGCCCGTCGCCTTGTACATCTTTACCCAGACCGGCGGCGCCATGAACAGCGCGTCGCACCACCACCAGGGCAGGCGCGCATCGCCGGGCCTGAGCGTATCCAGCGGCTGGAGGACGTCCAGGTGGGCGCGGGTGGCGGTGATGCGCCCCTGGCCGCCGTCCTCGGCGTAGAGTTCGAGGTAGGTCTGGGCGACGCTGATGTCGTCGGCGTTCGGGTATGGGCCTTTCAGGTCCCAGTTGAATTGCTTGGCCATGGTCAGCATGGCGTCGCGGTATTTCCTGTCGCCGGTCGCTTCGGAGGCGGCCATGAAGCCGGTGAACAGGACGGCCGATGTCCAGATTCGGTCAAGGTGCTTTTGCGTGCGATCCAGCTGCCAGTCGGCGACTTTTCTAAGCGCCTTGTCGATTGCTTCCGGGGTCAGCGCGGGCGAGAGATCTTGCGCCAGCGGACCGCCGTCTGCCGGCGCGTCGCCGAAGAAGCGGCTCGTGTCCTTGTCGATGATGGCCTGCATGGCCGGCGTTGGCATCGGGTAGCTGCCTGCTGCCTGCTGCGTTGGCGCCGGCGCGCTCGCACAGCCGGCTAGCAGGAGCGCCGCGGCCAGCGACGCGATGCGGGGTGCTTGGTTGCGGGTGGTCATGTCTTATCCTGCTCCTCAAAGCTCTTCTTCGATGGATCTTCCTGGGGGCGCGCGGGGCGCACGATGGTGCTGCCGGGCGGCAGGCCGCGAACAGCGCTGGCGTCTTCCATTTCCACGGGCGAGGACGGCGCCAGCTTGGCGCGGCTGAAAGTCCAGTCCTTCACGTCGTAGAGATGACCGCCCTTGCTGGCCTGGATGTCCAGGTTATCGAGAGTAAAACGCTGCAGCGGCGCTTCCTTGTAGCCGCTGACTTCAAAGGCCGTGGTGGCGCCGGTCGCCTTGATGTTCCAGATCTTCACGTCATGGAAGTGCGCAATGCCCTTCTCGCGCGGCACGGGCGTGGCGAGTACTTTCCAGTAGGGCGGATAGTCCTTGATCTCGTCCGGGATCTTCGCGTAGCTGTAGCTCGGATTCCAGTTCATCGTAATGCGCAGCACCACGGTGATATTGGTCATCTTGAAGTCATGGAGACGCAGGTTCTCGCCGAAGCCGCCGCGCGTGTGGGCGGACTTGAACAGGATGCCCACCGGGACATTGCCCTCGACCGTGATGTTGTAAGCCTCCACATTGCGGAAGCCGCCCGCGGTCTCGCTGCCGAAGGTGATGCCGGCGGCGGCGTCGCGGACGATGGAGTCGCGCACAATCACGTCTTCGGTGGGACGCCCCACGCGCTGGCCGTCGGAATCGCGGCCGGCCTTCATGCACAGGGCATCGTCGTTGACGGCGATATCGGCGCGCTGCACCAGCACCTTCCTGGAGGAATCGATGTCGATGCCGTCGGTCGACGGTCCGCGGCCGCCTTCGTTGTTGCGGATGACGACATTATCGACGGTCACTTCTTCGGAATAGCAGATGTGCAGCGTCCAGAAGCCGGAGCGACGCAGTAGCAGTCCACCGCCGACCTTCACCTTCTTGCTGTTGAAGACCTGGACCAGGCGCGGACGCTTGGCGTCGTAGTCGGACGCCCAGCGCAGGCCGCGCGGCTCGTATTCCTTGCGCAGGTTCCAGTAGCTGTCCCAAAAGATCTTGCCGTCGCCGTCGATCGTGCCGTCGCCTTCGATCGACGCGTTCTGTTGCTCGTAGACGTTGACCAGCGCTGCGGGCCAGCTCATTTCGATGCCGGCAATGCGCGTGGCCATCACGGGGTAGTCAGCCAGCTTCTGTGAGCCGAGCAGGGTGACGCCTTTGTCCACACGCAGCTTCACGCCGGATTTCACGAAGATGGAGCCGGTCAGGTAGGTGCCGGCCGGGAAGCTTACCGTGCCGCCGCCTTTTGCCGCGGCGTCGATGGCGCGCTGGATGGCTTGAGTGTTCAGGGTGGCGCCATCGCCTTTGGCGCCGAAGTCGGCGACGCTGACGTTCTTGGCGCCTGCGCTGCTGGCAGCCAGCAGCAGCATTGCGCTCGCGGCGGCGGTTGCGGCCGTGCGGATCCAGTTGATCATGACTTGCCCTTTCATTTGGCCTCCCCTGCCAGCAGGCGCACGGGGCCGAGCAGGCCGGACGGGTGCGGGATAATCAGTTGCGTGTCCTGCGGGACGAAGCGCTGGCCGTAGCGCGCCCACAGCAGCCTGTGGTCGGCGCGCTCCTGTCCGGCCAGCATATTCAGCGACAGGTTGGCGACCCTGACTTCGATCTTGTTGCTGCCTGGTTTCAGCCAGGACGTGATGTCCAGGCGGTATGGCGGCTTCCAGAGGGATCCGGCGCGCTGGCCGTTGACGAAGACCACGGCCGCTTCGCGGATCGGACTTTCGAGCATGGCGCGCATCCCCGCCGGTACCTTCGGCGTCGACTCCAGCGGCTTGCCTTCGCCGAAGTCGATTGCGATCGGCGCGCGCAGCTGGGTTTCGGTCAGGTTGACCGATTTCTCGTACCTTACTTCGGCGGACAGAAAGCGCGTGGACTCGTTTTCTGTCCACGATTGCAGCGTGGCCATCGGCTCCGACGCGCGGCCCGGGAAGGTGACCAGCCAGTCCCGGCTAAGGTCCGCGAGGACGGCTTCGCCGCTAGCCGAGGCCTGGCCTAGCGCGGACGCGGCGGCGCGGAGCGCGGATGGAAGCGCAGCGGGGGCGTCGGTGAGGACAAGGATGCGCGACTCGTAGGGGGCCAGCGTCAGCGGGAGCGCGGAGCGCGGCGAAGCGGGCACGGTAGACGACGCGGGGCTGGCGGCGCCGGTGGCGGGGTCAATCCACGTCGCGTGGCGATGGGCGGCGCGCAGCGTGGCGCTGGTGCGGACCGGCCGGTTGCTGGTGTTGGCGATGAAGTAGAGGTCGCCATCGGCAAGCTTGCGGTGGATGAAGCCGACGTCGGAGGCCGAGGATGCGACCTTGAAGTCCGGCGCAACGGCGCGGGCGAGTGCGGCGCCAACCCCAGCATCGTCCGCGACATACTGCACGCCGCTGCGCGCGAACAGCGCACGCGAGGCAGCGGCAACTTGCGCGGTCAGGCGCGACGCGTCAACGAAGCCGGGCGCCAGCGAAGGCTTGCTGGCGACAGCGATGATCTTGCCGCCGCCGCGCACATAGGCATCCAGCTTCGCCAGCACCGCAGGCGACAGGCGCGAGACCCGCGGCATCACGAGCACCTTATGCGTAATGCCCAGCGCCAGCACGGATTCAGCGTCTACAAAATCGATATTGTGCCCGGCGTCCAAAACCTGCTCCATCAGCGCCGGCGTTACGAACTTCCCCATCTCGGCAGACACCGACATATGACCCGGATTCATCGAAGCATAGGCATCGTCCACCGGCAGGAACACGGCCACCTCGTTGGCCGGCGCCCCTGGCGCAGAAGATAGCTCGTGCGCTGCAGATAGGCATTCACATCCGGCATCACATTCCACCACGGCTGGTGGTCATTGAACACGGCGGCTGCATAGAAGGCGTACCCAGGCTCCTGCACCACGGACGGCGTATGCGGCCAGCCGTGGCCGATAAACTGGTTCACGCCCTGCAGCAGCATGCGGTCCGCCTCGGCCTTCATGTCCAGCGGCGTGGCGCTGAAGGCGGGGGAATTGAGCCAAGTCCAGGTTTCAGCGGAAATCACGTTGCGGCCGTACAGATGGCCGGCCGACGTCGCCCAGCGCGTGAAGGAGAAAGTGCGGAACTGCGGCCCCTCCCCTTCCGGCAGCGCGACCAGCCGGTTGCTGGACATGGTGACCACCGGCTCACCATAAGTCTGCGAGCGGAATTGCGTGCGGTGCTTGCGCGCCCAGTCGTCGAGCGGCGTCAGATAGCGTTCGTTGACCAGCTCCGTTTGCGTCAGCGCCCAGTCGTGACGCAGCGCGGCGGCATCAGGCCCCTGGCCGGTGAAGATCACGGCAAGGTGCGGCTTCAGGTCGTAGCCGCGGCGGCGCTGGAATTCGGCGAGGAAGTCTTCGGTCCAGTCGGTGTTATAGACTTCCAGGCTGTCCGAGAAAACGGCATAAGGCGGCTTGTCGCCAAAGGCTTTCAGCAAAGGCTCGCCGACCACGCGCAAGTGATTGTCGATGGCGCGGCGATTCAGGTGATCGAGCACAAAGCCTTCCGCGCCCCAGGGAGGGCCGCTTGACTTGCTGGCCCGTGTGGCTGGCGACGTAGAACACGGCCACGCGCGGCGCGGCAGCGGGCGCCAGGGCCGTGCGGCCGGCGGACGATGCGCCGATGGGCAGCGGCGCCAGGCGCGTCGCATCGAACTCCCTGGCATTTCCGGCGCCGATGAAGGCGGCCAGCAACTGTTCGCTGCTGGCGACAGGCGGCAGCGCGACGGACGCCGCGCCGGCGGGCACTTCGACCACGCGCTGCAGCAGGCGGCCGGCGGAGTCGGCAACCGACACGTGCGGACCGCCGAAGGGCCAGCCGCTGCCCAGCGTCATGTCCACGCGCAGGCCGAGATCATGCGCCTTGTTGTTGGCAAAGCTGATCGAATCGAGGAATTCGGGAGAGAGATAGGGAACGTTGCGGATGCCGCGCGTGGCATCGTCCAGTTCCATCGGATAGACGGGCTGAATTTCGACGCCGCCGAAGCCGCCCGCCTTCATCGCGCGCAGGTCGCGCTCCAGCTCGGGGTTCTTGACGGCGGGACCGAACCACCACCAGCGCACCATCGCGCGCGCATCGTCCGGCGGCGTGGCAACACGCGCCAGGACGTCAGCGATGCGGTCGGAATGCGCAGGCGCGGAGGCCTGCGCACCGGCGCCGGATGCAATGGCGGAGGACGCGGCAACAGCCGCGCTGCCCAGCGTTACGGCCGCCAGGCATGCCAGGGAGAGCCGGCGCACGGCTCAGACAATGCCGCTGCTACTTGCTCCTGCCTTGGCCGGACGGCGCACGGCAGCCTGCTCGCGATAGCCGGACGCGCGGTAGAACGCCACCGGATCGATCGCGCCGCCCGAGCGTGCACGCGCCATCGCCAGGATGGGGCTCACGTCCGTGCGATAAGCCTGCTTCAGCGCCTGCGCCGACTGCAGCGCATCGTTCGCTTCCTGGTAGCCGCGCAGTGCTTCGCGATCGACCAGGGCAGCCTGCACGAAGGCACGCTGCACTTCGGCTGCGCTGTTCATCAGGCTTTCGATCGGATCGGTCACATTGTGCGACTGGTCCAGCATATAGGATGGACGTAGCGCCGCATCGCGCTGGGTTGCATCGGCCAGTTCGTTAAAGATCAGGAACAGCTGGAAGGGATTGATGCTGCCCGAATCCAGGTCGTCGTCGCCATACTTGCTGTCGTTGAAGTGGAAGCCACCCAGCTTGCCGAACTGCGCCAGGCGCGCCACGATCATTTCGATATTGGTGTTCGGCGCGTGATGGCCAAGGTCCACCAGGCATTTCGCCTTCTCGCCCAGCTGCTGGGCGCAGGCGAAGCTGGTGCCCCAGTCCGCGATGGTGGTCGCGTAGAAGGCCGGCTCGAACAGCTTGTGCTCGATGTACACCAGCCAGTCTTCCGGCAGCGCGCCGTAGATGTCGCGCATGGAGTCCAGGTAGCGCTCCAGCGAACCGCGCAGGTTGTGCTGGCCCGGGAAGTTGGCGCCGTCGCCGATCCACACGGTCAGCGCCTTCGAACCGAGCGCCTTGCCCAGTTCGATGCACTCGATGTTATGCGCCACGGCCTGGGCGCGCACTTCCGCGCTTTGGGCGGTCAGGCTGCCATACTTGTAGGTATGCGCCTGGCCTGCCTGGTCCTGGAAGGTATTGGAGTTGACTGCATCAAAACCCAGGCCGTAGGACGCGGCCTGCTCCCGCAGGGCCTTCGGATCATCCGTCTTATCCCACGGGAAGTGCAGGGAAACAAGAGGAGTCGCGCGAGACAGCTGGTGGATGACACCGCAATCCTCCATCTTCTCGAACACATTGCGCGGCTCGCCCTTGCCGGGGAAGCGCGCAAAGCGCGTGCCGCCGGTGCCCACGCCCCAGCTGGGAACGGCCAGCGCGAAGCCCTGCGCTGCCGCGGTCAGTTTTTCAATGTCCACACCGCGGCGCGACAGCATGCCGCCCAATGCGGCGTAGTCGGCATCCAGGTTGGCCTGCAGGGTGGCGTTATGTGCGGCCACCTGGCCCTGGTCGATTACTGCACTCATCATGTCTCCTTTGCTCTGCCGCTTGTGCGGTCTGACTATCGCGTGAAGGCTGCGGCGTTGCCGGCATCCACGTTGATCACATTACCCGTGCTCTTGCCTGCCTTGTCGCTGGCCAGGAAGTACACCGCTTCCGCGATATCCTCCGGCAGGACGCTGCGCTTCAGCATGCTGCGGTCGCGGTAGAAGGCTTCCACGTCGTCCGCCTCGATCTTGTTCGATTGTGCACGCTCCTGCTTCCACTTGCCATCCCAGATGCGGGAACCGCGGATCACGGCGTCCGGATTGACGACGTTGACGCGGATGCCATGTGGCGCACCTTCCAGCGCTACGCAGCGCGCCAGATGGATCTCGGCCGCCTTGGCGGTGCAATAGGCCGATGCGCCGGCCGATGCCACCAGGCCGTTCTTCGACGCCACGAACACCATGGAGCCGCCCAGTTTCTGCTGCTTCATGATGCGGAACGCGCCGCGGCTGACCAGGAAGTAGCCCTTGACCAGGATATCCTGGTTGCGCTGCCAGATATCCAGCGTGGTGTCTTCCAGCGGTGCGGAGGATGCGATGCCCGCGTTCGAGATCAGCAGGTCCACGCCGCCGAAGCGCAGCGCGGCTTCGCGCAGTACGTCTTCCACGGCCTGCTCGCTGGTCACGTCGGCGATGATGCTGGCCACGTTATCCTTGCCTGTCACCTTGTTCAGGACCTGATGGGCGTCGGTCAGCGCTTCCTGGTCGATATCGGTCAGCAGCACGCATGCGCCTTCCTGTAGCAGCTGGCGCGCCACGGCCTGGCCGATGCCGCCTGCGCCGCCGGTCACCAGGGCGATGCGGCCGGCCAGCGATTTCGGCTTGGGCATGCGTTGCAGCTTTGCTTCTTCCAGCAGCCAGTATTCGATGTCGAATGCTTCCTGCTCCGGCAGGCCAACGTAGGAGTCCACGCCGTTCGCGCCGCGCATCACGTTGATGGCGTTCACATAGAACTCGCCGGCGATGCGGGCGGTGGCCTTGTCCTTGGCGAAGGACAGCATGCCCACGCCAGGAATCAGGTAAATGATCGGGTTCGCATCGCGCACGGCCGGGCTGTTGGAACGCTTGCAGCGCTCGTAGTAGGCCACGTAATCGGCGCGATAGGCTTCCAGCCCGGCATCCAGGCTGGCGACCAGCGCATCGAAATCAGGCTTGGCCGGATCGAATTCGATCACATAGGGACGGATCTTGGTGCGCAGGAAGTGGTCCGGGCAGGAAGTGCCCAGGGCGGCCAGCGGCTTCAGGTCGCGGCTGCAGACGAATTCCAGCACCGCGTCGCTGTCGTCGAAGTGGCCCAGCTTGAATTCGGTCTTGCTGATCTTGCCGCGCAGGATAGGCATCAGGCGGGCGGCCAGGTCGGCGCGCTCCTTGACAGCCATCGGCGCGATCGCGGCGCCGCCGAACACCGGCTGCTTCACATTCGCAGCCAGCCATTCCTCGGCGCGCTTGATGATGTTCAGCGTGGTTTCGTAGCAGGACTTGGCGGTATCGCCCCAGGTGAACAGGCCGTGGCCCTCCAGGATGATGCCTTTCAGTTCAGGTTGCGATTTCGACAAGGCTTCCAGCTTCAGTCCCAGGTCATAGCCGGGACGCTGCCACGGCAGCCAGCCCAGTTCTCCTTCGAAGATCTTCGCGGTCAACGCCTTGCTGCTGGCGCAGGCGGCGATGGCGATCACGGAGTCCGGGTGCATGTGGTCCACATGCTTGCGGTCGATGTAGGCGTGCAGCGGAGTATCGATCGAGGCGGCGCGCGGATTCAGGTTGAAGGTGCAGTGCGGGAGGTAGGCGACCATCTCGTCTTCGTGCTCCAGGCCGCGGTAGCGCTGCTTCAGGGCCTGCAGCTTCTCCATGTAAAGCGTGGAGAAACCGTCGATCTTGATGCTTCCCAGGTCGCCGCCGGAACCTTTCACCCACAGTACCTCAACCTGCTCACCGCTCAGTGGATCTTCCATCATCACCTTGGCGGAGGTATTGCCGCCGCCGAAATTGGTGATGCGCAGGTCCGATCCGAGCAGGTTGGAACGGTACAACAGCAGCTCTGGTTCGCTCATCGAAGCGGCCTTCGCATCGTCCCACAGCGATTCAATCGCTGCCTTCTGCTTTGAATCTTGCATTACTTATCTCCGTGTTGAATTGCGTCCGTTTTTTGCCATCACGGCAACCGGAAGCCAGTAGAAATCAGGCGGCCGGGTGGTGTCAACGCGGAAGCAATCAACATGATGACTAGAAACTGAATAA
The DNA here is from genome assembly GCF_044055365.1 of Pseudoduganella sp. UC29_106. NCBI lineage: Bacteria > Pseudomonadati > Pseudomonadota > Betaproteobacteria > Burkholderiales > Oxalobacteraceae > Pseudoduganella > Pseudoduganella sp. UC29_106. The sequence goes on along the minus strand of NZ_CP171977.1, from coordinate 1,134,121 downwards.
TCATAATGATGATCGAAATCCGTATTTGATCACCATCTGCTCGCCAAATAATCACCGGATTGATCAACTTCTGATTGACGCTGGACGGTGAAATGATTAGCCTTGTTTTAATAAAGTGACCACCCGGACGCACCACACGACCTGAGGATGGCACACAACAAGGAGACGAAAATGGTGAATCACAAGCGCCGTAAACGTTTGCTCAAGCTGCTCGCGGAACATACGACTGCCAGTGTTCCTCAGCTGGTCGAGTGGCTCAGCGCATCCCCCGCCACGGTACGGCGGGACATCAGCTGGCTCGCAGCACGTAACCTGCTTACGCGCACACGGGGCGGAGCAGCCAATTTGCCGCAGAAGAAGCGCGGCTTCCAGCTTTCGAGCGAAACTTTCCAGAACAACATCCAGTGCCACGCGGAGCGCAAGCGCGCCATTGCGCGCTACGCGGCCGGCATGTGCAGCGAGGGTGAAACGATCATCATCAATGGCGGCACGACCACCTTCATGATGGCCGAGTTCCTGACGGACAAGCACCTGAAGATCCTCACGAATTCCTTCCTGATGGCGGAACGCCTGCTGGTATCGAGCGATAACGAGATCATTCTGCCCGGCGGCAAGGTCTATCGTGAGCAGAACGTGATCCTCAGCCCCTTCGACAACGACATCACCCAGCACCATTACGCCGCCAAGATGTTCATGAGCGTGTATGGCCTGTCCCTGCTCGGGTTGATGGAAGCCGACCCTCTGCTGATCCAGGCCGAGCAGCGTTTGATCAGCCAGGCCGAGGAATTGATCGTTCTGGCCGACAGTTCGAAATTCGCCAAGAAGGCGGGCCTGATCCTGTGCGGCCTGAATCGCGTTTCGACCGTGATCACCGATACCAATGCCTCCGACTCCGCGGTGCAGTTGCTTGAGCAATCAGGCGTGCATGTGGTGACCGTAGCGCCGGAAGCGCTGCCGCAGCCTGTGAGCTCCCCGCTTTCGCACCGAATTTCGACTTCCAGTCCGCAGCGCTTTATCACACGGAGACATCGCATTGAAGCTCAGAAGATTAGTTATCGCGGCAGTGGCCGCGGGCATGCTCACGACCGTCGTTGGCTGCGGCGAGAAAAAGCCGGAGAAAGTGCGCATCGCCATGGTGGTGAAAAACCTGGGCAACGGCTTCTTTGATGCGGCCCATGCCGGCGCCGACGAAGCGGCGAAGCAGCTGAAGGACGTGGAAATCATCTACACCGGCCCCACCACGCCCAGCGCAGAAGGCCAGATCGAAATCGTCAACTCGCTGATCAGCCAGAAAGTGAACGCGATCGTCATTTCGGCGAATGATCCGAACGCCCTCGTTCCGATCACGAAGAAAGCAATGCAGCGCGGGATCAAGGTCATCTCCTTCGACAGCGCGATTGCCGAAGAAGGCCGCAATATGCACCTGAATCCCTCCAACGCTGAACTGATCGGCCTGAAGCAGATCCAGATGGCTTCGGACGCCATCGGCGGCGCCGGCGAGATCGCGATCCTGTCCGCGTCCGCCCAGGCGACCAACCAGAACATCTGGATCAAGGTGATGAAGGATGAACTGGCGAAGCCGGAATTCTCGAAGCTGAAACTGGTGGCCACCGTCTATGGCGACGACCAGTCGGACAAGAGCTACCGCGAAGCGATCGGCCTGCTGCGCAGCAATCCGAACCTGAAGGCCATCATTGCCCCGACCACGGTGGGCATCAACGCCGCCAGCAAGGCGGTGGTGGACGAGAACCTGGTGGGCAAGGTCTTCGTGACGGGCCTGGGCCTGCCGTCCGAAATGGCCGGCCATGTGAAGAGCGGCGCGGTGCGCGAATTCGCGATCTGGAATCCGATCGACCTTGGCTATGCAGCGACCTATGCTGCCTATGGCTTCGTGAAGGGCGATCCGAATGCGAAGGCAGGCGGCAGCATCAATGCCGGCCGCATGGGTTCCATCGTGCTGGATTCGCACGGCGATGCCGCAATGGCGCCGCCGTTCACTTACAACAAGGAGAACGTTGACAAGTTCTCCAAGATCTTCTGATTCGCCATGCAGCATAACCAGGCACCCGTGCTGGAGTTGTCCGGCATCAGCAAGCGCTTTGCGGGCATCGCGGCCCTGAACAAGGTCGGTCTCTCGGTCCGCGCCGGTGAAGTGATGGCGCTGATCGGCGAGAACGGCGCCGGCAAGTCCACGCTCGTCAAGACGCTTACCGGCATCTACACGCCGGATGAAGGCAGCATCCGTCTCGGCGGCGAGGAACTGAAGTTCACCTGCGCCCAGGATGCACAGCGCGCAGGCATTACCGCGGTGCACCAGGAAACCGTGATGTTCGATGAACTCACGGTGGCCGAAAACATCTATGTGGGTCGCCAGCCGTCGCGCGGCGGCCGCATCGACTGGAAGCGTATCGAAGCCGAAGCCGAGAAGCTGTTCGAACGGCTGGAAGTCTCGCTGCCGGTACGCGCCCGCGTGAAGGACCTGAGCGTGGCGCAGCGCCACTTCGTGGAAATCGCCCGCGCCCTGTCGCAGGATGCGCGCGTGGTGATCCTCGATGAGCCGACCGCTTCCCTCTCCCAGCGCGAAATCCATGAGCTGTACCGCATCATCGGCCAGCTGCGCGCCGCCGGCACTGCTGTCATCTTCATCTCGCACAAGTTCGACGAAATCTTCACCGTGGCCGACCGCTACACCGTGCTGCGCGATGGGCAATTCATTGCCGACGGCGCCCTGGCGGACATCAGCGAATCCGAGCTGGTGGCGCTGATGGTGGGCCGCACCGTGCAGAACGCCTATCCCAAGGCGGACGTAGCGCCGGGCGAAGTGCTGCTGGAAGTCGAGAAGCTGTGCCATCCGACGGAATTCGACAACGTCAGCTTCCAGCTGCGCCGCGGCGAGATCCTGGGCTTCTATGGCCTGGTGGGCGCGGGCCGCTCGGAAGTGATGCAGGCGTTGTTCGGCCTGACCAGCAATGTGAGCGGCAGCGTGACGCTGGAAGGCAAACCAGTGCGGATCGGCTGCCCGCAGGACGCCATCGCCCAGGGCATTGCCTATGTGCCGGAAGACCGCCAGCACCAGGGCGCACACCTGTCGCTGCCCATCATGCAGAACATCACCCTGCCCATCCTGCCGCGCATCGGCTTCTTCCTGCGCAAGCGCCGCAGCGAGGAATGTGCGATTGCGCGCCACTTCAGCGAGCAGCTGGAGCTGAAAGCGTCCCACCTGACGCAGAACGTGTCCGAGCTTTCCGGCGGTAACCAGCAGAAGGTCGTGCTGGGCAAGTGGCTGGCGACGCAGCCCAAAGTGATCATTCTCGACGAGCCGACCAAGGGCATTGATATCGGTTCCAAGGCTGCGGTGCACCGCTTCGTCAGCCAGCTGGTTGAGAAGGGCTTGTCCGTGATTCTCGTTTCATCCGAACTGCCCGAAGTGCTGGGACTCGCCGACCGCGTGGTCGTCATGCACCAGGGCCATGTGAAGCAGGTATTCAGCCGCGAGGAGGCCACACCGGAAAGCGTTGTGGCGGCGGCATCCGCGCTGGAGATGGTATGAACTTGTTGAAACAACGCGAGGCGCAACTGGCGCTCTCGATCGTCGCGCTCATCCTGCTGGTCGGCATGCGCGCTCCCGTGTTCCTGACTTTGCCCAGCCTGGGCAACCTGCTTACGGACAGCACCCTGCTGATCATGCTCGCGCTGGCGCAGATGCTGGTGATCGTGACGCGCGGCGTGGACCTTTCCGTTGCATCCAACCTGGCACTGTCCGGCATGGCGGCGGCGCTGATCGCATCGCGCGCGCCCGACACCCCGCTCATCGTGATCGTGCTGGTGGCGACCGCGCTTGGCCTGGTGCTGGGCCTCGTCAACGGCTGGCTGATCGGCTACCTGCAACTGCCGCCCATCGTGGTCACGCTGGGGACGATGAGCGTATATCGCGGGCTGGTATTCGTGCTGTCCGGCGGCGCCTGGGTCAATTCGCACCAGATGCCGGCGAATTTCATCGCCTTCCCGCTGGAGCGTTTTCTCGGGCTCACGCACCTGGTGTGGATTGCGGCGGTGGCGGTGCTGGTGGCCTGGTACGTGGCGCGCTACAGCCGCTTCGGCCGCGACCTGTATGCGATCGGCAATGAACCCCATTCCGCGCGCTATGTGGGCATTCCGATTGCGCGCCGCCTGCTGTGGACTTATGGCTTGTCCGGCGCCGTGGCGGGCCTGTGCGGCTACCTGTGGGTGGCGCGCTACGCCGTCGCTTACACGGAAATCGCCTACGGCTTCGAATTCACCGTGATCGCCGCCTGCGTGATCGGCGGCATCAGCATCGCCGGCGGCAGCGGTTCCGTGCTGGGCGCGGTGCTCGGTGCGCTGTTCCTGGCCGTGATCGGCAACGCGCTGCCGGTCGTGAAAGTCTCTCCGTTCTGGCAAAGCGCCCTCACGGGCATCGTCATCCTCGCCGCGGTGCTGATCAACGCACGCGGAAGCCGCAGCAAGGGCCGCCAGATCCTGCCGCTGCATCTGACTAACACTGCCAGGAGTGCTGTATGAACTCCGTCCCGCTCATGTCCGCTCCAAGCACATCACGTTATACGATTCTCGACCGTCCCAACTTCAAGTTCGGCGCCCTGATGGGGCGCTGGGAGTCGCTGCTGGTCCTGCTGCTGATCGCCGTCTTTGCCATCAACGGCGCCCTGCTGCCGCATTTCCTCGATCTGGACAACCTGGCCGACGGTACCTTCAATTTCAGCGAGAAGGCGCTGATCGCGCTGCCCATGGCGCTTCTGATCATTTGCCGCGAGATCGATATTTCGGTGGCGGGCATCCTGGCCCTGTCCTCGGTGGCGATGGGCCTGGCGAATACGGCCGGCTGGCCGCCTGAGTCCCTGCTGTTCGTGGGCGTTGGCACCGGCGTTGTCTGCGGCGCGTTGAATGGCGTGCTGGTCACGCACTTCGCCCTGCCCTCCATCGTGGTCACGATCGGCACGGTGTCGGTTTTCCGCGGCCTGGCCAGCGTAGTGCTGGGCGACCAGGCATTCACCGGCTATCCGCAACTGATGGCCGACTGGGGCCAGGGCTATTTCTTCGGATCCCTGCCGCGCGAGTTCACCGTGCTGCTGGTATTTGCCGCGCTGTTCGGCTTCATGCTGCATGCCACAAGCTGGGGCCGCCGCATTTACGCCATCGGCAACAACCCTGTAGCGGCGCGCTTCTCCGGCATTTCGGTTGACCGCTACCGCTTCATGCTCTTCGTGCTGACGGGCGCCATGGCAGGCCTGGCGGCCTTCCTGCTGACGGGCCGCATCGGCAGCACCCGTCCGAATATCGCGATGGGCTGGGAGCTGGAAGTGATCACCATGGTCATCCTCGGCGGCGTGAGCATCTCCGGCGGCGTGGGCACCATTGGCGGCGTGATGCTGGCCGTGCTGACGCTCGGCGCCGTGACTTTCGGCCTCTCCCTGGCGAATATCCCGGGCATCTACATGACGATCTCCGTCGGCGTGCTGCTGCTGGTGACGATCGCCCTGCCCCGACTGCTGCGCGGCCGCAAGGTGGCCAAATGATCCAGGACCGCCGCGCCACCGTCGTTCTCGATATCGGCAAGACTAATGCCAAGCTGACCCTGATCTCGCCGGACGGAGTCACGCTTGCTGAACAGCGCAGGCCAAACATCATCCTGCACGATGCCCCCTACCCGCACCACGATACGGAGGGCATCTGGAGCTGGATGCTGGATACCCTGCGCGCTTATGCGGCGCAGGCGCCGATCGGCGCCATCGTCCCCGTCACTCACGGCGCCACTGCGGCGCTGATCGATGACGATGGGCTGGTGCTGCCGGTGCTGGATTATGAATTCGAACTGCCGGCCGATCATGTAGAGCGCTATGGGCGCCTGCGCCCGGCCTATGTGAACAGCCATTCGCCACGTCTGCCGGCAGGCCTGAACCTGGGTTCGCAACTGGTGTGGCAGGCGATGGCTTTCCCTGCCGAATTTGCGAAGGCGCGCCACATCCTGATGTATCCGCAGTACTGGGCCTGGCGTCTTTGCGGCGTGGCGGCAAGCGAAGTGACTTCGCTGGGCTGCCATACGGACTTGTGGCAGCCGGCGCGGCAGCGTTATTCGGCGCTGGTAGAGCGCATGGGCTGGTATAAGCTGTTCCCCGCGTTGCAGCCTGCCTGGCAGCCGCTGGGCACGCTGAAAGGTGCGCTGGCTGCGCAGACCGGGCTGCCAGCGGATTGCCAGGTTTTGTGCGGCATCCATGACAGTAATGCGTCCCTGCTGCGCCATCTTGGCGGCACAGAGGCGCCGGCGGTGCTTTCCACCGGCACCTGGGTGATCGCGGCAGCGCCGGGCAAGCCGCTCGATTCGCTGCGCGAGGAGGCGGATATGCTGGCCAATTGCAGCGCGTTCGGGGAACCGGTGGCTTGCATGCGGTTTATGGGCGGGCGGGAGTTTGGTGCCATTGCCGGCGATGCGTCTGTCGCCTGCAGCGAGGCGGATCTGGCGAAAATCGTTTTGCAGGGGACGTTTGCGGTGCCGGCGTTTGCTGCGGCGGGACCGTTTGCGCGGCACGCGGGCGGGCTCGTTGGGCCGGAGCCGGCGGACGCGGCAGAGCGGTATGCACTGGCGACGCTGTATGAGGCGCTGATGTGCGATTACTGCCTGTCGGCGCTGGGCGTGGATGGCGCGGTCGTGGTCGAGGGGGCGTTCACGGGGAATCCGCACTTTGCGCGGCTGCTGGCGGCGCTGCGCGCGCCCGGCGGCAGTGTTGGCGGCGTCGGACGCGGGGCGGTGATGGCAACGGATGACACGAGCGGGACGACTTGCGGCGGCTGGCTGCTGCATCGCCGCGACGGCAATCCGCAGCTGCAGGGCCATGTTGCGCAGCCCCTGCAGCTGGCGGGCCTGGAAGGCTACCGCCAGCGCTGGCTGGAACTTACTGCGGGATGAGATTGATGCGGGTGGCCGCGTCGCGGTCGGCCCGCAAAGTCTGGCCGTCGGTCGTCAGCTCCACGACCTGGATGCTGGAACGGCGCGTGCCCTTCCCTTCCGGGTGCGTGAAGTAAAACAGGAAGGCGCGGTCGCCGCTGACCACCACATCGGGATGGCCGCCGATCACACGGTCATCCTCGCCCTTGCCGGGCTTCTGCAACAGGTTGTCCGACTGACGCTTCCACGACAGCGCATCGCTTGAGCGGTACACGCCCAGGCCCTGCCACACATCGGTGATCATCCACCAGCTGCCCTTCCACTGGAACACTTTCGGGCCTTCGCCAGCCTGGTCGCCAACCGTGCGGCCGCGGTCCGTCCACGTCACGAGGTCGGGACTGTCCGCATAGTAGATGGACTTCTTGTCCGCCTCATTGTTGTACCACATGCGCCAGCCGCCTTCCGGCAACCGCACCACGCTGGCGTCGATCACCTTTGGCACGGCCAGCGGCAGCTGCTGCGCGCCGCTCCAGTTCAGCAGGTCCTTGCTGGTCAGGCGGTAGATGTAGCGCGGATGCTTCCAGTCGGTGAACACGCCTGGCACCACGGTGAGGAACATATGCCAGGTGCCGTCCGGTGCGCGCACGATGTCGGGCGCCCAATGCGTGACGTCGGCGCCGCCCATATCGGGCGGAAGCTCGATGTTAGCGGTACCCACATAGCGCCAGGAAGTGCCGTTGTCCGCCGATTCGGCGATGCCGATGCGAGTGCCGTGCACCCAGGCGATATCGGCCAGGCCGGCAGCATTGGCGCGGCGATTCGTGTAGAACATCCACCAGCGGCCGACGGCGGGATTCCAGACCACGACCGGATCGGCCGCACCGTCGTACACGGGATCGCGGAACAGCGGTTTGGCGGCCACCGCGCCGGGTGCGTCCGCCACCGGCGCGCCGAAGTCCGGTGTGCCGTCCGCGCGGTAATGGATGGCTTGCGCGCGCGTGTGGCGGTTCGGGTCATACAGCGAATCGCCCTTGATGTCGCGGTAATTGCGCGCGTGGTAGACGATAACGTCGGTCTTGCCGTCCGGCGTGGTGGTGAAGGAATTGTGGCCAGGGCCGTACTGGCCGTTGGCTGCGCTGGTGCGCAGCACCGGCTCGGCGGACTTGGTCCACGCAGCGGGATCGAGCAGGTTGGCGTCGTCGCGCGCCGTCAGCATGCCCAGCACATAGTTGGCGTCCGTGGCGCTGGCCGAATAGGTCAGGAACACGCGGCCGTTGCGCACCAGGACGGCCGGCGCCTCATTCACGTCGAAGCGCACGCGCTCCCACGGATATTCCGGCTTGGTCAGCATGGCGGTAGGGCCGGTGATGGACCAGGGCGTATCCATCTTCGCGATGTAGATATTGGTGCCCTTGGTCTGCTCAGTGGTGCCGCGCTGGGTCCAGACCAGGTAGCGCTGGCCGCGCAGCGCAAAGGTGGTGGCATCCAGCGCGAAGGATTCCCAGCCCGTCTTCAACTGGCCAAGCTCTTTCCATTCACCCTCGAAAGGATCGGCGGAGCTGTTCTCCAGCACGTAAAGCCGGATATCCCAGATCGCATCCGAGCGGCCTGCGGTGAAGTAGATATACCACTTGCCGTTGATGCGGTGCAGTTCCGGCGCCCAGATATGTGCGCCCATCACGCCGCTGGCGTGCTTGCGCCACACGACCTTGGGCTGCGCAGCGCCCAGCCCATCGAGCGTGCGCGCACGGCGCAGTTCGATGCGATCGTATTCGGGAACGGTGGCAGTGAAGTAGTACTGGCCGTCGTCCTGCAGGACGACCTGGGGATCGGCGCGCTGGAGCACCAGGGGATTGTTGAAAGCCGGATCGGCGTCGAGGGCGCATGCCCTCCCCGCCGCCAGCATCGCCAGCGAAGCTGCTGCCAGACTGCGCAGCAGCACGGGGGAGCGTGCAAGCATTCAGTTCCTCAATTTTTGTACGACAGGCTCACAAAGTAACGGCGTCCCGAGAAGGCAAGTTCGTTGACACGGAACAGGTCACCCGCGTCGGTGATCTGCGCCTGGTCGGTCAGGTTCTTGCCTTCCACCGAGAAGGTCCAGTGCTGGTTGATACGGTACTGGAACTTCGCATCCAGGAAGCCGGTCTTCTCCTGGAAATTCGGGTTGCCCGACACATCGTTGGCGCCGGTGTAGAAGCGGTCACGATAGTTGTAGGCGATACGCGCGTTGTACTTGTCGCGATCGTACCACAGCGCCACGTTGTAGCTGTTCTTCGAAAGGCCCGGATACGGCAGTTCGGTACCATCGAGGACGTTGGTCAGCGCAGTACCCGGCGCGTACTTGAAGTTCATGCGGGTGTAGTTGGTGTCGATACCGAAACCACCCAGCCAGCCTGGCAGCATGGTGAACGCGGTACGTGCGGTCAGCTCGATACCGTTCGTGGTTGCGCCCTGGCCGTTGATCGGCTGGTTCACGTCGAACAGGGTGCCATCCTTGAACAGGTCCACGTTGCGCACCAGCGCGCGGTTGATGATGTAGCTGGTGATCTTCTTGCGGAAGAAGCCTGCGCTCACCTGGGTGTCCGCGCTTGGGTAGAACTCCAGGCTCAGGTCATAGTTGGTGGCACGGTAGGGTTTCAGGTTCGGGTTACCGGCCGTGCAATCGTCCACGCCGTCGCCGCCGAACTGCGGATTGCCGCTGTTGACGGTACAGGTGGCGTTCGGCACCAGCAGGTCGATCGAAGGACGCGCCATCACCTTGCCCCAGCCCAGGCGGGCCAGGAAGGTATCCGGCACCAGCCACATGGCGGCATTCACGCTCGGCATCCAGTCGTGATAGGTGTTCTGCACGGTGGCGATGCCATTGGAGACCACGCGATTGGTGAAGGTGGAGCTGCCCGGCGCATTTTCGACTGCAACCTGGTAGCGCTGCAGGCCGGTCGACTTCTCGTCGGTGCGGGTGTAGCGGACGCCGATATTGCCGAAGATCTGGCGCTCCCACGCTTCGGTGCTGAAGTCCACGCGGCTGTAGCCGGCCCAGATGCGTTCTTCGGCGGAGAAGGCCGGGATCTGCGGATAGGTCTTGCCGTCGCTGCCCGGCGCGTTATACAGGTTCACGTAGTTGAACTTCGAGGTGTCGAAGTACGGCAGCGCGTTGCTGTAGATAGGGCTCATCCAGCCGCTCGGCAGGCCGCTGACCTTGTCGTAGCCCTTGAAGAAGGTGCCTGGAGAGGTGCCGCGCACAGCCGCAATAAGCTGCTCCATCTGCGCAGCGTTGATGTACTTGGTGGAGAAGCTGTTGTTGATGAAGGACTGCGTATCCGGTGCACGCTGGGCGCCGGTCTTGTTCAGCGGATCGTAGATCAGGGTCTGGTTTACGTTGGCGCTGACCACGTTGATGTCGTCGGCGGTGGAGACCAGGTCCTTGCCGTTGCTGGCCAGGTAGCCGCCGGCGGCAAACTGCTCGGACGTGGCGCGGCGGCCCTGCACGCCGAACCATACCTTCTTGAAGAAGGGCGTATCGAGCTTGTACTTGAAGTCCAGCTTGCCCTGGTCTTCGGTGTTCTTCGTTTCGGACGGACGGTACTGCAGCTGCACCTGCACATAGGAGCTGTTGGCATCCGGCGAATAGGCGGACGGGAAGTCGAAGTGCGGCAGGCCTTGCGAATCCAGCGTGACCTTCAGGCCCGGTGCATTCTGGGTCAGCGAAATGTTGTTGCTCTGCGAGCTGTACTTGGACTTGGAGCTGCCGAACAGGCCATCCACTTCCCAGCCATTGGCCTTCCAGTTAAAGCCGCTGGACAGATACTGCGAATGCACCTTCAGCTGGAAGTCGCGCGCCGAAGTACCGAAGGCGCCCTGGCCGCCCTGGCCTGCCACGTTCATGCAGTTACCCACGGTGTACTGCGTCACATAGTGATTGTTGACGGTCATGCCGGCCGGGGTGCCCGTGGTGGTCACAGGCAGGCAGGTGCCGGCGGTTGTCGGCACGCCGGTGCTGGTGTTGTAGACCGGAGCGTTGCCCTGGTTGAACAGGCGATTCACGTTGCCGAAGTCGGTACCGAAGTTGCGGTCGTTCAGGCGCTGGTCCTGGCTGTTGTCCTGGTAGCTGATGTAGGCGCGCAGGTTCTTGCTGAACTGGTACTGCGCGGTCAGCTCGGCGGACGAACGCTCGTGGTCGCGGGTCCAGATGCCGTAACGCGCGATGCCCGGCGAGTAGTCGAACCACTGGCTGCTGCAGGCGGTGCGCTGCGCAGCGGTCAGGCCCGCGGTGGTAGCGCAGCCGCCTGGCGTGTTGACGGCGGCGACAGCCGGATCGAGGCTGGTGACGGTCTTATCTGCCGAGAAGTCCCAGTCGCGCAGGAAGCGCCAGGAAGTGTTGCGGGCGTAGTCGTTCTGCGTGTAGACCTTGTCGTAAACAAGATTGGCCATCAGGCCGAGTTTGCCGTCCAGGAATTTGTCGGCCAGCAGCAGGCTGGCGCGCGGCTGCACACCGCCACGGCTGGTGGACTGTTCGCCGGACACGGTTACCGCAATGGTCTTCTTCTTGAAGTCCAGCGGCTTGCGCGTGGTGATGGTCACGGTGCCGCCCACGCCGCCTTCGGTCAGGTCGGCGGTGGTGCCCTTGTACACGTCGATCGATTGAATCAGTTCGGAAGCCAGCTCGCGCAGTTCGGCGCCGCGGCCCGCGGTACCGTTGGAGGACAGCACGGACATGCCGTTGATTTCCACGCGGTTCAGGTTCGGCTCCACGCCGCGGATCGAGACCTGCGTGCCTTCGCCGAAGTCGCGCGTCAGCTGGACGCCGGTGATGCGCGACAGCGCCTCGCCTACGTTCTTGTCAGGGAACTGGTTGATGTCTTCCGCGACCAGGGAGTCGGACACGGTGTCGTTGCGGATCTTGCGCTCAATTGCGGAGGCCACGGACTGGCGGGTGCCGGTCACGGTCACGACGTTTTCTTTTGGTGCTGCGTCGTGGCGGTTGGCGCCGGCTGCCTGGGCATCGCTTTCCTGGGCAAAGGCGCCGGTAGCGACGAGATAGGAAATCAGGGCAAAGATGGTTCGATTGATCGTGCGGGCTTTGGTGTGCTGCTGACTCACAATGTTCTCCTCCGAATGCTGATCAAGTTTTTGATCGGGCGTTGTTCTAGTTAGTCAGGCCATTCTATGCGCGCACTCAAAAGAAAAATCAGCCAACGTTGAAAGAATCAGAATGATGAGCAATGTGTTGAATAAACCCCGCAGATAAAGGCACTCTGGGAATAAGCATATGCGTGCTGCAGTGCGCAAACGCTCAATTCGCTGATTGATCTGAATAAAACCAGAGGCGTAACCCAGGTGTCTGCCACATCGTGGCAGACACCTGCTTTTGGCCGTGGGTTGAAAAAAAAGCCCGCCGGCTCTTCCGAGGCGGCGGGCTTTTGGCGCAGTGCGCAATACGGTTTATACGCCTTCGCGTTGTGCGCGCTTGCGCTCGTGTTCCTTCAGGAAGCGCTTGCGCAGGCGGATGGATTTCGGCGTGATCTCGACCAGTTCATCGTCCTCGATGAATTCAACCGCGTATTCCAGCGACATCTGGATCGGCGGCACCAGGCGTACGGCTTCGTCGGTGCCGGATGCGCGCACGTTGGTCAGCTGCTTGCCCTTGATCGGGTTCACAACCAGGTCGTTGTCGCGCGAGTGGATACCGATGATCATGCCTTCGTACACAGGGGTGTTGTGCTCAACGAACATGCGGCCGCGGTCCTGCAGCTTCCACAGTGCGTAGGCAACGGCCTGGCCGTCGTCCTGCGAGATCAGCACGCCGTTGCGACGGCCGGCCAGTTCACCCTTGGAGGTGTCCACCGGTGCGTAGGCATCGAACACGTGCGACATCAGGCCGGTACCACGGGTCAGGGTCATGAACTCGCCCTGGAAGCCGATCAGGCCGCGCGCAGGAATGCGGTACTCCAGGCGCACACGGCCCTTGCCGTCCGATTCCATGTTCTGCAGGTCGCCACGGCGGCGGCCCAGTTCTTCCATCACGCCGCCCTGGTTGGCTTCTTCCACGTCCACCGACAGCATTTCGTACGGCTCTTCGCGCACGCCATCGACCATCTTGAACACAACGCGCGGACGGGACACGGCCATCTCGAAGCCTTCGCGGCGCATGTTTTCGATCAGGATGGTCAGGTGCAGTTCACCGCGGCCGGAGACTTCGAAGATCGTGTCGTCATCGGTCGGGGCAACGCGCAGCGCCACGTTGGATTTCAGTTCCTTGTCCAGGCGATCGCGCAGCTGGCGCGAGGTCACGAACTTGCCTTCGCGGCCGGCCAGCGGCGAGGTGTTGACCATGAAGTTCATGGTCAGGGTCGGCTCGTCCACGGTCAGCATCGGCAGCGGATCAGGCGTGTCGGCGGCGCACACGGTGGAGCCGATGCCGATTTCTTCGATACCGTTGATCAGGATGATGTCGCCGGCGACGGCTTCATCGACCAGCACGCGCTCCAGGCCCTTGAAGTTCAGCACCTGGTTGATGCGGCCCTTGATCGGGGTTGCGCCCGGACCGTCAACGATGACCACGTCCTGGCCGGTCTTCACGCGGCCACGATTCACACGGCCGATACCGATCTTGCCCACGTAGGACGAGTAGTCCAGCGAGGTGATTTGCATCTGCAGCGGACCGTCCGGATTGTCGTCACGCACCGGCACGTATTTCAGGATCGCGTCGAACAGCGGCTTCATGTCGCCGCCGCGCACGGATTCGTCCATGCCGGCGTAGCCGTTCAGGCCCGATGCGTACACGATCGGGAAGTCCAGCTGCTCATCGGTGGCGCCCAGCTTGTCGAACAGTTCGAAGGTCTGGTTGATCGCCCAGTCGGCGCGCGCGCCCGGACGGTCGATCTTGTTCACGACCACGATAGGCTTCAGGCCCAGGGCCAGCGCCTTGCGGGTCACGAAGCGGGTCTGCGGCATCGGGCCTTCCTGCGCATCGACCAGCAGCAGAACGGAGTCCACCATGGACAGCACGCGTTCCACTTCGCCGCCGAAGTCGGCGTGGCCCGGGGTGTCGACGATGTTGATGTGGGTGCCTTCGTACTCAACGGCGCAGTTCTTCGACAGAATCGTGATGCCGCGTTCCTTTTCGAGGTCGTTGGAGTCCATGACGCGGGTGTCGACCTGCTGGTTTTCACGGAAGGTACCGGACTGGCGCAGCAGTTGGTCAACCAGGGTGGTCTTGCCATGGTCAACGTGGGCGATGATTGCGATATTGCGAATTGCGCGTTTAGTATTAGACATGATGTTTGTATTTACAGAAAAACTGCGAGTGCGGATGCACTGAACCCACTAGTATAGCATGCTGCGTTGCGCCCAACCACGATTCGCGATTCGGTGCAGAGCTCAGGCGGCTGTGGCGATCAGGCGCTCGGGGGCGAGGATGGCGTATTCGCCGAACAGGCCTGTGCCGAGCAGGCGGCCGTCGGCGGCATAGACCCGGACGCGGCCTTCATACTGCGCCGGCACGGCTACCGATGGCTCCTTGCCCAGAGGCAGGCGCTGGCCGTGCAGGAAACGCCTGGCGAGATCGTCGTTCAGGATGATACTCGGGAAAGATGACAGCAATGCGTCAACGGGCGCCAGCAGCTCGCGCGGCGCGCCGTGCGCTGCCAGCGCTTCCAGCGTGACCATGTGGTCGGTTGTCAGCGCGCCGACCTGTGTGCGGCGCAGGGCATTCAGGTGGGCGCCGCAGCCCAGGGCCGCGCCGATGTCTTCACCGAGGACGCGGATGTAGGTGCCTTTGCTGCAGGTGACGGCCAGCTTCAGGAATGGCGCTTCATAGCCGACCAGTTCCAGCTTGTGGATCACCACGTCGCGCGCTTCGCGCTCAAGCGTGATGCCTTCGCGGGCGTATTCGTACAGAGGCTTGCCGTCGCGCTTGAGCGCGGAATACATCGGCGGCACCTGCTTGATCGGGCCGCGGAAGCGTTCCAGCACGGCTTCGATGTCGGCCACCGTGGCGGTGACCGGCAAAGTCTCGAGCACGGCGCCTTCGGTGTCGCCCGTGTCCGTGCGCACGCCCAGATGAACGGTGGTCAGATAGGTCTTGTCGGCCTCCAGCAAGTCCTGCGAGAACTTGGTGGCTTCGCCAAAGCACAGCGGCAGCAGGCCGGTGGCGAAGGGGTCGAGCGTGCCGGTGTGGCCGGCCTTCTTCGCGTTCATGAAACGCTTGGCCTTGATCAGCGCATCGTTGCTGGACAGGCCAACAGGCTTGTCGAGCAGCAGCACGCCGTCGACGAGGTCACGCACACGCTTCATTCTTCGCCGCTATCTTCGTCTGCGTCGGCGGCGCGGGTGGCGTTGGCCTTGTCGATCAGTGCGGACATCGCCATGCCGCGCGCGGCCGATATGTCGTGCAAGAAGTGCAGCTGCGGCAGCGTGTGGATGTGCAGGCGCTTGCCCAGCTGGTTGCGCAGGTAGCCGGCAGCCGCCGACAAACCGGCCAGCGTGTTCTTTACCGATTCCTCATCGTCCTTCAGCATCGTGAAGTAGATCTTGGCATGCGCATAGTCCGGCGTGAGCTGCACTTCGGACAGCGTGACCATGCCCACGCGCGGGTCCTTCAGTTCGAAGGCGATCAGCTCGGACAGGTCTTTCTGGATCTGGTCGGCCACGCGCAGGCCGCGCTGTGGGATGGATTTGCTATGTTTTGCCATGATGGTGCCTAAAAATAAAGACGGGCGCCGCGCCTCGCCGAAGCGAGGCGGGAGGCACCCGCCGTGTATCGCCGCAAACCGCTGTTACAGGGTACGGGCGATCTCCTGTACTTCGAAGACCTCGAGCTGGTCGCCCACTTCGATCTCGTTGTAGCCCTTGAGGTTCAGACCGCACTCCAGGCCGGCGCGCACTTCTTTCGCGTCGTCCTTGAAACGCTTGAGCGAGTCGATCTCGCCGGTCCACACCACGATGTTGTTGCGCAGCAGGCGGACGGACGAGGTGCGCTTGACCACACCGTCGGTAACCAGGCAGCCCGCAATCGCACCGACCTTGGACACGTGGATGACCTGGCGGATTTCCACCTGGCCGATAACGTGCTCGCGCTTCTCCGGCGCCAGCATGCCCGACATCGCCGCTTTGACCTCTTCGATTGCATCGTAAATGATGTTGTAGTAGCGGATGTCGACGCCGTTCGCCTCGGCCAGCTTGCGGGCCTGTGCATCGGCACGGGCGTTGAAGCCGATGATGACAGCCTTGGAAGCGGTCGCCAGGTTGACGTCCGATTCCGAGATGCCGCCCACCGCGGCGTGCACGATCTGCACGCGCACTTCGGAGGTCGAGAGCTTCTGCAGCGAGCCAACCAGCGCTTCCTGCGAACCCTGCACGTCGGTCTTGATGATCAGCGGCAGGTTCTTCACCTCGCCTTCGGCCATCTGGTCGAACATGTTCTCCAGCTTCGCGGCCTGCTGCTTGGCCAGCTTCACGTCGCGGAACTTACCTTGACGGAACAGGCCGATCTCGCGCGCCTTGCGCTCGTCCGCCATCACCATCGCTTCTTCACCAGCGGCCGGCACTTCGGTCAGGCCCTGGATCTCGACCGGGATGGAAGGACCGGCTTCGTTGATCGACTTGCCGTTCTCGTCCAGCATGGCACGCACGCGGCCGAAGGACGAACCTGCCAGCACCACGTCGCCGCGCTTCAGCGTACCGGATTGCACCAGGATGGTGGCCACCGGGCCGCGGCCCTTGTCCAGGCGGGCTTCCACCACCAGGCCGCGCGCAGGCGCTTCCACCGGTGCTTTCAGTTCCAGGACTTCAGCCTGCAGCAGCACGTTTTCCAGCAGGGAGTCGATACCCTGGCCGGTCTTCGCGGACACCGGCACGAACGGCGAATCGCCGCCGTATTCTTCCGGCACCACCTGCTCGGCGATCAGTTCCTGCGTCACGCGCTCCAGGTTGCCGCCCGGTTTGTCGATCTTGTTGACCGCGACTACCAGCGGCACGCCTGCAGCCTTGGCGTGGGCAATTGCTTCCTTCGTCTGCGGCATCACGCCGTCGTCGGCCGCCACCACCAGGATGACGATGTCGGTCGCTTTCGCACCGCGGGCACGCATTGCGGTAAACGCTTCGTGACCCGGCGTATCCAGGAAGGTGATCGTGCCGCGCGGGGTATCCACGTGGTACGCGCCGATGTGCTGGGTAATGCCGCCCGCTTCGCCGGACGCCACTTTGGCGCGGCGGATGTAGTCCAGCAGCGAGGTCTTGCCGTGGTCGACGTGGCCCATCACCGTCACCACCGGAGCGCGCGACACGGCTTCGAAGTGCGCGTGTTCGCCCTGGTCGGCCAGGATCGCTTCAGGATCGTCGACGGCGGCCGGGAAGGCCTTGTGGCCCATCTCTTCCACCACGATCATCGCGGTTTCCTGGTCCAACACCTGGTTGATGGTGCACATCTGGCCCAGCTTCATCAGCTGCTTGATCACCTCGGAAGCCTTGACGGACATCTTGTGCGCCAGTTCAGCCACGGTGATGGTTTCCGGCACATGCACTTCCTTGATGATGGCTTCGGTCGGCGCCTGGAAGTTCGACTCGCGATCGTCCTGGTGGCCGCCACGGCGACCCTTGCCGCCCGCACGCCAGCCGTCACGACCGCCGCCTGCGCCGGGGCCGCCACTGCGGCCCTTGGTGCCGCCGGCTGGTGCGCCGCGGCGCTTTTCATCCTGCCAGGACGAAGACACATTGGCCGACTTGATCGACTTCTTGTCGCCGCCCTTCTTGTCGTCTTTCTTCTCGCCGGCCGGTGCGGCTGCGCCGGCAGCCGCCGGCTTCTTGTCCGCCGGCTTGTGCAGCGTGCCTTCCGCCACCTTCGGCTTGGCCGGTGCGGCAGCGGCAGCAGGCGCCGGTTCCGGCGCCTTCATCACGCGGCGCGGCTGGCTCATCATGGCCTTGATCTGGGCCACTTCATCAGCCACGGCCTTGCGTGCGCGCTCGGTCGCTTCCGCGCGCTCGGCGGCTTCCTTCACAGCCACTTCGTGCTTGCGCTTGGCTTCTTCGGCATCGGCCTGGCGCTTCTTCTCTTCTTCTTCCGCAACAGCCTTCTGCGCCGCGCCTGCAGCGGCGGCAGCAGCTGCCTTCTCGGCGGCAGCCTTGTCGGCAGCGGCCTTCTTGGCCTCTTCCTCGGCGGCGCGCTTCGCTTCTTCCTCGGCGGCCTTGGCTTGTGCTTCCTTTTCCGCGTCCAGCTTGGCCAGGCGTTCCTGCTTTTCCTTCAGTTCCGCTTCCTGGCGTGCGATCAGCTCCGCCTGGCGGCGCGCTTCCTCTTCGCGGCGTGCGCGTTCGGCAGCGTCGATCACCGGCGCGGACTGGCCGCCGGCCACCACGTCGTCGCGCTGGACGAAGGTGCGCTTCTTGCGCACTTCAACCTGGATGGTGCGCGCCTTGCCGGTGGCGTCGGCCTGTTTGATCTCGGACGTTTCCTTGCGGGTCAGGGTGATTTTCTTCTTCTCGCCCTGCTCCGCGCCCGCGCCGTGGGTGCGGCGCAGGTGTTCCAGCAGCTTGTCCTTATCATCTTTCGACAATGGATCTGACGCCGAACTCTTTTCGACGCCAGCAGAACGCAGCTGCGACAGCAGCAGGTCTGCAGGCATCTTCAGTTCGGTGGCAAATTGGGCTACGTTGTTACTCGCCATTCAGTCCTCTTTTCTTGTGTCTCGGATGATAAAGATTGCTACTTAAGCCTTGGCCGCTTCGGTTGCGTTCCATGCCTTGGCCTGCAGGGCCTTGGCGCGGTCGTCGTACTTGGAATCGACCAGCTTCATTTCATCGTCGGACACATTTTCAAATTCATTCGAAATCAGTTCACGTGCACGCTCGCTCGACAGGGCCAGGATGGCGCCGAATTCGTCGTACGCGAGACCGGCAAATTGCTCCAGCGTCTTGATGCCCGCCAGGCCCAGTTTGCCCGCCGTGATGCGGTCCATGCCTTCCAGGCCGACCAGCGACTCTTCCATGCCTTCCAGGCCTTCTTCCGAAGCAATAGCCTCGGTCACGAGGGCGTCACGGGCGCGGGTACGCAGCTCGTTGACGGTATCCTCGTCGAAGGCTTCGATTTCCAGCATCTCGGAGATCGGCACGTAAGCGATTTCTTCCAGGCTGCTGAAGCCCTCTTCCACCAGGATGTCGGCCACTTCCTGGTCCACATCCAGTTTTTCCATGAACAGAGCGCGGGTGGCTGCGGTTTCGGCAGCCACCTTGTCGGCTGATTCCTCAGCGGTCATGATGTTGATCTTCCAGCCGGTCAGCTCGGAAGCCAGGCGCACGTTCTGGCCGGAGCGGCCGATCGCGATTGCCAGGTTTTCCTCATCGACCACCACGTCCATCGCGTGCTTGTCTTCGTCCACCATGATCGAGCTCACGTTGGCCGGAGCCAGTGCGCCGATCACGAACTGCGCCGGATCTTCCGACCACAGCACGATGTCCACACGCTCGCCGCCCAGTTCCGCGGTCACGGCCTGCACGCGCGAACCGCGCATGCCGACGCAGGTACCGATAGGATCGATACGCTTGTCGTTGGTGTGCACGGCGATCTTGGCGCGCACGCCGGCGTCGCGGGCGGCGGATTTGATCTCCAGCATGCCCTGCTCGATTTCAGGCACTTCCAGCTCGAACAGCTTCATGATGAACTCTGGCGCGGTGCGCGACAGGATCACCTGCGGGCCGCGCATATTGCGGTCCACGCGCAGGATGTAGGCGCGCACGCGGTCGCCGATACGCAGGTTCTCTTTCGGGATCATCTGGTCGCGCGGCAGGCGCGCTTCGATCTTGCCCGATTCAACGATGGCGTCACCGCGCTCCATGCGCTTGATGGTGCCGGTTACCAGCGCGTCGCCGCGCTCCAGGAAGTCCTGCAGGATCTGTTCGCGCTCTGCGTCGCGCACCCGCTGCAGGACGACCTGCTTGGTGTCCTGCGCGAAACGGCGGCCGAATTCCACGGATTCGATCGGCTCTTCGATGTACTCGTCCACTTCGATGTCCGGAATCTGCTCGCGGGCTTCGAACAGCAGCACTTCCTGGTCAGGCAGCTGCAGGCCGGCCTCGTCGGGCACCACGTGCCAGCGGCGGAAGGATTCGAACTCACCGGATTCGCGGTCGATCGAAACGCGAATATCGACTTCGCCTTCATAGCGCTTCTTCGTGGCTTGCGCCAGCGCGAATTCGAGGGCGCCAAAAACCACGTCCTTATCGACATTCTTTTCGCGCGCCAGCGCATCAACCAATAACAAAACTTCGCGACTCATGCTTTGCGGCTCCTAAAATCCACCTGTGGCACCAAACGTGCCTTATCAATGTCCGCGAGCGTGAAATTCAGCACCGCAGGACCATCTTTACCTTCAAATTCAATACCCAGTTGCTCGCCCTCCGGCTCCGTCAGGATGCCCTGGTAGGACTTGCGGTTCGCCGTGCCGGGGATCGCCATGCGCAGCTTGACGATGGCTTCACTGCCGGCAAATCGCACGAAGTCGCTGAACTTGCGCAGCGGCCGGTCCAGGCCGGGCGACGAAATCTCGAGGCGCTCATACGGCACATTCTCGACCGTCAGCACGTGCGACAGCTGGTGGCTCACCGTGGCGCAGTCTTCCACCGTGATCGGACCTTTTTCCTCGGCGTCTTCTGCGCTGAAATCGATGAACACGCGCAGCAATCCGCGCTCGGCCCGCTCGTAATCAACCATTTCGTAGCCCAGGCCCGATACGGTTTTTTCAATCAATTCAGGCAATTGCAAGGAAAAATCTCCGAATACTCAAAACGGTTCAACCAAAAAAAAATGGGCAACTGCCCATCTTTTTTCACTACAGCCAGATGAAAGCACCCTTCAGCAAAAACATCTTGCGAAGAACTTTTACTAGGCTGCTTATTATAGCGCCTTATTGACTTCGCTGCAATGCCGCATACCACATGGCGGGGCATACAACAATATCAATTCAGCTTAAAACCCAGGCAAAACCTGGTGTCAGGCACAAAGTGCCTGACACCAATTCGTTGCCGCGTGCCAAGGTGTCTGCCACATCGTGGCAGACACCAGCCTTTGGGTTGGGTTCTCAGCCCTTGCGGCGGCGCGGCATGCCATGATCCATGGCGCCGCCGCGCTGCTGTCCGCCGCGGCGCTGCTGCTGGCCGTGTCCGGCGAAGCCGAAGGTCGTCTGCAACGGATCGGGCTGGCGCGGACCTTTGCCCTTGCCTTTGTTGCCGCCGCCGGCGCCCTGGCGCTGGTCGCCAAAGCCCGCATGTCCGCCGTGACCGCCCTGACCACTGTGACCGCCCTGGCCACCGTGACCGCCCTGGCCACCGCCATGACCGCCACCGAAACCGCCGCGGCCCGCGCCATAGAATGCGCCCTGGCCCTGGTTGCGGCCGCCGCGCGGCGCCGTCGGGAACGGATCGGCATTCTTATTGCTCACGTCCATGCGGTTGCCGTTCGGCTCACGTTCGCGCTTGTTGCCGCCGCCGCCCTGCTGCTGCGGCTTCTTCTGCTCGCCGCCACCGGAGGCTTCCTTCTGAAACCAACCGCAGCCAGCAGGTCGCGTACGGTATTCTCTTCCATCTCTTCCCAGCGGCCGCGCTTCAGGTTGCTCGGCAGGGTCAGCGCGCCGTAGCGGGTACGGATCAGGCGGGAAACGGTCAGGCCGATGGCTTCGAACATGCGGCGCACCTCGCGGTTGCGGCCTTCGCCGATCACCACGCGGTACCACTTGTTGACGCCTTCGCCGCCGCCGTCCGCGATCTTGGAGAACTGGGCCATGCCGTCTTCCAGCTCAACGCCGGACAGCAGCTTCTGGCGCATGCCCTCTTCCAGCTCGCCCAGGGTACGCACGGCGTACTCGCGGTCGATGTTGTAGCGCGGATGCATCAGACGGTTCGCCAGGTCGCCGCTGGTAGTGAACAGCAGCAAGCCTTCGGTATTGAAGTCGAGGCGGCCGACGGCCAGCCACTTGCCTGCTTTCATCGTCGGCAGGCGGTCGAACACGGATGGACGGCCATCCGGGTCATCGTGCGACACGATTTCGCCGGCCGGCTTGTGGTAGACCAGCACGCGCGGCGGCTTCTTGCTCACCTTGCGCTGGATCAGCTTGCCGTTGATGCGCACGGCGTCGGTCGGCAGGATGCGCTGGCCGATGTGGGCCGGCTCGCCGTTCACCGACACGCGGCCGGCAATGATCAGCTCTTCCATATCGCGGCGCGAGCCAAGGCCGGCTTCGGCCAGGACCTTGTGCAGCTTCGGTGCGTCGTCTTCCGCCGTCAGGTCGCGGCGCACCGGCTTCGGCTGCTGCTTACCCTTGGCGCCATCTTCACGGTCAAAGTCTTCCGAGGTGACGAAGGAGAACACGGCATCGGCTTCGGATGCCTTGTCCTTGTGCTTCATCTTGTTGCCGAAGGCGCCCGCAACACGCTGCTTCTGACCATGCTGGCCCTGGCCACCCTGGCCCTGGCCTGGCTGGCCGCCCTGGGCGTGCTGGCCTGGCTGGCCTTCGCCTTGCTGCTGGCCGTGCCTGCCCTTCTTGTTCTTGTGCTTGCCATGCTTCTTGCCCTGGCGGTCGCCCGGCACGCTGGTCGGCCACACGCCGTCAGCGGCTGGTGCGGCGGCGCCTGCTTCAGCACCTGCGCCCTCTTCTGCAGCAGCGCCCTGCTCGGCAGCGCCGGCGTGCACGGCTTCGGATGCGGCGCGCTCAGCCTCACGCAGGGCGCGCTGCTCGCGCATCTGGCGCGGACCGCGCGGCGTGCGGGCTTTGTTGCCGCCATCTGCGGCGGATGCGTCAGCGCTCGCGGCGGCCGGTACGGCGTCGGACACGCTGACCGGTGCAGCTTCCAGCGCGGCGCCAGCGGCGTCGTCAGCCGTCTTGCGGCGGCCGGAGGACGCGGTCTTGCGGGCCGGCTTGGCCACAGCGGCGACCGGTTCGGCATCGCCCTGGGCAGCGGCAGGCGCGGCTTCGGCGGCAGGCTTGGCGGCGGCGGACTTGCGGGCGGCGGCGCGCGGCGCCTCGGCAGCGGCCGGAGCGGACGCGTCGCCCGCCTCGGCGGAGACCGCGGACTTGGCCTTGGTCGCACGCTTTTTGGCCGGCGCCGGGGCGGCATCCGCGGAAGACGCGGCGGCAACCGGGGTCACAGCAGCATCAGCGGCGGCCACTTCGGCCTTGGCCTTGGTGGTGCGCGGCTTTTTGGCGGCCGGAGCCGGTGCGGCCTCGGTGGACGCAGCGGCAGCAGCGGCAGCCTTGTCAGCCTCAATCTGTGCCTTGGTACGGCGCTTAGGCTTGGCAGCGGTTGCGTCGACAGCCGGGGAGCCGGTCTCAGGGGTGTTCTCGGAGTTCGTCATTATTCGTATCTTGTGGTGGCTCAGCGTCTGGCGTTGCATCCGGCGCCGTTTCTACTACCGGCTCCTCTGTGGGAGCCGCATCAACAGTATGTTCAGTGTGTTCGGCGGCATGCGCCGCCTTCTCGAAATTCTCTTCCAGCGCCGCTTCCAGCACTTCCAGCGGGTTGGACTCCTGCTCGCCGCCCAATTGCTGCAGCGGCGGCAGTTGGGACAGCGAATCCAACCCCAGGTCGTCCAGGAACTGCTTCGTGGTCCCCAGCAGGGCCGGACGGCCCAGCACATCGCGATAGCCGACCACATCAACCCAGCCGCGGTCTTCCAGCATCTTGATCGTCTGCGAGTTCACCGCAACCCCGCGGATTTCCTCGATATCGCCGCGCGTCACAGGCTGGCGGTAGGCGATGATCGCCAGCGTTTCCAGTGTGGCCCGCGAATATTTGGGCACTTTTTCCGGACTCAAGCGGTCCAGGTACATCTTCATCTCAGGCCGGCTCTGGAAGCGCCATCCGCTCGCCAGGCTGACTACTTCAATGCCGCGCCCCTGCCAGTCCAGGCGCAATTCTTCCAATAATTCCTTGATCGTATCGGCGCCGACGCCCTGGCCCAGCGGCCTGCCCTGGTCATCGACATCGACATACAGCTTTTTCAGGCTGTGGATCGACAAAGGCTCAGTTGCGCATAGCAACGCGGTTTCGAGGACTTTTTTCGCCTCAACTGTATTCATATCGTCTTGTTGTTTGCAAAGCGATGCAAGAGAAGGCGCCGGGCCGCTGCGCGCCGGGGCGAGAGTCTCAGGTGGAGAGTATTGTTTTCAGGGCGAAAACAGGACGGCAAACCCAGGAACGATTGGCGCCGTTTCATCCAACTGTGCCAATTGTACCTGATAAAACCGCGAACGGTGCAATTCGCGGGGTGGATCGTTGATCTGCCCCGTCGGATTCATCAATCGGCACGACTGAGCTTGCACGGCGGATCAATGATCCGCCCTACGCGGCGCGAGAAATCAACAGCGTGAGGCCCAAAGGGGTGTAGGGCGGATCATTGATCCGCCGTGCGTGAGCCGAGGCAAAGCCGCCTTAGGCCAGCCGCTCGGCCAGAATTGCCGAAACACCAACAAAAGCCGGATACTCCGCCGTAATCACATAAGTAGGAATCGCGGCGAGGTAAGAACGGAACCGTCCCTTCTCCTCAAACCGCGCGCGGAACCCGGAGCGATCAAACCGCTCGCCGAGGCGCGGCACGATGCCGCCGCCAATATAGATACCGCCGACGGCGCCCAGGGTCACGCCCAGGTTGCCCGCGATGGTGCCCAGCATGGTGCAGAAGTGCTCGATGGCCTCGTCACACAGCGGGCAGTCGCCGGCGAGCGCACGGCGCGCGATCTCAGACGCCGCCAGCGTCTCCGCTTTCTCGCCGCGGAGATGCGCAATGGCGCGGTACAGCAGCTCGATGCCCTGGCCGGACAGCAGGCGCTCAGCCGACACATGCTCGAACTCGGTCCAGGCGTATTGCAGGATTGCCACCTCGTCCGCGCTCATCGGCGCAAAGCTGACGTGGCCGCCTTCGCTCAGCAGCGCCGTCCAGCCCGATGGCGACGGGATCAGCCCCGACACGCCCAGGCCCGTGCCGGCGCCCACCAGTCCCAGCGCGCCCGGCTGCGGCGAGCCGCCGCCGACCTTGTGCTTTTGCGCGTCGGACAGGTGGGGCAGCGAGCGGGCCAGCGCAGTGAAGTCGTTCACCACGACCAGCACTTCGAAGTCCACTTCCTGGCGCAGGGCCTCGATCGAGAATTCCCAGTGGTGGTTGGTCATGCGCACGAAGTCGCCATTCACCGGGTTCGCGATCGCGATGGCGCCGTGACGAATCGGTTGGCCGGCGGCCTGCTGCACGTCCGGCAAGGCCAGGTAGGCTTTCAGTGCATCGGCCAGCGTGTCGTAGGATGCGCCGGACAATACGTGGATATTGCTGATCTGGCCAGCGCCCAGTTCCAGCGCGAAACGGGCATTGGTGCCGCCGATGTCCGCCAGCAGGCGAGCCGGCGCGGAAGTGGTGTGAGCAGTCATGGCAATCAGCAAATTCGGTCGAGCCTTAATGCTACGGGATATCTTGGCGGTTGCGCAAGAATTCTTTGTAGTTTGGGTACAAGAGGCGCGGAAAACGCGACAATTTGGCAAAATTGCGGCGTAGTATGACTACCGGACAAGCCGCCGACGGCGCACGCACGGCGGATCAATGATCCGCCCTACGCGTCGAGGGCGTTCGACCGGAATGCCACGATGACCACCCGTCGCGGACTTCTAAGCGCCATGTCATCGATGCCCCCCCCGGCGACGTGCACCTTGAAACGGAATGTCATCGATATGGCGTAGGGCGGATCATTGATCCGCCGTGCGTGCTGGGCGGCGCCGCCTGCGGGGGACACGGGCGGCGGGGGGAAATAACGGGAAAATTACTGTCGGGCGTCCGCCGGCGCCAACGGCTCGGGCGTCAGCTCGGCGGCGACAACCGCTTCCGGCCGGAACGCGCTATTCCACGCGTCCAGCCCGCCGTGCAGCGGCTTGGCGCGTTTATAGCCGTGTGCGTGCAACTGCTTGGCCACCTTGGCGGCCGTCACATCATTCGGGCAGCTGCAATAGACGATGATATGCCGGTCCTTGGGCAGCTGGGAAATCAGCTTGGCCGGATCGCCATTGACCAGCAAAGCACCCGGCACGGGCGGATCGAGCATCTGGGCCGTGGCGCTGCGGGCATCGATCATGACCGGATCGTGGCCCGAATCGAGCAGCTCGCGCAGCTCGTCGATGGAAATGCGTTCGGTCTGCATCGCCTTCTGGAAGCGGCGGCGCTCGATGAATTTGGCCAGCACAAACAGCGCCAGCAGCACGCCCAGCACCATCAGCGCGGTGCTGCCCATGGTTGACAGCAACTCCAGCACCGCGTCCACATCCGAATGGAAGTAAGCGCCGATGGCGATGCCGGTGGCGCTCCACAGCAGACCGCCGGTCAGCGCAAAGCCGAGGAACACGGAAAGCCTGGTGCCCATGGCGCCCGCCAGCGGCGGCGCAATGGTATTAAAGCCGGGAATGAACTTGGCCACCATCATGGACTTGGGGCCCCACTTCTTGAAATTGTCCTCGGTCTGGCTCACGCAGTAGTCCGGGGACAGGGAAATCTTGCACAGCAGCTTGAGAATGCGCTTGCCGTAGCGGCGGCCGGCGCGGAACCAGAACAGGTCCGCCAGCAGGCAGGCCGACATCGCCACCACCAGCACGCCCAGGAAAGGCGTGCCGCCATCCATCGCCAGCGCACCGGCGACGATCAGGATCGGATAGGCGGGAATCGGCAATCCCATCTGCTCGACAAGCACCACAGCGAACACAATGAGGACGCCGTACTGCTGCAGAAGGTAGATCAGGTTAGCCATAATATTCGTATGTTAGCGCAATTCATCCGGCGCCGCGCGGGATAGCCCCAAGCAGCGTCCGAGTATAAGGATGGGTGGGATTCCGGTACAAATCATCCGAATTCGCCATTTCCACAACCTCCCCCTTATTCATCACCATCACCTGATCGGAAATATACTTCACCACCGAGAGGTCGTGCGAGATAAAGATGTAGGAAAGGCCAAATTCATCCTGCAGATCCTGCAGCAGGTTGAGCACCTGAGCTTGTACGGACACGTCAAGTGCCGACACGGATTCGTCGCACACCAGGATTTCCGGCTTCATGGTCAGGCAGCGCGCAATCGCAATGCGCTGACGCTGGCCGCCCGAAAACTCGTGCGGGTAGCGGTGGTAAGCGTGCGGCGGCAGTCCCACCCGCTCCAGCAGCGCCATCGCCATGTCCGTCCGTTCGCGGTCATTGGCGCCGATCGAGTGCAGCCGCATCGGCTCCAGCAGGATCTGGCCGACCGTAAAGCGCGGATTCAGCGAGGCATACGGGTTCTGGAAAATAATCTGTATACGGCGCTTGTAGGCCATGTACTCCTTCGCCGGCATGGACAGCAGATCCTTGCCCTCGAAGAGTGCCGTGCCGCCTGTAGCCTGGTGCAGCCGCAACAGGGTCAGTCCCATGGTGGACTTGCCGGACCCAGACTCCCCCACCACGCCCAGCGTTTTCCCGCGCGGCAGCTTGAACGACACATCCTTCACCGCCTGGAACTCGCGCTTGCCGAACAAACCTTCACGCAGCCAGAAGCTTTTCTTCAGGTTGCGCACATCGAGCACAATCTCGTCGTCGGGCTTGTAGCCGCGCTCGCGCTGCGGCAGGTCGACATTTACCTTGCCATCCATGTAGTCCGCGATCACCGGCAGGCGGATCGGGCGCGCATCCAGCGAGGGACGGCAATGCAGCAAGGCGCGCGTGTAATTGTCCTTCGGCGCGCTGAACACATCCTGGGCGGCGCCCGTTTCGCGCACCTCGCCGTGACGCATCACGATCACCTCGTCGGCAATCTCGCCCACCAGGCCCAGGTCGTGGGTGATGAACAGCACGGACATCTGGTGCTTCTTCTGCAGGCTGGCGATCAGCTCCATGATCTGCTTCTGGATCGTCACATCGAGGGCGGTAGTCGGCTCGTCGGCGATCAGCAGCTTGGGTTCGCAGGCGATCGCCATCGCAATCATCACGCGCTGCTGCTGGCCGCCGGACATCTGGCTCGGATAAGCGTCGATCTTCTTGTCCGGATCAGGGATGCCCACTTCCGCCAGCAGTTCCAGCGTGCGCGCCCTCGCCTGCTGCCTGTTCATGCCCATGTGCTGGCGCAGCACTTCGGCGATCTGGTAGCCGACCGTGAACACGGGGTTCAGCGAAGACATCGGCTCCTGGAAGATCATCGAGATATCCTTGCCGCACATGGCGCGCCGCTCCGCGGTCGAGAGGTGCAGCACTTCGCGGCCGTCGAACAGCACGCGGCTGGCCGGGTCGATGATGGTGGTCAGGGCCGGCAGCAGCCCCATGATGGCCAGCGAGCTGACCGACTTGCCGCTGCCCGATTCGCCCACCAGCGCCACCGTCGCATTGCGCGGGATGGCGAAGGAAATGCCCTTCACGGCTTCGAAAGTGTTCTTCTTGTCGACCTTGAAGCTGACGCGCAGGTTCTGTACTTCCAGTAGCTTGTCCATATCACTTCACCTTCGGGTCGAGCGCATCGCGCAGGGCATCGGTAAACAGCGAGAAGGCCGTGACCAGGATGGCCATCGCCACGGCGGCCGACGTCAGCTGCCACCATTTGCCGAGAATCAGTTCGTTCTGCGCCTCGTTCAGCATGGACCCCCAGGACACCACCCCCACCGGCACGCCAAAGCCGAGGAAGGACAGGATCACTTCCGCCTTGATGAAGCCCACGACCAGGATGGACATCTGCACCAGCGCCACATGGCTCACGTTCGGGAAAATATGCGAGAACATCTTGCGCCAGGCGGAGGCGCCGATGGCATCCGCCGCCATCACGTACTCGCGCGCCTTGTGCTTGATGTACTCGGCGCGGATCAGGCGGTAAGGGCCGGTCCAGCCGGTCAGGCCCAGGATCAGCACGATGGTCGCGATGCCCTTCTGCTGCAGCACCGCCGCCACGGTCAGGATCATCAGGATGGATGGGATGGACGTGAAAATGCTGTAGAACCAGTTGAAGAAGTCGTCCACCAGGCCGCCGTAATAGCCGGAGAAGGCGCCGAACAGCGTGCCCAGGCCCACCGCCACCAGCGCCGCCACCAGGCCGACGATAATCGAAGTTTCAGCGCCCTTGATGGTTTTCTTGATCACGTCATGGCCCCATTTGTCGGCGCCGAACAGCAGCGAAGGCTTGCGCTCGATGTGAGCCTGGCGTTCGGCTTTCGCCATGCCGGCGCGCAGCTCCTTCATCTCGGGCGCCAGCGGGTCCTTCACGCCATACATATCGACGTCCTGCGTCGGCCGGGACGTCATTTCCGATTTCAGTTCGCGGATATCGGCAGCCAACGGATCGAATTCGTTCTCCGGCACGGCAGAAGGCTGGCTTGCCGCCGGCACAGCGCCGGCCAGCGGCTCGGCGGCGATGCCGAGGAATGCCGGCGGCGCATAGTTGACCGCCACTTCATCCTCCCAGTCGGCCACGATCAGGCCGGAGGCGGACAACACCAGCATCAGCAGGAAGGCGCCTACGATCGCCATGGCCGCCATGGCCACCCGGTCGGCGCGCAGGCGGCGCCAGGCGAGCGCCCACAGGCCGGGCGAAGCGTGAATATCGTGCATCGGGAATCCTTACTTCAGTTGTACGCGCGGATCGACTGCCTGGTACAGCAGGTCGGTCAGCAGGTTGAATACCATGGTCGCAATCGCGACGTAGACGGTGATGGCCTTGATCACCGGGAAATCGGAGCGCTCCACCGCCAGGATCACCTCGCGCCCGATGCCGGGGATGCCGAAAAAGCGCTCCAGCAGGAAGGCGCCGATCAGGAGTGCCGGCAGGTTGGCCATCACGTGGGTGATGATGGGAATGGACGCATTGCGCAGCACGTGCACCCACATCACGCGCCGCTCCGAGAGCCCTTGGCGCGCGCCGTGCGCACATAGTCCTGGTTCGCTTCATCGAGCACAAAGGTGCGGTACAGGCGCAGCGTGGGCGCGATGGACACGGCCAGCCCGATCAGGATGGGCAGCGTGGAATAGCGCAGCAGGTTTTCCCAGAAGTTCTCGCCCCAGCCCTGCACGGGGAACAGGCCCGCCTTGTAGGCCAGGCCATACTGGAACACGATGATGTAGACCAGGATGGAGATGGACATGCCGATCGTGCAGGCGATCATCACGGCGCGGTCGGTCAGCGAACCGCGCACAAAGGCAATCGCCAGCGCCAGCGCGATGCCGAAGAAGGTTTCCAGGATGGTTAGCGGTACCAGCACCGTCAGCGAAGGGCCGAGGCGGGTGGTGATGATGCTGGACACCGTCTCGCCGGTGGCCCAGCTCTGGCCGAAGTCGAAGGTCGCGATTTGCTTGAGGAAGATCCCCAGCTGCACATAGTAGGGCTGGTCCACGCCCAGCTGCCTGCGGATGTTGGCGATGCTCTCGGCGTTGGACATCTTCCCCGCCAGGATATAGGCCGGATCGCCGCCCACCCAGTTGAACAGCACGAACACCAGCAGCACGACGCCGAGCATCGTCGGCAGCATCTGCCACAGGCGGCGCAACACATATGCGAACATCATTTACCTTTTTATATCAATGTAGGCCCACTCCTGATGCAGGATGGGGTGCTTCTTATATCCGAGTACGGCCGCTTGCGCCAGCATATTTCTGTAACGGGCATAGCCCATGCGGCCGCCGCCCTGCACTTCGATGATGCGCGCCATCTTGCGGTACAGCGCATCGCGCTCCGGGCCGGCCGGCATTTTCTGGCTCTGCACATAAAGCTTGTCGTATTCGGGGTCCTGGAAGCAGCCGTTATTGTTCTGGTGGATGTTCGGGCCGTAGAACAGCTGCATGAAGTTGTCGCCATCCGGATAATCGGCGATCCACTGGAAGTTGCGGGTCTGGACCTTGCACTCCTTTTCCGCCTTCAGGATGTCGGGCAGGATGGTGCGCTCGTTTTCCATGCGGATGCCGAGCCGGTTATAAGTCTTGCGCCAGACTTCGGCCTGCAGCACACCGTTGGCTTCATTGCGTGAAGTGTATTTGACGAGCAGCGGCTTACCGTCGGGCTGGGTGCGCCAGCCGTCGGCGCCCTTCCGGTAGCCGAACTTGTCCAGCAACTTGTTGGCCAGCGCGGGATCGTATTGCAGCATGCTCCGATAGTTCGGGTCGTAGCCCACCACGCCCGGCGGCACCGGGAAGTCGACGCGCTGGGCCTGGCCGTTCCATACCAGGGCGATTTCCTCGTCCACATCGTGCGCCATGGCGATGGCGCGGCGCAAAGCGATGCGCTCCTTGCTGCGGCCGCCCAGCACCGGGTCCTGCATATTCCAGTAATAAAAAGTAATTTCAGGATCAAGCTGGCGCGAGAGCTGCACGCCCTGCGCCTTCAGTTCGGGACGCAGTTCGCCATCCAGCAGGGCCTTCGGCGCCAGCGGGCCGTCCAGCCAGAAAAGGTCCGTCTCGCCGCTGGTGAAGGACAGCCAGCGCGACTGGTCTTCCACCATGATCGAGATTTCGATGCGGCCGATCTGGGGGATCTTCTTGCCCTGCATCTGGCGCACGATGCGCTGGTCTTCCGGGTCGCTGCCGGCCTTGAAGTCCCAGGTTTCCGGCAGGTGGCCCGTGTTCTCTTCCAAAACGATCTTGCTGCCGCGCGTCCATTGCGAGAGTTTGTAGTAGCCGGTGCCGACCGGGTTCGAATGCACTTCGCCCTTCTCGTCGCCGTACGCCTTCACGATTTCGCGCGCCACGGCGGCCGTGGGTTCGTGCGCCAGGATCATGCCCAGGTTCCAGTCGGTGGCCACCAGGTGAATGCGCAGGGTGAAAGGATCGACGACTTCAAAGCCGGGAATCGGCTTGTCGTAGTCGAAACGGCCGGTGCGCGCCGCTTCCGCCGCCAGCGCATCCAGACCGACGATCTTGCCTTCGAACAGCCAGCTGTGGGGCGAAGCCAGTTTCGGATCGAACAGGCGCTTCCAGGAATAGACAAAGTCGGCCACCGTCAGCTCGCGCGGCTTGCCGCCGAAGGCCGGGTCGGGCGTGAACATCTGGCCTTTTTTCAGGCGGATCGTGTAGGTCTTGCCATCTGCCGACACTTCCGGCAGCGCGGCGGCGGCAGCCGGCATCAGTTGCGCGGGACGGGCCAGGTAATCGTAGCTGTAGAGGGTGTCGAAGACGGCCTGCAGCACATGCCCGGTATACAAGTCGCGCGAGACGGCGGGATCGAAGCTGGTTTCGGCGGCCGGCAGGATGTAGCGCAAGGTCTTGACCGGCTCGGCGTGGGCAAGCGGCAAAGCCAGCAGCATGGCCAGGCTCAGGCGCACGCACACAAGCCAGTGTGACTTCATCTCGGCTCCGAAAAGCCGTAACGATAGCGCATATTCCGGCAGACATCGGCAATGTGTCGAAAACGATACATTTTCCTGCCGCTCACACAATTACTTGTAGTTTTAGTGTCTGCGTAAGTTATCGGCAGAAACCGGCTTTTAGTTGGAAAATTCGGCGAAATTAGCGCATAGATTGCTGATCGTTATACAAATTTATACATTTGCCTTCCTATTTATTCGTTGACACCTTATACAGCCGAATGTTCTTATCCTTTGCTTGCAGGAACTCCAAAGAGAGTTCCTTCAATTGGGAGCATCGAAACGGCAAGAAATAGCTGTAGGTAGCTCGTTATCGTCCAATTTGGAGGCTTTAAACATGATGGAAAAGATCATGGCCCGTTCCGTTCGCCTGGCTGTTTTCGGCGCGGCAGGCCTGGCTCTGGCTGCACCGGCAATGGCTCAACAAGACGCCAACGCCTCGATTCAACGCGTGGAAATCACCGGTTCGAGCATCAAGCGCGCAACCGCTGAGACCGCATCCCCGGTTACCGTGATCAACCGCGACGACCTGATGAAGTCGGGCAAGGGCACTGTGGCCGAATACCTGCAAACCCTGACCGTGGACGGCGCCGGCTCCCTGCCGACCGGCTTCGGTAACGGTTTTGCTGCCGGTTCCACCGCGATCTCGCTGCGCGGCCTGGGCGCCACCTCGACCCTGGTCCTGCTGAACGGCCGCCGCATGGCGCCTTTCGCCCGTGCTGACGACGGCCAGAAGAGCTTTACCGACCTGTCCACCGTTCCGATGCAAATCGTTGAACGCATCGAAATCCTGAAGGATGGCGCTTCCTCCACCTACGGTGCGGACGCGATCGCCGGCGTGGTCAACATCATCCTGCGCAAGGACTTCGAAGGCCTGCAGCTGAAAGGCGATACCGGCTGGTCCCGCTACGACGACGGCAAGCAGAACAAAGCTTCCATCACCTGGGGCAAAGGCAACCTGGACGAAGACAAGTACAACGTCGTGCTGAACGCCGAGTACTTCCAGTCCGACAAGCTGAAGAACTCCGACCGCAAGGACCGCGGCTATATCGGCCACGGCGACCTGCGTCCTTACGGCTACCCGGTCGGCACCCAGTTCGCGGGCGGCTATATCGCCGGCAACAACAACGCCTCCCCAAGCCCGGCCGGCTCGATCCGCAACCCGGCCACCAACGACTATGTGTCGCTGCCTGGCTGCGCTACCCTGAGCGCCACCAAGGACCAGACCGGCGCCAACGGCGGCTGCCTGTGGCACCACGACCAGTTCCGCGACATGCAGCCGGAAATCGAGTCGAAGAATCTGTACGCGCGCGGCACCTGGCAAGTCAACGACAACCTGCAAGCTTACGCGGAAGCCGGTTACTCGAAGCGCGACACCGCCTTCACCCTGGTACCGCCTTCGGTCACCCCGACCGTGGCCTTCCCGCCGAACGCTGCCAACCCGCTGGGCTTCATCAACTTCAGCACCCTGCCGTTGATGGCTGCTTCGCACCCGCAAAACCCGTACGGCGTTGCGACCCGCATCCGTTACGTTGCGTTTGACGTGGGCCCAAGCACCCGTGTCGCCAACAACGAGTTCACCCGCTTCGTGGTGGGCGTGAAGGGCAACTACGCAGGTTGGGACTTCGACACCGGCCTGACCCACTCCGAGTCCAAGCTGCACCTGGATTACAGCAATATGCTGAACATGAAGGTCGTGCGCGCCGCCCTGGGCGACCCGACCTCCAAGTTCTTCCCGTACTATATCGGCGCGGACGCCTACAAGAACCCGGCTTCGCTGTACGCCGCCATGGTTACCAACGCGACCTCCGATTCGACCACCAAGCTGGACGTGATCGACTTCAAGGCCTCGCGTGAACTGTTCGCCCTGCCTGGCGGTAACATGGGCCTGGCAATCGGCGCCGAACACCGCCGCGAGAAGCTGTCCAACCCGTCCCTGAGCGGCTCGCAAGACGGCTCCATCAACTCGTCCTACGTTGCTGCCTTCGGCGACACCAAGGTTTCGGCTATCTACGCCGAGATCCTGGCGCCGGTGATCAAGAACGTGGAAGTGAGCGCTGCCTTCCGTTACGACAAATACGACAACTTCAACTCCACCACGCCGAAAGCCGGCATCAAGTGGACCCCAGTGAAGTCGTTCGCTGTCCGCGGTACGTACACCGAAGGTTTCCGTGCTCCTGGCCCGGCTGAAGGCAGCGCGCTGTCCCAGTCCACCGGCACCTCCACCGTGATCGATCCGATCCGCTGCCCAGGCGGCAAGCCGGCAGCCGGCGGCGCGACCGCGACCGACTGCGGCATTCCTGTCGCAGCGGTGAAGGTCGGCAACCCGAACCTGCAGCCTGAAACCTCCAAGGGCTTCACCGCCGGTATCGTGTGGGATCCGTTCGAAGGCACCAGCATGGCGCTGGACGCATTCAAGATCAAGCGCTCCAACGAGATCAACCCGCTGCCGTACAACGAAGCTGCCGCTCTGCCGACCGCTGTCCGTAACGACAACAACCTGGTCGTGAACGGCGTGGCGATCCCGAACACCGGCACCCTGGTGCTGACCCAGGCCCCATACCGCAATTCTTCGTTCACCGAAGTGAGCGGCGTGGACCTGGACATCAAGCAGCGCCTGCGTCTGGGTGAATACGGCCGGGCCACTGTGGGCCTGACCTGGACCCACACCGCATCGTGGAAGCGTCACGAAAGCGAGACCGTGGTGTACCAGTACAACGGCACCCACGGCAACTGCGACACTTCGAACTGCGCGGGCACCCCGAAGAACAAGATCAATCTGAACGCTTCGTGGGATTACACCCAAAACTTCAACCTGGCAGCCAACGTGAACTGGCGCGATTCGATGCAGAACACCTACTTCCAGGGTGGCCTGTGCGCATCGACGCTGGCGAACGGCAACCCGGCGCCTGGCGACTGCAAGATCGCTTCCTTCCTGACGACCGACCTGTCGGCCCGTTACAAGTGGAGCAAGCAGCTGACCCTGTTCGCATCGGTGAACAACCTGTTCGACAAGGTCGCTCCGCTGGATCCGCTGACCTACGGTGGCTTGAGCTACAACCCGATGGACGCTTCCGGCGCTATCGGCCGCTACTTCAAGCTGGGCGCGCAGTACAACTTCTAATCCAGGCTAGCCTGGCCAGAAGTGCCTGAAAGGGGCGGTGAGCAATCACCGCCCTTTTTTATTTGCGGAAGAACGCCGCAATCCCTTCAATGGCTTCCTCATCCCCCTGCGACACCACCATCAGGTCCGCTTCCAGGTCGAGCTGCTCGGCCACGCTGGCGCCGTAGGCGTTGGCGCACAGCTGCTTGATGCGCGCCATGGCGCGGGCCGGGCCGCGCGCGATGCCGCCGACCAGGATCAGCGCTTCATCCAGCGCACGCCACGGCTCGGTGAGGCGGTTGACGACGCCCAGTGCGTGCAGGCGCTCGGCCGGGAGGCGGTCGCCGCTCAGGCACAACTCCGTCATCAGCT
Organism: Pseudoduganella sp. UC29_106; assembly: GCF_044055365.1. Classification (NCBI taxonomy): domain Bacteria; kingdom Pseudomonadati; phylum Pseudomonadota; class Betaproteobacteria; order Burkholderiales; family Oxalobacteraceae; genus Pseudoduganella; species Pseudoduganella sp. UC29_106. The sequence goes on along the minus strand of NZ_CP171977.1, from coordinate 1,098,416 downwards.
GGCGCGGCATGGATTGTGCGAGGAAGGCGGTCACGCCGCCATCCGGCGTCAGGCCCACCTTCACGTAAGCGACCGAGAAGAAGGCGTCACGCGAGGCCACCAGCATGTCGCAGGCCAGCGCCAGCGAGGCGCCGGCGCCGGCAGCGCCGCCCTCCACGGCGGCGATCACCGGCTTCGGGCAATTGCGGATGGCGCGGATCAGTCCATGCAGCTTTTCGATATTGGCGCGCCGCGCCTCGGGCGCCAGTTCATGCGCCCTGGCCAGCCGGCGCAGGTCGCCGCCGGCGGAGAAAAAGCCGCCCTCGCCGGTCAGCACGATGGCGCCGATCGTCGGGTCCGCGGCCGCCTCCTGCAGCGCGCGCGGCAGCGCTTCGTACAGCTCGGGCGAGAGCGCATTGCGCGCCTGCGGATTGCAGTTGACCAGGATGCGCACCGCGCCCTCGGTGCTCACCTTCAGCGTACCGCTCATGCGGCAGCCTCGCGTCCAAGGGCGATGTAGCGTTCCAGGTGATGGTCTTCGTCGCCCAGCTGGTGGTCGATCATCACCAGGCGCTTGGCGTAGTGGGCCAGCGGCAGTTCCCAGGTCATGCCGATGCCTCCATGCAGCTGGATGCATTCCTCGGCCACCAGCGTGCCGATGCGGCCGATGGTGGCCTTCGCCGCGGACAATGCGCGTTCGCGCGTGATGCGATCGGCATCCAACGCGGCGGCGGCATTGATCACGGCCGAACGGGCCTGCTCGATTTCCAGCAGCAGGTCGGCCATGCGGTGCTGCAGCGCCTGGAATTTGCCGATCGGCGCACCGAACTGCTTGCGCGTGCGCAGGTATTCCAGCGTCGCCGCCTTGGCCGCCTCCATCGCGCCCAGGCTTTCCGCGCACAGCGCCAGCACGCCGCGCCCAATCACGCGCTCCAGCAGCGCATAGCCCTGCCCTTCCTCGCACAACAGCGCGCCCGCTTCAAGCCTGACGTTATCCAGCGTCAGTTCGGCCACGCGGCCGCCGTCGATGGTCGGGGTGCCCAGCACGCTCACGCCGGCCGCTTCCTTCGGCACCACGAACAGCGAAATGCCGGCTTCGCTCTCGATGTCGCCGGAGGTGCGCGCGGAGACGACGAACAGCTCCGCCGCTTCGCCCTGCAGCACCGCCGCCTTGGCGCCGTTCAGCAGCCAGCCGTCGCCGCTGCGTTCGGCGCGCGTTTGCACGCGTGCCAGCTCATAATGGCTGTCCGGTTCATCGTGGGCGAAACTGGCGATGGTGCTGCCGTCGGCGATGCCGTCCAGCGACCGGCCGGCGGCAACCAGGGCCTCGGCCGCCATGACGGCGCTGCCGAGGAAGGGTTCGATGACCAGGCCGCGGCCCAGCGCCTCGAAGACCACCGCGATATCGAAACCGGCGCCGCCAAAGCCGCCATCCTCATCGCGCAGCAGCGCGGCGATCACGCCGAGTTCTGCGAACTGTTGCCAGAATTCCGTCGAATAACCCTGGCTCGATGCTGCGATGTGATGGCGCTTCTCGATGTGGTACTGCTCGGCGATAAAGCGGTTCAGGCTGTCCGCCAACATGCGCCGTTCTTCAGTGTGTTCGAAGTTCATGATCTTGTCCTTACAGGCCGAGGATCATCTTGGTGATGATGTTCCTCTGAATTTCGTTGGAGCCGCCGAAGATCGACAGCTTGCGGTTGTTGAAGTACTGCGCCGACGCGGCAGCGGCAAATGCGTGGCCGAATTGCGGGCCGTCGTAGCCGGCATCGAGCATGTCCTGCGTGAAGTGGCGTGCGTAGACGCCCATGGCACGCCGCGTCAGCGCCAGGATCTCCTGCCGGATTTCGGTGCCGCGGATCTTCAGCATCGAGCTTTCCGCTCCGGGCACGCCGCCGCCGGCTGCCGCGGCAATCATGCGCAGGTTGGTCGTCTTCATGTTTTCCAGGTCGATTTCGACCAGGGCCAGGCGTGCTGCGAAGCCCGGATCTTCCAGCAGCGGCTTGCCGTGGCGCGTCTGGCGCGCGGCGATGGCTTTCAGGCGGCGCAGGCCGGCCACCGAGAAGCCGACACCGGCGATATTGGTGCGCTCATAGGTCAGCAGGTATTTGGCGCAGGTCCAGCCTCGATTTTCCTCGCCCACCAGGTTCCCGGCCGGCACGCGCACATCGGTGAAGAACACTTCATTCACTTCATGCTCGCCATCCAGCGTGAGGATGGGACGCACTTCAACGCCGGGCGTATTCATGTCGATCAGCAGGAAGCTGATACCTTCCTGCTGCTTGGCGTCGCGGTCGGTGCGCACCAGGCAGAAGATCATATTGGCGTGCTGGCCCAGCGTGGTCCAGGTCTTCTGGCCGTTGACGATGTAGTGCTCGCCCTGCGCATCGACGCCGCGCACGGCGCTGGTCTTCACGGCCGCCAGGTCGGAACCGGCGCCCGGTTCCGAATAGCCCTGGCACCACCAGTCGTCTCCGTTCAGGATGCGCGGCAGCCAGTAGCGCTTCTGCGCTTCGTTGCCGTATTTGATCAGCACGGGGCCCAGCATGCTCACGCCGAACGGCAGGATGCGCGGCGCATTCGCCAGCGAGCACTCGTTCTCGAAAATGAACTTCTCGGCGGCATTCCAGCCGGTGCCGCCATACTCGCGCGGCCAGTGGTTGGCCAGCCAGCCGCGTTCATTCAGGATGGCGTGCCATTCCTCCATATCGGCCTTGCTCAGGTGCTTGCCGTTGGCGACGTTGTCGGACAAGTGTTTCGGCAGCTTTTCGGCCAGGAAGGCGCGCACTTCGCTACGGAAGCTTTCTTCTTCAGGGGTGAAATTCAGGTCCATGAGATTCCTCGATTCAGTAGATTTCAAACAGCGCGGCCGCGCCCATGCCGCCGGCGATGCACATCGTGACCACGGCATATTTCGCCTTGCGGCGGCGGCCTTCCAGCAGCACATGGCCAGCCAGGCGGGCGCCGGTCATGCCGAAGGGATGGCCGATCGAGATCGCGCCGCCGTTCACATTCAGGCACTCGTCCGGGATGCCGAGCTGCTGCTGGCAGTAGATGGCCTGGGAGGCGAAGGCTTCATTCAGCTCCCACAGGTCGATATCGCTGACGCGCAGGCCGTGGCGCTTGAGCAGCTTGGGCACGGCGAATACAGGGCCGATGCCCATCTCGTCCGGCTCCACGCCAGCTACGGCCATGCCGCGGAAGGCGCCCAGCGGCGTGAGGCCAAGGCGCGCGGCTTCCTTCGCTTCCATCATCACGCAGGCCGAGGCGCCATCCGCAAACTGCGAGGAGTTGCCGGCGGTGATGAACTTGTCCGCGCCCATCACAGGCTGGAGACTGGCCAGCGCTTCATAGGTGGTGCCGGGACGGTTGCAGGTATCACGGTCCACCGTTACTTCGCACCTGCTGACTTCGCCGGTTTCCTTGTCCTTGAGCGCCATGGTAGTGCTGCAGGCGATGATCTCGTCGCGGTAGCGGCCGGCCTGCTGCGCTTCGGCCGTCTTGCGCTGGCTCTCGACGGAGAAGCGGTCCTGGGCTTCGCGGCTGATGCCGTAGCGGGCGGCCACGATGTCCGCCGTGTCGATCATCGGCATGTAGAGGTCGGGCTTGTGCTCTTTCATCCACGGATCGATGCCAGAGCTGCCGTCATCGCGGGTGCGGATCTGGGAAATGCTCTCCACGCCGCCGGCGATCACGGCCGGCGCGCCATCGACGATGATGCGTCCCGCGGCCACGGCAATCGCTTCCAGGCCGGAAGCGCAGAAGCGGCTGACCGTAACGCCGGTCGTGCTGATGGGCAGACCGGCGCGGATCACGGTCTGGCGCGCGATATTGCGGCCGGTTGTGCCCTCCGGATAGCCGCAGCCGAGGATGGCGTCCTCGAACATTTCCGGGTCCACGCCCGAACGCTCGACTGCGGCGCGCACGGCAAAGGCAGCCAGCGTCGGGCCGGGGGTGATATTGAATTCGCCGCGGTGGCCCTTGGTCAGCGGGGTGCGGGCGGTTGAAACGATAACGGCTTCGCGCATTGCGTGACTCCTTAAGTTTATTGATTGAGGCTTGCGAAATCGGCGCCGCGCTCAACCAGCTCCACCAGCAGTGGCGAGGGTTTCCAGAACAGCGGATCTTCTTTCGCGAATTCGCGGATGTCGGCCAGGATCTTCGGCAGGCCGACCATGTCGGCATACTTCATCGGGCCGCCGCGGTAGCGCGGGAAGCCGTAGCCGTAGACAAAGGTCACGTCCACATCGAGGGGACGCAGCGCGATCTTTTCGTGCAGCACGTTGGCGCCCTCGTTGATCATCGCGGCCATATAGCGGCGCATGATTTCCTCGCCGCTGAAGCTGCGCGGCTTTACCCTGGCGATTTCGCGTTCGGCGTCGATGATGGCCACGACTTCCGGATCGGGGTTGCCGCTGCGCGCGCCGTCGGCATACTGGTAATAACCGCGGCCCGTCTTCTGGCCGAACCAGCCGCGCTCGCACAGGCGGTCGGCGATGTGCACATAGCGCGAACGCGGGTCGCGCGTGGCGGCGCGGCGCTTGCGTGTGGCCCAGCCGATGTCGCCGCCGGCCAGGTCGGACATCTGATAAGGCCCCATCGGATAGCCGAATTCGCGCACGGCCTTGTCGATCTCGTACGGCGACGCGCCGTCTTCCATCATGTAGTCCGCCACCTGGCGGTACACGGCGAGCACGCGGTTGCCGATGAAACCATCGCATACTCCGGCGCGCACCGGCGTCTTGCGCAGCTTCTTCGCCAGCTCGAAGGCAGTGGCCACCACGTCCGGCGCGACCCTGGACGGCACCACGATCTCCAGCAGTTTCATCAGGTTGGCCGGCGAGAAGAAGTGCAGGCCGATCACGTCCTGCGGGCGCAGGATCGATGCCGCCAGCTGGTCGATATCGAGGTAGGAGGTGTTGGTCGCCAGTACGGCGCCCGGCTTGCACACGCGGTCGAGTTCCGCGAACACGGCCTTCTTCACTTCCATGTCTTCGAACACGGCTTCGATCACGAGATCGGCCTGGCCCAGGGCGTCGTAGGTGGTGCTGCCGCACCAGCGCGCCATGACTGCCGCTTTCGCCTCGGGCGTCATGCGGCCCTTGGCGACCAGGCCGTCGTATACTTTTTCCACATTGGCGCGGCCGCGCGCCAGCGCCGCTTCATCGCGCTCGATCATGGTCACTGGCAGGCCCGCGTCCAGGGCCGACACGGCGATGCCGGCGCCCATCGTGCCGCCGCCCACCACGCCGATGCGCGTGATCGGACGCGGGTACGCAACCTGCGTCTCAGGCGCCTTGGCCGCTTCGCGCTCGGCAAAGAACACGTGCACCAGGCCGGCCCGCTGCGGGCTCTCCAGGCATTCGCGGAACAGCTTGCGTTCCTGGACGATGCCTTCATCGAACGGCAGGTCGAGGGCGCCCTGCACTGCTTCGATGATTTTCATCGGCGAGAACAGGCCGCGCGACGTTTTGGCCGTGTCCGCGCGCGCCTGCTCAATTGCCGCCTGCTGCTCTACGCGGTTATCCAGCGCGCAAGCGTCGCGCGTACGGCGCACCGAGCCGCCGGCGGCCAGCAACTGGCGCGTGTAGACCAGGCCTGCCTCCAGCGGGTTGTCGCCGCCGGACAGGCAATCGACCAGCCCAATCCGGTGCGCTTCGCCCGCGCTCACATGGCGGCCGCTCAGCATCAGGTCCAGAGCGGCCCGTGCGCCGATCAGGCGCGGCGTGCGCTGCGTGCCGCCTGCGCCCGGCAAGAGGCCAAGCAGCACGTCCGGCAGGCCCAGTTTCGCGCCAGGCAGGGCGACGCGGTAGTGCGCGGCCAGCGCAATTTCCAGACCGCCGCCCAGCGCGGGGCCGTGGATCGCCGCGATCACGGGCTTGCTGCACGCCTCGATGCGGTTGCACACCTCGGGCAGCGCCGGGGACAGCGGCGGCTTGCCGAATTCGCGAATATCGGCGCCGCCGATGAAATTGCGGCCCGCGCCCGCCAGCAGCACCGCTGCCACGGCCGGATTCGCGTCCGCCGCCTCGATGGCCGCCAGCAGGCCGCTACGTACATCGACACCCAGCGCATTGACGGGCGCGTTGTCGATGGTTACCAGAAGAATGCCGTCACGCAGTTCACTCCTGACGACGGCAATGGGTGTGCCGGAATTCATTATCGCTCCTTGATTTGACTCACTCTGCGAAACTAAGTTTCATATTTCGCGCATGAGACTAACGATACTCCAATTTCCTGAGCGCTGCAAACAGCCGCATGCTGTTTTTTGTTTCACTGTGCAGTATTCGATTTCGAAATCAAGGCTGCGGACACGGCGGTGTCCCTCGCAAACGCGGCACCGGTATAGGGAGGGGTACTTGATTTTTCGGTTTTTACTAAAACGCGATATCCCTTACTACTCCGCGCTGGTCGTCGCTATTTCGTCCGGGCTCGCACTATCAGGGAACTAATTCGCGTTATCCCACTCCAACGAACACAGGTCACAAGCATTTAGTGCCGATTCGCGTTCTGAAGGGAAATTTTAGTAACAGCCAGTGCGTTCCAGCAGGCCTTAGAAGGAAGTAGTAGCGCTTAGTAAAAACCGACTTTTGGAGACACATCATGTCTAAGCTGCATTACCCGATCCGCGTGCCCAGCGAGGTGCTGGAAGCACTGGGCGAATTCACCGGCCAATGCTGGTCGGATTCTTTAGCACTGGAGCCCTTCATCTGCGAGGCGATCCGTAACTATCTGCGGCCTGCGCCGGCGGCCCAGGCGCAGCCCGCGGCAGCCTCCGGGACAGGCTACCAATGGAAGCAGGTCTTCCTTCCCGATGGAACAAAGCTGCGCGCCAGTTTTGGCGGCAACAACTATTTCGCCCAGGTGGAGGGAGGCGAGATCAAATACGGCGAACATGCGATGTCGCCATCGCGCTTTGCCAACCTGCAGGGAAGCGGCAACCGCAATGCGTGGAAGGCCGTCTGGCTCTGCCTTCCCGGCAGTGAGGAATGGCTGCTGGCCGATGTCTGCCGGGCAGCGCGGAATGCGGCGATAGCGCGCCTGATTGGAGACAGCGCCCGGACCGAGCGCGCGTCGCAAGAGCGACGGCGCGAGCGGCGCGTTGCGGAACGTCGCACAAGCCGCGGCGCGGATAGCGGAAAACGCAGCCGTGACCTGCGTCAGCCCGCCGCGCGCAAGAGCGCCTTATATTTAGGCGGCTCACGCCCAAGCGCGCCAGCAGCGCCGGGCGCGATGAACGGCAACGGCATTCAGCGCAAGAGTGGCACCGGGCGAAATGGCCGCCGCAAGCGTATTGTGACGAGCGGTCTCACCGGAAATCCGTGAAGGACCCAAAAAAACCGGCGCCGGGATCTCCCACCGGCGCCGCAAGGGGTCAAACATCGGGATTCACGCCCGCGCGGTCTGCTCTTCCTGCAGCGCGCGCCACTGCACCTTGCCGGTAGCGGACTTCGGCAGCGCGTCGCGGAATTCGACTATGCGCGGGCTCTTGTAGGCCGCCATGTTCTGGTGCGCCCAGTCGACGATGTCCTTTTCCGCCACGCTGCCGCTGAAGCCATCCTTCAGCACCACGATTGCCTTGACGGTCTCGCCGCGGTGCTCGTCGCTGGCGCCGATCACGCAGACCTCGCGGATCGCCGGGTGCTGGTACATCATGGCTTCCACTTCGGCCGGCCAGATCTTGAAGCCGGACGCATTGATCATCCGCTTCAGCCGGTCGACCATGAAGAAATAGCCTTCCTCGTCGACCTGGGCCAGGTCGCCAGTGCGCAGGAAGCGCTTGCCGTCGATCTCGACGAAGGCCTCGGCATTGGCTGCGGGATTGTTCCAGTAGCCCTGCATCACTTGGGCGCCATGCACGACGATCTCGCCAACCTCGCCGGCCGGCAGCTCACGCATTGTCGCCGGGTCGATCACGCGCGCATCGACGCCGAAGATGGGGATGCCGAGGCACTGGCGCTTGGGATGCTGGTCCGGATTGATGTGGGTCGCGGCCATGGTTTCGGACATGCCATAGCCCTCGATATAGGTGACGCCGAGCAGCATATGCATCTTCTTCGCGATCGCATCGGGCATGGCTGCGCCGCCCCCGCTCATGCGGGTAATGCTGGACAGGTCATATTCCGCCACGCGTGGGCTCGAAAGCAGGTCCACCACCATGGTCGAGATCAGCTGGGCCGCAGTAACCCGGTAACGGCGGATGCACTCGGCCGCCGTTTCGCGGTCCCAGCGCGCCATCAGCACGATGGTGGCGCCGCTGTACAGCGGTGAATTCATGCTGCCCTGCATGCCGGTCACGTGGAAGAAAGGCAGTACGGACAACGCCACCGCATCCTGCTGTGAGCCGAACCAGTGCTTGCTGGCGACGGCGTTGAACATCGTGCTGCGGTGGGTGTGCATGCAGCCTTTCGGGTGGCCGGTGGTGCCGGATGTATAGGGCATCACGCACAGGTCGTCCGGTCCGGCAGTGACGGGGCCTGGCTTGCATTGCAGCGCCAGCGCATCGTTCCACGCCACGACGCCCTCGCCGCTGACCACGCGGCGCGGGGCGGACACGAATTCCGGCACCTTGAGGTCGGTGGGGCGTTTCAGATAATCCGAATAAGTCGCAATGACGGCATGGCGCAGGCCATCGCCGAGAAGAGGCTCGACCTGCGCATACAGGTCCTGCGGCGCAAAGATGGTGGTCGCCCCGGTATCGCTGACGTAGTGGCGCAGTTCATTGGCCAGGTTCATCGGATTGACCGGCACCACGACGGCGTTGGCGCGCAGGATGGCGTAGTAAGCCAGCATGAATTGCGGGCTGTTCTGCATATACAGCAGCACGCAGTCGCCGTGGCCGACGCCGCAGTGCTGCTGCAGGTAGCCGGCAAGGCGCTCGACTTCGTCCTTGAATTCGGCGTAGCTGAGGGGGCTGTCGTAGAAGATGAGGCAGGGCTTGTCAGGGTAGCGCGTGGCCGAGACCTCGAGGTTGTAGAACAGATTAGTCTGCGGCAGGGTCAGTTGCCGCGGCAGGCCTTTCGGCCAGAAAGCGAAATGACGGTCCGACATTGCGTGCGCTCTCCTTGTTTTGCACAGCGAAACTTGGTTTCACGATTTATTCAGTGTAGCACAGCGGAGAACCCACGGCAAAAGCTGGTGGCAGCCACATCGTGGCAGCCACCTTGGCATGCGCCGCGGAACAGGTGGCTGCCACGTTGTGGCTGCCACCAGGGTTTGCATTGGGTTTTGAATCAGGATTCGAGCCGCGACGCGATCTCGATCAGGCGGGGACGAACTTCGTCAAGAAGGAATTGCGGCGAAACGCTGGAGGCAGGCCCGCCGCAGTTGATAGACATGATTTGATTGCCGCCGATCGGCAGGAAGCCGACCGCGATGCCGTTGACATCCTTCTGCCAGTCGCCGAAGGACGTAGTGCAGCCGAACTCCTCATGGTCGCGCAGCGCCTTATCCAGGCTCTGGCGCATCTTCTGGTACGCGTCCTCATCCAGCTCATTGGCGCGGCTCAGGATATCCTTGCGCTCCTGCTCCGTCGCCCGCACCAGGTAGGCGCGTCCGATCGATGAAGCGGCCAGCTGCATGCGCGAGCCGACCTGCAGCGACATCGACAGCGCCGCCGAGCTGCGGCATACCTCCACGCAGATCATCGACAGCCGGTCGCGCACCGCGATCGACACCGTCGTGCCGGAAAAATCGGCCAGCTCCTGCATCATCGGGCGCGCCATTTGCCGGATGTCCAGGCGCGACAGCATGGCGCTGCCCAGGCCCAGCGTCGCCGTGCCCAGGCCAAAGCGGCCCGTTTCATCCTGCACCAGGTAGCCGAGCTTGGTCAGTGTATAGGTGAAGCGCGTGACGGTGGACTTCGGCAAGCCGCAGCGCTCGGCGATCTGCTGGTTGGTCAATCCCTTGTCCGCTGAGCGGAAGCAGGACAGCACCTCCAGTCCGCGGGCCAGCGCAGTAATGAAATAGCGGTCTTCGGGATTGTGCGCCGGCTCCGGGCCTTCGCTCGCTTCACTGTCTTGCATCAGTCTTCCTCAAGTTTCACACAATGGAACAGGATTTTACTCCCCTTTCAGGCGGCGCTGGCGAACGGCTTCCGCCAGGCCTTCCAGCACCTGCACGCTGGAATCCCAGTCGATGCAGCCATCGGTGACCGACTGGCCGTAGGTCAGTTCCTTGCCAGGCACCAGGTCCTGGCGGCCGAACACCAGGTGAGACTCGACCATCACGCCGACGATGCGGGTATCGCCGCCCGCCACCTGTTTCGCGATATCGGCGCACACCGGCACCTGGTTTTCCGGCTTTTTCGAGCTGTTGGCGTGCGACGCGTCGATCATCAGGCGCGCTGCCAGGCCATAGCCAGCGATGGCCTTGGACGCCTCTTCCACGCTGGCCGCATCATAGTTCGGGGTCTTGCCGCCGCGCAGGATGATGTGGCAATCCTCATTGCCGTTGGTGGACACGATGGCGGAGTGGCCGCCCTTGGTGACGGACAGGAAGTGGTGCGGCTGCGATGCCGCCTTGATCGCTTCCACTGCGATCTTGGTATTGCCGTCCGTGCCGTTCTTGAAGCCCACCGGGCAGGACAGGCCGGAAGCCAGCTCGCGGTGCACCTGCGATTCCGTGGTGCGCGCGCCGATCGCGCCCCAGGAAATCAGGTCGGCGATGTACTGCGGGCTGATCACGTCCAGGAACTCGGTGCCGGCCGGCAGGCCCAGCTCGTTGATGTCGCGCAGCAGCTCGCGCGCCATGCGCAGGCCATCGTTGATGCGGAAGCTGTTGTCCATGTACGGATCGTTGATCAGGCCCTTCCAGCCCACGGTGGTGCGCGGCTTTTCGAAATAGACGCGCATCACGATTTCCAGGTCATCCTTCAGGCGTTCGCGTATCTGCACCAGGCGGCGCGCATATTCCATCGCCGCTTTCGGATCGTGGATCGAGCACGGGCCGATCACCACCATCAGGCGGTCATCCTGGCCGTGCAGGATGCGATGCAGGGCGACGCGCGCGTTGGACGCGGTGTTGGATGCGGCGTCGGTGCAGGGGAACTCGCGGATCAGGTGCGAAGGCGGGGTCAGTTCCTTCATTTCACGGATGCGCAGGTCGTCGGTGCGTTGCATGATGATTTCTCCTGGGAGTTTGGGTAAAAAAAAACCGCCATCTCTGGCGGTCTCTTGGTTTTGCTGGGATCCTCGTTTTGCTGCTACGTGAACCGGCCGCTACTCCACCGCCTTGGGGCTGGAATGGCTAAAGTAAAAGTGGCTGGTAAAGAAGACGAAGCGCTGCATGACGAAAAAATCCATTAACGTTAAACCACTATAACAACAGATAGCCGGGTTTGGCAACCCCATTGTCGGCAGGAATTGTGTTGCGCACAAACCACCAAAACCGAACTCATCTTGGCAAAAAAGCATATAACGGCAGTTCTCTCACGAAAACCACTTTAATTTCTGGAGATTTGCCATGCATCGAATGCGCCCCTTGCCGGGCGTGTTGCGACGAGCTTTTCCTCTCGCAATCACGCCCCTTCTGCTGTCCTCCTTCGCCGCACAAGCCCAGACCACCGGGCCCGACCAGAACCAGCCCATCCAGCGCGTTGAAATCACCGGCACCAATATCCGCCGCGCGCAAGCTGAGACGTCCAATCCCGTGCAGACCGTGAGCCGCGCCGACATCGAGAAGTCGGGCAAGACCACCGTCGCCGAACTGCTGCAAACCCTGGCGGTCGACAACCAGGGCTCCGTGCCCACCACTTTCGGTTCCGGCTTTGCGGCCGGCGCCTCCGGCATCTCGCTGCGCGGCCTTGGCGCCGCTTCCACCCTGGTGCTGCTGAATGGCCGCCGCATCGCGCCCTATGGCTTGGCCGACGACGGGCAGAAAGTGTTCGCCGACCTCAACATCATCCCCACCGAAGCGGTGGAGCGCGTTGAAGTGCTGAAAGGCGGCGCTTCCGCGATTTACGGTTCCGACGCGATTGCCGGCGTGGTCAACGTGATCCTGCGCAAGGATTACAAAGGCACCGCCATCCGCGCCAGCAGCGGCATCTCGCAGGAGAAGGACGGCAGCGATACCCGCCTCGCCATCACCCACGGCTTCGGCGACCTGGAGAACGACAAGTACAACGCCCTGTTCAGCCTGGAGTTCGGCAAGAAGAACGAGGTGTGGAACCGCGACCGCGCCGGCCGCGGCCCGGTCGGCCTGTCCGACTTGCGCCCCTTCGGCTTCAGCGCCCAGGAAGCGCTGGGCGGCACCGGCGCCATCACGACCAACAATGCCGCCGGCAACGCCATCAACGGCAACGTGCGCAATCCGGTCACGCTCGACTACTACAACCGCGGCAATCCGAACGGCGTGGGCTTCACCCGCACCTTCCCCGGCGCGGCCTGCTCCAACTTCACCAGCCATCCGCAGGGCGACCCCGGCGGCGGCTGCCTGATCGACGCCACACAGCAATATAGCCAGATGCAGCCGGACCAGAGCACCATCAACCTGTTCGGCCGCGGCACCTGGCAGGTGAATCCGGACTGGCAGACCTACGCCGAGTTCAACGTCTACACCAGCAAGACGAAATCCTCGACCACGCCTTCCGCCGTCAGCTCCAGCGTGGGTTATCCGGGCGGCCCGGTCAGCAATGCGTCCGTGTCCCTCGGCGCAGCGCATCCGGACAATCCCTACTTCGGCAGCACCGCCCGCCTGCGCTACCTGGCGGCCGACGTGGGTCCGCGCACCAGCGAGATCGAATCGACCTTCACCCGCGCCGTGCTGGGCGCCAAGGGCTCGGCGGCCGGCTGGGACATCGATTCCGCCCTGCTCTTCTCGCAGAGCCGCGTGAACAATGACCGCACCGGCTATCTGCAGCGCGATGTCGCCTTCGCCCTGCTGAATCCGAGCGCGGCCAACGTGGCGGCGGCCAGGAACAATCCCGCTTACGCCGCCCTGCCAGCCGGCACCTTCTGGCGCATCGGCGAAAACGCCGGCCTGAATTCGGCCGCCATGTATGCGGCACTGTCGCCGACGATCTCGAACGATGCGCGCAGCCGCATCGCCCAGATCGACGTGAAGGCGTCGCGCGAATTCGGCAAGCTGCCGGGTGGCGCGATGGGCCTGGCGGTGGGCGGTGAATTCCGCCGCGAGGAAACCTTCCTGCGTCCGACCACGGGCACGGACCGCGGCAACATCATCGGCCTGGGCTACTCGGCCTACGAGGGCGCGCGCAATGTGGGTGCAATCTACGCCGAGCTGCTGGCGCCGGTGCTGAGCACCGTGGAAGTGTCCACCGCGATCCGCTTCGACCACTTCACCGACGTCGGCGATTCCTATACGCCGAAGCTGGGCATCAAGTGGACGCCAACCCGCACCTTCGCCCTGCGCGGCAACTTCGAGCGCGGCTTCCGCGCCCCGAGCGCCGCCGAGAACGGACGCGGCGGCCTGGCGGCATTCTCCACCGCTTCCGACCCGCTGCGCTGCGGCCTGGGCGTGCAGGCGGCCTGCGATCCGGCGTCGATTGCTGTCATTACTTCGCCGAACCCGAACCTGTCGCCGGAACGCTCGAAGAGCTACTCGCTGGGCGCGGTTTGGGACCCGCTGCCGCGCACCAGCATCTCGCTGGACGTGTGGGAGATCAAGCGCAAGAACGAGATCAACCAGGAACAGGTTGATGCGGCCATCGCCGCCGGCAATGTGGCGCGCGATCCGTCCACCGCGACCAATATCCCGGGCGATCCGGGCGCCATCACGGCGGTGCTGGCCAACTACGTGAACTCGGCTTCCACCAAGGTGCGCGGCGTCGACCTCGACATGCGCCGCGTCTGGCCTCTGGGCGGCTACGGCAACCTGACCACGGATGTGAAGTGGACCCACCTCTTCAAGTGGCTGCGCACCGAGAAGGATGGCACTTCGCGCGACTTCGCCGGCACGCACGGCAACTGCGACGTAACCAACTGTATCGGTACGCCGGACGATCGCGTCAACCTGTCCGCAACCTGGGACCGCGACCAGTGGCGCGTGACCGGCACGGTGAACTTCCGCGGCAAGATGGATAACACCCTGTTCAAGAACGATCCGGATGGCTGCGCGAGCCACTTCGCCAACGGCCAGGATGCGCCGAACGGTTGCAAACTGAGTTCCTTTACCACGCTGGACTTGACGGCCCGCTACCGCTTCAGCCCGAAACTGGAGATCTTCGGCACGATCCAGAACCTGTTCGACAAGGAACCGCCGCTCGATCCGCTGACCTACGGCGCCGCCGGCTTCAATCCGCTGGATTACAGCGGGGCGATGGGGCGCTACTTTAACGTTGGTCTCCGCTATCAGTTCTAAGCCGCGGGCCGCGCACGCACGGCGGATCAAACGATCCGCCCTTGTATCTTTACCTTGTTGGTGGTTAGCTACTACCAACGGAAGTGATGGGGAACTTGCATCCGCCCTGAGGGCTTAGACCCTGCTGCGTAGATGAAGCCCATCACTTCGCCTCCACACCATTTCGACACTGGACGGTAGCCTAGGGCTTGGACCCTGCATGTACAAGGTGAGTGGGTGGGATGATTCGCTGAGGCAAAGGGGAAGATCATGTTCTATTTGGGCATAGATGTATCCAAGGCCAAGCTCGACTGCGCCTTGTTCGATAGTTCAACTAGCAAGCAGAAATGTAAAGTCGTGAGTAATGACCCGGATGGCTTCGCTAAGTTGCTGGACTGGCTGGCCAAGCAAAAGGTAGAGGCGGTGCATGTCATCATGGAGCCGACTGGCGTTTATCATGAGCCAGCCGCCTTGGCACTGACCGATGCGGGCATTAGGTTATCGCTGGTTAATCCGGCCCAACTGCGCAATTTTGCCAAGGGGCTTGGGGTTAAGACGAAGACCGACAAAGCAGATAGCAGTGTCCTGGCACGCTTTGGGGCCACGCAAAATCCCGAACTCTGGCAACCGCCTTCCATCGCCGCACGCACTTTGAAAGCCCTGCTGGCAAGGCGCGATGTGCTCGCCGAACACCTGCAGCGTGAACATAATCGCAGGGAAATGATTCAGTTCAGCGAAGTGCCTGCGCCCGTTCAGCAGTCCATCGCTGCCTCTATCGAATTTCTTACTGGCGAACTGGCACGGCTGGATCAACAAATTCAGAGCCATATAGACGATGACCCAGATCTGAGAGGGAAGAAAGACCTCTTGGAGACCATTCCTGGCGTCGGTCCGCGTGTTGCGCTCAATATGACGGCGTTGCTGGCTGCGCGCCATTTTGAGCGCGCCGAACAACTGGCCGCCTATCTGGGCCTGGTGCCGGTTCAGTGGGAGTCCGGCACTTCAGTCAGTGCTCGGCCACGCATGTCCAAAGCCGGCCCTTCTCATTTGCGCAAGCTGCTTTATATGCCAGCAGTAGTAGCGATCCGCGCAAATCCCCACATCAAGGCGCTTTATGAACGACTGCTGATCCGTGGCAAGCCCAAGATGGCTGCCATCGGCGCAGCCATGCGCAAACTAGCCCACTTATGTTTTGGAGTCGTCCACACCGGCAAGCCTTATGACGCAAAATTAATGCATCCAGCTTGACGGCGGAGACGGTATCTACGCACCGGAGCTACTCTCGCAAATGGATTCGTGACGCGTATCGCGGATCATTGATCCGCCGTGAACGACACACCCGGAGCTGCTCACGCGAACCGATCGAAACGCGTAGGGCGGATCATTGATCCGCCGCGACTGACACGCGACTTGATACAAAACGGGGCAAACGCCCCGTTTTTTTGTGAGGCAAAGTTACAACACAATCCACATTATTTTCTTGTCAATTGCCTCCCATCAAATAAACTCTATGCAACCCATTGCACAGACGAAGGTCTGGTGCTCTGATGGCGCCGAATCACACTTTGACAGGAGTTCAATTAATGAATCTACGCGTGTGTGTACTATCCGCCTGGGGCCTGCTGGCCACCCTCCCCGCCCTGGCACAGGAAGCTGCTCCAGAAGAAAGAATGATCCGGGTTGAAATCACCGGTTCCTCCATCAAAAGGCTGGTCTCGGAAACTTCCCAGCCGCTCACCGTCTTCAAAGCCGAAGAATTCACCAAGCAGGGCCTGACCACCGCGCAGGAAGTCCTGGACCGCATTCCTTCCAACCAGACCAGCATGGGCGCCGGCAATACCGTCGGCGGCAACACCAGCGGCCTGCCGACGGGCGGCCAGGCGGTGGCCGATCTGCGCGGTCTGGGCGGCGACAAGACCCTGGTGCTGCTGAACGGCCGCCGCATCGCCAACCACCCGTATGACGGCGCCAGCGTCGACCTGAACGTGATTCCCGTGGCCGCGCTGGAACGCGTGGAAGTGCTGCGCGACGGCGCGTCCGCCATCTACGGTACGGACGCCATCGGCGGCGTGATCAACTTCATCACGCGCCGCTCCGTCAAGGGCACGACGCTGACCGCTGAAGCCGTGATTCCAAAGGAAACCGGTGGCAGGGAAAAGCGCGCCAACATCATCAGCGGCGCCGGCGACCTCGATGCCGACGGCTGGAACGTGTTCGGCGTGCTCGATTACCACAAGCAGGACGTGCTGACTTCGCAGCAGCGCGAATTCTCGAACACCGGCGTGCGTCCGGACCGCGGCCTGAACCTGACCTCGGGCACCACCTTCCCCGGCAACTACTTCGACCCGGTCAGCGGAGCGACGGGCAATCCCGGCCGCGCCAGCGGCTGTAACCCGCCCTTCTCGCTGCCGATTGGCGGCGGCGGCACCTGCCGCCAGGACTTCACGCGCCTGATCGACGACTTGCCCGAACAGGACCAACTGGCCTTCTTCGGCCGCGCCGCCATGAAGTTCGGCGAGCACACCGCCAGCGTCGAATACCTGCACTCGCGGAACAAGGTGCAGTCGCGCACCGCGCCGCCGCCGCAGACGGGCCTGATCCTGCCGAAGTCCAGCCCCTACTATCCGGGTAATTCGGGCGGCGTGCCGGCCCAGCCGGGCCTCTCCGGCGAGCCGCTGTCCGTCAACTGGCGTCCGCTGGAAGCAGGCCAGCGCCAGATCAACTCGAAGGGCGAAGGCGACCGCTTCGTGGCCGCGCTGGAAGGCCTGGTGGCAGGCTGGGATTACAAGGGAGGCATCAGTCACTCCATCAGCAAATCCGAAGAAGTATTCACCGGCGGCTATGTGCAGGACTCCGGCTTCGCCGCCGGCGTGCTGAACGGCATCCTGAACCCCTTCGGCCTGCAGAATTCCGCCGGCAAGGCTTACCTGGACAGCGTCGCCCTGCGCGGCAAGGTGCAGGATGCGAAGAACACCACCACCGCCTTTGACCTGAAGGCCAGCCGCGAGCTGATGCAGCTGGCAGGCGGTCCGCTGGCGATGGCGCTGGGCACCGAAATCCGCCACGAGAAGGCCGACTTCAACGTCAACCGCGATATCGCGGGCCAGGCCGCCAGCTCAGGCCTTTCCGGCTCGCTGTCCAAGAACGGCTCGCGCAATATCAAGGCAGTGTTCGGCGAATTGAGCGTGCCGATCATCAAGGACCTCGATATCCAGGCTGCCGTGCGCTATGACGATTACAACGACGTAGGCAGCACCACCAACCCGAAAGTGGGCGTGCGCTGGCAGCCGACGCCACAGGTGGTGCTGCGCGGCTCGGCTAGCACCGGCTTCCGCGCCCCCACGCTGTTCGAAAAGAACGCGCCGCAGTCGAAGAACGATACCAACAACTCGTACAACGACCCGATCCTGTGCCCGAACGGCGTGCCGCAGCCGGGCGCCAATCCGCTGCGCGACTGCGACCTGCAGCAGTTCAAGCTTCAGGGCGGCAATGCCAACCTGACGCCGGAAAAGTCCAAGACCTTCTCGTTTGGCGCAGTGGTCGAGCCGGTGCGCAATGTGACCGTGGCCCTCGACTACTGGAACATCCGCCTGAAGGACAAGATCGGCGCGCTGCCGGAGCAGACCATCTACGGCAACTACGAGAAGTACAAGGCGCGCTTCCTGCGCAATCCGGACGGTTCGCCGTTCGCGATCCAGGACTTGAACGAAAACCTGGGCAAGGTGCGCACCGACGGCGTGGACGTGAGCCTGACCGCGACCACCGGCCGCACCGACTACGGCAACTTCTCGCTGAACCTGGACGGCACCTGGGTCCACAAGTATGAGTACCAGAACGAGCGCGATGGCGAATACATCCAGAACGTGGGCCGCTATGCGGACATCGTTCCCGTGTTCCGCTGGAAGCACAACCTGTCGCTGACCTGGAAGACCGGCCCGTGGAGCGCCACGCTGTCGCAGAACTTCCGCACCTCGTACGTGGACCAGAACCAGGTCGATCCGGAGTTCTTCAACCGCGTTTCGTCCTACCAGCTGTGGAACCTGTCGGGTACTTATACCGGCTTCAAGGGCCTGACCCTGACCGCCGGCATCAAGAACCTGTTCGACAAGGATCCGCCGTTCACCAACCAGGGTACGACCTTCCAGCAGGGCTACGATCCGCGCTTCACCGACCCGATCGGCCGCGCGCTCTACCTGCGCGGCAGCTTCACCTTCTAAGGCTTACGCGGCTTCGGCCGCAACCGCCGCCGTGCCTGCAGCCGCGGGCACGGCAACTCCCCTCTTCAGCCACAGATACAGCCCGCTGCCCAGCACGATGATGGTGGCCAGGTCCAGCATCGCCCACAGGAACTGCATCCAGCCCCCGCCATAGTCGCCGAAGTGCAGCGGCTGCGACACCAGCATCGCTGTCAGGTACCAGGGCAGCTCGCGGCTGTCCGTGATCTGCGCCGTCTGCGCATCGACCAGCACCGGCTTGTACAGGCGCGAAGTGAGCGCCGTGTCGCCGCGCAGGAAGATGCCGAAATGGTGTTCACTGGTGTAAGGCGTGCCGGGGAAGGCGACAAAGCCCAGCTTCATGCCCGGCTCGCGCGCCAGCGCATTGCCGATCGATTGCTGGATAGAGCCGAACTGCTGCAGCGGCGGTGCGTTCCTGTAGGGCGCGACCATGTCCGCCATCTCGGTGGCTTGCCAGTATTTGAGCATCAGGTCGGCCCAGGTATTGATCATGCCGGTGGCGCCGACCACGAAAGCCCATACCAGGGTGACGATGCCCAGCAGGTTGTGCAGGTCCAGCCATTTCAGGCGCGGCGCGCGGTCGCGCCGCACGGTGCCGAAATCGAGCTTGCGCATAAAGGGCGCATACAGCACTACGCCGGAGACGATGGCCACCAGTAGCAGCAAGCCCATGAAACCGAGGAACAGCTTGCCCCACAGGCCTGCATACAGGTCCACATGCAGGTGGAACATCACGGCAATGAAGCTGCCCTCGAACTGCGGCGTCGGCAGGGCCTGGGCCGTGCGCGCATCGACCGCCACGGACTTGAAATCGGGATCGGTGCCATGGGCGCCCAGGGTCATGTTCCAGATATTTGGTTCGTCCGGCTCCTGGGACATGTAGAGCATTTTCTTGTCCGGATACTGCGCCTTCGCCGCAGCGATCACCTTGTCCAGGTTCGCCTTCGGCGTATTGGCCGGCAGCTCGGGCGCCTCGACTTCATTGCCCAGCAGGTGGCCGATTTCATGGTGGTAGATCAGCGGCAGGCCCGTCAGGCACAGCAGCAGCATGAATACAGTGCAGACCAGACTGGTCCACTTGTGGATCCACGCCCAGCGGCGGATGGTTTGAGGGCTCATGGCCGGGTCCTCGGCAAAAATATGAATGCTAATGCAAATCATTCGCATTTACAATGGTTTTGAAAACGTTCTCAGTTTTGGTGAATTTCGTAATTGCAGGGCGAAATTGCCCAACGCACAATGTCCGCAAACAACACTGGAGGTGAGAGTGAGACAGCAATGCATGCGCGCGGCCGTTGCAGCCGCGATTTCGTTCATGGCGGCCGCCGTAACGCAGGCCGCGCCGATCAAGACCCTCGACCGCGAGGGCGCCTGGGTGTCGGTGGAAGCCTATGGCCCCAACGTCATCCACGTCACCATCGCGCAGGACAAGGCGGAAGTGCTGAAAGGCCCCGGCTTCGGCATCCTGCCTGCCAACGGCGACAACAAGCCTTTCAGCCACAGCGGCAGCAAAGACGGCGACACCTTCAGCTCCCCTGCCCTCAGCCTGCACATCAATGCCGCGCCGCCGCCGCACGTGCCCAGCATGGGCGAAAAATACTTTGCGCCCGCACTGGCGCCGGTCGGCCTGCAGGTGCGCAATGCGGCCGGCGAGACCGTGCTGAAGATGAATGGCTGGGAAATGTCGCCACAGACCGTGGCGGGCGAAAAGACTTACCAGGTCGGCGCTTCCTTTGCCGCGCCGGCCGACGAGCATTACTACGGCATGGGCCAGAACCAGGAATCCCTCGGCCCGCTGGACCTGCGTGGCAAGGTGCTCGACTGCCAGCACTGGTATGACGCGCCCGCCGGCGAAACGGTGTGCGTGCCCTTCATGGTGTCTTCCAAGGGCTATGGCATCGTGTGGGACAACGCATCCGCCACGCGCTTCGTGGCCGGCGTGAACGGCCGCATGGGCTTCCAGTCCAAGGTGGGCGAGCGCGTGAGCTTCTTTGTCATCACGGGCAAGACGCCGGAAGAGATCTACTCGGGCTATGCGCGCCTGACCGGCAAGACCCCGATTCCACCGAAAGCCGCCTTTGGCCTGATCCAGTCCAAGGCGCGCTACGACAGCCAGCAGGAAGTGCTGCGCGTGGCGAAGACCTACCGCGAGAAGAAATATCCGCTGGACGTGATGGTGGTGGACTGGTTCTACTGGACCCGCATGGGCCAGATGGATATCGACCCCGCGCAATTCCCCGACCCGGATGGCATGAACAAGCAGCTGCACGACATGGGCATGCAGTCCATCATCTCGATCTGGCCGCGATATGAAACCTCGGGCCGCTACTTCAACGAACTCGATGCCAAGGGCTACTTCCTGAAGGACAAGGATGGCAAGACCGTCGATGGCCTGCCCTTCCGCTCCGATCGCACGGGCGCGCTGATCGACGCCACCAATCCGGAAGCGCGCAAGTGGTTCTGGGAGAAGGCGCGCGACAATGTCCTGTCGCACGGCTTCGACTACCCATGGCTCGATGAAACGGAACCGGACCTGGTGCCCGATGGCTTCTTCTATTCCATCGGCTCGGGCGACCGCTATCACAACCTGTTCCCGCTGCTGCACGTGGAAGGCGCGGCGCAGGGTCTGCGCGCGTGGAAGCCGAACAAGCGCGGGCTGATCCTGTCGCGCGCCGCCTATCTCGGCTCGCAGCGCACCGGCGCCCTGTTCTGGTCTTCCGACATCCAGCCGACCTGGGAAGCGCTGGCGCGCCAGGTGCCGACGGGCCTGAACATGACCGCGTCCGGCATCGCCTACTGGGGCAACGACATTGGCGGCTGGCAGAAGCTGGGCGGCCACGCAGCCTCGCCGCGCACGCCACTGATCGACGGCTCCGAAGCGAGCGCCGTGATCGGCGAGTACCGCGACTATCCCGAGCTGTTCACGCGCTGGTTCCAGTACGGCACCTTCCTGCCGACGCTGCGCGTGCACGGCGACCGCAAGGAAACCGAGCTCTGGTCCTTCGGCAAGCAGGCCGAAACCATCCTGGCCGAGTACAACCGCCTGCGCTACCGCCTGATCCCTTACATCTACAGCCAGGCCAAGTTCACGCACGACACGGGCGCGCCTTTCATGCGTCCGCTGTGGATGGACTTCCCGCAGGACCCGAAGGTGGCCGACATCGGCACGCAATACATGTTCGGCCCCGCTTTCCTCGTTGCGCCAGTGACCGCACAGGGCCAGACGGAGAAGGATGTCTACCTGCCTGCGGGCAGCGACTGGTACAACTTCTGGACCAACGAGAAGCTGGCCGGCGGCCAGTGGGTGAAGGTGGCAGCACCGATCGAGCGCATCCCGGTCTTCGTGCGCGCCGGTTCCATCGTGCCGATCGGTGCGGAGATCCAGTCCACGGCAACGAAGCAGGCCATCAGCGAGATCCGCGTCTACCCGGGCCGCGACGGCGAGTTCGCGCTGTATGACGATGACGGCATCTCCTACGACTACGAGAAAGGCAAAGGCAGCCTGACCCGCCTGCGCTGGGACAACAGCAAGGGTGCGCTGAGCGCCACCGGCGGCGACAGCGCTTTCGCAAAGTCCGCGCCAGGCTTGGTCAAGGTACAGGGCAAATAATATGCGCACACTGATTGCATCCGCAGTCCTCGCGCTGGCTGCCGGCACGGCCGGCGCCGCCCATTACCAGCACTTCAAGACCGCGATCTATATCCCGGTCAATGTGACGAAGAGCCTGGCCGACACGGCCCTGTTCGAGCACCAGTTCGCGCGCGCAATGAACCAGGTCCCGTTCGACAAGGTCTACATCGAAACCTACCGCGACAACCACTTCGCCACCGACGAGGAAATCGAGAAGGTCAAGAATGCCTTTGTCGCCAAGGGCATCGAGGTCGGCGGCGGTGTGACGATGGCGGCCGGCGGTTTCAATGGCCAGTTCATGACTTTCGACTACGAGAAGCCGCAAGACCGCGCGACGGCAAAGAAAGCCATCGAACAGGCCGCGCGCCACTTCGACACCATCATCCTCGACGATTTCTTCTTCTACACTTCCAAGTCCGATGCGGATATCGCGGCCAAGGGTAAGCGCAGCTGGACGCAATACCGCCTCGATACCATGCGCAAGGTGTCGCAGGACCTGGTACTGAAGCCGGCCAAGGCCGTGAACCCGAAGGTGAAGGTGACGATCAAGTACCCGAACTGGTACGAGCACTTCCACGGCCTGGGCTTCGACCTGGAAAAGCAGCCGGAAATGTTCGACGGCATCTACACCGGCACCGAAACGCGCGATCCCGTCATCACCGACCAGCTGCTGCAGCAGTACGAATCGTATTCCGTGATCCGCTACTACAACTCGCTACGTCGCGACGGCCAGAACGGCGGCGGATGGATCGATACTTATTCCACGCGCTATCTGGACCGCTTCGCCGAACAGCTGTGGGACACGGCCTTCGCCAAGCCGCCCGAGATCACCCTATTCAACTGGCACCCGATGGCCGAGGACAAGCCGGCCGTGGAAGGCGAACGTCCCTGGGCCGACCAGGACACGAGCTTCAACTGGAAGAAAATTTCCGCCGACTGGCGCGCTGCGAACCCCAATGTCGCCGCACCGCCGGGCTGGGGCCTCGCCGCCCACGCTGCGCTGAAACAGGCGGACGAAGCGCTGGGCCATCTGGGTAAGCCGGTCGGCCTGGCCAGCTATCGCCCGCCGCACGCATCTGGCGAAGACTTCCTGCACAACTACCTGGGCAACGTCGGCATCCCGGTCGAAATGAGTGCGCGCTTCCCCACCGAAGCGAATACCGTGCTGCTGACGCAGGCCGCCGCGACCGACAAAGACATCATCAGCAAGGTCCGCAAGCAGCTGGAGGCAGGCAAGAATGTGTTCGTGACTTCGGGCTTCGTGCGCGCCACGCAGGACCGCGGCTTCAACGACCTGCTCGAAGTGCGCGCCACGGGCGAGCAGGTTGCGTTGAACGATTACTTCAACGGCTACGGAGCAGGTAATGGCGAATCGCTGCGCGACGATCCGAAAGTAGCGCCCCGCGACGTGATCTTCCCCGAGCTGCACTACTTCACCAACGATGCCTGGCCGATCATCCGCGGCGTGTCCGGCGCGCGCGGCTTCCCCATCCTCGTGATGAACCGCTACTCCAAGGGCATCCTGTACGTGGTTAATATCCCCAGCAATATCGGCGACCTTTACAGCATGCCGGTCGGCGTGGTGAACAGCATCAAGCAATACCTGCTGGCCGATATGCCGCTGCGCATCGAAGCACCGGCCGGCGTGAGCCTGTTCACCTACGATAACGGCGCCTACATCATCCAGTCCTTCAACGACGTGCCGGCGAAAGTGCGCGTGCTGAAGAAAGGCGCCCAGCCGAGCGAAGTGACGATCGCGCCGCACAGCTTCAAGCTGTTCAAGTCATGAAGCTGCCTCCCGCGCTCGCCACCACGGCAGCAGCCGGCGTCTTCGCACTCGCCTGCGCCGCAAGCGCGGACGCCGCCCCGGCCGCTGCGTCGGGCGCCGCTGCTCCGGGTGCGGGAGCGAAAGCGCGCCTGCTGGTCCTGAGCGACATCGAAGCCGATGCGGACGACAGCCAGTCCCTGGTCCGCCTGCTGCTGTACGCAAACCAGATCGACATCGAAGGCCTGGTCGCCACCACGTCCGTGCACCAGAAAGCACGCGTCGCGCCCAATCGATGCGCGCGATCATCGCGGCGTATGGACGCGTGCAACCCAACCTGCTGAAGCATGAGAAAGGCTTCCCTGCTGGCGCCACACTTTCCGCGCTGGTGAGCAGGGGTTTGCCCGTCTACGGCATGGCCGGCGTGGGCGAAGGCAAGGATTCGCCCGGCTCCAACATGATCATCAAGGCGCTGGAACGGCCGGACCGGCGCCCGCTATGGGTATCGGTATGGGGCGGCGCCAACACGCTGGCGCAGGCGCTCTATCGCATCAAACAGACGCACACGTCCGCACAGACCGCAAAGCTGGTAGCGAAATTGCGCGTCTACGCGATCTCCGACCAGGACGACACCGGCATCTGGCTCCGCACCAATTTCCCTGACCTGTTCTACGTGGTCAGCCCCGGCGGCTACGGCGCCGGGACCTGGGGCGGCATGAACGTGACCGAGCCCGGATTCGACAATTCGGAAGTGAGCAATGCGTGGATCGCGCAGAACATCCAGCAGGCACACGGCCCGCTGGGCGCGATGTACCCGGACGTCGCCTACGGCATGGAAGGCGACACGCCCGCCTTCCTGTCCCTGATCCCGAACGGCCTGAACGCGCCCGAGCATCCCGACTGGGGCGGCTGGGGCGGGCGCTATGAGCTCTACACGCCCGCGCTGGAAAACATGGATCCGAAAGGCTTCACCGGCGGCGTGCCCATTCTGCCCGAACCGCGCCCGATCTGGACCAATGCCACCGACGCATTCACGCCCTGGCTCGCCAACGAATACGGCCGCAGCGTGCGCCCTGCCGACACTGTATCGACCGGCTTCAAGACCACGATCTGGCGCTGGCGCAAGGACTTCCAGAACGACTTCGCCGCGCGCATGGACTGGACCATCAAGCCCTACTCCGCCGCCAACCATCCGCCCGTGCCGGCGCTCGCGCATGCCGACCGCCTCACCGTGAAGTCCGGCGAAATCTTCACGCTCAGTGCCGCCGGCACCACCGATCCGGACGGCGACAGCCTGAGCTACCTGTGGTTCCACTATCCCGAGGCGGGCAGCTACAAAACGCCGCTCAAGACGCAGGGCGCCGACAACCTGTACGCCGTCTGGTACAAGGCGCCGGAAGTCTCTTCGCCGCAGACCGCCCACTTCATCCTCAAGGTCACCGACAAAGGTGCGCCGTCGCTGACACGCTACAAACGCGTGCTCGTCACCTTCACTCCCTGACGCGGTTTTTCCTCCGTGCGCGCCCGCAGATTCGCTCTGCGGGCGCATCCCTATGCGTTTAACTTATATGTTTTCGGAATATTAAATACTAAAGAAACAATAAGAACGGAATGCCAACGGTTAGTACGATGGTCAAAGAGCAGACAACGTTACCATAAAAAACGGCTGCCATTTACGGAGAAAGCTTACATAACGGAGACCAAGAAGTATGCAAAAACTCAACATGAGGAAGACTGTTTTAGCCGCCCTGATCGCTGAAATCCTGTTGCCGCTGGGCGTTTCGGCACAAACTGCAAACGAACCGATTAACGTCGACGCCGGGGCCAAGGTCGTGGTCAGCGGCATTCGCGCATCGCTCGCCAATTCCCTGACCACCAAACGGATCCAGGACGGCGTGGTTGATGCCGTATCGGCGGAAGATGCCGGCAAATTCCCCGACACGAATATCGCCGAATCCCTGCAGCGCGTGACCGGCGTGCAGATCCAGCGTAATAACGGCGAAGGCCGCTATATTTCGGTGCGCGGCCTGGGCCCGGAATTCAATAATGTCCTGGTTAATGGCCGCACGCTGACCAGCGATACTGGCGGCAGGGAGTTTTCTTTCGACCTGCTGTCTTCCGACCTTATTTCCAAGGCCCTCGTCTATAAAACCTCGCAGCCCTTCCTGCCTGAAGGCGGTATTGGCTCCACGGTCGACATTCAGACTGCAAGGCCCTTGTCCGGAAAAGCCGGCCACAGCTCGGTCATTAATGTCTTCGATTCCTGGGATTCGAATTCGCGGAAAAACACGCCAAATGCCAGCGGCATGTATTCCTTTGCCAACGAGGCCAAGACCTTTGGCGTTACCGGCTCGGTTTCCTATACCGACCGCGCCTCGAAGCAGAACAAGGCGATTACCGACGCATGGAATTACCGCGATGTCGCCATGATCAACGGCGATGCGAATTCCAAAGGCCTGACCGCGGCCGACGTGACGACCAAAAAGCTCTACATGCCGCAGAGTTACGGCTTCCAGCAGGAAAACGAAACTCGCAAGCGCCTGGTCGCCAACCTGACGATGCAGTACAACCCGTCCGACACCTGGAAGCTGACGGCGGACGCCCTGTATTCGCGCCTGAACCAGAAAAATAGTGTGATCGCGATCAGCGACTGGAATAATCCGGCCCAAGTCGGAATCAAGACCGATGCCAGCGGCCAGGTCACCAGCTTCATTCGCCCCGGCGCCACCTTCTTCGCCAACAATCCGGCGCTGGTGGGCAGCGTGCTGACCGACGCCAACTCGAACGATATGATCGTCAAGGGCGGCGACCGACTCTCGATCACAAAGGCCGGTGGCCTGAATTCAAAATGGGCGGTGTCTCCGGACCTGAAGGTGGAAGCCGATGTGAACGCATCGCGCACCACGTCCACCCAGCCGGATATGTGGGTGGTGGCGGGCATGGTGCCGAAGAACAGCGACGTGCTGACCTTCAGCTCCACCCCATCGCTGGTCTTCGGCGACGGCGTGGCCGATCCGACCCAGGTGCGCGCGCACGCCGTGTCCAACAACGATGTGCGCTTCGCCGACTCGCTGCAGGAAGGTCGTGCCAATGTGTCGTGGAAGCACGAGATGGGCTACTTTAAAGGCATCGATTCCGGCCTGGGCTACCAGCAACGCAAGGTGGGCCGCACCAGCTGGAGCAGCGATTCCTGGAACGCCTTCAGCGGCTATCACGTTGCCCTGCCATCCAATCTGTTCACGGTAACGCCGCTGGGCAATCCCTTCGGCAGCGGCGTGCAGGTGCCGGCGGCCTACCTGAGCTTCGATCCTCAGGCCTATATGAATTACCTGAACCAGCCTTCGGTGCTGGCCAAGTCGAACGACCCGGCGTACTACCTGGACAAGACCAGGTTCCCGAACGGACCAATGGCGATCGACTACACCAAGCCTTCGTTCTGGCAGGTGAAGGAAAAGGTTTCGAACTTCTTCGTGGACTCCAAGTGGGAGGGTGAAGGCTGGTCCGCCAATGCGGGCGTGCGCTTCGTGCACGTGAACTCGTCTTCGATCGGCATCAGCCGCACCTTGCTGTCCGCGACCAAAAGCCCGAACGATACAACTTATATCCTGAACTGGGGCCCGTCCTCCACGACCACGGTGGAGAACAGCTACAACAGCGTTCTGCCGTCGGGTAACATCAAGTTCGACCTGACCAGCGACATGCTGCTGCGCCTGGGCGCGTCCAAGACGGAAACCCGCCCGACGCTGAACCAGATGGGCGTGGACAACTGGTACGGCGGCCGCTTCGGCGACGTGCAGACGGGCGGCGGCAATCCTTACCTGAAGCCGATGAAGTCCAGGAACCTGGACCTGTCGTACGAATGGTATCTGTCGAAGACCAACTATGTCAGCGCGGCCGTGTTCCACAAGAGCGTTTCCGACTTCCTGGAGCAGAAGCTGGTGGATATCAAAATCCCTCAGTACAACGAGGTGGTGCACGATACCCGTATCCGCAACGGCCAGAAGGGCAAGATCAAGGGCGTGGAGATCGCCGGCCAGTACGCCTTCGACAACGGCATCCCTTGGCTGCGCGGCTTCGGCGTCGCCGCCAACTACACCTTTGTCGATGCCAAGGCGAACCGCGACGATGACAATGGCACGTCTTCCTGCGGCTACCCGGGCTTGTCCAAGCAGTCGTATAACGGTTCGCTGTTCTATGAGAACGACCGCTTCCAGGCGCGCGTGAGCTACAACTGGCGCAACCACTTCGCGGTGGACTGCGGCGGCGGCAGCACCCTGCCCCGCACCCGCGCCGCCTACGGACAGACCGACGCCAGCCTGCGCTTCAACGTGACGCCAACCATTGCGTTGTATGCGGACGGCATCAACCTGGCCAACTCGCGCATGCATGAATATGCAAGCAATGAGAGCCAGTTCCTGACGCTGGAGGATGTCGGACGGCGCGTGAACGTGGGCGTGCGCGTGGCGTTCTAAGAGTATGGCGGGTCCACCGGCCCGCATCTTGTGTGTGCGCGTGCGCGGCGCGGCGCGGCTCGAATGGCTTCGTCCTACGTTGCGCCCATGCGCCGCGTAGGGCGGATCATCGATCCGCCGTCTGTGGTCCGCCTCAGGCGTCTGCGGTATGCGAGCACGGCGGATCAATGATCCGCCCTACGCTGCACGTCAAATCACACCGAGGCGGAATTACGCCGTGCCGCCAACGGTCACGCCATCAAGGCGCAGCGTAGGCTGCCCAACGCCCACCGGCACACTCTGCCCTTCCTTGCCGCAAACGCCGACGCCCGGATCGAGCTTCATGTCGTTGCCGATCATGGATACGCGGTTCAGCACATCCGGTCCATTACCGATCAGGGTTGCACCTTTAACCGGGTAGGTCACCTTGCCGTTCTCGATCATATAAGCCTCGCTGGCCGAGAACACGAACTTGCCGTTAGTGATGTCCACCTGGCCGCCGCCGAAGTTCACGGCGTACAGGCCGTTCTTCACGGACGCCAGGATTTCTTCCGGTCCTTGTCGCCGGCCAGCATATAGGTATTGGTCATGCGCGGCATCGGCAGGTGGGCGAAGGATTCGCGGCGCGCGTTGCCGGTGACGGGCATCTTCATCAGGCGCGCATTCATCGTGTCCTGGATATAGCCCTTCAGGATGCCGTCCTCGATCAGCGTCGTGCACTGGGTCGGGTTGCCTTCATCGTCGATGTTGAGCGAACCACGGCGGTCCTTCAGCGTGCCATCGTCGACCACGGTCACGCCCTTGGCAGCCACACGTTCGCCGATACGGCCGGAGAAGGTGGACGAGCCCTTGCGGTTGAAATCGCCCTCCAGGCCGTGGCCGATCGCTTCGTGCAGCAGGATGCCAGGCCAGCCAGGGCCCAGCACCACGGTCATTGGACCGGCCGGTGCAGGACGCGAATCGAGGTTCACCAGCGCCGACTTCACGGCATCGTCCGCATACTCCTCCAGCAGTTCGTCGCTGAAGTAGCCGTAGTCGTAACGGCCGCCGCCGCCGGACGAACCCACCTCGCGGCGGCCATCCTGCTCGACGATCACGGTCAGCGACACGCGCACCAGCGGACGGATATCGGCCGCCGAGCACGCCATCGCTGCGCACCACCAGCACCACATCGTATTCACCGGCCAGGCCGGCCATCACCTGCACCACGCGCGGGTCCTTGGCGCGCGCCATCTTCTCGACCTTTTCCAGCAGCTTGACCTTGGCCGTCGCATCCAGCGATTCCAGCGGGTCGTGCGGCAGATACAGGGAACGGCCGCCGGTCGGCAGCATCTTGCCCGCCACCTTCACCTTGCCGGCGCCGGCGCGCGCAATCGTGCGCGTAGCCGCCGCAGCATCCAGCAGGGCCGCTTCGGAAATCTCATCGGAATAGGAGAAGGCCGTCTTTTCGCCGGACACGGCGCGCACGCCCACGCCCTGGTCGATCGAGAAGGAGCCCGTCTTGACGATGCCCTCTTCCAGGCTCCAGCCTTCGTTCTTCGTGAACTGGAAATACAGGTCCGCGTAATCGACCTTGTGGGTGAACATGCTGCCCAGTGCCTTCAGCAGCTTGCCCTCATCGAGGCCGAAAGGCGTCAGCAGGATGTCGCGCGCGGCCGCGAGGGCCTTCATGTTCGGTTCGAATGGTTTCATGGCAATATTCTTTCTCTTATACGGCAACGGGCGATTTTACATCGTGCGGTGTTTGAGCGCAGGCAGGCTTTCGCGTACGCCATGGATGAAAATCTCATCCACTTCGCCCGCAACGACGCCCTCGCCTTCGGCCTTCACGGCCTTCACCTCCCCCCAGGGATCGACCAGCATCGAGTGACCCCAGGTGCGGCGTCCGTTGACGTGCATCCCCCCTTGCGCCGCCGCCAACACATAGCACTGGTTCTCGATGGCGCGGGCGCGCAGCAGGATTTCCCAGTGCGCCTTGCCGGTGGTATAGGTGAAGGCGGCCGGCACCACGATCAGGGACACCGGCCCCATGGCGCGGTACAGCTCGGGGAAGCGCAGGTCGTAGCAGACCGACATGCCCACTTTGCCCAGCGGCGTATCGATGGTGCCGACCGATTTGCCCGGCACGATGGTGCGCGCTTCGTCATAGGTTTCCGTGCCCTTGGTGAAGCCGAACAGGTGGATCTTGTCGTAACGGCCCACATGCTCGCCCTTCGGGTCATAGACCAGGGTGGTGTTGATCACGCGCTGCGGATCGTCGGACGCCAGCGGCAGCGTGCCGCCCAGCAGCCAGATGCCGTGCTCGCGCGCCATTTCGGACATGAAGGCCTGGATCGGGCCTGAGCCCAGCGGCTCCGCCTTCGCCACCTTGTCGCTGTCGCTCATGCCCATGATGGCCCAGTACTCGGGCAGCAGCACCAGCCTGGCGCCGGCGTCCACAGCTTCCCCGATCAGGCGGCGCGCGGTGGCGATGTTTTCTTCCACGACAGGCGTGGAAACCATTTGGACAGCGGCGACGATAGGCATGGCCTCTCCTTATTGGCTGCGCGGGGCCGCCACACCCGGCGGCTCCAGTTTCGTGGAATCGAGCTTGGCGACCACCGGCGCCTTCCACGGACCGGTGATCTGCATATGGTAAGTCAAGGCTTTCATGACCGGCGCACTGAGGAAGAGCTGGGCCAGGAAGCTGCCCAGGCCAATCACCGGATTGACGGCCAGCGCATACACCAGCGGCCCCGTGCCCAGGTTCACCTCGGGGATCACGACCACGTGCAGGTTGGTCGATTCGTTGGCGATATCAGCCGTGCCGTCCATCAGCACCGTGGCCTGCACGCCGTGCATCTTCAGGTTTTCCGTCTTCACCACGCCCTTGTTGATGACGGCGCTGGCGGTGATGCCGTCGAAGGCCAGGCCTTCCGAGAACACATCATGGAAGTCCAGCTTCAGCAGGCGCGGCAAGGCTTGCAGGCTGAGGACGCCCAGCAGCTTGGCGGCGCCCGGGTCCTGCTTCAGGAACTGGCCCTTCTCCACGTTCAGCGTGAGGTTGCCGCCCAGGCTGGGCGCGTCGAAGGAATACGGCAGGCCCTTCCAGCTGATATCGCCACTCAGCTTTCCCTTGCCGTTGCGGACCGTATCCGCAAAGCCGAAGCGTTCCAGCAGCTTGCCCGCATCATTGATATTCAGGTCGAAGTTCAGCATCGTATTGTGCTGGCCATCCTTGCTGACCCAGCGCCCCGTGCCATGCAGTTCGCCATCCGGGTTCACCAGCGCCAGCTTGCTGACGCGCCATTCGCGGGCGGAGGTGATCAGCGCGTTATAGGCCTGCAGCTCCAGGTGGCCCAGCGGCTTGTTGAACAGTTCGAAGCGGTCGGCCACGATGTCCAGCGCGGGGATGGTGGGCGAGGTGGAGCCGGCTTCCAGC
Source organism: Pseudoduganella sp. UC29_106 (assembly GCF_044055365.1). Lineage (NCBI taxonomy): Bacteria > Pseudomonadati > Pseudomonadota > Betaproteobacteria > Burkholderiales > Oxalobacteraceae > Pseudoduganella > Pseudoduganella sp. UC29_106. The sequence goes on along the minus strand of NZ_CP171977.1, from coordinate 1,066,636 downwards.
AGGTCCTTGACTTCGCCGGCCTGCGATTCAGGAATCACCAGCGAGGAAAGGCGCGCCGTGACCTTCCCCACGCCATGGCCGGTCGGGGATTCGTTCCACGTTACATAGCCGACCGCCTGCTTCGAATCGAGGCTGGCCTGCCATACGCCTTTCTGATGCGTGGCGCCGATGACCACATTATCCAGCTTGCGCCCGCCGACGATCAGTTCACTGGCGCGCGCGGCCAGCGCGTCCGCCACCACCAGCTGCGAGATGTCGAAGCCCTCGGCCGGCGTGGTGCTGCGCGGCTCGTTGCCGGCGATGGCGCTGCCGAGATCGACCCAGTCGTCCACGTTCAGCGATTTCAGGCTGGCGTGGATCATCATGCCGCTGTCCGGTTCCGGCGCCGGCACATTGACGCCGATGCCGCCGCTGGCCAGGCGCCAGCCGCCCGGCGCCTTCTTCTCGCGGTGGTAGCGCGCGGCGATCGAGTTGCCGAGGGTGATGCGCATGTCCTCGCGGCTCACGCCCGCTTCGTTGGGTATGGCGCCGTTCAGCTGGAAGCGCAGCGGCAGCGTGTCGTTCGCGGCCTTCTTCAGCGGGGCCGGGAAATCCAGGCCCGCACCGGCCATCGTGGAATCGACATTGACCTGCCACTGGTGTTCGCGCGCGACCACCAGGCCGGCAAAGCGCGTGCTGCCGCTCAGGTGGTTGGCCAGGCGCGCCATGGTCGGCGATGGATAGGCCTTGCGCAGCCCGTCCACCGTGACGGTGCCGCCCAGCTTGACCTGGATCGAGCCATCCTTCTGGCTGCCGCCCGAAATCTGCAGGCCGCCGCCCAGCAGCGTGCCGTTCAGGCCATTTAGGTTCACGCCATGTTCATTGAATTCGATCTTGCCGGTGGTGAGCTGCACGGTCGGCATGTCGTGCCACAGGGTCACGTCATTGCCCTGCAGGGTCAGCGTGCCGAGCACCTTGGAATCGATCATGTGGTTCAGCGGCATGTCCAGCTTCAGCGCCAGCTTGGCCGGGCCGGTGCCCGTGCTCTCTTCGGTGAAGTGGCCGATGTATTCCAGCACGGGACTGGCCGACACATACTTGAGGAAGTCATTCAGCGGGCCGGCAGCGCTGCCATCGATTTCCAGCGAGCTTTCGTGGATGGTCAGGTCGGGGATCACCGCCTTCACATTGAGCAGGTTCACGCCCAGGGTGCGCGCGCTCTCCGCCCTGATTTCCATGCGCCCGCGGTCGAAGGCGAATGTGCCCTTGATCTTCTCGGCCAGCGGCCACACGGGGCGACTTGCCATCCTTGGCGTAGTAGCCCGGATCGTAATTCAGCCTGCCGTTGTCGATGCGGCCGGCGATGCGGAATTCGCCCTTGGCCTTGTCCGGCGAGCCATCCTTGAACGGGAAGTGATCGAGTTCGCCCTTCAGGCGCAGGGTCACGTCGCGCGCCATGCCGTCTTCCAGCGCGCCGCTCAGCCAGGTCTTGGTGTGCTCGGGCGTCTTGATCGGCAGGTAGCGGCCGATGGTGTTGATGGTGAAGCCGTCCAGTGTGCCGGTGAAGTCGGCCACGCCGGCGCCCTTGCCGCCGCGCGGCAGGATATGGTTGCCGGAGATGCTGGCGGTGATGCCGGCGTGCTCCAGGTCCAGCTTTTCCACGTGCAGGGCCAGGTTCTTTTCATCGGCCAGCGACCAGCCGGCATCGAGTTTCAGCTTGTCGAAGGACATCACCGGCACATCGAACCACTCCGGCATGTTCAACTCCAGGCCTGGTGCGTCGAGCTTCACATTGCCGCCCTTCTCGTTCGCTTCCACCTGGCCGCTCAGGTGGTCGAAGCCCGGCAGCGCCGGAATGGCGGGCGAACCGGGATTCTTGCCGGCCTTGGGCACGGCGGGATGCGATTCCAGCGGATTCATGCCGAGATCCGACACGTCGGCCTTGACCTTGTAGCTGACGGGCGCAGGCAGCGCGCCGCGCCACTCCGCCGCGAGGTTTTGCACGCGGCCGCGCGGCGCCAGTTCGGCCAACAGCGTGCGCTCGCGGTCCGGCAGCGGCAAGCGGGTGGCCAGTTCGGACAGGATGCCCAGGTCCAGCGACTTGGCCTTCACTTCAGTCCATTCGGGCTGGGTGCCGATCGGCGGCAGGCGGCGGGCGGACACCGTGGTCGGCGCAAGCTCCACGCCATCGCGCGTGCGCACCGAGAAATCGGTCAGGCTCAGGCTGCGGCCCAGCGAGCCGGCCGGCGCCTTGGCCGCAACCAGCGTGGCGGGCATGTCTTCCCTGGCGGCGATGCGGCCGTGCAGGGAAGCCACGTCCAGCTCGGGCAATTCGGCATCCAGCTTGGCGACCACATTGTCCAGCGCCAGGTCGGCGGTGATGCCGGTGGCGCGCAGCTTGTCCACGCTGAGCCATGCGCGCACGGCGCCGCTGCCGGACTGGATATCGATATTGGTCGGCACATACGGCTTCCATGCCGCCAGGTCCATGTAATGCACATAGGCGTACAGCTCGCCCTTCCATTGCGCGACGTCCGAAATGCGGCCGAAGGTGGGGTGCTGCAGGTCGGCGCGCAGGTCGATGGCGCGGCCCATCTCGGCCGGCGGCGTGGCCTGCAGCGCGAACTGGTGGCGGCGCCACTTGTTCATCATCAGGAAATTCATGCCGGACAGCGCCAGCGGCGGCGTGCCGCGCTGGGCATCGGTCCAGTCCATGCGGCCTTCGCGGATCACCACTTCGCGCTGGGACAGCAGCCAGTCCGCGCTACGGCCGTCGCTCTTCTTCTGCAGGTCGATCAGGATGCCGGCCGCATACAGCTTGCCGTCCGCATCGCGGCGCACTTCCAGCGTCGGGCGGATGAATTCGAGGGATTCAAAGCGCAGGCCGCCGGCCGGCACGCTCCACCACGACAGGGTGGCCGATACGCTGGGCAGGTGCAAGGCCTGCTTGCCCTGGGCATCGCGCAGGATCACGTCGCCCAGGAACAGGCTGGGACGCAAGCCCTTCCAGGAAGCGTAGACACGGTCGATGGTGACGGGATTGCCCACCGCGCGGGTGGCCAGTTCTTCGATATCGCCCTTGTAGTGGTCGATATTGGGCAGGATCACGTAGCGCAACGCCAGGAACATGATGGCGAAGGCAAAGTACAGCAGCAGCACCAGCTTCACGGTGAAGCCGAGTACATGATGGGTGGCCAGGTTCCAGAAGCGGTAGGCGGCCTGCAGCCGGTGCCAGCGAGCGACCAGCGGCCCTTCTTCCGTCACCACCTCCCCCGCCGAATTTTCCTTTAATACGCTCAAGCCAAGCCTTTGTTCATTCAGACAATTCTACCGCATGGACCTGTCATACTATGCTTCAATAGACAGGCTTTTACATTACTTCACAATTTCCTGATGACCGCCCCAACCCTCGTTTCCGCCTCCCGTTTCTACCAGCGCTGGCTGGCTGCCGCACCGGACCGCCACGTGAAAGTTGATGCCCTAGCGCAATTATCGCTTGCCTCGCTGGATTTTGCTGAATTTTTGGCAAAAGAACGCAACACCGGCGAGGGTCAGCCCCTGCCCCTGGCGCGCGGCATGCGGCGGCTGCGCAACCTGGTCATCGCCGGCCTGATCCGGCGCGACCTGGACGGCAAGGCGGACCTGAACGAGGTGGTCACCACGATGACCCGGCTGGCCGATTTCGCCATCCGCGAACACCTGGCGGAGATCGACGCGGAAATGCGCGCAGCCCACGGCGCGCCCATCGGCGCCGATTCCGGCGCCGAGCAGCAGCTGATGGTGCTCTCCATGGGCAAGGGCGGGGGCGGCGAACTGAACGTGTCCTCGGACATCGACCTGATCTTCGTCTACCCGGAAGACGGCGACACGGCGGCCGGGCCGGGCCAGCGCTCGCTCTCCAACCATGAATACTTCGTCCGCCTCGGCAAGAAGCTGATCGCGGCCATTGCCGAAATCACCGAAGACGGCTTTACCTTCCGCGTCGACATGGCCTTGCGCCCCAACGGCGCTTCCGGTCCGCTGGCCGCCAGCCTCGGCATGGTGGAAAACTACCTGATCGTGCAGGGCCGCGAGTGGGAGCGCTACGCCTGGGTCAAGGCGCGCGCCGTGACCGGCCGCCCGGAAGACATCGCGGCGCTGGACGCCATCGTGCGCCCCTTCTGCTTCCGCCGCTACCTGGACTTTGGCGTAATCGACGCCATCCGCAGCATGCACGCCCAGATCCGCGCCGAGGTCAACCGCCAGGAGCGCCTGCACCCGGACCGCAGCAATAACGTCAAACTGGGCCGCGGCGGCATTCGCGAAATCGAATTCCTGGCCCAGGTGTTCCAGCTGATCCGCGGCGGGCGCGACCCGAGCCTGCGCGGCCGCTCCACGCGCGATACCCTGCGCCAGCTGCCGGACAAGGGCTTGCTGGCGGCCGATGTCGTCGAGCGCCTGCTGGCTTCCTACACCTTCCTGCGCAACCTGGAGCACCGCCTGCAATACCTGGACGATGCCCAGACCCACACCATTCCCGCCAGCGAGGCGGACCGCAGCACCATCGCCCACATGATGGGCCTGCCGGATGCGGGCGCCCTGCTGGCCGAGCTGGAAGCGCACCGCCAGTTCGTCGCCGAGCAATTTGACGCGATCTTCGCCGATAAGGGTGGCAACAGCGACGATGTCGATCCCGAAACGAGCAATGAGTGCGCCGATCCGGACAACCGCGAAGCCATCGAAGCGCGTTTCGCCAGCCTCGGCTACGACGACCCGGCCGCCGCCGCCCAGCGCCTGATCGCCACCTGGCAATCGCCGCGCCTGTCCGCCATGCCGGAAGCCAGCCGCAACAAGCTGGTCTCCCTGGTCAACGCCGCCCTGCCCCAGATCGCCCGCGCGGCCGAGAAAAACAGCGCCGGCACGCCGCTGGCCACGCTGGGCCGCCTGCTCGATTTCCTGGAAGCGATTGCGCGCCGCTCGGCCTACCTGTCGCTGCTGACGGAATACCCGCACTCGCTGCAACGCGTCATCAATATGATGCACACCAGCGGCTGGGCCGCGACCTTCCTCAACCAGCACCCGATCCTGCTCGACGAGCTGCTGGACGACCGCCTGCTGAACAGCGTGTTCGATCCGGTCGCCGTGGCGGCCGACCTGCAGCGCCAGCTGGCCACGGCGCCGGACGATACCGAGCGCCAGCTGGACATCCTGCGCGAAGTGCACCACGTGCAGCTGTTCCACCTGCTGGCGCAGGACCTGGCGGGCGACCTGACCGTCGAGAAGCTGGCCGACTACCTGTCCGCCCTGGCGGACGTAATCGTGGCTGCCGTGATCCAGGCCGCCTGGCAGAACATCCCCAAGCGCCATCGCGAAGTGCCGAAGTTTGCCGTCATCGCGTATGGCAAGCTGGGCGGCAAGGAGCTGGGCTATGTGTCCGACCTGGACGTGATCTTCCTGTTTGATGACGACGACCAGGATGCGCCGGGCCTTTACGCCAAGCTGGCCCAGCGCTTCATTACCTGGATGACCTCGCACACTTCCGCCGGCATCTTGTTCGACATCGATACCGCGCTGCGGCCGGATGGCGCCAGCGGCATGCTGGTGTCCAGCGTGCAATCCTTCGAGAAATACCAGCAATCCTCGGCCTGGATCTGGGAACACCAGGCCCTGACCCGCGCCCGCTTCTGCGCCGGCGATGCCGACATCGGCGAGCGCTTCGAAAAGATCCGTTGCCAGGTGCTGCGCAAGGAACGCCCCGATGCGGCCGCGCTGAAGCAGGAAGTTTTGGCGATGCGCCAGCGCATGCGCGACGCGCGCCCCAACCGCAGCGAGCTGTTCGACCTGAAGCAGGACGAAGGCGGCATGATCGACATTGAATTTATCGTGCAGTACATCGTGCTGCAATTTGCGCCCAAATACCGCGAACTGACCGGCAATATCGGCAATATCGCCCTGCTCAAGCTGGCCGGCTCGCTCGGCCTGATCGAGCCCGAACTGGGCGCGGCCGTGGCGGACGCCTACCGCGACATGCGCAAATGGCAGCACCAGTTGCGCCTGCAGGGCCAGGAGCAGTCGCGCATTGATCCAGCGAAAGTGACGTTGCATGCAGCAAACGTCAAACGTCTATGGAACGCCATATTTGCTGCATAGCGATACAAAATTCGGCGTTTTGAGCGGGTGGCCGCTACATTGAGTTACAAAACCCGGTATCGGCCAACAAGTTGTTGTTTTTTTATGACAGTTTAACTGGCAATATTAGCGTACGTATCATTTCTTCGCCTAAAGTGTCTGAAGCAACTGGGTTGCATTCCAGCTGTCCGATAACGACACAACAGGAGATAAGGAATGATTCGAGAAACAACCATTGCACGATCTGTCCGCCTCATCTGCCTCAGCACTCTCGCGATCACCACGCATCAGGCATTTGCCCAAGCTAACCCACCCGCCGAGCAACCCATGCAGCAAGTTACGGTTACCGGCTCCCGTATCGCCTCACCCAACGCCGAATCGCCATCACCGCTGCAAGTGCTGACGGCGGCCGACATTGCAGCATCTGGCGTGACCAACGTGCAGGAACTGCTGCTGAAGAACCCGACGATGGGTACGCCCACGGTGAGCCGTACCAACTCGAACTTCCAGACATCCAGCGCGGGCGTGTCCACTGTCGACCTGCGCAACCTCGGCACCTCGCGCACCCTGGTGCTGGTCAACGGCCGCCGCTACGTGGCCGGTATTCCAGGCGAAACCGCAGTCGACCTGAACACGATCCCGACCGACTTCATCGAGCGCGTCGAGCTGCTGACCGGCGGCGCTTCCGCAACCTACGGTTCGGACGCTGTGGCCGGTGTGGTCAACATCATCCTGAAGAAGAACTTCAACGGCCTGCTGGTGGACGTGACCGGCGGCAAGAGCGAACAGGGCGATGACCTGAAGAAGAAATTCTCCCTGACCTTCGGCACCACCAGCGCCGACGGCAACAGCAATATCATGGGCCACTTCGGCTACACCAAGCAGGGCGCCGTGTATTCGCGCGACCGCGAGCGTTCGGCCGTCGACCAGACCTGGAGCGGCAACACCGACGACTTCTTCGAAATCCGCCGTCCCTTCTACTCCAGCTTCGCGCCGCAGGGCCGCTTCTTCACCGACACCGGCAGCTACACCTACGACCGCTCCGGCAACCCGATCCCGTGGAGCACCAACGGCAACAATGGCGTCGGCGCAACGGGCTTCAACCGCTCCGACTTCCGCACCATTGCCGTGCCGACCGACCGCTACCTGTTCGCCCTCAACGGCAATCTTCAGCTGAGCGAAAAGCACAGCGCCTACTTCGAAGGCACGTATGCGGCAACCAAGGTCAGCACCGCCATCGAGCCCTTCCCGCTCGGCGCCGAAAACATCTATCCGGCCACCGGCGGCCAGGTGCCGGCCGAGTTCATGGTCAACGGCGTGATGACGCGTAACCCGATCATCCCGCAATACCTGTGGGACCGCATCTCCGACACCGATGGCGACGGCGCCCGCGACTACTACTTCACCCGCCGCCTGAGCGAAGTGGGCTCGCGCACCAGCAAGGCCGACCGCGACACCTTCCGCCTCGTCACCGGCCTGAAAGGCAGCTTCGACATCGGCCGCGAATGGAACTACGACGCCTACATCGGCTATGGCCAGACCAAGGAATCGCAGACCTCCAACGGCCAGGTCAACGTGCTGAACTTCCGCAACGCGCTGGAAGCGATCCCGGACGCGGATGACATCAACAACAACGGCAGCCGCACGGACGCCATCTGCCGCGACGCCAATGCGCGCGCCCAGGGCTGCGTGCCGATCAATGTATTCGGCTTCAACAGCATTTCGCCGGATGCGCTGAAATACGTGACGGCGCCGGGCAGCCTGAACACTGCCATCATCCAGAAGATCGCGGGCGCTTCCGTCAACGGTGAAGTGTGGGATCTGCCGGCCGGTCCGATCGCGATCGCGGCGGGCTTCGAATACCGTTCGGAAGATTCGCGTGCCGAGCCGGATGCGCTGACCCAGGCCGGCCTGAATGCCGGCAATGCGCTGCCTGCGACCTACGGTAAATTCAATGTGAAGGAACTGTTCGCCGAGGCCCGCGTGCCGCTGCTGAAGGACCAGGCCTTCGCCAAGGAACTGAACTTCCTGGGCGCCTTCCGCCGCGGCGATTATTCGACCGTCGGCTATACGACGAGCTGGAACGCCGGCTTCGAGTGGGCGCCCGTGCGTGATGTGAAATTCCGCGGCACCCGTGCACTGTCCACCCGCGCGCCAAACATCAATGAGCTGTTCCAGGCGCCGCAGCAGACCTTCCCGGCCGATATCGTCGATCCTTGCGAAGGCGTGACCGCCACCTCGCAGGGCGCGCGCGATACCGCCTGCCGCGCTGCACCGGGCGTGATGGCCAACATCAACGCCAACGGCGCCTTCACGCTGAACCAGGCGGACCAGCAGGGCATCAGCGGCTTTGACCGCGGCAATCCGAACCTGCATGAAGAAAAAGGCCGTTCCACTACGGTGGGCGTGGTGTGGACTCCGCTGTCGATTCCGACGCTGAGCAAGTTCACCTTCACGCTGGACTACTTCGACATCAAGATCTCGGACGCCATCGTGCCGATCCCACGCCAGTTCGCGCTGCAGAACTGCTACGGCGGCGACGGTACCTTCTGCAACACGATTACCCGCCGTCCGACTGCCGTTGGCGCCAACAGCGCCGGTTCGCTGCAGTACATCGATTCGGCCGTCAACAACAGCGGCGGCAAGGCCACCGAAGGTGTCGACGTGACCGCATCCTGGGCTGACCGCGTTGGTCCGGGCCGCCTGAGCGCACGCCTGGCCTGGACCTGGCTGAAGGAGGGCTACGATGTTCCGTTGCCTGGCGCCGACAAGGACTACTGGGCCGGCGAAGTCGGTTCGGCCAAGAACCGCGCTACGCTGAACCTGGCCTATCGCTGGGGTCCATGGTCGGTCACCGGCACCACGACCTACTATGGCAAGTCCGCCCTGGATGACCAGTTCCTGGCCCAGTACGACATGCCGCGCAATTCCGTCAAGGTGAACCAGAAGACCTACCAGGACTTCCAGTTCTCGTACACCCTGAAGAAGAAGTACGAGATCTACCTGGGCGTGGACAATGCGTTTGACGTGAAACCGCCTCCAATCATCACCGGCCTGCCATTCAACACCACCGGCGCCGAAACCGATGCAGGCACCTACGACGCCATTGGCCGCCGCTGGTACCTGGGCCTGCGCGCAACGCTGTAATCCTCCTTGCGCCGTTAGCCTTATTAGAACCAACGGCCAAAAGCTGGTGTCTGCCACATCGTGGCAGACACCTGTTTTACGCCTTGGGTTTTAAATCATGCAGCGGCCAGTCCGCCGTCAACAAGCCAGATCGCCACCGGAAAAGTGAAAATGGAAAGCACGGTGGTAACGAGGATAGTAGTCGCCGCCTCGCTCTGATAAGCCCCCGCCTCGTTCGCAAACATGGCCGGAATCGTAGCCGAAGGCAGCGCCGCCAGCAGGATCATTTGCTGCGCATACTGTCCATGCACGCCCAGTCCCACGATGGCGGCAATCATCAGGGCTGGATGCACCAGCAGCTTCAGTCCGATATTGGTCCAGATCTCGCCGGACATCTTCAGCGCTTCGGACGACATGATCAACCCGAGGCACAGCAGCGACACGCCAGGCGTTGCCTTGCCGAGCATGGTGAACGTTTCCGCCACCAGCGGCGGGAACTTCAGCTGCAGCAGCGAGCACAGGATGCCCAGCGCCGGCGCCCACATCAGCGGGCGCTTCACCGCCGCCGCCATGCTGGTTTTGAACGCCTGCGCGCCGCTGCCTTCGCCGGACGCGATCGTCAGCAGCATCGTCGTCAAGGGAATCATCAGCAGGCTGGCGATGATGTTCAGCACCAGCACCGAATAAATGCTGCCCGCGCCGAACATGGTGCCCAGGATGGGGATGCCCATGAAGGCGGCGTCCGGATAGCCGTTGACGAAGCCCTTCAGCGTGGCCGCCTTCAGCTCGCGGTACTTCCACCAGCCGATGGCGAGAGCGATCAAGTACATGCCCATGATGCCGATGAAGGTTGCCAGCACCAGCCTGAAGTCCAGCAGCTGTTCGCGCGGCGTGCTCGCCATGCCGACCAGCAGCAGGGCCGGGAAGATGTAGCCGAGTACCACTCGGCTGATGACCAGGCTGTCGCCCTTGTCCAGCCGCTTGCGCTTGCCCGCGAAGTAGCCCAGGAAGATGATGAAGGCGACGGGCAGGATGGGCCCAATGATCCGTTCAAACATGATGTCTCCACTCCTCTCTTTGTTGTCAGATGCGGTAGTCGCGGATCACATCCGGATTCGGTTCCAGGCCAAGGCCCGGGCCTTGCGGCACGACGATCCGGCCCTCTTTCGGGATGATCGCGTCGCCATAGAGCTGCGCTTCGAGGTCGAAGTAGCGCCATTCGACGATGGACTTCGGCCCGCCCAGCGCCGCGCTGGCGTGAACGCTGGCCAGCAGGCCGGGACCGTCGTAGAAGGTGTGCACGCGCACTTCGGTGCTGTGCGCATTCGCCAGCGCATACACCTTGCGCAATTCGGTGATGCCGCCCATTTTCGAAGGGCTGGGCTGGATGAAGTCGACCGCGCCCGCCTTCAGCATGTGCTGGAAGTCCATCAGCGTCGAAGCGTTTTCGCCTGCCGCGACAGGGATGCCGCCCTGTTTGCGCACCGTGGCCAGGCCGTCATAATCTTCCGGCGGCCAAACGGGTTCCTCGATCCAGCGCAGGTTGTAGGGGCGCAGCCTGTCGGCCATGTCCAGCGCTTCGCGAACGGTCCAGGGGGCGTTCACGTCCAGCGTGATTTCGATGTCCGGACCGGCCGCCTCGCGCGCGGCGGCCACGGTGGCGGGATCGATTTCATGCAGCTTCAGGTACTTGTAGCCGTCCTTCACGGCGCGCTGCACATTCACGCGCACCAGTTCCGGGTCGGCATAGCGAATCAGGCTGGCGTAGGTGGCCAGCGACGTCGCTTCGGCGCCGCCCAGCAGGGCGTGCACGGGCTGGCCGGCGGCCTTGCCGGCGATGTCCCACAGCGCGATATCGATGGCGGACAGCCCGTAGATAAAGGCGCCGCTGCGGCCGAAGATGTGGAACTTCTTCTGCAGCTCCACCATCAGCTTTTCACGCTGGTGAATATTCCGTCCGATTATTTCCGGACCGAGGATAGTGTCGATCACCGCTTTAACGGACGGGATGGCGGTGAAGCCGAAAGTTTCGCCCCAGCCGACGGTGCCGTCGTCCGCGGTGACTTTGACGACAAGGGAATCGACCATCTGCAAGTCCTTGCCGCCCCACACGCCTCCAGCGGACGGGCCGCCTGTGGTGAAGGGAATACGCAGATGGATGGTTTCGATATGTGCGATTTTCATGGAAGTCTCCTGGCTGGGGGTGGTAAATCCAGCTTAGGGAACATCCTCTTGTCCTACAAGTGAACATCATGGAACAAGCGTTGTTCACGCCAGGAACAAATGCCTGGATGTAGAATAAGCTGACAAGGAGGCAAGCTACATGGCCAAACTGAACGTCCTGCCGGTTGAGCGCCGGCCGCATCTGGCTGAGCACATCGTGCACGCGCTCAGCGACGAGATCGAGGCTGGCCGACTGCGGCCCGGCGACCGCCTGCCGACCGAGCTGTTCCTGTCCGAGAATTTCGGCGTCAGCCGCAATGTGGTGCGCGAAGCGATCGCCACCCTGCGCGCCCGCGGGCTGGTTACATCACGCCAGGGCTTGGGGGCCTTCGTCGCCGCCGCCCAGCCGTCGGCTGAACCACTGCAGCCCATCAGCGCCCAGCTGCTCGAGGGCGACGATACGATCCGCAATATGTTCGAAGTACGCGCGGCGCTGGAGGGCCAGGCCGCCGCGCTGGCCGCCCTGCATATGACGCCGCGTAAGCTGAAGCCCATCCAGGAAGCGGTGGAGCGCATGCGCTTCGAAGGCGCGCCCACGGCCGCGACCGTCAACGCCGACCTGGAATTTCACCGCGCTGTGGCTGCCGCTTCGGGCAACGATTACCTGGTGGCGCTGATCCGCACTGTGCTGGAGCCCATGCGTCCGCTGATTGCGTCCAACTTTGCGCGCCACGGCCCGATGTTCGGCCACATCCCGCACGATGCGCGCGCCGAGCACGAAGCCGTCGTGCGCGCGCTGGCCGAGCGCGATGCGCCCCTGGCCCGCCGCCTGATGGGCGAGCACATCGTCGCGGCCGCGGCCCGCTTCGGCTACGAGATCACGCTGTATTAGGCAGCCAGCGGCAAATCCACTTCGTCCAGGCTCAGGTGGCCACGGAAGCGGCCGCTGGTGACGGCCGGGCGGCGGGTTTCGATCGCGTCAGCAAAGAACACGGCCGGGTCGCCATGCAGCTCGGCCACGTATTGCTGCAGGCGCGGATAGCGGCCCAGTTCCAGGCCCGCATCGCGCTCTGCCCAGCGCACGGCGGCAACCAGGCAGGCGTCGGCGACGGTGCGCTTGTTTCCGTCCAGCCATTCGCGGTCCGCCAGTTGTGCGTCCAGGTGGGCGCATATGGCCGCCAGGCGCGCCTCGCCGCCCTGGAATTCCTCATGCATGGTATCGATCAGGCGTTCCAGGCGGGCGTGGTCCACCGTGCCGGAACGGTAGCCCAGCAGGTAGCGGCGGCGCGACGCCAGGTGGCGCAGGATTTCGCGGCAGTCGCGCATCACGCGTCCCTCTGTTTGCAACATGGGATTGGGCTGGCCCGGCAGTTCCAGGCGCAGCAGGCGGTAGGGACGGCACAGCCATTCGAGCGCGACGATGGTGCCGAAGGCGCAACCGTGCGGTGCGCCATAGTACAGGATGGGTTCCATGGTATTGCCTCTTCTTATTTATTGGGAGGGAATGCCATGCATTGTGCGGGTGAAATAGGGCAAAATTGCCCCTCATTGCATGCGATGATTGCAATATGTCCAAACCAGCCATCAAAGCACTGACCATCCTCGAGATGCTGCAAAGCCAGCGCCAGATTTCCGGCGCCGACATGGCCGAGCGCCTCGGCATCGACCGCCGCAGCCTGCGCCGCTACATCGCGATGCTGGAAGAGCTCGGGATTCCGATCACGTCGGAACGGGGACGCTACGGTGGTTACATGCTGGTGCCCGGCTTCAAGCTGCCGCCGCTGATGTTCACCAATGAGGAAGCCAGCGCCGTTGCGCTGGGCCTGATGGCGGTGCGCTCGTTGCGGCTGGCCGACACCGCGCCGGCCGTCGCCAGCGCCCAGTCCAAGCTGGAGCGCGTGATGCCGCCTGCGCTGCAAGGCAGCGTGCAGGCGCTGCGCGAAACCGCCGTGCTGGATGTGCCCGACACGCGCTGGACGCTCACCCAGCCGCCCCGCCCTGCCCTGACCAGCGAGCTGACCGCGCTGGCCATGGCGGCCCAGACCCAGCATCGCGTCAGCTTCGAATACCGTCCGCCGGAAGGCGTGCCGATGCGCCGCGAGTTCGATCCCTACGGCCTGGTGTTTTCGCACACGCGCTGGTACGCGGTCGGCCTGTGCCGCCTGCGCCTGGCGATCCGCTCCTTCCGCCTCGACCGCGTGGCCGACGTGCGCGAAACCGGCGAAGCCTTTGAAAAGCCGGACAACTTCGACACCGCCGCCCACCTGCAGCACGCCCTCGCCACCCTGCCGCGCGGCCTGCCAGCCCACGTCCTGCTGCACACCGACCTCGACAGCGCCACCCGCGAGCTCGGCCGCTACGTCGGGCCCCTGGTGCCCACGCCCGCCGGCATCCAGCTGCACACGACCACCACCAGCCACACCTGGTTCGCCCGCATGCTCGCCTCCCTCACCTTCGACTTCACCATCCAGGGCCCCGACGAGCTGCGCGACGCCGTCCGCGCCGAATCCCAGCGCCTCGCCCGCATTGCCGGGCTGGCCTGACGCCTTTCCTTGGCGCGCCGCTGTCCTTCTTAAAACCCACGGCATAAAGCAGGTGTCTGCCACGATGTGGCAGACACCAGGTTCACGCCTCGGGTTTTAAGCAAAAAAAAAGCGCCCCGGAGGGCGCTTTTTTTGTTCGCGATAGCGAGGGATTACTTGGCAGCCATCAGCGCCACGGTGGTATCCAGCATGCGGTTGCTGAAGCCCCACTCGTTGTCGTACCAGGACGAAACCTTCACCAGCTTGCCGGACACTTTGGTCAGGGTCGCGTCGAAGTTCGACGAAGCCGGGTTGTGGTTGAAGTCCACGGACACCAGCGGCTCGGTGTTGTAGGTCAGGATGCCTTTCAGCGCGCCTTCGGAAGCTTCCTTCATGATCTTGTTGATCTCTTCCACAGTGGTGTCGCGCTTGGCGATGAAGGACAGGTCGACGATCGACACGTTGATCGTCGGCACGCGGATCGCGTAGCCGTCCAGCTTGCCGTTCAGCTCAGGCAGCACCAGGCCAACCGCGGCGGCAGCGCCGGTCTTGGTCGGGATCATGGACTGGGTGGCGGAACGGGCGCGGCGCAGGTCTTCGTGCATCACGTCGGTCAGCACCTGGTCGTTGGTGTAGGCGTGCACGGTGGTCATCAGGCCGGTTTCCAGGCCGATGGCGTCATGCAGGGGCTTGACCAGCGGGGCCAGGCAGTTGGTGGTGCAGGAAGCGTTCGAAATCACGGTGTCCGACGCTTTCAGGGTCTGGTGGTTCACGCCGTACACGATGGTAGCGTCAACGTCCTTGCCGCCCGGAGCGGAGATCACAACCTTCTTCGCGCCGCCCTTCAGGTGGGCCGAAGCCTTTTCCTTGGTGGTGAAGAAGCCGGTGCACTCGAGCACCACGTCCACGCCCAGCTCGCCCCACGGGATTTCGGCCGGGTTGCGCTGCGCGAACACGCGGATCTTGTCGCCGTTCACGATCATGTTGTCGCCTTCCACGGTCACGGTGCCTGGGAACTTGCCGTGGGCGGTGTCGTAGCGGGTCAGGTGGGCGTTGGACTCGGCGTTACCCAGGTCGTTGATGGCCACAATCTGGATGTCCTGCTTCTTGCCGCCTTCGTAGAAAGCGCGCAGTACGTTGCGGCCGATGCGGCCGTAGCCGTTGATTGCTACCTTGATCGTCATTACATGTGCTCCTGTTTAAAAGAAATTGTTTCCTCGTAGGCCGTCGGACCGCACACACGGCGGATCAATGATCCGCCCTACAGCCCCGTTGGGGCCGTTGTGCGCCGGTGCGGCTTAGGCCAGAACAGACTTAACTTTAGCAACCACATTTTCGACAGTGAAGCCGAAGTGCTTGAACAGCACACCGGCTGGGCGGATTCGCCGAAGCTGTCGATGCCTACGACGGCGCCTTCCAGGCCAACATACTTGTACCAGAAATCGGTCACGCCCGCCTCGATGGCGACGCGCGGCAGGCCCTTGGTCAGCACGGAAGCCTTGTAAGCAGCATCCTGGCGGTCGAACACGTCGGTCGACGGCATGGACACCACGCGCACCGGCGTGCCGGCTGCCTTCAGTTCAGCGGCGGCCTTCATGGCCAGCTCGACTTCCGAACCGGTGGCGATGATGATGGCTTTTGCGCCCGCTTCGTCGGACAGCACATAGCCGCCGCGCGCGATGTCGGCAATCGCCTGCTCGGAGCGTTCGATGAACGGCAGGTTCTGGCGCGAGAAGATCAGGGTTGCAGGACCGTCGGTGCGCTTCACTGCCGCACCCCATGCCACCATCGATTCGACGGTGTCGGCCGGACGCCAGTTGTCCAGGTTCGGGATCAGGCGCAGCGCGGAGATGTGCTCAACGGACTGGTGGGTCGGACCGTCTTCGCCCAGGCCGATCGAGTCGTGGGTGAACACGAAGATCGAACGCTGCTTCATCAGCGCAGCCATGCGCAGGGCGTTGCGGCTGTAATCGGAGAAGGTCAGGAAAGTCGCGCCGAACGGGATGTAGCCGCCGTGCAGGGCCACGCCGTTCATGATGGCGGACATGCCGAACTCGCGCACGCCGTAGTTGATGTGGTTGCCCGGCTTGCCGGAACGGACAGGAACGATTTCCTTCCAGTTGGTCAGGTTGGAACCGGTCAGGTCGGCCGAACCGCCCAGGAATTCCGGCAGGATCGGAGCCAGCGCCTGGATCGCGTTCTGCGATGCCTTGCGGGTGGCGATGGTTTCCTTCTTTTCCACGCAGGCGGCGATGGCGGCCTGCAGGGTGGCGTCGAAGTTGGCCGGCAGGTCGCCTGCCATGCGGCGCTTCAGTTCAGCGGCCTCGGTCGGGTACTGGGCGGCGTACTTGTTGAACATTTCCAGCCAGGTGTTTTCGAACTGGGCGCCCTGCTCCTTGAAGCTCCAGGCTTCCGCCACGTCGTGCGGAATGTCGAACGGCTCGGCGCCCCAGCTGATGTGCTCGCGCACCGCTGCGACTTCCTTCTCGCCCAGCGCGGCGCCGTGCACCTTGTCGCCGCCTTGCAGGTTCGGCGAGCCCTTGCCGATGATGGTCTTGCAGCAGACCAGGGTCGGCTTGTCGGACTTCTTGGCCGCTTCGATCGCTGCGGACACGGCAGCCACGTCGTGGCCGTCCACATTGCGGATTACGTTCCAGCCGTAGGATTCGAAACGCTTCGGCGTATCGTCGGTGAACCAGCCTTCCACCTTGCCGTCGATCGAAATGCCGTTGTCGTCGTACAGGGCGATCAGCTTCTTCAGGCCCAGGGTGCCGGCCAGCGAGCACACCTCGTGCGAGATGCCTTCCATCAGGCAGCCGTCGCCGATGAAGGCGTAGGTGTAGTGGTCGACCACGTCGAAGCCAGGCTTGTTGAATTCGTTTGCCAGCAGCCATTCAGCCAGCGCCATGCCGACCGCGTTGGCGATGCCCTGGCCCAGTGGGCCGGTGGTGGTTTCCACACCCGGGGTGATGTCGACTTCCGGGTGACCCGGGGTCTTGGAGTGCAGCTGGCGGAAGTTCTTGATGTCTTCCATCGACAGCTCGTAGCCGCTCAGGTGCAGCAGCGCATAGTGCAGCATCGAGCCGTGGCCGTTGGACAGCAGGAAGCGGTCGCGGTTAGGCCAGGCCGGGTTGGCCGGGTTGTGGCGGTGGTGGCCGCTCCACAGGGCCACAGCGATTTCAGCCATGCCCATTGGCATGCCGGGGTGGCCGGAATTGGCCTTCTGAACAGCGTCCATTGCCAGCGCGCGGATCGCATTGGCCATTTTGGTGAAGGGGAGCGTAGGTTTCATCGTGGTGATTCGAAGAAGGTTGGAATTCTGTTGCGCTGCGGCGGCGGCCCGCCACTGAGCCCAATATTTTACCAGAGCGTGACACGAACGCTTAAAATTAGTGCATTTTCAAGAATTTAACCCATCCAGATGCCCCGTTTTCATGTCGCCCAGCCCCTCGCCATCGGCCTGATCCTCGATCTGCCGCAGGAAGTCGCCCACCATATCCACGTGGTGCGCATGGGGCCCGGAGACACGCTGACCCTGTTCAACGGCGAAGGCGGCGAGTACACGGCGGTGCTGACCGATGTGCAGAAGAAGCGCGCCAGCGCAGAAATCAAGGTCTTCACCCCGCGCGAGGCCGAACTGCCCTACGCCATCACCCTGGCCCAGGCCCTGCCCGAAGCCAGCAAAATGGACTGGATCATCGAGAAGGCCGTGGAGCTGGGCGTGGCGACCGTGCAGCCGCTGGCCGCACGGCGCTGCGTGGTGCGCCTGTCCGCCGAGCGCGCCGGGAAAAAGCTGGCGCACTGGCAAGGCGTGATCGTCTCCGCCTCCGAACAGAGCGGACGCAACCGCCTGGCCCAGCTGGCCGAACCGATGGAATTCCGCGACTGGATCGGCCAGCACGACCTGCACAAGCGCGTACTGCTGTCGCCGCGCGCCACCGAATCGCTGGCCGACTGGGCCCGCCACCAGCCACCGCAGGCGCTCACCATCATGGTCGGCCCCGAAGGCGGCTTCTCCGACGAGGAGGAAGCCGAAGCCCTGCGCCAGGGCGCCCTGCCCCTCTCCATCGGCCCGCGCGTGCTGCGAACGGAAACGGCCGCTCTCGCGGCCGTTGCGGTGCTGAATGCCGCCTGGGGCGGCATGTAACAAGTCTATGTTCCCAAGTTTGGGGCCGCCGGCCAGTGTTCTCAGTCACTATTAACTCAGAAGTAACTTTAATTAATTGACAATATTTTAGATTGGAAATATAGTCGCCTTGCTTCACAAAACGAATAACGTTATGTGTTTGCCGTTCCACCCCATATGAACTTTGAGGAGAATCGGATGAAGAAGCTGATGACTTTTATTTTTGCATTTGGTGCAGCGATGTCGTTTGCCTATGCGGCAGATCTTGGCGAATGCCAGGCGTTCTGCCAAGCTGAGAATATTGAATGCCTGAAGGTTCAAGGTCCGGGCGCCTGTTCGCGGGCTTACGACATCTGCATGCACGATTGCATGGTGCCTTGAGCGTCAGGTGGACATGCGAGATATGGTCGCTAAAAAATTAAAAGTCATTGGGGTATATACCCTAGTCCTTGTGGCAGGACTGGCGGTGGGCTTAGCTGCCGCAAAACTGCCAAAACTGCTTGAGCGCCCATATCAAGAGGGAAATTACGCCAACCATTTCGCTAATGCGAACAACAAGATAGTACTGTATGGCACGACAACCTGTCCCTTCTGTGCCAAGGCGCGTAAATACCTCTCCGAAAAGAAGGTGGTCTATTCGGACTTTAATGTCGATGAATCCGATACTGCGCATAAGCAATATGCGTCGCTGAATGTCAAGTCAGTTCCTGTTATCCTGATCGGCGATCGCCTAATTACCGGATTTCGGCCAGAGGCCATTGACGATGCTTTGAAAGCGATACGTCAGTAGTTCCCCTCCTTCTTACAAAGCGCCTTCGGGCGCTTTTTTTACCCATTCACATCAGCTTCGTCGACCGGGGTGAAATCCGCGCCGGGGGCGTCGTTGTCAGTCCACCCTATGCAGTGCGCAGCGCGGGCAGCCCGCTGAACGTCCCAACAGCCTCAGCGTCGCCGGGTAAAATAGCGCTTTTGACAGGCCATCACTGCCACGGTCGCTCTACCAGATTACACCTATGCTAAGACTGAACGAAGTTAGACTCCCGCTCGACCACAGCGAAGAAGAACTGACCGCCGCCATTGTCGCGCGCTTGCAGATTGAGCCTGCGCAGATGACCGGCTACACGATTTATAAGCGCAGCTATGATGCACGCAAGAAGTCCGCCATCGTGCTGATTTATTCGCTGGATGTCTCGACCACCGATGATAAAGGCATTCTCCAGCGCCTTACGCACGACCGTCACCTGATGTCTTCACCTGACACCAGCTACAAGTTCGTGGCGGAGAATGTCAACGCAACTGGCAGCCAGTTGCGGCCCGTGGTAATCGGCATGGGACCTTGTGGGCTGTTTGCTGGATTGATCCTGGCGCAGATGGGACTGAAACCCATTATTCTTGAACGCGGTAAGACAGTGCGCGAGCGAACCAAGGACACCTTTGGCTTCTGGCGCAAACGCGAACTCAATCCAGAGTCGAACGTGCAGTTCGGAGAAGGCGGCGCAGGCACCTTCTCCGACGGCAAGCTGTACAGCCAGATCAAGGACCCGAAGCATTACGGCCGCAAGGTGCTGACGGAGTTCGTCAAAGCCGGCGCGCCGGAGGAAATCATCTATGTCAGCAAGCCGCACATCGGCACCTTCCGCCTGGTAAAGATGGTGGAAGCGATGCGCGAGGAAATCACGGCACTGGGTGGTGAAATCCGCTTCGAAGCCAAGGTCAGCGACATCGAGATTGAAGAGCGCGAGGGACAACGCCAGGTACGCGGCCTGATCCTGAACAATGGCGAACGGCTGGCCGCCGACCACGTGGTGCTGGCAGTCGGCCACAGCGCGCGCGATACCTTTCAGATGCTGTACGACCGCGGCGTCTTCATCGAGGCCAAGCCATTCTCGATCGGCTTCCGCGTCGAGCACCCGCAATCGCTGATCGACAAGTGCCGCTTCGGCCCCAACGCAGGCCACCCGATCCTGGGCGCGGCCGATTACAAGTTGGTGCACCATGCGTCCAATGGCCGGGCTGTGTACAGCTTCTGCATGTGTCCTGGCGGCACCGTCGTGGCGGCCGCCTCCGAACCTGGCCGCGTGGTGACCAATGGCATGAGCCAGTATTCGCGCGCCGAGCGCAACGCCAATAGCGCCATCGTGGTCAGCATTTCGCCGGAAGACTATCCGGGCCACCCACTGGCCGGCATCGAATTCCAGCGGCGCCTGGAAGAGAAAGCGTTTGTACTGGGTGGCAGCAATTACAGCGCGCCAGGACAATTGATGGGGGATTTTGTGGCAGGCCGCCCTTCAACGGACTTCGGCACCGTGGTTCCATCTTATAAACCGCAAGTACACCTGACCGACCTGGCTACCATCCTGCCAGAATATGCAGTCACCGCCCTGCGCGAGGCCTTCCCGGCATTCGACAAGCAGATCCGCGGCTACTTCAAGGAAGACGCCGTGCTCACTGGCCTCGAAACGCGCACCTCCTCCCCCATCCGCATCAAGCGCCGCGACGAGGATTTCCAAAGCCTGAATACGCGAGGCCTGTTCCCCGCCGGCGAAGGCGCAGGCTATGCCGGAGGCATCCTGTCGGCCGGTGTAGACGGCATCAAGGTGGCCGAGGCGGTGGCACTCTCGATGGCGGGCAGGGACTGAGCGATCGCAATGGCGTGACCGGCACTGCCGGCACATTGCTGCAGCTTATAAAAAAACCGCTGGCCGAGGCCAGCGGTTTTCATTTGCAACGCCTACTTCAAGAATCAGAAGCGGTGGTTGTATTCCACGGTGAATTTCACAGCGCGCGGCGCGGTGTAGCTGATCACACGACCATAGGTCGGGCTGATATCGGTCGAGCTGCCCACATTGTAGGTCTCGTCGATGGTCTGCGCGGTCTGCTTGTTAGCCACGTTGAACACGTCCATCTTGAACGCCAGGCCCTTGATGAAGTTCGGACGGTAGGCCACATTCAGGTCCAGACGGATATCCCATGGCAGGTTGCCCACGGTGCCACGCTGAACTGGCTTGTCGCAGTAGAAGTACACCGAACCGTAGTCCACTTCACCCGGGGTAGCAGGATTCCAGCCAAAGCAGCTGCGTGGGCGGCCGGCGGCAGCCAGGAAGTTACCGCCAACGTTCCATTCAGGGGTCACTTCGTAGAAGCCGAATGCCTTAACCTGGTGCTTACGATCGTTAGGCAGCAAGCCGTTAGCGCCAACCATCAGTTCTGGGTTATCCCAGGTGGAGGTTGCTGCGACGTCGGTCTGTGCATTGTCCGAACGAGTCTGGCCTTCGGTGTTGCCCTTGCTGCGGGACCAAGTGTAGTTCACGCGGCCGTACCAGCCATTGCGCAGCGGATGTTCAGCGAACAAATCCAGTGCGGCGTAAGTACGCTTGGCCTTCTCGAAGCCCATTTCGGCGGCGGTCAGGTGAACCGTCGAGTAGGTCTTGTTGCCGGTGTAGTCCACCAGGAAGGTGGTGTCCTGGCCCGGATTGAACGATGCGCAGCTGAAGTAAGCCGGATTGGTCACTTTGATATTGTGATCTTCGGCGTACTTGTCGATCAGACGAGTATCGCAGTAGTCGTCGATCGTGGCTTTCAGCTTACGATAGGTGGCTTTCGCGCCCACGTTCAGGTCTGCGGAAACAGCTTTTTCGAAGCCCAGGGTCAATTCATCCTGGAAGGTTGCTTCGATGTCCTGTGCCGAGACAGTCTTCGCGTCCTTGGACTGGCCGAGTTCGTTGTTGACCGAGTACACGCCCGAGATCGGATTCAGGCCCAGCGGCAGGCCGTTTGCGTCGGTACCGGTGTAGGTGAATGCCTGGCGGGTCAGGGTCGAACGGGAAGCGCCGCGCACTGCCAGGTGGGTCGGGATCTGCAGAGCATAACGGCCTGCGCTACCGAACACCTTGAAGGAAGCATCACCGTTCACGTCCCAGGCTGCGGCTACGCGCGGCTGGACTTTGTGCTTAACTTCCAGGAAGGTTTCGCCGTCGCCGTTGATGTTCTTGAAGCCTTCATCACGTACGCCCACGGTCAGCAGAATGTCCTTATTGATCTGCCAGCGGTCTTCCAGGTAGCGTGCATCCTGGTGGGAGCCCGCGTCAGTCACACTGGCGAACAGGCGCTTGGACACGATGTAACCCTGGGTGCCGTAGCCACCGCCGCTGGCTGTGGTTGCCTTGGTCGGGCCGAAGGTTTGCAGTGCGTTCGGGTTGGCAACACGGGTGTATACCCAGATACCGCCGCCGCCGTAGTTCTGCCCGACTTGCGAGGAATCCAGTTTCACGTTGTCAAAGCCGCCGCGCAGGGTGTGGTTCTGGAGTTTGTATTCCAGGTCCAGACGGGAAGCACGCACTTCGCTTTCCGAGTTGGCGTTGTCCACTGCATTGACCAGCAGCTGCGGGCTCGAGTAGTTCAGGCCAGGCACACGAGCGTTACTTGCAGCCGACACCTGGAACAGGGTGGACACGTCCACACCGTTGACGGAGTCGTACTTGTTGTAGCTCTTCTGCTTGCTCTTACCGGTCAGCGCGGAAATCGTGAAGTCATCGGTAATATTGCCCACGTAGCGGAAGATCTGCACGTCACCACCGACGTTTGGAGTGAAGTCAGCGCTATTCTTGTAGTGCTGGGAAGCATTCACGGTCGAGCCATGAGTGCCGGTGGTGTAATCATAGCCGTACAGCTTACGATCGGTCTTCGAATTGTCGCCGATCAGGGTCGCTTCCAGGCGATGGTTGTCGGTGATGTTCCAATCGAACTTGGCGGTATAGCGTTCGATCTTGTCGTTGGTTTCCTCCCAGCCCGAACGGCCTACATTGGCCGAAGTACGAATACCGGCGGAGCCCAGCGGGTTCACGCGTTCCTGATCATACTTGCGGCCCTCAGCGGCCACGAACATAAACAGCTTATCCTGGATGATAGGGCCGCCAACGTAAGCGCCAAACATCTTCTCGGTACGTTCGCGCTGGTCGTTACGGATATACAGGGTGCCGTCGGTTGCACCGTTCAACGAGCCACCAGTCTTCTCATAGTAAGAATTCTTGTACTTTGCGCGCAGCGAGCTTGGCTCCCAGCTTACGCTGCCACCCACTTCCCAGTTATTGGTACCGGCCTTGGTGGTGACGTTGACCACGCCACCTACCGAACGGCCGAATTCAGCACCGAAGCCACCGGTCAGGATCTGTGCCTGCGAGATCGCGCCGAACGGCAGTTCGGAGGCGCCCAGCTGGGTCAGCGGGTTGGTGACAGGGAAGCCATTGATGTAATAAGCGTTTTCGGAAGCGCCACCGCCACCGAAGGAAGCACCGCCGGCGTAACGGGAGTCGGCGCGCGTGGTGTTCGGTGCCAGCTGGATGATTGCGTCAACAGACTGCTGGATTGGCAGTTTGGTCAGTTCCTTGGCAGTGAAGGTTGCACCATTGTTGGTGTTCGACACGTCGATACGGCTGCGGCGGCCAGTCACTTGCACGGACTGCACTGCTGCAAACGATGCTTCGACACCCTGGCCCACAATCACGTCGACTTCAACAGTTTTCTCGGTTTGGCCGTTGCGCACCAGTTCGACTTTGTAGTGGCCTGGCGTCATTGCGGTCGCATTGTAGCGGCCACTTCCATCGGTCGTTACCGTACGCTTAGCACCCGTGTCGATGTTGTGCAACACGACGGTAGCCGCGCCGCCGTCAACACGGCCAAAGATGTTACCGGCCGCGTTCGATTGCGCCATTGCTGGCGGAACCATCGCTGCCGACATGGCCGCCGCACCGAAGGCAACTTGCAATGCGCGAACCAGGATTTTCTTTCTAATCATGTGTTTGTCCCAATCTAATAAACCAAAAAAGCTGTGCGAGCAGATTTTATATCGCACAGTTAGCCTTCAACCTAAGGACTTCATAAAGCAAAATCAATAAACAAGCCTGAAATAAACCTTCATTCAGGAAGCTTATCATTCTATAAAATCATATCGACGCCAAAGCTGTCAACAGCGCAACTAATTTTATGCAAAGAAACAACGGAGTTGCACAAAATCTGCGCTCATCGCACCATTTTGGTGCAATGTAAAATTTAAATTTATCTGTATCGTGTCAAATTTTTATTTAAAAATATTCTGATATTCAATTTTAAATTTAGCTTATGCGATTTTTACAGAATATTATTCCATAGAAATAATTTCCCAAAGGCATCAATTTGGCCTTAATAATGGCAAAGTGAGGAGGCGGAGGACTCGATTAGAAGGAGCCAGCGATTTCATCCCCCCCGAAAAAAAATACGGCATGCACAGATAATCATTTATTGCGCCGCAATAAATGATTATCTGTGCATGCCGTATATTTAAATCCGACAGCACAAGAAACCCGGCCATTATCTGGCCGTTAGTGATCCATCTTCAGCTGTCCAAAAAACTGCAACGGCAATAATGCCATAGTTCGTAGCTGAACAGTTCAGCAAACTGTGCTGACGCGAAATATGATCGAATTATGACGTAACTTTACAACAGCAAGGTGCCCTGGCAGCTACTTCTTTGGCAGCACGCTGGTCTGCTGCATGTTCTGGAACGCCTTTGCATCGATATCATTCTGCAATTGCAGGCGTGTCATTTCGGCTTTGTTCTGCTTGTCGTAGGTTGTCACGTAGTCTTCTGTCGCCTTGCGCCAGGACGCCATCTTCTTGGTGATCTCGTCCGCACTAGCTTGCGCCTGCTTTGCAATGCCGGTGTACACCCTACCTATATGAGTGCTCGCGCGTTCGAATTCTTCCTGGTTCATCAGTTCGAGCACGTTCGCCGGAATAGTATTCGTCGGCGCAGCCTTGGCGTTCAGATTGGCGGCGAAGCGGCCATAGCACTCCCGCCACGCCCCGACTGCGGCGTCGACTGCCTTGATTTCTGGAACGGTCTTGGACAGGGCCGGCACACTCGGTGCTAAGCAAGCGAACTTTTCATAGCGCGCATCGCCACCATCGAATTTGTCCGTATACCACTGGATATCCGCCTTGTGTGCAGCACGCCGGCGCACCAGTTCCAGTGATGCGGGCGCTTCCTTGCTTCCTCCCCGCACTGCTCTCTCCAGCCACTGTGTGGCCAGACCGAGGTCCTCGTTCGTGCCCTCGCCAAAACCGTACATTTCACCCAGCTGCTGCTGCGCCGCGGAGTTACCGGCCTGAGCGAGTCTGTTGAACGCTTGAAAAGCCGCTGCGAAATTCTTTTTTTCCCATAGCATTTGCGCATCGCCCAGTTCGTCCGCGCACGCGGTTCCTAACATCAATCCCAGGCAAGCAAGCAGACCAGTCTTTTTCATCCCCACCTCCTATTCATTTAATAGAAATACCGAACAGCAACTCCCATGCTACGCCAGCATTGATTTATTTTCAACAAAGCAATGTTCAACACCACCTTCCAGTGGTGCGATAAATTCCGGAGTATTGGAATCAGTCGGTTTGGAGCGGCTGGCAAGCCTTAACTTCCATCGGCATGCGCAGGCTGAAGGTGCTGCCCGCGCCTGCGCCGCTGCGCACCTCCACCTGCCCACCCATCTGGTGCATGATGGTGTAGACGATGTGCATGCCCAGGCCTGAGCCGCCCTGCCCGCGCTTGGTGGTGAAGAAGGGCTCGAAAATGCGCTCGCGCACACCATCCTCCATGCCGGCGCCGTCGTCGGCAAATTCCATCAGCAACCAGTCGCCATCGCGCCGCGCACTCACGCGCACCTCGCCGCCCTGCCCTTTCGGATAGGCGTGGCGGGCCGCATTCATCAGCAGGTTGGACAGCACCTGGGAAAATTTCCCCGGCGGCAGGCGCGGACGGAGCATGCTGTCAATATCCAGCACCACCTTGATACCCGCCTTGCGCAGTTCCGGGCTGTGCGCCGACACCACGCCATGCACATAATCATGCAGCACCAGGGTGCTCACATGCTCGGTGCCCTGGTCCACCGCCAGCTGCTTGAAATTGCCGATCAATTCCGCCGCGCGGTGCAGGTTCGATTCGATCAGGGCCGCCGCATCGTTCAGGCGCCCGGCCAGGTTGACCAGGTCCGAGCGGCTCACCTTGGGTGCGTTCAGGGTTTCCACCAGTTGCCCGGTATAGCTGCTCATTGCGGACGCCGCCGTCAGCGCCACGCCCACCGGCGTATTCACTTCATGCGCCACGCCCGCCACCAGGGCGCCCAGCGCGGCAAGCTTTTCCTGCTCCACCAGGCTGGCCTGGGCGGCGCGCAGCGCTTCCGTGCGCCGCTCGACCCGCTCCTCCAGCAGGGCCTCGCGCTCCTGGTGCTGCAGCTCGGCCGCCGCGCGCGCGGCAAAGATGGACAGCAGGGACAGCGCCAGCAGCCGCTTGTTCTCGTCGATAGGCTTGACGTCGATGGCCGACAGGATGCCCAGCGACTTGCCCTCGGTATCGACCATCGGCATGCCGACATAGCTTTCCGCGCACATTTGCACCAGCAGCGTATCGAGCGGGTAATCCTGCTGGATGCCGCTGCCGTGGAAGCACATGGTCTGGTCTTTCACATTGCTGCAGGGCGTGTGCTGCAGGCTGTATTCGATATTCGGCTGAAAATCCTGGCCGGCCCAGACAGCCAGCGTGCGTATGCCTTCCTGGCCATCGGGCATGGTGATGACCCGGCCGCAGATCACGTACATCACGTCCAGCGCCTGGGCCAGGTCGTGCACCAGCACGCGGAAGAATTCCTCGCCGCGAGCGCGCGCCGTGGCGGCCGTGATGGAACGCAGCGCCGCTTCGGCGAGGATGCGCGCATCGCCTTGCGAGTACAGCGGAGTGCTCATCATGGACCTCCTGCGCGGGCCGGCTGCATGCGGTACAGGGCGTGCAGCCAGTCGCTGCGCGACAGCAGCAGGCTGGCCAGCGCCGGATCGAAGCGCTGGCCATGATCTTCGGCCACGGCCTGCAGGGCTTCGTCCAGCGTGTGCGGACCGCGCCACGGGCGCGGACTGGCCATCGCGTCGACAAAGTCGGCCAGCGCCGTGATGCGCGCGGGCAGGCAAATCTGGGCGCCGCCCAGGCGGCGCGGATAACCCTTGCCGTCCCAGCGTTCATGGTGCTCGCGCGCGATGCGCGCGGCCAGCTGCAGCACGGGCTGGTTGGAGCGCGACAGCATGTCCGCGCCGATATCGCAGTGCATGCGCATGCGCTCCCATTGCGCCGCATCGAGCGCACCGGGATGGTGCAGGATGGCGTCAGGGACGCCGGCGTGGCCGATATCGTGCAGCGGCGCGGCCTGGCGCAGTTGGCGCACCGCGGCCGGCGGCATGTCCAGCTCCTCGCCCAGCATGGCGGCAATCCGGCCGACGCGGTCCACGTGGCCTCCGGCAGCCGGCGAGCGCGTCTCGATCGCTTCGCCCATGATGGCGACCAGTGCGGATTGCGTGGCGCTCAGTTCTTCGCGCTGCAGCAGCTTTTCATAGGTGATGGCGACGTTGGCGGCAAACAGCGCCAGCAGCTCGCGCCGTTCTTCGGCCACCGGTTCGGCGAAGTCCATGTAAAGGAAGCACTCATTGCCTTCGCGCGTGCGGTAGTAGCAGGCGTACCAGGTGTCGCCATAGTGGTCGCGCTGTTCGATCATGCAGCGCGTGAAGGCTTCGCGCACCGCCGGCGGCAAATGGTCCAGGCTTTCCTGCGGCGCCAGGCCGGCATAGGCGGAGGTGGCCGCCAACACCTGCAGCCGTCCCATCTGCTGCGAGGCGGCATAGGCGTTCAGGCGGCTGGCGCACACCCCCTCCCCTTGCGCGCCCAGCACGGCCGCCGCCTGTTCCAGCACGGCGGAGCCGAACTGGCGCAGGTTATCCGCGTCGCACACCTGGGTGATGGCGTCGATCGAGCGGCGCAGACCGGCGCGCGCCCGTTCCAGGCGCATCAGGTCGCGCCATGCACGCAGGCCGGCGTAGAACACGGCACTGAGCTTGGCATGGGTCAGCTCGGTCTTTTCGCGGTAATCGTTGATGTCATAGCCGTGCAGCACGACGGCTTGCGGCGCCTGGCCCGGCTGGCCGGTGCGCAGCACCAGGCGCACCATGCTGTCGCCCAGCTCTTCTCGGATATAGCGCACCAGGTCCAGGCCGGCGTGCTCGGTTTCCATCACCACGTCCAGCAGGACCAGGGCGAACTGGCCGGGGCGTTGCAGCACATTGCGCGCTTCGGCGGCCGAATAGCAGTGGGTGAAATGCACGGGACGCCCGTCGAAGGTGAAGTCGCCCATGACCAGGCGGGTGACCTGGTGCACCGCTTCCTCGTCGTCCACCACCAGGATTTCCCAGGGCTGCAGGAGGGCCTGTGCGGCGGGCGCCGCACCGTCTTCGTCGAACAGCATTTCGTCATCGACCATGCCGCCCCTCCCGGTTAAAACCCAAGGCGTAAAGCTGGTGTCAGCCACATCGTGGCTGACACCTGGGTTGCGCTTCTGGTATTGATTATATAGCTATAACCAGCCGGCGCGGCGGAATCGGCGGTACAGGTAGAAGCTGACGGAGAACATCAGGCCCAGCGCAACGGGATAGCCCCAGCGCCAGTCCAGCTCCGGCATGTTCTTGAAGTTCATGCCCCAGATGCCGGCGAAGGCAGTGAGTACGGCGAAGATAGCGGCCCAGGCGGCCAGGCGCTTGTTGACCTCCCCTTCCTCCAGCGCCACCATCGACAGGTTGACCTGGATGGCGGTGCCGATGGTGTCGCGGATGGTGTCGAGGATGCCGTTGATGCGGTACAGGTGGTCGTGCACGTCGCGGAAGTATTCCTGGCTGTTCGCGCATACGGCCGGCACGCGCCCGCCGTGCAGCTTGCCGATGGCGTCGAGCAGGGGCGCCACGCAATGGCGCATGACCATGACCTTGCGCTTCAGGGCATACAGGCGCTGGATACTGTCGCGCTGGGAACCGCGGATGAAGATGCGTTCCTCGATCTGTTCCAGTTCCGATTCCAGCGAATCGACAATGGGGAAGTAGCGGTCGACCACGGCGTCCATCAGCGCATACAGCACGAAGCCGGCGCCCTGCTTCAGCAGGTACGGCTCACGCTCGGCGCGGGCGCGCACGCCGAGGAAGTCCTGGGTGCTGCCCTGGCGGTTGGAGAGCACAAAATTCGGGCCGGCAAAGATATCGACCTCGCCTACGGCCAGTTCATCGTCCTCGCGCATTTCCAGCATCTTCAGCACGGCAAAGATCGAATCGCCGTATTCCTCGATCTTGGGACGCTGGTGGCCGCGCTGGGCGTCTTCCACCGCCAGTTCGTGCAGGCCGAATTCGACGCGCATGACCTGCAATTCGTCGAAGGTGGCGTCGCGCAGGGCGACCCAGACGAAGCAGTCTTCGCGGGCGACATAGTCGCTGATGTCCTCCACCGGGATGTCGGCCAGCTTGCGGCCGTTCTGGTAGGCGACACAGTTGATCAGCATGGGATTCTCACAAAATAAAAAAGCTCCGGGTCTTGCAACCCGGAGCTTACCTGAAAACAGGCTTATCCTGCAGCGATCAGAACTTCACGGTGGCGCCGAGGGTGAAGTAACGGCCCACCGCGTCGTAAGTCTGCGGGAAGGTATTGCCGCTGTTCGGACCGGTGCCGCCAATGGTGCCGCCGACGATAGGCGGTTTCTTGTCGGTTGCGTTCTTGATGGACAGGTTGATGCGGACGTTCTTGTTGAAGTTGTACACGCCGCTCAGGTCCAGGTAGTTGAACGCCTTGATGTGGGCGAAGGCCGGCAGGAAGTCCTGGCCGCCTGGTTCCTCATTGACTGCGCTCATGTAACGCCAGTTGTAGCCCACCACGAAGGAGCCGATGCTCCAGTTGGTGCGCTGGTTGAACTTGCGCTTGAACACAGGGGCGTTCACCACATTGTTGCAGGCCACCGAGTAGTAGCCCAGGCAGTCACGCTCGATCGAAGTCGGGGTCGCGCGGAACTTGTAGTCCTGCACCTGGTTATAGTTGAAGGAGACGTCGAAGCTGCCCCACTTGCTGTCCAGGCCAACCTGGTTGGCGTTGAAGCGGTAAGCCGCATTCAGGTCCCAGCCGGAAGTGCTCTGGGTGCCCAGGTTGGACTTCGGCGTCAGCACGCCGCTCGATTCAACACCATTGAAGGTACCGTTGATGGTGTTACGGCCGATCATGCCGCAGGCCGCATTCAGCGTCAGGCCCGGATTCTGGGCGGCGCTGTAGCAGCCATCCAGGATATCGGTGGTGGACGGCGAGGACACGGCCTTCTCGATGTCGATCTTGTAGTAGTCGAGCGACACCATCAGGCGCGGCGCCGGTTCCCAGACGAAGCCCAGGGTCTTGGTCTTGGCTTCTTCAGGGCCCAGGTTCGTGTTGCCGCCGCTGGCGTTGTTGATCTGGCCCGAGGACGGAACCGGCAGGCTGCCGATTTCGGACAGCGGCACGCCGGTCAGGCGGCACAGGTTCGACAGGGTGCCCGCAGTATTGGCGTCAGCCTTATTGATGCGGTTGCCCTGGCAAGGGTCGACCGCCAGGTTGGACAGGCCGGTCACCACCGGTGCGAACAGTTCGTTCACGTTCGGCGCGCGGGTCGCTTTCTGCACCATGCCGCGGAAGCGCAGGGTCTGGATCGGCTGCCATTCGCCGCCGCCCTTCCAGCTGCCGTAGCTTTGCTTGCTGGTGGTTTCAAACTCGGTGCGGCGATAGCCGGTCTCGAAGTTCAGGGCCTTGATGAACGGCATGTCGGCGATCAGAGGGATGGAGCCTTCGATCGCGGCTTCCTTCATCTTGAAGGTACCTGCGCGGTCCGGGGTCGGCGCGCCGGTGCCCAGCACTTCGCCCTGGATCTGGAAGCGCTGTCGGACTGGGTGCTGGCGGAAACCTTGCGGTGTTCCAGCGACAGCGCCAGTGCGACCGGGCTATTGGCCCATGGGGACTTCACTTTTTCGCCCAGGTCGCCGGAGAAGGTGATCGCGCCCACATCCTGCTGCACCGACTGGTTCAGGATGGCGGACAGGTTGATGAACTTCAGCATTTCCGGGGTGATCGAGCCGGCGGCGCCGAACACGTTCAGCGGTACGCAGCCGTTAGCCGCGTTCACGCAAGCGGTCTTGGACAGGGCGTTCAGCGCCTGGCCCACCTTGGACAGCGAGCCCCAGTTCTGGCGGGTCTGCGACTGGTCGGACGTGCCGCGGCTCCAGTAGGCGTCGTAGTTCCATTCGTACGGCAGTTCGCCCTTCACGCCCACGGTGTACTGCAGGGTCTTGGTGTCGAAGTTGTTGAAGCGCGGGCCCAGTTCGACGAAGCGGCGGTTGACCAGCAGCGGCACCATGGTGGCATTGCCGGGCACGCAGTTGGCAGCCGAAATACCGCGGCGTTCGCACAGCTGCTGGCGCATCGCATCAGGGATGAACGGGTTGCCGATCGGTACCTGGAAGGTGTTGCCGAAGGTGCCCGATTCCGCCAGGGTCGAAGCGACCTTGGAGGTGGTGTAGAACACGTCGGAATACACTTCGGCGTATTCGTTGATCTTGTAGTTGCCCAGCGCCGTCGCCTGGGTGCGCTCCAGCCCGGTGACGTAGTAGTTCAGCGGATTGGTGTTGTATGGCACGACCGGCTGCACCAGCTTGCCGGTGGCCGGATCCAGCTGCCATGCGCCGGACAGGGTGGTGGTGCCGCCCGTGCCCTGGCTGGTGGAGAACGCCGCCGGGATCGTGGTGGCGGAGCCGGTGCCGGCGCCGGTCACGGAGTTCAGATTGGTCACACCGAAAGGACGGGAGCCCTGGGTCAGCGGGTCGGCCTTGGTCTTGCCGATGGACATCACCACATTGCCGCGGCCTTCGTCCAGCTTGGCGCCGAGGGTCAGGTCGGTGCGGCGGCGCTTGGCGTCACCCTCTTCCGAGACACCGTAGGAAGTGGTCAGGTCAACGCCGGTGAACTTGCGGTTCAGGTTGAAGTTGGCCACACCGGACACAGCGTCAGCGCCATACACCACGGAGGCGCCGCCCGTTACCAGGTCAACGCGGCTCAGCAGCGCGATAGGGATGGAGTTGGTGTCCACCACGCCGTCCAGGTTAAACGGAACAACGCGGCGGCCATTCACCAGCACCAGGGTGCGGTTGGTACCCAGGCCGCGCAGGTCGATGGTTGCCGCGCCGGCGGTGCCGTTGTTGGTGCCCGGGCCGACGGCTGGCACGGAAGCTGGCAGGTCCTTGAAGAATTCTTCCACAGCCACTGGCTGGGAAGCTTTGATTTCTTCCGCCGAAATGGACGAAATCGGGTTATTCGAAGTAGCGCCGGGGCTGGTAATGCGGGTACCGGTAACCTGTACCGCCTGGATCTTCTCTCCTTCTTGTGCGAAAGCGAGCGTACTCGCGCCCATCAGCAACCCGCCGGATACGACGAGCCTTACGGCGCGTGACAAAGTCTTCTCTTGAATCATTCCTGCCTTCTCCCAGTGTGAACAACAAAAAAAGTCAACTGTTTACAAATGTATCTTTTGTTTTCTTTTGTAACGTGAGGTAACTTAACTTAACTGTGGAGATAAGGAAATATTAGGAGTTGGCAATAAGTGGAAAAACCATCACGCTGTTGTCGCAATGTGACAAAACGATGACGAACGGATCGCATTTGATGCGATCCGGTTCTCGATTCGTCCTGAAACGTAAGGAAAGTCTCAGTCGTCTTTCGCGCCGTCGATGCCTAGTTCGGCAATCTTGCGTGTGATGGTGTTGCGGCCGATGCCGAGGCGAATTGCGGCATCGTTCTTGCGCCCATGCGTGTATTTAAGCGCAGTTCGAATCAAGGCAGACTCAAATTGCCGTCCGAGCACGGCCATGACTTCCTGCTGTCCGCTGGACAACATTCCAGCCGCCTGCAGTTCGAGCAGGCTGAGCCAACCGTCCGGTGAAGCGGGCATGCGCTGTTCCGGTGCAAGCACGACCGTGCCGTGATGCTGGGGCATCACGTGCTCGGCGGCGGCGACGGCCACGCTCGCAGTGCTCGCGAGCGACGGTGTTTCCTGGCCTTGGGTCAGCTCCAGCGGCAAGTCCTTCACTTCCACCGTCTGGCCGGGCGCCATCACGGTGATCCAGTTGCACAGGTTTTCCAGCTGGCGCACATTGCCCGGCAATTCCAGGCCCTGCAGGAAGGCCAGTGTGGCGTCGCTCATGCGCTTGGCTTCCACACCCAGCTGCTTGGCGCTCTGCACCAAAAAGTGGCGCACCAGAATGGGGATGTCTTCGCGGCGCTCCCTCAAACTGGGCAGGCGCAGGCGAATCACGTTCAGGCGGTGATACAAGTCTTCGCGGAACAGGCCGTCGCGTACGCGCTGTTCCAGGTTCTGGTGGGTGGCGGTAATAACGCGCACATTCGCCTTCAGCGGCTGGTGCCCGCCCACGCGATAAAAGTGGCCGTCGGACAGCACACGCAGCAGGCGCGTCTGCAGATCGAAGGGCATGTCGCCGATTTCATCGAGGAAGAGCGTACCGCCCTCGGCCTGCTCGAAACGGCCGCGGCGCGTGGTCTGGGCGCCGGTGAATGCGCCCCGTTCGTGACCGAAGAGCTCCGATTCCAGCAGATCCTTGGGTATCGCCGCCGTATTGATCGCGATGAAAGGCTGTGAAGCGCGCGGGCTGTGCTTGTGCAATGCGCGCGCGACCAGCTCCTTGCCGGTGCCGGATTCGCCCGTGATCAGCACGGTCACGTTCGATTGCGACAGGCGGCCGATGGCGCGGAACACTTCCTGCATCGCGGGCGCCTGGCCCAGGATTTCCGGCGTGTCGGCCGGGCCCGATTCCACGCTGGCTTCGCGCAGGCTTTCATCCAGCGCGCGGCGGATCAGCTCGACAGCCTTGTCGATATCGAAGGGCTTGGCCAGGTATTCGAAAGCGCCGCCCTGGAAGGCCGCAACGGCCGAATCAAGGTCGGAAAAGGCGGTGATGATAATGACCGGCAAGCCCGGGTGGCGTTCCTTGACGATCGAAAGCAGATCCAGGCCGGAATCGCCCGGCATGCGGATGTCGGACACCAGCACTTGCGGTGTCTCGCTGTCGAGTGCGGCGATCGCATCGCGCGCATTGGCAAAACTCCTGGTGGCGAGGTTCTCCCGCGCCAATGCTTTTTCCAGTACCCAGCGGATCGATTCGTCGTCGTCAACTATCCAGATTGGTTTCATGTAGCTGTGATTCTCCGCATATCACGCCCCGGCTTATGGCAGGGGCAACAAAATCCTGAAGTCCGTCATTCCGGGCCGGCTTTCGCACTCGATCACACCGAGGTGCTGCTGTACGAAAGTCTGGGCCAGGGTCAGGCCCAGTCCGCTGCCGCCATCGCGCCCCGAGACCAGGGGGTAGAAGATGCGGTCACGGATGGCCGGCGGAATGCCCGGTCCGTTGTCGATGATATGCAAATCTAATGCCAGGTTGTAACGTACTTTTGCCATTGTTACCTGGCGTGCTACGCGGGTCTTGAAAACAATCTCGGCATCGCCTTTTTCGATGCCGCTGGCCAGGGCCTGGGCCGCATTGTGGGCGATGTTGAGTACGGTCTGGATCAGCTGTTCCTTGTCGCCGCGGAACTCGGGCAAGGACGCGTCGTAATCGCGGTGGATCACCAGGCCGCTGGGGAACTCGGCCAGCATCAGGCTGCGCACGCGCTCCAGTACTTCATGGATGTTGACGTCGCCCACGATATGCGGGCGGCGGTGCGGCGCCAGCAGGCGGTCGACCAGGGTCTGCAAGCGGTCCGCTTCCTTGATGATGACCTGGGTGTATTCGCGCAGCTGGGTCAGGTGCAGCGGTGGCAGCTCCATTTCCAGCAGCTGGGCCGCGCCACGGATGCCGCCCAGCGGGTTCTTGATTTCATGGGCCAGGTTGCGTATCAGCTCCTTGTTGACCTGGCTCTGGTCCAGCAGGCGCTCTTCGCGGTCCTGCTTCATTTGCTGCACAATTTCGCGGAACTCGATCAGCACGGTGTCCGCCGGCTCATCGAGCGCGCTGGCGATCACGTGCACGTGCAGGGGTTCGCGCCCTGCCCGCTCCAGCACCAGCTCCTGGCGCACGTCCGAGAACTTGTGCTCGCGCGCCTGGGCCACGATGTGTTCGAGTTCGGCGGGATTGGTGAACTGGCTGCCCAGCTGCAGGCGCGCCAGCGCCTTCGCCGAACTTTCCAGCAGGTTTTCCGCTGCCGCATTGGCAAAGCTGATATGGCCCTGCCCGTCGACCATGACGACAGCCGAGGCCAACAGGTCGAGGCCGGCGAACGCCGGCGGCCGCGACATGGCGGCGGCCGCGCGCGCGGCGATATTGCTCACGATGCTCATTTGATGGTGGCGAGTTCTCGCTTCAACGCTTCCACATTCTGTTCGGAGCGGGCGATGCTGTCTTTCAGCGTGGCCACGCGGTCCAGGTACTTGGCATAGTTGCGCTCGTCGCCCCGGCGTTCCGGTTCGCCGTTATTGAATTCCTTGCGCAGCTCGGCCAGCTTCTTGGTTTCGGTGTTGAGCTCGTCGTTCAGGATGGCACGGCGGTCCGCATCGCGCGCTTTCTGCTCGGCGCTGTCCACGCGCGGGAAATTGCCCGACGACGCGGATGGCGCTGCCGGCGGCGGACGCAGGCGATTGCCCTCGCGGGGCGGCGCCGGAATCGACGGGTTCGGCAGGTCCAGCGGCTTGCAGTTGGCGCCCTTGCGGGTGTCGGTCAGCTCCTTGTGTCCGCTGGCATCAACGCACAGATAAATTTGCTGCGCCTGTGCCGCGCCACTCAGGGCAATCAGGGCCAGGCCCTGTAGTACGAGAGTGCGAGTGTTCATGCCCCGACTATACAACATCCGAAAAAAAACGCGAGGAAAGCAATGCTGCCTCGCGTTTTTTGTTATTGGCGTATCAAGCACGGCGGATCAATGATCCGCCCTACGCGCCGCAGGAATATTCCGTGTTTCGACGCGCCGCGGGACGGTTCCACATTTCGACGCGCCGCGGAATTATTGCGGCCATTGATACGCCGCGGAATACGCCCTGCGACGTTCGCACGCCGGGAAGCGTAGCGCGGATCATTGATCCGCCGGGTTCCGCCTATTACAGGGAGTAGTACATGTCGAATTCCACCGGATGGGTGGTCATGCGCATGCGGGTCACTTCCTGCATCTTCAGCTCGATGTAAGCATCGATCATGGTGTCGGTGAAGACGCCGCCGCGGGTCAGGAACTCGCGGTCCTTGTTCAGGTGATCCAGGGCTTCTTCCAGGGAAGCGCAGACGGTCGGGATCAGTGCATCTTCTTCCGGCGGCAGGTGGTACAGGTCTTTCGACGCTGCTTCACCCGGGTGGATCTTGTTCTGCACGCCGTCCAGGCCGGCCATCATCAGGGCGGCGAAGCACAGGTACGGGTTGGCCAGCGGGTCCGGGAAGCGGGTTTCGATACGGCGGCCCTTCGGATTTGCCACGTGCGGAATACGGATCGATGCGGAACGGTTACGAGCCGAGTATGCCAGCTTGACCGGAGCTTCGAAGCCAGGAACCAGACGCTTGTAGGAGTTGGTGCCCGGGTTGGTGATCGCGTTCAGCGCCTTGGCGTGCTTGATGATGCCGCCGATGTAGTACAGCGCGAAGTCGGACAGGCCGGCATAGCCGTCGCCTGCGAACAGGTTCTTGCCGTCTTTCCAGATCGACTGGTGCACGTGCATGCCGGAACCGTTGTCGCCAACGATAGGCTTAGGCATGAAGGTAGCGGTCTTGCCGTAGCTGTGGGCCACGTTCCATACCACGTACTTCAGGTTCTGGGTCCAGTCGGCGCGTTCCACCAGGGTGGAGAACTTGGTGCCGATTTCGTTCTGGCCTGCGCCGGCCACTTCGTGGTGGTGCACTTCAACCGGGATGCCCATCGATTCCAGGATCAGGCACATTTCGGAACGCATGTCCTGGAAGGAGTCGACCGGAGGAACCGGGAAGTAGCCGCCCTTGACGGTCGGACGGTGGCCGCTGTTGCCGCCTTCGATATCCTTGTCGGTGGACCAGGAAGCTTCGTCGGAGTCGATCTTGACCATCGCGCCGGACATGTCGATCTTCCACTTCACGGAGTCGAAGATGAAGAATTCTGGCTCAGGGCCGAAGTAGGCGGTGTCGCCCAGGCCGGAGGACTTCAGGTAGGCTTCAGCGCGCTTGGCGATGGAGCGCGGGTCACGGTCGTAGCCCTTGCCGTCCGACGGTTCGATCACGTCGCACTGCATGAACAGAGTGGTCTCTTCCATGAACGGATCGATGTTCGCAGTGTTCGGGTCCGGCAGCAGGATCATGTCCGAAGCTTCAATACCTTTCCAGCCAGCGATCGAAGAGCCGTCGAAAGCGTGACCCGACTCAAACTTGTCGATGTCGAAGTGGGAAACGGGCACGGTTACGTGCTGCTCCTTGCCACGGGTATCGGCGAAACGGAAGTCAACAAACTTGACTTCGTGATCTGCTACCATCTTCAGAACGTCTGCGGCGGTCATTGCCATTGCATATCTCCTAAGTGAAAAAACTGCCGCGCGCTAGGCTGCGGCAAAAGCTGGTGGTACATTAAGCAGAAATCGTGCCAAGTAAATCCCTACGGCTGAGCCAAAGATGTGCGCACCGCCGTGGTGCATACCTTTCATTTTGCACCTGAGTGGTGCGAAATTGCGCGATTAACTGAAAATGCATCATTGCGGTGCATGCCATGATAAAGGAAAACCAACCATGAGTTCCACCTCCGAAATTCTGGAGCGAGCACAGCAGCGCTCGCCCGGCGCTTATGCGGGCGCGGTCACGCCGCAGGAAGCGTTTGCGCTGATCCAGGGCGACCCGCGCGTGAAGCTGGTCGATGTGCGCACCAACGCCGAGCGCGACTGGGTCGGCCGCGTGAATATCCCGCAGGACCAGCATGTGGCTGTGCAGTGGAGCCTGTATCCGGGCGGGACGCCGAATCCGGATTTCGTGGCGCAGCTGACGGCGCAGGCAGACAAGGATGATGTGCTGTTGTTCCTGTGCCGCTCAGGGGTGCGGTCGAGGCACTCGGCCAAGCTGGCGACGGAAAATGGCTATGCGCAGTGCTATGACATCCTGGAGGGGTTTGAGGGGGATAAGGATGCGGAGGGGCACCGCAAGCAGGTGGGCGGGTGGTGCAGGCAGGGGTTGCCTTGGGTGGGGGCTTAAACCCAAGGCAGAAGCTGGTGGCTGGCACGATGTGCCAGCCACCTGGTCGGCGTCCGCGGCGTTGGACAAGTGTCTGGCACTTTAGTGCCGGACACTAGCTCTTCACGGTTTTACAGCGAGTAGCTCAGACGGGCATAAATAGAGCGCCCCGAACGTCCAAACGGCGAGTAGTTACCGAACGGTGCATTACCCGTCGTGTTCAGGTTAGCCGGATAGGCATCCGGATACTGATCGAACAGGTTCTCCGCGCCGACCGCCGCAGTCAGGTTGGACGTGATCTTGTAACGCCCTTCCAGATCCACCAGCGTTTTCGCGCTCAGCACGAAGTCCAGGTTGGCCGTGGTGCCAGGCTGCAGCACGGAGCCGTAGCGGGTGGCGCGCAGGGTGGCGCCCCATGGGCCCAGGGACCATTGGCCGCTGGCGGTGAACTTGGTCTTCGGCGTGCCGCGTTCGAAGGTCAGCACGTTGACGCGGTCAAACAGCACCGGCGCCGGATTCAGTGCCGCCAGCTGGGCGGT
This sequence comes from Pseudoduganella sp. UC29_106, assembly GCF_044055365.1. Taxonomy (NCBI): domain Bacteria; kingdom Pseudomonadati; phylum Pseudomonadota; class Betaproteobacteria; order Burkholderiales; family Oxalobacteraceae; genus Pseudoduganella; species Pseudoduganella sp. UC29_106. The sequence continues at coordinate 1,028,009 of NZ_CP171977.1, read as the reverse complement.
AACCGGAGTCTTCGTCACTTCCGTCTTGGTGTAGTTGCCTGCCAGGGTCAGATCGAACTTGCCCGCCTCGCCTGCATTCCACGGATAGTTGCCGACAACGTCCACACCGCGGGTCGTGGTGTTCACGCCGTTGATGAAGAAGCGGCCGCCGCCCACGCCGATGAAGCCCAGGCTGGTCAGGTAATTACGCACATTGGCCTGGGTCAGGTTCTCGGACAGCACGATGCGGTCGCGGATCTTGATCTGGAAGGCGTCGATCGTCAGGCTCGCCTTGCCCAGCTTGCTCACTGCGCCCAGCGAGAAGTTGGTGGACTTTTCCGCATCCAGCGGCTTCGCGCCCAGCGCCACCGCAGCCGCTGCGGTCGGCTTGAAGGTGGTGATGTCGAACGGTACGCCGTTGATGAAGTTGGTCGCGGTCGAGGTGAAGTTCTGCTGCTGCGGCGACGGTGCACGGAAACCGTTCTGCACCGAGCCGCGCAGCGCGAATTCCGGCGCGAAGTTGTAGCGGCCTGCCAGCTTGCCGGACCAGTTGTTGCCGAAGTCCGTATAGTGCTCGCCGCGCACGGCGAAGGAAGCCAGGAACTGCTTGGTCACGTTCGCTTCCAGGTCGGCATACACCGAGTAGGCGCGCCGGCTGGTATCGGATTCGTCCGCTGGACGGAAGCCCGGGAACACCTGCGCGCCGGACGGCGCCGGCGTGCCATTGGCCAGCAGCACGCCGCCATTGCGGTAGGAATCCGGCTCGCCGGCATTCAGCTGATAGCTTTCGTTCCGCGCTTCGGCGCCTACCGCCAGGTTCAGCGGCGAAGCCAGGCCCACTTCGAACTGGCGCACGGCCGACAGGTTGGCGGTGACCTGGTCATAGGCGAAGCCGCCGGCGTTGAACACGGTCTTGCTGGTCGGGCCGAGGGAGCGATTCAGCGTGTTCTCGATGCTGAAGTCCATCTTGTTCTTGCCATACACCAGGGACGCGTCGAAGTCCCACTCGCCCTGCGTCCAGGTCACGCCCAGCGCGGCGCTGTAATCCTTGACGGTCGGCGCGATGATCGGCAGGTAGCCGTTCGGGTAGATGCTGATGATGTTCTGGTCCTGCACCGCACGGCGAAGAAGCCGGCCGAACGCGCGTCGCGGTCCTGGTAGCTCGCCCAGCCATACAGCTTGGCGCCGCCACCCAGGCCGTAGCCGGCGTTGGCAAACACGGTGTTCTGCCTCATCTCAGGCTCGCCATACCAGGCATTGAAGCGGTCGATGGTCTTTTCGCGCGGATCGAACGCGCCGCTCACCAGTGGGTACTGGGCACGGGTGTCCCAGCCACTGCGCTCGGTGTGCTTCTGGTTCTTGTGCTCCAGCGCGAAGGTCAGGAAGCCGTCTTCGCCCAGCTCCAGGCCTTTCCAGACGCTGGCGGTGAAGATGCCGCCGTCGGTGCGCTTGCGCGAGTTGACGAGAGGTATCCCAGGTGGCGCCGGCCGGGCCCGGCACTGGCGAGAATTCGTATTCGGTATCGCGCTTGCCGTAGCTGATGGTGCCTTCGCCGCCCTTGCGGTCGTCGCGCAGGCGCACGTTGACCACGCCGGCGATAGCGTCCGAGCCGTATTGAGCGGAAGCGCCGTCGCGCAGCACTTCAATCGACTTCACCATCGCGGTGGGGATAGTGTTCATGTCGACGGCGGCGGAACCGCGGCCGATGGTGCCGTTCAGATTGACCAGCGAAGAAGTGTGGCGGCGCTTGGAGTTCACCAGCACCAGGGTCTGGTCAGGCGCGAGGCCGCGCAGGGTCGCCGGACGGATGGTGTCCGTGCCGTCAGCCAGGCCAGGACGCGGGAAGTTCAGCGATGGCAGCGCGACGGACAGCGCCTGGGTGATTTCCGGCACGCCGGAATTTTTCAGCGATTCGGCGCTGATCACGTCCACCGGCGCAGCCGTGTCCAGCACGGTGCGGTTGGAAACGCGGGTACCGGTCACGACCACGGTGCCGACGCTCTCTTCAGCCGGCGCGGGCTGGGTTTGCGCTACGGCCATGCCGGTAGCGAACAGCGAGGCAATGCTTACTGCAAGAACTTTTCTTGGTGCGGCAATACTCATGATTAACCCTTTGATGATTTGGTTCTGAAAGGACGATTGCTGTTTTCTATCCCTTGCAGCCTTTCTATTGAAGGCGTCCAAATATCATTGGGCTAAACAATATTCATAGTCAACAAAATTGCGTATGGTTTGGTTAATCTTCCTTTAGAAACAACACTCGAAACAACACTTTAAGTAGTTTCACGTACGTTCTTGATGCGCTGGCGCACGAAATTGATGTGGCTGCGCAAGCCATAAAACTCATCCGCAAACGACAGCGGCACGGACAGATGATTGACCCGCTCCTCGATCTCGTTCAGGCGCTGCAACTGTACCTCGCTGACTTCCTTGCGCCGGTCTTCCGGCGCATCATCCAGCGCCTGCTCCACCGTGCGCAACTGGCCGTACCAGCGGTAGACGCGCGACCGGATGCGCCATACGTACAGCGGCGGCACGATTTTCGACAGCGGCAGGATCAGCGCACCCAGCGTCAATACCAGCACCCACATGCGGTCGAAGAAGGTCGCCATCCAGAAGTTCATATAGCGCTGCAGGAAGGGCGGACCGTCCTTGTAGAACTTCATCGCTTCGCGCGCCACCGGGATTTCCGTATAGCGCGGAGAAGGGAACATGCCCTGCTGCTGAAACCACCCTGCCCCGCCGTGGATTTGCGCCGCCGCCTGCACGTACAGGTCGACCAGGGCCGGATGCAGGTCTTCCCGCGCCACCAGCGTCGCAGTCGGCGCGATCAGTTGGTAATCGCGCGACGGCAGGTCGCGGCCCAGGTCCACGATGCCGCGCGGGAGGATGACGTGGGTCAGGAATGGCAGGCGGCGCGTATAGGCCTCGGCCTGCGTGAAGTCGAACAGCCTGATGCCCGGCGTTTGCAGCAGCATCTGGATCAGGGGATCGTCCGGCGCGGCGGCGAATACCAGGCCGTCGATACGGCCTTCCAGCAATTCCACCGTGGCGGGCGTGTTTTCCAGGGTGCCGGCCTGCAGGTCGCCGACGGCGATGCCGTTCACGTCCAGCACCTGGCGGAACAGGCGCGGCACGCCGCTGCCTTCGGGGCCCAGGTTGATCTTCAGGCCTTTCAGTTGCGTCAGGTGGGAGATCTTCTTCACGTCGCGCGTGAACAGCCAGACCGGCTCGGTGAACAGGCTGCCCAGCGACATCAGGCCGCGCCGTTCCGCTTCCACTTCGTTGGTGGAACCGCTCTGGACGAAGGCGATGTCGATCGCGCCCTGGTTCAGGCGCTGCAGGTTGTCAGCCGACCCTTGCGAGCGTTTCAGCTCGACGGCAATGCCGTCCTTGCCCAGGGCGGCCTGGTAGCGCTTGCCGATGTTTTCGTAGGCGCTGTTTTCCTGGCCCGTGCCCAGCGTGACATGGCGCGGCGGATAGGGGTCGATGATCAGGTAGGCGGCGACCAGGGCGACGGCAATGCCGATGACGGTTGGCGTGGCGGTCGCGAACAGATCGCGCAGCGAGAAGCGCGTGAACGCAAGAATGCGGGACATGGTTTGACGGACGGGTTTCATGGGACGGTAGCTACCATCCCAAACCGTTAAAAGCTGGTGGCAGGCACTAAAGTGCCAGCCACCTGTTCGAAGTCCGTGGCCCCAAGCAGGTGGCTGGCACTTTAGTGCCTGCCACCAGGGTTTGATGTGGGTTTAAGGAGCGCCGCAGGCGCGCAACGGCGCGGCGGGCGCCGCAGCTGGGATAGCGCCAGCAACAGCAGCGGTCAGCACCGGCTGCACCGGCGGCGTCTTCGGCGGCGCCCCCGGCTCGATCAGCGGCATCAGCGAAGGCGCCAGCACCGTCAGCAGCTGCACAGGCAACGCCGAAGTGAAGTCATAGTTCTTCGAATCCGGGCCGTGCACATAAGCCGTCATGCTGCCGAAGAAGCGCTCGCCGATATTGAAGACGAAGGTCGCCGAACGGTTCACATAGCGCGACTCGATCAGGCGGCCGCCCGCTGCGTAGACATCGAAGCGCTGGTCGCCGGTACCGGTCTTGCCGCCCACAGGAATGATGCTGCCGTCGGCGCTGACGAAGGCCTGTTTCGCGCGCTTGGCCGTGCCGTCGGACACCACTTCGCGGATCGCATCGGCCACCACACGCGCCACCTCAGGCGACAGCACCTGCTCATTGGTGGTCGGCTTGCCGCGCGCGACCACCGTGTCATAAGGTGTATTGGCCGCGAAGTGCAGCGATTCGATGCGCTGCGTGGTCTTGCGCACGCCCCCGTTGACGATAATGCCCATCATCTCGGCCAGCGCCGCAGGACGGTCCGCCGAGGCGCCCAGCGTGGTCGCATAGGACGGCACCAGCGAATCGAAGGGATAACCCATCTTCTTCCACTGGCGGTGGATGCCCATGAAGGATTCCATTTCCAGCAGGCCGGCGATGCGCTTGTCCTGAGCATGCTTGCGGTGGGTCTTGAACAGCCACTGGTAGACCTCCTGGCGCTCCTTCTCGCTGGCCGCCACGATCTGCGTCAGCGTCGCATCCTGATGAGTGTGCAGGTAAGCCACCAGCCACAGTTCCAGCGGGTGCACGGCGGCCAGGTAGCCGCGGTCGGCCAGGTTCCACTTGTCGATCGCGTACTGGTCGTACATTTTCGCCAGGCGCTCATCCGGCACGTCGTTCTGCACGACCAGGTTGTCGTTGACGAATTTACTAAACCTGGCCAGGTCCGCTTCCGGGTGAATCGTACGGTGAATGGTGGCCAGGCGCACCGGCGTCGGGCGCACGGAATCCAGCAGCGTCTTATCCAGTTCGGAGGCCGCCTTGCCTTTATATTTCGAATAGAAGCGGTACAGGAATTCCTTGCCTTCCTTGTCTGCAAAGCGCGACAGGTAGGCGGCACGGCGCGGATCGTCGGCATCGGTGAGCAGGGTCTGCGAGGAGCCCGGCATCTGGAAGGAATACCACTTCACCACGTCGCGCATCAGGCGCACGAACACCAGGTTGGTGGAGCGGCGCAGCGCTTCGCGCACCGGCATGATACGGAAGTTGTCTTCCTTGCTGAAGTTGCCGAAGTAATGCAGCCCGCCACCGGTGAAGAAGCCCTCGCCCGGATTGCCCGAATACTTGCGGTCCATGGCTGCCAGCAGCATGGCGTTCAGGCTGCGCTTGTCGAGCGGCGTCGCCAGCAGGTATTCGATGGCCCAGGAGGTAAGGCGGTCGCGCTGGTCCACCTGCTGCTTTTTCAGCTCGGCGTTGTCCATCTGGCCGTATTTCTTGTACATCTGGTCCACGATGTCCAGATAGCTCACCAGTGTGCGCAGCTTGGCGGTCGAGCCCAGGTCCAGCTTGGCGCCTTCGTTGATGTCCAGCGGCTGGTCGAAGTTATCGGTCTGCACGCGCAGGAAGTTGGTGTCCTTGCCTTTTTCCAGCAGGGTGAAGCTGTACACCACATTGGCCGGGTCGCCATTGCCCAGCATGCCTTTGCCGGTCAGGCCAGCCTTCTCCGCGGTTTCCGCATCGCGCAGGTCGCGCAGCACGGCGGTCACGGCGCGCTGCGCATCCGCATCCAGGGTGCTGTTGACGGTCAGGTCCAGGCGGTCCAGGTTGTACATGCGGTTATCGCCCAGCAGGTTGGCCAGGTGCACGCGCACCGCGTTCGAAGCCTTTTTGGTCACATAGGACATCGGCGGCGCCGACTGCAGGCCATTGCCGCGCGCCGGATGCAGCTTTTCCTTCAGCGCCGCGTCGCGCAGCTGGGGCGTGATGATGCCGGCCGAGGCCAGCAGGCGCAGGTGGCTGTTGGCCAGCACTTCCAGGTCTTCGTCGCCCTCGCCCAGGTAGTAGCTGGGGCGGCGCTGCGCGATCAGCAGGCTCAGTGCTTCCTTGAAAGCCAGCGCGCTGCCCGGCTTGTCCATATTCCCGCCCAGCAGCAGGTTGACTTCATCAAAGTCGCGGCCATACCAGACCCACATGCCGTCGCCGATGCCATTCACTTCGCCGTAACCCAGCTTGGCCGACAGCGGCACGGTATTGAGGTAATCGACCACGATCTGGCGGCGCACCTTGGTGGTGTCCTCGCCGCCCTGGTAGGCGCGCAGCGTGGCGGATACCATCTGCTTCAGCTTGTCCTTCATCGAGCTGGTTCGGCCTTCCGGCGAGTGGCGGTATTTCTCGATCTGCGTCGCCAGCGTGGATCCGCCTGCCGCGCGGTGGCCGCCGGCGCCCACGGCGCTCAGCGATTTCTCGAAGACGGCCTTGCTCAGGCGGTCCCATTCCACGGCCGGGTTACGCTTCGGATAGGTGGTGTCCAGCAGCTCACGGTTCTCGATGAACAGCAGGCTTTGCACCAGCGCCAACGGGGTCTTGTCGAAACCGCCGTAGACGCGTTCCGGATAGCTGGCAGTAAACAACGGCTGCGCGCGCGGCAATCGTAGATAGTCAGGCCGGTGCGGGTCTTTTCGCGGTAGGTGGTGAACACACCCATGTCGGTCAGTTGCACCATCTTGGGCGAGAAGCGCGATTGCGACGTGATCTCGTAATCGCGGGTCTTCAGCTTGGCCAGGTAGTCCGGCATATTGGCGTAGCCGAGGCGCTCGTCGTAAGGGCTGTCATGCGGGTAGCGGATCGCCTGGCTGGGGCCGGGTTCGACACGCCAGGTCATCTTGTCCACCAATTGCGTGAAGTAGCGCGCCTGCATGTTCGAGGTGCGCACCTCGTTGACGGTCCAGTAGCCTAGCAGCGATAGCAGCACCAGCATGAGGATGATTAAGGCATCGCGCGAGCGCGAGCGCTTCTTGGGCTCCGACGGCGGCGGTGGCGCCGGCTGGGCGTGTGCGAGGTGGACGGTTTCCTGATCGTGGTGGGAAGGCATAGGTACGGGGCGCTTGCGACGTTTGCCACCATATCCGAGCGCTGCGGCGCCTGCACGCAATTTGCGCACAGTACGCACTACAACGCGGGGCCGGCGAAAACGTCGATTGCTTTGCATAGTGTTTAAACCGGTCAATCAAACTGCTGGTCCTGCATGATTACCATTGCACCACAACGGCAGCAACTGCACGGACCGTTGCACACTTATTTTGATCTATACGCAATTTTTTCGCAAAAAAACAACGTCACTTCCACTCTTATGTGAGCGAGGTTAACAATGCCTGTTAACACCATTGTCACATCGTGTCATTACAGGCGTGTGTATTCCACTTTCAGCTTATCCAATTCTGCGCACATCGCAGAAAAAGCTGACGCACACTGTGTCGGTTCGCCCTTCACGCCAAGCTCGATATGGCGACGCGTGCTGGCGTCGCCAACGCTGGGCAGGCTGAAGACCTTGATGCCCGGCCAGGCCGCTTCCAGCGCCAGCATCAGCGGCGTCAGCGAGGCTTCGGCAGCTTCGTAGGCAAGCACCGCATGTTCGGCGCGCGGTTCGCGATTGAACAACTCGGCGTAGTGCTTGTCCAGCACCCATTCGATCATCGGCCAGGCCATTACCGGGAAGCCGGGCACGAAGTAATGCCTGCCCACGTTGAAGCCGGGCACATTGTTGTAGGGGTTGGGGATCAGCGCGGCGCCTTGCGGGAACTCGGCCATCTGCAGGCGCTGCAGGTTTTCCGGCGCATCCAGGTCGGCCTCGTGGCCCGCTTCCTGCGCCACCTGGCGGATGCGCTGCTGGATGGCGGCCTTGCCGCCTTCATGCAGCATCAGCGGCAGTCCCAGCGCGGCAGCAGCGGCCTGGCGCGTGTGGTCGTCCCGGCGTGGCGCCGATGCCGCCGCAGCAAAACACGATATCGCCGCCGGCAAAGGTGCGTTTCAGCGTGGCCGTGATGCGTTCGCGGTCGTCACCGAGGAATTCGGCCCAGCCCAGCTGCAGGCCGCGCGCGGCCAGCAGCTGCACGACTTTGGGGAAATGCTGGTCTACACGCTTGCCGGACAGGATTTCGTCGCCGATGATGATCAGTCCGATGGCCATGATTGCACCTTATTGGGTTGGTATGTTCGCCTCGAATTTTGCATGGCGCAGCTGCGCCAGCGCCTCGAGACAATAATACTCAAACCACAGGCCGGTGAAGATAAATATCAGGACGTAGATCCAGATGGACGCGGCCAGCATGAAGGGGAAGAAGGCGATGGCCGCCGCCGCACCGCCAACCCAGGCCAGCGCGGGCAGCGAACCGGCCATGCCGGACACCACGCCGATCGCCAGCAGCGACCAGCGCCGTTCGTGCTGCAGCGTTGCCAGCTCTTCGGCGCTGGCATAATCGGCCAGCGCGTCATAGCTGATCACGCGGCTGGTGAGCCAGCCCCACAGCACCACGGTGGCGGCGCCGGCGAGCGGCGGGAAGATATACAGCGGCAGGATGCACAGCCAGCACACCAGGAAGACGGCAAAGGCGCCCAGCGCCTTGAAGGCGCTGCCGAGCAGCGAGCCGCCGCGTTTTTTCTCCAGCTGCGGGAAATGGCGCCCGCCCACGTGGCGCACCACGAAAGGCATGGCGGCCACGCCAACGAACAGCACGGCGGTGATGATCATCAGGGGCAGCAGCAGGAGCAGCGCGAACAGCGGCACCACCACGGTGCGCAGGCCATCGAGTCCGAGGCCCTGCAACCATTCGCCGGTGACGCGGAAGATTTCGTAGTCGACGAACTGGGCATGCAGCCAGTCCACCAGCGGCTGCAGGCCTACATACAGCAGCAGCGCCCACAGCGCCGTCGAAAGCAGGAAGGGCGCAATACTCAGCAATAGCATCTTGCCGTGGAACTGCGACAGCAGCGCGCGCCCGTAGGCGTTCAGGACCGCGCCCATCAGACCGACTTCCTTCCGGCGAATTCCACCATGCGTTTCAGTCCCAGCCACTGCTGGGCCCAGAAACCGCGGCCGTAATTGCGGCCGGGGATGGTGCTGCCGTCCGGCGCGGTCTGCGGCAACTGGTCGCGCACGCCGGTGCGCTGGAAGCGCGGCGTGAAGTTGGCGGTGCCGAAGAGGATGTCCCAGACCGGCAGCAGCACGCCGAAATTGCAGCCGCCCAGGGTGCCCTGCCCTTGCGATTCATGGCCGACGCCGATCGCATGGTGCATGCGGTGGAAGCGCGGCGAAACGAGCAGGCGCTCGCCGATGGCGCCGAAATGGATGCGCACATTGGCGTGCTGCAGGCTTTGCAGAATGCGCGACAGCGAAACCAGCAGCACATATTGCGCAGGCTGCACGCCGATCGCGATGGCGACCAGGCCCATGACGGTGTCGCGCAGCAGGTCGTCCAGCACGTGGTTGCGGTCGTCGCTCCACAGGTTCATGTTTTCCTGGCTGTGGTGCAGGCTGTGCAAGCCCCACCACCAGTTGAAATGATGCTGGGCACGATGGAACCAGTAATCGACGAAATCGATGACGACCAGGTAGATGACGAAGCTGGTGAGCGGGTTCATGTCCGGCACCAGGTTTTCCAGGTTGAACGGGCGTAGCCCATCCATGCGCAGGTGGGCCACCACCAGGTCCAGCAGCGGATCAAGGGTGAAGAAGATCAGCACCGGGAATACGCCGATGCGCTGCAGGATGGTGTAGACGAAATCGTTCCAGCGCGCGCGCTTGTCGGTGAACTGGTGCACCGGGATCATCGATTCCAGGGGACGCAGCACAAGGAAGATCAGCAGCAGTTCGCACAGGCCGATCAGCAGCCATTCCGTGCCCTCGAACGCTTCCTCGGTGATGTCGCCGATGCCGGCGTAGTAGATGAAAGGCTGGATCACCGTTTCGAACAGCCAGCCTTGCGCCTGGCCCAGCCAGTCTGCCAAAAGTTGAATCATTGCTTGATTAAATAGTCAGGATGTTCGCGCATCGTCGCGAAGCAGAAACCTTTCTGCTTCAGGCCCATGATCAGCGGCTCCAGGTTGGCCGGGGCCCAGGGGTCTTTGCGCGACCAGATGCCCATGTGGGCCATGAAGATGTCGCCATCGCGCAGACCGTCCAGCGCCCGCTTTAACAATACCGCATTCGGGAACGCTTCGCTGGACAGCTCGTCGCCCGAGAAGCCGGCCTTGGCCCAGGCCACGTGGGCGTAGCCACAGCTCTTGCCGGCGGCCAGCGTGCGCGGCGAAACCTTGCCACCGGGGGCGCGCCAGATCGGGTCGAGATGATGGCCCGTCAGTTCCTGGAAGCGCTTGTCGCTGCGGCGGATTTCCTCGCAATACTGCTGAGTCGTCCATTCCTCCGTCCTGCCGGCGTGGGCGCCGAACTGCGGCTTGACGGCGATCTTGCCGGCCGCGGCATCACGTAGGTAATACACGTGGTCGAAGGTGTGGGAACCGAAGGCGTGGCCCTCTGCCACGCGCGCTTTCCAGAAATCGGACCAGGAGCGGTCCAGCGAATAATCGCCGCGTACGGTTTTCTCGTTCGCCAGGAAGAAAGTGGCGCGGACGTTCTGGCGCTTGAGAACGTCGCCAATCAGCTCCGCCTGGGACTGGCTGCCGGTGTCGAAAGTGAGGTAAATCGTGCCCTGGCAGGCCTGCGCGACGGACGTGCCGCCGGCCGCCGCAGCCAGGGGCGCGGTGCCCACGCCGGCCAGCGCGGCCGACGCGGCGAGGCAGAAGGCGAGCTGCTTCATTTCTTTACATGCGCGCCGAAGAGTTGGCGAAGAAGACGCCGTGCGGCGAGCGGCCGACCGGGATCATCTTGATCACTTTGCGGCTCGGCAGGTCGATCACGGCCACTTTCTTGATCCAGCGCAGGGTCACCCACATGGTCTTGCCGTCGTCGGTGATTTCCATGCAATCCGGGCCGCCCGGCACGTTGATGGTGCCGACATTTTCCAGCGTTTTCTGGTCGATGATGTTTATCGTGTTCGATACGCGGTTCGACACATAAGTCAGGCGGTTGTCGCCCTGGGCGCGGAAATTGTGGGTGCCGGCGCCGGCCTTGATCTGCTTGACCGACTTGGCGGTACGCCAGTCGACCACTTCCACGTAGTCGCTGCCCATGATGCCGATCAGCAGATATTTGTCGTCCGGGGTCATGGTAATGCCGGCCGGCAGCTTGCCGACCGGGATGGTCCACTTTTCCGTCTGGGTTTTCAAGTCGATGGCGCTGACCTGGTCGCTGCCCTGGCGGGTGATGAAAGCGGTGGTGCTCTTGGCGTCAAAAGCGATATGGCTGGGCAGCTTGGGCATCGGCAGGCGCTTGGACAGCTTGAAGTCCTTGCCGTCGTAGCTGTAGATGTCGACGCGGTCGAGGCGCAGCGAGGTCACGACGAACCATTTCTGATCCGGCGAGAAACCGATCTGGTAGGGATCGAGGATATCCTTGATATGCTTTTGTACCTGGCCCGATTTCGGATCCAGGAACACGAGCTCATTGCCGACCGAACTGGCGACGATCAGGGACTTGTTGTCCGGCGTGGGCATCAGGTGGTGCGGCTCTTTGCCGACAGGGAAAGTCTGGAGGCTCTTATAGGTAGCCTGGTCCAGCAGCTGGACGGTTGCATCGCGCGAGTTAAGCACTACGACGACGTTGGCTTGTGCAGCCTGGAAGCTTGCCAGTAAAGGGATTGCAGCGGCGAGGGAAAGGGCGGCGCGACGGATACTGCGGAACATGTAAGGCTCGCTAGGAGAAGCAAATGCCCCTATTTTAAGGTGAAACATGGTTCCCATAGTTAATACCGACCAGTTTTAAGGGACATTTAAGCTACAATCTCCGCCCAGCTTCACCATATTTGATAAGGAAAAGGAAAAATCATGGCGATTGTTACTACTCCATCCGGCCTGCAGTACGACGACATCAAGGTCGGCGACGGCGCCGAGGCCAAGGCCGGCCAGAACGTGACCGTTCACTACACCGGCTGGCTGCGCAATGATGACGGCAGCAAGGGTGCGAAATTCGATTCGAGCAAGGACCGCAACGATCCGTTCGAGTTCGCGCTGGGCGCGGGCATGGTGATCCGCGGCTGGGACGAAGGCGTGCAGGGCATGAAGGTTGGCGGTACCCGCCAGCTGATCATTCCGGCTGACCTGGGCTATGGCGCGCGCGGCGCGGGCGGCGTGATTCCGCCGAATGCGACGCTGATTTTTGATGTGGAGTTGCTGGGCGTTTAATACGCCTCGGGCGGGATCATACACGGCGGATCAATGATCCGCCCTACGCGCCTTGGCTGACCGAATGGCCCCGCAGGGGCTGTAGGGCGGATCATTGATCCGCCGAATGCGGACACGCGGCCCTGAACGCTGGCCTGCGGCGTGTCCCATTGATTACCGTTGCCATCCTTTCTGGATGGCTTCCGTTTCGCCCTTGCCATCGAGGGCCGGCCCGCTGATGCGCTGGTCGATCGCTTCCAGGATCGGCGTCGGCATTTCGGCGGCGGCGAGGCGGTAAGGTCCCTGCGCGGGTGCGCGGTTGTTTTGCACCAGCATGGGAATGCGCCACTCGGCTCCGGCCTTGCAGGCCAGTCCGGCCAGTTCCTGGCCGCCATTCCCCGTGATGAAACTGCGGCAATAGCCGCCGTCCTGGGCGACAAAGCTCAGGCCGATCTTGACCGGCCCCGTGGCGCCGGCGCTGGTCAGTTGCTGGTCCAGCGCGGCGAGCAGGCGGCCCTGCGCAGTCAGGCTGCCATCGCGGCTGGCGATGGTGTCGCCGGCGCGCGTATTTTCCATTTGCCAGGCCGACAGGCCGAATTTACCTGCCAGCACGCCAACCACCAGCATGGCGGCGAGCGCACCCCACTCCGGCCACGACCAGCGGCGTTTTTGCTGCGCCTTGCGCGCCGCCTGCGCCTCGGCCTCGCGCTTGGCGCGCACCGAATCGAGGCTGACCACCGTGGCCTGGCGCAGCGGACGCACCAGGCGCGGCGGCACCGCCTCTTCCGCCACCGGCGCGTAGGCCGCAAACACGTCGCTGCGCATCGCCTTGTGCTGCGCCACGCGGCGCGCCAGGCTGGCGTCCTTGCGCATGGCTTCCTCCACCGCGCGGCGGGTCGCTTCATCCAGCTCGCCGTCGGCATAGGCCATCAGGATTTCGTCGGAAAAACTCATGTTACGGTCCTCGCTTGATCCGATAATAACTCCTGCAGAGCCGCCCGTGCGCGCGCAAGCCGGCTGGTCAGGGTGCCGATCGGGATTTCCAGAACTTCGGCTGCTTCTTTATAGGGTAGACCATCGACCAGCACCAGGCCGACCACCAGCCGGTGCTCGTCGCTCAGCAGGCTGACGGCCTTCTGCACCGCCAGGCGCTGCTGGTGCGCTTCGGCGTGATCGTCGCCCACGTGCTCGCCCTCCTCCTCCGGCGCGAACAATTGCTCGCGGCGTGAGCGGGCACGCACTTCGTCGATCCACGCGTTCTTGATGATGCGGAACAGCCAGCTGTCCAGGCGGGTGCCCGCCTGCCACTGGCGGCTGTGCAGGATAGCCCGCTCCACGGCCAGTTGGACCAGGTCGTCCGCATCCTCGCGGTTCCAGGTGACGGTGCGGGCAAAGCGCCGCAGGCGCGGCAGCAATGCCGCGATCGCCTCGTGCAGTGCGGTCGTGTCGTCCATGCTTCTATAACGATGCAGCGAGGGATTTTCTTCCCTGTTCCGATCGTTGTTACAGATAAGATCTCGATTCCTTATATTATCATTCGCCCATGCTCTGCTTGCGTCCCTTTCATATCGTGTTGCGTTCCTGCTGCCTCGGCATGCTGCTGGCGGCTTCTCCGGCCTTCGCGCAGTTGCAATTGCCCGGTTTGCCGGGCGGCGGCGGCCTGGGTCTGCCGGGCCGGATCGGCCTGCCCGACGCCGGCCAGCTGCGCGAGCGCCTGCTGAATACCTCCGAACTGGCCGATCGCATCCGCCTCGACCAGTTGCGCCTGACGCAGGCAGCCGAACTGCTGCGCCGCTACCCGGCGGCGCTGGAAGCCGATCCGCACGGATTTCCTGCGGTGCGGCGCAGCATTATCGCGTGGTCGCCCTCCCCTGCCGGCCTCGCCGCCGCCCGCGCCGCCGGCCTGACGCTGGTTTCCGAGCAGCGCCTGGCGGAACTGGATCAGGCGGTCGTGACTTTTCATGTACCGGAAAGCGTTTCCACCGCCGATGCGCTGACGGCACTGCGGGCAGCCGATCCCGACGGCGTTTATGACTTCGATCATATATATACAGGCAGCGGAGCGGCTGGCGCCGGCGCGGATGCCGGGCGCGCGGACCGCGGCGGCGGCGCGGGCAGTCCGGCGGGCCCGGTGCGGGTCGGTCTGGTCGACAGCGGCGTGGAGTCCGGCCACGCCGTTTTCGCCGACGCCACGATCCGGCGCTGGGGGTGCGACGGCAAGGAAGTCGCGGCCGCGCACGGCACGGCGGTTGCGGCGCTGATGGTCGGGCGCTCCGACCGCTTCAGCGGGGTGGCGCCGGGTGGTGGGCTGTACGCAGCCGACATCTACTGCGACCAGCCGACAGGCGGCGCAGCGTCCCTGATCGCCGGCGCGCTGGCCTGGCTGGCGCGCGAGCAGGTCGGCGTGATCAATCTGAGCCTGGTCGGGCCGCCCAATCAGCTGCTTGAGCGGGCGGTGAGCGGCATGATCAAGCGCGGACATCTGCTGGTGGCAGCGGTCGGCAACGACGGTCCGGCCGCGCCGCCGCTTTATCCGGCCAGCTATCCGGGTGTGGTGGGCGTGACGGGCGTCGATGCGCGCCGCCGTCCGCTGCCCGAGGCGGCACGCGGGCCGCAGGTGATGTTCGCGGCGCCGGGCAGCCAGATGGTCACGGCGGCTGTCGGCGCGCCGCCATACCGGTCCGTGCGCGGGACTTCCTTTGCCTCTCCAATTGTGGCGGCTTTGCTGGCAGGCTCGCTGCCGCGTCCCGATCCGGCGGGCGCACGCGCGGCGATCGGTCGGCTGGCGGGCATGGCAGGCAACCCGGACATGCGCGGACAGCTCCAATGCGACCGGCTACGGCGTGGTCGGCGAATCCTTCCGCGCGGAGCCTTCCGCCTTCCGCTGAAAATTATTTTCGCGGGGATGGAAGAAATCGGGATTCCCCATCGTTCTCCTAGTAACAGCAGCGAATTCGTCGCTGCGCTCAATCAGGAGAACGCATATGAATACCTTCAAGAACACCGTCCGCACCGCTATTTTCCTCGCCTTTGGCGCTGCTTCTGCCGCTCACGCGGCGGGACAACTGGGCGGTGTGCTGGGCGGCGGCGGCTTTGGCGGCGGCGGTTTCGGCGGCGGATTCGGGTCCATCGGCGGGCAGATCGGCGGGTCGCTGAGCGCAGCGGGGTCGCTGCCGGTTCGCGATTCCGTTCGCGCCGGGCGCGACGCTGCTTCTTCGGCGCGCGATGCCGCCACCGCTGCGCAGGGCCGCGCCGCTGACGCCGCATCTACCGCCCGCGGCGCCGCTGCAGTGGCCGGCGAGGCGGCCGGCAGCGCTTCCGGCACCGCCTCTGGTGCCGCCTCCGGCGCGCAAGGCAGCCTGTCCGGCGCCGCTTCCGGCGCCGCGTCGAACGCCTCCGGCCAGGCTTCCGGCGCTGCCGCAGGCGCTGCATCGGGGCACGCCGGGCACGCTGGCGGGCGCAGCGTCTGGCCAAGCGTCCGGCGCAGCATCGCGCGCTGATTCAGGCGCGTCAGGCCTGCTCGCGGGCGGTGCATCCAGCCACGCGGCCGGCGCGGCGGCAGGTGCAGCGTCCGGCACGCCGGGCACGCTGGCGGGCGCTGCGTCGGGTCAGGCGTCTGGAGCGGCATCGCGTGGCGCCACTGGCGCAACGGGGAACCTGGCATCGGACGTGGCGTCAAGCGCGCAAGGCATGGCGGCGGGAGCAGTATCGGGACACGCGGCCGGTGCGACGTCAAGCCAACCATCGGGTGCAGCAGGAGGCGCAGTAGCCGGCGCGGTATCGGGCGCGGCCTCGCGCTCGACTGGCGACGCGCGGGACGTCGCGGGCAACAGCGGCGCAGCGGCCGGCGGCGCTCGCAACGCAAGCGGCAGCATCCTGGGTGACGCCCGTGGTGCTGCGGCCAGCGCCTTGAACGGTGCACGCGGAAGTTCGGCGGAAGCGAACGGCTCTGGAAACGGCGGCATTGCCGGCGCCCTCAACGGCGCACGCGCTGCAACAGCGGCGGATACGAACGGCGCAGCAAAAGCATCGCGCAATCCGGGTTCGTCCCCAAGCAGCACTCCAGCCGGCAGCGCGCACGGCGCGTTGGCCGGCGCCGGCCACACTAGCGGACGCGCAAAAGGCGACAATCACGGGGCTGCTCGCGGCAATGGCAACGGCAATGGCAACAGCACCGGCAACGCAACACGCAGCGCACAAGCCGGCGGCCGCGGAAACGCCGCTGCGAACGGCAGCGGTGGCGCCAACGCGGGCGTGCATCGCAACGCACAAGCCGCGCAAGGCGGCGCGCAGTCCGGCGCAAATAGCGGAGCGAATGGCGGCGCACAAGGCTCCGCGCCGCGCGGCCTGAACGCATCGCTGAACGCCAGCGCCAGCGCAAACGCAAGCACCAGCGCAGGCGCCAACAACGCCAACGCTGCAGCGCAAAATTGAGTCAAGGTGCGCGAGGCCGTGCACCATGATCGGGCGCTAGCGCCTGTTTTTAAAGGCTTTTTACGCACCATATCGTCGCAGGCCAGTCACTATATGGCTTTCTTCATCAAGAAGGGAACACATTTCGCAATTAATGTGCTAATCTGCGCGCTCCAATAACCAAGGAGGTAGTAATGAAAAAAGGCGAACTGATTGCAGAATTTGCGAAGCGTACCGAAATGTCCGGCGCTGCCGCTAACGACGCAGTTAACACCCTGATCGCAATCGTTACCGAACGTCTGAAAAAGGGCGACACGGTCGGCATCACCGGCTTCGGCACCTTCTCCGTAGCCAAGCGCGCTGCTCGTAAAGGCCGCAATCCTGCAACCGGCGAAGCGATCAAGATCGCAGCTTCCAAGACCCCTAAGTTCTCGGCTGGCGCGACCCTGAAGGCCGCTGTGAATCCGACCAAGAAGAAGTAATACCGGCTACCGCCAGAATGGCGGTTCAAGGCAGGCCACCGCGGCCGGTCTTGAACCGCCGTTTTTATTGTGCGGCGCACCTCCGCTTTGGAGCCTATCCTCTAATGGCGCCGCGGGTTTTCTTTGTATGATGGCGCATCGCAAACCCACCACAGAGGAATAACACCATGAGCCTTCAGGACCAATTCGACGCAGCCGTCGCCGACTCCAAGAACCTGCCGGAACGTCCGGACAATATGACCCTGCTGAAAATCTACGCGCTGTACAAACAGGGTTCCGCGGGCGACGCGACCGGCGAACGTCCCGGCATGACCGATTTCGTCAACCGCGCCAAGTTCGACGCCTGGGCCGCCCTGGCCGGCACTTCGCAGGACGACGCAAAGCAGCAGTACATCGACCTGATCGAAAGCCTGAAGTAGGCCTCTCCCCTCAGGGACCGCGCCCACCGCATTACGCTGGCCGCTGGTCCCTTTCCAGTCCGACGATGCCGTCGGTTCCTGTCTGACGCAAAGCGTGGCACACTGTGCGCATCATCCACCTTTCGCGTTCCGAGCCATGATGAAAAAGATGCCGTTGGCGCCGAATCCGCAGGCGTACCTGGAATCGTTGAGTGGCTGGCAGCGCCGCTATGTTGAAGCGCTGCGTGCGGCCGTACTGGAATCAGCGCCGCTGGAAGAGCGCGTGAAGTGGGGACACCTGGTCTATTTCTCCAACGGTCCTGCGCTGCTGATCCGCGCCGAAGAACAGCGCGTGCTGTTCGGCTTCTGGCGCGGACAGCGCCTGCGCGGCATCGAAGCGCGCCTGAAACCAGGCGGCAAATACGAAATGGCGACGATGGAACTGCACGAAGACACGCCGCTCGAACGCTCGACCGCGCAGGAACTGGTCAAGTCCGCCGTCGCCCTCAACGCCACCCTCGGCAACCCGGCGGTGCCGCGTGACTAGCGGCCTGCTGATCCGCGAGGCCCGCATCGAAGACCTGGATGAGATGTGGATATTTTCAAACAGGTGATCGCCGGCGGGGATGCCTTCCCGTTTGGCGAAGGCTTTGACGAGCAGACGTTCCAGGCGCACTGGTTTGGCGGGCACGCGGCTTATGTGGCGGCGCAGGGCCAAAGCATCGTGGGCATGTACAAGATGGGAGCGAACTATCCGGACCGCGGCTCGCACGTGGCAAGCGCGACGTACGCGGTAGCGCCGCAGGCGCAGGGCAACGGTGCAGGAAAGGCGCTGGTGGCGGACAGCCTGGAACGCGCGCGCCGCGAAGGCTTCCTTGCGATGCAGTTCAATTTTGTGGTGACCACCAACGCGCCGGCGATGGCGCTGTACCGGAAATTCGGATTCGAACAGGTGGGCACGCTGCCAAACGCGTTCAGGCATCGCCAGCTCGGGCTGGTCGACGCCTGCGTGCTGTTCAAGGAACTTTAAGCGGCAGCGAACACGCTGCGCATTTTCTCGGCCACCTTGTTTTCGATGGCGCCCTTGAAGGCGCCCATCAGGAAGCCCAGCTTGATGTTCATATGGGCCTGGCTTTCGGCCAGCGTCAGCGTGCCTTCGACGCCGCTGCGCCCGAAGCGCAGGGTATCGCCGTGCCAGGTGCAGGCGAGGTCGAATTCCCTGGCAATGCGTTCAGCGACTTTTTCGGCAGCCGCGCGTGCGGCCTCGGGCGCCAGGCTGTGGGCCTGGGTGATGTTAATGTCGGACATGCGCCTTCTCTACTAATTCAGCAAAAGGCGCAATTTTACAGCAGCCGCACTTTTGCGATGGATCAAAGGCAGGCAGGCCGCATGGCGCGACCATGTTCGTTCATGCGCACCTTTGGGGAGAACCATCATGGACCAGAAAGTGATCGTCCCGGTAGAGGCCGTTCTGACAAAAACCATGGCGCTGCCGGTCGGCTATGTGCCCACGCCATCCGAGCCCTATCGCCTGCACCGCAAGACCGCGGAGCTGCTGGCGCAGCCGGGCCTGCCTCGCCTGAGGAACGGCATGCTGCCGATGAAGCTGTCCGGGGCGCCACCGGCCGGCGCGCGCGTGCTGATGTGGAAGCAGGACCCGTCGGTCAGCGAACTGGGCACGCGCAAGACCTTCCTGCCCGGCGTCATCCTGGAAGGTCCGCGCGATGCGCGCATTACCTTTGGTAAGCCCGGCATCGCGCCCGTCAGCCCGAACGCCTTCGGCGACTTCATCATGTCGCCCAACACCGACCAGTTCGACGCCGTGCACACCTTCGCCGTCGTGCGGCAAACGCTGACCATGTACCAGCGCGTGCTGGCCGCCGGCGACGGCGGCGCGCCCCTGCCCTGGGCGTGGAACAGCGCGCGCAACACGGAGCCGCTGCAAGTGTTCCCGCACGGCCTGCCGAATGTGATGAACGCCTATTACAGCCGCAATGACCGCGCGCTGAAATTCGGCGACTTCGTGCCCAGCGGCGGCAACGAGCGCGTGTTCACCTGCCGCTCCTTCGACATCGTCGCGCATGAAACGGGCCACGCCGTGCTGGATGGCCTGAAGCCGAGATGGATCCTGAACAGCGCGCCGCCGCAGACGGGCGGCCTGCACGAATCTTTCGGCGATCTGACGGCGATTTTCCTTGCCCTGTCCCAGCTCGACCAGGTGGAAGCGGTGATCGCCCAAACCAAGGCGGACTTGCACGACAAGACTTTCCTGGCCGATATGGCGGAGCAGTTCGGCCTGGCGCTGGGCCGCCCGAACGGCCTGCGCAATGCGGACAATGACCTGAAGCTGTCCGAAGCGGGCAACGAGGTGCACGCCATTTCGCAAGTGTTCACCGGCGCCATCTACGACATCCTGGCCGACATCTTCGCCTACGAGCGCCAGCCCGGCCTGCATGACGACGCGGCCGTGCTGCATGCGGCCGGCGCCTATCTGTGCAGCCTGGTGATGCGCGCGCTGGTGTCGGCACCCGATGTGGCCGCCAAATATGCGGACGTGGTCAACCAGATGCTGCGCCTGGCGCTGGAGGATGGCAAGCCGGTCGACTACCGTAACTTCATCCGCAACCGTTTTGCGCTGCGCGAGGTGGTGGTGTCGCCGCTGCCGCTGAGCGACGACCACCAGGCGGATGTGGCGATGGCGCCGATGGTGGAAGATGCTCCGGACGCCCGGCAGGACCGCCGCGCCTGCTGCGGCACGATGAACCACGCCGAATATTTCGCGCTGGAAGATGTGCTGGAGGCTGAGCGCCAGGCGCTGGCGGCGTGGTGCCAGGGCTGGCAGGCGCGCCACAGCGCGTCCGCCGACATGGCTGCGGCCAAATGAAAATCACGGCCAGCGGCGGCGGCGGGATCGCCGGCATCGGCGAGCGCTACGAAGTCGATACCCAAACCAGTCCCGCCGGGCCGGCGCTGGAGGCGGCACTCGCCGCCGCCGGCTTCTTCGATGCGCCCGAACCGCCCGAACAGCTCGGTGCCGACCTGCCGCGCTGGACGCTCACGGCCGTGGGCGACGGCCGCCAGCGCTCCCTCGAATTCACGGAAAACACCCCTTCTCCCTGGCTCGATGTGCTGAATCTGCTACGCTCTGCGGCCTGAAGACCGGACTGTGGCGCGAATTTGCTTATATGTATTGTGTATAACGCTGAATTGTGAGAAATAGCGAATTGCCTTAAAATACAGTGCTTTGCTGAGCTTTTTCCAGCGCATCAATATAGATAGGACTGTTATGACCCACGTAGTCACCGAATCCTGCATCGCCTGCCGTTATACGGACTGCGTTGATGTTTGCCCGGTAGATTGTTTCCGGGAAGGCCCGAATTTCCTGGCGATCGACCCGGATGAATGCATCGACTGCGCCGTTTGCGTCGCTGAATGCCCGGTGAATGCCATTTTCGCTGAGGAAGATGTGCCTGCCGACCAGCAGCAATTCATCAAGATCAACGTCGACCTGGCGCGCAACTGGCCTTCGATCACCAAGACCAAGCCAGCCTTGGCCGAGGCCGAACAGTTCAAGGACGTCAAGGAAAAAGCACACCTGCTGCAGCGCTAATCGCGCCTGCCCGGGCCTGTTATTTATCGTGCAACACCGCGCCTGACGCGGTGTTCGCTTATTTGGATGGAATGAGAATCATTATGAACGTCGTCAGCACCCCACCCGGTGGTCTCCACGAAACCGATGCCGTGATTATCGGCGCCGGCCCGGTCGGCCTGTTCCAGGTATTCGAACTTGGCCTGCTGGAGATCAAAGCCCATGTGATCGACTCCCTGACCGCCGTCGGCGGCCAGTGCGTGGAACTGTATCCGGACAAGCCGATCTACGACATTCCCGCCATTCCATCCTGCACCGGCCAGGAACTGACCGACGGCCTGCTGAAGCAGATCGAGCCGTTTGGTGCGACCTACCACCTGGGCCAGGAAGTCACCGTGGTGCAGAAGCGTGAAGACGGCCGTTTCGACGTCGAAACCAGCCTGGGCACCAAGCTCATCACCAAGACCATCTTCATCGCTGCCGGCGTGGGCTCGTTCCAGCCGCGCACCATGAAGGTGGAAGGCATCGAAGCCTTCGAAGGTTCGCAGCTGTTCTACCGCGTGAAGGATCCGGCGAAGTTCGAAGGCAAGAACCTGGTGATCTGCGGCGGCGGCGACTCCGCGCTGGACTGGGCGCTGAACTTCGTGGGCAAGGCCGAATCCGTCGTGCTGCTGCACCGCCGTGAAGACTTCCGCGCTGCGCCGGCTTCCGTGGCCAAGATGAAGCAGCTGTGCGACGAATATGAAATGCAGCTGATCGTCGGCCAGGTGAGCGGCATCGAAACCAAGGACGACAAACTGTCCGAACTGCGCGTGACCGGCGCCGACGGCGTGACCCGCCGCGTGCCGCTGGACATGCTGCTGGTGTTTTACGGTCTGTCGCCGAAGCTGGGTCCGATCGCCGAGTGGGGCCTGGACATCGAGCGCAAGCAACTGAAAGTTGTTTCCACCGAAAAGTTCGAAACCAATGTGCCGGGCATCTTTGCCGTGGGCGACATCAACACTTATCCGGGCAAGAAAAAACTGATCCTGTCGGGCTTCCACGAAGCTGCCCTGGCTGCGTTCGGCGCTGCACCATATATCTTCCCGGACAAGAAAATCCACATGCAGTACACGACAACGTCGCCAAAACTGCACAAAGTGCTGGGCGTCGAAACGCCCGTGTTCGACTGATCCGACCGAATCTTCGGAGCGATCCTACAAAAAAGCAGCGGAATCGCTGCTTTTTTTCTTTTCCGGCCAGTATTATCTTGGTATGAAGCCCGAAACGCCGTGGTTTGTGCCCTTTCTGGGAGGTATTGCAAAATGCTGTAGGCCATGAACAAATGGCCTATAATTGGATTACGATTCCGCATTGCCACATTTGCCGCAATGCAACACGACCAGGAATTCCTATGCTTTACCAACTGCACGAAATGCAACGATCCCTGCTGAGCCCATTGATGCAATGGGCCGAGGCATCGTCCAAGCTCTTTACCAACCCCGTGTCCCCCCTGGCGCATACGCCGTTCTCCCAGCGTATCGCGGCCGGCTACGAGCTGATGTATCGCCTTGGTAAAGATTACGAAAAACCGGCTTTCGGTATCAAGGAAGTCGAAGTCAATGGCAAGCAGGTGCCGATCATCGAACGCGTGGTCGACAACAAGCCGTTCTGCAAGCTGCTCCACTTCGGCAAAGACCTGAGCGAAAAAGAAATCAAGGCCCTGAAGCACCCAACCGTGCTGATCGTGGCGCCCTTGTCCGGCCACCATGCAACGCTGCTGCGCGACACCGTGCACGCGATGCTGCATGAACACGACGTCTACATCACGGACTGGGTGGATGCACGCCAGGTGCCGTTGTCGGAAGGCCCCTTCCACCTGAACGACTATGTCAAATACGTGCAGGAGTTCATCCGCCACCTTGGCCCGGACGTGCACGTGATTTCCGTCTGCCAGCCGACCGTGCCGGTGCTGGCGGCCATCTCGCTGATGGCCACCAACAAGGATCCGATGCTGCCGAAGACCATGACGATGATGGGCGGCCCGATCGATCCGCGCAAGTCGCCGACCGCGGTCAACAACCTGGCAACCGAAAAGAAGTATTCCTGGTTCGAGAACACCGTGATCTATGCAGTGCCGCCGAACTATCCGGGCTTCGGCCGCAAGGTCTACCCGGGCTTCCTGCAGCATGCCGGCTTCATCGCGATGAACCCTGGCCGTCACGCGCAATCGCACCGCGAGTTCTATATGCACCTGGTGCGCGGCGACGATGAGCCGGCGGAAAGCCACCGCAAGTTCTACGACGAGTACAACGCTGTGCTCGACATGCCGGCCGAGTACTACCTCGACACGATCAAGACCGTGTTCCAGGACTTCGCACTGCCGCAGGGTACGTGGCAAGTGGATGGCCAGTTCGTGCGTCCGCAGGACATCACCAGCGTCGCGCTGCTGACCGTGGAAGGCGAGCTGGACGACATCTCCGGCGCAGGCCAGACCCAGGCCGCGCACGAGCTGTGCTCCGGCATCCCGGACAATATGCAGGAAGACTTCGTGGTGCCGCAAGCCGGCCACTACGGCATCTTCTCCGGCCGCCGCTGGCGCGAAATCGTCTGCCCGAAGATCACCGACTTCATCAAGCAGCACGGCTAAGCTAACGCTACCAACTTCAAAACGCCCCGCCCGCCGGGGCGTTTTTTATTGGACCGGAATCAGCAGATAGCCGATCAAGCCCATTATGGAAGCGAGCACACCGCCAGCCATCATGACCCAAAAGAATAATGGATTGAATCGCTCTGCATCACCAATCAGGTCTTCCAGGTACTCGTAGTCCTTCCCTCGGAATCTCATTCCCACCTCCAGGCTCAAGCGAAATGGTGTACAACTGTCAACATGGCCGCGGCCACACAACAGAAGAACAGTGACAACAGCATCAACGCATATCGGATTACTATACTCGTCCCTCGTGAGTTTCGTTGTCCATGATGCCGAGCACTCAGTGGTGCCACCGCGGCGGTGACTGCCAACAATATCAGGACCAGGTTTAGCGTCCAGAATAACCAATCCCCAGAAGGCCCAGTAAGCACCTCGGCGCGGGAATGTCGCATTTCGTACAGGCCGTTCAAACAGTAGCCGAGGCCAGCCCAAGAGAGCTGGCCGTCGCGGACAGGCATCAACAGAATCGTTCGCCAGTTAGCGCGTGTGAAGGCCGCGCAGCCCAATATCGCAATGAGCAAGATGGGCAACGCCAGCGGCAGCAGGATGTTGACGATGTGCCAGTCGGTCATAGTGCCTCCTGCGCGAAACGCGGAGGCTTCAGTCTAGCGGGCGAATGGGTGGCGCGAACTGAGGCAGGTCAATTGCCGGAAGTGAGATCCTCGCCGAGGCGGCGCCAGTAATCGCGTTCGAGTTGGGGAGGTCGAGCCCGCGGGCGGCTTCGTTGAAGGCGCGCTGGCGGGCCAGTCCTTCGGGTGTGCGCTGGAAGCACAGATGGACGGTGCGCTCGCTGAACAGGCGGGTGTCGATCGCGATGCGCCCGCGTTCGGCGCGGAACTGGGGACTGGCCAGCAGATAGCGCAGCACGTGCTTCTCGATCACCATGACCGGGAAGCGCTTGCCCAGCAGTTTGCGCAGGTTCGTCTCGTCGTTGACGCCCTCTTCCACATCAAGCGCCCCCTGGCGCACGAGCTTGTCGAACTGCTCGCCGTTGGCATGTCCGCCCACCGTACCGACGCGCACGCCGCTCAGGTCGGCAAGCGAAGAGGCGTGCACCGGCGCGCTCTTCAGGTAAGCAAGCACTGACTGCGAGCTGCCCAGCGGCGCCGAGAAATAGCAAAGCTTCTCGCGCTCGGGCGTGCGCCATACGGCCATAAAGCCCGCATAGGCCGGGTTGTGCAGCCCGAATTCCATGGTGCGCTTCCACGGGAAGTAATCCACCGAGAGGCCGTTGCCGAGGCGGGCAAATACGGCGCCTGCCAGCGCCCCGGTCACGCCGTTGGCCGGCAGCGCAGGCGTCACGTAAGGTGGCCAGTCCTCGGCCGCCATGCGCAGGACGCCGGCACGCGCCACGGTGTCGGCTGCGGCCAGCAATCCGGCCGCTAAAAGCAGCAAGCGTAGAATACGCATCAGATAATTACCTAATGGAAATATTCGTTTATAGTCCCATAAATGTTAGCGATCTCAAAGTTATTTTTGAGCAACTATCGGTAACCCGGCGCTCAGGCGGGGATTTCGTGCCGGACGCCGCCAGATAGCGGATAATGGCGCTTTATCAAGCAAATCAAGCACCGTGAGCGAATCAAAGACCCTGGCCGACCGCATTGAGGACGTGCTGCCGCAGACCCAATGCACCAAGTGCGGCTACCAGGGTTGCCGTCCATATGCCGAAGCGATCGCGGCCGGTGAAGCGCAGATCAACCAGTGCCCCCCGGGCGGAGCGGAAGGCATCCGCAGGCTGTCGTCCGTAACGGGCTATCCCGTGATTCCGCTGAATCCGATCAATGGCCTCGAGCGGCCGCGCGCCGTGGCCTTCATCGACGAATCCCTGTGCATCGGCTGCACGCTGTGTATCCAGGCCTGCCCGGTCGATGCCATCGCGGGCGCGGCCAAGCAGATGCACACCATCATTCCCGAGCTGTGCACGGGCTGCGACCTGTGCGTGCCACCCTGTCCGGTGGATTGCATCGTCATGTACCCGGTCACCGAAACCACGGGCTGGGATGCCTGGACGCAGGCCGATGCCGACGCGGCCCGTTCACGCCACGACTTCCGCGCAGAACACCTGAAACGCGAACGCGAAGAGAACGATGCGCGCCTGGCTGCGAAGGCCAAGGCCAAGATGGAAGCGGTGCACCGCCTGTCGCCGGAGAATGCAGCCGAGGAAGCGGAGAAGGAACGCAAGCGGCAGATCATCGCCGCCGCCATGGAGCGCGCACGCCAGCGCGCCGAAGCCGACAAGAAGAAATGAACCCAGCCAAACGCCACGAAATTTTCAGCCGCCTGCGCGCGGCCAATCCCAAGCCCCAGACCGAACTGGAATACACGACGCCTTTCGAGCTGCTGATCGCCGTGCTGCTGTCCGCTCAGGCGACGGACGTGGGCGTAAACAAGGCCACGCGCAAGCTCTATCCGGTGGCGAACACCCCGCAAGCTATCCTGGACCTGGGCCTCGATGAACTGATGGATTACATCAAGACCATCGGTCTGTATAAGACCAAGGCGAAGAATGTTATCGCAACTTGCCAGATCCTCGTCGAGAAGCACAATGGCGAGGTACCGCGCATGCGCGAGGAGCTGGAAGAACTGCCGGGCGTGGGGCGCAAGACGGCCAACGTTGTGCTGAATACGGCCTTCGGCGAGATCGCGATGGCAGTCGATACGCACATCTTCCGCGTGTCCAACCGCACTGGCATCGCACCGGGCAAGAATGTGGACATCGTCGAGCAAAAGCTGATGAAGTTCGTGCCCAAGGAGTTTTTGCTCGATGCGCACCACTGGCTGATCCTGCACGGCCGCTACATCTGCACCGCGCGCAATCCCAAATGCTGGAACTGCCTGATCGCCGACCTGTGCGAGTTCAAGGGCAAGACACCGCTGCCTGAAAGGGTTTGAGCGATGCACTACTCGCTTTCTCCTCGCCTGAACGTGGGCGTTATCGCGCTGATGCTGGCGCTTGCCCTATTGTGCATTGTCGCCGTTGGCCTGCCGCCGCTGCCATTGCTTGTGGCCTTCGCCGCCGGCGGCGCGCTCGCCGGGCATTTTTTGAGTCACGCGCACCGTGAGCAGGCGGAGCGCATCAGATCCGCCAGGTCGGCTGGCGAAATCCGCGCTTTGCTGGCCGCAACGCCGGCCGGCAAGCGCGCAAACGTGATCGTTGTCGTGCAGATGCTGGCGTTTTTCCTGCTGCTGTTCTTTGCCAAAGCGTATGCCCCGGCACCGATGCTGGTCGCCGTGATCGCATGCTTCAGCGCAGCGCGCAAGGCGGCTACTCATCCGGCGTTACTTGCCCTGTCCCGCCGGGGCTGATGGTATGCTGAAGGACAGGAGGTGACCGCCATGGAAATGAAGAAGATTAATGCCGGCAAGCTGCGGGCGATTGGCTATGACCGGCGCGAGCGCGTCCTGCGCGTGGAGTTTGATGACGGCAGCGCGATCGACTACTCCAGCGTGGGCGAGGACGTGTGGCGCCGCTTTTCCACGTCCGGCTCGGCGTGGAGCTTTTACCGTGACAATATCGAAGAAGAATTCGCAGGGAGCCGCGGCCGGGCGCAAGTCCAGAGCAAGCGCGCCGAACTCGAGGACCTGTTTCGCGCACCGGATGAGGATCAGGGTTAGGGCCTCAGGCGACGCACACGCGGCGGATCAATGATCCGCCCTACGCCGCACTGGATGATCGGATTACGAATGGCCCCGAAGGGGCTGTAGGGCGGATCATTGATCCGCCGTGCAGGCAGACCCGCGCCTTAGATCAGGACGAGATTGTCGCGGTGAATGAGCTCGGGGCCTTCGGCGTAACCGAGGATGGCCGCGATCTCGGACGAAGGCTTGCGCAGGATACGGCGCGCTTCGCCGCTGGTGTAATTGCAGATGCCGCGCGCGATGGCGTGGCCGTCCGGGCTGATGCACGTGATAACGGCGCCGCGACCAAACTCGCCATGCACGTCGGTCACGCCGATCGGCAGCAGAGACTTGCCCTCGCCCACCAGCTTCTGCACCGCACCCGCATCCAGCACCACCTGGCCCACCGTATGCAGGTGATCGGCCATCCACTGCTTGCGCGCCGTCAGCTGTCCGGTCTGCGCAGACAATTCCGTGCCGATGCTCTCGCCGCCAGCCAGGCGGGTCAGCACATCCAGTTCGCGTCCAAAGGCAATCACCGTATGCGCACCAGACTTTGCCGCACGCTTGGCGGCCAGGATCTTGGTCAGCATGCCGCCGCGTCCCAATGAGGAACCCGCGCCGCCGGCCATGGCTTCCAGCGCCGGATCGCCCGCGCGGCCATGCGTGATCAGGTAGGCCGCAGGGTCCTTGCGCGGATCGGCATTGAACAGGCCGCGCTGGTCGGTCAGGATGATCAGCGCATCGGCTTCGATCAGGTTCGCCACCAGGGCGCCCAGCGTATCGTTATCGCCGAACTTGATCTCGTCGGTGACGACCGTGTCGTTCTCGTTGATGATGGGGACCACGCCCAGGCGCAGCAAGGTGGTCAGCGTGGAGCGGGCATTCAGGTAGCGCTCGCGGTCCGCCAGGTCGGCGTGCGTCAGCAGCACCTGCGCAGTGCCGACATCGTGTGCGCGGAAGCTCGTCTCGTAAATCTGTGCGAGGCCCATCTGGCCCACCGCGGCGCAAGCCTGCAGCTCGTGGATGTCGGACGGGCGCTTGTCGAAACCCAGGCGCAGCATGCCTTCCGCCACTGCGCCCGAAGAAACCAGCACCACCTCCTTGCCCATGCCCCGCAAAGCGGTAATCTGCGCGGACCAGCGCGCGATGGCGGCATGATCGAGTCCGCGGCCGTCGTTGGTGACGAGCGAGGAACCGACTTTAACGATTAAACGGGTGGCTTTCTGGATGACGGAATTCATAGGGCGGCAAAGCTCTTCTCAAAAGATTCGAAAACATGCTGTTGATTCGCCGGGCCGGTATGCCCTGCTTGCCGCAGACAGTGCGCGGCCCCGCGGGTAACGGGGCCTGCACAGGTATGGGTTGTCCCGATTTTAATCGAGAACCTTGAAACGTGGGTCGTCCGGGTCGATGGACGAGATGCCGCGGGCTTCCTCGGTCATCTGGGTTTCTTCGGAACGCTGCTCCGCATAGCGCTGCTTTTCCAGGTGCTGGTAGATGGCGGTGACCAGTTCCTGGGTGCCTTCATGCGACAGCGCGGAAATCTCGAAGACCGGCCCCTTGAAGCCGACCTTCTTCACGAAGTCCTTCACCCTCTTGGCGCGCTCTTCTTCCGGCACCACATCCAGCTTGTTCAGCACCAGCCAGCGCTCTTTCTTGCCCAGTGCCGGGTCATACTTTTCCAGTTCCTTGACCAGGGCCTTGGCTTCCTTCACCGGGTCCACGGTCGCCTCGAACGGCGCCAGGTCCACGATGTGCAGCAGCAGGCCGGTGCGCGACAGGTGGCGCAGGAACTGATGGCCCAGGCCGGCGCCTTCGGCGGCGCCTTCGATCAGGCCTGGAATGTCCGCGATCACGAATGACTTCTCATGCGACACGCGCACCACACCCAGGTTCGGGTGCAGGGTCGTGAACGGATAGTCCGCAATCTTCGGACGAGCATTCGACACGGCGGTAATGAAGGTGGACTTGCCGGCATTCGGCATGCCCAACAGGCCCACGTCCGCCAGCACCTTCAGTTCCAGGCGCAGCTCGCGGCGTTCGCCTTCCTTGCCGTCCGTCTTCTGGCGCGGCGCGCGGTTGGTCGAGGTCTTGAAGTGGATATTGCCCCAGCCGCCCTCGCCGCCCTTGGCCAGCATTTCCATCTGGCCGTGTTCCGTCATGTCGGCGATGATTTCGCCCGACACTTCGTCGATGATCAGGGTGCCGACCGGCATGCGCAGGAAGATATCGTCCGCGCCCTTGCCGTAGCAATCGGAACCGCGGCCGGCTTCGCCGTTCTGCGCGCGGTGCATTTTCGAATAGCGGTAGTCCACCAGCGTATTGACGTTGCGGTCGGCCACAGCCCAGATGCTGCCGCCCTTGCCGCCGTCGCCGCCATCCGGACCGCCGAATGGACGGAATTTTTCACGGCAAAAAGAGGCGCAGCCATTTCCGCCGGTGCCGGCGATGACTTCGATGCGTGCTTCGTCAATAAACTTCATGTGAACCACCTATAAAACTAAAAAGGCCCTACCGTTGGCAGAGCCTTTTGGAGAGAAAGGCTTGCGCCTTACTTGACCGTTAAGCGCTGTATTAAGCAGCGGCTACGACGGTGACGTACTTCTTGTTCGAAGGACCTTTGGTCACGAACTTCACAACGCCGTCCACCAGTGCGAACAGGGTGTGGTCCTTGCCGGTGCCTACGCCTTCGCCGGCGGAAACCGGGGTGCCACGTTGACGGATGATGATGCCGCCAGCGTTGATGGTTTGGCCGCCGTACACTTTAACGCCCAGGCGTTTTGATTCAGAGTCGCGACCGTTGCGGGTAGTACCGCCGCCTTTTTTGTGTGCCATTTAGTTACTCCTTGATAGCTCAGTAAATTCGGACAAGCAGCGATTAGCCGTTGATCGAAACGATTTGGATTTCGGTGAAGTTCTGGCGATGGCCTTGGTGCTTCTGGTAGTGCTTACGACGGCGCATCTTGAAGATACGGACCTTGTCGTGACGACCTTGGGCAACCACTTTCACCAGAACCGATGCACCTGCAACCAGAGGAGCACCAAACTTGATGCTGTCGCCCGCGCCTACGGCGAGAACCTGGTCGATAGTGATTTCGGAACCAATGTCAGCCGGCAACTGTTCTACTTTAATTTTTTCGCCAGCAGCAACTTTGTACTGTTTGCCACCGGTTTTTATGACCGCGTACATGATTTGAAACCTCGTTATTTGTTAAGAAATTTCTCCTGCTTGTCGCCAAGAAAACAACAGACGGAAGCTGGAGAACATGCGATTGTACACAGTTTTCCTAATCGGGTCAAAAAGTATTGTCGAGCAGGCCGCCTCGTGGTATGTCGGCAACTAGTGACGTATAATCGCGGCACCTTATATCCGTCTAACGCAGGTCCGCCTTGTCTAACTCCGCACAGAATCGCATCATCGCCACCATTGCCGCCGATATGGACGCCGTGAACACGGTGATCCGGGAGCGCCTGCACTCGGAAGTGGCGCTGGTCAACCAGATTGCCGAATATATCATTAGTGCGGGCGGCAAGCGTATCCGTCCGGTCCTGGTGCTGCTGGTGGCGAATGCCTATTCCTACCGCGGCACGGCACACCACGAGCTGGCCGCTGTGGTGGAATTCATCCACACCGCGACCCTGCTGCATGACGACGTGGTCGATGAATCGTCGATGCGCCGCGGCCGCCAGACGGCCAATGCGCTGTTCGGCAACGCCGCTTCCGTGCTGGTGGGCGACTTCCTGTATTCGCGCGCCTTCCAGATGATGGTCTCGCTCGATTCCATGCGCGTGATGCAGATCCTGTCCGACGCGACCAATGTGATCGCCGAGGGCGAGGTGCTGCAGTTGCTGAACATGCACGACCCCGGACGTTTCCGAGGAAAGCTACCTGCAGGTGATCCGCTCCAAGACCGCCAAGCTGTTCGAGGCCGCCGCGGAACTGGGCGCCCTGGTGGCCGGCGCGTCCGACGCCGAGATCGCCGCCGCCGGCGAATACGGCCGCTCGCTGGGCACCGCCTTCCAGCTGATCGACGACGTGCTCGATTACGCCGGCGACGCCGACGAAATCGGCAAGAACGTCGGCGACGACCTGCGCGAAGGCAAGCCTACCCTGCCCCTGATCTGGCTGATGATGCACGGCACCGACGAACAGCGCTCGCTGGTGCGCTCCTGCATCGAGAACGGCGACGAATCGAACTTCGAGACCATCCTGTCCGCCATCACCAACAGCGGCGCGCTCGACTACACCCGCCACGCCGCCCAGGTCGCCTCCCAGCGCGCCATCGACGCGATTGCCGGCCTGCCCGACAACGCCCACAAGCAAGCCCTCCTCGAACTCGCCCGCTTCGCCGTCGACCGCAGCCATTAATTACCTAGCTGCGCCCCGGCGCCTCACGCTGGGGTCTGACGCTGACACCTGACACGCGCAGCGTGTTGGGTGTTAGTGTCTGACCCCAGCAGTCCCCTACCGCCGCCCAATCAGCAACTCTCGCAACATCCCCGTCCGCTTCCGCGTGAAATACCCCTCCCACGCAAAATCCGCCACCGCCGGATACCTCACCTTCCCGAACCGCACCCACTCATCCCGATAAGCCAGCCACGCCCGCTGCGCCTGGAGAATATCCACCATCTTCACCGCTCCGGGAAAACCCGGATCCCTCGAGCGCTTCAGCTGCTGATAAACCACATTCATCTCCCGGTCCGCCGTGGCAAACTCCTCCCGCGACATCCCCGGCAGCTTCCCCGCCTCAAACTCGCGCAGGGACTTCAGCAAATCCGCCCGCTGCCGATCCTGCTCCTCCACCACAAAGGCCACGCGCGCAGAGCCGGAGCGATCCACTTCCCCGCCCCGCGCCTCGATAAACCCATCGGCCTTCGCCCTGAGCCGGCCGAATGCCTCGCGGCTCTCCGCGTTCCACTTCGCCGTCAGCGCCGCAGACACACGTTCCCGCTCCTGCGTCGCGAGGCTGCTGTGGACAGACGCGCAATAGCCGCCCATCTCGCCGCTGGTAATGTCATCGCAAAGATCGATTTTCGGCGCCGGTCCGGCTTTGCCAAGCTGCATGCGCTCCAAATGCTGGAGCCGCGCCTCGGTCTCAGCCTGCGCTGCGAAAGTCTCGCAGGCCGCCTTTTTCGCCAGCCCGTAATTGCGCGGCACGCCCAGCCCATTGGCATAGACCATCATCAACACGCCTTTGGATGGTTGGTAAGGCGCATCTTCCGCTACAAAAGCGCAAAGCCGCGCCTTCGCGTAATCAACCGGGCTGCCAATGCCGTAGTAATGGGAGTCGGCCGAGCATTTCGCCAGCGAGGCCGCCTGCGGGCCGCTGGGCTGGTCGGCAGCGGGATATTGCAGCCGCTCGTAAGGCTTGCACTCCGCGACGTCCTGCGCACACGCCGGGCCAAGCGAAAGCAGGCAGACCAGCAGGCCGGCCAGCCGCATTACAGGATCTCTTTGACCGTCTCAGGCGGACGGCACAGGCGCACGCCCTTGTCCGTCACCACGAAGGGACGGTTGATCAGCTCCGGATGCGCCATCATGGCGTCGATCAATTTCTCGTCCGCCAGCGACTTGTCGGCCAGGCCAAGCTGGTTATACAGCTCACCCTTGTCGCGCATGGCGCCACGCGCGGTGAGGCCGGCCTTGGCAATCAGCTCGATCAGCGTTTCGCGCGACGGCGGCGCCTTCAGGTACTCGATGATTTCCGGCTCCACGCCCGACTCGCGAATCAGCGCCAGCGCGCCGCGCGAGTTGCTGCAAGCGTTATTGTGATAAATAGTAATTCCCATACAGATTACTCAGGTAAGGCCAAAGCCCGCACTATACCACCGGCACCGGCAGTTGCTAATCGCGCAAAGATCTGGTCTAATAATGCCTCCTACCAATCGGGGTGTAGCTTAGCCTGGTAGAGCGCTACGTTCGGGACGTAGAGGCCGGAGGTTCGAATCCTCTCACCCCGACCAAAATCTCTTTGTAGAACAGCGGGTTATTGCTCCCGCTGTTTTCGTTTCTGGTCGGGCAGTGGCAATTCAGTGGCAACTGAGACCGCACGAAAAACTGCAGCTAATTGCAGCCACTTCTTCCAAGACGATTTTCGGTCCTGTTTTTGGCTATACCGTATTCCATAACTTACGGAGTACGGACATGCCGTCCATCGAGAATCGCTCGCATTTCAAGGTCACGGTCAAGCACCGCGATGACCTGACTAAAACCTTTCCGCACAATCGGTCCAAACAAGCTGAGGACTATGTCCGCTCGCTGGAAGCTCAGAAGCTGAAACCTAAACTGCTCCGCATGGACGACCAATACGCAGTCCGTGACCGCAGCGTCTCACGAGTAGGTCAGACGCTGATTGCGAAGAGCATGGTCGAAGCCGAACTCATCAAAAGTCATCTGGAAAACGAGCACGGCTCACCACTGATCTTCGCGCCGTCTTCCTATACTGTCTCAGCGCATTTCACTATTTCAGTAAGCGTCAACTGAGTACCGTCTAGACGTCGACTCACCGCCTGGCTGATCATCGGTCGTCGGCACAACAAATTTGTGTCCACAAATTATTTATGGACACAAATATTGGATCGAAAGGCGAGCGGCCCATGCGTGGGCCTTACCGCCATCACAGCGAGGAATTCAAGCGCTCCGTTGTGAGGCAGTCGTACCAACCTGGCGTTTCGGTTGCACGGCTGGCGCGCGAAAACGGCATCAACTCGAATCAGATATTCAATTGGCGCAAGCGATACTTCGTCGACCAGCATACAGCGGGGCAGCCTGATACTCCGGCATTATTGTCAGTGACCATTGCCGAAGAGCCGCCATCGTCATGTGCCGATGGCGATGATCGCCGCGACGGCGCGCTCGAATTGACCGTCGGTCATGCCAAGCTACGCATTGAAGGAAATGTCGATCCTGGTCTGTTGGCGCAAGTCCTGGATAGGTGGCTGCGATGATCGGCCTACCTGCGGGAACCAAAGTCTGGTTAGCCGCCGGCGTTACCGATATGCGCAGTGGCTTCGACGGTCTCGCGGCCAAGGTGCAAAGTGCGCTGGCAGAAGATCCGTTCAGCGGCCATGCGTTCGTATTCCGAGGCAAGCGTGGTGATCTAATCAAAGTGTTGTGGTGGACCGGCGACGGCCTATGTTTGCTGGCCAAACGCCTGGAGCGTGGACGCTTCGTCTGGCCGCAGGCCAATAGCGGCAGCGTGGCGCTGACGCAAGCGCAATTATCGATGCTGTTGGAAGGAATCGACTGGCGCCGCCCAGAGCGAACCTGGCGACCTTCATCAGCCTTGTAAACTTGATATGACCTGCGTAAACTGGGCTGCATGCTCAACGCCGCCGACCTACCCAATGACATCGAAGCCTTGAAGGCCATGCTGCTAGCCAGTGAGGCCAGGGTAGCACACCTGAACGCTGAGCTGTCCACGCGCACTGCGGAAATCGAGCACCTCAAACTGGTGCTGGCGAAACTGAAGCGCATGCAGTTTGGCCGCTCTTCGGAGAAGCTCGACCAGCAGATCGAACAACTGGAACTGCAGCTCGAAGATCTGGAAGCGGAAGAGGCAGTGGCGGAGGCACGAGCGACAATGGAGGTGGCGCCACGCAAGAAGGCTGAACGCAAGCCGCTGCCACCGCACCTGCCACGAGATGAGCGTGTGCTGCGTCCGGCGAACGAGTCCTGCCCGGACTGTGGCGGTAAGCTCAAACACCTTGGCGAAGACGTTTCGGAGCAACTGGAATACGTACCGGCGAGCTTCCGCGTCATCCGCCATGTGCGACCGAAGTTGGCTTGTACCTGCTGCGATGCCATCGTGCAGGCGCCGGCAGCAAGCCGGCCCATTGCACGCGGCCTGCCTGGCCCCGGTTTGCTGGCGCATGTGCTGGTGGCGAAATTTGGTAAGCGTATTCTCCGTACCGTATTGAGCCAGGCAGCGGAAAGCGCGATGATTTGGATTACACCGCTGGGAGGCGGAGTTCAGACGCCGGAGAGTTGGTCGGCGCAGTTCCAGGGCAGGAAGTCGTCGACCCGGTTCACGGGATGATCGGCGATGTGCGCCAGCACATGGCGCAACCAGGCTTCGGGGTCGACACCATTCAGCCTGGCCGTTCCGATTAGCCCATACATGGCGGCAGCGCGTTCGCCGCCGCTGTCGGCACCAGCAAAGAGGAAGTTGCGTCGGCCAAGCGCCACGCCGCGTAGCGCGCGTTCGGCAGCTGAGTTATCGATCTCGATGCGCCCGTCATCGACATAGCGCGTCAGCGCCGGCCACAGCTTGAGCGAGTAGAGGATCGCCGCCGCCGTATCGGACTTGCGTGATAGTGTGCCGAGCATAGTGTTCAGCCAGCGTTCCAGGTCATCGAGTAGCGGCCGTGATTGTTGTCGCCGCACTGTGCAGCGCTCAGCCGGTGGTTTGCCGCGGATGTTTTCTTCGATGGCATACAGTTCGCCGATGCGGCGCAGTGCCTCGGTAGTGAGTGGCGACGGCCGCGCTGCATGTAGGTCATAAAACTTGCGACGGGCATGCGCCCAACAGGCAGCTTCAGCTACACGACCTCTTTCGTAAACTGCGTTGAAGCCGGCATATGCGTCGGCCTGCAGCACACCAGAGAAGTTAGCCAGATGGCCCTGTGGGTGTTCGCCTTTGCGGTCGGGCGAATACGCAAACCAGACTGCCGGTGGCGCACCATCGCCACTGGCGCGGTCATCGCGCACATAGGTCCAAAGCCGCGCGGTGCGCGTCTTGCCGTTGCCGGGCGCCAGTACCGGCAGTGGTGTGTCGTCGGCATGCAATTTGGTGGCAGCAAATACATGGCGCTGCAGCGCATCGACCAATGGCCGCAATAGCGTGCTGCTGGCGCCAACCCAGCTGGCCAGCAGACTGCGCTCCAGTTCCACGCCCTCGCGAGCGTAGATAGTGCTCTGCCGATACAGCGGCAGATGATCCGCAAATTTCGCCACCAGCACATGCGCCAGCAAACCGGGGCCAGGCAGGCCGCGTGCAATGGGCCGGCTTGCTGCCGGCGCCTGCACGATGGCATCGCAGCAGGTACAAGCCAACTTCGGTCGCACATGGCGGATGACGCGGAAGCTCGCCGGTACGTATTCCAGTTGCTCCGAAACGTCTTCGCCAAGGTGTTTGAGCTTACCGCCACAGTCCGGGCAGGACTCGTTCGCCGGACGCAGCACACGCTCATCTCGTGGCAGGTGCGGTGGCAGCGGCTTGCGTTCAGCCTTCTTGCGTGGCGCCACCTCCATTGTCGCTCGTGCCTCCGCCACTGCCTCTTCCGCTTCCAGATCTTCGAGCTGCAGTTCCAGTTGTTCGATCTGCTGGTCGAGCTTCTCCGAAGAGCGGCCAAACTGCATGCGCTTCAGTTTCGCCAGCACCAGTTTGAGGTGCTCGATTTCCGCAGTGCGCGTGGACAGCTCAGCGTTCAGGTGTGCTACCCTGGCCTCACTGGCTAGCAGCATGGCCTTCAAGGCTTCGATGTCATTGGGTAGGTCGGCGGCGTTGAGCATGCAGCCCAGTTTACGCAGGTCATATCAAGTTTACAAGGCTGATGAAGGTCGCCAGGTTCGCTCTGGGCGGCGCCAGTCGATTCCTTCCAACAGCATCGATAATTGCGCTTGCGTCAGCGCCACGCTGCCGCTATTGGCCTGCGGCCAGACGAAGCGTCCACGCTCCAGGCGTTTGGCCAGCAAACATAGGCCGTCGCCGGTCCACCACAACACTTTGATTAGATCACCACGCTTGCCTCGGAATACGAACACATGGCCGCTGAACGGATCTTCTGCCAGCGCACTTTGCACCTTGGCCGCGAGACCGTCGAAGCCACTGCGCATATCGGTAACGCCGGCGGCTAACCAGACTTTGGTTCCCGCAGGTAGGCCGATCATCGCAGCCACCTATCCAGGACTTGCGCCAACAGACCAGGATCGACATTTCCTTCAATGCGTAGCTTGGCATGACCGACGGTCAATTCGAGCGCGCCGTCGCGGCGATCATCGCCATCGGCACATGACGATGGCGGCTCTTCGGCAATGGTCACTGACAATAATGCCGGAGTATCAGGCTGCCCCGCTGTATGCTGGTCGACGAAGTATCGCTTGCGCCAATTGAATATCTGATTCGAGTTGATGCCGTTTTCGCGCGCCAGCCGTGCAACCGAAACGCCAGGTTGGTACGACTGCCTCACAACGGAGCGCTTGAATTCCTCGCTGTGATGGCGGTAAGGCCCACGCATGGGCCGCTCGCCTTTCGATCCAATATTTGTGTCCATAAATAATTTGTGGACACAAATTTGTTGTGCCGACGACCGATGATCAGCCAGGCGGTGAGTCGACGTCTAGACGGTACTCAGTTGACGCTTACGAAATTTGCGGATCATCTGCCGCTGTATCGGCAGAGCACTATCTACGCTCGCGAGGGCGTGGAACTGGAGCGCAGTCTGCTGGCCAGCTGGGTTGGCGCCAGCAGCACGCTATTGCGGCCATTGGTCGATGCGCTGCAGCGCCATGTATTTGCTGCCACCAAATTGCATGCCGACGACACACCACTGCCGGTACTGGCGCCCGGCAACGGCAAGACGCGCACCGCGCGGCTTTGGACCTATGTGCGCGATGACCGCGCCAGTGGCGATGGTGCGCCACCGGCAGTCTGGTTTGCGTATTCGCCCGACCGCAAAGGCGAACACCCACAGGGCCATCTGGCTAACTTCTCTGGTGTGCTGCAGGCCGACGCATATGCCGGCTTCAACGCAGTTTTACGAAAGAGGTCGTGTAGCTGAAGCTGCCTGTTGGGCGCATGCCCGTCGCAAGTTTTATGACCTACATGCAGCGCGGCCGTCGCCACTCACTACCGAGGCACTGCGCCGCATCGGCGAACTGTATGCCATCGAAGAAAACATCCGCGGCAAACCACCGGCTGAGCGCTGCACAGTGCGGCGACAACAATCACGGCCGCTACTCGATGACCTGGAACGCTGGCTGAACACTATGCTCGGCACACTATCACGCAAGTCCGATACGGCGGCGGCGATCCTCTACTCGCTCAAGCTGTGGCCGGCGCTGACGCGCTATGTCGATGACGGGCGCATCGAGATCGATAACTCAGCTGCCGAACGCGCGCTACGCGGCGTGGCGCTTGGCCGACGCAACTTCCTCTTTGCTGGTGCCGACAGCGGCGGCGAACGCGCTGCCGCCATGTATGGGCTAATCGGAACGGCCAGGCTGAATGGTGTCGACCCCGAAGCCTGGTTGCGCCATGTGCTGGCGCACATCGCCGATCATCCCGTGAACCGGGTCGACGACTTCCTGCCCTGGAACTGCGCCGACCAACTCTCCGGCGTCTGAACTCCGCCTCCCAGCGGTGTAATCCAAATCATCGCGCTTTCCGCTGCCTGGCTCAATACGGTACGGAGAATACGCTTACCTATTTCATCATGCGGGCGGAGTTGAAGCCGCTGAAAATGGAACCTCACCAATGAAGAAATTCGAAGTCCGCCGTGTGCGACCACTCAAATCACATCAAATTCCATTTCAAAATTGTTGAAATCGCTGCGCCAATCTCTCTCTTTGAAAATGCTCCGTAACGAAATTTACAAAAGCGCGCGTCTTAGCGGGTAATAGTTTCTGACTTGCGAAATAGAGTGAAATCGGTCCGGCATCTTCATGCCATTCGGGTAAGAGTCTCACCAACTCACCGGTCTCAAGAAAGCGCAGCACGTTTGGTACAGCTAGTAAAGCAACGCCCATCCCCATGAGTGCGGCCTGCACCATGCCATCCGGTTCGGTCATTGACATGCATGGGACCAACTCGGCTAGTTGTTCCTGACCGGACTTGTTACGTAGAGCACGGTGACGCAGACGGCCAGTGATGGCAGAACGCATTACTATCCCTTCCCAGTCCTGTAGGTCCGATGGCTGTACTGGGGGTCGGCGACCCGACATGAAACTGGGCGATGCAACCGCGATGATCTTGATGCGCGCCAGCTCACGCGCGACAACACCAGGTGTAAGCTCGAAGCCGCCGCCGACAGCGGCATCATATCCACCCGCAATCAGGTCTACCTGTTTGTTATCGAGATGCCAGTCCGGACGCACTGCCGGAAATTGCTCAAGGAACGTCGGCATCAGTGGAAGTAAATAGTCGCGTGCAAAGCCAGGGGCAGCACTAAGCTTCAACGTGCCAGCAGGCTGTCCCGCATGAACACTTACATCCGCGATAGCCGACTGGATACTGTCCAAACCTCCCGCAATGGCGTTGAGAAATCGCTCCCCCTCCTCCGTTAGCTTGAGTCCACGCGTGCTGCGCTGAAATAAGCGCACACCAAGATTTCGTTCCAGCTGCGCGACATTTCGGCTCACGGCCGCTGGCGTCAGCGCTAAGCGGCGTCCAGCCTCTGAAAAACTCGCTGACTCTGCGCTGCGAACAAATGACTCGAGATTGGATAGGGTCTCCACTGCAATTACTTTCAATGCTTGCTTGAAAGTGATTATAGCAACTACCGACTACCGCTTGAAGCTGGCGAAACCCATACTAGGTCCATCGCAAACAACTTCCCTGAAAGGAAACGGATCATGAACAAACTTCAAAGCAAAGTCGCAGTCGTTACTGGTGGCAGCCGCTCGATTGGTGCGGCAATCGCCAAGCGTCTGGCAGCGGATGGCGCCACCGTAGCAATTACTTATAACGCATCTCCTGAGAAGGCACAGGAAGTCGTGGCCGAAATCAAAGCCGCAGGTGGCAACGCCACCGCCATTCAAGCTGATGCTGGGAATCCTGAAGCTGTGCGCTACGCAGTTGCGGCAGTGGCAGAACAGTTCGGGAAAATCGATATCCTCGTCAACAACGCAGGCATCAGCGTACTTGGCGCCCCTCAGGATATTGCCTTCGAAGACTTCCAACGCATCCTGGCTGTGAACGTAACCGGCGTGTTCGTCGCTACGCAAGAAGCTCTGCGCCACATGGGAGACGGCGGCCGCATCATCCATATTGGCAGCTCGATCGTGCAGTACGCGGCATTTCCGACAGCGTCTGCCTATACATTGACCAAAGGCGCCGTGACCGGCTTCACCCGTGGTCTGGTACGCGACCTCGGCCCTCGCGGCATCACCGTCAACACGATTCACCCAGGCCCGACAGACAGCGATATGAACCCGGCAGATGGCCCGGTTGCGGATTTCGTCAAACCAGGTATTGCAATGGGTCGGTATGGACAAGGCGCCGATGTCGCAGCCGCCGCCGCATACCTGGCGAGCCAAGACGCCTCCTTCGTCACGGGCGCCGAATTGATGGTCGACGGCGGCTTTACTGCTTAAGGGGACGACCATGAATATCGGAATCATCGGCGCCGGCGCTATCGGGACCGCCATTGCCCGCGCACTCGCTCGTAATGGCATTAAGGC
The DNA here is from genome assembly GCF_044055365.1 of Pseudoduganella sp. UC29_106. Taxonomy (NCBI): domain Bacteria; kingdom Pseudomonadati; phylum Pseudomonadota; class Betaproteobacteria; order Burkholderiales; family Oxalobacteraceae; genus Pseudoduganella; species Pseudoduganella sp. UC29_106. The sequence goes on along the minus strand of NZ_CP171977.1, from coordinate 987,325 downwards.
TCGAATCGCCAACAGCCGCGGTGCCGCGGGGCTGGATGTTTTGGCCGCAGAACTACCTGGCATTACGCCGGCCAGCGTGCAAGATGCCTCTCGATCGGACATTGTGTTCATCGCAGTTCCATGGTCGAAGATACCGGGAGCCGTGAAAGACCTGGGCCCCTGGGATGGCCGGATTGTCGTCGACACGAACAATCCCATTGAAGCACCGACTTTCCGCCCCTTCGACCTAGGTGGCCGCGCTTCCAGCGCAGTTGTCGCTGACCTCGTTCCAGGTGCACGCGTTGTGAAAGCATTCAATCACCTGCGACCATCGTTGTTAGCAGGCGTCCCTAATGCAGAGGGCGGTCGACGAGTAATGTTCGTGTCTGGCGTAGATGCCGCGGCTAATGCCGAGGTGGCAAAATTAATTGACCGTCTTGGTTTCCATGCTCTCACTCTTGGGGGCGTTGAAGCTGGGCGCCTGCATCAATTCCCAGGTGGCCCCCTCCCGACCCTCAATCTTGTGAAGTTCGAGTGAGCACCATGGGCCCTACCTCATCGAGCACGGTCGAGCCAAGATGAAATCAATGGACGGCTTGGCGTCAGGAGAGGTCCAAGAGTCGCAGCAATTGGCGCCTTGGGCGGCGGTAGCTGCGGTCGGAATTGGCGCATTTGCGCTCGTTACTTCCGAGTTCTTACCCGTCGGTCTGCTTCCTCAAATTGCGCAAGATCTAAACGTATCGCCGGGTCAAGCAGGTCTCTTAGTAACGCTGCCAGGCATTATTGCTGCCGTGATGGCACCGCTGCCAGATCCGAACTATCGACGCAACTCACCAGCCTGCCCTTGCACGGTTCTGCCGAACACCTGCTGCTTCAATTCGAACAGCGCGCAGCTCTCCCCGGCGAGCGCTCCTGAATACGTGCGTGCGATAACTGATGATGGTCCATAACGCTCGTACACTTGCGTGCAAGGAGGCTATCATCATGGACCATCTGAACACCCGCTGCGCCCCGGGCCGCGGCCGCATTGACGTACACCCACACCGCGCTGTCGATGACTGGACCAAAGAACTGGGCGTGGCAGCGGATCCGTTCTTTAAGCTGGTCAAGGAATTGCTAGGCAGCGCTCAGGCCGTGCGCGGAAAACTGGGCCATCAGCATTAGCGAGGCCGCCGTGTTGACCATCGACTCGGTCCGTCCGATGCTATTGGGCGAGCCACGCAGCGCACCGCAAGATCAGGATGATTATTTGGTCGAGCCGAAGTTCAATGGCTATCGTGTCATGGCAGAGTTCGGCGAAGGTGAGTGCCAGCTGCGCACGCGGAACGGCACGGACTGCACCAACTGGTTCAAGGAGGTCAGCGATGCCCTCGCCGAGCTCGCGTGCGGAAAAACCATCGTCGATGGCGAGATGTGCGTGCTTGACGTCTTCGGTCAAAGCAACTTCGATGCCTTACAGGCGCGCGCCAGTATGCGGCGTTACACAGAAGGCGCTGCTGCAGTGACCTACTGCGTTTTCGATCTGCTAATGGAAAACGGAGAAGACATTACCACCACACCGCTTGTCACGCGCAAGGCCCATCTTGCCCAACTGTTTGAAGCACACCGACCGACGCACGCGCTGTATTTCCAACACCTCAGCCAGAATGACGTACCTATTCCGATTTCCTGGCTGCATGCCCAGACCATGCAACCCCAGCCTGAAGGTATTGTGGCCAAACGCGCTAGCTCTACCTACCGGCCCGGCGAACGCAGCGCCGACTGGTATAAGCTCGAGCGGTCAGGCGCCGTGCCCGCGGGGCACGCGAAGTACAAGGCATGATTGCGCGCACCTTCCTGGTGACGATGCTTTGCGCGGAGTTCGCCGCACTCCAGCCCTGACAGAGCGCTACCGCTACAGGAACATCGCCCCACGTCCAGCTGATCCACGACAAAAATACGAAATCATTAGGTGAATCGGCGGAAGTCCTGTATGTTGTGGCTGGCACTACATCAAGTCGTCGTTATTGTTGGTCTTTCTCTCCCGTGTCGCCCTCGCGCGGTCCTGTTTGATGCCTTCCGTTATCCCTCTTGGTCGAATGTGCACCGGGCGTCTTGCCCATGCATTTACAAGGATCTTTAAAAATGGCTACTCAAACCGGCACTGTGAAATGGTTCAATGACGCGAAAGGCTTCGGCTTTATCACCCCTGATGCAGGCGGCGCCGATCTATTTGCTCACTTCCAGGATATCCAATCGAACGGCTTCAAAAGCCTGTCCGAAAATCAACGCGTTTCGTTTGAACGCTCGAACGGGCCGAAAGGCGAAAAGGCCAGCAACATCTGTGTCATTTAAAAACGCGAGATGATGCACGGCACCAAGGGAGTATCGTGGAAGCTGACATGAAAGGCGCGCGGCATGTCACTTTGCCCGAGGCGGTGTACAGGCACGACGGCCCCGCGTTGCGCCTGCGCGCATCGCAATCCTGAAGACTCAAGGCGGCCGCGTAGTTGCGGGACACATCATGCATGGCACCGCCCAGATCGGGGATGAGGCGTCACGAGTGAAGCACGGGACGGTCTGAGCGTCAAGCTTGTGCATCGTTGAACCTAGCTGTCCCAATCCGTCCGCTTGCTGCACCCCGTAATAAAAGCTTTGAAGCCGAGGCCTATCAGGCCAGCGCGATGCTAGAAACAGTCGGCATGCCTCAGCAACTTACCTAGAGTCGGACACGATTAGGCGAATTCTGGATTTTCCTACACTGCCACTTCTATTTCGGTTCTTTGTCACCATCCTGTTTCCTTCCTGTTGGGCCCCTGCGCCATTCCTGTCCGATCCTCGATCACTGGCTCTACCTGGGAATTGGACCCGTTCGTCTAAAACAAGGAGCACTTACATGAGTACGCATACAGGAACTATCCATTGGTTTAGCAGGTTAAAGGGGATCGGGCGGATCCGGCCCGATGCCGGAGGATATGATGTCAGTGCCGAAATAGAGGACTTCGTCGTAGAACAAAAAACTGAGAGCCTCGAAGAGAAGCTGGTCTCTTATGAGGTCGAGGAGTGCGCGTATGGCGCGCGTGCAGTCAATATCCACATAGTGCAGCGTCTGTGAGCGCGGCGGGATTGTCGCCACCGGAAGCAGTCGCGACGCGTACCGTCACTACGGACGCTGATTCCGATCACATCCGATTTGTCGCCGTCCGGCGGACAATGGTGCATGCAATAAGACTAGCCGATAGCAGGTTCTGAACGCTACTCAGGATGAATTGTCGTACCTTATTTGGGGGGGAGCGCATGCCAGCCAAGCTTGCCATCATATCTCATGTCGAAGTAACCAAACTGAGGACGAGCGCTTGGCTAATGCAATGCGCAGCCGATTGTCATGAGATCGATTAGCCTAAAAGCAGAATCCTGCGTCAACTACCTCTTCGGTCGAGTTAAGAATTCTACCAATTGATTTCAACACTCAGGGTCAATCGCTGAAAGTGAGCGCCGCATAAACCGTAACGCGCATTGCGCCCCTGCGCGCGATGGAGTCTCATGTACGAGTCCTGCGCCAGCATCTAGGTAATCGTGCGGCTTGGAGTAGTCGCGTTACTCTGAGAAATAGAACGAATCTCGATTCTAGAAAGCTCGTCAGCTGACAGTAGTGTTAAAGCCAATGCAGTGTCAGTGGTGCTGCGCGCATTCAATATCAAGTATTGGACCACAATCTCTATGGCCTCATGATTGCTTGGACAGCTTTCGTGTGCGCCAAGACATACTTGCACAGTACCGTGGGTGTCCAGGAATTGAATTCGCCAAAGGGACATGTAGGTCATCTTTACCGCAATGTGTTTCGCTGGCGCTGCAGAGTGTCACCGCAGCTTGTCGCGAAGGGAAGACGATTAAGCTTGGCCGGCCTCTGGCGGTTTTTGCTCTTAGCGTTCCCGCGAATGCCCCCGCTTGACCGACACTTGTATGGGAATAAGCGTACACTCGATGCAAGTCGTAAATCAGGAGAAGCACCATGGATGACGCTGGACAAGAGGTTTCTTTCCATGGGCTGCCACTGAGCGCAGAGCAGGAGTCAGAACTTCAGCACTATATTCATCAACGGCTCAGGCGCGGCTTACTGCCTGATGCTGCGGAGTTGCGAAGCATGGTACTGGACATGCTGGAGCCGCCATTGGCAGACGGAGGGTCGGAAGGCTCAGTAGCGCCAGAGGCTCTGGCTGACGCGGAGCGCGCGGCTGGGCTGGTCCACGACAGCGGCGATCCAATTACGACACGCGAAGAGCGCATTGCGGCCGGCGAGTTCGAAGCAATGAAACATCAACGAACTTAGCAGATCACAGGAAAGACAGCGATGATCGAACGCCAAAGACGCAATGATATCTGCACTGCAAAGGCGGTGGCGCGCGGCCTGAACATTCTGGCCGTGCGCAATCGGTCGCTGGCGCAGAAGTACATGGAATACCGGCGCGTTCCCTCGGCCGTGATCACGAGAGTCCTCGACAAGCCGCTGTTGCGTCGCGCACCGAGTACCGATCAATTGGAATCGGAGGCGATTACGCCATCATCTCCGCAGCAGCCAGAGGACACCGAGGAATTCTGAACGTGCCAGCTACACCGACAACCGGCTCGGTTACAGTTGCCGAGGAGATGATTGACTGAGGAGGCCAAAACACCATGAGAAAGTGTCAGGTGGAAGCCCGGCAACTTGCCCCTGCCCAGTTACGCATACTATTGACTCTAGCACGTGAGCTACTCCAGACCGACGAGACGCAAGGTTCGCTCACACTGATCGGCAGCGCCCTGGCGGAGTTGGTACGGCTCGAATCGGCGTTGCTGTTGCTACGCAGCGACCGGGTGGAAGTCTTCGAGTTCGACAGGCACGGTGTCGCGCGTTCCGCCGGAACTGGACATCCGCTGTACCATGCCGCTGTGCACTTGATAGGTGAAGCGGCATTCGCTGCGGATGAGCAGTCTAAGGGCGAGCAGCATCTGGAATACGGCGAGCCCCGCACGCTTGTGCTGGCGGTGCCTGCGCAGGCTGCGGTTGCTGTCCTCGCCGTCAACTGGAACCGTGACCTGGACGCAACCACGCAGGAGGCGTACAAGAGGACTGTATTGTTTATTCTGGAGTTGGCTGCGGCAGCGCTCGGTCGGATCGAGGCGCACCGCATACTGAAGTGCCTTCTGCACGAACAGAGCCTGAAGATTGCCAACACGTCCGTTACCCATGCTGAAGAACTGAAGCAACGGGACGAGGCGGTAAGCGAAATGCGGATGTTGTCGCTGACCGACGTCTTGACCGGCTTGTACAACCGGCGCGGCTTTTTCTTGCAGGCAGAACAAATCCACAAGCTTGCGCAGCGCAAGCGCACGAAAAGCGCCGTCATCTTCGCCGACATCGACGGGCTGAAGAGTGTGAACGATGCACTGGGGCACGATGTCGGCGACGCCATGATTCGGGATGCCGCACTCGTGTTCCGGCAGTCGTTTCGCCACGCCGACGTTGTAGCGCGACTGGGTGGCGACGAATTTGTGGCGTATACCCTTGACGACGAGCAGCCTGAAGTCATCCTGGCGCGTATTCAGGCCAACCTGCATGCACTCAATTTAATGCAGGAACGGCCGTACAGCGTTTCGATCAGTACCGGCGTCGTCCTGGTCGATTCCAGTGCCGACCAAACGCTATCTCATTATGTTCTTCAGGCAGACGAGCAAATGTATGCCCAAAAGCATAGTCGCTCGCATTGAACCGAATGTCGCCCCCGCTGCATGCGCTGCCGAAATCGCTAGGTCATTACAGATGCGAGAGTATAGTGTCCAAAGCCTCAAGTCACTTTGAGGTGCGTCAGGCAAGCGCATGGTGCGTCTTGTCTATTGTGCGCAAGGAAGCCAGGCTTGCTCGTCGCCACTTTCTTTCCTTGAAAGCGCCAGAAATCGAGTGATGGAGAGCACAATGCGCCGCCAATCGACATCGTGGTTTCATGGCTGGAAAATTACCCTCAGATGCGCGGAATTCCACTGCGACGATGGCAAGCTCAGGTATGCGTCCACTGTCATACTCAGACATCTACCACCACCATTGGATCGTAACAGTCTGCATTGGCCTAAAGAGATCAGGCATACGATCATCTTTCCGGACGAGGCATTTGAGACGCAGGAGGAAGCCAATGACGATGCAGCGGCAAGAGGCAAGCGTGAAGTCTTGGTGTTGAATGGACGCGGGTTTGAGCGTCAGCTTGCCGGCGAAACTTGAGTACGGTGTGGTCTCGGATAGGGAGTCCTCATGAAACTGAACTTTGTTGTCCCACCTGGTGCAGAGGCCCATCTCAATGTCTCGGTATGTAAGACGATTGCACAGATATCGATTCGGGGCGGCCGCTCGGTGCTTGACCGCGAGTTCAAGTATTCCTTGGAGTTCCCTGGCAATCTTTGGCACAAGGAAATGAGTGAGTCCGACAAATGCGATGATGCAGCACGCGTCGCGATTGCGCACTGGTTGGGGTGCGGCGGTCAACAGCTTGAAACGCTGCACTTGGTTTGCGACCAGGACTCGCGGCGCTGGACTGGACGTTTGACTGACAAAGTGGTGGCACATGTCCCACCATGAATTTGTAGCTCACCAAAGCTCCGGCCTCGCTTCGGACGGGAGCAGCCGCCTTGACAGGCGGCTCGACGCTGCCCTTGCCATGATCGTCGACACAGGTTTTGAGCTGAACTTTAACAAGGGCTTTCGGATCGCAGGAGAGTACCTCCGCGCGCAGGGCGTTCCGCCTAGCGTTGTCACTCGCGTGATCAACTATGCCACGCACCGCGCAGTGATAGAGTGTTTGCCGACGGTGGTTGCGTCGCAGCTTCGGTCAGTGAACCGCCACCCAGTCGCGGGAGAACAATTGCTCGCCGATACTGAGCGTGCCTTTTAGAGCGTGAAGGATTCAGTTACTCGTCTACAGTAGGAAACAGGCACTTTTCAGCGCCCGCCTGCATGCGCAAAAGGATTGCGCAATTAAGTGCTCATCACCCATGCTACTTCGCGAAGCCGCACTATCATTACGGCGAGGTGTGAAGCTAAAGTATTCCTCTAGTGAGCGCATTCCCAGCTTTGGGTGTCCGTACGATGGGGCGACGGCGTTTCGATCCCGACATCAGGCGAACAACAGTCGCCGCATCGATGCCCGCAATCTCCAGCAGCGCTCTTGCATCGTGAGGGTGGCGAACTGCATGCAATAACGCTTGGTCGATGATACTGGAAAGGCTACGATTCAAGCGCGGCTGCGGAAAAGTTCGGACGAGGCTGACAGGACGGCCGGGTGGAGTCATCACAGTTTCCCCTTGGAGGGTGGCGTGGTGCTGGCCCAGCATGACAGCATTGTCCGCGCCTGAGCGAACAATCTGCATCGCGGTTATCGGACATGCTTTAGCGTCGCTAACAGCGTCGGCAACACGCCGTGACTTCGCACTGAATCGGCGCTGTTCTTGCCGCGTTGGCAGCGCACGCCATGCTCATAAGCTTTGCACGCCGCGTGAGGGATCAAAAAAGCTAGGGAACGCGCCGGTTTAGGTCTACACTGAACTGGCATGTCGTCAAGTCAAAGCGTTGTTGGCCCCTTCCTGTCGCTCCCTCACGAGCTATTTCAGATTGAATCCTTCAGTTAGCGCCTCCTGATCTGCGACGCGTTTTGGACGAAACGTCCCTCACAACAGAAGGAGCAATATCATGGCGGTACAGACCGGCACAGTTAAATGGTTCAACGACGCAAAAGGCTTCGGGTTTATTACGCCAGATGGCGGGGGAGCCGACCTGTTTGCACATTTTCAGGACATCCAGACCGACGGGTTCAAGAGCCTGAAAGAAAATCAACGCGTCTCGTTTGAGAAAGGCGCAGGCCCCAAAGGAGACAAAGCGACCCACATCAGGATCGTTTAAGCGGGTCGACTGCCTGGCGAGCTGCCCAGGGCCTGCGTTAATAGGGCACGTTTTGCCGGAGGTATAGGCGCTAAGCCCGTTCTATGCAATGCGCTTTGGCGCCGAACAAATTCATGTTAATTCGGCGCGATGCCACTCTGTCGTGCTGATCGGGCAAGATCGATTGCCGCAAGAAGTTGCCGAATGTCGGTCGGCTTAGCCAGGACGATACTAAAGCCAGCGTTAAGTGCTTGCTGCGCTACGCCCGAGTCTGACCAGCCGGTTAATGCAATCATGATGGGGCATCGCGCGCCATATATTGCGCTCAGGGATTCGGCCACATCGAAGCCACTCATGCCAGGCATGGCCAAATCACAAATGACGACCTCTGGCAAATGGCGCCCGACAGCGGCGATGGCATCCCTGCCGTTGCACGCACAATGCGGTATTCGGTCATGTTGAAGCATCAGGCTGAACAGAAGATCTGCTACCTCGTGGTTATCGTCCACGATCAATATGCTGTTTGCCATCGCGTCCACATATTGTTGCGCGCTTTCAGGTCGCGTAAACCTGCATGCTCGACGCACGTCGCGCAGCTGAGCCAACATCATACTAGCTATTGAAATATTGCTCGCAGGACGGGAGGTGGTAAGGCTGTAAGATAGCGCCTACAGATCTGTTGCCCCTACTCCGCATCGAGCACCCATGCGGGATATTCGCAGTGCCGCGGTTTCGTGGTCGCGGTAGGCCCTCGTGGCTCATCAGCGGACAGCAGCGCGCCGGTCCAATGGCGTATGTGGTCTCATAAATGCCGAAGTGAGATAGCGACGAGGCACCGGTCTACTCCGCAGCAGGGCTTCGTCCTTGTTTAGCCGTGCACGGCATTACAACAAGGAGGGGCAATGTCGACACAACGTTATAGAGGATATCTAATCGAAGTACGCTACTTTGGCCAACTCGCTGATTATGGCTACATGAGCACGATTACTGCCGGCCATAGCATCGAGCGAGATCCGGAAAAGGTCGCAATAAGCACTGCGTCATTTACAACGGGAACTGCCGCCGAAGACCATGCGTTTTCAAGCGCACGAGCGTGGATAGAATCTCATCCGGCACCGTGGACGTGGCGTTAGCGGTGGATGTGCTTATGGTCCTCAGTAAACGAATAGGCGGGCGTTTCTTCAGTTAGGCGATGGGCTTTGGCGCGAATGCGGGAAATCGTTCTGACAAGGGGCGTGCTCAAGACACCTTTCGTTGAGTTGATTCCAATTTGTTACCTCTACCAGGTCAGCAGTGCGCCAACTAAAATCCTAAGATCATAGACTGAATTTACAGACCTCCGACGCCAGTCAGGTGGAGAACGGGGCAATCGAGAATCTTAAATAGTCGACATGCTCTACAGGGCAGAGCCCATCCACGCAAATTAGTGGACCTGGCCCGCGAGTTCTAGGCTCCGCTGTTTTCCTCCCAGGACAGGTCACGGTCAAGAACCGTGATGATCTCACTAAGACCTCGCTTATACCTTGGTTCGCCTGGACGACCACGACATCATCCACGGCCGCAAAGCAGGACTCAATGACTAGCTGCCGACCCGTAGAATTTTTCATCATAGTGTTGGCGCGCAAACTCCTCTTTAACGAAGTCGATGAATGCCCGTGACTTGGCCGGCATCAGGTTGCGGGTGCTGTAGAACAGCGACACCTTCCCTGCATCTACCCACCAATCGGGCAAGAGTCTCACCAGGGAGCCATCAAGAAGCCCAGGAAGCGCGTCCGGCACGACCAACAGGCCGACGCCCATTCCAAGCCTCGCAGCCTGAATCACGCCAACGGCATCGTTGACGATAAGCGACTCACGTAGCTCAGCCACTGCCTCCTGGTTTTCAGCATTACGCATTGTCCATTGGCGAACTCGCCCCTGGTTGCTGCTTCTGATCACGATGCCTTCGAGCGCGACAAGTTCAGTCGGATTCTTTGGTACATCGTGTGTGGCCAGGTAGCTGGGCGATGCGACTGCAATCAGGTGCGCCGGCGCCAGAGGAACTGCTACCAAACCTTCTCCGCGTCCTATACCCCCGCCTACCGTAACGTCAAACCCTTCGGCGACGATGTCCACCTGGCGATTTTCAAGGTGCCATTCCACGCGCAGATTCGGATAGCGCTCCCTCATTGCTGGGAGCATAGGCATCAGGTAATTGAGACCAAAGGCTGTGGGGGTGCTGATCTTGAGAAGGCCGGAAGGGCCAGTGTTCACATTTCCCACTTGCGACAGCGCCGCCTGTAGTACGTCCAAGCTGCTGCCCATATTGGCCATCAGTTGCTCTCCGCCTCCGTCAAACTGAGCTTGCGCGTGGTGCGCTGGAACAGCCTAACCCCAAGGTTCCGTTCAAGCATGGCGACATTTCGGCTGATAGCGGTGGGGGTCAATCCAAGACGCCGGGCAGCCGCTGAGAAGCTGCCAGTCTCAGCACTGCGAATGAAAGACTCTAGGTTCGACAGGGTTTCCATAACTGATTTTACACGAACAGTGGAAAGTATTACCAATGATTACCTACTAATCATGAGGCATTTAAAGCGGCACACTTACTCCATCAACTAACCCACTAAGGAGTAAGTCATGAAATACGCAATCATCGGCTCTGGCGCAATCGGTACCGCAATCGCACGTCAATTCGCTCGCCAAGAACTGCAAGTTCAAGTGGCCAACACTCGTGGCCCAGAAAGCCTGAAAGCGCTGGTCAACGAACTGGGATCGGCCATTGTTCCCACTGAGCTGAAAGAGGCCCTGAACGCTGACATCGTCTTCCTGGCCGTACCGTTCGACGCGGTAAAAGCAGCGCTGAAAGATGCTCCAGCCTGGAACAATCGCATCATCGTCGACACCACCAATGCCATCGACTTCAAAGATTTCTCGCCTGCCGATCTGGCTGGTCGTCCATCCTCCGACATCGTGGCCGAAGCTGCGCCAGGTGCACGCTTGGTCAAGTCCTTCAACACGATGTTCGCCAACGTACTGGCTCGCAAACCTGACGATGCCAAAGGCCGTCGCGTGCTGTTCCTGTCGGTAATGACAAGGACGCGAACAAAACTCTCGCTGACCTGATTGAGCGCTTCGGCTATGCGCCGATCGACCTGGGTCCTATCGCTGGCGGTGGCCTGCTGCAGCAGTTCGGCGGCCCGCTGACCACCCATAGCCTGATTCAGCAACGCCAAGGCGGCGCCTCGCTGCCTGAAATGGATGTGATCGAAGCCTAAGCAACCATCACACCATACCGACGGAGAAAGCCATGCCATCACTGTTTGATTCAATCCAATTGGGCGCGATCTCTGCACCAAACCGTGTATTGATGGCCGCACTCACGCGCGGTCGTAACTCACGGGACCACGTACCCACCGAAATGATGGTGCCTTATTACCGGCAACGGGCGAGCGCTGGCCTCATCATCTCTGAGGCGACGGGTATCAGTCGCCAAGGCCTTGCGGCTGGCCGTACACTGAAGCGCGTGCTCTGCGCACTGAGGAAATACCAGGCATCGTGGACGACTTTCGCCGAGCTGCTCGCAATGCTCTCTCGGCCGGCTTTGACGGTATCCAGTTGCACGCCGCAAACGGCTATCTACTGGATCAGTTCATGCGGGATAGCAGCAACCATCGCAATGATGCCTACGGTGGCAGCGTTAAGAATCGCATTCGCCTTCTCCGCGAAGTCACTGACGCCGTCGCTGCCGAAATCGGTGCCGATCGCACCTCTGTGCGCCTTTCTCCAAATGGCGAGATCCAAGGCGTTGATGACGAGCCAGCCGGAAGTTTTGTTCACCGCCGCCGCGAAAGCTCTGTCCCACATCGGCATCGCCTTCCTCGAGATCCGCGAGCCAAGCGCACCTAGCAAGGACAAGATGCATCCGACGATATTGCGCGCTCCCATCGCGCCGTTAATTCGCGAAGTCTTTAATGGCCCTCTCGTCTTGAACACCGGCTATGACGGAGTTTCGGGACAGGCAGCTCTGGATTCCGGCTTGGCTGACGCTGTCGCATATGGCCGGCCTTTCCTGGCTAATCCCGATCTGCCGCATCGGCTAGCGGTCGGCGCCGAGCTGAACCAAGACCACGAGGTCACTTGGTATAGCCTCAGTGAGCAAGGCTATCTCGACTACCCAACACTCGGAAAATAAAAACCCCGGCGGCGTCTCACCTTGGCTGAGCGTGGCGTGGTGGCACTGCGAAAGGGCCCGTGAGTGATGGGCCCTAGTTTCGCTGCGCAAGTTTACTTCACTCTGCCCGTAGCGACGGTGCGAATACCAGCGCATAACAACTGCGCGTCGAAGGGGCAACTGGTCACAGACTCTACGTGTGGACGACCGAAAAAGCGGCCCAGCAAAGACAGTGCCATCGCCGCCCATCTTGCCCATTTGCGAAGCCATCCAGCGTTTTGATCCCAGAAATCCCTCCAATAAAGCCGGTATGTAGAGATCGGCATCGAGTTTTGGGAAATGCACGCCCAAGCCTGAGGGGCTGATCTGCGCCTCTGCGAGATCGGCCGGAACCGCCTTCTCAAGGCCCTGCACATCACGTGGCGCAAATGCGAGCTGTAGACCAGACGCCAAGGTAATGACGACACGTGACACGCGACGATCGTAACGTACCGCTATCGCCGGCGGAAACGCAGCCTTCAAAGCTTCGGCCCGACTATTTGCAGCTTCAAACTCGTCGTCAGTCAATTTCATGAATTTGCCCCGAGCTAACGCACAACCGCGGAATCTCCACGGCCAACACATCGACAATCTTCCCTATTTGCTTCCTTGAGAAACCTGGTTTTCCCGCAGTTCCGGCGGCCCGTGTGCGCAGTTCAGATTGAATACGGCCTCACAACCATTGCCTTGGACTTGAACATGCGCAGGGCGATGATCATTACGGAAAGATGACTACGCGGAGCCGGCCGATTGTCAACACTGTAGGCGTCGTAGCAGAAACCTAAGCCGCTTGGGTTATGACAGAAATCACTTATCTGGCTTAACTCAAGAGCTTATGCCTGCCTGGACGCGACCGCCATGCGCCTGATCAAACCCACAGCATCACGGTGTTCGCGGTCTCCTGCAGCGCGGGCACGCAGCGCGCAGTGGCTTCGGCGCGAGAGCAGCTGGCGATGCTCATCGAAACCGACAAAGCGCCGAGCAGCTCGCCGCGGCGGCTTTGACCGGCACCGAGATGCCGCGCATGCCGACCACGTACTGGTTCTCGGTGACGCCGAAACCGGCCTGGCGAATCGCCAGCAGTTCGCGCAGCAATTCGTCCTTGTCGGTCACGGGTCATGTGGGTATAGGCCACCAGCTCGACGCGCGCGAGGTAGGCGTGCAGTTCGTCATCCGGAAGTGCTGACAGCAGCACGCGGCCGGCGGTGGAGGTGTAGGCGGGCAAGCGGGTGCCAGGGTCGAAGCCGGGCGTGAGCACGCGCGGGGCGTTGACGCGGCTGACGTAGACCACGTCGTCGCCTTCCAGCACGGAGTAGTTGGTGGATTCCTGAAGCTGCGCGGTGAGCCGTTGCAGATAGGGCACGATGGCGCGCGGCAGGCGTGCCGAGTCCAGGTAGGAGTGGCCCAGGGACAGTACCTTGGGCGTGAGCCAAAACTGGCGCCCATCCGTCTCCGCCATGCCAACGTGCACCAGCGTGAGCAGATAACGCCGCGCCGCACTGCGCGTCAGCCCGACCTTCTCCGACAATTCACTGGCGCTGAGGCGCACCGATTCGTCGCTGAAGGCGCGAATCACTTCCAGCCCTTTTACCAGCCCCTCGATCAGGTCGCGCTTGGCGACTTCCACATCCTGCAGCGCCTGCGGTCGCATAATTTTCACCGTTTTGCGCGATTATCGCGCACCGTGGGCGATTATCGCATTATTCGCGGTTTTCGGGCCTGTTTTTCAGGGCCGCCCTTTTCTACACTCGTCAGCAACAAACCATCAAACGAGGAGACCATGAGGGCACAAGAACACCATCCCGAGCCGAATAATCCACTCGGCATCGACGGGATCGAATTCATCGAATACGCGAGCGCGGAGCCGCTGGCCTTCGGCGCGCTGCTGGAACAGGCGGGCTTTGTCGCCACCGCCCGCCACCGCTCGCGCGAGGTGACGCTGTACCGCCAGGGCAGCATGAATGTGATTGTCAACGCCGATCCGCGCGCACTGCAGCAGTCCGGCACCGAGCCCCGCTCCACTGTCGTCAGCGCCATCGCCCTGCGCGTGCGCGACGCCGATGCCGCCTACCGCCACGCGGTCGATCACGGCGCCTGGGCAATCCAGACCCGCGCCGGCGTGATGGAGCTGAACATCCCCGGCGTGCATGGCCCGGGAGACTCCATCCTCTACTTCGTTGACCGCTTCGACGATTTCTCCATCTACGACGTCGACTTCAAGCCGATCCCGCACGCGCCGGCCACTGCGCCCGCAATGGCGGACATGCACTTCTTCGGCGTGGTGCAGGCCATCGGCGCCGGTCGCGCGCCCGAATGGATCGACTTCTACCAGCAGCTGATGGACTTCCGTCCGCTGCCTGAAGGCCGCTACTTCGGCGTGGTGCCCAAGGGGACGCTACTGGAGAGCCCCTGCCACAGCTTCTACCTGCAGCTGGTCGAGCCGCCCGAAGGCGCCGCCGGCCTGCAATGGGGCGAACAGCTGATCCGCGTTGCCTTCGGCGCGCCGGACGTGCCGGCCGCCGTGCGCGCGCTCAAGCAGCGCGGCATCGTCTTCATCGACCGCGAACCCGCGCAAGCCAGCGAAAAGGGAGCGTTGACCCAATTGTACAAAGGCGGCGTCAGCTTCGAGCTGGTGGCCAGCCACCTGAAGGAGCAGCAGCAATGATCGAGATTTCCGGAACCACGCGCATCTTCCCTGTGATCGGCTGGCCGGTCGAGCAGGTCAAGGCGCCCGCTCTGTTCAACGCCTACTTCCAGCGCCACGGCATCGACGCGCGCGTGGTGCCGCTCAAGGTGAAGCCCGAAGCGTATGTGGACGCGGTGCGCATGCTGATGTCCTTCGAAAACGTGGGCGGCATTTTCGTCTCGATTCCGCACAAGCCGGCCAGCGTTGGCGCGGTGCAGCAGGCAACCCGCCGCGCCATGCTGGCCGGGTCCTGCAACGCCATCTACAAGGACGCAGCCGGTGTGCTGACCGGTGACCTGATCGACGGCGAAGGCTTCATCCGCGCCTTCGACCGTACCTGTGCAGGCCAGGGACCGAATCCCGCCACCTCGCGCGCCTTGGTAGTCGGCACCGGCGGCGTGGGCTGCGCAGTGGCTTATGCGCTGGCCGAACGCGGTTTCTCGCAAGTCGCCATCTGCGACACCCGCCCGGAACAGGCGGTGGCCCTGCAGGCCCGTTTGCAGCAAGCCTTCCCCGCCGTCCAGATCCTGATCGGTACGCCGCAGGCGGCCGGCTTCGACGTGGTGGTCAACGCCACGCCGCTCGGCATGCACGCGGACGACGCCGTGCCCATCGACTTGCAGGACGTGTCACCGAACTGCATCGTGGCCGATTGCGGCATGAAGATCGAGATGACGCGCCTGCTGCGCCAGGCGCAGGAGCTGGGTTGCCGCATCCAGAAAGGCAAGGAAATGCTGATCGAACAGGCGCCGCTCTACCTCGAGCACTTCGGCTGGCCGGGCGTCTCTTCGGACGCATTCCGCGCGCTGGAGGCACTGTGAATCTCTCCAACTTCGGCATGGACAGCATCACCCTGGCCGGTCCGCTGGAAGCCAAGCTGCGCGCCTCGCAGGCGCTGGGCTTCTCGCAGATCATGCTGTGGGCGCGTGACCTGGCCGGCCATCCCGGCGGACTGGATGAAGCGGTACGCATCGTGCGCGACAGCGGCGTGCGCGTTACCGGCATCCAGGTCATGCGCGACTACGAAGGCCTGAGCGGCGCGCTGCACGACTACAAGTTCGACATCGCCAAGCAAATGCTGCTGGTGTGCCAGGCCGTCGGCGCCCCGCTGCTGATGGTGTGTTCCACCACGTCCAGCCACGCCAGCGGCGACATCAACCTGGTCGCGCGCCAACTGGCAAAGCTGGCGACGGCGGCGGTGCCGCTGGGCGTACACGTCGGCTTCGAGGCGCTGTCCTGGGGCCGCCACATCAACCAGTACGAACAATCGTGGGCCGCGGTGGAACTGGCCGACCACGCCAACCTGGGTGTGGTGCTGGATTCCTTCCACATGCTGGCCAACGGCGCCGATCTCGATGGGCTGGCGGACATCCCCGCCCACAAGATCGCGATGGTGCAGCTGTCCGACTTCATGTGGCGCGAAATCCGCAGCGCCGAGGAACGCCTGGAAACTGCGCGCCACCTGCGCGTTTTCCCGGCGAAGGCGCGCATTCGGCCGAACTGGCCGACTTGCTGCGCCGTCTCGACCGTGGCGGCTACCGTGGCGACTACAGCTTCGAAGTCTTCAACGACGACTACCTGCAGCTCTCGCCCGAGATCGTTGCAGGGCGCGCCCACCGCTCCGCCAAATGGGTGACGGACCAGATACTGCGCCGCAGCCTGGAAGTACGCCGTCCCGCCCATGGCCACCCCGTGATGGCGTGAGGAAGATCATGACGCAATCCGTGATGGTCCTGAACGGACCAAACCTGAACCTGCTGGGCCAGCGCGAGCCGGGCATCTATGGCGCGCACACGCTGACCGACGTTGAAGGCCTGTGCCGCAGCGCCTGCGCCCAGCACGGCATGACGCTGGAATTCCGCCAGTCCAACCACGAAGGTGTGCTGATCGACTGGCTGCACGAGGCAGGCGCCGCCCAGGCGCGCGGCGAACTGGCGGGCGTGGTCTTCAATGCCGGCGCCTACACCCACACTTCAGTGGCGCTGCACGATGCCATCAAGGGAGCGCAGGTCAAGGTGATCGAGCTGCACATCTCGAATGTGCATGCACGCGAACCGTTCCGCCACCACTCCTATCTGTCGCCCGCCGTGCAGGGCGTGATCGCCGGTTTCGGCGTGCATGGCTACCAGCTGGCCATTGCCGCCCTGGCGATGGACAAACAGGCGGAGGTTAAGTGATGCGTGCGCCGTCCCTGGGCCTGATCCTGGTGCTGCTGCTCGCCACGCAGACAGTGGGCAGCGACCTGTATCTGCCGGCCTTGCCGCAGATCGCCCAGGAGCTGGGGCGCAGCAGCGGAGAGGTGCAATCGACGTTGACTGCCTTCGTGCTGGCCTTCGGCCTGTCGCAGCTGGCAGCCGGTCCGATCGCAGACCGCTACGGCCGTCGCATTACCTTGCTGTGGGGCCTGGCCCTGTACACGGCAGCCGCATTGACTTCGGCGCTCACTTCCGACTTCGGCATGCTGCTGGCCAGCCGCACGGCGCTGGGCGCGGGCGCCGCCGCCTGCGTCGTCGGCGCCCGCGCCCTGATCCGCGACAGCTATCCGGGCGCTTCCGGCCTGCGCGTGATGGCCCGCAGCATGGGCGGCATGGCCGCAATTGGCGCCTGCGCCCCTGTGCTGGGCGGCTGGGCCGCGCAAACGCTTGGCTGGCATGCGGCGAATGCCGCGGTGGCCGTCTTCGGTGCGCTGGCCTGGCTCGTGGTGTACTGGCGCCTCGCCGATACCCATGTGCGCAGCGCGGCGACGGCCGGCGGTGCACTGCGCGACTTGCTGGCGGCGCCGCAGTTCCTTTACTCGTCGCTGCTGGCGGGCCTGAGCTACAGCGGCGCCCTGGTATTCCTGCTGCTGTCGCCGTTCATCTTCATTGAGCACTTCGGCATGTCGCGCACGGCATACGGCGTGCTGCCCGCCGCCTGCACACTCTCCTTCCTGTGCGGGACGGTGCTGTGCCGGCAAGCGCTGCGGTGCTGGAGCGTACCGCACACGGTGCGCATCGGCGCCTGCCTGTCGCTGCTGGGCGGCGCATCGCAACTGCTGCTGTGGCGCAGCCCCTGGCACTCGGTCTGGACCCTGGCGGTGCCGCAGTGCCTGTACATGCTGGGCCACGGCTTCCACCAGCCCTGCGGACAGGCCGGGGCCGTGGCGCCCTTCCCGGCCAATGCCGGACGGGCGGCAGCGCTGTCCGGTTGCATCATCACCGGCCTGGCCTTTGCGGCAGGCCAGCTGGCGTCAGCCAGCAACTGGCCGCCGGCGGAAACGCTGGTGGCCTGCATGGCAGGGCTGAGCGCCCTGCTCGGAGTAACGGCCTTTGGCGCCATACCGAGGGCATACAGGCCCGCCGGCGCCACGAACTGATAAAACAAAAACCACAGCAACGGAGACAGTATGAAGAAGCAGCTATGCCTGTTGGCAGGGCTGGTGGGCGGCGCCGCGTCGGCGCAATCGCTTTCCCAGACCACTATCTACGGGAATTTCGATGAACATGTGGGCTATATCCACAGCAGCAGCGGCGCCAGCATCACGGGCCTGAACGACGGCGCCATCCTGCGCAGCCGGCTCGGCGTGCGCGGTGGCGAAGACCTGGGCGGCGGCCTTCAGTTCAAGTTCACGCTGGAACAGGGCTTCGCCGCCGACACCGGCGCCATGGCCGACAGCGCCCGCCTGTTCGACCGCCAGGCCTGGATCGGCGTCGCGGGCTCATTCGGCGAATTCCGCATTGGGCGCCAGAACACGGAAATCTTCCTGATCGGCGGCGCCATCGACTATACCGACCGCACCACCTTCGGTTCGCTGTTCAACACCTTCGGCATCCCGTCGCGCTACGACAACGACCTCTATTACAAGTCGCCGCGCCTGCAGGGAGCCCAGCTCACGCTGCATTACGCGCTGCCGGAAAATGCGGGCAAGGCGGATGACGGCCCCGTGCTGCAGGCCGCGCTTGACTGGCAGGCCGGCCCCTGGCGCATCGGCTACGTGGGCCTGAGCGCGCGTCCGAACGGCGCCACGGCCACGGTGCGCAACCACGTCGTTTATCAGAACCTTTACCTGAACTACCAGTACAGCAAGGGTAAGGTCTACCTGGCGCTGGGGCGCAGCAATAACAGCACCGCCAGCGACAAGGGCTACAACGCGGCCGCTATCCTGAGCAATATCAGCGTACCCAATAACTACTTCGCCGGCACGGACGTCAATGCCGCGCGCTACTACAACATGGCGCAGGTATCGGCCGACTACCGCATCAGCCCTCAGTTGCGCGTGGGGGCGCTGTACGGCGTCCTGCACGACACTTCCGGCGGCGGCGCCAGTGCAAGGGGCTTCAATGCCGGCGCTTATTACGACTTGTCGAAGCGCACCACGCTTTACGGCTTTGCCAGCCGGCTGTCCAACGACAGCAAGGCCGGATTCCGCTTCAGCGGATCTGCCGGCCCCTCGGCCAACCTGTCCGGTGCAGACGTGAATGGACAAAAACTGACCGGTCTCCAGGCCGGCATTCTGCACCGGTTCTAGCCCGCACTTTCACTTATCTATAATTCAGTTCTTGGAGGGACGCAATGTCGACCGCAACCGCATCCGGGCAGGCCACGCCGCAGGCAGCCGCCACGCACCAAACCAACCGCTCACCGCGCAAGGCCGCGCTGGCCAGCTGGATAGGCAGCGCCGTGGAGTACTACGACTTCTTTATCTACGGGACCGCCGCCGCCCTGGTGTTCGGCAAGATCTTCTTCCCGGCCTTCGACCCGGCCGCAGCTGCCGTTGCCGCCTTCGCCACCTTTGGCGTGGCCTACATCACGCGTCCGATTGGCGCCGTCATGCTGGGCATATCGGCGACAAGTACGGCCGCAAGAAAGTACTGACCTTCACCCTGCTGCTGATGGGCGTCTCAACTTTCCTGGTTGGCATGCTGCCCACCTATGACCAGGCGGGGATCGCTTCGCCCATCATGCTGGTGGTGCTGCGCATGCTGCAGGGCGTGTCCGCCGCCGGCGAGCAGGCCGGCGCCAACTCGATGACGCTGGAGCACGCGCCGTCCAATCGCCGCGCCTTCTTCACCAGCTTCACGCTGAGCGGCACGCAGGCGGGTCTGATCCTGGCCACGCTGGTCTTCCTGCCCGTGTCGGCGCTGCCGGAAGAGCAATTGCTGGCCTGGGGCTGGCGCATTCCCTTCTTCCTCAGCGCGGTGGTCGTGATTGTCGGCTTCTGGGTCCGCCGCACGCTGCCGGAAACGCCGGCCTTCGAGGAGGATACTTCGCACAAGTCGGACAAGCTGCCGCTGGCCGTGCTGTTCCAGCAACACAAGGCCAACCTGCTGCGCGTGATCTTCGCCGCGCTGGTGTCGGTGGTGAGCACGATCTTCAGCGTGTTCACGCTGTCCTACGCCGTCAACACCATGCACATCCCCCGCTCCACCATGCTGACGGTGCTGGTGCTGGCGAACGTGCTGGCGCTCGGCGCGATTCCAGCCTTTGCAGCGCTGTCCGACCGCATCGGCCGCCGCCCGGTGTTCATCTTCGGCGCGCTCGGCTCGGCGGCCCTGATCTGGCCCTATATGTGGGCGATCAGCATCGTGAATATCCCGCTGATCTATGTGTTTGGTCTGCTGCTGTCCGGCATCGTGTACAGCGCCGCCAATGGCGTCTGGCCGGCGCTGTACGGCGAAATGTTCAGCACCCGAGTACGGCTTTCCGGCATGGCGATCGGCACCCAGATCGGCTTCGCACTGGGCGGCTTCGCGCCGACCATCAGCGCCGCCATCCTGCGTCCGGATGCCATGGGCTGGGTGCCGGTGGCGGCCTTCGTCACCTGCACTTCCGCGATTTCCGCCCTGTCCGTGTGGAGCGCGCGCGAAACCTGCCGCGTGCCCATGCACGAACTGGGAAGCCGGTAACCCTGGCTCCGGGTTGTGAGATGATTACGCCAGATGCCCTCTGGCGTACGCTCATGACACCCGATAATCCGACGCCCTCGGTGGAAAAGGAATATTTTTTCGGTCCCTTCCACTTCATCCCCGGCCAGCAGCTCCTGCTGTGCGAAGAGACGCCGCTGCGTGTCGGAGGCCGGGCGCTGGCGATCCTGGAAGTCCTGGTCGGACAGCCGGGCGAGATTGTCAGCAAACGGGATCTGTTCGCGCGTGTGTGGCCCAGGACCGTGGTCGAGGAAAGCAATCTTAAAGTCCATATCGCGGCGCTGCGCCGGGCGCTGTCGGACGGCGGGCGCGAAAGCCAGTACATCGCAACAGTCAGCGGCAGGGGCTACCGCTTCGTAGCTCCGGTGATCCAGCAGAACAAGCCAGCGTCCACATTGCCGCTGCCGGCCTGCTGGGAGCAGAGCAACAAGCTGCCGCTACCCTCGACTCGCATGGTTGGCCGGGAGGAAAATGTCGCCGCGCTGCTGCGCATGATGGAGCAATCGCGGCTGGTGAGCATCGTGGGGCCGGGCGGCATCGGCAAGTCCACGCTGGTGCTGCAATTGGCCGAGAGCTACATCGCGCAAGCCGGTATCGATGTCTGTTTTGTGGACCTCGCGCCTTTGTCCGGCCCACAGTTCCTGACGGGTGCCGTTGCCACTGCCCTCGGTCTCTCCATCCATTCCGGCGACGGCATGCCGGTCTTGCTGGCCAGCCTGCACGAACGGCAGCTCCTGCTGGTGCTCGACAGCTGCGAACACGTGATCGACGCTGCTGCGATACTCGTCTCCAGCATCACCGCCAGCGCGCCAGGAATCCAGGTGCTTACCACGAGCCGCGAGCCGCTAAGGGTTCCCGGCGAGCATGTCTACCGCCTGCCTGCGCTCGAATTTCCGTCGCGCGAGGAAATGCTGACAGCTGCTCAGGCCCTGGAGTATCCGGCCATCGCACTCTTCGCCTTGCGCGCGTCCCAATCGCTGGAAGAATATCTGCTGACCGACGCCGACGTGCCTGCCGTGGCCGAGATCTGCCGCCGGCTGGAAGGCATCGCGCTTGCGATCGAGCTGGCCGCTACACGCATGGATGCATTCGGTGTGCACGAACTCGCGGCGCGCCTGGACGACCGCTTCCTGCTGCTCAAGCGCGGCCAGCGCTCTTCCGTCGAACGCCATCGTTCACTGGACGCTGCCCTGGACTGGAGCTATGAGCTGCTGCCGGAAAATGAGCGAATCCTGCTGTGCGCCCTCTCCCTGTTTTCGGACAGTTTCACGCTCGATGCCGCAACGAAGTTCTGTGCGGACCTGATGGACGACGCCAACACCGTCATCGACGGCGTGGCGAACCTGGTGCATAAATCCCTGCTGTCGGTGGACATTGGCGGGCCGCGCGTCTGTTACCGGCTGCTCGACACCACGCGCGCTCACGCAAGGAACAAGCTTGAACTGCGTGGCGAGATGGCGGCCATGCAAAAGCGCCACGTGGAATTCCTTCGCGCCTCGCTTGAGCACACCGGTGCGGAGAGCGATGGCCGCTGCCTCGATGACGTGCGCAAGGCACTCTCGTGGGCCTTTTCACCTGAAGGCGACGCCTCTGTTGGTGCCGCCCTGACGATCGCCGCGGTGCCGCTGTGGATGCAGCTGTTGTTGCCGGAAGAGTGCTGCCGTTCCGTGGAGCTGGCGCTCTCCGGCGCTCCGCTGAGCGAACGCGACGAAATGAAGCTGCGGGCGGCCATGGCGACGGCCACCCTCTATGCGTCCGGCCCCGTGCCGGCCATATATGAAGCGTGGACACGCGTCCTTGAGCTGGCGGACACACATGGGGATCCCAAGTACCAGCAGCTGGCGTTATGGGGCATGGCCGTCTATCGCAGCTATTGCGGCGAAGCCGGCACGGTGTCCGCCCTGGCAAAGCGCTTCAGCGCGATAGCGGCAAGTAACGGCGACCATGCAGCTTTGGTCGGCATGGAGCGCCTGGTCGGCACCGCACTGCATTACGCCGGCGACCAGCATGCCGCGCGCAAGCATCTGGAAGCGATGTTGCAGCAGTATTCCGTACCGCTCGGCAGCTCGCTGATGGGGCGATTTCAGCTGAACCAGCGCAGCGCGGCGCTGGCGACACTGGCCGAGGTGCTCTGGCTGCAAGGCTTCCCGGACCAGGCGACACAGGCAATGCAGGCGGCGCTGCAGGAGGCGCGTGATGATGCCGGCCACCCGGAATCCCTGATGAACGCCATTTCGGGCGCCGCATTCCCGCTCGCCCAGCAGCTGGGCGATTACGCGGCAGCCGAAGCGCTACTGGAAGAATTATCCGGCTACCTGGCCAGGCATGCACAAACCTTGTGGGAGACTTTGAGAAACTGCCTCGATGCGACATTGCGCGCCCTGCGCGGCGAGCCCGCCGGACTCGCACTCCTGCACGCCTCCGTCAAGCAGTTGCAGGCGGGGGGATATCGCATGCAGTTGACCAGCCACCTGGGCCTGCTGGCCTCCATCCTGGGCGATCAGGGGCAACGCGATGCCGGCCTTGCCCTGATCGAGGAGGCGCTGGCGCTCTGTGAGGCGGGTGCAGCGAGATGGAACCATGCCGAGCTGCTGCGAATAAAAGGACATCTTCTGGAGGAACAGGCCCCTCCTCTCGCCGAACAGCTTTATCGCCAGGCGCTGGACCTGGCAAGGCAGCAAGGAGCGCCATCGTGGGAACTTCGCGCGGCGAACAACCTTGCGCACCTGAAGGCGCGGCAATGCGACAGGGCAGACTCGATAGAACTGCTGCGCGCCGTATTCAAGCGCTTCAGCGAAGGCTTCGAAACTGCCGACTTGCGCACGGCGCGCGGCCTGCTGGACCGCGCATCCGCGTGAAGAACGTCGCAGCCGCCCGCGTCAGCCTGCCTGCCGGCGGCGCGCTTCATAGGCTTCGCCAAACACCTTTTTAGCCTGTCCGCGCACCTGCACGAACTCAAGCTGCTCGCCTTCGGGGCCTTTCGCATAGATCAGCGTCCATCCGTCCGACTTGCCGCTGGTGATACGGTTGGTCAAGGTATTCAAAGGCGCGCGCTGGCGTTCCTGCTCGCTGGGCGACGAGACGATGCGGTTCGCCTTCACATTGATCATGCCGCGTTTCGCCGCCTCCGCCTCCAGATCGCGCACGAACTGGTTGAAGTCGACATCGTCGCGAATATAGAAGCAGACGTGCATCGATTTCGGGAACGCCGGGCTGGTGTTCTCATGCGGCGGCGCGAAGCTTGCGCCGCTGCCCTGCGGCTGGCTGCTGTCGCGATACTGCAGCAGCTCGATGACGACATTGTCGAACTGGATGAAGCGCACATCCAGCCGCTGCGCGCCGCCGCGCAGGTCGGGAATGCCGAGCGTGCGCGGATTGACGTGGCGCTCCGCCGCCTCCAGCTCTTCCACCAGCAACAGCGTGTTGTGAATGACATCGCCCTGGAAGTCGCCATCGCGCATGATTTCGGTGCCGCCCAGTACCTGGGTGTAGAACTCGTAGGCACGGTCCATATTTTGCACGGTGATGCCGAAATGCTGCGCGCCCTGCAGCCTTGCACCCAGCACGCCACGGCTTCCCACTGGCGCCGCCTTTGCCGCCGGCGGCGCAAATGTCGAAACTCCTGCGACGCTTGCCACCGCCGCAAGTCCTGCGGCGCGGATCAATTCACGGCGGCGTGCGTCGTGCGGAGCGTCAGTTTTTTCCTGCTCAATTTCCATGGTCGTTTCCTCAATATAGTCAGGTTCATGCCACCGTCGTGATGGCGCAGATAACAGGCTATCCCAGCTGAAAGAAGCCATTGGTTAAAGCGCGGTTAATTTAAGCAAAGGTGCGGGCGAGGAGATTTACCTTTCTTAACTTCTGCTCGCCACGATGCGTCATTACGCTGTCGGAACCCGGAGCATGAGGCTTCGGGACATTCATCACCTTTGAGAAAGATATGCTGAATTTCGAATTACACAACCCTACCCGCATTGTTTTTGGACGCGAGACTATCGGGCGGATTAATGAACTGGTCCCATCCGGCGCCCGCGCGCTGGTCCTGTATGGCGGCGAAAGCGCGCGCCGCAATGGCGTCCTTGGACAAGTGCACGAGGCGCTCGGCTCCCGCGTTGTCTTTGAATTTGGCGGCATCGAGCCCAATCCCAGCTTCGAGACCCTGATGGGCGCCGTCGAAATGGTGCGCGACAAGAAGCTCGACTTCCTGCTGGCTGTGGGTGGGGGCTCGGTAATCGACGGCGCCAAGTTCGTGGCCGCCGCCGCGGCCTACGACGGGGATCCCTGGCGAATCATGGAAACCCATGGCGCGGCCGTCACGCAGGCAGTCCCCTTCGGCGCGGTGCTGACGCTGCCCGCGACCGGTTCGGAAATGAATCGCGGCGCTGTGATTACAAGAAAGTCGACGCAGGCAAAACTGGTTTTCTCGAGCCCCCACGTTTATCCGCGCTTCTCCATCCTCGATCCCACCATGACCTATACCTTGCCGTCGCGGCAGCTCGCCAACGGCTTGGTGGACGCGTTTACGCACGTCATGGAGCAGTACCTGACCTATCCGGTCGACGCCAGGGTGCAGGACCGCATCTCGGAAGGCCTGCTGCAAACCCTGGTGGAGATCGCCCCGCAAGTGCTGACACCGGATGAAAACTATGAGGCGCGCGCCAACCTGATGTGGTCAGCCACCCTGGCACTGAATGGCCTCATCGCCGCCGGCGTGCCGGAAGACTGGTCCACACACATGATCGGCCATGAACTGACCGCGCTGCACGGTATCGAACATGCCCGCACGCTCGCCACTGTGCTGCCTGCGGCCATGCTGGTGCGGCGCGACGCGAAGCGCGCCAGGCTGCTGCAATACGCGGAGCGCGTCTGGAATATTACCGAGGGAAGCGAGGCGGAACGCATCGACGCAGCCATTGCGGCAACACGCGGCTTCTTCGAAAGCCTGGGCGTTCCGACACACCTGCGCGACTATGGCGTCGGCGCGGAGCACATCGATGCCGTGATCGCGCAGCTTGAGGCGCATGGCATGACCGCCCTTGGCGAGCGGCAGGGCGTGACGTTGGACGTCAGCCGCCGCATTCTCGAAGCCAGCCTCTAAGCGGGCCCGGCGCGCACGCCGCACCGAGAGCCGCTAGTCGTCGATATTCCGTCGGAGATTTCGCTAATCAGGCTACTAAATGGCGCTGGCCGACGCCAACGAACAACGCCATCCGTGAGGAAAAAAAAGCGGCGGGACTTGCGCCCTGCCGCTTCGTACCACCTGATTATCAGGCCGCGTCAGCCAGCGGTAGATAGTCGGTGTAGCCACCGGCGCCGCCACCGTAGAAAGTATCGCGGTTGGCTTCCGCCAGCGGCGCATCAAGGCGCAGGCGTGCAACGAGGTCCGGGTTGGAGATGAACGGACGGCCGAATGCGACCATGTCCGCGTGTCCCGATTCCGCAGCATCGATAGCCATCTGGCGGTCGTAGCTGTTATTGGCAATGTACTTGCCGCCGAACTTTGCGTGCAGGCGCTTGAAGTCGAAATCGCCGGCGCCGTTGTCGCCGCGGGTCTGTCCTTCCACGCAGTGCAGATAGGCCAGGCCAAGCTTGCCCAGCTGCCCGGCGAGATAGAAGTATGTGCCTTCCGGATCGCTGTCCAGCGGCGTATCGCCCACGGCGCGGGTAATCGGCGACAGGCGTACGCCGACACGATCGGCGCCCCACACTTCGGCCACGGCGGTGATCACCTCGATCGGCAGGCGCGTACGGTTCTCGACCGGGCCGCCATATTGGTCGGTACGCTTGTTGGTGCTGTCGCGGATGAACTGTTCCAGCAGATAGCAGTTGGCCGCATGCACTTCTACGCCGTCGAAGCCGGCTTCCATGGCACGGCGCGCGGCATTCCGGTAATCCTCCACCAGGCGCTGGATCTCCGCCGTTTCCAATGCGCGCGGCATCGACGGACGCTCCACGGTCTGGCTTTCCAGGAATACCTGCTCGTCTGCCTGGATCGCGGACGGCGCTACCGGCGCCGCGCCATTTTCCTGCAGGCTCACGTGCGACATGCGTCCCACATGCCACAGCTGGCAGACAATCTTCCCGCCAGCTTCATGCACCGCATCGGTGATACGGCGCCAGGACGCCACGTGTTCGTCGGTATAAATGCCGGGCGTGAAAGCATAGCCGCGTCCTTCACGCGAGATATTCGTGGCTTCGCTGATAATCAGCCAGGCGGTCGCGCGCTGGCGGTAGTACTCGATGGCGAGTTCGGAATGCACGCCTTCCATGTCGGCGCGCGAACGGGTCAGCGGCGCCATGGCGACACGGTTGACGACGCCGATCGCGCCAATGGTGGTTGGAGAAAACAATCTGGCTTCGGTATTGGTTGACATTCAGTCAGCTCCTTAAAGACGTTGCGGGATAGCCCGCAGAGCAGAATAGTCTTTCGGTACCGGAGCGGAGGTTAATCGTGGTAAAGCGAGGTTAATCGAATGCTTCACACAAAACGCATGAAGGCTTCATGATTCCGTCCTATAGTTATCTCATCGACATCCTCAGGAGGCGCTATGCGCGGCAAGGAAAAGATGATTGTGATGGGAGCGGCTTCCATATTGCTTGTACCGCTGATCGCCATGCAGTTCACGGACGAAGTGGCGTGGACGCTGGCGGACTTCGTCGTCGGCGGCATCCTGCTGGTCGGCGCTGCGCTGGCCTATGTATTCGTGGCGAGGCAGCTGCCGTCCCGCCGCCTCGCCGTGGGCCTGGGCGTGACGGCGGTCCTGGTGCTGGTCTGGCTGGAACTCGCCGTGGGCCTGTTCGGAACGCCGTTCGCCGGATCATAGCCGCTAGCGGACCGCCGTCAGCACGGCCTTCGCGGCATCGGGTGCACTGCTGCCTTCCATGACGAGCACTTCACCGCCGTGCGCAGCCGCCGCGCCCTCCCTGGCAAGTTCGCGCACGGGGCCGATCATCGTGCCGTTCGCCATGCCCTTGTCGTTCGTCTTGAAGCTGCCTACCGGCGTTGATACCCCATTCAGGTAGACGCTGTATTCCGTATCCGGCTTCAGCTTGAACAATGAGACCTCCAGCGCGTCCACCAGGCCCAGGTTGCGCGACACGATAAAGCCGCGCGCTTCGCCCTGCGTCGCGTGCAGGCTGATATTCACTGAATCCTTGTTCGTGCGCGGCACGAGATTCTCCTTGCCCTCCCCTTGCGGCACGGCGTGGGACACATATACCAGCGCCTGCGGCGCCTGCCCGCCCGGTATCGTCGCGATGATTTTGTTGACGGCCGGGTCGATCACCTGCACGCCATCGCCATTCTCCATGCCTGTGTAGACGCGGCTGAAGTCATCCGAACTCCAGATGCCGTGCGGCAGGGCGCCGGTGGGAATGGCCGCTTGCAGCTTCCCATCCTTGTCCGTCGTGTAGACCTTCACCGCGTTTTCGCCGCCGATCGTCACATAGGCCAGCGTGCGGCCATTCACCCTGGCGAAAGCCAGATGGTTGGTGATGAAGCCCGTATCGATCACGCCCGTGACTTCCAGTGTGCGCGTATCAATGCGCGTGACCTTGCCCACGTCCTTGTGCGTCATCCAGATCTCGCGGAAGTCGGGCGTGAATTGCAGGAAGGGTGAAAAGGGGCTCGTCACCGAAATCCGCTTCACGATCTGCTTCGTCTTCACATCGATGATATCGACAGTCGGCGTGAAGCTGGACACAACCAAGGCCAGCTTGCCATCCGGATGGAACTGCACCATGCCCGGCCCCACTTCGGTCTTGATGCGGCCCGTTTCCTTGAACGTCTGCGGATCGATCACCGAGATGTAATCCTCGCCGCGCACCACGACCCACACTTCCTTGCCGTCCGCGGTGAAGAAGCCCTCGTGCGGCGAACGGCCCACATAAGTCTTGCCTTTGACCTTGTTGGTCGCCGTATCGATGAAGGTCGCCGAGTTGGAACCGGTGGAGATCACGACCAGCGTCTTGTGGTCCGGCGAAAAGCCCAGGCCATGCACATTGATCTCACCCTTGTACAGCGGCGACAGCACATCCGGCCGCGGATTGCCGAGGCGGATCTGCCCCACCAGCGTATTGCTGGCCGGGTTGAAGACGGAAACGGTATTGCTGTTCTGGTCCGCCGTATAGACGCGGTCCTGCGGCGACGGTGCGGCAAATGCGGCAGGCAGGGCAAGCGCGGTGACGGCGGCAATCAGCGTGTACTTAGTGATGTTCATGCGAGTCCTCTGGTTTTGGATTGTGACGGGCAAGCCAGGCTTGCATCTGCCTGATCTCGTTCTGCTGCTCGGCGATGATTCCCAGTGCCAGATTGCGTACCTCAGGGTCCTTGCTGTAGAGGAGCACGGCCTTGGCCATGTCGATCGCGCCCTGGTGGTGCGGAATCATCATGCTCATGAAATCGTGCTCGCTTTGGCCATTCATGGGCGCGCGCGTCATGCCATCGTCCATGACGGCCATGGCGTCATCCATCAGGGCTGCAAAGGGTTTGGCCGTGGTGGCCGTGAAGACCGGCGTGGCGGACTGGCTTGCCGCGCCGTGATGATGGTGAGCCTCCTGCGCGGATGCCGCCGCTGCCGCAAGGCAGAGCGCCAGGCCGGCGATGTATTTGTTCATGAATTGTCTCCCTGTTGTGTGGGTGGCCCCAGTGTAGAGAAACGGTACCAACAAACTGATTACGACGGCATTACAAATGAATTGTCATCAGTTCGTAATAGTCCAGTCATGACTTGGTCAGCGCCGGTTTTCTAAGATGGTCTCCATCGCAGCACTCAACACACACTCAAGGAGAAACATCATGAAAAGCATCAAACTGACCGCCGCCGCCCTGCTCATCGCCACCACCGCCGGCAGCGCCTTTGCCCAGGGCCCGCAGGGCAATCCCGCCGATTACGGCAACGCCGTCACCGCCGGCGCCGCAACCCGCAAGGTCGATTTGCAGTCCGGCGTCCACTCCGTCAACGTGACCAACGGCGAAACGATTGAATTCAGCAACGGCTCCGATTCCGTGATCTGGCACTTCGACACCTTCCCCGGCCAGACCGGCGTCGACCTGCAATCCATCGCGCCGCAATTGAACGCCCAGGGCGTGCGCGTGTACGTGCAGGACAACCCGCTCTACCAGGGCTGATCGTTCGCAGTCGCCGGCCGCATCATTTCAGCGCCAGCATCAGCATGCGGTCGAACATGCGGTCCGACAAAAGGGAGCGCAGGAATAATACGGGGGAAGCCATGAAGCCAGCGTGATAGCGCGTCTTCGGTTTCCTCGCCTTTAGCGCCTTCACGATGAGATCCGAAATCACGCGCGGGGCCGATCCTTTCGACTGGCTGGCCTGCAGCTTGAACAACTTCGCGACCAGCCCAGCATAGACACCGCGCCCGGACAGGCGCTGCGCCTCTTCGGCCGCGATGTCCGCCCATTCGCTTTGGATGCCGCCGGGCTGGATCACCACCACGTCAATGCCGAAAGGCGCAGTCTCAAGCCGCAGCGTGTCGGAATAGGCTTCCAGCGCGAACTTCGAAGCGTGATACCAGCCGCCCAGGGGCGCGGCGAACCTGCCGGCGATGGAGGAAATGTTGAAGATCTTGCCGAATTTCCGTGAGCGCATATGCGGCAGGCAAATCTGGGTAAGGCGCGCCAGCCCGAAGAGATTGATCTCCATCTGCCGCCGCGCTTCGTCCAGAGGCACATCTTCCAGCGCGCCATACTGGCCATAGCCAGCGCTGTTGATCAGCACATCAATGCGCCCATGGCGGCGGATGATGTCATCCACGCCAGCCGCCATCGACGCCTCATCGGTCACGTCCATGCTCAGCACGAAGCCGCCCGCGTCGCGGATTTCCTGCATGCGCCCTGCACGGCGCGCCGCCCCATAGACCACGTATCCCTCGGCGAGAAGGCGCAGCGCAAAATCCCTGCCCATGCCGGACGACGCCCCTGTTACCAGCACCACTTGCTTTTCCATTAATTCCTCCATTGCAGAAGAAACCCGTCGAAAAACCGCACCGCAGCAGCGGCGGAATTTGCGCAGTATGGCATCGCCGGGCGTGCGTGGACCGCGTGGACCCGGTAAGAACCCTGGTCAATCCCTGAATTCGTAGCCGTTGAAGTCGATGGATACCATCAGCAGGTCGCGCACCGCCTTCATGTCCGGCCCGCGCACATAAGCGCGGCGGCGGGTCGGCATCATCAGGCCCTGCACTTCAATATGGCCGTCGATGTACTGCGCTGCGGGGAAGGAGCCGGCGACGTCGACGTGGTAATCATGCCGGCGCAGCAGCAGGTCGGGACCAAAGTAGAAGTCCTGGTACTCGCTGTGGCTGGCGATGTGCTGCGGGAAGCGCACTCGCAGGCCGCGCCACTGCTCGCCGTCCTCCTCGATGGACGCACTCTCTTCCACTTCAAAGCCCGGCATCGCCAGCAGGAACGGCGAAGTCAGATACGTCCACATCGCATAGCCGTTGAAGTAAGCACGGTGCAGCGGGTTCCACGGCGTGTTCATCGTGTGCCCAGCGAAGGCCGTGCGCGGATCGGCGAGTTCCTTGACGATTTCGCCATCCGTGGTTTCGATTGCAACGCGCTCCGGACGGAAATTCGTGCGCCAGTTCGGCTGGCCGAAGGGCGTTACCGAAGCGAATTCCTCGTGCAGCGACACTGTCTGCCTGCGCGGCATTGAATCCATCATCAGGCCCTTCAGGGGCCACAGGCCGCCGCCGCTGACCACTTCCACACTAACCGTATTGAACTGCCTGAATCGCTCCAGGCCACCATGTGCAGCAAGCACCGCTTTTACAAATTCATTCATCGAAGACTCCTGTTACTGTCGGCGTTGCACGATCAGGTTGCCGACAAAGACCTGCACCGGTTCATTGCGCTGGTTGAAAGTCGTGCAGCGCACCTTGATCACGCCCTGCTCCGGCCGCGATTTCGAAGCACGCACTTCGAGCACCTCGTTCTCCACCCGCAGCTCGTCGCCCGGCCGCACCGGTTGCGGCCAGCGCATTTCCTCGAAGCCCGCACCGACGATGCCGCCAGCCAGACGGAACTCGCCCTGCACCATCAGGCGCATGGTCAGCGCCGCCGTATGCCAGCCGCTCGCCGCCAGGCCGCGGAAGATCGTCTCCTGCGCGGCCGCCTCGTCCAGGTGGAAGGGCTGCGGATCGTATTGCCCGGCGAAGGTCTTGATCTGGTCCGTATCCACCGTCAACTTGCCGGATTGGTATTTCTGGCCGGGTGCCAGGTCTTCCAGGTACAGCGTGCTCATAAAGCCTCCACCGATTAGATAACGATCGTTATGCTATCATGCCTGCGTTGTCGACGCGGACCACTCTAATTCCCGTGTTGACTCCTTCGAAACACACACAACGATTCTCAATCCACGAGAAAGGAGAAACATCATGAAAACCCTGAAACTGACTGCTGCCGCCCTGCTTATTGCCGCTACCGCCGGCACTGCGCTGGCCAGCGCCCCGTACGCCACTGCGGGCGACTATGGCAACATCGCCGCGGCCGGCACCGCCAGCCGCAAGATCGACCTCAGCAGCGGGACCCGCTATGTGAATGTCGCCGATGGCGAAACCATCGAATTCAGCAACGGCTCCGATTCCGTGACCTGGCACTTCAACACCTACCCTGGCGCGACCGTTGTGGACCTTTCGACAATCGCACCGGGCCTGAATGCACAGGGAGTGCGCGTCTACGTCCAGGAAAATCCGCTGTACCAGTAAAATCTTCACTGACAGGAGTGGAGGAGACATGCGATACCCAGCCGGATACAAGGAAGAACGGCGCAAGGAATTACTCAAGACTAGCGGTGAGGTCATCAAAAACAATGGTTTTTCCGCAACGGGCGTCGACGCGCTGATGGCTGCGTCCGGCGTGACCAGCGGCGCTTTCTACAGTAATTTTTCCTCGAAGAATGAACTGTTGAAGGCGCTGGTCGAAAGCGAAATGACCGGCTTGCGCGGCATCTGGGAAAAAAATCCGCACAACGAACCCGGCGCCTGGCTCGATTTCGAACTGGACCGCTATCTAAGCCGCAGCCACGTGCAGCGTCCCGCCACGGGCTGCATGGTCCCCGCCATTGGCGCCGAAATCGGCCGCGCCGGCGAGGACATCAAGGCCATCTTCGAACGCGAGAGCCGCAAATGCGTGGAAATGCTGTCTGCAAGGCTGGGCAGCGAAGCCCTGGCCTGGGCCTTCGTCAGCCAGCTGGTCGGCACCGTGCTGATGGCGCGCGCCATGCCGACGGAAGCCGCGCAACAGGAAGTGCTCGACGCGGGAAAAAAATTCCTGAAAGCCGCTGTACAATCCATCCGACAGTAAGCCAATCCACACAGGAGGCAGTCTGATGGTCGATCACACGCAAGCCTTGCAGGCCGATCACGCGATGCGCAACTGGGCGGACCCGTCGCCCGATCCCGTCAAGCCCGGCTCCGAGCGCCATCTGCGCATGTTCTGCGAACTGCTGCTCCAGACCCACAATCCCTACAAGCCCGCCGTCATCGACTGGCCGAAGCTCGAACCCGAAGCCCTGCACCGCGTGACCTCGCTGCCGATCTGGGACATCGCCGTGCAGACCGAAGGCCGCGCCTCGATCCGCGTCAAGACCTTTGCCGCCACCGTGCAAGACCCGCTGCTGCGCCGCGCGCTGGAAATGGATGCGGACGAGGAAGCGCGCCACAAGACCGTGCTCTCGAAGCTGGTGGAAGCCTACGGCATCGAGCTCGCGCCCGAACCGGACTATCCGCCGCCCGATGATCCGGAATGGGGCTGGCTCGTCACCGGCTACAGCGAATGCATCGACAGCTTCTTCGCCTTTGGCCTCTTTGCCGCCGCGAAGCGCTCCGGCTTCTTCCCCTCCGAGCTGGTGGAAACTTTCGAACCGGTGATCCAGGAAGAAGGCCGCCACATTCTTTTCTTCGTCAACTGGGCCGCCTGGTACAAGCGCCAGCTGCCATGGTGGCGCCGCCCCGTCTACACGCTCAAGGTATTGCGCGTATGGGCTTTCCTGATCTGGGAGCGCATCGGCATCGCGCGCGGCATCGATACCGATGGCACGGCAAACGACGCTAACTTCACAATGACCGGTTCCGCCGCCGTGGCCGAGCCGCTGTCGCCGAAAGCGCTGATTGAACTCTGCCTGAGCGAAAACGAGCGCCGCATGGCCGGCTACGACGCGCGCCTGCTGCGTCCCAACACGGTGCCGCGGCTGGCGCGGCTGGCGGCGAAGCTACTGTAGATATCCCGCATTGCGGAACCAGCCCAGCGCATCGCTCAAGCCTTGTGCATACGGGCGCGGCGCGTAACCGAGCTCCTGCCCGGCTTTTGCGGAAGTGAAGAACATGCGGTAGCGCGACATCTTCAGGCCATCGACAGTCAGGAAAGGCTCGCGCCCCGTCAGCCGCGCCATGCCTTCGGCCAGATGCGCCAGCGGATACAGCGGCCAGCGCGGCAACTCGACCGATGGCGGCTTGCGTCCGCTCAGCACAGCAATTTCGCGTAGCAGTTCGCGCAGGCTCGCGTCCTGGCCGCCGAGGATGTAGCGCTCGCCAATGCGGCCCCGTTCCAGCGCCAGGAAATGGCCCTCGGCCACGTCGTCAACATGAACAAGATTCAAGCCGGTATCGACAAAGGCCGGCATTTTTCCTGCTGCCGCTTCGAGAATGATGCGGCCGGTCGGCGTGGGACGCACATCGCGCGGCCCGATGGGCGTGGACGGGTTCACGATTACTGCAGGAAGTCCCTGCTCGGCCACCATCTGCTCCACCAGCCGCTCGGCCAGCACCTTGCTGCGCTTGTAGGCGCCGATGGCTTCTTCCGGGTTCAGCGCCGCATCTTCGGCCACAGGTACGGTAGCGCCGGCGACGCGCAGGGTGGCTACGCTGCTGGTATAGACAATGCGCTCCACGCCGCAGGCCAGTGCCGCATCCATCACGGCCCGGGTGCCTTCGGTATTGGCGCGCACGATCTCCTCGCTGTCGGGCGCCCACAGGCGGTAATCGGCCGCTACATGGCAGAGATAACGCACGCCGGACATCGCCTCGTGCATGACCGCCTTGTCGCGCATATCGCCCGCTACTACCCGTACGGGCAACCCTTGCACATTCCGGCGTGGACTCGAGGGCCGCATCAGCACGCGCACGCGCATGCCGCGTTCGAGCGCCTGCCGCACGACCGCCGAGCCGACAAATCCGGAGGCGCCGGTCACCAGAATGTCGTCTTCCTCCATCGCATTGGCCCATTCCAAAATAAAAAGTCGGTTGTGAAAAGTGCACACATGCCGATACCGGTATATAGTAAGTCCTGTTGCGCTGAATGTGTTGCAATTCACTAAAACCAGGGTCCGAAGGGAGTCTCTGTTATGCAGGTGATACTTGCCCAACCACGCGGCTTCTGTGCTGGCGTCGTGCGAGCGGTCGAGATAGTGGACCGTGCGCTGATCAAGTATGGTGCTCCGGTATTTGTCCGTCACGAGATTGTGCATAACAAGCATGTGGTCGAAGGACTGCGGCGCAAGGGGGCGATCTTCGTCGATTCCCTTGAAACAGTGCCGGCCGATGCGGTCACGGTGTTCAGCGCCCACGGCGTTCCCGCCGCGGTCGAGCGTGAAGCCGAGCAGCGCCGGCTGCGTCCCATCGACGCCACCTGCCCGCTCGTCATCAAGATCCACAACCAGGGCCGCCGAGTATGCCGCCAGCGGCCGCACGGTGATCCTCATCGGCCACGCCGGCCACCCGGAAGTCATCGGCACCATGGGCCAGATTCCCGGCGAAGTGATCCTGATCGAAACCGAAGCCGATGTGGCGCGCATGACCCTGGCGACCGATACGCCGGTGGCCTACGTCACCCCAGACCACGCTGAGCGTGGACGATACGCGAAACATTATTGCGGCCCTCGAAAAGCGCTTTACGAATATCGTGGGTCCGGACACCAAGGACATCTGCTACGCCACGCAGAACCGGCAAAGTGCCGTCCGTCAGCTGGCCCGCCTGGTTGATGTTATTCTGGTGATCGGCGCCACGAACAGTTCGAATTCCAACCGCCTGCGCGAGATCGGCACCGAAAGCGGCGTGCCGAGCTACCTGATCGCAGACGGCAGCGAGCTCGATCCCGCCTGGGTGCGTGACGCTGGAGTGGTAGGCATTACGGCCGGCGCCTCGGCGCCGGAAGCCATGGTCGAAGATGTGCTGGCCGCCCTGCGCAAACTGGGGCCGGTCGACGTCACCACCATGGATGGCAAGGAAGAACACGCCGAGTTCAGGTTGCCCGCCGAGTTGGCGGATGTGCAGCCGGTGACCGTCTGAAGGACTTATCCGCAGGAGGCTGATTTGGCCATACCGTTTTTGCAGGCTGCCCGCGTGGGCAGCTACATCGTTCGCCAGCATCTGGCGGGCCGCAAACGTTATCCGCTCGCGCTGATGCTCGAGCCCCTGTTCCGCTGTAACCTCGCCTGCGCGGGTTGCGGCAAGATCGATTATCCCGATCCCATCCTGGACCTGCGCCTGTCGCTGGCGGAATGCCTGCAAGCGGTGGACGAATCCGGCGCGCCGGTGGTTTCCATCGCCGGCGGCGAACCGCTGCTGCACAAGGAAATGCCGGAGATCGTGAAGGGCATCATTGCCCGCAAGCGCTTCGTCTACCTTTGCACCAATGCGCTGCTGCTGGAGAAAAAGCTGGACCAGTACCAGCCCAGCCCTTATTTCGTATGGTCCGTTCACCTGGACGGCGACCAGAAGATGCATGACCATTCGGTCTGCCAGGAAGGCGTGTACGAGCGCGCAGTGGCGGCAATCCGCGCTGCGAAAGCGCGCGGCTTCCGCGTCAATATCAACTGCACGCTGTTCAATGACGCGATTCCCGACCAGGTGGCGAACTTCTTCGATTCGCTGAAGGACATCGGCGTGGACGGCATCACCGTGTCGCCGGGCTATGCCTACGAACGGGCGCCGGACCAGCAGCACTTCCTCACCCGTAACAAGACGCGCGAGCTGTTCCGCGCCATCTTCGCGCGCGGCCGCGGTGGCCGCAACTGGGACTTCAGCCAGTCTTCGCTGTTCCTGTCCTTCCTGGCCGGGAACCAGACTTACCATTGCACGCCCTGGGGCAATCCCTGCCGCACCGTGTTCGGCTGGCAGCGTCCCTGCTATCTGCTCGGCGAAGGCTATGCCGCCTCATTCCGCGAGCTGATGGAGGAAACCGACTGGGACTCCTATGGCACCGGCAATTACGAGAAGTGCGCGAATTGCATGGTGCACAGCGGGTATGAGGCGACAGCGGTCGCCGACACCTTCAAGCATCCGCTGAAGGCGCTGGCTGTCAGCCTGCGCGGCGTGCAGACTTCCGGAGCGATGGCGCCGGATATCGCTTTGGACAAGCAGCGTCCAGCCGAGTACACGTTCAATCGCGAGGTATCGATCAGGCTTGACCAGATCGGGCATCGCAAGGCCGGCCAATCGCACGCTGCCGCCCCGGCGCCCCGGGCGAACGCCTCGGCCGGCGCCGAAGCCGGAGGCCGCTGACACATGATCACGCTGGACTGGCCCGCGCTCACCGGCGGCGCACTGTCCGCTGTTGCGGCGTCATACGCTCTGCTCGCCGCCATCGCCACCTTGCGCGCCCGCCGAGCCGCCGCCCTGCCCGTCGCGTCGCAGGACGCGCGCGCTGCGTCCGCCGGCGCGACCGTGTTGAAGCCCCTGTGCGGCGCCGAGCCTCTCCTGTACGACAATCTCGCCACATTCTGCCGCCAGCAGCATCCGAGCTACCAGCTAGTCTTCGGCGTGCGCGACGCGAACGATCCCGCCGTCGCGGTAGTGCGCCAGCTGCAGGCCGACTACCCGAAATGCGACATCGCGCTGGCGATCGACAAAAACACCCACGGCAGCAATCCCAAGGTCAGTAACCTGATCAACATGCTGCCCCACGCCCGCCACGACCGGCTAGTGCTGGCCGACAGCGACATCGCGGTCCCGCCCGACTACCTGGCACGCGTCACCGCGCCGCTCGGCGACGCCACGACGGGCGTCGTCACCTGCCTGTACCGCGGCCGCGCGGTGGCCAAAGGCTGGCCCCAGCTGGGCGCCCAGTTCATCGACGACTGGTTCGCGCCATCGGTAAGGATCGCCCACGCCGGCGGCTCGCGCAGCTTCGCCTTCGGCGCCACCATCGCCCTGCGCCGCGACGCGCTGCAAGCCGTTGGCGGCTTCGAAGCGCTCGAAGACCGACTGGCCGACGACTACTGGCTGGGCGAGCTCACGCGCCGCCTGAAGCTGCAAACGGTCCTGTCGGACGTCGTCGTCACGACCGACGTCACCGAGCGCACGCTGAAAGACCTGTGGCGCCACGAACTGCGCTGGATGCGCACCATCCGCTCGCTCAACACCGCCGGATTCGCATTCACCTTCATCACCTTCAGCTGGCCCATGCTGCTGCTTGGCCTGATCCTGAACCATGCCCCGCTGGGCTGGATGCTGTTCGCCGCAGGCGCCATCGCGCGCAGCCTGCAGGCTGCAACGGCAGCCGGTCCCGGCGCCATCCTGCGCGCCCCCTTGCGCGATGCCCTTCTGCTGGCCGAATGGGCCGCCGCCCTCACCGGTTCGCGCGTGCGCTGGCGCCAGCAAACCCTGTCCGTGCATGACGCACAACCGCTTCTGCCCGAAAGGACGCCATGAAAACCCTGTTCCTCCAAGCTCCATCCTTCGATGGCTTCGACGGCGGCGCCGGTTCGCGCTACCAGGCCAAGCGTGAGATCAAATCCTTCTGGTATCCCACCTGGCTCGCCCAGCCCGCCGCCATGGTGCCCGGGCAGCCGGCTGCTGGACGCTCCGGCCGACGGCATCGGCGTCGAGGAAACGCTGAATATCGCATCCGATTACGAGCTGGTGATCATCCACACCAGCACTCCGTCCTTCCCCACCGATATCAAGTTCGCCGAAGCGCTGAAAGCGCGCGAGCCGGCGCTGATGATTGGCCTGGTCGGCGCCAAGGCCGCCGTGGAGCCGGACGCCACGCTGGGCGGCAGCCCCGCCATCGATTTCATCTGCCGCGAGGAGTTCGACTACACCTGCCAGGAAGTCGCCGCCGGCAATCCGCTGCCTGATATCCTGGGCCTGAGCTACAAGCTGCCGGATGGCACGATCAGGCATAACGATGCGCGGCCGATGATCGAGAACATGGATGAACTGCCTTTCGTTGCGCCGGTCTACAAGCGCGACCTGAAGGTGGAGAATTACTTCATCGGCTACCTGAAGCATCCATACGTATCCATCTACACGGGCCGCGGCTGCCGCTCGCGCTGCACCTTCTGCCTGTGGCCGCAGACCGTGGGTGGACACCGCTACCGCGTGCGCTCGCCGGAAAACGTGCTGGCCGAGGTCAAGTGGATCAAGGAGAACATGCCCGAGGTGAAGGAGATCATGTTCGACGACGATACCTTTACCGACTTCCGTCCGCGCGCCGAGGAAATTGCGCGGGGCATGGGCAAGCTGGGAATGATGTGGTCCTGCAATGCCAAGGCCAACGTCCCGTACAGCACGCTGAAGATCATGAAGGAGAATGGCCTGCGCCTGCTGCTGGTGGGCTATGAATCGGGCGACGACCAGATCCTGCTGAACATCAAGAAAGGCCTGCGCACCGATATCGCGCGCCGCTTTACCGCCGACTGCCGCGAGCTTGGCATAACCATCCACGGCACCTTCATCCTCGGCCTGCCGGGCGAAACCCAGGACACGATCGAGAAGACCATCCGCTACGCACAGGACATCAACCCGCACACGATCCAGGTATCCCTTGCCGCGCCCTATCCCGGCACGGTGCTGTACCAGCAGGCGCTCGACAACGGCTGGATGAAGGACCGCAAGGTCATCAGCCTGGTCAACGAAGATGGCGTGCAGCTGTCGGCGCTGAGCTATCCGCATCTGTCGCGCGAAGAGATCTACCACAGCGTGGAAGTGTTCTATAAGCGCTTCTACTTCAGGCCGAGCAAGATCTGGGAGATCGTGCGCGAGATGCTGGGCAGCTGGGAGATGACCAAGCGCCGCCTGCGCGAGGGCGTGGAATTCTTCCACTTCCTGCGATCGCACGAGGCTTGACCTGGCTGCTCCGTCTGTCCCGCGCGGCCTGATCATCACCGCCGACGATTTCGGCCTGCATCCGGCCGTCAACGAAGGCGTGGAGCTGGCTTATCGCGATGGCGTGCTGAATGCCGCCAGCCTGATGGTCAGCGCCCCGGCCGCGCGCGACGCCGTGGAGCGCGCGCACCGCTTGCCCGGCTTGCGCGTGGGCCTGCACCTGGTGTTGGCCGATGGCGCGCCCACCTTGCCGCCTGCGGCCATTCCCGGCCTGGTCGGCGCCGACGGACGCTTCAGCGCGTCCATGGTCGGCAAGGGCGTGCGCTTCTATTTTTCGCGCGATGTGCAGCGCCAGCTGGCGACCGAGATTCGCGCGCAGTTTCATACCTTTGCCTGCACCGGACTGCCGCTGGACCATGTGAACTGCCATAAGCACTTCCATCTGCATCCAACGGTGCTGTCGCTGATCCTGTCGATTGGACGCGAGTATGGAATGCGCGCGGTGCGGTTGCCGCTGGAAGCGGGTGCGCCGTTCTGGCTGCGTCCATGGCTTGCCCTGCTGCGGCGCCGGCTGGATGCGGCGGGCATGGCGCACAATGACCAGGTGGTCGGCATCGGCGCCAGCGGGGCCATGGACGAGGAGGCGCTGCTGGCCGCGCTGTCCGGGCTGCGCGATGGCGTGACCGAAATCTACTCGCACCCCGCCGTGGCCACCGCTACTCCACTCGCGCCGACGATGTCCACCTACCGCCACGCCGACGAACTCGCCGCCCTGCTCTCCCCCCGCGTGCGCGCCGCGGTGGAAGCCCTCGCGCTCCCTCACGGCGGATATGCCGATATCTTTTAAAACCCAAGGCAAGGAGCAGGTGTCTGCCACGATGTGGCAGACACCAGGTTCACGCCGTGGGTTTGAAAAGCGATGAAGCGGCTCGCATATTTATTCGCCCTCATCGGCCTGCTCGGCCTGATCGCCCTGGTGGCCCACCAGGGCGCAGCCGACGTGGCACGGGTGCTGGCCCAGGCCGGCTGGCCGCTGCTGCTGCTCCTGCCCCTTCACGCCCTGCCCCTGCTGCTGGACGCCCAGGGCTGGCGCACCTTGCTGCACGCCGCGCTGCCGAAAACGCAAAGCACGCCGCCGTTGTCCTTCCTCTGGTGGGTCGCCTCGGTACGCGAAGCCGTGAACCGCCTGCTGCCCACCGCCAGCGTCGGCGGAGAATTGGTCGGCATAAGACTCGCACGACTAAGACTGAACGACACCTCCGCCATCGCCGCCAGCATCGTCACCGAGGTGATGGTCGCGATGTTTTCCTACTACGTGTTCACGGTCATGGGCGTACTGGCCCTGCTGTCGGCAATGGAAGCCACGAAGCACGGCTGGGCGATCATTGGCGGACTGCTGCTGTCGCTGGCCGGGCCCATCCTGTTCGCGCTCGCCCTGCACCACGGCGCCCTGTTTGCGCGCCTCGGCGGTGTGATCCGCCACATCTTCGGCGAAACCCAGATCGGCAGCGCGGCCGACGGCGCGAAACTGGACGAGCATATCCGCGCCCTCGTCCGCAGGCCGGGCGTACTGCTGCGCGCCATGGGCTGGCAGGTATCGGGACTGGTCATCGGCACAGCCGAAGTGTGGCTGGCGCTCATGTTGCTGGGCCACCCGGTGGACCTGTGGCAGGCGCTCTTCATCGAAGCCCTGACCCAGGCGGCAAGGCAGATGGCCTTCTTCGTCCCCGCAGGCCTCGGCGTACAGGAAGCCGTGGTGCTGATGCTGGGTGAAATACTGGGCATCGGCCCGGACATTTCCCTCTCCCTGGCCCTGGTCAAGCGGGCCAGGGAATTGCTGTTCGGCGTGCCTGCCCTGCTCTCCTGGCAGTGGCTGGAAGTGCACCGCTGGAGGCGGCAATGAAATCAGGCTGCCGCGGCGCGCGCGTTATGGCGTTCCAGGTACTTGATCAAGCCGGCGACACCGTCGCGCGCCACGATATCGTTGAACTGGCGGCGGTACACTTCGATCAGCCAGGCGCCCATCATATTGATGTCGTAGATCCGCCAGCCATTGGTCGAACGGGTCAGGCGGTAATCGATCAGCATATCCTCGCCGTTGGCGAACACCTTGGTCTGCACCACCATATCGTTGGCGCTGCCCTTGCCCATCGGCTTGTACGAAAACTTCACGTTCTGCTCCCGCAACTGGGACAGCGACAGCGCATACGTGCGCACCAGCAGCGCCTGGAATTGCTGGAACAGTTGCTGCTGCTGCTCAGGCGTGGCGTCGGTCCATGCCTTGCCAACAGCAAGTTTGGTGGTGTAGCGGAAATCCGTATAAGGCAGGAACTGCTTCTCCACCACAGCAGTGATCCTGGCCATGTCGCCGCTGCGCGTGCCGGGGTCGGACTGGATGGTGGTCACCACATTCTCGACAGCGGCGCGCACCAGCGCATCCGGCGTCGACTGAGTCTGCGCCACGGCCGGCGCGGCGGCCAGCACAGCCGCAAGCGGGATCAAGGCTGCGTATCCATAGATTTTCATCGGCTGCAACTCCCTATCGTGCCGCTGGGCGCGGCGGGCGCTGCCAGGTATATCCTGCCGGCGCAAGCGCCGTCGCCACGCCTGCTGCTATACTGGCCGCACCCAAATCCGCCACGAGGCAGCTGCGATCCGCCCATGCTGACAGCCCTGCTCACACGCCTGGTCCACTTTGCCGCGCACCGCGCCTGGACCACCATCGCCGTGGCTACAGTGCTCACCGTAATCGCAGCGTTCTACGCCGCCACACATTTTGCCATCGACACCGACATCGACCGTTTGCTCGAATCGGACGAACCCTGGGCCCGGCGCGACGCCGCCATCACGGTCGCCTTCCCGCAAAAGCGCCAGCTGATCCTGGCCGTGGTGCAAGCCCCGGCGCGCGAACTGGCCGACGCGGCAGCGGACGAACTGGCTAAGGCCCTGCAGGCCCAGCCCCAGCGCTTCCGCACCGTGGCCCAGCCGGGGGGCGGCGAATACTTCGCGCGCTCAGGGCTGCTGTTCCTGCCGGCGAACGAAGTGGCGGACATCTCCTCCAAACTGCAGCAGGCCAGGCCCCTGCTCATCACGCTGCAGCGCGACCCGACCTTGCGCGGACTGGCGGATACTTTGTCCACCACGCTCGCCCTGCCCCTGCAAACCGGCCAGGTGAAGCTGGAGGATATGGCCGGCCTGCTGAACCGCAGCGCCGCCGCGCTGGAAGCCACACTGGCCGGCAAGCCTGCCGCGCTTTCCTGGATGGATATGGAAGACCCAGCGTCCGGCGCGCCCGCCAAACCAGCGCTTGTCAGCAGCTTCGTCGCCGTCACGCCCGTGCTGGACTATGCCAGCCTGGCCGCCGGCGGCGACGCCACGTCCTGATCCGCGCAACCGCGGACAAGCTCGAACTGGCCAGGCGTTACAACGCCGCCGTGCGCCTGACCGGCCCGCAGCCGCTGGCCGACGAGGAATTCGAATCCGTGGCCGAAGGCGC
This sequence comes from Pseudoduganella sp. UC29_106, assembly GCF_044055365.1. Taxonomy (NCBI): domain Bacteria; kingdom Pseudomonadati; phylum Pseudomonadota; class Betaproteobacteria; order Burkholderiales; family Oxalobacteraceae; genus Pseudoduganella; species Pseudoduganella sp. UC29_106. The sequence continues at coordinate 944,121 of NZ_CP171977.1, read as the reverse complement.
GGTGCTGAACGGCGTGCTCACGCTGCTGCTGGTCATCTTCATCCTGTGGCTGGCCCTGCGCTCGGCCAAGCTGATTATTGCGGTGCTGATCAGCCTTATCGCGGGCCTGATCGTGACGGCCGCCCTCGGCCTGGCCATGGTGGGTTCGCTGAACATGATCTCGGTGGCCTTCGCCGTCCTCTTCATCGGCCTGGGCGGCGACTCGGCATCCAGTTCGGCGTGCGCTACCGCGCCGAGCGACACGATGATCCTTCCATGCACCGCGCGCTGGAACGCAGCGCGGCCATTGCCGGCGGCCCCCTCGCGCTGGCCGCTGCCGCCACGGCCGTCGCCTTCTTCTGCTTCCTGCCCACCGATTACCGAGGCGTGGCGGAACTGGGACTGATCGCGGGCGTCGGCATGCTGGTGGCCTTCGCCACCACGCTGACCATGCTGCCCGCCCTGATCTGCGTGCTGCGGCCGGGCGGTGAACCGCATATGCCATCGGCACGCTGGCTGGCGCCGGCCGATGAATTCTTCGAACGTCACCGCAATACCGTGCTGATCGCCACCTGTGTGGTCATACTGGCCGGCGTGCCCCTGCTGCCCAAGCTGCGTTTCGATTTCGATCCGCTGAACCTGAAGGACCCGCATTCGGAATCGATGGCAACCTTACGCGCGCTGGCCGATGCGCCGGAGGCCGGCACCGAAGATGTCAACATATTGACGGCCTCCCAGGCCGAAGCCGCCCAGCTTTCTCAGCGCCTTGCCAAACTCCCCGCTGTGGCGCGCACGCTGACGCTGGACAGCCTGGTGCCGGACGACCAGGGGACCGAGCTGCCACTTATCGCGGCAGCCTCTTTCGTGCTGATGCCGGTACTTGCCCAGCCCTCCACCCCAGCCGCCAGTGACAGCCTGCGCAGCGCCGCCCTGCGCCGCCTGGCCGCCCAGCTGGAACAGGCGGCGGAAGACCATCCCGGCACAGGCGCTGCGCCAGCGGAAAGGCTGGCAAAGGCAGTGCGCAAGCTGGCCACCGGCGACGCCGCGCTGCGCGACCGCGCCGAAGTGGCCATCGCCCTGCCCCTGCAACTGGCGCTGAAACGCCTGCAGATCGCCCTGCAGGCCGAAGCTGTAAGCATCAAGGATGTGCCGGAAGCGCTGGTGCGCGACTGGATCACGCTGGACGGGCGCGCGCTCGTCGCCGTCACCCCGCGCCTGCCGCCGCCGGACAGCGCCGAGCGCCCCGCCGCGCTGGAACGCTTCATCAATGCCGTACTGGCCGCCGAACCGCGCGCCGCCGGCGGTCCGATCTCGGTGCGCGGATCGGCCAACACCATCATGCGCGCCTTCGCCGAAGCCGCCGGCTGGGCGGTCCTGTCCATCACCATCCTGCTATGGATCACGCTGCGCAGTTTTGCCGACGTGCTGCGCACCCTGGTGCCGCTGCTGGTCTCCACCCTGGTCACGCTGGAATGCTGCGTGCTGATCGACCTGCCGATGAACTTTGCCGATGTGATCGCGCTGCCGCTGCTGCTGGGCGTAGGCGTGGCCTTCAAGATTTACTATGTGATGGCCTGGCGCTCCGGCCAGCGCCACCTGCTGCAATCGAGCCTGACGCATGCGGTGCTGTTCAGCGCCGCCACCACGGCCGCCGCTTTCGGCAGCCTGAGTTTCTCGCACCACCCCGGCACGGCCAGCATGGGCCAGTTGCTGGCCCTGGCGCTGGCCTGCACGCTGGTTGGTGCGGTCTTCTTCCAGCCCATCCTGCTCGGCCGCCCACGCCAGGACGCCGCCGAGCCGCAGGGAATCGAACGCGGAAAGTCCCGCGCAAACGCGTCAGGAGCTAAGCGTCATGAAGCGATCGTCCCTCTGCCCCTCGCTGTTGCTGTGCGCCGCGCTGGCCGGCTGCGCCACCGGACCAACCGCCACCCCGGGCGACCCGCTGGAGCCGTTCAACCGCACCATGTTCAAGTTCAACGACAAGCTGGATCAGTACGTGGCCAAACCGCTGGCCCAGGGCTACCAGGCCATCACGCCTTCGCCCATCCGCACCGGCGTCACGAACTTCTTCAGCAACCTGGGGGACGTGGGCAATACCATCAACAATCTCCTGCAGGGCAAGCTGCAGGATGGCATGGAAAGCCTGATGCGGGTGGCGATGAACACGGTGTTCGGCCTGGCCGGCGTGCTCGATGTCGCCACGCCCGCCGGCATTCCCGAGCATTCGCAGGACTTCGGCCTCACCCTCGGCAACTGGGGCGTGCCGTCCGGATCCTACCTGGTGCTGCCCCTCTTCGGCCCGAGCACCTTCCGCGACGCGCCGGCCATGTGGGTCGATTATCAGCTTGATCCGCTCACCTATGTCGATTCCGATACGCGCACGCCGCTGCGCGTGCTCAATATCGTCAACACGCGCGCCAACCTGCTGAACGCCAGCACCCTGCTGGAGGAAGCGGCCCTCGACAAGTACACCTTCGTGCGCGACGCGTGGACCCAGCAGCGCCAGAACAAGATCGACGAAGGCAAGGAACGCGAGCTGCCCAAGTACGAGGAACCGGAAGAGAAGAAACCCTAGGACTGCAGCGCGCCGAAGCGCTCGCCCAGCACGCGGCGCGCATCGCGCAGTGCGCTGCGGGCGCGCGCCGCATCGCCGGCCAGCCGCAGCATGGCCGGCAACTGCCCCGGATAGCGCAACAGCTCGCGCAGCAAGGGCCCCAGCGCCGTGCTGCCATCGTCGCCAAAGCCCGCCAAGGCGGCACTGGGGCACTTCCCTTCCGGCCGGATCGACAATCGCGCGGCAGGCCGCAAACGGCACGCCCGCATGCCGCGCCACGCGCGCGCCGATATGCGACTCCATGTCCAGCGCCACGGCGCCGGAAGCGCTTTGCAGGATCTGCTTCTCCGCCACGGTGACCAGCGGCGCGTCCACACCGGCCAGCACGCCGCCGACGGCCCGCGGCAAGAGTTCCTGCAGCGCCGCGGTCCATGCCGCATCGCAGGGCAGCACGCCGGTATGGGTGACGATGCCGACAGGGACGATCAGTGCGCCGGCCGGCAGTTCGCGCGCCAGCCCGCCGGCCATGCCGAAACTGATCACGCCGGCGCAGGGCCGGCGCAGCCGCTCGGCCAGGGCATTGGCCAGCGCCTCGCCGCGCAGGCCAAAGAGCACTTCCGCCGGGGCGGCAATCTGCGCCTCCAGCGCCATGCCGGTCAACACGACGATAGGCGCGGTGGTCACATCCCCCACCGGACGCCCGATACTCCTTCGCGGCGCAGGTTGCTGTAGCGGGCCAGGGCCCACAGCAGGAAGTATTGCGCATAGCCGTGGTAGCGCAGATAGAACACGCGCGGGAAGCCGACGGCGGTGAAGTGCTCTTCGTGCCAGGTGCCATCGTCTTCCTGGCTGGCGACGAGGTAGGCGATGCCGCGCGCCACCTCCTCGCTGTCCGCCTCGCCCGCCGCCATCAGGCCGAGCAGGGCCCACGCCGTCTGCGACGGTGTGCTGGGCGCCGGTTCATGGCCCTTGTAATCCATGCGGTAGCTGTCGCCCGCCTCGCCCCCAGCCGCCATCCGCATTCTGGATGCTGCGCAGCCAGGCGGCCGCGCGCCGTATCGACGGGTGTTCCGCATCCAGTCCCGCCGCGTTCAGGGCGCACAGCGCGCTCCAGGTGCCGTAGATATAGTTCGTGCCCCAGCGCCCGAACCAGCTGCCATTCGCCTCCTGCTCGTCCAGCAGGTATTTCAGCGCCAGCCGCGCTGCGGGAGCGGATACCCCGCCATCCATTTGCGCCAGCATCGACAGGCAGCGCGCCGACACGTCCGCCGTCGGCGGGTCGAGCAGCGCGCCATGGTCGGCGAAGGGAATATTGTTCAGGTATGTGTGGGTGTTTTCCGGCTCGAACGCGCCCCAGCCGCCATTGGTGCTCTGCATGCCGACCACCCATTCGCGGGCGCGGGCAATCGCTTCGCTGGTCGGCACCAGGTCCGTTCCAGTGCTGGGCACATGCTCGCCCAGGGTCACATCGAAACGGTGCAAGGCCATCGCCACCACGGCCGTATCGTCCACGTCCGGATAGTGGGGATTCTCGTACTGGAAAGCCCAGCCGCCGGGGCGCAGGCCGGGACGGCGCACGGTCCAGTCACCCTCATGGTCCAGCACCTGCAGCCGGCGCAGCCATTGCAGGCCGCGCGCCGCTGCCGCGGTGGCGCGCGGTTGCGCCACTTCCAGCAAGGCGTGACAGGCCAGGGAGGTATCCATATCGGCGACAGGCAGGGCTGGCAATAGGCTTCCTGCTCGCGCACCACCAGCAGGCGGTCGATGGCGGCGCGCGCCTGGGCCGCCTGCGGATCCGTGCGCGGCACGCCCAGCGCGTCGAACATCAGCACGGCGTTCACCATGGCCGGGAAGATCGCGCCCAGGCCATGCTCGCCGTTCACGCGCTCGCGCACGAAGCGCTCCGCCTGGTTCAGGGCGCGCTGGCGTACCCAGCGCGGAATCAGCGCCTCGCCCAGTCGCGCCACCGCGTCCGCGGTGCGGAACACCATGTACCACAGCTTGTGCTGGTGCGGTGCGCAGGGCGGCAGGCCGACTTTGCGCGGCGGGTTGCGGAACAGTTCATCGATCGTCACGCCGCGCGGATTGCGGGCGCGCGGCCGCAGGCTATTCAGCACCAGCAGCGGCACCATCACCGTGCGCGACCAGTAGGACACTTTCGACACATGGAAAGGCGCCCACAGCGGCATCAGCATCAGCTCCACCGGCATCATCGGAACGCTGCGCCACGGCAATATTCCATACAATGCGAGCAAGGTCCGGGTGAATACATTGCTGGCGGCCGCGCCGCCCAGTTCGAGGATGCGCCGGCGCGCCCGCTGCATATGTTCGGCCTCGGGCGAATCGCCCATCATCTTCAGCGCGAAATAGGCTTTCACGCTCGCGCTGATATCCGCTTCGCCGTGCGCGAACAGGGGCCAGCCGCCATCCGGGTTCTGCACGCGGCGCAGATAGCGGGCAATGCGCTCTTCCAGTTGGATGTTCGGGGCTTCCCCCATGTAGTGCACGAGGAGGACATATTCCGCGGAGATCGTGGAATCCGCTTCCAACTCATATAACCAGTGGCCGTCTTCACGCTGACGGGACAGGACGGCATCGAGTGCCCGCTCAAGTGCCATCTCCGCATCGCGCGGCGCCGGTTGGGGTTTTGCTTGTCGTAGCTGGGCCATATTCACCTGAATCACTGATTGATACGATGGGGCCAATAACGATGCCGGGAAGCTTTAGCAACTCGGCAAATTATAGCAATCTGGCTGATCGTCGCAACATTCTGCGAGCAATCCCTCTGGCGAGGACACCTATATTCTCACGGCTTGCTCTTCCTTGCAGAAGAGTGCCACGCCTGCCCCTGCACACGCCCCGCCGCAAGACGTGACGACGCCAGCTTAATAAAATATAGTCTCTGCCTCGTTAAGCCAGCGTTAATCGGGTCTAGAACAGATTGCCCTGGGCCGTGGTCAGGTTGGCGAAGCTGTCATTCAGCGGGAGCAGGATGGAGTCGGCGATGGGTTCCAGCTGCTTCGTCAGGTAATGTTCGTAGTCGATGGCGGAGTGCAGCGCTTCCAGCGGTTCTGGGCCGTTCCGCGTCATCACGTAGCTGATCCAGCCGCCGTTCTGGTAACGCAAGGGGCGCTTCATCGAGGCGTTGAATTCGTCCGCAATGCGGGCGGCGCGCACCTGGGGCGGCACATTGACCTGATATTCATCCAGCCGCTGGCGCAGGCGCTTGCGGTAGACCAGCAGTTCGTCCATCTGGCCGGCCAGCGTCTTGCGCGCGTATTCGCGTACATAGTCTTCGTAGGGCTCCGCATTGAACACCAGCTTGAACAAGCCTTGCTGGAATTGCTGCGCCAGTGCTGTCCAGTCGCTGCGCGCCACTTCCAGGCCACGGTAGATCATCTCGCCTTCGCCGGTCAGGCCCGCATAGCGCTTCTTGCTGCCCATATCGGTGCCGCGGATGGTGGGCATGAAGAAGCGCTGGTAGTTGGTGTCGAACTCGATTTCGAGATGGCTCTCCAGGCCCAGCTCTTCGCGCAGCCAGGTGCGCCACCAGCTGTTGATCTTGTCGACCAGGCGGCGCGCCACGGCCAGCGCTTCGTCGTTGCCATGGGGCCGCTTGAGCCAGATGAAGATGGAATCGGTGTCGCCGTAGATCGCGTCGTAGCCCTCCTCCTCCACCAGCTCCACCGTGCGCTTGATCATTGCGTGGCCGCGCAAGGTGACCGAGGAAATCAGCTTCGGATGGTAGAAACGGCAATCGGTCGAGCCCAGCACGCCAACGAAGGAATTCATCAGCAGCTTGAGCGCCTGCGACAGTGCCTCGTTCTTCTCCCGCTTGGCAGCATCGCGGCCCTGCCACAGCTGGGTGGTGATGGTCGGCAGGCAGTGGCGCTCGCGCGAGAAAACGGCGCCGCGCATGCCCGGCACCGTGGTGGACGCGTCCTGCGCCGCCATGCCGACCACCATGCCGACCGGGTCCACCAGGAAGGTGCGGATGATGGAGGGGTACAGGCTCTTATAGTCCAGCACTAGCACGGAATCGTACAGGCCCGGCTTGGAATCCAGCACGAAGCCGCCCGGCGACGGCTGCGGTTCCACCTCGCCCACATTTGGCGCCACGAAGCCTTCGCGGTGCATGCGCGGCAGGTAGTGGAAGTTGAAGGCGGCAATCGAGCCACCCATGCGGTCCGGTTCCAGCCCCGTTACATGGGCGCGTTCGAGGATGAAGGCCATCAGCTTTGCCTTCTCGAAGATGCGCGTGACGAGTTCGCAGTCCTTCAGGTTGTAGTAGGCCAGCGCCGGCTTGTCTTCGTGGAAGCGGCGTTCGATCTCGGCCATCTTGTCATAGGCGTCGCCGATATCCTTGCCCTCGCCCAGCATCACCTGCGACACATTTTCCAGGCTGAAGGACGAGAACGACCACGATGCGGCGCGCAGCGCCTCGATGCCGTCGATAACGATGCGGCCGGGAACCGAGGCGAATACATAGCCTTCGCGCATGCCATGTGTGCGCCAGTCGATTGCGCGGCCTTCGCGTCCCAGCTGCAACGGGACCTTGTGCTTCTCCGCATTCTTCTGCAGCACGCGCAGGTCGAACTGCACCACGCTCCAGCCAATGATCACGTCCGGATCGTGCTCGCGGAACCAGGCATTGAGCTTTTCGATCAGCTGGCGCGGCGTGGCGCAGTATTCGAGGGCGAAGTCCAGCGCCGGAGCATCGGCGGGCGCTTCGCCCAGCATATACACCTGGCGCTGGCCGCAGCCTTCCAGCGCGATCGAGTACAGGTCCTCGAAGGCGCTGGTTTCGATATCCAGCGACACCAGCTTCAGCTTCGGCCGGTATTCCGGCGCTGGCCGCATCTTGTCGCCGTCCACCTCCACGCCGGCCGTGATGAAGCGCTCCATCAGGAAGCGCTCGGGCGGACGGATATCGGCCTCCAGCAGGGGAATGCCGCGCTCGCGCAATTTCTTCTCCAGCGCCAGCAGCTGCTTGTAATGCGTGGCATACACGCCGACCACCGGCTCGTGCTGGAAGGTCTTCAGCGGCAGTTCACGCACGTCGATGCCACGCATGTCCTCCAGCAGCGGCTCGATGGTGGAGCGCAGGCTGGCTTCGGCAAAGGCGACCGAAGGCTGGGACGTCAGCGTGATCTTGCGCGGACCGTCATCCGTGGCCAGCCAGAACTCGATTTCGGTGCCGTCGCGCGTGTCGCGCCAGTGGCGGGTAAGTATAAAACCTTGCATGCCAAAATTATACTGTACGTACATACAGTCCGCAGATCCCGGCTGCAGGGGCCGTGATATAGTCGCGCCTCTTTTACTTCCGGTGCCTGCCCATGAATGACCGAGTGTTCCCGATCCGACCTTACGACAAGCCTGCCGGCGGACTGGGTTCGCTGCACGGCACGGCGAAGGCCTTGCAGGAACACGGCGCATTCCCGGCGCTTGCCACGCTCACCCGCCTGAACCAGCCGCAGGGCATCGACTGTCCCGGCTGCGCCTGGCCGGACACGCCCGGCGGCAAGACAGTCGACTTCTGCGAACAGGGCGCCTGGGCCGTCGCCCACGAAGCGACCAGGCGCCGCGCCACGCCGGCATTCTTCGCCGCGAACACACTTGCGGCACTGCGCGAACGTGAAGAATGGGAACTGGAAAGCTTCGGCCGCCTGACCGCGCCGATGCGTTACGACGCCGCCACGGACACCTACCTGGAAATCAGCTGGGAAGAAGCCTTCGTCCTCGCCGGCGGCGCCCTGCGCGCGCTGGAGCACCCGGACCGCGCCGTCTTCTACGCGTCGGGACGCAGCAGCAATGAAGCCGCCTTCCCCTACCAGCTGTTCGCGCGCGCCTTCGGCACCAACAATATGCCGGACTCCTCGAACTACTGCCACGAATCCTCGGGCGACGCGCTGCGCCTGTCGCTGGGCGTGGGCAAGGCCACCATCACGCGCGAAGACTTCGAGCATGCGGACGCCATCTTCGTCTTCGGCCAGAACCCCGCCACCAACCACCCGCGCATGCTGGGCGACCTGCGCGAGGCGAAAAAGCGCGGCTGCAAGATCGTGGTCTTCAACACGATGCTGGAGCGCGGCCTGCAGGCATTTGCCGATCCGCAGTCGGCAGCCGAAACCCTGACCGGACGCGGCACGCCGCTGGCCGATGCCTATTACCAGGTGCGCCTCGGCGGCGATTTCGCGGCGCTGATGGGCATGGTCAAGGCCATCCTGGCGGCCGAGGCCCGCCGCGGCGGCGTGCTCGATCGCACCTTCATCGATGAACACACGGACGGCTTCGGTCAGTTTGCCGCCGCCGTCGCCGCCCACGAATGGCCGGCGCTGGAAGCGGCCAGCGGCCTGACCCGCGCGCAAATGGAGGAAGCCGCCGCGATCTACGCCGCGTCGAACGCAACGATCGCCACCTGGTGCATGGGCCTCACCCAGCACGAGCATGCGATCGAAACCCTGCAGACGCTGGTCAGCCTGATGCTCCTGCGCGGCAATGTGGGGCGCCGCGGTGCGGGTCTAATGCCGGTGCGCGGCCACTCCAATGTGCAGGGCGATCGCACCGTTGGCGTGACCAACCGCCCGAAGCAGGAATGGCTGGACGGCCTGCGCGCCGTGTTCGGCTTCGAGCCGCCGCAAGCCTACGGCCTCGACGCGATCGGCGCCATCAAGGGCCTGCTGGACGGTGAAGTGCACGCCTTCCTCAGCCTGGGCGGCAACTTTGCGGTCGCAGGGCCGGACAGCCCGCGCGTGCTGCAGGCATTGTCACGCACGGCGCTCACGGTCCACATCGCGACCAAGCTGAATCGCACCCACCTGCATCCCGGCCACCTTGGCCTGCTGCTGCCCTGCCTGGGCCGTACGGAACTGGACCAGCAAGCCGGCGGCGCCCAATTCGTCAGCGTGGAAGACACGGCCAGCGTGGTCCACGCCTCCGCGGGCCGCAACACGCCAGCCAGCACGCAACTGCGCTCCGAGCCCTTCATCGTCACCGAACTGGCGCGTCACACGCTGCCGGACTCGCCCATCGACTGGCGCGGCATGGGCCGCGATTACGACATCACGCGCGACTGCATCGAACGCGTGGCCGCCCACGCCGTCGAAGGCTTCGGCCACTACAACCGCAGGATCCGCGAACGCCTCGGCTTTCGCCTGCCCAATTCGGCCGGCGCGCGGATCTGGCACACGGCCAGCGGCAAGGCGCGCTTCAGCGCGCATGCCCTGCCGCAGGACACCATCATGTCCCGCGCCCGCGCCGCCTACGGCGACAAGGTGCTCTGCCTCGCCACCGTGCGCGCCCACCGCCAGTACAACACCACCATCTACCGCGATCCGCAAGGTGAAGTGGACCGCTACCGCGGTGTGCACGGCACGCGCAAGGTGCTGTTCATCGGTCCTTCGACCCTGCAGCGGCTCGGGCTGCAGGATGGCGACAGCGTCACCGTGCGCGCCGCGGCGCCGGACGGCATCACCCGAGAACTCAGCGGCTACCGCCTGGTCGAGCGGCCACTGCCGGATGGCGACGTGATCGGCTATTTCCCCGAGCTAACGCCCCTGATTTCCCCCGAACTCGTCGCGCGCGGATCGAATACACCGGCATTCAAAGAGGTTCCTGTACTATTGGTTAAACCGCTTCAATCGTGCAATAAAGTAAAGAAATAAATGCTAGACTGGCCTCCTTCGTTATAAGAAAACAACTAGGGGGATCGCGGTCATGAGTCAGGCAACCACCGGCCATCTGGCCAAGATTTTCGTCGACCATCAGGATGCCCTGCTGGACGGCTGGCTGAATAGCATGCTGTCCCGCCTGGTGCGCCGCGACAAGGCGGCCGAGGCCGAGATCCGCCAGCAGGCGGCGCGCTTTATCCCCCTGGTAGCGAGGGCCCTGGACAAGGGCCAAAGCTACGACATCGACCAGGCTTCCTGGGCCGAAGTGCGCCACCTGCTTAGCGACATTTCCGCCGCGCGCGCGCGCCACGGCTTCACGCCAACGGAAACGGCGACCTTCATTTTCTCCCTCAAGGAACCCTTGTTCGCGCTGCTGCGTCAGACGCTGGAGGGCAATAGCTCGGCCCTGGCCACCGAACTGGTGGAAACCGGCGCCCTGTTCGACCAGCTTGGCCTGTTCACCGTCGAGGAATACCAGAAGGGCCGCGAGTCCATCATTCAGCTGCAGCAGCATGAGTTGCTCGAGCTCTCGACCCCGGTGGTCCAGTTATGGAAGGACGTGCTGGCCTTGCCGCTGATCGGCACCCTGGACAGCGCGCGCACGCAGGTGGTGATGGAGAGCCTGCTGCAGAAAATTATCGATACCGGCGCCTCGATTGCCATCATCGATATCACCGGCGTACCGACCGTGGACACCCTGGTCGCCCAGCACCTGCTGAAAACCGTGGCGGCTGCGCGCCTGATGGGCGCCGACTGCATCATCAGCGGCATCCGTCCGCAGATCGCGCAAACCATCGTGCACCTGGGCGTCAACCTTGAGGACGTGATTACCAAAGCGTCTCTTGCCGATGCCTTCATGGTGGCGCTGAAGCGCGTCGGCGCCTCCGTCACCTATCAGAACGCCGTGTGAGGCCGGCATGGAACGCATTCCCATTCTCAAGATGGGCAACCTGCTGCTGGTCACGATCCAGGTAGACATGCACGACCGCCTGGCAATGACGCTGCAGGATGACCTGACGGCCCGCATCGTGAAGGAACACGCACGCGGTGTGCTGATCGATATTTCCGCGCTGGACATTGTCGATTCCTTCATCGGCCGCATGATCAGCAATACTGCCGCCATGGCGCGCGTGCTCGATGCGCGCACGGTGCTGGTCGGCATGCAGCCCGCCGTGGCGATCACACTGGTGGAACTGGGCCTTACGCTGCATGGCGTGGAGACCGCGCTGAACGTCGAAAAAGGCGTCCAGCTACTACAGCGCCACCTCAGCTGAGCGAGGCCACGCCGTGAGCCACAACGACGTCGATGCACTGGTAATGCAGATCCGCTCCGACGAGGATGTCGTCCGCCTGCGCCAGGCGGTGCGTGAGCAAATGATCGCCATCGGATTCACCCTGATCGACCAGACCAAGATGATCACTGCCGCCAGCGAGCTGGCGCGCAACACGCTGCGCTACGGTGGCGGCGGCGAAGCGCACCTGCTGAAGGTTGGCGGCAGCCGGCGCGGGCTGCACGTGGCCTTTATCGACCACGGCCCCGGCATTCCGGACATCGCGCAGGCGCTGACGGACGGCTATACCACCGGCGGCGGCATGGGCCTCGGCCTTTCCGGCGCCCGGCGCCTATCCGACGAATTCGATATTGCCTCCACACCCGGCCAGGGCACAACTGTGAAGATCACCAAATGGAAACCATTCTAGGCGCTGCTGGCCGCCAGACCTGTCACGGACTGGCCGATACGAGCCAGGTGGCCTCCGCGCGCCGCGCCGCCAGTACCCTGTGTGCAGGCCTGGGATTCGACGAATTCAGTGTGGGCGAAGTGGCGCTGCTGGTCACCGAGGCCGCCACCAATATTCTCAAGCATGCGGGACGCGGCGAGATCCTGCTGCGCGCTTCGCAGGATGGCGGCATCGAGATCGTGGCGCTGGACCGGGGGCCAGGCATCCGCAATTTCGGCGCCAGCTCAGCCGATGGCACGACGACGGCGGGCAGCTACGGCGTGGGCCTGGGCGCCATGCGCCGCCTTGCCACGCTATTCGACGTGTACAGCGCTCCCGGCAAAGGCACGGCCATCCTGATGGCCTACTGGCCGCGCGGAGCGCCCCGCTCCGATGGCAGCCTGCTGTACGGCGTGGTCTGCCTGCCGCTGGCCGGCGAATCCACTTGCGGCGACAGCTGGTCGCTGGCCTGCTCGGCCACCACGGCCACCGTGCTGCTGGCGGACGGGCTGGGGCATGGCCCGGAAGCGGCCAGGGCATCGGAAATGGCAGCCACGGTGGCCATGCATACGCCGAGCTGCCCGCCGCCGTACTGCTGCAGGATATCCACGCCGCCCTGCACCATACCCGCGGCGCGGCGGTCGCCGTGGTTTGCTTCGACATGCTGCACGAACAGCTGCAGTTTGCGGGAATCGGCAATATCGCCGCCCACCTGGTACAGGGCAGCCAGAGCCGCCAGCTGGCGTCGCATAACGGCATTGTCGGCAGCAATATGCGCAAGGTGCAGGAATTCCCGGCGGTCTGGGACAGCAGCGCCACCCTCGTGCTGCATTCGGACGGGTTGGCCTCGCGCTGGGACCTGGACGATTATCCTGGCCTGCTGCACTGCCACCCGGCCCTGCTGGCCAGTGTGCTGTACCGCGATTTCCGGCGCGGCCGCGACGACGTAAGCGTGCTGGTGCTGCGCGACCGCCAGGGGTGGCAACCATGAGCCTGCGCATCCTCAGCCTCGGCGTGCATGCGGAACTGGACGTGGTGGCCTCGCGCCAGCGCGCACGCCAGATCGCGGCCCTGTGCGGCTTCGGCGGCCAGGACCAGGTGCGCATCGCCACCGCCGTTTCGGAACTGACGCGCAACGTCTATAACTATGCGCGCGCCGGGCGTGTCGATTTTTCGGTGGAAGGCGAGACTGCGCCGCAGTTGCTGGTCATTACCATCGCCGACCAGGGCCCGGGCATTCCACATCTGGACGTGGTGCTGTCCGGCCGCTACCAGTCGTCGACCGGCATGGGCCTGGGCATCGTGGGCGCCCGGCGCCTGATGGACCAGTTCGACATCCAGACCGCGCTCGGCGCAGGCACCACCGTCACCCTGAAAAAGCTGCTGCCTTACGAGGCGAGCCTGCTCACGCCGGAACTGGTGGGCGCCATGGGCGCCCAGCTCACAGCGCTGCCGGCCGACGTCACGCTGTCCGAAATGCAGCAGCAGAACAAGGAGTTGCTGGCCACGCTGGCGGAGCTGAACACGCGCCAGGAAGAATTGCTGCAGATGACGCGCGAGCTGGAAGACACCAACCGCGGCGTGGGCGGCGCTCTACGCGGAGCTCGATGAAAAGGCCGACCACCTGCGCCGCGCCGACGAAATGAAATCGCGCTTCCTCTCCAATATGAGCCATGAGTTCCGTACGCCGCTCTCCTCCATCCGCGCCCTGGCCCGGCTGCTGGTTGAACGGGCCGATGGCGAGCTCACATCGGAACAGGAAAAGCAGGTGCTGTTCATCCTGAAAAGCGCCGAAGGGCTGGCCGAACTGGTGGACGATCTGCTGGACCTGGCCAAGATCGAGGCGGGCAAGGTCGACATCCGTCCCATCAAATTCGATGTGGCGGAATTGTTCAGCGCCCTGCGCGGCATGCTGCGTCCCCTGCTGGCGGGCGCGCGCGTCGAACTGATCTTCGACGAACCGGCCGTGCCGCTGCATATGTACTCGGACGAAGCCAAATTGTCCCAGATCCTGCGCAACTTCATTTCCAATGCCTTGAAGTTCACTGAGGCAGGCCATGTGCGCGTGTCCGCCACCCTGCAGGGAAACCTGGTGCGCTTCGCTGTCGAGGACACCGGCATCGGCATCGACGAGGCGTACCAGCAGGAGATTTTCGAGGAATTCAGCCAGGTGGAGAACCGCCTTCAGCAACGCGTGAAAGGCACGGGGCTCGGCTTGCCGTTGTGCCGCAAGCTGGCAGCCCTGCTGGGCGGCAGCGTGTCCTTGCGCAGCGCGCCGGGCCAGGGATCGACCTTCAGCGTCACGCTGCCGCTGCAATGCGAACAGCGGCACGGCGAGGCGCCGGATCTGGAGCCGGAAGCGGCCGATGGCGACGGCCTCCCGGTGCTGATCGTCGAGGACGACCGCTCCACGCTGATGCTCTACCGCAGCTTCCTGCGCAATACGCCATTCCGCGCGGTATGCGCGCGCAGCCTGTGGGAAGCGGAGCAGGCCTGGGCCGGCGAAAAACCCGTGGCCGTGATACTTGACCTTTGCCTGCAGGGCGAGGACAGCTGGCGCTGGCTTAGCCAGGCTAAGGGCAGCGAGCAGCGCAAGCACGTACCGGTGCTGATCGTGTCCGAAATCTCGGACCGGCAAAAAGCCTTCTCCCTGGGTGCGGACGCCTATTTCAACAAACCGATACTGCGCGAGGAACTGCTCGCCCAGCTCAAGGCCGCGTGCCATTTATCGTGAGGCCATACATGTCCAGCCCCACTGAAGACCTGATCCTGAACGTCGACGACACCGACGCGGCACGTTATGCCAAGACGCGTATCCTGACCCGCGCCGGCTTCCGCGTGATCGAGGCGGCGACCGGCGAGGAAGCGCTGGCCAGGGCCGCCGGCGACAGCCCGGCGCTGGTGCTGCTGGACACCAAGCTGCCCGATATCAGCGGCTTCGATGTGTGCCGACACCTGAAGGAAAACAAGTCCACCGCCTACATCCTGATCCTGCAAACTTCCGCCTCCTACGTCGCCACCCCGGACAAGGTGCGCGCCCTCGACTGCGGCGCGGACAACTACCTGTTCGAGCCCATCGAGCCCGAGGAGCTGGTGGCCAATGTGCGCGCCCTGCTGCGCCTGGGCCGCGTTGAACGCGAGCTGCGCGACATGGACCGCCGCAAGGATGAATTCCTGGCCATCCTGGCGCACGAGCTGCGCAATCCGCTCGGTCCGATCCGCAACGCCGTGGAACTGCTGCGCATGTCCGACCCGTCGCCATCGCCGGTGCACGAACATGCGCGCCAGATCATCCTGCGCCAGACCGACCATATGGTGCGCCTGGTGGACGACCTGCTCGATGTATCGCGCATTTCGCGCGGCAAGATCGCCCTGCGCCGCGCCCCGCTGGACCTGTGCGCCGTAGTGAGCGGCGCGCTCGAGACCAGCATGCCCAATATCGAAGCGCGCCAGCACCAGCTGGAGCTGCACTTGCCGGACGAGCTGTGGCTCGATGGCGATGCCGTGCGCCTGACCCAGGTGATCGGCAACCTGCTGAACAACGCCGCCAAATTCACCTTGCCCGGCGGCCGCATCATCGTCAGCGTGCTGCGCGAAGGCGAGGACGCCATTGTGCGCGTGCAGGACAGCGGCATCGGCATTGCCTCCGAACAGACGGGCCGCATCTTCGACCTGTTCAGCCAGGCCGGCCATGCGCCGGACCGCGTGCAGGATGGCCTGGGCATCGGCCTTTCCCTGGTACAGACCCTGGTGCGCCTGCATCGCGGCAGCGTAACGGCCAGCAGCGCCGGCGAAGGCCAGGGCAGTACCTTCGAAGTGCGGCTGCCGGTGGATGCCGCCGCCGCCGGCGCGAAGGCGGCAAGCGCAGCCGCCGGCCTGGCTGCGCCACAAAACCAGCGTATCCTGGTGGTGGACGACAATGTGGACTCCGCCCATATCATCGCCTCGCTGCTGCAGCTGGCCGGGCATGAAACCCATGTGGCGAGCAGCGGCGGCGAGGCCGTGGAAGCGGCGCAGGCGCTCAGGCCGGATATTATTTTCCTTGATATCGGCCTGCCGGACATGCGCGGCGAGGAAGCCGCCTCCCGCATCCGCGCCCTGCCCGAGCTGGCCGGCACCGTGCTGGTCGCCCTCAGCGGCTATGGGCAGGACCGGGACCGCGCCACCGCCATCGCGGCCGGCTTCGACCTGCACCTGACCAAGCCCGTGACCCTGGACATCCTGACCGCCACCATCGCCAGCCTGGCGCCCCGCGCCAGCACATAAACCCTGCAGCGGCGGGGCCTGCGAACCGCTCTGCTAGAATGCGCGTTCGCAAATCTCCCCTCTTACATAAAAGACACCATGCGATATCTTAGCACTCCCCCTGCTGGCAAGCCTGCTGGCGGCGCCTGCTTTCGCCTATACCCCTGTAACTCTCGACCAGGCCATGTCCCACCCGGACTGGATTGGCACGCCCGTGGAGACGGCGTGGTGGAGCTGGGACGGCAAGCAGGTCTTCTACAAACAGAAGCGCGCCGGATCGCCCCTGCGCGACACTTTCCAGGCCGGCGACAAGCCGCGCCTGATCGGCGATGCGGAACTGGCCAACCAGGATAGCGCCACCGTCATCTACAACCGCGAACGCACGCGCGCCATCGTGCTGCGCAACGGCGACCTGTTCGAGCGTGAGCTGAAGACCGGCATCCTGACCCAGATCAGTCGCAATACCAGGGCCGCCGCGGCGCCCCAGTATTCGGCCGACGGCCGCAGCGTGCAGTTCCGCATCGGCCACGAGTGGTTCAGCTGGAACCGCGCCGACCGCCTGGTGTCGCCGGTGGCCCTGCCGCGCGCCGAAAAAGACCCTGCCGCCGCGCCGGATGAAGACTATCTGCGCGCCCTGCAGCTGCGCCTGATCACAACCCTGAAGCGCCAGAAGGATGACCGCGACGCGCTGCGCGAACGCAGCGAAGCCGAACGCCGTGCGGACGGCACCCGTGCGCCAGCGCCGCTCTACCTGGGCGACAAGATCACTATCGATGCCAGCGCCCTGTCGCCGGACGGCCGCTGGCTGGTGGTCGCCATCTCGCCGAAGAATGGCGACAACGGCCGCGTGGGCAAGATGCCGCGCTATGTGACGGAATCGGGCTACGAAGAATTCGACGACCAGCGCCCTCGCGTGGGCCGCAACTATCCGCTGGCACAGACGCTGAAGCTGGTCGACCTGAGCACCCACAGCATGCGCGATATCCCGCTGGATAACCTGGAGGACATCGCGAAAGACCCGCTGGCCGCCTTGCGCGAAGCGCAGAAGCAGCCCGCGCTGAAGGGCAACCGTCCGGTGCGCCTGGAAGAGGATGAAGGCGACGGCATTGCCTGGACTGCCAACGGCAACCAGGTCGCCCTGATGCTGCGCGCCGTGGACAACAAGGACCGCTGGATCGCCACCGTCAACCTGGCGGACGCAAAGCTGAAGCCCCTGCACCACCTGAACGACAAGGCCTGGATCAACAACAGCTACAACGACTTCGGCTGGCTGCCGGACAACGGCACGCTGTGGTTCCAGTCCGAGGAAAGCGGCTACGCCCACCTGTACACCCTGGGCGTGGACGGCAAGCAGCGCGCCCTCACCAGCGGCAAGTGGGAAGCCACCAATGTGCACTGGAATGCGGATGGCTCGCTGGCCTATGTGCTTTGCAACCGCAAGACGCCGGGCGAATATGAAATCTGTTCCGTGAATCCGAAGGACGCATCGGTGCGCGAAGTGACCCAGCTCGATGGCGGCGTGGAACAGTTCTCCCTGTCGCCGGACCAGCGCAAGCTGCTGGTGCATTATTCGAACGCCTATCTGCCGGCCCAGCTGGCAATCGTGCCGGCCGCCGGCGGCGCCGCCACGAAGCTCACGGATACCCGCAGCGCTGAATTCAGGGCGCGCGAGTGGGTTCAGCCGCAGTATGTGGCCGTGCCGTCCACGCACAACGCGGGCGCCCCCGTCTGGGCCAAGCTGTATCGCCCGGCAACGCTGGAACCAGGCCGCAAGTACCCGATCGTGATGTTCGTGCACGGCGCCGGCTACCTGCAGAACGTGAGCCACCGCTACCCGAACTACTTTCGCGAGCAGATGTTCCACAACCTGCTGGTCGAGAAGGGCTACATCGTGCTGGACATGGACTATCGCGCGTCCAAGGGCTATGGCCGCGACTGGCGCACGGCCATCTATCGCCAGATGGGCCATCCTGAGCTGGACGACTACGTGGACGGCGCCAAATGGCTGGCCGCCAACCACCAGGGCGACATCGACAAGGTCGGCATCTACGGCGGCAGCTATGGCGGCTTCATGACCTTCATGGCCCTGCTGCGCGAGCCGGACCTGTTCAAGGCCGGCGCCGCCCTGCGTCCCGTTACCGACTGGACCACGTATAACCACGGCTATACGTCCAACATCCTGAACACGCCGGATATCGACCCTGAGGCCTACAAGGTCTCCTCGCCGATCGAGTACGCGGACAAGCTGAAAGGCCACCTGCTGATCGCCCACGGCATGGTCGACGACAATGTGTTCTACCAGGACTCGGTACGCATGGCCCAGCGCTTCATTGAGCTGAAGAAGGACCATTGGGAGCTGGCGTCCTACCCGCTGGAGCGCCACGCCTACGTGCAGCCCGAAAGCTGGTACGACCAGTACCGCCGCATCTTCCAGCTGTTCGAGCGCACCCTCAAGTAATCCACGCGCCCCTGGCCACCCACGCACGGCGGATCAATGATCCGCCCTACAGCCCCTGCGGGGCCCCGAAAGAAGCCCCCTGCCGTAGTGCCCCGGGACGCGCCGTATGGTTGACGCCCGCGATCGTGCGCCCTGGGACGCGTCGTAGGAGTAAAGCCCGCAGCCGTGGTGACCCGGGACGCGTTGTATGGGTAAGGCCCGCGATCGTGCGGCCCCGGGACGTGTCGTACGGGTGACGCCCGCAACCGCGCCCCGGGACGCGCCGTATGGGTGACGCCTGCGATCGTGCGGCCCCGGGACGCATTGTACGGGTGAGGCCCCGAACCGCGCCCCGGGACGCGCCGTATGGGGTGACGCCCGCGATCGTGCGGCCCCGGGACGCGTTGTACGGGTGAGGCCCGCAGGGCTGTAGGGCGGATCATTGATCCGCCGTGTGGGCTCAGTTACAGCCGCGGATCGGCAGCCGGCAGCTGCCGCTCCGGCCGGGCCAGCGGCACCGGATCATCCGTCTCCACCTGCACCAGCGTAGTCGACCCCAGGTTGCCATAAGGGTCCAGCCACTGCACGCCGCCGAGGTAGCGCTTGCCTTTCTCCAGCCCGGACCAGCTCACATTCACAGTCGCCAGCTTATCCTTGTACGCCCTGGTCGGCGTCATCGCCTTCAGCTCACCACCGCGATCGGCCTTGGTCACAATGGCCGAAGAAAGCTGGAAATCGATGCTGGCCTTATTGGCAGCGGCATAACCGATGACGCACAGCTTGTAATCCCCCGCAGCCGGCGACGACAGCAGCACCTGCTCATTCGACCCTTCCACCGCACTGGCCGACATCAGCTTGCCGCTGGAATCGAGCAGGGCCATGTCCAGGTCGTCCACGCCCGGCATGCCGGTATCGCGGTCGAACAGCTCAAAGCTGGCGGCCACGGTATCGGCCGGAATGTGCACCGGCTGCAGCACCACGCCCGCACCACCTGCCCTGCAGCTGGCCTGCATCTGCGCCGTGGTACCGGAACTGTTGTCCGGCGCCTGCGCCACGCGCAGTGAAGTGCGCTGCACTTCCTTCAGCCCGCCCACGGCGGCGCCCATGCGGCCGGAGAAAGCCGTCTGCACGACCGTCATGATGCTGCCGCTCTGCTCCTCGCTGCGTATCGAGCCGGGTGAAGTCACCAGGCGTCCGGTACGCGCCACCACCGGGCTGCGCACCTTGTGCTTGCCATCGGTCCATTCCATCGAACCGAACTGCCACACATTCTCGTAGGCGAAAGTGCGGGTCAGCAGCACATTGAAGGACTTGTCTCGCCCGGCGCCAGCGTCAGCACGGCCGGCTGCAGTTCAGCCTTGAAGCCGTGCACGTCGATCTTGCCGGTGTAAGTGGCCGGCGTTCCACCGACATTGGTCACCTGGCGCGTCACCACCGTCGTGTCGATCACATTACCCACCGAGATCGAAGGCAGGTTCAGGTTGTAACCCTTGAGGGAACCCTCGCCGCACTGATCCAGCGCTCCGGCGCCGCACAGGTATTTCTTGTAGTCGGTCGCCGTGAGGCCATACACCAGGCCAGGATCGGCGGCAGCAGTGGGATCGATATGGCCAGCGCCCTGGCCGAACGGCAGCGTGCCCGCGTCCATGCCCACCAGGCCATCGGGAAGCGTATCGTAGCCGGTCGTCATCAGTGCGGACTTGATCCAGGAAGGCGACCAGTCCGGATGGCGATGCTTGACCAGTGCCGCCACGCCGGCAACGTGCGGAGAGGACATCGACGTGCCGCTCAGCAGGCCCCACGCCGGCGGAGGCGTCAGTGTGCCGTTCACGATATCGCTGTGCTGTCCCTGGCTCAGGCCCGGCGTGAAGCCGGCAATGATGGAAACGCCCGGCGCCGTCAGGTCCGGCTTCAGGATATTGCCATCAAACGGATCCGGACCGCGCGAAGAGAAGTTGGCCATGACCGGCGCCTTGCCCATCGTGGTGTTCGCGAACTTGCCGATCGATGCGGAAGCGTTGGCCGTTTGCGCATAGGCCGCAATGGCGGCGCCATCCTCCTGCGATACGTGCACGGTCGGTACGGAATGCGCCTCGGACACCAGGCCCAGGCCATTATCGATCATGACCATGCCGGCGCCGCCCGCTTCCTGTACCGCCAGGCTCTTGTCCACGCGCGCGTTCTCGCCGCGCAGGCAAGTGACGATCTTGCCCTTGACCTTGGCCGGGTCCAGCACGGCCTTGCCTTCATTGCTGCCGGTGCTATAGCAGTATTGCAGGTGTCCGGGATCGGCGCCCGGCAGGCCGGCGTCCTGCGCCCGCACGACCGGCGTGCCGGCCGGCAGTACCGTCATGTTCAGCGAAGCGCCGCCGTAGACAGCCTTATTGCCAAGCGTGACATCGGCCTTCTGGAAGCGGTTGTGCGTCGAAGCCGCGACCGTCGTCAGCCATGGGCTGTTGTGGGACACGGTATTCGCCGGGCCGGCGTTGCCCGCCGACGCGGCCACGAACACGCCCGCGTTGGCCGCGTGCAGGAAGGCGCGGTCGACCGGGTCGCTCAGGCTGCCGCTGCCGCCGATCGAGTAGTTCAGCACATTCACGCCATCGATCACCGCCTGCTCGATGGCGGACACGCTGTCCCCGGTCCAGCAGCTGATGGTGCCCTGCGGCGGGCTGTTGCGGCCCATGAAGCTCCAGCACACCTTGTAGGCCGCCACCCGCGCACGCGGCGCCATGCCGGAAACGCTGCCCACGTAAGCGCCGCCCACGTTCGCCACGACGCCGTGGTTGCCGGCCGCGGTAGTCGAAGTGTGGCTGCCATGGCCGCCGGCGCCGGTATTGGCACCCAGCGAATCGCGTGGCGAACGGAAATCGCTCCAGGACGCGGTCGATCCCGATTCATCCAGGTAGGCGCGGTAAGTCTCGTCGAAATAGCGCGCGCCAATCAGCTTGTTGTTGCAATGGCCGACGGTGAAGCCTTCGCCGGTCTGGCAGGTGCCATGCCAGGTGGAAGGCGGCGCATCGTAGACCAGCTTGCCATCGCCGGCAAATGTTGGATTGCCGCTGGCATCGACCCGGTCCGCATAGCCGGGATTCTCCGGCCACACACCGCTGTCGATGATGCCGACCACGATGCCCTCGCCCGCTTTCTCGGCGCCGCCCAGCTGGCTCCACAGGCCGCCCGGCTTGTCCAGGCCGAGGAAGGTGGGCGTGAAGCTGGTTTGCAGCTGGCGCGGTTCATCGGCCGTGATGTCCGCGACGGTGCCGCTGGCCTTCAGCTGGCGCACTTCATCGTCCGTCAGCATGGCCGAGAAGCCGTTCAGCACCACTGTGTATTCATGCAGCACCGGCGCGCTGCTGACCAGTGCCTTGACGCTGGCCTGGCGCTGGCGCAGATAGTCGGTGTACAGCTGCACCGGCTGCGATTGCAGGTTCAGTCTTTGCCCGGCCGCCGGCCGGGTGGCAACCATGCCGTTGACGCCACCGCTGTAGGAAGCGGCAGGGGCATCGGCCAGCTGCACAATATAAGGGCGGCGTGCCGCATCGGCATGAGCGGCTTGCGCAGCCGCGGTCAGCGCGAACAGCACCGACCACGTAACAGGACGTAGTTTCATCATCTCTCCTCGGTGGATTCAGGCGCGATTGGCCAGTTCGTCGGCAGTAGCAAAGCGCTGGTTCTTGCGGCGGCGCGCGACGGCGCCCAGTACCAGCAAGCCTGCCCCCATCATCGCACTGCCGGCAGGTTCAGGCACCGCGGAGATGTTGACGTTCAGGTTGTCGAGGGCGAACTGTCCGCGGTTATCCTCAAAGGCCAGGCAATTGCCGTCGAAATCGCAGTTGAATCCAAAGAAGGCCATCGACACGAATTGCTGGCTGCCGAAAGCGCCGGTGCTGACAGGTTCGAAAAAGACATCCTTGGAATGCGCGTGCAGCTCGATATCGAACCACTCGTACGTGTAGTCCGCGTGGAATGCCTGGATACGCAGGATGCCGGCCACCGGCGGCATGGCAAAGCCGAAATTGGAGCCGATCATCGATACATCCAGCGACTGCAGCGAGAACGCCTTGTGATCGGCGCGCGACAGCACCATCACGCCGTCATCCAGCCCGGCGTAGTAATTGGTGCTGTTATTGGTCGGGCAGGTCAGGCGCATGCACTCTGCCGGCTTGCTGCCGTTCAGGATGCCGCCGACCAGGTCGCCCGGCAGGGCATCGTCGAAGGCGGAGTCGCCCCTTATCAGATAGGCCTTATGCTCAAGCACATCGGCAAAGCCGACCGGTCCCGGCGTGAGCGAGTCGAAATCGAGAATGTCCGCGTGCGCCGGCAGCGCTGCAGCAGCGCCAAGCAGGAGCGAAACGGCCATCAAACGCAAGTTCTTCATCTTCAAATACATGAACTTATCCTTTACTGGTAAGAAGTTGTGGCAACCGCAGGCGTGCAGGGACCCGCGCGGCGCGCCAGGGCGGCCACGAATGTTGAAGCGCTTACAGGAGAAAAAAGGTCAGGAAGCTTGCTTGCGGCGCCGGCGTGCGATGCAGCCAAGCAGGCCAAGCCCGCCGGAGAACATGGCCCAGGTTCCCGGCTCGGGAACGGGCGCCAGTTCGAGGTTCAGTTGCAGGGGCACTGGCGTGCGGGTGAAATAGCCCAGATATGCGCCGCCATCCTCCAGGTCCGGCATGGCGCTGGTGGTGAAGTTGGTAAAGCCGAATACGATATAGCCGCCGGCGGCAGCGTTGATGTCGTACACCGCGTTGCCGGAGAGGTTGGTGCTCTTCTTCACATCAGTGATGGAAACCGCGCCATACTGCGCACCGCTGCCCAGGTCATTGAACACGCTCACGCCGGGACTGAAGGTATCGAAATCCAGCAGGTTGGTGGACACATCAAAAATGCCGATCTTGTTCGGACCCAGATCGCCCCACGTGCCAGGGTTGATCGTCATGCTGGCGAAGGTGTAATGGCCGGGCGGAATATAGAACGATGCCCAGCTGTTGAAGTCCTTCCCGCTCTGCTTGCCAGTGAACATATTGCTGAAGCTCTCGGCGCCGTTGCTGCCGCCGCTGCTGGATACGCTGCCGTGGGTGGAAGCGTTGATGGTCAGCGTTTCAGCCTGCGCCGGCAATGCCGCACAGGCAAGCAGCGCGGCCGCCGCGGCAATGTTGCCCGCACGTTGGGTCAAATTCGAACACTTGAATTTCTGTTGCAAGTACATGTACCCTCCTCCATTTTTGGTTTGTAGGAGTGACCAATAGTACATAGCCAAAACACTTGCACGATTGAGATTACAATTTCTATACAGTGCAAAAACCACAATTTTTCAGCACTAGTTTTCGCACCTTTGACGCCGCGCAAACTCGCATTTGATTCAGCGCGAAACGCTGCTTGGTAACTCGACAAAGTCATCGGTCTGGTACAGCGCCTGCCACGCAGCCAGCAAGGCCGGTGGCGGTGTGACCAGTTTGCGCGCGGTGAGGTCCAGCCAACCACCCGAGCTGTTGATGCGCGCAGCCAGCTTGCCGTCGCTGCGGTAGATATCGCTGCGCAGCATCCAGCGCGAACCATCCTGCGACAGTCCCGCGCAGCACAGCGTGACCGTGATCTGGTCCAGCAGCAGCACTTCCTTGAAGTACCCGATTTCATCCTTCATCACCACCGGCCCGATATTCAGCCGCTTGAATTCCGCCATCGGGAAGCCGTGCTCCGCCAGGTACATCATGCGCACGTCGCCTGCCTTGTTCAGGTAAGCGGTATTTGCCATATGGCTGTTGAAATCCATATCGCCCCAGCCGGCGGTCATTCGTCGTTCAAACATCGGGTTCTCTCCTCAGCTATTAAGCCGCTGCGAGGAAGTCCGCCAGCGTAAGCGCCACGATCTTCGTGGCCTTGCGCAGGTCTTCCAGCAGAAGCTTTTCATCCGCCTTCTTGGCATTTGATTCGGGCACGGTGCGCGGCCCGGCGCCGTATAGTACCCGCTGGAATGCCATGCTCGCCATACAGGCGGGCATCCGCATAAAGGGGCGTGCCGATGGCCGGGATGTCCTCGCCGAGGATGTCCTTTGCGTTTTTCTGGATGGTGGAGACAATCCTGTCCGAACCCGGCAGCGGGCGCAGTGCATGCGACAGCAGCAGGCGGCGGATTTCCAGCGTGATGCCAGGCTCGCCGCGTACGGCGTCTTCAATCAGCGCGCGCACCTGCGCTTCCACCTGCACCGGATCTTCTTCGGGGATCATGCGGCGGTCCATCTTCATCACGACTTTGCCCGGCACGACATTGGTGTTGGTACCGCCGTCGATGCGGCCCACCAGCATGGTCGGCGAATCAATGCCCGGCACTCTGGACTTGATCTTCTTCAGCTCCGGCAGCTGGCCATAGATCGCGTTCAGTATCCTGGTTGCGGCCTGCAGCGCATCGTGGCCCGTCTCCGGCATTGCACCGTGGCCGGACTTGCCATGCACCGTAATCTCCAGCTGCAGGCAGGCGTTGTGCGCGGTGACGATGTTGTAGCTGAAGCCGGCGGCGATCACGTAGTCAGGATTGGTCAGCTTCTGCTCCAGCAGCCAGCCGGGGCCCAGCAAGCCGCCAAATTCCTCGTCATAGGTGAAGTGCAGTTCCAGCGCGCCCTTCAGCGGCACGCCCAGCGCCTCCAGCGCGCGCACGGCAAAAATATACGTTGCGAAGTCGCACTTCGACACCGCCGCCGCGCGGCCGTAGATATAACCGCCTTCGACCACGCCGCCGTAAGGAGGCTTAGTCCAGCCATCGCCCGGCGGCACCACATCGCCATGCGCGTTCAACGCAACGGTCGGGCCGCCCGCGGCGTAAGGACGGCGCACGATCAGGTTGGTGATCGTCTCCATGCCGTAATCGCGCACCACCTGCTCCGGCACGGCGTGCTTCTCCGCCTGCCAGCCGTAGGCTTCCACCAGGCTGGCGATCAGCTCCGCGTGCGGCGCGTTATTGCCGGGCGGCGTATCGGTCGGCGTTTGCAGGACCTTCTGCAGGAAAGCCACTTCCTCGTCGAAGTGCTGGTCGATCCACTCGTTGATTTGCTCTTTCATTTACTTGGCTCCTGCCGCCAGCCAGGCAGCGATTTGCGCGCGTTCCGCGTCCGTCATATTGGTCAGGTTCCCGATCGGCATGGCCTTCAGTTCAACGACCTGCTTCTGGATCTGCACTGCGCGCTGATGGATCTGGACGGACGTATCGAGCATCACGCCGGCCGGCGCGGTCGCAAAGCCCGGCTGCGTGGGATGTGCCGAATGGCAGGAAACGCAGCGCTGGTCGATGATGGCCTTCACCTTCGCGAATTGCGCAGCCGGATCGGCGCTTGCGGCAACCGCCGCGGGCTTGGGAGGCGCAATCGCCACAGCCACCGCCAGCAGCAGCGCCACGCCGATGGCCGGATAACGCCACTCGACGCGTCCCTTGTGGCGCAGGTTGAAGAAGTGACGGATGAAGACGCCGGCGGCCATGATGAAGGCCAGCACCAGCCAGGCGAACTTGTGCTGGTAAGTCATCGCGTAGTGATTGCTGATCATGATGAACAGCACGGGCAGCGTGAAATAGTTGTTATGCACGCTGCGCTGCTTGGCCTTGATGCCGTATTGCGGGTCCGGCAGGCTGCCGGCCGACATCGCCTGCACCATCTTGCGCTGTCCCGGAATGATCACCATTGCGACATTGGCGACCATGATGGTGCCGATCATCGCGCCGATGTGGATATAGGCCGCGCGGCCGCTCAGCACATGGGTCAGCGCCCAGCCCGCGCCGACCAGCAACGCAAAGATCGCCACGCCGAACCACTTGTCGCTCTTGCCCAGCGGGGACTTGCACAGCAGGTCAT
The DNA here is from genome assembly GCF_044055365.1 of Pseudoduganella sp. UC29_106. Classification (NCBI taxonomy): domain Bacteria; kingdom Pseudomonadati; phylum Pseudomonadota; class Betaproteobacteria; order Burkholderiales; family Oxalobacteraceae; genus Pseudoduganella; species Pseudoduganella sp. UC29_106. Next base: position 917,673 of record NZ_CP171977.1, on the reverse strand, counting down.
ACACGACCCAGCCGATCACCAGCGCGGCGATGCCGACGCCCACCGCCTGCAGGCTGCTCAGGTCCGCCACGGACTTGTCGACCATCATGGCCTGCGCATTGAAATAATAGGCGATCGTCAACAGCGCGATGCCGGACAGCCAGGTGGAATAAGCCTCCCATTTGAACCAGTGCAGCTCCTTCGGCAATTCGGCCGGCGCCACCAGGTACTTTTGCGGATTGTAGAAGCCCCCGCCGTGCACGGCCCACAACTCGCCGGACACGCCCTTCTTCGCCAGCTCCGAGTCCGGCGCCGGCGGACGAATCGAGTTGTCCAGCCACACGAAGTAGAAGGAAGCGCCGATCCAGGCGATGCCCGTGATGATGTGCAGCCAGCGCACCAGCAGGTTCGCCCATTCCAGGCCGTATGGGAGCAGGTATTCCATGTAATTCCTTTTTAGAAACCAACGGCGTAACCCTGGTGTCTGCCACATCGTGGCAGACACCAGCTTTATGCCGGTGGTTTTTGCACGCACCTTCGAGCATTTTGCTTTGGGTTAAATAACCGCCAACTTACCGAAGATAAATCGTTTTACCACATCAGTCATGAAAAATAGCGTATATTCGACATATTAGATCCAATATACAGAAGCATCATGTCCGGCCTGCCGCAACACCTCGATATTCATCTGATCCGCATTCTCTATCTGCTGCTGGTGGAGAAGAACGTGTCGCGGGTGGCGCTCAAGCTGAATCAGCCGCAGCCCTCCATCTCGGCCTCGCTGCGTAAGCTGCGTGAATTGACGGGCGATCCGTTGCTGGTACGCGGCGCGCGTGGCATGGTGCCGACCCAGCATGGCGAAAGCTTGCTGCGTCCCGCCAAGCGCATCCTCGACGAGACCGAGAGCCTGTTCGTCAAAAAAACTCCTTTCGTGCCGCAAGAGGAAGCCCGTACCTTCAATATCGCGGCGCCGGATTACCTGGACTCGCAATTCCTGCCGAATGTGGTGTGCATGCTACGCCGCGGCTCGCCCAACAGCCGCGTGGTGATCCACAGCCTGGGGCCGGGCAGCGACTATCTGCGCATGCTGTCCGACGGCGATATGGACCTTGTCATCGCCAACTGGGACGAGCCGCCGCCGCACCTGCACATCTCCAAGCTGTTCGAAGACCCGATCATCTGCGTGATGCACGCCGCGAGCCCTTACGCCAAGCGCACGGCAAGCGATGCGATGACGCTGGATGATTACCTCACCCTGCCCCACGTGGCGCCATCGCAGCTGCTGCCCGGCTACGGCGGCGTGATCGACTCCTTCCTCGAACGCCAGAACCTGCGCCGCAATGTGGCCGTGGAGTCGGCCTACTTTGGCCTGATCCCTTACATGCTGGCGCAATCGGACCTCGTGCTGACCACGGGCCGCCAGTTCGTGCGCTTCTACGAGAACGCGCTGCCGCTGAAGATCTTCAACGTGCCGGTGAAATTCCCGCCGATGCGCTTCTACCAGTTGTGGCACGAACGCGTGCACCAGGCGCCGGAGCACAAGTGGCTGCGCGACCAGGTCACCGCGGCGGCGAAGGCGCTGACGCGCAAATAAGCGCTATGCTTACAGCAATATAAGCTCCTGCGCCGGCAGCGCTATGATATTGCGATGACTACTCTATCCGACCTGAACGCCTGCGATACCAACACCTTTGTGGAGCGCCTGCGCGGTCTCTACGAGCACTCGCCGTGGATTCCGGAGCGCGCGGCGTTCGCCCGTCCCTTCGCTACGGTGACGGCGCTGAAGCAGGCCTTGCAAGGCGTGGTTTCTTCCGCCACCCTCGATGAACAGCTTGGCCTGATCCGCGCCCACCCCGAGCTGGCCGGCAAGGCCGCCATCGCCGGCGAGCTGACGGCCGAATCGACCAGCGAGCAGGCCAGGTCCGGCCTTAACCTGTGCAGTCCCGAGGAATTCGCCACGCTGCATAAACTGAACGCAGACTACAACGCCAAATTCGGCTTCCCCTTCATCCTGGCCGTGAAGGGCCCGACGGGGCAAGGCCTCACGCGCGAAGCCGTGATAGCCACTTTCGCGCGCCGCCTGAAGAACCAGCGCAACGACGAGATCGCGGAATGCCTGCGCCAGATTCACCGGATCGCCGAGATCCGCCTGAACGAGCTGCTGGGCGTGTCGCTGGCATTCGGGCCGCAGATCATGCAATGGTCGGAAGATCTCGCGCAGTGGAGCGACGATGCGGACGGCCTGACCTGCGCTTACCTCACCGAAGCCCATCGTCAAACCGCAGCGCAACTGGCGGAATGGATGCGTGGGTCTGGCATGGCGGTAACGATCGATTCAGTCGGCAACGTAGTCGGCCACTGCGCGGCCAACGCACCCGGCGCGAAAACGCTGATCACCGGCTCGCATTACGACACCGTGCGTAATGGCGGCAAGTACGACGGCCGTCTCGGCATCCTGCTGCCGATCGCCATCGTGCGCCACCTGCACGAACGCGGCGAAAAGCTGCCGTTCAATCTGGAGGTGATCGGCTTCGCGGAAGAGGAAGGCGTGCGCTTCCGCTCGACCTTCCTCGGCAGTAATGCCGTCACCGGCCAGTTCGATATGTCCCTGCTCGACGCTGTGGATGCGGATGGCGTGACCATTCGCAGCGCGCTGCAGGCTGCGGAACACGATCCAGCTACCATTCCCTTCATCGCCCGCAAGCGCGAGGACGTCGCGGCCTATGTGGAAGTCCACATCGAACAGGGCCCGGTGCTGCTGGAACGCGGCTTGCCGCTGGGCGTGGTCACCGCCATCGCCGGCAGTTCGCGCTTCCTCATTGAGCTGACGGGCCTCGCCAGCCATGCGGGCACCACGCCCATGACCATGCGCAAGGACGCTGCCGCTGCCGCCGCCGAAATCGTGCTGCTGGTCGAGCAGCGCTGCTCGCAGGCTGAATCGCTGGTCGGCACGGTCGGCCAGTTGTCCGTGCCCGGCGGCTCGGTGAACGTGATTCCGGGCGCCTGCAAGCTTTCTCTCGACATCCGCGCCGCGGACGATGCCGTGCGCCTCGCCGCCGTGAAGGATGTGATGGACGGCATTGCCGCCATCTGTGCGCGCCGGCACATCGAATGGTCAGCCGAACGCATCGTCGAAGCCAGCGCCGCGCCATGCGCGCCGTGGCTGATGGACCAGTTGGGCGCCGCCGTCGAACGCACCGGCCTGGCCCGCTTCGACCTGCTCTCCGGCGCCGGTCACGACGCCATGGCCATGGCCTCCCTGACGGACGTCGCCATGCTCTTCACCCGCTGCGGCAACGGCGGCATCAGCCACAACCCGCTCGAAACCATGACCGCCGACGACGCCGACCTCGCCGCCACCGCGCTCCTCGACTTCTTCCGCCGCTTCCAGCCCCGCGCCTGACTTCCGGCCCGGAACCCCTGCGCAAGTGCCTGCCACGATGTGGCAGGCACTAGTCTCTGCCTTGGGTTTTAAGCAAGCAGCAACTGAACGCCGAGCCCAATCAGCGTCACAAAAAAGCAGCGCCGAAAAACCACCGGATCCATCCGCTTGCGCAAGCGCTGTCCCACATACATCCCAACCATCGCCGGAAACTGCGCCAGCAACGATCCCCCAGCCACGCTCGCCGGCAGCGCATTGTGCATGGCCAGCGAAATCGCCAGCGCCGACGTCGCCGCCGTAAAAGCAAGCCCCATCGCCTGCACCAGTTCATCGCGGCTAAATCCAAGCGCCTGCAAATAGGGTACGGACGGCAGCGTGGACACGCCGCTGGCCGCACTGAGCGCCCCGGTCAGCACGCCCATCACCGGCGACAGCCAGCGCTCGCACCCCGCGGGAACGCTGAAGCGCACGGACAGCAATCCCATCACGCCATACACGGCCAGCGCAGCGCCCAGCGTGAGGTTGGCCCCGCTGCCGCCCAGCGCTTCGCCCATGGCCGCAAACGCAGCTCCGCAGGCCAGCGTTCCGATCCAGATCGCCACCAGCATGGGCCGCAGGCGCTGCCACAGCGGATAAACGGGCGCCCCGCTGGACAGCTGCCATACATTCGATAAAAGCGAAGGCACAATCATCAGCGCCGCCGCCTCCAGCGGCGGGATGAAAAGGCTGAGCAAGCCGACTGCGACCGTCGGCAGGCCCATGCCCGTAACACCTTTTACTATGCCCGCAAGCACGAAAACGGCGCCGATGTAGATGATGTGTGTCGTGTCCATGAGGGGCAGTCTGCCAGCACCGGCGCAAGCTGAAAATGTGGAATATACTTTCCCTGCCTTCGTCCAATCCGAAGGCTGGAGCACGACATGCGATATGACCTGACCGACCTGAAACTATTCCTCCGTGTAGCTGAAACCGGCAGCATCACAGCCGGCGCCGAACAGACGCATATGGCGCTGGCGTCCGCCAGTGCGCGCATCCGCGGCATGGAGGATGCGCTGGGCGTGCCGCTGCTGCTGCGTGGCCGCCGCGGCGTCGAGCCTACTGATGCGGGCCGCACGCTGTTGCATCACGCGCGCACGATCACGCAGCAGATGGAGCGCCTGCGCGCGGACCTGGGGGCTTATGCGACGGGCCTGAAGGGGCACGTGCGACTGATGTGCAATACCTCCGCGCTGACGGAATCGCTGCCGGACCCGCTGGCCGACTTCATGGCGCGCCATCCGCAGGTGAATGTGGACCTGGAGGAGCGTCCCAGCCGCGAGATAGTGCAGGCGCTGCGCGACGAGCTGGCGGATATCGGCATCGTCACCGATGCGGTGGACAGCAGCGGACTGGAGTCTTCAGTGTTTCGCGAGGATCGGCTGGTGCTGGCCGTGGCGCCACGGCATTCGCTTGCGCGCCGTTCGTCGCTGGTCTTTGCCGATGTGCTGGAGCAGGAGTTTATCGGACTTGGGAGCGAGAGCGCGCTGCAACGCTATCTTGGTGAGCAGGCGACGCAGCTTGGGGCGCGGCTCCGGTATCGCGTGCGGGTGAGGACGTTTGATGCGGTGTGCAGGATGGTCGCGATGGGGAATGGCGTGGCCGTGCTGCCTGAGTCGGCCGTGTCGCGGTCGCGCGATGCGAAGGTTCTCAAGGCGGTGCGGTTGAATGATGCGTGGGCGAAGCGCCGGCAGCTGGTTTGCGTGCGCGATTACGCGGCGTTGCCCGGGTACGCCCGTGAATTGGTGGACGCGTTGCGGGCGGGGAGGCAGACGGCGGATCAATGATCCGCCCTACGACGCGTTCCGGGTCAATCCGATGCGCGCCGGGCCGCGGCGTATTCCGATCAACGGCCGGCCATGGACAACATTGCGTGCAACAACACGTTGCACCCGGCTTCGAGGTGCTCCGGTTTCGCGTCCTCGATCTCGTTATGGCTGATGCCATCCTTGCACGGCACGAAAATCATCCCGGCCGGCGCCACGCGGGCGGCGTAGATCGCATCGTGCCCGGCGCCGGAGACGACATCCATCGTTGAATAGCCAAGAGATTCGGTCGCTCGGCGCACCGCGCCCACGCAATCCTGATGGAAAGGGCAAGGCGGGTAATACGACACCCGCTCGATCTTCACATCCAGCCCCGTTTCGGCCGAGGTTTTGTCCACAAAGGACAAAATCTCCTCGTGCATCTTGTTCAGCAACTCATCGTTCACATTGCGCAAGTCAACGCTGAACTTCACCTGCCCCGGAATCACATTGCGGCTATTGGGGAAGACCTGCATCATGCCCACCGTGCCGCGTCCATACGGCGGATAGCGGTTGGCGATGGCAACCACTTCCTGGATGATGCGCGTGGACACCTGCATCGCATCCTTCCGCAAATGCATGGGCGTCGGGCCCGCATGCGCCTCCATGCCCGTCACGGTGCAGTCGTACCAGGACAGGCCCATCACCGCCGGCACTACGCCGATCACCTTGTCCGCATCCTCCAGCACCGGCCCCTGCTCGATATGCGTCTCGAAATAAGCGCCAATAGGATGCTGGCCGGGCACTTCATCGCCCATATAGCCGATGCGCGCCAGCTCATCGCGCACGGTCTTGCCCTCGATATCCTTCGCCGCGTAGGCATGCTCCAGCGTGAAAGCGCCGCAGAATACGCCGGAGCCCATCATCACCGGCACAAAGCGCGAGCCTTCCTCGTTGGTCCAGAACGCGACTTCGATCGGCGCGCGCGTCTTGATGCCCTTGTCGTTCAGCGTGCGCACGACTTCCAGGCCTGCCAGCACGCCGTAATTGCCATCAAATTTGCCGCCGGTGGGCTGCGTATCGATATGGCTGCCCGTCATGATCGGCGGCAGCGAATTATCCAGGCCGTCGCGGCGCATGAAGACATTGCCGATCTGGTCGACCGTGATCGACAGGCCCGCATCGCGCGCCCAGCCGGTGACGAGATCGCGGCCCTGCTTGTCCAGGTCCGTCAGCGTCAGGCGCTTCACGCCGCCTTTCGGCGTCGCGCCGATTTTCGCCAGTTCCATCAGCGAGTCCCACAGGCGCCCGCCGTTGATGCGTAGTTCGCTCATATTCTGCTCCTTAGCGCGCCGTGACGGGCGCAAATGCCGGACGGTCGACGTGGCGCCCCGCGCCTTCAACCGCCATCAATTCACCGCGATGGAAGACGACCTTGCCCGCCGCCACCGTGGTGCTTGGGATACCCTTGACCGTGCGGCCTTCGAACACATTGAAGCCGCCTTTTGCGAACTGGGTCTTCGCCGAAATTGTGCGCGTACCCTCCGGGTCCCACACCACGATATCGGCATCCGATCCCGGCGCGATCAGGCCCTTGCGCGGGTAGATATTGAAGATCTGCGCCGCATTGGTCGATGTTACGCGCACGAATTCGGACGGTGTCAGCTTGCCGCTGTTGACGCCCGCATCCCAGATCACGGCCATGCGGTCTTCAACGCCGCCGCAACCGTTCGGAATCTTGGTGAAGTCATTGCGTCCCGCCGCCTTCTGCTCGGCGCAGAAGGTGCAGTGGTCGGTCGCCGTCGTGTGCAGGTTCCCGCCTTGCAGCCCCTGCCAGAGTGCCTTCTGGTGCTCCTTGCTGCGGAAGGGGGGACTCATCACGTGGCCGGCGGCATAGTCGAAGTCCGGGTGTTCGTACACGCTGTCGTCCACGATCAGATGCCCTGCCAGCGCTTCGCCATAGACTCGCTGGCCGGCTGCGCGGGCGCGGGTGATGGCGTCCAGCGATTCCTTGCAGGAGACGTGAACAATGTACAGCGGCGTGCCGAGCACATTGGCGATGGCAATGGCGCGGTTGGCCGCTTCCGCTTCCACGGCGGGCGGGCGCGAGAGCGGATGGGCGCGCGGTCCGGTGATGCCCTTCTCCATCAGTTCCTTCTGCAACTGGAATACCAGCTCACCGTTCTCGGCGTGCACGGTCGGAATCGCACCCAGCTCCAGCGCGCGGCGGAAGGAGCGCACCAGCGTTTCATCATCGGCCATGATGGCGTTCTTGTAGGCCATGAAATGCTTGAAGCTGTTCACACCGTGGTTGCGCACCAGCGTGCCCATGTCTTCATCCACCTGGTCGGACCACCAGGTGACGGCGACGTGGAAGCTGTAATCGCCAGCCGCCTTCGCAGCCCAGCCGCGCCACTGGTGGTAAGCCTCCATCAGCGACTGCTGCGGGTTGGGGATCACGAAATCGATGATGGTGGTGTTGCCGCCCGAAAGGCCCGCGGCGGTGCCGGTGAAGAAATCGTCCTGCGTGACCGTGCCCATGAACGGCAGGTTCATATGCGTATGCGGGTCGATCCCGCCCGGCATCACGTACTGGCCGCCCGCATCGATCTCCTGCGCGCCGGCGGGCGCATCGAGATTGGGGCCGACGGCGACGACCTTGTCGCCCTCGCACAGCACATCGGCACGGAATGCGCGGTCCGCATTCACAACGGTTCCGCCACGGATAATGGTCGTCATAGTGCGCCTCCTCGGGATTGGGGAGCAGTATCCAGCGCGGCGGCTGCCCTGCCCTTCATCAGAATGCCGTACACGAGGGCCGAAATGGCGATGCCGACGAACCAGGCGTAGGTGTAGATCAGTTTGAAGCCCTCGCCCACATTGGGGAAGGACTCGGGGAATGCAGCGTTCAGGAAGCCCGGAATATTCGGCGCCACGCCCAGCGCGAAGGCCAGCAGCGCTGCGGTGTTCCAGCCGTTGGTGTACGAATATTCGCCCTCATGCGCGTACAGCAGGTCGACTTTCAGCTCCGTCTTGCGGACCAGGTAGTAGTCGACGATCAGCACGCCCGCGATAGGCCCCAGCAGCGCGGAATAGCCAATCAGCCAGGTGAAGATATAGCCCTGCGTGGTTTCCAGCAGCTTCCAGGGCATCATCACCAGCGCGATGCCGGCCGTGATGTAGCCGCCGGTGCGGTAGCTGATCATCCTTGGCGCCAGCGCGGAAAAGTCGTAGGCCGGCCCGACGAGGTTCGCGGCCAGGTTCACGCTGACCGTGTCGATCAGCAGGATGATCAGCGCCACCAGCACGGCCACGCCGGTCATGCGGCTCGCCAGGTCCACCGGATCCCAGATCGCCTTGCCGTACAGGATGATGGTGGCGGAAGTGACGATCACCGCCAGCGCGGCCAGCAAGCCCATAGGCACGGGCAGGCCGACGGACTGGCCCAGGATCTGGTCGCGCTGCGAATGCGCGAAGCGGGTGAAGTCGGGAATATTCAGCGCCAGCGTGGCCCAGAAGCCGACCATGGCCGTCAGCGAAGGCCAGAACGTGGGCCAGAACTGGCCGGCCTTCTTGCCGCCTTCTACGAATTGCGAGGGTTGCGACAGCAGCGGGCCGAAACCGCCGGCCTTCTGGTAGACCCAGTACAGCAGCACGAAGCAGATCAGGATCTTCAGCGGCGCCGTATAGGTTTCCAGCTTGCGGATCGCGTCCATGCCATGCACGATGTAATAGAACTGGATGGCCCAGAACGCAAGGAAGCACGCCAGCTGCGCCACGTTGATGCCGAGCCCCGGCAGCTTCGAGCCCCCAATTTCCTGCCCCATCGCCACGCCCAGCAGCGTATAGATCATCGAACCGCCGAACCAGGTCTGGATGGCATACCAGCCGCAGGCCACGATGGCGCGCATCAGCGCAGGCAGCCGTGCGCCGGTGGTACCAAAGGAGGCACGCGCCAGCACCGCATACGGTATGCCGTACTTGGTGCCCGCGTGCCCGATCGCCAGCATCGGCAGCAGCACAATGGTATTGGCCAGGAAGACGGTGAGTACCGCCTGGTAGGCGGACATGCCGCCTTCGATCAGGCTGGCCGACAAGGTATATGCGGGGATGCACATGACCATCCCCACCCAGAGTGCAGCAAAGTGATACCAGCGCCAGGTGCGCTGTGCGGCGCTTGTCGGCGCCAGGTCTTCATTCCACAGATGCGGACTATCGTTGCTCACCGATGCTCTCCTCGTGGGAGATCAGCTGGCTGCGCTGACCTCTTTGGCGGTTTCCGCGCGCGGGTTGCGCGGGTCCTGGGTCCAGTTCATGTATGGCTTACCGGTCTGCTGCGGAACCATGGTAATGCATCCTTGCACCGGGCAGGTGATTTCGCACAAATTGCAGCCCACGCATTCCTGTTCATTGACCTTGTAGGTGCGCGTGCCACTCGCTTCGTCGATCAGCTGGAAGATGGACTGGTGGGATGTATCCTCGCAGGCCACGTAGCAGCGGCCGCACTTGATGCAGTCGTCCTGGCTGATGTGGGCCACGGTCTTGAAGTTCATGTCCAGGTACTTCCAGTCGGTGGTGTTGGGCACCGCCTTGCCGCGGAAGTCTTCCAGCGTCTTGTAGCCCTTCGAATCCATCCAGCGCGACAGGCCATCCTTCATTTCCTCGACGATGCGGAAACCGTGCAGCATGGCCGCCGTGCAAACCTGCACCGTGCCCGCGCCCAGCGCAATGAATTCGGCCGCGTCGCGCCAGCTGGAAATGCCGCCGATGCCGGAGATAGGCAAGCCTTTCGTTTCGATGTCGCGCGCGATCTCGGCCACCATGTTCAGCGCGATCGGCTTCACGGCCGAACCGCAATAGCCGCCGTGCGTGCTGGCCGCGCCGACGGCCGGCAGCGCCACCATGCGGTCGAGGTCAATCGAAGTGATGGAATTGATGGTGTTGATCAGGGAGACAGCGTCCGCCCCGCCCTTTTGCGCAGCGCGCGCGGGACGGCGGATATCGGTGATGTTCGGCGTGAGTTTCACAATCACGGGCAGCTTCGTGTGCTTCTTGCACCACGCGGTGACCTGCTCCACGTATTCCGGCACCTGGCCCACGGCCGAGCCCATGCCGCGCTCCGGCATGCCGTGCGGGCAGCCGAAATTCAGCTCGATGCCGTCCGCGCCGGTGGCTTCGATCAGCGGCAGCATCGTCGCCCAATAGTGCTCTTCGCAGGGCAGCATCAGGGATACGACCATCGCGCGGTCCGGCCACGCCTTTTTCACGGCCGTGATTTCGTCCAGGTTGATCTGCAGCGGACGGTCGGTAATCAGCTCGATGTTGTTAAAGCCAATGACTTCGCGGTTCTTGCCGTAGATGGCCGAATAACGCGAGGACACGTTAACTGCCGGCGGATCTTCGCCCAGCGTTTTCCACACGACGCCGCCCCACCCTGCTTCGAAGGCGCGGATCACGTTATAAGCCTTGTCGGTCGGCGGCGCGGACGCGAGCCAGAACGGGTTCGGGGCCTTGATGCCGCAGAAGTTAATGCTCAGGTCAGCCATCATGCACCTCCTTTGGCCTGGATATCGGAATGGATTGCCAGCGCGGCGAGCTTGCCATGCTGGACGGCTTGCACGGTCAGGTCCTGGCCCGGCGCCACGCAGTCGCCGCCTGCATAAATGCCCGGCAGGACAGTGCGGAATTGTTCGTCCACCTGGATCTTGTCGCCGTCGCGCTTCAGCAGCACGGCCAGCGGATCTGCCAGTGCCGCCGCGTCCATGCCCTGGCCAATCGCTTTGAACACGGCGTCCGCCGCGATCTCGATGGATTCGCCGGTGCCCACCAGGCGCGTACCTTCGAGGCGTGTGCGCTCGAAGCGCATGCCGCGCACGCGGCCGGATTCGTCCAGCAGCACTTGCTGCGGCTGGGCCCAGGTCAGCATGCGCACCTGGTTGGCCTTGGCGATGTCCTGTTCGTGATGGGTGGCGCTCATATCGTCGAAGCCGCGGCGGTAGACCATCGTGACTTCTTCCGCGCCCAGGCGCTGGATTTGCACCGCCATGTCGATGGCCGTGTTGCCGGCGCCGATGACGATGGCGCGGCGGGGAACGGGCAGCGAAGCCAGGTCGCTGGCCTGGCGCAGTTCGGCGATGTAATCGACGGCGGCCATCAGGCCGGGCGCATCCTCGCCGGTCAGTCCCAGCTGGCGGCTGGCCCCCAGGCCTAGGCCAAGGAAGACGGCGTCGTATTGCGCGTGCAGGTCTTTCAGCTGGACGTTCGTGCCCAGTTTCTGACCGTGGCGGATTTCGATGCCGCCCACGCCTAACAGGAAGTCCACTTCCTTTTGCGCGAAATTGTCGGTTAGTTTGTATTTCGCAATGCCGTATTCATTCAGGCCGCCCGATTTCTCGTGGGCTTCGTAGATGACGACGTCGTTGCCCAGCATCGCCAGGCGGTGGGCGCAGGAGAGGCCAGCGGGGCCGGCGCCCACAACAGCGATTTTCTTGCCGGTGGAGGGAGCGCGCTGGAAGGGGTGACCATCCAGCTTACAGTTGTCGAGGGCGTAGCGCTGCAGCAGGCCGATTTTCACGGGCTGGCCTTCGGCGTCGTGGTTGCGCACGCAGGCGTCCTCGCACAGGATCTCGGTGGGACAGACGCGCGAACAGCTGCCGCCTAGGATGTTCTGCTGCAGGATGCCGACGGCGGCGCCGTTCACGTTCTTTTCGTGGATGTTGCGGATGAAGCTTGCCACGTCAATGCCGGTGGGGCAGATGCGCGTGCAGGGGGCGTCGTAGCAGTAGAGACAGCGGGCGCTTTCGATCGCCGCCTGCCTTGCATTCAAAGGCGGCGCGAGGTCGGTGAAGTGGGTGGCCAGCTCTTCGTTCGTTGACTTCGGCTGGGGGATGAATTTTAGTGACTCGATCATTTTTGTCTTCCTCACTGTTCATGCAATGGCGGATCAATGATCCGCCCTACGCGTCTCGACTGAGCCGTGTTCAATCTATTTCATTTGCGGGAATGCAAATTGCGCGCCAGCGCTGGCGGTGTTGGGCCAACGCTGCATCACGGCTTTGTGGCGCGTGTAGAAGCGGACACCTTCGGGTCCATACGCATGATGGTCGCCGAACAGGCTGCGCTTCCAGCCGCCGAAGCTGTTGAAGGCCATCGGCACCGGCAGCGGCACGTTGACGCCGACCATGCCGACGTGGATCTGGCGCACGAATTCGCGCGCCACGCCACCATCGCGCGTGAACACGGCCACGCCGTTGCCGTATTCGTTCTTGTTGATCAGGTCCACAGCGGTGGCGATATCGGGCAGGCGCACCACGCACAGCACCGGGCCGAAGATCTCCTCCTTGTAGATCGTCATATCCGGCGTGACGTGGTCGAACAGCGTACCGCCGATGAAGAAGCCGTTGGGGCGGTCCGGCACGCTGTAGTTGCGGCCATCGACCACCAGCGTCGCGCCCTGCTCCACGCCTTCGCCAATCAGGCGCTCGATGCGCTGCTTGGCGGCGGACGTGACCACCGGCCCCATTTCCGCGTCGGACGCCATGCCGTCGCGCACTTTCAGTGCAGCTGTGCGCTCTTTCAGTGCGCCCATCAGCTTATCCGCCGCATCGCCGACAGCGGCGACAACGGAGATCGCCATGCAGCGCTCCCCCGCCGAACCGTAGGCCGCGCCCATCAGCGCGTCGACCGCCATGTCCATATCCGCATCGGGCATCACCACCATGTGGTTCTTGGCGCCGCCCAGCGCCTGCACGCGCTTGCCGTGCGCTGTGCCGCGCGTGTAGATGTATTCGGCGATCGGCGTGGAGCCGACAAAGCTGATGGCCTGTACCAGCGGGTGATCGAGCAGCGCATCCACCGCCGCCTTGTCGCCCTGGACTACATTGAACACACCATCCGGCAAGCCCGCTTCCTTTAGCAGCTTCGCATGCAGTAGCGAGGGCGAAGGGTCGCGTTCGGACGGCTTCAGCACAAAAGTGTTGCCGCAGGCGATAGCGACCGGGAACATCCACATCGGCACCATCACAGGGAAGTTGAACGGCGTGATGCCGGCCACCACACCCAGCGGCTGGCGCATCGACCATGCATCGATGCCCCGCGCGATCTGGTCGGTGAACTCGCCCTTCAGCATCTGCGGGATACCGACGGCGAATTCCACCATCTCGATGCCGCGCCCCACTTCGCCCTTGGCATCGGCAAAGGTCTTGCCGTGCTCGCGGGTCAGCATGGCCGCGAATTCCTCCGTGTGCTCATGGCACAGCTGCAGATACTTGAACAGCACGCGCGCACGGGTCAGCGGCGGCGTGGCTGCCCATGCCGGGAAAGCCGCTTCGGCCGCCTGCACAGCCGCATCGACTTCCTCCGACGTGCCCAGCGCCACGCGCGCGACGGGCTCGCCCAGCGCGGGGTTGAACACGTCGCCATAGCGGCCGCCGGCCGTATCGACCTTGGCGCCGTTGATGAAATGGGTAATGGTGTCGATGTCTCTCATTTTCTCTTCCAGTCAGCCCAGCAGGGAATCTGCCGGCACATAGGGATAGCCAAGGGCGTGCGCCACCGCTTCATAGGTGACATGACCCTGGCATACATTCAGTCCATTCTTCAGGTGGGGATTGGCCTTCATGGCCTTGCCCCAGCCTTTGTCCGCCAGCGCCAGCGCATGGCCGATGGTGGCGTTGTTCAGCGCGAAGGTCGAAGTGCGCGCCACGGCGCCCGGCATATTCGCCACGCAGTAGTGAATCACGCCATCGATCACGAAGGTCGGGTCTTCATGCGTGGTGGGACGCGAAGTCTCGAAGCAGCCGCCCTGGTCGATCGCTACATCCACCACCACCGAGCCAGGCTTCATGCGCGAAATCATGCTGCGTGTGACCAGCTTGGGCGCCGCAGCGCCGGGCACCAGCACGCCGCCTATCACCAGGTCAGCATCGGTCACGGCATCGTCGATGGTGTGCGCGTTGGAGAACATGGTCTGGATGCGGTTGCCGAAGATCAGATCCAGCTGGCGCAGGCGGTCCACGTTCTTGTCCAGCACCGTCACGCGCGCACCCATGCCGACTGCAATCTGCAGGGCATTGGTGCCGACCACGCCGGCGCCGATGATGACCACATGACCGGGCGCTACGCCGGGCACGCCGCCCAGCAACAGGCCCATGCCGCCCTTGGATTTCTCCAGGTGGGCAGCACCCGCCTGGATGGACATGCGCCCCGCCACTTCGCTCATCGGCGCCAGCAGCGGCAGGCCGCCGCTCGCGCCAGTGATGGTTTCGTAAGCGATGCACACGGCGCCGGATTGCACCAGCGCTCTGGTTTGTTCAGGATCGGGGGCGAGATGCAGGTAAGTGTAGAGAATCTGGTTGGGGCGCAGCATCGCGCATTCCTGCGCCTGCGGCTCCTTCACCTTCACGATCATCTCGGCGCGCGCGAAGATTTCCTCCGCCTTATCAACTATGGTTGCGCCGGAGCCCACATACATTTCGTCAGTCAGTCCGATGGCTGCGCCCGCGTTGTGTTGCACCAGCACCTGGTGCCCGCGGAGTGTCAGTTCTTTTACGCTGGCCGGGGTAAGGCCAACGCGCGATTCCTGATTCTTGATTTCCTTCGGTACGCCTACCAACATGGTTAGTCTCCTCTAATCTAGATCTTTCAAGACCTTCGCGAGCTTTCCAAACAGTTCGTCGATGTGCTTCTTCTCGAAGATCAGCGGTGGCGACAGCGCAATGATGTCGCCGGTGGTGCGGATCAGGATGCCCTCTTCCGCGAATGCCTTCTTGAACGCGGCATAGGCGCGCGCTCCTACCGGTTTGCCGGGCGCCGGCGCCAGTTCAATGCCTGCCACCAGGCCGATGCTGCGGATGTCGATCACGTTGGGCGAGCCTTTCAGCGAGTGGACGGCGTCTTCCCAGTAGGGTTGGATTTCCTTTGCGTGATCGAGGATGCCTTCGGTGTTGAATACATCCAGCGTGGCCAGCGAGGCCGCGCAGGCAACCGGGTGGCCGGAATAGGTGTAGCCGTGGAAGAGTTCAATGCCGGCCGGCGCATCCATGAACGCGTCGTGGATGAACTTCTTGGTGAACACGGCGCCCATCGGGATCGTGCCGTTGGTCAGGCCTTTCGCCGTGGTCATCATGTCCGGCTCGACGTCGAAGTAGTCGGCGGCGAACGGCGTGGTGAGGCGGCCGAAGCCCGTGATCACTTCATCGAAGATCAGCAGGATGCCATGCTTGCTGCAGATTTCGCGCAGGCGCTTCAGGTAGCCCTTCGGTGGTATCAGCACACCGGTGGAGCCGGCCACCGGTTCCACAATGACGGCGGCGATGGTCGAGGCGTCGTGCAGGGTGACGATGCGCTCCAGTTCATCGGCCAGGTTGGCGCCATGTTCAGGCTCGCCGCGCGAGAAGGCGTTCTTTTCGATATTGTGCGTGTGCGGCAGGTGGTCCACGCCCGGCAGCATGGCGCCATAGGGCTTGCGGTTGCCGGCGATACCACCCACTGAGATGCCGCCGAAGCCGACGCCGTGATAGGCGCGCTCGCGGCCGATCAGGCGCGTGCGGCTGCCTTCGCCGCGCGCGCGGTGGTAGGCCAGTGCGATCTTCAGCGCGGTGTCCACGGATTCGGAGCCGGAGTTGGTGTAGAAAACGTGGCCGAACTTGTGATTCGTGTAGTCCATCAGCTTTTCGGCGAGGTCGAAGGCTGCCGGGTGGCCCATCTGGAAAGTTGGGGCGAAATCGAGCTGGCCGACCATTTCTCGTACAGCGGCCACGACCTTCGGATGGGAGTGGCCGCAGGGGACGCACCACAGGCCTGCCGTACCGTCCAGGATAGGGCGGCCGTCCACATCCTTGTAGTACACGCCTTCGGCGGAGGCCAGCAAACGCGGGCTGGCTTTGAAGTCTCGGTTGTTCGTGAAGGGCATCCAGAAGGATGCCATTGACTCGGGCCTGGACTCGTTCATTTGTCTATTCTCCTTTTGAACCATTAACCCCTGGTGGCAGCCACGATGTGGCAGCCACCTGGTCGGCGGCGCGGGCTGGGTGGCTGCCACGCGGTGGCAGCCACCAGGTTTCGCATTTGGTTTTTACGATGCTCAAAAAACTTTACCAACTGGCAAAATCATGATGCAATAATAGACAGCAAGATAACTATGGCACATATACACATACGCGGAAACCATCCAACCGTACAGGTGACATAATCAGTACAGTTGGCCGTTGCGGAGAATCCATGATGCAAGGCGATAGCGTTGAACAGCCCGGCTGGCCGGTGCTGGCAATCGAGAGGGCACGCAAGGGCAGCCTTGTGGACCAGATCGTTGACGCCATCAGCGCCATGGTCGGCAGCCGCGAGTTGCGCGTTGGCACGAAAATGCCGTCGGTGCGGCAGTTCGCGAAGTGTAATGGCATCAGCACCTTTACAGTGGTCGAAGCCTATGACCGCCTCGTCACGCTGGGCCTGCTTTCCTCGCGCCGCGGTTCCGGATATTTTGTTGCGCGCCAGGATCTCCCCGCCCTGTTGGCGCCGGCCGCGCTGGCCGCCAGTCCCGCCGCGGTCGATGCGCTCACGCCCGAACTCTATTCCGGCGCGTCCGAAGCCCTGCCCGTCGGCGCCGGCTGGCTACCGCCCGAGTGGTATGGCGAAGACACGATCCTGGACGCCGTGCGCCACGCCATGCGCATTCCCTCCACGCGCCTGCGCGGCTACGGCCATCCGCTCGGCTTCCCCAGCCTGCGCCAGTACATGGCGGCGACCCTGTCCGAAGACCTGTTCCCGCTGGAAGCCGAACAGGTGCTGCTCACGCACGGGGCCACCCATGCGTTCGACCTGATCCTGCGCACGCTGACGCGGCCCGGCGACACGGTCTTCGTCGAAGATCCCGTGTACAGCAACCTGCTGTCGCTGATCCGCCACCACGGCTGCAATGTGGTCGGCATCCCGCGCGGCGAGCAAGGGCTGGACATGGACTATCTCGCCGCCCAGGCGAAGATCGCCCAGCCCAAGCTGATGTTCGTGAACACGGTGCTGCAGAATCCCCTTGGCACCTCGCTGACGCAGGCCCAGGCCCACCGCCTGCTGGGCTTTGCCGAGCAGTTCGACTTCTGGCTGGTGGAGGACGATATCTACCGCGAGCTCACGGCGCGCGGAGAAGCCTCGCTGGCGGCGATGGATGGCTTGCGCCGCGTAATCCGCGTCGGCAGCTTCTCCAAGACACTGTCGCCGGTGCTGCGTGTAGGCTCCATCTGCGCCTCGCACTCCCTGCTGCCCGAGCTGGTGCGCGTGAAGATGCTGGCCGGGCTCACGACTTCGGAAGTGAACGAGCGCGCCGTCTACCATGCGATCACGGCGCGGCCCTACAAGCGCACGGTGGACAAGCTGATCGGCCAGCTCGAAGCAGGACGCGAGCGCACCATCGAAGTGTTGCGCGGCGTGGGCATGGCGCCGATTGCCCGCCCGCGCGGCGGCATGTTCGTCAGCGCCGGCTGGCCGGACGCGCCCAGCCCCGATTGGAACGGCAAGCTGGTGGCCGACCTGGCGCTGAAGGCCGGCATCCTGCTGGCGCCCAGCGAATTCTTCATGCTGCGCGAAAGCCCGTCGATCTGGTTCCGCTTCAATGTGGCGTACAGTGACGATCCGCAGCTGCTCAATTTCCTCGCAACGGTAAGGAGTGCCCATGGCATCAGCTAAATTGCGCCGCGTGATGAACCGCGACCGGCTGGAGGCGGACATCGCCGCCGAAGCGGTGCGCGTGTTTGCCGAATGCGGCTACGAGGGCACGTCCATCGCTACGATTGCGGAAAACGCGGGACTCTCCAAGCAGAACCTGATGTACTACTACCCAGCAAGCAGGCCCTGTACCGCCGCGTGCTGGACGATGTATTGGATGACTGGCTGGAGCGCATGAGCCACCTCGCCGATCCGGACAAGGAACCGCAGGATGTGCTGCGCGCCTACATCCAGGCCAAGCTGGCTTTCTCGCGCGAGCAGCCCTGCGCTTCGCGCGTGTATGCGATGGAAGTCATTGGCGGCGCTCAGCTCTACGGCGACAAGATCCGCGAGCGCGTGGTGCCCATCGTGCGCAAGGATATCGAACTGTTCGAGCGCTGGATCGCGGCCGGCAAGATTGCGCCGATCAACGCCACCCACCTGCTGTTCGCCATCTGGGCTATGACCCAGTCCTACGCCGACTTTGCCGCCCAGATGGCGCTGGTCCTCGGCCGCGAGCAGTTGCAGCCCCAAGACTACCAGGATGCGGAAGACACCCTGCTCAAACTCGTGCTTTCCGCGCTGGGCATCAAGCCTTAGACGTGCTGGTCGACCAGGATGGGATTGCCGTCCGGGTCGATGGCGATGAAGTAGGCCGGGCCGGTGGTCGATTCATCGGCGCGCGCGGAAAGCTGCACGCCCTGACCTTCCAGTTCGCGCTGCAACTGGCGCACGTCGGTGAAGCCTGGCACGTTCTGGGCGTTGCTGTCCCAGCCGGGATTGAAGGTCAGCGTGTTTTTCTCGACCATGCCCTGGAACAGGCCGATGATGGTGTCGCCATTCTTCATGATCAGCCAGTTCTGCTCGATATTGCCGCCGAAATCCCTGAAGCCGAATTTCGCATAGAACTCGCGCGAAGCCTTGATGTCGCTGACATTCAAACTCACGGAAAAAGCGCCAAGCTGCATGATCACTCCCGGGTTGGTTTAGACTTGTGAAATCTATCACATTTGTTTTGCCCGTCTATGCTGATCTTTACGCCGCGCCTCACGCTGCGCCCACTCGCCTCCGCCGACGCTCCGGCGCTGTACGCCATGTTCGCCGATCCCGAAGCCATGCGCTACTGGAGCTCGGGTCCATGGACCGATCCTGCACAGGGCGAAGCCTATGTGGCCGCCGGCCAGGCGGGCGACGCGGACGGCAGCATGCTGCGCATGGGAATCGAGCTGGACGGCGCCCTGGCCGGCGTTGCGAACATGTACAAATTCGACAAGCAAAACCGCCGTTGCGATATCGGCTACATGCTGGCGCGCGCCAGCTGGGGCAAGGGCGTGATGCAGGAAGCGCTGGCCGCGCTGATCGAATACGCCTTCGAGGAACTGGACCTGCACCGCATCGAGGCCGATATCGACCCGCGCAACCACGCCTCGGCCAGGCTGCTGCAAAGCCTGCACTTCATCAAGGAAGGCCACCTGCGCGAACGCTGGATAGTGAACGGGGAAATCTGCCACAGCGACATCTATGGCCTGCTGCGCAGCGACTGGAAGAAGTTACCGTGGATGCAAGAGTAGTGCGTGGGGCCATCACCGTTCATCCCCGTTTCGCCGCAGGTCAACCCCTCCAGTCAACGCTTCATCGGAAAGCCGTAGGCGCGGAAAGGCGCCGGGGGTAGAGTTGCACCATCGCTTAACATGGAGCAAACGATGAAAACGATCAATAAGACCTTCAAGCAAACCGTCAACGAAGTGACGGATGCTTTCCTGGCCATCGGCCGCCATATCGTGCGCACGCTGGAGTGCATGTCCTGGCCGGCGCTGCTGGCGATGTGCGTCGTGGTCGCGCTGTTCCTGACCATCCTGCCACTGGCGCTCACACTGTTCGTGGCTATCCTGATCGTGAAGCTGGCCATCGGCCTGTTCGCGGCCAAGCACGTCTCCAAGAATCACACCGAGGGGTAAGCAATGGGAGGCCGTACCCGCAATGCGCTGAGCTTTGTCCGCGAGGTTGGCGAAACCGCCAGCCTGATGTGGTGGAGCTTCTTCGACTGGCTGGCACAGGTGCCGATGCGCCAGCTGGTCGTCACGTGGGTGCTGGCCCTGCTGCTGTCCGCCACGCCGCTGCTTCATCCGCGCCAGGCGGGCTTCTTCATCTTCATTTCGCTGGGCCTGAAAATCCTGGCCGGCGGCAAGCGCAAGGCGGAAATCGAGGCACGTAAGGCTTCCGCCCAGGCGGGCACGGAAACGCTGGAGCGCCGCCTGGTGGAAGCCCAGATGGCCGCGCTGCAGGCCCAGGTGGAACCGCACTTCCTGTTCAACACCCTGGCCCTGATCGGACAGCTGATCGAAACCGATCCGCCCGAAGCGGCCAAGATCCACACCCACCTGATCGAATACCTGCGTTCCACCCTGCCGCAGATGCGCTCGCGCGGCAATGGCACGCTGGGACGGCAGATCCAGATGTCGCGCTCCTACCTGGCCATCATGCAGGCGCGCATGAAATCGCGCCTGGCCGTCTCCATCGACGTGCCGCCGGAACTGGAAAGCGCCACCTTCCCCGCCATGACGCTGCAGATCCTGATCGAGAACTCGATCAAGCATGGCCTCGAGCCGAAGATCGAGGGCGGCCGCATCGACATCCGCGCCAGCATGGATAACAACGTCCTGCAGGTCGAAGTGCAGGATGACGGCGTCGGCTTCAATCTCTATGCAGGCGATGGCGTGGGCCTGACCAATGTGCGCGAACGCCTGAAGCTCCTGTACGGCAACCGCGCCTCGCTGGCCATCGAAACTCCGCTGGAGGGCGGCTGCCGCGCCATCATCCGCCTGCCGTTCGCCCCCGATATCTTCGCCAAGCCGCTATGAGCCAGCCTGCCGCCACCGCCATCATCGCCGACGATGAAGAACCCATGCGCGACATGCTGCGCAAGCGGCTGTCCGAAGTCTGGCCCGAGCTGACCATCGTAGCCGAAGCGGCGAACGGCATCGAAGCCATCGCCTTGGCCGGCAAGCACCAGCCGGATATCGTTTTCCTCGACATCCGCATGCCCGGCCTGTCCGGCATCGAAGCGGCGCGCATGCTGTTCAACCGCTGCCACATCGTCTTCATCACAGCCTACGACCAGTACGCGATCGAAGCTTTCGAACAGGGGGCGCTGGACTATCTGCTGAAGCCCGTCAACGCCGATCGCCTGAAGCTGGCCTGCGGCCGCCTGCAGACCCGGCTCGGCAAGCAACCGAACAATATCGAGAAACAGCTAAGCCAGCTGATTCGCCAGACCACGGGCAAGCCGGACCGTGAATACCTGCACTGGGTCCAGGCCCAGGTGGGCAACAGCCTGCGCATGATCAGCACGCGCGAAATCCTGTTTTTCCGCGCCGATGAAAAGTACACGCGTGTACAAACGCTGCAGGGCGAAGTCCTGATCCGCAAGACCTTGAAAGAACTTGCAGAAGAACTCGATCCGAATGAATTCTGGCGCATCCACCGCTCTACGCTGGTGCGCGTGGACGCGATTGCCGAGGTCACGCGCGACCTGCGCGGGCGGCAAATGGTCAGGGTACGCAACTTCCCTGAGGAGCTGGAAGTCAGCCGCGGAAACACTCATTTATTCCAGCAAATGTAGACTACTCGCGCCCGCTTGCTCCCTCTCCTGTGCTGGACTATATTGTTTTGACAGCCGCGTCCCGAACACCAACATCAGGGAGAGAATCATGACGAATATTCCAAAGCAAACACGCGCGACCATCATGCCTTGCCTGCGCTATCGCGATGCGCCGGCAGCCATCGAGTGGCTGTGCAAAACGCTGGGATTTGAACCCACCCTAGTAGTCCCCAATGAAGACGGCACCATCGCCCACGCCCAGCTTTCCTACGGCAACGGCATGGTCATGCTAAGCTCTATTTTCGATACGGAATATGGCCAGCTGATGAAACAGCCGGCCCAGATCGGCGGCTTCGTCACCCAGAGCGCCTACCTCGTGGTGCGCGATGCGGATGAAGTGCATGCACGCTGCGTGAAGGCGGGTGCACCTATCGTGATGGAGCTGAAAGATGAGGACTACGGCGGACGCGGTTTCACTTGCCGCGACCCGGAAGGCCACGTGTGGAGCATCGGCACTTATGACCCTTGGGAGAACTAAATAATGGGACGCACCGTTCACTTCGAGATCCAGGCATCGGACCCGCAGCAGCTGATCGATTTCTACGCCGGCATGTTCGGCTGGAGCTTCAGCAAATGGGAAGGCGGCGATTACTGGCTGGTCGGCACCGGCGAGGTGGGCCAGCCCGGCATCAATGGCGGCCTGCTGCCGCGCCGCGGACCACGCCCGGAAGAAGGAGCGAGCGTGAATGCGTTTGTCTGCACGGTGGATGTCGAGGATCTCGACAAGACGCTGGAGCAGCTGAAGTCACTCAACGGCGTGATCGCCGTGCCCAAGATGCCGGTGCCGGGCGTGGGCTGGCTGGCTTATGCCAAGGACCCGGACGGGAATATCTTCGGCATGATGCAGATGGATACCGCGGCCTCGTTCGAAAGCCACCAATAATCACGCACGGCGGATCAAACGATCCGCCCTACGCAATATTGGCGGAATTACGTGGCGTCGACGGGCCAACACGGCGTAGGGCGGATCATTGATCCGCCGTGCATGCGGACCGACTACGCGTCCAATGCCTCGATCAACGCCCGGTCGGCCACCTGCACCGGGCGAATCCTGATCAGATTCCGATACAAGGGCGGCATGCGTCCGCACAGCGCGTGCAGCTGCTCCTCGGCCATCCCCGGCACCACATACTGGAACTGATCCGGATTATTGCCCGGCAGCGCCCCCTCCATGGTCGACCCATAAGCGCCCAGGTTCATGAAACTCAGGGCGCTTTCGTCCGGCCCCAGCGCGAACACGAAGGTGCCATCCTTCGGGTGGCCAAGATACTGGCGTACCTCGGCCTGGGTTTGCGCATCCGCCCCCTCCATCAGCTTGTAGCGCAGCTGCGCATAAGCGCGCGTGCACTCCATGAACGCTGTACGGATGCCCGAATGCGTGTGGCGGCCGTGGCTGCACAGGATCAGGTTGCCGAAGGAATCCAGCAGGGCCACGGCATCGCCGCGCCCTGCCATGCCCTTGTCGCGCGTGCGCGCCGCCTGCAGGTAGGGCGCGAGGCCCGCATCGGGACGGCGCGGCTCGCACTTGTAGGTCAGCGCATCCGGGAAGGTGCGCTTCAGCGCGCGTACGATGGGATGGTCTTCCGGCAGCGTGGACGGGTCCTTCAGTTCTTGCTGCGGCGGGTCGATGTTGAACAGATCCATCACGCCGGTGGACGTGGCCTCGAACACCAGTGAGCACAGCGCCTGCGTCGGCTCGGCGATGGTCTTGCCGATGAAGAAGGGCTTGGGCGAAGCCCCCGCCCCACGCCGCGCGTAGGACGAAGTCCCCAGCACGGCCGGATAGGAGAATGTCGCTTCCGCCTGCGGTTGCAGTGTCGACGGCAGCGAGGGGAAGAAGGCGGAGCCGTTGTAGTTGATGCCTGCCTTCTGGTCCGGCGCGGCGACGACCACGTTGAAACCGCCGGACAGGATCGCGCCCGTGCACATCGCGCAAGGATCGAGCGAGGTCACGATGGTGATCTCTTCCGGCGGCGGCAGCTCGCGGCCCTTGGCGCGTTCGGCGTAGTACCAGTCGATCAGCTGGCGTTCGCCGTGCGCGGTCGGGTCATAGATCAGGCCATGCTTGATGACGTTGTTGTGCAGCGACTTCAACACGTTGCCGTGCTGGTCCAGCATCACGCCGCCGACACCAAAGGTGCCCTGCGTTTTGGCTGCGATGGCTTCGGAGGCCGCAATGGCCACCGCCGCCTGAACGTCGATCGTACGCTTCATTTACTTCTTCAAGTCCCAGCCACCGAAGGCTTCCGGCAGCAGCTCGGCCGCCGTCGTTTCGCGGATATCGCCTTTCAGGTTGGTCAGCACCACGGGCAGGTCGTTGCCGCCCATCTCCAGCGTGACCTGGCGGCAGGCGCCGCAAGGAGCGATCGGCTTATCCGTTTCACCGACGACGACCAGCTTGTCGAAATCGCCCGGCTTATAACCATGCGCGACGGCGCTGAAGAAGGCAGTGCGCTCGGCGCAGTTGCACAGGCCATAGGAGGCGTTTTCCACGTTACAGCCGTGGAAAACCTTGCCGTCCCTGGTCAGCAGCGCGGCGCCAACCTTGAAGTTGGAGTATGGCGTGTAGGCCTTCAGGCGCGCGGCCTTGGCTTCTTCTATCAGCTGTTCGTTATTCATTTGCTTGCTCCTTTTAAAACCAACGGCGTAACCCTGGTGTCCGACACATCGTGTCAGACACCTGTCCTTGCCGTGGGTTCTAAGGACGGATCGTACGGTAGACGATAGGGTTGGCAGCAGGCGCCGCATCGGCGATCGTATACGCAGCTTGGATCTCGCGCACCGCCTGCTCGGCCGCGGCCTGCGTGCGCGCGTGCACCATGGCCAGCGGCTGGCCGGCCTGCACCGGCTGCCCCAGTTCCACCAGATCAGTAAGTCCAACCGCAAAGTCGATCGCATCGGTCGGGCGCTTGCGGCCGCCGCCCAGCGAGACCACGGCCAGGCCGATATCGCGGCACACGGTTTGCGCAGCGTAGCCGGAACGCAGCGCCGGAGCCGGTACCACGATAGGCGCCTTCTCCAGATGCTTGTCCATGTTCTCCACCAGGTCAGCAGGACCGCCCAGCGCGCGCACCATGCGCGCAAAGCGCTCGGCCGCCTCGCCGGAATCCAGCGCATGCTGCAGCTTCGCGCGGGCGTCCGCCTCGTTCGCGGCCAGCTTGCCCAGCACCAGCATCTCGGCGCACAGCGCCATCGTCACTTCGTGCAGGCGCGCCGGACGGAACTTGCCGGTCAGGTAGTCGATCGCGCCGCGTACTTCCAGCGCATTGCCTGCCCATGGGGACAGGGATTCGTTCATGTCCGTCAGCAGGGCCGACGTCAGCGTGCCCGCACCATTGCCCACCTTGACGATGGACTCGGCCAGTTCAACGGATTTCTCATAAGTCGGCATGAAGGCGCCGGAACCCGCTTTTACGTCCATCGCCAGCACGTCCAGGCCCGCCGCCAGTTTCTTGGACAGGATGGAACCGGTAATCATGGCCACCGATTCCACCGTCGCCGTGACATCGCGGATCGAGTAGAAGCGCTTGTCGGATGGGGCCAGGCTCGCGGTCTGGCCGATGATGGCCACGCCCACGTCCTTGACCACTTCACGGAACTTCTCGTTGGTTGGAACGGTGGAGTAGCCGGGGATGGAGTCGAACTTGTCCAGCGTGCCGCCGGTGTGGCCCAGGCCACGGCCGGAAATCATCGGCACGAAACCGCCACAGGCGGCGATCATCGGGCCGAGCATCAGGCTGACCACGTCGCCCACGCCGCCGGTGGAGTGCTTGTCCATCACGGGGCCTGGCAGGTTCAGGTCCTTCCAGTTCAGCACTTCACCGGAGTCGCGCATGGCCAGCGTGAAGGCTACGCGCTCGTCCATGTTCATGTCGTTGAAGAAGACGGCCATCGCCAGCGCGGCAATCTGCCCTTCGCTGACGCTGTTGTCCGTGATGCCTTTGACGAAGAACTGGATTTCTTCAGCGCTCAGGGCGCCGCCGTCGCGTTTTTTGCGGATGATTTCCTGGGGGAGGTACATATTGTTTTTCTCTCGGTCTACTTGTCGTTGGCTGCTTATTAAACCCAAGGCTGAACTGGTGGCTGCCACGATGTGGCAGCCACCTGCTTTACGCCGTGGGTTTTAAACGCCGTACGGAATCCAGATGTTTTTAACCTGCGAAGCATGCGCCAGCACAGTGCGGCCGCCCGCTTGTGCGGTGCTGAACCAGTCGCGGCCCTTGGCCCCGCCGGTCCAGGTGCGCTTCAGCGAACCTGCGGGACAGCTTCTCCACCTCGGCGCAGCCTTCGGCCGAACCGTCGTGGCGCCACACGGCGTCCACGTCCGAGTGAGCAGCCAGCGTGCGCGCCAGTTCATCGGCCGAACCGGTGACGATATTGACCACGCCACCCGGCAGGTCCGACGTATCGAACACCTGGTACATATCGGTTGCCGACAGCGGATGCGCTTCCGAAGGCACAGCCACCACGCGGTTGCCCACGGCGATGGCCGGAGCCACCAGCGAGATAAAGCCCAGCAGCGGATTCTCGTTCGGGCACACGATGCCGATCACGCCGATCGCTTCGTTCAGCGCCACGGTGATGCCGTGCATCGGCGGCTGGTGCGCCAGGCCGTCATATTTGTCCGCCCATGCGGCCCAGTAGAACAGGCGTTCGATGGATGCCTGCACTTCTTTTTCGGCATTCTTGGTGCCGGTTTGGGCCGCGATGCGGGCTGCGAATTCCTCGCCACGGGCGGCCAGATTCTCGGCGATGTAATACAGCACCTGCGCACGGTTATGCGCGGTCGCCTTGGTCCAGCCGGTTGCCTTGTGGGCAGCTTCCACGGCGTTGCGGATGTCTTCGCGGTTGCCCTCGCCCACTTCGGCGATGAACTTGCCGTCCACGCCATGGATGGCGCGGGAGTAGGCGCCGTCCGGGCGGGCCTGCTTGCCGCCGATGTACAGCTTGGCGGTGCGGTCGATCGCGAACGGATCGGCAGCGATGGTCTGTGTTGCCTTGGCCTTGACCGGCTTCTCGAATACCGGCGCGGCAGGACGCGCGTCTTCCGACACAGGCACCAGGTACTCGAACATGCCTTCGCGGCCGCCTTCACGGCCATAGCCGGATTCCTTGTAGCCGCCGAAGCCGCACGAAGCGTCGAACTGGTTGGCGGTGTTGACCCACACCACGCCGGCCTTGATGGCAGGCGCCACGTCCAGCGCCAGCGAGATGTTCTCGGTCCACACGCAGGAGGCCAGGCCGTACACGGTATTGTTCGCCAGCTGCACGGCTTCAGCCGGGGTGCGGAAGCTCATCGCCACCAGCACCGGGCCGAAGATCTCGGCCTGCGCCACGGCGGCCGACGTGGAGGCGCCGGTGATCAGGGTCGGCGGGAACCAGGAGCCCGAAGCAGGCAGCTCGCAGCCGGCCGGCTGGTAAACCTCGCAGCCTTCGCTGCGCGCCGACTCCACCAGGCCCGCGATGCGCTGGCGCTGGATAGGATCGACCAGGGCGCCGATATCCATCGACTTGTCCAGCGGGGAGCCGAGGCGCAGATTATCCATGCGCGTCTTCAGCTTGGCCAGGAAGCGTTCTTCCACGGATTCCTGCACCAGCAGGCGGGAACCTGCGCAGCAAACCTGGCCCTGGTTGAACCAGATCGAATCGACCAGGCCTTCGACAGCGGCGTCCAGGTCCGCATCTTCGAAGACGATGAAGGGCGACTTGCCGCCCAGTTCCAGCGACAGCTTCTTGCCGGTGCCGGCGGTCGCTTCGCGGATGATGCGGCCAACTTCGGTGGAGCCGGTGAAGGCCAGCTTGTCGATGCCTTCGTGCTTGACGATGGCTTCGCCGGTGCGGCCGTCGCCGGTCACGATGTTCACGACGCCTGCCGGCACGCCGGCCTGCACGCAGATGTCCGCGAACAGCATGGCGCTCAGCGGCGTGAATTCGGCCGGCTTGAAGACGATGGTGTTACCGGCCGCCAGGGCGGAGCGATCTTCCACGCCAGCATCAGCAGCGGGAAGTTCCACGGTACGATCTGGCCAACCACGCCCACGGCGCGGTGCGCCGGGAATTCTTCGTCCAGCAGCTGGGCCCAGCCGGCGTGGTAGTAGAAGTGACGGGCCACCAGCGGCAGGTCGGCATCGCGGGTTTCGCGGATGGTCTTGCCGTTGTCCAGGGTTTCCAGCACGGCGAACAGGCGGGAATGCTTCTGCATCAGGCGCGCCAGCGCGTACAGGATCTTTGCGCGGCCATGGCCACCCAGCGCCTGCCAGCCCGGCAGCGCGGCACGTGCGGCCTGCACGGCGCGGTCCACGTCGGCAGCCGTGCCCTGGGGTCAGTTCGGCCAGCTGGGAACCATCGGCCGGGTTATAGGACGGGAAGGTTTCGCCCGGCTCGGTCCACGCGTTGTCGATGAACAGGCCGAATTTGCGGGAACGCTGGTCCAGCCACGCTTGCGCTTCTTTCTGGCTTTCTGGTGCGGGGCCGTAGTCCATGGTGTTGAGGATCTCGTTAATAGTTGGCATGGCGATGTCTTCTTAAGGTTGCGCGTGGCGGTGGGCGGCGGAGTAGGCGCCGGTCACATGGTGCTCCAGCTGGCGCTCGATGTCGGTCAGCAGGCTCGATGCACCGATGCGGAACAGGTGCGGCTCCAGCCATTCGTTGCCCAGTTCTTCCTTCATCACGGTCATGTATTGCAGCGCGGCCTTGGCGGAGCTCACGCCGCCGGCCGGCTTGTAGCCTACCTTGAAGCCGGTGCGCTCGTAGTATTCGCGGATCGCGCGCACCATCACCAGCGACACGGGGATGGTGGCGTTCACGCCTTCCTTGCCGGTCGAAGTCTTGATGAAGTCCGCGCCCGCCATCATGCAGACCCAGGAGGCTTTCGCCACGTTTTCCAGGGTAACCAGGTCGCCGGTCGCCAGGATGGCTTTCACGTGGGCGTCGCCACAGGCCTTGCGGTAGGCCAGCATTTCATCGTACAGGGCCTGCCAGTTGCCGGTGAGGACGTGCTGGCGGGTGATGACGATGTCGATTTCCTGGGCGCCTGCAGCCACGCTCAGTTCCACTTCGCGCACCTTGGTTTCCATATTCGTCAGGCCGGCCGGGAAGCCGGTGGACACGGCAGCAATAGGCAGGCGGCCTTTCAGCACCTTGTCCGCGTGCTGGATCATCTCGTGATAGACGCAGACGGCGCCCGTCATCACGTTGCGCTCCTGCAGGCCCAGCGCTTCCACCAGGTCCTGGCGCAGCGGGCGCATGGCCTTCATGCACAGGCGCTCGACGCGGCCCGGGGTATCGTCGCCAGACAGCGTGGTCAGGTCGATCAGTTCAATGGCTTTCACCAGCCAGGCGGCCTGGTACTCTTTCTTGACGGTGCGGCGGTTCGCCAGCGATGCGGCGCGGCGGTCCGCGGCGGCCTTGTTCACGTGGATGTGATTGAGCCAGCCCAGGTCGAGGCCTTGCGGCTCGTTGCGCTTGAAGTCAGTGATATTGCTCATAGAAGGTTGGTTCCGTTGGAAAGAGGTTTCACGCCAAGGTGGTGGGCAATGGTCTGGCCGATGTCGGAGAAGGTCTCGGAAATGCCGAGCGCCTGCGGCTTCACGTTCGGGCCGAAGAAGATCACCGGAATGTGTTCGCGCGTGTGGTCCGAGCCTGGCGAGGTCGGATCACAGCCATGGTCGGCGGTAATCACGCACAGGTCGCCGTCCTTCAGCCTGGCGATGAATTCAGGCAGGCGCGCATCCATTTCATGCAGGGCGTTCGAGTAGCCGGCCACGTCGCGGCGGTGGCCGAAGGCCTGGTCGAAGTCCACGAAGTTCACGAAGGTCAGGGACTTGTCGCCCGCTTCCTCCTCCGCCTTCAGCAACGCGTCGAACAGGGCCATATTGTCGGCGCCCTTCACCACGCGGCTCACGCCCTGGGCGGCGTAGATATCGCTGATCTTGCCCAGCGCGATGACCTCGCCGCCTTCGTTCTTCACGTGGTCCAGCAGGGTCGGCGCGTGCGGCGGCACGGCGTAGTCGTGGCGGTTGGCGGTGCGCTTGTAATCGCCGTTGGCGCCAACGAAGGGACGGGCGATGATGCGGCCGATGTTGTAGGGCTTCACCAGCTCATAAGCCTTCTCGCACATATCGTAGAGGCGGTCCAGGCCGAAGTGCTCTTCGTGCGCGGCGATCTGCAGCACGGAGTCGGCGGAGGTGTAGAGGATGGGCTTGCCGCTGGCGACGCTCTCGTCGCCCAGCTCATTGATGATGGTGGTGCCGGAGGCGTGGCAGTTGCCGAGGAAGCCCGGCACGCCGGTCAGCTCCTGCAGATTGTCCGTCAGCTCCTTCGGGAAGGAAGGCACGGTCTTGGGGAAGTAGCCCCAGTCGTAAGTGACGGGCACACCCGCGATTTCCCAGTGTCCGCTCTGCGTATCCTTGCCGGTCGATTGCTCGCGCGCCGCACCGTAGGCGCCCTTGAAGCCTTCGCGCTGAGCGAAGCCGGCGGCCCATTCGCCGCTGGCGGCTTGCGCGGCGGCGGCCAGGCCCAGGCCCTCCATGGTCGGAAGGCTCATCGGCTTGCCCTCTTTCGCAGCCCAGGCTGCGATGTGGCCGAATGTGTTGGTGGCGGCGTCGCCATACTGCTCGGCATCCGGCGTGGCGCCGATGCCGAAGGAATCTAACAGAAGGATGAAGGCGCGGGACATGGTAAGCCTCGATAAGATTCAAAACCCAAGGCCTGAAACAGGTGGCTGCCACGATGTGGCAGCCACCAGGTTTAAGCCGTGGGTTCTAATGGATGCATTATGCTTTTGGCGTTTGAGCTACATTCGCCAGATAAGCCAAGATTAGCTTGATCAGGCTTTCCGCGCCGATGGCGGCATACTTCAGGGTCTGCTCGTGCGACAGCGGGAACGGCGACAGGCCTTCGGCCAGGTTGGTGACCACGGAAACGCCAACCACCTTCAGGCCGCAGTGGCGGGCCGAAACGACTTCCGGCACCACGGACATGCCCACCACATCCGCACCCAGCGTCTTGAACGCGCGGATTTCAGCAGGAGTCTCGAAGTTGGGGCCCGGATAAGCAATGTACACGCCTTCGTGCAGCGTGATGCCCTGCTCGGCCGCGGTGGACTGCAGCAGGGAACGCAGATCAGCATCGTAAGCATTCGCCATCGAGAAGAAGCGCGGGCCGAAACGCTCGTCGTTCGGGCCGATCATCGGGGTGCCCGGCAGGTAGTTGATATGGTCGTTCAGCGCCACCAGGGAACCCGCATCCACTTCGGGACGCAGCGAACCGGCGGCATTGGTTACGAACAGGAATTCGCAGCCCAGCAGCTTCAGGGTACGCACAGCGCTGGTCATCACGCCCATGCCATAGCCCTCGTAGAAGTGGCCGCGGCCCTTCAGGCACACCACCGGCACGCCTGCCAGCGTGCCCATGACCAGCTGGCCGGCGTGGCCGTGCACGGTGCTGATCGGGAAGCCCGGCAGCTCATCGAAGCCGATGGCGACGGAATCGGTCATCTGCTCGGCCAGCACGCCCAGGCCGGAGCCCAGGATCAGTGCAGCGCGCGGCTGGAAGTTCGCCGGCATACGCGCGCGAATGATGGCGGCTGCCTGAAAATGGGGTATTAGACATGTATTCCTCGTTCTTTTATTGGATGAATTCGGCGGGCGTACGAACGTACTGCGACACTATGCATCATCGTCTATATGTATGGCAAATACCATTTTTCTTTGCCATTTATACGGTTACCATATAAATTAGTTCCTATTATAGGGAGGCGCCCCAATTGACACCGCGCGGACAAATGTTTAGCATCACAAACAAATGTTTACTGCGAATTTCCGTGAGCGAACCTTCCCGTAAAGAACAGCTGCTGGACCTGATCCGGGCCAATCCCTTCATTTCCCAGCAGGAACTGGCGGAGCAGCTGGCCATGTCCCGCTCGGCGGTGGCCGGCCATATCGCGACCCTGATCCGCGAGCGCCGCCTGCTGGGCCGCGCCTACGTCTTCCCCGACCGCCGCCCCGTGCTGTGCATTGGCGCCGCCAACCTCGATCGCAAGCTGCGGCCCCTGCAACCGCTGCAGATGGGCACCTCGAATCCCGCCAGCGCGGAGGAAAGTTTTGGCGGCGTGGCGCGCAATATCGCGGAGAACCTGGCCCGCCTCGACCTGCCCTGCGGCCTGCTGACGGCCCTGGGCGACGACTCCTCCGGCCGCGCCCTGCGCGCCCAGGCGGAATCGTCCGGCATCGACATGGCGGGCAGCCTGCAGCTGAATGGCATGGGCAGCGGCACCTACACCGCCGTGCTGGATGCGAAAGGTGAGCTGGTGGTGGCCCTGGCCGACATGGCGCTGTACGACATGCTGACGCCGCCCTTCCTCGCTTCGCGCCAGCCGCAGCGCACCGCCGCCGCGATGGTGATCGCCGACCTGAATCTGCCCCTGGACTCGGTGGCGATGCTGCTGTCCGACGCGCGCGAAAGCGGCGTGCCGCTGGTAATTGTGGCGGTGTCGCAGCCCAAAATGGCGCGCCTGCCGCGCGACCTGCGCGGCCTGAAGCTCTTAATATTGAACCGCGGCGAACTGGAAACGCGCGTGGGCCGCGCCCTGCCTACCGAGGCTGACGTGCAGGAAGCCTGCCGCGAAGTGCAATCGCAAGGCGCGCAGCAGGTGATCGTGACCTGCGGCGCGCAAGGCGTCTATCACACGATGCCGGAAGGCTTGCACTGGCTTGCCGCGCATGACGCCAAGGTGGTGGACGTGACCGGCGCCGGCGACGCTTTCTCCGCCGCCGTCTGCTGGTCGCTGGTGCAGGAAGCCGGCGACCTGCACCTGGCCTGCGAACGCGGCCTGCTGGCCGCTGCGCTCACCCTGGAAAGCCCGCACACCGTATCGCCCGCGCTGTCCGCTGAAAAGCTGGGCGCGCACACTCCTCTCGAAAGGGACTGAATCATGCAGCAATTCCTCTCCTTCTCTCCCGAAGTCGCGAACGCACGCGCAACGGGCAAGCCCGTCGTGGCGCTGGAATCGACCATCATCTCGCACGGCATGCCCTACCCGCAGAATGTGCAGACGGCGCGCGAAGTGGAACAGATCGTGCGCGACCACGGCGCGGTGCCGGCCACCATCGCCATCATCGGCGGCAAAATCTGCGTGGGGCTGACGGATGAACAGCTTGAGATGCTGGGCAATTCGCCCGATGCATTGAAGGTGAGCCGGCGCGATCTGGCTTATGTGCTGTCCCAGTTCAAGCTTGGCGCCACCACGGTGGCTGCGACCATGATCTGCGCACAGCTGGCCGGCATTCCCGTTTTCGTCACCGGCGGCATCGGCGGCGTGCACCGCGGCGCCGAGAAGAGCTTCGATATCTCGGCCGATCTGCAGGAACTGGCTCAGACCAATGTCGCGGTGGTGTGCGCGGGCGTGAAATCCATCCTGGACATCGGCCTCACGCTGGAATACCTGGAAACCCAGGGCGTGCCGGTGGTCAGCGTCGGCCAGCCGGGCTTCCCCGCCTTCTTCACGCGCGAGAGCGGCTTCAATGCGGACTTCCGCCTCGACACGGCTGCCGACCAGGCATCCTTCCTGCGCACCAAGTCGGCAACTTGGCCCTGAAAGGCGGCGCCGTGATCTCCGTCCCGGTACCTGAAGCGGACGCGATGCCGAAAGAAGAAATCGACCGCATCACCGTGCAGGCGCTGGAGGAAGCCGAGCAGAATGGCGTGACCGGCAAAGCCGTCACCCCCTTCCTGCTGGCGCGCATCAAGACGCTGACGGAAGGCCGCAGCCTGATGACCAACATCGCGCTGGTGAAAAACAATGCCCGCGTCGGCGCCGAACTCGCCCGCGCTTTGGCTGTATGACTCGCCGCAACGCGTAGGGCGGATCATTGATCCGCCGTGCTGAAACGACCACCATCGCAGACCATGTCCATCGACCTCAAACAGCTCCGCTACTTCCTCGCCGTCGCCGAAGAAAAAAGCTTCAGCCGCGCCGCCGAACGCCTGCACATATCCCAGCCCCCGCTCAGCCAGCAAATCATGAAGCTGGAAGCGGAACTGGGCGTGAAACTGTTCGCGCGCACCACCCGCACCTTCGAACTCACCGTGGCCGGCAAGGCGCTGATGCAGGAAGCTGCGGAGTTGCTGGGCAAGATGCGCATGACCATCGACACCGTGCGCCAGATCGACCGCGGCGAAGTGGGCCGCCTGCGCGTCGGCATCGTGGGCTCGGCGATGTGGGGGCCGATCCCCAGCATGCTGGAAGAATTCCAGAGCAAATATCCGCGCGTGACCTGGACCATCCACGAGCTCGGCCCCACCGTGCAGTACGACGCACTGCGCGCCAAGCAGATCGATGTCGGCTTCTGGCGCGAGCCGAGGCTGGACGAGGATGAACTCAAGCGCGACAACCTCAAACAGGAACTGTGCTTCCGCGAGAATGTCTGCGTGGCGGTGAACGAACATCACCCGCTGGCGAAGCAGGAATCGATCGAGCTGAAGGACATTGCCGATGAACCGATGCTGACGCTGGCGCTCGACAAGTCTTCCTTCCCGCGCTACCTGATCCAGTGCTGCGTGAAGGCCGGCTTCCAGCCGACGGTGTTCCAGGAAGCGAACGAGCCGCAAACCCTGCTGGCCATGGTCGGCGCCGGCCTGGGCGTGACCCTGATGCCGGAAACGACCAGCCGCATCGGCTGGCCGGGCGTGGTCTTCCTGCCGATCCGCAATCCGCCCTCGGCCAACCTGTATATCACCTACACGACGATGGACGACGCCCCCGTGGTGCGCGCCTTCCGCAACATCATCAACCCTGCCGCCT
Organism: Pseudoduganella sp. UC29_106; assembly: GCF_044055365.1. Lineage (NCBI taxonomy): Bacteria > Pseudomonadati > Pseudomonadota > Betaproteobacteria > Burkholderiales > Oxalobacteraceae > Pseudoduganella > Pseudoduganella sp. UC29_106. Next base: position 883,372 of record NZ_CP171977.1, on the reverse strand, counting down.
AGTGTGTGGCACCGCCGGCGGCGGCGATGTCCGCCCCGGTGGCAAGCCCGGTGCGCACGGCGATGCGCAAACCCTCGACCATGCTGGCCAGCGACATGCTGGCCGCACCCGGATGCGCGGCCGCCTGTTCGGGCAGGAACGGTATGTGAATAAAGCCCGCCCTCACGTCGCCCCGTCCCGCCAGCGCATGCATCAGCCCATAAAACACGTGATTGCAGACGAAGGTGCCCGCCGTTTGCGATACCGACGCCGGCAGCCCGGCGGCGCGCAGTTCGCGCACGATCGCCTTGATCGGCAGCGTGGAGAAGTAGGCTGCCGGGCCATCAGCGACGATGGGCTGGTCCACCAGCTGCTGCTGGCGGTTGTCGCGGATCGGCGCGTCATCCACATTGATCGCCACGCGCTCAATCGACATATCCACACGGCCACCCGCCTGGCCGACAGCGATGACCAGGTCGGGCCGCAGGTCGGCAATGGCGGCGCGGATGTCGGCAATCGCGGCGCCGAATACGCAGGGAAGCTGGCGCACTTCGACAACGAAATCGCCCTCGCGCCAGCCCTGTAGCGCGCGCACCGCTTCCCATGCGGGATTGATGATCTCTTGGTTGAACGGCTCGAAGCCGGTAAGCAGGACAGTCTTCATAACAATACATACAGCAGGACGATGTTCACGAACAGCAGCGGCAGCGCGGTCGGAATCTGGGCCTTGATGACGGCGTTCCGGTCCGGCAGATCAAGCAACGCTGCGGGAATGATATTGAAGTTGGCGGCCATGGGCGTCATCAGCGTGCCGCAGTAAGCGCTGAACATGCCGATTGCCGCCATCATGGCGGGATTGGCGCCGAACTGGTGAACCAGCACAGGAATGCCCACGCCGCCCGCCATCACGGGGAAAGCGGCAAAGCCATTGCCCATCACGATGGTGAACAGCGCCAGGCCGATGCAGTACACCGCCACCGCCACCAGTGGCGATTGCAGGCCGATATAAGACGTGGTCACATGCGCGACCGCCTTGCCGACGCCAGCCTCGGTAAACAGCAGGCCAAGCACGGCCAGCATATGCGGCAGCACCAGCGCCCAGCTCATCGCGTCCACCAGGCGACGCGATTCGCGGCCCGCCTGCAGCGGGGTGGCACGCGTGAGCCAGCATGCGACTGCGACGGCGATGATGGAGGCGCAGCCAAGGCTGGCCAGCGTCAGGTGCTTCTGGTCGAGCAGGAAGCTGCCGTCTATCTTCACATCCTTCAGCAGCGTCGCGCCGAGCATGGTCACCGCCGGAATGACCAGCGCCGGCAGGATCAGCTTGTGCTGCAGTCGCGCGGCGCTGGCGCGGCGCGTTTCCTCGGGCAGCACATCCGGCTTGCCGCTGCGGACGCCGCCGAATCCGGCCAGCAGCGCCATCGCCACCATCATTGCGCCCGCAAATGCCGGCGGCAACACGTCGCCGGCCAGGTAGATCACGGCATACAGGGCCCAGAACAGGGACGTCGTCCAGCGCCGCGGATTGCTGCGGTCCAGCGCCGACATCACGGACACCAGCGCCAGCATCACGCCCAGCAGCCAGTAGAAATATTCGACCCGGATAATCATGGCTTGCGGCCCAGGTAGCGGTCCAGCCGGTACAAGCGCCAGGCGTGGATGATGAAGGCGGAGATCGCAGTAGGAATGCCCACATCGCCATGAGCAGCGGGTTGACCTCGATGCCCTCGGCGCGCAGGATGGTCTGCATCAGCACAATGGCGCCGAAGGCCACGAAGATGTCTTCGCCGAAGAACAGGCCGACGTTATCGGTGGCGGCGGCCATGGCGCGGATGCGGTAGCGCTGCTCTTCCGTCAGCTCCGGATGGCGCTGCTCGGCTGCGCCCTCCGCCATCGGCGCCACCAGCGGGCGCACCATCGAGGGATGACCGCCCAGCGAAGTGAGGCCCAGCGCGGCGCTGATTTCGCGGATGGCGAGATAGACAATCAGAAGGCGCCCTGCCGTCGCGGAATGCACACGTGCGATCGCGGACTGCGCATATTCGCGCAAGCCGAAGCGCTCCAGCAGGCCGATGGCGGCCAGCGGCAGCAGGTAGATCATCGGCAGGTTGCGCGTCTTGATAAAGGCTGTGCCGAGCGAGGCAAGCAGGTGGTCGAGCGGCATGAAGGCCGCGAAACCTGTCGTGAAACAGGCAGCGGCGACGACCAGCACAGGGTGCAGCCGCAGCAGGAATCCGAGAACGATGACGGCTACGCCGAGCAGGGGCCAGAGGTTTGGGTGCATGGCGCTATCTTACGCTTAAAACCCGAGGCGTAACCCTGGTGTCTGCCACGATGTGGCAGACACCTGCTCTTTGCCGTGGGTTGAAAAAAGCCGCCGGCTGGTTAGGCGGGCGGCTTTCATGCGGCATCAGGAAACGATCAGAAGTTCGCCTTGAACTGCACGCCGTAAGTGCGCGGTTCGTTCACGATGCCGGTCAGGTTGTTGAAGTCGATCGCGGCGATCAGCTGCTCGCGGCCGGTGATGTTGCGGCCGTAGGCGGCGATTTCGTACTTGCCGTCTGCCCACTTGTAGCCTACGCGCAGGCCACCTTCCAGCAGGGACTTGGCCTTGTATTCCTTGGCTTCGTACAGGAACATATTGTACTTGTCGCGGTAGGACCAGTCGGTGTAAGCGTAAGCTTCGCCATTGCCAACCGGACGGCTGTAGCGCAGGGTGAAGTTGCCCACCCACTTAGGTGCGCGTGGCAGCGGGTTGCCGTCGATCAGGGCGGCGCCGGAAGCGTTGCGCGGGTTGGTCACGGTGCAGCCGTTACCGCAAGGGACGACGAACAGGTTCGGGTCCTTGATTTCGGTATCGTTGTAGCTGGCGCCCACGGTCATGCGCAGGTCTTCGGTGATGATGGTCTGCAGATCCAGTTCGAAGCCCTGGCCTTCAGCACGGTTCGCATTGACCAGACGGTTCTGGTTGACGGAGCCCGAACCTGCGGTCAGCTGCAAATCCTTCACGCGGTACTTGAACACGGTCGCGGACAGGCGTGCACGCTTGTTCAGGAAGTCCTGCTTGACACCGAATTCGCCGGACAGGTTCTTCTCGGAGGCACCCACCGAGATATCGTCGCCGAACAGCACGCGGCCCTGGATGGACGGAGCGCGGTAGCCGGTCGCTACGCGGCCGTACAGGTTGGTGTCCTTGTTCAGCTCATAGGTGGTGCTCAGGTCCCAGCTGACATTGGTGTCTTGCGGATGGGCGGTCTTCGGACCGACATTTGCGCCGCCGAACGGGGTCAGGGTGCGGGCTGCAACGAAGTCCTTCTTGTCGTCGGTGTAGCGGATACCGGCGCGCACTTTCCATACATCGGTGATGGCGTAGTTGGCGGAACCGAACACTGCGTAGGAACGCGAATTCTGGGTCTGCTGTGCATAGCCGTTGATTACGCCGCCGCCCAGGGTGTCAAAGTTGAAGGAATCGACGGTGATGTCTTCCTTGAAGTAGTAGACACCGGCGGTCCACTGCAGGCGGTCCTTGGTGTTGGACTCGACGCGGAATTCCTGGGAAATCTGCTTGTGGTCCGGCAGGCCGTCGGCGGTCTCGGAAGTGAACGGGATGAAGGCTGGAGCCGGGCCGGAGGTGGCGCCGACGCCGTAGCCGCCGTCCACGTCGGCGCGGCTGTAGAACTTGGCCTTTTCGTAGCCGGTGATCGAGTGCAGGGTGTAGCCCGGCAGGTCGTAGCGCAGGGTCAGGCTGGAACCGGTCACTTTCAGCTTCTGGACATTGAAGCCGTCGGTCGGGTAAGAGCCGTAGTCGAAATTGTCGACCAGCTCATTGGTGCCCTTCTTGATGATGCCGGCGCGGAACAGGGTTGCGCTGCCGTCCATATCGCGGTGGTGGATATTGAACAGGGCGCTGAATTCCTTGGTCGGCTTGAACAGCACCTGCACGCGGGCGGCGTTGTCCTTGTAGCCTTCGAAGTCCTGGGTGCCGGTGATGCGCGGGTTGTGCACGCGGTCGTCACGGGACTGGGACTGCAGCGAGACGCGGGTGGAGATCATCTCGTTGATCGGCATATTGAACGCGCCTTCGGCGTTGAACACACCATCCTTACCGAAACCGGCGGATACATAGCCTTCCTGCTTGTTGGTCGGCTTCACGGAGTCGAACTTGATCACGCCGGCTGGGGAGTTACGGCCGAACAGGGTGCCTTGCGGGCCGCGCAGCACTTCAATCTGTTCCACGTCGAAGACCGGGAAGCCTTTCAGCATCGGGCTTTCCTGCACCACACCGTCGTACACCAGGCCAACCGGCTGGGAAGCGTTCAGGTCGAAGTCAGTGTTGCCCAGGCCGCGGATATAGAAACGCGGGAAGGAACGGCCGAAGTCGGATTCGACGTTCAGCGACGGGGTACGGCCGGACATGAAGCGGATGTCGTCGCCGCCGGCGGTCAGCACGTCCAGTTTCTCGCCCTTCATGGTCGAGATCGACATTGGCACTTCTTTAATGTTCTCGGCGCGGCGGTTCGCGGTAACGATCACGGTTTCCAGCTGTCCAGACACTTTTTGCTCTGGCTGGGTAGCGGTGGTGTCCTGGGCCAGGGCGGGGAAAGCGCTAGCCACAGCCAGCGCCATCAAAGTGCATTTAATGGTGGTGTTCATTAACTTATATGTCCAATCTTTATTTAAAAGTAAAGGAATTCTGATTTTTAAGGGCGAATCCTAGCACGGGTAAGACTGTCGGAAAATTACCAGGAGCAACCACCTATTAAGATGATATCGATATAAATAAACAAGAAAAAACGTATTTGCCATACATATAACCCGTACTGCATAGTACTGAACGAAGATTTACCCCGGCGAAAGCCATTAAATCAATATTGCCATTTCAATACGTGCTTAAAAATTGGTCAGGTAATCTTTAAGCAAAATTGTATAAATCGTTGTTACGAGGCGACAGGACGTAAGACAATGAATTTCCCAGTGGAAATTTCTTTTTGCGCCGCAGTATAAGAAAGACTGGCGGAAGGTGGATGAAGGGCCCGCAAAAACTATACAATAGCGAACCTCCAGGAGTGTCTACATGAAAATCAAACAACTTAGCATGATGATCGCCGCTTTTGCGGTCGCAGCCAGCGCATCCGCGGGCCGACCCGAAGCTGGGCATCGTCTACGATGCGGGCGGCAAGTTCGACAAGTCCTTCAACCAGTCCGCCTTCGAAGGCGCGTCGCGCTTCTCCAAGGATACGGGCGTCAAGTTCATCGAAGTGCAGGCTTCCAGCGACACGCAGGCCGAACAAGTGCTGCGCGGCCTGGCCCGCAAGAACCTGGACCTGATCGCGTCTATCGGCTTTGCCCAGACGCAAGCCGTGCAGAAAGTCGCGAAGGAATTCCCGAAAGTGCGTTTCGTGCTGATCGACGGCGTTGCCCAGGGCAATAACGTCAATTCCGTGACGTTCAAGGAAGAAGAAGGCTCCTACCTGGCGGGTGTGGCGGCTGCGCTGGCATCCAAGTCCAAGAAGCTCGGCTTCATCGGCGGCATCGATATCCCGCTGATCCGCACCTTCGCCTGCGGCTATGCACAAGGCGCGAAAGCCACCGACAAGAAATCGGAAGTGTTCTCCAATATGGTAGGCACGACTTCGGCGGCCTGGAATGACCCGGCCAAGGGCGGCGAACTGGCCCGCTCGCAATTCGACCGTGGCGTGGACGTGGTGTTTGCCGTGGCCGGAGGTTCCGGCCTTGGCGTATCTGCAGACCGCCAAGGAAAAAGGCAAGCTGTCCATCGGCGTCGACTCCAACCAGAACAACCTGTATCCCGGCTCCGTGCTGACTTCGATGGTCAAGCGTGTGGACAACGCCGTGTACGACTCCTTCATGCAGATGAAGAACGGCACCTGGAAGGCCGGAGTGACCGCCAAGGGCATCAAGGAAGGCGGCGTGGACTGGGCGCTGGACGAGCACAATCGCAAGCTGATCACGCCAGAGATCGAAAAGAAAGTGCTGGGCGCGCGCAAGGACATCATCGATGGCAAGATCAAGGTCATCGACATCCGAGCTACCAACGCCGCCTGCCCGGCCTAATTCGCTTTCCCTTTAACGAGAACGCGCCGACGGGGATACCCGTACGGCGCGTTTTTCAGTAAATACGACCTGAAAATCCTTATGCAGCCAGCTGTTGAATTCCGCAATATCTCCAAGCACTTTGGAGCGGTAAAGGCGAATACGGACGTCAGCTTCAGCATCGCCAAGGGGGCCGTCCACGGCCTGGTGGGCGAGAACGGGGCAGGCAAATCGACGCTGATGAGCATCCTTTACGGGTACTACCATGCAGATGGTGGCGAGATCCTGTTGGATGGCAAAGTCCAGCATATCCGCACCTCGCAGGAAGCGATTCGCCTGGGCATCGGCATGGTGCACCAGCACTTCATGCTGGTCGAAAACATGACCGTGCTGGACAACGTGATGCTGGGCACCGAAGGCGGCTTCCAGCTGAAAGCCCACCGCGCGGAAGCGGAACGCAAGCTGCGCGAAATCTGCGAACGCTATCGCCTGGACGTCGATCCGCTGGCGACCATCCACGACCTTTCCGTGGGCGCCCAGCAGCGCGTGGAAATCCTGAAGCAGATCTACCGTTCGGCCAACATCCTGATCCTGGACGAGCCGACCGCCGTGCTGACCGCGCAGGAAACGGAATCGCTGTTCGAGATCCTCAAGCTGTTCAAGGAACAGGGCAAGACCATCATCCTGATCACCCACAAGCTGCAGGAAATCATGGACATCACGGACACCGTGACCGTGATGCGCGGCGGCCGCGTGGTCGGCGCCGTGCAGACCGCGGAAACGTCCAAGGAAGAACTGGCGAACATGATGGTGGGCCGTCCCATCGAGAACAACCTGCCGCGCGCGCCCTACAACCCGGGCAAGCCGGTGCTGGAAGTGAAGAACCTGCAGCTGGAGGACGATAACGGCGTCAAGCTGCTGCAGAACATCAACTTCACCCTGCGCGCCGGCGAAATCGTGGCGATTGCGGGCGTATCCGGCAACGGCCAGTCGGAGCTGATGGAAATTCTGTCCGGCATGAGCCTACCCACTGCCGGCGAAGTCGATTTCGAAGGCCAGCCCCTGCCCTACGGCAGGCGCCACGACGCCGACGGCCTGCCGACCAAATTCCGCGAGCTGGGCATCGGCCACGTGCCGGAAGACCGCCTGCGCGACGGCGTGATCAAGAACTTCTCCGTGATGCAGAACACCTTCTTCGGCTACCAGGACAAGGTGAAGAACAAATGGGGCCTGATCGACTTCAAGGGCATCGCCCAGCGTTGCGCCGGCCTGCTGAAGGAGTTCGACGTGCGTCCGCCCAATCCGGACCTGCGCATCGGCCTGCTCTCCGGCGGCAACCAGCAGAAGGTCGTAATTGCGCGCGAAGTGCTGGCCCAGCCCAAGCTGATGCTGGTCGGCCAGCCCACCCGCGGCGTGGACATCGGCACCATCGAATCCATCCACACCCAGCTGCTGGCCCTGCGCGACGCAGGCGTGGCCATCCTGCTGGTGTCGGTGGAACTGGAAGAAGTGCGCGCCCTGGCCGACCGCATCCTCGTGATGTGCGGCGGCGCTATCACCGGCGAACTGAAAATCGACGAATTCGACACCACCCGCATCGGCCTGCTGATGGGCGGCATGCATAAACACTGACCATGACCACGAACGATATGCCACGCTGGGCAACCGGCTTTGTCCTGCCCATCCTGAACCTGCTCTCCGCGCTGCTGGTGGCCGCGCTGGTGATTCATTTGCTGGGCGAGGACCCGCTGGAATCCATGCAGATCCTGATCAACAGCGCCATCGTCAATCCGGAAGGCTTGTCCTACACGCTGTTCTACGCTTCGACCTTCGTGTTCACCGGCCTGGCCGTGTCGGTCGCGATGCAGGCGGGCCTGTTCAATATCGGCGCGGAAGGCCAGATGTATTTCGGCGGCCTGGGCCTGACGCTGGCCATGCTGGCCTTCGACGCCACCCTGCCCTGGTATCTGCTGATCCCGGCCGGCATCATCGGCGCCGCCCTGTTCGGCGCGCTGTGGGCGTTCATTCCGGGCTACTTGCAGGCCAAACGCGGCTCGCACATCGTGGTGACCACCATCATGTTCAACTTCATCTGCGCTTCGCTGATGAACTTCGTGATCGTGAAATACCTGATCCCGGCCGGTGAGCAGAACACCGCCTCGCGCGTGTTCTCGGCCGCCGCCGAAATGCCGCGCCTGAACACCTGGTTCCCCGTGCTGGGCGACACGCCGCTGAACGTGAGCTTCCTGTTTGCCATCGTGGCGCTGGTGATCTACGGCGTGGCCGTATGGCGTTCGTCCTGGGGCTACAAGCTGCGCGCCACGGGCCTGAACAAGCACGCGGCCCACTATGCGGGCGTGAAGATTTCGGCCATGATCATCGCCACCATGGCCATCTCCGGCGCGCTGGCTGGCCTGGGCTCGGTCAACTCCATCCTCGGCTCCACCCATTACCTGTCGCTGAACTTCGTCGGCGGCGCAGGCTTCGTGGGTATCGCGATCGCGCTGATGGGCCGTCAGCATCCGGTGGGCATCCTGCTGTCCGCCGTGCTGTTCGGCGCCCTGATCCAGGGCGGCTTCGACCTCTCGCTGGAAAAGCCGAACATCCCGACCGAAACCTTCATCTTCATCCAGGGCCTGATCATCCTGTTCTGCGGCGCGATGGAAAACCTCTACGCACCGGCTCTCATCAAGCTGCTGAAAAAGGGCTAATACCATGACTCTCGACGATCTGCATCTCGGCTCCATCGTAGTTTCCACCGTGCGCAATGCGCCGGTGCTGATTTTCGCCGCCATGGCCGGCCTGTTCTCCGAACGCTCCGGCGTGATCGACATCGGCCTGGAAGGCAAGATCCTGGCATCGGCCTTCGTCTCCGCCGCCGTCGCCTTCGCGACGAAAAACCCCTGGCTGGGCATCCTGGCCGGCATGGGCGTCTCCGTCGCGCTGGCATTGCTGCAGGGCTTCGTGGCGGTTACACAGAAGGGTAACCAGCTGGTGGCTGGTATCGCCATCAATATCGCGATGAGCGGCCTGACCTTCGTGCTGGCGCAATACTTCTTCCAGCAAGGCGGCCGCACGCCGGACCTGGGTGAGGCCCGCCTGTTCGACGTAGTGCTGCCGGGCAGCGATGCGGTGGCCGATGTGCCGGGCCTGGGCTGGATTTATACCAAGCTGATCGGCGGCCACTCTGTACTGGTCTACCTGGCCTTCCTGCTGGTGCCACTGGTGCACTGGGTGCTGTATCACACCCGCTTCGGCCTGCGCCTGCGCGCCTGCGGCGAAAACCCGCATGCAGCGGATGCGGCCGGCGTATCGGTCGAACGCACCCGCTACACGGCCGCACTGATCGCGGGCGTGCTGTGCTCCTTCTCCGGCGCCTATCTTGCCATCGTGCAGTCGGGCTTCTTCCTGCGCGATATGTCGGCCGGCGCCGGCTACCTGGCGCTGACGGCCATGGTGTTCGGCAACTGGCGTCCCGTCTACACCTTCCTCGGCTGCCTGATGTTCGGCTTTTTCGGCGCCGTGCAAATCCAGCTCGAGGGCGTGGACCTGCCGGTGATCGGCCGCATTCCAGGCGCGCTGATTCAGATGGTGCCTTATGTCGTGACCGTGATCGTGCTGGCGGGCCTGATGGCGAAATCGGTGGCGCCGAAAGCAATCGGCGTCCCGTTCGTCAAGTCCCGATAGGCCGAGTCGCGCTAAGACGACAGGGCAAAAAAAACCCCGCTGCGGCGGGGTTTTTTCATTGTATCCAGTCAGTCAGAGGACTATATTGCAAGGAAGCGGGGGGAGATTGATGAGCTGGCACAGAAGACCAGCGCGCGGACCTGGGCGGTTACCGCGCCCTCCCCTCCGCCCTTTTGCACACGGCCGCAACGGCCGCTGCACAGTCAAGGCCAGATCTTCTGCAGCATGGCGGCAAGGTGGTAGCCGCCCTTGACCAGCTGTTCGCGTGCAATTGCGGAGGAAGGTACGGGGTAGTTGTCGGGCACTGTCATCGCCCACACGGTATAGCTTTCGCCGGTGCTGCGGCTGGTCTGCTTGCTGGCCGCACCGACACTCACGTCAGCGTAAGCCTGCTTCGAAACGACCAGCGCATCATTGGCCCATTGGTAGGGCCAGCTTGCCACTTCGCCCGTACTGGCGGCGATCGTCGGCTTGCTGTCCACGGCCCATTGCGCGAACTGTTCCGGCGTGCGCTTGCTGGTGCGGCGCATCGCGTAATCGACGACGGTGGTGTCCCAATAGGAGTGGAAAGGCTTGGTCGGGAATTTCGATGCTTCCGGCGGCACATCGGCCGGCGGAATCAGCTTCGCGCTCGATACTGCCAGCGCCGCTTCGTCCATCTGCAGGTTGTTGCCGCCGCGCGAATCGAAGATGTTCAGCGAATCGATTTCTTCATGCGTCTTCGGCACAACGAATTTGCCGTCCTTGCTGACAAAAGCTGCGCCCACATGGAGCGGCTGGTGGATGTCGCCGGCCAGGTGGGTCAGGATCAGCAGCGCCTGGCGCTTGCTGAACTTGTGCGGGTTGGTTTCCGGCGTGTCCTTGTTCTGCAGGACGAGCACCGCCTGCTTCATCGTCTGCACGATATCGACATCGGCCGTGCCTACGCCGTGGTCGTGGTATTCGTTCAGCTGGAACGGCACGTCCGTGTAGTGGTACTCGGAGTGCTGCGGGTTCGCGTTCACATACTCGACCATCTCCGGCGATTGCGGGCCGCAGTAAGTGCCCTTCACGCAGTCGGCCCAGTTGGCGATCGATTCCAGCGACTCGCCCGGCTGCAGCAGGGCCTGCACCTGCTTTTCCGCATTGCTGCCCTTGATCAGCTTATCGGCAATGGAGCCGACCACGCGGTGGCCGGCATTGCCCCAGGCAGCTGCATTCGTCGAGATGAAGGCGGCGCCGATGGCCGCGATGACTGCAAGCTTTTTCATTCCTCTTTACCTTTGCTTGGTTTCGGGTAGTTCTTGTTCACGTCCAGCGGCTGCGCGTATTGCGAGCTCCAGGTTTGTTCATGCAGCGCTGCCAGGCGCTTCGCCATCTGCTCGTTGCGCATCACCACTTCGATATTGCGCGACAGGTCGAAGTAGCCGCCCGACCAGTTGCTGGTGCCGACCCAGGCCAGCTTGTTGTCGATGACCATGGTCTTGCTGTGGATGACGCGCGCGAACGGGATGAAGCCGGTGGACGCTTTCGGCAGCGTGACCACGCGGATTTCCACGTTCGGCAGCAGGGCCAGACTCTTGAGGTAAGCCTGTGCAGGCGTTTCAAGGTTCCAGTTGGAGACCATCAGCTTGATTTTCACGCCGCGGTTGGCGGCGGCGCGCACGGCGTTGTCGATCACCGCGTAGTAAGGGCGCGTGCCTTTCGGGCCATAGCTCAGGGGCGCGTAGTCGAGCAGTTGTACGCGGACCTCTTCCTTCGCATCGGCCAGCAGGGCCGGCAAGGTGAGTTCGGAGTCCAGCACGCCGGGTGGATTGAAGGCGGCCGGGCTGGAGAGCAGCGTGGCCGCTTCGCCGGTGACGCTTGCATCTGCGCGTGGCGCGGCCGACGCCAGCACAGCGCCTTTCGCCTGCAGCGGCGCCACAGTCTTGCCCTGCGCGAGGGCGGCTTGCGCGGCCCAGTCCTGCTCGAAAATCGCCTGGACTTCGCCGACGATCTTCGGCTCCGTAATGCGCAGTCCCGTTTCGTGGATGTGAGTGAAGGAGCGCCAGTCGAAATTCTGGCTGCCGACGAAGGCGTTGGCGCGGTCCACGATCAAGTACTTGGCGTGGATGATGCCGTTGCCTGTCAGCTTGTTATAGTCCAGCACGCGGAATTCGAGATTCGGAATCGCCTTGATGCGCTCCAGCGTAGAAGCTTCGGACAGGCCGATGCCCTTCTGGTCCAGCAGGAAGCGGATCTTCACACCGCGCTTGCCGGCCGCTTCCAGGCGCTCGATCACGCGCTCGAAGGGCGCGCCCGGCTTGCTGGCTGCGTAGAACTGGCCGATGGCGATCTCGGTCTTTGCATTGTCGAACAGCTCCGACCAAACGGTGATCGGATCGCGCAGGTCGTCGCTGTGCAGCGTGGTTTCGACGGGTACGGTCTGCACCAGTTCAAAGCCCGGGATGCGGAAGTCCGCATGGGCGCTGCCGAAAGCGGCGGCCAGTGCGGCGGCGAGAATAAAGCGGCGCATAGTAATCCTTTAGTTAACGTGCATGAAGCGCTGTGTTGCGGCATGTTCGCCCACGGGACGGCGGTCGTTCTCGCGGCGCACCAGGTACTGCGCCAGCGAGTCCACATCGCGCACGCCCGTCTTGACGCGGTTCGTACCCAGCTTGAAGGTGGTGAAGCCGTCACCACCGGCGGCAATGAAGCCATTGGCCGCCACGCGGTAGCTGTTGCTGTCCTCGATACGCACGCCGTTCAGCGTCACGCTGTCCGGCACGATGCGCTCGCCCACGGGTTTGCGCGTGTCGTACTGGTAAGTGAAGCCTTCGGAGACTTGCAACAGGCCGCGCTTTTCCCACTGGGAGCCTATCCACTGCTCCTCCAGCAGCGCGCGGATCTGGGCGCCTGTCATATTCATCACCACCAGCTCATTCCCGAACGGCAGCACAGCCTGCACATCGCCCATCGAGGCGACATTGCCGGCCTTCGTTTCCAGGTTGGCGCGCACGCCGCCCGTATTCATGAAGGCGATCTGAGCGCCCCAAGGGCGGGCCGCATACAGCGTGGCGTCCGCCAGCACCTGCCCCATGGGGGATTCTTCGGAATCCTTCATCAGCTCCTTGTCGATGGTCGAGGCGCCCAGTGTGGCGACCGGCGTGGCCAGCGCGGCTTTGCTGCGTTCACGCACGGCAGCGACAAATTCACGGGCTTTCGGTTCGTCGCCGAAACGGCCTGGCTCCATCACCACGTTGCGCGCGCTGACATCGACCAGCGCGCCGGTCTGCTTGTCCACCATCATGCGGATGCGCGACAGCATATGGCCGCCCATCTCCGCCTGCGTCACCACACGGCCATCGACTTTGCACACATACCCGAAATGGGAATGGCCGCTGACCACCAGGCGGATAGCCGGATCGAGGCGCTTGACCACGTCCACGATATCGCCAGTCAGGTCGTCGCAATACGCGCCGGCTTCGCTGTCGTGGGCGCGCTTACCGCCCTGATGGATCAGCACCACGAACACGGTGGCGCCCTGCTCGCGCAATTGCGGCAGCAGCTTGTTGATGGCCTGCGCTTCGTCCGTGATCTGCAGGCCACCGATCCCGCTGGCGGCAACCAGTTCCGGCAAATCCTTCAGCACGGCGCCGATGAAGGCGACCTTTACGCCTTTCACATCCTCGATGCTGTAGCCAGGCAGCAATGGCGCGTTGCTGCGCGTGTCGATGACGTTGGCGGCGAGGTAGCCGAACTTTGCGCCATCGTAGACGGGCGCATATTTGCAAGCCTTGTCCGGGCGCGGCGAAGCGCAACCGCCCTTCACCTGGCGCATCAGCTCAACGCGGCCCTGGTCGAATTCGTGATTACCCACCGAGGTCACGCGCATGCCCAGCATGTTCAGCGCGGCGATGGTCGGCTCGTCCGCCCACATGGCGGACATGGCGGGGCTGGCGCCGATCATGTCACCGGCGCCCACCAGCACCAGTTCCGGATCGTCCTTGCGCCAGTCCTGCAGCGCCGCGGCGATGGTATCGATGCCGCCGGCCTTGCCGCCGTTGAAGCGCGAAGCTTCGAGGTGGCCGTGCAGGTCATTCAGGGCAACGAGATTGAGTTCGACCTGGTCGGCGGGCCGGAACGCAGCGCAGCCGCTCAGCAGGGCCGCAAGTAGCAAAGGCCGCAAGGAAGATCGCATGGCAGAAAACAAAAAAGCAAAGAATCCATTGTACAAACAAAAGGGCCGGTGTTTCCACCGGCCCCGTGTATCAAACTATATCAAGCGAAGTTCTTAGAACTCGTACTTGAAGGTGGCCTGCATTGCCCACTGGGACTCGCCCTTCACCTGGCGCACATCGAACGGCTCTACGCTGTCACGCAGGCGGTAGATGTACTTGCCGGATGGGTCGATACCAGCGAAGTCCACGAAGGAACGAGCCTGGCCGCCGTTGGTCTGGAAGCCCACTTCGTTGATACGGCCCCACTTCTTGTTCAGCAGGTTACCCACGTTCAGGATGTCGAAGGTGAAGGAAGCCTTGTGGCCAGTGAAGAAGCCCGGCAGTTCCTGTGCAATGCGCACGTCGAAGCTGTTGGTCCATGGTGCGAAAGCGCTGTTACGCTGCACCACGCCGCCCGCTGCATTACGCAGTGCGCGGTTGGAGTTCACGATGCTCCAGAACTTGTCTTCGTTGGCGTGGTTGGTTGCGGTGTCGCCGACGAAGACGACTTCGCCCGAGCCTGGTTTCGACGGGATGTACATCAGGTCGTTACCAGCGGAGGAGTCGCCGTTCATGTCGTTGTTGAAGGTCCAGCTGTATGGCTTGCCGGTACGGCCTTCGTAGAACAGGCCGAAGGTCGTGCGGTAGGAGCCCCAGAACGCCTTGCGGAAGTTCACGATGGCGTTGACGCGGTCTTTCACCAGGTAAGCCGAGTTAGCCGATACTTCTTCGTTCGGGTTGAAGATCGAGCGGCTCAGGAAGTTCGAGCTGGAGGTCGAGGAAGTCAGCGGGGACACTTCCTTCGCGGCGCTGTAGGTGTAGGACAGCGACCAGCCGAAGCCACCGATCAGCGGACGGCTCAGGGACACGGTGGCCAGGTTGGAGTAGCCCTGGTCGGTCTGGGTCGCTACCAGCACGTTGTTGAACGAAGCGTTCGACTGGGACTTGGCGCGGAAGCCGGAGCAGACGCCGGTGCTCAGGTTGCCGGTGGAGGTCCAGCAAGCCGGGTTGTAGCCCTGTGCGGTGTAGAACAGAGCGCGGCCATCGGAACCGATCTTGGTCGGATCGCCCAGGTTCAGGTTCTGGTAGTAGATCGCGTCGCGGGTCTTAAGCTTCAGGAATTCCGCGCCGATGACCATGTTGTACCACGGCAGTTCGTGGTCGATCGCGATATTGGCCTTCCAGGTCGAAGGCTGACGCAGGCCAGGAGCCAGGGCGTCCACGTTCGCAGCAGGTTGCGCGCCGCTGAAGTTGGTCGGCTGCTTGGTAATGTCCGGAGTGAAGATGCCGGCCGTGGTCGAGCAGGCGGAGAAGCCGCTGGTGCCGCAACCCAGCACGTTGGTGGCAACGCCGGTGTTGGAGAACGGGTTGGACAGCCACACGGTCATTGCAGCGCCCTGGAACAGGCCTGCACCACCGCGGATCTGGGTCTGGCGCTCGCCGTCAACCTTGTAGTTGAAGCCTACGCGCGGCTGCCACAGTTTCTGGCCGTCGAAGGTCTTGGTGTTGTCCAGACCGAAGCCGCCGGTTGCACGGCCGTTCACGATCGCGCCAACCGGAGCAGCAACAGCATTGTTCTTCAGCGGGGACTCGCCGATGTCCGCGTAGTCAACACGTACGCCTGCCTGCACGGTCAGGTTCTTGTTGACGGACCATACGTCCTGCACGAACAGGCCGTAGTTCTTGAAGCTGAACTGGGAGATCGCGTCATTCAGGGTGCGGCCAGGCGCTGCCACCTGGACCAGGTAGGAGCTTGGACGGCCGCGGCGGAAGTTTTCCAGCACGGCTGCTTCGTAGTCCGCGTTGGACAGGGTCGAGCAGTTGGCGATGGTGGTGTTGCCCTTGAACTCGTACGATGCACCGTTCACGCAGTTGAAGGTGTAGTTGCCCCACACGTTCTGCAGGAAGGCGTTGTACACGTCGTTCTTGTTCAGGTCACCGCCGAACTTGATGTCGTGGTCGCCCAGCGCCCAGTTGGCGCCGACGTAGGCATCCTTGGTCTTGGTGCCCAGCACGTTCAGCTGACGGCTGTTGTCGGTACCGAAGTTCAGGAAGCGGTTACCGGTCGACACGCCGGCTGGCGAACCGGCTGGCAGTGCGCCGCTGAACTGGAGGCCGACCAGCGGCAGGTTGGAGTTCAGGGCCGGCAGGGAGTCATAGTCACGCTGGGAGAACTTGACTTCGGTCGAGAAGGTCGGGGTCCAGTCGGAGGTCAGCTGGGCGACTTTGGTCTCGATGGTCTTGTTCTGGGTGTACCACTCGGTGTTCAGCGACAGGCCGGTAGCGGACAGGCCGGAGAACTGCGGCTCGGACTGGTCGGTCTTGGACCAGCGGACCATCAGGCGGTGGTCATCGTTGATGTTCCAGTCGAACTTGACCAGCTTGTCGGTCACGTTCAGCATCAGGCCTTCAGGCACTTTGTCACTGCCGATATCGATGCCGTAGGTGTTCTTGGCGATGGTCTGCGCGCTGGCGATGGCCGACGGGGTCACGCCCACGTTGGTCAGGTTCGAACCCAATGGACCGAAGGCCGGAGCGGTACGGGTCGATTCCAGCTTTTCGTAGCCGGCGAAGATGAACAGCTTGTCCTTGATCAGCGGAGCACCAACGGTTGCGCCCTTGGTGGTTTCCTTGAACGGAGCCGGTGCGGAGTAGGTGTCGTTGGCCGAGTTGTAGCGGTCGCCGGCCAGCTTGTCGTTACGGAAGACGTAGTAGACGGAGCCTTTCACCTGGTTGGTACCGGACTTGGTCACGGCGTTGATGTTACCGCCGGTGTAGCCCTTCTGGGTCACGTCGTAGTTGGCCACGTTCACCTGCACCGACTGGATCGCTTCGATCGAGATCGGCTGCTTGGCGGTCGGGGAGCCGTTGGCTTCCAGGCCGAAGGTATCGTTCACGGCCACGCCGTCGATGGTCAGGCTGTTGTAGCGGGAGTTCTGGCCGGCCACGGACAGTTCGCCGCGTTCCTTGTCGGTCTGCGAAACGCGCGGGTCGGTACGGGCGTAGTCCTGCAGATTACGCTGGATGGAAGCCTGGATCGCCAGTTCAGCGGAGCTGATGCTGGTGCCGGAGCCCATCGAGGTCTTGGAGAATTTTTCGCTACGGCCGCCAGCCACGCCGGCGATGGTCACGGTCTGCATCGGAGCGCCGATGGTGGCATCGACGTTGGCGGTCTGCGCCAGTTCGATGAACACGCCTTCGCGCTTCTCGGTGATACCGTTCTTGGTGATGGTGATGGTGTAAGGACCACCAGCGCGCAGGCCGCGGGCGACATAACGGCCTTCTGCGTCGGCTACTACATTGGAGACGGATCCGGATTCAACGTGCAGGATGCTGATCTGAGCACCAGCCGCAGGTTTGCCGTCGGCTGCGGAGATGCGGCCACCGATCGCGGAGGTGGTGTTCTGCGCAAAGGCGGGAGCCGCCAGCGCCAGAGACAGGCTAAACGCGATCTGCGTCAGCCGTAGCCGTTTTTGTTTCATCATTGTAGTAACCCCAAAAAAGACACAGTTATTCGGACATGAACGGTATTGCTCGTGACTCTCCCGTCTACATCCCTCTTTTACTAATACTAATATTGCTTAATTATTAGCCAACCAGCGAGTCTAGCGGCCCCATTTTTCAGGAGCGTGACGCTTTTATGACAACTCTGTGACACGTATTTGTTTCCCGACGTGCATAATGTTTTATTTATCAAGCAACTATGCATGAACTAGCCAAACGATGACAAATTCGTTTTCCCTTGCGGATTTATACGCAAAAGGTCTAGATCGACACGAATGTGTCATCAGTGGTGCTGTTCAGGGGGAAGGCTGCGGGGCCGAATTATAGATCAGGCACAAGTGCTTGAATTTGCTTCAAGCAAAATTTATTACAGGGAAGATGTAACAAAAGAAAAGTGTGGCAAAGCAGCCACATGCAGACCCGGCAGCGACGTGCCGCCTGGCGTGTAATGACATTATTTCACTGGTTTCTGCAGCGAAGTTGCAACATCCGCTTCGAACTTGGCAAAACGTTCATCCAGCTGTTTCAGCAGGCGCTGCTTGTCGCCATCGGCGAGGAAGCTGTAACGAATACTGTCATATGACAGCTTTTTGACTTCCGGATAGCTGGTTTTGTAGCGGCTTGCGAACAGCACATATTCATTCGACAGATTGTTGCGCGAAACGCCCGCGTCATCCGTGGAGAGCACAAACGGCACGCCGAATTTGCGGTACACGGTGACCGGATGGGCCTCGCCTTTCACGCCCAGGATGAATTCATTGCTGGTCAGGTTCACTTCTACGGGAATCTTGCGATCACGCATCTTCTTCATCAGCGCAGCCGCATTACGCTCGTGGACAATGTCCATGCCGTGGCCAATGCGCTGGGCGCCGGCCACGTCGATCGCTTCCCCGATGTGGAACTTGAGGCCTTCCGGTGGCACCATGCCCAGCGCCAGTTCACCCGCGTGCAGCGACAGTTTTACCTGCGGGTATTTCGACTTCAGGTAGTTAAACATCTTCATGTGCAGGCTGTAGTCGCGCATGGAGACGTAAAAGTGCTCGGCGCCGACGATGTTCACCGCCACGATTTTCGGATTGGCCATGGCCAGCTTGAAGCCGGCCGCCATTTGCGAGAACACCATGGACGGCGTCAGGAAGCGCAGCACGAAAGGCTGGTAGCGCATCGTGAAGTTCTCATCGTCGATGCCGGCGCTGCTGGCTTCGACGTTCGCGACATAATCCTGGATACCCTTGTTGAAGGAAGGATTGGCTTCCAGCTTTTTCAGGTAGCCATCCAGCTGCTGCGGCAGGGTGCTGTCATTCTTCAGCGACTTGTCGAAGTCCGGATCGACGGTGATCGGGGCGATTTCGAAAACGGTTTCGATATAGCCCAGGTTTTCATCGATGGCGCGCTGCTTCAGCGTCTTCAGGCCTTCGTTGGTATTGGTCGAGGCGACGGCGTTGAAGTAGCCGAAGGTTTCGAAGAAAGTGTGGTCGGGTGGCGTTTGCAGGCCGCTGTGATTGTAGAAGTCCTTCACCGACCAGCGCTGCAACAGGTTGCGCAGCGCGCCGTTATCGACCACCAGCTCCTGGGCGCTCACGCAGTTCGGCGTTCGCTGGGCCTTGTCAGTGACAATTCGTGAGGATTCCTTGTCGATGCAATAGCCCTGCTTGTCCACCCACTCAAGGTACTGCTCGGCGTAGATGGAGCCCGAGTAATGGTTATGCAGGTCGCCGCCCTTCGGCATCATGGTGAAGAACAGCGACAGTTCCGCCGTCTTCGGTTCTCCCGACACCAGCGAAGCAAAGTGTCGCGCGGTGATTTCCTGGTTGCTGGCGGCATTCACTGCGGGTGCGGCGAAAGCCAGTGCGATCAGCAGGCTCGGGAGAGTTTTTTTCATGGGCGGTCTCTTTCAGGTTGATCGTATCGGTCAGCCCTCCTGCCTGCGCTCGTGCACCAGGCGCCCCGCCGAATACGTGGCCGCGATCACGCGGTCATCGCCCAGCAGGGCCAGTGCGAACAGCTGTTCTTCCAGGCTTTCCGTGTTGGCGCTGCGGCGCGCCAGCAGCGGCGTGGCCTGCGGATCGACGACGATGAAATCCGCCTCGCAGCCGGCGGCGAAGCTGCCGATGGTATCGTCCAGCTGCAGGCTGCGCGCCGCCCCCAGGGTCGCCAGGTAGAACATGCGCATGGCAGGCAGGTAACTGCCCTTCAAGCGCGCTACTTTATAGGCTTCATTCATCGTTTGCAACATGGAGAAGGAAGTGCCGCCGCCAACGTCCGTGGCGAGGGACATCAGCATGCGGTGCTTGTCCGCCTGCTCGAAGTCGAACAGGCCGCTGCCCAGGAACAGGTTGGACGTGGGGCACACCGCCGCTGCGGACTTCGTTTCCGCCATGCGCTCGCGATCGCGTTCGTTCAGCCAGATGCAATGGCCATATACGGCGCGCGGACGCATCATGCCGTAGCGGTCATACACGTCCAGGTAGCTGCGCGCTTGCGGGAACAGCTGCTGCACCCACTGGCATTCTTCCTGGTTTTCCGAAACGTGGGTCTGCAGGAAGGTGTCCGGATATTTCTGCGCCAGTTCGCCCGCCAACTGCAGCTGCGCTTCGGTCGACGTGGGTGCGAAGCGCGGCGTGATCGCATACAGCTGGCGGCCGCATTTCGTGCCAGCGCTGGATCAGTTCCTCCGTTTCGCGCGCGCCCCCTTCCGCCGTGTCGCACAGGAAGTCCGGGCAATGGCGGTCCATCATCACCTTGCCGGCGATCATGCGCAGGTTGCGGTTCTCGCTGGCGGTGAAGAAGGCATCCACCGATTGCGGGTGGACGGTGCAGTAGACCATGGCCGTGGTGGTGCCGTTGCGGAGCAATTCGTCGAGGAAGAATTCGGCCGTCTGCGCGGCGTGCTCCGGGTCGGAGAACTTGCGCTCGGTGGGGAAGGTGTACTGCTCCAGCCAGGGCAACAGGCCGGGGGCGGGAGACGCGATCATGTCCGTCTGCGGATAATGCACGTGGGCGTCGATAAAGCCGGGCATGATGATCTTGCCGCGGTAGTCGTGCACTACCGCTTCGGGCGGCAGCGTGGCGTGCAGGGTGGCGTAGTCGCCGGCTGCACTGATCCTGCCGTCCTCCACAATCAACAGGCCATCCTCATGCCAGGCATGGGCGTGCTCGATGAAGGCCGGATCGGCGTGAAAATGCAGCAAGCCTGCGCGGTAGGCTTGCACATTGTGCTTGGTGTTCATTGTTTCAGTCTTTCGTCTGGTCTTCCCAGACCATCAGTAATTGTGCGGCAACCGATGCGGCGATGACCGCCGGCGCCTTGTTGATGATACCCGGGACGCCGACCGGGCATACCATCCGCGAGGCATCGAGTCCGCGCGCTTCCAGCCTGGATGTGAATTGCGCGCGCTTGGTCTTGGAGCCGATCAGGCCGAACCAGCCGACGTCTTCGCGCCGCAGGATGGCTTCGGACAGGCGCTGGTCCAGCGCGTGGCTGTGGGTCATGACCAGGTAGCTTGCGTGCGGCGGGGCATCGTCGACGCAAGCCTCGGGCGTGTCCGTCGCCTCGATGCGCACGTTTGGCGGCAGTTCATCTTGCGGGAACATGTCCTCGCGTTCATCGACCCAGGTGACGGTGCATGGCAGCGGGCCGAGCGCGCGCACAATCGCCGCGCCAACGTGGCCGGCGCCGAACAGCACCAGGTGCGCGCGCGGGGCCAGGCAGGGATCGACCAGCCAGCGGCGGCCGCTTGCATCGGCTGCCACGCCCGCCTGCTCGCGCGGCAGGCCTTCCGGCGGCTGCGCACCGGCAAGGTGGCGCCCATGAGCATCCACGACGCCGCAGGCGGGAGCGCCATCCAGCGCGGTATAGCGCCAGCTATCCTCGGTGCGCCGGCCTCGCAGGGCGTGCAGCACATCGGCGACTTCGCCGGCGACGTGCTCGAAGGTGAGCCAGACGACGCCGCCGCAGCACTGGCCGAGGCGAGGGCCAAGGGGAAACCGCTCATAGTGCGGCAGCGCGGCGGCGCCCGACGCGGCATCGCCGGCGAGCATGGAGCGCGCGATATCGAACGCGCGATGTTCGAGGTGGCCGCCGCCGATGGTATCGAACTGCGTATGCGCAGTCACCAGCATCTTGGCGCCAACCTCGCGCGGAGCGGAGCCTTCGACGCGGGCGACCGTCACGAGGACAGCCGGGGCGTCCGGCACAGTGAGCCAGTCCTTCATGCTGCTTCCACCGCCGCAATCGCGCGCAGGATCTCTTCGCTGGTAGCCGGCGCGTTCAGCGGCGGATTGACCTTATGATCGCCAACCGCGGAAACCGCGTCGCGAATTGCGAAGAACACCGAGAACGGCAGCAGCAGCGGCGGCTCGCCTACCGCCTTGGAGCGGTGAATCGAATCCTCCACATTGCGGTTCTCGAACAGCTTCACGCGGAAATCAGCCGGGCAGTCCGAAATCCCGGGAATCTTGTAGGTGGACGGCGCATGCGTCATCAGCTTGCCCAGCGGGTTCCACCACAGCTCCTCGGTGGTCAGCCAGCCCATGCCCTGAATGAAGGCGCCTTCCACCTGGCCGATATCGATCGCCGGATTCAGCGACGCGCCCGCGTCGTACAGGGCATCGGCGCGCAGCAGCTTCCATTCGCCCGTGAGCGTATCGACCACCACTTCGGATACGGCCGCGCCGTAGGCATAGTAGGAGAACGGATGGCCGTTCATCGTCTTCGGATCCCAGTGCAGGTTCGGCGTGGCGTAATAGCCGTCCGACCAGAGCTGAACGCGCGCCAGGTAAGCCTTCTGCACCAGTTCCGCAAACGGCAGGCTCAGGCCAGCCACATGGATCTCGTTGCCATAGAACCGGACATCGGCCGCTTCGCCGCCATACTGCTTCGCCGCGAACGCCGCCAGACGCTCGCGGATCTGGCGCGCTGCATCCTGCGCCGCCTTGCCGTTCAGATCCGCGCCCGTGGACGCTGCGGTGGCGGACGTGTTGGCGACTTTGCTCGTATCGGTTGCCGTGATGCGCACACGTTCCAGGTCCAGGCCCAGTTCATGCGCCACGCACTGCATTACCTTGGTGTTGATGCCCTGCCCCATTTCCGTGCCGCCGTGATTGACCAGCACCGAACCGTCCACATACACATGCACGAGAGCGCCCGCCTGGTTCAGGTGCGTCACATTGAAGGCGATGCCGAATTTCACCGGCGTCAGCGCCAGGCCGCGCTTCAGCACAGGGCTGCTCGCGTTAAAGGCGGCAACGGCTGCACGGCGCGCGCGGTACTCGCTGCTTTCCTCCAACTCCGCCACCAGCTCATGGATCACGTTGTCCACGATCACCTGGCCATAGGGCGCCACGTTGCGGTCTTCCTTGCCGTAGAAATTCAGGCAGCGGATATCCAGCGGATCGCGACCCAGGTTGCGCGCAATCTCGTCGATGATGTATTCGATGGCGATGGCGCCTTGCGGGCCGCCGAAACCGCGGAACGCCGTGTTCGACTGGGTATTGGTCTTGCCGCAGGCAGCGCGGATATCGACGTCGGACAGGTAGTAGGTATTGTCGAAGTGGCAGACGGCGCGCGTGGCGACAGGGCCGGACAAATCCGCCGAGAAGCCGGCGCGCGAAGTCATATCGACCTTGGCCGCCACGATGCGGCCGTTATCGTCATAGCCCACTTCGTACTCGTAGTAGAAGCAGTGGCGCTTGCCGGTGACCATCATGTCGTCGTCGCGGTCGGCGCGCAGCTTGACCGGACGGCCCAGGCGAGAGGCAGCAATCGCCGCCGTCGAAGCCCACATTGCGGACTGCGATTCCTTGCCGCCGAAGCCCCCGCCCATGCGGCGGCACTCGACCTGCACATGGTGCGAGTGCAGGCCCAGCGCATGCGCAACCACGTGCTGCATCTCGCTCGGGTGCTGGGTGGAGCACTGCACCAGCATGCCCCTGTTCTCTTTCGGGACCGCGTAAGCGATCTGGCCTTCGAGGTAGAACTGTTCCTGCCCGCCGACGTAGAGCTGGCCCTGCACCTTGTGTGGAGCGCGCTCGAAAGCTGCCGCGCAATCGCCGCGCGTCAGGTGCATCGGCGGCAGGACATAGGAGTTGGCCGCCTTGGCCTGCTGCGGCGTCAGGATGGCAGGCAGGTCTTCGTATTCAACCTTGCCGCGCTTTGCCGCACGGCGGGCGTTCGTGTGCGTATCCGCCACCACGATGAAAATGGGCTGTCCCACGTAGAACACTTCGCCATCGGCCAGGATGGGGTCATCGTGGATGATCGGCCCGCAGTCATTGGTCCCCGGGATATCGGCAACCGTGTAGACGGCTTTCACGCCGGGCATGGCGCGCACGGCGTCCAGATCCAGCGACAGGATGCGCGCATGTGCTTTGGACGAAAGGCCCAGCGCCGCGTGCAAGGTGCCCTGCACCTCGGGAATATCGTCCGTATAGGCAGCCTGGCCCAGCACATGCAGTTCGGCCGATTCGTGAGGGCGCGCAACGTGGACGCCGGTCCAGCCGGCGGCCTTCAGTTCAGGAGTGACGGGATGATTCATGATGATTCCTTTCACGCGCTGAACGCAAAGGCATTGACGTCCTGGGTGGCCAGCGGTGCTTCACTGCGCGTTTCAAGCCAGAAGCGGCGCAGCAGGTTCTGCGCCGTCTTCATGCGGTACTCGCTGCTGGCGCGCATATCGGTCAGCGGGTCGTAATCCTGGGCCAGCATCGCCATTGCTTCACGCATGGCTGCTTCGCTCCAGGCGCGTCCCTGCAGCAGCGCTTCGGTGCGCACTGCGCGCTTCGGTGTGGCAGCCATGCCGCCGAAAGCGATGCGGGCTTCGGCGATGGCGCCATCCGCCATGCGGAAGGCGAAGGCGGCACACACGGCGGAGATATCCTGGTCGAAGCGCTTGGCCAGCTTGTAGGTGCGGAACTGCACGTCGGCCCGCGGCAGGGGCACACGCACGGCCTGCACGAATTCGTCCGCCTGCAAGTCCTTCTTCATATAGTCGAGGTAGAAGGCTTCCAGCGGCAGCACGCGCTCGCCGGCCGCACCGCACAGCACAACCTCGGCGCCCAGCGCAATCAGCCAGGGCATGGAATCGCCGATCGGCGAACCGTTGGCGACATTGCCGCCCAGCGTGCCCGCGTTGCGGATCGGCAGCGAAGCAAAGCGCTGGCGCATCTCGCCCAATTGGGACGGATAGTATTCGCACAAGGCGTTGTAAGCATCCTCCAGCGACACGCCGGAACCGATTTCCAGCTTGTCGCCAATCTGGCGCTGCATCTTCAGCGCATCAACGTGGCCGAGATAGATGATGTCGTTCAGCTCGCGCATCTGCTTGGTGATCCACAGGCCCACGTCGGTGGAGCCGGCGAGCAGCACGGCGTCCGGATTGGCTGCGCGCAGCTGGATCAGTTCATCGAGGGTGCGCGGGGCGAGGAAGGTCTGGCCGTGCGCCGAGTACACCGCCAGCTGTTCGCGCTTCAGCGCGGCCAGTTGCTCGGTCAGGCGGGCCCGGTTGAATTCCACTTTCGGCAGTTCGACCATGCGCTGGGCCGCGTCGATGATGGGGCGGTAGCCCGTGCAGCGGCACAGGTTGCCGGACAGGCAGTCGTCGATTTCCTTGCGCTCCGGGCGTTTGCCTTCCTGCTTCAGGTACATGCCCCACAGCGACATCGCGAACCCCGGCGTGCAGAAGCCGCATTGCGAACCGTGGCACTCGACCAGCGCCTGCTGCACGGGATGCAGCGCGCCGTCCGGCTGCTGCAGGTCTTCCACGGTGAACAGGGCCTTGCCGTCCAGCGTAGGGGTGAGCTGGATGCAGGAATTGACGGCTTTCAGCTCAAGCTTGCCGTTCGCGTCCAATCCGCCCAGCACGACAGTGCAGGCGCCGCAGTCGCCTTCGGCGCAGCCCTCCTTGGTACCGGTGCAGTGCAAGTCCTCGCGCAGATGCTGGAGCACAGTCTGCGTCGGAGCGGCGTCGCGCACTTCATGCACACTGCCGCGGTAATAAAAACGGATCGGTTCTGACATCTTGGCCTCGCATTAGTCCCACCTTGCAAGATTAACACTGGGCCCCACCTCGTTTATACGAATTCGCTGATTTCGGATATCAGCGCTTTGGCATATACGGATGGTGCTGGTGCCAGTGCTCCGCTATATCGATGCGGCGCGTGATCCACACGCCTTCGTGACCCTGGACATAGTCGAGGAAGCGCGCCAGCGCCGCTGCCCGCGCCGGACGCCCCACCAGCCGGCAGTGCAAGCCGATGGACAGCATTTTCGGCTGGTTCAGGCCATTCGGATCCCCTTCCTTATAGAGTACGTCGAAAGCGTCCTTCAGGTAGTCGAAAAATTGCGTTCCGCTATTGAAGCCTTGCATGGCGGCAAAGCGCATATCGTTCGTATCCAGGGTGTAGGGGACGATCAGCTGGGGTGTGACGGCGGGTTTGCCATCGGCGCCCGTGTGCGCAACTTCCTGCCAGAATGGCAGATCGTCGCCGTAATAGTCGGCATCGTAGCGGAAACCGCCATGTTCGACGACCAGGCGGCGGGTGTTGGGGGAGTCGCGGCCGGTGTACCAGCCCAGCGGTGGCGCGCCCGTAAGCTCTTTAATGATTTCCACCGCTTCCTTCATGTGGGCGCGCTCCGTGGCCTCGTCCATATTCTGGTAGGTGATCCAGCGCAGGCCGTGGCAGGCGATTTCGTGGCCCAGCTGCTGGAAAGCAGCCACCGCCTCGGGGTTGCGCTGCAGCGCCATCGACACGCCGAAGATGGTCAGCGGCAGCTTGCGCTCCTCGAACATGCGCAGCAGGCGCCACAGCCCGGCGCGCGAACCGTATTCGTAGATCGACTCCATGCTCATGTGGCGGCTGGTGAACGCCGCCGCGCCAATGATCTCGGACAGGAAGGTTTCCGACGCGGGGTCGCCGTGCAGCACATTGTTCTCGCCGCCCTCTTCGTAATTCAGCACGAATTGCAGGGCCACGCGGGCTTTGTCGGGCCAGTTGGGATGGGGAGGCGTGCGGCCGTAGCCGATCATGTCGCGCGGGTAGCTCATGGTGATGTCCGAGTGAAAGGTATATCTTCAATCATATATTGCCGTGTTGGCATCGGTATATGATTTGCGGAATAGGCAAATCAGGCCGCAGATATAAGGACCATCCAATGGGAAAACTGACTACTCACGTACTTGATACCGCTCATGGCCGGCCGGGCGCGGGCGTTCGGGTCTCGCTCTACGCTATCGCGGACGAGGGCGGACGCACCTTGCTGAAGACGGAAACCACCAATAGCGATGGGCGGTGCAATGCGCCTTTGCTGGAAGGCGCCGATGTCCGGTCGGGACGGTATGAGCTGGTGTTTGAGGCCGGCGATTATTTTGCGGCGGCCGGCGTGGAGCTGCCGTCGCCGCGGTTTATCGATCAGGTGACGATTGCGTTTGGCATTGCGGATCCGGCGGGGAATTATCATGTGCCGCTGGTTGTGTCGCCGTGGTCTTATTCGACTTACCGCGGCTCTTGAGGCACGGCGGATCGAATGATCCGCCCTACGCATCCCGGCAGATCGAATTTGGCCCCGAGGCGCGTAGGGCGGATCATTCGATCCGCCGTGCGTGCGCCGTCGCTACTGCGCGCCCCGGCCGTACTCCTGCATCAACCGCGCCAACAAATACAAACGCGGCACGATGCTGTCAACTTCCGCGTATTCCTCTGCGGTGTGGATGCCGCCGCCGACGATGCCCAGGCCATCCAGCGTCGGCACGCCCGCCGCGAAAATGAGGCTAGCGTCCGCCGCACCGCCTGTGCTTTCCAAAGTGAGCTTGCGTCCTAATTCAGCGTAGATATCAGTGGCGCGTTGCGCGATGGCGTCCGTGATCGGGCTGGCGGGCATGGGCGGGAAGCCGCGGCGCAGGTGGATGGCGACCTGTGTCTCCGGAATCAGTCTCTGCGCAGAGATGCGTTCGATATCATGCTCGACGCGGTCGAACTCCTCGGCCACGGCCACGCGCACATCCGCCTGCGCGGACGCATGATCGGGAATCACGTTGCTGCGGTCGCCGGATTTGATGACAGTCCAGTTGACCGTGGTCTGCTTCGCATCATCCCCCAGCTTCGAAAGCTGCAGCACCTGATGTGCCGCTTCGAGCGCGGCATTCCTGCCCTCCTTCGCGGCCACGCCGGCGTGCGCAGCCTTGCCCTTCACGTCCATCTCGATCTCGCCACTGCCCTTGCGCGCGATAACCAGGCCATCGGCCGAGCGGCCTGGCTCCAGGTTGAAGGCCACGTCATGCTCCTTCGCCAGCTTTTCGATCAGCGCCCGCGTGCCGTGCGAACCCGTTTCCTCGTTCGTGTTCAGCAGGACGGTGATCTTTGCATAATCCTTGAAGCCCTGCAGCATCTTCAGCGCGCCGATGGCCATGACGATGCCGCCCTTGTCGTCCATGATGCCGGGGCCGTAGGCGCGGCTGCCTTCAATGCGGAAGGGACGCGCCTTGGCGGTGCCGTCGGCGAAGACCGTGTCCATGTGCGCCACGAGAAGGATGCGGCCTTTGCCTTTGCCGCTGAAGGTGGCAACGATGTTGTGGCCCGCTGCCGGCGCCGCGGACGAAGTCTCGATGCGGCCGCCGAGCTTTTTCAGTTCGGCCGTGGCGAGGGCGCCGACCGCGTCCAGCCCCTTGCCGTTGAAGGTACCGGAATCGATGTTCACCATGCGTCCCAGCAGTTTCAGGACTTCGGGCTTTTGCTTTTCGGCCTTGGCCAGCAAGGGCTTATCCACTTCAGCGGCCTGGCTTGCGTGCGCCAGGACCAGCGCTGCCAGGGCAGCGGCGACTTTCTTCATTCTGCCACTCCATTCGAATTGTTCTGGGCAGAATAGTAGCCTATCAGCGGGCGATTTCGGCGTAATGCCTGTTCGGCTTCTCCAGCTTCACTTTGCGCTGCAGCTGCATCAGGCCATACAGCAAGGCTTCCGGCGTCGGCGGGCAGCCGGGAATGTACACGTCCACCGGCACGATGCGGTCGCAGCCGCGCACCACGGAATAGGAGTAGTGATAGTAGCCGCCGCCGTTGGCGCAGGAGCCCATCGACACCACATAGCGCGGCTCGGGCATCTGGTCGTACACCTTCCGCATGGCGCGCGCCATCTTGTTGGTCAGCGTGCCGGCGACGATCATCAGGTCCGCATGGCGCGGCGAAGGACGGGGGCACATGCCGAAGCGGTCCAGGTCAAAGCGCGCGGACGCGGCCTGCATCATCTCCACCGCGCAGCAGGCCAGGCCGAAGCTCAGGTACCAGAGGCTGTCGGTGCGGGCCGTGTTGAGCAGCGATTCGAGCGAAGTGAGGACGAAGCCATCCTTCTCCAGCGAAGTTTCCATATGCGTTTCCCCTATGCGTGCAATCAGCGCCACGATAGCGGGATGCGGGGGCTAAGAATTGTATGGATGCGACAGATCGCCGGCGACGATGGGCACGTCCGCATCGTCGTAATGCAGCAGGCGCAGCTCGCCCTGCTGATCGCCGGCAAGGCCCTGCATCAGGCTGCGCGGGGCGCGACCGGTGTACTGGATGAAATCGCGGATCATGTGGGCCTGGTCATGGTAGCCCGCATCCATCGCGACACGCGTGAGCAGGCCGTGGCGCGCGGGCTGCGCCATCATCTTGCCCAGCGCGCGCACATAGCGCTCCATCTTGCGCGCATCGCGGATGCTCTGGCCGTAGCTGGCGAGGAAGCGCCGCTCGAGCGAGCGCACGCTGATGCCGCAGCGGGTGGCGATGTCGCCGGTGGGCAGGGAAAGCAGGCCTGCCGGCAGCACGAAAGGCACTGCCCCGCCCTCGCGTCTTGCGAGCAGCTTGAGTAGCCAGTCGGCAAATGCCCTCACCCAGGCTTGCGGATCATCGCTCGCGCGCAGTGTTTCTTCCAGCTGCGCGCTGGGGATGCGCAATTCATCCAGCGGCAGCACGGCGTTGGTCAATTCGTCAAGATCGATATCGAAAAGGCTAGCGAACCGGCCTGGCTCGATGATGGCGCTGATGAATGTTGTCCCCGGCAGCCATAGCGCCGGATATGGCGCGGTCAGCGGGCCGCCGATAAAGGGCCGCTCAAGCAGCGTGTCCTCCGTCAGCGAGCCGCCGCAAATGAAAACGGTCAGCGCCGGGCAAGGCGTAGACGGCACCAACACCGCCCCCGAGCTCGACCGTTCCACATGGAAATAGCGCACAATCCCCGCCAAGCGCGGCGGCGCCAACAAAACCAATCGCTCCATCCCTCGATTATAGGGGTCAGGCACGAAATGGATCATGAGGCCGCTTGGCAAGCGGCCTCATGATCCATTTCGTGCCTGACCCCAAATTAAATACTGTAGAATCGGGGGCTTCTTTGGCTGCTTCCTTTTACCCTTGGACACTGTTCCCTTGTGGGCGCAATTCGCTGCCCTTGCCTTCCTGATCCTTGCCTCGGCCTTCTTCGCCATGGCCGAAACCGCCCTGATGGCGGCCAATCGATTCCGCTTGCGTCACCAGGCTAAACGGGGTTCGAAACAGGCGATCGCCACGCTGTGGCTGCTGCAACGGACGGAACTGTTGCTGTCCCTGGTCCTGATTGCCAATACCCTGATCAATGCAATGGCCATCGCCCTCGTCACGGCGATTGCAATTACGCAGTTCGGCTTCGAAGAGCACGTGATCCTTATTTCAACAGGTCTGGTCGTATTTATATTGATTGTGCTGGCGGAGATTTCGCCGAAGATCATTGGCGCGCGCTATGCGGACAAGATCGTGCTGCCCGCCTCGCTCGTGCTACGTCCACTGCTCTCGGCTGCCAAGCCGCTGATCTGGTTTGTGCACCTGTTCGTCAATACCCTGCTGCGCCTGGTACGCGTGAAGCCTGCCGGCACGGAGCAGGAGGCGCGCCTGTCGCCCGATGAACTGCGCTCGGTGCTGATCGAGAACGGTTCCTTCATTCCGCAGAAGCACAAGAGCATCCTGATGAACCTGTTCGACCTCGATACGATTTCGGTCGAGGACATCATGACCCCGCGCGCCCACATCGAAGCCCTCAACCTGGCCGTGCCGGTGGAAGACATCAAGGCCCAGCTCACCACCTGCTACCACAACAAGCTGCCCGTGTACGATGGCGAAATCAACCAGATCGCCGGCATCCTCCACGTGCGCAAGGCCGTGGCGCTGCTCAATGAGGAAGACGAGCTCACCGTCGACCATTTCCGCGCCCTCCTCAGCGAACCGTATTTCATGCCGCAAGATACTGCGGCCTTTGCCGCCCTGCAGAACTTCCAGGAAAACAAGGAGCGCCTGGCCATCATCGTCGACGAGTACGGCGAGGTGCAGGGCCTGGTCACGCTGGACGATATCATCGAGGAGATGATTGGCGAGTTCACCACGTCCACGCCGAGCGCCACGCGCGCCGACAGCTTCGGCTGGGATGCCAAGGGCGAATGCCTGCTGGAAGGCAGCACGCCTCTGCGTGACATTAATAAGCGCTTGGGATTAAACTTTCCGCTGGATGGGCCGAAAACACTTAACGGGATGCTACTCGAACTTTTGCAGGATATTCCCGAAGCGCCCATCAGCGTCAAGTTCGGCCAGTGCATCATTGAGGTGGTGCAGGTCCATGATCAGGCCATCAAAGTCGTGAAATTGCGACGTCCCTCGGCCTGAGGGCACACACTGTAGAGTGTGGCGCTTTACAAAAATGATGCCCACAGGCATCATCCGGGGATCGTATGCACCCTTTCACGAATGTAGTCTTTTGATAGCGCGCTCTTATGGCAGCAGTCCAACCCAACTCGACGTCAGGCACTCCTATGTCGGGATTGGCTCGGGCATTGCTGCAGGCAGGGCGCCTCAGCGCCCCGCAGGCCGACGCGCTGCAGAAGAAATCCCAGGCGGAAAAGCAGCCCTTCATTGACGTGCTCCTGGCAAGCAATGCCATCAATGCACGCGACCTGGCCATGTTCTGCGCCGAGACTTTCGCCTATCCCATGCTGGATCTGGCCGCTTTCAATCTCGACATCCTGCCGCAGAAGACCATCGACCCCAAGCTGATGTTCGGCCAGCGCGTGATTGCACTGTCCAAACGCGGCAACAAGATGTCGGTGGCGATTTCCGATCCGACCAATACGCAGGCGCTGGACCAGATCAAGTTCCAGACCGAGTCCACCGTGGAACCGGTCATCGTGCCGCACGATACCCTGGTCAAGCTGCTGGCGGACTTGAGCAAGTCCTCGGAGCAGGCGCTGTCGGACCTGTCCGGCGATGAAGGCGATATCCAGTTCGCCGAGGATGACGAAGCCGCGCCAAGCCAGGCGCAGGCCGACGCCGCTACTGAAGTGGAAGACGCGCCGATCGTGCGCTTCCTGAACAAGATGCTGATGGACGCCGTTAACATGGGTGCATCAGACTTGCATTTCGAGCCATTCGAAAAGTTCTACCGCATCCGCTTCCGCGTGGACGGCGTGCTGGTCGAGCACGCGCAGCCGCCGACCGGCATCAAGGACAAACTGATCTCGCGCATCAAGGTGCTGGCCAAGCTGGACATCTCCGAAAAGCGCGTGCCGCAGGACGGCCGCATGCGCCTGATCGTGTCGGCCACCAAGACCATCGATCTGCGTATCTCCACCCTGCCTACCCTGTTCGGCGAAAAGTGCGTGATGCGTATCCTGGACGCGACCCAGGCCCAGATGGGCATCGATTCCTTGGGCTACGATCCGGACCAGAAGGAATTGCTGGTCGACGCCATCCAGCGCCCCTACGGCATGGTGCTGGTGACCGGCCCCACCGGTTCGGGCAAGACGGTGTCCTTGTACTCCTGCCTGAACATCCTGAACAAACCCGGCATCAATATCTCCACCGCGGAAGACCCGGCCGAGATCAACCTGCCTGGCGTGAACCAGGTGAACGTGAACGACAAGGCGGGCCTGACCTTTCCGGTCGCGCTGAAAGCCTTCCTGCGCCAGGACCCGGACATCATCATGGTCGGTGAGATTCGCGACCTGGAAACCGCCGACATCGCGATCAAGGCCGCCCAGACCGGCCACATGGTGTTCTCCACCCTGCACACCAACGATGCGCCATCGACGCTGACGCGTCTGATGAATATGGGCGTGGCGCCCTTCAATATCGCTTCCTCCGTCATCCTGATCACGGCGCAGCGCCTGGCGCGCCGCCTGTGCACCTGCAAGCAGCCGGTCGATATTTCAAACGACCTGCTGCTGGACGCCGGCTTCAAGGAGAACGACCTGGATGGCAGCTGGAAACCTTACGGCCCGGTGGGCTGTGAGCGCTGCAACGGATCCGGCTACAAGGGCCGGGTCGGTATCTACCAGATCATGCCGATCACCCCCGCGATCGAGGCATTGATCCTGGCCAATGGCAATGCGATGCAAATCGCCGCGCAGTCCGAGTCCGAAGGCGTTAAATCGCTGCGGCAATCGGGCCTGGTCAAGGTGAAGGGAGGCTTGACCAGCCTGGAGGAAGTGCTGGGCTGCACCAACGAATAGGAATCACGAATATGGCAACTGCGGGAAATGTGAAGGAATCAGTCTTCGCCTGGGAAGGCAAGGACAAGACCGGCAAGACCGTGCGCGGCGAGCTGCGCGCCGGCGGCGAGGCCGTGGTCAATGTGACCCTGCGCCGCCAGGGCATCATGGTCACCAAGGTGAAGAAGAAGGTGTACCGCTCCGGCAAGAAGATCACGGACAAGGACATCACCCTGTTCACCCGTCAGCTGGCAACCATGATGAAAGCCGGTGTGCCGCTGCTGCAGGCTTTCGACATCGTGGGCAAGGGCCATGCGAATCCTTCCGTGTCCAAGCTGATCCTGGACCTGCGCTCGGACATCGAGACCGGTACCTCGCTGAACCAGGCTTTCCGCAAGTTCCCGCTCTACTTCGATCCGCTGTTCTGCAACCTGGTGGCCGCCGGCGAACAGGCCGGCATCCTGGAAGACCTGCTGACCCGCCTGGCGATCTACAAGGAAAAGACGCTGGCCATGAAGGCCAAGATCAAGTCGGCGCTGATGTATCCGGTGTCGATCCTGGCGGTGGCCTTCATCGTGACCGCCGTGATCATGATCTGGGTGGTGCCTGCCTTCAAGGAAGTGTTCACCAGCTTCGGCGCCGACCTGCCTGCGCCGACCGTGTTCGTGATGAATATGTCCGAATTCTTCGTGAAGTGGTGGTACCTGATCTTCGGCGGCCTGTTCGCCGGGCTGTACTTCTTCTTCCAGTCCTGGCGTCGCTCGCTCAAGATGCAGCAGTCCATGGACCGCCTGCTGCTGCGCCTGCCCATTTTCGGCGATGTGATTCGCAAGGCGACTGTGGCGCGCTGGACGCGCACCCTGTCCACCATGTTCGCCGCCGGCGTGCCGCTGGTGGAATCGCTGGACTCGGTCGGCGGCGCGGCCGGCAATGCCGTCTACCTCGACGCGACGCGCAAGATCCAGACCGAGGTGTCCACCGGTACCAGCCTGACGGTGGCGATGCAGAACGCGGAAGTCTTCCCCAGCATGGTGACCCAGATGGTGGCCATCGGCGAGGAATCCGGCGCGCTCGATTCGATGCTGGGCAAGGTGGCTGACTTTTATGAAGAAGAGGTGGATGATGCGGTGGCTTCGCTCTCCAGCCTGATGGAGCCGGCAATCATGGTCATCCTCGGCGTGCTGATCGGCGGCCTGGTGGTCGCGATGTATCTGCCGATCTTCAAGCTCGGGTCGGTCGTTTAAAACCAAAGGCGTAACCCAAGTGTCTGCCACGATGTGGCAGACACTAGTTTTAAGCCTTGGTTTTTTCAAAAAAGGAAAATGATGCAAGAAACATTCATGCTGTTCTCCCCTCCTGCGACAACGGCAGCCGCCATCGTCGCAGCCATCCTGGGCCTGATGGTCGGCAGCTTCCTGAACGTGGTGATCCACCGCCTGCCCAGGATGATGCAGCGTGAAATGGACAATTACATCGCGGACGAAGCCGGCAAGCCCCTGCCGCATACCGACCGCTACAACCTGGTCGTGCCGCGCTCGGCCTGTCCGCACTGCGGCCACCAGATCACGGCGATGGAAAACATCCCCGTCATCAGCTGGCTGATGCTGCGCGGCCGCTGCAGCCATTGCAAGGCGCCCGTGTCCGCGCGCTATCCGGTCATCGAAGCCTTCACGGCCCTGCTGTCGGCAGTCTTCGTGTGGAAGTTCGGCTCCGGCTATGCCGGCATGGCAGCCGTGGTCTTCGGCTGGCTGCTGATCGCCATGACCTTCATCGACGCCGACACGAAGCTGCTGCCGGACGACCTGACCTACCCCCTGCTCTGGCTCGGCTTGCTGATGAACGTCAACGCCACCTTCGTGCCGCTGCAGGACGCCGTGATCGGCGCCGCTGCCGGCTATATGGTGCTGTGGACGATCTACTGGGCCTATAAACTGCCCACCGGCCGCGAAGGCATGGGCTACGGCGACTTCAAGCTGCTGGCCGCACTTGGCGCCTGGATGGGCTGGCATATGCTGCCGGCCATCATCCTGCTGTCTTCCGTGGTGGGCGCCGTGGTCGGCATCACGATCATGATCGTGCAGCGCAGCGGACGCCATACCCAGATTCCTTTCGGCCCTTACCTGGCCGGCGCCGGCGTGCTCGCCATGCTATTCGGCGAACAAATCAGCGCCGTACTGCGCGGCGTGACCGGCGGCTGATATGTCCGGGCGTTTCACCGTCGGCCTGACGGGCGGCATCGGCAGCGGCAAGAGCGTTGTCGCCCGCCTGTTTGCCGACCGGGGCGTGAGCATTGTCGACACCGACCAGATCGCCCGCGGCCTCACCATCCCCGGCGGCGCCGCCATGCCGGACATCATTGCCGAATTCGGCGCCGACATGGCCGACGCCCAGGGCGCCATGGACCGCGCCAAAATGCGGGAACTCGTGTTCCGCGAGCCGGACGCCAAGCGCCGCCTGGAAGCC
The DNA here is from genome assembly GCF_044055365.1 of Pseudoduganella sp. UC29_106. NCBI lineage: Bacteria > Pseudomonadati > Pseudomonadota > Betaproteobacteria > Burkholderiales > Oxalobacteraceae > Pseudoduganella > Pseudoduganella sp. UC29_106. Next base: position 848,028 of record NZ_CP171977.1, on the reverse strand, counting down.
ATTCTCCATCCCCGCATCCGCGAGGCGGTGGCCGCCGCTGCCGCCATCGCCAGCGGCCCCTACACCATTTTCGATGTGCCGCTGCTGGTGGAATCGGGCAGCTGGAAAGACCGCGTGGACCGCGTGCTCGTAGTGGACTGCCCCGAAGAAGTGCAGGTGGCGCGCGTGATGGCGCGTAATAATCTGCCCGAGGACCAGGTGCGGGCCATCATGGCGGCCCAGGTGCCGCGCACCACCCGCCTCGCCGCGGCCGACGATATCGTCAATAACGGCGGCCAATTGGAGGATCTGCCACCCCAGATCGAGCGTTTGCATCAGCTTTATCTGGATTTTTCAAAAAGAAAGATAACAATACGTTAGCAACGTTTGTATTTTTGCTTCGCATGGTTCAGAATCACAGGATTCTTACAGGTTTATAAAGGGATGGCACTTTGATCGTCTACGAGTATCCTTTCAACGAGCGCATACGCACGCTGTTGCGCCTGGAGGACCTGTACGAAAAATTCAAATTCTTTGTGCATCAGGAACACCCGATGCAGCACCACGTCGCTTTGGCGACGATCTTCGACATGCTGGAAGTGGCCGGCCGCGCCGACCTGAAATCCGACCTGCTGCAGGAGCTGGAGCGCCAGCGCCAAAGCCTGCTGAGCTACCGCTCCAATCCCAATGTCCAGGCTGAAATGCTGGACGCCATCCTGAATGAGCTGGACGCCGTTTCCAGCGCCCTCGTCGCCGCCCAGGGCAAGACCGGCCAGAACGTGCGCGACAATGAATGGCTGATGAGCATCCGCGGCCGCACCATCATCCCAGGCGGCGCCTGCGAGTTCGACCTGCCCTCTTATTACGCCTGGCAGAAACGCCCGGCCGAGCAGCGCTTCAATGACATCGTCGGCTGGTTCGCGCCGCTGGCGCCCCTGTTCGACGCACTGGCCCTGGTGCTGCGCCTGCTGCGCGATTCGGGCGGTCCGGTGAAGATGATCGCAAATGCCGGAAGTTATCAGCAGATGCTGCAAGGTAAGGTGTACCAGATGCTGCGCCTGAGCGTGGACGAGGCATTGGGCGCAATCCCCGAAATTTCGGCAAACAAGTATATGCTGTGGGTTCGCTTCACCAGCCAGGGCGGCGACCTGAAACCAAAGCCCCTGGAAGAAGACGTACCTTTCGAGCTGACTCTCTGTAATTTCTAAGCCATGCCTACCGTAGTTGAATGCCCCACCTGCCACAAGAAGGTCGAGTGGACCGAAGCCAATAAATTCCGTCCCTTCTGCTCCGAGCGCTGCAAACAGATCGATTTAGGCGCCTGGGCCGAGGAGAAGTACCGCGTGCCAGGTTCCGAGCCCGATCCCGAGGATGAAACGCCCGCGGGCCAGTAACCCTTTTAAAACCCAAGGCGTGAAACAGGTGTCTGCCACGATGTGGCAGACACCAGGTTTAGGCCGTGGGTTCTAAGAACGTTCGAGCCACTGCAGGAGCGGAATCGTCGCCGGCAGCAAGGGCTCCACACTCACCTCCCCCTGCCAGGCAAACGCCTGTCCCTCCAGGCTCTGCGGCTCGCCCGTCCACTCGCGGCTGATGAAGAAATGCAGCCGCACGTGCGCATGTTCGTACACATGCTCCACGCCGCACCACTCTTCGGCGCTGAGCACGCTCACGCCCAGTTCCTCCATGAACTCCCGCTTGAGCGCCTCAAGGATAGTCTCCCCCGGATCGACCTTCCCGCCCGGGAATTCCCAATACCCCCGCATAAGGCTTGCCCTCTGGCCGCTGCCCCAGCAGCACATCGCCATTGGCTTTCATCAGGATGCCAACCGCCACGTCGATTGGTCGTGCCACCTCCGCCATCAGTGCTTCCCCGCGTAATCGCGCGCGAACTGCCAGGCCACGCGGCCGGAACGCGAGCCGCGCTGCAGCGCCCAGCGCAGCGCGTCGCCGCGGGCATCGGCGATCTGTTCGGCCGTGCAGCCGAAGGACGCCAGCCAGTGCGCCACGATGCCGAGGTAATCGTCCTGCTTGAAGGGATAGAAGGACAGCCACAGCCCGAAGCGCTCGGACAGGGAAATCTTCTCCTCCACCGTCTCGCCCGGATGCAGGTCGCCATCGTCATCGTGGGTCGTGCCGGCGTTGTCGCTGAAGCGCTCCGGCAACAGGTGGCGGCGGTTGGAGGTGGCGTAGATCAGGAGGTTGTCGGCATGGCCGGCAATGGAACCGTCCAGCGCCACCTTCAGCGCCTTGTAGCCGCCCTCGCCTTCCTCGAAGGACAGGTCATCGCAGAACACCACGAAGCGTTCGGGACGGCCGGCGACCAGGTCCACGATATCGGGCAGGTCGGACAGGTCGGCCTTGTCCACCTCGATCAGGCGCAGGCCATCGGCCGCGAACTGGTTCAGGCAAGCCTTGATCAGCGAAGACTTGCCGGTGCCGCGCGCGCCAGTCAACAGCACATTATTGGCCGGCTTTCCCGACACGAACTGCCTCGTATTCTGCTCGATCTGGACCTTCTGGTTGCCGACATGCTGCAAATCGTCCAGCGCGATGGCGGCCGGATGGCGCACCGGCTGCAGCCAGCCGCCTTCGGCCAGGCCCTTGCGCTTGCGCCAGCGGAAGGCAGTCGCGGCGGACCAGTCCGGCGCCGGCGGGGCCGGCGGCAGGATGGCTTCGACGCGCGCCAGCACCGCCTCGGCGCGCTTGAGGAATTGTTCGAGCGGGGTTGCCATCAGGAGCGGTAGTCAGCGTTGATCGACACGTAATCGTGCGACAGGTCGCAGGTGTAGACGGTGGCCTTGGCCGCGCCGCGCGCCAGTTTCACGCGCACGGTGATTTCGCTCTGCTTCATCACGCGCTGGCCATCTTCCTCTTTGTAGTCCGGGTTGCGGCCGCCATCCTTGGCCACCCACACGTCATCCAGGTAGAGATTGATCTTGCTCACGTCCAGGTCGTCCACGCCGGCGTAGCCGATGGCGGCCAGGATGCGGCCCAGGTTCGGATCGGAAGCGAAGAAAGCGGTCTTGACCAGCGGCGAGTGGCCGATGGAGTAAGCGATCTTGCGGCATTCTTCCATGTTCTTGCCGTCTTCCACCGTGATCGTCATGAATTTCGTCGCACCTTCGCCATCGCGCACGATGGCTTGCGCCAGAAAGACGGACAGCTCGGTCACCGCGGCGGCCAGCGCCTTGTATTCCGGCGAATCGACCGAGTTCACTTCCAGCGTGCCGGCGCCGGTGGCGATCAGCATGAAGGAATCGTTGGTCGAGGTGTCGCCATCAATGGTGATGCAGTTGAAGCTCTGGTCGGCCGCTTCCTTGACCAGCACGTCCAGCACCGGCTGCGCCACTTTGGCGTCGAAAGCCAGGTAGCCCAGCATGGTCGCCATATTCGGCTTGATCATGCCGGCGCCCTTTGAGATGCCGGTCATGGTCACGCTGTGGCCGGCGATCTGCACGGTGCGCGAGCCGGCTTTCGGCTGGGTATCCGTGGTCATGATGGCTTCAGCGGCGTTAAACCAGTTGTCGGATTTCAGGTTCTGCACGGCTTTCGGCAAGCCGGCCTTGATCTTCTCGACCGGCAGCGGCTCCAGGATCACGCCGGTGGAGAACGGCAGCACTTGCTGCGCGTCGCAGCCCAGTTCGGCAGCCAGGGCCTGGCAAGTGGCGCGCGCATTGGCCATGCCCGCTTCGCCCGTGCCGGCATTGGCATTGCCGGTGTTGACCATCAGGGCGCGGATAGGCTTGCCGCCTGCTTTCACAGCCGCCAGGTTTTCCTTCGAGATTTGCACCGGCGCGGCGCAGAAACGGTTCAGCGTAAATACGCCCGATACCGTGGCGCCTTCCGCCAGTTTCATGACCAGCACGTCCTTGCGGTTCGGTTTCTTGATGCCCGCTTCGGCGTAGCCGATGTCGATACCGGCAACGGGTTTCAGATCGGAGGCGACAGGGATGGGGGAATTGACGGCCATGAATGCTCTCTTGCAAAGAAGGGAAATAAAGCCGTTATTGTAATCCCTGCACCGCCAAATGCGCCGCCGCAATCCGGCAATAACTCATGCACTGCAACAGTGCAACTATCACAATGGATGTCTCCAATTTGCCTACAAAAATTAGTAAAACCCTACTAGTTGGCTGAAATTGGTTCCTGAGTTCAACTATTTTCATCTATCGTGGGCAACTGCCGCGCACACGGCACTTTTGGCCTCTCGCAGTGCACCAATAAATAGCACGATCGTGCTGCAACGGCTGAAAATATTAAAACTATCAAATCGGGAACACCACTTATGAAGAAGAAACTTATCGTCGCATCCGTCCTGTCGGCGGCCGCCTGGCTGCCGGCTCAGGCGGGTACTTTAGGCGACGGCAACCTCAGCATCAGCGGTTTTGGCACGCTTGGCGCCGCCAAGACCAATACCGATGAAGTGAAATTCGTCCGCTACAACCAGCAGTCGGGCGTGGGCGATTCGCCGCGCCTGGGCCTGGATACCAATCTCGGCCTGCAAGCGACCTACACGATGACGCCGCAGTTGTCGGCCACCGTGCAAGTGCTGACCCGCAAGACCACCAGCGAGCAGTTCACTACCGAGCTGACCTGGGGCTTCCTGAAGTACAAGCTGAACGATGAAACCAGCGTGCGCGTCGGCCGCACCATCATCCCCGCCTTCCTGATCTCCGACTACCAGAACGTGGGCTATGCCAACACGATGATGCGTCCGCCGGTCGAGCTGTACGGCCAGGAACCGCTGGAAAACGTGGATGGCGCCGACATCAACTGGCAGCACGCCTTCGGCGACACCAATGTGACGGCACAAGCCTTCGTCGGCAAGAGCAGCGGCAAGCTGTTCGTCGCTGCCGGCGGCGGCAACGTGACCCACTATGACGCGCCGGCCTGGGGCGTGGCCGTCTCCGCCGAGCATGGCCCGATCACTGTGCGCGCCGCCCACATGCGCGCCAAGATCGAAGTCAACGACTTCACCCTGCTGAACAACCTGACCGATACCCTGACCAAATTCGGCTTCAGCCAGCTGGCCAAGGACATGACCACCAAGGGCGGCAAGCACATGAGCTTCACCTCGGTCGGCATGACCCTGGACTGGCAAAACATCGTCGCGCAGGCCGAATACGCCCAGCGCCGCGCCCAGGACGCTACCTACATCCCGCAATCGAATTCCTGGTACGCGATGGCCGGCTACCGCTTCGGCAAAGTGCTGCCCTACTATGCCCACGCGCACACCAATGGCGCCGAGCAGAAGATCAAGGCGCCGGCGCTGCCGGCCGCACTGGCTGTGCCCGTCGCGCAGTTCCTCACGGCCCCGGCCCAGAGCACCGACCTGGTCGGCCTGCGCTGGGACTTCGCCAAGTCGCTCGCGCTGAAAGTGCAGTATGACCGCGTGAAGCCGACCGCCAAGAGCGGCACCCTGGTGTACGGCCCGGCCGTTTACACCAGGAAGGTCAACGTGATCGCCGCCGGCGTCGATTTCGTGTTCTGAGGAGACGGTCATGAAAAAAATCCTGAGCATCCTCCTCGCGGCTGCACTGGGCGGCGCCATGCTGCCCGCATCGGCTGAAATCGTCGTGATCGTCAACAAGGAGAATCCCGCCTCGCGCATGTTCTCCGAACAGGCATCGCAATTCTTCCTCGGTAAATCGGCCATGTTCACGCCCATCGACCAGGGCGAAGGCTCCAAGATCCGCACCGACTTCTATCAGAAGATCGCGGACAAGGACCCGGCACAGGTGAAAGCTATCTGGTCCAAGCTGGTCTTCACCGGCAAGGCGACGCCGCCGAAGGAGCTGAAGTCGAACGCTGAAGTGAAGAAGGCGGTGGCGGATGATCCGAAGGCGATCGGGTATATCGATAAGTCGGCGGTGGATGATACGGTTAAGGTGATTCTGACTTTGCCTTGAACCCAAGGCAGACCCTGGTGTCTGCCACGATGTGGCAGACACCTGTTCCGCGCCGCGTGCAAAGGAGGCTGACACAACGTGCCTGCCTCCAGCTGTTGCCTTGGGTTCTCAGTCCCAGCGCGCCAGCAGCGCCGCCATCAGCCGCTGCCCCTCCTTCGACTCGCACGCCGCGCGCAGGCGCGCCAATGCGGCCTTATCCTCCGCCAGTGGACTGGTGCGCGACACCAGCACCGCCAGCGGATGCGAACCCAGTGACACCTCTCCGAAATCCGCCATATCCAGCCCCACAGACCGCATGGCGGCACGGCAGCCGGGATAAGAACACACAGTGCCGTCCAATCGACCCGCGCGCATCATGCGCATGCCCTGCTCCTGCGTATTGACCAGCGAAGCATGGAAAGGCACGGTGGCCGCGTAGGTCGCCAGCACCTGGCTGCCGCGCAGCATGCCGATGGTGCGCCCCACCAAATCGGACGGCAGACTGGCCGCACCGACGATATCGCGCCGGTACAGGATGGACAGGCGCACCGTGGCCGGCTGGCACAGCACGAAGGCAATCGCGTCACGGTCCGGTGTGGGAATCAGCATGGACAGCGCATTCTGCCCGCTGCGCAAGCCTTCCACCGCGCGCAGGTAGGGCCGCACCGACACTTCCAGAGGCACGTCCGCACTATCGGCGATAAAGCTCAGGAAGGCGGGCGCGATCCCCTCGCCCGTATGCTCGAAGCCCCAGGGTTCGATATTGATGCTCCACGCTTCAAGCGCGGGCGCGGCGCAGGCGATGTTTGTGGCGGCAGCCAGCGCCAGCGCAGCCAGGGCAAGCGATGCCTTCATCTCAGTCTCCTTTTAACTCAGCATAGGAGATACAATCCGGATTGCTAACCTTTCCGGAGAATGCGTTGAACCTGTCGCTGCGTGCGAAATTCCTGATCCTTAGCGCCCTGGTGCAGGCCCTCGTGGTCGCCCTGCTGATCGGGAACAGCCTGCGGCTGATGAACAACGCTGTCAGCAACAATGCGGATCGCGTGGCCCACGAATACGCCGTCAATCTCAATCTTACGCTCAGTCCATATGCCAGCAGCGGCAGACTGGGCGATCTGCGTTCCTACTGGTCGGAGATGCTCTCCGATCCATCGGACAGCTTCCTGCGCTACATCGTCATCCTCGATGCCAGCGGCAAGACGATCCTGGAAGCCGGCGAGCGTCCTTTCGCCCTGCCCGCTGCGCTGCGCGCCGATCCTTTCGACAGCAAGAAGGGCGTGCGCACCGCGCTCGAAGGACAAACCCTGCATGCCCGCGCGCCCCTGCTGCTGAAGGACAACAAGGTCGGCACACTGAATTTCGGCCTGTCCACGCGCGACCTGGCGCGTGCCCGCGAAGAAGTGCTGATGCAGGGCGGGATCATCGCCGCGCTGGGCTTTGCCATTGCCCTGCTGCTGTTCTTCGCCTTCACGCGCGGCGTCGGCCTGCGCCTGCGCGCGCTGACAGCGCAGTCCGAGAAACTGGCGCATGGCCAGTACGGCCAGCAACTGCCGGCTCACGGCGGCGATGAACTGGAGGTCGTCACGAATTCGCTGAACAGCATGAGCGCCGCACTGCGCGAGCGCGTCGACCAGCTGGAGGAGTCGCAGCGTCTCCTGCGCGAATCCGAGGAACGCTTCCGCACCCTGTTCGACATGACGCCGCTGCCGTTGACCGTGACCGACCAGGAAGGCTGCGTGATCGCCGCCAACCAGGCCTTGCTGCGCACCTTTGAATTGCGGCCGATGCAGCTGATCGGCCGCCGCTCGGACGAAATCGATTTCTGGTTCTCGCCCGATGAGCCGCGGCGCATCTGGTCCATCTACCGCGAGCGCGGTTCGGTGCAGGGCGAGGTAGCCGACGTGCGCCTGCCGGATGGCAGCGCGGGCTATGTGGCCATCTGGTCGTCGTCCCTGGTGCTGGACGGCCAGCGCGCCGTGATTTGGGCCCTGCTCGACCTGACCGAGGAAATGAACGCCAAGGAAGCGCTGAAGGAACTGAATATTTCGCTGGAGAGCCGCGTGGCCGAGCGCTCGGCGGACCTCTCCAACGCGCTGGAAACGTTGAAGCGCACGCAGCACGACCTGATTGCATCGGAGAAGATGGCGTCCCTCGGATCGCTGGTGGCGGGCATTGCGCACGAGCTCAATACGCCGATCGGCAACAGCCTGCTGGCCTCCACGGCGCTGGCTGACCGCGTGAAGGATTTCCAGGGCGTGGTGGCGGAAGGTGCGCTCAGGCGCTCTTCGCTGAACCACCACCTGGAAGAAGTCCACATGGCCTGCGGGCTGATTTCGAATTCGCTGCAGAAGGCCGCGGACCTGATCTCCTCCTTCAAGCAGATCGCCGTGGACCAGACCAACGACCAGCGCCGCCGCTTCAGGCTACAGACCGTGGTGCTGGACACCACCGCGACCTATACTCCGCGCCTGCGCCGCTCCAATTGCGCCGCCAGCGTGGACGTGCCGCCGGAACTGGAGCTCGACTCCTATCCGGGCTCGCTCTACCAGGTGTTCAATAACCTGATCAACAACGCCCTGGCCCACGGCTTCGAAGGCCGCGACAAGGGCCACATCTCCATCACGGCGCGCGCAGGCCAGATGGGCTACATCGACATCGTCTTCCGCGACGACGGCATCGGCATGAGCGAGGAAGTACAGCGCCGCGTGTTCGATCCCTTCTTTACTACCAAGATGGGCAGCGGCGGCACGGGGCTGGGCATGAATATCGTCTACAACATCGTCACCGGCGTGATGGGCGGCCGGATCGCCATCGAGTCCACCCCCGGCCAGGGCACCGCCATCCGCATGACGATCCCCGTCAACTCGCCGCAAAAAGAATAAAAACCCAAGGCCCAAACCAGGTGTCTGCCACGATGTGGCAGACCCCAGCATCTGCCGTGGGTTCAAAAAAAACCGGGGCAAGCCCCGGTTTCTTTTTAAGCCAGCTTGCCGTGGCAAGCCTTGTACTTCTTCCCGCTGCCGCAAGGGCAAGGATCGTTGCGGCCGACCTTGACGCCCACCTGCACCGTCGCCTCGATCTGTTCCGGCATCGCGGTTGGCGCCAGCAGTTCTTCCGGCGCCGCGTTTGGGTTGAAGTCCGCGTGCTGGTAGTGCACGTTCTCCACGTGGGACTGGGCCAGCGCCGCTTCCGCCGCGTCGATCTCTTCGCGCGACTGGATGCGGACCGTCATCACCATGCGGGTCACTTCGTTCTTGATCATGTCCAGCATCTGGCCGAACAGTTCGAAGGCTTCACGCTTGTACTCCTGCTTCGGGTTCTTCTGCGCATAGCCGCGCAGGTGGATACCCTGGCGCAGGTGGTCCAGCGCCGCCAGGTGCTCGCGCCAGTGGCTGTCCACCGACTGCAGCATCACGTTGCGCTCGAAGCCGCCGAAGGCTTCCTTGCCCACGATGTCGATCTTGGCCTGGTACTGCTGGTCAGCTGCGGCAATCACGCGCTCCAGGATGTCCTCGTCGCTGATGGACGATTCTTTTTCCATCATCTGCACCAGCGGCAGGTCGATCTGCCATTCGGCAGCCAGCGTGGCTTGCAGCGCCGGGATATCCCACTGCTCTTCCACCGACTCTTCCGGCACATACTGGCGCACCACGTCGGTGAACACGCCGTGGCGCAGGTTGAGGATCATGTCGCCGATCTCGTTCGCTTCCAGCAGCTCGTTACGCTGCTGGTAGATCACCTTGCGCTGGTCGTTGGCGACGTCATCGTATTCGAGCAGCTGCTTACGGATGTCGAAGTTGCGGGCCTCGACCTTGCGCTGCGCGGATTCGATGGAGCGGGTCACAATGCCCGCTTCGATCGGTTCGCCTTCCGGCATCTTCAGGCGGTCCATGATGGCGCGTACGCGGTCGCCCGCGAAGATGCGCAGGAGCGGGTCGTCCAGCGACAGGTAGAAGCGGGACGAGCCCGGGTCGCCCTGGCGGCCGGAACGGCCGCGCAGCTGGTTGTCCACGCGGCGGGATTCGTGACGCTCGGTACCCCACGATGTGCAGGCCGCCGGCCGAGACAACCTGGTTGTGCAGGTTCTGCCAGCCGTCGCGCAGCGCTTCCGCCTGGGATGCCTTGTCGGCATCGCTCAGTTCCGGATTGGCTTCGACGAACTGGATCTGTTTTTCGACATTACCGCCCAACACGATGTCGGTACCGCGGCCCGCCATATTGGTGGCGATGGTGATCGCTTTCGGCGAGCCTGCCTGGGCGATGATTTCCGCTTCGCGGGCGTGCTGTTTTGCGTTCAGCACGTTGTGCGGCAGCTTGGCCTTGCTCAGGATGCCCGACAGCAGCTCGGAGTTTTCAATCGAGGTGGTACCCACCAGTACCGGCTGTCCGCGCTCGTAGCAGTCGCGGATGTCGATCAGCATGGCGTTGTACTTTTCCTCGTTGGACTTGTACACCTGGTCCTGGCGGTCCTTGCGCTGGGAAGGACGGTTCGGCGGAATCACCACGGTTTCCAGGCCATAGATTTCCTGGAATTCGTAGGCTTCGGTATCGGCCGTACCGGTCATGCCGGCCAGCTTGGCGTACATACGGAAATAGTTCTGGAAGGTGATCGAGGCCAGGGTCTGGTTCTCGTTCTGGATCTTTACGCCTTCCTTGGCTTCCACAGCCTGGTGCAGGCCGTCGGACCAGCGGCGGCCCGTCATCAGGCGGCCGGTGAATTCGTCGACGATGACGACTTCATTGTTCTGCACCACATAGTGCTGGTCCTTGAAGTACAGGGCGTGCGCGCGCAGCGCCGCGTACAGGTGGTGCACCAGGGTGATATTGGCGGAGTCGTACAGCGACGCGCCTTCCGGCAGCAGGCCCATGCGGGTCAGGATGCCTTCAGCCTTCTCGTGGCCGGCTTCGGTCAGCAGCACCTGGTGCGCTTTCTCGTCCTTGGTATAGTCGCCCGGGACTTCGATGTTGCCCTTGCCGTCCGGCGTTTCTTCGCCAACCTGCAGGGTCAGCTGGGGCGGCACCAGGTTGATCTTGTGGTACAGGTCCGTGTGGTTTTCGGCCTGGCCGGAAATGATCAGCGGGGTACGGGCTTCGTCGATGAGGATCGAGTCAACTTCGTCGACGATGCCGAAATTCAGGCCGCGCTGCACGCGGTCGCGTGATTCGAACACCATATTGTCGCGCAGGTAGTCGAAGCCGAATTCATTGTTGGTGCCGTAGGTGATGTCCGAACCGTAGGCCAGCTGCTTGGCGCTGTGCTCCATCTGGGACAGGTTCACGCCGCAGGTCAGACCCAGCCAGCGGTACAGCTTGCCCATGGTCTCGGCGTCGCGCTGGGCCAGGTAATCGTTGACGGTCACGATGTGCACGCCCTTGCCGGACAGTGCGTTCAGGTAGGCCGGCAGGGTTGCCGTCAGGGTCTTGCCTTCACCGGTGCCCATTTCAGCGATCTTGCCATAGTGCAGAACCATGCCGCCGATCAGCTGCACGTCGAAGTGACGCATCTTGAATACGCGCTTGGAGGCTTCGCGGCAGACGGCGAACGCCTCCGCCAGCAGATCGTCCAGCGCTTCGCCATTGGCCACGCGCTCCTTGAAGGCAGGCGTTTTCGCTTGCAGTTCGGCATCCGACAGCTTTTCAAACTCCGGTTCCAGGGCATTGATCGCCTTGACCGTTTTTTGGTATTGCTTAAGCAGTCGCTGGTTGCGGCTGCCGAAAATCTGGGTCAGTAAGGACATTTCTTGAATTCTTCCTCGGGTCCGCCAATGGCAAAAGTGCGTGATTTTATCATGCGCGTTGGGCAAGGTTGGGATGTTCAGCTATATAACAATAGCCAGAGTGAAAAATTTACCCGCCGAGGCCGTCACGATACAATGGCGGTATGCGTTCCCGTTACACCAATATGATCCGCGAAGCCGTCGGCGCCACGGACTTTCTTCGCCGCAACGACCGTTTGGCTGCGCTGCTGCCGGCTGCCCAGCGTATGGCCGATTTGCAGCGCGATTGCGCTGAAGCCCTGCCAACCTCGTTCAAGTTCTGCGAAATCCTGGCTTTCAATGGGACGGACCTGACGCTTTCGACGCCCAATGCCGCAGTTGCTGCCAAGCTTAAACAACAGTTGCCTAAGCTACAAGAATCGCTGGTCCGGAAAGGGTGGCAGATTAACAACATCCGCTTGAAAGTGCAGATGACGCCGGCCGCCGTGCGCGCCGTCCGCCCGCAACCTAACCTCGAGCTGCCGACCACGGCCGTCGACGCTTTCTCCGAGCTCAGCGACCAACTCGAAGCCACCAAGGAAAACGCGCCGCTGATCGCGGCGCTGAAGGCTATGGTGGCGAAACGCCGGCCCTGACGGCCGGCCCGATCAATAGTTGAACGACCATTCTTCCGCCAACTGGCGGGCGTAGGATGGCGGGGCCTGGTCGGAGGATTCGTAGGTGACGATTTCGTAGGACGAGGGGTCGTCCAGCATGGCGCGCAGCAGCTGGTTGTTCAGCGCGTGGCCGGATTTGTGGGCCTCGTAGCTGGCGACCATGGGGTGGCCGACCATGTAGAGGTCGCCGATCGCGTCCAGGATCTTGTGGCGCACGAATTCGTCGTCGTAGCGCAGGCCGTCGGAGTTGAGGATGCGGTACTCGTCCATCACGATGGCGTTTTCCAGCGACCCGCCGCGCGCCAGGCCGATGCCGCGCAGCATTTCCACGTCCTGCATGAAGCCGAAGGTGCGGGCGCGCGCGATGGCCTGCACATAGGACACATCGCCGAAGTCCACATTGGCGCGCTGGGCGGTGCCGTCCACGGCCGGGTGGTTGAATTCGATGAAGAAGTCGAGCTTGAAGCCGTCATGCGGCACCAGGCGTGCCCACTTTTCGTTATTGCCCTTGCCTTCGCGCACCTCAACCGTTTTCTTGATACGGATGAATTTTTTCGGGGCGTTCTGCTCTTCCACGCCGCCCTGCTGCAGCAGGTACACGAACGAAGATGCCGAACCATCCATGATCGGAATTTCTTCCGCGGTCACGTCCACGTAGAGGTTGTCGATGCCCAGCCCGGCGCAGGCGGACATCAGGTGCTCCACGGTCGAGACGCGGCCGCCGTCCTTCATCAGCACGGTGGCCATGCGCGTATCGCCGACAATGCTGGCGCTTGCCGGGAAGACAACAGGCGGGTCCATATCGACGCGGCGGAACACGATGCCCGTATCCGGCTCGGCAGGACGCAAGGTCAGCTCGACCTTGGTGCCGGAGTGCAGTCCCACGCCCGTGGTGCGGACCAGTTCTTTGATAGTTCGTTGTTTCAGCATCCGTTGATTATATCGGGATTCCGTTCGGCAGGTCGGCGGCACAGCAGGCCGGCCGCTGGCCCCTGGTGGCGTCCCGGGCGACGCATTGGCGGATCATTGATCCGCCGTCTTAGCGCCGTCGTGTCCTAAGGATGCTCCGCCTCCGGATGGTCCGATTCGCGCCGCACCAGGTAAATGCCGGAGGCGATGATGATGGCGGCACCAAGCAGCGTGTACATATCGGGCAAGGTCTGCCAGAGCGCCCAGTCGATGCCCACGCCCCAGGCCAGGGCCGTGTACTCGAACGGCGCCACGATCGACGCCTTGCCGATACTGAATGCCTTGGTGAGCGCCAGTTGTCCGAGGAAGCCGCTCACGGCCAGCGCCAGCAAGGGCAGCCAATCGTCCATCTGCACCGGCACCCACTGCTGCCAGGCCAGCGGCGCCACGCCGATGCCCATCATGGCCAGCACCCAGAACATGATGTGTTCCGGCTCATCGGTGCGCGCCAGGATGCGGCTGGCGATGGCAGAAACGGCATAGCACACGGCCGATCCCAACACGGCCAGCCCCGCCATCGAAATGAAACTGCTGCCGTCCGGACGCAGCACCACCAGCACGCCGCCCAAGCCAACAAAAATTGCCACCCACTGCCCCAGCCCTACCTTCTCGCGCAGGAAGAAGACTGCCAGCGCCGTCACCAGGGCCGGCGCAATGAAGAAGATCGAGTAAGTCTCCGCCAGCGGCAGATGCTTCAGCGCATAGGCGAACAGGGACAGCATGCCGATACCAATCACACCGCGCAGCAGATGCAGCGGCCAGCGGATGCGGAACATGCCGCGGAACTTGCCTCGCCATGCGAGGAAGGCGCACACCAGGGGCATGGACGACATGCATCGCAGCGCGGTCACCTGCACGGCCGGATAATGCGCGGCCAGCACCTTCATGGACGCGTCCATGAAAGCGAACATCGCGACGGCAAGCACCATCGCATTGATACTCTGCAGATTTTCTTTCGCGCTGGGAGTCATTTCAGTCCATTTTCTCGTGCCGGACCGGCCATTGTACTGAAAGAAAGCGCCGTCCGCAGCGGCTCATGCGCTGCACGGCAGATCCGCTGCCAGACAAGCGTGCGCGGACGGGTTATGATGGCAGGATGAACGCTGAAGCCATGAAAAAATCCGACACCGCTCCCCTGTACGAAGTCCAAGAATCGCCCGTCCACGGACGCGGTGTGTTCGCGCACCGCAAGATCGAAGCGGGGACGCGCATCATCGAGTACACCGGCGAGATCGTCGACTGGGACGAATGCTGCCGCCGCACCGCCGAGAAAGCCGGCCCGATCGGACATACCTTCTTCTTCAGCCTGAACAACGGCCTGCTGATCGACGGCGGCACCGGCGGCAATGAGTCGCGCTTCATCAACCACTCCTGCGAGCCGAACTGCGAAGCGGAAGAAGACGACGACTCGCGCGTGTTCATCTGCTCCCTGCGCGACATCGAGCCCGGCGAGGAGCTGAACTACAACTACGGCCTGATCTACGACGAGCGCCACACCAAGGCCGTGAAAAAGCAGTTCGCCTGCTACTGCGGCGCCCCCTCCTGCACCGGCGTCATGCTCGCCCCCAAGAAGCGCAAGCGCAAAAGCTGAGAAAGCGCAACGCCACGCGCCATAGCCATTGCTACGATGAGACTCCTTTCACGCATGGGAGGCGTCCATGGCGGAGCTATCGGCATCCTGGCAGCGGCGGTTCACGCTGATCAAGCAGGCAGGCGGGCCTGAGTTATCGACGATCCAGACTCTCAGTGCCGGGCAGACGTTCAGGCTCTGGTTCAATTTCCTGGCCCTGCTGTTCGGGCCGATCTATTACATCTGCAAGGGCATGTGGCGCAAGGCGATCACGCTGAGCGCGCTGATCCTGTTCGCAATCTTTTCGCTCGCGGTGATGGCGCCGCTGATGGGCATGGACGAGGAAGCACTGACACGGATCGGCAAATACTGCGGGCCGGCGATCTTCTGCCTGCGCGCCAATATCGACTACTACAAGCGCATGGTGCTGCAGGAAAACGGCTGGTGGTAGCGGCGCCGGGAAGGCGCCGCGGAGGGGAAGAATTACAGCTGGCCGAGCATGGTCTCGGCATTCGACACTTCGAACTTGCCGCCCTGCTCGATGTTGAGCTGCTTGACCACGCCGTCGTCCACCAGCATGGAGTAGCGCTGGGAACGGGTGCCCATGCCGAACTTGGAGAAGTCGGCATCCAGGCCCAGGGCCTTGCTGAAGGCGGCGTTGCCGTCGGCCATCATGCGCACGATGCCGGTGGCTTTCTGGTCGCGGCCCCAGGCGCCCATCACGAAGGCGTCGTTCACGGAGATGCACCAGATTTCGTCCACGCCCTTGGCTTTCAGCTCATTGGCGTGAGCGACATAACCCGGCACGTGCTTGGCCGAGCAGGTCGGGGTGTAGGCGCCCGGCAGGCCGAAGATGGCGATCTTCTTGCCCTTCACCAGGTCCTGCACGTTGAAAGTGTTGGGGCCCAGTGCGCAGCCTTCGGTTTCCACTTCGATGAATTCGGACAGGGTGCCTTCCGGCAGTTTGTCGCCGATCTTGATGGTCATTCGGGTTCTCCTTTAGGATAAAAAAAAACCGCTCAGCGCGGTCAGCGTTTTCCTAAGTATAAATGACCACGCCGCCGGACGCACAGGTCCGGCGGCGCGGCTGACCCGCGATCAGCCCAATCAGTCAGCCTGCTTGCGCAGGAAGGCTGGGATATCGTAGGTTTCCATGCCGGTGTTGGCCAGTGCGCGCACCTGTTCGGAGGCGGACTCGCGGCGCCATACGGCCGGCTGTTTCTGGATGTCGTGGCTGGAGCCATGCAGGCCGCCGGCGGCGCCCATGGACACGGACGAGGTCACGGTGCCGCCACCCAGCGCGGCCGACGGGGTCAGCGGCGAGTTGTGGGTACCGGTACGCAGCATTTGCTGCGGCACCAGCTGCACATGCTTCTTCTGCTTGCCCAGGCCGGTTGCCACCACGGTCACGCGGATTGCGTCGCCCATGGAATCGTCGTAGGCGATGCCCTGTGCGATCGATGCATCCGGAGCGGCGAAGGCGCGCACGGCGGCCATGACTTCCTTGATTTCCTTACCCTTCAGGCCACGCGAAGCGGTCACGTTCACCAGCACGCCGCGCGCGCCGGACAGGTCCACGCCATCCAGCAGCGGGGAAGCGACGGCCTGCTCGGCAGCCACGCGGGCGCGGTCCACGCCGGAAGCGGTGGCGGTACCCATCATGGCCTTGCCCTGCTCGCCCATGATGGTCTTCACGTCGTTGAAGTCGACGTTGATGTGGCCCGGCACGTTGATGATCTCGGCGATACCGGCCACGGCGTTGTTCAGGACGTCGTCGGCGTGCTGCAGCCATTCGATCAGGGATTCGTCTTCGTAGATCTCTTCCAGCTTCTCGTTCAGGATCACGATCAGGGAGTCGACGTTCTGCGCCAGCTGCTCCAGGCCTTCGTCGGCGATGTCCATGCAACGCTGGCCTTCGTGCGAGAACGGCTTGGAGACGACGGCCACGGTCAGCGCGCCCTGGGACTTCGCCACTTCAGCCACGATCGGGGCAGCGCCGGTGCCGGTGCCGCCGCCCATGCCGGCTGCGATGAAGACCATGTGCGCACCGCGCAGTGCGTCTTCGATACGCGCGCGGGATTCCTCGGCCAGCTTGCGGCCAACTTCAGGCTTCATGCCGGCGCCCAGGCCGGTCTCGCCGATCTGGATGATGTTGTTGGCCTTGGACGTAGCCAGCGCCTGTGCGTCAGTGTTGGCGGCGATGAACTCAACGCCGCCCATGCCCTTGTTGATCATGTGCTGCACGGCGTTGCCGCCGGCGCCACCGACGCCGACGACCTTGATGACCGTACCCAGCGTTGCGTTATCGACCATATCAAACTCCATGATAGTACTCCTGTCTAGAATGCGGTTTTCAAGCGCCAGTGCTCATATCTTTAGGAGAACTGGGGATTGAAAACTGCGTTGTTTTCAAAAAATACGCTTTAAAAATTACCTAAAAACCATTCCTTCATGCGCTGCCAGACTGCCTTCACAGAACCATCCTGGCGGGTCACGATATGCCCGCGCAGGTACTGCTTCTTCGCTTCCAACAACAGACCCAGAACCGTTGCATAGCGCGGGCTGCGCACCACGTCGGCCAGCTGGCCGCGGTAGTCCGGCGTACCCAGTCGCGCGGGCTTGAGGAAGATGTCTTCCGCCATTTCGACCATGCCCGGCATGATCGAGGTGCCGCCCGTCAGCACGATGCCCGAGGACAGCACGCCCTCGTAGCCTGATTCGCGCACCACCTGGTGCACCATCGCAAACAGCTCCTCCACGCGCGGCTCGATCACCGCCGCCAGCGCCTGGCGCGACAGGTTGCGCGGACCCCGGTCGCCCAGGCCCGGCACTTCCAGGTGCTCGCCCGGATCGGCCAGCACCTGCTTGGCCACGCCGTAGCGGATCTTGATTTCTTCCGCCTCCGAGGTCGGCGTGCGCAGCGCCATCGCGATATCGTTGGTGATCTGGTCGCCGGCGATCGGGATCACGGCCGTGTGGCGGATCGCGCCATCGGAGAACACGGCCACGTCGGTCGTGCCGCCGCCGATATCGATCAGCACCACGCCCAGTTCCTTCTCGTCGGGCGTCAGCACCGCGTCGGCCGAAGCCATCGGCTGCAGGATCAGGTCTGATACTTCCAGGCCGCAGCGGCGCACGCACTTGACGATGTTCTGCACCGCGCTCACGGCACCGGTCACGATGTGCACCTTCACTTCCAGGCGGATGCCGCTCATGCCGATCGGCTCGCGCACATCCTCCTGGCTGTCGACGATGAACTCCTGCGGCACCGTGTGCAGCAACTGCTGGTCGGTCGGGATGTTAACCGCCTTGGCCGTTTCGATGACGCGCGCCACGTCCGTCGCCGTGACTTCCTTGTCCTTGATCGCCACCATGCCGCTGGAATTGAAGGAGCGGATATGGCTGCCCGCAATGCCCGCATACACATTGCGGATCTTGCAGTCGGCCATCAGCTCCGCCTCTTCCAGCGCGCGCTGGATCGATTCGACGGTCGCTTCGATGTTGACGACCACGCCCTTCTTCAGGCCCTTGGACTCGTGCTGGCCCAGGCCTATCACTTCGTGGCGTCCATCGCCCATCACTTCGGCCACCACGGCCACCACTTTGGAGGTGCCGATGTCGAGGCCGACGATCAGGTTTTTCGCGTCTTTTGTCATCTCTCTGCCTGCTTTATCAACGTTTCTTTGTTTCTGCCGGAATCTTCAGTCCCGTCGCGCTCAGGGCCAGTCCGTTCTGGTAGCGCATGTCTATCGTTTCAATATCCGGCACACGTGCCGCCAGCTGAGGCCAGATGCGCACCAGACGGTCCACGCGCTGCCTCAGCGTGTCGTGCGTCTGCTCGCGGCCCAGGGCCACACTCATGCCGTTGTCCAGCTTCACCGTCCACGCATAGCGGCTGGACAGCGATAATCCTTCCGGCGCCAGCTTGATCGGCGCAAACCACTTGCGCAGTTCGCCGAAGCGCGCCAGCACTTCCTTCTCGCTGCCGTCCGGTCCTTCGAACTCCGGCAGCGCATGGTCTTCTTCCGCCTCGGCCAGGTTGGCGGTAAACACATCGCCCTTGGTCGACAGCAGGCGTCCATCCTCGCCCCAGGTGCCCAGCGCTTCATGCTCTTCCAGCGCCACGATCAGCTGGTCCGGCCATTCGCGCCGCACGCTCGCGCGGCGCACCCAGGGCACTGCTTCAAACACCTGGCGCACGTTATCCAGGTTGGTCGTGAAGAAGTTGCCCTTGATGCGGCCCAGCGCGCCGTTCCGCAGCGTCAGCTCATTCACATGGCGCAGCTCCGAGTTGTCCATGGTCTCAACGCGGATCATGCGCAAATCGAATACAGGACGCTGCGCCAGCCACCACACGCCGCCGGCCGCGCAAGCCAGCAACGACAGCGCGAACAAGCCGCCAGCGGTTGCGTTCAGGGCTTTTGCGTCATGCCACATCCGGTCTTCCTCAGTTCTTCGCCAGCTTCAAACGCGCCGTGCGCAGGATTTCCACGCACAGTTCTTCATAGCTCACGCCCGTCGCGCGCGCCGCCATCGGCACCAGCGAATGGCTGGTCATGCCCGGCGACGTGTTCACTTCGAGCAGGAAAAGCTTGTTGTCGCGCGCGCGCAGCAGCACGTCCACGCGGCCCCAGCCCTCGCAGCCCACGGCGCGATAGGCGTCCACGGCGATGCGCTGCATTTCATCCTGGATCGCCTGGTCCAGCTGCGGCGGGCAGAAATACTGCGTATCGTCGGTGAAGTACTTGTTCTGGTAGTCGTAATTGCCCTGCGGCGCCACGATCTCCACGATCGGCAGTGCGCGCGCATCCTTGCCGGTGCCCAGCACGGCCACGGTGAATTCGCGGCCTTCCACGAATTCCTCGGCCAGCACGGAATCGTCCAGCGCGGCGGCGGCGTCATAGGCGGCTTTCAGCTGCGCCTTGTCCGTCACCTTGGTGATGCCGATGGTCGAGCCTTCATGCGGCGGCTTCATGATCAGCGGCAGGCCAAGCTTGGCGGCCACGGCGTCCAGGTCCGAGTCCGGACCCGGCACGGCGTATTCCGGCGTCGGCAAGCCTTCGCGCAGCCACAGGATCTTGGTGGTGATCTTGTCCATGCCCACCGAGCTGGCCATCACGCCGCTGCCGGTGTAGGGAATGCCGAGCAGTTCCAGCGCGCCCTGCAGGCTGCCGTCTTCGCCGTAGCGGCCGTGCAGCGCGATGAACACGCGGTCGAATTTTTCATCGGCCAGTTCGGCCAGGGTACGCTGACCCGGGGTCGAAGGCGTGCGCGTCGACGCCCTGGCTTTGCAGCGCCTTCAGCACACCCTCGCCGGACATCAGGGAGACGTCGCGCTCGGCGGAACGGCCGCCGAACAGCACGCCCACCTTGCCGAATGACTGCGCTTCTTGTTGAGTCAATTTCTTCACATCAGACCTTTTGGTACGTAGTCAGTTTTGCCGGGACGCCGCTGATCGAGCCTGCGCCCATCGTGAGCACGACGTCGCCGTCGCGCACCACATTCATGATCGTTTCCGGCATGTCGGCGATGTTTTCGACGAATACCGGTTCGGTTCTGCCGCGCGCGCGGATTGCGTGCGCCAGGGAGCGGCCGTCGGCAGCCACGATAGGCGCCTCTCCCGCTGCGTACACGTCGGACAGCACCAGCACATCCACGGTGCTCAATACTTTTGCAAAGTCTTCGAACAGGTCGCGCGTGCGGCTGTAGCGGTGCGGCTGGAAGGCCAGCAGGATGCGGCGGCCCGGATAGGCGGCGCGCGCAGCGGCAATGGTCACTTCCATTTCAATCGGGTGGTGGCCGAAGTCGTCCACCAGGGTAAAGTGGCCGCCGGCCGGCGCCGCCACCTCGCCATGCTTGGTGAAGCGGCGGCCGACGCCGGCGAAGCCTGCCAGGCCGGCCTGCGTTGCCGCATCGGGCACGCCGATTTCGCGCGCGATCGCCACCGCGGAGCAGGCGTTCTGCACGTTATGCATGCCGGGCTGGTTCAGCACGATATCCAGGTCCGCGAAGCCTTCCTGCAGCACGGTGAAATGCATCTCGGTGCCGACGGCGCGGGCGTTCACGGCGCGCACTTCGGCGTCCTCCGCAAAGCCGTAAGTCGTCACCGGCTTGGTCACCTGCGGGATGATGGCGCGCACGTGCGGGTCGTCGATGCACAACATGGCGCGGCCGTAGAACGGCAGGCGGTGCGTGAAGTGGACGAAGGCCTGCTTCAGCTTCTCGAAATCGTGCTCGTAGGTTTCCATGTGGTCGGCATCGATGTTCGTGATCACTTCGATCATCGGCGCCAGGTTCAGGAAGGAGGCGTCCGATTCGTCCGCCTCGGCCACCAGGTATTCGCCCGAGCCCAGCTTGGCGTTGGCGCCGGCTGCCGTGAGGCGGCCGCCGATGACGAAGGTCGGGTCCAGGCCGCCCTGCGCCAGCACGGACGCCACCAGGCTGGTGGTGGTGGTCTTGCCGTGGGTGCCGGCAATGGCGATGCCGCGCTTCAGGCGCATCAGTTCACCGAGCATCACGGCGCGCGGCACGATGGGAATCTTGCGGGCGCGCGCGGCGACCACTTCCGGGTTGTCGTTCTTGACGGCGGTAGAAGTCACGACGGCGTCCGCATTGCCGATGTTTTCGGCGGCGTGGCCCTGGTAGACCGTGGCGCCCATGTTGATCAGGCGCTGGGTCACGGCGTTGGCGCCCAGGTCGGACCCGGTGACGTTGTAGCCGAGCGTGACCAGCACCTCGGCGATGCCGCTCATGCCGCTGCCGCCGATGCCGACGAAGTGAATATTTTTGACCTTGTGCTTCATGCTAATGCTTCCAATACTTGTGCGATGGCGTCGTTGGCGTCGCGTTTGCCTGCCGCATGCGCCGCCTCGGCCATCTTGAGGCAGGTGCCGCGGGACAGCGTCTGCAGCAGCGCTGCCAGGCTTTGCGGGTTCAGTTCCGACTGCGGCATGTGGATGGAAGCGCCCTGCTTCGCCATCCACTGCGCGTTGTCGCGCTGGTGGCTGGTGGTCGAGGCCACGAGCGGAACCAGCACGCTCGCCACGCCGGCCGCCGTCAGCTCGGACACGGTAATCGCGCCGGCACGGCAGATCACGATGTCCGCCTGCGCGTAGGCGCTTGCCATGTCGTCGATGAAATCGACCACGTCCGCATCCACTTGCGCCTGCGCGTACGCCGCGCGCAGTGCATCGATATTCTTCTTGCCCGACTGGTGGGTCACCAGCGGACGCTGTTCCGGCGCCAGCATGGCCAGCGCGGCGGGCAGCGCATCGTTGAGCGCCTTGGCGCCCAGGCTGCCGCCCACCACCAGGATGCGCAGCACGCCCTCGCGCCCGGCAAAGCGCTGCGCCGGCGACGGCACGGCCAGGATTTCCTTGCGCACCGGATTGCCGGTCACCACAGCCTTGCCGGCGGCCGCGCCGAAGTCGGCGGGGAAGCCGAAAACAGACCTTGTCGGCCATCGGCGCCAGCGTCTTGTTCGACAGCAGCAGGGCCGCGTCGGCATTGACCAGCACCAGCGGCTTGCGGCGCAGGCGCGCCATGAAGCCGCCCGGCACGCAGACGTAACCGCCCATGCCCAGCACCACGTCCGGCCGGCGCTTGCCGATGTAGCTGAAGCTGCTCAGGAAAGCGCCGATCATCTTGAAGCCGCCACCGATGGTGTGGGCCAGCCCCTTGCCGCGCATGCCGCTGAAGTTGATGGTATCCATCTCGACGCCATTCTTCGGCACCAGTTCCGTTTCCATGCCGTGCGACGTGCCCAGCCAGCTGACTTCCCAGCCGCGGGCGCGCATGGTCTGCGCAATCGCGAGGCCGGGGAAAATGTGGCCGCCGGTGCCGGCTGCCATGATCATCAGGCGTTTCATATGCGGCCACCTCGCATCAGTACACGGTTTTCATAGTCGATGCGCAGCAAGATGGCGAGTCCGACACAGTTGATCAGAACACCCGATCCGCCATAGGACATCAGCGGCAGCGTCAGGCCCTTGGTCGGCAGCAGGCCGAGGTTCACGCCCATATTGATGAAGGTCTGCACGCCGATCCAGATGCCGATGCCTTTCGCCGTCAGGCCGGCGAAGGTCTGGTCGATGGCGATGGCCTGGCGGCCGATCTCGAACGCGCGCTTGACGATCCAGTAGAACATGCCGATGGTGACGACCACGCCGACCAGTCCCAGTTCCTCGCCGATCACGGCCAGCAGGAAGTCGGTGTGCGCTTCGGGCAGGTAGTGCAGCTTTTCCAGGCTGCCGCCCAGGCCCACGCCGGTGATCTCGCCCCGGCCGAAGGCGATCAGCGAGTGCGTCAGCTGGTAAGCCTTGTTCAGCGCATTCTCTTCTTCCCAGGGATTCAGGTAAGCGAAGAAACGGTCGCGGCGGAATTTGGAGAGCGCGATGATGGCCACGAAAATCGTCACCAGCATGCCGGCAATGCCGCCGAACCAGACGGCGTTCACGCCGCCCAGGAAGAGGATGCCCATGGCGATGCAGACGATCACGCCGAAGGCGCCCAGGTCCGGCTCCAGCAGCAGCAACAAACCGACGAAAGCCACGGCCAGCGCCATCGGCGCAAAGCCCTTGGACAGTCGGTGCATGTATTCCTGCTTGCGCACCGTGTAGTCGGCCGCGTACAGCACGATAAAGAGCTTCATCAGCTCCGATGGCTGGAAATTGAAGATCTTCAGCGACAGCCAGCGGCGCCCGCCGTTGACGACCACGCCCACGTGCGGGATCAGCACGAGCGTGAGCAGCACCAGCGTACCGATGAACAGGTAAGGCGCGGCCTTTTGCCAGTCCTGGATCCGCACGCGGAACACCACGGCGGCGGCGGCCATCGAGATGGCGATGAAGATCGCCTGGCGCTGCAGGAAGTAATGGTTCTTGTAGGCGGCGAACTTGGGCGAATCGGGCAGCGAGATCGAGGCCGAATACACCATCACCATGCCGAACAGCATGAGCAGCGCCACGCACCAGACCAGCGGCTGATCGTATTCCATCATCTTCGAATGGCGCGCGCGGCTGTCCAGCGGTGCGGGAGCCTCGGAGCCGGAGAAGCGGAATGGAAGCTGGAAGGCCATCAGATCTCCTGTCCCGCATCCAGCGCGATGTCACGCACGGTGTCGATGAACACCTGGGCGCGATGCGCGTAATTCTTGAACATGTCCAGGCTGGCGCAGGCAGGGGACAGCAGCACGGCGTCGCCGGCATGCGCCAGCGCGGCGGCGCGTTTGGTCGCCTCTTCCAGCGTGGCGCAATCTTCCAGCTTCACGCCGGCCGGCGCCAGCGCGGTGCGGATGGCCGGCGCATCGCGGCCGATCAGCAGCACGGCGCGCACATAGCGCTGCACCGGCGCGGCCAGCGGATCGAATTCCTGGCCCTTGCCGTCGCCGCCGGCGATCAGCACCAGGCGCTGCTCGCTGCCCGCGAAGGCCGTGCCCAGGCCATTCAGCGCGGCCACGGTGGCGCCCACATTGGTGCCCTTGCTGTCGTCGTAATAATCGACGCCTTGGATATTTGCGACCAGTTCCACGCGGTGCGGCTGGCCCTTGTATTCGCGCAGGCCGTGCAGCAGCGGCGCGAACGGTAGGCCGATGGCGCGGCACAGGGCCAGCGCCGCCAGCGCATTGGACGCGTTATGCGTGCCGCGGATCTGCAGCGCATCCGCCGGCATCAGCTTTTTCGTGTAGCACTCCACCGGCGGCGGAGGCGGATCATTCTTCTTGCGCTTCTTCTGCTCGACTTCCTCGGTCGGCTCGGCGGTCGCCAGCCAGTACACGCCGCGCTCGTTGACCAGGCCGAAGCTGTGCGGCGTGCTGGGTTCATCGGTGCCGAAGGTGACGTTTTCGCCGGTCGGATTGGCCATGGCCATGGTCCACGCATCATCGCGGTTCAGCACGCGCACGGTGTCGGCGCCGAAGATGCGCTTCTTGTCGTCGGCATAGGCTTGCATGCTGCCGTGCCAGTCCAGGTGGTCCTGGGTCACGTTCAGTACCGTGGCGGCGTCGGCCTCCAGGCTATAGGTCGTGTGCAGCTGGAAGCTGGAGAGCTCGAGCACCCAGGCTTGCGGCAGGCTGTCCGTATCCATCACTTCGCGCAGCACGTCCAGCGCGGCGGGACTGATATTGCCGGCCACCTTGACCGACAGGCCGGCGCGCTCGCACAGCTGGCCGGTCAGGCTGGTGACAGTGGTCTTGCCGTTGGTGCCGGTGATGGCGATGACTTTCGGCGCGTAGGCGCGGTCGTCCTTCAGCCACTTCAGGGCCTGGGCGAAGATTTCGATTTCGCCCCACACTGGGATATTCTTTTCGGCCGCCGCCGGGATGATTTCGGCCAGTTCGCGGTTCGGCGCCAGGCCGGGGCTGGCGCAGACGAAGTCCACGCCATCCAGCAGGGCCGCATTGAACGGACCGGAAATGAACTGCGTGCCCGGCAGCTGCTCGCGCAGCATGGGCAGGCGGTCCGGCACCGGGCGCGTATCTGCAACGCGCAGCAGCGCGCCACAGCGGGCCAGCCACTGTGCCATCGCCAGGCCCGATTCGCCGAGCCCGAGTACCAGTGCGATTTTGCCGTTATAGATCATCAGCGCAGCTTCAGGGTAGAGAGTCCGACCAGTACCAGCATCATCGTGATGATCCAGAAGCGCACGACGACCTGGGTCTCTTTCCAGCCTTTCTGTTCAAAGTGGTGGTGCAGAGGCGCCATCAGGAAGACGCGGCGGCCGACGCCGTAGCGCTTCTTGGTGAATTTGAACCAGCCTACCTGGATGATCACGGACAGCGTTTCGGCAACGAAGATGCCGCCCATGATGAACAGAACGATCTCCTGGCGCACGATCACGGCGATCGTGCCCAGCGCGCCGCCCAGCGCCAGTGCGCCGACGTCGCCCATGAAGACTTGTGCGGGGTGGGTGTTATACCAGAGGAAGGCCAGGCCCGCGCCCGCCATCGCACCGCAGAAGATGATCAGTTCACCGGCGCCCGGGATGTGCGGGATGAACAGGTATTTCGAGTAGGTGGCGGAACCGGTCAGGTAGGCGAACAGGCCGAGGGCGGAACCGACCATCACGGTCGGCATGATGGCCAAGCCGTCCAGGCCGTCGGTGAAGTTCACGGCGTTCGAAGTACCGACGATCACGCAATAGGTCAGCGCAATGAAGCCCCACACGCCCAGCGGATAGCTGATGGTCTTGAAGAAGGGAACGATCAGGTCGGCCTTGGGCGGCAGGTCCATCGAGAAGCCGGACTGCACCCAGGCGAAGAACAGTTCGAACACCTTGGCCGGCGTTGGCGCGGACACGGAGAACGCCAGGTACAGTGCGGCGGCGATGCCGACCAGCGACTGCCAGAAGTATTTCTCGGCCGAGCGCATCCCTTCCGGGTCCTGGCGCACGACCTTGCGGTAGTCATCCACCCAGCCCACGGCGCCGAAGCCCATGGTCACGACCATTACCGGCCAGATCAGGCGGTTGCTCCAGTCCACCCACAAAATGGTGGCGGTAGCGACGGCAATCAGCAGCAGCACGCCGCCCATGGTCGGGGTGCCGTGCTTTTTCAGGTGGGTTTGCGGACCATCGGTACGCACGGCCTGGCCGTACTTCATGACGGTCAGCTTACGGATAACAGCGGGACCCGCGACAAGGCCGATCACCAGCGCGGTAATCGTCGACATCACCGCGCGGAAGGTGATGTAGTTAAAGACGCGGAATGCGCCAATTTCGTCCTGCAGGAGTTGTGCAAGCCAGAGCAGCATGATTAGTGTGTTTCCTTTGTAGCGTGTTGCGATCCAATCAAATGCTGCACGACCCGTTCCATTTTCATGAAGCGGGAGCCCTTGATCAATACGGTTGCATCCGGCGTTGCCGCAGCCTGCACGGCTTGCAGCAGCGCGTCGAATTCTTTATGGTGGCGCGCATGAGGCGCCATGTGCGCGGCCAGTTCGCCCGTCGCCAGGACGGTATCGATGCCGCGCGAAGCCGCGTAGGCGGCCACTTCTTCGTGGAACTCCTTTCCTTGCGTACCCACTTCGCCCATGTCGCCCAGGACCAGTACGCGCGGCGCCGGCGCCTGCGCCAGCACATCGATGGCGGCGCGCACGGAATCAGGGTTGGCGTTGTAGGTATCGTCGATGATGGTGGCGCCGTTGGCGGCCTGTTTTTTCTGCAGCCGGCCGCTGACCGGAGCGAAAGCCTCCAGGCCGGTCTTGATCTCGTCGGCCGTGATGCCGGCGGCGTGGGCGCAGGCGATCGCCGCCAGCGCATTCAACACATTGTGGTCGCCGAAGGCTTGCAGGCGCACGGCGAACTTGTCTTCGCCCGGAATCTTCACGCACAGCAGGCTGCCGTGCGGCGCCGGCTTGGCGGTGGCGGAGACCGATGCCTCCGGCGACAGGCCGAAGGTCAGCACGCGGCTGCCGGCGGCCAGGCCTTGCCAGATATGGGTGTATTCGTCGCTGTGCGGGAACACGGCCACGCCGTTTTCCGGCAGGGACGACAGCACGCTGCCATTCTCGCGCGCCACCGCTTCCACGGTGTGCATGAATTCCTGGTGTTCGCGCTGGGCGTTGTTGACCAGGCCGACGGTCGGCGCGGCGATGGCGCTCAGGCGGCCGATCTCGCCGGGATGGTTCATGCCCAGTTCCACGACGGCCGAGCGATGCTGGCCGCTGAGGCGGAACAGCGTGAGCGGCACGCCGATCTCGTTATTCAGGTTGCCGCGCGTGGCCAGCCTGCCCTCCTCGCCGTGTGCAGCAGCGAGGATGGCGGCGATCATTTCCTTCACGGTGGTCTTGCCGTTGCTGCCGGTGACGCCGATCAGGGGCAGCTTGAAGTGATCGCGCCAGGCATTGGCGATGCGGCCCAGCGCCGTCAGCGTATTGGGCACGACGATAGCGGGCAGCGGGAAGCCCTCCGGCAGCGTATCGACCACCACGGCGGACGCGCCGCGCCCGGCCACCTGCGCCAGGAAGGTGTGCGCATCGTGCACCTCGCCGCGCAGCGCGACAAAGACTTCGCCCGGGCCGACGGCGCGGCTGTCGGTGGAGATATTGGTGATCACCAGCTCACGGGCAGCCGCATCGGCCGCGACGAAGCGCGCGCCAGGCAGGGCCGAGAGGATCTGGTCGAGAGTCCAGCGCATCAGTGTTGCCTCATCATGGTGAGCCGCGCGGACAGCGCCAGCTGCGCGTGCTCGGCATCCGAGAACGGCATCTTGCGCCCCTTGATTTCCTGGTAGGGCTCATGGCCCTTCCCTGCCAGCAGGATCACGTCCGTCTTGCCCGCGTGGCGCACGGCGGAGAGGATGGCCGCGGCGCGGTCCTCCACCGTCATGAATTCCGAATGCGGATGCTGCGGATCCATGCCGGCCACGATCTGGCGGATGATCTCGGCCGCATCTTCGCTGCGCGGATTGTCGCTGGTGACCAGCACATGTTCCGCCGCCTGGGCGATGCGGCCCATTTGCGGACGCTTGCCCGGATCGCGGTCGCCGCCGCAGCCGAACACGCACCACAGGTGGCCGCCGCGGTCATTGGCCACGGAGCGCAGCGCTTCCAGCGTTTTTTCCAGCGCGTCCGGCGTATGGGCGTAGTCGATCACCACCAGCGGCGCATCCTGGCCGCCCAGCTGCTGCATGCGGCCAGGGGCCGGCTGCAGGGACTCGATCGCGTCCACCGCGGCGCGGAAGGCCGCGCCCTTGCTCAGCAGGGCCGCCATCACGGCCAGCGCGTTCGACACATTGAACGGCCCCACCAGCTGGGTGCGCACATGCGCATGGCCGAAGGAGGAGTCCAGGTTGAATTCCGTGCCCTGCCCGCGCGAACGCAGCGCGCTGGCGCGCATCATCTGGATGCCCGGAATATTCGGCTGCGTGGCCGCATCGCGCAGCGTGTAGGCGATGATGTGCGGCTTCGGTCCCTTGCGGGACTGGATATGCTTGATCAGGCGCGGCCCCATCGCGTCATCCAGATTGATGACGGCCGTCTTCAGGCCCGGCCAGTCAAACAGCTTCACCTTGGCCGCCTCGTAGGCTTCCATGGTGCCGTGGTAGTCCAGGTGGTCGCGCGTGAGATTGGTGAAGATCGCCACGTCGAAGTGCATGCCTTCGGTACGGCCCTGGTCCAGGCCGATGGACGAGGCTTCGATCGCCAGCGCCACTGCGCCGTCGGTGCGCAATTCGTTCAGCTTGCGTGCCAGCAGCACGGCGTCCGGCGTCGTGTAGCCCGTCACGTCGTAATCCACATCGCCGCGCGCGCGGAACATGCCCACGCCCAGCGTGCCGATGACGGCGGCCGTTTCGCCCAGCTTGGCGAGCGCCTGCCCGGTCCACACGGCGCAGGAAGTCTTGCCGTTGGTGCCGGTGACGGCAACCGTGAACATGGAACCATCCGGCGCGCCGTAGTAGGCGTGGGCGATCGGGCCGGCCTGGCGCTTGAGCGCATCGACGGCCAGGTGCGGCACCTGCTGCGCGCTGTCCCAGCTGAAGCCTTCGCCGTCATACACAATGGCGGCGGCGCCGGCCTCGATGGCGGCGCCGATATACGTGCGGCCGTCGCCGGCATCGCCGGGATAGGCAAAGAATACATCGCCCGGCTTGATGCGGCGCGAGTCGGATGCCAGCTGCGCACTTGGCGCTGCGGCTTTGATCCAGTCGGAAATCTCTTTGATGTTCATCGTCGTCATTACATGGCCTCCGGTCCGCTATCCTTCGGAATCACGATTTCAGTGACGGAGGAATCCGGAGGCACGTTCACGGCGCGCAGCGCGTTGATGGCGACGGCGGCGAAAGTCGGCGCGGCGACCTGGCCGCCGAAGTGGCCGCCCTGGGTCGGTTCGTCGATCATGACGGCAATGATGAAGCGCGGCGACGACATCGGCACCATGCCGACGAAGGAGCCGATGTATTTGCGCGGCATGGCGTAGCGGCCGTTCTCCACCTTGTAGGCGGTGCCGGTCTTGCCGCCTGCGCGGTAGCCCGGGATCTGGGCCTGCTTGGCCGTGCCGTCCTTGCCCGAGACCACGTTCTCCAGCATCGAGCGCATTTCGCGCGCCGTTTCCGGCTTGATGATCTGCTGGCCGCGCGGCGGCTCGGTCACTTTTTCGAAGGACAGCGGAATCGTGTCGCCATCGCGCGCGAACATCATGTAGGAGCGCGCCAGCTGGATCAGCGACACGGAAATGCCGTTACCGTAGCTCATGGTGGCCTGTTCGACGGGGCGCCAGGATTTGTAAGGACGCACGCGGCCCGCCACCGCGCCGGGGAAGCCCCACTTCGGCTGCTGGCCGAAAACCGACCTTGGTGAACATTTCCCACATCTCCTGGGCCGGCATGCTCAGGGCGATTTTCGAGGTGCCGATATTGGACGACATCTCGATGATCTGCTGCACATTGATCACGCCGTGCGCCTTGGTATCGCTGATGGTGCGGTCCAGGATGGTGAACTTGCCGCCGCCGGTGTCGATATAGGTGCTCGGCTTGACGCGGCCCGAATCCAGCGCCAGCGCCACGGTAATGGGCTTCAGCGTGGAGCCCGGCTCGAAGGAGTCCGTCATCACGCGGTTGCGCAACTGCGCGCCGGTCAGCGCGCGGCGGTCGTTCGGGTCGTAGCTCGGGTAGTTGGCCAGCGCCAGCACTTCGCCCGTGTGCACGTCCAGCACGACGGCGGCGCCGGCCTTGGCCTTGAATTTCTCCACCGCACCCTTGAGCTGGGTGAAGGCGATGTACTGGATCTTGCTGTCGATGGACAGGGTCAGGTCCTTGCCGTCGTGCGGCTCGTGCTTGGCGCCGATGTCTTCCACGATGTGGCCCAGGCGGTCCTTGATCACGCGGCGCGTGCCGGGCGTGCCGACGAGGGACTTCTGCTGCGCCAGTTCCATCGATTCCTGGCCCACGTCTTCCACATTGGTGAAACCCACCACGTGGGTCGTCACTTCGCCCTGCGGGTAGAAGCGCTTGTATTCCTTGCGGGTGTCGATGCCTTCGATATCGAGCTTGGCGATCTTGTCGGCCACGTCCTGCTCGACCTGGCGTTTCAGGTAGACGAAGTTGCGGTCCGAATCGAGCTTCTTGCGAACCTCGGACTCGGGCATTTCCAGCAGGCCGGCCAGGGCGCGCAGCTTCTCCGGCGGCGCCTGCAGCACATCGTCCGGAATCGCCCAGATGGCTTTCACGGGAATGGACGAAGCCAGCACCTGGCCGTTGCGGTCGGTGATCTTGCCGCGCGTGGCCGGCAGTTCCAGCGTGCGCGCATAGCGGATTTCGCCCTGCTTCTGCAGGAACTGGGTGGACACGCCCTGCAGCCAGATGGCGCGGATTGCCAGCGCGGCAAAGGCCAGGAACAGCACCACCAGCACCACGCGCGAACGCCAGGTCGGCAGGCGCACGGCCAGCACGGGGCTCTTGCTGAACGAGACCCCCTTGGAGCGCGCCACGCGCGCGCTGTTGCCGCTGCTGGATGAGCGCATCATTGCTCGCCCTCCGTCAGGTACTGGGTGCGGTTCGGGGTCAGCGGCGTCATGCCGAGGTCGCGGCGCGCGATTTCCTCGATGCGGGCGTGCTTGCCCAGCGTGGACTGGTCCAGCTGCAGCTGGGCCCATTCGATATCGAGCTGCCTGGCGCTGGCCTGGGCGCGCTCCAGGTCGATGAACAGGTGGCGCGCCCGGTACTGGGCGTTAACGAGCGACAGGCCGCAGCCCACCAGCAGCACCGTCAGCACCATATTGATCTTGTTGCTCATTGTGCGCCTCCCGGAACAGGCAGGCGCATGGCCACGCGCATCACGGCGGAGCGGGCGCGCGGATTCTCGTCCACCTCACGGTCGGACGGCTTGATGCGGGCCAGCAGCTTCAGTTCGGGCTGCGGCAGGTCGGCGGCCTTGATCGGCAGGCGGCGGTCCGGCTGCTCCACCTTGGCTTTGGACGCGAAGAATTGCTTGACCATGCGGTCTTCCAGCGAATGGAAGCTGATGATGGCCAGGATACCGCCGGGCTTGAGGGCGTTGAAGGCCTGGTTCAGGGCCGATTCGAGGTCCTCAAGCTCTTTATTGATGTAAATCCGGATAGCCTGAAAAGTGCGGGTTGCCGGATCCTTGCCCTTTTCGCGAGTCTTGACCGCGCCTGCCACGATACCGGCAAGCTGCCGTGTGCTTGAAATTGGCTCGACTGCCCGGCGAGCAACAATCGCCTTTGCAATCTGAAAAGCAAACCGTTCTTCCCCATATTCTTTTATCACCTTTTCCAGTGTCTGTTCGGATTCTGTGGCGAGCCACTCGGCTGCCGACATGCCGCGCGTGGTGTCCATGCGCATGTCGAGCGGACCGTCGTTACGGAAGCTGAAGCCGCGTTCCGGGTCATCCACCTGCGGCGACGAAATGCCGAGGTCGAGCAAAATGCCGTCCACGGCGTCGACGCCGCGTTCGGCCAGGGCTTCGGCCATGGTGGCAAAGCTGTCGTGCACGATGGTGAAGCGGGGATCGCCCACCTGTTCGGCGGTGGCGATGGCTTGCGGGTCCTTGTCGAAGGCGATCAGGCGCCCCCCCTCGCCCAGGCGCGACAGGATCAGGCGCGAATGCCCGCCGCGGCCGAAGGTGCCGTCTATATAGATGCCGCCGGCGCGCGCGCCGGCCAGGTCGAGCACGTCGACCGCTTCATCTAATAGCACCGTCCGATGCTGGAACTCTGGCACCGCTGTAGGGTTCATTGCGCGCGGGCCTTAGAAAGAGAAATCGGAAAGGGATTCGGGCATGCCCATCTCGATGGTGGCAGCCTCGTTGGCGGCGCGCTTGACTGGATCCCAGATCTCGAAGTGGGTCAGCATGCCGGACAGGACGACGTCGCGGCCCAGGCCGACGGCGTCGCGCAATTCAGGGGCAACCAGGATGCGGCCGGCCGAGTCCATCTCGACGTCGACGGCATTGCCCAGCAGGATGCGCTGCCAGCCGCGGGCCGACATCGGCCACTGGGCGATCTGGTCGCGCTTAGCTTCCCACATCTGGCGTGGATACATCAGCAGGCAGCCGTCCGGGTGTTTGGTAAGCGTGAGGCGTCCTTCGCACTGGATCATCAGTGCGTCACGATGCTTGGCGGGGATAGACATCCTGCCTTTCGCATCGAGAGTGATTGCGGACGCGCCTTGGAACACGATTTACCTACTCTGGCCTCTGATTTCGTTCATCTGTTGCGGCTCAAACTCCGCCAAAAAATCCCACAAAACTACACTTTTTCACACTGTCGCCCACTTTAGAGTAAGCAAACAAGCCGGTCAAGCGATTTCCGGAAGCGAAAACTCGGAATTTATTAATGAAATTAAGGACTTAGCGCTGTTCCTTGAAGAATGGCCTGATTAAAATCTGTCGAGAAATTAAATACTTATGAAAGATAGTGAAAGTGCTACTTCATCTGTCCAGGCTGGCAAGGAGGGAAAATATGACCAAAAAATAAATTGAAACAATTCTATTCAGTTGCCACGAGACAACGACCGCGTCGCGCAGTCACAACGCCGGATTACCGCCGGCTCAGTTCGGGGAAAACGCGGGTTTTTCTCGCAGATCGACGGTCTGGTGCGCCTTGCGCGCGGTGGAGGAGGATGAAATCTTGCCGGTCGAAGCTGCTTCCCAAAATAACAACAAATTCCAAATTGCAATAAAGTTGTATAGACAAATATAAACCCAAGCCAACCCCAGGTGTCAGCCGCATCGTGGGTGACACCAGCTTTACGCCGCTGGTTTCGGGCTCTTATTATAGTGGGCTCGCCCAGGCCTTCGCCCTTTCCGTGGCGCGCGCCCAAAGTGATAGCAATTCGGCACGTTGATCGGCGCCCATCGCAGGCGTGAAACGGCGCTCGCACTCCATTGCGACGCGATCTCTTCCTGCGAATGCCAGAAGCCCGTCGCCAGGCCTGCGAGATAGGCCGCGCCCAGCGCGGTGGTCTCCGTCACGCGCGGACGCACGACAGGCACGCCCAGCAAGTCGGACTGGAACTGCATCAGCATATCGTTGCGCGCGGCGCCGCCGTCGGCCCGCACTTCAGCCACGGGAATGGCCGCATCCTTCTGCATCGCGGCCAGCAGTTCGGCCGATCGGTAAGCGATCGCTTCCACGGCAGCCCGCGCGATATGGGCCTTGCTGCTGCCGCGCGTCAGGCCGACGATGGTGCCGCGCGCATACGGGTCCCAGTGCGGCGCGCCCAGGCCGACGAAGGCCGGCACCAGGAACACGCCGCCGCTATCCGGCACGCTGGAAGCCAGCGCTTCCACGTCGCCCGATTGCTGGATGATGCCCAGGCCATCGCGCAGCCACTGCACGGTGGCGCCGCCCATGAAGACCGAACCTTCCAGCATGTAGTCGGTATTGCCGTCGACCCGCCAGCCGACGGTGGACAGCAGGCGGTTGTGCGACACGCGCGGGTGGCGCCCGGCGTGCATCAGCATGAAGCATCCGGTGCCGTAAGTATTCTTGACCATGCCCGGCTGATGGCAGGCCTGGCCGAAGGTGGCGGCCTGCTGGTCGCCGGCGATGCCCGCCACTGCGATGGGTGCGCCAAACAGCTCGGCGCGGGTCGTGCCCACTTCCTCGCTGGACGAAACTACCTGCGGCAGCACCTCTTCCGGGATGTCGAACAGCTTGAGCAGGTCGGCGTCCCAGCGCATCAGGTGGATATTGAAGAGCATCGTGCGCGAAGCATTGCTCACATCCGTCACGTGCACGCCGCACAGCTGCCACGCCAGCCACGCATCGACGGTGCCGAAGCACAGTTCGCCCTTGCGCGCGCGTTCGCGGGCGCCGGGCACGTGGTCGAGCAGCCATTTCAGCTTGGTGGCGGAAAAGTAGGCGTCCAGCTCCAGGCCCGTGGTTTCGCAAATCAGTCTGGCCTTGCCTTCGCTGCGCAGCTGCTCGCAGTAGTCGGCGGTGCGGCGGTCCTGCCAGACGATGGCGTTGGCGATCGGCTCGCCCGTCCTGCGGTCCCAGACCACGGTGGTTTCACGCTGGTTGGCGATGCCGATGGCGCGCACATCGCGCGCCGGCACGTGATTGTCCGCCAATACCTGGCGCGCCACGGCCAGCTGGCTGTTCCAGATATCGCGCGGGTCGTGCTCGACCCAGCCGGGCTGGGGGAAGTGCTGGGGATACTCCTGCGCCGCGCAACCGGCGATGCGCCCGCGGTGATCGAACAGGATGGCGCGGGAACTGGTCGTACCCTGATCGAGGGCCAGGATGTAGTTGGTCATGTGAATTCAGTGAAGCAAGCCGATAGGCCGGATTTTGTTACGGCGCTTTCGCGCTATGACAGCCATTCCTCTAGGCGACGGATTACTCCGCCGCTCAAGCTTTCTACCCGCACGCTCCGCGAGCAACATCATCGCGTGCCTATTTGAAATTGCACCAGGTGGAGGTTACCGCGTTTCACCGTAACTTAATACGCTCGTCTCTGTGGCCCTATTCCTCGCCTCACGGCGGACGGCCGTTAACCGTCACCCTGCTCTATGGAGTCCGGACCTTCCTCCCGCCTCGGCATTGCTGCCTTGGCCAGCGGCTGTCTGGCTTGCTTCGGGCGCTATTTTACCAAATCCGGTGTCGCAAATCGGAAAGCCTTGCTCCGTGGCGGGGCATAGAATGCCGCATCACCTATAAAAGAGGCAAGAACATGACGCACAACTCCCGTTCCGGCGGCCAGATCCTGGTCGATGCCCTGAAAGTCCACGGCGTGGATACCGCCTTCGGCGTCCCCGGCGAAAGCTACCTGGACGTGCTGGACGCCCTGCACGAATCCGGCATCCGCTTCATCATCAACCGCCAGGAAGGCGGCGCCGCGTTCATGGCCGACGCCTACGGCAAGATGACGGGCAAGCCAGGCATCTGCTTCGTCACGCGCGGTCCCGGTGCGACCAATGCGTCGATCGGCGTGCACACTGCCTTCCAGGATTCCACGCCGATGATCCTCTTCATCGGCCAGGTGGCAGCGACTTCATGGACCGCGAAGCCTTCCAGGAAGTGGACTACCGCCCGCATGTTCGGCCAGATGGCCAAATGGGTGACCCAGATCGACCGCGCCGACCGCATCCCCGAATACCTCGCACGCGCCTTCCAGGTGGCGACCAGCGGCCGTCCGGGCCCTGTCGTGCTGGCACTGCCGGAAGAACATGCTGGTCTCGCAGGCTGCAGTCGCTGACACGCGCTCCTTATGTGCCCACCCAGGCCTCCCCTTCCGCCGCACAGATCGCGCAGCTGCGCACGATGCTGGCCGAAGCCAAGCGCCCCTTGCTGCTGCTGGGCGGCGGCGGCTGGACCGAGCAGGCCTGCGCGGACATCCAGCGCTTTGCCGAAGCCAACGCGCTGCCGACCGCCTGCGCCTTCCGCTTCCAGGACCTGCTCGATAATGCGCATCCGAACTACGTGGGCGACGTCGGCATCGGCATCAATCCCAAGCTGGCCGCGCGCGTGAAAGAGGCGGACGTGCTGATCGCCATCGGCCCGCGTCTCGGCGAAATGACCACCAGCGGCTATTCCATCATCGCTGCACCGGTGCCGGCGCAGCGCCTGGTGCACATCCACGCCAGCACCGATGAACTGGGCAGCGTGTACCAGGGCGAGCTGATGATCGCATCGGGCATGCCGCAAGCCGCTGCCATGCTGGCGGCGATGGAGCCTGTCGATTCCGGCGCATGGCGCGACAGCGTCTCTCAGGCCCGCACCGAATATCTTGGGTGGCAGGTGCAGCCACCGATCTTCAAGGAAACCGGCGCGCCGCTGAACCTGTGGCAAGTGGTGCAGGACATGCGCACCCACGCCCCGGCCGACACCATCATCACCAATGGCGCCGGCAATTACGCGACCTGGGCGCACCGCTACTGGCCTTACGGTGCGATGCGCACGCAGCTGGCGCCGACCAGCGGCGCGATGGGCTATTCCGTGCCGTCTGGCGTGGCAGCCAAGATCATCGATCCGTCACGCACCGTCATCACTTTCGCGGGTGATGGAGAATTCCTGATGAATGGGCAGGAGCTGGCGACGGCCGTGCAGTACAAGGCCGGCGTGGTCGTGGTGGTGTTCAATAACCATATGTTCGGCACGATCCGCATGCACCAGGAGCGCGAGTATCCGGGCCGCGTCTCCGGCACCACGCTGCAGAATCCGGACTTCGCCGCGCTGTGCCGCGCCTATGGCGGCCAGGGCGAGATCGTCGAAAAGACCGAGGACTTTGCTCCAGCCCTGCAGCGCGCCCTCGCCTTCTCCCGCGAGCAAAGCCTGCCCGCCCTGATCGAGCTGCGCTACGACGGCAACCTGATCACCCCCGGGGCCACGCTCGAAACTATCCGCAAGAACGCCCAATCCGCGGGCCGCGGTCGAGATTAAAACCCAAGGCATGACCCAGGTGTCTGCCACATCGTGGCAGACACCTGTTTTACGCCTTGGGTTTTTTCAGCCCTGCGCCGGCGCCACCGCCTCGTGCTTGTAATCCGGCTTCACCGGCTCCGCCTTCGGCTGCGGACACGCCTTGCACGATTTCGCCTTCGCGCCAAAGTCCTTCACCTTCGCCAGCACCATCGGCTGCGACTGGTCCTGGCAGTAGCCGCCATCGAGCGTCAACGTCTCACCGTCCGGCGAGAACTCGCCGCTGATCGTGCGCTCATCTTCGTCCGGCGGCTGCACGGTAAAGTAAATCATCTTCCCGCGCGGGTCCACGTTCACATCCACCGCCACCAGCGGCCAGCTCAGACCACCGGCCGTGAACTCATAGACGACCGTATCGACTTCCGCGAAGCGCTGCAGCGTTACGCGCTGCCCGCCGTACTCGCCGCTTTCCTGGTTCACGCACAAGTCCGAATACACGGCCATGCCATAGCGCGGCACGCCCGGGCGCTCCGCCTGCGCAGCGGGCCCATGTCCCTTGCGCGGCGCCTTCGGCCCCGCCACCGCCGCCGTCAGCGCTACGGACGCTAGCACAACAAAAGTTGCTGTTCGGTAGAGTTTTCTCATGCCTGGCATTGTATCAGGCAAAAAAAAAAACGGCTGCCCGCAGGCAGCCGTTCTGGCGTCGGAAAAGATCCGATTAGAAGGAGTGCTTCATGCCGATGTTGAACGCCTTGTCACCGGTACCGGCTTCAGCGTTGTTACCCACGGTGTAGGAAGCGCCGTTCTTGTTCTTGATCTTCGCGTAAGCGATGTAGGTCTGGGTGCGCTTGGACAGGTTGTGGGTGTAGCCGATTGCCCACTGGTCAGCGTCGCGGCTGAATTCCTTGTCGTCAACCTTGGACCAGGAAGCGATCACGTTGCCGGCAGCGCTGACAGCACGCTTGCGCCAACCAGGTAGTTGCGGTTGTCGGTCGAAGCGGCAACAGCAGCGGTGGTGTAGGCGGTGGCGCTAGGCAGCGGGCTGCTGTTCAGGCCCTTGTTCTGGCCGAACATGAAGTAAGCCTTGGCAACCTGGAAGTCATAGTTCACGGCCAGCAGGGTGTTGTGGCCGATGCCGCGCTCGGTGATCACGGAACCGGTGCTGGTGTCGTTGTTGTGGTTCAGGTATGCCAGACGGGCGTTCAGCGGACCGTTCGAGTACATCAGGGATGCGCTCAGTTGACGGCCGGTGGAGGAACCGTTCTGCTCGCCGAAGCCGTAGGCCACGTCGGCGCTCACGCCGTTGAACTCAGGGGTCTTATAGATCACCGAGTTGCTGAAACGCTGGTTGTTGCCCGATGCCGGGAACAGGTTCTTGGCGGAACCAGCCAGGCCAGCCTGGAATGGGTCACCAACTTGTGCCAGGGCGTTGTACCACGGGTGTATTGACGGCCCAGGGTCAGGGTACCAGCCTCTTTGGAGGACAGGCCCACGAAAGCCTGGCGCTGGAAGATCGAGCCGGCTACGTCTGTTCGCCGGTGTCGGCCTTCACGCCGCCTTCCAGCACGAACACTGCGGACAGGCCGCCGCCCAGGTCTTCAGTACCCTTGAAACCGATACGGGAAGCGCTGCCGATGCCGCTGCTGACTTTGGTGACGTTACCGTTCTTGCCACCTTGCTCGTAGGCGATACCAGCATCAACGATACCGTAGATGGTCACGTTGGACTGGGCATGCGCTGCGCTGCTAGCTGCTGCGAGAACTGCGAGGGAGATCAGAGTCTTTTTCATTGCTTTCCTTCTTATAAGCTATCAGGGATTATTCACTTACCTGCTTCGGCCCCAAGGCTCATGGCCTAAGGGGAGGCGGCACTATACTGAGGGATTGGTATTCCAGCAAGTGTCAAAGTGCGTAAAAGGCTTACAACCTTTTGCGCAGGCGGAAATTTTAGCTGAACATTAAAAGTTCTGCAGAACACTACGGGATTTCCACAGTGGGTATCGAACATAAAAGCAACGAATTGTCACTTTTTTCGTCCAGGACAAAATAGATATTGATGAAATAAATGGTGTAAATCTTTCAAATGTGAAGCGAGTGTCTTGGACAAGGGCGTACCAGCCGTCTCCATAGGGAAAATTGGAGGAAAATAGATTCAAATCGCTCTGAAAAACGCGGTTAGAATGCAGAACTCCGCCAACCGGGAGTGCCCTCGCCGAATGAATAAAAGTGCCCGATCTTTTACAGTTACATCGACCATCAGTGATGTCGAACGTGACACTGGCGTGGCCAAGGAGACTCTGCGTGTATGGGAACGGCGCTATGATTTCCCGCAGCCGCAGCGCGACCCGTTTGGCGAGCGCGTCTACACTTCCGACCAGGTAAACAAGCTGCGCCTGGTCAAGCGCCTGATCGACCTGGGCTACCGTCCCGGCAAGGTGATCCAGTTCAGCACGGACGAATTGCAGGCCCTGGCCCTGAAGGCGGCCGGCGAGGCTCGCCCCCAGGCGGGCAGCAGCCATCCTGAGCTGCAATCCTATCTGGACTTGTGCAAAAGCCACCAGATGGAAGCCTTCCGCCGCAATCTGATGCAGGCCATGCTGGTGATGGGCATGAAAAACTTCGTCATCGACCTGGTGGCGCCGCTGATTACCACCGTGGGCGAGTCCTGGGCCAGCGGGCAGTTCGCCATATTTGAAGAGCATTTATTCAGTGAATCGGTACAGATCGTGCTGCGTAGCGCGATTTTCTCGGTGCCGCAAGTGAACCATGGGAATAGCGGCCCGCGTCCGCGCATCCTGATGACCACCCTGCCGCAGGAGCGCCACGCCCTGGGCCTGCTGATGGCCGAAGCGCTGTCCGCCGCCGAAGGGGCCCACTGCATCTCGCTGGGCGTGCAGACGCCGCTGCCGGAAATCGTGGAAGCGGCACGTGTAAAGCAGGCCGACATCGTCGCCCTCTCCTTCTCGACCACAATGAACCCGCGCCACGTGCTCGACAGCCTGCGCGAGCTGCGTTCGCGCCTGCCGGAAACGGTGGAGATCTGGGCCGGCGGCGCCAATGCCGCGCTGCGCAAGCGCGCACCGGATTTCGTGCGCGTGCGCGAACTGCAGGAAATCAGCCCCGGCATCGCCGCCTGGCGCCAGCGCCAGCGTGCGGCCGGCCAGCCTTCCGCCTGATTTTCCCAGGGCCACTCTGGTAGAATACGCGGCTCGAAGGGCCCTCTACCGCACATCCATGTTCAGTTTCTTCAAGAAAAAACCAGTCGTTCCCGAAACGCCTGCGCCTGCCGTTGCGCCGGAAGCGCCGCCGCCCGTGCCCACGGCCACCGCCGAAGTGGCCAGCGACGCTGTCGGCCCCCTTGCTTTCGAGGTAGAGACTGCCGCGCGCCCGGAGAAGCAATCCTGGATGAGCCGCCTGAAGGCCGGCCTGTCGAAGACGTCGGCCAATCTTTCCGTGCTCTTCGTCGGCGCCAAGATCGATGAAGACCTGTACGAGGAACTGGAAGCGGCCCTGCTGATGTCCGACGCCGGCATCGACGCCACCCAATACCTGCTGGACGCGCTGAGGCGCAAGGTCAAGGATGAAAAGCTGCTGGACGCCGCCGCCGTCAAGCAGGCCCTGAAGGAATTGCTGATCGAGTTGCTGGAACCGCTGCAGAAGCCTTTCGAGCTGGGCCGCCACCAGCCGCTGGTGATGATGATTTCCGGCGTCAACGGCGCCGGCAAGACCACCACCATCGGCAAGCTGGCCAAGCATATGCAGGCGCACGGCCAGTCCGTGCTGCTGGCCGCCGGCGACACGTTCCGCGCCGCCGCCCGCGAGCAGCTGATGGTCTGGGGCCAGCGCAACAATGTGACCGTGATTTCCCAGGAGTCGGGCGACCCGGCGGCCGTGTCCTTCGACGCGGTCCAGTCCGGCAAGGCGCGCGGCACCGATGTCGTCATGATCGACACCGCCGGCCGCCTGCCGACCCAGCTGCACCTGATGGAAGAGCTGAAGAAGGTCAAGCGCGTGATCGGCAAGGGCCAGGAAGGCGCGCCGCACGAAACCCTGCTCGTCATCGACGGCAATACGGGCCAGAACGCCCTGGCCCAGGTGAAAGCCTTCGACGATGCGCTGCAACTGACCGGCCTGATCATCACCAAGCTGGACGGCACCGCCAAGGGCGGTATCATCGCCGCCATCGCCCGTGTGCGCCCGGTGCCGGTCTATTTCATCGGCATCGGCGAAAAGATTGAAGACCTGCAGCCCTTTGATGCGGCTGAGTTTGTTGAAGCACTGCTTGCATAAGGCCCTCATGATCGAATTCCAGCACGTCTCCAAGCAATATTCCTCCGATGCCGTCGCCCTGCGCGACATCAGCCTGACCATTGCCAAGGGCGAGCTGGTCTACCTGGCCGGCCCGTCCGGCGCAGGCAAGTCCACGCTGCTGAAAATGATTGCCGCCATGGAGCGTCCGACGGCCGGCAAGGTGGTGGTCAATGGCCAGGACATCGGCAAGCTGAAATCCGCCGGCGTTCCCTTCCTGCGCCGCAACCTCGGCCTGATCTTCCAGGAGCAGCGCCTGCTGAATGACCGCTCGGTGCTGTCCAATGTGATGATGCCGCTGATCGTGACCGGTTCGCCCAAGGCCGCGGCCGAGCAGCGCGCCCGCGCCGCCCTCGACAAGGTCGGCCTGGGCGAGCGCGCCAACGCCCTGCCGCTGGCCCTGTCCGGCGGCGAACAGCAGCGCGTGTCGATCGCGCGCGCCATCGTCAACCGTCCCCAGATCATCCTGGCCGACGAGCCGACCGCCAACCTCGACCGTGCCAGCGCGAGCAAGGTGCTGGACGCTCTGCATGCCTTCCATTCGGTCGGCGTGACTTGCCTGATTTCCACCCACGATGAGCAGGTGCTGGACAATGCCGCGCGCGTGATCCACCTGCAGCGGGGCGAACTGATGAAGGAGGCCGCATGAGCACCTTCTTCCGCCAGCACGCCTTTGCCCTGGGCGGCGCCCTGGTCCACCTGCGCCGTGCGCCCGGCTCCTTCCTCTTCAATATCCTCGTGGTGGCCATCGCCCTGGCCCTGCCCTTCATGGGCGTAACCTTGCTGGAAAACGTGCGGCCCATGTCCGAACAGATGGCGGTCGAGCCCGAGCTCAGCGTCTTCATGAAGCAGGATGCGCCGCGCGAACAGACTTCCGCCATCGCCGGCAACCTGCGCGCGATCGCGCCGGACGCCAAGATCATCTTCGTGCCGCGCGAAAAGGCGCTGGAACAGCTGAATGCCAAGAGCGGCCTGTCCGATGTGCTGAATACGCTGGGCGAGAATCCCCTGCCGGACAGCTACGTGATCAAGCTGAATGCCTTCCGCAGCGCAGCCGAAAGCGCCAGGATCGACGAAGTTGCGGACAAAATGCGCGCCCTGCCCAATGTCGAGTCCGTGCAGGTCGACTCCGCCTGGGTCAAGCGCCTGGCCGCCCTGCTGGGCATCCTGCGCCTGGCCCTGCTGCTGCTGGCCGCGACCCTGGGTACGGTGGTGATTGCCGTGGTCTTCAATACCATCCGCCTGCAGGTGCTGACCCAGCGTGAGGAAATCCTGGTCTCCAAGCTGATTGGCGCCACGGACAGCTTCATTCACCGCCCCTTCTATTACACGGGCGCCATGCTTGGCCTGTGCGCCGGCGCCGTGGCACTGGGCGCCGTGGCCCTGGCGCTGCGTCCGCTGAATACCGCCATTGCCGAATTTGCAAGGCTGTACGCCAGCGAATTCCAGCTGGCCCCGCTGGACCCGCTGTCGATGACAGCCTTGCTGGCCCTGTCCGCCATGCTGGGCCTGGTGGGCGCCGTGCTCTCCGTCCAGCGCCATCTTTCCCTCCTGAATTAAACCCCGAGCGCGCCGCCGCCCTGGCTCCCGGGCCGGCGGTACGCACGTGCGTTCTCGCACAGAGCACGACCCTCGCCCGCACTATCCTGACCTCATCCCCTTTATGGAAGCGCTTTTCCCCATAGCATTATTGCTATCGCAGCCATAGATTTCCACCAATTGGCACTCATCGAAGGAGAGTGCTAATATATGTTCAACCAGCAAGACGGCAAGATGAGCAAGTCAGCATTAAGAACCGGTTAAGTTCCATAGTGCATGCTGGTAAACATGAAAGATTCCCTTCGAAGCGAGGATAGAAACATGACTATGATGTCCGTACAAAACGCACTGGTTCCACTGGGCAACTTGGACGCATATATTTCGGCGGTAAACCGTATGCCGATGCTCTCGCACGAGGAAGAAGTACAACTGGGCCGCGACCTGAAGGACAAGAATGACCTGAAGGCGGCTGAGAAGCTGGTTATGTCCCACCTGCGCCTGGTGGTGTCGATTGCGCGCGGTTACCTGGGCTACGGCCTGCCGCACGCCGACCTGATCCAGGAAGGCAATATCGGGCTGATGAAAGCCGTCAAGCGCTTCGATCCGGACCAGGGTGTGCGCCTCGTGTCCTACGCCATGCACTGGATCAAGGCTGAGATGCACGAATACATCCTGAAGAACTGGCGCCTGGTCAAAGTGGCAACCACCAAGGCCCAGCGCAAGTTGTTCTTCAACCTGCGCAGCCATAAGCAGGGCCTGGACGCGATGTCGCCTGACCAGATCGACCAGCTGGCAAAGTCCCTGGACGTGAAGCGTGAAGACGTGATCGAGATGGAAACCCGCCTTAGCGGCCGCGATATCGCGCTGGAAGCGCCGAGCGACGACGAAGACGACAAGTTCTCGCCGATCGCCTACCTGTCTTCCGACTCGATGGAGCCGACCAAGGTGCTGGAAGCCGAACAGGTGACCCGCCTGCAGTCCGAAGGCCTGGAAACGGCCCTGTCCAAGCTGGACCCGCGCTCGCGCCGCATCGTTGAAGCGCGCTGGCTGGCCAACGACGACGGCTCGGGCGCCACCCTGCACACGCTGGCAGAAGAGTTCGGCGTGTCGGCTGAACGCATCCGCCAGATCGAGGCTGCCGCACTGAAAAAGATGAAGACTGCACTCGCCGCCTACATCTGAGTTCCCTTGTCCCGAAAGGCGCCGCGCCGCAAGGCCCGGCGCCTTTTTTATTTCCTCTCAACATTGTATGTCGGTTACTTTTTCTGACTGCTAAGTGTCGATATTCTTTACACCATGTTTTGACGAAATTTTTAAGTCCTTGATGCAACACGACTTTCTTTTCTGGCATAGCACTTGCATGTAACCTAGCGTCACCGCCCAAAGGAGAGAAAGATGTTCAAACAAACCGCCCTCGCCCTGGCCCTCGCCGCCGCCACCGGCCTCGCGTCAGCTGCCCCAATCACCCTGGTCGATAACCTCGCGATTGCAGTCCATTGGAATAACGACAACGCCAATCCCGCGATGCGTCCTGCCGACCTGAACGGTTTGTCTGCACTGCAAGTCGATGCTGGCCTCGGCGCCACCTTCGATTTCTTCTTCCCGCTCGTCGGCGGCAACCAGGACCCAACCACGTACTACTTCTACCTGGACGGCAACCTGCTGACCCAGTCGGCCCAGGCTGCACCAAGCGGTTACACCAAGTGGTATGACGATGTCGTGTTCAGCTCCGGCGTGCACACGCTGTCGCTGAAAGTGACCACCCCGAACAAGAACGGCGGCAACTTCACCATCGACTCCGACCTGGTGTCGCAGGTCCAGCCGCAAGGTCCGGGCGCCCCG
Organism: Pseudoduganella sp. UC29_106; assembly: GCF_044055365.1. Lineage (NCBI taxonomy): Bacteria > Pseudomonadati > Pseudomonadota > Betaproteobacteria > Burkholderiales > Oxalobacteraceae > Pseudoduganella > Pseudoduganella sp. UC29_106. The sequence goes on along the minus strand of NZ_CP171977.1, from coordinate 803,234 downwards.
AGCCAGGAAGTGCCGGAACCGGGCTCGCTGGCCCTGCTGGGCCTGGGCCTGCTGGGCCTGGGCGCAATGCGCCGCCGCAAGGAATAACAACAATAAAACGACAGTAATTAAGCGCCCCTCAGAGGGCGCTTTTTTTTCTAGCTCAGCAGTGCGCCGCAGTAGGTAGCGATTTGATAATATGGTTTCATGCCTTCAGGGAGGACATGATGAAACCCAGAGTCATGAGCTTTTGCTTTGCGGGACTATCCCTGATTATCGCCGCGGCCTGCAGTGCCCCGCCGCCACGCGAAGCGTCACGTCCCGCGCCACGCACCAGCGAAAACTACGTACTGACGCAGGGCCAGACCGTTACCCTCGCGCCAGCCACCACCCTCAAGCTCGAACGCATCAACGACAGCCGCTGCAAGGCGGGCGCCGTCTGCGTCTGGGCCGGCCACATCAGCTACCGCTTCGTGCTGACCGACAAGCAGGGCGAGTCCAGCTTCGTGCTGGCAGAAGACATGCCTGGCGCCGCCAAATCGGTCACTAAAAACGGGCTGGTCTTCACACTGCAGGGGGTGGACCCGGCCGAACCGCCACCGCTGAAGGCGCCGGCGCCGGATTATCGGGTAAGCTTGCGGGTAAATATTGCCCAACCGATATAACTGCCCATGACCCAGCGACGCCGCGCCCAGCCCCTGATCCTTTCCATCATTCTTCCGCTGGCGCTCGCCGCCCAGGCCGCATATGCCGGCAGTCCGCTCGCGAGCGGCACCGGCGGCGCTGTCGCGACTATCAGCGAACCGGCCTCGCAGGCCGCGCTGGCCATCCTGAATAAGGGCGGCAATGCGATTGACGCTGCCGTGGCCGCGGCCGCCACGCTGGGCGTGACCGACCCGTTCAGCTGCGGCATCGGCGGCGGCGGCTTCATGGTCATCTACTTGGCGAAGGAAAAGCGCGTGATCACTATCGATCACCGCGAAATGGCGCCCGCGTCCTTCCAGCCCACCGTTTTCACCGACAACGGCCAGCCCATCGATTTCGACACGGCCGTTGCCAGCGGCATGGCGGTCGGGGTGCCCGGCACCGTGCGCGGATGGCATGAAGCGCTGGACCGCTACGGCACGATGTCCTTCAGGCAGGTACTTTCCCCCGCCATCAAGGTCGCAACAGACGGCTTCCGCGTCAACGCCAACTTCAGCCAGCTGGCGGCCGGCAACGAACAGAAATTCAGGCTCTTCCCCGCCACTGCCGCCCTCTACCTGCGCGACGGCAAAGCCATCCCCGCCGGCACCCTGTTGCGCAATCCGGACCTGGCGAAGACCTACCGGCTGCTGTCCTCCGGCGGCGTGAAAGCCTTCTACCAGGGCAAGCTGGCCCGCGCCATTGTCGACGCGGTCAACATGCCGCCCGTTGCGTCCGGCGTGAAAGTTCGCCCCGGCAATATGAGCCTGGCCGACCTGTCGAACTACGAAGCGCGCCTGCGCCAGCCCATCCGCAGCAGCTACCGCGGCTACGAGCTGTACGGCATGCCCCTGCCCGGCAGCGGCGGCATCGCGATTGCCGAAGCGCTCAACATCCTCGAAGGCTACGACCTGAAATCCATGCCGCGCGAGCAGGCCGAACACCTCTACCTCGAAGCCTCGCGCCTGGCCTTTGCCGACCGCAACGCCTACCTGGCCGATCCGGAATTCACCGAAGCACCCGTCGCCGGTCTGCTGAGCAAGGACTACGCCGCCCGCCGCCGCGCCCTGATCGACCCGCAACGCGCCATGCCGCTCGCCGCCGCCGGCGATCCCTACGCCTTCCAGAATGACCCCAGCATTCCGCTGCGTCCGGCACCCACCCCGGCCAGGCTGCTGCCGGAAAGCGCCCACACCACGCACTTGGCCGTGTCCGACAAGGAAGGCAATATCGTCGCCTACACCTTCACCATCGAATCCTGGGGCGGCAGCGGCATCACCGTGCCGGGCTACGGCTTCATCCTCAACAACGAGATGACCGACTTCGACTTCACGGGCCCGCACCCGAACGTGCCGGAGGCCGGCAAGCGGCCGCGCTCCAGCATGTCGCCCACAATCGCCTTCCGCAACGGCAAGCCCGCCTTCACAGTCGGCAGCCCCGGCGGCTCGACCATCATCACCACGGTGCTGCAAACTATCTTCAACCACGTTGACCTTGGCATGTCCATGTACGACGCACTGAATGCGCCCCGCCTCTCCCAGCGCAACAGCACCGCCACCCAGGTCGAGCCCGGCTTCACCGGTTCTCCCCAAGCCCGCGCCCTCGAACAACTCGGTCACGCCTGGCGTGACGAAAACGAAGAAATCGGCGCCGCCAACGCCATCGTCTTCAACCCCGACGGCACCATCACCGCCGTCAGCGAAGCCCACCGCCACGGCACCGGCTCCGCCCTCACCCAATCCCCCGCCCACTAACCCTGGGGTCAGATCCGACATTCGGACACGTGCTCGGCTGTAACGCTTCGACATGCCCTAAATGCGTTCGGCCGACGCAGAAAAGGGCAAATCCTGCCAATTTCCAGCAAACTCAACAAATCCGGGACAAGGCTCCGTTCACTCTAAAGAGTCTTCAGCGCTGAGTTCGTGTCCGAATGTCGGATCTGACCCCATGGTGTGGACAATTTGGGCGGCGCACAATAGAATGCGAATCATTATCATTTGCATTCATAAGAAAAGGAAGAAAATGCCGCTGCCTGTCCCCGCTGCCCGCCTCCGTCCGCTTGCCCTTGCTGCCGCCCTCGCTGCCGAGGGCGCCTGGGCGACGCCTGCCGAGGAGGTGGACGCCAACGAGCCCGCCGCCATGCCCACCGTAGTCGTCAAAGGCGAGGCCGACAGCACGGACAGCTACACCACCCGCCGCACCGCCTCCTCCGCCCGCCTTGACCTGAGCCTGCGCGAAACCCCGCAATCCGTGTCCGTGGTCACGCGCGCCCAGATCGAAGACTTCCGCCTCGACTCCGTCAACGACATGCTCGCCACCACCACCGGCGTCACCGTCGAGCGCGTGGAAACCGACCGCACCTACTACACCGCCCGCGGCTTCGACATCATCAACTTTCAGTACGACGGAGTCGGCCTCCCCTTCGTCTTCGGCAACGTCTACGGCGACCTCGATACCGCGCTGTACGAGCGGGTGGACATCGTCCGCGGCGCCAACGGCCTGATGTCCGCCACCGGCAATCCGTCGGCCACGGTCAATTTCATCCGCAAGCGCCCGACCGCGAACTTCCAGGCCTCCGCCAGCGCCACCTTTGGCAGCTGGGACCAGCACCGCGTGCAGGGCGACATCTCCACCGCCCTCAACGAAGCCGGCACGCTGAACGGCCGCGTCGTCGCCGCCTACCAGAAGGGCGATTCCTACCTGGACCGCTTCTCCAACGACCGCAAGGTCTTCTACGCAGTCCTGGAAGCGAAGCTGGCGCGCGACACCACCCTCACCGGCGGCTTCACCAGCCAGGACGTGAAAACGCGCGGCGGCCTGTGGGGCGCCCTGCCCCTCTACTACACCGACGGCAGCCCGACTAACTTCGACGACAGCACCAGCACCGCCGCCGACTGGGCCCGCAACAAGGTCGGGAACAAACGCAGCTTCATCGAATTCGCGCACCGCTTCGACAACGGCTGGCGCGCGCAAGCCACCGTCTCGCGCGCCACCACCGAATCGCACGGCAAACTGTTCTACGTCTATGGCACACCGGACAAGGCCACTGGCCTCGGCCTCTTCGCCTACCCTTCGCGCTACGACTCCGACAATAGGCAAACCCTGCTCGACGCCTCCGCCACCGGCCAGTTCCAGCTCTTCGGCCGCACGCATGACCTGAGCTTCGGCGGTTCGTGGTCCAAATCCACGCTGGGCGACCAGTCACTGTATGGCCGCGGCATCGGCGACCCGCTGCCCTCGCTCGCGACCTGGAACGGCGCCTTCCCCGAGCCGCTGTTCGATGCCGCCTTCGATGGCAGCTACTACGAGGACAAGCGCAAGGCCGCCTTCGTCGCCGCGCGCTGGGACCTGGCCGACAACACCAAGCTGCTCACCGGCCTCACTGCAGCCAAGGCGGACAGCTCTGGCCTGTCCTACGGCGTGAGCAAGTTCCGCTCGGCCAGCAAGACCACGCCCTATGTGGGCCTGGTGTATGACCTGAACTCTCACCTCTCCGCTTACGCCAGCTACACCGGCATTTTCAATCCGCAAAGCGAAACCGACGCCAGCGGCAACACGCTGGCGCCGATCGAAGGCCGCACCACGGAGCTGGGCCTGAAAGGCGAATGGTTCGACCGCAAGCTGAACGCGTCCGCTGCGCTGTTCAAGACGAAGCAGGACAATACGGCCGAACAGGCAGGCTATGTGGGCGTGAAGGCGTATTACCGCGGCGTGAACGCGGAATCAAAAGGCATGGAGCTGGACTTGTCCGGCGAACTGGCGCGCGGGCTGCAGGCCACGGCCGGCTTCACCGTGATGTCGGTCGAAGGCGCGGACGGCAAGGCCGCACGCACCTTCATCCCGCGCCGCCTGCTGCGCACTTCGCTGACCTACCAGTTGCCCTCGCTGCCGCAGATGAAGGTCGGAGCCACGGCGAACTGGCAGGACCATACCTGGCGCGATGAGGCGGATGGCGTGACTATTCGCCAGGGCAGCTATGCGCTCGTGGGGCTGATGGCGCGGTATGACATTGACCGGAACTTCAGCGTGTCAGCCAATGTGAATAATGTTACTGATCGCAAGTATCTTACATCGTTGTACTGGAGCCAGTCGTATTACGCGGCGCCGCGAAACGCGTCTGTTACCTTAAGCTGGAAGTACTGACGGCGGCTCACACACGGCGGATCAATGATCCGCCCTACAGCCCCTTCGGGGCCGACACTCTCTCTGACGCTACGTGAACGGCCTGGCTGTCGGCCGGTGCTTGCTCCCGCTCGTGCATGCCGTAATCGCGCACCACATGTGCAATGCGCAAGCGGTAATCCTGGAACAAGGCGTTGCGCCCCGCCGACTGCGCCGCGCGATGCGCCTCCAGTTGCCGCCACTGCGCCACTGCTTCCTCATCGCGAAAGAACGACAGCGACAGCAACTTGTCCGGATTGCTCAAGCTCTGGAACCGCTCGATCGAAACAAACCCGTCCACCTGCTCCAGCAAGGGCCGCAGGGACGCAGCAATATCCAGATACCGCTGCTTGCCTTCGGCATGAGGCAGCACTTCAAAAATCACCGCGATCATAAAGCCTCCACAAATTCAGGAATCCGCGCGTTCACCGACGGGCGATAGCGCCAGCGCATCGGCCCAGGCGCTTCCGGCAAGCTCGCAATCGCCGCCGCCGCAATCGTTTCCGCAATCGCCTGGCCGGGACAGGCATGCAGCCCGTGTCCAAAGCCCTTGCCGGCCGCAGCCAGCACCACCAGAATCACCTGCCCCTGCTTCACATCCACACCGCCAATGTGCGCATCCTCAGCCACGAAGCGGCGCGTGTTCTGCACGGGGGGATCAGTCACCACCACCTCGCGCACCAGCTTCAATGCCGCCGCTGCATCGGAGGGCCACGGCGCGCCGCGCTGCAACGCCACCAGCGTATTGCCGATCAGCCCCGCCGTCGCTTCATACGTCTGCGACATCAGCCCGACCACGTTCGCCAGTATCGCACGCTCCTCACGCCAGCCTGCGTCCGCCGCCTCGCACCAGACCGACTGCATCAGACAGCCCTCTCTCAACCCGCCCGGAGCCGCCATCAACTCACGCAACGCCGCCAGCAGCTCCAGGCTCGCCCCGTGTGCCGACGCGATCTGCTCCCCGCTGCTCAGCGGCGACAGGCACGCCACAAATTTCCCCATCCACGCCGGCACTTGCGCCAGTCGCTGGTCCGCAAATCCCAGCAAACTCGCCACCGTCCGCACTGGCACTTCCGCCATCCACCGCGACAACTCCGCCGCACCGCCGCCCGCGTCCGCGCCAAACGTTTCCCGTGCAATCCGCGCCGCCGAAGCGCGCACCTCGTCCACGCTCAACTCCCCCAATGCGCGCTGCAAGACCAGCTTCGGCACATCATGTCGCGCTGTCCCATCATTCATGCGCACCAGCGCCCCGAACACCTCGCCCGCGCTCCCGCCGGCAATGGCCGCAGGCACCGGCTCGCCAGCCGGCCGCACGCGGCACAAAGGATGCGTCAAAACCTCCGCAACCAGCGCAGGACTCCCCGCCACCCACATCTCCTTCTGCCAGACCAGCGCATGCTCGCCGGCCAGCGCGGCATAATAAGGATACGGATCGGCAGAGCTAACCGCCTCAATCGGATCAAGCATAAAAACCTCCCAAAAACGCGATGAGTGCAGTATCCTGAAAAACCGACAGCAACGTTTCGATGCCAGACGAACTATGGATGCACACGCCGACCATCACCTCGCCCGCGTCGCCGGCGCCATCGGCGAACCGGCCCGCGCGCGCATGCTGTGTTCCCTGCTGGACGGTCACGCGCGCACCGCCACCGAGCTCTCGGTGGTCGCCGAAGTCAGCGCATCCACCGCCAGCGCCCACCTCGCGCGCCTGAAGGACGACAAGCTGGTCATCCAGCTCGCGCAAGGCAAGCACCGCTACTACCAGCTTACCGACCCGGATGTCGCCGCAGCTCTCGAAGCCCTGCTCGTGGTTGCCGGCCTGCCGCGCCAGCAGTTCAAGCCGAACACGCCCGACCGCCTGCGCCATGCGCGCACCTGCTACGATCACATGGCCGGCACGGTCGCCGTGCAATTGCACGACCACTTCACGCAACAAGGCTGGCTGCAACCCGCCGACGACAAGGAATACGCCCTGTCCGCGACAGGCGAACAGCAATTCGCCAGGCTCGGTCTCGATGTGCAAGCCATGCGCAAGCTGCGTCGCCGCTTCGCCTGTCCTTGCCTGGACTGGAGCGAACGCCGCCCACACCTGGGTGGCGCACTGGGGGCGGCCCTGCTGCAGCTGGCGCTCAAGCGCGGCTGGGTCGAACAGGATCTGGACAGCCGCGCCCTCAGCGTGCCGCCGAAAGGACAGCGCCAGATGCTGGCCGCCTTCGGACTAAGTACGGCTTAAGAAAAACATAAGAAGATTAAAGCTCCCCTGATAGGAGACAATAAAAATGAAAGCACTGATACGCGAGAACAAAGGATTCATCGTCTTCCTCGTTTTGCTCGGCATCTTCCGTACCGCCTTTGCGGACTGGAACCCGATTCCCTCCGCGTCCATGCACCCCAACCTGCTGGAAGGCGACGTTGTCTTCGTCAACCGCGTGGCCTACGACCTCAAGGTGCCGCTGACCGACGTCTCCATCACCCGCCTCGGCGAACCGCAGCGCGGCGACATCGTCACCTTCAGCTCCCCGAAGGACGGCACTCGCCTGATCAAGCGCATCGCCGCCCTGCCCGGCGACAAAGTGGAAATGCGCGGCGAACGCCTGGTCATCAATGGCACGCCCGCTGAATACGCGGTCATCGGCAACGCAACCGAAACCATCGCCAGCGTCGGCGACCTGCAGGCGCTCACGCTTAACGAGAGTAACGGCAAGGCCAGTTACAGCATCCAGCTGCTGCCGCAAATAGTCGCCCACCGCGACTTCGGTCCGGTCACCGTGCCGGCGGACAGTTACCTGATGCTGGGCGATAACCGCGACAACAGCGCCGATTCGCGCGTGATCGGCTTCGTGCCGCGCAAGCTGTTGATCGGCCGCGCCGAACGCATCCTCGTATCGGCCGACATCCAGGGCAACTGGATGCCGCGCACCGAGCGCATCGGCATGAGCCTGCGCAGCGAATGATCGCCTTCGAGGCCCTCTCCAAACAGTACGGCAGCTACCAGGCTGTCCATCCTCTTTCGCTGACCGTGGGGCGCGGGGAAGTCTTCGGCTTCCTCGGTCCCAACGGCGCCGGCAAGACCACCACGATCCGCATGATGATGGGCATCCTGGTACCCAGCGCAGGACGGGTGCTGATCGATGGCCTCGACTGCCAAGCGCAGGCGGCCGAAGTGAAACGCCACGTCGGCTACCTGCCGGACAATCCCATCTTCTACGACTACCTGCGCGGCCGCGAAATCCTGCAATTCGTCGCCGAGATGCATGGCGCCACCCGCGCCGATGCCGCCGCGCGCGCCGTCCAATTGCTGGACGAATTCGGCCTCGATGAAGTGAGCGAGGAATACGCCGTCAACTACTCGATGGGCATGAAGAAAAAGCTCGGCCTGGCCTGCGCCCTTGTGCACGACCCGGCCGTGCTGATTCTCGATGAACCGATCAACGGCCTCGATCCGCGCGCCGCGCGCGAGGTGCAGGAACGCCTCGTCGCCAGCGCCGCGCGCGGCAAGACCATCTTCGTCTCCACCCACCTGCTGGACATGGCCGAGCGAATGTGCGACCGCGTCGGCATCATCAACCGCGGCGTGCTGGTCGCCACCGGCTCGCTCGACGAGCTGCGCGGCGCCACCAGCAGCAACAGCACGCTGGAAGAAGTCTTCCTGAAAGTTACCAGCGAAACGGGCGCCTGATGGACACGCCCCTGTCCTCCGCCGGCCGCGCCTTCTGGCTGCTGCTGCGCCTGCGCATGCGGCGCCTGGTGAACATGGGCGGCTCCTCATTCCGGCGCCGCCGCTCGGCGGGCCGGAGCCGTCCCGCCACGGCCGGCAGACATGGCGTGCGCACGCTGATATTGCTCATGCTGGCCGGCTTCATGATGACGGCCTTCGTCAGCATGGCCAGCGGCACGCTCATCAACCTGCACTGCCACCTCGACACCACCCGCAATTGCGCCGCACTAGCGCCCGGCCAGCATGCAAGCGCCGCCGAACTGGCTGCCGTCCCTTTCAGCACGGCGCTTGCCAACGCCGTTTCACTCGAATTGCTCGTCCTGCTGCTGGTCGCCGTGATGCTCCCCCTCGGCAGCAAGGAACTCGCCAACGCCGACTGGGACCTGGAATGGCTGGTCACGCTGCCCATGCGGCGCGCCACCTTGCTGTGGTCACGCGTGGCAGAGCGCACCGTCGCCACACCCGCCGGCTGGCTCACCGTCTGGCCCCTGACCCTGATGGTCGCCTGGCATTCCGGCTACCGCTGGTCCTCGCCCCTGCTCGCGCTCCTCGCCACGTTGCCGCTGCTGCTGATCGCGTCGGCCATCCGCACCGTGGCGGACACCGGCCTGCGCCTGCGTCTCGCCCCATCACAGCTGCGTAACCTGCAGGCGCTTGCCTCGGTGGCGTCGCTGCCGCTGATGTACTTCGTTATGTCACTCAGCATGCCCAATGCCGCGCTGACCATGGGCTGGGCGGCCCACGCGCCCGCGTGGCTGATGTGGACACCGCCCGGTCTTATCGTCCAGGCCCTCAACGCCCGCTCCGCGCTTGCCGCCACCGCTTTCACCTTCCTTTGCCTCGCCCAGAGCGCACTGATCGTCCTGCTCTGCATGCAGGCCCTGCACCGCATGCTCGCCAACGGCGTGGTCGCCACCGGTTCCCGCGAGACCGGACGCCGCCCCGCCCCCGCCGCCACGCCGGGCGCCGCCCGCCGCGTCTTCGGCACGCCCCTGCAACGCCGCGAACTCCGCCTGCTAAGCCGCGACCGCAACTTCCTCGTCCAAAGCCTGCTCCTGCCGGTCATCATTGTCGGCACCCAGCTGATCTTCAACGGCACGATCGACAAAGCCTCCGATCTCGGCGCCGATCCGCGCATGCTGTCCGTACTGGCCTTCGCCATCGGCAGCTATGTCCTGCTGCTCTCCGCCTTCCAGACGCTCAACCGCGAAGGTCAGGCCCTGTGGCTGCTCTACACCTTCCCCCGCTCGCTGGAAAGCGTGCTGAAAGAAAAAGCCCAGCTCTGGGCCGTGCTGGCCACCGCCTATCCTCTGCTCATCTTCGGCATCGGCCTGGCCTTCGCCGCCAGGCTGGATGTCCACCTGGTCAGCCAGATCATCCTCGTCCTCGCCAGCATCCCCATTTTCACCGTCATTGCCGTCTCGTTGGGCGTCTGGGCCAGCGACCCGCTGGCCGAAGAAGCGAGCCACCGCGTGCGTCCAACCTTCGCCTACGCCTACTTTGTCCTGTGCTCCTTCTACTCCTTCGCGCTGTACACGGAAACGTGGTACCTGAAGCTGGCCGTCATCGTTCTCATGACGGCGCTCGCGCTGTCGCTGTGGCAAAAAGCCTGCGACGCCCTGCCCTACCTGCTGGACGTCACCGCCTCGCCGCCGCCCCGCGTGTCCGCAGCGGACGGCATGATCGCCACGCTGCTCTTCTTCGCGCTGCAAATCCTCGTGCTCTTCATCATGCAGAGCCCCGGCCATCCGCCCGGCCTGGCCGAAATCTCGATCGCCTTCGCCATCAGCGGCGGCATCACATGGCTGCTCGCGCGGCTGATCTACTGGCGCACCCGCGCCACCGGCGTGCCGCGCATCCTTCCCGCCAACTACGCCGTCGCCCTCACCACCTCGGTCATCATGGCCGCTGTCGCCATCGCAACTTCGGCGCTCTACCTCTACGCCTTGCGCCGCCTCGGCATCACCCTGCCCGGCCTGCCGCGCACGCTGACGTGGATCCTGCCGCTGGCGATCCTCGCCGCGCCGCTGTTCGAAGAATTCATCTTCCGCGGCCTCATCTTCGGCGGCCTGCGCCGCTCCATGCCGCTGGCCGCCGCCATGGCCGCCAGCGCCGCCATCTTCGCCGTCGTCCACCCGCCCACCTCCATGCTGCCCGTCTTCATCCTCGGCCTGTGCACCGCCTGGGCCTACGAGCGCACGAAATCCCTGCTCTCCCCCATGCTCACCCACGCCCTCTACAACGCCGCCATGCTCGCCTTGCAATACTAAAGTCGGGGTCAGCTCTGTCATTCGGACAGTCAGCGCTACCATTTGAGCTACATCAATACGCGATTTCGGCCGTTTTTGCGTATTGATCCAGATCAAAGGAAGTGCGTGCGTGTCCGAATGACAGAGCTGACCCCGAATTGGGCGAAAAAAAAACGGCGGCCCGTTGCCAGGACCGCCGCAAAGGAAGACGCCATGGGATAGCGCCTATGAACTCTTTACTTTAGAGGTGGGCCGCTATCTGCGGCAGCAGTTGATCGAAAGTCCGTCCGGTACCGTTCTCGCCGATCGCGTGCATTTTCCATTGCCCCTCATGGCGGTACAGCTTTGCCATGATTTGTGCCGAATGCGAGCCCTGCACCGACAAATTAAAGCGCGCCACTTCGCGGCCGTCCTCGGCGTTGAGCAGGCGGCAGTAGGCGTTCTGCACTTGCTCGAAGCTCTGGCCGGTGAAGCTGTTCACGGTGAACACGATGCTGTGCACATTGGACGGTACCTGGTCCAGCGACACGGAAATCACCTCGTCATCGCCGTCGCCGGCGCCCGTGCGGTTGTCGCCGCTGTGGACGATGCTGCCATCCTTGCTCTTCAACTGGCGGAAGAACACCACGTCCAGCGGACGGTGGCCTTCATCGAACAGCACGCACGATGCGTCCAGGTCGATTTCCGCGCTCTTCGAACCAAAGCCGAAGAAGCCCTTGGTCTTGGCTACATCCCAACCCAGGCCCATGGCCACGCGATTGAGCCGGACGCCCGCTTCCTTGTCGAGCGAGATTTTCTGGCCCTTCTGTAAATTCACACCCATTCTTAACCTCCTGTACGATTGCGCAGCAGCCAGCTTACGAAAGCATCGCGGTTGCGCGAACAAATCAACACCTTCCCTTGGCCGGAGAAGCGCAGCACCACGCCTTCGCCACTGGTCACGCTGTTCACCAGGCTGCCCAGCAGGCCGCCGCCCGAACGGGTGGCCACCGACAGCTCATAGCGCAGGCCCGAGTCCCAGGCCACCACGTGCGCGTTGTCGATGACGATCTCCTTGCCCGGTTCCACATCCAGCTGCGACATGGAACCGAAGCCGCTCACCACCAGCTGGCCCTGGCCAGCCGTCTCGGTGATGAAGAAGCCGCCGCTCTGGCCGAACAGCGCATTGCCCAGGCTCTGGGTACGCACTTTCAGGTCCACGCCGCCGGTGGCCGCCACGAAGGCGCCATCGCTGATCATGTACTGGCGCGCACCCACGTCGACCACCTGCATCGCACCCGGCAGGGTTGGCGACAGCAGGCAGTCGCCGTTGCCGCGCACAGCCTCGATGTGCTGCTGGAAGAAGGACTCGCCGTTGGCAAAGGTGCGCATCAGGGCGCCGCCCAGGCCACCGGTCATCTTGCCCTTCAGCTCCAGCGCCGATTCCATCATGACCATGGCGTTCGATTCGCAGTAAATCTTCTCGCCCTGCTTCATCGACACATGCAGGAAGGGATCAACGTCCCCGGTTACGGTAAAAGTGGTCATGGTTTTAGACGCTGACTCCGAACGAAGAAGCCAGGGCGCCCAGGCCGCCCTTGTAGCCCTGGCCAACGGCCTTGAACTTCCAGTCGGTGCCGTTGCGATAGACTTCACCGAACACCATCGCGGTTTCCGTCGAGCTGTCTTCGGACAGGTCGTAGCGGGCGATCTCGCTGTTGTTGGCGGCATTCACGCAGCGTACGAAAGCGCGCTGCACCTGGCCGAAGTTCTGGCGGCGTGCATCCGCTTCGTGGATGGTCACGCAGATCGCGATACGCTCCACATCCTGTGGCACGCGGCTCAGGTCAAAGTTGACGGTTTCGTCGTCGCCCTCGCCGGCGCCGGTGCGGTTGTCGCCGCTGTGGGCGATCGAACCATCGGCCGACTTCAGGTTGTTGTAGAAGATGAAGTCCAGGTCGCTGCGCACCTTGCCGTCCACTTTCAGCAGGAAGGCGGAGCTGTCGATGTCGAAGGCTGCGCCATCGGTGGCGCGCACATCCCAGCCCAGTCCCACCGTCAGTTTCGACAGGCCCGGGGCTTCTTTGCTCAGGTTGACGTTACCGCCTTTTTGCAGACTGATTGCCATGATTTGCTTCTCCTATTGAGTAAGACACCTTGCATGCGCGGCGGGCCGGTGTCCAATGAGCACGCCGCGTTTTCCTTACTGGCCCAACGCCAGCTGATGCTTTCGCTTGTACTGGATCGAGGACCACAGCGACCCCACGATGAAGGCCACGCCAATCAGGCCGGTCACTACTTCAGGGATGTGGAACTTCATACTCGCCAGCATGATCACTGCCAGGATGCCGATCGCATAGTGCGCGCCGTGCTCCAGGTAGACGTATTGATCCAGCGTGCCTTTGTGCACCAGGTAGACCGTCATCGAACGCACGAACATCGCGCCAATGGCCAGGCCCAGCATGATGATCACGACGTCGCTGGTGATGGCGAACGCGCCGATCACGCCGTCAAAGCTGAACGATGCATCCAGCACTTCCAGGTAGAGGAAGCCGCCGATACCGCCACGCTTGACCATATCGCCCACGTTGCCGCCGGTCTCCTCTTCCTTCTCCAGGAAGCTGGACAGCGCATCCACGCCCACATAAATCAGTACGCCCCAGATACCCGAGATCAGCACAACCATCTTCTGCGCTTCATCGACGATGGACAGGCTGCCCAGCAGCACGCCCAGCGCGATCATCACGGCGATCGAGGACACCTTGCCCAGCGCGCCGAGCTTGCGCTCGAAATGGCCCAGCCAGTGCAGTTCCTTCTCGTGGTCCAGGATGAAGTTCAGGAACACCATCAGCAGGAACATGCCGCCGAATGCCGCCACCTCGGCGTGGTGGTTGGTCAGGTGCGTCGAGAAGCCTTTCGGGTCGTTCAGCGCCAGGTTCCAGACATCGGGAATGCTCAGGTCAGCCGCCACCGCCACGATCACCAGCGGGAATACCAGGCGCATGCCGAACACCGCGATGATGATGCCCAGGCCCAGAAACAGCTTTTGCCAGAACGCGTCCCAGGTCTTCAGCACGGAGGCGTTGACCACCGCATTGTCGAAGGACAGCGAAACTTCCATCACGCCCAGAATGAGGGCGATCCAGAGCGCGGAAAGCGCGCCCGTAATGCCCGTGTGTTGGTAACCCCACCAGCCTGCCGCGACAAGACAGACCAGGGTCACCAGGAATGAAATCCTGAAATGCTTCATCGTGAAACCCCTTCTTGTTGATGTACAGGGGCGAGTGTAAAGAAAACCATGGAATAGAAAAATGGAAGATAATTGGACGATTACTTCGTAAAAACCGAACCATGAAAACTACCGGCCTGAATTTCCGCCACCTTTACTTCTTCCGCGTGGTGGCCGCCGAGGGCAGCGTGACGCGCGCCGCCGAGCGCCTCGGCCTGGCCATCCAGACCGTCAGCACCCAGATCCAGGCGCTGGAGCAATCGATAGGGAAGTCGCTGCTGACCCAGCAGGGACGCCGCCTGGTGCCGACGGAAGCGGGCCGCGTGGCGCTGACGTATGCGGAAGAGATCTTCGAACTGGGCGACCGCATGCAGGAAGCGCTGGAAGATGTGGATGCGGGGAAGATGAGATTGACGGTGGGCATTTCGGATTCCCTGCCCAAGCTGATCGCCTTCCGCCTGCTGCAGGCCACCCAGGTGCTGGACAAGCAGGTCAAGCTGGTCTGCATGGAAGATGAATTCGATTCCCTGCTGGCGGACCTCGCCCTGCACAAGCTGGACGTGGTGCTGACCGACCGCTCGGTGCGGGCCACTGCCAGCCTGCGCGTCTTCAGTCACTTGCTGGCTGAAAGCGAAATGAAGCTGTTCGGCACCGGCAAGCTGGCGCGCAAGTACAGCAAAAACTTCCCGCACAGCCTGCAGGGCGCTCCGCTGCTGCTGCCCACCCGCAATAACGCCCTGCGTGGCCGCATCGACGCCTGGCTGCTGCAGCATGGCGTGCGGCCGGATATCGTGGGAGAGTTCGAGGATAACGCGATGCTGAGCACCTTCGGCCGCAACGGCATGGGCCTGTTCTTCGCGCCTGCCGCCCTGGCCGAGGATGTGGAAGACCAGTACGGCGCGGTGGAGGTTGGCGCCGTGCCCGAGCTGCGCGAGCAGTTCTACGCAATCTCAAGCGAGCGCCGCATCCGCCATCCGGCCGTGGAAGCCATCCTGGCGGCGGCGCACCAGCTCACTTAAGCGATTTTCTGCGCCTGCGACTTGTGATGGGCGCCCAGCGCGCCCAGCCCGGCCAGCGCATAACGGACCATGTCCGCCGCCACCGCGTCAGGTTCGTCGCTGATGGCCGGGAAGAGTTTTTCGCGCATGGCCTGCGGCGCCATCAACAGGCCCAGGCAGGGCGACATCAGGAAGAACAGCCCGCGCTGCAGTCCCGGGCTGCCAATGGGCAGGCCGATGATTTCGGACACCAGCCCCAGCATCACCATCGCCTTTGGCGCGATTGCCTGGTGCACCAGCGCCGGCGCATGAACGGTCGGCGACATCAGCTCACGCAGCACAACTTTTGCGCCCCAGTGCGCGTGCTTGCCCACGGCCCGGCGCACAATACCACCCAGTATCATGGCCAGCTTGTCCTCAGCCGGAATATCCTGGGACGTGATGGCCTGCATGTCTTCCAGTTTCAGCAGGTAGTGGTGGGCCTCCACCAGCACGGCCTCGTAAAGCTGGCCGCGGCCGCCGAAGTGGTAATTGACCGCCGCCATATTGGCGCCGGCACGGGTACAGATTTCCTTGCTGGTGGCGTCGGCAAAGCCCCGCTCGGCAAATACTTGCCCCGCAACATCGAGCAGATGCTGTTTTGTTGCATCGCCGTCCTGGCGCGTTCCCCGCGTTGGGACAGCTTCTGATTTTCGAATGGAAGTCGCCATGGCACGCATTGTAGGTCCTACAGTAAAAGATAGCACGCGACGCAAATAATTCTAATTAAAATTTGAATTTGAACGTACAATAAAGTGGCATTCCCGCCGCACATGAGGTTTCATCATGAACAAGAAAGTCGCCGTCCTCGCTGTAATCGCCGTCTCCGCCTGCGCTGCCCTCGCCTGGTACCTCACCCGCCCCGCCGACAACGGCAAAGATCTTGTCCTGTATGGCAACGTTGATCTGAGACAAGTTTCACTCGCCTTCAATGGCAGCGAACGCATCGCAAAGCTGAATGTGGAAGAAGGACAGCACGTGAACGCCGGCGACGTGCTCGGCGAACTGGACACCAAGACCCTGACCCTGCGCCTGGCGCAGTCGCGCGCCCAGGCCGCCGCCCAGGAACAGGTGCTGGCCCGACTGAAAGCCGGCAGCCGCCCCGAGGAACTGGCCCAGGCCAAGGCGCGCACCACCCAGATGCAGGCGGATGCCGACCTGGCCCGCCAGCAGCTCGAACGCGTCCAGTCCGTGTCCAGGGAGAGCAATGGCCGCGCCGTCAGCCAGCAGGATATCGACAACGCCCAGGGCAAGCTGAAAGCCGCCCTCGCCCAATTGGATGCGGCCCGCAAATCCCAGGAACTGGTGCACAACGGCCCGCGCCGCGAGGACATCGCCCAGGCCCAGGCCCAGCTCGACGCCGCCCGCGCCGACATCGCCGTACTCGAACACCAGCTCTCCGAGGCCCAGCTGAAAGCGCCCGTCAACGCCGTGGTGCGCGCCCGCCTGATGGAGCCGGGCGACATGGCCGCGCCCCAGCGCCCCGTCTACACCCTGGCCATCGCCAATCCGAAATGGGTGCGCACCTATGTGAAGGAAACGGACCTGGGCCGCATCAAGCCGGGCATGGCCGCCTCCATCCGCATCGACAGCCAGCAGGAACCCATCGCCGGCAAGATCGGCTACATCTCCTCGGTGGCGGAATTCACGCCCAAGACCGTGCAGACCGAGGACCTGCGCACGGCCCTCGTCTACGAAGTGCGCGTGCTGGCCGACGACAAGGCCGACCGCCTGCGCATGGGCATGCCCGCCACCGTCCGCATCGTGCAGTGACATCATGGCCGCGCCAGACACCGGCTTCGCCCTGCAGGGGCAAGGCCTGAGCAAGCGATTCATCGTCAAGGAATCGAAGCAGGAAATCACGGCCCTCAGCGGCGTAACGCTGACGGTGCCCACCGGCGCGCTGACCGCCCTCGTGGGTCCGGACGGCGCGGGCAAGACCACGCTGCTGCGCATGGTGGCGGGCTTGCTGAAACCCAGCGAAGGCCAGCTCACCGTGCTGGGCTTCGACGTGGCCGCCAATCCGCAGGCGGTGCAGGACCGCATCAGCTATATGCCGCAGCGCTTCGGCCTGTACGAGGACCTGAGCGTGCAGGAGAACATGGACCTGTATGCGGACCTGCACGGCGTGCCGAAAGCCGAGCGCGCAAAGCGCTTCGAACGCTTGCTGCATATGACCGACCTGGGGCGCTTCACGGACCGTCCCGCGGGCAAGCTCTCCGGCGGCATGAAGCAGAAGCTGGGCCTGGCCTGCACGCTGGTGCGCTCGCCGCAACTGCTGCTGCTGGACGAACCCACCGTTGGCGTGGACCCGCTGTCGCGCCGCGAACTGTGGGACATTGTGCAGCAGCTGGTGAATGAGGAAAAGCTGAGCGTGATCGTCTCGACTTCCTATATGGACGAAGCGGAGCGCTGCGCCCAGGTCTTCGTGATGCACGATGGCCGCGTGCTGGCTTCCGGCTCGCCCGCGGAAATCCGCCAGCGCGCCGATGGCTTGTGCTATGTGGCCGCGCCGCCCGCGCCCATGACCGCCCGCACCCTGCAGGCGCGCCTGATCGACGACCATGCCCACATCATCGACGCCGTGCCGGAAGGCGGCCATGTACGCTTCATCCGCCGCGCCGACGCGCCGGACGCCACCATCTCCACCCTGCTCGGCAACGCGGCGCCGCAACCGGCGCCAGCGCGCCTGGAAGACGGCTTCATGATGGTGCTGCGCGGTGAGCCGGCAAAGTCCGCCGATCACGCCGCCGCGCCGCTGACGCGTGTCGACGCCTCGAATGGCGAAGGTCCTGTGATCGAGGTGAAGGACCTGGTGCGCAAATTTGGCGACTTCACCGCCGTCGCCAGCACCAGCTTCAGCGTGCGTCGCGGCGAGATCTTCGGCCTGCTTGGCCCCAACGGCGCCGGCAAGACCACCACCTTCCGCATGCTGTGCGGCCTGCTGCCCGCCAGCAGCGGCTTCCTGCAGGTGGCCGGCGTGAACCTGCGCCATGCGCGCGCCCAGGCGCGGCAAAAGATCGGCTACGTGTCGCAGAAGTTTGCCCTGTACGGCAACCTCACCGTCGCCGAAAACCTGGACTTCTTCGGCGGCGCCTACGGCCTGTATGGCGAGCGGCTGAAGCAGCGCACCAGCGCCGTGCTGCAGCAGTTCCAGCTGAAGGGACAGGAGGACATGCCCAGCGGCCAGTTGCCGGGCGGCTTCAAACAGCGCCTGGCGATGGCCGCCGGCCTGCTGCACGAGCCGGGAATCCTTTTCCTGGACGAACCGACCAGCGGCGCCGACCCGCTGGCGCGGCGCGAATTCTGGCGCCGCATTACCGCACTCTCCGAAGCCGGCGTGACGATTGTCGTCACCACCCACTTCATGGAAGAAGCGGAATACTGCGACCGCATCGTGATCCAGGATGCCGGCAAGCTGCTGGCCCTCGGCACGCCGCGCGAAGTGCGCGAGCAGGCCGGCGGCGCACCGGATATGGAGCAAGCCTTCATCTCCATCGTTGAACAGAACCGCAAAGGAGCACGGCAATGAACTCCGGCTTCGCGCGCCGCCTTGTGGCGCTCACTCGCAAGGAATTCCGCCAGCTGCTGCGGGACGCATCCAACCTCGCCATCGGCATCCTGCTGCCCATCGTGCTGATCCTGATCTTCGGCTACGGCCTGTCGCTGGACGTGAAGGATGCGCCGGTCGCCATCGTGATGGAAGACGCATCGCCGACCGCCAACGATGCGGTGGCCGGCCTGCACCTGTCCACCGCCTTCAAGCCCATCGTCGTGCAGTCCATGCACGACGCCCAGCAGCTGATGCTCGAGCGTAAGGTGGACGGGATCGTGCGCATTCCCGCCGACTTCACGCGCAGCCTGAATGCAGGCGGCGCGAAAGTGCAGGTGCTGGTACACGGCGCGGACGCGAGCCGCGCCACCATCATCATGAACTACGCCTCTACCGCGCTCTCGCAGTGGGGCGCGCGCCAGGCCGAACGGGCCGGCGCCACCGCCGCCCGCAACGGCGGCGCGCACGAGACGACGCCCGCCTCGGGCGCGGTCACGGTCGAACAACGCATGTGGTTCAACGCCGCCAACACCAGCACCTGGTACCTCGTCCCCGGCCTGATCGTGCTGATCATGACCCTGGTCGGCGCCTTCCTGACCGCCCTGGTCATGGCGCGCGAATGGGAGCGCGGCACGCTGGAAGCCCTCTTCGTCACGCCCGTGCATCCGGTCGAAATCCTGCTGGCCAAGATCATTCCCTATTTCTGCGTCGGCATGCTGGGCCTCACGCTTTGCCTGCTGGCGGCGCGCTTCCTGTTTGCCGTGCCGATGGAGGGCTCGCTGCTGGTGATCGTGTTCGCCTCCATGCTCTACCTGTTCGTGGCGGTCGGCATGGGCCTGGTGATTTCGTCCGCGACGAAGAACCAGTTCCTCGCCAGCCAGGTAGCGCTACTATCGAGCTTCATGCCTTCGCTGATGCTGTCCGGCTTCCTGTTCGACCTGCGCAATGTGCCGGTCGTAATCCAGATCATCGGCAAGATCCTGCCCGCCACCTACTTCATGGAGCTGATCAAGACACTCTTCCTGGCCGGCGACGTGTGGCCGCTCATCCTGCGCAACTGCGCCATCCTCGCCGGCTACGCCGTGCTGCTGCTCAGCGTAGCGCGCGCCGTCACCCGCAAACAACTCGACTGAGGCTGCCATGCACGCATCATTCATCGCATTCGTCCGGCGCATCGTCAACCTGTGCCGCAAGGAGTTCCTGGCCGTGATCAAGGACCCGAAGAGCAAGGCCATCCTGGTGGTGCCCGCCATCGTGCAAAGCATGCTGTTCGGCTACGCGGCCACCTACGACCTGACCCACGTGCCCTACGCGGTGCAGGATATGAGCCGCAGCGCCGAATCGGCGCGCCTGCTGGCCAAGCTGGAAGCGAGCGGCATCCTGAAACGCGCTGCCGTCGTCGAAACGCCGCAGGAATTGCGCAGCGTGATCGACACGCAAAAGGCGCTGCTGGTGGTCCAGATACCGTCCGATTTCGAACGCCGCCTGTATGCGGGCGAGCAGTCGCCCATTGGCGTGGTGCTGGATGGCCGCAATTCCGATACCGCCGGTTCCGCCGCCGCCTTCGTCGGCAGCGTGGTCGCGAACTTCAACAGCGAATGGCGCACAAGGCACGGCGGCCGCGAACCGCCGCTGCGGGTGGAATCGCGCGCCTGGTACAACCCCAACCTGGAAACGCGCTGGAACCTGATGCCCGGCATGATTGCGGCCCTCAGCATGCTGCAAACCCTGCTGCTGACGGCCCTCTCGGTGGCGCGCGAACGCGAACAAGGCACTTTCGACCAGCTGCTCGTCACGCCGCTGACGCCCACCGACATCATGATCGGCAAGGCCATTCCGCCCATCCTGATCGGCCTCACGCAATCGACGCTGATCCTGCTCGTCACGCGCCTGTGGTTCCAGATTCCGATGGCGGGATCGCTCGTGACCATCTACGCCGGCCTGCTGATGTTCACCATCGCCAGCGTGGGCATCGGGCTGTCGATTTCCGCACTGTCGGCCAATATGCAGCAAGCCATGCTCTACACCTTCGTGCTGCTGATGCCGATGATGCTGCTCTCGGGCCTGACCACGCCGGTGCGCAATATGCCCGAGATCCTGCAGATCGTGACCATGGCCAACCCGCTGCGTTTTGCGATTGAGCTGGTGCAGCGCGTCTACCTGGAAGGCGTCGGACTGCTCACCGTCTGGCACAACCTCATTCCCCTGCTGATCATCGCGGCCGTCACGCTGCCCCTGGCCACCTGGCTGTTCCGCAACCGTCTTGTCTGAACTGGATACGCATCATGAAAAAGCTCCTCATCTGCCTGGCCCTGACCGGCTGCGCCGCCGTTGGCCCCGACTATCATGAACCTGTGCCGGTGGCGCCGGCCACGCTGTCCGACTGGCATGCCGGTTCGGCTGAACTGCTCGATCCGGCACTGCGCAATGGCGGGCCGCAAGCCTATGCGCTGTTTGACGATACGCTCCTGCACTCGCTGCAGGTGCGCGCCATGGAAGCGAACCACGATATCCGCAGCGCCGCCCTGCACTTCGCGCAAAGCCGCATGCAGCGCAATATGAGCGCCAGCGAGCAGGGTCCGCAACTGGGCGCACGCGCCGGCGCCACGCGCCAGCGCACCAGCGAGAAAGGCACGGCCACGCGGCTGATCAATGTGATCGCGCCCAACAACCGCGACATGCTGATCGATACGCTGAGCGATCCTTTCAGCGTCTACTCGGCCGGCTTCGACGCCAGCTGGGAACTGGACCTGTGGGGCCGCGTGCGCCGCAGCGTCGAAGCGGCCGACGCCCACATGGCCGAAGCCAGCGCCGTGCTGCATGACGTGCAATTGGCCGTGGCGGTCGAGGTGGCGCGCAATTACTATGAAACGCGCGCCGCCCAGCGCCAGCAAGCCTTGCTGCGTGCGGACATCGCCGCCGCCGGCGAACTGCTGGAACTCGTGCAGATCCGCAGCCGCGCCGGCATGGCGACGGATCTCGACGTCGAACGCCAGAACGGCCTGCTGGCCGAGCTGCGCGGACGCCTGCCGGGGGCGCTGGAGCAGGAGGCGCAAGCCATCAACCGCCTCACGCTGCTGGTCGGCGCCGCGCCTGGCGCGCTGCAGCCCGAGCTTGCGGGCGGCGCAACAGCGCTGGACGCGCCCTTCGGCCACACGCCCGACCTCGCGCTGGGCATCGCCAGCGAGGTCGTTGCCCGCCGTCCGGACATCCAGTCCGCCGAATCCCGCCTGCACGCAGCCACGGCCCGGATCGGCGTGGCCAAGGCCGACCTTTACCCGCGCATCACGCTGGGCATGTCCTTCGGCCTCGAATCGCTTTCGGGCGGCAAATTCGGCGACTGGGGCAGCCGCCAGTGGTCGGTGGGACCGAGCCTGAGCCTTCCGCTGTTCGACAATGGCCGCCGCCGCGCCACCGTGGAGCTGCGCGAACTGGAACAGCAGGAAGCGGCCGTCAACTACCAGAAGACCGTGCTGCGCGCCTGGCATGAAGTGGATGATGCGCTCAACGCCTACACGGCCGAACGCCAGCGCCAGCTGCAGCTCAAGGCGCGCGAGGACAGCAGCCGCAGCGCGTTGCAGCTGTCCACCACGCGCTACAAACAGGGGTTGAGCGACGCCCTGCCTGTGCTGGACGCCCAGCGCAATCTGCTGGCCGCGCAGCGTGAGCGTATCCAGGGCGAGGCGACGCTGACCCTGCGGCTGCTGGCGATCTGCAAAGTTGCGGGGCTGACGCCGCAGTCGTAAAAAAGGTCGGGGTCTGACCCCGAACTTTGGTTGCAGGGAGGAAAAGTGCGAAAAAAGACAACGCCGGGCGCGGTCGGCTATGATGTCGTTTTTAACTACCCGCCTCAGCGCGCGTCATGCACAACCTATTGCTTGTCCTGTTTGCCCTTTTCCTCGTAGCCCTCAACGGATTCTATGTGGCGGCCGAATTCGGCATCGTCACCCTGCGCCGCACCCGCGTGCGCGCCATCGCCAAGACCTACGGATTGCGCGGCCGCATCCTGTCCAAGGTCCACTCGCAACTGGACGCATACCTCTCCGCCTGCCAGTTGGGCATCACGCTGGCCTCCCTCGGCCTTGGCTGGATCGGTGAACCGGCCTTCGCCGGCCTGCTCGAACCGCTGCTGGGCTTTATCGGCATCGTATCGCAGGAAGTCATCCACGGTATTTCCTTCGTTTTCGCCTTCGTCACGATCTCCTTCCTGCACATCGTGGTGGGCGAACTGGCGCCGAAGTCGCTGGCCATCCGTATTCCTGAATCGGTGGCGCTGTGGACCGCCGTTCCGCTGTACGCCTTCTATTGGATGATGTATCCCGCCATCTGGGTGCTGAACGAGAGCGCCAATTTTGTGCTGCGCCTGGCCGGCCTGAGCTCCGCCGGTGGCCACGAATCGCACTACTCGACGGAAGAACTGAAACTGATCCTGCGCACCAGCCAGCCGGGCGAAACCTTCGACAAGGACGAGCGCAACGTGCTGGCGAACTCGCTGGACTTCTCGCAGCTGCGCGTGTCCGACCTGATGCGCCCCGTGAATGAAGTGATCGCGCTGTATGCCTCGCAATCGGTGGAGGAAAACCTGCAGACCGTCGTGCGCAACCGCTTCAGCCGCTATCCCTATTTCGACGAATCGGGCAACAACGTGCTGGGCGTGGTGCACCTGAAGGACCTGTTCTTTGCCCAGCAGTCCGGCAAACCGATTAAATCGTTTACACCATTCCTGCGGCCGGTGGACACCTACTCCGCGCGCACCCTGGCGCTGGAACTGTTCCGCCGCTTCAAAGACGGCGCGCCGCACTTTGCCCTGATCGGCGAAAAGGGCAAGCGCCCCGTGGGCTTCCTCACGCTGGACAATCTGCTGGGCGCCATGGTCGGCGAAATCCACGACGAATTCCGCCTCAACGAAAACGATTGGCTGAAGCAGGAAGACGGCTCCCTGGTCGGCAAGGCCAGCCTGCCCATCTTCTCGCTGGAGCGCACGCTGGGCATCGATATCGAGAATGAGGAACTGGGCCTGGAGGAAGTCGAATCGGTGGGCGGCCTCGTGATGCTGAAGCTGGGCGACATCCCGAAACAGGGCCAGCGCGTCGACTTCAAGTACTTCGACGTGGTGGTCAAGAAGATGAACGGCCCCCGCATCCTGCTGGTCAAAGTCATTCCGCGCCAGGTCGTGCCCGCGGCCGACGAACTGGACTGAATCAGCGCGGCGTGACTGGATTCACATTGGTCCAGTTGCGCAGCAGGCCAAGCGCGACGGCCAGCAGCGTCGGGCCGATGAACAAGCCCACGAAGCCGAAGGCCAGCACGCCGCCCATCACGCCCAGCAGCACCAGCAGGAATGGCAGGCTGGAACCGCGGCTGATCAGCATGGGCTTGACCACGTTGTCGACGCCGCTGATCGCCACCAGGCCGTAGATGATCATGAAGATGCCCCAGCCCGTGCTGCCCTGGTTGAACAGCCAGATTGCCGCGCCGCCCCAGATCAGCGGCGGACCGACGGGGACCAGCGAAAACAGGAAGGTGGCCACGGCCAGCAGCGCCACACCCGGCACGCCCGCAATCAGGAAGCCGACAGCTGCCACCGCCGCCTGCGCCAGCGCCGTGCCGAGCAGGCCGTACATCACGCCGCTGACGGTGCGGCTCACCGTTTCGCCCACTTCGGCCGCATGCTCGCCCATGATCTTGCCCATGCCAACGTTCAGCGCCGCCACGATGGACGCGCCGTCACGATAGAGGAAGAAGGCTACGAAGGCGGCCAGGCTGACCTGGGCCAGTCCGCTGCCCAGCACAATACCGCTGTTCAGCAGGAAGGTTCGCGCGGGATCGATATAGCGCTTGGCCAGCGCCACCAGCTCCTCGCGGCTGTGCAGAATGCGGTTCACATAGGCATCCACGGATTCGCCCACCATGGGAATCTGCTTCAGCCACGCAGGCGGTTCGATCGTGCCTGCCTCCAGCGACTCTTTGATCGCGTGGTAGTACTCGCCCGCATTGTCGGCGATGTTCCAGGTTACGAGTGCCAGCGGCAGCAGGATCACAAAGATCAGCGATGTCGTCATCACCGCCGCCGCCAGCGTCCGGCGCTGCTTCATCTTGCCCAGCAGCTTCAGGTACAGCGGCCAGCTGGAGATCGCAATACAGGCGGCAAACAGCATGCCGCCGAAAAATGGCCGGAGCACATACAGGCAGCCAACCGTTAATCCAACGATGGCCGCCAGGCGCGAATAGGGTTCGAAGCGTTTTTCCATATGCGCAAGCTTATCAGGAAAGCATAGGATTAAACATGCATTTTACTTGCATGTTTATGAGCACGGCGCTACACTTCTCCCGTCAAATTTACGAAAGGACATCATGAGCAACGCAAATGGATTTGCAGTAGTTACCGGCGCCTCGAAGGGCATGGGCGCAGTCTTCGCACAGCGCCTGGCACGGCGTGGACACGACCTCCTGCTGGTAGCTCGCAGTGCCGGCGAGCTGGAGGCACTTGCCGCCGACCTGCGAGCAACAACCGGCCGCCGCGTCGAGATCGCGGCAGTGGACCTGACCGACAGCGCCCACCTGCTGCGACTGAAAGAAATGCTGCGCGCACGCAGCGACATTGCGGTCCTGGTCAACAACGCCGGCGTAGGCTCCGTGGCGCCGCTGCTGAACGCCAACGTGGACGATATGGAACGCATGATCGCGCTCAACGTGACCGCGCTGACCAGGCTGACTTATGCCGTGGTCCCGCAAATGGCGGCGCGCGGCGCGGGCACGGTGATCAATGTGTCGTCCATTGTGGCGATTGCCACCGAGATGATGAATGGCGTTTATGGCGCCAGCAAATCCTATGTGCTCGCATTCACCCAGTCGCTGCAGCATGAGCTGGCGCAAAGCGGTATCCGCGTGCAGGCTGTCCTGCCGGGCGTTACCGCCACGCCGTTCTGGGACACGCTGGGCCACCCGCTCAGCAATCTGCCGGCGCAAATCATCATGAGCGTGGGAGATCTGGTCGATGCCTCGCTGGCAGGCCTGGACCAGGGTGAAGTCGTCACCATCCCCGGCCTGCACGACGTTGAGCAATGGAACGCCCACGAAGCCGCACGCCGCGCGCTCGCAACCCAATTCGGCAACGCCCGCCCGGCCGCGCGTTACGGCTGACGAAGTCGCCCTGCTGCGCCGGTCTATACTTCCGGTCATGACGACTCATCGAAGCGCGCTTACCCTGGCGCATATCGCAGCGGTCCTGTTCGGCCTCACCGGTGTTTTCGGTGCGCTGATCCGCGCCGACGCCACCGTGATCACCTTCGGCCGCGCCGCTTATGCCGTGGGCGCGCTGGCGATGGTTGCTGGGCTGCGCAAGCGCCCCCTGCTGCGTCTGGGCGTACGACAGGCCGGCGTGCTCGCGGCAACGGGAGTGCTGCTGGCCGCGCACTGGGTCACTTTCTTCATCGCCGTGAAAGTGGGCGGAGTCGCGGTGGCGACGCTGGGCTTTGCTAGCTTCCCCGCCTTCATCGCCCTGCTGGACGTGGCCGTCTTCCGCGAGCGCATCGGCGCCTCCGAGGGATTGCTGCTGGCCTTTGTCTCGGCCGGACTGGTGCTGGTCACGCCCTCCTTTGACTTCGGTGACCGGGGCACCGTCGGCCTGATCTGGGGCCTCGCTTCGGGCCTGACGTTTGCGCTGCTGGCGATGACCAACCGCCGCGCCACGCGGGGCACGGACGCGATGCAGGTGGCGTTCTGGCAGAACGTGGTGGTCGCGCTGGTCCTCTCCCCTTTTGCAGCGGGGAAGCTCGGCGCGCCCGCGCCGGTCGACTGGTTCTATCTGGGCTTGCTCGGCGTGTTCTGCACCGGGCTGGCGCAATACCTGTTCGTGAAGAGCCTGGACGGCTTGAGCGCCCGCAGTGCGGGCATGATCATCGCGCTCGAACCGGTCTACGCGATCGCCTGCGCCTGGTGGCTGTTCGGCGAGAGGCCGTCACTGCGCATGCTGGCCGGCGCGGCGCTGATCATCCTCGCCATCATCCTGTCCGCACGCGGCAAACAGGAACCGCTGCCGTCTCTCAGGACAGAAGCAGCTTCAGGTCGTGAGTGATGGGCGCCGAGCCCTGGCCGTGACGCAGGAAGAGGCGGATCTTGCCCTGCTTGTCGAAGACATAGCTGCCGGCCGTGTGGTCGATGGTATAGCTGTCGGGAGTCTTGCCCGGCACTTTCTGGTAAAAGACCTTGAACTCTTTCGCGGTCGCGGCGATCTGCTCGGGAGTGCCGTACAGGCCGACGAAGCGCTTGTCGAAGCTCGGCACGTACTGGGCCAGCAGCTCCTTGGTGTCGCGCTCGGGGTCCAGGGTGGCGAACAGCACCTGCACCTGGTCGGCCTGCGGGCCGAGCTCCTTCATCACGCCGGCCATTTCAGCCATCGTGGTCGGGCATACGTCCGGGCACTGGGTGAAGCCGAAGAACAGCACTACGACCTTGCCTTTGTAGCTGTCCAGCGTGACCGGCTTGCCGGTGTGGTCGTTCAGCGCGAAGCCCTTGGCGTAATCGAGGCCGGTGAGGTCGGTGTTTTCAAACTTGAGCTGCTTCTCGCCGCAGCCGACCAGGGCCGCCAGCATCAACAGTGCCGCGAACAGTTTTTTCATAACGAATCAGAACTTGAAGTAGTGGTCGACCAGCAGCGCAGCAAACAGCAGCGACAAATAGATGATGGACCAGGTGAAGGCCTTGCGTGCCACGATGTCCGAATAGTGGCGGTAGATCTGCCAGCCGTAGTACAAGAATACCGCGTTCAGGCCAATCGCGCTGACGAGGTAAATCAGCCCGCTCATTTTCACGGCGAAGGGCAGCAGCGTGGTCGCCGCCAGCGCGATCGAGTACAGCCAGATGTGGAAGGCGGTGAAGCCCAGGCCGTGCGTCACAGGCAGCATGGGGAGGCCGGACTTGGCGTAATCGTCGCGGCGGTACATGGCCAGCGCCCAGAAGTGCGGCGGGGTCCAGACGAAGATGATCAGCACCAGCAGCCATGCCTGCATCGGCACGTCGTTGGCGACGGCCGCCCAGCCCAGCGCCGGCGGCATGGCGCCGGACAGGCCGCCGATCACGATATTCTGCGGCGTGGCCGGTTTCAGCAGCATCGTGTAGATGACCGCATAGCCGACAAAGGTGACAAAGGTCAGCCACATGGTCAGCGGATTGACCATCTCGTGCAGGATGTACATGCCGATGCCGCCGATGACGGCCGCGAACACGACGGTCTGCTTCACCGTGATATCGCCCAGCGCCATCGGGCGACGCGCGGTGCGCGCCATGCGGGCGTCGATCTCGCGCTCGGCCAGGCAGTTGACGGCAAAGGCGGCGCCGGCCAGCAGCCAGATGCCGATCGTGGCCGCAATGACAACACGCCAGTCGGGCATGCCGTCCGTGGCGAGGAACATGCCGATCACGGCGCAGAACACGGCCAGCTGCGTCACGCGCGGCTTGGTCAGCGCCATGTACTGGGCAATGCGGCTGTTCGATTTCAGGGTGGCAGTACGGGTCGTCATTTAATAGGTGCGTGTGGGTGCTGCAAGAAACTTAGCCCGATAGTTTAACATGGTCAGTAACAGCACGAGTCCGGCCGCTCCGGCGTTGTGGACCACGGCAATCGCCAGGGGGAAGTTCAGGTAAATGGTGGCCAGGCCGCTGGCGAATTGCAAAGCCAGCAAGGCAAAGATCCAGGTCGACACCGTGCGCAGGCCCGTCACGCGCCAGGCCCGGTAGGCCGTATAGCCCAGCACGAGGATTACCACAAAGGCAAAATTGCGGTGCACCCAATGGATGGCCGTCAGCGCTGAAAACGGCAGGTAATGGCCGGCGGCCGTCTTGCCCAGTTCACGCCACAGGTGGAAGCCGTGTTCGAAGTCCATGTCCGGCACCAGCTTGCCGCCGCACAGCGGGAACTCGGTGCAGGCCAGCGTGGCGTAATTGGTGCTGACCCAGGCGCCCAGCGCAAGCTGGGTCACCAGCACCAGGCCGGAGAGGAAGGCCATCCAGCGGATGTGCGGCAGCACATTGATCGGCGCGCCGGACTGGCGCAGCGGTTGCAGCGCCTGGTCCTGGCGGCCGCCGAACCAGGCCAGCATGGCCAGCAGGCCCATGCCCAGCAGCAGGTGGCCGGTCACGATGATCGGCTGCAGCTTCATCGTCACCGTCCAGGCGCCGAATGCGCCCTGCAGGCAGACGAAGAACACCAGCAGGGTCGGATAGCCGGGCGACACGATGCGCCTGAAGGGATTGCGCTTGCGCCACTGCCACCACGACACGCCCGCCATGGCCACAATCAGGATGCCGATCGTCATCGCCAGGTAGCGGTGGATCATTTCGATCCAGGCCTTGACCATCGTCACGGGGCCGGTCGGCATCAGCGTTTCAGCAGCCTTGATTTCCTCGTGCGCCAGGAAGGGGTTGGCCAGGCCGTAGCAGCCGGGCCAGTCCGGGCAACCGAGGCCGGAGTCGGTCAGGCGCGTGAAGGCGCCGAACACGATCAGGTCAAAGGTCAGGAAGACGCCGACCCATACCAGCTTGCGGTATTTGCTGACATCCTTCGAGATCCAAACCATCGACAGCGGCAGCAGCGCAATCAGCAACGCGGTAACGGCCATCTGGGCCAGGGAAACGTGTTGCATGGCTGATCCGATCGCCGAAGCCTTGAGCAGCTTGGCCATATCCTTCTTCACTTTCTGCGGGTCGGCGTTCTTGGGGAAGCGCATCATCAGGTTGCCCAGCGGGTCGATCAGGTAGATATGCTCGTCCAGCTTCGCGCCCTCTTCCACCGGCAGCCATTTGGCGACGGCATCCGCCGGCGCACGCAGCATATGGGTGCCGTCGTTTACGCGCAGCAGCATGGTTTCCAGCGGCTGCTCGTCGGTGATCAGCCAGACGCGCTCAATGCGCTCCATCTCCTTGCCCTGCATGGTGCGCAGCTGGCGCATGGCGAACAGCATGTCCAGGCACTCCTGCTGGCAGTCGGAGCCGCCCACCTTCAGCATGATCCACTTGCCTTTGTAGTCTTCCAGGCGCGCGGGCGTGCCGTCCAGCTGCTTGCTGGCCATCGCCGGGATCGGATACTGGCGCGGGTCGATCAGGGCGCCGTAGTCGTTGCGGCCCTCGGGCTTGATCACGAAATAGGTGAAATAGGAGGCGGCGATCGGCGCGGCGCATACGGCCAGTACGGCAAACATCTTGAAGCGCCCGGAGCGCTGGCGGGAGTCTTGGTTATTGCTGTCCACGTTTCTTGAATCCAGTGAAAACATAGAAGAGGAAGGCCATCGCCGCCAGTGCATACCACTGGAAGGCGTAGCCGCGGTGTTTGTCGATGCCCAGCGAGGGCGCGGGCCAGTCGCGCACGAGCGCGGCGCTGGCCTGCGGCGCGGCGGCGGCCGGTGCGTCCTGCGAGGTCTGTTCGAGCATGACGGGCTGGAATACCAGGCCGCTGGCGGCGGCCATGGCGGCTGCGTCGGCGTTCTGCACGATGGCGCCGGGCGCCAGCTTCACTTCGCCCAGCTGCATCACGTGGCCCGCGTTCAGGCGGGCCGTGCCTTCGATGCTCACGGGACCCGGACGGCGTGTCCACGTGCGGCAGCTTGCTGCGGTCGGCCATGTCGCGCGGCAGCCAGCCGCGCGCCACCAGCACGTGCATATCGCTGCCCGCCAACCTGAAGGGCATCAGCAGGTAGAACCGGCGCGTCCCTGGTAGGGGCGGTTGTCCAGGTACAGCGGCCAGCTGGCGACCCATTCGCCGGTCAGGCGCAGGCGGGCGGAATTCCAGCTCGCCGGCGCGCGCGGGGACGGCGGCCAGCTCCAGCGGCGCGGCGGCGGCGCCGGCCGCCAGTTTGGCCGACAAGGCTTCCTTTTTCATGCGCGCGGCCCGTCTGCCAACGGCCTGCCGCGACGCCGACGGCGACCAGCAGCAGCATGGCGATGAAAGGAACGAGCTTGAAGCGGAAGCTACGCATTACAATGGGAACCTCTTAATACCTGATCCTGGCTGAATAATATGAAATACTTTGTTGCCGTCGCGTTTATCCTGATCATCGGCAGCCTGGCCAGCGCAGTGGTCTTCCTCTTGCGCGGCAAGGGCGGCGACCCGCGCATGGTGCGCGCGCTCGCGATGCGCGTGGGGTTTTCCATCCTGCTCTTCGTTATCATTCTGGTGATGTGGAAGCTGGGTTATATTCAACCGACCGGGATCAGGCGTTACGGGTGATGCAGGCACGGCGGATCAATGATCCGCCCGTACGCTGTGTTGGCTTCACCGGGCCCAAAGGGCTGTAGGCGGATCATTGATCCGCCGCAGTTCCGCCAATAACGCAAAAAAAGCCGCAGCGTGTGCTGCGGCTTTTTGTTGGGCATGCACGACTGTGTCAGCCGCGCATTATACCCTCGTATTACATCCAGTACACGACCACGTACAGGCCCAGCCAGACCACGTCCACGAAGTGCCAGTACCAGGCGGCGCCTTCGAAGGCGAAGTGGTGTTCCGGGGTGAAGTTGACCCTTCATCACGCGGTACAGCACGACGGCCAGCATGATCGCGCCCATGGTCACGTGGAAGCCGTGGGAAGCCGGTCAGCATGAAGAAGGTCGAGCCGTAGATGCCGGAGGTCAGCTTCAGGTTCAGTTCATGGTAAGCGTGGATGTACTCATACGCCTGGAAGCCCATGAAGATTGCACCCAGCAGCACGGTGGCGGCCAGCCAGAAGGCGGTCTTGCCGCGCTTGCCCGCTTGCAGGGCGTGGTGCGAGATCGTCAGCGTCAGGCCGGAGGTCAGCAGCAGCGCAGTGTTGATGGTCGGGATCGGGAACGGGCCCATGGTGGTGAAGCTTTCCACGGTGCCGGCAGGACCCACGCCGCCCCACAGGGCTGCGAAGTCAGGCCAGATCAGCTTGTGATCCAGGTCGCCCAGCCACGGCATGGTGATGGTGCGGGCATAGAGCAGCGCGCCAAAGAAGGCGCCGAAGAACATGACTTCGGAGAAGATGAACCAGCCCATCGACCAGCGATAGGAGATATCGATGCGCTTGCTGTACATGCCGCCTTCGGACTCGGCGATCGCGTCGCCGAACCAGAAATACAGCACCACCAGCGTCATTGCGATGCCGATCAGGTTGACGGCCATACCCCAGGATGCGTCATTCACCCAGGCGGAGGCGCCGATCATGGTCACCAGCAGGGAGATACCTCCCAGCATCGGCCACTTGGAGGGACCAGGCACGAAGTAGTACCGGTGCCGCGGCGTTATTCGAACTCATTTTCATCTCCTAGAAACTGTATCCGTGAACTGCACAAATTACTTTAATACGACAAACTTGACGACCGAAATCAGCAAGCCAATGAAGATCGCAACGCCTATCAGGGCAGCGACGATCACGTGGATGGGGTTCAGCTTTTCCGCATCCTTGTCAAAATCGCCTTTGCGACGCAGGCCGAAGAACGACCAGATTACTGCCTTCATCGAATACAAGAACGATCCCATCTGTCCTCCTTAGTTGGCGGCCGTCTTGTTATCCAGACCGGCTGCTTCAATAAAGGTGTACGACAGGGTGATGGTGTTCACGCTCTTCGGCACCGCCGGATCGATATAGAACACCACGGGCATCTGTTTCGCCTCATTCGCCTTCAGTACCTGCTCCTTGAAGCAGAAGCACTCGACCTTTTTGAAATGCGGCGTTACCTCCATCGGCGTGTAGCTCGGGATGGCCTGGGCCTTCACCGTGCGCGGCACGCTGTTTACTACTTCGTACACCACCGTCGTCAGTTCGCCGGGATGCACGGTCACGCTGTTGGTGGTGGGACGGAAGCGCACATTGCCCTGCACATTGCTCGTCAGCTCCACCGTGATACTGCGGCTCTTGTCGACCTGGGTATTCTTCACCGGGTCGACGCTGCCTGGCTTGCCATCGATCAGGTTCAGACCGAGGACTTCGCACAAATGCTTATAGACTGGAATCAGCGCATAACCGAAGCCGAACATCATCACCGCGACGACCAGCAGTTTGCCGAGCATCCTGACGTTGTTGCTAACATCCTTGCTGCGATCGCCGCTCATTTCAATGATGTCCCAGGATGTACTGCTTGCCGATCACGGAAACAAAGAACACTAGCGCAATCGACAGCAGGATCAGCGCCAGGCGCAGATTGTTGTTCGGCTTCTTCGGGTCAGACATGGTGCTTCCAATCAGGAGCGGCAACGGCAAGCCGTACCGCCCCAAAGGTGTTACTCGATTACTTCACGGTCGGCGGTACTTCGAAGGTGTGGAACGGCGCCGGCGACGGCACGGTCCACTCCAGGCCTTCAGCGCCATCCCAAGGCTTGTCCGCAGCCGGCTTGCCGCCACGGATGGTCGGCAGCACGACGACGAACAGGAAGAACACCTGCGACAGACCGAAACCGAAGGCGCCGATGGAGGCGATCGTGTTGAAGTCCGTGAACTGCGCCGGATAGTCGGCGTAGCGGCGCGGCATGCCTGCCAGGCCCAGGAAGTGCATCGGGAAGAAAGTGATGTTGAAAGTGATGATCGACAGCCAGAAGTGCGCCTTGCCCATCGTTTCGTTGTACATATGGCCGGTCCACTTCGGCGACCAATAGTAGAAGCCGGCGAACAGGGCGAACAGGGAGCCTGCCACCAGCACGTAGTGGAAGTGCGCCACCACGTAGTAGGTATCCTGCAGCTGGATGTCGATCGGGGTCACTGCCAGGATCAGGCCGGTGAAGCCGCCCATGGTGAACACGAAGATGAAGCCGACCGAGAACAGCATCGGGGTTTCAAAGGTCATCGAGCCTTTCCACATGGTCGCGATCCAGTTGAAGACCTTCACGCCGGTCGGCACGGAGATCAGCATGGTGGCGTACATGAAGAACAGCGGCGAGGTCACCGGCATGCCGGTGGTGAACATGTGGTGCGCCCAGACGATGAAGGACAGGATCGCGATGGAAGCGGTTGCGTACACCATCGACGCGTAGCCGAACAGCGGCTTGCGAGCGAAGGCTGGAACGATCTGCGACACGATGCCGAACGCCGGCAGAATCATGATGTACACCTCGGGGTGGCCGAAGAACCAGAAGATGTGCTGGTACATCACCGGGTCACCGCCGCCGGCAGCGTTGAAGAAGGAGGTGCCGAAGTGACGGTCGGTCAGGGTCATGGTGATCGCGCCGGCCAGCACTGGCATCACGGCGATCAGCAGGTAGGCGGTAATCAGCCAGGTCCAGCAGAACATCGGCATCTTCATCAGGGTCATGCCGGGAGCGCGCATGTTCAGGATGGTGACGATGATGTTGATGGAACCCATGATGGACGAAGCGCCCATGATGTGCATGGCGAAGATACCCATGTCCATGCCGACGCCCATCTGGGTCGACAGCGGAGCGTACAGGGTCCAGCCGGCGGCGGTGGCGCCGCCCGGCACGAAGAAGGACGCGGCCAGCAGGATGGCTGCAGGAGGCAGCAGCCAGAACGAGAAGTTGTTCATGCGGGCGAAGGCCATGTCCGATGCGCCGATCTGCAGCGGGATCATCCAGTTCGCGAAGCCCACGAAGGCCGGCATGATGGCGCCGAACACCATCACCAGGCCGTGCATGGTGGTCAGCTGGTTGAAGAACTCAGGCTGGAAGAACTGCAGGCCCGGCTTGAACAGCTCGGTGCGGATCATCAGCGCCAGCACGCCGCCGGACAGCAGCATGATGAACGAGAACCACATGTACAGGGTACCGATGTCCTTGTGGTTGGTGGCGAACAGCCAGCGGCGGAAGCCTTCCGGATGATCGTGTGCGTGATCGTGGTCGCCGTGGTGGGCGTGATCGTGTGCGTGATCGATAGTCGTGCTCATGTAATGCTCCTAATTACTTGCGCGCAGCCACAACTTCGGCTGGTTGAACGATGTTTTCCGCTGGCTTGTTCGACCAGGAGTTGCGGGTGAAGGTGATCACAGCCGCAATATCGGTATCCGACAGTTGCTTCCATGCCGGCATTTCGGACGGGAACTTGCCGACTTCTTGCCATGCAGCAGGACGTCGATCTGGCCGGCTTTCGGGCCGTTCACGACTTCAGAGCCATCCAGGGCAGCGAAGGCGCCCGGCACACCCTTGCCGTTTGCCTGGTGGCAGACAGCGCAGTTGGCGGTGTAGACTTTTTCGCCCTTGGTTTTCAGTTCGTCGATGGTCCAGGTCTTGTTAGGATCGTCCGCCAGGGCAGCCATTTCCTTTTTCTTCTTGTCGACCCAGGCGGTGTACTCTTCGGCGGTCACAACGCGCACCACGATCGGCATGAAGGCGTGCTCCTTGCCGCACAGTTCAGCGCAGTTGCCGCGGAAGGTGCCGGTGTGCTCGGACTTGAACCAGGTGTCGCGCACGAAACCAGGGATTGCATCCTGCTTCACGCCGAAGGCCGGGATCATCCAGGCGTGGATCACGTCGTTCGCGGTGGTCACGATACGGACCTTCTTGTTGACCGGGACAACCACTTCGTTGTCGACTTCGATCAGGTAGGTGTCGCTGCGCTTCTCGGTCGGAGCAACGCCGGGCGCGCCCACTTGCGAGCGCGGGGTGGCCAGGTTGGAGATGAAGGAGATGCCCTCGCCTTCGCCCTTCAGGTAGTCATAGCCCCACTTCCACTGCATGCCGGTAGCCTTGATGGTCACGTCGGCGTTGGAGGTGTCCTTCATGGCCACCACGGTGCGGGTCGCCGGCAGGGCCATGCCGATAACGATCAGGAAAGGCACAACGGTCCAGGCGATTTCGACGGCGGTCGATTCGTGGAAGGTGGCAGCCTTGTGGCCAACCGATTTGCGGTGCTTGAAGATGGAGTAGAACATCACGCCGAAGACGGCTACGAAGATGCACAGGCAGATGATCATCATCAGAGTGTGCAGGCTGTAGATCTCAGAGGCGATGTGCGTTGCCGGTGCCTGCAGGTTCAACTGGTTCACCATCGGACCGCCGGTGCCACCGGTGGCCGCCTGATACGTACCAGCAGCCGCTGGTGCTGCGTCTGCCGCCCACGCCGGCATTCCGGCGGATACAGCGGCCAGTCCGAGCATCAACGATTGAAGTCGCTTCGCAAGTTTCATGTTTTCCCCAACCACCCAAAAATAAAGAAATTTTCATCACTGCGCGGGCCGGTCTCCAGGTCCGCCGTGCGCTAAACAGCTAAAGGCCCCATGCCGGCACCCCGTCAAAATTTAATTTGAGGGAGAACCGTGCTGGAACCTTGACATCGCCGCAAGTGACCCAACATCACCGTTGGCGCTGCGTTTTTCTGCTTTTCTGCCTGTCTTTGCCTGCTTCTTTCGTTCGGCAGGATGAAGTAATGGCAAAATTAGTCAAGGATTATAATCAGCAACCCTATCTTTCATCAAGGGAAAATGCCCTTGACACGTGGTATGCCGCCTGCGTTTTCCCTCTGTCTGCCTAATTTTTAGGCTTGCGCGGCAGGTCGAAACGAATGATCGCCTCCCCATCCTTTGTCATGCGCGCCTGCGGCCGGAAGGCATGGCCATATATCACTTCAAAAGTCAGCGCCAGCTTGCCATCGGCACGGCGCTGGCGTTCGAAAGCCTGCAGCAGGCGCGTGTGCGCCGCCCGGCCCAGCAGACCCCGGCGCCGCGTGCCCAGCGGATTGCCGCCCAGGGCGCGCACATCGGCCAGCAGCTTCTGCGGCGTCTCGTAAGTCACCGTTATCTTTTCCATATCCATCACCGGCGTGGCAAAGCCGGCCTCCACCAGCTGGTCGCCGAAGTCGTGCATGTCGACGAACGGCAGGGTGTGCTGCGCCAGGTCGATCTCGGCGAAGGCGGTGCGCACTTCCTGCATGGTGTCCGGGCCGAAGCAGGAAAACATCAGCAGGCCATTCACGCGCAGCACGCGGCGCCACTCGGCGAACACGCGGTCCGGTTGCGGATGCCAGTGCAATGCGAGGTTGGACCAAACCAGGTCCAGCGAGTTCTGGCCCAGCGGCAGCTCGGCCAGGTCGCCGCATACCAGGTCGATGCCGGACCTGGCCGGCAGGATGCGCGCGATCAGCTGGTTCAGGGCCGACTTGCCGCCCTGCCCCTGCGCCACCTGCAGCATGGCGGCTGATGCGTCCAGACCCAGGATCTGGGCGGCGGCATAGGATTTTTGCAAGACTGGCAGGTCCTGGCCGGTGCCGCAGCCGGCGTCCAGCACGCGCTGGGGATTCAGTTTGACCAGTTCCAGGCGCTCGTGCATGCGGGAAGCGATTTCGCGGCGCAGAAATCGGCGCCGGCGCTGCGGGCGGGGTCGGCAAACAGGGTGCGGACACGATCCAGGTCAATAGGCGCGCTCAGCTTCGGCGGATTGGCGGGGACTTGCATATTTATTATTGGTGCGGAATGGGATAATGTGCCAGTTTACCTGCTCGGGGAAAAACGCGATGGCCGGCGGTTTGATGTCCCTATTGCTGCCATGTGATTGCGCGCTGTGCACGGCGCGTGGTACGGAGCTGCTGTGCACCGCCTGCCGCCTGCAATTCTTCGGTCCGGCCGCGGGTGTGGCACGCTGTCCGGTATGCGCCAATCCCTTGCCGGCGGGCTGTCCCGCGGGGCTGCCCTGTGCCCGGTGCCTGTCCGCGCCGCCCTCGTATGACGCCACGCTGGCGGCCGGGTCCTACGATATGCCGCTCGACCGGCTCGTGCTTCAGCTAAAATTCGGCGCCCGGCTGGCGCATGGGCGGCTGTTCGGGGAATTGCTGGCGGCTTCTGTTGCGCGTTCCGGGCTTGCCCGGCCCGCCCAGCTCTGTCCGGTGCCGCTCGGTTCAGCCCGGCTCGCCGAGCGGGGCTACAACCAGGCGCTGGAAATTGCCCGTCCGCTGGGGCGTTTGCTGGGGATTGCGGTCGCGCCGCGCTTGCTGAGCCGGGTGCACGATACCAGCGCGCAAAGCCGCCTGGCCCCCGGCACGCGGCGTGCCGATATAAAGCACGCCTTCGCCGTGCCCGACCGGGCACTGGTGGAAGGACGCCATATCGGCGTGGTTGACGATGTGATGAGCAGCGGCGAAACGCTGGAGGAAGTGGCCGCTACGCTGAAGCGGCATGGCGCCGCGCGGGTCAGCAATTACGTGTTCGCGCGCACACCGCCGCATAGTTATCAGGAGAATTAACTTGTTTCATGTCGTACTGGTCAATCCAGAAATTCCGCCGAACACCGGCAACGTGATCCGCCTGTGTGCCAACACGGGCGCCCAGCTGCACCTGATCGAACCGCTCGGCTTCGAGCTCGACGACGCCAAGCTCAAACGCGCCGGCCTGGACTACCACGAGTATGCGCGCATGAAAGTGCACAAGGACTGGGCCGCCTTCCTGGCGGACGTGCAGCCCGCGGCGGAGCGCATGTTCGCCATGACCACGCACGGCTCCCGCCCCTTTGCCGAGCTCGCCTTCCAGCCGGGTGACGTCTTCGTCTTCGGCAGCGAAACGCGCGGCCTTGCCCCCGAGTTCCGCGAAAGCTTCCCCACCGCCCAGCGCATCCGCCTCCCCATGCAGCCCGGCAACCGCAGCCTCAACCTCTCGAACACGGTCGCCGTCGTCGTCTACGAAGCCTGGCGCCAGCACGGCTACCCCGGCGGCGCCTAAACCCTGGGGTAAACCCTGGGGTCAGATCCGACATTCGGACACGGCCCCATCCATTCCTAGCGCTAAATCAAGGTATTTAAGCCCGGCGTGCTTAAGCTGTGGCAATGACAAGGCCACTTCGCATCCAATATCCCGGCGCCATATATCACGTCACGTCGCGCGGCACCCGCCGGGCTGCCATCTATCGGGAGGATCGCGATTACCACATCTGGCAGGATCTCTTGGGCGAGACCGCAGCGCGCTACAACTTCGGCATCCACGCCTTCTGCCAGATGCCGAATCACTTCCACATGCTGGTCGAAACGGCGGACGGCAATCTCGCGCAGGGAATGCGGCATCTGAATAGTCGCTACGCACAGCGGTTCAATTACCGCTATCGCAGTTGCGGACCGGTGCTGCAGGGCAGGTATCACTCGGTGCTGATCGAACATCAGTCGCAACTGCTCGAAGTGGCGCGCTACGTGGTACTGAACCCTGTCCGGGCAAGGCTCGTGCGCCACGAAGCGGAATGGAAATGGAGTAGCCATCCTTACCTGCTCGGACGCTTGCCCGCGCCAACATGGCTGACGTCCCAATGGCTCCTCAGCCAGTTTGGCAGCAAAGCGGCAAAAGCACTTGCCGCCTATATCCGCTTTGTTGAGCAAGGACATGGCCGCCCCGATCCTCTTGCCACGGCGCGGTCGGAAGTCGTCCTGGGTCGCACGCCGGACGACCTCGCGCTTGCCGCATCAGATTCATGTCTGCAGGGCACATCCAAACGCGCACGCCGCACGCTGGCGGCTTCGTTGTCCGAATACGCGGCCAAGTATCCTGAACGCAATGAAGCAATGGCACTGGCCTACTTCACGACTGTTTATTCCATGCGAGAAATAGGCGAATTTTTCGACGTTTCAGAGAAGACGGTAAGCCGCGCCGTGCGTGAATGGGAGGCTTTAGCGGCAGGTAAGGCCGGGCTCGTGTCCGAATGTCGGATCTGACCCCAGGGTGGGCAATTGTGTTGGCAGGGGGGAGGGAAAAGTCGTACAAATACGGCAGGGAGGCTGGCTCATGTTCGACATGGATTTGCCGTGGTGGGAGTTCATGCTGCGCGCGGCGATTATCTACGGCGCGCTGCTGATCATGGTGCGCCTCACGGGCAAGCGCACCGTCGGCCAGTTCACGCCTTTCGACCTGCTCGTGGTCATGCTGCTCAGCGAGGCGGTGTCGCCGTCGCTGTCCGGCGGCGACGAGTCCATCTCGGGCGCGCTGATACGGGCGGGAACCCTGATCGTGCTGAACGTCGTCATCGCCGTCATCACCGCCTACAGCGGCAAGGCCGCCAGGCTGATCGAGGGCACGCCGGTGCTGCTCGGCCGCGATGGCCGCATCTTCGAGGACGTGGTGCGCAAGTCCCACGTGGCCAAGGGCGACGTGGAACAGGCGCTGAGGGGAAAACGACTGCCCGCTCGAGAAAATGAAGTACGCCTTCCTCGAGGCGGACGGCAAGATCACCATCCAGCAGAACTAGTCCTTCGGCCAGACGAAGCCAATGTGCTTGCGCTCCAGGCCGGACATCACCACCTTCACGAAGCGGTTCGGTATATAGAATTCGGCTTCGAACGCCGATCCGTCTTCCTTGTTCCTGCATTCGATCACTGCGTGGAAGAAGGCGCGGTCCGGCGTGGCCTCCTTGCAGTACAGGTATTTGCCCGCGGGCCCGTCGCTCCAGTACTCCTTCAGGGGCAACTCCAGCTCCGCCATGCCCTCTTCCGTCAGCAGGATGCCGAAAATTCGCGCGCTTGCCATATGTCCTCCAGGTCAGGTGAACATGCGCACCTTCGCCAGCAGCTTGGTGGTCGAACGGTCATGTTCGAAATCGATGGCGACAGCCTTGCCGCCGTAAGTCAGCACCGCCTTCCCTTCCGGGATGGCCGTCATATCGTAGTCGCCGCCCTTCGCGTATATCTCGGGGCGCGCTTCCAGCACCACTTCCAGCGCCGTGTCTTCCTCGAACGGCACCACCAGCGACACCGCTTCCAGCGCCGCCAGCACCGCCAGCCGGTCCTCGCAGGCATTCAGCGGACGGTCGTCGCCCTTGCCCAGGCGCTTCACCGAGGCATCGGTATTCGCCGCCACCACCAGCGACGCGCCCAGCTCGCGCGCCTGCGCCAGGTAGGTCACGTGGCCGCGGTGCAGGATGTCGAACACGCCATTGGTCAGCACCACCGGCTTGGGCAGGGCGGCCACCCGCGCAGCCAGCTCGGCGCGCGTGCAAATCTTGTCTTCAAACTTCGGCATTGCTTATTCTTCTTCCTCTTCTTCATCCACCTGCATGCTCAATTCGCCGGGACCGTGCCCGCCGCCGCCACCGTCATCGGGGCTCTTGCGCGTGCCGCTCAGCTTGATCTGCAGGCGCAACTGGTTGGCCGAGTCGGCATTGCGCAGCGCCTCTTCATAGGCGATATAGCCTTTATTATAGAGTTCGTACAGCGCCTGGTCGAAGGTGCACATGCCCAGCTCGCGCGACTTGTGCATGATTTCCTTGATGGCGTGGAAGTTCCCCTTGAAGATCATTTCGGAAATGGTCGGGGTATTCAGCAGGATCTCGATCGCCGCCTTGCGACCCTTGCCGTCTTCGGTGCGGATCAGGCGCTGCGACACGATGGCGCGCAGGTTGGACGACAAATCCATCAGCAGCTGGTTGCGCCGCTCTTCCGGGAAGAAGTTGATGATGCGGTCCATGGTCTGGTTGGCGTTGTTCGCGTGCAGGGTGCCCAGGCACAGGTGGCCCGTTTCGGCAAACGCGATCGCGTGCTCCATGGTTTCCGTATCGCGGATTTCGCCGATCAGGATCACGTCCGGCGCCTGGCGCAGCGTGTTTTTCAGCGCATGGTGCCAGCTTAGGGTGTCCACGCCCACTTCGCGGTGCGTGATCAGGCAGCCCTTGTTCTTGTGGACGTATTCCACCGGGTCTTCCACGGTGATGATGTGGCCCGCCGAGTTGGCATTTCGATAATCGATCATCGCCGCCAGCGTGGTCGATTTGCCGGAACCCGTGCCGCCCACCACCAGCACCAACCCGCGCTTGGTCATCACCACTTCCTTCAGCACTTCCGGCAAGTCCAGCTTCTCGAAATTCGGGATTTCGGAGGCGATGGTACGGATCACCATGCCCACCGCCTGCTGCTGCACAAAGACGTTGACGCGGAAACGGCACACGTCCGGCAGCGAGATGGCGAAGTTGCATTCGAGTTCGGTTTCGAACTCGCGCCGCTGCTTGTCGTTCATGATGGCGTAGGCCAGCGCGCGGGTCACATCCGCCGTCAGGCGCTGCTGGCTGAGCGGCCGCATGGAGCCTTGCGACTTGATACTGGGCGGGAAATCGGCTGAAATGAACAGGTCGGAGCCGCCGACCTGGTGCATGGCCTTCAGCAGCTTGTGGATATAGGACTGGGCTTCTTCGTGCCCAAGTGTGGATGACATGCGTGCACCTCGCTAGTACGGTTGTGGCTCATTATAGCCAGACCCTATCACTCAAACGGAGCATTGCATACGGGCATTTCGTGTGTTCA
Source organism: Pseudoduganella sp. UC29_106 (assembly GCF_044055365.1). NCBI lineage: Bacteria > Pseudomonadati > Pseudomonadota > Betaproteobacteria > Burkholderiales > Oxalobacteraceae > Pseudoduganella > Pseudoduganella sp. UC29_106. The sequence continues at coordinate 761,486 of NZ_CP171977.1, read as the reverse complement.
AATGAGTCTATGACCCTGACCGAACTCAAATACATAGTCGCTGTTGCGCGCGCGAAACACTTCGGCCATGCCGCCGAAGCCTGTTTTGTCGCCCAGCCGACCTTGTCTGTGGCGATCAAGAAGCTCGAAGACGAGCTCGGGGTGGTCTTGTTCGAGCGGGGCGGCGCCGAGATTTCCGTCACCCCGCTGGGCGCCCAGATCGTGGCCCAGGCCGAGCGCGTGCTGGAACAGACGGCCGCCATCAAGGAACTGGCCAAGCAGAATAAAGACCCGCTGGCCGGCCCCCTGCGCCTCGGCGTCATTTATACCATCGGCCCCTACCTGCTGCCGCCGCTGGTCAAGGCGATGATCGAGAAAACGCCGCAGATGCCGCTGATCCTGCAGGAGAATTTCACCGTCAAGCTGCTGGAATTGCTGCGCCAGGGCGAACTGGACGCGGCCATCATGGCCCTCCCCCTTCCCGAGCACGGCATGGCCAGCCAGCCCCTGTATGACGAACCATTTGTGGTCGCCATGCCACGCCAGCACCCGTGGGCGGTGCGCGAGCGCATTCCATCGGAAGACTTGAAACAGGAAACCATGCTCTTGCTGGGCAATGGACATTGCTTCCGCGACCAGGTGCTGGAAGTCTGCCCCGAAATGGCGCGCTTCGCCACGCCGGGCAATGGCATGCAGCGCACCTTCGAAGGCTCGTCGCTGGAGACGATCCGCCACATGGTGGCCAGCGGCATCGGCCTGACCGTGCTGCCGCGCGCGTCCGTGCCGGATATGGAAGGCCGCGACGGCATGCTGGCCTTCCGCTACTTCGAAGACCCCGAACCTTCGCGCCGCGTGGTCATCGTGTGGCGCAAAAGCTTCACCCGCAAGGCGGCCATCGACGCCATCATCGAAGCCGTGGCCCAGTGCCGCCTCCCGGGCGTTACCACGCTCAACGGCTACGCCGGGTAAAATACGGGGCTGTCGTCATCAAGCCGAGATTCCCGTGCAAGCCACCGCCCAGCCCCTCAGCCGCCTCCAGCTTTATTTCCGCCTCGTCCGCCTGGACAAGCCCATCGGCACCGTGCTGCTGCTGTGGCCGACGCTGGGCGCCCTGTGGCTGGCCTCCGGCGGCGTGCCCGACCTGAAACTGCTGCTGATCTTCACGCTCGGTACCTTCCTGATGCGCTCGGCCGGCTGCGCCGTCAACGATTACGCGGACCAGGACTTCGACCGTCATGTGAAGCGCACTGCCGAGCGCCCCATCACCTCGGGCCGCATCAGCGGCAAGGAAGCGCTGGCGATTGCGGCCGGCCTGTCGCTGATCGCTTTCCTGCTGATCCAGCCGCTGAATGCACTGGTTAAACAATTGTCCGTGGCGGCCCTGGTGCTGGCCGGCACCTATCCCTATTTCAAGCGCTTCTTCGCCATTCCCCAGGCTTACCTCGGCATCGCGTTCGGCTTCGGCATTCCGATGTCTTTTGCCGCCGTTCAAAACGACGTGCCGCTGTGGGCATGGATTCTTCTGCTGGGCAATGTGTTCTGGGCCATCGCCTATGACACGGCCTATGCCATGGTGGACCGCGACGACGATCTGAAGATCGGCATCAAGACGTCCGCCATCACTTTCGGCCGGTTCGACGTAGCCGCCATCATGCTGTGCTACGCGGCGCAATTCATCATCTGGATCGCGGCGGGACAACATTTCGACCTGGGCCCGGCTTATTACGCGGGCGTAGCGGTCGCAGCCGGCTGCGCGGTGTATCATTATTTCCTGATCCGCGGACGCGAGCGTGCGCCTTGCTTTACCGCGTTCCGCCACAATAACTACCTGGGCGCGGCGGTGTTTGCCGGCATTGCGCTGGATTACGCGCTGCGTTGATGACACTGTTCAACTACAGAAGAGGCGATCATGGACCAGACTTCCCCAAATACCCCGAAGCCCAATGGCGGCGGCGTCGCCAACGGCAGCACTCACAGCTACAGCGCTGAAAACGCGGAAGCGCGCGAGCGCCTGATGCAGGACCTGAAACACGCCATCCAGGATGCCGAACAATGGCTGCGCGGCGCCGCATCGGCCGGCAGCGACGACCTGACCATGGTCAAGGCCAAGTTCGAGGACACGCTGCGCACCGCCAAGCGCGACCTGCACCGCCTGGAAGACAGCATGATGGCGCGCGGCAAGATAGCCGCCGAAGCGACCAATGTCTACGTGCACGACAACCCATGGAAATCCGTCGCCCTCGGTGCGGCGGTCGGCATCGCCCTGGGTGTGCTCATCACCCGCAATAATTAATCGGCTGCGCCCAGCTGCTCGCCCAGTTCCTTGCCGCGGGCAGCTGCAGCGTGCAGCGCCTTGACGATTGCCGCTTTCACGCCGCTTTCTTCCATGCTGGTCAGCGCCGCATAGGTCGTGCCGCCCTTGGACGTGACGCGCTCGCGCAGTACCGAGACCGGCTCCGTCGATTGCGCCGCCAGTTGTGCCGCGCCGGTAAAGGTGGCAATCGCCAGCTGCGTGCCCTGCTCCGCCGTCAGGCCCATTTCCAGCGCGGCCTGCTGCATCGCTTCGATGAAATAGAACACATAGGCCGGGCCGCTGCCGGAGACGGCCGTTACCGGATCGATCAGGGATTCGTTGTCCAGCCACACCGTGCCGCCCACGGCTTTCATGATCTGGTCCGCCGCCTCGCGCTGCTGCGCGCTCACGCCCGCCGACGCCACCATGCCCGTCACGCCCATGCCGATCAGCGCCGGCGTGTTCGGCATCGTGCGCACGATGGCGCCGTAGCCGCCCAGCCAGCGCGACAAGTCTGCGGCGCGGATGCCCGCCGCGATCGACAGCACCAGCGGCGTGCGGCCCGCGTTCTGCGCCGCCTGCAGCTGCGGCAGCAGCTGGTGCAGCACTTCGCGCATCGATTGCGGCTTCACCGCCAGTACGATCACTTCCGCCTGCGCCACTTCGGCGCCGGTAGCGCCGGCCACGGTCACGCCATGTTCGCGCGACAGCTTTTCCAGCGCAGCCGCGTTCGGGTCCACCACGTGGATGTTCGCGCCGGGGACCAGCTTGCCAGCCAGGCCAGCGATCAGAGCAGCAGCCATATTGCCGCCGCCGATAAATGCGATCTTCATTTGTGCTTATCCTTTGTTGTACTGCCGCGCGCCGAAGATGGCGCTGCCAACGCGAACAATGGTCGCGCCTTCCATGATTGCTGCCTGCATATCGGCCGACATGCCCATCGACAGCGTGTCGAGTTCCAGGCCGTCCGCGCGCAGCGTGTCGTACAGTTCACGCAGCACGCGGAAGGCCGCGCGCTGCCTGTCGAAAATCTTCTTCCGGTTCCGGGATGGACATCAGCCCGCGCAGCTTCAGGCGCGGCATGCCCGCCACCGCGCGCGCCAGCGACGCCACTTCGTCCGGCGTGACGCCGCTCTTGCTGGCTTCACCGCTGGTATTCACCTGCAGGCAGACCTGCATCGGATGCAGCTGCGCCGGGCGCTGTTCGTTGAGCCGCGCCGCAATCTTCTCGCGCTCAATCGTGTGCACCCAATCGAAGTTTTCAGCGATAAGTCTTGTCTTATTGCTTTGAATGGGACCGATGAAGTGCCACTCGAGCGGCGTGCAGCCGCGCGCCTGCGCCACGGCGTGGATCTTGTCGACGCCCTCCTGCACATAGTTTTCGCCGAATGCGCGTTGTCCCGCAAGCACAGCTTCGAGCACGGCTTCGGGTCCGAAAGTCTTCGATACGGCCAGCAGATGCACAGTATCCACGGGCCTTCCTGCCTGTCTGGCGGCCTCCGCGATTGTATTAGCGACAACTTGCAAGTTCTGGACGATTGTGGACATAATCAGATGGGTTTTCCTAGGGCTCAGGGATTATAAATGGACATTTCCGAACTTCTCGCATTCTCCGTCAAGAACAAAGCTTCCGACTTGCACCTCTCCGCCGGCCTGCCGCCGATGATCCGCGTTCACGGCGATGTCCGCCGCATCAATCTGCCCCCGCTCGAACACAAGGACGTGCACGGCATGATTTATGACATCATGAACGACGGCCAGCGCAAGGCGTATGAAGAGATGCTGGAGTGCGACTTTTCGTTTGCCATTCCCGGCCTGGCGCGCTTCCGCGTCAACGCCTACAACCAGGAGCGCGGCGCATCGGCCGTGCTGCGTACCATCCCGTCCAAGATCCTGTCGCTGGAAGAACTGAATGCGCCGAAGATCTTCGCCGAATTCGCGCTCAGGCCGCGCGGCCTGGTGCTGGTGACCGGCCCCACCGGCTCCGGCAAATCGACCACGCTGGCCGCAATGATTAACCATTTAAACGAAAACGAGTACGGCCACATCCTGACCATCGAGGACCCGATCGAATTCGTGCACGAATCGAAGAAGTGCCTGATCAACCAGCGCGAAGTGGGCCCGCACACGCTGTCCTTCAACAATGCGCTGCGCTCCGCGCTGCGGGAAGACCCGGACGCGATCCTGGTCGGCGAATTGCGCGACCTGGAGACCATCCGCCTGGCGTTGTCCGCCGCAGAAACGGGCCACCTGGTGTTCGGCACCCTGCACACGTCCTCCGCCGCCAAGACCATCGACCGTATCATCGACGTGTTCCCGGCCGAGGAAAAAGAGATGGTGCGCGCCATGCTGTCCGAATCGCTGCAGGCCGTGATCTCGCAGACGCTGCTGAAAACCAAGGACGGTTCCGGCCGCGTAGCCGCCCACGAAATCATGGTCGGCACGCCCGCCATCCGTAACCTGATCCGCGAAGCGAAAATCGCGCAGATGTATTCGGCGATCCAGACCGGCAGCAATGTCGGCATGCAGACGCTGGACCAGAACCTGACCGATCTCTTGCGCCGCAATGTCATCTCCGCCGCAGCTGCGCGTTCGGCTGCCAAGATCCCCGAAAACTTCCCAGGCTGATTTCCATGGAACGCGACCAGGCTTCAAAATTCATGTTCGACCTGCTGCGCCTGATGGTCAGCAAAAAGGCTCGGACCTTTTCATCACCGCCGGCTTCCCGCCCGCCATCAAGATCGACGGCAAGATGACGCCCGTGTCGGCCCAGCCGCTGACGGCCGCCCACACGGCCGACCTGGCGCGTTCGATCATGAACGACAAGCAGACCGCGATGTTCGAACAGACCAAGGAAGCGAACTTCGCGATCAGCCCGGGCGACCTGGGGCGCTTCCGTGTGTCGGCCTTCGTGCAGATGAGCGCCGTGGGCATGGTGCTGCGTACGATTAATTCGGCGATTCCGAAGCTGGAAGACCTCGGCCTGCCGGAAGTGCTGAAGGATGTGGTGATGTCCAAGCGCGGCCTGGTGATCATGGTGGGCGCCACCGGCTCCGGCAAGTCGACCACGCTGGCGGCGATGGTGGGCTACCGCAACGCCAACAGCTACGGCCACATTATTACCATCGAGGACCCGGTGGAATTCGTCCACCCCCACAATAACTGCATCGTCACCCAGCGCGAAGTGGGCGTCGATACCGACGACTGGGAAGTGGCGCTGAAAAACACCCTGCGCCAGGCGCCGGATGTGATCCAGATCGGCGAAATCCGCGACCGCCAGACCATGGACCACGCGATTGCCTTCGCGGAGACGGGCCACCTGTGCCTGGCCACGCTGCACGCCAACTCCGCCAACCAGGCGCTGGACCGCATCATCAACTTCTTCCCCGAGGAGCGCCGCCAGCAGCTGCTGATGGACTTGTCGCTGAACCTGAAAGGGATGATTTCGCAGCGCTTGATCCCGCTCAAGGATGCCAAGGGCCGCGCCGTGGCAATTGAGATTATGCTGAACTCTCCGCTGATCTCGGACCTGATCTTCAAGGGCCAGGTGCACGAGATCAAGGAATTGATGAAGAAGTCGCGCGAACTGGGCATGCAGACCTTCGACCAGTCGCTGTTCGACCTGTACGAAGCGGACAAGATCAGCTACGAAGATGCGCTGCGCAATGCGGACTCCGTGAACGACCTGCGCCTGGCAATCAAGCTGGAAGGCAAGGCCGCCAAAACGCGCGACCTGACCGCCGGCACTGAACATTTGGGGATCATCTGATGACGGGAATCTACGACTTCCAGGCGGACAGCCTGTCCGGCAATCCGGTCGACCTGGCGAAATACCAGGGCAAGGTGCTGCTGATCGTGAATACGGCCAGCCAGTGCGGTTTCACCCCGCAATACAAGGGCCTGGAGGAGCTGCACAAGCAGTTCGCCGCGCGCGGCTTCGAAGTGCTGGGCTTCCCCTGCAACCAGTTCGGCCAGCAGGAGCCGGGCAATGCGTCGGACATCAGCGCCTTCTGCGAACGCAACTACGGCGTGAGCTTCCCGATGTTTTCCAAGATCGATGTCAATGGCGACAACGCCCATCCCTTGTATAAATACCTGAAGCAGGCCGCCCCCGGCCTGCTGGGCACCCAGGGCATCAAGTGGAACTTCACCAAGTTCCTGATCGGCAAAGACGGCAGCGTCCATGAACGCTATGCTCCGACTACCAAGCCGGAAGAACTGGCGTCCGACATCGAAAAGCTGCTGGCCGTATAAGCCTGGTGCCCGCGACGGGCAGCCGAACCGGGGCGGCGCCATCCCCGCAGGACAGTATTGATGGACATGACAACCCTGTCCCAGCTCTTTGCCCCTCCGGCCGATCCGGCCCTGCTCACTTACGGCATTTACGAACCCTGGCTGGTGGCGCTGTCCGTCGTCGTGGCCAGCTTTTCCTCCTGGATGGGTTTGCAGATGGCCGGCCAGAGCGCGCGCGCCGTCAGCGCCACCCTGCGCAACGCCGCCCTGCTGACAGGCAGCCTGGCGCTGGGCAGCGGCGTGTGGGCCATGCACTTCATCGGCATGCTGGCCTTCAACCTGTGCACGCCGGTTTCCTACGATCCCCTGATTACCCTGCTGTCGATGGGCCCCAGCATGGCGGCGTCCTGGGTCGCGCTGTCGCTGCTGGGAAGGCAGCACATGGGCTGGCGCCCGCTGCTGGTCGGCGGCCTGCTGGTAGGCGCCGGCATCGGCGCCATGCACTACAGCGGCATGGCGGCCATGCGCAGTGCGCTGGCGCTGCGCTACGATCCCTGGATTTTCGGACTCTCCATCATCGTGGCCGTGGCCCTGGCTTCACTCTCGCTGTGGGTACGCTATGGTTTGCGCGGGCTCGGTTCGCGCCTGGGCGAACGCATGCTGACTGCGATCGCGGGGCTGATCATGGGCTGCGCCATCGCGGGCATGCATTACACCGGCATGGCGGCGGCGCGCTTCGTGGGCCGCGTGCCCAACGATCCGGCCAGCGGCATCGCCAATGCCGGCTTCCTGGCGCTGGCCATCACGCTCACCACGGCCCTGTTCGCGGCGCTGGTACTGTCCTTTAACTGGCTGCTGCGCTACCGCGCCCTGTTCCGTGAGCTGAGCAAGAACGAATCGTGGCTGCGCACCCTGCTGGAAACGGCCGTCGACGGCGTGATCACGATGCAGGAAGACGGCACCATTCGCGATTTCAATGCGGCGGGCGAACGCATCTTCGGCTGGAAACGCGAGGAAGTCATCGGCCGCAATGTGCGCCTGCTGATCGCCAATCCCCTGCAGCCGGATGCCCCGCTGATGCACAGCAGCGCCTCGGCGCTGGGCTTGCGCAAGGATGGCGGCCATGTGCCGATCCGCACCGCCTATGGCAACGCGCTGCTGGACGACCAGCAGCTTTACGTCTGCTTCGTCACCGACATCTCGCAGCAGAAGAAGATGGAACAGCAGCTGCGCGAAAGCGAGCAGCAGTTCCGTTCCCTGATTGGCAACATCCCTGGCATTTCCTATCGTTCCCTGATGCGGCCCGGCTGGCCGATGGTGTATGTGAGCGATGCGATCGAAGCGCTGACCGGCTATCCGCCTGCCGACTACACTGGCGATCCGCCGCTGCGCTGCTACAGCGACCTGATAAATCCGGACGACCACGGCCAGGTGGCCGAAGGCTTGCGCCGCGCCATCGAACAGAAGACGTCTTTCACGCTGGAATACCGCCTGGAGCACCGCGACGGCAGCACGCGCTGGATGTGGGAGCACGGCAGCGTGGTGCTGGATGAACGGGGCAAGGTGGCTTGCCTGGATGGCGTGATCCTCGATATCAGCGGACGCCGCCGCATGGAGGAAGACCTGCGCCAGGCCAAGGAGAAGGCCGAACAGGCCGCGGCCGCGCGTTCCGCCTTCCTGGCCAATATGAGCCACGAAATCCGCACGCCGATGAATTCCATCCTCGGCTTCACCGATGTGCTGCTGCAGGGCGACCTGAGCGCCTCCCAGCGCCGCCACCTCGATACGGTGCGCAATGCGGGCCGTTCCCTGCTACGCCTCCTGAACGAAGTGCTGGACACGGCCAAGCTGGACAAGGGCGCCGTGGAACTGGAGCTGCACGACTACAGCCTGCTGACGCTGGTCGATGAGCTGTCCTCCACCATGGGCAGCAATGCCGCGGACAAGCAGCTCTCGATGACCGTGCATTACGATTCCGCCCTGCCGGCCATGATGCACGGCGACGAACTGCGTGTGCGCCAGGTGTTGAACAACCTGCTGGGCAATGCCATCAAGTTCACCGCCAAAGGCAGCGTATCGCTGCGCGTGACGCGCGAACGCGAGGATGAGCGCGACCTGGTGCATTTCGCCGTCAGCGATACCGGCATCGGCATTCCGGCCGACCGTATCGATGCCATCTTCGAGCCCTTCACCCAGGCCGATGCCTCCATGAGCCGGCGCTATGGCGGCACCGGCCTGGGCACCACCATCAGCAAGCAATTGACGGAACTGATGGGCGGCCGTATCTGGGCTGAAAGCCTGCCCGGCCAAGGCAGCACCTTCCACGTGCAGCTGCCGTTGCTGACAGCGCGCAGCGAGGCGCCGCGCCGGCCCGGCGTGCCCGTGATGCTGCCGCCGCTGCGCATCCTGGCTGCCGACGACGTGCCGCAAAACCTGGAAGTGCTGATGCTGCTGCTGTCCCGCCTGGGGCACAACGTGACGGGCGCCAGCGACGGCGGCATCGCGCTACACTTGGCCTCCGAAGCGCATTTCGACTTGGTGCTGATGGATGTACAAATGCCAGGCATGGATGGATTGGAAGCCACGCGCCAACTGCGCGAGGCCGAACAGCGCACGGGCCGGCGGCGCACGCCCGTGATCGCGATGACGGCCAGCGTGCTGGAACGCGACCGAGAAGCCACGGCGGCCGCCGGCATGGACGGTTTCACCACCAAGCCGGTGGACGAGGTGGCGCTGACGCAGGAAATCGCACACGTGCTCGGCTTCCGCCTGCGCGAGATCGCCCGCGCCGCAGTCCCCGCCAGTGCGCTGCGTGTCGCGCGCCCCGCCCGGCCGGAAAGCGGCGCGCCCGAATCCCAGGCGCAGGTGCTGAATGCAGTGCAGGGCCTGCACCTGTGGGCCGGCGAGGAGAAGTCTTATCTGCGCGCCTTGCGCAATTTTGCCGCCGACAATGCGGATGCCGCCGCCGACCTGGCTGCGGCCGCCGCCTCGGGCCGCCACGCGGCAGGCCGCCAGCGGGCCCACCAGATCCGCGGCGCGGCCGCCAACCTTGGGCTGGAGCAGCTGGCCGAGGCGCTGGGCCGTCTTGAAAACGCTTTGCGCACGGTAGACAGCGCGGCCCTGCCAGGCCTGCTGGAGCTGGCTGCGCAGCGCCTGGCCGATGCGCTGTCCGCGGCGCGCAATGCTTCCGCCGTGGCCGATCGCCTGGACAGCGGCAGCGCGGCTGGCGCGGCGCTGGCCCGCGCCGATGGTACGGCCGTATTGCCTGATGCCGCCCTGCTGCGCGTCCTCGGCGTAAAGCTGATGCGCTCCATCGACAGCGGCAGCTTCGACCAGGATGCGATGAACGCGCTGACGGAAGCGTTGCGCAGCAATGCGGCACCCGGCCGCCTGGCCGACCTGCAGCGCGCCATCGACGATTTCGACTTTACCGCCGCCAAGGCGCAACTGGAATCCCTGCTCGCCGAGCACCTGCCACGCGAAGGAGGCCAGCCATGAGTCCCCCACCGCCGCGCCAGCCCTGCGTGCTGGCCGTGGATGACGAAAGCACCAACCTGCATCTGCTGCGCCAGATCCTGCAGGACCGCTACCGCCTGATGTTTGCGAAAGACGGGCCGCGCGCGCTGGAACTGGCGCGCAAGGAAAAGCCGGACCTGATTCTGCTCGATGTAATGATGCCGGACATGACGGGCTACGAGGTGTGCCAGCAGCTGAAAGCCGATCCGGAAACGGCCGGCATTCCGATCATCTTCGTCACCGCCCTCACCGACCCGGGCGACGAAGTCGATGCCTTTGAAGCAGGCGCGGTCGATTTCATCACCAAGCCCCTGAACCCGGCCGTGGTCAAGGCGCGCCTGAAGCTGCACCTGTCGCTGGTGCGCATGGAAGAATTGCGCGCCACGCGCCTGCAGATCGTGCAGCGCCTGGGCCTGGCCGCCGAGTACAAGGACAATGAGACCGGCCTGCACGTGATCCGCATGAGCCACTACGCCCGCCTGCTGGGCGAGGCCTATGGCCTGGACGAGCAGGCCGCCGACGACCTGTTCGTGGCCGCGCCCATGCACGATATCGGCAAGATCGGCATCCCCGACCGCATCCTGCAAAAGCCCGCGCGCCTGGAGCCCGAGGAATGGGACGTGATGCGCACCCACCCCACCATCGGCGCCAGCATCATCGGCGAGCATGAAAGCGGCATGCTCAAGGTGGCTTGCGAGGTGGCGCTGTGCCATCACGAGAAGTGGGACGGCAGCGGCTACCCGCGCGGCCTGAAGGGCAAAGAAATTCCGCTGGCCGGCCGCATCGTCGCGGTGGCTGACGTTTTCGACGCCCTGACTTCGGTGCGCCCCTACAAACCGGCCTGGCCGCTGGAAGAAGCCTGCGACTGGCTGCGCGCCCAGCGCGGCCTGCACTTCCAGCCGGAGCTGGTCGACCTGTTCCTGGAACGCCTGCCCGCGATAAAAGAAATCATGGAACGTTGGGCGGAACGCTGACTTGTGTTATCGTCAACAAGAATTGCAACCTGTCTAAATTCTTGTGCTCCGACGACTGCTCACAAACTGGCTGCGAATGGGGACGTATTCGCGCCTCTTCATACCCATCTTCCTGCTGATCGCAGTGGTGGTGTGCGTGCGCTATTCGCTGATGCTGGGCGCCGAGTCGGACAATGCGCGCGCCAGCTTCGAGCAGGATGCGCGGCAAACGGCGGCCGCGCTGGCCGTGCTGATCGAACCGATTGCCGCCCGCGGCGACCGCGCCGCCGCCGGGCGCCTGCTGGCGCAATCCCTGCACATGAACGAAGACCTGGAATACGCACAGTGGACCGACGCGGCCGGGCACGTGCTGGCCCAGGCATCGAACACGGCGCCCGCCAAGGATTATCCGGAATGGCTGCGCCGCCTGGCCGGCATCGAACCCTTCGCCCTGCGTCATGAGGCAGGCGGCAGCAGCACCCTGCTGCTCTGGTTCCGCCCCGACCTGCCGCTCAACCACGTGTGGCACGCGCTGCGCCAGCAGGCCGCGCTGACGGCCATGAACGTCTCCCTGATCTACCTGCTGCTAGGCCTGCTGATCTGGGCCAACCACCGCATGCTGCGCCGCCTGGGCGCGGCCACCAATGCCTTCCAGGACGGCCAGCTGGATGTGCGCCTGCCGGTGCGCGGCAGCATGGAAGCGCGGGCGATGGCGCGCACCTTCAACGGCATGGCGGCCCGCGTGCAGCAGCTGCTCATTACCCTGAAAGGCCAGAAGGAGCGCATTGCCGTCACACTGGCTTCGATCGGCGACGCGGTCGCCACCACGGGGCCATCCGGATGCATCGAATCCATGAACCCGGCCGCCGAACGCCTGGCGGGGCTGAGCGAGGAGGAAGCGCGCGGCCAGCCGCTGCATGCGGTGTTCGAGATGTCCAACAACTTCGGCCCGCAGTTGCTGCAGCGCGCAGTGAAGGCGGCCTGCCACGGCGGCCATGTGCGCAAGATGGGCGGGCAGACGCTGCGCCGGCGCGACGGCGACCTGCGCGACGTCGAATACACGGCGGCGCCGATCCGCGAGGATGGCGAGGTGCGCGGCGCCGTGCTGGTGTTCCGCGACGTGAGCGAGAACCTGCACCTGATGCAGCGCATTTCATGGCAAAGCCAGCACGATGTGCTGACCGGCCTGCCCAACCGCACGGCGCTGGCGGCGCGCTTCGAGCATGAAATCTCGGCGGCGCGCAGCAGCGGCGCGCTGCTGGCTGTGTGCCTGTTCGACCTCGATGACTTCGGCCGCATCAATGCGCAGGGTGGGCAGGCGCTGGGCGACGAGGTGCTGAAGCAGGCCGCGAGCCGGCTGCACGACTATAGCGGTCAGCGTCACTACGTGGCGCGGCTGGGCGGTGATGAATTCGTGATGCTGCTGCCGGAGTTGCAGGACCAGCGCGCGGCGGAAGAAGCCCTGCGCGGGGTGCTGGCGGCGCTGCAGCGGCCCTGCCAGTGCGGCGGAAAGACCGTGGAGTTATCCGCCTGCGCCGGCGTGGCGCTCTTTGCGGGCGGCGACATCAGCGCGGACGGCCTGCTGCGCCGCGCCGACCAGGCGCTGTACCAGGCCAAGCTGCAGGGCCAGGGCAAGGTGCACTTCTTCGACGCCGGCCACGATGAGCAGGTGCGCACCCACCACAATCGCCGCGCCGAAGTACGCGCCGCCTTGCAGAAGAACGAGCTGTGCCTGCATTACCAGCCGAAGGTGGACATGCGCGCGGGCCGGGTGACCGGCATGGAGGCGTTGCTGCGCTGGCGCCATCCGCAGCGCGGCATCGTGCCGCCGCTGGAATTCCTGCCCTATGTGGAGCACACGGACCTGATTGCGGACATCGGCGAGTGGGTGCTGCGCGAAGCGCTGCGCCAGCTGTCCGCCTGGCGCGCCGCCGGCCACACATGGAGTGTCAGCGTGAATATCGCGGCGCGCCATTTCCAGCGTCCGGATTTCACGGCGCGGCTGCAGGCCATCCTGGCTGAATTCCCGGATGCGCCGCCGCAGCTGCTCGAGCTGGAAGTACTTGAATCTTCGGCCCTGCACGACGTGGAGCATGTGCGCGCCATCATGCGCGACTGCCAGGCTTTGGGCATCCGCTTTGCGCTGGACGATTTCGGCACGGGCTACGCGTCCATGTCCTACCTGAAGCGCCTGCCGGCCGAGACGCTGAAGATAGACCAGAGCTTCGTGCGCAATATGTTGTCCGATGCCGACGACCGCCACCTCGTGTGCGCGGTCGTCAGCCTGGCCCAGGCCTTCGGCCGCACGGCCATCGCCGAGGGCGTGGAAACCGTGGAGCATGGCGTGGCGCTGCTGCAGCTGGGCTGCCGCTACGCACAGGGCTATGGCATCGCCCGCCCCATGCCGCCGGAGGATGTTGCCGCCTGGGCCGCGTCCTACGCGGCGCCCGCTGCGTGGCGCGATGCCGCCGCTACGGCGTGAGCGCGCGCTCGACCAGCTCGATCCAGTGTTCCACCGGCGTGTCGGTGCCGGATTGCAGATGCGTCAGGCAGCCGATATTGGCCGACACGATGCGGCTGGCGCCCGTCGCCTTCAGGTTTTCCAGCTTGCGGTCGCGCAGCTGGCGCGAGAGCTCGGGCTGCAGCATCGAGTAGGTACCGGCCGACCCACAGCACAGGTGTGAATCGGCGCACAGCTTTACCTCCACGCCGATCGCGCGCAGCAGTCCTTCGACCTTGCCGCGGATCTGCTGGCCGTGCTGCAGGGTGCAGGGCGGGTGCCATGCCACGGGCTCCTGCGCCGCATCGCGCCGCCCCTCCGCGCGCCGCCCCCTCCGCGCGCCGCGCGATTTCGTCGGTGAACTCGGGCAGCACTTCACTCAGGTCGCGCGTGAGGGCCGAGATGCGCGCCGCCTTTTCCGCATATGAGGGGTCGTGCGCCAGCAGGTGGCCGTATTCCTTGACCGTGACGCCGCAGCCTGAAGCGGTCATGACGATCGCTTCGACCGGCGGCGTTGCGCCCTCGCCGCTCACGTAGGGCCACCATGCATCGATATTGCGGCGCATATCATCCAGGCCGCCGTCCTGGTCGTTCATGTGGAAGCGCAGCGCGCCGCAGCAGCCGGCTTTCGGCGCCACGAGCAGCTGCACGCCCAGCGCGTCGAGCACACGCGCGGTGGAGGCATTGATATTAGGCGCCATCGCAGGCTGCACGCAGCCGTCCAGCACCAGCATCTTGCGCGCGTGTTGGCGCGTCGGCCACTCGCCGGCGCTGCGCATCGGCGGCAGCTTGTCCTGCAGATCCCTGGACAGCAGCGGCTTGAATACCTGTCCTACGCGCAGGGCGGGCGTGAACAGCCATTTGCGCGGCAGCGCTTCCTTCAGCACGTAGCGCTTGACGCGGTCTGCCAACGGGCGCTGCACGCGCTCTTCCACCACCTTGCGGCCGATGTCGGCCAGGCGGCCGTACTGCACGCCCGATGGACAGGTCGATTCGCAATTGCGGCAGGTCAGGCAGCGGTCCAGGTGCAGCTGGGTTTTCTGCGTGACCGGCGCGCCTTCCAGCACTTGCTTGATCAGGTAAATACGTCCGCGCGGGCCATCCAGTTCGTCGCCCAGCAACTGGTACGTCGGACAGGTGGCGGTGCAGAAGCCGCAATGCACGCAGGCGCGCAGAATCGCTTCCGCCTCGTCGCCCTCGCGCGTGTTCTTGATGAAATCAGCCAGATTGGTTTGCATAGCCTTAGTACATGCGGCCAGTGTTGAAAATTCCGGACGGGTCGAAACCCGCCTTCAGCCGCTCATTGATGCGCGCCACCGCCGGCGCCAGCGGGTGGATACCGCCACGCCGCCCGGCGTCGAGCCAGCCACGCGACGGTACAGCGTGGCATGGCCGCCGGCTGCTGCGACGGTGCGGCGGATGGTTGCAGCGTCCGCATTGGCGTCAGCGCTGGCGGGCGTGTGCAGCCAGCGCTGGGCGCCGCCCCACTCGATCAGTTGCTCGCCGCGCAGGATGATCGCGCTCGCCGTCGACGGCACGGACAGCCGCCACAGCGCACCCGCCGCGTGGCCGCCGAAGAACGAGTCCGTCTGGTCGCGCAAGGCCGCCCAGAAGCGCGCGCCATCGCCCATCTGCTCGCCGCCCAGCTTCAGCAAGGCCGCGCGAACCGCAGCATCCGCGCCCGACAAGCGCACGGTCAGCACCCCATCCCCCCAGCAAGTGGCCGAAACAGGCAAGGGCTGCCCCGCCCACGCATTCATGCGCGACAGGGCCGTAATCTCGTCCATCTCGAAGCGGATCGTCTCCTCGCGGAACGGCACCGGCAGCACCTTGAGCGACACCTCGGTGATCAGCCCCAAAGTGCCGAGCGAGCCGCACAACAGGCGCGAAACGTCATAGCCGGCGACATTCTTCATGACCTGGCCGCCAAAATTCAGCAGCTCGCCGCGGCCATCCATCAACTGCGCGCCCAGCACGAAATCGCGCACCGCCCCAGCGCTGGCGCGGCGCGGACCGGACAAACCGGAAGCCACCACGCCTCCGATAGTCGAGGAAGCGCCAAAGCGCGGCGGCTCAAACGCCAGCATCTGCCGGTGCTGTGCCAGCAGCGCCTCGACCTCGGACAGCAAGGTCCCGCAGCGCACCGTAATCACCAGCTCCGTCGGCTCATAATCGACCACGCCCGCGTACGCACGCGTGTCAAATCACGGAACCGTGCAGCGCCTGGCCATACCAGTCCTTGGTGCCGCCGCCGCGAATGCGCAGCGGCGCGCGCGCCGCGGACGCCGCCCTCACCTGCTCGCGGAATTGTTCAACAATCTCTTGCATCAGATATCCATCAGAATCGCGGCAAACCCGCATGCGGCAGGCGGCCGGCGCTCACGTGCATCTTGCCGAATTCCGCGCAGCGGTTCAGCGTTGGAATTGCCTTGTTGGGATTCAGCAGCCCGGGCGGATCAAAGGCACGCTTCACGCTGAAGAAAGCTTCCAGCTCGGACGGCGCGAATTGCACGCACATCGAATCGATCTTCTCGATGCCCACGCCATGCTCACCCGTGATCGTGCCGCCCACTTCCACGCACAGCGACAGGATCTCGGCGCCAAAGGCTTCCCGCGCGCTGCAACTCGTCCGGCTGGTTGGCATCGAACAGGATCAGCGGATGCAGGTTGCCGTCGCCCGCATGGAACACGTTGGCGCAGCGCAGGCCGTGCTTGCGCTCCATTTCCGCAATGCCGATCAGCACACGCGCCAGGTGCTTGCGCGGGATGGTGCCGTCCATGCAGTAGTAGTCGGGCGAGATGCGGCCCGCCGCCGGGAAGGCATTCTTGCGGCCGGACCAGAATTTCAGGCGCTCCGCCTCGGAGGTGGACACCTGGATCTTGCTCGCGCCGGCTTCCGCCAGCACGGCGGACATGCGTGCAATCTCCTCTTCCACCTCCTCGGGCGTGCCGTCCGCCTCGCACAACAGGATGGCCGCGGCGTCCGTGTCGTAGCCCGCCTTCACGAAAGGCTCGACCATGCGCGAGGAAGTCTGGTCCATCATTTCCAGCCCCGCCGGGATGATGCCGGCCGCGATCACCGCCGCGACCGCATTGCCGCCCGTAACCACGTCATCGAAGGACGCCATGATCACGCGCGCCACGGCAGGCTTGGGCACCAGCTTTACTGTGACTTCGGTGACGATGCCCAGCATGCCCTCGGAACCGATGAAGGCCGCCAGCAGGTCCAGGCCCGGCGCATCCAGCGCCTCGCTGCCCAGTTCCACGATATCGCCTTCGATCGTCGCCATGCGCACGCGCAGCACATTGTGGACGGTCAGGCCGTACTTCAGGCAGTGCACGCCGCCCGAGTTTTCGGCGACATTGCCGCCGATGGTGCAGGCAATCTGGGACGAGGGATCGGGCGCGTAATACAGCCCGTCCGCAGCGGCGGCCTCGGAAATGGCGAGGTTGCGCACGCCCGGCTGCACGACGGCGGTGCGCGAGGCCGCGTCCAGCCGCACGATGCGGTTCATGCGCGCGGTGGAGAGCACCACGCCGTCGGCGATGGGCAGTGGCGCCGCCGGAAAGGCCGGTGCCCGCGCCGCGCGGCACGATGGGCACCTGCATCTCGCGGCAGACTTTCAGGACGGCGAGGACCTGCGCTTCGTCCTGCGGCAGCACGACCACCATGGGCGGCTGGCGGTAAGCGGACAGGCCGTCGCATTCGTAAGGCCGGGTGTCCTCCAGCGCGGACAGCACGCAGCCGGCGGGCAGCGCCGCGTTCAGGGCGGCGGCCACGGAGCGCTGGCGTTCAGCGCTGAAAGCAGGCTCGATGGAAGCTGATGTCATGGTAATTCTTGATCTGGAGCCTTGTTCAGAGCAGATTGTATGACCAAACCACGCCGCACCGGCGAAATCCCCGCCCAACCACTGGTAATTTGTCGTATCCTCGCTGTCATCTGACCAGAGGATTTTTACCATGGGTAATCGACTTTCGAAAATCGCCACCCGCACCGGCGACAAGGGTACCACCGGCCTGGGCGACGGCAGCCGCGTGGACAAGGACAGCGTGCGCGTGCACGCCATGGGCGACGTGGATGAGCTGAATTCGCAAATCGGCCTGCTGCTGTGCGAGGACATGCCGGACGAGATGCGCGAAGAGCTGGTGATGATCCAGCACGACCTGTTCGACCTGGGCGGGGAGCTGTGCATCCCCGGCTACCAGATGATCAAGGACGAACACGTGGAGCGCCTGGATGCGATGCTGGAGAAGTACAACGCCACGCTGCCGGCGCTGACGGAGTTCATCCTGCCGGCCGGCTCGCGCGCGGCGTCCGTTGCCCACGTATGCCGCACCGTGTGCCGCCGCGCGGAACGCGCCATCGTCACGCTGGGCAAGGCCGAGACCATCCACGAGCATCCACGCCAGTACGTGAACCGCCTGTCCGACCTGATGTTCGTGCTGGCGCGTGTGCTGAACCGCTTCGCCGGCGGCAGCGACGTGCTGTGGCGCCACGACCGCAAGCGCGGTTAAATTTCCGGCTGTTCAAAACCCGGCAGCGCGGCCAGGCGCTGCTGGACGAAGTCCATGAATAATCTGGCGCGCAAGGGCTGGTAGCGGCGCGTCGGATACAGCAGGTGCACTTCCTGCCCTTCGCCCTGCCATGGGCGCAGCACGTGGCGCAGCTTGCGCGCCTTGAGCAGGTCGTCCACCAGCCACGCCGGGCACAGGCCGATGCCTGCGCCGGCGGCCAGGGTGTCGCGGATCGCCAGTGCGTTGTTGACGCGGAAGCGGCCGTGCGTGCGCACCGTGACTGTGCGCTCCCGGTCATGCAGCGTGACGTCGTCGCCGGTGCTCAGCCAGGCGAAGCGGATGTATTCGTGCTGCGCGAGGTCTTCCGGCTGTTTCGGCGTGCCGTGGGCATGCAGGTATGCCGGCGCCGCCACCAGGTAGCGCGGCGAAACGGCCACGCGGCGTGCGATAACGTTGGGCGGCAACTCGCTGCCGAGGCGCAGGGCCACATCCACGCCCTCTTCCACCAGGTCGGCCATGCGGTCGTTCAGCACAAGTTCGATTTCCATCCCGGGGTATTGGCTCAGGAATTCCTGGACGATGGGATTCAGGCGGAACTGGCCCAGCGCCACCGGGGCGTTCACGCGCAGCAGGCCTGTGGCGCCGGCCGTATCGCCTTTCACGTCGGCGACGGCTTCTTCGTATTCTTCCAGGATGCCTTTGGCGCGCTCGTAGAATCTACGTCCTTGCACGGTCGGCGCCAGGCTGGCGGTGCTGCGTTCGAGCAGACGCACGCCCAGGTCTTCTTCCAGCGCGGCCACGATCTTGCTGACCGTCGGCTGCGTGGTGCCCTGCTCACGCGCGACGGCGGACAGGCTGCCCAACTCGATGGCGCGCACGAAGTAGTGAAGGGAGCGGATGGTGTCCATTCTATTCTGGAATGAGCTGTAGTCAGATTTGCCGTCTACTCATCATAAATCGAATGGGCGAGCATGGGGTTTCTTTTTCGGGAGACCGTCATGAAACACCTCATCGCCACTGCGGCCCTTGCCGCCGTCGCCGCCGCTGCAGCGCCAGCCGCCGCGGACACCTGGCAGACCACGTGGTACGCCGCGCCGCAGCCCACCTGGGGCGCAGATTTTGCGCTGCCGACCAATGTGCCGGCGTCGCTGGACGGGCAGACCGTGCGCGAAGTCGTGCGCACCAGCGTGGGCGGGACGCGCCTGCGCGTGTCCTTCTCCAACCGCTACGGCAGCGCGCCGCTGACCATCGGCGAAGCGCGCGTCGCGGGCGTCGGGAGCGGCCGCGTGCTGACGTTCGGCGGCAGGCGCGAAGTTGTGGTCGCGCCAGGGGCGACCGCGACCAGCGACGCCGTCGATTTCGCCCTGCCGCCGCTGCAGCGCCTGAGCATATCGGCCTGGCTGCCGCAACGCGCGCCGCTGACGACTTTCCATTGGGGCGCGCAGCAGACGGGCCTTTTCGCCGCTGGCAACGCGACGGCGGCCGAGCACTTCGAGGGCGCGTCCACGCTGCAAGGCCGCGCCTTCCTTAGCGCTGTCGAAGTAGAGGGCGGCACTGATGGCGGAACGATCGTGGCGTTCGGCGACTCAATCACGGACGGCAACGGCTCCACACCCGACAGCAACCGCCGCTGGCCCGACTACCTGGCCGACAAGCTGGCGCCGCAAGGCGTGGGCGTCGCGAACGCGGGCATTTCCGGCGCGCGCCTGCTGTCCGACCGCATGGGCGTAAAAGCGCTCGACCGCTTCCAGCATGACGTGCTCGATCAGCCGGGCGTAAGCGCCGTGGTGGTCCTGATGGGCATCAACGACATCGGCTGGCCCGGCAGCGCATTTGCGCCGCAGGACGCTCCGGCCACCGCCGAGCAGCTGATTGCGGTCTACCGCCAGCTGATCGCCCGAGCCCATGCGAAAGGCGTGCGCGTGATCGGCGGCACGCTGCTGCCTTACGAGGGCTCGCTGCACGGCACGCCGTTCGAAGGACACTACACGCCTGCCAAGGACGCCGTGCGCCGCCAGGTGAACGAGTGGATACGCAACAGCGGCGCCTTTGACGCTGTCGCCGACTTCGATGCCGCCCTGCGCGATCCGGCTCACCCGTCGCGCCTGCTGCCGCGCTACGACTGCGGCGATCACCTGCATCCCAGCGACGCCGGCTACGAGGCCATGGCCGATGTAGTGAGCGGCCTGCGGCTGCGCGATGGGAGCTAATTGCCGAACAGGCGCAGCATGCCCTTGGCCATGCTGATGCGCGCCTCGGCATCGGGGTGGGATGCGATCAGCGGCGCGCTCACGCTGTCAGTAGCGAGCTTGCGGTAGAAGCGCAGCATGGCCGATGGCGGCCAGCCGGCGCGGTGGGCGATGACCATTCCCAGCTGGTCGGCCTCGCGCTCCTGGATGGCCGACAGGCGGGCAAGGCGCATCTGCAGCGGCAGGTCGGTGTCGAGACGCTCCTGCAGCACGTCCAGCGGCAATTCGGGGCGGCGGGTGGCCAGCAGGGCTTCGGAGAAATACTCGCGCTGGTGTTCGGCAATGGCGTGGGCGATTTCATGGGCCAGCAGCGTGGCCAGTTCGCCGTCGTCGAAATGCAGGCGCTTGATGAAGGGGATGCCCACCAGCAGCTTGCCTCCCGCGAGACAGGTGGCGTCGATGGACGGGTCGCTGCTGAGGTGCAGTTCCCATTGCCAGTCCGCCGCCTCGGGTTTCAAGGTCACGGCGGCGCCCACCAGGCCTGCGCTGATGGACTGCAGGCGCGCCAGCAAGGCGCGGTCGCGATCGAGCTTGCCGGCTGCGGCCAGGTCGACCACTTGCGCAATGTAGCGGTCTTCGCCGCGCGCGGCCACTTCGGCAGCGCTGTAGTGCAGCTCCTGCCAGCGGCCGGTGTCGGGGACCGGTGCGATCTCCTGCGCGCAGGCTTGCGCGGCGGCTAGCATCATGGATAGCAATACGGGCAGAAGGCGCACGACACCGCCTCCGGTATAAACTGTTTATACCAATATAGGCAGCAGGGAAGGCTGTTGCAAGGATGTTCAATCCTGTTACACTGCGGCGATGCATAAATACCAACATTACCTCATCACTTTGCTGCTCGCGGCGCCGGGCGTGGGGCTGGCGCAGGATGATCCGCCTGCAGTGGAAGTCAGCGGCGTTCGCAATCCCGAACTGCGCTCCTACCGCAATATCGTGGCGGGGCTGGACGCTTTCGAGGAGCACCATGCTCTCGCGCCGAATGCGCCTGAACTGCGCTTTCGCCTGCGGCCCAAGCGCGGACAACCGCCGCTGGAAAGGGGCGAACCGCTGTCGGTACGCATTGTGGGCAATGGCGATCCCGTCGTGCTGTCCGTGGCGGCCGATGATACGTTCTCTGTCCAGCGTTTGCAGTCCGCGCTGGACGAGAACGCGGACATGATCCTGAATCGCAGGAAGGGGCTGGTGGATGGAATGCCGCAGGTACGCACGCCCGGCTTGCCGGACAATGTGCGCCGCCTGGGTGATGTACGGCTGGAGTGCCAGGTCCTGACTGCGATCGGCAAGCGCGAGATCGGCTTCATGCTGCGCGCTGCGATCAGCACCGTGATGTTCAGCGGGAACTGGTGCGGACAGAAGAAGGCGCAGTTCTGGTTCAGCGCTTCACGTCCGCTGCAGTCGGCCGTGATTCGCGAGAATGGACGCGAGGGCGAGGTGAAGGTGCAGAAGTGGTCGTTTTTGCCGCCGGTCGGGGATGATTCGTGGTCGAACGAGGCCTTGATCGAGTTGAGTTTCGCGCCGCGGGCGACGGAGACAGCGGCGGATCAATGATCCGCCCTACGCACCTCGGTGGTTTTGTGTCGAGTGTCGCCGGGGGGAACCGTTTGATCCGCCGAGCGGCGTGCGGATCGTTTGATCCGCCGTGTGTGTCCGGTCGATTTGTGCACCGTACCGCGGGGTAATTGCATGATCCGCCGCGGGGCGTAGGGCGGATCGTTTGATCCGCCGTGCGTGATCAGCCGTTGTTGACGACCAGTCGCGGTTCGTCGCCGAAACGGGCCTTGATGGAGGCTGCGATGCCGACCGCGTCGAGGCCGACGCTGGCGAGCAGCTTGGCCGGGTCGCCGTGGTCGATGAACTTGTCCGGCAGGCCGAGGATGAGCAGCGGCTTGGAGATGCCTTCGGCGGCCAGCGCCTCGGCAACGGCCGCACCTGCGCCGCCCATCACACAGCCCTCTTCCACCGTCACGAGGAAATCGTGTTCGGCGGCGAGCTGCTTGACCAGTTCCACATCCAGCGGCTTCACGAAGCGCATATTCGCCACGGTGGCTTTCAGCGACTCGCCGGCGCCCAGTGCAGGAGTAACCATCGAGCCAAACGCCATGATGGCAATCTTCGCGCCCTTGCGGCGAATCTCGCCCTTGCCGATCGGCAGCGAGGTCAATTCCTGCGCAATCGTCGCGCCCACGCCCGCACCGCGCGGATAGCGCACCGCTGCCGGACCCGGATAATGGAAAGCCGTGGTCAGCATCTGGCGCGACTCGTTCTCGTCGGACGGCGCCATCACCACCATATTCGGGATGCAGCGCAGGTAAGCCAGGTCGTAGTTACCCGCGTGGGTTGCACCGTCAGCGCCGACGATGCCGGCGCGGTCCAGTGCAAAGGTCACGTCCAGGTTCTGCAGCGCCACGTCATGAATCAGCTGGTCGTAGGCGCGCTGCAGGAAGGTCGAATAAATCGCAACGACAGGCTTCAGGCCTTCGCAGGCCAGGCCCGCGCCAAAGGTCACCGAGTGCTGCTCGGCGATGCCCACGTCGAAGTAGCGGTCAGGATGCTCCTGCTCGAATCGCACCATGCCGGAGCCTTCGCGCATGGCTGGCGTGATGCCGACCAGACGCTTGTCCGCCTTGGCCATATCGCACAGCCAGTCGCCGAACACTTCGGTGTAGGTTTTCTTGGACGGCGCCAGCGCCGGCTTGATACCCTCGGCCGGGTTGAATTTGCCGGTGCCGTGATACAGGATCGGTTCCGCCTCGGCCAGCTTGTAGCCCTGGCCCTTCTTGGTCACCACGTGCAGGAATTGCGGACCTTTCAGCTGGCGGATGTTTTCCAGCGTCGGGATCAGCGAATCGAGATCATGGCCGTCGATCGGGCCGATATAGTTGAAGCCCAGTTCCTCGAACATCGTGGCCGGCACCACCATGCCTTTCGCATGGCCTTCCAGGCGTTTCGCCAGCTCCAGCACGGGGCCGGGCAGCGCCGACTTGGCGACATTTTTCGCGGCGGCGTAGAACTGGCCGGACATCAGGCGCGCCAGGTAGCGGTTCAGCGCCCCCACCGGCGGCGAGATCGACATATCGTTGTCGTTCAGGATCACCAGCAGGTTGCAGTCCTTTTCCACGCCGGCGTTGTTCAGCGCTTCAAAGGCCATGCCCGCGGTCATGGAGCCGTCGCCGATCACGGCGATGGCATGACGCTGCTCGCCCTTGATCTTCGCGCCCTGGGCCATGCCCAGTGCAGCCGAGATCGAGGTGGACGAGTGGGCGGTGCCGAAAGTGTCGTACTCGGATTCCACGCGGCGCGGGAAGCCCGAGATGCCGTTCCGCTGGCGCAGCGTATGGAACTGCTCGCGGCGGCCGGTCAGGATCTTGTGCGAATAGGTCTGGTGGCCCACGTCCCACACGATGCGGTCGTGCGGCGTGTTGAACACATAGTGCAGCGCTACGGTCAGCTCCACCGTGCCCAGGTTGGACGACAGGTGACCGCCGGTCTTGGACACGGAATCGAGCAGGAATGCACGCAGTTCATCAGCCAGCGGAATCAGCTGGCTGCGCGACAGCTTGCGCAGGTCGGCGGGGTTGTGGATGGTTTCGAGCAGGTTCATTTATGCCTTCCTCCGCACGATCAGGTCTGCGATTTCGCGCAGGCGCAGAGCTTGTTCTCCGAACGGCGCGAGCGCGGCGTGCGCGTCCTGCCGCAGTTTTTCAGCCAGTGCGACCGAGGGCTCGAGGCCGAGGATCGACACATAGGTCGGTTTGTTGTCCGCTGCATCCTTGCCTGCGGTCTTGCCCAGGGTAGCCGAGTCTTCGGTGGCGTCGAGGATATCGTCGACCACCTGGAAGGCCAGGCCGATGGCGCGGGAGTAATCGTCCAGCGCCTTCAATTCAGTTTCCGACAGATCCTTGCCGGCCAGTGCGCCCAGTACTACCGAAGCGCGCAGCAGCGCCCCCGTCTTCAGGCGGTGCATCTGTTCCAGCTGCTCCAGCGTCAGGCTCAGCCCCACGCTATCGAGGTCGATCGCCTGGCCGCCGCACATGCCCAGCGAACCTGACGCGAACGCCAGCAATTTCAGCATCGCCACCTGGCGTTGCCCCGGAACCGTATCGCATTCGGCCAGCACGGTGAACGCCTGCGACTGCAGCGCATCGCCGACCAGCAGCGCAGTCGCTTCATCATACGCCTTATGCACGGTCGGCTTGCCGCGGCGCAGTTCATCGTCGTCCATGCAGGGCATGTCGTCGTGCACCAGCGAGTAGGCGTGGATCATTTCGACGGCAGCGCCGGCACGGCTCAGGGCTTGCGCATCGGCGCCGAACAGGACGCCGGCCGCATGCACCAGCAGCGGACGCACACGCTTGCCGCCGTCCAGCACCGCATAGCGCATCGCATCGTGCAGCTTGGCGGGAATCGCATCGGCAGCGGGCAGGTAGGCGGAAAGGTCACGTTCGACGTCCGCCTGGATGGATTTCATCCAGTCCTGGAAAGTTGCCGTCATTGTTCGGCCTCGCCATTCTCGGCGAAAGGCTTGAGCATTTCCCCTTCCAGTACTTTCACCTGCGCTTCCACTTTCTCCAGTTGGCTGGCGCAGAATTTCACCAGCTCGGAACCGCGCGCGTATGCGGCCACCGATGCCTCCAGCGGCAGCTGGCCGGCCTCCATCTGGGTCACGAGCTGCGCCAGCTCGGCCATCGCTTCCTCGAATGTCGCGGGAGCAGTCATTTTTTTGGACATAAAGCTACTGATTACGTGTATAGGGCGCTATTTTAGAACAAAGTGCCAGGGGGATGGCGGTTAGCCGAGGCCGCGTTGCATTCTGCGGCGGATCAATGATCCGCCCTACGCTCCCCGATCGTCGTCCGACCGCGTCAACCGGACCGGGCGGCGTAGGGCGGATCGTTTTGATCCGCCGTGCCTGAACCGCCACGAACGTTGCAAATATTACCAGACGGATGCTCATCTAGCCTTCCGTAAAAAGTTAAGCGAACACCCCCCTTTTGACGGTATAATCTCCGGTTCTGTCCGAAATACCGTTTTAATTCTTTAAATTCAGGTCTTTGCGGATCTTTCTCTTCTTGGTTTGATATTTAATTAAGGGGGGTCTGGATGTCCGATCTGGGTAGCCACGCCAAGCTGGCGCGTTCGAACGCGCAACTTCCGGTTAGCGTCTATTTTGACGAAACGCTGCTGCAGCGTGAAATGCAGGAACTGTACAAGAAAGGCCCGCGTTACGTCGGGCACGAGCTGATGGTGCCGAATGTTGGCGACTTTGCCACCCTGGCAGCCGAAAATGAAGGACGCATGCTGGTGCGAAATGCCGGCGGCGTGGAATTGCTGTCCAACGTATGCCGCCACCGCCAGGCGCTGATGTTCAATGGCCGTGGCAACACCAACACGATTGTGTGCCCGCTGCACCGCTGGACCTATGACCTGAAAGGCGAACTGATTGGCGCCCCGCACTTTGCGGAGACGCCCTGCCTGAACCTGCCCAAGGCAAAGCTGCAAAGCTGGAACGGTCTGCTGTTCGAGCAAAACGGCTACAGCGTGATGGACAAGCTGAAGAACCTGTCCGTCACCAGGGACCTGGACTTCAGCGGCTATATGCTGGACCACGTGGAAGTGCACGACTGCGACTACAACTGGAAGACCTTCATCGAGGTCTACCTGGAGGATTATCACGTCGAGCCCTTCCACCCGGGCCTGGGCAGCTTCGTCACCTGCGACGACCTGCGCTGGGAATTCGGCGCGGACTACAGCGTGCAGACCGTGGGCGTGAACCGCGGCCTGAAGAAGTCCGGTTCGGACACTTACCAGAAGTGGCACGAGCAGGTGCTCAAGTTCCGCAATGGCGAGCCGCCGAAGTATGGCGCGATCTGGCTGACGCTCTACCCGAACATCATGGTGGAGTGGTATCCGCACGTGCTGGTGGTGTCCACGCTGTGGCCCCTGGGTCCGCAAAAGACGCGCAACGTCGTGGAGTTCTACTACCCCGAAGAAATCGTGCTGTTCGAGCGCGAATTCATCGAAGCGGAGCGCGCGGCCTATATGGAAACCTGCGTGGAGGACGACGAAATCGGCCTGCGCATGGATGCCGGCCGCAAGATCCTGCTCGATCGCGGCGAAACGGATGCCGGCCCTTACCAGTCGCCAATGGAAGACGGCATGCAGCACTTCCACGAATGGTACCGAAGTAAGGTCACCGTCTGATGCAATCGCTCTGGATGCTCGTTGCCAGCTTCATGTTCGCCGCCATGGGCGTGTGCGTGAAGCTGGCATCCGCCGAATTCAGCACCTCTGAAATCGTGATGTACCGCGGGATTGTGGGAACGTTCTTCCTGTTCTGCATGATCCGAATCCAGGGCGGCACCCTCAGGACCACCATGCCGCTGGCCCACTTGTGGCGCGGCGTGGTCGGCGTCGTCTCCCTCTGGCTTTGGTTCTACGCCATCGCCAACCTCCCCCTGGCCACGGCCATGACGCTCAATTACATGGCGCCGATCTGGATCGCCGTGTGGCTGTTCACGCATGGCTGGTGGCACCGCAAGAACCATGTCGAGTGGCCGCTGATCCTGGCCGTGGGCATGAGCTTTGTCGGCGTGGCCTTGCTGCTGCGCCCTGCTTTCGCGTCCAACCTGCTTGGGCCGGCCATGGTGGCGCTGATTTCCTCGGTGCTGTCGGCCATGGCTTACCTGCAGGTGCGCAAGCTCGGCCTCGCCGGCGAGCCGGAATACCGGGTGGTGTTCTTCTTCTCGGTCATGAACCTGCTGGCCGGCGCCGGCGGCCACATGGTCGAAGCGGGCCTGAACTTCCATAAGCCGGACAGTCACAATATCTGGCTGCTGCTGGGTCTTGGCCTGCTGGGCATGGGCGCGCAGATCGCGATGACGCGCGCCTACCGCCTCGGCAAGACGCTGGTGGTGGCGAACCTGCAGTACACCGGCATCGTCTTCTCCAGCATCTGGGGCGTGATCGTGTTCAGCGATTCCTTCGACTGGCACAGCTGGCTGGGCATCGCCGTCATTCTCGCCTCCGGCATCGCCGCAACGTTCTACAATACGCGCAGTACGGAGCGCGGCAAGGCCATTGCCAGCACCGACCCGATTGCCAGCGAATGAGGAAAGCCATGTACAGCACCCTGATTGATGCCGCAACCCTGGCCCAGCATGTGACGGACCCGAACTGGGTCATCCTGGACTGCCGCCACGACCTGCTCAACGCCGCCTACGGCCGCAATGCCTTTGCCGAGGGCCATATCCAGAACGCGCAGTTTGCCAGCATTGACGATGACTTATCCGGCCCCAAGGTGGGCAGCGGCCCGACCTTCCGCGGCCGCCATCCGCTGCCGGACCGCGCGGCGCTGATCGAAACCCTGCGCGGCTTCGGCATCAACGACGATACGCAAGTGGTGGCCTGCGATGCGCAGGGCGGCATGTACGCAGCGCGCGCCTGGTGGCTGTTGCGCTGGATCGGCCATGAAGCTGTGGCGGTGCTGGACGGCGGCCTGGCTGCGTGGACTGCGGCCGGCCATCCGCTGGTGACACCGGTGGCGCCACGCCCTCGGGGCAGATCTCAGCGAGCGCACTTCCCTGACACGTACCGTTTCGGCGGCGGAGCTGGTGGAGAATTTGTCCAGCGCGCGCTACCAGGTGGTCGACGCCCGCGCCAACGACCGCTTCCGCGGCGAGAACGAGACCATCGATCCTGTCGGCGGCCATATCCCGGGCGCGAAGAACCGCTTCTTCAAGGATAACCTGGCTGCGGACGGCCGCTTCAAGGATGCAGCGTCGCTGCAAGCGGCGTTCACGCCGCTGTTCGGCTCCGCTACGGACGCCGTGATGCAATGCGGCTCCGGCGTGACCGCCTGCCACAACCTGCTCGCCATGGAAATCGCCGGCCTGCCCGGCGCCGCACTGTATCCGGGCTCCTGGTCCGAATGGTGCGCCGACCCCGCCCGCCCGGTCGCCACCGGCGCCTAGCATCCTCCGCCGCGGCCAGCACCTCCTGCGCCGCGGCCCTCGTTTCTCCCCTCCCCGCCCAAAGCGCCTCAATTTGCTCCTTCTCAAGGCGCCCTCAATTCATTGCCTTAATATCAATTCACCGATCAATTTTCTTGAAAGGAGAGGTGAAATGAGAACCCTAAATATGACAGAGCTGAACCACGTATCCGGCGGCTCAAATTAACCAGAAGAGCGTCCGCCTGAAAAGAAAAAAGAGGGAGGATCGAACGGGCTTGCGGCTGCAACTTCCGCAATGGCATGCGCAGCGGCAGTGTCGCGGACAAGCGGCAACGCCACTTACACCAACGCAGCGATAGCTTCCACACTTTGCGTCGAAGCGGTTCGCCAAGGCGGAAGCTGGATTTACGTGAAGGCGTCCGGTATCCCAGTCAAGAGCAATCCGAATCCGTATCCGGTTGGCTGGCGCTAACGATAATGTGGTTTGTTCGCGCTGGCTCAGGCCAGCGCCTTGGAGCAGGACATGATCTACCTCCATCAAGCTTGCTACATATTCGTTTTCGGATACTGCGTGTTCGGGCCAGGAATAACCCAGATGCCGTTCGCAGGCTCGATACTCTTATGCAGCGCTGCCGCGCTTTATCTGGCACTCGACCTTCGGTTTGAATGGAGGCAGATCCGGATAGTTGAAACTGCCGGCGTGATCGCCGCCTACTGCGCTTTGCTCGCCATATTTGTCCACCTCGCTGCACAGCACAACACTGTTTTCATGAAAGAGGCCACGGCTTACTATGCGGCGTTTGGCGTTAATACGGCTGCTTTCTGCCTTGGTAGCGCGTTATATGAAGAAGTCATTTTTCGGCGCCATCTGGTGCGCCAACTTCAACGGTTCATGACCTTGAATAAAGCCATCGTCGTTTCTTCGATCGCGTTCATGCTGTGCCACGGATCCATGATGCCGTCGCTGTTCCTTGGCGGTTTATGCTACTGCCTGGTGACCTATCAATTACAGAGCTTCCACGCGGCCGTCGTAATCCACGCACTGCATAACTTTTTCGGCAATGCCTCGCTGTTTATGGACGCGGCGCCAGCGGAGCTGAATAGCAGGCTGCTTATGCACGCGACGGCAGCGATGACATTCTTCTCCTTTGTGACCGCGCTCTTATGCATGCTGGGTGTACGAGCTCTGGCCAGGCGCTCACCGGTGAAAGCTTAGTCGCCGCCACCGCCGCAGCCGCTGCCGCAACTGGAACCGCAGCTGCTGCCGCCGTCGCAGCTGCTGCTGCCGGCGTCGCAGCTGACGGAGCTGCCGCAGCCGGAGCCGCAGGAGCTGCCTTCGGGGCGGCGGGCGGCGCGTTCCATGTAGGCGGCGTAGACTTCGTTGGTGATCAGACCTGCGGCCAGCAGCCCTGCGGCTTCCAGCGCCGGCGGGCAGGAGACGAGCGGATCGAGCCGCCCGCGCGCATCGAGTTCGCCGTAGCCGGGACGCCCACGCAGCACGGTGTAGCCGAAGCCGTTAGGCATGCGCAGCTTGCGATCCAGCAGGAACAGCGAGGGCAGGCGCGGGCCTTCGGGGCGCAAGCCTTCCAGCTCGCGCGCGCGCACCAGCGAGGCGGCGATCGCATCTTCCATCCGTCCCGGCATCACGGCCCGTTCAAGGTGAGGGATCACACGGCCGAAGTGCTTGAGGCAGAAGGCGTCGAGCTTGAGCGGCGCCAGGCGCTGCCAGGCGTGCCACACGGAGTCCACCGCCAGCGAGGGCAAGGCGCACGGCTTGCCGCTGGTAGCGACGCAGTCGAAGAAGACCATCAGTCCCTCGGCCGCGCGGGCAAAAAAAACGGCATCTCCTGGGATGCCGTTGAATTCATTTTTTGCGCTGCTTTTCCAATAATCATACAAATTGGTCGGCAGTTCATGCAGTTCTTTCCTGTATTGCGAGCGCTTCAGAATGCGTTGCGCCCGCCATGCTTGCCACTTCTGATACACCTTTCTCTCCCGTAGTTCTTGTTCTGGTTTCAGCATAGACGGCGTTTATGACAGTTCAATGACATTCACTTGACTGTCTCTTTCCGTGCACGCTCGTATGCTGGCGTCCAGAGGGGATGGCCTTTTTCGCCGGGCGCCAGTGCGAAGTTCCTGTCCAGCTTGAACGCCTTCTGGAATTGCTGGCGGCACAAGGTTGCGCGATTGGTCAGGCAGTAGCTGAAGGCCGTGTACTTGAACGCATCCAGCTTCAGGTCCTTGTCGCCGTTCTTCCAGATGTCGTTGGCGTTGTTCAGCACCTTGAGCGCGCCGTTGTAGTCGCCGGACTGGTAGAGGGCGATGGCCGAGTTCAGTTCCTTGCGGCCGGCCGGCAGTTCCGAGACCTGTTCGGGCGCCGGCGCCGCTGGTGCACCAGGCTTCGCGACAGCGCCGGCGCGCGTTGCGCCCGCAGTGGCAGCAGGGCTTGCGGCGCCGGTCTCCGGCGCCACCGGAGCGGTGGCGTTGCAGGCGGTAAGCAGTACAAGGCAGAACAGGCTGGCGTAGGTCTTCATGGTCTCTTACTAGTGGGCCGAGAAGTCGTATTTTACCGTTGCGCTCTTGTTCGCGGCCACCGTGACGGTGATAACGTGCTCAGGAAAATTGGGATTGTCGATCTTGATCTGATGCAGGCCTTCCGGCAGCGACAACTTCTTCAACGGTGGTGTCGGTCCTTTTGCCACGCCGTCAACGCTCACGTTCGCCCAGGGCTGGATATTCAGCGTGACAGTGCCGGTAGTTACCGCAGGCTTGACGGGCTGCTGCGGCGTTGCCTCGACGGCGGCCGGTGCAGGCGCTGCGGCTGCCACCGCCGGCGCCTCCGGTGCTGCAGGCTCGGTCGGCGCAACAGGCGCCTGGCTGGCGGGCGGCGCGACAGCGGCCACCGGCTGCGCGGTGGCGACAGGCGTATCGCCGCCGGCCGCGTACAAGCCGGCAGCGACCAGCAGCGCCAGCGCGCCGGCCACACCGCCGATCAGCGCGGGACGGCGTGAGCGGGCCGGCGGCACGGGAGACGGGGCGGGACGCGATGGCTCCTCAACCGGTGCAGCAACGGCCGGAGAGTCTGCGGTTGCGCCAGCGCCAGCGCGCGCTGTGGTGCGCATGCCCGGCGCAGCAGGCGCCAGCGCGGGCGCCAGGGAACGTGCAGGCCCCGGCTGCGTAGCCGTATGCTCGGCCAGCTCGATGCCAAGCAGGAGCGCAAATTCGGCAATCGTCTGCGGACGTTCTTCCGGCCGCACGCACATGCCGCGGTCGATCGCCGCCAGGAACGGCGCGCTGTAGCCGGCGCGCGGTTCGGAGGCCAGCGGCGTGATCGGGTCCTTCAGCATGCGCGCCACGGCCGCCGGCGGCGCCTTCTGGGCAATCGCCGAATACACGACGGCGGACAGCGAATAGATATCCGTCCACGCCCCCTGCCGCATGCTCTCGTCGTCGGCATACTGCTCCACCGGCGCGTAGCCCGGCTTCAGGATCACGGTCAGCGACTGCGACATGCCGGTGACGATCTGGCGCGCCGCGCCGAAGTCGAGCAGCACGGCATCGCCGCCCGGCTGGATCATGATGTTCTCGGGGGAGATATCGCGGTGCAGGATATTGGTCTTGTACAGCGCATCGAGCGCTTCCAGGATGGACTTCAGGATGCGGCGCAGCCAGGCTTCGTCGACCACGGCGGGCTCGTTGCGCACCAGGGTCTTGAAGGTCTGCCCCTCGTAATAGCGCATCGCCATATAGGCCGTGCTGTTCTGCTCCCAGAAGCGGTACACCTTCACCAGCGCCGGATGATCGAACTGCGCCAGCAGGCGCGCCTCGTTGATGAAGCTGCGCAGGCCCGCCTCGAAGGCTTCGCCATTGCGCTTGGAGCGCACGGACACGCTGTGGTCATCGCCGCGCGCCGCCAGCGAAGCCGGCATGTATTCCTTCACCGCCACCGTGCGCTGCAGCGAGTGGTCGAAAGCGAGATAGACGATGCCGAAGCCGCCCTCCCCGATCACGCTCTGTATCTCGAACTCGGCGAGGCGGGTGCCGATCGCCAGGCAATTCTGCGAGGCGCTCATGGCGCCCCCACGATCACGGCCTGCGCCGTGTAGTTGTCGCGCGTGTCGGCCGACGCCGCGCTGGCCTGGTCCGCCGCCGCGCACAGCGCATCGAGCCAGGCCTGGGCGGTGGCGGTGGCGGCGCCGGCGCCGCCGGCCACGGCCAGGCAGGCTTCCATCACATCCTCGGTGACCCACTCCCACAGGCCGTCGCTGCAAATCAGGATCGCATCGCCGGGCAGCAGCGCCAGCGGCGGCTGCAGGGACGGCGGCACATCGCTCTCGGCGCCGATCGCCGCGTACAGCACATTGCGCCGCTTGTGCGTGCGCGGGTCGGCGCCCACGGCCAGGCCGCCGTCGATCAGCTGCTGCACCAGGCTGTGGTCGCGCGTGGCATGGAGCACGCGGCCATTGCGGAACAGGTAGATGCGCGTATCGCCCAGGTGGGCCCAGGCGGCCTGGCCCTGCGCGCGGTCCAGCAGCACGGTGGCGACGGTGGCGCTCATGGCCGCCAGTTGCGGACGGCCGATCTTCTGCTGCTGCACATCCAGCGTGGCGCGGGCGATCAGCGCGCGCAGCAGGGCTTGGGTGCAGCCGGGCGAGCGCTCGAAGGCGCCGATCACGGCCTGCACCGCCAGCGCGGACGCGATCTCGCCGCCCTCGTGGCCGCCCGCGCCGTCGGCGACGACCAGGCAGACCAGTGCCCCATTGTCGCTGCGTGCGCAGGCATCCTGGTTGGAAGAACGCCCGCCAATGCGGGACACTTCGGCGATATCGAGCGCGACGCCGCGCGTGGAAAGAGTCGGATCAGCCATCGTATGCCTCGTCCATCAAGCGCTCCAGGTGGCGCTCGTAAGCCTGCAGGAAAGCCGTGCCCAGCACGGCGTGGAAATTGTCCGCCACCTCTTGCGACAGCTGCGCGTGGGTGGCGCTGTAGCGCTCGAACTGCTGCGCCTTGCCGCTCCACGGCAGGGCGGCGCCCAGGCCGCGCGGCGCGGGAACCGCCTCCGGATCAAGGCGGCGCAGGGTTTCGCCGACGGCGCCCTGCATGCCGGCCAGCACACAATCCTGGTGCGCCTTCAGGTCGGCATAGGCATCGTCCAGCGCTTCCAGCGGCCCCATGAAGCCGGGCATCTTCTTGCGCAGCATCTGGGCCAGCACGGTCTGGCTGTCGGGCAGGAATTTGAGGGGATTGTTGTTGCGCACGACGACCATCGTGGCGTCGGCGTGGATGTCGCGCTTCAGGTGGGCGCGCGCATCCAGCAGGTCGAAGGTACCGCCGATGGAGCGCGCCAGCAGGCCGCCCAGCAGCTCCATGAATTCCGGCGTCAGCGCCTGGTTCAGCGAGGCGGCGGGCAGGCCGGCGCCTTTCAGGAAGGCGGCCATCAGGCCATCGGTATTGTCAGTATGCTCACTCATGCGTGCGCCCATCGAAAGGATGGTTTCTACGCAGCAAGTTTCATGCCAGTGATATTAATGTTGTCCCGCTGTCAGGAACAGGACGATGGCGACGCCGAGGGCGATCAGCAGCACCTGCGGCACGGTCTCGCGCCAGGTGGCGCGGCGTTGCATTTGCGGCATCAGGTCGCTGACGGCGATATAGATGAAGCCGGACGAGGCGAACACCAGCACATAGGGGATCAGGTTGCTGGCGCGGTCCAGGGTGAAGTAGCCCAGCAGGCCGCCGGCCACGGAGAGCAGGCTGCACAGCAGGTTGTAGACGTAGGCCCGGGTGCGCGAGAAGCCGGCGTTCAGCAGCACGATGAAGTCGCCGATTTCCTGCGGGATTTCGTGGGCGATGATGGCCACGCCCGTCACGATGCCCAGCTGCGGATTGGCGAGGAAGGCGGCGGCGATCAGGATGCCGTCGGTGAAATTGTGCATGCCGTCGCCGACCAGGATCATCCAGCCGGCCTTGCCCGCCTCGCGCTTGTCGTGGCCGTGGGCGTGGTGGTGGCCGTCGTGCTCGTGGTGGTGGGAGTGGCGCAGGATGGCCAGCTTTTCCAGCATGAAGAAGGCCAGCAGGCCGCCAAGCAGCGTGGCGAACAGGGTGCGCGGATCGGCGCCGGACTCGAAGGCTTCCGGCAGCGCGTGCAGCAGCGAGGTGGACAGCATGATCCCGACCGAGAGGCTGACCATGCGCTCGACCACCTTGGACAACAAGGCGAACGAAAACACCGCCGCTGCCGATATGCTGGCAACGCCGGCAATCGTGGTGGCCAGCAGGATGGAGATGAGAACGGGATCGATTTTGCTTACCTCGGCCGCGAAAATCCGCGGAAACCGGACATTTTACCGTCCGGCACGGATTTTTGCCGAAAGTATTACGCTCAGGCTACGCCGTAGGACTTGAACCAGGCCAGCGCACGGTTCCAGCCGTCCCTGGCGTCCGCTTCGTTGTAGCTGGGGCGGTAGTCGGCGTGGAAAGCGTGGCCGGAATTGGGGAAGATGACGAAAGTGGACTGGCTCTTGCCCTGGGCCAGCGCGGCCTTCATCCTGTCGACGGATTCCAGCGGAATGCCCTGGTCCCTGGCCCCGTACAGGCCCAGCACGGGCGCTTGCAGCGTCGGCGCGATATCGATCGGGTGGCGCGGGGTGATGCTGCTGGTCTCGCCCACCACGCGGCCGTACCAGGCCACGCCTGCCTTCACCTGCGGGTTGTGGGCGGCGTACAGCCAGGTGATGCGGCCACCCCAGCAGAAGCCGGTGACGCCCAGCTTGTCCACGTTGCCGCCATTGGCCTTGGCCCAGGCGACGGTCGCGTCCAGGTCGGCCACCACTTCGGC
Organism: Pseudoduganella sp. UC29_106; assembly: GCF_044055365.1. Lineage (NCBI taxonomy): Bacteria > Pseudomonadati > Pseudomonadota > Betaproteobacteria > Burkholderiales > Oxalobacteraceae > Pseudoduganella > Pseudoduganella sp. UC29_106. Next base: position 726,460 of record NZ_CP171977.1, on the reverse strand, counting down.
GTCCGGCGTTTTGGCGACGATGTTCCTGATCAGGTCGTTGACGTTCTGCTCTTTGGTGGCGTCGCCCTGGCGCACGAACAGGTCCGGCGCCAGCGCCAGATAGCCCTGCCGGGCGAAGCGCCGCGCCACGTCGGCAATGTGCTCGTGTACGCCGAAGATTTCGGATACGACCAGGATTACCGGCAGGTTGGTCTTGCCTTCGGGGTGGGCGCGGTAGACCGGGATGGTCTGGCCGTTGACCGTGATCTGGATGGTGCTGGCCGTGAGGCCGGCCGTGTCGGTCTTGATGGTCTCGGCGCTTACCGGCAGGACGGCGGCGGCGAAGCCGGTGCCCAGCGCGGCTTTCAGGAAGTCTCGACGGTCGATGCCATGCGCCAGCGGGTCTTTCATGGGAGGACTCCTAAAATGTTAGCAAGCTGGCTATTTTAGCAGTCTGTCCAGAATGTGCCGTAAATTGTCGCTTGTGTGACGAATTTTGTCAGGGTGGGATGACAATTTTCGCCAATAACCGGAAAGGCTAGTGTCTGCCACGATGTGGCAGACACTTGGTACGCGCCGCCGGCCAGGTGTCTGCCACGTCGTGGCAGACACCAGATTTTGCCTTGGGTTTTAGTGCGCGGAAGCTCAGTGAGCTTCCTCCCAGTTCCGTCCCACGCCGACCTCGGCGACCAGGGGCACGCGCAGCTTGGCCACGCCGGCCATCAGCTGCGGCAGCTTGTCGCGCACCAGGGCCAACTCTTCGTCGGGCACTTCGAGCACCAGTTCGTCGTGCACCTGCATGATCATCTTGCTCTTCAAGCCGGACGATTCCAGCCAGTCCTGCACCGCGATCATGGCCAGCTTGATCAGGTCGGCGGCCGTGCCCTGCATCGGCGCGTTGATCGCCGCGCGTTCGGCGGCCTGGCGCCGCGGGCCGTTGGGCGAATTGATCTCGGGCAGCCACAGGCGACGGCCGAACACGGTCTGCACATAGCCCTGCGCCTTCGCTTCGGCGCGCGTTTCGTCCATATAGCGCTTGACGCCGGCGAAGCGGGCGAAATAGCGGTCGATATAGCTTTGCGCGGCGGCGCGGTCCACGCCCAGGTTGGCGGCCAGGCCGAAAGCGCTCATGCCGTAGATCAGGCCGAAGTTGATCACCTTGGCGTAGCGGCGCTGCTCGGACTGCACCTCGGCCGGCGGCACGCCGAAGATTTCGGCGGCGGTGGCGCGGTGGATGTCCTCGCCTTCGGCGAAGGCGCGCAGCATGTTTTCGTCGCCCGAGATGTGGGCCATGATGCGCAGCTCGATCTGCGAATAGTCGGCGGAAACGATGTGCGCGCCCGGCGGCGCAATGAAGGCTTCGCGGATGCGGCGCCCCTCGGCGGTGCGCACCGGGATGTTCTGCAGGTTCGGATCGTTGGACGCCAGGCGGCCCGTGATCGCCACCGCCTGCGCGTAATTGGTGTGCACGCGGCCGGTGAGCGCATTGATCATCTTCGGCAGCTTGTCGGTGTAGGTCGACTTCAGCTTGGCCATGCCGCGGTATTCCAGCAGCACTTTGGGCAGCGGGTAATCCTCGGCCAGCTTTTGCAGCACTTCCTCGTCGGTGGACGGGGCGCCGCTCGGCGTCTTCTTGATGACGGGCAGCTTCAGCCTGGTGAAGAAGATTTCACCGATCTGTTTCGGCGAGCCGAGATTGAACTTGCCTTCGGCCAGCTCATACGCCTTCTCTTCCAGTTCCAGGATGCGCTGCGCCAGTTCGCTCGACTGCGTGGCCAGCAAGCCGGCGTCGATCAGCACGCCGTTGCGCTCGATCTTCTGCAGCACGACGGCGGTCGGCAGTTCGATCGTGTTGTAGACCGTGGTCAGGCCTTCGTGCGCGGCGACGTGGCCGTGCATGGCCAGGTGCAGGCGCAGGGTGATGTCGGCATCTTCGGCCGCGTATTCGGTGGCGCGCTGCACCTCGACCTGGTCGAAGCAGATCTGGCTGGCGCCCTTGCCGCACACTTCCTCGTAGGCGATGGTCTTGTGGTTCAGGTGGCGCATGGCCAGGCTGTCCATATCGTGCGAGCGGTGCGACTCGAACACATAGGATTGCAGCAGCGTGTCGTGCACGATGCCGCGCAGGGCCACGCCGTGGTTGGCGAAGATGTGGGCGTCGTACTTCAGGTTCTGGCCCAGTTTCGGCTTGCTGGTGTCTTCCAGCCAGGGCTTGAGCTTGGCCAGCACATGGTCGCGCTGCAGCTGCTCGGGCGCGCCCGGGTAGCGGTGGGCCAGCGGGATGTAGCAGGCCATGCCCGGCTCGGTGGCCAGCGAGATGCCGACCATCTCGGCCACCATCGGCTCCAGCGAGGTGGTTTCGGTATCGATGGCGGTCAGTTCGGCCTTGCCGATGCGCTCAATCCAGGCGTCCAGCTGGGCGTCGGTGAGCACGGTTTCATAGCTGACGGTGGCCGGCGGCGCGGCAAACAGGTCCTGGGGTCGCGCCCGGTGCGGCCGGCGCGGGCGCGGCGGCGCCGGCGGGAGCAGCGGCGCCGGTCGGGGCGGCGGGCGTCATGCCGCCCAGTTCGCGCAACAGAGTCTTGAAACCGTATTTGCTGAAGAAGGCCAGCAGCAGCTCGCGGTCTTCGCTTTTCGCCACCAGTGATTCGGAAATCGACATCATGTGCTGGGTCAGGTCGCAATCGGTCTTGACCGTGATCAGCTGGCGGCCCTGCGGCAGCCATTCCAGCGCGGCGCGCAGGTTGCCGCCGACCACGCCGCCGATCTTGTCGGCGTTGCCCATGATGCCGTCCAGGCTGTCGTACTCCTGCAGCCATTTCAGCGCCGTCTTGGGGCCGCACTTGGCCACGCCGGGCACGTTGTCGACGGTGTCGCCGATCAGGGTCAGGTAATCGATGATGCGGTTGGGCGGCACGCCGAACTTGGCCAGCACGCCGGCTTCGTCCAGCTTCTCGTTGGTCATGGTGTTGATCAGGGTGACCTTGGGTGTGACCAGCTGGGCCAGGTCCTTGTCGCCGGTAGAGATGATCACGTCCATGCCGTTTTGCTCGGCGGTGACGGACAGGGTGCCGATCACGTCGTCGGCCTCGACGCCGTCCACCATCAGGATGGGCCAGCCCATGGCGCGCACCGCTTCGTGGATCGGCTCGATCTGCAGGCGCAGGTCGTCCGGCATCGAGGCGCGGGTGGCCTTGTACTCGGGGTACATATCGTCGCGGAAAGTCTTGCCCTTGGCGTCGAACACGCAGGCGATGTAGGCGGCCGGGTAGTCGGCGCGCAGGCGGCGCAGCATATTGACCATGCCGTGCATGGCGCCGGTAGGATAGCCTTCGGGGCTGCGCAGGTCGGGCAGCGCATGGAAGGCACGGTAAAGGTAGCTGGAACCGTCGACAAGCAGCAGAGTGGTTTGCATATTACGGAAATATCTGTGGCGGAAAACTCAATATTCCATTATCGCAGAGTTTTGGCTGGCAGCTTTTGGTCAGTTTGTTACAATGAACTCTATAACAAACCACCGCGAACATACCCATCATGCGCGCCTCCGCCCTCTGGCCTGCCCTGGCCCTGTCCCTGCTGGCTACCGCCGCTGCCGCCCAACAGGCGCCCAGCAAGGCCCCGCCGCAACTCGAAAAAATCGAGGAAGTGGACAATCCGATCACGGTGACCACCAAGCCGGCGCCGGACAAGAAGGTGGAAGACAAGCGCGAAGGCGGCCGCATCACCGAAACCAAGGTGAAGAGCGGCAAGAGCACCTACACGGTCAAGCAAGCACCGCCTGCCGGTAGCGCCCTGCAGGGCGATACCATGGGCCAGGCCATCCGCGGCCCGGCCTGGACGGTGATGGAGTTCGACATCGCCGCCAAGAAGAAAAAACGCAGTGCGGAAGGCGCCGCCGCCGCGGAAGAAGCGGCCGAGGCACCGCCGCCGCCCCAGCCCGCCGCCAACGCGCGCTGAGCAAGCGGCGCGGCCCACCGCACGTTTAGGCCCCCCGATCAATTTAACTGGTTTCTCATGGCAGTATTTACCCCGGTCACTCTGGATGACATCCGCCAGTGGATTGCGCAGTTCCCTCTTGGCAAAGCCGTAGCGCTCAAAGGCATCGCTTCCGGCATCGAAAACAGCAACTTCTTTCTGACCACCGACGCTGGCGAGTACGTGCTCACCATCTTCGAAAACCTCAGTTTTGAACAGCTCCCCTTCTACCTGCAGCTGATGCGCCACCTGGCCGAGCACGGCGTGCTGGTGCCGGCGCCCGTGCCCAATGCGGACGGCGCCCTGTGCGTGCCGCTGCACGGCAAGCCGGCCGCCATCGTCTCGAAGCTGGAAGGCAGCTCGCAGCTGGACCCGCAACCGGTGCACTGCGCCGCCGTCGGCGCCATGCTGGCGAAGATGCACCTGGCGGGGCGCGACTTCCCGCTGCAGCAGCCCAACCTGCGCGGCATCGACTGGTGGCATGAGGCCGTGCCGGCCGTGCTGCCCTTCCTGTCGCCGCCTGAAGCGGACCTGCTGCGCGCCGAAATGGCGTTCCAGGACGCGTTCCACGCCTCGCCGGGCTACGCGGCGCTGGCGCAAGGGCCGGTGCACGCCGACCTGTTCCGCAACAATGTGATGTTCGACGGCGAGCGCCTGACCGGCTTCTTCGACTTTTACTTTGCCGGCTGCGATACCTGGCTGTTCGACGTGGCCGTCACCGTCAACGACTGGTGCATCGACTTGCAGACGGGCGTGCTGGACGAAGCGCGCGTGTGCGCCATGCTGGACGCCTACCACGCCGTGCGTCCGTTCACGGCGGAAGAGCAGCAAGGCTGGCAAGCCTGCCTGCGCGCCGGCGCGCTGCGCTTCTGGCTGTCGCGCCTGTACGACCTGCACCTGCCGCGTGAGGCGGAAATGCTGACGCCGCACGATCCGGGCCATTTCGAACGCATCCTGCGCGAACGCATCGCCGTGGCCGCGCCCGCCCTGATCCGATGAACAAGCTGCCCGCCAGCGCCGGCTGGGACTGGATCCGGCAAGGTTTCGCGCTGTTCCGCAAGCAGCCCGGCGGCCTGTTCATGCTCTTCCTCGGCTACATGCTGATGATTATCCTGCTCGGCCTGATTCCCGTGCTGGGACAGTTCCTGCCGGTGGCGCTGATGCCGGTGTTTACCATCGTCTTCATGCAAGCCTGCGCCCAGATCGACCAGCAGAAGCGCATCACGCCGCTGCTGCTGGCCGAGGGCTTCCGCCATCCGAAGGTGCCCACCCTGGTGGGCCTGGGCGTGCTCTACATCGTGGTGGCGGCCCTGGCGCTGGGCGCCTCCACCCTGGCCGACGACGGCGTGTTCATGAAACTGGTCACCGGCCGCCTGCAGCCGGACGCCAAGGAAGTGCTGGAATCGAACGCCGGCAGCGCCATGCTGCTGGCCATGCTGCTCTACCTGCCGGCCATGATGGCCTTCTGGTTTGCCGCGCCGCTGATCGCGTGGCAGCGCATGGGCCTGTTCAAGGCCATGTTCTACAGCTTCTTTGCCGTGCTGCGCGCGCTGCGCGCCTTCCTGCTCTTCCTGTTCAGCTGGTTCGGCATCGCCCTCTTGTGCACCCAGCTGGTGTTCCTGGTCTTCGGCCGCAGCGGCGCCGGCATGTCGCTGCTGACGCCGGTCTGGATGGTGCTGACCATCATCGTGCAGTGCTCGCTGTACGCCAGCTACCGCCAGATCTTCGGCGCGCCCGCGGAGCCGCCGCCGGTATAATGGCGGGATGCAAAATCTTCTCCACAACCTCAATCCCGAACAGCTGCAAGCCGTTACCCTGCCGTCACAAAACGCCCTGATCCTGGCCGGCGCCGGATCGGGCAAGACGCGCGTGCTGACCACCCGCATCGCGTGGCTGATCCAGACCGGCCAGGTATCGCCGTCAGGGATACTGGCAGTTACATTCACCAACAAGGCGGCCAAGGAAATGCTGAGCCGCCTGTCGGCGATGTTGCCAATCAATACACGCGGCATGTGGATCGGCACCTTCCACGGCCTGTGCAACCGCCTGCTGCGCACCCACTACCGCGACGCGGCCCTGCCCCAGACTTTCCAGATCCTCGACACGCAGGACCAGCTGTCGATGATCAAGCGCCTGCTGAAGGCGAACAATATCGACGATGAGAAGTTTCCGCCGAAGACGGTGATGTACTTCATCAACAATAACAAGGACCAGGGCCTGCGCGCCTCGCAGGTCGAGGCCTATGACGCGATGGAGCGCAAGCTGGTGGAGCTGTACCAGCTGTACGATGACCAGTGCCAGCGCGAGGGCGTGGTCGATTTTGCCGAGCTGCTGCTGCGCACCTATGAGCTGCTGTCGCGCAACCAGCCGCTGCGTGAGCACTACCAGCAGCGCTTCCGCCACATCCTGGTCGACGAGTTCCAGGATACCGATAACCTGCAGTACGCCTGGCTGAAGCTGATCGCCGGCCACAACTCGCAGTTTGGCGGCGCGCTGTTTGCCGTGGGCGACGATGACCAGAGCATCTATGCCTTCCGCGGCGCCAACGTGGGCAATATGCAAGCCTTCGAGAGCGAGTTCCAGGTGAAGAACCTGATCAAGCTGGAACAGAACTACCGCTCGCACGGCCACATCCTGGATGCGGCCAACATCCTGATCGCCAACAACAGCCGCCGCCTGGGCAAGAACCTGCGCACGGACGCGGGCCACGGCGAGCAGGTGCGCGTGTACGAGGCCTCCTCGGACCTGCAGGAAGCGCAGTGGATCATCGAGGAAACCAAGAGCCTGATCGCCGAAGGCGCGTCGCGTTCCGAGGTCGCGATCCTGTACCGCTCCAACGCGCAGTCGCGCGTAATCGAACATGCATTGTTCTCGGCCGGCCTGCCCTACCATGTGTACGGCGGCCTGCGCTACTTCCAGCGCGCCGAGGTCAAGCACGCCATCGCCTACCTGCAGCTGATGGACAATCCGCACAATGATTCGGCCTTCCTGCGCGTGGTGAACTTCCCGGCGCGCGGCATCGGCGCGCGCACCATCGAGCAGCTGCAGAACGCGGCCGAAACCTACAACATCTCGCTGTACGCGGCCGTGCCCTATATGGTCGGCAAGGCGGGCAGCTCGCTGGGCGCTTTCGTCAAGCTGGTCGAGAGCGTGCGCTTCGAGACGCAGCAGATGGCGCTGCCGGAACTGGTGCGCATCACGCTGGAGTCGTCCGGACTGCTGCAGCATTACCAGAACGAGAAGGAAGGCGCGGACCGCATCGAGAACCTGGAGCAGATGGTGTCGGCGGCGACGCAGTTCGTGTCCGAGGAAGGCTTCGGCCAGGGCGCGCCCGCCCATCTGGGCCCGCCCGCGCAGGCTGCGGCCGGCGCACAGGTCGTCGTGGCCGATGGCGTGGAAATCCTCGACGCGGATGCGCCGCTGGCGACCGTGATGTCGCCGCTGTCCGCGTTCCTGGCTCACGCTTCGCTGGAAGCGGGCGACAACCAGGCGCAGGCAGGACAGGATGCGATGCAGCTGATGACCGTGCACTCGGCCAAGGGCCTGGAGTTCGACAATGTCTTCATCACCGGCCTGGAAGAAGGCCTGTTCCCGCACGAGAGCAGCTCGAAGGAGGAAGGCGGCCTGGAGGAGGAACGCCGCCTGATGTACGTGGCGATCACGCGCGCGCGCAAGCGCCTGTACATGTCCTTCTGCCAGACGCGCATGCTGCACGGCCAGACGCGCTACAACATGAAGTCGCGCTTCTTCGATGAATTGCCGGAGGAATCGCTCAAGTGGCTGTCGCCGCGCGTGCAGCCAAGCTGGTTCGGCGGCTCGCGCAAGTCGGCCTGGGATGAAATGCCGTCCGTGCCCTCGGTCGACAACCGCCTGGCCGCACGCATGAACCAGAAGTCCGGCGCCAGCGGCGGCTGGCGCATCGGCGAGTCGGTGGCTCACGCCAAGTTCGGCGAGGGCGTGATCGTCAACATCGAGGGCAGCGGTTCAAACTGCCGCGCCCAGATCAACTTCGGTGCGGTCGGCATGAAGGTGCTCGACCTCTCCGTCGCCAAGCTGGAACGCCTCTGACCGTGGACTGCTCCGCTGAACTGCGCGCCTTTCCCCTGGAACTGGCTGGCGCGGTCCAGCGGGTAGCCGCCGAGCTCACGCCCGGCTCCCTGCTCCCGCCCAGCGCCAACGGGCATACCGTCTGGGTGCAGGACGAAGCGCTCTGCATGCCTTATCGTCTCTATTACCAGTCCGGAGCGGTGCTCGCGCCTCGCGAGGGCACCGATGCGCTGATCGCTGCCTGCCTCGGCAGCCGCCTGCATGATGGCTTCGTGCGCGAGCCATGCGCGGAGTACCTGCTGCGCCATCCCACGCCGTGGACCACACCTTTCGTGGTGGCCCTGCTGGGCGAATATGTCGTGGAGATAGTACAGAAAATCGAAATCGCGCTGGCAGGCGCGCCGCTGAGCACCTATGCGGCCTTCGCCAACCAGAACCCGGCTTTCATGGCGACAACCAGGCGGCGCGCGATCAGCTATTGGAACCAATACTACCGGCGGCAGTACCCACTGAAAGATGCCTATCCTGGCTTGCTGGCCCTGTCAGCTATTGGCGCTGCGGCTTCGGCCGAGCAATTTGCGGAGTTGCGGCGGGACGCGGCCATCGATGATTCGGGTGCTTAATCGCGGCAGCGGATGCACGACGCCGTCATTCATCACGCCAACGATCAGCCATTCTTCGCCAACCTTGACCGAGAAGTCCCACACGCCTTCGCAGCTGGTGCCGCCCATGCCGCCGGAGTTGGCTATCATCGTGATATTCGGCGTGGCTTCTCCGCGCCACCAGGAAGTCGTTGCGAGTTCGGCGCGCTGTTCCACTACCCCGCCCTGCCGCAGCAGCTCGGTGACTTCTTCCACTTTCGCTTTCACCACGACCTTCGGCATGTCCGCATCGCGCAGGTAGGCGCGCATGTCATACGCTTGCGGCGGGATCTTGCAGGCCAGCGCGCCTTGTGCAAGCAGGCTGAGCGCGATGGCGGTGATGTGCTGTTTCATCGTCCGGTGTGGTCTCGTGGTTCGTCCCACATTATGCCAGCACAGCCTCAGCCGCGCGCCCGGCCATTCAGGGTGTCGTAGTCTCGCCAGAGTCAGTCACTCATTCTGTCTCGTTTGGGGTCCTCATTCCGTCTCGTTCCTCCTCATTCTGTCTCGTTTTCAGTCCTAGGCAAAACGAGACGGAATGAGACAGAACGAGACAGGATGAGAAGGGCAAACGAGACGGAATGAGTGACTGACTCGGAAGCGAATATGACCCCATACATGGAACCTTCCGTTGAGGCCACCGTCCAAGCATCAGGGAGGGATTGATCATGGACGAACACCATCGGGATGAATTGCTTTCTCACGCCATCGTTTCGGAGCTGGCGATTTTTCTGCGCACGTCCGGCAGCACGCTTTGCCTGTCCGAAGCGGTCACGCGCGCGGTGAAGTTCTGGATCGCCACGCAGCAGGAAGCGGCTGCGCCACTGCGCGGCTATCAATGGAAATGCCTGTTTCTGCCCTCCGGCACGCGCCTGCGCATGCACTTCCTGGGCGAGTGTTATTACGCCGACGTTATCGATGAAGACCTGGTGTTCCGCGGGCGTCCAACATCGCCGCGGCAAATGACGGTCGCGATTGACGGCGCAGGTCACAACGCCTGGCGCGACTTGTGGATACGCCGCCCCCATGAGCGCGACTGGACGCAGGCGGACAAGCTGCGCCGCGCCGCGCTCGCACACGCCGGCGACAAACCGCCCTCGCCTACCGAGGCGATCCAGGCCGCCGCAAAGAGCATGAGCGAAACGCTGCAAAGCGCCCTGCTGCTGGTCGACCAGAGCGGGCTGCGCGCCGAGCAGCAGGTGGACCGCCGCGTGCCGAAGCAGCGGCGGCGCGAGGACCAATTGGAAAGCGACTGGCTTGCGGATTGAATGTCAGCGCAGCGGCTAGCAATGCACTAGCCGCGGCCTAACGATAATTGACACAGCGAAATTTCTTCTGCAAGATCGACCAAATGTAACCGGGTGTAGCGAGATCGCCCGCTACCAGCTGTAGAACTTACGGACTCCACAAGAAGGGTTGCAATGTTCGACTATTTACATCTCGTACTCGGCGAACCCGAAAGCAGCCTGCTGTATCTCGGACACTACGATCCGCTCCTGGTCAGCCTGTCCATTGCCGTCGCCATCTTCGCATCCTACGCCGCGCTGCTCGTGTCGCAGCAACTGACCATTGCGCAGGGCCCGGCACGGCGCAGGGTCTGGCTGGCCGCGGGCGGGTTGTGCCTCGGCCTGGGCATCTGGGCCATGCACTTTGTCGGCATGCTCGCCTTTACCCTGCCCTGCGCCAGCAGCTATGACGCCTGGCTCACCTTCCTCTCCACCATCCCCGGCATGCTGGCCAGCGCGCTCGCGCTGCAAGTGATCAGCCAGGGGCCGCCCAGCAAGCTGCGCCTGTGGAGCGCCGGCACGCTGCTGGGCGCGGGCATCGGCGCCATGCACTACACCGGCATGGCGGCCATGCAGTTCAGCGGCATGATCCAGTACGATTTGCGGCTGTTCCTGCTGTCCATCGGCGTGGCGGCAGGCCTGGCCACGCTGGCGCTGTGGCTGAAATTCCGGATGGCGCGCACGCCGCTCTGGAGTTCCGTGGTGATGGGACTGGCCGTCGCCGGCATGCACTACACCGCGATGGCGGCCGCGTATTTCGTGCGTGACGAGCGTGCCGGCAACGGCGCCGCGCACGTCAGCCCCAGCGTGCTGGCCGCGGCCGTGCTGGTGTTTACCTGCCTGCTGATCGTCGTCACCATCATTGCCACCTATGTGGGCAAGCGCCGCCTGTTCTCCTTCGAACGCTCGTTCCGCCTGATCGGCGTGCTGATCGTGGCCTGGACGGCCGTCGCCTGGCTGGGCGCCAGCTACTTCCAGCAGCGCATGGTCGATGAACTGTACCAGCACGAGCTGCAGCTGGCGCGCGAGCAGGCGGCGGCCGTCGCCGGCAATATCGAGGAAAGCCAGGCGCGCCTGCTCGGCTTTGCGCTGATGCTGGCGCGCGACGCGGAAGTGCGGCGCGTGCTGCAGTCGCGCGACGCCGCCACGCTGAACCAGCGCCTGGCGCCGGTGGCCGCCGCGCTGAAGCTGGAAGCCATGTTCGTGCTCGATGCGCGCGGCGACTGCGTCGCCACCAGCAACCTGGCCGAGGCGTCGCGCTTCATCGGCCGCAATTTCGCCGACCGCGATTACTTCAGCCAGGCGCGCGACGGCCTGCGGGGGCAGCAGTATGGCGTGAGCCGCGACGGCCAGGCCGGCGGCCTGTATTACGCTCAGGCCATCGCCGACGAGGGCCGCTTCCTTGGCGTGGCCGCGATCAAGGTGGACGCGGCGGCGCTGGCCTCGATGGTCAGCCAGGGCAGCGCCTGGATCACGGACGCGAACGGCGTGATCATCCACGCCACCGATGCCGAGTTGCGCCACCAGGCGCTGGGCGCGGCGCCGGCTGCCACGCTGGGCGCCGCGCAGCTGCGCCAGCGCTACGGGCGCGAGCGCATCGGCACGGTGCGCATGGAGCCCTGGGACGGCGCGGGGATGCCGGCCGTCTATCGCATCGGCGCCAGCGAGGTGCCCACGCTGCTGGCCACGCACGCGCTGCCGGACAAGTCGATGAGCGTGCACATCCTGCGTCCCATTCCCGGCCTGCTGCACCAGGGCCTGCGCCGCTTCTGGCTGTTCCTGGTGATCGAGCTGGCCGGCGGCATCCTGGTGGCGGCCGCCACCGCCACCGCCCTCTACCTGCGCGAGAAGCAGAAGGCCGATGCCGACCTGCGCGTGGCCGCCACCGCCTTCGAATCACAGGAAGGCATGGCGATCACGGACGCAGCCCACGTGATCCTGCGCGTCAACCGCACCTATACCGACATCACCGGCTTCAGCGAACGCGATGTGCTGGACCAGGAATTGCGCGTGTGCGATGCCGCCAGCCACGACGAGGATTTCCTGCAGCGCATCTGGGATACGATGGCGTCCGGCGGCGCCTGGCAGGGCGAGGTATGGCAGCGCCGCAAGGATGGCACGCGCGTGCCGTGCTGGCTGGTGATCACGGCCGTGCGCAACGCGGCCGGCGACGTCACCCACCACGTGTGCGCGCTGAGCGACATCACCGAGCGCAAGGCGGCCGAACAGGAAATCCGCAACCTGGCGCTGTTCGATTTCCTGACCCAGCTGCCGAACCGGCGCTGCCTGATGGACCGCCTGCAGCATGCGCTGGCGGGCAGCGCGCGCACCGGCCAGTGCGGCGCCCTGCTGTTCATCGACCTCGACAACTTCAAGGACTTGAACGACACCCTGGGCCACAACGTGGGCGACCAGCTGCTGCAACAGGCGGCGCGCCGCTTCGTGTCCTGCGTGCGGGAAAGCGACACGGTGGCGCGCCTGGGCGGCGACGAATTCGTGATCCTGCTGGAGAACCTGGCCGAGGACCCGCGGCTGGCGGCCGAACAGGCACGCAGCATCGGCGCCAAGCTGCTGGCCAAGCAGAACGAGGCTTACACGATGGGCCAGCACCGCCACAGCTGCACCTCCAGCGTGGGCGTCACCGTCTTCCGCGGCGAGCGCGAAAGCGTGGAAGAACTCTTGAAGCACACCGACATGGCGATGTACCAGGCCAAGGCCAGCGGACGCAATACGATGTGTTTCTTCGATCCGGCCATGCAGACGGCGGTCAGCGCACGCGCCGCGCTGGACGCGGACTTGCGCCAGGGACTGGCGCAGCAGCAGTTCGAGCTGTATTACCAGCCGCAGGTCGACGGCGCGGGCCGCGTGACGGGCGCCGAGGCGCTGCTGCGCTGGCGCCATCCGCAGCGCGGGCTGGTGTCGCCGGCCGAATTCATTCCCGCGGCCGAATCGTCCGGCCTGATCCTGCCGCTCGGCGCCTGGGTACTGCAGGCGGCGTGCGCGCGGCTGCTGGCGTGGGCCGGGCGCGCCGCCACGGCGGAACTGAGCCTGTCGGTCAATGTCAGCGCGCGCCAGTTCCACCAGCCGGACTTTGTCGAACAGGTCCTGGGCGCGCTGGCTGCCAGCGGCGCGTCGGCGCAGCGCCTGAAGCTGGAATTGACGGAAAGCCTGCTGCTGGACGATGTGCAGGCGTCGAGCGACAAGATGGCGCGGCTGCAGGCGGCCGGCGTCGGCATTGCGCTGGACGATTTCGGCACCGGTTACTCCTCGCTGGCCTACCTGAAGCGCCTGCCCCTGTGCCAGCTGAAGATCGACCGTTCCTTCGTGCGCGACATCACCAGCAACGCCAACGATGCCGCCATCACCAAGACCATCCTGACCCTGGCCGACAGCATGGGCCTGTCCGCCATTGCCGAAGGCGTCGAGACGCTGGAGCAGCAGCGCTACCTGGCCAGCCAGGGCTGCCGCGCCTTCCAGGGCTACCTGTTCGGCAGGCCGCTGCCCGCCGCCCAGTTCGAAGCGGCGCTCACGCCGCCGGCGCCGGCCCGCGCTCAGAGCGCGCGCGACATCGTCACTTCGTCGTAGCTGACGCCATCGACAATCAGCGCGTTCGGCTCGCGGCCAAAGGCCTGGAAGCCGAGCGATTCGTACAGGCGCAGTGCGGCATCGTTGCCGGCCGTGAGGGCGAGGTCGATTTTCTGCACGCCGTCCAGGGCGGCGGCGAAGGCGATCGCGTGCTCCATCAGCTTGCGTCCCGTGCCGCCGCGGCGGTGGGCGGGCGCGACGTACATGGCGCGGATCCAGGCCTTGTGGCGCAGCTTGAGCGCCGTCTCGCGCCCCACCGCGACCATGCCGGCCAGCTCGGCGCCGGCAAAGGCGCCGAAGAAATTGCGCGCGGCGAGGCGCAGCTCGATCTCGCCGAGCGGCGTGGCGCACTCCTCTTCGTAACTGGAGCTGAAGGCGGATGCGGCTTCGCGCAGGCCCTGCAGGCGCAGGGCCTGGAAAGCGGCGGCGTCGGAAGGCAGGAGGCGTCGTATATGCATGGGACGATTCTAACCCGGCCGCGCGCCTGGCGCGACCGGGCGGCGCCGTTCACAGCACCGGTTTGGCGCGGCCGGAGGTGATGGCGTCGTCGATCAGGCTGCGCACCGTCTTGTCGGCCTCGCGCGAGAGGCGGCCCTGTTCGCGGCCCATCTCGCCCATCTTGCGGCCCAGGTCCTGCATCGGCTTGCTGGCCTCGGCCATCTGCTGGTGCAGCTTGTTCATCGGTTCGCGGTCCAGCGCCAGCTTCGTATGCACCTCGGCCAGCTGCTTCGAGGCTTGCGCCATTTCCGCCGTCAGCGGTTCCAGCTTCGCCTGCAGCGTGCGCATTTCCTCGTCCAGCTGCTTGCGCTGGGCATCGCCGGCGCCTTCCATGCGGCGGCCGACGCGTTCCATGTCGCGGCCGATGCGCTCCTGCTGGCGTCCGATCGCTTCCAGCTTGCGCTCGGCGGCGCGGTTGGCGGCGCGCTGTTCGCGGCTGCCCATTGCCTCTTCCACCGCCTTCTCGATTTGCGCGCCCAGCTTTTCCATTTCCTTGCTGTGCACTTCCATGCTCTTGCCTTCGGCTTCCAGCTTCGCGCCCATGGCTTCCACCGGCTTCCACGCTTCGTTGATCTTCGCCAGCGTGGCCGGGTCCTGGATCAGGTAGCTCTTGCCATCCTTGCGCACCCACAGGTAGTCGCCCTTGATATCGCCACGCAGCTTGTTCGCTGCTTCCCAGTCGCTGCGGCGGCCGGTCATCGCGATGTTCCTGCCGTCACGGACGACGACGTAGGACAGGCGGCGGCTGTCGTTGCCGATGTGGATATGGTGGCCCCAGTCGCCGTCCAGGTCGGACGGCATCGGCGCAGGCGGCGGTGCCGGCGGCGCAGGAACCGCTGGCGGGGCTGGCAGCGCTGGCGCGGCGGGGGCGGCCGGCACGGCGGCCTGGGCATACAGCGCACGCGCGGCCGGTGGTGCGGGAGGTGCGGGAGGCGCCGGCGGCGCGGGCGGGGCCGGGGGAACCGGCGGCACGCCGTAGCTGCTGCGGGCGGCATAGCTGGGGCGAGCTTCGGGCGCGGCGGCCGGGGCGGCGTCGGCGGCTGCGGCAGCAGGCGCGGCATCCGGCGCATCGGGCGGGGCGTTCCAGCCGCTGGCGGCGGCCTGGGGTTCGGCGTAGTTGTCGGCCCGAGGGCCGTCGGCGTCGGGGCGCGGGGGTGGCGTGGGCGTACAGCACCACGCAGGCCGTGCACAGGCCGAGCAAGGGGGCGGCCAGCTTCCAGCTGAGCGGTTCGGCGTCAGGGCGCAGCAGGCGTTTGATACGGGACATGAGATCTCCTCCGTGTGCCGCGGGGGCAGCAAAGTGCGAGGTTGAGAACTGGAACTTGTCCAGCTCGGAAAGTGCAAGGGCCAGGCGCCGCGGTTCGCCGAGCGTGCTTGCGGCCAAATCATCAGCAATTTCTTCCCGCTCGATGCGGATGTGTTTGGACAGCATCCACACCACCGGGTGGTAGAACAGCACAATCTCGATCGCGCTCTGCGCCAGATTGACCAGGTAATCGTGGCGCTTGATGTGCGCCAGTTCGTGCGCCAGCAGCGCCTCGATCAGGTCCGGCGGCAGGCCGCTCAGCAGGGACGCCGGCAGCAGCACGATGGGCTTCAGCACGCCGGCCGTCATCGGGCCGTCCAGCTCATCGTCGGACACGCCCAGGCGCACCTTGCGGCGCAGGCCGAAGCGTTGCGCCAGCACGTTCAGGCGCGCCTGCCATTGCGGATCGGCATGGTAGTGGCCGGGCAAGGTGCGCGCCTTCACCCATTGCAGGCCGAGCGACAGGCGCAGGGTCATCAGCGCGGCGCCGCCGGCCCACAGCAGCACCAGCCAGGGCAGCTGGCGGCGCAAGGTGTAGTCGAGGGCGATCAGCTGGTCCTCGCTCAGCACGGCGGATAAGGCGGCGCGGATGGCGGCGGCGCCGGGAGCGTTGGCCGAGCGCTGAGCGGCAGCGGTGGATGGGGTCGACGGCGGCAAGCGCGGCGTCGGTGGTAGCCGGCGCGGCGGCCGCGCGCGCGGCCAGTGCATCGGGCGGCGGCAGCAGGCTGGCGCCCAGCACCGGCGTGTCCTGCGCCAGGCGCGTGGCGACGCCGATCAGCGGCAACGCCGCGCACAGCAGCAGCGCGCCGCAAGCGAGCGCATAGCGCACTTGCGGACGCGCATTGCGCAGCAGCTGGAAAGCCAGGCTGGCGGCCCAGCCGATGAGCAAGCCCTGCCACACAAAATGCAGCAGCGACCAGCCGATGGCGGGAACCAGCGCGTTCAGCAGATTGCTCATGGGACAGGGCTCCTACCTTGTTAATTGTTGTATCTAGAATAAATGATCTAGATATTCGTGTCTAGAAGTTTTTGTCTAGATGCGGGCGCAGCTTGTTGGGATGTAATGTAGGACGGCCGGGCGGCCGGCGGGGGCGGATTGCGATGGACGGCAGGAAGCCGGGGACAGGATGCAAAAACCCAGGGCGTGAAGCTGGTGTCAGTCACGATGTGGCAGACACCTGTATGCGCCGCCGGCTTCGATCCTCGCCCGCGGCCTGGAACAGGTGGCTGCCACATCGTGGCAGACACCAGCCCTTGGGGTGGGTTTAGAAGATGACCACAGAACGAATCGACTCCCCGCGCTCCATCAGCGCGAAGCCGTCGTTGATCTTCTCCAGCGGCATGGTATGGGTAATCAGCTCATCGATGCGCAGCTTGCCGTCCATATACCAGTCCACAATCTTGGGCACATCGGTGCGGCCGCGGGCGCCGCCGAAGGCCGAGCCGAGCCAATGGCGTCCGGTCACCAGCTGGAAAGGACGGGTGGAAATCTCCTGTCCCGCCGCCGCCACGCCGATCACGATCGACTTGCCCCAGCCCTTGTGGCAGCACTCCAGCGCCTGCCGCATCAGGGTCGTGTTGCCGACGCACTCGAAGGAGTAATCCGCGCCGCCATCGGTCAGCTGGATGATGGCATCGACCACGTTCTCCACGTCCTTCGGATTGATGAAATGGGTCATGCCGAACTCGCGCGCCATCTTCTCGCGCGCCGGGTTGATGTCAATGCCGATGATCTTGTTGGCGCCCACCATCTTCGCGCCCTGGATCACGTTCAGGCCGATGCCGCCCAGGCCGAACACCACCACATTGGCGCCCGCCTCCACCTTGGCGGTGAACAGGACCGCGCCCACGCCGGTGGTCACGCCGCAGCCGATGTAGCACACCTTGTCGAACGGCGCGTCCTCGCGGATGCGGGCCAGCGCGATTTCCGGCACCACGATGTAATTCGAGAAGGTGGACGTGCCCATGTAGTGGAACAGGGGCTTGCCGTCCAGCGAGAAGCGGCTGGTGCCATCGGGCATCAGGCCCTTGCCCTGCGTGGCGCGGATGGCCTGGCACAGATTGGTCTTTTGCGACAGGCAGAATTTGCACTGGCGGCATTCCGGCGTGTAGAGCGGGATCACATGGTCGCCCGCCTTCAGCGATTTCACGCCGGGTCCGCATTCCAGCACCACGCCGGCGCCCTCGTGGCCGAGGATGGCCGGGAAAATGCCTTCCGGGTCGGCGCCGGACAGCGTGTACTGGTCGGTGTGGCAAATGCCGGTGGCCTTGATCTCGACCAGCACCTCGCCTTCGCGCGGGCCCTGCAGGTCCACTTCTTCAATCGTCAGCGGCGCGCCCGCCTTCCATGCCACTGCTGCCCTGGTTTTCATATCGCTTCTCCATCTGTGAGCAAAGCGACATCATAGCAAGTCACGCATTACCGCGCTCAGGGTTGTAAGGCGGACGGCACCTGCGGATCGATGTCGAGCAGGTGGGCCACCGTGTGCCACAACTGGCGCGGCGAGGTCCAGGGTTTAGGCAGGAAGGCGTGCGCCTGGTGATGCAGCGCCGGCTGGCTGGCCGTGTACAGCAGCACCGGCACATGGCTGTGTTCGCGCAGGCTGCGCACCAGCACGTGGCCGTCGCCGTCGGGCAGGTCGGGATCGAGCACGACGAGGGAAAAGGCGCCGCTGTCGAGCTGCCGGCGCGCCGCCGCCAGCGTGGGTGCGTGCACCACTTCCGTGTCCGGCACCAGCAGGGTGGCCAGCACCACGGCGGCATCGGTATCGGGATCGATATGCAGCACGCGCGGCAGCACGTGCTGGTCAAGGGAAGACATATTCATGGGTTTCTCCGCGCGCGGCAAAGCCAGCGCAAACTGGTGGTCGGCGGAGCTGGGCCGAGGGATTACTGCGGCGGCGGGGAACAGGCGGCCGGGGGATGGGCGGCGCGGGCAGGTAGGGCTCACGCGCGTGACCATCAGTTTAGCCGATCAGGCGCGCGAAACCCAAGTTTTATTTCTTCAGGCGTGAGTTAAATGCCGCGTGCAGGCTGTTGAGCATTTCCTCGGCCTGTAACAGTTGGTCAGCCACTTCATTGATCTTGCGCCGGCTGGAGCGGGCGTGATCGCGCAGCACTTCGAAGGCCGTGTTGCGGTCGGTCTGGTACTTGCACATTAATAGCCCGACCGCCAGGCTGGTTTCGCGGCCGGCGGCCAGCGCCGCATTCAGGTTCACTTCCGTGCGCCGCAGCTGGCGGATTTCATCGGCGCGCGCCAGGCCGGCCTGGAAGGCGGGCATCAGGTGGTGCTCGTCCACCGGTTTCACGACGAAACCGACGGCGCCATAGGCGGCCGCCTGTTTCGACGCATCGGCGTCGCCGCGGCCGGAGAGAAACATGAAAGGCACCGAGGTATTGCGATTAAGCTGCTTGGCCAGTTCCAGGCCGCTCATGCCCGGCATATGGATGTCCAGCAGCGCCAGGTCCGGCTCGCGCTCGCCGATCAGCTGCAAGGCCTGGTCGGAGGAGTGGGCGGCCATCGTGTCATAGCCCGCGCCGCGCAGCAACTCGCCCAGGTATTCAGTCAGAAGCTTGTCGTCGTCAACGATCAGGATCAGGCGCTTGGGCGCGGGAGCATTCATGGTCGGCAACCTTGGACGGATGGCAATGCGCCGATTATAAGGCGGTTTCCCCGAACAAGGCACGGAAGGCGCGCACGGCGGCGGCGACATCGCCGGCCTGGTACACGCTGCTGATGGCCGCCACCATGTGGGCGCCCTGCCCGACCAGCGGCGCGGCATTTTCCGGCGTCATGCCGCCGATGACGACCACCGGCGTTCGCGGCAATGCGCTACGCGCTTCGGCCACGATCTGCGGCGGCGTGGTAACGGCGTATTTCTTCACGCGCGAGGGATAGAAGCCGCCGAAGGCTACGTAGCTGGCGCCCGCCGCGGCGGCGTCGTGCGCGCGCTGCAGTTCGCCGTAGCAGGAGGCGCCGACGATCTTCTCCGGCCCCACGGCGGCGCGGGCTTCGGCCACGCCGGCGTCCGTGCCGCCGACGTGGATGCCATCCGCATTCAGCTCGCGGCAGATGGCGATGTGGTCGTTGACGATGAACGGCACGTGGTGGCGGCGGCACAGCTCGAGCAGCTTGCCGGCCTGCTCGTAGCGCTGCGCTTCGCCGGCCGTCTTGTGGCGGTACTGCAGCAGGCCGATGCCGGCGGACAGCGCCTGTTCGGTCGCGTCCAGCAGGCGGGCGGTGTCGTCCCAGTCGGGCGTGACGAGATAGAGTCCTTGCATGATCTTTCCTTTTTCAGAGGGTCCAGCGCTGCGGGATGCGCTGGCCGGGGGCGATCGCGTACGACGCCGACAGCGTCCGATGCGTATAGCTCTGCGCCTTTGCCAGCGCCTGCGCCATGCTGATGCCCTGCGCCAGCAGGGCCGCGATCGCGGCCGCCAGCGTGCAGCCGCTGCCGTGATAACTGCCCTTCAGCCGCGGCCAGCTCCAGTTCTGCTGCTGCGTCGGCCCCAGCCAGCGGTTAACCACTTGCTCGCCCTCGTCATGGCCGCCGGTGACCAGCACGTGCTGGCAGCCGAGGGCGCGCAGCGTACGTGCGTGCGCCAGCGCAGGGCTGGACGCGGCGGAAGGGTCGGCCGCGCGAGCGGCGCCGGCGAGAGCGGCGGCCTCGGGGCCGTTGGGCGTGAGGACGGTGGCGAGGGGCAGCAGCGGCGCCAGCGCGCGCACGGCGTCGCCCTGTCCGAGCGCATCGCCGTTGCCGCTGCGTAGCACCGGGTCGAGCACCACCGGCGGCTCGCTGTACAGGCGCGAGGCCCAGCCGGGCGCCGCACCGGCCGCCGCACGGTGCGTGGCGCGCAGTTCAACGATCAGTTGCGCAATGGCCGCGGCATTCTCGGCGCTGCCGGGGATGCCGATCTTGACCGCGCTGACGGGCACCGCCGCCAGCAGCGCCCGCGCCTGTTGCAGCACGACGTCGGCCGCCACTGGCAGCACGCCGTGCACGTGGTTATTATCCTGCACCGTCAGCGCGGTCAGCACCGGCAGCGGATGGGCGCCAAGCGCCGTGATGGCCTGGATATCGGCTGCGATGCCGGCGCCCCCGGACGGGTCAGCGCCCGCGAACACCAGCACGCACGGCCGCTCGTTCAAGCCAGCCTCCCGGCCATCGGCGAGGATGGCGAGGCGGCAAAGCGCCTTGGCATGCGTCCCGCCAGATAAGCCTCGCGGCCCGCCCGCACGCCCAGCTTCATGGCGTTCGCCATGCGCACCGGGTCGCCCGCGGCGGCAATCGCGGTGTTCATCAGCACACCGTCGCAGCCCAGCTCCATCGCAATCGCCGCGTCGGACGCCGTGCCCACGCCGGCATCGACCAGAACCGGCACCTGGGACTGCTCGATGATCAAGGACAGGTTCCACGGATTCAGGATGCCCATGCCCGAGCCGATCAGCGACGCCAGCGGCATCACGGCCACGCAGCCGATGTCTTCCAGCATGCGCGCCTGGATCGGATCGTCGCTGCAGTAGACCATCACGTCGAAGCCGTCTTTCACCAGTTCCTTGGCGGCGACCAGCGTTTCGGGCATGTTGGGGAACAGCGTCTTTTCATCGCCCAGCACTTCCAGCTTGACCAGCTTGTGGCCGTTCAGCAGTTCGCGCGCCATTTGCAGGGTATAGACGGCGTCTTTCGCGGTGTAGCAGCCGGCCGTGTTGGGCAGGATGGTGTAGTCGGACGGCGGCAGGACATCCAGCAGGCTTGGCGCCTTCGGGTCCTGGCCGATGTTCACGCGGCGGATCGCCACGGTGATGATTTCCGCCTCGGCGGCGTCGGTCGCTTCGCGGGTTTGCTGCAGGTCCTTGTATTTGCCGCTGCCGACCAGCAGACGGCTCTTGTACTGCTTTCCTGCGATTGTGAGCAGGTCGTTCATGGTTTTTTCCTTTTCCTTGCCGGCGCCGCGCAAAACCCGCGGCGCAAAGCTGGTGTCTGCCACATCGTGGCAGACACCTGTTTCATGGTGTGGGTTCTAACCGCCGCCGATGGCGCGCACGATGTCCACCTTGTCATGCGCTGCCAGCGTATGCCCCGCCCAGCGCTGGCGCGGCACCACGCTGCGGTTGACGGCCAGCGCCAGCGCCTGTCCGCCCAGCTGCAGCGCCTCGATCAGCTCGTGCAAGGTCTGCTGCGCCGGCACGCGGTGCAGCGCCCCGTTCAGCTCGATCTCGATCACGCCTGTTCCCCGCGGTAGATCTGCGCGCCGTTGCGCACGAACTCGATCGACTTCTCCTGCATGCCGCGCTCGGCGAACTCGCGCACTTCCTGCGTGATCTTCATCGAGCAGAAATGCGGGCCGCACATGGAGCAGAAATGCGCCACCTTGGCCGAATCCTTGGGCAGGGTCTCGTCGTGGAAGGCGCGCGCCTTGTCCGGGTCGAGGCCGAGGTTGAACTGGTCTTCCCAGCGGAACTCGAAGCGCGCCTTGGACAGGGCGTTGTCGCGGATCTGCGCGCCCGGATGGCCTTTCGCCAGGTCCGCCGCGTGGGCCGCGATCTTGTAGGTGATGATGCCCTCTTTCACATCATCCTTGTCCGGCAGGCCGAGGTGCTCCTTCGGCGTCACGTAGCACAGCATGGCCGTGCCGTACCAGCCGATCTGCGCGGCGCCGATGCCGGAGGTGATGTGGTCGTAGCCCGGCGCGATGTCCGTCGTCAAGGGGCCCAGCGTGTAGAACGGCGCCTCGCCGCACTGCTCCAGCTGCAGGTCCATGTTCTCCTTGATCAGCTGCATCGGCACGTGGCCCGGGCCTTCGATCATCACCTGCACATCGTGCTTCCACGCGATCTGCGTCAGCTCGCCCAGGGTGCGCAGCTCGCCCAGCTGGGCGTCATCGTTGGCGTCGTAGACCGAGCCTGGACGCAGGCCGTCGCCCAGGCTGAAGGTCACGTCATACGCCTTCATGATTTCGCAGATCTCTTCGAAGTGCGTGTACAGGAAGTTTTCCTTGTGGTGGGCCAGGCACCATTTGGCCATGATGGAGCCGCCGCGCGAGACGATGCCCGTCATGCGTTCCGCCGTCAGCGGCACATAGCGCAGCAGCACGCCGGCATGGATGGTGAAGTAGTCGACGCCCTGCTCCGCCTGTTCAATCAGCGTGTCGCGGAAGATTTCCCAGGTCAGGTCCTCGGCCTTGCCGTTCACTTTTTCCAGCGCCTGGTAGATCGGCACCGTGCCGATCGGCACCGGGCTGTTGCGGATGATCCATTCGCGCGTTTCGTGGATATGCTTGCCGGTGGAGAGGTCCATCACCGTGTCGCCGCCCCAGCGGATGGCCCAGGTCATCTTCTCCACTTCCTCGCCGATCGACGAGGTGACCGCCGAATTGCCGATATTGGCGTTGATCTTCACCAGGAAGTTGCGGCCGATGATCATCGGCTCGCACTCCGGGTGATTGATGTTGGCGGGGATGACCGCGCGGCCGCGCGCCACTTCGTCGCGCACGAATTCCGGCGTGATCTCCTGCGGGATGGAGGCGCCGAAGCTTTCGCCGCGGTGCTGGCGGCCCAGCAGGCGCGCCATCTTTTCGCCGTCCGGACCGGAGGCGCGCAGGCTCTCCAGGTATTCCTTGCGGCGCAGGTTTTCGCGGATGGCGATGTATTCCATTTCCGGCGTGATGATGCCCTGGCGCGCGTAGTGCATCTGGCTCACGTTGCGGCCAGGCGCCGCGCGGCGCGGCTGGCGGTGCAACTCGAAGCGCAGCGCGTCCAGTTCCTGGTCGGCCAGGCGCTGGCGGCCATAGTCGGACGTGGGGCCGTTCAGCTGCACGGTATCGCCGCGCTGCGCGATCCAGGCGGAGCGCGGCGTGCCCAGGCCCTTGCGGATATCGATCTGCGCTTCCGGATCGGTGTACGGACCGGACGTGTCGTACACGGTGACGGGCGGGTTGTTGCCCGACAGGCTGATTTCGCGCATCGGCACGCGAATATCCGGGCAGCTGCCGTTGACGTAGATTTTGCGGGAATTGGGCAGCGGTGCGATCGCTGCGCTGTCCACCTCGGCCTCGACGGCGAGGAATTTCGGATTGGCGTTCATTTGGCTCCTTTGCGGCAGGAGCCAGCAAAGGAGGTTAGGTTGCACACGCACACCCGGCTAAGCGGTGCATGCGGACATCCTGAAGCTTCCCTTCGCTGGCATTATCCAGATCAGGTTCGGAGGGTATTTCTCACCCGCGCAGCTCGCGCCGCACAGGACCCCTAGCGTGTGCCGCCTTGCGGCAGCGAAGGCATCATACCGCGTCCTTTGCGCGCCGCATAGCCCCCGCCGCTATAATTCGCGGCGGGAGGGACACAATGCGAAGAGCAATATGGGCGGCGCTGATGCTGCCTGCGGCGGCGATGGCGCAGGAGCAGTTGCGCGAGGCGACGCCGGCCGAACAGAAGGCGTTTGAAGCGTTTTATCGCGCGCACTATCCGTCCGGCCCCGTGCCGCAGGTGCAGGCGCATCGCAAGCGGGGCGGCGTGGCCTGGCGGCTGAGCGCCAGCATGGACGCGCCGCCGCAGCGCGCCGTACTGCCCCTGTGCCGCATGACGCGCACCCTGTTCGAGCGCGAAGACAAGACGTGGCAGGAGCTCGAACGCAAGCTTCTGCTCACCTGGATCCACCACACGCCGCAATGCGGCGCGCCGCCCCCCGCGCCGGTCGAGCTGCGCACCGAACTGCCGGAGCTCGACATCCTGCGCCTGCTGCAGCAGCAGGCGGAAATCCTGAAGTCGGCGCGCCTGCTGATGGCCGGCAACACCAGCTGCGCGCCCATGCGCTCGCGCAACTTCCACCTCTCCGCCCTGGAGCAGGCGCCCGACCGCCTGCCCCTGCTTGTCTTCGACAACGATATTGGCGGAACAGCCCGCATTTCGGTACGAAAAACCCGCGCCGACCTTACCGCCTGGAATGTATATTGCCGTCAGTAATTTGTGTTTACACAACCCGACTACGAATTCGGTTGCCACCGGCTGAGCATGTGTCCTACTCTCGTTAGTGTTTCACACACTGTCTTGGGAGAGATGAACCATGAAGCACGGCAATAAAATCCTGTCGCTGGCCATTCTGGCCGCCCTTTCCGCCAACACCTTGCCCGCTTCCGCCGCCGCCCCCGACAAGGTGCGCGTCGTCGTATCCTTCCAGCCCGGCAAGGCCGCCGAAATCCACAAGGCAGCCGCCGCTGCGCACGGCGCCGTCGTGCACGAAATCTTCGGCATGGACGCCATGGCGCTCGAAGTGCCGACCCAGGCGCTGAAAGGCTTGCAGAACAATCCGAACGTGCTGTATGTCGAAGAGGATGAGAAGCGCTATGCGCTGGCCTTGTCGAAACAAGGCGCAACGGGCGGGCAGAGCGTGCCCTATGGCATCAGCATGGTCCAGGCTGACCAGCTGTCCGACGCGTCGGCCGGTAACCGCAAGGTGTGTATCGTCGACTCCGGCATCGATGCCAACCACGAAGACCTGGTCGGCAATCGTCTGACGGGCGAATGGGACCGCGGCACGGGCTGGTGGTACACCGACGAAAATCACCACGGCAGCCACGTGGCCGGCACCATCGCCGCCGTCAACAACGCGCTGGGCGTGGTCGGCGTGAACCCTAACAAGAATATCCAGCTGCACATCGTGAAAGTGTTCGGTGCGGACGGCTGGGCTTACTCCTCCTCGCTGACCACCGCCGTCAACAAGTGCGGCGCGGCGGGCGCCAACGTGATCAGCATGTCGCTGGGCGGTGGAAGGCCGATGAAGACCGAGGAAAAAGCGTTCAGCACGCTGGCGGCGAAAAACGTGCTGTCGATCGCGGCAGCCGGCAACGACGGCACCACGGCCGTCTCCTACCCTGCCGGCTATGCTTCGGTGGTGTCGGTCGGTGCGCTCGATGCGAACAAGGAATGGGCGTCGTTCTCCCAGTACAACAGCAAAGTGGAACTGTCCGCGCCGGGCGTGAGCGTGCTGTCCACCGTGCCGATGGGCACCGGTGCGGCGCCGTCGCTCACCGTCGGCAATGCCGCGTACACCGTGAGCGAAATGGAGGGCTCGCCCAAGGCCAGCGCCAGCGCGCCACTGGCCAACTTCGGCCTGGGCGACAAGGTGGACGGCAGCGTGAGCGGCAAGATTTGCCTGATCCAGCGCGGCACGGTGGACTTCGCGACCAAGGTGAGCAACTGCCAGGCCAGCGGCGGCAAAGGCGCGGTGGTCTACAACAATGTGGCCGGCGGCTTCGGGGGCACCCTGGGCACGACCGTGACCGCCATTCCTTCCGTCACGGCCAGCCAGGCGGACGGCCAGGCCATGCTGGGCCAGCTGGGACAGACCGCCACCGTCAGCGTGGCGCCCGCCAACTACGCGTCGTGGGACGGCACCTCGATGGCAACGCCGCATGTGTCCGCCGTGGCCGCCCTGGTGTGGAGCCTGCACACCAACTGCACGGCAGCGCAGCTGCGCGTCTCCCTTGACAATAGTGCAATGGACCTGGGCACGGCGGGCCGCGATGCGAAATTTGGCTTCGGCCTGGTACAGGCCAAGGCCGCGCACGACCGCATCAACAGCATGGGCTGCGGCAAGTAAGCGGCAATAGGCGGCAAATAAGCTGCAACAGACGCGGCAGTACAACGCTACTGCCGCGTTTGTGTAACGAACCGTTACTATGTGCGCCAGGGCACATAAATATTTGCCAAGTGGAACGGATAATAGCCTCATACAACAACCATAAAAGAGGCCACCATGAAGACGTCACTCTCTCTACTCTCCCTGGCCGCAACTGCGGCACTCGTCACCGCCTGTGGCGGCGGTGGCGGCGGCGGTAGCGGCGCCAGCAACCCGCCCCCTGTCCAACTGGGCACGGTGGCAGTCTCGCTGACCGACGCCCCCGCCTGCGGCTTCGACGCCGTCAACGTAACGGTATCGAAAGTCCGTATCCACCAGAGTTCCAGCGCCAGCGATACCGATAGCGGCTGGACCGACATCACCCTCTCGCCCGCCCGCAAGATCAACCTGCTGAACCTGACCAATGGCGCCCTCGAAGCACTGGGCCAGGCTTCGCTGTCGGCCGGCAGCTACAGCCAGCTGCGCCTGGTGCTGGAAGGCACCACCGGCGCCAACACCGTCGTCAAGACGGGCAGCACCACAGAAACGCCGCTCGACACGCCAAGCGCACTGCAAAGCGGCATCAAGCTGGTCAACCAGTTCGACGTGGCCGCCGGCCAGCGCGTCGACCTCGTGCTGGACTTCGACGCCTGCAAGTCCGTCGTCAGCAAGGGCAATAGCGGCTACTCGCTGAAGCCGGTGGTCAAGGTGGTGCCGACCGCCCTGAACGGCATCAACGGCTTCATCGCCACCGCCGCCCTGGCCAGCCACGTGGCCGTGACGGCGCAGCAGAATGGCGTGATCGTCGCCGCCACCACCCCGAATCCGAGCAGCGGCGAGTTCGCGCTGACCCGCCTGCCGGCCGGTAATTACGATGTAGTCATCACCGGCGACGGCATGGCCGCCAGCGTGGTCGGCGCCGTGCCGGTCACGGCCAGTGCCATGACCCAGCTCAGCACCGTGGCGGCGCCGATCGCTCCGGCAGTCTCGATCGGCCGCAATATCGGCGGCAACGTGACACAAACCCCGGTCAGCGCCACGGAACCGGCCTTCGTGTCGGCGATGCAAAGCATCACCAACGGACCGCTGGTAACCATCAAGTACTCGGCGACTCCCGTGGGTGGCGGCGCCTACAGCATCACCGGCCTGCCGGGGGCCGCTCCGCGCTACGTGACCTACAGCAGCACCCTGCCGCTGGGCTTCGTGACCGCCACCACCACGCCGGCCGCCGGCATCTACCGCGTGGACGCCAGCGCCACCGGCTACGCCACCAAGTCCACGCCCGCCGTTGACGTCAGCGTGGCCGACCAGGCCAACGTCAACTTCAGCCTGACTCCCTGAGCGCCGCCGGCTTCAACAGAACCAGCGGCGCAAACCTAGTGGCTGCCACATCGTGGCAGCCACTAGGGTTTCCGGTTTGTGGCAAGGCACATGGGCAGAATGGCCGTATAATGGCTGTTTTGCCCATTTTTTCAGCCACATCATGGAATTAGCCAAGTCTTTCGAGCCCGCCGACATTGAACAGTTCTGGCGCAGCGAGTGGGAAAAGCGCGGTTACTACGCAGCTTCGCTCGACCTGTCCAAGCCGTCCTTCAGCATCCAGCTGCCGCCGCCGAATGTGACCGGCACGCTGCACATGGGCCACGCGTTCAATCAGACCATCATGGATGGCCTGACCCGCTACCACCGCATGCTGGGCCATAACACCGCCTGGATCCCCGGCACCGACCACGCCGGCATCGCGACCCAGATCGTGGTGGAGCGCCAGCTGGACGCGCAAAAGATCTCGCGTCACGACCTGGGCCGCGAAAAATTCATCGAAAAAGTGTGGGAGTGGAAGGAGCAATCCGGTTCCACCATCACCGGCCAGATGCGTCGCCTGGGCGCCTCGCCTGACTGGAAGCGCGAATATTCCACCATGGACGAGGAACGCTCGAAAGTGGTGTCCGAAGTCTTCGTGCGCCTGTACGAACAGGGCCTGATCTACCGCGGCAAGCGCCTGGTGAACTGGGACCCGGTGCTGGGCACCGCGGTCTCCGACCTGGAAGTGGTGTCGGAAGAAGAAGACGGCTCGATGTGGCATATCAAGTATCCGCTGGCCGACGGCAGCGGCACGATCACCGTGGCCACCACCCGTCCGGAAACCATGCTGGGCGACGTCGCCGTGGCAGTGGACCCGACCGACGAGCGCTACATCGCCCTGGTCGGCAAGCTGGTGAAGCTGCCGCTGACCGGCCGTGAAATCCCGATCATTGCCGACACCTATGTGGACAAGGCCTTCGGCACCGGCTGCGTGAAAATCACCCCGGCCCACGACTTCAACGACTACGCCGTCGGCCAGCGCCACAAGCTGGACATGCCGTCCATCTTCACGCTGGACGCGAAGATCAACGAAAACGCGCCGGAAGCCTACCGCGGCCTGGACCGTTTCGCCGCCCGCAAGCAGATCGTGGCCGACCTGGAAGCCCAGGGCCTGCTCGAATCCGTCAAGCCGCACAAGCTGATGGTGCCGCGCGGCGACCGCACCGGCGTCGTCATCGAGCCGATGCTGACCGACCAGTGGTTCGTCGCCATGAGCAAGCCGGCGCCGGAAGGCACGTTCAATCCGGGCAAGTCGATCGCTGAAGTGGCGCTGGAAAAAGTGTCCTCGGGCGAGATCAAGTTCGTGCCGGAGAACTGGACCACCACCTACAACCAGTGGCTGAACAACATCCAGGACTGGTGCATCTCGCGCCAGCTGTGGTGGGGCCATCAGATCCCGGCCTGGTACGACGAACAGGGCAATATCTATGTCGCCCGCAGCGAGGAAGACGCCCTGGCGCAGCAGAAGGCCCAGGGCGCAACCGGCGCGCTGACCCGCGACAACGATGTGCTGGATACCTGGTTCTCCTCCGCCCTGGTGCCTTTCTCCACCCTGGGCTGGCCGGCCGAAACGCCTGAACTGAACGCCTTCCTGCCGTCCTCCGTGCTGGTGACCGGTTTCGACATCATCTTCTTCTGGGTGGCGCGCATGGTCATGATGACTGCGCACTTCACCGGCAAGGTGCCGTTCGAGACCGTGTACGTGCACGGCCTGGTGCGCGACTCGCAGGGCCAGAAGATGTCCAAGTCCAAGGGCAATACCCTGGACCCGATCGACCTGATCGACGGCATCGGCATCGATGGCCTGGTTGCCAAGCGCACCACGGGCCTGATGAATCCGAAGCAGGCGGAGAAGATCGAGAAAGCCACCCGCAAGGAATTCCCGGAGGGTATCCCGGCCTACGGCACGGACGCCGTGCGCTTCACCATGGCTTCCTATGCATCCCTGGGCCGCAACATCAACTTCGACCTGGGCCGCGCCGAAGGCTACCGCAACTTCTGCAACAAGCTGTGGAACGCGACCCGCTTCGTGATGATGAACACCGAAGGCAAGGATTGCAGCGCCAATGACGCTGACCTGTCCATGGCCGACAAGTGGATCATCTCCCTGCTGCAGAAGGCAGAGCAGGATGTGGCAAAAGGCTTCCACGACTACCGCTTCGACAATATCGCTTCCACCATCTACAAGTTCGTGTGGGACGAGTACTGCGACTGGTACCTGGAAGTGGCCAAGGTTCAGGTGCAGCAAGGCACCGAAGGCCAGCAGCGCGCCACCCGCCACACCCTGCTGCGCGTGCTGGAAGTGGTGCTGCGCATGGCGCACCCGGTGATCCCGTTCGTGACCGAGGAACTGTGGCAGGCCGTGGCGCCGCTGGCCGGCAAGGGCGCATCCGACCGCAGCCAGTCCATCATGACCCAGCCTTACCCGATCGCCAACGACGCATGCATCGATCCGGCCGCCGAGGCCTGGATGGACGAGCTGAAGGCGCTGACCGACGCAACCCGCAACCTGCGCGGCGAAATGAAGCTGGCGCCGTCGCTGCGCGTGCCGCTGGTGGTGGAAGCGTCCGGCGCCGACAAGGAGCGCATGGCCGGCTTCGCCCCGTATATCCAGCTGCTGGGCAAGCTGTCCGAAGTGCAGATCGTGGACGTGCTGCCGGAATCGCCGGCCGCGGTGTCCGTGGTCGGCACCACGAAGCTGATGCTGACGGTGGAGATCGACGTCAAGGCCGAACGCGAGCGCCTGTCAAAGGAAGTCGCCCGCCTGCAGGGCGAGATTGCCAAGGCCTCGGGCAAGCTGTCGTCCGAGAGCTTCGTTGCGCGTGCTCCTGCGGCTGTTGTGGCGCAGGAGAAGGAGCGCGTGGCCAGCTTCAGCGCGACGCTGGCCAAAATGGAAGAGCAGTTGGCGAAGTTGCCGGTGGCGTAAGCCATTTTTCCCACCCGCGGCCGCCGTTTCGGGCCGCGGGACGGGATGCACGGCGGATCAATGATCCGCCCTACACCCTTCGGGCCGGCCATGCCAACCGAACAATCCCTCCTCCGTCTCTCCATCATTGCCGCGGTCTTCCAGGCCGCGCTGGGCATTGCCTTCGGCCTGCTGGCCGGTTCGGAATCCATCATCTTCGACGGCTTCTACGGCTTGGTCGACGCCACGATGACCATGCTCGCGCTGCTGATCGCGAAGCTGATCGCCGCTTCCGCCGAACGCGGGGAGCACAATCGCAAGCTGGTCGAACGCTTCACGATGGGCTTCTGGCACCTGGAACCGATGGTGCTTGGCCTGAACGCCACCCTGCTCGTCGGCGCCGCGATCTACGCCCTGATCAACTCCGCAAAAAGCCTGATGGAAGGCGGCCACATGATTGCGCTGGACTACGCCATCGTCTACGCCCTGATATCTCTGGTGGCCGCTGCCGCGATGGGCACCTACGCCACCATCGCCAACCGCAGGATCGGCTCCGCCCTCGTGGCGCTGGACGCCAAAGCGTGGTGGATCACGGTGGCGATGGCCTGCGCCCTGCTTGCCGCCTTCATCTTCGGCTGGGCCGTGCGCGGCACGCGTCTCGACTGGGTAACGCCCTACATCGACCCGCTCGTGCTGATCCTCGTCTGCGTTGCCGTAATTCCCATGCCGCTCGGCGTGATCCGCCGCGCGCTGGCGGACATCCTCCTGGTCACGCCGTCCGACCTCAAGCAGCACGTCGATACGGTGGCCGCCGACACCGTGCAGCGCCACGGCTTCGATTCCTATCGCGCCTATGTCGCGCGCGTGGGTCGCGGCCGCCAGATCGAGCTGTTCTTCATCGTGCCGACACAATGGCCGGCCAAGCGCCTGGAAGAATGGGATGCCATCCGCAACGAGGTCGGCGAAGCGCTCGGCGAAGAAAGCACCGACCGCTGGCTGACCATCGTCTTCACGACCGATCCGGAGTGGGCTGAGTAAGAGGCTGGCTGAGCGCGCGCGAATTCGAATCGCTGCGGAACACCAGCGGCTTCAACTCCCCTTCCTCCTGTGCGCGATGCGCATGCACGACGATCTGTTTCAGCTCCCCGTGATGTGACGATTTGCCGCAGACCGGGTCCGCATTCTCGGCATCGCCCGTCAGCGCCAGCGCCTGGCAGCGGCAGCCGCCAAAGTCCTTGTGCCTGTCGTCGCAGGTCCGGCACGGCTCCTTCATCCACGAATCGCCGCGGAAGCGGTTGAAGGCCGCGCTGTCATACCAGATGTCGCGCAGGCTTTCCTTGCGCACGTCCGGAAACTGCATGCCGGGGATGCTGCGCGCAGCGTGACAGGGCAAGGCTGCGCCGTCCGCCGACACGCCAAGGAACACCGCCCCCCAGCCGTTCATGCACGCCTTGGGTCGCGATTCGAAATAGTCCGGCACCACGAACAGGATGCGCAGCCGGTTGCCGATGCGCTCGCGGTATTCGTTCACGACCGCTTCGGCCTTGCGCAATTGCTCTTGCGTCGGCATCAGCTGCGCGCGGTTGACCAAGCCCCAGCCATAGTACTGCGTGTTGGCCAGCTCCAGATATTCCACGCCCATTGCCAGCGCCATCTCGATGATGCGCGCGACGTGGTCCAGGTTATAGCGATGTAGGACCACGTTCAGCACCATCGGGTAATCGAACTGCTTGATCAGCGCCGCCACGCGCGACTTCAGCTCGAACGTGCGGGTGCTGCTCAGGAAGTCGTTCATTTCGCGGGTCGAATCCTGGAAGGAGAGCTGGATGTGGTCCAGCCCCGCTTCGGTCAGGCGGCGCAGGCGCGCTTCCGTCAGGCCGATGCCGGAGGTAATCAGGTTCGTGTAGTAGCCGAGTCGGCGGCCCTCGGCCACCAGCTCCTCCAGGTCGTCGCGCAGCAGCGGTTCCCCGCCGGAGAAGCCCAGCTGCGCTGCCCCCAGCTTGCGGCCCTGGCGCAGCACGTCGACCCACTCCTCCGTGCTCAGCTCCTCGCGGCGGGTCGCGTAGTCCACCGGGTTCGAGCAGAACACGCAGTGCAGCGGACAGCGGTAAGTCAGCTCGGCCAGCAGCCACATGGGCGGCGCCATGGGCGCTGCTGCCTGCCGTGCGGGCGCGCTACACAAGCCAGCCTCGCTGCCGCGCATCGGCCACGAAGGCCTGCACGTCTTGCGCCAGGTTGCTGGCGTTAAAAGCCTGCTCCAGCTGCGCCACGATATCCGCCAGCGCGCTGCGGCCGTCGCAGCGCTTCAGGATCTCCGCCGCGCTGGTGTTCAACCGCACCAGTCCCTCCGGGTACAGCAGCACATAAGCGTTCTGCGCTTCTTCCCACTGCAGCCGGAACATCCGCGACAGTTTGGGTTGTTCGATCGCATCCATATTTGTCTCCCCCGTCCATTCACGGCGGATCAATGATCCGCCCTACAGCCCTGTCGGGCCAATAGCGCCCCGTGCCGGCAATCACCGGATGCGTTCCGGCACAGCGTAGGGCGGATCATTGATCCGCCGTGCCTGCGCACCACCACAATCAAGCGTAAGCCAACTCAATCGCATCCATCATCGACCACAGCACATCCAGCTTGAACTGCAGGATCTCCAGCGCCCGCTCCTGCTGCTCGCGCGTCTGGAAATAAGCCAGCGTAACGGCCAGTCCATGCTCCACATCCCGTTCGGCCAACGAAACCCGGCTGCGGAAATACTGCAACCCCTCCGGCTCGATCCACGGATAATTCCGCGGCCAGCTCGCCAGCCTGTCCTTATGGATCTTCGGCGCAAACATCTCCGTCAGCGACGAGCACACCCCCTCCTGCCACGAAGCTTGCCGCGCGAAGTTCACGTAAGAATCCACCGCAAAGCGCACCCCCGGCAGCACATGGCGCAGCGACCAAAGCTCATTGCGCGGAATGCCGACCGCCTCGCCCAGCCGCGTCCACGCCTCGATACCGCCCGGATTCCCGTCGCCCCCATCGTGGTCCTGGATGCGCACCAGCCAGCGCCGGCGCGTTTCGCGGTCCGGACAATTCGCCAGGATCGCCGCATCCTTCTGCGGAATCTTGATCTGGTAATAAAAGCGGTTGGCGACCCAGCCGCGGATCTGGTCCGGCGTCAGACTGCCCTCCTGCATGCGCACATTGAAAGGATGGTGGATGTGATAGTGCACTTCCTTGGCCATCAGCTGCGCGGCGAAGGTGGCTTTGTCCCAGCGCGGCTGGAAACCGATCTCCTGTCGGGACATCATGTTCATAATTCGAGCTCCATTCCGTCAAAGGCGACCTCGATTCCATGACGGCGCAGCAGCACATGTTGCGGCGCCTCTTCATCGAGGATGGGATTGGTGTTGTTGATGTGGATGAGGACCTTGCGGCTGGCAGGCAGCCCGTCCAGCACCTCGATCATGCCGCCGGGACCGGACTGCGGCAGGTGGCCCATCGCCGCCGCAGGCTTGCTTGAGAAGCGCAGCGTGATCATTTCGTCCTCGGTCCAGAACGTGCCGTCCACCATCAGGCAGTCCGCTTCGCGCATGGCCGCTGCCGTTGTCGGCGAGATGCTGCCCAGTCCCGGCGCGTAAAAAAGCTTGCTGCCGGTGGCGAGGTCCTGCACCAGCAGACCGATGTTGTCCCCGGCGACGGGCGCATCGCGATGCGGCGAATAAGGCGGCGCCTTGCTGTCCAGCGGCACGGCGGTAAAGCGCAAGCCTTCCAGCTGAGGCACGCTGAAACTGCAGCGATCGCCCTGCGCCACCGGCAGCTCGTGCCATTCCACGCCGCAGTAGTGGGACAGCACGCGGGCTAAGGGCAAACCGGCGTTCAGGTCCTCCCACACCGCTGCGCTGCAGTAGAGGTGAATGCGCTTCCCTTCGCGCAGCATCATCAGGCCGGTGACGTGATCCACCTGCGCGTCCATCAGCAGCACGGCGGCGATGCCGCTGTCACGTGCAGTGCGGGCCGGCTGCAGCGCCGGCGTGGCGCGGATCTGGGTCAGGATGTCGGGCGAGGCGTTCACCAGCAGCCAGTCCTGGCCATTGGCGGAAATCGCGATCGAGGATTGGGTGCGTGGACGGCTGCGAATAGCGCCGCGGCGCAGGCCGTCGCAGTTATGGCAGTTGCAGTTCCACTGCGGGTAGCCGCCGCCGGCTGCCGAGCCGAGTACGATGATCTTCATGATGCATGGCGGCCGCCACTCACGCAGCGGCCGCGCGCCCCTTAGCGGTTGAAGATATACAGCGTGATTTCAAAGCCAAAGCGGAAATCGATGGCTTCAGGCTTGCTCCATTGCATGACAGTCTCCTTGATGTAGGTTTGGTGGCGAAGGTCCGAGGACTTTCACTACCTGAATACGCAACCTTTGTGCCACGCAGGAGGCTTTCAAACCAGCACCTTAAACCTAGTGCCTGCCACATCGTGGCAGGCACTTGTTTTTGGCCTTGGGTGTTCCAGAATGGAGCAACCCGCCTGTTGCACTGTCCCGTTTTAGAGTTGGCACTCCAAAGTCACTGAATTGGCCTTGGCGGCACGGCCTCCTTTGCTACACTGGCTGACACCCCAAACCAATAAGGAGACTTTGAATGCGCGCACCGCTGCACACCATTCTGGCCATTGCCGCCATGGCCACCCTGCCGGCCTTTGCCCAGGACACCCCGGTAGGCCTGTGGAAGAACATCGACGATGTGAGCGGCAAGCCGAAAGCCCTGATCCGCATCACGGAGACCAACGGCGTACTGGAAGGCAAGATCGAGAAACTGTTCCGCGGCGCGGACGAGGAGCAGAACCCCGTCTGCGACAAGTGCTCCGACGCGCGCAAGAACCAGCCCATCATCGGCATGACGATGCTGACCGGCCTGAAAAAAGATGGCGCCGAATATACCGGCGGCGAAATCCTGGACCCGAACAACGGCAAGGTCTATCGCAGCAAGCTGAAAGTGGCCGACGGCGGCAAGAAGCTGGAGGTACGCGGCTATATCGGCATGCCGCTCTTGGGCCGCTCGCAGACCTGGGTGCGCGAGCAATAAACCCACGGCATAAACCTGGTGTCTGCCACGATGTGGCAGACACCAGCTTCACGCCTTGGGTTTTCTAAGGCGCCGCCGGCCCGCGGGAGTTATTTCTTCGCCGGCTTGAGTTCAATCTCAAACAGCTTCGGCCAGCGCTTGCCGGTGACGAACAGGCGCTTCGACTTGGCATCATAGGCGATGCCATTCAAAACATTGTCCGCGTCATGCGCCGCGCCGGCCGTCGCGGAAAGGCCGCTCAGGTCGATCCAGCCTATCACCTTGCCGGACATCGGATCGATGCGCGCAATGCGGTCCGTCTGCCACACATTCGCGTAGATCAGGCCATCGACCCATTCCAGCTCGTTGATGCGCGTGACCGGCAAGCCCTCGGCCGTGACGTGGATGCGGCGCGTCTCCTGCATCGTGGCCGAATTCAGCACACGGATATAGGACGTGCCATCGCTCATGTACACGCTCTCGCCATTGCTGGTCAGGCCCCAGCCCTCGCCCTTGTATTCGAAGACCGCCTTCTGCGCGAAGGTGGCGCCATCCAGAATGAAGCCGCCCTGGTTCATCCAGGTCAGCGCCGCGATATTGCCGCCAACGGGCGCAATGCCCTCGCCGAACACCTGTGCCGGCAGGTCGCGCTTCTGCAGCACCTTGCCCGTTTTCAGGTCGACCTTGCGCACCGACGACGCGCCGTACTGGCCCGTGCTCTCATACAGGTAACCGTCCATGAAAAACAGGCCTTGCGTGAAGGCCTGCTCATCGTGCGGGAAAGACTGTTTCACCACATAGCCCTGCACGGGCACCGCCGCCTGCGCCGCCACCGACGTACCAAAGGCCAGGCTAAGGGCGGCGCGTCGCAACAAGGATTTCTGCATGGTCATTCCTGAGTTATTCATGAGCCATGCAGTATAACCCTGCCTTAAGTCGCCTGCCCGGTCGGCATCACAACCACCTGCATCAGGTTCACGCGCGGGGGCTGCACGGCCAGGAAGCGCACCACTTCGGCCACGTCCTCCGGCTTCAGGAACTCATACTTCTGCGCCGCATCGGCCAGCCAATCCTTTACACCCTGGCTGGTGACGTGGCCTTGCAGCTCGGTCGACGTGATGCCCGGCTCGATCACCGAAACGCGTACATTTTTCGCACCCAGTTCGGCGCGCATATGGCGTGTCAGGTGGCTGACGAAAGCCTTGGTTGCGCTGTAGACGGAGAAGTACGGGTAGATGTACTGCCCGGCGATGGACGAAGTGTTGATCAGGTCCGCCTGCACGCCGTTCGCCGCCGCCTGCAGCAGTTGCGGAACGAAGGCGTGAGTTACGTGCATCACGCCCTGCACATTCAGGTCGATCTGCCTGGTGGACTCGCCGCGCTTGTCCTCCTCGATCGCGCCCGGCAGCATTACGCCGGCGTTGTTGAACACCAGGCTGGCCGGCCCCCAGGTTTGCAGCACTGTCGCCGCAGCAGCATCGACCGAAGCCTGATCGGTGACATCGACTGCGAGCGCCATTGCGATGCCGCCGGCGCGTTCAATGTCAGCCACTTCGCGCTCCAGCGTCTCCTTGCGGCGCGCCAGCAGGGCTACCTTTGCGCCCTGCCCCGCCAGCAGCCTTGCGGTGTGCAGGCCGATGCCGCTGGAAGCGCCGGTGATGACGGCCACGCGGCCATTGAGTTGGTTTTCCATGTCGTTCTCCCTTGAGTGAGGCCGCGTTGTGCGGCGTTGGGAGAACTATAGAAATTTAAGGACAACCGAAGTAGTCCTGGCACACGGTTTCAGTATCACCTATTGGTTGATAATCGCTGCAATTCCTTGCGCGTCAGCGAGAACTCCTGGCTGCCGTTCAGCCGTTCGACGGCGAAATCGATGAAACGCCGCACGCGGCCCGGCATGTCGCGCCGCTGGGCGTAATAAAGGTAGAGACCCATGCGTTCGCTGACCGTCTGCACCAGCAGCGGTACCAGTTCACCGTTGCGCAGCGCCGGGGCAGCGTTGATGCTATCGATCTGGCCGATGCCGATGCCCGCCAGCGCGGCTTGCGCTTCCGTTTCCGAATCGCTGCAGCAAAGCGCCACGTTCATATGCTGCTGGACGACTTCGTTGTCCACCTCAAACTCCCACGGTACCGGGCGTCCCGTCCCGGGACGGCGATAGCCGATGCAGCGGTGGGCCAGAAGGTCATCCACCTTGCGCGGACGGCCATGCTGCGCCAAGTAGGCCGGCGTGGCGCAGACGATGAGCTGGATCGGGAACAGCCTGCGGCCGACGACCTGCAGGTCCGGTGCGCTGCCCGCGCGAAAGCCAACATCGATACGCTCGCCGACGATATCGCTGAAGCCATCGGACAATACCAGCTCCACACTGATCTTTGGATATCGTTGCTGGAATTCGGCCAGCAAGGGCATCAGCACCTTGCGTCCTACCGCCCCGGCGGCGGCGATGCGCACCACGCCTTCGTCTTCCTGCGCCGCGCTGCGCGCCTTGCTCAAGGCGCCAACCAGCCCGTCGAGGCTTGGCTTCACGGATTCCAGCAGACGCTCGCCCTCCTCGGTGAGCGTGCTGCGCCGCGTGGTACGGTGGAACAGGCGCACGCCAAGGTGCTGCTCCAGTTGGCGGATGGTCTTGCTGACGGCTTGCGGCGTGGTGTTCTGCGCTTCCGCAGCCTTGTTGAAGCTGCCCGATTCGGCGGCGAGGACGAAGGTCGATATGGCGCGCAGTTCGTCCATCAGCCCGCGCTTACTGGTCCCACAGGTCGCCGGTGAGGCTGCTGCGCGGCGGGGTGACGCCGAAGTGCTGGTAGGCGGCCGCCGTAGCCACGCGTCCGCGCGGGGTTCGCTGCAGGAAGCCTTGCTGGATCAGGTAGGGTTCCAGCACGTCTTCGATCGTGTCTGCAGCTTCGCCGATGGCGGCGGCCAGGTTGCCGATACCTACCGGGCCGCCGCCAAACTTGTACAGCACCGCTTCCAGCAGCTTGCGGTCCATCACATCGAAGCCGACGTGGTCGACGTCCAGCATGCGCAGGGCGGCATCGGCCAGTTCCTTGGTGATGTCGCCATTCGACTTCACTTCCGCATAGTCGCGCACGCGGCGCAACAGGCGGTTGGCGATGCGCGGCGTACCGCGCGCGCGACGGGCGATTTCCAGTGCGCCGCCGTCGTCGATGTTCGCCTTCAGCAGCGTGGCGCTGCGGGCGACGATCTTCGCCAGTTCTTCCGTGGTGTAGAACTCCAATCGCGCGACGATGCCGAAGCGGTCGCGCAGCGGGTTGGTCAGCATGCCGGCGCGCGTGGTGGCGCCGACGAGGGTGAAGGGCTGCAGGTCCAGCTTCACGCTGCGCGCGGCCGGGCCTTCGCCGATCATGATGTCGATCTGATAATCCTCCAGCGCCGGGTAAAGGATTTCCTCGACCACGGGCGACAGGCGGTGGATTTCGTCGATGAACAGCACATCGTTCGCTTCCAGGTTGGTCAGGATCGCCGCCAGGTCGCCCGGGCGCTCCAGCACGGGCCCCGAAGTCTGGCGCAGGTTCACGCCCATCTCGCGCGCGATGATGTTCGCCAGCGTGGTCTTGCCCAGGCCCGGTGGGCCGAACAGCAGCGTATGGTCCAGCGCCTCGCTGCGCTTGCGCGCCGCCGCGATGAAGATTTCCAGCTGATCCCGGATTTTCGTCTGCCCGACATACTCATCGAGCAGCTTCGGACGCAACGCACGCTCGATCGCCTCCTCGTTGGGCGAGGACGGGGCAGCGTCGATAATCCGCTGTTCAGTGAAGTTGTCGGTTTGGATACTCATGCCGGGCACTGTATAAATGTTCAGGGCATGATTCTATCAAGGCTCGGTGCGCGGCGCTCATTTGCGCTCGTAAGTTCTGATTTCCAACAAATGGTTGTTCGGGTCATTGAAGTAGAGCGTGGGCGCCGGGCCGCGCGCGCCGGTTTCTTCGCCTATACCCTTGTTCGAGCCGACAGAGTCGAAAGTCGGGCCATAGCCGATGCCCGCCGCCTCGAGCCGCGCCCGTATCGCGTCGAATTCCGTTCCCGATACCGCGAAGGCGTAATGTTCCATGCCCGCCGTCCCCCAGGGCGCAAGCTGGAGCTGGCATTCCGGCCCGACACGGATCACGGTGAACGGCCCGTCAACGCCTTCGAGGGCAAAGCCAAGGATCTCGGTGTAGAACCTGACGCTCGACGCAAGATCGTTGACCTTGAGGATCAGATGATCGATAACCGCCATTGAATCCGCCGCCTTTGCAACGCCGAAGAGGCAATCGGGCTGGCGTCAGGCCGCGGCCTCAGCCTCCAACTGGGCCACGCGCGCCTTCAGCTTGCGCTCCTCGCCCCAGCGCACGGTTTCGTCGCGGATGACGGCGACAATTGCTGCCACGTTGCGTTCCTCATCGTGCAAGATGGCGACTGTGAATGCGATCGACAGAGTGTGTCCATCCTTGTGCAGCGCCGGCACGCGCAGAAGGTCGCTGCCGTAGCGGGTCTGGCCGGTGCTCATGGTCTTGTGATAGCCGTCCCAATGACGGGTACGCTGGCGTTCCGGAATGATGATATCCAGCGACTTGCCCATCGCATCCTCGCGCGTGAAGCCGAACATGCGCACCGCCGCATCGTTCCATACGGTGATTGCACCGGCCGCGTCGCACACCACCACCGCATCGCCGATCACTTCTACCAATTGTTTGTAGTCTGCCAGTTGCATCGTTGTCTCCCCCAATATAAGTACGGCGATCTCGCGGCTCCTGCCATGCTGCCAAGGCTAGCATCGTCTAAACACGGATGCAATATGAAGCTTTTTGCATAAATGGCGAGCGTCAACCCGCGTCGGCGTTGCCTGGCAGACGCACCACCGCCAGCATGGCATCTTCATCACCCAGCACGCGGCTGACATGACCCCGCCCTGTCGTATCTTCCAGCAGAACTGCACTGCCTGGCGTGATTCGGCGCGTTCCTCCATCGGTCGCCTCGAACTCCATCTCGCCGCGCAAAACGAAGATCCACGTCGGAATGGGCGACGGATGCAGCTCGCCGAACCATCCCGCCGGCAGATGCAGGAAGCCGCACTGCGTGGCCGCGACATCGGCGAAACCTCGAACGGCAGCGCCGACAGCGCCTGGCCACGCGCGGCTTCCTGCCAACGCACTCCCGTGATCGCCCCTTCCAGCGCCCAGTTGGCGCACCTGTTCGACAGAAGTAATCCCGCAAGCGATCAGCATCTGCGCCGACTTGGGTCCGGGCTTAGGCAGGTCCGCAATGGAGTGGTTGATCACGCGAGTGCTTGCCAGACCATGATCCACAACAAAGCCAGCACCACATTACTCAACCCAAACGCTGTAAGCCGGTGAATGACATTGTTATAGCTAAGATGGATCACACTGTGCACCACGCGCAAAGCTACATACGCCCACGCAAGTCCGAGCGCCAGCGGCGAGGCGGCATGTGCAACATAGGCCACAATGCAGGCGACATAAAACAGCATCGGCGCCTGCAGCAAATTCATGTAATTCCGGTTCGGCAAGCTCACGTGGCAAGGCACCGCCGGGGACTCGCCATATTTGAAATCGTCCACAACGATCTCGCGGCGCTTGACGGCGCGTGCGCGGACGATAGGGATAAGCAGCAGCACAAGACTGGTCCAGAATGCGAGCGCGAAGACCGGATAAAGAATCGACTGTTCGCTCATTTTCGCGACTGCGCCTCAAGCGCCATGGATGCCACAACCGGCACGGACCGGGAGCTCAGAACGGGCAAGGAATCCTTCAGCAAATCGAAGCGGACTTCCAGCGCGTCCGCCGCCCCATGCAGCCATTTGATAAGCGACGCAGAAGGTCCCTTGCCATTGGTCGCACAAAATGCCGCTCCACTGGACGAAACGCCCAGGACACCGGGCGCGCTGTCGCCGCCATTCACGATCATCACACGTTCCGCCCCGGCAAACTCGCGCTTCACGAGCCGCTGCACGCGCCGTCCGCGGATGCTGCTTATGTCCTTCGCATAGTCGCTCGCGAGTGATGACAATAGGTTTGGGTCAACGGGCATGTGCGGACTCCATTAGTTTCTTGAGGCGGGCCAGGTCCTTGTTGTTTGCGCGACGGATGGCCGCGGCCATGAACGGTGCGAACAGGCGCGAGAAACCAGTCGGGTTGCCTCGATTGCGCAATCGACGCCCATCAGACCACCAGCGTTCCACGGAAGCCGCGCGCGGCGTAATAGGATTGCGCGCCGTTATGGTAGACGAACACGCGGCCATAGCGCCTGTCGCAGAACAGCGCGCCGCCCAGGGACCTGACATCATCCGGTGTCCTGATCCAGCTGGAAGTCTTCGAATCGAACTCGCCGAGCTGCTGCAGCGCGCGGTACTGTTCGTCCGTGAGCAGTTCGACGCCCATTGCGGCGGCGGCATCTATCGCACTGCCCTCAGGCCTGTTTTCCTTGCGCGACTCGAGCGCTTCGCGGTCGAAGCACAGGCTGCGGCGTCCGCTCGGACTTTCGGCGGAGCAGTCGCAGAACGCATAGCGCCCCGTGGCCTCGTCGTAGCCGATGACGTCAGGCTCGCCGCCAGTGTCTTCCATTGCCTGCAACGACTTCAATGCAGCGGGATGGGCTTCGAGCCGGGCTTGCACGTCCGGCCACGCGGTGCCTTTGTGCCGCTGCATGTTCTTCTCGAAGCGGGCCTGCAGGATCGATAGCAGTTCGGCCTTCATGCGTCCTCCCTGGCGTTATTCTTCGATGGCCTCTATGCCACGCTCCTTGAGGCTCTCCAGATGATCGCGCATTTCCTTGAGCCTTTCGGGCGAATGGCCCGTCCAATCGGCCACCTCGCCAATGACGCGCAAAGGATCGCGTGTCCGATAGGACCTGGTCGGATTGCCCGGGAAGCGTTTGTTCGTCAGGTTCGGATCGTCTTCGTAGGGCCCGGTGGGCTCCACGATGTATATCCGCCCGCGCCCTTCCCCAACGGCCAGTTCGGCGCCCCAAGTTGCCGCGTCCAACGTAGCGGTGAGGTACACGAACCTGGCTTCCTTTCGCGTGCCATAGTTTGAGGAAAAGCCTGGCTGGATCAGGTCCCCCATTTTCAGGTCGGCCTTTGTGCCGTGATAGAGCGCTTCCGAGTTATGACGATCGAACGTAACCAATCGATGCTCCCTTCCTAAAGTAAGCCTTTCAGGCCAGGTCACTCGGTCTTGACTTCTTCGTGCCAAATGCTGTCTAGCTGTATTCCATACTTTGATTCGAAGTCCCCGGCCAACGTTTCAACTTCCAGCGAATCGGGCACCGATTTCCTCCGACGCCAATTCACATCAGCCCAAGCCGCAGCTGGCAAGGCTACCTTCGCGGTTCATACCGCATCGCGACCGCACCGGAGCGGAACTCCAGCCGTTCGACGAGCTTCAAATCGACGTACTTCGATAGCCCGGCGAACACCGTCGGGCCATGGCCCACCAGCCTTGGATGAATGACGAACTCGTACTCGTCGATCAGGCCTGCCTCTGCCAACGCAAGGGGCAGCTTTACTCCGCCCAGGAACAGGCCCTTGCCAGGATGCTGTTTGAGCTTCTGAACGGCGTCCACCAGATCGCCGCGCAAAAGCTCTGCATTCCAATCGACCTGCGCCAGGGTACTCGAGACGACGTACTTCTTTGCCGCATCGATGGTCCGTGCGAAGGGTTCCATCCAATCGGGCATAGGCACGGAACGTGGCGACCGAAACGCGACTTCCATCATTTCATAAATTACCCGGCCAAACAGGAGCGCATCGGCGCGATTCAGGTTATCGACTGCGTGACGATGCAGTTCTTCGTCAGCGATGCCTACACGGTGATCGCAGCAGCCGTCTAACGTGACGTTGATTGAGTATCGAAGTGGTCGCATGGCGTTAGCGTGTGTCGGTCATGAGCCTCTGGTTTCGGCTTAAAGCATTCATTTCAAGTCCAGGTCTCGATTGTCAGAGAGTTGCTTAACCATACCATTGAATCGAGCGCTACCAAGACGGCAAACGCATGCGCATTCCATCAGCGCTCCTTACAAGTTCGTTGCTATCGTCTCAGATTCAGCTTCCACTCGAGCCAGCATGTCCTTGTGTGCGGCTTCAACGAGTGCTTCCAAAGCTGATGCATCAATAGGCGAGCCTGGTCTCAGTTTCACGTGCCGCATGAATTTTCCGGTGCCTTCCAGTAGCCCCGCGGGATCGGCGATTTGGGCGCCTCGGAAGAAGCCCACGTTCACGTGATCCCTGAAAGCGTTGACGTAGGCGAATGCCGCGTCGCCGACGCAGGCGGTTGGGTGGCCATCGTGCAGCACCTCGCGCACGTCATCACCGCGATTGCGCATGAATGCAAACCAGTGTTGTGCAATTGCGCCCAGGTTACCGCGATGATCAAGCATCCAGGACTCGATGCGGGGATCTCGTACCGTCGCATTGGGGAAGCGCATGAGCTGGGTCTTTTTAGCGTTCTTCATGGATTCCGGGCCAACCGCCGTTGGGGGAAGGGTATCTCAGATCGTCGCTGAGTCTAATCCGATCTAAATCGCTCTGGAACGACCTAAACGTGTATAAAAATTGCGCCCGTCAATCTAGAACGGTCTGGAAAATCGGATTGTAAATCCAATTCGGTCTATTTTTATCGAGCCAAAGTCTAAAACCATCTATGTTCCGTTGCCCTGATGATCTTTTTAGACCCGGTTGGACAGCTTGCTAGTTCGTCAACCAGATTGTCAGCGGTTGGGCTCGGCGTCGTGAGAAGCTAGCTCATCGGTTCGCGGCCTTGGCGCGAAACTAGTCTAGAGCTTGCTGGCAGGAAGTGATTTGGGGACCCTTTTAGACTTTCATCCCCAAAAAACGGACCGGATTAGACATTCGGCCCGATTTTCTAGATCGTTTTATACAACGAGGCGAGACTTTTGGATCTGTTTAGACCCGTTGAGCCGCTTTTCGACCGAATTAGACCGGTTCTCCAGAAAAACCCCGGGGCTCACGCTGGCGGCGCTCAGCCTTTGGAAAGCGCCTTGAGCGCCTGCTTGATGCCGTCCGAGACAGTGGCGCCGGCGGGAACGGTCTTCAGGGCGAGCACGGCTTCCTTGTCGGAATAGCCCAGTGCCAGCAGAGCGTTGAGGATGTCGGACTGGGAATCGTGGACAGGGTGGGTGCCGCCGCCGGCGCCAAGTTCCGCCCCGAGTTTGCCCTTCAGTTCGAGCAGCAGGCGCTCGGCGGTTTTCTTGCCGATGCCAGGAATTTTGACCAGGCGTCCCGCTTCCTGCAGTGTGACCGCTTGCGCCAGGTCCGCGATCGAAAGCCCGGAGAGAAATGGACAGCGCGGTGCGCGCGCCGACGCCGGAGATCTTGATCAGCTGGCGGAAGACGGCGCGTTCCTCGGCGTTGCCGAAGCCGAACAGCAGGTGCGCGTCTTCGCGCACGGTCAGGTGGGTGAACAGCGTCACGCGCTCGCCGGTGTGCGGCAGGTTGTAGAAGGTGCTCATGGGGACATCGACTTCGTAGCCGACGCCTTGCACGTCAACCAGCAGTTGCGGCGGATTTTTTTCGAGCAGGATGCCGGAGAGACGTCCGATCATGGGGTTCCTTAATAAGTATTAGCCGACCAGGCGGCCGCGTTTCATGCGCAGTCCGGACAGGG
This sequence comes from Pseudoduganella sp. UC29_106, assembly GCF_044055365.1. NCBI lineage: Bacteria > Pseudomonadati > Pseudomonadota > Betaproteobacteria > Burkholderiales > Oxalobacteraceae > Pseudoduganella > Pseudoduganella sp. UC29_106. The sequence goes on along the minus strand of NZ_CP171977.1, from coordinate 681,576 downwards.
CGGGATGGCCGGTCTGCACCACGGACAGCGTGGCGTGCGAGTGAGCATGGCAGATGGCGACGCCGAGCGCGTCGGCGGCATCGGTACCGGGCAGGCCGGGCAGCGCGAGCAGGCGCGAGACCATGTCCTGCACCTGGGCCTTGGTAGCGCGGCCGGTGCCGACTACGGCTTGTTTCAGCTGCGTCGGCGAGTATTCTGCGACGGTCAAGGCATTGGTCACCAGCGCGCAGATGGCGGCGCCGCGGGCCTGGCCCAGCAGCAAAGTCGATTGGGGATTGACGTTGACAAAGACTTTTTCGATCGCTGCGCAATCGGGCTTGTAGGTGGCGGCGATTTCGCTGACGCCATCCAGGATGACCTTTAGCCGCTCGGGCAGTTCGCCTTCGCCACTCTTGATCGTGCCGGAGGCGATGTAGCGCAGCTTGGTGCCCTGCTTTTGAATGACGCCAAAGCCGGTCGTGCGCAAGCCGGGGTCGATGCCTAGAATTATCATTGGTTGATTGTATGTAGGCGGGCCCGGCGGGTCAAATAAAACCCACGGCGTAAAACAGGTGTCTGCCACGGCGTGGCAGACACCAGGGTTACGACTCGGGTTTTAATGGCGGAAGTGGCGCACGCCGGTGTACAGCATGACCACGCCGCGCTCGTTGGCGGCGTCGATCACTTCCTGGTCGCGCATGGAGCCGCCCGGCTGGATCACGCAGGTGGCGCCTGCATCAACCACCACATCCAGGCCGTCGCGGAACGGGAAGAACGCATCGGAAGCGACCACGGAACCGCCCAGCGACAAACCAGCATTCTGCGCCTTGATGGAAGCGATGCGTGCCGAGTCGATGCGGGACATCTGGCCCGCGCCCACGCCCAGCGTCATGTTATTGCCGCAGAAGACGATGGCGTTCGACTTCACGTACTTGGCCACGCGCCATGCGAACATCAGGTCCTGCAGCTGCTGCTGGGTAGGCTGCAGCTTGGTGACGACCTTCAGGTCATTGATGTGGACATTCTTGGCATCGGCCGACTGCACCAGCAGGCCGCCGCCCACGCGCTTGAAGTCCATCGCGTTCACGCCCTCGCCCAGCGGGATTTCCAGCAGGCGCACGTTCTGCTTGGCGGACATGATCTGCAGCGCTTCCGCGGTGAACGCAGGTGCGATCAGCACTTCCACGAACAGCTTGGCCAGTTCGGTGGCCGCTGCGCCGTCGACCGGCACGTTGAAGGCGATGATGCCGCCGAAGGCCGAAGTCGGGTCGGTCTTCAGTGCGCTCTGGTAGGCTTCCAGTGCGGTTGCGCCCAGGGCCACGCCGCAAGGATTGGCGTGCTTGATGATGACGCAGGCGGTGCTGCCCATCGACTTCACGCATTCCCAGGCCGCGTCCGCGTCAGCGATATTATTGAAGGACAGTTCCTTGCCCTGCAGCTGGCGGTAGTTCGCCAGTGCGCCGGCCACCGGCGTCAGGTCGCGGTAGAAAGCGGCCGACTGGTGCGGGTTCTCACCGTAGCGCATGTCCTGCACTTTTTCGAAGTGCACGTTCAGGGTCTTCGGATAGGCGTTGCGGTTGGCGTGCGAACGGTCCGGACCCAGGCTGCTCAGGTAGTTGGTGATGGCGCCGTCGTACTGGGCAGTGTGGGCGAATACCTTCTTGGCCAGCATGAAGCGGGTCTCGTAGCTGACGTAGCCCGGCGCGTTGTCCGTGGTCTTCATCTCGGCCAGCACCGCGCCGTAGTCGGACGGATCGCAGATCACCACCACGTCCTTGTGGTTCTTGGCAGCGGAACGCAGCATGGTCGGGCCGCCGATGTCGATGTTCTCAATCGCGTCGTCCAGGGTGCAGCTGTCCTTGGCAACCGTGGCCTGGAACGGGTACAGGTTGACCACCACCATGTCGATGGTCGGCATATCGTGCTCGACCAGCTTGCTCATATGCTCCGGCAGGTCGCGGCGTGCGAGGATGCCGCCATGGACTTTCGGGTGCAGGGTCTTCACACGGCCATCCAGCATTTCCGGGAAACCGGTGTAGTCAGCGACTTCCGTGACCGGAACGCCGTTATCGGCGAGCAGCTTGGCAGTGCCGCCGGTGGACAGGATGTTGACGCCCATTGCCGACAGAGACTTGGCGAATTCCAGGACGCCGGTCTTGTCGGAAACGGAGATGAGAGCTTGTTTGATCATGGCTGTGGAGGGAGGTTGGTGAATATTCTGGTTGAACAAACCCACGGCCCCACAGGCCGGTCACAGCCACATTGGGAGCCGGACGGTAGAGCGAGCCTTACAGCAGGCCGTGTTCCTGTAACTTCTTGCGCAAGGTATTGCGGTTGATGCCGAGCATCTGGGCGGCATGCGACTGGTTGCCATCGGCGCGCGTCATCACCACTTCGAGGATGGGACGTTCGACCGTCATCACGACCATGTCATAGATATTCGATGCCTGCTGCTCACCCAGGTCATTGAAGTAGTCTTCTAGGCTTTTCTGGACGACTTCCTGGATACTTTCTTTGCTCATGTTGTTGTCATTCTGCTAAATTTTTTGCCATAGCGGGCGCCGGTCAGGCAGCCAGCTGTTCTTCGGCGAGGCGGTATTGTAACCGCTCACCATACTTCCATTGGGATTCAAAGAAGCTGTCGACCGCGCGGAGTTGTTCTTCGGTCGATTCGAGGCGGTTCATTTCCTGACGGAATGCCTCCCCGCCTGGGAGGTCGCGCACATACCAGCCGATATGCTTGCGCGCGGTACGCACGCCCAGGTATTCGCCATAGAAGGCGTAATGGGCGCACAGGTGTTCGTGCATCAGCTTGCGCACTTCGGCCACCAGCGGCGCCGGCAGGTATTCGCCGGTGCGCAGGAAATGGTCGATTTCGCGGAAGATCCAGGGGCGGCCCTGGGCGGCGCGGCCGATCATCACGGCATCTGCCCCGGTCTTGTCCAGCACATAGCGGGCCTTGTCCGGGGTGGTGATATCGCCGTTGGCCACCACCGGGATCTTCACGGCGGCTTTCACAGCGGCGATCGTTTCATATTCGGCATCGCCCGTGTAGCCGTCGGCGCGGGTACGGCCGTGCAGGGTCAGCATCTGGATGCCGGCCTGTTCGGCGATGCGGGCGATGTTCAGGGCATTCTTGTTTTCGCGGTTCCAGCCGGTGCGGAACTTCAGGGTCACCGGCACATCCACCGCCGGGACCACGGTGTTCAGGATGCGTTCGACCAGGTCCTCGAACTGCAGCAGTGCGGAGCCGCACCAGTTGTTGCAGACCTTCTTGACCGGGCAGCCCATATTGATGTCGATGATCTGGGCGCCCTTGTCGACGTTGAATTTGGCGCATTCGGCCAGCTCGCCCGGATCGGCGCCGGCGATCTGCACGGCTTTCGGCTCCATCTCGCCCGCATGGTCGATGCGGCGCGAACTCTTCTCGCTGGCCCACAGCCGCGGATTGGACGCGGCCATTTCGGAAACCGCATATCCCGCGCCCAGCTCCTTGCACAGCTGGCGGAACGGGCGATCCGTCACGCCTGCCATGGGGGCAACGAAAACGTTATTTCGGAGTAAATGCGGGCCGATTTTCACTAGCGACTTCCAAGAACTGAGCGAAGAAACCGATTATTCTAACCGAAGCTCTGCACAAAATATAAGCACTATTTTTTATTTAAACGGCAAGTGTGCAGCTTGGACGTTATGAAACAGTGTTTTCGTGAGGAAAAATAGTGTACGGACGTGCGCAGACGCAACAGAGCGATCCGTCCTACAAATCGTCGATGGTGGCGGTTTGTAAATGTGCTACATCACCCCATTGCTCCAGGGCGAGTTTTGTTGCTTCCATTGTGAAACGGTTGATGCTTGCGTTCTTCACCTGGAAGTCGCGCGGGCTGTCCAGCGCCATCTGGTTGGCGGCGCGGTAAGCACACTCCAGCACGCCGCCGTGGGCGACAAGGGCAATCGTTTTCCCTGGCCACTGGGCAGCCCAGCCGGCGATGGCGCCGGTACAGCGCTCATAGAACTGTCGGAAACTTTCAGCCAAGCGATTGCCATGCGGCATGATGGAATCGACGTCGCGCGCCTGCCACTCGGCAAATTCGATCGGGTAGCGCTCGGCGATTTCCGTATACAGCAAGCCTTCGAACACGCCATAGGCGCGCTCGCGCAAGGCCGGGTCCATCTGCAGCGGCAGGCCATGGTGGGCCACGACCGCTTCCGCCGTCTGGCGTGCGCGCCCCAGGTCGCTGGATATGATGGCGTCGATCTGCTCGCCGGCCAGGGCGCGTCCCAGCGCGAGCGCCTGGCGTCGGCCGACCTCGCTGAGGGGAATGTCGATATGGCCCTGCAGACGGCGCACGGCGTTCCATTCCGTCTCTCCGTGACGGATCAGGATGATACTGGTCTTCATTTAGCGCAGGGTATAAGTGCCGATGATCTGGGCTTCGTCGAGAATGTGGCCGTGGATGGCCTTGCAGACATCCGGGCCCGTGAAGCGGCCTTCCAGCGGCAGGCGCGCGATATCCAGCGCGTACAGCCTGAATATATAGTGGTGCACGCGCTCGTCGTTCCATGGCGGGCACGGGCCATCATAGCCGTAATAGTCGCCGGACATTTCCTTGTCGCCGGCGAACCAGCCCGTGTAATCGTTCACGCCATGGCGCAGCGCTTCCCTGCTGCCCTCAACCGACGGCCCCGGCTTGCCGCGCGGCGTCACGGCGGACGAGAACTCCCCTTCCGCGATGGACGTGCGCTTGAGCGGGATGTCGATCAGCGACCAGTGGAAGAAGTCCGCGCGCGGCATGGATTCCGGCAGGGTCTTGCCTTCCTGGTTCACATCATCGCCGATGGTCGGCACATCGCCATCGATGCACACCAGCACCAGCGATTCGGTGCCGGCCGGCACTTCGCTCCACGCCAGGTGGGGATTGCGGTTGGAGGACAGGCGCACGTGCGTGGCCGGGTCCTTGACTGCGAAGGCGTTCGCGCCGGGGATGGCCGCGCCGTCTTTGAAAGTATCGCTCCAGAGCTTCATATATGAACCCGAAAGTCTGGTGTCAGCCACGATGTGGCAGACACCTGTTTTTAGGCCGCGGCCCCGAACCAAGTGTCTGCCACATCGTGGCAGACACTAGCTCTTACGGTTTAGGCCCCACCTGCAACCAGAAAGTAACCGGTCCATCATTGGTCAGCGACACTTTCATATCCGCCCCAAACATGCCGGTTTCCACCACTGCATGCTTCGCGCGCGCCTGGCGCACGAAGTATTCGAACAGGCGCTGCCCGTCGGCCGGTGCAGCAGCGGGCGAGAACGAAGGGCGAGTGCCCGAGTTCGTATCCGCCGCCAGCGTGAACTGCGGCACCAGCAACAGGCCGCCCGCCACATCGGTGACGGACCTGTTCATCTTACCAGCGTCATCAGAAAACACGCGATACGACAAAAGCTTTGCAAGTAACTGGTCCGCCTCGCGTTCCGTATCGCCTTTCTCGGCGCACACCAGCACCATCAATCCGCTGTCGATGGCGCCAATGGTAGCGCCATCTACGACAACCTTGGCGGACGATACGCGTTGCAGCAGGCCGATCATGCGGACAGGGTCACTTTCGCGAACTTGCGCTTGCCGACTTGCAGCACGAAGGTGCCGGCCTCGACCTTGAGCGCCTTGTCGCTGACCACGGCGCCATCGATGCGCACGCCGCCCTGGTCGATCATGCGCAGCGCTTCCGAAGTGGAGGCGCACAGATTGGTCTGTTTCAGCAGCTGGCCGATACCAAGAGGCGCACCGGACACGGCAACTTCCGGCACATCTTCCGGAATACCGCCCTTCGAACGGTTGACGAAGTCTGCCAGCGCATCCTCGGCCGCCTGGCGCGAGTGGAAGCGCTCCACGATTTCCTGCGCCAGCGCCACTTTCGCGTCGCGCGGATTGGCGCCGCCTTCGATCGCCTTCTTCAGGCCAGTCACTTCGTCGATCGACTTCCACGACAGCAGTTCGTAGTAGCGCCACATCATCACATCGGAAATGGACATCACTTTGGCGAACATGGTGTTTGCCGGTTCCGTAATGCCGATGTAATTGTTCTTCGACTTGGACATCTTATCCACGCCGTCCAGGCCTTCCAGCAGCGGCATGGTCAGCACCGACTGCTGCTCCTGCCCGTAGTCCTTCTGCAACTCGCGGCCCACCAGCAGGTTGAACTTCTGGTCGGTGCCGCCCAGCTCCAGGTCGGCCTTCAGGGCGACGGAGTCATAGCCCTGCATCAGCGGGTAGAGGAATTCATGCACGGAGATCGGCGTGCCGTTCTTGAAGCGCTTGGCGAAGTCGTCGCGCTCCATCATGCGCGCCACGGTGTAGCGCGACGCGAGCTGGATCATGCCGCGCGCACCCAGCGGATCGCACCATTCGGAGTTGTAGCGGATCTCGGTCTTCGAAGCGTCGAGCACCAGCGATGCCTGCTTGAAGTAAGTCTGCGCGTTCAGCTCGATCTGCTCGCGCGTCAGCGGAGGACGCGTGACGTTGCGGCCGGAAGGATCGCCAATCATCGACGTGAAGTCGCCGATCAGGAAGATCACCTGGTGGCCCAGGTTCTGCAGCTGGCGCATTTTATTCAGCACCACGGTGTGGCCGAGGTGCAGGTCGGGCGCGGTTGGATCCAGGCCCAGCTTGATGCGCAGCGGCACGCCGCTTTGTTCGGAGCGCGCCAGCTTTTGGGCAAACTCGCTTTCGATGATCAGTTCATCGACGCCGCGCTTGGTGATGGCGAGGGCTTCCTGTACGTTGTCCGACAACGGCAGGATGGTTGCGGTCGCCTTTTGTGGCGAAGCGGTGTTGGTATCCATGTTTAAACGAAATTCTCTCAAATTGTTGGCACGGCTTCGGACTAGGTTATAATGCGCGATCCCATCCATACCGCCAGACGAAAACGAGACAAATCAATAACTTAGATCGAAATAACAAGATTCTAAAAGTTCAAGCGGCAAATTTTAACTGATTGCATGAACCCTATAAACAAGTTCACGAGCTCCGGCTTGTACAATCTGCTAGGTTCGACGCGCAAGGCGCGGATCGTCAGCGCCTCTGCCCTGTTCCTGGCAGTTTGCGCCTTCGGTGCCGCCGGTGTTGCCCCACTTGCGCCCGACGCGAGTGACTTGCCCGTCAAGACCATTGCCCAGGATATCCAGCTGCCCGACCTGTCTACCCAGATCGCGGCCCTGCAGCAGCAAGAAAGCTCCCAGACCTACATCCACGAAGAGAAGATCCGCGCCGGCGACACCCTCGCCACCCTGATGACGCGCCTCGGTGTGGAAGATGACGCCGCCGAAACCTTCATCAAGAAGGACAAGGTCGCGAAAGGCGTGATGCAGCTGCGCACCGGCAAACGCGTGCAGGCCCAGACCGATGAAGACGGCAACCTGCTGTGGCTGCGCGCCACCGTGGTCGATGGCAAGGATAACCCTGTCAAGAATATCTCCGTCACCCGCAAGGGAGACGCCTTCACGGCTGAAGAAGTTCCCGCACAACTGGAACGCCGTGTCGAAATCCATGCCCGCGACATCACCACCACGCTGTTCGCTGCAACGGACTCGAGCGCAGACGGCAGCCGCCTGCCGGATTCCGTGGTCGCGCAGATCGTGGAAATGTTCTCGACCAATATCGACTTCCGCTCCGACCTGAAGCGCGGCGACAAATTCAACGTCGTCTACGAAACCTTCTGGCAGGACGGCGAGTTCGTGCGCGCAGGCCGCATCCTGGCTGGCGAGTTCACCAACAAGGGCGTGACCTACCAGTCCGTGTGGTTCGAAGATCCATCGACCAAACAGGGCGGCTATTACAGCTTCGACGGCAAGGCACTGAAGAAGGCTTTCCTGAAGTCGCCGCTGGAGTTCTCGCGTATTTCTTCCGGCTTCTCGATGCGCGTGCACCCGATCTCGGGCAACTGGAAACAGCACAAGGGCATCGACTTTGCCGCTGCAACCGGCACGCCGATCCGCGCTGCGGGCGACGGCACCGTCGATTTCGCCGGCCAGCAAGGCGGCTACGGCAATGTGGTCGTGCTGAAGCACTGGAATAATTACACCACCGCTTACGCGCACATGAGCCGCTTCGCTTCCGGCATGAAGAAGGGCCAGAAAGTGTCGCAGGGCGATGTGATCGGCTATGTGGGCACCACCGGTTGGTCGACCGGCGCTCACCTGCACTACGAATTCCGCGTGGGCGGCGAAGCGAAGGACCCGGGCAAGCTGAACGTCGAAGCCCAGGCCCCGCTGACCGCTGCTGAAATGTCCCGCTTCAAGACTGTGGCCGGCGACATGATCCACCGCTTCGCGCTGCTGCGCCCGGCTGGCTCCACCAGCACGCTCGCGGCCAAGTAAAAACCCAAGGCTCAAAACTAGTGTCTGCCACATCGTGGCAGACACTTGGTTCACGCCGTGGGTTCTTTCAACTGAAGCGCCACCCACACACGCAAGAACCCAAGGCCCAAATCTAGTGTCTGCCACATCGTGGCAGACACTTGGTTCACGCCGTGGGTTCTTCCATTTGCAGCGCCCCCCACATAGTGCACAATACGTGCAAATTGTCGGGGAGAACTGCATGAGTTTATATATCGGATTGATGTCCGGCACTAGCCTGGACGGTGTCGACGGCGTGCTGGTCGATTTCTGGGCAGGCGCCGCGCGCACCATGTCCGCCGCCTACGTCGCCTTTCCTCCCGCGCTGCGGGCCGAGCTGATGGCCCTGCAAGCCGCCTCCCCCAACGAACTCGAGCGCGAAGCTTTGGCCGCGAACCAGCTGGCCGCGATCTATGCCGAGTGCGTCGCCGGCCTGCTGGTAAAGGCCGGCATGAAAGCCGCCGATGTGCGCGCAGTCGGCGTGCATGGCCAGACCATCCGCCACCGTCCTGAACTCGGCTTCACCCGCCAGACCAATAACCCTGCCCTGCTCGCCGAGCTGTGCGGCATCGACGTGATTGCCGACTTCCGCAGCCGCGACATCGCCGCCGGCGGCCAGGGCGCGCCGCTGGTACCCGCCTTCCACCACGCGATGTTCGGTGAACCGGGCCGCACGCGCGTGCTCGCCAATATCGGCGGCATCGGCAATATCTCGGTGCTGCATGCGGACGGCCACGTGGCCGGATTCGATCCGGCCCGGGCAATGTGCTGATGGATGCGTGGATCGGACGCCACTTGGGCAAGGAATACGATGAGGATGGCGCCTGGGCCGCTTCCGGCAAGGAAGTGCCGGGCCTGCTGGCGGCGCTTCTGGCGGAGCCCTACTTCTCCCTGCCGGCGCCGAAGTCTACTGGCCGCGACCTGTTCCATGCGGACTGGCTCGATGCCCGCCTGGCTCCGTTCACCAACGCGGCGCCCGAGGATGTGATGTTCACGCTGACCCGTCTCACGGCAATCAGCCTGGCCAACGCCATCAAGGAATACCAGACGGAAGCCGTCTTCCTTTGCGGAGGCGGAGCGTATAACGCAACGCTGATCCGCGAACTGCAGGCGGAGCTGGGAGCGAACGTGTCGGTGAAGACTACGGATGCGCTGGGCGTGCCGCCCAATCGCGTGGAGGCGCTGGCCTTTGCGTGGCTGGCATTCAGGTTTGGGGAACGTCAGCCGGGCAATCTGCCGGCCGTGACGGGCGCGCGGGGCGAGCGCATTCTCGGCGCGCTCTACCCACGCTGAGCCGGGCGCCAGGCGGCGCCGGCGAGGTGCGTTACACGCTGAAGGAGGAACCGCAGCCGCAGGTCGAGGTGGCTTGCGGGTTCTTGATCACGAACTGGGCGCCTTCGAGGTCGTCCTTGTAGTCGATCTCGGCGCCCACCAGGTACTGGTAGCTCATCGAGTCGATCAGCAGTTGGACGCCGTTCTTCATCATCGTGGTGTCATCTTCGTTGACGATTTCGTCGAAGGTGAAACCGTACTGGAAGCCGGAGCAGCCGCCACCCTGCACGAATACGCGCAGTTCAGGTCCGGGTTGCCCTCTTCTTCGATCAGTTGCGCTACCTTTTCAGCGGCCGCGTCGGTGAATACGATCGGCGCCGGGATCACGTCTTGCGCTTCGGCTACTGCAGTCATGTGTTACTCCTAGCTAAATTCAGTTGAACCATTATAGACCATGCCGTGGCTGGCCGCTTGGGGCCGGTCCAGCCACGCTACCTGGGTCAGTTATGGCATCAGGGCGATGTTCTCAAGGCCCATGCCTTCCGGCAGGCCGAACATCAGGTTCATGCATTGCACCGCCTGGCCGGACGCGCCCTTGACCAGGTTGTCCTGCACCACCAGCACGATGACAGTATCGCCATGGCGGTGCAGCGCCAGGCGCAGGATGTTCGCGCCGCGGGTCGAGCGGGTTTCAGGATGCGAGCCGAACGGCATCACGTCCACGAAAGGCTGGTCCTTGTAGGCGTCTTCGAACAGCTTTTGCAGTTCTTCGTTGGAAACTTCCCTGGTCAGGCGGCCGTACAGGGTCGAGTGCATGCCGCGGATCATCGGCACCAGGTGCGGCGTGAAGATCAGGTTGACCTTGTCGCTGGTAAAGCGCTGCAGCTGGGCCGTGGTTTCCGGGGTGTGGCGGTGGCCGCCCACGCCGTAGGCTTTAAAGTTGTCGGACGATTCCGAGAACAGGATGCCGATCTCGGCCTTGCGGCCTGCACCGGACACGCCGGATTTGCAGTCGGCGATCAGGTGGCCGGCGTCGATCAGGCCGGCCTTCAGCAGCGGTACGAAGCCCAGCTGCATGGTGGTCGGGTAGCAGCCCGGGTTGGCGATCAGCTTGGCAGCCTTGATGTCTTCGCGGTTCAGCTCCGGCAGGCCGTACACGGCCTGTTCCAGCAGCTCAGGCGCGGTGTGATCGATCTTGTAGGTCTTTTCGAACACGGCGCGGGTCCTTGATGCGGAAGTCCGCCGCCAGGTCGATGACCTTGACGCCTTTGGCCAGCAGCTCGGGCGCTTGCGCCATGGCTACACCGTGCGGGGTGGCGAAGAACACCACGTCGCACTGGGTCAGGTCGGCCTTGTCCGGCGCCGAAAACGCCAGGTTCACGCGGCCGCGCAGGGAAGGATACATATCGGCAACTGGCACGCCATCTTCCTTGCGCGACGTAATCGCCGTCAGCTGCACTTGCGGATGAACGGCCAACAGTCGCAGCAATTCCACCCCGGTGTATCCGGTGCCGCCGACGATGCCAACTTTGATCATGTTTTTTCCTTCACCTTTGTTCGTTTGTTGAAAAATTGTCGAGGCCGCGGGCCCGCAGGCACGGCGGATCAATGATCCGCCCTACGCGCCAACGTTCATTCCAGCGTCAACCTGCCCACGGGACGCCCATTTATCAGCACTGCCAAAATAGCGCGCCAGATGAAAAAAAGCCGCTGGAGCGAACCAGCGGCCTTTTTGCACAGCGATAAACGCTGTAGGAAACGAATTAACGCTTCGAGAACTGCTTTGCGCGGCGTGCTTTGCGCAGACCCACTTTTTTACGCTCAACTTCACGAGCGTCGCGGGTGACGAAGCCGGCGCGGGCCAGATCGCCCTTCAGGCCTGCATCGTAGTCGATCAGGGCGCGGGTGATGCCGTGGCGCACTGCACCTGCCTGGCCGGACTCACCGCCGCCATGCACGTTTACCTTGATGTCGAAACGCTCGACGTTGCCGGTCAGTTCCAGCGGCTGACGGATCACCATCAGGCCGGTTTCGCGGGAGAAGTATTCCGAAGCAGGCTTGCCGTTCACGATGATTTGGCCAGTGCCAACCTTGATGAACACACGAGCAACTGCACTCTTGCGACGGCCGGTGCCGTAGTTGTAGTTACCGATCATGTCAGTTCCTTAGAATTCGAGTGCTTTAGGTTGCTGGGCAGCGTGCGGGTGGGAACCCTCAGCGTACACTTTCAGCTTCTTGATCATGGCGTAGCCCAGAGGACCCTTCGGCAGCATGCCTTTGACAGCCTTTTCCAGGGCGCGGCCCGGGAAGCGCTGTTGCATCTTCAGGAAGTTGGTCTCGTAGATGCCGCCCGGGTAGCCGGAGTGACGGTAGTAGGTCTTCCGGTTGCCTTGGTGCCGGTCACGCGCAGTTTGCCTGCGTTCACGACAACGATGAAGTCGCCGGTGTCAACGTGAGGGGTGAATTCTGGCTTATGCTTGCCGCGCAGTCGGCGTGCCACTTCGCTGGCAACACGGCCGAGGACTTTGTCCGTCGCGTCAATCACGAACCAATCGCGCTGGACTTCATGGCCCTTAGCGGAAAAAGTTTTCATGTTTTGACTTTCTGTGAAAGATTTTAAAAACGCTCATATGGTGGTTCCGCCCCGGTGTAGCAGCGGACGCAGCCTTCTTGCTGTACTTTTCCTGAGCGAACGGAAAGCTGACGATTATAGCCCGGCTGGCGCAAACCGGTCAAGCCGCACTGTGGCGTCCGTCAATGCATGATTCGTTGCCAAGAAGATATTGCAGGGGCTACCATGGAAGCCCAACCATTCGAGGGCCGAACATGCTCCACTTACCGCCCCGCCGGACCGCCGCCACTGCTGCAGCCCTGGTCCTGTCCCTGCTGCCCGCGCTGGCCAATGCCGCCGCCGCGCCCCTGCCCGGCAAGGATTGCCACCTGCCCGGCATCGAGGAAGCCCTGCGCTGCGTGCGGCTCGATGTGCCGCTGGATTACGACAAGCCCGGCGCCACCCTCAGCCTGCACGTCACCGTCGCTCCCGCCCTGCGCGAATCGGCGCGCCGGGATCCCCTGTTCGTTCTGGCCGGCGGACCGGGCGAAGCAGGCAGCGACCTGGTCCCGCTGCTGAACGCCGCCTTCCGCAAGGTGCGCGCCACGCGCGACGTGGTGCTGATCGACCAGCGCGGCACCGGCCTCTCGGGCAAGCTTGATTGCGAGGCGGACGACAAGAACGAGGAAACAGCCAGCGAGGAAGAACAGGTGGCCGAAGCGCGCGCCTGCATCACAAAGCTGAACAAGCCCTACGCGCGCTACACCACGGAAGCGGCGGCGCGCGACATCGACCGCGTGCGGCAAAGCCTCGGCTACCACCAGGTGAATATCTGGGGCGGCTCCTACGGCACCCGCCTGGGCCAGGCCTACGCCCGCCTGTTCCCGCAACGCGTGCGCGCCATGGTGCTGGACGGCGTGGCGGCGCCGGACCAGATCGTGCCCGCCGGCGGCCGCGACGCCCAGGCCGCGCTGGACAAGCTGTTCCAGCAGTGCGCCGAGGACCAGCCCTGCGCGGCGACCTTCCCCGCCCTGCGACAGGAATTCAACGCCATCGTCGCCAAGCTGAACAAGGGCGCGCAGACGCTGGAACTGCCCGATCCGCGCACCGCCGAACTGCGCCAGGTGCGCATGACCAGCAACCGCTTCCTCGGCACCGTGCATAACATCCTGTATTCGCAGCAGGACAGCCGCCGCCTGCCTTTCCTGATCCACAGCGCCTACCAGAACCGCTGGCAGCCCTTCATCGCCCGCAGCAATATAGCGCGCGACTTCGCCACCGACGGCGGCCCGGCTACGCCGCTGCATCTGGCGGTGGTCTGCGCCGAAGACTTCCCGCGCCTCACGCCCGCCCTGCTGGTCGAGGATACGCGCGATTCCTTCCTCGGCAAGCCGCAGATCGACCGCATCGGCACGCTGTGCGAAAGCATGCAGGTGCCGGCCGTGCCCTGGTCCACGCCGGCGAAGATCGAAGCGCCTGTGCTGATGCTGTCCGGCGCGCTGGATCCGGTCACGCCGCCGCGCCGCGCCGAAGCGGCCGCGAAGTATATGACGCATGCCCAGCACCTCATCATCGACAACGCAGGCCACATCGTCACGCCGCTGGGCTGCGCGCCGCGCCTGCTGCGCGAGTTCCTCGACCAGCCGGGGAGCAAAGTGGCCGGCGAATGCCTGAAGGAGATCCCTGCGCCAACCTTCCAACTGAACAGCGCGGGGCCACAACCATGATCGAAGTCCGCGACCTCCGCAAGCAATTCGGCAAGGTGCAGGCCTTGTCCGGCGCCAGCTTCCGCGCCGAAGACGGCAAGATCACCGCCCTCCTCGGCCCCAATGGCGCCGGCAAGACCACCTTGCTGCGCACGCTGGTCGGCCTGCTCCAGCGCGATCACGGCACGATCGCCATCGATGGCGTGGACCCGGCCGTCGATCCGATGGCCGTGCGCCGCAATGTTGGCCTGCTGACCGACCAGTTCGGCCTCTACGACCGCCTGTCCACCCGCGAATACCTCGCTTACTTCGGTGAGCTGAACGATATGCCGCCCGCCGAGATTATCCGCCGCACCGAGGAAGTGACGGAGCTGCTGTCCCTGCACGACATCATCGACCGCCGCGCCAAGGGCTTCTCGCAGGGCCAGCGCATCAAGGTCGCGCTCGCGCGCACGCTGCTGCACCGCCCGCGCCACCTGCTGCTCGATGAACCCAGCCGCGGCCTCGATGTGATGAGCACCCGCGCCCTGCGCCGCGCCCTCGCCATGCTGAAGGCGGATGGCTGCTGCGTGATCATGGCCACCCACGTGATGCAGGAAGTGATCCACTCCTGCGACGATGTGATCGTCATCGCGCGCGGCAGCACCGTCACCCAGGGCACGCCGCAGCAGCTGTGCGAGCTGGCTGGCCTGGACAGTCTGGAAGACGCCTTCGTCAAGCTGGTCGGCACCGAGGAAGGGATCGAACTATGAGGACAAAATTCCTGATCGTGTTGCGCAAGGAAATCCGCGAAACCCTGCGCGACCGCCGCGCCCTGGGCCTGCTCGTGATCTTCGTGCTGATGTATCCGCTGCTGGTCGGCTTCGTGCTGCAGAAGCAGATCGAGCGCGCCACGCGGCCCGAGCGCGAGGGCGTGGAAATCGCTGTCATCGGCGGCAAGCAGGCGCCCACGCTGATGAACCAGCTCAAGCAGCGCAATATCAATATCACCGAACTGGAAGCGATGGACGAACCGGCGATCAATGCCCTGCTGCGCAAGCAGACGGTGACCGCCGTGCTGCGCCTGTCGCCGGAGTTCAGGGCCAGCTATCACGCCATGCGGCCGGCGCGCGTGGAGCTGTGGTTCGATTCCGCATCCGACAGCGTACGCAAGCTGGACGAGGTGGACTTCGTGCTGCGCGATTATGGCCGCCAGATCGCCGGTGCGCGCCTGCTGGCGCATGGCGTGTCGCCGGCCAACCTGAACCCGGTGCTGGTGCAGAAGTACGACACCGGCACCAGCGCCTCGCGCTCGGCCAATACCATCAGCACCATGCTGGGCATCTTCTTCATTCCGGCCTTTATGTTCTGCATGTCCACTGCTGTCGACAGCACGGCCGGCGAGCGCGAACGGCGCTCGCTGGAAGTGCTGTTGGCCCAGCCCGCGCGGCCGTCGGATCTGATCGTCGGCAAGTGGATGGCGGCGGCGCTCCTCTCGATTGTCGGCATCACGGTGGAGCTGGCGATTGCGCACGGCATCCTCAAGTGGCTGCCGCTGGAGGAAATCGGCTTGTCCTGGCGCCTGGCGTGGAGCGACCTGATGCTGGTCTGCCTGGCCTCGGCCACGCTGTCCATGTTCGCGGCGGCGCTGGAAATCGCCCTGGCCATCAATGCCCGCACCTTCAAGGAAGCGCAGACCCTGGTCAGCATTACGATGATCGTGCCGATCGTGCCGGTGATCGTGGTGCCGATGATGAATATCAGCACGGCGGGATGGATGTATATGGTGCCCGTGCTGTCCAACCAGACCCTGCTGCGCGAGTTGGCCAAGGGGCAGAGCATCGGCCTGTTGCCTTTCGCGCAAACTTTCTTCAGCAGCCTGCTGCTGGCCATGCTCTGCGTCTGGTACACGGAGCGGCGCATGAAGAGCGAACGCTACATGATGACCGTATAATGCACGAACGCAATTAACGGAGAACAGTAATGGAAGTGAAAGTCAGCTGGAATGGCCCGTCGGGCATGAGTTTCCGCGCCCAGACCGGTTCCGGCCACATGGTGTCGATGGACGGCGCACCCGAGGGCGGCGGCCACAACCTGGCGCCGCGTCCGATGGAAATGGTGCTGCTGGGCACCGGCGGTTGTACCGCTTATGACGTGGTGCTGATCCTGAAGCGCGGCCGTGAAGACGTGCGCGGCTGCGATGTGACCCTGCAGGCGGAGCGCGCGGATACCGATCCGAAAGTGTTCACCAAGATTAACTTCCACTTCGTGGTGACGGGCAAGAACCTGAAGCAGGCAACCGTGGAACGCGCGATTGCGCTGTCGCACGATAAGTATTGCTCGGCGAGCGTTATGCTGGGCAAGACTGCCGAGATCACCCACTCGTTCGAAATTGTTGAGGCTTGAAAACCCACGGCGAACCCTGGTGGCAGCCACTTCGTGGCAGCCACCTATCACGCGCCGCTGACCAAGGTGGCTGCCACATCGTGGCAGCCACCAGCTTTTCCGGTTTTAGATGTAATACGCCGTCGACGTCATCAGCTTGCTCATCCCCTTCATCGCCAGCTTGATCGGCAATGGCGTCGAGGTGGCGCCCATATCCTGCGCCGCCTTCCCATGCGCAATCTCATCCACGCGCATCTGCTCCACGATCGCGCGCGACTTTGCATCCTGTGGCGGCAGCCGGTCCAGGTGGCTGGCCAGATGCGCCTCCACCTGTGCCTCGGTCTCAACCACAAACCCCAGCGACTGCTTATCCCCCACCAGCGCCGCCGCGGTCCCCAAAGCATAAGCCCCCGCATAGAACAGCGGGTTCAGCACACTGGGCTGCGAGCCCAGCTCGGACAAGCGCTGCGCCGTCCACGCCAGGTGGTCCTCTTCCTCGCGGCTGGCGTGCTGGAACGCCTGGCGCATGTTCTCGCTCTTGGCAAAGCGCGCCTGCGAGTTGTACAGCGCCTGCGCCATCACCTCGCCCACATGGTTCACGCGCATCAGGCCCGCGCTGTGCTTGTGTTCCTTCTCCGTCATCTCCGCATCGGCCGCATGCGCCGCCGGCGTGGGGCGCGAGGCAGAAGCCACGCCAGCCAGCACGCGCAATGCCTTGTCCGCGCTGCAGATGAATTGGTCGAGTGGAGTGTGATGACGGTTCATGATAGTTTGTCCAGCTTGTACGGAAAACCACATTATAGGCCGCCTTCCTCCCGGAGGAGGCGCTGCTTCTCTATCCAGTCCGCCACCGGGCCGCGCACGTCGATTTTCGAGAGGTCCTTCGCCACGCCCAGGTTCAGCCCAAGCAGGAACGGAATCGATTCGACCGGTATATCGGTGCAGTAGGACGCCATCGCGCGCACGAAACGCGGTGAATCGAGCACCTTGACGACCTTGCTGCCGCTCATGAACTGCAGGATGGATGTAATGCTGTGGCCCGGGCCGATGGAATGGTAGATGAAACGGTTGAATTCCTTGTCCAGCGCCTGGAAATCCAGCGTTTCCTTGGTCATCAGGCTGGCCAGGTAGCACAGTCCCAGTGCAGTGCGGAAAAAGCCCGTGGACTCGTCCACAGTTAGCCCGCAACGGGTGACTGTCAGGATTTTTTCCTGCAGCGCAGCATCGAGTTTCAGAGGGGGATTAGCCATAGCCAAGGAATATATCTCAAGCCAGATACTTTTGTGCCTTGCGTCTGGGTATCGGACTTGCTACTCTTGAAACTTTAGTGATAAACCATCCACTCGATGCCACGATCCGTTCCCCTGAAAGCGCAATCTGGTTCGCCCGAAATTGCGGGCTGTCGCAATGGGGCAACCGGTATGTCGTAGATTCAATACAATGCCATCATGTGAAAAAAGCACAGATGGTACGCCGAGCAGCGCGCCATGCTGCGCTGCACCAGCAATGAATCAGGAGTAAGAATGGAATTACGCATCCGCAATTTGTCTAAAACCTATGCCAATGGGGTAGTCGCGCTGGACAATGTCTCGCTCACCATCCCGGCAGGCATGTTCGGCCTGCTGGGCCCGAACGGCGCAGGCAAATCGACGCTGATGCGGACCCTGGCAACCCTGCAGGAATGCGATTCCGGCTCCGTGTTCTTCGGCGAGCTCGATGTGCTGGATGAAAAGGATGAAATCCGACGCCTGCTCGGCTACCTGCCGCAGGACTTTGGCGTCTACCCAAAGTGACCGCCTACGAAATGCTGGATCACTTCGCCGTATTGAAAGGCCTGTCCCACCGCGCGCGCCGCCGCGAAGTGGTGGACGGCCTGCTGCAGCAGACCAATCTGTTCGATGTGCGCCACCAGCGCCTGGGCACCTTTTCCGGCGGCATGCGCCAGCGCTTCGGCATCGCGCAGGCCCTGCTGGGCGATCCCAGGCTGATCATCGTGGACGAGCCGACCGCCGGCCTCGATCCGCAGGAGCGCGTGCGCTTCCACAACCTGCTGTCCGATATCGGCGAAGACCGCACGGTGCTGCTGTCCACCCACATCGTCAGCGACGTGGCCGACCTGTGCTCGAACATGGCCATCATCAACAAGGGCAAGCTGCTGGTCACCGGCCCCACCCAGCAGCTGATCGACGATGTGAGCTGCAAGATCTGGGCGCGCTTCATCGACAAGCGCGACCTGCCGGACTTCCAGCAGCGCCATGCCGTGATCTCGACCCGCCTGATGTCCGGCCGCACCCTGATCCACGTCTACAACGACAACGATCCGGGCGATGGCTTCGAGGAAGCGCTGGGCGACCTGGAAGACTTGTACTTCGCGACCATCCTCGGCCGCCACGACGTCGCCCATAACTGCGACTAAGGGCCGCCCAATGTTCCACATCGCCTTGTTCGAAGCGAGACAGCGCCTGAAGCTGCTCTCGACCTGGGTTTTACTTCAGCATGTTCACCCTGCTGGCCGTGCTGTGGATGGCTGCCGCGGGCGGCGTATTCAAGGAAGCCATCGTTACCTTCGGCGGCCGCGTCTTCATCAACGCGCCGCGCTCCATCATGTTCACGGCTTCCTTCCTCGGCTGCCTCGGCGTGATCGTGATCGCGGCCATGATGGGCCGCTCGGTGCAGCAGGACTTCGAATACGAAACCCATCACTTCTTCTTCAGCGCGCCGATCCGCAAGTACCAATACATGTTCGGCCGCTTCTTCGGCGCCCTCGCCGTGCTGGCCGTGGTCTTCGCCAGCATCCCGCTGGGC
Source organism: Pseudoduganella sp. UC29_106 (assembly GCF_044055365.1). NCBI lineage: Bacteria > Pseudomonadati > Pseudomonadota > Betaproteobacteria > Burkholderiales > Oxalobacteraceae > Pseudoduganella > Pseudoduganella sp. UC29_106. The sequence continues at coordinate 662,519 of NZ_CP171977.1, read as the reverse complement.
GCCTGGCTTGGCACGCACGTGCCGGGCATCGATCCGGAACGCCTCGGGCCCTTCAATCTGCAGGCTTACCTGATCCCCTACTTCGCCGCCCTGCTGCCCAACCTGTTCATCTTCGGCGCCATCTTCTTCGTGTTGGCCGCGCTCACGCGCCGCATGCTGCCAGTGTATGTGTCCAGCGTGGTCATGCTGGTCGGCTATATCGTGGCGCCCGGCCTGGCGCGCGACCTCGATTACAAGACGCTGGCCGCGCTGATCGATCCCTTCGGCACCACGGCCGTGATCCGCCTCACCGAATATTGGCCGATCGCCGAACGCAACGCGCGCCTGGTGATGCTGGAGGGCGTCTACCTGCTGAACCGCCTGATCTGGTCCGGTGCAGCGCTGGTAGCGCTATTGCTCGGCTACTGGCGTTTCCACTTCGTCAGCACCACCGATAACGGCAGCAAGCGCGGCGAAGGCGAAATGCCGCTGCACCTGAGCGCCACCGCTGTCGACACGCGGCAGAAGCCCGACTTCGACCGCCGCAGCCTGGGCCTGCTGCTGTTGCGCTCCGCCTGGCTGAATTTGCGCGAGACGGTGAAGAACGTGTATTTCTTCGTCATCGTGCTGGCTGGCGTACTGACCATGTTTGCCAGCGCGGTCCATCCGGACCCGATGTACGGCACCGCCACTTATCCGGTGACGTACCAGATCATCGAGCTGGTGTCGGAAACCTTCTCCCTCTTCATGCTGGTGGTGACCACCTTCTACGCCGGCGAAATGGTGTGGCGCGAGCGCGAGCACCGCATGGCCCAGATGCTGGACGCGATGCCCGTGCCGAACTGGCTGCCCCTGCTGGGCAAGCTGTTTGGCCTGTTCGGCGTGCAAGCCGTGCTGCTGCTGATCGTCATGGTCTGCGGTATGCTGATCCAGCTGTCCAAGGGCTATTTCAACCTGCAGCCCGGCCTGTGGTTCCAGGGCCTGTTCCTGGTCGCGCTGCCGGGCTATATGCTGATCGCAGTGCTGTCCATTGCGGCGCAGGTCATGATCAACCAGAAGTATGTGGCCTATTTCGCGATGATCGTCTACTACGTCGCGACCATCACCTTCGCCACGCTTGGCCTCGACCATCCAATGGTTCTGTACGGCGTGACGCCGGGCCTGCGCTACTCGGACATGAACGGCTATGGCCATTTCCTGATGCGCGAGCGTTGGTATGAGCTGTACTGGGCCGGCGCTGCGCTAATGATGGTCGTGCTGTGCGTGATCTTCTGGTCGCGCGGTTCGAACACGGAATGGAAGCAGCGCGTACAGCTGGCACGCCATGCACTGACGGTGCCGGTACTGGCCAGCTTTGGTATCGGCCTGCTGATCTTCCTCGGCACGGGCGGCGTCCTCTACTACAACCTGCACTGCGCCAACGACTTCAAGACCGCCTTCCATCGGGATGCCGACCGCGCCGCCTATGAGCGCAAGTACAAGCAGGTGCTGGATGTGCCCCAGCCCCGCATCACGGATGTGAACCTGCAAGTGGACATCGTGCCCGAGAAGCGTGCGCTGGCCGTCAAGGGCTATTACACGCTGGAGAACAAGACTGCCGCGCCCATCTCCACGGTTTACGTGCAGCAGAACGCGGAAGCGGACTTCGCCCCGCTGCGCTTCAGCCGCACCGCGCACCGCGTGCTGAACGACAAGGAGCTGGGTTTCTACAGCTACCGCCTCGACAAGCCGCTGGCGCCGGGCGAGCGCCTCGCCATGGAATTCAATGTCGCTTACGCGCCGCACGGCATTCTCGGCCTGGGCAAGGACACGCCCGTCCTCGGCAACGGCACCTTCTTCCAGAGCACCATGCTGCCCCACATCGGCTACCAGCGCCACGCCGAGCTGACCGATCCGCGCGACCGCAAGAAGCACGGCCTGCCGGCGCAGGAACGTTCGCTGCCGCGCGACGATCCGAAAGGCCTGGCCGACAACTATGCCAGCAGCGATGCCGACTGGGTCAATTTCGACGCCGTCGTCAGCACCGCGCCGGACCAGACCGCGATCGCGCCGGGCAAGCTGGTAAGGGACTGGCGCGCCAAAGGCCGCCACTACTTCCACTACAAGATGGACCGCCCCATCCTGAACTTCTACGCCTTCCAGTCCGCGCGCTACGCCGTCAAGCATGACTGGTGGCAGGACGTCGGCATCGAGATCTACTACCAGCCGGGCCACGAATACAACCTGGACCGCATGGTCAAGGGCGTCAAGGAATCGCTGGAGTACTACACCCGCAACTTCAGCCCTTACCAGCACAAGATCGTGCGCATCGTGGAATTCCCGCGCTACGAAAAGTTCGCGCAATCCTTCCCGAACACCATCCCGTATTCGGAGAGCATGGGCTTTATCGCGAAGGTGGACGACAAGAACCCGAAGGACATCGACTACCCCTTCTATGTCACCGCCCACGAAGTGGCCCACCAGTGGTGGGCGCACCAGCTCATCGGCGGCAATACCCGCGGCGCCACGGTGCTGAGCGAAACCCTGGCCGAGTATTCGGCGCTGATGGTGATGAAGAAGAATTTCGGCGCGGCCCGCATGCGCCGCTTCCTGCGCTATGACCTGAACAGCTACCTGTGGGGCCGCGCGCTGGAGAACAAGAAGGAACTGCCACTGGCCGACAACGAAAAACCAGGGCTACATCCACTACCACAAGGGCAGCCTGGCCATGTACCAGCTGGCGGACATCGTCGGCGAAGACCGCATCAATACCTTGCTGGCTTCCCTGCTGCAGCAATATGCCTTCCACGCCGCGCCGTATCCGAGCGTGTCGGTGCTGGTGGATGGGCTGCGCAAACTGGTGCCGCCGCAGCAGGCTTACCTGATTGAGGATCTGTTCGAGACCATCACGCTGCACGACAACCGCGCCTTGTCTGCCGTGGCGCGCAAGCAGGCTGACGGGAAGTACGAAGTCACGCTGACCGTGCATTCCGCCAAGATGCGCGCCGATGAACTGGGGGCGGAAAAGGAAGTGCCGGTGCACGACCTGATCGACATCGGTGTGGACGACAAGGATGGCAATGCCCTGGTCCGCGAACGCAGGCTGATCGACCGGCGCGAGAATGTGTTCAAGCTGATCGTGTCCGCCCGCCCCGGCAAGGCGGGCATCGATCCGGACAACAAACTGATCGACCGCAAGCCGGATGACAATATGGTGACAGTGGAAATGGCCGCGCAGTAGGGTGCGCTCGCTAACAGATGCCTCGCTGGGCAAGCGCTAAACTGCAGGACAGTTCAAGAAAGCGAGGCCGCACATGGGCATCCTGAGCAATATTTTCCACAAGATTTTCCCGTCATCGCACCCGGCGGTTGCCGAACAGCCGACCACCGGTGCGCCCGCTCCAGCCGGCGCTGCACCAGCAGCTCCCGCCGCCCCCTGCTCCCGCAGCGCCTATCGCGCCTGCGCTGAAGACGCAGGAACCAGTCGACGTCGAGGCCATTCTCAATGAGAAGGCGAAACACGCCGGCCAGCAGTTGAACTGGCGCGAGTCGATTGTTGACCTGTTGAAATTGCTCGACCTGGACAGCAGCCTTGCCGCGCGCAAGGAGCTCGCCAGCGAGCTGCATTACACCGGCGATACCAATGATTCGGCCAAGATGAACATCTGGCTGCACAAGCAGGTGATGTTCAAACTGGCCGAACACGGCGGCACCGTGCCGGAAGAACTACGCCATTAAGCGGCCAGGCGCAGCGCGGTACGGCGCGGCGCCGTTGCGGCGCCTGGCGCCGGGCCGTTGCCCAGCTTGAACACGCTGACCGCCGTGGTCAGTGCGTCCGCCTGCTGCTGCAGCGAAACGGCAGCGGCGCTCGCCTCTTCGACGAGGGCAGCGTTCTGTTGCGTCACGCCATCCATTTCGGAGATGGCGCGGTTCACCTGTTCGATGCCCGAGCTCTGCTCTGCGCTGGCGGTGCTGATTTCGCCCATGATGGCGGTCACGCGCTGGATGCTGTCCACCACTTCGCTCATCGTGAAGCCGGCCTGCTCCACCAGCTTGCTGCCCGTCTCTACCTGGAACACGGAATCGTTGATCAGGTCCTTGATCTCCTTGGCCGCCGCCGCGCTGCGCTGCGCCAGGCTGCGCACCTCGGTCGCGACCACGGCAAAACCGCGGCCCTGCTCACCGGCGCGCGCCGCTTCCACGGCGGCGTTCAGCGCCAGGATATTGGTCTGGAAAGCGATGCCGTCGATGACGGCGATGATGTCCACGATGCGTCGTGCAGAAGCATCGATATTGCCCATCGTATCAACCACCTGCCCCACCACATCGCCACCGCGCGCCGCCACATCGGAGGCGGCCAGCGCCAGCCGGTTGGCCTGCTGCGCGTGCTCCGCATTCTGCTTCACGGTCGATGTCAGCTCGTCCATCGACGATGCCGTCTCTTCCAGTGCCGCCGCCTGCTGCTCGGTGCGCGAGGACAGGTCCAGGTTGCCCGCCGCGATCTCGCCGGAAGCACTGGCAATGCTGGCCGCGCTATGGCGCACCTCATGCACCACGCCCGCCAGGCCGGCATTCATCTTCTTCAGCGCGGCCAGCAGGTGGCCTGTTTCATCGCGTGAATCCACCATGATCTCGCTGCGCAAGTCGTTGTCGGCCACGGCATCGGCCACCGCCACAGCGCGCTGCAGCGGCACGGTGATGCCGCGCGTCAGGCGCCATGCACACAGGGCGCCCAGCACCACGACCAGCAGGCCGAAGCCGATCTGGAAGCTGCGGTTGCGCTCATACACTGCCTCGATTTCCTGCGCCTGGGTGTCGATGATCTTGCGCTGGAATTCCAGCAGCTTGCTCAAGCCGCCCAGGTAGTCCGCTGCGCCTGCCTTGAACGCGCCCTGCAGCACCTGCTCGGCCTCCTCAAATTTTTCTTCCTTCTTCAGCGCGATGATCTTGTCGCGCGCCGCCACATAGCGCTTGCGCGCTTCGCCCAGCTCGGCGAACAGCTTCTTTTCGTCGTCGCTCTCCATCAGCTCTTCGACCTTTTTCTGCAGGGCCGAGACTTCTTTCGTCGAGTTGGCGGTTTCTTCCGCAAAGTAGGCGCCCAACGAGGTATCGCTGCTCTTCGAGACGGCGGACGTGCGGCGCACGCTGGTGTGAATCAGGCGATACCAGTCGCTGATCATGCGCTCTTTGGCGAGCGGCAGTTGCATCATTTCGCGGGTGGAATCCGCAACAGTCTGCAGCTGGGTGATGCCAAGAATGGTCATCAGAATCGTTAAAGACAAAACGAGAGCAAAGCCTGCGGCCAGGCGAGTGCCTATATTCAAGTTTTTCATGATTAGGGGAAAGATTTGGCATTGTTGCCGTGAGGAACAATAAGTTTATCACATAAAACCTTCTACTGCTGAATCTTTGAGCAAAAACCTGTACAGCACAGCTCCCGGGTAATAAGATGCAAGGATGACTACACTCATCAATCGCCGCGCTTTTCTCGCGGCAGCCGGCCTTACCCTGGCCGGCCTGGCCGGTGCAGCGCCCCTTACCTGGGGCGAACATGGAATGGCCCTCTTCGGTGGCAAGGACGGCATTTATGCGTCCCATTTGCCAATGTTCCACGCTCCGCATGACTACCAGGTGCTGTTGCAGGTTCACATCGCCGATCCGCAAATTGACGCCGCATTGCGCCAGCGTCTGGACGGAAAGACAACGCTGTGGACCATCGCTCCGGAAAAATTCGAGCTGAACCGCCTGGCGCCCGCGGCCGCTCAGCCGCTGAAGCAGTTCAAGGCCGACCTGGTGCTCGGCCACTTCGAACAGGGCGGCACGGCACAATACACGGGCGCCACCGTGGTGGTCGACAAGGTGCTGCTGTTCCGCCAACTGGATGCCACGCCGCGCAACCAGGCCAGCGCGCGCTACCTGCAGCTGGGCAGCGGAGCCCAGCGCTTCCTGGTCAAGGAAATCGATGCGCGTCCGGACTTCGACCATATCCTGGCCTACCGTGCCGCGCCTGGCGCGCCTTCAGCGCCGGTCAGTGTTAGCAAGCGCTCACTTGAGGAAACTCCCGCCACCGCGCTGGCACAGGCTCTGGGTGCACCGTCCGGTGCTGTCGGCGGCACGATTTACTATTACACGGAGGATCTGAAATGAAGGGTGTTCCGTCCCAGCTGGAAGGTCTCTGGCGCCGCAAGGGCATCTGGCGCAAGAATGGTGAAAGCGACCTGATCACGCCGGTCTGGTGGTTCCAGGCCGCGCGCTACCACATCGACCTGCGCATCCCTGCGCAGCGCAGCCAGATGACGGGCTTCGCCGGCACCACCGTGGTCGAAGGCCAGCGCTGCGAATGGCAGCCCGAAATCGCCTATCCCTTCGTCAGCCCCGAACCGGACGCCGGCTGGCTGCGCATGGACAGCCACGACGCGCTGCACGAAACCGGCGTCGATGAGAGCTATGAAGAAGACTGGTACCGCGTACCCACCGGCCCGATGCAAAGCCGCCGCAGCGTGGACCGCGACACCGGCAAGATCACCTATGTGATCCAGTGCGAGGAATGGCACGCCATGGCCACGGGACACCCGACCAAGCCCGCCGAAATCACCATCTCCCACCGCACCACCGCCGGCGCCTGGCGCATCGTCGCCTCCACCATCCCCGCCCGCGAAAACGTCATCGTCCCCACGCCGTAGCCCGCTGCCCCACGCCCGCGCCGCGGCGTCCGGTCCGCCACGATCGCGCCACAACGCATGATCCGCCACGTCCGCACCGCGGCGTATGATCCGCCACGATCGCGCCACGACGCATGATCCGCCGCGTCCACACCGTGGTGTATGGGCCGCCATTGCCGCGTAGGGCGGATCATTGATCCGCCGTCGATGCGCCGTCGAAACGCATGCACGGCGGGTCGAATGACCCGCCCTACGCTTCAGAGGCTTAACAAACTCCCCGTCCGAAACGCCTTCGCCCCGGCAATCTTCGCCACATTCATCCCGCGAATCACGTACCGGTGCGCCAGACGCGTAAACAGCACCCCGTCCACGCCAGCCCTGAGCGGAGTAAGCTCCCCGCTAACCGGATCCACCAGCTCCGCCACCAAATCCCCGGCAGCCACGCGCTCGCCCACCTGGCGACAATAAACGAGCAAGCCCGAATGCGGCGCATCCACCCGCTGCGTCCCCTCCAGCGGTGTAGCCGCGCACGCCGGAGGCGGCAGCGCCACGGCGCCCAGATCGAGGATATCCTGCACCGCCAGATAGCGCAGGATAGCGTCCGCATCCCGCTCCGCCATCTCATGGCTGACCGACACTTCCCGCGCAGCTCCACCGTCACAGCGATGCAAGCGGGCGGAATCGGATAGCGTCCGCCGAAGTGCGCAGCCCAGGTCCCACCACAAGCGGCTGCAAGCCTCATCGAAAGGCTCGCCGCCGGCGCCCAGTGTGTACAGCAAGGCAGACGCCTGCATCAGATCCGCCAGCGGCTGCACCGCATTGCACAGCGGCGTGCCCGCATACAGATGCAGCGCACCCTCGTTCTCGCAATGCAGGTCAAGCACCACGTCCGCATCGATCGCCAACTGGAACAGGGCTTTCTTCAGCGTGACCGTATCCGAGTGCGGCTCGCCATTCCGCCACATACTCGCGCAGCAGGCGCCGTATCGCACGCACATTCGACGCAGCGTCCGGCCCCAGCTGGCCTTCCAGCGCCGTCTTCAGCCGCTCGAAATAATGCGGATAACCGCGATTGAAATTGATGCCCGTGCTGAGGTCGAAGCGCCCGAAGGGACGCTCATTGATCACCTGGGCCAGTCCGATCGGATTGGCGGCAGGAACGAGGATCACCTCCCCCGTCACCTTGCCCTCGGCATCCAGCGCCTCCAGCCGCGACCGCAGCTTCGTGGCGCACAGCATGGCCGGCACCTCGTCCGCATGAAGCGCCGCCTGGATATAGGCTTTCTTCCCGCCCGGTTTGCCAAAGCGGTAACTGGTGAGTTCCACATGGAGGCTGCCGTGGGCAGCGGAGATCGGATGCTTGTCAGTTTGCATACGGCCGATTATGGCGGGACCGCGCTCTATTGGCAAATGCTATCAGAACAGTTGAAACAATCAATTTTACCAATCAAATGAGAACCATTACCATTTGCCTCAACAACGCCACAAAAGGAGCAGGAAATGGTCAAAGCAGCGAAAACGGTCAGCCAGGTTGCTACCCACATGGGGATTGCCTTCTCGCTGATGTATTCCCTGACCGGCTCCCCCGCCTTCGGCGGCCTGGCAGCGATGCTGGAACCGATTATCAACGTGGTGCTGCTACCCGTGCACGAACGCTTCTGGCACGGCATGCACAAGCGCTACGCCCATGCGCGGCTGGCGTCGCTGACGGCCGAGAAGTTCAGCCAGACGCTGATGCACATGGCGGTGGCGTTTGGCGTGATGTATTTCGCCACCGGTTCGCTGGCCTTCGGCGGCGTGGCGGCGGTGCTGGAGCCCATCATCAATGTGGTGGTGCTGCCGATTCATGATGGGTGGTGGGATCGGTTGAAGGCGCGGGTTGAGGCGCCGGCGCTGGCCGCTTGATGCGCCGCCGGCCCGCACGCACGGCGGATCAATGATCCGCCCTACACGCTTCCGGCATATCGCGTTATCGAGAGGCGTAGGGCGGATCATTGATCCGCCGTGGCGTACCGCTGACGCTTTACGGAGCGAAAAGGTAAGCGCAGCCGGCGTCGGAAGGATCGCGCTGCTGGATGCGGTCGTAGAGGCCGACGTTTCGCTGCATCGTGCGCTCCAGGTCTTCAGGCAGCAGCAGTCCCGCCGCCATCTGGCGTTCCGCTGCCGCGCGCACGGCGGCCACAAAATCATCGCGTGTGGGATAGCGCGACTCCAGGCTGGGGCGCGGGTCGTTGCCGGCGAGGCGCTCGGCCTCGGTGCGGGCGAATGGCACGAAGCTGCCGTCGAAGCGCGAAGTGGCCCACGCAAAGCCCGTCTCCGGCGCGCGCAGGTTCCAGCCCGTGTACGTACCGAGTGGCGCCTGCAGTTCAACCAGGCGCACGCCGCCGCGGTCATTGCCGTCCGCATCCGGAGCGGGCACGCGCGTTTCGTAATCCGGCCCATGCGCGCGGCGGAACGCCGTCGCCGACGAGGCGCGGCTCGCGCAGGTTCTGCTGCGGCGGTGGAGACCAATACCGGCAGGGAAAGCGGCGCGGTATTGATCGACCGTGGTCAGTGAGCCGTCCGCCAGGCGCGGATAAGCGCTGGATGGCGGCTCGGCGCCGCGTGATGTCCAGTTATCCAGCGCGATAATCAGCGCGCGCATCGGCACGTAATGATCGCTGGTCGACACGCAGGCCGTGAACGGTGCCTTCGTGCGCGAGCGGCCCACGTAATGCTGGGCGCCCATGAAACCATACACGCGCACGTTCTGGCGCAGGCGCCACATCGCTTGCGCCGTCAGGAGAGGTGTGCACCAGCGAAGCGCCGCGATTCCAGTATTCCGTGGACGTGTTGGCGATAATGAGCTTCGGCAGCTTGCTAGCCTTGTCTCGCGCGCGGTCCATCGTTGACGCGGTAGCGCCGCTGACCGGATCGCGCGAGGGCGCACTGGTAAAAGGGAAAGCGTCCGCCGGATAATCGTGTTCTTCCATCAACGACGGGTGGCGAGTAGGCTGCACGAAGCGGCTGTTGAAGCCTGCCGAACCGCCGGCGCCCGGCACTTGCATGAAAGCGCCATCGAACACCAGCCTGCCCTGCTCGTCCACGTTCAGGCCATCGTGCATCATGCGGCCGATCAGGCGGCCGGACTGGCTGATGCCGAAGATCAGCGTATTCCTGGGTGCCGGTGCGCCTTCGAAAGGATGATCGCGGAAATAGGACAGCAGGTCGCGGATGCCCGCCAGGCCTGCACCCGTGACGCGCGGGTCCTTCACCGCATAGCGCACTTCATAGATCGTGTCCGGCTGGAAGCCGCCATCGAGTTCGATGCGGCCCGGACCGCCCGGCAGTTCGGCGCCACGAAACGCCAGCGCGAACGCGGCACCGGCTGACGCGCGGCATCGGGCCGTGCGCGTTGAGTCAGTTCGGCCTTCGGATCGTTCGGTATTGCGGGCTCGTAGGTCAGCCCGCGCATGCCCGCGTAAGTCGCCACCGGCGCGGCAGCGTTGACGGTAAATTCATTGGCCACGAAACCGCGCAAGCCTTGGCCACCGGCGGCTTGAACACCAGCGGGACGATGCCCGGCGCCTGCGGCGCCACGTCCCAGGTCCAGGCAGAGAACAGCAGCGTAAAGCCGTGGCGCATCAGGAAGCCGTCGCCCGCATCGGCGGCGGTGGTGGGATCGTTGTTGGCGGGGCTCTTGCCGTTGACCTGGCCCATGATGGCGATGCCGCCGCGGTTGTTGACGTCGTACAGCAGCGTACCGGGCGGCGCGCTGACGGGACGCAGCATCAGGAATTCGCTGGAGAAGGTGACGCGGCCGCGTTTATCGCGTGGCGCGCGCGCCAGGTCGGCGATGCGCGCATTGGCTGCGGCTTTCGGGTCGAGCGCGTAATGCGCCACGCCCCGGATCTTTTCCGTAGGCGCCGGACTCGCCGAACGTGACGCCCGGCGCGAACGGCACGCGCTCGATAATTTCAATGCGCTCGACTGCCGCGCGGGCGGGCAGCGCGCCCCAAAAGCGCCGCCGCACCCGTTAGAACCCAACCCAAGACCTGGTGGCTGCCACGATGTGGCAGCCACCTGATTTTGGCCTTGGGTTTCAAGCAGCCGCCGTCTTCTTGGCAGCGGCTTTCTTGGCTGGAGCTTTCTTCGCAGCGGTCTTCGTCGCAGCCTTTTTCGCAGCAGGCTTCTTCGCCGCCGGTGCCGCCGCTTCGTCGGCCGCCGGCGCGGCTGCGCCTTCGTCCTCCTTCGCAGCAGCCTTGCCCTTGGCGGCCGGCTTGGCCTTGCGCTCTTCGAACTCGAAGCTGATCTTGCCGTCCTTGCCCCTCACGAGGAAGGCCTTGAACGGACGGCGCGTACGCTGCGAGATGAAGCCCGGCAGCAGGTCGGTCTTGCCGTCGTCGAGCAGCTTGGCCATCTGCTCCGGCAGGATCTCCTGTTGCAGGATGATGCGGCCGCTGCGGAAGTCGCAAGTCTTTGGCTTGGCAACCTGGTTCTCGCAAACATAAGCCAGGCCCATTTCGTACACGCCCGCATTGCACTTCGGGCACGGGCCGAGCGGAGTCTGGCCGGTGAAGTCGACGCCTTCGCCCTCTTCGCCGTCCTCGTCGTTCTGGCCGAAATCAAACTCCAGCTTGAAGTTCTTGATCTCTTCATCACGCACGATGCGCAGGATGGCCGCAAACGGGCGGCCCATCTTGGAGCGGAAGCCTTGCAGCGGGCCGATGGTGCGCTCGCGCAGCAGCTCTTCCACTTCCTCGATTTCAAACTGGCGGCCGCCGGCGTTCTTGGACATCGAGAACTCGCACTTGGTGCAGGCGAAGCGGCGAGAGCTTTCCTTTACCACGCCGCCGCAGTTCGGGCACGGCTGCTTCATCGTGGCGTAGTCGCCAGGGATCGTGTCGTTCGTCGTTTATTCCTTGGCGCGCTTGACGATAATCTGGGTCATCTGCGCAATCTCGCGCACTGAACTCTTCACGCGAAATGCGGCCGCGCTCCATCTGCGACAGCTTGTATTCCCACTCGCCGGTCAGTTCCGGCGCGGTCAGTTCGTTCACGCCCAGGCCGCGCAGCAACGTCATGAGCTGGAAGGCTTTCGCCGTCGGCATCAGTTCGCGGCCTTCGCGCAGCAGGTATTTCTCGGTCAGCAGGCCCTCGATGATGGCGGCACGCGTTGCCGGCGTGCCCAGGCCCTTGCCGGCCATCGCATCGCGCAGTTCGTCCGAGTCCACCAGCTTGCCGGCGGTTTCCATCGCGGACAGCAGCGTCGCTTCCGTATAGCGTGCAGGCGGCTTGGTGACCAGGCCGTTCGGCGTAACCTTTTCGGTGTGGACCTTCTCGCCCTTCGCCACCGGCACCAGGTTGCCGCTTTCCTTGTCTTCGTCGCTCGCGGCATCCTTGCCATAGATGGCCAACCAGCCCGGATTGGTCATCACCTTGCCTTCGGTCTTGAACTGGTGGCCTGCCACTTCGGTGAAGCGCGTGGTCACCTGGAATTCCGCGGCCGGGAAGAACACGGCCATGAAGCGGCGCGTGACCAGGTCATACAGTTTCTGCTCCGGTTCGGACAGGTTCTTTGGCTGGATGCCGGTCGGGATGATCGCGAAGTGGTCGCTGATCTTCGTGTTGTCGAAGATGCGCTTGTTCGGCTTGACCCAGCCCTTGTCCAGGATCTGCTTGGCGAACTGGTTGTAGTTGTGGCTTTCCTTGATGACTTCCAGCGTGGACTTCACGGTCGGCAGGTAGTCTTCCGGCAGATGACGCGAATCGGTACGAGGATAAGTCAGCACCTTGTGCTTCTCGTACAGCGCCTGCGCCAGGCCCAGGGTGTTCTTGGCGGAGAAGCCGAAAACGCGAGTTGGCTTCACGCTGCAGCGAGGTCAGGTCGAACAGGCCCGGCGACATGGACGTCGTCGGCTTCGGATTCCCTCGGTCACATTGCCCGGCTTGCCCTTGCAGGCCAGCGCGATCGAATCGGCGGCAGCCTTGCTCCACAGGCGCTCGGCGCGCCTCTCGGGATCGGTTTCGTCTTTCTTGAAGCTCGTGTCCAGCCAGCGGCCTTCGTACACGCCGGCGGCGCACACGAATTCGGCGCGCACCTCCCAGTAGTCGCGCGACACGAACTTCTTGATCTTCTCTTCACGCTCGACCACGATGGACAGGGTCGGTGTCTGCACGCGGCCCACGGTGGTCAGGTAGAAGCCGCCTTCTTTCGAATTGAAGGCGGTCATGGCGCGCGTGCCGTTGATGCCGATCAGCCAGTCGGCTTCGGATCGGCAACGGGCGGCATCGGCCAGCGGGAGCATTTCGTCGTCGGTACGCAGGTGGGCGAAGCCGTCGCGGATGGCATTTGGAGTCATCGACTGCAGCCACAGGCGCTTGATCGGCTGCTTGGCTTTCGCATTCTGCGCGATCAGGCGGAAGATCAGTTCACCTTCGCGGCCCGCGTCACATGCATTGATCAAGCTGGTGACGTCCTTACGCTTGATCAGTTTATTCAGCACTTTGAGGCGCGATTCGGTCTTGGCGATCGGATTCAGTGCGAAGTAAGGGGGAATCACCGGCAGATGGGTGAACGTCCACTTCCCGCGCTTGACGTCGTGCTCTTCCGGCACGGCGATTTCCAGCAGGTGACCGACCGCCGAGGACAGCACGTACTCGTCGGACTCGAAATACTCATCGTGCTTGCTGAAGCCGCCAAGCGCCTTCGCGATATCGTTCGCGACGGAGGGTTTCTCGGCGATGATGAGGGTTTTACTCATATTTATGGTTCTCGAAAATGCTTTGGGTTGTATGCGGCAGGGCGCATGATACAACATTCGCAAGTGAACGCATTCCGCCGGACACGATGTCGGCGGCACAATGCTTCAAATATATTACGGAAACGGCGTGCGAGAGGTCAATCGCAGCCAGGAGATGCAATCAATGCAACAGGCGCGGGGCCTGGTCCTCTTCGGCGCCGAAAAGGTCGTCGAACATCAGCGCGTCCGGTTCCTTGCCTTGGCTCCACAACAACATCAGCACGATGATTTTCAGCTTGCCCAGCGAAACGGGGGCCTCTTCCAGCGCCAGCGCGCGCTCGATGACGATCTCGCGCTGCAGGGGCGAAAGCACGCCGGCGCTCTCCAGGAACTGGATAAAGCCGATCGCCTGCGAGCCGAGGAAATCCTGCTCCTGCCGCACGTAGAAGCGCGTGCCGCGCGAGGCGGACGTCAGCGAGTGCTCCACGCCTGCCATTTCGGTCAGGTCGTTCAGCCGAGACCAGCGCCTCGGAAATCTCCACGTCGTCGAATCCGACGGCGGAGAGCTTCTTTGCCAATGCTGCTGGTTCAGGGCAGGCATCAGGGCGGTAGTAGGTCTCGTACAGATAAACTAGGATGTCAAACATGGCGCTACTCTAGCATTTGAATTCGGAACGGCACAAGCCCTGCACGGCAATGCTCATCATTTCGCACGCTGGAATGCACCGCCAGGCAGCCTTTCCACCACACCGGCTAGCTCTAATGCCAACAAACTCGCCTGTGTTTGAGCTGGGTCAAGATGCAACCTTGTTGCTAATTCATCGGCACTGGTGGGATCGAAACTTAGTTGCTCCAGCAACTCGCTTGCTGTTCCTGTCAACATGAAGGAAATGGTCTCCGGTGCGCGCAGGCCAAGGTCCTCCAGCACGTGTTGCGCGCTGCCCGCAAGGCGCGCGCCTTCGCGTATCAAGGCATGGCTGCCCTGGCTGAACGGACTTTGCACGGAGCCCGGCATGACAAGCACTTCACGTCCGAAGTGCATGGCCTGGTGGGCCGTGATGCGCGAGCCGGAACGCGCCGTCGCTTCCACTACCAGCGTGGCGCGCGCGATGCCGGCAATGATGCGATTTCTGATCGGGAAATTGTGTGGCCTGGCGGGAGCGCCTAGTGCGAATTCGCTGATCAGGCATCCTTCGCGCGCGATCTGGCGCGCGAGTTCGGCGTTGCGCGCGGGGTAGATGCGGTCGATGCCCGTACCGACAACGGCGATGGTGCTGCCTTGCGCCTGCAGCCCTCCTGTGTGTGCGGCAGCGTCGATGCCCAGCGCGAGGCCGGATACGACGGTGATGCCTTCGCTGCTGACCGCCCGCGCGATGTCTTCGGCATGCGCCCTGCCCTGGTGCGTGGCATTGCGACTGCCCACGATCGCCAGCGCGTCATTTTGCAGCAGTTGTATGTTGCCCTTTACGTAGAGCACCAGTGGCGGGTCGGGGATGTGGCGCAGCAGCGGCGGGTATCCCCGATCCGCTTGCGTGACGATTGCGTTGCCCTCGCCGTGCTGCCACTCTTGCGCGGCTTCCAGCTCGCGATTAATGTCGGCCGCCAGCGGCACGCACAACAGCTTCGCTGCCGCGAGGTTCATCTGCACCTTGTCGCCTTCACGCACAATGATCCGCTTGCGCCGTGGCGCGCCGTCAGCGCGCTCCGCATGCTGCGCGGCGCCGGGATCGCTCGCGCGGCCCGCAGCGTCGTCAGCAGCCGCGTCCGCAGCTGCGCTGAAGCGCTCAGGGGCTGGGCTGGCGGCAACGGACTCGCTGGGCGCGCGGGGTAAGGCTGGCGAGCCGGCGTCGGCAGCAGGAGACGCGCAAGGGAGAGAGGATTCGAGCACCTGCCGCGCGGCAGCAAGCACCGCCTCAGGGCTGCCGTATTCGGCGAGAAGAAGATTCGCGGTAAGGCGCGTGATGCCCGGCGTGCGTGCCAGGCGCAGCCAGTCCGCCAGGCTGGAGAAGTCCTGACGGCTGGAGGGAGAAGAAACCGTGTCCTGCACGGCCATGGGATTTACTCCGGCGATTTGGCGACGTCGCCCACCTCAACAGGTTCCGTCACCTGCATGATCAAGCCATACGAAATGTGCTTGAACACGCGGAAGATAAACAAGCTGCCCACTTGTTCATCCGGCAGCTTGACCTTGGGGTCCCGCATGCCGAACCAGCCTTTATCGCCGCCCGGATCGGAGACCTCCTTGCCACGATGGTACAGCTGCAGCACAGATCCGATATCGAGTCCGTCAAGCTTTCCGCGATTAATGCTCACTACCTGGTTCTGGCCGGCGTGGGTTACGCCGCCGTAGATGGCCAGCACGTGTGCATTCACATCGACTTCGGGTGGATGCGGCACGTAATTCTGCATCGGCATCGGCGGCGTTGCCATCAGCAAGTCACCCTTGCCCATTTCTTCCTTCGCGCTGGCGACGGTGAAGGTGTGCACATCGGAACCCTTGTCGGCTTCCTGCGACAGCTTGAGGGTGCCGAGATAGAAGGCTTCCTGGCCCACGACTTTCTTCGTGATCGGATCCGTCAGCGGTTTGCCTGGACGGAAGACCTGGAAGGACGTACCGCCTTTCAGCTCGCCACGCACATAAGCCTTGTCATCCTTGCCAAGGAAGACACGGTTCTCGCGCGTTGCGATAATGCGCGGCGCGTTCTTCAATTCATCTTCTTCGATGATCAGGGGCTGGCTGAGGAAAGGCTCGATGGCGCCGGACGGAATCGACTGCACGGCATCCTTGCCCAGCCCCTGCATGCGCAGTTGCGGCGACAGCTTGTAATCGCCGGCGCCGCCATTGGCGTCGATCTTGTTGCCGAGGCGCAGGCGCCCTGCGGCGCGGTCGAACCAGATCACCTGGCCCGGATAAATCCAGTGCGGATTGGCGATCTCTTCCTTGTTCATGCCCCACACCTGCGGCCAGCACCAGGGCTTTTCGAGGAAGGTGCCGGAAATGTCCCACAGCGTGTCGCCTTTAACGACGGTATGGCTGTCTGGAGCGTTTGCTTTGAATTCGCATTGAATGGTTTTCGCCTGGGCCGTAATGGCCGTCACACCGTAAATCAGGGCTGCCGTCAACAGGCGAACGCGGTCTGTGCTAAAATTTTTCATGAATATGTCCGTTAAGTCGGCATGACGGACAGCCTGGGAAGGCTTGCCGAAGTGCATCAAATTCTGCCCTTATTACCCTGAACTAGCAAGAGAAACTACATTGCGCAGACCGTTGTGCGTGTTGCTTTTTGCCCCGTTCTTTCAGCCCTTTATTATCGAGTCGTCAAGTCTAATGTCGAAACTGAACATCCTTCGCTACCCTGATCCCCGCCTGCACAAGGTGGCCAAACCCGTCGCCGTGTTTGACGAGCGCATCGCCAAACTGGCGCAGGATATGGCTGAAACCATGTACGAAGCGCCGGGTATCGGCCTGGCAGCGACCCAGGTGGATGTGCATGAGCGCGTGATCGTGATCGACGTATCGGAAGATAAATCGGGACTGACCGTTTTCATCAATCCCGAGATCCTCTGGTCCAGCGAAGAGAAGCAGGTCTATGACGAAGGCTGCCTGTCCGTGCCCGGCATTTATGATGGCGTGGAGCGCCCTGCGCGCGTCAAG
The DNA here is from genome assembly GCF_044055365.1 of Pseudoduganella sp. UC29_106. NCBI lineage: Bacteria > Pseudomonadati > Pseudomonadota > Betaproteobacteria > Burkholderiales > Oxalobacteraceae > Pseudoduganella > Pseudoduganella sp. UC29_106. Next base: position 645,522 of record NZ_CP171977.1, on the reverse strand, counting down.
GTCCGCGCTTACAACGTGAAAGGCGAGCCTTTCGAAGTCGACGCCGACGGTCTGCTGGCCGTGTGCGTCCAGCATGAGATGGACCACCTGATGGGTAAAGTTTTCGTTGAATACCTGTCGCCCTTGAAACGTAACCGTATCAAGACCAAACTGCAGAAGGAAGAGCGCGAAGCACGCGGTGCGCAGCGCGCCGGCGGCCGCCGTTAATTTCCTTCTGGGGGCACAATATGAAAGTCATCTTCGCGGGTACGCCTGAATTTGCAGCCGTTGCACTGCAGGCCCTGCATGAGGCAGGTTTCGAAATTCCCCTGGTGCTGACCCAGCCGGACCGTCCCGCGGGACGAGGCCTGCAACTGCAGCCTTCCGCCGTCAAGCAATATGCTATCAAGCATGGCCTGCCGGTAGCCCAGCCGCTGTCGCTGCGCATGGATGCCAAGGATCCGCAGCGCGCCGCCGAAGCGAAGGAAGCGCACGAGCGCCTGCTGGCCACCGACTACGACGTGATGGTGGTGGCGGCTTATGGACTGATCCTGCCGCGCAGCACGCTCGATATCAAGCCTTGCATCAATATCCACGGTTCCGTGCTGCCGCGCTGGCGCGGCGCCGCGCCCATCCATCGCGCAATCGAAGCGGGCGATGCCGAAACCGGCGTGACCATCATGCAGATGGAAGAAGGCCTGGACACCGGCCCCATGCTGCTGATCGAGCGCACCCCGATCGGTCCGAATGACACCACGGCCATCCTGCACGACCGCCTGGCGGCCATGGGCGCACAGATGTGCGTGAAAGTGCTGCACAAAATGGAACAGGGCATCATCGAAGCCGTGCCGCAGCCTGAGCACGGTGTCACTTACGCGGCCAAGATTGCGAAGGAAGAAGCAGTGCTGGATTTCACCTGCTCGGCACGCGAAATCAGCCGCAAGATCCGCGCCTTCAATCCCTTCCCCGGCGCCCACGCGGACGTCAATGGCACCACCGTCAAGCTGTGGGGCGCCGAAGTGCTGGACGGCGGCAGCAATGCCGAGCCAGGCCAGGTGCTGGCGTCCGACGCGCAGCACGGCATCGTCGTCGCCTGCGGCACCGGCTCCCTGCGCCTGACCGAACTGCAGAAGCCGGGCGGCAAGCGCTTGCCTGCCTCCGAGTTCATCAAAGGCTTCCCGCTGGACGGGCAGCGCTTCCGCTAAAACCCAAAGCAGACCCTGGTGGCTGGCACGATGCGCCAGCCACCTGTTTATTGCCGCGGACTCCGAACAGGTGGCTGGCGCATCGTGCCTGCCACCAGCTCTTGCATTGGGTTTAAAAGTCAGCTTTGCCGTATAATTTCAGACCCGCCATAGTTCCGATCTGATAAGGTATCAAATGACTAAGCCGACCCGTCCCGCCTCCAAAACCGAAGCACAGCTGCGTGAAATTCTTGCGCGGCGCATCATGTTCCTTGATGGCGCGATGGGAACGATCATCCAGCAGTACAAGCTGGACGAGACGGCTTACCGGGGCGAACGCTTCGCGGACTTCGCACCGCCCGCCGACAGCGGCGCGCGCGAGCTGTTCGTGAAGGGCAATAACGAGCTGCTGACGCTGACCCAGCCGCACGTGATCCAGGAAATCCACGAGCGCTACCTGGCGGCCGGCGCGGACCTGATCGAGACGAATACCTTTGGCGCGACTTTCATCGCGCAGGACGATTACTACATGGGCCACTTGGCCTATGAAATGAACGTGGCAGCGGCCAGGCTGGCGAAGGCCGCCACGGCGAAGTACAGCACGCCGGACAAGCCGCGCTTCGTCTGTGGCGCGCTGGGTCCGACGCCGAAGACCGCGTCCATCTCGCCGGACGTGAACGACCCCGCCGCCCGCAACATCACCTTCGACCAGCTGGTGGCCTCCTACTACGAGCAAACGCGTGGCCTGGTCGACGGCGGCGCCGATGTGCTGCTGGTGGAAACCATCTTCGACACCCTGAACTGCAAGGCCGCGCTGTTTGCGATCGACCAGTATTTCGACGAGCATCCGGAACAGGAACGCCTGCCGCTGATGATCTCCGGCACCGTGACCGACGCTTCCGGCCGCATCCTGTCCGGCCAGACCGTGCCGGCCTTCTGGAACTCGGTGCGCCACGCGAAACCGCTGACCATTGGCCTGAACTGTGCGCTGGGCGCGGCCCTGATGCGTCCTTATGCCGAAGAACTGTCGCAGATTGCCGATACCTTCGTCTGCATTTACCCGAACGCCGGCCTGCCCAATCCGATGAGCGACACCGGCTTCGATGAACTGCCGGAAGATACTTCGCGCCTGCTGCGCGAATTCGCCGACGCGGGCTTCATCAACGTGGCCGGCGGCTGCTGCGGCACTACGCCCGACCACATCGCCGCCATCGGCAAGCTGCTGGCGGAAGCCAAGCCGCGCGACATTCCTCACGTGCCGGTGGCACAGCGCCTGTCCGGCCTCGAGCCCTTCACCATCGATGACGACTCGCTGTTCGTCAACGTCGGCGAGCGCACCAACGTGACAGGCTCGAAAGCCTTCGCGCGCATGATCCTGAACGAGCAGTACGACGAAGCGCTTTCCGTCGCGCGCCAGCAGGTGGAAAACGGCGCCCAGGTCATCGACATCAATATGGACGAGGCGATGCTGGATTCGCTGGCCGCGATGACCCGTTTCCTGAACCTGATCGCCTCCGAACCGGATATCTCGCGCGTGCCGATCATGATCGACTCCTCCAAGTGGTCGGTGATCGAAGCGGGCCTGAAGTGCGTGCAGGGCAAATCCATCGTGAACTCGATCTCGCTGAAGGAAGGCGAGGAGGAATTCGTGCGCCAGGCGAAACTGTGCCGCCCGCTACGGCGCCGCCGTGATCGTGATGGCCTTCGATGAAAAGGGCCAGGCCGACACCTTCGAGCGCAAGACCGAGATCTGCGCCCGGGCCTACAAGGTGCTGACCGAAGTCGTGGGCTTCCCGCCGGAAGACATCATCTTCGACCCGAACATCTTCGCCATCGCCACCGGCATCGAAGAACACAACAACTACGCGGTGGACTTCATCAACGCCACGCGCTGGATCAAGGACAACCTGCCGCACGCGAAGATTTCGGGCGGCGTTTCCAACGTGTCCTTCTCCTTCCGCGGCAACGACCCGGCGCGTGAGGCGATCCACACCGTCTTCCTCTACCACGCCATCAAGGCCGGCATGACGATGGGCATCGTCAACGCCGGCATGGTCGGCGTGTACGACGACTTGCCGGCCGAACTGCGCGAGCGCGTGGAAGACGTGGTGCTGAACCGCCGCGAAGACGCCACCGAGCGCATGATCGAATTCGCCGCCTCCCTGAAGGGCGGCGCAAAGCAGGAAGCGGCCAATCTCGAATGGCGCGATGCGCCGGTCGAGAAGCGCCTGGCGCATGCGCTGGTGCACGGCATCACCCAGTTCATCACTGAAGACACGGAAGAAATGCGCCAGCAGGTCTTTGCCTCCGGCGGCCGTCCGATCAATGTGATCGAAGGCCCGCTGATGGACGGCATGAATATCGTCGGCGACCTGTTCGGCCAGGGCAAGATGTTCCTGCCGCAGGTGGTGAAATCGGCGCGCGTGATGAAGCAGGCTGTGGCCCACTTGATCCCGTTCATCGAGGAAGAGAAGAAGGCCGAGGAAGCGCGCACCGGCATCGTCGCCAAGCCGAAGGGCAAGATCGTGATCGCGACCGTGAAAGGCGACGTGCACGACATCGGCAAGAACATCGTGTCCGTGGTCCTGCAGTGCAATAACTTCGAAGTGGTGAACATGGGTGTGATGGTGCCGGCCTCCGAAATCCTGGCGCGCGCCAAGGTGGAGAATGCGGACATCATCGGCCTCTCCGGCCTGATCACGCCATCGCTGGAGGAAATGGCTCACGTGGCGAAGGAAATGCAGCGCGACGAGCACTTCCGCATGATGAAGATCCCGCTGCTGATCGGCGGTGCGACCACCAGCCGCGCGCACACCGCCGTGAAGATCGCCCACAACTATGAAGGCCCGGTGGTGTACGTGCCGGACGCATCGCGCTCCGTGTCGGTCGCGCAATCGCTGCTGACCGACGAACAGCGCAGCAAGTTCATCGAGGAACTGGACCACGATTACGCCCGCATCCGCGAGCAGCACGCCAACAAGAAGGCACTGCCGACCGTTTCGCTGGAAGCGGCGCGCGCCAACAGGATGAAGCTGGAATTCGATCCGGTGAAGCCGAAGTTCGTCGGCCGCCGCGTGTTCCGCAATGTCGACCTGGCGACCATCGCGCAGTACATCGACTGGGGCCCCTTCTTCCAGACCTGGGACCTGGCCGGCCCCTACCCTGCCATCCTGACCGACTCCGTCGTCGGCGAGGCTGCCAGCAAGGTATTCGAGGAAGGCCAGCAACTGCTAAAGAAGATCATCGATGGCCGCTGGCTGACCGCAAGCGGCGTGATCGCCCTGCTGCCGGCTAACACCGTCAACGATGACGATATCGAAGTCTATACCGACGATACGCGCTCGGAAGTGGCCTTCACCTACTACGGGCTGCGCCAGCAGGGCCTGAAGCCGGTGATCGATGGCGTGCAGCGTCCGAACCAGTGCCTGGCGGACTTCATCGCACCCAAGGCCTCGGGCAAGCAGGATTACATCGGCATGTTCGCGGTGACCGCGGGCCTGGGCATCGAGAAGTATGAGAAGCGCTTCGAGGACGCGCACGACGATTACTCGTCCATCATGCTGAAGGCGCTGGCCGACCGCCTGGCGGAAGCCTTTGCCGAGTACATGCACGAGCGCGTACGCAAGGACCTGTGGGGCTATGCTGCGGACGAGGCGCTTTCCAATGAAGCGCTGATCAAGGAAGAGTATCGCGGCATTCGTCCGGCGCCGGGTTATCCGGCCTGCCCGGAACATACCGTGAAGGCGGATGTGTTCCGTGTGCTGAATGCCGAGGAAGTGGGCATGGAGCTGACGGAGTCGTTTGCGATGTTCCCGGGAGCGGCGGTTTCGGGCTTCTACTTTGCGCATCCGGACTCGAAGTACTTCACGGTGGGCAAGATCAACGAGGACCAGCTGAACGATATGGCCGCTCGCCGCGAAGTGCCGCGCGAACAGCTGGAGCGCTGGCTGGCGCCGAACCTTTAAACCCACGGCAAACCCTGGTGTCAGGCACGATGTGCCTGACACTAGGCCAGCGCCGCGTGCCAAGTGTCTGCCACGTCGTGGCAGACACTAGCCTTCGTCCTGGGTTTTAGCGCGCCTGCGCGCGGAAGCGCCAGATCGCCAGCAGCACAAACGCCGCCGCAAACCCGAGCTGCACGCCGCTGCTCGCCAGCGCCGCATCCATGCCGAGACCACGCCAGGTCATCGCATCCAGTCCATCCACCGCCCAGCGCGTCGGCACGACAACCGTCAGCTTCTGCATCCACTCCGGGAACACGAAGGACGGCACCCACGCCCCGCCCAGCATCACCAGGATCAGCGTCGCAAACACCGCCATCCCGCGCGCCGCTTCAGGCGTGCGGCCAAACGCCGCGATCAGCAAGCCGAAGCTCGCCGTCATCAGTGCAAAGCTCACCGCCACCATCAGGAAGCCGACGGGATTGGCAATCTGCACGTGGAAGATGATGATGGCGCAGCCGAAGATTGCCACCAGCAGGCCCAGCGCGATCAGCGCCGCCGAGACGGCGCGCGACAGCAGCACCTGGGTGATCGTCACCGGCGCCGCCAGCAGGCGGTTCCAGATGCCTATGCGGCGCGCCAGCAGGATGCCGATGCCCATGTCGATGCCCATGAACAGGATGAACTGCACGCCCATGCCTGCGAAGGAGTGGGCATAGCCGTTGTACTTCGGACCGGAGCTGAGCGCTTCATCCTTCGTCTCAAACGGCATGGACAGTCCGCCGCCCCCCGCGATGCCGCCACCAGCTTTCGCGCCGCCACCGGAGGCTGCGCTCTTCGCATCCTCCGCCGCCTGGAACTTCTTCAGGCTGCCGAGGAAGTCGCGCAGATCCGACTTGCCCGGATCATTGGCCACTTCCTTTTCCAGCGTCTGCAGGCTCTCGTCGGTGAACTTGCGGCCGCCGGCGCCGTTGAACATCTCGGCGCTCACGTTCTGCATCACCTGCTGCGTGAGCAGGCCCTTCACCATGCCCAGCACGGTCGATTGCGACGGATCGTAGAAGATGGGCAGCTCCGGCTTGCCGGAAGCGCTGAACAGCGCGCTGCCGGCCTTGTCGCCAAAGCCTTCCGGGATCACCACGGCCACCGGCAGCTTGCCGTTGCGGACCTGCGCCTGCGCCTCGGCCAGGCTCAGTTCATGCACGCGCAGGTTGGCGTCCGCCTTCAGGCCGTCGGCGATCTTCTTGCCCACGGCGGATTGGTCCTGCTGCACGACGGCGATATCGATCTTGCCGGTCTTGCTTTCGCCACTGCCGCCGAACAGGGAGCCGAAGAAGGCCGCCAGCACGATGGGCATCAACAGGTTGAGCATCAGCGCGCGCTTGTCGTTCACGTACACGATCAGGTCCTTGCGGACCAGTGCTAATAAAGCGGTCATATGGGTCCTCAGTCGCGCAGGCTGCGTCCCGTGAGGGACAGGAAGATGTCTTCGAGATTGGTGCGGGCGGTGGCGAAGTGGGCCAGCTTGTGGCCCTGCTCCGCCAGCCAGCACAATACCGAGGCTGCATGCGAAGTATCGGCCAGGCCCACATCGAGCACCGCGCCTTGCAGCGTCGCGCTGGTGACGCCGGGCAGGCGGGACACCGCGTCGGTCAAGCCGCCAGGCGCGGCGGCAGTCGCATCGGCCAGCTCGGCGCGCAACGCGGCCTGCGCCGGCAGGCGCTGGTACAGCGCGGACGGGCTCTCGTCCGCCAGCACCTTGCCGTGGTCGATGATGACGATATGGTCGGCCAGGCGCTCGACTTCTTCCATGTAATGGCTGGTGTAGATCAGCGAGCGGCCCTGCGCCTTCAGCGCTTCCAGCGTATCGAAGATGGCATTGCGGCTTTGCGGATCGACACCGACAGTCGGTTCGTCCAGGATCAGCAACTGTGGATCGTGCAGCAGCGCGGCAGCGATATTCAGGCGGCGCTTCATGCCGCCCGAGAAGGTGGACGGCTTGTCGTTCGCGCGGTCGGCGAGGCGCACCAGCTCCAGCACGGCGGCGCAGCGCTGCTTCAGCGCCTCGCCCTTCAGGCCATACAGCGCGCCGAACAGCTTCAGGTTTTCGATGGCGGAGAGATCGTCGTACAGCGCCAAGTCCTGCGGCACCAGGCCGATCTTGCGCTTGGCCTCGTTATAGCCCTGCCCTACCGGCTCGCCGTCCAGCGTGACGGCGCCGCTGTCGGCGCTGATCAAGCCGCAGATCATGCCCACGGTGGTGGACTTGCCCGCGCCATTCGGTCCGAGCAGGCCGACGGTCTGGCCGCGCTGCACATTGAAGGAGACTCCATCCACGGCGCGCCTGTCGCCGTAGGTCTTGCATAGATTACTGACACTCAGCAAAGCAAACCCCTTCTCGAAATAAAACGGCGCCACCTTATGGGCGGCGCCGCGTTGGAAAAATCGGTTTTACAGCGCGTAGCGGACGACGTTGTCACTCCACTCGAATGCCGCCATCTCCAGTTCAACCAGTTCGTCGGTGGACATGGCCAGGTCGCGCAGCGTCGGTACGATGTAGTGCTCCATGTCTTCGATGCGCTCGATGCACTCGGCCAGCTTCAGCAAATCGCCAAAGAAGCCGCCGCGCCACATCAGCGCTTCGGACACTTCATCCACCACCGGAATCTGGGTCAGGATTTCCGCCATCGGAATGCCGAACAGCGTATCCATCAGGGACATGATGCCGACCGTGAAAGCGATATCGGCCACATGGTGCTGGCTGGGGCGCAGCTTGTGCGCCAGCAGTTCCAGCAGGCGGCCGCGCGTGGTGGCCAGCATGAGCAGCGGCGTCATCGAGTGGCCGCGCTTGGACGGTTCGGCGTACAGCATGATCTGCAGCCAGCGCTGCAGCTGGCGGCGGCCGAGGATGGTCACGGCCTGGCTCAGCGAATCGATGCGCTGGCGGGCGCCCACGGCCGGCGTGTTCACCAGGCGCAGCAGGTTCAGCGCCAGCGACACATCCTTCTTGATGGCGCGTTCGATATCGATATTGTCCGCATCGGAGGTGACGAGGGACATCAGTTCCATCACCGCCAGCTGGGACGGCGACAGCTTCTTGCCGCTCATGATCACCGGCTTGGCGAAGTAATAGCCCTGGAAGTAGTCGAAGCCCAGGTCCAGGCACGTCTTGAATTCGTCGCGGTTCTCGACCTTCTCCGCCACCAGCTTCTTGCCTTCCTGCTTGAAGCGGGGCGCCAGGCGCATCAGGCGGTCGACCGGCATGTCGCGCATGCTCAGCTTCACGTATTCGACCATCTGCAGCATGGATTCCACGTGCGGTGTATCGGCCTTCACATCGTCCAGCGAGAAACGGAAGCCCTGGCTCACCAGCTCGGACATGCGGGCCAGCACCTCGGGCGTCGGCTCCATCGTTTCCACCACTTCCAGCACGATTTTCTCGCGCGGCAGGAAGCCGAAGATATCGCTCATGATGGCGTCCGCATCGACGTTGACGAAGCCGATGGCGTCGCCCACGGTGCGCTCCACGCCCAGCTGGGCGGCATGGGCCAGCACGGCGGCAGTAGCATTCAAACCGGGAGTTTCGATGACCGCCGGCCCAACGGGAGCGTTGCGAAATAACAACTCGTAACCGAAAAGGGCCTGATTGCGGTCCAAAATCGGCTGCCGTCCCAGGTAGAACTCGCGTACCCGCAAGCTCTTGGCGGCATCGTCGCTGGAAAGGTCGATCATGGGAAAATTCCTGAAATGTCCTGCTATTTTGACATCAATCCTTGCCTATGTCTCCTGATATTGCTCGAAATCCCGCTTTTGAGGCAGGCCGTCCACAAAGCATTTCATCTCGCCCGGCTGGAAGGCCGTCCATTGTTCATTGGTAGTCAACGGCTGAGTGACGATGACCGCCACGCGGTCGTTGGGCGTGGTGACCTGGGAAAAGTCCACGCTCACATCTTCGTCGGACAGGCGCGCCGTGTCGAAGGGATATTGGCGCACGATGTAGTGCAGATGGGTGGAACAGTGGGCGAACAGGCTGGTGCCGTCGGACAGCATCATATTGAACGTGCCATGGCCCGCAATCTCGCGCACCACTTTTTCCAGGCAGGCGCGCAGCAGCGACAGCGGCGGACGCGTGTCGCCGAAACGGGCGCGCAACTCCTGCATGATCAGGCAGAAGGCTTGCTCGCTGTCCGTGGTGCCGACGGGGCGGAAGGCGCCGTCCAGCACGGGATGGAATTCCTTCAGGTCGCCGTTGTGGGCGAATACCCAGTAGCGGCCCCACAGTTCGCGCACGAAGGGATGGCAATTCTCCAGCATGACCACGCCTTGCGTCGCCTTGCGGATATGCGCGATCACGTTCTTCGACTTGATCGGGTAACGCTTGATGAGTTCGGCGATCGGGGAGTTGATCGCCGCCTGGTGATCAACGAAATGGCGCACGCCGGCGCCTTCGAAAAAGGCGATACCCCAGCCATCGTGGTGGGTATCGGTCTGGCCGCCGCGCAGGGCGAAGCCGGTAAAGCTGAACACAATGTCGGTCGGGACATTGCAGTTCATTCCGAGGAGTTGGCACATAGTCGAACTTTACCATGTGCACACGTTCGGCGGATCAATGATCCGCCCTACAGCCCTTCGGGCCCGATCGATTCATCGAGGTGCGTAGGGCGGATCATATGGGGGCGCCCAGCCCCGCCGCTGATCCACCCACGCGGCTTTTAATGCAACAACACTGGTTGACTCATGAGCACATCATAACTGCCCAAAAATTCGTCAATTTCCTCCATCGTCGGTTCATTGGCAATCAGCTTGTTGACATCGCGCCGGAAATTTTGCGCGAGCACGCCCGCAATGAAGATTTCGCGCTTGCCGCCCTTGTCGACGATTTCATAGCCCCCGAACCGCAGTGCCTCCAGGTCGCGGTCCGGGCCGAATTCGACGACGCTGTACTGCTCGCTGTTGTAGATGAGATTCATCATGGTTCCTTCACTCCGGGGCGGAACTATAGGGATGGAGTTCCGCGTTCCATCTCGAGATGGGGCTGTACTGGCTGTTTTCAAGCAGCCAGGTCGGGACCCAGGCGCAGGAGCGCGTCGTAGGGTGCCGCTGTCAGCATGGCGCGCAGGCGGTCGACATGGGTGGCGTCCGCCAGGCTGATAAAGAGCTGCGCCGGGGGACGGCGCAAGAGACGATTCAATGTAACACGCAAAACGAGATTACCGGCGCAACATAGACAGCCCGGGGCGATGCGGTGCACGTCCGGGCGCCAGGCGGCGCCGTCACTTTCATCATACACCAGAGGGGAATTTCCGTCGGCCAAGCCTTCAAGGATGACGGCGGTGGACTGGCCGGGGACAAGCGCAGCCGCGATCGCGGCTTCGCGATCGGCGGCCCTGGTCCCCGTGACCAGGGTGGTATGGGTCAAACCTGGCCTTTTTTCGACAGCTTGCCCGGTTCCACACCCAGTTGCTTCAGCTTGCGGTACAGGTGGGTGCGCTCCAGGCCCGTTTTCTCGGCAACGCGCGTCATGCTGCCGCCTTCCCGGCCCAGGTGGTGCTCGAAGTACATGCGTTCGAACGCATCGCGCGCCTCGCGTAACGGCAGGTCGAACGACAGGTTGAACATATGGTTCTCACCGTTCGGCCGCGCCACCGCCACACCGTGCGCGGCTGCCGGCGGCACCGGCGGCGCGCCGAAGCTGCCCGGCGTAGGCGCGTGATCGTCCACCGGCGCCGACACCGCGGGACGCGGCGCCAGCACCGGCGCCCGCACCTGCTCCTGCGCACGCGACAGGCCGGCCTGCACTGCCTTCAGCAGCTTTTGCATCGCAATCGGCTTTTCCAAGAAATTCAATGCGCCGATGCGGGTTGCCTCCACCGCGGTATCGATGGTGGCGTGACCGGACATCATGATCACCGGCATGGTCAACAAGCCGTCGCGCTGCCATTCCTTCAGCAGCGTCACGCCGTCCGTGTCCGGCATCCAGATGTCGAGCAGGACCAGGTCGGGCGCGCCGGCGGCGCGGGCCTGGCGGGCCTGCTGCGCGTTTTCCGCCAGCGTGACCGCATGTCCCTCGTCGCCCAAGATTTCCGAGAGTAACTCCCGGATGCCCATTTCATCATCAACTACGAGAATGTTTGCCATCTATCCCTGCCCCTTCCCATTCATTTTCGTCGTCGTCACGCAGGCATTCTATACCTGTCGGCGCGACAATGATTTTATTAGTCCAACAATATTATGCCAACTACACCGGCGCCAACTTTAACAGCAAAATCAGTACCGATGCACCACTACCTTCCGCATGGTTCTGGATATCGATCCGGCCCCCATGTTCGTCGATAATTTTCTTCACCATCGCCAGGCCCAGACCGGTACCGCGCGCCTTGGAGGTCACGTAGGGCTCGAAGGCGCGCGCCAGGATCTTGGGCGCGAAACCGGGGCCATTGTCCGTGATGCCAAGGCGCACCGCGATGCGCGTGCCGCCATCGGCGCTCTGGTAATGGATCGCTTCCGTGACCACGTCGATGCGCGGCGCGCGGCCGGCGGGCGGGTGCTCGGACAGGGCGTCCTGTGCATTTTGCAGCAAATTGTGGATGACCTGGCGCAGCTGAGTCTCGTCGCCCATGATCATGGGCAGGAAGGGCGCCAGCTGGGCGTGGATGATGTCTTCGCCTTCCTCGGCGCCGACGTACAGGTGCAGGATTTCATCGACCAGGGCATTCAGGTCGAGCGGCTGCAGCACGGCGGGCGGGGTGCGGGCGTAATCGCGGAAATCGTCGACCATGCGCTTCATGGCCGCGACCTGGTTGACGATGGTGGTGGCGCTGCGGTTCAGCAGCTCCACATCGCCTGGCGCCAGCTTGGGTTCAAGCTTCATTTGCAGGCGTTCCGCCGACAGCTGGATAGGCGTCAGCGGGTTCTTGATTTCGTGCGCGAGGCGGCGCGCCACTTCGCCCCAGGCGATCGAACGCTGGGCCGAGATCACGTCGGTGATGTCGTCGAACACCACGATGTAGCCGCTGGCCGTTTCCAGCGGCAGGCGCGAGCCGCGCGCCAGCAGGATCAGTTCATTTTCGTCGGCGCTGCCGGTCGGGCGCGGCAGCTCGATCTGGCGCTGCCAGTGCAGACGTTGCACATTGCGGCCGGCGGCCGACTGCGCGCTCTGCGCCGAGAAGGCGTTGATGACGGCAGTGGCGAATTCCTGCATGCCTTCCACCTGGGCCAGCGGCTGGCCGATCAGCGTCACGCCGGCCTGCTGCAGGATGCGCTCCACCGAATCATTGCAGGTGACGATGCGGAATTCCGGAATCGAGCACCATCACGCCGGCGGACATGTTGGCCAGCACCGATTCCAGGTGCGCCTTCGCATTCTGCAGCGCGATGCGGTTGCGCTCCACGGCGCTGCGCGCTTCGGAGAGCTGGCGGGTCATCGTGTTGAAGCTTTGCGTCAGCGTGCCCAGTTCATCCGAACTGGCCACGATCGGCCTTGGCGAGAGGTCGCCCTCGGCCACGGCGCGCGTGCCCTCGGCCAGTAGCAGCAGCGGCTGCGCCAGGTCGTTCGCGATCAGGAAGGCGGCGGCGATGGCGCCGAAGACCGCCAGCAGCAGGGTCAGTGTCAGCGTGACGAGGTACATCTTGCGCAAGCCCACGCGGGCCACGAAGCGTTCCTTGTATTCCGAGTAGGCGGTGCGCAGCAGATCGCCGTTATTGGCCAGCCTTTGCGGCACGGCCTGGATCACCTGCAGGTAGCGCGGCGCGAGATGGGTGCCGTTCGGCTGCACCGGATCGGGGATGGCCATCAGCACGCGCAGGCGCAGCACATTGTTCGGGTCCGGCGGCGCGGGCGGCGGTGCGCCCACGCGGTCGTCGCGCGGCTCGCCGCCGCCTTCCGGCGCGGCGTACGAAGGTTCGTCCTTGGCCTTGGCCAGCATGATCGAGGTGGGCAGATCGGCGCTCAGGTGCACGCGGCGCTCGCCCATGGCGGACACGATCAGGCCGCCGTCCGCATCGACGATGATGGCGCTTTGCGTGCCCGGATGGCGCCGCACGAAGCGCGACAGGGTGGCGGGCGCCGCATAGAAAGGCTCCTCGGCCAGCTGGCGCACGGCAAGACGCACCTGTCCATCCAGTTCGGCCAGCGATTCATCGAGCGCGGTGCGGCCCAGGTCCAGGCCCGCGTCCAGCGCTTCCTCGATGCGCACATTGAACCAGGAATCGATGGAGTGCGACACGAACTGCACCGAAACGAGGAAGATCACGAGGCCGGGCAGCACGCCGATGGCGGCAAACAGCAGCACCAGCCGCGTCATCAGCTTGGCGCCGAACTTGCCGGCCTTGTAGCGCGAATAAAGGCGGAACAGCGACACGCCGACCAGCAGCAGCAGCGACACCGCCACCGCGGCATTCAGGCCGAGCAGCCAGGAGAAATAGCGGTCGAAGAAGCCGGAATTATCGGAAGCGGAAGCGAGCAGGAACAGCAGGATGCTGCAGACCGCGCCGGCAACGACAAACAGGTACCGTAGTGCAGAAGTCACTTACTCGGCCCTGTACTGGAAGGTCTTCTTGTTGGACGCGAGGCGCCAGTCACTGTTATTGAAGGCGTTCACCTGCATGGGCTTGGGCAGGTAGTCGCGATCCATGCCCATGCGCAGGGTCACGTTATAGACTTCGCCCACCTTCAGGGCGCCGCGCGGCGCCACCACCCAGCGCGTGGGCCGGCGGATGAAGAACAGCGCGTCTTCGAGATTCGAGAAAGTCTGCTGCACGCTGCCGATGATGGTCACGCGGTACTGGCGCAGCAGCACGTCGTAGTGGATGCGGTAGGTGCGCTTGGCGGCGATGGCTTTTTCATCGAACCAGTACCAGCGCGGCCGCGTGAATTCGATCTCGGTGGTGAAATACAGCTGCACGCCGCTTTGCAGCGCGTCTTCCAGGCCATGATTCAGTTCGAAGGAATACCCCGCCGACAGGCGATAGCCCTCTTCGGCCGCCTCGATATAGGCGCGCGTGATCTCCACCGTGCCTTCGGCGGCATGCGCGGCCTGCGGCAATGCGCAGGCAAGCGAGATCAGCAACTGCCAGCAGAGGAGTCGAAAAAATCGTTGGATCACTTGCGAGGTGCTCTTCAAAGGGTTACGCATCGCTCTTTTGGAACAAGGCGTAAAACAAACCGTCGTGATCCTGCTCGGCGCCCCCTTCGGGCAGCAATTGGCCGGGCGCTTCGAGTCTCGTGGCGCGATGACGCGCCGCGAAAGCGGCCGCCTGCGCCTCGGACTCCTGCGGCCACAACGAACATGTCACGAACAGCAATTTACCATTGGGGGCAAGCATTCGCCAAAGATTGTCGAGAATTTGCGACGAAAGTGTTGCAAGTTGTCTGGCGTCGCCCTTGCGGCGCAGCCAGCGGATATCCGGGTGGCGGCGCACGATGCCGGAGGCGGTGCAAGGCACGTCGGCCAGGATGCGGTCGAAGGGTTTGCCGTCCCACCAGTCTTCCGCCTGGGCTTCGGCCGGCTGCAGGGCGGCGTCCAGGTGCAGGCGGTCGAGGTTTTCCTGGACGCGCTGCAGGCGCTTCGCATCGGCGTCCAGCGCTGTCAAATTGACATCGGCCAGCTCCAGGATGTGGCAGGTCTTGCCGCCCGGCGCGGCGCAGGCGTCCAGCACGCGCATCCCGGGCTGGACGTCCAGCAGCGGGGCCGCCAGCTGGGCGCCGGCATCCTGCACCGAAACCAGCCCTTCCTCGAAACCGGGAATCAGGTGCACGCCCATCGGCCTGGCCAGGCGCACGGCCTGGGGACCGATCTTTCGGCCGCGATGCCTTCTTGTTCCAGGCGCGCCAGATAGTCTTCCACGCTGTTGCGGCGGGTGTTCACGCGCAGGGTCAGCGGCGGCGCTTCATTGCCGGCGGCCAGGATCTGCTGCCACTTGGCCGGATAGGCGGTGATGGTGTTGTCGATCCACCATTGCGGGTAATTCCATTGCGCCTGCGGGTCGCGCAGCACTTCTTCCAGCAGCTGCTCGCGCTCGCGCAGGAAGCGGCGCAGCAGGGCGTTGACCATGCCCTTGGCGCGGGCGGTGTCCGGATGCGCGGCGGCGGCGGTTACGGCCTGGTCGACCACGGTGAAGGCTTCGTACGGGGCCGGGCCGGCTTCCGTCGCGCTCATCAGCGGCAGCGCGGCGGACAGCAGCGCCAGCACCAGCGGATCCGGCGCTTTCGGCGCCATCAGGGCCACCAGCGCCTCGCTGCGGCCAAGCTGGCGCATCGCGCGGTAGGCGATGTCCTGGATGGCGCCACGGGCCTGCGGGCTGGCGTTGGCGTTGGCAAACACCAGCCAGCGCCTGCGGCAGGGCCATGCCCTCCTTCACCTGGACGGTGGCCGTGGCGGCGCCCAGCAGGGCGAAAGCCAGCGAGTCGGACTTCAGGTCAGCCTTGAAGTCCGTTTGCAGGCGCGGTTTCAGGTCGCGGTGGTGGCTTTCGCGCACGACCGGCTTCGCGCGCTGGGGCGCGGCCGAGGACGGCGACGGTGCGGGGGCGCGGGCTGGCGAACGTGCCGGCGACGCTGCTGCAGGCGCGCGCTCGCGCTCCGGCGCCGGGCCCCGTGCGGGACCCGTCGGGCGGCCGCTCCCCCCTTGCCGCGGGCTGGAGCCCCCGCAGTTTTGGCTTTGGGCTTCAGGGTCAGGGTGGCGCGCGGCTTGTTCATAAGGTTTTTTGCGCCTCATGGGGCGCGAATTGCGGTGAAAAGAAAGATTGTACCCTTTACCGCCCTCCGTCCGACATTGCCAAGTTGACCAGTAGCCGCTAAGCTGGCCCCACCACTCCCAGCAAGGAACAGCGCCATGCAAACCGCACAAGGCTTGTCGCAGGACGCCTATCCGGCCTGGCCGCCCCCCCTCTGGTATGGCGCAGCGGGACTGCTGTCCGGCGCACTGGTCTTGCTGCTTGGCTTGCAGGGCGGTTCAGGCTTCCCTCTCGACGACAGCTATATCACCATGCACAACGCCGCTGTGCTTCAAGCCGGCGGCGCCGATGCCAGTTTTCCGGCACCCCGGCGCTGGCCGGCGCCACCAGCGTGCTGCACCTGGCGCTGGTGACTTTGCTGGGATACCTGATCCCCCTGCCGAATGCTGTTCTGGCCCTGCTGTGCGCCGGCGCGGTGATGTATGTGCTTGGCCTGCTGCGCCTGGGCCTGGTACTTGGCCTGCGCCCGTGGCTGTCGGTGGCGGGTGCGCTTGTCGGAGCGCTGAGCGGCTTCGCCCCGTTCAATTTGCTGAACGGCCTGGAAACAGGGCTGGCCATGGCCGGCGTAGCGTGGGCCCTGGTGTTCGCCATCCGGCCACCGCGCCCCTGGGCCCTGCCCGCGCTGTGCGGCCTGTTGCCCTTTCTGCGACCGGAACTGGGCTTGCTGTCGCTGCTATTAATGGCGCGCGAAGCCTGGCTGCGCCGCCTGCCGCCGCTGCGCGTGTGGCTGGCACCCATGGTCCTCGCCGGCCTGCCCTTCCTGCTGTGGACCTGGTGGAATACCGGCCACCTGCTGCCGTCCACCATCATGGCCAAGGCTTATTTCTATGCCCAGATTCAGGCGCCGCTGGCGGCAAAACTCCAGATGGCCGGCAATGCCCTGTCCGGCAGCCTGCTGTTCACCTGCCTCCTGGGCTTTCTCTTATTGCCGCGCGATTCGCTGGCCGCCTGCGCCAGCGTCTTTGCCCTGGCCTTCCTTGTCTGCTATGCCTGGATCCTGCCGGCGGCGCTGGACATGAACGGGAACCGTTATCCCATGCTTCTGCTGCCCCTGTCCACCTTCATGCTGATGACAGCGGCGGCGCGTGGCAGATTCGGCCGATACCTGCTGCTGGCCGTGGCCGCGTTCGCGCTGTGCACAGCGCCTTTCGTGGCCGTCGCCTATGTGCAGCAGAAAACGGCGTCCATCCGTGAGCTGGCGGCCCTGTCCCACTGGCTGGACCAGGAGTTGCCTGACGATGCCCGCCTGCTGATCCACGATGCCGGCTATCTCGCCTACGCCGGACATCGCAATATGACGGACCTGGTCGGCCTGAAAACGCCGTCCAGCGTCAGCTATCACCGGCTGTACACGCGGGCCAGTGGCGGCGACCGGCGCAAAGCCTTGTCCCTGATCGCCGGCTGCGCAGGCGCCACCCACGCCGTACTCCTGCAGAACCCGCAGCGTTCCTGGTCGCCAATCGCACCCGAACTGGAGTCGCAGGGCTGGCAGCTGACCCTGCTGCGGCCGGCCCCCTCGGGCAGCGGCTACCTCGTTTACGCGATGCGGCCGCCGTCCGCCGGATTTTCCGGGGCTTGCCAGCCATGAGCAGCGAGACCAGCCCCGCTGCCTGCGGCGATGCGGCCTGCACGGCGCCGCGTCCCGGTGCGCTGTTCGGCGCCGTCAGCCACGAGATGCAACGACGCGCCTGCTGGATCGCTGCGTTGGCGCCGGTGCTGGCAGGCCTGCTGCTGGCTCTCCCGGCGGCCTGGCCTTCCCCATCGACGATGCCTACATCACGCTGCACAATGCTGACGTATTGCTGTCCGGCGCCGACCGCAACTTTGCCGGCGCCAGCGCCCTGCACGGCGCCACGAGTCCGCTGCACCTGGCCCTTGTGACCGGCACCGCGTGGCTGCTGCCACCGCCACTGGCTTCCCTGCTGGTCTGCCTGCTGGGAGCCGCGCTTTACGGATTCGGCCTTGCGCGGCTGGCATTCGCGCTGGGCGGCAGCGTGCGGCTTGCGGTGCTTGCCACCGGCCTGGGAATCCTCGCCTGTGCAACGCCCTTCCATCTGCTAAATGGGCTGGAAACAAGTCTGGCCATGGCCGCCATCACCTGGTCGCTGCTGCTGGCACAGCGTCCGCCTGAGCCTTGGCGGCTGCCGTTGCTGTGCGGCCTGATGCCCTTCCTGCGTCCCGAACTGGCGCTGCTCTCGGCCCTGCTGCTGGCCCGTCACGGCTGGCTGGGTGGACGCGTGGATGGCGCACGCGGTATCGCACTCTGGCTGCTGCGCGATGGGGCCCTGGCCCTGCTGGCGGCCGCCCCCTGCCTGTTGTGGAACCTGGCCTCGATGGGTCAGCTGCTGCCGGCTACGGTCTCCGCCAAGGCCTATTATTTTGCCGAAGCCAACCTGCCACCGGCCGATCGCCTGCGCCTGCTGCTCACTTGCGCCAGCCTCATCTCCCTACCCGTCTGGCTCGGCTTCCTGCTGCCGCGGCGCGACAGCCTGGTGATCTGCCTGCAGCTGTTCCTGCTCGGCTTCCTGGCCGCCTATTTCATGAAACTGCCAATTGCGCTGAGCCAGAACGCGCTGCGCTACCTGCACGTGCTATGGCCGCTGTCCCTGTTCCTGCTGATGGCCGCCTCCAGCCGTTACGCGGCCGCCCGCTTCATGCTGCGCGGCTCGGCCCTCTTATTGCTGCTGTCCCTGCCTCCGGTGCTGGCCACCTACTGGCACGGCAAGACCTTCGCCCGCGAGGAATTCGACGCCGCCGCGCGCTGGGCCGGCGCCAACCTGCCCGCCACGAGCCGCGTGCTGGTGCACGACGCCGGCTACGTTTCGCTGGCAACGCAGCTGCAACTGGTCGACCTGGTCGGCCTGAAAACCCCGTCCAGCGTCGGCGTGCACCGCCGGCTCACCTACCCGAGCAATGGGAAGTTGCGCGGCCAGGCCATTTCCAGCATTGCCTATTGTTCGGGCAGCACGCACGCCATCATCCAGCAGGACGATTTGCGCGTCTGGGCCGCAATCGGCGACTTGTTAATTGAGCAAGGCTGGGCACTGGAAACCCTGCGACCGGCGCCGCGCGCCGAAGGCTGCGCCGTTTACGCCCTGCGCCCGCCGCGCCAGACGCCCGGCCCCTGCAATTCAGCGGATTCCTGATGGATTTACCGCTTCTTGCAAACAAGTATAATGTCTGTCTTTTCAGACGTTTACATCACGCGGCCTGAGCCGCTTTCACGACATGCTCGCCCAACAAAAGCAAGAGATCATTTCCCTGTTCCAGACCGCCCTGGTGCCAATTCTGGAAGGTTCCGACGTCACGGCCAATGTGGTGCTGGAGCGTCCGCGCGACGCCGCCCATGGCGACGTCGCCTGCAATATCGCCATGCAGCTGGCCAAGCAGCTGAAAATGAACCCGCGCGAGCTGGCGCAGAAGATCGTCACCGCCCTGCTGGACAACCCGGCCGGCAAGCAGCTGGTGGCCGCCGCCGAAATCGCCGGTCCCGGCTTCATCAACCTGCGCGTGACCGAAGCTTCCAAGCAGTCTGTCGTGAAGACCGTGCTGGCGCAGGGCGCCGCCTACGGCACCAGCGATGCGCTGGCCGGCAAGAACGCCATCATCGAATTCGTGTCCGCCAACCCGACCGGTCCGCTGCACGTCGGGCCATGGCCGCCAGGCGGCCCTGGGCGATGCGCTGTCCGCGCTGTTCGAAGCGCAGGGCGCGAAAGTCACCCGTGAGTTCTATTACAACGACGCCGGCGTGCAGATCCAGAACCTGGCGCTGTCCGTACAGGCGCGCGCCAAGGGCATGAAGCCGGGCGACCAGGCCTGGCCGGAGTCGGCCTACAACGGCGACTACATCGCCGACATCGCCAACGACTTCCTGGCGAAGAAGACCGTTTCCGCCTCCGACGGCCAGCCGGTCACCGGCAGCGGCGACGTGGAAGACCTGGAAAACATCCGCGCCTTCGCCGTGACCTACCTGCGCAACGAACAGGACATCGACCTGCAAGCCTTCGGCGTGAAGTTCGATAACTACTACCTCGAATCCTCGCTGTACACGGACGGCAAGGTAGAAAAAGCCGTCGAGCAACTGGTGGCCAGCGGCCACACCTACGAAGACGGCGGCGCCCTGTGGCTGCGCACCACCGACTTCGGCGACGACAAGGACCGCGTGATGCGCAAGTCCGAAGGCGGCTACACCTACTTCGTGCCGGACGTCGCCTACCACGTCGTCAAGTTCCAGCGCGGCTTCACCCAGGCCATCAATGTGCAGGGTTCCGACCACCACGGCACCATCGCCCGCGTGCGCGCCGGCCTGCAGGCCGTGAACCTGGGCATCCCGCAGGGCTTCCCGGACTACGTGCTGCACAAGATGGTTACCGTGATGAAGGATGGCGCCGAGGTGAAGATCTCCAAGCGCGCCGGTTCCTATGTGACCGTGCGCGACCTGATCGAATGGTCCGGCGGCGGCGACATCACCAAGGGCCGCGATGCCGTGCGCTTCTTCCTGATCTCCCGTAAAGCCGATACCGAATTCGTGTTCGACGTTGACGTCGCCCTGAAGAACTCGGACGAAAACCCGGTCTACTACGTGCAGTACGCCCACGCGCGTATCTGCCGCATGCTGGAAAACTGGGGCGGCGACGAGAAGACGCTGTCGGACGTGGACCTGTCCCCGCTGACCGCGCCAAGCGAAGCCACCCTGCTGTCCACCCTGGCCCAGTATCCTGAAATGCTGGTCCGCGCCCAGTCCGAACTTGGCCCGCACCAGGTAGCCTTCTACCTGCGCGACCTCGCTGCCGCCCTGCACTCCTTCTACTTCGCCGAAAAGGTGCTGGTGGAAGACGAGTCGACCAAGCTGGCCCGCGTGGCCCTGATGGTCGCCACCCGCCAGGTGCTGCGCAACGGCCTGGCCCTGATCGGCGTTTCCGCACCAAACCAGATGTAATCGCAAGGACCAACCGCACGATGACTTTTCGCACTCCCCCTTCGTTGCGCCAGCAAGGCAACACGCTGGTAGGTTTTGTTATCGGCCTTGTCATTGGCCTGGTCATCGCTGTGGTGGTGGCCCTGACGATCACCAAGGGCCAGACGCCGTTTACCGACCGCTCGCCCAAGGCGGGCAAGACGGACCAGGCGGAGGGCCAGATCTCCGGATCCGAACAAGCCGATGTACGGCAGCAAGGAGTCCGCGCGCAAGGCCGACAGCGAGTTCGAACGCGAGACCAAGGCGCCGCCGGCCGATGAACTGCAGCGCGTGGTGGACAATATCCAGTCCCAGGGCGAGGCCAGGCCTGCGCCGAAGCCGGCGCCGGCCGCCGACGCCAAGCCGGCCATGCCGCCGCCGGTCAACAGCGCCGCGCCGCCGGCCCAGGCCGCTGCTCCGGCGCCTGCCGCAACGGCCGAAGACAAATACGTCTATTATCTGCAGGCTGGCGCCTTCCGCGAAGTGAACGACGCGGAGGCCACGCGCGCCAAGCTGGCCTTGCTGGGCTTTCGAGGCGACTGTGTCCGACCGTACCAATGACAATGTGGTGCTGCACCGCGTGCGCATGGGCCCTTTCACCCAGGTCGAAGCGATGAACAAGGTGCGCGGCAAACTCTCCGAAAACGGCATTGACGTTGCCGTGGTCCGCCAACAGAAATAAGGAGCTGAAGCACGATGCAAGTCCTGAAGAAAATCCTGGCCCTGGCCACCCTGTCCTTTGCTGCGCTGGGCGCGGCCGCTTCCCCGGCCGATCCCAAGCCGGGCGGCGAATACATCGTGCTGAAGAATCCGCAGCCGACGGACACCGGCAAGAAGGTCGAGGTCATCGAGTTCTTCGCGTACTACTGCCCTCACTGCTACGCACTGGAGCCGAAGCTGGCCGAGTGGGTGAAGAAGCAGGGCGACAATATCGTCTTCAAGCGCGTGCACGTTTCGCGCGGCCCCGAAGTGCTGCCGCAGCAGAAGCTGTTCTTCACGCTGGAAGCCCTGGGCCTGGTGGAGCAGTATCACAACAAGGTGTTCAGCGCGATGCATGTTGAGCACAATCGCCTGAGCCGCGACGAGATGGTGTTCGAGTGGGCCGAAAAAAATGGCATCGACAGGAACAAGTTCACCGATACCTACCGTGGTTTCGGCATCGCCGGCAAGGTGCGCCGCACCGATGCGATGATGGAAGCCTACCAGATCGATTCCTGGCCGATGATCGCCATCGACGGCAAGTACCTGACTTCGCCCTACGTGGCAAACAAGGATTCCGTCGTACCCCTGACCGAAGGCCAGCAGCAGGTCAATGCGCTGCAGGTTATGGACTACCTGGTGTCCAAGGCCAGGGCGGAGAAGAAGTAATCCTGCCTTGAAGCGCGTCTTCATCACCGGCGCATCGAGCGGCATCGGCGCCGCACTGGCCGGGCACTATGCACGGCAGGGCGCCACGCTCGGCCTGCTGGCGCGCCGCGGCGAAGCGCTCGATGCGCTGATCGCCACCCCTCCCTCTCCCCACGTGCACCGTGCCTACCCGGCCGACGTGACCGACCACGCGGCCGTGCGCCATGCCGCGCAAGAGTTCCTCGACTATGCGGGCGGCGCCGATATTGTGATCGCCAACGCCGGCATCTCGCACGGCACGATCACCGAGTTCCCGGAGGACTTGCCGGTGTTCGAATCCATCATCGCCACCAATGTCACGGCGACGGTGGCGACCTTCTCGCCCTTCATCGAAGCCATGCGCGCGCAGGGCACGCCGGCAAGGCTGGTCGGCATCGCCAGCGTGGCGGGTGTGCGCGGGCTGCCGGGGCGGAGGCGGCTACAGCGCGTCCAAGGCGGCCGTGCGCACTTACTGCGAATCGCTGCGTGTTGAGCTGCGCAGTTCCAATATCCGCGTGGTGACGATCGCGCCGGGCTATATCGATACGCCGATGACGCAGCGCAATGCCTACGCCATGCCCTTCCTGATGGCGCCGGACGTGTTTGCGGCCGCCGCCGCGCGCGCGATCGAGCGCGGCGTCAGTTACCGCGTGATTCCATGGCAGATGGGCGTAGTGGCGAAGCTGCTGCGCATGCTGCCCAATTTTTTGTACGACCGGGCTTTTGCCAGGGCGCCGCATAAGGCGCGCAAGATATGAACGCTACTCCACTCTCCGCTGACGCCATCGGCCAGCATCTGGCGACCAGCGCCAGCCACGTTTCCCTTGAAGTTGTCGCCAGCACCGGCTCGACCAACGCCGACCTGCTGGCGCGCGTGCCTGGCGGCACGGCCGCGGCCCCCTTGCGTGGCCCGGTGCTGCGCATCGCGGAAGAACAGACGGCGGGCCGCGGCCGCGCCGGGCGCCCCTGGCTGTCCGCAGCCGGCGCTTCACTGACGTTCTCACTGGCATGGCCGTTCCGCTCGCCCCTGCAGCGCATGGTCGGCCTGCCGCTGGCCATCGGCGTTGCAGTCGCCGAGACGCTGGGCCAGCTGGGCGTGCCCGTCCAGCTGAAGTGGCCGAACGATGTGCTGAAGGATGGCGCCAAGCTGGCTGGCATCCTGGTCGAAACCCAGTCCGCGCCCGACGGCACAGTGTGGGCGGTGATCGGCTGCGGCATGAACCTGCTGATGCCGGACGAGCTGGAGGCCGCCATCGGCCGCAGCGATATTTCGTCCGCACCGTGGCTGGCGCGCATGGACCGCAACGCCCTGATGGGACAGCTGCTCAGCCGCCTGGCCGCCGTGCTGGCCGAATTCGATGATGTCGGCTTCGCCGCTTTCGCCGAGCGCTGGAATGCACTGCAGGCCTGGCGCGGCGAGCAGGTGAATATCCTCGACCACGGCAATATCCTTCAGCAGGGCCTGGCCGCCGGCGTCGACGAGCACGGGCGCCTGCTGCTCGATACGCCCGCCGGCCGCGTGGCGGTGCTGTCCGGCGACCTGTCGCTGAGGCTTGCATCATGAGCGCCCTGCTGATCGACGCGGGCAATACCCGCATCAAATGGGCGTTCATCGACGACGCCGCCGCAACCACGCCGCTCGGCGCCTGGCTCGCCTTCGGCGCCGCCATGCACGCCGACCTGCGCGCCGACGCGCAGGACGCGCCCGCGGCGCGCCTCGCTGCGGCCATCGCGCGCTCGCTCGCCGCGCCGCCGAACCGGATTGCGCGCGTCCTGATCGCCAACGTCGCCGGCCTGCAAGTGCGCGACCTGCTGAGCGCCGCGCTATCCGATCAGGCGCTGGCCATCGCACCGGACGCCATCGAATGGTTCGCCTCCGTGCCCAGCCGCGCCGGCGTGCGCAACGCCTACCGCAATCCTGCGCAACTGGGCTGCGACCGTTTCGCCGCCGCCATCGGCGCCCATGCGCTCTGTCCCGGCAAGGATATCGTGGTTGCCAACTGCGGCACCGCCACTACCATCGACGCGATCACGAAAGACGGTACCTTCCTGGGTGGCATGATCCTGCCGGGACTCGGCCTGATGGCCAGCTCCCTGGCCAGGAACACCGCCCAGCTGCCGCAGATCGCCCCGGGCACCCAACTGCCGGAAGGCTTCGCCGACAATACCGACGACGCCATCCTGACCGGCTGCCTGGCCGCCCAGTCAGGCGCCATCGAACGTGCGTATGAGCTGCACCAGGCCGTAGAATGTATTATTTCCGGCGGCGCCGCGCCCTACATCGCACCGCAAGTGCCCGTACCGCACCGCCACGTTGAGAACATTGTGCTGATTGGCCTGCAGGCCGTCCTGATCAAGGAAAGACCGTGCTGAAACTGATCTTCCTCCTGCTGCTCGCCGCCAATGCGGCCCTTTTCGCCTATGGCAAGGGATACCTCGGCAACTACAGCGGCAATGAACACGAACCCGCCCGCGTAAAGAACCAGCAGAACGCGGACAAGCTGCACATCATTACCGCCGAACAGGCCAACGCTGCCGTCGCGGCAGCCGCGCCGCCTGCGCCCGTGCCGCGCAACGAGGCGGCGGCCACTGCCTGTCTTGAAGTGGGCAACTTCGTGATGGCGGACGCGCGCCGCTTCGAAGAACGCGTGGCGCCGCTGGAACTGGGCGACCGCCAGGTGCGCAAGAACCTTCCGGGCCAGGAGATTTCCAGCTACATCGTGCATATCCCGCCGCAGGGCAGCAAGGAAGCGGCGGACAAGAAAGCGGCCGAACTGCGCGCGCTGGGCGTGACCAATTACTTCATCATGAACGAGAGTTCGCCCCTGCGCTGGGGCATTTCGCTGGGCGTGTTCCGCAGCGAAACGGCAGCCCAGTCGCAACTGGCGACGCTGGTCAAGCAAGGCGTGCACAACGCGAAAGTCGTGCCGCGCTACACGGGCAGCAAGCAGCTGCTGTACCAGTTCCGCGATATCAGCGCGGACACCAAGGCCCGCCTGGAAAAGATCGCCGCCAGGTTCCCCGACCAGGAAACCCGCGCCTGCAGCAAGTGACCGGCTGGCCGGTCAGCGCTGGATCACGAGTGGCTTGAGCCGCAGCGCCGAAGGAATGCGCTTGCTTGCCTGCTGCGCATCCTTGCGCGTCGCATGCGGACCGCCGTACAGGCGATAGACCGCGCCCACCTGCATCACCTCGAAGTTATCGTCCGGCGCGGCAGCCGACAATTTGTCGCGCACCGCTTCCGCCGCTTCGGCGCGCGTGTAGGCGCCCAACTGCAGATAGAAGCCGCTCTGCATGGATGCGCCGTCCGCGCCTCCCAGCATCATCGCTTCCACGTCACCGGGTGCCTTGGCGGAGGCCAGCATCGGCGCCGCCTTCGGCATCGGCGTCGCCGCAGTTGCAGCGGTGGCCGGCGTGGTCGCGGTCGACGCCACGGCCGGC
Source organism: Pseudoduganella sp. UC29_106 (assembly GCF_044055365.1). NCBI lineage: Bacteria > Pseudomonadati > Pseudomonadota > Betaproteobacteria > Burkholderiales > Oxalobacteraceae > Pseudoduganella > Pseudoduganella sp. UC29_106. The sequence goes on along the minus strand of NZ_CP171977.1, from coordinate 619,902 downwards.
GTGCCGATTCTTGCGCGCCGCGATCATCTGATCGATCTCGTCCGGCATCAGCAAGTCCACTTGCAGCTGGCTGCTGCCGTTTGCCAGCAGGCCCAGTTTCAACGCCGCCGTAAAGGACACGTCGATCACGCGCGTCGAATGGAAAGGCCCGCGGTCATTGATGCGCACCACGACCGTCTTGCCCGAGCTCAGATTGGTCACGCGGGCATAGGACGGAATCGGCAGCACAGGATGGGCCGCCGTCATCTTGTACATGTCGTAGAGCTCACCGGACGACGTGCGCTGGCCGTGGAATTTCTTGCCATACCAGGTGCCCAGGCCGCGCTGGGTGAAAGGCTTGTCCAGCGGGACCGGCGTATAGCTCTTGCCGAATACCGCGTATGGGCGATTCGAGCGCGGCAGCAGCGGGTCTTTGCGCACCTCGGCGTCCGGCACATCCATCAGGCCCGGCGGCGGATTCTCGCCGGGGCCATCGTCCATGTAATAGCCGCCGCGACCCGAACCGGCCGGCGGCAGCACCGGCATGCCCGGTTCGCGGATGGACGGCTTGCCCGGCGTGGGCGTGCGCGTCGGCGTGGTCGTTGTCGTGCCACAGGCAGCCAGCAGCAGCGCCGCCAGCAGCGGCGAACAGGAAAGCAGGCGCCTCATGTCTGCACCAGCTTACGGTGGCGCTGGATGCTCATCAGGATGCCCGAGCCAAGTCCCAGCGTCAGCAGCGCAGTGCCGCCATAACTCATGAACGGCAGCGGAACACCCACCACCGGAAGAATGCCGCTCACCATGCCCATGTTCACGAAGGCGTAGGTGAAGAAGATCATCGTGATCGCGCCAGCCAGCAGGCGCGTGAAGAAGTTCGGCGCGCCATTGGCGATCATCAGGCCGCGGCCGATCAGCAAGAGGTAGAGGAACATCAGGAACAGGTTGCCGACCAGGCCGAATTCTTCGGAGTAGACGGCGAAAATGAAGTCCGTGGTGCGCTCGGGGATGAATTCCAGGTGGGCCTGCGTGCCGTTGGTCCAGCCCTTGCCGAAGATGCCGCCCGAACCCACGGCAATGGTGGACTGGATGATGTGGAAGCCCTTGCCCAGCGGGTCGGAAGTCGGATCGATCAGCGTCATCACGCGCTCGCGCTGGTAGTCGTGCATCATCGACCACGCCACCGGCATGCTGGCGGCGCCCATCACGCCCAGCGCTACGATGGCCTTCCACGACAGGCCGGCCAGGAAGATCACGGCGAAGCCCGCGCCCACCACCAGCAGCGCAGTGCCGAGGTCCGGCTGCCTTGCGATCAGGCCGACGGGAAGCAGCAGCAGCACGGCCGCCACCGCGTAGGCGGTCCAGCGCAATTGCCCCTGGCGCTGCTGGAAGAACCAGGCCAGCATCAGCGGCACGGCGATCTTGGCGAATTCGGAAGGCTGGATCTGCGCAATACCCAGGTTAAGCCAGCGCCGTGCGCCCAGTTTGATGGTGCCGAACAGCGCCACCGCCAGCAGCAGCGCGATCGTGATCGCATAGGCCGGCAAGGCGACGCGCATCATGTTTTGCGGCGAGATGTTCGCCACCACCCACATCACGAAGAAGGACATGAAGATATTGCGGATCTGGTCCTCGATCTTGCCGGGAATGCCGATACTGGCCGAATACAGCGTGACCAGGCTGGTCGCCAGCAGGAAGACCAGGATCATGGTCAGCGGACCGTCGAACACGGTCAGGTAGGGACGCATGCGGCGCCACAGCGAGCGTCTTTCATTGATAGGCATGGCGCCTCCTTACTCTTTCCTGCGCGGCGGTTGCAACGCCGGTTTCTGCTCTTTGGACGGCTGCGGCGCGGTCGGCGCGGGCGCCACGGGCGCCTGCTGGGCCGGCGCCTGCTGCGGCGCAGGCGCCGGAGCCGCCTGTTCGCCTGCCGCCTGGCGGCGCTCGATGGCCGCCGCCGCAGCCTCCACATCTTCCGCCGGCAGCGATTCCACCGGCACGGTTTCCGCATCTTCCTTCGGCACCGGCGTGTTGTCCTTCTCGCCGGAGCGCTTGCCCAGCAGCCAGTAATCCAGCACCTTGCGCGCGATCGGCGCTGCCGCCGCGCCGCCGAAGCCTGCGTTCTCCACGATCATCGCCAGCACGATCTTTGGCTTGTCGGCCGGGGCGAAAGCGGTGAACCACGCATTATCGCGCAAACGCTCATCAATGCGCGCCGCGTTGTATTTCTCGTTCGCCTTGATCGCCACCACCTGCGCGGTACCGGTCTTGCCGCCCACCGTGTAGCCGGCGTTGACGAAGGCGCGGTAGGCCGTGCCGCCTGGCTCGCTGGTCACGCCGACCATCGCATCCTTGATGAAATCGATGTTCGACTGCTTCAGCGGAATGCGGTAGCTCTCCTTCGGCACGGTCAGCTTGCGCTGGCGCGTGGCGCCGTCCTCGATGATCTTCACCAGGTGAGGCTTCATCACGATGCCGTTGTTGGCCAGGTTGGCCACGGCGTGCGCCACCTGCAGCGGCGTATAGGAGTTGTAGCCGGAACCGTTGGAGACGGAAATCGTGTCGCCGCCCACCCACTTGCCGGCCGCCGGATTCTTCTTGAAGCGGGCGCGCTTCCATTCCTGCGAAGGCAGCACGCCGGACTTTTCGTTTTCCAGGTCGATGCCGGTAGGACGGCCGAAGCCGAACGGCGCCATGAAATCATGGATGGCGTCGATGCCCATGTCGCGGCCCAGGATGTAGTAATAGGTATTGCAGGAGACGACGATGGATTTGCGCAGGTCCACCATGCCGTGGCCGCCTACCACGTCGTCGCGGAACTTGTGCGTGCCGAGGAAGAAGAAGCCCGGGTCGGCGATCGCAGAACTGGGGGTGCGCTTGCCCGTCTCCAGCGCGGCCAGCGCCATGAAAGGCTTGAAGGTGGAACCCGGCGCATAAGTGCCGGACAGCGGACGGTTCACCATCGGCTTGTCCAGCGAGGTATTCAGCTCACTCCAGCTTTGCGCATCGATGCCATCCACGAACAGGTTCGGGTCATAGCCGGGACGCGAAACATAGGCCAGCACGTCGCCCGTTTCCGGTTCGATCGCCACCAGCGCGCCGCGCCATTCGCCGAAGGCCTCTTCGGCCACCTTCTGCAGTTCGATATCGACCGACAGAATCAGGTTGCTGCCCGGCGTTGCCGGCGTGCGCGACAGCGTGCGGATGGCGCGGCCCCAGGCCGTCACTTCCACTTCTTCGTAGCCGGTCTGGCCGTGCAGATATTTTTCGTAGCTCTTTTCCAGGCCTTCCTTGCCGATATGCTCGGTGCCGTTGTAGTTGGCGGCATCGTCGGAGGCTTCCAGCGCCTTCGCTTCATTCTGGTTAATGCGGCCGATGAAGCCGATCACGTGCGAAGCCGTTTCACCCAGCGGATACTGGCGGAACAGGCGCGCCTGGATTTCCACGCCCGGATAGCGGAAGCGGTTCACGGTGAAGCGCGCCACTTCCTCGTCGGTAAGGCGGGTGCGCAGCGGCACGCTGGCGAAGTGCTTGGAGTCTTCCATCAGCTTCTTGAAGCGGCGCCGGTCCTTGTGCGTGATCTCGACCACTTTCGACAGTTCGTCGATCATGTCTTCCAGCGGGATGCGCAGCTTGGACGGCGTGATCTCCAACGTGAAAGCCGAGTAGTTGCGCGCCAGGACGACGCCGTTGCGGTCCAGGATCAGGCCGCGGTTCGGCACGATGGGCACGACGGCGATGCGGTTATCTTCCGCCTGCGCGGCGTAGTCGCTGTGCTTGATCACCTGCAGCCAGATGAAGCGCGCCAGCAGCAGGCCAAAGCAGACGAACACCATGGCGGCAATCGCCGAAAGGCGCAGCCGGAACCGGTACAGGTCGCGTTCTGTGTTCTTGAACTCGGTCATGCTCAGATCGGACGGGTGTGGTCTTTATCCACCGCGCGGCGCTGCGGCGCCAGCAGGACGATCGTGACCACGGGCCACAGCAGCGCCGCCACGATGCTCTCGCTGAAGAACAGCCAGCCCGGGAACTTGCCCGAGACGATAAAGCGCACCAGCAGCTGTATGCCTTGCGCCAGCAGCAGCAGGGGCAGCACGTGCATGGCCTGGGTCCACAACTTGAACCACAGCACCCGGCGGTGCATCATGATCGCGAAATAGGACAGCAGCGTGTAGGCCAGGGCATTCTCGCCCAGCAGCGTGGCGTCGTGCACGTCCATCAGCAGGCCGAGGAAGAAGGCGGTGCCGATGCCGACCTTGCGCGGCTGGTGCACGCCCCAGAACACCAGCACCAGCGCCACGAAGTCCGGCACGCCTTCCATGCGGCCCCAGGGCAGCAGGTTGAGCAGGACCGCGCAGAACAGGCTGACGCCGATGAACAGCGGGCTGACAGGCAGCAGGATGTATTGTGGACGGTTCATCGTGCAGGTTCCTTGTTGGCCGGCGCCGGAGCCGCTGCCGGAGCCGCTGCCGGTGCGGCCGGTGCAGGCGCTGCATCCTTAGCGTCCTTGGCCGCTGCAGCGTCCTTTTTCTTCTTGGCGGGCTTCACGACTTCCTCTTCCGGTGGCCGCGGCGGCATCTCGGGCAGGGACATCAGCACCAGCAGCTGCGTATTGCGCTCAATCCCCGCCAGCGGCTGGCACACCACGCGCCCGAACGCGCCAGTGGCATTGCTTTCGACCTGCACCACGCGCGCCACGGCCAGGCCGGCCGGGTACACGCCATCGATGCCGGAGGTGATCAGGATATCGCCGACCTGCACATCCGCGTTCGGCGCCATGAAGCGCAGGTCCAGGTTGCCGGACTGTCCACGGCCATAGGCCACGGAGCGCAGGCCATTGCGCAGCACCTGCACTGGAATCGCCTGCTCCTTGTCCGTCAGGAGCGTGACTTCGGCCGTGAAGGGGAACACGCGCGTAATCTGCCCCACCACGCCCTGGTTATCGATGACGGGCAGGCCAAGCGTAATCCCGTGCTGGGTGCCGCGATTGAGAATGACCTTGCGGGTAAATACATCGCGCGCGTCGTACAGGATCTCGGCCAGCATGCTCTTGGCCGGCACGCGCTCCTTGGCGTCCAGCAGCTTGCGCAACTGGTTGTTCTCGGCCTGGTGGAGCTGCGCCTGCTGCATCAGCATCGACGATGCGATCTGCTGCTGCCTCAGTTCATTCACCTGCTTCTGCATGGAGGAGAGCGTGGAGAAGTAGCTCCCCACGCCATAGATCGCGTCACGCGGCAGCAAGGCAGCCTGCTGCAGCGGATATAGCACGATGGCGGCGCCCTGGCGCACTACCGAGAGTGCACCAACACGCGAGTCGGTGAACAGCAGTGCAATCGAGATGCACGCGAACACCATCACTTTGAAACGGGCGGACGCGCCTTGTTTGAACAGGGGCGGTGGGCTGTAGTCCATGTCTTCCAATTAACAAGGGCGGCTAGTGCCGCCCTTTCGGTCCTTACTCGTAGGAGAAGATGGATCCCAGCTGGTCCATGCGCTCCAGCGCCATGCCCGACCCTCGTACCACGCAGGTCAGCGGATCTTCCGCCACCAGTACCGGCAGGCCCGTTTCTTCCATCAGCAGGCGGTCCAGGTCGCGCAGCAGCGCGCCGCCGCCGGTCAGCATCATGCCTTTTTCGGCGATGTCGGCACCCAGTTCCGGCGGGGTCTGTTCCAGCGCGTTCTTCACGGCGGAAACGATGTTATTCAGAGGATCGGTCAGCGCTTCCAGGATCTCGTTGGACGAGATGGTGAAGGAACGCGGAATACCTTCGGACAGGTTGCGGCCCTTGACTTCCATTTCCTTGACTTCAGAACCCGGGAAGGCGGAACCGATGGCCTTCTTGATTGCTTCCGCGGTCTGTTCGCCGATCAGCATGCCGTAGTTGCGGCGGATGTAGTTGACGATCGCTTCATCGAACTTGTCGCCACCCACGCGCACGGAACCCTTGTACACCATGCCGCCCAGCGAGATGATGCCCACTTCGGTGGTGCCGCCACCGATGTCGACGACCATCGAACCGGTTGCATCGGAGACCGGCAAGCCGGCGCCGATCGCTGCTGCCATCGGTTCCTCGATCAGGTACACCTGCGATGCGCCGGCGCCCAAGGCCGATTCACGGATCGCGCGGCGTTCCACCTGGGTCGAGCCGCAAGGCACGCAAATAATGATGCGCGGGGATGGGCGGAAGAATTTGGAGTCGTGCACCATGCGGATGAACTGCTTCAGCATCTGCTCGGTGACGGTGAAGTCGGCGATCACGCCGTCCTTCATCGGGCGAATGGCTTCGATATTGCCGGGAACCTTGCCCAGCATCTGCTTTGCTTCCTTGCCAACCGCCTGGATTGTTTTCTTGCCGTTCGGGCCGCCCTCCTGGCGGATCGCAACGACCGATGGCTCGTCCAGCACGATGCCGGAACCGCGCACGTAAATCAGGGTGTTCGCCGTACCCAGGTCGATGGCCAGGTCAGACGAAATATAGCGACGTAAAAAACCAAACATGTGTGTCCTGTGGCGCGAAGTCGCGCATTAATTCGTTATATAGAGAATCCGGTTCGGATGCGGCCGGGCGAGTCTTCAGCGCCGGAAACGCATTAACCCGCGATTGTACCTTATAATTTGCGGGATATTTGCCCTAAATCCACTCTATTGTGCGTGCTTGCAACCGTTGAATTAACCGGTGTTTGCGCCAATTTAATGCCCGATAGGCGAATAACCACGTAAATTATCAATACAACAATTAAACACGCGGGCTTGCCCGCCGCACAGCCATGTCCCTGACACTATCCGATGTAAAACGCATCGCCCATCTGGCGCAACTGGAAATGGGTGAAGAGCAGTCCGCCACGATGCTGGACAAGCTGAACGGCATCTTCGCACTGGCCGAACAGATGCAAGCTGTCGATACCGAAGGCGTTGCGCCGCTGAGCCATCCGCTGGCTGCACACATGCAAGTCGCCCTGCGCCTGCGCGAGGACGCGCCGACCGAGCCGAACCGCCGCGACGACTACCAGAAAGTAGCGCCGAAGACTGAAGACGGCCTGTACCTGGTGCCGAAAGTGATCGACTGAAGAACCAACGGCATAAAACCGGCACCAGCCACACTGTGGCTAGTGCCCTGCCACATCGTGACAGGCACCAGGTTCCGGCCTTGGGTTTTAATTAGCCCAACGACACACAAAGTACATACTCATGCATACTAAAACCATCAAGGAACTGTCCGAGCTCCTGCAAAAGAAAGAAGTCAGCGCCGTCCAGCTGGCGAACCACTTCCTCGACCGCATCGAGAAAAGCGACCTGAATGCCTTTCTGCACGTGGACCGCGCGCTGACGCTGGCCGAAGCCGAGGAAGCGGACCGCCGCATCGCCGCCGGCACCGCCACGCCGCTGACCGGCGTGCCGATCGCCCACAAGGACATCTTCGTCACCAGGAACTGGCGCTCGACCGCCGGCTCGAAAATGCTGGCCAACTATGTGAGCCCCTTCGACGCCACCGTAGTCGAAAAAATGAAGGCGGCCGGCATGGTCACCCTGGGCAAGCTGAATTGCGACGAATTCGCGATGGGCTCGTCCAATGAGAACTCGGCCTTCGGCGCCGTGAAGAACCCGTGGGACAAGGCTGCCATTCCGGGCGGCTCCTCCGGTGGTTCCGCTGCCGCCGTGGCTGCGCGCCTGGCGCCTGGCGTGACCGGCACCGACACCGGCGGCTCGATTCGCCAGCCGGCATCGTTCTGCGGCATCACCGGCATCAAGCCGACCTACGGCCGCGCCTCGCGCTTCGGCATGATCGCCTTCGCCTCCTCGCTGGACCAGGCAGGCCCGATGGCGCAGACCGCGGAAGACTGCGCGCTGCTGCTGTCCGCGATGACCGGCTTCGACGAGCGCGATTCCACCAGTCTGTCGCCCGAGCAGGGCAATGTCGCCGAAGACTACACGCGCGACCTTAACAAGCCGCTGACCGGCCTGCGCATCGGCGTGCCGAAAGAGTACTTCGGCGAAGGCCTGGCGGCCGACGTGGAAAAAGCCGTGCGCGCCGCGCTGGACCAGTTCGTGAAACTGGGCGCGACCCTGGTCGATATCTCGCTGCCGAATACCGCGCTGTCCATCCCGGCCTACTATATGGTGGCGCCGGCCGAGGCATCGTCCAACCTGTCCCGCTTCGACGGCGTGCGCTACGGCTTCCGCGCCGAGGGCTACAAGGACCTGCAGGACATGTACAAGAAGACCCGCGCGCAAGGCTTCGGCCCTGAAGTACAGCGCCGCATCATGGTCGGCACTTACATCCTTTGCCACGGTTACTACGACGCCTACTACCTGAAGGCGCAAAAGATCCGCCGCAAGATCACCGAGGACTTCGCGAAAGCCCTGGGCGAGCAGTGCGACGTGATCATGGGCCCTGTCGCCCCGACCGTGGCCTGGGACCTGGGCTCGAAGGCGGACGATCCGGTTGCCAACTACCTGGCCGACATCTTCACGCTGTCCACCAGCCTGGCCGGCCTGCCGGGCATGTCCATTCCTGTCGGCTTTGGCGAAGGCGACAAGAACGCCAACCGCCCCGTGGGCCTGCAGATCATCGGCAACTACTTCGCCGAAGCGAAGCTGCTGAACATCGCCCACCAGTTCCAGCAAGCCACCGACTGGCATAAACGCACGCCCGCAGGCATTTGATAAGAGAGAAGAATATGGAATGGGAAGTCGTTATCGGTCTTGAGAACCACGTTCAGCTCACGACCGACTCCAAAATTTTCAGCGGCTCGCCGACGAAGTTCGGCGCCGAGCCGAATACGCAGGCCAGCCCGGTTGACCTGGCGCTGCCGGGCGTGCTGCCGGTGATGAACAAGTCGGCCGTCGAGAAGGCGATCCGCTTCGGTCTGGCGGTGGACGCGAAAATCGCGCCGCAGTCGCAGTTCGCGCGCAAGAATTACTTCTATCCGGACCTGCCGAAGGGCTACCAAATTTCGCAGTTCGAAGATCCGGTCGTGCAAGGCGGCCAGCTGACTTTCGGCTACGAGAAGGATGGCCAGTTCGTCACCAGGACCGTGAACCTGACCCGCGCCCACCTGGAAGAGGACGCAGGCAAGTCGCTGCACGAGGATTATCACGGCATGTCCGGCATTGACCTGAACCGCGCCGGCACGCCGCTGCTGGAGATCGTGTCCGAGCCGGAAATGCGCAGCGCCGCTGAAGCCGTGGCGTACTGCAAGGCCTTGCACGGCCTGGTCGTCTGGCTGGGCATCTGCGACGGCAATATGCAGGAAGGCTCCTTCCGCTGCGACGTGAACGTGTCCGTGCGTCCGAAAGGCCAGAAGGAATTCGGCACCCGCTGCGAGATCAAGAACCTGAACTCCTTCCGCTTCATCGAGGAAGCCGTGCACGTGGAAGTGCGCCGCCAGATCGAGCTGATCGAAGACGGCGGCAAGGTGGAGCAAGCCACCCGCCTGTACGACCCGGACCGCAAGGAAACCCGCGCCATGCGCACCAAGGAAGACGCGCAGGATTACCGCTATTTCCCTGACCCGGACCTGCCGCCGCTGATGATTTCGGAAGACTGGATCAAGCGCGTGAAGGGCGAGATGCCGGAACTGCCAGCCGTGATGCGCACCCGCTTCATCGAAGAGTACAAGCTGCCGGAGTACGATGCGCTGGTGCTGACCGCGTCCAAGGGCATGGCCAACTACTTCGAAAGCGTGGTTGCCGCCGCGGGCAAGGAGAATGCGAAGGTTGCTGCGAACTGGCTGATGGGCGATGTGTCTTCGACCCTGAACCGCGAAGGCGTCGAGATCGTGGACGCGCCGGTGCTGCCGGCGCAACTGGCCGGCATGCTGAAGCGCATCGCCGACGGCACCATCTCCAACAAGATCGCCAAGGAAGTGTTTGGCGCGATGTGGGAAGCGAAGTCGCAAGACCCGAACCTGGTTGACGTGATCATCGAGCAGAAGGGCCTGAAGCAGATTTCCGACACCGGCGCGCTGGAGGCGATCGTCAACGAAGTGATCGCCAATAACGAGAAATCGGTTGAGCAGTATCGCGCGGGCAAGGAAGCGGCGATCAATGCACTGATTGGTCAGGCGATGAAGGCGTCGAAGGGCAAGGCGAATCCGGCGCAGTTGACGGAGCTGCTCAAGAAGAAATTAGCTGGCGGTTGAGCCTCGGGTGCGGCGGATCATTGATTCGCCGTTGCGTCCCGGGCAGCGGCGGCATTCCCGGCCCGCGCCTCCAGCCACTTGAGGATGTCCGCGAAAATCTCCTCGCGGTTCACCTCATTGAAATTCTCGTGATAATTCGAAGCCTGGTGGTTAATCTCCACCAGCTTCGGATTCACAGTCGCCAGCATGGCCATCGTGGCCTGCGCATCGGCGAGCTTGTCCTCCCCCGCAACGACAACATACAGCGGCCAGCGCCAGGTCGGCATCTGCGATGCCAGGCCCTTCTGCGCCTGCTGCAGCGCATGCCCGAAGCGCACCGTGCATTCTGAAGCTCGGATACCATCGGCTTCATCGCGACGATGCCGCTCCGTGATTGCCTTGTCGTGCGTGAGCATATCGGTTACAGATGCCATCGGCACCTTCATGCCAGGCGCAAGGCGCGCCAGCGCGCCCGCCAGGCCCTGCAGCACTGCCGGCACCTTGATCGCATTCACGTAATACGGCGAGGACAGGATGAATCCCCTCACTTCCTCATCGCGTGCCAGCCGCTCCAGCCCGAAGCGCGTGGCAATCAGCCCGCCCATCGAATGGCCCATGATGAAAACCGGCAGCCCCGGATAGTGCTGCTTGGTCCAGTGCAGGAACAACTCCACCTCGTCGACAAAGATATCGAAATCAGGGATATCGACGCGGTGCTGCTTCTCGTGCCCGCACAGGTCAAATGAAACGGTCGCAATGCCATGCCGCTTGAACCACAGCGCCGGCGTTACGTAATCGCCCGCATGCGCCATGCCGCCGTGAATGGCCAGCAGCACGGCGCGCGGCTGCGCCGGTTCCCAGATGTGGATCATGCGTTCCGCGCCGCGTCGGCCTTTGAACCGGGCGAACCGGTCTTCCTGATATCGATTTATCATCGGGCCAGTATAACGCGGCCCGGCAGGCGTTGTGCGAACTGGCCCGCGATGCTGCTGCGGATCGCCTCAAGCCTGCGGCTGTCGCGGTACAGCAGGTTGAAGCTCTCGAACGGAACCAGCTTGCCGTCCGGCTGCGCGAAGTGGATGCAGGACTTCTTCAGCGCGCGCACATCGAGCGAATAGGCATCCATGAACTGCACGATCAGCACGCGGAACACATTGTCATATTTCAGTTCGGACGGCGCGCTCACCAGCGGCAGGCAGCACATCAACTCGGACAGGCAATTGGCCTGCGACTCCGGCGAATGATTGGTCGAGAACAGCTTGAAGACCTGGTCCTTGACTGTGCTGCGCAGCGTTTCGTCGCGTTCGAAGACGATGGTATTGCCGCTGCCTTCCACCAGGGTTTGCGGGTCGAGATAGCGCGTCAGCGGCACCGTGCGCTCCGGCGTCTTGATCGCATAGGCCATGGCCAGCGTGTCCGGGTTGCAGGGCACGGGGACGACATCCTGCAAGGTGAACAGATTGCTCTGCTCCGCGACCTTGCGGCGGATCTCGGACACGGTCAACCGGTGCACACGCGGGTCGTAGTTCTCGACCCGGCCGGCGTCCTGGATCGGCTGCAGGGTAACGCCGCGGACGCAAGGCTGCGCCAGCGCGAAATCGATGATGCTGCCGATTTCATCATCGTTCAGGCCCTTCTTCAGTGTGACCACCAGCGTCGTCGACAGCCCGGCTTCATTCAGGTTCTCCAGCGCCTGCTGGCGAATGCGCCGCAGGTCGGCGCCGCGCAGTTGCCTGTGCACTTCGGCGCGCAGCGAATCAAACTGCAGGTAGACTTCCACGCCCGGCGCGTACGAGGCCAGGCGGCGCACGAATGCCTTGTCCTGCGCCAGCACGATCCCATTTGTATTCACCATCACGTGGCGGATGGGACGCGCCTTGGCCGCCTCCATGATCTCCCAGAATTGCGGATGCAGCGTCGGCTCGCCGCCGGAGAGCTGCATCACATCGGCCTCCCCCTCGTTGGCGACGACCGCGTCCAGCATGCGCAGCACTTCTTCCAGCGGCTTGTGGCGCTCGCGATGCGTGCCGCTCTCCGCGTAGCACACAGGGCAATTCAAGTTGCAGTTGTCCGTGATCTCAACCACGGACAGGCAGGAGTGCTGCATATGATCGGGGCACAAGCCGCAATCGTAAGGACAGCCATACTCCATCTTCGTGTTGAACTGCTGCGGCATCTCCGGATGCTTGACGAAGACTTCGCGGCACAGCCGGTAATATTCGACATCGTCGCTGACCAGCACCCGCTCGGCGCCATGCGCGCCGCACCACTTGTCCATATACACCTTGCCGTCCTTGAAGACGATCTTTGCCTCCGCCGGATGCAGGCACTGCGAGCACACCGAGGTCGTCGTGTCGTAGAACAGATAGGGGCGGATCTTGCGGCTCATTTGCATCCCTCGGCAAAGGCTGGTTGTGACAAGGCTTGCCTGAACAGCAGCGGCAGATAGCAGACCAGCGCAGCCATGCAGACCAGCTGGATGCCGCTTAAGCCACCGGCATATTCATAAGGCACGGGCTTGATGGCGTCGACCAGCAGGCGCCACACGAGGTAGCCGGCCAGGTAAAGCTTGAAGGCCAGGCCTGGCTTGTGCGCGAGGCCCGATCGCAGGTGAAGAAGCAGGCCGCCCCAGACCAGCACGAAGAGCATGTCGTAGACCTGCGTCGGATGGCGCGGGATGCCGTCGCCGAAATCGACTGCCCAGGGCAGGCTGCTTGACACGCCGTAAGTGCCGTCATTCAGCCCCGCCAGAAAGCAGCCGATGCGGCCGACGACGGTGCCTGCGATCAGCGGCAGAATGAACTGATCGCCCGTCGAATGGCGGATGCCCGCCAGCAGCTTCGCCAGCTCCACGCCAATCAGGCCGCCCAGCAGGCCGCCGACAATCGACTGCCCGCGCGCCCAGGCTTGCATGTCATGGCCATACTGCGCCCACAAATGCGGCCACTCTATCCAGAACACGAGTTTGTTGCCGATTGCCGCGCCCAGCACGCAACCGACAACCACGGCAAAAGAGCCGGGCTGCAGCATGCCGCCCTGCCCCGCGCGCCGCCGTTGCCAGCGGTAGAGCTGCAAGCCGGCCGCCAGTGCTGCCCATTCCAGCACCAGATGCACGGTGTGGGCCGCGTCCGTCGTCAGGACCGGGGCTTTCATCAGCGCTTGTTTTTAAACCAGACCGAGTAGATGCCGTAACCGCAGGCCAGTGTGATCATGGCGCCGATCACCGCCAGGATCACGATCCCCGGTTCCGGATTTTCGATGGAGACGCCCAGCCCCAGCAGGCTGCAACTGCCGAAGCCGATCAGGCCGAAGGCCAGGACCAGCGTCAGGAAAATGCGCAGCAGGATAGCCATCAGGCCTGGATGCCGATGGTGATGCCCATCTGCAGCAGCAGCTCCAGGTCGGCGAGAGAGAGATCGAGACTGCTACCGGTCGCGAAAACCAGGCGCAGTTCAGCGGCGATATTGGCCGCGTCGAAGGAAATGCCGCGCGCCTGGCATTCATTGAGGTAGGCGCGGACCTGCTTCAGCAGCTCATCCGCGCTGGGATCGGTGCCCAGGGTGACGTAGAAGCCGGCATCGATATGGGCATGCCCGGACGATCCGGGATCGCCCTTGGTCCAGGCGCGTTCCGGCTCGCTCGGCAGCCCATCCCGCACATCGGCCAGTGCGGTTTCGTCGCCATATACTTTCAACGTGGCAATATTCATATTGCCAATATAGCACACGTTTCGGCTGAAAATTAGGCGACGCCGTATTTGCTGCGGTACGCTGCAACAGCATCCTTGTGCTGCGCCATCGCCGGGTCGGCGGACAGGAAGGTGAACAGGTCGGCCAGGCTGCCGATCGAAATCACCGGGATGCCGTAGTTCTTGCTCACTTCCTGCACGGCAGACAGCTCGGACATCACGCCGTCCCTGGCGCCGCGCTCCATGCGGTCCAGCGCGATCAGTACGGCGCATGGCTCGGCGCCGGCGGCGCGGATCATGTCCACCGACTCGCGCACCGAGGTGCCGGCCGAGATCACATCATCAATGATGACAACCTTGCCAGTCAGCTTTGCGCCCACCAGGGTGCCGCCTTCGCCGTGGTCCTTGGCTTCCTTGCGGTTGTAGGCGAAGGAGGTGTTGCGTCCCTTGCCGGCGAGAGCCATCGCGGTGGCGGAAGCGAGCGTGATGCCCTTGTACGCAGGGCCGAACAGCATATCGAACTCGATGCCGGAGTCCAGCAGGGTCTGGGCGTAGAAGTCTGACAGTTTTGCCAGGGTCGCGCCGTCGTGGAACAGGCCGGCGTTAAAGAAATAGGGCGATTGCCGCCCTGCTTTGGTCGTAAAACTCGCCGAACTTCAGCACTCCCGCCTGAACGGAAAACGCGATAAACTCTTGCCTCAAATTACTCATTAGTGCACCCATCTTTGTTCAAAGTGCCTGTATTTTAATCTTTCGTACCCCCTATGCCAAAAATCATTTCCGCCAACCTGAACGGCATCCGCTCCGCCGCCAAGAAGGGTTTCTTTGACTGGATGGGCGCTGTAGATGCCGACATCCTCTGTGTGCAGGAGCTGAAAGCCCAGGCTGGCGACATGACGCCGGACCTCCTCAACCCGCACGGCTACCACGGCCATTTCCACTACGCGGAGAAGAAGGGCTACTCCGGCACTGGCATCTACAGCAAGATCGAGCCGGACTCGGTGAAGATCGGCTTCGGCGCGCCCGAGTTCGATGCGGAAGGCCGCTATGTGCGCGCCGACTTCGGCAACCTGACCGTGATTTCCGTGTACTGCCCATCCGGCTCGTCGTCCGAAGAGCGCCAGCAAGCCAAGTTCCGCTTCATGGACCTGTTCCTGCCCCACCTGCTGGAGCTGCGCGCCGAAGGCCGCGAGTTCGTGATCTGCGGCGACTGGAATATCGCCCACAAGGAAATCGACCTGAAGAACTGGAAGGGCAACCTGAAGAACTCCGGCTTCCTGCCCGAGGAACGCGCCTGGATGACGAAGCTGTTCGATGAAGTCGGCTATGTGGACGTGCACCGCGGCCTCGATCCGCGCCCCGAGCAGTACACCTGGTGGAGCAACCGCGGCCAGGCTTACGCGAAGAACGTTGGCTGGCGCATCGACTATCACGTCGCGACCCCGGGCATCGCTGCCAAGGCGCACGCCGTTTCAGTGTATAAGGAAGTAAAATTCTCGGACCACGCTCCGCTGATCATCGACTACCACCCATAATGAAGCTCATTCTTTTTCTGCTGAGCATACGCAGCAGCTACGTCAACGACGAAGAATCGGAAGCAACGGACGAACTGTTCGACACCGTACAGTTCGTCCAGAACGAAAAAGGCACCTGGCGCATCAAGACCTTTGCCGACGACGAAGACGTGCACCTGTGGTCGATCGAAGCGCCGGAAGACCTGGTTGAACTGGCGGTCGAAAACACCAACAAGCACTATGGCGACGTGATCGATGAAGCCTTCATCCTCGAGAGCGAAGACGGCATCGAAGGGCTGCGCAAGGAATTGAAGAAGCATGGCCTGTCCACGCACCTGGAAATCTCGCCGAAGGGCCCGCTGTTCTGGGCGCCGCCGGGCACCAGCTACAAGCCGAAATCCTCCCCTGCCCAATAGGTCCGATTTGAAACGCATCCTGCTCGCGGCGGCCCTGGTCGCCAACACCGCCATGGCGCAAGAGGCCCAGCCACTCGAGGGCGCATGGACCGGCCGGATCGGCAACAGCGCCATCAACGCCTGCTTCAGCAAATCCGAAGGACAGTATTTCTACCAGCGCCAGCTGGAGGGAATCGTGCTGACCGCGCCGGAAGAGAAGGACGACAGCTGGCGCGACCCCGAAGGCGCCTGGAAGATCAGCCGCGTTACCGCCACGGAAATGGAAGGCGTGTGGCTGGGCGACGGCAAGCGCCTGACCATCAGGATGACTCGTCTGGGGCCGCTGCAGGACGGCGAATGCAGCGCCGCCTACTACGCCCCCGTGGTCAACGGGGTCAAGTATGAGTTCAGCGATGGCCATATCAGTGGTCTGCCGCTGCGGCTGCTGAAGTCCCCGCTTGGCATGTCCTTCGAAATGAAGGGCACAACGCCGGCCATCCGGCAGTTCAATTTCTTCTCGCGCCAATGGCGCGAAAACCAGGCCATCCATGCTTTCAGCTGCAAGCTGAATGGCGGCGACGGCTGGGAAAGCGATCTGACCGCGGGATCAGTCTTCAATCACTACCTGCTGGTGCAGGAGAACGGGCTGGATAATTCCTGCGGCGGCGCGCACGGCAATTCCGCCCACGCCACGCTGCTGTTTGATTTGCGCACCGGCCAGAAGGTCAATACCTACGCATGGCTGGCGAACGGCGAAGCAAGCCTGACGGAGCCGGCCGAAGGCAAACCGAAACCGGCCCTGCGCAAGCTGCTGGAAAAGCTGAACCGCAGCGACGATTGCAAAGGCATGAGCTACGACTTCAACGCTCCCTTCCCCACTACCACGGGCCTGACGTTTTCGACGTCCTACCCGCACGCCGGCCGCGCCTGCAACGAAGACATCCAGGTCAGCTACGCCAGGCTGGCGCCTTATCTGTCGGCTGAGGGCAAGGCTTTCGTGAAGAGCATCAAACACTGAATCAGAGCTGCTGCCGGCTCTCGAAGTAGCGCCATTCCCCGGTCAGCGGATCGGGGAAGCCGATGGCGCGCGCCAGCAGCTTCAGGGGCGACGACACGTCATCCTGCTTGCACGGCAGCGCCACCGGATAGAAAACATCGTTCACGATCGGAATGCCCAGCGATGACAGGTGCACGCGTAGCTGATGCTGCCGCCCCGTGTGCGGCCACAGGCGGTACAGCACATGCTCGCCGCGCTGCGCGATCACGTCGATCATGGTTTCCGAATTCGGCTCGCCCGGTTCTTCCTTCATCGTGAAGAATTTGTCGCCCTCCACCATGCGGCTGCGGTAGACAAAGGGGAATTCGCGACCCGGCAGCGGACCGGCCAGCGCTTCGTATTCCTTTTGCACCAGCCGCTTCTGGAACAGGGACTGGTAGGCGCCGCGGCTGTCCAGGTTGGAGGAGAAAATCACCACGCCCGCCGTTTCGCGATCCAGGCGGTGGATCGGCACCAGCTCCTCGATGCCCAGCTTCTGGCGCAGACGCACCAGCAGCGTCTCCTTGAGGAAGCGGCCGGTGGGGATGGTGGGCAGGAAGTGGGGTTTGTCCGCGACGACGATGTGCTCGTCCTGGTACAGGATCTCTTCGTGGAAGGGGATCGGCGTTTCGTGCTCCAGCTCGCGGTAGTACCAGATGCGCATGCCCTGCTTGTAGCGCGCATCCGGCATCAGTGGCGCGCCCTGCCCGTCCACCACATCGCCGCGCTCCATGCGTTCGCGCCACTGCGCTGCCGTCACTGCAGGGTAATTCGACGCCATGAAGGTGAGCATGTCCGGCCATTGCCCCTCGGGTAGCCAGAGAAAGCTGGGCGTAACGCCGTCGCGCATGGGCAGCGGCGCCTTGCCGTGGAACTTCACGGTGGAGGACATCTTCAGGCTTTGGGCGGCAGCGGCATGGACTGGTATGGAGGCAGCTTGTCCACGGTCGTGCCCTTGGTGCGCGCGTAGACCGGCAGCACCAGCGGCATATTCCTATTCATCTCGTTGATGCGCGACTCGCCGCCCGGGTGGGTGGACAGGATTTCCAGCGGCTGGCGCGAGCCGGCCGCGCCCATTTTCTGCCACAGCGTGATACCGGCACGGGGATCGAAACCGGCGCGTGCCGCCAGGTCGAGGCCGACGATATCGGCTTCCGTTTCCTCGCCGCGCGAGAATTTCAGGCTGATCATCTGGGCGCCGATGCCGGCCACCGTATCGGTCAGGCGCGGATCGATGCCGAAGTAGGCGGAAACGCCCGCGCCCAGCAGCTTGCCCACCGCCGACGTGGCCGAGGACTCGACCATGCGCTTGCGCGCGTGCTCGCGCAGGGCGTGCGAGATTTCATGGCCCATGACCATGGCCACTTCATCGTCCGTCAGATTCAGTTTGGTCAGGATGCCCGAGAAGAAGGCGATGCGCCCGCCCGGCATGCAGAAGGCGTTGACCTGGTCGGAATTGAGCAGGTTGACTTCCCATTTCCAGTCCGCCGCCGCCGGGTTCCAGCGTGCCGCGTACGGGACGATGCGGCTGGCAATGGCGCGCAGTCGCTGCACGCGCGGATCGCTGGGCGGCACCAGGGCATTCTTTTGCTTGGCTTCCGTCAGCAGCTGCGTGTATTGCAGTTTCGACTGTTCGTTAACCGTACTCTTCGTCCGCAAAGATGCGCAAGCGCGACAGCTTGGTGACGGGGATGCCGTCCTGCTGTTGGGCGCCCTGCTGAGCGGGCGGCTCGGCCGGCGCCAGGCTCGTGAAACCCGCCAGCGCCAGCAATGCGAGAGAGTGTTTGATCTTCATGAAAATAACGATAGCACACTCGGTTTTAGTGTGACGTGCGCTTTCTCAAACGAAATACCGCAAGGTCGCCGCGCAGGTTGGGCATCACATTCACGATCTTGCCTTCGCTCAGCGCCACGCACTCGATCACTTCCAGCCCCACTTCCTCGGCCAGTTCCTGGAAATCCTTGATGGTGGCGCAGCGCACGTTGGGCGTGTCGTACCACTGGTAAGGCAGGGACTTGGACACCGGCATGCGTCCGCGCAGCAGCGCAACGCGGTGCGGCCAGTGGGCAAAGTTGGGGGAAGGACACGATGGCTTCGCGGCCCACGCGCACGATGTCGCGCAGCAAGTCTTCCACGTGCTTCATCATCTGCAGCGAGGACAGGCACATCACCGTATCGAAGGAGTTGTCGCCGAAGATGCCCAGGCCGCGCTCGAAGTCCTGCTGGATCACGCGCACACCGCGCTGGGTGGACTTCAGCACCTGCTCATCGGCCAGCTCCAGGCCGTAGCCGGTGCACTCCTTGCCGGTCTGCAGATAATCCATCATCACGCCGTCGCCGCAGCCCACGTCCAGCACGTGGGAGCCGGGCTTGATCCAGTGGGCAATGAAGGCGAGGTCGGGACGGGCGTTGCTCAGCTCATCGAAAGTCATGCTGCGGATTCCTTGTTATTTTCTTTCCATACCTGTTCGTAGTAGGCGCGCACCAGGTTCAGGTAGCGCGCATCCTCCAGCAGGAAGGCGTCGTGGCCATGCGGCGCATCGATTTCGGCATAGGTCACTTCGCGGCGGTTCGCCAGCAGGGCCTGGACGATTTCGCGGCTGCGCTCCGGCGAGAAGCGCCAGTCGGTGCTGAAGGAGGCCAGGAAGAACTTGGCCTTGGTGCCCTCCAGGGTTTTGGTCAGGTCGCCATCGTACTTGCGCGCCGGGTCGAAGTAGTCGAGCGCCTTGGTGATCAGCAGATAGGTGTTGGCGTCGAAGTACTCGGCGAACTTGTCGCCCTGGTAGCGCAGGTAGGACTCGATCTCGAAATCGATGCCGAAGCCGAACTTGTAGTCGCCTCCGTTGGTGGCGATATCGCGCAGCTTGCGGCCGAACTTCTCGGCCATGTCGTCGTCGGACAGGTAGGTGATGTGGCCCACCATGCGCGCGACCTTCAGGCCATTCCTCGGCACTACGCCATGTTCGTAGAAATTGCCTTCGCGGTAGTCGGGGTCGGACAGGATGGCCGTGCGCGCCACGTCGTTGAAGGCGATGTTCTGTGCCGACAGCTTCGGCGTGGACGCGATCACCAGGCAATGGCGCAGGCGGTCCGGGTACATGATGGACCAGGCCAGCGCCTGCATGCCGCCCAGCGAGCCGCCCATCACGGCGGCGAACTGCCGGATGCCCAGCTGGTCGGCCAGGCGCGCCTGCGCGGCCACCCAGTCCTCCACTGTCACCACGGGGAAGCCGGCGCCATAAGGCTTGCCGGTTTCCGGATTGGTGTGCATCGGACCGGTGGAACCGAAGCAGGAGCCCAGGTTGTTGACGCCGATGACGAAGAACTTGTCCGTATCCAGCGGCTTGCCGGGACCGACCATATTGTCCCACCAGCCCACGCTTTTCGGATTGTCCGCGTAGTAGCCGGCCACGTGGTGGGAAGCGTTCAGCGCGTGGCATACCAGCACGGCGTTGGACTTGTCGGCGTTCAGCGTGCCATAGGTCTCGTACATCAGCATATAGTCGCGCAGGGACGCTCCGCTCTGTAGCTGAAGGGGTTCCGCAAAATGCATGGTCTGCGGCGAGACGATTCCGATCGAAGGCATGTGAGTCCGAGTTGTATGCGAATTGTTTGGTGGGTACTACAGGGCTTGCAGGGCGATGACCGCATCCGCGATCGCTTCCGGGTCCATCGAGCGCATGATGCGCCGGGTGTACGGTGCGATCTGCTCCAGGTCCGTGTTCAGGATTTCCTGCTTCACGGACAGCAACTGGGCCGGGTGCATCGAGAATGAGCGCAGGCCCATGCCCAGCAACAGGCGGGTCAGCTTGGCATCGCCCGCCATTTCGCCGCACACGGCCACGTCGATGCCGGCCTTGTGGCCAGCGGCGATGGTCATGGCAATCAGCTGCAGCACGGCGGGATGCAGGGGATTGTAAAGGTGGGCCACCTCATAATCAACCCGGTCGATGGCCAGCGTGTACTGGATCAGGTCGTTGGTGCCGATGGAGAGGAAGTCCATCTTCTTCACGAACATCGGCAGCGACAGTGCGGCGGCCGGGATCTCGATCATGGCGCCGACTTCCACGTCGGGGTCGTACTTCTGGCCGGCCTCGCGCAACTGCGCCTTGGCCTGCTCGATCATGGCGAGCGACTGGTCGATCTCGAAGGCGTGCGCCATCATCGGGATCAGGATGCGCACCTTGCCATGGACGGAGGCGCGCAGGATGGCGCGCAGCTGGGTCAGGAAGATCTGCGGCTCGGCCAGGCAGAAGCGGATGGCGCGCAAACCCAGGGCCGGATTCATGGCCGTGTGCTCGACCTGGTCGAGCGGCTTGTCGGCGCCGATGTCCAGCGTGCGGATGGTGACGTGGCGGCCCTTCATGGCCTCCACGGACAGCTTGTACTGCTCGTACTGCTCATCTTCGGAAGGCATATTGCCATCGCGGCCCATGAACAGGAATTCGGAGCGGAACAGGCCCACGCCGCTGGCGCCGGATTCCAGCGCGGGACCGCAATCGTCCGGCAGCTCGATATTGGCCAGCAGCGTGATCGGCGTGCCGTCTTTGGTGATGGCGGGCGTCTTTTTCAGCTTGCCCAGTTTCTTGCGGGCGCGCATGGCGGCCATCTGGCGCTCGCGGTACTGCTCCAGCACCTGGGCCGACGGCGTGACGATGACCACGCCGGCGTCGCCGTCGATGATGACCCAGTCATCCTGCTCGATCAGCTGCGAAGCCTGGGACATGCCCACGGCCGCCGGGATATCCAGCGAGCGCGCCACGATGGCGGTGTGCGAGTTCTGGCCACCGACATCGGTCACGAAGCCGATGAAGGAGCGGTCGCGGAACTTCAGCATGTCGGCCGGGGAGATATCGTGGGCCACCACGATCATCTGGGCCAGGAATTCATCGCCTTCGAGCTCGGCCTGCTTGGGCAGCAGGGGCTCGGTGCCCATCAGTACCTTCAGCACCCGCTCGGCCACCTGCTGGATATCGGCCTTGCGCTCGCGCAGGTAGGGGTCTTCGATTTCGTCGAACTGGGCGGACAGCTCGTCGATCTGGGTCAGCAGCGCCCACTCGGCGTTGTAGTGGCGCGTGCGGATGATGTCCAGCGGCGCCTCCGAAATCATGGGGTCCGACAGGATCAGGGCATGCACGTCGATGAAGGCGCCCAGCTCGGTGGGCGCATCCTTCGGCAATTCGTTCCACAGCGTTTGCAGTTCGCGGTGCACGGCGCCCAGCGCCTGCTGCAGGCGCTGCACTTCCGCTTCCACGCGTTCCTCGGCGATCAGGTAATGCTTCACATCGAGGGCCGCGGGCGTCAGGATGTGGGCGCGGCCGATTGCAATACCGCGCGAAACGGGGATGCCGTGGAGGGAGAAGGAGGCCATCGGAGCGCCGTCCCGCATTACTCGCCTTCGCCGAATTTATCGTTGACGAGGGCGGTCAGGGCGTTGATGCATTCCTGTTCGTCCCCGCCGTCCGCCTCGAGCAGCACCTTGGCGCCCTTACCCGCGGCCAGCATCATCACGCCCATAATGGATTTGGCGTTGATACGGCGTCCATTGCGGGTAAGCCAGACATCGCTCTGGAACTTGGCGGCAAGCTGGGTGAATTTGGCGGAAGCACGGGCATGCAGTCCCAGCTTATTGATAATTTCGAGTTCTTGCTGAATCATTGTTTTAGTTTTATCTCAATCAGGACTTGCATCCGGTCAGGTGACCCGGATACGGTTATCGACCCGCACGGCGCCGCTTTGCGCGCCGGCCAGGGCCATTTCAACAACGACATCCAGCGTATCGGTCCGGTAGGTGATCGCGCGCAGCAGCATCGGCAAGCTGATGCCCGCAATGACTTCCACCTGGCCCGCATCGGCCAGCTTGTTACAGCAATTGGCGGGCGTGCCACCCTTCACATCCGTGATCACCAGCACGCCCGATCCATCATTCAGACGCCGGATCGCATCGCCGGCCAGTTTCTGCACTTCATTCAGGTCCTGGTCAGCCACTACATCAATTGCTTCCAGCCTTTCCACCGGACCGCGGAACACGTGGGCCACCGCCGCCAGAAAAGCCTGCCCCAGGGGGGCATGAGTCATAAGCAAAATTCCTACCATGGTTATCCCTGTTATCCCGCCGCCTGCACCTGAGCTTCCACCGCGTCGATGAACATGGACGCCACCTGGAAGCCGGTTTGCTGGGTGATCTCCTGGAAGCAGGTCGGACTGGTAACGTTTACCTCGGTGAGGTAATCGCCGATCACGTCTAATCCTACCAGCAACAAGCCGCGCGCCGCCAATTCCGGGCCAAGCGACTCAGCAATTTCGCGGTCGCGCGCGGAAAGCGGCTGGGCCACGCCCGTGCCGCCAGCCGCCAGGTTGCCGCGCACTTCGCCGGCCTGGGGGATGCGCGCCAGCGAGTATGGCACCGGTTTGCCGCCGATTAGCAGGATGCGCTTGTCGCCCTTCACGATCTCCGGGATATAGCGTTGCACCATAATGGTGCGCGCGCCATGCTGGGTCAGGGTTTCGATAATGGAACCGAGGTTCAGGCCATCGGACCTGACGCGGAAGATGCCGGCGCCACCCATGCCGTCCAGCGGCTTCAGGATGATGTCGCTGTGCTCGGCCTGGAAGTCGCGGATGCGCATTTCATCCGAAGTCACCAGCGTGGGGGCGGTGAACTGGCTGAACTGGGAAATGGCCAGCTTTTCATTGTGGTCGCGGATGGCGGAAGGCTTGTTGAAGACCTTCGTGCCCTGCTTTTCGGCCAGTTCCAGCAGGTAGGTGCCGTAGACGTATTCCATGTCGAAAGGCGGGTCCTTGCGCTGGATGACGGCGTCGAACAGGCCGAGATTGGTGTCTTCGGACGGCGCCGCGTTGTACCAGTGCTCCTGGCCACCGCCCGTCAGTTCCAGGCGCGACGCATACGCCGTCACCACGCCCTCTTTCAGCGCCATGTGACGCTGCTGGAAGGCATACACCTCGTGGCCGCGGCGGTTGGCCTCGACCATCATGGCGTAGGTGGAATCCTTGTAGATCTTGAAGGTGGAGAGCGGGTCGGCGAGGAACGCGATTTTCATGGGCACATCCGTGTTGGTTAATGGCTAATTGTAGCCGAGTGCTGGCGGGCCCGTGCCGCGCGCTCCAAACCCAGGGCAAGAGCTGGTGGCAGCCACAGCGTGGCTGCCACCTGGGTCACCCGGTTTGGCCTTAGTACACTTCCGGATTCGGGTCCGTGCGCTCCATTTCCAGCGAGGCCGCGAGCAGCCCCAGTCGCGCCACCACGCCATACACATAGAAACGGTTCGGCGCCGCCGTGCCCGGCTTGGCCTTCACATCCGGCACTGCATGCTGCTGGGCAAACGCGAGAGGCACATATTCCTGGCCCGGCGCGTTCAGGTTCTGGTCCACGCCGCGCTCGGAATGGATGCGGTAGAAGCCGCCCACCACGTAGCGGTCGATCATATAGACCACCGGCTCGGCCACCGCTTCCTTGATGTGTTCAAAGGTCGGCACGCCTTCCTGGATGTTCAGGTCGGTCACCGCCTTGCCGTCCTTGATGACCGACATTTTCTCGCGCTGGGCCGGCGACAGGTCTTTCAGCTCGGACGCGTCGCGGATGCTGATGATGCCCTTGCCGTACGTGCCCGCATCCCGGCTTGATGATGACGAAAGGCTTTTCCTTGATGCCGTATTCCTTGTACTTCTTGCGGATCTTGGCCAGCACCGCGTCCACATTCGAGGCCAGGCACTCCTGGCCCTCGCCCGTGGCCAGGTCGACCTCGCCGCACTTGGCGTGGAAAGGATTGACCATCCACGGGTCGACGCCGATCAGCTTGCCGAACTTCTTGGCCACCTCGTCGTAGGCGGTGAAGTGGTTGGATTTGCGGCGCAGGGCCCAGCCCGCGTGCAGCGGCGGCAGCAGGCTCTGCTCATGGATATTCTCCAGGATCGAGGGGATGCCGGCCGACAGGTCATTGTTCAGCAGGATGGTGCAGGGATCGAAATCCTTCAGGCCCAGGCGGCGCCCATTCGGCGAGCGCACCAGCGGTTCCACCACCAGCATATTGCCATCCGGCAGCGCCAGCGGGGTCGGCTGGGTGATGCTCGGGTCCAGCGTGCCGAAGCGCACGTGCAGGCCGGTCTGGCGGAAGATCTGCATCAGGCGGGCCACGTTTTCCAGGTAAGTCGGGTGGCGCGGCACCACTTCGGGGATCACCAGCAGGTTGCGCGCATCGGGACAGTATTTGTCGATCGCCGCCATGGCCGCCTGCACCGTCAGCGGCAGCATTTCCGTCGCCAGGTGATTGAAGCCGCCCGGGAAGAGATTGGTATCCACCGGCGCCAGCTTGTAGCCGGCGTTGCGCAGGTCCACCGAGGCGTAGAACGGCGGCGTATGCTCCTGCCACTCCAGACGGAACCAGCGCTCGATGGCCGGCGTGGCGGCGATGATTTTCTCTTCGAGGTCGAGCAGCGGTCCGGTCAGGGCCGTCACGAGGTGGGGAACCATGTTACTTCCTTGTTAATAGGGACGGGCGAACTCACCAGATTGGGGCAAACCAGTTAAAAAAAAGTCCGCAAAGCAAAAAAAACCAGCACCAGAAACCAAGTGTCAGGCACGGCGTGCCTGACACTAGCATTTTGGGGCATGGCTAAAATAAAAAAACGCCCCCGCGGGGGCGTTTCGGCCAGCTTCGGCTGGATCAGGCGTGATATGCCTGCTCGCCGTGACTGGTGATGTCCAGGCCTTCGCGTTCTTCCTCTTCCGAGACACGCAGGCCGATGACGATGTCCACCAGCTTGTACGCGATGACGGAGACGACGCCGGACCACAGGATGGTGATGCCGACAGCGGTTGCCTGGATCATGACCTGGCCGCTGATCGAATAGTCAGCCGATGCCTTGTTGGCAACATAGTCGAAGATGCCCTGGCCGCCCAGCGACGGTGCAGCGAACACACCGGTCAGGATGGCGCCCAGGATACCGCCCACGCCGTGCACGCCGAACACATCCAGCGAGTCGTCAGCGCCGATCATGCGCTTCAGGCCATTAACGCCCCACAGGCAGATGATACCAGCCAGCAGGCCGATGACCAACGCGCCCATCGGACCGACGAAGCCGCAGGCCGGGGTGATCGCCACCAGGCCGGCCACGGCGCCGGAAGCACCGCCCAGCATGGAAGGCTTGCCTTTGACGATCCACTCGCCGAACACCCACGACAGGGTGGCGCAGGCGGTTGCCAGCAGGGTGTTGATGAAGGCCAGCGCAGCAATGTCGCCCGCTTCCAGCGCGGAACCGGCGTTGAAGCCGAACCAGCCCACCCACAGCAGGGATGCACCGATCATGGTCATGGTCAGCGAGTGCGGAGCCATGGAATCGCGGCCGTAACCGACGCGCTTGCCGATCAGGATGGCGCCGACCAGGCCTGCCACGGCGGCGTTGATGTGAACCACGGTGCCGCCGGCGAAGTCCAGCGCGCCCTTCTGGAAGACGAAGCCGGCTTTCGCGGTTTCAGACGCGGCGGTAGCGGCGTCGGTGATCGCGTCCGGGCCGGTCCAGAACCAGACCATGTGGGCGATCGGCAGATAAGCGAAGGTGAACCACAGCACGATGAAGGCCAGCACGGCGCTGAACTTGGCGCGCTCGGCGAAGGCGCCCACGATCAGGCCGCAGGTAATGGCCGCAAAGGTGCCCTGGAAGGCCACGTAGATGAACTCAGGAATCACCACGCCCTTGCTGAAGGTCGCAGCTGCCGCGAAGGCGCCCTTGGCCGGATCATAGATGCCGCTCAGCAGTGCACGTCCGAAGCCGCCGTAGAACGCGTTACCCTCGGTGAAGGCGAGCGAGTAGCCATACACGCACCACAGCACGATGATCAGCGCGAAGATCAGGAAGACCTGCAGCAGCACGGACAGCATGTTCTTCGAACGCACCAGGCCGCCGTAGAACAGGGCCAGGCCAGGGATGGTCATCAGAATCACCAGCAGGGTGGCGACGAACATCCAGGCCGAGTCGCCCTTCTGTGGGACCGGTGCTGCTGCCGGGGCAGCGGCGGCGGCAGGCGCGGCGGCCGTGGCGGCGGCGGGCGCCGCTGCCGCGTCCGCCGGAGCGCTCGCCGCAGGCGCGGCTGCGGCAGCTGCTGCGGCTGGCTGCTCGGCCGGCTTGGCGTCCTGCGCCCATGCCGGCGCTGCGGCGGCCAATACCAGGGCGAGCCCGGCCAGCCATTTGCTAATCGTGTTTTTCATTCCAGGTTCCCCTTAAAGAGCGTCGTTGCCGGTTTCGCCGGTACGGATACGGATGACTTGTTCCAGGCTGGTGACGAAGATCTTGCCATCGCCGATCTTGCCGGTGCGCGCGGCACCTTCGATCGCTTCGATGGCCTGCTCGACGATGGCGTCGTCGACAGCCGCCTCGATCTTGGTCTTGGGCAGGAAATCGACCACATATTCCGCGCCGCGGTACAGCTCGGTGTGGCCCTTCTGGCGACCGAAGCCTTTCACTTCGGTCACCGTGATACCTTGCACGTTGATCGCCGACAGGGCTTCACGCACCTCGTCGAGCTTGAACGGCTTGATAATGGCGGTAATCATCTTCATTTTGGCCTCGCT
The DNA here is from genome assembly GCF_044055365.1 of Pseudoduganella sp. UC29_106. Classification (NCBI taxonomy): domain Bacteria; kingdom Pseudomonadati; phylum Pseudomonadota; class Betaproteobacteria; order Burkholderiales; family Oxalobacteraceae; genus Pseudoduganella; species Pseudoduganella sp. UC29_106. Next base: position 592,581 of record NZ_CP171977.1, on the reverse strand, counting down.
TAGAAAGTCTTGGAGATCATCAGCACGGCGGATTTCTTGCCGAGATCCTTGCCGTAAGGGCCGACATAGGCGTCGGTATTGGTGTCCACGTAAGCCAGGGAAACGGTTGCAATGCCGAAGTCCTTGGTCACGCCGAGTTTCCAGTCGGTGTAGCTGACTGCGCTGTTGTGCTTCACCTTCTGATGGCCAACGTGGGCATTGAAGATGTAGCCATCCTTGATCTCGTAGTTGAACATGGCGTCAACGTAGCCGCTGTTCTTCGAATCCGCGAAACCGAACAGATTGCTGATCGAGTGAGAATATTTCAGGGCGAACGGGCCGTAGCCGACCTGTGCGTAGAGTTCTTTCGTGGTCGGGGCCGGGGTCAGGCCGTGGTCGGGGTAGATATAGGCCAGGAAGCCCACATCGTACGAAACATCGGGAACGATCTCACCGCGTTTGCCGAAGTAGATGTCCCATTCGACTTTTGCATCGCCGCCGGCATCATCGATCCACTTGATAGTGGAGGCCCAGGTACCCACATACAGACCAGTCGGGTTGTTGACATAGTCTGCGCCGCCTTGCAGGGCGGGCTTCAGGCGGGTTTGCGAGATACCGCGGTAGCGGTAGTCGCTGGTCAGTGCGGCGTTGAAGGAGATCTCATGATCCGGTTTTGCTTCCGGTGCTGCAGCGGCAGTTTCCTGCGCTTGGGCCAGGCCTGCGCCCATCGTGGCCATTGCCAGGGCAACGGCGGCGGACAGAGTCAGGATCTTGGTCGTTTGTTTCATGGCGATTCCTTTTGAGTGAATTTTTATTGCGGTTTAAAATTCAGGCTTAATGGGCTAGCTTTCCCAAGTATTAGCAGAATACGTGCCAGCAACTTGCGGCCGCGTTATTAGTGCGTAAACTGTTAACTCGGCAAGCAGCCGCACCAAATCAAGCCGTAGGCGCACCAGTGTGGTGCAGTCACATCACAATCACCAGGAAAAAAGTCTTATGGACATGAATAGTTTCTTTAATGATCTGCAGAGCAAGGTCAACCAGGTCATCGAAAATTCGCCGGCCAAGGACATCGAAAAGAACGTCAAAGCGATGATGACCCAGGGCTTCGCCAAGCTGGACCTGGTGACGCGCGAGGAATTCGACATCCAGCGCCAGATGCTGGAAAAGACCCGCGCCAAGCTGGAACTGGTTGAACAGCGCCTGGCCGAGCTAGAAGCCAAGCTGGTCGCCGACAACAAGTAAGCCGGCTCTTGTGACGCCTCAATCCCACTGAGGCGGAAAGCTCTACGATTCCTCCATCCATGGGAGGAAGCGATGAGTATTGCAGTCCTGAAAAGCCGCGCCCTGGCCGGAATGCAGGCGCCGGAAGTTTCGGTGGAAGTGCACTTGGCTAACGGCTTGCCGGCTTTCCATATCGTCGGCCTCGCCGACACTGAGGTCAAAGAGTCGCGCGACCGCGTGCGCGCGGCCATCATCAACACGGGCTACGACATGCCGGCCCAGCGCATCACCGTCAGCCTGGCGCCGGCCGACCTGCCGAAGGAGTCCGGCCGCTTCGACTTGCCGATCGCGCTCGGCATCCTCGCCGCCTCCGGACAGGTGCCCTGCGAAGCCCTGGAGCGCTATGAGTTTGCCGGCGAACTGTCGCTGACGGGCGAGCTGCGCCCCATCCGCGGCGCTCTGGCCATGACTTACGCCATGCACCGCGATTCCACCCGCAGCGGACGCGCCTTCATCCTGCCCCATGCCAATGCCGAGGAAGCCGCGCTGGTGCACGACGCTGCCATTTATCCCGCCGCCACCCTGCTCCAGGTCTGCGCCCACTTCGGCGGCACACCTACGCTCGCCAATCCGGAAGATGCCGGACGCGGCTGGAGCGATGGCGAGCGACCGCCGCTGGACGGTTCCGGCGTCGGCTCGGACTGCGTCGCCCCTGCCCGCCCGCGCAAACGGCGCGTGCCGGATGAGCCCGTATTTGCGCTGGAGCGCTACCAGGCATCGCCGCTGCCGCTGGCCTCCCCCTACCTCGACTTCGCCGACGTCAAAGGCCAGCAGCACGCCAAGCGCGCACTGGAAGTCGCCGCGGCAGGCCGCCATTCGATCTTGCTGATCGGCCCGCCCGGCGCCGGCAAGACGATGCTGGCCAGCCGTTTCGCCGGCGTCCTGCCCGCGATGACCGATGACGAAGCGCTGGAGGCCGCCGCCGTCCAATCCCTGATCGGCGGCTTTTCGCTGACTGGCTGGAAAACCAGGCCCTTCCGTGCGCCCCACCACACTTCCTCCGGCGCGGCGCTGGTGGGCGGCGGCAGCGTGCCGCGCCCCGGCGAGATCTCGCTCGCCCATTGCGGCGTGCTCTTCCTCGATGAACTGCCGGAATTCGACCGCCGCGTACTGGAAGTGCTGCGCGAACCGCTGGAATCGGGCCACGTGACGATCTCGCGCGCGGCACGGCACGCCGACTTCCCGGCGCGCTTCCAGCTGGTCGCCGCCATGAACCCTTGTCCCTGCGGCTACCTCGGCCATCCCGGTGGCCAGTGTCGCTGCACGCCGGACGCTATCCTGCGCTACCAGGGCCGCGTTTCCGGGCCGCTACTCGACCGCATCGACATGCAGATCGAAGTCGGTCCTGTTCCAGCGACAGTGCTGGAAGCGGACGCCAGCGGCGAGACGTCAGACCGGATCGCCAACCGTGTCGAAGCGGCCTTCAAGCGGCAGCTGATGCGCCAGCAAAAGAGCAACCAGGAGCTCACCCCGCGCGAAATCGACCGCTACTGCAAGCCGAACGCGGCCGGCATCGACGTCCTGCGCGCTGCAATGGCCAAGTTCGACTGGTCCGCCCGCTCCTACCACCGCGTGTTGCGCGTCGCGCGCACCATTGCCGACCTGGCAGGAGAGCGCACGGTCGCGCCGCATCACGTCAGTGAAGCCATTCAGATGCGGCGGGGCTTACGGCCATTCTGACTCATCAATATATTTTTTGATATACTATAAAAAGATATTTCGATGGATAAGGAATGACCTCGACAGAAGAACTGCGCGCCGCCGCCGGCGCCGCCACCTCCCTGCTGAAAGCGCTGGCCAACCAGGACCGCCTGATGCTGCTTTGCCAGCTGACGGAAGGCGCGCACTGCGTCAGCGAACTGGAGGAAAGCACCGGCATCCGCCAGCCTACCTTATCGCAGCAGCTGACCGTGCTGCGAAATGAAGAGCTGGTAAACACGCGCCGCGAGGGTAAGCAGATCTATTACAGCATCGCCAGTCCGGCGGCGCTGGCCGTGCTGCAAACGTTGTATGAACAATTCTGTCCGAAGGAGAAATCATGAGCAACTTCACGCCCTGGACTTCGCTGGCGGGCGGCATCCTGATCGGACTCAGCGCCACCGTACTGATATTGATGAATGGACGCGTTGCCGGCGTCAGTGGCATCGTGGGCGGCCTGCTGGTACCGCGCAAAGGCGATGTCAGCTGGCGGCTGGCCTTCCTTGCCGGCCTGATCGGCGCGCCGCTGGTGTATGCGCTGTTCCTGCCGCTGCCGGAAGTGCGCGTTGCCGCCGGCCCGGCCGGGCTGGTCGCAGCCGGGCTGCTGGTCGGCATCGGCACACGCTATGGCTCCGGCTGCACCAGCGGACACGGCGTCTGCGGCGTCTCCCGCATGTCGCCCAGGTCGCTTGTCGCCACGGCTGCCTTTATGCTGGCCGGCTTTGCCACCGTTTTCGTTCTCCGCCACCTGATCGCCTGAAGCCATGCAAACCCTGATCGCACTCATTTGTGGCCTGGTGTTCGGCATCGGACTGATCCTTTCAGGCATGACCGATCCAGCCAAAGTCACCGCCTTCCTCGATCTTGCCGGCGACTGGGACCCCTCGCTCGCCTTCGTCATGCTGGGCGCCGTCGCGGCAGCCGCGCCCGGATTCGCCCTGGCAAAGCGTCGTCGTGCCAGCGTGCTCGGCACACCTGTGCAGCTGCCTGCGAGTACGAAAATCGACCGGCGCCTGCTTATCGGCAGCCTCGCTTTCGGCGTCGGCTGGGGACTGGCCGGCTATTGTCCCGGTCCGGCCATCAACTCGCTGGGCCGGGGCAGCAGTGCCGCGCTGATTTTCACGGTCTCCATGCTCATCGGCATGGCAGTGTTCGAAGGGCTGGAGCGATACCGCGCAACGCGCCGCCCTGCTACCATCACACAATGAAGATTTTGAAAACGAAACGCACTCTCGCAGTGCTGGCAGCCGCTGCCGCCCTGATGGCCTGCAGCCCGAAATACGACTGGCGCGACTTCCGCAGTAGCGATGCGCCCTTCTCCGTGCTGTTCCCGGGCAAGCCTGCCACTCACAGCCGCGTTATCAATCTTGATGGGCAGCAAGTGAATATGAGCATGGCCGCCGCCGAAGTCGAGGGCACGATGTTCGCGGTCGGCAGCGTGGAATTGCCGGATGCGGATAAGGCCGCCCAGGCGGTGCAAGCGATGAAAGCGCAAATGGTGCGGAATATTGGTGCTACCGTGAATAAGGAAAGCACGAAAGACGGCGCTTTCCTGGTGGACGCCAGCGGCGTACAGAACGGCACCCCCGATGCGCATGCATGCGCGCTTCCTATCCCAGGGAAAACGGGCTTACCAGGTGGTGGTGGTGGGCCGGTCGAAGGAAATCAATGACGAGGTAGTTGATACCTTCATTAGTTCGTTTAAATTGAATTAAATAGCACGGTGCACGCATGTGCCAAAGGGCAGAAAGTGATATCGTACTAACACATCAACACATTACGGGAAGCGCGCCATGTTGATCAAATTTAACTCCATATCATCGCCGCAAGTCATGATGGCTCATGAGCATGTGGAACGCATCATGGACCTGCTGCAGAAGAGCCCCACCCGGGGTGTGATCACCGCAGCCGAAGTGGGCTCAGCGCTGCTTCTGCTGGAAAAGAGGTGGCGCTCAGCAAACTTCACCCGGAAGTCGACTCCAACAACGCCCAACATTTGCCGACCCACGCCCTGCCCGAAGAAGGGGAGGATAGCGACATGGCGGAATCGCAAAAAGTCGGTTTCGCGCAGCGCGCATTCCCGTTGCTCGAAATGCTCCGCGCAGCGAAGTCCGGGGGACACGATATCGTCTGGGGCGTCTGAGAAAACCCACGGCGTGAACCAGGTGTCTGCCACATCGTGGCAGACACCAGTTTTAGGCCGTGGGTGCTAAGAAAGCAAAAAGCCCGCCGGCATTGATGCCTGGCGGGCTTTTCTAATAACTAGCCTGACGATAACCTACTTTCACACTGGTTGCAGCACTATCATCGGCGCAAAGTCGTTTCACGGTCCTGTTCGGGATGGGAAGGGGTGGGACCGACTTGCTATGGTCATCAGGCATAACTTGTACGTATGTCGCCGCTCACTGCGGCGCCACACTGAATCTGGAAGAAGTAAGTGGGTATCTCAAACACGGTAAGTGCGTATAACCGGCAAGGTTATAGGGACAAGCCGTACGGGCAATTAGTATCAGTTAGCTTAATGCATTACTGCACTTCCACACCTGACCTATCAACGTCCTGGTCTCGAACGACCCTTCAAGGAGCTCAAGGCTCCGGGAAATCTTATCTTAAGGCAAGTTTCCCGCTTAGATGCTTTCAGCGGTTATCTCTTCCGAACTTAGCTACCCGGCAATGCCACTGGCGTGACAACCGGTACACCAGAGGTTCGTCCACTCCGGTCCTCTCGTACTAGGAGCAGCCCCCTTCAAATTTCCAACGCCCACGGCAGATAGGGACCAAACTGTCTCACGACGTTTTAAACCCAGCTCACGTACCACTTTAAATGGCGAACAGCCATACCCTTGGGACCGGCTACAGCCCCAGGATGTGATGAGCCGACATCGAGGTGCCAAACTCCCCCGTCGATATGAACTCTTGGGAGGAATCAGCCTGTTATCCCCAGAGTACCTTTTATCCGTTGAGCGATGGCCCTTCCATACAGAACCACCGGATCACTATGTCCTACTTTCGTACCTGCTCGACTTGTCGGTCTCGCAGTTAAGCACGCTTATGCCATTGCACTATTAGCACGATGTCCGACCGTACCTAGCGTACCTTCGAACTCCTCCGTTACACTTTAGGAGGAGACCGCCCCAGTCAAACTGCCTACCATGCACTGTTCCCGACCCGGATCACGGGCCAAGGTTAGAACCTCAAACAAACCAGGGTGGTATTTCAAGGTTGGCTCCACGAGAACTGGCGTCCCCGCTTCAAAGCCTCCCACCTATCCTACACAGATTGGTTCAAAGTCCAATGCAAAGCTACAGTAAAGGTTCATGGGGTCTTTCCGTCTAGCCGCGGGTAGATTGCATCATCACAAACACTTCAACTTCGCTGAGTCTCGGGAGGAGACAGTGTGGCCATCGTTACGCCATTCGTGCAGGTCGGAACTTACCCGACAAGGAATTTCGCTACCTTAGGACCGTTATAGTTACGGCCGCCGTTTACTGGGACTTCAATCAAGAGCTTGCACCCCATCATTTAATCTTCCAGCACCGGGCAGGCGTCACACCCTATACGTCCACTTTCGTGTTTGCAGAGTGCTGTGTTTTTATTAAACAGTCGCAGCCACCAGTTTATTGCAACCCTTTCGCCCTTCCACAGTAAAGTGGTCAAGCTACCGGGGCGTACCTTTTCCCGAAGTTACGGTACCAATTTGCCGAGTTCCTTCTCCCGAGTTCTCTCAAGCGCCTTAGAATACTCATCTCGCCCACCTGTGTCGGTTTGCGGTACGGTCTCGTATGACTGAAGCTTAGAGGCTTTTCTTGGAACCACTTCCGATTGCTTCGCGCTACAAGAGCGCTCGTCCCAGTCCCTTGGATTACGTACCCGGATTTGCCTAAGTACCTCCTATGAACCAGAAACTAGCTATTCCAACAGCTAGACAACCTTCCGCGATCCGTCCCCCCATCGCATCATACGACGGTGCAGGAATATTAACCTGCTTCCCATCAGCTACGCATCTCTGCCTCGCCTTAGGGGCCGACTCACCCTGCTCCGATGAACGTTGAACAGGAAACCTTGGGCTTACGGCGTGCGGGCTTTTCACCCGCATTATCGCTACTCATGTCAGCATTCGCACTTCTGATACCTCCAGCAGCCTTTACAAGCCACCTTCGCAGGCTTACAGAACGCTCTCCTACCATATCCTTGCGGATATCCGCAGCTTCGGTGACTGGCTTAGCCCCGTTACATCTTCCGCGCAGGACGACTCGATCAGTGAGCTATTACGCTTTCTTTAAATGATGGCTGCTTCTAAGCCAACATCCTGACTGTTTTAGCCTTCCCACTTCGTTTTCCACTTAGCCAATCTTTGGGACCTTAGCTGGCGGTCTGGGTTGTTTCCCTCTTGACGCCGGACGTTAGCACCCGACGTCTGTCTCCCAAGCTCGCACTCACCGGTATTCGGAGTTTGCAATGGTTTGGTAAGTCGCGATGACCCCCTAGCCATAACAGTGCTCTACCCCCGGTGGTGATACTTGAGGCACTACCTAAATAGTTTTCGGAGAGAACCAGCTATTTCCAAGTTTGTTTAGCCTTTCACCCCTATCCACAGCTCATCCCCTAATTTTTCAACATTAGTGGGTTCGGTCCTCCAGTGCGTGTTACCGCACCTTCAACCTGGCCATGGATAGATCACTTGGTTTCGGGTCTACACCCAGCGACTGGCGCCCTGTTCGGACTCGATTTCTCTACGGCTCCCCTATCTGGTTAACCTCGCCACTGAATGTAAGTCGCTGACCCATTATACAAAAGGTACGCCGTCACCCCTTACGAGGCTCCGACTGTTTGTATGCACACGGTTTCAGGATCTATTTCACTCCCCTCCCGGGGTTCTTTTCGCCTTTCCCTCACGGTACTGGTTCACTATCGGTCGATTACGAGTATTTAGCCTTGGAGGATGGTCCCCCCATCTTCAGACAGGATTTCTCGTGTCCCGCCCTACTTGTCGTACGCTTAGTACCACCGCTTGAATTTCGTGTACGGGGCTATCACCCGCTATGGCGCCTATTTCCAGAGGCTTCCACTATCCAAACGACTATCACGTACAGGCTCTTCCCATTTCGCTCGCCACTACTTTGGGAATCTCGGTTGATTTCTTTTCCTGCAGCTACTTAGATGTTTCAGTTCGCCGCGTTCGCTTCGTATTCCTATGTATTCAGAATACGATGACCTATAAGGCCGGGTTTCCCCATTCGGAAATCTTCGGATCAAAGCTTGTTTGTCAGCTCCCCGAAGCTTATCGCAGACTTCTACGTCCTTCATCGCCTGTAATCGCCAAGGCATCCGCCATGTGCACTTAGTCACTTGTCCCTATAACCTTGACGGCTATAGTTCTAAGCACTTACTACTGTGTTTGATGAGTTTTTGTATGCGTTCCTTTCGGAACACTACCCTAAGTGTAAATCTTTCGATTCACGCTTAATAAAACTTTACTTCTTCCAGATTGTTAAAGAACGAGTACTACTCTTATGTCTGCGTCTATCGCACACATAAAGGCAGTGGTGGAGGATGACGGGATCGAACCGACGACCCCCTGCTTGCAAAGCAGGTGCTCTCCCAGCTGAGCTAATCCCCCGTGGTACAACACGATACCTGGTGGGTCTGGTTGGGCTCGAACCAACGACCCCCGCGTTATCAACACGGTGCTCTAACCAGCTGAGCTACAGACCCGCGCTCGTTTCTTTTGATCTAACAGCCGATAAGTGTGGACGTTTGAGTCCGTGCAGACTCTAGAAAGGAGGTGATCCAGCCGCACCTTCCGATACGGCTACCTTGTTACGACTTCACCCCAGTCACGAATCCTACCGTGGTAAGCGCCCTCCTTGCGGTTAAGCTACCTACTTCTGGTAAAACCCGCTCCCATGGTGTGACGGGCGGTGTGTACAAGACCCGGGAACGTATTCACCGCGACATGCTGATCCGCGATTACTAGCGATTCCAACTTCATGTAGTCGAGTTGCAGACTACAATCCGGACTACGATACACTTTCTGGGATTAGCTCCCCCTCGCGGGTTGGCGGCCCTCTGTATGTACCATTGTATGACGTGTGAAGCCCTACCCATAAGGGCCATGAGGACTTGACGTCATCCCCACCTTCCTCCGGTTTGTCACCGGCAGTCTCATTAGAGTGCTCTTGCGTAGCAACTAATGACAAGGGTTGCGCTCGTTGCGGGACTTAACCCAACATCTCACGACACGAGCTGACGACAGCCATGCAGCACCTGTGTGCAGGTTCTCTTTCGAGCACTCCCAAATCTCTCCGGGATTCCTGCCATGTCAAGGGTAGGTAAGGTTTTTCGCGTTGCATCGAATTAATCCACATCATCCACCGCTTGTGCGGGTCCCCGTCAATTCCTTTGAGTTTTAATCTTGCGACCGTACTCCCCAGGCGGTCTACTTCACGCGTTAGCTGCGTTACTAAGTCAATTAAGACCCAACAACTAGTAGACATCGTTTAGGGCGTGGACTACCAGGGTATCTAATCCTGTTTGCTCCCCACGCTTTCGTGCATGAGCGTCAGTTTTGACCCAGGGGGCTGCCTTCGCCATCGGTGTTCCTCCACATCTCTACGCATTTCACTGCTACACGTGGAATTCTACCCCCCTCTGCCAAACTCTAGCCTCGCAGTCTCCATCGCCATTCCCAGGTTAAGCCCGGGGATTTCACGACAGACTTACGAAACCGCCTGCGCACGCTTTACGCCCAGTAATTCCGATTAACGCTTGCACCCTACGTATTACCGCGGCTGCTGGCACGTAGTTAGCCGGTGCTTATTCTTCAGGTACCGTCAGCAGGAATGGATATTAGCCACTCCCTTTTCTTCCCTGACAAAAGAGCTTTACAACCCGAAGGCCTTCTTCACTCACGCGGCATTGCTGGATCAGGGTTGCCCCCATTGTCCAAAATTCCCCACTGCTGCCTCCCGTAGGAGTCTGGACCGTGTCTCAGTTCCAGTGTGGCTGGTCGTCCTCTCAGACCAGCTACTGATCGTTGCCTTGGTGAGCCTTTACCTCACCAACTAGCTAATCAGATATCGGCCGCTCCAGGAGCACAAGGCCTTGCGGTCCCCTGCTTTCATCCTGAGATCGTATGCGGTATTAGCGTAACTTTCGCTACGTTATCCCCCACTCTTGGGTACGTTCCGATATATTACTCACCCGTTCGCCACTCGCCGCCAGGCCGAAGCCCGCGCTGCCGTTCGACTTGCATGTGTAAAGCATGCCGCCAGCGTTCAATCTGAGCCAGGATCAAACTCTTCAGTTCAATCTCTGTTTTCGCTATTTCTAGCGGGTCACTCACTCAAAATACTGACGAAATCTCGATAAAGAGATTTACGTTTATTTTGTGCGAGCGTTTGAAACTAATATTTTGAGCATCGCGCCATTCGGCGCGTTGCACATCATCAAACGCCCACACTTATCGACTGTTGATTTTTAAAGATCGCTGCGTTATGTTGACAAAGCGTTGTGTTTGTCGGCAGCAGAGAAGCGAGATTATGCGGTACAGCGTGCAACTCGTCAACCCCTCGTTTTCTTCGCTTCGTTTCGCTGCGTCGTTGACGCTGCGTTGCGTTGCGAGGGACCGAACTATAGCAAAGTGACTGGCATATGACAAGTGCCTCCCGTCCGCCCACTATTTTGGTGGTCGACGACTCACCTACCCTGCTATTGGCGCTGCTCGATCACCTGAGCCGCCATGGCTTCCTCGTCGTGCTCGCCCACGACGCGCGCGAAGGCATGATGCGCGCGGTGCTGGCCCAGCCCGACCTGATCCTGCTCGACATCGTGATGCCCGGCCTGGACGGCTTCGAAGCCTGCCGCCGCCTGAAAGCCGATACGGCCACCCATGACATCCCCGTGATCTTCATGACAGGCCTGAGCGACGCCAAGCAGATCGTCAGTGGTTTCGGCGCCGGCGGCGTCGATTACATTACGAAGCCCTTCCAGGTCGAAGAAGTCCTGGCCCGCATCAATACCCACCTGGCGCTGCGCAAGGCCAACCGGGACCTGCAGCAGATGTACGAAACCCTGACCCGCGCCAAGGAAGATCTCGTCCACAACGAGAAGCTGGCCGCGCTGGGCGCCCTGGTCGCCGGCATCGCGCACGAACTGAATACGCCGATCGGCAACAGCCTGATGGTGGCCAGCACCTTCGAAGCGCAGACCGGTGAAATTCTGGGGCACTTCAAGCCGGGCGAACCACTGCGCCGGTCGGAACTCCAGCACTATCTGGAGAACGCGCAGACAACCACCGAGATCCTGATGCGCAACCTGCAGCGCGCGGCGGACATGGTCACCAACTTCAAGCAGGTCGCAGTAGACCAGACCAGCACCCAGCGTCGCACCTTCCTGTTATCCGAAGTCGTGTCGGGAAATGTGCTGACGCTGATGCCGACCATCAAACGCACGCCCTACCAGGTGGTGCAGAACATTCCGCCCGAGCTGATGATGGACAGCTTCCCCGGTCCACTTGGCCAGGTCATCGCCAACCTGGTGAACAACGCCCTGGTGCACGGTTTCGACGGGCGCAAGACGGGCCAGGTGGAGCTGGCGGCCGAATATGAGCAGGACGAATGGATCGCCCTCCACGTGCGCGACGACGGGAACGGGATCGACGCTTCCAACCTGCAGCGCATCTTCGATCCCTTCTTTACCACCAAGATGGGCGTGGGCGGTTCGGGCCTCGGCCTGCACATCGTCCACAATATCGTGACCGACATCCTCGGCGGCCGCATCGACGTCAGCAGCGAGCCTGGGAAGGGAACCTGCTTTACGCTGTCCCTGCCGCTGGTGGCGCCGCACCACTGACCGCTGCCTGCGTGCGCAGGCGCTGGCGGCTTTCCTTGTACCAGACCACGAAGTCTGCCGCCTGCATCGGCGCGGCGATCAGAGGGCCCTGGCCTGTTGCGCATCCCAGGTCGCGCAGCAGCAGCCAGTCCTCCGCCTGCTCGATGCCGTCGCAGCAGGTCGCCAGATCCAGCTGGGCCGCGATGTCCAGCAGCCCTTCCAGCAAGGGGCGACGATTGCTGCGGCGCGCCGCCTCGTTGACGAACAGGCTGTCCAGCACCAGCTCACTGAGCGGGAAGCAGGCATACTGCCGCAGGCCCGCCTCATAACGGCCGCAATGGCGCGCACCGATCGCAAAGCCGCGCAGGCTGAGTCGATCGAGGTTATGGAGGAAGACCGGCTCGCTCGCCGCGACCACGGCCTCGCTGACTTCGAAGCTGACGTTGGCGGGTTTGATGCCCGCCTCGGTCAGCGTGGCGGCAATCTCGTTCAGGTGCGGCATGTCGAACAGGACGGGCGGCGGCATTGGCAGGCAGAGTTTCAGCGTCAGGCCCATTTCCTCCCATTCGCGAAGCTGCGCTGTCGCCTGCTGCACCACGGCGAGCAGCAGGGCCGCCGCCAGCGGCCCGTTGTCGATGCTTTCGATGAAGGCACTCGGCGCCAGCGGACCGCGCTGCGGATGGTGCCAGCGCGCTTCGACCGCAACGCCAGCCAGCCTTCCGCTATCCAGTGCCACACGCGGCTTGTACCAGGCGACGAACTGGCCGTGGCGCAGGCCCTCTTCCACTTCGGAGGCCGAAGCCTCCTGTGCCGCCTCCAGCTGGGCGCGCGGCAACAACTCATGGTTTTCCAGGATGGTGCGCAGGCCTTCGAGGCGAATCGGTTTGGGAATGGTGGCGAGCAGGCGGGTTGGCGTGTCGGCCGGCATGCCTTGTACGGCTTCGGACAGGCGCCCGGCGTTGGCGCTGGCTGCAATCAGGTTTGCCGCGAGGCGCCGCTGGGCGAGATGCTGGATCAGCTCAAGGCCGTCCATGCCGGGCATGTCCATATCGGTCAGCACGAGATCGACGGGGCCGGATTGCAGCTCCAGCGCGCGCAATGCGGCAATGCCGTCTTCGGCTAGCAGGACGGAACCAAAGCCTGTTTCACGCAGCAGGCCTGCCACGTGGTCACGCTGCACCGGGCTGTCTTCCACGATCAGCGCAGTGCATCCGCTCAGATCCTTCATTCGGCCTCCCCTTCATGCAGACGCATGGTGCTGCAGGATTTCACGGGCGATGGCGTCCAGTGCCACGCTGCGCTCCACCGCGCCGCGCCGCACCGCCTCGCGCGGCATGCCATACACCACGCAGCTGGGCTCATCCTGCGCCAGCGTGCGGGCGCCGGACTGGCGCATCTCCAGCAGGCCGGCGGCGCCATCGTCGCCCATGCCGGTCATGATAACGCCGAGCGCATTCGGCCCGGCGCTTTTTGCGACGGAGCGGAACAGCACATCGACCGAGGGCCGGTGCCGGTTCACCAGCGGCCCATCCACGACCTCCACATGGTAGCGCGTGCCGGTGCGCCGAAGCACCATGTGCTTGCCACCCGGCGCGATCAGCACCAGGCCGGGGATCAGCGTATCGTTATCTGCATGCCTCGCGCACCGTGACTTCACACAGCTTATCCAGCCTTTGTGCAAAAGCAGCCGTGAATTGCTCGGGCATGTGCTGCACGACCACAATGCCCGGAGATTGGGGCGGCAGCGCGGCCAGGATGCGCTCCAGCGCCTGCGTGCCGCCGGTGGAAGTGCCCAGCGCGACGATACGGCCCGTGGCAGGCGGCGTGCGGCCGCCTTCCGCCGCCGGCGGCAGCACGGCATCCGCGCTCAGCCTTTCGGCCGGCAGGGCAAGCGGCGCCGCGGCGCGCTGGGCCAGCCGCTGCACATTGGCCTGGGCCGCGCTGCGCACCGCGGCAATCAATTCATCGCCGCTTTCGCTTGCGCCCTGGTGCAGATCCAGCCGCGGCTTGCTGACCACCGATACCGCACCCGCCGCCAGGGCATCCATCGAAACGCGTGCGCCTTTTTCCGTCAACGAGGAACAGATGACGACGGGCGTGGGCCGCTCCCCCATGATCTTGCGCAGGAAAGTGATGCCATCCATGCGCGGCATCTCGATATCGAGCACGATCACATCCGGCCATTGCAGGCGCATGCGCTCGGAAGCCAGGATAGGATCGGCCACCGCGTGCATGACCGTGATGTCCGGCTCCCGGTTCAGCAGGCCGGAAAGCACCTGCCGCACCACTGCGGAATCATCGACCACCATCACGCGTACCTGCTTCATGCTTCCCCCTGCCTGACCCAGACGTCGCCCGTGGCGACTTCAAAGACGATCTGCCGATGGCCCACGCCGAACAGCGAGCGCGAGACCACCGGCACCCCATACTTCTGCAGCAGCTTTTCCGCCTCTTCGCCATTGCGCCGTCCAATCGCCTGCAAGCCGCGCCGCTCGATCTTGGGAAACATCATGCTGCCGCCGAAAATCTTGGCCTGGCAGTCGTGCGGCTGCACACCGTGCGATTGCAGCTGGCCGGCCATCAGCACCATGGCGTCCTCCCCATAGCGCCCGCTCAGCTCCGCCAAGCCCCGCTTGCCGCGCTGCGACAGCAGGAAATGCGACATGGCTCCGATGCGCCGCTGCGGATGCCACAGGGTGATCGACACGCATGAACCGAGCACAGTGCGGATGCGGTGGCGCGCATCACCGACAAAGCACTCGCCCGGAAGCAGATAGATGTCGATGATCGTATCAGTCAGCATGGCTTACACCTTGCGATACACGGACGGTTGCACGACCTGGATCGGTCCCAGGCAGTCATGCAGGCTTTCCGCATGGCCGATGAACAGATAGCCGCCCGGCCGCAGCAGCTCAAGCACGCGGCTGACGACGTGGCGCCGCACCGCGGGACTGAAGTAGATCAGCACATTGCGCAGGAAAATGACGTCGAAGCGGTCCAGCGACGGCAAGGCCGGCGCGTTCAGGTTTATGCGCAGGAAATCGACCCGTTCGCGCAGCAGGCGGCTGACCAGCATCGTGCCCTCCTCCGGGCCGAAGCCCTTCAGGCAATAGCGCTGCAAGTACAAGGGTGGAATGTGCTGGGCGCGCACCATCGGATAATGGCCGTGGCGCGCCGTCGCCAGCACGCGCGCGCTGATATCGCTGGCCACCACTTCCCACTCCTCGCCCGGCCGCGCGTCCGCCAGCACCATGGCGATGCTGTAGGCTTCCTCGCCGGTGGCGCAGGCCGCGCTCCAGGCCCGCCAGGGACGGCGCGCGGTGCGCGGCGCGGCGGCCAGCTTGCGCAGCAGGTCGAAATGCTGCATCTCGCGGAAGAAATAGGTTTCATTGGTGGTGAGCAGGTCGATCGCCAGCTGGGTTTCATCCGGCGCCTTGCCGTTTGTGATCAGCTCATAGTAGTCGCTGAAGCTGACAATCCGGTGGTGATGCAGGCGCTTCGCCAGCCGGCCCGCCACCAGGGGCTTCTTGGCCGCCGACAGTGCAATGCCCGCGGACTTCTCGATGAAACGCTGGAACAGGCCGAATTCGCGGTCCGTCAGCGGTGTAATAGGGCTCTCCATGCCGCTCATGATAGCCCCACGATTTCCTCCAGCGCCAGCACCGCCTCCATATTGAGCAGGATGACCAGGCGGCCGTTCGATTTGCCGACGCCAGCGATAAAGTCGTTGCGCAAACGGGCGCCGAAGCTGGGCGCCGGCTCCACGTCGGCCGGGTCGATGTCCAGCACGGCGTTGACGGCATCCACCAGCACACCGATGATGATCCCCTCCGCCTCAACGATCACGGTGCAGCTGCGGCGCCCGATCTGGCTGGGCGGACGGCCGAAACGCATCCCGAGGTCGAGTACCGGCACCACGGCGCCGCGCAGGTTGATCACGCCGCGTACACAGGGCGGCATCATCGGCACCTCGGTCTCACCCGCGTACTCGATGATCTCGCGCACGGAGAGTATGTTCATCGCGAACATTTCGCCGCCCAGCATGAAACTCAGATATTGCTGCGTCATCGCGGCCTCAGAAGCGGGTGAAGTGGGCTTCGTCCGGCCCTTCGCCGCCCTTGATGCGGTGGCCGGACGCACGTGGCGGCGCTTCGGGCGCCCTGGCAGCCGCCTTCAGGCCACCGACCTCGAAGAAACCGATCAGGTGCTGCAGGTGCTCCGCCTGGGTGCTCATTTCTTCCGCCGTTGCCGCCAGCTCCTCGGAGCCGGCCGCGTTCTGCTGCGTGACCTGGCTGAGTTGCCCCATCGCGCTGCTGATCTGGCCCAGTCCCGACGCCTGCTCGGCCGATGCCGCCGTGATTTCCTGCACGAGGCCGGACGTCTTCTGGATATTCGGCACCATCGCATTCAGCAGATCGCCCGCGCGCTGCGCCAGGTCCACGCTATTGGTGGCCACGTCGCCGATCTCCTGGGCCGCTATCTGGCTGCGCTCGGCCAGTTTGCGCACCTCGGCCGCAACCACGGCAAAGCCTTTGCCATGTTCGCCCGCACGCGCGGCCTCGATGGCGGCATTCAGGGCCAGCAGGTTGGTCTGGTAGGCGATATCGTCGATGATCACGATCTTCTTGGCGATCTCGCGCATGGCGGCAACCGTGCTGCCGACGGCCGCGCCGCTTTCGCCGGCTTCCTCCGCGGCCTTGCGGGCAATCGTGTCGGTCACGCGCGCATTGTCCGTATTCTGGCTGACGGAGGCATTCATTTGCTCCACCGAGGCGCTGGTCTCCTCCACGCTGGCGGCCTGCTGGTTGGCCGTCTGCGACAGCGACTGCGCCGTGGCGCTCACCTGTTCCGCGGCGGCCGCCAGCGCCAGCGCGCCATTGCCGACCTCCGTGACCACGCCGCGCAGCTTTTCCACCATATTTTTCATGGACGCCAGCAAGCTGGTTTTATCGCCCTCGCGCAGGCGGATATCGATCTGCAGCTTGCCTTGCGCGACCTGGTGCACGATTTCCGTCACGTAGTACGCCTCTCCGCCCAGCTGCCGCCGCATACTGTGGATCAGGATCCAGGACAGCAACGTGCCGCCCGTGACGCCCACAATAATCAGCGCCAGGTTCAAACGCATATAGGTCATCGTCGTCGCCGTGGCGCTCGCGTAGTCATCGCGCGCCGCGTTTTCCTGCACATCCAGCAGGCGATTCATCAGGTCCAGCGTTTGCCGCATCTGCGGATCGGCTGCATAGGCCGCAGCCAGCGACTCCTTATGCTTGCCGGCCGTGGCCAGCGCCAGCACGTCCTTGCGCATCTCCTGCCAGTCGCTCCACGAGGCATTGAACTCCGCGACGATCTTGCGTTCTTCCTGCGTCATGGCGGTGGCCAGATAGCCCGTCCAATTCTTGCGAAACAGCTCGTCCAGGTGGGAGCCGCCCTGGATCACCTTCTCCACCTCGGGAACCGTGGACGCTGCAGCCGCCATCACCATGCGGTGGCGCATGCGCAGCATCGCTTCGTTGACCTTGGACAGCTCCACCAGTGCGACAGTGCGGTCTTCGTAAACCATTTTCAGGCGTGAATTGCTGAACTCCATGCCCCGCAACCCGACATATCCGATGGCCATCATCACGAGGACCAGCGTGCCAACCAGTGCACCAAGCCTTACCACAGCAGGCAATCTACTCAGCATGGCGTTGTCTCCTTGTTTTGCTTGAGCAGCGTAGGCAAGTCCAGCACCAACGCCACTTCACCGCTGCCCAGGATGGTCGAACCGCTGATGCAGCGCACGCCGGCCAGCAAAGGGCTGAGCGGCTTCATGACGGCCTGGATCTGCCCCAGCAGCGCATCCACCACCAGGCCCGCTTTCTGTCCCGCGTGACGCACGACGACAATGCTCATGCGGCGCGGCGCCGGACCGCTCAGATGGAACAGCTCGCGCAGCACCAGCACCGGCAGCACCTCGCCCCGCAGCTGGTGCAGGCCGCCGGCTTCCTCGGGCGAACTGGCGACGCATTCGTCCACCATGCTCAATGGCAGGGCGAAACTGGAGGCGCCCACGCGCACCAGCAGGCAGTCGACGATGGCCAGCGTGAGCGGCAGCCGCACGCGGATCGTCGTGCCCTCGCCTTCCTTGCTGTCGATGGCGATGCTGCCGCGCAGGGCTTCGATGTTCCGCTTCACCACGTCCATGCCGACACCGCGGCCGGACAAGTCCGTGATTTCGCTGGCGGTGGAAAAGCCGGGTTCGAAGATGAGGGCGTGCACTTCACTGTCCGGCAGCCGCACGCCTGGAGTGGCCAGCCCCTGCGCGATCGCCTTTTCCAGTATCTTCCCGCGCGCCAGCCCGGCGCCGTCGTCGCTGACTTCGATGACAATGGTGCCGGCATCGTGATGGGCGTTCAGCGTGATCCTGCCGGCGGCCGGCTTGCCGCGCGCCAGCCGTTCGGACGTGGACTCGATGCCATGGTCGATCGCATTGCGCACCAGGTGGGTCAGTGGGTCGGCTATGCGCTCGACCAGGGTTTTGTCCAGCTCCACCTCTTCGCCGCTGATTTGCAGGCGGATTTCCTTGTTGCGCTCACGCGCAGCGTCATGCACCAGGCGCTGGAAGCGGCGGAAGGTTGTGCCGATGCGGACCATACGCAACTGCAACGCGCTGTCCCGCACCTCTTCGACCAGACTGGCCAGCAACTCGGTGCTGTCACGCAGCTCCGGATCGCGCGGGCGGGTGCCCGCCAGGGACGTGCGCGCGCTGGCGATAATCAGTTCACCGACCAGCGTGATCAGGTGCCCGAGGCGGTCGGCATCGACGCGGATAGTTCGCGCGCTTGCCTGGTCCGGCGGCGCCTTGTCCAGCGCTGCGGCACTGGGCTCGGCGTCGCCCATCGTTGACGCGTCTGCAGCGGTGGGCGCGGCAACGATGGCCGCGGCGGGCGGGAGCGCCATGGACGCCAGAGTAGGCGGCACCGCACCGCCAGTCGCGCGAAGAACGTCGGCGATGGCGCGCGCATGAAGGGGCTGTTCCTGCGCAAGCCGCAATAAGTCGAGCGGCGGCGTCCCCGGCGGCAAGACGCGCACCGCGCAATGACCCTCCGCAAATTCGAACACCTTCTCGATATCCGCCTGGCCAATCGCGCCACTGCGCAGCGCAATCTCAAAGCCCAGATAGCAATTCTCCGCATCCAGCTCCGAAGCCGGCGGCAATGCCTCTTCGACCACGGAAATCGCCACAATCTCGCCCAGCCGCGCAAGATAGCTGATGAAGGCCACGGGATCCATGCCCTGCCTGAAAGCGTCCGCGCCGAAGCGGATTGACACATGCCAGTACGCACCGGCGCCAACAGCATCAACGGTAGCGTCGCTGTCGGCAACAGCGGGCGCCGGACGCCCCAGCAAGCGATGCAAATTCTCCAGCAGCGGCGCCCCGGCCGAACCGAGATCTCCCTGCCCGCCGCGGGCGACGTCCGCAACCATCGCCCCGATATGGTCAGCGCAGGAAAGCAGCAGCGCCACCAGCCGCTCGTCGAGCAGCAGGCTCCCGTCGCGTACCCCATCCAGCACACTCTCCACTGCATGGGTAAACGCCACGATGGGATCGAGGCTGAACAAGCCGGCCGTGCCCTTGATCGTATGCGCCGCGCGGAACACGGCATGAACCAGCGGCTCGGAAGACTCGCCCTGCCCCAGCTTGAGCAAACTATCCTCCATCTCGGACAACAGTTCGCCCGCTTCGGCTACAAAAGTCTGCAAACCCTCATCCAGGTTCATGGGAGCATCCTTCCAGGGAAGACTCCATACGCAGCAAAGAAAACATAGAGAGAACCGCGGGCGACGGCGACACCAGCCGAACCTCCCGTCTACTGGCCCGCGCCTCGCGGCGGACCATCAACAGCAGCTGCAGGCCGGCCGAGTCGATCGCGGTTACGTCGGCCAGATCCACTTCCAGCACCTGCGCCCGCGCCAGCCGCGCGAGCAGGCGTTCCTTCAACTCGCACGCGCGCCGCAAGGTCAGTTCACCTTCGATGAACAGCAGCGCCGGCGGGCTGGCAAGGGGTAGGTCCATTGACTCATCGTATGCCCATGCCAAGCGGCTTTCAAGACGTGCGCCCGCAACAGTTCGTATATCAATATGGCATAGATAGGAATAAATAAACTATAGATTGCATATTTCTCCAGTACTTAGAATCAATGAATACCAAAAGCATAAGGAGACGAAAATGGAACGACGCAGCTTCCTGAGAGCTGTCGCCGCCGGATCGGCCGTGGGCAGCCTGGCCGGTGCCGCCGCCCCCGCGCTGGCAGCAACCCAGCAGGGCGCCAGCGCGGACCGCGCCTACATGGCCGGCCTGTTGCAGAAGATGTGCGAACCGGTCCTCAGCAATATGGCCGCCGGCACGATGCAGAAGCGCTTCCCGATCGAAGTCAGCCCCACCTGGGATGGCCGCGACAAGCGCGTGAGTTATCTCGAATGCTTCGGCCGCCTGATCGCCGGCGCCGCACCCTGGCTTGCGCTGCCGGATGAAGGCAGCGCGGAAGGCCGCGCGCGCAAGCGCCTGCAGCAACTGGCCCTGCAAAGCTATGCCAACTCTGTCGATCCGAAGAGCCGGATTACCTGCTGTGGTCCGGCCCCGGCCAGACGCTGGTCGATTCCGCCTACTTCACCAATGCCCTGATGCGCGCCCCCAAGGCGCTGTGGGAACCGCTGGATAACGCGACCAAACAGCGCATCATCACCGAGATCAAATCCCTGCGCCGCATCGACCCGCCATACACCAACTGGCTCCTGTTCGCGGCGATGAATGAAGCCTGGCTGCTGTCCATCGGCGAGCAATACGATCCGATGCGACTGAACCTGGCCGTGCGCAAGATGAATGAATGGTATGCGGGCGACGGCTGGATCAGCGACGGCGAATCCTTCCACTTCGATTACTACAACTCTTACGTCATCTACCCCATGCTGGCGGAGATCCTGGAAGTCGTGGAGCGCCACAACGCCCCGTTCTGGAATGGCAAACCGGCCGAACTGCGCGCCCAGGCCTTCAAACGCATGCAGCGCTTTAGCGAACACCTGGAGCGGTTCATTTCACCGGAAGGCACTTATCCACCTATCGGCCGATCGCTGACTTACCGCACGGCAGCTTTCCAGCCATTGGCCCTGCTGGCCTGGCGCAAGCAACTGCCGCAAAGCCTGCCGGAGGGCCAGGTGCGCGCGGCCATGAACGCCGTCCACAAGGCCATCTGGACTGAGCCCAGCAACTTCACCAAGGACGGCTACCTGACCATCGGCTTCGCCGGCCACCAGCCCGAACTGGGCGACTGGTACTCGAACAACGGCAGCATGTACATCGCGTCGGCCAGCTTCCTGCCACTCGGCCTGCCCGAGTCGGACAGCTACTGGACTGCGCCGGCACAGGACTGGACGCAGAAAAAAGCCTTCGCCAGCCGCCGCTTCCCGAAAGACTACCCGGTCAACTACTGAGCCCACAGATGACGAGCAACCCACTCCGCCGCCGCGTCCTGCAAGGCACGGCGGCTGCCATTGGCACCATTTTCCTGCCGCTGCACGCGGCCACGCCGCGCTTCACCATCGGCACCGACGACTTCCTGCTGGACGGCAAACCGCTGCAGATTCGCTGCGGCGAGATGCACTTTGCCCGCGTGCCGCGCGAATACTGGCAGCACCGCCTGAAGGCCATCAAGGCCATGGGCCTGAACACCGTCTGCGCCTATCTGTTCTGGAATTATCACGAGTGGCGCGAAGGCCGCTATGACTGGAGCGGCCAGCGCGACGCGGCGGAGTTCTGCCGCCTCGCGCAGCAGGAAGGCCTGTGGGTCATCCTGCGTCCCGGTCCCTATGCCTGCGCCGAGTGGGAGATGGGCGGACTGCCGTGGTGGCTGCTCAAGAGTCCCGGCGATGCCTTCCTGCGTACGCGCGATCCGAACTACATCAATCCGGCGCGGCGCTGGCTGGCGGAAGTGGGCCGCGTCCTCGGTCCGCAGCAGGTCACCCATGGCGGCCCTATCCTGATGGTGCAGGTCGAGAACGAATACGGCTTCTTCAGCGACGACAAGGAATACATGCGCATCATGCGCCAGGCCCTGCTCGATGCGAAGTTCGACGTGCCGCTGTTCCAGTGCAATCCGACCAATGCGGTGTCGCGTACCCATATTCCCGAACTGTTCTCGGTCGCGAACTTCGGCAGCGATCCCGCCACCGGCTTCAAGGCGCTGGCCGCCGTGCAGCAGGGGCCGAAGATGTGCGGCGAATACTACTCCGGCTGGTTCGACACCTGGGGTGCACCGCACCGCCGCGGCGCGGCAACGAAAGCGGTCGAAGATATCCAGGCCATGCTGAAGATGAACGGCTCCTTCAGCCTTTATATGGCGCACGGCGGCACGACCTTCGGCCTGTGGGGCGGCTGCGACCGCCCCTTCCGCCCCGATACCAGCAGCTACGATTACGATGCGCCGATCAGCGAGGCGGGCTGGATGGGCGAGAAGTTCGACGCCTACCGCGAGGGCATCAAGCCTTTCCTCGCTGCGGGCGAAACGCTGCCGGTGGCGCCGGCGCAGAATCCGCTGTTGGAAATTGCGCCGTTTGCGCTGAAGGAGTCGGCCTCGGTGTTTGCAAACCTGCCGCCGAAAGTGATCCGCGATGTTTCGCCGCGTCCGCTGGAGGAGTACGACATCAGCCGCGGCATCGTCGCTTACCGCGTTACGCTACCTGCCGGTCCGGCGGGCGTGCTGGAAGCGGCCAAGGTGCGCGATCTGGCGTGGGTCTTCATGGACGGCAAACAGGTCGGCACGATGGACACGCGCTATCGGCGCTTCAGTGTCGACCTGCCCGCACGCTCGAAGCCGGTCACGCTGGAGATCATGCTGTACACGATCGCGCGCGTGAACTTCGGCGTGGAGATCCACGACCGCAAGGGCCTGCATGGGCCGGTGCGCTTTACGCCGACAGGCGGCACGGCGCAGACGGTGGAGAACTGGGAGATTCGCGCTATCGACTTCGATGCGGATGGCATATTGCCACCGCTGTCCTGGAAGCCCGGCCGCGCAAAAGGCGCCGCGTTCTGGCGCGGCAGCTTCAACGCATCGCGCCAGGCCGACACCTTCCTCGATATGTCGAGCTGGGGCCAGGGCATCGTGTGGATTAATGGCCGCTGCCTGGGGCGCTACTGGAGCATCGGCCCGACGCAGACCATGTACCTGCCCGGTCCGTGGATTCGCGACGGCGCCAACGAAGTGGTGGTGCTCGACCTCACTGGCCCGCAGACTGCGCGCATCAGCGGCCTGAAAAAGCCGATCCTCGATCAGCTGCGTCCCGAGCGCGACCTGGCGCGTCCGCCGAGCAAGATCAAGCCGCATCTCGATGGGGTGACGCCGGTGCATGAAGGCGAATTCGCCGCGGGTTCGGCGACGCAGGATGTCCGGTTCTCGCAGCCGGCGCGCGGACGGCAGTTTTGCCTCGAGTCGCTGGATGCACATGACGGCAAGCAGTTCGCCGCCATCGCAGAGATCTCGCTGCTCAATGCCAAAGGCGAAACCATCGACCAGTCCAACTGGACGATCGCCTACGTGAGCAGCGAGGAAGCGAGCAAGGAAGATGGCGGCGCGCTGAATGCGATCAATGGCCAGGTTACCGACTACTGGCACAGCGCGTGGAGCGGTACGGGATTGAAGCCGAAGCACCCGCACCGCCTGATCATCGATCTGGGCAAGGATGTTGAAGTGGCGGGCCTGCGCTACACGCCGCGCCAGGGCAAGGATGACGTGACCGGACGCATCAAGCACTTCCGCGCCTACGTCGGTGACCAGCTGGCGCGCTAATTAAAACCCACGGCCTAAAACAGGTGTCTGCCACATCGTGGCAGACACCAGGTTCACGCCTTGGGTTCTGAGAATGCAAAAAGCCCGCCGAGCGCTTTCCGAGACCCCATCTCGGAAAGCCCTGGCGGGCTTTTCTAATAACTAGCCTGACGATAACCTACTTTCACACTGGTTGCAGCACTATCATCGGCGCAAAGTCGTTTCACGGTCCTGTTCGGGATGGGAAGGGGTGGGACCGACTTGCTATGGTCATCAGGCATAACTTGTACGCATGTCGCCGCTCACTGCGGCGCCACACTGAATCTGGAAGAAGTAAGTTGGGTATCTCAAACACGGTAAGTGCGTATAACCGGCAAGGTTATAGGGACAAGCCGTACGGGCAATTAGTATCAGTTAGCTTAATGCATTACTGCACTTCCACACCTGACCTATCAACGTCCTGGTCTCGAACGACCCTTCAAGGAGCTCAAGGCTCCGGGAAATCTCATCTTAAGGCAAGTTTCCCGCTTAGATGCTTTCAGCGGTTATCTCTTCCGAACTTAGCTACCCGGCAATGCCACTGGCGTGACAACCGGTACACCAGAGGTTCGTCCACTCCGGTCCTCTCGTACTAGGAGCAGCCCCCTTCAAATTTCCAACGCCCACGGCAGATAGGGACCAAACTGTCTCACGACGTTTTAAACCCAGCTCACGTACCACTTTAAATGGCGAACAGCCATACCCTTGGGACCGGCTACAGCCCCAGGATGTGATGAGCCGACATCGAGGTGCCAAACTCCCCCGTCGATATGAACTCTTGGGAGGAATCAGCCTGTTATCCCCAGAGTACCTTTTATCCGTTGAGCGATGGCCCTTCCATACAGAACCACCGGATCACTATGTCCTACTTTCGTACCTGCTCGACTTGTCGGTCTCGCAGTTAAGCACGCTTATGCCATTGCACTATTAGCACGATGTCCGACCGTACCTAGCGTACCTTCGAACTCCTCCGTTACACTTTAGGAGGAGACCGCCCCAGTCAAACTGCCTACCATGCACTGTCCCCGACCCGGATCACGGGCCAAGGTTAGAACCTCAAACAAACCAGGGTGGTATTTCAAGGTTGGCTCCACGAGAACTGGCGTCCCCGCTTCAAAGCCTCCCACCTATCCTACACAGATTGGTTCAAAGTCCAATGCAAAGCTACAGTAAAGGTTCATGGGGTCTTTCCGTCTAGCCGCGGGTAGATTGCATCATCACAAACACTTCAACTTCGCTGAGTCTCGGGAGGAGACAGTGTGGCCATCGTTACGCCATTCGTGCAGGTCGGAACTTACCCGACAAGGAATTTCGCTACCTTAGGACCGTTATAGTTACGGCCGCCGTTTACTGGGACTTCAATCAAGAGCTTGCACCCCATCATTTAATCTTCCAGCACCGGGCAGGCGTCACACCCTATACGTCCACTTTCGTGTTTGCAGAGTGCTGTGTTTTTATTAAACAGTCGCAGCCACCAGTTTATTGCAACCCTTTCGCCCTTCCACAGTAAAGTGGTCAAGCTACCGGGGCGTACCTTTTCCCGAAGTTACGTACCAATTTGCCGAGTTCCTTCTCCCGAGTTCTCTCAAGCGCCTTAGAATACTCATCTCGCCCACCTGTGTCGGTTTGCGGTACGGTCTCGTATGACTGAAGCTTAGAGGCTTTTCTTGGAACCACTTCCGATTGCTTCGCGCTACAAGAGCGCTCGTCCCAGTCCCTTGAATTATGTGCCCGGATTTGCCTAAGCACCTTCTATGAACCAGAAACTAGCTATTCCAACAGCTAGACAACCTTCCGCGATCCGTCCCCCCATCGCATCATACGACGGTGCAGGAATATTAACCTGCTTCCCATCAGCTACGCATCTCTGCCTCGCCTTAGGGGCCGACTCACCCTGCTCCGATGAACGTTGAACAGGAAACCTTGGGCTTACGGCGTGCGGGCTTTTCACCCGCATTATCGCTACTCATGTCAGCATTCGCACTTCTGATACCTCCAGCAGCCTTTACAAGCCACCTTCGCAGGCTTACAGAACGCTCTCCTACCATATCCTTGCGGATATCCGCAGCTTCGGTGACTGGCTTAGCCCCGTTACATCTTCCGCGCAGGACGACTCGATCAGTGAGCTATTACGCTTTCTTTAAATGATGGCTGCTTCTAAGCCAACATCCTGACTGTTTTAGCCTTCCCACTTCGTTTTCCACTTAGCCAATCTTTGGGACCTTAGCTGGCGGTCTGGGTTGTTTCCCTCTTGACGCCGGACGTTAGCACCCGACGTCTGTCTCCCAAGCTCGCACTCACCGGTATTCGGAGTTTGCAATGGTTTGGTAAGTCGCGATGACCCCCTAGCCATAACAGTGCTCTACCCCCGGTGGTGATACTTGAGGCACTACCTAAATAGTTTTCGGAGAGAACCAGCTATTTCCAAGTTTGTTTAGCCTTTCACCCCTATCCACAGCTCATCCCCTAATTTTTCAACATTAGTGGGTTCGGTCCTCCAGTGCGTGTTACCGCACCTTCAACCTGGCCATGGATAGATCACTTGGTTTCGGGTCTACACCCAGCGACTGGCGCCCTGTTCGGACTCGATTTCTCTACGGCTCCCCTATCTGGTTAACCTCGCCACTGAATGTAAGTCGCTGACCCATTATACAAAAGGTACGCCGTCACCCCTTACGAGGCTCCGACTGTTTGTATGCACACGGTTTCAGGATCTATTTCACTCCCCTCCCGGGGTTCTTTTCGCCTTTCCCTCACGGTACTGGTTCACTATCGGTCGATTACGAGTATTTAGCCTTGGAGGATGGTCCCCCCATCTTCAGACAGGATTTCTCGTGTCCCGCCCTACTTGTCGTACGCTTAGTACCACCGCTTGAATTTCGTGTACGGGGCTATCACCCGCTATGGCGCCTATTTCCAGAGGCTTCCACTATCCAAACGACTATCACGTACAGGCTCTTCCCATTTCGCTCGCCACTACTTTGGGAATCTCGGTTGATTTCTTTTCCTGCAGCTACTTAGATGTTTCAGTTCGCCGCGTTCGCTTCGTATTCCTATGTATTCAGAATACGATGACCTAAAAGGCCGGGTTTCCCCATTCGGAAATCTTCGGATCAAGGCTTGTTTGTCAGCTCCCCGAAGCTTATCGCAGACTTCTACGTCCTTCATCGCCTGTAATCGCCAAGGCATCCGCCATGTGCACTTAGTCACTTGTCCCTATAACCTTGACGGCTATAGTTCTAAGCACTTACTACTGTGTTTGATGAGTTTTTGTATGCGTTCCTTTCGGAACACTACCCTAAGTGTGAATCTTTCGATTCACGCTTAATAAAACTTTACTTCTTCCAGATTGTTAAAGAACGAGTACTACTCTTATGTCTGCGTCTATCGCACACATAAAGGCAGTGGTGGAGGATGACGGGATCGAACCGACGACCCCCTGCTTGCAAAGCAGGTGCTCTCCCAGCTGAGCTAATCCCCCGTGGTACAACACGATACTTGGTGGGTCTGGTTGGGCTCGAACCAACGACCCCCGCGTTATCAACACGGTGCTCTAACCAGCTGAGCTACAGACCCGCGCTCGTTTCTTTTGATCTAACAGCCGATAAGTGTGAACGTTTGAGTCCGTGCAGACTCTAGAAAGGAGGTGATCCAGCCGCACCTTCCGATACGGCTACCTTGTTACGACTTCACCCCAGTCACGAATCCTACCGTGGTAAGCGCCCTCCTTGCGGTTAAGCTACCTACTTCTGGTAAAACCCGCTCCCATGGTGTGACGGGCGGTGTGTACAAGACCCGGGAACGTATTCACCGCGACATGCTGATCCGCGATTACTAGCGATTCCAACTTCATGTAGTCGAGTTGCAGACTACAATCCGGACTACGATACACTTTCTGGGATTAGCTCCCCCTCGCGGGTTGGCGGCCCTCTGTATGTACCATTGTATGACGTGTGAAGCCCTACCCATAAGGGCCATGAGGACTTGACGTCATCCCCACCTTCCTCCGGTTTGTCACCGGCAGTCTCATTAGAGTGCTCTTGCGTAGCAACTAATGACAAGGGTTGCGCTCGTTGCGGGACTTAACCCAACATCTCACGACACGAGCTGACGACAGCCATGCAGCACCTGTGTGCAGGTTCTCTTTTCGAGCACTCCCAGATCTCTCCGGGATTCCTGCCATGTCAAGGGTAGGTAAGGTTTTTCGCGTTGCATCGAATTAATCCACATCATCCACCGCTTGTGCGGGTCCCCGTCAATTCCTTTGAGTTTTAATCTTGCGACCGTACTCCCCAGGCGGTCTACTTCACGCGTTAGCTGCGTTACTAAGTCAATTAAGACCCAACAACTAGTAGACATCGTTTAGGGCGTGGACTACCAGGGTATCTAATCCTGTTTGCTCCCCACGCTTTCGTGCATGAGCGTCAGTTTTGACCCAGGGGGCTGCCTTCGCCATCGGTGTTCCTCCACATCTCTACGCATTTCACTGCTACACGTGGAATTCTACCCCCCTCTGCCAAACTCTAGCCTCGCAGTCTCCATCGCCATTCCCAGGTTAAGCCCGGGGATTTCACGACAGACTTACGAAACCGCCTGCGCACGCTTTACGCCCAGTAATTCCGATTAACGCTTGCACCCTACGTATTACCGCGGCTGCTGGCACGTAGTTAGCCGGTGCTTATTCTTCAGGTACCGTCAGCAGGAATGGATATTAGCCACTCCCTTTTCTTCCCTGACAAAAGAGCTTTACAACCCGAAGGCCTTCTTCACTCACGCGGCATTGCTGGATCAGGGTTGCCCCCATTGTCCAAAATTCCCCACTGCTGCCTCCCGTAGGAGTCTGGACCGTGTCTCAGTTCCAGTGTGGCTGGTCGTCCTCTCAGACCAGCTACTGATCGTTGCCTTGGTGAGCCTTTACCTCACCAACTAGCTAATCAGATATCGGCCGCTCCAGGAGCACAAGGCCTTGCGGTCCCCTGCTTTCATCCTGAGATCGTATGCGGTATTAGCGTAACTTTCGCTACGTTATCCCCCACTCTTGGGTACGTTCCGATATATTACTCACCCGTTCGCCACTCGCCGCCAGGCCGAAGCCCGCGCTGCCGTTCGACTTGCATGTGTAAAGCATGCCGCCAGCGTTCAATCTGAGCCAGGATCAAACTCTTCAGTTCAATCTCTGTTTTCGCTATTTCTAGCGGGTCACTCACTCAAAATACTGACGAAATCTCGATAAAGAGATTTACGTTTAATTTTGTGCGAGCGTTTGAAACTAATAATTTGAGCATCGCGCCATTCGGCGCGTTGCACATCGTCAAACGCCCACACTTATCGACTGTTGATTTTTAAAGATCCTGCTTGCTTTGACGAAGCGTTTTGTTCGTCAGCAGAGAAGTGAGATTATGCAGCGTTTCGCTCTATCCGTCAACCCCTCTACTCGCTTCACTCAGCTGCCGTAGCAGCGTTGCGAGGGACAGAACTATAGCTAATGGAAGGCACCTTGGCAAGTACTTTTGTGTTGAGCTGATAGACGGCGAACACGACAGCGCAAGCCACCCAGCACGACCACAGTGTGTGCGTCAGGAAGTGCGCGCCACGCAGCTGCTGCACCCAGCCGACGCCAAAGCCCAGCACCAGCGCTGCCAGCCCGACAGCCAGCGCCTTGCGCGGCGCCTTCGGCCACCAGAATGCGGACAGTGCGATCAGCCATAGCGTGCTCGACGCATGTCCGCCAGGCAGGCAGTGTCCGGCCGACACGCCATGCGGCATCAGCTCAAGAATACGTATATAAGGTGCGTCACCGCCATAGCGCTGCAAGTCCCACGGGCAGTGCGAACTGCTGGACCGCTTCAGCAAACTGGTGAGCAGCGGCACGAACAATGCCGACATTCCCAGGACGCGCACGCCGATACGGTGCGACCAGTCCCAACCCTTGAATGGACGCCAGCTGTCGTAAAGCGCCAGCAGCACTGCGCCGACGGCCGCCACCGTCATGATTTTCTTCAGGATTTCGTGGTTGAACTGCTCGGCAAACCAGGCATGCTGCAGGGGGAATAGCTGACGGGCCTGATCATAGGCTGCATCCGCCAGCTGCAGATCGATATTCGTCGCCTGCCCGAGCCACAAAATGAACAGTGCGGAAATACCCAGCACCGAAACAGCGAGCGTGGCTGGGCCGATACCTGATTTATACGCCGTGGACGCATGCATGGAAGAGATCCAGTTGTGGGTTGTAAACAGCCGTGTTCACGTTCAGCATCCCCAGGGTGGAGTGGAAGACGTTGTCGTGGGAGAACTCTTGTCCGCTGCGTGCCGCCAGGCAGGAGCGGTCGATATTGAAGCGGCCACGGAAACTGTCCGACAGCCACAGCATCATCGGCACCTTGCGCTGCTCCGCCGGCGAGAACATATATGGCGCGCCATGCAGGTACATATTCTTCTCACCCAGCGATTCGCCATGGTCCGAGAAGTACAGCATCGAGGTATCCACCCCATCCTCAGCCGCCACTTTGCGCAACAGGTCGATGGTCCGGCTCAGGAAGTAGTCCGTATAAAGAATGGTGTTGTCATACGCTGCAATAATGGACTCACGCGAGCATTTTTCCAGCTCGTTGGTCTGGCACACGGGGCCGAACTTATTGAACTCCGCCGGATAACGGCGCCAGTAAGCAGGACCGTGGCTGCCCTTCTGATGCAACACGATGACAAGGTCCTTCTTGGCGTTGCGGATAAGCTCCGGCAAGCCTTCCAGCAAATGCTCGTCGAAGCATTCCTCTTCGTTGCACAGCTTGTTGCCGGCCACGGGTTTCGACAGGTCCTCGAAACGCACGCGATCGCAGGCGCCTTTGCATCCGGAATTATTGTCGAGCCACAATACATCGAAGCCGGCATGGCTCAACACATCCAGCAACCCTTCCTGGGAGCGCGCCTTCGCCTCCGAATAATCCTCGCGTCCCATGGCGGAGAACACGCAGGGAACGGAAACGGCCGTCGCCGTGCCGCAGGAACTGACATCGCTGAAATTGATCAAGCCCTCCTCTTGCGCCAGACGCGGATTCGTCGCCCGGGAATACCCATTCAGCGAAAAATTCATGGCCCGTGCCGTTTCGCCAACGACGAGCACCGTCACGGTTCGCCGCTCGATACCGGCAGCGGCAGCAGCGGCCCAAAGGCGGCCCTTGCTCGCGTCCGTTCCCAGAGGTGCAATGGTGGTCGGCGTTGCCCAACGGTGTTTCAGGTAGCTGCTGGTAGCCTGGAATACATTGGTCGGCGTGAGCAGCAGGCGCATTTCACGGTGCTCCCGCACGGCCGGCGCCAGAGTCTTAAACAGCAGCATCAGCACGCCAACCATGACCACGACGGAACCGGCAATCGTTCCCAGCTTGATCAGCAGGTCGCGGCGCAGCGACGGGAAGCGCAGCGGCAGGCGCCATACTATTAAAGACGGCAGTACGCCCAGCAGCAGCACCGTCTGCACCAGGTGCCAGCTCAGCAGCTCATTGGCTTCCCGCACATCGGTTTCGACCACGTTCTGAACCATGGACGCGTCGATCACGACGCCGTACTTGTTCATGAAGTAACTGGATGCCGACGTCAGCAGGAATAGGAAAATCAGCACCGGCTTGATGAGCGGCCGGAAATTTACCAGAGTGAGGAATAGATTGAAGACCAGCACCAGCACCAGGACGGCGCCGAGATAAAGTGGGACATTGCCGAACTGGACACCGCCCGTAGCGCTAACAAAACTTTTCCAGAAGCTGGCGTTGCATGCCAGAACGAGGAAGGCAGACGCCGCCACAGTCAATAGTGGCGCCTGAACAGGTGGTAAGGATTTCAACTTCACAAAGACTCCCGGCAATTAGCCACAAAAGATAACGGGAGGCAAGTGAAGTAGTCGTGAAGGCGGCGTTAAATTTGCGTTAAATCAAGGAAAGTGCAGTTCGCAGCGGGTTCCGCCGCCCTCTCGCGGCAAGACGAACAAAGTTGCACCAAGGTAACTACAAATACGCTGGACCAGGCTCAGTCCCAGCCCGGAGCCGGCGGAGCCCGTTTCGCCCCCCGGTGCCGGCTCACCGCGCAACCGGGCGAATGCGGAGGCGGGGAGGCCAGGCCCGGTATCTTCTACGATCAGGCGACCGGGTTCGAGTCGGACTTCCACCATGCCCATTGCTGTGTATTGGCAGGCGTTGCGCACCAGGTTGCCGACAGCCGCCACAATCAGCTCGCGCGGCCCGGCCACTTCGAAGTCGCCGCCGCCGCCAAAGCGCAGGGTAATCGGACGATTGTTGACCAGCGGCTGATAGCGCGCAACTTCCGTCTGCGCTACTGCGGCTGCGGAAAGCTTGTCCCACTCCAGCACTTCGGGCGAGCGGGCCAGGCGCAGCAGCACGGCCGTCACTTCGCTCGCTTCGCGTGCTGCGCGGTAAATCCGCTCGGACGGGGCATGCAGCGCCGGATCGTCCTTGGTGCGCTCCATCAGCACTTCGGCGGCCCCGCTGATCACGGTCAGCGGCGTGCGCAGCTCGTGGCTCACGTCTCCCGTAAAGAAGCGCTCACGGTCGAGGAAGCGGGTCAGCTCCGACGTGTGGCCGGCGAAGGCGCGCGCGAGCACGCCCAGTTCATCCTTGCGCTCCTGGTGCGGCAAATCGTCCTTGCGTTGTTCGACCGCCTGCGCCAGTTCCATCATCGGCGTGACAAAGCGGTTGGCCAGGAAGCGGCCCAGCACCACCGAACAGCCGATGAAGGCCAGCAGCACGGCAAGGAACATCGAGTACACGACCTGCTCGATGTGCTCATACTCGGTGCTGTGATCCACCACCACGAAATCGCCGATGGCATCGCGCCCCGCCAGCACTTGCAGGTACACGCCATCCACGATCCGGTCATGCACGCCGGGAGACAGCCCGCGCAGCGACAACGGAATGTCATTGTCATGATGGAAGCTCACGCCGGAGGGCATTTCCACCGGCAGGTGGCCGGCGTCGCGCGGCGAAGCCCATTTGGCGATCTCCTCCAGTCGGTCGTCCACCAGGCGGTCTTCGATGCCTTCGACGGCGATCATCGCCACGACCGCAAACACGACGGACACCACCATCGCGAAGGTCATATAGGCGGCGATGATGCTCCGCCGCAGCGAATGGACCTTATTCATCTGCTTCGCTCACCAGTTTGTAGCCGATCCCTGGAATGGTGCGCAGCATGGCGAAGGGATGGGGCTTGTCCAGCGCCTGGCGCAGTGCGTGGATGTGGGTGCGCAGGGCATCGCTGTCCGGCCGGTCCTCACCCCACAGCTCCTGCTCCAGCGCTTCGCGCGTGACCACATTGGGCGCCTCTTTCATCAGCAGGCGCAGGATGGTGAAGCCAGTGCGGGTCAGCGCCAGCGGACGGCCGGCGCGGCGCGCCTCGAAGTTCGCGGTATCGAATGTCAGCTCGCCCACGGTCAGCATGGGGCTGGCCGTCTGGGCGCCGCGCGCGCGCCGCACCAGGGCGCGCAGGCGCACTTCCAGTTCGACCAGGGAGAACGGTTTGACGAGGTAATCGTCGGCGCCGCTGTCGAAGCCAGCCACCTTGTCTTCCAAGGTGTCGCGCGCGGTCAGCATCAGCACGGGCGTGGACTTGCCCAGCTCCCCGCGCAGCTTCTGGCACAGCTCCAGGCCATTCAGCCCGGGCAGCATCACGTCCAGCACAACCGCGTCGTAATCGTTCTGCGCAGCCAGCCCCAGTCCGCCGTAGCCATTGGCGGCGGAATCGAGCACGTAACCCTTGGGCTCCAGGAAGCCGTACAGGTTGGCGACAATGTCCGGATTGTCTTCAATGATGAGAATGCGCATGCGGGCATTATAATTCTCTGATGACTATCCCACACATCACCCCAATTTCTAACGAAACGCTCGCGGGACAGCTGGATCGCGCGATCAACAACAAGACCAAGCCGCTGGGCAGCCTGGGCGCACTGGAGACGCTGGCAAAGCAGATCGGCATGATCCAGCAGACCACGTCGCCCGAGCTGCGCGAACCTGCCATTCTGGTCTTCGCGGGCGACCACGGTGTCGTGGCCGAGGGCGTGTCCGCCTATCCGCAGGACGTGACCTGGCAAATGGTCGAGAACTTCCTGGCCGGCGGCGCCGCCATCAATGTGTTCGCACGCCAGAACGGCTGCTCCCTGAGCGTGGTGGACGCCGGCGTGAACCACGACTTCGGGCCGCGCGAAGGCCTGTTGAACCGCAAGATCGCTCCCGGTACGCGCAATTTCGCGCAGGAGAAGGCCATGTCCGCCCAGGAGTGCATGGAAGCGATCGAGGCCGGCATGGAGCTGGTCGAAGCGCTGCCGGGCAATGTGCTGGGCTTTGGCGAAATGGGCATCGGCAATACGACGGCAGCTGCGGCCCTGATGCACAAGCTAACCGGCATTCCGGTGGCCGACTGCGTGGGCGCGGGCACGGGCCTGGATGCCGAAGGCGTGCTACGCAAGCAGCGCGTAATCGAAGCGGCGGTGCAGCTGCACGACGTCAACGGCGGCCTGCCGGTGCTATCCGCATTCGGCGGCTTCGAAATCGCCATGATGGCCGGCGCCATGCTGAAGGCGGCCGAGCGCCGCATGGTCCTGGTGATCGACGGTTTCATCGTCACCAGCGCCCTGCTGGTGGCGGCCCGCATCAAGCCGGAAGTGCTGGAATACTGCGTGTTCTCGCACTGCTCGGACGAGAGTGGCCACAAGCGCATGCTGGAACATCTTGGCGCACGTCCCCTGCTGAATCTGGGCCTGCGCCTGGGCGAAGGTACGGGCAGCGCGCTGGCCATGCCGCTGCTGCAGTCGGCCGTGAACTTCCTGAACCAGATGGCGACGTTCGACTCCGCCCAGGTCAGCGAAAAGTCCGCCTGATTCATGCAGCAGGTCCGCCTCTTCTTCATCGCGCTGCAATTCTTTACGCGGCTGCCGATCCCGCGCTGGGTCGGCTTCGAGGCGGCCTGGCTGCATCACGCTTCCCGTTATTTTCCGCTGGTCGGCCTGGTGGTCGCGGCGATTGCCGCCGGCGTGTATGCGCTGACTGCGCTCGTACTGCCGCCCGCGGTCGCCGTCCTGCTCTCCACCGCCGCCGGCATCTATGCCACCGGCGCCTTCCATGAAGACGGCTTTGCCGATATGTGCGACGGCTTCGGCGGCGGCCACACGCGCGAGCGCGTGCTGGAGATCATGAAGGACTCGCGTATCGGCGCTTACGGCGCGATCGGCATCCTGCTCCTGCTGGCGACCAAGGTTGCGGCTCTGTCTTCGCTGCCGTACACCGGGGTGCTGGCGGCGCTGTTCGTCGCCCATCCTGCTTCCCGCCTGATGGCGACGGCCCTGATCTGGCGCATGGAATATGCCCGCGCGGAAGGCAAGGCCAAGCCGATGGCGCAGGAAATGCGCAGCGGCGAATTCGCCATCGCAGCCTGCACCGCGGCACTGCCGGTGGCGCTTGTCGCCGCGCGTGGCTGGATCGCGCCGGTTGCGTTGGCCTGTGGCCTGCTTGCCATGGTCCTCGCCGCCGCCTGGCTTGCCCGTAAATGCGCGCAGCGCCTGGGCGGCTATACGGGCGACTGCCTGGGCGCCGTGCAGCAGCTGACGGAGGCTGTGTTCTACCTCGGCGCGCTGGCTGCGTGGAGCTGATCCTCATCCGCCACCCGGCGCCGCTTGCCGCGCCGGGCATATGCTACGGCAGCAGCGACCTGTCGGCAGATCCCGCCGCGCTGGCCGCGTGCGTCACGGGCGTTCGCGCCGAGCTGCCGCCAGAGCTGCTGCGCACGGCGCCCATCCGCACCAGCCCACTGCAGCGCTGCGCCGCCCTGGCCACGCAACTCGCTACCCCGCGCGCGCCGATCGTGGACGCCCGCCTCGCCGAACTGGATTTCGGCGCCTGGGAACTGCGTGCCTGGGACGACATCCCCCGCGCCGAAGTCGATGCCTGGGTCGCCGACCTGCTGAACTACCGCCCCGGCGGCGGCGAATCCGTACTGGATGCGGCACGCCGCGTGCAAGCCTTCCTGAAAGCGCTG
Organism: Pseudoduganella sp. UC29_106; assembly: GCF_044055365.1. Lineage (NCBI taxonomy): Bacteria > Pseudomonadati > Pseudomonadota > Betaproteobacteria > Burkholderiales > Oxalobacteraceae > Pseudoduganella > Pseudoduganella sp. UC29_106. The sequence goes on along the minus strand of NZ_CP171977.1, from coordinate 556,911 downwards.
GACGGCACTGCCATTGTGGTATGTCACGCCGGCACGATCCGCCTGCTGCAAGCGCTTGCCGGCGGCGCCGCCCTGCATGAAGCCGCGCTGCAAGCGGCTGCAAAACCACACGCCATCGCCTACGGCAGCATACACCGGGTTATAATTGAATAGTTTTGGTGCCCGCGTTCGAGTCCTCGAACGCAGTTAAACGGGAAACACGACACCGTCCACGACGGTCAACGTGTGCTGCCCCCGCAACGGTAAGCATGTGCCGCTCCATAAAGCGGCAGCTGTCTCCTCCGCCACTGTGCGCAAGCATGGGAAGGCAAGACAGCCAGGCATGCCAGCCCGGATACCGGCCAAATCAGGTGGAAGCGCAATGCGCTTTCGTGTGATTCCAGTCTACGGGGACGTGGGCTGGTTGCTCAATATCGAAAACTTGTCATGACCTCTCCCGTCACCCGGCAAGCGGCCCTCGCGTCGTTCGCCCTGGCTATTGCTGCGCCAAGCGTGCAAGCCCAAACCACTGCCCTGAACGCGGTCATCGTGACCGCCACCCGCACTCCGCAAGCTGCGCGCGATGTTGTCGCCGACACGCTGACTATCGGCGCGGAAGAAATTGCCAACGCCGGCGCCGGCTCCATCACGGAACTGCTGCAACGCCAGCGCGGCATTGAAGTCACCCGCAACGGCGGCCCGGGCACCAACTCCGGCGTGCTGATTCGCGGCGCCAACGGCAACCAGGTCATCGTGCTGGTGGACGGCGTGCGCATCGGCTCCGCCACCAGCGGCACCGCCGCCTGGAACGCGATCCCGATGGAAGCCATCGACCATATCGAAGTCGTCTACGGCCCGCTCAGCACCCTGTACGGCGCGGACGCCATCGGCGGCGTGATCCAGATCTTCACGAAGAAAGGCCAGGGTGCGCCCAGCATCAGCGCCTCGGTCGGCGGCGGCACCGACAATACGCGTGCCTACCAGGCTGCCGTATCCGGCAGCAGCGGCGCCGTCAGCTATGCGCTGAGCGCAGCGAAAGAGCGCTCGGACGGCTTCTCGGCCACCAAGCCGGCCAACAGTTCCTATAACCCGGACGACGACGGCTACAAGCGCGAAAATGCCGCCGGCCAGGTCGCATGGCAGCTGGCCCCCGGCCATGAACTGGGCCTGCTCTTCCTGCACAGCCGCCTCGACGCACAATTCGACAGCGGCAAGGCGCGCGCCGACAGCGTGCAGGTGCTGGATAACTATGCGGTCTACTCGCGCAACAAGATCACTTCCGAATGGTCGATGCTGGCCCAGGCGGCGCAAAGCCGCGACAAGTCCGGCAGCTTCACCGCCACCGACAGCCAGATCAACACCAAGCAGACCACCTTCAACTGGCAGAACGACTACCGCCTGGGCGACGATATGCTGCAGCTGCTGGTCGAGCACCGCAAGGAAGAAGTGGAAGCCACCACCACGGCCGTTTCGCGCGACCGCAGCACGACGTCCGTCGCCGGCAGCTATCAGTTGAACCGCGGCCCGCACCTGCTCAGCATCGGCGCCCGCAACGACGACAGCTCGCAGTACGGCAACAAGGCCACCGGCTCGCTGGGTTATGGCTACCGCCTGTCCAGCGCGCTGCGCCTGAACGCCAGCTACGGCACCAGCTTCCGCGCGCCGACCTTCAATGAACTCTACTACCCGGGCTTCGGCTTCGACGGCAACAAGCCTGAGCGCGGCCGCAACGGCGAGGTAGGCCTGAACTTCGACAACGGCAGCACTGCCCTCACTGCCGCCTACTATCACAACAAGCTGACCGACCTGCTGGTCAATACGACGCCCTGCCCCAAGCCCGGCTTCAAGTTCGGTTGCGCGTATAACGTCAACAAGGCCACGCTGGAAGGCTTGACCATGTCGGCCCGCCAGCGCCTGGGCAGCTTCACGCTGCGCGCGGACGCTGACTTCCAGGACCCGAAGGATGACACGACCGGCAAATCGCTGGTGCGCCGTGCCCGGCGCCATGGCAACGTGGGCGTCGACTATGAAGCAGGCCCTCTGCACACCGGCGTGGAATGGCAGGTGTCCTCGTACCGCTTTGACGACGCCTCCAACGTCAACCGCCTGGGCGGCTATGGCCTGGTGAACCTGTACGCGACCTGGCAGTTCTCGCGCGACTGGTCCGCCCTGGTCCGCTGGAACAACGTGGCCGACAAACAGTATGAGCTGGCCCGCAATTACGCAACGGCCGGTTCCACTGTGTTCGCCGCCCTGCGTTACGGCTTCCACTAAATCGGTTAAGCTCCCGCAATGCATCCATTCTCCGCCCAATTGCGCAACCGAGCCGGCCTGATTACCGTAGGCCTGGTCGTCCTTTCCATCGCCAGCCTGGTGATTGCCGGCATGACTGGCTCGGTATCGATTCCGTTGGCGGATATGCCGGGCGCCTTGCGGGAATTGCTGAATGGCCAGCCGTCCTCGCTGGCAGCCACGCTGCTGGATTTGCGCGCCGGCCGTGCTGTGACAGCTTTCGTTACTGGCGCTTCGCTGTCACTGGCGGGCATGATGATGCAGGCCCTGCTGCGCAATCCGCTGGCCGACCCTTATGTACTGGGCGTTTCGTCCGGCGCATCGGTAGGCGCGCTGGCGGCCCTGCTGTTCATGTGCGCAGCATGGGTGGTGGACGCGGCGGCTTTCGCTGGCGCAGTCGCTGTGTCCATGCTGCTGTATATACTGGCGCGGCGCGACCTGCGCGGCGGCACGGCGGCGGAGGGCGGCACGGCGCTGCTGCTGTTGACAGGTGTGATTCTGTCCTCGGCCTGTATCGCGCTGGTGACGCTGATGCTTTCCATCGCGCCGGACAGCCGCCTGCGCACCATGGTGTTCTGGCTGATCGGCGACCTTTCCGGCGCTCCCATGCGCTGGCTGCCGTGGTTCGTCCTCGCCGGCTCGCTGATCTTCGCCCTGCGCAGCGCCCGCTCGCTGAACGTGATGGCCCTGCACGCGGAAGCGGCAGCCACGCTGGGTATCCGCGTTGGCGCGCTGCGCAAGGGACTGTTCTTCGTATCCGCGCTGCTGACGGCGAGCGCGGTAACCAATGCCGGCAGCGTGGGCTTTGTCGGCCTGATCGTGCCGCATGCCTGCCGTTTTGCCTTCGGTCCGGACCACCGCGTGCTGGTCCCAGCCGCCACGCTGGTGGGCGGCGCTTACCTGGTGCTGGCCGACACGCTGGCGCGCACCATCATCGCGCCGCAGCAACTTCCTGTGGGGGTGGTCACGGCGCTGGTCGGCACGCCGGTCTTCCTGTACCAGTTGCACCGGCTGAGGAAATAAGATGATCGCAACCGAACAACTGCGCCTGGATATCGGCCGGCGCACGCTGGTCGAAGCGCTGGACTGGCGCGTGGGCGACGGCGAATGCTGGAGCGTGATCGGCCGCAATGGCGCCGGCAAGAGCACCTTGCTGCGCACCCTGGCCGGCTTGCGCCAGCCGGAATACGGCCGCGTGCTGATCGGTCAGCGCCCGCTGGCCGAGTGGCCGCTGGCCGATCTGGCGCGCAAGCGCGCCTTCCTGGCCCAGTCGCGCAACGACGCATTTGCTTACTCGGTGATCGAGACTGTGCTGTCCGCACGCCATCCCTACCACGCCAACCGCTATTGGGAAGACACCGACGACCACCACGCAGCGCTGAAGGCGCTGGAAGCGATGGAGGTGGCGGACCTTGCCGAGCGCGATGTGCGAACCCTGTCCGGTGGCGAACGGCAGCGCGTCGCGATCGCGGCCTTGCTGGCGCAGGATACGCCCCTGCTGCTGCTGGACGAGCCGGCCAATGCCCTCGACCTGGCGCATCAGGTCAGCGTGATGGCCCTGCTGGCGAAGCTGTGCCGCGAGCAGAAAAAGACGGTAGTCATGGTCGGCCATGACCTGACGCTGGCGCACAGCGTTTCCACCCACGCGCTGCTGCTGATGGGCGATGGACGTTGGCTGGCCGGGCCCGTGTCCGAAGTCATGCAACCGGCGGTTCTGAGCGAATACCTGCAACATCCGATCGATGTCGTACGCCACGGCAGCCGCACGATTTTCATCCCCATGGAGAGATCCGCATGAGCGATATCAACGAACGCCACCGCGAGCGCATGGAGCGCAAGAAAGCCATCATCGACGCCAAGATCGCGGCGGCGGACAAGGACATCGGCGTCCTGATCGTCAATACCGGCAATGGCAAGGGCAAAAGCTCGAGCGGCTTCGGCATGGCCATGCGCGCGATGGGCCACGGCATGAAGGTCGGCGTAGTGCAATTCATCAAAGGCGCCATGTCGACCGGCGAAGAGATTTTCCTGCGCCGCTTCCCGGAGGAGTGCCATTTCCACGCCATGGGCGAAGGCTATACCTGGGAGACCCAGAATCGCGAACGCGATGTCGAAAAGGCTGTCGCCGCCTGGGAGCAGGCGCGCGTCTTCCTGCGTGATCCTTCCTATGGCATGGTCATCCTGGATGAACTCAATATCGCGCTGAAGTACAAGTATCTTGACGTGCACACGGTAATTGCGGACCTGCTGGATCGTCCGCCGATGCAGCACGCGGTAGTCACCGGACGCGCGGCGCCGCCGGAGCTGATTGAAGCGGCGGACACCGTCACTGAAATGAACGTCGTCAAGCATGCCTTCAAGGCCGGCATTGCGGCGCAACCAGGAACGGAGTGGTAATGGCACGCGCGGTGCTGGTGGCCGCGGCGGCGTCCGGCCAGGGCAAAACGACCGTTACCGCCGCGCTCGCGCGCAAGCTGCGCGGCATGGGGCAGCGCGTCCGCGTGTTCAAGTGTGGGCCGGATTTCATCGATCCCATGATTCTCGCCCGAGCCAGCGGCGCGCCGGTGCAGACGCTGGACTTGTGGATGGTCGGCCGCGAAGAGTCGCGCCGGCTGCTGGCCGAGGCAGCGCGCGAGGCCGATGCGATCCTGATCGAAGGAGTGATGGGACTCTACGACGGCACGCCTTCCGCCGCCGATCTCGCAAACGAGTTCGGGCTGCCTGTGCTGGCGGTTATCGATGCCGGCGCGATGGCGCAGACGGCCGGTGCGCTGGTGATGGGCTTGCGCGATTATGGGCCGGTGCGCATGGCCGGCGTGATCGCCAATCGTGTGGCGAGTGCGCGGCACGCTGAGATGGTCGCGTCTTCGTTACGCGATATCCCATTGCTTGGCAGCCTGGCCAAGCAGCCGCAGTCCCTGCCCGAGCGTCATCTGGGTCTTGTGCTGCCCGACGAGCAGCCAGCCATCGAAGGCCTTCTCGATACGCTGGCCGACCAGTTGGCGCTCGATGCGGCCGCCTGGGATGCGCTGCCGGTCACCTTTTTCGATGCCACGACGCGCGTCGCTTCCACCGAGGCCGCGCACGTGTCAACGCTGGCCGGCCGCACCATCGCCGTCGCGCGCGACGCGGCATTTGCCTTCATCTACCCTGCCAATATCGATACGCTGACTGCCCTCGGCGCGCGCATCGCCTGGTTCTCACCATTGGCCGACGAACCTGTGCCCGCCGAAGCGGACGCGGTCTACCTGCCCGGCGGCTATCCGGAACTGCACGCAGCGCAATTGTCCCAGGCATCGCAATGGCAAGCGTCCATCCGGGCCGCGCATGAAGAGAGCAAGCCTATCGTCGCCGAATGTGGCGGCATGATGGCCATTGCCGAGTCGCTCACCGCGCCGGATGGCACGACCTGGCAGATGGCCGGCCTGTTGCCGGGCCGTGTCGCCATGCAGTCCCGTCTCGCGGGTCTTGGTCCGCAGGCCCTGCCGACCTCCGCAGGCCCCCTGCGCGGGCACACTTTCCACTACTCGCTTCTCGAAACGAGCGAGCCGGCGGCAGCGAGCACAATCAAGCATCCAAGCGGCGTGCAGGGAGAAGCCGTCTACCAGGTCGGCTCCTTGCACGCATCCTATTTCCACGCCTACTTCGCTTCCAATCCGGACGCGGTCGCGGCATTGTTCACGCGGGGCGCTGCATGAACCGCACCCTCATTCTCGGCGGCGCCCGCTCCGGCAAAAGCGGCTACGCGGAACGCCTGGCTATGCAGTCCGGCAAGGAAGTCGTCTACATCGCCACCGCGACCGCCGGCGACAGTGAGATGGCCGAACGCATCGCGCATCACCGCAAGCAGCGTCCCGCGCACTGGACGACGGTCGAAGAAGGCCTTGCGCTGGCCGCCGCGTTACGCACCTGGCGCGCGCCGCAGCGTGTTGTGCTGGTCGATTGCCTCACGCTTTGGCTCACCAATCTGCTGTTCTGCGATGGAGCGCAGTATCCCGACATTGGCGCGCTCACCCTGCCCGAACGCTTCCATACCGAACGCGCGGCGCTGCTGGACGAACTATCCCGTTCCGATGCCGGCGCGGTCATCTTTGTCTCTAACGAAGTCGGCATGGGCATCGTGCCTTATGGCGCCGTGTCGCGCGCCTTCACCGACGAAGCCGGGCGCCTCAACCAGGCCGTTGCCGCCCTGTGCGACGAGGTTGTCTTCGTCGCCGCCGGCTTGCCACTCACGCTGAAAGGCGCGCCGTGCTAGCAGGGCTCGACTGGACGGCAACCGCGCTGCTGATGTTGTGCGGCGTCCTGCTCGACCTGCTGCTCGGCGAACCTCGCCGCTTCCATCCCCTCATCGGCTTCGGACGCCTCGCCGCCGCCCTTGAGCGCCGCCTGAACTTGCGCGCACACGCGGTATCTTCCGCGCACCCCGCTTCCAACTCGTCGCCAGCGCCGGCTGACTCGGGCGCCCAAGTTGTCCCCGCCGCCTCCGCGCCTCCGACGACGTCCGCACCGCTGCGCGCAGAAAACCCACAATCCGCATCGTCCGCGCCAGCCGACTCAGCCGCGTCGGCCGCGACGGGAGCGTCGGACGGTTCGGAGGCATCGGCGATGTCGGGTGCGTGGGGCGCGTCGGCGGCAACGGGGGGCGTTGGCGACGTTGGCTGGATCGGCTGACGCGCGCGCGCCGATTGTGGCGGCGGCGGTCTCGCCGGATGCGATTGCTGCGCCGCGATTGTCGGACGGATTTGCCGCGGCGGCGCCGGCGGCTGCAGGAGGCCCCTCAACCGCAGCGGGAATTGCGCGCGGCGCGCTGGGATGGGCGCTGGTGGTACTGCCGCTGATCGCCCTCGCGGCGGCGTGCACAGGGCTGGCGTCAGACACGACAACGGCGGCCGGCTGGGCGCTCCATGCCCTGCTGCTTTATTTCGCGCTAGGCCTGCGCAGCCTGCGCGACCACAACCTGCCGATCGGCGAAGCGCTGCAGGCCGGCGCGCTGCAGAAGGCGCGAGAGCTGACCGCGCGCATCGTCAGCCGCGACACGAGCAATGCCACCGAAGAAGACCTAGCCAAGGCGAGCACCGAATCCCTGCTCGAAAACGGCAACGATGCCGTCTTCGGTGCGCTATTCTGGTTCGCAATCGCAGGCGGCCCAGGCGCCCTGCTGTTCCGCCTCGCGAATACGCTGGACGCCATGTGGGGCTACCGCACGCCACGCTACAATCACTTCGGACGCGTCGCCGCCCGTATCGACGACGCGCTGAACTTCATCCCCGCCCGCATGACCGCCATGAGCTACGCCCTGCTCGCCCCGACATTGCAGGCCAAGCAGCAGGCAATCCGCTGCTGGCGCGAGCAAGCCCCGGCATGGAGCAGTCCGAATGCCGGCCCGGTGATGTCGGCCGGCGCGGGCGCACTTGGATTGCAACTTGGCGGCGCCGCAGTTTACGACGGCGAAATCGAACAGCGTCCTCCCCTCGGCGCCGGCGTCCCGGCAAGCCAGAAAGACATCAAGCGCGCCTGGCGCCTTGTCCACGCCACCTGCTGGCTGTGGATAGTCACCGCGCTGGCCATCGCAGGAGCACAATATGCTTGAACACGGCGGCAAACTGCGCGACGCCGCGCAACGCTACGGACAACACGACTGGCTGGACCTCTCCACCGGCATCAACCCGCAGCATTACCCCGTGCCTGCGCTCGCGCCAAACGTCTGGCACCGCTTGCCCGAAGACGATCCCGCGCTGGCCGCCGCCGCCCAGCGCTACTACGACGCACCGTATATGCTACCCGTCGCAGGCACACAGGCGGCAATCCAGGCCCTGCCTCGCCTGCGGCCAGCATCGCGCATAACGATTGCCGCGCCAAGCTACGCTGAACACGCCCACCACTGGTCCCAGCACGGCCACAAGGCGAGCGAAGTACCGTACGAAGCGCTCGCCGATGCAGTCGCGCACAGCGACGTGATGGTCATCTGCAACCCGAACAATCCGACCGGTGCGCGCGTGGCCCGTGAAGACCTGCTGCGCTGGGCTGAAGTGCTGCGCACGAAAGGCGGGTGGCTAATCGTCGACGAAGCTTTCGCCGACACGGACAACAGCAACAGCATCGCCGCCGAATCGGCGCGCGAGGGAATCATCGTGCTGCGCTCCGTCGGCAAATTTTTCGGACTGGCCGGCCTGCGTCTAGGATTCGTCGCCGCCGCGCCCGCCCTGCTGGACGCGCTGGCCGACATGATCGGCCCCTGGTCCGTCAGTGGCCCCGCACAGCAGATCGGCTGCGCCGCACTGGAAGATGCGCACTGGCAGGAAGCCATGCGTGCGAGTCTGTCCAGCGCCGGCGACAGGCTGCACACAATGTTGCAGCTGCACGGCATCGAGGCAAATGGCACAGACCTGTTCCAATGGTGGCCCGAGCAGCACGCCGAAGCCTTCCACGAGCACATGGCCCGGCGCGGCATATGGGTGCGCCTGTTCCGCAACGCCGCGCGAGGCATCCGTCTGGGACTTCCGCCAGACGAAGCGGGCTGGCGGCGTCTCGAAGCAGCACTGAACGAATGGACAAAGGAAAGCCAATGAAATACCTTCTCCTGGCAAGCGCGCTGCTCGCCGCGCAAGCAAACGCCGCGATCACCGTGCGCGATGACGATGGCAATGTGGTCACCCTGCAGAAGCCCGCGCAGCGCGTGATCGCGATGGCGCCCCACGTCACCGAACTGCTGTTCGCAGCCGGCGGCGGCGACAAAATTGTCGGCGCAGTCAATTACAGCGACTACCCTGAAGAGGCGAAGAAGATCCCGCGTGTAGGCGACAACCGCCAGGTGGACATGGAACGCGTGCTCGCGATGAAGCCCGACCTGATCGTGGTCTGGATGCACGGCAGCTCCGAGCGCCAGATCGACCAGCTGCGCAAGCTGGGCATCCCGCTTTATCACAGCGAGCCGAAAAAGCTGGACAATATCGCGGACAACCTGGAAGCCATGGGCAAGCTGCTCGGCACCGAGGCCGTGGCCAGCGCCGCTGCAACGGAGCTGCGGACAAAGCTCGCTGCGCTGCGTACGCAATACGCAAGCCGCCCGCCGGTAAAGGTCTTCTACCAGGTATGGGACAAGCCGCTCTACACGCTGAACGGCGAGCATATTGTCAGCGATTCGCTGAAAGTCTGCGGCGGCGTGAACATCTTCGCGGACCAGAAAGTCACCGCACCGGTGGTCAGCGTGGAAGCCGTGCTGCAGGCAGACCCGGAAGCGGTGTTCGCCACAGCGGAGAAGGACTACGGCGGCGTGAACCTGTGGCGTCCTTACGGCATGTTGAAGGCTACGAAGAATGGCAATCTGTTCACAGTGAACGGCAACCTGCTGAATCGCGCGGGCCCGCGCATGATCGCCGGCACCGCCGTGCTGTGCGAAAAACTCGAAGAAGCACGACAGCACCGCAAATGAATTTCCCATATCGCACCCTGATGGTTCAGGGCACTACGTCGGACGCAGGCAAGAGCACGATCGTTGCAGCACTGTGCCGCCTGCTGAAGCGGCAAGGCGTGCGCGTGGCGCCGTTCAAGCCGCAGAACATGGCGCTCAACAGCGCTGTCACCAGCGACGGCGGCGAGATCGGACGCGCCCAGGCGCTGCAGGCAATCGCCGCCGGCGTGCCGCCGCATACGGATATGAATCCTGTGCTGCTCAAGCCTTCCAGCGACATCGGCGCCCAGGTCATCATCCACGGCAAGGTGCGCGCAGAGATGAATGCGCGCGACTACCATCAATACAAGACGGTGGCGATGGCCGCCGTGCTCGAATCGCACCAGCGGCTGCTGTCGCAATACGATGCGGTGGTTGTTGAAGGCGCGGGCAGCCCGGCCGAAATCAACCTGCGCGATCGCGATATTGCGAACATGGGCTTCGCGGAGGCGGTCGACTGCCCAGTGATCCTGGTTGCGGACATCGACCGCGGCGGCGTGTTCGCGCATATCGTCGGGACCTTGTCCTGCCTGTCGCAGAGCGAGCGCGATCGCATCATCGGTTTCGTGATCAACCGCTTCCGCGGCGATATCAAGCTGCTGGAGCCGGGACTGGAATGGCTGGAACAGCAGACGGGCAAACCGGTGCTGGCCGTTCTCCCTTATCTACACGGGCTTTATCTCGATGCGGAAGACGCGGTGCAACCGGTGCAGGCCGAACGCGGCGCCTTCCGCATTGTCGTTCCCAGCCTGCCGCGCATGAGCAATCACACGGACTTCGATGCGCTCCGCGCGCATCCGGACGTGGACCTTCAATTCATCCGACAGGGCGAGCCAGTGCCGCCGGCGGATCTGATCATCCTCCCGGGCAGCAAGAACACGCGCGGGGATCTGGCCTGGCTGCAGCAGTATGGCTGGCCGGAGCGCATTGCGCGCCATCTGCGCTTTGGCGGGAAGGTGATCGGGATTTGCGGCGGCTTCCAGATGCTGGGACGTAGCGTCGAGGACCCGCACGGCGTTGAAGGTGCGCGCGGTCTTTCGGCGGCGCTTGGCGTGCTGGATATGTCGACCGTGCTTACGCAGGAGAAGCGGCTGGAGCAGGTGTCAGGCCGCTGCGCATTCGCGCAGGCCGACGTTAGCGGCTACGAGATTCATATGGGGGTATCGTCCGGCCCGGCGTTGGCGCAGCCGGCATTCCTTATCGATGGACGTGCGGAGGGAGCGCTGGAGGAGCAAGTGCTGGGTACCTATCTGCACGGGCTGTTCGACAACCCGGCCGCAGGCCGCGCGCTGCTGGAGTGGGCGGGACTGCGCAGCGAGCATACCGTGGATACCTCCGCCCTGCGCGAGGCCAGCATTGAGCGGCTGGCCGATGCAGCGCAGCCCTTATTTGAAGCGTTGCTGCGCTAATTAAAACCCACGGCATAAAACTGGTGTCTGCCACGATGTGGCAGACACCTGGGTTACGCCTTGGGTTCTGAGAATGCAAAAAGCCCGCCGAGCACTTTCCGAGACCCTATCTCGGAAAGCCCTGGCGGGCTTTTCTAATAACTAGCCTGACGATAACCTACTTTCACACTGGTTGCAGCACTATCATCGGCGCAAAGTCGTTTCACGGTCCTGTTCGGGATGGGAAGGGGTGGGACCGACTTGCTATGGTCATCAGGCATAACTTGTACGTATGTCGCCGCTCACTGCGGCGCCACACTGAATCTGGAAGAAGTAAGTTGGGTATCTCAAACACGGTAAGTGCGTATAACCGGCAAGGTTATAGGGACAAGCCGTACGGGCAATTAGTATCAGTTAGCTTAATGCATTACTGCACTTCCACACCTGACCTATCAACGTCCTGGTCTCGAACGACCCTTCAAGGAGCTCAAGGCTCCGGGAAATCTCATCTTAAGGCAAGTTTCCCGCTTAGATGCTTTCAGCGGTTATCTCTTCCGAACTTAGCTACCCGGCAATGCCACTGGCGTGACAACCGGTACACCAGAGGTTCGTCCACTCCGGTCCTCTCGTACTAGGAGCAGCCCCCTTCAAATTTCCAACGCCCACGGCAGATAGGGACCAAACTGTCTCACGACGTTTTAAACCCAGCTCACGTACCACTTTAAATGGCGAACAGCCATACCCTTGGGACCGGCTACAGCCCCAGGATGTGATGAGCCGACATCGAGGTGCCAAACTCCCCCGTCGATATGAACTCTTGGGAGGAATCAGCCTGTTATCCCCAGAGTACCTTTTATCCGTTGAGCGATGGCCCTTCCATACAGAACCACCGGATCACTATGTCCTACTTTCGTACCTGCTCGACTTGTCGGTCTCGCAGTTAAGCACGCTTATGCCATTGCACTATTAGCACGATGTCCGACCGTACCTAGCGTACCTTCGAACTCCTCCGTTACACTTTAGGAGGAGACCGCCCCAGTCAAACTGCCTACCATGCACTGTCCCCGACCCGGATCACGGGCCAAGGTTAGAACCTCAAACAAACCAGGGTGGTATTTCAAGGTTGGCTCCACGAGAACTGGCGTCCCCGCTTCAAAGCCTCCCACCTATCCTACACAGATTGGTTCAAAGTCCAATGCAAAGCTACAGTAAAGGTTCATGGGGTCTTTCCGTCTAGCCGCGGGTAGATTGCATCATCACAAACACTTCAACTTCGCTGAGTCTCGGGAGGAGACAGTGTGGCCATCGTTACGCCATTCGTGCAGGTCGGAACTTACCCGACAAGGAATTTCGCTACCTTAGGACCGTTATAGTTACGGCCGCCGTTTACTGGGACTTCAATCAAGAGCTTGCACCCCATCATTTAATCTTCCAGCACCGGGCAGGCGTCACACCCTATACGTCCACTTTCGTGTTTGCAGAGTGCTGTGTTTTTATTAAACAGTCGCAGCCACCAGTTTATTGCAACCCTTTCGCCCTTCCACAGTAAAGTGGTCAAGCTACCGGGGCGTACCTTTTCCCGAAGTTACGGTACCAATTTGCCGAGTTCCTTCTCCCGAGTTCTCTCAAGCGCCTTAGAATACTCATCTCGCCCACCTGTGTCGGTTTGCGGTACGGTCTCGTATGACTGAAGCTTAGAGGCTTTTCTTGGAACCACTTCCGATTGCTTCGCGCTACAAGAGCGCTCGTCCCAGTCCCTTGAATTATGTGCCCGGATTTGCCTAAGCACCTTCTATGAACCAGAAACTAGCTATTCCAACAGCTAGACAACCTTCCGCGATCCGTCCCCCCATCGCATCATACGACGGTGCAGGAATATTAACCTGCTTCCCATCAGCTACGCATCTCTGCCTCGCCTTAGGGGCCGACTCACCCTGCTCCGATGAACGTTGAACAGGAAACCTTGGGCTTACGGCGTGCGGGCTTTTCACCCGCATTATCGCTACTCATGTCAGCATTCGCACTTCTGATACCTCCAGCAGCCTTTACAAGCCACCTTCGCAGGCTTACAGAACGCTCTCCTACCATATCCTTGCGGATATCCGCAGCTTCGGTGACTGGCTTAGCCCCGTTACATCTTCCGCGCAGGACGACTCGATCAGTGAGCTATTACGCTTTCTTTAAATGATGGCTGCTTCTAAGCCAACATCCTGACTGTTTTAGCCTTCCCACTTCGTTTTCCACTTAGCCAATCTTTGGGACCTTAGCTGGCGGTCTGGGTTGTTTCCCTCTTGACGCCGGACGTTAGCACCCGACGTCTGTCTCCCAAGCTCGCACTCACCGGTATTCGGAGTTTGCAATGGTTTGGTAAGTCGCGATGACCCCCTAGCCATAACAGTGCTCTACCCCCGGTGGTGATACTTGAGGCACTACCTAAATAGTTTTCGGAGAGAACCAGCTATTTCCAAGTTTGTTTAGCCTTTCACCCCTATCCACAGCTCATCCCCTAATTTTTCAACATTAGTGGGTTCGGTCCTCCAGTGCGTGTTACCGCACCTTCAACCTGGCCATGGATAGATCACTTGGTTTCGGGTCTACACCCAGCGACTGGCGCCCTGTTCGGACTCGATTTCTCTACGGCTCCCCTATCTGGTTAACCTCGCCACTGAATGTAAGTCGCTGACCCATTATACAAAAGGTACGCCGTCACCCCTTACGAGGCTCCGACTGTTTGTATGCACACGGTTTCAGGATCTATTTCACTCCCCTCCCGGGGTTCTTTTCGCCTTTCCCTCACGGTACTGGTTCACTATCGGTCGATTACGAGTATTTAGCCTTGGAGGATGGTCCCCCCATCTTCAGACAGGATTTCTCGTGTCCCGCCCTACTTGTCGTACGCTTAGTACCACCGCTTGAATTTCGTGTACGGGGCTATCACCCGCTATGGCGCCTATTTCCAGAGGCTTCCACTATCCAAACGACTATCACGTACAGGCTCTTCCCATTTCGCTCGCCACTACTTTGGGAATCTCGGTTGATTTCTTTTCCTGCAGCTACTTAGATGTTTCAGTTCGCCGCGTTCGCTTCGTATTCCTATGTATTCAGAATACGATGACCTAAAAGGCCGGGTTTCCCCATTCGGAAATCTTCGGATCAAGGCTTGTTTGTCAGCTCCCCGAAGCTTATCGCAGACTTCTACGTCCTTCATCGCCTGTAATCGCCAAGGCATCCGCCATGTGCACTTAGTCACTTGTCCCTATAACCTTGACGGCTATAGTTCTAAGCACTTACTACTGTGTTTGATGAGTTTTTGTATGCGTTCCTTTCGGAACACTACCCTAAGTGTGAATCTTTCGATTCACGCTTAATAAAACTTTACTTCTTCCAGATTGTTAAAGAACGAGTACTACTCTTACCTAAACCTGCGTGGCTTACGTAAAGGCAGTGGTGGAGGATGACGGGATCGAACCGACGACCCCCTGCTTGCAAAGCAGGTGCTCTCCCAGCTGAGCTAATCCCCCGTGGTACAACACGATACTTGGTGGGTCTGGTTGGGCTCGAACCAACGACCCCCGCGTTATCAACACGGTGCTCTAACCAGCTGAGCTACAGACCCGCGCTCGTTTCTTTTGATCTAACAGCCGATAAGTGTGAACGTTTGAGTCCGTGCAGACTCTAGAAAGGAGGTGATCCAGCCGCACCTTCCGATACGGCTACCTTGTTACGACTTCACCCCAGTCACGAATCCTACCGTGGTAAGCGCCCTCCTTGCGGTTAAGCTACCTACTTCTGGTAAAACCCGCTCCCATGGTGTGACGGGCGGTGTGTACAAGACCCGGGAACGTATTCACCGCGACATGCTGATCCGCGATTACTAGCGATTCCAACTTCATGTAGTCGAGTTGCAGACTACAATCCGGACTACGATACACTTTCTGGGATTAGCTCCCCCTCGCGGGTTGGCGGCCCTCTGTATGTACCATTGTATGACGTGTGAAGCCCTACCCATAAGGGCCATGAGGACTTGACGTCATCCCCACCTTCCTCCGGTTTGTCACCGGCAGTCTCATTAGAGTGCTCTTGCGTAGCAACTAATGACAAGGGTTGCGCTCGTTGCGGGACTTAACCCAACATCTCACGACACGAGCTGACGACAGCCATGCAGCACCTGTGTGCAGGTTCTCTTTCGAGCACTCCCAGATCTCTCCGGGATTCCTGCCATGTCAAGGGTAGGTAAGGTTTTTCGCGTTGCATCGAATTAATCCACATCATCCACCGCTTGTGCGGGTCCCCGTCAATTCCTTTGAGTTTTAATCTTGCGACCGTACTCCCCAGGCGGTCTACTTCACGCGTTAGCTGCGTTACTAAGTCAATTAAGACCCAACAACTAGTAGACATCGTTTAGGGCGTGGACTACCAGGGTATCTAATCCTGTTTGCTCCCCACGCTTTCGTGCATGAGCGTCAGTTTTGACCCAGGGGGCTGCCTTCGCCATCGGTGTTCCTCCACATCTCTACGCATTTCACTGCTACACGTGGAATTCTTACCCCCCTCTGCCAAACTCTAGCCTCGCAGTCTCCATCGCCATTCCCAGGTTAAGCCCGGGGATTTCACGACAGACTTACGAAACCGCCTGCGCACGCTTTACGCCCAGTAATTCCGATTAACGCTTGCACCCTACGTATTACCGCGGCTGCTGGCACGTAGTTAGCCGGTGCTTATTCTTCAGGTACCGTCAGCAGGAATGGATATTAGCCACTCCCTTTTCTTCCCTGACAAAAGAGCTTTACAACCCGAAGGCCTTCTTCACTCACGCGGCATTGCTGGATCAGGGTTGCCCCCATTGTCCAAAATTCCCCACTGCTGCCTCCCGTAGGAGTCTGGACCGTGTCTCAGTTCCAGTGTGGCTGGTCGTCCTCTCAGACCAGCTACTGATCGTTGCCTTGGTGAGCCTTTACCTCACCAACTAGCTAATCAGATATCGGCCGCTCCAGGAGCACAAGGCCTTGCGGTCCCCTGCTTTCATCCTGAGATCGTATGCGGTATTAGCGTAACTTTCGCTACGTTATCCCCCACTCTTGGGTACGTTCCGATATATTACTCACCCGTTCGCCACTCGCCGCCAGGCCGAAGCCCGCGCTGCCGTTCGACTTGCATGTGTAAAGCATGCCGCCAGCGTTCAATCTGAGCCAGGATCAAACTCTTCAGTTCAATCTCTGTTTTCGCTATTTCTAGCGGGTCACTCACTCAAAATACTGACGAAATCTCGATAAAGAGATTTACGTTTAATTTTGTGCGAGCGTTTGAAACTAATAATTTGAGCATCGCGCCATTCGGCGCGTTGCACATCGTCAAACGCCCACACTTATCGACTGTTGATTTTTAAAGATCGCTGCGTTTAGCGACAAATCGTTGTGTTTGTCAGCAGCAGAGAAGCGAGATTATGCGGTACAGCGTGCAACTCGTCAACCCCTTCGTTTTCAGCGCTTCGCGCTTCGAACATCTCGCTTCGTTGCGTGTGCGTCGTTGCGAGGGACAGAACTATAACAAAGCACTTGAAGGGCCGCAAGGGCTTTTTAGAACCCACGGCAAAAAACAGGTGTCTGCCACGATGTGGCAGACACCAGGGTTACGCCGTGGGTTTGGTTAGAGGCCGTCGAAGTTGGGCGGGCGCTTGTCGAGGAATGCGCGCATGCCTTCGCGCTGGGCGGGGGTGCCGAAGCCTGCGTGGAACAGGCGGCGTTCGTAGGCTACGCCTTCGGTCAGCGGCGATTCGAAGGCGCGGTTCACGCAATCCTTGATTTGCATGGCGACCGAAACCGGCATCGCGGCGATCTGCCTGGCGATGGCCAGCACTTCTTCCATCAGCTTGTCCGCCGGGACCACGCGGGACACCAGCCCGGTGCGCTCGGCTTCGGCGGCGTCAATCATGCGAGTGGTCAGCAGCAGGTCCATCGACTTGGACTTGCCGATCGCGCGCGGCAGGCGCTGCGTGCCGCCCGCGCCAGGGGTGACGCCAACCTTGATCTCGGGCTGGCCGAACTTCGCGCTATCTGCTGCGACGAGGAAGTCGCACATCATGGCCAGCTCGCAGCCGCCACCCAGCGCAAAGCCTGCGACGGCGCCGATGACCGGCTTGCGCACTTTCAGGATGTGCTCCCAGTTGCGGCCAATGTAGTTGTCGCGGTAGGTGTCCTGATAGGTGTAGTCCACCATGGCGGCGATATCGGCGCCGGCGGCGAAGGCTTTTTCGCTGCCCGTCAGGATCATCACGTTGATATTGGGATCGGCATCGAATTTGGCGAAGGCGTCGCCCAGCTCATTCATCATGCGGTCGTTCAGCGCATTCAGCGCTTTTGGACGGTTCAGGCGGATCAGGGCCACTTTGTCATGGACTTCGACGATCAGGTCTTCATATTGCATTTGTTATCCCCTCCAGGAGTGAAAAGTACCCGTCGATTGTATCTGCTCCGCACTCTCCGCTGTTATGATTTGCGCCGATGCTTTCCTCCCTGCGCCGATCCCTTGCCGACAAATTAGCCAGCGACCCGCTGCTCGCGCAAGCTGGATTCATCCACTACTGGGTCAGCAGCATCCTGACCAGCTTCGGCACCCACATCGGCGCCCTCGGCATGCCGCTCTGCTCCATCATGCTGCTGCATGCGACGCCGGCTCAAATGGGCTTGCTGACCGCCTGCCAGGCCATTCCCTTCGCTGTGCTGGCACTTCCTGCAGGCGTCTGGCTGGACCGCCGGCGCAAGCTGCCCATTCTTTTGGCAAGCAAGCTGCTGCAAGGCTTGTCCCTGGCCAGCATTCCGCTGGCGTGGTGGATGGGATGGCTGGCCATGCCCTGGATGTATGCCGTCGCCATCGTGCAGGGCGCCTGCTCGGTAGTAGGCGGCGGCGCCGAGCAGATTTTCCTGACCTTCCTCGTGGGACGCGAGCGCATGATCGAGGCACAGGCGCGGCTGACCACCACCGATTCGATCTCACGGCTGGTCGGCCCCGGCCTTGGCGGCCTGCTGGTGCAGTGGCTGACCGCGCCCTTCGCGCTGGCGGTGGACGCCGTCGGCCTGCTGGCTTCCGGCTGGACGCTGAGCAAAGTGAAGGCCACCGAGCCGCAGCCGGCGCCGAGCGGCCGTCACCCGCTGCAGGAAATGCATGATGGCTTCCGCTTTATCTGGCGCCAACCGCTGCTGCGCTCCCTGGCCTGGGGTGCAGCCTGCTGGCATATGCTGTTCTATGGCTACGGTGCGCTGAACGCGATTTTCGTCACGCGCGACCTGGGCATGTCCGCAGGCATGATGGGCGCCGCGCAGGTGCTGGGCGGCTGCGGCGTTTTGCTCAGCTCTTTTATTGTGAGGCCGCTTAACGCCCGCTTCGGCGCCGGCAAGACCATTCTGATCGGCACCGCTGCGACCACGGCGGGTTTTGTGCTGATGCCCTGCGTGCCGCCCATGCTCTTCGGCAGTCCTTATGGCAGCACGGCGGCGGCAGCCGTGATCGCCTTTGTGTTCGACTGCGGCGTGATGCTGTTCTTCCTGCCTTATCTGAGCCTGCGACAGAAAGTCACGCCGGATGAGTACCTCGGCCGCATGGTGTCCACGATGCGCTTCCTTACCGTGGCGACTGCCCCGCTGGGCGCGCTGGCGGCAGGCTATCTGGCCGAGCATCTGTCAGTGCGCACCGCATTGGCTTGCATTGGGGCTGGCGGGCTGCTGCTGACGGTTGCGATGAGCTTATCTCATCCCATCCGAAGCGTGCGCCCTTGAAGGCGCAGCGGTTCTACACTGGGCTTATCCCTATTGCCCAGTGGAGTTGCCATGTTCAAGTCCATTCTCCTGCCCACCGATGGGTCGCAACTTTCGGAGCGGGCTACTGAAACTGCTGTGAAGTTTGCGCAGCTGAACGGGGCGAAGCTTGTGGCCATTTCCGTTGTCCAGCCCTTCCCCCTGGTGCCGATGAGTGAAGCTGTCATCATTCCGGATGCGACGGTGTTCGACAAGCACGCAGATGAATATGCCCGCAACTGCCTGGACCGCGTCGCGGCGGCAGCGCAGGCCGTGGGTATTCCGTTCGAAGGGGTGATGGCGCAGTCGGCCACGCCTTATGAGGAAATTGTGAAGGCGGCGGAGCAGCACCATTGCGACATCATCATGATGGCGTCGCACGGACGCAAGGGGCTGAATAAGCTGTTCCTGGGGAGCGAGACGCAGAAGGTGCTGGCTCATACGACTTTGCCGGTGCTGGTTTTGCGCTGAAACCAAGGACGAAAGGCTGGTGGCTGCCACGATGTGGCAGCCACCTGTTTTAGGCCGCGGGCTTATGCCAAGTGGCTGCCACATCGTGGCAGCCACTAGATTCTGCCTTGGGTTTTAGCGTGCGAGCTTCGGCAGCAGCACCCAGATATTGCCGCGCTGCTTCATGCGGCCGGCGCTTTCCGCCGCTTCGGCGCCGAAGCCGAAGAAAATGTCCATACGGATCGGCCCCTTGATGGCGCCGCCCGTATCCTGCGCCAGCATCAGGCGCTGGAAAGGAATATCGCTGGCCGGCTGTGTGGTGCTCAGGTAGACCGGAACGCCCAGCGGAATCTGGCTGCGGTCGATCGCCACTGAGCGCTGCGGCGTGAGAGGCACGTTCAGCGTGCCGCGCGGGCCCACTTTTGGATCCGGCAGCTTTTCCTCCCTGAAGAAGACAAAGCTCGGGTTCACATTGAACAATTCCTGCATGCGCGTGGGATGGCCGGCGATCCAGGCCTTGATGCCCTGCGCCGAAGCCTGTTCTACCGTCAGCTCGCCCTGCTGCACCAGCCATTTGCCGATGGACTCGTAGCCGCGGCCGTTCTGGTCGGCGTAAGCCACGCGCACGGTTTCATTGTCGCCCAGCTGCACACGGCCGGAGCCCTGCACCTCCAGGAAGAAGGCTTCCACCGGATCGTCCACCCACAGCAGTTCACTGCCGGGCAAGCCATTCTTCGCGATTTCCTCCCGCGCCGGATACGGCGTGACGCGCTTGCCTTTCAATTTGCCGCGCACACGCTTGCCCTGCAGTTCAGGGTAGACGGAGCCCAGGTCGACGATGACCATATCATCCGGCACCTTATACAGCGGCGCGGTATAGGCGCCGGCCTTCTTGCGCGAGCCGCGCAGCAGGGGTTCGTAGTAGCCGGTAATCAGGCCGCTGTCCGCGCTATCGGGAGCCACCACCTTATGCGGCTGCAGGAAGGATTCGAAGAAGAGGCGGATGCTGTCTTCATTATTGGCGTCCACATTGCGGGCGATCGTGCAGGACTCCTTCCAGTCGGCCTGCGCGGCCAGCTTGCTGCAGGACTGCACGAAGGCCGGCCAGGCGGCACGCAGGTCGTCGCGGTCCCAGCCCGGCAGATCGCTCCAGGCGGCGGGGATAAAGTCCGGCTTGGCGGGCTTGGGCGGCGGCGCCGGCTGGACGGGCGGCTGGGGCGGGGTTGGCGCGGCGGGCGGCACGGGCTGGGGCGCCGGTTGCGGCGCGGGTGGCTGGACCGGCTGCGTGGTACAGGCGCTCAGGATCAGCGCGGCGACGGCGGCCGCGACGTGTCCAGCCGAAAGAGGTAAACTACGGCGTACTTTAAACATGAGGGTTATCTATGTGGTATCTGATGCTTGAAGCGCTTGTGGCGCTGTTCCTGCTGGTGTTCATCGTCTGGTGGACGCTGCCCTCGAAGAAGAAGAAAAAGAAGGACTGACCCGGGCGGCGCGCGCCGCGGGTCAATGCAATGTGCGCGGCAACGACAACACAAACTCCGGAATCTTCGCTTCGAACTGGTGACCATCCTCGGCCACGCAGAAATACTCCCCATACATGGAACCCTGCGGCGTGCGCAGCTGCGTGCCGCTGGTGTATTCGAACTGTTCGCCCGGCTGCAGCAACGGCTGATGGCCCACCACGCCCAGGCCGCGCACTTCTTCCTTGTGGTTGCTGGCGTCCGTGATGACCCAATGGCGGGAGATCAGCTGTGCGGCGACAGTGCCGGTGTTCTTGATCGTGATCGAATAGGTGAACACGTAATTGGTGCGGTCGGGGTCGGATTGCTCCGGCAGATACTGGGTTCTCACCTCGACAGAGAATTCGTATTGGGACATCGGCGTTCCTTGTTAAATCAGCAAACATTCACCGAATGTAAGCGTAATGGTTTGCTCATTCTAGTCCAACGCTCCGCAAACCACCGCACCAGAGCGTAAAATAGCGCATCTTTTTTATGCAAACCCTACCATGACTACTTTCCGCATCGCCCCCAGCATCCTGTCCGCCGACTTTGCCCGCCTGGGCGAGGAAGTGCGCAATGTCGTTGCCTCCGGCGCCGACATCATCCACTTCGACGTGATGGACAACCACTATGTGCCGAACCTGACCGTCGGCCCGCTGGTATGCCAGGCGATCCGCCCGCACGTGCAGGTGCCGATCGACGTGCACCTGATGGTCAAGCCGGTCGACCGCATCATCCCGGACTTCGCCAAGGCCGGCGCGAATATCATCACCTTCCACCCGGAAGCCTCCGACCACATCGACCGCTCGCTGCAACTGATCCGCGATAACGGCTGCAAGGCCGGCCTGGTGTTCAACCCGGCTACCCCACTGAGCTACCTGGATCACGTGATGGACAAGGTCGACATGATCCTGATCATGTCCGTCAACCCGGGCTTCGGCGGCCAGTCCTTCATCCCTCAGGCGCTGAAGAAGATCGCCGAAGCGCGCCGCCGCATCAACGAATCGGGCCGCGACATCCTGCTGGAAGTGGATGGCGGCATCAAGGTCGACAATATCAAAGCCGCCGCCGAAGCGGGCGCGGACACCTTCGTGGCCGGCTCCGCCATCTTCGGCCAGCCAGACTACAGGGCCGTGATCGACGCGATGCGCGCCCAACTGGCCCAGGTGGGCTGACCATGGTGGCGGTCCTTCGCGGCGTGAAGGCCGCCATTATTGACCTCGACGGCACCATGCTCGATACCATGGGTGACTTCGAGGTCGCCATCAACCGCATGCGCGCGGAGCTGGATCTCAGCCCGGTGACCATCGCGCAGATTGAACTCATGGTGGGCAAGGGTTCCGAGAACCTGATTCGCCAGGTACTCGCCCTCGATTTCGATGAAGCGGGCGTGGAAGAACGCTTCCCGCAGGCGATGGAGTCCTACCAGCGCCACTACCTCGATATCAACGGCCAGCACAGCGCCGTGTATGAAGACGTGGAAGCGGGCCTGCGCGCCATGCGCGACTCGGGCCTGCGCCTGGCATGCGTCACCAACAAGCCCCTCGCCTTTGCCCTGCCGCTGCTCAAGATCAAGGGCCTGGACGGCTATTTCGAAGTCCTGTACGGCGGCGATTCCTTCGCAAAGAAGAAGCCCCATCCCATGCCGCTGCTGGAAACCTGCAGCTATTTCGGACTGGAACCGGCGCAGGTCGTGGCCATCGGCGATTCGTCCAACGACGCCCAGGCAGCGCGTGCCGCAGGCTGCCCGGTGCTCACCGTGCCATATGGATATAACCACGGAGTATCTATACACGAAACGGATTCCGATGGTATAGTTGACACGCTTCTGCACGCAGCAGACCTTATTAGTACGCAAAACAGCGCTATCTGAACCGAAAATGTTTCTTCGCAAAAGACACAATGTAACCCACCGGGGCTCGATTGAGGCCTGGCTGTGGCGACGCTGGCAATCCTGACGCAGTCTTGATTGCTGCCGGCGCACGTGTGTCCTCCGCTCCGGCAGGTTTTTTGTAACCGCACCGCCACCAACTCATACAAGCTGGCGGAATGGAGAAGAACATGACCGAACTCGAATTCAAATCCCTGGCCAACGAGGGCTTCAACCGCATTCCACTGATCGCGGAAGCCTTTGCCGACCTCGAAACCCCGCTCACCCTGTACCTGAAGCTGGCGCAGACCCAGAACTACGGCAAGAACACCTTCCTGCTGGAGTCGGTGGTCGGCGGCGAACGTTTCGGCCGCTACTCCTTCATCGGCCTGCCCGCCACCACGCTGCTGCGCACGAATGGCCAGCTGACCGAGGTCGTGAAGAATGGCCAGGTGATCGAGAGCCACGAAGGCAATCCGCTGGAATTCATCGAGCAATACCAGGCCCGCTTCAAGGTGGCCGTGCGCCCCGGCATGCCGCGCTTCTGCGGCGGCCTGGCCGGCTACTTCGGCTACGACACCGTGCGCCACATCGAAAAGAAGCTGGCCCACTCGCAGCCGAAGAATGACCTGGGCCTGCCGGACATCCAGCTGATGGTGACCGAAGAACTGGCCGTGATCGACAACATCTCCGGCAAGCTCTATCTGATCGTGTATGCCGACCCGTCGCAGCCGGAAGCCTTTGCCAAGGCCCGCCAGCGCCTGAAAGACTTGCGCGCCCTGCTGCGCCGCGGTGTCGATGCGCCGGTGACCACCCCTTCCGTGCGCACGGAAATCATCCGCGACTTCAAGAAGGAAGACTACCTCGCAGCAGTCGACAAGGCCCACGAATACGTGATGGCCGGTGACCTGATGCAGGTGCAGATCGGCCAGCGCCTGCGCAAACCTTATGTCGATGCGCCGCTGAGCCTCTACCGCGCGCTGCGCTCGCTGAATCCTTCGCCGTACATGTACTTCTACAATTTCGGCGACATGCAGATCGTGGGCGCGTCGCCGGAAATCCTGGTGCGCAACGAGACCCTGCCGGACGGCGAGAAGAAAGTCACGCTGCGCCCGATCGCCGGCACCCGCCCGCGCGGCTCCACGCCGGAGCGCGATGCCCAGCTGGCGGAAGAACTGCTGAACGATCCGAAGGAAATCGCCGAACACGTGATGCTGATCGACCTGGCACGCAATGACCTGGGCCGCATCTCGGAGATCGGCAGCGTGAAGGTGACCGACAAGATGGTCATCGAAAAGTACTCGCACGTGCAGCACATCGTCTCCAACGTGGAGGGCAAGCTGGTGAAAGGCATGTCCAACCTGGATGTGCTGCGCGCCACCTTCCCGGCCGGCACCCTGACCGGCGCCCCGAAAGTGCGCGCGATGGAAATCATCGACGAGCTGGAAATCAGCAAGCGCGGCATCTATGGCGGCGCCTGCGGCTACCTCTCCTTCGGCGGCGAAATGGACGTGGCGATCGCGATCCGCACCGGCGTGATCAAGGACGGCATGCTCTACGTGCAGGCCGCCGCAGGCATCGTCGCCGATTCGATACCGGAAATGGAATGGCAGGAAACTGAAAACAAGGCGCGCGCCGTGCTGCGCGCCGCCGAGCAAGTGCAAGATGGCCTGGATGGGGAGTTCTGAAAATGCTGCTGATGATCGACAACTACGACTCCTTCACCTACAACATCGTGCAATATTTCGGTGAACTGGGCGAGGACGTGCGCACCTACCGCAACGATGAAATCACCATCGCGGAAATCGAGGCGCTGAATCCGGACCGCATCTGCATTTCGCCCGGCCCGAAAGCGCCGGCGCAGGCAGGCATTTCCGTCGAGGTGCTGAAGCACTTCGCCGGCAAGAAACCACTCCTGGGCGTATGCCTGGGGCACCAGGCCATCGGCGAAGCCTTTGGCGGTAAAGTCATCCGCGCCAAGCAAGTCATGCATGGCAAAACTTCTCTCATAGCGCATACCGGCGTTGGCGTGTTCCAGGGCTTACCCAGCCCGTTCACCGTCATTCGCTACCATTCTTTGGCAATCGAGCGATCCTCCCTGCCTTCCTGCCTGGAAGTGACAGCATGGACCGACGACGGCGAAATCATGGGCGTGCGGCACAAGGAGTACGACATCGAGGGTGTGCAGTTCCACCCTGAGTCCATCCTGTCCGAACACGGCCACGCCCTGCTGAAGAATTTCCTCGAACGCTAAAGAGAAGGACGCATCATGACCATCACTTACCAAGAAGCTCTGGTGCGCTGCATCGAGCACCGCGAGATTTTCCACGACGAGATGCTTCATCTGTTCCGCCAGATCATGTCCGGCGAGATGTCGCCCGTCATGGTGGCGGCGCTGACGATGGGCCTGCGCGTGAAGAAGGAAACGATCGGCGAGATCACCGCTGCCGCGCAGGTGATGCGCGAGTTTTCCACCAAGGTGCCGATGGCCGACACCAGCAACCTGGTCGACATCGTCGGCACCGGCGGCGACGGCGCGCACACTTTCAATATCTCTTCCGCTTCGATGTTCGTGGCCGCTGCGGCGGGCGCGCGCGTGGCCAAGCATGGCGGCCGCAGCGTGTCGTCTTCGTCCGGCAGCGCAGACCTGATCGAATCGCTGGGCGTCAATATCAATCTGAAGCCGGAGCAGATCGCGCAGTCGATCGCGCAGGCGGGCATCGGCTTCATGTTCGCGCCGAATCACCACGCGGCCATGAAGCACGTGGCGCCGGTGCGCCGCGAACTGGGCGTGCGCTCGATCTTCAATATTCTCGGCCCGCTGACCAATCCGGCCGGCGCGCCGAACATCCTGATGGGCGTATTCCACCCTGACTTGGTCGGTATCCAGGTGCGCGTGCTGCAGCGCCTCGGTGCGCAGCATGCCCTGGTTGTGTGGGGCCGCGACAATATGGATGAAGTGTCGCTGGGTGCCGGCACGATGATCGGTGAGCTGGTCAACGGCGAGATCCGCGAGTACGAGATTCATCCGGAAGACTTCGGCATGCAGATGATTGCGAGCCGCAACCTGAAAGTGGCCGATCCCGAGGAATCCAAGGCGCGCGTGCTCGAAGCCTTGCGCGGCGAGCCGGGACCGGCTTCCGATATCGTGGCGCTGAATGCCGGCACGGCGCTGTATGCGGCGGGCGTGGCTTCGTCCATCGAGGATGGGCTGGCGCGCGCTCGTGCGGCGGTGCAGTCCGGCGCGGCGCTGGCGAAGCTGGAGCAGTTCGTACAGGTCACGCAGGCGCTCGGCGCGGGAGCATGACCATGTTCGGCATCCATGACCTGGCTTTGTTCGTGGTGTCCGGCATCCTCCTGAATATCATGCCGGGACCGGATTCCCTGCTGATCATGACGCGCAGCGCGACCCAGGGCTGGCGCGCGGGCTGCTCGGCGGCCCTGGGGATCGGCACGGGGACGATGGTGCACGTGCTGGCGGCGGCGCTTGGCCTGTCCGCACTTCTGGCGACGTCGGCGACGGCGTTCACGGTCGTCAAGTGGGTTGGCGCGGCTTATATCGTCTGGTGCGGGATCGGGATGCTGCGGGCGCGGATGCGCGGCGGCGACGAGGCAAGCGATGCGCACGCAGTGTCGGACGTCGACGCGGCGGCTGGCGCGGCGCGGCTCACGTACCGTCGCATCTTTGCGCAGGGCTTCCTGACCAATGTACTGAATCCGAAGGTCGCGCTGTTTTTCCTGGCCTTCGTGCCGCAATTCATTTCGGCGGATTCGCCGAACAAGGCGCTGGCCTTCGTCATCCTGGGCTGCATCTTCAACTTCAACGGCATGTTGTGGTGTAACGGCCTGGCCGTTTTTACCGCCTTTGCCAGCGCGAAGCTGAAACTGAAACCGCTGGTGTCGCTGTGGCTGAACCGCGTGACGGGCGGCCTGTTCCTGGCACTGGGCGTGCGCCTTGCGCTGTCCGAACAACACTGAGAAGCATCATGTCCGATATCCTGAACAAGATCCTGGCCGTCAAGGCCGATGAAGTGGCTGCGGCCAAGAAGTACCGCAGCCTGCAAAGCCTGCGCGCAGAAGTCGAGGGCGACAAGGTGCTGCGCGCGGAACTGCGCGGCTTTGAAGCCAGCCTGCGCAAGCAGATTGCGGCCGGCAACGCCGGCGTGATCGCAGAGGTGAAGAAGGCCTCGCCGTCCAAAGGCGTGATCCGTGCCGATTTCCGTCCTGCGAATATTGCGGAGAGCTATGCGAACGGCGGCGCGGCCTGCCTGTCCGTGCTGACGGACGTGCATTTCTTTCAGGGCGATACCGAGTACCTGAAGCAGGCGCGCGCGGCCTGCGAGTTGCCCGTGCTGCGCAAGGACTTCATGATCGATCTGTATCAGATCTATGAGGCCCGGCACATGGGGGCGGATTGCATTTTGCTGATCGTGTCCGCGCTGGATCATGGGCTGATGGCCGAGATGGAAGCCTGCGCGCATGAATTGGGCATGGATGTGCTGATTGAGTCGCATGACGGGGATGAGCTGGAGGCGGCTCTTAAGCTGCGGAGCCGGCTGATTGGCATCAATAACCGTAATCTGCGTACGTTTGAGACTTCGCTGGATACCACCATCAACCTGCTGCCGCGGATTCCGAAGGAACGCATGGTGATTACCGAGTCCGGGATCATGGGGCCGGCGGATGTGGAACGGATGCGCGAGCAGGACGTGCATGCATTCCTGGTTGGGGAGGCGTTCATGCGCGCGGCGGATCCGGGGGCGGAGTTGCGGAAGCTGTTCGACTGAGCCGACACGGCGGATCAATGATCCGCCCTACGCGGCCCGACGGATCGTGATTCGCCGGGCGCAGCGCGACGGATCGGGCGGTGCGGCGGTCAGGCGGCGGCGAGGGCGGCGATTTCGACGCGGTTGCGGCCGGATTCTTTGGCGCGGTAGAGGGCTGCGTCGGCGCGGGCGAGAACGCTGTCGAGCGATTCGTCGCCGGCGGCCTGACTGGCGATGCCGATGCTGATGGTGCAGCAAGGGCGCTCGACTTCGGCTAGCAGACCCTGGATGCGCGCTGCGGCCTGCTGCGCGCGGGGCAATGAAGTATCCGGCAGCAGCACGATAAATTCCTCACCGCCGAAACGGGCTACGCTGTCATTCTCGCGCAGCGTGCGCTTGATGACGGTTGCCACCTTGACCAGCACGCGGTCGCCTTCCGCGTGGCCGTGCTGATCGTTCACCGCCTTGAAGTGATCGAGATCGATGGCCATCAGCGCCAGCGCGCCGGCGCCGCGGCGCTGGCGTGCGCGGGCCCGCGTATAAGCCTCGCCGAAGCCGCGCCGGTTCAATACTTCCGTCAGCGGATCATGCGTGGAGCGTTTTTCCAGCACACGCTGCAGGCGGCGCGTGGCAAGGACCAGGAAACCCACCGTCAGCAGCAGCGCCATGAAATTGGATACGGCCAGGTAGACATTGGCCAGACTGCTGTTGCGCATCAGATCCACCGTTTGCGCACCGCTCGCCATCGCGGCCACGCCACGCGTCAGCACCACCATCGTTTGCACGGCCAGCAGCGCGCCAAAGAACCAGCTGGCGAAATGGCGTTCGCCGCGCTGCCACAGCTGGCGCAGCTGGTCGATATAAAACACGGAAACGATGAAGGAAAACGCCGCCACGCGCATGGCAAAGCTGGGCTGCACGAACAGCCACCACGCCATCGACGCCAGGTTCAGCGCCCACATCGCATGGAAGATGCGCCAGCCGGGCGGCTGTCCGTAGAAGGCGCGAATGCCGACCATGCTCATGCCGATCCCGCACACGAGGGACAGGTTCCCCAGCGGGAGCACCAGCCAGGCCGGCAGCACGGCCAGCGCCGCGAACAGCATGCCGGAGCCGACCATCAGCACCAGGCCGGCGGCCCAGTGCCCCAGGCCCTGCACTTCGCGCCGAAAGCTCAGGTGCATGGCATACATCACCACGCTCATGGCCGCGCACATCAGCGTGGTCATGAACAGGATGGTTTTTACGTCCAGCGCGAACATGCGGGGCGCCGTGGATCAGACAGCGCTGGGGCGGCGCAACTCGCCTTTCTGCCGCGGCTGCGGCGTAAGTGTGATGCCGGGAATGCGTTCGCCCTGCAGCTTCACGCTGAAGGTCATCAGCTCGTCGCGGCGGAAGGCATGCACTTTCACCGTGTCGCCGACCTTGTAGCGGGACAGCAGTCCATCCACATTGCCGGCGCGCAGGCTGTCGATGGCGACCAGCACATCGCCGGCGGAGATGCCGGCGCGGTGGGCGGCGCCACCTTCATGGACCACGGTGACCTTGCTGTCTGCGCCGTCGCGCGTGATGTTGGCGTCCAGGCTGGGCTTGGACGATTTGCGCTCGTCCTTGTACTCGACGCCGAAGGGCGCCAGCAGCTTTTGCAAGGGCACGTCTTCCGTGCCACGGATGTATTTTTCAACGAAGGGCTTCAGCTTCGTGCCGGCGATTTCATCCAGCAGCGCATCCACTTCCGCCGGCGTCACGCCGCGCGGACGGCCGTTGTAAAAGTCGCGGCCATAGCGCTGCCACAGCGCGCGCATCACATCATCCAGCGAACGCTTGCCTTCGGTCTTCGCACGGATCGTCAGGTCCAGCCCCAGGCCGATCAGCGAACCCTTGGCGTAGTAGCTGACGATGGCGTTGGCCGCATTCTCGTCCTGGCGGTAGTACTTGCCCCAGGCATCGAAGGAGGAATCGGCCACGCTCTGCTTGCTGCGGCCTGCGCCGCGCAGTACGCCGCCGACGCCTTTGCCCAGCAGCTTGTAGTAGCCCTTCTCGTCGATCATGCCCGAGCGGACCAGGAACAGGTCATCGTAATAACTGGTGAAGCCTTCGAAAAGCCACAGCAGCGGCGTGTAGTTTTCCACCTGCAGATCGTACGGCGCAAACACGGCAGGCTTGATGCGCTTCACGTTCCAGGTGTGGAAGTATTCGTGGCTGCACAGGCCCAGGAACTTGATATAGCCTTCGCTGCGTTCCTTGTCCCTGGCTGCGGTGGTCGGCAGGTCGGCGCGCGAACAGATCAGGGCCGTGGAGGCGCGGTGTTCCAAGCCGCCGTAGCCGTCGCCGACAACCATCGTCATGAAGACGTAGCGGTCCATCGGCGCCTTCTTCGAACGCGGCTCGAAGAAAGCGATCTGCGCTTCGCAGATCTGTTTCAGGTCGGCGCACAGGCGCGGCATGTCCAGGTTGGGCACGCGGCCGGTGACCACCACATCGTGCGGCACGCCATGCGCCTTGAAGGTCGCCAGCGCGAAATCGCCCATTTCCACCGGGCTGTCGATCAGCTCATCGTAGTTTTTGGCGATGTAGGTCCCGAAGCCGTAGCGCCTGGCCTTCAGTTCGGGCAGCGCGGTGGCGACGCGCCAGTTGCGTGCAGCCTCGTCGTCAGGCTTCTGGATATCGACCACGTGCGGGCTGTCTTCCTGGCCCGGCACGCGCAGGAACACGCTGGTGCCGTTGAAGAAGCCGTGGCTCTGGTCCAGATGGGCGGCGCGTACGGACAAGTCCCAGGCATAGACTTCGTATTCAACGGTCAGCCTGCCCTTGGCCGGCAAGGCGCGCCAGGAATGCTTGTCCAGCTTCGTCAGCTCGACCGGCTTGCCGCCGGCCGAAGCATTGATGCGGATGATGTTGCGCGAGAATTCGCGGATCATGTAGCTGCCGGGGATCCACGCTGGCAGTGCGAAGATCTGGCCTTCCGGTGCGGGATTGTCCACCGTCAGCGTAACGTGGAACAGGTGGGCCGCGAGATCTTTCGCGGCGATGGTATAGCTGATGCCTGGCTTGTTATTTTTCATTTTAGGTCGGACGGCGTGTCGATATCCTGCATTATGCCCGGATCGTCCACCGCCACTTCTTTGTTGGGGTAATTCTTCACGATGCTGCGAGCCCCCTGGTCTCCTTCCAGCGCCAGCAGCAGCGGCAGGTGGCGCCGGCCAAAAGCGACCGGATTGCCACGCTGGCCATGATACATCGGCACCGCGATGTCGGCGCCCTCCTCCACCTCACGCGCCAGGGCCGAGATGGTGCCGGGCCGCACATGCGGCATGTCGCCCAGCGCCACCACCCAACCCAGCGCATCCTGGGCGTGGTGCAAGCCAGTCACCAGCGAGGTAGCCATGCCGCAGGCGGCATTCTCGCAGATGATGATTTCGCAGCCCAGGCCACGCAACGCAGACGCAGTTTCCGTGTCACCCGGCTTGACCACGGCCAGCACCCGCGGCAGCGCCGCCAGCAGATTGCGCGCACTGGCGGCGACCACCGTGCTGTCGCCCAGCGGTTCCAGCAGCTTGTTGCGGACGCCGCTGGGGTCGAAGCGCGTGCCGCGCCCCGCCGCCAGCAGGATGCCTGTCATGCCGCCGCGTGCGCCCGCATGTGCCATGGCCGCCCCGCCTCAGGCTGTGGCAGTCGCCAGGTCGAACGGCAGCTTGCGCAAGCGCTTGCCCGTCACCTGGAACACTGCGTTGGCAAAGGCCGGCGCCAATGGCGGCAGGCCCGGTTCGCCCATGCCGGTCGGCGCATCGTGCGAGGGCACGATGTGCACATCGACTTTCGGCATGTCCGGCATGCGCGCCACCGTGTAGTCGCTGAACTGGTTCTGCTCGACCACGCCATCCTTCAGCGTGATGGCGGCGCCCGGCAGCGTGGTGCCGACGGCCATCAGGATGGCGCCCTGCACCTGGGCTTCGATGGTCATCGGGTTCACCGGCTGGTTGCAGTGGATCGCCGCGGTTACCGTATGCAGCTTGGGCACGCCATCTTTGACGGACGCGGTGACCACATAGGCCGCCACGGTGTTGAAGGATTCGTGTACGGCCACGCCCCAGCCCTGCCCTTTCGGCAGCTTCTTCTTGCCGTAGCCGGACTTGGCGACCGCCAGGTCCAGCGCGGCCAGATGGCGCGTGTGCTTGGGATCGATCAGCTTCTTGCGGTAAGCCACCGGGTCCATCTTCGCCGCATGCGCCGCTTCATCGATCAGCGTTTCCATCACAAAGGCGGTATGGGTTGAACCCACGGAGCGCCACCACAGCACGGGCACGTTCGCCTTCACGTTATGCACGCTCAGGTTCAGTGGCACCTTGTAAGGCTCGCCCATGCCTTCCACCATCGTGGCATCGATGCCGTCCTTGACCATCATCGGCTCGAACGGCGTGCCCGCCAGAATGGACTGGCCGACGATTACGTGATCCCAGCCCACGATGTTGCCCTGCGCGTCCAGCCCCAGCTTGGCACTATGCACATGGGACGGGCGGTAGTAGCCGCCCTTGATATCGTCCTCGCGGCTCCAGATCACTTTTACCGGGCCCTTGCCCCAGGTCTTGGCGACATTGACCGCTTCCACGATGTAGTCCGAGGTCGGCACGGCGCGGCGGCCGAAACCACCGCCCGCCATCATTGTGTTCAGCTTCACCTGCTCCGGCTTCAGGCCGGCCGCTTTGGCGGCGGCCACCACGTCCAGCGTCTGGAACTGGCTGCCGGCCCAGATGGTGCAGCCGTCGCCCTTCAGGTCCACCACGCAGTTCAGCGGCTCCATCGGGCTGTGCGCCAGGTAAGGGAATTCGTAGACGGCGTCGATCTTCTTCGCTGCGCCGGCCAGCCTGGACGTATCGGCTTTCTTGGCCGGCGTGCCCGGCTGGGCGGCCAGCGTCTTGTACTGCGCCAGCTGTTCGGTACTGCTGACTTTTTCCAGGCCGCTGGTGTCCCAGTCGATCTTCAGCGCTTCGCGGCCCTGCCTGGCGGGCCAGTAGCCGTTGGCGATCACCGCCACGCCGCTGCCGCCACGGTCGGTCGGCACCTGGATCACATCGACCACGCCCGGAATGGCCCTGGCGGCGCTTGCATCGAACTTCGCGACCTTGGCGCCAAACACCGGCGGACGCGCCACCACGGCGACCTTCGTGCCTTCCGGCTTGAAGTCCATGCCGAACTGCTGGCTGCCATCCGACTTGGCGCGCGCATCGAGGCGCGGCGTCGGCTTGCCGATGATCTTGAAGTCTTTGGCGGGCTTCAGTTTTACGGTTGCGGGCACCGGCTGCTTCATGGCCGCATCGGCCATCGCGCCATAGGTCGCCTTCTGGCCGTTCGGGCCGATCAGCATGCCCTTCGAAGTCTTCACCTGTTCCGGCTTCACCTTCCATTGCTCGGCAGCGGCGGCGATCAGCATCAGGCGCGCCTTGGCGCCTACTTCGCGGTACTGCTCCCAGGAGTGGGCGACGGAGCCCGAACCGCCCGTCATCTGGATGCCGAAGGCCGGGTCCTTGTAGACCTGGCCCTCCGGCGCCAGCGCCGCGCGCATCTGCTTCCAGTCCACATCCAGTTCTTCGGCGATCAGCATCGGCAGCGCCGTATGGACGCCCTGGCCGAATTCGAGACGGTTTACCTGCACGGTGACGGTGTTGTCCGGCGCGATATTAAGGAAGGCGTTCGGCTCATAGACCGGCTTTGCCGGCGCATCGGCCGCGCGGGCGAAACGGCCGCCGCCGGTGATCACGAAGCCCAGCACCAGGCCGCTGCCCGCAACGGCGCCGGCTTTCAGGAAGCTGCGGCGCGACAAACCAGCCGCGCGGGACGGTTCCATCCATTCTTTACGCATGGCGGCCTCCTTCAGGCGATGGTTTTTGCCGCATCCTTGATCGCGGCGCGGATGCGTTGGTAGGTGCCGCAGCGGCAGATATTGCCGGCCATGGCGTTATCGATGTCGGTATCGCTGGGCGACTTGTTGGCGCGCAGCAGGGCCGTGGCGCTCATCACCTGGCCGCTCTGGCAGTAGCCGCATTGCGGCACGTCGTGCTTGACCCAGGCATCCTGCACCGCCTTGCCCACCTTATCCGCGGACATGGCTTCGATGGTCGTGATCTTCTGGCCTACGGCAGCGGAAATCGGCGTGATGCAGGAACGGATGGCCTGCCCTTCCAGGTGCACCGTGCAAGCGCCGCACAGTGCCGCGCCGCAGCCGAACTTGGTGCCCGTCATATTGAGGTTATCGCGCAGTGCCCACAGGATCGGGGTCGATGGATCGGCATCGACCTGCACATCACGCCCGTTGATATTCAGTGTGACCATGAATGCTCCCTAGCTTGTTAGAGTCGTGCAAATTCAAACGGCGTGCAAAGGCACGCCGCCAGGCTGCGGATCGGATGGATCGCCCGCTCTTTACTGCTTGATACCGGACAGCTTCGATTCCAGCATGCGGGCGTCGATCGCGCCCGGCACGCGGCTGCCGTCGGCGAAGAAGATCGCCGGCGTGCCGTTGATGTTCAGCTTCTGGCCCAGGGCCAGCACCTTGTCGTTCGGGGTGGAGCAGCCGGCGGGAGCGGCCGGCGCCAGTTTGCCCTTCACCATCCATTCATCCCAGGCCTTGTTGCGGTCGGACGAGCACCAGATATTGGTCGACTTGGTGAACGAGTCCGGCGACAGGATGTTGTACATGAAGGTGTATACGGTCACATTGTCCACCTGGGTCAGCGTCTGCTGGCGGAAGCGCTTGCAGTAGCCGCAGTTCGGGTCTTCGAACACGGCGATCACGCGCTTGCCGTTGCCTTTCACGGTCTTGATGGCCAGTTCCAGCGGCAGCTCGTCGAACTTGATCTTGTTCAGGTCATCGATGCGCGCCTGGGTCAGGTCTTCGGACGTCTTCAGGTCGAACACGTGGCCCACGATCAGGTAGCTGCCCGACTCGTCCGTGTAACGGATTTCGTTGCCAACCCGGATCTCGTACATGCCGGCGTACGGCGTCTTGCGCACGGAGTCGATCTTGACGCCTTCGCCAAGTTTCGGTTCCAGGACTTTCTTGATCTTCGCTTCGGTCGCGTTTTGTGCGTCCGCACAGGACATCAGCATGATCGATGCTGCCGCCAGGGCGAGCTTTCTCATCTTCATAAATTCTCCGCTTACTGCTTGCCTAGGGCATGTGAAATCAGCCGGCGCTTTACGCCCGGCAATTTATTCAGCAAGTTTAGCCCGAAATTGCGGACAACGCGCACAGGTTCCAGATTTGCACCAAAAAGACGCTCCAGTCCGTCCGTTGTCACTTGCATAAGCAGTACTTCTTCCTTGCGGGCGCGGGCATAGCGGGCCAGTACGCGTTCGTCGCCAATCGAGCGGTGTTCCTCGCGCTCGGCGACGGCCTGGACCAGGTCTTCCACGTCGCCAAAGCCCAGGTTCATGCCGTGGCCGGCCAGCGGGTGCACCACGTGGGCGGCGTCGCCGACCAGGGCCACGCGCGGTGCCACCATCGAGTGCGGGCGCATCAGCTTCAGCGGATAGGCGCGCACGAGTTCCGGCTGCAGCGGGGTCAGGGCGCCCAGTTTTTCGGCGGCATAGGTTGCCAGGCGCTCGGCGATGCGTGCTGCGCCTTCGCGGCACAGCGTGTCGGACAGCGATTCCGGCGCCGACCACACTAGCGAAACCTGGTTGCCCGGCAGCGGCAGCAGCGCGATGATGCCTTCGTCGCAGGTGAACCATTGGTGGGCCACGCCGTGATGCGGCTTTTCGCAGGCGAAGTTGGATACCACGCCGCACTGGTTGTAAGGACGATAATCGAGCCCGATATCGCACTGGCCGCGCACCCAGGAATTGGCGCCGTCCGCGCCGACCACCAACGAAGACTTCAGGACGCTGCCGTCATCCAGGGTGATGGTGGCGCAGTCGCCTTCGGTGTGCAGCGCGGTGGCGCGGCCGTGCACCACGTGCACGTTCTGGGCGAAGCGCAGGGCGGCGTCCAGCGCCTGGTTCAGGTTGCGGTCTTCAACGATCCAGGCCAGCGTGCCCGTATGAGCGCCGTAGGCGTCGAAATTCAGGGTGCCGCCGTTCTTGCCGTCGCCATTAACCAGCATCGCATCGACCGGCGCAATGCGCGCCTGGTCCATCGCGCCCCATACTTTCAGGCGCTCGAGCAGCTTATTGGCCGTGTGGTTCAGGGCAAACACGCGCACATCCCAGCTGGCCTGGTCCTCTCGCTGCGGCGCGGGCGGCGGACCCAGCAGGGTCACGCTCTGTCCGGACTGGGCGAAGGCCAGCGCTGCCGTTTTGGCAATGGCGCCATTGCCGACGATGCAGACAGCCGTCTGCACGTGATGCCGCGCAGAATGAGCGGCCGAATGCGAGGGATTGTTCATTGGGCCATTATAGCTTTCCGCTATGCCGCACGGGGGAGCGCGAAGCCGGGCAGCACAAACTCCGCGATCTCCTGCATGGTTTCGTCCAGGGGACGCTCGTTGCGGCGCAGGTGCAGGCCGATATGAGCGACACCTGCTGCCTGCATCGCTTGCAACTCGGCTGCCAGGGCCTTGCGCCCTCCCCTCCCACCGAAGCGGTGGCGGCGCAGGGGTTCATCCGGGTTTTCCGCGAGGTCGAGGTGGATGAAGCTGATGTAGGGCTTGTTTCCTGCCTCGGCGCGCCACGCAGCACTGCGGGCGGCGTGGTCCTGCGGCGCGCCGGGATACGCCAGGCAACCATCCAAGTGCTCGCCTATCCACTGCGGCGACTGCTGCGCGAGGCCGGCGACCAGCAATGGCAACTGCTGCTGCGCGGGGCGTGGGATCAGCTGCACGCCGGGTGGCAGCGCTTGCCCGGCCCAGCTGCGGGCCAGCGCGATCTGCTCGCGGAAGCTGGCGCCGCGGCTGGCGAAATCGCGTCCGAAAATCGGGTATTCGACCGGGCGGTCGCCGCTGGCCACGCCGAGCAGCAATCGTCCGCCGCTCAACTGGTCCACCGTGGCGGCGGATTTCAGTGTGAGCAGTGGCTCCCGCAGGGGCAGCACGACGGCGGCGGTGCCGAGCAGGATGTTCTTCGTGGCGGCGGCCAGGTAGCCGAGGTAGCTGAAAGTCTCGAACACCTGGGCCGCGTCGCCGAAGGACGGGTCGTACAGCGGCACGTCGCGCAGCCACAAGGCGCGGTAACCAAGGCGGTCGGCCAGCTGCGCCAGTTCAAAGTGGCGCTGCATGTCCGGCTCACCGGGCAGGCGCGCCGCGGCGCCCCTGGCGTGGTGGGCAGTGCTGGACCAGTCATTGTCCAGCGGCAGTTCGAGGCCGATGCTGAAACCGCCGGCCTGCAGGCGTTCGAGGGCGCTCATCGCTTAATCCCAGGCAGGCGCGATGCCTTCCGGATTAGCGATGCGCTCGCCGCGCTCCAGGGTGGCAATCGCTGCCAGTTCCTCGTCGTTCAGTGTGATGCGCCGGGCGCCCAGGTTCGCCTCCAGGTTGGTGCGCCTGGTGGACGATGGAATCACCGCATAGCCTTGCTGCAGCGACCAGGCCAGCGCGATCTGCGCCGGTGTGGCGACGTGGCGCTCGGCGATGCGCGCGATGACCGGGTCATGCATCACCTTGCCGTAGGCCAGGGGCATGTAGGCGGTCAGGTGGATGCCGTGGCGGCGGGCGAAATCGACCACCTTGTGGTTCTGCAGGAAGGGATGGATTTCGACCTGGTTGGTCGCGATCGCCGCCGCGCCCACGGCCGCGATGGCTTCCTCCATATGGCGCACTGTGAAGTTGGACACGCCGATCAGTTTCGTCAGCCCCTGCTCGCGGGCCAGCGCCAGCTCGCCCATGTATTCGGCGACCGGCACCGCGTCGCCCGGCGATGGCCAGTGGATCAGCGCCAGGTCCAGCTGCTCCAGCCGCAGCTTGCGCAGGCTTTCCTTCAGGCTGGGAATCAGCTTGCCGGCCGCCAACGCCTCGGTCCACACCTTGGTCGTCACGAACAGCTCGCCGCGTGGCACACCGCTTTCCGCCAGCGCCTGGCCGACTTCAGCTTCATTGCCGTAAATTTGTGCAGTATCGATGTGGCGATATCCCACATCCAGACCGTTGCGGACCGAATCGATGACAACTTGCCCTTGCAGGCGGAAAGTGCCGAGGCCGAAAGATGGAATGTGCATGGTTTTCTCCTTGAAAGTTGCACTATGCCTGTGCTCTTTGTTGAGAAAAACCGCTCAATCCACAAAAGATATCTGCTGCCGAGTCAGCAATCCTGCGCCCGTATAGGGAGGGGTACTGATTTTTCCGGTTTTTAGCGTGAAAGAATCAGGTATCAGGGCGAGCTAGTACCTGACTCACCAAAGGCCAGTGTGGTATTAACTCGGACGGCAATCAGGCTTGAACTGGCTTGATGTATCCAAATTTGTTGAGCGCCTTGAACCAGCGCGGGGCATTGCGCTGCACCGACATGGCCTCATAATCGGCACTGCTATCGCGATAAGGTTGTTCGCGCCTGAGGATGTAATAGATGGTGCGCAGCATCTTGTGAGCGACGGCGACGATAGCGCGCTTATACCCTCGTCGCAATTTCATGGCTTGGAACTTCAATTTGAAGACGCATTTGGTGCGGCTGGCAGCATGTGCAAACTCGCACAGCAGGCGACGGATGTAGTTGTTGCCTTTGCCGGCCTTGCCAGTTTTCCGCTTACCAGCAGATTCGTTATTGCCCGGACAGATACCCACCCAGGAGGCAAGGCGGTCAGCGCTGTTGAACAGCGACATGTCAGTACCGATTTCTACCAGCAGCATGGCTGCGCCTATTAGATCGATACCGGGCATGGTCTGCAGCAATTTTAGCTTGGGCTGCTCATTGGCCAGTTCGCTGAGCAGGCGTGCGTCGAAGCGAGCGATGCGTGCCTCAATTTCGTCGATATGTCGCATTAGCTCATCCAGTACAAAGCGGTGACTCCGGCTCAAGTCTCCTTGCACAGCGTCGAACAGTTCTTCTCTGCTGGCTTTAAAGCGGCGCCCAGCCAGATCGAGTATTTCATGGGGCGCCTTACCTACAATAATGGCTTTGACCATGGCACGGGCCGATTGTCCAAACACATCGCTGACGACGACACTCAGGCGGATGCCGCCATCGCTCAGTATTTTATGCAGGCGATTCTTTTCCGAAGCTAGTTGGCCAACCAGTTTTTGTCGTTGTCGCGCGATAAGACGCAATTCGCGCAATGCAGTGGGTGGCACGAAAGAGGCGCGTAGCAGGCCTGCCCGCGCCAGCATGGCCAGCCAATGCGCGTCTGCCACATCGGTTTTTCGCCCAGGGACATTCTTGACGTGACGCGCATTGACCACTTTGGCCTGAATGCCCACCATTTCCAGCGCTGCATAAGGGCTCTTCCAGTAAATGCCGGTACTTTCCATCACGACTTCGTCAGGCTTCAGAGCGGCTGCCCAAGCTGCGAGCTCCTGGCGATGTCGCTTGA
The DNA here is from genome assembly GCF_044055365.1 of Pseudoduganella sp. UC29_106. NCBI lineage: Bacteria > Pseudomonadati > Pseudomonadota > Betaproteobacteria > Burkholderiales > Oxalobacteraceae > Pseudoduganella > Pseudoduganella sp. UC29_106. The sequence continues at coordinate 517,969 of NZ_CP171977.1, read as the reverse complement.
AGGCACCAAATTGCCGCTGCTCAATCCGTTGCGTACCGTCGGCTTCCTCAATTAAGGCGCAGGCAGTGATTTGGCTCTGGTGCACATCCAGGCCAATCACGCGTTTGTAGAGTGTTTGCAGTTCCACATGACCTCCCGCTGTTTTACACTGATGGAGGAAAGCGGCGGATGTGGCCTGAAGTCTGCCTGAGGGCACCGAAGCGCCCACGGCCTTTTTAGCGTGCGCTCTCTAGGAAGCAATCCGGGGTACGGATCAGGTCAAGGGATCATGTTACTAACGGGGTCTGACCACCAAAAAACACAACGATCTCGATCCGCCGCTTTCTCTCCCCAGTCTAGTTTCTTTCATCCTCCGGGGCGGCGGTGTGCTCCGCCATGCCTGTTACTAAAACGCGATATCCCTTACTACTCCGTGCTGGTCGTCGCTATTTCGTCGGAGTCTTCGCTATCCGGGGAACTAATTCGCGCTGCCCCGCTCCAATGAACACAGGCCACAAGCATTTAGTGCCGATTCGCGTTCTGAAGGGAAATTTTAGTAACAGCCAGTGCGTTCTAGCAGGCTTTGGAAGGAAGTAGTACTGCTTAGTAAAAACCGACTTTTGAAGACCCATCATGTCTAAGCTCCATTACCCGATTCGCGTGCCCAGCGACGTGCTTGAAGCCCTGGGCGAATTCACCGGCCAATGCTGGTCGGACTCTTTATCCCTGGAGCCGTTTATTTGCGATGCGATACGCAACTACCTACGGCCGGCAGCGGCGGCCGAGGCGCAGCCAGCAGCAGCTTCCGGGACCGGATACCAATGGAAGCAGGTCTTCCTTCCCGATGGAACCCGGCTGCGCGCCAGCTTTGGCGGTCACGTAGCGCGCCAGGCGCGACGGTCGCCATGAATGGCAACGGCAATCAGCGCAAGAGTGGCTCTGGTCGCACGCCACCGCAGGCGCCTTGCGACGAGCGATTTTCCCGGCAATCTGTGAAGAAGCTAAAAAAAGCCCGGCGCCGGGCCGGGCAAAAGTACGCCGGGCCACGAGGGCCAGCGCACACTTAGAAGGTCTTGCTTAGTGTGAGTTGCAGAGCGGTCTTGCCCAGGAATTTGCCATTGGCAGGGGAAGCATAGGCCGTCTTCGACGCGTTGGTGCCAACACCGGCCAGCTGCAGGCTGGCAAAGCCGAGATCTTTGGTCAAGCCCACTTTCCAGTCGGTGTAGTCGGCAGCGCCGTTGTTCTTCACTTTCTGGTGGCCGGCGTGCAGGTTGGCGGTGAAGCCGTTGCCGATATCGAAGTTGGCGCTGAAATCCAGGTAGCCGCTGTTCTTGCTGTCCACGAAGCCGAACAGGTTGGTCACGGAATGGGAATACTTCAGCGTGGCCGGGCCGTAGCCGATCTGGCCATAGATCTCGGTGGTGTCGGCGTTGGCGAAGCCCGGCACGTTCTTCAGTCCATTGTCGTCGTAGACATAGGTCAGCACGCCCACGTCGTAGCTCAGGTCTTCCGTGATCTGGCCGCGCTTGCCGCCGTAGATGTCCAGCTCCACGTGGCCGTCGCCGCCCGCGTCTTTGGTCCACTTGATCGTGGACGCCCAGGCGCCGACATAGAAGCCGGTCGGATCGTTGACGTAGTCCACCCCGCCCTGCAGCGCTGGTTGAAGACGGGTCTGGGAAATGCCGCGGTAACGGTAGTCGGAGGTGGCGCCGGCGTTGAAGCTCAGTTCTTCGGCCTGGGCGACCGTGACAGCCGCACACAGTGTGGCGGCGAAAAGCATTTTTTTCATCGATTGGGTTCCGGGTTTCCGCATTTGCGGGATGCGGGGAACTTTATCGATCGGACCGCAAAAACAGTCTAAAAAGAGACATGCCACAGGTAAAGACTTCGTAAAATGGCAATTATTGCAACTATAACTGTATAAAAACACACTATAAAACTTGCTAAGTACCCGCCGGTTGAGGATAGAATGCGGAGCGTCCGTGTTTAACCAAACCGCAATTCCATGTATGGCCACTAAAAAACCAGTATCCGACTACAGCGAATCATCGATCCGCGTCCTCAAAGGCCTGGAGCCTGTCAAACAGCGCCCCGGCATGTATACGCGCACCGAGAATCCGCTGCACATCATCCAGGAAGTGATCGACAACGCCTCCGACGAGGCGCTCGGCGGCCATTGCAAAAATATTATCGTCACGCAGAATGCGGACGGTTCCATCACCGTTGAAGACGACGGCCGCGGCATCCCGGTCGGCCTGCACCCGGAAGAAAACGTGCCGACGGTGGAAATCGTGTTCACCCGCCTGCACGCGGGCGGCAAATTCGACAAGGGCTCGGGCGGCGCTTACGCCTTCTCGGGCGGCCTGCACGGCGTAGGCGTGTCGGTCACCAATGCACTGTCCAAGCGCCTGGAAATCGCCGTATGGCGTAAAGACGAAGCGGGCAACGGCTTCCATAACATCGCTTTCGAAAACGGCGATCTGGTCGAGCCCCTGAGCTCCCAGCCGGCGCCGAAGGATGGCAAGAAGTCCGGCACCCGCGTGACCGCCTGGCCGGATGCGAAATATTTCGACTCGCCGCTGATCTCGCAGGTCGAGCTGCAACGCCTGCTGCGCTCCAAGGCAGTGCTGCTGCCGGGTGTGTCCGTCACGCTGAAGAACGGCAAGACGGGCGACGAACAGACCTGGATGTACAAGGATGGCCTGCGCGGCTACCTGAATGAACAGATCGCGCAGACCGCCAATGGCGAAACGCTGATTCCCCTGTTCGAGGGCGAGCAGTTCGCCACCCCGGACGCAGAAGGCTTTGCCGAGGGCGAAGGCGCTTCCTGGGTGGTGGCGTGGACGGAGGAAGGCGCCGTCGTGCGCGAGTCCTACGTGAACCTGATTCCCACGCCAAATGGCGGCACCCACGAATCCGGCCTGCGCGAAGGCCTGTTCGGCGCGATGAAGAATTTCGTCGAGCTGCACTCGCTGCTGCCGAAGGGCGTGAAGCTGCTGCCGGAAGACGTGTTTGCACGCGCTTCCTTCGTGCTGTCGGCAAAAGTGCTGGACCCGCAGTTCCAGGGCCAGATCAAGGAACGCCTGAATTCGCGCGACGCGGTGCGCCTGGTGTCCACGTTCTCCAAGCCTGCGCTGGAACTGTGGCTGAACCAGCACATCGACTATGGCAAGAAGCTGGCGGAGCTGGTGATCAAGCAGGCGCAGTCCCGCCTGCGCTCGGCGCAGAAGGTCGAGAAGAAGAAATCGTCCGGCGTGGCTGTGCTGCCAGGTAAGCTGACCGATTGCGAAACCGATGACGTGACGCGTACCGAATTGTTCCTGGTCGAGGGCGATTCGGCGGGCGGTTCGGCCAAGATGGGCCGCGACAAGGAATTCCAGGCCATCCTGCCGCTGCGCGGCAAGGTGCTGAACTCCTGGGAGACGGACCGCGACCGCCTGTACGCGAACAACGAGATCCACGATATCGCGGTGGCGATCGGCGTGGATCCGCACAACTACGGCGATTCGCCGGACCTTTCGGGTCTCCGCTACGGCAAGATCTGCATCCTCTCCGATGCGGACGTCGACGGTTCCCACATCCAGGTACTGCTGCTCACCCTCTTCTTCCGCCACTTCCCGAAGCTGATCGAGAACGGAAATATCTGCATCGCCCGTCCACCGCTGTACCGCGTGGACGCGCCGGCCCGCGGCAAGAAGCCGATCCAGAAGCTGTACGCGCTGGATGATGGGGAGCTGGTGGCGATCGAGGACAAGCTGCGCAAGGATGGTCTGAAGGACGGCTCGTGGACCATTTCCCGCTTCAAGGGCCTGGGCGAGATGAATGCGGAACAGCTCTGGGAAACGACCATGAATCCGGATACGCGCCGCTTGCTGCCGGTGGCGCTGGGCGATTTCGACCATGGCTACTCCTCGTCGCGCTTCAATATGCTGATGGGCAAAGGCGAAGCCGCCGCACGCCGGGCCTGGATCGAGGAACACGGCAATGAGGTGGAAGCGGATATTTAAACCAACGGCCTAAAGCAGGTGTCTGACACATCGTGTCAGACACCAGGTTTATGCCTCGGGTTTTAGTAAAAGACAACGAATATGACTCAAGCAAATCTCTTTGACGAAGATCCGAACCCGGAACAGCCGGGCGGTAATGATGGCGGCGATGGCGGCGAGACGCTGACCCTGTCCACCTTCGCGGAACGCGCCTACCTGGATTATGCGATCTCGGTGGTGAAGGGCCGCGCCCTGCCGGATGTGTGCGACGGCCAGAAGCCGGTGCAGCGCCGTATCCTGTATTCGATGAATGAACTGGGCCTGGGCCCGACGGCGAAGCCGCGCAAGTCCGCGACCGTGGTGGGCGATGTGCTGGGTAAGCTGCACCCGCACGGCGACCAGTCGGTGTACGACGCGCTGGTGCGCATGGCGCAGGACTTTTCGCTGCGCTATCCGCTGATCGATGGCCAGGGTAACTTCGGCTCGCGCGACGGCGACGGCGCCGCGGCAATGCGATACACGGAAGCGCGCCTGACGCCGATCTCGCGCCTGCTGCTGGACGAAATCGACCAGGGCACGGTGGACTTCATCCCGAACTATGACGGCTCGTATGAGGAACCGTCGCTGCTGCCGGCGCGCCTGCCGATGGTGCTGCTGAACGGCGCCTCCGGTATCGCCGTGGGCCTGGCGACGGAAATCCCGTCGCACAACCTGACCGAAGTGGCAGCGGCCACCGTGGCGCTGATCCGTAATCCGAAACTGTCGCATGCGGAGCTGATGGGCATCCTGCCGGGTCCGGACTTCCCGGGCGGCGGCCAGCTGATCACGCCGCGCGCGCAGATCGATGATATGTACGCCTCGGGCCGCGGCTCGATGAAGGTGCGCGCACGCTGGAAGATCGAAGAACTGGCGCGTGGCCAGTGGCAGGCCGTCGTGTACGAACTGCCGCCGGGCACTTCGGCGCAGAAGGTGCTGGAAGAGATCGAGGAGCTGACCAATCCGAAGGTCAAGCTGGGCAAGAAGGCGCTGTCACCTGAGCAGCTGACGCTGAAGCAGCTGCTCCTGTCCCAGCTGGACAAGGTGCGCGACGAATCCGGCCGCGAAGCCGCGGTGCGCCTGGTGTTCGAGCCGAAGTCGAAGAATATCGACCAGACCGAATTCATGCTGATGCTGCTGGCGCATACGTCGCTGGAAACCTCGGCGTCCATGAACCTGGTGATGATCGGCGGCGATGGCCGTCCGCGCCAGAAGGGCGTGACCGAAATCCTGCAGGAGTGGATCGACTTCCGCTTCTCCACGGTGACGCGCCGCACCCAGTTCCGCCTGAATAAGGTCGATGACCGCATCCATATCCTGGAAGGCCGCGAGACCATCCTGCTGAATATCGATGAAGTCATCCACATCATCCGCAATTCGGACGAGCCGAAGGCGGCGCTGATCGAGCGCTTCAAGCTGTCCGACCGCCAGGCCGAAGACATCCTGGAAATCCGCCTGCGTCAATTGGCCCGACTGGAAGCGATCAAGATCCAGCAGGAACTGGCCGACCTGCGCAAGGAAAAACAGACGCTGCAGGATCTGCTGGACAATCCATCGTCGATGAAGCGCCTGGTCATCAAGGAAATCGAGACGGACGCGAAGACGTATGGCGACGCCCGACGCACCGTGATCGAGGAAGCGCAGAAGGCGGTCGTCGAGCAGAAGGTGGTGGACGAGCCGGTGACCGTGATCATTTCCGAGAAAGGCTGGGTGCGCGCGCGCACCGGCGTCGGCCACGATCCGGCGCAATTCGCCTTCAAGGCGGGCGATGCGCTGTACGGCGCCTTCGAGTGCCGCACGGTGGATACGCTGCTGGGCTTTGGCGACAATGGCAAGGTGTATTCGGTGCCGGTGTCCGCGCTGCCGAATGCGCGCGGCGATGGCGTGCCGATTACCACGCTGGTCGATCTGTCGGGCGGCGCGCGCCTGCTGCACTACTTCGCGGGCAATGCCGCGACCCAGCTGCTGATGGCGTCCGATGCGGGCTATGGCTTTATCGCCAAGGCAGGCGATATGGTGTCGCGCCTGAAGGGCGGCAAGGCGTTCATGACGCTGGACGAGGGCGCCAAGCCGCTGCCGCCGACCATTGTGACCGCCGATGCGAGCGCGGTGGCGGCCATCTCTGAGAAGGCGCGCCTGCTGGTGTTCGGTATGGACGAAATGAAGGTCCTGTCCAACGGCGGACGCGGCGTGATCCTGATGGAGCTGGAGGATAAGGAGAAGCTGGTGGCCGCACGGGCGATTACCCAGAAGGGCGTGACCGTGCTGGGGATCGGCAATGCGCAGAAGGCCAAGGAGGAGCGCATGGGGCCGACACTGCTGGAACCGCATTTCGGCAAGCGGGCGCGCAAGGGCAAGGCGATGCCGACGCGGATCAAGCCGACGGGATTGACGCCGAATACCTGAACCGGAAAAGCTGGTGGCAGGCACTGAGGTGCCCGCCACCTGACTGCGGCCACAGCTGCTGAACAGGTGGCGGGCACTTTTGTGCCTGCCACCAGCACTTGCCTGGGTTTAATGCTTGGCCGCAGCTTCCTTCACATCGGCCGCTGCCTTGGCTTTGACTTCAGCAGTTTTCGCCGCGGCGATGCCTTTTTCCTTATTGGCTTCAGCCTGCTCCTTTGCTACCTTGGCGTCCTGCTTGGCATCGACCTTGGCTGCTTTCATGTCAGCTTTGGCGATGTCCTTCTCTACCTTGGCTTCGGTCTTCATCTTGTCGTCGGCGTCGGCCTTGGCGACTTTCTCGTCAGCCTTGACACGCTCCTTGTGAGCCTTGGCGTGGGCCTTGGCTTTCTTCTCTTCAGCCTTATTGGCGGTCTTGGCGACATCCTTGTCGGCCTCGGCAGCCTTCTTGGCTTCTTTCTCCTGGGCCTTGGCGACATCCTTGTCCGCCTTAGCCTGCTCTTTCATCACAGCCGGAGATGCCGGAGTCGTGGTGACAGCCGGAGCCGGCGCCGGGGTTTGGGCATAGGCGGCGGTTGCGAACACACCAGCGATCAGGGTTGCGAGCAGTTTATTCATGATTCCACCTCTTAGTGATTAGGTGAAACCAGAATATGCTCGCCCAACCATAGCTACTGTGCGCTGGCGCACCCAGTAACAAATCCTTACCTTGAATACAGATCAATAGTCTCACTGACGGCTTCGGCGCACACGGAGCAGAAGGCTTCGCTACGGTCGAACATCAGGCACTGCATCTGCGGACGGTAATAGCCGGTCGCCTCGTAATTCGCGCCCTCGAAGGCGCCAACCCCCCTGGTGTTGGGCGATTTCGAGAACAGCAGATTCGTCCAGGCAAGATCGTCGTTGAAGAGCTTGCTCATATCGGACTCGGGACGGTTTTCCTTGCGCAACTTCGCGCGCATGGCCTGGTAGTCGCGCGAATGCGACTCATACTCCTTCTTCGGCCAGGGGGTCGGCAGCGGCGTGCCCGCATGCACATGCTTCTTCCATTTCAGTTTCGACGGGTCCAGCAGCGCAGTGACGTTGGGTTCCCAAGGCTCCATGCGCGCGCCACCGGTGGCGTAGGCGACGGGCGAGGTGTAGTACTCGTCCGCCAGGCCGGCGAAGTGGTGGCCGAATTCGTGCACGAACAGGTAGTTGGCCCAGTCGTTGTTCGCCGCGGCGGTGCTGAACTGGCCATAGATGCCACCGCCGCCGTAGGTATCGTTGTTGACGAGGATTTCGATGAACTCGTAGGGCGCGTACTGGGCGATGTCGCGCAGGGCGCGGTTGTCGGTGGTCAGCACATAGCGCTCGCTGCCGAAGATATCGTAGCGGGTGCCGAGCGAGGATGCATGGTGAGTCTTGGTCGATGGGCGGCTGATACCGGATTCCTGGGTAGGCACGGCCATGCCCCAGACGTTGAAGTCGTTGGCGCGCTCCTTGAACGGCGACACGGTGAACAGGTAGTCGGCCAGGCGCTTCGCGGTCTGCTCGAACTTGCCCATCTCGGCGGCGGTGTAGCCGTCGCCCAGGATCAGCAGGTCGACCTTGTTTTCGGAGGGCCCGCTGACGCGGATCGGAATCGGTTTTGCGGGCGCGGGGGCCTGCTTGCGCACCACATCCAGGCCGTCGGTATCGACTTCGGCGCTCCACACCACGGAGAATTCATTGCGCTCGTCGCGCTTCAGGATGCGCACCTTGACGGGGCGGTCGGGCTTGGGAAAGCGCACGGATTCGCCGAAGGCGCGGCTGGCCTTGCCCGCTTCCTCAGTGGTGCGCCACTCGCCGAATACGGTGGAAAAGGTGCGGGTGTAGAGCACTTCGCCGGTTTTCGCATCGGCCACTTCGACCTTGTTGGTGCCGCGGTTGGTGGTGTCGATGGTGCGCTTCATGTCGCCCGGCCAGGGCAAAGGCTCGATCACCACGCGCTCCATGGCGTAGCTTTCGTTCAGGGCATTGCCGCTGTGGATGTAGTCGACGCGCACGGTGGCGGGTTGGGCGGCGGCAGCCAGGCCGGCGGCGCTTATGGCGGCGGCGGCAAACAGGCGGCGGAAGGCAGTGGTGGACATGCAGTCTCCGGATGTGTTGGAAGTTGCGCCGTATTGTAGCCCTGTCTTGAGCAATGATATAGACCAGCGGCCGGGCGGCAGCTATCATGGCCGGAACCCCTGTCCTCACGGAGTTCCGCCATGTCCTCCGATCCTCAGCAGCTGCTTGCCTGGCTTCTTGCCACGGGACGCCATGATGCGTCAGCCTTCCGCGCCCTCTACGACGCGGCCGCGCCGAAACTGTTTGGCTTCGCGCTGCGTATATTGCATAAGAAGGAGCTGGCCGAAGAGGCTTTGCAGGAAGGCTTCGTGTCGATCTGGCATTCGGCATCGACCTACCAGGCCGGTCTCTCCGCTCCGATGACGTGGATGGCGACCATCGTGCGCAACAAGGCGCTCGATATCCTGCGCCGCCTGGATGAACCGCTTGAGATGGATGCCGATTTCATGAATACGCTAGCCGATTCCACTGCCCGCCCGGACGATAGCCTGGCGCTCAGCGCGCAGGCGCAGGCGCTGGCCGCCTGCCTGTCCACGCTGGAGGGCATGCACCGGCAGGTGATCGGGCTGGCGTTCTTTCATGATCTGTCGCACAGCGAGGTGGCGCAACGCATGTCGCTTCCCATTGGCACGGTAAAAACCTGGATACGCAGGGGACTGGAGAAGCTCAAGACCTGTCTCGCAAAAAGGGGGCAGGCATGAATATCCGCGGGAACGAGGCTTTACGCGAACGGCTGGCCGCGGAATATGTGCTGGGCACTCTGCGCGGCGGCGCGCGGCGGCGCTTCGAGGGATGGATGTTCCACGATGCGGCCTTGCGACGCATGGTGGCCGAGTGGCAGGAGCGCCTGGTGCCGATGGCCGAGCTGGCGCCGGCCGTGGCGCCGCCGCCGGGCGTATGGCGCGACATTGCGCACAGGCTGCATCTGGACGCAGCGGAGCAAGCGCCCGCCGCCGCGCGCTGGTGGGATTCGCTGCGCTGGTGGCGCGGGCTTGGGCTGGCGTCCGCCGCCATTGCCGCGCTGCTGGTGGCAACGATCGGCGTGCGCACGCTGCAAGCGCCTTCGGTCGATATGGTCGCCACGCTGACGGATGCGCAATCCCAGCCGGCCCTGGTGGTGACCGCCGATGCGCGCCGGCAGGTGATGGAGGTCAAGGTAGTCGGCGGCCCGCCGGTGCCGCCGGATAAGGCGCTGCAATTGTGGGCGATCCCGAAGCAGGGCAATCCGCGCTCGCTGGGCGTGCTGGGCACGGCGCGCCAGGCGACCCTGACGCTCAACGAGCGGGCGGCGGGCAGCGACGTCGTGGTACTGGCGATCAGCCTGGAGCAGCGCGGCGGCTCGCCCGATCCGAACGGTCCTACCGGACCGGTGCTGTACAAAGGCCCATGGGTGCGGATGTAGTGCGTGGGATGGTCAAATAAGCAGGTCGAAAGCGCGTTCTCCGAACCACAGCGCGGCCAGCAGGGCGATGGCACAGGAGCCGCCGACCAGCATTACGCGCCGGTACAGCCATGTTCCGCGCACGGCGTAAGCCAGGGGCAGGAAGGCTGCCACGATGGCGATCTGCCCTATTTCCACGCCCACATTGAATCCCACCAAGGCCAGCGCCAATGCGTCGCGTGGCAGGCCGAGGTCGGCCAGCACGCTGGCAAAACCGAAGCCGTGCACGAGGCCGAACACGAAGGCAGCCAGCCAGCGCTTGCCGCGCACGACGGGCACAATGTTGTTCAGCGCCGCCACGGCCACCGATGCGGCAATCGCCGATTCCACCCAGCGCGAAGGCAGGCTCATTACGTGCAGCGCAGCGAGGCTGAGCGTGACCGAGTGCGCGAGCGTGAATGCGCTGACGATTTTCAGCACGTCCATCGCGGCACCGCGGAAGGCCGGGGCCTCGTGCCATTGACGATCGCGCCGGACCAGCACGGCCGGCAGCAGCAGGGAAATCAGGAACAGGATGTGGTCGAAGCCGATCCAGATGTGCCAGACCCCGTGCCGCACGTAAGCCGCGAATTGCGTCCACCGCGTGGGCCGGGTCAGGTTCACATGCATTACCGGCTCGTCGCCGCCCCAGCACACCCGTCTCGGTGATGCCGTCGTGCGTGAGTTGGAGCAGGCCGCGGTGGTTGGCATCGATGCCCGCGAACAGGCTGTATTCAATATCGATTCGCTGCGGGCCAGCGCTGGCGGCCGCACAGCTGCCGCGCAGTTGCATGATGGTGTAGGCGCCGTCCGTGTGGCGGTCGATAAGCTGGCGTGTGGCGGACAGCTGGCAGGGCGCGCCATCCGCCTGCAACTTCAGGCGAGACAAGGCGTAGGCCGCGATTTCGTCGTGACGGCTGCGCACCTCGTCCCACGTGAGCTGGCTGTCGTGGTTGGCGTCCAGCGCCAGCACGAAGTCGAGGTCGCGCAGCGATATGTCCCACTGGCCGCTCAGTTCCCGCCCGTCAAGGCGCAGGGTCAGATAGCTGTCACTCGGCTTGTGCGCCCAGGCCGGGACGGCGGCGCACCAAAATAGTGCCAGCGCAATCAGCCATTTGTTCATTTCAGTTCTCCTGCCTGTCGCATCAGGGCCGCGATGCTCTGGTCTTCCGTGCGGTTGCGGCGTGCCCACGCGATTCCCTCGCGCGCCGCGGCTGCGTCACGCGCCAGCAGCGCAGCTTCGAGCAACAGGCGCAAGTCGGCGGCCTCCTTCTGCACCTGCCAATTCTGTTTTGCCAGCTTCAAGGCCGCTGGCGCGTCGTGCAGCAGATGCAGCACGAAACGTGCCTGCTCGCGCTGGTGAACGCTGCTGCCGCGCCGTGCAGCTTCACTGAAACGCGCCTGCAGCTCGGTCACGGCCGCTCGCAGCTCCGTGCTGCCCGCCTGTTGCAGGGCCAGCGCGTGGCGCAGCAGCAGGCTGTCCACTCGGTGGTGGGCTTGCAGCAGCCGTATTACGTCGGCGGCACGGTGCTGGTCGAGCAGGTAGTCGGCATAGGCGCCGAGCAGATAGCTGTCACGCGGGGACAAGGCCAGCGCTGCGCGGAAGTACGCGTCCGCCCGTGGATCGTTGGCGCGGGCAGCGAGTTCCGCGAGCAGGGTTTGCGCCCAGGCGCGGACTTCGGCTGGTTCCTCTTCCCCGCCCTGCGCCAACGCGGCTTGCAGCAGGCGTGCGGTTGGTGCTACAGGCCCAGTGTTGGCGCGCGCGGCGGCCAGGCAGGTGAACGCCACCAGCTGGCCTGCCAGCGCCGGCAGGCGCCCGCAGCTGGCCGTGGCGCCGGCGAAGTCGCCTTGCACGGTTTGTACGGTGGCGCGGGTGAGCCAGGCCTGGGCGTTATCCGGTTGCGTTGACGTGAGCACGGTCAGGTCTTGCAGCGCGGGGCCGAACTGATGGTTCGTTTGCAGGAGCGTGGCGCGCAGAAGGCGTACCTGCGGTGGCAGGTTTGGCGAGGACCACCACGGCGCGAGAGCGGCTTGCGCGTAGCCGAAGTAGCGTGGGTCGCTTTCTCTCCGTCCGGCCGCGATGTAGCGCTGCGCGAGCGTGGACGCCAGCGCGGCATCGTTCGGCGCTGCGCGCAGCTGGGCGCGCAGCGCCAGCAGGTCGGGCGGCAGCGCGTCCGCCCGGCGCGGCAGCGTTTCGACCACTTCCGCGCCGGACTGCGGCACGTATGGCGCCGCCAGCCCCGTCCTCGCGCCGGCAAGCGCCAGCCAGAGTGCGCAGGTTAATCGTGTCAGGCCGGAAACCCAAAGCGTAACCCTGGTGGCTGCCACGATGTGGCAGCCACCGGTTCGGGGCCGCCGGCTTTGGCGAAGACGAATGACCGGCGACATGGCGGACTCCTAGTCGACCGGGGATGGTTCGCGGTCGTCAGGAGTGGTCAGGGCCACGGTATCGGCGGCGTCGGACGGTTCGGTGTCGTCGGGGGCGCTGGCGATCAGCGACAGGACCGTGACCGTGAAGGCGTCGGTCATGGGCGGTGGCGCGGCAGGCTCGATGGGGGCGGACGAGCCGCCGCTGCCGCCGCAGGCCGACAGCAGCGCCGCCGCCGAAAGCGCCAGCGCGGCGCGGGAGAGCGTGGGGACAAAGCTTGTCATGATGGCGCCCTCCTTACTGTTGCGGCGAGCCGGCGAGCGGCGTCTTCAGGTAGGGGAAGCCGGCCGTGAAGAAGCTGTCGTCGATATAGGCGCCGTCGGTGAAGCGGATGGCGCCCGCCGGCGCGTCGGACGGGGCGCAGCCAATGTTGAGAGTGCACAGCTTGCCCATCGCCACGCGCAGCTCGATATCGACCACGTCATCGCCGGGACGGCGGCCGTTGGGGAAGCCGGCATTGTCGCCGTCGATCACGCCCAGGCGCTTCTGAGCACCCATCGGCACGGCCGGAATCGAGGTATTCAGCCGCAGCATCTCGGAAGCCTTCACATTGCGCGGCTGGTTCAGGCCCGGCACGCCGGTGAGGAAGGCGGTGACGAGATCGTTGCGCGGGAAATTGGTGGGCGCCTTGGCGCCGGCGTTGCCGAACAGGACTTCCACCAGCGCCGGCAAGGCGGGATTGGTCACGTAGGAGGCGAACTGCGCGTCGCCGGACGGCTTGCTGTGATTGAACCTGTCCTTATCCTTCAAGCCGATCACCACTTCGTTCACCAGCGGCATGCCCAGGCGCGATACCTGCGTCCATGCCCCGCCCTCGCGCGAGCCGCCGAGAGGACTGAGCAGGCGGCCCTGGCGCAGGCTGGCCGTGGTCCAGGCGCCGATGACGGGATCGCCGCCGGCCGTCAGGCAGGACGCGGCAATTTCCATCTCCAGCGAAGTCACGTTCGCATCGCCCAGGTCATCGCGGGCATTTTTCTCGGCGTTGGCCAGGAACTCCACGGCGGGCGCCTTGATATTGATCAGGTCAAAGGTTTCGCCGAGATTGACCACGAAGGGATCCTTGCGCTGGCCGACAAACACGCGCGCCGGCACGGAGCAGCCGGGGATATTGACCGTGTAGACATGCTTGGCGGCATATGCCGCGTAGTTGGGAATCGATTTCGCGCCGATATTGTCGACCGGCTTGTCGAACACCGCGCCGCCGGCATGAGTGACGGCTGCGCGCTGGCCGCCGCGGCGGTCGCCGCGCACCATGGTCACAGAATAGGTTTCGCGCACATTCAGTCCGGCCGGATTGACGTCGTCAATCGGACCACCGTTAATGATGAGCGGAATCGATACCTTCTGCCCGCCCACGGTAAAGGTGCTGTTCTTGTTGGTATTGGTAAAGCGGAACTGGAAAGTCAGGTCTTCCCGCGCGTCGCCGTTATTGTCGATATGAATTTCGTACAAGGCATCGGGGTCCATCATGAAATAGTTCGGACCGCCGTATGGTTCCTGCAAAGGCTGGTAGTTCGCGATCAGCGTGACGAACTGCTCGCGTCCCGGCTCATAGCTGCGGAACATATAAAAGTCCGTCGCATCAGCCTTCGGGTTCTTTGTAATGAATGGAGCTTCGCGGTGGCTGGACGCCATCGCCTGCGGCAGCGCGGCGGCGGCAAAAGCCAGCGCCAGCGCACTCTTGAGCAAAGTAGCCATGTTCATCCCCTTGGTTGGTAAAAGGAAGGTGCAGCATGGCTATATACGCGGCCGGGGCGCGGCCGGATTCAGGTTTTTTCAGCGATATTTGTAGAGCGGTCGGTAGAGTTCGATGGGACGGATGTCGAGCCGGATATTGAGGATGGAGTAGGCGTCCGCCACGGCGGAGACATAACCCACGCTCTCGGCCGTCTTGGTGAAGCGGAATTCGAATCCCGTTTCCGTCTTGTCCGTGCGCGGATTGCCACTGGCGATGCCGATGGCTTCCGCCTGGTCGCTGTCGATCAGGCGTTCCATCAGGTCCACCACGGCGCTGTTGCCCAGCACATCATTGCTGAACACGGCGCCGCGGCCCAGCGGACGGGTGGGATCGAGGCGGCCGCCGGCCTTGTCCGAGGAGGGAATGAACATGCGCGTGGCGATATTGAACTTGTCGCCACGGTCGAGGTAACTGATCACCGCATTCTGTACATTGAACAGGGGATTTTCTTTGTCCGTTTCGGCGCGAGTGAGGTCAATCAGCATGGCGCCCTTGTAGCCGATGATTTCCACTTCGCGTTGCGCGTTCACCACCATCGCGCTGTCCTCATCGATGCCGAGGCCGATCTGGTAGCCCTTGGCCATCATGGCGGGGATCATGCGCGCGAAGCGGCCGCGCACCAGCAGGTGCTGGTCGACAAAGATATCGTCGCCGATGAAGCCCAGACCCGGGGCCAGTTCGCGGCCGTCGGCGATACCAGTTTGCAACATCGAGAGGATGGCCTTGGGATTGGAAAACATGGTGCTGCTCATGATAGCCGCGCCGGCCGAGGAACCGGCCACGACGCCGCCGCGGCGGTAGACCGCCCACACGGCTTCCAGCACCGCCGTATGCGTGCCATCCTCGCGCACGAGGGCCTTGGTGATGCGGCCCTGGTCGCCACCGGCAAAGTAGATGCCATCGGCCTTGCGGATCTTTTCCGCCAGCGCCTGGTCCTCGGCTGCCTTGCGGTAGTCGCTGCCGTTCAGGCGGATCGCCACCGGCACCAGGAAAGCGTCCGCGCCCCATTTGCGCAGGTAGCCGATGATGGTCTGGGCCGAGCGTTCGGGATTGCCCGCGGCGGAGGGGAAGACGGCGATGCGCGCGCCGCGGCCGCCGGCCAGCTTGACGATGCGCTGCCAGACGTCGGCGTTGTCGCCGCGCAAGCCGCCGCCGATGATGACCAGGGATCCCTGGGTTTGCGCAACGGGCGTGGTGGCAATGGCGGCGGAACCGCCGTGCAGCGTGCTCGCCGCGCCCGCGACAATGCGCACGGTTTCCGGTGCTGGAGGCGGGGTAGGCGCAGGGACGGGATTAGGCGCAGGCATGGGCGGCGGCGTGGTGCGGCCGGGAGTGGGCGCAGGCTGTTTGGGCGCTTCCCTGCCTTGGGTCGGCAAGCCAAGCGCGGCTAATAGCGCGAGCCCGAAACGCGCCAGTTTGGCTGGAGAGAGCAGCTTCACGATGGACTCCTTTTTCCATCAGTGTAGCCGGGCGCGACGGCGGAGTAAAACCGCTGCGCCCAAAAAGTGTGCAAGTATGTGCGCTAGCTCACTGATTCTTCAGATAGCGATCCGGCAACGGGAATTTGTCCGTTTCCGCTTGCCACACGAGCGACTGCACCCACCAGCGCTGGCCGTCGTTCAGCAGCTGGATGCTGTTGATGCCGCGCTGGAAAGGCCTGGCGTCGCCCTGGGCGTGATGCGACTGGTAAGTGCTGAAGACGTGGGCAATCTGGCCGAATTGCTCGGTGCTGCGCGCGACTTCCGATTCGAAGAAGCCGTCTTTCGCGAAAACGGGAGTGACGCGGCCGATGTAATCGTCCACCGTGAGCACCGTGGTCTTGGTCGCGCCCTGCACGATCATGCGGCCTTCGGGACGGAACAGGGAGCGTAAACGATCCCAGTCGCGCACCTTGCCGGAGGGGCCGGAAATGGTGTCGTAGAGGGCGGCGATCACGCTGTCGACACTGGCTACATCGGCCGGACGCGCCTGCTGGGCGCTCGCAACGCCGGCTGCCGCCAGCGCAAATAGCAAAACTGCTAACTTTTTCATCAAATCTCCACTGTTATAATCGTTGAAATCCAACCGCAGCTATTAATCATGACAGACCAATTCTCCAAAAAGGCCGAAGCCTGGTCGGCCCGCTTCTCGGAACCCGTGTCCGACCTCGTGAAACGTTACACCGCCTCCGTGTTTTTTGACAAGCGCATGGCCAAGGCCGATATCGAAGGCTCGCTGGCCCACGCTGAAATGCTGGCGACCCAGGGCATCATCCCGGCCGCCGACCTGGACGCCATCCGCAAGGGCATGGCGCAGATTTCCGGCGAAATCGACGCAGGCCAGTTCGAATGGCTGCTGGACCTGGAAGACGTGCACCTGAATATCGAGAAGCGCCTGACCGAGCTGGTGGGCGACGCCGGCAAGCGCCTGCACACCGGCCGGTCGCGCAACGACCAGGTGGCGACCGATATCCGCCTGTATGTGCGCTCCGCGATCGACGATATCAGCGGCCTGCTGACCCAGCTGCGCAGCGCGCTGGTGGACCTGGCTGAAAAAAATGCGGATACCATCCTGCCCGGCTTCACGCACATGCAGGTAGCGCAACCGATCACCTTCGGCCACCACATGCTGGCCTATGTCGAAATGTTCGGCCGCGATGCCGAGCGCATGGCCGACTGCCGCAAGCGCGTGAACCGCCTGCCGCTGGGCGCCGCGGCGCTGGCCGGCACCACCTTCCCGATCGACCGCCTGCGCGTGGCGAAGACGCTGGGCTTCGACGATGTGTGCCACAACTCGCTGGATGCGGTGTCCGACCGCGACTTCGCGATCGAATTCACGGCGGCCGCTTCGCTGATCATGACGCATATCTCGCGCATGTCCGAAGAACTGGTGATCTGGATGAGCCCGCGCGTGGGCTTCATCGATATCGCCGATCGCTTCTGCACCGGCTCCTCCATCATGCCGCAGAAGAAGAATCCGGACGTGCCGGAACTGGCGCGCGGCAAGACCGGCCGCGTCTACGGCCACCTGATGGGCCTGCTGACCCTGATGAAGGGCCAGCCACTGGCCTATAACAAGGACAACCAGGAAGACAAGGAACCATTGTTCGACACCGTCGATACCGTGGTCGATACGCTGCGCATCTTCGCCGACATGGCGGGCGGCATCACCGTGAAGCCGGAAGCGATGCGCGCCGCGGCCCTGCAGGGTTATGCGACGGCGACCGACCTGGCCGACTACCTGGTGAAGAAGGGCCTGCCGTTCCGCGATGCACACGAAGCGGTGGCGCATGCGGTGCGCGCTTGCGACGATTTGCAGATCGACCTGGCGCAAATGTCGCTGGACCAGTTGCGCGCGTTCTCGCCGCTGATCGGCGAAGATGTGTTCGCGGTGCTGACGCTGGAAGGCTCGGTGGCGGCGCGCGATCACGTGGGCGGCACGGCGCCGAACCAGGTGCGGGCGGCGATTGCCCGCGTGCGGGGGCTGTTGTAACGCATGCAGCGGCGGATCAACGATCCGCCCTACGCACCTCGGTCATTCATGGCGGCGCGTGCGATTCGGAACGCGTAGGGCGGATCATTGATCCGCCTTTTTTATTGTGACCAGAAACCAATAATCAGCTAATATCCTTGCAACAATCCTTTTAATTAGACAATGCGCTGGAGACACAAGCAATGCAAGGATTTCTTCGGTTCTCTCATTGGCTGGACCGCATAGGCTACAGATGCGGCCAGATCGCCAACCTGATGATTCTGTTCTCATGCGTCATCAGCGCCAGCAACGCCATGATCCGCTACGGTTTCGACTGGAGCAATAACTGGCTGCTGGAATTGCAATGGTATCTGTTCGGCGCTGCGGTGATGCTGGGCGCAAGCTACACCTTCCAGCGCAACGAACACGTGCGCGTTGACCTGGTCTACGGCCATGTCAGCGAACGCAAACAGCTGTGGATCGACATCTTCGGCATCATCTTCTTCCTCTTCCCGGCCTGCATCCTGTTCGCATGGCTGTCCTGGTATTCGCTGTTCCTGCCGTCGTGGCAAATCCTGGAGCAATCCAGCAATTCGGGCGGACTCGCGCGCTACCCGATCAAGCTGGTGGTGCCGGTCGGCTTCGCGTTGCTGACGCTGCAGGGCATCTCCGAACTGATCAAGCGGATCGCCGCCCTGATGGGCCAGACTGAACTGGACAGCAAGTACGAAAGGCCCGTGCAATGATTCCTCTCGAGTGGATGCCGCCATTGATGTTTGCCGGCCTGGTTGTCTTCATGCTGGTCGGCTTCCCTGTGGCGTTCTCGCTGCTGGCCGTTGGCCTGTTCTTTGGCGGGATCGCCATATCCGAAGGCTTCTTCGGCGTGCCTTTCCTGCAGGCCGTGCCGCAAAGGATTTTCGGCAGCGTGCTGGCCAACGACCTGCTACTGGCGATTCCCTTCTTTACCTTCATGGGCGCGGTGCTGGAAAAGTGCCGACTCGCTGAGGACATGCTCGATTCCATGGGCAAGCTGTTCGGCGGCATCCGCGGTGGCCTCGGCTACTCGGTGATTATCGTCGGCTTCATCCTCGGCGCAATCACCGGCACCGTGGCGGCGCAGGTGATTGCGATGGCGATGATCTCGCTGCCGGTGATGATGCGCTACGGTTACCACATGCGCTACGCGACGGGCGTGCTGGCGGCGTCCGGCACGATCACGCAGCTGGTGCCGCCTTCGCTGGTGCTGGTGGTGCTGGCCGACCAGCTGAAAACGCAGACCGCGGCGGCGGACGTGGGCAGCATCTACCTCGGCGCCTGGGGGCCTTCGGTTGTGCAGATTGCGCTGTTCGCACTCTATACCTTTATCTTGTCGCGCTTTCGCCCGGAATGGCTGCCTGCCTCGCCGGAAAGCGATCGCGGTGAGCGCGGCTGGGAACTTTGGAAGCAATGCCTGCGCGGCATCATTCCGGCGGCGGTGCTGATCTTCATGGTGCTGGGCACGATGATGCTCGGTATCGCCACGCCGACCGAGTCCGGTGCAATGGGTGCTTTGGGCGCGGTGGTGCTGGCCGTGATCCGTCGCCCGGAATTCAATCAGCGCGACCGCGTCTTCTTCCGCATCGGCATGGTTGCCGGCCTGGCGGCGGCACTGATCGGCGCGTTCTACTACGAAGGCGAGACGGGGCTGGCGCATGTCGCCAAGCCTTATGTGCAGGCGGCGCTGGGCGTGCTGTATGTGGCGGTGGCGTGGCTGATCCTGCGCGCCTCCCAGATTGGTCCGCTGCGCGAGCTGATTGTGCTGAGCTACCAGTCGACGATGCGCCTGACGGCAATGGTGGTGTTCATCCTGATCGGGTCCACCTGCTTCTCCGTGGTGTTCCAGGGTGTGGACGGCGGCCTGTGGGTCGAGCATCTGTTCAACGGCATCCCGGGCGGCTGGATCGGCTTCCTGCTTGTGGTGAACCTGTTCGTGTTCTTCCTCGCCTTCTTCCTCGACTTCTTCGAGATCGCCTTCATCGTCGTGCCGATGCTGGCGCCCGTGGCGCAGAAGGTGCTGGCGCCGCAACTGGAAGGCATGATGGGCAGTCCGGAGGCCGCGGCGTCGGCCGCGCTGGTGTGGTTTGGCGTGATGCTGTGCGTGAACATGCAAACCTCCTTCATGCACCCGCCGTTCGGCTTCGCCCTGTTCTACCTGCGCGGCGTGGCGCCGAAAGAGGTCAAGAGCTCCGATATCTATTGGGGCGCCTTGCCCTGGGTCGGCCTGCAGATGATCATGGTCCTGCTGGTCGCCGCCCTGCCCCAGACCGTGACCGCCTTCCTCGACAGGAACACCGGCGGCACCGTCCAATCCGGCGACCTCCAGATCCAGACCGATGCGCCGCCTTCAACGCCGGATAGCGAGAAGAAGGACGAGCAGCAGCCGGAGCTTAATTTCTCGACGCCGGAAGAAGAGAATAAGAAGTAGTCGTTTCCCCTCCCCGGCGCGGGCTGCACGCCGGGGAGTATAGTGTCCATGTCTCGATTTCGGAATTCTCCTCAAACCTCCTTAAATCAACTCAAATCTGCTTATTTCTACTTATTCGTACTATTTTCGGCAGCTGCCTCCGGCAGCCGCGGGCCGCGAACTGGCAGCGCCGCGGATCAGTGGGTGATCATCGTCGAAAGGACGGTGAACGCCGCGCCGGTGTGCTCCTTCTCCAGGATCAGGGTCAGCTCGGTACGGGTCGAGATCAGGTTGATGAGGTTGACCTTGTCCCATGCAAGCTTCTTCAGGATTGCATGATAGATGCCCGGCGTTCGCCAGGAATCGGCGGTCAGTTGCAAGGTGACGGCATTCAGGTTCTCCAGCCGCGCAAGCAGACGCTCGCCGCCGAACACTTCCTCGACCAGGGGAATCAGGGGACGGCTGCAAATCACCATCACCTCGTTATTCCCGCGCGTAATGGTCAGGAAGAGCCCGTGGCCCGCGCCGGACTTCTCCAGCAGTTGGCGGTGGCATTCGTCCGTCAGCTCCGAGCGGCGGAAGGTGAATTCCACGAGATCGGTGCGCGCCGTAAGCTGGCCCGACTTCTGCGCCAGCACGATTTCCTGTGTGTCCGAATCCGGCAACCGGGTGGACAGGCGACGCAAGGCCATGACCACGGCGGCCTGGCCGACTGGCTTCCACAGGTCGTCCTGGAGCTGCGGCTGCAGCTGGCGCGCCAGTTCCGACAGGTTAATCAGTCCCCGGCGCAAGCCTTCGCTGAGAAAGGGGGACTCCGCAACAATGCGTTCTACTTTGGTTGAAATTGACAGCATGAGTGATGCGCCCTCACGAACAAATGCCTCAACAGTGACGGGCTAGTGTAAAACGCAAAATTCAAGTAGTGCAACGACGACGCGACAATTTGATACATATTTCGTTGCATCCAACACGAAATTAGAGAGACAAGTCTAGTCTGTTGCACGCACCCTACAACTTCGGCCAAGAGTGCGCCATCGTGGCGCATTCCACGCTATACGCGCGCGAATTCACCAAACAGTATGTCTAATTTTGAACAACGTCGCGCAAGCTGACTCATTTCTCAACTTTTTTGACTTCACCCGAAGCAGAGGATTAAGTTCGCGCTCTCCTACCCACCACGTCAATGGAGAGACGATGAACCTTCACAAGAGCATCCTCGCCGCAGCCATCGCAGCCCTGCCCCTTGCCGCCGCTGTCGCCCAGGTGCGCGGGCTGCCGGAGCAGCTGATGTCCGCCCCCGGCCAGGCCCTGACCGAAGCAGACAAGGCGAACATTCTCGACAAGCTGAATAACCGCCGCCACGCCGCCGGCCTCGATAACGACCATGGCTATAAGGTGACTAACCAGCACCCGGGCGTGCACGGCACGCGCATCACGCGCGCCGCCCACACCTGGCGCGGCCTGCGCGTATTCGGTTCCGAGTCCGTGGTGGTGAGCGACGAGAACGGCGACATCGTCAGCGAATCGGCTTCCGACCGCCGCGAGGGACTGGATGCCTCCCGCGCGGCAAAAACCGGCGGCAAAGGCGCGCCGGACACCACACCGACCATCTCCGCCCAGGAAGCAATCGACCTGGTGGTCAGCCGCGTGGCGCCCAACGGCAAGCACCGCTGGAAGCCGGAAGCCGAGCTGCTGATCTGGCCCGTGATGAAAACCGTGCGTCTGCCCTCGGCCGGCAGCAAGTCCGACGCCCAGCTGAACGCGATGGACGTGGAAGAAGTGGTCGACTACTACGAGCTGGCCTACCTGGTGAAAACGCGCATGGGCCAGAACAAGCAGCTGGTCTACCGCGACACCGTGGTCAGCGCCATCACCGGCACCACCATCAAGCAGTGGGATGCATTGCAGACCGTAACCGGCAGCGGCAACAGCCAGTACAACGGACAGGTGCCGATCCAGACCACGCTGTCCGGCTCGACCTACAAGATGCTGGACGCCACGCGCGGCGTAGGCGGCACCTTCGGCGGCATGGCCATCACCAACGCCAACCACGCGCCGGAATCGAATCCGACGCCAGGCACCATCTATACCAACAGCAGCAACACCTGGGGCGACGGTCTGCAATACGTGAACGGCGGCAGCACGACCAACGCCAACGGCCAGACCGCCGCGGTCAACGCGCTGTGGGGCCTGATGAACACCTACGACACGCTGAAGAATGTGCTGGGCTGGCAATCCCTGGACGGCAACAATACTGCTACCTATATTGCGGTGCACGTCGACACGCAGTACGACAATGCCTTCTTCGAGCCGGGCTGCAAGTGCATGTACATCGGCGACGGCGGCACCTCCTTCAACAACCTCGGCTCGATCGACGTGATCGGCCACGAAATGGGCCACGGCGTAACCGACGCCACGTCCAACCTCACTTACTCCGGCGAATCCGGCGGCCTGAATGAATCGAACTCGGACATCAACGGCGAAATGGTGGAGGCCTATGGCCGCGCCGGCGGCACCGGCGCCGTGATCCCGGCCACCGGAAACGACTGGGTGATGGGCCGCGAAATCTCCAAGACCGGCACGCCGCTGCGCTGGATGTACAAGCCAAGCAAGGACGGCAAGAGCCCGAACGCCTGGAGCAGCACCCTCGGCACGTTGAACGTGCACTACAGCTCCGGCCCGAACAACCGCATGTTCTACTTCCTGTCCCAGGGCTCCAGCTCGGATTCGGCCAGCGAGTACTACAGCTCCTACCTGGTCAAGACGCCGCGCGCCATGACCGGCATCGGCAACGACAAGGCATTCCGCATCTGGTTCAAGGCCAACACCACCAAGTTCACCGCGTCGACCAATTACTCGGACGCGCGCACCAAGGTGCTGGCGGCAGCCGAGGAACTGTATGGCGTAGGCTCGAAGGAAGCGACCGCCGTCAAGCGCGCCTATGCGGCCATCAATGTGGGGACGGACGTGGACGAAGCAGCAGGCAGCCTGGCCATCGCCACCCAGCCGAACAGCGTTTCCGTCGCAGCCGGCGCCACCGCCAGCTTCACCGTCGGCGCTTCCGGCGGCACCGCGCCCTATACCTACAAGTGGTACCGCAACGGCGCGCTGATCTCCGGCGCCGCCTCGGCCACCTACTCCTTCACCGCGCAGACGGCGGACAACGGCGCCGTGTTCAACGCCAGCGTGACCGATTCGGCTACCACGCCGGCCACCGTGACTTCGTCCAACGCCACCCTGACCGTGGGCGGCTCGCAGACCGAGCGCGTGGGCAATGGCGGCTTCGAGTCCGGCACTTCGCCATGGGCCGGCACCACCGGCGTGATCGGCAGCTACAGCGGCCAGACCGCCTACGCCGGCACGCGCTTCGCCTGGCTGGGCGGTAATGGCACCACCGCTTCCGAGACCATTACCCAGGATGTGGTGATTCCGTCCACCGCGACCTCGGCCAACCTGACCTTCGCGCTGCACATCGACACCGCGGAATCGGGCAGCACCGCCTACGACAAGCTGGTGGTCACCGTGAAGAACACCGCCGGCGCCGTCCTCGGCACGCTGGCAACCTATTCCAATGTGAACGCAGCCAGCGGCTACCAGATCCGCAGCTTCAACCTGCTGCCCTACAAGGGCCAGACGGTGCGCCTC
This sequence comes from Pseudoduganella sp. UC29_106, assembly GCF_044055365.1. Lineage (NCBI taxonomy): Bacteria > Pseudomonadati > Pseudomonadota > Betaproteobacteria > Burkholderiales > Oxalobacteraceae > Pseudoduganella > Pseudoduganella sp. UC29_106. Next base: position 494,350 of record NZ_CP171977.1, on the reverse strand, counting down.
TCGTTCGCCATGACGGAAGACTCTTCGCTGCAAACCTCCTTTGTCCTCGATAACGTCAGCCTGTTGACGCAGTAAGCCGCAACCCGAGGCGTAAAGCAGGTGTCAGCCACGATGTGGCTGACACCAGGGTTACGCCTCTGGTTTTTTTTGTATGCAGCTCTACGCAGCCCCCATGACGATCGCTGCACAATCCGATTTCCCCCCTCCGCCCGATGCTATGATTCGCCCCACGATTTTCGGAGGCACTATGAGCATTGGCATTGGCGGCAAAACCGCCGAAGAAGCACTGGCATCCCTGTCCGACATGACGGCCGGCGCCATCCCCATCGGCAAGGAGGAACACCTGGCCCGCATCGCAAAAGCGCAAGCCTATATGCAGCAGCAGGGCATCGCCGCCATCTACATCAACGCAGGCGCCAACCTGCTCTACTTCACCGGCACCAAATGGCACCCGAGCGAGCGCATGGTCGGCGCCATCCTTCCCGCCACCGGACCGGTTGAATACATCGCTCCCGCCTTCGAGGAAGACACGCTGAAGGACTTCATGCTGGTCGAAGGCCGCGTCAACTGCTGGCACGAGCATGAAAGCCCTTACCAGCTGTTCGTGGACGTGCTGGCCCGTATGGACATCGCGCCAAACGCCGCCACGCCGCCGCGCATCGGCATCTGCGAAAGCGCCGCCTTCTTCATCTACGACGGCATCCGTCCGCTGGCCGCCGGCTACGCGCTGGAGAATGCGCGCACCGTCACGGCCTACTGCCGCACGCGCAAGTCCGCCGCCGAAATCGCCTTGATGCAGCGCGCCAAGGACATGACCCTGGCCGTACACATCGCCACCGCCAGCATCCTGCGCGAAGGCATCACCACCACCGAGGTGGCCGAGTTCATCGACCGCGCCCACCGCAAGGTCGGCGCCCCGGCCGGCTCCTATTTCGTCATCGTGCTGTTCGGCGAAGCCACCGCTTTCCCGCACGGCGTGAGCTATGTGCAAACGCTGAAGCTGGGCGATACAGTGCTGATCGACACCGGCTGCAAACTGCACAACTATATTTCGGACATCACGCGCAGCTACGTCTTCGGCCAGCCGACCGAGCGCCAGCGCTTCGTGTGGAATGCCGAAAAGGCCGCGCAGCAGGCAGCCTTCGACGCCGCCCAGCTGGGCGTCCCTTGCGAAGAAGTGGACAAGGCGGCACGCCGCTCACTCGAAGCAAACGGCTTCGGACCCGGCTACAAGCTGCCCGGCCTGCCCCATCGCACCGGCCACGGCATCGGCCTCGACATCCACGAATGGCCTTACCTGGTCGGCGGCGACAAGACCCCTCTGGCGCCGGGCATGTGCTTCTCGAATGAGCCGATGATTTGCGTCCCCGGCGAATTCGGCATTCGCCACGAGGACCATTTTTATATGACCGAGTCGGGGCCGCGCTGGTTCACGCAGCCGGCGCATTCGATTGATGATCCTTTTGGCTTCGCAGGCAGCGGATGCACGGCGGATCAATGATCCGCCCTACGCTTCCCGAATAGGTCGAGTGCGAGGCCCCCCGCCGGAATCAGGGCTTGGCGACGCTGGGTACGGGCTTCAGCGTGCGCAGGTAGGCGGTGATGGCGGCCATGTCCTCGTCGTTGATGTTGTGGTACCAGTCGAAAGCCATGGGCGGCCGGTAGCGGTTGCCCTGGCGGTCCATGCCGGTGCGTACGGCGGTGGAAATCTGGGCGTCGCTCCAGTCCTTGAGGCCATCCGCGTGCGGCGTGATATTGCGCGAGATGCTTTCGCCCCACGGGCCCTTGATCGACTGGCCGCCCGCGCCCAGGCGGGACGCGTCCAGCATGCCTTTCTCGCCGCGCGGCGTATGGCATTCCATGCAGTGCCCCAGCGTGACCATATAGCGGCCGTACGCCACCTTATCCTTCGGCGACGGCGCCTTGACCTTGGCCAGCGGCGGCCCATAGGTCGGCGGCAGCGGGAAGTTCCAGGTCGATTTCGGCACCACGGCTTTTACCGCGGGCTGGGTACGCAGGTACAGGATGACCGAGGCCAGGTCCTCGTCGGACAGCACGCGGTAATACTCCACCGGCATCAGCGGCGAGAGGATGGTGCCGTCCGGCCGCACACCCTCGCGGATGGCCTTGGCCAGTTGGGAATCGGTCCATTTGCCCACACCCGTTTCCGGGTCATTGGTGATATTGGGCGCATAGGCGTCGAACATGGGTTCGACAAAATGGAAGCCGCCCGCCATGCCTTTCTCCGGTATGATGCGCCCCTTCTCGTCGCGCACACCGTGGCAGTTGGCGCAGGCCAGGATGCCCTCTACAAGGTACTTGCCGCGCGCCATGCGCGCCGCGTCCGGCGATGCAGAAGCCTGCCCTGCCAGCAGCAGGCACGCAACGAATCCCCACAGCAGTTTTGCCATGATCTATCCCCCGTGCCAAAAATACAGTGTGGTACGCGGTGCTCAACAGTTCAATGACTTTTTGCGGCTTGTGGCGAAAAAGTCAGCGGATGCCCACCATGCCGCGCACCGACGCCCGCAGCTTCGCGCTGTCGTAGCCCAGGCCATCCTTGAATACCGTCTCCACGTTCTGGATGTCGCCAATGCGCCGCGACGGATCACCGTCGATCACAATCAGGTCGGCGTGTTTGCCGGCGGCGATAGTGCCGATGCGCTCCAGCTGCCCCATGAACTGCGCGCCGTTATAGGTGGCGATGCGGATTGCTTCCAGCGGTGTAAATCCGGCTTCTACCAATAGTTCCAGTCCGCGCTGGTCGCCGAAGCCCGGCAGCGTGCCGCCATTGCCGGTGGGGTCCGGCCCTGCCAGCAGCGTGCCGCCGGCTTTGACGAAGGCCAGCTCGAAGGCCATTTCCTTCTTCAGCAGCGTTTCCTGGCGCGCCACCTTGTCCGGCGCCTGTGCCGCCGTCGCCCGCGCGGCAAGATGGCTGCGCAGGGACTCGGCCGACATCATCTCCATCTGCTTCTTCGATAGCAGCGGACGGCTTGCCACGAAGTTCTCGAACACGGGCAGCGTGGACGTGATCGCGACCTTTTTCTGCACCAGGTCGCGGATCAGTTCCTGCACCTCGGGGCTGTCGATGTCGCGTTTCTCCCAGCTGGCCGCGATGTCTGCGCTGCTCGGGCAGCGACCGGGCTGCCGGTTCGGCACGAAGCCAGTGTCGGTGAACACCGGGCCGTGCTCCAGGTTGTCGATGCCCAGCGCCGCCGCCTCGCGGTAGCTGACGGCGCACAGATGCCCCGTGATCCTGACGCCGTGCTTGTGCGCCTCTTCGATTGCCGCCGCCAGCACGGGCCCGCTGATATTCATATAGGCCTTGAACGAGGTCGCTCCCTCGCCGGCCCAGAAGTCCACCGTCTTGCGCGCGTGCGCGGCTTCTTCCAGCACTGCCATTTGCGGAAAGTGGCTGCCCCGCCCTTCCAGATAGGGTCCCGTCACGTCGATATGCGGGCCGGGGATCTGCATCGCGTCGACCGCCTTGCGGATATTCAGGTCGTTATACGGCTCGATGCTGCCCGTCGTGCGGATCGTCGTCACGCCGGACGCAAGGTAGAGTCGCGGCGCCGTGAACGCGATCTCCGTCACGAAGAAGCCGGGCGGCGGCAGCTTGCCCTCCTCGTCCTGGTTCAGGGAAGCCGTGTACATCAGGTGATTGTGCATGCCCACCAGTCCGGGCATCACCGTCCGGCCCTTCAGCTCCACCACCTGCGCGCCTTTCGGCGGCGCCACGCTGGCCGGCGTCACCGCCTCGATGCGTCCATCGCGCAGCACAACTGTCCGATCTTCCAGCGGCGCCGCGCCCGTGCCATCGATCACCCGCACATGCGTGAGCGCCAGCAGCGGTGCGTCATACTTCAGGAACTTGCGTACTTCCGGCCCCGGCTGCGCCTGCGGCACGGCCAGGTCGGAATGAGCGTTGGCGAGGGATGCGCCGGTCAGCGCGGTGGCGGCAAGCGCCAGGGTGATGAAATGCATTCTGTCTCCCATTATGTCGGCGCCCGCCGTGCAGGCGCCGACCTGGGAAACGGGGTCAGGCGTGCTTGGAGACGAGCGTCAGGATATCGTAGCTGGCAACCAGTTCATCATTCTGGTTGGTGACTTGTACGTCCCATGCTACCACGCCCTGTCCCACGCCTTTGTCGTCCTTGCGGTTGCGATCGACCTTGCGCTTGCAGGTCAACCGCGCGCGGATCGTATCGCCGATCGCCACCGGCGTGATGAAGCGCAGGTTGTCCAGGCCATAGTTGGCCAGCACAGGCCCCGGCGCCGGCGACACGAACAGGCCCGCCGCTGCCGACAGCACGAAATAGCCGTGCGCAATGCGCTTGCCGAACTGCGTGTCCCTGGCCGCGATCTCGTCGAAGTGCATATAGAAGTAGTCGCCGGAAACGCCGCCAAAGTTGACGATATCCGCCTCGCTCACCGTGCGGCGATGCGTCAGCAGCGAATCGCCCACCTGCAGGTCCTCGAAGTGCTTGCGGAACGGATGGATCCCGCTCTCGCGCACGGCGCCGCCGCGCACATACTCCCCCGTGATGGCGGACAGCATGGTCGGCGAACCCTGCACCGCAGCGCGCTGCAGGAAGTGGCGCACCGCGCGGATGCCGCCCAGTTCTTCGCCGCCACCGGCGCGGCCGGGACCGCCGTGCTTCAGCTGCGGCAGCGGCGAACCGTGGCCGGTCGAATCGACGGATGCTTCGCGCTCCAGCACCAGCACGCGGCCGTGCGAAGCGGCAGCGATCGGTACCGCGTGCGCCGCGATCATCGGATCCTTGGTGACCAGCGTGGACACCAGGCTGCCCTTGCCGCGCGCCGCCAGCTGCAGCGCTTCATCCATATCCGAATACGTCATCATCGTGCTGACCGGGCCGAAGGCTTCCACATCATGCACCGCATCGTTGCGTAGTGCATCGCGGCACAGCAGCAGCGTCGGCGAGAAGAACGCGCCTTCCGCCACGCCTTCGCCCACCAGTTTCAATGCGTCGCCGCCGAACACCATCTCATTGCCGCGCGCCAGCATCGCCACGCGCTCGGCCACGTCGCGCTGCTGGTCCTTCGAGGCCAGCGCGCCCATGCGCACGCCTTCCACCGACGGATCGCCCACCACGATCTTCGACAGGCGCTCGCGCAGCCGCTCGGCCACCGCGTCCACACGGTTCTGCGGCACGATAATGCGGCGGATGGCCGTGCACTTCTGGCCCGCCTTGCCCGTCATCTCGCGCGCCACTTCCTTCACGAACAGGTCGAATTCCGGATCGTCCGGCGTCACATCCGGTGCCAGGATGGCGCAATTCAGCGAATCCGCTTCGGCCGTGAACGGGATCGAGTTGTTCAGGATATTGCGGTTCGAGCGCAGCTTGGCGGCCGTGTCGGCCGAACCGGTGAAAGTCACCACGTCCGGGCCTTGCAGGCGGTCCAGCAGGTCGCCGGTCGAACCGATCACCAGCTGCAGCGCACCCTCCGGCAGCAGGCCGGACCCGTTCATCATGCGCACCAGCGCCTCGGTCAGATAGCTGGTCGCCGACGCCGGCTTGCCGATGCAGGGCATCGCCGCCAGGAAGGATGGCGCGAATTTCTCCAGCAGGCCCCAGATCGGGAAATTGAAAGCGTTGATATGCACCGCAATGCCGCCGCGCGGCACCAGGATGTGGGTGCCGGAGAAGCCGCCGCGCTTGCCCAACGCCATGGCCGGGCCTTCATGCAGCACATTCGACGAAGGCAGCTCTCGGCTGCCCATGCTGGCGTAGGCGAACAGCGTGCCGATGCCGCCTTCCACGTCCACCCAGCTGTCCGGACGCGTTGCGCCGGTCAGGTGCGAAATCTTGTACAGCTCCTCCTTGCGCTCCATCAGGTACAACGCCAGCGCCTTCAGGCAGGCCGCGCGCTGCTGGAAATCCAGCTTCATCAGCGACGGCACGCCGGTCTTGCGCCCGTAGCGGACGGCCTCCTCGAAGTCCAGCTGCTCGGCATGGGTATGATAGATCACGCCATTGGTCAGCGCGTTGTACAACGGCGTCGCCGCCTCCTTGCCTTGCCAGCGGCCGCCGATGAAGCTTTGCAGGGTTTGTGCCATTTCTCAGGTCTCCGATTTATCGTTAGCTTGTTTATGCAGGTGCATGGGGAGCGAGGTTTCCCATTGCATGCGCGGGCGGTCGGGCGCCGCTTCCGTGTCGGGCTCGACCTCTCGCATCGTTTGCATCGAGCGCACGGACAGTTCCTGATATTGCTCGGTGCCGCCTATTTTCCACTTCAATTCCTGGTCGCTCACCTGGCGCACGACTTTGGCGGGCGTGCCGACGACCATGCTGCGTGCCGGGATTTCCATGCCGGCTTTCACAAAAGCGCAGGCGGCGACGATGCTCTCCGGGCCGACCACGGCGTTGTCCATCACCACCGCATTCATGCCGACCAGCGTGTTCCGCCCGATGCGGCAGCCATGCAGCACGGCGCCATGGCCGATGTGGCCATCCTTTTCCACCACCGTGTCCGCGCCGGGGAAGCCGTGCATCACGCAGGTGTCCTGCACGTTGGCGCCCTCTTCCAGGATCAGGCGGCCGAAGTCGCCGCGCAGGGAAGCCAGCGGCGCCACATAGCAGCGCGGACCGACGATCACATCGCCGATCAGCACCGCCGTTGGGTGCACATAGGCGGTCGGATGCACGACCGGCCGCACGCCATTGATCTCGTAGACCGGCATGATCAGACTCGCTCGATGACCAGCGCGATGCCCTGGCCCACGCCGATGCACATGGTGCACAGCGCATAGCGCCCGCCAGTGCGTTCCAGCTGGTTCAGCGCCGTCGTCACCAGGCGCGCACCGGATGCACCCAGCGGGTGGCCAATGGCGATTGCGCCGCCGTTCGGGTTCACGTGGGCCGCATCGTCCGGCAGGCCCAGGTCGCGCGTCACGGCCAGGCCTTGCGCCGCAAAGGCTTCATTCAGCTCGATCACGTCCATCTGTTCGATGCTCAGTCCCACCTGGGCCAGCACCTTCTTCGACGCGGGCGACGGGCCGAAGCCCATGATGCGCGGCGCCAGGCCGGCCGTGGCCATGCCCAGCACCTTGGCGCGCGGCTTCAGTCCGAACTTGTCCACCGCCGCGGCGGAAGCCAGCAACAACGCGCAGGCGCCGTCGTTCACGCCTGAGGCGTTGCCCGCGGTGACCGAGCCTTCCGGCTTGACCACGCCCTTGAGTTTGGCCAGCTGCTCGATCGTGGTCTCGGGACGCGGATGCTCGTCGGTGTCGACCACCTTCGGATCGCCTTTCTTTTGGGCGATTGTGACCGGCACGATCTCCTTCCCGAAGAAGCCGGCCGCGTGGGCGGCAGCCCAGCGCTGCTGGCTGCGCAACGCAAACGCATCCTGATCGGCGCGGCTGACCTTGAATTCCTCGGCCACGTTCTCCGCCGTCTCCGGCATCGAGTCGATGCCATATTTGGCCTTCATCAGCGGATTGACGAAGCGCCAGCCAATGGTGGTGTCCTCGATTTTCGCACTGCGCGAGAAGGCGCTGTCCGCCTTGCCCATTACGAAAGGCGCGCGGGTCATGCTCTCCACACCACCCGCGATCACCAGCTGCGCTTCGCCGGCCTTGATGGAGCGCGCCGCGATGCCGACGGCATCCAGGCTGGAGCCGCACAGGCGGTTGATCGTGTTGGCCGGCACTTCGACCGGCAGGCCTGCCAGCAGCGCGGCCATGCGGCCCACGTTGCGGTTGTCCTCGCCGGCGCCGTTGGCGCAGCCGTAGTAAATGTCGTCGACCTGCGTCCAGTCCACGCCCGGATTGCGCTGCATCAGCGCGGCGATGGGCACGGCGGCCAGGTCGTCGGCACGCACGGCGGCCAGGGCGCCGCCGTAGCGGCCGAAGGGAGTGCGAACGGCATCGCAGATATAGGCTTCGGTCATATTATTCCTTTGGTCGCTTGTCGATTACGCGTTTGGCCTTGCCGGTCAGCGTGCGTTCGATACCGTCCGGCGGCAGCATGCTGACCCGGGTCGATACGCCCACCATGGTCTTGATGCAGTGTTCCAGTTCCTTTGCCAGCACCGGGCCCTGCGCCGCATCCACCCCGGGACGCAGCTCGGCGAGCACTTCCAACTTGTCCAGGTGGCCGTCGCGCGTGACCACCAGCTGATATTGCGGCGCCAGTTCGTGCATCTTGCAGATCAGTTCCTCGATCTGGGTCGGGAACACATTCACGCCGCGGATGATCAGCATATCGTCCGAACGGCCCGTGATCTTGCCGATACGGCGCATCGAGCGCGAAGTGGGCGGCAACAGGCGCGTCAGGTCGCGCGTGCGGTAGCGGATCACCGGCAGCGCTTCCTTCGTGAGCGAGGTGAATACCAGCTCGCCTTCCGAACCTTCCGGCAGCACTTCGCCCGTTTCCGGATCGATGATCTCCGGGTAGAAGTGGTCTTCCCAGATCACCGGGCCATCCTTCGATTCGATGCATTCGCTTGCCACGCCGGGGCCCATCACTTCGGACAGGCCGTAGATATCGACCGCGTCGATGCCGGCACGCTCCTGGATCTCGGCGCGCATCGCGTCCGTCCACGGTTCTGCGCCGAAGATGCCCACCTTCAGCGAGGACTTGGCAGCGTCCAGTCCCTGGCGCTGGAATTCCTCGATGATGTTCAGCATATAGGATGGCGTAACCATGATGATCGAGGGCTGGAAGTCCTGGATCAGCTGCACCTGCTTCTCGGTCTGCCCGCCGGACATCGGCACCACCGTGCAACCCAGGCGTTCGGCGCCATAGTGCGCACCCAGGCCGCCCGTGAACAGGCCGTAGCCATAGGAGATATGCACCATATCGCCCGCGCGGCCGCCGGCGGCGCGGATGGAACGCGCCACGCAATTGGCCCAGGTGTCGATATCGTTCTGCGTGTAGCCGACAACGGTCGCCTTGCCAGTCGTGCCGCTGGAGGCATGCACGCGCACCACCTTCTCGCGCGGCACGGCGAACATCCCGAAGGGGTAGTTGTCGCGCAGCGTCTTCTTGTCGGTGAAGGGGAATTTGGCCAGGTCGGCCAGGGTTTTCAGATCGTCCGGATGTACACCCTTCTCATCGAAGGCCTTGCGGTAGTGAGGCACGTTCTCGTAGGCGTGCTTCAGCGACCATTTCATGCGCTCCAGTTGCAGGGCCTGCAGTTCGTCGCGGCTGGCGCGCTCGATCGGCTCCAGGTCGGACGGGGCGGGATTACGTTGAACCATCGGGTGTCTCCTCCGAATATGTTTTGCGTCAGCCGTGCACCGGCACCAGATGGCCGCTGACACGGTGCGACTTGCCGCGGAAGGTGGCGATCATGCGCCCTTCCTGGTCGGTCACCATCACGTCATAAATGCCGGTCTTGCCGGACATGGTGCGCTCCACGGCTTCCGCCGTGAGCAGGTCGTCCAGGCGCCCGGGCGCCAGGTAGTCGATCGTGCACCCCGCGCCTACCGTGTTGTGGTTATGGCTGTTGCACGCAAACGCAAAGGCGCTGTCCGCCAGTGCGAAGATAAAGCCGCCGTGGCAGGTCTGGTGCCCGTTCAGCATATCGGCCCGTATCGGCATGGTCATGCGCGCATAACCGGGACGGATTTCGATCAGTTTCATGCCCAGTCCCTGGCTGGCGGCGTCGCGCGCATACATCTCGGCGCCGGCTGCTTCGGCCAGGGCTTGCGGGTGGATCTTTGCATTAGTCATGGATCTTCGCTCCGCTTTGCTGTTTGCGGCGCAGCAGCGGCGACACGCGGTAGCGGTCCTCGCCATAGGCCTGCGCCAGGTGTTCCAGCACCATCGCGATGTGGCGCACACCCACCAGGTCGGCCCAGGCCAACGGGCCGCGCGGGTAATTCACGCCCTTTTGCATGGCGATATCGGCGCCGGCGGGGCTGCACACGCCCTGGTTGACGGCGTCCGCCGCTTCGTTGGCCAGCATGGCAACGGTGCGCATCACGGCCAGGCCGGGCACGTCGTCCAGGCGGGTGACAGCGAAGCCGGCAGCCTGAAACATCGCCACGGCGGAATTGAAGGCGGCCTTGCTGCACTGATCGGACTTGGCGACGGCGATGCGCGGCGCGTTGGCGTAGTCGAAGGCGAGGTCGTACACCACGGTGTCGGCATGGTGATCGTCGCGCGCGCGCGCAGTGGCGCTGCGGCCGTCGGTCAGGTAAATGGCGGCGCCATTGCAGTGGAATGCCGGCGCTTCATGCTTGCGGTGGCCTTCCGCCGATTTGCGCGGCGTGACGGCAACGCCATGCTTCTTCAGGCGCTCGGCGATGGCAGCGGCGATGGCGGAGGAATCGCCCGGCTCCTGGCTGAAGCCCACATATTCAGGCTTGGGCAGCGGCGCTTCGGCCTGAGGCTGCGGTATCACGGCGCCTTCGCCATAGGCGTACACGCCGCGGCCCGATTTGCGGCCGAGGAAGCCGGCATTTACCAGCTCATTCTGCAGCACGGACGGCGTGAAGCGCGGGTCGTTATAGTAGGCGCGGAACACGGATTCAGTGACGGAGTAATTCACGTCGTGCCCGATCAGGTCCATCAGCTCGAAGGGGCCCATACGGAAGCCGCCCGCTTCGCGCATCACGGCGTCGATGGTGGCCGCGTCGGCAGCCTGTTCGTTCAGCAAGCGCCAGCCCTCGGCGTAGTAGGGACGCGCCACGCGGTTGACGATGAAGCCCGGGGTGGACTTGGCGTGCACGGGATTTTTGCCCCACGCTGCGGCGGTGTCGAACACGGTTTCGGCCACGCCGGCATCGGTCGCCAGGCCGCTGATCACTTCCACCAGCGCCATCAGCGGCACGGGATTGAAGAAATGCATGCCGACCAGGCGCTGCGGACGGCGCAGCTTCGCGGCAATCGCAGTCACGGAAATCGAGGAGGTATTGGTGGCAAGGATCGCGTCGTCTGCCACGATGGCTTCCAGCTCGCCGAACAGTGCGCGCTTCACGTCCAGGTTCTCGACGATCGCCTCGACCACCAGCGCGGCATCAGCCACTTGCTCCAGCGCGGCCACGGCATGCAGGCGGCTGCGCGCCTCGGCGGCTGCGTCGCCACTGATCTTGCCCTTCTCTACCAGCTTGCCGAAGACCTTGCCGATTTCGGCGATCGCCTTGTCGACGGCTTCGGGACGCGTGTCGAACAGCCTGACCTGGTAACCGGCGGCCGCCGCGACCTGGGCGATGCCCGAGCCCATGGCGCCGCTGCCGATGACTGCCACCACACTGCCTTGTGCGAGCGCCGCCATGTTCACTCTCCTTTGAAGTTGGGGCTGCGTTTGGCCATGAAGGCATCCACGCCTTCGCGGTAATCGTGGCTGTAGCCCAGCTCGCGCATCATTTCGCCTTCGAGCTTGAGCTGGTCGGCCAGGGTGTTGTGCCAGCTTTCCTGCAGCGCGTGCTTGGTGAACGCCAGGCCCTTGGTCGGTGCGGTGGCAAAGTGCTTCGCCATGGCCAGCGCTTCCGACATCAGTTCTTCATCCGGCACGGCCTTCCAGATCAGGCCCCACTGCTCGGCGCGTTCAGCGGACAGTTTCTCGCCCAGCATCGCAAGGCCCGTTGCGCGGGCGTGGCCGATCAGGCGTGGCAGATGCCAGGTGCCGCCGGTGTCCGGGATCAGGCCCAGTTTGCAGAAGGCTTCGATGAAGCTGGCGGACTTCGCAGCCAGCACGATGTCGCAAGCCAGCGCCAGGTTGGCGCCGGCGCCGGCGGCCACGCCGTTCACGGCGCAGATTACCGGCATCGGCAGCTCGCGCAGCGCCAGCACCAGCGGCGCATAGAATTTTTCGACCGACTCGCCCAGGTCCACAGCCTGGCCGCCGGGGGCGACAGCGCGGTCGCCCAGGTCCTGGCCGGCGCAGAATCCGCGGCCTGCGCCCGTCAGCAGCAGCACGCGCACGGATTTGTCGGTGCGTACCTGCGACAGTGCCTCGCGCACTTCGAGGTGCATCGCCTGCGTGAAGCTGTTCAGCTTATCGGGGCGGTTCAGCGTCAGCTGTGCCACGCCGTCTTTGATCTCAAACAGGATATTTTCGTAGCTCACTGCTTGTCTCCTTTTTAGAACCCAAGGCTTGAACCTGGTGTCTGCCACGATGTGGCAGACACCTGTTTTAGGCCGTGGGTTTTATTCAGCCTGATCGTAGTCCACAACCACCGTATCGGTAGTCGGGAAGCTCTGGCAGCTCAGCACAAAGCCGCGCGCAATCTCATAATCCTCCAGCGCATAATTCACGTCCATATCCACCTTCCCCTCCAGCACCTTGCAGCGGCACGTCGAGCATACGCCGCCCTTGCAGGAGTAGCGCATATCCAGTCCCGCGCGCAGGCCTGCGTCCAGGATGGACTCCTTGTCCTTCTCCATCGTGAAGGTCGCCGCGCTGCCATCCATGATTACGGTGACCTCGGTCAGGTGCGGCGCCGATGAAGCCTGCCCACGCGGCTTGTGCTGGTGCTTAGGAATGCTGGCCGCAAACAGCTCGATCTTGATATTCGACTTCGGCATGCCCGCTTCCTGCAGCGCAGCCGACACGCCATGCATCATGTCCTCGGGACCGCAGATGAATGCCACGTCGTAGTCCTTGATATCGACCCAGTGCTGCAGGAACTGTTCGGTCTTTTCCTTGGTGATGCGGCCGTTGAACAACTCGATGTCCTGCTGCTCGCGGCTCATCACGTAGACGATGTTCAGGCGTTCCAGGTAAGTATCCTTCAACTCCATCAGCTCATTCTTGAAAATCACGGAGGACGACGCGCGGTTCCCGTAGAACAGGGTGAAGCTGCTGTGCGGCTCGGCCTGCAGCGTGGTCTTGATGATGGACAGGATGGGCGTGATGCCGCTGCCTGCCGCGAAGGCCATGTAGTTGCGATGGCTCTGCGCATCCAGCGGCACGTTGAAGTGGCCCATCGGCGGCATAACCTCGATGGTGGCGCCGGGCTTCAACGCATCGTTGGCCCAGCACGAGAACGTGCCGCCCGGGGTACGCTTGATGGCCACGCGCAGGCTGCCGTCCTGCACGGCGGAGCAGATCGAGTAGGAACGGCGCACGTCCTCATCGTCGATATGCGTGCGCAGCGTGAGGTGCTGGCCTTGCTGGTACTTGAAGCTTTCCTGCAGTTCGGCAGGCACGGCGAAGGTGACGGCGATGCAGTCACGCGTCTCCTGCTGCACTTTCGAGACGGACAGCGGATAGAATTTGCTCATGATGTCAGTGGCACTTGAAGTAGTCGAAAGGCTCTTTGCAGTCCAGGCACTTGTACAGCGCCTTGCACGGCGTGGAACCGAACTGGCTGGTGACTTCGGTGTGGGCGGAGCCGCAGTGGGGGCAGACGACCTTCGGCGCCGGCACCGCGCCGCGCGCCACGCCCGCCCGCAGCGGATCGGCCGGCGCACTCGCCCCGCCCCGACGCAGCCCGCTGATGTCGATCACGCGCTGCGCCGGCGGCGCGATGCCGTAGCCCTTGAGGCGGGCCTTTCCCGCATCGCTCATCCAGTCGGTGGTCCACGCCGGCGACAGGCGCGTGATGATGTCCACCTGGCGGATGCCCGCGTCGTGCAGCGCGTGCTGGATATCGTCGGCAATCACCTGCATCGCCGGGCAGCCGGAATACGTCGGCGTGATGGTGACCGCGCAGGCCGAAGGACCGGTCACCTGCACATCGCGCACGATGCCGAGATCCACCACCGAAATCACCGGGATTTCAGGATCGGAAACGCCGGCCAGCAGGGACCAAACGTGCGAGGCGTCCATTACCACTCCGCGCCGGGATAGGCTCGCTGCAGGAACTGCATCTCGGCCAGCAGGTAGCCCAGGTGCTCGCTGTGGCGGCCTTGCTTGCCGCCCTTCTGCATCCAGGCGTCGGCCGGCGGCATGGTCAGCGTGGCTTCGCCGAAGATGTCGGACACGTGGGCCAGCCACTGCTCGCGCAACATCGCGGCCGGCGGCGCCACGCCGGCAGCAACCATCGCTTCATCGACTGCGTCATAGTTGAAGACTTCGCCCGTGTACATCCACAGTTCGTCGGCCGCGGCCTGCATATACTTGTGGCTCAATTCCGTGCCGTCGCCCAAGCGCACCACCAGGTCGCCGCTGCGGCGCAGGTGGTAGGTCACTTCCTTCAGCGATTTTTCCGCAATCTCCGCAATGCGTGGGTCGGACGATTTGGTCAGCGCGCCAATCAGGAAGTAATGCCAGGTGTCGAAGAAGAACTGGCGCATCATCGTGAAACCGTAATTGCCGTTCGGCTGCTCGACCAGCAGCACGTTCTTGTAGTCGTGCGCATCGCGCAGGAAGGCCATCTTGTCCTCATCGCGGCCCGCGCCTTCCAGTTCGGAGGCATAGCTGTACCACATGCGGGTCTGGCCCAGCAGGTCCAGCGAGACATTGGACAGCGCCATGTCCTCTTCCAGTGCGGGACCTTTGCCGCACAATTCGGCCAGGCGCTGGCTCAGCACCATGGCGTTGTCGCCCAGGCGCAGCAGATAGGTAACCTTGTTGTCCATGGCTGCGGCCTTACAGGTTCTTCACTTCTTCCGGCATCGGGAAGAAAGTCGGATGGCGATAGACCTTGCTGTTGGACGGCTCGAACAGCGGGCCCTTGTCGGCCGGCGCGCTGGCCACGATGTCCGCGGCGCGCACCACCCAGATGCTCACGCCCTCATTGCGGCGGGTGTACACATCGCGGGCGTTATTGATTGCCATCTCCGCGTCCGGCGCGTGCAGGCTGCCCACATGCTTGTGGGCCAGGCCGTGCTGGCTGCGGATGAATACTTCCCACAGTGGCCATTCTTTGCTCATATCGTCTCCTTTATTCAAAAGCGGGTGACCCTGGTGGCAGCCACGATGTGGCAGCCACCTCTCATCTGCCGCGTGCAAAGGTGGCTGCCACGACGTGGCTGCCACCAGCATTTGCCGTGGGTTCTAAGCCGCAGCCTGTTCTTTACTGTGCTTGTCCGCGTAAGCCACCAGCGCATCGCGGAACCATTCGCCATCGTCGTATGCCTTCACGCGGGTGCGCAGGCGCTCGCGGTTGCAGGGCCCATTCCCCTTCAGCACTTCATGGAACTCCGACCAGTCGATCTCGCCGAAGTCATAGGAGCCGCGTTCCTCGTTCCATTTCAGGTCCGGGTCCGGAATCGTCAGCCCCAGGTACTCTGCCTGGGGAACGGTCTGGTCCACCATGCGTTGGCGCAGTTCATCGTTCGAAAACAGCTTGATGCGCCACTTGGAAGACTGCGCCGAATTCACCGAATCCGCATCGGACGGTCCGAACATCATCAGCGACGGCCACCACCAGCGGTTCAGCGCATCCTGCGCCATCGCCTTCTGTTCCGGAGTCCCCTTGGCCAGGGACATCATGATGTCGTAGCCCTGGCGCGCATGGAAGGATTCCTCCTTGCAGACGCGGATCATGGCGCGCGAATACGGGCCGTAGGAGCAGCGGCACAGCGGGATCTGGTTGATGATGGCCGAGCCGTCCACCAGCCAGCCGATGGCGCCCATGTCGGCCCAGCTCAGCGTTGGGTAATTGAAGATGGACGAATACTTGGCCTTGCCGCTGTGCAGGGCCTGCAGCAACTCGTCGCGCGACACGCCCAGCGTTTCGGCGGCGCTGTAGAGATAGAGGCCGTGACCGGCTTCATCCTGGATCTTGGCCAGCAGGATGGACTTGCGTTTCAGGGTCGGGGCGCGGGTCACCCAGTTGCCTTCCGGCAGCTGGCCGACGATTTCGGAGTGGGCGTGCTGGGAGATCTGGCGGATCAGGGTTTTCCGATATGCCTCAGGCATCCAATCCTTGGGCTCAATCTTGATGCCGGCGTCGATACGGTCCTGGAAGGCACGCTCTTCGGCGCTCATGTCGTCCAGTGTGCGGACATTTTTCAGTCCGGTTTCCACCATTTGTGCGTACATGTCTGGGGTCTCCTAACGGTATGACTTCATCATACGATACAGAATCACGTTTGCATACTCTTTTTTTGAATCATATAAAAATCCCGTATCTAGATCATCGACAGTGTATAAACTCAGGTCTATGCAAAATAATCAGAAAATCAATGACTGGATTGCGGCTTTCCTCTCTGAAGAGCCGCCGCGGTCCAAATCGCTGGTGATGACGATCTTCGGCGATTCGGTAGTGCCGCACGGCGGCATGGTGTGGCTGGGCAGCCTGATCGAGATGCTGGCGCCCTTCGGTGTGAATGACAGGCTGCTCAGGACTTCCGTCTTCCGCCTGGCCCAGGAGGGCTGGCTGGGCTCGCAGCGCGACGGCCGCCGCAGCAATTACTCCATCATGCCCGACGCCCAGCGCCGCCTGGCCCGCGCCTACCGCCGCGTTTATTCGCCGCTGACGACGCACTGGTCCGGCAACTGGACGCTGGTGCTCGGCACGAATGGGCTGGATGCGGCCGAACGAGCGTCGATGCGCAAGGAGTTGTTGTGGGAAGGCTACAGCGTGATCGCCCCGGGCATCGCCTGCCACCCCGCCGGCGATGCCGAAGCACTGGAAGCTCTGCTGCAGCGCATGGGCATGCTGAATAAAGTATATGTGTGCCAGGTCAGCGAGTTGCCGGGCGTGCGTGGCAAGCCCTTGGCCGATCTGGTTGCGGAAGGCTGGGATTTATCCGACGTCATCGAAGGCTATACAAAATTCGTCGCCCGCTTCACGCCGCTGCTGGAAGAGCTGCGCAGCGCCCCGGAACCGATCGCGCCTGAGCAAGCCTTCGTCGTCCGCACTCTGGTGATCCACGCCTACCGCCGCGTACAGCTGCACGACCCCCAGCTCCCGGTCGAGCTGCTGCCCACGCCCTGGCCCGGCGCCGCCGCCTACGAACTCGCCCGCGAGCTCTACCGCGTGACTTGGGAACCGGCCGAGCAACACATCCTCGCCACCCTGCGCCGCGAAGACCCCGACGCCCCTACCGCCGCTGCCGCCTTCTACGACCGCTTCACCGGCCTCCGCTGATTTTTGGGGTCAGGCACGAAATGTTACATGAGCCCGCTTCGCGAAGCGGGCTCATGTAACATTTCGTGCCTGACCCCAAGTTAGCGGCGGGTGGCGGCGATGAGGTAGGTTTGCATGGTGGCCTCGGCGACCGAGGCCCATTGGTTCTGGTCGTTACGGAATTTGCGCCAGGGGTCGTAGATCTTGCGGAACTTGGGATTTTTCGCGGACTCTTCTTCCATCACGGCCGTCGATTCCTTGTAGGCGGCGTCCATGATTTCTTTGGAGAAGGCGTGCAGCTTGGCGCCGTTCTTGATCAGGCGCCCCAGCGCAGCCGGGTTCTTGGCGTCATACTCGGCCTGCATCGCCACGTGGCATTCGTAGGCGGCCACTTCCAGCGCTGCCTGGAACTCTTTCGGCAGCTTTTCCCACGCGGCGATGCCCACGTAGAACGACAGCTGCGGCCCCGCTTCCCACCAGCCCGGGTAGTAGTAATGCGGCGCCACCTTGGCCAGCCCGAGCTTTTCGTCGTCGTAGGGACCAACCCATTCGGCCGCATCGATCGAGCCCTTTTCCAGCGCGCCATACACGTCCGCCGCTGGAATCTGCTGCGGCACCACGCCCATGCGCTCCATCACGCGCCCGGCAAAACCGGCCACGCGCATTTTCAGGCCCTTCATGTCGGCCACGGTCTTGATCTCCTTGCGATACCAGCCGCCCATTTGCGTGCCCGTATTCCCGCCCATGAAGTTGATGATGCCGTAACCCTTGTAGAACTCGCGCAGCAGTTCGCGCCCGCCGCCCGCTTCCATCCACGCAGTCTGCTGGCGCGACGTGAGCCCGAACGGCACCGCGCAATCGAAGGCAAACGTTGGATCCTTGCCGAAGTAGTAGTAGGCCGGGGTATGGCCGATTTCCACCGTGCCCGCCTGCACCGCATCCATCACTTGCAGCCCCGGCACGACCTCGCCCGCCGCGTACTGGCGGATCACGAAACGCCCGCCGGTCAGCTGGGAGATGCGCTTGATGAATTGCTCGGCCGGGCCGTAGATGGCGTCCAGCGTCTTGGGGAAGCTGGAGGCCATGCGCCAGTTGACGGTGCCTTGGGCCAGGGCCGGCGCCGCCAGTGCGCCAATGCCCGCTGCAGCGGCAGTGTTCTTCAGGAAGCTGCGACGTTCCATGGGAGCGTTCTCCTTATGATGATTTTGGCAAACATTGTAGCTTTAGAAAGGAGTATCATGTCGGGCTCCGCGCAACGGCGCGTTATTTTCCAACAGGACACACAATGTCTATCAAGATCAGCAGCCAGTTCGACGCTGGCGCCATCGATGTGGTCAGCGTTACCTCCGCTGGCGATATCGACCTCAATATCCGCAAGGATTCCGCCGCCGACATCACCCAGTGGTTCTACTTCCGCGTGCAGGGCGCGCAGGCCGTGCCGCTGGCGATCCGCTTCCTGAACGCCTCCAAGGCCGCCTATCCGGATGGCTGGAAGGACTATCAGGCCGTGGCATCCTACGACCGCGATACCTGGTTCCGCGTGCCGACCAGCTTCGATGGCGAAGTGATGACCATCGAGCACGCGCCGGAACACGACAGCGTCTACTACGCCTACTTCGAACCGTATTCGTGGGAGCGTCACCTGGCCCTGCTGGATAGCGCCCAGCTGTCCCCGCTGACCCAGCTGGTGGACCTCGGCAGCACCGTCGATGGCCGCGACCTGAACATGCTGATCATCGGCGACCAGGAAGCCGAGAAGAAGGTCTGGGTCATCGCGCGCCAGCATCCGGGCGAAACGATGGCCGAGTGGTTCGTGGAAGGCATGGTCGAAGCCCTGCTGGACCCGGCCGATCCCTTCGCCAGCCAGTGCCTGAAGGAAGCCTGCTTCTACATCGTGCCGAACATGAATCCGGACGGCTCCGTGCGCGGCAATCTGCGCACCAACGCTGCCGGCGCGAACCTGAACCGCGAGTGGAACGAGCCTTCGATGGCGCTCAGCCCCGAGGTCTACCTGGTCAAGCAGAAGATGCAGGAAACCGGCTGCGATATGTTCCTGGACATCCACGGCGACGAGGGCCTGCCTTACGTCTTCGTGGCCGGCAGCGATGCGCTGCCAACCTTTAGCAAGGAGCAGAAGGCCGCGCAGGAGAAGTTCATCGAGGACTTCAAGATCGCGTCGCCGGACTTCCAGTCGGAACACGGCTATGGCGAGTCGCCTTATACGCCGGAAGTGCTGACCATGGGGTCGCCGCATATCACCCATTTGTTCGGGTGCCTGTCGCTGACTTTGGAGATGCCGTTCAAGGACAACGCCAATGATCCGGATGAGGTGAATGGCTGGAACGGCGCACGCAGCGCGAAATTGGGCGCGGCGATTTTGCAGCCAGTCCTCCGCTCGCTGCGCGGCTGATCATGCACGGCGGATCAATGATCCGCCCTACGCGCCAGTGGGTGTGCCCGGGAAAAACCAAAATATCCGTGATGCGTAGGGCGGATCATTCGATCCGCCGTGCATGCGCCGTCCGCGGCGCCAAACCTTACCGCTGCAACGCCTGAAACGCCCGCGGCATCCACGGCCGCGCGGCCATCATGAACGTTACCGACCGCCGCTGGTCAAACGGCAAACGCGCATCGTCCTGATGCTGCAGCGAGAACTCATCCGCCACCTGCTGCAGCCGCTCCTGCAAGGCGCGGCAGGACGACTCGGACAGCATCACGCTCACCAGCCGCATGATCTCGTGCCGCCCATCGAAGCGGCTATCGAAATAATCCCCATACGCCTCATTGCGGAACCACGACTGGATCGGCCCGTCCGGCAGCCAGCTGAAGGTGCGCGACACCAGCAGTTTGATCTTGTTGTTCGGCTTGAGGATCAGGAAGCCTATCCTATCCAGCTTGAGCAGGCAGGCGGTCGCTTCGGCGGCGGTGATCCGGTAGCCGGAGACAATCTCCTCCACCGGCACCTGATTCAGCGCCAGCACGGCCACGAACAGCAGCTTCACGTCGCCGATGATTTCCTCCTCCTGCGCGTAGGAGAGGCGTGAAATCAGCTGCGGCGCATCGGACGCTGCCTGCGCCAGCGCCGCCAGGTCCAGCTCCAGCACATTCAGCATCTGCTCCAGCCGGTCCAGCGTGAAATTGCGCGAAGCGAACATGCGCTTGATGCTTGGTTCGGACAGGCCGATCTGCCGCCCCAGTTCCGCATACGTAATCCCCTTTGCCTTCAGCTGCCGCTTCAGGGCATCGACAAGTCGCGCCACACTGGACATTCCTCACTCCCTGGCAAATAGTATCGAAAGATGATACCAGCAGCGCCTGCCACCGAGACGGTGATTTCAAACATTGCAACATCTGCCGGGCCGCACAATGATGAAGGCTCACCCATAAGGAGCCTCACATGAAACACGTCCTCCTCGCAACCCTGCTCGCCCTTGCCTGCGCTACCGGACAGGCGCGCGACAGCTCAACCGGCTCCATCCACGGTCCCGGCGAACTCTCCGCCAGCGTGATCGCAGGCTCCATCCTTACCGTTGCCGTCGCGGGCAGCGTGGTCGTGGAAAGCGTGGAGAAAGTCGGCGACGGCGTCGAAGTCGTGCTCAAGGGCGCTTCCGACGCCAGCAGCGCCACGCTGCGCTTCAGCGGCGCCGCAGCGGAGGGCCTGTCGCTGGCAGCAGGCGCCACGGTCAGCGTGGTCGCGATGTCCGCCGGCCACGCGCTGGTCGCCTCCGGCAAGGTGCTGGCCTTCATCCCCAACGAGGCGGGCAAGGCCCTGCTCCACCACAGCAAGGTGAGCTGATGCGCCGCCTGCTCCTGGCCCTCCTGCTCGCCTGCTCGGCCGCCGTGCACGCGGGCCAGCAGTGCGAGGACAAGCCGCTCACCGTCGATGAAGTCCGCAAGTCGCTGGACCTCGCGGAACGCAGCCAGAAAGAACTCGATAACAGCGGCGCCCAGGTCGCCATCATCGCCCGCGCCGGGCAGAACCTCTCCCGCTATGGCGTGCGCTACTCCCATGCGGGGCTTGCCTGGCGCGACCATCCTGCCGGGCGCTGGGTCGTCGTGCATCTGCTGAACGAATGCGGCTCGGCGCGATCCGCGCTGTACAACGATGGCCTGGGCAGTTTCTTCCTGACGGACCTCTATCAATTCTCGGCCGAGATCATTTATCCGCCGGCGCCGGCGCAGCAGCAACTGGCGCAGCTGCTGGCTTCCCGCAAGCCGCTGCAATTGCACACGCCCCGCTACAACATGTTGGCCTACGCCTTCTCCACGCGCTACCAGAATTCCAACCAGTGGCTGCTGGAGCTGCTGGCTGCCGCCTCGGCGCCGGGCGAAGTCGAAACGCGTGAAGATGCGCAGCGCTGGCTGCGCCAGGCGGGCTTTGTACCGGGACGCGTGCATGTCGACGCCGCCACTCGCCTTGGCGCGCGCATGTTCCGCGCCAACGTGGCCTTTGACGATCATCCCTTCGGCCAGCGCATGGCCGGCGAGATCGATACGATAACCGTGGACGCGGTCGAACGTTTCCTGCGCGCCGATCCGCAGGCGCGTATGGTTGAGCTGCGCTGAGCCGCCTTATTTTTTCCCGAGCTTGCGCACGCGCGACACTTGCTGGCGACGCAGCTTGTCGAGTGCGCGGGCTTGCGGGTAACCGGGCTGGCCGGGCTGCTTGTGCTGGTGCTGGACGGGGCCGTGACCGTGGTCGTCGCCGAGATCGGGGAACAGCTCCGATTGTCGCTTGATGTTCATGTGCCCATGGTAGGCTCGTGCGCATTGCGTGTCCAGCCTGCTCCGCAGCCTAGTTCTACTTGCCGCCGCCGGCGTTCTCGCGGCGGATCGCGTCGCGCTCCTTGTGCGAAAAGATCATGCCATTGCAGCGCTTGTTCGCATCGGCAATGCGGGCATTGAAGCGCAGCTGCTCGCGGTTGAGCTGATCGCCCTGCGCGTTCAAGTCCGCGCCGCGCCCATCGAGTTCGCCCTGGCGGGCGTTGAAGGCGGCCACCGCGGCGGCATCATCCTTGTTTACCCCGGAAGCGGACTTCATATGCGCGGCGATCTCATCCTGCGCGCTTTTCAGCGCCAGCTTGTGCTCGTCGTGACGGCGTATCAGCGACAGGCGCTGCGCCTGCAGGCTTTCCTCCTCGTCCACGCAAGCCTTGAAGTGCTCGCGCTGGGCGGCAGTCGGCGGCGGGCCGGACTGAGCGGCCGCTGCGCCAGCGGCGAGTGCGAAAACTATGACACTGGTCAGTTTCATTGATTCTCTCATGCCGTGAGTGTGCCACAAAAAAAGCGCTTGACTTCGCATGGTCCATCAACGAAGATACATACATCGGATGCGATCTAAGCGCATGCGAATCAAACCAACCTAAGGAAATCACATCATGAGCAAAATCGAAAAAGTACTGGTCACCGGCAAAACCCACACCACCGCAGTGACTCCGGGCAGCGCACACAGCAACGTCAACCTGCAACTGAGCGCCACCGGCGGCAAAAACATCAGCTTTGACAATATCGCAGCCCATCCGACCGCCGAACAGCTGTTCGCCGGCGCCTGGTCGTCCTGCTACACCCTGGCCCTGAGCCTTGCCGCGGCGGAGCGCAAGGTTACCCTGCCCGCAAGCACCTCGGTCGACATCGAAGTGGATCTGGGCCAGACCGGGCAGCGAGTATTTCCTGCAAGCGCGCCTGACGGTGAACGCCCCAGGCCTGGACCAGGAAGTGGCCACTGCCCTCGCCCACGCGGCCGACCAGATTTGCCCATACTCGAAAGCAGTACGCGGCAACATCGATGTGACCGTTTCCGCAGCCGTCTAATAGCGCACTACATAAACGTAACCGATAGGATTAAATCATGAGCAAAATCGAAAAAGTACTGGCCACCGGCAAAACCCACACCACCGCAGTGACTCCCAGCAGCGTGCATAGCAATGTGAACCTCAAGCTCTCCGCAGCAGGCGGCCGCGACATCAGCTTCGACAACATCGTCGCCCACCCGTCTGCCGAGCAACTGTTTGCCGGTGCATGGTCCTCGTGCTACACGCTGGCCCTGACTCTGGCCGCCGCGCAGAACAAGGTCACCCTGCCTGCCGACACGTCGGTCGACATCGAGGTCGACCTGGGCCAGACAGGCGATGCTTACTTCCTCGGCGCCCGCCTGATCGTGAACCTGCCCGGCCTGAGCCAGGACGCAGCCCTCACTGTCGCCCATGCGGCTGACCAGATTTGCCCGTATTCGAAAGCTGTCCGCGGCAACATCGACGTCGCTATCAGCGTCACCACGGCGTAAAGAGTGGGTAGCCGGCTACTCTTCGCCGAAGACGAGCCGGTTGCGTGCATTAACGGCAGCAATCGTTTCCCGCGACGCTCCGGGGCCGGGCTCAAGCCGCACATCGTGGCGCGTCAACACACGCGCCCCGATGCGCAGCCCGACAGGATCGACCGGCTTGCCGCTGCGATGCTCGACCACCTGCACGGGCGCCGCATGCCCGGACCATTGGTCGCCCCACTGCATCAAGGCGATGAGCACCGGATAGAGCGCTTCACCCTTCTCCGTCAGCCGGTATTCGAAGAGCCGCTCGCTGCCCTCGACCGGCTTCTTTTCGAGCACGCCGTGCTCCACAAGGCTGTTCAGCCGCACCGTCAGCACATTGCGCGCAATACCCAGGCGCCGCTGGAAGTCATCGAAGCGGGACGTACCCAGCGAGCACTCGCGAACGATGAGCAGGCTCCACCACTCGCCAACCTGGTCGAGCGCTCGTGCGATGGAGCAGTTCATGCCCTCAAATGTTTTTCTGTACATATGACCATCTTAGCAAGCCGAGTTGCGTGATGCAACTTCATCGACTATAGTGGGTTTCATCACGAAACTAGCAGGACCTGCGATGGACAATGAGCTCAGTCGTACCGTGGATGCACTCCCGGGTCTCGTATGGACCGCACTGCCGGACGGCCACATCGAGTTCGTCAACCAGCGCTGGTGCGAATTTACGGGGATGACTGTGGAACAGGCAGCAGGGGGAGGCTGGCAAGCGGCGATCCACCCTGACGATCTGCCCATGGCGCTGCAGCAATGGCGCGCTGTCGTCGATTCCGGTGCGGCGTGCGAGATTGAAGCGCGCATGCGGCGTTCGGATGGCGAGTATCGCTGGTTCCTGTGCCGCGCCAGCCCGATCACCGATGCCGGCGGCAAAGTCGTCAAGTGGTGCGGCATCAATTCGGACATCGAGGACTGGAAGCAGTCGCAAGCTGCCGTGCGCGCACACGAGGAGCGCTTCCGGCTGATTGTGGATGGTTTGCCGACGCGCGTGATCCTGTTCTCGCCGGAAGGGAAGGTATTGCATGCGAACCGCTACACGCTGGAATATTCGGGCGCGACGGTCGAACAACTGAAGCAATGGGAGAGCAAGGACTTTACTCACCCGGACGATAAGCCGGCCACAGTCGCCCGCTTTTATGCCGCCATCGCAAGCGGCCAGCCCTACGACTTCGAGTCCCGCCACCGCCGCGCCGACGGTGTTTATCGCTGGTTTCGCGTGCAGGGCTTTCCGTTGCGGGACAACGAAGGCCGCATAGCGCTCTGGTACTTCCTGCAGACGGACATCGACGACCACAAGCGGGCCGAGGCGCTGCTTGCCGGCGAAAAACGCCTGCTTGAGATGGTCGCCATGGGGCAGCCCTTGTTTGCCGTCCTGGAGAGCCTGTGCAAGCTGGCCGAAGAAATTGCCAGCGATTGTCTCTGCAGCATATCCCTGCTCGATACGGAAGACATGAGCTTCCGCTGGGTGGGCAACCCAAGTCTCGGGGCCAGCTATACCTATCCATTAAAGGGTTGCCCTGTCAGCGACAAGACCGGGCCGTGTGGCGCCGCCGCCTTCTTCCAGGAACAAATCCTGGTTCCGGATATCGCTTCCGACTCGCGCTGGACGCACGCCTGGCACGAGCAGACCCTGGCGCACGGCCTGCGTTCATGCTGGGCCACACCGATTGTCTCGCGCACATATGAAACCCAGGGCACGGTCACCATCTACCGGACCGTGCCCGGCGACCCCACGCCATTTCACCAGGAGCTCATTGGGCATGTCGTTCGCATCGCCAGTGTCGCCATCGGCCGCGCCCAAAGCGACCAGGCCCTGAAACGCAGCGAAGAGAGCTTCCGCGCGATTGTGGAGACAACGCCGGAATCCGTGAAAGTGATCGACCGCGACGGCGCCATCCTGCGCGTCAACTCGGTCGGCGCCGAGATTGGCGGCGTCGCATCTTCCGAAGCGCTGCTCGGAAAGTCCTTCTACGACTTCGTCGTGCCCGAGCACCGCGAGCGCTATATCGCCTTCAACCGGAACATCTGCTCCGGCAGCAAGGGCCATCTGAACTTCGACATCATCAACCAGCAAGGCGCGCGCCGGCACCTCGAAACCCATGCAGCCCCATTGCGCAACAGCGACGGATCCACCGTGCAGCTGGCAGTCACGCGTGATGTGACGGCACGCGAGCGGACCAACGCGCGCCTGCATCAGGGCGCTGCGCTGATGGCCCAGGTGGAGCAGCTCACCCAGACAGGGGGATTTTTCTGGCGCCCCGAGCGCGAGGAATACAGATGGTCGGACCAGCTTTACGCGATCTTTGGGATCGCGCCCGGAACGCCAATCTCGATGGACAAGATCGCGGAACGCATCCACCCTGGCGATCTCCACCTGATGAATGAACTGATCGAACAGGCCAATGCAGGAAAGGACCTGGAATGCGACCATCGCCTGCTTCTTCCGGACGGCACGATCAAATACGTATCACTGCGGGCGCATGCCGCCCTGTGCCCGCTCGGCGTGCGCGGCTACATTGGCGCCGTGCAGGACGTGACCCAGCGCCGCCATGCCGAAGAGGCACTCAGTTCGCTGCGCGCAGACCTGGCGCATCTGAGCAGGGTCAATAGCCTGGGTGCGCTGACCGCGTCGATTGCCCACGAAATCAACCAGCCGCTGGCCGGCATCATGACCAACGCCGCCACAGGCCTGCGCATGCTCAGCGCGGATCCCCCCAGGATCGAATCCGCCATCGAGACCGTGCGGCGCACGATCCGTGATGGCCGCCGTGCATCGGAGGTAATGACACGCCTGCGCGCACTGTTCCAGAAAAAGGCCGTCACCACAGCCGCCATCGACCTGGCTGAAGCCTGCGGCGAAGTGATCGAACTGCTGCGCGGGGAAATGCGCAAGCGGCGCATTGTGCCGCGTCTGAGGGTTGCCGATGGACTGCCCGCTGTCGCAGGAGACAGGGTGCAACTCCAGCAAGTGGTACTCAACCTGCTGCTCAACGCGATGGAAGCGATGGAAGGTGTCGAAAACCGGGCGCGCGAAGTACTGGTCATGATCGAGCGCCAGGAAGTCGATGAGGGCGACCATGTGCAGCTGGCCGTTGCGGATTCCGGCACCGGCTTCGATCCGCAAAAAGCCGGCCAGCTTTTCGACGCCTTCTACACCACCAAAGGAGATGGCATGGGCATCGGCCTGTCCGTGAGCCGCAACATCATCGATAGCCACGGCGGCCGCCTGTGGGCCAGCGCCAATCAGGATTTCGGCGCCACATTCTCGTTTTCCATCCCCTGCAATACGGTGAGCTCGTAATGGCCGGGCCGACACAAGTTACGCCGGTCGTCTGCATTGTCGACGATGACATTTCGGTGCGTGAGTCGCTCGAAGCAATGATTAGTTTTGCGGGCTTTAACGCGCTGGCCTTCACTTCCGCACAGGAGTTTCTCGGCCACCCGCGCGCCACGGTGCCCAACTGCCTGGTGCTCGACGTTGACCTTCCCGGCCTGAACGGCCTGGAGCTGCAGCATCTGATTGCCGCCGAGCGCAGCGACACGCCCATCATCTTCATCACCGGCTGCGGCGATATTCCGACCACGGTGCGCGCCATGAAAGCAGGCGCGGCGGACTTTCTCACCAAGCCCTTCGACGATACCGTCTTGCTGGAAGCGATCCACCAGGCTATCGAGCGCAGCCGCCGCACCGTGCATGCCGGGACTGAAGTGAAGGCGCTGCAGGAGCGTTATGCATCGCTCAGCCAGCGCGAACGCGATGTCATGGAACTGGTGGTCTCCGGGCTGCTGAACAAGCAGGTGGGTGGAGAACTGGGGATCAGCGAGGTCACCGTGAAGACCCATCGCGGCAAGGTCATGCGAAAAATGCATGCCGGCTCGCTCGCCGACCTGGTCGCGATGGCGGGCCGGCTGCGCGCCGCGCCTCCTACTAAAGTATCGGCGATACCTTTGTACTATGGATAGCCGTGGGAAGTCGTTCTAAGCTTGTGCTGGAATTGCAGCCGGGAGGAGGGATCCAGATGGAAAATGCACTGAACCGCGGGCCGGTCGTCTTCATCGTCGATGACGATGTCTCCGTCCGCGAATCGTTGGCGGGGCTGATCGGCTTCGCCGGTTTTGACGTAGAACTGTTCACCTCCGCCCAGGATTTTCTCAGGCATCCACACGCCCTGCGGCCAAACTGCCTGGTGCTGGATGTGGGTCTTCCGGATCTCTGTGGCCTCGACCTGCAAAAGCTCATCGCCGCCGACCGTCCCGATATGCCGATCATCTTCCTGACCGGCCGCCACGATATACCGACGACGGTAGGCGCCATGAAAGCCGGCGCCGCGGATTTCTTCACCAAGCCGTGCGACGACGAGGCCCTGCTGCAGGCGATCAGGGAAGCCATCGGCCGCAGCAGCGCGGCACTAAGCGCGGGGGCGGAGGTGAGCGCATTGCAGGGACGCTACGCCTCGCTCACGCCACGCGAACGCCAGGTCATGGCGCTGGTGGTGTCCGGTCTTCTGAGCAAGCAGGTGAGCAGCGAACTGGGCATCAGTGAGGTCACAGTGAAGCTGCATCGCGGACAGGTCATGCGAAAGATGCATGCCCGGTCGATCGCCACACTGGTCAATATGGCGTGGCGGCTGCATCCCGGCCGGCTGCAAGCCGCTCCAGCAAGCGCATCCCCTCAGGCCAGTCGCCAAGATTGCTTGCAGCATTAAGGTGGCCATGCGCGCCCATCTGGACTAATTCGCTGCCCCAGGCCGCGGCACAGGCGCGGGCATGCGCCGCGCTGCCATAGGGGTCGTTGCTGCTGGCAGCGATGATGGTCGGGAATGGCAGGCGCGCTGCGGGCAGCGGCGCGAAGCCTGTTGCCGCGGATGGGAATGCTGCGCCATGCGGGTCCGGCACGGCCACCAGCAGCGCACCGGCGATCGCGGCGCGCCGCCCCGCCGCCCAGTGCGCGACGGCCAGACAGCCCAGGCTATGGGCCACGATCACGGTGTCCGGGCCTGCCACCTGGCTATCGATGGCCGCCACCCAGTCAGCGCATGCGACGCGCTCCCAATCCGGCACCGACAGGCGCCGCCAGTCCGGGCGGGCCGCCTGCCACAGGCTTTGCCAGTGCGAAGGGCCGGAATTCCCGATGCCGGGCACAATCAAGATAAGTTTGTCCATGCCTGCAGTGTAAGGCTGGCTGGCGGCTGAAGCCATGCAGAAACAAATGAATTCATGGCAATATGCGTTGAATTTCACTGAAATCAGCATGAGTTGCAAATGAATCCAAATCTCGATCGCCTGGACTGGCGCATCCTCGAAGCGCTGCAGGCGAACGCGCGCATCAGCAATACGGAACTGGGCAAGCAGATCGGCTTGTCGCAGCCGGCCGTCACCGCGCGCATCAAACGCCTGGAGGAGCAAGGCGTCATCGAAGGTTACGGCGCCCGCATCAATCCGGGCATGGTGGGGCGGGCGATTTCTGCCCTGGTGCGGCTGCGTACGACGCATGCCGAAATCAAACGCTGCCTGGAGGCGTTTGCCGCCATGCCGGAAATCGTCGCCGCCGACCGCATCACAGGCGAGGACTGCTTCATGGTCCGTATCGTCGTCGCCGAGATGGCGCAGCTGGAAGCGGCCATCGACGCGCTGGCCCGCTTCGGAGCGGTCACCACCTCGGTTGTGCTGGCAAGCTATTCGCCCCAAGATCCTGCGCGCGTGATTGCTCATGCCAGATGCACGCCGAAGCCCTCCTCGCCCGGCGCAATGTGCGGTTTCAGTGTGAGCGACGGAATCTCGTAATCGCCCGCGTTCTGGCGGCGGAAAGGGATCGGCGCCGTCTCAAACAAGGTGTCGAGACGCTCGCCCAGCGCGGCGCAAGTCGCGGCGAAGCGCACCTCGTCCATCCTGCTCACGCGGTAGCTGACGAAAGGCGGCAGCACATCGAAGCCGGGATACCACAGCATGCCGTGGTGGATGGGGAAAAGGATATCGTCCATCGGGCCATTCACGCCTCGCGGGCTGTAGTGCGATTCCCAGCCGCCGGTGGTCACCACCAGCATGGCGCGCTTGCCGGCCAGCCTGCCTTCGCCGTAGCGGTCGCCCCAGTGGTGGTCCGAATGTTCGCCCACGCCATAAGCGAAGCCATTGGCGTACACGCGCTCGAACCAGCCTTTGAGAATGGCGGGCATGGAGAACCACCACAGGGGAAACTGGATGATCACCGCGTCCGCCCATTCCAGCTTTGCTTGTTCGGCGGCGATGTCCGCACTCTGGCGGCCATTGGCGAAGGCCAGGCGCGAGTCTGCGTCCGGCAGGAAGCGCTCGCCGGCAGCGCCGTCCAGACTGTCGTCTGCATCGATGGCAGCCTTCCAGCCCATGGCGTACAGGTCGGACACCTGCACGGTGTGGCCGGCCGCCTGCAGGCGCCCGACCATGAAGTTTTTCAGGGAGCCGTTCAGGGACAGCGGCTCGGGATGTGCATGGATAAGTAAGGTATTCATGCGAAGCATCGTAAGGTCCTCTGCGGTATATTGGAAATGAATTCCTTAAATTGCAGGTATTACGATGGATAATTTACGCAAGCTGGACCTCAACCTGCTGCTGACGCTTGACGCCCTGCTGGCGGAGCAGAACGTGACCCGGGCGGCGCAGCGCATGCACCTGTCGCAGCCGGCGGTAAGCGTGCATCTTGCGCGGCTGCGGGACGCCCTCGGCGATCCCCTGCTGCTGCCCGGCCCACGCGGGATGCGCCCCACAGCCCGCGCCGAGGAATTGCGCGAACCCCTGCGGCAGGCGCTGGAGGGGCTGGCGCAGGCGGTGGCTCCGTCCAGTCCTTTCGATCCCGCCGCCGCCGAACATACCTGGCACGTGGCCGCCACCGATTACGCCGAATCGGCCATCCTGCTGCCCGCACTGGCCGGCTTGCGCAAGCTGGCGCCCGGCACGCGGCTGGCGGTGCTGGAAGCCTCGCCTCCGCGCATGCCACGACAGGCGGAACAGGGCGAGATCGACCTCGCCTTCCACACGACGGACGCTGCCCCGCCCGGCCTGCGCGCGCGTCCCCTGTTCGTTGAGCGCTATGTGCTGGCTGCGCGCGCCGGCCATCCGCACCTGAAGCGCCGGCCTACACTGGCGCAATTCTGCGCGCTGGAACACGTGATCGTGTCACCGGACGGCGGCGGGTTTGTGGGCATCACCGATGAAACGCTGGGAGCGGCCGGACTGTCCAGGCGCGTGGTGCTTTCGGTACCGCACTTCCTTGCCATGTTGGCCATCGTCGCCGGTACGGACATGGTGGCCATGGTCCCCGAGCGCATCGTGCGCGGCAATGCGGCGCTGAAGATCATGGAGCCGCCGTTGCCGGTGCCCGGCTACGAGATGACGATGCTATGGCACGAGCGGCGCCACCGCGACCCGGCCCACCAATGGCTGCGCGATCACATCGCCGCGGCGGTGCGCGTGTAGCGGATACGTTCGTCGCTGCTCAATACACGCGGCCTGGCGACCGGCGTTGGCGTGCCGGGACGGAAGAAGGCGCTGTGCTTCCAGCTGCCGTTGGCGCGCGCGCCCAGCACGGCGCCGATGATGCGCGCGGTGGCGAAGAACTGGGCAGCGCCGCTCGAAGCGATCTTGGCTTTCGCTGATTTTACGTTGATATGCACGCTTTCGCCGCCAAAGTGGCTGTCGATCGCGCCGCGCAGGCAGCTGTGGGACAGCGCTACAAAGGACATCTTCGGATCGCGCGCCGTATTGCCGATCGGCGTATTGCAGCAGCTGGCATACCAGCGCAGCAAGCCTTTATCGGACAGCGACAGGCAGGCCAGCTTGTCCGTGCCCTTGGTGAACCGCACGTGCTGCTGCAGGGTAGTGACGACATTCGTGCCGCCCAGCTTGTCGAGCACTTCGTCGGCATTGTTCAGGGCATGCGCGTAGGCCTGGCAATCCTTGCAGTAACAGGTCAGGCGCACGCCGCTCGCGGCGCCGGACAGCACGCCCTGCAGATGGCCACATTCGCATTGAATCTTGCGGTCGGTGTAGATCATGATTTTTCTCCCAATGATTAATGCGCTAATTAAATCGCGCACGTGTATCGGCCGTATGTCGCGCTGTACATTGGGATACAAAAAGGTTCTTCACGGATGCCCGGGAAACGCCTGCAGGCTCTCCCATCATCAACCCACGCCCGCATTGCGTGTATAGGGAGGGGGACTTGATTTTTCGGTTTTTACTAAAACGCGATATCCCTTACTACTTCGCGCGGGTCGTCGCTATTTTGTCGGAGTTTGCTCTATTAGGGGAACTAATTCGCGCTGCCCACTCCAACGAACACAGGCCACACGCATTTAGTACCGATTCGCGTTCTGAAGGGCAATTTTAGTAACAGCCAAGGCGTTCTAGCAGGTTTTAGAAGGAAGTAGTACTGCTTAGTAAAAACGCACTTTTGGAGACCCATCATGTCAAAGCTCCACTACTCGATCCGCGTGCCCAGCGACCTGTTGGAATCCCTGGGCGAATTCACCGGCCAATGCTGGTCGGATTCTTTAGCACTGGAGCCCTTCATTTGCGAGGCGATCCCTAACTATCTGGGGCCGGCGCCGGCGACCCAGGCGCAGCCAGCGGCAGCCTCTGGGACGGTGCGATGTCACTTCCCGCTTTGCCAACCTGCAGGCCAGCGGCAATCGCAACGTGTGGAAGGCCATCTGGCTCTGTCTCCCCGGCAGCGAGGAATGGCTGCTTGCCGATATCTGCCGTTCCGCGCGGAATGCGGCGATATTGCGCTTGATTGGACGACCGGCCTTCCCGGAAATCCGTGAAGCACCAATAAAAAAGCCCGCCGGGAGGCGGGCTTTGCGGGGACGGCGCGCGGTTTACTTGCCGCCGCGTCCGGCCTTGATCAAATAATTCTGCATCGTCGATTCCGCCACCGACGCCCACTGGTTCTGGTCGTTGCGGAAGCGCTTCCACGGCTCGTAGATCTTGGCGAACTTGGCGTTCTTTGCGGACTCCTCGGCATACAGCTCGTGCGACGCCTTGTAGGCGGCGTCCATGATGTCGGTCGGATAGCTGCGCAGCTTCACGCCGTTCTTGATCAGGCGGCCCAGCGAAGTCGGGTTCTTGAAGTCGTATTCGGCCTGCATCACCACGTGGGCTTCGTAGGTGGCAGCTTCGATCGCAGCCTGATACTCCTTCGGCAGCTTTTCCCATTCCTTGATGCTGACGTAGAAAGTGAACGATGCACCCGGCTCCCACCAGCCCGGATAGTAGTAGTAAGGCGCAACCTTGTAGAAGCCCAGCTTCTCGTCGTCGTATGGACCGACCCATTCCGCCGCATCGATGGTGCCTTTTTCCAGCGCCGGGTAAATGTCGCCGCCGGCCAGCTGCTGCGGCACGGCGCCCAGGCGCTCCATGACCTTGCCGGCGAAGCCCGCGATACGCATCTTGGTGCCCTTCAGGTCGCCCAGGGTCTTGATCTCCTTGCGGAACCAGCCGCCCATCTGCGTGCCCGAGTTACCGCCCAGGAAATTTATGATGCCGTGGTCCTTGTAGAAGGCGCGCAGCAGTTCGCGGCCGCCGCCCTGGTCGTACCAGGCGGTGTGCTGGCGCGAGGTCAGGCCGAAAGGTACGGCGCAGTCGAAGGAGAAGGTCGGGTCCTTGCCATAGTAGTAGTACGAAGCGCTGTGGCCGCATTCCACCGTCCCGGCGGACACCGCGTCCAGCACCTGCAGGCCGGGCACGATTTCGCCGGCGGCAAAGGAGCGGATATTGAATTTACCGCCAGTCAGCTGGGAGACACGTTTGGTGAAAGTATCGGCGGCGCCGAAG
Source organism: Pseudoduganella sp. UC29_106 (assembly GCF_044055365.1). Lineage (NCBI taxonomy): Bacteria > Pseudomonadati > Pseudomonadota > Betaproteobacteria > Burkholderiales > Oxalobacteraceae > Pseudoduganella > Pseudoduganella sp. UC29_106. The sequence goes on along the minus strand of NZ_CP171977.1, from coordinate 461,294 downwards.
ATGGTATCCAGGGATTTCGGAAAGCTGGACGCCAGGCGCCAGTTGATGGCAGGCAGCTCTGCTGCCAGGGCCGGGGCGGCAATTACGCCCGCACCGGCGCCCGCTGCTGCCTTCTTGATGAAGGAACGACGTTCCATACGTGCTTGTCTCCTTAAAGGTGTTTTACGTCACGGAAAACGCTACAGCTCTAAGGAGAGTGTATGGAAATATTTAGTTTCCGGCAACTACCATTTTTTCAATCAGGATAGATCCCGTCTGCTTGGTGCCACGCACCAGGACATCGGTGCCGATGCCGATAATCTGCTGTAACATTTCCTTCATATTGCCGGCGATGGTGATCTCTTCCACCGGATATTGGATCACCCCGTTTTCGACCCAGTAGCCCGAGGCGCCGCGGCTGTAGTCGCCGGTCACGTAGTTGGTGCCCTGGCCCATCAGTTCGGTCACCAGCAGGCCGGTGCCCATCTTGCGCAGCATGCCCGCGAAGTCGTCATCCTTCTTCGTGTGCTTCGAAGTCAGGGACAAGTTGTGCGAGCCGCCCGCATTGCCGGTGGTCTTCATGCCCAGCTTGCGCGCCGAATAGGTGGACAGGAAATAGCCCTGCAGCACGCCGTCCTTGACCACATCGCGTTTGGAGGTGCGCACGCCTTCCTCATCGAAAGGCGCGGAACCGATGCCGCCCACCACATGCGGGTCTTCCTTGACCTGGATATGGGACGGGAACACGCTCTTGCCCAGGGTATCGAGGAGGAAGGTGGACTTGCGATACAGCGCACCGCCGGAAGTCGCCTGCACGAAGGCGCCCAGCAGGCCGGCAGCCAGTGGCGCTTCGAACAGCACCGGGCAGGTGCGGGTTTCCAGCTGGCGCGCGTTCAGGCGGGCCAGCGCGCGCTCGGCGGCATAGCGCCCCACCGCGTCGGCCGACGCCATCTTCTTCGGATCGCGCACCGAGGTGTACCAGTCGTCGCGCTGCATCCTGGCGCCCTTGCCCGCGATCGGGGTTACGGACAGCGTGTGGCGCGAATAAGGGTAGCCGCCGATGAAACCGCGCGAATTGGCGGACACGAAATGCGATTGCTGCACATGCACACCGGCGCCTTCGCTATTGCTGATGCGCGGGTCGACGTCGAAAGCGGCCTGCTCGGCGCGCTGCGCCAGCGCAACAGCTTCTTCGGTGCTGATCTGCCAGGGATAAAACAGCTTGAGGTCCTGCGGGTTCTTTTCCAGCATGTCCTCGTCGGCCAGGCCGGCGCAGTGGTCTTCCGCCGTGAAACGGGCAATATTGTATGCAGCATCCACCGTCGCGCGCAGCGACTTGGCGGAAAAGTCGGAAGTGCTGGCATTGCCGCGCTTCTTGCCGACGAAGACGGTGACGCCGATGCCCTTGTCCTTGTTCTGCTCGATCGTTTCAATCTTGCTCTTTCGAACCGACACCGACAGGCCGCTGCCCTCGCTGATTTCAACGGCGGCATCGGTGCCGCCGGCCTCGCGCGCGTATGCCAGAACATCGCGTGCAAGCTGTTTCAACTGGTCCTGGCTGTAGGTGAAGGCGGATTCGCTCATGGGTTGTTTTTAGGGGTCAGGGCGTTAAAACAGTTATCATAGCAGCCGTTTACTGTTTTTACAGGCATGCCCTAACCGGCGCGCCCCTCATCACCATGCCAAATCCAAATCGCGGCTCCGTCGGCTTCCAGTCGAGCGAGTTTGAACAAGAATACGAACGCCCTTCCAAGACCGAAATGAAGCGCCAGTCTGACGCGCTGCAGCAACTCGGCCTCGAGCTGGTTGAGCAGCCGCGCGACCGCGTCAAGCGCGTGCCGATGCCGGAAGATGTGCGCGATGCCATTCTGGAATGTCAAAACATCAAGAATCACGAAGGCCGCCGCCGCCAGCTGCAGTTCGTGGGCAAGAAAATGCGTACCCTGACGGAAGAGGAAGTGGCCGTCATCCGCCGCACCATCGAGGGCTGGAAAGGCGCTTCCAAGGCCGACACGGCCGCCCTGCACGCGCTGGAGCGCCGCCGCGAGAAGCTGCTGGCCGACGACAATGCCCTGACCACCCTGCTGGCTGAGCACCCGGACCTGGACGCCCAGCACCTGCGCGGCCTGATCCGCAATGCGCGCAAGGAGCAGGCCGAGAACAAACCGCCCAAGGCTTACCGCGAGATCTTCCAGATCCTGAAGGACCTGTCCAAGGCCCCGGCTGCCGCAGCCGAGCCGGAAAACGAGGAAGGCGAGGAAGATGACGAGTGAAGCGGAACTGGTGATCGGCCTGGTCTCGGTTTCCGACCGCGCCAGTGGCGGCGTCTACCAGGACCAGGGCATTCCCGCGCTGGAAGAGTGGCTGCGCAGCGCGCTGACCACGCCCTTCCGCGTTGAAACCCGCCTGATTCCGGACGAACGTGCCCAGATCGAAGCCACCCTGGTCGAACTGGTGGACAGCGTGCGCTGCCACCTGGTGCTGACCACCGGCGGCACCGGCCCCGCGCGCCGCGACGTGACGCCTGAAGCGACCGTCGCCATCGGCACCAAGGAAATGCCGGGCTTCGGCGAGCAGATGCGCGCCATTTCGCTGCACTTCGTGCCGACCGCCGTGCTGTCGCGCCAGACTGCCGTAATCCGCGAAGCCTCCGATCACGCGGCCCTGGTCATGAACCTTCCCGGCCAGCCGAAAGCCATCAAGGAAACGCTGGAAGGCCTGAAGGATGCCGACGGCAAGCAGCTGGTAGGCGGCATCTTCGCCGCCGTGCCCTACTGCGTGGACCTGATCGGCGGCCCCTACATGGAAACCGATCCGGCGGTCTGCAAAGCCTTCCGACCCAAATCCGCCATCCGCGCCAAATGACGCATGCCCGGCCCCACCGCATGACCGACCACTCCGCGTAGGGCGGATCATTGATCCGCCGCGCTCCGCCACGAACGCCATTATTTGAGGACACCAAATGACCCACGTACTGGAAAGCATCGAAGTCACCACCTCCGACAACCCCGAAGTCTCCATCATCTGGATGCACGGCCTGGGCGCCGACGGCAACGACTTCGTGCCGCTGGTGGATGAACTGGACCTCGGCGGCCTGCCGGGCATCCGCTTCATCTTCCCGCATGCGAACACGATGCCGGTGACGATCAACGGCGGCTACGTGATGCGCGCCTGGTACGACATCATCCACACCGACCTCGGTCGCCAGGAAGACGAGAAGGGCCTGCGTGAATCGCAGATCCTGGTGGAAGCCCTGATCGCCCGCGAAAAGGCGCGTGGCATCCCGGCCAGCCGCATCATCCTGGCCGGCTTCTCGCAAGGCTGCGCGATGACGCTGCAGACCGGTCTGCGCCACCCCGAGCGCCTGGCCGGCCTGATGTGCCTCTCCGGCTATGTGCCGCTGGCCGACAAGGTCGCCGCCGAACGCAGCGCCGTCAGCACGCAGACGCCGATCTTCATGGTGCACGGCCGCATGGACCCCGTGATCCCGGTCGGCCGCGCCACCGCTTCGCGCGATCTGCTGCAATCGCTGGGCTACCAGGTCGAATGGCATGAGTACTACATGCAGCACTCGCTGTGCCAGGAAGAAGTGGAGCATATCTCCAGGTGGCTAAAGCACGTGCTGGCCTGATGGAAGACGGCCAGTTTCTGCCCAAAGTCAGGGCGCAGTACGAGCTGCTGCCCTACCCGCCCGTCGATCCTCAGGATGAAAAGAAACGTCTGCAGCAGACGTGGACCGAATCGCTGCCGATGGTGAACCACTATTGCTTCGGCGGCCGCCAGAGCTTCCGGCAGGGCTTCCGCGCCCTCGTGGCGGGCGGCGGCACGGGCGACGCAACCATCTACCTCGCCGAACAGCTGCGCCATACGGACGCGGAAATCGTCCACCTCGACCTGAGCACCGCGTCCATCGCCATCGCGCAGGAGCGCGCCGCCATCCGCGGCCTGAAGAACATCCGCTGGGTGCACGAATCCCTGCTGCGCCTGCCCGAGCTGGACCTGGGCCGCTTCGACTACATCAACTGCAGCGGCGTGCTGCACCACCTGGCCGATCCGGATGCGGGCCTGCAGGCGCTGGCTTCCGTGCTGAAGGAAGACGGCGCGATGGGCATCATGGTGTACGGCGCCGTGGGCCGCACCGGCATCTATCACATCCAGAAAATGCTGCGCCTTGCCAATGGCGGGCTGGAGGCGCCCGAGCAGATCGCCCACGCGCGCGAAATGCTGAAGCAGCTGCCGCCGACCAACCAGCTGAAGCGCTATGAAGACCTGTTCGGCCACGAATGGCAGAACAGCGATTCCGGCCTGTTCGACCTGCTGCTGCACACTCAGGACCGCGCCTATACCGTCGAAGAATTGTATGCCTGGCTGGTGGACCAGCGCGGCTTCCACCTGGAGCTGACCGACGTCCATCGCGGCCACTTCCCCTACCTGCCGTCGATGACGCTGGTGGCGGATGCATCCCGTTCACGTGCACTGCTGAAGGATATGCCGCTGCGCGCGCAGCAGGCGATGTCCGAACTGATGCTGGGCGACCTGATCACCCACTCCTTCTACCTGACGCGCCCCGGCGCCAGGGCGCCCTACGGCAATGCGGACTATGTGCCCTTCATCTACCATGAGCCACTGCCGCCGCAAACCCTGGAGCAGATCTTCACCGCGCGCAATGGCGCGCAACGCATCACGCTGGCGCATCCCTTCCTCGGCCTGAAGGTGGAAATCGATCCGGGCAAATACTCGGCGCGCATCCTGCGCCATATCGACGGCAAGCGCACTTTCGGCGAAATCTTCGATATCGTGCGCAGCGAATTCCGCGCAGCGTCGCCGGATAATGCGACGCTGTTCGCGGGACTTCAGGGAATCGTTCGACTGCCTGAACGCGATCGAACGCGTGCTGCTGCGTCACAAGGACTGCCAGCCGCTCTAGATCAGCAGTTTCTCCGGCGTGATCGGCAAGTCGCGCAGGCGCTTGCCGGTCGCGTGGTAGACGGCGTTCGCCACGGCGGCCGCAACGCCGGTGATGCCGATCTCGCCGATGCCGCGCGCACCCAGCTCATTGAAATTCGTATCGCTGTCCTCGACGACGAAGATATCCATGTCCGGTACGTCGGCGTTCACGGGCACGTGATAGTCCGCCAGGTTGGCGTTCACCGCTCTGCCGTGACGCCAGTCCATTTCTGTTTTCTCCGTCAGCGCCATGCCCAGTCCCCACACGATGCCGCCCATCAGCTGGCTGCGTCCCGTTTTCGCGTTGAGCAACTTGCCCACGTTGTAGGCGGCCACGACGCGCGGCACGCGCACGATGCCCAGGTCCGGGTCCACATGCACCTCGACGAAGACAGCGCCGAAGGAATGGGACGAGAATTTTTTCTTCTCCTCGCCCGGCTTGGCCTCGCCGCTGCCGTCCACCGGTTCGCCGCCGTGGCGGGCAATGATGGCCGCCATCGGCTCGCGCCGTTCGGGCGCCTGGCGCAGGCGCAGCCAGCCATCCTCCGCAATGACTTCCTCGGGCGCCGCGTCCTTCAGCGGCGACACCTCATCGCCCACCGCCATTTCGACCAGCTTGCGGCGCGCAGCCAGGCAAGCCTGGTTGACGGCGGGGCCGATGCTGGCGGCCGTCATCGAGCCGCCGGACACAGGCGCTTCCGGCATGGCCGTGTCGCCCAGTTCGAATTTCACTTTCTGCACCGGCAGCCCCAGCGCGTCCGCCGCGACCTGGGTCATGATGGTGTAGGTGCCGGTGCCCAGGTCGTGCGAGCCGCAGCGCACGATGGCGGTGCCATCCGGCTGGATGCTGGCCCAGGCTTTTGCGGGGAGGCGGTGTGCCGGATAGGTGGCCGTGGCCATGCCCCAGCCGACCAGCATGCGCCCCGCCTTCATCGAGCCCGGCGCAGGCGTGCGCCGCGACCAGCCGAAACGCTCGGCGGCCACCTGGTAGCACTCGCGCAGCTTCTTGCTGCTGAAGGGAAGGTTCTTTTCCGGGTCCTGCTCGGCGTAATTGCGCAGGCGCAGGGCCAGCGGGTCCATGTTCAGCGCATAGGCCAGTTCATCCAGTGCGCTCTCCAGCGCGAAGCTGCCGGACGATTCGCCCGGCGCGCGCATATAGGTCGGCACGCCGAGATTGAGCGTGGCCAGCTTTTGCGAAGTCTGCATATTCTCGCTGGCGTACAGCATGCGCGTGGGCGTGGTGCACGGCTCGGTGAAGTCATCCTGGAAGGAGGTATGCGAGATGGAGTCGTGCGAGACGGCGGTCAGGCGGCCATCGGCGGCGGCGCCCAGGCGGAACTTCTGCTCGGTCAGCGGGCGCGCGCCCACAGGTGCGAACATCTGCGTGCGTTCCAGCACCAGCTTGACCGGACGGCCAACCTTTTTCGCCGCCATCGCCGCCAGCACCACATGCGACCACATATTGCCCTTGCAGCCAAAGCCTCCGCCGACGAAGGGCGACACTACACGCACCTTGTCCGGCGGGATGCCGAGGCATTTCGCGGCATTCTTCTTCACGCCCGAGATGTTCTGCGTGGCGTCGTACAGCGTGAGGCGGTCGCCTTCCCAGGCCGCGATCGTGGCGTGCGGCTCCATCGGGTTGTGGTTCTCGATGGGCGTGGTGTAGGTGGCTTCGATGCGCTGCGCCGCGCCGGCCAGGGCCGAGTTCACGTTGCCGCGGTTGAAGGAGGAAGGACGCTCGGGGTCTTCCTTCGGCTTGCGCGCATTGAATTTGGCGCCATGGAAGTCCAGCACCGCCGTCTGGCGCGCGTAGCTCACGCGCACTGCGCGCGAGGCATCCATTGCCTGCTCCAGCGTGTCCGCCACCACAAGCGCGATGGGCTGGGCGTTGTACAGGACCGTGCTGTCCTGCAGCAGGTTGAGTTTCGGCGGAGGTGGCATATCCTTTTCGCCGGGCTTGGTGCGCGGCAGCCGCGGCGCATTCTCGTGCGTCATCACGGCCAGCACGCCGGGCATGCGCGCGGCGCGCGCGGTGTCGATGGCCGTGATGCGGCCTTTCGGCACGGTGCTCAGTACCATCACGGCATGCGCCAGGCGCGGAATCTGGTGCTCCGCGGAGAAAGTGGCGGTGCCGGTAACCTTGGCGGGTCCGTCCGTGCGGTCGAGGCCTTGTCCGATGATGCTCATGCGCTTTCTCCTGCAATATGCAGCGCGCGCACGATCGCGCGCTGGGCCATTTCGACCTTGTACTGGTTTTCGGCCAGCGGGTGGGCGCCCTCTACCAGGCGCAGCGCCGCTTCGCGCGTCACGCCATCGCTGACCGGCTTGCCGACCAGCAGGGCTTCGGCTGCCGGCACGCGCCAGGGCTTGTGCGCCACGCCGCCCAGCACGATGCGGGCCTGCTTCACATTGCGGCCGTCCATCTCCAGCGCCGCCGCCACAGAGATCAGGGCAAAGGCGTAGCTGGCACGGTCGCGGATCTTCAGGTAGTAGCTGTTGCGCGCAAAACGCGATGGCGGCAGTTCGACCGCCGTTATCAGCTCGCCGGGGCGCAGCACTCAGTCGATTTGCGGCGTATCGCCCGGCAGGCGGTGGAATTCCGCAAGCGGAATGCGGCGCTCGCCATCGGGCCCGGTCGCCAGCACAATGGCGTCCAGGGCGACCAGGGCCACATTCATGTCCGAGGGATTGACGGCAATGCAGGCCGGGCTGGCGCCGAGGATGGCGTGCATGCGGTGGTAGCCGTCGCGCGCGCCGCAGCCGCTACCGGGTTCGCGCTTGTTGCACTGGTTGAAGGCGGTGTCCGTGAAATACGGGCAGCGCGTGCGCTGCAACAGGTTGCCGCCGGTGGTGGCCATATTGCGCAACTGGCCCGATGCGCCGGACAGCAGCGCCTGCGTCAACAAGGGATAGCGCTCGCGCACCAGCTTGTGGTTGGCCGTGTCGCTGTTGCGGGCGGTGGCGCCGATGCGCAGGCCGCCGCCGGGCATTTCATGGATCGCGTCCAGCCCCAGGCGGCCGACGTCCACCAGCCTTGTCGCATGCTCGACATCGCCCTTCATCAGGTCCAGCAGATTGGTGCCGCCCGCAATGAAGCGCGCTCCCGGCTGCTGGCCGAGACGAACGGCGTCCGCCACATCGCGCGCCCTGTCATAGAAAATGGCTTGCATGGTTTCAGCCCTTGCGCAGCGCCACACTGCGGATGGCGGCCACGATGTTGGGATAGGCGCCGCAGCGGCAGATGTTCCCGCTCATGCGTTCGCGGATTTCGTCGTCCGTGAAGAAGACCGTTTCCTTGCGCACGTCCGGCGTGACGGCGCTGGCCGTGCCGGCACGCGCTTCCTCCAGCAGGGCGGTGGCGGAGCAGATCTGGCCGGGCGTGCAGTAGCCGCACTGGAAGGCGTCGTGTTCGATGAAGGCCATCTGCATGGGCGACAGCGCGCCGCCCTGGGCCAGTCCTTCGATGGTGGTGATGCGCTCGCCCTCGTGCATCACAGCCAGCGTAAGGCAGGAATTGATGCGTCGCCCGTCCACCAGCACGGTGCAGGCGCCGCACTGGCCGCGGTCGCAGCCTTTCTTGGTGCCGGTCATGCCGATGTGTTCACGCAGCGCATCGAGCAGGGTCACGCGCGGCTCCAGCGACAGGCTGTATTCCTTGCCGTTGATATTCAGCGTGACCGGCCGTGCCGGAGCGGCGGGCGCGGATGGAGCAGGTGGTGCGGGTTGGGGTGCGGGCGCGGCGGGCGCGGGGGTTTGTGTGGCTGACATGGCGGCAAGGGCGCCTTGCAGGAAATTGCGGCGCGACAGGCGTGGGTTCGCCTCGTCCGCATCTTGGGGATCGGAATGGTCGGGCATTTTTCGCTTTCGTAATGTGCGCGACCGATGATCCCCCGCTGCGTCCAATCCTTCTGTTAGCTCCCTAACACATGCCTCAATCGGGCAGCGGCGCCGCGGTGCTGGGCGGCACTTCCGATTGCGCGGCGTTCATGAGCATGGCGAGGAAGGTGTAGTAGCCGTTGATGCCCATCAGGTCCGTGACGCCATGCTCGCCGAACTGCGCCAGCGCGGCGTTCCAGCTGGCATCGCTGACGCGCTTGTCGCGCTGCAGCTCCGTGCAGAAATCGAAGACGGCCTGCTCGTCCGCAGCCAGCGCCGATGGCGGGCGGCATTCCGCGATGGCGTCGATGGTGGCTTGCGCGATGCCTGCATCCCTGGCGATGGGCGCATGGATGGCCCATTCGACCTGCTGGTTCCACTGGCGCGCGGTGACGAGGATGGCCAGCTCGGACAGGCGGGTGCCGATCGCGCTGCGGTAGCGCAGGTATTCACCCATGCGCTGCGCACAGCCCATCAACTCAGGACTGCGCAGCAGGGGCACGAAGGGGCCGTACAGTGAGCCGCGAGGGCCGTCGATCACCGCTTGCGCGGCGGCTCGCTGTTCGGGTGTCCATTCGGACGAGGGGATGGGGCCGAGGCGGTCTTTCATGATGAGGAAATGTTCGCACAGGACAGGAGAAAAATCAAAACGCGCGAACGGCGCGCGAGCTAACTTCTCCTGACGACCAACTCATCGCGAGGCTTGCATGACCCACCTGATCCACCGCGAACTGCGCCACACTCCGCCCACCGCCGTTGTCGCCTTTGGCATGCAGGTGCGCGACAAGGAAGGCAATACTTATCTGGATGCGAGCGGCGGCGCGGCCGTGTCCTCGCTGGGGCACAGCCATCCGGATGTGCTGGCGGCGATGCAGGCCCAGCTCAAGGTGGCCGCTTACGCTCACACGTCCTTTTTTACCACCGATGTGGCGGAGGAGCTGGGCGAGCGGCTGGCCGAGGATGCGCCGGGGGACCTGGACATGGCCTACCTGGTGTCCGGCGGCTCGGAAGCAATCGAGGCGGCGCTGAAGATGGCGCGCCAGTATTTCGTGGAAAACGGCGAGACCGGGCGGCGCGTGTTCATCGCCCGCCGGCAGAGCTATCACGGCAACACGCTGGGCGCACTGGCCCTGGGCGGCAACGAGTACCGCCGCCGCCACTTCGAGCCGATGCTGATGGATGTGGCGCGCGTGTCGCCCTGCTTCGAGTACCGCGAGCGGCGTCCGGGACAGGATGTTCACGAGTACACGGCCGGCCTGCTGCAGGAGCTGGAGACGACCATCATCGACATCGGTCCGCAGAGCGTGATCGGATTTTGCGCGGAACCGGTTGTCGGTGCGACCAGCGGCGCGGTGCCGCCGACGCCAGGCTATTTCAGGGGCGTGCGTGCGCTGTGCGACAAGTACGGCATCCTGCTGATCGCCGATGAAGTCATGTGCGGCATGGGCCGGACCGGCACGCTGTATGCGATCGAGCAGGAGGGCGTGGTGCCGGACCTGGTGGCGCTGGGCAAAGGACTGGGCGCAGGCTACCAGCCGATCGGCGCGGTGATGGCGCGCGAACATGTCGTACAGCGCATGCGCAATGGCAGCGGCATCTTCCAGCACGGGCACACCTATGTCGGTCATCCCGTGGCTGCTGCAGCGGCGCTTGCGGTGCAAAAGGTGATCAGGCGCGATTGCCTGCTGGGAGCCGTCACGGTGCGCGGAGCAGCTTTCAAGCGCATGCTGCGCGATGCCTTCGGCAATCATCCGCACGTGGGCGATATCCGGGGGCGCGGCTTGCTGGTGGCGCTGGAGCTGGTGCAGGACCGCGAGACGCGGCGTCCCTTCGATCCGGACCTGCGGCTTTATTCAGCCGTGAAGCGGCAGTGCATGGCTTGCGGCCTGATGGTGTATCCGATGGGCGGGACCATCGACGGGAAACGGGGCGACCATATTTTGCTGGCGCCGCCGTTTATTGCGACGGAGAGGGATTTGGCGGAGATCGTGTCGCGGTTGCAGGACGGAGTGGCGCGGGCGATTGCCAGCGTCCACCCCGCGGGGGCGGATTAAAATTCCTGGTAACCGATAACGTCCTGCTGCTGCTCGCCGAGGCCGGCGATGCCGAGGCGGACGAAATCGCCCTTCTTCAGGTAGCGCTTGCGCGCCAGGCCAACGCCGGCTGGCGTGCCGGTGGCGATGATGTCGCCCGGTTCCAGCGTCATGAACTGGGAGATATAGGCCACCAGCTGCGGCACCTTGAAGATCATGTCCGAAGTGCTGCCGGTCTGCATGCGCTTCTCGTTCACTTCCAGGTAGAGATCGAGCTTGTTCACGTCCCACACTTCATCGCGCGTGACGAGCCAGGGGCCAACAGGGCCGAAGGTATCGCAGCCCTTGCCCTTGTCCCACTGGCCGCCGCGCTCAAGCTGGAACTCGCGTTCGGAGACGTCGTTCACCACGCAGTAGCCGGCGATGTATTTTTCCGCGTCGGCGGCGCTGACATTGCGGGCGCGCTCGCCGATGACGATGCCCAGTTCCACTTCCCAGTCGGTCTTCTTCGAACCCTTGGGCAGCATGATGGAATCGTCCGGGCCGGACAGGCTGGTGGTCGCCTTCAGGAAGATGATCGGTTCCTTCGGAATCGGCATGCCCGATTCCTTGGCGTGGTCCTTGTAGTTCAGGCCAACGCCGATAAACTTGCCGACTTTCGCAACCGGCACGCCGAAGCGCGGATTGCCACGCACAACGGGCAGCGTGTCGTGCGGGATCTTCGACAGCTTGCGCAGTGCTTTGTCCGACAGGTTTTCGCCGCCGATATCGCCGCTGATCACGCCGGAGAGGTCGCGCAGCTTGCCCTCCTCATCGATCAGACCGGGTTTTTCTTTGCCTGGGCGGCCGTAACGAACCAGTTTCATAACATCTTCCTTCTTGGTGAAGGCGTTATTCTACCGGATGGATCGAGATGCCTCCCGATGTGCACGATAGCGTGTGCGAAGGTAGTGCAGCAGGCCTGGCAATTGGAGCAGGACCAGCACGGCAAATGCGCATTGATACGCTTGCGCCGGCGCCCTGCCCGCAGGTCCCGCGGACCAGCAGGCAACGATGGCGCCGAAGCCGGCTTGCACTGCAAAGGCCCCGGTGAAGATCAGCAGATTGAGGCAGGTGGAGGTGCGCCCCATCAGCGCGGGCGGCACGGACTGGGCGACGATGGTGTATTCGATGCCGGTGATGGTCCCGACCAGCATGAAGGCCACGGCCACCATCGGCATGGCGGGCCGCGCGCCCACTATCATCGCGCACTGGATGATGACGAAGGCTGCGATGCCGAGGGCGGCGAGGTCGATCGGCTGGCGTCCGTGCCTGGCGGCCCATTCGGTGAGCATGCCGACAGCGATGGCGCCGAAGATCACGCCGGCCATGCCCAGGTAGAGCAGCCAGGCGATGGCTTGCTGGTCGAGGTAGGCCGTGTCGGCCAGCCAGCGGCTGATCCACAGACCCTGGATGCCGAAGTAGACGGTGTGCGGGATCAACACGAGGGCCGCTGTGTCGCGGAAGGCCTTGTGCGTGAAGATTTCCTTCAGCGCCCGGCGGCTTAGCGGCTTGGGTGCCGCGGGCGGCTCGGTGGGCGCTATCAGCATGATCGCGGCGGCAAGCGCGGCGCAGCAAATGGCAAGCGCCGTGAGGATGCCGCGCCAGTCGGTGTAGTGCAAGGCGAGCCTGACGGGCAGCGTTGCCGTAGCCGCGCCCAGTCCTCCCGCCGCGATCAGGTAGCCTTGCACAGACGGGGCCTTCTGCGGCGAGATCCAGGTGGAGATGGCCTTCATCGCGGCCATGAAGCAGGCGGCGAGTCCCAACCCCATGATGCCGCGGGCGATGGCCATTTGCGTGAAGCTCTGGCTTTGCGCGAAGGCGTATGTTCCTGCCGCGGCAATCAGCAGCATGACTGCCTGCACGCGGCGCGGGCCGTGACGGTCGAGGGCAAGTCCCACTGGCAGCTGGGCGAAGGCGAAGGCGAGAAAGTAGGTGCTCGTCAGCGTGCCCAGTTGGGCAGGCGTCAGCTGTACTGCTTGCAGCATTTGCGGGGCGAGCATGGCATTCACCGTGCGCAGGAGCCAGGAGAGGTAGTGCCCCAGCGCGAACGGAATGAACACTTGCAGCAGCACCGCGACGGCGGACAGCTCGCCCGGCGCACGCACGCGCCCTCGCCAGAACCGCGTTGCCCAGGATGGCGATGCACGCTGGCCCTTAAGCGATGCCGCGTGCCGGGACAGCCGCTCGGCTGCCACCGCGCTGTTCGCCGATGCCGCCGGCATGGCAGCGAGGCCGAAGTCGCCATAGACGCGCTGGACGGCCGCCGTCGGCTCGCCCCTGCCCGCGCCATCCGCTGCCGGCGCAGCTTCGTCCACGGCGAGCGCGCCTGGCGTTGAGCCACGCCGACCGAGTGCCGGCGGTGCGTGGTCAAGCGGCGGTGGCAGGGGCGTCTTGGCATAGGGCGAGTGGCGTTGGGACCGTGGCGGCGATCGTTGGCGGCGATCGTTGGCGGCGGCGGGCAGCGGCAGGTGGGCGGGCGCGGGTCAGGCGGCGTGGGTGACGCTGCAGGACGCGTCGCGGGCGTGCGCTGCGGCGGCGATGGGAATCACCTTGCGCGGCTCAGGTAAATCGCCGGACTCGAAGAAAAACTTCTCCTTGCCGAACGCGGGTTTCAGATGATCCATCCACGTCGCCTCAGGATCGAAGCGGGCATAGAAAGGCTTGCGGACCCAGTCCGGATTGCGCGCCTGCAGGAACTGCAGCGCGAACACCTTCTCGCCGCCGATGGTGACCACGCCGTCGATAACAACCTTGCCGGGGAAAGCGCTCATTGAAGGCCCGCGCACCGTGCGCGCGAGTCCGGACACCATCTGGTAAGCCGTCTGGAAAATCTCGTGCGCCCGCGCCAGCGGCAAGGCGAAGTACTCGCGCGGGCCGGTATCGCGTTCCACGAACATATAGTAGGGAATGGCCCCCAGCCGCACGCCCGTCTGCCACAGCTCCGCCCAGGAGAACGGGTCCTCGTTGATATGCCGGATCAGCGGTCCCTGCATGCGCAGGGTCGCGCCCGTGCCGACAATCCGCTTGACCGCCTGCTGCGCGATCTCCTGCCGCAGCTCCACCGCATGGTTGTAGTGCCCCATGATCGCCATATTGCGACCGGAGGAAACCACCTTCTCGAACAGGCGCAGCAGATCGTCCGCATCGCGGTCGGTCACGAAACGCTGCGGCCAGTATGCGACCGACTTGGTGCCGATGCGGATGTTCTGGATGTGCGCCAGCTCCGGCGCCAGCAAGGGCTCGATGAATTCGGCCAGCGAGCGCGTGTTCATGATCAGCGGATCGCCGCCCGTGATCAGCACATCGGTCACCTCGCGGTGATCGCGCAGGTAGGACACCAGCTCGTGCGTCTCCTTCGCATCGAACTTCATATCGTCCATGCCGACGAACTGCGGCCAGCGGAAGCAGAAGGTGCAGTAGGCATGGCAGGTCTGCCCCGCGCTGGGAAAGAACAACACCGTTTCGTTGTACTTGTGCTGCAGGCCGCGCAAAGGGGCATCGTTTACGCGCGGAACGTTATGCGTCATCTGGCCCGCCGGATGAGGATTCATGCGCATGCGTATCTCGTGAATCAGGAGTTCCGCCGCCACGTGATCGGGATGCACCAGCAACAGGTCGCGTAGCTGCCTGTACTCGTGCTCGGGCAGCATGTCCTGATGCGGAAAGACCAGGCGGTAGATCGGATCGTCCGGCACCCGGTCCCAGTCGATCAGCTGCTCCAGCACATATTCGTTGGTGCGGAAAGGCAGCACATGGGACACGACCTGCACGGCCTCCTGCTGCTCCGGCGTGAGCAGCTCCCATTGGCGTGCCTGGCGGATCGTCTGGCGGGTGTAGGGCTTGAACTTCATGGCTGGCCTCCTGTCGGTGTGGGGAAGTTCCATGCTAGTCACGAAAATCCCCAGTGCCTTGCGCTATCGCAACTTCCGCATGGCAACAGCGTCGTACATTGAGCACTCCCAACCCTGCAAGGAGGCCCATCATGAAACGCATCCTGTCCGCTCCTTTGATCGCGCTTGCCCTGGCGAGCGCGCACGCCGTTGAATCCCCCGCCGAGAAGGACGCCATCGCGATGGCCGAACGCGGCGCCTCCTTCGTCAAGGCGCACGGCAAGGATGAAATGATGAAGAAGATTGCAGCGAAAGACCCGGACTTCGTGCAGGGATCGCTCTACGTCGATATGCGCGACATCCATACCGGCATCGTGCTGGCCCATCCCTTTAATCCGACCATCGTCGGCAAGGACCTGACCGATGTGCCGGACGCCAGCGGCAAGAAATACCGCCGCGAGATCATCGAGCTGGCCGCGAAGAAGGGCAAGGGCTGGGTGGACTATATGTACAAGAATCCGGAGACGGGCAAGATCGAGCCCAAGACCACCTACATCCTGCGCGTAGGCGACGTGGTCCTTGAAGCCGGCATCTACAAGAAGTGACGCCATGCTGAGCAAACTCCGGATCGGACCCAAGCTGCTGCTGGCGCCCGGCGTGGTGCTGGTGCTGCTGCTTGCGACCACCAGCTCGGCGTGGATGGGCATGGTGCGGCAGAACGCGTCGATGGAAAACCTGGTGCAGGTGCGCGCGGCGCGACTGAAGGCGGCGGCGGACGTCGCGGGCGAGGCACGCTTCGCCCACGCCAATATTTACCAGCTGCTGGCCTGGATCAACGGCAGCTTCGCCAAGGAACGGCTGGACGCACTGGTGGCACAGATCCGTGCGCGCCATGCTGCGATCGGCAGCCAGCTGCGCGGCCTTGCCGAAGTCGCGACGGCGGAAGAGAAGCCGATCGTGGCAGCGTCGCTGGCCGCGCTGAGCGCTTACCGGCGCGGCGTGCTGGAGACGGTCGACCTGGCGCAGGTGGACCAGTCGATTGCGACCAATTCCATGGCCAAGGCCGAGAAGCAGTTCGAGGCGCTGGATGGGCAGCTGGCGCGGCTGGCGGCACTGGAGAAGACGCTGAGCGAAACGGCCTTCGCCCAGGCGCGCAGCGACTTTCACTCGCTGGGCGTGACGATGGCGCTGTTCGCCGTGCTGTCGGTGGTGCTATCGCTGCTGGTCTCCATGCGCGTGCGCACGGCGCTGTTGCGCGATATCGCCCTGATCGGCGGCACGGTCCGCAGCCTGGCCGCCGGCAAGCTGACGGCGCAGGCCCCCAGCACGGGACGCGATGAAATCGCCGAGACCTCGCGCGTGCTCGGCCAGTCCATCGCCCACCTGAAACGGCACGCTGCACACGATACGTGAGGCAGTGCAGTCCATCGATACGGCGGCCAGCGAAATCGCGACGGGGAATATGGACCTTTCCACGCGCACCGAGATGCAGGCCACGTCGCTGGAGGAAACAGCCAGCGCGATGGACAGCCTGACCAGCGCAGTGCGCGCCAATGCCGACAACGCGCGCGAGGCCTGCCAGCTGGCGGCGGTGGCGACGGGACTGGCGGCCAAGGGCGGCGAAGCGGTGGCGCAGGCGGTCGCCACGATGGATTCGATTCGCGCCAGTTCGCGCAAGATCGTGGAGATCATCGGCGTGATCGACAGCATCTCCTTCCAGACCAATATCCTGGCGCTCAACGCTGCCGTGGAAGCGGCGCGGGCCGGCGAGCAGGGTCGCGGCTTCGCTGTTGTCGCGGCCGAGGTGCGCACGCTGGCGCAGCGCTCGGCTTCGGCGGCACGCGAGATCAAGGCGCTGATCGCGGAATCCGTTGCGACCGTGGACCGGGGCGCGGCCTCGGTCTCGGTTGCCGGCGGCAGCATGGGCGATATCGTGGCTTCCGTGCGGCAGGTGAACGACGTCATCGAGCGCATCAACGCGGCCAGCGCGGAGCAGGCGCAGGGCATCACGGAGGTCAACAAGGCTGTGGTGCAGATCGACGATGTGACGCAGCAGAATGCGGCGCTGGTCGAGCAGGCAGCCGCCGCCGCGGCGAGCTTGCAGGAACAGGCGAGCTACCTGGCCACGTCGGTGGCCGTGTTCGAGCTCGATTCTGGGGGCAATTCTGGGGTCAGGCACGAAACGAAACACGAGCTCATGTATCAAAACGTGCCTGACCCCAAAGTGCTTATCGGAAGGGCTTGCTGACGTAGGGCGAGTTGGCGAGGCCGAAGCGCCAGGGCACGTCGACCGCCTTGCTGATGCCGATGCGGGGGCCGACGGCGACCTGCACCCTGCCCTGGCGCGGCCGCAGTTCGAAGGGCGGTGCGTCGAGCGGCAGGGCGTTGTGGGCGCGGGTGACGGCCATGGCCTGGCACAGGCGTCCGGGGCCGGCGCACAGCAGGCGCACGTCATCGAATTTACGGCGTTCGTGCATGGCGTCCAGGCCCTCCAGCGGTTCGATCGCGCGCAGCAGCACGCCGGCGCCGTGGCCCTCTTCCATGCAGACGAAGTTCAGGCACCAGTGCAGGCCGTGCGAGCGGTAGACGTAGGCGTGCCCCGGCGGACCGAACATGGCGAAGTTGCGTTCGGAGCGGCCGGTAAAGGCATGCGAGGCCGGGTCCTCGCGGTCGTAGGCTTCCGTTTCGACGATGCGTCCGCCGACGCCGTTCACCAGCACCACGGCGCCGATCAGTTTGCGCGCCACTTCATGGGCCGGGCGCTCGAAGTCTATCCCTGCAATTAATCTGGTCATGCAGGCAATTGTAGCCTTGGCAAGAAAAACGCCGCCGCTAGCCACAAAGGCAAAATATTTCTTCACGTAAATGAGCCATGGCCGGTTTCAGCGGCGATAATGGCCGGGATTCTTCAATTCGCAGCCCGGTTTAAAAAATGACAACAGCAGCAGCGCAAGAACAGACCGCAGAGGAGGCCCTGCTGCGGTCGATCCGCATTCCGCCGCGTCCCAGCCTGCTGGTGGACCTGCAGGCGGAACTGGGCAGGGACGATCCTTCGCCGCGCATGATCGCGCGCATCATCGCGAACGACGTCGGCATGTCCGGTGCGCTGCTCAAGCTGGCCAATTCGCCCTTCTACGGTGCGGCGCGCAAGGCCAAGTCGGTGGAGCAGGCCATCAACTTCCTCGGCATTACCAATTGCGCGGCCCTGCTCACCGGCCTGCTGGCGCGCCAGGCCATCGATGGCAACGAGACGGCGCTGAACCAGTTCTGGGACGTGTCCGCCCGCCGCGCACTGGCCCTGGTGTTCATTTCGCGCCGCCTGCGCCTGGCGCCGCCGGACATCGCCCACACCTTCGGCCTGTTCTGCGATATCGGCATCCCCATCCTGTTGAACCGCTTCAGCGACTACCAGGCCACGCTGGACATGGCTTCCGGCTCCGTCTCGCACAGTTTCACCAAGGTGGAAGACGTGCGCCACAGCACCAACCACGCCGCCATCGGCTGCCTGCTGGCACGCAACTGGGGACTGTCGCCGGACGTCTCCTGGGCCATCCTGCACCACCACGATTATTCCGTGCTGGCGGACGATGCCACCGATGACGCCATCCGCTCCCTGGTGGCAGGCTCGGTGCTGGCGGAACGCGCCATTCAGCGCTACCATGGCAACCCAGAATCGCTGGAGTGGCAAAAAGGCGGCGAACTGGCCTGCCGCCACCTCGGCATGAGCGAGGACGAAGCCGCCGACCTGCTCGACGAACTGCACGAAACCTTCCACATCGAACATTGAGGCGCTCCCGGGCGCCGCCCGGAATATGCCCAAGAATAAGAAACCCGTCCCCCGCAAGTCCTCCACGCCGCCGCAGGAGAAGGAAGAAGTCCTGAGCCAGGCCTTGTCCGAACTCGCGCTCACCGTGGCCGAGCAGGAATACGAGGACATGAGCGAGATGAGCTGGACTTCAACCGCCAGATCAAGCGCTACCTGAACCAGCAGAAGAACGAGATCCTGTACGGCGCGCTGGAACAGGCGCGCTTCGAGGACAGCGAAGGCTACCGCGTGCTGCGCGAAGCCATCGAGGAGCATGCCGGCACGCTGCTGCTGCACCGCGAGAACGGTCCGGAGATGGAGGTCAACGCCTTCGCCATTCCCCTCTTCGTGCACAGCCAGGGCGGCCTGTCCGAAGCCGAGTGCTTCCAGGACGAGCAAGCCTATGAAGCCCTGCTGGAGAGCTTCCGCAGCGGCGGCCTGGAAAGCCCGCACGCCAGGCTGGTGCTGGTGCAGCACGCCTATGACCTGGGCGAGATGGAGGGCATCACCTATGGCCAGCTGCACGCCATGGTGCGCGAGGCGGCCGCCTCCCTGAGCGACAAGAAAGTGCGCGAGGCGCCCGCCCTGCAGCGCAGCATTGCCGGCTGGGCGGCCTCGCCGTTCGGCACGGACGATGAAGCCGTCGAGCCGCGCTTCCTGCTGGGATTTGCCTACAAGCGCGCCGACGATGCCTTCTACCGCGTCCCTGCCGGCGAAGAGGCGCAGGACGAGTTCTGGTCCGCCCGCATGGAGCGCTACCGCGCCTGGACCGAAACGGCCGCGCCGCTGGCGGCACGCTGCCTGGCGCGGGGCGAAAAAGCCCAGTCCCTGCGCCTGAACTTCCTGTACCAGGACCTGTTCTACGGCGCACTGCAGCAAGGCCGCAACGAGCACGCCACCCTGGCCATGATGGCGCAGTTCGGCCAGGCGCTGCGCGCGCATAGCGGTCCGGCGCGCGCCGTGGTCACCGGCGCCGAGCTAGGCGGCGAGCCGGTGCTGCGCGTGCAGCTGTTTGGCGGCGACCAGTTGCCGGCCTCGGCCGACCGTCCCTACGATGCCTCCGGCGAGCTGGAAGCGGAGATCGAAGACCTGCGCGACGCCCTGTCCGCCCTGGGTGTGAGCGACGTTGCTGCCGAATTGACATCGCCAAAATAGCCGAGGATACTTGTTTCATGGGGGAGAATCACCATGAAACATTTATCAATATTGCTTCTCGCGGCCGCGCTCACGTCCGGCTGCGCGAGCCTCGATAAACCGGCCGGGCCGCCGGTCGCCCAACTGTTCAAGGACAGCGCCTTCGCCAGGCCGGAAGGCATACTGGCGGCGCAGGATATTTTTGCGCTGACGCCGGCGATGCGCGAATACGTCGCCAAGGTGCGCCAGAACATGAGCAGCCGCAACGCCCATGAAGCCCTGTTCGAAGCGCTGTACCGGCGCGACATGCTGCGCATCGAATACGATTCCGAAATCACCCGCACCGCCTCCCAGGCCTTCGAGGCGCGCATGGGCAATTGCCTCTCCCTCGTGATCATGACGGCCGCGCTGGCGCGCGAGCTTGGCCTCACCGTGCAGTACCAGCGTATTACCGGCGAAGATACCTGGAGCCGTTCCGGCACCCTGTACCTGAACAACGGCCACGTCAACCTGGTGCTCGGCAAGCCGAGTATCGAAGTGCGCCCCGGCACGTATGACCGCGCGCAGTTCGTGACCATCGACTTCCTGCCGCCGGCCGACGCGGAAAAGCTGGAAAAGGAACCGATCGACGAGCGCACCATCGTCGCCATGTTCATGAACAACCGCTCGGCCGAAGCGCTGGTGCAGGGCAAGCTCGATGCTGCTTACTGGTGGGCGCGCAATGCGATGGAATATGAACCCAGCTTCGTCCACTCGCATAACACGCTGGCCATCGTCTATCAGCGCCAGGGCATGCTGACCGAGTCCGAAACGGTGCTGCGCGCCGCCCTGCAGCGCGACCCGCGCAGCACGGTCACCCTGTTCAACCTGGTGCAGGTGCTGAACGACCAGGGCCGCAAGGAAGAAGCGCTGGCCGTGAAGGCGGAACTGGAACGCCTGGAGCCCCAGCCGCCCTTCGATTACTTCAACCTGGGCCGCAAGGCGATGGACGAAAGGCGATTACCGCCGCGCACGCGGCCTGTTCGCGCGCGAACTGGAACGGGCGCCCTACTACCACGAGTTCCATTTCTGGATGGCGAAAGCCGCCTTCGAGATGGGCGACCTGAAAACGGCCGACAAGCATATGCGCCTCGCGATGAGCAACAGCACCACGCGCGGCGACCACGATCTGTATGCAGGGAAGCTGGACCGCCTCCGCCTGTATGATAAGGGCCGTCTTCGACCAGAAACAAACTAAATAAAGGAATCATGCAGCGCCACCTCACTCCACTAGCCCTCTCCCTCGCCCTGGCCTTCGCAGGCGCCGTCCACGCGGCGCCTGACGAGAAGGACAAACCCGACCTGCGCGCCACCTATACCAAGTACGAATTCCGCATTCCCATGCGCGATGGGGTGCGCCTGTTCACAGCGGTCTATGTGCCGAAGGATGCATCCAAACCCTATCCCTTCCTGATCCAGCGCACGCCTTACAGCGTGGGTGTGAACCTGGACGGCGAGTCGCACTATGGCGTGGATTACTATCCAAAGAGCTTCGGCCTGCCGCAGGACTTCGCGGACAGCGGCTATATCTTCGTGAAGCAGGATGTGCGCGGGCGCTATATGTCCGAAGGGAAGTGGCAGGAGATGACGCCGCATGTGAAGGCGCAGCGCGCTGCGGGCGAAGGCAATGAGAGCCAGGACATGCACGACACCGTGGAGTGGCTGCTGAAGCATGTCGCCAATAACAACGGCAAGGCCGGCATCTACGGCATCAGTTACCCGGGCTTTTATACCTCCGCCTCGATCATCGATTCCCATCCGGCCATCAAGGCCGCCTCGCCGCAGGCGCCGGTGACGGACCTGTTCATGGGCGACGACTCCTATCACGGCGGCGCCTTCATGCTGGCGGCGAATTTCGACTTCTACTCGTCCTTTACCGAGGAGGTGAATCCTGCGCCGCCGGCGCGCGAGCGCTCGCGCTTCGATTACGGCGTGGCGGACAGTTACGACTACTTCCTGAAGCGCATGACGATGTCCGGCATCCTCGGCGAACTGCAGCCGAAGCAGCTGGCCTACCTGAAGCCGACCATCGACCACGACAGCTATGACGAATTCTGGAAGTCGCGCAATATCGCGCCCCACCTGAAGAACATCAAGGCGGCCGTGCTGACCGTGGGCGGCTGGTTCGATGCGGAAGATCCGCAAGGACCGTTCACCACTTACCAGTCCATCCGCAAGCAGAATCCAAGCATCTTCAACGGCCTGGTGATCGGCCCGTGGACGCATGGCGGCTGGGCGGGCGAGGAAGGCAGGAGCCTGGGCCATGTGCGCTTCGACAGCAAGACCAGCGAGTACTTCAACAAGAAGCTGCTGTTTCCCTTCTTCGAGCAGCACCTGAAGGACAAGAAGGCGGACAAAGCCATCGCCGAGGTGAACGCCTTCGAGACCGGCACCAATGTCTGGCGCCAGTATGCCGGCATGGCCGCCGGTGCAGGCCAAAACACGTACGCTGTACTTCGGCCCGAACGGCACGCTGACGTGGACGCAGCCTGCGTCCGGCGCTGCTGCGTTTGACGAATACGTGAGCGATCCGCGCAAGCCCGTGCCGTATATCGGCTATCCGGCGACCGGCGTGCCGCGCGAGTACATGGTTTCTGACCAGCGCTTTGCTTCCTCGCGGCCGGACGTCCTGGTGTACCAGAGCGAGGTGCTGGAAGAGGATGTGACTATCGCCGGTCCGGTCACGCCCAAGCTTTTCGTGTCGACCACGGGCACGGACAGCGACTTCGTCGTGAAGCTGATCGACGTCTATCCGCACGAGCTGCCCGCGCCAGCGCGCACAGGCGAGCGCCCGGCCGACACGCCACCGCCTTCACTGAAGCTGGCCGGCTACCAGCAGCTGGTGCGCGGCAACCCGATCCGCGGCAAGTTCCGCAACAGCTTCGAGAAGCCGGAGCCCTTCACGCCGGGCAAGGTGGAAAGCGTCAGCTACCACCTGGGCGAGGTGAACCACACCTTCCGCCGCGGCCACCGCATCATGGTGCAGGTGCAAAGCTCGTGGTTCCCGCTGATCGACTTGAATCCGCAAACTTTTGTGAACATCCCGCAGGCAAAGCCGGAAGACTTCCAGAAGGCCACGCAGCGGGTCTACCATGCGCCTGAAACGCCGTCCGGCCTGCAGGTGCTCGTGATGCCGCGATGAAGATCAGCGATTTCATCTTTCGCTACCAGGCGCACCGGGAGTCGGTCCACGATTCGATCTGCCGCGTGCGCATCTTCCATGCGGACCGCGTGGTTGCGCTGCTGACCGACCTCGGTGAACGCAATACCGGTTCGTCGGTGGCGAATTCGATTGAATCGCTGCGCAGGCACCTGATCGAAGCGGGCCATATCAGCGATGATGCCCGCGTGATCGAACATTACGAATCGACGCACCTGAGCGAGGCGACCTTTGCGCGCGTGTCGGAGGTGCATGGGCTGCCGCACTGGGAGAAAATGAGCTTTGCCGAAGTCACGGCGATGCTGGGTTGCCTGGATGCGGAGCTGAACCGGCATACGCTGGACGATGTGCGCCTGGCTGCGCAGATCGAAAAGCTGCGGGTGCAGATCGACCCGTATATCGACCGTCCCTACCAGGAAAGCATAGCGGTGCTGAACCGGCGCAATGAGATCCTGCGCCACCGCGTGCCTGTGGAGCAGCTGCGCACCGTGATTACGAATGGCGCGACCGAGCTGGAAATGCACCGGCTGATTGCGCAGGATCTGTCGCTGATTGCGGAGCTGTATGCGCGGCCGGAGGAGGAGTACATCGCCTTCAGTCAGTTCCCGGTCGACAGCGGCTTCGTGGACTTTGCCCTGTTCTCGGGCCGCACGCAGATGGATGTAACGCTGGTCGAGGTCAAGGGCACCGATTTCGCGCTGGATGATGCGCGGGCGCAGATCTCGTCGCGGCTGGGCTATATCGTGCGGCAGTATCCGCAATTCCGCGCCGATGGCGCATCGCATCCGCGAGCGCGTCGAACAGGGGCATCCCGCCTACAACTCATTCCGCGGACCGCGGCTGCCGCTGCGGGTCGATGCGGGGCGGGATATCAATGTGAATTATGTGGTGATCGGCGGCCGCGCGGGCGATGGCGCCGTACAGCCTTCCTTTGACATGTCCTTCGAGCCCTTCATCCAGCTCGAAACCTGGGACAGCTGGCTGAAAAAGCTGCGCCGCAATTAGCAGTTCATGTATTTCCAGTTGCGCTGCTTGCCTTCGGCGATCCACTCGATGGCCTGGTCCATGCGGCGCAGGCGCGTTGTCTCGGTCTTCGCTTCTTCCAGCCAGTCCACGTATTCGCGTTTTGCACTAGTGGAGAAAGCTTCGAAGTGCTTGTTCGCCGCCGGTTGCGCCTTCAGGGCCTTCGCGAAGTATTCCGGCACGGTGAGCGGACGCGGGGTTTTGGTCTTGGCGCGCGACGGCACTTTCACGCCTTCCGCGTTCAGCTCCATCGCCCGCTTCACGTAGCCTGTTAAGGCCTTCTTCGATGGCAGGTCCTTGACGGACGTGATGCGTCCAAACTGGCCCATCGCTTCCTTGCCCTTGTCATCCGCTTCCGACAGCAGCAGCTCGCCCTTCCAGAAGCCAAACGCGCAATGCTGCTTGAACGCGGCCATGTTCGCGAGGATGCCGTTGTACATGAAGTGCGGCATGCTCCACTTCATCGTCTCCTCCACTTCTGGACACGCCTCGTGTATCACGGCGCGCAGGTGCTGCAGAATCGGCTGGGCGAATTCGGCGGCGTTGGCGATGTATTCGTCGATGCGCGGATCGGTGGCGGGCATGCTTGCTCCTCTTGTGAATGTGCGCCAATAGTAACACCGCTGCCGCGCGGTAATAGTCTGAAATTTGATGCGGCAGATGCCTGAATATGCCGCATCTCGAAATGACCCGGCCTTGGACGATCTACGATGAGAGCTCCACCATGGAGGACATATGCCGACCGTCATACTTCGCCCTAATCCTGCCTCAAGCGCCAAATCGAACACCACCGGTTGACCAACATCGCCATTTACTTTGGCTGATTGCGCAGAGTTCGAAGGCGTTGTCGACGCAGGTCCGCGTCCGTTGCCAGGCGATTCTGGGAAAAGATTCATTGGTACTAACTCATGCGGCCACATTCACTTATCGCGGTTGGCATCTCCTGGCTGAGCCTCAGCGCCAGCGCTGTTCCCCAATTCAAGGACTATGCGGCTGCGCGGTACGATGGCCGAAGGGCGAACTTTGCTGGACACTTTGTGCTGGCGAGTTGGGGATGCGGTGCATCTTGCGTGATGGGGGCGGCGATCGATGCCAAGTCTGGCGACGTTTATTGGCTGCCATTCACGGTATCAAACTGGGGTTTTGACGTTTCTCAACCACTCGAATTCAGGCGCGACAGCCGGCTGCTTGTAGTTCATGGAAGCCGCGATGAGCGCGGGACAGGGGGCGAAACAAGCTACTACCTGTTCGACGGCGGCAATTTTGAAGAACTTCGCCGAGGACGGTCCAAGCCCCCTTGTAGCTCGTCAGCCGACTTAGCATCCCACGCGCGCAAATAATATCAGCTGATGATAAACTACTTATGAATGGTGATCCTGTCATCGACACGCTGCTGGACCTGGATGACTCGGTCCTCGACCAAGGCGATGGCTACTGGATCAAAATCGAAGCACGGCAGGTCGAGGTATCGCCGGCCATACCGCACGGCATTCGTTACTCGCTAACGTTGCACGGCCCGGATGGCAGACGTCTTCTTGGATATGACAATGCTCACGCAATACGACCGCCCAGGAAACTCAAATACTCCGGCCGCAGGCTGCCATTCGATCATAAACATCGTCATGCTTCGGACTTAGGTGTACCTTATGAGTTCAAGGATGCCCAGCAACTGCTCAACGATTTTTTCGCGGACGCTGACCGCATCCTTTTGGAGATACGAAAGTAATGAAAGCAATTCTGATTGGCATCATGCCGCAAGAGAGGATTCGCGAACGCGTTCTGGCAATCGCCCGCGGCGACTACAAGCCCAAGCCAGACGAACCCAAAGTCTGGTTCACGTCGATGAAATCTCTTGCGGAAGTTCTCAGCGATGACAACCGCGCCTTACTGCGGGTGATCATGGAAACGCAACCGGAATCAATTTCAGCATTGGCCGAAGCCACCGGCCGCAAAGTCAGCAACCTATCCCGCACTCTTAAAACCATGTCCAATTACGGAATCGTGGAACTGAAGCGCGAACGCAATTTTGTACGCCCTGTCGCCAGGGCGACTGAGTTCCGCATCATTGCTGCATAAAGCCTCCGGGCAGGCGCATCAAACCGGTGAAGCGCCCTGCCCGCGGTCGCCGGACGGCGATTATTCCGTGCGGTCGTAGCTGAACTGGATGCCTGCCGTGCCGCCCGTTTCGATGAACAGGTTGATGAAGGCAGGGACGGTTTCCTGGCGCTTCCAGTCACGCTGGAGTTCGCAGAACAGCTGGGCCACGCTGATCATCTGGCCGCCGGCCTGCTCGATGCGCCGCAGCGCCATCTCGTGTGCGGCAACCGAGGTGCCGCCCACCGCGTCGGCGACGACGAAAACTTCATAGCCTTCCTTGAGTGCATCCAGTGCCGGGAAGGTCAGGCAGGCTTCGGTCCACAGCGCCGTCATGATGAGCTTTTTGCGGCCCGTTGCCTCCACTGCCTTGCGGAATTCGATGTCTTCCCAGGAATTGATGGAAGTGCGGTCGTAGGTGGGGAAGTCGCCCAGGACCTTTTGCAACTGGTTGATCGGCGGCTTGTTCAGGCCGGTCTTGACGTTGACCGTCGAGTGTACGATCGGCAGGCCGTAGGCCACGGCCGCCTTGGAGGTGCCGACGATGTTATTGATAAGAAGCTGGCGGTCCATTGAGGCGATGGAATTCACCTGGACTGGCTGGTAATCGATGATGACAAAGGCGGCGTTCTGCGGGGTCAACAAGTGGTCCTGGCGCGGATCACGGATAGCTTCGCTGGTCATGCTGGTCTCCTTCAATTCAGGGGTTTTAGTGAGCGGCAGGCGGGATAGCGCCCGCCGCCCGGGATCACGCTATCGGTTCGATAACGTAAAAACTTTCGCGCCGCTCAACGTCCGCATCGCCGTTCTCGTGGAAGTGGCGAATATGCAGGCCATGCTCGTGATGGCGGCGCTGGGCCGCGGCGCTGGCCCAGGTTTCGATGAAGATAAAGCGGCGCGGGTCGTTCACGTCGCCATAAAGGTCGTAGCGCAGGTTGCCTTCTTCGTCCCGCGAGGGCGCGACCAGCGCAATCAGGTTGTCGCGTAGCGCTTCCTCCCTGCCCGGCTTCGCATACAGCACGGCAATTTGATGGAGTTCGTTCATATCGTCCGCTCCTTTCAAGGTTCCGGTCAGAGCCCGGCCGCGCCAAAGCGGCCGCTTCTCAGGTCGGCCAGTGCCTGGCCAATCTGCTCCTGGGTATTCATGACGAAAGGACCGTGCCCGACGATCGGTTCATCGATCGGTTCACCGCTCAGGAAAAGCAGCACGGCGTCGCTGGTCGCTTTCAGCGAAAAGCTGCTGCCTTCCGGATCCAGCAAGGCCATCTGGGCTTCGCCCACAAGCGCCTCACCGTTGACCTGCACGGCTCCGTGAAGCACGATGACGGCAGCATTCCAGCCTGCCTTGGCCGGCAATTCCACAGTGGCGCCAGCCTTGAGCCGGATATCCCACACATCCATGGGCGTGAAAGTGCGCGCAGGCCCCGGGTGTCCTGCATAGCTGCCGGCGATCACGCGCACCGTTCCCGCATCGGCGGCCAGGGGCACCGAAGGAATTGACTCGTTCGAAATGGCCTGATAGCCCGGCGCCGCCATCTTGTCCTTCGCGGGCAGATTGACCCACAGCTGGACCATGTCGAGCGTGCCGCCCTTGCGCGAGAAGGAGGGAGAGTGAAACTCCTCATGCAGGATGCCGGAGGCGGCCGTCATCCACTGCACATCGCCCGGACCGATCACGCCGCTCTGGCCGGTCGAGTCGCTGTGCGCAACTTCGCCCTGATAGACGATGGTGACGGTCTCGAAGCCCCGGTGCGGATGCTGGCCGACGCCGCGGGCACCGCCGGTTGGTGCGAACTCGGCCGGACCGGCACGGTCCAACAGCAGGAAAGGACTGAGTGACTTGCCATGGCTTTGGTAGGAGAACATCGACCGTACCGGAAAACCGTCGCCGACCCAGTGCGGGTGGGCTGCGCTTTCCACCTTGATTACTCTCTTCATGACTATCTCCATGCACTCCGGCCCGAAGCCGTACGAACACAGTATGGACAGTGAAAGTGAGGGTAGGTAGATCGATCCGTTGGAGACTCTGTCCCATTTAAGGAACAATGACGGGACCGTAGCCAATCGCAGTCGCTTACAATTCAGTCATTGTTCTTTGCGCGGAACGAAAATGGACGACCTGAATGATCTCTTCTACTTTGTAAAAGTGGTCGAGCACGGCGGCTTCACCCAGGCCGGCCGCGCCCTGAACATGCCGAAGTCCAAGCTCAGCCGGCGCATTGCCGCCCTCGAGGAGCGCTATGACGTGCGCCTGCTGCAGCGTTCGACGCGGCACTTCTCGGTCACCGAGACCGGCCATGAGTTCTACCGGCACTGCGTGGCCGTGCTGGTCGAAGCCGATGCGGCGCGCGCCGTCATCGAAAGCAAGCGCGCAGCGCCGCAAGGCATTATCCGCATGAGCTGTCCCACGGCCTTGCTTGAGTACCGTATCGGCCCCCTGCTGACGAGCTTCATGGCCGAGTATCCCAAGGTCGAAATTCATCTGGAGGCGACGAACAGGCGCGTCGATGTCCTGGGCGAAGGCCTTGACCTGGCACTGAGGGTGCGCTTCCCGCCGCTGGAGGACAGCGACCTGGTGATGCGCGTCCTGTCCGACAGTCCACAGCGGCTGGTGGCCTCACCCGATTTCCTGAAGACCCGCGTTCCCCCTGTGGTGCCGGCGGACCTGGCGGGATTACCCAGCCTGGACTGGGGACCGATCCGCGATCACTGTTGGCAACTGGCCGGCCCCGAGGGCGAAGAGGCGCAAGTCAGGCACCGTCCGCGCTACATAACGGATGACATGACCGCCTTGCGGCAGGCGGCCCTGAATGGCGTGGGCATCGTCCAACTCCCCTGCATGGTGGTGGAAGATAATCTGCAAAACGGTACGTTGCTGGATGTGATACCGGGCTGGGAGCCCAAGGGAGGCGTCGTCCACGCCGTGTTTCCATCGCGCCGCGGCCTGCTGCCGGCGGTGCGGCTGCTGCTCGATTACATGGCAGCCCACATCAAGAGAAGCTGATGCCGCCGCCGCATGGCTTTCTCTGCATACGGCTGGACTAAACGATGGCAGCTCCACAATCTAGTAGGCGGACGCGCGTGCACCGAGCACGCTGCTTTCAGGCGCCCTGCCGTGCCACCGCTTCCAACCTTGCTTACGCGAGGACATCGCATTGTTTGGCAGTGGCGGGACACAGATCAAATCATCCCATTTGTCCACATGCGATTCTAATTGCATCGTCTTGCAGTCATTCGCCTATAAGCTAAAATGTTCGTCGGCAAGACGATCATTCTCCTGGCTTGCGGAGGCACAAAGGGAACACAGGAACGCGATATCGCGTCGGCTATCAATATGCTGCGAGACTGGAAGTGTAGAAATGGCTAAGACATACCGCTCTCATGATGAAGCAACCATCGAGATGTTTCAGAAAGATCCGGCCCTGGCGGCAGAATATCTCAACGACGTGCTCGCGACCGGAGACGAAGTGGACCTCATGATGGCATTACGATATTTGAGCAATGCATTCGGAGGCGTGCAGGAGGTCGCGCGCCGGGCTGACGCAAATCCCAACACCATGTACCGCACCTTGTCCAAACAGGGCAATCCGTCGCTGAAGACCCTGCGCGCGGTCTTGAATGCAATGGGTCTTCGCCTGGCGGTCCAGCCGATCAATTAGCGCGCCGCCAGCCAGCGTAACCCCGTCAGGGAATTAGCTGGCGCCACAAGCGCAACTTCTCTTCAAAGGACAACGCGGCGTGGGCCGGCGAGGTCGAGGGAAGAACGTGGGTGCGGTAGCCCTGGGCGGCGAACTGGGGGGCGAATTTGCCGGAGGTCTGGCCATTGAAGCCGACGGTGTGCAGGGCGGGGCAGAGCTGGCGCAGGCGGGCGAAGTCGTTGGCAGCGGGCTTGCGGATGGCTGAGTCAAGGCTGCCTTCGCGTTCGCAGGCATCGAGGACGTCCCACAGGCCGATGTGGTGAGCGAGCAGGCGCGGCAAGCGCTCGGCGTAGGGCAGATCTGCCAGCGGTTCCCCGGTGAGCGCGGCGAGGATCGGCCAGGCGTGGTTGCGCGGGTGGGCGTAGTACTGCTGCGCGGCGAGGGAGGCGGCGCCGGGGAAGCTGCCGAGAATAAGGATGCGGGTGTGGACGTCGATGACCGGCGCCAGGCCGGTGAGCTGAACGGATGACATGCGGCCATTGTACAGGTGTAGAATCGAACGGTAGTGCTATATACCAATAATCACACGGAGACTTCCACTATGTCCGACGCGCGCACGATTGATACCCTGCTGGAGAAATACAGCGAAAGCCACCTGAATCCGACCAATGAAGCGATCCATTGCGTGTGCGTGCCGCTGATCGTGTTTTCGCTGCTGGGCTTGATCTGGGCCGTGCATCCGCTGCTCGCACTGGCAGCGGTGGTGGCGGCGCTGGTGTATTACTTCAAACTGTCGCGCAACTTTGCGTTCGGGATGCTGCTGATGTCGGCGCTGATGTTGGTAGTGCTGGCGGCGCTGCCGCGGCCAGCGGTGCTGCCGCTAAGTATTCTGATTTTCGTGCTGGCCTGGATTGGACAATTTATCGGCCACAAGATCGAGGGCAAGAAGCCTTCCTTCTTCGACGATTTGCGTTTCCTGCTGATCGGACCGCTGTTCGTGCTGGGTGTCCTGTACCGCCGCCTGAACCTGGCTTACTGACAGTAGCTCTTGGGCAATTTCCGGCGAAAGGACGTATACTCGCCGGATGCCTTCCTCTGCTCTCTTTGTTATTGCCTGCCTGATCTGGGGTTCCACTTTCTACGCGATTACCTTGCAACTGGGCGAAATCGCGCCCGTCGTGTCCGTGGTTTACCGGTTTGCGCTGGCGTCCGCCGTGCTGTTCGCGTGGTGCCTGCTGCGCGGCGACAAGCTGCGCCTGCCTGCGAAAGCGCAGGGCTGGACCATCCTGCACGGCTGCGCCACGTTCGGGCTCAGCTACATCTTTACCTATAGTTCCGAGCAGTATCTGGTGTCGGCCCTGGTGGCCGTCCTGTTCGCGCTGATGGTGTTCTGGAATCCGATCTGCAGCCGCCTCTTTTTCGGCACGCCGCTGAACCTGCGCACCTATGCCACGGGCAGCGTGGCGGTGCTGGGCGTGATCATCCTGTTCTATCACTCGATCGCCGCCTCGCTGCAGGACATCATGTCCGGCGGCACAGGCCATTTCCTGCTGGGACTCGGCCTGGCCCTGATGGCCACCATTTTCAGCACCGTCGGCAACACGCTGGCCGTGAAGGTACGCAAATACACGCCCAATGTGCTGCTGGTCATGGCCTGGGGCATGCTGTGGGGCACGCTGACGGCGGCCGGCTGGGCTGCGCTCAGCGGCGCGTCCTTTGTGGTGCCGACGGCGCCGAAGTATTGGGCGGGCTTGCTTTATCTGTCCCTGTTCGGTTCGGTGATCGCCTTCGCCTGCTATTTCACGCTGATCCACCGCCTCGGCACGCAAAAGGCCGTCTACATCGGCGTGGTGACGCCGGTGATTTCCGTGCTGCTGTCTATCCGGCTTGAGAATTTCCGTCCCGGCGCGCTGGAGTGGCTGGGCATGGGTACGTGCCTGGCCAGCGTAGCCTGGGCGCTACGTACGCCGTCCGCACCAGCCGCCAACCCGACTTTATCTTTGAAGAAAGCATCATGAGCAATCTGCATATCCGCCCTGCCCGCCCTGACGATGTCGCCGCCATTTTCGGCATGATCCAGGAGCTGGCCGTCTTTGAGAAACTGGAACACCTGGTGGTGGCAAATGAAGCCATGCTGCAAGAGGCGCTGTTCTGCGACAAGCCGGTAGCCGAAGCCATCGTCGGCGAAACCGGCGGCGAGGTCGTGACTTACGCCCTGTTCTTCCACAATTTCTCCACCTTCCTGTGCAAGAAGGGCCTGTACCTGGAAGACCTTTACGTGAAGCAGGACCGTCGCGGCAGCGGCTATGGCAAGCAGATGCTGATCGCGCTGGCCCAGCTGGCCGTGGAGCGCAAGTGCGGCCGCTTCGAGTGGTCGGTGCTGGACTGGAATTCGAACGCGATCAATTTCTACGAGTCGATGGGCGCGGACGTGCTGCCGGACTGGCGCGTGTGCCGCGTGACGGGCGATGCGCTGACGAAACTGGCGCGTTCCTGATTGCGGGCAAAAAGAACCCACGCGGCTCGTGGTTGCGTGGGTGGGGAAAACCCAGGTGTCAGTTGGGATTGGGGAGATGAATCAACGACTTTAATATAGTCGCTGATCAGTCTGCCTACCCCGTCACTTACAAATTTTTACCAGCCGCCGAGAGTTGCTTACAACTTGTTGCGACGCAATTGCGCGGCGCGCTCCAGCAGTTCGAACACGGCTTGTGTCAGCAGGGCCAATGCTGCGGCGGGGATGGCGCCGGCCAGCAGCAGGTCGTTGTCATTCAGGGCGAGTCCGGTGGTGATGCGTTCGCCGTAACCGCCGGCGCCGATGAAGGCGGCGATCGTCGCCGTACCTACACTCATTACCGCTGCGGTCTTTACGCCGGCCAGGATTACCGGGGCGGCCAGCGGCAATTCAATATGCAGCAGTCTTTGCGCGGGCTTCAGGCCGAGCGCTTCGGCTGCCTGCTTCAACCCCTTCGGCACGGCTTCGATGCCGGTGCAGGCGTTTCTTACGATCGGCAGCAGTGCATAGACGAAGAGCGTGACCAGCGCGGGGCCTGGGCCGATCGCGCCCATTAACGGGATCAGGATGGCCAGCAGGGCAAGCGATGGGATGGTTTGCAGGATGCCTGTTGCGGCCATTACCGGTTGCTTCAGCGCTGGCTGGTATGCGGCCAGGATGCCGAGGGGGATGCCGGCGGCGCAGGCCAATGCTACTGACAGGGCGACCAGGGTGATGTGCTGGCGGGTGAGCGGCCAGAGGTCTTCTGCGAAGAGTCTCGCGGTCAAGGTGGGCTTGGTGGGACTTGCGGAGGGCTGTGCTTGCGGCGCGTCGTTTGCGGGGGGCTTGGCAGGGACGGCGTTGTTTGACGCGCTGGTTGCGGTGGCTGATGCGTCGTCAGCGGCCGTGGACGCGGCGGTGGACGGCGCGGCGGCGGGGTGCTGGGCGAGCCAGGTGCGGGCGATGGCGGCGAAGGGCTGCGACTGGAGCTCGGCGGCGGCGTTCATGGCGATCATGTCGGCGGCGCTGATGCGGTTTTCGAGGCGCTGCTGGATGGCGCGCCATTCGCGGGGGAAGCGGGCGGCGGCGTCGAGCCGGTAGAGCAGGACAGCGTCGTAGCGGGGGAAGTAGCGGCGGTCGTCTTCAAGGACGCGCAAGCCGTATTGGCTGATCTTGGCGTCAGTGGAGTAAATGTCGATGACGTCGACCTGCTTTTGCGCGAGGGCTTCGTAGGCGATGCCGTGATCGAGGCCGCGCGGTTGCTGGCGCAGGCCGTAGCGGGTTGCGAGGCCGGGCCAGCCGTCGGCGCGGCCGATGAATTCGTGGGAGAGACCGAAGCGCATATCCTTTCGCGATGCGAGTTCGCTCAGGGTGCGCGGGGCATTGGGCTCGTTGCGCACGGCCAGGGCGTAGGTGTTGTTGAAGCCGAGCGGGATCGCGACGCCGAGGCCCATCGGCCTCAGTTCCTGCCGCAGCTCTTCGAGCGTGCCGGGCCTGGTGCGCTTCAGGATTTCCTGGTCGATGGTGCCGGTGTATTCGGGGTAGACGTCGATGCTGCCCGACTTCAGCGCTGCCAGCACGATGGCTGTGTTGCCGAGGCCTTGCTTGTGCCCGGCGTGGCCAGCGGATTGGGCGATCAGCTCGCCCAGGATGTAGGATTCGGTGAAGCGTTTCGATCCCACACGCAGTTTATTGTCTTCGGCGTGTGCTGGGGTCAGCAGGCAGAAGGCGGCGAGCAAGGAGAGGATTGCGCGCAGCGCGGCGCCGGCGGCGATTGCGACGCAATGTGCGGACGTGGGCGTTACTCGGTGCAGCGGCGTCGGCGCAGACGCGGGCGCGGTCAGTGCGGCGCGGCCGGATGGCGCGGACAGTGCGGCGGGGGATGGCGGCGGAGTCACCAGGGGGTCGAGGATGCGAGGTGGGGGGCGCGCCAGGCGCCGGCGTTGACGACGGCGTGGCAGGGGTTGAAGCCGATGGCGTAGGACAGGTCGGCGGGGCGCGCGATGCGCCACAGCGCGAAGTCGGCGCGCTTGCCGATTTCGAGAGAGCCGGCTTCGTCCTGCAGACCGAGGGCGCGGGCGGCGTGGATGGTGCAGCCGGCCAGCGCTTCCAGCGGCGTCAGGCGCCACAAGGTGCACACCATATTCATCGCCAGCAGCAGCGACGTCATCGGCGAGGTGCCGGGATTGTTGTCGGTGGCGACGGCCAACGGCACGCCGGCGGCGCGCAGCGCGGCGACAGGAGGCGGCGTGGTGTCGCGCAGGAAGTAGTAGGCGCCGGGCAGCAGCACGGCGACCGTGCCGGCGGCGGCCATGGCGGCGATGCCATCGTCGCTCAGGTGCTCGAGGTGGTCGGCGGAGAGGCCGCCGTAACGCGCCACGAGCGCAGCGCCGCCCTGGTCGGACAACTGCTCGGCATGCAGTTTCACGGGCAGGCCATGCGTGCGTGCGGCCTCGAACACCCGCTCGGTCTGCGCCGCGCTAAAGCCGATGCGCTCGCAGAACGCGTCCACCGCATCGGCCAGGCCCTCTCCTGCCAGCGTTGGGATCATGTCGCACACCAGCTGGACGTAGTCGTCAGCGCGGTCGCGGAACTCGGGCGGCAGAGCGTGAGCACCGAGGAAGGTGGTGCGCACGCGCACCGGCAACACTTCGCAGACGCGACGCGCAACGCGCAGCATCTTGGCTTCAGATTCGAGCGTGAGCCCGTAGCCGGACTTGATCTCGATGGTCGTCACGCCCTCGGCCAGCAAGGCTTCGATGCGCGGCAGGCTTTGCTGCAGCAGTTCATCGTCGGACGCGGCGCGGGTGGCGCGCACGGTGGACATGATGCCGCCGCCGGCACGTGAAATATCTTCATACGTGGCGCCGTTCAGGCGCGCCTCGAATTCGTCGCTGCGGTTGCCGGCGTGGACGATGTGGGTATGGCAGTCGATCAGGCCGGGCGTGAGCCAGCAGCCTTCGCCGTCGCGCACTTCAGCGGCGGCGCCGTGGACCGAAGCGTCGGCAGCGGGGCCGAACCAGGCGATACGGCCATCCTTGACGGCGATGGCGGCGTCGCGCAGCTCACCGTAGCTTGCGCCGGGAGCAGCGCCCGGGGCGGCCATCGTGGCCAGGTGGATGTTGGTGATCAGAAGGTCCCAGGCTGCTGCTGCCATGCTTTGCTTACTCGTCGTTGGGGAAAATATCTACGATGAAGACCGTGGCGTGGCCCGACTCCAGCGTCCACACATCCTCTTTCTCGAGGACGGCGGCATCATAGCGTACCATGGAGATACGTTCGCTGCCGCTGATCAGGGTCAGGCTCTCGCCTTCGGCCAGGAACACGATGGTCGTTTCGCTGCGCCGCTCCAGGGTGGAGAAATCGCGCACCACGCGGCGCTCCAGCTGGTGGTTGCACTGCGCGCGGCGCGTCATGACATTGAAATCCGTCGTCATGCCGCCATCGACGGTGGCGTGCACCTCGATCTCGCCGGGGAAGGCGACGATAGGTTCACGGTCGCTGAGCGCAACGCGGCGCTCGTTGCCCACATCCAGTACCACGCCCGCGCCGTCCACCAGGGACAGGGAACGGTCGATGCCGGGAAATACGGAGAAGGGGCCGGACTGCGTAATGGTGGCCAGGCTGATACGCCAGTCGAAATCGTCAAAGGTGGCGCCGGGTGGGAAGACGGTGATTTCGGTGGTGCTGCCGCCGCCGTTCTTCCACGGCGTGGCATGCAGGCTTGCGTACTGAATCAGTTTGGTCATGATCGTAGCTCGCGCAATTCGGCCAGCGTCTTCTTGAAGCGCGCGGTGATGGCCGGTTGCGCCACGTGCTTCTGGTCGCGCACCACCCACTGGCCGCCGACCATTACGTCTTTGACTAGATTATCATTTCCGCAGAAAACGAGGCTCCCTAAAAGCTCGGAATCGTGCAATCCGTCCAGGTTCGGGTGGTCATCATCCAACACAATAAGGTCGGCGCGCTTGCCCGCGACCAGCGCACCCACCGGCCGGCCGCATGCTTGGGCCCCGCCCTGCAGGGCCGATTGCCACAAGAAGTCGCCGACATCACGCTGTTGTTCGGATACGGCGATATTGCGGCGCTGCTGCGCCAGGCGCTGCCCGTATTCGAGCCAGCGCAATTCCTCGATTGCGGATTGCGAAATATGGCTGTCGCTGCCGATGCCGAACCGTCCGCCTTGCGCGAGGAAAGGCTCGAGCGGGAAGACGCCGTCGCCCAGGTTCGCTTCCGTGGTCGGGCACAGGCCAGCGACCGCGCCGCTTTGCGCGATTGAAGAAATTTCATCTTCGCTGAGGTGGGTGGCGTGCACCAGGCACCAGCGCTGGTCCACCGGCAGCTGGTCGAACAGGTGCTGCACCGGCCGGCGCTGACTGTATTCCAGCGACTGCTGCACCTCGCCCTGCTGCTCGGCGATGTGGATATGCACGGGACGCGCCTTCGGCAAATGTTCCAGCACGTCGCGGATCTGCGCCACGGACGCCGCGCGCAGCGAGTGCGGCGCCACGCCCACTTCCACCTGCACATCGCGCAGCGGTTCCAACTCGCCGATGATCTTCAGCACATCGCGCGCATCGGTGCGAAAGCGCGCCTGCTCGGGCCTGAGCGCCTGCGCGCCGAAACCGGCATAGCTGTAAAGCACCGGCAGCATGGTGATGCCGATGCCCGTGTGGCGCGCGGCGTCAATCACGCGCTGCGCCGTTTCGGAGGCGCGCGGGTACATGCTGCCGTCCGGCGCGCGCTGCACATAATGGAATTCGCACACCGAGGTGTAGCCGTGGCGCAGGCATTCGGTAAACAGCTGGGCCGCGATGGCTTCCATCTGCTCCGGCGTGATATTGCGCGCGAAGCGGTACATCAGGTCGCGCCAGGTCCAGAAACTATCCTTGCTGTCGCCGGCCTTTTCGGTCAGGCCACCCAGCGCGCGCTGGAAGCTGTGCGAATGCAGGTTGATCATGCCGGGCAGGATGTAGCCCACGGACGGGATGCCGGAGGCGGCCACCGCGTTCGTCTGCACGGCGCTCAGGTTGCCGCGGTCGTTCCACTGCAGCAGGACATCCTTGCGCCAGCCTTCCGGCAGCAGCGCGTGGCGCGCGAACAGGGCCTTCATCGTTTCACCCAATCGGCGGCGGTGCGCAGCAGCTGGCGCAACAGCGGCTGGACCTGGGCCGCGAGGTCTTCGCGGTAGCCGAAGGGCGCCGTTTCGTCCATATAGGTGGACTGGCACATCTCCAGCTGGATCGCGTGCACGCCCTGCTCCGGCTGGCCATAGAAGCGCGTGATATGGCCGCCCTTGAAGCGGCCGTTGACGGCCACCGTGAAATTGCCGTCGGCGCGCGCGCATTCGGCGATGGCGTTTGTCAGCGCCGCGGCGCAGCTGGCGCCGTCCGCGCTGCCGAAGTTCAGGTCCGGCAGCTTGCCGTCGAAGAAGCGCGGCACGACGGAGGCGATCGAATGCGCATCCCACAGCACCACCTTGCCATGCTCGGACAACAGGCGGTCCAGCTCCTCGCGCAGCTGCGTGTGGTAAGGCTGCCAGTAGGCGGCCAGGCGGCGCTGGACTTCGGCCTCGGTGGGCTGCTTGCCGGGCAGGTAGAGCGGCTCGCGGTGGAAGGTATCGAGCGGGCACAGGCCGGTCGTGTCCTGGCCCGGATACAGGTTGGTGTTTTCGGGTGGGCGGTTCAGGTCAATCACATAGCGCGACCAGCGCGCCGACAGGGTGGACGCGCCCAGCTCCTGCAGGAAGCCATAGAGCCGGACCAGGTGCCAGTCCGTGTCCGCCCGCTCGCCGGCGGCGGGCGTCATGGTGGCGGCGATATCTTCCGGGATCCCGGTGCCCACATGGGGCATCGACACGAGCAGCGGGATGGTGCCCGCCTTGAAGTGATAGTCCATGCCCTTCCCTCCTCTTTACGGATGCAGCGCCGTGAACAGGTTCTTGCAGGTAGCGCTCAGTTCACCCTTTAGCACCATCTGCTTGGCCGCTTCGATATCGGGTGCGAAGAAGCGGTCGGCGTCGTAGAACGGCACTTGTGCGCGCAATTGCGTGTGCACGTGTTCCAGCTGCGGCGACGTTTTCAGCGGGCGGTGGAAATCGATGCCCTGGGCGGCGGCCAGCAGTTCGATGCCGATGATGGCAGCGGTATTGTGCGCCATTTCGTCCAAACGGCGCGCCGCGAAGGTGGCCATGGACACATGGTCTTCCTGGTTGGCGGAAGTGGGAATGGTGTCCACGCTGGCCGGATGCGCGTGCGACTTGTTTTCTGAAGCGAGGGCGGCTGCCGTCACGTGGGCGATCATGAATCCGGAATTGACGCCCGGGTCGCGCACCAGGAAGGGCGGCAGGCCGGACAGGGTGGCGTCGATCAGCAGCGAGATGCGGCGCTCGGAAATGCTGCCGATTTCGGCGATGGCCAGGGCCAGGGTGTCGGCCGCGAAGGCCACCGGCTCGGCGTGGAAATTGCCGCCGGAGACGACCACGGGGCCATCATCGTTCTGGAACAACAATGGATTGTCGGTAACGGCATTTGCTTCGATCAGCAAGGTGCGGCCGGCGTTGTTGATCAGGTCCATGCAGGCGCCCATGACTTGCGGCTGGCAACGCAGGCAGTACGGGTCCTGCACGCGCTCGTCGCCCACCAGGTGGGAGGCGCGAATGGCGCTGTTGGACACCAGCTGGCGGTAGATGCCGGCAGCGGCGATCTGGCCCGGCTGGCCGCGCACTTCGTGGATGCGCGCGTCGAAGGGCGAATCGGAACCCTTGGCCGCATCCAGCGACAGCGAGCCGGTGACCATGCCCGCTTCGAGCAGGCGTTCGGCCATGAACAGCCCATGCAGGGCCAGCGCGGTGGAGGCCTGGGTGCCGTTGATCAGGGCCAGGCCCTCTTTCGCGGCCAGCACCACGGGCGCAATGCCGGCGGCCTTCAGCGCGTCGGCGGCCTGCATCAGCTCACCGTTCACGCGCACGGGGCCGACGCCGAGGATGGC
Source organism: Pseudoduganella sp. UC29_106 (assembly GCF_044055365.1). Classification (NCBI taxonomy): domain Bacteria; kingdom Pseudomonadati; phylum Pseudomonadota; class Betaproteobacteria; order Burkholderiales; family Oxalobacteraceae; genus Pseudoduganella; species Pseudoduganella sp. UC29_106. The sequence goes on along the minus strand of NZ_CP171977.1, from coordinate 422,210 downwards.
CAGCGTCATGTGCGACAGCGGGGCCAGGTCGCCGGAGGCGCCCACCGAACCCTTGACCGGGATGGCGGGCATGATGTTGGCGTTGTACAGGGCGATCAGGGTGTCGATCACGAGCTGGCGGATGCCGGAGAAGCCGCGCGCCAGGCTGCCGATCTTGGACAGCATCAGCAGGCGAACCACGTGGTCTGGCATCAGGTCGCCGGTGCCGACGGAGTGCGACAGGATCAGGTTGCGCTGCAGCTGTTCCAGCTTGTCGTCCGGGATGCGGGTCTTGGCCAGCAGGCCGAAGCCGGTGTTGATGCCGTAGGCGGCATCGCCTTTGGCGACGATGTCCTGCACGGCCTGGGCCGAGGCGTTAATGGCGCCGTAGGCTTCGGCGGCCAGGGCGATCTTGCCGTGGGCGGTCCAGGCGGCGCGCAGCTCGGTCAGCGCGAGTTTGCCGGGTTTGAGGGTCAGGGTTGGGGTCATTGGTAGCTCTCTTTAGAACCAAGGGCGTGAACCTGGTGTCTGCCACATCGTGGCAGACACCTGCTTTGGGCCGATGGTTTTTATTTGATCATTGGCAGGTTCAGGCCGTTGCGCTGGGCGCAGGCGATGGCGGATTCGTAGCCGGCGTCGGCGTGGCGCATCACGCCGGAGCCGCTGTCGTTGACCAGCACGCGCGCCAGGCGCTTCGCTGCTTCGTCGGTGCCGTCAGCCACGATGACCACGCCCGCGTGCTGGGAATAGCCCATGCCGACGCCGCCGCCGTGGTGCAGCGAGACCCAGGTCGCGCCGCCGGCAGTGTTCAGCAGGGCGTTCAGCAACGGCCAGTCGGACACGGCGTCGGTGCCGTCGCGCATGCCTTCGGTCTCGCGGTTGGGCGAGGCGACGGAGCCGGTGTCCAGGTGGTCGCGGCCGATCACGATCGGCGCCTTCAGCTCACCCTTGCGCACCATCTCGTTGAAGGCCAGGCCGGCGATGTGGCGCTCGCCCAGGCCCAGCCAGCAGATGCGCGCCGGCAGGCCCTGGAAGGCGATGCGCTCGCGCGCCATGTCCAGCCAGCGGTGCACATTGGCGTGGTGCGGGAACAGTTCCTTGATCTTGGCGTCGGTCTTGTAGATATCTTCCGGGTCGCCGGACAGCGCCACCCAGCGGAACGGGCCGCGGCCTTCGCAGAACTGCGGGCGGATATAGGCCGGCACGAAGCCCGGGAAATCGAAGGCGTTCTGCACGCCCTGGTCGAAGGCGACCTGGCGGATATTGTTGCCGTAGTCGACCACCTTCGCGCCCAACTGCTGGAAGGCCAGCATGGCCTGCACGTGGGCGGCGCAGGAATCGGCGGCGGCGGCTTTCAGCTGGGCGTGGCGCTTCTCGTCCTGCTGCGCGGCCTTCCAGTCGGTCACGCTCCAGCCGCGCGGCAGGTAGCCGTTAATCAGGTCATGCGCCGAGGTCTGGTCGGTGACCAGGTCCGGCACCATGCCGCCGGCCTGGGCACGCTTGACCAGTTCGGGCAGCACTTCGGCCGCGTTGCCCAGCAGGCCGATGGAGATGGCGTCGCCGCGCTCCTTGTGGAAACGGATCATGTCCAGCGCTTCGTCGATGGAGGCGGCCTGCTTGTCCAGGTATTTGGTGCGCAGGCGGAAATCGATGGACGATTGCTGGCACTCGATGTTCAGCGACACGGCGCCGGCGAAGGTGGCGGCCAGCGGCTGCGCGCCGCCCATGCCGCCCAGGCCTGCGGTCAGGATCCAGCGGCCCTTCATGTCGCCGCCGAAGTGCTGGCGGCCCGCTTCGGCGAAGGTTTCGTAGGTGCCCTGCACGATGCCCTGGGTGCCGATATAGATCCAGCTGCCGGCCGTCATCTGGCCGTACATAAACAGGCCCTTGCGGTCCAGTTCATTGAAGTGCTCCCAGTTGGCCCACTTCGGCACCAGGTTGGAATTCGCCAGCAGCACGCGCGGCGCATCCTCGTGGGTCTGGAACACGCCCACCGGCTTGCCGGACTGGATCAGCAGGGTTTCATTGGCTTCCAGTTTTTTCAGCGAGTCGAGGATCTGATCGAAGCATTCCCAGTTGCGCGCGGCGCGGCCGATGCCGCCATAGACGACGAGGTGCTTCGGGTTTTCGGCCACTTCCGCGTCCAGGTTGTTCTGGAGCATGCGGTAGGCGGCTTCGGCGCCCCAGGTCTTGCACACGCGCCCGGAGCCGCGCGGGGCGCGGATTTCGCGGGTGGCGTCGTAGCGGGGATCGTTTTCCAGGTTGCTCATGTCATCTCCTCGTGTGTGGACAAGCGGGCGCGCAGGCCCGCCAATGCAGACAGGATAAGTTGTATAGACAAGCTGAGTCAACTGTTATTTTTTTGAAACCAAAGGCAGAGACTGGTGGCTGCCACGATGTGGCAGCCACCTGGTTTAGGCCTTGGGTTGCTTTACTTTTTGTAGACTTGCTTGCCGCTGACCCAGGTTTCCAGTACGCCTATTTTGCCAATTTCGGCAGCGGGGACGGTGAACAAATCGCGGTCGGTGACGACGAAATCGGCCCATTTGCCCGTTTCCAGGGAGCCGATGGCTTTTTCCTGGTGGGCGGCCCAGGCGGCGTCGATGGTGAAGCAGCGGAAGGCTTCCTGCAGGGTCATGGCCTGTTCCCTGTACCAGCCGCCGGCCGGGAAGTTGGACATATCCTGGCGCGTGACGGCGGCGTGGATGCCCTGGAAGGGATTGGGCGACTCGATCGGGAAGTCCGAGCCGCAGGCGATGCGCGAGCCCTGCTTGAGGAAGGTGCGCCAGGCGTAGGCGCCCTTGATGCGTTCGTGGCCGACGCGCTGTTCGGCCATGTTCTGGTCGGAGGTGGCGTGGGTCGGCTGCATGGAGGGCACGATGCCCAGCTGCCTGAAGCGCGGGATGTCCTTCAGCTGCACGACCTGGGCGTGCTCCATGCGGTGGCGCATTTCAGGCTGGGCGCCCAGTTTGGCGAAGCCGTCCAGCACCTGCTTGTTGCCGGCGTCGCCGATGGCGTGCACATTGACCTGGTAGCCGGCTTTCGCGGCCTTGGCGATCTTCTGCTGCACGTCGCCGTCGGTATAGAACAGCAGGCCGCGCGTGTGCGGGTCGTCGCTGTATGGCTCGATCAGGGCGGCGCCGCGGCTGCCGAGGGCGCCGTCGCTGACCAGCTTCACGGCGCTCAGCGCATACAAGTCGTTGGCGTAGGATTTCAGCGGGCCGTTTTTCGAGAGCTGGTCGAAGTCGGCGCCGGTATCCATGATCATGGCGTAGACGCGCGTGGTCAGTTTGCCGTGGTCGGCGTAGTCGCGGAACAGGCGGTCGGACTTGGCGTCGATGCCGGCATCGTGCACGCTGGTCAGGCCGACGCTGGACAGAGCTTTCAGCGCGCCATCGAGCATGCCGCGCGCTTCGGCTTCGGTGGGCGGCGGCATGACCTTGTCGATGAATTCCATCGCATTATCGACCAGCAGGCCGGTGGCGTTGCCGTTGGCGTCGCGGTCGATCTTGCCGCCGGCGGGGTCCTTGGTGTCCTTGCCGATGCCGGCCAGTTGCAGCGCCTTGCTGTTGACCCACATGGCGTGGCCGTCCACGCGGTGCATCACGGCCGGGCGGTCGGCGACCACGGCATCCAGTTCGGCGGCGGTGGGGAAGCGGCCCAGCTTCCAGATTTCCTGGTTCCAGCCATTGCCGACCACCCAGGCGCGGCCCGGATTGGCTTGCGCGAACTTGCCGATCGCATCGAGCGCGCCTTGCAGCGAGGTTGAGCTGTAGAGTTCCGCGGACGTGGCAATGCTGCCCAGGCCAAACACGTGGCCGTGCGCGTCGATCAGGCCGGGCAGCACGGTCTTGCCGTGCAGGTCGATGCGCGTGTAGCCCATCGCTTTCCTTGCCACCTCCCTGGCGCTGCCGACGGCGACGATGCGGCCCTTGTCGTCAAAGGCCAGCGCGGTGAAGCGCACCAGCTGGTTGTTGGCGTTCAGCGTGTAACCGTTGGCGTTTTCGATGACGGTTCCGGCATGGGCAGCGATGGCGCAGCTTGTGGCGGCGATCGCGGCGGCGGCGAACAGCGTGCGGCGGAAGGGCATTGTCGTGGTCTCCTTGTGGAATTCGAAAGCAAGAAGCAGAGTGTAGCGAAAATGCGGGCGTGGTCCAATGTATTCACCATGATGACCTTATACGACTACCTCCCATCGCAGAACGCCTACAAGGTGCGCCTGCTTCTCAACCACCTGCAGCTGCCCTACCGAACGGAGCTGGTCAGCATCTTCGAGGGCGACGGCCAGCGTCCCGAATTCCTGGCCGTGAACCCGACCGGCGCGGTGCCGGCGCTGCGGCTCGATGACGGGCGCGTGCTGGCGGAATCGAACGCAATTCTCACTTATCTGGCGCATGGCACGCGCTACCTGCCATCCGATCCGTTCGAGGCGGCCAGGGTGCAGCAGTGGATGTCCTTTGAGCAGAACTATGTACTCGCGATTGCATCGCTGCGGCACTGGACGATGACGGGCAAGCTGGCGCGCCGCCCCGAGGCGCTGGTACACATGCGCCGCGAAGGCGGGCTGAAGGCGCTGGACATCCTCGATCGCGAGCTGTCCGCGCGGCCCTTTATTTGTGGCGGCAACTACACGATTGCCGATATATCACTGTTTGCCTATACGCACCGCGCCGATGAAGCGGGCCTGCCGCTGATTGATTTCCCTCATGTTTGCGCGTGGATCGAACGTGTGCGCGCACAGGAAGGCTTCCTCGACCAGCATTATCCCTACTCGATTGACCCATATTCTTCGCGCGAACTGCCGTAGGGGAAAGCGAAATGAAAGCTTGGTTTAGTACAGTGCCGTCATCAGAACATAGCAACAGGAGACGCAATGTACGCCGCCAAACCCCAACAGCCGGCATCCACCGACGCCGGCCCAAACCTCGAAGACAGCGCCCGCCAGGCCGGTGGTAAGACGCCCTGGCATATGTATGCATGGCGCGCGATGGAAATGCGCGTCGGCCTTATACCGCTGCCGATCTTATTTCCTGCTGGCGGCGCTGATCGCCGGCTTCGTCGTGCAGGGCAAGGTGCCGACCGATATTTCGGTGTCGATTGCCGTGCTGGCGATCGGCGGCTTCACCTGCGCAGAATTCGGCAAGCGCCTGCCGGTGCTGCGCCACATCGGCGCGGCGGCGATTTTCGCGACCTTCGTGCCGTCCTTCCTGGTGTACATGCACGCGATTCCGCCGGTGCTGCTGAAGAATGTGTCCGAATTCACCAAGAACAGCAACTTCCTTTACCTGTTCATCGCGTCCATCGTCGTGGGCAGCATTTTCAGCATGGACCGCACGGTGCTGGTGCAGGGCTTCCTGAAGATTTTCGCACCGCTGGCGGCAGGCACCGTCGCGGCGGCGCTGGTGGGCACTGGCGTCGGCACCGCGCTTGGACTGGGCTGGCACCATACGCTGTTCTTCATCGTCATCCCGATCATGGCGGGCGGCGTGGGCGAAGGGGCGATTCCGCTGTCGATCGGCTATGCTGGCATTCTCGGCGTGGCGCAGGGCGATGTCTTTGCCGAGGTGCTGCCGCCGGTGATGCTGGGCAGCCTGAGCGCGATCCTGATGTCCGGAGCGCTGAACTTCGTCGGCAAGCGCTTCCCGCACCTGACCGGCGAAGGCCGTCTGCAACCGGGCGTTGAGCAGGAGTTGCGCGTGGCCGAACTGCCGGCCGGCTCGGTGGACATCGGCCAGATCGCGTCCGCCGGTCTGACTGCGATTTCGCTGTACATGGTCGGCGTGATGTCGCACAAGCTGTTTGAATTCCCTGCGCCGGTGGTGATGCTGTTTATTGCGGTGCTGCTGAAACTGGGGCGCGTGGTGTCGCCGCAACTGCAGCAGGCTTCCAGTGTTGTCTACAAGTTCTTCTCGACGGCGGTCACCTATCCCCTGCTGTTCGCGATCGGCGCCGCAATGACGCCGTGGGAAAAACTGGTTGCGGCTTTCACCGTCGTCAATCTGGTCACGATTGTGGCGACCGTGGCGACGCTGATGGTGACGGGCTTCTTTGTGGGACGCGCGCTCAAGATGTATCCGATCGAAGCGGCGATCATCAACGCTTGCCACAGCGGCCAGGGCGGCACCGGCGATGTCGCCATCCTGACCGCGGCCAACCGCATGCAACTGATGCCGTTCGCGCAGATCGCCACCCGCATCGGCGGCGCGATCGTCGTCACCCTCGCCCTCTTCACGCTGGCGCGACTGAGCGCCTGAGCCCCCTCCTCCTGTACCACCTTCGGCCCGCCTGCGCGGGCCGTTTTTTCGCGCGCGCTGCGGGGAATATGGGGTGTATGTCTCGATTTCGGGATTCTCCTTAAACGACCTTAAACCTCCTCAAACCTCCTTGATTGAACTTATTCCTCCTTTTTTTTATCCAAGCTGAAGAACCAACCGGGAGACCAGCATGGATAACTTCATTTGGAACGTGCCTGCACCGATGCAGGCCTTCATGGATGTCTCGAAGCACATGGACGAGCATGGCATCAAGACGCCGCTGGCCGAGATTGTCGGCCAGGCTCTCTACGCCTGGATCGCGGCAGATCAGGCGGCGCGAAGCATAGAACCTCTCGAATCACTGCACGGTTATCAGTGGAAATCGTTGTTTCTGCCAACGGGGACTGTGCTGCGCACCGTGGTTCGCAAACAGCAATTTGTCGCGCGAGTGGATGGCGACACGCTCGTTGCGGATGGGCAGGCCACTACGCCGGCGCGATTTGCGAGCGCCGCCCATGGCTATGGCTGCAACGCATGGAAATCGATTTGGTTGCTGTTTCCAGGCACGACCGAATGGCTGAGCGCTGACAGCGTGCGCGCTTCCAATTTGAGTAGAAATAAGTAAAAAAATGGAGGTTTGAGGAGGAATAAGGACGTTTAAGGAGTTTCGCGAAATCGAGATATACACCCTCTACTCCCCGTCAGGCCGCGTCATGGAAGATGATGCCGAGGGTGTGGCGGTGGCCGGCGCGCAACCGGCTGACGCCGTGGCGCATGTTGACGCGATACACGCCGCGCGTCCCGTTCACGGGGCGGTGGAAAACAGGAAAGATCACGCAATCGCCCTGCGCCAGCGGCACGACTTCGGTGCGCGATTGCATGCGCGGGCGCTGTTCGGTCAGCACGAACTCGCCGCCTTCGAAGTCGACACCTGGACGCGAAAGCAGGAAGGCTGCCTGCAGCGGGAAGACGTGATCGCCGTACAAGTCCTGATGGAGGCAGTTGTAGTCGCCGGCGCCGTATTGCAGCAGCAAAGGCGTAGGTCGCGTCTGGCCCGCTTCGTGGCAACGGCGCAGGAAGTCGGCGTGGTGCGGCGGAAAGCGCGGCGACAGGTCCATCGCTTCGTACCAGCGGTTGGCGATGCGCGCCAGTGGCGGGTACATTTGCTCGCGCAGTTCGGCGATCAGGTCGGGCAGCGGATAGCGGAAGTATTGGTATTCGCCGCGGCCGAAGCCGTGGCGTTCCATGACGACGCGGCTGCGGAACAGGGCGGGCTCCGCGTAGCAGGATGCGAGCACGGCACATTCCTCCGGCGAGAGCACGTTGCGCACCACCGCGCAGCCGTAGGCGTCCAGATCGGCCTCGATTTGCAGCCAGTCGAAAACCAAAGGCGAAAAGCTGGTGCCAGCCACGAAAGTGGCAGGCACCTGGCTGGCGGCGCGGGCCGTCATTTGGCGCCCTCGCGCTCGAGCAGGGCGGCCTTGCGCTCGACGCCCCAGCGGTAGCCGGAAATCGAACCGTCATTGCGCACTACCCGGTGACAGGGGATGGCGACGGCAATCGCGTTGGCTGCACAAGCGCCGGCCACAGCGCGGGCGCCGCGGGGAGCGCCGACGATCTCGGCCAGTTCGCTGTAGGTGACCGTGCGCCCGGCCGGAATCTCGCGTAAGGCCTGCCAGACGCGCTGCTGGAACGCCGTCCCGCGCACATCCAGAGGAAGATCGAGCCCGATCTCGGGCGCCTCGACGAAGCCGATCACCTGCGCCACCAGGCGGTCATATTCCGGCTCCGCGCCGACCAGCTCCGCCTTGGGAAAACGGTCCTGCAGGTCGCGCGCCAGAGCCTCAGGATCATCGCCCATCAGGATCGAGCATATCCCCTTCTCCGTACTCGCCACCAGGATGGCGCCCAGCGAGCATTGGGCGATCGCGAAGCGGATCCGGGCGCCGGCGCCACCGGCGCGGAAGGCGGACGGCGTCATGCCCAGCGCACCCGGCGTGGCCGCGTAAAAGCGGCCGGAGGAATTGAAGCCCGCCGCATAGATCGCATCCGTCACCGAAGCCTCGGCAGCGAGCCCGGTCTGCATGCGCTGCTTGCGCGACGCGGCCGCATAGGCTTTCGGCGTCAGGCCGGTCACCGACTTGAAAATGCGGTGGAAATGGAAGCGGCTCATGCCCGCCGCCTCGGCCAGCGCCGCCAGGTCCGGCTCGGACTCGGAAGCGTCGATCAGGCGGCACATCTCCCCCACCATGGCCGCGTGGCGCTCGGCCAGCGGCGGCTGGTCCGGCTTGCAGCGCATGCAGGCGCGGAAGCCGGCCGCCTCGGCGTCGGCGGTGGAAGCGTGGAAGGCGACATTGGCGCGCAGCGCCGGCCGCGCCCCGCAGGACGGGCGGCAGTACACGCCGGTGCTGCGCACGGAATAGAAGAATTCCCCGTCCGCGGCCGCATCGCGCCGCTGCACCGCCGCCCAGCGCATCTCGTCGTTCAGGTATTTGGACTTGCTCATGGCCTTGCTCCGCGTAGTCAATCGATGTGCCCATCATAGGCAGGCCGTCCCGCCGCCGCACTCCGGCTCTTGCTTTTGAATTCGGCCCCCCGATGCTAGAATTGCAAGGCACAGACGCCCGGAGAAAAGTTTGGACGACCAACCACAGCAAGACAACAATACTCCCATCTTTCAACGCATCAAGGACTACCTGCTGGCGCAAATTGCCGCCGGCCATTGGAAAGAAGGCGATGTGATCCCTTCCGAGCAGGCCCTGGTCAAGCAATTCGGCGTCTCGCGCATGACCGTCAACCGCGCCGTGCGCGAACTGACCGCCGAAGCCGTGCTGACGCGGCGCCAGGGTTCGGGCACCTTCGTGGCGCAGCAAAAATATCAGGCTACCCTGCTCGAAATCAAGAGCATTGCCGACGAAGTGCGGGCGCGCGGCCACGCCCACCGTTCCAGCCTGCAGCAGCTCGAGCGTGCGCGCGCCAACGAGCTGCTGGCCAAGCAGTTCGACCTGCCGGCCGGCCACCCGCTGTTCCACTCCATCATTGTCCACTTCGAGAACGGCGTGCCGATCCAGGTCGAGGACCGTTGGGTCAACCCGCAGTGCGCGCCCGGCTACATGGAACAGGATTTCACCCACACCACGCCGAATGAATACCTGATGGCGGCCGCTCCCTTGCAGGGCGCAAGCTACAGTGTGGAAGCGCTGATGCCCCCGCGCGACATCGCCGACATGCTGTCGATGGACGCGCGCCAGCCCTGCCTGGTGCTCAAGCGCCAGACCCAGTCGGCCGGCAAGGTGGCCTCGATCGCCACTATGTGGCACCCGGGACACCGCTACCAGTTCGCCGGTAGTTTCGCCCCCGGCAACGGGGCCTGAGCCGGCCGATTGCAAACCACAACAGGCGTAAGTGTTAAAATTGAGACACCTTTCAGCAGAATGATTTCACTTAATTTCTCCATCCGCGGGGAAATGCCATAAGCCATTTCATCGATGCTATAGTTGACCGCACCAAGCCGAAAAAGGTTAGCCCTTGTCGCCACGCCGCTGCCCAACACTGCGTCCTGTCCGTCGCCTGCTGGCTGTGCTGGTGCTCGTCTGCAGCGCGGCCCCGGGCCATGGCGCAGAACAGGTCGCGATACAGCTCAAGTGGCAGCACCAGTTCCAGTTTGCCGGCTATTACGCCGCCCAGGATAAAGGGTATTACCGCGAAGCGGGCCTGGACGTCACCTTGCTCGAAGCCAAGCCCGGCGAAGATCCGGCCCAGGTCGTCCTCGACGGCAAGGCGCAATACGGCGTCGGCGCCAGTGGCCTGCTGCTGCGGCGCGCGGCCGGCCAGCCGGTGGTGGTGCTGGCCTCGATCTTCCAGCATTCGGCCGCCGCGCTGGCGGTGCGGCGCGGCCCGGACGGCAAGCGCGTGCCGTGGAACCACGCGCGCCTGATGCTCTCGCCCGGCGACCATGAAGCGCTGGCCTACCTGCAGCGCGAAGGCGTGCGCCCGGAGCAGCTGGACATCCGCGCGCACAGCTACAGCTATGATGAACTGCTGCAGGGCAAAGTGGACGCCATGTCCGTCTACACCACCAGCGCCCCCTTCGTGCTGGAACGCGCCAACGTCAGCTACGACATGCTGAGCCCGCGCAGCGCCGGCATCGATTTCTACGGCGACGTGCTGTACACCACCGAAAGCGAACTGCGCGAGCACCCGGCGCGGGCGCGCGCCATGCGCGCCGCCACCCTGAAAGGCTGGCGCTACGCCATGGCCCACCCGGGCGAGATCGCCGATCTGATCCGCGCCCGCTACCCGGACCGCAGCTCGCGCGAGCACCTGATCTTCGAGGCGCAGCAGACCGCGCCCCTGCTGGAGCAGAACCTGATCGAGCTGGGCTACAGCAACCCCGTGCGCTGGCAAGCCATTGCCGACACCTACGCCAGCCTGGGCATGCTGCCGCCCGGCTTCCAGCTGGACGGCTTCCTCTACCGCGCCAGCAACGCCACCCCGCCCTGGGAATATGCGGTGGGCGCCGTGCTGGCCGCGCTGGCCCTGGCAGCCGCCTGGCGCTTGCGCAAGCTGAGCCGCGCGCTGCGCGGCGCCGAAGACCGCGTCGACGATGCCGAGCGCATCGCCCACTTCGCGCTGGAAGGCTCGGGCGAAGGCATGTGGGACTGGCAGCCGCAAAAGCCGCTGCTGCACCTGTCGCCGCGCTACTGCGAAATCCTGGGCTACCGCCCGGAGGAACTGACGCCGCGCAATCCCGAGGAATGGTCGGTGCACGTGCACCCGGACGACCGCCAGCGCGTGCTGGACGATACCGCCCGGCTGGACGATCCGGCCAGCGAGCAGGGCCCGTTCATGATGGAATTCCGCATGGCCTGCCGCGACGGCAGCTGGAAATGGGTGCTGGCGCGCGGCATGGTGATGGCGCGCGATGCGGCGGGCCGGCCGCTGCGCCTGTCCGGCACCATCAGCGACATTTCCTACCGCGTGCTGGCCGAGGAAGCGCGCCTGGCCGCCATCCTGGAAGCGCTGCCCGGCGCCATGCTGGTGGCCGACCGCAACGGCCGCGTGCACCAGGCCAACACCGCCTGCGAGCGCTGCTTCGTCTATCCGGAAGGGCAGATGGCCGGCCTGTCGATGGAATTGCTGGTGCCGGGACGTGATGCGCGGCGCGCCCGGCCGCCCGCGCGAGCTGTTCTCGCGGCCGCAGATGCCGGGCCGCGTGCTGACCGCGCGCCGCCACGACGGCACCTACTTCCCCGCCATGGTGCACCTGGCGCCGATGCAGATGGCGGGCCAGGGCCTGTCCGTGCTGTCGGTGCGCGACATGACCCAGCGCCAGCGCGCCGAGGAAGCGCTGCACGCCAGCTCCGAGCGCTACCGCCTGATCGTGCAGACCGCCGCCGAAGGCATCTGGATGACCGATGCGGAAGACCGCACCAGCTTTGTCAACCCGACCATGGCGCGCATGCTGGGCTACGAGCCGGAAGAAATGCTGGGCCGCCCCATGCGCGACTTCATGGATCCCGACCACCACGGCCGCATCGGCCAGCCGCAGCGCCACGCCGGCCAGCCCGAGCAGGCCGACGTGCGCTTCCACCGCAAGGACCATTCGACGCTGTGGGGCCTGCTCTCGGCCACCCAGATCAATGCCGACAACGGCAGCTACGCCGGCACCCTGGCCATGGTCACCGACATTACCGACCGCCGCCTGGCCGAGATCGCGCTGCGCCATTCCAGCCAGCGCCTGGCCTCCGTCTTCAATGCCGTCACCAACGGCCTGGTGGTGCTGGACAGCGCCGGCACCGTGGTCGAAAGCAACGCCGCCGCCGCCCGCCTGCTGGGCCGCGCCGCCGCGCGCGGCGTGCCGCAGTGGCCCGGCATCCACGAGGATGGCACGCCCTTCGCGCCGGCCGAGCATCCGGTGCTGCAGGCGCTCGCCTCGGCCCAGTCGGTGCGCGACGTGGTGATGGGCGTGCCGCATCCCGATGGCCGCACCAGCTGGCTTTCCGTCAACGCGGAACCGATGCGCGACGAGCACGGCGCCAGCCTGATGGTGGTGGCCAGCCTGACCGACATCAGCTACCGCAAGCGCATCGAGGACGAGCTGCGGCGCAACGAGCAGCGCCTGCAGGAGATCATCAACATGCTGCCCATCGGCCTGTTCATCAAGGACCCGGACAGCCGCATGCTCCTGATGAACCCCGCCAGCGAGCAGCTGTTCGGCTACCGCTTCGCGGAGCTGAACGGGGGCGACTACAGCGCCCTGCACGCGCCGGCCGACGTGGCTGAATTCCACGAGAAGGACCGGCAAGCCTTTGCCGGCCGGGTGCAGATCGATTACGAGGAAACGGTGTGGAATGCCACGCTGGGCCAGCAGCGCCGCCTGCGCACCTTCAAGAAACCCGTGTACGACGAGCAGGGCCAGCCCGCCTACCTGATCTGCATGTGCCTGGACGTGACGGACAGCAAGCATACCGAGCAGCAGCTGCGCGAGCTGAACGAGCACCTGGAAGAGCGCGTGGCCCAGCGCACCGCGCAGCTGGAGGAGCAGCGCAAGATCGCCGAGGAAGCCAGCCAGGCCAAGGGCCAGTTCCTGGCCAATATGAGCCACGAAATCCGCACGCCGATGAATGGCGTGATCGGCATGGCTTACCTGGCGCTGAAGACCGAGCTCGATCCCCAGCAGCGCGACTACCTGGAAAAGATCCGCTTCGCCGGCGAGCACCTGCTGCGCATCATCGACGACATCCTCGACTTTTCCAAGATCGAGGCCGGCAAGCTGGAAATCGAGCAGACCGATTTCTCCATCGAGCACGTGGTGCAGACCCTGACCACGGTGGTCGCGCCCAAGGCCGGCACCAAGGGCCTGACGCTGGAATTCGAGCTCGACCCGGCCCTGCCCAAGGTGCTGCGCGGCGACCCGCTGCGCCTGGGCCAGGTGCTGATCAACTACACCAACAACGCCATCAAGTTCAGCGAGAATGGCGCGATCGAAATCGCCATCCGCAAGGTGGTGGGCGACGACCAGCACTGCGTGCTGCGCTTCGAAGTGCGCGACCACGGCATCGGCCTGTCGGAGCAGGAGCAGCACCGCCTGTTCCAGTCCTTCCAGCAGGCCGATACCTCCACCACGCGCGCCTATGGCGGCACCGGCCTGGGCCTGGCCATCTGCAAGCAGCTGGCGCAGCTGATGGGCGGCGAGGTGGGCGTGCAGAGCGCGCCGGGCGAAGGCGCCACCTTCTGGTTCACGGCGCGCCTGGGCGTGTCGCAGCGCCCCGTGGCCGAAGTGATCAGCGAGGTGCAGGACGCGGCCGCCGAGCTGATGGCCTCCACCCGCAAGGCCACCGTCATGGGCCTGCTGAAGGATGCCCGCATCCTGCTGGTGGAAGACAATACCTTCAACCAGCAGATCGCGCTGGAAATGCTGGAGGAAGCCGGTTCCTCCGTCTGCCTGGCCAACAACGGCGCCGAAGCGCTCGACCTGCTGCACCAGGCGTCCTTCGATTGCGTGCTGATGGACGTGCAGATGCCGCTGATGGATGGCCTGGAGGCGACGCGCCGCATCCGCGCCGACCCCGAGCTGGCCGAAACCCGCGTGCTGGCCATGACGGCCACCGCCACCAACGAGGACCGCGCGCGCTGCCTGGATGCCGGCATGGACGATTTCATCACCAAGCCGATCCAGCCGGCCCTGATGTACAGCACCATCGCCAGCTGGCTGCCCGAACGCAGCGCGGCCGAGGCGCCGCGCCCGGCCCCGCCGCGCAAAAACCGCAGCTTCCGTCCCATGCTGGCGGGCGATCCGGAGATTGTCGACCTGTCCGTGCTGGCCCAGCTGCTTGGCTACCATCCGGACAAGATCCGCAAGTTCGCCTTCAAGTTCCTGCAGACCACCGAGGACGGCTTCAACGAAATGGAAACGGCGCTCGATGCCGGCGACGTGCAGAAGGTGCGCGAGCTGGGCCACCGCATCAAGTCCTCGGCGCGCACCGTGGGCGCCTTCGGCATCGCCGAGCGCTGCCAGGCGCTGGAGCAGCTGGCCGGCGCCTCGCCGCAGGAGGAGCAGGCCAGCGCCCGCGCCCTGCTGGCGCAGCTGTGGCCCCTGCTGGCCAGGGTCAGCGAACACATCATGAATAACACCACTTTTGCTGATGACGACTGAACATACTCCCCTCACGCCGCTGCGCATCCTGCTACTGGATGACGACCCCTTCATGTTGTCGCTGCTGGCCGACATGCTGGAAGACCTGGGCCAGCTCAACGTGCGCAGCGAAAGCGATGCGCGCGCGGCGCTGAAGACCCTGCCGCAGTTCCGCCCCGACCTGCTGATCTGCGACCTGTCCATGCCCGAGATGGACGGCATCGAATTCCTGCGCCTGGCGGCCGACAGCCACTTCGGCGGCTGCGTGATCCTGCTGTCCGGCATGGACTCGGCATCCTGAAGGCCGCCGAAACGCTGGCCTCGGCCCAGGGCCTGAGCATTATCGGCGCCTGCAAGAAGCCGGTGCCGCCCTCGGTGCTGGCCGACTTGCTGGTGCAGGCGGCGGCGCAGCGCACCGTTTGAGTGCGGACCGTGGCGGGGTAACTACACAAATGGAAAAAATAGGTTATTATTTGTTCCATTACCCGCCCTGATTCCCTCTTGTTTATTCCAATATTGAATTAGTGCAGTTCATCTCCAGATGGGCGATAACGGCAAGGGATAATCCCGGGCGAACTACTATTAAGGACTTAACATGAGCGACAATATCAAACACATTACCGATGCATCGTTCGAAGCCGATGTACTGAAAGCGGACCGCCCCGTGCTGGTGGACTTCTGGGCCGAGTGGTGCGGTCCTTGCAAGAGCATCGCCCCGATCCTGGAAGAAGTGGCCAAGGAATACGACGGCAAGCTGACCATCGCCAAGCTGGACGTGGACAGCAACCAGGTCGTGCCGGGCAAGTTCGGCATCCGCGGCATCCCGACCCTGATCCTGTTCAAGAACGGCGTTCCTGCTGCACAAAAAGTCGGCGCGATGGCAAAAGGCCAGCTGACCTCTTTCATTGACAGCAATATTTAAGTAAGATAGGCGGCACTGCGCCCGCAGTACCGCCTGGATGGCGGGGAAAGGCCCAAAAACCTTTCCTCTTTAATAATTTTTTCCACGCAGTTCCCTCCCCTACCTTTACTTTCCCGTCGCGGGACACTCAAACATTTATGCATCTATCTGAACTCAAGGCCATGCACGTTTCGGCGCTGCTGGAAATGGCCATTAGCCTGGATATCGACAATGCGGCCCGCCTGCGCAAGCAGGAGCTGATGTTCGCCATCCTGAAGAAGCGCGCCAAAGCCGGCGAACAGATTTTCGGCGACGGCGCCCTGGAAGTGCTGCCGGATGGCTTCGGCTTCCTGCGCTCGCCCGATGCCTCCTATATGGCATCGACGGACGACATCTATATCTCCCCGTCGCAGATCCGCCGCTTCAACCTGCACACCGGCGACTCCATCGAAGGCGAAGTACGCACTCCGAAAGACGGCGAACGCTATTTCGCCCTGGTCAAGGTAGACAAGGTCAACGGCGAATCGCCGGAAGCCTCCAAACACCGCATCCTGTTTGAGAACCTGACGCCGCTGCACCCGAACGAGCCGCTGCGCCTGGAACGCGACATGAATGGCGCCGAGAACATCACCGGCCGCATCATCGACCTGATCGCCCCGATCGGCAAAGGCCAGCGCGGCCTGCTGGTGGCCTCGCCCAAGTCCGGCAAGTCCGTCATGCTGCAGCACATCGCCCACGCCATCACGGCCAACCATCCGGACGTGACCCTGATCGTGCTGCTGATCGACGAACGTCCCGAGGAAGTGACCGAGATGCAGCGCTCCGTGCGCGGCGAAGTGGTGGCCTCGACCTTCGACGAACCGGCCACCCGCCACGTGCAGGTCGCCGAGATGGTGATGGAAAAGGCCAAGCGCCTGGTCGAAATGAAGAAGGACGTGGTGATCCTGCTGGACTCCATCACCCGCCTGGCGCGCGCCTACAACACCGTGATCCCTGCCTCCGGCAAGGTGCTGACCGGCGGTGTGGACGCCAACGCCCTGCAGCGCCCGAAGCGCTTCTTCGGCGCCGCGCGTAATGTGGAAGAAGGCGGTTCGCTGACCATCGTCGCCACCGCCCTGATCGAAACCGGCTCCCGCATGGACGACGTGATCTACGAAGAGTTCAAGGGTACCGGCAATATGGAAGTGCACCTGGAACGCCGCCTGGCCGAAAAGCGCACCTACCCGTCGATCAACCTGAACAAGTCCGGCACCCGCCGCGAAGAACTGCTGATCAAGGCCGACCAGCTGCAAAAGATCTGGATCCTGCGCAAGCTGCTGTACTCGATGGACGAGATCGAAGCGATGGAGTTCATCCTCGACAAGATGAAGGCGACGAAGACCAACACCGAGTTCTTCGACATGATGCGCCGCGGCGGCTAAAACCCACTGCCATCCTGGCACGCGGCGCGGAACGGGTGGCTGCCACATCGTGGCTGCCACCTGCTTTCGCCCTGGGTTTTCGTGTATAATCCCCGGTTCATTTAAACCTGGCAAGTGGATAGCAATCGGGTCAAGAGGCAACACAGACCGCCGAAGTGCTGTTTGGCTACCAAAAATTGAGAGAAAAGCATGAAAGCAGACGCACATCCAGATTACCGCGAAGTCCTGTTCCACGACGTATCGTGCGACTTCAAGTTCGTGACCCGTTCGACCATCCAGACCCGCGAAACCGGCACTCACGACGGTAAAGAGTACCCGCTGGTCAAGATTGAAGTTTCGTCCGAGTCCCACCCGTTCTTCACCGGCCAGCACAAGATCGTCGACACCGCCGGTCGCGTGGAAAAGTTCCGCCAGAAGTTCGGCAAAGTCGGTTCCAAGACTGCCGTTGCCAACGCCTAAGCGCGTCGCACCGAAAAAAGGGCAGCTGCGGCTGCCTTTTTTTACGCCCGCAAACCGTTTAGCAGTCATACTCCTGCTTTCATAACAAAAACCAAGACCGATGAAGCCAGTCCGTCTACCTGCCTCCGCCACACGCACCCTGCCCCGCTGGGCCATTTTCGCCCTCGGCATGCTCTATATCCTGCCGGGACTGATCGGGCGCGAACCGTGGAAGAATGACGACGCGGCCAGTTTCGGCATCATGTGGACCATGGCCCATGGCGGCTGGCAGGACTGGCTGCTGCCCAATATCGCCGGCCTGCCCCAGCCCGAGGAAGGCCCGCTGGCCTTCTGGTTCGGCGCCCTCGGCATCAAGCTGTTTGGCTGGCTGATCGGCGACGTGGGCGGCGCCCGTGTGGCGACGATCGCCGTCTTCCTGCTGGGCGTGCTGTCCCTGTGGTTCGCCACCTTCAACCTGGGCCGCCGCCCGGAAGCCCAGCCGCTGCGCCTGGCCTTCGGCGGCCAGCCCGAGCCGGACGATTTCGGCCGCACCCTGGCCGACGCCGCCGTGCTGATCTACCTGGGCAGCCTGGGCCTGCTCGTGCACAGCCACGAAACCACGTCCGAGCCGCTGATGACGGCCCTGCTGGGCCTGGCCCTGTACCGCTCCGTGCGCTATATGGAGCTGCCCTCGCTGCGCAACGCCGCCCTGATCGGCCTGGCACTCGGCCTGATGACGCTGGCGCGCGGCTGGGTCATGCCCGCCTTCGTGCTGGTGGCCCTGTACGCCTGCACCCGCTTCCTCGCCTTCCCCGCCGGCCGCTCGCTGCGCGACCTGCTGTGCACGGCCGCCATTGCCGCCGCCATCGCCCTGCTATGGCTGCTGCCCGCCAATATGGCCCAGCCCTACGGCCAGTCGCCGCTGCCCGCCTGGCAAGCCTGGAACCTGGCCCAGCTGAGCCCGACAGCCGAATCGCTGCGTACCTTCTTCCGCGTCGGCGTCTGGTTCTTCTGGCCCGCCTGGCCCTTCGCCCTGTGGGCCGTGTGGGCCTGGCGCCGCCAGAGCAACCTGCTGCATATCGTGGTGCCGACCACCTTCGTCACCGTGGCCACCGTGCTGGTGCTGCTGCATCCGAATCCCGAGCAGGGCCAGCTGCTGATGCTGCTGCCGCCGCTGGCCATCATGGCCGCCTTCGGCCTGCTGACCATGAAGCGCGGCGCCATCAACGCCATCGACTGGTTCAGCGTGATGGTGCTGACCTTCCTCGCTGCCTTCCTGTGGCTGATGTGGTACGCCCAGCTCTCCGGCTGGCCGGCCAAGCTGGCGCACAATGTGCTGAAACTGATCCCCGGCTACGAGCCCGAGCTGAACCTGCCCGGCCTGCTGCTCGCCCTGTGCGCGACCGCCGGCTGGTTCCTGCTGGTGCACTGGCGCATCTCGCGCCGCCCCACCGTGCTGTGGCGCGCCGTCGTCCTGTCGTCGGGCGGCCTGATCCTGATCTGGATCCTGCTGATGACGCTGTTCCTGCCGCACGTGAACTACAGCAAGAGCTACGCGACCGTGGCGCGCCAGGCCGCAGCCGTGCTGCCGGGCGACACCGATTGCGTCGAAAGCAATATGGGCGCCCCGCAGCGCGCCTCCTTCGCCTATTACGCCCGCTTCCCCTTCGTCGGCGTGCAGGGCGGCCAGTGCAAGCTGCTACTGTTGCAACTTAGCATCAAAGGAAAAGCCCAGCCGCCATCCCCCGGCCCGCAGTGGCAACTGCTGTGGGAAGGCCGCCGCGCCTCGGATCGCGTCGAGCGTTTCCGCCTGTACCGCCGCCAGCCCTGACCAGTCCGCAGTTGCCCGGTCATCTGGGCAACTGCTATTCTGTTGCGCAAGGGAATCGATAAGGGCGGTATGGCAACATCTGCAATATTGTTGGCAATGGCAATCACGGCGCACACGCAGTCCGCCCCGCCCATGCCCGCGCTGACCATCACGGCCGAACTGTCGCCGCCCTCCAGCACTGTGGTCCGGCAACGAAGTCATCGGCCGCGAAGGCGAAAAGATCCGCGAAATGCTGCAGCGTTCCGGCATCACATATACGATCGGCATCCTGCCCTGGAAACGCGCCTATATGATGGCGCAGCGCGATGCCTATACCTGCGTCTATTCCACCACCCGCACGCCGGAGCGGGAAAAGCAGTTCAAATGGGTCGGCCCGACCGACGAAGCGGAGTGGCTGCTGCTTGGCCGCGCTGGCCACAAGTTTCACCTCAACACGCTGGAGGATGCGCGCCACCTGCGCATCGGCACCTACAACGGCGACTCGCGCGATGAATACCTGCGCGCCCGCGGCTTCCATGTCGATCCCGTGCCGAATGATCAATCCAACCCGAAGAAACTGATGGTCGACCGCATCGACCTGTGGGCCGTCAGCATGCGCAGCGCCAGCAGCGCCAGCCTGCTGGCGCGCTATGCGCCGGACATCGTCCCCGTGCTCGTTTTCAACCGCGTGAAAGTCTATTTGGCTTGCAATACCAGCGTGCCGGATGCGATGATCGAGCGCATGAACGCGACGCTGGACGCCATGCGCCGCGACGGCAGCTTCGCCCGCCTGGAACGCAAATACGAAAACTGGACAGAGCAGAAATAGTCCTTGTCATTCTGCGTAGATAACTGATTACAAATGACATTTTTGCCTGTTGCGGGGCAAAATTTTTTTCGTAAGCACTGGACACAAGGCTTGCGGACACCGGTATAGTCCACATATACGACGCGTTGCCGTTCGGCATGCACACTTCTCCGCGCCCAATCTCCCGCGCGACCATTCATCTGTTTTTATTCGGTCGAGTCATGTTCAACATCTACAAACTTCAGCTTGCGCTCAAGAATCCTATGGTGCGCATCACCCTGGGTCTGCTGACGGTTGCAGCCATTGCATTCGCCCTGCTGCGGGGTGACTCGGCGCAGGATGCCAGCCCGGTGGTGCGGTCGCAGAATATTTCCGAGATCACCGGCCTGGTGGCCCAGCGCGAGCGCCTGGATTACCTGCTGATCGCCCGCCCGCTGTCTGAAGCGCCGCGCTATATCTATAAATACAAGGATTCGCCGCAGCTGCATGTGGTGGTGGTGCCGTCGACCTCTCACCTGAGCCTGGAACGCGAAGTGCTGCTGCGCAATAACCTGCCTTACGCGATTGCCAGGGACGAGTACCTGGCCGCCCACAAGGGCGTGCTGGAGGATGAAGGCGGCGCCATGGCTGGCGTGACCACCTTCGTCAAGCGCCATGCCTTTGACATCTTCGTCATCGGCCTGCTGCTGTTCGTGCTGAAGTTCGGCCTGCCGGGCATGGGCATGTCCGCCTCCGTGATCACGCCGGACAAGCTCAAAGGCTCAATGGATGACCTGATCGGCATGGACGACATCAAGCAGGAAGTGCTGCACCTGGAAGACATGATCCGCAACCGCGAAGTGTACAAGCAGCACAATATTGACAAGCCATTCAACGTAATGCTGACCGGCCCTGCCGGTACCGGCAAGACCAAGCTGGCCGGCTACCTGGCCAAGCGCCTGAACTATCCGCTGATCCAGGCCTCCGGTTCGGCGCTGGAATCGGGTTATGTGGGCGGCGGCTCCAAAGCGCTGAACGCTCTGTACCGCAAGGCTTGCGCACGCGGCAACTGCATCATCTTCCTGGACGAAGCCCAAGCCCTGTTCATGCCGCGCGGCCGCGGCGAAAAGAAGTGGGAAGACGATACCGCCAACACCCTGCTTGGCCTGCTCGATGGCGTGAAGAGCGAGGAAGGCGCCGGCGTGATCTGGGTCGTCGCTTCCAACTTCGACGATTCGAACAGCCAGATGGATGAAGCGATGCTGCGCCGCTTCAGCGTGAAGATCAACTTCCGCCTGCCGAACAAGACCGAGCGCCGCGAACTGCTGCGCTCCTTCCTGGAACGCAAGGAGAAGGGCCTGGTCGACTGGAACGATATGGACCTGGAACAGGTTGCCGAGATCACCAACAACCTCAGCCCGGCGCTGCTGGAAACCGTGGTGGAACGCGCGTCGCTGCTGTCGATCCAGGACAAGCAGGTCATCAATACCGACCTGATGTTCCGCGCCTTTGAACGCGCCACCATCGGCCTGACCGACCGTGCCACCACCGCCGAGAAGACCCGCCAGCGCGAGCGCATCGCCCTGCACGAACTGGGTCACTTCTTCATGCAGATCGACCCCTATCTGCGCGTAGGCATGCCGCTGGCCGAAGTGAAGGAAAAGTCGCACCTGCTGAAGATCTCGACCGAGTCCGTATCCAAGCTGAATGCGCTGGGCTATGTGCTGTCGGCCGGCGACGACATGTCGCTGCGCACGCTGGAAGAGCTGGAGCGCGATGTGATGCAGCTGTACGGCGGCGTGGCGGCGGAAGAACTATTCTACGGCGCACGCGGTATCTCGGTGGGCAGCCAGAACGATATCGAGAAGGCCACCAATATGCTGGACACGATGGTCAACCGCCTGTCGATGTACTCGCGTTCCAAGCTCGATTACAGCAAATTCAAGAGCGAGACTGCAGCCGATCACGGCCTGTCCCAGCTCGAAGCGAAGGCCGATGAGCTGTACAGCCAGACGCTGAAATCAATCGGCGACTACCGCGCGGTGATGGAATCGATCAAAGGTGAACTGATGGACCGTTATGTATTGTCCAAGGACGAAATCTTCGTCCTGCTTGAAGAGCGCCTCGATCCCATTCCGCTGCAGCAGGCCGCATAAATATAGCGGGCGTGCGGCCCGCCCGCCGGGCGGACCGCGCCACCATCAACCTTAACGGCTGGCGACGACAGTCACGTTGGTACCCGATACGCCTGCCATCGGCATGCGTTCGAAGTTGTTGATCGTGACCAGGTCGCCGTCATCACCAAATGCTACACGGGCGCCGCTCGCAGTCACGAACACGCCTTTGGATACGGCATACATGGGTTCACGTGTCTGGTTCTTCAGCTGGGCATAGAAATGCTGGCCGCCGGAGCGCGTGAACTTGATTTTCTGGCCGGTGCTCAGGCCATAGGTGAAGGCGTAGTCGTCGAACTCACTGACGCCCAGTTTGTAGTCGCCGCTTGCGCGGATCTGGACCGTTGCGTCTTGTGGATCTGCTGCGAAAGCGGAACCCATGCCGGTCAGGGCGAGCGCTGCCAGGGCGCTGAACAGTACTTTTTTCATCATCTTCTCCGAATGGTTGCCTGGTCGACCCCGCCTCTTCTTTTGTGCGGGGACAGTGATAAGGTAGCAAACGATGCGGCAGGCATGCAGCTGGAAGCGACGAACCGCAAATTCCGGGGGATAAACGCACGGCGCGTCGATGAACTGCAATCGGCTTTGGGACCTATCTCGTCACGACGAAGACACGGTCCTTATCGATGTTCAGCGTGCCGGCATAGGGCAGCCGATCAAGATGGGTGATGACGATCATGTCGCCCTCGTCCCTGAACTCAAGCCTGGTACCCAGCGACGAGACAAATACGCCCGGCGCGATCGGGTAAACTTCGACAGGCTGCTGGTTACGCAGCGATGTGTAGTAGCGATGGCGTTTCTGGGACATCTGAAGCGCCAGACCGTTATCCAGCAAGTACCGCTGTTCATAGTTGTAGAACTCTTGCGGGGCCAAACGGTAGGAAGGCTGTGCGCTTGCAGGCACCTGAACGGTTGCCTGGTCTTGGGCTGCAGCGACAGTCGATACGCCCGCCAGCACAGTCAGTGCCAGCACTTTCAGGACTACGTGATTCATGTTTTCACCCTCCGATTCAGCATCTGCATCACGTGGGAGAGCCGTCTTCTTGTGCAGGACAGCCCTTCCAATCTACCCCCGCGATTGAGCACTGGCTAGCCGTTGGGCTCTTGATTTTTTTCAATGCGGCGACTGCACCTCATAGCGTTACGACGCTGAGTTAAGTGCCTTTATTAGAAAGGTATTCACTCCGGCTTGCCCACACTGATCAAATCGGTAATAATGCACGGCGCATTTGAATTGCCCGAGTGGTGAAATTGGTAGACGCAGCGGACTCAAAATCCGCCGCCGCAAGGCGTGCCGGTTCGATTCCGGCCTCGGGCACCACCTCTCTTTGCTCATCATGATGAGCATGCCGCTGCACCTCCCCCCGCTATCATCAATCGCATTGCCCGTTTTCGAGGAATGCGATGAAAAATCTTGCGCGCGCCGTGTGCCTTGTATGCGCTGCTCTTGCTGCCTTCACTGCCTGTGCTGCCGCGCCGTCCGCGCCTACTCCGTACGTTCCCGCCGCCGTCGCGCTGCGCCCCAATCTCGCAAGCGACGCAGGCCAGCCCTTGCGCTATCGTCCCGATGGCGCGGACTTCGTGAACCACAATGGTGCAGAGTTCTTCAACCGCTCTTTATATGGCGGCCACACGGCCTTTCGCGTCGATGGCGGCGACAAGCCCGAGTTCCTGCTCTACCTGCCCGGCCGCGGCGGCAATCTGCGCCTGGCAGTGCGCAGCGCGGCCGGCGTGCAATGGCTGCATTCCGCACGCGATACAGTTTTCCGGTATCGTCCCGGCGAACTGCAATACGAGATCCGCGATCCTGCGCTTGGCCCGCGCGGCGTGCTGCGCCTGGCGGTGCTGGCCTACGCGCGCACCGAGGGCCTGATCCTGCGCGCCGAAGCGAGCGGCGTCGCAGCAGGCACTGAGCTGGTCTGGGTCTACGGCGGCGTGAACGGCGAACGCGGACGCCGCGATGGCGACATCGGCACCGAGAGCGTCCCCATCTCCCAGTTCTTCCAGTTCCGCTCCGATTTCGCAAAACAGAACGTCATCGCGCCGCACGAGGATGGCTTCGTCCTCGCCAGCCGCGCCGCCACCATCGCCGGCATCGTCCCCGCCGGCGCCACCCAGCACCTCGCCGACGCCGCATCGTGGAACGACCTCCCCGCCCTGCTTCGCGCCGATGCGCCTGTCGCGCCCGGACCCGCCGCGCCGGTCCTCGTCGGCCGCGCCCCGCTGCGCAATGGTGCGCCACTTCTGCTCTCCCTCCAGCGCGTAGGCAGCACCGCCGTCGCGCGCGAGCTGGACACCTACTCCGCCGTTACCGCCGGGGCTCCGCGCGACGTCCGTCCGCTCGAAATGACGCGCGATGCCGTCTACACGCGCGCCCAACTGCCGTCCCTGCTCGCTGAAACACGCCAGCATTTCGACGCCCTGCGCAGCAAAGTCCGCATCGACACGCCCGACGCATATATAAACGCCGCCGCCGGCGCGCTCAACGTTGCCGCCGACGCCTTGTGGGACGGCACAACAAGAGCGATCATGCACGGCGCCATCGCCTGGCGCGCCAGGCTGCTCGGCTGGCGCGGTCCCTACGCACTGGACGCGCTGGGCTGGCACGACCGCGCGCGCCGCAACTTCGACAACTGGACAACAGGCCAGAACACCAGCCCCATTCCGCCATCGCTGCCGCCGGCCGACGCGGCAAACAATCTGGCACGCCACGAAGCCGCCCTGCACAGCAATGGCGACCTCTCCAACTCCCACTACGACATGAACATGGTCTTCATCGACGCCCTGTTCCGTCATCTGCTCTGGACCGGCGACGTCGGATACGCGCGAGAGGTATGGCCCGTGATCGAGCGCCACCTGGCCTGGGAGCGCCGCCTGTTCCGCCGCGAATTCGGCGACAGCAAGCTGCCGCTGTACGAAGCCTACGCGACCATCTGGGCCAGCGACGACATCTACTACAACGGCGGCGGCGTCGCCTACTCGTCCGCCTACAACGTCTACGCCAACCGCAGCGCCGCCCGCATCGCGCGCCTGATCGGCAAGGACCCAGCGCCATATGAGCGCGAAGCGGACCTGATTGCGCAAGCCATGCGCGCCTACCTGTGGATGCCGGACCAGGGCGCCTTTGCCGAATACCGCGACGTCCTGGGCACGCAGCAGCTCCATCCTTCCTATGGTCTGTGGACCTACTACCACACCATCGATTCCGGGGTGGCCACACCTGAAGAAAGCGCCCGGATGTCCGCCGCCCTGCTGCGCGAGTTCAAGCCGCTGCCCGTGCGCGGCGAAGGCGTGCCGTCCGACGCTGCCTACGCCATGCTGCCGACCACGAACTGGATGCCCTACTCCTGGTCGGTGAACAATGTGGTCATGGGCGAGAACCTGCACACGGCGCTGGCCTTGTGGCAGGCCGGCTCGCGTGAAGATGCCTTTATGCTGGCCAAGAGTGCGCTGCTGGCCAGTATGTTCATGGGCATCTCGCCGGGCAATGTCGGCACCATGAACTACCTCGACGCCTACCGCCGCGAATCGCAGCGTGATTTTGCCGACGGCGCCGGCGTGATGTCGCGCGCCCTGGTTGAAGGCTTGTTCGGTGTGCGCCCCGATGCGTTATCCGGTGTGCTCACTCTATCGCCCGGCTTCCCCTCCGCGTGGACGCACGCAAGCCTCCGCCACCCTGACCTGGCGCTGCGCTTCACCCGCCGCGGACTGAGCGAGCAATGGGAGGTCACCCAGCCCGCCGCGCGCTTCTCCACCTTGCGCCTCGCGATCCCCGCCGCCTACTCGCGCGTGCAGGCCGTGACCGTCGACGGCAAGCCCGTCTCCTGGCGCCTGGACCGCAGCGCCGTCCACATCGACGCTCCCTTCGCCCGCCGCGCCGCCATCGCCATCACCTGGTCCGGCGCCCCCACTTCCCCCGCCGGCATCCCGCACCGCAACGCTGGCGACTCGCGCACGGCCGCGATCACCGGGCTGAACGCCGATTGGCGCACGCCCAACCCCGCCGCGCACTACGAGTCAATCGCCCTGCCATTCAACGATCGCGTCACCGAAATCTTCAAGCCCGGCAAATACCAGACGCCGCGCTCGCCCTACGTCTCCCTCTCCCTGCCCGCGCAAGGCGCCGGCGCCTGGGCTGGACACGTGAAAGCGCTGCCGAAGATCGACGACACCGGTCTGCGCGACAAGGCCCGCGCCGGCAATGGCGCCATCACCATGCCAAACAACGTCCCCTTCGCCACGCCGGGCGACGCGGTGGCGAACAATATCCTGTTCACCTCCCAATGGCACAACTACCCGCGCGAAGCCACAATCCCGCTAAGCGGCAATGCACAACGTGCATACCTGCTGCTCGCCGGCTCCACCAACTTCATGCAAAGCCGGATCGACAACGGCGAGATCATCGTCCACTACCAGGACGGCAGCATCGAACGCCTCCCTCTGCACAACCCGAGCAACTGGTGGCCCATCGACCAGGACTACTTCACCGACGACTACCAGTTCCAGCGGCCCGGCCCAATCCCCCCGCGCATCGACCTGAAGACCGGCGCCATCCGCCTGCAATCGCGCGGCACCGCCATCGACGGCGGCGCGGCAACCGCACTAGCCTTGCCCCTCAACGCCAGCAAGCCACTGCAAAGCCTCACGCTGCGCACGCTAAGCAACGACGTCGTCATCGGTCTGCTGAGCCTCACACTGGAGCGCTAGCCGGAATAAACCAGCCGCGCCGGCACGCGCAGCGTTACGCGGGTGCCGGCGCCGGGGACGGAATCGATGGACAGCGTACCGCCGACACGCTCCGCCCGCTCGCGCATGCCCACCAGTCCCCAGTGCCCGGCCTTGCCCTCCTGCACAAGGCCGGATCCCTTGTCCGCCACTTCCACCAGCAACTCCTCCGCGCCATAGGAGAGCAGCACGGAAACCGCGCAGGGTCCCGCGTGGTTGAAGGCATTGCGCAAAGCTTCCTGCGCGATACTGCTGGCCTCCTCGGACACCTGCGGCAGCAGGCCGCGCGATAAGCCCTCCGCGGTCAGCGCAAACGAGTAACCTGCATGGTGTTCGGACAAAGTCCGCCCCGTCTCCTCCAGCGCCTGCGCCAGCCCGCCCTGTGCGCCGTTGCGCAACTCCTGCACCTGGTCGCGCCCCTGCTCCAGCGTCTTGTCGGCATAATCGAGCAGCACCTCCAGCTTGCGCCGCGCAGCGCCGCCCTCCGGCAACTCCGCAGCGACGGTATGCACGCGCAGCACAATGGCCTGCAGGCTTTGCAGGAAAGTGTCGTGCAGCGCGCGTGCAATGCGCTCGCGCTCCGCCAGCCGCACCTGCATGCGCTCCTCCACGCGCGCCGTGGCCATCCGCAGGCGATAGCGATAGACCAGATAAAGCAGGGCGGCCGCCGACAGCACCGCCAGCACGCGGAACCACATACTCTGAGTCAGCGTGGGCGTGACCGTTACGGCCAGCGTCGCCTCACGCTCGCCGGGCACCCCGTCTTCATTGGCGGCGGCCACACGGAAGCGGTATGTGCCCGGTTCCAGGTTGTTATAGTGCGCCACGCGCTGGCCGGCGCTTTCCTGCCAGCCCGCATCCGCGCCCTCCAGCTGGTAGCGGAATTGCAAGCCCTCCGGCTTGCGCAGCGACGTGGACGTGTACTGCACCTGGAATCCCTGCACGCCCGCCGGCAGCGTGACCGGCGCGCGAGGGCTGAACTGCATGCTGCCCGCGCCAAGCCCTTCAATCTGCACATGCGGCGCCACTGCATTGCGCTCCAGCCGCCCGGGTCGAGGTGCACCACGCCGCCCGTGGTCATGAACCACAAGCGGCCGTCCGGCGCCTTGAAGATGCTGGGCAGGCGGTTATCGAGCATGGCGCGGCCCGGATAGCCATCCGCGCTGTCCAGCAACTCATAGCGCAGGGGACGCGCAGGATCGCGCATCGCCGCCTGCCAGTCCGCCGCGCGCACATGCACAATCCCCTTGCCGCCATTCAGCCAGTAATCGCCATCCGCCGTAACGTCGATGCCGGACACATTCAGCAGCACCTCCGGATCGGCTGTCACCAGCAGCCGCAGCTTCCCCTCCTGCAGCACCGCCACGCCCTTGGCGCCGGCCGCCAGCACTTCCGCGCCCGCGCGCAGCACGGTCGCCACGCCGATCATGGCTGCGTCATAGCGCGTCAGCTTGCCATCGTCATACAGCACCAGCGAACCGTCGCCGCAGGCCAGCCACAGCTGCCCCGGCCCGCCGCGGGTGGACAGGAAGATCTTGTCCGGCAGATTGAAGCGCGAACGCGGCAGCCACTCGCCGTTCACATAGCCCATCAGGCCCGTTTGCAGCGATGCGATCCACAGCACCTTGCCGTCATCCAGCACCCCAACCAGGTCCAGATCCACCGGCTTGCCATCGCGGCCCGGCGGCAGCGCAATGCTGCTGACCCGGCCCTGGAAGCGGCGCTCGATCTTGCGCGGCCACACCAGCAGCAAGGCGCCGTCGCGGTCATTGGCCACCAGGCCGGTCGCTTCGCTGCCTTCGACTTCGCCGTCCGGTCCCAAACGCCAGGCACGCACCGCCTCGGGGTCGGCAATCCATACCCGCCCGCCGTCGCCGGACGCCATCGTATACATGCCGCTGCCTTCGGGAATATCGGGGCGGATCAGGCGCTTGCGGCGGAAGCGGTCCAGTCCTGACTGGGTCGCCATCCACACATTGCCCTCGCGGTCTTCCAGCACGCCGTTGACGGTCAGGGAGGACAGTTGCCAGCGCTGATCCAGCCGGTCGCCAGCACTGTCCTGCAGGCGCAGTTCAGGCTTCAGCGCATCTGCCGCCAGCAGGGCCGCGCCCTGCTGGCCCGTCACCGCCCACAGATTGCCTGCGCGGTCGAACTGGGAAAAGGAGCGGGCCTCGGCCTGATTAAAATAGGCAGGGCGCGGCTGCAGGCCACCAGGCGGCTGGTCCGGCACCAGTCGCAAGCGGTCGCGCTCCGACAGCCACAGGTGGCCGTCAGGCGACAGGATCAGGCGCCCGTCAACGGCCGCCATGCCCAGCGAGACGAAACGCCCACTGCCGGCATCGAAGCGGAATACGCCGGCCGGACCGGCAACCCAGATGCGGCCATACTGGTCGCTGATCACCCCGGTGATATAGCCCGGCGGCATACCCACCGCCTCCCCGATCTTTGTCCACTTCCCGCCAGCGCGCCGGAACAAACCCGTTGGCGTAGCGGCCCACACGCTGTCGTCGCGGCCAAAAGCGATCGAGCGGATGCCGCCCGTCGTGCCGCCCAGTTCACCCTCCGGCGAGACATCTTCCAGTTTGCCGTCCGGCCGCAGCACAAACAGGCCGCCCACCATATCGCCTATCCACAGCTCCCCATTGGGCCGCGCCACCAGCTCGTGCAGGCGTGCCAGCGCATAGGCCTTCGACGGCAGCACATAGCGGCTGAAGCGCACGCCATCGAAGCGGTACAGGCCAGTGGGAGTGCCCAACCACAGCCAGCCGTCGGGAGTCTGCGCCATGGCCTTGATTTCGGTGGGCGCACCATCCTGCGTGGTCCAGGCGGTGTGGTGGTAATCCGCGAAGCGCGGAGGCGGCGCGGCATTGGCCGCACCGGCGATGACAAGGAAGGACGCGGCAAGACAGCGCGGGAAAAAGCTCATGGCGGCACTGGAAAGTACAGATCCCTCCAGTATGCCAGCTGACAGACTTTCAGTCAGCTAGTGAGGATTCAGACCGTTGCGGTCCCCGCTGCTGATATTGGCAGGCATCACATTGCGGATGGCGGCGATTGGATAGCTGTCAATAATCCAGTCGAACGCATCCCCCCATCGCATTTCCGCGATGGCCAGTAACAATACGAAGGCAATTTTGGTTTTCATGACGTGCCCATCCCATATTGTCTAAGTTACACCATAATGGCTGAGCTGTCAGAAAGATTTGAAGCGCGGGGCCAGCGCCGGACTGGCATGGCGTGCAATGTTGTGCGGATGCTGCGCGGCCTCCGCCAGGCTTAATACCGGCGCGAAACAAACGTCTGTACCTTCCAGTAACGCGCACCAGTGGCTACGATCTTGCGAGGCAAACAGCGCGGTGAAGCGCTCCTTCAGCGCGGGCCAGGTGGACGCATCGTACTGCCTGCGCGGATCCACATCATGCAAGCCAAGCTTCTCCAGCAGCAGCGCGTAAAACTGCGGCTCCAGCGCGCCTACCGTGATGCAAGCGCCGTCGGCGCAGCGGTAGACATCGTAGAAGGGTGAATCGTGGAAGGGACTCGGCTTCGGCCCGCCCAGGCCTCCGCCTGCGACAACCCATTGCGCGATCCCGCCCAGCATGGACACCACGTCCGTGATGGCCGCATCGACTACGCAACCCTTGCCCGTGCTGCGCGCCTGCAGGATGCCGCTGACCATGCCGAAGGCCAGTCCCAGCGCGCCGGCGCCATCGCCCAGCGTCGGCGGGAAGGCGGGAAGCTGTCCGCCCGGCGCAGCCAGCGACAGCAGGCCGCTCAGGGCCACGTAATTGAGGTCATGGCCGGCGGCCTGCGCCAGCGGACCTTCCTGTCCCCAGCCCGTCATGCGGCCATAGACCAGGCGCGGATTGACAGCCGCCACGTCCGATGGCCCCAGCCCCAGGCGCTCCATCACGCCCGGCCGGTTGCCTTCGATGAGGCCATCGGCTTGCGCCAGCAGGTCCAGCGCGCGCTGGCGATCCGCCGGGTCCTTCAGGTTCAGCGCCAGCTCGGTCTTGCCCTCGGCCAGCGGACGCACACCGTCTGAGCCTCCGCCCAGCAGGCCCGCGACGACGGCGGGTCCAGGGCGTATCACCAGCGTTACACTTGCGCCGAAACCGGCAAGGATGCGGCCGCACAGCGGTCCTGGTCCCAGTCCTTCGAATTCAACGATGTGCAAGCCGGTGAGAGGCTTCATTCCAGTACTCTCCTTGCG
This sequence comes from Pseudoduganella sp. UC29_106, assembly GCF_044055365.1. Lineage (NCBI taxonomy): Bacteria > Pseudomonadati > Pseudomonadota > Betaproteobacteria > Burkholderiales > Oxalobacteraceae > Pseudoduganella > Pseudoduganella sp. UC29_106. The sequence goes on along the minus strand of NZ_CP171977.1, from coordinate 391,374 downwards.
ATCAGGTCCTTCATGATTTCATTGGTGCCGCCGTAGATGCGCTGCACGCGGGCGTCCGCCCACAGGCGGCCAATCGGGTATTCGGCCATATAGCCATAACCGCCGAACAGCTGCAGGCATTCGTCCGTCACCTTGCACTGCTGCTCCGAGCACCACCACTTCGCCATATAGGCCGCTTCATCATCCAGCGTGCCATCCAGCAGGCGCTGGATGCAATCGTTGACGAAGCTGCGCACCACATGCGCCATCGTCGCACATTCGGCCAGCTTGAAGCGCGTGTTCTGGAAGTCCGAGATCGGCTGGCCGAAAGCCTTGCGCTCCTTGGTGTATTCCACCGCCAGTTCCAGCGAGCGCTCGATCACGGCAGCGGCGGGCACCGCCAGCAGCATGCGTTCATAGGCCAGCTGGCTCATAAGCTGGCCGAAGCCGCGGCCTTCCTCTTCGCCCAGCAGGTTTGTCACGGGCACGCGCATGTCCTCGAAGGCCAGTTCCGCCGTGTCCGACGCATGCATGCCGATCTTTTCCAGGCGGCGGCCAACGCTGAAGCCCGGCAGGTTTTCCGTTTCGATGACGACCAGCGAAATACCCTTGGAGCCGGCGTCGCCGGTGCGCAGCGCCAGCACCAGCAGGTTCGCCGTGAAGCCGTTGGTGATGAAGGTCTTGGCGCCATTGATCACGTAATGCTCGCCTTCGCGCACGGCGCGCGTGCGCATGGCTTTCAGGTCCGATCCGCAGCCCGGCTCCGTCATCGCGATACCGGCCAGCAGTTCGCCGCTGCACAGGCGAGGCAGCCAGCGCTGCTTCTGTTCTTCCGTGCCGTAGTCGAGGATGTAGTGCGCGGCGATCGTGTGCACGGCCGAATTGGCCGGCACTTCGGCCTTGGCCAGTTCATCCTGCACCACCAGCTGATAGGCCAGCGTGGCGCCGGGGCCGCCGTATTTCTCGTCCATCTCCGGCAGCATGAATCCCAGCTCGCCAAAGGGACGCCAGGTTTCGCGCGGGATGTAGCCTGGCGCCGCCAGCCGTCCAGGTGCGGCGCGAGTTCGGCGTGGACGTAGCGGCGCACCTGTTCGCGGAAGGCTTCGATGTCCGCGTCCATCCAAGGGTGCTGGTGCAGGCGTGGCAGCATATGCGTTCTCCTCAGATGCCGGTCAGGCCGCCGGTGCACAGCAGGGTCTGGCCGCTGACGTAGTCGGACTCCGGAATGCACAGCATGTAGACTGCGCCCGCCGCTTCTTCCGGCGTGCCGCCGCGGCCCAACGGAATCGTCGCTTCCATCATCGCCAGCAGGTCCTTGTTGACGCCGACCTTGATTTCCTTGCCTTCGATATTGGCGGTTGCGCCTTCGGCCGCGTTGCCGGTCAGGCGGGTCTTGATCAGCCCAAAAGCCACGCAGTTGACGGTGGTGTTCATGCGGCCCCACTCTTTCGCCAGCGTTTGTGTCAGGCCCATGATGCCGGCTTTCGCGGCCGAGTAGTTCACCTGTCCCGCGTTGCCGAACACGCCGGCCACGGACGAAATGTTGACCACCTTGCGCACATTGCGCACGCCCTGCTCGGCTTCCGCCTTCGCCAATGCCTTGATCACCGGCTGGGCGGCGCGCAGGATGCGGAAGGGTGCGGTCAGGTGGCAGTCCAGCATGGCTTGCCACTGCTCGTCGGTCATTTTCTGGATCACATTGTCCCAGGTGTAGCCGGCGTTGTTGATGATGATGTCCAGGCCCTTGTAGTGCTCCATGGCCGTGGCGATGAGGCGCTCGGCGAAATCGGGCGCGGTCACGCTGCCCACGCAGACGATGGCTTCCCCGCCGGCAGCCTTGATTTCGTTGGCCGTTTCCTGCGCGGGTACTTCGTCCAGGTCGTCGATGACGACTTTTGCGCCTTCGGCGGCCAGCTTCAGTGCGATGGCGCGGCCGATGCCGCGGCCGGAGCCGGTGATCAGTGCTACTTTGTTTTGCAGTTTCATTTTGTTTCCTCTCTGTTCATAGACGGCGGATCAATGATCCGCCCTACAGCCCTGACGGGCCATCGACCGGTGCTCCACGGCCGTGGGCCACGGCTACAATGGCCTCGCCGATTGTTTTTTGCTGGCCGTATTGGTTGGCCGCCACCACCGTCACACGCGCGCACGGCTCGCCATCCAGGTCGAGCAATTCCGTCACCTCCCCCCGGCACCGCATCGCATTCCCCAAATGCGTAATCCCCGCAAACCGCACCGAATACTCGCGCAACTGCGACTGCGGCACCCACTGCGTCAGCAGCCGCCCCATCCAGGCCATGCCCAGCATGCCATGCGCAAACACGTCCGGCATCCCGCAGCGGCGGGCGAAATCGATATCGATATGAATAGGATTATGGTCGCCGGACGCGCCGGCGAACAGCGCCAGCATGGTGCGGTCGACAGGCGGCAGATCCAGCGGCGGCAGCAAATCTCCTGGTTTCATGAATTCCCCCCTTCAATGCCGCACAACCAGCACCGAGCGCAGCTCGGCCACCAGTTCATTATTCTGGTTCGTCACACGCGAGCTGCGGGTCACGAATTCCAGCGCGCCGCCCTTCTTGTCATAGATCTCGCTGATGGTGGACTGCACCGTGATGCGGTCGCCCGCGCACACCGGCCTGTGGTAGCGGAAGGACTGCTCGCCGTGCAGCAGCTTCGCCAGCGGGATTTCCATCTCGCGCAGCATCCAGTCGGTCGTGCCGCTGTCCAGCTCCACCGAGAACAGGAACGTCGGCGGCGCCGGCAGGTCACGGTAGCCCGCATCGCGCGCGGCGGAAACGTCCAGGTAGACCGGGTCAGTCTCGCCGATGGTGCGCGCAAAGAATTGCAGCCGCGCGCGGTCCACCAGCATTTCGGAAGGCGGCAGATCCCGCCCCAGCCAGGCGCGGTCGATCATGCGGACACCTTCTCGTACAAGGTCACCACGCACGCCCCGCCCAGGCCCAGGTTGTGCTGCAGGGCGAGGCGCGCACCTTCGACCTGGCGCTTGTCCGCCTGCCCGCGCAGCTGCTGCACCAACTCCGTGCACTGTGCCAGCCCGGTCGCGCCCAGCGGATGGCCTTTCGACAGCAGCCCGCCCGAAGGATTCGTCACATACTTGCCTCCGTAGGTATTGTCGCCATCCTCCACGAACTTCTGCGCGCCGCCGCGCGGACACAGGCCCAGCGCCTCATAGCTGATCAGCTCATTGTGTGCGAAGCAGTCGTGCAGCTCGACCACCTGCACATCCTCGGCGCCGATGCCGGCCGCTTCATACACCTGCTGTGCCGCATCGCGCGCCATGCTGAAGCCGACCACCTCGCGCATATCGCGCGCCTCGAAGCTGACGGCGCGGTCGGTCGTCATGGATTGCGCGCGGATGCGCACCATGGCGTTCAGGCCGTGGCGGCGGGCGAAAGCCTCCGAGCAGATCACGGCGGCCGCCGCGCCGCACGTTGGGGGGCAGGCCATCAGGCGCGTCATCACGCCTTCCCACACCATGGGCGAAGCCATCACCTCCTCTTCCGTCACCTCCTTGCGGAACAGGGCGACAGGGTTATTGGCCGCATGGCGGCTGGCCTTGGCGCGGATCTTCGCGAAGGTGTTCAGCGGCGTGCCGAATTCCTCCATATGCGCCAGGCCCGCGCCGCCGAAGTAGCGCAGCGCCAGCGGGATATCGTTGCGGCCCACCAGTTCATCGGTCACGTGTTCGAAGCGGTCGAAAGGACTGGGCCGGTCGCCGAACACGGAACCCAGCGCGCCGGGACTGATCTGCTCGAAGCCCAGCGCCAGCACGCAATCGGCCGCGCCGGATTGCACCGCCTGGCGCGCCAGGTACAGCGCCGTCGAACCGGTCGAGCAGTTGTTGTTGACGTTGACGACCGGAATGCCGGTCATGCCCACTTCGTACAGGGCGCGCTGGCCGGCGGTGGAATCGCCGTACACATAGCCCACGTAAGCCTGCTGGATATCGTTGTAGCCGATGCCCGCATCGGCCAGCGCGGCCAGCACGGCTTTCGACGCCATCACGGGATAAGATTCATTGGCGCCCGGCTTCATGAACGGCACCATGCCCACACCTGCCACACATACATTGGAAGTCATCTGTCTGTCTCCTGCTGGTTGAAAGTAGCGGTGGCAATTCGCCTCACGCCCCGGCTTATAATTCCCCCATCCTATGGGCTTGCCGCCCGCCGGGCAATTGCAGCGGACATTAAAACCAATGGCAAAAGACCTCACCGATACCTTGATCGCCCCCGCCTTCGTGCGCGGCATGCTGTCCCGCATCGGCGCGCGCGGGGCGGACGTGGCAGCCTACCTGCAGCGCGTGGGCGCCGACACCGCCGTGCTGACCGATCCGGCGCATCCGGGCATCAGTTCACACCAGTATGTCGCATTGTTCTACACCCTGGCCCAGGAGCTGAAGGACGAATCGGTGGGCCTGTTCTCGCGCCCCTTCAAGCTCGGCTCCTTCGCCCTGGTGGCGCGCACCGGGATGGGCGCGCCGGATCTGGGCAGCGCCTTGCGCCGCATGTGCACGGTGCTCAACCTGTTGCAGGATGATTTGCTGTTTTCGCTGTCCGTGCAGAAGGACGAGGCGGGGATGGATGTGGCGTGGGCCGGTGCAGGCGAGGCGGCGCCGGCCTTCCTGCAGGAGACCATGGTGCGCGTGCTGTGGCGCCTGGCGGCGTGGCTGATCAACGGTCCGCTGCCGATCCGCCATTTCGATTTCATGTTTCCGGAGCCGGACTATGCACGCGACTATGCGTCCGTGTTTCCCGGCACGCGGCGCTTCCTGCAGCCCACGTCCGGCTTCTGGTTCGATGCCGAAGTGTTGCAGACGCCCGTCAGCCGCGATGCGCAAGCGCTACGTGCCTTCCTGCCGGACGCCTTCGCCCAGATCCTGCTGCCGCCGCGCGGCTTCGGCCCGGTGAGCCAGGAAGTGCGCAACTGCCTGCTGCGCCAGTATCCGGACTGGCCGGACCTGCCGGCGGTGGCGGCCAGCCTGCATGTGTCGCCCGCCACGCTGCAGCGCCAGCTGGCGCATGAGGACACCTCGCTGCAAAAACTGAAGGACGATCTGCGGCGCGGCATCGCCATCGCGCGCCTGACCACCTCGCGCATCGGCCTTACCCAGCTCGCCACGGAGCTGGGCTTCAGCGACAGCGCCACCTTCCAGCGCGCCTTCAAGAAATGGACGGGAAAGACTTGCGGCGAATACCGCGCTACTTCTTCAGCAGCAGATCGATAAGAGCTGCCGCGCTGGCGCGCAGCCGCGCCGGCTCGGAATAGACGCGTTCCATGATCACCAGGCCGCGCGTGAGCGTCACGATCAGACGCGCGCCCTCCTGCGGCGCCAGCGGCAGCTTGCCGGCCTTTTGCAGGCGTTCGGTCAGCAGGACTTCCATGCCATCCAGCAGGCCACGCAGGGCGCCCAGGATCATCTCGCCTTTCGCCGTTTCGTCGGCCGCCGTCTTGGTGGTCAGGCAGCCGCGCGTGTGGGCGCCCTCGCCAATGCTGGTCATCAGGGCGATCAGCTTTTCGAAGTAGGTTTCCAGCGCGATGCGCAAGTCCGGATGCGCGAGGGCGTCGCGGCAGGTCGCCAGGATCTGGCGGTGGTAGCGCTTGAAGGCGAGCACAAAGATCTTTTCCTTGTCGCCGTAGGCGTTGTAGAGGGAGCCGCGCAGCACGCCGGTGGCCTGGCAAGATCCTGCATGGACGTGGAGGCGTAGCCTCGCGTCCAGAACAGCTGCATTGCGGCGTCCATCACCGCTTCTTCGTTAAATTGACGTATTCCGACCATGGAGGGGATTCTAGCGCATTCTTGACAGCTCTGGCAAACTTGACTACGCTGTCAAACATGACGCACCTGTCAAACATCATTTTTCCGGGATTCCTCATGTCTTCCTCACCTTCCGTTGGCCGTTCCATCTTCGCGGCGCTGTGCGCCAGCCTGGTTGGCATCGGCCTCGCCCGATTCGCTTATACGCCGCTGATCCCGCCCCTGATCGAGGCGCACTGGTTCGCGGCCAACGACGTGCTTTACCTCGGCGCGGCCAACCTGGTCGGCTATCTCGCCGGCGCGGTCGGCGGTCGGCCCCTCGCCGCTCGCCTCAGCGCACGGCGCACTTTGCAGTGGATGATGGCGCTGGCCGCTCTGGCCTTCTTCGCCTGCGCGGTGCCGGTGTCCGTATCGTGGTTCTTCTTCTGGCGCTTCATGTCCGGCCTGGCGGGCGGAATCATCATGGTGCTGGCGGCCATCACCGTGCTGCCCCATATTCCGCTCGAAAAGCGCGGCAGGGCCAGCGGCGCGATCTTCCTCGGCCTCGGCCTCGGCATCGCCGCTTCCGGCACGCTGGTGCCCCTGCTGCTGCACATCGGCCTGTGGCAGACCTGGGCCGGCCTCGGCGCCGTCTCCGCCCTCCTCACCGCCGCCACCTGGACCGCCTGGCCCGCGCCCACCTCGCCTCCCTCTCCCGCCACGAGCCCCTCCCCTCGCCCCGCGTCCTCCGGCGCCCTCCACTCCGCGCCCGCAACCATCCCCGCCACCGCCACTGCGCCAGCCTCCCAGCCGGCCACCCAGCACGACGCGTCCCTCACTCGCGCGACCTCGCCCGCAGCGTCCGCCACCAGCGCGGCGTCGCCTGACACAGCGGCAGCCAGCCACGTGTCCGCCCACGACGCAGCGTCCCCCACTGCGGCGTTGGACGCGGGCGGCGCTGCGCGACAGGCGAGCGCGTCGCGGGCCGGCGGCAGCGACGGAGATGGCGCGGCGGACAAGTCGCGGGCTGGCAAGCCCAAAACGGCGGCCGCTCACGCGGCAGCAGATGAAGACGTAAAGAGGGCGATGACCATCCTGTACATCCAATACGCCCTGATGGCCGTAGGCCTGGTGCCGATGATGATCTTCCTAGTCGACTATGTGGCGCGCGGCCTGGGCCTGGGTGCGCAGCAGGGCGCGCTGTTCTGGATCGCTTATGGGATAGGCGCCATCGTCGGCCCGATGATGTATGGCGCGATGGGCGACCGCATCACGCCGCTCGTGACGAGCCGTATCGCCATGCTCGGACAAATCGCGGCCATCGCGGTCCTGGTCAGCACGACCAACATCCCGGCGCTGATCCTGGCCACGCTGGTGATCGGCACCTTCCCGCCGGGTATCGTGCCGATCTACCTGAGCCAGATCCAGCGCCTCCTGCCCGGCAACGCGGAAAGGCAGTCAGCCGCCTGGAGCCGCGCCACGACCATTTATGCGCTATGCCAGGCCCTGGTCGGCTACGCCTCATCCTGGCTGCTCGCGGCCAGCGGTGGACAGCATCGCCTGCTCTTCATCCTGGCCGCCGCAGGACTGGTGGTTTCGCTGGCAATCGAACTCACAGCCCGCTTGTTGACAGCGCGTAGAGCCGGCCTCACCATGGACGCAACCCGTCACTGAAAGGCCGGTCATGAAAACAATGAAGCGCCTGGCGCTACGCGCCGTCCTCGCGGCAGCCCTGCTGCCGACAATGCTGCCGCAACTGGCGCAAGCCGAGGAAGCGAAAACGAAGCAGTACCTCTACGTGCTGCGCGTCGCACCGCACCTGCAGGACGAAGCGAAATGGAGCGATGCCGATAAAGCCGCCACGGGCCGCCACTTCAAGCGCCTGCAGGACGACCTGGCGAAAGGCCGCATCATCCTGGCCGGCAGAACGTCCGAACCGCTGGACAAGACCTTCGGCCTGGTCGTCTTTGAAGCGCCGGACGACGCGGCAGCAAAAGCGTATATGGATGCCGACCCCGCGGTGCAGGCCGGTGTGATGACGGCCACCCTGCATCCCTATGCGGTGGCCCTGATGCGGAAGTGAATGGTCAGCTGCGCGCCAGCAGCGAGCGATACAGCGCCGCGTAATCCTCGGCCATCTTCTCGGCCGTGAACAGCGACCAATAACGCTGCTCCGCGCGGCGACCCATGTCGGCCGCCAGCTGCGGGTTTTCCCACAGCGTGCGCATCGCCTCGTCGAAGGCCGACACGTCGCTCGGTGGCACAACAAGGCCGGTATCCTGGTCAATATTGATGTAGGTCGTGCCGGTGCCGATCTCGCTGGAGATCATCGGCTTGCCATACATCGCACCTTCCAGCAGCGAAATGCCGAAAGCTTCGGAACGCAGGTGCGAGGGGAATGCCATCGCATAGCACAGCTTCAGCAGCGCGACCTTGTCTTCTTCCTCCACGGCGCCGGCGAAGATCACCTTGTCGCCAAGTTTGAGGCGCGCCGCATGCTGCTTCAGCTCCTGCTCGATCGGACCAGCGCCGACGATCACCACCGGATAGCCGTTGCGCGCCATAGCTTCCAGCAGGATGTGCAGACCCTTGTAGTAGCGCAGCACGCCCACGAACAGGAAGAAGCGCTCGCCGCAGCGGGCGCGCCACTTCTCCAGCACTTCGGCACGCGGCTCGGGATAAGTCGACTTGTCCAGGCCGAATGGAATGGTGGTCACCTTGCCCTCGTAGCGCTTCAGCACTTGTGAGGACGCCAGGTAATTCGGAGACGTCGCGACGATCGAGTCCACGTCCTTCAGGAAGCTGCGCTTCAGGGGTGTGTACACGCGCAGCAGCGTTTTCTGGCGCACGATGTCCGAATGATAGGTCACCACGCTGGGCTTCTTCACGCGCGCCATGAAGTGCGCCAAATCCATGAAGGGCCAGGGGAAGTGATAGTGGATCACATCCGCCTGCTCGGCCAGGTGCGCCAGCTTGCGGATCGACGCCACGGACACGGCATTGGAAGCGATCTCGAAATCCAGGCGCACGCGGTGCACCGAATGGCCCTCGATCTCCATCAGTTCCGGCCCGCCGTTGCGGGTCAGCGTCAGCACCTCATTGCGCACGCCGAGGCGGCCGGTGCCAACGCACATCTGGCGGATCACCTGTTCGATGCCGCCCCAGGAATCGGGATAGTAAGTCTTGTAGAAATGCAGTACGCGCATGTTACTCGTTTGCCGTGAACGGCAATTACGCCTCGTACATCCAGCGCAGGGTTTGCTCCAGCGGTACCGGTTCGATGGCGCCGACCACGGAGGCCAGGCGGCGGTTGTCGCCGGTGAGCCGCGCCACTTCATTGGCGCGCACGAAGGCCGGATTGACGTGGACATTGATCTTGTAGCCCGCGATTTCTTCCATCATGGCGATCGCCTCGCCCAGCGAGTAAGCCTTGCCGGCGCTGATGTTGAACACCTGGCCGGCCGGCTTCGCGGCCAGCAGGGCGCGATAGCTGGCGGCGACCACGCGCACGTCCGAGAAATCGCGCCATACGTGCAGGTTGCCCAGTTCAATGTCCGCTGCCTTGCGGCGGAAGTGGGACACGATCTTCGGCAGCAGGAAATTCTCCGCCTGGCCCACGCCCGTGTAATTGAAGGGACGCACCATGATGATGGGCAGCTGCTCCATCCACAGGCGGGCCATATGCTCCATCGCCAGCTTGCTGACGGCGTAATCGTTGGCCGGTGCGGCCGGCACATCTTCGTGGATCACTTCCACGCTGTTGTTGCCGTAGATATTGGCGCTGGACGCCAGCAGCACGGCCGAAGGCTTTTTCGGCGACGAGGCCAGCGCCTCCAGCAGGTTGCGCGTGCCCAGCACATTGACGCGGTAGATCTGCTCCACGTCCGAATGGGCGACGAAGGCGATGGCCGCCAGGTGCACGACAACGTCCGGCTGCAGTTCGTGCACGGCGGCGGCAACGGCCGCGCGGTCGGTCAGGTCCAGCGCCACCATGTCGCCGTTATGGCCATGCCCCGGCACCGCAGTGCCGATCACCTGGTAGCCGGCGGCGCGCAGTTCGGCCGCCACATAATGGCCGGTGAAGCCCGCCAGGCCGGTGACGAGGGCGCGCTTGCCCTCGCCTTCGCGCCCCGGGGACAGCAGCTGCAGGCGGCGCGTCATCTTAGAAGGAGAAGCCGGCTTTGTTGCGGCGCAGGTCTGCTTCGACCATCATCTGGCACAGCTCTTCCAGCGAGGTCTTCGCTTCCCAGCCCAGTTCCTTGCGGGCCTTGGCCGGATCGCCGATCAGCAGGTCCACTTCGGCCGGACGGTAGAACTTCGGCGATACGCGCACCAGCACCTTGCCCGTCTGCGAATCATGGCCGGTTTCATTCTCGCCCTCGCCCTGCCATTCGATCGCGATGTCCACGGCCTTGAACGCCATGGTCACGAAATCGCGCACGGTCTCGGTGCGGTTGGTCGCCAGCACATAGGTATCCGGATGGTCGGCCTGCAGGATGCGCCACATGCCTTCCACGTATTCCTTGGCGAAGCCCCAGTCCCGCTTCGCATCCATATTCCCCAGCTCCAGCACTTCCAGCTTGCCCAGCTTGATCTTGGCGACGGAGTCGGTGATCTTGCGGGTCACGAACTCGCGGCCGCGCAGCGGGGATTCATGGTTGAACAGGATGCCGGAGCAGGCGAAGATGCCGTAGGACTCGCGGTAGTTCACCGTCATCCAGTGCGCGTACAGCTTGGCCACGCCGTAGGGGCTGCGCGGATAGAAAGGCGTGTCTTCCTTTTGCGGCACGGCCTGCACCTTGCCGAACATTTCGGAGGTGGACGCCTGATAGAACTTGATCTTCGGATTGACGATGCGGATCGCTTCCAGCAGGTGCACCGCGCCCACGCCGGTGATTTCGGCCGTGGTCACAGGCTGTGCGAACGAAACGCCGACGAAGCTTTGGGCCGCCAGGTTGTAGATCTCATCGAAATTGCCATCCTGGATGATGCGGATGGTCACACCCAGGTCCGTCAGGTCGTACTCGACCAGGTTCAGGTTGGGGTGGTTCTGGACGCCCAGTTCTTCGATGCGCCAGAAATTGACGGAGCTGGAACGGCGGTAAGTGCCCGTGACGTGGTAGCCCTTTTCCAGCAGCAGTTGCGCCAGATAGGCGCCATCCTGGCCGGTAATGCCCGTGATCAGGGCGCGCTTGCTCTTGCTCATGTGCGGTTCCAACTGCGAATGTTATCGAACCCGTAATTGTAACAGAGCCCGTCCCGGCGGCCGGACGGGCTTACAACATGTTACAGCGATGCAATTAAGGGACGTAGCCGTAGCCGCGCGCCATGGCGGCGGCGGCGATCGGAATGAAGGCGAACACGTGGATTTCAGCCATCAGGCGGCGCCGCACAGCCTTGATCTCCACCTCTTCCGGCGCGAAGCCGGGATCGGCGCGCAAGGCCTTCTGCCAGCGCAGGAAGCGCAGCGTGGGTTTGATGGACAGCAGGCCCACCACCGCGAACAGGGCGAGCTTGGTCCAGAACACGTGGTTGTGGAAGTAGTACTCATGCCCCTTGGCGCCGAAATAGACGCGCAGGAAGCCGATCACCAGCAGGCCTATTGCGAGCAGCCCGTAGGCTGCATCGTAACGGGCTGCCAGCCGCACGGCCGAAGGCTGCATGCCGGGTCGGACCAGAACCAGTTCGGCGGTGATGGCCGCCGCAATCCCGAAGGCTAACAGGTGGTGGACGATGGCAAGCAGCAGATCGGTCATGCGTTCTCTTTTTTGACGGCGTTGGCGACGGCGTCAACCACGCACAGCGCTGTCATGTTGACGATACGGCGCACCGTGGCGGACGGGGTCAGGATGTGCACCGGCGCATCGCAGCCCAGCAGGATCGGGCCGATGGTGATGCCGTTGCCGGCCGAGCTCTTGACCAGGTTGTACGCGATGTTGGCGGCGTCGATATTCGGCATCACCAGCAGGTTCGCGTCGCGCTCCAGGTAGGAATTCGGCATGATCTTTTTGCGCAGCTTGGAATCCAGCGCCGTATCGCCGTGCATTTCGCCGTCCACTTCCAGGTCCGGCGCGCGTTCGCGCACCAGCTGCAGCGTGGCGCGCATCTTCTGCGCCGACTCGGTGTTGGCCGAACCGAAGTTGGAGTGCGACAGCAGGGCCGCACGCGGCTCCAGGCCGAGGCGCTTCATCTCTTCCGCTGCCATGATGGTGATGGCAGCCAGCTCGTTGGCGGTCGGGTTCTCGTTGACGTGGGTGTCCACCATCGCCAGCTGGCGTTCCGGCAGCACCAGGATGTTCATCGCCGCGTACACGCAGGCGCCCGGACGGCGGCCCAGTACCTGGTCGATGTAGTGCAGGTGCAGCTGGGTGGTGCCGAAGGTGCCGCAGATCATGCCGTCCGCATCGCCCTTCTTGATCATCATGGCGCCGATCAGCGAGTGGCGGCGGCGCATTTCCAGCTTGGCCCATTCCTGGGTCACGCCCTTGCGCGAAGTCAGTTCGTAGTAGGCAGTCCAGTAGTCGCGATAGCGCTCATCGTAGTCCGGGTTGATGACGGCGTAGTCGATGCCGGGCTTCAGGCGCAGGCCGAACTTCTGGATGCGCGCTTCCAGCACGGCCGGACGGCCCACCAGGATAGGACGCGCCAGCTTTTTCGTCCACCACCACCTGCACGGCGCGCAGCACGCGCTCTTCTTCGCCTTCCCCATACACGATGCGCTTCAGTTCCGAAGCGGCCTTCTTCGCCACCGAGAACAGCGGCTTCATGAACGTGCCGGAACGGTAGACGAACTGCTGCAGGCTGTCCGCATAGGCTTCCAGGTCTTCGATCGGGCGCGATGCCACGCCGGAGTCGAAGGCCGCCTTCGCCACGGCCGGCGCGATCTTGATCAGCAGGCGCGGGTCGAAAGGCATCGGGATCAGGTATTCCGGGCCGAAGGCCAGGTTGGCGATGCCGTAGGTGCTGGCCACGATGTCCGACTGCTCGGCGTGGGCCAGTTCGGCGATCGCGTGCACCACGGCGATTTCCATTTCGCGCGTGATGGTCGTTGCGCCGCAGTCGAGCGCGCCGCGGAAGATGTAAGGGAAGCACAGCACGTTGTTGACCTGGTTCGGGTAGTCCGAACGGCCGGTGCAGATGATGGCGTCGCCGCGCACGGCTTTCACGTCTTCCGGCAGGATTTCCGGCGTCGGGTTGGCCAGCGCCAGGATCAGCGGATTTGGCGCCATCTGCTTGACCATTTCCTGCTTCAGCACACCGCCGGCGGAGAGGCCGAGGAAGATGTCCGCGCCTTCGACCACTTCAGCCAGGGTACGGGCGCTGGTTTCGCGCGCGAAGCGTTCCTTGTCCGGGTCCATCAGCTCGGTGCGGCCCTTGTAGACCACGCCGGCCAGGTCGGTCACGGTGATGTTCTCGATCGGGAAGCCAAGGTCCACGATCAGGTCCAGGCAGGCCAGCGCTGCGGCGCCCGCGCCGGAAACCACCAGCTTGCAGTTCTTGATGTCCTTCTTGACGATCTTCACGCCGTTCAGGATGGCCGCGCCAACGATGATGGCGGTGCCGTGCTGGTCGTCGTGGAAGACCGGGATCTTCATCTTTTCGCGCAGCTGGCGCTCGATGTAGAAGCACTCCGGCGCCTTGATGTCTTCCAGGTTCACGCCGCCGAAGGTCGGTTCCAGCGCGGCGATGATGTCCACCAGCTTGTCCGGGTCCTGCTCATTGATTTCGATGTCGAACACGTCGATGCCGGCGAACTTCTTGAACAGCACGCCCTTGCCTTCCATGACGGGCTTCGATGCCAGCGCGCCGATATTGCCCAGGCCCAGAACGGCCGTGCCATTCGAGATCACGGCGACCAGGTTGCCGCGGGCAGTGTATTTGTAGGAATTGGCGGGATCGGCGACGATTTCTTCGCAGGGTGCTGCTACGCCGGGAGAGTAAGCCAGTGCGAGGTCGCGCTGGTTGGAGAGTTGCTTGGTGGGGGTAACGCTGATTTTGCCGGGTTTGGGACACTCGTGATATTCAAGTGCGGCTGCGCGAAGTTGCTGTCGAAGTTCTTCTTTTTTATCAGATGCCGAGTCCATGCTGTACTGCCCCCCTATGTGTACTTTCTGAAAATTCCTTGATTCTAACAGACGCTTGTACGGCCAAACCTAGGTATTTTCCCGAATTACTGCTAAAAAATTATATTCATGCCAACAATACGTAGGGCGGATCATTGATCCGCCGCTGCCTCCCGGCCCGCGGCCAATCCCAGCGCCCGCTGCGCAAAACTCTCCGCCACCCACTCTATAAACACGCGTAAGCGCCTGCTCATATGCCGGCTTGACGGATAAACCACATGGAACTCCATCGGCGCCGGCTGCCACTCCCGCAAGACCGGCACCAGTTCGCCGCGCGCAATGGCCGGCGCTGCGGCAAAGGCGAAGGTCTGGAACACACCCAGTCCCGTCAGCCCCGCCACCAGGTGCGCATTGCTCTCGTTGACGCCAACCGCACCGGGCGCCTTGATCTCGATCTTTTCGCCGGCGCGCTCGAAGCGCATGGGCGCCACGCGGCTATTGGTCGCCGACCGGTAGTGAACCAGCTTGTGGGCGCCACCTTCCAGCTCGCGCGGGTGGGCGGGCACGCCGTGCACGTCCAGGTAGGCCGGCGTGGCGCAGGTCACCCAGGCGGCGCTGGCGATGCGGCGCCCCACCATCGTGGAGTCGTTCAGCGTACCGCCGCGGATCACGCAGTCCACGTTATCGCCGACCAGGTCCACATTGCGGTCGCTCACGCCGAAGTCGATGCGGATGTCGGGATATTGCACCAGAAATTCGGGCAGCGCCGGCAGAAGCAGCATGGTTGCGGACAGGCCGCCGCAATCGACGCGCAAGTGTCCGCGCGGCTTGCCTTGGGCGACGCTGAAACCGGAATCGATGTCTTCCAGCTCCTTCAGCAAAGGGCCGGTCTGCTCGTAGTACTGGGCGCCGTCCGGCGTGACGGTCACGCGGCGCGTGGTGCGCTGCAGGAGCTTCACGCCGAGATGCGTCTCCAGCGATTGCACCAGCTTGGTCAGCGTGGCGTTCGGCATATTCATTGAATCGGCGGCCTTGGTGAAGGTGCCCGCTTCCACCACGCGCGCAAAGGCGCGGATCGCCAGCAGCTGGTCCATGATTATTCATCCACAGGAATAAAGTTCTTCATTTATACCACTTTATCGAATAATCTGACGCGCCTAAAGTGAGCACATCGCAAATCACTTTTTAGGAGCAGCACCATGAAACTCAAAGGCAAAATCGCGCTGATCACCGGCGGCACCACGGGCATCGGCCTGGCATCGGCAAAGGAATTCGCAGCGGAAGGCGCCACCGTCTTCATCACGGGCCGCCGCCAGGCGGAACTCGATGCGGCAGTCGACGCCATCGGCGCGGCGGCGCACGGCATCCAGGGCGACGTGTCGAAACTGGAAGACCTGGACCGCATCTTCGCCGAGATCAAGGACAAGGCCGGCCACCTGGACGTCGTCTTTGCCAACGCCGGCGGCGGCGACATGATGCCGCTGGAAGCCATCACCGAGGAGCACTTCGACCGCATCTTCGACGTCAACGTGAAGGGCGCCGTGTTCACCGTGCAGAAATCGCTGCCGCTGCTGAAGGATGGCGGGTCGATCCTGCTGACGGCGTCCACAGTCTCGATCAAGGGCACGCCGAACTTCAGCGTGTATAGCGCCAGCAAGGCCGCCGTGCGCAACTTCGCGCGCAGCTGGCTGCTGGACCTGGCGCCGCGCAAGATCCGCGTGAACGCCATCAGCCCCGGCCCGATCCACACGCCGGGCCTGACCGGACTGGCGCCGGAAGGACAGGAAGAAGGCTTGCTCGGCTACCTCACTACGCTGGTGCCGAGCGGCCGCCTGGGCCAGCCGTCTGAGGTGGGCAAGGCAGCCGTCTTCCTCGCTTCCGAGGACGCCAGCTTCGTCAACGGCATCGAGCTGTTTGTCGACGGCGGACAGGCACAGATCTGATGCGGCGTGGCCACGCCATGCCGGCCGGGCGGGTGTGGCCATTGAATATTTAACTACCTTGGAGAAACATTAATTTCTGCAATTAAATAGCTGTTTCCCGGGGCTTCATAGTGCGATGGTGACTTGCGGCACGAAATCCTAAAATCTTGTTGCGCAAATTCGAAAAAAATTGGAATAATTGCAGCTAGCAAGTTTACATTTGGCATTTCGCCTCCTAGACTGTTTAGTGAAGGCACCTTTACGGAAGGAAAAACCATGCGCTCAGCACTCTGGCACTCCTGGTCCCGTATGTCCGGCGTCCTGTTTCCTGTGACCGCCGCGGCTTTGTTCTTCACTCCTCAGGATTCAAGCTGGGTGGTCACGCTTGCCACCGCAGCGCTCGCATCCGGCGGAACCTGGATCTATTTGCGTGACAAACACTGATTCAGGGGCGTCCCGCTACAATGGCGGGATGCTCTCTGAATTCGACCTGATCAAACAATATTTCGTTCGCCCCGCCACCGGCAAGGCCACGCTAGGCATCGGCGACGACTGCGCCCTGCTCACCCCGTCGCCGGGGATGCAGACGGCGATTTCTTCCGACATGCTGGTCGAGGGCCGGCATTTCTTCGCAGGCGAGGACCCGCGCCGCCTGGGGCACAAGAGCCTCGCCGTCAATCTCTCCGATCTTGCTGCCATGGGCGCGCGGCCTGTGGCTTTCACTTTGGCCTTGGCGCTGCCGGCTGCCGATCGTGAGTGGCTGTCTTCGTTTTCCGCCGGACTGTTTGCGCTGGCCGATGCGCATGGGTGCGAGCTGATTGGCGGGGATACGACCAAGGGGCCCTTAAACGTTTGCATCACCGTGTTCGGCGAAGTGCCGCCGGGGCGGGCGTTGCGGCGCGACGCGGCGCAGGTGGGCGATGATGTGTGGGTGTCCGGCACGGTGGGCGATGCGCGGCTTGCGCTGGCTTGCTGTCTCGGCCAGCTCTCCCTTTCGGCGGACGAGCTGTCCGCCGCTGCGTCTCGCTTGCATACGCCAACGCCGCGCGTGGACCTTGGTCTTGCCTTGCAAGGCATCGCGCATGCGGCTATCGACATTTCCGATGGCCTGGCCGGCGATCTTGGCCATATCCTTGAACGTTCCCGCGTTGGCGCCACGCTGAATGTGGATGCGCTGCCTGCCGGACCGGTGCTCGCGACCCGCGACGCCGCCCTGCGCCGCGCTTTCAGCGCTGCCGGCGGCGACGACTATGAACTCTGCTTCACCGCCCCCGCCTCCGCTCGCGACGCCATCCTCGCCGCCGGCGCCTCCGTTGGCGTGGCCGTCACCCGCGCCGGCGTGATCGAAGCCGCGCCCGGGCTGCGCTTCACCGACTCCGGCGGCGCCCCTCTCAACCTCCACCTCTCCGGCTTCGACCACTTTTCGGCGGATCAATGATCCGCCCTACACGCCCGGGCAGCACAAATGCACTCCACAGCAGCGTAGGGCGGATCATTGATCCGCCGTGCATGCCGGCCCGCGACTACGGCTGCGGCCCGCGGCGGCGGCATCACGTCGCGGACATGACCGTATTGTCCTCGCCCGGATCCCCCGCGCGGCGCCCGCTGCCGTGCATAAGCCAGTAATGGTGGAAAGCGAGGCGGATATTGTCGCGCAACTGCGTATCATCCCACGGCTTGGTATAGAACCGATAAATCGCCCCGCGGTTGATCGAATCGAGCACCGCCTCCAGCCCCGTATACCCGGACAGGATGATGCGTATCGTATCCGGATACATCTCCTTCACCTTCGCCAGAAACTCGGTGCCGCTCAGGATCGGCATGCGCTGGTCGCACACAATCACCTGCACAGGATACAAGGCCAGCAACTCAAACCCTTCGGTCGGCGACACCGCCGTCAATATCCGGTACCCATCGCGCCGGAACAGCCGGTGCAGCGATGACAGCACATTGACATCGTCGTCCACCAGCAGCAGGGTTTGCGGCGGCTCGGCCGCCTGGTTCGGGTCCGGCGGCAGGCCCTTGCCCGCCTCCACCAGCTGCCCCATCTCCAGCGCCGGCAAGGGACGGCTGAAGTAATACCCCTGGATCTCGTCGCAGCGGTTGCGCCGCAGGTACTCCAGCTGCGGACGCGACTCCACGCCCTCGGCAATCACGCGCAGCTTCAGCGAGTGTGCCATGCTGATGATGGCCAGCGCGATAGCCGCATCGTTCGGATTGGTCGTGATATCGCGCACGAAAGCGATATCGATTTTCAGCTTGTCGATCGGGAAGCGCTGCAGATAGGCCAGCGAAGAATAGCCGGTGCCGAAATCGTCGATCGCAACCTTGATGCCCAGTTCCTTCAAGGCGCCCAGCACCTGTATGGTGCGCTCGGCGTTGGACATCAAGGCCGTCTCCGTCAGCTCCAGCTCCAGCAACTCCGGCGGCACCTTGTGGCGTTCGAGCGACTGCTTCACTTCCGTCTCCAGGTCGCCCTCGACAAACTGCCGGCTCGACACGTTCACCGCCACATGCACCTGCCCCACCGGCGACCGCATCCAGGAAGCGATCTGACGGCAAGCCGTCTCGATGATCCAGGTCCCGACGCGCACGATCAACCCCGTATCCTCCAGCACGGAAACAAACTCCGCCGGATACACCAGCCCATAACCCGGACGGTTCCAGCGCAGCAGCGCCTCCGCCCCGCTCACGCGCCCCGAGTGCAGGTTCACCTTCGGCTGGAAATACAGCTCCAGCTCATTGAGTTCCAGCGCACGGCGCAAGGCCATCTCCAGATCGAGCCGCGCCAGCACCTGCACATTCATGCCCGCCGTGAAGAAGCGGTAGCCGTCGCGCCCCGCCTCCTTGGCGCGCTCCATCGCCGTATTCGCATACTTGACCAGCGTTTCGGGATCGCTGGCATCGTCCGGATACATGGCAATGCCGATGGACGCGGTCAGCGTGGCCTGATGCCCATCGAGGTCGAATGGCGCGCGCAAGGCTTCGCGCACCTCGTTCGCCACCAGCACCGCATCCTGCTGGTCGCGCGTCATGGTCAGGATCAGCGCGAACTCGTCGCCGCCGAGGCGTCCCACGGTATCGCGAATGCGCACGCACTGCACCAGGCGGTTCGAGAAATCGCGCAGCAGCTGGTCGCCCATGGCCGCGCCGACGGAATCGTTGATGTTGCGGAAGCGGTCCAGGCCGATGAACAGCACCACAATGCGCCACTCCTTGTCCTGCGCCAGTTCGATCGATTCGCCCAGCGTCTGGAAGAACAGCGTGCGGTTGGGCAGGCCGGTCAGGCTGTCGTAATGCGCCATATGGCGCAGACGTTCCTCAGCCAGGCGGCGCTCGCTGATATCGCGCGCCACGCAGATCAGGGTGCGGTGCGCAGACTCGCCTTCATTCTGCTGCTGCCAGTAAGCCTCCACCGGCACCGTGGCGTGGTCCGCGCGGGTGAGTTCCGTCTCCAGCAGCTCCGGCGCGCGGGATGGACTGGCCGCGGCCGCATGCGCCGATTCCGCCCACTGCTGCAGCTCCTCGCGCGTGCCCAGTCCCAGGCGCGACGGCTCGATTTCCAGCAGCTGCTCGCGCTTGTAGCCCAGCATGCGGCAGGCGCCGTCGTTGATATCGACCAGCTGCATGCTGTCCGAATCGATCAGGAAGATCGCATCGGCCGTGGCGTCCATCGCGCTGCGGAAGCGCTGCAGGTCGGCCGTGCGCTCACGCACCGTCTGCTCCAGCAGCGCGTTGTAGTCGCGCGCCTGCCGGTGCAGCAGGCGCACTTCCAGCAGGTTGCGGATGCGCGTCAGCACTTCGACCGGATCGAAAGGCTTGCTGACGAAATCGCGCGCGCCCGTTTCCAGCGCGGACAGCTTCTTGTCCGGCTCCGCAGTCACCACCAGCACCGGCAGGTAGCCGTCCGGCTCCAGCGGCTTCAGTGCATCCATCACATCGAAGCCGTTCATGCCGGGCATGTGCAGGTCGAGGATGATGATGTCGTAGCGATGCTGGTCGTGCCAGGGCGCGACCACGCGCGGATCGGTGGTCGAACTGACGCGCGAATAGCCCGTCGATTGCAGCAGGTATTCCAGCAGCTGCACATTGACCGGCTGATCGTCCACGATCAGGATATTGGCATTCAGGATATCGGCTCGCGTGATCACGTGGGCGTGCTCCTTTCCTTCTCGTCGCGGCGCGCAAGGAAGGCCATCGTGCTGTTGATGGCTTCCGTGAATTCATCGATGTTGATCGGCTTGATCAGATAGCGGAAGAAGCCGGCGGCCAGGCCTTTCTCCACATCGCGCGGCATGGCGTTGGCCGTCAGCGCGATCACGGGAATGTCCGCCGTGCGCGGATCATTGCGCAGCAGCTTCAGGGCATCGATGCCGTTCACGCCGGGCAGGTTGATGTCCATCAGGATGATGTCGGGGTGGTGCGCCCGCGCCAGTTCGATGCCGAGATGGCCATCGGGCGCGGACAGCAGCCGCAAGTCGGGGCGGAAGCTGATGATTTCTTCCACCAGTTTCAGGTTGGCCGGATTGTCTTCCACGTACAGGATCAAGGCCGGCTCCTCCTCGGCATGGCCGGCCGTTGCCGGCGCCACGCGGTCGGCCGCACCCTCAACGCGCGACGGTACCGGCTCCGTTGCTTTAAGCTCGATCCAGAACATGCTGCCCACGCCAAGGCTGCTGGTCACGCCGATGATGCCGCCCATCAGTTCAACCAGGCGCTTGGTCACGACCAGGCCGATGCCTGTGCCCTCTTCCGCGCCGCTCTCCTGACCCAGGCGGTTGAAGGGCTGGAACAGCGAGCGCACCTGCTCCGGCTGCAGGCCCATGCCGGTGTCCTGCACCGAGATGCGCAACAGTCCCGGCCCGCTCGGGCTGCAATCGGCCACCACGGCGCCGCCCTGCCGGTTGTACTTGATGGCGTTGGACAGGAGATTGAGCAGGATCTGCTTGAGGCGCGTGCGGTCTGCCGTGACGTGTGTCTTGCACTCTTCCGGGAACAGCAGGCGGATGCCGCGCTGGCCCGCCAGCGGCGCCACCATGCTTTCGCACTCGGCCAGGATTTCCTGCAGCGCCACCGGCTCCATCGACAGCGCCACGGCGCCCGATTCGATCTTGGCCAGGTCCAGGATCTCGTTGATCAGTGTAAGCAGGTGGCGGCCGGATTTCAGGATATGGTTGGCGAATTCCTTCTTCTGCAGCAGCGTGGAGGGCAGCTTGTCCGACGTGAGGATCTGGGCGAAGCCGAGGATGGCGTTGAGCGGCGTGCGCAGCTCGTGGCTCATCGAGGACAGGAAGGCGGACTTGGCCTGGTTGGCGCTCTTCGCCTCTTCCATCGCCATCGCCAGCTCGCCGTTGGCCTGTTCCAGCTGCATGGTGCGCTCGTGCACACGCTGCTCCAGCTCCTCGTTCAGGCGCATGATTTCCTTCTGCGCCTGGCTGCGCTGCTCGGCCTCGCGTGCGATTTCGCGGTTGGAGTTTTCCAGCTCGCGCGTGCGCGTTTCGATCTCGCTCAGCATCCGGTTAAAGGTATCCGCCAGTTCGGCCACTTCGTCGTCGGACAGGCGCTCGGCTCGCCGCGAGTAGTCGCCCGTGGCCACCACTTCGCGCGCCACGTCCGCAATCGCCAGCACGGGCTGGGTGACGACGCGGTTCAGGCGCCGCATCAGCAGGTAGGAAATGCCCATGGCCAGCAGGCTGGCGATGATGGCGATCAGCAGGTAGTCGCCGAAGCGGCTGAGAAGTTCGTAATCGGTGCGCAGGTAGACAGTGCCCAGCACTTCGCCGTTGTCGCGTATCGTGCGGAACATGCTCATTTTGCCGTTCGCGAACTGCACGCCTTCGGCGCCGGCCGTGCGCGGCACCGCCACATCCTTGGTGGGCGCCACATAGGTGGCAAACAGCTGGCCGCGCGCGTTGTAGATGGCGCCCGCATCCACCTTGGGCCGCAAGCGCAGCAGGGACAGGTTTTCCTTCGCCAGCCGCTGGTCGTCGAAAGCCAGCGCGGGCGAACTCGATATGCCCGAGCAGCTCGGCCTGGGTGCTCATGTCGCCAATGACGGACTGGTGATAGGCACGCAAATCATAGGCGATGATGGTGCCGACGGACACCAGCAGCGCCACCAGCGTGACCAGCATGACCACGCCCAGCAGCTTGCGCCGCAGCGATCCGCGCGCGCTCATGACGCCACCTGCTGGACGCGCAGCGCCGCCTGCAGCATGCGCGCGCTGATGCGCAGATGGGCCGCCAGCGCATGCTTGAGCGCGACCTCGAAGCGCAGGCGCTCCTCCGCCATCACGAAGCTGATCATGGCGGCCAGGCCGGCGCCTTCCTCGGCATCGGTGACAGTCAGCACCGGCTGGCCGCGCACGGCCGCCATCCATTCCTGGGCGGGTGCCTTGTCCAGCCCAGCGCTGACGAACAGGATATGCAGGCCGCTGACCGCATCGCCCTTGCGCAGCCGGCGCACCTGGAGGGGCCGGCCGTTGGCGTTGCGGCCGGCAACCGCGATTTCGAGCTGCTCGGCCAGCAGATCGGCGCCGGCCACGCCGATGATGACGGGGCTGTCCGGCCGCGTGAACACGCCGTCCGGCCATTCGACGAAACCGGCGAACTTGTATAGATAAGCGGCCTTGACCTGGCGTTCGAGCAGGCTGGAGGACTGGGCGGCGGCCAGCAACGGAAAGATGGCGATGGCGAGCATGAGCAGCCAGCCACCTGGAAGCCTCTTCCTGTCTTTTTTTTGCAGAGGAGCCACCATGCCTCACGCGCCGGGGGAGATCCCCTTATTCTATCGTTGAGCTAAAGAAGGCAGCACACTATATGAAAACCGCGCCGTATCAGCCTCGCCCGGCTAGCAAAAGGCATGTGAATCGGAAGGGGACAACACTTTTTGCGCTGCAGCGTGGTCAAGCGCAGCAGTGGCGAGCTAGAATGAAGCCATCGGAATTCGAAGCCAAAAGGAGCCCAAAGTGAGTGTCGATATTAACGAACTGGCCGCCCAGGTGGGACAGGCCCTGCAGGACAAAGGCTTGCTGTTGGCGACCGCCGAATCGTGCACCGGTGGCGGCATTTCCCAGGCCATCACCGAAATTGCCGGCTCCACCGGCTGGTTCGATTGCGGCTTTGTCTGCTATTCGAATGCCTCCAAGACCGAAATGCTGGACGTGCCGGCCGCGCTGATTGCGCAGTTCGGCTCCGTCAGCGAAGAAGTGGCCGCCTCGATGGCCCAATGCGCGCTGGCGTCCAGCAATGCGCACGTGGCCGTGTCCACGACAGGCATCGCCGGCCCGACCGGCGCCGTGCCGGGCAAGCCGGTCGGCACCGTCTGTTTTGGCTGGGCCAACGGCGACGCCGTGCACACCGAGCGCCTGGTCTTCACCGGCGACCGTCATTCCGTGCGCGAACAGACCGTGGTCCACGCCCTTCAGGGCCTGCTAAGGTTTATCAACTGAGCTCATCAACTGAGAAGTGAACTACGGCGGGCGGCGTTCTGCTCGTCCGGTTCGAAAAGTGTGAGGCCGGCGATGGCCCGGCTGGCCGCCACGTAGAAGTAGCGCCGTTCTTCGGCAATATCCCCGCCACGCGGGAACTGGCCCTGTTCCAGGCAGGGCAGCAGCACCTGGGACCATTCTCTTCCCTTCGCAGCCTGCACGGTGGTCAGCACCAGCTGCCTGCGCTCGCGCAGGTAATTCACTTCGGCGCGCGTGCGGTCCTGGCGCGTCTTCAGCTCCTGCAGGAAGTCGGCGGCGGACGGCTTGCCCCGTCGCTCGGCAAATTCGATGAAGGCGCGGATGGTGCGCAGGGCCGAATCGGCGCGGCTGCGGCTGACGAAGGCCGTGCGCGTCGCGGCGGGCAGGTCCAGCGCCTGGCTGGCCAGCGCCAGCAGCTCGGGCGCGCTCATCTCCGCCGCGCGTTCCTTCAGCAGCTGCACCACCTGGCGGAAGCGCTGCTTCCAGCGCGCAGTGGTCGGGCTGTCGCCTTCCTTGTCGGCGCACAGCACGCCGCTGAAAAGATTGTCTAGCGCCGAAGGTTCGGCCACCACATCGTGGCGCGCCAGTTCCAGCCAGTTGCCGCTGCCATAGATTTCGTGGCCCGTTTCCCAGTCCGTGCCCACGGCCGACACGGAAAGATAGACCAGCAGGCTGTCCACCATGCGCTCGCAGCTTTCCTTGTCGCCCTTCAGAGTGGCGTAGTCGCCGCTGGCGATATGCAGCAGCGCGCGCAGCATCAGGATTTCGGGACGCAGCAGATAGGACTCCACGCCGTCGCACACATAGGGCACGGCGCGGTCCAGCAGCAGGTTTTCAATGTCCACCGTCTGGTCGGCCTCGCGCAGCACCACGGCCACGTCGGACAATTTCGCGCCATCGGCGGCCAGGGCGGCAGCACGGTCGGCCACCGCCGCCGCGCATTCGCCCGGCGCATATCTGCACACGGCGCAGTTCGGAGTATGTTTCGCTGTGCGATTCGAAGCGGCAGGCCGGCAGCACCTGGCGCAGCAGCTTGGCGATCGACACGCCGCAGCGGCGCGACTGGCTCAACGGCAGGCGCACCACGCCCGGCCATGCCCGGTCGAAGGCTTCGGCCGAGAATTGCGGGTCGGCGCCGCGCGCGGCGTTGATGACCTGGTGGCGGTCGCCCACCACGGCCAGGCGCGCGTCGCGGCGGAACAGGCGCAGCAGCTCGAATTCGGCGGCGTTCACGTCATGCCATTCGTCGACCAGGCACACGTCCGCCTGCGGCAGCGCCTCCAGCGTGTGCGGCTCGCGGCGCAGGACGGCCACCAGGTCGGTGACCAGGTCCGCCGGGCTTTGCCACACGATGTAACCCTGCTGCGGCTGGCGGCGGCGCTCGATCTCGCGGCAGATCTCGATCGCTTCGCGGTCCACATTGAAGCGCTCGGCCAGTTCATCGACGGCGTAATCGTCGAAGTCTTCGTCATCGAAGTCCAGCGAGGCCAACGTCGCCTTCAGCGTGGACAGCAATTCCAGCATCTGCTCGATGCGCGGCGTGCGGTATTCGAAGTCGAAATCGAATTCGCTGCCGCCGCGCTGCTCATACTTCTGCCAGACGGCGTTGGCGGCGTCCACCACGTGCGGCGCAGCTGCTCGGCACTGGCCAGGCGGGACGGCTTGTCGAAGAAACTGCCCTGGATCAGGCGGTTCAGCAGCGAACGCGCCAGGCCCTCCACGGTCAGCACCGTCACCTTGCGGCCAGGCGCTTCGTCGCGCAGCTTGTCCTCGAAGCGGATGCGGGCGCCGTCGGAGAAGCACAGGCCCAGCACAACGCCGTGCTCCCGTGCCGCCAGCATGGCCAACGTGGTAGTCTTGCCAGTCCCGGCGCGCGCCTCGATCATCAGCGTGGGCGCGCGCGATTGCAGAATGGCTTCCTGTTCTTGAGAAGGTATGACTTGCATGACCCGTATTCTAACCGCGCTGGCGCTGGCAGTTGCGGCAGGCGCCGTACAGGCCTCGGAACCGGCCCCCGTCGCCGGGCGCCTGACCGTCTACGCGGCCGGCGACATCGCCGACTGCCGCTACGCCCGTCCCCAGTTTGCCGGCGCGTCGCAGACGGCCGCCATCATCGAGGCCGGCGATCCGCATGCCCTGGTGCTCACGCTGGGCGACCACACTTACCCGAACGGCACGGCGGCCGAATTCCGCGACTGCTATGCGCCGACCTGGGGCAGGTTCAAGTCGCGCACCCGTCCCGCGATCGGCAACCACGAGTACTACAGCGGCACCACCAGCGGCTACTATGAGTATTTCGGCAACACCGCCGGCCAGCGCGGGCGCGGCTATTACAGTTTCGACATCAACGGCTGGCACTTCATCGCCCTCAACAGTGAAATGAAGGGCGCCGCACACCAGCGCCAGCTGCTGTGGCTAAAAGACGACCTGGCACGCCATCCTGCACGCTGCACCCTCGCCTACTGGCACTCGCCGCTGTATAGTTCTGGCGGGCATCCCGAGACCGACCATATGCGCGAGGCCTGGCGCCTGTTGTACGAGGCAGGCGTGGAGCTGGTGCTGTCCGGCCACGATCACGACTATGAGCGCTTTGCGCCGATGGATGCCGATCGCAAGCTCGATGCGGCGCGCGGCGTGCGCCAGTTCGTTGTCGGCACGGGCGGGAGCTTTCCTGACGCCGTTTCGCTGGATCGTCGACAACAGCGAGGCGCGCCATAACTGGCGACTGGGCGTGCTGAAGCTGGTATTGAAGGAAAATGGCTATGAATGGGAATTCCTGGCGGCCGATGGCGTGCGGCCGGAATCCCACGAGCGGGAGGCAGGCGACAGCGGCGCGGCTTCCTGCCACTAATAACAGGAGCAAGAATGCAAAACACGGTTCACTTCGTCCTGCAGGGTAAGGGCGGAATCGGCAAGACCCTCGTATCGACCGTCCTCGCCCAGTGGCTGAAGGCCAAGGGTGACACTCCGCTGCGTTGCTACGACACCGACCAGGAAAACACCACCTTCTCCCGCTACAAGGCGCTGGACGTGAAGCACATCCCCGTGATGACCGAATCGCGCACCATCGATCCCAAGCGATTCGATGCGCTGATGATCGACATCCTGGAAGAAGACGGCAACTGTGTGATCGACAACGGCGCCAATACCTTCTCGCCGCTGCTGGCCTACCTGATCGAGAACGACTGCTTCAATCTGCTGGAAGAATCGGGCCGCAAGGTCTACATCCACACCATCGTGGGCGGCGGCGATACCCTGCATGACACCGCGATGGGCTTCGTCTCGACGGCCAAGTCCACCCATGTGCCGCTGGTGCTGTGGGAGAACGAGCATTTCGGGCTGCTGCAATCGGCGTCCGGCAAGGCCTTCATCGAATCGCAAACCTATGCGGACAATTCCTCCCGCGTGCGCGGCCGCGTGGTGCTGGCCCAGCGCAATGCCGATACTTTCGGCGCGGACGTGAAGAAAATGAACACCGCCCGCCTCACGCTGGACGAAGTGAAGTCCAGCGACAAATTCAACGTGATGGAAAAGCAGCGCATCAAGGTCGTGTTCCGCGACCTGTTCGAGCAGCTCGACCTGGTGAACTGGTAAGCCGCCCATGGACCGCGCCAAATTACGCAGCCAGGTATTCGAGAAGACTGGCATCAAGCTCGATGTAGACGATCCCATTTTCGCGCTGGTGGCGCTGAACGAAGCCGTGCTGGAAGAGACGGTCGAACGGCACCTGGAGCGCATCGAAGCCGCATCGGCGGAGCTGGCGCAGCATGCGCGCTCCGCCGGCGGACTGCCGCCTGCCTCCCCGCCCCCGCCGCTTGCGCCGGTCGTTCCCTTGTCGGCGCCTGGCCGGCGGCCCATCGCCACTTCGCACGAAAGCTTCTCGGCGCGCGAGCTGCGCCTGCTGGGCGCCGCCTTGCTGGTGGCGCTGCTGACTGCTTCGGTCATGCTGGTCGGCCAATCCATGTTCCACAGCGCGCCGGCGCTGACGCCCGCCCAGCAAGCCGCCCTGGCCCGCGCCGAGAAGCTGGACAAGGTCCTGCCCACGCTCGAACCGAAAACGCGCAGCGCCGTCGAGGAAGCCCTCGCCAAACCGTGAAAGGCTGGTGTCTGCCACGATGTGGCAGACACCTGTTCCACGCCGCGGCTTAAAGCGGGTGTCTGGCACTTCAGTGCCCGACACCAGATTTCGCTTCTGGGTTGTGCTAACATATGAATACCTATTCAACTGTTAGCACCAATGGCGATCTTCACCGAAAACGACAGCTCGGTAGCGCAGCTGGCGGACCTGTTCCACCTGCTGGGCGACCCCACGCGCCTGCGCATCGTGCTGGCCTGCGTGGAAGCGCCGATTGCGGTCAGCGAGATTGCTTCCAGCCTGCAGCTATCCAGTTCACTGGTCAGCCACCACCTGCGCCTGCTGCGCGCCGCGCGCATCGTGAAGTCCGAGCGCCAGGGCAAGCAGGTTTTCTATTCGACCGCCGATGCGCACATCAGCGGCGTCCTCCACGATATGCTCGAGCATATCGCCGAACCACCCAACGGGAACGAGCCATGAGCGGCCATCACCATCATCACGGACATGGCCATGACCATGGCCACGGTCACCACCACGGAGAAGTCAGCCACGGCAAGGCCTTCGCCATCGCCATCGCGCTGAACGCCATCTTCGTGGCAGTGGAATTCTTCTACGGCTTCCTCGCCAATTCGACCGCGCTGATGGCCGATGCGGGCCATAACCTGTCGGACGTCATGGGCCTCGCGCTGGCTTGGGCCGCCGCCATCCTCGCGACCCGCAAGCCGTCCGCACGCTATACTTACGGCCTGCGCAGCAGCTCCATGCTGGCGGCCCTGTTCAACGGCATGCTGCTGATGGCCGCCTGCGGCGCGATCGCCTGGGGCGCGGTGGCGCAGTTGTTCAAGCCCGTTCCGGTGCAGGGGCTGACGGTATCCGTCGTTGCCGGCATCGGCATCCTGATCAACGGCTTCTCCGCCTGGCTGTTCATGAGCGGCAGCAAGGACGACCTGAATATCCGCGGCGCCTACCTGCACCTGGCTGCCGACGCCGCGATTTCGCTGGGCGTGCTGGTCTCGGGCGTGATCGTGATGTACTCCGGGTGGTCGTGGCTGGATCCGGCGGTCAGCCTGTTGATTGTGCTGTTCATCGCGAAAAGCACCTGGTCGTTGCTGCGCGAATCGGCGGACATGGTGCTGGCCGCCGTGCCGGGCAATGTCGATCCTGCCGAAGTGGAGGAGTTCCTGCGCGAGCGCAAGGGCGTGACCGGCATCCACGACCTGCACATCTGGTCAATGAGCACGACCGATACCGCCCTCACCTGCCACCTGGTGATGCCCGGCGGTTATCCGGGCGACCAGGCGATCGACGAGATTGCGCGCGAGTTGCGCGAAAAGTTCGCCATCCACCACACCACGCTACAAACGGAACAGGGAACGACGGAGCACAACTGCTGCCTGCAGAAGCCGGCCGAAGAGCAAGGGCACGACCACGGACACGATCATGAGCATGAGCACGACCACGATCATGACCACGGCCATGACCACGCCCACCACCATCACTAATCCGCCAGCCCCGCAAACAGGGGCGTACTGAGATAGCGCTCGCCGAACGAGGGAATCACGGTCACGATCATCTTGCCCGCGTTCTCCGGACGGCGCGCCACTTCCAGCGCCGCCCACAGCGCCGCTCCGGACGAAATCCCCACCAGCAGTCCTTCCTCCGATGCCGCACGCCGCGCCGTGGTAAAGGCGTCCTCGTTCTTCACGCAAATCACTTCGTTGTAGATATAGGTATTCAGCACGGCCGGTACGAAGCCCGCGCCGATGCCCTGGATCGGGTGGGGTCCCTTGGTCCCCTTGGACAGCATGGGCGACGCATCCGGCTCCACCGCGATGCACTGGAAGGAAGGCTTGCGCTCCTTGATGATTTCGCCCACGCCCGTGATGGTGCCGCCGGTGCCGACGCCTGCAACGAGGATGTCCACCTGGCCGTCCGTATCGCGCCAGATTTCTTCAGCGGTGGTGCGGCGGTGAATGTCCGGATTGGCGGGGTTGTTGAATTGCTGGAGCATCAGGTAGCGCTTGTCCGACGCGACCATTTCTTCGGCGCGGCGGATCGCGCCCGTCATGCCTTCGGAGCCCGGCGTGAGCACCAGTTCCGCGCCGTAGGCGCGCAGCAGCGTGCGGCGCTCCTTGCTCATCGTGTCCGGCATCACGAGGGCGCAGCGGTAGCCGCGCGCCGCGCACACCATGGCCAGGGCGATGCCCGTGTTGCCGCTGGTTGGCTCGAGAATGATGGTGTCGGGATGGATTTGCCCGGCCGCTTCGGCTGCCTCGATCATCGAGAGGCCGATGCGGTCCTTGACGCTGTGGGCGGGATTGTAGAACTCGAGCTTGGCGAGCACCTGGGCTGGTGCGCCCGCGGCCATGCGGTTGATGCGCACCAGGGGTGTGTTGCCGATCAGTGCCGTGACGTCGTTGGCAATATTCATGGTCTCCTCTCCTCCGCTGCTGGGTTGGAGACCAGTGTACCCTTATTTAACGTCCAGAAGTTCGACGTCGAAGATCAGTGCGGAGTTGGCGGGGATCATGCCCATCGAGCGCGGGCCGTAGGCCAGTTCGGACGGGATGATCAAGGTGCGCTTACCGCCCACCTTCATGCCGGCCACGCCCTGCTCCCAGCCCTTGATCACCTTGCCGGCGCCCAGCGGGAATTCCAGCGGTTCGCGGCCAGGGCCGAGGGAAGTGTCGAACTGGCGTCCCTTGCCATTCCTGGCCAGCGGACGGTAAAGCCAGCCGGTGTAGTTAACCTTGACGGTGGCGCCGGCCATGGCTTCCTTGCCTTTGCCTACGCGCACGTCGGTGACAATCAGTTGCTCGGCGGGCGGGCCGGGTTCGGCGGAACCGGGAACCACCGGGCCAGCCGGCTGTGCGTCAGCTTGCGCGGCGGCCGGATTGGCGGCTTGCGCGTCAGCCGAAGTTGCCGGCTGCGCGGCGGCGGCCGGCTGGGTGGCGGCAGCTGGCTGCTGCTGCGCCGGGGTCTGGGCCTGCGCCAGCGAGGCGGCGGCCGCACAAAATGAATGCGAACAGAACGGAGCTGCGGGTCATCGTGTATTCTCTCTTACAGGTTTCCAAGGCGGCATCATGATAGCAAATCATTCAAGCCTCAAGCTGTTTTTCGCGCTCTGGCCGGACGCACCCACCCGCGATGCCCTGGCGCGCCTGCAGGCGCCCGTCGCCGGACGCCATACGCCGCGCGACAAGCTGCACCTGACCATGGCCTTTCTCGGCCAGCAACCGGCGGATGCGCTGCCGGCGCTGCTGGATATTCTGGAAGGGGTGCCCGTGCCGCCCATGCAGCTTGTGGTCGATTGCTACGGCTATTTCAGCAGGCCGCGCATCGCCTGGGCGGGCATGACGGCGCCGCCGGCGGAGTTGCTGGCCATGCAGGCCGACCTCATTGCACGCCTCGAAGCCGCGGGGATTTCGACGGCCACGCATGGGGCGTTCAAGCCGCATATCACGCTGGCCCGCGAGGCGCGTAGCGCGCCGCCGGAGCAGGTGACCGCGCCGGTTGTGTGGGATGTCTGCGCGCTCGCGTTAGTCGAGTCGGTGACTAGCACTGGCAAGTACCGGCCAATCGGCCGCTCACACACGGCGGGGCTGGGCGCCCCCCATATGATCCGCCCTACAGGTCCAGCACAAGGCGGGGGCCGCGGGCCCAGGACACGCAGGTGCACATGCCCTGCGCGCGCATGGCCGGAGTCAGACACACATCGCGGTGGACTGCCTCGCCTTCGAGGACGGGCGTGAAACAGCTCGCGCATTCACCGCGCTTGCAGTCGTAGGAAACAAAGACATCGGCCGCGATCAGCGCATCCAGTATCGAGGTACCGGGGGCCACTTCCACCGTCATCTGCGACAGTGACAGCTCCACCGTCAGCGCCCTGTCATCGGCATGCGCGCGCTGGCCGAAGCTCTCGAAGTGCATCGCGCCAGCCGGCCAGCCCAGTCGCGCCGCCGCTGCAGCCAGGGCCTGCAACAGGGATGCCGGCCCGCAAGCGTAGAATGCGTCGCCTGCGCGGTAGGCGCCCAGCAGGCTGGCGAGATCCGTGCGGCCGGATTCCTGCGACATATGCAGCATCAGGGACAGGTGGGGAATCGCCCGCAATTCATCCAGCAGCACCAGGCGGTCAGGATTGCGCGCCAGGTAGTGCAGCGCGACTGCCCTGCCGCCGGCTCCCAGTGCGTGGGCCATGGAAATCAGGGGCGTGATGCCGATGCCGCCCGCGATCAGGAGTACACGCGGGCTGTCGGCCGACTCCCCCACGGCCAGCGGAAAACTGTTGAAAGGACCGCTCACTCCAACCCTGCTGCCCACGGTGGCCTCGTCGTGCAGCCAGCGCGAGCCGCCCCTGCCCTGTTCTTCACGCTGCACTGCTATGCGGTAGACATGCGCCGGGCCTGGTGCGCCGATCAGCGAATAGTGGTTTTCATGGGATGCGCCGCCGGCACCGGCAAAGTGCAGCACGATGTGCGCTCCCGCCTGCCAGTCCGGCATGACGCCGCCGTCTTCGCGCCGGAGGTGGAACTCCTTCACGGTGGGGCCGTGCTTGATGATGTCTGCGATCACATGGTCCAAGGCCCACACCTCAGGGCTGAACGGCCGGATTGAAGGGGGAAGCATCCAGGTATTCCCACTCCATCGGCTGCGGCGTATCGCGCAGAATCCATTTCTCGACCTTGAAATCCCAGAAACGCCGCGTGCCGCCGGTTTCGTCCTGTGGATCATCCTGGTTCCAGTGCACGCTGGCGGCGCCGGTCAGCTGCAGCAAATGGCCGCGCGCAAAATCTGGAATGCAAAGGCCCCCGCGCGGGTCGAGCCTGAAATTCCCCAGCGTGTTGAACAGGCTGTTGCCGGGATAGTCGGGGATGCGCAGGGTGTTGTCGTTCACCAGCTTGATGAAGCCGGCGCCACCGCCGCGATGTGAAGCGTCCGCACCGCTGCCGGCATGGCGGCTCGCCACGAATACGGTGTCGGCCTCGCCGATGATGGCTTCCACGGTTCCGCGCAGCACCGTGCCGTGCGCGCTTTGCACCGGCAGCCGGGCCTCGCCCAGTTGCCGCAGCTGTCGGCGCTGGATATATTTCGGGCAGTTGGGGTAGGCCTCGCGAATCTGCACGGACAAACCTTGCCCGTCCATCCGCTCCACGGCGCCATTGACGCGGTAGCGCCGGCGCGAGCCCAGCTCGATGAACAACATGCCGAGATCTGCCTGGTTGGCTATATTGGCCCACAGGGGATCCGCTTCATCCCGTTCCTTGAGCGGCGCGTCGATCAGGATGGACTTGCCGTCTTCGGTGCGCAGAAAACCCGGTTTGCCGAACAATATTGAAGCCCAGACGGCGCCCACCTTGTCTACGCTGCTCAACACGACCATGAACTGCTTGGCGATGAACGGCCGGGCGCCGGCAATCACCGTGTCGGTCATCACGGCGATGTTACGTTCCGCGATCGCGGCTTCGCCGGCGCACTGTTGCACGGCGCGCTCGCCGGCGTGAAAGCTGTCCCTGTCGCTCATGGCAATCTCCTTGAAGTGCTTGTGCGCATTGTCGGGCAGTGCGCAAGTGACGGGAATCCGGCCGGCTGCAATTCACTGTTTCGCGTGGCGCAGCAATGTGTGCGGAGTGCGGCGGTGCAGCAGCGGACTGCGATAGATTGCCGTAGCCCATGTTCTGCGAAATAATGCACAAGAATGCCCGTCCAATACGAGTCAGTATTTCGCCAGGAGCAATGAATGGACCAGATCCACCTGATGAGTGTCTTTGTCGCCGTGGGCGAAGAGGAGAGCTTCGCTGCCGCCGCCCGCCGCATGGACCTGTCGCCGGCAGCCGTTACGCGCGCCATCTCGGCACTGGAGGAAAAGCTGGGCGTCAAGTTGCTTCTGCGCACCACCCGCAATGTGCGGCTGACCGAGGCGGGACGCCGCTATCTGGACGATACGCGCAATATCCTCTCCAGCATTGCCGAAGCCAATGAAGCGGCGGCAGGCGTCAACTCGGCGCCCAAGGGCAATCTGTCGGTTACCGCTTCGGTCTTGTTCGGCAAGTCCTTCGTCATGCCGTGCATCGTGCGCTTCCTGAACGAGTATCCGGAAGTCGAAGTATCGGCATATTTCCTGGACCGGGTGGTCAACCTGGTTGATGAGGGTATCGACGTTGCGGTCCGCATCGGCCATTTGCCGGATTCCAGCCTGAAAGCACTGCGGGTTGGGCAAGTGCGGCGGGTCTTGTGCGCATCGCCGGAATACCTGGCGAGAAATGGCGTGCCGCAGCATCCGGCGGACCTGCTGCGGCACACGATTGTCGCCGCCAGCGGCGTTTCGCCGCGCGTGGAATGGAAGTTCGGTGCGGCTGACGATCCCACCATGGTGCGCACCCAGCCACGGCTGACCGTTACCAGCAATGATGCGGCCATCGATGCCGTGGTTTCGGGCCTGGGCATCTGCCGCCTGCTTTCCTACCAGGTCGCCCATGAGCTCAAGGCGGGGCGCCTGAAAATCATCCTCGCCGATTATGAGGAAGCGCCTTCGCCGGTGAACGTGCTGCATCGCGAAAGCAAATATGGCTCTTCCAAAGTGCGCAATTTTATCGACCTGCTGGTAGAGCATCTACGCGCACACCAGCATCTGAATTAGCCTGTCAGCATTTCTCGGCGCGAAACAATGAATTGAGTTCCGCACCGTTTCTCTCCCGGTTATCGATACCTAGAATGGCCTCCATCCGCTGTACGAAGCGGCGGGCCAACGACATTGACCAAACGGAGAATTGCCATGAAAGCTGCCATCATCATCCTGTCCGATCCCAAAGCCGGCGAAGACGCCCTGGGCCGCATGTTCAACGGACTGGCCGCCGCCTACGACTTCAAGCAGAAAGGCACCGAGGTCGGGATCTATTTCCAGGGCACCGGCACACGCTGGCCGGGCGTGCTGGCCAATAGCGCGCATCCTATCCATGCGCTGTACAAGGCGGTGGAAGACAAGGTGGCGGGCGTATCGTGCGGCTGCGCCGATGTCTTCGGCGCCCGCGAAGAAGTGGAGAAGGCGGGGTTCGACCTGATCACCGACAACAGCGTGCCCGGCACATCCGGACTGCCCAGCATCGCCCAGATCTCCGCTGACGGCTACACCGTTTTCACCTTCTGATCCCCTAACCAGCCTCGCCGCTTGCGGCGCCGGCAGCCCTCTGAAAGGAAGCCACCATGAACATTACCCGCATCGCTACCGCCGTGGGACTCGCCCTGGCACTCCAGGCCGCACAGGCGGCGCCGGCGCCCGACAGGGCCGCACCCAATGCCGCCAGTACCGCAAGCGTCGCTTATCGAACAGTGAAAGTCGACGGCGTGAACATCTTCTATCGTGAAGCGGGGCCGAAGAACGCGCCGACGGTGCTCCTGCTGCACGGGTTCCCCACCTCGTCGCAAATGTTCCGCAACCTGATCCCTCTGCTGGCAGACCGCTACCACGTGATTGCCCCCGACTATCCGGGCTACGGGCAGAGCGACATGCCGCCGATGGATAAGTTCACATATAGCTTCGACAACCTGGCAAACGTGATCGACAAATTCACGGTGGCGGTCGGCGCATCGCGCTATGCGCTGTATGTGCAGGATTATGGGGCTCCGATCGGGTTCCGCCTTGCTGCAGCCCATCCTGAACGGGTGTCGGCCATCGTCGTCCAGAACGGCAACGCTTACGACGAAGGCATTGCCAACGACTTCTGGGCGCCGGTGAAAGCCTATTGGGCCGACAAATCGGAGGCCAATGCCGCCAAGCTGCGCCCTTTGCTGGAACTGGGCGCGACCAAATGGCAGTACACCGAGGGTGCGCGCGACGTGCAGCACATCAGCCCGGATGCCTGGACCGTGGACCAGGCCTATATGGACCGTCCCGGCAACAAGGACATTCAGTTAGAGCTGTTCTACAGCTATGGCACCAACCCTGGCCACTACCCGGCATGGCAGGCCTATTTCCGCAAACACCAGCCGCCAATGCTGATCGTGTGGGGCAAGAACGACAAGATCTTCCCGCCAGCGGGCGCCCACCCTTACCTGCGCGACCTGCCGAAAGCCGAATTGCATCTGTTTGATACCGGACACTTTGCCCTCGAAGAGGATAGCGCGGCGATCGCGGCGTTGATGCGGTCTTTCCTTGGGCGGACGGTGAAGTCAGGGAAATAAGCCGGCGGCGTGCACACACGGCGGATCAATGATCCGCCCTACACCCCTTCGGGCCAGAGCCACCACGACGCGTAGGGCGGATCATTGATCCGCCGCACTCGCGGCGGATGCCACGGCCGGAGCGGCGGCCTGCTCTGCCAGCTTGCGCAGCAGGTGCCCGGCCGCGACCATGCCAAAGGTTGCGGTCACGACCATCGCCGAGCCGAAGCCTGCGCAATTGATGCCGGTGATGCTGGTCGAGGGACCGCGCTCATCGCCATCGACCGAGCATGCCTCGCCGGTTTCAGGGAACTTCAGCGGCTCCATCGAGAACACCGCATCCACATTCAGCTTGTTCTTCGAATTCGGCGGATAGTTGTACTGGCTGCGCAAGCGGCGGCGCACCTTCTTCAACAAGGGTTCCTGCTCCGTCTTCGACAGATCGCGCACCTCGATGCGCGTGGGGTCGGTCTGGCCGCCCGCGCTGCCGATCACGATCAGCGGAATGGAATGCTGGCGGCAATAGTGCACCAGCGCCGTCTTGGCCTTGGCCGAATCCATGGCGTCGATCACGTAATCGTAGGAGCGCGAGCCGATCATCTCGTCCAGGTTATCGGGCGTGACGAAGTCCTCGATCTGCTCCACCACGCAATAAGGATTGATCTGCGCGATGCGATCGGCCAGCGCCGTGATCTTGGCCATGCCGACGGTGCCGGACAGCGCCTGGATCTGGCGGTTGATATTGGACTCGGCGACATTATCCAGGTCGATCAGCGTCAGGCGGCCGACGGCGGAACGCGCCAGCGCCTCCACGATCCACGAGCCGACACCGCCCACGCCGATCACGCAGATATGCGCTTCACGGAAGCGGGCCAGGGCTTTGTCGCCATACAGGCGGGCGATGCCGCCGAAGCGGCGTTCGAAGTCGACATCGTGCTCGTCGACCGGCGGGGTATTCAGGGAATTCATCCCGCCATTTTACCGGACACCCGCTACAATGATTGCCTTGGTGCGACACGCCGTCGCGATTCGCCGCCTTCGCGGCATAGAGTAGTTACGTAGTACCCATCCTGCACGTCACGCGGCAAGTCATTGATTTTATTAATCTTTGACTGACATGAAAGCCGTGGGCTCCCTAGTTGCGTCCGCAATTCGGGGATGAAAACCAAAACAAACACACTGCAATAAGACCTCACGCAATTGGGATTAAATCACAAGTTCACTCGTGAATTTGATGTCAAATTGTTCAGTTTTATGTCCACAAGACAGCAAGTTTGTTGTTCAACCGCAACAAATCCAAAACAAAATTCTACCGAATTAACGTCACGGATTCCCTGCCCCCAGGGATATGCACGGTTGCCCCCAATGGGGTTCAGAAACAGGATGGACTACTCAAGATCGCGCAAACTCTGCGATACCTTGTCACACTCTCCCCATGGGAAAGAGCTGTGACCGGGTGTACGACCACTTGTCACCTACTCAGACATGCGTCTCTGGTAACGGAGGGGTGTGAAGCTCTGACGACAATGTACCCCCACATAAGTGGTGGACTCGCATGCGAATGTGGAGTTCAGAGATCGTTAGCAGCATACGGTCAAGGGGCTAGGTGAGACTGCATGGGTAATGTAATGTGAACTGATGCTTAAACCCTCGTGAACATTGACAGGCTAAAGCTGCCGTTGGCCTGAACCAAAAGGTGTGTGGTTGGTTGTTCCCGTCAAGGCTGGGAACACGTCGTCATCAAACCACCGGGGGGAGAGTCAGACCCTAAACAGTCATGTGCGGCGCAGTATGGCCGTGCTGGTATCACAGGGAACGTGGTAAGCCCGACTCGCCGCCTGCCCCGAACATCGGGACAGGCAAGCAACCCGCAAGGGGAGCCCATGGCGGAGCGGGTATGGGAGGATGGAAAAAGCGAACGCCTGCCTGTAATGGGTGGGATAGGGATTTCAGGATTTGTCCCACGCGAAAGCGGGCAGACTTCCATCTGGTGTAATAGTCGTTAGCGAACACATAGACAAGTAGGTAGATTCTTCACAATCGCCCGAAGGGATGCAGTTCTTCCCTTCGGGGCAGAGTTGCGTCTCTCGTCGGGTACCACTACGACGAGGTACAGCAATGAAAGCAATCGAACGCAAGTTAGATTCTGCGTCCTCGCACTTTCCTACGGAATGGGCCGACATAGATTGGCGGCGCGTTCAGAAGAACGTGAGAGTCATGCAGATTCGATTAACGAAGGCAACGCAGGCAGCCGACTGGCGTAGGGTGAGATCCCTGCAACGGTGGCTGACCCGCTCGTTTAGTGCGAAAGCACTGGCAGTCAAACGAGTGACTGAAAACCAAGGCAAGCGTACCGCAGGCGTGGACCGGCAGTTATGGGAAACGCCGCTGCAGAAGTTTGCAGCACTTGCGCAATTGGAGAAGCGCCGTTATAGACCCCTGCCACTACGGAGGGTCTATATCCCCAAGGCCAATGGGAAGGACCGCCCTTTGGGTATCCCGACCATGAAGGATCGAGCTATGCAAGCGCTGCATCTGCTAGCGCTCGATCCGGTACTGGAGACTGTAAGCGACCCGAACTCATATGGGTTCAGGAAGAATCGCTCAACAGCCGACGCGATGGGTCAGTTGTTCGTGAAGATGTCTCAGAAGGCTTCGGCCCAATGGGTATTGGACGCGGACATCGAAGGCTTCTTCGACAACATCAACCACGACTGGATAATCAAACATGTCTGCATGGACAAAGCGATTCTTCGGAAGTGGCTGAAATCCGGGGTCGTAGACCGGGCGCAGTTGCTGGCAACCACAGCGGGGACGCCGCAGGGCGGCATCATCAGCCCTGCATTGGCCAATTGGACGCTGAACGGGTTGGAAACGGAACTGATTAAGCACCTCGGTGCGAAATTCGGTAAGTCGAAAATCAAAGGGCTCAAAGTAGGTGTTGTGCGATACGCGGACGACTTCGTGGTTCCTTGCGGTTCATCTGAACTGCTTGAAACAGAAATCCGGCCATGGATAGAAACCTTCCTCGCAAAACGAGGACTGCGACTGTCCGACGCCAAGACCAAGATCGTGCACATCGACGAAGGCTTCGATTTCCTTGGGTGGAATTTCCGGAAGTATGAGGAAAAGATGCTCATCAAGCCGAGTAAAAAGAACGTGAAAGCGTTCTATGAAAAGCTGCGGAAATCCATCGGCGAACATCTGATGGTTCGGCAGGAGGATCTGATCCGACTGCTGAATCCAATACTACGGGGCTGGGCGCGTTATCACAGTCCGATAGTAGCCAAACAAGCGTTCTCGCGCATGGACTCGCTGTTGTACTGGCGGCTGATGCGGTGGGCCAAGCGCAGACACCCGAACAAGAACGCCGAATGGATTCGCCAGAAATATTGGCGGTCAATCGAGGATCGGAAACGGGTATTTGCTGCGGACGTGGTAACGAAGGATGGCAATAAAGGGGTAATGGAACTGTACTCGCTCGCGAGTACTCCCATTGATCGCCATACAAGGATCAAACGGGAATATCATCCCTATGACCCGCAATGGGAAGCATATGGGGAAACCCTCCGTCAGGATCGCATGTTGAAAAACATGGGCTACCGGAAGGAATGGGCGAAGCTATATGCGGACCAGCGCGGACTCTGCGCGCTGTGTGGATACGAGATGGACATGGATACAGGATGGCACGACCACCACATAGAGTATCGTGTGATGGGCGGATCCGACGCCCTTGGAAATCGAGTACTATTGCACCCCAATTGCCACACTCAAGTTCATCGTCTTGGCTTGAAAGTTGTGAAACCGGTTCCTGTATAGGATCTTTTATTATGCTTGAGCCGTGTGCGGTGAAAATCGCATGCACGGTTCTTAGGGGGGAGGGGTTCTGGTAACAGACCCTTCCTACCCTACCCAATCCAGCCATAATGCGCGCCATGAGCAACTCCCTGATCGACACGGCTCCCGGCTACGACCAGCCGATCGCCGTCCTCAAGCATTGCCACGACAAGATCCGCAAGCAATTGCAAACCTTGCAAAACCTGCTCAGCCACCTGCCCCGGCATGGCGCCGACGCAGCCGCCCAGCAGGCGGCCCAGGCCGTGCAGAAATATTTCAACAAGGCAGCACATTTGCACCACGCGGATGAGGAAATCGACCTGCTGCCCATGCTCGACGCTACTGCCGAAGGCGAGGATGCCGTCCTGCTGCGCTCCCTGGCGCCCGCCATACTTGAGCAACATCAGCAGATGGATAAAGACTGGAATATAATCAATTCACAATTGGACAAAGTTGCCAACGGTTCCAGCGCCGCCCTCGATGCGAGTGATGTCGGGCGCTTCGTACAGGCTTATACCTCGCACATGGAAACCGAAGAGGCGCACATCGCGCCCATGGCAAAACGGATTCTGAGCCCCGCGCAGATGAGCATCCTGGGCGAGGCCATGCAGCAGCGCCGCGGCCTGCTGCCGTCGTCCGGCGGCATCGCCCTGGCCGACCTGAGAATGGATTATGGGCGCGCCAGCCTGTCCGAAGCCGACACCCTGGGCGACCCGATAGCGCAATTTGCCAAGTGGTTCCATGAGGCCATGAAGGCGCAGGTGAACGAGCCGAACGCCATGAGCGTGGCCACCGTGGGCAAGGACGGGCGCCCCAGCTCGCGCATCGTGCTGATCAAGCAGTACGACGAACGCGGATTCACCTGGTACACCAATTATCAGAGCCTCAAAGGCCAGCAACTCGCGGAGAACCCGCAGGCTGCCATCCTGTTCTTCTGGCCCGAGCTGGAAAGGCAGGTGCGCATCGAGGGCCGCGTGGAACAGACATCGGCAGAGGACAGCGACAAATACTTCTACAGCCGTCCCCTGAAGAGCCAGCTGGCGGCCATTGCGTCCCAGCAAAGCCAGCCGATCGCAGACCGGGGGCAGATGGAGGTGCACTATGCCGCCGTGGAGGCGGCCAGCGGCGATAAGCCGCAGCGTCCGGCGCACTGGGGCGGCTACCGCCTGGTGCCGGACCGCGTGGAATTCTGGCAAGGCCGCGCTTCGCGCTTCCATGACAGGATTGTGTACACGCTGCAGGCCGACGGCAGCTGGACCAAGGAACGCATCCAGCCTTAAAGCCACGGGCCTCCAGCGGAACTGACCAACGGAGGCTCAATGTTTGTTCAAAACCGCATCAATGCCTGGGTCGATAGCGTCGCCACCCAGATCTCTGTGCCCCTGCGTATCGAGCTGTGGAATGGCCGCAACTTCGATTTCTCCAAGGAAGCCCCGCGCGTGACGATTCGCGTGCCGAACCCTTCGGCCGCGCGCTATCTGCTCACGCCCTCGCTTTCCAGCCTGGGCACGGCGTATGTGGAAGGCGCGATCGAGGTCAAGGGCCGGGCGGCGGACATGATCAAGGTCGTCAACGCGCTGGCGCGCAGCTCCGTCAAGACGGACGGCAAGCTGGCGCGCATCGTGCGTACTTTCCAGCACGACCGCAAGAAAGACGCGGAAGCGATCCGCTACCACTACGACGTTTCCAACGAGTTTTACCAGCAGTTCCTGGACCCGAACATGGTCTATTCCTGCGCCTACTTCGAGAATGGCGACGAGGACCTGGCCACGGCCCAGATCAAGAAGATCGACCACATCCTGACCAAGATCCGCGTCCAGCCGGGCCAGACCCTGCTCGATATCGGTTGCGGCTGGGGGGCTCTGGTGATCCGCGCCGCGCAGAAGTTCGGCGCGCGCTGCGTGGGGATCACACTGTCCGAAAACCAGTTCGCGCTGGCGAAGGAACGCGTGAAAGCAGCCGGGCTGGAGCACATGGTGGAAATCCGCCTGCAGGATTACCGCGATGTGACGGGCACCTTCGATCGCATCACCAGCGTTGGCATGTTCGAGCACGTCGGCATCCGCCACCTGGCCGAGTACTTCGGCATCATCCATCGCCTGCTGGCGGATGAAGGTGTGGCCATGAACCACGGCATCACGTCCACCGACGCGGAGAATGGCGAAACGCCTTACGGCGGCGGGGAATTCATCGATAAATACGTGTTCCCGCACGGCGAGCTGGCGCATATTGGCCAGGTGCTGAAGGCCATGCAGCAGGGGCAGCTGGAAGCTTACGATATCGAGAACCTGCGCCGCCACTACGCGAAAACCTGCGGCATCTGGGCCGAGAACTTCGAGCAGAACGAGGACAAGGTGCGCGAGCTGGGCGGCGATAAGCGCTTCCGCATCTGGCACGTCTACCTCGCCGGCTGCGCCTGGGCCTTCGAGCAGGACTGGATCAGCCTGTACCAGATCGTGTGCGGCAAGGCGGGACGCTCGGCGCAGGCGCTGCCGTGGTCGCGTGAGTATATTTATGCGGCGGCAAACGCCGGCGTCTGAGCACACACGGCGGATCAATGATCCGCCCTACAGCCCTTCGGGCCAGACCTGCGACGGCGCGTAGGGCGGATCATTGATCCGCCGTGCATCCGGTCCCGCGGCCCCGTTATTTGAGCTTGTTCGCGTAGGTTTGCCGGAACTTGGACACTTTTGGCGCCACCACAAAAGCGCAATACCCCTGCAGCGGATGCTGGGCATAGTAATTCTGATGGTAATCCTCGGCCTTGTAGAAAGTCTGCGCCGGGGACAATTCCGTAACGATAGGCGCATCCCACACATGAGCCATCTCCGCCACCACCTGCCGCGCGGTTGCTTCCTGTTCGGCGTTCTGGTGGAAGATGACGGAGCGGTACTGTGTGCCCGTGTCGTTGCCCTGGCGATTCAGCGTGGTCGGATCGTGGATGGTGAAGAAGATTTCGAGGATGTCGCGGTAGCTGATCACGGCCGGGTCGTAGACCAGGCGCACCACCTCGGCGTGGCCGGTATCGCCGGTGCATACCT
Source organism: Pseudoduganella sp. UC29_106 (assembly GCF_044055365.1). Classification (NCBI taxonomy): domain Bacteria; kingdom Pseudomonadati; phylum Pseudomonadota; class Betaproteobacteria; order Burkholderiales; family Oxalobacteraceae; genus Pseudoduganella; species Pseudoduganella sp. UC29_106. The sequence goes on along the minus strand of NZ_CP171977.1, from coordinate 349,070 downwards.
GTTCATAGGTCGGGTCGGGTTGACTTCCACCGCAGTAGCCGGATTCCACGCTTTTGATGCCGCGCACCTCCAGATACACCGCCTCGGTGCACCAGAAGCAGCCGCCTCCCAAAATTGCGACTTCGCTCATACTAACCCTCCTACCATGTCAGTTTCCCTACTGTATCTCAAACCGACCCTGTATGCTTGCACTTTGCCGCCATACTGAAAATCGAGGTCGCTTTCGCCAAGGTTTTCGGAAACGGCTTTTGAGATAATTGTTTCGAATTGATCAGGTCCAGCATGAATACTAGCTCCCCCCGCGCGGAAGTGCGCGAGTTCGACAGTCCCCATTTTCGCCAGGCGCTGTCGCAATTTGCCACCGGTGTGACGGTGATTACGACGCGGCTGGCCGACGGCGGATTTCGTGGATTGACGGCAAGTTCCTTCAATTCCGTGTCGCTTGAGCCGCCGCTCGTGCTGTGGAGCCTGGGATCGGGAGCGAACAGCCTGCCTATTTTCAGCGGCAATTCGCATTACGTGATCAATGTGCTCAGTGCCGAGCAGGCTCACCTGGCGAAGCTCTTTTCCACCCGCACCGAAGACCCCTTCGGACGCGTGGAATTCGAACTTTCCCGCACGGGCCAGCCTATCCTGAAAGGGTGCACGGCGTGGTTTGAATGCCACAACCGCAGCCGCTACCCCGAGGGCGACCACGTGATTTTCGTGGGCGAGGTCGAGCATTGCGAATTCACCCCGCGCCCGCCGCTGGTATTTCACGGTGGCAGGTTTGTGGCCATCGGCGGCGCGAACACGGCGGATCAATGATCCGCCCTACGCGCCGCGGGCTCGATGCGTCGTGTTGTCGCGTAGGGCGGATCGTTTTGATCCGCCGTGCGTGACCTGAGATAGAAACTTTATTAACTCAATAGAGAGAGACAATGAGCCAGACCAAAGCCCCCTTCCACTGGGACGATCCGCTGCTGCTGAACAGCCAGCTGACGGACGAAGAGCGCATGGTACGCGACGCTGCCGCTGCCTACTGCCAGGACAAACTGGCCCCGCGCATCCTGGAAGCCTTCCGCCACGAGCGGATGGATACGTCGATCTTCAAGGAGATGGGCGAACTCGGCCTGCTGGGACCCACGATTCCCGAACAATACGGCGGTCCGGGCCTGAACTATGTGTCCTACGGGCTGATCGCGCGCGAAGTGGAGCGTGTCGACTCCGGCTACCGCTCGATGATGTCGGTGCAATCGTCGCTGGTCATGGTTCCGATTTATGAATTCGGCACCGAAGAGCAGCGTCGCAAATATCTGCCCAAGCTGGCCACCGGCGAGTGGATCGGCTGCTTCGGCCTGACCGAGCCGAACCACGGCTCCGACCCGGCCTCGATGGTGACCCGCGCCAGGAAAGTGGCGGGCGGCTACTCGCTGACCGGCTCCAAGATGTGGATCACAAATTCCCCGGTCGCGGACGTGTTCGTGGTCTGGGCCAAGGATGACGAAGGCGCGATCCGCGGCTTCATCCTGGAAAAAGACATGAAAGGCTTGTCCGCGCCGGCAATTCACGGCAAATTCGGCCTTCGCGCATCGGTCACCGGCGAAATCGTCATGGACGAAGTGTTCTGCCCGGAAGAGAACGCCTTCCCGGACGTGCGTGGCCTGAAGGGTCCGTTCACCTGCCTGAACTCGGCACGCTACGGCATCGCCTGGGGCGCGCTGGGCGCCGCCGAATCCTGCTGGCACACCGCGCGCCAGTACACGATGGACCGGTCCCAGTTCGGCCGTCCGCTGGCCGCCAACCAGCTGGTGCAGAAGAAGCTGGCCGATATGCAGACCGAAATCACCCTCGGCCTGCAAGGCTGCCTGCGCCTGGGCCGCATGAAGGACGAAGGCACGGCCGCAGTGGAAATCACGTCCATGATGAAGCGCAATTCCTGCGGCAAGTCGCTGGACATCGCCCGCGTCGCCCGTGACATGCTGGGCGGTAACGGCATCTCCGACGAGTTCGGCGTGATCCGCCACATGGTGAACCTGGAAGTGGTCAACACCTACGAAGGCACGCACGACATCCACGCCCTGATCCTGGGCCGCGCCCAGACGGGCATCCAGGCTTTCCAGTAAACCCAAGGCAGAAGCTGGTGTCTGCCACATCGTGGCAGACACCTGGGTTACGCCCTTGGTTTTTTTAGCTTCGGCAATGCGGTTTCCCGAATCGTCATAGAATTGCGGTCATCATCAAAAGACTGCAATACCATGAACCGAGTCATCCCCTTCCTTGCCGCGCTTGCCATCGCCCTGCCGGCGGCCGCGCAGTCTGATTCCGCCTGTGCTGGCGGGCTGTGCAGCGCCAGCGGACTGTCGGCGGCTACACTGGCCGATGCGGCGCGTGAACCGACGCCGCGCCCGGCGGCCATTTCGGCAGCTGAACCCGCCGCGCGCAACGCCTGGGACTTGCATATGCCGTCCCGTGCCGAAGACTATTCCTGCGCCCTCAGCTTCGGTGTCGGCGGCGAACTGGGCAAAGGCGGCTTTCTCGGCGCCCGCGCCCTGGGCCAGACGCGCGTGCTGCGCGACGGCGCCGGCAAATAAACCCAACGCAAAAGCTAGTGTCAGGCACATCGTGCCTGACACTTGGGTTACACCTTGGGTTTGATTTAGAACTTGTAGCCCACTGCCAGGCTGACCGCCACCGGATCGAGTTTTGCGCTGATCGACTGGCCGGTGTTGAAATGCGCCGTCGTCTTCAGCTTGGTCTTCACAGCGGCGACGTCAGCAAACCAGCGTTCATTGAAGCGCCAGGTTGCGCCGAGCTGGGCGCTGACGGCCCACTTCGCATCCATCTCGAAAGTCGACGGCGCTTTGCCGCCCGGGTCCAGGAAGGCGGTCAGCGTGCTGGAGCCGGTTTCCTTTTGGAAGTAGGCATAAGTGATGCCCAGGCCAACGTACGGACGGAAGGCCGAATTCGGCTGCAGGAAGCGGTACTGGCCGAACAGGGTCGGCGGCAGCGCTTCCACCGTGCCCAGTTTGCCTACGCCCTTGATCATGCCGTCGCCGACCAGGGTGTGCTTGTACGGCACACCCAGGACCAGCTCGGCGCTGATGTGGTCGGTGAACATATAGGCGCCGCTGAACAGGGGCTTGGTGTCCGGTTCCACATCCGCGGTCGAGCCCGGCAGCGTCGGTGCAGTGAATTCCCCGCTCTTCACTTTCGGCGTGATCTTGTTCACGCCAATCTTGACCATGTACTCGCCGGCCGATTGCGCCTGCGCTCCCATCGAAAATCCCAGAGCGGCCGCCAGCGCCGCCAGCTTGGCTACGTGTTGCATACGAATTTGCATAGTGTCTCCTGTGGTCTAAGGGCGATTACATCCAGCCCTTGAGGGCCATCTTTTCGGACACATAGCGTGCCAGCAGCTTGTTGTTGAATGGAGTCGGGTGGACCGTATCGGCGTAGGAATAGTGGCTCACGTCGCCGGGCTTCAGGTTGGAAGCGTTGCAGGTCAGCGAGCTGCTGGTGATGTTCTTGGCCGGCGACAGGTCGCAGGCGGGCTCGGTCACATTGGTCAGACCGTAAGGCGCCGGGTTGGTCGCCTGGTCATGGCTGACGTAGAACACATCCACCAGCTGCACCTTCGCTTCGGCGGCCAGCCCATTGGTCAGCTGGTCGTTGAAGGCCTTCACCATGGCGTTGATCAGGGCCTTGGTGTTCGCGTCCTGGGCCAGACCGCTCGGGGTGTTGGCCACGTCCGGCAGGTTGTTGACGACTACGAAGTTCGCGCCGTTAGCGATCAGCTGGCTCTTCACCAGCACCACCAGTTCCGCTCCAGCCTGCCCCATGGCGACAACCAGTTCCGGGCCGTGGGCGGCAGCGTAATCCGCGCCAGCCTTGGCACCGGCGGCCGTGGCATCTGCCTGGGCTTTGGCGACCATCGGGCCATACACGGCCGGCGAGGCAGCGGAAGTATTGCCGGCGGCAACGGCTGCGGCCACACCGGCGCCGACGATGGTGGCGCTGGTGCTGCCCGGACGTGCAGCTTCCGTGGCGATGGCCAGGCCGATTGCCTGGGCGGCCGTTTGCGGGCTCGGCGCACCGGCTGCCAGCTGGCCGGTCAGGCTGGTGGCAAAGGTCGTGTTGCCGGCGGCAGTGCCGGCCTTGGTGGCGTTGGCCCGCAGGTCGTCCAGGTTTTGCAGGACGTCGTTACCGCCGACCATCATCAACACCAGCTCATCGCCCTTGAACTTGCCGCCCACCTTGGCCAGGTGATTCTTCACCTGCGTGACGACCGGCACGGTCAGTGCGCCCACCGTTGGGTCATTGGCCTTGTTGTGCGGGCCGATCGGGTTGGTCACGCGGGAGCCGCCCTGGGCGTAGCTGTTGCAGTTGTTGTTCGTGGAGATGGGCACGTTCAGGCCCTTGCTGGCGTCGCCTTCCAGGCCGGTCATGTAGGGGCATGGCGCCGGCAGGCCAACTTGCGCAGCAATCAGCTCGGTCCAGTTGGAGCCGGTCAGGGCCTCGTTAATGGCGGTATTGTTGCCATTGATGGTGAACTTGCCGCCACCGGCAGCCTTGATGGAGCCCACGGCATAGGTGCCCACGTCGGACAGGCTATCGCCGAAAGAGATCATTGCGGAATATTTCTGTTTTGGGGTCTGGTCGCCCTCGCGTGGGCCATTGCCGCCGCAAGCCGCGATGACAGCTGCTGCCGCCAACGACAGCACTAATTTCATGTGACGCATTGTGTCTCCTGGTTAAATATTCTTGTAGCTTGCGAACGGTTGTTCTATTCGCAACCCAATTAATATGCCAGCGCTAATGAGACTTATACAAGGGAAATTTTGTAAAAACGGCAGGATTTCCGCCACTGACTAGGGGTCAGGCACGAAATGCTACATGAGGCCGCTTGCAAAGCGACCTCATGTAGCATTTCGTGCCTGACCCCTAGCGGGAGTTGAAGAATTGGCGGGCGGCGAGGAGGCAGAAGGGAGCAGCGTAGCGGGAGTGGTAGCGTTCGAAGACGGCGTCCTCAGGGGACTTGTTGTCGTCCACGGCGGAACGGCGCGCTTCGTCCAGCACGCGGGCGAAGCCCTGGCGCAGCGGGGCGAACTCATCGTCCGCCTTCGCCTCGAGATCGAGCAGCGTGGGCGCCGCCCCCTTGGACGTGAAGTAGGCGGCGGCCGCAGTGGCATTGGAGAACGGCACCGCGGGATCGGCCGCGCCGCCGCACAGCAGCAGCGGGCTTTGCGGACGGTAATTGCGCAAGTCATTCTTCAGCATCCACTTGCGCAGGTTGTTGTGCGAGGTGCAGCCCGCGCCCGGGTCGCCGTTGCAGGGGAAGTTGGCCATGTCCTGCAGATAGGCGTCGCGGAAGCTGCTGCGGATCAGGTGTGGATTGGCGAAGTAGGCGCCCGCCCCTTCCGACTGCGGCTGCGAGTCGGCCGCGAACAGCGCGCGCGTGGGTAGCTTGCCGCGCTTGAACAAATCGCTGCGCGTCATGCTGCCGGGCAGCAGCGATTCGATGCCGGACGCGTACTGGCTTTCGTACAGTTCCTGCGGCGTGCCGTAGATGGCCGCGCCTGCGCGCTGGGCCGATGTGGCGATCAGCGGCATATAGACGGTGATGCCCGCGTTCGGAGCGCCGTTGAAGACATTGTCCGAAAACTGCGCCAGCGCATAGGGCCCGGAAAGCCCGGCCGCCGCCGTCACCTTGAATTCATTGCTGTACTGCTGCTGGATGGCGCGCTGCGTGGCCAGGGCCACGAAGCCGCCCTGGGAATAGCCGGCGATGAACAGTTGCTGCGAAAAGCCCTGCTTCATGCGCGACAGGGCCACGCGGCTGGCGCGCAGCGCGTCCACCATGTCCGCCGACTGCTGCTCAGCGTTCAGGTAGGGGTGGTAAGGCAGCGAGGAGCCTTCATAGCCCGCATAGTTCGGCGCCACCACGATATAACCCTGGGCCGCGAACAGCGCCGCCACCAGCTGCGCCTCGCCGCGCAATCTCGCCATATTGTGGTCGCGCGCAATCGAGGTGCCGTGGGCATACAGCAGGATCGGGCGCTCGCCCTTGCAGACAGGGTCCTTGCCGGTAGGCGTGACAATGGCGGCGCTGGCATCGGTCGCTTCGCCACGGCCACCGATCGTGCTGTAGCGCACTGAATACGTCGTGATCGTGCAGCGTGGCTGGCCCACCACTTCGCGCAGCGCTTCGGATGCGCGCGACAGCAAGTCCGTCAGCATCGAAGGTTCGATGTGCCGCACCTTGAACACGCCAAGGCTGATCTTCTGCATCGAGGGACCGGACAGCAGCTTGCCGCGCGGCGGCGCCGGCGCAAGGCGTGCTGCGGGCGAGGCGGCAGTCACGGCGCCGGCCGCAGGCGCCGGCGGCGCGTTGGAAGGCAGCGCCGGCGTGGCGACAACAGGCAAAAGGGAGAGAGGCGGCTGTTCGGCCTGCTGCGCCAGCGCTGGCACAGCGGCGAGCATAGCCGCAAGCGTTGCTGCGAGTAGTCGTAGACGGTGCATCACAGCCTCCATGCGCAATGCGCCGGAGGCTGGATGCACCCCCGTGCTTACGGCGTCAGGAAACGCTCGATAATGCCGGCGGAGCCGAAGGCGGCGCGGCGCAGGCGGTCATTGACGCCAGCCCACTCCGCATCCTGCGGCGGCGTTTCCACCAGGATCAGATCGACCTGTTCCTGGTCCATCGCACGCAGCGCGGCATACACACCATAAGCATACCCCTTTGGCTCATCGGGGAGCGCAACGGACGGCTCACTTGCTGCAATTGGCGTGTAGTGGATCAGGGCTACCCTGCGGCCACGGGCGGCAAGCGCGGAAACGGTGGCGGGAATGTCGCAAGTTGGCAACAGCGCGACGGGCGCTTTCGGCGCGTAATGCGATTCCAGCGTGCCCGACGCACGCGGCGCGGTTTGGTCGGGCGACTGGGGCATCGCGCCAATCACGTCCGCAATCTGCTGCGAGGAAATATGCCCCGGACGCAGCAGCACCGGGCCGTGCGTGGCGAGGCGCGACAGGTCAAGGATGGTCGATTCGATGCCGACCTGGCTGTTGCCGCCATCCAGCACCGCGGCGACCGCCATGCCAGCCCCGACCTCGCCGGCGAATTCGTCTTTCACGTGCTGCGCCGTGGTCGGGCTCACGTTACCGAACTTGTTGGCCGACGGCGCCGCCACGCCGCCTTTGCCGCCCTTGAAGGCCGACAGCAGCGCGATCGCCACCGGATGCGAGGGGCAGCGGATGCCGACCGTATCCTGGCCGCCTGAAACGGCGTCCGGAATGTGGGTATTGCGCTTCAGGATCAGCGTGAGAGGCCCCGGCCAAAAGGCTTGCGCCAGCTGGCGCGCGGCAGGAGGAACATCCGTCACCCAGTAATCGAGATCGGCGCCGGGCGCGACGTGCACGATCACGGGATGGTCCTGCGGCCGGCCCTTGGCGGCATAGATGCGCGCCACGGCCGCCGGGTTTTCTGCGTCGGCCCCGAGGCCGTAGACGGTCTCGGTGGGGAATGCCACCAGCTCGCCCGCCTCCAGCGACGCGGCTGCGGCGGCGATGGCTTCGGACGGACCGGTCATGGCGCGATACCCAGGATGGCGCAGGCCGCGTTCAGTTGCTGCTGCGCTTCCGCCAGCGTGGGCGCCACGAAAGTCAGGTGACCCATCTTGCGGGCGCGGCGCGGTTCTTCCTTGCCGTACAGGTGCAGGTTGGCGCCCGGCAGGGCCAGGATCCGGTCCCAGGCAGGTTCACGCTGCGTGTCGCCGTCGAACCATACATCACCGAGGATGTTCAGCATCACGGCCGGCGAATGCTGGCGCACATCGCCCAGCGGCAGGCGTGCCATCGCGCGAACCTGCTGCGCGAACTGGCTGGTGACGCAGGCATCGATCGTGTAATGGCCGCTATTGTGCGGACGCGGCGCCATTTCATTGACGACCAGCGAACCGTCGGCCAGCACGAAGAACTCGATGCACAGCACGCCCACATAGCCCAGTTCCGCCACGATGGCCTGAGCCGCATCCTGCGCCTTGCGCGCGCATGCGGCGGACACGTTCGGTCCTGGCACAGTGGTGGTGAAGAGGATGCCGTCGCGGTGCACATTCTCGGCGATCGGATACACGACCGAGACGCCGTCCGCACCGCGTGCCGTCAGCACGGACACTTCATACGCCAGCGGCAGCATCTTCTCCAGCAGGCAGGTGACCTTGCCCATGGATTCAAAGGCGGCGCGCACGTCTTCACGTGACTTCACGCGCACCTGGCCCTTGCCGTCATAGCCCATGCGGACCGTTTTCAGGATGCCGGGCAGCAGGTCGTCCGGAATCGCATCGATGTCGTCCTGCGAGGCGATCACCTTGTGCGGCGCAGGCATCACGCCGGATTTCGCCGCGCTCGTCACGAAGAAGGACTTCTCGGCGATGCGGTCCTGCGCCACGGAGACGCCGTGCGCATTGGGTGCGACAAACACGGTTTGCGCCAGGCGCGACAGGCTGTCGGCCGGCACGTTCTCGAACTCGGTGGTCACGGCCACGCATTGCGCGGCCAGCGCATCGAGGCCGTCGGCATCGCTGTAGCCGGCGTTGATCAGGCGGTTGGCGGCCTGGCCGGCCGGGCAATCGTCGGACGGTTCCAGCACGGCCACGCTGTAGCCCAGGCTTTGCGCGGCGTGGGCGAACATGCGGCCAAGCTGGCCGCCGCCCATCACACCCAGCCACGCTGGTGGGTTGGTTGCATTACTCATTTATTCAAGTGGCAGTTTCATGGCCTGTGCGGCGGCAGTTTGCTGGGCGCGGAAATCGGACAGCTTTGCAGCCAGCGCATCGTCGGTGGTGGCGATGATGGCGACGGCGGTCAGGGCCGCGTTGGCGGCGCCCGCTTCGCCGATGGCGAAGGTGGACACCGGCACCCCCTTCGGCATCTGGACGATGGACAGCAGCGAATCCTCGCCGCGCAGGTATTTCGACGGCACAGGCACGCCCAGCACCGGCACGATGGTCATGGCCGCGACCATGCCCGGCAGGTGGGCGGCGCCGCCGGCGCCGGCGATGATGGCGCGCAGGCCGCGCTCACGGGCACTCTTGGCATAGGCGTACATCTCGTCCGGCATGCGGTGGGCAGAGATCACCTGCGCCTCGAAGGGCACGCCGAACTGCTTGAGGATGGCCACGGCGTTCTGCATCACGTCCCAGTCCGAGGACGAGCCCATGATCACGCCGACCAGCGGCTTGTTCTGATCTGCCATGCTTATACCTTCAGCTTCTCGCCGGTCAGGCGTTCGATGGCTTCGAAGTACTTGGCCTGGGTCTTGTTGATCACGTCAGCCGGCAGGGCTGGCGCCGGTGGCGTCTTCTTCCAGTCCTTCAGCGTTTCCAGGTAGTCGCGCACAAATTGCTTGTCGTAGGACGGCGGGGACATGCCCGGCGCATACGAATCGGCAGGCCAGAAGCGCGAAGAGTCGGCAGTCAGCACTTCATCCATCAGGTGCAGCACGCCGTTGTCATCCAGGCCGAACTCGAACTTGGTGTCGGCAATGATGATGCCCTTGGTGGCGGCGTAGTCTGCGGCGGTGGTGTACAGCTTGATGGCGATGTCGCGGATCTGGGCGGCCAGTTCGGCGCCGATGCGCTGCTCCATGTCCTCGAAGCTGATGTTCTCGTCGTGTTCGCCCAGGTCGGCTTTCGCGGCCGGGGTGAAGATCGGCTGCGGCAGCTTGTCGGCCTGGCGCAGGCCTTCCGGCAGCTTGATGCCGCAAATGGAGCCGGTGTCCTGGTAGTCCTTCCAGCCGGAGCCAATGATGTAGCCGCGCACCACGGCTTCCACCAGGATCGGCTTCAGGCGCTTGGCGACCACGGCGCGGCCTTTGACCTGGTCCACTTCATCCGCAGCCACCACGGATTCCGGCGTCACGCCGGTCAGGTGGTTCGGCACGATGTGGCCCAGTTTTCGAACCAGAAATCGCTCATCTGGTTCAGGACCATGCCCTTGCCGGGGATAGGCTCGTTCATCACGACGTCGAAAGCCGACAGGCGGTCGGTGGTGACGATCAGGATCTTGTCGTCGCCGACGGCGTAGTTGTCGCGGACTTTGCCGTGACCCAGCAGCGGGAGGGATTTGATAGTGGACTTGTAAAGGCTGTTCATAGCGGGGGGATTCTCGAAATTTGTAAACCGGGTGAATCTGGTGTCTGCCACGACGTGGCGGACACCCTTGCACGCGGCGGTGGCCAGGTGTCTGGCACATCGTGCCTGACACCAGCCTTTGCCGGTTTTACTTCACGATCTGGGCCAGTTCACCGGCCTTGTAACGCTCTGCCATCTTATCCAGCGGAATCGGCTTGATCTGCGATGCACGGCCTTCGCAGCCGAATGCCTGCAGGCGCGCCTTCACGATTTCTTCCGCAGCGGCACGAGCCGGCTTCAGGTAATCACGCGGGTCGAACTTGGACGGGTTCTCGAACATGTACTTGCGGATCGCAGCGGTCATGGCCAGGCGGATATCGGTATCGATATTGATCTTGCGCACGCCGTGGCGGATGCCTTCCTGGATCTCTTCCACCGGCACGCCGTAGGTTTCCTTCATGTCGCCGCCGAATTCGCGGATGATGGCCAGCAGTTCCTGCGGCACGGACGAAGAACCATGCATCACCAGGTGGGTGTTGGGAATGCGAGCGTGGATTTCCTTGATGCGGTCGATGGCCAGGATGTCGCCGGTCGGCTTGCGGGTGAACTTGTAGGCGCCGTGCGAGGTGCCGATGGCGATGGCCAGCGCGTCGCACTGGGTCTTCTGCACGAAGTCGGCGGCCTGGGCCACGTCGGTCAGCAGCTGTTCGCGGGTCATGGTGCCTTCGGCGCCGTGGCCGTCTTCCTTGTCGCCCTTCATGGTTTCCAGGGAACCGAGCACGCCCAGTTCCGCTTCCACCGTTACGCCGATGGAGTGGGCGAACTTCACCACTTCCTTCGACACGTCGACGTTGTATTCGTAGGAAGCGACGGATTTGCCGTCAGCCTGCAGCGAGCCGTCCATCATCACGGAAGTGAAACCGGAGCGGATCGCGGCCATGCACACGGCCGGCGACTGGCCGTGGTCCTGGTGCATCACCACCGGGATGTGCGGATAAGCTTCCACGGCTGCATCGATCAGGTGGCGCAGGAAGGCTTCGCCGGCATATTTGCGGGCGCCGGCCGAAGCCTGCATGATCACCGGGCTGTTGAGAGCGTCGGCGGCGGCCATGATGGCCTGCACCTGTTCCAGGTTGTTGACGTTGAATGCCGGGATGCCGTAGCCGTGTTCAGCGGCGTGGTCCAGCAGTTGACGCATGGATACGAGAGACATGGTGTACTCCAAAAAGAAAAAAAAATCTTCGCTCGGCTGCTCACTACCTTATCGCGGCTGCTCGGCGCGGTGCGTGAATTCGCCGACCTTGACGATACGCAATGCATTCGTGCCGCCGACCTTGCCCATTGGGGCACCCCAGGTAACCACAATCATATCGCCCTTTTTCGGCAATACCCTTCTGCACCAGCAGATCTTCCGCGGAGCGCAACACGACATCGGTCGGCGCGTCCTGCATCAGCTCATAGGAGCGCACGTTGCGGTAGAGCGCAGCCTTGCGCTGGGTGGTGGTGCTGGGGGTCAGCGCGACAATCGGCGTGTCGATGTTATGGCGGCTCATCCACAGCGCGGTGGAACCGGATTCGGTCAGGGCCACGATGGCCTTCACGCGCAGGTGGTGGGCGGTAAACAGGGCGCCATAGGCGATCGACTGGTCGATGCGGGTGAAGCGCACGTTCAGGAAATCAGCGTCCAGCTTGTTGTATTCGGATTGCTCGGCTTCCACGCAGATCGCGGCCATCATTTCAACGGTCTCGACCGGGTACTTGCCGGAGGCGGTTTCAGCGGAGGTCATCACGGCGTCGGTGCCGTCCAGCACGGCGTTCGCCACGTCGGATACTTCGGCGCGGGTTGGCACGGCGTTGAAGATCATCGACTCCATCATCTGGGTCGCGGTGATGGCCAGCTTGTTCGATTCGCGCGCCATCTTGATCATGCGCTTCTGCAGCGCAGGCACGGCAGCATTGCCCACTTCCACGGCCAGGTCGCCGCGCGCCACCATGATGCCATCGGACGCATTCAGGATTTCCTGCAGTGCGGGAATCGCTTCGGCGCGCTCGATCTTGGCGATCATCATCGGCTTGTGGCCGAAAGGCTCGCCGGCGATATTGGCCAGCTGGCGGGCCATTTCCATATCGGTGGCGTTCTTCGGGAAGGAAATGGCCAGGTAGTCGGCCTGGAAGGACATCGCGGTCTTGATGTCTTCCATGTCCTTCGCGGTCAGGGCCGGCGCAGTCAGGCCGCCGCCCTGGCGGTTGATGCCCTTGTTGTTGGACAGCTCGCCGCCGATCTTCACCGTGGTGTAGATCTCGTGGTTGACGATCTTGTCCACGGTCAGCACAATCAGGCCATCGTTCAGCAGCAGCACATCATTCGGCTTCAGGTCGTTCGGCAGCTGCTTGTAGTCCAGGCCCACGCGCTCCTGGTTGCCCAGCTCGCCGTTCTCGCCCCATTTCGCGTCGAGGATGAACTTGTCGCCGTTGGCCAGTTCGATCTTGTTGCTCTCGAATTTGCCGATGCGGATCTTGGGACCCTGCATGTCGGCCATGATCGCTACTTCCTTGCCGCATTCGGCGGCGGCCTGGCGTACCAGGTTGGCGCGGTCGATATGGTCTTGCGCCTTGCCATGCGAGAAGTTCAGGCGAACCACGTCCGTACCCGCCTTGATCATGCGGATCAGGACATTCAGGTCATTGGAAGCGGGGCCGATAGTGGAAACGATCTTGGTGCCACGGGACATTAGCAGATTCCTTGATGAAGAGCGGTGAGAGTAAAAAAGGCGCTTTGCGAGCGCCTTTTGCCTTTACTGCTGGGCGCGTTGCGCCAGGATTTCCACTGCTGGCAGCGTCTTACCTTCCAGGAACTCAAGGAAGGCGCCGCCGCCGGTAGAGATATAGCCGATTTTATCGGTGATGTCGTATTTGGCAATCGCAGCCAGGGTGTCGCCGCCGCCGGCGATCGAGAAGCCCTTGGAGCCGGCAATCGCCATCGCCAGGGTCTTGGTGCCTTCGCCGAACTGGTCGAATTCGAACACGCCGACCGGGCCGTTCCACACGATGGTGCCGGCGGACTTGATCTGCTCGGCCAGCTTGGCCGCAGTCTTCGGGCCGATATCCAGGATCATGTCGTCATCGGCGACATCGGCCACGGCTTTCACGGTTGCCGCGGCGGTTGGGGAGAATTCCTTGGCGCAGACCACGTCTTCCGGAATCGGCACTTGCGCGCCGCGGGCGGCCATCAGGTCGATGATGGCTTTCGCATCGGCGATCAGGTCGGCTTCGGCCAGCGACTTGCCGATCTTCAGGCCGGCGGCCAGCATGAAGGTATTGGCGATGCCGCCGCCGACGATCAGGTTATCGACCTTGTCGGCCAGCGACTTCAGGATGGACAGCTTGGTCGACACCTTGGAACCGGCCACGATGGCCAGCAGCGGACGGGCCGGTGCGCCCAGGGCCTTGCCCAGCGCGTCCAGCTCGGCGGCCAGCAGCGGGCCGGCCGCGGCGACCGGTGCGTACTTGGCGATGCCGTGGGTAGTGGCTTCGGCGCGGTGCGCGGTGCCGAAGGCGTCGTTCACGTACACATCGCACAGCTTGGCCATCTTCTGCGCCAGCTCATCGGAATTCTTCTTTTCGCCCTTGTTGACGCGGCAGTTTTCCAGCAGCACAACCTGGCCCGGCTGTACGTCCACGCCGTCCACCCAGTTCTGCACCAGCTTCACGTCCTGGCCCAGCAACTGGGACAGGCGCTTGGCCACCGGCTCCAGGCTGTCTTCCGGCTTGAACTCGCCTTCGGTCGGACGGCCCAGGTGCGACGTGACCATCACCGCAGCGCCACCCTTCAGCGCCATCTGGATGCCCGGCACAGAAGCGCGGATGCGGGTATCTTCGGTGATATTGCCGGCATCATCCTGCGGCACGTTCAGATCGGCGCGGATGAACACACGCTTGCCCTGCAGCGCACTCTGCGCGGCCAGGTCCTCCAGACGTTTGAAATTCAGCATGGCTATACAAGGGGACGAAATTGTTGGAAAGACCGCTATTTTACCTGAATGCCAGCGCCGCACGACCGTTAGTTATTAACAAATCAAGCACTTGGCGTATCATCATCGGTCACTACGAAGCCAATCGGCCTATGCTTCCCCTGCTCCGGCGCCGCCGTCAGCGCCCGTATCGCCTCGAACACCTCGCGGAACTTTTCCCCGCACCGCCTCCTCGAAGTCGGATTGCTCCAGCGCGCGCCGCTCAAGCTCATCCAATCGGTGCGCCAGTTCCGCATTGGTCGCGATCAGCGCCCTCAGGCGCACGAACGCCCGCATGATCTCCACATTTACCGCAATCGCCTGCTCGCTGCGCAGCACAGACGACAACATCGCCACGCCCTGCTCCGTGAACACATGAGGATGATAGCGGCGGGCCCGGAAATTCAAATTCGGATTTGAGGTCACAATTTGTGACCTCAAATCCGAATTTGAGGTCACACCGTGTGACCTCAAAATCTCCCACTCCGCGGTGGTCAACTGGAACATGAAGTCCTCAGGGAAGCGCGCAATATTGCGCCTGACCTGCTGCATGAGAACCTTCGTTGGCACCCCATAAAGCTGAGCCAGCTCGGAGTCGAGCATGACCTTCTGGCCACGTGCCAGGAGGATGCGCTGTTCGAGATTGGCTGGATGGCTGGTCATCAGCCGAGCTTAGCGCGCTCGTCTCGGCGCGCTTTGCGAGGGCGCAAGCTCAGGCAGGAAGCAGCAGGCGGAGAGCGGTATAGGCGAGCATGCCGAAGATGATGGTTTCGAGCATGCTCTTGCGGACAAGGTAGTAGCCGCTGGCGGCGACGCCGGCGATGAGCTTATAGTTGTGCAGGCCGAGATCGACCGCGCCGGCCGGATCGAGCAACAGGTCGGGGCCGATAATGGCGGCCAGGGCGCAGGAGGGAGCGTAACGCAGCATGCCCTGCACGCGCGTCGGGATGGACACGTGTTCGCCGATCACCCAGAACGAGCTGCGCGTAGCAGCCGTCGCGCAGGCCAGCGCAATAATGGTCAGCCAGATTTCCAGGTCAGACATGCTTCATGACTTTCTTTTCCTGCAGGCTTTCCACCGCCATCGCGGTCAGCATGCCGACTACCACTGCAACGAGCAACCCCAGCTTATACGGCAGGCTGTGCGCCGCCACGGCCACCAAGCCGGACACCAGCACGCCGCACAAGGCCGGCCGCGTGGTCACCATCGGCACCGCGATACCGATAATGGCCAGCGTGCCCGCAAAGCCCAGTCCCCACTCGGTGGGCACGGTGCTGCCCAGCAGCACGCCGGCAATCGAGCCGACCTGCCACGCTGCCCAGTTCGGGTAAAGCAGCCCCTTGAGATAGGACACCTTGCCCACTTCAGGCTTCTCGGTCGGGAACTTCTGTAGGTAGATCGCGACGGTCATATCGCCCGCCGCATAGCCCAGGAAAAAGCGCTGCCGCAGCGGCAGCCGCGCAAATTGCGGCGCCAGCAGGGCGGCAAAGATCACGAAACGGAGATTGACCACGAAGGCGGTCAGGAATACCACCCAGATCGGCGCGCCGGCGGCGATCAGCGGCAAGGAAGCCAACTGGGCCGAACCGGCAAACACCATCAGCGTCATGCCCAGCGCCTGCGGCACCGTCAGCCCGGACTTGACCATCGCCACGCCCACGACCAGTCCCCACGCCAGGATGCCGAACAGTGTCGGCATGCCATCTTTCACACCAGCACGCCACGACGGCTCATGATAGGCTGCGATGTCTGGTTCGCGGTCGGAATCGCTCATGTGATCGGATTGCCACACAAGGAACTCCTTCGCTGGCAGAAACATTACAAAGAGACGACATTTTACCGGCGAATCCTTCTCCCTGCGCGAATGCATTAAAATCGTGCTTTTTTATACCCCGGAGCATTAGAAGATGAGCAACGCCCAAGCCCCAGTCGAACTCGATGGCAAAGACCTGCCGGCATACTGCCCGAATCCGGCCATGCCGCTGTGGTCGTCCCACCCGCGCGTATTCCTCGACTTCAAGCACGGCGAAGCCAAATGCCCGTACTGCGGCACCCAATATTGCCTGAAGCCCGGCACCGAAGTCGGTCACCACTAATCTTCCTCACTGCCCGGAGCCCCCATGGTACGCAAGCACCAGATCGGCAGCGCCAAAGAAGTCGAAGCAGCTTTCTATGACGCGCTGAACCGGGCGGATCTCGATGCCCTGATGGCGTTGTGGGCGGACGATGAGGAAATCGTCTGCATCCATCCCGGTGGCCAGCGCCTGATCGGCCACGCCGCCATCCGCGAGTCGTGGCAGTTGCTTTTAGAGCACGGTGGCCTGCATATTTCGCCCACCGAGCTGCATGAAACGCACAACCTGATGAGTTCAGTGCATACTGTAATTGAAGGCGTGACTGCGAAAAGTGGCGAGCCGCAGCACCTGGTTGCGACCAATGTGTACGTCAAGACACCGAAGGGTTGGCGCATTGTGTTGCATCATGTGTCTGTAGCGCCAGGACCGGCACCGGTCGACACACGCGCTCAAGTGTTGCACTAGACGTAAGGCGGGTCACGAGCCCGCGAAAACGCATCATGAACTACATCGCCCCAATCTGGCTGCCCAGCGGCCATCTGCAGACTATCTATCCCGCCACTTGCATGGCCAAGCCGGCCGTACACTTCCGCCGTGAACGTTGGGACACGCCGGATGCCGATTTCGTCGACGTCGATTTTGTCGATGGACAGGAAGGGAAACCCTTCGTGGTGCTGTTCCATGGCCTCGAAGGCTCGTCCGACAGCCACTACTCACGCGCTCTGATGGCAGAGCTCGTGCGTCGCGGCTGGTCGGGCGCTGTGCCGCATTTCCGCGGCTGCTCCGGTGAAGCGAATATCGCACCGCGTTTTTATCATTCCGGCGACGTGGAAGAAGTCGACTGGATCCTCGGCCGCCTGCACCCGCGCGCCACGGGCAAGTTCTATGCTTGCGGCGTGTCGCTGGGCGGCAATGTGCTGCTGCGCTGGCTGGGCGAGTCCCGGCACCAGGCGGAGGTTGTGGATGCGGCCTGTTCGATCTCCGCGCCGGTGGACCTGGCGCAAGGCGGCAACGCCCTGTCGCGCGGCGTCAACCGCATGTACAGCCGCATGTTCCTGCAGACCATGAAGCCCAAGTGCCTCGCCAAGCTGAAGCAGTTCCCGGGCCTGTTCGACCTCGATGCCATGATGGCCGCAACCGACCTGCACACCTTCGACAATATCGTGACCGCACCCCTGCACGGTTTCCGCGATGCCGACGACTACTGGGACCGCGCCAGCGCCAAGCATGTGCTGAACGACATCACCGTGCCCACGCTGATGCTGAACGCTCGCAATGATCCCTTCTTCCCGGGCATCCACCTGCCGCGCGCGGCGTCGCCGCACGTGGTGCTGGACTATCCCGACGAGGGCGGCCACGTCGGCTTTACCAGCGGCAGCATGCCGGGCCACCTGGCCTGGCTGCCGCAGCGCCTGCTGCACTTCCTGGAGGGGAACCGGACGCAGCAGGCACCGTTTGACGAAACCTTGTGCGAGGCCTGATGCATGGATGAAATCGTCAAACAGGCGATGGCCAAATGGCCGAATGTGCCGCACTGCTACGGCTGGCTGGCGCTCGACGCGCGCGGGAACTGGCGCATGCGCGACGAGCGCGCCCAGCACTTCAACGAACCGGGGGACAAGCTGCGCAATGCCGCCCTGGTGGGCTTCATTGTGCGCAACTACCTCAAGGACGAGCGCGGCTGCTGGTATTTCCAGAATGGCCCGCAGCGCGTCTACCTGAATCTGGAAGCGACTCCCTTCATCGCGCGCACCGATCCGCTGCAGGGCTTCATGTTGCACACGGGCGCGCCGCTGGGTGTGCCGGATGAGGCGTGGCTGACGGAAGCAGGTGAACTGATCCTGCGCAGCGGCGACACCGTCGCGCAACTCGACGACCGCGACTTCGCGCAAGTGCTGCCGCTGCTGGAACTGGATGGCACGCCGGTCAGCGACGAAGCGCTGCTGGACTGGCTGGAACACGCCGACGGCGAGCTCGTGCTGCGCACCGGCGGGCGCGCCGTGCCCGTATCCCCGCTCGCGCGCGGCGATGTCGAGCAGCTCGGTTTCCGCAAACAGCCCGCACCCTGAATCAAAACCCAAGGCGTGAACCTAGTGTCAGCCACGATGTGGCTGACACTTGTCTCTGCCTTGGGTTTTAGTCCTTATCTTTCTTCTTATCGCCCATCATCTCCCGCCTTAGCGCCTGCAGCTCCCGCTCCCGTCCATCGATCACCGACTGATCGTAGTAGGTCGCATCCGGCGCCTTGCGCGCCAGGTTCAGCTGATCCAGCGCCGCCATGATCCCGCCCTGCAGCACGTAAGACTCCGCCGTCGAAATATGCTGCAGCGCGATCTTGCCCTGCTTCGCATACACCTGCGCCAGGAAATCATGCAACTCCGGTTCGCTGCGGTACATCTGCAGCTGGTCGCGCAGGAAGCGGCCGGCCTCATCGTACTTGGCGCCTTTGATCATCGCGTCCGCATATTGCCAGACCAACCCGCGCGACAGCGGATAGCGCGCATGTGCCGCCGCGCCCTCCTTGACTGCAGCCGCCATTACGTCGGGCTTATCCTCCTGCGCCAGCTTGATCTCCAGCGACAGGAAGGCCAGCATGGTATCGGACTGGCCGCGCGGCATGGGCGAGCTGAAGGCCCCGGGAGTGGGCGGCTTGTCCAGCGTGGCCTTCGCCTTGTCCAGCCAGGACTGCGCAGCCGCATAATCATGCCGGCGGATCGCAATCATGGACAGTCCATACTGCCCCGCCGCAACCTGCTGGCGGCTCGGCGACTCGGTCTGGATCTGGAAGAATTGCTGCGTCTCGAGCAAGCCCTTGTCGCTTTCATCCTGCAGCACGCGGGCGCGCGAGCGGACAAGGTAGAAATCGGTGGCATCAACACGCTGGCGATACGGCTGCTCGCGCACGCGGGCCTGGATATCGGCGATACGTTCGGTGGTCAGCGGGTGGGTCAGCAGCCAGGCCGGCACGATGTCGCTGTAATTGCGCGTGGTCTGCTGCATGCGTTGGAAGAAGGCCACCATGCCGCTGGTGTCGTAACCCGCCTCGCCCATGATCTGGAAGCCGACGCGGTCGGCCTCGCGTTCCGCATCGCGGCTGAAATTCAGCTGACGCTGGATGGCCAGGCCCTGGCCGCCCATGAACACGCCCATTGCCGCGTCCCGGACTGGATTTCACCGCCAGCGCTGCCAGGATCATTGCCGCCAGAGGAATCAGCGCATCCCCCTTCTGCGCCCCCGATCTGGCGGGCGATATGGCGCTGCGCCACGTGGCCGATTTCGTGCGACAGCACGGACGCCAGTTCGGATTCCGTTTGCGCCGCCAGCAGCAGCGCCGAGTGCACGCCGATATTGCCGCCCGGCAGCGCGAACGCGTTCAGCTGCGTATCGCGCACCACGAAGAAGAAATACTCGTAATTGGCATCCCCTCGCGCGCCCGGCCGGGCCTGGACCAGCTTCTCGCCCAGCTCGTTCATGTATTCCGTGATGGGCGGATCGTCCAGGTAATCCTTGTTGCGCTTGATGTCGTGCATGATTTCTTCGCCGAGGCGGCGTTCCATCACGGGCGACAGATCCTCGCGCGAGGCGTCGCCGAGATTGGGCAGGTTCGGAGTGGAGGACGACGACTGCGCCTGTCCGTTCGGCGCGGCGATCAGCAGCGACGACAGCAGGGCCGCCAGCAGGCGGCGGGGAAAACGATGTGCATTCACAGTGCTATCATACCTGTTCAATCAGAGTGACACGATGACCAACAAGAACCCAGAACTTACGCATTTCGACGCCTCCGGGCAAGCCCACATGGTCGATGTCGGCGCCAAGGCGGAAACCCACCGCGTCGCCGTAGCGGCCGGCAGCATTCGTATGCAGCCGGAAACGCTGGCCATCATTCTAACGGGAAGCGCAAAAAGGGTGACGTGCTCGGCATCGCGCGCCTGGCCGGCATCATGGCCGCCAAGCGCACCAGCGACCTCATTCCCCTGTGCCATCCCCTGGCACTGACCCGCGTCACCGTCGACTTCGAATCCGACGAGCCCTCCTCCACCATCCTCTGCCGCGCCCAGGTCGAAACCTACGGCAAAACCGGCGTGGAAATGGAAGCACTGACCGCCGTCCAGGTCGGCCTGCTCACGATTTACGACATGTGCAAGGCCGTGGATCGCGGCATGATCATGGACAATATCCGCGTGGTTGAAAAGGCTGGCGGCAAGTCCGGCGACTGGAAGGCCGACTAAGCCCACAAATCCAGCTGCGGCGACTCCTCTTTCTTGCGCGGCGCGAGCGGGTCTTCCCAGGCGCGCATGCGCTTTGCGGGGTAGTGCGCGAGGAGGGCGCGGGCGTGTTCGGGGTTGCGGCAGCCCAGCCAGTGTTCGTAGTGCTCGGGCGGGACAATGACCAGCGAGCGCTTTTCGTCGCCCGGCTTGTGGAAGCGATTCATCAGGCGGTGTTCGTCGGCGTTGATGGTGAGCTGGGTGAAGGAGTAGGACGTGCTGCCGTCTTCCTCGACCCAGCGCCGCCACAGGCCGGCCACCGCAAACGGGCGCTCGTCGGCCATGCCGATGCCCCAGCGCACTGCCTTGCCTGATTCGTAGCTCGGCTCGTAGAAGTGATTCATGGGCACCAGGCAGAGCTGGCCTGCGCGCCACGCCCCAGCGAACGAGCGCAGCTCACCGACTGTTTCGCTGCGGGCATTCATCGTATCCCAGGGCTTTACGCCGGGCGGGATATGCCGCCGCGGCACCATGCCGTAGGACGCCACAATGCATTCCGCCTTCCCATCGCCATTCTGGCGGATGATGGGAGCGGCGTAGTCTTTCCACGTTTCCTCCGGCCAGTCGGCGGGCGCGAGCATGTCGAGCTGCATCATCTCGGCAACCAGGTCGCGGGAAGTGGGGCGGTAGTTCGTGCACATGGAGGCGCTATCGTACAACACCTCAGCAGCTCACATCAGATTGTTCTTGTGACAACTCATGCATGGCGTTAGCATTTATGCATGAAACCACTACTTACAAATCTGCGTTGGCTGGTCCCCTGTACGGTGGCATTGCTGCTGCAGGGCTGTGAGCAGAACAATGGCGAGTTCGTGAACGCGGACTGGCACCGCAAGGATCTGAACGCCCACCTGTCGCGCTGGGTCGCGGTCTCCCTACCCCGTCCGGGCTGATGCTGGCGAGCTTTGACCGGCGCTGGAAGGCGGTGCCGGGCGCCGGCAACGATCTGACCATGCACAGCCGCATGGTGTATGCGCTGATCGCCGGCTACGAAGCGACCAACGACAAGCGCTACGAGCAGGCGGCCCGCCGCGGCGCCGATTTCCTGCTGGAGCATTTCAGCGATCCGCAATATGGTGGCTTCTACCGCCGCGTGGACGTGGATGGCAAAGTGCTGGACGAATCCAAGAATACCTACAGCCACGCCTTCGTGGTGCTGGCACTGTCGCACATGGGCCGGGTGACGGGCGAAGAACGCTACAAGAAAGCAGCGCTGGAGGCGTGGAAGGATGTCCGTGACAATTTGCGCGACCAGGATGGCGGCTTCCGCATCTCGGCGTCCCGTGATTTTGCGCCCTCGAAGGGCGGACTGAATTCGCAGAACCACGTGATGCACATCTTCGAGGCCTTGCTCGCGCTGATCGATGCCACTCGCGATCCCAGTGCGCTGCAGGATGCGCGCGAAGTCGGCAATTTTGTGCTGTACAAGCTGATGGTGGGTTTGCCCAGCGGCTCCGCCTATATCCCGGAATGGTATGACGAACACTGGAAGCCACTGCAGTCGCGCGATCGGGGCGGCTTCATCGATATTGGCCACCAGTTCGAATGGGTGCACCTGCTGCGTACGGCCGAGAAGCGCGGCCTGCCGCCGATATATGCCGACGTCAGCGAACGGCTGCTGAAATACGCTGTCGCCTCCGGCTATGACGAGTCCGACGGCGGGATTTATTCGCGCATCTATCCCGATGGCGAGGTGGACCGCAACAAGTATTGGTGGCCGCAAGCCGAGGCCATGCGCGCTTTCCTGGCCGTTGGCGACCGTCCGGATATGGTGCGCCGCTACAGGCAAACGTTGGATCTGGTAGATTCGGAGATGCTTGATCGAGATAACGGCGGCTGGTTCACCGGCGCCAGGCGCACCTGCGCGGCTGGACGTTGCGGCAATGAGCAGCCGGAGCCTTATCACCTGGTCGGCATGGACCTGGCAGCACTGAAAGTTGCACAGTCGCCATGACAATTAGTTCCACATAGAACTATTTATTTCGCGACAATGTATAATAGTTAAGTGCTCAACAACCACAGGCGCAGAAGGCATGGCGAGCGATGCAAAGACGCAGGAAATCGAATTTGAACAAATGAACCTGCAGGTGGGCGGGCGTATCCAGCTCCTCACCCACCGCACGTTGCGCCCCATGCAGCACTTTTCTTCGGTCGTCGGCTGGGTGCGCGACGAGTTTATGATCGTCAAGATCCCGATGGAGAACGGCGCGCCGATCGCCATGCTCGAAGGCGACAAGCTGACTATCCGCGTGTTTTCGGGCGTAAACGTGTGCTCGTTTTCTGCGGTGGTGCTACGCGTGTTCCAGCGTCCCTTGCTGTACGCCCACGTTACCTTCCCGGCCAATATCCAGGGTACCTCCCTGCGGACGGCAATGCGCGTCAAGGTCGAAATTCCGGCGCAGCTGACGCGCGATGATGGCGCGCAGACTTCTGTCTTCCTTACGAACCTCAGCGTGTCCGGCGCGCTGATCGAATCCAGCGTCCCTCTCGCACGCGAGACCGAGACCGTCAGCCTGGACTTCACCCTGCTTTCCCGGCCGGATCAGCACCAGGTGCGCATCAACACGCAGGCGCTGGTACGCAATGTGAGCGTGGCCGCCGGGCCTAATGGGCAGGACGAGGTCTTTGCCTACGGCGTCCAGTTCACCAGCCTCGACCCGGTCCACTTCACCATGCTGCAGAACCTCACTTACGAGGCCCTTCTCGCCGACCGCCAGAAAATCGTCTGACCAAATAATAAAACCGGGCCGAAGCCCGGTTTTCGGTTTTGCGCTACGCTATTACGGGTTGTTCTTGACGATGGCTTGCTCCAGAGGGGTGCCAGCAGTCACGGTGGTG
The DNA here is from genome assembly GCF_044055365.1 of Pseudoduganella sp. UC29_106. Lineage (NCBI taxonomy): Bacteria > Pseudomonadati > Pseudomonadota > Betaproteobacteria > Burkholderiales > Oxalobacteraceae > Pseudoduganella > Pseudoduganella sp. UC29_106. The sequence continues at coordinate 325,769 of NZ_CP171977.1, read as the reverse complement.
GTTGCCTTCCACTTCATGGTGCTGTCGCCAGCAGTCAGAGTCGGGGTAAAGGTGATGGTCTTGCCGTCAGCAGCAGTCGAGATGCCGGTCGCCAGGGTCAGTACGATTGCGCCATCGGCAACGGTGGCGCTGGCAACTTCTTTGGTAGGCTTGAAGTCAGTAGCAGCAGGGATGCCATTCGCGCCATTGTCGCAGTCGGTCAGAACGCCACCAGCTTCCTGAGCGCAAACGGATACCGCAGTCTTCAGAGAGTCAGCAGCCGAGACAGCGTTGGCGATCTTGGCCTTGGCGGTGTAGTCGGAGTAGGCAGGGATAGCAACGGCTGCCAGGATACCGATAATGGCAACCACGATCATCAGTTCGATCAGGGTGAAGCCGGCTTGAGCTTGTTGCTTCATCATTTTCATGGATTTCATTTTGCTGCTCCTTGGTAAGAGAACTTAAGTGTGGGGTTGGGACACTTGGGTAAGAGCAATCGGCGTGCCAGCCTATTTTTTGTGCAAAATGATGGGTTTTTAGGCGTTTACTGGCAAATTTCGTCAGCTGAGCTGTCGAAGTTTGTCAGCCAGCTGTCGAACTTTGTCACGCTAGTTCTTGCTACCTGACAATTTTTGTCATGCCGCACGGAAACACATGCGGGTGCCACCCAGGTCGAGCACGTCGCCTTCGGACAATTTTGGGGCGCACGGCCCAGTGGGTTGTCGTTCAGCAGAGGCTGCAGGTCGCCTTCGACGTGGGTGGCGGTGTAGCCGAGGGGGGTGCGCGATATGACGACGACCTGGACGCCGGGGCGGCCGAGGCTGGTTGCCGGCTTGCTCAGGGTCAGGGATTTGCCGGCATTGGGGCCGTTCATCAGTTCGATGCGGCCGGCAGGCGCCGGCGCGAACGACGCCTGCAGCGCGGCGGCAGCCGGAGCGGCGCCAGCGCCAGCGGGGGCGGACGAACCACCGGCGCCGGGCAGCGCGGAGCGAGCGGCAGTGCCCGCGGGCGAGACGGCTGCGGCGGCAGCGGCCGCCAGCGGCCGAATGCCGTCCTGGATGAATTCGAGGTGGTACTTGGCCATCTTGATCACGTCCTTATGCTGCAGGAAGTGCTTGCCGATGCGGTGGCCGTTAACAAAGGTACCGTTGGTGCTGTTCAGGTCTTCGAGGAAGGAGTCGTCCAGGATGGTGGTGATTACCCCATGCTCGCCGCTGACCGCCGGGTGGTTCAGGACGATGTCGTTATGGCGGTGGCGGCCAACCGACATGTGCTCCTTAGAGAGCTGCACGGTCTGCTCGACGACGCCTTCGCGGGTAATTATCAGCTTGGCCAATCAAATCCTCTCAGACAAATAAAAACGGGGAGCCGCAGCTCCCCGTCATCATACCGAAACGATTACAGCATTGCCTTCAGCAGGCGTGCCATCTCGGACGGGTTCTTGGTCACGGTGATGCCGCAGGCTTCCATGATTTCCAGCTTGGCTTGCGCGGTGTCGGCGCCGCCGGAGATCAGCGCGCCGGCGTGGCCCATGCGCTTGCCCGGAGGAGCGGTCACACCGGCGATGAAGCCTACCACCGGCTTCTTCATGTTGTCCTTGATCCAGCGCGCTGCGTTGGCTTCGTCAGGACCGCCGATTTCGCCGATCATGATCACGGCGTCGGTGTCCGGATCTTCGTTGAACATGCGCATCACGTCGATGTGCTTCAGGCCGTTGATCGGGTCGCCGCCGATACCAACTGCCGAAGACTGGCCCAGGCCCAGGGCGGTCAGCTGCGCCACCGCTTCATAGGTCAGGGTGCCGGAGCGGGAAACCACGCCGATGCGGCCCTTGCGGTGAATGTGACCCGGCATGATGCCGATCTTGATTTCTTCCGGGGTGATCAGGCCTGGGCAGTTCGGGCCCAGCAGCAGGGTCTTGGAACCGGCCTTGGCCATGCGGTCCTTGACTTCCATCATGTCGCGGACAGGGATGCCTTCGGTGATGCAGATTGCCAGGTCCAGTTCGGCTTCAACAGCTTCCCAGATCGCAGCGGCTGCGCCTGCCGGCGGAACGTAGATCACGGACACGGTCGCGCCGGTCTCGGACTTGGCTTCCTTCACGGAGGCGTAGATTGGGATGCCTTCGAAGTCTTCGCCGGCTTTCTTCGGGTTCACGCCGGCCACGAAGGCTTCACGGCCGTTCGCGTAGTCGCGGCACATGCGGGTGTGGAACTGGCCGGTCTTGCCGGTGATGCCCTGGGTGATGACTTTAGTGTCTTTGTTGATCAGGATAGACATTGTGATTCCTTCAATTATTTACCGGCAGCGGCTGCAACAACAGCCTTGGCTGCATCTTCCATGGTGTCAGCGGAGATGATAGGCAGGCCGGAGTCGGCCAGCATCTTCTTGCCCAGGTCTTCGTTGGTGCCCTTCATGCGCACGACCAGCGGCACGGACAGGGACACGGCCTTGGCGCCGGCGATCACGCCTTCGGCGATCACGTCGCAGCGCATGATGCCGCCAAAGATGTTGACCAGAATGGCTTTCAGGCCAGGGTTCTTCAGCATCAGCTTGAAGGCTTCGGTCACTTTCTCGGTGGTGGCGCCGCCGCCTACGTCCAGGAAGTTAGCCGGTTCGCCGCCGAACAGCTTGATGGTGTCCATGGTGGCCATGGCCAGGCCGGCGCCGTTCACCAGGCAGCCGATGTTGCCGTCCAGGGAGATGTAGGCCAGGTCGAATTTGGAAGCTTCCACTTCGGCTGGATCTTCTTCGTCCAGGTCGCGGTAGGCCACGATTTCCGGATGACGGAACGGGCGTTGGCGTCGAAGTTGAACTTGGCGTCCAGAGCGATCACTTTGCCGGAGCCGGTCAGGATCAGCGGGTTGATTTCGGCCAGGGATGCGTCGGTTTCCCAGTACGCTTTGTACAGGCCCTTCAGGTTGGCCACCGCGTCAGCGATGGAGCCTTCCGGTACGCCGATCTTGGCAGCGATGCCAGCGGCTTCAGCGTCGGTCAGGCCCACGGCTGGATCGATAGCGATCGAGTGGATCTTTTCCGGGTGGGATTCAGCGACTTCTTCGATGTCCATGCCGCCTTCGGAGGAGGCCATCAGCACAACTTTCTGGGTCACGCGGTCGGTCACCAGGGAAACGTACAGTTCCTTCTTGATGTCTGCGCCTTCTTCGATCAGCAGGCGGCGTACCTTCTGGCCTTCCGGACCGGTCTGGTGCGTGATCAGCTGCATGCCCATGATCTGGTTCGAGAACTCTTTCACCTGCTCCAGCGATTTCGCTACTTTCACGCCGCCGCCCTTGCCGCGGCCACCAGCATGAATCTGTGCCTTAACGACCCACACCGGACCGCCCAGGGTTTCAGCAGCTTTCACTGCCTCGTCCACGGACATGCACGGAATACCGCGCGGTACGGTCACTCCAAACTTTCGGAGGATTTCTTGCCTTGATACTCATGGATTTTCATGCTGGCTTTTCCCTTCTGATACTGATGTGTGTATGAATACGGTTAATGTTAATTTGGACAGCACCTAAGCCGCGTCTACCTTTTGGGCAAACCAGCGTGGGTAAAACTCGGCAACTGCCATGCCATCGGTCTTCAGGGCATGGCACTTGTCGAGTTGGAACGGCTTTTCATGATGCTCGGAGCGTTCACGCACCGGCCAGACGTCGTTCGCGAATGCCTGGATGGCGGCGGTGGGCAGGATCTGGGCCAGTTCGGTCAGATGCGTGCAGCCCAGGACGCCACCAAGGCGTTGCTTCACTTCGTTGCGGAAACCCTTCATCAGGCTAAGACCGATAAGGGATTTGTAGGCGGGGCCGATGGTATTGCAGTGGCCGGGATAGGGAACAGCGTCCGAGACAGCTTCGACATCGACGATCGTGAGCTGCTTATCGACAGTGATACGCAGCCAGAGATCGTGCACCGGTTCGCCGCTTTTGCGCGGTCCCGATGCGAGCATGGTATCAATGGATTTGATGTCAGTTATATGAGCGTCAAGATCCCATAGGCCATCTTCGCGCGCAAACGCTTGGACGTCTATGGCGCGCGTATGCCTCAGCACACGTCGGGAGACTGGATTTGACAGGGACATAAGACCGATGCCACTTTTGTGGCCAAATTAATAAGCAGCTAATGTACGCCGCAGCTTCTACGGACAACCACCGCACCCGCGGTGCTGCATAAAACTGCAAAAGTGTAGCACAACCGGGATGAGTAGCCCTAATGGCTTCAAAAGTCCTCGTCCGGCATAGTGCCCTTCATGGCGGCGCGGATGGCTTTCTGGGAGAAGCCGCGCGCGAGCAGGAAACGCATTTGTTTGTTGCGGCCTTCGGGGTCGGTGGCGACTTCGCCGAATTTGCGGCGCCACACTTCGCAGCAGCGCTCGATTTCATCTTCCTTCAGGCTGGCCTTCACATCGGACAGCAATTCGCCGTCGATGCCGTGGCTTTGCAACTCGGCCACAATGCGGCTGTTGCCATAGCGCGCCGCGCGGCGGTGCACCAGGTTTTCCGAGAAGCGCTCTTCGGACAGCCATTTGTTTTGCTCGAGGAAGTTGAGCAGGGATTCAGGTCGTCGCCTTCTTCGGCGTATTTTGAGAGCTTGCGCGTCAGTTCGAGGCGGCTGTGCTCGCGCTGGGACAGCAACCGCAGCGCACGGGCCTTGAGGGAGAGTTGAGGGCGGGGCATAGCAGAGACGGCGGATCAACGATCCGCCCTACGCGATGTTGGATGTTCGCATTTTGGATTTGACGCAATGCCGGATATTTGTCGGCGTTTGCATCACCGTTTGCAAATCGCAATGCGTAGGGCGGATCGTTTTGATCCGCCGTGTGTGATTACTCGACGGCCTTCAACTTCGGGGCCGGCGCTTCTTCGCCGTTGTCGTTCACCGCCGGCAATTCGCGCACGCCGAGGGCGGCACGAACCTTGTTCTCGATCTCACGCGACAGCGCTGGGCGCTCCTTCAGGAACAGGCGGGCGTTGTCCTTGCCCTGGCCGATGCGTTCGCCGCCGTAGCTGTACCAGGAGCCGGACTTCTCAACGATCTTGGCTTCCACGCCCAGGTCGATGATTTCACCTTCGCGGGAAGTGCCTTCGCCATACAGGATGTCGAAGTGGGCTTCCTTGAATGGAGGCGCGATCTTGTTCTTGACGACTTTCACCTTGGTCTCGTTGCCGATCACCTCGTCGCCGGACTTGATGGAGCCGGTGCGGCGGATGTCCAGGCGCACGGAGGCGTAGAACTTCAGTGCATTACCGCCGGTGGTGGTTTCCGGGCTGCCGAACATCACGCCGATCTTCATGCGGATCTGGTTAATGAAGATCACCAGGGTGTTGGTGCGGTTGATGGTGCCGGTCAGCTTGCGCAGTGCCTGGGACATCAGGCGGGCCTGCAGGCCTGGCAGCGAATCGCCCATATCGCCTTCGATTTCGGCTTTCGGGGTCAGCGCCGCGACCGAGTCCACCACGATCAGGTCGACGGAACCGGAGCGCACCAGCGCATCGCAGATTTCCAGGGCCTGTTCGCCGGTGTCCGGCTGGGAGATCAGCAGCTCGTGCAGGTTCACGCCCAGCTTCTGCGCGTAGGTCACATCCAGAGCGTGTTCCGCGTCGATGAAGGCGCAGGTTCCGCCCAGCTTCTGCATTTCGGCGATGGCCTGCAGGGTCAGGGTGGTCTTGCCGGGACGATTCCGGACCGTAGATTTCAACCACGCGGCCGCGCGGCAGGCCGCCTACGCCCAGAGCGATGTCCAGGCCCAGGGAGCCGGTGGAGACGGTCTGCACTTCCTCGATCGGAGCCGACGCGTCCATGCGCATCACGGAGCCTTTGCCGAACTGCTTTTCAATCTGAGCCAGCGCGGCGGCCAGCGCCTTGGCTTTTTCCGATGCGGGTATTACAGCTTTTTATCGTCCATGATGTTCTTTCGCGCAGGTGAATTGGTCGCTACAGGCAGCACTGTGTAAAAAAAACAGTGCTTTTGACAAGCACTGTTTTCATAACTTGCATTTGCCTTGCATTTAACTTTGATAGATATCAAAAAATGGCTACATTACCGATATGCGTATTTTACTTGCCGAAGATGACAGCGTCCTTGCCGACGGCCTGACGCGTTCCCTGCGCCAGTCCGGTTATGCGATTGATTGCGTAAAAAACGGGCAGGAGGCCGACACTGCCCTGTCCACCCAGGAATTCGACCTGCTGATACTGGACCTGGGCCTGCCCGAGATGTCCGGCCTCGAAGTGCTGCGCCGCCTGCGCACGCGCGGCTCCCTGCTGCCGGTGCTGATCCTGACCGCTGCCGACTCGGTCGAACAGCGCGTCAACGGCCTGGACCTGGGGGCGGACGATTACATGGCCAAGCCCTTTGCCCTGTCCGAACTGGAAGCGCGGGTGCGCGCCCTGACCCGGCGCGGCCAGGGCGGCGGCTCCACCGTGATCAAGCATGGCCCGCTGACCTACGACCAGGTGGGCCGCAGCGCCTATATCAACGACCAGATGCTGGACCTCTCGGCGCGCGAACTGGGGCTGCTGGAAATCCTGCTGGCGCGCACCGGGCGCCTGGTGTCCAAGGAGCAGCTGGTGGACCACTTGTGCGAATGGGGCGAGGAAGTGAGCAACAACGCCATCGAAGTGTATGTGCACCGGCTGCGCAAGAAGATCGAGGTGGGCGGCGTACGCATCGCCACTGTGCGCGGCCTGGGCTACTGCCTGGAGAAGTTTTCCAGCGCCAGCAGCGCTGAAAGCAAGTGAGCGAAGAACAGGCTACATGGCAGGAGGCGCCCGCCGCCGAAGCCCAGGAAATCCAGCACTCCCTGTTCGGCGAGATCCTGGACTGGATGCTCGCCCCCCTGCTGCTGCTGTGGCCCATGAGTATTGCGATCACCTACCTGGTCGCCAAGTCCATCGCCAACCAGCCCTTCGACCACGCGCTGGAAGACAATGTCACCGTGCTGGCGCAGCAGGTGCGCGAGGTGGATGGCAAGCTGGCCGAGCGCCTGGGCGGCCCCGCGCGCGACATCCTGCGCGCCGACGATGTGGACAGCGTCTACTACCAGATCATCGGCCCCCAGGGCAATTACGTGGACGGCGACCGCGACCTGCCGCAGCCGCAAACCCCGCCCGATCCGGGACAGCTTCCGCGCCGGCGCCGTCGACTTCCGCAACGAGAACCTGCACGGGGCGCCGATCCGCATCGCCTATTCCTATGTGAACCTGGAGCAGGACAAGTCCAAAGACCCGCGCCTGGCCCTGGTGCAGGTGGCGGAAACGCTGGAAAAGCGCGCCAGCTGGCCAATGAAATCATCAAGGGCGTGATCCTGCCCCAGTTCATCATCCTGCCCATCGTGCTGGCCCTGGTGTGGTTTGCCCTGTCGCGCGGGCTGCTGCCGCTGGCCGAGCTGCAGGAGCGCATCCGCGCCCGTCCCGAGGATGACCTGAGTCCCATCCCGCCCAACCAGGTGCCGGAAGAAATCACGCCGCTGGTTCGCTCGCTGAACGAGATGCTGGAGCGCCTCAAGCTTTCCATCGACATGCAGAAGCGCTTCATCGCGGACGCGGCCCACCAGATGAAAACCCCGCTGGCCGGCATGCGCATGCAGTCCGAACTGGCGCTGCGCCAGACCGACCAGGGCGAAATCGACCGCTCGCTGGAACAGCTGGCGAAAAGTTCCGAAGCGGCCACGCGCCTCGTGAACCAGCTGCTGGCCCTGGCCCGCGCCGAGAACCAGCCGCAGGCCGGCGCCGCCTTCGTCCCCATCGAACTGGGCGAACTGGCGCGCAGCACGGTGCAGGACTGGGTGCAGGCCTCCTTCAATTACAAGATCGACCTGGGCTTCGAGCCGCCGGTCGAGGAAGTGCCGATTGACGGCAAGCCGCTGATGCTGCGCGAGATGCTGTCCAACCTGATCGACAATGCCTTGCGCTACACGCCGCGCGGCGGCGCCGTGACCGTGCGCGTGCGGCGCGCCGGCGACCACGGCATCCTCGAAGTGGAAGACAATGGCCCCGGCATCCCGCCCGCCGAGCGCGTCCACGTGTTCGAACGCTTCTACCGCATCCTGGGCAGCAATGCCGAGGGCAGCGGTCTCGGTCTCGCCATCGTGCGCGAGATCGCCCAGCAGCACGGCGCGGAGCTGGACCTGTTCGCCAATCCGCGCTGCCACGATCCCAAATACCCCGGCTGCCTGTTCCGCCTGACCTTCCCCTGCGCGCGCCGGAACCACCAGAAAACGAAGAGGTACCGCACTTTGGATAAACGTGAACGCTACTGGCGCCGCACGCGCCGCGTGACGGGCATCCTGCTCTCGCTGTGGGGCCTGCTCACCTTCAGCATCGTGTTTTTCGCGCGCGACCTGGATGGCCTGTTCATCTTCGGCTGGCCGCTGAATTTCTACCTGGCGGCGCAGGGCGCCTCGCTGGCCTACCTGGCCATCATCGCCGCCTATGGCCTGTACATGCGCCGCGCCGACCGTGACTATGCAGCGGAGGCCGAGTCTTGAAACCCAGCTTCTTCCGCCGCCTGTCGCGCTACTACCTGATCTTCACGTCCTGCTTCGCCTCCTTCCTGATCGCGGTGGCCGTGCTGGAAAAGGAAGGCATGCCGCGCCTGTGGATCGGCTACCTGTTCATGTTCGCCACCATCGCCCTGTATGCGGCCATCGGCGTCATCTCGCGCACCTCGAATGTGCTCGAATATTATGTGGCCGGCAGGCGCGTTCCGGCCATGTTCAATGGCATGGCGACCGCCGCCGACTGGATCTCGGCGGCCAGCTTCATCTCCCTGGCCGGCGGCCTTTACCTGCACGGCTTCGATGGCCTGGCCTATATCATGGGCTGGACCGGCGGCTACTGCCTGGTCGCGCTGCTGATCGCGCCCTACCTGCGCAAGTTCGGCCAGTTCACCATCCCCGATTTCCTGTCCGCCCGCTATGGCGGCGACCGTTACGGGCGCGTCGTGCGGCTGCTGGCGGTGGCGGCGACCATCATCGTGTCCTTCACCTATGTGGTGGCGCAGATCTACGCCGTCGGCCTGATCACGGCGCGCTTCACGGGCGTGGACTTCTCGGTCGGCATCTTCCTCGGCCTGGCCAGCATCCTGGTCTGCTCCTTCCTCGGCGGCATGCGCGCCATCACCTGGACCCAGGTGGCGCAGTACATCATCATCCTGACCGCTTTCCTGATCCCGGCCATGTGGCTGTCGGTCAAGCACAGCGGCAATCCGCTGCCGCAGATCGCCTACGGCAAGCTGCTGCCCCAGCTGACGGCGCGCGAAAACGTGCTGGCGCATGACGATGCGGAACTCGAGGTGCGCGCCATCTTCGTCCAGCGCGCGGAGGATTATGGGGTGCGCCTGAATGGCCTGCCGGCGTCCTGGGAATCCGGCCGCCAGGAAGCGCAGCATTACCTGGACATGGTCAAACGGCGCAGCGGCTCGCTGCTGGAAATCCGCGCCGCCGAGCGCGCGCTGGCTGCCTATCCGAAGAGCGTGGAAGAAGCGGCGTCGCTATGGGCCGCAGAGCGCGACTACAACCTGGCGCGCGCCCGCGCAATGGTGCCGCACGCCGAACCCTTCCCCGGCAAGACGGCCGCCGAGTCCAACAGCAAGCGCCTCAACTTCCTGGCCCTGGTGTTCTGCCTGATGGTCGGCACGGCCGCACTGCCCACATCCTGATGCGCTCCTACACCACGCCTTCGGTGCATGAGACGCGCGTCTCCGTGTTCTGGACCCTGTTCTTCATCCTGCTGGTCTACCTGTCGATTCCCGCGCTGGCGGTGCTGGTCAAATACGATATCTACAGCGCCCTCGTGGGCAGCGACTTCTCGCGCCTGCCGACCTGGGTGTCCTACTGGGCCAATGTGGACAAGGCCAATCCCCTGCTCAGCATCAGCGACATCAACCACGACGGCGTGGTGCAGCTGGCCGAAATCGTCATCGACTCCGACGTGCTGGTGCTGGCCACGCCGGAAATCGCCGGCCTGCCTTATGTGATTTCGGGCCTGGTGGCGGCAGGTGGCCTGGCGGCGGCGCTGTCCACGGCGGAACGGACTGCTGCTGGCGATCTCCAACGCCCTGTCGCACGACGTCTACTACAAGCTGGTCGACCCCACCGCCTCCACCCAGAAGCGCGTAACGATCTCCAAGCTGCTGCTGCTGGCCGTCGCCTTCATCGCCGCCTACGCCGCCTCCACCAAGCCGGGCGACATCATCTCCCTGGTCGGCGCCGCCTTCTCGCTGGCCGCGTCCACGCTATTCCCGGCCCTGGTGCTGGGCGTGTTCTGGGAGCGCGCCAACCGCCAGGGCGCCGTGGCCGGCATGATCACGGGCTTTTTCATCTGCCTTTACTACATGCTGCACGCGAACCCCACTCTCGGCGGCAGCCAGGCCGGCCTGTGGTTCGGCATCGCGCCCATATCGGCCGGCGTGTTCGGCGTGCCCGCCGGCTTGCTGGCGAACGCCGTCGTCAGCCTGCTGACGCCTGCACCGGACGAGCAAAGCCTGGCCCTGCTGCGCCACATCCGCACGCCGGGCTTGCCGCCCGCGAAAATGTGACAATCCGCGGATTTCCGCACGCATGCCCGCGTGATAATGTTCGAGAATGAAAAAATCCCTTCTTCTGTTCACCGCCCTGTTCGCAGCCGCATCGCCCGTTTTCGCCCAGCTCCAGCCCATTGAAGACTTCTTCAGGAACCCCGAATTCAGCGAGCCGATTCTCTCCCGAGCGGCAAATTCCTGGCAGCGAAGATCGCCAGCAAGGACAATGGCCGCGACATGCTGGCCGTGGTGGACCTTACCGTCAACAAAGCCCAGGCCGTGGCCGGCTTCACCGCCGCCGATGTGGGCCATGTGCAGTGGGTGAACGATAACCGCCTGCTGTTCGACCTGCGCGACAAGTCCGCCGGCCAGGCCGATGTGCGCTATGCGCCCGGCCTGTTCGCCGTCAACAAGGACGGCACGCAGTTCCGCCAGCTGGCCGAGCGCACCGGCGCCTTCATCCGCGACGGCATGGCGCCTGAAGATGCTGCCGTGGCACACCTATATGGTGCCGCAGCGCGGCACCCAGGATTCGGAATGGACGTATGTGACGGACCGCTCGATCGCCGGCCCCGGCGACGTGCGCGAAGTGAAGATGCTGAAGCTGAACACGCTGAACGGGCGCACGCAGTCCGTCAGCCAGCCGGGCGACACGATGGGCTGGCTGCTCGATAACAAGGGTGAGCCGCGGCTGGCCTACACATTCGAGAAGAATATGCAGAACATCTTCCTGCGCGAGGCGGACAATGAAAAGTGGCGCAAGCTGGTCAGCTTCGACATGTACCGCGGCGGCGCCGAAGCCTTCACGCCGCTGGCCTTCGGTCCGGAAGGCACGCTGTACGTGATCAGCAACAAGGGCCAAGGACCGCGCGGCCGTGCACACCTTCGACTTCGCCAGCGGCAAGGTCAGCGACCAGGCCCTGATCCAGCTCGATGGCTATGACTTCCGCGGCAACCTGATCATGCGCGGCGACAAGCTGCTGGGCGTGCGCTATGTGCGCGACGGCGCCGGCACCTTGTGGTTCGATCCCGCCATGAAGCAGATGCAGGAGGACGTGGACAAGCTGCTGCCCCACACCGTGAACCTGATCGATCTGCCTACGCGCCAGGAAACCAGCAACGTCCTGGTGCAGGCCTATTCGGATATCCAGCCGCGCGTCTACTTCCTGTACAACACGGAGAAGAAGACGCTGAACCGCGTCGGCGCCAGCTACCCGAACATCAAGCCTACGCAAATGGGCATGCAGGAGGAAGTGCGCTACAAGGCACGCGACGGCCTGGAGATTCCGGCGATGCTGACCATCCCCGTGCAGGGCGCGCGCAAGAACCTGCCGATGGTGGTGCTGGTCCACGGCGGCCCCTATGTGCGCGGCAGCCAGTGGGGCTGGGATCCGGAAGTGCAGTTCCTCGCTTCGCGCGGCTACGTGGTGCTGCAGCCGGAATTCTGCGGCAGCACCGGCTTTGGCGATCACCACTTCCGCGCCGGCTGGAAGCAGTGGGGCCTGAAGATGAGGACGATGCCGCCGATGGCGTCAAATGGGCCATCGAGAAGGGTTACGCGGATCCGAAACGCGTCTGCATCGCAGGCGCCAGCTACGGCGGCTATCAACGCTGATGGGCCTTGTCAACGATCCGGACCTGTACAAATGCGGCGTCGACTGGGTGGGCGTCACCGACATCAAGCTGCTCTACACCGGCCACTGGCTGTATTCCGACGACCTGCCGGAACGCTGGAAGAAGTACGGCATGCCGGACCTGATCGGCGACCTGGAAAGGACGCGGCGCAGCTGAAAGCCACCTCGCCGCTGGAACAGGCCGCGCGCATCAACAGCCGCCGTTGCTGGCCTACGGCGGCGCGGACATGCGCGTGCCCCTGGTGCACGGCACGAAATTCCGCGACGCCGTCAAGGTCACCAACAAGGACGTGGAATGGGTCGAGTATTCGGAGGAAGGCCACGGCTGGGGTGCTGGCGAAAAACCGCATCTGATTTCTGGACCCGCGTCGAGAAATTCCTGGACAGGAATATCGGCAAGGGCGCCCCACAGTAAATGGTTGGCCTTGCTCCAGCGCAAGGCCAGACACCGCTCCTTCACGTAAGGTAAGCGCATGAAAACACTGACCCTGTTGTGCGCAGTCCTATCGCCCGGCCGCTCCCGCCAGAGCTGCGGACCTCGCACCGATTCCCCGCTTCCGCCTTCTTCGAAAACGGACAATTCAGCGAAGCGCGCCTTTCGCCCAGCGGCAAATACCTGGCGGCGCGCGTGGCCAGCAAGGGCGAGCGCCGGCGCCTGGCCGTGATGGAGCTGGACACGCTGGCCATCAAGGTCATCGCCCAGTTCCAGGATGCCGACATCGACTACTTCGAGTGGGTCAACGACCAGCGCCTGGTCTTCAACACCTACGATGCAAAAGAAACCTGGGCCGACGACCAGTACGCGCCGGGCCTCTTCGCCATCAACCGCGATGGCAGCAATTTCCTGCAGCTGGCCGACACGCGCGACCCCGTCGACGGCTTCCACCGTACGAACAAGCAGCACCTGACCGGAACCACTTCCTGCTGCGCCAGCCCGGCAAGCAGGATTCGGACCAAGTCTATGTAGTTCCGCCGTGTGGGATGCCGGCTTCCGCAACCTGCAGCACCTGGCGCTGAAGAAGGTGGACACGGTCACCGGTCGTGTGAGCGCCATCAAGGGTCCGGCTTCCGTCCTGTCCTGGTGGTGGACCAGAACGGCGAACCGCGCCTGACCCTGAGCGTGCGGACAAGGATCGCGCCATCCTCCATTACCTCGACAAGTCCAGCGACGAATGGCGCGCCTTGCACAGCTTCGGCCTGTTCAACGAAAAAGGCGCCATCGCTCCCGAAGGATTCGCGCCGGACGGCACGCTGTACGTGCGGTGCCGCGCCGGCATGACAAGGAAGCCCTCTATCAGTACGACATCGCGAAACGCGCAGCTGGCCAAAGCGCCGCTGGTCGCACTGGGAAGGCTTCCGACTTCCGCGGCGGCCTGGTGGTGAGCCGCGGAAGCTGGCCGGCATCAGCTACCTGTCCGATGCGCGCGGCACGGGCATGGTTCGACGGCCAGTTGAAAGCGGCGCAGGAAGCCGTGGACAAGCTGCTGCCAGGCCGCATCAACGAGCTGACGCCGGCGCGCTACCCGCAGACGGCCTGGGTGCTGGTGCATTCGTATGCCGATGTCGATCCGGGCCGCTGGCCGATCACAACATGGACACGCAAAAGCTGGTGCAGGTGGGCAGTGCATGGCCCGCCATCGACCGTTGCGCATGGCCAGCAAAACGTTTGTCCGCTACAAGGCGCGCGACGGGCTGGAAATTCGGCCGGATCACGCATCCGAAGGACAGCAAGCGCAAGAACCTGCCGCTGGTCGTCCTGCTGCACGGCGGCCCCTGGGTACGCGGCGGCGAATGGAAGTGGAATGCGGACGCCCAGTTCCTCGCCTCGCACGGCTATGCGGTGATGGAGCCGGAATTCGTGGCAGCACCGGCTATGGCGTGCGCCACTTCCGCGCCGGCTGGAAAGCACTGGGCCTGGCGATGCAGGACGATGTCACCGACTGCACACGCTGGGCCATCGCCCAGGGCATCGCCGATCCGAAGCGCATCTGCATCGCGGGCGCCAGCTATGGCGGCTACGCTACCTTGATGGACTCGTGCGCGAGCCCGCGCTGTACCGCTGCGGCGTGGAATGGGTGGGCGTGACCGATATCGGCCTGATGGCCGAATGGTCACTGGAGTTATAACGACGACCTGGGCGACCGCTGGCGCCAGGACGGGATCCCGGAGCTGGTCGGCGACACAACGCGCGATGCGGCGCAGTTGCGCGACCTCGCCCATCCATCTGGCCGACCGCATTCGCCAGCCGCTGCTGATGGCCTATGGCACCGAGGACCAGCGCGTGCCCCTGTATCACGGCAAGCTGTTCCTCGACGCGGTACGCAGGCATAACAGCCAGGTCGAGTGGATCACCTACGACCGCGAGGGCCACGGCTGGGCGCTGCAGGAAAACCGCGTCGACTTCTGGACCCGCGTCGAGCGCTTCCTCGACCGCAATATCGGCAGCGGTGCAAAAACAGAGTAAGCTGACGGCTCGTCAACCAACTTCTTTTCTGGAGGCTGCGTATGTCGTCGGGCAAAATTCTGGTCGCACAGGGGGCGGTCCTGACCGCCGTGATCAACCAGTCGCTGGTCGGCGTGGCGCTTGAGCGCGGCGCTTCCGCGAGGTGACGCGGGTCTACGGCGCGCTGCACGGCGTGCGCGGCATCGTCAATGAAGACTTCCTCGACCTGACGCAGGAAACCAGCCATAACCTGGAAACTGGTTCGCGGCCACGCCCTCCTCCGCGCTCGGCTCCACGCGCGACAAGCCGGACCTGAAGTATTGCGAAGAGATCTTCAAGGTGCTGAGGCGCACGAGACTCGGCCACTTCTTCTACATCGGAGGCAACGATTCATCGGACACGGTGCGCATCGTGGCCGAACAGGCACGCGCGGCCCGGCTATCCGCTGCGCGCCGTCCATATCCCCAAGACCATCGACAATGACCTGGTGGGCAATGACCACACGCCGGGCTTCCCGTCCGCCGCGCGCTTTGTGGCGCAGGCCTTTGCCGGGGCCGAACCTGGATAATGCTTCGCTGCCGGGTGTTTATGTGGGCGTGGTCGATGGGCCGCCACGCGGGCTTCCTGACCGCCGCCGCGGCCCTGGGCCGCAAGTTTCCGGACGATGGCCCGCACCTGATCTACCTGCCGGAGCGCGTGTTCTCGCTGGAGCAGTTCCTGGCCGACGTGAAGGAGGTGCACTCGCGATTGGGACGCTGCGTGATCGCTGTTTCCGAAGGCATCCATGATGCGTCCGGCGAGGCGATCGCTTCGCTGCTGGCGAAGGAAGTGGAACGCGATGCGCATGGCAATGTGCAGTTGTCCGGCACGGGCGCGCTGGCTGACCTGCTGTGCGACGAGATCAAGGCCAAGCTGG
Organism: Pseudoduganella sp. UC29_106; assembly: GCF_044055365.1. Classification (NCBI taxonomy): domain Bacteria; kingdom Pseudomonadati; phylum Pseudomonadota; class Betaproteobacteria; order Burkholderiales; family Oxalobacteraceae; genus Pseudoduganella; species Pseudoduganella sp. UC29_106. The sequence continues at coordinate 310,269 of NZ_CP171977.1, read as the reverse complement.
GGATCAAGCGCGTGCGCGGCGATACCTTCGGCTACCTGCAGCGCTCCTTCCTCGGCTGCGTGTCCGACGTGGACCAGCGCGAGGCGCGCGAAGTGGGCGAGAAGGCGGTGCAATACGCCATGTGGACGGACCGCGACGGCTCGGTCGCCATCCGCCGCACCGGCGACTATTCGGTTGACTACGTCCTGCAGCCGCTGGAAACCGTGGCCGGCAAGACCCGCACGATGGAGGAGGCCTTCATCAACGCCGCCGGCACCGGCGTCACCCCCGCCTTCCTCGACTATCTGCGCCCCCTCCTCGGTTCCGGCCTACCGGATTCGCACCGCTTGCGCGCCCCAGCCGTGCCCAGGATCCTCAAGCGCTGAAGCGCCGCAGGCTTCCTAAAACCCAGGACAAAAAACTAGTGGCTGCCACATCGTGGCAGCCACTTGGTTCACGCCTTGGGTGCTGAATTACTTGACGATGGTCTGATTCTCGCCTTCGGCGCGGGCGCGGATCACGCCGATGCGGGAAACGGTTTCCGCCGGCAGCGGTCAGCTGGGCGACCGCTGCGTCCGCGTTGGCGGCGGAGACGATCACGGTCATGCCGATGCCGCAGTTGAACACGCGGTGCATTTCAGCGTCGGCCACGCCGCCGTGCTGCTGCAGCCACTGGAACAGCGGGGGCATGGTCCACGACTTCGAATCGAGTTCCGCGGTCAGGTTATCGGCCAGCACACGCGGGATGTTTTCGACCAGGCCGCCGCCGGTGATGTGCACCAGGCCCTTCACTTCCATCGACTCCATCAGCGCCAGCAGCGGCTTCACGTAGATGCGGGGTCGGTTCCATGATCACGTCCGCCAGCTTGCGGCCATGGAAGTCGGCGTTCAGGTCCGGCTTCGCCACTTCGATGATCTTGCGCACCAGGGAATAGCCATTGGAGTGCGCGCCGGACGATGCCAGGCCCAGCACCACGTCGCCGGGAACGATCTTGGTGCCGTCGATCAGCTTCGACTTTTCCACGGCGCCGACAGCGAAACCTGCCAGGTCGTATTCGCCAGCCGGGTACATCGACGGCATTTCAGCGGTCTCGCCGCCGATCAGTGCGCAGCCAGCCTGTTCGCAGCCTTTGGCGATGCCCTTGATCACGTCGGTCGCAGTCGGCACGTCCAGCTTGCCGCAGGCGAAGTAGTCGAGGAAGACAGCGGCTCGGCGCCCTGTACCAGGATGTCGTTCACGCTCATGGCCACCAGGTCGATGCCCACGGTGTCGTGACGATTCAGTTCGAAAGCCAGTTTCAGCTTGGTACCCACACCATCGGTGCCGGACACCAGCACAGGCTCCTTGTACTCTTGCTGATCTCGAACAGCGCGCCGAAGCCGCCGATGCCGCCCATGACGCCTTCGCGCATCGTGCGCTTGGCGAACGGCTTGATCGCTTCAACTAAGGCATCGCCGGCATCGATATCAACGCCTGCGTCACGGTAGGAAAGGGAAACATTCGAAGGTTGGCTCATGGTGTATTTCGCAGCGGAGGCGGTAAAATAGAAGGCGGTGACCCGATTCTGCGCCGAAATGGGGGCAAAATCCGGCAAGTCCGCTATTTTATCAAATTAGCCTCCCAATCAGCCGTTTTTCGACCACAAGCCAGCTTATCCATGCCATTTCCCCTCTCGGTAGAACAAAAACAAACCTTGTTTTGGGTGGCAGTCTGGCTGGCATTCCTGTTCCTTCTGGTGACTCTCGGCCCGGGTGCTGACGCCCTTCCTGGCGGCCGCCATCCTGGCCTATGTGCTGAATCCCGGCGTCGACCGCCTGAGCCGCTTCAAGTTTGCACGCTTCCCCCTGCCCCGCTCGCTGGCCGTGACCTTCGTCATCGTGCTGTTTTTCGCTGCCATGTTCGCCATCGTGCTGATCGTGGTGCCCGTGCTGCAGAAGGAAATCCCCTTGCCGCAGGCCGCCATCCCCACTGCCCTGGCCCGCCTGAACGACACTTTCGGCCCCCGCCTGCAGCAGATGGGCGTGGACTTCACTTTCGACTCGGCCGGCATCAAGCGCTTCGTCACCGAGCAGATGGCCAGCAGCGGCGACCAGATCTGGACTGCGATCCTGAACTCGGCCGCATCGGCGGCACCGCCGTGCTGGGACGGCTGGCGACGGCCTGTGCTGATCCCCGTCGTCCTGTTCGACACGTTGCTGGATTGGCATGAACTGGTGGCGCGCGCTGGCCGCCGCCGTGCCGCGCCGCTGGATCGGCTCCACCGTGGCAATGGCGCGCGAGGCGGACAGCCTGCCGGCCCAGTACCTGCGCGGCCAGTTGCTGGTGATGCCGGCGCTGGCCTGCTACTACTCGGCCGCCCTGGCCCTGGCCGGCTTCGACGTGGCCTTGCCTGTGGGCATCCTCACCGGCCTGCTGGTTTTCATTCCCTACCTGGGCTTCGGCCTGGGCCTGCTGCTGGCGCCTGATGTCCGCGCTGCTGCAGTTCAGCGACTGGAGCGGCCTGATCGCCGTGGCCATCATCTACGGCGTAGGCCAGGTGATCGAAGGATTCTTCCTCACGCCGCGCCTGGTGGGCGAGCGCATCGGCCTCAATCCGCTGGCCGTGATCTTCGCCCTGCTGGCCTTTGGACAGCTGTTCGGCTTTGTCGGCGTGCTGCTTGCGCTGCCCGCGTCGGCCCTGCTGATGGTGGCCTTCCGCCACCTGCGGCGACACTACCTAAGCAGCAGCTTTTATAATGCATAGTGTGAAGATCGAAAACGTTATGCAAAAGACCACTAACCCGGGGCGCTGCCAATGAAACAGCTGGTGCTTGACCTGGGCGCGGAGCCGGTGCACACCCTGGAATCCTTCGAGGTGGGCCGCAATGCCGAGGTAGCTGCGCTGATGCGCCAGTTCGCCGAGCGCACTTCGCGCGAGCATTTTGCCTATCTGTGGGGGGAAATCGGCGCAGGCAAGTCGCACCTGCTGAAGGCGCTCGCCTCGACCGAGCGCGCCCGCTATATTTCCCCGTTTTCGATCGAATCCGAGTTTGTGTACTCGCCGGACGTGGACCTCTACCTGCTGGACGACTGCGAAAAGCTGTCGCCGGTAGCCCAGATCGACGCCTTCGCCCTGTTCAATGAAATCCGCGCCAACAACGCCTTCATGGTGTGCAGCGGCGCCGTGCCGCCGGCCGTGCTGCCGGTGCGCGAGGATTTGCGTACCCGCATGGGCTGGGGCCTGATCTACCAGCTGCACGGCCTGACGGACGAAGAGAAGGTGGCCGCCCTGAGCCAGGCAGCCGCCGCCCGTGGCTTGACCTTGTCTCCGGCGCGTTACCCTACTTGCTGTCCCATTTTCAGCGGGACATGCGCTCGCTGTCTTCGATGCTGGACTCGCTCGACCAGTATTCCCTCGAAACCCAACGACCGATCACCCTGCCGCTGCTGCGCGAATGGCTGCAGGCGGAAGCGAAAGAATAATGAAGCTCGCCTTATTTGACCTCGACCACACCCTGCTGCCCATCGATTCCGATTACGAATGGGGCAAGTTCCTGTGCCGCCTGGGCGCGGTGGACGTGGAGGCGTTCCGTCGCCGTAACGATGAATTCTTCGCCCAGTACCAGGCCGGAACCCTGGACCCGGTGGAATACCTGGAATTCTCGCCGGGCACCCTGGCTGCCTTCGAGCCGCAGCGCCTGGCCGAACTGCAGCAGCAGTTCATGCAGGAAGTGGTGATGCCGAACATTCTGCCATCGGCCCGCGCCGTGCTGCAGAAACACCTGGACGCAGGCGACCTGGTTGCCATCGTTACCGCTACCAACCACTTCGTGACGGCGCCGATCGCCAAAGCCTTCGGCGTGGAGCACCTGATTGCCGCCATGCCCGAGCGCGATGCGCAAGGCCGCATCACCGGCAAGCTGCAAGGCACGCCGACCCAGGGCGAGGGCAAGATCATGCACACCAAGGCCTGGCTGGAGACGATGGGCCACACCCTGGACAGCTTCGAGAGCGTGCACTTCTACAGCGATTCGCACAACGACCTGCCGCTGCTGTCCATCGTCAGCCACCCGATTGCGACCAACCCCAACGCCACGCTGAGCAAACACGCCGAGGCAAAAGGCTGGGCTTTACTCCATCTGTTCAATGATTAAGAAATTCATCCGCAAAATACTGGGCGTCAAAGGCAAGGCCGGACGCAATACCAGCGAGCCCGTTGTGCTGGGGTCGAAAGACCACGGCATCGACCAGAAGCTGCTGTCTTCCAACGCCATCCGCGTCACCAGCACCCTGCAGGAAGCGGGCTTCCAGGCCTTCGTCGTGGGCGGCGCCGTGCGCGACCTGCTGCTGGGCGTGAAGCCGAAGGATTTCGACATCGCCACCAATGCCACGCCGGAGCAGGTGAAGCGCCTGTTCCGCCGCGCCTTCATCATCGGCAAGCGCTTCCAGATCGTGCACGTGATGTTCGGCCAGGACCTGCTGGAAGTGACCACCTTCCGCGGCACCGCGATGGACAACGCGCCGCGCGACGAACATGGCCGCGTGCTGCGCGATAACACTTTCGGCACCCAAGCGGAAGATGCGGCGCGCCGCGACTTCACCGTCAACGCCATGTACTACAACCCGGCCACCGAAGAAGTGCTGGACTACCACGGCGGCATCGAGGATATCCGCTCCAAGACCCTGCGCATCATCGGTCAGCCGGGAAGCGCGCTACCGCGAAGACCCGGTGCGCATGCTGCGCGTGGTGCGTTTCGCGGCCAAGCTGAAGTTCGATATCGAGCCGACCACCGCCGAACCGATTTCCGTGATGGCGCCGCTGATCAACAATGTGCCTGCCGCACGCGTGTTCGACGAGATGCTGAAGCTGCTGATGTCCGGCCAGGCGCTGGCCTGCCTGCAGCAGCTGCGCAAGGAAGGCCTGCACCACGGCCTGCTGCCGATGCTGGACGTGGTGCTGGAGCAGCCGCTGGGCACCAAGTTCGTGACCCTGGCGCTGGACGCCACCGACCGCCGCATCCTGTCCGGCAAGACCGTGTCGCCGGGCTTCCTGTTCGCTTCCCTGCTGTGGCACCAGGTGCTGGAGAAGTGGCAGGCTTACCAGGCCGCCGGCGAATTCCCTATCCCCGCCCTGCACCTGGCGGCGGACGAAGTGCTGGAATCGCAGACCGAGAAACTGGCCCTGCAGCGCAAGATCGGTTCGGACATGCGCGACATCTGGGCCATGCAGCCGCGCTTCGAGCGCCGCAGCGGCAAGAATCCTTACAAGCTGCTGGAACACCTGCGCTTCCGCGCCGGCTACGACTTCCTGCTGCTGCGCTGCGCGTCCGGGCGAGATCGACGCGGAGCTGGGCGACTGGTGGACTGCCTTCTATGAGGGCGATGAAGTGATGCGCGCCGAGCTGGTGTCCTCGGCCGGCAACGCCGCCGCCGGCGCCAAGCGCAAGCGCCCGCCGCGCCGCGGCACGCGCCACAAGGAAGGCCTCGAAGGCATTGAGGAACACGCCTCGGCCGAAACGGCAGCCGAAGGCAATGTCCCGGAAACCGGCGAAGAAGGCGAGGACGATTTCGACATGCCTGCCAGCGACGACAGCGGCGCCCCGCGCCGCCGCCGCCGCCGTCCCCGCCGCGGCAAGCGCGGTGGCAGCGCAGCTTCTGCCCCCAACGAAGCGTAGGGCGGATCATTGATCCGCCGCATATCCGCCATGAACGTCACTGCATATATCGGCATCGGCGCCAACCTCGGCGACGCCCGCGCCAACGTGGCAGATGCGATCGAAATGCTGCGCCAGCTGCACGACAGCACGCTGGCCGGCGTCTCCTGCCTGTACAGGACAGCCCCCATCGATTCCAGCGGCGACGACTACATCAACGCCGTCGCCCGCCTGCAAACGGCACTGGAACCGGAAGCGCTGCTGCAGGCGCTGCACGGCATCGAGCAGGCCCATGGCCGCCAGCGCCCCTATCGCAACGCGCCGCGCACGCTGGACCTCGACCTGCTGCTGTACGGCGAGCAGGTCATCAACTCGCCCACACTGACGGTGCCCCACCCCGCGCCTGACGGAGCGCGCCTTCGTGCTGGCGCCCCTGCTCGAACTCGAACCACACATTGAAGTACCGGGCCTTGGGCCCGCCGCCGCCTTCACGCCGCGCGTGGCAGACCAGGCGATCACCAAAATCACATCATGACCACCTTCCTCCTGCTTTCACTCTCGAACATCTTCATGACGATCGCCTGGTACTGGCACCTGAAAGGCGGCATGACCAAGCCGCTCTATCACGTGATCCTGATCAGCTGGGGTATCGCCTTCGTCGAGTACTGCATGGCCGTTCCCGCCAACCGCATCGGCTTCGCCAGCGGCTGGAGCGCCGGCCAGCTGAAGGTGACGCAGGAAGCCATCGCCCTCATCGTGTTCGGCATCTTCATGGTGACTGTGCTGGGCGAGCCGCTGACCTGGCGCCACCTGGGCGCCTTCTTCAGCATCATGGCTGCCGTGGCCTTCCTGTTTGTCGGAAAATAATCAGCGCACGAAGGCCTGGAGCAGCCGGTTGAACGCCGCCGCGTGGGTGACGTTCATACCATGCGAGGCGCCGGCAACGGTTTGCGTTTGCGCGGATTCGATCCACTCCGCCAGCCGTTCCACGTTATCGTGATACATACGCGGGCTCTTTTGGCCCGCGATCAGCAAGGTCCTGCATTTAATTTCACCCGCAGCCTCGCGCGAATACGCCGGCAGCGGATCACGGAACTGCTTGGGCAGCGTGGAAGCGTTATCGAGCGCCATGGTGCGGAAAGTGGAAGGGCTCTTGCGCCAGATGCCGGGCATGCTGACCGAATCCACAAAGAGTTCAATTCCGGCCTCAATCTCACGGTTTTCAATCAGCTCCGCGACTTGTGCGCGCAGGGTCTCGGTCGCAGCCGGCAGCGACGCCTCGGGGGTTCCATCGATTTGCAGGGGGCCGCCAGGATCGGCCAGCGTGAGCGATTTCACAAGGTGCGGATACTCGCGCGCCAGTTGGAACGCCACGCATCCACCGCGCGAGTGCCCCACCAGGTGCACCGGTCCCACGTCCATTGCGGCGATGAACTCCGCGAGTTCGGCAACGTGGTTCTTCCAGCTGAACTCTCCCAGGGCGCGGCCGTCGCCGCCAGGCCAGTAATGGCCAAGGCTCATCGAAACGCAGTAGAAGTCCTTTGCCAGAACGCCAATCTGGCTGTCCCAATAACGGAAGTCGCACAGCGAGCCATGCACAAAGAACAGCGGTTCGCCCGAACCACTGGCCACGTACGGCACACGAATGCCGGACGACAGCGTGGCAAAGTACAGCTCCGGGGATGCGAAGATGGATGGATCGGTGCGTGCGTTCATGAGTGGCCTCCTTTCCGATACTATGCCCGACGTGTTAGCCTAAGAAAATCGCATAATATTGATCGTATCTATCTGATTTTCTGATACCTATGAAAGCACTCGACCTGGATGTCCTGGCCATGATGGTGGCCGTGGCCGATACCGGCAACATCAGCCGCGCCGCCGAAATCGTGCATCGCTCGCAATCGGCCGTGAGCATGCAGATCAAGACGCTGGAAACGGCGCTCGGCAAGCCGCTGTTCGTGCGCGGGCCGCGCAGCGTGACGCCAACCCAGGATGGCGAAGTGCTGCGACGTATGCGCGGCGCATGCTGGCGCTGCGCGATGAGGCGTGGGCCGCTGTGGTGCGGCCCGATATCACAGGGCGTGTGGTCATTGGCGTGCCGGATGACTATGCGTATTCGCTGCTGCCGTCGATCCTGAAGAAGTTTTCGGCCACCTACCCGAAGGTGGAAATCCAGGTGGTGGGGTTGCCTAGCGTGGCGCTGGCGCCGATGGTCAAGGATGGCTCGGTCGACCTGGTCTGCGCCACGCGCGTGAAGGGACTCTCGGGAGAATTCATCCGCTTCGAACCGATGGTGTGGGCCGCAACGCCCAGCGCGAAGAATATCTGGAAAGAGCGGCCCTTGCCGATTGCCGTCTTCCTGCCCGGCAGCGTGGCGCGCGAAAACGCGATCCGCAGCCTGGAAAAGGCAAAGATCCCCTATCGCACCTCGTATGAGAGCCCGAGCTTGATGGGGCTACTGAGCATGGTCGAAGCAGGACTCGCCGTGGCGCCGCTGGCGCGCTGCGCGGTTCCGTCGCACCTCGCCCTGCTCGGCCAGGCGCAGGGCCTGCCGGAAATCGATGCGCTGGAAGTCATCCTCGCGCGCAGCACCAAGTCGAAGCGGCCGCCGTGCGACTTCCTCGCCGAAAAGATCATGGCGGAATTGCGGCGCTGACAAGCAATTTAAAATAAAGCGCTTACAATACGCTTTTTATTTCGAGGACATACCATGTCTGGTTATTTGCAAGGAAACGATATGGCTGGTTCGGCCCCCGCTCCGGCGCCCGCCAGCAGCGGCACGCCTGCCCCGGCGAAAGCCGTGCCGACCAAGGCCGTTACGATTCCGACGCTGAATGCGCTGCGCGCAGCCGGCGAAAAGATCACCATGCTGACCTGCTACGACTCCAGCTTCGCCACGCTGATGGATAACTGCGGCGTCGAAGTGCTGCTGATCGGCGATTCGCTGGGCATGGTATGCAATGGCTTTACGTCCACCCTGCCGGTCACCGTGCAGGATGTCGCCTATCACACCGCCGCCGTGGCGCGCGGCACGAAGTCGGCGATGATCGTGGCGGACATGCCTTTCGGTTCCTACGGCACGCCGCAGCAGGCTTTCGACAATGCGGTCAAGCTGATGCAGGCCGGCGCGCATATGGTGAAGATCGAAGGCGGGGCCTGGGTCGCGGACACCGTGCGTTTCCTGGTTGATCGTTCGGTTCCCGTCTGCGCCCACCTGGGCCTGACCCCGCAGTCCGTGCACTCGCTGGGCGGCTACAAGGTGCAGGGCAAGACCGTGGAAAGCGCGGACCTGCTGAAGGCGGATGCGCTGAAGCTGCAGGCGGCCGGTGCGTCCATGGTCGTGCTGGAGGCGATTCCGACAGCGCTGGGCAAGGAAGTCACCGACTTGCTGGCCATGCCGACCATCGGCATCGGCGCCGGACCCGATTGCTCGGGACAGGTGCTGGTGATGCACGATATGCTGGGCGTGTTCCCAGGCCGTAAGGCGCGCTTCGTGAAGAATTTCATGGAGGGGCAGACCAGTATTGGCGCGGCGGTCAGCGCGTATGTGGCGGCTGTCAAGGACGGCAGCTTCCCGGCTATCGAACACTGCTTCTAACGGCACACACGGCGGATCAATGATCCGCCCTACGCACTGCGGTTCAGACACGGCGCGTAGGTCGGATCATTGATCCGACGTGGTTGCGCCGCTAACGGCCTAAATCTGAATCCACGTCGTTTTCAATTCGGTGTACTTGTCGAACGCGTGCAATGACTTGTCGCGGCCATTGCCCGACTGCTTGTACCCGCCGAACGGCACGGTGATATCGTCCCCATCGTACTGGTTGACGTGCACCGTGCCCGCCCGCAAGGCGCGGGCGGTCTTCACGGCCTTACTCAGGTCCGCAGTCCACACCGCCGCGTGCAAGCCGTAAGGCGTGGCATTCGCCTGCCGCACCGCCTCATCGAGATCGCTGAAACTGAGCACCGACAGCACCGGTCCAAAAATCTCCTCCCGCGCAATCTTCATGTCATTGCGCACGCCGTCGAACAGCGTCGGCTCGACATAGAACCCGCCGGTAGAGGTGCGTGCCGCATTGCCGCCGACCAGCAGCTTCGCCCCCTCCTCCTTGCCCGACTCGATATAGCCCATCACCGTCTTCATCTGGATGCCGTCCACGATCGCGCCCATTACCGTGTCCGGGTCGAGCGGATCGCCCGGTGCATAGTCCGGCACCATCTTCAGCGCACGCGCCAGGAACTCCTCGCGAATCGATTCCTCGACAAACAGGCGTGAAGGTGCATTGCAACTCTCGCCCTGGTTGAAATAGATCGAGCCCACGGCCGCCGACACCGCCGCATCCAGGTCCGGACAATCCGCGCAAACGATATTGGCCGATTTGCCGCCCAGCTCCGTCCATGCCCGTTTCAGGTTCGACTGCCCCGCCATCTGCATGATCAGCTTGCCCGTGCGGGTGGAGCCGGTAAAGCCGATGCAATCCACATCCATATGCAAGGCCAGTGCGGAGCCGGCCTCATTGCCGAAGCCCGGCAGAACGTTGAACACGCCGGCCGGGATGCCCGCTTCCATCGCCAGTTCCGCCATGCGCAGCGCCGTCAAAGGCGATTTCTCGGACGGCTTCAGGATCACGCTATTGCCCGCCGCGAGCGCCGGTGCGATCTTCCAAGCCGTCATCAGCATCGGATAGTTCCACGGCACCACGGCCGCGACCACGCCCACCGGCTCGCGCGTGATCAGCGCCAGGCTGTGGGCCGGCGTCGGCGCGATCTCGCCATACACCTTGTCGATCGCCTCGCCGTACCAGCGTATGCAATTGGCGGCAAGTGGCACGTCCACCGACTGGCTGTACTTGACCGGCTTGCCCATGTCCAGCGTTTCGAGCAGGGCCAGCTCCTCGAGGTTCTGCATCATCAGCTCGGCAAAGCGCTGCAGGATCTTCTTGCGCTGCGCCGGCGCCTTGCGCGCCCAGCGACCGTCCTCGAAAGCCGCGCGGGCCTTGGACACCGCCAGGTCCACATCCCCGGCTTCGCAGCGCGCCACCTGCGCCAGGTAGCGGCCATCGATGGGCGACAGATTGTCGAACTTGCGGCCGCCCACCGCCCAGGTGCGCTCACCGTTGATGAAGGCGCGTCCATCGATGCTCAGGCGGATGGCGCGGTCGTGCCAGTCGATTTTCTCCATGCTCACTCCTTGACCCAGCCGCGTTCGCGCAAGTCCGCATACGTGAGGTCGAGGCAGTGGCGGATAAGGGCCACCATCTCGTCGATCTGCGGACGCGTCATCACCAGCGGCGGTGCGATGATCATGCGGTCGCCCACGGCGCGCATGATCATGCCGTTATTGAACATATGGCCGCGGCACACCATGCCCACGGCTTTCTCCGGTTCGAACCATTCGTGCTGGTGCAGCGTGGCTCCCTTCCTGCGCACCAGGTTCAGGCCCGCGACGAAGCCGCAGCTGTTGGTAAAGCCCACCAGCGGGTGGTTGTCCAGCGAGGCGAAGCGGCTGGCCAGGTAAGGCCCCGTATCCTCGGCCACGCGCTGCACCAGGCGCTCGTCCTGCACGATGCGGATCGACTCCAGCGCCGCGGCACAGGCCACAGGATGGCCGGAGTAAGTGAAGCCATGCTGGAATTCGCCGCCCTGCCCTACCAGCACATCGGCCACGCGCTGGCCCACCAGTACACCGCCCAGCGGCACATAGCCCGAGGTCACGCCCTTCGCGAAGGTGATCAGGTCCGGCCGGATGCCGACCAGCTCGGATGCGAACATGCGGCCCGTGCGGCCAAAGCCCGTGATCACTTCATCCGCGATCAGCAGGATGCCGTACTTGTCGCAGATGCGCTGGATCTCCGGCCAGTAAGTGCTGGGCGGGATTACCACGCCGCCCGCGCCCTGTATCGGCTCGCCGATGAAGGCCGCCACACGGTCAGCACCCACTTCATGGATCTTCGTCTCCAGCCACGAGGCGGCGCGGATGCCGAACTGTTCCTCCGTCATGCCGCGCCCGGCGGACAGGTAATCGGGCTGGCCGATATGCACGATGCCGGGAATCGGCAGGCCGCCCTGCGCGTGCATGCCTTCCATGCCGCCCAGCGAGGCGCCCGCCATCGTGCTGCCGTGATAGGCGTTGTGGCGGCTGATGATGACGTCGCGCTGCGGCTGACCCAGTACGTCCCAGTAGCGGCGCACCATGCGCACATTGGTGTCGTTCGCCTCCGAGCCGGAACCGGTGTAGAACACGTGTTTGAAACCGGGCGGCGCAATCTCCGCCAGCTTCGCCGCGAGCGTGACCGCGGGCAGGTTGGTGGTGTTGAAGAAGCTGTTATAGAAGGGCAGCGTTTCCATCTGCTCGTACACGGCCTTGGCGATGCTGGTGCGCCCGTAGCCCGTGTTCACGCACCACAGGCCGGACATCCCGTCCAGCAGCTTCTTTCCCTCCGAGTCCCACAGGTAAATGCCTTCGCCGCGTACGATAACGCGCACGCCCTTCTCGCCCAGCGCCTTGTGGTCGGTGAAGGGATGCAGGTAGTGCGCATGGTCCCTGGCCTGGATGTCAGCGGTTTCCATGGCGCCCTCCTCAAACGTGCAGCAGCAGGTGTTCGCGTTCCCAGGGGCTGATCACCGTCATGAATTCCTGGTGCTCAAGTTCCTTGATCGCTGCGTAGACATCGATGAAGCGCTCGCCCAGCACCGTATGCAGCCGGGGTTCGGCGCGCAGCAGCTTCAGCGCGTCCGGCAAGCCTTGCGGCAATTCGTACTTCAGCTCATACGCGCTGCCGGTGGTGATGGGCGAAGGCTCCTGGTGTTCGGTCATTCCAAGGTAGCCGCAGGCCAGAGTGACTGCCAGCGCCAGGTAGGGATTCGCATCCCGCACCGATAATGCGGTTCTCGATGCGGCGGTCCTGCACGCCCGACTCGGGGATGCGGAAGCCCACGGTGCGGTTGTCCACGCCCCACTGGATGTTGATCGGCGCGGCAGTGTGGCGCACCAGGCGCCGGTAGGAATTCACATAGGGCGCCACGATCGCCATAGCGGATGGCATGTAGCGTTGCAAGCCGCCGATGTAGTTCTTGAACAGCGGCGAGGGCGAACCATCCTCATTGCTGAAGATGTTCAGGCCCGTCTTCGCATCGACCACGCTCTGGTGGATGTGCATGGCCGATCCCGGCTCGCCGGCCATCGGCTTGGCCATGAAGGTTGCGTACATATGGTGCTTCAGCGCGGCCTCACGCAAGGTGCGCTTGAAGAAGAACACCTTGTCCGCCAGGCCCAGCGGCTCGCCGTGCAGGAAGTTGATTTCCATCTGGCCGGCGCCGATCTCGTGGATCAGCGTATCGACGTCGAGGCCCATCATGTCGCAGTAATCGTAGATATCCTCGAACAGCGGGTCGAACTCGTTGACCGCATCGATGCTGTACACCTGGCGGCTGGTTTCGGCGCGGCCGCTGCGGCCGATGGGCGCTTTCAGCGGCAGGTCCGGATCGGAATTCTTGTCCGTCAGGTAGAACTCCAGTTCCGGCGCCACGATGGGCTTCCAGCCTTTGTCCTCATACAGTTTCAGCACGCGGCGCAGCACCGTGCGCGGCGCGAAATCGACCAGGCGGCCGTCGGCGAAGTGACAGTCGTGGATCACCTGCGCGGTAGGATCGGCGGCCCAGGGCACCATCGTGATCGTGGTGGGGTCGGCCTTCAGGATCATGTCGCGGTCGATGGAGGAAATCGCGCGGTAGTAGGCGTCGTCCTCGGTGGGCGTGTTGCCGGTTACTGTCATGCCGAGCACAATCTCCGGGATGCGCATGCCCCGGTCTTCCGTGAATTTGCCGCGCGGGAGAATTTTCCCCCGTGCGACGCCGGTCAGGTCCGGCACCAGGCATTCGATTTCCGTGACCCGCTTTTCATTGAGCCACTCTTCCATGTCGGTGTAAGTAAAGTTCTCGCGAATTGCCATAGCTTCCTCTCTGTTTGTTGAAATTCTGGACTGCCGCAGAGAGGGGCCGCTAAGGGATGCGGTCGCGATGCACACGGCACGCCAGGCCGAATGCGCTGAACAGCTTCATGGAAACCGGGTTGTCGGCAACGCGCCATTCGGGATGCCACTGCACGGCCAGCGTAAAGCCGGGCGAGTTGGCGACGGCATAGGCTTCCACCAGGCCGTCGTCGGAACGCGCTTCGACCAGCAGGCCGGGAGCCAGCTGGTCGATGCCCTGCCCGTGCAGGGAGTTCACCTGGATTTCGCTCTCGCCGTCGAGAATGTAGTGCAAACGTCCGCCCTTCTCGAGCATTACGCGGTGCGCCTCAGCATATTGCTGCTCCAACGATTCGCGCTTGTTTTCGCGGTGGTCCAGCATGCCGGCCACTTCGTGCACGGCCTGGTGCAGCGTGCCGCCGAGGGCCACGTTCACTTCCTGGAAGCCGCGGCAGATTGCGAACAGGGGCACGCCCTTGTCCACGGCGGCGCGAATCAAGGGCAGCGTGGTTGCATCGCGTGCGGGATCGAGGGGCAGCGAGGGATCGAGCAAATCCTGCCCATAGTAGCGCGCATGCAGATTGGATGCCGCACCGGTGAGCATCAGGCCATCGGCCATGGCCAGCAGTGCATCGACATCCGTATTGTCGCCAAGCGGCGGCACGAGCAGCGGCTGGCAGCGCGCTCCCACTACGACCGCGTCCACATATTTGTTCTGAGCGGCATAGTAGGGGTGCGAACCAATCTGATGGCTGCAGGCGGGGACCAGTACGATGGGGCGGCGCATATTAGTTTTATCTCAATATTTTGCACTTCGATCATATGCCCAAATTGAAACATCCGCAACCGCGCGTCCCGGATTGTGCTCAAGGCAAGGTTGCAAGCTTCTCGCTATACTTGGTGGATTCAGAAAGGGGGCGATATGCTGACTTTGAAAGATCCCACCCTGCTGCGCCAGCAGGCCTATATCAACGGCCAGTGGTGCGATGCCGAAAGCGGCGAAACCATTGCCGTCGTCAATCCCGCGACCGGAGAACGGATCGGTACCGTGCCGAAGATGGGCGAAGCCGAGACGCGGCGCGCCATCGAAGCGGCCAACGCCGCATGGTCCGCCTGGCGCAGGAAGACCGCCAAGGAGCGCGCTTCCGTCCTGCGCAAGTGGAATGACCTGATGCTGGAGAACGCGGACGACCTGGCGCTGCTGATGACGGCCGAACAGGGCAAGCCGCTGGCCGAGTCCAAGGGCGAAATCGCCTATGCGGCGTCATTCATCGAATGGTTCGGCGAGGAAGCCAAGCGCATCGCGGGCGAAACCTTGCAGTCGCCCTGGCCGGACAAGCGCATCGTGCTCACGCGCGAGCCGATCGGCGTCTGCGCGGCCATCACGCCCTGGAACTTCCCGGCGGCGATGATCACGCGCAAGGCCGGCCCCGCGCTTGCCGCAGGCTGCCCCATGGTGCTCAAGCCCGCCGAACTGACGCCCTTCTCCGCACTGGCGCTGGCCGTGCTGGCTGAACGCTCAGGCATTCCCGCCGGCGTGTTCAGCGTGGTGACGGGCGATGCGAAGGCCATCGGCAAGGAGATGACCTCCAACCCCATTGTGCGCAAGCTGACCTTTACCGGCTCGACCGCCGTGGGCCGCCTGCTGATGGAACAGTGCGCGCCGACGATCAAGAAGGTTTCGCTGGAACTGGGCGGCAATGCGCCCTTCATCGTGTTCGACGATGCGGACCTGGATGCCGCCGTGGAAGGCGCGATCGCGTCCAAGTACCGCAACGCTGGCCAGACCTGCGTGTGCGCGAACCGCATCTATGTGCAGGACGGGATCTATGATGCCTTCTCGGCCAGGCTGGTGGAAGCGGTACGCAAGCTCAAGGTCGGCAACGGCGTTGACGCCGATGTTACGCAAGGGCCGCTGATCGAAGAAAAAGCCGTGCAGAAGGTGGAAGAGCATGTGGCCGATGCGCTGGGCAAGGGTGCGCGCCTGCTGCTGGGCGGCCAACGCCATGAACTGGGCCACAGCTTCTTCCAGCCGACCGTGCTGGCGGATGTGAATGCAGACATGCTGGTGGCGCACGAGGAAACCTTCGGCCCGGTGGCGCCGCTGTTCCGCTTTAAAACCGATGACGAAGCCGTGTCCCTCGCCAACTCAACGGAGTTCGGCCTGGCCGCCTACTTCTATTCGCGCGATATCGGCCGCATCTGGCGCGTGGCCGAAGGCATCGAAAGCGGCATGGTCGGCGTGAACACGGGCCTGATCTCGAACGAGATCGCGCCGTTCGGCGGCGTGAAGCAGTCCGGCATCGGCCGGGAAGGCTCCACGCACGGCATGGACGATTACCTCGTCATCAAGTACATCTGCCTGGGCGGCATCGACCGCTAAGCCTCTTCCTCTTCCGTGACCCGGGTCAGCAGCAGGAGCTGCTTGATCTCGGGCACGCAGCTGCCGCAATTGCCGCCCGCCTTCACGCAGGCGGTGACTTCGGCGGCGGTCTTCAGCCCGTTGTCCTTGATCGCCTTGCAGATCGTGTTGCGGCCCACGCCGAAGCAGGAGCAGACGGTGGGGCCGGTATCCGCGCCTTGTGCGATCGCGCGTCCCGCCAGCACGGCGGCGCGGTCGGAGGCTTCCAGCTGCTCCTGTGCGAACAGGCCGGAGAGCCAGCCGCGCGCCGGCAGGTCGAGGCGCGGCGAGATGAAGATGCATTGCTCGATGCGGTCGTTCACCAGGTGCACGGCGCGGTAAACGCCTTCGCTCTTGTCCGCGTATTCGAGCCAGTCGGGATCATCGTCCGTTACGCCCAGCAGCTGGCGCGCCCAGTGGCCGAAGTCTTCTATATTGTTGCGGCCTGCCAGTTCGTAGCGGGCGAAGTCCTTGCCCTGCACGCGGGTCCAGTAAGCCAGGCTGTCCAGCTCCAGGTTGGTGCGGCTCAGCACGAAGCCGTGCCATTTCACTGGGAAGCGGTCGATGCGCACCGGCGTATGCTTGAATTCGGGTTCGCCGGACACGGGGTCCACCACCGGGTTGACCAGGGCGCCGACGCGCGCGTCCGACGCGGTCTGGTTGTTCCAGTGAATGGGAATGAAGGCGCTGCCGCGGGCGATGCCGCCACCGTGCTGCACGCGGGCGATCATGCTGCCCCAGTGGCTGGAGATGCGGGCCAGTTCACCTTCCTTCACGCCGCACAGCAGGGCGTCCTGCGGGTGCATGTCGACGAAGGATTCCGAGATGTGGTCGCCCAGCTTGGGCGCACGGCCGGTGCGGGTCATCGTGTGCCACTGGTCGCGGACGCGGCCGGTGTTCAGGGCGAGCGGGAAGTCCTCGTCCAGCGCGTTGCCGGGGGTACGCGGGGGCGTGGGGACGAAGCGCGCCTTGCCGTCGGCATGCCAGAAGCGGCCGTCAGCGAAGGGGCGCGCGGCGGGCGACGGCCCTGCGGCGCTGGCGGACAGGCCGCCGTACTGCGACGTGGGCCGGATGGGGAAGACGGGCCACTGCGTGGGCGGCAGCGCATCGTAAGCGGTGGCGTCGAGTGCTGCGAGGCCGCCGATGTTGAAGGCGCGCGGGATGGCGGCAGCGTCATTGCGCCAGGCGCTGAGGGCCGCGTGCTCGACGAAGATGTCGCGCGCGCTGCTGAAGTCGAAGCCGGAATAGCCCAGGCGCTGCGCGAACTGCGACAGGATCAGCCAGTCCGGACGCGCCTCGCCCGGCGCCGGCAGGAAGGCGCGCTGGCGCGAGATGCGGCGCTCGGAATTGGTGACGGTGCCATCCTTCTCGCCCCAGGCCAGCGCCGGCAGCAGCACGTGTGCGTGGGCGTTGGTGTCGGTGGCCAGCACCACGTCGGAGGAGACCACCAGCTCGCACTTACCCAGCGCGCGCCGCACCTGGTCCGCGTTCGGCAGGCTGACGACAGGATTGGTGGCAATCACCCACACAGCCTTC
Source organism: Pseudoduganella sp. UC29_106 (assembly GCF_044055365.1). NCBI lineage: Bacteria > Pseudomonadati > Pseudomonadota > Betaproteobacteria > Burkholderiales > Oxalobacteraceae > Pseudoduganella > Pseudoduganella sp. UC29_106. Next base: position 292,749 of record NZ_CP171977.1, on the reverse strand, counting down.
ACGCGGCCCGCCTCGATGGCGTTGAACAGGTCCACCGCCTTCAGGCCCATGGAAGAAGCGATGCGCGGCGACTCCCAGAAGCTTTGCACGGCATCACGATGCCCGGCCTTGTCCAGATCCATGTGCGCGGCCAGCATGTTGGCCAGGCCGCCCACTTCGCGCCCGCCCATCGCATTCGGCTGCCCCGTGATCGAGAACGGCCCCATGCCCGGCTTGCCGATACGGCCGCCGATCAGGTGGCAGTTGATGATGCTGTTCACCTTGTCCGTACCGGCGCCCGACTGGTTCACGCCCATCGAGAAACCCGTGATCACACGCGCCGTGGCTGCGAAGGACTGGTAGAAATCCATCAGGTCATGCAGGTTCACGCGGCAAACGCGCGCCACTTCCTCCGGCGTCAGCGCGGCGGCGGCCAGCGCATCGGCCAGGCCGTTGGTGTGCGCAGCGACAAATTCCGGATCGACCGCGCCGATGCCCGACAGGTAATTCAGCAGGCCATTGAACAGCCACACATCCGTGCCCGGCTTCACGGGCAGGTGCAGGTCGGCCAGTTCGCAGGTCGCGGTGCGGCGCGGATCGATCACGACGATCTTCATTTCCGGCCGCGCTTCCTTCGCGCGCGTCAGGCGCTGGAACAGAATGGGATGGCACCAGGCCAGGTTGGAGCCGACCAGGACGACCATGTCCGCCAGTTCCAGGTCATCGTAGTGCACGGGCACCACATCCTCGCCGAAGGCGCGCTTGTGCCCCGCCACGGCGGAGGACATGCACAGCCGCGAATTCGTGTCGATATTGGCGCTGCCCACATAGCCCTTCATCAGCTTGTTGGCGACGTAGTAGTCCTCGGTAAGCAGCTGGCCGGAAACATAGAATGCGACCGAATCCGGTCCGTGTTCCTCGACAATCGCCGCCCAGCGCGCAGCCACGTGATCCAGCGCCTCATCCCAGGAAGCCTGGCGCAGAGAACCGCCTGCGCCATCGCGCATCATCGGATGCAGCAGGCGTCCTTCAAGGCCGATGGTTTCGCCCAGTGCGGAACCCTTCACGCACAGGCGGCCGAAGTTGGCCGGATGCGCGGCATCGCCCGCGATGTCGAAACCGCCATCCTCGCGCGGCGTCGCCTTCACGCCGCAGCCAACGCCGCAATAGGCACAGGTAGTGCTGACCGACAGGTGTTCCTGGGAGAGATTCATGATGTCACGCAGCCTGGGCGCAGAGCGCCTGGCCAAACAAGAGTTGACTGCGCATAGCCGAAATATCGGTGCGCTTCTGGATCAGGTCGAAGTACCACGGGCCATCCTGCACGTCGCCATACAGCACGGCGCCCGCAATGCGGTTGCCGTTTAGGACCAGGCGCTTGTACACGCCGCGGCGCGGATCGCGCAGCACCAGGTCTTCGCTGCCCTCGCCGCCGATGAAATCGCCCACCGAGTACAAGTCCACACCCGTCACCTTCAGGCGGGTCGGCGAAGCCTGCTGCACATAGCGGCGTACGCCCGCGCCGGCCAGGTGGGCGCCGCACACGCGGGCCTGATCCCAGATCGGGGCCACGAGGCCGAAGGTGGCGCTGCGGTGCTGCACGCATTCGCCAACGGCGTACACGCGCGGGTCATAGGTTTGCAGCGTGTCGTCCACCACGATGGCGCGCTCGCAGTGCAGGCCGGCGGACTTTGCCAGCGCGATATTGGGGCGCACGCCGGCCGTCATCACCACCAGGTCGGCGGGAATTTCGCTGCCGTCGGCGAAGCGCACACCGGTCACGCGGTCGGTGCCGGTGATGGCCGCCGTCTGCGCGCCCAGCAGGAAGCGCAGGCCTTTTGCCTCCAGCGCCTTCTGCAGCAAAGCGGCAGCAGGCTTGTCCAGCTGCTGGTTCATCAGCGAGTCGGTGACGTGGACAACGGTGACTTCCATGCCCTGGCGCTGCAGGCCGTTGGCCGCTTCAAGGCCCAGCAGGCCGCCGCCAATGACAACGGCATGCTTGTGATTGCGCGCGGCTTGAAGCATGTCTTCCACGTCCTGGATGTCGCGGAAGGCCAGCACGCCAGGCAGTTCATGGCCGGGCACGGGAATGATGAAGGGCTTGGAACCGGTGGCCAGCAGCAGGCGGTCGTAGCGCACCTCCAGGCCGGAGCGCGCACGCACGGTGCGGCGCTTGCGGTCGATGTGCTCGACCGGGTCGCCGGCGTGCAGGGTGATGCCGTTCTGCTGGTACCACTCGCGGGTATGCAGCATGATGTCGTCCACCGTCTTCTCGCCGGCCAGCACGGGCGAGAGCAGGATGCGGTTGTAGTTCCCGTGCGGCTCGGCGCCGAAGACCGTGATGTCGTACAGGTCGGGGGCCAGCTTGAGCAGCTCCTCAACCGTGCGCATCCCGGCCATGCCATTGCCGACGACGACCAGCGACGGCTTCATGCCCCGACCCAGACCTTTCCGCCATCGATGCGCGCCGGCCAGGTCGACACCGAATGCTCAGGCGCTTCCAGGCACTCGCCGGTCTGCAGGTCGAAATGGTGCTTGTAGATGGGCGAGGCAACCACGATGCGCTCGCCGAGGTTGCCCACCAGGCCGCGCGACAGCACGGAGGCTTCCGAGTTCGGGTCGTAGTTGCCGATCGCAAAAACGCGCGGCTCGCCCTGGTCGAGCAGGTGGAACACGGCCACCTGTTCGCCATTCAGCAGGGCGCAGACGCCGGTGTTGGGGACGATGTCATCGAGGCCGCAGATGGCGGTCCAGTTGCCGGTTTGGATATCGCGGTGCATGGTTGTTCTCCTTAAGCGACGACTTTGATCGGGATGAGTTTGCGTTCCTCAATGGTGGCGGGGCGGATCTGGCCGCGCTCTTCCATGAAGACCACATTGCTGTCCTTGTCAGGGCTGTTGACGAAGTGGCGGAAGCGCGCGCGGGTCTCGGGGTTGTTCACCGCTTCCTTCCATTCGCAGGCGTAGGTTTCGACCACGCGCTGCATGTCCTCTTCCATCTCGGCGTTCACGCCCAGCTTGTCGTTGATGACGACATCCTTCAGGTAATCCAGGCCGCCTTCCAGGTTCTCGCGCCAGGTGCTGGTGCGCTGCAGGCGGTCGGCCGTGCGGCTGTAGAACATGAGGAAGCGGTCGACGTACCTGACCAGGGTTTCCTTGTCCAGGTCCGAAGCCAGCAGCTCGGCGTGGCGCGGCTTCATGCCGCCGTTGCCGCACACGTAGAGGTTCCAGCCCTTTTCGGTGGCGATGATGCCCACGTCCTTGCCCTGTGCTTCGGCGCACTCGCGGGTGCAGCCGGACACGCCGAACTTGATCTTGTGCGGCGTGCGCAAGCCCTTGTAGCGGTTTTCCAGTTCGATCGCCAGGCCCACGGAATCGCCCACGCCGTAACGGCACCAGGTCGAACCCACGCAGGACTTCACCGTGCGCAGCGACTTGCCGTAAGCGTGGCCGGTTTCGAAGCCGGCAGCGATCAGTTCTTCCCAGATCAGCGGCAGCTGTTCGACGCGGGCGCCGAACAGGTCCACGCGCTGGCCGCCGGTGATCTTGGTGTACAGCCCGTATTTCCTGGCCACCATGCCGACAGCAATCAGGCCTTCCGGTGTCACTTCGCCGCCCGGCATGCGCGGCACCACGGAGTAGGTGCCGTCCTTCTGGATATTGCCCAGGAAGTAGTCGTTCGAATCCTGCAGGCTGGCGTGTTCCTTCTTCAGCACGAAGTCGTTCCAGCAGGTGGCGAAGATGCTTGCCGCCAGCGGCTTGCAGATGTCGCAGCCCATGCCCTTGCCGTGACGGGCGACCAGGTCTTCGAAAGTCTTGATCTGGCCGACGCGGATCAGGTGGAACAGTTCCTGGCGCGAGTGCGGGAAGTGTTCGCAGACGTGGTTGTTCACGTCCATGCCCAGCTTCTTCATCTCGGCCTTCATGATCTGCGTCACCAGGGGCACGCAACCGCCGCAGGAGGTTCCCGCGCCGCAGCACTTCTTCAGCGCGCCGATGCTGGTATTGCCGGCTGCAACCGCGTCGCAGATCGCGCCCTTGGACACGTCGTTGCAGGAGCAGATCTGGGCCGATGCCGGCAGCGCATCCACGCCGATGCCCGGCTTGGCGGCGCCGTCGGACTGCGGCAGGATCAGGAATTCAGGCGCTTCCGGCAGCTCGATGCGGTTCAGCATCATCTGCAGCAGCGTGCCGTATTCGGAGGCGTCGCCGATCATCACGCCGCCCAGCAGGTACTTGCCGCAGTCGGACACCACGATCTTCTTGTACACCTGCTTGCGCTCGTCGGTGAACTGGTAGCTGCGCGATCCTTCCGCCTTGGCGTGCGGGTCGCCGATGCTGGCCACGTCCACGCCCATCAGTTTCAGCTTGGTGCTCATGTCGGCGCCGCTGAATTCGGCCGCTGCGTCGCCCAGGATATGTTTTGCTGCCACGCGCGCCATGTCGTAGCCAGGCGCCACCAGGCCGTAGATCATGCCGCCCCACAGCGCGCATTCGCCGATGGCGTACACGTTCGGGTCGGAGGTCTGGCACTGGTTGTTGATACTGATGCCGCCGCGCGGGCCGACTTCGAGGCCGCATTCACGGGCCAGCATGTCGCGCGGGCGGATGCCGGCGGAGAACACGATCATATCGGTGTCCAGGTGGCTGCCGTCCGCAAAGTTCATGCGGTGCGTGCCCTCTTCGCCTTCGGTGATGGACATGGTGTTCTTGCCGGTGTGGACGGTCACACCCAGGTCTTCAATCTTGTTGCGCAGGACGCGGCCGCCGCCGTCATCGACCTGCACCGCCATCAGGCGCGGCGCGAATTCGACCACGTGGGTTTCCAGGTCCATATCGCGCAGGGCCTTGGCGCATTCTAGGCCGAGCAGGCCGCCGCCGATCACCACGCCGGACTTGGAGCGCTTGCCGCATTCGAGCATGGCTTCCAGGTCTTCGATAGTGCGGTAGACGAAGCAGTCCTTGCGGTCCTTGCCTTCGACCGGAGGCACGAAGGGGAAGGAACCGGTGGCCAGCACCAGCTTGTCGTAATCCAGCACATCGCCCGTGTTGACCGTGACCTGGCGCGCAGCGAGATCGATGACGGTAGCGCGGGCATTCAGGCGCAGCACCATATCGTCGCGCTCGAAGAAGCCCGGCTTGACCAGGGACAGGTCTTCCGCGCTCTTACCGGAGAAGAATTCGGACAGGTGCACGCGGTCATACGCAGGACGCGGCTCTTCGCACAGCACCGTCACGTTCAGGTTCGCCGCGCCGGAATCCGCCAGCGATTCGAGGAATTTGTGGCCCACCATGCCGTGGCCGATAACGACGATCTTCATACTGCTGCTCCTGCCAGTGCGTGTTCTTTGTTGGTCTCTGCGCTGAAGCGCGCGGCGACGGCGCACAGCGCCGATACTGCGACGAGGATGCCAAGGATGCTCAGCGTTTGCTGCGTGTTGCCCACGCCCTTCAGCAGGAAGCCTGCCGCCACGGCGCCCACATTGCCGCCGGCGCCGATGATGCCGGCCACGCCGCCCAGGGCGCGTTTGTCGATGAAGGGCACCACGGCGTAGGTCGCGCCGCAAGCCATGTGGGTGAACAGGCCAAAGGTCAGCATGGCGATCACGGCAAACGTCACGGTCTCGGCGTGTGAGAACCACAGCAGGCCGGCGCCTTCGCCGATCATCATCACAACCAGCAGGTTGACGCGCGCATTCAGGCTGCCGCGCACTGCCGCCTTGTCGGACACCCAGCCACCCAGTGCACGGGCAAACAGCGCCAGCAGGCCGAAGCTGCCGGCCGCCATGCCGGCCTGCGGCAGGGTCAGTTTGAAGTTGTCGACGTAATAGGTCGCGGCGATGTTGTGAATGAAGATTTCCACGCCGAAGCAGGCGCCGTAGGTCACGAACAGCATCCACACGCGGTAGTTCTTTGCAGCCAGCTTGAAGCTCGCCCAGCCGCCTTTCTTGCCGCTTTCGATCTCTACGCCGGCGGCGCGCAGATCGGAATAATTACCTTGCGGGCAGTCCTGGGTGAAGCGGTAGTAGACGAAGGCCATGATGATCATCAGCACGCCCGGCACCACCAGGGCGGCGCGCCAGCCGATGGTCTCGTTCACGCCCAGCATGATCATGGCGGCCATGATCAGCGGCATGGTGGACTGCACCACGCCGCCGCCCGCATTGCCCCAGCCGGCCGATGCCGCGTTGGCGGTGCCGACCACATTCGGAGCGAACATCACGGAGGTGTGGTACTGCGTGATCACGAAGCTCGCGCCCACAGCGCCGATCAGCAGTCGGAAGAACAGGAAGCTTTCATAAGTCTGGGCAGCAGCCACGCCCAGCACGGGAATGGCGCCAAGCAGCAGCAGGCCGGTATAAGTCTTGCGCGGTCCGAAACGGTCGCACATGGGGCCGATGATCAGGCGCACGATGATGGTGATTGCGACGGCGGCGATATTGATGTTGGCGATTTGCGCCGGAGTCAGGCCGAATTCACCCTTGATCACGGGCATCAGCGGCGCGCAGGCGAACCATGCGAAGAAGCACACGAAGAAGGCCATCCAGGTGAGGTGGAAGGCCCGCATCTGCGGGCTGCTGATGGAAAACAGTTTGATGCTGGTAGCTTTGCTGGCCATTTTTTTCATCCCGTCTAGAAAACAAAAAAGCGCCCGCGCAGCCCAGGCCTTTTGAGTGAGCCGGGATGCACGGACGCCGTTGTCCTGTTGCCAGCCCCTCGTTAGACCAGCGATTCAATTGGGAGGGTCGCCATTGACCCTATGCCCTACTGCTTTGCAAGAGCTGTGCCACCTTGTTTTGTCCCTGCCGCAGGGGCAGAACATGGGTGAAATGGCAATGAAAGGGGGATTAGTGATAGTTTTGGGTGCGTTTTCGCCCGATTATGGTGCACCGCATCAGTGCACGGCGTGCGCCCAGGCTAGGCGCTGGCGGCACTTAGTGCGGTCTTGACCATGTCGTCGATTTCCGTCGTGATATTGGAGAGCACCCCGGCCACGACCGCGAACTCCTTGCCCGCCTGCCCGGCACGCGCCGCGATCACGCGGGCGTTGAAGGACACCATCTTGGCCTGGCGCGCGATGGTTTCGATGTCCGTGATCACGCTGCGCAGCTGCTTCTTCATCTGCACCGCATGCCGCTTGGACAATTCCTCGTAGATCGACGTGATCTGGTTCAGCACCGCCAGAACCGGCGTGGTGATCTCGACCAGCTCCGCCAGCAATGCCGGCGCAGTGCGCGCGCCGCGCTCGGCGGCATCCAGCGCGCGTTCGGCCAGTTCGATAAAGCCGGCAATCTGCGCCGCGCCGGACAGCCTGCCGTAATAAGCTTCCTGCAGCTCGCTACAGAATATGCCGGGCAGGGAATCGTTGCCGTTCACCAGCGTGTGGTGCGCATTGCGGAACAGCGTGAGCGCCTCGCGGGCCGTTGCCACGGCTTCTGGCTGGCCCTGTGATGCCAGTACCGCATACAGCACCAGGCGCTGGGAGGTAAACCGGCGCCGGCCGGAAAGATTGATCAATGCGCCAAAAACTTCGCCGGATAAAGGTGATGCTTCCATGATATGTGCTCCATTATCTATTGCCGGATCGCGAAGGAGGCGGCGTAGCGCACCGGGTCCTTGCCATCCCAGATGGCCCCGTCCATCAGCGTCGAGGACCGCAGGGGCGAGGCGGGAATGGGCGTCTCTGTTATTTCCGCCGCCTCTTTATAAAGGGCGAGCTGGTGCAGCTGGCTGGCGATGGCGTGGTAGTCGGGGTCTCCCTTCAGCAAGCCCCAGCGGCGGTGCTGGGTCATGAACCACATGCCGTCGGACAGATAAGGGAAGTTCGCTTCGCCATCCTGGTGGAAGGCCATGCTGTGCGGGTCTTCCCAGCGCTTGCCCATGCCGTCGTCGTAGTGGCCGAGGATGCGCTGCCAGATCACCTCCTTGCCGGTATTGACATAGGGGACGGCGGAAATGATCTCGGCCATCGCCATGCGGTTTTCCGGGCTGGCGTCAATCCAGCGGCTGGCCTCCAGCACGGCGGCGACCAGGGCGCGGGCGGTGTTGGGATTGGCGCGCACGAAATCGGCGGACGCGGCCAGCACCTTTTCCGGATGGTCGGGCCAGATCTCCTGGCTGGTCGCGATGGTCACGCCCACGCCATCCATCACCGCGCGGTGGCCCCAGGGTTCGCCGGCGCAGTAGCCGTCCATATGGCCGGCGGCCAGATTGGTTGCCATTTGGGCCGGCGGCACGGTGATGGTGCGCGCGTCCTTGAGCGGATGTACGCCGTGGGCGGCCAGCCAGTAATACAGCCACATAGCATGGGTGCCGGTGGGGAAAGTCTGGGCAAACGTGAAGCGGCGCTCCTGGCCGCGCATCAGCTGCGCCAGCGAGGCGCCATCCCTGGCGCCTTGTTCATACAGGCGGCGCGACAGGGTGATGGCCTGGCCGTTGCGGTTCAGGTTCATCAAAATGGCCATGTCACGGCGGCTGGCGCCGATGCCCAGCTGGGTGCCGTAGACCAGGCCATACAAGGCGTGGGCGGCATCCAGTTCGCCCGTCAGCAGCTTGTCGCGCACGCCCGCCCACGAGGTTTCCTTGCTTAATTCGATACGGATGCCGTGCTTGCGGTCGAAACCCAGCACGGACGCCATCACCACCGAGGCGCAGTCGGTGAGTGGGTTGAATCCGATCCTGACTCGTTCTTTTTCAATCTGCATGCTCTACTCCGGCCGGGTTTTGCACCAAAACTGTGCATCAGCCCAGCAAATCCTCCACGTCCAGGATGCGCTGGGCGATTTCGGCCAGCTTCAGGTTCTTGTTCATCGCCATCGTGCGCAGCTTCTGGTAAGCCTGGTCCTCCGTCATGCCGTGCTTTGTCATCAGCAGGCCCTTGGCGCGGTCGATGACCTTGCGCTCGGCCAGTTTGTGCTTCGTGTCCTCCAGCTCGTGCAGCAGCTTCTGCTCGCGCTGGAAGCGCATCATGGCCACTTTCAGTACCGGCTTGATACGCTCGGGCTGCAGGCCTGCCACGACATACGAGCACACGCCCGCTGCCATGGCGGCTTCCATGGACGAGGGGTCCTCGTCTTCGGTAAACATGACGATGGGACGACGCTCGTCGCGCGTGGCGATGACGATGTGTTCGAGCACGTCGCGCGCGTCGGATTCGGCGTCGACGATGATCATGTCCGGCTGCAGCTGGGCGATCTGCTCGGGCAGGTGGATGTCGGCGGGCAGCGAGGCAATCACCTCGTAGCCGGCCTCCGCCAGCCCGGCGTGAAGCGCGTGGGCGCGCTCCTCACTTTCGTGCGGCGGGTGGATCAGGACAATGCGTAAATTCCGGCTCATGCTTCTTTCGAAGCAAGAATTGCACCAGCTTACTTTTGCATGCCCCAGCGGCGGACGGTTTTGCGCTCCAGGGTGGAGAAGATGAGGTTTTCGACGGCGAGGCCGATCACGATCACGGCGGCCAGCCCGGCGAAGACCTTGTCGGTATAGAGCTCATTGCGGTTCTGGAAGATGTACCAGCCCAGGCCGCCCTGCCCGGACGCGGCGCCGAACACCAGTTCCGCGGCGATCAGGGTGCGCCAGGCGAAGGCCCAGCCGATTTTCAGTCCTGACAGGATGGCAGGCAGTGCGGCCGGGACCAGGATGTCGAAGACGAAGAACAGGCCTTTCAGGCCGTAGTTGCGGCCGGCCATACGCAGGGTTTCCGGCACGGCGCTGAAACCGGCATAGGTGGACAGCGCCAGCGGCCAGAGTACGGCGTGCACGATGACGAAGATCAGGCTGGCCTTGCCGAGGCCGAACCAGAGCATGGCCAGGGGCAGCAGCGCGATGGCCGGCAGGGGATTGAACATTGCGACACAGGTTTCGAGCAGGTCGCGCCCTAACCGTGTCAGGACGGCGAGCGCGGTCAACAACAGGGCCGCCGCGATGCCGGCGGCGTAGCCCTGCGCGAGCACAGTCAGCGAGGCGCCGACGCGGGACAGCAGCTCGCCGGTGGAGATGCCTTCGATCAGCGCCCGCGCGGTCTGCAGGAAGGTGGGCAGCAGCAGGTCGTTATTTGTCCAGCGCGCGGCGAGTTCCCACACCAGCGCCAGCACGGCCAGCAGCAACGTCTTGCGCGCGGCCGGCAGGGCGATCCAGGCCGGCGCTCGCCACGTGATGGCCGAAGCGCTGCGGCGCGCACTTAGTGCTGGCGCGGCGCGTGCTGACGCGCCCTGAGGGACGCCGGGCAGCGCCGCATCGGGGCCGGTAGCGCCGAGGGGGAGGATATACTCGGGCCGGATCAGCGGGTCGATGGCGCGGGTCACAGCGCGATCCTTTCTGCGTCGCTCGCAGGCGGCGCTGGTGGTTGATCGAAAAGAAGTTCGTGGATGCGCTGCGCGGCGGACTGGAACTCGGCGCCGCCCGCGCTGTGCATGCCGAACTGGTGGGCGTTCAGTTCCGCACGCACACGTCCCGGATGCGGCGACAGCAGCAGGATGCGGTTGCCGACGATGAGCGCTTCCTCAATCGAGTGTGTCACGAAGAGCAAAGTGAAGCGCTCCTCTTCCCACAGCTGTCCCAACTCCTCCTGCATGCGGCGGCGGGTGAGCGCGTCCAGGGCGGCAAAGGGCTCGTCCATCAGCAGCACGCGCGAGCGCATCGCCAGGGCGCGGGCGATGGCCACGCGCTGCTTCATGCCGCCGGACAGGGTGTGCGGATAAGCGTCCGCAAACTTTTCCAGGCCGATGCGCGCAATCCAGTGCAGAGCGATATCGCGTGCCTCTGCGCGCGGCAGGCGCTTCGCGCGCAGCAGCGGAAACATCACATTCTGCAGGACCGTCTTCCATGGCGGCAACTGGTCGAACTCCTGGAACACGGTGATGCGGTCCGGGCCGGGCGCGGTGACGGGAGCGCCGTCGATGGTGAAGCGGCCGGCCGCCGGCGCAAGGAAGCCGCCTGCTGCGCGCAGCAGCGAAGACTTGCCGCAGCCGGAAGGGCCGAGCAGGATAAAGCGGTCGCCTTCATGCACGTCGAAGCTGACCTCCTGCGCCGCGCGCACAATACGCGCGCCGTCGCGATACTCCAGTGTGACGCCCTCGGCGCGCAGCAAGGGGGATGAGCGGACCAGCTGCAAGGGCTGCGCCATCTCAGCCTCCCTGCCCGATCGCGGGATCGTCAAAGAAATAATCGCGCCAGTTCTCAGGCTTGTTCTTGATCGCGCCGACACGATGCATGAACTGCGCCAGCGTCAGCGTGTTCTGCGGCGCAATCTTGAACTGCACTTCGGGATTGCGGAAGATCTTCAACAGGATGGCGCGATCGACCTTGCTCTTGTTGGTGCGCAGGTAGATGTCCGCCGCGCCTTCCGGATTCTTCGCCGCATAGTCGGCCGCTTCCGCCAGTGCGGACACGAAGGCGCGATACGTCTTCGGATTCTCCTTGCGGTACTTCTCGGTCGCATACAGCACGGTGGACGAAGACGGCCCGCCCTGCACTTCGTAGGAATTCAGCACGATGCGCGCGTTCGGATTCTGCGCCAGTTCCTGCTCCTGGAAGGGTGGGCTGCCGAAGTGACCGCTGATCTCCGTGCCGCCGGCGATGATGGCAGCCGCGGCATCCGGATGCGGCAGGGTTTGCGTCAGCTTGTCGAGGCGGGCGAAATCCTTGTCGCCCCATTTCTGCGCGACCGCCATCTGCAGGATGCGCGCCTGCACGGATACGGTCACGGCGGGCAGGCCGATGCGGTCCTTGTCCGTGAAGTCCGCAATGGTCTTCACTTTCGGATTATTGCTGACGAGGTAGTAAGGGAAGCTGCCCAGCGCCGCAACGCCGCGCACATCCTGCCGCCCCTTGGTGCGGTCCCAGATCGTCAGCAAGGGGCCGACCCCGGCGCCGGCGATATCGATGGCGCCCGACAGCAGCGCGTCATTGATCGCCGCGCCGCCTGAGAGCTGGGTCCATTCGACCTTGATGTCGACGCCCTGCGCCTTGCCGTGCTTCTCGATCAGTTTCTGTTCCTGGGCGATATTCAGCAGCAGATAAGTCACGCCATATTGTTCGGCGATGCGGATGCGTCCTTCGGCATGCGCGACGCCGTGCATTGCCAGCGCTGCCAGAGTAGCGGCCAGTGCTCGTTTCATTTCTTCTCCTTAGAACGGTACATCGCCTTCAATGGTGGTGCGGTACATCTTGCGGCGCTGGTTTTCGGGTGTGCCTGCGGCGAGGTGCATCAACGAGCGGTTGTCCAGAACACCAGGTCGTGCGCCTGCCACTTGTGGCGGTAGATGTGTTCCGGCTTCACGCTGTGCGCGAACAACTCCTGCAGCAGAGCCTTGCTCTCGTCCTCAGGCAGGCCGATGATGCGCGTGGTGAAGTGCTCGCTGACGAAGAGCGCGCGGCGGCCGGTTTCGGGATGGACCCGCGCGACCGGATGCACCACCGGCTTCACCTCTTCGATCTGCGCCTGCGTCAGCTTGGGGCGATACGGGTTGCGCTCCTGCAGTTCGTCATACCTGGCGAGGTAGCTGTGTTCAGCGCGTGCGCCGCGGATGGCGTGGCGCAGCGCTGCCGGCAGCGTGTCGTAAGCCAGGTGCATATTGGCGAACAGCGTGTCGCCGCCCTCTTCCGGCAGTTCCTGCGCGTGCAGGAAGGAGCCCAGGCTGGGGCGCTCCTTGTATGAGAGGTCCGAGTGCCAGAAGTGCCCGGCGTCGCCGAGGCCGATCGGCTGGCCGTTCTCGATGATATTGGAGACGACCAGTACTTCCGGATGGCCTTGCAGCTGGAAGTTGCGCAGCACGTGGATCTGCAGGGGACCGAAAAGGCGGCTGAACTCCACCTGCTGGCGCGGCGTGATGCGCTGGTCGCGGAACACGAGCACGTGGTGATCGAGATGCGCGGCGTGGATGCGGGCGAAATCGACATCGCTCACAGGCTGCGACAAGTCCAGGCCCACCACTTCGGCGCCCAGGGGCGCATCAAATATGCGGACATCAAAGCGCTGGCGCGCGACGGGCAGTTCGGCAAGGACGGCGGACATGGCGGGCGGGTATTCGTTGATCAGGAACCCAGTCTAGGCCTGCCCGCCTGCGTTGAGAACGAATGCTTTTTGATATTAATATGCAGTTTTTGTTCGCCGCTCCCGATCATGCGCACTTACTTTCATCCCTTCCTCGCCGCAGCCGCCGTCGCCGTCCTGATCTGGTCCGGCATTGCCCCCTATGACCGCGCGACGTGGGTGCTGGAAGTTGCGCCCGTTCTGATCGCGCTGCCGCTGCTGGTGCTCACCTACCGGCGCCACCGCCTGACGGACTTGCTGTATGTGCTGATCCTGCTGCACGCGATTGTGCTGATGGTGGGCGGGGCCTACACCTATGCGCGCGTGCCCTTGGGCTTCGACCTGCAGCACTGGCTGGGGCTCACCCGCAATCCCTACGACAAGATCGGCCACTTCATGCAGGGCTTCGTGCCTGCCCTCGTGGCGCGCGAGATCCTGCTGCGCGGACGGCATATCGCGGCCGGCAAGATGCTGGCGTTTGTCGTGATCTGCATCGTGATGGCGATCAGCGCCTGGTATGAGCTGATCGAATGGGGCGCTGCAGTGGCGATGGGCCAGGGCGCGGACGAATTCCTCGGCACGCAGGGCGACCAGTGGGATACGCAATCGGATATGTTCACCGCCTTCATCGGCGGCATCTGCGCCCTGCTCTTCCTCAGCCGCCTGCACGACCGCCAGCTAGCTTCTTTGCCTGGCGCAGGGCTTCGGTGATGGCGTCGAAGGCGCGCTGGCGTTCTTCGCGGTCGGGGACGCGCAGGGCGAAGGCGGGGTGGTAGGTGGCGATGATCCATCGGCCGTCGCGCTCCACGGGTTCGTCGATGTAATCCTTGAGCGCCACACTGCCGCTTTGCAGGACGGACTTCAGCGCGGTGGCGCCGAGGGCCACGATCACGTCGGGCGACACGGATTCCAGCTCGGCCTCCAGCCAGTAATGGCAGGCCATCACTTCCTTTTGCGCGGGCGTCTTGTGCATGCGGCGCTTGCCGCGCGGTTCCCATTTGAAGTGCTTGACCGCGTTGGTCACGTAGACGGTGCGGCGATCGAGGTCGGCCGCCTCCATCGCGCGGTCCAGCAATTCGCCAGCGGGGCCGACGAAAGGTTTGCCGGCCAGGTCTTCCTGGTCGCCGGGCTGCTCGCCGACCAGCATGATGCGGGCGCGCGGCGCACCCTGTCCGCCCACGGCTTGCGTGGCGATTCTGCCACAGGTCACAGCGGCGGCATTCGTCCAGGTTGCGCGGCTGTTGGCGTTCCGGTTGCGCATCTTCAGGCTTGACGGGAATCGTGGAGCCTTTGCGGCGCGTTACCGCTTCCAGCTGGCCCACACGGCGCGCGCCAGCGGCTGCCTGCGTGACCATGTGCGGCACCACGGCCGCTTCGGGCAGGTTTTTCCAGAAACGTGAGCGGATATGGCCGTGCATCACGTCCGCATTCAGGCGCGCGGGGTTGAAGATGCTGCGGTAATAGGTGAGCCACATGGCTTCGCCGGAGTCGGCGATGTCAGCCGGGCCGCGCAAGAGCGGGCCGGTGCTGTGCAGGGTGGTGCCGTCCCACATCACCGTGGCGTCGGGCGTGGCGATCATCCAGCTGACATTGCCCATGCGCTGCATGAAGTGGCCGGCCACTTGCGGCAGCACGTCGTGCGCCGGCTCGAACCAGGCGACGAAACGCGGTGCGCCCTGTTCCGCGGGGCGCTCGCGGAAACGCAGATAGGCGTGCATGTCATGCACTTCATGCCGCACGGCCCTGGCCATGCTGTGCAAGCGGTTGCCGTCTTCATCTGCCATCGAGATCACCTCGCGTTCGCCAAGATGCCAGCGCCACAGCACGCGGTACAGGAAGGGCCAGCGGTCCGGGGCGCGGAAGCACGCGGCGGTTTCCAGGAGCGCCATCAGGTCGCGCGAGATGCGCAAGGCGCCGGCATCGCCGGCGGGCGAGCCGTCTGCTGCGTCGAGTGCGGAGGCGGCGCCGGCAAAGAGGTCGTCCGCGCCGCCAAGCCATTGTACGGATTCGGGCGCAACGCGGCGCACGATCAGCTCGCGCGCTGCGGCGCGGAAGCTGGAGAAATCGTGAGCCTGGACGGCGATCATGCGGCGGCCAGCTCCGGCCACAGGGGCATTTGCTGCTGGGTGTCCGCCATGGCGCGGCGCAGCGCTTCGGATGGGGCGCCGTCGCGCGCCGGCTTGTAGTCGGCGGTCACGATGAAGGGTGCGGCCTTCTTCATGCTGCACTTCAGGCGCGACAGGTCTTCGTAGCGCACGCGCCGCATGCGCCGCAGCTCGACTATGCGCTGCGCGCTGCGCAGGCCGATGCCGGGCACACGCATGATCATGGACAGGTCGGCACGGTTCAGGTCAAGCGGGAAATGCTCGCGGTTGGAGAGCGCCCAGGCCAGCTTGGGATCGATATCCAGCGCCAGGCTGCCATCCTGCGGCAGCAGCTCGCGCACCTGGAAGCCATAGCCGCGCAGCAGGAAGTCGGCCTGGTAGAGACGGTGCTCGCGCAGCAGCGGCGGCGGCGCCAGCGGCACGGTCTTCGGGCTGTCCGGTATCGGGCTGAAGGCGGAGTAGTAGACACGTTTCAGCTTGTAGCTGCCGTACAGGGTTTCGGCGGTACTGAGGATGCGCTTGTCGTCGCTGCCGTCTGCGCCGACGATCATTTGCGTGCTTTGCCCGGCCGGCGCGAAGGCCGGCGCCTTGGGCTCGGCTTCCTTTTCGTCCAGCTTCAGCCGGATCGCTCCCATCGCCAGCTTGATCGTGTGGACACTCTTTTCCGGCGCCAGCGCGGCTACGCTGTCCTGGGTCGGCAATTCGATGTTCACGCTGAGGCGGTCCGCATAGCGGCCGGCCGCTTCGATAAGGGCGGGATCGGCGTCCGGTATCGTCTTCAGGTGGATGTAGCCGCGGAACTGGTGGGTTTCGCGCAGTTCCCGCGCCACGGCAACCAGCTGCTCCATCGTATAGTCGGCGGAGCGGATGATGCCGGAGCTGAGGAACAGTCCATCGATATAGTTGCGCAGGTAGAAATCGACCGTCAGCTGCACGACTTCCTGCACGCTGAAGCGCGCCCGCGGCACGTTCGAGCTGCGGCGGTTCACGCAGTACTGGCAATCGTACTGGCAGAAATTGGTGAGCAGGATTTTCAGCAGGGAGACGCAGCGCCCGTCGGGCGTGTAGCTGTGGCAGATGCCCATGCCATTTGTTGCGCCGATCCCCTCCCGCCCGGCCGAAGACCGCTTCGGCGCCCCAATACTGGCGCAGGACGCGTCATACTTGGCTGCATCCGCAAGGATTTCCAGCTTTTCGATTGTTTCCATTTAACCACATTATACTGTACGCATATACAGTATATGCCAATTCGGCGGGCAATGCGCGCGCCGCAGGAGAAAAAATGGTCCTGGTCTATGCGCTGGCCGTCGTTATGCTCGGCCTGTGCGCCTTCAACCGCCTGATGCCGGCGCGGGCGGCTCGCCTGGGTTTGCGCCTTGAGCGGCGGCGTGCCGGCCTCTCCGCAAAGCGCAGCAGCCTGCCTTATCTGGCGGGAGGCAATGGATCGGAAGTCCTGGTGCTGCTGCACGGTTTCGGCGCCGACAAGGATAATTTCACGCGCATTGCAGCGTGGCTGGTGCCGCACTACCGCGTGATCATCCCGGACCTGCCCGGCTTTGGCTCCGCGCGGCGCGATGCGCTGGCGAAGCACGATATTGCGCAGCAGGTGGAAAACCTGCGCGCCTTCCTCGGTGAACTGGATGTGCAGCGCTTCCATCTCGGCGGCAATTCAATGGGCGGCTTCATCGCCTGCGAATACGCGGCGCGCTATCCGGCCCAGGTGGCGAGCCTGTGGCTGCTGGATGCGGCCGGGACCGACGTGGCATGGCAGACGCGGGCCTTTCAGCATTACAGGAAAACCGGCCGCAGTTCGCTGCTGGTGCCAGAGCCGCAAGCGCTGAAGGACTTGATCGGCTTCTGCATGCACAGGCCGCCCTGGCTGCCCTACTGCCTGATACACCAGCTGGCGCAGCGCGCGGTGGAGGACTATCCGCTGCACGTGCAGATCATGCGCGAAGTCGTGGATTCGCCCGTGCTGGCAGAGCGGATCGATACGCCGGCGCTGATCGTGTGGGGCAAGGAAGACCGGGTGCTGAACCCGCAGGCCGCGGAGCCGATGCAGGCGCTGCTGCCGAACAGTGAAGTGGTGCTGATGGAGGGCATCGGCCATGTGCCGATGGTTGAAGCGCCGCGCCGGACGGCCAGCGACTTCCTGGCCTTCCAGCGGCGGCTAAGCGAACGTCAGGCCGAAGTGGCGGCGTAGGCGCCCAGGCGGGCGTCGAGGCGGGGCGCCAGGTCGGCTGGCGAAGCGATGGACATTTTCAGGTCGTTCAGCAGGCCATCCTTCAGGCCATACACGAAACCGTGCACGGTCAATTCCTGGCCGCGGTCCCACGCGTCCTGCACGATCGTGGTCTGGCAGACGTTGACCACCTGCTCCACTACATTCAGTTCGCACAGGCGCTCGCTGCGCTTGTTGATGTCGCCCAGGGCGTCGCCCAGGTAGCGGTCGTGCTTCTGCGCGACGTCCTGCACGTGGCGCAGCCAGTTGTCGACCAGGCCTACACGGCCGCCCGTCAGCGCGGTGTGCACGCCCTTGCAGCCGTAGTGGCCGACGATGATCACGTGCTTCACCTTCAAGACTTCAATCGCGAACTGCAGCACGGACAGGCTGTTCAGGTCGGAGTGCACGACGACGTTGGCGATGTTACGGTGGACGAATACCTTGCCCGGCGGGATGCCCAGCAGTTCATTCGCCGGCACGCGCGAGTCGGAACAGCCGATCCACAGGAATTCCGGCGCCACGGTGGACAGGTTGTGGAAGTAGTCGGGGTCTTTTGCTACCTTGTCTTCCGCCCATTTGCGGTTGTTCTGCAGGAGGTGCTGGAGGACGTCATTGGGGTCAGTCATGATTGTGGCCCTTTTTGATAGTGCTGGAGGGGACGCACGGCGGATCAATGATCCGCCCTACGCGTCAGTGGTGTGTACGACCCGCCGCGAGGCGGGTCGTGGTACGGCTTATTCGAAGAAATCTTTGACCTTGTCCATGAAGGACTTGGTCTGCGGGCTGTGCTTGGCGCCGCCTTCGGCGGTGGAGCGGTCGAATTCGCGCAGCAGTTCTTTCTGGCGGTCGTTCAGCTTGACCGGGGTTTCCACGGCCACGTGGCAGAACAGGTCGCCCGGATAGCCGGAGCGCACGCCCTTGATGCCCTTGCCCTTCAGGCGGAAGGTCTTGCCCGACTGGGTGCCTTCCGGCACGGTGAAGGACACCTTGCCGTCAAGCGTCGGCACTTCGATCTCGCCGCCCAGCGCCGCTTTGGCAAAGCTGATCGGCATCTCGCAGTGCAGGTCGTCGCCTTCGCGCTGGAACACCGGGTGCGGCTTGATGTGGATTTCCACATACAGGTCGCCCGGCGGACCGCCATTGGTGCCCGGCTCGCCGTTGCCGGTGGAGCGGATGCGCATGCCGTTGTCGATGCCGACCGGGATCTTCACTTCCAGCGTCTTGTTGCGCTTGATGCGGCCCGCACCGGAGCATGATGGGCATGGCTCGGGGATGATCTTGCCGGTGCCGTGGCACTTCGGGCAGGTCTGCTGGATGCTGAAGAAGCCCTGCTGCATGCGGACCTGGCCGTGGCCGCCGCAAGTGGAGCAGGTGGTCGGCGAAGTGCCTGGCTTGGCGCCGGAACCGTGGCAGGTATCGCACTTGTCCCAGGACGGCACGCGGATCGTAGTGTCGAAACCGTGGGCTGCCTGCTCCAGCGTGATCTCCAGGTTGTAGCGCAGGTCGGCGCCGCGGTACACCTGCGGGCCGGCGCTGCGGCGGCCGCCGCCACCGAAGATATCGCCGAAGATGTCGCCGAAGGCGTCGCCAAAGCCGCCGAAGCCGCCGCCGCCCATGCCGCCCATATTCGGATCGACACCGGCGTGACCATAGCGGTCGTAAGCCTCGCGCTTCTCCGGATTGGTCAGCATCTCGTAGGCTTCTTTCACTTCCTTGAACTTCTCTTCCGCCTCTTTATTGTCCGGGTTGCGGTCCGGGTGATACTTCATCGCGAGCTTGCGATAGGCTTTCTTGATATCGTCTTCGGACGAATTCTTTGCGACCCCGAGGATCTCGTAAAAATCACGCTTTGCCATGGTGTGCCAATTATGCGAAAAAGCCGAGCGAGCCCCGGTTGCAGGTCGCTCGGCTCGGCTGGTCAGTCTTTCAGGGATGACCGTTTATTAAAGCGATTTACTTGTTGTCTTTGACTTCTTTGAAGTCGGCGTCAACGACGTCGTCCTGGGCCGGTTTGGCTTCGGCCTGGGCACCTGCGCCGGCGCCGCCTGCTGCACCACCGGCGGCAGCTTGCTGCGCCTGCATGTCAGCATACATCTTTTCGCCCAGCTTCTGCGAAGCTTCGGTCAGGGCGGACACTTTCGCGTCGATAGCAGCCTTGTCGCCTTCCTTCACGGCCGCTTCCAGCGCGGTGATCGCGGACTCGATCTTCTCCTTCTCGCCGGCGTCCAGCTTGTCGCCGTATTCGGTCAGGGATTTGCGGGTCTGGTGCACCAGCGCGTCGGCCTGGTTGCGGGATTCGGCCAGTTCCTTGATCTTCTTGTCCTCTTCCGCATTCAGCTCGGCGTCCTTCACCATCTTCTGGATTTCCTCTTCGGACAAGCCGGAGTTCGCCTTGATGGTGATCTTGTTTTCCTTGCCGGTGGCCTTGTCCTTCGCGCTCACGTGCAGGATGCCGTTGGCGTCGATGTCGAAGGTCACTTCGATCTGCGGCGTACCGCGTGCTGCAGGCGGGATGCCTTCCAGGTTGAATTCGCCCAGCGCCTTGTTGCCGGCGGCGATTTCGCGTTCACCCTGGTACACCTTGATGGTCACGGCCGGCTGGTTGTCGTCGGCGGTCGAGAACACCTGCGAGAACTTGGTCGGGATCGTGGTGTTCTTGTGGATCATCTTGGTCATCACGCCACCCAGGGTTTCGATACCCAGGGACAGCGGAGTCACGTCCAGCAGCAGCAGGTCCTTGCGTTCGCCCGACAGCACGGCGCCCTGGATGGCGGCGCCCACGGCCACGGCTTCGTCCGGGTTCACGTCCTTGCGCGGATCCTTGCCGAAGAACTCCTTCACCTTTTCCTGCACCTTCGGCATACGGGTCATACCGCCGACCAGGATGATGTCGTCGATGTCGGACACTTTCACGCCTGCGTCCTTGATCGCAACGCGGCATGGCTCGATGGTCTTGGAGATCAGCTCTTCAACCAAGGCTTCCAGCTTGGCGCGGGTGATCTTCAGGTTCAGGTGGACCGGTGCGCCGTTCGCCATGGCGATGTACGGCTCGTTGATCTCGGTCTGCTGCGAGGAGGACAGCTCGATCTTCGCGCGCTCGGCGGATGCCTTGATACGCTGCAGGGCGATCGGGTCCTTCTTCAGGTCCAGGCCGTTGATCTTCTTGAATTCGTCGATGATGTAGTCGATCACGCGCTGGTCGAAGTCTTCGCCGCCCAGGAAGGTGTCGCCGTTGGTCGACAGCACTTCGAACTGCTTCTCGCCGTCCACGTCCGCGATCTCGATGATCGAGATGTCGAAGGTACCGCCACCCAGGTCATACACGGCGATCTTGCGGTCGCCCTTGTCGGTCTTGTCCAGGCCGAAGGCCAGCGCGGCCGCGGTCGGCTCGTTGATGATGCGCTTGACGTCCAGGCCCGCGATACGGCCGGCATCCTTGGTTGCCTGGCGCTGCGAGTCGTTGAAGTAAGCCGGCACGGTGATCACGGCTTCGGTAACTTCTTCGCCCAGGTAGTCCTCGGCGGTCTTCTTCATCTTGCGCAGCACTTCAGCGGAGATCTGCGGCGGCGCCAGCTTCTTGTCGCGCACCTGGATCCAGGCGTCGCCATTGTCGGCCTTGATGATCTCGTAAGGCATCAGGGCGATGTCCTTCTGCACTTCCTTTTCTTCGAACTTGCGGCCGATCAGGCGCTTCACCGCGAACAGGGTGTTGCGCGGGTTGGTCACGGCCTGGCGCTTCGCTGGTGCGCCGACCAGGATTTCGCCATCGTCTTGATAGGCGATGATAGACGGCGTGGTACGCGCGCCCTCAGCATTCTCGATGACCTTTGGAGCGCCGTTCTCCATGATTGCTACGCAGGAGTTGGTGGTACCCAGGTCAATACCGATAATCTTGCCCATGATTTGTTCTTCCTTTATGTACTAAATGTTCAGATAGTTCTTATATGTGGAAAAGCTGATTTGTTTTCAAGTACTCACTTTGGCTGGGCTGCAGTCACGATGGCGGGACGCAGCAGACGATCCGCGATCATATAGCCCTTCTGAAGTACATTGACGACGGTATTGGCTTCCTGCTCGGCGGGCACCATGGCGACGGCCTGGTGTTTGTTCGGGTCCAGCTTCTCTCCGGCCGCCGGCATCACTTCCACCAGGCGGTTGCGTTCGAAGGCGGAATTGAGCTGCTTCAGCGTCATTTCCACACCTTCCTTCAGGCTGTCGATGGACGGCGTTTCCACCTTCAGCGCCATTTCCAGGCTGTCCTTCACAGGCAGCATGGCTTCGGCAAAACTCTCAACAGCAAATTTGTGGGCCTTGGCCACGTCTTCCTGGGCGCGACGGCGGATGTTCTCGCCATCGGCCTTCGCACGCATGTACGCGTCCTGCAGCTCAGCCAGCTTGGCTTCGGCGGCTGCCAGCTGTTCTTCCAGCGTGGGGATGGCGGGAACGTCGGCGGGAGTCGATGGTTGGGCGGTCGCCTGTTCTGCCTCTGGAATCGGGCCTGGCTTGTTTTCCTGATCTTGCATCTGTGAGACTCCTACAAATCGTGTTTGTTTGACATTACGTTTGTTACCGTACTGGCCAGAAATGGGGATTACCCCTGACATTTCAAGGGATATTCTCCCCTTCTGGCGCGATATCCGGCGCACAGCCGAACTCAGCTGTATGTAACTGCAGAGTTACAAACTTTACAAAACTTGGGGATACGTTAGCGGGCCGGATTGGCTAATATGAGCTTATGCGGTGTCACTGAGAACACCGACGGAGCGCATCATGAAGTTGCCATTTATTACCGCGACAGTCATCGCTTGGGCTTTTCTGGCCACCGCGCTGATCTGCTACAGCGAATTGATCCCCTAGCCGGCTATTTTAACAGGCTGGCACTCTCACCCGGCAAGTGCTAACAACACTCTTATTGCTGAGCACCCAACTTCTGGGCCGCCAGCCGCGCGGTTTCTGCGTCTTTTTTACGCAACTCGCGCTGGGAGGGAGTGAGCATGGTCGGCCAGCCGATCATGTGCTGCTCGGCGATTTCCGCCAGGGCGGCGATCCAGGCCGGCTGCTCGTTCAGGCAGGGAATGTAATTGAATTCCTTGCCGCCGTTCGCCATGAAATCGTGGCGCACTTCCATCGCGATCTCTTCCAGGGTTTCCAGGCAATCGCTGCTGAAGCCGGGGCAGATCACGTCCAGGCGGCGCACGCCGTCCTTCGCCAGCTGGGCGACGGTCGGGGCCGTGTACGGTTGCAGCCACTCGGCCTTGCCGAAGCGGGACTGGAAAGTGACCAGGTACTGGTCCTCGCGCAGCTTCAGCTTTTCCGCCAGCAGGCGCGCCGTTTTCATGCACTCGCAGTGATAGGGGTCGCCCAGGGTCAGGGTGCGCTTCGGCACGCCGTGGAAGCTCATCAGCAGCTTCTCGCCGCGGCCGTTGCTTTCCCAGTGAGCGAGTACTGACTTCTTCAGTGCATCGATATAGCCGTCGTGGTCGTGGTAATTGCGCACAAAGCGCAGTTCGGGCTGGTTGCGCACCTTCCTGTAATGGTCGAACACGGCATCGTTGACGGAAGCCGTGGTGGTGCCCGAGTACTGCGGGTAGGCGGGCAGGATCAGGATACGCTCGTGGCCCTCGGCCTTCAGGCGGTCCAGCACCTCGGGGATGGACGGCGAACCGTAGCGCATGGCCATGGCCACCGTCAGCTCGCTATGTCCCCGCTCGCCCAGCAGGCCGCGCAGCAGCATGGCCTGCGCCTGGGTATGGACCTTCAGCGGCGAGCCCTCGCGCGACCAGATCGACGCATACTTCTGCGCCGACTGCTTCGAGCGGAAGGGCAGGATGATGCCGTACAGGATGGGCGCCCACACCGCCTTCGGAATTTCGACGACGCGCGGGTCCGACAAAAATTCCTTCAGATAGCGCCGCACGGCGCCGCTGGTCGGCTCATCCGGCGTCCCCAGATTAACGAGCACAACAGCCGTGCGCCCCACCGCACCGTGCTTGAACGACGGTTCTTTAGCAAAAGACATATTCTTCTTAGATCGCGAGAGATAGCCTTCCATTATACCTATGGGGTCAGGCACGAAATGTTACATGAGGCCGCTTCTGCCGGAAGCGGCCTCATGTAACATTTCGTGCCTGACCCTATAATCAAGAGGCGAGGAGTTCGCGGGCGTGCTTGCGGGTGGTGGCGGTGATTTCGAGGCCGCCGAGCATGCGGGCGACTTCTTCGATGCGGGCTTTCTGATCGAGCACTTCGATGCGGCTGGCGGTCTTGCCGTTGACGGACGTGCCTTTCGCGACCTGGAAGTGCTGGCCGGCCTGGCTGGCGACTTGCGGCAGGTGGGTTACGCACAGGACCTGGCGCTCCTGGCCGAGGCGCTTCAGCAGGCGTCCCACGACTTCGGCCACGCCGCCGCCGATGCCGCTGTCCACTTCGTCGAAGATCAGCGTGGGCACGGTGGTGGCATGCGAGGTGATGACGGAGATGGCCAGCGAGATGCGCGCGAGCTCGCCGCCGGAAGCCACCTTGGCCAGCGGACGGGGCGCGACACCGGCATGCCCGGCCACCATGAATTCGATCTGCTCCAGTCCCTTGGCGCCAGGCTCGGCGGGGTTAAGGGCCACTTCGAAACGGCCGCCCGTCATGTTCAGGTCCTGCATCGCTTGCGTGACCGCAGAACCCAGCGCTTTGGCGGCCGCGGCGCGCGTGGCGGACAGCGCTTGCGCCACCACCATGTAATCCGCCTTCAGCTTTTCCTCCTGCTTGCGCAAGCCTTCGATGTCGCTGGCGTCGGCCAGCTGCGCCAGCTTTTCGGACAGCTTCGCATGCTCCTCCGGCAGCTCGTCCCGCCGTCACGCGGAACTTGCGCGAAGCGGAGTGCAGCGCATCCATGCGCGCGTCGACTTCGCGCAGGCGGTCCGGGTCCAGCTCGACCTTGTCCAGATAGGTGTTCAGCGCATACACCGATTCCTGCAGCTGAATACGCGCCGATTCGAGCAGATCCACCACCGGCTGCAATTCGGCATCCACGCTCAGGAGCTTGCCCAGCTTCTGGTGCAGCGAGGAGACTTGCGACAGCACGGGATGGTCGTCGGATTCAGACAAGGCGCTCAAAGCTTCCTGCGCCCCCTCCAGCAAGCTCGCCGCGTGCGACAGCCGCGAATGCTCATTGCCGATCTCGGTCCACTCGCCCTTCTTGGGCGCCAGCTTGTCCAGCTCGGCGACCTGCCATTCCAGCCGCTCGCGCTCGAACTGCAGGTTGGCCGCATTGGTCTCGAATTCTTCCAGCTGCTTCGACAAGGCACGCCAGGCTTTATAAGCCGCCGTTACGTCGCGCACATTGGCGCCGCACTGGTTGTCCAGCAGCTCGCGCTGGGCATCGGTTTTCAGCAGGGACTGGTGCGCGTGCTGGCCGTGGATATCGACCAGCAGGTCGCCCAGCTCGCGCAGTTGCGCGGCCGTGGCGGCGACACCGTTGATGAATGCCTGGAGCGGCCGGCATTGTCGATCACGCGACGCAGCAGCGCCCCGCCCTCTTCCGCCGCGAACTCGTTCGCTTCCAGCCATGCCTGGGCCTGCGAGGTCACCGCGAAATCCGCGGTGATATCGGCTTTGGCGGCGCCTTCGCGCACCACGCTGGCGTCGCCGCGGCCGCCCAGCGCCAAGGTCAGCGCATCGATCAGGATGGATTTGCCGGCGCCGGTTTCGCCGGTGAAGACGGTAAAGCCTGAGGAAAATTCCAGTTCAATCGAATCGACAATTACGAAATCGCGGATGGACAGTGTTCGGAGCATCAGATTTTGCCGTCAGTTGAAGGGTATTCGTTCCAGTGCAGCTTTTCGCGCAGGGTGTTGTAGTAGCTCCAGCCTTCCGGGTGCAGGAAGGTGATGGTGTGCGGGGACAGGCGGATGTGGATCCGGTCGCCATTCACCAGGCTGGCGAAAGTCTGCATGTCGAAGTTCACGGTGATGTCGCGCCCGCGCCCGATCTCGATCACGATCTCGCTGGAATCGGGCAGCACGATGGGGCGGTTGGACAGCGCATGCGGCGCAATCGGCACCATGGCAATGCCGCCCAGCGTCGGGTGCAGCAAGGGGCCGCCGGCCGACAGCGCATAGGCCGTGGACCCGGTCGGCGTGGCCACGATCAGGCCGTCCGAACGCTGGTTGTACATGAAATGGCCGTCGACATTCACGGTCAGCTCGGCCATGCCGGCGCCCGCGCCGCGCGACACCACCACATCGTTGACGGCCATGCCGAAGTAGATCACTTTGCCGTCACGCACCACGCGCCCTTCCAGCAGCGTACGGCGCTCGGCCTTGTGGGTGCCGCTCAGGATATTGCCCAACACGGGCAGCATGTCTTCCTGCGAGATGTCGGTCATGAAGCCGAGGCGGCCCTGGTTGATGCCGATCAGTGGCACGTCGTATGGGGCAAGCTGGCGTGCGATGCCGAGCATGGTGCCGTCGCCGCCCATCACCAGCACAGCGTCCGCCCGCTCGCCGATGCCCTGGGCGCTCATGGAGGGAATGTCCGTAAAGCCGAGATGGGTCGCCGTGTCCGTTTCCAGCACCACGCTGTAGCCGCCCTGCTTCAGGAAGTCGATCACCGTACGCACCGGCTCTTCGATGCCGGAGGTGTTCGGCCTCACGACGAGGGCGATCGTGTTGTACATGGCGTGCGTAGCGGGCATATCAATCTCGGTCAAAAATGGTCTGGCAACACGCAGCAGAGTAACCCATAATGCTTGCTCATGCCATGCATTGCATCGCTGGCCGGTACGCGAAGAAATACTGTACGTTTGCACAGTATACAATGGAGGAAACGAAATGGCAAAAGCACTGGGTGTAGGCGGCATCTTCTTCAAATCCAAGGACCCGCAAGCCCTGATGACCTGGTACCAGACCCACCTTGGCCTGCCGACCGACGCACCGGACCACGCCGCCTTCTTCCCCGCCATCATGCCTGCAGGCGGCTGCACCGTGTTCAGCCCGTTCAAGCGGACCACCGGCTATTTCGCGCCGTCGCGCCGCGAATTCATGTTCAACCTGGTAGTCGATGACCTGGAAGGCGCACTGCAGCAGGTGGCCGACGGCGGCGCCACCATCGTCGGCGATATCCAGTCCTTCGACTACGGCCGCTTCGGCTGGTTCCTGGACCCGGACGGCAACAAGGTCGAGCTGTGGCAGCCCGCCGTGCCGCCCGCTTCCTAATGCGCGAAGTGCCGCACGGCGTTGGCGATGGCAGCCGGCGCACGATCCGCGGAACATGCTAACAGGCAATCGGGCGACTGTGGCGCTTCTCCTTGGTTAACATCGAGGACGAAGGAGGATCTGACATGGAACCCAGACAAGAAGGACCGCCTCATCAACACGACCGAGCCGGTCAACAAGGATGCCGGCAAGCGCCTGCCCCATGAGCGCGACGAATCGCCGGAAGGCGCACGCCACCAGAAGCCGCGCAGTGTGATCCGCCAGGCCGCCGAAGACATTGAAGGCGGACTAGTCGATACGGACCGCCGCGCCACGCCTGGCCTGCAGAAAGCGCCTGAGGGCAACCGCGGCCAGGACCAGCAGGCCAAGCCCCTGCCGGGCACGAAGCGCGACTGAGCGAGGCCCGCGATGCGCGCCGCCCTTCTCTCGCTGTTCCTGCTTGCGGCCGGTGCCGCCGCACAGCCGCAATACCCTGCCGGCTTTGGTCCCAATCCTGTACTGCCTGAACCGAAGAAGCAGCTGATCCCCACTGTCAATGTGGCTCCTACCGCGCCGTTCCAGGGCACGGACAAGCCGGTTGCCGCGTCGGGCTTCACCGTTACGGCTTACGCACGCGAACTCGATCATCCGCGCTGGGTCTACGTGCTGCCGAATGGCGACGTGCTGGTGGCCGAAACCAATGCACCGCCCAAGCCGGAGGACGCCAAGGGCATCAAGGGCGCCATCATGAAGCACCAGATGAAGAAGGCGGGCGCCGTGACCAGGTCCGCCAACCGCATCACCCTGCTGCGCGACATGGGTCCCGACGGCGTGGCAAAGACGCGGGAAACCTTCCTGCAAGGCCTGAACTCGCCCTTCGGCATGGTGCTGGTCGATAAGGAATTCTATGTGGCCGACACGGATGCCCTGGTGCGCTTCCCCTACCAGGAAGGCCAGACTTCGATCACGGCCCCCGGCACGAAAGTGATCGACCTGCCGGGCGGTCCGCTCAACCACCACTGGACCAAGTCGCTGACCGCCAGCCCGGACGGGCGCTTCCTCTATGTGACCGTGGGCTCCAACAGCAATGTGGCGGAGAACGGCATCGAGAAAGAGGAAGGCCGTGCGGCCATCTGGGAAGTGGAACGCGCCAGCGGCAAGTCGCGCCTGTTCGCGACGGGCTTGCGCAATGCGAACGGCATGGGCTGGGAACCCACCACAAAAACGCTGTGGACGGTGGTGAACGAGCGCGATGAGCTGGGCAATGATCTCGTGCCCGACTACCTGACCTCGGTGAAGGACGGCGCTTTCTACGGCTGGCCCTACAGCTGGTACGGCCAGCATGTCGATGAGCGCGTGAAGCCGCAGCGGCCGGACATGGTATCGAAGGCCGTGATGCCGGATTATGCGATCGGCTCGCATACCGCCTCGCTGGGCCTGGCCTTCTACGATGGGAAGCTCTTCCCCCAGAGCTACCAGGGCGGCGCCTTCATCGGCCAGCACGGCTCGTGGAACCGCAAACCCTTCTCCGGCTACAAGGTGATCTTCGTGCCCTTCGCCGACGGCAAGCCGTCCGGTCCGCCGATCGATTTCCTGGCTGGCTTCCTGACGCGCGATGGCAAGGCGCAGGGCCGTCCCGTGGGCGTGGCGGTGGACAAGCAAGGCGCGCTGCTGGTGGCCGATGACGTTGGCAATACGGTCTGGCGAGTGACCCCTGTGCAGCGCTGAGAAAGCGCATACAATGCGATTTTGTCACTAGCGAAAGTCTTCACCATGCGCATTCTTCACACGATGCTGCGGGTCGGTAACCTGCAGCGCTCGATCGACTTTTACACCAATGTGCTCGGCATGAAATTGCTGCGCACCAGCGACAATCCGGAGTACAAGTATTCGCTGGCCTTCCTCGGCTATGGCAGTAATCCGGAACACGCGGAGCTGGAGCTGACCTATAACTACGGCGTGGACAGCTATGACCTCGGCAATGCCTACGGGCATATCGCCATTTCGGCCGAGAATATTGTTGCCGCCTGCGAGGCCGTAAAAGCCAACGGCGGCAACGTGACGCGCGAACCGGGCCCGGTCAAAGGCGGCACCACCGTGATCGCCTTCGTCACGGACCCGGACGGGTACAAGATTGAATTGATCGAGCGTTCGCTCGACGCCGGCGGCGCCGGTTTGCGATAACGAAGCGGCGGATCATTGATCCGCCGTGCCTGCTCAGTTGACGAGCAGCGCGTTCACCGGCACCAGATCCTCTTCCTTGAGCGAACCCGCCGCCGACTTCAGGCGCAGGCCGTTCATGATCGTGTCGTAACGCGCTTTGGACAGATCCTTTTGGGTGTTATACAGCTGGCGTTGCGCGTTCAGCACGTCGATATTGATACGCACGCCCACCTGGTAGCCCAGCTTGTTCGATTCCAGCGCCGACTTGCTCGACACTTCCGCCGCTTCCAGCGCCTTCACCTGGGCCAGGCCGCTGTTCACGCTCAGGAAAGCCTGGCGGGCATTTTGCGACGCGGCGCGCTTGGACGCTTCCAGGTCGTTGCGGGCCTTGTCTTCCAGCGAGATCGCTTCGCGCACCTTGCTGGTCACGGCGAAGCCGTTGAAGATCGGCACCGACCAGGTCACGCCGATGGCATTGTTCTTCTGCGTACCGCTGGAGGTAACGCGGTTATGGGACGACGCGGCGACAAGGTCCAGCGTCGGCATATGGCCGGCGCGCTGCTTGCTGATTTCGCGCTTGGCGATTTCCAGGTTCAGGTCCTGCGACACCACGCCATAGTTCTGCGCTTCGGCAGCCGAGATCCACGGATCGATGGAAGCCGGCTGCGGCGGAGCGATCGTCACGCCGGTACGCAGCGTGGCCAGAGCGCCGGGCGCAGTGCCGATGATCTGCTGCAGCGCGGTGCGCTTCACTTCGAGGTCGTTGACGGCGGCGAATTCCTGCGCCACCACGAGGTCGTATGCCGCCTGGGCTTCGTGGGTATCGGTGATGGTCTGGGTGCCCACTTCGAAATTACGCTTGGCGGAAGCCAGCTGCTCGGTGGTCGCTTCCTTCTGCGCACGGGTCACGGCCAGGTTGTCCTGTGCGGTCAGCACGTCGAAGTAAGCCTGCGCCGTGCGCACGATCAGGTCCTGCTGCTGCTGCGCGAAGGTGGCTTCAACCACGGATTGCTGCAGCTTGGACTGCTGGTAGTTTTCCCAGTTCGCCCAGCGGAACAGGGGCTGGGTCAGCTGCACCTGCCACAGGTTGGTGTAATTATCCGTGTTGCGTGCGGTGACCTGCGCCAGCTGGCCGTTGACGACCCCAATATCACCCACGTTGTAGGGCGTGAAGTCGCCATTGTTCTTGGTGTTGGTGCCCGTTGCCGAGATGATCGGCAACAGGCCTGCGCGCCCCTGCGTCGTGCGCTCCTGTCCGGCGGCCAGCGCAGCACGCGCGCTGGCGTAAGTGGCGTCGTTGGCAAGCGCCTGCTTGTACACCTGGATCAGGTCGGCCGCCTGTGCGTTGAGCGTCAGGAAGGCGCTGGACATCAGCACGGCGAGAAGGGGTTTCTGCATTTGCATCTCCGTTGGAGTCGTCAAAAAATTAAAAAATTTTCGGCCTAATACTTCGGCATGGCGGGGTCCACCTGGACCGCCCAGGCGTGAATCCCGCCTGTCAGATTGCTCACCTTGCCGAAGCCGTGGTGTTCGAGGAAAGCCGCCACCTGCAGGCTGCGCGCACCGTGGTGGCAGATGCAGACGATCTGGGCATCCTCATCGAGATCGTCGATGCGGGCCGGAATGGTCTGCATCGGCATCAGGGTCGAGCCTGCGATATGGCAGGTCTCGAACTCCCAGTTCTCGCGCACGTCCAGCAAGAACGGCTTGGCGCGGGCCTCATCGGCCAGCCAGTCAGCCAGTTCCGGAGCGGTTAAGTGCTGCATGGTTCGCTCTTAGAACGTGAAATGCGAAGGCGTGGCAGCGCCGCTGAGCGCTTTCACGTCGGTTTCGAACAGCTTCTTCGTGTCGTAGCCGTGCTCGCCCGTACGGGTGATCAGGTGGGCCGACATCACCGGCGATTCGCCGATGATGGCCAGGATGCGGCCGCCAACCTTCACGTTCTGCAGCAGGGACTCCGGCAGCACCGGCAGCGAACCGGAGACGACGATCGCGTCGAACGGCGCGCCGTTGGTCCAGCCCTGGGACGCATTACCCAGTTCCACGGACACATTGCTGATGCCGTTGGCGGCCAGGTTTTTCTCGGCCATCGCCTTCATTGCCGGCGAAATTTCCACGGCGGTCACGTGGCGGGCGCGGTGCGACAGCAGGGCGGCCAGGTAGCCGGTGCCGGCGCCGACCAGCAGCACGTTTTCATGCTTCTTGGTCTGGATATCCTGTGCGATGCGCGCTTCCAGCTTCGGGGTCAGCATGGACTCGCCATCCGGCAGTGGGATCATCGTGTCGACAAAAGCCAGGTTCTTGTAGGCTTCCGGCACGAAGTTTTCGCGTTTTACGACCAGCAAGAGATCGAGAATGTCCGCATCCAGCACATCCCAGGGACGGATCTGCTGTTCGATCATATTGAAACGGGCTTGTTCGATATTC
The DNA here is from genome assembly GCF_044055365.1 of Pseudoduganella sp. UC29_106. NCBI lineage: Bacteria > Pseudomonadati > Pseudomonadota > Betaproteobacteria > Burkholderiales > Oxalobacteraceae > Pseudoduganella > Pseudoduganella sp. UC29_106. The sequence goes on along the minus strand of NZ_CP171977.1, from coordinate 261,634 downwards.
ATCTTTTATGACTCGGTGAGGGATAAATAATCCGTCATTTTATCGTTGAACTGGTCAGGTGGGCATATTAACGATAATGACAACGGATAGCGGGAAATTGCGACAGTCTGCAGTTTTCGGGGATTGAATGCGTCAAAAACGCTGGCCAATGCCTATTTTTGAGGCGCCAGTCCCCGTTTTACCAGCCCGAGGAAGGTTTCCATATAGGCCTTTGGGTCGATCTCCTGCTGATCGCAGGGGAAAAACTTGTGAGACCACATCATCAGCATCATGATCGGCGCGGTGATCACCTGCATCATGACGTAGGGGTCGACCGGGTAGAACTCGCCGCGCGCGATGCCGCGCTCCAGCACTTTCGTGATGAGGGCGCCGCCCCGGACATTGACTTCTTCCTCGTAAAACGCCGCAAGCTCGGGGAAATTGCCGGATTCGGCCATCATCAGCCGCGTCAGGCCCGCCGCGCGGCGGTCGCTGGAGTGGTTCCACCACTTTTCCAGCATAGCGCGCAGCAAGTCTTCGCTGGAAATATCTTCGGCGGCGGCCAGTTCCTCTTCCGCTTCGCCGATCACTTGCACGATGTTGTCGCGCACGACGGCCTTGAACAATTCCTGCTTGTTTTCGAAATACAGGTAGAGAGTGCCCTTGGAGACGCCGGCGGCACGGGCGACATCCTCCAGGCGCGTGGCGGCAAAGCCACGGTCCGTGAACAATTCGAGGGCGGCCGCAAGCAACTCCTGCGGTCGCGCATCCTTGCGGCGCTCCCAGCGGGGCTTGGTTTCATTCGGGGATTGCATAAAAACAGTGGATGGGTAACTTACTTATTGGTCATTAATAGTAGATAACAACTTGAATGCCGTCAAGATTGGACAATACTGATCAGACGGGAGAGAAAATAAAAATGGACAATAAACATTCACTGCAAGTCCTGGCGGTCACGTCCGGGCTGGGGGATCAGCGCATCGCTGAATTGTGGGAAGGGGCTGACTTATATGCCCAGATCCATGCCGGCAGCCAGAATTCGCCCTACTACCGTAAATTGCTGGAAGAGCGGCTCACCGAGCTCGTCCAGCGCGAGGTGGCGCGGCGCGATGGCGACAGGGAAACGCCTTGGGTGATGAGGGATGCCCACCTGGGACTGATCCATGTCAGCTGCGCCGAGTTGCTGAAGGCGTTCGGCAGCAGGGCGAAACGCGTGCTGCACTAGGCAGCCGCGGTGGCGGAGGCAGGACGCGCTTGCGCCCGGTAGCGGGTGCCGGTATCGTCATGCCCTTATGAACACCGCACACCGCTATTCCACACGGCTGGCCTTTCTCGCGGCCGGCCTTGCCATGTCCGCCTGGGCGCCGCTGGTGCCCTTTGCCAAACTACGCCTCGGCCTGGATGAAGCCGACCTCGGCCTGCTGCTGCTTTGCCTGGGCGCTGGATCGATGGTGGCCATGCCGATGACGGGCATGCTGTCGGCGCGCTTCGGCTGCCGGCCGGTGGTGCTGGTTTCCGGAGCCTTGTCCTGCTTGATCCTGCCTGGCCTGGCGCTCGCTCCGACGCCTTTCCTCCTAGGCGCTTGCCTGTTCCTGTTCGGGTCCACACTTGGCACCCTGGACGTGGCGATGAACGTGCAGGCGGTGGTGGTGGAGCGCGAGAGCGGCGAGTCGCTAATGTCCGGCTTCCATGGTCTGTTCAGCGTGGGCGGCTTCATTGGGGCCGGGCTGATGGCGGCCATGCTGTGGATGGGCCTGTCGCCGGCCGGGTCGAGTATCGTTATCTCCGCGCTGGTAGCGCTGTCATTGTGGCTGGCCAGTCCGCACCTGCTGCGCGAGCCCGAAGCCGGCGGCGGTTCCCACTTTGCCGTGCCGCATGGCGCCGTGATCTTCATCGGCGCGCTGTGCTTCCTGTGCTTCCTGGCGGAGGGCGCCATCCTGGACTGGAGCGCCGTGCTGCTCACCGTCGAGCGCGGCATGGACGCGGGGCGCGGCGGCCTGGCCTATGCCGCCTTCGCTATCGCCATGACCGCAGGGCGCCTGACGGGCGACCGCGTGGTGCGCCGCTTGGGCGGCAAGCGTGTGATGCTGCTGGGCGGGCTGTGCTCGGCCATCGGGTTCTTTGCCGCCGTGCTGGCGCCTTCCGCTTCCGTGGCCTTGCTTGGCTTTGTCCTGATCGGCCTGGGGGCTTCGAATATCGTACCGGTGCTGTTCACGGCGGCCGGCAACCAGAAGGCCATGCCGCCCAGCCTGGCGATTGGGGCGATTACGACCATAGGCTACGCCGGGATTTTGTCCGGCCCGGCGATGATCGGCTTCGTGGCCCACGCCATGAGCCTCGACTTCGCCTTCGCCTGCCTCGGCGGCTTCATGCTCCTCATCGCCGCCAGCGCCCGCTGGACCGCCTCGCCGCACCGCTCATAGCCGCGCCAGGATCACGCAGTTCAGCGCGATCGAGATCGCGCTCATGACCAGCGAAACGGTGACCAGGACGTTGAGCCGCGCTAACTTGGCATCCACCTTGGCGAATTTTTCGTCCATCCTCTCGATGAGGTGCGCCTTGAGCTCGTCCATCCTGGCCAGCATGTCGGCCCTGAGCTCGTCCATCCGGTCAAGCATGTCCTTCTTGAGCTCGTCCATCCGGGCGAGCATTTCGGCTTTCAGCACCGCCAGGTCGGCGGGGAGCACGACAGGCTGGGCGAGGCCGGACTCGATGGCTTCGGCGTGCGCTTCGGCGAGATCGGGCGGGACGCCGGCGTCGCGCAGGATCTTGAGGTAGGCGGCTTTGTCGAACTGAAGCGGCATGGTCATCTCTACTTCCTTGTCGGTCGTAGCAATTGGACCATGATAGGCCGCGCAGGTTCCGCGCTTTTGAGGGGAGTCAAGCGCGGCGCGGTATACTTCTATCGGCCCCATGAAAACCGCAACCTGCCGCCCAGAATGCGGCGCCTGCTGCACGGCGCCGTCGATCACCTCGCCTATCCCTGGCATGCCGAACGGCAAGCCGGCTGGCGTGCGCTGCGTGCAGCTGGGGGCGGACAACCGCTGCCTAATTTTTGGGCAGCCCGACCGGCCGGCGTTCTGCGCCGGCTTGCAGCCGTCCGCGGAAATGTGCGGCGAATCGCGCGAGCAGGCGATGGTCTGGCTGACCCAGCTGGAGGAGGCGACGGCGCCCTGAGCCAGCGCAAAAAGCACGGCGCCGATCCGCGCTAATCTGCTGTCGAGTGCCTCGGCAGGGTCGGCTCGTGGTAAGCTTCGTGCCCGCGTAGTCCCGCCGCGTTTCCCCACCGAACACTTACCAAAACCACAATGGACATCATTCTCGCTTTCAAGGCTCTGATCATGGGTCTGGTAGAAGGATTTACCGAGTTCCTGCCGATTTCCTCCACTGGCCACCTGATCCTGGCCGGCAGCCTGCTGGATTTCACGGGTGAAAAGATCAAAGTGTTCGAGATCGCCATCCAGGGCGGCGCGATGATCGCCGTGATCTGGGAATACCACCGCAAATTCATCGAAGTACTGACGGGCATGTTCAACAGCGAACGCGCGCGCCGCTTCGTGATGAACCTGGTGATCGCCTTCATGCCGGCCGCCATCCTCGGCCTGCTGTTCAACAAGATGATCAAGGCCGTGCTGTTCTCGCCGGTTCCGGTGGCCGCGGCCTTCATCGTCGGCGGCCTGATCATCCTGTGGGTGGAAAAACGCGCCAAGAACAATCCGGTCGCCGTGCGCATCCACTCGGTGGACGACATGACCCCGATCGACGCGCTGAAAGTCGGCGCCGCCCAGGCCTTCGCCCTGATCCCCGGCACCAGCCGCTCCGGCGCCACCATCATCGGCGGCATGCTGTTTGGCCTGTCGCGCAAGGCTGCCACCGAATTCTCCTTCTTCCTGGCCGTGCCGACCCTGCTGGCCGCCACCTTCTACTCGCTGTACAAGGAACGCGCCCTGCTGTCGATGGCCGACCTGCCGCTGTTCGGCGTGGGCGGCATCACGGCCTTCGTGTCCGCCTTCCTGTGCGTGCGCTGGCTGCTGCGCTATATCAGCTCGCATGACTTCTCCGCCTTCGCCTGGTACCGCATCGCCTTCGGCCTCGTCATCATCGCCACCTGGCTCACCGGCACCGTGGCCTGGGTCGATTAAGAGTTTTCAATGACATCACAGGACACCAGCTCAAACGCCCTCCACCTGCTCCAGACCGTATTTGGCTACCCGGCCTTCCGCGGCCAGCAGGCGCAGATTGTTGAGCAGGTGGCCAGTGGGGGCGACGCGCTGGTGCTGATGCCCACGGGCGGCGGCAAGTCCCTGTGCTACCAGATCCCCGCCATGCTGCGCGATGGCGTTGGCGTCGTCATCTCGCCGCTGATCGCGCTGATGCAGGACCAGGTGGACGCGCTGGCCGAAGTCGGCGTGAAAGCCGCCTTCCTGAACTCCACGCAGACCTATGAAGAAGCGGCGCGCATCGAACGCCTGGTGCGCACCAACCAGATCGACCTGCTCTACGTGGCGCCCGAGCGCCTGCTGACGCAGCGCTGCTTCGACCTGCTGCAGGATTCCCAGATCGCCCTGTTCGCGATCGACGAGGCGCACTGCGTTTCGCAATGGGGCCACGACTTCCGTCCCGAATACATCCGCCTCTCGGTGCTGCACGAGCACTTCCCGAACATTCCGCGCATCGCGCTGACGGCCACCGCCGACCAGCAGACGCGCGCCGAGATCGTGCATCGCCTGCAGCTGGAGGAAGCGGCGCAATTCGTATCGTCCTTCGACCGGCCGAACATCCGCTACCAAATCGTGGAGAAATCCAACGGCCGCAAGCAGCTGCTGGACTTCATCACCACCGAGCATGGCGGCGACTCGGGCATCGTCTACTGCCTGTCGCGCAAGAAGGTGGAGGAGACGGCCGACTTCCTGAATGAGCATGGCATCCGCGCCCTGGCCTATCACGCCGGCATGGAGCACGCGAAGCGCGCCGGCAACCAGGCCCGCTTCCTGCGCGAGGACAATATCGTCATGGTCGCCACCATCGCCTTCGGCATGGGCATCGACAAGCCGGATGTGCGCTTCGTCTGCCACCTGGACCTGCCCAAGTCCATCGAAGGCTACTACCAGGAGACCGGCCGCGCCGGCCGCGATGGCCTGCCCGCCAGCGCCTGGATGGCCTACGGCCTGCAGGACGTGGTGCTGCAGCGCCGCATGATTGACGAATCGGAAGCGGACGAAAACTTCAAGCGCGTGCTGGGCGCCAAGCTCGATGCGATGCTGGGCCTGTGCGAGACGCTAAGCTGTCGCCGCGTGCGCCTGCTCGAGTATTTCGGCGAGCCGGGCGCGCCCTGCGGGCAATTGCGATACCTGCCTGATACCGCCGGTGTCCTTCGACGGCACAGTGCCGGTGCAGAAGCTGCTGTCCGCTATCTACCGCGTGGACCAGCGCTTCGCCGCCGGCCATGTGATCGACGTGCTGCGCGGCGTGGATTCGGAACGCATCGGCACCTGGCACCACAATTCGCTGTCCGTGTTCGGCATCGGCGCCGACCGCAGCGAACAGGAATGGCGCGCCATCCTGCGCCAGGCGATTGCGCTTGGACTGGTTACGGTGGACCATGAAAACTTCGCTTCGCTGAAGCTGACTGACGCCGCCCGTCCCGTGCTGAAGGGCGAGCAGAAAGTGCAGCTGCGGCAGTACCAGAAGCCCGTCAAGCAGAAACGCAGCGCGGCGCCGAAAGGCTATGTGGAGACAGACCTGAACGCCGACGAACAGGCCATTTTCGACCGCCTGCGCTCCTGGCGCATGGGCGCCGCGCGCGAACACAATGTGCCGGCCTACGTGATCTTCGTCGACGCCACGCTGCGCGAAATCGCCAAGGCCAGGCCAACCTCGCTGGACGACCTGCGCGGCGTCTCGGGCGTGGGCGAAAGAAGCTCGCCTCTTACGGCGACGAAATCGTGCGCCTCATCGCCGGCCTGCAGTAATCATCCCCCGACAATCTGACGGTAGCGTCCCGGCGGGACGCCAGTGGCGTCGCGGAAGCGGTGGCTGAAGTGGCTGAGGTCTGCGTAGCCGCAGGCGTAGGCCACCTGCTGCAGCGGCAGCTCGCCTTTCAGCAGCACGCGGGCACGTTCCAGCCGGCGCGCGGCGATCCAGGCGGAAGGCGGCATGCCAAACGAAACGCGGAACATGCGCGCCAGGTGGAATTCGGACAGGCAAGCCAGCTGCGCCAGGGTGCCGAGGGTGATGTTCCGCTCGAGGTGGGCCTCGATGTAATCGTACAGGCGGCGGCGCACCAGCGGCGCCAGTCCGCCGCGCAAGCGCAGTCCCGGCTTGACCATATGCTGGGAGCGCAGCAGTTCGCTGATCGATTCGTGCGCGATCTCGTTGGCGCGCAGCAGCTGGTCGGGATCACTCCAAGGCTGGTTCAGCAGGTCGGCGCACAGCTGCACCAGGCGCGGATTCTCGAAATAGGTGCGGTCCTGCAGCGTGAGCTCGCGCGGTTCGCGGTCCAGCTCCACCACGGCGCGGCGCGTGAAGTGCTCGGGCATGAAATAAAGATGCATCATGCGCAGACCGCCGCGCACCGTCCAGCGCGACTCGTGCCAGTCCGGCAGGGCGCACAGGCGCTGCGGCGCGCCATAGCTGCCCGGCGCATCGTCGCGGTGCACGCCATAGCCGCCTACCAGATAGCAGGACAGCGTGTGGTGGCCCGGCTGCTCATACGTGGTCTCGGCCATGTCCACTTCGCGCCGCCAGATAGCCGCAGCAAGGCCGTCGCCCAGCCAGGCGAAGCGCTCCAGCTTTGCGTCGGCTTTGGCCATGGTGCGGAACACCGCGTGCGACATGGCGTCCGGCGGCGGCGTGAGGGTGATTTCGGGGTCCATGCGAAAAGTCTAGCACGCAGTCTGCGCCCTCGCCCGGCCGCCGGCCCGCCGCCAGCCGCGGCGGCAGCAAAAAGCGCAAGATCAGACAATCGGCCTCCAATTGCGCAATCCTGGACAACTGCCGCCCCGCGGCGCGCGTCATGCTGGCCGCATGAATACCCTACTCTACTTCCTCACCGTCCTGATCTGGGGTACCACCTGGATCGCCATTAAATTCCAGCTCGGCGTCGTGGCCGCGCCGGTTTCCATCGCCTACCGTTTCTGGATCGCGACCACAATCCTGATGCTCATCCTGCTCGCGCTGCGCAAGCCAGTCTGGCCGCCGCGCGCCGCATGGCGCTATCTGCTGGCGCAGGGCTTCGCCCTGTTCTGCCTGAACTTCCTGTGCTTCTACTATGCCGCCAAGTGGGTGCCGAGCGGACTGGTGGCGGTCGTGTTTTCCACTGCACCGATCTGGAACGCCATCAACGGCCGCATTTTCATGGCGCGTCCCATCCGTCCGCAAGTGATGGGGGGCGCGGCGCTGGGCCTGTGCGGCATCGCCATGCTCTTCCTGCCGCAGATGGCAGGGCACTGGAACGACAATGGCATGCTGCTGGGACTGGGCCTGGCCGTCCTGGGCACGCTGTGCTTCTCGACCGGCAACCTGCTCTCCAGCCGCATGCAGGAGCTGGGCCTGACGCCGCTGCTGACCAATACCTGGGCCATGCTGATTGGCGCAGCGATCCTCACGGTGGGCGCACTGGCGCTGGGCATGCCCTTCAATTTCGATCCCAGCCCGCGCTATGTGATCGGGCTGCTCTACCTCGGCATTCCCGGCTCGGTGATCGGCTTCACGGCTTACCTGCTGCTGGTGGGGCGCATTGGTCCGGACCGCGCGGCATATTGCACGGTGCTGTTCCCCGTCGTGGCGCTGACGGTATCGACCTTCTTTGAGGGGTATCGCTGGAATGCAGCAGCCCTGGGCGGACTGCTGCTGGTGGTGTGCGGGAATCTGCTGGCCTTCCTGCCAGCGCGAGCTTACTTCTTCTCGAAGACCAGGTCCCAGACGCCGTGACCGAGCTTGATGCCGCGGTTCTCGAACTTCGTCAGCGGACGGTAGGAGGGCTGCGGTGCGTAGCCTTCCGCCGTGTTGCGCAGGGCCGGTTCGGCGCTCAGCACTTCCAGCATCTGCACGGCGTACTCTTCCCAGTCGGTCGCGAGGTGGATGTAGCCGCCGGGGGGCGATGTGCTCGCACAGCGTTTTCACGAACGCCGGCTGGATCAGGCGGCGCTTGTTGTGGCGCGCCTTGTGCCACGGGTCGGGGAAGTAGATGTGCACGCCGGCCAGGGACGCAGCCGGGATCATGTCGCGCAGTACTTCCACCGCGTCGTGCTGAATTACACGCAGGTTGCTCAGTTCTTCGTCGCCGATCAGCTTGAGCAGGCTGCCCACGCCGGGCGTGTGCACTTCCACGCCGATGAAGTCCTTCTCGGGCATCAGCTTCGCAATGTGGGCGGTGGTGCCGCCCATGCCGAAACCAATCTCCAGGATCACGGGCGCCTTGCGGCCGAAGGCCTGTTCGAAGTCCAGCGGCGCTTTCGCATAGTCGATCATGTACTTCGGTCCGAGCTCGTTCAGGGCGCGCTCCTGCGCCGTGGACAGCCGGCCCGCGCGGGTCACGAAGCTGCGGATGCGGCGTTCAGTCGGATCGTAGAGCATGGACCGCGCCGGGCCCTTTTCAGGAATTTCGGAGGACATAACAGGACTTGCTGAAAAAACGCGCATTATAACATTCGGCCCTATCGTGTCCGGCCTGCGATAATAGCGGTCTTTCGAACCTTCGCACGTCCGTCCAATGGCCCTCGCCCTCAACCTGATCATCATCGTCCTCGCCCTGGTCTGCCTGGTGCTCCTGCTCAAGACCAGGCCCAAGGCCCAGGAGTGGCAGCCGAAGGGCAAACCGGCCGGCGGCTCCTACACGCCGCTGCCGGAGGGCGAACCGGTGCACCGCTGGTCGGACGAAGGCCGCTTCCAGCTCGAAGTGCTGGGCGAGTCGCGCTACCAGGACACCATCCGCGAACTGGCCGGCGAGCATGGCGACACCAGCGCCAACGCCATCCACCCCGCCCTGCTGCTGCCGGACGATCACAATCCCTATGAAGACAAGGCCGTCGCTGTCTTCCTCAGCGGCCGCATGGTCGGCTACCTGGCGCCGAAGGATGCCATCGCCTTCCGCGAACGCCTGGAGCGGCTGGACCTGTCCGGCAAATTGACGTCCTGCGATGGCGTGGTGCGCGGCGGCGGTATGTATGAGGGCAGGCGGCTGTCCTACTCCGTCAGCCTGGACGTGGACCCTCATTAAAACCCTCGGCCTAAAGCTGGTGTCTGCCACATCGTGGCAGACACCTGGGTTACGCCTCTGGTTTTTTACCCGACAGCAACTCTCGTAGCGTAATAATCACGCTTTATCACAACAGCTAAAAATCACCCGAACACAGGCGTATCATTGCGGTATGCAAGTCAGGAGGCCGCTATGGAACGGGAACGTGCAAAGGCCGGCGACGCCGTCCGGCCTATCGGTTGGCACCGCAAGATGCTGGTGGTGAGGACTACGCCTGGCGCCAGCGGCGCCGCGGAGGACGAAGACTGCCTGTGCCGATGGCATGACCGCGACGGCGTCCACCAGCAAACCTTCAAATCCGGCCAGCTCGAAGTCCTGAACTCCGCCTCCCAGGCCCACAATCCAGCACGCCGAACGCTGCTCTGACCCCAGTTCCACCCCCTCGAAATCTCGCTGCCAGCGAGCTATCCGCTTTTTTGCGTCCAGACGCCAGGAAAAAACGGATAGTGATCGCCAAGTTGTCGGATAGCACCTCTTCCTCCGCCGGTATTTAATGAAGCTGTCTTTGAACACGACAAAGCCGGCACACGGCAGGAGGAGATAAAGCATGAGCACTGCAAAGACCCCAGCGCAATGGCAGGATTTCATCAGCGGCTGCCTGGATTTCCGCCCCACCGAGGGCGTATACCGGATTGCCCGCGAGATGTTCACCGAACCGGAACTGTTCGACATGGAGATGGAATTCATCTTCGAAAAGAACTGGATCTACGCCTGCCATGAGAGCGAGATTCCCAAGCCGAACGATTTCATCACCATGCGCGCGGGTCGCCAGCCGATGATCATCTCGCGCGATGCCACCGGCGCGCTGAATGCGATGGTCAACGCCTGCCAGCACCGTGGCGCGACGCTGACCCGCATGAGCAAGGGCAACCAGGCCGCCTTCACCTGTCCCTTCCACGCCTGGTGCTACAAGAATGACGGCCGCCTGCTCAAGGTGAAGGCGCCGGACGAAATACTGCGAGGATTTCGACAAGAACAAGCGCGGCCTGAAGAAGGCGCGCATCGCCAGCTACAAGGGCTTCGTCTTCATCAGCCTGGATGTCGAAGGCAGCGATACGCTGGAAGAATACCTGGGCGACGCCCGGGCCTTCTTCGACATGGTGGTCGCCCAGTCGCCAACAGGCGAACTGGAAGTCCTGCCGGGCAAATCCACCTACACCTACGAGGGCAACTGGAAGCTGCAGAACGAAAACGGCCTGGACGGCTATCACGTCAGCACGGTGCACTACAACTACGTCGCCACCGTGCGGCAACGCCAGACCGTCAACGCGCAAAAGGGTGACGCAGGCAGCGGCACCCTCGACTACAGCAAGCTCGGCGCCGGAGATAGCGAAACCGACGATGGCTGGTTCTCGTTCAGGAATGGCCACAGCGTGCTGTTCAGCGATATGCCCAATCCAGCCGTGCGCCCCGGTTACGCCACGGTGATGCCGCGCCTGGTCGAAGAACACGGGCAGAACAAGGCCGAATGGATGATGCACCGCCTGCGCAACCTGAACATCTATCCCAGCATGTTCTTCATGGACCAGATCAGTTCGCAGCTGCGCATCGTGCGTCCCGTGGCATGGAACAAGACCGAAATCATCAGCCAATGCATCGGCGTCAAGGGCGAATCGGACCAGGACCGCGTCAGCCGCATCCGCCAGTTCGAAGACTTCTTCAATGTGTCCGGCATGGGCACGCCGGATGACCTGGTGGAATTCCGCGAAGCCCAGCGCGGTTTCCAGGCCCGCCTGGAGCGCTGGAACGATATCTCGCGCGGCCACCACAAATGGCTGGAAGGCGCCACGCCGAACAGCAAGCTGCTCGGCATCCGGCCAGTCCTGACGGGCACCGAACTGACCCACGAAGGCCTGTACGTCAACCAGCACGGCGCCTGGCGCGACAGCCTGCTCAAGGGGCTGCAGCAAAAAACGGCCGAGGAGATCTGAACCATGAACCAGCTGCAGCAATCCATTGAACAGTTTCTCTATCGCAAGTCCGAGCTGTGCGACGCGCAGGACTGGGATGCCTATCTCGCCCTCTTCGACGAGCAATGCGAGTTCCACGTTCCCCAATGGGATTCGGAACATGAGTACACCACGGACCCACGGCGCGGCATGTCGTTGATCTACTACGACAACCGCACCGGCCTGGAAGACCGCGTGTTTCGCCTGCGCACCGGCAAGTCGGCCGCGTCTACGCCGCTGCCGCGCACCATGCACCAGATCAGCAATGTGCGCATCGCCGAGCAGGCTGACGGCCAGCTGGAGGTGAAGGCCAACTGGGCCACTTTCTACAGCCGTCTGGGCAGCGCCGAGCACTTCTTCGGCCGCGCCACCTATCACCTGCGCTGGGACGGCGGCAACTGGCGTATCACGCGCAAGCACGTGCTGCTCCTGAACGACAAGATCAACTCGGTGCTCGACTTCTATCATCTGTAAGACAGGTCGGCTATGCTTGAATCAAGCGGAGGATGGCCAATGAACGAGAGCAAGCCAAGCGATGTCGACTACCTGGGTATCCAGGCGCTGCGCAACGACCTGGACGGGGCGCGCGACTGGATGGCCGGCATTTGCGGTCCGCACGAACTGGAAGTGTCCCGGCCGCAGCGCCTGCACTTCCAGCATTCGGGCAATGTGCTGCGGGCAATGGCCACCACGCTTGGCTATGTCGAGTACGGCACTGACGTCACTGTGCAGATCCAGGAAGGCAATCCGCTTAACTGCTATAGCGTCAGCCTGCCGCTGGTCGGCGAGCAGGAACTGGCCAAGTCGAACGTGCTGCTGGTTTCCGATCCCGGCATGGGACTGGTGCTGTCGCCGCATGAAAGGCAGGCGCTTACCATCGCCGGCAATTGCCGCAAGATCCTGGTCGCGATTCCGCGCCCGGCGCTGCGCAAGGTGCTGGAAAGCCTGCTGCAGCGTCCACTGGACGCTCCCCTCAGCTTCCAGCCCGGCATGGACGCGATGAACGGCGACCAGGCCGCCTGGTGGCGCATGGTCAAATACCTGCTGAGCGAGATGGAACGCACGGGCAAGCTGTTCAGCCACCTGTACATGGCGAGCGACCTGGAACACGCGCTGCTGAAGGGGCTGCTGCTGTCCCAGCCCCATAACTACTCGGAAGAGCTGGCTGCAATGATGGCGCCCAGCTGCCCGCACTACCTGCTGAAAGCACGCCAGTTCATCCACGACCACGCTGCGGACGACCTCCGTCTGGAAGACATCGAGCAAGTGGCCAGCGTTTCGAGGGTCAAGCTGTACGAGGGATTCAAGCGCCACTTCGGCCAGGCGCCGATGGCCTACCTGAAGCAATACCGTCTGGAAGCTGTGCGGCGCGACCTGCTGGCCGACCGCGCGGAACTCAATATTTCGGCGATCGCCATGCGCTGGGGCTTCACCCACCTCGGCCGCTTTTCCAGCGACTACAAAAAGCTGTTCGGCGAAGCGCCCTCGCAAACCCTGCAGCGCTTCACGCGCCGCTAGCAGAATGGGGAATATGGAGCGGGTGAAGGGAATCGAACCCTCGTATGAAGCTTGGGAAGCTGCCGTTCTACCATTGAACTACACCCGCGTAGGCGCATTCTATGCGGCTTTTCTGTGCCGTTGACAAGATCGCAAAGCCGTTTCAATCAAGCGGGACGCTTTCGGAGCTTCCTGCTTTCCTTCGCGGATGACGATTGGCTCAAGGGGCAGGGGTTGCCGGCAAAAGTCGAAGACGCCGCGCGAATCGCCATCGCGTACTGGCTGATTTCAGAGGCAGACGGCGCCAGCGGCACCTTTCTGTTGCCGGATCAGGCGTCACTCAGATGGCAAGAGCGGCTGGAGCCGGTGCTGCATTGATGGAACCGGCGCGCGTCACGGGCGCGTCAGATAATGCGGAACACGGTGATCGCACCAGGCCCCGAACATGATGCGTTGAATCGTGTCCTCGTGAACACGCTGGTTGCGCAGGTAGCGTATGGCAAAGGATGATCCATGGCTGCCCTTAAGGTTAATCGCGTGGTCGATCGCAGCGGTTTTCGTGCTCTGCGTTCGCCTGTTGGAAGTGCTGGTCATTGGGCGCCTCACTTGAATTGCTTGCGTACTGACACAGTACCACTTTGTTGATCCGGGCTTATTTTCCGTACGCGGTATATTTTTTGTGCGCCGCACAAAAAACTGTGTTACACTGCGTTCAGCGGTGGAGTTCTCGAGTGCTCCACCTTGTAGCACCACATACATTGGTCATGGGTTGGCACCTTGCAGATAGCACTGGCTGGCCCCTCCCGCACCGCGCAGATAGCACGGGCCGGAGCAGCGATTGAAGCATTGGCATTACATTGAAATGAAGCCCGCACTGCGGGCTTTTTTTTCGCCCCTCCCCACTCTGCAATCGCAAAGGAAATCCCGTGGCAAAAGAAGAATTGATTGAAATGAACGGCCAGGTCGTCGAGATCCTGCCGGACCAGCGCTTTCGTGTTGATCTGGACAATGGCCACAAGCTGATCGCCTACACAGCCGGCCGGATGAAAAAGAACTTCATCCGCATCCTCGCCGGCGACAAAGTGACGCTCGAACTCTCCCCATATGACCTGAGCAAAGGGCGCATCGTGTTCCGGCACCTTGAAAAGCGCAGCACCGGTGGCGCACCACCGCATCGCCGGCGGTAAGCGCCAGGCGATTTATAAGCTCTCTTTCACGTGAGGTATTCCGACCTCATCGTAAATCTCATAGATCACCGCCAGCATGTTGACTAGTTCTTCTGACTTGTCCAGATTGCGCACGCTGAACATCACGGGGGAAATGGCCTGGCGGTCGGCCAGGGTGCGGTAGAACACGTCCTTGCGCTTCATGCCCTGCACGCTCTCGGGCACCACGGACACGCCTTCGCCGGCCGCCACCAGTCCGAGAGCGATCTGCAGTTCGCGCACTTCCAGCACATTGCGCGGCTGAATGCCGTGCGCCCGGAACACCTCCAGGACCTGGTCGGCGAAACTGGGACGGGGCGCTTTCGGATACACCAGCAGCACATCGTTCTGCAGGTCCAGCAGCCGTATGGGCTCGTCGGAGTCGCTCAGCGCGTGGCCGATCGGCAGCGCCACAATCAGGCGCTCCTCGCGCAGCACGATGCGGCGCACGCTGGCGTCTTCCGCCTTCACGCGCCCGAAGCCGACGTCAATGCGGCCCTCCTTCAGGGCCTTGATCTGCTCCATCGTGGTCATCTCGTGGAAGCTCACCTGCACATGCGTGTAGCGGGTGCGGAAGCGGCGCACGATTTCGGGCAGCAGGCCGTATAGGGTGGAAGCGACAAAGCCGATCGACAGGGTCCGCTCCACTTTTCCCACACGCTGCGTCATCGTCTTCAGCGCCCCCACCTTTTCCAGCAGCTCGCTGGCGTGAGCCTGGAAGAATTCACCGGCCTCCGTCAGCTTCAGAGGACGCGAGCCTTTCTCGATCAAGTCCACCCCAAGCTCCTCCTCCAGCTGCTGGATTTGCCGGCTCAGGGGCGGCTGCGCAATGAACAGGCGCTTGGCCGCGCGCGTGAAATTTTTCTCTTCGGCAACGGCCACAAAATAGCGCAGATGACGTAGCTCCACGGAAACTCCCCTCCATACCTATCAGGTATTGAATCATACCAACTCAGTGTTGGACTGCACCAGGATACAGGCCTATCTTGTCCATATCCGCACACCACTATATGCCACGAGTATGATCCAGAATATCGAAGTGATGCTGGCCAGCGTGCCCACCATCCGTCCCCACAAGCTCTCGGTAGCCACCATGAGCACCCAAACCCTGGTCCTGGTGCGCGTGCGTTGCGCCGACGGCATCGAAGGCTGGGGTGAAGCCACCACCATCGGCGGCCTGAATTACGGCGAAGAGAGCCCCGAGAGCATCAAGACCAATATCGACACTTACATCGCCCCGCTGATCGTCGGCATGGAAGCGAGCGAAGTAGCGAAGGCCATGGCGAAAGTGCGCCACGTCATCCAGGGCAACCGTTTCGCCAAATGCGCGATCGAAACCGCCCTGCTGGACGCGCAAGCGCGCCGCCTCGGCATCCCGCTCAGCGAACTGCTGGGCGGCCGCGTGCGCGACGAACTGCCCGTGGCCTGGACCCTGGCCAGCGGCGACACCACCAAGGACATCGCCGAAGCCGAAAAGATGCTGGACATGCGGCGCCACCGCATCTTCAAGCTGAAGATCGGCCTGCGCGCCGTGGAAGACGACGTGGCCCACGTGATCGCCATCAAGAAGGCCGTCGGCGACCGCGCCAGCGTGCGCGTGGACGTGAACCAGGCCTGGAACGAACAGGAGGCAATGCGCGCCATCGCCGCCCTGCAGGACGGCGGCGTGGACCTGATCGAACAGCCGGTGCGCGCCGAGAACAAGGCCGCCATGGCGCGCCTGGCCGCCGCCTTCGCCGTGCCCATCATGGCCGACGAAGCGCTGCACGGCCCGCAGGATGCCTACACGATGGCCACCGCATCGGCGGCCGACGTATTCGCCGTGAAGATCACCCAGTCCGGCGGCCTGCTGCCGGCAGCGCAGGTGGCAGCGGTGGCCCAACTGGCGGGCGTGGGCCTGTACGGCGGCACGATGCTGGAAGGGGGCGTGGGCACGGCGGCATCGGCCCACCTGTTCTCCACCTTCAGCAGCCTCGCTTACGGCACCGAGCTGTTTGGCCCGCTGCTGCTGACGGAAGAAGTGCTGCAGGAGCCGCTGGTCTACAAGAACTTCATGCTGCAGGTGCCGCGCAAGCCCGGCATCGGCGTCGACATCGATATCGAAAAAGTACAGCGCCTGCAGGCGCGATAAGGAGAAACCACCATGCTGTTCCATGTACGTATGAACGTGAACCTGCCCCCCTCCATGCCGGAGCAGCAGGCCACGGACCTGAAGCTCCGCGAAAAGGAGCTGGCGCAGGAGCTGCAACGCAGCGGCAAATGGCGCCACTTGTGGCGCATCGCCGGGCAGTACGCCAACTACAGCGTGTTCGACGTGGAAAGCGTCGACGAGCTGCACAACCTGCTGATGTCGCTGCCGCTGTTCCCTTACATGGCCATCGAGGTAGCCCCGCTGTGCCGCCACCCATCATCCATCCGCGACGACGATCGCTAATCGCCAAACTATAGAGGAGACTTTGTCATGACTCATACTGAAATCGACGCACTGGTCAAACACTGGATCGTGGACTCCGCGACCCGCCCCGCCAATCCGCGCGTGCAGGAAATCGTGCTGCGCCTGATGGGGGACCTGTGCAAGGCGATCGAGGACCTGGATATCCAGCCGAGCGAAGTATGGAAAGGCCTGGAGTACCTGACCTTCACCGGTTCGCGCAATGAATTCGGCCTGCTGGCGCCGGGCATCGGCCTGGAACGCTTCCTGGACATCCGCGCCGACGAAGCCGAAGCGAAAGCCGGCCTGACCGGCGGCACACCGCGCACCATTGAAGGCCCGCTGTATGTGGCCGGCGCACCGGAGTCCGTGGGTTATGCACGCCTGGACGACGGCACCGAAAGCGAACAGGCCGAAGTGCTGTTCATGCAGGGCACCGTGTTCGATGCGAAGGGCAAGCCGCTGCCGAACGCCAAGGTCGAAGTGTGGCACGCCAACCTGATGGGCAACTACTCCTTCTTCGACAAGAGCCAGTCCGCCTTCAACCTGCGCCGCTCCATCATCACCGACGAACAGGGCCGCTACCGCTTCCGCAGCATCATGCCGAAGGGTTATGCCTGCCCGCCGGACGGCGCCACCCAGCAGCTGCTGGACCAGCTGGGCCGCCACGGCAACCGCCCGGCGCACATCCATTTCTTTGTCACCGCAGCCGATCACCGCAAGCTGACCACCCAGATCAATATCGACGGCGATGAATACTTGTGGGACGACTTTGCCTTCGCCAGCCGCGAAGGCCTGGTGCCGGCAGTGAAGCGCACCGGCGGCGCCGAAGCGCATGCGTCCATCGACTTCGACTTCCACCTGCTGCAGGAAGTTGCCGCCGCCCCGTCGGCGGAAGTCCAGCGCGTGCGCGCCGCAGCTTAAGCAAGGAGAAACACAAATGCAAACCCTGGATGATTTCCTCGTTGAAGACAAGGCAAAGGGCGACTACCGCCTGAACCGCGCCGCTTTCACGGACCCGGAACTGTTCGAGCTGGAGATGAAGCACATCTTCGAAGGCAACTGGATCTACCTGGCACACGAGAGTCAGATCCCGAACAATAACGATTACTACACCACGTATATGGGCCGGCAGCCTGTCTTCATCGCTCGCAATCGCCAGGGTGAGCTGAACGCCTTCATCAATGCCTGCAGCCACCGCGGCGCACAGCTGTGCCGCCACAAGCGCGGCAACAAGGCCACTTACACCTGCCCCTTCCACGGCTGGACCTTCAACAACAACGGCAAGCTGCTGAAGGTAAAGGACCCCGAGGAAGCAGGCTATCCCGAGTGCTTCAACAAGGAAGGCTCGCACGACCTGAAGAAAAGTGGCGCGCTTCGAAAGCTACAAGGGCTTCCTGTTCGGCAGCCTGAATCCGGATGTCGTGCCGCTGAGCGAATTCCTGGGCGAAGCCGGCAAGATCATCGACATGATCGTCAACCAGTCGCCGGAAGGGCTGGAAGTGCTGCGCGGCTCGTCCACCTACACTTTCAACGGCAACTGGAAGCTGCAGGCTGAAAACGGTGCGGACGGCTACCACGTCTCCGCCGTTCACTGGAACTACGCCGCGACCACCAACCACCGCAAGGAAGCCGAGGCCGGGGACAATATCCGCGCCATGGATGCGGGCAAGTGGGGCAAGCAGGGCGGCGGCTTCTACGCCTTCGAGAACGGCCATATGCTGCTGTGGACCAAGTGGGCCAATCCGGAAGACCGTCCCAACTACCCGCGCCGCGAGGAATTTGCCGAGCAGTTCGGCGGCCCGATGGCGGACTGGATGATCGAGCGTTCGCGCAACCTGTGCCTGTATCCGAACGTCTACCTGATGGACCAGTTCGGGTCGCAGATCCGCGTGCTGCGCCCTATCTCGGTTGACAAGACGGAAACCACGATCTACTGCATCGCGCCGAAAGGCGAATCGGCCGAAGCGCGCGCCCGCCGCATCCGCCAGTACGAAGACTTCTTCAACGTCAGCGGCATGGCCACGCCGGACGACCTGGAAGAATTCCGCGCCTGCCAGGCCGGCTACGCCGGTTCCGCCATGCAGTGGAACGATATGTGCCGCGGCTCCGAGCACTGGATCGATGGCGCCGACGCCGCCGCCGAAGAAATCGGCTTGAAGCCGGTGATGAGCGGCGTGAAGACGGAAGACGAAGGCTTGTATACGGTGCAGCACCGCTACTGGCTGAAAGTGATCACGGAAGCCAAGGAGTCCGCAGAATGAATATCGAAGAAATCCGCGCCTTCCTGTACCGCGAAGCCCGCCTGCTGGACGACGAGCAGTGGGACGAATGGCTGGAATGCTATGCCCAAAGCGTCCGCTTCTGGATGCCTGCCTGGGACGATGACGACAAGCTGATCACCGACCCGGAACGCGAAATCTCGCTGATCTTCTATCCGAACCGCCAGGGCCTGGAAGACCGCATCTTCCGCATCAAGACCGAGCGCTCCAGCGCCACGATGCCGGATACGCGCACCAGCCATAACGTCAGCAACGTCGAAGTGGTGGGCCGCGAAGGCGACACCGTGACCGTGCGCTTCAACTGGCACACGCTGAGCCACCGCTACAAGACGGACTTCAGCTACTTCGGCATGTCGCGCTACATCATTGATCACAGCGGCGGGAAGCCGCGCATCCTGGACAAGTACGTCGTGCTGAAGAACGACTACATCAACCAGGTGATCGACATTTATCACATCTGAGAGGCACGCCATGACTTACACCATCGCTCTCCAGTTCGAAGATGGCGTGACCCGCTTCATCAGCTGCAATGCAGGCGAGAAGCTGGCCGACGCCGCCTATCGCCAGAAGGTCAACATCCCGCTGGACTGCCGCGACGGCGCCTGCGGCACCTGCCGCGGCCACTGCGAGTCGGGCAAATACGATATGCCGGAGTCCAGCTATATCGAGGATGCGCTCACGCCGGAAGAAGCGGCCGAAGGCCACGTTCTGGCCTGCCAGATGCGTCCCACGTCCAATTGCGTGGTGAAGATTCCCGCCACCGCAGCATCCTGCAAGACGGGCGTTACGCGCCATGCGGGCAGCATCGCCGCCGTGCGCCAGCTTTCCGCCACCACGATCGGCTTCGCCATCGACCTGGAGGAGCCGGCCGCATTGAGCTTCCTGTCCGGGCAGTATGTGAACGTGGAAATTCCCGGCACGGAGCTGACGAGATCCTATTCCTTCAGCTCCCAGCCCGGCGCTTCCCGCGTAGAGTTCGTGGTGCGCAATGTGCCGAATGGCCGCATGAGCAGCTATCTGTCCGACATCGCGCAGCCGGGCCAGGCTATCGGCTTCGCCGGCCCCTTCGGTTCCTTCTACCTGCGCCCCCTGCAGCGCCCCGTGCTGATGCTGGCCGGCGGCACGGGCATCGCGCCCTTCCTCGCCATGCTGCAGGTGCTGGCCGAGCAGGGCTTCGACCATCCCGTGCGCATGGTGTTCGGCGTGACCAATGACGAAGACCTGGTCGCACTGGAAGAGCTGGACCGCATCGCCGCCGCCCATCCGCAATTCAGCTACCGCACCTGCGTCGCGGCGCCGGCCAGCGGCCATCCGCGCAAGGGCTATGTGCCGCAGCATGTGGAAACGGAATGGCTGAACGGCGGCGATATCGATGTCTACCTGTGCGGCCCGGTGCCGATGGTGGACGCGGTACGCAAGTGGCTGGCCGAAATCGGCGTGAACCCGGCCAACTTCTACTTTGAAAAATTCTCGGCCAGCAGCGGAGCATGACCATGACGCGACAACGATTTAATGGCCAGAGCGTGATCGTCACCGGCGCGGCGCAAGGCATCGGCCGCAGCGTGGCGCTCACCGCGGCCGCCGAGGGCGCCCGCGTAGTGCTGGCCGACCGCTCGGAGCTGGTGTACGAAGTGGCCGCCGAAGTGCGCGCTCTCGATGCGCAGGCGGTGGTAGTCAATGCCGACCTGGAAACCTATGCCGGCGCCCGCACCGTCGCCGCTGCTGCGCTGGAGGCCAACGGCCGCATCGACGTGCTGGTCAACAATGTGGGCGGCACCATCTGGGCCAAGCCTTACCAGGAGTATGAGGAAGAAGAGATCGAGGCGGAAATCCGCCGCTCGCTATTCCCCACGCTGTGGTGCTGCCGTGCCGTGCTGCCCGCGATGATCGAACAGCAGGCCGGCGCCATCGTCAATATCTCGTCCATCGCCACCCGCAGCATCCACCGCATTCCGTACGCGGCGGCGAAAGGCGGCGTGAACGCATTGACGGCCAGCCTGGCTTTCGAACATGCGGCGGACGGCATCCGCGTCAACGCCGTCGCCACCGGCGGCACGGAAGCTCCGCCGCGCAAGGTGCCGCGCAATCCGAAGCCGCTGAGCGAACAGGAAAAAGTCTGGTACCAGGGCATCGTGGACCAGACCATCGCTTCGAGCCTGATGCACCGCTACGGCACGATAGCCGAGCAGGTAGGCGCCATCCTTTTCCTGGCTTCGCAGGAAGCTTCGTACATCACGGGCACGGTGCTGCCCGTTGGCGGAGGAGACCAGGGATGAAACAGGCCACACTCCGGGCGGCATCTTTTACCGCGTGGACGGCGAAGCGGGCCGTCCCTTCCTGATTTTCTCCAATTCGTTGGGCACCAACCTGCGCATGTGGGACCTGCAGGCCGAAGTCTTCAGCGAGCATTTCCAGGTGGTCCGCTACGACACGCGCGGCCACGGCCGCTCGACGGCGCCGCTCGGCCCCTACAGCCTGGCGCAGCTGGGCGGGGACGTGATCGAGCTGCTGGACCACCTGGACGTGAAGCAGGCGCACTTCTGCGGCATCTCCATGGGCGGCGCCATCGGCCAGTGGCTGGGCGTGCACGCCGAGGAACGCATCGCTCGTCTCGCCATTGCCAACACGGCAGCGCGCATCGGCACCGCCGAAGGGTGGCAGGCGCGCGCTGCGGCCGTGCGTGAATCCGGCCTGGGCGGCCTGGCCGCCAGCGCGCCGCAGCGCTGGTTCACGGCAGCCTTCGCCGAACGCGCGCCGATCGTCGTCAGCGCGCTGGTGGATGCCATGGGCGGTGGCAACGCAGAAGGCTACGCCGCCTGCTGCGACGCCCTCGCTGCCGCCGACCAGCGCGACGACGTGCGCCGCATCGCCCTGCCCACCCTGGTGATCGCAGGCGAGGAAGACCCGGTAACCACGGTGGAGGATGCGCGCTTCCTGTATGAGCGCATTCCCGGCGCGCGCCTGTCGGTGCTGCCGGCCTCCCATATCTCCAATATCGAAGCGGCATCCGCCTTCAACCAGGCGCTGTCCAGCTTCCTGCAATAGAAAGCCAGACATGATCAACAAGACATTCGAATCGATGCGGCAGGCCGTCGCGGACATTCACGATGGCGCCACCGTGATGATCGGCGGCTTCGGCAACGCCGGCATGCCTTCCGCCCTGATCGACGCCCTGATCGACCAGGGCGCCCGCGAACTGACCATCGTCAACAACAATGCGGGCAATGGCGAAACCGGCCTGGCCGCGCTGCTGAAGGCGCGCCGCGTGCGCAAGATCATCTGCTCCTTCCCGCGCCAGTCCGACTCCCATCATTTCGACGCGCTGTACCGCGCCGGAGAAATCGAACTGGAACTCACGCCGCAAGGCAACCTGGCAGAGCGCATCCGCGCCGCCGGCGCCGGCATCGGCGGCTTCTTCTCCCCCACCGGCTACGGCACCCTGCTGGCCGAAGGCAAGGAAACGCGCGTCATCAATGGCCGCAACTATGTGCTGGAATCGCCCATCCACGCCGACTTCGCGCTGATCAAGGCGCTGCGCGGCGACCGCTGGGGCAACCTGGTCTACCGCAAGTCGGCGCGCAATTTCGGCCCGGTGATGGCGATGGCCGCCAAGGTCACCATCGCCCAGGTGAAGGATATCGTGGCGCTGGGCGAACTCGATCCGGAAGTGATCGTCACGCCCGGCATTTTCGTACAACGTGTCGTCAAGGAGGGCTGCCTGTGAACCGCTTCAGCCGCGAACAAATGGCCGCCCGCGTGGCGCAGGATATTCCCGAAGGGGCCTACGTCAACCTCGGCATTGGCCTGCCGACCAAGGTCGCCAACTACCTGCCGCCCGAGCGCGAAGTTTTCCTGCACAGCGAGAACGGCTTGCTGGGCATGGGCCCCGCGCCCGCCGAAGGCGAGGAGGACGATGACCTGATCAACGCGGGCAAGCAGCCCGTGACGCTGCTCACCGGCGGCGCCTACTTCCACCACGCCGATTCCTTCGCGATGATGCGCGGCGGCCACCTCGATATCTGCGTGCTGGGCGCCTTCCAGGTGTCGGCCACGGGCGACCTGGCCAACTGGCACACCGGCGCACCGGACGCCATCCCCGCCGTCGGCGGTGCGATGGACCTGGCCATCGGCGCCAAGCAGGTATTCGTGATGATGGAGCACCAGACCAAGAGCGGCGAGAGCAAGATCGTCCCGCAATGCGCTTATCCGCTGACGGGCATCGGCTGCGTCAACCGCATCTATACCGACCTGGCGGTGCTGGACGTCGTTGCCGGCGGCTTGCGCGTGGTGGAAATGGCCGAAGGCCTGAGCCGCAGCCAGCTGCAGGAAGTGACCGGCGCAACCCTGTTCTGGGAATAAGGAGAAGACATGAACGAAGCTTTCATCTGCGACGCGGTCCGCACCCCCATCGGCCGCTATGGCGGCGCCCTGAAGGACGTGCGCGCCGACGAGCTGGGCGCCATTCCGCTGCGAGAACTGCTGCGCCGCCATCCCCAGCTCGACTGGGAAGCGGTGGACGACGTGATCTACGGATGCGCCAACCAGTCCGGCGAGGATAACCGCAATGTCGCGCGCATGTCCCTGCTGCTGGCGGGCCTGCCGCTGTCGGTGCCTGGCACCACGGTCAACCGCCTGTGCGGTTCAGGCATGGACGCTGTCGGCAGCGCGGCGCGCGCCATCAACAGCGGCCAGGCTTCGCTGATGCTGGCCGGCGGCGTGGAATCGATGACCCGCGCTCCCTTCGTCATGGGCAAGGCGGACAGCGCGTTCTCGCGCGCGGCCAGCCTGCAGGATACGACCATGGGCTGGCGCTTCATCAACCCTAAGCTGAAGGAAATGTATGGCGTGGACACGATGCCGGAAACGGCGGAGAACGTGGCCGAAGCCTACAGCATCAGCCGCGAGGGCCAGGACCGCTTCGCCCTCGCCAGCCAGCGCAAGGCGGCTGCCGCCATTGAGGCCGGCGTGTTCGCGCGCGAGATCGTGCCGGTGCAGATACCCCAGAAGAAAGGCGATCCGCTGGCCTTCGTGAACGACGAGCACCCGCGCGCAACCACGCTGGAAGTGCTGGCAGGACTGCGCGGCGTGGTGCGCCCGGCCGGCACCGTCACGGCAGGCAATGCCTCCGGCATCAATGATGGCGCCTGCGCACTGCTGCTGGCCAGTGGCGAGGCCGCATCCCGCCACCGCCTGACGCCGCTGGCGCGCATCGTCGGCATGGCGACGGCAGGCGTGGAACCGCACCTGATGGGCATCGGTCCGGTGCCGGCCGTGCGCAAGCTGCTGGAGCGGCTGGGCATGTCGCTGGCGCAGATGGATGTGCTGGAACTCAACGAAGCCTTCGCCGCGCAGGCGCTGGCCGTGGCACGCACACTGGGCCTGCAGGATGATGACCCGCGCATCAACCCCAACGGCGGCGCCATCGCCCTCGGCCACCCGCTCGGCATGAGCGGCGCCCGTTTGCTGACCACCGCCGCCTACCAGCTGCGCGACACCGGCGGGCGCTATGCGCTGTGCACCATGTGCATCGGTGTGGGACAAGGCATCGCCGTGGTGATCGAACGGGTGTGAGATGGAAATCCGCCACCTGCGCTATTTCCTGGCCGTGGCGGAAGAAAAAAACTTCACGCGGGCGGCCCAGCGGCTCTTCATCGCCCAGCCGCCCCTCAGCCGCCAGATCCAGCAGCTGGAAGAGGAACTGGGCGTGCCCCTGTTCGAAAAGGGCTCGCGCCCGCTGCGCCTGACCGAAGCGGGCAAGTTCTTCCAGGTCCACGCGCAGAACATGCTGGAAAAGCTGGCGGACATGAAAACCATGACCCAGCGCGTGGGCAAGATCGGGCAAACGCTGTCCATCGGCTATGTCGCCTCCACGCTGTATGGCCTGCTGCCCGAAATCGTGCGGCTCTTCCGCGAAGCCAACCAGGGTGTGCACATCACCTTCCATGAAATGACCACGATGGAGCAGATGCGCGGCCTGAAGGACGGCAGCATCGACGTCGGCTTCGGCCGCGTGGTGCTGGAAGACCCGTCGATACGCCGCATCCTGCTGCGCGAGGAGCGGCTGATCGTCGCGCTGCCGCTGGGCCACCGGCTGGCGGAACAGGAACGGCCGATCAGGCTGATCGAACTCCTGCCCGAAAACCTCATCGTCTATCCCAAAGCGCCCCGCCCCAGCTTTGCCGACCAGGTGCTGGCGGCTTTCAGCGCCCACTCGCTGCGTCCCGAAAACGTGATGGAAGTGCGCGAGCTGCATATCGCCATCGGTATGGTGGCGGCGGGCCAGGGCATTTCCATCGTGCCGGACAGCCTGCAGGGCATGAAGCGCAGCGACGTGCTCTATCGCGAGATCGAGGACATGCATGCTGTGTCTCCCATCCTCTTCAACGTCCGTCTCATGGACCAATCGGATGAATTGCGCAACATCCTGAAAACAATTTATTCCATTTACGATGCGCGCGGTATCGCGCACGTGAAGGAAGAACTCTGACCATACCTTAAAGGTAGCGGATTGCGACTACATCAGTATTAGACGGCCCGCCGGGCCAATCGTAGTATGGATTAGCAGCACCACAACAAATCCTTCAGGAGACACCAAATGCAAGTCCACGCTGGCGCCGCTGCAGGCGCATCGCCCACCACGCTCAATGTACAGGCGCTGATCGATCAGAACCGCATGTCGCCGTATCAGTACGTCGTCCTGTTCCTCTGCTTCACCATCCTCGCACTGGACGGCTTCGATACCGCCGCCATCGGCTATGTCGCACCGGCGCTGGTCGCCAAGTGGGGCGTGGCGCGCTCCGCGCTGGCGCCGGTGCTGAGCGCCGCCCTGTTCGGCCTGGCCTTCGGCGCCATGGCCGCAGGCCCCAGCGCCGACCGTTTCGGCCGCAAGCCGGTGATCATGGTGTCCACGCTGTGCTTCGCTGTCTTCAGCCTGGCCACCGCCTACGCCGATTCGATCCAGACCATGGCCGTGCTGCGCTTCCTCACCGGCCTTGGCCTCGGCGCCGCCATGCCGAACGCCGTGACGCTGATGGCCGAACTGGCGCCGGCGCGCCACCGCTCCTTCATCGTCAACGCCGTCTATGTTGGCTTCCCGCTGGGCGCCGCCGCCGGCGGCTTTGTCGCCGCGGGCATCATTCCACACTATGGCTGGGAGAGCGTGTTCCTGCTGGGCGGCATCCTGCCCCTGGTCTTCCTGCCGGTGATGGCGCGCGTGCTGCCGGAATCCGTGGCTTATATGGTGGCTCGCCAGTATCCAGCGTCCGCGGTGGCCGGCGTACTGGAACGCATCAGCGGCAAAGATCTGCGCCATGTCACCACCTTCGTTCCCGGCGACGGCGGCAAGGCGCCCGCAAGCAAGGCTGCCGCCGGCAAGAGCGCGCTGGCGCAAAACCTCTCCGGCCGCTACCTGCTGCCCACGCTCATGCTGTGGACCGTCTACTTCATGGGTCTCCTGATCTTCTACCTGCTGACCAGCTGGATGCCGCTGATGATGAAGGACGTTGGCTTCAGCATCGAGAAAGCCGCCATGCTTACCGCCCTCTTCCCGCTGGGCGGCGGCGTCGGAACCCTGGTCGGCGGCTGGCTGATGGACCGCCTCAATCCTTCCCGCGTGCTGGCCTTCACCTACCTGCTTGCCGCCGTGTTGCTGGTCGCCGTCGGCCAGAGCCTGAGCGGTGGCAACGTTGTCGCCTTCGCCATCCTCGTGTTCGCGGCCGGCACTATGGTCACCGGCGCCCAGGCTTCGCTGCCCGCCCTGGCCGCCCCGCTGTACCCGACGCAGGCCCGCGCCACCGGTATCGCCTGGATGCTGGGCGTGGGACGCTTCGGCGGCATCCTCGGCTCCATCGTTGGCGGCGTGCTGCTCGGAATGCAGCTGCCCTTCAGCGTGATCCTCGCCATTCTCGCCGTGCCGGCCCTGGTTGCGATGACTGCGCTGATCGTGCTGGCGGCGCGCATCGGGCCTGCGTCCGCTATTACCGCTCCGAATACCAGCTCGCGATCTATTGAATTTCAATGACGGGCGCCGCTTCCTATACTCGATTCAGCACCACACCATAAGATAATCCAGGAGACGAAATGAAGTACGCACTCTGCAGCGCAGCCGCGCTGCTGGGCGGGATCGCTGCATCCGCAGCGTCCGCACAGAACGTAACCGTGTATGGCCTGTTCGACGCAGCCATCGCCCATACCACCAACGTCAACGCCGCCGGCGATTCGATGACCAAGATGCCTTCGCTCACGGGCTCCCTGCCCTCGCGCATCGGTTTCCGCGGCACCGAAGACCTGGGCGACGGCCTGCAAGCCGTGTTCACGCTGGAAAACGGCTTCGCGCCGGACAGCGGCACAATGGGCCAGGGTGGCCGCCTGTTCGGCCGCCAGGCGTCCCTGGGCCTGAAGAGCAAGTACGGCACGCTCACGCTGGGCCGCCAGATCAACATGACCTTCATCGCTACGCAAAAGTCGGATGTGCTGGGACCGAACCTGTTCTCGATCAGCAGCATTGATCTCTATCTGCCGAATGCGCGCAGCGATAATGCCATCGGCTATCTCGGCCAGTTCGGCGCCTTCACCGCTGGCGCCACCTGGAGCTTTGGCCGCGACAACTCCGCGGCGGGCGGCCCGTCCGCGACCAATTGCGGCGGCGAACTGGCAGTGGACAAGAAGGCCTGCCGCCAGGTCACCGCCCTGCTGGGCTACGAAGAGAAACGCTTCGGCGTCACCACCTCCTACGACAAGCTGTATGGCGGGCCTGGTGCGGCGGCCGGCCTGACCAGCAGCGCGAACTTCGACCGCCGTATCACACTGAACGGCTGGGCCATGCTGGGCGAGACAAAGCTTGCCGGCGGCGTGATCGCGCGCCGTACGGAAGCGGCGACGGGGCTGTCGGAATCCAATCTTTACTATCTGGGAGCCAGCCATCCCATCATGCCGCAACTGGTGCTGGATGCGCAGGTGGCCTACCGCAATGCGAAGCACAGCGATGCGGACGTGAAGATGGCTGTGGCGCGCCTGATGTATTTCCTGTCCAGGCGCACCGCAACCTATGTTGGCATTGGCACCATGAAGAATGAAGGCGCCTCCGCGGTCGCCCTGGATGCGGGCGGCACGGTAGGCGTTGGGAAGACGCAGAACGGCGTGATGGCCGGCCTGCGTCACACTTTCTAGTAGCGGTCGTCGAAGGCGAAGATCGGCTTGCGGTTGCGCCACTGGCCGTTGGTGAAGTCGGGGAAGTCCAGGGGTCTGGAAACCCTGGGCAATCGACTGCTCGGACAGCGGCGTAATCGCACTCCAGGTCACCGCGTCGAAGATATCGATCGGCATCGGCGCCTGCGCCTTCAACGCTTCAATGAAGGCATGGATCACGAAGTAGTCCATGCCACCGTGGCCCGCACCTTCGGCCTGTGTGGCGTATTTACGCCACAGCGGATGGTCGTACTTGTCCTGCCAGGCCTGGAAATCGTCCCACTGGTGCGGCTTGCTCTGGCCTTCGACGTGGATCGAATGGTTCACATCCATCCACAGGCCGTTCGTGCCTTGCACGCGGAAGCCCAGCGAATAAGGACGCGGCAGCGAGGTATCGTGCTGCAGCAGGATGGTTTCGCCATTCTCGGTGGACAGCGTGGTGGTCACGATGTCGCCCAGGCTGAATTTCACCTTCGCATTCGGGTGGTCCGCGCCACCCTGCTTCACCACGTAATCGTGCAGCCCGCGCGCCTTCGTCGCGAAGCTGTTGATGCGGGTGAAACGGTTGCCGCGGTTGATATTGGTGTACATCGCACAAGGACCGATGCCGTGGCTCGGATACAGCTCGCCATTGCGCTTCACCGAGTGCTCGGTGCGCCAGCGCGCTTCGGAGAAGCCCTTGGCGCCGAACTCCACGCCGCTACCGTAAGGCTTGGCCGGATCGCCGTTATTGAACTTCACGGCACGCAGATCGTGCTGGTAGCCGCCCTGCAGGTGTGCCAGTTCACCAAACACGCCGGCGCGCACCATCTGCAGCACGGCCATCACATCGCGGCGGTAGCACACATTCTCCAGCAGCATATACGGCGTGCCCGTCTTCAGCTGGGTGTTCAGCACATCCCAGTGATCCTGCAGCGAGACGCCCGCTACGACTTCGCAGCCGACCGGCACTTTCGCCTGCATCGCCGCGATCGCCATTGGCGCATGCCATTCCCACGGCGTGGCAATGATCACGCCGTCCAGCGCCTTCGAATCGAGCATGCGCTTGTAGGCTTGCGGGTCGCGGTCTTCGCCGAAAGTGCGGGGACGCGGCTTGCCGGATTTCTCGGCCTGCGCCAGCGCGCGGCCCAGCATCACGGGATCGATATCGCACAGCGCCGCCACTTCCACATCGTCGCGGCGCAGCAGTTCGCGCAGCAGCACCTGGCCGCGCATGCCGGTGCCGATCATGCCAAGGCGCAGGCGCTCGCGGCCCGTTGCGGCAAAGGCGCCCGGCAGCAGCAGGCTGCCCGCCAGCGCGGCGCCGGCGGTGAGGAAGTTTCGTCGATTGAATTGCTTGTCCATCAGTTCTGCCTCAAAAGGGGTTGCTCATTGTAGCGAATCACCAGAATTTGTAGCTGGCCGAGAAGGAGTACACGCGGCCGAACAGGTTCTGGGCGTGGTTGTAGCCTTCCCAGCCATTCGGGTCGTAGTAGGGCTTCTTGTCCAGCACGTTCTTGATGTTCACGCCCACGTCCAGGTTCTTTACCGGTTTCCAGCCGAGGCCCAGGTTGACCGTGGTATAGGATGGGGTCTTGTCGCACTGGTGGGCAGGCAGTTGCAAGCCTGCGCCCATGCAGTTTTCAGGCGTGTTGTCCGTATCGTATGGTCCGTATGCCCACTTGGTACCGCCGGTATAGTTGACGAACACGCTGGTGGTGAAGTTGCGGTAGGCCCAGTCGGCATTGAAGGTGGCACGTACGCGCGGCGAATCATAATAGCCGACATAGTTGCCGGAGAAGCCGCTGCCATCTTCATAGTTATACGTTTCGCGGCGGCGGATCGTGACGGACGTGCCGGTATTCAGCTTGCCCATTTCGCCCAGCGAGAAGCGGGCGCGCGCGTCGATGTCGAAACCATCGACCAGAGTACGGCCACGGTTCATGTAAGAGTTGATCAAGCCGCCCAGGTTGCCGACCGAGTACTTTGGAATGCCGGCCGCGCAGGCTGCAGCATTGGCCGGATTGGAGCACATGGTCGCCACGGCGGCCATATTGCCGCGGTCCGCGTCGGTCAGGTCGTTGCGGATCGCCTGCGTGGTGCCCGCCAGCGTCGGGCCATACTTTTCCACCAGCTGGGTGTAGAGCTGGTTGAAGTCCTGGCGCACGATCTCGTCACGGCGGTAGACGAACCAGTAGTCCAGCGACACGCTGACATTGCTGACCGGCTGCAGCACCAGGCCCAGGGTCGAGATCTTGGCCTTTTCCGGCTTCAGTTCCGGGTTCGGCGGCGTCAGGCCGCCAACCGTGGTCGAGCAGTTGGAGTTCAGCAGGTTCTTGCCCAGATCTACTTCCGTCGCGGTGACGGACTTCATCAGCAGGCGCGCGATGGCATTGGTTTCGTCGCAGCGCACGGTGTCGCGGATGCCGCCCACCTGGGCGAACACGCCGCCGCTGCCCGCTTCCGCCAGGTTCGGCGCACGGAAGCCTTCCGAGTAGGTGCCGCGCACCATCACATCGGGACGCGCGCGCCATTGCACGCCGATCTTCGGCGCGAAGTTGGCCGAGAAGTGCGGGTATTTGTCCACGCGGCCGGCGGCGTTCAGTTCCAGCGTTTCGGTGACAGGCACCACGACTTCACCGAACAGCGCGGAGATGGTGCGCTTGCCGTCGAACCAGGAACCGCCCTGCTGGGTGATCAGGCCATTCGCCGCATCCGGATTGCCGGGAGTCTCGAAGCTTTCGCGCATGATGTTCGTACCGAATGCGGCGCGCACTTCGCGGTCGCCGATCCTGGCCACCGTGCCTTCGACCTTGGCGTCCCAGGTAATCAGCTTGGTCCAGGACTGGATATCGAAAGTCGGATACGCTTCGCGCAGCAGGGCTGCGTTCTCTTCGCTGATCACGCCGAACTTGTAGGCCGGGTTATCGGAGATGTAGGAACGGCCGGTGACCGGGTCTTTCGTGATCGGGCCGAAGGCTTTCTCGAAGCCCTTGGTGTTGACGTTGATGGTCTGGTACAGCGTGGAGTGCGCACCGGCCACGCTCAGAGCGGTCTCGAAGTCCCAGCCGCCGAACACGGTGCCGCGCAGGCCGGCCAGCGCGCGGTAGCTGTCGTCCTTATTGGTCTGGCCGAAGTGGCCGACGGCATCCTGCAGGATGTAGTTCAGGCCTGCGGCGCCGCCCATCTTCGCGGCCATGTCCGCATCCAGCTTGCCCTTGAGGTAGACGTTGTTCGGGCCCAGGTAGGGATAGGTGAAGGTATTCAGCCTGGTGCCGGTATTGCGCGAGAACCAGTTGTTGGTGCTGCCGCTGTTAAAGCTGCGCGGACCGTTCTCGCCGCGCAGCTTGATGTGGGTGAACGCTGCTTCGGCGAAGCCTTCCAGGTTGTCGCCGAAGGTCTTGCGGCCGGCCAGGTAGCCAGTCACGCGGTCGGAGGATGGACCGGTGTCCAGCGCATATGGCAGGTTGTTCCACACGCAGCGCGTACCCGATGCCTCGGTGATGAAGGTGGTGCAGCCATTCACGGCGCGCTGGGTACGGGCATTGCCCTTCGCCGGGTCGAATACGAAGAAGGTGCCCGGATTCATCACGCCCGGTTCGCTGCCGGTGCCGATGCGGAAGTTCGGGATGAAGTTCGGGTTGTTGACGTAGAAGTACTCGGGGCGCTTGTCGTAGGTGTCGGCCAGCGAGATGCGGTCGCGCTTGTAGACGTTCAGCGAGCCGTAGACATTGTAGCCGTCGCTGGACAGGTCGCCCGTGCCGAACAGCAGGCTGCCCTGGCGCTCGCCGTAGGATTTCACATCCGGCGAGGTGTCGTAAGTGCCCCTGGCTTCCGCGCCCTGGTAATTCTTCTTGGTGATCACGTTGATCACGCCTGCCACCGCGTCCGAACCGTAGACAGCCGAGGCGCCGTCGGTCAGCACTTCGATCTTCTCGACCGCGGCAGCGGGAATCGCGTCGATATTGACGAACATGGTCTGGAAGCCGGACGGTGCGCCGTAGAAGGACAGGCGGCGGCCGTTCAGCAGCACCAGCGTGCCCTGTGCGCCGAGGCCGCGCAGGTTGGCCTGCGAGGCGCCATCGGAGCCGGTGAACATGGAGCGGAAGTCCTGCTGCGCCGGACGCGCGGCAGGCAGGTTGTCCAGCACCTGCAGCAGCGTACGCGCGCCCATGTTTTCGATCTGCTTGGAGTCGATCACCTGCACCGGCGACGCCGTCTCGGCATTGATGCGCTTCAGGCTGGAGCCGGTCACTTCAACGCGGACCAGCTTCTCGTCCTTTTCGGATTTTTCCTCCGCTTGCCCGGCGGCCAGTGCACCGCTTGCCAGGCCGGCAGCCGCCAGCGCGGCCATCATTTTCTTCAGTTCCAAGTGTCTCTCCTCATTCTTATAGGTTGTAAGCGCCCCTCCCCTTTCGAAAAGGGGACTCGAAGTGGATAGAAATCGCGGTTCAGCGCAGGCGGGCCGAGGCGCCCTCCGTGCCTGTCAGTACTGCATTGGCCCAGTTGCCGCATACCTGGGCCGGGCGAGAGCCGCGTGCGCCCAGCGTGCGCAAACTGAGTTGGCTCAGGCCCCGTACATCAATTTCCGGCTTGACGACCGCCGGGGCGGTGACGAAGCCGCTGTCGTAGAGCAGCCGTTCGCCGCTCCAGATCTGGAATTGCAGGCCGCCCGCGCTGCGGCAGCTGTCGTCGACGCCAAGGTCGGCGCGCAGCAGGTTCCACCCGCCTTGCAGCTGCAGATCGATGCGGCTGGCAGCGGCTACGCCGAGGCCCTTGCGGAAGCGCAGGCCGTTCATGCGCATTTCGCCAGCCTTGCCGGCGGGCTTGTCGCGCGCTGCAACTTTCGGCAACGGCAGGTCGGACAGGTATTGCTGCTGCTCCGCGCCCTCCGGCGTGCGATGCTCCAGCACGCGGAATTCGGACAGCGTGATTGGCGCCACTTCCGGCGGCACGGCGGCGTTGTATGCCTGCGCGGTACTTGTCTGCGCGGCTTCCACCATCGGGTCGGTGGTCGATGCCGCGTCTCCTGCCGGGTTTTGTGTACTCAGGACGCGGAAGCGCAGCAGGCGGCCGGCGGTCGGCGCGAAGCTGATCGTCTGCGTTTTCTCCTCCAGCTTCAAGCGGCCGCGCTGTACTGGCGCGCCCCATTCGCCGTTGCTGTCGGCGATGTAGATCTCGTAGTCGCGGATCTGGCCGTGCTTCCAGTTCTTGTCGTTGCGCGGCGCGAGTTCGATGCCGTCGATCAGGCGGCGCTCGGTGAAGCCGATCACCCACTCATGCGCGCCGCTGCGCACGGCCTGGCTGCGCACGGTGCGGAACCAGGTGGCAGGGTTGCCGTCGAAGGCGTTTTCCAGGGCGTGCCCCGGCTCCTCGGCGGGACGGTTGATCACTACCATCGCGTCTGCCGGCAATGCGCGGCCGGGTGTTGGCGCGGCCGGGAACTCGTCGTCCGCGCGGGCCGCGATCGCCGCGGCGGATGGCGCGGGCTGGGCGGCGGCGACGAAGATGGCGAGCGGCTGGCGAATGTCCTGCGCGGCGGTCTTGGCGTGGAGCGTGCCTTTGCGCTCGGCGGCGTCGAAGAACCAGCCCTCCGTTGCGGCATCGTACGCGGCGCGGCTGGCGTGGCCCGGCAGCGCTTTGCCTGCCGCCTGCACGCCGGCAGGACGCTGCGCAAGCAGCATGCGCACGGCATAGCTGCGGCGCGGCTCCTGTCCGCTGTAGCTGCCGACAACCGGCGCGATGTCGACGCGAACACCGGCGGAGGAAGCCTGCATGCCGATCTGCTGCGTGCTGAACGCGCCTTGCTGATACTGGCGCGTGTTGCCGTCATCCTCATAGAGAGTATAGGCAGACTCGCCTTCGGGGTAGAGATCGAGCGTGAGATGATCCTTCGGCTTCTCGCCGTCGTAAAGCATCTCCGGATACATCGGCAGAATTGCACCGGCGCGCACGAACACCGGCAGCTTATCCAAAGTCACCTGCAAGTCGATATCGCGGCCACCGGCGCCGGCCGTCGCCTGGCGGCCATCGAAGTAATCGAACCAGCGCCCTGCCGGCAAATGGATGCCCTTGCGCCAGCCCTGCGACACGGCCTGGCTGCGATACACGGGCGCCACGAGCAGATCGCGGCCCAATAGGAACTGATATTTGTACGCCTCCGTCCACGCGCCAGGATCGCCCGGGTTATCCCACATCAGCCCGCGCACCAGCGGCGCGCCAGTCTGCTCGGCCTCGCGCGAAAGCCCGTACATATAGGGCGTAAGGCGCATCTTCAGTTTCAGGTAGCGCCGGTTGATGCTGCGGTAAGGCTCATCGAACCACCACGGATGCTTGCGCTCCGCAGCCGACCAGCCGGACATGCCCATCAACACCGGCGTGAACGCCTTCCACTGCAGGTCGCGGGTATAGGTTTCCGGACTGCCGCCGAAGATCGCGTCCACGTCGCCCGTCGCGTAAGCCTGCCCGGACAGGCCGGAGCCGATCAGCGTGGGAATATGCCAGCGGATGTAATCCCAGCTTGCGCTCTGGTCGCCCGTCCACGCCACGGCATAGCGCTGCGTGCCCGCCCAGCCCATCACGGTCCAGATGAAGGGACGGCTGTCCGAATTATTCAGGATGCCGTCGTAAGCGGATTTGTTGGCATCCAGCGAGAACTGATAACCCTTTCCGGTCCAGGCTACATCGAGCTTCTGCACGCGCGAACCCGCCTTGCCCACTTCCCACGCGATCTTGTCGACGCCATTCTCCGTCCACAGTCCCGTGCGGAAGCCGTACTTCGACAAACCCTGCACCACATCGGGCAACCCGGTGTAGCCGCAGCCATAGCCATCGTTCGGCAGGATCCAGCCGCCCGGCATATCGTGCTCCCGGTATTTGCGGGCCACGCTCTCGATCACATCGGGCGTTTTGCCGGAAGCGCCGTCGCTCCAGCCTTTCGGTACAGTGCCGGGCTTCTTGCCATTGTCGCCATCGTTGTAGCAATCGGCGTCGCCATATTCCAGGGCCCAGCGCGGCAGCAGGCGCGCGCGGCCTGTCCACTCGGTGTAGCGGGCCAGCACATCGCGCACATCCTTGCCGACGAAGTAATAGGCATCGAAGCGGTTCTCGGCGTGCTGCAGCGAGGCTTGCGAGCTGTCGCGCAGGTCATAGCTGCCGTCCGACCAGGTGTTGCGCAGCATGCCCCAGCCGCGCGAGCTCATAAGGAAAGGCGCCGGGCTGGGACGATCGCCCTCTTCCCAGCCGCCGGAATAGGATACGTCCAGCTGCCGGCCCTTGAATTCAAAGCGTCCGTTCTGCTGACCGCCGCCGAAGAAGCGCTCGGACTTGTCGCTGGAGAGCACCTGCACGCTCTGCTTTTCCGCCAGCTCGAGCGGCTGCACCTCGCGCCACAGCGGCTCGGTTTCGCCGGCGCGGTAGAGCGTGAAACGCAAGGGCTTGCGGTCGATGCGCAAGCTCAGCGCCGCGGTCTGGATCAGAATATGGTCAGGCTGTTCGCGCACGCTATGCTGAACACTGGGAGCCGCTTCGCCGACCACGATGGACGCGGCCTTGTCGCCCGCGCCCGTGAAGTCCTTGCCCGGCGCGGCCCAGATGCGCAGCACATCGGCGCGCGGCAGACTGACGCGGACATGGGCGCCGGTATCGGTGACCAGTTCCCACTGTTGCGCGGCGCCGGCACTGATCGTGCGAAGGTTGCCGACAGGGGCGGCGTGAGCGGCAAAGGCGGCCATCAGCAAGAGTGCGGCGGGACGAAGTTTCATAATATTTTCGAAAGATTCACGGTTTCGGCATTCGTACTTTAGGAACGAAAATCCGAAACGTCAATAAAAGAAAGGAAAGAGCGGGAAATTATCGATCATATCTTTCGTTTAGCGAAAATGTTGCGTTGCAAACTTTCGGTAACGTGGCAATCCGGCCACAGGAAGCGAGGGAATACGACGATGGGTGACTCGCTTTTCTTTCGTTTATCTTTCGTATTTGACTTTTCGAAAATTACGATCTAAGCTTTCTGAAACTTCCACTTTCTTTTCTATCGATGACTACTCTCCTGCACCGCGATCCGCAAGCCTGGCGCGACATCGGCGGCCTTGATACCGCTGAAGAAATCGCCCAACAGCCCGCCTTGTGGCGCGAACTGGCCGAGCGCCTGTCCGACGCGCAGCCTGCGCTGGCAAACTTCCTTGGCGACCGCCTGAACCAGCCGTCGCAGCGCGTGATCCTCACCGGTGCGGGCAGCTCCGCTTATGTGGGCGAGATCGTGGCGGATGAATTGAATGCGGCGTGGCCGGCGCAGGTGAGAGCCGTGGCGACCACCAGCCTGCTCACGCATCCGGAGCTGTATCTGGACGCGGACGCGCCAACGCTGCTGGTGTCCTTCGCACGCAGCGGCAGCAGCCCGGAAAGCCTGGCCGCCGTTGACCTGGTGCGCAGCACGGTGCGCGATGCGCGCTTCCTGAACATCACCTGCAATGCCAACGGCCAGCTGGCGCAGCGCGGCGCCGGCGACAGCACCGTCTTCAACCTGATGATGCCGGCCGCCAGCTGCGATCGCGGCTTTGCGATGACCAGCAGCTTCACCTGCATGCTGCTGGCCGCGCTGTCCGTGCTGGGCAAGGACAATTACGCCGAGCGCCTGCCGCAACTGGCGGAACTGGCGGAACAAGGTTTGCAGCAGTGGGCGGCGCCCGTTGCGGCACTGGCTTCGCAGCCGGTGCAGCGCGTGGTCTATCTGGGCAGCGGTCCGCTGGAAGCGCTGGCCAAGGAAGCTGCGCTGAAGATTCTGGAACTGACGGGAGGCCGCGTGCTGGCCATGTCCAACACGGCGCTCGGTTTCCGCCACGGTCCGAAGTCCGCCCTGAACCGCGATGCGCTGGTGATCCTTTTCCGCAGCAGCAAGGCGCTGGCGCGCCAGTATGAGAAAGACCTGCTGCAGGAACTGCAGCGCGAGCAGATAGCCGGCCGCTGCGTGACTGTCGGCCGCGAAGCCGATATCGGCATAGCCGCTCCCGCCTGGTCCGACGCCTGGCTGGCGCCATTGTGGCTGCTGGTGGCGCAGCAATATGCGCTGCACCAGTCGGCAGCACTGCGCCTGCGTCCCGATAATCCATTTGCCGACGGCACGGTGAACCGTGTCGTGCAGGGCGTGACCATTTACCGCCATGACGAATTCTGAACAGCGCGGCTACCACGGCATCGATATTGGCGGTACCAAGATCGAGCTGGTGGCCTTTGACGCAGCGTTTGCGGAAGTCCATCGCGAACGCATCGCCACACCGACCGCAGACTTCGAAGCCTTCGTGCAGGCCATCGTGACGCTGGTGTCGCGCGGCGATGCGGCGCTTGGCTTGGCGGCGCCGGTTGGCATCGGCCT
The DNA here is from genome assembly GCF_044055365.1 of Pseudoduganella sp. UC29_106. NCBI lineage: Bacteria > Pseudomonadati > Pseudomonadota > Betaproteobacteria > Burkholderiales > Oxalobacteraceae > Pseudoduganella > Pseudoduganella sp. UC29_106. The sequence goes on along the minus strand of NZ_CP171977.1, from coordinate 224,494 downwards.
GCCCGGCATTATCGACATCGCCACCGGACGCCAGATCAGTTCCAACGTGCCGGCCCTGAACGGCCGCCAGGTGGCGGACTCGCTGCAGCAGGCGCTTGGCCGTCCGGTCGCCATCGGCAATGACTGCCAGTGCTTTGCCCTGTCGGAAGCCCAGGGCGGTGCGGCGGACGGGCTGCCAACCATGTTCGGCGCCATCATCGGCACGGGTGCAGGCGGCGGCTATTGCGTCGACGGGCGCCTGCAGCGCGGGCTGAATGCCGTGGCCGGCGAATGGGGGCACTGGACGGTGCCGGCGCCGCTGCTGGCCTTGCACGGATTGCCGGTGTACGACTGCCCTTGCGGCAAGCAGGGCTGCCTGGAGCGCTATGTGGCCGGTCCGGGCATGAGCAGGCTGCACGCGCACTTCGGCGGAGACGGCGCGGAGCCGGCTGCGATCGTGGCGCGCGCAAATGTGGGCGATGCGCTTGCCGAGCGTACGCTGGCTGTGCATCTGGACCTGCTCGCGCATGCGGTGGCGGGGCTGGTGCTGTCCTACGATCCGCATGCGCTTGTGCTGGGAGGCGGGCTGTCCAACCTGGCGCATTTGTATGAGCGGCTGCCGGAGGCCGTGCGGCGGCATCTGTTCCGGGGCGTGCACGTGCCACCGATTTTGCCGCCGCGGTTTGGCGATGCCGGCGGCGCACGCGGCGCCGCCCTCCTCGCACGCCAGTTGGCTTAGCAGGCACCACCACTCGCGCGTAGGGCGGATCATTGATCCGCCGCGAACGACCACGAACTCAAAAACGAAACCACGATGACCGACGTCCTCTCCCCCATCCAGCAAATCGTGAAAGCCCACCGCCGCGGCGAAACCGTTGGCCTGTACAGCGTCTGCTGCAGCCACCCCATCGTCCTGCGCGCCGCGATGAAAGTGGCGGCAGTCTACGACACGCTGCTTCTGGTGGAAGCCACCTCGAACCAGGTCGACCAGTTCGGCGGCTACACCGGCATGACGCCGGCGCAGTTCCGCGACTACGTGCAGCAGCTGGCGCGCGAACAAGGCTTCCCGGCCGAGAGGCTGGTACTGGGCGGCGACCACCTCGGCCCCAACGCCTGGCAGAAGAAGGACGCCGCCACCGCCATGGCCAACGCCGAAACGCTGATCGCAGCCTACGCGGCCGCAGGCTTCCACAAGATCCACCTGGACTGCAGCATGCGCTGCGCCGACGATCCGCCGCGCCTGAGCGACGAAACGGTCGCCGTGCGTTCCGCACGCCTGTGCGCCGTGGCCGAGCAATCCGCCGCCGCGGCAGGCCTGCCGCCGCCGGTCTACGTCATCGGCACCGAAGTGCCCGTGCCGGGTGGCGAAGCCGCGCTGGCCGATGCCGGTGCACCCACAGCGCCATCGGCCGCTGCGCAAACACTGGACGTGCACCGTCACGCCTTCATGGTTGCTGGCCTGCGCGATGCCTGGCAGCGCGTGATCGCCATGGTGGTGCAGCCTGGCGTGGACTTCGACGCCAGCCATATCCAGCACTACGCCGCGCAGCAGGCAGCCGAACTTTCCGCCTTTGTCGCCAGCCAGCCCGGCCTGGTGTTCGAAGCCCATTCCACGGATTACCAGCGCGAATCCGGCCTGCATGCCATGGTGCGCGACCATTTCGCCATCCTCAAGGTGGGCCCCGCGGCGACCTTCGCGTTGCGTGAAGGCTTGCTGGCCCTGTGCCAGATCGAAGACGAACTGCTGCCCGAAGAAGAACGCTCGCAGCTGATGCGCGTGCTCGATGAAGTGATGCTGGCCAAGCCCCAGCACTGGCTGGCGCATTACGCCGGCACCAGCGAAGAGCAGCGTGTGATGCGCCGCTATGGCCTGAGCGACCGTTGCCGCTACTACTGGGGCGAACCGGAAGTGGCGGCCGCCGTGCAGCGCCTGTTCGCCAATCTCGATGCGCGCGAAGTCCCGCTGCCGCTCCTGAGCCAGCACTTGCCGGAGCAGTATCTGGACGTGCTGCAGGGCCAGCTCGGCACAGGTGCGAAGGAACTGCTCGAGCACAAGATCGGACGCGTGCTGGCGCAATATGCCCGTGCCTGCAGCCGCAATACGGCCTCCCTGCCCGAGCCCGCCATCTGTTAAGCTCGACGTTTTCACAGTAGATCGAAACGCCACCATGCGAAATACCAGCCAACGCCGCGAATCCATCCTGCAAGTGCTCGTGCATCAGAACGCCGTCCAGGTGAATGACCTGGTCGACCAGTTCGGCGTATCCGCAGTCACGATCCGCAGCGACTTGAGCGCGCTGGAATCGCAAGGCCTGGTTACGCGCAGCCACGGCGGTGCAATCCTGACGCGCACGCCGCCCACCGAGCACACGATGCGCCAGAAGGATTCCATCAACCAGGAGCAGAAGGAACGCATCGGCGCAATGGCGGCGCGCCTGGTGCAGCCGGGCGACAACATCATCATCGACTCCGGCACCACCACGATCTCGCTGGCGCGCCACCTGCGCGATGCCAGCGATGTGACGGTGATGACCAATGGCCTGAACATCGCATGGGAACTGGCCGATGCGCCGGGCGTGGACTTGATCCTCACGGGCGGCCTGCTGCGCAAGCAGTCGCTGTCCATCCAGGGCAGCCAGGCCGAATCCAGCCTCGCGGCCTACAACTTCGACAAACTCTTCCTCGGCGTCGATGGCCTGGATCTGCAGTTCGGCGTAACCACCCACCACGAGGCGGAAGCGAGCCTGAACCACAAGATGGTCGAGCGCGCGAAGAAAATCATCGTCCTCACGGACGCCACCAAATTCGGCCGCGTCAGCCTGCACCGCATCGTGCAGCTGGAGCGCGTCCATACCGTCATCACCGATGCCAGCATCAGCCAGGAATACCGCGAGGGCCTGCAGCGGCTGGGCATCGAATTAATCATTGCGGACTAGAGCGTGTTAAGCGGCAGAATCCTCACTCCCGGCGGCTGGGTCACAGGCAGCATCGCCTTTGACCAGCGCATACGCCAGATCACTCCCGGTTCTGCCGACGGCAAGCTGACGATCCTGCCCGGCTTTGTCGACCTTCACGTGCATGGCGCGGGTGGCGTGGACATCATGCGCGGCGGCGACGCCGGCGCCACCGTGGCGCGCGAGCACGCCAGGTACGGCACCACTTCCCTGCTGGGCACAACGATGACGGCCCACCTGCCGGACATCCGCCGCGCACTGGCCGGTCTGGCCGGCGTGGTAGCCCAACGTCCATCGCGCGGCGCGCGCATGCTGGGCGTCCACCTGGAAGGCCCTTTCATCAGCATCCACCGCCTCGGCGCCCAGCCGCCGGACGTGATGCCGGCCACGCTGGAACTGGTGCAGGAGCTGAACGCCATCGCGCCGATCCGCGTGCTGACCATGGCGCCCGAAGTGGAGGGCCACCTGGCGCTGATCCCGCAACTGGCGGCGATGGGCATGCGCGTGCAGGTCGGCCATTCCGCGGGAGACTACGAAACCGGCGTCGCGGCGCTGCGCGCAGGCGCCGCAGGCTTCACGCATTTATTCAACGGCATGACGGGCATGGACCATTACAAGCCCGGCATCGTCGATGCGGCGCTGGCCCATGCCGAATACGCCGAAATCATTCCCGACCTGCAGCACGTGCATCCGGGCGCCATCCGCGCCGCGCTGCGCGCCATTCCGCGCGCCTACGGCATCACGGACGCCACCGCTGCCACCGGCATGCCGGATGGCGAATACGGGCTGGGCTCGCAGCGCGTGTACAAATGCATGGGCTGCGTGCGCCTTGCCACCGGCTCGCTGGCGGGCAGCGTGCTGACCATGGACCAGGCGCTGCGCAACTTTGTCGGCATGGGGCTGGAGCTGGCCGAGGCCTCGAACCGCTTATCTCTTTACCCGGCCGACTATCTCGGCGAAACGGAGCGCGGACGCCTCGCGCCCGGCACCTGGGCCGATATCGTCGTGCTGGACCAGGATCTGAAACCGGTCACCGTTTTCGTCGAAGGCGAAGCCATTCTTTAAAGGAGTGCTCATGCACGCTGCCACTTTGTCCGGCGCCGCCGGTGCGCCAGCCTGGCCTATGCGCTATCTGCTGTTCATTGCCGGCATGGGCGGGCTGCTCTACGGGATCGACGTCGGCATCATCGCCGGCGCACTGCCCTATCTGGAGGCGACGGCGTCGCAGGCCTGGCGCCTGAGCGCGCAGCAATTCGAGTTTTATCGTGGCGGCGGTGCTGCTGGGGTCCGTGCTGTCTTCGCTGTTCGCGGGTGCGGTGGCCGATGCGATCGGCCGGCGCTGGGCGATGGTGCTGTCCGGCGCACTGTTCACGCTGAGCATCCCGATCATCGCGCTGGCCGATGGTTATACGCCGCTGCTGCTGGGGCGCCTGCTGCAGGGCGTGTCCGGCGGCTTGATTGGCGTGGTGGTGCCCTTGTATCTCGCAGAGTGCCTGCGTGCCGACCAGCGTGGACGCGGCGCGGCCCTGTTCCAGTTGCTGCTGACGATCGGCCTCGTAGCGGCGGCGGTGATCGGTCTTGTCCAGGCGCGCAATGTGGACAGCGCGACGGTGGCGGCGCAGGCGCTGTCCGAAGCGGCGCGCGCGGATGCCCTGTTCGCGGCGCGCGACCATGCATGGCGCAGCATTTTCTGGATGTGCCTGACGCCGGGACTGGTCTTCACCTTCGGCAGCCTGCTGCTGGCCGAGTCGCCGCGCTGGCTGGTACGCCGCGGCCGCCACGACGCGGCGCGCCAGGCCCTGCTGCGCACGCGCGCAGCCGCCGAAGCCGATGCCGAGTTGCGCGACATGGCCGCCGCTGCGGCATCTGCGGCCCCATCGCGCAGCGCGACGGCCGGCGCAGCGTCCAGCGATCCCCTGTTCAGCCGCCGCTATCTTTATCCCTTCCTGCTCGCCTGCCTGGTGCTGGCCTGCACGCAGGCGACCGGCATCAACTCCGTGCTGGCCTACGTCGTGAACATCCTGAACCAGGCCGGCCTGCCCGGCGCCACGGCCAATATGGCGGACGTCGGCCTGAAGGTGCTGAACGCCGTCATGACGGTCGCCGCCGTCGCACTGGTGGACCGCAAGGGCCGAAAATTCCTGCTGATGCTGGGCAGCGGCGGCATCGTGATCGCCCTGCTGGCAGCGGGCCTGCTGTTCAACAGCGCCGAGGGCGGCCAGCGCGATGTGCGCAGCCAGGTCGCGGCGCTGGCAAAGGGCGACAGCGTCACGCTGCGCCTCGATGGGGAAACCTTGCAGGCGCTGGGCGGCCAGCCCGGCGGCGCGCCGCAGCAACTGACGATCGCCTACAGCTATGGTCCCTTCGCCAACGTCGCCACTCGCCGCAGCGACGATCCGGGCGCACCAGCGCTCACCTTGAGCCGCAGCGACGCCGTGCAGGAAGACAGCGTGATCGGCGCCTTCTTCCGCAAGCTGCACCTGAATCCATTCGCCGACCCGGCGCAAGGCCGCACTGCGCCGCTGCACATCGAACGCGCGCAACTGGGCGAAGTGCCGCCGGCATCGCATGGCTGGCAAGTCGCCGCCGCCATCTGCCTCTTCGTTGCCAGCTTTGCGGTGGGGCCGGGCGTGTGCGTGTGGCTTGCCCTGTCCCGAGCTGATGCCGACCCGCATCCGCTCCAATGGCATGAGCATCGCGCTGCTGGTCAACCAGTTCGTATCGACAGTGATCGCAGCGGTCTTCCTGCCGACCGTCGGCCAGCACGGCTACGCCGCGATGTTCTTCTTCTGGGCCGGCTGCACGGTGATCTACTTCCTCACCGCCGCCTTCCTGCTGCCCGAAACGAAAGGCAAGACGCTGGAAGAAATCGAAGCGCACTTCCGCCGCTAGGGGCCGCGCCCGAACAGGCTGTCGAGGGCGCCGCGGCTGTCGGGGATTGCGCCGTTGGGCGTCAGGCGGTCGACCACCTGCGGCAGCAGCTGCGCCAGCTGGGCGGCGACCTGCTGCGGATCGAGGCCGATACTGGCGGCGAGCGCTTGCAGGCGCTCGCTGCCCAGCACCGCCTGCAGCTGTTCGGCGCTGATCGGCAGGTTTTCGCCGGTGCCGACCCAGGATGCGATCACATGCCCAAGGCCGCCCTGCCGGAAGGCCTCGACCAGGCCTTGCAGGCCGCCCGTCTGCGGATTGGTCAGCATGCCGCCCAGCGCTTCATACACGCCCTGGTTGCCCTCACCGGAAAGCTGGCCGAGTACCTGGCCAGCCAGCGTATCGAAAATGCCCATGGTGCTCTCCTTATTTCAACAGACCGAAAACCTTGCCGATCGCCTTGCTGCCGTAGGACAGCGGGTCGCGGCGGATATTCTTCTCTTCTTCAGCAATCATCAGGTACAGGCCATCCAGCGCGCGCTGCGTGACATAGCCCTCCACCGTGGCGCTTTCGCCGGTGGCGAGACCGAGCTTGCCGGCCTGCCCCATCGCGGCATTGAACTGGCCGGACAACCTGGAGCGGTCCGTCACGCCTTTCACGATAGGGAGAAATTTCGCAGAGAGCGGCGCGGAGGTCTTTTCCTTGAAAAAGTCCGTCACCGAAGTGTCGCCGCCGGTGAGGATGCGCTTGGCGTCTTCCACCGTCATCGATTTGACGGCGTTCACCAGCAGTGGCTTGGCCATGGGGACAGCCTGTTCGGCCGCGCGGTTCATCGCGACTTCCAGCTCGTCGAGCTGCTGGCCGCGGCCGGTCATAGCGATCAGGGGACGCGCCTGCTCCAGGATCTTCGGCAGGCGGATGCGGACCTGGTCGTTGTTCAGGAAGCCGCCTTCCACGCCCAGCTTGGCGACGGCGGCGGCCGACCCGGTTTCCAGGGCGGCTTTCAGGCCGCCACTGGCTTCCTTGTTGCTAAGCGCCGCCAGGGGATCGGCGGCAAAGGCACTGGCTGCAATGAGCAGCGCAGCGCCGAATACAGCGGGTTTCATCGGGACCTCCGCAGCGGCGAAAGCACTATCTTACTCCCCCGCCGCCGCGTCAAGCCGGTCCAGTTGTCAGAACTTGTAACTCAGCCCTGCAACGAAGGAACGGCCCGAATGCACGTAGAGCAGCGTATCGTTGCGTTGCGAATCGCGGCCATAACGCAGCGGCGCATCGGTCAGGTTCTGGCCCTCCAGGCTCACGCGCAGCTGCGGCGTGATGTTGTACGACACGCTGAAGTCCACGTTGGTCGAACCATCGACGGTGGTGAAGTCGTGCCCCGCCACATTGCCCAGCACATTCAGCAGGTAGGACGAGCGATGGGCGGCCGACACGCGCGCGCTGAACTTCGGATCTTCGTAGTACAGCGTGATGTTGTGCGCCTTCGGCGACAGACCGGTGAAGTCGGCCACCTGCGTCAGCTGCTCGTTGGCCGGCGTATTCGGATTGTCGACGCGGGTGATATAAGTGATCTTCGACTTCACATGTGTGTAGTTCAGCAGCGTGCCGAAATTGCTCCAGAAGCCAGGCAGGAAGCTGAACGGCATTTGCCAGTTCAGCTCATAGCCGCGTAGCGGACCGCCCGGCGTGTTGACCTTGCGGTTCACCACCACGGTGGTGCTGGGCAGGGTCGGGCAGGCCGGCGTGCCGCCCGTGATGCTGCAGCCGCCGCCCAGCAGCAGGGAGTCCGGCAAGCCCAGGCTGGAGAACACGGCGCGCTCGGACACGCCCTGGATGAAGGTGCCGATGTCCTTGTAGAAGTAGCCGGCGGAGATCATGGCATTCTTGGCGTAGTACCACTCGGCCTGCAGGTCGGCGGTCTTGGCGCGGATCGGGTCCAGGTTCGGATTGCCGATGCTGACGGTCTGCACCTGGGTCGACAGCGTGGTCGATGGCGCCAGGTCGGTGTACTCCGGGCGGGCCAGCGTCTTGCCGGCCGAGAAGCGCAGCAGCACATCGCGCGGCAGTTCGGCCGTCACGTTCAGCGCCGGCAGCCAGTCGCGGTATTTGTGTTCGACCACCACCGGCGTCAGCACATTGTTGGCGTTGACCAGCGCGAAGGACGTGGCCTTGGTATCGGCGCCGCGCACGCCGAGATTGCCGCGCAGCGGAATGCCGAAGGCATCGTACTTGAAGTCCAGCATGCCGAACAGCGCGTCGATCTTTTCTTCCACGCCGCGGTTGGCCTGGCCCAACACATTGTATTCGGAGCCCGGCACGGCGGAGCAGTGGCACTCGATGTTGTACACGCCAAGGAACTTCTGCAAGTCCACCGCCGCCCACGACGAGGGAACGCCCGAGCCATCGAGGCCGCGGCCGAAACCGCTGATCTGGCGCGACACATCGGCCAGCGTGGTGCCGGTTGGCAGCTTCAGGCCATTGCCGCCGGAGCCCAGTTCGATATTGGTCCAGTTGTTGTTGCGCTTGGAGAGGCCGCCGCGCAGGGTGAGGTTGTCGTTCAGCTCAAAGCTGGCGTTGATGGCGTGCGTCTTCAGCTTGTTCTTGGTATGCAGGTAGCGGCCCACGAACTGACCGTGGAAAGTGCCGTCCGCCTCCTGCGGTGCAAAGGTGAAGGCGTTCGGGTTGCTGACATCGATGCCGAAGTTCAGCGCGGGCACGTTGCGGTTCTGGCGGAAGTCCCAGGAGAAGCCGTTGACATTGGGCGAGTCGAACTGCACGGTGGCGCGCACCGGTTCATCCAGGTCCGAATTGGAGACGCCTGTCAGGAAGTCCACCTTGAAGCGGTCGCTGAAATCGTGGCGGCCGGACAGCACGTTCTGGCGGAACAGCGTGGTGTACTTGTCCAGCAGGCCTTCGGTGCGGATATCGACGGCGTTGAACTTGCCGTAGTCCCAGCTGCCGTTCTGGTCGAAGTGGGCGTCCACGATCGAGGTCTGCGGCTTGCCGTTGGCCTGGCCCAGCGTGCGGCCGAAGGAAATCGCGGAGATGTAGTTGTCGTAGCGGCTGTTGACGAATTTCCCGCCGAGGAAATCGTAATTCAGTTCGGTGTGCGAGCCAGGGCGCCACTGCAGGGAACCGGTGATACCGCTGCGTTCATAATGGGTTTCCGAACGGCGGTAGCGCGGGATGCGCGGCGCGAAGGCGCCCGATCCGGGCGGCGGATTCGCGACGGTGCCGCCGAAATCGTCGGTGCGGCCCATCACGTCGTTGTAGGCGGCAGTGTTCGAGGTCCGCGGCACGCCGAAGCCGCAGTTGTTGGCGTCGATGCCCTTGACCGGTGTGTTGACGGGATTCTGCGGGCTGTAGCCGAGCGGCGAGCAGAAGCCGCCGTCCATGTTCGCGCTGAGCAGCTCCACCGCCTCATAGCCCTCTTCGCGCAAGGTGCGCTTCGAATACGCGGCGGACATCAGGGCGCCGAACTGGCCATAGCTGGTGGTCCAGCGGTCGGACACCAGCGCGGTCAGGCGCGGCTCGGCTTTGCGCGACAGGTTGTTGTAGAACTCCTGCCCGCCCAGGCTGATGGTGCGGCCCTTGAAGTCGAAGGGACGTGCCGTGCGCAGGTCGACGGTCGCGCCCAGCGAGCCTTCTTCCACGCTGGCTTCGGCCGTCTTGCGCACTTCCAGGCTGTTGAACAGTTCCGAAGCAAACACGCTGAAATCGAAGCCGCGGCCGCGGTTGGTGCTGCCGTTGATGTCCGATGCGCCGGTGGCGGTCACGCCTTCGATGCCGTTGATGCGCACGCGCGTGAAGCCCGCATTCAGGCCGCGCACGGTGATCTGCTTGCCTTCGCCGCCGTCGCCTCGCGACAGCGACACGCCCGGCACGCGCTGCAGGGATTCGGCCAGGTTCGAGTCGGGGAATTTGGCGATGTCCTCGGCCTTGATTACGTCCACGATGCCATCGCTGTTCTTCTTGGTGTTCAGCGCGCTGTTCAAACTGGCGCGGAAACCGGAAACCACAACGACATTCTCTTCCTGCGCGGCCGCGGCCATGCTGGCCAGTGCGAGCGATACGGCGAGCGCCATGCTCTTGCGATACTGCAGCTTCATCCTGTCTCCTGGTGTGTTTGTTTGTTGTGTAACGAAGTGTAGGATGGGGCTGATTGCTTTTACCGCCGGTTGCCGAAGAAGTCAGAAACTTGATCAATAGGCGCGCGCCGGCCTGGGGCCGGGCCGATTGTTTGTTGCGCGGATGGCACGACGCACCGGCTCCAATCACCGGATTGATCGTTTCGCGCCGCGCCCATGCGCGGCCGGGGTCAGGCAGATATCAGGCGGGGAGCAGGTCGGGATGGGTGCGCAGGGCGGCCAGTTCGGACGCATTCAGGCGCGCGGCGGCCTGCGAGACATAGCGCGCGGCGCCGGGCACGCCGGCGCGTTCGGCCTGCGACAGCCAGCGCCAGGCGGCGGCCGGGTCGGCGGCGGCGCCCTGGCCGCTCAGGTACATCAGGCCCGCATTGAGCTGGGCACGGGCATGGCCTTGGCGTGCGGCAGCCAGGTACCACTGCAGTGCGGCATTGAAATCACGGGGCACGCCCTGGCCATTGTCGTGGCGCAGGGCCAGCGTGAACTGGGCCAGCGTGTGGCCCTGCTCGGCCGCCTTGCGGTACCAGGCATTGGCCTGCGCCAGGTCCGGCGCCGGGCCATCGTCGCGGTCATGCAACTGGCCCAGCATGTACTGGGCGGCGACGTAATTCTGTTCGGCCGCGCGCTGGTACCAGCCCATGGCCTTGCGCAGGTCGAGCGGCACGCCCTGCCCCGTTTCATAGCGCAGTCCCAGGTCGAACTGGGCGCGCAGGTGGCCCTGGTCGGCCGCCTTGCGGTACCAGAAGATCGCTTCGTGATGGTCCTGCGCCACGCCGTGGCCGTTATCGAACAGCATGCCCAGGTGGTACTGGGCGGCGGGGAAGCCCTGTTCGGCGGCCTTGCGGTACCAGCGCGACGCCTCGTCGTAATCCTGGGCCACGCCCTGGCCGTGGTCATAGCGCAGGCCCAGGTTGTTCTGGGCGGCGGCATGGCCCTGCTCCGCGGCGCGGCGGTACCAGGCCAGCGCCAGCTGCTCGTCGCGCGGCACGCCGTGGCCATTGTCGTAGATCAGGCCAAGGTTGAACTGGGAGCTCATATGATTCTGCTCGCCGGCCGCCGTGTACCACCGGATGGCCTTCTGGCTGTCCTGCGCCACGCCGTCGCCCTTGTCGAAGCGCAGCGCGAGGTTGAACTGGGCCGGCGCATAACCCTGCTCGGCGGCCTTGCGGAACCAGGACATGGCCTGCTGCACATCCTGCTGCACGCCCTGCCCGTTCGCATAGCGCAGGCCCAGGTTGAACTGGGCGCGCGCATAGCCCTGCTCGGCCGCGCGGCGGTACCACATGATGGCTTGCCTGAAATCCTGCGGCACGCCCTTGCCGGTGTCGTACATCATGCCCAGGTTGTTCTGCGCGCCCGCGTCGCCCTGTTCGGCGGCCTTGGCGAACCAGTGGCGCGCCTGTTCGGTGTCCTGTTCGATGCCCTGGCCCTTGGCGTACAGCCAGCCCAGGTTGTACTGCGCGGCGGCGTAGCCCTGTTCGGCCGCCTGCTGGTACCAGCGCGCCGCTTCCGCATAATCCTGCTCCACGCCCTGGCCTTTCTGGTACATGACGCCCAGGTTGTACTGCGCGTGCTCCAGGCCCGCATTGGCGGCCTGGCGGTACCAGGCGGCAGCCAGCTCGTAGTTCTGCACCACGCCCTGGCCGTTGAAGTACATGAAGCCCAGGCTGTGCTGGGCATTGGGCACGCCGCGCTCGGCGAGGTCGCGCACGCGCAGGTATTCGGCGGTGTGATTGGTGGCGCCCGAGGCGTCCGCTTCGCTGGCCGTGTAGCGCTGCATGGGCGCCTCAGGCCTGGATCGCTACGCGTGAGGCAGCGGCATCGGGCGCTGCGCCTTCGACCTGGTTCTGCCCCTGCAGCACATTGATGAAGGAGGACAGCGAGATCGGGCGGTAGTACGAGATAGCCCTGCATGCTCGAGCAGCCGTTGGCCTGCAGGTAGCGCGCCTGCACTTCCGTTTCCACGCCCTCCGCCACCAGGTGCAGGCCCAGGCCGCGCGCGATCGAGATGATGGCCAGGATCACCGGATAGTGGCCATGCTCGTCGTGGATCTCCTTGACGAAGCTCTGGTCGATCTTGATGGTGTGGATCGGGAAGCGGTGCAGATAGGACAGCGAGGAATAGCCGGTGCCGAAATCGTCGATGGCGACGGACACGCCCAGCTGGCACAGCTTGTTCAGCTGCTCGATCGCATACTGCGGGTTGCGGATGCAGATGTTCTCGGTGATTTCCACTTCGATCTGCGCCGGCGAAATGCCGTAGCGCGCCAGCGCGCCGCGCATCTTCTCGAAGAAGTCGCCGCGGTCCAGGTATTGCGGCGACAGGTTGAGCGACAGGCGGATCGTGTCGCCGCCGGCCGCATTCCACATCAGCAGGTCGCGGCACAGGGCGCCGATCATCCAGTCCGAGATCGGCAGCATCAGGCCATTCTCTTCCGCGAAGGGCAGGAATTCGCCGGCCGACAGCAGGCCGCGCTGCGGATGGTTCCAGCGCATCAGGCCTTCGGCGCCGATGATGCGGCCGCTGGCCACGTCGATCTGCGGCTGGTAGTACATTTCCAGTTCATTGTGCTCCAGCGCCTTGCGCAGCGACTGCTCCAGCGCGATCTTCTGGTGCGACATGTCCTGCATCGAGGAATGGTAGAAGCTGTGGCCATTCTTGCCCAGCGCCTTTACCTGGTACATGGCGATGTCCGCATGGCGCAGCAGTTCTTCGATGGTTTCGCCGTCGCCCGGATAGATGGCGATGCCGATCGAGGCCGAGATGTGCACGATGTGGCCATCCAGGTCGAAGGGCTTCTGCAGCACTTCCAGGAACTTGTCCGCAATCGACTTGGCATCGGCGCGGTCGCGCAGCTCGGGCAGCACGATGGTGAATTCATCGCCGCCCTGGCGCGCCAGCGTGTCGCCCTTGCGCAGGCATTCCTTCAGGCGCAGCGCGGCCTGCTGCAGCAGCTCGTCGCCCTTCACATGGCCCAGGGTATCGTTGACCAGCTTGAAGCGGTCCAGGTCGACGAACATCACGGCCAGCTCGGACAGCTTGCGCTTGGCCTGGATCACGGCCAGGCCCAGGCGATCCTTGAACAGCATGCGGTTCGGCAGGTCGGTCAGGATGTCGTGGTAGGCCTGGTAGGAAATCATTTCTTCGGCGCGCTTGCGGTCGGTGATGTCGCGCGCCACGCCATAGGTGCCGAAGAATTCGTGCTTGGCCACTTCCTCGCCCGGCACGTGCATGCCGATCGCATTCAGCGAAATCGTCATCAGCGTGTTGTTGAAGGTGCGGTCGGCGCCGCCGCCCGAATTGCACTTCAGGCGCAGCTCCACATTGCGCGAGGCGCGTTCGTCGACGCGGCGCTCATTGAACACATAGCGGGCGCGCTCCAGGTCCTCGTCGTGCACCAGGATGGAATAGTGCTTCCCCAGCAGCTCCTCGCGCGAGAAGCCCAGCAGCTGGTAGGCGCGGTCGTTGACGAAGGTGAAGCAGCCTTCGTGGTTCAGGGTGTAGATGATGTCCGGCGAAGAGTCCACCAGGTAGCGGTACATCTTCTCCGAGTTTTCCAGGCGCTGTCCGATGCGGCGGTTCTCGACCGCCAGGCGTCGCTTTTGCAGCGCGTTCTCCACGGTCTTCAGCAGCTCGGGCGGATTGTAGGGCTTGCGCAGGTAGTCGTAGGCGCCCCGCTTCAGGGCGCCGATGGCCGCGTCGATGCCCGCTTCGCCGCTCATCACGATCACGTCTGCATCGATTTCCTTGGCGTTAATGAAGTCCATGATCTCGTGGCCACCGATGTCCGGCAGGCGCAGGTCGAGCAGCACCAGGTCGAATTGCAGGCGGTTCAGGTGGGCCAGCGCTTCGCTGCCGGAGGACGCGGTGACCAGCTGGTAGTCGTGGCCGCGCAGCAGTTCGTACAGGGAGGTCAGCAGGCGGGGTTCGTCATCCACCAGCAGCAGGCGCGGCTGGAATTCGGGTGCGGGCGGAATGAGTCCGTCTTCGGGAGCCATGAGCGGGTTCGGGTTCGTCGGGTTCATCATGGCCTTATACGGAATCCATCACGCGCGCGGGCACGGTCGCGATCTGGCTGGTACTGCCGCGGGCTGGCAGCAGGATTTCGAAAGTGGTGCCCGTGCCGCCGCTGCGGCAGGTGATTTCGCCGCCCATGCGCTTGACCAGGCTGTGCACGATGGACAAGCCCAGTCCATGGTGCTTGCCTTCCTTGCTGCTCTTCACCGCGGTAAACAGATTAGCCAATACCTCGGCGGACAGGCCCGGGCCGCTGTCGGCCACCACCAATTCGACGTACAGCTTGCGCTCGCGGTTGACCAGGCCGCGGTTGGCAATTTCGATGCGGCCGCCGCCCGGCATGGCTTCCACCGAATTCTTGATCAGGTTGACGAGGATCTGCTTCAGCAGGTCGGCATCGCCGTCGATCTCGTTCGGCTCGTCCAGCATGCGCAGGATGAGCTGCACCGAGGCCGGCACGAAGTCGGTGGCGCGGAACAGGCGCAGCACCTCGTCCACCACGCGGCCGATATGGGTCACGCTGCCAGTATCGGTCGGCTGCAGGTCGGCCAGGCCGTGGATCAGCTGGCCCACGCGGTCGATTTCCTCGTTCAGGATCGACATCTCGGACACCACCGGCTCGCGCCGCGCCAGCTTGGCGTCCAGCACCGACAGGTAGTTCTTGATGATGGACAGCGGGTTGTTCACCTCGTGCACCACGCGGCGCGACGCTTCGCGGTATTCCTCGGCCACATGGGCGATCTGGCGCCGCGCGTGGCCCCGTTCGGAAATGGCCGTCTCCAGCGCGGCGGCGGCCTGGCTGCCGAACGATTGCAGGAAGCGCTCGCGCTTCTGGTAGGACGGCAGCTGCCAGGCGGCCGCGCCGCCCACCAGCACGCCGAGGCAGCGCTGGCCGGCCACCAGCGGCAGGCACACCATGGAATCGGTGCCGAGGATGCGGAACAGCTGCTCCTCGGCGATCGTCAGCGGCTGGGCGCCGCGCGTGGCGAAGGCCAGCCGGCGCTCGGTGGCGGCATCGGCGATCAGGCCGCCCTTATTCAGCGGGATGGCGAATTCGGCCAGGCGCTGCTGCGCGTCGCCGGTGCCGAAGCCTTCCAGCGCGTGGCCGGTGGGGTTCTCCAGCAGCAGCACGGTGGTGTCGAAATCGAACAGGATGCGCGCCGAGCGCGTCATCGCTTCCAGCATCGAGGCTTCGCCCTGCTGGCGCGCGAAGGTCTGGCCCATCTCGGACACCAGCATCATATTGCGCACTTCCTCGGACAGGCGCGCCTGCACCGGATCGGCCGGCGTGGGCGCGACGGCGGGCGGCGGCACGATATCGTCGGCGCCGGTCAGGTCGATGCCCAGGTAGTCGGCGGATTTGAGCACCTGGCGCGTGGCCGCCTTGGTGAAGGCGTCCAGCTGGCTCGGATCGAGGCCGCACAGCGCGGCCGCGTCTTCCGCCGCATGCGGTTCGTCGCCGTGGTAGCACAGGTGGTGCGCCAGGCGCACGATGCGGATCAGCGGGTGGGCCGACTCCAGGCGCGTGACCGGCTCGTGGTGGTACAGCACGGAGTCGGCCAGGAAGGAATCGAGGTTCCAGCGCTCGATCAGCCAGGCGCCCGCTTCGGTGTGCGTGATTTCCAGCGTGCGCTGCTCGACGGCGCACAGCTCTTCGTCGTCGCGTGCGGTGAAGTTGTAGGCATATTCCTTGGGCGCCGTGGACAACAGCGCCAGGCGGCCGACATTGTGCAGCAGGCCGGCCAGGTAAGCCTCTTCCACATGCGGGTAATCCATGGCGCGGGCGATGTCGCGCGCGATGACGGCCGTGGTGAGGGAACCTTTCCAAAACGCGCGCAGGTCGGTGCTGCCGGAATGGGGGAAGTTGTTGAAGGTCTGGAACACGGACTCGGAGATCACCAGCGTCTTGATCATGTCCGTGCCCAGCGAGACCAGGGCCTGCTCCAGGCCCACCGTGCGGTTGTGGCGCTGGTAGGCCGAGCTGTTGGCGACAGCGAGGATCTTGGACGTCATCCCGGCATCCTTGGCGATCAGGGCGGCCAGCTCCGGCATGCCGGCATCGTCGGCTTGCAGGAGTTCAATCAGCTTGATGAGGATCTGCGGCATGGCCGGCAGACGCGCGATCAGCAAGCGATTGCGGATGTCTTGATCAGGTTGATGCATCGTGGCGCCAGTAGTATTTGGCGCCCTGCCATTAGGGGCGCCGATTCAATTCGTCAAACAGGAGCTGCTTGGTAGTGCATTTCTCGCTTGCAATCTCAAATGCCCATTAACATAAATATACTATAACTTAGCGGCAATACAAATTCCCGAAGACACTTTGTTGCATTTATTAATGACCCGGGAGTCTATTGATAAAAATAAAACAATGTTGCCATTTTTCTTCATTGGGGCGTAAGCATGCGCCTCACCACGCGCGACGTCAACCACAATCCCAGCGCGGTCACGGTGAAGAATAGCTGGGCGCAAGCGAGCCACAGGAAGGAGTCCGACAGCGCCGGCGCGATCACGCCGGCAATGATGGCGGCCAGCACCGTCACGGCAAACGACTGGCATGATGCTACCGTACCTCGGATGTGCGGGAACAGGTCCAGCGCCAGAAGTGTTGCGCCCGGTGCTACAACCGACATGCCGAAGGTGTAGAAAAAGATGGGCAAGGTGCTCCACGGCACGGCCGGCGGGAAGAACAGGTGGTAGCCGACATTGACCGTGGCGGCCGACAGCAGGAAGCCGAAGCCGAAGCGGATCTGGCGCGCGAAGCTCCACTTGCCGGCGATGCGGTTGGCGGCCAGCGCGCCCAGGAAGATGCCGGACACGGCCGGCACGAACAGCCAGGCGAATTCGTCCGGGCCCAGGTGCAATTGCCCTGGGAGCGCTACCGGCGCGGCCGTGATGTAGACGAACAGGCCGCAGAAGTTGAGCGCCACCACGCCCGTTTTGAGATGGAACAGCGGCGAGGACAGGATGTCGCGGTAATTACGCCACAGGAAGACGGGATTGAAGGGCTGGCGCTTGTGCGGCGGCAGCGTTTCCGGCAGGCGGCGGTAGCAGACGGCGAACAGCAGCACCGTGTAGCCGACCAGGAACAGGAAGATGCTGCGCCAGTCCGAGTACTTGACGATGAGGCCGCCCAGCACGGGCGCCACGGCGGGCGCGATGGAAAAGATCATCGTCACCAGCGACAGCAGGCGCGCGGCCGCGGCGTCGGCATACAGATCGCGGATGATGGCGCGCCCCACCACGACGCCGGCGCCGGCCGACACGCCCTGTACCACGCGGAAGAACCACAGGTAGTGCACGCTGTGCGCGGAGGCGCAGCCGATGGTGCCGATGCAGAAGGTGACCAGGCTGACCAGGATCACATTGCGCCGCCCGAACGCGTCGGACAGGGCGCCGTGCCACAGCACCATGCCGGCAAAGGCCAGCAGGTAGGCGGTCAGCGATTGCTGCACCTCGACCGGCGAGGCGCCCAGCGATTGCTGGATATTGGGGAAGGCAGGCAGGTAGGCGTCGATCGAGAACGGGCCGAGCATCGACAGCCCGGCCAGCACCGCCGCCAGCGCCGCGGCGCCCAGCGGCTTGCGTTGCCGCGTCTGGGGTGAGGGAACCTCGGCATCAGGGTCGGGCGGAACGCTCGCCGGCGGCTGGGGCATCATCGGCGTTCAGCTCCCCTTGCGCGGCGGACGCGGCCCGCCCGGCTTGGCGGCGGCCCACGGACCTGCCGCGGCCGGCGCTGGCGCCGGTGCTGGGGCCGAGACTGGGGCTGCGGCCGGCTCCGCTGCGCTACCGCCGCGCTCGTGTCCGAATGTCGGATCTGACCCCGGTTTGCGGTTGAAGCCCGCGACCATGTCGAAGCGGAACAGGCGGCACTCGAGCGCGCCGTTGAAGAACGGCGTCTTGCGCGACTCTTTCAGGCGCAGCATCTTGGGCAAGCCCAGGTCGGCGGTGAAGAAATAGGCCGTCCAGCCGGCGAAACGCTGCTTGAGGGTGGTGGCCAGCGCGCCGTAGAAGGACTTCGCCAGCTCATCTTCCTCCAGCGAGGAATCGCCGCGCACGCCGATCCGCTCGCCGTACGGCGGATTGGTCAGCAAGATGCCGGGCGTGGCGGTCGGCGCCTGCACCTGCTGCGCCTCGATCTGCTTCAGCGGCACGTCGAACAGGATGCCGGCGCTCTTCAGGTTGTGGCGCGCCATGGCGATCATGTCGCCGGAGATGTCGGAACCGAAGATGCTCGGCTCGGACGGCAAGGGATTGGGCTTGATGGCCGCCTTCATCGCCTGCCACGGCTCGGGATCGAAATCGTAGAACTTCTCGAAGGCGAAGGAGCGGCGCGCGCCCGGCGGGATGCCCTGCACCATCTGCGCCGCTTCGCACAGGATGGTGCCCGAGCCGCACATGGGGTCGAACAGCGGCACGCCCGGCTTCCAGCCCGACACGCGCAGCAGGCCGGCCGCCAGGTTCTCGCGCAGCGGCGCGTCACCCGTCTCGCTGCGCCAGCCGCGCTTGAACAGCGCTTCGCCCGAGGTGTCGAGATAGATGATGAACTGGCGCTGGTCGAGGAAGCCAACGATTCGCATGTCCGGCTCGCGCGTATCGACCGAGGGACGCTTGTTGTACATGTCGCGGAAGCGGTCGCACACGGCGTCCTTGATCTTCAGCGTGATGAATTCGAGCGACTTCAGGGGCGACTTGATGGCGGTCACGTCGACGCGGATCGTGTGATCGACGCCGAACCATTCTTCCCAGGCCTGGCCCAGCACCAGGTCGTAGATGTCGTTCTCGTTGTCGTAGTGGCACACGCCCATGCGCATCAGCACGCGCGAGGCGATGCGCGAATGCAGGTTGATGCGGTAGGCGTCGTACAGGTCGCCCGAGCAGTGCACGCCGCCCGGCACCTGGTTGTGGATTTTCAGCGTCGGGCTGCCCTGGGCGATTTCGCCCAGTTCCTCAGCCAGCGCCGCTTCCATGCCGCGCGGGCATGGGCAGAAATAGGATGTCATGTGCTACCTTTCAGAATGGCTTGACGACCACGAGGATCACGATCGCCAGCAGCATCAGCACAGGCACTTCATTGAACCAGCGGTAAAACACGTGGCTGCGCGCATTGGCGCCACGTTCGAATTTTTTCAGCAGCGCGCCGCAGGCGTGGTGGTAGCCGATCACCAGCACCACAAAAGCCAGCTTGGCGTGCAGCCAGCCGGGCAGCTTGATGCCGGCGGCCACATATTGCAGCCAGGTGAGCCACAGGCCGAACACCAGCGCCAGCACGCCCAGCATCGTGGTAAAGCGGTACAGCTTTCTGCCCATCGTCAGCAGGCGCTCGCTCGCGGGCCCCGGCACTTCCATCGCCAGGTTGACGAAGATGCGCGGCAGGTAGAACAGGCCGGAGAACCAGGCAACGATGAAGACGATGTGCAGCGCTTTTACCCAGAGCATTGAGTTCCTTTATTTGCGTGTTTCGCCGTGGCCGAACACCACGTACTTGAGCGAGGTCAGGCCTTCGAGTCCCACCGGGCCGCGCGCGTGAAGCTTGTCGTTGGAAATGCCGATCTCGGCGCCCAGGCCGTATTCGAAGCCGTCGGCGAAACGGGTGGAGGCGTTCACCATCACCGAGGAGGAATCGACTTCGCGCAGGAAGCGCATGGCGGCGCTGTAGTCTTCGGTGACGATCGCCTCGGTGTGCTTGGACGACCAGTTGTTGCAGTGCTCGATGGCGGCGTCCAGGCCGTCGACGATGCGCACGGCCAGGATCGGCGCCAGGTATTCGGTGGCCCAGTCTTCTTCCGTGGCGTGCGCCAGCTGCGGGTAGCCGGCGGCGGCCAGGATGGCGTAGGCCTCGTCGTCGGCGCGCAGCTCGACCTGCTCGCTGGCGTAGCGCTGCGCCAGCTGCGGCAGCACTTCGGCGGCGACGGGGCGCGCCACCAGCAGCGTTTCCATCGTGTTGCAGGTGCCGTAGCGGTGGCACTTGGCGTTGAAGCCGATGTCCAGCGCCTTGCCCAGGTCGGCTTTCGCGTCGATGTACACGTGGCAGATGCCGTCCAGGTGCTTGATCATCGGCACCGTGGCTTCTTCCATCAGGCGCGCGATCAGGCCCTTGCCGCCGCGCGGCACGATGACGTCCACATACTGCGGCATGGTGATCAGGGCGCCCACGGCGGCGCGGTCGGTGGTGTCGACCACCTGCACGCCGTCGGCCGGCAGGCCGGCCCCGGCCAGGCCCTCGGCCACCAGTTTCGCCAGCGCGCGGTTGCAGTGGATCGCTTCCGAGCCGCCGCGCAGGATGGTGGCGTTGCCGCTCTTGATGCACAGGCCGGCGGCGTCCACGGTGACGTTGGGACGCGCTTCATAGATGATGCCGATCACGCCCAGCGGCACGCGCATCTGGCCCACCTGGATGCCGGTGGGGCGGAATTTCATGTTCGAGATTTCGCCGATCGGGTCCGGCAGGGCGACGATCTGGCGCAAGCCTTCCACCATGGTGGCGATCGCCTTGTCCGACAGGAGCAGGCGGTCCAGCATGGCCGGCGCCAGGCCGGCGGCGCGCGCGGCGGCCACGTCCTGCTCGTTGGCCGCGCGCAGGGCCGGCGCTTCGCGCTCGATGGCGGCGGCAATCAGTTCCAGCGCGCGGTTGCGCTGCGCGCTGTCGGCGCGCGCCATGCCGCGCGATGCGGCGCGGGCGCGGCGCCCGATGTCTTCCATATACTGCTTGATGTCCATACTCATCCTCTTGCGACTTTCAGTGCCAGTTGCAGCATCGCGTCCCAGGCGTCGCCCGCGAAAGATTTCGCGCGCAGTCCCTTGACCATTTTGTCCACTTGCGCGGCCTGCTGCATGGCCGCTTCCAGCGTGGCGAGCGAGACGCGGCGCAGGGCCGGTTCCATCATGCGCTCGCGCGGGCCCCAGATCCGGTATTCCTTCAGCAGGGCCGGCAGCGGGCGCCCTTGCGCCATCGCTGCCTTTAATTTTAGCAGTGTGCGGATTTCCTCGGACACCGCCCACAGTACCAGCGGCAGCGCCTCGCCCTCGCCTTTCAAGCCTTCCAGCATGCGGATCAGGCGCGCCGGGTCGCCCGCCAGCATGGCTTCGGACAGCTTGAAGACGTCGTAGCGCGCCACGTTCAGCACCGCATCCTGCACCTGTTCGTGACTCAGCTTGCCCGGCTCGTGCAGCAGGCCCAGTTTCTGGATTTCCTGGTGCGCGGCCAGCAGATTGCCTTCCACCCGGTCGGCGATGAAATCGAGGCTGGCGCGCTCCGCGCTCTGGCCCTGCGCGGCCAGGCGGCCGGCGATCCAGCCGGGCAGCGCGTTGCGCTCGATGTTCGGGATGTCGATGTAGACGGCGCTTTGCTGCAACGCCGCCACCCAGGCCGCCTTCTGCGTCTGCCAGTCCAGCTTGGGCAGGGTGATCAGGGTCAGGTTGTCCGGACCCAGGTCTTTCGCATATGCCTGCAGCGCAGCGCCGCCATCCTTGCCCGGCTTGCCGGACGGGATGCGCAATTCGATCAGCTTCTTGTCGCCGAACAGGCTCATGGCCTGGTTGGCGGCCAGCAGCTCGCCCCACTTGAAGCTGCGCTCCACCGTCAGCACTTCGCGCTCGGAATAGCCTTGCGCGCGGGCGGCGCGGCGGATCTTGTCGGCCGCCTCCAGCGCCAGCAGGTGCTCGTCGCTGGTGATTACGTACAGGGGCGCCAGCGTCTTGGCGACGTGGGCGTCCAGGGCGTCGGCGCGCAGCTGCATGGCGGCCTTACTGCACCACGGGCGGCGCGTTCGGCACCAGGCCCGGCGCGGTCGGCACCGGCGGCACGGTCGAAGGGGCGGCCGCGGCCTGCGGCTTGATGGCTGCCATGCGGCGCATCATCTGCTGCACCAGGTCGGTCTGCATGTCCTTGTACAGCAGCGCTTCTTCCTGTTCCTTCGCCAGCACCTGGGTTTCATTGAAGTCGATCGGGCGCTGCAGGTTGATCGGCGTCGGTCCCAGCAGCTCGTTGCCCGCCTTGTCGGTGATGCGGAACACGATGTTGTAGCTGAGCAGGTACTGGCGCACGCGGCCATTGCTGTTCAGCGACAGGATGGTCTTGGTGCGCGTCTTTTCCGGGTCCGTCAGCACTTCGATGCTAGCCTCGGCATCCTTCGCCACGCGGGCGACGGCGGTGTGGCCATTGGCGCGGATATTGCGCTTCAGGTCGATCGCCAGCGGCGACGACTCCGGCAGGCCCACGTACAGCGAGGAGAACGGCAGCGTGTAGTTGCCGCCTTCGCCGCGCAGGTGGAAGCCGCAGCCGGCCAGTGCCGCCGCCAGCAGCGCGGCGGCCGCCGCGCGTTGCACAAGAGTCATCTTCGCCATATCGATTACACCACGATGTTAACCAGCTTGCCCGGCACCACGATGACCTTCTTCGGCGTGCCTTCGATGAACTTCTGCACGCTTTCCTCGGCCAGCGCCGCCGCTTCGATGGCAGCCTTGTCGGCGGCCTTCGGCACCTTGACCGCACCGCGCAGCTTGCCGTTCACCTGGATCATCAGTTCGATCTCGGACTGCTCCAGCGCGGCCGGATCGACCTGCGGCCACGGTGCATCCAGGATGTCGCCGGCATAGCCCAGCTCCTGCCACAGCACGTGGGTGATGTGCGGCGCCACCGGGTTCAAGAGGCGCAGGAAGATCGCATAGCCTTCGGCCAGCACGGCCGGCTCCGCGCCCTCGGCCGCTTCCAGCGTGTTCAGCATCTTCATGCAGGCCGACACCACGGTGTTGTACTGGATGCGCTTGATGTCGTAGTCGGCCTGCTGCAGCACCTTGTGCAGTTCGCGGCGCAGCGTCTTGCCCTCGTCGGTGGACGCGGCGGCGGCCAGCGGCGAACCGGCGGCGCGGATCGCGTCGCGCTGGGCATAGCCGAAGTTCCACACGCGCTTCAGGTAGCGGTTGGCGCCTTCCACGCCGGAACCGGACCATTCCAGCGTCTGTTCGGGAGGCGCGGCGAACATGGTGAACAGGCGCGCGGTGTCGGCGCCGTACTGCTCGATCTGCACCTGCGGGTCGATGCCATTGTTCTTCGACTTGGACATCTTCTCGATGCCGCCCAGCTTGACCGGCTGGCCGTCCGCCTTCAGGATGGCCGACACGGGGCGGCCGCGGTCGTCCGTGGTCAGGTCCACGTCGTCCGGGTTGAACCAGGTCTTCTTGCCGGATGCGTCTTCGCGGTAATAGGTTTCGTTCAGCACCATGCCCTGGGTCAGCAGGTTGACGAAAGGCTCGTCGAACTTGACCAGGCCGAAGTCGCGCATCACCTTGGTCCAGAAGCGCGCATACAGCAGGTGCAGCACGGCGTGCTCGATGCCGCCGATGTACTGGTCCATCGGCATCCAGTAATCGTTGCGCTGGTCGATCATCGCGTCGTTCGAACCGGGCGAGGTATAGCGCATGTAGTACCAGCACGAGTCGACGAAGGTGTCCATCGTGTCGGTCTCGCGGCGCGCCGGCTTGCCGCACTGCGGGCAGTCGCACTTGAGGAAGGCTTCATGCTTGTTCAGCGGGTTGCCCGTGCCATCGGGCACGCAGTCTTCCGGCAGCACCACCGGCAAGTCCTTTTCCGGCACCGGCACGGCGCCGCAGGCATCGCAGTGGATCATCGGGATCGGCGTGCCCCAGTAGCGCTGGCGCGAGATGCCCCAGTCGCGCAGGCGGAAGGTGGTCTTCTTCTCGCCCAGGCCCTTGGCGGCCAGGTCGGCGGCAATCGCTTCCAGCGCCTCGGTGTAGCGCAGGCCGTCGTACTTGCCGGAGTTGGCGACCACCGACACGGACTTGTCGCCATACCATTCCTGCCACGCGTCGGTGGAGTAGCTCTGGCCTTCGGCGGTGATCACCTGCTTGATCGGCAGATGGTATTTCTTGGCGAAGGCGAAGTCGCGCTCGTCGTGCGCCGGTACGCCCATCACGGCGCCGTCGCCATAGGTCATCAGCACATAGTTGCCGACCCAGACTTCGACCTGCTCGCCGGTCAGCGGATGGGTGACGAACAGGCCGGTCGGCATGCCCTTCTTTTCCATCGTCGCCATGTCCGCTTCGATCACGGAACCCATCTTGCACTCGGCGATGAAGGCTTGCAGCTCAGGCTTGTCCTTGGCGGCGTGGGTGGCCAGCGGGTGCTCGGCGGCCACCGCGCAGAAGGTCACGCCCATGATGGTGTCGGGACGGGTGGTGAACACATACAGCTTGCCGTCGTTGATCAGCTGGCCATCGTCGCCCTTGATATTGTGCGGGAAGGCGAAGCGCACGCCGGTGCTCTTGCCGATCCAGTTCGACTGCATGATGCGCACGCGCTCCGGCCAACCGGGCAGCTTGTGGTCCACGTAGTCCAGCAGCTCTTCGGCGTAGTCGGTGATGCGCACGTAGTACATCGGGATTTCGCGCTTTTCGATCAGCGCGCCGGAACGCCAGCCGCGGCCATCGACCACCTGCTCGTTGGCCAGCACGGTCTGGTCCACCGGATCCCAGTTCACGGTGCCCGTCTTCAGGTAGATGATGCCCTTTTCCAGCATCTTCAGGAACATCCACTGGTTCCATTTGTAGTACTCGGGCTTGCAGGCGGCCATCTCGCGCGACCAGTCGATCGCCAGGCCCATCGACTCCATCTGCTCCTTCATGTGGGCGATGTTCGAATACGTCCACTGCGCCGGCGGCACCTTGTTCGCCATCGCCGCATTCTCGGCCGGCATGCCGAAGGCGTCCCAGCCCATCGGCATCAGCACGTTGTAGCCGTTCATGCGCAGGTAGCGGTACATCACGTCATTGATCGTATAGTTGCGCACGTGACCCATGTGCAGCTTACCGGACGGGTAAGGCAGCATCGAGCAGGCGTAATACTTGCCTTTTGGGAAACGCGGGGTCGTTTTCGACGGCTTTGTAGGCGTCGATCGCCTTCCAGTGGGCTTGGGCGGCTTTTTCGACGTCTGCGGGACTATATTTTTCTTGCATGATGTAGCGCACAATGAGTGATATGAACCGATCATTATACGCAATGCCTTGGTGCGCCGCGACATGATGCGCTACAGCGAATATCCGCCCGGCCCGGCGCTGGCCGGCCTGGTGGCCTGCTTCTGGACTTCGTCCGTGCTGCCGCCTGCCGCCCGGGCCGCGTTTTCCCACCGTGTACTGCCCGATAACTGCGTCGACATCCTCTGGCAGGATACCGGCGCAGCCTTCGCCGTCGGCATGATGAGCCGCTTTATCGATGTGCCGTCCGCCGGACCAGTGCGCACGGCCGCCGTGCGCTTCCTTCCCGGCGCCGCCAGCCTCTTCCTCGGCCCCTGCCTGCCCGCCCTGGCCGACGCCCGCGCCGACCTCGACCAGCTCTGGCCCCGCACCGACGCCGAGCGCCTCGGCGACGCGCTCTGGTCCGCCGACCTCGACGACCGCGCCCGGCTTGGCCTGATCGAGTCCGCCCTGCTGGCCCGCCTCGCCCTCGCGCCCGGCGCCGGCGCCGGCCTGGCACGGCAGGCAGTCGCCGCCATCGAGTCCTCCGGTGGCGCCCTGCGCGTCGAAGCCCTCGCCGACACCCTTGGCGTCTCGCGCCAGCATCTCTCCGCCCGGTTCCGCGAGCAAGTCGGCCTCTCGCCCAAACTCTTCGCCCGCATCACCCGCTTCCGCCACGCCACTGCCGCCGCCCGCGCCCCGTCCGCATCGCCCGCCGCCGGGCCGGCCGCGCCCGACTGGGCCGACCTCGCCCTCGCCTGCGGCTACTTCGACCAATCCCACCTCATCCGCGACTTCCACGACTTCGCCGGCGCCGCCCCCGACGCCTGGCTCGCCTCCCGCTAAGGAAATAGGGTATCGGTGTCTCGCGCACCCCTGTATTGGAAATCTTCTGAAATCGCCCTCTGAAATCTTCTGAAAACCTCTGAAATCCTCTGAAATTACAAATTGCGGCCACTCAGGGAACTCTGTCAGGGATTTCAGATCAAATCAGAAGATTTCAGAGGTTTTCAGAGGAGATTTCAGAATGTTTCCAATACTGACCCTGGCGATAACCCCATCCACCATGCTCGACCTGCTCAACTTTGCCGCCGCCAGCGGCTCGCCGGACCGCGCAGCCGAGCTTGCCGATCAGGCAATACGCGAGTGGCTTGCCGCCGCGCGCACGCCCGCGCCGCCAGCCCACCGGCCGCGCGGCTACCAGTGGAAAAGCCTGTTCCTTCCCGAGGGAACGCAGCTGCGCGTCTGGAGCCGCGAAGACGGCAGCCGCTACGCCGAAGTGCATGGCGACGAGATCATTCACGACGGCAGGCCGCTCTCGCCCAACCAGTTCGTCAGCATGATGGATGGCATCCCGCGCAACGCCTGGACCGAAATCTCCTTGCTTTTGCCCGGCGAAACCGCCTGGAAGCCCGCCCACGTCCGCCGCGACGAGCTGCGCCGGGCCGAGCGCGCCCTGCACAATCCCGCGCCTCCCGCCTCCCCCTCCGCGCCGTCTGCGCCCGTCGCCCCGGCAGCCGCCGCCGGCATGCCGCCAACACCGCCACGCGAAGCGCCGCGCGCGCATCTGGCTGGCGGCCGGGCAACGCCCGAGCAGCCCCACCGCCTGCCGCGAATCCCCCCAATCGACACCCAGGCAAGAATCCTGGCCGCAAACGGCCAAACTAGCCACTGGTGGCCGGGCGGCCCCGAGCGCCGGGTAGATGCGCGGCGCGCCGAAGACGCCTTCCTCGACTAGGTTTCCATTTTTCCAATCCAGCCGCCCGCCAGCATGGCAAGATGCGCATCATCCAATAACCAGAGGAGAACGACCATGATCAAAGGCCTGCGCACCGCCATCTACCCCTGCCCCGACCTGGAGGCCGGCAAAGCCTGGTACGCCAGGGTATTCCAGAAGGAGCCCTACTTCGACCAACCCTTCTACGTCGGTTTCGAAATCGGCGGCTTCGAGCTGGGGCTGCTGCCGGACGGGACGCCCGGCAAGACCGGCACCCAGGTCTACTGGGGCGTGGAAAACATCGCAGAAGAAGTCCAGCGCGTGCTCGCATTGGGAGCAAGTACTCACTCAGAAATCCAGGACGTGGGCGAAGGCATCAAGGTTGCCGAGCTGGCCGACCCGTTCGGCAACGTGCTGGGACTGATCGAAAACGCCCATTTCGACCCATCCAAAGTCCGCTGACCCGCAGCGGCTGCCGCGGCGGCGCAGGGGCGCTTGTGATACCATGCGCCCCTCCCCCCACCAACCGTTCCACACCATGGGCAAGCGCGACAACAAATCCATCCTGATCAAGAGTCCCGGCCAGGTCGAATCCGCGCGCGCGGCCGGGCAACTGGCGGCCGATGTGCTGACCATGATCGGCGAATACGTCAAGCCCGGCGTGAGCACCGAGCAGCTGGACAAGATCTGCTACGACTACATCACCCAGGTGCAGAACGTCATCCCGGCCAACGTCGGCTATGCCGGCTTCACCAAGACCATCTGCACCTCGGTCAACGAAGTGATCTGCCACGGCATCCCCAGCCCGAAGAAGATCCTGAAGGATGGCGACATCATCAACATCGACGTCGCCGTGATCAAGGATGGCTGGTTCGGCGACACCAGCCGCATGTACTACGTCGGCAATCCCTCGAAAGCCGCGCGCAAGCTGGTGGAAGTAACGTATGACGCGATGTGGGCCGGCATCCGCGCCGTGAAACCCGGCGCCACCCTGGGCGATGTGGGGCACGCCATCCAGTCGCTGGCCGAAGCGGCCGGCTTCAGCGTCGTGCGCGACTACTGCGGCCACGGCATCGGCATGGTCTACCACGAGGATTTGCAGGTGCTGCACTACGGCCGTCCCGGCACGGGCATGGTGCTGCAGCCGGGCATGGTGTTCACCATCGAGCCCATGATCAACGCCGGCAAGCACCAGACCCGCGCCCTGCCCGACGGCTGGACCGTCGTCACCGCCGACCGGACCTGGTCGGCGCAATGGGAGCATATGGTCACCGTAACAGAGACCGGCTTCGACGTCCTGACCCTGGCCCCCGGCGAAAAACCCTGAAGCAAAATCAAGTGTCAGGCACGATGCGCCTGACACTAGCTTTACGCCTCTGGTTTACTTCAAGGTCAGCTTCAGCGCAGGCTTCTCGCCATAATCCTCATAGCGCTCATTGATCCCGCCGACGCAGTACGTAATCTCCTCCAGCAGATCCGCCGGCATCTTCGCCGAATCGGTGATCACAATCTCCAGCACCTCATTCCCCTTCAGCCGGAACTTCGTCATATTCTCCTCATCGCGCAGATACGACAGGCAATCGACCCACGCATCGATCGAATTCGAATAAAACTCCGGGAAGCCGAACGCCTCGCGACTCTGGGAATGGAAATCGTCGGCGCTGGCGATTGCAGCGCCGTTCAGGGTGGCGGTAGCCATGGTTACTTGTCCTTCTTGGGGTCGGTGACGAAGCCGATCTTCGCCAGGCCGTGGGTCTGGGCGGCGGCCATCACCTGCGCCACGACCTCGTAGCGCGTATCCTTGTCAGCGCGCAGCTGCAGCTCCGGCTGCGGCTGGCGGGCGGCGGCTACGGCCAGGCGCTCGTCGAGCTCCGCAGCCTTCAGCGCCTCATTATTCCAGAACACCGTGCCGGTCGCATCGATCGACACGGACAGCGTATCAGGCTGCTGCGGCGACGCGGCCGCCTGCGCCTTCGGCAAATCCAGCTTCACGGCATTGGTGAACATCGGCGCGCTGATGATGAAGATCACCAGCAGGCACAGCATCACATCGACCATCGGCGTGACATTGATGTCCGCCATGGACTCCTTCTGCCGGTGGTGGTTGAAGGCGCCGAAAGCCATCTCAGACGCCTGCGCCGTCGCGCGTCAGGTAAGCGTGCAGGTCATGCGCAAAGGCGTCGAGCTCGCTCAGGGTCAGGCGGTTGATGCGGTTGAAGCCGTTATAGGCCAGCACCGCGGGCACCGCCACCAAGAGGCCGATGCCCGTCATGATCAGCGCCTCGCCCACCGGACCGGCCACCTTGTCGATCTGCACCGTGCCGGAGGCCGACACGGCCGCCAGCGCATGGTAAATGCCCCATACCGTGCCCATCAGCCCGACGAAGGGCGCGGTGGACGCGACCGACGCCAGCAGGGTCAGCCCGCTCTCCAGCCGCGTGGTCGAGACGTGGATCGCATCGCGCAGCACGCGTGTCAGTTGCTCGCCGCGCCCCATCTCGCCCGCCAGCGTGGCCCGGCCCACCACGTGCACGCCGGCCGCGCCCGCTTCTGCCAGCGCCGCATAAATGCCTTCCGGATCGCCCGAGCTCACGGTCGCCACGCCATCGTTCAGCGTCGGCGCATCCCAGAAAGCTTGCACCACGCCCTTGCTGCGGCGCACGCGCCAGGAGGCCCAGCCCTTGGCCAGGATGAAATACCAGCTCAGCAGCGACATCGCCAGCAGCAGGTAGGCGACGGCGTGGCCGACGGCGTCCGTGCGCTCCCAGAAGCTGGCAAAGCTGAAATGCTCCATCAGCCGTTCAGGCCCAGCACGTCATACATATCGAACAGGCCGGTCGGCTTGTCCGCCAGGAAGCGTGCCGCGCGCAGCGAACCGTGCGCATAGGTCACGCGCGACGATGACTTGTGGCTGATCTCGATGCGCTCGCCATCGCCGGCAAACAGCACCGTGTGGTCGCCCACGATATCGCCGCCGCGCACGGTGGCAAAGCCGATCGAGGACGGATCGCGTTCGCCGGTGACGCCCTCGCGCGCATACACGGCGCAATCCTTCAGGTCGCGCCCCAGCGCGCCGGCGATCACCTCGCCCATCTTCAGCGCGGTGCCGGACGGCGCATCGACCTTGTGGCGGTGGTGCGCCTCGATGATTTCAATGTCATAGCCCGTGTTCAGGCTTTTCGCCGCGAATTCCAGCAGCTTCAGCGTCACGTTCACGCCCACGCTCATATTCGGCGCGAACACGATGGCGGTCTTCTCGGCCGCCTTGCGGATCGCTTCCTTGCCGGCTTCGTCGAAGCCGGTGGTGCCGATCACCATCTTGATGCCATGCTCGGCGCAGTAAGCCAGGTGCTGCAGCGTGCCTTCCGGACGGGTGAAGTCAATCAGGAATTGCGCATCCTTCAGGCCCTCGGCCAGCCCGGCCGACACGGCCACGCCGGCCGGCTGGCCGGTGAAGGCCGCCGCGTCGTGGCCGATATTGGCGCCGCCCGCGCGGTCCAGTGCGCCAGCCAGCTGGCAGTCCGGCGCGGCCTGCACGGCCTCGATCAGCATGCGGCCCATGCGGCCGCCGGCGCCGGCGATTGCGATATTCAGAGTACTCATTGCTGTCCTTATTTTGCGGTGCCCGTGTCCTGGCCGGACGGCAGCGGCGCGCGCTGCGGCTGGCCCTGCGCCTCGGCGGCCGCCTTCTCGGCCTTCTGGAAGGCCTTGATCGGGCCGGCGATGCGGGCGATGTATTCCTGTTCGGTCGGCAGGTTGCCGCCTTCGAAGCGCTCCACCTTGCCATCCTTGTCGAAGTAGACGACCACGGCGCTGGTGGTCAGCTCGCCATTGCCCTTGGCCAGGCGGAACGGGTAATCCCAGCGGTCGCCGTGAAAGACATCGGCCATCAGCGGCGTGCCCAGCAGGAACTTGACCTGGTCCTTGGTCATGCCCACTTTCAACTGGGCCATCATTTCCTGCGACACGAAATTGCCCTGCTGGATGTCCGGACGGTAGGGCGAGAAGAACCACATGAACTTCTGCAGCTGGGTAACGGTGGTGGTCTGGGCGCCCTGGGAGGCCACCACCGGCGCGGTCGGCGCCGCCTGTTTGCTGGCGCAGCCAGCGAGGATCATGGCCGCCAGCAGCGGGGCCGAGCGTTTCATACGGTGCAACAAAATAGTCGGCAAAGCCGGGGTGACGCGCATAAGTGACCTCAAATCCAATTGAGCAGAAGTGCCAAAACGCTATATCATAAAGCACTCCAGCCACATACGATACCAAACATGAGTAACAGCCCCACCGACCTGAAGGCCTCGGGCCTGAAGGCCACCCTGCCACGCCTGAAGATTCTCGACATTTTCCAGAGCAGTCCGGTGCGCCACCTGACGGCGGAAGACGTCTATAAACAGCTGCTGGCCGAGAACATGGACGTGGGCCTGGCCACCGTCTACCGGGTGCTGACCCAGTTCGAGCAGGCCGGCCTGCTCAACCGCAACCACTTCGAGAGCGGCAAGGCGATCTTCGAGCTGAACGAAGGCTCGCACCACGACCACCTGGTCTGCCTGGACTGCGGCCGCGTGGAAGAGTTTGTCGACGAAGAAATCGAGAAGCGCCAGCAAATGATCGCCCAGGAGCGCGGCTTCAAGATCGCCGAGCACGCGCTGGCCATGTACGGCAACTGCACCAAAGTGAACTGCCCGCACCGCCATTAACACCCACGGCCCAAAGCAGGTGTCAGGCACGACGTGCCTGACACCAGGGTCACGCCCTGGGTTCTAATGCTGGCTCAGCGCATTCGACAACAGCCGCGACGTAATATCCACAATCGGAATCACCCGCTCGTAGGCCATGCGGGTCGGCCCGATCACCCCCAGCGTCCCCACGATCTTGCCGTTGGCCTCATACGGCGCGGTGACCACGCTCATCTCATCCATCGGCACCAGGTTCGACTCCCCGCCGATAAAGATCTGCACGCCCGACGCCTTGGACGACACATCCAGCAGCTGCATCAGGCCCGTCTTCTGCTCGAACAGATCGAACATCTGGCGCAGCGACGTCATATTCGACGACAAGTCCGACACCGACAGCAGATTGCGTTCGCCCGCGATCACCATATCCTCGGCATTCTCCGCCATGGCCGCGCTGCCCGCCTCCACCGCCGCCTGCATCAGGCGCCCCATATCGTCGCGCAGCTGGCGCAGCTCCACCTGCAGGCGGTTGCGCACCTCGTCGAACGCCAGCCCTGAATAATGCTGGTTGATGAAATTGGCCGACTGCTGCAGCTGGGCCGGCGTGTAATCGACATCGGTCAGCAGCATGCGATTCTGCACATCGCCGGACGGCGACACGATCACCAGCAGGATGCGCTTCTCGCCCAGGCGCAGGAACTCGATCTGGTGGAACACCGACTCATGGCGCGGCGTCAGCACCACGCCGGCGAACTGGGTCAGCGAGGACAGCATCTGCGCCGCATTGGCGATCAGCTTCTGCGGCGGCTGGGCCGACGCCAGGCGCGTCTCGACGGCGCTTTCGTCGATGTGCTGCACCGTCAGCAGCGTATCGACAGAAGATGCGGTAGCCGCGCGGCGTCGGAATGCGTCCGGCCGAGGTATGGGGGCTGGCGACATAGCCGAGCTCCTCCAGGTCCGCCATGATATTGCGGATGGTGGCCGGGGACAGCTCCAGCCCTGAAATCCTGGACAGGGCGCGCGAGCCGACGGGCTGGCCGTCGGCGATATAGCGCTCGACCAGGGCTTTCAGCAGGGTTTGGGCACGGTTATCGAGTTGCATACTTTCATCATGAAGCGCTGATACACCATCTATTCTGCCAACTGTTCTTCCAGCCACGCAAGAAGTTCCTCGAAACTGCTGCAGATGGCGTCCGGTTTCACGCCAGCCTCCAGGTGCGCCGCGCTGCCCGTGCGATTCAGCCACACGGCGCGCAGCCCGGCGCGCTGGGCGCCCTCCACATCCAGTTTCAAATCATCGCCGACATACACCGCGTCCCACGGCGCCACATGCAGCGCGTGGCAGGCCGCCAGGAAAATGCCTGGATCGGGCTTGGCCTTGCCGAAATCACCGGCCGCCAGCGATACCTTGAAATGGTGGGCAAGACCGATGACTTCAAGGTCGGCATTGCCATTACTGATGGTACCCAGCACCACCTGGTGTTTCAGTTTCAGCAGGCCCGGCAGCACATCGTCATAGGGCGTGACAGCATTCCTTGCAGCAAAGAAGTGCTGCATCGCCCCCTCGACCCCGGCCGCATCCTCGCCCGCATGGGCGAACACCGCCTCCAGGCTGGCGCGGCGCAGCTTGCCCAGGTCCACGTGCAACTCCGGCCGGGCCGCCGCCAGCTCCATGCGGTGCGCGCGCATCTGCTCGATGGAAAACTGGCGCGCCACTTCGGGCGCATGCTCGCTCAGCCACGCGTGCAGGCTCAGCTCCGCCTCCGCAATGACCGGCGCAATAGGCCACAACGTATCATCCAGGTCAAAAAGTATCGCTTTCGGCTTCATCCCCCATTGTCGCACACCTAAATTCGGGGTCAGCACTGTCATTCGGACACGGCCTCAGCCGCCAGCCCGGCCGCATGGTAGATTAGCGCCTTGCTTTTATTGCACCGGAGATAACGCAATGCCCATCCTGTCCCGCGCCGCAGCCCTGCTGTCGGCCGCCCTCCTCGCCGGCTGCGCCACGCCGCCCGCGGCACCGCCGCCGCTGTCGGCCTATATTGTGCTGGGCGAGCAGGGCGCGGCCGTGGCGCGCGTGCTGACGACTGCGTCCTCCTGCCCCGCCCTGCTGGTGGACGGCCGCGAGCAGCCGATGCGCCAGCGCGCGCCCGCCGAAACCGTGGAACAGCGCCCCACCTCCTCCGCTCCGGCCGACTCCAAGCCCAGCGCCTTCCCCGTGCTGACCTGCGAAGCGACGCTGCCCGCCGGCGCCCGCAGCGCCAGCGTCGCCGGCCAGGCGCTGCCGGTGCCGCGCGCCGAGCCGCGCCGCATCGTCGTCATTGGCGACACCGGTTGCCGCCTGAAGAAATCGGACAAGCGCTATCAGGCCTGCAACGACCCGCAAGCGACGCCCTTCGCCACCATTGCCGCCGCCGCGGCGCGCTGGCAACCCGACCTCGTGATCCACGTCGGCGACTACCATTACCGCGAGAACCCCTGCCCCGAAGGCAATGCAGGCTGCGCCGGCTCGCCCTGGGGCTATGGCTGGGATACCTGGCGCGAAGACTTCTTCCGTCCCGCCGCCCCGCTGCTGGCCGCCGCGCCCTGGGTCATGGTGCGCGGCAACCATGAAAGCTGCAGCCGCGCCGGACAGGGCTGGTGGCGCTTCCTCGATCCGCGCCCCCTCGTGCCCGGCCGCGACTGCAATGCCGCCGCCAACGATATGCAAGGCAACTACAGCGATCCCTACGCCGTGCCGCTCGGCGGCGACTCGCAGTTGCTGGTGCTGGACACCGCCGCCACCACCTGGCGCGGCCTGCAGCCCGGCCAGCCCGGCTGGGACCAGTACCGCGCCAACTACCGCCGGCTGGACGAACTGTCGCAACAGGCGCGCTGGAACCTGGGCCTGAACCACCACCCCATCCTCGGCTTCGGCGCCGATGTCGACAAGCACGGCCAGCGCTACCTGCAGCTGGGCGACGCCGGCCTGCAGCAAAGTTTCGGCTCGCTGAACCCGATGCTGCTGCCGGCCGGCGTGCAAGCCATGCTGTCCGGCCATGTGCACCTGTGGCAGCAGGTCAGCTACCGCAGCGCCCATCCCAGCCAGTTCGTGACCGGCTTTTCCGGTACCGACGAAGACACCACGCCGCTGCCGGACGATGTCTCGCCAATCCAGCCCGCGCCGGGCGCCGTAATCGACCACTTCAGCAGCTGGGTCGGCGGATTCGGCTTCATGACGCTGGAGCGCGGCGCGCAGCCGGGCGAATGGCAGGCCGTCGTCCACGACCGCAACGGCAAGGAAATCAACCACTGCCGGCTGGCCGGACGCGCGTCCCGGTGCGAGCTCACACGGGTGCCCTAAAAATTGTTACAAGGTGAAATGGGTGGCATGCTTGCCAAATGGACTAAAATAGCTGCCGATTCCGCATGGCGGCCCAGCAATTCGTATTGGAGAGATGAATGAATAGTAAGTACCTGCGTTCCAGCCTGGCGCTGTTGAGCGCTGCCGTTCTGGCTGCCTGCGGCGGCGGTAATGGCAATATCGCGCTGGGCGTCACGGTGTCGGGCCTGTCCAAGGATGGCCTGGTCCTCCAGAACGGCAACGATACCGTCACCGTCAACACCGGCGGCGGCGTCGTGTATTTCCCGACTCTGCTGAACACCGACCAGAACTTCAGCATCACGCTGAAGACCATCCCGGAAAACGTCCAGTGCACGCTGAACAACGGCTCCGGCCGCATCAACTACTTCACGCAGCTGCAGGCGACCGTGTCCTGCTTCAACACCCCGTATGACCTGGGCGGCACCGCGACCGGCCTGACCTCGGGCGTGCTGGTGCTGGCCAACGGCTCGGCCACCGTCTCGCTGCCGGCCGGCACCACCAACTGGAAATTCCCGACCCAGGTATCGAATGGCGCGCTGTACGGCATTTCGGTGCTGAACCAGCCGGCCGGCCTGACCTGCACCGTGGCCAACGGCAGCGGCACCATGCCGACCGCCAACGTGACCACTGTGGCTGTGACCTGCCGTCCCGCCGCGTAAGCGCATCAATTTGGAGAACACATGAAAGCAAAGTATGTAGGAATGGGCGCTGCGCTGGCGGCGGCTCTGGTGCTGTCCGCCTGCGGCGGCAAGGCAAGCTTCACCATTTCCGGCACGGTGACCACGTCGGGCGGCACGCCGATCGCCAACAACGGCCTGGTGCTGCAGAACGGCAGCGACACCGTGGCCGTGCCGCTGGGCCAGACCACCTTCAGCTTCCCGAACACCGTTTCCTACGGCACCGAGTACCTCGTCACGATCAAGACCCAGCCGGATCACATGACCTGCAACGTCTCCAACCCGCACGGCTCGGCCGGCCAGACCACCAGCATCTCGGTGCAGGTGCTGTGCGCGCAGAACACGCACTCGGTGGGCGGCACGATCAGCAACCTGACGCTGGACGGCCTGAGCATCATCAACGGCTCCAGCTCCGGCGCCTACGCCATCTCGAAGGGCGCGACCACCTTCACCTTCCCGGCTGCCATCCCGGTCGGCACCCCGTACGGCCTGACCATCTACACCCAGCCGAAGGAAACCGACACCAACGGCAACGTGACCAAGACCCAGACCTGCACCCTGGTCAACGGCACCGACGTGATGGGCGACGCCGACCGCGCGAACGTCGTGATCACCTGCCAGTGATATTCATTGGAGGAATGACGGGAATTTCAAAAATAAATTGGATAGATATGCGGCACCGCATCATAATCAATCCCGTCTCCTCCACTTCTTTCTAAGAAATGGATTCAGCCCACCCCTCCGGTGGGCTTTTTTTATTTGGGGGTCAGGCACGAAATGCTACATGAGCTCGCCTGAGAAGCGAGCCCATGTAACGTTTCGTGCCTGACCCCTTAGAGGTTGGCGAGGGCGATGTAGGATTCGACGGGGACGGCTTCGGGGCGGTCGGCGGGGTTGATGCCGGCCTGGACCAGCTGCTCTTCGGTGAACATGCCGGCCACGCAGTTGCGGATCACTTTGCGGCGCTGCGAGAAGGCTTTCGCGACCACGGCTTCCAGGCGCGCGGGATCGACCGGCAGCGGGTTGTCGATCGGGATCATGCGCACAATCGCGGAATCCACTTTCGGCGGCGGGTCGAAGGCGTCCGGCGGCACCACGAACAGCAGCGCCATGCGGTAGCGCCATTGCAGCATCACGGACAGGCGTCCGTAAGCCTTGCCGCCCGGCTCGGCCACCATGCGCTCGACCACTTCCTTTTGCAGCATGAAGTGCTGGTCCTGCACCTTGCTCGCAAACTCCGCCAGATGGAACAGCAGCGGAGAGGAGATGTTGTACGGCAGGTTGCCCACCACGCGCAGCTTGCGCCCTTCCGGCACGGGAATCGAGCCGAAATCGAATTTCAGCGCATCGCCCGCGTGGATGGTCAGGCGCTCGCGCGGATAGCGCTTTTCCAGGCGCGTCACCAGGTCGCGGTCCAGTTCCACCACGTGCATGTGCGGCAGCGATTGCAGCAGCAGGTCCGTCATCGCGGCCAGGCCGGGACCGATTTCGACCATCGTATCGCCGTCGCGCGGAGCGATGGAATCGATGATGCCGCCGAGGACGTGCTCGTCCTGCAGGAAGTTCTGGCCGAAGCGTTTGCGGGCTATGTGTTTCATGTGTTCTCTTATTGTTGGGACTTGCGGCTGGCCTCGGCCATGCGCAGCGCGCTGGCGATGGCTTCTTCCATGCTGGCGTAGTCGGCCAGCCCCAGGCCCTGCGCGGCCAGGTCCAGCGCCGTGCCGTGGTCCACGGACGTGCGGATCAGCGGCAGGCCGAGCGTGATGTTGACGCCGCGGCCGAAGGTGGCGTGCTTCAGCACCGGCAAGCCCTGGTCGTGGTACATGGCCAGCACGCAGTCGGCGTCCTGCAGGTATTTGGGCTGGAACAGCGTATCGGCCGGGTACGGGCCGCGGGCGTCGATGCCGCGGGCACGGGCGGCTTCCAGCGCGGGCGTGATGGTGTCGATTTCCTCGCGGCCCAGGTAGCCGTTTTCGCCGGCGTGCGGATTCAGGCCCGTGACGAGGATGCGCGGCGCGGCAATGCCGAATTTAAGGCGCAAATCGCGGTCAATGATGTCCAGGATTTCGGCCAGGCTCTCGCGCGTGATGGCGGACGAGACGTCCTTCAGCGGCAGATGGGTGGTTGCCAGCGCCACGCGCAGCGGCGCGGCGTCCGCAGGGAAGTGCGGCTGGCCCGCCAGCATCATCACCACGCGCGGCGTGCCAGTGCGGTCGGCGAAGTATTCGGTGTGGCCGGAGAACGGCACGCCGGCATCGTTGATGGTGCTCTTTTGCAGCGGCGCGGTGACGACCGCCTCGAACCAGCCGGCGCCCACGCCTTCGATGGCGGCATCCAGCGTGGCCAGCACGGCGCGGCCGTTTTCCTGGTCCAGCACGCCGGGCTTCACGTGCGCGCCCAGCGGAATGTCGATCGCGCACAGCACATTGGGGCCGAAATGCGGCAGCCCGCCATTGCGCACGGCCTGCAGCGACAGGGCGCTGACGCGGATGGCAGGATCGATATCGGCGGCCGTCATGGCCAGGAAGGCAGCGTCGCCAATCAGCACGGCGTTGACGCGCTCGCGCATGGACCAGGCGGCGCGGATGGAAATCTCCGGCCCGATGCCGGCCGGTTCGCCCGTCGTCACGGCGACGACGGGGCGGCGGGATGGCGGCACGGCGGCGCGCCCTGTTTGCTGAGTGGCGCTCACCTGTGCCCTCCTTCGTGTTTACTTGGAATCGTCGCGGAACTCGACGTAGGCGCGGTCGCGCACCTGGCGCTGCCAGTCGTCGATCGCTTCCACCAGCTTGCGTTCGCGCAGGGCGTTGCGGGCCTCGGCGCGCTTCTTCTCTTTCGACACGTCGTCGCTCTTGCGTTCCAGGACTTCGATCAGGTGGTAGCCGAAGCTCGATTCCACCGGCTCGGAAACCTGGCCCGGCTTCAGCGCGTTCATGGCCTGCTCGAATTCCGGCACGGTGTCGCCCGGGTACAGCCAGCCCAGGTCGCCGCCCTTGGCAGCGGAACCGTCGTTCGACACCAGGCGCGCCAGGTCTTCGAACTTGGCGGCCTTGTTATCCAGGCGCTCCTTCAGTTCCAGCAGCTTGCGCTTGGCATCTGCGGCGCTGACGGTCGGCGTGACCTTGATCAGGATGTGGCGGGCGTGCGTCTGCTGCACGGTTTCCGCGGCCTGGGCTTCGGCCACGCTGCGCTTATCCATCAGCTTCAGGATGTGGAAGCCGCCCACGCTGCGCATGATCGGCGTCAGCTGGCCCGGTTTCAGCTTGTTCAGCGCTTCGGCGAACAGCGGCGGCAGGCGGTCGCTCTGGCGCCAGCCCACCACGCCGCCCTGCAGTGCGTCGGTGGCGTCGGAATAGGTGGCGGCCATCTTGGTGAAATCGGCGCCCGTGCGCAGCTGGCGCATCACTTCCTCGGCGCGCTTCTGGCGCTGGGCGATCACGTCCGGCGACGCGTTCTCGGGAATGCGCACCATGATCTGCGAGATATTCAGCTCGAACTGCTCGGCGGCGGCAGCCTTCTCGGCCTGCACGAAGGCGTCCACTTCCGCTTCCGAAATCTGGATCTTGTTGTCCACCTCATGCTCGCGCAGGCGCTGCATGATGATCTCTTCGCGGATCTCCTCGCGGAAGGCCGGGAAGGTGGTGCCCTCTTTCTCCATCGAGTTGCGCAGGTCCTGCACCGTCATCTTCTGCTGTTCGGCGATGCGGCCGATGGCGCGGTCCAGCATCTGGTCGTCCACGCGCACGCCCATTTCCTTGGCCAGCTGCAGCTGGGCGCGTTCCACGATCATGCGCTCCAGGATCTGGCGTTCCAGGTCGGCCTGCTCCGGCAGCTGCACTTTCTGCGACTGCATGCGGCGCACGATGGTCTGCACGCGCTGGTTCAGCTCACGGCGCGTGATCACTTCGTCATTGACGATGACGGCGATGGAGTCGATCGGCGTATTGCTGGACTGGCCGGGCTGGGTGAACCCCTTGGCCGATGCGGCTGCAGCCTGGGGGGCTGCAGCCGGCTGAGCGGCGGCAGCTGGAGCGGCGGCAGCAGGCTTGTCGGCCGGCTTGGCGTCCTGCGCCAGGGCCGGCGTGCCGGCAGCGAGGGCGCACAGCAGGACAACTGCTACTTTGATCGGGTGCATACTGGCATTACGCATATCTGAAACGCTCATGAGTCAGGGGTGGAGAAAACCTAATTAGCGGCGGTAGCCTTCATTCAAACGCTGGTAGCCCGGAATGCTGTTCTTCATCACTTCCAGCGGATTGCCGATGCCGAACTTGGACAAGCCGTTCAGCTCCAGCTGGAAGAAGATCTGGGTCGAAGTCTTGTTGGCCGTCGTCACGAAGCGCTGCGCGCCCATGCGGAACACCCAGCATTCGCAGTTGTATTCCAGGCCAATCAGGGTATCCAGGACTTTATGATCTTTCAACGAATAACTGACGCGGCCCACGCCGAACCAGCGGTCCGAAAGCGGCCACTGGCTGGAGAAGTCCGCATTCTTGAAGCTGTCGCGCAGATACCGGTAGCCGGCGTTGAATACCTTCTTCGGCCCCGGCTGGAACTGCAGCGTCAGATTCGAGCTGACTACCTTGCTGTCGTGCGGATTGTACTGCACTGCGCTGTCGACGGCCCAGGTTTCGGAAATACGGCCGGTGGCGGCGGCCAGGATGTCCGAGCGGCTGTCCTTTTTCTCCGCGTTCGGATCGAGCTGCACGCGCTGGTCGTTCAGGTAGAAGCGCTGGCCGAACGCGAGGCGCAGACGCTCGGCACCATTCGCTTCCAGGAAGCGCGACACCACCGCCGCCGTGATCTGGTTCGCATCGCTGACGCGGTCCGAGCCGACGAAGCGGTTCTCGCTGAAGATCTGCGTGAAGTTGAAGGTCGCTTCAGCGGTGTCGAACAGCGGATTGTCCTGGCGCTTGTACGGCGTGTAGACGTAGAACAGGCGCGGTTCCAGGGTCTGCGTCATGGCGCGGCCGAACAGCTTCGATTCGCGTTCGAACTCCAGGCCCGAATCGACCGAGAAGGTCGGGATGGCGCGCGAGGTCGAGCGCGATTCCGTGCCCTGGTAAGCATCGAGCTGGTAAGCCGCGGCATTCACCATCAGCTTGGGGGTGATGAAATAGCTGGCGCCGATGACCGGGTAGCTCACCTGCGGCACGGCCACCATGCGGTTGCCGTTGATCAGGGTCGGATGCGAGAAGCGCGTCAGCTCCGAATTGAATTCCCAGTCGAAGCCAGCCACGTCATAGCGCGCGGCACGGAAGTTGATCGAGGGCAGGCGGTCATACGGACGCTCCACCGTCAGGCTCGGATTGGTCACCGAGTCCGGGTCCTGCAGCACCTGGTAGCGGTTGGCGCGCGCGGTCAGGCTCCAGTACTCGCCGCGGTAATCGGTGCGCA
Organism: Pseudoduganella sp. UC29_106; assembly: GCF_044055365.1. Taxonomy (NCBI): domain Bacteria; kingdom Pseudomonadati; phylum Pseudomonadota; class Betaproteobacteria; order Burkholderiales; family Oxalobacteraceae; genus Pseudoduganella; species Pseudoduganella sp. UC29_106. Next base: position 183,730 of record NZ_CP171977.1, on the reverse strand, counting down.
GCTCGCGCAGCAGCTGGCGTTCCGCCGAGGACGACACTGTCTTCGAAAAGTCGTTCGGATAGTTGTCGTCCGATGCGGCGCGCGCATTCCAGCCGTACGACCATTCCTTGGTCAGCGCCTGCGTGTGCTGGGTGTTGATCTGCCAGCGGTCGGTGCCCGTCTGGCGGTCGTGCGGCAAGTATTCGAAGGACGTCTTGCCTTCGTAGTAATTGCCTTCGTCCGTTTCGCCGATATAGCGGCCCACGGCGCCCAGCTGGATACCGCGGCGCGAGATGATGCGCGGGTACAGCGTCAGGTCGCGATTGGGCGCGATATTGAAATAATACGGCACGGTGATTTCCGCCGCGCCCTTGGAGCCGAAGCCCGGGATCGGCGGCAGCCAGCCGGAGCGGCGCGCACCTGACAGCGAGAACGACAGGCCGGGCGTGCCGATCAGGGGCACGTCCTTGAAGTAGACGATGGTGGTGCCGGCGGTGCCGACGTCGCGCCCCGTGTCGAGATTGAGCGTGCTCGATCTCAGGTACCAGTCCGGATTCGGGCCCTGGCAGGTGGAATACGTGCCGTCGCTGACCAACGCTTCTTCTTCGTTGATGAAATCGATGCGGCGTGCCTTGCCCTGGGCGTTGTTGACCTCCATCTTGTAGGTCGGCTGCAGCATATAGCCCTTGCCCGTTTCCATATTGAGCTTGAGCTCGTCGGCCGTGTAGTAGTCGCCCCAGCGCCACAGGCGTACATTGCCTTTTGCTTCGACTTCGTCTTCGACCTGGCGGAAACAGGCCGTATCGGCCGTCATGCGGGTCTTGTCGTGCACCACTTCCACGTCGCGGTCGAGATTGATCTCGCGCTCGGGACGGCCGCTGATATCCTCGGCGCGCACCGTGGTCACGGCATTCTTGTCTTCCACCCGCGGCGGACGCTTGGCGTGCTGCGTGGTCTGTGCATGGGCACACACCGTCGCGGAGGCGGCGGCGATGGCTGTCAAGGCAAATGCCCAGCGTTGCTTGTTGTTAGGGGCCGAAAACCAGCTCATGTAAGGGACGCGAGTAACACCGTGACAGGCGATTTTTTAATGTGAATCCCTTATTATATGGGAATCTTCAACACCATCCGGATTCCGCAGGCTGTTTAATGTCATTATTGTCTAATTTATCATCCCAGGGCGCGCAGGATGGCGCCGCAGCAGCCGCCGATCCCCGCCTTGCCCTCGTAAAAGAATGGCTGCAAGGCATTGGCCTCGTCGTCGTGGACTCCGCACGTCCCGCTTCCGAGGATGCCAGCTTCCGCCGCTATTTCCGTGTCGACGTGCTGCCCGAGCACCAGGCGCAGCATGGTTCCAGCCTGATCGTGATGGACGCGCCGCCCGAGCGCGAGAACGTGCCCGCCTTCGTCAAGGTGGACCAGCTGTTCGCCGATGCCGGCGTCTCCGTGCCGAAGATCGTGGCGCAGGACGTGCCGCGCGGCTTCCTGCTCCTGTCCGACCTGGGCACCACCAGCTACCTGCAGGCCCTGGACCACGACAACGCCGCGACGCTGTACGCCGAGGCGCTGTCCGCCCTGGTGAAGATCCAGCTGAAAAGCCAGCCCGGCGTGCTGCCGGAGTTCAGTCGCGAAATCATGATGCGCGACCTGGTCCAGTTCCCGGAGTGGTACATCGGCCGCCACCTGGGCGTGACCTTGACCGACGCCCAGCGCGCGGACCTGGACAAAGTCTTCGAACTGCTGATGGCGAATATCCAGTCCCAGCCCCAGGTCTTCATGCACCGTGACTACCACTCGCGCAACCTGATGTGGATGGACGAAGCCAATCCCGGCATCCTCGATTTCCAGGATGCGATGTATGGCCCAATCACTTACGACATCGGCTCGCTGATGAAGGATGCTTACGTGTCCTGGGATGAAGAACTGATCCTGGACTGGGTGATCCGCTACTGGCAGCATGCGCGCGGCATGGGCCTGCCGCTGAACAAGGACTTCGATACCTTCTACAAGGACTTCGAACTGTGCGCCCTGCAGCGCCACCTGAAGAACCTGGGCACCTTCTCGCGCCTGAACTACCGCGACAACAAACCCATGTACCTGGGCGACATCCCCACCGTGCTGGAGTACGTGCGCAAGACCGCCCACCGCTACAACGAACTGAAACCGCTGCGCAAACTGCTGGACGCGCTGGATACCAACCCGCAGCCCAAGGTCGGCTACACCTTCTGAAAGGCTGTCCCATGAAAGCAATGATTTTTGCCGCCGGCCGCGGCGAGCGTATGCGTCCCCTGACGGACACCATGCCCAAGCCGCTGCTGAAAGTACGCGGCCGCCCGCTGATCGAATGGCATATCGTGAACCTGGTGCGCGCCGGGATCACGGAAATCGTCATCAACCATTCCCACCTCGGCCACATGCTCGAGGAATACCTGGGCGACGGCAGCCGCTTCGGCGCGCAGATCCGCTATTCTGCCGAGCCCGAGCCGCTGGAAACAGCAGGCGGTATCGCCAAGGCGCGCCATCTGCTGGGCGAGGAGCCTTTCCTGGCCATCTCCGGCGACATCTACTGCCCGCACTTCGATTTCGAGCAGGTGAAGGATGTGCTGCATGACAAGGACGTGCTGGGCAACACCTACGACAAGGACAAGCGCGACGCCGCCTGGATCTGGCTGACCAAAAACCCCTGGCACAATCCCAAGGGCGACTTCGGCCTGAATATGTATTCGGTATCCAACGACGGTGAACCGAAGTGGAACTTCGGGAACATCGGCGTCTACCGCATGGAAATGTTCGACGGCATCGAGCCGGGCCAGCACGCAGGCCTGGGCAAGCTGATTCGCGCCTATGCGGACAAGGGCCAGGTGGGCGGCGAGATCTACGAAGGCGAATGGGTCAACGTGGGCACCGTCAAGCAGCTGGAAGAACTGAACGCCGTCATGAACGCATGAGCCCTTACGCTGAACGCCGCGCCAGGCTGCTGGCGCAGATGGAGCCCGGCAGCGTGGCCGTCATTGCCACGGCGCCGGAAGTCCTGCGCAACGGCGACAGCGACTACCCTTATCGTCACGACAGTTCCTTCTACTACCTGACCGGCTTCACCGAGCCGGAAGCGGTGCTGCTGCTCCTGGCGCCGCGCGGCACGGCGCCGGCGCAGTCCATCCTGTTCTGCCGCGAAAAGAATATCGAACACGAAATCTGGGAAGGCTACCGCTACGGCCCCGAAGCGGCCCGCGCCGAATTCGGCCTGGATTTCGCCTACCCCATCGGCCAGCTGGACGAACAGATGACGCGCCAGCTCTCCAACGCCACGGCGCTGTACTGCTCCCTTGCGCGCAACACCACGCTCGATGCGCAGGTGATGCGCTGGCTGGAGAGCGTGCGCCGCATGTCGCGCAGCGGCATCACCGCGCCCTCCTCCGTGCGCGACCTGCTGCCCATCATCGACGAGATGCGCCTGCTGAAGGACGAAGGCGAGCAGGCCATCATGCTGCGCGCCGGCGTAATCGCCGGCGGCGCCCACGAGCGCGCGATGCGCGCCACGAAACCCGGCATGTTCGAATACGAAATCGAGGCCGAGCTGCTGTATGAATTCCGCCGCCACGGCGCACTATTCCCGGCTTATACGCCCATCGTGGCTTCCGGCGCCAATGCCTGCGTCCTGCACTACAACACCAACAACCGCCGCACCGAAGACGGCGACCTGGTGCTGATCGACGCCGGCTGCGAATTCGAAGGCTATGCCTCGGACATCACGCGCACCTTCCCCGTCAATGGCCGCTTTAGCGGTCCACAGCGCGAACTGTATGAGCTGGTGCTGGCGGCGCAGGAAGCGGCCTTCCAGGCCATCGTGCCGGGCCGGCAGTATTCCGGCATCCACGAAGCGGCCGTGCGCGTGCTGGTGCAGGGCATGCTCGATACCGGCTTGCTGAAGGGCAGCGTGGACGAGGCAATCGCCAGCAAGTCCTACGCCCAGTTCTATATGCACGGCACCGGCCACTGGCTGGGCATGGACGTGCACGACGTCGGCCTGTACCGCGACGTGAGCCAGCACGAGAAGCCTTCGCGCCTGATCCAGCCCGGCATGGCGCTCACCGTGGAGCCGGGCATCTATGTGCGCCCGGCCGCGGGCGTGCCGGAGCAGTACTGGAATATCGGCATCCGCATCGAGGATGATGTGATCGTCACGCAGGACGGCTACCGCCTGCTGACGGCCAGCGCGCCGAAGTCCATCGCGGATATTGAATTCATCATGAAAGGCGGCGCATGACGGTCGATGCCGATATCGCCATCTGCGGCGCTGGTCCGGCCGGCATGGCGCTGGCGGCCCTGCTGGTCAAGCGCGGTATGCGCGCCGAGCGCATCGCCCTGATCGACGCCAAGCCGCTGGAGCAGGCGCAGAACGATCCGCGCTCACTGGCGCTCTCCTACGGCAGCCGCCAGATCCTGGAACAGATCGGCGCCTGGCCGATCGAGGCCACCGCCATCCATGACATCCACGTGTCGCGCAAGGGCCAGTTCGGCCGCAGCATGATCACGCGCGAGGAGCAGGACGTGCCGGCGCTGGGCTACGTCACGCGCTACGGCTCCGTGGTGCAGGCGCTGGGCGCCGTATGCGATGCGCTGGGCGTACGCTCGCTGCGCCCCGCCCGCGTGGTGCGCAAGGATGAAGACGCGAACCAGGTTGCGCTGCACCTGGAAGGCGAGGCGCCGCAAATGCTGCGCGCCGCCATCGTGGTGCAGGCCGAGGGCGGCCTGTTCGGCCAGCAGGAGGAAAAAGCCGTTGCGCGCGACTACCAGCAGACGGCGCTGATCGCCCAGGTGCGCACCAGCGCGCCTGTCGCCCACCGCGCCTTCGAACGCTTCACGCACGAGGGCCCGCTGGCCTTGCTGCCGCAGGATGAGGAATATTCGCTGGTGTGGTGCTGCCGTCCCGATACGGCGGCTGAATTGCTGGAACTGGAGGACGACGCCTTCCTGGCGCGTCTTGGGGATATGTTCGGCCACCGCGTGGGACGCTTCACGGCCACCGGCCGCCGCCTGGCTTTCCCGCTCGGGCTGAACGCCGGCGTGACGGGCAGCGCCCGCACCACGGCCATCGGCAATGCGGCTCAGACGCTCCATCCTGTTGCGGGACAGGGCCTGAACCTCGGCCTGCGCGACGCTACCGTATTGGCGCGCCTGCTGGCGCAATCGGCAACGCCCGATATGCTGGCGCGCTACGCCGAACTGCGCGCCCAGGACCGCAGCCTGACCGTGCGCGCGACGGATACGATGGCGCGCATCTTCGCCAACGAATCCCCCGCCCAGGCCCTGCTCGGCCTCTCGCTGGCCGCCATCGACATCATCCGGCCCGCCCGCTCGCTGCTGGCCGACCTGATGATGTACGGGCGCCGCTAAAAACCAAGGGCCCAAAAAGCAGGTGGCTGCCACGACGTGGCAGCCACCAGGTTCACGCCTTGGGTTTTAACTTACTCCTTACTCCGCGGCTTTCACCATGTCTTCCAGCACCTTCTTGGCATCGCCGAAGACCATCATGGTCTTATCCATGTAGAACAGCTCATTATCCAGGCCGGCATAGCCGGAAGCCATCGAGCGCTTGTTGACGATCACGGTCTTGGCCTTGTAGGCCTCGAGGATCGGCATGCCGGCGATCGGGGACTTCGGATCCTTGGCCGCCGGGTTGACCACGTCGTTCGCGCCGAGCACCAGCACCACGTCCGCCTGGGCGAACTCGCTGTTGATGTCCTCCATCTCGAACACCTGGTCGTACGGCACTTCGGCTTCCGCCAGCAGCACGTTCATGTGGCCCGGCATGCGGCCTGCGACCGGGTGGATCGCGTACTTCACCGTCACACCCTTGTGGCCCAGCTTCTCCACCAGTTCCTTCAGCGCGTGCTGGGCGCGCGCCACCGCCAGGCCGTAGCCCGGAACGATGATCACGGTTTCAGCATTCCCCATCAGGAAGGACGCATCGTCGGCCGAACCGGACTTCACGGGACGCTGCTGCTGCTGCGCGCCGCCGCCGCCCGCAGCCGCCGCCGCGTCGCCGCCGAAGCCGCCCAGCAGCACGTTGAAGAAGGAACGGTTCATCGCCTTGCACATGATGTAGGACAGGATCGCGCCCGACGAACCCACCAGCGAACCGGCAATGATCAGCATCGAGTTATTCAGCGAGAAGCCGATGCCCGCCGCCGCCCAGCCCGAGTAGGAGTTCAGCATGGACACCACCACCGGCATGTCCGCACCGCCGATCGGGATGATGATCAGCACGCCCAGCACGAAGGCGATGGCCGTCATCAGCAGGAAAGGCGTCCAGGCCGGCGTGGTGCCGCTGCCCAGCACGAAGACCAGGCCCAGGCCCACCATCACGGTAGCCAGCACCAGGTTCAGCATGTGCTGGCCGGCGAACACCACCGGCGCCCCCTGGAACAGGCGGAACTTGTACTTGCCCGCCAGTTTGCCGAAGGCGATCACCGAACCGGAGAAGGTAATCGCACCCACGAAGGTACCGATGAACAGCTCGATGCGGTTACCGACCGGCAGCGCCTCGCCCGGACCGGCAATGCCGAAGGCGGACGGCTCGCTCACCGCGGCAACCGCGATGCACACTGCCGCCATACCGATCAGCGAGTGCATTGCCGCCACCAGCTCCGGCATCTTGGTCATTTCCACGCGCTTGGCGAGGAAGGCGCCGATGCCGCCGCCGACCACCACGCCCAGCAGCACCAGGCCGAGGCCCATGCCGGAACCAGTGTAGCCGGCCGCCTGCGCGTCCGCCTTCAGTTTCAGGATCAGCGCAATCGTGGTCACGGCCGCGATGGCCATGCCGCTCATGCCGAAGGCATTGCCCGCTGGTGCGGACACCGGAGACGACAAGCCCTTCAGCGCCTGGATGAAGCAGACAGACGCGACGAGGTACATCATCGTCACAAGATTAAGGGTCACCCAGCTCATTGCGTGACCTCCTTCTGTGGCGCAGCGGCGGCGTGCGCGGCCTTTGGCTTTTCCTTCTTCTTGAACATTTCCAGCATGCGCTGGGTCACGAGGAAACCACCGAAGACGTTCACCGCGGCCAGGGCCACGGCAACGGTGCCCATGACCTGGCCGACCAGGCCCTCGGTCAGGCCGGCGGCCAGCATCGCGCCAACGATGACGATGGCGGAGATGGCATTGGTCACCGCCATCAGCGGCGTATGCAGCGCAGGGGTGACATTCCAGACCACGTGGTAGCCAACGTAAATGGCGAGCACGAAGATGATCAGGTTAGTGATGGTGTGGCTGACTTCCATTTTCGTTCTCTCCTATTTGCGCAGCGGATCGCCGCCGTGGCAGACGAGGGTAGCTTTCAGGATCTCGTCCTCGTAATCGATCGAGAGCTTGTCTTCCTTGTCGATGATCAGTTTGAGGAAATCGAGGACATTGCGTGCATACAGCGCCGAAGCGTCGGCCGCCACGTGGCAAGCCAGGTTAGGCTCGCCGACGATATGCACGCCGTGCTTGATGACCGTCTTGTTCAGTTCGGACAGAGGGCAGTTGCCGCCCTGCTCCACCGCCAGGTCGACAATCACGGAGCCGGGCTTCATGGCCTTTACCGTCTCCTCGCCGATCAGCACCGGCGCGGGACGGCCGGGGATCAGCGCGGTCGTGATGACGATATCGGCCACCTTGGCGCGTTCGTGCACCAGGTCCGCCTGGCGCTTCATCCACTCCGGCGGCATGGGACGCGCATAGCCGCCCACGCCCTTGGCAATTTCCCTCTCTTCATCGGTCAGGAAAGGGACGTCAATGAATTTGGCGCCCAGCGACTCCACCTGTTCCTTCACAGGCGGACGCACGTCGGACGCTTCGATCACGGCGCCGAGGCGCTTGGCGGTGGCTATGGCCTGCAAGCCGGCCACGCCCACGCCCATGATCAGCACACGGGCAGCCTTCACGGTACCGGCCGCCGTCATCAGCATTGGCATGAACCGCTGATAAGTATTCGCGCCAACCATCACGGCCTTGTAGCCCGCGATATTGGCCTGGGAGGACAGGACGTCCATGGACTGCGCACGCGTGATACGCGGCACAGCTTCCAGCGCAAATGCGGACAGGCCCGCCTTGGCCATGTCCGCGATGTTCTCCACATCAAAAGGATTCAGCATGCCGATCAGAACGCTGCCGCGTTTCATCAAGGCGCGTTCTTCCGCGTTGGGAGCACGAACTTTCAGAACGATCTCCGCACCCAACGCGTCCTCGGCGCTACCGATGGTAGCGCCGGCTGCCGCATATGCTTCATCTGTCACCGAGGAGGTTATGCCGGCTCCCGCCTGCACAATCACCTGGTGTTTGGATGCTAGCTTCTTGACCGTCTCGGGCGTTGCCGCGACCCGGGTCTCCCCCGGCCTTGACTCGGCCGGTATGCCAATTCTCATGATGCCTCCGATTAGTGTGAATAAACTAACTAAAATCTATCATGGAATTCCCGATAATTAATATTCCTCATCGAGCAACATTCCCTCGGGAAACTGGCTTGTCACATCGCGGTAACATGCGATAACGCGGAACAGGATAAAATGTCGGCTCTCATCAAGGATGACCCCATGCCGCGCACCTGGAAACCCAATGTCACAGTCGCTGCCGTAATCGAGCACGACGGAAAGTTTCTCCTCATCGAGGAAGAAACCAGTGACGGCATTCGCCTGAACCAGCCCGCTGGCCATCTGGATCCGCATGAATCGCTGGAGCAGGCGGTGGTGCGCGAAACCCTGGAAGAAACCGCCTACGATTTCACCCCCACAGCGTTGGTAGGCATGTATATGTCGCGCTACCGTTCGAACCGCACGGGCGAGCTGGTGACCTATCTCCGGTTTGCTTTTTGTGGTGAAGTTGGCAAGAAACACGATTTGCCGCTGGATGAAGGAATTTTGCGTACACTGTGGCTTACACGCGACGAAATTGCTGCCTGCAAGGAACGTCACCGCAGTCCGCTGCTGTTAACCCTCATCGATGAGTATCTCGCAGGCAAGCGCGCGCCCCTCGAAATTCTGCATACCCACGCTTCTGTATTCGAAGAAGTCTGAAGGACCTCAAATGAGCAAGAAAAAAGTAGTCATCGGCATGTCCGGTGGCGTTGACTCTTCCGTTTCCGCCTGGCTTTTGAAGGAGCAGGGCTATGAGGTCGTGGGCCTGTTCATGAAGAACTGGGAAGATGACGACGATTCCGAGTACTGCTCCACCCGCCAGGACTGGATCGACGCCGCCTCGGTGGCCGACGTGGTGGGCGTGGACATCGAAGCCGTCAACTTCGCCGCCGAATACAAGGACCGCGTCTTCGCCGAATTCCTGCGCGAATACCAGGCCGGCCGCACTCCGAACCCGGACGTGCTGTGCAACGCTGAGATCAAGTTCAAGGCCTTCCTCGACCACGCCATGCACCTGGGCGCGGACCTGATCGCCACCGGCCACTATGCGCGCGTGCGCCATAACGCTTCGACCGGCCGGCACGAGCTGCTGAAGGCGCTCGACCATACCAAGGACCAGAGCTACTTCCTGCACCGCCTGAACCAGGCGCAGTTGTCCAAGACCCTGTTCCCGCTGGGCGAGATCCCGAAGACGGAAGTGCGCAAGATCGCCGAGATGCTGAAGCTGCCGAATGCGGCCAAGAAGGATTCGACCGGCATCTGCTTTATCGGCGAGCGCCCCTTCCGCGAATTCCTGAACCGCTACCTGTCCTACAAGGCCGGTCCGATCAGGACGCCGGACGGCAAGGTGGTGGGCGAGCACGTGGGCCTGTCCTTCTACACGCTGGGCCAGCGCAAGGGTATCGGCATCGGCGGCGTGAAGTCCTACCAGAACGCGGACGGCTCCAGCGACGCCTGGTACGTGGCGCGCAAGGATGTGGAAAACAACACGCTGTGGGTGGTGCAGGGCCATGACCATCCCTGGCTACTGTCCGAATCCCTGCATGCAGGTCAGACCAGCTGGATCGCGGGCGAAGCGCCGCACATGGGCCGCATCGCCGCCAAGACGCGCTACCGCCAGGCCGACGTGGCCTGCGACGTGAAGCCGCATCCGGATGGCACCTTCGGCCTGGATTTCGTGGATGCCCAGTGGGCGGTCACGCCCGGCCAGTCCGCCGTGCTGTATGACGGCGAGGTGTGCCTGGGCGGCGGCATCATCGACGGCTCAAGCTTCGTCGCCTGATTCCGAGGCGCCGGCAGGCCCCTCCTGCGCCTTCTGCTGCCGCTTCACCGTGGTGATCACGGTGTTGCGGATGGTCTTCAGCACCGTGCCCGCATTGAAAGGCTTCACGATATAGCCGTTGATGCCCATCGCGTGTCCCTTGCGGATCGTGCCTTCGTCGAATTCGCTGGAGACCATGAAGATCATCGCCTTCGGCCAATCCTTGCGCATCGCTTGCATCGCCGGCGTATCCGCCTCGATGACGTCGCGCGAGACGCAGATGATCTGTGGATGGTGCTTGATCAAGAGCGCGTTGCCGGCGGCGCAGGTGTGGGCCTGGCCCACGACTTCATAGCCGCCATCCATCAGCACCGTGTTGAGCAGGCCGCGCGCCACGGCGCTGCCGTCGATAATCACTGCTTTTAACATCTGAAGTGTTTAACGGTCCCAGACCAGCATGTTCCAGCTCACGCCGATCTTCACATCCGTCTTTAGTTGTACTAATTGACGAGAAAGATACAACATCTCGCGCTCTTTTCGTAGACTTTCGCCCACTTTGTCCTTCAGGATGCCGGCGCCGGCCATGATCGCGTCCAGCGTGCCGTAAGTGCGCAACAGCCGCGCGGCCGTTTTCACGCCCACGTTGGAAACGCCGGGAATGGAATCCGTTTCATCGCCCATCAGCGCCAGCAGGTCGGGCAGCATGCCGGGCGTGACACCCCACTTCTTCTCGACCCAGGCGCGGTCGTGCCATTCGGATTTGAAGTGATCCCAGATGCGGGCGCCTTCGGCGATCAGGCAGTGCAGGTCCTTGTCGGTCGTGGCGACCACCGCCTCGCCGCGCTTCTCGCTCAGCCAGCGCGTGACCACGGTGCCGATCACGTCATCGGCTTCCACATCGGGGATGGAGATGGGGCACATGCCGATGTCGCTCAGGCGCAGGTAGAACTCCGGCAGCGCCTCGCGCAGCACCTCCGGCATCGGCTGCCTTCCCACGCGATAGCCGTTATACAGCGTGTGGCGCCAGGTGGTGCCGCCATAGTCGAAGGCCGGAAGGATGTGGGTGGGCTCGTGCCCGTTGACCAGGCGCTGGAAGGCGCTGAACGCATGGCGCAACGCAATCTCGGCCTTGAGATCCGAGTCCGGCTCCGGACTGGCCTCGTACACACGCCGCACAATATTCAAACCGTCAATGGCCAGCAATCTACCTGTCATGGTCGCCATTTTAAACCAGAGGCATAAACCTGGTGGCTGCCACATCGTGGCAGCCACCTGATTCACGCCGTGGGTTTTAATCAGCGCAGCAGCTCGTAAGGGCCGCCGCGTTCGAGGGCGCGCTGGTACGCGGGGCGGGCGTGGATACGGGCGAGGAAGGCTTGCAGCTGCGGGCGGGAAGCATCGAGCCCCGCGCGGGCGGCGGCGGCTTCGAGCGGGAAGCTCATCTGGATGTCGGCAGCGCTGAACTCATTGCCGGCGAACCAGTGGTGTTTGCCCAGTTCGGCCTCCAGATAATCGAGGTGGGTGCTGACCTGAGGCTGGATATAAGTCCCCTTCACCCGCTGCGCGATGGCGCGCGCGATGCGGCGCACGAAGAAGGGACCGGGGCTGCTCTCGACGCGGTCGAACACCAGCTTCATCAGCAGCGGCGCCATCATCGAGCCTTCCGCGTAGTGCATGAAATAGGTATAGCGCAGCTTTTCCGGCGTTCCCGCAGCGGGCACGAGGCGCCCGTTGCCATATTTCTCCACCAGGTACTCGATGATCGCGCCCGATTCCGCCAGCACCGCAGAACCATCGACCACCACGGGCGACTTGCCCAGAGGGTGGATGCGCTTCAGCTCGGGCGGCGCCAGCATGGTCTTCGCGTCGCGCTGGTAGCGCAGGATCTGGTACTCGAGCCCCAGTTCCTCCAGCAGCCAGAGCACGCGCTGCGAACGGGAGTTGTTCAGGTGGTGGACGGTCAGCATGCGAAGCCCCTGCGATATTTAGGATCGCGCAAGCTTAGCAAAAAATAGAAGGGCACCGGATTTTCGCCGGAAACCAGAAGCGTGAATCTGGTGTCAGGCACGACGTGCCTGACACCTGCTTTTGGCCTGGGTTTAAAAAAAAAGCCGCCCCCACGCCAAAGCGGGGGCGCTTCGTCACGCATCCAGGATTACTGGAAGCGGTAGGTCGCGTTCACGTACAGGAAGCGGCCGCGCGGGTCGTACTGGTTGATGTCGTAGCCATACTGGAACTGGTTGGACACCGGCACGAAGATCGAAGGCTGCTTGTCGAACAGGTTACGCACGCCAACGGCCAGGGTCAGAGGCTTGATTGGCTTGTAGGTCACGTTCAGGTCGTAGGTAGCCTGGGCGCCAACGAAGGTGCGCTGGTCGTTCAGGTCCCAACCCGCTTCATAGCGCGAAGAGTAGTTCTGGATCAGGGTGGCGGTCCACTTGTCCTTGCTCCAGGTACCGGCCAGGGTGTGCTTCCAGCGCAGTACGACGCCGCCGTTCTGCGCGCCCAGCACCGGGCTGCCGGCGGAGTCCACCAGGGTGCCTACCTTGTGCGAGATAGCGCCGCCCGGGGAGGTCTGGTCGAACTGGTCCATGTAAGTACCGTTCAGCGCCACGTCGAAGCGGCCGTAGTCGGTGTTCTGGCGATAGTTCGCGAACAGGTCGAAGCCTTTCACGGTGGCGTTGCCGCTGTTGGTCAGCAGGGTCTTGATCGACTGGATCTCGCCCGAGCTGTTCAGGGTCACGAAGTTCTTGTACGCAGCGTCGCCATCACGGAAGCGGGATACCACTTCCTGCGCCGAAGGCGTCGACAGGATGTCGGATACATTGATCTTGAACCAGTCGATACCCACGGTGAAGTTATCGAACGGCGCCAGCACCAGGCCCGCGGACTTCTGGCGGGACTTCTCAGGCTTCAGGTCCGGGTTGCCGCCGGACAGGGCGTTCACCTGGATCTGGTTCTGGCCGGTGCCCTTGTCATTGAAGGACTCGGAGGAACCCACGGTCTGCGGCTGCCACAGGTCGACCAGGGTCGGAGCGCGGAAGCCCGAACCGGCGGATGCGCGCACCAGAACCTGCTTCACAGGCTGCCAGCGCACGTTGGCCTTGTAGTTGGTCGAAGAGCCTACGTCGTCGTAGTGGTCGTAACGCACGGCGGCGCCCACGTCCAGGGTCTTCAGGACCGGCACGTTGGTTTCGCCGAACAGCGAGTTGATCTTGCGCTCGCGGTCCACCGGAGGAACGCTGCCGCCCAGGCCGGCGATGTCGCCAGCTTCCAGGGCCGGGCTCGGGGTGGTCTGCAGCTTCTCGATGCGCGACTGCAGGCCCACTGCGTACTGAGCGGTGATGCCGGCGATGGTCGGCAGGTCGCCGGTCAGTTTGCTGTCGAAGGAAGTGCTGGTGGACTTGCCGTGCAGGGTGTCGCCGGTGTACTGGGCGGACTTCAGCTTGTCAGCCAGTGCGCCGGTCTGTACGCCGCCTGGCGCCCACGGGTTCCAGTTGTTGGCCGGATCGTTGATGATCTTGGCGTAAGCCACCTGCGAGAAGTAACCGCCCGGCACGGTGCCGTCGATCTTCGACTCGTTGTAGGTCAGGCCGACTTCATAGTCCTGGCCCAGCACCACACCCTTGGCGCCGACCACGAAGCGGGACTGCTTCGCCTTGTCTTCGCTGACGCGATTGCCATAGTCGAACACGCGGCTGGTGATGGCCAGCGGCTGGCCGATCAGGCTGGTGAAGCCCTTGGACTGCAGGTAAGGCACAGCCACGTTCTGGTAAGCAGGGTTGCTTGGGTACAGGATCAGTGCCGGGGTCACGTTCTGCTTGCCGAATTCAGCATCGGTTTCCACGAAGCTCGAGCGCAGCGGGCTGCCCTGGAAGCTCTGGGTGATGGTGGACTCGGAGTACAGCACATCAGCGAACAGTTGGTGATTGTCGTTGATCTTGTAGGTGCCGTTGGCGGTGAAGTTGTTCAGTTCACGCTTCGGGGTCAGGCCCACGTAGGCAGCGCTGTCGAACACGCAGTTCTGCGCGCCCAGCGAAGTCTTGTTCGCGCCCGGGATCATGTTGATGTCGCCGCACTTGCCGCCGGCTGCCAGCGGGTTGCCGTACAGCGGGGTGTTCGGGTTGAACTGGCCCACGGTCTGCAGCGGGTTGGAGCCTGGAACGATGGCGCCTTCGATATTGCCCTGGCCGGTCGCGCCGGACGTGAAATATGGAGGACGGTTGCCGGTCGAAGCGAAGCCGCGCTCGCTGGCGAACAGTGCGCGCTCACGCTCGGCGGAAGCGGACATCACCACGGAGAAGCGGTCGGCATCCAGGTCGCCGAAGCCGGCGGTGACGGAGTACTTCTGGTTCTGGCCGCCGCCCGAGTGGGTCGGCACGCCGCCGCCAGCCTGCACTTCGATGCCCTGGAAGGACTTCGACAGGATGAAGTTGACCACGCCGGCAACGGCGTCGGAGCCGTACACGCCGGATGCGCCGTCTTTCAGCACTTCCACGCGCTCGATGGCGGCCAGCGGAATCACGTTGACGTTAACGGCTGCGCCGCCGCCGCCCGCGAAGGCAGCCAGGCGGCGGCCGTTCACCAGCACCAGAGTACGCTCGGCGCCCAGGCCGCGCAGCGAGATGGAGGACAGGCCGTAGGTCGAGGAGCCTGCGCCGGTCGAGTTGTTGGTGGAGCCGGCGGTGGACAGTGCCGAGATGGTGCCCAGCAGTTCCTGGGTGCTGGTAGCGCCGGTCTTGGCGATATCAGCTTTGGTCATCATGGTCACTGGCAGTGCAGTCTCGGAATCCACACGCTTCAGCGAGGAGCCGGTAATCTCAACACGCTGGATGGGTGCTTCAGGAGCGCTCTGTGCGAACGCAGCTTGCATGCCAACGGCCAGGCCGCCAGCGCACATCACGCGCACGGTGCGCGAGATGATGGTTTCTTTCATCATGGTTGTTGTTCCAATACGAAGTGATTTGTCCCGATCGGGCGAGGATCTTTCTCGACCGGCCGACATAAAACCACCTCGCTTGGGAAGGTGTCAATGCACACTTCGCAACAATTTGCAACAATTATCAGCTTGAAAGTTGTTATTGTGCCACGCTTTGTTCACTACTGAAGCAGTAACTGTCGCTAAGCTGCACACATTAACCCCGCATTACCATGCAACGTGAAAGATTGCTGGTCGCAAAATAAAAGCAACAAAATATGACGATTTCGTGACTTTAATGCGACACTTAGACTTAATACGTATTGACAATTGCGGGAAGTATTATTTTCTAGTGCCGCTGTGCAGCGCCCACTGGGCTGGCCTACAATGCAGACGTTGCCTGTTGCCGGAGTGCACGATGTCCATGCTTCGCTTTGCGGCCTTCGCCGCTGCCGTACTGGTTTTTGCCGCATCCCTGGCCTTGGGCGCCAGCGTCTGGATCACCGGCGTCGCTGCCGCCCTCACCCTGGTCGGCATCACCGACCTGCTGCAGACCAAGCGCGCCCTGCGCCGCAACTATCCCATCATGGCCCACTTCCGCTTCTTCTTCGAAGCGATCCGCCCGGAGATGCGCCAGTATTTTTTCGAGGACGACAAGGAAGCCGCGCCCTTCTCGCGCAACCAGCGCAGCATCGTCTACCAGCGCGCCAAGAAGGATATCGACAAGCGCCCCTTCGGCACCCAGCTCGACCTGTACGAGGCCGGCTATGAATGGATCAACCATTCGATCCAGCCGAAGCCCGTGCAGAACCACGATTTCCGCATCACGATCGGCGAGGGCCGCGCCCAGCCCTACTCGGCCAGCGTGTTCAATATTTCCGCCATGAGTTTCGGCGCCCTGTCCGCCAACGCCATCCTGGCGCTCAACGCCGGCGCGAAGGCGGGCGGCTTCATGCACGACACGGGCGAAGGCAGCATCAGCCCCCACCACCGCCAGAACGGCGGCGACCTGGTATGGGAAATCGGCTCCGGCTACTTCGGCTGCCGCAATGCGGACGGCAGCTTCTCCGAGGAGGCCTTTGCCGCCAATGCCTGCACGCCGCAGGTGAAGATGATTGAGCTGAAGCTGTCGCAGGGCGCCAAGCCGGGCCACGGCGGCGTGCTGCCCGGCGCCAAGGTGTCGCGCGAAATCGCCCTCACGCGCGGCGTGCCGGAAGGCGTGGACTGCATTTCCCCCGCCACCCACTCCGCCTTCAGCACGCCCGTCGAAATGCTGCAGTTCATCGACAGGCTGCGCAATCTCTCCGGCGGCAAGCCGACCGGCTTCAAGACGGCCATCGGCCACCCCTGGGAATTTTTCGGCATCGTCAAGGCCATGCTGGCCACCGGCATCACGCCCGACTTCATCGTGGTGGACGGCGGCGAAGGGGGCACCGGTGCGGCGCCCGTGGAATTCACCGACCACGTGGGCACGCCGCTGCAGGAAGCCCTGCTGCTGGTGCATAACACCCTGGTCGGCGCCAACCTGCGCGACAAGGTGAAGATCGGCGCCTCCGGCAAGATCATCACGGCCTTCGATATCGCCCGCACCATCGCCCTCGGCGCCGACTGGTGCAATTCCGCGCGCGGCTTCATGTTTGCGCTGGGCTGCATCCAGTCGCAGAGCTGCCACACGGACCGCTGCCCTTCCGGCGTCGCCACGCAGGACAAGCTGCGCCAGCGCGCCCTCGTAGTGCCGGACAAAGCGGCCCGCGTCGAGCAGTTCCATACCAATACCTTGAAGGCGCTGGCAGAACTGATTGCCGCGGCCGGCCTTATCCACCCGAACCAGCTGAAGCCCCACCACATCGTGCGCCGCATCTCCCCCAACCAGGTGAAGCTGGCTTCCGCCCTGCTGCCCTACCTGTCCCCCGGTGAGCTGCTGGACGCGGGCCGCACACCCCACCTGCCGCCCGTCTACACCCTGTACTGGCCAATGGCGCGCGCCGAATCCTTCCATCCGCTATAATGATGCATATGTTTTGCATCTTATAAGCGCCATCATGACCGAGCTGACCGCCGATTCCATCGCCACCCTGGTCCACACTTTCTACGACGACGTGCGCGCCGATCCGGAACTGGGGCTGGTCTTCAACAACGCCATCGGCGAGCATTGGGATACCCACCTGGCGCGCATGGTGGATTTCTGGAGCAATGTGATGCTGGGGGTGAAGGGCTTCCAGGGCAATGTCTTCGGCAAGCACATGGCCCTGCAGGGCGTGGAAGCGCGCCATTTCGAGCGCTGGCTCGCGCTGTTTGAGGCTGCCGTGGACCGCCTGTTCGACGGCGAGGTGGCGGACGAGTTCAAGATCGTCGCCCGCCGCATTGCGCACAGCCTGCAATACGGCTTTTTCGGCAAAGTGCTGGTGCCTTAAACTCCAAACCCACGGCCCAAAGCAGGTGTCAGGCACATCGTGCCTCACACCAGGTTCACGCCTTGGGTTTTCAATGCTGCACGTGCAGCTTGATGACGCGGCGCTTCGGAGCGGCGCCGGCGGACGGCGTGTCAGGCGTGGAAGAAGATGCCGAGCCGCTATCGCAGCTGCCGCAGGTATCGCATCCATCGCTGCAGCCGGAGCCGCCCTTTTTCTTTCGGCGCCACGGCACGGGAAGGTACTTGCCGCTGACGTGCAGCAGGGCCGCCACCACAATTACACCGACAATCACTTCCTGCCACATGATCAGGCTCCTGCCAGCGCCAGCGCGACGCGGTAAGTAATGAAGGAGGCCGTGTAGGCCAGGGCGAACATATAGCCGGCCATCATCAGCGAGTAACGGATGCTGCCCGTCTCACGGCGGACTACGGACAGCGTGGAAATGCACTGCGGCGCAAACACATACCAGGCCATCAGCGACAGCGCGGTCGCCATGCCCCAGCTCTCGTGGATGACAGGCGCCAGCGAATTGGCCAGCTCATCGCCGGTCTGGGACATCGCATACACGGTACCGAGCGCACCCACCGCCACTTCACGCGCGGCCAGGCCCGGCACCAGGGCGATGCAGATCTGCCAGGTGAAGCCGATCGGCGCAAAGATCACCTCCAGGCCGCGGCCCAGGATGCCCGCCAGGCTGTACCAGATCGGCGGATGGGTGGCGCCTTCCGGCGCGCCTGGGAAGCTGCTCAGGGCCCACAGCAGGACCATCAGCGTGAGGATGATGCCGCCGACGCGGCTCAGGAAAATCTTGGCGCGCTCCCACAGGCCGATGGCCAGGTTGCGTGCATGCGGCCAATGATAGGCCGGCAGTTCCAGCATCAGCGGCTGGTTGCGCTTGGCGCCCATGGAGCGCTTCATGAACCAGGCCACCCCCATCGCGGAAATGATGCCGGCAAAGTAAAGGCAGAACAGCACCAGTCCCTGCAGCTTGATTGCGCCCCACACCTGGCGGTCCGGAATGAAGGCGGCAATGATCAGCGCATATACGGGCAGGCGCGCCGAGCAGGTCATCAGCGGCGCGATCATGATCGTCACCAGGCGGTCGCGCGGGTTCTGGATGGTGCGCGCGGCCATGACGCCCGGAATCGCGCAGGCGAAGGACGACAGCAGCGGGATGAAGGCGCGGCCGGACAGTCCCACGCCGCCCATCAGGCGGTCCAGCAGGAAGGCGGCGCGCGGCAGGTAGCCGCAATCCTCCAGCGCCAGGATGAAGAAGAACAGGATCAGGATCTGCGGCAGGAACACCAGCACGCCGCCGACGCCGGCGATGATGCCGTCCACCAGCAGGCTGCGCAGCACGCCCTCGGCCATATGCTCCTTCACCAGCGCGCCGAACGCTTCCACGCCGCCGGAAATCATATCCATCGGCACTTCAGCCCAGCTGAACACGGCCTGGAACACCAGGAACATCAGCACGGCCAGGATCACGGGACCGGCGAACGGGTGCAGCACCACCTGGTCGATCTTCTCGCTCAGGTTGCCGCGGTCACCCTCATCCTGCACCGCCACGGACAGGATACGGCGCACTTCGCGCTGCGTTTCCTCCACCGGCACGGCATCGATCGCGCCCAGCGCGTTCGGCCTGGTTTCGTAAATCGGCCACATCGCGTCCAGCGCGCCCAGCAAGTTCTTTTCGCCACCGCTCTGCACGGCCACCGTCTCCAGCACCGGCATGCCCAGCTCCTGGGACAGCCTGGCCACATCGACAATGATGCCGCGCTTTTTCGCGACGTCCATCATGTTCAGGCACAGCAGCATCGGCAGGCCGAGGCGCTGGATTTCCAGCACCAGGCGCAGGTTCAGGCGCAGGTTGGTCGCGTCCACCACGCAGACCACCACGTCCGGCGAACGCTCGCCGTCGCGCAGGCCCGCGACCACGTCGCGCGTGATGGCTTCGTCCGGCGTGTGGGCGGACAGGCTGTAGGCGCCCGGCAGGTCCAGCACGCGGAAAGCGCGGCCTTCGGGCGTAGTGAACTGGCCTTCCTTGCGCTCAATCGTCACGCCGGCGTAGTTCGCCACTTTCTGGCGCGCGCCGGTCAGGCGGTTGAACAGCGCGGTCTTGCCGCAGTTGGGATTGCCCAGCAGGGCAATGACGGGCTGCTGCGCAACGCGTTGCGCGGAAGTTTCTGCTGCACCCATGTTTATTCCGGTTGAACTGCGATCAGCGCCGCTTCAAAGCGGCGCAGCGCGAAGGTCGCATTGCCGACCTTGATGGCCAGCGGTTCGCCGCCCGGCAGGCCGCGCTTCAGCATGCGAATGCGCTCGCCCGGTACGAAGCCCAACTCCATCAGGCGGCGCGCCAGGTCGGCGCCATCTTCGGTCTCGTGGACATTCGCAGGAGCGATGTTGACAACCGTGCCGCTTTTCCCGACCGCCAACGCGTCGAGGTTGATGAGGGTTGGTACAAGAGTCATGGCGGCGTTCCGGTATGTCTGGTTGGAAAGGCGATTATACGGGCAAATGCGAATCGTTTGTATTTACGCTTGCATTGTAAGCCGATTCCTGTAGAATTGAAACCGAAATGATAATGATTCTCATTAAGAGAACATTAATCTTGGCAGTTCAGCCATAGGTAATATCTATTAGCCAGAGGGTAGTAACAATGATCGTTTGTGTCTGCAACAACATCTCTGATCGTGAAATCCGTCAAGCCGTAGATCTGGGTATCACTTCCATCGACGACCTGCGCGCTGCGCTGGGCGTGGCGACCAACTGTGGCGAATGCCTCAGCTACGCCATGGAAGTGCTGGATGCACATATCGGCGCCACGACCACCATGCAGGAGACCGTGCTCAAGCGCCATTCGATGATCGAATAAGGAGCGCTATGACCACGATGACTTTCCCCGCCTGTTCTTACGGCGGTGCGCCCGGCGGCAGGCTGGGCAAAGTGGCGGTCATCCTGGCGCTTCACGCTGGCCTGTTTTTCCTGATTAAGAATGGCATGCTGCACCGTGCTGTGCAGCAGCTGCCCGAAGTCGTCAACGTCACCTTCGTTACTCCTCCCGCGCCACCGGCCCCGCCCGCTCCGCCGAAATTGGTGGAAGTGGCGCACAAGGCTCCCAATATCGTCACGCCGCCGCTGCCCATGCTGCCAGTCGTGATCGAAAACACCATCACCATGCCGCCGCCTGCGCCGCGCAGCGCCGATCCGGCGCCCGCGCCTGCCGCTGCGGCGCCGGTCAGCGCGCCCTCCGCACCCGCTGCGCCAGCACCGACTGGCCCGCGCGTGATCTCCGGCGTGGAATATATCCGCGCACCGCAGCCGGTCTATCCCTCGATGTCGCGCCGCATGGGCGAACAGGGCGTGGTCACGCTGCGTGTGCTGGTCAATGAACAGGGCCGCGCCGAGCAGGCCAGCGTGCAGCAATCGTCCGGCTTCTCCGGCCTGGACGAAGCCGGACGCCAGGCGGCCATGCGCGCACTCTTCAAGCCCTACCTCGAAGACGGCAAGGCGATCCCTGTCTACGTGATCGTGCCGATCAATTTCCGGATGTCGTAATTCCCGGCCCGACGCGCGCATGGACTCCGCCATCAGTTCCCAGCGCACGTCAAGGTTGTTTGCTGCCGGCGCAAGCAGCGCCGCCCTGAGCGCGGCCGCTGCCTTCCTCATCTACGTCATGCTTGAAGAGCAGCCAGGCATAGTTCAACTGGCGGCGCTCGCCGCCGCAGGGGTGCTGATCGGCATCCTGGTGGGATGTGTGGCCGGCGCTGGATATGCCAAAGTCACCGGAGCGGGAGCATTCGCCGGCACCGTGGTCCTGTGGACTCCAGTGGTGCTGGTGACGTACGGGTTCGCGCTCCTCTATCTTCCCTTATTCGCACTGTACGGCGTGCTGGTGGCGCTCGCGTCGAAAGCTGGCGGCGCGCTGCGAAGTTAGGTTTCCGCCCAGAGTCGCAGCAGGTTGTGATAGTGGCCGGCGAGGCCGACGGTGGCTTCGCTGTCACCGTGCTGGGCGCGCAGTTTCTGGATATTCTGGTCGAGGTCGAACAGCATATTGCGCTGCCAGTCGTCGCGCACCATGCTTTGCGTCCACAGGAAGGATGCTACGCGCTCGCCGGCCGTGACGGGGTTCACGCGGTGCACGCTGCTGGAGGGATAGATGATTGCGTCGCCGGCGGGCAGTTTGACTTCGTGGGCGCCGTAGGCGTCCATCACCGTCAGTTCGCCGCCTTCGTATTCTTCGGGGTCGCTGAGGAAGACGGTGGTGGAGACGTCTGCGCGCAGGGTCTGCTTTGTGACCGGGTTCACGCGAATCGAGCCGTCGATATGCAGGCCGTAGGTTTCGCCGCCGGCGTAGCTGTTGAAGTATGGGGGCAGCACTCTTAAGGGCAGCGCTGCCGAATAGAACAGGGGGTTGTTGACCAGGGCCTTCGTGATGATGTCCCCGAGTTCCAGCGCCAGCGGACTGGCTTCGGGCAGCTGACGGTTGCGCTTCACTTGCGCGCCCTGGCTGCCGACGCTCTGACGGCCGTCGATCCATTCCGCGGCCGCAAGGCGCTGGCGGAATTGTTTGACCTGGTCTGGCGTGAGGATGTGGGGGATGTGGAGCATCATGTTGGTTGGCCCATATCGGTGGTCGTTTTCATGCGCCGCAGTCGGCGCATGCACGGCGGATCAATGATCCGCCCTACAGCCCCTTTGGGGCCATAAAGAAGGCGCGTAGGGCGGATCATTCGATCCGCCGTGTGTGTGTCGCGATAACGCCTAACTTTAGTAGCGGAAGTTCGCGGTCAGGGAAGCCGAGCGTCCCGGCGCCACGCCAACCCAGTGCGGCGAACCGACCTTGTCGAAGTAGAGCTTATCGGTCAGGTTCTGCACATTCAGCTGCAGGTTGATGTGCTTGTCGACCTCATAGCTCGCCATCGCATCGAAGCGGGTATAGCCCGGCGCGTACTTATTGTTGTTCACGTTGCCGTAAACCTTGGACACCGAATTCAAGCCGCCGCCCACAGTCACACGGTTAGCGAAAGTATACGACGTCCACACCGAGCCGGCTTTCCGAGGCGTCGACGGGAACCAGTTGCCGTTGAACGGAGAGACAACCCACACCGGCGCCGCGGTCGTGCCGATATTGGTATAGCCATTGTCATCCACCTTCGCATCGAGGAAGGTGACGCCGCCAAAGACCTGCCAGTTCGAAGTGATCGCGCCCGCAGCGCCGAACTCCACGCCCTTCACCGTCTTCTTACCGACGTTCTGCGAAGTGCCGTCGCCGATGCTCACGCGGGCATTGTTCATCTTGCTCTCGAAGACCGCTGCGCTCAGCGACAGCCTGCGCGCCAGCACTTCCCACTTGGTGCCCAGTTCGAAGTTCTTGCTGTCCTGCGGCTTCAGGTTCTGCACCGCCACGGTCAGGCCATCGACGCCTTCGCCGCCGTCATTGCCCGGCGGGGTGGACGAGGTGCCGTAGGAAACGTAGATGCTGCTGTTGGCAGCCGGCTTGTACACCAGGCCCGCTTGGTAATTGGTGAAGCTCGATTTCACTTCAGCATTCACGGCAGCCGTGGTCACGCCATTCAGCGTGTACTGCGGCACCGACAGCGCGGAGCGGAACTGGTCCCAGCGCAGGCCCAGGTTCAGCAGCCACTGCGGGTTGAATTCCACGGTGTCGAATACGTAGGCCGAGCGGGTATTTGAGTGGATGTTGCTGCGCGCAGGGGAGACGCTGCGGGTCTGCGTCCACGGATCGTTCGGATTCGGATTCAGCAGCGTGGTGCAATTGAAACCGGTGGCAGCGCCAGCGGTCGGGCAGTTGGTGCTGTTGGTCAGCAGGTTGTTGGTGCCCGGCGTGAACAGGTAGGTGCTGCGGTCCGTCTCTTCGCGGCTGATCTCGATACCGGTGGTGAAGCTGTGTTTGATGCCGCCGGCCATGAAGTCGCCGGTCAGGCTGGACGCGTTGGCCAGCGTGTCGGTGGACGCGGTACGGGTATTGGCGCGGCGCCACAGGGTGCCGTACAGCACCACGTTGCCCTTGGAATCGTCCGGCTGGGTGTAGATGTAATCGTTCTTCGTGCGGCCGCTGCGGGTCACGTTGCGGAACACGAAGCCGTTGTGGAATTCATGCTTGACGTCGATGGTGCCGATGTCCACCTTGCTGTCGCGGAAGTCGCGCTGCACCAGGCCGTAGAAGGTATTGCGCGGCACATCGAAAGGCGTGCCGTTGCCGTTCTTGGACACGTTCGGGCCCGAGGTGATCGGATTGTTGAATGGCAGGCCGGAATCCGGCAGCTCGCTCGAATCCAGGTGGTAGTAGCTCAGGTTGACCTTGGTGGCCGAGCTCAGGCCGAAGGCCACGGTCGGCGCCACGCCCCAGCGGTCGCCGTGCACTTCGTCGCGGCCGGCCACATGATTCTCGTGGTACATCAGGTTCAGGCGGAAGGCCACATCGTCGCCGATGGTGCGGTTCACGTCCGCCGTAGTGCGGCGGTATTTGGCGCTGCCCACGCCCACGCTGGCGTTGGCGAAGTTCTCGGCCTTCGCGGTCTTGCTGATCAGGTTCACGCTGCCGCCGGCGGAGGAACGGCCGCCGTAGGCCGAGTTCGGACCCTTGACCACTTCGATCTGCTCCAGCGAGAAGATTTCGCGCGTGCCGGAGCCGGTGTCGCGGATACCGTCGATATAAGTATCCGACTGGGCGTTGTAGCCACGGATGAAGAGGTTGTCGCCTACCGGGTTTCCGCCTTCAGCGGCGCCCATCGTGATGCCGGGCACAGTGCGCAGCGCATCGGCCAGGGACACGGCGCCGGTCTGCGAAATCACCTCGGCCGGAACTACGGTCACGGATTTCGGCGTGTCGAGCAGGGGGGCGGTGTACTTGTCCGAGGCGGACTTCGTGACCTGGAAATTGCTGCCATTGGTGCCGGTAATCGTCACTTCGGGCATTTTCGGGGTCGCTGGTTCAACGGCGTTCTCGGCGTGTACTGCAAATGGCATTGCCAGAGTTGCAATCGCGAGAGCGGCTGGCGTGTGCTTGCGGCTCTTGATGTAGGACATTTTAATTTTATAGTTAGCGGGAATCAAAACGCAAATGATAATGGTTTTCATTTACGTTAGCAATCCTGATTGTCCATTTGGCTAGTTTGCCTCCCTGCTTCGTGGCAGAATGGGCACTATTCCCCACCATAGAATAAGGACAAGCCATGAAAGGCGATAAAGACGTACTCCGTCTGCTGAACGCGCAGCTGACCAACGAGCTGACTGCAATTAACCAATACTTCCTGCACGCCCGCATGTACCGCCACTGGGGGCTGGAGAAACTGGGCAAGAAGGAATACGACGAGTCGATCGGCGAGATGAAGCATGCGGACAAGCTGATCGACCGCATACTGATGCTGGACGGCCTGCCCAACCTGCAGGCGCTGCACAAGCTGCTGATCGGCGAAAACACCGAGGAAATGCTGGCAGCCGACCTGAAGCTGGAAAACGCCGCCCATATCACCATCAAGGAAGGCATCGCCCAGGCGGAGAAAGTGGGCGATTACGTGTCGCGCGACCTGCTGCTGGAAATCCTGACCGATACCGAAGAACACATCGAGTGGCTGGAAACCCAGCTCGACCTGATCGGCAAGATCGGCATCCAGAACTACCTGCAGTCCCAGATGTCCGAAGCGGACGAGTAATCCCCCCGGCGCGCCTGACACATCAGGCGCGTTCGCGGCAAACCATATCCAGCCCCGCCACGAAGTCGGCAAAAGCGCGTGCCTTGGCCGAGGCCTTCCTGCCGGCAGGATAGACGGCCCACAGATCGATGGGCGGCAGTTCCCATTCCTGCAGCACTGCCCTCACCTCGCCCCGCGCCAGCTCCGGCGTGAACATCCATTCCGACGCCACCGCCAGCCCCAGCCCGGCCAGCACCGCTTCGCGCACGCCTTCCGCTGCGGTAACGCGCACGCGGCCATCGAGCACAACGTCCACCGCTTCATCGCCCTTGCGGAAGGTCCACTGTCCGCCGCCGTCGCGCTCATAGACGACGGCCTGCAGCGCCGACAGCTCCACGGGCGTTTGCGGCGTGCCATGCTGCTCCAGCCAGGCCGGCGTGGCCAGCGCCAGCCTGCGTCCGCGCGCGAGGTGGCGCGCCGTCATCGTCGTGTAGTCGGGCAGGACACCCATGCGCAGGGCAATATCGATGCCATTTTCGAGCAGGTCGATATTGCGGTCGTCCAGCACGACGTCGACCGAGAGTCCGGGATGCTCAGCGAGGAATTCGGGCAGGCGCGGCACGATGTGCAGGCGGGCGAAGGTGACGGCGGCGCTGACCGTCAGCCGGCCAGACAGGCCGGCGCCGCTGCCGCGCGCAGCTTCGTCCGCCGCATTGGCTTCATCGATGGTGCGACGGGCGCCCTCATAGAAGCGCTGGCCGGCCTCCGTGGTGGCGAGGCCGCGCGTGGAGCGCAGCAGCAGTTGCACGCCCAGCCGCTCTTCCAGCTGCGCCACCGTCTTTGAAACGGCGGGCTGCCCCAGCTTGAGCATGCGCGCGGCGGCCGAGAACGAGCCCGTCTCCACGACACAAACGAAAGTCTCCATCGCTGACAGTCTGTCCACGGCTATCCCCCTTCGGGCGGAATGATAGCTCACGCGCTGCGCGCCAGTTCCCATCCCGAAGGAATAAATGCTATGCCCGGGACATGTCTACCGGGCAAGAGGGCGAGGGCCAATACTGGGTTCAAGCGGCGCACGGTGCGCCGGACCTGAACCCAAAGGAAAAAATCATGACTCTCGCATCCCGCCTCGCCGCCTTCAAAGCCGATTTCGAAGCAGGCAAACCGCCCTACAACGTGCCGCGCTCGGTGGTGGACACCATGCACCGCGCCACGGCCGAACTGCGCGCTTCCGGCCAGCATCAGCGCGCACTGAAGGCCGGCGACAAGGCGCCGTCGTTCGAGCTCACGGATGCCGAAGGGCGCATCGTGCGCTCGGAAGACTTGCTTGCCCAAGGGCCACTGGTCGTGAGCTTCTATCGCGGCGTGTGGTGCCCTCACTGCAATATGGACCTGCAGGAACTGCAAGCCATCCTGCCGCGTATCCGGGAGCTGGGCGCGAATCTGGTCGCCATCTCGCCGCAGGTGGCGTCAAACAGCCGCAAGTCGATGCGCGACAACAAGCTGGCTTTTCCCGTGCTGAGCGACCCGCACAATGCAGTGGCAGCGGCTTTCGGCGTGCGCTTCGCCCTGCCCGACTATCTGGTGGACTTGTACAAGTCGCTGAAGAACGACCTGGCCGCCTTCAACGGCGACGACAGCTGGACGCTGCCGATGCCCGGCCGCTTCATCATCGGCCAGGATGGCGTGATCGCTTATGCGGAAGTGGATCCGGATTACACTGTGCGGCCGGAACCCGAGCTGCTGCTGGCACCGTTGGCGGCGCTCAAGTAAGTCCCCAGGCTGCGCGCCAGGGAGCGTAGAAGGAGAGATCTTGCGGCACCGCGCCGGCGATGCCGCAGATCGCGCCGGCAAAGGCGTTGGCACGGGACAGCGTCAGCGCCGTTTCCCAGCCGTGGGCGCGGCCCAGCAGGAAGACGGCGGCAAAGGCGTCGCCGGCGCCGACGGTGTCTACCTCGCGCGCTGGCGGCTGCACGTCGTGCGCGTGCACGGTCGTGCCATCCGTGCCGAAATACATGGCGCCGCGATCGCCGAGCGTGATCAGCATGCCCTTCAGCGAGAAGTTGTGCATCAGCGAGCGGCATTCCGATTCCAGCACCACGCAATCCATCTTGTCCGTGCCGGGACAGGTGTGGCAGTACCAGCTGAACAGGGTTTGCAACTCCTGCTCGTTGACTTTCAGGATGTGCGCCTGCTGCAGCGAGGTGAAGACGATGGATTCGTCCACCCAGCCTTCGCGCAGGTTCAGGTCGAGGAAGCGCTCGGCCGGTGTGGCATCCAGCAGCGCGGCCAGCGCGTGGCAGGATACGGGGCTGCGCTGGGCCAGTGTGCCGAAGTACAGAGTGTCCGGCGAGAAGGCGCGCAATACGTCCAGCGCGCGCACGGCTTCGATGTGATCGTAGGCCTGGTCGGGCAGGATTTCGTATTGCGGCAGGCCGTCGGCGCCGCGGCTGACGTGAACGCGGCCGGTTGGACGGGCCGGGTCGGATTGCACACCTTCGGCGACATGCCGAAACGGGTGAATTCGTCGCGCACTTTCTCGCCGCCGCGGTCCTGGCCCAAACGTGTGACCATGATCTGCGGCTGGCCGAAGGCGGCCAGGTTGCGCGCAACGTTGAAAGGCGCGCCGCCGACCACCTGCTCGGTGCCGAAATCGTCAAGCAGTGCTTCACCGAAGATGAGGACTCGTTCAGACATTGCGGCTCCTGGTGGTGCGGCATGGGCCGCAGGCCGTTCATTCGGCGGATCAATGATCCGCCCTACGCGTCCCGTGACCACAATCTGCCGAGGGCGTGTAGGGCGGATCATTGATCCGCCGTGCGGAGCCTATTTTACCAAAGCAGCAAGATCGCGCGGCGGCGGTTCGCTCAGGGGACGCGCCGCCCGCAGCTTCACAAACAACACCGCCACCGCCGCGCACAGCAGCAGTCCGCCGGCCAGGCGCACCACATTGGCCGGGTCACCGTGCAGCCAGCTGCGGTAATACAGCGGCAGCGTGAAGATCTGGATAATCATGGGAATCACGATGAACATATTGAAGATGCCCATGTAGACTCCGGTCCGCTCCGGCGGAATGCTTCCCGCGAGCATCACGTAAGGATTGCCCATCATGCTCGCCCAGGCCAGTCCCACGCCGACCATGGGCCACAGCAGCATCAGCGGCTGGTTGATGAGAGGAATGCACAGCATCCCCACGCCGGCCGCCGCGAGGCAAACGCTGTGCGTGATCTTCGGCCCGAAGCGGCGCGTGAACGGCACCAGCGCAAAGGCCGCGAGGAAGGCTACGAAATTGTAGAAAGCACCCACCTGCCCATTCAGCAGCCCCGCCTCGCGGAACCCGGCGGACGAGGGATCGGTCGTCTTGTAGATCGAGGAAGCCAGCGCCAGCATGATGTACTGCCAGTAGCAGAACATGGCATACCACTGGAACAGCTTGACCACGGCCAACTGCTTCATCGTGGGGGGCATGTCGCGCAAGGCTTCCACAATCTCGGCCAGCGTCTCGCGCCAGCCGCCCGGCTTGGCGCGCAGGGCCGCCTCCTCTTCCGCGGAAAGCGGCAGCTCGGGCGTGGTCCAGCAGCTCCACAGCACCGAGGCAATCGAGAACACGGAACCCAGCACGAAGGCGCCGATCACCGTGTACGGAATATGGTGGCTGTTGACCGCGTCGCGGCTGATGCCGAGATAAACGAGGATGGACGGCGTGAGATAAGCCAGTGTCTGCCCCAGTCCCGTGAACGCGCTCTGCGTCAGGAAGCCCAGCGAGTGCTGGCGCACCGCCAGCCGGTCGCTGACGAAGGCGCGGTAAGGCTCCATCGTCACGTTATTGGCCGCGTCCAGGATCCACAGCAGGCCGGCCGCCATCCACAGCACGGGGCTGAAAGGCATGGCCAGCAAGCCAAGGCTGCAAATCAGGGCGCCGATCAGGAAGTAAGGGGTGCGCCGTCCCCAGCGCGACACGGTGCGGTCGCTCAGCGCGCCGATCAGCGGCTGCACCAGCAGGCCGGTGACGGGGCCTGCCAGCCACAGGTAAGGCAAGGTCGCTTCGTCCGCACCCAGGTATTTGTAGATCGGGCTCATGCTGCTCTGCTGCAGCCCGAAGCTGAACTGGATGCCGAAGAAGCCGATATTCATATTGACGATCTGCCGGAAGGACAGATGCGGTTTATGCTGCATCATCATCGTTCTCCGGTGAGGTCAGGCGGACCAGCGCTGCGTCCACGGCTCGTAGAACGCCATGTCCTGAGGTACCGCGCCGGACAGTCCGCACACCGCCCCCGCGAACGCATTGGCGCGCTTCATGGTCAAAGCCAGATCCCAGCCCTGCACATGGCCGTGCAGGAAGACGGCGGAGAAAGCGTCGCCTGCACCCACAGTATCCACCAGTTTATAGGGCTCCTCATTGCCATGCTCGCGAATGACTTGTCCATCGGCGCCGATGTACATGGCGCCGCGCGGGCCGAGGGTGACGATCATCGCCTGCAGGCTGAAGCTGGCAATCAGCGCGTCGCAGGCCAGCTTCACCTGAGGGTCGTCGGCGCGCACGATCTGCGGCGCCGAGGGGCGGTACCAGCCGAACAGCGCGGCCAGTTCTTCTTCGTTGACCTTCAGGATATCCGCATGCCGCAGCGATTCAAACACGGTGCGCTCGGTGTACTGGCCTTCGCGCAGGTTCAGGTCCAGATAACGCGTGGCATTGGTACCGGCCAGCAAGTCGAGCAGCGCGGAGCGCGCCGTCAGGTGGCGTTGCGCCAGGGTGCCGAAGTACAGCACACGCGGTGTCGCGCCCTCAAGCGCAGCCAATGCGGGCGCAGGCAGGATATGGTCATAGGCCTGGTCCGGCAGGATGTGGAAGCGGTGACCGCGCACGCTACGCTCGACGACCACGCGGCCGGTGGGCCAATCAGCATCGATCTGCAGGCCGGACTGCGGCATGCCGTAACGCTCGTACTCGGCGCGCACAAGGGCGCCATTGTCGTCCTGACCGATGCGGGTGATCATCAGTGTCGGCGTGCCAAGCGCCGCCAGATTGCGCGCCGCGTTGAAGGGCGCGCCGCCCACTACCTGTTCGCTGCCGAAATCATCGACCAGCGCCTCGCCAAACATTGCCACGCTCATGCCTGTCTCCATTATGTTTGCCGCTCGAGCCAATGCATGGCCCACGGGGCAAGCTGTATTTCATTTGAGTGTGCCTGATGCGTCAGGCTGTCGCACCAGCGGCCGTCCAGCTTGAAGGACTGCGGCTCACTGGAGAAATTGTATAGCGCAATGAAATCTTCGCCCCGCGCCAGCGCCAGCACGGCTTGCGGCGCGTCCAGCAACTGGCGCGGCCCGCCGGCCGACAACGCGGGCAGGAGATGGCGTGCGGCGATCAGGGCGCGCAGTTCTGCATGCACGCGGCCAGGCTGCGTTGCGGCTTCGTGGCGTCGCTCAAAGCGCGCTTCGTCCAGCAGCGGGCGCTGCAGCCAGCGGCTGTCCATCGCGCGATCGGGACGCTGGCGGAAGCTGTAGTCATTGGTCTGGCCTACTTCGTCGCCCATGAAGAGCACCGGCAGGGCGCCAAAGCTCAGGGCCAGGCCGTGCAGCAGCAGCAGGCGGCGCAGCGCCATCTCGGCGTCGGCGCCGGACGCGTCTTCGAGTCCCACCAGGCTGGCGGCCATGCCATTGCTGCCATGCGCCGCCTGCGGGTCGCTGCTCTGGAAGGCTTCGCCGCGGGCGTAGCTTCCGCCGGCGCCGGCGAAGAAGCGGGAGATGGCTGCCAGGCGCACGGACGGATCGCGCCCGCCCTCGCCCGCCTCCGCGCGCAGCACGTTCCAGCCAATATCGTCATGGCAGCGCACGTAACTGAGCCAGCAGGCCTGCGGCGGCAGCGGCGGCGTGCCCGCCACGACGCTGCTCAGAAGCGACGCATTCTGCTCGGCCAGGGAGCCCCAGGCCGCGGCCATCAGGCTGCTGTGATAGGCGATATGGCACTCCGGCTGTTCCGGCTCGCCGAAGTAGGCCGGCAGCTCGCGCATCGGCACGATGGCTTCCGCCTTCAGCAGCACGCCCGGCGCGGCAATCGCCACGATGGCGCGCAAGGCTTGCAGGATCAGGTGCGCCTCCGGCTGGTTCATGCTGTTCGTGCCTTCGCGCTTCCACAGGAAGGCCGTGGAATCGAGGCGGAAGGCTTCGATGCCGCGGTTGGCCAGGCGCAGCAGGGTCGCCGCCATTTCCGCGAACACGTCGGGATTGGACCAGTTCAGGTCCCACTGATAGGGATAGAAGGTGGTCCACACCCAGCCGCCCAGGTCCGGCACTTCGGTGAAATTGCCCGGCGCGGCCTGCGGGAAGATCTGGCCCAGCGTGCGCTCGTAACGGTCCGGCATCTCGCGGTCGGGGAAGACGTGGAAGAAACGGCGCAGCCTCTCGTCGCCGGCGCGCGCGCCCTTCGCCCACGGATGATCATCGGCCACGTGATTCAGGATGAAGTCCGAACACAGGCTGATGCCGGCGCCGCGCAGGCTGGACGTCAGCGCGTCCAGGTCCTCATTGCTGCCGAAGCGCGGCTCCACTTCCTCGAAGCTGGCGACCGCAAAGCCGCCGTCGTTCTCGCCTTCGCGCATCTTCAGGAAGGGCAGCAGGTGGAGGTAGCGCACGCCCAGTTCCCGCAGATGCGGAATGCGCTGCGCCACACCCTGCAGGTTGCCGCCGAAGCGGTCCACATAAGCGCAGTAGCCGAGCATCTGCTGGCCGAGGAACCAGTCCGGCTGGGCGGCGCGGGCCGTATCCAGTGCGGCCAGTGCTGGCCGGCGCGACCCGTGCAGCAGGCCCACGGTTGCCAGCAGCTGGCCGTACCACAGCTCGAAATCCGGCAGGGCGCCATAAAGACTGTGCAGGCAGCTGCGCAACGCCGGGCCGTGGGCGGCATAGCGGCGCGCCGCTTCGGTGCGCCGGCTTTCCGGCACGGCATTCAGCAGGTGTTGGATGGACGAGGACATCGGCATTGCGTTTCCCGGATCAGAAGGAGTAGTTCAGTCCCACTTTCACGGTACGGCCGCCGATCGAGCGTGCGGCATGGCCGTCGCCTTCGACCTCGGTGTATCCGATCTTGTTGAACACATTATTGGCGCTCAGCGACATGCTCAGTTGCTGGGTGAACTGGTAGCGCGCGAACAGGTTCACCACGTGGAAGGCCGGCATGCGGATGGTGTTCGCATCGTCCGCCCACGACTTGCCGGTGCCGACCACGCTGCCGCCCACGGTCAGTGGACCGAAGGCATAGCTTGGCGCCAGCTGGTAAGTGAAGCGTGCCTGGCGGCGCGGCGTATGGCCAACGGTCGATTCCTGGCCGCGCGCGGCGCCCACGATTTCCGCGTCGGTGTAGGTGACGCCGCCATTGATGCGGAAGTCGCCCAGGCTCCACGCGGCTTCCAGCTCGGCGCCTTTGGCGTCGTAGCGGTTGGCGGTGCTGATCTGCGTGGTGGCTTCGAAGTTCGATTCGTCGGTCTTGGCGCGGAACAGGGTCAGGAAGGCACTGGTCCCGCCGGAACGCCACTTCACGCCGCCTTCGACCTGGCGCACTGTATTGATATTGATCGGCGCGCTGCCATCCAGCGGAGTGCCGAACAGGATGCGGTCGGCGTTGAAGGCCACGCCGTCGCTGACGCGCGCAAACACGGCCAGGTTGCGGTCGAACTGGTAGTTGCCGCCGACGGAATACGAAGTGTGGTGGATCTTGTAGTCGACCTGCTGCTCGGTGGCCGGATCGTAGCGCAGGCCGCCGGTGGCGATATTGGCGGTGCCGTCGGCGCGCTGGCGGTCCTGGCGCACGCTGGCGTCCACGTTCAGCGGGCCCTTTTCCCAGGCAAGGTTCAGGTAGGGCGAGAGCAGCTTGTATTCCATGTCCACGGCGCGCATGCAGCAGCCGCCGAAGGCCGGGCCCACGTAGCCGGGCGTGGACGATTTCGTTTGCAGCAGCGCAGGCTTGTCGCCGGTGAGTTGCATCAGGTATTCGTTGAAGTTCCAGGTCAGGCCCAGTTTCTGCAGCGAGGAATACAGGCCGCCGGTGGCAGTCAGCTTGCCGCCTTCCAGCTCGAAGGTCTTGGACAGCTTGACGTCGTTCAGCGTGTTGTCGGCATTGTCGATCGAGGTGTTGAAGACCACGGCGGAGAAAGCCAGGCCGCTGTAGGCCTTGCCCTTGTTCGGCCCCGTTGCAAACACGTAGTTGCCGGCCACGCCGTTATTGGCGGGGAAGACGCCGAGGAAGCGGCCGCTGTTGTTCGACTTGCGGAAGTTCTCGCTGATCGTGATGCCGTTGCCCAGGTTGAAGGATGCTGCCACGCCGAAGCTGTCGCTCTTCACACGCAGGCCGTCGTTGACGTTGCTGGAGGCTTTGCCGTTTTCCTTGGTCAGCGAGATGTCGCGCGTCCAGTAGGGCGAGTAGAAGGTGACGTCGCGCGGGTCGATGCCGGGGATTTCGGAGACGCGGCCATTGGTGACGCGCACCGGGACCGGCAGCGCGGTCGGCGCCTTGTCGTCCAGGTGCTTGAAGGAGAGCCTGATCCAGCCGTTGTCCAGTTCCTGCGTGATGTTGCCGCGGATCTGGCCGCCGTCTTCCGTGCTCATGCCCGTGTTGCGCTGGCCTTCGCCGGTGCGGTAATGGCCGCCGATGAAGAAGCGGGTCTTTTCGCCGAGACGTCCGCCGTAATCGAAGTCGTAGCGCGTTTCGTCGTAGCCCAGGCCACGCTGGATACCCAGGTTACCGCCCTGCTGTTCGCCGCTCTTGCTGATGAAGTTGATGATGCCGCCCGGCGAGTTGGTCGCCAGCGTGGACGCGGAGCCGCCGCGCACGACTTCGAGATGGTCGAGCGTGCCATCGATCTTGACGTAGCTGTCCGGCGTGATGAAGTTGAAGTCGCCGGACTGCAGCACCGGCAGGCCGTCTTCCTGCATCTGCACATAGCGCGAGCCGCCGGCGCTGATCGGCACGCCGCGCACCGTGATGTTGGCGTTGCCTTCGCCGCCGGACGATTCCGACCGCACGCCCGGGATCGAGCGCAGCACTTCCGCGGCGCTCGTTGGCGCGGCCAGGGCGATGTTTTCGGCGTCCATCGTGCTGATGGAGATGCTCGAGCGCATTTTCGAGCTTCTGTTGGCGGTGCCCGTGACGACTACTCGTTCCAGGTTCAGGCCGTCAGCGGGGGCGGCGGCCGGCGCGCCCTGCTCCGCCGCCGGTGCGTCTTGCGCCGACGTTGCGGCTGCGCTGGCGCCGGGCTGGCTTGCAGCGGAGGCGGTGGCGTCCTGCGCTGCCGATGCGGTGACACTCGCGTCGGCCGGGGCGGCTACGGCTGCGGAAGCGCCAGTAGCGGACGCGTCGGCGGTCGCGGAAGTGGTGGGAGCGGGCGCGGGGGATTGGGCGCTGGCGGGGGTGGCGAATGCGGCGGCGATGGCGGCGGCCATGCAGCCGCGTTTTGCGGTGCGTAAAACCATTTGTCTCCTCCGGATGGGGGGTTATTGAACAGCCGCATCGTTTCGGCGGCCGCTACTGCTTTCGAGCAGATGCCTCATTATTCATCAGTTTTTTTGAAATTGCAATCGATTGCAATAAATTTGCAAAAATGTTGTTTTGCGCGGCCAACATCACATTGCAAACGGTTGCATCATTCATGCACGGCGGATCAATGATCCGCCCTACGCCACCCGACGGAACATAGAGAGACATAGGCCGCGCCGCGGCGTGTAGGGCGGATCATTGATCCGCCGTGCGTGATCAGAGAGAACTGGAGCGTGAAACGAGCGAGGTAGGCAGCTGGATGGAGGCCACATTCTGCCCCTCAGTCTGCTGCAGCAGAGCCGCGACCATGGCGCGTCCTGCTTCCCGGACGGGCTGGCGCACCGTGGTCAGTGGAGGATGGAAATAAGAGGAAAGTTCGATATCGTCATAGCCGACGACGGCTACATCTTCGGGCACGACCCGCCCCTGCTCGCGCAGGGCATTAATCACGGTCATGGCCAGCAGGTCAGAGCAGGCAAACACCGCGTCATAATCAACGCCGCGCGACGCCAGTTCGGCCACGGCCTCACGCCCGCCCTCCGGCAGGAAGGACGCCGGCACGCACAACGCCGGATCGGCCGCAAGACCGGCCGCGCGCAAAGCCTCGCAATACCCCCCGATAGCGCTGCTCGACCTCCGGCAGCCGCGTGTCGCCAAGGAAGGCGATCCGGCGGCGGCCCAGCGCCAGCAGGTGCTCGCAAGCCAGGCGTCCGCCGGACACGTTATCGCCGCCCACGGTGCAATACAGCTGCTGCGGCAGCTGCGCGCCCCACACGACGATAGGCACGCGCCGCGCCGCCAGCTCATTCAGCTGGTCATGGTGGCCCCATTGGCCGATCAGGATGATGCCGATCACGCGGCCCGTATCAAAAGGCGTGGCGGCGGAATCGAGCTGGTCCGCATCCACGCGCGACAACAGCATATCGAAACCCTGCTCCGTCAGCGCGTCGGCCAGCGAGCCGATCATCGACAGGAAGAAGGGATCGGAAAGGCTCTGGTGCACCTTCGCATCCGAAGGTACGACCACGCCGACTGTGCGGTTCTGCTTCAGCCGCAGGTTCTGAGCGCCGACATTGATGGTGTATTTCAGCGAACGCGCCAGCTCCAGGATGCGGGTGCGCGTTTCTTCGTTGACCAGCTTGCTGCCTGCCAGCGCGCGCGACACGGTGGACGTGGACACGCCCGCCAGTCGCGCGATATCCGCCATCTGCAGGCGGTCCTGGGAAGGTGGCTTGGCCATGCGGGCGGCGTCTCAGGCCACGGGGATGGTGTCTTTGAACGAGGCGCGTTCGGACAGCTTGTCGAACAGCTTGCCCAGGTTCGGATGGTTGCCGCGCCAGTCGATTTCCGGGAAGCGGAAAGTGAGCCAGCCCAGGCAGCAACCAACAGCCACATCGGCCAGCGAATAATGGTTGCTGGCGCACCAGTTGGCCTCGCCCAGGCGTTCGGACATTTCGGCCAGGCCCAGCTCCACTTTCTTCATCTGGCGGGCGATCCACTCTTCGCTCTGCTGCGCGGCGGGACGCAGCGTGCGCTCCAGGCGCACCAGTACGCCAGCGTCCAGCACGCCGTCGGCCAGCGCTTCCCAGCACTTGATGTCGGCGCGCTCACGGCCGTTCGGGGCGAGCAGCTTGCACACCGGCGTCAGGGTGTCCAGATACTCGACGATCACGCGCGAATCCTGCATCACGTAACCATCTTCCATGATGAGGCATGGGACTTTGCCCAGCGGGTTCAGTTGCTGGATCTTCGTTTCCGGGACCCAGACGTTTTCCAGTTCAAAGTGATAGTCGAGTTTCTTTTCCGCCAGCACCACGCGCACCTTGCGCACGTAAGGACTGGTGTGTGAACCGATAAGTTTCATAGAAGCCAAGAGTGGAGAGTTAGATAGCAGTATAACATCGAGGTTCCGCGCTTTGGCGCAGCGCAGCGAGCGGGAGTGGCATCCGCGCCAATGGTAAAATCTTCTTTTTTCCAGCCTCTCCCTTCCTCATTATGACTAGCCCTTACTCCACCTTGTCGGCCCTGTCCCCACTGGACGGCCGCTACGCCTCGAAAACCGACAAGCTGCGTCCCATCCTGTCCGAAGCCGGCTTCATGCACCACCGCGTGAAGGTGGAAATCTCCTGGCTGCAAGCCCTGTCCCTGGCCGGTTTCGACGAGATCAAGCCTTTCTCGTCCGCCGCCACCGCCCTGCTGGACAAGCTGGCCGCTGAATTCACCGAAGCGGACGCCGCCCGCATCAAGGAAATCGAAGCCGTCACCAACCATGACGTGAAGGCCGTGGAGTACTGGCTGAAAGAGAAAGTGAAGGACGTGCCGGAACTGGTGGCCGCCTCCGAATTCATCCACTTCGCTTGCACCTCGGAAGACATTAATAACACTTCCCACGGCATGATGCTGAAAGCTGCACGCGACGGCGTGATGGTGCCGGCCCTGAATGGCCTGGTCGCCAAGCTGAAGGAAATCGCCCACGCCAACGCCGAACTGCCGATGCTTTCCCGCACTCACGGCCAGACCGCCAGCCCGACCACCCTGGGCAAGGAAATCGCGAACGTGATCGCCCGCCTGCAGCGCGCCATCGAGCGCATCGCCAAAGTGGAAATCCTGGGCAAGATGAACGGCGCCGTGGGCAACTACAACGCTCACCTGTCGGCTTACCCGTCCTTCGACTGGCCGGCTTTCTCGAAGAAAGTGATCGAGGAGCGCCTGGGCCTGGTGTTCAACCCGTACACCATCCAGATCGAGCCGCACGACTACATGGCCGAACTGTTCGACGCTTTCGCCCGCGCCAACACCATTCTGCTGGACCTGAACCGCGATATCTGGACCTATGTGTCCCTGGGCTACTTCAAGCAGAAGCTGAAGGCCGGCGAAATCGGCTCGTCCACCATGCCGCACAAGGTCAACCCGATCGACTTCGAAAACTCGGAAGGCAACCTGGGCCTGGCCAATGCCGTGCTGAAGCACCTGTCCGAGAAGCTGCCGGTGTCGCGCATGCAGCGCGACCTGACCGACTCCACCGTGCTCCGCAATATCGGCGTCGGCCTGGGCTACACCCTGCTGGCCTATGACAGCTGCCTGCGCGGCCTGAACAAGCTGGAAGTGAACCCGCAGCGCCTGGAAGCCGACCTGGACGCGAACTGGGAAGTGCTGGCCGAGCCGGTGCAGACCGTGATGCGCCGCTACGGCATCGAGAATCCGTACGAGCAGCTGAAGGAGCTGACCCGCGGCAAGGGCATCTCGAAGGACGCCCTGCGCGAGTTCATCAACGGCCTGGCCATCCCGCAGGAAGCCAAGGATGGCCTGCTGGCGATGACCCCGGCCAACTACACCGGCATTGCTGCTGCGCTGGCAAAAGCGATCTGAGAACCCAAAGCAAGAGCTAGTGTCTGCCACACCGTGGCAGACACTTAGTTGGCGCTAACTCAGGTGGCTGCCACAAGATTCTGCCTTGGGTTTTAAAGGGGGCTCTCGGGCCCCTTACTCTTTTCTTAAGGCAAGATCTCTACGCTTGGTCAACGCTGTTTGCGTTTCTTTGGTATATTTAGTCCTAATACGTACTAAT
Source organism: Pseudoduganella sp. UC29_106 (assembly GCF_044055365.1). NCBI lineage: Bacteria > Pseudomonadati > Pseudomonadota > Betaproteobacteria > Burkholderiales > Oxalobacteraceae > Pseudoduganella > Pseudoduganella sp. UC29_106. The sequence goes on along the minus strand of NZ_CP171977.1, from coordinate 145,491 downwards.
TCTCCGAATCTTAATGGAACGCTATACAAAAACAGCAATATTGCTTCACTGGCTCACTGCCCTCCTGATCATCTCCGCCTTCACCCTGGGCCTGGTGATGACGGACATCCCCGGCCTGACGCCGACCAAGCTCAAGTACTACTCCTGGCATAAGTGGATGGGCGTGACTGTGCTCGCGCTAGCCGTCATCCGCGTGCTCTGGCGCAAGGCCAACCGTCCGCCGGCGCACCTCGCCAGCATGACCCCGCTGCAGGCCAGGATGGCCGACGGCATGCACTACTTCCTCTATTTCATGATTTTCGCCGTGCCGATTTCAGGCTACCTGTACACCACGGCGGCGGGTGTACCCGTTGTATACCTGGGCCTGTTCAAGATTCCGTCCCTGTTTGCCGCCGATCCGGCGCTCAAGGAATTGCTGAAACCTGTACATTACTGGCTGAACATGATCCTGGCCGCAGCGGTAGTCGGCCACATTGTGGCAGCGCTGAAGCACCAATTTATCGATCGCGACGGCGTGCTCAAGCGCATGTTGCCCTAACCCTTACTGGAGTACCGAATGAAAAAAAGCGCATTGCTCGTTTCCCTGCTGGCGGTTTCGCTGGCGGCCGGCGCGGCTGTCATCAAGACCGACCCGGCCAAGACCAGCGTGTCGGCCGTATTCAAGCAGATGAACGTGCCGGTCGAGTCCAAGTTCAAGAAGGCGAATATCGTCATCGACTACAATGCGGCAACGCCGGATTCGTCCAAAGCCTCGGTGGAAATCGACACCGCCTCGCTCGACCTGGGCGATGCGGAAATGAACAAGGAAGTGGCGAAGAAGGAATGGTTCAATTCCGCCCAGTTCCCGAAAGCGACCTTCGTCTCCAGCGCCATCAAGGCCGCCGGCCCGGGCAAGCTGACCGTTACCGGCAAGTTGACCATCAAGGGCAAGGTGCAGGACGTGAGCTTCCCGATCTCCGTCAAGGCTGACGGCGGCAAGCAAGTGTTTGAAGGCGCGCTGCCGATCAAGCGCCTGGCCTTCAATGTGGGCGAAGGCGAATGGAAAGACACCGGCATGGTTGCCGATGAAGTGACGATCAAGTTCCACGTCGTGGGTCAATAATTTCTTTAGGAGGAATCAATGCAATTCAAGCTGTTGACTGCTGCTGCACTGCTGGCCGTATCCGCATCGGGCGCCTTCGCCGCCACTTACAATATCGACCCGTCACACACCTACCCGAGCTTCGAGGCTGATCACAAGGGCCTGTCCGTCTGGCGCGGCAAGTTCGACAAGACCACCGGCACCATCCAGATGGACCGCGCGACCAAGACCGGTACGATGGACATCATTATCGACGCCGCTTCCATCAACTTCGGCCTGGACAAGATGAACAGCCACGCCAAGTCGCCCGACATGTTCAACGTCGAGAAATTCCCGACCGTGACCTACAAGGGCAAGAACTTCAAGTTCGACGGCGAGCAGCTGGTGGCCGTGGAAGGTGAACTGACCATGCTGGGCGTGACCAAGCCGGTCACCCTGAAGGTCAACAGGTTCAAGTGTGTACAGGACCAGCGACTGAAGCGTGAAATCTGCGGCGCCGACGCCACCGCCGAATTCAAGCGCACCGATTTCGGCCTGAACTACGCCACCCCGGCCTTCGCGCCGGAAGTCAAATTGGCGATTCAGGTGGAAGCAATCAAGTCCGAGTAATCATTTGGGGTCAGGCACGAAATGTAACATGAGCTCGTGTTGCATTTCGTGCCTGACCCCAAATTACATCAGGATCTATCGATCTTGTCCCAGGCCGCGCGGGCGGCGGCTTTGGCTTGTTCCCAGGTCAGGCGGGACTTGCCTTTCACGTTTTCCCATTCGGCCCCGAGCTTGTCGTCCAGGTCGTCCCACGGCGTATCGCTGCGGCCGCGGATTGTGTAGCCGACCTCGTAGGCGGGCTGGTAATCGTCGAAGTCGTAGTTGGGGTTGAAGTAGGACTCGTTGCGGTAGTGGTCCTGCCAGTAGACGCGTTCCTCGGCGGGGTTCACGTAGGCCGCCACGCCCTGCCCCACCAGTCCGCCGGCCAGGGCGCCGATGGCAGCGCCGGCCGCCATGCCGATGGGTCCGCCGACCGCGCCGGCCGCAGCACCTGCCACGGCCCCGGTGCCGACGCCCAGCCCGGTGCCGACCGGGTGTTCGCTCAGGTTTTCAGCCACGTCCAGCGGATCGCCGCTGTCCAGAACGCGCTTGTCCTTGTCCTTGATATCCATGGGGAAATCCTTTCCGATAAAAGGTGCTTTCCGTCCACGATAGGCCAGCGCGGCTGCGCCTTCTGTTCGCTGGCTCACACCCGAATCCGTTCGTTCCCGCACTGACCTGCCGCCCCCTACCGCCTACACTGTATGCAAGGCTAGGCGCTAGCCCAGCCGTCATTCGTCAACCGAAAAACCGAGGGGGTGAACAATGAACTTCATTATCTGGATCGTAATTGGCGGCATCATCGGCTGGCTTGCCAGCCTGGTCATGAAGACCGATGCACAACAAGGCCTGTTCATGAACGTCGTCGTCGGCATTATTGGCGCCCTGCTGGGTGGCTGGCTGCTGTCGCCGCTATTTGGCGCGGGAACTATCAATGCGGATGACTTCAGCGTCATGTCGCTGGTTGTTTCCTTCCTCGGCGCAGTCATCCTGCTGGCCATCGTCAACCTGATTTTCCGCGGAAGGGTCCGATGACGCGCCGCAGCATGACAAATAGTAACTGTTGACGCCAGCGAGCACCATAAGGATACTGCGGGGTGCCCTCCGGACCTGTTCCGGAGGGCACCCTTTTTCATTCCAACAATTACGCCCCGCATGAAAAAATCACTTCTCGCGCTCGCCATCCTGAGCACCGCATCCGCCTATGCCGACGAAGGCATGTGGATGCCGCAACAGCTGCCACAAGTAGCCAAGCAACTGAAAGCCGCCGGCCTGAAGCTGGACCCGTCCACCCTGACCAAGCTGACCGAGTTCCCGATGAGCGCCATCGTGAGCCTGGGCGGCTGCTCCGCGTCCTTCGTGTCGCCGCAGGGCCTGGTGGTGACCAATCACCACTGCGTGTACAACAGCGTGGCGCAGAACTCGCGTCCTGAGCGCGACCTGCTGGCCAATGGCTTCGTCGCGCACAACCTGGGCGAGGAATTGCCGGCAGCGCCGGGCAGCCGCGTGTACGTGACCAAGGAAGTGCTGAACGTCACCGACAAGATCATCACCCCGGAGGTGGCGAAGCTGACCGGCAAGGCGCGCAGCGATGCGATCGAGAAGAACCAGAAAACCCTGGTGGCGGCCTGCGAGAAGGATGAAGGCCACCGCTGCACCGTGTCCTCGTTCTACGGCGGCCTGGAGTTCTACCAGATCAAGCAGCTGGAAATCCGCGACGTGCGCCTGGTGCACGCGCCGCCGGCCGGCGTGGGCAAGTTCGGCGGCGATACCGACAACTGGATGTGGCCGCGCCACACCGGCGACTATGGCTTCTACCGCGCTTACGTGAGCAAGGATGGCAAGGCCGCCGACTACTCGAAGGACAACGTGCCTTACCAGTCCAAGTCCTTCCTCAAGCTGGCCAAGGAAGGCGTGAAGGAAGGCGACTTCGTGATGGTGCTGGGCTACCCGGGCCGCACCAACCGCCACCGCCTGCCGTCCGAAGTGGCGTTCACCTTTGACTGGAACTACCCGGCCTTCGTGCAGGCGTCCGCCGACAATCTCGCCATCATCGACCGCGAGACCAAGGACAATAAGGACAGCGCCCTGAAATACGCCGGCCAGGTCGCCAGCATCAACAACTACTACAAGAACCGCCAGGGCATGATCGATTCCTACGCGGGCAGCGACTTCCTGAAGCGCAAGACCGCGCAGCACGAAGAGCTGAAGGCATGGGTGAATGCCGACGCCAGGCGCAAGGCGGAGTTTGCGGCCGACATCGAGAAGGTCGAGCACCTGATCACCGAGCGCGATGCGAAAGTGAAGAAGGAGTTCAACCTGAGCTACGGCCAGCCGCGCCTGCTGAACACGGCGCGCACCCTGTACCGCCTGGCGAACGAATCGCAGAAGCCGAACGTGGACCGCAAGGCGGGCTACCAGGAGCGTGATCTGCCGCGTATCAAGTCCAGCGTGGCCAACCTGGTGCGTACCTATGATCCGAAGGTCGACAAGGCCCTCGCTTCCCACCACCTGAAGGCTTACCTGGCGCAGCCCGCTGCCGAGCAGGATGCCGCTTTCAACGCCGCCCTCGGCCTGAAACCGGGCATGAGCGAGGCGGAACTGTCCGCAGCGCTGGACAAGCTGTATGCCGGTTCGAAGATGGGCGATGCCGCTGTACGCGACGCATGGGTAGGCAAGAGCGTGGCCGATTTCAAGGCCAGCGACGATGCCTTCATCAAGGCTGCCGTGGCAATGTACGACGCCGCCATGAAGGAGGAAGCGGAAGAGGAAGAACTGTCCGGCAAGCTGCAGCAAGCCTACGGCAACTACATGAAGGCGAAGATCGCCTTCATGAAGACCAAGGGCCAGGCCGTGTATCCGGATGCGAACAGCACGCTGCGCGTTACCTTTGGCAAGATCGCCGGCCGTCCATGGGGCGCCGACGGCACCACCTGGACCGCCTTCACGACCGTGAAGGGCGTCGCCGCCAAGGCAACCGGCACCGGTGAGTTCAATGCGCCGAAGGCGCAGCTGGATGCCATCAAGGCCAAGGACTTCGGCAAGTACGTCGATCCTAAGCTGGGCACCGTGCCTGTGAACTTCCTGGCGACGCTGGACATCACCGGCGGCAACTCCGGCTCCGCCGCGCTGAACGCCAAGGGCGAACTGGTAGGCCTGGCCTTCGACGGCACGCTGGATTCCATCATCTCGGACTGGGACTTCAACAACGCCAACACCCGCGACATCCAGGTCGACCTGCGCTACATGCTGTGGAATATGAAGCACATCGACAAGGCGGACAATCTGCTGAAGGAAATGGGCGCCGAGTAAAAACCGCGAAAGGCTAGTGGCTGCCACATCGTGGCAGCCACTTGGTTGGCGCTAACAGGGTGGCTGCCACGATGTGGCAGCCACCAGCTTTTGCTGTGGGTTCTCAGGCCACCGGCAGCCAGGCCGGCTTGCGCTCCACAAACCACTCCCGCTCCACCTGATGCGCAAACGGCGTATCCAGCGCACCCATCGCCAGCGCAATGCGGTCCGGTGACTGTGTGCTGCGCCATATCAGCGTCGAACCGCAGACCTTGCAAAACCCGCGCCGTCCGTGCTCGGACGATTCATACTCCTCCAGCAGCTCGCGGCCGTGCTCCCACGCGAAACCCTCGGTCGGCACATTCACATAACTGCCCGCCGCCGAGCCATGCTGCTTCTGGCACATGCTGCAGTAGCAGTGGCTGGACTGGAAAAATGGCCCGTCGGCGCGGTAGGCAATGCCGCCGCACAGGCAGCTGCCGCGAATCTGATCACTCATCGTCGTCTCCTGGCATGCAGGCGCAGGCGCGCGCCCTTTGGCGGCTATTCTGCCAGCTTCAGCCCCATGATGCCCGCCACGATGACGGCAATCAGCGCCAGCCGCAATGGCGACGCGCTCTCGCCGTACAAGATGATGCCCAGCGCTGCGGCGCCGGCCGCGCCAACGCCGGTGAAGACCGCAAAAGCCGTGCCGACAGGCAGGTTGCGCAACGCTAGCGTCAGCAGCAGGATGGCGCCGTTGGCGAACAGCAGGCCGAGGATGCTGGGCCACAGGCGCGTCCAGCCATCGGCGTATTTGAGCGCGATCGCCATCGCGATATCGACCAGCGCCGCCGCCAGCAGCAACAGCCAGGCCGTCACGCCGCCCTCACCGCCTGTGCAGGCGGCACGGCGTCCACCAGCCCGCGCTGCACGGCGGGACGCGCCTCGATGCGCGCCAGCCAGGCCATCACGGCCGGGTAATCGCTGATCGGCAGCCCCAATTCGCCGTAAGATCGCAGCCAGGGGAAGGCCGCAATATCCGCAATCGAATAGCCATCGCCCGCCAGCCATTCGCGGCCGGCCAGGCGTTCTTCAAACACGCCATACAGGCGGCGCACTTCGCGTCCATAGCGCTCCAGCGCGCCCTCGTTCGGCGTGCCGCCCGCATGGCGGAAATACCAGAGCTGTCCCAGCATCGGACCGATGCTCGCCATCTGCAGGAACAGCCATTGCAGTACTTCGCTGCGCGCCGCGCCGGACGCAGGCAGCAGCCGCCCCGCGCGATCGGCGAGGTGGATCAGGATGGCGCCCGATTCGAAGATGGGCTGGCCGTCGTCCACCAGCAGCGGGATCTTGTGGTTGGGGCTCATTTCGCTGAAGGGCGGACGGTGCTGCTCGCCCGCGTTCAGGTTCACGTGCAGCAGTTCATGCTCGAGGCCCAGCTCGCGCAGGGCGATGGTGGCTTTCTGGCCGTTGGGGGTATTGGCGGTGTACAGGGTCAACATGGAATCCTCCGTTAAGATGACGCCAGTGTAGGTCGCGCAAAAACGCATTAGAATTCCCTAAATTAGCGGAACGGTTAAGCAAAAATGCATAAACTGGACTGGGAAGACTTGCGCCACTTTGCCGCCGTCAGCCGGGCGGGCACGATCGCGGGCGCGGCGCGCGAGCTGGGCGTCAACCATTCGACGGTGCTGCGCCGGCTGGACAGCCTGGAATCCACCCTCGGCGTGCGCCTGTTCGAACGCCTGCAATCGGGCTATGTGATGACCACGGCCGGCGAAACCCTGAGCCGCCGCCTCGCACCTGTCGAGGAGGAAATCGGCTCGGCCCAGCGCGAGGTCGGCGGCCTCGATGAAGAGCTGCGCGGCAGTATCCGTCTTACCACCACCGATACCCTGGCCCACGGCCTGCTGATGCCCATCCTGCACCGCTTCCAGGAAGACCATCCGGGCGTGGACCTGCAACTGGTGGTCAACAACAGCTTCCTCAACCTCACCCAGCGCGAGGCCGATATTGCCGTGCGTCCCTCGAACAAGCCGCCCGCCAGCCTGGTCGGCCGCAAGGTTGGGGTGGTGGCGACTGCCTTCTACGCCTCGCACGCCTACCTGCGCCGCGCCGGGCAGCACGGCATTGCGCGCGACGACTGGCCGTCCCACCGCTGGGTGGCGCCGGATGAATCGCTGTCCCACCTGGCGGCCGCGCAATGGCTGGCCGAGCATGTGCCGCCGCAGCAGTACGCGGTACGCGCCGACAGCCTGCTGACCATGGTGGACGCCGCCCGCAACGGCATGGGCGTGTCGCCCCTGCTCTGCATGCTGGCCGACCGCGAGCGCACGCTGGAGCGCCTGGCCGAACCGGACCCTCGCTTCCATACCCAGCTCTGGGTGCTGAGCCACCGCGACCTGCGCAATGTGGCCCGCATCAAGGCGCTCAGCCAGTTCCTGTACGACGAACTCCGATCGAACGAGCACGTTTTGCCCGCTTGATGTACATTGTTTTTTCTTCATCTCATTTAATCAACGGAGGCATTAATGACCAAGAAAGTGGCCCTCATCGTAGGCAGCCTGCGCAAGGATTCGCTGAACCGCAAATTTGCCAACGAACTGGTGGCCCAGGCGCCGTCGTCGCTGCAGATCGAGTTCGTGGAAATCGCCGACCTGCCGATGTATAACCAGGACCTGGACGACGCCAATACCCCGCCCGCCGCCTGGACCGCCTTCCGCGACAAGCTGCGCGGCGTGGACGGCGTGCTGTTGTTCACTCCCGAATACAACCGCGGCATTCCCGGCGTGCTGAAAAACGCCATCGACGTCGGCTCGCGCCCCTGGGGCAAGAGCATCTGGGCCGGCAAGCCGGCCGGCGTGCTGTCCGCCTCCGTTGGCGCCGTGGGCGGCTTCGGCGCGAATATGCAGGTGCGCCAGTGCATGGTGACCCTGAATGCGCCAACCATGCCCGGCCCTGAGGTGTACATCGGCATGGGCACATCCCTGCTCGGCGCGGATGGCAAGGTGGAAAACGAGAAGACCAAGGAAACGCTGAAGAAGTACGCGGAGGCGTTTGCGCACTGGGTCGAGGCGAACGCGCCCAAGGCCTGAATGGTAAAATCCGGACGCGCCTACCCAGCGCGCTCCCCCGCCCAACTCTGAGATCCAGACGCCATGCCAGAAATGCTCACGCCTTACGAAAAAGGCAACCAGAACCAGACCACGCTGTGGACCGAATGCATCGCCTTCTATGAAGAACTTGCACGGCGCTTCCCCAACATTCTGAAGTTCGAGCAGGCTGCGGTCTCCGATGCGGGCATTCCTATCCACGTCGGCATCGTCAGCGCCGACGGCGTATTTGACCGCGAGCAGATCAAGCGCGAAGGCCGCACGGTCTTCTTCAACAACAATGGCATCCACCCCGGCGAGCCGGAAGGCATCGATGCCTGCATGGCCATGGTGCGCGACCTGTGCTTCCAGCCGGAGCGCCTGGCGAAGCTGGGCAAGACGGTGCTGCTGTTCGTGCCAATCTACAATGTGGACGGTTGCCTGAACCGCGCCAATACCTCGCGTCCCAACCAGGACGGCCCCGAGCAGTTCGGCTTCCGCGGCAACAGCCGCCACCTGGACCTGAACCGCGATTTCATCAAGTGCGACACGCTGAACGCGCAGTTCTTCAACAAGCTGATTACCGCATGGGACCCGGATGTGATGGTCGATACCCACACGTCCAACGGCGCCGACTATATCTACACCATGACCCTGATCCACACCCAGCCGGACAAGCTGGGTTCGGGCCTGGGCCCGTATCTGCGCGAGAAGATGCTGCCGCAGATTTACCAGGACATGGCAGCCGCCGGCTGGCCCACCTGCCCGTATGTGAACCCAGTCAAGGACACGCCGGACGACGGCATCGCCGACTTCCTCGAAGTGCCGCGCTTCTCCACCGGCTTCACCGCCCTGCACAACATCATCGGCTTCATGCCCGAGACGCATATGCTGAAGCCCTTCAAGGACCGCTACGATTCCATGCGCGCCCTGGTGGAAGTGACGCTGGCCTACACCGTGGCCAACGGCGAGGAAATCAAGCGCCTGCGCGCCGAAGCGAAAGCGGCGCAGCGCAAGCAGAAGGCATGGGCCATCACCTGGACCATGGACGAAGCGCGTCCATCCAAGTTCCACTTCAAAGGTTATGAAGCGCAGCGCCGTCCGAGTGTGCTGGGCGACTATCTGCGCCTGTTCTATGACCGCAGCAAGCCGTGGGCGCGCGATATCAACTGGTACACCCACTTCAACGCCGACACCGTGATCCAGGCGCCGAAGGCCTATGTGGTGCCGCAAGCCTGGCGCGAAGTGATCGAGCGCCTGCAGTGGAATGGCGTCGAAATGACCCGCATCGAGGCGCCGACGACGGTGCAGGCCCAGTACTACCACGTGGCCGAAGCCCAGCCGCGCGCGCACGCCTACGAAGGCCATATGTACCACGACGTGGTCGCGCTGGAAAAGCGCGAAGGCAGCTTCCACCTGAACGTGGGCGACTGGTATATCTCCCTGAACCAGGACAATGCGCGCTACGCCATCGAAACCCTGGAACCGCAGGCGCACGACAGCTTCTTCCGCTGGGGCTTCTTCAACTCCGTGCTGGAGAAAAAGGAAGCGATCTCGGACTATGTGTTCGAAGACCTCGCCGTCGAGATGCTGGAAGCCGAGCCTGAGCTGAAGGCCAGGTTCGAAGCATGGAAGGCGGCCAACCCGGCGCTGCTGTCCGACCAGGACGCCGTGCTGCATTTCATCTTCCACAATTGCAAGCGCCACGCGGAGCCCGAGTGGCGCCGCTACCCGGTTCTATCCATCGTATAACGCCGAAACGACCTTTCCGCGTAGGGCGGATCATTGATCCGCCGTCTCAAATCCGCCTGGTGCCATGCACTACGCCCTGAACCTAAAAACCTTCTTCTACAGCCACTACTTCCATCTGGGCCTGCGCTTCGGCGCCGGCCTGATTGGCATTATTGCGCTGACTTTGTGGCTGTTCGGTGTGCACATCGCCATGTCCGTTGGCATCGGCGCCCTGTGCACGGCGCTGATGGACATGCCCGGCCCCCTGCGCCACAAGCTCAACGAAATGATGGCCTCCGTGCTGCTGTGCACGACGGTCACGCTGGTCATCAGCCTGTGCGGCCCGTATTTCTGGCCGCTGATGGCCATGCTGGTGGCGGTGAGCTTCTTCGCCAGCATGATGGTCGTCTACGGCAAGAAGTCGATGCCGCTGCAACTGGCCACGCTGTTCGTCATGACGATGTCGACCGAACACGTGCTCACGCCGGCGCAATCCTTTGTGCACGCCGGCCTGTTCCTGGCCGGTGCGCTGGCCTACCTCGCCTACGCGATGTTCGTCGCCTGGCTGCTGCGCCACCGCATCAAGCAGCAGGTGCTGGCCGAAGCGCTGTTCGAACTGGCCGCCTATATCGACATCAAGGCCGACTTCTACGACACACGCTACAACCTCACCGAGCAATTCAACAAGCTGGTGCGCCACCAGGCGCTGCTGGCCGACCGCCAGCAAGCCTCGCGCGACCTGATCCTGCGCTCGCACCAGAACCGCAAGGATGCGATCGTCGTGCAGATCCACGTCTGCATGCTGGACCTGTATGAGCAGATCCTGTCCACCCACACGGACTACGCCCTGCTGCGCACCCACCTGGTCGATTCGCCGGCATTGAAAACCCTGCACGACCTGGCTTACAAGGCGGCGCGCGATATCGAATCGGTGGCCTTTGCCGTCACCCGCAATCGCGCCTCTGTCCCGACCATCGATTACACGCCGCAATTCGAAGCGCTGGAGCGCCACATCGCCGAGCTGCAGGCCGAGGTGGACGCCGGCAAGCCGCGCCAGGAAGCGCTGGCCGTGCTGCGCGCCCAGCGCAACAAGGTACGCGCCATCGCCACCATGATCGCCGACCTGCACACGGCCAGCCAGCAGGACCACGGCCGCACGCCCTACTGGGCGGACATGGACCTGCAGCCTTTCCTGTCGCAGCAGAAGTACGAGCTGGGGCTGATGCTGTCCCACCTGCGCATGGACTCGCCCATCTTCCGCTTTTCGCTGCGCGTGTCGATGGCGATTGCGGCCGGGCTGGCGATTGCCGGCATGCTGCCCTACCAGGCGCACAGCTACTGGATCATTCTGACCATCGTCATCATCCTCAAGCCCAGCTTCAGCATGACCAAGCAGCGGCGGGCCGACCGCATCGTCGGCACCGTCATCGGCTGCATCGTCACCGCCATCGTGCTGCGCTATTTCAACCATCCGATCTTCGTGCTGGCCGTGATGGTGATGGCCACCGTGGCCACCTTCACCTTCACCTACCTGCGCTACCGTTACGCGGCAATCGCTGTGTCCATCATGATCCTGCTGTGGATGTACACGATCTCGCCCAGCGGCGGCATGATCTACGAGCGCCTGGTCGATACCTTCATCGGCGCGGCCATCGCCACCGCCTTCAGCTTCGTGCTGGCGAGCTGGGAGTACCAGTCCCTCCCGCGCCTGATCCGCGAAGTGCTGGACGTGAACCTGCGCTATATGGAAGCCAGCTTCGACCTGCTGCGCGGGAAGCAGCGCAACGATTTCATCTACCGCATCCAGCGCAAGCGCCTGATGGATGCGCTGGCGGCCCTCAGCGCGGCCCTGGTGCGCATGCTCGACGAACCGGCCAGCAAGCAGCGCGCGGCCGAGGACATCAATCTCTTCATCGTGCAGAATTACCTGCTGGTGGCGCACGTGGCGGCCCTGCGCGCCATCCTGCGCCGGCATGTGAAGGATTTGCCGGGCGACGAAGTCGGCGCCGCGCTGGCGAGCAGCCATCAGCAGGTGTACGCGGCGCTGTCCGCCGCCCTCGCGCGGCAAGGCGTGCCGGCAGCGGCGGCGGGGCTGGCGGACGCGGAGGCGGCCGGCGGTCCGGACGAGGGCTGGTCTGTTCCCGGCTGGCCGGGCTGGCCGCTGGTCCAGCGCCGCATCCGCCTGCTGCAGGCCGATGCCGACAAGATCATCGTGCACAGCGAAGCCATCGTGCACAACGTGATGCAAGCCTAGCGCGCGGACGCCTGGGTGAGCGCCACGCGCGCCGCCGCCAGGTCCCAGGCCGCGCACCCCACGCTCTTCAGCAGCACCGGCCCGGTAGCCGCCAGCGCCGGCCCGCCGAGCGCGGTGGACAGGCCGGCTACCCGCGACCAGTCCACGCCGGCCCGAATCAGGTCGCCCGCTTCATGCTCCACGCCGTGCGGGTCGTCGACAAAAATCCGGCTCGCGCGCACGGTCTCCGCGCCGATTTCCGCCGAGTGAGGCTTGAACGATCCGACAGCGATGAGCAGCCGCCCTGCGCGCGCCGGCTGCGTATAAACGGGTTCGCTGCTGGTGGTGGCGGTGATCACCAGGTCCGTATCCTCGTGCGGCCGCTCCGCTGCGGCGGGCGCGTAGCGCGGCCGGTTGGCGTACGGCATCAGCACGCCCAGCTCCATGCAGAAGCGCGCCACAGACTCCGCGCTGCGGCCGGCGATATCCAGCGGCACGCCCGGATACAACGCCGCCAGTGCCTTTGCGTGGCTCAGCGCCTGCACCCCCGTGCCAACCAGCAGCACCCGTCGCGGCGCGCGTCCCAGCAGGGTTTCAACGCCAAGCATGGAGAGCGCCGCCGTGCGCCGCTCCGTCACCGTGGCGCCGTCCAGGATCAGGCGGATGACGCCATCCTCGGCATCCACCACGCTGACCTGTCCGGCAATGGTCGGCAGGCCGCGCGCGGGATTGTCGGGCACGACGGAAATGAGCTTGTGCACGGCCACGTCCTCCCCACTGGCGACCATGGACAATAGCGAAGCCCCGTTGCGCAATGGCTGCACCTGGCGCGGCGGGCAGGCAATCGCGCCGCGCGCCAATTCATCCACGGCACGGCGCAAGGCCGCCACCAGAGGCGGAAAAGGCAACAGTGCCGCAGTGGCAGCCGGATCGAGCGACTCCTTCATGCATCCTCCTGCTATGATTGCGTCATGTCACAGTATTGCCAGAGTTGCGGCGCATGCTGCGCCCATTTCAGGGTGTCATTCTACTGGGGTGAAAGCGATGCCCATCCGGGCGGCACCGTCCCCAAAAGGCTGACGATACCTGTCACACCATATCACGTTGCCATGCGCGGCACGGACACTTCGCCTTCGCGCTGCGTAGCGCTCTCCGGCGAGGTGGGAAGCGACGTGGCCTGCACAATTTATGCGCAGCGCTCCAGCACCTGCCGCGACTTCACCGAAGCCACGATCGAATGCGACCGGGCGCGCGCAGCCTACGGGCTGCCGCCGCTTCCCCGCTCAGGCGAAGCAGACCCGGTTGCGGCCTGAATCCTTGGCGCGATAAAGCTGGGTGTCCGCTTTCTGCAGCATGGCGGCGGCGCTGCCGGCGCCAATGTCCGCGCTCACGCCGATGCTGATGGTGACTTTCACGTCCGGATGCACTTCCTGCCACGGATAGGCTTCGATCAGGCCGCGCAGCTTGTCGCATAGCGACGCGGCCTGCAGGCCCGGCGTTTCCGGGAACGCCATCACGAATTCCTCGCCGCCGTAGCGCGCCACCAGGTCGGCCTGGCGCATATGGCCGCGCAGCAGGCTGGCCACCTGGCGCAGCACCGCGTCGCCGGTCGCGTGCGAGAATTTGTCGTTGATCTGCTTGAAGTGGTCGATATCGCAGATCGCCAGCGCCAGCGGACGCTTGTGGCGCACGGCCTGGTTGTAGAGAGTGGTCGCCTGCTCGTCGAAATGGCGGCGGTTGTAAAGCTGGGTCAGCGCGTCGCGCACGCTCAGTTCACGCAGCTGCTCGGCCTGATGCAGGATGGTCTGGTGCGAGGCTTGCAGCTCTTCGTGGGTTTGCGCCAGCTGTTCGCTCATTTCGTTAAAGGCTTTCGCCAGCTCGGCCACTTCGTCCTGCCCCTGCACGGGCACCTTCTGGCGCAGCTCTCCGTTGTGCATGGCGCGCACCGCGTCCGTCAGTTTGCTCACCCGGTGCGTCAGGCCCCGGCTCAGGAAAACGCCCAGGCCCACCGCCAGCACAGCCGCTGCGGCGGCGCCAGCGTAGAGCGAGGAATCGACCGCGTCCACATACTGCTGTTCCTGCGGCGTGGGCGTCAGCACACCCTCGCTGGACATGTGCGCGACCGCGCGGCCGTCGACCACGATGGGACGGGACGACACGCGCAGCTTCCCGGGCAGCGGCTCGCCCGGATGGAACCGGCCGGCGCCGAGCAGCACATGGAAATCGGCGTCGGTCAGGATGAAGCGGAACGGCGGCGGGCCGCCGCGTTCGTGCGGAGGAGGCCCGCCATCCGGCGGAGGACCAAAGCCGGGACGCGGGCCGCGCGGCGGACCGTCCGGGCGTGGCGGCGGCAGCGGCGCCAGGTCGGCGTTCGAACCGCCCGCATTGCGCACGAAGCTGTCGAAGTTTTCGCTGGCGACGGCAGTCTGCCAGTCGCCGTACTTGGCCAGGTAGGCCGTCATGTACCGGTGGAAGTGCTCGGCGGCCTGCTGGCGGCGGATCATGTCGATCTTGTACGTCACGGTGACATAAGCCAGCCCGCCCACCATCGCCACCGCCGCCAACCCTGTTGCCAGCAGGGCCAGCATCAGCTTTCCACGCAGGCGCATCGTTCAACCGCCCAGGTAGCGGTTGAACCAGCCCACGGTGCGCTGGCGCAGGTCGCGCACATGTTCGGGCTTGCGCAGCGCATGGCCTTCGCCGTCATAGATCACCAGCGAGGACGGCACGCCCATCGCGCGCAGCCCATGCCAGAATTCCATCGACTGCACGGCCGGCGTTTCCACATCGCGCTCGCCCACATAGACCAGGGTTGGCGTCTTCGCCGACTTGATCGATTCGATCGGCGACAGCTGGCGGTAGATGGCCGGGTCGTCGTAGGCGGTAGCGCCAAAGAAGGGCACCATCCACTGGTCGATGCCGTTCTGGCCGTAGTAGCTGATCCAGTTGGCGATGCCGGCGCCGGCCACGGCGGCCTTGAAGCGGTCGCTATGCGTCACGCCCCACATGGTCATGAAGCCGCCGTAGGAATGGCCCATCAGGCCCAGTCTGTTCACATCCACCGGCGCCACGCGTGCGGCAGCATCCACGCCGGCAAGGATGTCGCGCAGGTCGCCGCCGCCGAAGTCGCGGCGGTTGGCACGGGTGAATTCCTGGCCCTGGCCGAAGGAACCGCGCGGGTTCGGCATGAACACGAAATAGCCCGCTTCCACCAGCGTGCGCGCCAGCGGGTTGCCGTACTCGCCGGCCGACACATAGCGCGGCGACACGGCCGACGCCGGGCCGCCGTGCACCTGCACTACCATCGGATACTTCTTGTTCGCGTCCACATTGCGCGGGCCGAGCAGCCAGCCCTGCACGGTGAACCCTTCGTTCTGCCAGCTGACATTGCGCACCGAGACTTGCGGCGCGAAGCCTTCATTGTCGCGGGTGATGGCCGCCAGCTTGTCCAGCGTGCCGGCCACCAGGCGCGGGCCATGTTCGAAATCCTCCTGGGCGGCGGCGGCCTTGATGCCGTCCGCGCTGAAGGAGAAGCGCCCTTCCGCGCCCTGCGAGCCCACGGCCGCCGACCAGCGCAGCTGGGTCTTTCCGGTTTTCGCATCCAGCGCCAGCACGCCGGTCTGGTCGCCCATCAGCGCGCTGCCCAGCAACTGGTTGTTGCGCCAGACGATGCCGTTGAAGCTGCCCTTGAAGCCCGGGGTCAGGTTCACCGGCTCGCCGCCGGCCAGCGGCACGGTCCAGATATCGCCGCCCACGGCGCCGAAGTCGGACATCAGGCCGCCGATATAGGCCACGGTCTTGCCGTCCTGCGACACGCGCGGCGCGTTCAGCTGGGTCGATGGGGATGCGATCACGCGCAGCGCGCCGCTGGCGGCATCGACGTGGGTCAGCTTGGCCACCCACCAGTTATTGTCGCCATTGCCTTTAGCGCTGGTGGCCACGAAGCCCTTGCCGTCCGGCGTCCAGTCGTATTCGTAGACGAAGGTGTCTTCCGGCGACAGCAGCTTCAGTGCACCGCCCGCCGCAGGCACGATGGCGATGCGCTGCGCATCTTCCTCCGTGCCGATTTCGCCCACCAGGCGCGCGCCGGCCGCCGTGGCGCCGGTTTCCTTTTTCGCGCCGACGGTGGCCAGCAGGGCGACGGTCTTGCCGTCCGGCGACCAGCGCGCCGTGCTGGCCACGCCTTTCACTGCCGCCAGCGGGCGGGCTTCCCGGCCTGCAGCCACGAACAGCGTGGCCGCACCGGCCTTGCTGTCGCCGCCGATGAAGGCCACCTGTTTGCCGTCCGGCGACCAGCTCGGGCGGTCATAGCTGCAAGTGGCGCAGGGATCGTATTCGTTGAGGATCTTGCCGCTGGCCGCATCGCGCACTACCACGGTGGAATGCGGGCGCTTGTCGGGCGCGTTCTTGTCCAGCGATTCCAGCGACACCACGCGGTCGCCGGAGGGAGAGATGGCGACTGCGCGGTATTCACGCAGCGCTGAATTGTCCGCCTGGGCAATCGCTCCAGACAAGATGGCCGTGGCCAGGAAAGTTGAATGGGCGATTGCTTTCAGCTGCATGAGGGTCAAGCCTTTTTGAGACGCGAGTTATGGATGCCGTAGAAGAAATAGGTGATCACCGCCACCACCATCCAGATCGTGAAGATGGTCTTGGTGGCCGGGGACAGGTTGACCATCAGGTAGGCGCAGGCGGCAATGCTCAGCGCCGGCACAAAGTAAGGGCCGAGCGGCACGCGGAAGCCGCCCTTGGTCGACATGCCCGCAGCACGGTCCTTGCTGCGCAGCACCGGCACCGCAACCGAGACGATGATGAAGGCGGTCAGCGTACCCATGGAAACCATGTCCCACAGGAAGGTGGAATCCACCAGGCCGGCCACCACGCCCACCACGACGGACACGATCAGCGTATTGGCCACCGGCGAATGCGATTTCGGATTCACGGTCTGGAAAGCCTTCGGCACCAGGCCATCCTTGGCGATCGCGTACAGGATGCGGGTCTGGCCATAGATCGTCACCAGCGTCACGGAAAACACCGAGATCACCGCGCCCGCGGAGAGCACCAGCGCCGGCCATGCATGGCCCGTTACGTTCTGCAGGATCACCGACAGGCCGGCCGCCTGGCCTTCGAACATATGCGCCGGCTGGGCGCCCATGGCCGCCACGGCCACCAGCAGGTAGAACACGGTCACAATGGCCAGCGCGCTCAGGATGCCGACGGGCACGTTGCGCTTCGGATTGCGCACTTCCTCGCCGGCGGTGGCGATGGTGTCCAGGCCGATGAAGGAGAAGAACACGGTGCCGGCGGCGGCGGCGATGCCGTGCAGACCCGGGAACGGTTCGCCCGGAGTCGGCTTGAAGAAGGGGTTGAAATTCTTCATGTCGAAGCCCTGGGCTGCGATCACCACGAAGAAGATCAGGATGGCCAGCTTGATCAGCACCATTACCGCATTCGCCACGGCCGACTCCTTGGCGCCGCGGATCAGCAGGATGCAGCACAGCGCGACCAGGATGATGGGCGGCAGATTGATATGGCCGATGTTCCATACCGTGCCGGTGGGCGTGGACACGATCATCGGCGTGCGCAGCGTTTCCGGGATCTGCCAGCCGAAGGCGTTGATGAGGAAGTTATTCAGATAGTCCGACCAGCCGATCGCCGTGGCGCTGGCCGCGAGGCCGTACTCCAGTAGTAAACAGAAGGCGACGATGAAGGCCATGAATTCGCCGACCGTGGCGTAGGCGAAGGAATAGGCGGAACCGGCGGCCGGGATGCGAAAGGACAGTTCGGCGTAGCACAGCGCCGTGAGACCGGCGGTCAGCGCCGCCAGCAGAAAGGAAAGGATGACCGAGGGGCCGGCCTTGGGCACCGCTTCCACCATCGTGAAGAAGATGCCGGTGCCGATGGTGGCGCCCACGCCGATCATTGTCAGCGAGAACAGGCCGATGGAACGGCTCAGGCCCGTGCTATGCAGGCTCTCGGCCGCGCCACCTCCAACTTCGACCGGTTTGGTACGGGTCAGTTTCTGTACCAGGGTTTGGTTCACAGATTTTCCTTGTGGTAAGTGCAGCCGCCACGCCGGTTGTGCCGCCGCGCCCTGCATAAGTCTACGGTCAAAAAAGATTAGCGATTATAGGGCTTCCCGCAGTTGCCGCATCGAATTTTGTGGGCCGCTATACAACAGCAAGCCGCCGTTTTTTGGCTGTTTTGTTTCACCTATAAAACCACGATTTTTATTTGAAACAAACCCCTGGCGCTCCGGGATTTGTCTGCTATATTTCAATCACATTACAACTCATATATAAACCGTTGTTTTATATATGAAACCAACGCGAGAGACATGATGATTGAGATCGAATTCCGCAACGTCGGCAAGAGTTTCATCGACCGCCAGACCTCACAGCCGCGAGCAGCGGTCAGCAACCTGAACATCTCCATCCGCAGCGGAGAAGTCGTTTCCATCATCGGTCCTTCGGGCTGCGGCAAATCCACCCTGCTGAACATGGGCGCAGGCCTCTACCTGCCGACCGTCGGCGAAGTCTATGTCGGCGGCCAGCTGGTCACCCGCCCGGTGCGCAAGGTCGCCTTCATGCTGCAGAAAGACTTGCTGATGCCGTGGCGGACCATCCGCGCCAACGTTGCGCTGGGCCTGGAGATCGACGGCGTGAATGCGAAGGAGCGCGAGCGCGTGGCCAACGAGTTGCTGGCCAAATGCCATCTGAAAGGATTCGAAGACCACTATCCCTATCAGCTGTCCGGCGGCATGCGCCAGCGCGCAGCCCTGGCCCGCACCCTGGCGGTCGATCCGCAGGTGCTGCTGCTGGACGAACCCTTCTCGGCACTGGATGCCCAGACCAAGATGATCCTGCAGCAGGACCTCGCCAAGATGCTGCACGAGAAAGGCAAGACCGCCCTCTTCATCACCCACGACCTGATCGAGGGCATTGCGCTGTCGGACCGCCTGCTCGTGATGAGTGAACGCCCCGGCACCATCATCGAAGAAATCGAAGTGAACCTGCCGCACCGCGACAACCCGCTGGAGCGCCGCAAGCTGCCCGAAATCGGTCCGCTGGCGGGACGCCTGATGGAGCTGCTGAAAGTGGGCAAGGACCAGGAAGCAGAACTGCATTAAACAACGATCATCGACCCAGGAGTGTATATGAGCATGAAAAAGATCCTCGCTTCTCTCGGCTGCGTGATGGCTGTCGCCAGCGCCCTGCCGGCCATGGCCGCGCCGGAAGAAATCACCTACCTGCTGCCGGCGCCGCCGAATACCGTGGCATTCGCGCCGTGGATGATCGCGCAGCAGAAAGGCTTCTACGCCGAAGAGAACCTGAAGGTCACCTTCGTTGCAGCGAAAGGCGGTGTGGACGTGGCCAAGCAGATCGGCGCCGGCAATGCCGTGATCGGCGGCGCCATCGGCGACACCCCGATCATCGTGCGCGCCAACGGCGTGCCGGTGAAAGCCATCGCCGTGCTGGGCGCCGGCTCGCTGACCATGGTCGGTGTGCACAAGGATGAAGGCATCAAGGACCTGAAGGACTTGAAGGGCAAGACCGTCACCGTGATGTCCTATACCGACACCACCTACTACGCCCTGCTGGGCAATATGAAGAGCATTGGCCTCGGCAAGAGCGATGCGGCGATCCAGGCCGCCGGCCCTTCCGGCGTATGGCAGGTGTTCGCCGGCGGCAAAGCCCAGGCCCTGGCCGGCGTGCCTGACTGGATCGTCAGCGCCACTGATGCCGGCGCCAAGGTGGACATCATTGAAACCAACGGCTTCAAGAGCATGGCCCAGGCCATCATCGCTTCCGATGAAACCATCAAGACCAGGCCGGAACTGCTGAAGCGCCTGGTGCGCGCCACCCTGCGCGGCATGGAAGAAATCATGAAGGATCCGAAGGCGGCCACCGCCACCTACGTGGAAGCCGTGCCGGCCTACAAGGGCAAGGAAGCCAGCGTGGAACAGATCTTCAACCTGTACCGCAAATATGTATACGCCAACCAGAAGCCGGTCGGCCAGATCGACGCCGCCCGCATGGACAGCGTGCAGAAGTTTTATGTCAGCGAAGGCATCGTCAGCAAGGCGGCTGCCGTCAACGACCTGTTCACCAACCAATTTGTCGGCACCACTCGCTAAATGAATACCGCTACTACTGTTTCGACTCCGGCCATGAACGCCGCCAAGTCCCGCCCCCTGCTGAATGACTCGGCCCGCACCGTGGCCGGCAGCCTGGTGGTGCTGGCGCTGTTCCTGGCAGCCTGGGAATGGGGCCCGTCCTGGCTGGGCATGCCCGAATTCATCCTGCCGCGCTTCTCGCGCGTGCTGCAGGAATCCGTCGCCATGTGGCACAACAGCGACCTGCTGCATCACTTCGGCGTGACCGCGATGGAAGTGGTAGCCGGCTTTTCGCTGGGCTCCCTGCTCGGTCTTGGCGTGGGCGTGGCCCTGGGCCTGTCGCCGCGCGCCGAAGCGATGCTGTCGCCCTACATCCTGGCGCTGCAGATTGCACCGAAAGTGGCCTTCGCACCGCTGTTTGTGATGTGGCTGGGCTATACCGTGTATCCGAAGATCCTGGTGGCCGTGCTGATCGTGTTCTTCCCGGTAATGATCAATGTGCTGTCCGCGATCCGCACCGTGGACCCGGACATGGTCAACCTGGTGCGCACCCTGAACGCCAGCCGCTGGCAGATCTTCCACCTGGTCGAATTCCGCTCCGCCATGCCGGCCCTGTTCTCCGGCCTGCGCATCGCCTCCACCCTGGCCGTGATCGGCGTGACGGTGGGCGAACTGGTGGGCGGCAACCAGGGCCTGGGCTTCCTGCTGGTTGATGGCGAAGGCCAGGGCAATACAGCCGCCGTCTTCGTCGCCATCTGCGCCCTGACCCTGACCGGCATCGTGACCTACGCCGCCGTGGTATGGGCCGAGCGCCGCGTGCTGCACTACCTGCCCAAGGCAGCCACCAGCACCAAGTAAGGAGAGCGCAATGACCAATACCTCTCAACTCCTGGCCGGCCGCCGCGTGCTCGTCACCGGGTCGGCGCGCGGCCTGGGCCTGGCCTTCGCCACCGCCATCGCCGAAGCCGGCGCCAGCGTCGCCCTGGCCGACATCCTGCACGATGTGCTGGAAGACAGCGTCGCCGCGCTGCAGGCACGCGGCCTGCAGGTGTGCGGCTTCCCGCTGGACATGGCCGACCCGGCCTCGATCGAAGCCTGCGCCGCGGCTGCCGTGGCAAAGCTGGGCGGCCTCGATGGCCTGGTCAACAACGCCGCCATCACCAACTCCGGCGGCCGCTCCTCGCAGCAACTGGAAATCGGCATGTGGGACAAGGTAATGGCCGTGAACGTGCGCGGCACCTGGCTGATGACCAATGCCTGCCTGCCGGCGCTGCGCGCTTCGGGCCACGGCGCCATCGTCAACCTGGCTTCCGACACGCCGCTGTGGGGCGCGCCCAACCTGCTGGCCTACGTTGCCAGCAAGGGCGCTGTGATCGGCATGACCCGTTCGCTGGCCCGCGAGGAAGGCGCCAACAACATCACCGTGAACGCGATCGCGCCGGGGCTGACCAAGGTCGAAGCGACCGAATACGTGCCGGCCCAGCGCTACCAACACTACCAGGATGGCCGCGCCCTGCAGCGCCTGCAGGTGCCGGAAGACGTGACCGGCGCCGTGCTGTTTGCACTGTCCCCGCTGTCGCGCTTCATCACCGGCCAGGTACTCGCCGTCAACGGCGGTTTCGTAATGAATTGAACCCAAGGAGCAAAGCAATGACCGACGTATCCGAACAAAAGCAGATCAAACGCAGCTGGGACCAGCCGGAAGGCTCGAGCTTCGAGCAGTGGATGAATACCCGCATCGCACGCTTCTCGACCCGCCAGTACGACTGGAATGCACTGAAGTTCCAGGCCGACTACGATCCGAAATACCGCCGCGCCCAGATGCGCTACATCGGCACCGGCGGCACCGGCGTGGCTGCGGATACGAGCACCATCCCGTCCGAGCACTTCACCTTCTCGACCATGATCATCCCGGCCGGCCACGAAGGCCCATCCCACCTGCATACGGACGTTGAAGAAGTGTTCTTCGTCATGCGCGGCAAGCTGAAACTGGTGCTGGAAAAGGATGGGGAGCGTTACGAAACCATCCTGACCGACCGCGACGTGGTGTCGATTCCGCCGGGCGTATACCGCGAAGAGATCAATATCGGCGAGGAAGACGCGCTGATGTGCGTGATGCTGGGTGCGCAGAAGCCGATCACCCCGACCTATCCGCCCGAGCATCCGCTGGCGTCGATCAAGCGAGGCTGAAATGAATTTCCCAAGCGCCCAATTCCACGCCGCCGCTGAAGCGGACGGCCTGCAGCATGCGTTGTCGCTGCTGGAGCGCCATTTCCCGGAGCAGCTGGTGCGAACCGCCGACGGTGCCGCCATCAGCTACCGCGAAATTGCCCCTGCCGCCGACGCATCGCTGCCGGTCGTCGTGCTCCTGCACGGCATCGGATCGGGTGCAGCTTCCTGGCTGCCCTGCGCGCTGGACATGGCCCGCAAGGCCCGCGTGATCGCCTGGAATGCGCCCGGCTACGGCAAGTCCGACCGCCTGCCGGATGCACGCCCCAGCGCCGCCGCCTACGCAGCCCGCCTGCGCCAGCTGGTGGACGCCCTGGGCATCAAGCGCTTCACGCTGGTGGGCCACTCGCTGGGCGCCATGATGGCAAGCGCCTTCGCCGGCGCCAGCGGCAATGCAGCGCTGCTGGAACGCCTGGTGCTCATGAGCCCTGCCCGCGGCTACGGCATTGCCGGCCGCCTGGAGCAAGGCGCCAAAGTGGCGCGCGAACGCCTGTCCACGCTGGGCGAACTGGACGTGCATGGCTTGGCCACGCAGCGCTCGGCGCGCCTGCTGTCCGACGCAGCCGATACGCTGCGGCGCGACTGGGTGCGCTGGAACATGGCGCAACTGAACGCCGCCGGCTACACGCAAGCCGTGCACCTGCTGTGCGGCGACGCCATCGAGAATTACACGCCGGCAGTGCCTGGTGCCGTGTGGTGCGGCAGCGCCGACTGCATCACCACGCCGGAAGACAGCCGCGCCGTGGCCGAACGTTTCGGCCTGCCCTTCGCGCTGATCGAAAACGCGGGCCACGCCTGCTATGTCGAACAGCCGGGCATTGCGGCGGCAGCCATCCTTCAACAATAAACGGGGAACCCAAATGAACAACAAGCCGGAAGCAGCAGAAGACGACAACAGCGACCGTTACACCGTGCCGGGCCTGGAACGCGGCCTGCGCCTGCTGTGCGAATTCTCACGTCATGAAAAGACGCTGTCCGCACCGGAACTGGCCAAGCGCCTGGACGTGCCGCGTTCCACCGTGTTCCGCCTGCTGACTACCCTGGAACGCATGGGCTTTGTGGAGCGCAGCGAAAGCGGCCGCGATTACCGCCTGGGCATGGCCGTGCTGCGCCTGGGCTTCGAATACCTCGCTTCGCTGGAACTGACCGAGATCGGCCGCCCACTGCTGGAGCGCCTGCGCGATGTCATCGGCCATTCGACCACGCTGGTGGTGCGCGACGGCCGTTCCATCGTCTACGTCGCCAAGTCCGTGGTGCAGACGCCTTTCGTCAGCTCGGTCAATGTCGGCACCCGCCTGCCCGCCCACGCCACGGTGCTGGGCCGCGTGCTGCTGGAAGACCTGACCCTGCCGCAGCTGCGCGAGCTGTATCCGGAAGAGCAC
The DNA here is from genome assembly GCF_044055365.1 of Pseudoduganella sp. UC29_106. Classification (NCBI taxonomy): domain Bacteria; kingdom Pseudomonadati; phylum Pseudomonadota; class Betaproteobacteria; order Burkholderiales; family Oxalobacteraceae; genus Pseudoduganella; species Pseudoduganella sp. UC29_106. Next base: position 121,763 of record NZ_CP171977.1, on the reverse strand, counting down.
CTGCAGTCATACACCGAGCACACGCCGGCCACCGTGCTGGACCTGTTCAATATGGTGCAGCAGGACCGTGAACGGGGCTACGTGCTGGAAGAAGGCTTCTTCGAGCGCGGCATTTCCACCGTGGCGGCGCCGGTGCGCGACCGCAGCGGCAAGGTCGTCGCCGCATTGGGCGCCACCATCCCCGGCCCGCACATTGCCGCCGCGCAGATGGAACGCATCGTGCAGGAAGTCTGCGCCAACGCGGCCGAGATGTCGCGCCTGCTGGACCACGCACCCGAGCAGGGCGCGCAGGTCGTCAACATGTTCCAGCGCTAAGGAGTAAAGCATGAGCATGACCAATCTCGCGGGACGTGTAGCGGTGGTGACGGGCGGTTCGTCCGGCATCGGCTACGCCACCGTGGAACTGCTGTTGCAGTCCGGCGCCGCCGTGGCGCTGTGCGGCCGCGATGCGGCCCGCCTGGACGGCGCCGTCAGCCGCCTGCGCGCTGCCTATCCGGAAGCGCGCATCTTCGCCCGCACCTGCGATGTGCTGGACGCGGCGCAGGTGGCCGAATTCGCCGCCGCCGTCGAGCGCGAGCTGGGCGCCGTTTCCATCCTGGTCAACAACGCCGGCCAGGGCCGCGTGTCGACCTTTGCCGACACCAGCGACGCCGCCTGGGTGGAAGAGCTGCAGCTGAAGTTCTTCTCCGTGCTGAATCCGACCCGCGCCTTCCTGCCGCAGCTGCGGCGCGCGCCGGGTCAAGCCGCCGTGGTGTGCGTGAATTCGCTGCTGGCAGTGCAGCCGGAGCCGCACATGGTCGCCACCTCGGCCGCCCGTGCCGGTGTGCACAACCTGGTGCGTTCGCTGGCCACCGAATTCGCGCCGGATGGCATTCGTGTCAACGGCATCCTGATTGGACTGGTCGAATCCGGCCAGTGGCGCCGCCGCTATGAAGCGAGGCCCGCCGAAGAAAACGCCATGAGCTGGGACGACTGGACCGCCCGCCTGGCGCAGAAAAAACAGATCCAGCTCGGCCGCCTTGGCCTTCCGGAAGAAGCAGCACGCGCCATCGTTTTCCTGGCCTCGCCGCTCTCTTCCTACACCACGGGCAGCCATATCGATGTTTCCGGAGGACTTTCCCGCCATGCCTAAGCAAAAAATTACCGTTGGCGCCGCAATTGCGGCATTCCTTGAACAGTGTGGCGTCAAAGCTGCCTTCGGGGTGATCTCTATCCACAATATGCCCATCCTGGACGCCTTCGGCGAACGCGGCAAGATCCGCTTCGTGCCGGCGCGCGGCGAAGCAGGCGGCGCAAACATGGCCGACTCTTATGCCCGCACCACGGGCGGCCTCGGTGTCTGCCTGACCAGCACCGGCACCGCCGCGGGCAATGCCGCCGGCGCCATGGTCGAAGCGCTGACCGCCGGCACGCCGCTGCTGCACCTGACGGGCCAGATCGAAACGCCTTACCTGGACCGCAGCCTGTCCTATATCCACGAGGCGCCGGACCAGCTGACGATGCTGAAGGCCGTGTCCAAGGCCGCCTTCCGCATCCGCAGCACCGAGACCGCGCTGGGAACGGTGAAGCAGGCCGTCCAGATCGCGCTGACGCCGCCGATGGGCCCTGTCAGCGTCGAAATCCCGATCGACATCCAGGCTGCCCTGATCGATGAACCGGCCGACCTGAAGCCGCTGCCGATCCAGCGCAATGAACCATCCGAGCACGCGCTGGACGAACTGGCGGCAAAGCTGAAGCAGGCCAAGCGTCCCATGCTGTGGCTGGGCGGCGGCTCGCGCGGCGCGGCGCAACAGGTCAAGCGCCTGATGGACATGGGCTTCGGCGTGGTCACGACCACCCAGGGCCGCGGCGTGGTGGCGGAAGACGATCCGCGCTCGCTGGGCGCCTTCAACCTGCACAAGCCGGTGGAAAACTTCTACCAGGAGTGCGACGCAATGGTGGTGGTCGGTTCCCGCCTGCGCGGCAATGAAACGCTGAAGTACGAGCTGAAGCTGCCACGCCCCCTGTTCCGCATCGATGCCGATCCGGCTGCGGAGGGTCGCTGCTACGAAAGCGATTACTTCGTCTGCGGCGATGCCGAGCTGACCTTGAAGGGCCTGGCCGACCGCCTGGAAGGCAAGATGAATGTGGACCCGGCCCATATCGGCCGCCTGCAGCAGGCGCGCGATACCGCCGTGGCAGGCCTGGTCGATGGCCTCGGCCCATACAGCGCGCTGGTGGACCAGCTGCAGCAGGCAGCGGGCCGCAACTTCAACTGGGTGCGCGACGTGACCGTGTCCAACTCCACCTGGGGCAACCGCTACCTGCGCGTGTTCGACCCGCTGGCCGGCGTGCATGCGCTGGGTGGCGGCATCGGCCAAGGCCTGGCGATGGGCATTGGCGCGGCAGTTGGCGCAGCAGTTACCGCATCGGGCAAGAAGACCTTCACCCTGGCCGGCGACGGCGGTTTCATCCTGAATCTGGGCGAGCTGGCGACGGCCGTGCAGGAACAGGCCGACATGGTCATCGTGCTGATGAACGACAAGGGCTATGGCGTGATCAAGAACATCCAGGACGTGCAGTACGGCGGCCGCCGCCACTATGTGGACCTGCACACGCCGGATTACGCCGAGCTGTCGCACTCGCTGAAGCTGCGCCATGTGCGCATCGGCAGCCTGGCCGAAGCCAGCGACGCGCTGCGCAAGGCACTGTCGGAAAATGGCCCCTTCCTGCTGGAAGTGGACATGCTGTCCATCGGCAGCTTCAAGACTGCCTTCGCCGGTCCTCCGGTGAAGGCGGCCGAACCTGCCACGGCAGCGGTTTGAGGAGCGCGCCATGCTGCATGTATCGATGATCGGTTGCGGCGCCATCGGCGTCGGCGTGATGGAACTGCTGAAGAGCGATCCCGAAGTGACCTTCGACCTCGTGATCGTGCCGGAAGCGGCGCTGCAGACTGCCGGTGAAACCGTGCGCGCCCTGGTGCCCTCGGCCCGCGTCGCCTGCCGCCTGAACGGCGAGCGCCCGGACCTGCTGATCGAATGCGCCGGCCACCAGGCGATCGAGGAGCACATCATCCCTGCGCTGGAAGCCGGTATTGCCTGCATGGTGGTGTCGGTGGGCGCGCTGTCCGAACCTGGCCTGGCCGAGCGGCTGGAGCAGGCGGCGCAGCGCGGCAAGACCCAGGTGCAGCTGCTGTCCGGCGCCATCGGCGCCATCGATGCACTGGCAGCAGCGCGCATCGGCGGCCTGGAAAAGGTTGTCTACACCGGCCGCAAGCCGCCCAAGGCGTGGAAGGACACGCCCGCCGAGCGCGCATTCGACCTGGACGCACTGACCGAAGCCACCGTCATCTTCGAAGGCAGCGCGCGCGAAGCGGCCCGCCTGTATCCGAAGAACGCCAATGTGGCTGCAACGCTGTCGCTGGCGGGCCTGGGCCTGGACCACACGCAGGTGCGCCTGCTGGCCGATCCCGCCGTCACCGAGAACGTGCACCACGTGGAAGCTTCGGGCGCCTTCGGCGGCTTCGAGCTGACCATGCGCGGCAAGCCGCTGGCTGCCAATCCCAAGACTTCCGCGCTGACCGTGTTCAGCGTGGTGCGCGCCCTGAACAACCGGGCGCACGCCCTGTCGATCTGAGAGATGCAAATGGACCTGAGCAAAGACCAATTGATCTGCGTAGCCGGCGAATGGCGCAAGGGCGGCGGCGACCGCTACGCCACGCTGTATCCTGCTACCGGCGAAGCCGTGACCTGGCTGCACGCAGCCAGCGTGGCGGACGCAAATGAAGCCATCGAGCGCGCCGACCAGGCCTTCCGCAGCAGCGGCTGGGCACAGCGCAAGCCGCATGAACGCGCCGCCGTGCTGTACCGCGTGGCCCAGCTGATCCGCGAAGAAGCGGAAGACCTGGCACAGCTGCAGCGCCTGGACAACGGCAAGCCGATCACCGAAACGCGCAACCTGGTGGCCAGCGCGGCCGCCACCTTCCAGTTCTTCGCCGCTGCCTGCGAAACGCTGGAGGAAACCATCACCCCGGCGCGCGGCGACAACCTGACCATGAGCGTCTATGAGCCGATGGGAGTCGTTGCCGCCATCACGCCGTGGAATTCGCCGATTGCCAGCGAGGCGCAGAAGATGGCGCCCGCCCTGGCCGCCGGCAATGCCGTCGTCGTCAAGCCTGCGGAAGTGACGCCGCTGCTGGCGCTCGAGCTGGCGCGCATCTGCTACGAGGCGGGCGTGCCGCAAGGGCTGATCAGCGTCCTGCCGGGAAAAGGCTCGGTGATCGGCGATGCGATCACGCTGCATCCGCTGGTCAAGCGCGTATCCTTCACCGGCGGCACCAGCACCGGCAAGCATATCGCCCATATCGCGGCGGACAAGATGATGCCGGTGTCGCTGGAACTGGGCGGCAAATCGCCCACCATTGTGTTCGAAGACGCGGACCTGGACCATGCCGTGGCCGGCGTGCTGTATGGGATCTTCAGCTCCTCGGGCGAATCCTGCATCGCCGGCTCCCGCCTGTTCGTGGCGCATGGCATCTACGACGCCTTCATGGAACGCCTGGCCGCCGGCGCCGCTGCGCTGCGCGTGGGCGATCCGGCCGACGAGAAAACCCAGCTTGGCCCGCTGATCACCGCGCGCCACCGCGACAGCATCGAGTCCTATGTGGCGCTGGGTGTGGAAGAAGGCGGCCGCGTGCGCACCGGCGGCATGCGCCCGCAAGGCGCGGCCTTTGAGAAGGGTAATTACTACCTGCCCACCATCATCGAAGGCGTGAGCAACAATATGCGCATCTGCCAGGAAGAGATCTTCGGCCCGGTGCTGGTGGCCATGCCCTTCCACAGCGAGGAAGACCTGATCGCACAGGCCAACGACAGCGTGTACGCGCTGGCCGCCGGCATCTGGACCCAGGACTACAAGAAGGCCTGGCGCTATGCGCGCGCAGTCCAGGCGGGCAATGTGTGGATCAACACCTACAAGCAGTTCTCGATCTCGACCCCGTTCGGCGGCTGGCGCGACAGCGGCCTGGGACGCGAAAAGGGCCGTCTCGGAATCCTGCAATACATGGAACAGAAAAGCGTCTACTGGGGCATGAACGACATGCCGCTGCCGTGGGCGCAGGGAGCGAAATAATGGATGTGTTGGGAATCGACGAAATCACCTACGGCGCCGACGACCTGGCAGCCTGCAAGACGTTCTTCGGCGACTGGGGCCTGCAGCTGAAGGATGAAAGCGAAGCTGCGCTGGTATTCGAAACGCTGAACGGCTGCCGCGTGATCGTGCGCCGCAGCGATGACCCGGCGCTGCCGGCGGCCATCGAAGCCGGACCAACGTTGCGCGAAGTCGTGTGGGGCGTGTCCTCCGCCGAAGTGATCGAACGCTTCACGGAGCGCCTGCGCGCCCTGCCCGGATTCGTGCTTGCCGGCGAGCGCGTCGGCTGCACCGATCCGAACGGCCTGGCCGTGCGCTTCCAGGTCTCGCGCAAGCACGATGTGGAAGTCGAGTGCGCGCAGATGAACACCTGGAACGAGAAGCCGCGCCTGAACCAGCGCAGCCCGGCCTATGAGCGCGCCACGCCGATCGAAGTGGGCCATGTGGTCTTCTTCGTCAGGGACGTGGCGGCCTGCGAAGCCTTCTACTGCGAACACTTCGGCTTCGTGCCGTCCGACCGCTATCCGGGCCGCGGCGCCTTCCTGCGCTGCGCCGACGTGGGCGGCCACCACGACCTGTTCCTGCTGCAGACGCCCGATCCGAAGGCCGGCCTGAATCACGTGGCCTTCACCGTGCGCGATATCCACGAAGTCTTCGGCGGCGGCATGCACATGGCCCGCCAGGGCTGGGACACGCAGCTTGGCCCGGGCCGTCACCCAATTTCCTCGGCCTATTTCTGGTACTTCAGGAATCCGGCCGGTGGCCTGATCGAGTACTACTCGGACGAAGACCAGCTGGACGAGCACTGGGAAGCGCGCGAATTCGAACCCGGCCCCACCGTGTTCGCCGAGTGGGCCATCGAAGGCGGCCTGGATGGCAATACCCGCCGCCAGCGCAACGCCAAGGGCCCGGACGGCAAATTCCTGACCGATAAGCCAAAAAATTAAGAGGAGACCATCATGCAAGAACTCTATCTGAAAGTGCACCAGACGCGCCGCCGCGAACCGACTCCTTACGAAGACCTGCTGGGCGACACCATCGAACGCGGCTTCGCAGCCGGCATCACCGAACTGCCTGCGCTGGTGGCCCACCTGAACCGCCAGGGCCCGAATTTCCCGGGCGGCGGTGAATGGACCGTCAAAGGATACCAGGCCGAAATCGCGCGCCTGGCCGCTGAATGCTGATCGAGAAGGAAGAATCATGAGAACCGTAGCCAATGATCCTGTTGAAGCTGTCCTGAATGCGGGTCTGAAAGACCTGTGGTATCCGATCTGCCCGAGCGGCTTCGTGGGCGAGCGCCCTGTATCGCTGCGCCGCCTGGGCCAGAAGTTCGTGCTGTGGCGCGAATCGAACGGCAAGCTGCACGCACTGGAAGACCACTGCCCGCACCGCGGCGCGCCCCTGTCCAAGGGCATTGCGCTGGGCGACCGCATCGCCTGCGGCTATCACGGCGTGCAGGTGCGCTTCGACGGCGTGGTGACCAGCGTGCCCGGCAGCCCTGGCTGCAAGCTGGAAGGCTCCAAGGCCACGCGCCGCTTCCACGTGAAGGAAGCCGCCGGCGCCATCTTCCTCTACAACGCCAGCAAGGACGTGGATGAAGCGCCGCCTCTGAACCTGCCGGAAGAACTGACCAGCGCCGACGAGTACTCGCACTTCCTGTGCTACGCCGAATGGAAGGGCGGCTACCGCTACGCGCTGGACAATGTGCTGGACCCGATGCACGGCACCTTCCTGCACAAGCAGTCGCACTCGATGGCCGAGGGCGAGTCCACCGCAGCCTTCCGCGTGCGCGATACCGACACCGGATTCATCTTCGAAAAGGAAGGCCAGCGCGGCGTGAATTTCGACTGGACCGAATGGGGCGAAACCGGCGTGCACTGGATGCGCCTGGAGATCCCGTATCCGAAGACCGGCGGCCCTGGCGGCAATTTCATCATCATCGGCGGCTATTCGCCGATCACCGAAGACGCGACCGCCGTGTTCTTCTGGCGCGTGCGCAAGGTGCAGGGCTGGCAGCGCGACACCTGGCGCTTCCTGTACAAGAACCGCCTGGAAGCCCGCCACTGGCACGTGCTGGAGCAGGACCGTGAAATCCTGGAAGCGATGGAGCCGGACGCCAACCAGCGCGAGATGCTGTACCAGCACGATATGGGCATCGTGCGCCTGCGCCGCCACCTGCGCAACCTGGCCAAGGAACAGCTGGCCGCCGCCGAAGAGAAGCAAAGCTGAAATACGGGAGCAAGTCATGAGCAACAGCCAACAGATCGAAGTGCGCGTGCAGCAGATGCGCTACGAAGCCAACGGCATCGTCAGCGTGGAGCTGGTTTCCCCGGCAGGCGCCGACCTGCCGCCCTTCTCCGCCGGCGCGCATATCGACCTGCACCTGCCGAACGGCGTGGTGCGCAGCTATTCGCTGTCCAATTCGCCGATGGAGCGCCAGCGCTATGTGATCGGCGTCCTGCACGACCGCAACAGCCGCGGCGGCTCGCGCTATGTGCACGAGCAGCTGCGCGTGGGCTCGACCATCAAAATCGGCACCCCGCGCAACAACTTCCCGCTCGACGAGACGGCTGCGCACACGGTGCTGATCGCCGGCGGCATCGGCATCACGCCGATCTACTGCATGATGAATGAGCTGGTGCGCCAGGGGAAATCGGTGGAGCTGTTCTACTGCGCCCGCACCCGCGACGAAGCAGCCTTCACGCAGCAGCTGCTGGCCGATGGCCGCGTGAAGGTGCACTTCAACGATGAAGCGGGCGGCATGCCCGACCTGCGCGCCTTCCTGGCCAGCAAGCCGTCCAATGCGCACTTCTACTGCTGCGGGCCGACGCCGATGCTGAACGCCTTCGAGCAGCTCTGCGAAGATCTGAACCTGCCGAATGTGCATATCGAGCGCTTTGCCGCCGCCGAGCCGGTGGTGGCGATGCAGACCGGATCCTATGAATGCGAGCTGGCGCAGTCGAAGAAGATCGTGCTGGTCCCATCAGGCAAATCGCTGCTCGATGCCCTGCTCGACGCAGGCATACAGGTTGACCATAGCTGCCGCGAGGGCGTGTGCGGGTCCTGCGAAACGGCTGTCATCGACGGCCAGATCGATCACCGCGACGGCGTGCTGACCAAGGCCGAAAAGGCATCCGGCAAGACCATGATGGTCTGCGTGTCGGGCTGCTCAGGGCGCAAGCTGGTCCTCGACCTTTAAGCAAAGATTTCTGAACCACCGAAAGCGTTTTTCACAAACGCGGCCTTGTGCCGCCTATACAAAAGCAAAGGGGAGTATATGAAGAGGGCAAATCACGTTGTTCGCATCGCTGTCGCTGCAGCCATCGCCGCCGTTGGCGGCGCGGCCCAGGCACAGAGCAACGTCACCATTTACGGCAGCCTGGATGCGGGCGTGGCTCACGTGAGCGATATCGGCGGCGCCTCCGTCAACCGGGTCGACCAGGGCACCATGCAGCCGGACCGCTTCGGTTTCCGCGGCACCGAGGACCTGGGCGGCGGCATGAAAGCCCTGTTCCACCTGGAAGGCGGCTTCTTTACGGACACGGGCAACCAGACCAACGCCAACCGCCTCTTCAACCGCCTGTCGATTGTCGGCCTGTCCGGCAGTTTCGGCACCGTCACCCTGGGTAATATGCCGGACATCGTGTTCGACTACGCCGGCAAGGTCAGTAACGGCTTCCAGCTGACCAACTGGTACCTGTTCCACCCGGGGAACCTGGACTCGCTGGCCAATACTTCGCAGTTCAACAACGCCGTGCGCTACACCTCGCCGACCTACAACGGCCTGACCGGCAGCGCCATGGTGGGCTTCGGCGAACAGCCGGGCGACAGCAAGAAAGGCCGCAACGTCAGCGCCGGCGCCAACTACGCCAACGGTCCGCTGAAACTGGTGCTGGCCTACAGCCGCCTGAATGACCGCGCGGCGGGCTATGCCGGCACCTATCTCGGTTCCCTCGGCCTCGGCAACGCCACCACCGTGTTCAATCGCATGACCACCTGGGCGGTGGGCGGCGGCTACACCGTCGGCGACTGGCGTCTGAACACGGTCTACACCCAGGTGAAGGTCGACCTGCCGGCTCTCAGCTTCAAGCAGAAGAACCTGGACCTGGGCGCGGCCTGGAAGTACGGCGAGAAGTCCACGCTGAACATGGGCTATACCCACAGCGAACAGGGCGACGCGAAGTGGAACCAGGGCAGCCTGAGTAACGTCTATGCCTTCTCCAAGCGCACCGAGTTCTATGTGCAGGGCGCCTTCCAGAAAGCCAGCGGCGCCGCAAAGTTCGCGATCCAGAACGGCACCGGTGTGTCGAGCGACCGCAGCCAGTGGGTCACCACCATCGGCGTCCATCACCTCTTCTGATTTAGCCCCCCGGCGCGCGGACCACCAGCCGCGCGCCTCTCCCGGAGAACCCATGTTCAAACACCAAAAGATTGGCGTCCGCCTTGGCGCGGGCTTTGGCATTGTCGTCATCCTTCTGTGCGGGATCGTCCTGGTGGCGGAACGCAGCCTGGCCGCTTTGAACCAGGCCACTTCCCGCATTGTCGATGACCGTTATCCCCAGGTGGTGCTGGCCACCGGCCTGATGCTGCAACTGAACGAGAACGCCATCGCCATGCGCAATATGCTGCTGGCCGATAATCCGGACATGCTGAAGGCCGAAACCGCCGCCATCGCGGCCGGTGAGCAGCGCATCGCCGGGGACCTGAAACGGCTGGAAGGCATGCTGTCCAGCGACGCGGGCCGCAAGGCCTATCAGGACATCCTGGCCCTGCGCGCGAAATACATGGCCGGGCAGGCTGAATTCATGAAGCTTGCCGGCAGCGGCGGCACGGTGGACGCGTCCACCCTGCTGATGACCACCTTGCGCGAAGACCAGCTGGCGTACACGAAACGCATGCAGGGCTTCCTTGCCGGCGGTGGCAAGCTGATGGAAAAAAGCGGCCAGGAGGCCGCGCAGCTGTATGGCGAGAAGCGCCTGCTCATCATGCTCTTGGCCGGCGCTGCCTGCGCGCTGGCGATCGGCTTCGGCGTGTGGATCACGCGCTCGATCACGCGTCCGCTGGCGCAAGCCGTGCAGATCGCGCGCACCGTGGCCGCCGGTGACCTGAGCAGCCGCATCGAAGTGCGTTCGCAGGATGAAGTGGGCCAGCTGCTGGCCGCGCTGCGCGACATGAACGACAGCCTGCGCAAGATCGTCAGCGAAGTGCGCAGCGGCACGGAAGCGATTGCCGGCGCAGCCAGCGAGATTGCACAGGGCAATATGGATCTTTCGGCCCGCACCGAGCGCCAGGCCAGCGCGCTGGAGGAAACCGCGTCCGCCATGGAGGAACTCACTTCCACCGTAGAGCAGAACGCGGCCCATGCCGCCGACGCGCGCAACAGTGCCCTGCAGGCATCCGGCGTGGCGGACAGCAGCAGTGACGTCGTATCGCAGGTGGTGCGCACGATGGATGAAATCAGCGATTCCTCGCGCCAGATCGCGGACATCACCAGCGTCATCGACGGCATCGCCTTCCAGACCAATATCCTCGCGCTCAACGCCGCCGTGGAAGCGGCGCGCGCGGGCGAGCAAGGCCGCGGTTTCGCAGTGGTGGCGTCGGAAGTGCGCAACCTCGCCCAGCGCTCGGCCGCCGCCGCACGGGACATCAAGAACCTGATCGACGCTTCCGGCGCCAGCGTGGCGAACGGCGCTCGTCTCGCCCAGCAGGCCGGCGCCACAATGCACGATGTAGTGAGCAGCGTGGCACTGGTGGCAGACCGCGTCAGCGAGATAGCAGCAGCCAGCGCAGAACAGAGCAGCGGACTGTCGCAGGTCAACGTGGCCGTGGTGGAAATAGACGAGACCACCCAGCAGAACGCAGCCCTGGTCGAGCAGGCTGCCGCCGCTGCGCAAGCGATGCAGGAACGCGCCGCCGGGCTGGCCCATCTGGTCAGTGTTTTCCGGCTCGACACGCGCACGCACGCCGCCCCGCCGCGTGTTAACATGCCTGAGCGCGCGCAGCTTGCGGCGTGACTCAGGGGGACGGCGGATGGAAGAAATCAGCGTATCGTCATGGTCGGAACTGATGGGCCTGACCGCAAGGCTGGATGGCTGGGCCTTCCGCGGCCAGATGGACGCGCGCTGGCCCCTGCTCACCTCCCTGGAACGCTACCTGAGCGCCTACCTGCCCGACCGCAGCAGCTGGCGCCTGCGCGAGGAGCGCGCCATCCGCATTTTCCGCCGCAAGGCGCACAACTACCTGAGCGATCCCTCGGTACTGGACAATGACTTGCGCTGCCTGGCGCTGATGCAGCACCATGGCGCTCCCACCCGCTTGCTGGACTTCACCAAGTCCCCATTCGTGGCCGTATTCTTCGCCATGGAGCAGTCAAACTGCGATGCCGCCGTGTATGCACTGAATACGCCGCGCCTGTTCACGGCCGCGCCGCGCGACTTTCCGGACATGGACCGCGACGCCATCGATCCGCGCACGCAGGGGAATTTCGAGCGCTACTTTCAGCCCAATACCAACGCCGTGCTGTGGGTCGGCGAGCCGACGGAAATGGACCGCCGCCTGGTGGCGCAATCCGGAACCCTGGTGGTGCCGGGCATCCTGGGCCGTCCACTGGACGAAATCCTGCAGGAGTACGGCGACAGTGATGCGCTGCTGAAGAAGATCGTGCTGCCGCGCTCCATGCGCGACGAGGCAATGAAAGCCCTCTACCGCATGAACATCACCAACGCCACACTGTTCCCCGATCTCGACGGCCTGGCGCGCTCCATCGGCCTGGAACTGGAAACCGTGTGGCAGGTGGACCGCGCCTGATCAGCGCTGTCCCAGCTTCGTTTCCCCGAACAGGTTTTTCAGCTCGCGCGGCTGCGAGCGCCAGTACTGCGGCGGCGCGTCGACCTGTGCATTGAGCACGGCGGCCGCATGCCAAGGCCAGCGCGGGTCGTACAGCATGGCGCGCGCCAGTGCCACCACGTCCGCCTGCCCGGAAGCGATGATGGATTCGGCATGCGCCGGTTCCGTGATCAGGCCCACACCGATGGTCGGCAAGCCCACTTCCGCCTTGATGCGCCTGGCGAAATGGATCTGGTAGCCCGGGCCGAGCGGGATCTTCTGCAGGGGCGACACGCCGCCGCTGGAGACGTGGATGAAGTCCGCGCCGCGCCGGTTCAGCTCACGGGCAAAATCCACGCTCTGTTCTTCGTCCCAGCCGCCCTCGACCCAGTCGCTGGCCGAGATGCGCATGCCCACCGCCATCTCGCGCGGCAAAGCGTCGCGCACCGCTTCGAATACTTCGAGCGGGAAACGCATGCGGTTCTGCAGCGAGCCGCCATACTGGTCGCTGCGCTTGTTGGCGATGGGTGACAGGAACTGGTGCAGCAGATAGCCATGCGCGCCATGCAGCTCGATGCCCTCGATGCCCAGCGACTGCACGCGGCGGGCCGCCGCCACGAAATCGTCCTTCACCTTCTGCAGGCCCGCTTCATCCAGCGCTGTCGGTGCACGTTCACCTTCACCGTGCGGCACCGCCGATGGCGCCACGGTCTGCCAGCCGCCCTGGTCCAGCGGCAGCATGCCGCCCCCCTCCATGGCCGCGCGCTGGATGCCTTGCGGCCCGCGTGGCCAAGCTGCACGGCCAGCTTGATCGGCGAATATTTGCGGATGGCCTCCACCACGGGGCGCAGCGCCGCTTCGTGTTCGGCCGACCACAGGCCCAGGTCATGCGGCGAGATCCGCGCTTCGGGCGACACCGCCGTCGCTTCCAGTATCAGCAGGCCCGCGCCGGACAGCGCCAGGTGGCCCAGGTGGATCATGTGCCAGTCAGTGGCACGGCCTTCGTCCGCCGAGTACTGGCACATGGGCGCAATCGCGATGCGGTTCGCCAGCTCGAGCGGGCCTAGCGCATAGGGTGAGAACAGGTGGCTCATATGTTTCTCCAATCGTTACAGATGCTTACCTTTGATACAGCGCAACGTCTAGCTTGTTGATGAGTCGACCGTTAATCTGGAGCCAAGTTTCAACACCAACGAAAAGGAGCACATTATGAACGACAAGATCCCAACCGCGACGTCCCGTATTCACCCGCTGGTCGCCGGCGCTGCGATTTCCGTGACCTTGCTCAGCCTCGTTGGAACGGCAGCGATTGCCGGCTGGCTGCCGACATCCAACGCGAACTCTCCCGCTGCCAGCCAGCTTTCGGCCCCTGTCCCGGCCACTGCCGCGGCCGCGCAGGATCCGTCCCAATATCCGGCTCAGTATGCCCCGGCGCCGGGCCAGCAGCAGTTCGCTTCGACCCAGGGCCAGCAAACCGGCCAGGCTCAGGGCCAGTATGCGGGCCAGGCGCAAGGCCAGTATGCCGGCCAGCAGCAGGCCCCGCACGCCGAACCGGCGCCCGCACCGCGCCCACGTGCCCAGCGCGTGAGCCACGCCCAGCCTGCACCGCGTCCTGCGTACCAGGAACCGGCGCCGGCCCCGCGCCAGGCGGAAGCCCATGGCCCGAACTATGTGGGCATCGGCACCGGCGCCGTGATTGGCGGCCTGCTGGGCAACCAAGTCGGCAAAGGCAAGGGCCGTACCCTGGCCACCATCGCCGGCGCCATCGGCGGCGGCTACCTCGGCAACGAAGTCCAGGAACGCTCGCGCCAGCCGTAAGCCGCATACACCATCCATCCCTCCAGCCGCCGCGCTTCCCAGCCCGGCGGCTTTTTTTAAACCAACGGCAGAAACTGGTGTCAGGCACATCGTGCCTGACACCTGGGTTACGCCTCTGGTTTACGCCTCATAAGGCCCGAGGAAATCGATCTTGCCCACCTTGACGCCCTGGTTACGCAGGATGTCATGCAGGGTGGTGACGTGGAAGAAGAAGTTCGGCAGGCCGAAAGTCAGCAGATAGCTCTCGCCATTGAAGACCGGCGTGAAGGCGCCGAAGCTGAGGGCAATCTCGCGCGTTTCGCTGTTCTCGAAGGCCGCTTCGGGCACGCTCTCGATGTAGGCGATGGTGTTGGCGATGCGCTCCTGCAGTTGCTGGAAACTCGCTTCATTGTCGGGAATTTCGGCGACGCCACGCCGGACAGGCGCTCGACGGAAGCCTTCGACGTGTCGCTGGCGCGCTGCACTTGCGCGGAGAGCGGCAGCATATCGTCCGCCAGGCGCGCGGACAGCAGCACGTCGGGGACAATGCCGTGTTCTTCGGCGTGGGCTTCGGCTTTGCGCAGCAGCGCGGCTGCTACTTTCAGGCCGCGCAGGAAGACGGGGGTGGATACCTGGTACATGGATAGGGGCATGGCTACTCCTTTCTGGGTATTCAGGCAGTGTAGCGCATGGTGACGATACGTGCTGAGCACAGACGGCGGATCAATGATCCGCCCTACGCTGCACGACGGACCGTATGGGCCACCGCACGACGCGGGCGGCGGACACGCAATATGAATCCCAAGGTGCGTAGGGCGGATCGTTTTGATCCGCCGTGCGTGCGTTACGCTATCCTCACCACCATCATCCCGGCGCGCAAGCCCACGCGCACGTCCGGATTCGGAAACACGACCATTTCCTGGTCATGCTGCACGGTATACACGGTATCGCCATCACGCGCGATTTCCTGGCCGCGGGACAGGGGCGTGAAATTCTGCGTCTCCTTGCCGAAGGCCATGCGGAAGCCGTCGCTCAGCTTGATGATGTTCTGCGCCACCTTGAACACATGCGGCGCTTTGGCCGCGGCGCCCGGCGGCTGGCCGCGCAGCAGGCGGTCCAGCGCCACACGCGCTTCCTCGAACTGGGACAGATCATTCTGCCCCAGCGTACCGATGCGTCCCAGCTCCACCGTGGTGCCGGCGGCGCCGTGGTGCTCGGCGCTGTAATAGCTGTAGGTGCCGGCCGAAGCCGGATTCATGATGATGGCGCCGATGCCCGCCTCGCCCAGCCAGCCGATCAGCTGCGCCTTCGGGCCTTCGCCGATGATGTCCGGCACGATGGCAAAGGTCGGGTAGTAGGATGGACGAATCGCCGTATGCAGGTCCAGATGCCAGCGCTCCGGGCCTGCGCCGCGGAAGAAATCGCTGGTGGCGGCGATCATCACGTCGGCACGCGCCGCCTCGGCGGTGCCGGCCAGGTCGCCGCGCATGGGACGAAACATGCGGTTCAGGTCCGCATCGATGAAGCGCTTCGCCTGACGGATGGCGCCGATATTGCCGACGCAAAGCATCAGGTCCACGCCCAGCTTTTGCGGCTCCTGCGACAGCGCGTCGAGCAGGTAAGCCACCAGCTCGATGGGGCCCGTTTCATCGCCATGCACGCCGACCGACACCAGCACGGCAGGCCGCGCCGGCTGGCCTGCCGCAACCGCACGGCGCAGGGTCAGTATGCCGTCCGCAGGCTCGGCCACCGCGAAACCGGCGGCGCCGAAGCTGCGCGCGACGGCGCTGAAATCCGCTTCGGCCAGAGCGCGGACGGCTGGCGGCAAAGGTGTCGCTCCCGCCATCGCTTAAGCCGCCTTCGCCAGCGTGGTTGCACTGACCGCTTCGGACAGCGCCCACACATCCAGCATCGCCTGCTCCAGGTCCGTCGCCGGCGCGTAGCCGACCAGGCCCAGGGTATTGGTCACCAGTTCCACCGCCTCGATGCCGTCGTGGCCATCGGTGGCGCGGGACAGCACCTGCGACAGCAGCTTTTGCTGCGTGCGGCGCAGCGCCTGCTGTGCATAGCTGCGCAGCGCTTCCTGCGACTTGTTCACTGCCGGCAGCTTGAGGCCGCGCTCCAGCGTATCGATGCCCGCCTGCGAGCGCAGCGCCATGCCCACCTGCAGGAAGGCCGGCAGGTCCATGCCCGCCGGACGCTTGACCGACAGCGCCGCGAACACGAAGGCAGCCACGCCCTCGATCGCATCAACCGCCTTCCATGCCTGCACGAAGGATGGACGCAGACCCGGATGCTCGTCCGCCTCCGAAGGCGCGTCGCCAACCAGCTTCTGCACCGTATCCGGCTGGGCGAACAGGCGGGTCAGCTCGGCGATGCCGGCGCCGCCCTTCAGCTGATCCTTCGGCACGGCCAGCACGCCTTCCACCACCGCCTTCAGCAGGCTGCGGGTGCGCGCATCGACGCGGATCGACACTGCGCGCGGCACGTTCAGCGCATCCGCATCCAGCACGTCGAACACATGGGCCAGGTCCAGCGCGGACCATGCCTGGCCCCAGGCCAGGATCACTTCCGCTTCGGACGCGTTGTGGGCAGCCGCCAGCTCGCGGATCATCAGCGGGCCGCAGCGGTTCACCACTTCATTGGCCAGCACGGTGGCCAGGATGGCGTTCGCCAGCGGGTGGGCCAGCGGCTTGCGCGTGGCGACCAGCAGGTCCGGGAAGTAAGGACGCAGCACCGGCTCCGCCCAGCTTTCATCCGTCAGCGGCAGCGCGGACAGGATGCGCTTGTAGCGGTTCTTCACATTGGCGATGACCACCGCCAGTTCCGGCGTGGTCAGGCCGCGGCCGTCGGCCTTGCGGCGCGCCAGTTCGGCCACGGTCGGCAACTGCTCCAGCTCGCGGGACAGCGCGCCCTCTTCTTCCAGGTCGGCGATCAGGTCGGCGTAGCCATCCTGCACCGCGTGCTCGGACTGTGCCTGCAGCTCGCGCACCAGCAGGCGGGTTTGCTGGGTGTTGTCGCGCAGGACCAGGCGTTCCACGTCCTGCGTCATATCGTTCAGCAGCTTGTTGCGGTCATCCTCGGACAGCTGGCCGGCATTCACTTCCACGTCTAGCCACATCTTGCAGTTCACTTCATGGTCGGAGCAGTCAACGCCGGCCGAATTGTCGATCGCATCGGTGAAGATGCGGCCGCCGGCCAGCGCGAATTCGATACGGCCGGCCTGGGTCGCGCCCAGGTTGCCGCCTTCGGCCACGACCTTGCAGCGCAGCTCATTGCCGTTGACGCGGATATTGTCGTTGGCGCGATCCTTTACCTGCGCGTTGGATTCCGCCGAAGATTTGATGTAGGTGCCGATACCGCCGTTGTAGAACAGGTCCACCGGCGCCAGCAGGATTCGGTGCATCAGCTCTTCCGGCGTCAGCGAGGATTCCTCGATGTTCAGCGCTGCGCGCACCTGCGGCGACAGCTCGATGGTGCGGACTGTGCGCGGGAATACGCCGCCGCCCTCGGAGATCAGGTCCTTGTTGTAGTCCTCCCACGAGGAACGCGGCAGCGCGAACATGCGCTTGCGCTCATTGAAGGACTTCGCGGTATCCGGATTCGGGTCCAGGAAGATGTGGCGATGGTCGAAGGCCGCCACGAGCTTGATCTGGTTGGACAGCAGCACGCCATTGCCGAACACGTCGCCGGACATGTCGCCCACGCCCGCCACGGTGAACGGGGTGGTGTTCATGTCGTGGCCCATCTCATAGAAGTGGCGCTTCACGGCTTCGAAGGCGCCCTTGGCGGTAATGCCCATCTTCTTGTGGTCATAACCGTTGGAGCCGCCGGAGGCGAACGCGTCGCCCAGCCAGAAGCCGCGCTTTACGGCGATGCTGTTGGCGATGTCGGAGAAGGTCGCGGTGCCCTTGTCGGCCGCCACCACCAGGTAGGGATCGTTGCCGTCGTAGCAGACGGTGTCTTCAGGCGACACGATCTTGCCCAGCACACGGTTGTCCGTCACTTCCAGCAGGCTGGCAATGAACAGGCGGTAGACTGCCTCGCCTTCGGCCGCCACCACATCGCGCGGGGCATCCTTCGGCATCAGCTTGCAAACAAAGCCGCCCTTGGCGCCGGCCGGCACGATCACGGCATTCTTTACCATCTGCGCCTTCACCAGGCCCAGCACCTCGGTGCGGTAGTCTTCCATGCGGTCCGACCAGCGCAGGCCGCCGCGGGCGACCGGGCCGCCGCGCAGGTGCACGCCTTCAAAGCGACGCGAGAACACATAGATTTCGCGGAACGGGCGCGGTTCCGGCACCAGCGACAGGTTGCTGGTGTCGAACTTGAAGATGATTTTCTCGCCGCTGTTCTGGAAGTAGTTGGTGCGCAGCGTGGCCAGGATCAGGTCAATCAGCGCACCCAGGATCATTTCCGTGTCCGCATGGTTGATCTGCGGCAGGCGGGCCTTGATGCCCAGCAGGTTCTCCTTGGCCGCATTGCGCGAAGCTTCGCTGCCCGCCGGGTTGAAGCGCTGGATGAAGCAGTCGACCACTTCCTTGACCAGCGCAGGCTGGCGCCGCAGGGTTTCCGCCATATAGCGCACGGAGAACTGGGCGCTGGCCTGGCGCCAGTAGCTCATATAGGCACGCACCAGCTGCACCTGGCGCGCATCGAGTCCACCTTCGACCACAAGGCCGTTCAGGCGGCCGTCTTCCGCTTCATCGTTGAAGAGCAGCGCAAACAGG
The DNA here is from genome assembly GCF_044055365.1 of Pseudoduganella sp. UC29_106. NCBI lineage: Bacteria > Pseudomonadati > Pseudomonadota > Betaproteobacteria > Burkholderiales > Oxalobacteraceae > Pseudoduganella > Pseudoduganella sp. UC29_106. Next base: position 103,284 of record NZ_CP171977.1, on the reverse strand, counting down.
TCCTGCGCCACCGGGGCGATTCCCTCGCGCGCCATCCTGGCGGCGCTGTCCGCACTCACCGACAGGCTGGTCACGTAGTGGCGTTTGCCGTCCGCGGTGCGGATCGAGTGCGCGGATTCGCGGTCGATCTCCACGCCCGCATTGTGCAGGGCTGGCAGGATGGTGGATAGTGAAGGCACGCGGTCTTCCGAATACAGGCGGATCGTGGTGGCCGGGTTCTTCTCGGTTGCCAGCTCAACGCGCACGGCGATGCGCGAACCGTCGCCGTCGCGCAGGATCTTGTCCAGGTCATGGAAGGCCACGCTGGGCGGCGTGGCGGCCACGTAATCGACTGGCAGCGTGGCGCACAGTTTGCGCAGGCTGTTGCGCAGCGGCTCTTCGCCCACGGTGTCGGCCAGTTCGGAGAATTCATTGTGCCAGCCATCGAGGATGGTCAGCAGCGGGCGCTGGATATCGCTCTCCAGGTCAAGCGGATAGCGGGCGCCGTGGGCGATCAGGTAGAGACGGGCCAGCGGACCATCCGCCACAAGGGTCTGGGAACTGACGTGATTGGCGCCCGAGCTTTCCTGCAGGGCGCGCGCCAGCGCATGGGCCACGCTGGAGCTGAAGCGCTCGCGCGGCAGGTAGACCAGCACATTCAGGTGGCGGGTGTAGACGTCGCGGCGGGCAAACACTTTCGCGCGCGGCTGCTTGTACAGCGACACCACGGCGCTGCACAGTTCCGCCAGCTGCTGCGGTTCCGCTTCCAGCGCTTCGGTGCGCGGCAGCGATTCCAGGATTTCGACGAACTTCTCGGCGCGGAAGCCGGTCTCGCGCACGCCGGCGATCTTCAGCACCTGGGCGATGCGGCCGCGCGCGAAAGGCATGCGCGCCAGCGGAGTGATCGACGCGGCGCGGGTGAACAGGCCCACGAAGCAGTGTTCGCCGAGGATGGCGCCATTGGCGTCGCTGTTGCGGATACCGATGAAGTCCAGCTGCTGGTCGCGGTGCAGGGTGCCGCCTACGTCCGCCTTGACGATGGACAGCGTGTGGGCGCGCTTGGACAGCGTGTCGAAGTCGCCCGGGATATTCGCGATGCAGGTGCCGTACACGGGGTGGGCGGTATCCTGCAGCACGCCGATGCGGCTTGGGATATCGCGTTCCAGTTCACGTGCGCCCGGCTTGACCTGGTAGTAGGCGTAGCCGTGGGCTTCGAAGCCTTCGTTCTTTGCCCATTCGAGGAAGGCGGCCACTTCCTGGCCTTCCTCGCCGTGAGTTGCGGCGTCGGCTGCGATGGCGCTGAAGCGCTCCTTCATTGCCGGCAGGTCGCGCTTCACGATGGCGGCGTCGCCCGCCACCATTTCGATGCGGTCGGTCAGTTCCTTCAGCTGGGCGTCTTCCAGCTGTTCGGACAGCAGGCAGAGTACATAGGATTCGTGCTTGTCGCCCTCGCCTACCGCCTCCACCACGCCTTCCGCATTGCGGCGCACCGGCAGCACCGCGTTCAGCACACCGTTGGCCGTCACGCGCAGCTTGCGCATGGCCATCACGATGGAGTCCACCAGGTAGGGCATGTCGTCGTTCAGGATCAGCAGGGCCGTGGCCTTGCTGCCGCGCGCGTCGTTGTAGCTCAGGCGCGCGATCTGGCAGCCCTCGCCGGTGCGGCGCGCGGCTTGCGTGAAGCCTTCGACCAGCACGGGAGCCAGGCTGTCGGGCGAAACGTCTGCCAGGTCTTCGTCATCCAGGGCGCTGAGCCAGGCGGCGATCAGGGCGGGCACCTGGCCGCTGCCGGCCGGTTTGCTGGCGTTAACGAGGTCGAGCGTTTGCTTGCGCAGCTCTTGCGGCATTTGTTTCATCTCTGCTTCTCCATACGTTGTAGGTATCTTGAGACGGGGGATCAATGATCCGCCGGTTCCATCACAGATCGTACAGGCCGGGTAAGCCCAGGATCTGTTCCAGCTCTTGCAGTGCGGTGTGCACTTCGACCGCCAACTGGGGATCGCCCAGGTCTTGCGGTTCGAGGTGGTCGCGGTAGTGTTTCTCCACCCATGCTACCAGTTTTTGATAGAGGGTTTCGGTCATGACCACGCCCTGGTGCATGGCCGAAGCTTCGGCATCGGTCAGCGCTACGCGCAGGCGTAGGCAGGCGGGCCCGCCGCCATTGCGCATGGACTGGCGCAGGTCGAACTGGATCAGTTCATCGACCGGGCCGCCGGACTTCACCAGGCCATCCAGGTAGCGCGCCACGGACGTGATCTCCTGGCACTCATGCGGCGTGACAAGCGCCATCTTGCCGTCCGGCTTGGACAGCAGCTGGGTATTGAACAGATAGCTCGACACAGCATCGGCCACGGAAACAGCGCCGGTATCGACGCGGATAGCCTGAAGCTCCGCGCCCACGCCGCCCATCGCATTGCGCAGCTGCGCCAGCGTATCCTGCTCGTCGGCGAAGGCCTGCTCGTGATAGAACAGCACATTCGCATTGCCGACGGCAATCACATCGTTGTGGAACACGCCCTGGTCGATCACGTCCGGATTCTGCTGCACGAAGACGGCGCGGTCGGCATTCAGGCCATGCAGCCGGGCCACGGCTTGCGAAGCTTCCAGCGTGTGGCGTGCCGGGTAGCGCCTGGGCGCCGGTGCGCTGGCATCGAACTCCACGCGGCCATAGACGAACATCTCGACAGCGGCGTCGCCGTGGTGTGCGCACAGGCGGGTGTGGTTGGCCGCGCCTTCGTCGCCGAAGGCTGGAGTGCCGGGCAGCGCATCGTGGACCACGAAACGCTGGGCGTCGGCAAAAATCGCACGCAGCGTGCGCGCCGACTGCAGATGCTCGAAAGCGCGGTGCAGCTTGTTGTTCAGGTTAGCGGGTGTGAAGTGCACGCGGCCGTCCGCCGTGTCGGCCGAGGGGCTGACGGTGGCCGCGTTGGCGGTCCACATCGGCGAGGCCGAGTAAGCGCAGGCCAGGATGACGGGCGACTCCTTGTACGCCTTCGAAATCACTTCCGCATCGGAGCCCGTGAAGCCCAGGCTGCGCAGCAGGCGGAAGTTGGGACGGTCCTGCGGCGGCATCACGGCCTGCGCAAATCCGCGCTTTGCCAGCTCACGCATCTTGGCCAGACCCTGCAGCGCCGCCAGGCGAGGATTGGACGCGCTCTTCACATTATTGAAGGACGCCACATTGCCGAAGGAAAGCCCGGCGTAGTTGTGGGACGGGCCTACCAGGCCATCAAAATTGAATTCGCGAGCTGGGTGCATTGTGGTCCTCAGAAGTTCATGCCGGGGGACAGCTTGGCCGGCAATTCCAGCGCGCTGTTCTCGATCGACGCCACCGGATAGGCGCAATAGTCAGCCGCGTAATAGGCGCTCGGACGGTGGTTGCCGGACTTGCCGACGCCGCCGAACGGCGCCGAGCTGGCGGCGCCCGTGGTCGGACGGTTCCAGTTCACGATGCCGGCACGGGCGCGCAGGTTGAACTTCTGCCACAGCGCTTCGTCGTTGGACAGCAGGCCGGAAGCCAGGCCATACTGGGTGGCGTTGGCGGCGCGGATGGCGTCGTCGAAGCTGTCCACGCGGATGACCTGGGCCAGCGGGCCGAACCACTCTTCGTCCGCAATGCCTTTGGCGTCGGTCGTGTCCACGATGCCGGCAGTGACGAAGCCGGTGTTCGGGTCGAGCTGGCGCATTTCCAGCAGCAGCTTGCCGCCCTTGGCCACCATATCGTTCTGCGCCTGTACCAGTTTGCCCGCCACAGCGGCGGACACCACAGGGCCCATGAACGGCGCCGGTTCGGCAGCAGGGGCGCCCACGCCCAGCTTCGAGGCCACTTCCACGAAGCGCTGGACGAAGGCGTCGCCCTCGGCGCCCTTCTGCACGATGATGCGGCGCGCGCAGGTGCAGCGCTGGCCGGCCGAGATGAAGGCGGAGGACACGGCCATGAACACGGCCGCATCGATATCCTTCACATTCCACACGACGAGGGGATTGTTGCCTCCCATTTCCAGCGCCAGCAGCTTGCCGGTCTGGCCGGCGAACTGCTTGTGCAGGGCCGCGCCGGTCTGGCTCGAACCGGTAAACAATACGCCGTCGATATCGCTCTGGCCCAGGGTGATGCCAGTATCGCGGCCGCCGTTGACCAGGTTGACCACGCCGGCCGGCACGCCCGCCTTTTCCCACAGCGCCACGGTCTTGATGGCGGTGCGCGGCGCGTATTCGCTCGGCTTGAAGACGATGGTGTTACCGGCGATCAGGGCCGGCACGATATGGCCGTTCGGCAGGTGGCCGGGGAAGTTGTAGGGACCGAACACGCCGAACACGCCATGCGGACGGTGGCGCAGCACGGCTTCGCCATCCGCCACCTTGTTGCGGGATTCACCGGTGCGCGCACCGTAGGACGTCAGCGAGATATCAACCTTGTTGGCCATGGTCGTCACTTCGGTGCGGGCTTCCCACAGCGGCTTGCCCACTTCTTCCGAAATCGTCTGCGCCAGTTCCTCGGCGTTTTCCTTCAGCAGGTCGCGGAATTTCGTGACAATGGCGATGCGCTCTTCCAGCGGACGGTAAGCCCAGTCATCGAAGGCGGCGCGCGCCGCAGCCACGGCTTCATTCACGTCCGCGGCCGTGGCGGCGTTGCTGGCGTAGGTCTGCTCGCCATTGGCTGGATTGATGGTCACCAGCTGCTCGCCGCTGCCGGCCTTCCATTGGCCCTTGATGAAATTGCTCAGTTCAGACATTCTGGTTCTTCCTCACGTTGAGAGACAGCGTGCGCACGCTATCGTTGGGATGCACGTGCAGCAGCTGCTGGCAAGCGTGCGACAGGTCGATCCTGCCGTTGACCGGCGTGGCTTCCGTGACGATCATGCGGAAGTCCTTCATATCGGTGTTGGAGACGAGCAGCGGCTCGTGCGATTCGGGCGCGCAGGCGTGGGCCATGTCGGTATCCGCATCGACGGACACCAGTTCGCTGTCGCGCACACCACGCAGTTCGGATACGCGCGCCTGCAGCACGGGGCCGGCGTCGAAGATGTCGACATAACCTTCGTAATACATGCCTTCCTGCTCCAGCAGGCGGCGCGCCGGCGCCGTGGACATATGCACCTTGCCGATCGCTTCCTGCGCATCCTGCGGCAGGTAGGCGATATACATCGGCTGGCGCGGCATCAGTTCGGCGATGAAGGACTTCTTGCCCAGCGCGGTCAGGTCGTCCACGTGGTGGAAGTCCATCTTGAAGAAGTGGCGGCCCAGGCCCTCATAGAAAGGCGAAGAACCGTCCGGCGCCTGGTAACCGCGCATTTCGGCAATGATCTTCTGCTCGAACAGGTGGGGAACTGGGCGATGAACAGGAAGCGGCTCTTGGACAGCAGCTTGCCGTTATTGCCCTGGCGGTAGTCCGGGTGCAGGAACAGGGAGCACAGCTCGGAGCAGCCGGTCAGGTCGTTGGACAGGTAGAGCGTGTCCATGCGGGTGAACACATTCAGCTCGCGGCTGGAATGCACCAGGGTGCCGATGCGGTAGTTGTAGAAAGGCTCGTTCAGGCCGACCGCGCCCTTGATGGCGCACACGCCGGCCAGGCGGCCGTTCTCGGTGTCTTCCATCACGAACATGTAGTCGCGCTGCTCGGGCGGGATGGTTTCGGCGAAGGAGGCCACGGCCACTTCCACGCGGTCGCCCATCATCTTCATGTCGGGTTTCAGCGTGGTCATGCCGGTGCCGACCTGGCTGGCCAGGTTGAACAGGCCGTCCAGGTCAGTCGCTTTGATGGCGCGTACAACTAGCATAATTTCGCTCTCGTTCTCAGATACGGACGCAGGTAACGCTGTCGCCTTCGGCAACGCGCAGGATGTCCTGCACTTCGGGCGGCAGGGCAATGGTGTCGGTGTTTTCCAGCGCCGGGCAGGCCAGCGTGACGGCGCGGAAGTGCTGGTCGGGACGGGTGGCGATCGCATAGCTTGCCACCGCATCGGTATCTGCGGGCGCGCCGGCGTTCACCACCTTGCGCGTCAGCGACGACGTGAAGGTGCGCAGCGCGTGCTTGTGCGCCTGCAGGATCGGGCCGCCATCGAAGATATCGATGTATTCGTCGGCTTCGAAGCCTTCGGAGGTCAGCAGGTTGAAGGCTGTTTCGCCGGACGGGTGGATCTGGCCCATCGCCGCCTGGGCGTCGCCCGGCAGCAGCGGCACGTACACGGGGTAGTGCGGCATCAGTTCCACGATCAGCGTGCGGTTACGCGCGCCGCCGATGGTGCGTTCGGCGTCCAGGAAGTCCATCTTGAAGAACTTGCGGCCGAGGGCGTCCCAGAACGGGGAGCCGCCATTGTCGTCCGTCACGCCGGCCAGCGGCACGAAGAAGCGGTCGCCGAAGCGGTGCGGCGCCTGCACGGCGTACAGCAGGCGGGAACGCGACAGCAACGCCGCTTCCGGACGGTGCTGCACTTTCGGATCGACATAAAAACTGGACAGCTGCGAATACGCGGTCAGCTCGGAGCACAGCGTCAGCGCGTGCACGCTGTGGCTGATGTTCAGGTCACGCGAGACCTGCTGGATTACGTCGTTGCGGAAGGAGAAGTAGGTGCCGTTGGAACCGGCGGAGGCGAAGATGGACGCCGTGCCGCAGATCTTGCGCTCGGCCAGCGATTCCAGCACGAACAGGTAGGATTCCTCGCTCGGGATGTCGACATGCGCGGAGAACGAGGCCAGCGAACGCTCCACCGCCTGCTCGATCTTCTCGCGCGTCTTCGGCAGCGTATGCACTCCCGGCATGGTCACCGCCGCCAGCGATTCGAGGGCGGCAATATCCGCTACTTCTACCGGACGGACTACATACATGGGGACTCCTTGTTGTTGGTTGTGTTGCCCGGTTTGGCGCCGCGGGCCGAGATGCTCGCCGCGGGCGGGATGCACGGCGGATCAATGATCCGCCCTACGCTTCTCGACAAAGCATGCATCCACGTTCCGTGTAGGGCGGATCATTGATCCGCCGCACACGCGGCTTAAACCTTATGCCTTGGTCAGGTCCGCAATCGCCAGGCGCAGCAGGCGATCCGCCTCATCGATCTGCGCATCGGACACGATCAGCGCCGGCGCCAGGCGCACCACATCGGTACCGGCGATCAGCACCATCAGCCCATGCGCTTCAGCGGCGCGCTGGATATCCTTGGAACGGCCCTTGAACGGTTCGGCCACGACAAGGCCCAGCAGCAGGCCGGCGCCGCGCACGGCGGAGAACACGGCCGGGAAGTCGCGCACCATGCCTTCCAGTTTGGCGATCAGCTTCTCGGACGCTTCCTTCACGCGCTCCAGGAAAGCCGGCTGGTTGATGGTTTCGAATACCTTCAGCGCCACGGTGGTGGCCAGCGGGTTGCCGCCGTAGGTGGTGCCGTGGGTACCGACGGACAGGGTCTTGGCCAGTTCATCGGTGGTCAGCATGGCGCCGATCGGGTAGCCATTGCCCAGTGCCTTGGCCACGGTCAGCACGTCCGGGATCACGCCATAGCCCTGGTAGGCGAACAGCGAACCGGTACGGCCCATGCCGCACTGAACCTCGTCGAAGATCAGCAGGGCGCCGGTCTTGTCGCACAGCGCGCGCAGCTCTTTCAGATATTCAGGATTGCCCGGCATCACGCCGCCTTCGCCCTGCACCGGCTCAACGATCACGGCGCACACATCGTCGCCGATGGCGGCGCGGGCAGCTTCGATATCGTTGTAAGGGATGTGGTCCAGTTGCGGCGGCAGCGGCTCGAAGCCTTCGGTGTACTTCGACTGGCCGCCGACGGACACGGTGAACAGCGTGCGGCCGTGGAAGGAATTCAGGCAGGACACGATGCGCGACTTGTGCGCGCCGAACTTGGCGTGCGCGTATTTGCGGGCCAGCTTCAGGGCCGCTTCATTGGCTTCGGCGCCGGAGTTGCAGAAGAAGGCGCGGTCAGCGAAAGTGGCTTCGGTCATGGCCAGGCCCAGGCGCAGCACCGGCTGATTGGTGTAGCCATTGCCCAGGTGCCACAGGGTGTTGGCCTGTTTGGTCAGCGCCTCGACGATGATGGGGTTGCAGTGGCCCAGTGCGGCCACGGCGATGCCGGAGGTGAAATCCAGGTAGTGCTTGCCTTCCTGGTCCCACAGATCCAGGCCGGAACCACGTACAGGAACCATCGCTGCCGGCGCGTATGTCGGCACGAGCACTTCATCAAAAGTCTGCCGGGTGACAGGGCGGGTGGTTACAGTGGTGTCAAGCTTGGCGTTCATTTTGGCAAATCCCCATTCAAGGTAAGGTGTACTGCATTGTAAAAGCGGGGATGCTAAAACTCTTTTGAATCTGCGACAAGGTTTTTCAAAAATACTCAGCTTGCCGCAAGCTTGCGCTGGCGCTCCTCCCTTGGGGTATTGCCGAACAGGGTGCCGAAGGCGGTCGAGAAGTGGGAGCCGGACGAGAAGCCGCACATCAGTCCCACCTGCACGATGGAATGATTAGTTTCCAGGAGCAACTGTCTTGCCCGCTGCAGGCGCAGCTCCAGGTAGTAGCGCGACGGCAGGCTGCCCAGGTATTGCTTGAACAGTCGCTCCAGCTGGCGGCGCGACAGGCCGACCAGACTGGCGATATCGTCGGTGGACAGCGGCTCCTCGATATTGGCCTCCATCAGCGTGACCGCTTCGGACAGCTTCGGTTGCAGCGCGCCGAAACGGGCCTGCAGGGCCACGCGCTGGCGTTCCTCATGGCCGCGCACGCGGTCGATGCACAGGGCTTCCTTGATTTCGGCCTGCACCTGGGAACCGAACAGGCATTCGACCAGGGTCAGCGAGAAGTCCAGGCTGGCGGAGCCGCCGCAGCAGGAGAGCAGGCGGCCGTCGATCTCGAACAGGTGGGGAGTGAGGATGGCGCGCTCAGTAATGTGCTCGGTGTCCGCATACAGGGACCAGGGCAGCGCGATACGCAGGCCGGCACAGGCGCCGGAACCGGCCACCCACAGCACGCCGGCGCCCACACCGCCCCAGAAGCCGGCCTGGCGGCAGCGGGCGATGACGACGCGGGCCAGCTCGTCCGGCAGGGGCGGCTGCTGCTCATCGCCCACCAGCAGGGCCAGGTGGTAATCCGCCGCTTCGGACGCAGCCTGTTCCGGCGTGCGCACAGCCAGTTCGAAGGCATTCCTGAGGATGCGCTGGGCCAGCTTCAGGGGCTGGACCAGGCCGGACCAGGTAAGGCTGTCCGGCTCGCCCGCGTTAACCAGCAGCACGCGCAGCGGCTGCTCCCGGTTCAGGCGGCTGAGTTGGTCAAATGACATTTATTCTGGGGCGAGCGACGTCGGCGGTCGCTCAGGGGTGTTCCACTGGCTCACTATCATACCGGAGATCAACAGGATCGCGCCGACGAAGCCAGTCCAGCCCAGCACCTCGCCCAGCCAGAAGTAGCTGAAGATGGCGGCGCAGGCAGGCTCGAAGGCATAGATCACGGCCGCCTCATTGGCGGTGGCGTGGCTCTGGCCCCAGGTTTGCAGCGAAATAATGGCTGCCGTGGCGACCACGCCCAGGTAGATCAGGTTCCATTTGTACAGCTTCAGGCCTTCCCAGATATAGGCGTAGTAGTCGGCCGAATCGTTCGGCACGGAAACGGCGCCGCGCGGCGCTTCGCGCAGCAGGATCCACAGGCCGGCCATCAGGGCGACAGTCATGATCTGCGAAGCGGTCAGGGACATCAGGCGGGTGGCCTTGCGCGTGTAGACTTCCATCACCTTGATATAGGTGCCGAAAGCCAGCGCGGCCATCAGGGCCAGCGTGTCGCCGCGGCTCCAGCTGAAGGTGCCTTCCCAGCACAGGGCGAACAGGCCCGCCACGGCCAGCACCAGGGCCACGACGATGCGGCGGTCCGGCCATTTGCCCATCACGATGCCCAGCAGAGGCACCACCAGCACATTCAGGCCGCAAATGAAGGCGTTGCGGTTGGACGTGGTCAGCGACAGGCCTTCCACCTGGAACAGATAGCAGAAGAACAGCAGCACGCCGGACAGGAAGCCATAATGCAGATCTGCCCAGCGCGCACGGAAGATGAAGGGCAGCAGCAGCACGCTGGCGATGCCGAAGCGCGACACCACGATCCAGTTGGGGGAGAGGTAGGACGTCATATCCTTCATCGCGGGGAACGTCGTGCCCCAGACCAGGGTCACGATCAGCAGGGCCATTATTCCGCGCGCGTGTTGAGGCATGATAGTCAGATGTTAATGTTGATTATGCGCATATGGTAACGGAAAGCCGGCCTGCCGCGTGCGCGCTTAGAACCCACGGCAAAGAGCGGGTGTCTGCCACGATGTGGCAGACACCTGGTTCACGCCGTAGGTTTTGGCGTGCAGCGCTATAATCTCAACTCATGGGCGAACGTTATTTGAAATCAATCAGGCTGCTGGCCGAGTGCATGCAGGGATTTGAAAGGCTGTCCGGCTGCCATGTGCGACAGTACGGCCTGACCCATCCGCAATTCGATATCATCGCCACACTGGGCAACACGCCGGGCATGAGCTACAAAGAACTGGGCGACCGAACGCTGATCACCAAGGGCACGCTGACCGGTGTGATCGAGCGGCTGGAGCAGAAAGGCCTGGTGGAACGGCAGCGCAATGCCGAGGACAAGCGCTCCTTCTTCGTGCGCCTGACGCCGCAGGGTGAACAGCTGTTCGGTGAAGTGTTTCCCAAGGTGGTCGAAAATGGCCGCCAGGCGTTCAGCAACTTATACCGACGCCGATTTCGATGCGCTGGAAAAAACACTTGCCGGGCTGAAGGAAGCCTTCACGTCCGGCTCTCCAAACTAGAGAAGATAGAACAAATGCTGAAGACTAGCCTGCTGGACGGCGTAAAGCCCGCAAAATTCGACAAACAGATCACCGCCAACCTGCTGCTGGAAAACACCACGCTGGATGCGGTGCGCCAGGAAAAACTGCTGATTGGGGTGCGCAACGAGGATGGCGAGAATTTACCGCCTGATCGGCGCGACCAAGCACAACAGCTTCACCAATGCGGTGGAGGAACTTGTCGACCTGGAACTGGTCGATGAACTGGAAGACGAGGAAGGCACCCGCGAAGGGTGCGACGCGATCTTCCGCGAAGAAGGCTGAGATTAAGCTTTTCAATCGCGTCCAGCCGACGGCCGCGGAAAAATTCATCACAATATTTGCACGGGAATAGTTCCCTGCGGCAATTTTCTGCTTATAATTTTTCCCATGGACAGACTGGACGCCTTCAAAGCCATCGCCGAGCAAGCCTCCCGCGGTGAACTCGCCTTCCCCACCAATGTGGACGCCTCGCTCAAGCTGCAGCAGGCGCTCAACGATCCCAATTGCCATGTCGATCACGCGGCGCGCCTGATCCAGGCCGATCCGCTGCTGGCGGCGCGCACCGTGGCGATCGCCAATTCCGTGGCCTATAACCGTTCCGGCACCGAGATTTCCTCGGTGCGCTCGGCCGTGCACCGCCTCGGCGTGCGCACGCTGCAGTCGCTGGTGGCGTCGCTGATCATGCGCCAGCTGGGCAGCAAGATCCGCAATCCGGTGCTGAAAGCGAGGTCGGCGCAGCTGTGGGAACACACGGCGCATGTGGCCGCGCTGGCGCAGGTGATCGCGCGCCGCGTCAGCCATGTGGACCCGGATACCGCGCTGTTCGCGGGCATCGTGCACGAAGTGGGCGGCTTCTACATGCTGGCGCAGGCGGAAGCCTATCCGCAGGTGATGGAGGGCGAACCCGAGGAATGGGTCGAGCACGGCGAGATCTCGATCGGACGCGGCGTGCTGTCCAAGCTGATGATCCCCGATAATGTGATGAAGGCGGTGGAAGCCATGTGGTCGGGCCTGCGCGCGCTGCCGCCCGAGACGCTGGGCGATACGCTGCTGCTGGCCAATGACCTGGCGCCAGTGTCCTCGCCGCTGCATGTCCGTCCCGGCGCGACGACCACGATGGCGGCGCGCACGCTGGACTTTGCGGTCGGCGATGGAACGCTGACGGCGATCATGTCCGAATCCGCGGACGAGGTGAAGTCGCTGACTGCCGTTCTGCTCATGTAAGCGCCCACGCGGCGGCCAGCTCCGCGAATTTTCTCAGCTCCGGCACGGCCGTGGCTTCCCAGTGGCTTGCCTTCAACCAGGGGCCGATGTAGGCCAGGCGGCCGCGCCATGCCGCGCTTACCTCCGCACCGGACAGGGCGCCTTGCAGCACGCCATCCGCGGCAAGCTGCGTGATCAACGCATCGCCGCAGCGGCCTGGCGACGGGCAGCTGCCGGTGCAGTTGATCACGCGCGCGGCCCACATCTCTTCTTCCGCTGAGCCACGCCTTAGCAGCGTGACTTTCACCCGCTCTGCATCGCCTGCGCATGCCATTACCCGCGCCGCGATCACGCTTACCCTACCGTCTTGCAGCGCGCGCTGCAGCGGCTCATACGCTGCCGGCGCGAGGCGGTGACGGTGGCTGTCCCAGTAGGGCTGCACATGCCTCAGGAAGCGCCCGCGCTCCTGCTCGTCCACGCCCGCCACACGTCCGCCGTATGCGGCCGCAGCGCCGCCATCACATCGCGCCAGTCTGCGCGCTTCCCGCCGACGCAGGCGCGGCGGAAGGCGCGGAGCTGGGCGCGGACGGTCGCGGCGTCGCCCCACAGGCCGGCAGTGCCGGCGGTGAGCGCGGGATGAGGATGACGCAGCGCGCGCAGGCCGCGATGAGGCTGCGGCAGCAGTCCATGGCGCGAAAGCATGGTAATGCGCTGCACGCCGCGCGCAAGCAGTGTCAGCGCTACATCGACGGCAGTCAGCCCGCTGCCAAGCAGGAGCACCGGCTCAGCGGGATGCACGGACGCGAGGCGCGCGAGATCCCAGGGATCGCCTTGATAGCGGCTGTCAGCGTGCAAGCCCGCAAGCGCAGGCAGATCGCAGCGAGCGAAATGCCCGGTGGCGAGCACGACGCGGTCGGCGTAGACGGTGCGTCCATCGGCCAGCACAGCGCGCAGGCCGGCGCCATCGGAGGAAAGGGACACGGCCTGGCCGGTGACGCGCTCCAGCTTTGCGTGCGGTGCATCGCCGCGACCGGGCCATCCGGGGCGGTCGGCGGCAGCGGCAGCGCGTGAAGCGGCATCGAGCATTGCGGACAGGTAGTCACCGTACAAACGCCGCGGCAGGAAATCGGCAGCCGCTGCTTGCGGCAGGCGGATGCGTGCAAAGCGCAGGAAGCTTTCAGGATCGTCGTCAACCGCGCTCATCTTCCCGGCGGGCACATTCAGCAAATGTTCAGGGCCGCAGCGTGCATAAGCCATTCCGCCAAGCGCTGAACGTTCAAGCAGCAGCACGCGCACAGGCCGCGCGCCGGCCAGGCGCAAGACCTGTACCGCGCACGCAACGCCGCAGAATCCACCACCGATAATCAGTATCGTGCGCATCGCATAGCTGGTTATATTTGCAGCATGAACAGCAAGCACATCGTCTGGCAGCATGGCGCCGTATCGCGCCGGCAGCGCGAAGAGCTGAATGGACATCGCGCCGCCGTCGTCTGGTTCACCGGCCTTTCAGGCTCGGGCAAGACCACGCTTGCCCTGGCGGTCGAAGAGCACCTGACCAAGGCCGGCTACCGCGCCTATGTCCTCGACGGCGACAACCTGCGCCACGGCCTGTGCGCCGACCTCGGTTTTACACCCGAAGCACGCGCCGAGAACATCCGCCGCGCTGCCGAAACCGCGCGCCTCTTCGTGGACGCCGGCGTAATCGTGCTGGCCGCCTTCATCTCACCCTATATCTCGGACCGCGCCCGCGCACGCGCCCTGCTGCCGCCCGGCGACTTCATCGAAGCCTGGTGCCGCTGCCCGGCCGAAGTCTGCGAGCAGCGTGATGTCAAAGGCCTTTACCGCAAGGCGCGCGCCGGTCAAATTCCCCACTTCACCGGCATCTCCTCGCCCTACGAGCCGCCTACGCAAGCCGAACTCGTTCTGGACACCGACCGCATCGGCATCGACGCCGCCATCCGCGCCGTGCTGGTCGAGCTGCGCGAGCGGCGCGTCATTCACTCCTGAAGCAGGGTTTCCAGCAAGTCCAGGCAGATGCGCGCGGCGCGGTCGCCCTCGTCCTGCTCCGAGTGCCAGGCCGATACCGATGCAGCCACGATCGGATAGCCGCGCAACTGCCAGAACAGCGCCTCCATATCCTCGATGCCCGGCCCGTTCTTCACGTGGTACTTCAGCGCCGGCATCTCTTCTCCGCATCGACGACGTCCGTATCGAAATGCACGTAGAGCGTTTCTTCAGGCGACAGGTGCGGCAGGATCTCGTCGATCGAACAGCACTGCACACGCGACTCGCGCAAGGCTTCATCCTCGCCGGGATCGAGATCGCGCGCATCGGACAGCAGCACCTTCTCCTCGGGATAGGGCAAACAACCCACCGTGTAGCGCAGGGCCAGCACGCTGTCGCGCGCGGCACGGCGCCGGTCCGGCCGGCCAACCAGCATGGCCAGCGGCATGCCGCCAAGGTAATAGGTGCGCGTGGTGTTCCAGGTATGGAAATCACCATGGGCGTCGAGCCAGAGGATGCGCTGCGGTTCGCGGCGCGCCTGCTGCAGGCCGGCCAGCATGCCCAGCGTCGAGATGCAGTCGCCGGCAATGCTCACGGGACGGTCGCCGGCCGCCGCGACTTCGCGAACGCGCGCCGCGAGACGCGCATACACATGGCCCATGCTGCGCATCTGCTCATTGCGGTCGGCGATTTCGGTCGCCGTGCATTCAGGCGCCTCGATCACATCCCATGACTGCGCACCCAGTTCGCACACGCGCATCAGGCGCGAGCGGCGCTGCCCCATCAGGTAAGGCACGATCATATGTCGGTTCATAGCCAGCCCTCCGGCTCCATGCGGTAACCCAGCGCGTCCATCATTTCCGCTACGTCGGCGCGCTGGCCCAAAGACAGCATCAGGTCGCGCCGCTTGCGCCAGCGCGCCGGCTGCGGCGCTTCCGTCGCCATCGTCACGTTCAACACCGGCGGCTGCGGCAGCGCAGGCAAGCCCAGCCAGTCGAAGATGCGCGTGCTCACATCGCCCGGCGCAGCAAGGAAATCTTCGAAGGACACGCGCAGCGCCGGCACGCCGCTGTCCAGGATCGCACGGTGACAGGAAAGCCACTGGTGCAAGCAGACCTTCTCCAGGCTGGAGCCGGTGGCCACTGCCTGCCAGTCCGGCGGCAAGTCGAACTTCCACCAGCGCTTGCCGAAGGGATGGCGGTCCGAATAGCCCGCGATATCAAGCACGTGTCCCTGGCGCGCCATATCGTGCGCAAAGAAGCCGTGCTGCGACTGCCAGCCGTCCATCAGGCCATTCACCGTTTGCGCGAAGCCGCGCGTGAGGTGGATGTAGCGCACTTCGGCTTCCGGGAAGAGTTGTTCGTACAGACCGATGCGGTAAGCGTCCGAGGGCGTCTTGAACAGCAGGACCTTGTACTCCGCGTCGTCCACGTTGAAGGGTCGCCGGAACAGGGACGGCAACACGAAGGGCGGCTCCTCAATCTTGGCCGGCTCGTTGAAATAGCCTGCGATGCCGGGGCCGAGGCGGCCGTCGTAATAATCGAGCCGCCACGGCTCGCGCCAGTACACGGCGGACAGCACGATGCGCTGCAACTCGCGCTCCGCCATCTCATGCTGGTAGCGCAGCGCGTAATCCAGCGTTTCGTTCAGCGCTCCCTGCAGGCGGCGGTATTCGTCCGGCTGCGTGAACAGGGCCGGGAATTGCAGCAGCAGGCGGCGCGACCAGCGTGATTGCAGCGCCGGCAGCGAAGGAATGGTGCCGCATGCGATGCCCAGCCCGTCGAAGATGCAGTCGGCCAGCAGGCCCGCGTTGGCCGGCATCGCGAACGCATCGCCGCGTCCATTGAAGCCAAAGCCGTTGGCGCTCAGCGCCAGATAGGGTTCGGCCTCGCCATCCATGGCGGCGATGCCTTCATGCGAAGCCAGCACGCCTTTCAGCAGGCTGGACCCGGAGCGCGACGAGGTCAGCACCACAACCACCCGCTTCACCTTGCCGCGCCACGCCAGGTGCGGCACCGCGCGCAGCGCATTGACGGCCTGCAGCACGGCGTTATTTGATGAGGAAGGCATAGAATTGTTTCGCCTCGGCCTTCGCGGCCGTGCTGCGCGCCATCAGGCGGATCGAGAAGCCGGCCTCCTTCGCCAGGCGCCGCACCGCATCGGGATCGCCGAAGTTGGAATGGGCGAAGTAGATGCGGCCGCCGGGTTTTCATGTGGCGCCGTACCTGCGCGAAGAATTCGGTGTTGGTGCGGAAGTCCGTATCCCATTGCGAGCGGGCCACCACATCGTGGGCGAACTTGTTGCGGAAGGGGAGATTCGCCGTGATCACGTCGAACTGTTCATCGCCCACCTTTTCGAACAGGTTGGAGCGGCGCACCTCCATCACATTGCCGAAGCCATGTTCGCGCGCATTGCGCTTCGCGCTGCGGATCGCTGCCGGATTCACGTCCAGCGCCAGCACGCGCCCCGCGCCGCGGTAGCAGGCGAAGACGGCGATCACGCCGGAACCGGTACCGACATCGAGCACACTGTCGCCCGGCTCGATCCTGAAGTTGCGCACTAAAGGCTGGCTGTCGTTGAAAGGCCAGAAGGTGTTGGGATAAACATGAAAGTCTTTGCCGAGGTAGCGGATGGTCCGGCCCTCGTCCGGGATTTGCTTGAATGCCTGCTGCCGCTTCTGCTGCCAGCGGTCGATGCTGGCCGCGGCCGGTGCTGCGGATGTCTCCATGATCGTCACCCCTTGCGATGTGAAAGGCGCTTCATGCAGCTTTAGGTGCCGACCATGCTAACAAAAAAAATGCCCGCTCGAAAGCGGGCTAAGTCCAAAACTAGGGATGTCCTGAAAGAGACAGTTCCATATTAAGCCTGGGACGCTCTATCGAATGTGCGGCACTTCACACAAAATCACAAATTACCACTCGGCCTCAGTCTGCTTCCATGCAGGCAGTGCCTGCACGCGCTGGAACCAGGCCATGATGTTGGCGTACTGCGTTAGCGGCAGCCTGCCTTTTTCGAGATACATCAGGGGCGCGGCCAGCGCATAGTCGGCCAGCGTCAGCGCATTGCCGGACACCCACTCGCGGCCGGCCAGATGGTTGTCGAGCACGGTGGCGAACTGCTCCATGTCGGCTGCGCCCCGCGCCAGCTCGGCCGGGTCGGCATCGACGCCGGTCACCATCTTCTTCCACAGATTTTCCCAGCAGTACACGCTGATCGCGGCCGAGAAGTGCTGGGCGCCCCAGAACATCCAGCGGTTGACGTCGGCGCGCGCCTTCAACTCGGTGGGATAGAGGCTGTGGCCGCCGGCCTTGTCCGCCAGGTATTGCATGATGGCCGCCGATTCCCACAGCATCAGGCCATCGTCTTCCAGCACCGGGATCTTGCTGTTTGGATTTATTTCCGCCAGGCGGCGGCGGTCCTCCTCGCTCATCAGGTTGATCAGGACTTCCTCGACTTCAATGCCGAGATGGGCCACGGTCAGCAGCACACGGCGGGCGTTGGACGAGATCGGGTGTTGGTAGAGGCGCATTTTGTTCTCCATTGTTTGAGTGACTCCATGCTAAGGGCGGCTCGTGACAGTTTCTGTCAGGAGTCTTCGTTGATGCCGTATTCCTCGCGCCATTTCCTCAGCAGGGCTTGGCGCGGCGTGGGATAGCGCTCCGCCATTGCCTCGGCGTGGGCGATGCGGTCGATACGGAAGTGGCGGTTGGCCTGGCGCAGTTCGCACCATGCGGCTAGCAGGCGCCTGCCTTCGTAGAACGCGAGCGCGAAAGGCCAGACGATGCGTTCGGATGCCTTGCGCTCACCGTCGCTGTACTGGATGCGCAGCTTGTGCTGGCGGCGGATCGCTTCGCGCGCCGGCTGCACGTATTCGTCGTGCTGCGGCTCTTCCACCAGCGGCACCCACAGGCTGGTTTCGGCCATTTCGTCGCGCAGGTCTTTCGGCGTGGCGGTCGCGATCTTCGCCAGCGCGTTGGACGCCGCGTCCGCCAGCGCCGGATCGCCTTGCCGCCGCACCCAGCGCGCGCCCAGCACCAGCGCTTCCAGCTCGTCGGCGCCGAACATCAGCGGCGGCAGGAAGAAGCCGCTGCGCAGCAGGTAGCCCACACCGGCCGATCCCTCCACCGGCGCACCCAGTTCGGCCAATGTATGCACGTCGCGGTAAATGGTCCGTTCGGAGACGCCCAGCCGCTCCGCCAGCGCAGCGGCGGTAACGGGGTGACGGTTGCCGCGCAGGGCATCCATCAGCTGGAACAGGCGTCCGGTACGGCTCATAGTGTCTCCTCTTTGCGAGGCGTGCAGCTTATCACGGCATTTAGAATTGACACTCCATGGGATTCATGGAAAATCTCAGTAATGAGCAAAAGCCCCTCCGCTAAAAGCCGCGCCAGCGGCAAAGTCACCCTTACCGATGTCGCCAACCTTGCCGGTGTAGCGCCGATGACGGCCTCCCGCGCGATCAACCAGCCCGACCTCGTTTCGTCCATTCTCCGCCAGCGGGTGGAAGAAGCCATCCAGCAGCTGGGCTATGTGCCGAACCGCGCCGCGCGGGCACTGGCTTCGGCGCACTCGAACGTGATCGTGGTGCTGGTGCCTTCGCTGTCCAATGCGGTGTTCACCGACGTCCTGGCCGGCATCCAGTCAGCGCTCGATCCGGCAAATTACCAGCTCCTGATCGGTAATACACGCTACTCGGATGCGGAAGAGGAAAAGCTGCTCGCGACCTATATGCAGTCGAATCCGGACGGGATCCTGCTCTCGGGCCTGAACCACAGCGCACGCGTGAACCAGATGCTGGCGACTTCGCGTGTGCCGGTAGTGTCGATGATGGATGTGTCGCCCGATCCGGAAGCGCTGTCCGTCGGCTTCTCGCAATTCGACGCGGGCCACACGATGGCGCGTTACCTGATCGACAAGGGCCACAAGCGCATCGGCTTCATGGGCGCCCAGTTGGACGAACGTACCCTGAAGCGCTGCGATGGGTACCGCAAGGCGATGGAAGAAGCCGGACTGGCCGATACCCAGCTGGAGGTGATGGTGCCCGATCCTTCAACGATCGCGCTGGGCGCGGAGCTGCTGGGACGGATGCTGTCCCGCATTCCGGACCTCGACGCGATCTTCTGCTGCAACGACGACCTGGCGCACGGCGCCATCTACCAGTGCCAGCGCCGCGGCATCAGCGTGCCGGACCAGCTGGCCGTCTGCGGCTTCAACGATCTGCCGGCGTCGGCGTGGATGAAGCCTTCCGTGACCACCATCGGCACGCCGCGCTACCAGATCGGTTTCCAGGCGGCGACCCTGCTGCATGCGGCGATCCGCGGCGAGACGCCGGCGGCGGGACGTATTGATCTCGGATTTACGCTGATGGCGCGCGAGAGCGCCTGAAAACCCACTGCAAATGCTAGTGCCTGCCACGATGTGGCAGGCACTTGATCCGCGGCGCTGGCCAGCTTCTGCCGTGGGTTTTAAGGGATGGTCACATCAAGCTGGTAGCGCTTGCCCGCCTCAATATTCCCGACATGCGCCTCCGCCAGCTCCTCCCCATTGCACCACACGCGCACGCGATCCCCGCCGGTGCGGCGGATATTCACATCGAACATCGCACCCCGGAAGCGCCGCACCGCCTTCATGCCCGGCCACTCCTTCGGCAACTGCGGCGCGATGCGCAAGCCGGTCGCGTCGCCGTGCAGTCCGCACAAGCCCTCGATCACGCAGCGGTATGCCCAGGACACGGTGCCCGTGTTGAACAACTGTGAGGAACGCCCCCGCCGTGCGCGGATATTCCTTCCACGCGCCGCGATAGTAGTTCGGAATGAAGATCGGCAGCTGTCCGCGCTGCAGGTAGTCCGCCTGGTCCGGGCCGGGAATCATCTGGCGCAGCAGCTTCCACGCGCGATCCGATTCGCCGCCGTGATACAGGCTGTAGATGAAGAACACCGCCGCGTGGTTGTACACCGCGCCATTCTCCGCCGAGCCAGGGTGCTTCTGCGTGACGCGGCCCACATCCTCGCGCATCTTCGAATACGGCGGCGCGAACATCTGCACGCCGTAGGGCGAGTACAGCTGGTCTTCGATTTCCGCCAGCATGACGGAGCGCTGCTCGGCGCTGGCCGCGCCGCTCAGCATGGACCAGGCCTGCGGATTCAGGTAGATGCGGCCTTCCTTGTCGTCGCTGACGCCGAAGACCACGCCATCATCCGTGATGCCGCGTGCGAACCAGCGGCCGTCCCACAGATATTTGTTGGCGGCGGCATTCAGCGTTTTGGCGCCGAAGCAGTATTGCTGGGCGCCCGCTTCGTCGCCGCGCTGGGCGCACATGCCGGACCACAGCCGCATTGCATAGGCGGCGGCTACCGTCAGCCAGCCGGATACGCCCTGCCCTTTGTAGCCCACCATATTCATCGGATCGCACCAGTCGCCCTGGGCGATGTAGCTCAGGCCGCGGTCGTCGCAATCCTTCAGCAGCCAGTCCATGGCGCTGGACATGCGCTCGGCCACGGTCATCGTCTTGCCTTCGCGGTCCGTCACCGGTTCATCGAGCAGCGCATAGTCGCCCGTTTCATCCAGATAGACCTTCATGCAGACAGGCAGCCAGACGCAATGGTCGGTGTGCGGCACCTGGTTGATGTACTTCAGCTCCGCACCCTCGACCAGCAGGATCCCATCCGGCATCGCGCCCGAAGGCTCCTGCTGGCTCAGCGCATGCACGAAGGCGGCGCGCGCCACCTCGGGCTTGATGAAGCTCATGCCCATATTGTCCTGCAGGTAGTTGCGCGTCTGCGGATCGGTGGTCAGGCGGTTCACGTCGCCGTGGTAGAACACCTGGCGCGGCAGCCAGTGATTGACGAAGTTGTCCAGCTCCGCATCGGGCGTTTCGATGGACAGGCAACCGTAGCCGCCTTCGATGTATTCCGCGTAGGCGTGCTTGGTCTCGGCGAACGCTGCGGCGCTCAGGTAGCGATCGCGCATGGCGGTGATTTCCGCATCGTCGCGCGCGGGGCCGAACAGGAAGCGGTAGTCGCGCGAGGCGCCGGCTGCGAGGCGCAGGCGGTATTGCATCACGGCCGCCGGCGTTTCATAGCGCGCGTCGCCATTGCGCAGCGACTCCGCCGCCAGCGCGGACGGCGCATGCAGGCCGCCCTCCCCTTCGAAGGCTTCCTGGCAAACTTCCCACGCGTCGGGCGCGCTCTCGCACAGGAAGTAAGTCTTGTCCTTGAAGTCCTTCTGCTTGAAGTAGTCGGCCACCTTCTGGTAGGGCGCGACCGAGCTGGCCACGATGCCGCCCAGGTCCGGGCGGTATTCGCCTGACTGGTTCATCCACGACATATAGCCGATCGGGAAGTAGGGATATACGCTGATGCGGCGCGCGCGGCCGGAAAGGTCGGTGACGCGCAGCGACCACAGTTCGACCACATCGTCGACCGGCAGGCCCAGTTCCATTTCCACGCGCAGGCCGAGATGTTCGACCTTCCACGCGATATCGCTCTTGCCTGCGACGAAGGTGTAGCTGCCCACCTTTGCGCGCACCGGTTCGTAGGGCGCGGAGAAGAATTCGCCCGTCTCCTCATCCTTGATGTAGAAGAAGCGGCCCGGATGGTGGGCGTAATAGCCCTGCTCCGGCTGCATGAAAGTCTTCGCTTCCAGGTTGGGCGCGTGCGCGTACTTGGCGGGTTCCGGCTGCATGAACTGGGCCACGGCATAGCCGCGGCAGTTCATCTGGATCATCATCTTGCGGTTCCACAGGAAGCCTGCGGCGCGCGGCATGGCGGTGGGGGACAGCAGTTCGTAGCGGTCACCGTTGTCGGCGGGGCGTAGCATTTATTTCGTCTCCGTGGCCAGTTCGGCCTGAATCTGTTTTAGGGTCGTGCTGTCGAGGTTATAGAAGAACATCACGGCCACCGCCAGCAGGGCGAAGGCCGCAGGGATCAGGGACATCAGCCACACAATGCCCGCCTGCGAGCCGGTGGACTGGGCGGCGTTCGGCACATAGCCGAGCGCGGTGAACAGCGAACCGATGACCGCCACGGCCAGCGCGGTGCCCAGCTTCTGCGAGAAGGTGGCGGCGGCAAAGGTCATGGCGGTGGCGCGGCGGCCGGTGCGCCACTGGTTGTAGTCGGCGGTGTCAGCATACATGGAGAAGGCCAGCGGCGACTTCGGACCCAGCGCCAGGCCAAGCCCGACCTGCAGCGCGAACATGATCCAGATCTGGTCCTTGGGCACGATAAAGAACAGGGCCGAGAGCACCGTGGTGATGGACATCAGGATGATCATCAGCTTTTTCTTGTCCATGAAGCGCGTCATCACCGGCGTGAGCGAGGCGCCCGCCGCGGCGGACAGCATATAGGCCGGCACGAAGCCGGCCATCAGGTCCGGACGCTGCACGTAGTACTTGAAGTAGTAAGCCGCCGTGGTGGTGCGCAGCGTGATGGTGACCATGATGATCAGTGCTAGGAAGAACAGCACGACCCAGGGGCGGTTGCCGGCCAGGTCGCGCACATCCTGCCACACATTGGACTTCTGCCCCGCCGGCGGCGCAATGCGCTCGCGGGTATTGGCAAAGGTCAGCACGAAGAGGATGGAAGCGGCGACGCCCCAGGCGGCCATCGTCAGCTGCCAGCCCAGTTTCTCGTTGCTGCCGCCCAGCCAGTGCACCAGCGCCGGCGTAGCGGCCGTGACCAGGGTGCTGCCGCCGAAGGCGAAGATGAAACGCAGGCCGTTGATGGTGGAGCGCTCCTGCGGGTCGGAGGACATCACGCCGGACAGGGCGTTATAGGGGATGTTTACGCAGGTGTAGCACACCATCATCAGCAGGTAGCTGCCATAGGCCCAAATCAGTTTGCCGTCGCCGTCCAGGTTGGGCGTGGTGTAGGTGAGGACGGCAGCGCCGGCCAGCGGCAGCGCCATCCACGCCAGCCAGGGACGGAATTTGCCGAAGCGGCTGGCCGTGCGGTCGGCGGCGGCGCCGATCATCGGGTCGGTGAAGGCGTTGATGATCTTGATCATGAACATCATCGATGCGGCCGCCGCAGCGGAAATGCCGAAAACGTCCGTATAGAAAATCAGCAGGAACGTGGCGATATTGGCCCAATAGAAATTGAAACCCATATCGGCGATGCCGTAACTGATTTTCTCGCGCCAGCTCAGGAGCACAGGATTTCCTTCCATTGATGATAGCGCTATCATCAACCAAGGGAATTTTAAAGTCAACAAAAAAAAAGGGCGGGTCGCATGACCCGCCCTGCCGCGCGCTGCTGGTCTTTTTATACGACAGCGCCGCCAGTTTCGTCGTTCTTTTCCTTGATCGGCTTGATCAGGTCTTCACGCTTCACGCCCAGCCACATCGCCACGGCCGCCGCCACGAACACGGAGGAGTAGATACCGAAGCAGATGCCGATGGTCAGCGCAATCGCGAAGTAGTGCAGCGTAGGGCCGCCCAGGAACAGCATGGACAGCACCATCATCTGCGTGCAGCCGTGGGTGATGATGGTACGGGAGATGGTCGAGGTGATCGCGTTGTCGATCACTTCGGTCACGCTCATCTTGCGCTGCTTGCGGAAGTTTTCGCGGATACGGTCGAAGATAACCACCGACTCGTTGACCGAGTAGCCCAGCACCGCCAGCACCGCGGCCAGCACGGTCAGCGAGAATTCCCACTGGAAGAAGGCGAAGAAGCCGAGGATGATCACCACGTCGTGCAGGTTGGCGACGATGGCCGCTACGGCGAATTTCCATTCGAAGCGGATCGCCAGGTAGATCATCACGCCGATCACCACCATCACCAGGGCGTTCAGGCCGTTCTGCGCCAGTTCCTCGCCGACCTGCGGGCCGACGAATTCCACCTTCTGCAGCGAAACCGATTCAACGCCGGCGGCATCCACGCAACCGGTCTTGGTCACGTGCTCGCCCTTCGGCGTCACCTGGTCGAACTGTTTCGTCGCACCGCCTTCGGCCTTGCACAGCTCAGCGAAGACTTTTTGCGAAGTCTTGTCGCTGGACAGGCCCGGCGTGATCGGCAGACGCAGCATCGCGTCGCGCGCCGTGTCAAAGCTGGTCACTTCGGGCTGTTCATAGCCCAGGCCTTCCAGCGTGTGGCGGATCTTCTCCAGGTTGGCCGCCTTCGGGTACTTCACTTCCATCACGGTGCCGCCCTTGAATTCGACGGAGAAGTGCAAGCCCTTGTGGACCAGGAAGAAGACAGCCGCCACGAAAGTCAGCGCCGAAATTACGTTGAAAATCAACGCATGGCGCATGAAGGGGATGTCTTTACGGATGCGGAAAAATTCCATGTCGTCCTCTTAATCTATTACTTGGCCTTGGCCGAAGCCTCGGCGCCAGGCACCCACACCGTGCCGATGGACAGCGACTGCAGCTTCTTCTTGCGGCCGTACCACAGGTTCACCACGCCGCGCGATATAAAGACAGCGGAGAACATGGAGGTCAGGATGCCCAGGCAGTGCACGACGGCGAAGCCGCGCACCGGACCGGAACCGAAGATCAGCAGCGCCAGGCCCACGATCAGGGTGGTCACGTTGGAGTCCAGGATGGTGTGCCACGCGTGGTCGAAGCCGACCGAGATCGCAGACTGGGGATTGGCGCCGTTGCGCAGCTCTTCGCGGATACGCTCGTTAATCAGCACGTTGGCGTCGATTGCCATACCCAGGGCCAGCGCAATAGCGGCGATACCCGGCAGGGTCAGCGTCGCCTGCATGCGCGACAGCAGGGCCACCAGCAACAGCAGGTTGATGCCCAGCGCCAGCACGCTGAAGAAGCCGAACAACATGTAGTAGACAATCATGAAGACGGCAATCGCAGCGAAGCCGTACATCGTCGAGTGGAAGCCCTTGGAGATGTTCTCGGCGCCCAGCTGCGGGCCGATGGTGCGTTCCTCGATCACGTCCATCGGCGCATACAGCGCACCGGCGCGCAGCAGCAGCGCCAGTTCGGTGGAGTTTTCGATATTGCCCATGCCGGTGATCTGGAAGCGGCTGCCCAGTTCGGACTGGATGGTCGCCACGGACAGCACTTCCGGCTTGCCCTTCTCGAACAGCACGATGGCCATCTTCTTGCCGATGCGGTCGCGGGTGGCTTCACGCATCTTGCGGCCGCCGTCGCCGTTCAGGTCGATGCCCACGGCAGGCTGCTGGTTCTGGTCGAAGGATGCGGTGGCGCTGGCGATGTAGTCGCCGGTCAGCACCACTTCCTTGGACAGCACGACCGGCACGCCCTTGCCGACGGTGAACAGCTCCGAGTTGTACGGAATGGTGGAAGTCAGCTCGGTACCCGGGGTGATGGACTCGTCCACCATGCGCACTTCCAGGGTGGCGGTACGGCCGATGATGGACTTGGCACGGGCCACGTCCTGCACGCCCGGCAGCTGCACCACGATACGGTCGGCGCCCTGCTGCTGGATGATCGGTTCTGCAACGCCCAGCTCATTCACGCGCTTGCCCAGGGTGGCGATATTCTGCTGCACGCCGTTGTCGAGGGTCGCCTTCAGCGCGGCCGGCTTCAGGGTCGCGGTCAGCTTCAGGTCGGCGCCTTCGCCGTCTTCGGCCAGGGACAGGTCGGGCTGCTGGTCGGCCAGCACTTTCTCGGCTTCCTTGCGGGTGGCATCGTCACGGAACTTGATGACGACGGTGTCGCCCACGCGGTCGATGCCGGCGTGGCGCACATTCTTGTCGCGCAGCTGGCTGCGCACGGCAGCCTGGATGCCCTGGATGCGCTTGTTCAGCGCGGCCTTGGTATCCACCTGCATCAGGAAGTGCACGCCGCCGCGCAAGTCCAGGCCGAGGTACATCGGCAAGGCGGCCAGGGATTGCATCCATTGCGGGGTGTTGGGCATCAGGTTGACCGTCACGATATAGGTCGGGTCGGCCGGATCGGGGTTCAGGCCTTTTTCCAGCGCCAGGCGAGCCTTGAACTGCGTGTCGGTGTCCGGGAAGCGCACCTTGACCGAGTGAGTCACGCCCGGGTCGTAGGTGATGCCGTCTTGCTTGATATTGTCTTTTTTCAGGACGTCCTCAACCTGCGTCGACACGGCGCTGCTCACCTTGACGGTGGCCTTGCCGCTGGTGATCTGCAGGGCCGGCGATTCGCCAAAGTAGTTGGGCGCCGTGTAGAGAGCGCCCAGCAGCACCACCACGGCAATGAGGATGTATTTCCAGAGAGGATAGCGATTCATATTCTTCCGCGATCAGTCAACGCAAGGCGGGCGGCTCGTGGCCGCCCGCACCGCTTTTCTTACAGGCCCTTGAGGGTGCCCTTCGGCAGCAGGGTGGTGATCGATGCCTTCTGCACCACGACCTCGGTGCCGGCAGCAACTTCGATGGTCACGTAGGCGTCGGTCACCTTGGAGACTTTGCCCAGGATGCCGCCGGCGGTCACGACTTCATCGCCCTTGGCCAGGGCGTCCATCATGGCTTTCTGTTCCTTGGCGCGCTTCTGCTGCGGACGGATCATGAGGAAGTACATGACCACGAACATCAGGATCAGCGGCAGGAAGGTGGACAGTTGACCCATTGCGCCAGAGTCGGCGGCAGTCTGGGCGTAAGCGTTGGAAATGAACACGGTGACTCCAATTAGTGTTTAAAAAAATAAGCGCTGTATTCTAGCACCCGCCGGAATGCCCGAGATTGGGGCATATAACACATTTTGCAAGATTTGTTGTATTACACGCCCCGCGCGCGGTCGGCGTGGAACTGCTTCACCCAATCCGGGAAGCGGTCTTCGTCCAGCGCATCGCGCATCTGCTGCATGATGTCGAGGTAATAATGCAGGTTGTGGATGGTGTTCAGGCGCGCCCCCAGGATTTCCTGCGCGCGGTGCAGGTGGTGCAGGTAGGCGCGGCTGAAATTGCGGCATGCATAGCAGGAGCAGGTCGGGTCCAGCGGCTCCTTGTCGTCCTTATAACGCGCGTTCTTGATCTTGATATCGCCGAAGCGGGTGAAAATCCAGCCGTTGCGGGCATTCCGGGTCGGCATCACGCAGTCGAACATGTCCACGCCATTCGACACGCCGGCCACCAGGTCTTCCGGCGTGCCCACGCCCATCAGGTAGTGCGGTTTATTGGCCGGCAGGCGCGGGCCGACGTGCTCCAGCACACGCATCATGTCCTCTTTCGGCTCGCCGACGGACAGGCCGCCGATGGCCAGGCCCGGGAAGTCGATCTTTTCCAGCCCTGCCAGCGACTCGTCGCGCAGGGACTCGAACATGCCGCCCTGGACGATGCCGAACAGCGCGTTCGGGTTCTCGCCGCGCTGGAATTCGTCCATCGAGCGCTGCGCCCAGCGCAGGGACATGCGCATCGACTTGGCCGCTTCGTCCAGGGTGGCCGGACGGCCGTTGATTTCGTACGGCGTGCACTCGTCGAACTGCATCACGATGTCCGAATTGAGCACGCGCTGGATCTGCATCGAGATCTCGGGCGACAGGAACAGCTTGTCGCCGTTGATGGGCGAGTTGAAGTGCACGCCCTCTTCCGTGATCTTGCGCATCTCGCCCAGCGAGAACACCTGGAAGCCGCCGGAGTCGGTCAGGATGGGCTTATCCCAGCCCATGAAGCCGTGCAGGCCGCCGAACTTCGACATCACGTCGTTGCCGGGACGCAGCCACAGGTGGAAGGTATTGCCCAGGATGATCTGGGCGCCGATTTCCTTCAGCTCCAGCGGCGACATCGCTTTCACCGAGCCATAGGTACCGACCGGCATGAAGATCGGGGTCTGCACTTCGCCGTGATTCAGCTTGACGGTGCCGCGGCGGGCGTGAGTCTTGCCGGTGGCGTCTTTCTTAATGAGTTTAAATTCCAGCATTGGTGTTCCTTAAGCTCGATTCTGTGTCGTCAGCAGCATGGCGTCGCCATAGCTGAAGAAACGGTATTCGTTGGCAATCGCGTGATGGTAAGCGTGGCGGATCTCGGTAAAGCCCGCGAAGGCGGAGACCAGCATCAGCAGCGTCGATTTCGGCAGGTGGAAGTTCGTGATCAGGCGCGTGACAGTCTTGAACTTGTAGCCCGGCGTGATGAACAGATTGGTATCCGCACTGCCCGCCTCGATCTGGCCGGATTGCGACGCCGATTCCAGCGCGCGCAGGGAGGTCGTGCCGACGGCCACCACATCGCGCCCAGCAGCGCGCGCTGCGCGCACGGCGTCCACGGTGTCCTGCGAGATCGTGTACCACTCCGTGTGCATCTTGTGCTCGGACAGGTTCTCCGTGCGCACCGGCTGGAAAGTGCCTGCGCCCACGTGCAACGTGACGTAGGCGAACCTGATGCCCTTGGCGCGCAGGCGCTCCAGCAACGGCTCGTCGAAATGCAGGCCGGCGGTCGGCGCGGCGACGGCGCCCGGCACCTTGTTGAACACGGTCTGGTAGCGGGTTTCGTCCACGTCGCCCGGCGCGTGCTCGATATAGGGCGGCAGCGGCAGGCGGCCATATTGCTCGATCAGCTCGAACACGTCCGCATCGAAGTGCAGCGTAAAGAATTCGCCGGCGCGCTCGCCGACGGTCACGTCGAAAGCATCGGCCAGGCGGATCTTCACGCCGGGGCCGGGCGACTTCGAAGCGCGCAATTGGGCCAGCACGGTGCGGGTGTCCAGCACGCGCTCGACCAGGGCTTCGACCTTGCCGCCGCTTTCCTTCACGCCATAGAAACGCGCCTTCAGCACGCGCGTATCGTTCATCACCAGCAGGTCGCCTGGCTGGAGCTGGTCGATGATGTCGGTGAACTGGCGGTCGTGCAGGGTGGCGCCATCCACATGCAGGAGGCGGGACGCGCTGCGGTCCGGGAGCGGAAATTGCGCAATACGCTCTGGCGGCAAGTTAAAATCGAAATCTGATAGCGAGTACATTAACGGACTACGGAAACTGTTGGGCAACCCTCTATTTTACGCCATCTGCCCAAAAATCGCGCAAAACATGCCTGAAACGAAGCAAAAGAAGCCCGCCGCCGCAAAGAAAACCGCCAGCCCGGAGAGCAAACTGGCCAAACTGGGCTTACGCACCGATATGGACCTGGTGCTGCACCTGCCGATGCGCTACGAAGACGAGACGGAAGTGCTGACCGTCCGCGAAGCCTGCCTGCGCGGCGGCCAGGTGTCGCAGGTGGAGGGCGTGGTGACGTCCAACGAAATCGCCTACAAGCCGCGCCGCCAGCTGCTGGTGCATATCGCCGACGAATCGGGCGATATCCAGCTGCGTTTCATGAATTTCTACGGCAGCCAGGTCAAGCAGCTGTCCGAAGGCACGCGCGTGAGGGCGCGCGGCGAGGTGCGGCATGGCTTCTTTGGCGCGGAGATGGTGCACCCGGCTTACAAGGTGGTCAATGAAGGCGCCCCGCTGCCGACTTCCCTGACGCCGGTCTACCCGTCGGGCGAAGGCCTGTCCCAGCTGGTGCTGCGCCGTGCCATTGCCGACGCGATGAAGCGCATCGACTGGACCGATACCGTGCCGCACGAGATCTTGCTGCGCATGCGCCTGCACGCCTTCGAACCGGCGGTGAAAGCCCTGCACTATCCGCCGGCCAATGCCGACGAACACGCGCTGGCCGACCGTTCGCATCCGGCATGGACGCGCATGAAATTCGACGAACTGCTGGCGCAGCAGCTGTCCCTGAAACGCGCCCAGCGCGCGCGCCGGGCCAAGGGCGCGACGGCCCTGAAGAAGGTGGGCGAGCTGTCCGCCGCCTTCGAGGCTTCCCTGCCTTTCAAGCTGACGAAGGCCCAGCAGCGCGTGCTGAAGGAAATCCGCGCCGATCTGCGCGAGCACTTCCCCATGCAGCGCCTGCTGCAGGGCGACGTTGGCAGCGGAAAGACCGTGGTGGCGGCGCTGGCCGCGGCCCAGGCCATCGACAGCGGCTACCAGGCGGCCCTAATGGCGCCGACCGAGATCCTGGCCGACCAGCACTTCCGCAAGATCGCGTCCTGGCTGGAGCCGCTGGGCGTGAAGGTGGCATGGCTAACCGGCAGCCTGAAGAAAAAAGAGAAGGAAGCCGCGACGGCGCTGGTCGAATCAGGCGAGGCGCAGCTGGTGATCGGCACCCACGCCATCATCCAGGACACGGTGAACTTCCACAAACTCGGCCTCGTGATCGTGGACGAGCAGCACCGCTTCGGCGTCGGCCAGCGCCTGACCCTGCGCAACAAAGGCAATGGCGACAAGGTGCCGCACCAGCTGATGATGTCCGCCACGCCGATTCCGCGCACGCTGGCCATGACTTATTACGCCGACCTCGAAGTGTCGGTCATTGACGAACTGCCGCCGGGCCGCACGCCCATCGTGACCGCCGTGGTGGACCAGAACCGCCGCGATGAAGTGATCGCCCGCGTCCATGCTGCCGCTCTCGAAGGCCGCCAGGCTTACTGGGTCTGCCCGCTGATCGAGGAATCGGAAGCGTTGCAGCTGCAAACCGCCACCGAAACCTATGAAACCCTGTGCGAAGCCCTGCCCGACCTGCGCGTGGGCCTGGTGCACGGCCGCCTGAAGGCCGCCGAAAAGGCCGAAGTGATGGATGCCTTCGCGGCCGGCGAGGTGCACGTGCTGGTCGCCACCACCGTGATCGAGGTTGGCGTGGACGTGCCGAATTCCTCGCTGATGGTGATCGAGCATGCCGAGCGTTTCGGCCTGTCGCAGCTACACCAGCTGCGCGGCCGGGTAGGCCGGGGCTCGGCGGCTTCCGTGTGCCTGCTGATGTATCAAAGCCCGCTGGGTCCTGTGGCCAAGCAGCGCCTGCAAACCATGCGCGAAACCACGGACGGCTTCGAAATTGCCCGCCGCGACCTGGAAATCCGCGGCCCCGGCGAATTCCTCGGCGCCCGCCAGTCCGGCCAAGCCATGCTGCGCTTCGCCGACCTGGAAACCGACGGCTGGCTGGTCGACCAGGCGCGAGACGTCGCCCACGCCCTGCTCCACGAGGCCACACCGGAAAACACCGCCACCGTCGAGGCCCACCTCGAACGCTGGCTCGGCGGCCGCGAAGAGTTCCTGAAAGTCTGACGCTTACTCGGCAAATACTTCCTGCAACACGCGCAGGGTAGTCGCCAGCGTATCCTTGGGAACCACCCCAAGCTTGTTCGCAAGGCGGACTTTATCGACCGCCCGCAACTGGTCCAGCAGGATGAGCCCTTTCTTGCCGCCATGGGTAACGTCAACACGGAACGGCGCAGGGCGACCGGCCGTTGTCATCGGTGCCACAATCACTGTGCGCAAGAAGTCGTGCATTTCCGGTGGCGACACAATGACACATGGCCGCGACTTCTGGATTTCGCTGCCCACGGTCGGATCCAGGTTGACGAGCCAGATTTCGCCACGCTTCACCACACCAGATCCTTATCGCCCTCATTTCCTAACTCCGGCAACACCAACGCGTCGTCGCCGGCCGCTGCGATGGCCTTGCTGGCCTCGGCCCAGCCCCGGCGAACATCATGGGGTGGCGGACGAATGATCAGGGCGCCATCGACTACCGAAATTTCGGCTTCATCCACCAAGCCGACTTCAGCAAGTAAAGCGGCGGGAATGATCATTCCTTTCGAGTTGCCGATTCGGCGGATTACGGTTCGCATTTCAGCTCCTTGGACGTTATAACCATGTTATACCCACACACCGCAATATTCAATTGTGTTGCGTGTTGCTGGTGGGTATGCGACACTCCCCCGCTTCATGAAAAAGTTGACGAAAATCATCGTTTCTGCGGCTCTCGCAGCGAGCTTCCTGCCGGCAATGGCAGTGGAGCCGCCCCTGACCGCCGTCGCTCCGGGCACGCCGCTGCTGGCGCCTGCCGCGACGCAGGCTGTGCCAGTGCCGGCCGCTGCGCCGACGCCGGCGCCGTCGGACAAGCCGGAGAAACAGGGATTTTTCGCCAAGTGGGTCATGCCGCTGACGAATATCCGCGTCAGCAGCTTCTTTGGCGCCCTGCGCGGCAAGCGCGCGCACGGCGGCGTCGACTTTTCCACGCCGGTCAATACGCCGGTAATGGCGACCGGTCCTGGTGTGGTGGTAGCGTCGACCAATCGTTATGAAGGCGACAAGAAATACGGCGAAGTCGTCGTGATCGAGCACCTGAACGGCCTGCGCTCCCTCTACGCCCACCTGAACAAGCGTTCCGTGAACGTGGGCGACGAAGTGTCCGCCGGCCAGCCGATCGGCTTCTCCGGCTCCACCGGACACTCCACCGGCCCTCACCTGCACCTGGAAGCCTTCGAAAACGGCAAGCGCATCGATCCGCAGAACCTGCTGGCCGGTCTGGAACAGGGCGCGCTGGCGTCCGCAGTGAACGCCAGGCAGTTCAAAGGCGAGGAAATGATCTTCACCGCGCCCAAGACCAAGTCCAGCGTCAGCGGCTACAAGAAAGCCAAATCCACGTCCGAGCACCACCAGGTCGCCAGCGCCGGAAAGCGCACCAAGGCCAAATCATCCGATGCTCCCGCCCGCAAGTCCGCTTCCCGCTCCCGCAAGCACTGATCGCGGCTCGAGCCTGATCACACGCCCAGCCATCGCAATCGTCTCCGGACGGTGAGCCACACAAATGCGCGTGACCGCCAGCGCAGCAATCGCATCGTTCACCTGCCGTTCGCGCTCTACATCCAGATGACTGGTGGCTTCATCGAGCACCAGCACCTTCGGCGACTTGTACAGCGCACGCGCCAGCAACAGCCGCTGTTTCTGGCCGCCTGACAGGGCCGCCCCCATGTCGCCGGCCAGCGTGTGGTAGCGCATCGGCATGGCGTCAATGTCCTCGTGCACCGCCGCCAGCCGAGCGCACTCCTCGATGCGCGCCTGGTCCGGTTGCGGATCGAAGAAGCAGATGTTATCGGCCAGCGAACCGGCCAGCAGAGTATCGTCCTGCATCACGGCAGCCACGGCTTGCCGATAGCAGGCCAATCCCATCTGCCGGATCGGGAGACCGCCTATCCTGATTTCGCCTTCGGTAAGTGGCAGGATGCCGAGGATCAGCTTGACCAGCGTGGTCTTGCCGCAACCCGACGGGCCAACAATCGCCACCGACTCGCCGGGCTGGATACGCAGGTCCAGGTGCCGCACGATCCACGGCTCGCCTTCCGAGTAGCGGAAGCCTGCGTCGATCAGTTCGATCCCGGCGGACAGATCCGGCGGGAAGTTCCGCGCCGGCGCGCTGCTCTCCGCCGGCTCCAGCACGATATCGGCCAGCCGTTCCGCGTGCAGCGACAGCATGCGGAACTCAAAGTACTTGTTCACCAGGGCGCCCGTCCTGCTGCTGAACTGAGTGCTGAAGGCGCCGAAGGAAAACAGCATGCCGATGCTGAAGGCGCCGTCCATCACCGCACCGGCACCCAGCCAGAACACAAGCAGCTGTTCCACGCCCATGATGGCCGTGTTGGCGATGCCGAACCACAGCATGAATTTTTCGGTACGCACGTCGCGGTTGATGGCGTCGACCATGAAATTCAGCCAGCGGCCGCGCCGGTCCAGCTCACGCCCGAACAGCTTGATGGCCTGGATGCCGCGCACCGACTCGATGAAGCAGCTGCGCTCGCGCGCCTCCAGCACCAGCGCCTCCTCGCTCGCCGCGCGCAGCGGCGCATAGGACACGGCCCGCAGCACGCCGTACAGCGCCACCGCGCACAGCACCACCGCCGCCAGCCTCGCGCTGTAGGCGAACATCACCGCCAGCGTGGCCGCGGCCATGACGCCGTCGAGGACAGCTTCAATGAAGCCGTGAGTGAGCGTGTTCTGGATCGCCGTCACCGACGAAAAGCGCGACACCACATCGCCCAGGTGCCGCTTCTCGAACCAAGCCACGGGCAGATGCAGCAAATGCGTGAACACATTCGCCGCCCACTGCAGGTTCATGTGCGTGGAGATGTACATCACCGTCCAGCCGCGCGCCAGCGAGATGCTGCTCTGGGCGAGCAGCATCAGGGCGAAGCCCCAGGCCAGCACGCCGAGCAGATCGCGGTCCGCCGAGGCAAGTACTTCGTCGAGTACCCACTGGTTGAAAACCGGCGCGGCCAGCGCGAACACTTCCAGCGCCGCCGCCATGGCGAAGATGGTGGCCAGTGCACCCCACAGGCCGTAGACCTTGCCCAGCAGAGAACGCACAGACAGGCGCTGCCGCTCATTTCTGCGTTCGAATTGCGCAGTCGGCGTCAGCTCCAGCGCTACGCCGGTGAAATGCCGTGCCACCTCCGCAATTGCCAGGCGTCGCGCGCCCATCGCGGGATCATGGATGACACAGGCACTGTCGCCCATGCGCACCAGCACAACGAAATGATTCAGGTCCCAGTGCAGGATGCAGGGCAAGCGCAAGCCGGACAGCTCTTCGAGTTCCAGCCGCACGGCGCGCGCTGCGAGGTGCAGGCTGTCTGCGCACTGCACCAGTTGCGCGAGACTGGCCCCCTTCAGCGAAAAGCCGCAGCGCGAGCGCAGGGCCGGCAAGTCTATCCTGTGGCCGTGCCAGCCGGCGATCATGGCGAGGCAGGCCAGGCCGCACTCGGCGGCCTCCGTCTGCAGCTGGAGCGGCATGCGCCTGCGTCCGAATTCCAGATGACCCAGGACTTCCATGGCAGTCTCCCCAGCTGCACAAACTACTTCACGGGCGCTAGCGGCGGCTGTGCGCCGTCATCCAGTACGTCCTGAGTTTGCCCGAGCCTCCAGGCGGCAGTTCGTAGTGGTGTTGCTGGCCTTGCGACGGCTTCGCGGGTTGCCCGCCGCCGCCGTTGCTGCCGCCGTGGCCGGCCGGATCAGGGACAACGACGGGCTGCGGCCGTCCCACATAAGGTCCGCGCCTCGGTCGGTCATCCACGTTCAGCCTGATTGATGGCGGCTTGGGTGACCAGCCGCCACCGACGGACTCCAGTTCATCCGGAGCGAGTTCTCGCATGATGTAACCTCCTGTTAGAGAGTGGTTGCAGGAGCCGCCACACTTTTGACCGGATCAAACAGCCACTCGATCAGACGGCGCCTGTCTTGCTTGATGTCGGCTTCCAGCGCCATGCCTGTTCGCAGTGGACGCTGTTGGCCATATGCAGCGACGGTTTGCCTGTCCAGGCTGACCGCGATCCTGTACACCGCTTCCACCCTGCCCTGCGCTCCTGCCGCTGTCTCTGTAATCGGTCCGCGATCGACGCTGCGCACGCGGCCTGTCATGTATCCGAATTTCTGAAAGGGGAAGGCGGCAATGCGCAGGCGCACCGCCTGGCCTTCCGCCACAAAGCCGATAGCGTTGGACGGCGCCTGCAGATGCGCCTCCAGCCGGCTCGCCTTGGGCACGATGGTCGCCAGCGCCGCGCCGGCCGCCACGCTCTCGCCTTGTTCGGCGGACAACGCTGTCACGAAGCCGGCTGCGGGTGCGAGCACGCGCACGCCGCCGCGGCCCTGTTGTTCGGCAGCCTCCTGTTCCAGCGTAGCCAGCGCGCGCGCCGCTTGCAGCTTGACCAGTTCGATCTGGCTGGCGGCCTGCGCTTCATCGGCCGTAGCCAGGGCCAGTTCCCGCGCCGTCGCCAGCCGGCCGCGCTCCGACGCCTGCAACCTGGATTGCTGCTCCGCCAGCTCGGACTCGGTCTGCGTCAGCTGCAGCTCGGATACAAAGCCCCGTTCGCGCAAGGCCTGGAAGCGGCGCAGCGCGCTTTCCGCCAACGCCACGCGCTTCAACTGCAGGCGCTCATCCCTGGTCAGCACCTCCGACTCGTCCTTGAGCAACTGGCCGCGCTGCCCGAGATCGGCCAGCCGCTGCTGCAGCTGGCGAATCTGCATATGCGACTCCTGCTCGATCAGTGCGCGCCGCTGGTCCAGCGCAGCACTCACGCGCCGCTCAATGGCGCCATCCTTCGTGCTGCGCTCGGAGGACAACTCGTACAACACTTGTCCTTCCTCGACCTGATCGCCCTCGCGCACACTGCGTGCAACGACGCGGCCGAACTGCGGCGCCACCACCTTGATCGCGCCATCGGCCGGCACAATCCGACCGCTGACCGTTACGCGCCGCGTGTAGTGTCCCGTCATCAAATAAGCCGTCAGTGCAAGCGCCAGCAACGCCGAAACGGCCGCCGCCAGCCGCACCGGCACCGGCTGCTGCAGCACGATCGCCCCCGCCCAGCGGCCCGCCCGCTCTTCCAGCACTTCCTTCCTGAACAAGGGGAGATGCATGACACCCTCCAGCCGCCGATCATGTTAGTGATGATAGGCAACAGCCAGAAGTTTCAATTAAGAAAAATCAAGGAATGATGCGTCAGAAGCAGAGATAGATGCGGTTCGCGAGATCGAGCATGAAGTCCGGCCGCAGGTAGGCAAGGAAGGCCGCTGTGAGGACGGCGATGCCCGCCGTCCATGCCGCAACCCTGCCCAGGCGCGCCTTCATCATGCCGCCTTGAGCTGGGGCTCGCGCACCAGCGGACGCTCGTTGATCGGCAGGTTCGCCAGCCCGGCCATCACGCCGAGGCCGATGGCGATGCCCCACACCACGTCGTAATTGCCGCGGAGGTCGAACAGGTAGCCGCCCAGCCAGACGCCGAGGAAGCTGCCGATCTGGTGGGAGAAGAACACGATCCCCGCCAGCATGGACATATGCTTCAGGCCGAACACGCCCGCGATGATGCCGTTCGTCAGCGGCACGGTGGACAGCCACAGCAAGCCCATCGCCGCCGCGAACAGATACACCGACCATTGCGACAATGGCGCCAGCAGGAACAATGCAATCACCACCGAGCGTGCGAAATAAATGAAGGACAACAGGTAGCGCTTGGGCAGCCTGCCACCGAGCTGGCCCGCCGTGAAAGAACCGAAGATGTTGAACAGGCCAATCAGCGCCAGCGCCATCACGGCCACGCCTGGATTGGCGATGCCCTTGTCCTTCAGGTAGGCCGGCAAGTGAACGCCGATGAACACCACCTGGAAGCCGCAGACGAAATACCCGGCTACCAGCAGCAGGAAGGAGCGGTTGCGCACCGCTTCGTGGAAGGCGTCGCCGATGCTCTGGTGATGTGCGCCCGCGGCCACTTCGTGCTTCGG
Organism: Pseudoduganella sp. UC29_106; assembly: GCF_044055365.1. Classification (NCBI taxonomy): domain Bacteria; kingdom Pseudomonadati; phylum Pseudomonadota; class Betaproteobacteria; order Burkholderiales; family Oxalobacteraceae; genus Pseudoduganella; species Pseudoduganella sp. UC29_106. The sequence continues at coordinate 66,312 of NZ_CP171977.1, read as the reverse complement.
CTCGCGCATATTGAAGGACATCGGAATCATCAGGAACACCACCGCCGAGGCCAGCAGGTACAGCGCATTCTGCCAGCCGGCAAAGGAAATCAGCGTTTGCTCGACCGGCATCATCAGGAACTGGCCAAAGGAGCTGGCCGCACCGGACACGCCAAAGGCCCAGGAGCGTTTCTCGGCAGGCGCCGCGCGTCCGATGATGCCGCTGACAGCGCCGAAGCCCGTGCAGGCCAGTGCCAGCCCCACCAGTACGCCCGAACCGAGAATGAACAAGGTGGGCTGCGTAACGGTCGCCATCCACACCAGGCCGGCCATATAGCACAAGGCGCCGACAATCACGACGCGCATGGTGCCGTAACGGTCCGCCACCATGCCCGCGAATGGGCCGAACGCGCCCCACAAGAGGTTTTGTACGGCCATCGCCAGCGAAAAGGTCTCGCGGCTCCAGCCATTGGCCTGCGAGATCGGCTGCATCCAGAAACCAAAGCCATGCCGCACGCCCATAGCCAGGGTCAGCACCACGCCGGTGGAAATCAGGAGGGTTTTCAGGTCAAGCACGCGGGCGGAAGAATTCATGGCGACAAGCTTAGCGGGAAAGAAAGCCAGTTTACTGCATAGCTTGCCGCCATGCTGAAGCTCATCGAGGCGCAAAGTAGCTGATGCGGCCGGTCAACTTCAAGGTGCCCAGGCCGGTGGCCAGATCCTCGGCGCAGTCCAGGGTGCCGCCGCCGCTGGCGTTCTTGTAGAGTGCGGTGCCGCCGACGATCTGGAAAGTGCCGCCGGAGCAAACATAATTGGCGCCGTCGCCGGTGGGTACCATCTGGCCACTGTAAGTGACAAAAATCTGGTCGCCGCCGGTCGTCAGGATAATCAGCTGGCCCCTGCTGGATTCAAAGATCGGATAAGACGCTTTGATGCAGTCGCCGCCGACGAAGACATTACGGCCGATCAGTTCGCTGTCGCCATAGCCGGTGACAGTGCCACCGAACTTGGTCGGGCAGCGCAGGGCTGGTCCAGCCGTTTCCTTTACCACGCCAGTGATTTCTACGGGTACCGTCTTGTAAGTGCTCGCTGCTTGGGATGCCAGAGTGACCAGGGACAGTGCAGTGCCTGCCATGAGACGCCAGATGGTGTTTTGCATTTTCTTCTCCTGAAGTTTGGTTTATGTGAGGCAAGAATTGCGCTCACGCACCCCTTTCAGCGAGAACCGTGCCAGTCCTCTTCCGGCGAATTAAGCGATTGATTATAAAGGATTTTCCTTGTTGAGCAGCTCTGAATACGGCTGAAATGGCGGGTCCCACACCACACCTTTTTGCGGGCCTGTTTGGCGGCATACAACAGGCCCCGACAGATTCGGCCAAAGCCGTGAGCTAAGGCCCTTGCGGCCTTGTTATCGGGCCAGCCAGTAGGACATCTTGCCGCTCAGTTTCAAAGTGCCCTGGCCGGTACTCATGTCTTCCTTGCCGTCGAGCGTGCCGCCGCCGGAGGCGAACAGGTAGGCGCCCGTGCCGCCGGTGATCTGGAAGGTTGCGCCGGTAAAGGTGTACTGGGCGCCCTCGCCGGTGGGGATCATCTGGCCGCTGTAGCTGGCGTAGATCTGGTCGCCGGAGGTGGTCATGATGATGAAGCGGCCCTTGCTGAAATTAAAGATGGGCGGCGCGGGTGTGATGCAATCGGTGGCGACGAAGGACAGGCGCCCGACCTGGGCGCTGTCGCCAAAGCCGGTGATCGTGCCGCCAAACTGGGAGGGGCAGCGCGCCGACGGCCCGGCGACTTCGAGCATCACGCCGGTCACTTCGAAAGGTACCGTGGCGTAGCTGAGGGTGACGGCGGAAGCCGCCGCCGAAGCCAGTGAAAGCGCGGCGCCGAGCGCTGCGCCAAGGATTGCTTTTTGCATGTTACCTCCCGAGAGTATTAGAAAATCGATAATATCAATTTTTTAACACGCGCGGGAGGCGCACACCTCAATCTGCTGCGTATCGCACACCGGTCTGTGCACGGATTTCGTCCATCACGCCCATCAGCGACAGGGTTTCGTCCAGCGGCATCACGGGGCTTTCCAGCAGGCCGGCGCGCAGGCAGCGCTGCACTTCCATCGCTTCGTGCGGGTAGCCATTGCCCAGGCGGGGCAGGTGTATTTCGCGGCGGCTGCCGTCATTCAGCTCGATGGTGAAATCCTCGGTGTGGTGGAAGCGGCTGTGCAGGCGCAGGAAGCCCTTGCTGCCGCAAATGGTCAGCGTGGCGCCGGTGCGCGAATTCAGGCTGGTCGCGCAGCTGGACAAGCCGCCATCCACATGGCGCAGCACGAAATTGGTCTGCACGTCGACGCCGGTGGGCCCCAGCTCGCTCATAGCCTTCACTTCGGCCACGCGGCCCAGGAAGAAGCACGACACGGACAATGGGTAAATGCCCAGGTCCAGCAATGCGCCGCCGCCCAGCTCCAGGTTGAACAGGCGATGCTCGGGACCCACGGCCGCCATGAACCCCAGGTCGGCCTGGATATTCGAAATCTCCCCGATTTCGCCGGCATCGATCAGGCGCTTGGCTTCCACAATGGCCGGCTGGAAGCGCGACCACATGGCTTCCATCACGAACAGCTTCTTCTCCCGCGCCAGGGCGACGATTTCTTCGGCTTCGCGGCGGTTCACGGTAAAGGCCTTTTCGACCAGCAGGGATTTGCCGGCGCGCAGGCACATCAGGGCGTTCTCATGGTGCATCGGATGCGGCGTGGCGATGTAGATCACGTCCACGTCCGGATCGTCCGCCAGCGCCTGGTAACTGCCGTGGGCGCGCGCGGCGCCATACTCTTCAGCGAACGAGGTAGCGCTATCAGTGCTGCGTGAGGCAACGGCCGCGAGTTCTGCATCAGGCAGCTCCTTCAGGGCAGTGGCCAGGGCCTTGGCGATCTTGCCCGTGCCGAGAATGCCCCAGCGGATGCGCTTTTCCATGCTTGCTCTCCTTGTAACGAAAAATGGAAGTGTACTCTTATTCCAACATTATCACGTGGCAGCGCCCCACAGCTTGAATTAGAAATTTACTAACGGTAATATAAAGTGCCTCCCAACACTTTCCGATACCGATGCGCCGCAAACTTCCGAACATTTTGTGCACCGTTGCCATGTGCGCATCGTCGTTCGCATCGGCGGCGCCCATGTTCGTACCCGATGAAGACGGCGATATTCCGGCCGATTCGTGCAGCGGAATGCTCCGCCGCCAGCCCAGCTGAGCACGCCCCGCCCTGGCGACGATCTGACTTACCTGATACCCGGCGGAGCCGACATCCAGCCGACGAGTTACTACACAGGCATTCAGCAGGGCGGGTTCCGCCCGGAGTATGTGCTTACCGACCAGCCGCGCACGCAAAACGAGGGCAGTGATTCCAACGGCATGAATCTGCTGGGCGGAGGAGCATTCGTCTTCGTACTGGTGGCAAAAGGCGTAGCGCGAAAGCGCAGGTTTTTCCGCAAGAAGTACCGCCTGCTGCTGGGCACCAAGGCGGAATACAAACGCGCCGACGCTTAAGCCTGTGCGGGCCGGCGTCCTGGGCGGAAAACGCTCGCGTCGGCGTAAAAGCCGGCATCCTGCTGCGGCCACCAGCCCGGAACTCCCAACACCGGCAGCGGCGTGAAAGCCGCCTTGTTCAGGCCTTCGCTGCGCAGCTGCTGCGCCACCTGTTCGTCGATCCATGCACGGCGCGCGGAGGGCGGCAGCGCGAAGTAGCTGTCCGGCGCCATCAGCACGCGGGTATGGGCTGTAATCGCCTTGTAGGGCGCCACCAGTTTTTCCATCAGCGCGTGCCCGAACAGCCAGACTTCCGCATAGCGCCCGAACATTTCGGCGCGCTCCACGAAAGCTTCCTGCCAGCGGTGCTTGCGCAGCGCTTCCACCAACGCGGCGCCTTCCTCATCGTCGCGCACCAGCAGCAGGGCCGCGTTCTCGTCGAAGATGGTGGCGGCATCGCGCGCCGGGCCGCGCGATTTGCCGACGCCAGCCAGCGCAATTTGCGCCGCCTGCAACGCGTTCAGCTCGCGCTTGATGAGGGGAAAGTCAGCCACACCAGGCCGTTGAAGAAGTCGTGCAGGTTGTCGCGCGTGGGCACGCCGCCGGTGGCGCCGATGAATTCCTCATAGGCCGTGCCTTCCGGCAGGTCGGACTGCGGCACGAATCGCAGCGGCAGGCCCTGGTGGTTGCGCAGGCCGAGCGCTTCGGCCTGGGCGCTGAACGATGCGATCACGCTGCTGCCCGAGAGATCGGTACGGGAAGCAGCTTCCCGCACCGCGTCGTACCACGGGCGGGACCAGTCGATCGCCGCAAACACCCTTAGACCATCTTCCAGTTGATGATTTCGCCGGCGTTCAGGGGGATCACCTGCTGGTCGCCGAAAGGCAGCGATTCCGGCAGGGTCCACTGCTCGCGCTTCAGGGTGATCTTGTCCTGGTTCGGCTCCAGGCCGTAGAAGGCCGGGCCATTCAGGGAGGCGAAGGCTTCCAGCTTGTCCAGCGCACCGGCGCGCTGGAAGGCCTCGGTGTACAGCTCCATTGCGTGCAGGGCGGTGTAGCAGCCGGCGCAGCCGCATGCCGCTTCCTTGGCGCCCTGTGCGTGCGGCGCGGAGTCGGTGCCGAGGAAGAAGCGCTCATCGCCGCTGGTAGCCGCGGTGACCAGGGCCAGGCGGTGCTCTTCGCGCTTCAGCACGGGCAGGCAGTAGTAGTGCGGACGGATGCCGCCCTTGAAGATTTCGTTGCGGTTGTAGAGCAGGTGGTGGGCGGTGATGGTAGCCGCGATCGGGCCTTCCGCTTCAGCCACGTACTGGGCCGCGTCCTTGGTGGTGATGTGCTCGAACACGATATTCAGGGCCGGGAAGTTCTTGCGCAGCGGGCGCATGATGCGCTCGATGAAGACAGCCTCGCGGTCGAACAGGTCGATATCCTGGTCGGTGACTTCGCCGTGCACCAGGAAAGGCATGCCCACTTCCTGCATCACTTCCAGCACCTTGTAGCAGTTTGCCAGGTCGGTTACGCCGGCGTCCGAATTGGTGGTGGCGCCGGCCGGGTAGAGTTTCACGGCGTGCACGAAGTCGGTTTCGGCGGCGCGGCGGATTTCGTCCGGGCTGGTGTTGTTGGTCAGGTAGAGCGTCATCAGCGGCTCGAACGACATGCCCTGCGGCAGGGCGGCCAGGATGCGCTCGCGGTAGGCTTGCGCCTGCGCCACAGTGGTGACCGGAGGTTTCAGATTTGGCATCACAATCGCGCGGCCGAACTGGCGGGCAGTGTGCGGCAGCACGCTGGCCATGGTCGCGCCGTCGCGCAGGTGCAGGTGCCAGTCGTCTGGGCGGGTGATGGTCAGGCTGTGTGGGGCGTCGAAGTCGGTCATGTGCGGCTCTCAAATTTCGAATGCCGACATTTTACCTGCTCCGGCGCCCTCTTCCCTTACTGTGCGGGCGCCGGGTGCTGCTCGACCCAGCGCTTGACGTCGGCCAGCATGGCGTCCAGCTTCGCGCGGTCGTAGGCTTTGCCGTGGTTCAGGACCATGCGGATCTTGCGCGTGGCGCTGATGTCCTTCAGCGGGTCGGCGTCCAGCACCAGCAGGTCGGCCGTCTTGCCCGCTTCCACGACGCCATAGCGTTCCTGCTTGCCGAGGAAGCGCGGTCCGGCCAGCACGGCCGCCTTCAGCGCCTGCTGCGGCGTGAGGCCGTATTTGACGAAGATGCCCAATTCATCGTGCAGGCCCTGGCCCGGATAGTCGAAGGAATTCAGGAAGCCTGCATCGGTGCCGGCGATGATGCTCACGCCTTCCTGCTCCAGCAGGGGCAGCAGGGAGGCGGATTTTTCGAACAGGGCGTGGCGCAGGGCGATAGCGTCCTTGTCATCCTTCGCGGCACGCTGCACGCGCCAGTCGTAGGTGGCGCGCAGGCCCTTGCCGATGTATTGCAGGTAGGGGTCGTGGGCGTGGTCGTCCTGGTCCAGGTAGGCCGTGGCCTGGGAGCCGATCAGGGTCGGTACGATGGCGGTGCCGGCTTGCGCCATGCGGCGGAAAGTGGCGCGTGCCGTGGCTTCGTCATAGCTTTCCAGGCTGGCACGCATGGCTTCGCGGCCCGTCATCTTGCCGGCGGCGACTTGCGCCGTCAGCTCCGCTTCGCGCGGCGTGGAACCGCGCAGCAGGTAGGACTGGTGCTCGACCGTGCCCAGGCCGGCCTTGAACATATCGTCCAGCGTGAGCTGCACAGGGACGTGGCCGGAAGTGCGCAGGCCGCGCTCTTTGGCCTGGCGCAGCGCTTCCAGGAAGATTGGCGGCGTCATCGTGTTTTCCGTAATCTTCACGAAGTCCACCTTGCGCGACTGCAGGTAGTCGAGGGCCTTGCTCACTTCTTCCGGCGTGCCGACTTCGACGGTGCCCTTCCACAGCGGCTTGTAGCCTTCCAGTTTGGGGCCGGACGCCAGGATGGTCGGCCCTTCCAGTTCTCCCTTGTTGATCTGTTCGCGCCAGGCCAGCACGGTGTCCGACAAATCGCCGGCGCAGTCGCGCACGGTGGTGATACCGTGGGCAAGGTACAGCGCCAGCAACTGTTTGTTCTCTTCGATCAGCGCGGGACCGCCGCCGAAGTGAACGTGGCTGTCCCATAGCCCGGGCATCAGGTATTTACCCTTCAGCTTATAGGTTTGCTTCGGCGCGTAATTCTTCAGGGCCTTGTCGTCCACCACCGCGAGGATGGTGTCGCCCTTCAGCAGCACGGTCCTGCCTTGCACGAGGCGTCCGGATGCAACATCGATAATCGTGGCCTGGGTCAGTGCGACGTCGGCCGCCATGCGTTCGGCTGCCGCCGCGGCGGAGCCCAGCGCCAGCAGGGCGCTTGCGATCAGTTTCATTTTCATGCGACGCATGGTAACTCCAAGTAGCGCAGCCGCGAAAGGGTTGGACGTCTATCTACGTAGTAACGAAAGCGCGGCCATGGGCGCGCTTTCGTTAGCGCACAATCGCCACGCGGCGCTGCAGCATGCGCACCATCCACGACAGGAGGCAGCACAGGATGAAGTAGACGACGGCGACGAACAGGTACATCTCCACCAGGCGCCCGTCGCGCTGGGCGATCTTGCTGGCGGCGCCGACGAAATCCGGCACGGACAGCACATAGACCAGGGACACGTCCTGGAACAGCACGATGGTCTGCGTCAGCAGCACCGGCAGCATATTGCGGAACGCCTGCGGCAGCACGATATGGCGCATGGTCTGCCAGTAGCCCATGCCGAGCGCCTGCGCGGCATACACCTGCCCCTTTGCAATCGCCTGTATGCCGCCGCGCATGATCTCGCAATAGTAAGCCGCCTGGAACAGGGTGAAGGTGATCAGCGCCGACCAGAAGGTGCCGACCTTTACCGGCTCCGCCGCGCCGATCACCCAGGCCGCCACATATGGCACGAGGAAGTAGAACCAGAAGATCACCAGCACCAGCGGCACGGCGCGGATCAGGTTCACATAGCCCGCGGCCAGCAGGGCCAGGGGACGTAAACTGGACAGCCGCCCCAGCGCCAGCAGAGTGCCCAGCGCCACGCCGCCCAGCATGGACAGCACCGTCAGTTCCAGCGTGAACACCATGCCCGTCTTGAACAGGTAGGGCCAGGAGCGCGCAATGACGTCGAAATCGAAGGAGGACAGCATCAGCGCCCTCCCTCGCCCAGCGTGCCGGGCAGCGCCAGCCGGCGTTCCAGCAGCGCCATGCCCGCGACCACGATGATGTTCGCCACCACGTAGATCAGCGTGGCCGCCGAAAATGCTTCAAACACCTGGAAGGAAAATTCCTGGATGGCGCGCGCGCTGGCCGTCAGCTCCATCAGGCCGATGGTCAGCGCGACGGAACTGTTCTTGATGATGTTGAGGAATTCACTCGTCAGTGGCGGCAGGATGATGCGCACGGCCAGCGGCAGCAGCACATGGCGGTAAGCCTGCACGCGCGTGAGCCCCAGCGCCAGAGCGGCCAGGCGCTGACCGCCCGCCAACGCTTCGATGCCGGCCGTGACCTGCACCGCCACCCGCGCCGACGTAAAGAAGCCCAGGCAGATCACTGCCGTGACGAAAGGCGCATTCGGCAGGGCCTTGAGCCAGTCTCCGCCGCCTTGGGCAGCAGCTCGGGCATCACGAAGAACCACAGGAACATTTGCACCAGCAGCGGAATATTGCGGAACAGTTCTACATAAGCGGTGCCGGCGCGACGCACCCAGGCATTGGGCAGCGTGCGCAGCGTGCCGACGACGATGCCCAGCGCCAGCGCCATTACCCAGCCGGTCAGCGAGGTGGCCAGGGTCCACAGCAGGCCGGAGACCAGCGTGTCCCAATAGGTGTGCACTCCGTCCGGGACAGCTCCCAGAAGATGCGCCAGTTCCAGTTGTAGTGCATGCCTATTTCTTGCCGGCGTAGGCGGCAGGATCAGGCGAATCGGTAGGCTTGGCAAACACCGCCTGCAAATGGGGCGGCATGGGGAAATTCATGTTCACGCCCTTGGGCGGGATGGGGCTCGTGAACCACTTGGCGTAAATGCGCTTGATATCCTCTGACTGGTAGACGCGGGCCAGCGCTGCATCCACCATCTGCTTGAACTGCGGGTCGTTCTTGCGCAGCATGATGCCGTAGGGCTCCACGGACAGCGGCTCGCCAGTCAGCACATAATCGCCCGGCGACTTGGAACTGGCCACTTGCGCGGCCAGCAGGATATCGTCATTCGCTTCGGCCGCCGCGCGGCCTGTCTCCAGCATCAGGAAGGACTCGGGGTGGTCCTTGCCGACCACGATATTCATGCCGAGGTTCTTTTCCTTGTTCAGGATGGTCATCTGCTTCAGCGAAGTAGTGCCGGCGGTGGCGACCAGGGTCTTGCCCTTCATGTCCGCCAGGGTCTTGATATTGGACGTTTTCTTCGCCAGCAGGCGGCTGGAGATCACGAACATGGTGGGCGCAAACGCCACCTGCTGCTGGCGCTCCGCATTATTCGTGGTGGAGCCGCATTCGAGGTCGATGGTGCCGTTGGCCATCAGGGGAATGCGGTTGGCGGACGTCACCGGATTCATGGTGACCTTCACTTCCGTCATCCCCAGTTGCTTCTGCACATAGGCGACGATCTTCATGCACAGGTCTATGGAATAGCCCTGGTACTGCTGCTTGTCGTCCAGATAAGAGAAGGGAATGGACCCGTCGCGCACGCCCAGCGTGATCTGGCCTGTGCGCTTGATCTTGGCGAGGGTGCCGGTGGTTTCCTGGGAGTGGGCCGCCGCTGCAATGGAGCAGAGGGCCAGCGTCGCAAACAGTCGGGTCATTGCCATGATTCCTCCTGCACGATTGCGCGGGCCGGGCGGCCCGCGTTTAGTGGATGATACGCGCCAGGAAGTCTTTGGCGCGCTCGGAGCGCGGCGCGCCGAAGAATTCCTCCTTGCCGCAGTCTTCCAGTATGTGGCCCTTGTCCATGAAGACCACGCGGTTGGCGACCTTTTTCGCGAAACCCATCTCGTGGGTCACCACCATCATCGTCATGCCTTCCTGGGCCAGGCCCACCATCACATCCAGCACTTCATTGATCATTTCTGGGTCGAGCGCGGACGTGGGTTCGTCGAACAGCATGGCTACCGGGTCCATGGACAAGGCGCGGGCGATCGCTACGCGCTGCTGCTGGCCGCCGGAGAGCTGGTTCGGGAACTTGTCCTGGTGCGCCAGCAGTCCCACACGATCCAGGTATTTCAGGCCGCGCTCCGTGGCTTCCTCATTGCTGCGGCCAAGGACTTTAATTTGTCCCAGCGTGAGGTTTTCGCGCACCGACAAAATGCGGGAACAGCTCGAAATTCTGGAACACCATGCCGATGCGCGCACGCAGGGCGGAAAGGTTGGTGCCCTTGGCGCCGACCGATGTTCCATTGACAACGATCTCGCCCTTCTGGAAGGGTTCCAGCCCGTTGACCGTCTTGATCAGCGTTGATTTTCCGGAACCCGACGGACCGCAAATAACCATAACGTCGCCCTTGGCCACACTGGTGCTGCAGTCCGTGAGCACCTGGAAGTGGCCATACCATTTACTGACGTCTTTTATATCAATCATGCCTGTTTTGCGGCTATTTATCTTGCTTGACAGCCCTATGCGGGCGCACGGATACTTCGGGACTTGCTTAATAGTTCACCATTCTACCGGCAAATCAGTCCCCGACGCTTACCCCTGACGGGCGACACTATCACAGGAATGTTGCATATGGAAAAGAAAAATCGCCTGACAACCTATATTCTCATAGGCCTCGCACTGGGCATCATTGTCGGTTATGTTGCAAACACGTCACTCGCCAATCCGGCGGGCTTTGCCGACTCGATGACGCTGATCACCACGCTGTTCCTGCGCCTGATCAAGATGATCATTGCGCCGCTGGTGTTCTCGACCCTGATGGTCGGCATTGCGAAGATGGGCGACACCAAGGAAGTGGGCCGCGTCGGTATCAAGACCCTGGGCTGGTTCTTCCTGGCTTCCGTGATGTCCCTGGCGCTTGGCCTGGTGATGGTCAACCTGTTCCGTCCTGGCGACGCACTGCTCGGCCACCTACCTACCGCGGCCGGTAACGCCGCTGCCGGCCTGGCCACGTCCAGCCTGTCGCTGAAGGAATTCATCACCCACCTGGTGCCCGCCTCGATCATCGACGGCATGGCCAAGAACGAGATCCTGCAGATCGTGGTGTTCTCGCTGTTCTTCGGCACCGCTGCCGCCGCTGTCGGCGCCAAGGCTGAACCGCTGATCGACGCGGTGGACGGCATCGCCCACATCATGCTGAAGGTCACCGGCTATGTGATGAAGTTCGCACCGCTGGCGGTGTTTGCGGCCGTTGCCGGCACCATCGCCAAGAGCGGCGTGGGCGTGCTGCAAACCTATGGCGTGTTCATGGCGGAGTTCTACCTGTCCATCGGCGTGCTGTGGGGCCTGCTGATCTTTGCCGGCTTCCTGTTCCTCGGCCGCCGCGTGATGAAGCTGATGTCTGAAGTAAAGGGCCCTACCCTGCTGGCCTTCTCCACCGCGTCCAGCGAAGCGGCTTTCCCGAAGACCCTGGAAGGCCTGGAGCGCTTCGGCGTGCGTAACCGCATCGCGGCATTCGTGCTGCCGATCGGCTACTCCTTCAACCTGGACGGCTCGATGATGTACTGCACCTTTGCGACCGTGTTCATCGCCCAGGCTTACGGCATCGAGATGTCGCTCGGTTCGCAGCTGACCATGATGATGGTGCTGATGCTGACCTCCAAGGGCATGGCCGGCGTGCCGCGCGCTTCCCTGGTGGTGATCGCCGCGACCCTGTCCCAGTTCAATATCCCGGAAGCGGGCCTGGTCCTGCTGCTGGGCATCGACCACTTCCTGGACATGGCCCGTTCCGCCACCAATGTCATCGGCAACTCCATCGCCACCGCCGTGGTCGCGAAATGGGAAGGCGAACTGGTCGCCACCGACGACTCCGAACTCGCCGACCGCCCGCTGCCCTAAGCGGCGTCCCCTGGCGGTGCCGCAAGAAATTGCGCCACCGCCGCCGAAAACACGCCGGGCTGCTCCATATTGGACACGTGGCCGCAATCGGGGATGATGACCACCCTCGCTTGCGGCAGCAGCTCCCGGACAGCAAAATCCATCCTTTCCTGATCGCCGCGCACAATCAGCACCGGCATGGCCGGCTTGCTTGCCGCAAGATGGCGCCGCGCGGATCGCCCCAGTAACAGGCGCGGCTCCACGTGCAGCGCCTGCCAGGCCTGCCATTCATCGATCATGCGCCACAGGGGCCGCCGCAGCGACTCGCGCGCCGAGCCGCCATGGCTCACCAGGTCCTCCAGCCACTTCCGCTTGAATGCCGCAATGCCTGTCTTGCGCACGGCCGCAATATCGGCATGTCGCCTGGCCAGTGCCTCATGCGTCCATGGTTCGTCCGGCCCCGGCACATCGAACAAATCACCGCCCGCCATGGTGGCGCTTGTGACCCGCTGCGGATACAGCGCAATGAAGTCGGTCACGACAAAGCCGCCAAGAGACAGGCCAACCAGGTGCGCACGCCGTATGCCCAGCGCGTCCATGAGCTGACGCAGATCCTCCGCATGCAGGAATTCCTCGCCTTCCTTCGGCGAGCTTGAGCGGCCATAGCCGCGCAGGTCATATCGGATCACGCGGTGGCTGCGCTCGAAATGCTTCACCTGCGGCTCCCACTGGCGGCGGTCGAAGCTATGCCCATGCAGGAATATGAGCGGCTCGCCGCTGCCGCTCTCTTCGCAATACAACTTTGCCCCATTGACCGGAACGAGCGCAGTCCGCACGCCACTGGCGGCAGCTTCCTGCACGGCCGTCCGCACCATCGGCGCGCAGATCGTCGATCCCAGGAAGGTGCTGTAGCCGTCCGCAACGGCCTTATCGACATTGGCCTTGGCGATAAGCACACCCCAGACATTGGCGACCTTGTCGATCCAGCTGTACGCGCCGGCCCAGCCGGGCGAGGAAACCAGGGTCGGATCGCCCTTGGCGTCCACTTCCTCGCGCCACAAGCCCAGGCCGTAGATATCCTTGCGCAGATCCTGGCGCGCCAGCTCCACGTATTCGCCGCGCCGCACCGCGGCAGTGCGCACCTGGTCCGCCTGCAATTCACTGACAGCGCTGCGGCTCAGTACACGCTTGCCGCGGTAATAGCCATCCTGCGACATCATCATCAGGAAACGCGCGTAATCCCGCGCCGTGGTGAACAGGCTGCCGCCCAGCATCGGACTGAAGCCCGGCTCGGCCGAAACCGGTGCATAGCCGCTTCCGAGCATGCCCAGCGGACGCGCGATGCGCGACTGGAATATTTCGTCGAAAGGCTGGCCCGCCGCCATTTCCGCCATCCGGCCGGCCACCTGCATTGCCAGGCCGCCGTACTGGAAAACCGTGCCCGCTGCGGCGACTGCCGGCAGATCCACGATGTGACTGACTGCCTCCTCCAAAGTCTGGTAATCGTCGCGGCGGCGGCCTTCGGGCTGGTAGTCGGGGTAGCCAGCCGTATGCGACAGCAACTGCCGCAGCGTCGCCTTGCCCTTGAGATCACTGAACTGGGGCAGATACTCGCGAACAGGATCATCCCACCCCAGTTTTCCCTCGTCCACGAGGGCCGCAATCGCGGCGGCCGCTGTCCACTTGCCGGTGGATGCCACATGCAATGCCCTGTCCGGATTGCCATCGCCGAAGCAGGCAATGTGCAGCGGCTGCTCACCGCGTCCGACGATCATCGCAATGCCGTCGAACCAGCCGTGCTCCACGCGCTCGCGCAGGCGCGCATCCAGCCACGAGAAATCCGGCCGGGCAGTTTCGGGCGCCGCGCCCAGGCCGCTTGCATGCAAGGCCGCCATGCCGGCCGCACCGAGTTGGAGAAACTCACGTCGTTTTCATGACTCGTCCTGAAAAAAAATACACTCCACGTCCGAAGGCGCGGAGTGTCAAGCTCTGAGAGGAGGAGACGGACTCAGAAGGTGTAACGGGCTTGCAGTCCAATGCGCTTATTCAGCGGCAGGTAATTCATCTGGTTATGCGGGTTGCCGTAATACTGCTCGCTGTGCGCTCCCAGGATGTTCACGCCGTCCAGCACCACCGACAGCTGCTTGCTGAAGTCGTAGCCCAGCGAAAAATCGAGCGTGCCGAGCGCCTTGGCGAAGATAGGCACACCCTGCGCACCCGAGGAACTGGTCGATACCACATAGCCGCTACGGTAGTTGTACGCCAGGCGGGCCTTCACCTTGCCCAGCTCGTACATGCCCACCAGGTTGTAACTGTTTTTGGACAAGCCCTGCAACGGAACCGTCTGGCCCTCGACTGCTGAAGGAGCTTTCGAATCCACGTAAGTGTAGTTGGCCTGCATGCCCAAGCCATTGAAAGGCGCAGGCAGGCGATCGAAGAACTGCTGGTAGCCGATTTCCAGTCCCTTGATCTTCGATGTGCCGGCCGACTTGAAGGTGGACACATTGTAGGTCTCGCCGTTGATCACCCGCGGCTCGGCCACCGTCTGCACGAAGCCGTCGACAGTCTTGTTGAACGCGCCGATATAGGCCAGGCCGTTCCCGCCAAAGTAATGTTCCAGCGACAGGTCATAGTTGGTCGACTTGTACGGTTGCAGGTCAGGGTTGCCGGCACGCGCGTCGTGCTGCACCTGGTTCGTGATGCTGACCGCCGCCGCCAGGTAGCCGAAGTTCACCTGTCCCAGCGTGCGGGATGCCGCCAGGCGCAAGGCCAGGTCGTCGCGCAGCGCGAGGTTGGCATTGAAGGACGGCAGCAGATCGTGCCGCTTCGAGTCGCGCGACTGCAGCACTTGGGTTCCTGCCGCATCCGCGCCATAGGACTCGCCGTGCAACTTCGTCTCGATATAGCGCACGCCCAGGTTGCCGGTGACCGGCAGGCCAGCGACTGCCAGCTCGTAATTGAGCTTCATGTACGCCGCCAGCGTTTTCTCGTTATTGAGCTGGTCCTGGTCGGGCGTGTTGCTCTCGCCGGCCGGCAGCCCATACAGCGTGCGCAGCGCAGATTGCTGGCGCACGGCCGCGCTGGAATAGGTCCAGTAAGGCCCGACGTCGCGCGATTCCGCTCCCGGCACCTGGTGCAGCAGGCCTGGATCGACCGTCGCCAGCGTCCTGCTGCTGTTACAACTGTCGATGCAATAGAAATTCACGAAGCCGAAGGAGTGGCGCGTGTAGTCATTGGTGCGCAAACCGAAATCGATCGAGTTCAGGACGCTGCTGTCCATCTTGTAGTTGGCATCCACGGTGGAAGCGGTATTGCGCTGGATACCGTCCAGGTGAATCGCCAGCAGGTAATTCGGATGATAGACAGCAGGATTGGCCAGATCCACGCCGGACACCGCCACGCGCGAGGCCGAGCCATCGTTCATCGTCAGCGTCATGCCCGGCACGCTGGCGTTGATACCCCACTCGTACAGCGTATTCACCACCGAGGTTTCGTTATGCGCGACGCGCGCCTTGACGGTGAGCGGCCCGCCATTGCTCCACCTGCCGCCAATATCGAACAGATGGGACTTGCGGTGTTCATCCCCGATCACGGAGGTATCCGTCACCGAGTTGCCCGTGAAGCTGCCCGTCTTCAGGTTGTCGCTGCCGTCGCTGTTGCGGTCACCCCAAAGCGAAAAGCCCGACGCCGCCGTGCCCGTGTAGAAGCGCGCGGTCTGGAAATTGTCGCGCTCCATGTAGTCGATGCCCACATAGTTGGCGTTCAGCGTGAGGTCCTGGCTGGGGCGCCACTGGTAGGAGCCAATGATCACATCTCGCTTGCGGTCGCCGTGGTGGCCGTTGCCGGTAAAATATGCCGATCGGATACGTTACGGACTTGCCCGAACCTGCGTAGTTCGCGACCGATTGGGTGCGCTGCACTTCATCTTCCGCAATGCCGAACGCGCTTTCCGTGTGGGCCACATTCAGCAGCACACCCATCTCGCCCACGCCGGTTTGCCAGCGCGTGCTGCCCAGCGCGGAGAACTGGCCCTTCACCTTGCTGCCGAAGCCCGGCGCCATCTCGAAGTTGGTCGCCTTGGTCGATACCGTAGCCGTTGTTCCCTTGAAGTCGAAGGGCTGGCGGGTACGGACGTTTACGTAACCACCCAGGCCGCCTTCAATTTCATTCGCCGACGAGCTCTTTGCCACATCGATCCCGGCCAGCACTTCCGCGGGCAAGTCCTCCAGGCCGAAATTGCGTCCATTGTATTCGCCACCCGCGCCGAATACTTCCAGTCCATTCAGCACAATCTTGGTCTGCGACAGGCCGCGGATGGCAATGCTGGCGCCTTCCTCCTTGTAGCGCTGGAGCTGCACGCCGGAGATACGCTGGGCAGCTTCAGCGATGTTCTGGTCCGGCAGCTTGCCAATGTCTTCGGCGACGATTGAGTCCGAGATTGCATCATTGTCGCGCTTCTTCTTGCGGGCGCTTTGCAGGCTGGCGCGCAGGCCTGTCACTACCACTACTGCCGATTCCTCTTTCTTTGCCGCTGTGCTGTCTGCCGTTGCCATGCTGTCCGCAGTCTGCGCATAGGAAGCGCCCGCGCTTCCCAGCGCCAGCATCACGGCGCAGCAGGTGGCGCGGCCTTGCATTGGATTTGTTCCATTCATCGGTTTTTCCCGTGTCGATTCGTTCACTTTGTCTCCGTTCGGCTTACGGGCCGTCGACAAAATAAAAACGGCGCCGCTCGAATTCGTCCGGTTGGTCAGGCTGGTTCCGGACAAGAGCCTGTCCAGTGCTTCGGAGATGGTGAACGTCCCGCGGACTTCCTGGGTCTGGATGCCCTCCAGGTTGTCGCCGGACGCCAGGACATTGATGCCTGCCTGGCGCGCGAACTCGGTAATCGAGTTCACAGCAGGACCGGCGGCAATATTGAATTGCTTGCGGACCTCCTGTGCATTTGCTGCCTGGGACAGGGCTGCAACGCTCAGACCCAGGACAACAGCGGCCGTTCTACCGCAATGATGTGAGTTCATCATGCGCATCTCCTCGGACTAAATTCTCTTCAGGACTATCCTGCCCTGTTATCGATAACGACGGACGACAAATTTTTTTCCTACGCCTCGCCAATCAGGATTTTTTCGGTGGTGATCACGATAGGGACGTCCAGGAAGGTGCTGATGTCGCGGGCAAACAATTCCGGCGCGTCGATCTGGTATTGGCCAACCAGCTTCTTGCTCCTCAACTGAGGATCAACGATGACGATCTTTTTCTGGCTGTAGCGGTTGAAATCCGCCACCGCTTCGCCAAGCGTCTGGTTATTGAAGACCAATTTGCCCTCCCTCCAGGCGAGCTTGCGCTCGACTTCCTGCGGCTGGCGCGTTACCGGGATATCGGTCGCGCGGTCCTGCACGAAACTGCGCTCGCCGGCCGTCAACAGGCGCTTTTGCGCGGTGCCCTCGTTGCTCCACACTTCCACCGTTCCTTCCGTTACCAGGACTTCCGCCCCATTGCTGTAGCGCCGCACGCCGAAGGCGGTGCCCACGGCGCGCACGCGGACTTCGCCTGCTTCCACAACGAAGGGCTTGGTCTTGTCCTTGGCAACTTCCAGCCAGACCTCGCCGGTTTTCAGCGTCACCTGGCGCTTTTGCTGCGTCAGCCGAACTTCGATCTGGCTGCCGCTGTTGATGTCCGCGACCGACTTGTCGGCCAGGGGAACCTTCCGGAACTCCCCTTTTGCCGTAGTCAGCACGGTCTTGTTGCTCAGCGAAGGAAGCACGCCGGCAAGGGTGAGCGCGGCGATGCCGGCGGCAGCACCGCCATAGGCCAGGAAGGCGCGCCGCGAGCCCGCCTGCTTCCACGACGAGCCGGCCCACTCCACTTCAAGGCGCTCGCGTTGCGGACGCAGCGTCTCCTGCACGGTAGCGCGGTCGAGCGCATGGTTGATCGCCCTGGCGCGCAGATAGGCGCCCTGGTGGCGGATATCCGTTGCCAGCCAGGCGTCGAGCGCTTTACGCTCGTCCTCCCCCAGCGCGCCGGCCAACTGACGCACCACCCAATCCAGGGCTTCCCGATCAATCGTTGACATGGCTTTTCCTGGCTACGGTTTTACTTCTGGCGGCCCTGGTTTTGGGTGTGTCATGCACGCCGACACGCGCGATCATGTCGGAAATCAGTTGCATTCCCCGCATGGTTTCTTTTTCAACAATTCCCTCGGTAATGCGCAAGGTTTCGGCCGTCTCCATCTGGGACAGTCCATAAATCCGCCGGGCCGTAAACACTTCCTTGCAACGCTCAGGGAGATTGGCAATCAGCCCGATGACCCACCGAAGCTCCGCTCGCGCCAGCGCCACGCGCTCCGGGGACGGAGCAAGGTCCGCAATGTCGAGCTCCTCCAGGTTCGCCATGGACTCGATACTGACGATCGCATCGCGCCGCATCCTGTCGATCACGATATTGCGGGCAGTCCGGACCAGGAACCCCTTCGCTTCACGAACGTGATCGAGGCTGGGCAGCTGCAGAATCTTGTAATACGTTTCCTGGATGACGTCGTCGACTTCCGCCGGGCCGCTACAGACGCGGCGCAACATCTTGCGAAGCTCGGCTTCGAAAGGAAGGAAATTCGAGGTTACCCATTCGACTATGTCGTCGTCCATGACTTCGCTTTCACGTGGCGTTCAAGAAGTATGACGAACGAAAAGCAATTTTCCTACGGTTTCGGTGGGAACTATTTCGATGTGCGGTACGTCAAACACCGAAAGCCGCGTGCGGCCGAAAATGTGGGTCTACAGGGAGATCTCATCATGGACGACGCACCGCCGGAAGATAACCCGCCCAGCCCTGAGGCTCGGCTTACGCTCCTGGAGTCGAAAGTGAACGATATAGTCTGCGAATTGCGGACGCTGCGACTGGAAATGCAGATTGCCATCCAGACAGCCGTGCAAGCTGCTGTCGACAAGCTGGAGAAGCGCCAGGACGAGCAATTCCGCTGGTTAATGACCTTGCTGGTCACCATCCTCGTCTGCGTCGTTGGGTTGATCGCGGCCGTGGCCGGCCTGGCCGCGACCGTCTGGCAGCGTTAAAGGCTGTTGCGCGCGAGCTGGTGGTAGAAGCGGATCATGTCGGTATAGTTTTTGAAGGACATGCGCTCATTGGTGCCGTGGAAACGCGGCAGGTCGTCGGGCCCGGCGCGGACGGGGCTGAACTTGAAAATGTTGTCGCTCACGGCGCCGAAGTGGCGCGAATCGGTAGCAGCGATCATCAGGCCCGGCGCGACAATCGCATCCGGCAGCACCTCGCGCACCGTGCGGTTGATCATGCCGTAAGCGGCGCCATCCACGCTGGCCACGCGCGAAGCTTCCGCGTTGTAGGTCGTGGCATCGCTGATGCGGATCGCGTCGTTGCCGATCACCTTGCGCATATGCGCCTGTACGTCCCCCAAAGTATCCCCCGGCAGCAGGCGGAAATTGACAGTGGCGCTTGCGCTGCCCGGCAACACATTGTCCTTCACGCCCGCGTTCACGATGGTCAGTGCCGTGGTCGTGCGCATCAGCGCGTTGATGCTGGGCGTCTGCGTCATCATGCGTTCCAGCAGCGGCGAGAACAGCCAGAAGTTGGTGAGTGCCACGCGATTGAAGCCGCCCATCTCCGGCGCCATGGTTTCAAAGCTGGTTTGCGCCAGCCCTTTCATGTGCACCGGCATCGGGTGCTCTTCCAGCTGCGACAGTGCCTTGCTCATCATGCCAATCGCCGACTGTTTCGGCGGCATCGAGGAATGTCCCGGGGCGGTGGACAGATCCAGCTGGTAGCTTGCATACCCCTTTTCCGCCACGCCGATCATCGCGGCCGGCGGCTGCAGGCCCGGCACCATGCCGTGCAGGACCAGCAAGCCTTCATCCAGGATGTAATCGAGCTTCACGCCGCGCGACTTCATCAGCGCCGCGATGGCAACCGCGCCGCGCGTGCCGCCCACTTCTTCGTCCGCTCCGAAAGCGAGGTAAATCGTGCGCTTCGGCTGGAAGCCGCTGGCCAGCAGCATCTCGATCGCTTCCATCTGCGCATAGAGATTGCCCTTGTCATCCCAGGCGCCGCGGCCCCAGATGAAGCCATCGGCGACCACGCCGCTGAACGGCTGCTGCTGCCAGTCCTTCTCGGTGCCGGGCGCGATGGGTACCACGTCCTGGTGCGCCATCCACATCACGGGCGCTGCCTTGGTGTCGCTGCCCTGCCAGGTATAGAGCAGAGCGTGGGAATTGCCGATTTCTTCGCGTTTCAGGGCCGCGTGCAGGCGGGGAAAGCTTGCTTGCAGGTGGGCGTGCAGCTTGTCGAATTCGGCCGCATTGGCTGCGGCATCCTTCGCATCCGAGATGGTGACGAAGCGCAGCGACTCGGCCAGTCTTTGCGCGGCCGCCGCTGCATCAATGGCCAGCGCGGGCGCCGGCGCCACTTTCAGCTGGCGCGAACCGCTGCGCGCCGTATTGATTCCCACTGCCACCGCCAGCAAGCCGATACCTGCCAGCGCTACCGCCAACACCCGTTTTACCGCCATCAGTTCCCCCTTTAGTTGGTCGTTGCAGGCGACCCCTGCTCTTCATCCGTCTTCGCCTGCTGGCGCGCCCACATCTGCGCATACAGGCCGTCGCGCGCCAGCAGCGCCTGGTGCGTACCCCGCTCCACGATGCGGCCGTGATCGAGCACGAGGATCTGCTGCGCGTCCGCGATTGTGGACAGGCGGTGCGCGATCACCATCGTCGTGCGGTTCTTCGCGATCTCCTTCAGCTGCGCCTGGATCGACTGTTCGGCGCGCGAGTCCAGCGCGGACGTGGCTTCGTCGAAGATCAGGATGGCGGGATTCTTCAGCAGCGTGCGGGCGATCGCCACGCGCTGCTTCTCGCCGCCGGAAAGTTTCAGCCCGCGCTCGCCCACCATGGTGCCATAACCGTCCGGCAGGCTGACGATGAAATCGTGGATGGAGGCGGCGCGCGCGGCGGCCACAATCTCGTCGTGGCTGGCGCCTGGGCGGCCGTAGGCGATGTTGTATTCGATGGTGTCGTTGAACAGCACCGTATCCTGCGGCACAATGCCGATCGCATGGCGCAGCGAATCCTGGGTGACCTGGCGGATATCCTGGCCATCGATGGTGATCAGGCCCGCATTCACTTCATAGAAGCGGTACAGCAGGCGTGACAGCGTGGACTTGCCCGAGCCGCTGTGGCCCACCACGGCGGTCGTGGTACCGGCCGGGATGGTGAAGTCCACATCGAACAGGATCTGGCGCTTGGGATCGTAGCTGAAGTCGACATGTGAAAAATGCACCTGGGCGCCACCGCTGGTCAGCAGCGGACGTGCATTCGGTGAATCGTCCACCTCGCGGTTCTCGTCCAGCAGGGAGAACAGCCGTTCCATGTCCGCCAGGCTTTGCTTGATTTCGCGGTAGATCACGCCGAGGAAGTTGAGCGGGATATACAGCTGGATCATGAAGGCGTTCACCAGCACCAGGTCGCCCAGCGACATCTTGCCGTCGATGACGCCCTGCGTGGCGCGCCACAGGATCAGCGTGACCGCAGTCGCGATGATCAGCGACTGGCCCGTGTTCAGGGCGGACAGCGATGTCTGCGACTTCACCGCCGCGGACTCGTAGCGCTGCAGGCCCTCGTCATAGCGCTTTGCCTCATATTCCTCGTTGCCGAAATACTTCACGGTTTCATAGTTCAGCAGCGAGTCGATGGCCTTGCTATTGGCCTTCGAATCGAGGTCGTTCATCGTACGGCGGAAATGGGTGCGCCAGTTGGTGACCATCACGGTGAAGGTGATGTAGAGCACCAGCGCGCAGAAAGTAATGACCGAGAACCACACATCGTAGTGCGTGACGAGGTAGCCCAGCACCAGCGTGATTTCCACCAGCGTGGGCAGGATGTTGAACAGCGTGTACGAGATCAGCGAGCCCACGCTGCGCGTGCCGCGCTCGATATCGCGCGTCATGCCGCCCGTCTGGCGGTTCAGGTGGAAGCGCAGGGACAACGAATGCAAATGCCGGAACACCTGCAGCGCAATCGTGCGCACGGCGCGCTGGGTGACGCGGGCAAACAGGAATTCACGCAGCTCCGTGAACACCGTGGTCGAGAGGCGCAGCGCGCCATAGGCGATCAGCGCGGCAACCGGCAGCACCAGCAGGGGGTTGGAAGCGGTGACCGTCATCTGGTCCACCAGGTGCTTGAGCACTACCGGCACGCCGACGTTGGCCAGCTTGGCGCCGACCAGCGCCAGCAGCGCCGCCATCACGCGCCATTTGTACACCCAGAGGTAGGGCAGCAATGTTTTCAGAGTTGCAATATCGCTGCGGGAGGGCTTGGTCTTGCTGTCCGGCGGCGGCGGGGAATTGGGGTAACGGCGCATGGCGAGGCGATTTGCTTCGGTGGTTTACAATTCGGTCAATTGTAGCCCCACACGAGATTTCACGATGAGCACCCCACAAGAACAAACCCTCCCCAACGTCAACAGCGGCCTGCCGGCCGGGAAAATGCCCGAATTGCGCGTCATGCCCGCGCCTTCCGACGCCAATGTGTATGGCGACGTATTCGGCGGCTGGATCATGTCCCAGGTCGACATTGCCGGCTCCCTGCCTGCCACCCGCCGCGCCAACGGCCGCGTAGCCACGGTGGCGGTGAATTCCTTCCTGTTCAAGCAGCCCGTGTTCGTGGGCGACCTGCTGTCCTTCTATGCCGATATCGTCAAGGTCGGCAATACTTCGATCACCGTCAAGGTGGAAGTCTATGCGGAGCGCAACCGCCTGCAGGCCGTGACCGTGAAGGTGACGGAAGCCCTGCTCACCTACGTTGCCACTGGTCCGGACCGCAAGCCGCGCCCCGTTCCTCCGATTGAAAGCCTGCTGAACAACTGATGGACGAAGGGCGCCGACAGCTGCTGTTGCGCGGCGCCCGGATCGCGGGGCTGGCGGCGCTGGCCCAGGCAGGCGCCTTCCCCACGCGTGCCGCGCGCAATGGCAGCGGCGCCTACCCGTTCTCCCTCGGCTTGGCTTCCGGCTCGCCGCTGCCCGATTCCGTCATCCTCTGGACACGCATCCTGCACGATCCGCTGAATGCGTCCGCCATGCCGCCGGTGGCGTTCTCCGTGCGCTGGGAAGTGGCCGAGGACGAAGCCTTCCGCCAAATCGTGTCGCGCGGCGCCGCCACGGCCGCTCCTGAACTGGCGCACAGCGTGCACGTGGACGTGAAGGGCTTGCAGCCTGCACGCTGGTACTTCTACCGCTTCATGCTGGGCGATGCCGTCAGCCCCGTCGGCCGCACGCGCACGGCGCCCGCAGCCGGCGACCAGCCAGGACGCCTGAAGCTGGCGGCCGCGTCCTGCCAGCACTGGGAGTTCGGCTATTACTCGGCGCACCGCCACATTGCAGCCGCCGAGCCCGACCTGGTCGCCTTCCTGGGCGATTACATCTACGAGTGGGGGCGCTACAGCCTGCAGCATCCCGCGCGCGCCGTGCGCCGCGACGAGAGCTTCACGCTGGCTGATTACCGGGCACGCTATGCGCAGTACAAGTCCGATCCCGACCTGCAGGCCTGCCACCAGGCCGCGCCGTGGATCGTGACCTGGGACGACCACGAAGTCGCCAACGATTACAACCCGATGCAGGACGAGTTGCTGTCCGCGGGATTCCCGCAGCGACGTGCGGCTGCGTACCAGGCGTATTACGAACACCAGCCGGTGCGGCTTGCTTTCACACCCGGCATGGGCGAGGTGCGCATGTACCAGCGCTATGACTGGGGCAGGCTGGCGCGCTTCCACGTACTCGATACACGCCAGTACCGCTCGCCCCACGCCTGCCAGGTGCGCGGGCGCGGCGGTTCCTCATCCGTCTATCGCCGCGCCTGCGCCGCCCTGGCCGATCCGCGCCGCACCATGCTGGGCGAGGCGCAGGAAGCGTGGCTGGCCGAAGGCTTGAAGGGTTCGCGCGCACAGTGGAATATCCTGGCGCAGCAGACGCTGATGGCCCAGTCCAGCCAGGTGGCGATCGATGGCGATGGCGGCGGCCGTTTCTGGACCGATGGCTGGGATGGCTACGCAGCGAACCGTGCGCGCCTGTTGGAAGCGCTGCAAACGAGCCGCGCGCCCAATCCGCTGGTGCTGTCCGGCGATGTGCACACATTCTACGCGGCGGAACTGGCGCGCGACGCCACGCGGCCGCCCTCTTCCGACAATCCGCTGGTGGCGACGGAGTTCTGCGGCACTTCCGTGACTTCCAGCTCGCGTCCGCAATCGCGCACGGCGCAGTATGTGGCGATGAATCCCCACATCAAATTCGGCCGCAGCGACCGGCGCGGTTTCATGCTGCTCGATATCACGCCGGAGCGCAGCACCATGTTGTTCCAGGGGCTGGAGAATGTGCGTGAAAAGGACAGTGGCATCGAAACGCTGGCCAGCTTCGAGGTGGCCGGCGGGCGGCCCGGTGTGAACCGCTCAGGCGCGTAAGGGAGCGCTTTCCTCGCGGCGTCGCTGGGCGGGGCCGGATATGCGCAGCATCACGTCCGCTGCGCCGGCCAGGTCGCCCGCATCCACGCGGCGCAACACCAGCATGGCGCCGCTGGCGCCGAGGTTGAAGGTGAAGCTGACCAGCGCGTCGAACTGGTCCTGCGTCAGCGACTGGTGACTGACCTGGCGCTGCACGGCGCGTTCCGCCACGCGCACGGATTCGTTGAAGCTAGTGTCGATATCGTCGCCCAGCCCTTCACGCAGGCGCAGCGCGCGCCGGCCGGCGGGGCTCAGGTGCAACAGGTGATTGTTGTTCGCATGGCCCACGGCAGCCTCCGGCAATTTGTACGTTTGAGCGTTTCAATGTACAGCGGCCGCAGGAAGCGGGTTTTGCGCCGCGTCAAAGACGGCGCGCCAATTGTCCTGGCCCCGAAGGGGCTGTAGGGCGGATCATTGATCCGCCGTGCATGCGGTCACGCGGCCTTCTTCTCGTCGCGCAACTGGCGCCGTAAAATCTTGCCCACATTCGTCTTCGGCAGCTCATCCCGGAACTCGATGTACTTCGGCTTCTTGTAAGCCGTCAGCTCATGCTTGCAAAACTCCATCAGCGCCTCCGAAGTCAGGTTCGGGTCCTTGCGCACCACGAACAGTTTGACTGCCTCGCCCGAATTCGCATCCGGCACGCCCACGCAAGCCACTTCCAGTACGCCCGGGTGAGCCGCGACCACGCCCTCGATCTCATTCGGATAGACATTGAAGCCGGAGACCAGGATCATATCCTTCTTGCGGTCCACGATGCGGGTATAGCCCTTATCGTCCATGATGCCCACGTCGCCAGTCTTGAAGAAACCGTCGGCCGTCATCGACTTGGCTGTTTCATCGGGCCGGTTCCAGTAGCCGGCCATCACCTGCGGACCGCGGATCGCAATCTCGCCTGCGGTGCCCAGCGGGATTTCGTTGCCGTCATCGTCCAGGATCTTCACTTCGGTCGAAGGAATCGGCAAGCCGATGGTGCCGGTGAATTCTTTGATGTCCACGCGGTTTGCAGTAGCCACAGGCGAAGTCTCGGACAAGCCATAGCCTTCGATGATCGGCGTGCCCGTCACCTTCAGCCAGCGGTCCGCCACCGACTGCTGCACGGCCATGCCGCCGCCGTTGGCGATCTTGTAGCTGGAGAAGTCCAGCTTGGCGAAGTCCGGATTGTTCAGCAGCGCGTTGTACAGAGTATTCACTGCCGGGAACACCACCACGCGGTACTTTGCCAGCTCCTTCACGAAGCCCGGGATATCGCGCGGATTCGGGATCAGCACATTCAGGCCGCCGGTGCGCATGCCCATGAAGGCGCTGATGGTCAACGAATAGATGTGGTACAGGGGCAGCGCGGCCACGAACACCAGCTGCTCGGTGCCGCCGCTCATGCCCAGCCAGGCTTCGTTCTGCAGCACATTGGCCACCACGTTACGGTGCAGCAGGACTGCGCCTTTCGATACGCCCGTGGTGCCGCCCGTGTACTGCAGGAAGGCGATGTCGTCCGGCTTGGTGTCCACCGGCTGCAGCGTCAGACGTGCGCCTTCGGCCAGCACCTGCTTGAAGCTCACGGCGCTCGGCAGCGAATAGGCCGGCACCAGTTTCTTCACCTTGCGCACCACGAAGTTGACGATGGCGCCTTTCAGGCCACCCAGCAGGTCGCCCATGCTGGCCACGATCACGTGCTTGAGCGGCGTGGCGCCCAGCACCTGCTGCACCGTGGTGGCGAAGTTCTCCAGCACGATGATGGCTTCGGCGCCGGAGTCATTGATCTGGTGCTGCAGCTCGCGCGGCGTGTACAGCGGGTTCACGTTGACCACGGTGTAGCCGGCGCGCAGGATGCCAGCCAGCGCCACCGCGTATTGCAACACGTTCGGCAGCATGATGGCCACGCGCGCACCTGGTTTCAGTCCCTTGGCCTGCAGCCATGCACCGAACTGCCTGGACATCTGATCCACCTCGCGGAAGGTCAGGAACTTGTCCATGCAGACGTAGGCATTGCGGTCGGCATACTTGCGGAAGGATTCCTCCATCAGGTGAGTGATGGAGCGATATTGCGACGGGTCGATTTCCGCCGGCATGCCCTCAGGGTAGGACTTCAACCAGATTTTTTCCATTCAATGCCTCTTCTTAAGTGTGTGCAGCCGCGTTTTACGCGGCTTTCTTGTTATCGGCCTTGACCTCGTCACGCAGCATGCGGCGCAGGATCTTGCCAACATTGGTTTTTGGGAGCTCCTCGCGGAACTCGATATATTTGGGCTTCTTGTAGCCGGTCAGGTTCTCTTTGCAGAAGGCCATCAGCGCATCGACAGTCAGGTTCGGGTCCTTGCGCACCACGAACAGCTTGACCGCTTCGCCCGAATAGTCGTCCGGCACGCCCACGCAGGCGCATTCCAGCACGCCCGGATGGCTGGCCACCACGCCTTCCACTTCGTTCGGATAAACGTTGAAACCGGAGACCAGGATCATGTCCTTCTTGCGGTCGACGATCTTCACGAAGCCCCGTTCATCCATCACGCCCACGTCGCCGGACTTGAAGAAGCCGTCCGGTGTCATGACCTTCGCGGTTTCATCCGGGCGGTTCCAGTAGCCCGCCATCACCTGCGGACCGCGAATGGCGATTTCGCCCGGCGAGCCGAGCGGCACCGGATTGCCTTCGTCATCGAGGATGGCAATGTCGGTGGACGGCACAGGAAGGCCGATGGAGCCGGAGAACGCCGTGCTGTCGGCCGGATTGCAGGTGGCCACCGGCGAGGTTTCGGACAAGCCGTAGCCTTCGATGATCGCGCCGCCCGTCGTCGCCAGCCATTTGTCGGCAACCGCCTGCTGCACGGCCATGCCGCCGCCATTGGCCATCTTCAGCTTGGAGAAGTCCAGCATCTTGAAATCCGGGTGGTTCAGCAGCGCGTTGTACAGCGTGTTCACTGCCGGCAGCATATTGAATTCGTACTTCGCCAGCTCCTTGATGAAGCCTCCGATATCGCGCGGATTTGGAATCAGCACATTCAGTGCGCCGATGCGCATACCCCACATCGCGCAGGCCGTCAGCGCGAAGATGTGGTACAGCGGCAGCGCGCAGATAATGGTCATGGATTCTACTACCGGCGGTTTCGCCAGGCCAGGCTGGCCCCAGGCTTCGGTCTGCAGCAGATTGGCAATGATATTGCGGTGGGTGAGCGTAGCGCCTTTGGATACGCCCGTGGTGCCGCCCGTGTACTGCAGGAAGGCCACGTCTTCATGGCGCAGTTCGACGGGCGTCAGCTTCATGCCGCCGCCGTGGCGCATCGCATCCTTGAAGCGCATCGCATTCGGCAGGGAGAAGACGGGCACCATCTTCTTCACGCTGCGCACGACAAAATTGACGATCGGGCCTTTCAGGCCGCCCAGCATTTCGCCCATGCTGGCAACGATGATGTGCTTAACGGGAGTGCGGGGCAGCACCTGCTCCAGCGTGTGGCCAAAGTTTTCCAGGATGATGATGGCTTCCGCGCCGGAGTCGTTCAGCTGGTGTTCCAGTTCGCGCGGGGTGTACAGCGGATTGACGTTGACCACGGTGTAGCCGGCGCGCAGGATGGCGGCGATGGCAATCGGATACTGCAGCACGTTCGGCATCATGATGGCGACACGAGCGCCTTTCTTCATGCCGCGGCTTTGCAGGAATGCGCCCAGGCGCTTCGAGTAGTCGTTCAGCTCCGCGTAGGTGATGAACTTGTCCATGCAGACAAAAGCGGGGCGTGCTGCATATTTTTGGAAGGACTCTTCCAGCAGATGAACCAGTGAACGGTACTGGGTGGGGTCAATCTCCGGCGGAACACCTTGGGGGTACGACTTAAGCCAAATTTTTTCCATCCTGTGCCTCTTTGTCTCGGAATTTTATCGTTATGGGGTCGCGCGGCTGCACAGGGCCGGCGGCAGAGGGCTTTGTCCCTTTTCCTTGTCTTATCAAAAAAAAGAACGCCCGTTCTATATCTGCAACGTAGATGCTATCGTGCGTGCAGGCCATCAGGCAAGCGATTTGTTGGATTTGGTATCTGTCCTCTAGCGGGCCTTTCTGCTGCATAGCAGCATCAGTTCAAGCCGCCGGATTCCTTTTGTGCGGCAGCGGTCGTAGTTTCAGTGCCAGAGCCGATGGCGTGCGCCAGTTGAAGCAAGCGGTCGTGCCGCTCAACCGACGGCAGGTTGCTCATATTCCGCACCGCAGCATAGAAGTGCGGGAAGTCTTTCTCCTTGGCAAGGAGCGCCCGGAATCCGGGGAGCAAGTCATTATAGGTTGCAACAGATGCCAAATGGGCATTGTTGAGGGGCTCGGCAAAAAAGCGGTCATAGCCACTGTAGCCGCCCCAGTTTGCCTTGAGAACCTTGTACTCTTCTTGCAGTGACGCAAAGATGCGCGCTTTCTCTTCGCGCTTGCGTTTCACGGTGGCTCTGCTGGCGTAGAGGTCCGCCAGCATCTGGCGATGCTTGACCAGCAGTCCGAGGAAATCCTGGCGCCGCACGCTGTAGCGGGCATAGGCTTCGCGCATCGCGTCGTTGCCGTAAAGGTCCAGCCAGCGCTGCACGCCGGCCTCTTCCACCGCCGTGGCAAAGGCTTCATTGAACTTGGAATCGCCCTGGACGTACACGATCTGGTGCGCCAGTTCGTGGAACACCATGCGCGCCAGCTCGGCGTCGGAATAGTTGATGAAGGTGGAGAGCAAGGGATCGCTGAACCAGCCCAGGGTCGAATAGGCGGGCACGCCGCCGACCTGCACATCGTTGCGTTCGCTGCGCAGCTCTTCGGCATACGCTTCGGCATCCGCCTTGTCGTAATAGCCGCGGTAGCTCACGCAGCCTGCGATCGGAAAGCACCATTGGACGGGGCGCAGCGACAATTCCGGCGTGGCGACCACATTCCACAATACGTACTGGCGCTTGAGCGAGGCGTAGTTCTTGTAGCTGGCATTGTCCGGCAGCGACAGTTCCCTGACGGCGAAGCGCCGGATCACGCGGGCTTTCTCCAGCCGCGCTCTCAGCTTGGGATCGGTGGCCGGATCGCCCAGCCAGTCGTCGATGGGACGGGCGTCAGACCAGAGCGCGTACTGGCCCTGGGCCGCCTGGAAGTAATACTTGAACTGTGCGCAACCCGCCAGCATCAGGGCGCAAGCCGCCCCCGTCACCAGATATCTGGCGCGGATTTTCGGGCGGGCAATTTTGCGCATACATCGGTCTCAAGCGGCTTTCTCCACTTGGACCAGTGTATCGTAAAACGTTGGCGCGCGGCCCATGTCGGTCAGCCGCTGGCTGGTCACCTCGTTGGCGTTCTTGCCATCGCCCGCGAGCTTCTTCCACCATATCGATAGCCCGACAACCAGGCCCGGCCGCGCCTTCGGCGTGACGCGGGCTTTGCAGACGAAGGAACCGCGATCGTTGAAGATGCGTACCGGATCGCCATGGTTAATGCCGCGTGCAGCAGCGTCTTCCGGATTGATGTCGAGGTGGGGTTCGCCCTCCGTGGCGCGCAGGCTTTGTACGTTGACAAAGGTGGAGTTCAGGAAGTTGCGCGCCGGCGGAGATATCATCGCTAGCGGGTATTTTGCCGCCAGATCAGGGGAAGATACCCGCGATTCGTAGTTCGGTATGTAGGTGGGCAGCGGGTCGAGGCCGTCCGCCTTCATCATTTCCGAGTAGAAC
Organism: Pseudoduganella sp. UC29_106; assembly: GCF_044055365.1. NCBI lineage: Bacteria > Pseudomonadati > Pseudomonadota > Betaproteobacteria > Burkholderiales > Oxalobacteraceae > Pseudoduganella > Pseudoduganella sp. UC29_106. Next base: position 36,686 of record NZ_CP171977.1, on the reverse strand, counting down.
TCGCATTTTCCTGAGGGTGTGGGGAAATTGCCATATGCAAAGGGCGCGTCTGGTACCGCAAGTTTTTGCCAGCCCTTTTGCTTGAGTGACTCCCAGTCAAAGTGAATGGCGCGCGCATCGTCCGACTTGAAAGCGACTGCCGCCAGCTGATCGTCGCTATCCTTGAAGCAGGGGTCGTCCAGGCCCATGCGGGCGGCGATCAGGCGGAAGATTTCCGTGTTCGGTCTGGACTCGCCCATAGGCGCCACGGCCGCGTTATTCGCCATCATGTAGAGATGGCCGTAGGCGCTGTGGATGTCCACGTGCTCCAGCTGGGTGGTGGCGGGCAGGACGATGTCCGCATAGTCGGCCGTATCAGTCTGGAAGTGTTCCAGCACCACAGTGAACAAGTCTTCGCGCGCGAAGCCGGCCGCGACCTTTCCCGATTCCGGCGCAACCGCCACCGGATTCGAGTTGTAGACGATGAGGGCCTTGATTTGCGGCCCGAACTCCGGTGACGCCGGGCGCAGCAGGTCATCGCCAATGGTGCTCATATTGATGGTGCGCGGCAGCTTCTTCAGCAAGTCCGGGCGCTGCAGCGCCGGCAGGTTTTTCGGGAAAGTGCCGGACGAGGACAGCTGCACGCCGCCCGCCGCATGGCGCCACGCGCCTACCAGCGCCGGCAGACAGCTGATATTGCGCACTGCCATGCCTCCGCCATGCACGCGCTGCACGCCGTAATTGGTGCGGATGGCTACCGGCTCGCCGCGCTTTGCCGTTTCGCCGTACTCGCGCGCCAGGCCCTCCACTTCTTCCACGCTGATGCCGCACACTTCGGCGGTGCGCTGCGGCGTCCATTCCGCGGCGCGCTCGCGCAGCGCGTCGAAGCCCAGCGTGTACTGGGCGATATAGTCATGGTCCAGCAGATCGTCGCGGATCAAGATATGCATCATGCCCAGGGCCAGCGCGGCATCGGTGCCGGGCAGCAGGGCGATGTGCTGATGGCATTTCTCTGCCGTCAGCGAGCGGTAGGGATCGATGGCGATCAGTTTCGCGCCGCTGCGCTTGGCCTCCTGGGCTCGCGTCCAGAAATGCAGGTTGGACGCGATCGGGTTGCCGCCCCAGATCAGGATCAGCTTCGCGTTCTGGAATTGCTCGATATCGGTGCCGATGGAGGCGCCAACCGTGTACTTGTAGCCGGTGGCTCCAGCCGTCGCGCAGATCGTGCGGTCCAGCAGCGAGGCGCCGATCTTGTTAAAGAAACGCAGTGACATGGAGTCACCCTGCACCAGTCCCATCGTGCCCGCATAGCTGTAAGGCAGGATGGATTCCGGCTGATTCTCGGCCAGCGGCTTGAGGCGGGATGCAATTTCGTCCAGCGCCTCGTCCCAGCTGATGCGCTCGAATTTGCCTTCGCCCTTCTTGCCCACGCGCCGCAGCGGGTGCAGCAGGCGGTCGGGCGAATAGGTGCGCTCCGTGTAGCGGGATACCTTGGTGCACAGCACGCCGGCCGTGGTCGGGTGGTCCGGAGCGCCTTTCACTTCGGTAGCGACGCCGTTCTCGACGGTAACCAGGAGGGCGCAGGTGTCGGGGCAATCGTGCGGGCAGGTGGCACGTACTTGTGTGCTTGTCATCAGAATTCCGGGAAGCTAATGCAGAAAACGTTATCGTAAACGATTCCGCGACCGGGCATGTAGCAGCTAAAATGGGCCCATCATGGAGGCACCAGAATGAACCTGATCGACCCGATTATTGCGTTTCAGTCCGAGTTGCAGCAGATCCGACGCGATCTGCATGCCCACCCGGAACTCTGCTATGAAGAACAGCGTACTTCCGATGTTGTCGCCGCCAAGCTGACGGAATGGGGTATCCCCGTCATCCGCGGCATGGGCCTGACCGGCGTGGTGGGCATCATCAAGAACGGCACGTCCGAGCGCGCCATTGGCCTGCGCGCCGATATGGACGCCCTGCCCATGCAGGAAATCAACACCTTCCCGCACGCCTCGAAACACGCCGGCAAGATGCACGCCTGCGGCCATGACGGCCACACGGCTATGCTGCTGGGTGCGGCGCACTATCTGTCCCAGCACCGGAATTTCGACGGTACTGTTTATCTCGTTTTCCAGCCCGCCGAAGAAGGCGGCGCCGGCGCGCGGAAGATGATCGAAGATGGCCTGTTCGAACGCTGCCCGATGGACGCGATCTACGGCATGCACAACTGGCCGGGCGCGGCGACGGGCACGCTGAGCGTGTGCGAGGGGCCAATGATGGCGTCCTCGAACGAATTCCACGTCACGGTACGCGGCAAGGGCGCCCACGCGGCCCAGCCGCACAAGGGCATCGACCCGATCATGGTGGCGGTGAATATTGCGCAGGCCTGGCAATCCATCATCACGCGCAACAAGAGCCCTCTGGATACGGCGGTGATCTCGATTACCCAGATTCACTCGGGCAGCGCAACCAACGTTATTCCGGACGAGGCCCAGCTGGTCGGCACCGTACGCACCTTCACCACCGAAGTGCTGGACCTGATCGAGCAGCGCATGAAGGTGCTGGCCGAGAATATCGGCACGGCCTTCGAGGCGGAGGTGGATTTCGAGTTCAAGCGTAACTATCCGCCGTTGGTGAATCATGCGAAGGAGACAGCGTTTGCGGTTGAAGTCGCGAAGTCGCTGGTGGGCGCGGATAAGGTGGACGATAAGGTCGAGCCTACGATGGGCGCGGAGGATTTCGCGTTTCTTCCTGCAGGAGAAGCCGGGGTGCTATCTGTTCATCGGCAACGGCGAAGGCGATCACCGCGATGGCGGACATGGCCTGGGACCTTGCGTGCTGCATAACGCCAGCTATGACTTCAACGATAACCTGCTGCCGATTGGGGCGAGTTATTGGGTGAAGCTGATCGAAACGGCGCTGCCACTGCGCTGAGACGGCGGATCAATGATCCGCCCTACGCCGCTCGACGGAGCGAACGATGTCGAGACGCTTCGCGGCGGAGCGAACGATGTCGCCAATCCAGGCCGTGGATCAAGCGTGCCGGTACGTCATGCTGCGGATCGAATGATGCCGCGATGCCGCGCGGGCGAATCGAACGATGTCGGCACACCGCGCGCCGGCTCGAATGGTACTGGGTGCGCGACGCGGCGGGCGGCCGGCCGGGCGATACGAACGTAAAGCGCCAACGGCGTGTAGGGCGGATCATTGATCCGCCGTGCCCGCGTCACGGCAACTTATCGGGCTCCGCCCCCACGCGCTGTCCCGGGTTCAAACGCTCCAACGCCAACAACGCCGCCGAATGATCCGCCTGCGGATATAAATCCCTGATCGACTCATACCGCTCCGTCACCAGGCTGGTGACCGGCAACGCCACGCCGGCTGCTGCCGCGGCGGCAAGGATATTGTGCTGGTCCTTCAGCTGCGTGGTCACCTGCCCGCCCGGCAGGAAATTCCGATCGAGCATGCGCTGTCCATGCACCTCCAAAATCCGGCTCTCGGCAAACCCGCCACGAATCGCCGCCCGCACTGCTTCCGGATCAGCGCCCGCGGCTTGGGCCAGCAGCAGAGCCTCCGCCACAATATTGATAGTGCCGCCGACAATCAGCTGATTGCATAGCTTGGCCACCTGCCCCGCGCCGGCAGGACCAACCAGCGTAGGCCGCCCCATCGCTTCCAGCACGGGACGCGCCTCGGCGAAATCGCGCGCATCGCCGCCAGCCATGATCGCAAGCGTCCCCTGCTCCGCCCCGCCAACGCCCCCGGAAACGGGAGCATCGAGGAAGCGGCAACCATGCGCAAACAAGCGGGCATGGAACTCCTGCGCCTCATCCTGCCTGGTCGAACTCATATCGATCCACAGCGTGCCGCGCGCCATCGACGGCAGGCAGGCATCGATCACATTCCCACCGCCGGCCCGGCGGACAGCATCGAAATCACCACCTGCGCATCGGACATTGCATCCGCCAGCGTCAGCGCCGCGAGCGCGCCTGCGCTTTCAAGCACTTCAGCCTTGCCCGGTGTACGATTCCATACGCGTACAGGAAAGCCAGCCGCCAGCAAACGGCGTACCATCGGTTCGCCCATCAGACCGATGCCTAAAAAAGAAATTCGTACGGGAAGAACCACGATGTCTCCAACTTAGTCAGTATTGCGGTAATTTTAACAACTGAGTAGCCGTCAGCGCAGTTTCCAGAACCTCGCTACAATTTCGGGCGTTGCCGTATCAATTTTGCATACAGCAAGGACAAAACACGAGAGAAAACATGCAAGTTAAAAAACTGTTCGCGGCTGCCGCCGCTTTGCTGGCTATTTCACCTGCCTTCGCTTCCGATCAACTCGTAGACGGCGTCTACGGCGAATTCTCCGCCGGCTCCAAGATCAAAATGGGTCACATTGGCGTGACCAAGGACTGGCCTTCCAACTGGAGCTGGTTCGAATCCAACGGCCGCCACCTGACCGGCTACTGGGACGCCACCCTGGGCTACTGGGAAGGCCGCCAGGCCAACAACGTGCCCGGCGCCAAAACAGCACATCGTCGACCTGGGCTTCACCCCGGTCCTGCGCTACGAGAACACCAGCAAGCAGGGCTTCTACGCCGAACTCGGTATTGGCGCGCACCTGCTCTCCCACACTTATAACAACAACGACGATCACCTGTCGACTGCCTTCCAGTTCGGCGACCATATCGGCGTTGGCTATGTCTTCAACAAGAACTGGGACATCGGCCTGAAGTACCAGCACTACTCGAACGGGGGCATCAAGAAACCGAACAGTGGTGTGGACGTCGGCGTGCTCCGCGTCGCTTACAAGTTCTAAATAAAAACGCCGGCTCGCAAGCCGGCGTTTTTTTTGCCTGGGGCGGCGTTTATTCCGCGATATCGGCGCCCACATTGATGGCCGCGTAGGCGCGCTGCACGGCTTTCGCTTCCGCGCTGTTCACGCCATACAATTCCTGGGCCGCAGCCAGCACCTTGTTGCGCGCGTCCGCATAGTTGGTGGACGAAGTGAACTTGGTAGTGTTCGCCTTGAACCAGATACGGTATGCCTTGTCGAGGCCAATGCCGGTCATGTTCTTGGGCGCCTGGACCAGGTACTTCGAATACTTCTCGCTGGCAGCGTCCGAGCTCGAACCCATGGCGAGGAAGTAGAACATGCGGTTGTTCGGGCCGGAGCTGTAGTGCACGTCGAGGCGCTTGATGGTGCTGCTCCACGCGTCCGGGCTACGGCCATCCTTGCTTGGCTTGTACATCCAGCGCAGCGGCTGGCCACTCTTCGAGATTTCCTGGCCCATCACCCAGTCGTTGGCGCTTGGCGAAGGCAGCGCGTTGCCCGTGCCGCCATTGCGGGCATAGGCTTCCACCGCTTCACCGGAAATGTCGGATGAGGACTCATTCAGGCCACCCGACTCCGCACGGTAAGCCAGGTTGGAGGTCGCGGCGGTGATGCCGTGGCCCATCTCGTGGCCGATCACGTCGATCGAGCCCAGGTTGTTGAAGGACGTGCCGCCGTCGCCGATATACATGCACTTGCAGGTATCGGAGTAGTACGCGTTGTCGTAGGCCGTGTTGACGTGGGCGGCGATGTAGGTGGCGGTGTTGTTGCCGTCAAGGGACTGCCAGCCCAGCACATTCCTGTGCATATCGTAGGTATTCATCAGGCCCCACAGCGCATTCACTGCGGCAGTCTGGCCGTTGGCATTGGTGGTGCTGCCACCGGCGATGTACTGCTTGCCGTCGCCCCATACATTGCTGCTGTTGACGTAGACCGAGCCGGCGCTGGTCGTGTGGTTGGCGTTCGTGATCGCCATCGCGCCGAAGGTGCCGCCCGTGCCGCGCGTGCCGTCGATCATCGAATACTGGCTGCCGCTGAAGGTGGTGTTGATCGGCACCACGCCGTTGTACTGGCTGTTGCCGGTGCCGACCACGTTCTGCACCATATTCCATTGGTCGATGATGGCGCCGTTTTGAGCGTCGACGATCGTGTTGTGGAAGACGGCGTTATTGCCGTTCACCATGCGGGTCTTCACGAAGTAGACCAGCTGGTAGCCGGACACCACATCTTCCACGTCCATCGCATTCAGTTCGCTTTCCGCCTTGTTCTCGGCGCCGGCCACACGCACGGTGCTCATCACCGGATAGATGACCAGTTCCGCGAACGGCGGATCGATATGGCCGCTGCCACGCGGTACAGTCTTCAGCACGGCCTCAATCGCGCCCTTGCCGCTCAGGGCCGGCTTCAGGTTCATGCGCTTGGCGCTCAGGCCCTGGCGTCGCTCGCCGATCGACTCGCTGATGATATTGCCGCCGGCATCGGTCACCACCACCGATTCGGATTCGAAGATGCGGATGCCTTTGTAGGTGTGGTTCAGGCGGCTGATCGCCTGGCCGTTGGCGCCGGGGTGCTGGGCGGCGATCGCGAAGCCGTGGTCGGTGTCCAGTCCGTGCTTGCCGCGTTCGCCATTCAGGGTGGCGATCAGGCGGGCCTTTTCCTGCGCCGAGAAAGCTACCGGCGAAGCCATGGTGCTGGCAGCGCCGGCCTGGCCGGCTGCAACTGCGATGGCGGCTGCGAGGATGGTTTTGCGAATGTTCATGCGGTCTCCCGAGGTGTTTGTCGAAACACGTTAGCGGAACGGGGAGAGCGAAATCAATAAAATTGGGAAATGAGACAGGATGCTGTGCGGTGTCTCAAATTAAACAAAACCCACGGCGTGAACCTGGTGTCTGCCACATCGTGGCAGACACCTGCTTTATGCCGTGGGTGCTAAGAATGCAAAAAGCCCGCCGAGCGCTTTCCGAGACCCCATCTCGGAAAGCCCTGGCGGGCTTTTCTAATAACTAGCCTGACGATAACCTACTTTCACACTGGTTGCAGCACTATCATCGGCGCAAAGTCGTTTCACGGTCCTGTTCGGGATGGGAAGGGGTGGGACCGACTTGCTATGGTCATCAGGCATAACTTGTACGTATGTCGCCGCTCACTGCGGCGCCACACTGAATCTGGAAGAAGTAAGTTGGGTATCTCAAACACGGTAAGTGCGTATAACCAGCAAGGTTATAGGGACAAGCCGTACGGGCAATTAGTATCAGTTAGCTTAATGCATTACTGCACTTCCACACCTGACCTATCAACGTCCTGGTCTCGAACGACCCTTCAAGGAGCTCAAGGCTCCGGGAAATCTCATCTTAAGGCAAGTTTCCCGCTTAGATGCTTTCAGCGGTTATCTCTTCCGAACTTAGCTACCCGGCAATGCCACTGGCGTGACAACCGGTACACCAGAGGTTCGTCCACTCCGGTCCTCTCGTACTAGGAGCAGCCCCCTTCAAATTTCCAACGCCCACGGCAGATAGGGACCAAACTGTCTCACGACGTTTTAAACCCAGCTCACGTACCACTTTAAATGGCGAACAGCCATACCCTTGGGACCGGCTACAGCCCCAGGATGTGATGAGCCGACATCGAGGTGCCAAACTCCCCCGTCGATATGAACTCTTGGGAGGAATCAGCCTGTTATCCCCAGAGTACCTTTTATCCGTTGAGCGATGGCCCTTCCATACAGAACCACCGGATCACTATGTCCTACTTTCGTACCTGCTCGACTTGTCGGTCTCGCAGTTAAGCACGCTTATGCCATTGCACTATTAGCACGATGTCCGACCGTACCTAGCGTACCTTCGAACTCCTCCGTTACACTTTAGGAGGAGACCGCCCCAGTCAAACTGCCTACCATGCACTGTCCCCGACCCGGATCACGGGCCAAGGTTAGAACCTCAAACAAACCAGGGTGGTATTTCAAGGTTGGCTCCACGAGAACTGGCGTCCCCGCTTCAAAGCCTCCCACCTATCCTACACAGATTGGTTCAAAGTCCAATGCAAAGCTACAGTAAAGGTTCATGGGGTCTTTCCGTCTAGCCGCGGGTAGATTGCATCATCACAAACACTTCAACTTCGCTGAGTCTCGGGAGGAGACAGTGTGGCCATCGTTACGCCATTCGTGCAGGTCGGAACTTACCCGACAAGGAATTTCGCTACCTTAGGACCGTTATAGTTACGGCCGCCGTTTACTGGGACTTCAATCAAGAGCTTGCACCCCATCATTTAATCTTCCAGCACCGGGCAGGCGTCACACCCTATACGTCCACTTTCGTGTTTGCAGAGTGCTGTGTTTTTATTAAACAGTCGCAGCCACCAGTTTATTGCAACCCTTTCGCCCTTCCACAGTAAAGTGGTCAAGCTACCGGGGCGTACCTTTTCCCGAAGTTACGGTACCAATTTGCCGAGTTCCTTCTCCCGAGTTCTCTCAAGCGCCTTAGAATACTCATCTCGCCCACCTGTGTCGGTTTGCGGTACGGTCTCGTATGACTGAAGCTTAGAGGCTTTTCTTGGAACCACTTCCGATTGCTTCGCGCTACAAGAGCGCTCGTCCCAGTCCCTTGAATTATGTGCCCGGATTTGCCTAAGCACCTTCTATGAACCAGAAACTAGCTATTCCAACAGCTAGACAACCTTCCGCGATCCGTCCCCCCATCGCATCATACGACGGTGCAGGAATATTAACCTGCTTCCCATCAGCTACGCATCTCTGCCTCGCCTTAGGGGCCGACTCACCCTGCTCCGATGAACGTTGAACAGGAAACCTTGGGCTTACGGCGTGCGGGCTTTTCACCCGCATTATCGCTACTCATGTCAGCATTCGCACTTCTGATACCTCCAGCAGCCTTTACAAGCCACCTTCGCAGGCTTACAGAACGCTCTCCTACCATATCCTTGCGGATATCCGCAGCTTCGGTGACTGGCTTAGCCCCGTTACATCTTCCGCGCAGGACGACTCGATCAGTGAGCTATTACGCTTTCTTTAAATGATGGCTGCTTCTAAGCCAACATCCTGACTGTTTTAGCCTTCCCACTTCGTTTTCCACTTAGCCAATCTTTGGGACCTTAGCTGGCGGTCTGGGTTGTTTCCCTCTTGACGCCGGACGTTAGCACCCGACGTCTGTCTCCCAAGCTCGCACTCACCGGTATTCGGAGTTTGCAATGGTTTGGTAAGTCGCGATGACCCCCTAGCCATAACAGTGCTCTACCCCCGGTGGTGATACTTGAGGCACTACCTAAATAGTTTTCGGAGAGAACCAGCTATTTCCAAGTTTGTTTAGCCTTTCACCCCTATCCACAGCTCATCCCCTAATTTTTCAACATTAGTGGGTTCGGTCCTCCAGTGCGTGTTACCGCACCTTCAACCTGGCCATGGATAGATCACTTGGTTTCGGGTCTACACCCAGCGACTGGCGCCCTGTTCGGACTCGATTTCTCTACGGCTCCCCTATCTGGTTAACCTCGCCACTGAATGTAAGTCGCTGACCCATTATACAAAAGGTACGCCGTCACCCCTTACGAGGCTCCGACTGTTTGTATGCACACGGTTTCAGGATCTATTTCACTCCCCTCCCGGGGTTCTTTTCGCCTTTCCCTCACGGTACTGGTTCACTATCGGTCGATTACGAGTATTTAGCCTTGGAGGATGGTCCCCCCATCTTCAGACAGGATTTCTCGTGTCCCGCCCTACTTGTCGTACGCTTAGTACCACCGCTTGAATTTCGTGTACGGGGCTATCACCCGCTATGGCGCCTATTTCCAGAGGCTTCCACTATCCAAACGACTATCACGTACAGGCTCTTCCCATTTCGCTCGCCACTACTTTGGGAATCTCGGTTGATTTCTTTTCCTGCAGCTACTTAGATGTTTCAGTTCGCCGCGTTCGCTTCGTATTCCTATGTATTCAGAATACGATGACCTAAAAGGCCGGGTTTCCCCATTCGGAAATCTTCGGATCAAGGCTTGTTTGTCAGCTCCCCGAAGCTTATCGCAGACTTCTACGTCCTTCATCGCCTGTAATCGCCAAGGCATCCGCCATGTGCACTTAGTCACTTGTCCCTATAACCTTGACGGCTATAGTTCTAAGCACTTACTACTGTGTTTGATGAGTTTTTGTATGCGTTCCTTTCGGAACACTACCCTAAGTGTGAATCTTTCGATTCACGCTTAATAAAACTTTACTTCTTCCAGATTGTTAAAGAACGAGTACTACTCTTACCTAAACCTGCGTGGCTTACGTAAAGGCAGTGGTGGAGGATGACGGGATCGAACCGACGACCCCCTGCTTGCAAAGCAGGTGCTCTCCCAGCTGAGCTAATCCCCCGATGGTGTACTTGGTGGGTCTGGTTGGGCTCGAACCAACGACCCCCGCGTTATCAACACGGTGCTCTAACCAGCTGAGCTACAGACCCGCGCTCGTTTCTTTTGATCTAACAGCCGATAAGTGTGGACATTTGAGTCCGTGCAGACTCTAGAAAGGAGGTGATCCAGCCGCACCTTCCGATACGGCTACCTTGTTACGACTTCACCCCAGTCACGAATCCTACCGTGGTAAGCGCCCTCCTTGCGGTTAAGCTACCTACTTCTGGTAAAACCCGCTCCCATGGTGTGACGGGCGGTGTGTACAAGACCCGGGAACGTATTCACCGCGACATGCTGATCCGCGATTACTAGCGATTCCAACTTCATGTAGTCGAGTTGCAGACTACAATCCGGACTACGATACACTTTCTGGGATTAGCTCCCCCTCGCGGGTTGGCGGCCCTCTGTATGTACCATTGTATGACGTGTGAAGCCCTACCCATAAGGGCCATGAGGACTTGACGTCATCCCCACCTTCCTCCGGTTTGTCACCGGCAGTCTCATTAGAGTGCTCTTGCGTAGCAACTAATGACAAGGGTTGCGCTCGTTGCGGGACTTAACCCAACATCTCACGACACGAGCTGACGACAGCCATGCAGCACCTGTGTGCAGGTTCTCTTTCGAGCACTCCCAAATCTCTCCGGGATTCCTGCCATGTCAAGGGTAGGTAAGGTTTTTCGCGTTGCATCGAATTAATCCACATCATCCACCGCTTGTGCGGGTCCCCGTCAATTCCTTTGAGTTTTAATCTTGCGACCGTACTCCCCAGGCGGTCTACTTCACGCGTTAGCTGCGTTACTAAGTCAATTAAGACCCAACAACTAGTAGACATCGTTTAGGGCGTGGACTACCAGGGTATCTAATCCTGTTTGCTCCCCACGCTTTCGTGCATGAGCGTCAGTTTTGACCCAGGGGGCTGCCTTCGCCATCGGTGTTCCTCCACATCTCTACGCATTTCACTGCTACACGTGGAATTCTACCCCCCTCTGCCAAACTCTAGCCTCGCAGTCTCCATCGCCATTCCCAGGTTAAGCCCGGGGATTTCACGACAGACTTACGAAACCGCCTGCGCACGCTTTACGCCCAGTAATTCCGATTAACGCTTGCACCCTACGTATTACCGCGGCTGCTGGCACGTAGTTAGCCGGTGCTTATTCTTCAGGTACCGTCAGCAGGAATGGATATTAGCCACTCCCTTTTCTTCCCTGACAAAAGAGCTTTACAACCCGAAGGCCTTCTTCACTCACGCGGCATTGCTGGATCAGGGTTGCCCCCATTGTCCAAAATTCCCCACTGCTGCCTCCCGTAGGAGTCTGGACCGTGTCTCAGTTCCAGTGTGGCTGGTCGTCCTCTCAGACCAGCTACTGATCGTTGCCTTGGTGAGCCTTTACCTCACCAACTAGCTAATCAGATATCGGCCGCTCCAGGAGCACAAGGCCTTGCGGTCCCCTGCTTTCATCCTGAGATCGTATGCGGTATTAGCGTAACTTTCGCTACGTTATCCCCCACTCTTGGGTACGTTCCGATATATTACTCACCCGTTCGCCACTCGCCGCCAGGCCGAAGCCCGCGCTGCCGTTCGACTTGCATGTGTAAAGCATGCCGCCAGCGTTCAATCTGAGCCAGGATCAAACTCTTCAGTTCAATCTCTGTTTTCGCTATTTCTAGCGGGTCACTCACTCAAAATACTGACGAAATCTCAATAAAGAGATTTACGTTTATTTTGTGCGAGCGTTTGAAACTAATAATTTGAGCATCGCGCCATTCGGCACGTTGCACATCGTCAAACGCCCACACTTATCGACTGTTGATTTTTAAAGATCGCTGCATTTAGCGACAAATCGTTGTGTTTGTCAGCAGCAGAGAAGCGAGATTATGCGGTACAGCGTGCAACTCGTCAACCCCTTCGTTTTCAGCGCTTCGCGCTTCGAACATCTCGCTTCGTTGCGTGTGCGTCGTTGCGAGGGACAGAACTATAACAAAGCACTTGAAGGGCCGCAAGGGCTTTTTAGAACCCACGGCAAAAAACAGGTGTCTGCCACGATGTGGCAGACACCAGGGTTACGCCGTGGGTTTGGGAAGGGGCTGGCATCAGGCTTGCTAATATGAGGTAACAAGGCACCTGGCCATTCCTTTTTGCTCAGTTTTGGCACAGGTGCTACATTATGAATCACCTTCCTCATTAAAACTCGCCGCGGAAGACGGCAACACAGGGGAGCTGGAGACATGGGTCACGATACTGTTTCAAATGTGAGCAACACCCTCATCGAGAGTTCGCACCTCCGGTCGCAGAACTACGGCCTGGATCCGTGCAGCCATGTGGATTTCGGCCCGCTCGACCGCTATGAGCTTTCGCGCCTGATCGAGCAGAACCGGCTGCTGCATACCCATGCGGTGCCGGCGATGGAAACGCTCTATCAGCAGATCGCCAATACCCACAATATGGTGATCCTCACCGACGCCACCGGGGTGATCCTTCACTCCCTCGGCGACGATGACTTCCTGGAAAAGGCCAACCGCGTCGCACTGCAGGCTGGCGCCACCTGGTCCGAGCAGTGCAAGGGCACGAATGCGATCGGCACCGCGATCGCCGAGGGCAAGCCCGCCCTGGTCCACGCCGACCAGCACTATCTGGCGGCGAACCACTTCCTGACCTGCTCCGCGGCGCCGATCACCGACCACGCAGGCAATGTGATCGGCGTGCTGGACGTGTCCGGCGACCGCCGCAGCTTCCATACGCATACGATGGCCCTGGTGCGCATGTCCGCACTAATGGTGGAGAACCAGCTGTTTTCCGCTGCCTTCGAGGACGTGATCACCCTCCACTTCCATGCGCGGCCCGAATTCATCGGCACGCTGATGGAAGGTATCGCCTCCTTCACGCCGGGTGGACGCTTTATCGCGGCCAACCGCGCCGGCTTGTTCCAGCTCGGGCTCTCGTTCGCCGCCCTGCAGTCGCATACTTTCAGCTCCCTGTTCGGGCTTCCGGTGTCCGCGCTGTTCGACCACTACCGCACCGCCTCGCCCGGACTGCTGGAACTCTGCCTGCACAATGGCGTTCGCGTATTCGGCCGCGCCCAACTGCGGCTGGCGAACAACACTTTCCAGCACGCGATCATTGCGCCGCGCGAAGATGCCCATCCGGCGCAGACCAATCCCGCCCATGCGTCGCGCCGGCTTTCCGGCCTGCGCTACCTGCGCACCGGCGATCCGCAGCTGGAGGCGGTGCTCGACAAGGTCACGCGCGTGCTGGGCAAGGACATCCCCATCATGATCATGGGTGAAACCGGTACCGGCAAGGAATTGCTGGCCCAGGCCATCCACAACGACTCGCCGCGCGCGCAAAGCCCCTTCGTGGCGGTGAACTGCGCGTCGATTCCGGAAACGCTGATCGAGTCCGAACTGTTTGGCTATGAGGACGGCGCCTTCACCGGCGCGCGCAAGAAAGGCGCGGTGGGCAGGATCCTGCAGGCCAACGGCGGCACCCTCTTCCTCGATGAAATCGGCGACATGCCCTTCCCGCTGCAAGCGCGCCTGCTGCGCGTGCTGCAGGAACGCATGGTCACGCCGCTGGGCAGCGGCAAGTCCATCCCCGTCAACGTGGAAGTGATTTGCGCCACCAACCACAACCTGCGTGACCGCATCGCCAAGGGTCTGTTCCGCGAGGACCTGTACTACCGCCTCAACGGCCTGGTGGTGAAGCTGCCGCCGCTGCGCGAGCGCACCGACCTCGAAACGGTCGTCAACAAGATCCTCTCGACCGAATCGGACGGCGCCCGCTACACCGTGTCGCCCGAACTGATGCAACTCTTCCTGCAGCACAAATGGCCAGGCAATTTCCGCCAGCTGACCAACCTGCTGCGCACAGCCGTTGTCATGGCGGGCGACGATCTCGAGATCTGCATGCGTCACATGCCGGACGACTTCCTCGACGATATGCGCGCCGCGCAGCCGGAGCTGACGGCCATCGCTACCGCAATGCCCTGCGGCGGCGCGCGGCTGGAAGATATGGAGCAGACCCTGATCGCACGCACGCTGGAAGCGAACGGCGGCAATGTCTCGGCCACCGCCCGCGCCCTGGGCGTTTCGCGCAATACGATTTATCGCAAGCTGCCCCATCTCAAGTGATCAGAAGAAGAGGATGCCGCCGAAGGAAACGCCGTTCATCCTCGCTTCCCCTCCACCGAAGGCCTTCGACCGCGTCTGACCAATTTCGCCGACCAGCGTGATCGCGCTGGTCAGCGAGTAGTAAGCGCCCAGCGTGAGGTTGGCGTTCGACTTCAGGCCGTGCGTGCCGAGCGTGTTGTCATCGTTGCGGCTGATGCCGTAGCCGATGCCGAGTTTCAGCTTGTCGCTTGTTTTCATCGTCGCCTGCACGAAGCCGTGCTTGCCCCGCACCTCGCCCTGGTCCGCATCGGACAGGATGCCGACGCCTTTCCCGCCCTGGAAGTTGGCCAGCACGCCAAAAGCCCCGTACTGGTAGGCCGCGCCCACTTCATAGGCCGCCATCGTGAAGTCAGGCGCGCCGGCTGCGACGCCATGGAACTTCTGCGTCTTGCCACCCACCCAGGCGCGCAGGCCGCCATCGGCGTAGCTCAGTTGCGCCTGCACCTGCGGCTGCGACTTGGTGGAGTACTGCGCGGCCGACACGATGGGCGAATCGACGACTGGGCTGACCAGCGCCGCGTCCACCGTAAAGCCGGAGAACTTCGGCGAGGTATAGGCAATCTGGCCATAGTAGCCCACGTAAGCATAGCCCGCGCCGATGTGGCCCAGCGTGACGCGGCCACGCTGCGTGGCCTGCACGGGCGCACCGGCGCCGATCAGCGTCATGTCGCCGAAGATGGCGTTGTTGCCGAAGATGCCGTTGTCGCGGCCCAGCTTGACCGTGCCCATCTCCGCATTGCCAAAGCTGAACCAGGCCTGGCGCACGTCCACTTCGCTGTTTTGCGCGATGGCGCTGTCCGTCGCGGTGGCGTGGTAGATGCCGATGTGGGCCTTGATGTCGTAATCACCCTGCTTCGTGGTGGCGGAGGTCACGAGGCCGTTCGGCAGCAGTCCATTGCCGATGGTAGTGCGATTGTCTTCGCCACCGCAGCCGATGCCACGGCTCGCCAGCGCCAGCCCGCCGACCGCATCGCCGCTGCATGAGACATGCGTGTAATAGGCGTTCACGATGCCGCCCACGTTGAGGTTCCAGTCCCCCGCCTTGACGTCGACAGCGTGGGCCGCGGGTGCGAGTGCAGCGCCGGCAAGGGCCGCCAGCATGGTCTTTTTCATTTTCGTCTCCTGATTATGTTGGAAGGTTGTGATGCACAGGAGTCAGGGCAATTTGCGTGCCGATGCTTTGGCAGAGGGACAGGGCTTGTGAGCGTTGCTCTCGGTTGCGCCGATACGGATCAGCGCTGTTCTATTCCGGTGCGGGCGTTCGCAAAACCACAGGCGTGAACCTGGTGTCAGGCACGATGTGCCTGACACCTGCTTTTGGCCGTGGGTTCTAAAAAAAGGGCGGCACGCGGCCGCCCAAAGTGGAGCACACACTCTTTACTTTGCGAGCTTGAACACCCACACAGAACCGCCCTGTTCGAGGAAGTTGACCTTCTTCGCGACTTCGCCGCCCCACAGCGGCACAGCGCCGCCCCAGCCCGACACTACCGCGACATACTGCGTACCGTTCTCCTGCCAGGTAACAGGCGGCGCCACAACGCCGGAGCCGGTCTGGAACTTCCACAGCTCCTTGCCAGTGTTTGCGTCCAGCGCTTTCAGGTAGCCTTCAGGCGTGCCATAGAAGACAAGGCCGCCGGCAGTCGTCATCACGCCGCCCCACAGCGGCGCATTGTTCTTCACTTCCCACTTGATCTTGCCGCTCTTCGGATCGATGGCGCGCAGCGCGCCGATGTAATCGTCGTACAGCGGCTTGATGGTGAAGCCCGCGCCCAGATAGGCGCCGCCCTTCTTGTAGCTGATCGGCTCATTCCAGATATCCATGCCCCATTCATTCGCCGGCACGTAGAACAGCTTTGTCTGCGGGCTGTATGCCATCGGCATCTGGTTCTTCGCGCCGAGGAAGGCCGGTGCTGCGAACACCGTGCTGCCCTTCTTGCCTTCCTCACCCTTGGTTGGATCGCCGGGACGGCCATCGGAGGTGTAGATCGGACGGCCCGTCTTCAAATCGATGCCGGAAGCCCAGGTGATCTTGTGCACGAAGGGGAAGGCGTTCTGCAGCTTGCCCTCTTTCGCATCGATCACGTAGAAGAAGCCATTGCGGTCGGCCTTGCCGCCGTAACGCTTGCCGTCCATATCGAAGGTCACGAATTCGTTGGCGCCGTCGAAGTCCCAGGCATCGTTCGGCGTGTTCTGGTAAGCCCACTTGATGGCGCCCGTTTCAGGGTCCAGCGCCACGGTAGACGAGGAATACAGGTTGTCGCCTGGCCGCAGGTGGCTGTTCCATGGCGCCGGGTTGCCGGTGCCGAAGTAGGCCAGGCCCGTCTTCGGATCATAGGTGCCTCCCATCCAGGTTGAAGCGCCCCCCGTTTTCCACAGCTCGCCCGGCCAGCTCTTGTTGACAGTGCCGGTGATGCCGTTCTCGATCGGGTTGCCGTCCTTGTCGTAGCGGTAGCCCATATGGCCCTCGACCATGGGTCGCATCCACAGCAGCTCGCCCGTTTTCGGATTGCGCGCTTCAACGCGGCCAACCACGCCGAACTCACCGCCGGATACGCCGGTGAGCAGGATACCCTTGGCAATCAGGGGCGCCGCGGTCATCGAATAGCCAGCGGCGTAGTCGTCGACCTTCTCCTTCCACACGACCTTGCCGGTATCCTGGTCCAGCGCGACCAGGTAGGCATCCAGCGTGCCGAAGATGACGAGATTGTCGTACAGCGCAGCGCCGCGGTTGATCACGTCGCAGCAGGGCATAATGCCGTCCGGCAGGCGGTGCTCATACTTCCACAGCTTGTTGCCCGTCTTGAGGTCGATCGCGAACAGGCGCGAATACGAGGCGGTGACGAACATCTTGCCGTTGTAGATGACCGGCTGCGATTCCTGGCCGCGCTGCTTCTCGCCGCCGAAGGAGAAGGACCACGCGGGCACCAGCTTTCCAACGGTCTTCGTGTTGATCTGCGTGAGCGTCGAATGGCGCTGGCCCTCCGATCCCATGCCGGAGGACAGTACACTGCTCGTGTCCCTGGCCGCATTATCGAGCATCGTGGTGGTCACGCTGCCGCTGCCTGCCTGGGCCAGTGCGGTGGCGCCAAGCAGCAATCCCATGGTGATGTATTTCACGGTTGTCTCCTTTGTTATCGTTTGATCTGGCGCGAGGCCTGCAAGGCGTCGCACTCTGCGTCACTGAATAGGCGGGAACGGAGCAGGAAGCGCTTGCCGCTGCCGTTTTCGAGCGAGAACATGCCGCCATTGCCCGGCACCACATCGATGATCAGCTGCGTGTGTTCCCAGTACTCGTACTGCTCCAGGCCGATGAAGAACGGTGCGCCGCCCAGGTTGCCCAGGTAGACGTCCGTTTCGCTGACATTGAACTCACTCGCCGGATAGCACATCGGCGCGCTGCCGTCGCAGCAGCCGCCGGACTGGAAGAACATGATCGGGCCGTGTCGCTGATGCAGCGCGGCGATCAGTTCCAGCGCTTCGTCGGTCGCTGTGACGCGGGCAATGGCGTTATCCATACTCCGTCTCCCAAGGTTAGAAGAAGCCCAGTGCGTTGGGGTTGTAGCTGACCAGCAGGTTCTTGGTCTGCTGATAGTGTTCGAGCATCATCTTGTGATTCTCACGGCCGATGCCGGACTGCTTGTAGCCGCCGAAGGCTGCGTGAGCCGGGTACAGGTGATAGCAGTTGGTCCACACGCGGCCGGCCTGGATGCCACGGCCGACGCGGAAGGCGCGGCTGCCGTCGCGCGTCCAAACGCCGGCGCCCAGTCCGTACAACGTGTCGTTGGCGATGCGCAGAGCATCTTCTTCATCCTTGAAGGTGGTCACGGAGACGACCGGGCCGAAGATCTCTTCCTGGAAGATGCGCATCTTGTTGTCGCCCTTGAAGACGGTGGGGCGCACGTAGTAGCCGCCTTCCATATCGCCCGACTGGATGGTGCGTTCGCCGCCGGCCAGCAACTGCGCGCCTTCCTGGCGGCCGATATCCATATAGGACAGGATCTTTTCCAGCTGTTCCTGCGAAGCCTGGGCGCCGATCATGGTGGAAGAATCCAGCGGATTGCCCTGGCGGATGGCAGCCACGCGGGCCAGCGCGCGCTCGATGAACTTCTCGTAGATCGATTCCTGCACCAGCACGCGCGACGGGCAGGTGCAGACCTCGCCCTGGTTCAGCGCGAACATGGCGAAGCCTTCCAGGCACTTGTCGAAGAAGGCATCGTCCGCGTCCATCACATCCTCGAAGAAGATGTTGGGCGACTTGCCGCCCAGTTCCAGCGTGACGGGAATCAGGTTCTGCGCCGCATAGCCCATGATCAGACGGCCGGTGCCGGTTTCACCGGTGAAAGCGATCTTGGCGATGCGCTTGCTGGAGGCCAGAGGCTTGCCCGCCTCCAGGCCAAAGCCGTTAACCACATTCAGCACACCCGGCGGCAGCAGATCCGCGATCACCTCCAGCAGGACCATGATGGAAGCGGGCGTCTGCTCGGCGGGTTTCAGCACCACGCAATTGCCGGCGGCCAGTGCTGGCGCCAGCTTCCAGACGGCCATCAGGATGGGGAAGTTCCAGGGGATGATCTGGCCGACGACGCCCAGCGGCTCGTGGAAGTGGTAGGCGTAGGTTTGCGCATCGATCTGCGCGACCGAGCCTTCCTGGGCGCGGATGCAACCGGCGAAGTAGCGGAAATGGTCGATGGCCAGCGGGATGTCGGCAGCCATCGTTTCGCGGATAGGCTTGCCGTTGTCGATGGTTTCGGCCGTGGCGATCAGGCTCAGATTCTGCTCCATGCGGTCGGCCATCTTGTTCAGGATGTTGGCGCGCTCGGTCTGCGAGGTCTTGCCCCAGGCCTCCTTCGCGGCGTGGGCGGCATCCAGCGCCAGCTCGACATCTTCCGCGGTGGAGCGGGCAACTTCACAGAACGGCAGGCCGGTGATCGGAGTGATGTTGGCGAAGTACTCTCCCTTCACCGGCGGCACGAATTTGCCGCCAATGTAGTTGTCGTAACGCTTCTTGAAGGGATTGGCCACGCCCAGTTTGCTGATGTCCGCGAGATTCATGTCGTCCTCTATTCAGTGTGTTGTGGGGACCGCCCCGGTGCGAAGCGGCACGCTTGTGTATTCCGCAATTGCCGTGCCAGCGCATCCGGCGGGGGAAATCGTGCTGACCGGCGCTCCATATGTTCCAAACTTGAACACCTGTTGCTCCACTCAACGGATCACTACGCCCCAGGGCAGTTCGCCCACGGGGATATCGGCCACCTTCTTTGCGCTGGCCGTGTCGATCACCGAAACATTGTTGGAGCGGCCGTTGGCCACATACAGCTTGCCGCCGTCCGGCGTGAGGGCCATGTTCCAGGGCCGCTTGCCGACCGGGATCGTGGCGCTGACGGCGTTGCGGGCGGTATCGATCTGCATCACGGTGCCGTCCATGCCGTTCGAGACATAGACGCTGCGGCCGTCCGGATGCACGGCGATGCCGTTGGCATTCTTCCCGGCCGGTATGGCCGCAAGCGTGCGCAGTGAGGCCGTGTCGATTACATAGACGGTGTTCACCAGTTCACAGGCTACGTAGGCGCGCCTGGCGTCCGGCGAGAAGCCGATGCCCCGGGGACGCAGGCCCACGGCCACGGAGCCGGTCTGCTTGTGGCGCCCGACATCGATCACGTCCACCTGCTCGGCTTCCTCGGCGCTCACATAGAGGTAGCGGCTGTCCGGGCTGAAGACGGCGTGCTCCGGGTTGCGGCCCTTGACGGGGATGTCCGCCAGTTTGGCGTGGGTCACGGCATCGAACAGCGTCACGCTGTTGTTCTCCTCCACGGCCACCGCCACCAGCTTGCCGTCCGGCGAAACGCTGACGCCTTCGGGCGAGCGGCCCAGCGCCAGCGCTTCGGTGACGCCGCTGCTGCTGTCGATGGCGAGCAAAACGCTGCTGGCGGCGTCGGTGACGAAGATCTGGCGGCCCCGCTCATCGCTGGCGATGCCGCGCGGGCGCTTGCCGGCGGCGATCTGGCGTACGACGGTGTCGCTGGCCGTGTCGATCACGCTGATCGTGCCGGACTTCTCATTGGGTACATAGGCGAATGGCGCTGCGGCGGCGGCGCCCATGGCGCACAGCGCCAGGCACAGGATTGCTTTCATGGTGTCTCCTTGGTATGGTGTTGGCCCGCTATACGATGCAATCCATATGCCAGCACGGGGGCGGCCCGCGCACGGCATGGCAGGTATATTGCTTACTGTGGTGAAAAACCACATCGAGGAGAGTTCAACATGCAGCGCCCGATCCGCCTGAACGTCATCGCCGGTCTGATTGCCGGACTGTTCGTCCCCACCCTGGCCTGTGCGGGGCCGGAGGGCGATGCCATTGCCGACGTGGTCGTCGTCAGCGGCAGCCGCATCGAGCATGCCAGCTTCGACCTGCCGGCCGCAGTCGATGTGCTGGACGCGGCGCGCATCCGCGACGGCCAGGTGCGCGTGAATGCGTCCGAAGCGCTGGCCGCGGTGCCGGGCGTGGTGGCGCAAAACCGTCAGAACTATGCGCAGGACCTGCAAATCTCCTCGCGCCGGCTTCGGCGCCCGCTCGGCCTTTGGCGTGCGCGGCGTGCGACTGATCGCGGATGGCATCCCGGCCAGCATGCCGGACGGCCAGGGCCAGGCCGCCACCTTCAACCTGGACATGGCCGAACGCATCGAAGTCCTGCGCGGCCCCTATTCCGCCATCTACGGCAACCATTCCGGCGGCGTGATCCAGCTGTTCACGCGCGAAGGCGAAGGTGCGCCGAGCGTGGAGGCGGGCTTCTCCGCCGGTAGCGATGGTCTGCGCAAGACGGACCTGAACGCGCAAGGCAGCGCGGCCGGCGTCGGCTATGTGCTGGATGCCTCCCGCTTCGAGACGGACGGCTATCGCGACCACAGCGCGGCGCGGCGCGACCAGGGAATGGCAAAGATCACCGTGCGTCCCGGTGCGGACAGCAAACTCACCGTGGTCGCGAGCGGCCTGCGCCAGAAGGATACGCTAGACCCGCTAGGCGTGACCTGGGCCACCTTCCAGCGCGATCCGCGCGCCGGCGAGATCGATGCGACCGATACGCAAACGCCGAAGCGCACGCTGGCCGAGCGCTACAACACGCGCAAGAGCATCGACCACCAGCAGGCCGGCGCCAGCTGGGACCAGCGCTTCGGCGACAGCCGCCTGCACCTGAGCGTGTGGGGCGGCAATCGCCAGGTCATCCAGTTCCAGTCCTTCTCCAAGGCCTTCCAGGCTCCGTCCAGCCACTCCGGCGGCGTGGTGGACTTCGACCGCGATTTCTATGGGGCGGACCTGAACTGGCAGGATGTGCGCCCGCTTGCCGGCGGCAAGCTGACCACGACGGCCGGCGTCGAATATGGCCGCTCCAGCGACGACCGCAAAGGGTACGAGAACTTCATCGGCAATGTGTTCGGTGTACAGGGCAAGCTGCGGCGCGATGAGCAGGATGTGGTGTCCAACTCCGATCCCTATCTGCAGACGGAATGGGCGGGCGAGCGCTGGCAGTTCACGGCCGGGCTGCGGCATTCGCGCCTGCGCGTGTCCGTGGACGACCGCTTCCTCTCCAACGGCAACGACAGCGGCTCCCTGCACTACAGCCGCAGCACGCCGCTGTTGGGCGCTCTCTATAAGTTGACGCCAACGCTGAATCTCTACGCCAGCGCGGCGCGCGGCTTCGAGGCGCCGACCTTGAATGAGCTGTTCTACTCCGGCGCGGGTGCGGGCTTCAATTTCAACCTGCGTCCGGCCCGCAGCACGCACTTGGAAACGGGCGTGAAGGCGCAGATGGGCGGCACCCGCGTGGACGTGGCGCTGTTCCAGGTGCGCACCAGCGATGAACTGGTAGTCGACGCTTCGAGCGGCGGCCGCACCAGCTACCGCAACGCGAGCAAGACGCTGCGCCAGGGCGGGGAACTGTCCCTGAGCAGCCAACTGGGCGCGGGCTTCAGCGGCCGGCTGGCGCTCACCGTGCTGCGCGCGACCTATGACCAGGCTTTCGGCAATGTCCGCGAGGGTGCGCGCCTGCCGGGCGTGCCGCGCGCGAACCTGTTCGGCGAGCTGGCTTGGAGGTCCGCCGGCGAGCGCTTTGGCGCGGCGCTGGAAGCGGTGGCGGCAGCCAGGGTCTATGCGGAAGACGCCAACGCCGATATCCCGGCGCCTGGCTACAGCGTACTCAATGCGCGGCTGACGGCGAAGCAGGACTGGATGGGATGGCGCTTACGCGAGTATGCCCGCCTGAATAACCTGCTGGACCGTACTTATGTCGGTTCCGTGATTGTCGGCGACACGAACAAGCGCTATTACGAGGCGGCACCGGGACGCAACTGGGTGGCCGGCTTCAGTGCGCAGTATCAGTTCTAGAAGCTGAATCGCACTCCGGCCGCCACAGCGCGTGGTGCGCCGGGGGCGACGAAGCGCGTTTCCTCGGCCTGGCCTTGCGTCAGCAGGCGTCCACCGGGAAAGAAACTGGCTGCGGCAGCGCCATAGGTTTCGTAACGCCGGTTGGTCAGGTTGCTCACGCGTGCATACCATTCCCATTTGCCTGTCTTGTAGGTCGCGTGCAGCGACAGCAGCCCATGGCCGGCGACGCGCCATTCCGGATGGGCGCCGTCTTCGTTGCCTTGCACGGTCTGGTGCGACACGGCCGTGATATTGGCGCCTAGCGTGAGGCCAGGCGCGGCGCTCCAGTCGGCGGCCAGCTTCAGCGTGTGGCGGGGCAGGCCGGCAATGCGCGTGCCGGGGACGATGGTTACGTCGCGCGTGCCGGTGAACAGACTGCCGGTGGCGTCGTAGGTGGCGTCCAGGTAGCTGTAGGCGAGGCGCAGGTCGAACGCGCCGGCGCGCGTGGCAGCGTTGAAGTCCAGGCCCTGGTGGCGCGTGCGCGGGAAGTTGGCGAAGTAGCCGTGCTGGGTCTGGCCGGCGGCGCGGAACAGGATATCGTCGCGATTGATCGTGCGGTAAAGCGCGAGCGTCGCATTGCTGACGCCGGATTTCCAGCGTGCGCCGGCTTCGATTGTGCGGGAGACGACCTGCTTCAGGTAGGGGTCTGACTGCAGGCCGACGGGCAGGCGGCAGGGTTCTTCCGGATCGGCGCATCCAAGCTCGATGACTGTCGGCACGCGGTTGCTTTGCGCGGCGTTGGCGAACAAGGTGAGACCCGGTTGCAGCTGGTGTGCGACGCCGAGCGACGGATTCAGTTTGCGGTAGGTGAAGGCTTCGCGCTGCACGCTGCCGTCATCGCGCAACAGCGCGTTCGATACGCGGGCGTGGTTGTAGCGGGCAGCCATCGTTACGTACCATGCTGGCGCGATGGTCCATGTGTCGCTGGCGAAAAGGCCGGTGCTGCGGGCGCGGCCGGTGACGGCGGCTTCCAGCTCGCGTGCCTCGTCCTCTCCCTGCGGCTTCACGTCGCGCGCGGCGCCGAATTCCGCTGGCTGGCTGTACTGAGCGAAGGACATGCCGCTGCGGTCGAAGCTCGCGCCGAACGCCAACCGGTGCGCGCCCGCCACCGTCTGCAGCCCCGCGCTCACGCCCTGGCTCCGCTGCCGCGTCGCCGCCGTATTCAGCGCCGCCGCCAGCGGCGCCTCCGAGGCCGACGGCGATTGCCCCGTCGCACCGCCCGCCGTCGCGCAGCCATCTGCACACTGCCGCGCGGAAGGCGCCGCTCCGCCTGGCCGCACATCTGCGTCGGCGTCCGCGGCCGAGAGCCAATCGGCGTAGGCATCGCTGATATCGCCGTTCGTCGTATCGCGCCTGCTTGTGCGGGCGTACACCGCGAGCGAAACCTCGGTCGCGGCGCTGAGCTGATGCTGCAAGCTCGCCTGCACTTGCCGTAGCTGGTTGCGCGTGCGGTCGGGACTCGTATAGACCGAGCGGCGGTCGGCGGCATACAGGTCGTCCGGCAGCAGCCCATTGCCAACCAGCCGGCTGGAAGCGCTGAGCAGCGACACCTGCCAGTTCGAAGCCCCCGTGCTGCGGCCAACTTTGGCAAACAGATTGCCCAGCCGCCCGGTTGACGCATCGCGCCAGCCGCGATCATGGAAGACGGTGGCGGCCAGATAGCTATGCCAGCCATCATCGGTGCGCGCGCCGTGCGCGACATCCAACCGCTGCCGTCCCTGGCTGCTCGAACTGGCGCCGGCGCTGAAGCCTGCGTCGGTGAGCCCGGACCGCGTGGTCAGCACCAGCGCGCCGCCCAGCGTATTCAGGCCATACAAAGGATTCGAGCCCGGCGCCAGCAGCAGCTTGCCGATGGCCGCTTCGGGCAGCATGTCCCAGTTCACGACATCGCCGAAGGGCTCGTTCACGCGCACGCCATCCAGGTAGACGGACAGCCCCTGCGCCGTCCCCAGCACAGGCGAAGCCCGGAAGCCCCGGAATGTGAGGTCATTCTGGTAAGGACTGCCCGACACCTCGTTCACGTTCACGCCGGCCAGCGAGCGCGCCATTGCCTCACCCACCGTCTCACCCTGCTGCGGCAGCGAAATGCTCTGCACCGCATATGGGAGCTGCTTGCGCTCCACGTCCAGCCCACCCTGCGGCGCGATGCCGACAACTTCCACAGTCGTCATCCCCTCGCCGCGCGCTGTCGAAAGTGGGGCGGCCGACGCCAGGGCCAACACACCGGCCGCCAGCCGCCGCGGTTTCATGGCTTCACCAGTTGCACGCCGTGCCGCGCAAAAATCGCCTGCAACTCGCCGTTGGCCGACATTTCATTCAGCGCCCCCTGCAGCCTGCGTGCCACGTCCGTATTGTCCTTGCGGACAGCCATGCCCACTATCCAGCCATTACGCGGCATGCGCTGGAAGCTGACCTGGTCGACCGGAAAGGCCGGATCACCGTGCATCACGGCCTCGATCTCTGAGCGGTTCGCCAGCACGGCATCCAGTTCGCCCGCCTTCAGCTTCTCCAGCGCCTCCGCCGAGGTGGGGAACAGGTGAACGTTGTCGCGGAAACGTCCATTCCCCTCGCCCAGCATCACCATGCCGGCCAGCGACACCTGCTCCACGCCTATGCGCTTGCCCGCCAGTGCTTCCATGCTGTCGAAAGCCGGAATGCTGCGCGCGCTGCGCACCAGGCGCACGCTCTCCACATGGTAAGGCGCGAAGATCTCCACCTTGTCGTTGGACGCCATCAGCGCGCGGTCCACGGGCACGTGCAGCATCACGTCCGCTGGGCCGTAGCCCAGGTAGTGGCCCTTCCACACCATATTGCGCAAATCATCGTTCAGGTTTTCACCCGCGGGGAAAGGCAGCAGGCTCAGTTTCAGCGACAACTTCTTCGCCAGGGCATCGGCGAGGTCGATGTCGATGCCGCCGCTCTTGTCCGAAAACGGCGCGAACTCCGTGTACACGGCCACCTTCAGGCGGCCGGACTCCTCGATCTTCTTCCAGTCGGCGCGCACTGGCAGCGCTGCGCACAGCAGCGCGGAGCCGATGAGCATCATGGCGCGGTACTCGCGCAGGCGCTGGGTCAGCATGGCAGCCTCCCTTTATTCGCTGGCGCGGCGGGTTTCCAGGTAGGTCTTGATGGCCCACATGGCTTCCTGGTTGAATACGCCCTCGAACGGCGGCATGTAGACGGCGCCGTTGCGTACCTTGCCGTGGCGGATGGAGGTCAGGAAGTAGGCGTCGATCTCCTTGTAGCAGGCCTTCTTCTTGGCTTCATTGCGCATGCCGACGCAGTCGCGGTCCAGCAAGCGCAGGTCGGGCGCAATGCCGCCGGAAACGGCTTCCAGGCCGTGGCAGCGGGCGCAATTCTGGTTGTAGGCGGAAGTGCCGATCTTCAGCGCCAGTTGATTGCCCTTGTAGGGATTCTCCTCGCGCCACTTCTCGCCCAGGACAGGCAGGCCGGTGGTATCGACGCCCTGCGGCGTGACATTGCCGTGCGCTACGGCGAACAGTGAAGTGGCCAACGCCGCCGCGGCGGCGCAAGTGATAACGATGCGTTTCATGGATGTCTCCTGCATTGTGGTTGTGGTATCCATGCAGGAGCAATCCGTGTGCCATCCCCAAACCTTGGGGTCAGATCCGACATTCGGACATGCATATTGCTACCTATTGAAACAGCGGCCGCTATTTGGGAAATACTGCGCCTACTGCCGAAGTCGCTCGTTGCACTTGAATCGCAGAGGGAAAATGGGCCGATAGCGCTGAGATCGTGTCCGAATGTCGGATCTGACCCCAGGGTGGGGCGGGTGTGTCAGATTGGGACAGCTGTCACACCGGGTGAACAGTGCAGGTGCTGAAATGGTCACCCTGCTCGAAGGTGACGGCGACCGGCAGGAAGCGGGCGATGACTTCGGCGTTGGTGATGGCGTGCTGGGACACGTGATCGACCGTATAACGCCCGCCGCCCGCCAGCGCCATCGGCAGCATCAGCTGGTCGCCAAGGTGCTCGCTGACCGCCGCACCGGATTTCAGGTAGCGCTCCGCCTCCAGCACGGCGCCTTCCGCCACAGTCTCCGCACGCACATGCTTGTCGCCGACGCCGGAAAACACTTCGGTCACATTGGCGCTGTCGATCGTGAGCAGTAGCGCGTTGCCCGGGCCATCGGTATCTGTCAGGATGTGCTCATTCAGCTGGCCGCCTCCCCAGCTCAGCGAGCGGCTCACGGTATCGAGCTCGCGCCGGGCCACGCCCACCGGGAGGCGGGCGACGAAGGCTTCAGCAAAGGCCGCATGCAACTGGCCGCGCTCCATCAGGTCCAGGCGGTTCAGCCTGGGGCACGGCAGGATGAAGGCCGACAGCACACCGCCGCCGGCAGGATAGAAACCGGAGCGCTCCAGCTCCACGTCCACTCGCGCGCCCATCGCGGCCAGCAGGCGGCAATAAGCGCGCTGGAGGAATTGCGCGGGCGGTGCCTTGGGGTTGTGCGTGCCGCCGGTGATGGTGACGGTGGTCGGCACCTCCGCCTTGAGCAGCGCGAGCAACAGTGTCTGCAGGACCAGTGTCGTGCTGCCGGCCGTGCCGATATTGAATTCGTAGACGCCGCCAGTAAGCACGCCCGGCGTGAATTCCAGCTCCTTCGAGCCTACTTCGGCGTGCGAAATCTGCGCCCTGCAGACGATCCCCGCTGCGCGCACCGCCGCCAGGTGCTGCCGGCGCAGGCCGGCGGGCTGTCGGTTGGCGCGGATGTTGATGATGCGGAAGGGCTGGCCGGTGATCATGGACAGCGTGAGCGCAGTGCGGAGAATCTGTCCGCCGCCCTCGCCCGTGGAGCCGTCCAGTTCAATCATCGCTCACCCTTTCACGCAGACCACCTGCTTCAATGTGTGCACGACTTCCACCAAATCCTGCTGCGCCTGCATGACGGCATCGATGTCCTTGTAGGCCATCGGAATCTCGTCGATCACCGCTTCATCCTTGCGGCACTCGACGCCGCGCGTAGCGCGCTCCTGGTCTTCGCGCGTGAAGCGGCGCTTGGCCTCGTTGCGGCTCATGGTGCGGCCGGCGCCGTGGCTGCAGCTATGGAAGCTTTCGGCATTGCCCTTGCCGCGCACAATAAAGCTTTTGGCGCCCATCGAGCCGGGAATGATGCCCATCTCGCCTTCGCGCGCGGATACCGCTCCCTTGCGCGTCACCAGTACGTCGCGCCCGAAGTGGCGCTCCTTCTGCACATAGTTGTGGTGGCAGTTGACCGCTTCCACATGCGTTTCGAAGGGTTTCCTGATGACCGTGCGCACGGCTGCGATCAGGTTCTGCATCATCACTTCGCGGTTGATGCGCGCGAACCTTTGCGCCCAGCCGACGGCTTCCACGTAATCGTCGTAATGCTTCGTGCCTTCTTTCAGATAGGCCAGGTCCTGGTCCGGAAGGTTGGCCAGGTGAACGCGCATGTCCTGCTTGGCCAGTTCGATGAAGTGGGTGCCGATGGCATTGCCCACGCCGCGCGAACCCGAATGCAGCATGAACCACACGGCGCCTTCCTCGTCCAGGCAGACTTCGATGAAATGATTGCCTGTGCCGAGCGTGCCGAGATGCTTGTAGTTGTTGGTCTGGCGCAGCCTGGGATTCTTTTCGCAGATCGCGTCGAATTCTTCCTTCAGTTGCAGCCAGGCCTGGTCGACGGTGCGCGGCGGTTCGTACCACGAGCCCTGGTCACGGCCCTTGTAGCCGCGGGTCTTGGGGCTCATTCCATGGGGGATGGCTTTTTCGATGGCGCTGCGCAGGGGACCGAGATTGTCCGGCAGGTCATTGGCGGACAGCGTGGTCTTGGCGGCCATCATGCCGCACCCAATGTCGACGCCGACAGCGGCCGGGATGACCGCGCCTACAGTCGGGATCACGCTGCCGATGGTCGAGCCCTTGCCCAGGTGGACATCGGGCATCACCGCAATGTGCTTGTAGATAAAGGGCATCTTCGCCGTATTGACCAGCTGTTCCCTGGCTTCCGGCTCGACAGGCACGCCCTCGGTCCACATCTTGACCGGGCTGCCTCCCTCTACTTTGATGGTTTCGTGCGCCATGCTGCTCTCCTGCCAGCATTATCCTTCAACTGGCAGGAGCGCTGCGCACGGACTTAGTAGCTGGTCAGTGCCTTGCCGAACTTGATCAGCCAGATGCGGCTTGGACGTTCCTTGTCGTCGCCGCGGGCCACGCGGATGCTGTTGGCGGCGTCGCACCCTGCGGAAGTGCTGGTGATGATCACGCCGTTGGCGTCGATATTGCACTTGGTGACGTCAGCGTCGGAAACGGCCACGCCGGCCGGCGTGAAGATCTTGGTCTTCAGGCCGAAGTCATTGTCGTTGGCCAGGGCCAGCGTGCTGCCGTCGACGATGGTCAGGCCTTCGGCTTTTTCAGCCAGCCAGCCGATCGCGTTCAGGTTCAGCAACAAGGTCTTCTTCAGCGGCACGACCTTGGACCAATCGGCGCCGTTGACGGCGGCAGCGGCCATCGAGCTCTTTTCCAGGTCGGACGTAGCCGGATTGAAGGCGGCGGCGTTGATGTCGGTGGCGCTGCCGATTTCGACCAGCATCAGCTTGTTGAACACCTTGCCGTTTGGCGCCGCGCCCTGCTCGATCACGATGAATTTGCCGTTGCCCAGCGCGACCATGTCACCCAGCTTGGCGTTGCCGGTGCGGCCATCCTGATAGTCGGCGCCGCTGATCGGATACGCGTACATCTTGCTGGTGGAACCGGTGTTCGGGTCAAACTCGATCCAGCGGGTGAAGCGTGCGAAGCGCTCGACCTGCTCGTTCTTGCCGGTCACGCTGTACAGCGAGCTGCCATCGGACAGGGGGCTTTGCAGGAAGCCGTGCAGCTTGTCGCTTACGCTGTCGAGCGCCATGCCTTCCATGCCGCGGTTGGCGCGGCGCTTGGCGAAGATGGTCGGCAGGCCGCTGCCCGGTGCATAGCGGGACTGGATGATGCCGGTGGCCGGATCGACCTTGATGATGAAGGGACCGTATTCGTCCGAGATCCACAGCGCGTTGCGCTTCTTGTCGAAGGCGATGGACTCGGTATCCAGGCCGTTCGGATCGAAAACAGCCTTGGTGGACGGGTCGTACTTCATCGCATCCATCACCGGCACTTCAGCCGAGTTGCCCAGGGTGCCCGGCGGGATCGCCAGGCCGGAAGCCTTCACGGACGCGGAGACCTTGATCGGCATCGAGGAACTCAGCACGGCGCCGGTCTTGCCGACGGTGATCACGCCAATCGCAGGCGCGAAGCCAGGCGACGGGAAAATCTTGGAGCCGGTCAGACCGGTGCCGTTCGGCGTTGGCACGTTCGGGCCGTCCCCGTTCGGGCCGCGGTCGGTCAGGCCATAGAACTCCAGGTCGCCATTGGCGTTGCTGCCCTTGAAGGCCAGCGCGGAACCGTAGGACGGCAGGAAGCCGAGCGGGAAGTCTTCCTTCACTTTGGCGTTCGTGCCTTCGTATGGAATGTAGAAGCTGTTGGCCGCCTGGACCTGGTAGCGGGTCACGGTTACGGCCACGTCGCCCTGGGTGAAGGATTCGGTGGTGGTGGCGACCTTGGAATTCAGTGTGTCTTCGAAGTGTTCGCGAACCAGGGCACGGCGGTCGTCATCGATGCTGCGGCCGGCGTATTTGGCGCCGGCGGCGGCCAGGGTCGCGGCGAAGGCCTTGTTGAAGTCCGCGGCGGAAGCGGCAAAGTCGGCGCTCTTGGAGGCCATCGCGGTCTTCACATCGGCGGCCAGCTTGATGCCGTTGGACGGATCATTGTCTTCATCCAGCAGCTGCAATGCCATCAGGCGGTTGACGACTTTCGCGTCCTTGGTGTCGGTGGCCGCGGCCAGCTGCAGCGGAGTGATGGTGGCGGCGCAGGTGGCGCTGCCCAGGTTCATGCCGCCCAGGCTGAAGCTCACGGTGTCGCCTTGCGTGCAGTTGAATTCGCCCTTCGAGCCGGTGCTGGTCTTGGCGCCGGTGCCGACGACATAGTCCAGGCCTTCAACAGCGCCGTCCAGAAAGACGCCGGCGATCTGGGCTTTCGGTGGGTCCTGGGCGTTATCGCCGCCGCCGCAGGCGGCCAGGGTCAGTGCAAGCGCAAGGGGAGAGAGTCGTGGGAGCTTCATGGCTGTCCTTCTAGTTAAAAAAGTGACAGCTTACGAAGCAGTAGTTACAACATGATGACTAGTTATACATAACAAAAAACCCACGGCCTAAAACTGGTGGCTGCCACGATGTGGCAGCCACCTGCTTCACGCCGTGGGTTCTAAGAAAGCAAAAAAGCCCGCTAGCGTTAGCCAGCGGGCTTTTCCTTAATTACTAGTCTGACGATAACCTACTTTCACACTGGTTGCAGCACTATCATCGGCGCAAAGTCGTTTCACGGTCCTGTTCGGGATGGGAAGGGGTGGGACCGACTTGCTATGGTCATCAGACTTGACCTGTTGGTTCGCGCTGAGGCGCGGCACCTGAATAACTAGCTTGACGATAACCTACTTTCACACTGGTTGCAGCACTATCATCGGCGCAAAGTCGTTTCACGGTCCTGTTCGGGATGGGAAGGGGTGGGACCGACTTGCTATGGTCATCAAGCATAACTTGTACGTATGTCGCCGCTCACTGCGGCGCCACACTGAATCTGGAAGAAGTAAGTTGGGTATCTCAAACACGGTAAGTGCGTATAACCGGCAAGGTTATAGGGACAAGCCGTACGGGCAATTAGTATCAGTTAGCTTAATGCATTACTGCACTTCCACACCTGACCTATCAACGTCCTGGTCTCGAACGACCCTTCAAGGAGCTCAAGGCTCCGGGAAATCTCATCTTAAGGCAAGTTTCCCGCTTAGATGCTTTCAGCGGTTATCTCTTCCGAACTTAGCTACCCGGCAATGCCACTGGCGTGACAACCGGTACACCAGAGGTTCGTCCACTCCGGTCCTCTCGTACTAGGAGCAGCCCCCTTCAAATTTCCAACGCCCACGGCAGATAGGGACCAAACTGTCTCACGACGTTTTAAACCCAGCTCACGTACCACTTTAAATGGCGAACAGCCATACCCTTGGGACCGGCTACAGCCCCAGGATGTGATGAGCCGACATCGAGGTGCCAAACTCCCCCGTCGATATGAACTCTTGGGAGGAATCAGCCTGTTATCCCCAGAGTACCTTTTATCCGTTGAGCGATGGCCCTTCCATACAGAACCACCGGATCACTATGTCCTACTTTCGTACCTGCTCGACTTGTCGGTCTCGCAGTTAAGCACGCTTATGCCATTGCACTATTAGCACGATGTCCGACCGTACCTAGCGTACCTTCGAACTCCTCCGTTACACTTTAGGAGGAGACCGCCCCAGTCAAACTGCCTACCATGCACTGTCCCCGACCCGGATCACGGGCCAAGGTTAGAACCTCAAACAAACCAGGGTGGTATTTCAAGGTTGGCTCCACGAGAACTGGCGTCCCCGCTTCAAAGCCTCCCACCTATCCTACACAGATTGGTTCAAAGTCCAATGCAAAGCTACAGTAAAGGTTCATGGGGTCTTTCCGTCTAGCCGCGGGTAGATTGCATCATCACAAACACTTCAACTTCGCTGAGTCTCGGGAGGAGACAGTGTGGCCATCGTTACGCCATTCGTGCAGGTCGGAACTTACCCGACAAGGAATTTCGCTACCTTAGGACCGTTATAGTTACGGCCGCCGTTTACTGGGACTTCAATCAAGAGCTTGCACCCCATCATTTAATCTTCCAGCACCGGGCAGGCGTCACACCCTATACGTCCACTTTCGTGTTTGCAGAGTGCTGTGTTTTTATTAAACAGTCGCAGCCACCAGTTTATTGCAACCCTTTCGCCCTTCCACAGTAAAGTGGTCAAGCTACCGGGGCGTACCTTTTCCCGAAGTTACGGTACCAATTTGCCGAGTTCCTTCTCCCGAGTTCTCTCAAGCGCCTTAGAATACTCATCTCGCCCACCTGTGTCGGTTTGCGGTACGGTCTCGTATGACTGAAGCTTAGAGGCTTTTCTTGGAACCACTTCCGATTGCTTCGCGCTACAAGAGCGCTCGTCCCAGTCCCTTGGATTACGTACCCGGATTTGCCTAAGTACCTCCTATGAACCAGAAACTAGCTATTCCAACAGCTAGACAACCTTCCGCGATCCGTCCCCCCATCGCATCATACGACGGTGCAGGAATATTAACCTGCTTCCCATCAGCTACGCATCTCTGCCTCGCCTTAGGGGCCGACTCACCCTGCTCCGATGAACGTTGAACAGGAAACCTTGGGCTTACGGCGTGCGGGCTTTTCACCCGCATTATCGCTACTCATGTCAGCATTCGCACTTCTGATACCTCCAGCAGCCTTTACAAGCCACCTTCGCAGGCTTACAGAACGCTCTCCTACCATATCCTTGCGGATATCCGCAGCTTCGGTGACTGGCTTAGCCCCGTTACATCTTCCGCGCAGGACGACTCGATCAGTGAGCTATTACGCTTTCTTTAAATGATGGCTGCTTCTAAGCCAACATCCTGACTGTTTTAGCCTTCCCACTTCGTTTTCCACTTAGCCAATCTTTGGGACCTTAGCTGGCGGTCTGGGTTGTTTCCCTCTTGACGCCGGACGTTAGCACCCGACGTCTGTCTCCCAAGCTCGCACTCACCGGTATTCGGAGTTTGCAATGGTTTGGTAAGTCGCGATGACCCCCTAGCCATAACAGTGCTCTACCCCCGGTGGTGATACTTGAGGCACTACCTAAATAGTTTTCGGAGAGAACCAGCTATTTCCAAGTTTGTTTAGCCTTTCACCCCTATCCACAGCTCATCCCCTAATTTTTCAACATTAGTGGGTTCGGTCCTCCAGTGCGTGTTACCGCACCTTCAACCTGGCCATGGATAGATCACTTGGTTTCGGGTCTACACCCAGCGACTGGCGCCCTGTTCGGACTCGATTTCTCTACGGCTCCCCTATCTGGTTAACCTCGCCACTGAATGTAAGTCGCTGACCCATTATACAAAAGGTACGCCGTCACCCCTTACGAGGCTCCGACTGTTTGTATGCACACGGTTTCAGGATCTATTTCACTCCCCTCCCGGGGTTCTTTTCGCCTTTCCCTCACGGTACTGGTTCACTATCGGTCGATTACGAGTATTTAGCCTTGGAGGATGGTCCCCCCATCTTCAGACAGGATTTCTCGTGTCCCGCCCTACTTGTCGTACGCTTAGTACCACCGCTTGAATTTCGTGTACGGGGCTATCACCCGCTATGGCGCCTATTTCCAGAGGCTTCCACTATCCAAACGACTATCACGTACAGGCTCTTCCCATTTCGCTCGCCACTACTTTGGGAATCTCGGTTGATTTCTTTTCCTGCAGCTACTTAGATGTTTCAGTTCGCCGCGTTCGCTTCGTATTCCTATGTATTCAGAATACGATGACCTAAAAGGCCGGTTTCCCCATTCGGAAATCTTCGGATCAAAGCTTGTTTGTCAGCTCCCCGAAGCTTATCGCAGACTTCTACGTCCTTCATCGCCTGTAATCGCCAAGGCATCCGCCATGTGCACTTAGTCACTTGTCCCTATAACCTTGACGGCTATAGTTCTAAGCACTTACTACTGTGTTTGATGAGTTTTTGTATGCGTTCCTTTCGGAACACTACCCTAAGTGTAAATCTTTCGATTCACGCTTAATAAAACTTTACTTCTTCCAGATTGTTAAAGAACGAGTACTACTCTTATGTCTGCGTCTATCGCACACATAAAGGCAGTGGTGGAGGATGACGGGATCGAACCGACGACCCCCTGCTTGCAAAGCAGGTGCTCTCCCAGCTGAGCTAATCCCCCGTGGTACAACACGATACTTGGTGGGTCTGGTTGGGCTCGAACCAACGACCCCGCGTTATCAACACGGTGCTCTAACCAGCTGAGCTACAGACCCGCGCTCGTTTCTTTTTGATCTAACAGCCGATAAGTGTGGACGTTTGAGTCCGTGCAGACTCTAGAAAGGAGGTGATCCAGCCGCACCTTCCGATACGGCTACCTTGTTACGACTTCACCCCAGTCACGAATCCTACCGTGGTAAGCGCCCTCCTTGCGGTTAAGCTACCTACTTCTGGTAAAACCCGCTCCCATGGTGTGACGGGCGGTGTGTACAAGACCCGGGAACGTATTCACCGCGACATGCTGATCCGCGATTACTAGCGATTCCAACTTCATGTAGTCGAGTTGCAGACTACAATCCGGACTACGATACACTTTCTGGGATTAGCTCCCCCTCGCGGGTTGGCGGCCCTCTGTATGTACCATTGTATGACGTGTGAAGCCCTACCCATAAGGGCCATGAGGACTTGACGTCATCCCCACCTTCCTCCGGTTTGTCACCGGCAGTCTCATTAGAGTGCTCTTGCGTAGCAACTAATGACAAGGGTTGCGCTCGTTGCGGGACTTAACCCAACATCTCACGACACGAGCTGACGACAGCCATGCAGCACCTGTGTGCAGGTTCTCTTTCGAGCACTCCCAAATCTCTCCGGGATTCCTGCCATGTCAAGGGTAGGTAAGGTTTTTCGCGTTGCATCGAATTAATCCACATCATCCACCGCTTGTGCGGGTCCCCGTCAATTCCTTTGAGTTTTAATCTTGCGACCGTACTCCCCAGGCGGTCTACTTCACGCGTTAGCTGCGTTACTAAGTCAATTAAGACCCAACAACTAGTAGACATCGTTTAGGGCGTGGACTACCAGGGTATCTAATCCTGTTGCTCCCCACGCTTTCGTGCATGAGCGTCAGTTTTGACCCAGGGGGCTGCCTTCGCCATCGGTGTTCCTCCACATCTCTACGCATTTCACTGCTACACGTGGAATCTTACCCCCCTCTGCCAAACTCTAGCCTCGCAGTCTCCATCGCCATTCCCAGGTTAAGCCCGGGGATTTCACGAACAGACTTACGAAACCGCCTGCGCACGCTTTACGCCCAGTAATTCCGATTAACGCTTGCACCCTACGTATTACCGCGGCTGCTGGCACGTAGTTAGCCGGTGCTTATTCTTCAGGTACCGTCAGCAGGAATGGATATTAGCCACTCCCTTTTCTTCCCTGACAAAAGAGCTTTACAACCCGAAGGCCTTCTTCACTCACGCGGCATTGCTGGATCAGGGTTGCCCCCATTGTCCAAAATTCCCCACTGCTGCCTCCCGTAGGAGTCTGGACCGTGTCTCAGTTCCAGTGTGGCTGGTCGTCCTCTCAGACCAGCTACTGATCGTTGCCTTGGTGAGCCTTTACCTCACCAACTAGCTAATCAGATATCGGCCGCTCCAGGAGCACAAGGCCTTGCGGTCCCCTGCTTTCATCCTGAGATCGTATGCGGTATTAGCGTAACTTTCGCTACGTTATCCCCACTCTTGGGTACGTTCCGATATATTACTCACCCGTTCGCCACTCGCCGCCAGGGTTGCCCCCCGCGCTGCCGTTCGACTTGCATGTGTAAAGCATGCCGCCAGCGTTCAATCTGAGCCAGGATCAAACTCTTCAGTTCAATCTCTGTTTTCGCTATTTCTAGCGGGTCACTCACTCAAAATACTGACGAAATCTCAATAAAGAGATTTACGTTTATTTTGTGCGAGCGTTTGAAACTAATAATTTGAGCATCGCGCCATTCGGCGCGTTGCACATCGTCAAACGCCCACACTTATCGACTGTTGATTTTTAAAGATCGCTGCGTTTAGCGACAAATCGTTGTGTTTGTCAGCAGCAGAGAAGCGAGATTATGCGGTACAGCGTGCAACTCGTCAACCCCTTCGTTTTCAGCGCTTCGCGCTTCGAACATCTCGCTTCGTTGCGTATGCGTCGTTGCGAGGGACAGAACTATAGCAAAGCCATTGAAGGGCCGCAAGGGCTTTTT